>NZ_JAJHNP010000001.1 GCF_020819595.1 Streptomyces barringtoniae
TGAACGGATCTCCTCGGCGCCCACCACAGAACCAGTGAGGTTCGAGACGAGCGGAATGCGGGGAGCCTGGAACTCAAGCACCTGCGCGATGCGCCGGAACTCCGCGAGCATGTCGTCCATGTGCGGCGAGTGGAAGGCGTGACTGACCGTCAGGCGCTTGATCTTCCGACCCTGCGCCTCGAAGGAGGCGGCGATCTCCAGTACGGCGTCCTCGTCACCGGCGACCACCACGGAGGTCGGACCGTTGACCGCGGCGATGCTCACCCGGTCGGTCAGGTACGGCGCGACCTCGTCCTCGGCAGCCTGCAATGCCACCATCGCACCACCGGACGGCAGCTCCTGCATCAGCCGGCCACGCGCCGCGACCAGCGTGCACGCGTCCTCCAGCGACAGCACACCCGCACAGTGCGCCGCCGCGATCTCACCGATCGAATGACCGGAGAGGAAGTCCGGGCGCACACCCCACGACTCCAGCAGCCGGAACAGCGCCACCTCCACCGCGAACAACGCGGGCTGCGTATACGCGGTGTCGTCGATCAGCCCGGCGTCGGACGAGCCCGGTTCGGCGAACAGTACGTCGCCCAGGGGGCGTTCGAGCTGTTCGTCCAGGTACCACAGCGCGTCGTCCAGCGCGTCGGCGAAGACCGGGTACTCCTCGTACAGCTCCCGGCCCATCCCCAGCCGCTGGCTGCCCTGGCCGGTGAAGAGGAACGCCAGCTTGCCGCCGGCGCGTGATCCCCTGATGGTGCCGGCGGACGCGTCGGCACCCGCCAGGGCGCCCAGCTGCCGCAGGAACTCGTCTCGGTCACCGGCGACCAGCACCGCCCGCTCGTCGAAGGCGGCACGACCGGTGGCGAGGGAGTAACCCACGTCTACCAGGTCCACGTCCTCGTCGGCCAGCAGCTGCGCGCGCAGACGGGCAGCCTGGTCCCGCAGTGCGTCCGCGTCCTTGGCGGACAGCGCCCACGGCACGACCGAGGGGACACGGACCGACGGGGTCTCACCCCGCTCCGCCTCGGCGATCGCCGGCGGCTCTTCGATGATGGTGTGGGCGTTGGTGCCGCTCATTCCGAAGGAGGACACGCCCGCCCGGCGCGGGCGGCCGGACTCCGGCCAGTCCTGGGCCTCGGTCAGCAGCTCGACCGCGCCCGCCGACCAGTCCACATGCGGCGTCGGCTCGTCGACGTGCAGCGTGCCCGGCAGTACGCCGTGCCGCATCGCCATCACCATCTTGATCACGCCGGCCACACCGGCGGCCGCCTGCGTGTGACCGATGTTCGACTTGATCGAGCCCAGCAGCAGCGGCCGGTCCTCGGGGCGCTCCTGGCCGTAGGTGGCCAGCAGCGCCTGTGCCTCGATCGGGTCGCCGAGCCTGGTGCCCGTTCCGTGGGCCTCGACCACGTCGACGTCCGCCGCGGAGAGCCTTGCGTTGGCCAGGGCCTGGCGAATGACGCGCTGCTGGGAGGGGCCGTTGGGGGCGGTCAGGCCGTTGCTGGCGCCGTCCTGGTTGATGGCCGATCCGCGGACGACCGCCAGCACGGGGTGGCCGTTGCGGCGGGCATCGGAGAGCCGCTCGACCAGGAGCATGCCGACGCCTTCGCCCCAGGCGGTGCCGTCGGCGGCCGCGGCGAAGGGCTTGCAGCGGCCGTCGGGGGCGAGGCCGCGCTGTCGGCTGAAGGCGATGAAGGAGCCGGGGTTGGCCATGACGGCCACACCGCCGGCGAGGGCGATGGAGCATTCGCCGCTGCGCAGCGCCTGGACGGCGAGGTGCAGGGCGGCCAGGGAGGAGGAGCAGGCGGTGTCGACCGTGACGGTGGGACCCTCGAAACCGAAGGTGTAGGCGATGCGGCCGGAGGCGACGCTCGCCGCGTTGCCGGTGACCAGGTAGCCTTCGATGCCTTCTTCGGCCTCGTGGAGGCGGGGGCCGTAATCCTGGTTCTCGGCGCCGACGAAGACGCCTGCCTGATGGCCGCGGAATTCACCGGGGTCGATTCCGGCGCGTTCGAACGCCTCCCAGGAGGTTTCCAGTAGCAGTCGCTGCTGGGGATCCATTGCGAGTGCCTCGCGCGGGGAGATCCCGAAGAATGCGGGGTCGAACCGGTCGGCGTCGTGCAGGAATCCGCCTTCGCGGGCATAGCTGGTGCCGGGGTTGTCGGGGTCGGGGTCGTACAGGCCGGAAATATCCCAGCCGCGTCCGGCGGGGAATTCGGAAATCGCGTCGGTGCCGGAGAGTGCCAGCCGCCACAGGTCCTCGGGCGAGTGCACGTTTCCGGGGTAGCGGCAGCCGATTCCCACGATGGCGACGGGCTCGTCGTCCGCGGCGCCGGCGGCGTGGATGCCGGCGCCGGCGGGCTGCGGGGTCAGGCCGAGGATCTCGGTGCGCAGCAGGCGGGCCAGGGCGGCCGGTGTGGGGTGGTCGAACGCGAGGGTGACCGGCAGCTTCAGGCCGGTGGCCGCGGTGAGCCTGCTGTGCAGGTCGACGGCGGCGAGCGAGTCGAAGCCGAGGTCGAGGAAGGGGCGGTGGGGGTCGAGGGCCTGCGGGGCGTTGTCCCGCAGGGCGGCCCGCACCAGGGTGACGACCCAGTCGGTCAGCTGCTGTTCCTGCTCGGCCTCGGACAGGCCGCTGAGCCGCTCCCGCCAGGACGGCCGGTTCTCGGTCGTCCGGTCCGGCGCGTCGTTCGGACCCAGGTCCTTCACGTCGCTGTGCTCGGGCGTGAAATCCTCGGATCCACTCATCAACGCGCTCCATTACCCTGACAGACAGAATCCAACGACCATTTCACAGCCTGCCATGGGTGGGGTGCGCGAGAAACCCCTCCAAACCCCCTATGAACCCCTATCTTCGGGTGCCGGACAAGGGTTCTGCGTCGGTGCGCAACGGGAGTTCCCTGCGTTTCGCGATGATCGCCGAGGGGGGTGTTCCGGAGGTATTTCCGTTGCCTTGACGGCTTCCCGGCACCCCGTCGAGAATGCGCTCGACAAGGACGAAAAGTCAAGAATACGACTGCAATTCACCAGTCAGAAGGGAGCGCGTGCTCATGCGCGTCCTGTTCGTCGCCTATCCGGCCATCGGCCATGTCTTCCCGACGGTTCCGCTTGCCTGGGCCCTGCGTGCGGCCGGTCACGAGGTGCTGGTCGCGACCGGGTGCACCGGTCTGGAAGCGGCCAACGCCGGTCTGCACGTGGCGGATGTCGCCCCGGGCCTGGACATGGAGAGCTTCTTCCAGGAAACCGTTCCGGACCTGCTGACGCGGGTGCGGAACCCGGAGGGTCCGGATCCGATCGCCGGCATCCAGCTGTTCGCCCACCTCAACGACCATCTGACCGACGCGATCGTACGCACCGCGGAGGCGTTCCGCCCCGATCTGGTGGTCTACGAGCAGATCTTCGTCTCGGCGCTGATCGCCGCTCGCAAGCTGGGCGTGCCCGCCGTGCAGCACAACTTCGGTTTCGCGCGCGGGGCGGACATCCGTGCGATGACCGTCGCCCAGCTCGGCGAGACCATGCGCCGGCACGGTGTGGAGGGGGTGCCCGAGCGGGTCACGACCCTCGACATCGCGCCGCCGAGCATGGTGGAACCCGAGCCGGACGGCTGGTCGATGCGGCCGGTGCCGTACAACAGCGGTGCGGTGCTGCCGGACTGGGTGCTGCGGCGGCCGGAGCGGCCGCGCATCGGTGTCACTCTCGGCACGGCGTCGGTCCATGTCACGGGGCTGGGTCCGGTCCAGCGGCTGCTGGCCGCGGCCGAGTCGGTGGACGCGGAGTTCGTGCTGGCCCTCGGTGACGTCGACACCACCACGCTCGGTGAACTGCCCGCGAACGTGCGGGTGGTGGGCTGGGTGCCGCTGACGATGCTGCTGCGCACCTGTGTCGGCGCGGTGCACCACGGCGGTTCGGGGACCACACTTGCGGCGCTGAACGCCGGTGTGCCGCAGATCGTCCTGCCGGACGGCGCGGACCGTTTCGTCAACGCGGCCGCGGTGCACGACCGCGGCGCGGGCATCAGTGCCCGGGCCGAGGACATCGACGCGCAGTTGCTGCGGCAGCTGGTGGCGGACGACAAGATGCGTGCGGTCGCGGCGGAGGTGCGGGAGGAGATCGAGGGCATGCCCACTCCCGCGCTCGTGGTGCCGCGGCTGGAGGAACTGGCCGCCGGCTGAGTCCTGCGGACACCGGAAGCGGAGGGGCGACGGGGGAGTCGCCCCTCCGGTTCCCGGGGGAGGGACAGATGGTCTGTGGGGTCAGCGGCGCCGGTGGCCGCGCCGGGGGGCGGGCTGTCGCTCCAGGAAGGGCGCGAGCAGTCCGGGTACGGCCTCTTCGGCCAGGGTGAGCCCGTCGGGCACGGCCACGTCGCGGACCTTGTAGCAGTGGTCGCCTGCCGCCGTGGCGGCTCCCAGGGTGAGCAGGCCGGCGCGCCGCTGGAAGAAGGACCGCGAGACGCTCCAGCCGATGATCGCCTCGCGCTGCAGAGCGACCGTGCGGTGCGAGAAGGTGCCGTAACGGGTCACCAGGTAGCGGCCGTGCAGGGCGTGGCCGAGGGTGCGGTAGGCGTCGCGGGCGAGCGTTGCGGTGACTGGGAGGAGCAGCACCGCGCAGGCGGCGGCCACGTAGAGCAGTGGTGTCCACAGCAGCGCGCCGAGCACGGCGGGTACGGCGGTGATCAGCGCCGTGACGGTCAGCCCGCGATTGACGCGGCGGCGCAGGGCGACGCGCGGATGCGGCCGGAGCCGGGTGACGGTGGTGGGCGACTCGGTCTCGCCGAGTACGTCGGCGGCGACCCGGAGTGCCTCGGCGCGCGGTACGGGGGGTGTGAGCATCCGCCGTTTGCGGTTCTCGTCCCGGTCGCCCAGGCCGCTGGCGACGGCGTTGAGCCGGGCGCCGCCCGCCCATCGCAGCAGCATGGTCTCGCTGAGCTCCACTCCGCGCAGCCGGCGTTCCTCGATGGTGACGGACCGGGTGACGAGCAGTCCGCGCCGCACTCGGAGGGTGCCGGGGTCCTCGCGCTCGAGGCGGTATCCGTACCAGCCCTCGGTGAAGGTGGCGGTGGAGCCGATCATGCCGAGGGCGACGAGGATCAGCACGGTGACCAGGATTCCGAACCACAGCGGGACGGACCCGTAGCGGTGCTCGATGTCCTTGACGAAGCCGAGTTCGAGCGGGTCGATGCGCATCTCGTGCAGCGTGCGGTAGACGGTGCCGACGCCGAGCAGGACACCGCCGACGCCCCAGATGGTCAGGGGCGCGTAGCGGATCCAGGACCAGTCCAGGTCGGCGATGGTCGCGTCGTGTTCGTCGGCGACGTGTCCGCGCACCGTGTCACGGCGACTGAGCAGCCGTTGCCTCAGTTCGGTGCCCTGTGCCCGGCTGACGCCGTCGAGGGAGAGCCGCCGGCTGGAGGCGGAGGTCTGGTCGCCGGTGCCGATACGGACCGAGGTGAGTCCGAACAGGCGGTGGACCGGGTTGGCGGTCAGGTCGACGCCGCGGATCCGGTCGAGCCGGACGGAGCGGTGGCTGCGGAAAAGCAGTCCCGAGCGCAGTTCGATCTTCTCGCCGGTGATGCGGTAACGGGTCGTCAGGAACCGCATCAGACCGATGCCGGTGATCACCAGGGCGGTGATCGCCAGGGAGCCGAGAGTGATCAGTGCCTGCAGGTTCAAGGTCCCGCCGGAGACCAGCAGGGTGCCGGCGCAGGACGCGACCGGCGCGGCCAGGACGCTCAGGTGGACCAGGATCAGGCGGGCGTTGAGCCGCTGCCAGGAGTCGGCCGGCTCCGTGGCCACCGTGCGGTCCACCGCGGTCTGCTGGGTCATGTGGCGTCTCCGGGCGCGGCCTGTGCGTACTTGGTGAGGTGCTCGACGACGTCGGTGGCGACCCGCTGGTCGAGCCCCTTGATCTTCACCGCTCCGGCGCTGGAGGCGGTGGTCACCGTCACGCCGGACAGTCCGAACATCTGCTGGATCGGTCCGCGCAGGATGTCGACGGTCTGGACCCGGGCGAGCGGGACCACGCGCCAGCGCTGCCACAGCCAGCCCGAGGCGGCGTAGACGGCTTCGTCGGTGGTCTCCCAGCGGTGCACCCGGTAGCGCCAGGCCGGCATGATCGCCATGTAGGCCAGGCCGGGGACCAGCGTCGCCGCCAGGCACCAGCCGAACCAGGTGCGGGCCGGCGGGATGAAGAGGTAGAGCACCGCGAACACGATCGGCAGGGGCAGTGCGAAGATCGACGACTGCGTGGTCCACCAGGCGATGGCCCGGCGCTCGACGCGATTGCGCGGCGGCCGGAGCCTCACGTCATCCATGTCTTTCTGCTTCCAGTCCGGGGGGGGCGGCCGGCCGTTACGCGGCGGTCACCGCGTGGCGGTGTCGGCGTGCTGTTCGGGCCGGCTGGGGACGGTGGTTTCGGCGCCCTCTGCGTTCAGCCGGCGGCGACGGGCCAGCAGGACTCCGGTGCGGGCCAGCACCATGGCGAGCGACATGAACACGAAGGCGTTGGCGTAGACGTCCTGCCCGCTGAGCTTGTAGTCGATGCTGAACTTGATGATGCCCTGGGGGAACCAGTGTTCCGTGCCGTAGGCGAACAGCACCCGGCTGCTGGACAAGACGATCCAGAGCACAGCGTATCCGATGCCTCCGCGGGTGTAGATCTCGCCCGAGGCCTCACGGTGGGCGGGGAGGAGTGCTCCGGCGATCAGGCCGCAGATGGCGCCGACTCCGATACCGGCGAGCTGCAGCGACACGTCGTTCCCGGCTGTCGGCAGCGAGTGCACGAACAGCGCGATGACGATGGCGACCGCGAGGAGCGAGCGCAGCATGCGCATGTTGGTGACTTTTCTGCGCCCCAGGTCGGTGGCGAGAATGATGGTGAGGATCGTCGCGCTGGCGATGAGCGCAGTGAGGAACGGGCTCATGTGAGGTGTGGCCTTTCGTGGTGGCGCTCATCTGCCTGCGCCGTTGCATCCAACGTAGGCCGGGGTGGTGCGTCGCCGGGACGACCGACCGGTTGAACCGGCTGTCCACCGACCGGTGGACACGGCGGGGGGCCGCAGGTGGTACGACTTGTGCTGTGCGCACTCACACCCAGGTGAACGTGGCGGAGCGACGCGGCGGCCGGCCGCCCGAGGCGGGCAACCGGTGGTTCGCCCTGTGGGACGGCTACTTCGCCATCAGCTACGCCGTGACCACCGTGCTGCTGTTCACCACCAGCGGTGACCAGGCCTACCGGGCCATGGCGATCGGCGCCCTGACGCTGGGCGTGCCGTGGTACGCGGCGCTCGGCCGTGGCCTGATGGTGCACAACACGGGCCACCGGAGCTTCGGCCCGCGCAACCTGGTCTTCGGGGTCGGTCTGTTCCTGCTGTTCACGGTCGCCACCGCGTGCGACATCGCCGCGTCGTTCGCGTTGTTCGCCGTGGTGCCCATGCTGATGATGGCGCTGTCCACCACCCCGGCGATCGCGGTGGTGCTGCTGGCCAACCTGGTGCCGGTGACGGTGGTGTGGCTGACCGGCGGGCAGATCGGCGCGGTGCTGCCCATCTCGCTGCTGGGCATCGCGCTGTCGGTGTTGCAGGGGCTGTGGATCACCCGGGTGGTGCGGCAGAGCAGGGAACGCGCCGAGCTGATCGAGGAGTTGCGGCAAAGCCGTGAGCAGTTGGCTCAGCTGTCCCGCGAGGCGGGGATCGCCGCGGAGCGCGAGCGGCTGGCCCGGGAGATCCACGACACGCTGGCTCAGGGGCTGACCAGCATCATCAGTCTGGTGCAGGCCGCGGAGTCGGAGGTGGCCGAGTTGCCCGAGCTGGCCTGCAGGCATCTGGAGCTGGCCGGGCGGGTGGCGAAGGACAGTCTGGTGGAGGCGAGGGAGTTCGTCGCGGCGCTGACGCCTCCCTCGCTGCGCGAGAGTTCGCTGGCGCAGGCGGTCCAGCGGCAGGCGGACAACCTGGTGGCGCAGACCGGGCTGACGGTGCGGTGCCGTGTGGAGGGTCCGGAGGTGCCGTTGCCGATGGCGGTCGGCGTGGTCCTGCTGCGCACGGTGCAGGAGGCCTTCGCGAATGTGCGCAAGCACGCCTCGCGGGCCCGGTGCGTGGACGTGGTGCTGAGCTATGCGCCGGACAGGGTGGGGCTGCTGGTCCGTGACGACGGTGAGGGTTTCGAAGTACGCCTGGACGACAAGGGTTTCGGGCTGAGCGGCATGCGGGCACGGGTGCAGGAGATCAACGGGGAGGCCACCGTCACGAGCCGGCCCGGCCGGGGCACGGCCATCGAGGTGACGGTCCCGTTGGCGGCTGCCGGGGAGCTCGCCGATGAGCGATGAGAAGGCGGACGGCAAGAAGATGACGAAGCACACCGAGCCGGCGGCCGGGGACGGCCTGCGGGTCCTGCTCGCCGACGATCATCCGGTGGTACGGGAGGGGCTGTGCGCCATCCTGGAGTCCGCGGACGGCATCAGCGTCGTCGGTCAGGCCGGCTCCGGGGAGGAGGCGGTTGCGCTCACGGCCCGGCTCCAACCCGACATCGTGCTGCTGGACCTGCGGATGGGCGGCATGGACGGGGTGGCCGCCACCGGGCACATCCTGCGCCAATGCCCGCGCACCAAGGTCGTCATCGTCACCACGTACGAGAGTGACGCGGACATCCTGCGCGCGGTGGAGGCGGGTGCCGCCGGGTATCTGCTCAAGGGCAGCAGCCGGGCGGAGCTGATCCACGCGGTGCTGGCCGCAGCCCGGGGTGAGACCGTGCTGACGCCGTCGCTGGCGGGCAAGCTGGTCCGGGCTCGGACGGTGGACGTCCCGCAGCTGTCGGAGCGCGAGTGCGAGGTGCTGCGCCTGGTCAGCCAGGGGCTGACGAACGCGGAGATCGGGCGGAAGCTGTTCATCGGCGAGGCGACCGTGAAGACCCACCTGCTGCGGGCGTACCGGAAGCTGGACGTGACCGACCGGACCGCCGCCGCCGTCACCGCGTTCGAGCGCGGGCTGTTGTGACGGCGGCGAGGTCCTGGAACGGCCCGCCCCGGCGGTGGGCCGCGTGGCCCGGGCGGGGGTCAGGCGATACCGGCGAGACTGCTGTCGGAGAGCTTGGACGGCAGGTCACGGCGCCGTTTTACGTTCAACTTCCGGTAGATGCGGGTCAGATGCTGCTCCACGGTGCTCACCGTGACGTAGAGCTTGGTGGCGATCTCCCGGTTGGTGTGCCCGTGTGCGGCGAGGACGGCGACGCGCGACTCGGCCTCGGTGAGGGCCTCGGCCTCGCGGGAGACGTCACCGTCGCGGCCGCCGGCCGGATCGGCGTCGGCGTCGCCCGGCATCAGCTCCTGGCACAGCGGTTCCGCGCCGCAGGCCTTGGCCACGTGCCACGCCTTGCGGACCAGCAGCCGGGCCCGGTTGAAGTCGCCGAGCGACCGGTAACTGTTGCCCAGTTCACCCAGGGCTGCGGCCAGGTGCAGCCGGTCGTCGCTGTTCTCCAGGATCTCCACGGACTCGTTGAGCAGCTGCAGCCGGCGCTTGACCTCCACGGTGCGGGCCAGGACGAGGAGCTGGGCGCCACGGGTACGGCTGGGGGCCGCCCCGCCGCGGCGCGGCTGCCGCTCGGCCAGGGCTCGGGCTCGCTCCGGCTCGCCGAGGGCCAGCCACGCCTCGGCGGCGTCGACGCGCCAGGGCACGAGTTCCGGGGCGTCGAGTCCCCACTTCTCCATCAGCCTGCCGCAGGTCAGGAAGTTCTCCACGGCGGCGTGGTAGCGGCCGGTGGCCAGATGGCAGCGGCCCCTGGCGCGGATGTACTGCAGGCCCAGCAGGGTGTCGAACAGCGCTTCGGGGACGGGCTGCTCCAGCAGGACCACGGCCTCGTCGTGCCGGCCCATGCCGACTTCCGCCTGGATCAGCGTGCTGAGCGGGAGCGCGATGCCGATGCCCCAACTCTGCAGCGAGATCAGCGACAGGGCGGCGCGGGCGTGGTGCGCGGCGCCGGGGAGGTCGCCCTGGCGCAGCGCGATGTCGCCCCGTACCGCGGACAGCAGCGCCTGCCAGCCGGGCGCGCGCCGCGTGGAGCACTCGCCGAGCAGCCGCTCGCACCAGGCCAGCGCCAGGTCGGCCCGGTCGGCGTAGATGAGCGCCAGGAGCGAGAAGACCAGCGGCTGCAGGGAGTTGTCGCTGATGCGGTGCCGCTGCAGCAGGCGCTGGGCCTCGGCGACAGCGTTGTCGCCGAGGGTGCCGGTCAGTGCGGCGGAGATGGCCGAGGCGGCCAGAGCGTGTGCGTCATCGACGGTGCCGCGGCCGCCGGGGGCCGGGTCCCGGCGCGGTTCGGCTTCCGGGAGAACCGGTTCCAGCGAGGGGCTGATCATCGTCAGCCAGCGGCGCGCGGACTCCAGGGCGGCCGCCTGGTGCGCGGGCGGCCGCTCCGGGCCCTGGGACAGGGCGTGCACCACGTCACTGGCCTGGCCGAGCCGTCCGGACCATCCGAGGTAGGACACCGACGTGGCGAGGTCGCCGCCGGGCAGCCGCTCCGGGTCGAGTTCGGCCGTCAGCTGCGGCAGATGGGCCTCGGCGGCTGCGGGGTTGAGCCGCCACACCAGGCTGACGAGCCGGGACTTGATCGCCGTCCGCGTCACGCGGTCCCGGCAGGCCTGGTGGGCCAGTTCCAGACAGCGCAGCGCCACCTCGATGTCGTCGTCGATCAGCGCGTACTCGGCCGCCTCCTGCAGGACGGGGATCATGCCGGGGTCGACGTCCTGCCGACCGCACAGCAGGTGCTGGGCCACCTCCAGGGCCGAGGCGCCGTCGCGGTGCAGGAGGGCCGCGGCCCGCTGGTGCAGCGACGCGAGGGTCTGGGGCGGCGTGACCTCCAGAACGGCGGCGCGGGCCGACGGATCGCGGAAGGCTCCGCCGTGGAGCACCGCGCACCGGACGAGGTCCTGCACACCCTGTTCCGCCTGCTGGGCCTGGATGCCGAGCACCTGGCCGAGCAGGGTGGGCGAGCCGGCGTCGCCGAGCACGGCGACGCCCCGGGCGACGGTCAGCATGTCCGGCTCGCCGCGGTGCAGACAGTCCCGCACGGCCTGGGCGTACTTGTCGGCCGGTACGACGCGCTGGAAGGGTTCGTTGCGATCGGCGGCGCCCAGGCAGTCCTCGAGCAGCGCACGCAGCAGCAGCGGGTTGCCGCCGGTCATGGCGTGGAACTCCGGGGCCAGCCGGGCGACCAGCGCGGGAACGAAGTGGCCGGCGATGACGCCTGCGGTGCCCTGCGGGGACAGCATGCCGACGTGGATGCGGCTGCAGTGGGGCTGGCGCAGTAGTTCGGCGTGGAACACGAGCTGTTCCTGGCGCAGCCGGGTGGCCTCGGTGAGCACGATCAGGATGTGTGCCTGCCGTATTCGCCGGGCCAGGTAGAGGAGAAATTGCAAAGATTCTTCGTCGGCGCAGTGGACATCGTCGATCGCGATGACGATCGGATGTTCATGGGCGAGTTGCAGAAGGGCCCAGGCGGCATAGGGCATGGGCCGCATTCGGTCGCGCTGGCTCGTTTCGTGCGCTGCCTCGTCCATCAGTCGCAGCGCCTCGGCGCGGACTTCGGGGGCCATTGAGGCGTGGTCAAAAATCTTTCTCAGGATACCGAAGGGCAAAGCGCTTTCTGCGCGGGAAGCAGTCGCGTCGAGCAGTATCGCGCCCTCGTCGATCGCCTGCTCGGTAAAGGCTTGCAGTAGTTCGGTCTTGCCACTGGCGACCGGGCCGCTGAGCAGGGCGACGCGGCCCCGTCCGGTGCCGGCGCTGAGCAACTGCTCGTTCAGTGCGCTCAGGTGGCTCTCTCGTTCGACCAACTTCGATGACAAGGTCATTTTTATCCCCCGAAAACCGCTGTCCGCCCGAATCACTGAGTGGGGCAGGACGCGGCGGTGGTGTGCTGAAGAGCGGTGACTTCTGGGGCGGCGGAATGCATTCGAATCGGGCATCGCGGGCCTGATCGCAGCCGGGGGACCGCTGGTCAGCACGGTCCCCCCGGGGGGTCAGGTAAGGGAAGCGCTCCCACTGGGGAGGGAGGTGCTGAGCGTCTCCGAGACGATCTTCAGGATCTCTTCCTGGTGGTTCGCCAGGAAGAAATGACCGCCCGAGAACACACGCAGGTCGAACGCCCCGGTGGTGTGACCGCGCCACGCCTCGGCTTCCTCCAGGCTGGTCCTGGGGTCGTTGTCGCCGGTCAGCACGGTGATCGGGGCGCTCACCGTGAGCCCGGGGGCGGCACGGTAGTTCTCGATCGCGGTGTAGTCGCTGCGGATCGCGGGCAGCACCATCCGCAGGATCTCCTCGTCGCCGAGGATCTGGGCGTCCGTTCCGCTCAGCAGCCGCATCTCCTCGACGATTCCGTCGTCGTCGCGCCGGTGGACGTTTTCGTCACGGTACCGCGACGGGGCCCGGCGGCCCGAGGCGAACACGGCGAGAGGCACGAGGCCGAGGTCGCGTTCCAGACGCCTGGTCACCTCGAAAGCAAGCACTGCTCCCATGCTGTGCCCGAACAGCGCCACCGGGCGGTCCAGCCACGGCTCGAGCTCGGCCGCGATCGCGTCCGCGTATTCACCGATGTCCTCGACGGCCGGATCCATGCGGCGATCCTGTCGTCCCGGGTACTGCACCGAGACGACATCCACCTCGGGAGACAGCGCGCGTGACATCGGGAAGTAGAAGGGTGCCGACCCGCCGGCGTGCGGGAGGCATACGAGACGCACTCCGCTCTCCGCAGCGGGGTGGAAACGACGTATCCAACGGCTGGGGTCCTGGAATTCACCCACTGCACCAAAACTCTTTCCTGAGATTGTCTGTCAGCGACAAGGACGACCCTCCTGTGCCGGTCTCGAACACGGTCATCGCTGCCGAATCCTTTCCGGCACTTCCTGCCGTCGCCTCGACCAATCCATGTCTAGCAGAGGGCTTGATCTAGGGGGTACCCCTAGGTTTGGGGCCGCGCTCCGCGGGAACCGAACGGGGCACTGGGGCTACTGGTGGTTCCATTTACCGACCCGTGTTCGATGTAGCGTTACTCACACCCCTGTCGGCTCGAAGCACGCCTGACGGACGAGGGCGGTGATGCGTTCCAGCGTCGGTTCCCGGAGAATTTCGGGCAGCCGGGCCATGAAGGCCTCCTCGGCGGCGGTGCCGAGCAGTGCGCGGCCCACGCCGGCGAGCATCGCCAGGAGCGACAACGAGTCACCGCCCAGTCGGTGGAAGTCGGACTGCCCGTCCAGCCGGGACCGTTCGACCCCGAGCGTGCGCGCCCATGTCCCGGCCACCGCCTCCGCGACCGGGTCGGCGAGGAAGGCCGCGCGCGGGGCGCCGTGCACGCCGCCGTCGGGCTCGCCCCCGAGCGGGTCCGGCAGGGCCCGTACGTCCACCTTGCCGCTGACCGTGTACGGCAGTTCGGGCACCACGACCAGGGCGGCGGGAATCATGTGGGCCGGCAGCCGCTCGGCCAGGAATCCCCTCAGCTCCCCCGTACCGACCGCTTTGTTCGCCAGCAGGTAGCCGTACAGTGCCTTGCCCGTGTGGCCCGCCGTCGCCCGCGCAACCACCACGGCCCGGTCCACCGCCGGGTGCTCCTCCAGCGCCCGCGCCACCTCGGCCGGCTCCACCCGATGACCACGTATCTTGACCTGGTCGTCGATGCGCCCGACGAACTGCAGCTCTCCGGACGGCAGGACGCGGGCCAGGTCGCCGGTGCGGTAGACGCGGGTGCCGTCGGCGAGGCTGGGGAAGCGTTCCCGGTCGAGGTCGGGCCGGCCGAGGTAGCCGCGGGCCAGCTGGGCACCGCCGAGATACATCTCGCCCACCTCGCCGGGGGCGACGAACCGCCGCTCGGCGTCGAGCAGGAACACCGTGGTGTTGTCCGCGGGCAGGCCGATGGGTACGACCGTCCCCTCGAGGTCGGTCTCCTCGTCGTAGGTGTGCGCGGTGCAGCCGATGGTGGCCTCGGTCGGCCCGTACAGGTTGATGATCCGGCACTTCGGCCCGAACATCTCCTGGGCCCGGGCGGCGACCTCCACGCGCAGTTGCTCACCCACCACGACCACGCTGCGGTAACCGTCCGGCGCGATGTCCAGCCCGCCGATCAGGTCGAGGTGGGAGGGGGTCAGGTTCAGCATGTTGGCCCGCGTCCCGGTCAACAGGCGGCGCAGCGACAGGTGATGGGGGTCGTCTCGCATCAGCACCACCTCGCCGCCCGTCAGCAGCGGCAGGAAGACGGAGGTGCCGGAGACGTCGAAGGAGGGGGAGGTGAGCAGCGGCAGGCAGGTGTCGGCGTCGACGCCGAACTCGCGGGTGGCCCAGTGCACGTAGTTGAGCAGATTGCGGTGCTCGATCTGCACCCCCTTGGGTCGGCCGGTCGACCCGGAGGTGTAGATGACGTAGGCAAGGTCGTTGGGGTGGGTCTCCGCGTCATCCGGCCGCGGGTCGTCCGCCGGGGTACCGCCTGCGGCGAGGGCGTCCAGCGGCAACGTGCGGCAGCCGACCGGGAAGCAGTTGCGCTCCTGATACGGGGCCTCGACCAGGCACAGGGTGCTGCCCGAGTCCGTCAGCAGCTCGGACAGGCGCCTGTCCGGGTGACGTACGTCCAGCGGGAGATAGCAGGCGCCCGCCCTCAGGACGCCCCACAGGCCCGCGATCGACGCCACCGTGCGGCCGGCGAGCAGTCCGACCACGGTGCCGGGCCCCGCGCCCAGGCGGCGCAGCTCGGCCGCGACCGCGTCGGCGCGACGGCTGAGTTCCAGGTAACTCACCTCGCCCTCCGGGCCGCTCAGTGCGGTGCGGTACGGCGTGCGCTCGACCTGCTCGCGGAAGAGCCGTACCACCGACTCCTCGCCGGGCAGCGGCTGTTGGGGGCGGTTGCCGGCCCAACGGCGGTTCGCCCGGGGCGAGAGCGCCTCCTCGACGGTGTCCAGCAGCGCGTCGGCCCGGGCCGCGACGTCCGGGCCGTCGTACCAGCTCACGGTGATCTCCGTGCGTCCGGGAAGTTCCACCAGGCCGATCTCGGGCGGGCCGCCGGGAGTCATGCCGCCCAGCGCGTAGACCGCGGTGGCCCGGAATCCGTCGGCGCTGAAGTCGTCGGGGTCGACGGCGCCCAGGTGCGAGACGCAGGCCCGTCCGCTGTACCGGTCCGCGTCGGCGGCGGCGCGGTCGAGGTGAGCGATGCCCTCGCGCAGCATCGGCAGCGGCAGTTCCATGATCGCCGGATCGGTTCCGCCCGCCAGGTCGAGGTTGTCCGCCAGGGCGGCCAGCAGCCGGCTCTGCACCTGCTCCCAGCCGTCACCCGCACCCACCTCCAGGTCGACGGCGTGGGAGAGGGCGGCGGTGGACCGCAGCTCCGGCAGGTGACGGCGCAGATCCACCGGGATGTGGAACCGGCCCGGGCCATGGGCGGCCGCCACGGCCGCCGCCACCTTGGAAGTGGCCGCGAGATGGGTGCCGTCAACGGTGCGGCGGCGCCACAACAGACCCCCGTGTTCCCGTGGTCGGGGACCGAGCGGCGAGCGGAACGACAGTGCGCGGTCGGTGGCGCGGGGCGGTTCGCCGTCCGGGTGCAACCGCCGCAGCAACTCCTCGATGCCGTCGTCGGCCGCGCCCATCGGGTCCTCGCCGCGCAGCGCACGGAAGACGTCGCGCGCCCACATCAGCAGGCCGCGGCCGTCCATCACGGCGTGGTCGGCACGGAACACCACGGTGGCCGGGCTGCCGGGCACCAACAGCACCTCGCCGGTCGCCGTCAGCTCGTCGAAGGGCTCTCTCAGCGCCGGAGCGTCGAGCCGCGCCGGGCCGAGGGAGCCGGCCTCCAGCACGCGTACGGCGGGGGCCACACCGCTGTCCACCCAGCGATCTTCGTGCCGCACCAGCCGGACCCCGCGATGCACGCGGGCCGCTGCGGCGACCGCCGCCGTCAGCCGGCTCGGCGAGATCGTCCCGTCGCCCTCGACGAGGTGATGCATCACCCTCAGCTCGGGCTCGATGCCGAGAAAGGCCCATTCCAGCGGGGCCACTTTCCTCACGAAAGATGCCAACTCAATCACTTCTCCCCCATTCGGCGGCGCCGGATGCGCACGGCGAAGGCGCCCCGCCCGCCCACGGCAGACGCGGGGTGTTCTCCATGCATCCACGTCTAGGCCATCACCGCACCCACGACAGCCCCTAGCGCCCGCCGTTTCCCGCACCCGACACCCCTGCGATCCCCTGGGGAGGCGCCTCGCACCCGGACGCAGCCTGCACGCGGCCCTGTGTGACGGGGTCGCAGGTCCGATGCCCACGGCCGGGGAGGAGTGCTCCTGCAGGTCCCTGCCCGGGGCGGCTGCAGCCCATTGACGGCCACTCACCCCGTTCCTACACTCCGTTCCTGCACGCGGAAATCGATTTCATGGCTGCCGATGGGCGGCTTCATTTCCCCCATACGCAGCCCACCATGGTGGACCTGCTCGGACAGCGACGGAGACCGCTCATGCGCTCGCGGCACTGGTCACCCTCGTCCTCGCACTCCTGCCGAGCGCCGCCCGAGCCGACCGGGAGACGACGCGCACGGCGGCGGTCGGCGCCGCGACCTTCACCAACCCCGTCCGACAGCACGTCAGCGACCCGTACGTTCTGAGCACGCCCCCGCCCGGCCCTTGCCGAATCTCGCGTGTTCCCGGCCCAGGTCCTTGAAATCGATATCACAGACGCTAGGGTGTGGGCCGATACCGCGAACACGGGCTCTGGGCCAGGTATCTGACACAGACACAGCCCCTCACCGACCTCCCCGCCCTTGTCATGATCATGTAAGCAAGAGAGGCCCTGCACATGACCAGACCCGCCCGCGCCGGACGCGCGGTCCGGACCGCCCTGGCCCTGCTGCTCACCGCGGCATCCGCGGCGCTGACCGCGCAGGGCGCGCAGGCCGCGACCGCTGCCACCCAGGAGGTCGCCTACCGCGGCTACCACCTCCGCGTCCCGGCCGACTGGCCGGTCATCGATCTGGCCACCGCGCCGGACACCTGTGTGCGCTTCGACGTACACGCCGTCTACCTCGGCCACCCCGCGGGCCAGGAGCACTGCCCCACCCACCTCGTGGGACGCACCGAGGCCCTGCTCATCGAGCCCCTGGACGGCACCGGCACCGCGGCCGTCGACCGCGACACGCTCGTCGCGCCGAAGGGAACCGCGACCTACGCCCCCGGGCGCACCACCGCGGCCGAGCCCGGCGAGATCCGGCTGGCCGTGCCCTCCGCCGGGGTCATCGCCACCGCCACGTACGGCACCGGCAAGGCGTCGGCCGAGCGGATCCTGCGCACCGGCCGGCTCGACGGCCGGGCCCGGCCAGGCGCGAGCGGCACGCGGCCCGGCGCCGGCCGTACCCCGAAAGCGACCGCCTCCGCCGCCGCCCTGGCCATCACCGCACAGCCCGGCACCTACACCGGCAAGGGCTTCGACACATGCGCCGCCCCGAGCACCTCCACGATGAACGCCTGGGGAGCCTCCCCCTACCGGGCCGTGAGCGTGTACATCGGCGGCAACAGCCGCGCCTGTGCCCAGCCCGCTCTCACCTCGTCCTGGGTGAGCACCGTGACCGGCAACGGCTGGCACCTGATCCCGACGTACGTCGGCTCGCAGGCGCCCTGCTCCTCCTTCGGCCACACGGTCTCCACCGATCCGGCCACCGCCCGCAGCCAGGGCACCGCGGAGGCCGACGACGCCGTCGCCCAGGCGCAGGCGCTCGGGATCCCGGCCGACAGCGTCCTCTACAACGACATGGAGGGCTACGACAACACCAACTCCTCCTGCAGCACCGGCGTCCTGAACTACCTCTCCGCCTGGACCGCCGAACTGCACGCGCGCGGCTACCGCTCCGGTGTCTACTCCAGCGCCGGCTCCGGCATGCGCGACCTGGCCGCCCAGTACACCACCGGCGCCTACACCCTGCCGGACCACATCTGGTTCGCCTGGTGGAACGGCGTCGCCGACACCGACGCCGGCACCTACGTGCCCGCCGCCGACTGGGCCGACCACCAGCGCATCCACCAGCACTTCGGTGGGACCGACGAGACCTGGGGCGGCGTCACCGTCAACATCGACGGCGACTACCTCGACGTCGACGGCGGCGGCAGCGTTCCCCCGCCGTCGGCCAAGTACTGGGTGGACACCTTCGCCACCGCGCCGGTGTACGCCTCGCCGACCAGCCCCGCCCGGACCGGCACCCTGAACGCGGGCACCAACTACGTCTACTGCAAGGCATGGGGCCGTCAGGTCGGTGACGCCACGACCTACAACCACTGGTGGCTCAAGACCGACCCCGACACCGGACCGGCGGGCCAGTACGTCTCCGCCTACTACCTCTCCCGCTGGGGAAACGACGAGGCCAGGGACGACAACGGCACCGTCATACCGGACTGCTGACCACGGTGCCTCCGGCGGGCCACCCCCGCCGCAGGCACGCTTCCGACCCTTTTGGAAATCGATTTCACCACTCACTCTCCTCTGGAGCCGCCCCATGCGCACAGCCGCCAGACCCTGGCGCACTGCCGCCGGCATAGCCACCGCCCTGCTGCTGATCCTCGCCCCGGGAACGGCGAGCGCGGCGCCCGCCGCCACCGCTCTCCCCTCGGCCCCGGAGAGCGACTTCTTCTCCACCGTGCAGATCGACTCGGGAGCCACCGTCGGCGCACCGGCCGTCGGGGACAACGCCAACCACGGCGACCTGTGGCCCAACTGCTGGTCGGACGACGACAACGTCTACGGCGCCTACGGTGACGGCGTCGGCTTCAACGCCCCCTTCAGCGACATCGGGGTCGCCCGCATCTCCGGCACCCCCGGAAACCTCCAGGGCACCAGCCTGGCCCAGGGCGACGCCGTCGGCCAGGTGTGGACGGCCGACCACACCCGCAAGCCCACCGGAATGGCCTGTGTGGACGGCAACCTCTACCTCGCCGTGCAGGACCTGGCCACCGACTTCAACGACGCCCCCGCCGCCACCATCGCCAGGTCGACCGACCACGGCCGCACCTGGACCTGGGACCGGACGGCTCCGATGTTCCCGGGCGGCGTCTTCACCACGGTCATGTTCCTCGACTACGGCAAGGCCTACGCCAACGCGCCAGACGGCTATGTCTACGCCTACGGCCTGGACCACAACTGGCGGGACTCGTTCAACGACCGGGTGCCCGACCCGGAGGACGTCTACCTCGCCCGGGTGCCCCGGGCGTCCGTACTGGACCGCTCCGCCTGGCAGTTCGTCAACGGCTTCGACTCCGCCGGCAACCCGACCTGGTCCTCCGACATCAACCAGCGCAGCGCGGTCCTGCACGACGACCGCCACGTCTACCAGAACGTCTACACCGCCGGCCGGGCGCACAACCTGACCACCATCAGCCAGGGCGGCATCGTCTACGACAAGCCGTTGAACCGCTACCTCTACACCTCGTGGACCGAGTACACCTTCGAGTTCTACGAGTCACCCACCCCGTGGGGCCCGTGGAGGCACTTCGAGACCAAGGACTTCGGCGGCTACCCCTGGACCCAAACCAAGCACGGCGGCTATGCCACCACCATCCCCTCGAAGTACATCAGCGCCGACGGCAAGTCGGTGTGGCTGCAGTCCAACGTCTGCCCCTGCGGCGGCGGCTACCCGGCGAACGACAACTGGGCCTACACCTTCTCGCTGCGCCGGATGCATCTCGAACCGCGGGTGCCGTCCGCCCCGTCCAACGCCGCGGACCCGGCCCGCAACCTCGCCCGTGAGCCCGGCGCGGTGGGCATCGAGCGCGCCACGCACTACGGCAACGTCCAGTTCTACAACGACGGCAACCGGAACCAGTCCGACGACGACTGGAACGACGAGAACAAGACGGCGAGCTGGTGGGGCTACACCTGGCCGCGCAGCTACACGCTGGACCGGGTCGTCTACACCACCGGCGACATGTTCTCCGACGGCGGCTGGTTCGCGCAGAACCTCCGGGTGCAGGTCCGCACCAACGGCACCTGGACGGACGTGGCCGGGCTCCGCACGTCGCCGGCCTACCCGTACGACTCCTCCGCGGGGCCGAACCACACCTACCAGTTCGACTTCACGCCGACCTCCGGCGATGGTGTGCGGATCACCGGCGTGCCCGGCGGCACGAAGACCTTCACGTCCATCGGCGAACTGGAGGCGTACTACAGCGGAGGCGCATCGGGGGCGCCCGTCAAGTACTACGCCGACACCTCTCCCACCGCGCCGGTGTACGCCTCGCCGACCAGCACTACCCAGACCGGCACCCTGAACGCGGGCACCAACTACGTCTACTGCAAGGCATGGGGCCGTCAGATCGGTGACGCCACGAGCTACAACCACTGGTGGCTGAAGACCGACCCCGACACCGGACCGGCGGGCCAGTACGTCTCCGCCTACTACCTCTCCCGCTGGGGAAACGACGAGGCCAGGGACGACAACGGCACCGTCATACCGGACTGCTGACCACGGTGCCTCCGGCGGGCCACCAGTGCCCGCCGGAGCAGGCGGGCAAAGTGATATCCATCACAGCGGACTCGGCATCTAGGCGTCCCGCATAGTAGACGCGGCTCCGATGACATAGGGGATTTGTCCGGCTTGCCACCGGCGCGAACGGTTCACCGAGCCACGACGCGACGCCCGCTCGGCGCCTTCCCCTATCCGCCGGACATGCCTCTTTTCTGACGGGACGCCAGACATCAGCAAACGTCGCGGAAGCGAACCCGACATCTCTTCGCTCGGCTGACAAGAGCCCTCCGGGTCTACTAGGCGCGGTAGTGGAAGCCGCCCTTTGCGCTCCTTGTGAAGCCCTCCCGAAAATGAGCGCCCGGCGATCACCGAACGAGGTTGACGAATGGCCAAGCACCGCAAGTCGCAGCAGTACCGGCGCATAGTCGTCGCCGCCGTCGCCATCGGAACCGTGGGCGTGCCGTCCGTCGCGCTGGCCTGTTCCGACTGGCCGTACGGCGGCAAGGACCGGGCGGACGTCGCCGCGACGAGCACGCCCGGGCAGCCGCAGCACCACGGTCACCGGCACCATCACCATCACCACCGCAACGACCACCACCACGCCGGCACGCCGCAGGCCACCGCGTCGCCCAGGCACCGGCCCACCGCGCACCCGAGCACCAGCACGAAGACCACGGCCCCCACGCCCCGGACGACCGCCGCTCCCAGCACCAGCAAGCCGGCGCCCACGGCCACCGCGTCGAGCGTCACGGCGCGCGTCGTACAGCTCGTGAACGCCGAGCGCGCCAAGGTGGGTTGCCGTCCCCTGACCGTGAACGCGAAGCTGGCGAAGGCGGCGCAGGCCCACAGCGCGGACATGGCGGCCCACCAGAACATGTCGCACACCGGGTCCGACGGGTCGTCGCCCGGTGACCGCATCACGCGGGCCGGCTACAGCTGGAGCTCCTACGGCGAGAACGTCGCCTACGGGTACGCCACCCCGGACCAGGTCATGACGGGCTGGATGAACAGCCCCGGACACCGGGCCAACATCCTCGACTGCTCGTTCAAGGAGATCGGCGTCGGTCTCGCCCAGCCGGGCAGCTACTGGACCCAGGACTTCGGCGCCGCCCGTTGAGCGCGGGTCAGCCGCCCGCCAGGGGGTTCGGCAGGGGCAGGTAGCGGGCGTCCGCGCCGTCCGCGCCGGTCCAGCGCAGCAACAGGTTGGTCTTGCCGGGCAGCGTGGGCGAGGTGAGCAGGGCGGGGACCTCCGGCAGGTCGTGCCGGGCGAGTTCGCGGCGGGCGGCGGGCCAGGGGTCGAGTCCGGGATGGTGTTCGGCGAGGGCGGCGGCGATCTCGCTGAGGTGGTTGACGACCAGGCAGTACACCAGCCGCTCCCAGCCCGCCGCCCGGGTCACCTCCGGCAGCAGCTTGGCGCCCTCGGCGTCCCGGTACAGCACCTGGACCGGCGTGCCGGCCGCGTCCACGGCGACGAGGGTGTTCTGCAGGTGGGCCTCCAGGACGACCCCGTGGTCGTCGAACGCCGTGAGGACGGGCGGCACGACCTGCCGCAGATAGGCCTCCCACCAGGCCGCCGGTTCTGGTGCAGAGGCCAGCGGGCTGCCGTCGAAGCCCTCGGCGAGGCCGGCGGCGAGCAACGGGGTGGCGCCCGGCAGCAGGTGGCCGCGCAGTCCGTCGCGGACGAGGACGGCGAGCTCCTCGAAGGCGAAGGCGGCCGTGCGGTAGCCGCGGTCGCTCAGCCAGGCCGCGGTCGGCCCCATCGCCGCGAGGGCGTGCCGGGCGGCCGTGTCGGTACGGCGCAGTCTGTGCAGGTCGTGTCGCCACAGGCGGCGGATGTCGTTCGTGATGCGGACGTCCAGGCTGAACTTCAGGAACAGGTCGCGCCGGGGCTCGTACACCGTGCGGATCGCCGCCGTCGGCCAGGTGTCGAAGGCGGTCGTGCCGAGGCGCAGCAGGCGGCCGTCGGCGAAGGCCTCCGCCAGCTCGCGGCCCACCAGGTCCAGCTGCCAGGGGTGGGCCGGCAGCAGCCGGTAGCCGGGCGGCGCCGAGCCGAGCGCGTCCAGGGCGCGGGTGTCGCCCTCCTCGGCCACCTGGTCCTCGCGGACGCCGAGCAGCACCAGCGGGAAGCGGGCGTGCGCCTCGGGGGCGTACGGCAGCCAGGAGGCGACCGGGCCGCCGCCGCGCGCCTTGGGCGCCGGGTGGTACGGGTGGCCGCCGATCAGGGACTGCTCGGACCGCAGATACGGGTCGGCGGGCGCCGTCGCCCCGGCGCGGGCGGTGAGCAGGGCCGCGACCGCGTCCCTGCTGTCGATCATCTCGGCGGGCAGGTCGCCGCCGGGCAGCCCGGTGTGCCGGCGCAGCTCCTCGGCGACCAGTTTGACCAGCTCGGAGTGGCCGACACGGCGCCAGGTCCCGGCCGCGCAGACCTCGGGACCGGCGGGGCGCCGGCCGGCCCGCACGCGCAGCAGCCGCCCGCTCGGCAGCCGGTGGACCCGCAGGTCACCGGGACTCGCCAGCGGCTCGGCCACCTCGCGCAGCAGGCAGTTCAGCAGGGGCGCGGCCGCGTAGTCGTCGGCGCGGCCGCCGACGGCTCCGGTGGAGGGTGCTCCGGAGGAGGGTGAGGAGTCCACGCGATCCATTCGTTTCGTCCGGGGTGGTCGCGATCAGTATGTCTGTCGTCGCCGACAATCGTCCTCCGTGCACCGTGTACCCGAGGAGCCGACCGTGCACCGTCCTTCCGTCGCCGAGGCCCAGGTCGCCGAGGAGCTGGCCGCCGTCCGGCCCGGGCTGCTGCCCCGGTACTCGGCGGAGCTGCCGGGTGCCCGCGCCGCGGTGCTGACCCGGCTGTGGCGGGCGCTGGCCCATGAGCCGCTGCCGTGGGTCGCCGGCCGGGTGCGCGGCGCGCACAGCCTGGCGCTGCGGCTCGCCGACGGCCGCACCCTGTACGGGCCGCACGCGGACCCGTACGCCACGAGCGCCTACGTCACCGGCGTCCGCCTGGACCGGGAGCGGCATGTGGATCCGGCCGCGCTGATGACCGCCCTCGGGGTGCCCCACGGCGCCGCGTTCGCGGCCGAACTGGCCCACAGCGTCGCCTCGTTGGCGCTGTCGCGGGCCGACGCGGATCACCCGAAGGAGTGGCCGGACCGGGACTGGGAGTGGGAGCAGCGGGTGACGGACGGGCATCCGTACCACCCGGGCTGCCGTTCCCGGCCCGGTTTCTCGGTGGCGGAGCAGCTGGCGTACGGCCCGGAGCACCGGCCGGTGGTGGAGCTGGGGACGGTACCGGTGCCGGCGGACGGGTGCCTGGTGACGGGCGAGTGGCCACAGGAGCTGCGGGACGGCGAACGGCTGCTGCTGCCGGTGCACCCGTGGCAGGCGGAGCACGTCCTGAAGGGGCCGTACACGCCCTGGCGCCCGGCCCGCCCGCTGCTCTCCCTGCGCACCCTCGCGCTGCCGGAGGGACCGCATGTGAAGACCGCGCTGAGCGCCCGGCTGACATCGTCGGTGCGGGACATCTCGCCGTACTCGGTCCGGGCGGCCGCGCCCCTGTCCGCCCTCGGCGAGGAGCTGGCGGCGCACACCGAGGGCCTGCTGCACGTCACCCGCACGCTGGGCGCGGTCTCGGCCCACTCCCCCGACCTGGCCGCGCTGCTGCGGGAGTCGCCCGAGGTGTACGCCGGTCCTGGCGAGCGGGTCGTCCCCGTGGCCGCGCTCGCCACGACCGGCCTGCCCGGCTCCCCCGCCTGGCTGGCGGCGTTCACCCGGCTTGCGCTGACCGTGGGGCTGCGCCTCCTCGAGCTCGGCGTGGCCCTGGAGGCGCACGGCCAGAACCTGCTGGTGATCGTGTCGGCCGACGGCACCCCGCTGCGGCTGGTCTACCGCGACCTGGCCGACATCCGGATCAGCCCGGCCCGCCTGACCCGGCACGGCATCACCCCGCCGCCGCTGTCCGGCCGGCTGGTCACCGACGACGAAACGGCCCTGCGCCGCAAGCTGTTCGGCTCCCTGGTGGCGGGCGCCCTGGCCGGTACGGCGGGTTCGGGCCCGGCGCTGGGCGCGGCCCTGTCGGCCGCCGTCCCCGGCCTGCCGGACACCCCCGACCTGCGCGGCCTGCGCGAAGGCCCCCTGCCGGCCAAGGCGTTGACCCTGATGCGGCTGTCCCCGCAGACCCCGGGCGACCAGTGGACCTCCCTGCCGAACCCGCTCGTTTTGGAGCACGACCGGTCTGATCAATAAGATCCGGCGATGATCACAAGACAACGGCTGGCGGCGGGCGTCTGTGCTCTGCTCGCCGCCCTGGCGGCCGGGATCGCGTTCCCCGGCGGGGCCGTCGCCGACGAGACGGAACAGGCCGCTCCCAAGGTCGAACTCGTGCTGGACGTCAGCGGTTCGATGCGGGCGCGGGACATCGACGGCGGTTCGCGGATGGCCGCGGCGAAGCAGGCGTTCAACGAGGTGCTGGACGCCACTCCGCAGGAGGTCCGGCTCGGCATCCGCACGCTGGGCGCCAACTACCGCGGCAACGACCGCAAGGAGGGCTGCAAGGACACCGCGCAGCTCTACCCCGTCGGCCCCCTGAACCGGACCGACGCGAAGACGGCGGTGGCCACGCTGCAGCCCACCGGCTGGACGCCGATCGGGCCCGCGCTGCTGAAGGCGGCGGACGACCTGAACGGCGGTACCGGCACCCGCCGTATCGTCCTGATCAGCGACGGCGAGGACACCTGCCAGCCGCTCGACCCGTGCGAGGTGGCCCGCGAGATAGCGGCCAAGGGCATCGGTCTGACCATCGACACGCTCGGCCTGGTGCCGGACGCCAAGACCCGCGACCAGCTCAGCTGCATCGCGGACGCGACCGGCGGCACCTACACCGACGTACGGCACAAGCAGGAACTGTCCAGCCGCGTCGGGCAGTTGGTGGACCGGGCGGCCGATCCGGTGGTGACGCCGGTGGCCACCGAGGGCGCCGCGCGGTGCGAGGCGGCGCCGACCCTGAAGTCCGGGCTGTACACGGACCGTGAACAGTTCGGGCAGCAGCGCTGGTACAAGGTCGACGTCGACCCGGGCAAGGAACTGCGCGCCTCGGTGAGCGTGGCCGACGACCGCGCCGTGAACCCGGACTACGGGGTGCTGCTGCGGGCGGTGACCCTGCACGGACGGGAGATCGTGCGCGGCGAGGCCGCGGGCACGGGCCGTACGGACGTCATCTCGACGGGCCTTCGCTACCCGAAGCCGGAGAGCGACGACGACAACGCGCCCGCGGAGACGGTGTGTCTGCAGGTCACCAACTCCTTCTCGGCCGGGCCAGGCGTCAAGACCACGCCGGGTCTGCCGCTGGAGCTGACCGTGGACGTCGTGGACGGGCCGTCCGGGCATCACGACGTGGCCTCCTTCGGCCTCGGCCGTGGCTGGTGGCTGCTGGGCGCGCTGGTGCTGACCGGCTTCCTGGCGGGTCTGCTGTGGGGCTGGCTGTCGCGCTGGCGGGTCGCGGTCTGGAGGACGAACTGATGCGGATCACACGTGTGCTGGGCGCCGCACTGCTGGCGCTCGGGATCGCGGCCGGTCCGGCCGCGGCCGACTCCTCGCCCTCTCCGAGCGCCTCCGCCGACGGCGCGGCGCCCACGCGGGCGGGCACCTCCTTCCGTACGGCGACGGAGATCCGGCAGGGGCAGCAGGCCACCGCGTCCGGCTCCACCGGTGACTACCTGTACTGGTCGTTCCCCGCGGACACCGGGCAGCGGCCCACCGTCAAGGCGACGGTGAAGCTGCCCGCCGCGCACGGGGCGCAGAGCTGGCAGATCGACGTGTACGACGGGCTGCGGCGCCGCCAGGCCTGCCAGTACGGCGCGGCGACCCGCACGGCCGAGCAGGGGGCGTCCTCCGTCGAACTGGCCTGTGTCCTGCGGACCGTGCGCGGCTGGTCGGAGCCCTGGGGCAACGACCCGCTGCCGGGCACGTACTACGTCCGGCTGACGGTCGTGGACCTCGGCTCCGCCGACCTGGGCAAGCCGGTCGGCGTCGAGGTCCGCGCCGACTCCAAGGACATCGGCGGCGCGGCGGCGGTGGACGGCTCGCTGGCCAAGCCGCTGGTTCCCGGCATCGCCGTCAAGTCCGGGCAGGACGGCGGCGGTTCGAAGCCGGCGGTGCTGTCCAGCTTCGGCTCCGACGACGGCTGGTCCTCCGGGTGGTGGTCCGACCGGTGGGTGTGGACCGCGATCGGGGGTGTGCTCGCGGCCCTCGCCGGTGTCGGGGGGTATGCGCTGACGCGGGGGTCCGGCCGGCCCTCCCGGGTGCCGCCGAACGTGTGACCCGACGTGCTCGAAGGCCCGCCTGCCGGCGGGCCTTCCTCATTTTCCGTCCCTACGTCTCCCGCAGTGCCTTGGCCAGTGCGCCGTCCCCCGTCACCGTCACCCGGCCCGTCCGGACCGCGTCGGTCAGGCTCAGCTCACCCCGGGCGACCGCCTCGCAGGCCGCCGCGTCCATGGTGAGACGGGCGTCGGGCTCGCCCGGTGCCGGCCCGTCGCCGTACACCGTGCCCTCTTCCGCGCCGACCCGCAGATGGAAGTCCCCCTCCTCCAGCCGGACTTCGACCAGGCCCTCCCCCTCCAGACCCCGCAGCAGCGGCAGGGCGAACCAGTGGGCGCGGACGGCGTCGGTCGGCCGCCGCTGTCCCAGCTCGGCCTCGCCCCACCGCCCGAGCGCCTGGAGCACCGGCAGCAATTCGCGCCCTCGCCCGGTGAGTTCGTACACGTAGGCCGCGCCCGGCGGGGGCAGCTTCCGGCGGGTCGTGAGGCCGTCGCGCTCCATGTCCTTCAGCCGGGAGGCGAGTACGTCCGTGCTCACGCCGGGCAGGTCCGCGTGCAGGTCCGTGTAGCGGCGGGGGCCGGCCAGCAGCTCCCGGACGATCAGCAGGGTCCAGCGGTCGCCGACGAGGTCGAGGGCGCGGGCTGCGGAACAGTACTGGTCGTAGCTTCGGCGAGGTGGCATACGACGCAGTCTAGACAAGATGTTGGACTTTCCAAGCGTCCACTTGGTAAAACCAAGTAACACGAGTTTCCGGAGGGGCGCATGGAGTTCCGGCAGTCGAACAAGCTCAGCGAGGTCTGTTACGAGATCCGCGGCCCGGTGATCGAGCACGCCAACGCGCTGGAGGAGGCGGGGCACAGCGTGCTGCGCCTGAACACCGGCAACCCCGCCGCCTTCGGCTTCGAGGCGCCGGAGGAGATCCTCCAGGACATGATCCGGATGCTGCCGCAGGCGCACGGCTACACCGACTCCCGCGGCATCCTCTCCGCCCGCCGGGCGGTCGCCCAGCGCTACCAGAACCTGGGGCTGGAGGTCGGGGTCGACGACGTCTACCTCGGCAACGGCGTCTCGGAGCTGGTCTCCATGGCCGTACAGGCGCTGATCGAGGACGGCGACGAAATCCTCATCCCGGCGCCGGACTTCCCGCTCTGGACCGCCGTGACCACCCTCGCCGGCGGCAAGGCGGTCCACTACCTGTGCGACGAGCAGGCCGACTGGAACCCGGACCTGGCCGACATGGCGTCGAAGATCACGGACCGTACGAAGGCCGTGGTCATCATCAACCCCAACAACCCCACCGGCGCGGTGTATCCGAAGGAGGTCGTCGAGGGCATCCTGGACCTGGCCCGCCGGCACGGCCTGATGGTGTTCGCCGACGAGATCTACGACCAGATCCTGTACGACGACGCCGTCCACCACTCGGCCGCCGCCCTCGCCCCCGACCTGGTCGTGCTCACCTTCTGCGGCCTGTCGAAGACGTACCGGGTCGCGGGCTTCCGCTCCGGCTGGCTGGTGGTGACGGGCCCCAAGCAGCACGCGAAGGACTATCTGGAGGGCCTGACCATGCTGGCCTCCATGCGCCTGTGCGCCAACGCGCCCGCCCAGTACGCCATCCAGGCCGCGCTCGGCGGCCGCCAGTCCATCCGCGAACTGACCCTGCCCGGCGGCCGGTTGTACGAGCAGCGCAACGTGGCCTGGGAGAGGCTGAACGAGATCCCCGGCGTGTCCTGTGTGAAACCCAAGGGCGCGCTGTACGCGTTCCCGCGCATCGATCCCGAGGTGCACAAGATCCACGACGACGAGAGGTTCGTGCTGGACCTCCTCCTCCGCGAGAAGATCCAGGTCGTCCAGGGCACCGGCTTCAACTGGCCCTCCCCCGACCACTTCCGCATCCTCACCCTGCCGCACACGGAGGACCTGGAGGCGGCGATCGGCCGCATCGGCCGGTTCCTCGGCGGGTACCGGCAGTAGCCGCGCCGTACCCTGCAGGGCTGTCGGCGTGTCCGGGGCAAGTCGACGGCGGGGTCCGCCTGTCCGGGTTTCGCGAAGATGTGCGAGGATCACGTGGCCCGCCGTCTCCGACGGCGTGGCCGGCCAGGGGAGCCCTCACCGCGTGGTTTCTCCCGGTGCGCTCGACCTGCGCACCGCCGCTCCCCTGATCCGGTTCCAGCAGACCAGGGGGAGCACCGTTGTTCTCGTACAGAAGACCGTCCTCGTCACGCATACGCCGGGTGACCGTCGCCGTGGTGTGCGGCGCCGCCCTCGGCGGTGGGGTTCCGGCCGCGCAGGCCGGGACGGCCGGATCGCCGGCGCCCACCGGCGGGCAGGAGGCCCGGCAGGCCGCGCGGTTCTGGACCGCGCAGCGGATGGCGGACGCCAGGCCGCTGGACGGGGGCCGGACGGCGCCGGGCGGGACCGGGCCGGGGGTCGCGGCGGCGGGACGGCCGCAGGGCACCGTGTTCAAGGGGACGCCGCTGGTGGGGACGTTCTTCGGGTCCGACGGGCCGGGCGGCACCACCTGGCACTGCACCGGCAGTGTCATCGACACCTCCGTCCGGAACGTCGTCCTGACCGCGGCCCACTGCGCGCTGAACATGAAGGGCGACTACATCTTCGTCCCGCAGTTCGCCCAGGGCGCCGGCCCCGACCAGCAGCCGTACGGCATCTTCCACATCCAGCACGTCTACATCGACCCCCGGTACGCGCCGGACAAGGGCTCGTCGACCACCAAGGGCGCCTCGTCCGACCTGGACACCGCGTTCGCGCGGGTCTCCGCCAACCAGAAGGGCCAGAGCCTCGAGGACGCGGTGGGCGGCGGACTGACCTTCACCCGGGCCGGCGGCTACACGCACAACAACGTGACCGTTGTCGGCTACCCCTCGTACCAGCACAACAGCACGGGGCAGGCCGTCAAGTGCACCGTGCCGACGACACAGCTCCCCGGCTACCGGCAGATGGCCATGACGTGCGGCGGCTACTACGGCGGCACGTCCGGCAGCCCGTGGATCACCGACTACCAGGACGGTGCCCGCACCGGACACGTCATCGGCAACCTCGGCGGCTACAACGGCGGTGGCAACGACGCGAACGTCGACTACGTCAGCTACGCCCCGGCGTTCGGCGCCGACGCCGCGAACCTCCTCGCGGACGCGGTGGCCGGCCAGGACCCGCCCTCCGGTCTGCCGCCCTACCAGGGCCTGCAGTTGCCCGGCGGCGCGGCCCGCTGGCAGAAGGCCACGCTGATGGCATCCGCCGACTACACCGGCGACCACCTCGGCGATCTGCTCGTCGTCTGGTCCGACGGCGGGGTCACCCTGTACCCCGGGGACGGCCAGGGCGCGTTCGGGGCCGAGGAGCGGCTGCTGAAGGCCAACTCCACGTGGACGCACGCCCGCAGCATCACCGGCGGGACGTTCGGCGGCACCCGGCCGGGCCTGCTGGTGCGCTGGTCCGACGGTGAGGTCACCCTGTACCCGGCGCTCGGCACCTCGGGAGTGGGCCGTGAGGTCCAGATGGCGAAGCCCAACTCCGACTGGAAGAACGTCGTACAGCTCACCGCCGGGCAGTTCCACGGGGCGAAGGGCGCGACCGATCTGCTGGCGCGCCGGTCCGACGGCAGCCTGCTGCTGTACACGGGCATCAGCTCCGGCTCCTTCGGCACCCCCAAGCGGCTCCTCGGGGCGAACGGCACCTGGAGCAAGGCCGCGCTGCTGACCGGCGGCGCCCTCAAGGGCACGGCCGGCGCGGATCTGCTCGTGCGCTGGTCCGACGGCTCGCTCGACAGCTGCACCGGCGTCTCGGCCGCCGGGCTCGGCACCCGGTCCCGGCTGGTCGGCCCGAACGGCACGTGGCAGCACGCCCAGGTCATGACCACCGGTGACCTCACCTCCGACCACACCGGCAACGACCTGGTCGTGCGCTGGTCCGACGGCGAGACCTCGCTGTACGCCGAAACCGGCCCCAAGGCCCTCGGCGCCGAGAACACACTGGTCCTGCCGGGCACCTGACCGACGCCACGACACCTCAGCGGGAACGGTGCGCGCGACGACCGGCACGCCACCGCCCTCGCCGCAGTCACCGTCGGCCTGCGGCACACCCGACCACCATCGACGAGGCGGGCGCGTCCCTGGAGAACGGCCGTCTGGCCGAGTCCGTCCTGCGGGGGCAGCCTCCCTGTGACACCGTGCTGACAGACGAGCGGGAAGGGCGCTGACGTGGGTGACCTCTTTCTCGTCCGGCACGGCGAGACCGAGTGGTCGCGGTCCGGACGGCACACCGGCTGGACCGACCTACCCCTCACCGGGCACGGGCGGGAGGAGGCACGCCGGCTGCTGCCGCTGATCCGCTCGCACCGGATCGGGGCCGCGTTCGTCAGCCCCCTGCAGCGGGCCCGGGAGACCGCCGAGCTGATCGGCATCCCGGACGCCCGGGTCGACGCCGACCTGCGCGAATGGGACTACGGCGGGTACGAGGGCGTGACCACCGTGGAGATCCAGCGCAGCCGCCCGGGCTGGTTCCTGTTCACGGACGGGGTCGCGCCGGGGCCGCCGGAGCATCCGGGCGAGACCCCGGAGCAGGTCGGCGAGCGCGCCGACCGGATGCTGGGCAAGGTCGACGCCGCCCTGGCCGACACCGAGGGCGTCGTCGTCCTGATCGCCCACGGCCACTTCCTGCGCGTCCTCACCGCCCGCCGCCTCGGCCTCCCGCCCCAGCACGGCGCGCTGTTCCAGCTGGCCACGGGAACCCTGTGCCGGCTGGGCACGGAGCACGGCCGGCCGGTGGTGGCGGGGTGGAACATCCGGCCACGGGAGTAGGCCCCGACAGGCCCCCGGCACGGGGCCCGCTGCGGGTGGCGGCCGCGTTGTCGGTCCCGGGTCGTACTCTGCGAAGCGGGCCGTGTGACGGGCGGCCCCGGGCAGGGGACGGGAGCGGAAGGAGTGCGCTGTGAGCCGACCGCCGACCGCCGCGCAGCGGCGGGTGATCGAGGCCGCCGACCCGGTGACCGGGCGGCTTCGCGGTACGGAGACGCAGCTGGCGGCGCTGGTGAAACGGGGGCTGGCCTTCCGGCATCCGCGGCCGCCGCACGAGCACTTCCTCACCCCGGCGGGACATCGTATACGCGAGGCGGTGCCCGAGGCGGCGGAGGAGTCGGAGAAACCCGCCCCGGACGCGGGGGTGTTCGCGGCGCGGGTCGGCGGCGAGGAGGAGCCGCCCGCGGACGGTCCGGCGCGGCTGCGTGAGGTGCACGGCGCCTGGCAGGGGCTGCTGGAGCTGCGCCGGATGACCAACACCGACGGCGCGGTGGACCGGCCGTGCGGCTGGGAGCGCGCGCATCTGGTGCGGGCGGCGGCGCTGGCCCTGGAGGCGGCCGGGCACCATCCGGCGAGCGGGGGCGCGGACGGCTACCGGGTGCGGGCGACCCCGCAGCCGGAGGCGGTCGCCGTGTACGCGGCGGACGCGGACAGCCTGGCGGCCTGTGCGGCCACGCTGGAGGGCGCGGGCTGGCAGGCCGGCGAGTACACCGAGCCGCGCACGAGGGTGCGCTATCTGCTGGCCTCGCCGCGCCGGGTGTGAGCGGCGTGCCAAGATCGATCGACCGGATATTCGAATGCGAGAAGGGCAAGCAGTGGCCGAACCGTTTTCCGTCCGTGTGACCGTCCGCGGCTACGAGACCGACACCCAGGGACACCTGAACCAGTCCGTGTACCTCAACTACGCGGAGCACGCCCGCTGGTCGCTGCTCCAGGCGGCCGGCATCAGCCAGGCCCGGCTGGTGGGCCAAGGTGTGGGCCCGGTGGCGCTGGAGACGACGATCCGCTTCCTGCGCGAGCTGCTCGCCGGCGACGAGGTCGATGTGACCTGTGAGTTCGAGTGGGGCGGCGGCAGGACCTTCCGGATCGTGCAGGAGATACGCAAGACCGACGGCACCCTGGCGGCCGAGGTCAGCGGGGTGGGCGGCCTGCTGGACCTGAAGGAGCGCAAGCTGGTCGCCGACCCGCGGGAGGTGTTCAAGGAACTGACGACGGACCTCACCCTGTTCGGCCTCTAGCGCCCCCTGCGGGCCTACGCACCGAGCAGCTCCGGGCCGGTGCCCGGCGTCGTAGGCCGCCCGCACCTCGGCGGTGTACGTCCGGTTCCGCCCGGCCCAGTCGGTCAACCGCTGCTGGGTGTCCATCAGGACGAGCTGCCGGGCGGGGCGGCGCGCCGGCTCGCGCGCGAGTTGCGCCGGCTGGATCGTCCGTACGGTCGTCCAGGTCGTACGTCACCGGCCGGCCGCCCGCGATCACGCCGTGCCAGGTGGCCCCGCGCGCCTGAACCGAATTCGGATGCGCGGCACCGCGCGTCGCTGCCATGCTGCGGACCCATGCCCGCACGACGCATCAAGCCCAGCCGCTGCATCTCCGTCGACATCGAGGCCGACGGGCCGATCCCGGGGCCGTACTCCATGCTGAGCATCGGCGCGGTCGTGGCCGGCACGCAGGACGCCGACGGCTTCACCCCGGGGGACCCGGAACGGCAGACCTTCTACCGCGAACTGCGGCCGATCTGCGACGACTTCGTCCCCGAGGCGCTGGCGGTCAGCGGCCTGGACCGGGACCGGCTGGCCGCAGAGGGTGCCGAACCTGCCGTCGCGCTGGCCGAGTTCAGCGCCTGGGTGCGGGAGGTGAGCGCGGGCGCGCAGCCGGTGATGTGCGGCTATCCGGCGTCGTACGACTGGACGTTCCTGTACTGGTATCTGATCAGGTTCACCGGAGAGAGCCCCTTCGGGCACTCCGGCTGCCTGGACATGAAGACGCTCTACGCCACCAAGGCCGGGCTGCCGCTGCGGGCGGTGGCCAAGGGCACGATGCCCCGGCACCTCCTCTCCCGGCGCCGGCACACCCACCACGCCCTGGACGACGCGATCGAGCAGGCGGAGCTGCTGGCGAACCTCATGGCGTGGCCCGGTCCCGGCGGAGTGGCACCGCTACCTGCTTGAAGCCGTAGTAGAGGGCGAGCAGGCCGTGCGCGGCCAGGGTCCTGTGGTGGCACCTCACCCGCACCGGCCACCTCCCGCCGCGTGCGCGGCGGCGTCTGCGCGCAGGTACTCGGCGGGCATGGCGGTCGGCCAGGGCACGATGGCCACGACCATCAGCACCAGCAGGTTCAGGAACATCAGCGGGCGGTCGACGCGGGCGACACAGCTGAACAGCTGATGATGGTTGACCCACATGATGCCGATGACCAGGAAGCCGACCACATAGGCGGCGTACGACGGCCACTGCGCGCCGATCGCGTGCCACCGGCCCCCGTGGTCGTCCAGGACTGCCGTACGCGCCCGTGCGGGGCACGGCGATCGCCGTGCCCCGCGCGAGGGTTCAGGGGGTGTTCAGTGGGCGGGCGTGAGTTCCTGCCCCGCCTCCATCGGGTGCGTGACGTCCTCGGCCTCCGTGCCCTTGCCCATGTGGTTGAAGATGAGGTTGAGGACGACGGCCGCGACACAGCCGGTGGAGATGCCGGAGTCCAGGACGATCCTCGCGGTGTCGGGGAAGGCGTGGTAGAAGTCCGGCACGGTGATCGGGATGATGCCGACCGCGAGGGAAACGGCGACGATCAGGACGTTGTTGTCCTTCTCCAGGCCGGCCCGGACCAGGGTCTGGATGCCGCTCGCGGCGACCGACCCGAACATGACGACGCCGGCGCCGCCGAGGACCGGGCGGGGGACGACCGCGATGAGGGAGGCGGCCATCGGGCACAGGCCCATCAGGACGAGGAAGCCGCCGCCGACGGCGACGACGAAGCGGCTGCGGATCCTCGTCATGGCGACGAGGCCGATGTTCTGGGCGAAGGCGCTGCACATGAAGCCGTTGAACAGCGGGCTGAGAGCGGAACCCAGGGTGTCGGCGCGCAGGCCGGCCGCGATGACCTTCTCGTCCGCGGGGCGTTCGACGATCTCTCCGAGCGCCAGCATGTCGGCGGTGGACTCCGTCATGGAGACGACCATCACCACGCACATCGACAGGATCGCCGCGAGGTGGAAGGTGGGGGCGCCGAAGTGGAAGGGGGTCGGGAAACCGACGACGGCGGAGTGCGCGACGGGGCTGAAGTCGGTGACGCCGAAGGGGATCGCGATGAGCGTGCCGATGACCAGGCCGAGCAGGACCGCGATCTGCTTGACGAAACCGCGGGTGAAACGGCGCAGCAGCAGGACGATCAGGAGGGTGACGGCAGCCAGGGTGAGGTTGGTGGTCGAGCCGTAGTCGTGCGCGGCGGGGTTCGGTCCCTGGGCCCAGCCGAACGCGACCGGGAGCAGGGAGACGCCGATCAGGGTGATGACCGAGCCGGTCACGACGGGCGGGAAGAAGCGGATTGCCCTGCTGAAGAAGGGGGCCGCTATGAAGCCGAGCAGGCCGGCGACCATGACCGCGCCGAAGATCATCGGCAGGGCGTCGGACTTGTCCTTGGCGGACGCCACGATCGCCGTCATGGGGGCGACGCCGGCGAAGGTCACGCCGTTGACGAAGGGCAGGCGGGCGCCGATCTTCCAGAAGCCGAGGGTCTGCAGGAAGGTGGCGAGCCCGGCGGTGAACAGGCAGGCTCCGGTGAGGAAGGTGAGGTCTTTGCCGGACAGGCCTACGGCCGCGCCGACGATCAGGGGTGGGGCGACGACTCCGGCGTACATGGCGGCCACGTGCTGCAGGCCGCTGGTCGCCATTTTGAGGGCGGGGAGTTTCTCGTCAACAGGGTGGGCGGCCACGGCGGCTCCTCCGGTCGGGTGACACGTCGCCGTCGACGTGGGTCGACGTGGGTTTCATGGAGGTGGTGCGTGTGGTCGTGCGGGACCGGGACGGGGGTGCTGCCTGAGCGGGCCGAGCGGTGACCGTTCCGGGGCGCGTGCGTGCACACGCGCCCCGGAGACGGCTGCCGTGGACCCCGCTCGGGTCCACGGACCCCGGCCGGGAGCCGTCCCTCCCGACCGGAGCGTTCCGGCACGCCGCCCGTACGGGGCGACCTGCCGAGACCTCCGGCGAACGCCCGCACAGAGCGCCCGCCGCGTCTTCCGGCACGCCGACCGTACGGGGCGACCTGCCGAGTCTCCTGACGAATCACCCGCGAGAGGCAACCGCCAAGCCCCCTGGCGCGCCACCCACGAGCGGCAGCCGCCAAGGCCTCCGACAGACCGGCCACATCAACCGACCTGCCAAAACCTCCGGCGACCGCCACACGCGGCAACCGCCAAATCCTCCGGCAAGCCGGCCACATGAGCCTGCCCGCCAAAACCTCCGGCGCCGCCCGCACAGGACGACCGCCAAGCCCCCTGACGCACCACCACGAGCGGCAGCCGCCAAGACCTCCGACAGACCAGCCACATCAACCGACCTGCCAAAACCTCCGGCGCCGCCCGCACAGGACGACCGCCAAGCCTCCTGACGAGTCACCCGCGAGAGGCAACCGCCAAGCCCCCTGGCGCGCCACCCACGAGCGGCAGCCGCCAAGACCTCCGACAGACCGGCCGCATGGTGCGACCCGTCCGGTGCTCCGGCGGCGGGCCCTTGCGGGGCGAGCGCCGAGGCTTCCGGCAAGTCGGCCGCAGGGCCGGTTGCCGACGTGTTCGGCGAACCGCCCGTACGGGGCGACCACCAGGTGTGCCGGCGGGCCGCCGGCTGCGGTCGCCAGAGCTTCGGCGTACCCCGTGGCTTCGCCGAAGTGTCCGGTGGGCCGGGCGTAGGCTGGGCCGGCCCACCGGCGTGTGGGTGGGGATCAGGCCTGGGCGCTGATCCGGGCGAGGCGCTGGGCCTCCTCACGGGTGGTGCGGGCGATGGCGTCCTCGTCGACGGTGGTCAGGCGGCCGTTCTCCACGATCTGCTCGCCGTTGACGAAGGACGCGGTGACCGGGGCCGCCGCGCCGAAGACCAGCGCGATCACCGGGTCGGCGATGGAGGCGTGGGCGAGGGTGTCCATCCTCCACAGCACCACGTCGGCCAGCTTGCCCGGCTCCAGCGAGCCGATCTGGTCGGCCCGGCCGAGGACCTGCGCGCCGCCGTAGGTGCCGAGCCGCAGCGCCTGACGGGCGTTCAGCGCGGCCTCGCGGTGGGCGCCGAGGCGGTTGATCAGCAGGGCGTTGCGCAGCTCGGTGTGGAGTTCGCCGGACTCGTTGGACGCGGTGCCGTCGACGCCGAGGCCGACCGGGACGCCGGACTTCAGCATGTCGGGGACGCGGGCGATGCCGGCCGCGAGGCGGGCGTTGGAGGACGGGCAGTGGGCCACACCGGTCTTCGTCCGGGCGAACGCGGCGATGTCGGAGTCGTTCATGTGGACGCAGTGCGCCATCCACACGTCCTCGCCGAGCCACCCCGTGGACTCGAAGTAGTCGGTCGGGCCCATGCCGAAAAGCTCGTGGCAGAACTTCTCCTCCTCCACGGTCTCCGAGCCGTGGGTGTGCAGCCGTACGCCCAGCCGTCGCGCCAACTCGGCGCCCTGCTTGAGGAGTTCGCTCGACACCGAGAACGGGGAGCAGGGGGCCACGGCCACCTGGGTCATCGCGTCGAAGGAGGCGTCGTGATGCTTCCTCACCGTCTCCTCGGTCGCCGCGAGGGCGCCCTCCAGCGTCTCCACGGCGAAGTCCGGCGGCAGGCCGCCGTCCTTCTCGCTGCGGTCCATCGAGCCGCGGGCCAGCGTGAAGCGGACGCCCATCTCGGCGGCGGCCCGGATGATCGAGCCGGACAGGTCGCCGGAGCCGTGCGGGAAGACGTAGTGGTGGTCCATGGCGGTGGTGACACCGCCGCGGGCCATCATGGCGAGGGAACCCTGCGCGGCCGCGTACGTCATCTGCTCGTCGATGCGCGCCCAGGTGGGGTAGAGCGCGACGAGCCAGTTGAACAGGTTGTGGTCGGTGGCCAGGCCCCGGCTGATCCACTGGTAGAAGTGGTGGTGGGTGTTGACCAGACCGGGCGTGGCCAGATGGCCGCTCGCGTCGATCCGGCGCACCACGTTCTCAAGGCCTTCGGGGGCCTGGCCCGCGCCGACGGACTCGATGCGGTTGCCGGCGAGGACGAGGTGACCGGAGGCGTACTCGGTGTCGCCCGCGTCCACGGTCGCGATCGCGCAGTTCTCGATGACAATGCGCTGGGCTGCCGATGATGCCATCGTGCTTCCTTGTCTTTCGGTGGCGGTCCGTGGAGGGGGAGTGTCCACGGGGAGGGCACGGCAGGACCCTAGGAGGATTTGAGTGCCGGAGCGGGGCCGCCGCTCCGGGTGCCGAGGTGGTGGAAGAACAAATTGGGCAGGACCGCGGCGAGCGCGCCCGCGCTGATCCCGGAGCCGAGCACGGTCTGCGCCCGGGCCGGGAAGCCGGTGTGGAGGGTCGGTGCGGTCGGCGGGGTGGAACAAGGGGTGTGGGCCGACCCCTTCGCAGGCTGTGCCATGGCGTTCCCTCCGGTGTGGCGTGCCCCCGGCCCGGTGGGCGGGTCCGGGGCCACGCGTCCCGCGTCAGAGGTTGGTGAGGTCCACCGGGATCTGCGGCTCACAGCCGTCCCGGAGGATCGTCGCCTCGATCAGGCCGTAGGGCCGGTCGGCGGCGAAGTAGACCTCGTTGTCGTTCTTGAGCCCGAAGGGCTCCAGGTCGACCAGGAAGTGGTGCTTGTTCGGGAGCGAGAAGCGGACCTCGTCGATCTCGCTGCGGTTGTTGATGATGCGCGCACCCATCTGGTACAGCGTCTGCTGCAGGGAGAGGGAGTAGGTCTCGGCGAAGGCCTGGAGCATGTGCTTCCTGACCTGCTCGTAGGACTTCTCCCAGTTGGGCATCTTCTGCTCGTCGTCGGTCCAGTTGAACCGCCAGCGGCCGGAGACCTGGGTCGCCAGGATGCGGTCGTACGCCTCCTGCAGGGTGGTGTACTTGTCCTTGACGTAACCCCAGAACTCCGAGTTCGTCGAGTTCATCACGACCAGGTCCTTCAGGCCGGAGACGACCTCCCACTTCTCGCCGTCGTAGGTGACCTGGGTGACGCGGATCTCCTGGCCCTTGCGGACGAAGGAGTGCTTGACCTCGTCCGCGCCGATGAACTTGGAGTTGGCGTCGGAGGTCTCGATCCGCTCCCAGGCGTACTCCTCGATCCGGATCCGGGCGCGGTGGATCGGTTCCTGCGTGGTGACGAAGTGGCGGGCGAGATGGATGCCGAACTGCTCGGCGGACTCGATGCCGTGTTCCTTGGCCTTCGCGTACACCGTGTTCTTGGTGGTGTCGGTCGGCAGGACGTTGGCGTTGGAGCCGGAGTAGTGGACCTCGTCCATGTCGCCGCTCAGCGCGACGGAGACGTTGAGGTCCTTGATGTGGTGGGTGGCGCCGTCCCGCGTGATCTTTACGACTCGGTTCTCGGCCTTGCCGTACTGGTTCTGTCCCAGGATCGTGGGCATTTCTGCTAGCTCCCTCGGTAAACGGAGTAGCCGAACGGGTTGAGCAGCAGCGGTACGTGGTAGTGCTCCCCGGGCTTCACGGCGAAGGTGATCGCCACCTCGGGGAAGAACACGGCACCGCTGTCCCGATTCGCGGGGGCGTCCTGCTGCGCATCGGCTTGCTTTTTCTCGAAATACGGTTCGACGGCGAAGTCGAGCCGTACGTGGGTGGTGCCCTCCGGCAGTGCCGGCAGGTCCTTGCACCGGCCGTCGGCGTCGGTCGCGCTGCCGCCGAGCGCCTGCCAGTTCGCGTCCCGGCCACTACGGGCGGCGAGCTGGACGGCGACGCCCTCGGCGGGGCGGCCGATCGAGGTGTCCAGGATGTGGGTGGACACGGAGGCGGTGGTGCTGGTGCTCATGGTGTCAGGCGTCCTCTTCGACGAGTCGGGCCAGTCGGATGCGGTTGATCTTGCCCAGCTCGGTGCGGACGATCTCCCTCTCCTGCTCCGGCGAGTTCCCGATCCGCTCCTTGACCGCGTCGCGCATCTGCTCGCCGGTCCGGCCGGTGGCGCAGATCAGGAACACATGGCCGAACTTCTCCTGGTAGGCCAGGTTGAGTTCGAGCATCTCGGCCTTGAGTTCCTCGGCGGCGCCGGCCATGCCGGCCTGTTCCCGTGCGGAGGCCGGGTCCCCGGCCCTGGGGCGCCCGATCGGCGGATGCCCGGCCATCGCCTCCGCCAGGTCCGTGGTGCCGAGCTCGGCCATGGCGGCGTCACTGGCGGCGTAGAGCGCCTCGGGGGTGGCGTAGGGGCGGGCGGCGAGCAGTCGCCGGGCCCACTCGGTGGAGGCGCACGCCTCGTGGAGGGCGGCGAGGGCCTCGCGCTCCTCCAGATCGTTGAACCGGGCCAGGCCCGGGGGCGTGGAAGTCGAAGTCACGGGAGCCTCCGTGGCCGGATTCGGCCTTCGTGCTGAACGGGCTGCGAACAGCTAACGCCCTCCGAAACACAACGTCAACACTTTGTTGAAAATTCGGCCGCAGCGCTACGGATCCCGTGGCGTCGGCTCAGGCACCCTTCTCCCGGTTGAGGTAGTTGTAGACGGTGAAGCGGCTCACCCCGAGCGCGCCCGCCACGGTTTCCACGCCGTGCCGCACGGCGAAGGCGCCGCGTGCCTCCAGTATCCGGACGACCTCCTGTTTCGCCTTGCGGTCCAGGTCGGCCAGCGGGCGGCCCTCCCTGCGCTCCATGGCCGCCAGGATGTGGTCGAGGGAGTCCGCGAGCTGGGGCAGGCGTACGGCGACGACGTCGACGCCCTCCCAGGCGAGGACGACGTCCTCGGGGCCGGCCTCGTCGGGCGGGATCATCTCCCCGCCCATGGCGTCGACCAGCGGTTTCACAGCCGTGATGAAGGGCTCGTCGCCGGTGCCGGTCATTCCCCCGCTCCGATCACGTTGACCTGCAGCGAGATCCGGGTGGCACCGGCTTCCAGGGACTTGCGCAGCAGCGCGTCCACGGCGGCCAGCACCGCGCCGGCGCCGCCCTCCGCCGTGTTCCCGAACGGACCGACGTCCACCGCGTCCAGCTCCGCGGCCTCGATCACCTCGCGGGCCGCCAGCGCGTGCGCGGGCGCCTCGTCCAGGTCGAAGGGCTCGGTCGTGAACTCCACTCTCAATCGCACGAGCTCAACCTAGCGCGCGGCATCGTTTCTCCGGCAGTCCCTCCGAGTCCTCCGGTTGCCCCGGCTCCCACTCCCTCCCCCCGCTCCTCCCACTCCGTGCGACGGACCGGCCGTCCGGCCGCGTAGAGCGGACGACGGGTCCATGCAGGGAGGGGACGGAACAATGACAGCGCGTGAGCTCAAAGGAGCGTTGCGGGGTGCCAGGGGTTCGGCGATCGCGGCGGCGGCGATGGCCGCGCTGACCGCGTCGCAGGCGCCGGGGGCGGTCCCGGCGCAGGCCACGGAGCCCGCGCGGCAGACGGCACCCGCCGCGGAGCAGGGACCGAGCGTGTCCGGTGACGCGCCCTACCGCACCGGTCTGCCCCCGCTGCGCACCCCTGGGCGGGCCTCGGCCCAGGCCGTGACGGGCGGCGCCCTGCCCGCGACCGTGTTCGCCGCGTACCGGCGTGCCGAGGAGGAGCTGGCACGCACCGCGCCCGGCTGCCGGCTGCGCTGGCAGCTGCTGGCCGCGATCGGCCAGGTGGAGTCCGGACAGGCACGGGGCGGCCGGGTGACCCCGGACGGTACGACCGTGACGCCCATCCTCGGTCCCCGGCTGACCGGCGGCGCCTTCGCCGTCGTGGCGGACACCGACGGCGGCGCGTACGACGGGGACGCGGTGTACGACCGCGCGGTCGGCCCGATGCAGTTCATCCCGTCGACCTGGGCCCGCTGGGGCGCGGACGGCAACGGCGACGGGCGCGCGGACCCGGACAACGTCTACGACGCCGCTCTCGCCGCCGGCCGCTACCTGTGCGCGGGCGGCCGGGACCTGTCGAACCCCGCCGACCTGGACCGGGCGATCCTCGGCTACAACCACTCGGACGCGTATCTGCGCACGGTCAGGGCCTGGTACGCGTACTACCTGACGGGACACCGGGTCGTGCCGGACGCGCCCGCCGGGTCCGGGGACCGGCCGGAGCCGTCCCGCCGGAAGGCCCCGAAACCCTCGCCGAAGCCGTCGGACGACCGGAGGCCGGGCCGCCCGGGCCCTTCGCGCACGCCGTCGGCACCACCCGCTTCGCCCTCCCCCGCCCCGTCTCCCACCACCGCCGCCCCCGAGGGGCCCGGGACCCCGCAGGCTCCCGTCCCCGAGCCGAGCCTCACCCTGCCCGGCGGCGTGCTGCCCGATGCCGGGCCGCTGACCTCCGGCAACAGCTGGAACACGATGGGCGTCGACCCCTCCACAACCGCGGATACCCGGCGGTAATGTCGCCATCCGCCGGGAGCACCGGACCGGCGGGTGAGCGCGAAGGGGCCCTCATGGCGACGGACATGCCTGCGGACACAGCGGCCGCCGACGAGCGCTGGAAGCGCATGTGGAGCCATCGTGAGCAGTTGCTCAAGGTGGCCCGGCGGCGCTCGATGAGCCTTGAGGACGCCGAGGACGCCGTGCACGAGGCGATGCTGCGCGCCGCGGAGCGCCCGGACCTCGACGACGAGCGGCTCGGCGCCTGGCTGACGACGGTGACCATGCGGTTGTGCGTCGACCGGTACCGGCAGGTCAACCGCGAGGCCGAGGTGGGCAGCCGCCCCACGCTCGTCGCGCCGGGTCCGGTGCCGGTCGAGGAGGTGGTGTGCGACCGGGCCGAGGCGAAGTGGCTCGCCGTGCGCAGCGGCGAGCTGCCCGCCCGGCAGGCGGAGGCGCTGCGACTGAAGTCCGAGGACCTGGACGTGAGCCAGGTCGCGGTGCGGATGGGCCTCAGCTACCGGACCGTCGAGTCGCTGCTCGCCCGGGCCCGGCGGACGCTGCGCGCCTCGCTGGCCGGGACGCTCGGGCTCGCCCTGTTCCTGGTCGGGCGCGGGCGGCTGCGCGGGGGCGGCAAGGCCCAGGCGGTCGCGGTCACCTCGACGGCGGCGACCCTGGCGGTCGCGGGATTCGTGCTGCCGTACGCGCTCCACGCCGGCGGAGACGGGAACGGTCCCGTGCCGCGGCCGGCCGTCTCCAGCGGGGCGCGGGTGGCCGACAGCAGCGAGAGCACCGGCAGCACCAGCAGCACCGGGCAGGCGCGCGCTCCCAGGACGCACAGGCCGTCCGCGGCCCCGACCCGGGCAACGACTCGACCGCCCTCCGGCGGACCCGTCGCACCGCTCGCCGTGCCGCCCCTGCCGGAGGTCTCCTCACCATCGCTTCCGGAGCTCCCGACAAAGTCCGCGGTGCCCTCGGTGCCGCCGCTCCCCACGGCGCCGTCCCTCCCCTCCGTTTCCCTCCCCGTTCCCACGCCGAGCGTGCCTTCCGTGAAGCTGCCGGCGCGCGCCACGCCGCCGCAGCAGGTCAAGCTGCCGTAGCACGCCGTAAACGCGTGCGAAAAAAACTTCCCGGTCGCCGCGACGGACACCCCGCCCCGCCCCGTAGAGCAGATGTCGCAGCTGCTCCGCGGGCGAAGGGTGGAACCGGATGGGTGTCGAGATCTGTGTGGAAGGGCTGACCAAGTCCTTCGGTCACCAGGTCATCTGGGAGGACGTCTCGCTGACGCTCCCGGCCGGGGAGGTCTCGGTGCTGCTCGGGCCGTCCGGGACGGGCAAGTCGGTGTTCCTCAAGACGCTCGTCGGGCTGCTGAAGCCGGAGCGGGGCTCGGTGAAGGTCGCGGGCCGGGACGTCACCCGCCTGCGCGAACGCGACCTGTACGAGGTGCGGAAGCTGTTCGGTGTGCTGTTCCAGGACGGCGCGCTGTTCGGCTCGATGGACCTCTACGACAACATCGCCTTCCCGCTGCGCGAGCACACCCGCAAGTCCGAGAGCGAGATCAAGCGCATCGTCCTCGAGAAGATGGAGATGGTCGGGCTGCTCGGCGCCGAGGGGAAGCTGCCCGGCGAGATCTCCGGCGGTATGCGCAAGCGGGCCGGGCTCGCCCGCGCCCTGGTCCTCGACCCGGAGATCATCCTGTTCGACGAGCCGGACTCGGGCCTGGACCCGGTGCGCGTGGCGTATCTCAACCAGCTCATCGTCGACCTCAACGCACAGATCGACGCGACCTTCCTGATCGTCACCCACGACATCGCCTCCGCCCGGCAGGTGCCCGACAACATCGGGCTGCTGTTCCGGCGCGAGCTGGTGATGTTCGGACCCCGCGAGCGGCTGCTGGCCAGCGACGAGCCCGTCGTACGGCAGTTCCTGAACGGCCGGATGCAGGGGCCGATCGGCATGGCGGAGGAGAAGGACGCGGCCCTGGTCGAGCAGGAGCTGGCCCAGATCGACGAGGGCGGTACGGCCGAGAGCCTGACTCCCCGCCTGCTGCCGAGCCCGGGCATCACCCGCCCGCCCCGCTGGGAGGCGATCGCGAGACGGGAGGCCGAGCTGCACGGGACGGGGGTGACGGGCGGATGAGCCTGTCCCCGACCGGTGCGCTCAGGCACTCCGGCAACCTGTTCGCGATGGCGCTGGACGTCGTCCGTACCCTGCCCCGAAGGCCCTTTCAGGCAAGGGAGTTCATCCAGCAGGCGTGGTTCGTGGCGAGCGTGACGATCCTGCCGACGGCTCTGGTCTCGATCCCCTTCGGAGCGGTCATCGCGCTGCAGATCGGCAGCCTGACCAGGCAGCTGGGCGCGCAGTCGTTCTCCGGTGCCGCGTCCGTGCTCGCTGTGCTGCGCGAGGCCTCGCCGATCGTCACCGCACTGCTGATCGCGGGTGCGGGCGGTACGGCGATCTGCGCGGACCTGGGGGCGCGCAAGATCCGGGACGAGATCGACGCGATGCAGGTGCTCGGCATCGACCCGATCCACCGGCTCGTCGTGCCGCGTGTGCTCGCGTCGATGGTCGTGGCCGTGCTCCTCAACGGCCTCGTCTCGGTCGTCGGCGTCGCGGGCGGCTATTTCTTCAACGTCATCCTCCAGCACGGCACCCCCGGCGCCTACCTGGCGTCCTTCACGACCCTCGCCCAGCTGTCCGACCTGTGGGCGGCCGAGATCAAGGCGCTGGTGTTCGGGGCCATCGCGGCGATCGTCGCCTCGTACAAGGGACTGACGGCGAAGGGCGGGCCGAAGGGCGTCGGCGATGCCGTCAACCAGTCCGTGGTGATCACCTTCATGTTGCTGTTCGTGACCAACTTCGTGATGACCGCCGTGTACTTCCAGGTCGTCCCGCAGAGGGGTTAGCCGATGAGACCTCTAAAAGTCCTCGAGCGCCCCTTGCGCTCCCTCGAAGAGCTGGGCACCCAGCTGTCCTTCTACGGCCGCTCGCTCGCGTGGACCGGCCGTACCCTGCGCCGCTACAAGAAGGAGATCCTGCGGCTGCTCGCCGAGGTCAGCTTCGGGCGCGGTGCGCTCGCCGTCGTCGGCGGCACGGTCGGCGTGATCGCCTTCCTGTCCTTCTTCACCGGTACCGAGGTCGGCCTCCAGGGCTACGCGGCCCTGAACCAGCTCGGCACCTCCAACTTCGTGGCGTTCCTGTCGGCGTACTTCAACACCCGGGAGATCGCCCCGCTGGTGGCCGGACTCGCCCTGTCCGCGACGGTCGGCGCCGGGTTCACCGCGCAGCTCGGTGCGATGCGGATCAGCGAGGAGACCGACGCGCTGGAGGTGATGGGCGTCCCGTCGCTGCCGTTCCTGGTGACGACCCGCATGATCGCCGGCTTCGTCGCGGTGATCCCGCTGTACGTGATCGGGCTGCTGTCCTCGTACCTCGCCGCCCGCACCATCACCACCGGCTACTACGGGCAGTCGACCGGCACCTACGACCACTACTTCCAGCAGTACCTGCCGCCGGTGGACGTCCTGTGGTCCTTCGGCAAGGTGATCGTCTTCGCGGTGCTGATCATCCTCGTGCACTGCTACTACGGCTACCACGCGAGCGGCGGCCCGGCGGGCGTCGGCGTCGCGGTGGGCCGGGCGGTGCGGACGTCCATCGTCGCCATCAACGTCCTGGACTTCTTCCTGAGCCTCGCGATCTGGGGCGCCAACACGACCGTACGGATCTCGGGGTGAGGCCGGTGAGAACGCTGAGACTCAGGCTGTACGGCATCGCGTTCATCGCCGTACTCGCGTTGCTGCTGTCGCTCGCCGTGGCCGTCTACCAGCAGGCGTTCACGTCCGTCGTACCGATCACCCTGGACGCCGACAGCCTCGGCAACCAGCTCGATCCGCGCGCCGACGTCAAACTGCGCGGGGTGCTGGTCGGCGAGGTGCGCGAGGTGCACGCCGACGGCACGAAGGCGACGCTGGACATCGCGCTCAAGCCGCAGTACGCCACGTACATCCCCGTCGACGTGCACGCGCGGCTGCTGCCCAAGACGCTGTTCGGCGAGAAGTACGTCGACCTCGTGGCTCCCCCTCGCTCCTCGGCTCGGCCCATCCGCGCCGGGGACGTCATCACCCAGGACCGTACGAGGGTGGGCATCGAGGTGCAGCAACTGATGAACGACCTGCTGCCGCTGCTGCGGACCGTCCGGCCGGGTGAACTCAACGCCACCCTCAGCGCGTTCGCCACGGCGCTGGAGGGCCGCGGCGACCGGATCGGTGACAACCTCACCCGGGTCGACGGCTATCTGCGCCGCCTCAACCCGCACCTGCCCTCCCTCAAGGAGGACATCTCGCGGTTCGCGGACGTCGCCGAGGTGTACGGCGACGCCGCACCCGACCTGATGCGGATCCTGCGCAACACGGTCACCACCAGCCGGACGATCGTGGCGAAGCAGGACCAGCTGGCAGCAGGGCTCCGCTCGACCGCCGCCGTGGCGGGCACGGCGGACGGCTTCCTTACCGAGAACGGCGACCGGCTGATCACCCTGGGCCGGGTCTCCCGCCCCACGCTGGAACTCTTCGCCCGCTACTCCCCCGAGTACCCGTGCCTGTTCCAGGGTCTGGTCCGGCAGGAGAAGGCGTCGGAGGACGCGTTCCGGGGCGGGGAGATGCGGATCACCCTCGAGGTCGTACGGCCACAGGGGGCGTACCGGCCCGGTGAGGAGCCGGTGTACGGCGAGCACTCCGGCCCGGACTGCCGTGGCCTGCCGCACCCGCAGGTGCCCGGGCCGAAGCCCCATCTCGACGACGGTACGTCCGCCCGGAGTTCGGGCGGCCCACTCCCCGGAGGTGTCGACGTGTCCGCCACCGCGGCCGAGCAGCGGGCCGTCGGCTCGCTCGTGGCCCCCGTCATGGGCGTCCCCGCGGACCAGGTGCCGCCCGTCGCGACCCTGCTGTTCGGGCCGCTCGCGCGCGGAACGGCGGTGAGCGTCGCATGAGCAGGGCAGGAGCCCGGCAGACCGCCGGCCCACTGATCAAGTTCAGCCTGTTCGCGCTGGTCACCAGCGCGGCGACGGCGTTGCTCGCCGCCACCATCGTCAACATCTCCTTCACCCCGAAGGACACCTACCACGCGGTGTTCTCCGACGTCACCGGGCTGGAGAACGGCGACGACATCCGGGTGGCCGGAGTGCGGGTCGGGGAGGTCGAAGGCATCCGGATCAAGGACCGGACCCTGGCCGAGGTCACGTTCACCGTCACCGCCGACCGGCCGTTGCTCGCCGGCACCCACGCGGTGGTCCGCTACCGCAACCTCGTCGGGCAGCGGTACATCGCACTGACCGAGGGCACCGGCGACGTCAGCAGCCGGCTGCGGCCCGGCGGCACCATCCCGCTGTCCCGGACCCAGCCGGCGCTGGACCTCAACGCCCTGCTGAACGGCTTCAAGCCGCTGTTCGCGGCGCTCAGCCCGAACGACGTCAACCAGCTCGCCACCGAGATCGTCCGGACCCTCCAGGGCGAGGGCGGCACGGTGAACAGCCTGCTCGCGCACACGGCCTCGCTCACCACGACCCTCGCCGACCGCGACCGGCTGATCGGCTCGGTGATCGACAACCTCAACACCGTCCTGGGGACGCTCGACAAGCGCGGCTCGCGCTTCTCGGGGCTGCTCACGCAGCTGCGCCGGGTGGTCTCGGGGCTGTCCGCCGACCGCAAGCCCATCGGGGAGTCCCTGGTGAGCATCGGCGGTCTCACGGACGTCACGGCGGGGCTGCTGAAGGACGCGCGTCCGCCGCTGAAGGACGACATCGCCGGCCTCGGCGATCTCACCGGAACGCTGAACGACAACCAGACCACCGTGGAGGGCGTCCTGAAACGGCTGCCGAACAAGCTCAACAAGCTGACCGGGACGGCGTCCTACGGCTCGTGGTTCAACTTCTACCTCTGCGACTTCGACGGCCGGATCGTGCTGCCGAAGACGAAGCAGGTGATCAGCCCGGAGCTGCACGTGGCACAGGCGAGGTGCGGCGGATGAGCATGCGCGTCCCGCGGCGGCCTCGCCCGGAGCCCCTGGTGAAGGTACGGGTCCTGCCGCCGAAGCTGCCGAGGCTCCTCCCCCGGCTGCCCCAGCGCAAGCCCCGCCCCCAGCCCCTGGTGAAGGTACGGGTCCTGCCGCCGAAGCTGCCGAGGCTCCTCCCCCGACTGCCCCAGCGCAAGCCCCAGCCCCAGCCCCAGCCCCTGGTGAAGGTGCGCGTCCTGCCGCCGAAGCTGCCCAGGATCCGGCTGAGGCGCCCTCGGCTGAAGCCCTTCCGCGAGCGGAACCCCGTCGTGGTGGGCGCCGTCGGCCTCACCGTCCTCGCGCTGCTCACCGTCGCCGCCTTCAACGCCGACAGCCTGCCGCTGATCGGCGGCGGCGACACGTACAGCGCGGCCTTCTCGGAGGCGGGCGGGCTCAAGCCGGGCGACGAGGTGCGGATCGCCGGGGTCAAGGTCGGCAAGGTCGAGGACGTCGGCCTGGACGGCGACCACGTCAAGGTCACCTTCAAGGTGAAGGGACACCCGGCGTTCGGCACCGACACGGGCGCGGCGATCCGGGTCAGGACGATCCTCGGCGCGAAGTACCTGGCCCTCTCCCCCAAGGGGCCCGGGCAGTTGACGCCGGGCAGCGAGATCCCGATCGGGCGGACGGTGTCGGCGTACGACGTCGTCCAGGCCTTCAGCGACCTCACGACCACCACCGAGGAGGTCGACACGGACCGGCTCGCGAAGGCGCTGGACACGATCTCCGTCACGTTCCAGGACTCTCCCGCGGAGGTGCGGGCGTCGATCAAGGGACTGTCGCGGATCTCCCGGACCGTCGCCTCCCGTGACAAGGCGCTGCGCGGGCTCCTCGACCACGCGAACGGGGTCACCAAGGTGCTGGCCGGCCACACCAAGGACTTCTCCGCGCTGGTGAAGGACGGCGACGCGCTGTTCAAGGAGATCGGCAGGCGGCGCGCGGCCATTCACCGGCTGCTCAAGAGTTCCGCGCTGCTGGGCATCCAGCTCTCCGGTCTGGTCGACGACAACGGCAAGCAGATCGGACCGGCCCTGAAGAACCTCGACACCTTCGTGACCATGCTCGACCGCAACCAGGCGAGCCTCGACCGCAGCGTCAAGCTCCTCGCGCCGTACGTGCGGCTCTTCACCAACACCCTCGGCAACGGCCGCTGGTTCGACTCCTACGTCCAGAACCTGGTCGCCGCCCCGGTCACGCCACGGACGGGAGGCACCCGATGACCCGCAGACTCCTCGCCCTGTTCACCGTGCTCGCGGTCGTCGCGGGCCTGGCCGTCGCCCTGTGGCCCGGCCCCGACCCCGTCCGGGTCACGGCGTACTTCCCGCGCACCGTCGGCATCTACCCCGGCTCGGACGTCCGCGTCCTCGGTGTCCGCATCGGCGAGGTCAGGAAGATCACGCCGGAGGGCGGCCGGGTGCGGGTGGAGCTGGAGTACGACCGGGGCCGCAGGGTGCCCGCGAACGCGCAGGCCGCGATCATCAACTCCTCGGTGGTCAGCGACCGTTATGTGCAGCTGCTGCCCGTGTACCGGAAGGGACCCGAGCTGCGGGACGGCGACGTCATCCCCGAGTCCCGTACGGCCGTCCCCGTCGAGCTGGACCGGATCTTCGACAGCCTGCACACCACCGCGGAGGCGCTCGGCCCGGACGGCGCCAACAAGAAGGGTTCGCTGTCCCGGCTGCTCGGGGTGAGCGCCGACAACCTCCGGGGGCAGGGCGAGAACCTCAACCGGACGGTCGGGGACCTCTCCCAGGCCGTCACCACGCTGTCCGACGGGCGCGGCGACCTGTTCGGGACCGTGCGGAACCTGCAGGTGTTCACGGCCGCACTGGCGGCGGACGACACCGGCGTGCGGTCCTTCGACACCGACCTCGCCGACGTGGCCGGGCAGCTGGCCGGGGAGCGCAAGGACCTCGCGGCCGCGCTGAAGTACCTGGCCGCCGCCCTCGGTGACGTGTCCGGCTTCGTCAAGGGCAACAAGAAGGCGCTGACCTCGGACGTACGGGGCCTGGCCAAGGTCACCAAGGTGCTCGTCAGCCAACGGGCCGCACTGGAGGAGCTGTTGACCGTCGCGCCCACCGGCCTGTCGAACCTGCAGGACGCCTACAACCCCGCGGCCGGCACCCTCGACACCCGCAACAACGCACAGACCTCCCAGGACCCGGCCTCCCTGCTCTGCTCGATCCTGAGGACGACCGGGGACGCGGGCGGCAAGAACCCCGACTGCGCGGACCTGAAGAAGCTCTTCGGCTCGCTGCCCGAGGTGCCGTCGGCCCCTGCGGTGACGGGCACGGCCGACAAGACCCTCGGCGGAATCCTGGGGGCCCGGGCATGAGTGTGCTGCGCTCGGGGCGGGTTGCCGCCTGGACGGCGGTCGGCTCGCTGCTGCTGACCGGCTGCGAGTTCAACGGCTGGTACGACGTCCCCCTCCCCGGCGGCGCCGCCTCGGACGGCCACGCCTACCACGTCACCGTCGAGTTCCGCGACGTACTGGACCTGGTGCCGCAGTCGGCGGTGAAGGTGAACGACGTCACCGTGGGCACGGTCGAGAAGGTGGAGCTGGACGGCTGGCACGCGCGCGTGCGGCTCAGGGTCGCCGACTCGGTGAAGCTGCCCGGCAATGCGGTCGCCGACCTGAGACAGACCAGCATGCTCGGCGAGAAGTACGTGGCCCTGTCCGCGCCGGCCGGCACGCCGCCCGTCGGACGGCTCCGCGACGGCGACCGCATCCCGCTCTCCCGCAGCGGCCGCAACGCGGAGGTCGAGGAGGTGCTGTCGGCCCTGTCCGCGCTGCTCAACGGCGGCGGGGTGGCCCAGCTGAAGACGATCACCGTAGAGCTGAACAAGGCCTTGAACGGCCGTGAGGACCGGGTCAGGTCGCTGCTGAAGCAGCTCGACACGTTCCTCGGCGGCCTCGACGACCAGCGGGACGAGATCGTGCGCGCCCTCAAGGGCGTCGACCGGCTCGCCAAGCGGCTGAAGAAGGAGAAGAAGACGATCGCCCTCGCCGTCGACACCATGCCGCCGGCCCTGAAGGCCCTCGCCGACCAGCGCCGCGACCTGACGAAGATGCTCACCGCGCTGTCCAAGCTCGGCACGACCGGCACCAAGGTGGTGAACGCCTCCCACGACGACACCGTCGCCAACCTGAGAAGTCTGCGGCCCATCCTGCAGGAGCTGAACAAGGCGGGCGACGACCTGCCCGACTCGCTCGAACTGCTGACCACGTATCCGTTCCCGCGCAACGCCACGGACGCGATCCGGGGCGACTACGTCAACCTGAAGATCACCGCCGACCTCGACCTGGCGGGCATCTACGGCAACCTCGACGGCAAGCCCGGCAAGGGCAGGAGCACCCCAGCGCCCGGGACCCCGCGTCTTCCGGGTGTCCCCACGCCGGCCCCCCTGCCGTCCCTGCCGGCCACTCCGTCCCTCCCGCCCACCCCGTCCGTGCCCTCCGTGCCCGCCGTGCCCTCGAAGCCCTCCGACGACAGCACCGTGCTGTGTCCGCCGGTGTGCACCGCGGCCTACGACACCGGGGACGGCTCGCGCCGCCTGCCTCCCGGGGTGGACCTCGGCCTGGCCGAGCTGATGCTGAAGGGGATACTGCCGTGATCACACGTACGGTCAGGGCCCAGCTGCTCGCCTTCGCGACCGTCACCGCCCTCGGAGTGTCGTACGTCGGCGCCCGGTACACGGGGCTGGTGGACGACGTGCTGCACCGCGGCTACACCGTGCGGGCCGACTTCGCCGAGTCCGGGGGCGTGTTCCCCGGCGCGGAGGTCACCTACCGCGGGGTGCCGGTGGGCCGCGTGGGCGACCTGCGGCTGACCGGGTCGGGGGTGTCGGTGGCCTTGAAGATCGAGGACGGTGCCCCGAGGATCCCGGCCGACACGCTCGCGGTGATCGGCGACCGTTCGGCGGTGGGCGAGCAGTACGTCGACCTCCAGCCGCGCGGGTCGGGCGGGCCGTACCTCATGGACGGCAGCCCGATCCCGCGCAGCCGTACCCGGACCCCGCTGCCGGTCACCGACCTGGTCCTGAGCCTCGACCGGCTGGTCAACTCGGTCGGCAAGGACGATCTGCGGGTCACCGTCGACGAGCTGGGCAAGGCGTTCGCCGGTACCGGGCCGAACCTGAGCCGGCTGGTCGACTCCGGCAACTCCCTGGTGGAGTCGGCGTCCGCATCGCTCCCGCAGACGGTCTCGCTGATCGAGGACTCTCGGAAGGTGCTGAAGACCCAGGCCGACCAGGGCTCGGCCATCAAGTCGTTCTCGCGCGATCTGGCCACGCTCACCGAGCAGTTGAAGTCGAGCGACGGTGATCTGCGCCGGCTGATCGGCAATACGGTGCCCGCCACGCAGGAGCTCGACTCCCTGCTGAAGTCCACCCGGCCGCAGGTGCCGGTCCTGTTGGCCAACCTCATCAGCGGCGGCCAGATCACCGTGGCCCGGCTGCCCGGCGTGGAGCAGGCCCTGGTCACGCTCCCGCTCACCGTGGCGGGCAGCTACACGGTCATCCCCGGCGACGGCACCACCCACTTCGGGCTGACCGTGAACGCCGACGACCCGCCCGCATGCACCAAGGGCTACGGCACCCAGCGGCGCGAGCCCGCCGACACGAGTCCGCGCCCGGCGAACACCGGCGCCCGCTGCACCGCGCCGCGCGGGAGCGCGACCTCGGTGCGCGGCGCGCAGAACGCCCCCGGCGCGAGGACCGGTGCGGACAGCACGAACCAGGCCGCGTTCGTGGCCCCGTACGACCCGGAGACCGGCGACCTGACCGGCCCGGACGGAACGCCCGTCGAGATGGGCTCGACGGGTGGCGAACAGACCGTCTTCGGAAAGGAGTCGTGGCAATGGCTGCTCGTGGGACCGATGGCATGACAGGGGGACGCTTGAGGCTGCTGTCGGCGGGCCTCGTCGCGGCGACCGTGCTGACGACGGTGCTGTCCGTCTGGCTGGGCCTGAAGCTGGCCGACCAGCGCGGGGCGGAACAGCGCCGTCAGGACGTCCTGGCGGCGGCCCGCCAGTCGGCGCTGAACTTCACGTCGCTCGACTACCGGCACTACGACCGGGACAGCCGCGACGTGCTGAAGGGCGCCACCGGCGACTTCAAGAAGCAGTTCGCCGCGCAGACCGCCCAGTTGACGAAGCTCGTCGCGCAGAACAGGTCGGTGTCCGAAGGGCAGGTCCTGGAAGCGGGCATCGTGCGCTCCGACGAGCGCTCGGCCCGGGTGCTGGTCGTGGCCGACAGCAAGGTGACCAACACCGCCGCGCCCGGGGGCCAGGCGCGCACCTACCGGCTCCAGCTCGACCTCGCGCGGGTCGGCGGCCGGTGGCTGACCTCCGACGTCACGTTCGTGGGCTGACCCGCCGGTGAGGCCATCAGTGAGGAGAGACACCATGGCGAACCCGACCTCCCGAACCCGCGGCAGCGGCTCCCCGGCCCGCCGGACCCTGACCGCGGCCGCCCGCGCGGCGGCCAAGCGCGCCGAGCGGCCGGAGCGCCCGGAGCGCCCGGAGCGGGCTGCCCGCCAGGAGGAGGCTTCCCCCGGGCGCACACTGCTCGTCGAGCCCCCGGCGAACGGCTGGGAGGACCCGCCGGAGCCCGAGGCGTTCGAGTCGTCCGAGCAGTCCGGCCCGTCCGAGAACGAGCCGGAGGAGAGCGGACCGGAGGAGAGCGGACCGGACGAGAGCGGACCGGACGAGAGCGCGCCCCCGCGCAGGACCGGGCGGCGCGTGCTCGTCGCGGTGCTGGGTGCCGTCCTCGTGGCCGCTCTGGTCGCGACCGCCTTCCTCGGCTGGCGGTACCAGCAGGGGCGGCAGGCGGAGCAGGCCCGCGGGGAGGCCCTCGCGGCGGCACGGAAGGCGGCGCCGGTCGTACTGTCGTACGACTACCGGCACCTGGACCGCGACTTCGCCCGGGCCCGTGCCCTGCTGACCGGGCACTTCCGCGACGAGTACGGCAGGACCACGAAGACGGTGGTCGCGCCGACCGCGACGAAGTACCACGGGGTGGTGAAGGCGAGCGTGGCCACGCCCTCCGACGGAGGCGCCCCCGCGGTCTCCGTCGTGTCGGCGGCACCGGACAGGGCCGTCGTGCTGCTCTTCGTCAACCAGGTGACCGAGAGCACCCAGGTCCCCGAGCCCCGGCTGGATCTGAACCGGGTGCGGATGACGCTCACCCGCACCTCCGACGGCTGGAAGGTGAGCGGCGTCGACGCCCTCTGACCAGGCCTTCACAGGTGCCCCCGCGCGATCGCGCGGGGGCACTTTTTCGTGGGCTCTCTTGACAGTCCTCCACCCCCACAGGCAATCTTTCCATACAGCAGAAACGAACTTCCGCTATACGGAATTACAGGGAAGGGAGCGCCGTCCCCGTGGGATTCGCAGACCAGCGCTTCAACGTCAACCTGTCGATCCTCTTCACGGAACTCCCGCTCCTGGAGCGTCCCGCGGCCGCAGCCGCGGCGGGCTTCACTGCGGTCGAGCTGTGGTGGCCCTGGGTCGACTCCCCCACCCCCGAGCAGTCCGAGCTCGACGCCCTGAAGAAGGCGATCGAGGACGCGGGCGTCCAGCTCACGGGCCTGAACTTCTACGCCGGGCAGCTGCCGGGCCCGGACCGCGGTGCCCTGTCGATCCCGGGCGAGGAGTCGGAGAGGTTCCGCGCCAACATCGACGTGGCCATCGTCTTCGCCCAGTCCCTGGGCTGCACGACGTTCAACGCCCTGTACGGCAACCGCGTCGACGGCGTGGACCCGGCCGAGCAGGACGCGCTCGCCCTGGAGAACCTGGTCCTCGCGGCCCGGGCCGTCGGCCGGGTCGGCGGGACCGTCCTGATCGAGGCCCTCAACCAGCCCGAGTCGCCGAAGTGCCCGATCGTGAGCGCACCCAAGGCGATCGAGATCGTGGACAAGGTCAACGAGGCGACGGGGCTCGGGAACGCGAAGTTCCTGATGGACCTGTACCACCTGTCCATGAACGGCGAGGACCTGCCCTCGGTCATCGAGCAGTACGCGGCGAAGACCGGCCATGTGCAGATCGCGGACAACCCCGGCCGCGGCGCCCCCGGGACGGGTTCCCTCCCGCTGGAGGAGCTGCTCGACCAGCTGAAGAAGGCCGGTTACGACGGCTGGGTCGGCCTGGAGTACAAGGCCGGCGACCGCCCGAGCGCCGAGGCCTTCGACTGGCTCCCGCGCGAAGCGCGCGCCGCGCGCTGAACCCCCCGACTTTGCAAGGTAGTTGAGAGAGGCACCCCCATCATGAGCAGCAACCTTCCCAAGATCGCCTGGATCGGCCTCGGCATCATGGGCTCCCCCATGTCCGAGAACCTGATCAAGGCGGGTTACGACGTCACGGGCTTCACACTCGAGCAGGACAAGCTGGACCGCCTGGCCGCCGCCGGCGGCACCGCCGCCTCCTCGATCGCCGAGGCCGTGCGCGGCGCCGACGTGGTCATCACGATGGTGCCCGCGTCCCCGCAGGTCGAGGCGATCGCCTACGGCCCCGACGGCATCCTGGAGAACGCCCGGCAGGGCGCACTGCTGATCGACATGTCCTCGATCACCCCGCAGACCTCGGTCGACCTGGCCGCCGCCGCCAAGGACAAGGGCATCCGGGTGCTGGACGCCCCGGTGTCCGGCGGCGAGGCCGGCGCCATCGAGGCCGTGCTGTCGATCATGGTCGGCGGCGAGAAGGCCGACTTCGACCAGGCCGAGCCGATCTTCGAGGCGCTCGGCAGGACCATCGTGCTGTGCGGCCCGCACGGCTCCGGCCAGACCGTGAAGGCGGCCAACCAGCTGATCGTCGCCGTGAACATCCAGGCGTGCGCCGAGGCCGTGGTCTTCCTGGAGAAGTCGGGCGTGGACCTCGCGGCCGCGCTGGACGTCCTCAACGGAGGCCTCGCCGGCTCCACCGTGCTGACGCGGAAGAAGGACAACTTCCTGAACCGTGACTTCAAGCCGGGCTTCCGGATCGACCTGCACCACAAGGACATGGGCATCGTCACCGACGCCGCCCGCAACGTCGGCGCCGCCCTGCCGGTCGGCACCGTGGTCGCCCAGCTGGTCGCCTCGCTGCGCGCCCAGGGCGACGGCGGCCTGGACCACTCGGCCCTGCTGCGGGCGGTGGAGCGCCTCTCCGGCGCCCAGGTCTGAGCCGAGCCCCACAGACTTCCGGGCGGCGCCGTCGCTGACACCTGTCCTGTCGCGCCCAGGCGCCGGCGCCGCCCGGAATCACCCTCAGATCGCCTTCAACAAACTGTTGACGCCCCGGCCACCCACTTTTAGGCTCCACAAAGCGGAAACAGGTTTCCGCTGACACCCGCACGGAAGGTCCACGATGTCGAAGCGCGTGCTCACGGCGAGAACACTCACTACGGAGTCCGGCGCCCCGGTCGCAGACAACCAGAACTCCGCCTCGGCCGGCGTAGGCGGCCCGCTCCTGATCCAGGACCAGCAGCTCCTGGAGAAGCTCGCGCGCTTCAACCGCGAGCGCATCCCGGAGCGCGTGGTGCACGCCCGTGGCTCCGGCGCTTACGGCCACTTCGAGGTGACGGACGACGTCACCGGATTCACCCACGCCGACTTCCTGAGCACGATCGGCAAGCGCACCGAGGTGTTCGTGCGCTTCTCGACGGTCGCCGACTCCCTCGGCGGCGCCGACGCCGTCCGTGACCCGCGCGGCTTCGCGGTGAAGTTCTACACCGAAGAGGGCAACTACGACCTCGTCGGCAACAACACCCCGGTGTTCTTCATCAAGGACCCGATCAAGTTCCCCGACTTCATCCACTCGCAGAAGCGCGACCCCTTCACGGGCCGCCAGGAGCCGGACAACGTCTGGGACTTCTGGGCACACGCCCCCGAGGCCACGCACCAGGTGACCTGGCTCATGGGCGACCGCGGCATCCCGGCGTCGTACCGGCACATGAACGGCTACGGCTCGCACACCTACCAGTGGACGAACGCCGAGGGCGAGGCCTTCTTCGTCAAGTACCACTTCAAGACCAACCAGGGCATCCGCTCCCTGAGCGGCGAGCAGGCCGCGGAGCTCGCGGGCAAGGACCCCAACTCCCACCAGACGGACCTGCTGCAGGCCATCGAGCGCGGGGTGCACCCGTCCTGGACCCTGTACGTCCAGCTCATGCCGGCGGCCGAGGCGGCGGACTACCGCTTCAACCCGTTCGACCTGACCAAGGTGTGGCCGCACAAGGACTACCCGCTGCAGCGCGTGGGCCGCCTGGTGCTGGACCGCAACCCGGACAACGTCTTCGCCGAGGTCGAGCAGGCCGCGTTCTCCCCGAACAACTTCGTTCCGGGCATCGGCCCCTCCCCCGACAAGATGCTCCAGGGGCGCCTGTTCGCCTACGCGGACGCGCATCGCTACCGTCTCGGCGTCAACCACACCCTGCTCGCCGTGAACGCCCCCAAGGCGGTTCCGGGCGGCGCCCGGAACTACGGCCGCGACGGCTTCATGGCGGTCAACGGCCAGGGCCGCGGCGCCAAGAACTACGAGCCGAACTCCTACGACGGCCCGGTGGAGACCGGCCGCCCGCTGTCGGCGCCCCTGGCGGTGTCGGGCCACACGGGCAACCACACCGCGCCGCTCCACACCAAGGACGACGACTTCTACCAGGCGGGCGAGCTGTACCGCCTGATGTCCGCGGAGGAGAAGTCCCGCCTGATCGCGAACATCGCCGGCGGCCTCTCGCAGGTGTCCCGCGACGACGTGATCGAGAAGAACCTGGCCCACTTCCACGCCGCCGACCCCGAGTACGGCAAGCGCGTGGAGGAGGCGGTCCGCGCCCTGCGCGAGGACTGAGGCCAGCAACCCGCAAGCGGCGTACGAGATCTGACGTGAGGTCAGGATCTCGCACGCGGCCCGCGCGGCACGCCGGACGGCCCGGATGAGGGGTGGCCGTACGGCGGTGGGCGCGGGCAGGGCGAGGACCGTGGCGGCGTGCGAGCCAGTGCGGTGGTGAAGGACCGGGTCCCCTTCTCGACCAGAGGGAAGGGACCCCGGCTCCGTCGCACGCCGCCACGGTCCCACCCAGCCCCCTTCCGGGGGCCACCCGCTCCGTCCGGCGGCGCGAACGACCTGTCGCGCCCAGCCTCGCGCCGTCGGACGGTCACCATACGCACACGAAGCGCTCCCCCGTCCGGGGGAGCGCTTCGTGCTGTCCGGGCGCGGCCCGGGCCCGGCGTGCGGGGCCGCCGCATCCGCAGGACGCTGAGGGCATGGGCAATCCGACGCAGTATCCGCACATCGTGGTCCACTCCCCGGCCCTGGACGGGTCCCGGCGGGTGACCGAGGGGGACGTGACCCTGGGCCTCGCCTCGCATCTGGACGACGTCGTGGAGATTCTCCGGCTGGCCGACCTGGACCGGATCGAGGTGGAGGAGAGCGATCTCATCGAGTGGCAGGGCGGCGGGCCAGACGACTGGCCGGGGCTGTCGGAGCACGAGCTGTAGCGGCTGGTGTACGACAGCGGTCGTAGGCGGGCTACGCCACCCTCAAATCAACCTCTGAACCCCGCGGCTCAGGCTTCAACCGCCCCTGCCATGGGGCAGATTAGGGGCACAGGGGGCCCGCCGGCACGGGGGCGGCGGGCCCCGACCACGGGGGAGCACGACGGGGGACGCAACAGAGGATCACACGGGGGACGCCACGGGGGACGCGAAAGGGCGGCCCGTCCTATGGACGGGCCGCCCTTGGTGTGCGGGGCGGGATCAGACCTTCAGCGGCTTGATCGACGTCGGCGCGTGACCCGGCTCGGTGGCCAGGTCCTCGAACTCGGAGATGTCGCTGATGTCCATGGTGCGGCTCATCGAGATGTTGGTGATCCGCTCCAGGATCGCCTCGACGACGACCGGCACCCGGTACTCCGCGGCCAGCTTCTTCGCCTGCTCGAAGGCCGCGCCCAGCTGATCCGGCTCGGTCACCCGGATCGCCTTGCAGCCCAGACCCTCGGCGACCTTCACGTGGTCGACGCCGTAGACGCCGATCTCCGGCGTGTTGATGTTCTCGAACTCCAGGTTGACCTGGAAGTTGATGTCCAGGCCGATCTGCGCCTGACGGATCAGGCCGAGGTAGGCGTTGTTCACCAGGACGTGGACGTACGGGATCCTGTGCTGGGCAGCGACCGCCAGCTCCTCGATCAGGAACTGGAAGTCGTAGTCCCCGGACAGGGCGACCACCGGGCTGTCCGGGTCGGCCTTGGCGACGCCGATCGCGGCCGGGATGGTCCAGCCGAGCGGGCCGGCCTGGCCGCAGTTGATCCAGTGCCGCGGCTTGTAGACGTGCAGCATCTGCGCGCCGGCGATCTGGGACAGGCCGATGGTGGTGACGTACCGGGTGTCCGGGCCGAAGGCCTTGTTCATCTCCTCGTACACGCGCTGCGGCTTCATGGGCACGTCGTCGAAGTGGGTACGGCGCAGGAGGGTGGCCTTGCGCTCCTGGGTGGAGGCCACCCAGTCGGCGCGGTCGGGCAGCTTGCCGGCGGCCTTCAGCTCCTTGGCGACCTCGATGAAGAGCTCCAGCGCGGCCTTGGCGTCGGAGACCACGCCGTAGTCCGGCGGGAAGATCTTGCCGATCTGGGTGGGCTCGATGTCGACGTGGACGAACTTGCGGTCGCCGCGGTAGACGTCGAGCTTGTAGCCGGTGTGGCGGTTGGCCCAGCGGTTGCCGATGCCGAGGACGAAGTCCGACTCCAGGAAGTTGGCGTTGCCGTACCGGTGCGAGGTCTGGACGCCGACCATGCCGGCGTTCAGCTCGTGGTCGTCGGACAGCGCGCCCCAGCCCATCAGCGTGGGGATGACCGGGGTCTGGGTCAACTCGGCGAACTCCACCAGCAGGTCGGCGGCGTCGGCGCCGATGATGCCGCCGCCGGCGACGATGACCGGGCGCTCGGCGGCCAGCAGGAAGGAGATCGCCTTCTCGATCTGGGCGCGGGTCGCGGCCGGCTTGTAGACGGGCAGCGGCTCGTACGTGTCCGGGTCGAACTCGATCTCGGTCAGCTGGACGTCGATCGGCAGGTCGATCAGGACCGGGCCGGGACGGCCGGAGCGCATCAGGTGGAAGGCCTGCTGGAAGACGCCCGGGACCTGCGCGGCCTCCAGGACGGTGACCGCCATTTTGGTGACCGGCTTGGCGATCGAGGCGATGTCGACGGCCTGGAAGTCCTCCTTGTGGATCACGTGAGTGGGCGCCTGGCCCGTGATGCACAGGATCGGGACGGAGTCGCCGATGGCCGAGTACAGGCCGGTGATCATGTCGGTGCCGGCCGGGCCGGAGGTGCCGATGCAGACGCCGATGTTGCCCGGCCTGGTGCGGGTGTACCCCTCGGCCATGTGCGAGGCGCCCTCGACGTGGCGGGCGAGGGTGTGGTTGATGCCGCCACCCTCCTTGAGCGCCTTGTAGAAGGGGTTGATCGCCGCTCCCGGCACACCGAAGGCGTCGGTGACGCCCTCGCGCTTGAGGATCTCAACTGCCGCGCGGGCAGCGGTCATACGAGCCATCGAGTACTCCTGCTTCGGCTTCTCGGATGCGTACTCCCGTCGCGCCCCGCGGTGAGCACAGTCTCCAGATGTGTCAAACTTCCGCATTGCGGAATCTAACTTCTACTATCTGGAATCAATGTAGAAGCGCGCACCAACTGTCGTCAAGAGAGGTGGAGACAGGGCAAGCGCCGGACAAGCGGCGTGGGAAGGAGGACGATGGGGCCGCTGTCCCGACGCGACTGTTCCGACGTGACGCCTGGGGGTGGGCCATGCCCGAGAGCGTGCCGGTGCGCTGCCCGGCCTGTCGGCGCGAGCACGTCTACACCGCGCCGTCGTATCCGTGCGCGTGCGGCGCGCCGATCGCCCCGCGGCTGGATCCGGCCGCCGAGCCTGCCGTGGCGGCCCACCGGGCCTGGGACGACGAGTGGATCTGCGTGCCGTGCACCGCCTGCGGCCGCCTGAGCCAGTGGCCCCACCCGGAGCTGGGCTGCCCCTGCGGCACGATCCTGCACATCCCGGTGGCGACGACGCCTCCGACAACCCCGCGCGCACCCCTGCCAGACCCACGCAGGCCCCTGACCGGCTCGCGCGCACCCGCGGCAGATCCCCGCACATCCCCGGAAGGCCGCCGCACACCCGCGTCAGACGCCCGGACACACCCAACCGCCCCACGGACACCCCAGGCCGACCCCCGGACACCCCCCACTGCCCCGCGCACACCCCCGACAGACACCCGCACATCCCCGGAAGACCCGCGCACACCCCAGGCCGACCCCCGCACGCCGCCAGCCGTTTCCGAGACGCCGCCGACCGCAGCCGGGACACCGCTGTCACAGACCGGGAGGCCGCCGGCGCAGGCCGGTATGCCACCGGCACAGACCGGGATGCCCCCGTCGTACCCCGGCATCCCGTCCGCTGCGGCCGGGCCGGGGTCCCCCGCCCACCGTCCCGCCTTCCCGCCGCGCGCCATCCGTACCGCCCGCGACGCCGTCACCGTCGCCGCGCTCTATCTGCGCTGGCTCGGGTACCGGGACCTCCGCCGCGCCGACCAGCGGCCGCCGAACGGCATCGGGCTCGCCGCGCACGGGCTCCTCGCCCAGGTGGACCCGACCGTGCGCCCGGCGGCGCCGCGGGACGTGGAGTGCCTGTGGCTGACGGCGATGACGGAGTCCGCGGACTGCGTGTACTTCTCCCTCGCGGGCTACACGGACGAGGCCCGGGTCCGCGCGGACGCCCTGGGCATCCCGCTCTTCGTCCTGGACCTCGCGGGCGTCCCGCAGGCGGTGAACGACCACGCCGACGCACTGGACGCCGAGGGAGCGCCGGAACCGGGACCCCGGTCGCGGGACCGACGGAGCTGACCCTCCCCGGGACCGCCCTGCCACCGCCGCCGGACGCTTGTCTCCACCGGAGTTCCGGAACACCACCGGCGGCTGCGCGGACCGGCCGGCAGGCTCCTGCGCCGGGACGGTGACGGCCACGGCTCCCGGCTCAACAGCCCCGCCACGGTGGACACGGCGGTCGCCTACCCGACCACCCTGCGCATGCTCGCCGGGGCCCGCTGAGCCACGGCCGTGCAGCGGGACAGGGCCCCCCGACGGGTCCCGGTCGAGTGCACCGCCGACGGCGCGCTCCTCCGGGGCCCGTCCTCGAGCAGGTACCGCATGCCCCGTTCCGGCCGTCTCACGCCCCGTACACCGCCCGCAGTTCGACCTTGCGCACCTTCCCGGACACGGTCATCGGGAAGGAGTCGAGGATCTGCAGCCGACTGGGGATCTTGTAGTGCGCGAGCCGGCCCCGGCAGAAGGCGTGCAACTCCTCCAGGGTGAGCGGGTCGGCCGCGTCGTACGGGATCACACAGGCCAGGACCTCCTCGCCGTACTTCTCGTGCGGCACCCCGACGACCTGGACGTCCCTGATCTTCGGGTGGGCGTAGAGGAACTCCTCGATCTCGCGCGGGTAGATGTTCTCGCCGCCGCGGATGATCATGTCCTTGATCCGGCCGACGATCTCGACGTACCCGTCCTCGCGCATCACCGCCAGGTCCCCGGTGTGCATCCAGCGGCCCGCGTCGACGGCCTCGGCGGTCTTCTCGGGCTCGTTCCAGTAGCCGAGCATCACGCTGTAGCCGCGGGTGCACAACTCCCCCGCCGTGCCGCGCGGTTGGGTGACGCCGGTGGCCGGGTCGACGACCTTGACCTCCAGGTGCGGCAGGACCCGGCCGACGGTGCCCGTGCGGTGCTCCAGGTCGTCGTCCCGGCGGGTCTGCAGCGACACCGGGGAGGTCTCGGTCATGCCGTAGCAGATGGAGACCTCCGCCATGTGCATCTCGGCGACGACCCGCTTCATCACCTCCGCCGGGCACGGCGAGCCCGCCATGATGCCGGTGCGCAGGGTCGAGAGGTCGTACGTGGCGAAGTCGGGGAGGTTCAGTTCGGCGATGAACATGGTCGGCACGCCGTACAAGGACGTACAGCGCTCCTGCTGCACCGCCTCCAGGGTGGCCTTCGGGTCGAAGGACGGGGCCGGGATGACCATGCAGGCGCCGTGCGAGGTGGCCGCCAGGTTGCCCATCACCATGCCGAAGCAGTGGTAGAAGGGCACCGGGATGCAGATGCGGTCCTGCTCGCCGTAGGCGATCAACTCGCCCACGAAGTAACCGTTGTTGAGGATGTTGTGGTGGGACAGGGTGGCGCCCTTCGGGAAGCCGGTGGTCCCCGAGGTGTACTGGATGTTGATCGGGTCGTCGCAGGACAGTTCCGCGTACGGGGCATCACCGGTGCCCCGGCCGAGCAGTGCCTCCCAGCTCGGGTCGCCGATGTACGCGACCTCCCGCAGTGCCGGGCACCTGCCGCGCACCTCCTCCACCATCGCGCGGTAGTCGCTGGTCCTGTGGCTCAGGGAGGCGAACAGCAGGGAGATCCCGGCCTGGTTGAGGACGTACTCGACCTCGTGGGTGCGGTAGGCGGGGTTGATGTTCACCATGATCGCGCCGATGCGGGCGGTGGCGTACTGGACCAGGACCCACTCCGGGCAGTTGACCGCCCAGATGCCCACCCGGTCGCCCTTGACGACTCCGCTCGCGACCAGCGCCTGCGCCAGCTCCTCGACGGCCGCGCCGAATTCGGCGTACGTCCAGCGCCGCCCCGACGGCACGTCGACCAGGGCCTCGCGGTCGGGCCAGGCGGCCACGGCCCGGTCCAGGTTGGCGCCGATGGTGTCGCCGAGCAGGGCGGTGGAACCGGTTCCGTGCGTGTACGACAGCGGTGTTCCGTGCGGGTACGACGGCGATGCGGTCACCGGAAGTCCTCCTCGCGGTACTCGTGCTCCGAGCCCTGGGCCGTCGCCTCGCGCAGTTCGATCCGGCGGATCTTGCCGGAGACGGTCTTGGGCAGCGCGCCGAACTCCAGCCGGCGGATCCGCTTGTAGGGGGCGAGCACCTGGCGGGAGTGCTCGAAGATGACCTTGGCCGTGTCCGGTCCGGGCTCGAAGCCCTCGGCGAGCACGACGTACGCCTTCGGCACGGCGAGCCGCAGCTCGTCCGGCGCGGGCACCACGGCGGCCTCGGCCACCGCCTCGTGCTCCAGCAGGGCGCTCTCCAGCTCGAACGGGCTGATCTTGTAGTCGGAGGCCTTGAAGACGTCGTCCGCGCGGCCGACGTAGGTCAGATAGCCGTCCTCGTCGCGGGCGGCGATGTCCCCGGTGCGGTAGTAGCCGCCCGCCATGGCCTCGGCCGTGCGGTCCGGGTCGCCGTGGTAGCCGGTCATCAGGCCGACCGGACGCTCGGACAGGTCGAGGGCGATCTCGCCCTCGGTGGCGCCGGGCGCACCGGAGACGGGGTCGAGGAGCTCGACGCGGTAGCCGGGGCTCGGGCGGCCCATCGAGCCGGTCTTCAGCACCTGGCCGGGGCTGTTGGACACCTGCACGGCGGTCTCGGTCTGCCCGAAGCCGTCCCGGATGGTCACGCCCCAGGCCCGCCGGACCTGTTCGATGACCTCGGGGTTGAGCGGCTCGCCGGCGGCCACCACCTCGCGGGGCGGGGTGGCGAGGAGGCTCAGGTCGGCCTGGATGAGCATGCGCCACACGGTCGGCGGGGCGCAGAAGGTGGTCACTCCCGACCGGTCCATCTCGGCCATCAGCCGGGCCGCGTCGAACCGTGTGTAGTTGAAGAGGAAGACGGTCGCCTCGGCGTTCCACGGCGCGAACAGATTGGACCAGGCGTGCTTGGCCCAGCCCGGCGAGGAGATGTTCAGGTGCACGTCACCGGGTTTCAGGCCGATCCAGTACATGGTGGCCAGATGCCCGATCGGGTACGAGGTGTGGGTGTGCTCGACGAGCTTGGGGCGGGCGGTCGTACCGGAGGTGAAGTAGAGCATCAGCGGGTCGTCGGCCAGGGTGGGCCCGTCGGGGACGAACTCGGCGGGGGCGGTGTACGCGTCCTCGTACGGCTCCCAGCCCTCCTGCGGCGGGCCGCCGACCGAGATCCGGGTGTACCCACCGGGCACCTCGGCGAACTTCGCGGCGTCCTCCGCCCGTACGACCACGTGCTTCACCCGGCCCCGGTCCACCCGGTCGCGCAGGTCGGCCGGACCGAGCAGCGGGGTGGCGGGGATGACGACCGCGCGCAGCTTCATCGCGGCCAGCGCGGTCTCCCACAGTTCGGCCTGGTTGCCGAGCATGACCAGGATCCGGTCCTCGGCGGCGACACCCCGCGCACGCAGATGGTTAGCGACCCGGTTCGACCGCTCGGACATCTCGGCGAAGGACAGCCGCGTCTCGCCGCCGTCCTCCTCGACGATGTGCAGCGCGGTCCGGTCGTTGCCGGCGGCGATCACGTCGAACCAGTCCAGCGCCCAGTTGAAGTGCGCGGGCCGCGGCCAGGAGAAGCCCTCACAGGCGGCGGCGTAGTCCTCCCGGTGCGCCAGCAGAAAGTCCCGGGCCTCCCGGAACGACTCGGTCACCGTCGTCATCACACACTCCTCGCGTCACCGGCGCGCCCTGGGCCTGCGGCTCGCTCCCGCTGTTCCGGACCATTGCCGGGCGGCTCTCTGGCATCGTCTAATCCGTGATGCAGGTCTCACCACCCCCGAACGGGGGTGGGGGCGGCAGAAGGGGCGAAGACGTGACGGCAGACGCGGCGGGGACGGTGGAGATCGGCGGTGCGCTCGCCCGGCTGCGGCACGCCACGGGGCTGCCGGTCGCCTTCGGCGGCCTGGTCGAGTCCGGCCGGCCGCAGATCCGGATCAGCCAGCTGAGCGGCACGACCACGACCGCCCTGCGCTCCCTCGCGGTGACCTCCGGCAACGGACTCGGCGGCAAGGCGGTGGCCCTGGCCCGGCCGTGCGCGGTGACGGACTACTCGAGTTCACGGCAGATCAGCCACGAGTACGACGTCCCGGTGGCCGCGGAGGGCATTCGCTCGGTCGTCGCGGTGCCCGTGGTGGTACGGCGCCGGGTGCGCGGCGTGCTCTACGGCGCGCTGCGCTCGGCCCAGCCGCTCGGCGACCGCACGCTGGGCGCGGCCATGGCCGTCGCCCGGGACGTGGAGCAGGCGCTGGTGGTGCGGGACGAGGCGCGGGGGCTGCTGGCGGCGGCCCGGCCGGAGCCCGTCGGCGGCGACCAGTGTGCCGCCTGGGAGCAGGTGCGCGAGGCACATGCGGCGCTGAGGGCCCTGGCCCCCCGGATCACCGATCCGGACCTGCGGGCCGAACTGCTCGCGGCCTGCGGGCTGTTGACCGCGCCGTCGCGCAAGGTCGGCGTGACCCTGGCGCCGCGCGAGCTCGACGTGCTGTCCTGGGTGGCGGCGGGGGCGACCAACGCGGCCGTGGCCGAGCGGCTGGGACTGCGTGCGGAGACGGTGAAGGGCTATCTGCGCTCGGCGATGCGGAAGCTGGGCGCGCACACCCGAGGGGAGGCGGTGACCGCGGCCCGCAGGGCGGGACTGCTGCCGTGACGACGGGCCACAGGGAAACCTTTCCATTCAAGCGTAGACGCCTTGAATTTCCTTATGCTTGACCGTTTGTTATTTCCCTCACCACGGCTTCCGTCCGAATTTCATGGATCGTTGCCTAGAATTTGGCCCGAACACGACACACGAGGGGAGCGGTGACCGTGCGACGGGACTTCCAGGAGCCTGCCAGGTGCCGCCCCGACCTGGTCATCGGCCGCGAGGAGTTGTTCGCCGGCGCCCGTGACCAACTCGCCTCGGGCGGCAGTGTGCTGCTCCACGGTCCCGCCGGAATAGGGAAATCCACCGTCCTGCGGGCATTGGCCGAGGAATACGGCACCACTGCCCGCACCGTCCTGCGCTGCTCGGCCACCGAGTCCGAATCCCACCTCCCCTTCCTGGCCCTCGCCGACCTCTTCGGCCTGGTCCTCGACGACGTCTCCCCCCGGCTGCCCGTCGCCCAGCGCACGGCCCTGGAGTCGGCGCTCACCGGCCGCGGCGAGTCCAGCCTCCAGCGCGACGGACTGGCCCTGCGCCTCGCGGTGCTCTCCGCGCTGCGCGCCCTCGCCGCGCACGGCGGTGTCCTCGTCGTCGCCGACGACCTGCAGTGGCTGGACCCGGCCAGCGCCGAACTGCTCGGCTTCGCCGCCCGCCGCCTGGAGGGCACCCCGGTGCAACTGCTGTGCGCGGTACGCACCGAGGGCCAGGAGAGCCAGGAGTACGACCGGCATCTGCGCGCCTGCCCGCCGGGCACCCTCGCCGTCCGGCTGGGCCCGCTCTCCCGCGCCCGGGTCGCCCAGTTGCTCGACCACCGCGGCCACGGCAACCTGCCCCGCTCCACCCTCCGCGAGATCCACCGCACCAGCGGCGGCAATCCGCTGTTCGCCCTGGAACTCGGCCGCGCGCTCGCCGACAGTCCCACCCCGCCCCGGCCGGGCGAGCCGCTGCCGGTGCCGACCAGCCTGCGCGCCCTGGTGCTCAGCCGCCTGGACATGCTGTCCGTCGAGGCCCGCCGCACCCTGCTGGTGGCCAGCGCCGGCGCCCGCCCCACCCCGGCGTTGCTGCACGCGGCCGGCCGGACCAACGCCGAGGCCGAGTGCGCCCAGGCCGCCGAACTCGGGCTGCTGGCCACCGAGCCCGACGCCCCCGCCGTACGGTTCGCGCACCCGCTGATATCGGCCGCGCTGTACGCGGAGGCGCCCGCACACGAGCGGCGCGCCGCGCACGCGGCCCTGTCCACGGCCGCCTCCGATCCGATCGAACGGGCCCGGCACCTGGCCCTCGCCACCACCGGCACCGATCCGGACGTCGCCGCCCGGCTCGCCGAGGCCGCCGCCCTCGCCCGGGACCGCGGCGCCCCCTCGGTCGCCGCCCACCTGGGTCTGCTCGCCGCCCGGCACACCCCCGCCGACGGTGTGCCGAGCCAGGAGGAGCGCCGGCTGCAGGCCGCCGAGGACGCGATCACCGCGGGGGAGATCGACCTGGCCCGGGACATCGCCCGCGAGGTGCTGTCCAAGGCCACCGTGCCCGCCGACCGGGTGCGGGCCTGGATCATCGTCATCGACACCGCCGGCCACACCATGGCCGAGGTCGACGCCGTCTTCCCGCAGGCCCTCGCCGACGCCGGCGACGACCCCCGGCTGCTGGCGCTGGTGCACTACCAGCTGGCCTGGCGGGCGCTGATCGTCGAGGGCGACTTCACCGAGGCCCGCGAGGCCGCCGCGCACGCCGCCGAACTGGCCGCGCGCGGCAAGGACCGGCGCACCGAACTGCTCTCCCTCGCCTTCCAGGCCCAGACCGAGACCCTGATGGGCCACCCGGAGGCGCCCCGGACCATCCAACGCGCCCTGAAGGAGCCTCAGGACCCCAGGGTGGCCTGCCACCACAACGGGGCGGGCAGCGCCCGGTTCCGCTGGCTGGTCATGAGCGACCAGCTGACCGAGGCCCGGGCGACGGTCACCGCGCTGCTGCGCGAGGTGCGCCGGCGCGGCTCGGTGGAGAGCGAGGTGCACTTCCTGCGCGGCCTCGCCGAGACCGAGCTGCGCGTCGGGCACTGCGGGCGCGCCCTGGAGCTGGCCCGCGAGAGTCTGCGCCTCGCCCGGGACTCCGGGATCGGCGAGACCGCCTCGGCGATGCTCACCTCGCTCGCCGAGGCCTCCGGCGGGGACGTGGACCGGGCCCTCGCGCTCGCCCGGGAGGCGGTCGAGCACGCCGAGGAGGACGGCGACCAGATGTACCTCTCCCGGGCCCTGGGCGCGCTCGGATACGCCCAGCTGGTGGCCGGGGACCCGGCGGGCACGGTGCGCTCCCTGCGCCGGGTGCGGACGCTGGAGCTGGGACTCGGGATCACCGACCCCGCGCGCGGGCGCTGGCAGGGCGATCTCGCCGAGGCGCTGGTCCGGATCGGTGAACCGGCCGAGGCGCAGGACGTCATCGACGCGAGCCGCGAGCACGCCCTGCGCCTCGGCCGGGAGAGCGTCCTCGCCGTCCTGGACCGCTCCGAGGCACTGGTGCGGGCCGCCCAGGGGGACCTGGAGGCCGCGGTCGCCCAGCTGACGTCCGCTCAGGACCGGCTCGGCAAACTGGGCTACGGGCTGGAGGAGGCGCGGGCCGCCTTCGCGCTGGCCCGGTTGCTCGGCACGCGCCCGGCCACGGGCCTTGGCGCCCCGCAGGCCCGAACAGGCACGGCCTCCTCGGCGTACGACCAGGCCACCCGGATGTTCCGCCGCTGCCGGGCGCTGCCCTGGCTGCGCCAGGTGGACGAATCCCTCACCGTCCCCGAGCCGGAACCGGAGCTCGCCGTGCCGGACGCCCTGAACGCGCTGGACGTGCTGGCCGCGATGGAGCGTCAGGTCGCCGCACTGGTCATGGAGGGCGCCACCAACCGGGAGATCGCCGCCCGGCTGTTCATCAGCGTCAAGACGGTGGAGGCGACCCTGACCCGGGTCTACCGCAAGCTGGGGATCCGCTCGCGGGTCGACATCGTCCGATTGGCGGCGGCTCGCCGCGCGAAGTGAGAACGCGGCCGGTTAACTGAACCGGACCGAGGGTTTTCCCTCACCCAACCCGCTAGGGGGTTCCCTCATTGGGACCCGAGGGTTCCGGGTCCTAGCGTAAAGGGCGTGCCGCTCGCCCGGGCATACGGGGGTCGGTCCCGAGACCCCCGTGCAACCCCCCACACCCGTGCGATCCCCCACCGGTGCAACCCACTGAGGAGACTCATGTTCGGGCCCAGACGTGCAAGACAGCCCGCCGCGACCCTGGTGGCGGGTGCCGCCGCCGCGGCGACCGTGCTGCTCGCCTCCCCCACGGCGAGCGCCGCCCCTCAGCCCATCGTCGGCGGCACGACCACCACGACGGCGGCGTACCCGTTCGTCATGCAGATCACCGACGCGTCCGGCAACCAGTTCTGCGGCGGCACGCTGGTGGCCGCCACCAAGGTCGTGACGGCGGCGCACTGCATGGCGGGCGAGTCCGCCGGCAACGTCCGTGTGGTCGGCGGCCGGACCAATCTCAACGGCACCGACGGCATGGTCAGCAAGGTCGGCAAGATCTGGGTCAACCCGGGCTACACGGACGCCACCAACGGCGACGACGTGGCGGTGCTGACCCTGGAGACGTCGATGCCGTACAAGCCGGTGTCGTACGTCTCCTCCTCCCAGACGGGCGTGTACGCGGCCGGCGCCACGGCCCGGATCCTCGGCTGGGGGACCACCTCGGAGAACGGCAGCTCCTCCAACCAGCTGCGGACCGCGACCGTCCCGATCGTGTCCGACTCCAGCTGCAAGAGCTCCTACGGTTCGGACTTCGTCCAGTCCGACATGGTGTGCGCCGGACACTCCTCCGGCGGCGTAGACACCTGCCAGGGCGACAGCGGCGGTCCCCTGCTCATCGGGGGCGTCCTGGCAGGGATCACTTCCTGGGGCGAGGGGTGCGCGGAGGCCGGTTACCCGGGTGTGTACACCCGGCTGACCACCTTCTCGGACCTCGTGACCGCGCAGGTCGGTTCATGACCGCGCAGGTCCGCTCGTAACCCGGAAGAGGGACACCTGAGCACCCCTCAGGTAGATGCCAGGGGGGCGTTGCGAGCCACCACGAGCGGCCCGCAGCGCCCCCCTCTCCACGTTCACCCCCGTGGAACGCGGGGGGCTACTTGTCGGCCGTGAGCTTCCCGGCCGCGCCCCAGCTGTCCGCCGGGACCTCGTGGATCCACACCTGCACGGTCTCCGCCGGGATCCGGTACGCGTCGACGAACGCGTCGGTGACCCGCTTGACCAGCTCCCGCTTGAGCTCGACATCGCGCGGGCCCTGCTGGATGGTGACGATCGGCATGGCTGAACTCCCTCGATCGGTGTGCCTGTCCGGTGGGTCCAGTCCATCGCGGCGCGCGTCCCCGACCAAGAAGCAGTCCGCGACCGCAGCGATCAGCTTTCGTGATCGGCGCAGGCCAGGAGCAGTTCCGCCAGGTGCGGGGAGGGGGCGTCGGAGGGCACGGCGAGACCGGTTTCCAGAGCCAGTCCGGGTGATCGGAAGGGGACGTACGCCACCCGGGGCGTGGCCAGCACGCGCGCGTGGGAGGCGAAGACGACCGTCCACAGGGGGCGGGACCCGATGGTGGCGAGGGTGTCCTGCAGGGTGCCGCCGGCCCTTCCGGGCACCGGCTCGAACCCGGCCGCGTGGCAGGCGCCGAGGACCAGATCCACCAGGGCGGGGTTGGCGCTGCGCGGGGCGAGGGCGAGGGGCAGCCCGGCGAGGTCGGCCAGGCCGATCTCGGCCTGCCGCGCGAGGGGGTGCGTGGCCGGCACGGCGGCGACCAGCGGATCCGGCCACAGGGGCACCACGCGGACGCCGGCCGGGGGCTGCGCCGAGCGCACGAACGCGGCGTCCAGCCGGCCCGCCGCGACCCTGGCGAGCCGCTCCCCGGCCGGCAGGGAGACCAGTTCCACCGGCACCTCGGGCGCCCGCTCGGCGAACGCGGCCAGCACCCGGTCCAGATGGGCGCCGAGCCCGGTGCTGGTGCCGAGGCGCAGCCCGGCGGGCGCGGCCACCGAGGCCCGGGCCTTCTCCGCGGCCGCGAGCACCGCGCGTGCCTCGGGCAGCAGCCGCTCCCCCGCGCCGGTCAGCCGCACCCGGCGCGGCGACCGGTCGAACAGCTCGGCCCCCAGCTCCCGCTCCAGCCGCTGTATCTGCTGGCTGACCGCCGACTGCACGATGTGCAACCGCTCGGCCGCCCGCCCGAAGTGCAACTCCTCGGCGACGGCGACGAAATAGCTGAGCTGGCGGAGTTCCATGGGCCGACTGTAGAGGCTGGGCCTCAGGGCCGTACGACCGTCCCGAAGCGGATGTCGTACGACGCCTCCGGGTGCAGGACGCGGAGCATCCGCTCCCCCTCCGCGGTGACCTCGTCCCGCTGGGCCCGGGTCAGCCCGGCGAAGGGCTCGATGACCAGGGCCTCGGGGTCGAGCTTCCACAGGCCGGCCAGGAAGCCGTCCACCAGCAGGGTGCGGTAGGCCTGGTTCCCCTGCCAGTGGCGGCCCCGGTGCTCGGCGGGTACGACGCGGCCGCGGTCGGCGTGGGAGAGCAGGAGGTTGTCGAACTCGGGCAGGAAGCGGGGCGGGGCCGGGGTGTCCGGGTCGGGGCGCGGGGCGTCGGGGAGGTCGAAGAGCTCGACTCCGTGCGGGTCCCGGAAGGTGAGCAGTCGGGGGCGGAGCCGTTCGAAGGCGCTCCTGAGCCGGGTGAGCCCGGCCCAGGTCTGCATGTCCTTGACGGACGCCGGGCCGAAGGCGGCGAGATAGCGCAGGACAACGGCCTCCGGCTCGGGGGCCGGACCGGCCGGGCGGCCGAGCCAGTGTTCGACGGTGGTGAGGGCGACCTGGCCGCTGCGGCCCCACAGCCCGCGCGGGGTGACCTGGACCAGGGGCAGGGTGCAGCGGGCGGCGACGGCGAGGGCCTGCGGGTCGGCGTCCGGCCACCGGGCGCTCAGCGCCTGCCGCAGCTGGGCCATGGTCCGCGGCTCGGCCTCGACCAGCTCGCGGGCGAGGCCGGCCAGGACGTCCAGGTCGACACCGGCCAGGCCGGTGCGGAACTGGCCCAGCTCGCGGTCCCGGGCCGGCTGGACGAGGGGCCGCAGGGTGAGGCAGTCCCCGGCGGTGTGGGTGTGCAGGGTGGAGCGCAGGGTGACGATCCGGGCGACCTGGCGGCCGGCCATGAGCGCGGACAGCTCCTGCGGTGCGAAGCCGTCGAGGCGGGCGGCGAGGGCGTAGTACGGCGGTTTGACGTTCTGCGCCTGGAGACCGAGCAGATGCCCCACGGCGGCAGCCGGGGACAGCGCCGAGCGGCGCAGCAGCAGCTGGCGTTCCAGCGTGGCCCGGTTGAGGCCGCGGACATCCAGGAGGGGGGCCTTCGTCCTACTGCTCTTCGTCATGGCGGCACGCTAACCGGCATCGCGGACACCTGCTGTCCGCGACTCTCACCCGACCCTTCACCGCCGCGCGCGCCGCCCGCGGCACCCCGCCGATATCCTTCTCCTCCTGTCCCCCGGGTTCCCACGAGGCGGCCGATGTCCGAGCGAGAGAACGGCAGGAACGGCGGGAACGGCGGGCGCAGGTCCGTCTTTCGCCGCGCCCTCACCCAGCCCCAGTCCCCCGTCGCCGAGGCGTCCCCGGCCGCCCCCGCTCCGGCGGACGGCGCCGAGCCGGCGAGCATCGTCCAGGCGGCGCTGTACCGCGACGGCGTCCGCGTCTCCTCCCCCGCCACCCTCGCCGAGACCTTCCGCGAGCTGCGCGAGCAGTCCTCGGGGATGGCCTGGATCGGGCTGGCCAGGCCCACCGGGGCCGATCTGCACTCGCTGGCCGCCGAGTTCGGCCTGCACCCGCTCGCGGTCGAGGACGCGATGGAGGCGCACCAGCGGCCCAAGCTGGAGCGGTACGGCCAGACGCTGTTCGTCGTGCTGCGCGCCGCCCGCTATCTGGACGCGCCGGAGGAGGTCGACTTCGGCGAGCTGCACGTGTTCGTCGGCCCGGACTTCGTCATCACGCTCCGGCACGGCGCGGCCCCGGACCTGTCGGCCGTCCGCCGCCGTATGGAAGACAGTCCGGACCTGCTGAAACTCGGACCGGAAGCCGTCCTGTACGCGATCCTCGACGCCGTCGTCGACGGCTACGCGCCGGTGGTCTCAGGCGTCCAGAACGACATCGACGAGATCGAGACCGAGGTGTTCCGCGGCGATCCCGAGGTCTCCCGCCGCATCTACGAACTCTCCCGGGAAATGGTGGAGTTCCAGCGGGCCACCCGCCCTCTGGTCGGCATGCTGCACGGGCTGATGGCCGGTTTCGCCAAGTACGAGACCGACGAGGAACTCCAGCGCTACCTGCGCGACGTCGCCGACCACGTCACCCACATCAGCGAACGCGTCGACGGCTTCCGCCAGGCCCTCTCGGAGATCCTCACGGTCAACGCCACCCTGGTCACCCAGCAGCAGAACGCGGAGATGCGGGCACTGGCGGAGGCGGGGTTCGAGCAGAACGAGGAGGTGAAGAAGATCTCGTCGTGGGCGGCCATCCTCTTCGCCCCCACCCTCGTCGGCACGATCTACGGCATGAACTTCGACCACATGCCGGAGCTGCACTGGCTGTTCGGCTACCCGTTCGCGATCGGGCTGATGGGCGTGGTGTGTCTGACGCTGTACGTGGTCTTCAAGAAGCGGGACTGGCTGTAAGCCCCGCAACGGTGTCCGGCGGCGTCCGCGCGTCGCTCATGGGGCGCGGTCGCACACCGAGGGGACCCAGGTCAGGCCCTGGGTGCGGCTGAGGGTGTCCAGCGAGGTCAGCAGGGCGTTCAGATGGTCGGGGTGGGCGAGGAACTCGATCGCCGCCTCGGCGAACGCGTCGCGCACCGAGGGCGGCATGGCGTCGGAGGCGTCGAAGCAGTGCACCGCCCGGTCGTCGAGGAGGGTCGCGGCGAGAGACCGGTGCCAGGCCGCGCCGGCGTCGGAGGGCGCCGGCTGCGCCCCGGGACTGACCGAGAAACCGGATTCCTCGGCGTTCCAGGCGCGTTGGGCGCCCGCCGAGGCGAGGTGCCGGATCAGCGTCCTTGCCTCCGGGGTGTCGTGCAGCAGGGCGACCAGGTCACCGGAGACCTCCCAGGCGTCGCTCGCCCTGGCCCCGGGGATCCGCCGGGCCGAGGGCTCGTAACGGCCGTCCGCGCGTTTCCACGACTCCTGGTTGCGGATGAAGGACGCCTGGTGCTCCAGGGTGCAGCCGCGCGGGTTGCCGGTAACCGGTTTCGACGCGTCCTGGTACGGCGTCTTCAGCGCGCGCCGGACCAGCTCGCGGTCCCCGCCGGCCCCCACCAGCCGTCCCCAGGTGGTCCAGGCCGACCGGACCTCCTTGGACGTCCAGGGCAGTTCGCCGCGCGCCCAGCGCTGATAGGTGCCGGGGCCGTACTGCTGGAGCAGGATGTCCTCGATCCAGTCCGTGCCGGGCCAGCCGCTGGTCGCGCCGGAGCCCATGCCGACGCACCACCGGCCGGGCCTGCCCGCCGCCTCGGCGCGCTGCCGCTCGCTCGTGCCGGCCGGGTACCAGACGATGGACTTCAGGTCGGCCTTGAGCGGGAACCAGTACACGTGCCCGTCCAGCGGCGTGGTCCAGGACGCGCCGAAACCGGCCCGGGGCACAAGGTCGTCCAGCGGTTTCAGCTGTCCCTGCCGGGCGTAGTCCGCCAGCTCGCCGGGACCGGTCAGCACCACCACGTCCGGGGGCGTCCCGGCCTCCACGTCGGCGCCGAGCACCTGGCTCTCGGCGGAGCTGCCCTGGTAGTCGACGTGGATGTGGTACTTCCGCTCGAAGGGCTCGATGACCGACTCCCGGAAGTTCCGCTCGTCGGTGCCGGTCCAGTTGGCGAGCAGCGTGACGGTCGGCTCCTGGCCGAGGGCGCGTACGGCGAACACCACGGCCGCAGCCAGCAGGACCAGGCAGCTCGCCACCACGGTCAGGGTGCGGACGCGGCGGGCACGAGGGGCGGCGGCCGGCGTCGCGGGGCCGCCCTGCGGGGCGCTCACCGGGTCCTGAACCGGTAGTCGTCGATGTGCTGCCGCAGTCCCGTCTCGGCGAGGGCCATGAGCAGGATGCCTCCTATCAGGATCCACACCGCGGCCGAAGCGCGGAAACCGGTGTGCGCCAGGTACGACGCGGTGTGCTGTCCGGCGTCGGTGATGAGCCGCCCGGTCAGCGGGCGGTCGAGCAACGCGCGGGTGTCCGCCATCCCCTGGTGCGTCCACACCGTGAACAGCAGCGTGGCGGCGAGCCCGGCCGCCAGCAGGGCGCCCGCCGCGAGGAGGCCGCGGTTGTACCGGCGACGGAAACGCCGGCGCAGGAACAACTGGGTCTCCAGCAGGGCGGCGCCGAGGGCGAGGGCCAGCAGCAGGGTCGTGGTCCAGCCGAGCCACAGCAGCGGGCCGAACGAGGTCTGCCGGTGCACCGCGGCGCGCTGCTGCCCCTGCAGTGCCTTCAGCCGGGCCTGGATCCCGGAGCCTTCGTCGGTCAGGACGCTGGTGGCGTAGCTGAGGTATGCCTCGCGCAACACGCTGTCGGCGGGCTGGAGTTGGGCCTGCTGGACCTTGACGGCGTACACGGTGATCAGTCCGGCGACCGTCTGCAGGGCCTGCCGGCCCGCCGGCCCGCCGACGTCGTCCCCGGCGGCGGCCGCGAGGCTCTGCGCGGCGACCGAGATCTGCTTCTGGAAGTCGCTGGTCGGTGCCGTCGCGCCGGCGTCCCGCTGGGCCTGGCCGAGGGCGTACAGCGCGGTGTCCAGCGACAGCACGGCCGGAGCGCTGGAGGTGCGCAACGGGTTCGCGTCACCGTGCACGCCCTCGTAGGACAGGAACAGCGACAGCGTCAGCAGCGCGGACAGGGCCAGCAGGAGGCGGTGGCGCACGGCGAGGTCGTGGGCGGTGGTACTGCCGCCGTCCGGTGCGCGCCGGTCGGGAGGCAGCAGCCGGTGCAGGAGGTGGGCCGGTCTTCCGGCGGGGGTGCGGCGGCCGGCGGGAGCGGGTCGGCCGCCGGGGGCAGCGGGGCCGGCGGGGGCGTCGGGGGACGTACCGCGGGAGGGTACGCCGGGCCGGTTTCCGCCGGCCCGGCCACGGAACGCGTCGGAAGACTGACGCAGGTCGCCGCCCCGGCCGCCCGCACGAGCCTCCTGGCCCGGGTCGCCGCCGGGAGGCGTCGCGCGCGTGCCGGGGGTCATGAGGCCGGCTCCCTCAGCCGGCGTCCGCAGTCGCCACCGCAGTAGACGGAGTCGGCCGGGCCGAGCCACTTGCAGTGCGGGCACTCGATCAGGGCGTCGGGGGGCGTGGCGGTGCCGGGCGGGGGCGCGGACGGTGGTCCGGGGGCGGGCGGCTGCGGCGGGGTCGTCATGGCGCTGGACAGGATCAGGTGCTGCCAGTCGACGTCCTTCAGGCCGGCGCGGACCCGGCCGGTGCCCGGTTCCTCGATCCGCCGCAGCGCGCCGCCGAGCTGGGCGTCGCCCAGCTCGGCGGCGAGGGCCAGGGCGCGCGCCAGGTGGCGGTCGGCGGCGGCCCGGCCGCCGGTGCCGCGCAGCCAGGCCTGGTAGGCGCCCGCGACGGCGGCGCTCACCTGCTGGTACAGCTCGTACCGGCGGACCCCGGGATGCTGCCGGGAGGCGTCGAGCGGGTTGTCGGTCCAGCGGACCAGGACGGGCTGGGGCACGGGCAGCCGTACCGGGCGTCCGAAGTCGGGTACGGCGACCTCCACGGCGGCGAGCTGGAGGTCCTCGCCGGTCTCGTGGCCGGCCGGGTCGGCGGTGAGGACGACCTGGTAGTGCCGTATCTCGTCGCCCCAGGCGCGGGTGACGTACTCGGTGCCACGTCCGCCGGAGCCGGCCGGCACGGCGGACAGTTCCTGCTCGCCCGGGACGACCTGCTTGACCCGGCGGATCACCGTGCCGGGGGTGGGGGTGATCCTGATCCGCAGCTCGGGGATCGCGGTGCCGAGCAGACCGGTCACCAACTCCTCGTAGGCGGCGGCCAGTTCGGCCTCCTCACGGACCGCTCCGGCGCGGCCGTGCAGCCGCCGGGTGATGCGCAGCAGCTGCTCGGCGTCCCAGTCGTCGCCGATGCCCCAGGCGTCGCAGACGAACCGGCCCTCGCAGGCGTCCAGCGCGTTGTCCAGCGACATGGCGGCCCGGTGGTCGTGCTCGTTGCGCCCGTCGGTGAGGAGGAGGACGTGCTTGACGGGGGCGGGCTGCTCCTTCAGCAGCCGCCGGGCGAGGTCGAGCCAGGTGCCGAGGGCGGTGCCGCCGTCCGCGTCCAGGATTCGTACGGACCGCTCGGCGGCCTTCCGCTCGGCGGGGTCGGCGACGGCCATCGGGGCGCGGCCGGGGCCGGGATGGACCACGGTGGCGTCGAACCGCCCGGAGAGCACGGCGAACGCGGTGCCGTCGGGCAGCAGCCGGACCGCCGCGGCGGTGGCGTCCTTCGCCGCGTGCAGCTTGGCGGCGGGGTGGAGCATGGAGCGGGAGGTGTCGACGATCAGCACCTCGGCGAGTGCGGGGCCCGCCCCCTGGGCGGGTGCGGGGCCGGAGCCGGGGCCGCCGTGGCCGCGGACGCCGATCTCCAGGATGGCGTGCATCTCCCGGTCGGCGGGCTGCCCGGGCGCGGGCACGGCGGGCAGTTCCTTCTGCTGGCCGACCGCGAGGGTCACCTCGATCTCCTCGGCCACGGTCATCGTGTGTCCCCCAGGTGGTCACGGGCGTACTCGGGCGTACTTGGGCGTGCTCGGGCGTCAGAAGGTGGTGAGCGGCCGGACCATGTGGGCCAGGTCGAGCAGCCTGCCGTGCTCGCCGGCGGTGCGGGCCTGCGCGGCCAGCAGGCGGAAGGAGTGCTCCAGCAGCCGGCGCAGGCCGTCCTCGTCGCCGGGGCCGAGGAGGTCGCCGGCGGGGAACTCCGGCCCCCAGCCCTGTTCCGGCCGGCAGCACAGGACGTTCTCCCGGACCTCGGCGACGAGCCGGGCCCGGGACTCGCCGTCGGCGGCGCCGCCGTCCAGGCGCAGCTCGGGCAGCCGCCGGGCGGCGTCGCGCAGGTCGGCCGGTGTCGGCGGGCCGTCGCGCAGGATGCCGGCGCGGACACGGACGGCCGCGATCCGGGCGGCGTCGTGGTGCCGGGAGGTGGCGGGCACGTCGTCGAGGACGCGGACGGCGGCGTCCCGGTCACCGCCGGCCAGATGGCCGCGGGCCAGCCCGAAGGCGGCGGCGGTGTGCGCGAAGTCCCGTTTCCAGACGGCCTCGTAGAAGCGCATGGCCCGCTGGACGCGCTGCGGCCCGGCCGCCCGAGACTCGTGTTCCGCGCAGTAGGCGAGGGCGAGCTTGGGCACGTACTCGCCGGGCAGGGCCCGGTAGACGGCGTCGAAGCGGGTGCCTGCCCGGCGTACCTCCCCTCCGCTGAGGTGGAGGACGCCGCGGTGCCAGGCGATGCGCCAGTCGTGCGCGGCGGCGCGTTCGCCGAGCTGGGTCTCGGCCTCGGCGAGCCAGCTCTCGGCCTGGTCCCGCTCGCCTCGTCTGAGGTAGGCGCGGCACAGCCACAACGCGGTCTCGGGGGTGCCGAGGCGGGATTCGCGCGGCCACTGCCGGGCGACCCGGTCGGGGGCGTCGGGCGGGAAGGTGTCCAGCAGCAGGGCGGCGCCGTCGTCGGGGTCGGGGACCGGTTCCGGGAGGGCGCCGGCGACCTCGGCGGCGGAGGGCGGGCAGACGCCGAGGCCGGGCGGCTGCCCGCCGGGGCGGGCGGTCCAGTGGTCCAGGGCCGGGATCGCGCCGAGCCCCGCGTCGAGGCTGGCGCCGGTGGCGCGGAACCGGGTGGAGCTCTCGGGCAGCTGCTCACCGAACTGCAGCGAGCGGAACTCCCGTAGTACTTCCCATAGTTGGCGGGACATCTCGGCGGCGGACCGGAACCGGGCGCGGGGTTCGGGATGAGTGGCTCGGTCGATCAGGCGGCGGAAGGAGTCCGGAGTGAGGCCGCGGGCCGGTTCCGTGCCGTGGAAGAGTGCCTGGAGGGTCATGCCCACGGTGTAGAGGTCGCTGTCGACGTGCCAGCCGCGCCGTCCGATCTCCTCCTGGGGCGGGGCGAACGGGGCCGTGTAGACGTAGGCGGAGGTGAGGTCGCCGATCGCGCGGACCGCGCCGAGGTCGATGACCTTGATCGCCCGGCCGAAGTGAATGACGTTGGCGGGCTTCATGTCGCAGTGGAGCAGGCCGCGTTCGTGCATGTACTGCAGGGCACCGAGGATCTTGCAGCCGTAGGTGAGGACGTGGTCCAGGCGGGGGCGGCCGTGGAAGATCCGTTCGACGTCGTCGGCGTCGAAGAGCTGCTGCAGGGAACGGCCGCCGATGTAGTCCATGACCAGGTATCCGGCGGGCGGACGGCCCGGGAGCTGGTGGTCGGCGTAGGTGATGAGCCGGACGATGTCGGGGTGGTGCAGGTCGGTCAGCGAGCGGCGCTCCTCCACGGCGTTGCGGCGGGCGAGCGCGTCGTGGGCGTCGATCTGGCCCTTGAGGACGACCCGGTGGCCGTCGGCACGGGTGTCCTCGGCGAGATGGATCCAGCCGAGCCCGCCCCCGCCGAGACAGCCGAGGACGCGGTAGTGGCCGGCGACCACGTCGCCCGTGGTCAGCTGGGGCAGCAGGGAGTAGGGCGTGCCGCAGCGGGGGCAGTGGCCGGTGGCGGGGGCGGGCCGGCCTCCGTAGCCGACGCCGATGGTCATGGTGCAGCCGTTCGCACCGCAGCGGCGGCCGCCGGTGGGCGGGCGGGGGTCGGCCACGAGCACGTCGTCGGGGACGGGTACCTCGGGCAGGACGACCAGTCCGTGCTGGTCGAGGTCCCCGACCCCGGCGACGGCGTGCACGGCCGGCGGCCCGGGGCTTTCCTGGGCCGGGGCGCCCGGGGGCGGGGTCCGCGGCTCGGTGCGCGGTGCGGCCGGTGCCGGTCGCCGCACGGGCGACGCGGTGCGCGGTTCGGCGTGGCGGCGGCCGCAGGTGTCGCAGTAGCCGGTGCCCATGATGTGGCCCGCGCAGCCGGGCCGGAGGCACGAGGTCATGGTGCGCTCTCCTTCCGGGGTGCGCCGGGCGCGGTGGGCTGCGTCGGCGCGGGCGGGGCGGACGGCGCCGAGGGCGAGGTGGAGGGCGCCGAGGCCGAGCAGAAGCCGATGAAGCGCTCGACGGCGGCCTCGGCCGGCTCGATGTCGCAGGGGGTGTGCCGCAGCAGGGACAGGGCGTGCTCGTAGAGCCGGTAGGCCTCCATCACCTGGTCGCCGTGCCCGGCGGCCCGCCTGCGGCACAGCGGCCACTCGGCGCTGACCCGGCCGAGAAGTTCCTCCCGGCGGCGCAGCCGGGCGTCGAGGACGCCGATCGCCTGTTCCAGGCGCTGTCTGCGCCGGTCGGCGGCGTCCTCGAAGGTGAACAGCAGGTCGGCGCGGCCGGGTTCGCGCTCCCGCTCGGGGGTGTGGGCGACCCAGGCGCGCAGCATCCGCGTGCGCCGTACGCCCGCTTCGGCCTGCTCCACCAGCTGCCGGGTGCCGGGGCCGGGCAGCACCCGGTCCCGGAGCCGGTCGAGGCCGGGCCCCAACTCGTCGACGATCCGGTCGAGTTCTGCGTGCAGCCGGCTCCAGCGGTCGTGCAGCGGGTGGTGTACGAGGGACTCGGCGGCCTGGTCCGCGCGCTCGCCCCGGCGGCGGAAGACCAGCAGCAGCCGGGCCCCCTGCCGGGCGAGCCGGTCCAGCAGGCCGAGCAGGGCGTCGGGTTCGGCGGCCTGGTCGACGCCGACCAGGACGGCGGCGAGCGGGACGCGCAGGGCACCGAGCCGTTCGGGCCGGATGTCGTCGCGGATGCCCAGCCGCGCGGCGATGCGGTCCATGACCTGACCGGTCGTCAGCCCCTTGACGTCCAGGGCGAGGTCGTGCGCGCCGGCCGGGGGCACGGTCTCGGGCGGGTCGTGGCTGAAGCCGCTGGTGTTCCGGTCGGTGCGCAGTTCCCGGTCGGCGAGGGTGACGGCGCGGTTCAGGGTCCAGGCGCGGTCGCTGCGCGCGGGGGCGACGGTGACGAGGACCGGCCAGCCCTCGCCGCGGAACCAGGAGGCCAGCTCGGTGGCGAACGGCACGTCCAGCGCGCCGGCCGCCGCCGACGCTCCGCTGCGCAGCCGGGGGTCGACCGCCTCGGCGCCGTCGGTCCAGGCGGCGACCTGCGGCAGATGCCGGAGGATGGTCTCGGTGGGGCTCATGTAGCTGAAGGCCGACCCCGGCCCCTCGTCCACGCTGAGGACGATGCCGATGACCTGGTCGGTGGCGTGGTCGACCACTCCCCCGCCGCTGAAGCCGGGTGCGGCCAGCTCGCCCGGCGTCAGCGGGCGCAGCTGCACCTGGCTGTCCCGGCCGCGGGCGGCGACCAGGGTGGCGCCGTGCCAGCGGCCGCCGTCGTCGCCGGCCGGGAAGCCGTACATGCTCACCGGTCCGTGCGGTGCGGCGAGCCGGTAGAGCCGCGTGGTGTGCGCGGCCGGCAGGGGTGCGGCCAGCCGCAGCAGGGCGAGGTCGCCGCTGCGGTCGCCGAAGGCGTCCGCGCGCTGCGGCACGTGCTCGTCCTCGCGGACCGTGGCGGGTACGGCGTCCAGGCCGGGTACGCCGACCAGGCGGACGGTGTAGCGCCGGCCGGGCCCGGCGACATGCCCGGCGGTGAGCACCCGGTCGGGGGCGAGCAGCACCCCGGCACCGACGACCTGCCCGTCCGGCGCCTCGATGCGCGCGATCCAGGACGGTGTCCGTAACCACGACTTGACGGCTCGCTCCCCCGTGCGCGTCATGGCCCCGAGGTTACTCCGAGTACCGGCCCGGTACTACTGGTGTGCACGGGAGTGTTACGGAGGGACGGGCAACGAGCGCACCGGAGGGGCGCGGGGTTGTATCGATTTGCGGCTCCGCCGCGTGGACGCGAGCAACCACGGCGGCGCCGCACCCGGCAACGACGGGACCCCCGACGGCGCCACCCGGTCACCGCCCCAGCGCGGCCAGCACCTCCGCATCCGACAACTGCTCGAAGTCCTCGTACCACTGCCCCACCGCCGTGAACCCGGCGGGCCGGTGCGGGCACACGATCGTGTCGGCCTCGGCGGCGAGGCGGTCCACGGAGTCCGGGGCGCCGACGGGCACGGCCAGCACCAGGTGCGCGGGCCCGCGCCGCCGTACATGGCGCAGGGCCGCCCGGGCGGTGGCGCCCGTGGCCAGCCCGTCGTCGACGACGATCACCGTACGGCCCGCGGGGTCCGGTGCCGGACGGTCGCCGCGATAGCGCTCCTCCCGGCGGCGCAGTTCCCGCCGTTCGCGTTCCACCGCCGGGGCCATGGACTCCTCGGTCAGGCCGAGCCGGTCCAGGGATCCGGTGTTGAAGAGCGGCGGGTCGTCGCCGACCAGCGCGCCGACGGCGAACTCCTGGTGGTGCGGGGCGCCGATCTTGCGGACGATGAGCACGTCGAGCTGGGCGTCGAGGGCGCGGGCGACGGGCTCGGCGACGGCGATGCCGCCGCGGGGCAGGGCGAGGACGAGCGGATCGACGAGGGCGCCCTGTGCCCGCAGGTCGCTCAGCAGTCCGGCGAGTTCCCGTCCGGCTTCGGCGCGGTCCCGGAAGCGCATGGCCGTCCTCCTCCGCGGTGCCTCTCCTTCCATGGTGCTCCCGGTCGGACCTTCTCGCGTCATTCGAACACCCGATCTATACACCGAGTGTATAGTCACCGCATGCCTCTTTCGACCGACAAGATCCCGACACCGAAGCACGCGTCCAGGAAGACACGCGAAGCGGCCCGGAGGTTGCGTCCGGCGGCGCTCGCCTCGGCCGCACTCGGCCTGGCGCTCGCACTGTCCGGCTGCGCCCAGGTCGACACGACCGCCCCGAGCACCGTGCGGGCCGCGGCGGCGCACGGGGCGCCTGCGGCGTTCGGGACCGTCGACTGCCGCCAGGCCAAGTGCATCGCGCTCACCTTCGACGCGGGGCCCAGCGAGAACTCGGCGCGGCTGCTCGACATCCTCGAGCAGAAGAAGGTCCCGGCCACCTTCTTCCTGCTCGGCAAGAACCACATCGAGAAGTACCCGCAGCTGGTCAAGCGGATGGCGGCCGAGGGGCACGAGGTCGCGAGCCACACCTGGGACCACAAGATCCTCACGCGGATATCGGACGCCCGGATACGCGAGGAGCTGAAGCGGCCGGACGACGCGATCGAGCGGCTCACCGGACGCAGGCCCACGCTGATGCGCCCGCCTCAGGGCCGTACGGACAGCGACGTGCACAAGATCGCCAAGGAGATGGGGCTGGCGGAGGTGCTGTGGAGCGTGACCGCCAAGGACTACACGACCAACGACTCGAAGCTCATCACCAAGCGGGTCCTCGACCAGGCGTCCCGGGACGGGATCATCCTGCTGCACGACATCTACCCGGGCACCGTGCCCGCCGTACCGGGCATCATCGACGCCCTGAAAGCGCGCGGATACGTTTTCGTGACCGTTCCTCAGCTACTGGCGCCGGGCAAGGCCGAACCGGGGAAGGTGTACCGGCCCTGAATCCCGCACCGGGCTGGTCCCCCGTGCGACGGAGCCGGGGCCGAACGCCCGGCGACCGGCGCCCATTGCCTACGATCGTGGCGTGCCGATCTTCTCCTTCGCCCGTACGGCCCCGCTTCCCCTCGACGAGGCGTGGCGCCGGCTCACCGAGTGGCCCCGCCACGCCGACGCCGTCCCGCTGACCCGGATCAGGGTGCTCACCGACGGTCCCACGGACGTGGGCACGCGGTTCGTGGCCCGTTCCGGCATCGGCCCACTGGCCTTCGACGACGTCATGGAGGTCACGGTCTGGCGCCCGCCCGCCGACGGCGAGGGCGGGCTGTGCCGCCTGGAGAAGCGCGGCCGGGCGGTGCTGGGCTGGGCGGAGATCGAGGTCCTGCCGGGGCCCGGGGGCCGCAGCCGGGTGGTGTGGCAGGAGGAACTGCGGGTGCGGTTCCTGCCGCGTGCCTTCGACGGCGTACTGGAGAGCACGGCGCGCGGGATGTTCGGGCGAGCGGTGAACCGGCTGCTCAGACGGGCGTGAGCCGGGGCCGGCCTCAGGCCACCGAGCCGATCGACGCGGCCGGGCACGAGGCCGGGTCGCGGTGGATGGGAGTGTGTGCGCCGGTGAGCGAGATGCCGCTGCCGCCGCGCCGGTTCGCGACGATCTCCGCGCCGATGGACAGGGCCGTCTCCTCCGGCGTACGGGCGCCGAGGTCGAGGCCGATCGGCGAGCGCAGGCGGGCGAGTTCCAGCTCGGTGACGCCGACCTCGCGCAGGCGCTCGTTGCGTTCGAGGTGGGTGCGGCGGGAGCCCATCGCGCCGACGTAGGCGACGGGCAGCCGCAGGGCCAGCTTCAGCAGCGGTACGTCGAACTTGGCGTCGTGGGTGAGGACGCACAGGACGGTGCGGCCGTCGGTCTCGGTGCGCTCCAGGTAGGTGTGCGGCCACTCGACGACGATCTCGTCGGCCTCGGGGAAGCGGGTCCTGGTGGCGAACACCGGGCGGGCGTCGCACACCGTGACGTGGTAGCCGAGGAACTTGCCGACGCGGACCAGCGCGGAGGCGAAGTCGATCGCGCCGAAGACGATCATCCGGGGTGCGGGGACGGAGGACTCGACCAGGACGGTGAGCGGGGCGCCGCAGCGCGAGCCCTGTTCGCCGATCTCCAGGGTGCCGGTGCGGCCGGCGTCCAGGAAGGCGCCGGCCTCGGCGGCGACCGTGCGGTCCAGCTCGGGGTGGCCGCCGAAGCCGCCCTCGCAGGAGCCGTCGGGGCGGACGAGGAGGGCCCGGCCCCGCAGCCGTGCCGGTCCCTCCACGATCCGCGCGACCGCCGCCGCCTCCCCATGGGCGGCGGCGGCCAGCGCGGCGCCGACCACCGGCCGGGCGGGACCGTCCGCCCGGACCGGAGTGACGAGGATGTCGATGACGCCGCCACAGGTCAGGCCGACGGCGAAGGCATCCTCGTCGCTGTAGCCGAAGCGTTCGAGCACGGTTTCCCCGTCCTCGAGCGCCTGTCGGCACAGCTCGTACACGGCGCCCTCCACGCACCCGCCGGAGACCGACCCGATGGCCGAGCCCTCGGCGTCCACCGCGAGGGCGGCGCCGGGCTGGCGCGGAGCGCTGCCGCCGACGGCCACCACGGTGGCGACGGCGAAGTCACGGCCCTGCTCGACCCACCGGTTCAGCTCTTCGGCGATGTCCAGCATCTGTCGGTCTCCTAACGGGATTGCGGGGAAGGGGCGTCCAGCCGGCTAGTGCACGCCCAGCAGCGCTCGGACGGGGTGCAGTGAGAAGTAGACGAGGAAGAGCACCGTCAGACCCCACATGAAGCCGCCGATCTCCCGCCACTTGCCCTGGGCCAGCTTGATGACCACGTAGGAGATCACACCGGCGGCGACACCGGGAGTGATCGAGTACGTGAACGGCATGATCACGACCGTCAGGAAGACCGGGATCGCGACGGAGCGGTCGCCCCAGTCCACATGACGGGCGTTCATCATCATCATCGCGCCGATGGTGACCAGGGCGGCCGAGGCCACCTCGCGCGGCACGATCGCCGTGATCGGCGTGAAGAAGAGGCACAGGGCGAAGAAGCCACCGGTGACCACGGAGGACAGTCCGGTACGGGCGCCCTCGCCGACGCCGGTCGCGGACTCGACGAACACGGTCTGGCCGGAGCCGCCCACGACACCGCCGACGACACCGCCGGCACCGTCGATGAACAGCGCCTTGGACAGGCCCGGCATACGTCCCCGGGCGTCGGCGAGGTTGGCCTCGGTACCGATGCCGATGATGGTGGCCATCGCGTCGAAGAAGCCTGCGAGGACCAGCGTGAAGACGATGAAGGTGACCGTCATGTAGCCGACGTCGCCCAGGCCGTTGAAGGACACCTTGCCGATGAGCGAGAAGTCCGGCATCGACAGGGCGCTGCCGTGCAGCGCGGGGCCGTCGCCGTTGGCCCAGCCCTTGTCGTCGACCAGGCCGGCCGCGTTGACGATCACCGCGAGAACGGTGCCGGTGACGATGCCGATGAGGATGGCACCCGGAACCTTCCGGGTCTGCAGGGCGAAGATGAGCAGCAGGGTGACGGCGAAGAGCAGGACGGGCCAGCCGACGAGCTCGCCGCCCACACCCAGCGTGACCGGGGTGGCCGTACCGGCGTGCACGAATCCGGCCTTGACCAGACCGATGAACGCGATGAACAGACCGATGCCCATCGTGATGCCGTGCTTGAGCGGCAGCGGGATCGCGTTCATGATCATCTCGCGGAGACCGGTGACCACCAGCAACATGATCACGGCGCCGTAGGCGATGCACATGCCCAGGCCCTGGGCCCAGGTCAGGGTCTTGGTTCCCATGACCAGACCGGCCAGCACGCCGGAGACGGAGAGTCCGGCGGCCATGGCGAGCGGCGCCTTGCCGATCCAGCCCATGAGGAGGGTGGTGGCCGCCGCGCCGAGCGCGGTGGCCGTGATGAGGGCCTTCTGCCCCAGAGAGTCGCCGGACTTGTCCGCGCCACTGAGGATCACCGGGTTGAGCAGAAGGATGTACGCCATCGCCATGAAGGTGGTGACGCCACCGCGGACCTCGGTCGCGATGCTTGATCCTCTTTCGGATATGTGGAAGTACCGGTCGAGCCACGACCTACCGGCCGGCGGACGCGAACCCGCGCCCGCGTCTTCGGCGGTGTTCGTGGGCTCCACTGACTGCTGGGTCATGGTGCCATCTCCCAAGGTTCACAGGGGCACCCGTGCAACCGCCCTCGCGGTCACGGGATTTGGGAATGGACGACCCGGGGGACGGCCCGAGACGAACGAATTTCCTGGTACTTCAAGGACCGCGAGCGGTGCGGAACTCAAAGGGGGTTCCTCCGGGCGGCGCGGCGGAGTGTGTGACGTTCCCTGCGCCGCCCGGAGAGCTGTGGGATTGTTACGCGGTTCCCGTGAGGTGCTCGGGCCGCACCGGCGTGCGGTTGAGCTCCAGCCCGGTCGCGTTCCGGATCGCCGCGAGGACGGCCGGCGTGGACGACAGGGTCGGGGCCTCGCCGATGCCGCGCAGCCCGTACGGGGCGTGCTCGTCGGCGAGTTCGAGCACGTCGACCGGGATGGTCGGCGTGTCGAGGATCGTGGGGATCAGGTAGTCCGTGAAGGAGGGGTTCCTGACCTTCGCGGTCTTCGGGTCGACGATGATCTCCTCCATCACCGCGACGCCGAGGCCCTGGGTCGTACCGCCCTGGATCTGGCCGATGACGGAGAGCGGATTGAGCGCCTTGCCGACGTCCTGGGCGCAGGCCAGCTCGATGACCTTGACCAGGCCGAGCTCGGTGTCGACCTCGACGACCGCGCGGTGCGTCGCGAAGGAGTACTGGACGTGTCCGTTGCCCTGGCCGGTGCGCAGGTCGAAGGCCTCGGTCGGCCGGTGCCGCCACTCCTCCTCGACCTCCACGACCTCGTCCTCCAGCACGTCGACCAGGTCGCCGAGGACCTCGCCGGCGTCGGTGACGACCTTGCCGCCCTCCAGCAGGAGTTCGGCGGTCGCCCAGGCCGGGTGGTAGGTGCCGAACTTGCGCCGGCCGATCTCCAGGACCTTCTCGCGGACCAGCTCGCAGGCGTTCTTCACGGCGCCGCCGGTGACGTACGTCTGCCGGGAGGCCGAGGTCGAGCCCGCGGAGCCGACCTGGGTGTCGGCGGGGTGGATGGTCACCTGGGTGACGCCGAGTTCGGTGCGGGCGATCTGCGCGTGGACGGTGACACCGCCCTGGCCGACCTCCGCCATCGCGGTGTGCACGGTCGCGACCGGCTCGCCGCCTACGACCTCCATGCGCACCTTGGCGGTGGAGTAGTCGTCGAAGCCCTCGGAGAAGCCGACGTTCTTGATGCCGACCGCGTAGCCGACACCCCGTACGACGCCTTCGCCGTGTGTGGTGTTGGACAGGCCGCCGGGCAGCTGCCGTACGTCCGCCCCCTCGCTGGACTCCCACTGGCGCTCCGGCGGCAGCGGCATCGCCTTGACGCGGCGCAGGAGTTCGGCGACCGGCGCCGGGGAGTCGACCGGCTGCCCGGTCGGCATGACGGTCCCCTGCTCCATGGCGTTCAGCTGCCGGAACTCCACCGGGTCCATGCCCAGCTTCTTCGCCAGCTTGTCCATCTGCGCCTCGTAGGCGAAGCACGCCTGGACCGCACCGAAGCCGCGCATGGCGCCGCAGGGCGGGTTGTTGGTGTAGAGCGCGATGGCCTCGATGTCGACGTCGTCCACCATGTACGGGCCGACCGACAAGGAGGAGGCGTTGCCGACGACCGCCGGGGAGGCGGAGGCGTAGGCGCCGCCGTCCAGGACGATCCGGCACTTCAGGTGCGTGAGCTTGCCGTCCTTGGTGGCGCCGTGCTCGTAGTAGAGCTTCGCCGGGTGGCGGTGGACGTGCCCGAAGAAGGACTCGAAGCGGTTGTAGACGATCTTCACCGGCTTGCCGGTGCGCAGCGCCAGCAGGCAGGCGTGGATCTGCATCGACAGGTCCTCGCGGCCGCCGAACGCGCCGCCGACGCCGGCCAGCGTCATGCGCACCTTCTCCTCGGGCAGGCCGAGGACGGGCGCGATCTGGCGCAGGTCGGAGTGGAGCCACTGGGTGGCGACGTAGAGGTGGACGCCGCCGTCCTCCTCGGGCACGGCGAGGCCGGACTCGGGGCCGAGGAAGGCCTGGTCCTGCATGCCGAAGGTGTACTCGCCCTCGACGATCACGTCGGCCCGCCTGCGCGCTTCTTCCACATCGCCGCGGATGATCGGCTGGCGGTGCACGATGTTCGGGTGCGGGACGTGGCCGCAGTGGTGGTCGTCGCGGTTCTCGTGGACGAGGACCGCGTCCGGGGCCAGGGCCGACTTCTCGTCGGTGACGACCGGGAGTTCGCGGTACTCGACCTTGATCTTGGCGGCGGCGCGGCGGGCCGTCTCCGGGTGGTCGGCGGCGACGAGCGCGACCGGCTCGCCGTGGTGGCGCACCTTGCCGTGCGCGAGGACCGGGGTGTCCTGGATCTCCAGGCCGTAGTTCTTCACCTCGGTGGGCAGGTCGTCGTACGTCAGGACCGCGTACACACCCGCCGTGGCCAGGGCCTCGGAGGTGTCGATCGAGACGATCTCGGCGTGTGCGACGGTGGAGCGCAGGATCTGGCCCCACAGCATGTCCTCGTGCCACATGTCGGACGAGTACGCGAACTCGCCGGTGACCTTGAGGGTGCCGTCCGGGCGGAGGGTGGACTCGCCGATGCCGCCCTTGGTCTGGGAGCCCTGCGTGATCTTCGTAGGGGCGCCGTTGGCCGGCATGTCAGACCTCCTCGGACTGGCGGGCGGCCGCCAGGCGGACCGCGTCCATGATCTTCTCGTAGCCCGTGCAGCGGCACAGGTTGCCCGACAGCGCCTCGCGGATGTCGGCGTCGGACGGGTTCGGGTTGCGCTCCAGGAGTTCGTCGGAAGCGACGAGCAGACCCGGGGTGCAGAAGCCGCACTGGACGGCACCGGCGTCGATGAACGCCTGCTGGACCGTGGAGAGTTCGCCACCCTCGCCGGTCTGGGAGTCGGTGCCCTTGGCCTGCCTCCCCCAGGCTTCGCCCGGGGGGACCCCCAGCTGGGCGTCCTGGAGCGTCGTACCGCAGGCGCCGGACGCGCAGCCGCCCTCGGCGCGCTGCTTGGCGTACTCCGCCAGGCCCTCGACGGTCACCACGTCGCGGCCCTCGACCTGACCGGCCGCGACCAGGCAGGAGCAGACCGGCACGCCGTCCAGGCGCACGGTGCACGATCCGCACTCGCCCTGCTCACAGGCGTTCTTCGAACCCGGCAGGCCGAGGCGCTCGCGCAGGACGTACAGCAGGGACTCGCCCTCCCAGACGTCGTCGGCCTCCTGCGGACGTCCGTTGACGGTGAAGTTGACGCGCATTACGCAGCTCCCTCGGTGGTGCGGTGGTTGCCGCGGTACGACTCCCAGGTCCAGGTGAGCGTCCGGCGGGCCATCACGCCGACCGCGTGGCGGCGGTAGCTCGCGGTGCCCCGGACGTCGTCGATCGGGTTGCAGGCGGCCGAGCACAGGCCGGCGAACTGCTTGGCGACCGACGGGGTGATGATCTTTCCGTTGTCCCAGAAGCCGCCCTCTTCGAGCGCCGCGTTCAGGAACTCCTCCGCGGCCTTGGCCCGCACGGGGGTGGGCGCGGCCGAGCCGATGCCGGTCCGGACCGTACGGGTCTCGGGGTGCAGGGCGAGGCCGAAGGCGCACACGGCGATGACCATGGCGTTGCGGGTACCGACCTTCGAGTACTGCTGCGGTCCGTCGGCCTTCTTGACGTGGACGGCGCGGATCAGCTCGTCGGGCCGGAGCGCGTTGCGCTTGACGCCGGTGTAGAACTCGTCGATCGGGATCAGCCGGGTTCCGCGGGCCGCCGACTCCACCTCGACCTCGGCGCCGGCCGCGAGCAGAGCGGGGTGGGCGTCACCGGCGGGCGAGGCGGTGCCGAGGTTGCCGCCGACGCCGCCGCGGTTGCGGATCTGCGGGGAGGCGACCGTGTGCGAGGCGAGCGCGAGGCCCGGCAGCTCGGCACGGAGGCTCTCCATGATCTTGGTGTACGGCACGGATGCACCCAGCCGTACGCTCTCTTCGCCGACCTCCCACTCGTAGAGGTCACCGATGCGGTTCAGGTCGAGCAGATACTCGGGCCGGCGGTGGTCGAAGTTGATCTCGACCATCACATCGGTGCCACCCGCAATCGGCACAGCGGTGGGGTGCTCGGCCTTCGCGGCGAGCGCCTCCTCCCAGCTGGCAGGGCGAAGGAAGTCCATGACCGGCTCTCTTCTTCGTCTCAATGGTTCGTTCAGATTGAGCCAATCCGTGTGCGGCGGGCGCGGCTCGTTCATGTGCTGTTAACGCGGAGTGGACTCAGTACACCGCCCCTCGCTCCGGCGGGGTCAGTCACCGAAACCATGAAGGAGTTCGCTGGCCACGGTGAGCATCTTGTAGATTCGTATGAACGGAGGACATCGGCAACCTCTCGGTTTTCCTGGAGAAACGCAGGAAACAGCAGGAGGACCGCCGAATGCGTCCCCGGGCGTCGGGTTCCGGGTGACCCCCCCGTCACCCTCCAAGATCCATCGTAGGTTTCGAGACACAGAACGGCGGCGACGAGATGCGGCTGCGCGCACTTTTGGACACTGATGCGCTGGGCCTGCGGCTGCTCGGCGGCGAGGAGGAGCTGGACCGGTCGGTGCGCGGGGTCATGACCACGGACCTGCGCGACCCGAGCCGCTACCTCTCCGGGGGCGAGCTGGTGCTGACCGGCCTCGCCTGGCGCAAGGACGCCGCCGACTCCGAGCCGTTCGTACGGATCCTGGTGCAGGCCGGGGTTGCGGCGCTCGCCGCCGGTGAGGCGGAGCTGGGCGACATCCCGGACGACCTGGTGCTCGCCTGCGTCAGACACCGCCTGCCGCTGTTCGCGGTGCACGAGTCGGTGGCGTTCGCCACGATCACCGAGCACGTCGTACGGCAGGTCTCCAGTGAGCGCGCCGGGGATCTGGCGGCCGTGGTGGACCGGCACCGCAGGATGATGACCTCGGGCCCGGCGGGCGGCGGGCCGGACGTGGTCCTGGACCTGCTCGGCACCGACCTGGACCTGCGCGCCTGGGTGCTCGCCCCGACCGGCCGGCTGATCGCCGGCTCCAAGGTCGGGGGCCCGGCGCTGCCCGCCGAGACCTGCGCCAGGCTCGCCGCCGAGCACCTGGCCGCCACCCGCACCGGCCGCCGCGGCCCGCACCGTGTCCTGCTCGGCGGAGCCACCTACTCCCTCTTCCCGATCCGCTCCTCCGGCCGCTCCCCGCAGGCCGCCCGCGACGTCCGCGAGACGGTGCTGTCGGACTGGCTGCTGGCCGTCGAGGCGGACGCCGGCGACTGGCCCGAGGAGCGGCTGGACCTGCTGCAGGGCGTCACCCAGCTGATCTCGGTCGAGCGGGACCGTCGGGACGCGGCGCGCACGGTGCGGCGCCGGCTAGCCCAGGAGGTGCTGGAGCTCGTCCAGACGGGTGCCGCACCGGCCGAGATCGCGGCCCGCCTGAGGGTGGCCGCCCCGGTGCTGCTGCCCGGGCTCGGCACGGCCCCGCACTGGCAGGTCGTGGTGGCCCGCGTGGAGTGGGAGGGCGGCTCGGTCGAGGGTGGTCCGGTCGCCCAGTCGCTCCTGGAGGAAGTGCTGGTCGACCCGCAGTCGACCGGTCCCGAGCCGTCCGACCGGATCGCCGTCGCGCACACCGGCGACGAGGCGATCGCCCTGGTGCCGCTCCCGGCGGTCTCCGCCGAGCACGACGGCTCGGAGACCGGGCTGCTGGCCGACTCCCTGCTGCAGTCGGTGCGGGAGACGCTCTCGGCGGGCCTGAACGACGACGGGCGGCTCACCCTCGGCGTCAGCGCGGCCGTGCACTCCGCGGAGGGCCTGCGCGGCGCCCTGGAGGAGGCCCGGCACGCCCGCCGGGTGGCGGCCGCCCGCCCGGGCCGGGTCTGCGCGGCGGGGCACCAGGAGCTGGCGTCGCACGTCCTGCTGCTCCCCTTCGTGCCCGACGACGTCCGGCGCGCCTTCACCGCCCGCCTGCTGGACCCCCTGACGGACTACGACCGCCGCCACCGGGCCGAGCTGATCCCGACTCTGGAGGCGTTCCTGGACTGCGACGGCTCCTGGACCCGCTGCGCCACCCGGCTCCACCTGCACGTCAACACGCTGCGCTACCGGGTCGGCCGGATCGAGCAGTTGACGGGACGGGACCTCTCGCGTCTGGAGGACAAGCTCGACTTCTTCCTCGCTCTGCGCATGAGCTGAGGTCGGCGGGGGCGCGCGGGGGCCAAACCCGGTCACGCCCGCGCACCACGACTTTGTGAAATCTTTCACCCACCCTCTTGGCCCGGCCCTGCGATTGGTGCTGGAATGCCGCCACCACTCAACAGCTCGATGGCGTGCTCGGGGAGGGCAACGTGGCGCATACCGCCATGTCTGGTAACGGAACGACCGCCGGTGACGATCCGCTCCAGACCGCGGTATGGCGGCTGCGCTCGCGGGCCTGCTGGGCGGACGCGGCGGCCCTGCTGCCGCGGGACACCGCCGCCGCGGCCCTGCAGCGGGCCACGCTGCTGGTCGAACGGTGCCTGTACACCGAACGGGGCTGGGAGGACGCGGAGGACGCCCTGCGGACGGCGGAGGCGCTCGCGCACACCGACGACGAGCGGGGGGCCGCCGCCTGCGAGCGCGGGCAACTCGCCTACACGGCAACGCTGCACGGCGTCCGGGACCGCGCGGACGAGGCGCGGGCCGCGCTGGGGCGCGCGGCGGCGCTGATCCCTCCGGGGGCGCCGGGACGGGCCCTGCTCGACTTCCGCCGGGGCCTGATCGCGGAGAACCTGACCCGCTCCCCGCAGGCGGCGCGCGCCGCGTACCGCCGGGCGCACGCGGGCGCCACCGCGGACGCGGACCCGCTGCTGCTGTCCTTCACCTGGCGGCATCTGGCCGGACTCGCCCTGCGCGACGGGGAGTTGACCGAGGCGCGACATGGCTTCGCCGAATCGCTGCGGATCCGCGAGGAGTTGGGCTATCTCGTGGGTACGGCCCCCGCACTGGCCTCCCTCGCCGACGCCGAGTCCGAGCCGGAGGCCTCGCGGTTGCGCGAGGAGGCGCGGCGATTGTTCCGGCTGCTCGGGGGCGTACCGACGTGGCTGGCACGGCAGTTGTCCCCGCCGGCGCCGGGGGTGGCTACGGCATAGGGGCGGGCGTCCCCGGCAGGGGGTGAGCGGGGTGCCGCCGTAGCTGCGGGCAGTCGCGCCTCCCTCAGCGCCTTGAGGGCCTGGGGGACCCCCGGGCGGCACGGGCGGGCGCAGCGGCACCCCGTCGGCGCGGGCTCGCGACCCCACCCCGGCCGGCTACGGCGCAGGGTACTGCTCAGCCCACCGCACCGGCGAAGTGAGCGGTCACCAACCCCCGCACCACATCCACGTCCCCGGCGATCAGCGCGTCCAGCAGGGCCATATGCTCGGCCGCGTCCGCCACCAGACAGGCCCGGCCGCGCCGGACCGGTGGCCACTGCGAGCGCCGGTGCAGATCGGACGCGATGCCGACCAGTTGCTCGTTGCCCGCCAGGGCGAGCAGGGCGCGGTGGAAGGCACGGTCGGACTCACCGTACGTCGCCGGGCAGCCGGAGGCCGCCGCGCGCACCGTCTCCTCCGCGAGCGGACGCAGCTCGGCCCACCGCTCGCGCGGCACGGTCCGGGCCAGCCGCAGCAGCACCGGCACCTCGATGAGCGCCCGCACCTCCGCCAGCTCGGCCAGTTCCCGCGCCCCCCGCTCGACCACCCGGAACCCCCGGTTGGGCACGACCTCGACCGCGCCCTCCAGGGCGAGCTGCTGCATGGCCTCCCGCACGGGCGTGGCCGAGACGCCGAACCGCTCGCCGAGCACCGGCGCCGAGTAGACCTCGCCCGGCTTCAGCTCCCCGGTCACCAGCGCCGTGCGCAGCGCGTCCAGGATCTGCCCGCGCACCGAGGAACGCTGCACCGCCGGGCGCGGCTGCGGAATCGGCCGCTCACTGTGCGTGTGCTCCCCCCGCGCGGCGGGCACGGCGGTGTCCCGCTCACGGAAGCCGTCGGGGGCATCCGCCCCGCGCGGCTGCGGGGGCACCCGGGGGCCTCCGGGCGGCGTCCCGCGCTCCGGTGTCCCCGCCCCGGCGGAGGCCTGCGCGGTCTGCTTCACGGGGCCCTCCTGGCGGCTTGTCGGCACTTGGGTCATTAACGGCAGGTTGTCGCTTGTCCGTCAAGCACCATAGGCGCCCGAGGCGCCAGTTCAAATTCGCACAGAATTGATAAGGTTAGCCTTACCTATCCGAGTCGGCCGGGTCGGCGATCGTCGACGGAGGGACACCGGCCCGGGCCCGCTGGGATCATCGGACAGATGGTTCACAACTCCCCCACGCGCCACGGGAAGTTCCCCGGGAACCGCCCGTGCGGGTAGTCTTATTCGAACTCAGCTCCCGCCCCTCAAGCGGCAGTTCGAGCAGAACGCCGTCCTGGGCATCCCCTTGCACTTCCTTGGCGGCCTCTTGCCCCGAAACCCCCTGAGGGCCCTCGGGAGTGGGCCACTATGGCGGGCGTTACGCCCTATCCCAATGCAAGGGACCCCTGATGAGACTGACCGACATATCGCTGAACTGGCTCCTTCCGGGCGCCGTACTGCTCCTGGGAATGCTGGCGGCGGTGGCGGTGCTCGCGCGCGGCAAGCGCTCCTCCGGGGAGAACGCGAGCGCGGACGACTCCTGGGAGCGCAGCGAGGAGCGCCGCAGACGCAAGGAGGCCATCTACGGCACGGCCTCCTACGTGCTCCTGTTCTGCTGTGCGGCGGTCGCGGCCGCCCTGTCCTTCCACGGCCTCGTCGGCTTCGGCGAGCAGAACCTGGGGCTGACCGACGGCTGGCAGTACCTGGTGCCGTTCGGCCTGGACGGCGCCGCGATGTTCTGCTCCGTCCTCGCGGTGCGCGAGGCCAGCCACGGTGACGCGGCCCTCGGCTCCCGGATCCTGGTGTGGATGTTCGCCGCGGCGGCGGCCTGGTTCAACTGGGTGCACGCGCCCCGGGGCGCCGGCCACGCGGGCGCGCCGCAGTTCTTCTCCGGTATGTCGCTGTCGGCGGCCGTCCTGTTCGACCGAGCGCTGAAGCAGACCCGCCGGGCCGCGCTGCGCGAGCAGGGCCTGGTGCCGCGTCCGCTGCCGCAGATCCGCATCGTGCGCTGGCTGCGCGCCCCCCGCGAGACCTACAGGGCCTGGTCGCTGATGCTCCTGGAGGGCGTGCGCAGCCTGGACGAGGCGGTCGAGGAGGTCCGCGACGACAGGCGCCAGAAGGAGGAGACGCGGCAGCGCCGGCGCGAGCAGCAGCGGATGGAGCGCGCCCAGCTGAAGGCCATCAGCCGGGGCCACCGCGGCTTCGTCAGCCGGGGCGGTCGGCAGGTCGAGGTGGAGGTGCAGGCCGTGGAGCGCGGCCCCGCCCAGGCGACCGCGGAGCCTGCCATATCGACCGCGGAACAGCTGCCCGTACGCGCCCGTCCCTCCCTGCAGCCGGTCCGCAGCGGGTCCGCTGAGCAGGTGACCGTCGACCTCACCGCCGAGGACGACACCATGGCCCTGCCGCGGCTCGACTCCCTGGAGCGCAAGCTGAAGGACCTGGAGCAGCAGTTCGGCTAGGACCGCCGCTCATCCCGGGCCGGGGGCGTGACCGCACGGGTCACGCCCCCGGCCCGTGTCCCGCCCGTCCGTTTCCACCTTCCGTTTCCCACCCTGTGCCCCCCGCCGGTGCCGCGCCCCGTCCCGGGCCGGCAGCTAACCCGCACCCGCCCTGTGAGCCCGCCTCGCCGCGAAGCGTCACGCGGCCTCGGCGCCCAGTTCGAACCACACCGACTTGCCCACCCCGTGCGGGCGCACACCCCAGGCGTCCGCGAGGGACTGCACCAGCATCAGCCCCCGCCCATGGGTGTCGTCCTCCGAGTCCGGGCCTCTCGGCTCCGGTCTGCGGCCCACGAAGTCCCGTACCTCCACGCGCAGCCCGCCCGGCTCCACGACCGCCGTGAGGACCGCGTCGTCGTCGGTGTGGACGAGCGCGTTGGTGACCAGTTCGCTGGTGAGCAGTTCGGCGATCTCCGAACGGCCCGGTTTCCCCCAGTGCCGCAGCAGTTCGCGCAACTCCCGGCGGGCCTCGGGCACCGCCTTGAGATCCGCCCGCCCCAGCCTGCGCCGGAGCCGGTGCACACGTCCTGTGATGGTGTCGGCCTCTTCCCCCGTCGCCGCCGAGGAGTCCCCGACGACCGCGGGACCGCCCCCTCGTGCCTGACTCTTCATGACCCCCGCCCGCACGCCGCTGGACCCTGCCCCTCCTGGTCGAACACGTTCACGGGGGATGCTTGCCCAGCACGCACACAGGCAGTCATCACGCATGCCCGATGACCGGCGGTTCGGCCACGCCCGCACGACGCCCGCGCCGGCCGCCGGGCCGCGCCGCACCCCGGTGACCGGCTCCCCGCAGGGCCCTGGGCGCCACGGACGCCCCGGGACGGCAAGGCAGATGCGCCCGGCACCGGCCGTCGGCACGCCGTCACACGCCGTGAAAGTGGCCGAAATCCATTCCCTGCTGTCCCCCTGGGGGCACGGCACGTTGCGCGGTTCGAGCGGGCCATCTGGAGCATGCGCCCCACGCCGCCGTCCAGCACGCTCCTGCGTTGGGGTCGGTGACGAGGTCCACCAGGGCCGGACCTTGTGCCGGAAGGCGTCCTTGAGTGCGCCGGCGAGCTGCTCGGGCTTCTCCACCCGCATCCCGTAGGCACCGCAGGCGCGGGCGACGGCGGCGAAGTCGGGGTTGGTGTTGGTGGTGCCGTAGGAGGGCAGCCCGGAGACCGGCATCTCCGGCTCGGAAGCAGCCGAGGCCGATCGCGCTCGACGGGATGTGGGAGGCGAGCGCGAGCACCGGGGCCATGGAGCGGTGCGCGTCGTACAGTCCGTTGACCAGGTGCAGGTTGCCCGGGCCGCAGGAGCCGGCGCAGGCCGCCGGCTTCCCGGTGATCTGCGCCTCCGCGCCGGCCGCGAAGGCGGCGGTCGCCTCGTGGCGTACGTGGATCCAGTCGATGGCGGCGTTGCGGCGGACGGCGCCGACCAGGTTCTGTTTCGCCATGCACCCATGGATGCAGAGGGGAAACGGCTACGCCTCCCACACGGCCGCCGCCGTACGGTCGTCGGCGTAACCCTTCACCCGCACCTGGGCGTCGGCGAGGAACGCGGCGAGCCCGGGCGGGGTGCGGCCGGACCAGCGGCGGGCCAGGTAGGCGCAGAGCGCGGCCTCGCCGCGCAGCGGATCGGCCAGGCCCGCGGTGCACATCACCAGGGCATCACCCGGGCGGGCGACCGAGGCACGGAACCGGAACGGCTCGCGGGGCGGCTCGGGCGCCGGTTCGTACGGACTCGGCGGGGTCGGGATGCCGAAGTCCATGGTGAGCCGGTCGCCCTCGGGGGTCTCGGCAAACGTTTTCGCCGGGGAGCCGAAACCGCCGGCCGAGCGGTCCGCGGTGTCGGCGGGCGACACCTGCGGCTCGATGTCCTGCCACGCGCCGTCCCGCAACCGGAACAGGCCACCGTCACCGACGCCGAAGAACACGCGCGTACGGCAGTCGGGATCGGCGGGCACCAGCAGACAGCGCAGGCTCGCCGCGTACTCCTCCGGGTCGACGCCCCGTTCGGCGGCGCTCGCGCGGAGCATGCCGAGGCTGCGGTCGGTCAGCCGGTGCAGCCCCGACTTCAGGTCGCCGCGCCGGGCCGCCCGGATGTCCTCCACCAGCCGGTGACGACTGCGGCCCACGGCCCGCCCGATCCACCGGCACGCCTCGGCCGCCGCCAGGTGCGCGCCCGGTGTGCCCCGCACTCCGGTCGCCATCGCGACGAGCACCAGCGCCTGCTCCCCCGTCCCGAACCGGGCGGTGAGCAGCGAGTCCCGGCGCGGCTCACCCCGGTACCGCGCCGAGTCCCCGCGCATCGACACCGCCCGCAGCGTGCACGCCCCGTACCGGGCACCGTCCAGCACCGTGTCCGCGACCAACTCCCCGAGCCCGTCCGGATCGGCGGCCGGCAGCGCGGTGGGCTCGGGGTCGTAGGTGGGCGGACCGGAGCCGACGTAGTCGACGGCGGAGGGGGATGCGGGCACAGGTGAGACGGCGGCAGCCTCGCCGGACCGCCCGCCGGTGACCGCCGTGACCGACGTGGCGGCATGCCCCTCCGGGAACTGCGGGGCGGGGGGTGCCGGTGGCAGCTGCGGATCGGGGAGCGGCGCGGGGGGCGAGGGGACCTGCGGGTCTGTGGGCGCCACGGGTGACCATGGGTCCTGCGCCGAGCGATCTTCGAGCGGCGCGGAAGGCGAGGTGGGTGCTGACGGGGCCAGCGGATCAGCGGCCGCGCCGGGCACCGGCCGGGGCTGCGGATCAGAGGGCGATACAGAGGGCGGCGGGAGCTGCGGATCGGCGGGCGCGAGCGGTGACCCTGGGTCCTGCGCCGAGCGATCTTCGAGCGGCGCGGAAGGCGAGGTGGCGCGCGGTGGGGACTGGTCCGGGTGGAGGGGTGGCGGTGCCGTCGACACGGAGGGGTCGGGGGGTAGTTGTGGGTCGGTCGGTGCCGACGGTGTCGGGGTCGGTTGGGCGAGGCCGGCGGACGGGGGCGACGTCGACGGGGTCGGGGGTGCGGCCGGGGGAGGCTCCCAGGGGGAGCGAGGGGCCGCCGGGGTGACGGGCGGCGGGGCCGCGGAGTCCTGGGCCGCGCGTTGCGTCGGCAGCGACGGTGCCCCGGGGTCCTGGGCCGCGCGTTGCGGCGGTACCGCGGGGTCCCGGGGCTCCGTTGTGCCTGCGGCCCCGGCACCTCGTACCCCGCCGGTGTCGTCTCCGCGCGCCTCGCCGTCGGCTTTCCCCCGGCCCGGTGCCCTGATCGGCAGGTCGGTCACCGTGTACTTCGCGGAGGCGAAGCGGTCGTCCAGGGAATCGGGCGCGGGCGCAGGGCCCGTGTCCTCGGCGGAGTCGTCGTACAGCTGTCCCCACCAGTCGTCCTCGGAACGGGCGGGCCTTCCCCCCTGCTGGCTCATGCCCCTGATTGTCCACCGCACGGGCCGTATGAAAACGGAGCATCGGGAAATTCCGGCGGACGCGGCCCCGTCGAACGGCGTGTCGGGTGAGGGAGTGAACAGCCGTACGAGAGGCGGAAGATGGCCGCCGGGCGGCCCCACCCCCCACGGGAGGACCGCCCGGCGACGTCCCAAGTGGCCCGGCCCCGGATCCCCTTCGCGTGGCTCGCACACGTCCGGGCCCGGGCCACGGTCGGGGCGACCGGGCCGCGACAGGGCACCGGGCGGATGACCGGATTGTGGCTTGGTTTCCTGGGACGCGGCTGTGAATCGAGCGCACGGCCCGCGCCCCACGGTGCTGCCACCTTGGCAGACCCGCCTCCGGTACGGCGATGATGTTCCGCGGCGGGTTTGCGCCGTGGCCGGTTTCCGCCAGGCCGGGCCCGCCCCTCGTGACGGCTTGGTGGTGGCGGGTTCCCGGGCCTGGATTCCAGGCCTGTTCCAGAGGAGGGGCGTGGGTGGATGCTGGCGGCGATTGGGCTGGACGACACGCACGAGGCGGCGTACCGGGCGCTGGTGTCCGTGGGCGCGGCCGACGTGACCGATCTGGCGCGGCGCCTGACGCTGTCCGAGCCGGACGCCGAGCGGGCACTGCGCCGTCTGGAGCGGCAGGGGCTCGCCGCGCAGTCCCCGGCCCGGCCGGGCCGCTGGGTGGCGGCCCCGCCCGGGGTGGCGCTGGGGGCGCTGCTCACCCAGCAGCGGCACGAACTGGAGAAGGCGGAGCTCGCGGCGGCGCTGCTCGCCGAGGAGTACCGGGCGGCGGCGGCCGAACCGGCGGTGCACGACCTGGTGGAGGTGGTGACCGGTGCCTCGGCGGTCGCCCAGCGCTTCCTGCAACTGCAGCTCGGGGCGGCCGAGGAGGTGTGCGCGCTGGTGACCGGCAATCCGGTGGTCGTGTCCGGACTGGAGAACGAGGCGGAGGCGCAGGCGGCCGGACGCGGGGTGCGCTACCGGGTGGTGGTGGAGCGCGCGGTGCTGGAGCTGCCGCACGGGCTGACCGAGCTGACGGCGGCGCTGGGCCGGGACGAGCGGGTGCGGGCGGTGGACCGGGTGCCGACGAAGCTGGTGATCGCGGACCGTTCGCTCGCGATGGTGCCGCTGACCTCGCGTACGGCGGAGCCGGCCGCGCTGGTGGTGCACGCCAGCGGGCTGCTGGAGCTGCTGGCCGGGCTGTTCGAGTCGGTGTGGCGGGAGGCGCTGCCGCTGAGCCTGGGCGCCTCGGGGATGGTCGAGGAGTTGCCGGACGGCCCCGACGCCACCGATCTGGAGGTGCTGTCGCTGCTGCTGGCCGGGCTGACCGACGCGAGCGTGGCCAAGCAGCTCGACCTGGGCCTGAGGACCGTGCAGCGCCGGGTGCGGCGGCTGATGGAGCTGGCCGGGGTGACGACCCGGCTGCAGCTGGGCTGGCACGCGTACGAGCGGGGCTGGGTCACGCGCTCCTAGGCTCCGTCCGGCCCCTCACCACCAGCCGCCACCACCATCACCTGCCGCCACGCGCCGCCGTCCGCCGCCACCCGCCGTCACCTGCCGCCATCAGCCGCCACCAGCCGCCACGCGCCATCGTCCGCCGTCACCCGCCGTCGTCCGCCGCCACCCGCCGTCGCCTGCCGTCACCCGCCCTTGTCCGCCGTCACCGCCGTCGTCCGCCCTCTCCCGCCGTTCGTCCGCCCTCGGCCCCCCTCACCTGCCCCCGTCCGCCTTCTCCGGCACTCTGGGCAGATGGGAGTGTGGGAACTCCTGCTGGTCGGTGTGGTCGTCGCGCTCGGCCTGTGCGGAGTGCTGGTGCCCGGGGTGCCGGGGTCGTGGCTGGTGTGGGCCGCGGTGCTGTGGTGGGCGCTCACCGACCCGCGGCCCCTGAGCTGGGCCGTCCTGATGGGGGCCGGCGCGGTGCTGCTGCTGTCGCTGGCGGTCCGCACGGCGTTGCCCCCGCGCCGGCTCCGCCAGAGCGGCGCCACACCGCGGATGGCCGTGTACGCGGGCGCCGGGGCGTTCCTCGGCTTCGTGTTGCTGCCGGTGCTGGGCGCTGTGCCGGGCTTCGTGGCCGGCATCTATCTGTACGAGCGGCTGCGCCTGGGCCGGCACGGCGAGGCGATGGTCGCCCTCCGCACGACGATGCGCTCGGGCGGCTCCAGCGTCCTGGCGGAACTGTTCGCCTGCCTGCTGATCGCGGGGGCGTGGCTGGGGGCGGTGCTGTGGGGCTGAGCGATCGCCGGGCCATCTGCCCGTCATCGGCCACCGACCACCGACCACACCGGCACGTCGTAGCTGCGGGCAAGTCGGGCCTCCCCCCGTGCCTTAAGGGCCTGGGAGGACCCCCAGGAGGCACGGCTGGGCGCCGCGGCACCCCGCCGGCCCGGCCGGCCCCGTCACCGCACCGCGCCCATGGCTCCGCGCACCGTCTCGGCCACCACTGCCATCCCGGTGTCGTTGAAGTGCAGGTGGTCGCCGGGGTCGTAGGCGGGCAGGAGGCGAGTCGGGTCGGTGGGGTCGCGGAGCGCGGCGTCGGCGTCGGCGACCGCGTCGAAGATGCCGCCGGTGCGGATGAACGCGTTCACCTGCTGCCGTACCGCCTCGCGGGCGTCCGAGTAGGCGGAAAAGCCCCGGTACGGGGTGAGGGTGACGCCGACGACGCGGATGCCCCGGGCGTGGGCGCGGGCGACGAGGGTGCGGTAGGCGTCGGCGTAGGCGGTGACGTCGTCGGCCTTCGGTGTGCCCTTGATGTCGTTGATGCCCTCCAGGACGACCAGGATCCGTACCCCGGCCCGGTCGAGGGCGTCGGCGTCCAGGCGGGTGAGGGCGCTCGGTCCGGTGCCGTCGCGTAGCAAACGGTTTCCGGAGATTCCGGCGTTGAGGACTCCGAGCCGGTCCGCACGCACCCGTTCGGCGAGCCGGTCGGGCCAGCGGTGGTTGGTGTCGGGGGTGGAACCGTTTCCGTCGGTGAGGGAGTCGCCGAACGCGACGATGCTGCCCGAGGTGGTGCCGAGGACGTCGACGCCGGTGACGTAGTACCAGCGGCTGACGGTGGTGGTGTAGGCGGCGCCGCCCTCGTCGGCGGCCCGCCCCGCGCCGTCCGGGGCGACGTAGCTGGTCTGCAGGGCGGTCTGGTGGTAGGTGGCGGGTCCGTCGTCCCCGGGGGTGTACACGGTGACGAGGAGGTCGGCGGCGGCCGGGACGGGCAGCGGCACCGGGTCGGTGACCGTGTCCTGGCCGGGCGGGACGGTTGCCGTCGGGGCGCCGTGGAAGGTGGCGGTGTGCAGGGTGCCGGGCACCGCGCCGGGGCCGGTCCCCCGGCGCAGCGCCACGGTGACCGCGCCGAGCCGCAACGGCGCGGTGCCGAAACGGTTTCCGAGCCGGATGCGCACGGCCGTACCGCCGACGCTGAGGTGGACGACATTGCGGATCGCGGCGCCGGGCAGTGCGGAAGCGGTTCCCGACGGCGCGGTCTCCCAGCTGCCCGTCCAGGGCGGTGGCGCCGGCTCCGCCACGGCCGGTGCCCTCGTGCCCGGCAGCATCGCCAGCAGCAGCACCGTAAGGATCTTTCCGGCACCGGCCATCTCCGCACCCGCCCTTCCCCGTTGCCCGTCGGAGCAGACCGTGCCACACGGCCGGACCCGGCCACCGCACCCTCGACGGCGGTCCACCCACTCGGCGCAACCGGGCGTAGGGCGGCGGCCCTAGGGCCTGGAGCCGATGTGCGGAGCGGGCCGGCGTGCTTGGCTGCCGTCATGACCGAATTCAGCGAGGCGGAGCGCGCGTATCTGGCGTCGCAGCGGCTGGGCCGGATGGCCACGGTCGACCCGCACGGCCAGCCGCAGGCGAACCCGGTGGGCTTCGTCGTCCAGGACGACGGCACGATCCTGATCGGCGGCTACGCGATGGGGACGACGAAGAAGTGGCGCAATCTCCGGCAGAACCCGAAGGTCGCCCTGGTCGTGGACGACATCGCGAGCCTGCGGCCCTGGCGGGTGCGCGGTGTGGACATCCGCGGCGAGGCCGAACTCCTCGTCGGGCCACACGACTTGGGCCCGCACTTGAGCGAGGAGGTGATCCGCATCCATCCCCGCCGGGTGCACAGCTGGGGTCTGGGGGAGGAGCAGGAGGAGGAGTAGCAAGAGGAGTTGGCAAGCAGATTCCGGACGCCGAGGAGGAGTTGGCGTCCGCCGGGCCGGGCCTAAGCGGTGAGCGCGCCCTCCAGGGTGAGCAGCCACACCTTCCGTTCGACTCCGCCCGCGTACCCGGTCATCGATCCGTCCGCGCCGATGACCCGGTGGCACGGGCACACGATCAGCAGGGGGTTGGCGCCGATCGCCCCGCCGACGGCGCGAACCGCCGCGCGGGAGGCCCCGATCCGCGCGGCGATCTCCCCGTAGGTGACGGTGGCGCCGTACGGCACCTCGTCCAGCGCGGCCCACACCCGCTGCCGGAACTCGGTGCCGTGCGGGCTCAACGGCAGCCGGAATTCGTTGAGTTCACCGGCAAAGTAGGCGGCGAGCTGGTCGGCGACGGCCCGGAACGGGCCGTCGTCTCGCCGCCAGCCGTCCTGCACGCTCCGCCCGCCCTTCTGCCCCGGCACGGACAGCGAGGTGAGCGCCCCGTCGGCGTCGGCGGTGAGCAGCAACCGGCCCACGGGAGCGTCGAGTCGCGTCCAGTAAACGGTTGTCATCGGTCGTTCCACTCCCCTGCAACCCGCAGATGCTGGACGGCGTACGAGCGCCAGGGCCGCCAGTCGTCGGGCACCTCCGCGCCGGGCGGGGCGACGTCGGGATCGCCGAGGGCCCGCACGCGTACGGCGGCGACGGTGGCCGGATCCATCCCCGGCAGGGCGAGCAGGGCGTCCCGCGCGTCGTCCCGGTCGGCGCCAGGGTCCAGCCGTACGGTGCCGTCGGCGAGGGCGGCGGCCAGCGCCCCCAGCGGCCCGTCCGGCTCGGCCTCGGCGAGGACGGCCGGCTCGGGGAAGAGATGGGTGAGGCTGCCGCAGGGCGCGTCGAGCACCTTGCCGTAGCGCCGCACCAGCTCCTGCGCGCCGTCCTTCCCGACCAGGGCGCGGACGGCGGCCTCCGGGGGGTCGACGGCGCCGGGCGAGCGCAGCCCGGGCCGGGCGGCGACCAGCGGGCCGAGCCGCGGGTCGGTGCCGAGCCGCTCGTCGACGGCGTACGGGTCGGCGTCGAGGTCGAACAGGCGCCGTAGCCGCTGCACCGCGGTGGTCAGGTCCCGTGGGTCGGTGAGGTGCAGCCGCGCGTCGAGCCAGCCGCCCGGACGGGTGCCGGTGCCGGTCCTCGGCTCCCGGGTGCGCTCCTCGACGGCGACGATTCCGGTCCCGTACGGCAGCCGCAGCGTACGCCGGTAGGTACGGCCGCCCGGCGCACCGGAAACCTCCTCGACACCGGTTACCGCCTCCGTCGCGAGCTGGTCGAGGACGGCGGCGGCCTGGTAGGGCCCGCGGTAGGCGAGCCGCAGCGGGATCCCGGCGCCGGGGGCGGCCCGGCGGACGCCGCGGCCCCGGGAGGCACTCCGGCCCCGGGGGGCGGCCCGCAGCTCGGTGGGCGTCGAGGCGTACACCTCCCGGACGGTGTCGTTGAACTGCCGCACGCTGGCGAAGCCGGACGCGAACGCGATCTCGGTGACCGGGAGTTCGGTGGTCTGCAGCAGCACCCGCGCGGTGTGCGCCCGCTGGGCCCGGGCGAGCGCCACGGGCCCGGCGCCGAGTTCCGCGGTGAGCTGCCGCTGGACCTGCCGCGCGCTGTAGCCGAGCCGCGCGGCGAGCCCGGCGACGCCCTCGCGGTCCACGACACCGTCCGCGATCAGCCGCATGGCCCGCCCGACGACGTCCGCCCGCACGTTCCACTCCGCCGACCCCGGCACGGCGTCCGGCCGGCACCGCCGGCAGGCCCGGAACCCGGAGCCCTGCGCGGCGGCGGCCGTCGCGAAGAACCGCACGTTGTGCCGCTTCGGCGTCACCGCCGGACAGCTGGGCCGGCAGTAGATCCCGGTGGTCTCGACGGCGAAGAAGAAGACTCCGTCGAACCTGCCGTCCCGGCTGCGTACGGCTTCGTACCTGGTGTCCTCGTCCATCACGTGTTCCAGTGTGCGGCGGCGGAGGAGGCCGGGGCTAGCGGAAATCGGACATGGCGCTGAACTGGGGGGACTACTTCCAGTGCCCCCGCTTGATCTCCATCGCCGCCCTCCCCTCGGCGCCCTTCCTCCTCCAGTCCCGCCGAAGCTCCGCACGCACCCGCGCATCGGTCTTGGCCACGATCCACTGGTTCTCCCGCACCAGCTTGCGGTAGCTCTCCAGCCTGCGCTGGGGGAGCTCCCCGTTCTCCACGGCGGAGCGCACCGCGCAGTCCGGTTCGGTCTGGTGGGCGCAGTCGTGGAAGCGGCACCGCTCGGCCAGTTCCTCGATCTCGGCGAACACCTGGCCGACCCCGCTCTCGGCGTCGTACAGGCCGACGCCCCGCAGCCCGGGTGTGTCGATGAGGACCCCGCCCGAGGGCAGGGTGAGCAGGTTGCGGGTGGTCGTGGTGTGCCGCCCCTTGCCGTCGACGTCCCGGGCGGCCCGTACGTCCATGACGTCCGCGCCGACGAGCGCGTTGGCCAGCGTGGACTTGCCCGCGCCGGACTGGCCGAGCAGCACGGACGTACCGGAGCCGACGAGCGCGACGAGGACGTCGAGCCCGTCGCCGTGCAGGGCGCTGACAGTGAGCACCGGCACACCGGGCGCGCTCGTCTCCACGTCCTGCACGAGGTGGGCGCGGGTGACCGGGTCCGGCACCAGGTCGGCCTTGGTGAGGACGACGACGGGCTGTGCGCCGGACTCCCAGGCCAGGGCGAGGAAGCGTTCGATGCGGCCGAGGTCGAGGTCGACGGCGAGCGACACGGCGACGACGGCGTGGTCGACGTTGGCGGCGAGGATCTGCCCGTCGGACCGCTTGGAGGAGGTGGAGCGCACGAAGGCGGTGCGGCGTGGCAGATACGCGCGGACGTACCGCGGATCACCGCCGGGGTCGAGCGCGACCCAGTCCCCCGTGCACACGACCTTCATCGGGTCACGGGGAACGACGAACTCGGTGTCGGCCCGGACGGTTCCGTCGGCGGTGACGACGTCGCACTGGCCCCGGTCGACCCGTACGACACGGCCGGGCAGGAGACCCTGCTCGGCGTAGGGAGCGAACTCGGCTTCCCAGCCCTCGTCCCAGCCGTACGGGGCGAGGGGGTGCGAGGAAGGTGAGGACGAACCCGCGAGAGAAGAGAAAGACAAGGGAGGACCCTTCACAAGGGTGGCCTCGGCGCCGCGCTCACGGGCGCGGGAGAAGAGTGAGGTCAGCCGGAGACCACGGAGGTGGAGTGGACGAACTTCTGGTTGCGGGCAGCGCCCATCACAGAGACAGCCATCGGTCACACCTCCCGTTTCTCACCAAGCCGACAGCAGCGGCGGACAGCCACTGCGTGAAGCGGATCTCACCGTAGAGGCGGCCGCGTTCCGGCGCCACCGATTTTCCGGCGGGGTCACGGACCGCGCTGGTCGAGGAGCCGCATCAGGTTCCGCTTGCGCTTCTGCCTGGCACGCAGAGCGGCGAGGTACACGGTGAACGCGTCCTCGGTGCCCAGGCGTCGAGGGCAGTCGCGCATGCTCAACAGCACTGGGTGGACAGGGGTTGGAGGAAGCGGTCGCTGTTCAGCACATCCGAAGGGCGGCCCGCATGCAGGGCCGGCCCTCCGGATGCCCCGTTCAGCGGACGAAGGAGATCTCCGGGTACTTCTTGTCGGGGCCGTCGAGCAGGGTGCTGTGCTGGTGGCGCAGTTCCTTGTCGAAGAAGGCGGCGAGGTAGACGCGCTGGATCTCGATCGCGCGGTTGGGGTCGATGGTGCCGTACACCTGCTGGAGCTGGGCCGGCGTGAGTCCGAGCAGGCTCGCCTCCTGTGGCGCCATCGCCTCGTCGTCGACGAACGACACGTGCGCCGCGCCGTGGAGCTGGATGTCGACCCGGTATCCCTTCAGATGCGACCACAGCGTGCGCCACGAACCGTCGTTGTTGCGGTTGTGGGTGCCGGAGCTGAAGAGCATGAAGGGCCGGTCCAGGTCCTTGCTCGGCGCCGAGCCGAAGAACTGACCGTCCAGATTGGCGCCTGCGGCGATGCGGTGGTCGAGCTGCATGGCGGTGTCGACCGCCGCGCCGCCCAGCGAAGCGCCGAACATCCCGATGCGGGACATGTCCACGGACTTCGTCAGCCCGGTGGGGAGCCTGGCGTGGTCGACGTCCGGGTTGCCGCCCTTGGCGATCGTGGCGAGCTGGTTGATGACGAAGTGGATGTCGGCAGCGCGCACGTTGAGCGTGTCGGAGGAGTGCGCGCCGGCCGGCATGGTGTTGACCTCGACCCGTCCGTCGGGGAACTGCACCTCGTTGGCGTCGTGGGTGTGGTCGACGGTGACGACGAGGTAGCCGCGGCTGGCGAGGTCCTCGGCGAGCACGGTGCCCCTCGCGCGGTCCGAGTGCAGCCCGCTGGAGTACAGCAGGACGGGCAGCTTGCCGAGCTTGGTGTCGACCGGGGCGAGGACATGGCCCGCGGTCTTCGGCAACGTCACCTGTTGTGGCGTCAGGCCCTGGGAGGCGAGGAAGTGGGCGCCGGAGGCTGACGGCATCCACGGTGCCGCGTAGTGACCGCGGGTGGAGGCGGCCGGGTACCAGAACGACACCATCAACTCGCGCGGCTTGCTGCCGGGCACGTACGGGTCCGTGCGGGACTTGTCGACGAGGTGCAGGCTGATCGTGCCCACGCCGTGGCGCCCGGTCGGCGCGGGCAGACCGAGCTGCAGGGCGGACGTGCCCGCGCGGGGCGTGACGGCCTCCGGACGGACGGCCTTGTGCTGCTTCGGCACCTCGTCGTGCTGGGGCGCCCAGGGCGCGTCGTCCTGGTCGGGCCGGTCGGGCGAGAACCCGGTGGCGGTGGGCTTGCCGGCCGTCTTCCCTGCGGCCATCGCCGGCGTCATCCCCGCACCCAGGGCGATGGCCAGCGTACCGGCCGTACCGACCGCTCTGGCGATCACTCTGCGACGGTGGCGCGGTCGACGGTGTTTCATGGGACCCCTTTGTTGTGCAGCGTTCGAGGAACTGGCGATCGGATTGCGCACCCGTACCGCCACAGTGGCCTACGGATTTCGGGCCGCCGGCGTTCACCGCGGCAGCGGGCGGAACGAGCAGCCGGACCAAGCGACTCGTCCCAGCCATAGGGAGCCAGGGCGGCGGACCAGCAGAGGTGGAAGTCAAGGGAGACCCTTGCCAAGGGTGGCCCCGGGCAGGCGCGTTCGGCGCGCGGTGGGTTCAGCCGGTGGCCACGGAGGTGGACTTGATGGATCCCTGGATGCGGGCAGCACCCAGCGCAATGACAGCCATCGGTCGACACCTCCTCGTCGATGCGTTTTCCGTACGGCGTGCTCAGCCGGCCGTGCAGGACGCCCCGTTGAGCGTGAAACCGTACGGCGCCCGGTTCCGGTCGTGCCAGGTGCCGATGAACCCGAAGGACAGCGTGCCGTGCGCGGCGACGGCCTTGTTGTAGTCGGCTGCGGTGGCGGTGACCCGGGAGCCGCTCTGGTGGGCGGTGGCGTCCCACATCTGGCCGACCTGCTGGCCGTCGCGGAAGGCCCAGGACACGTTCCAGCCGTCCAGGGGCCGGTCGGTGGTGACGGTGACGGTGGCCTGGAAGCCGTCGGGCCATTCGTTGACGAGGTCGTAGGCGACCCGGCAGTCGGCCGCGGGGCCGCTGGAGCCGCCGGGGCCGGAAGGGTGCGCGGTCGAGGAGGTGCTGCCCTGGGGTTCGGGGTCGGGCTGCTCACGACCGGAGCCGGCCGGCGTGGGTGTCGGTGTCCGTGTGGGCGTCGCGGAGAGCGTGGCCGCCGGTGCCGTCGGGGAGCCGGGCGGGGTGTCGGTCCGGGAGAAGCTGGGGTCGGCGGCGACCGGCTGCCGGTCGTCCCGGGCGGCGGCGCTGTCGTCGCCGGAGCCGCCGTACGGCATCATCGACACACCGAGTGCCAGTGCCGACAGCAGCACGGCGGCGGCAAGCAGGGTGCCACGCAGGGCGCGGGTGCGGCCGGTGCCCTCCGCCGGATCGCCGGACGCGGGGTCGGCGCCGGCGGGGCGGCCGGCGCCGAGGCGGACCTCGGCGGCGCGGCGGCGGCGTTCCAGGTAGGCGAGGCCGCCCCAGCCGATGACCCCGCCGGCGAGCGCGGCGGGCAGCGCGCCGCCGTGCAGGCGCAGGCACGCGGCGGCCTCGGCACAGCGCACGCAGGTCGCGAGGTGCCGGGAGAGGTCGTCGGGGGTGTCGGCGGCCGGTGAGCGGGTGACCGCGTCCAGCAGACGGGCGTAGGAGCGGCACTGCGCGTCCATCGGGGTGTCCAGGTGGGCGCGGTGGCAGCGGTCCCTGAAGAGGGTGCGGACCTGGTCGAGTTCGTCGGCGACGGTGGCCGGGTCCAGGCCGAGCCGGCGGGCGACGGTGGGCAGGGGCAGCGCCTCCACCTCGGCCAGCCACAGCAGCGAGGCGTCGGCCTCCTGCATGTCCCTCAGGCCGCGCAGCGCGACCGGGCGCTGGAGCGGCGGGCCCGTGTAGCGGGCGGCCTTGGCGGAGTTGAGCCACAGCCGCAGGTCGGGGTCGAGCTTGTGGCCCTGGCCCTCTGCCTCCCAGGCGGCGGCAGTGTCGCGTACGGCGGTGAGCAGCGCCGGGATGGTGGGCAGCCGGGCGGTACGGCGGCCCGCGCCGCGCACATGGGTGCTCGCCGCCGCGCGGACCTCGCGCATGCCGAGCGTGAAGGCCTCGGTCGCCAGTTGGTGGGCGGTCATGGATCCGGAGGTGCACAGGTCCGCGTAACTGAGCACCGCGTCCCAGCCCTCCGAGAACAGCGCGGCCTCGGTGGCGTCCTGGGGGGTCGGCAGGTCGGGCATGGGACTCCTGCATCCACGAGCGAGGTCAACTCACCATAGGGCGAAGGAAGTTGTAGGGAACCTCGCGGCAGGGCACAGAGCCTTTCACGTCCTCGACACAACTGACAAGCGGCCTGTTCACATCCGGTTACCGATGGTGGCGGGGCGGATGCGCGACGCTACGAGCCCGCAACTCCGGCCAGAAGTACGGATGCGGGCGCCGTTCCGCTCACCCGTTCCACCCTTCCGCTCATCGTTCCGCCGTCCCGCCGTCCCGCCGTTCCGCTCACCGCCTCCCGCCGGTCCGGTGCGCGCCATCACACCTCGGCCGGCGCCTCCGTGGCGTCCGCCGCCCGGTCGTCCGCCGGCAGGCTGTCCATGAAGGAGCTGACGGAGAAGACGGCGCGGCCGGGTCCGGGCGGACCGTATCCGGGCGGGGAGGACAGCCCGAAGTCCTCCATCGTCTGACGGTAGGCCTGGAGGAGGCGGATGTGGTACTCCAGCGGCGCGCCCTGAGGGTTGGCCTTGCCGAGCGGGGTGGTGGGCTCCGGGCACCAGGTGGTGAAGCGCGGCGTGATGCCGTGCGACATGAAGAAGCGCAGCCCCTCGGTGGTCGACGCGATCGCCTCGTCCACCGTCGTGAAACCGAACGGCTCGGCCATCTCCACGCCCGCCACGAAGTTCGGGATCACGTTGCGCGCACCGAAGACGTCCGCGGAGTCGAGAATCCGCTTGTGCCACTCGTCGCGGCCGACGTAACGCTCCTTGCCGGGGCAGTACAGCTCGAACAGCCGGCGGTCCCACACCTCGAAGTTGGGGTGGTAGATCTGCACGCCGTAGTCCTTGAACCGCTGCACGTCCGCCTTGGGCAGCGCCTGGGCGACGACCTTGCCGATCCAGCGGCCCGGGAAGCGCTCCTCGATGGCCTTGGCGTAGTGGCCGTAGAAGTCGGCCTCGTCCCGCCCGGCAACCGTTTTCGTAATGGCGCCGCCGGTCAGGGTGTAGGCGGTGGAGGACTTCTGGGTGTCGTACCGGTCGATGATCTCGAGGGCCTCCAGCACCTCCTCGACGTCCTTCACACCGGTGTACGGCCGCCCGGCCGCCTTGTGCTGGCGCCAGTTGTGGTTGATGTCGCAGTACTGGCACTCCTCCTTGGCGCCGAAGTACTGGCAGACGCGGAAAACGGTGAGATAGATCAGGTAACCCCACTGAATGGTCGGGGCCACCTCCATCACGGACTTCCCGTTGGAGAGGGTGTGCCGGTAGTACTCCGGCATCGGCGGCACGCCGACGTCGGCGATCCGCTTCCCGTCGAGGTAGAGCCCGAGCAGCCCCTCGTCGTCGGCTGCCACCCGGTACGGCGAGGCCGGGTTCACCCGTACGGAGACGACCGTGCGCCGCAGGTCGTACGGGCCGCCGGTGAGGATGATCTCCTCCGGCGGGCGCCGCAGCGCCGCCTCGCCGAGCTCGGGCAGGGTGCCGTGGTCGAAGGAGAAGATGAAGTACGACTTCGGCTTGACCTCGCCGCTCTCGTTGTCGCTGAGGGCGGAGGGGTCGAAGGCGACGCCGCCGCGGAGCAGGTCCTCCTTGAAGACGGCTTCCCGTGGCACGTGCGGGAACCGCTCCATCAGATCCTCGACCAGCGCGGTACGACTGCCCATCCGTCTGTCTCCTCCCGGTTCAGGCGTACGTCTCACACCGTATGCCCCCGCCTGCGGCTCAGCCGTGCCGGGTCCCCGCACGGCGCGCGACGTGGTCCGGTACGGCGGTTCCGGCCGGCAGCGCCGGGTCGGGCTCCGGGGTGCCCCAGACCGTGCTCAGCGGCAGCACCCCGGCCCACAGGCCGAGGGCCGCGTCGGGGCTGTCCCCGTCGTCCGGGGCGCCGGTGCGGATCTTGACGGAGGCCTCCTCCAGGGACAGGGCGAGGAGGGTGGTGGCCGCCAGTTCCTTCCGGCTGGGGCGGCGGGCGTACGACCACTGGCCGGGTGCGGAGTGCTCGGTGAGCCGGCGCAGCCCCTCCAGCTTCTCCTCGGGGTCGGTGACCTTGCGCGCCGTGCCGTGGATCATGGCGCTGCGGTAGTTGACGCCGTGCTCGAAGACGGACCGGGCGAGCACGAGCCCGTCCACGTGGGTGACGGTCACGCACACCGGCGTGTCGCCGGCGAGGCTGCGGCTGGCCACGGACCCGTGCAGATACAGCCACCGCTCGCCCCGCCCGTACACGGTGGGCACGACGACCGGCCGTCCCTCCACCAGCACCCCGAGGTGACAGACGAACGCGGCGTCGAGGATCGCCGCCAGCTCCGCCCGCTCCAGACTGCCCTGCTCGCGCAGCCGCCGGTGGCGGGTGCGGTCGGTCACGGGCAGGCGGGCGGGAAGCGGCTCCTGGGTCATGGATCGAAAGGTACCGATATCGCATACAGCAAGCCAGTGAAATTTCGAATACGTCGATGGATACGGTTACGACAACGAAATCCGCAGAAGAGCTCTTCTCTGGCCCGCAGTGGATGAGAGGGTCGGCGCAGACGCACTCTCCGGGAGGGACGCAACTGTGACAGGGACGGCCGAGACCGCCGGGGCGGTCACCAACTGGTCGCGCACCATCACCTACACCGCGCGGGAGTTCCACCGTCCGCGCACGCTCGACGCGCTGACGGCGCTGGTGGCGCGCAGTGCCCGGGTGCGGGTGCTGGGCAGCGGGCACTCCTTCAACCGGATCGCCGACCCGGGGCCGGACGGTGTCCTGCTGTCCACGGCCGGTCTGCCGCCGGTGATCGAGGTCGACACGGCCGCGCGCACGGTCCGGGTCGCGGGCGGGGTCCGTTACGCCGAACTGGCCCGGGCCGTCCACGCGCACGGCCTCGCCCTGGCCAACATGGCGTCCCTGCCGCACATCTCGGTGGCCGGTTCGGTGGCGACCGGCACCCATGGGTCGGGCGTCGGCAACGGGCCGCTCGCCTCTGCCGTACGGGAGGTGGAGCTGGTCGTCGCGGACGGCTCGACGGTGACGATCGACCGGAGCGACCCGCGGTTCGACGGCGCAGTGACCTCACTCGGCGCGCTCGGCGTCGTCACCGCGCTCACCCTCGACCTGGAGCCGGCGTACGAGGTCGAGCAGCACGTGTTCACGGAACTCCCGCTGGAGGGGCTGGACTTCGCCGCCGTGGCGGCCGCCGGATACAGCGTGAGCCTGTTCACCGACTGGCGGGAGCCGGGGTTCCGGCAGGTGTGGGTCAAGCGGCGTACCGACCAGCCGGCGGTGGACTTCCCGTGGGCCGCACCCGCGAAGGTGCCGCTGCACCCGGTGCCGGGCATGCCCGCGGGCAACTGCACCGCACAGCTGGGCGTGCCGGGTCCGTGGCACGAGCGGCTGCCGCACTTCCGGGCGGAGTTCACGCCGAGCAGCGGGGAGGAGATCCAGTCGGAGTACCTGCTGCCGCGGCCGGCCGCGGTGGAGGCGCTGGAGCGGATCGACGCCATCCGGTCTGCGGTCGCCGGTGTCCTGCAGACCTGCGAGGTACGGACGGTCGCCGCCGACACGCAGTGGCTCAGCCCCGCTCACGCGCGTAACTCGGTGGCACTGCACTTCACCTGGGTGCGGGACGAGGCGGCCGTACTGCCGGTGGTACGCCGGCTGGAGGAGGCGCTGGTCCGCTACGATCCGCGTCCGCACTGGGGGAAGGTGTACGCGATCCGGCCGCCGGTGGTCCGGCGACGGTACACACGCCTCCACGACTTCCGCGACCTGGCCCGCTCCCTGGATCCGGCCGGCAAGTTCACCAACACCCTCGTGGCGGATCTCCTGGCCGACTGACGGCTGCATCCGCCGCTGTGCGGTGTCGGCGGTGAGGGGCTCCCCCACTTCCTCCAGCCCCTTTCCTAACCCCTTGTCGAAACTCCCTCCCAGCCCATAGCCTGGCGCCCGCGCCGGTGCCGATCTCGCCCGGCCCGAACTGGCCGGACGGGATGGGAGGGGCAGCCGCGTTGAAGCGCACATCACGTGACATCCGCACCGCGAACCGCTACGAGGTGCTGCGCCAGATCATCGCCGAGTCTCCCACCTCCCGGCAGGAGCTGGCCGCCGCCACCGGACTGAGCCTGGCCACGGTCGCCACGCTGGTCGGCGAGTTGCTCGACCTCCGCATGATCACCGAAGTGGGGTTCGAGGACTCCGCCGGCGGCCGGCCCCGGGGCCTGGTCGCCGTCAACGCGTCGGGGGGCGCGTTGATCGGCGTCGACATCGCGGAGACGTACGTCCATGTCGAGCTGTTCGACCTGGCGTTGAACGTGCTGGCCCGCGCCGACGAGGACATGCGGCCCGGCGAGAGCCGCCCGGAGCAGGTGGTCGGGCATGTGGCCACGGCCGTCGGCTCGGTGGTGGCACAGGCAGGCGTCGAGGCGGCCCGGGTGCTCGGCGTCGGGGTGAGTGTGCCGGGCCAGGTGGACCGGGACACCGGCGTCGCCGAGTACGCGCCCAACTGGGACTGGCACGACGTGCCGTTGCTCGACCTGCTCGCCGAACAGATCGCGTATCCCCTGTACTTGGACAATCCACTGCGCGCCTGCGCGGTGGCCGAGCTGTGGTTCGGGGCCGCGCGGGGCCGCGGGGACGCGGTCGTGGTCAACCTGGGCACGGGAGTCGGCGCCGGCCTCGCCCTCGGCGGCGGCCTGCACCGGGGGGTGAGCAACAGTGCCGGCGAGTGGGGCCACACCACGCTCGTGCTGGACGGACGCCTGTGCCACTGCGGCAACCACGGCTGTGTCGAGACGTACGTCGGCGCGCCCGGCATCATGCAGAACCTGCGCGAGCTCAGCCCGCAGTCCCCGCTGTTGCACCCTGGGGACCAGACCGCCACCATCGACGCCCTGGCCCGCGCGATCGGCGCGGACGACCCGGTGGCCCTCAAGGTGGTCCGGGACACCGCCCGTTACCTGGGCGCCGGCATCTCCGACCTGATCAACCTGCTCAACCCCGAAGTGGTCGTGCTCAGCAGCTGGGTCGCCGCCCGGCTGGGCGAGCCGTTGCTCGGCGAGGTCCGCCGGGCCGTCGCCCGGCACGCGCTGCGCCGGCCGCTGGCCGCCACCGAGATCGTCCTCTCCCCGATCCCCACCGACCCGGTGTCCCTGGGCGCGGCCACGTTCGCGCTGGAGGGGGCGCTGCAGTCCGCCGGGCAGAGGCAGGGCACCACCAAGCGCACCACTCTCGCAAGGAGCCGTACCGCACCGCCTTCATGACGACGGAAGGGATGCACGTGTCTCACCCCCGCAAGAGATCCCTGCTGCTGACAGCCTCCGCCGCACTGGCCGTCACCGGAGCCCTTCTCACCTCCCCCTCCGCGAACGCCGAGGCCGCTCCGGCCGCCGCCGAGGTCTCCCCGCACGCCGCCCAGACCATCGACAACATCGGGGCGTCCGGGGCCTGGTGGGTCAACGACCTCCAGCACTTCGACCCGAAGGTCCAGGCCCGGGTCGCCCGACTCCTCTTCTCCGAACAGGGGTTGGACCTGAGCTCGTACCGCTACAACATCGGTGGCGGCGGTGTCGCGGTCACCACCCCGGCCCGCGCCGCCGAGGACTTCCTCGCCTCCGACGGCTCCTACGACTGGAGCAAGGACAACGGCGGCCGGACGTTCCTGAAGTACGCCGCGCAGTACGGCGTCAAGGATCTGATCGGCTTCGTCAACAGCGCGCCCGCCCAGTGGACGACCAACGCCAAGAGCTGCGGCGGCCGGCTGGAGCCGGAGCACGAGACCGACTTCGCGAAGTACATCGCCGACGTGACCGACCACTTCGCGCGGCAGGGCGTGAGGCTGGACTACATCAGCCCCTTCAACGAGCCGGACAACAGCTTCGCCGACTGCGGTCAGGAGGGCATGCCGGTACCCGTCGACCAGCGCGACGACATCGTGCGGGCGCTGGGCGCCGAGCAGCGGGCCCGGCACCGGAAGACGGGCATCATCGCGGACGAGTCCAGCAGGACCACGCAGTTCACCAGCGAGGTCCCGCAGTGGATCACTCAGCCCGGCACCGCGCAGTACGTCTCCAGGCTGGCCCATCACACCTACGACAACCCGGACGACGGCCGGCTCGGAAGCGTTTACGAAACGGCGAAGTCGGTCGGCAAGTCGCCGTGGGCCACCGAGATCTGCTGTTTCGGCAAGGGCAGCACGGGCTGGAACCAGGAGTACGACCCGACCATCGACAACGCGCTGCTGATGTCGCGGATCATCTACAAGGACTTCGCGACCTCCCACGACTCGGCGTTCCAGTGGTGGGTGGCGCTCGCCAGCGGTTACGGCAGCGATCCGGCCACCAGGAACGACCAGGGCTGGAACGACGGCCTGATCTACTACGACCCCGACTACGCGACGAACGGCGACCAGAGGCTGTACTTCACCAAGCGGTACTACGCGCTGGGCCAGTACAGCAGGTTCGTCCGGCCGGGCGCGGTCGCGCACGACGTGACCGGGGCTCCGGACGGCGTGGAGGTGTCGTCGTACGACCTCCCCCAGGCTCGAACAGACTCGCCCGGGGGCACCCCCACCGGGCAGTGGGTGGTCGTGGTGAACAACCACAACACCACCGACACCGCGCTGAACCTGCACTTCAACAGCAAGACGCCGGTGCGCGCCAGCCAGGCGGTGCGGACCTCGGCGGACGAGAACTGGGCGCAGGTCGCGAAGCCCGCCGTCAGCGGCCACACCGTCTCCGCCACCCTGGCCGCCCGCTCCATCACGACCTACGTCTTCGACCAGAAGGACCAGGGCAGCACGGCGCTCACCGGCGCCCTGACGGGCACGCAGTCCGGCAAGTGCCTGACCGCCGACGCCTCGGGAGCCGCGATCGCCTCCTGCACGGGCGCGGCCGGCCAGTCCTGGTCGTACGACACCCAGGGCACCCTGAAGGGTGTCAACGGCTACCTGACGGCGGGGAGTCCGGGCCTGAGGGCCACCGCCGCGGCCACGCACGACGGAACCCAGCAGTGGCTGCTGAACGGCAACGGGCAGATCGTGAACGAGGCGTCGGGCAAGTGCCTCGACGTCGGCGGACAGGCGACCGCCGACGGCAGCAAGGTGAATCTCTACGGCTGCAACGGCGGTGCGAACGAGGCCTGGACCCGGCAGTAGCCGCCGCTCTTCCCCGACTGAGGGCCGCCCGCCACTCCCCTGGCGCGGCGGCCCTCATCTCCCTTTCCCTGCCAGCCGGTTCGGAATTCCGAACCGGACACAACTCTTCGAACAGACTTCGTCCAACCCCTTGCCGAAGTATTAGCCGAAGGTTAACGTCCCGCACCAGCCTCAGCCGCAGGTCGCACCCGCACCCGCACCCGCACCCACAGACAAGGACGTCACCATGTCGGCACAGAGCAACCGCACCTGGGACCGCCGCTCGATACTCCGGGCCGCCGCCGGGCTGGCCGTCGCCGCCCCGCTCGCCGCGTGCGGCAGCAACAACGGCCGCGGCGGAGGCAGCGGTTCGGGCAAGCGGCTCACCCAGATGTTCCACGCCTACGGCGAGCCGGGCGTGGAGCAGGCACTCAAGCGGTACGCCGCCGCGTACAAGAAGGCGGACGTGGCCACGCAGTGGATCACCAGCGCCGACTACGAGAGCAAGCTCTTCGCCACGCTGCTCACCGACAACGCGCCCGATGTCTTCGAGTTCCACCCGCAGATCCAGATGGTCAAGAGCGGCCAGGTGGCGGACCTGAGCGACATCGTCGATCCGGTCAAGGCCGACTTCAACGCGGCCGACATCAAGTCCCACACGGTCGACGGGAAGATCTACGGCGTCCGGATGATCGACGACCCCCAGTTCTTCTTCTACCGGCCCTCGCTCTTCGAGAAGGCCGGCGTCAAGGTCCCCGAGACCCTCGACGAGCTGATCGAGGCCGCCGCCAAGCTCACCACCGGCAAGATGAAGGGCGTCTATCTCGGCAACGACCTGCACTCGATCGTCAACCCGCTGATCTGGTCCGCGGGCGCCGACACCCTCGACGACAAGAACCGGATCGCCTACCACACCCCCGGCGTCATCGAGGGCCTGAAGAAGCTGCGGGGGCTCTTCGCCAGCGGCCATCTGCTCCTCGGCGCCCCGACGGACTTCTGGGACCCCTCCTCGCTCAGCCAGGGCCTGTGCGCCATCCAGTTCTGCGGCATGTGGGCCATGCCGCAGTTCCAGCAGGCGCTCGGCGACGACCTCGGGATCTTCCCCTTCCCGAAGACCGTCGACTCCGGCAAGCCCTCGGTCTACAACGGCGGCTGGTCGATGTTCGTCAACGCCAAGGGCGACAACGTCGACGCGGCCAAGGAGTACGTCAAGTGGCTGTGGGTCGACCAGAAGCAGTACCAGGAGGACTTCGCGACCTCGTACGGCTTCCACATCCCGCCGCGCTCCTCGATCGCCGCGGCGGCCACCAAGCTCAAGTCGGGCCTGCCCGCCCAGGGTGTCAAGCTGTTCAACGACTACGGGCACTTCGACAACATCGGCTGGACCCAGGCCATGATCCAGGCGACCTGGGACGTCATCGCCGACTGCGTCCGCAAGGACGGTGACCCGGAGGCGGCTCTCGACACCTGCGACAAGGCCGTCACCCGCGAGCTCAAGAAGCTCTTCGGATAGGCCCGCGGACGGACCACGACATGTCGACGACCACCAAGCCCGCCCTCACGGGCCCCGCCCCGGCGAAGGCCGCACCGGCCCGGACCTGGCGGGGCCTGCGGGGCAGCCGCACCTTCAACTTCTGGCTCTTCGTCAGCCCCTTCCTGGCCGGGCTGATCATCTTCATCTACGTGCCCATCGGCTGGAGCGTCTACCTCAGCTTCTTCGACGCCCGCTTCACGGTCACGCCGAGCAACTTCATCGGTTTCGACAACTACACGTACATGCTGACGGACCCCAAGTTCGTCCACTCGCTCGGCACCTTCACCGTCTTCGCCGCGTTCATCGTGCCGACGACCTGGGCCGTGTCGCTGGGCCTCGCCCTGCTGGTGAACCGGCTGCGGTTCATGCGGGCGTTCTTCCGGTCGGTGTTCTTCCTGCCGACCGCGTGCAGCTATGTGGCCGCGTCGCTGATCTGGAAGATGTCCCTCTTCAGCGGCGTGCGCTTCGGCCTGATGAACACGGTCCTCGGCTGGTTCGGTATCGACGACATCGCCTGGCTGGCGAGCCCCGATCCGCCCTGGTACTGGCTGGTCATCGTCTCGGCACGGCTGTGGCTGCAGTCCGGTTTCTACATGATCCTCTTCCTGGCCGCGCTGCAGAACATCCCGGCCGAGCTGTACGAGGCCGCCGCCATCGACGGCGCCAGGCCGGGCTGGCAGACCTTCCGGCACATCACGCTGCCCCAGTTGCGCGCCACGTCCACCGCGGTGGTCCTGCTGCTGCTCGTCGCCGCGTACCAGGCCTTCGACGAGTTCTACAACCTGCTCGACAAGACGACCTGGGGCCGCCCCCCGCTGGTCGAGCTGTACTACACGGCCCTGGGCACGGAACAGGACTACGGCGCCGGCAGCGCGGGCGCCGTCATCCTGACCGCGCTGATCGTCGTCGTGACCCTGTTCCAGGGCAGGATCATGGGCTTCGGAAGGGGGGAGGAGTCCAAGTGACCACGAAACGCAGGGGCGGGGTGATGGGAAACACCGGCCTCTGCATCGCCACCGGTGTCGCCGCCTTCCTCTTCCTGGTCCCGTTCTACGTGCTGCTGCGCAACGCCCTGTCCACCGACGCCCGGATCACCGGAGAGCACTGGGAGTTCTTCCCGACGCACCTGCAGTGGGGCAACATCGGCGAGCTGTTCGACGACCCGTCGGTGCCGTTCGCCCGGTCGCTGCTGAACTCCCTGGTCGTCGCCGTCTCCATGACCGCCGGCATCCTGCTGGTGTGCTCGCTCGCGGGCTACGCCCTGGCCCGCATCCCGTACCGGCATGCCAACAAGATCTTCTACGTCGTCCTCGGCACCCTGATGGTCCCGACCTCGGTGACCTTCGTGCCCAGTTTCGTGCTGGTGTCGTCGCTCGGCTGGGTGGACAGCTACCGGGGCCTGATCATCCCGGGCCTGTTCAGTGGTTTCACCTGTTTCCTGTTCCGGCAGTACTTCCTCGGGTTCCCCAAGGAGCTGGAGGAGGCGGCGCGCGTGGACGGGCTCGGCTACTGGGGCGCGTACTGGCGGGTCGTCGTCCCCAACTCGCTGAACTTCTTCGCGGCGATCGCGACGATCACGTTCATCAACGGCTGGAACGCGTTTCTGTGGCCGCTGGTCATCGGGCAGGACCCGAACTCCTGGACCGTCCAGGTCGCGCTCTCGTCGTACATCACCAACCAGACCGTCGTCTTCCACCAGATCTTCATGGCGGCCGCCATTTCCATCCTGCCGCTGCTGTTCGTGTTCCTCTTCCTCCAGCGCTGGCTGGTGCAGGGGATCGCGCAGACCGGCATCAAGGGCTGAGCTAGGAGACCGATGTCGTTGAGCACCCGCACCGTCACCGATTACGTCGAGGACGTCTCACCGGGCTCCGGGGCGCTGCCGCCGCGGGCCTGGTACGCGTCCTCGGACGCCAAGTCCCTCTCGCTGAACGGCAGCTGGCGTTTCCGGCTGTCACCGACGGCCGACGCCGAGGACGACTCCTTCGCCGAGGAGGGGTACGACGCCGCCGGCTGGTCGGAGATCCAGGTTCCCGGCCACTGGGTCCTGCAGGGGCACGGCTCCCCGATCTACACCAACCACCTCTACCCGTTCCCGGTCGACCCGCCGCGGGTGCCGACCGAGAACCCGACCGGCGACCATCTGCGGCTCTTCGACCTGCCTCAGGACTGGCCGGACCGCACGGACGGGGGCGCGGTGCTGCGCTTCGACGGGGTGGAGTCCTGCGCCCGGGTGTGGCTGAACGGTACGGACCTCGGCGAGTTCAAGGGCTCCCGGCTGCCGCACGAGTTCGCGGTCGGCCATCTGCTCAGGCCCGAGGGCAACATCCTGGCGGCCCGGGTCCACCAGTGGTCGGCGGGCTCCTATCTGGAGGACCAGGACCAGTGGTGGCTGCCGGGCATCTTCCGTGACGTCACCCTGCTGCACCGCCCGGCGGGCGCCGCCCTCGACTTCTTCGTGCACGCTTCCTACGACCACCGCGCCGGCACCGGCACCCTGCGCGTCGACTCCGACGTGGACGGCCGGGTAACCGTTTCCGAGCTCGGTATCGACGTCGCGACCGGCGAGGGCGTGACCGTGCCGGTCGAGCCGTGGTCGGCGGAAACCCCGAGGCTGTACGAGGGCACGCTGACCACCGAGGGCGAGCGGGTGCCGCTGCGCATCGGTTTCCGCACCGTGGAGCTGGCGGACGGCCTGATCAAGGTCAACGGCAGGCCGGTCCTCTTCAAGGGCGTCAACCGGCACGAGTGGCATCCGGAGCAGGGCCGCGCGCTGGACCCCGCCACCATGCGCGAGGACGTGCTGCTGATGAAACGGCACAACGTCAACGCCGTCCGTACCTCCCACTACCCGCCGCACCCGGCCTTCCTCGACCTGTGCGACGAGTACGGCCTGTGGGTGATCGACGAGTGCGACCTGGAGACCCACGGCTTCACCGAGCAGGGCTGGCGGGACAACCCCGTCGACGACGACCGCTGGACCCCGGCCCTGCTGGACCGGGCGTCCCGCATGGTCGAGCGGGATAAGAACCACCCGTCGATCGTCGTCTGGTCGCTCGGCAACGAGGCCGGCACCGGCCGGGGCCTGACCGCGATGGCCGAGTGGATCCGCGGCCGGGACTCCTCCCGGCTGGTCCACTACGAGGGCGACCACAACTGCCGTGACACGGACATGTATTCACGGATGTACGCCGACCACGCCGAGGTCGAGCGGATCGGCCGGGGCCGGGACGGCGGCACCCTCAGGCGACGCCGGCTCCCCTTCATCCTGTGCGAGTACGCGCACGCCATGGGCAACGGACCCGGCGGACTCGCCGACTACCAGCGGCTGTTCGAGTCGTACGACCGGCTGCAGGGCGCCTTCGTGTGGGAGTGGATCGACCACGGCATCGCCCATCCGGAGCTGGGCTACGCCTACGGCGGCGACTTCGGCGAGGAGCTGCACGACGGCAACTTCGTCTGCGACGGCCTGCTCTTCCCGGACCGGCAGCCCTCCCCCGGTCTGACCGAGTTCAAGAAGGTGATCGAACCGGTCGGCATCGCGGGCGACTTCGGCGACGGCACGGTCCGGATCACCAACAAGCAGGACTTCGCCGGCCTGTCGGCGCTGGCGTTCTCGTGGTCGTACGAGGTCGACGGGGAGCCGGTGGAGTCCGGCCCGCTGTCGGTGCCGGCGCTGGCGCCCGGCGAGTCCGCCGACGTCAAGCTGCCCGCGCCGCCCGCCGGGGCGCCGTCCGGCGAGGCCCTGTGGACGGTCCGGGCCGCGCTCGCGGCGGACACCGCCTGGGCGCCGGAGGGACATGTCGTGGCCTGGGGCCAGGTCGCGGTGTCGGAGCGCCCGGTGCCCAAGGTCCCGGCGACCGCCCGGCCGGTGTCCGGCGACGGGGTGATCACCCTCGGCCCCGGCACCTTCGACGCCCGCACCGGCGCCCTGACGGCCGTGGGCGGCGTGCCCGTCTCGGGGCTGCGCCTGGACGTGTGGCGGGCCACCACCGACAACGACGACGGCGCCCCCTGGCAGCCCGACCTGCGCTACGGGCTGCTGTGGCGGGGGCTGGGCCTGCACCGGATGCGGCACCGGCTGGACGCGGTGGAGACCGGCGAGCACACCCTGACGGTCCGCACCCGGGTGGCCCCGGCGGCGCGGGAGCTGGGGCTGTCGACCGTGTACCGCTGGACCTCGGACGGAGACCGGCTGCGGTTGACCGTGTGCACCACCCCCGAGGGCGACTGGACCGTCCCCCTCCCCCGGCTCGGCATCCGCTTCGGGCTGTCCGCGGCCGACCGTGTGCGGTGGTACGGCGGCGGACCCGGCGAGGCGTATCCCGACACCAGTACGGCCTCGGCGGTCGGCCGCTGGCAGTCGACCGTGGACGGCATGCAGACGCCGTACGTCCGCCCCCAGGAGAACGGTGCCCGCATCGACGTGCGCTGGGCGGAGCTCGGCGGCCTGCGCATCGAGGGCGACCCGGCGTTCTGGCTCACCGCCCGCCGCTGGACCACCGAGCAACTGGACGCCGCCGCGCACCGCACCGACCTCACCCCCGGCGACACTGTCTGGGTCAACCTCGACCACGGCCAGCACGGCATCGGCTCCCAGTCCTGCGGTCCGGCCCCGCTGCCCCAGTACCACCTGCGGGCCGAACCGGCGGAGTTCTCCTTCGTGTTCTCCACCACCCCCGCCGCGGAGGCCGGCTGACCGCCAGGGCCCCGACACCCACCGCGGCCGACCGGTTCCCCACCCGGCCGGCCGCGGCCGCGCCGACCAGGAGGAACGCCCTGTGACCCGAACGGCCGGGGTGCCCGGCAGCATCGAGGTGCGCGCGGCGAGCGGTGTACCGGCCCGGCTCGCGGTGCGGCTGGCGCCCGGGGTGCCCGCCGGGGAGGGGGTCTCGGTGGTGACGATCGGCCAGTGGCCGGGCTTCCTGCTGGCGGGCCCGGCGGTGGGACTGGCGGCCGGGGTGACGAGTCTCCGCGTGGCGCTGCTCGCCCTGGTGGCGGCGGGCCTGGGGGCGGCGCTGCTCGCGGGTCGTACGAGCGTGCCCTCCTGAGCGCACCCCAGGGGGCACGGCGAGCGGCGCGGAAGGCGGGGTCAGGCCGTGCGGACCGGGGTGAGGAGGGCGGTGAGGGCGAGCAGGACGCAGGTGGTGCCCGCGGTCAGGGCGGCCGGTGCGGTGCCCCAGCGGCCGGCGGCCCAGGTGAGCAGGGCGGCGCCGACCGGAGCGGCGGAGTACTGCAGGGTCCAGTAGGCGGAGGTGACCCGGCCGAGCAGGTGTTCCGGGGTGACCTCCTGGCGCAGGGACATCGAGCAGGTGCCGGCGATGCCGACACCGGCCAGAAAGACGGCGGCGAGGAGGGCGACCCCGGGTACGGCGCCGACCCGGCCGAGGCCGGCGCAGGCGAGCCCGCACAGCGCGGTCGCGCCGATCCAGGCGGTGCCGAAGCCGACCAGGCGGCGGACGCGGGCGACGAGCAGCGATCCGGCGATGGTGCCGAGCGCGCCGGCGGCCATGACGGTGCCGACGGTGCCGTCATCGTGGCCGAGGTCGTGCTTCAGGTGGTAGATGACGAGGTCGTTCAGGCCGAGGGTGAGGAAGCTGAAACCGAACAGCAGGGCCGTCAGCGAGCGCAGCAGGGGGTGCCGGTACAGGAAGGCGATGCCGGTGCGCAGGTCCTGCCGTACGGTGCCGCGGCCGGGCGCGGGGGTGTCGTCGCCGGTCCGGGGGCGCAGTCGTACCCAGCGCAGGCACGCGGCGGAGGCGGCGAAGCTGGCCGCGTCGACGGCCACGGCGGCGGCCGGACCGGTCCAGGCGGCGACCAGCCCCGCGCCCACCGGCCCGAGCACTCCGGCCGCCGCGGCGGTGGCGTTCAGCAGGCCGTTGGCCTCGGTGAGCCGCGTGGTGCCGACGAGCCCGCGGACCACGGTGACGTACCCGACGGCGAAGAACATGCCGACGGCCTCACAGACCGGCAGCACCACGTACAGCAGCCAGATGCGGGGCCCGAAGGCCCACACGAGCGGGATCAGACCGTACAGGACCATACGGACGAGGTCACACATGATGAGGAGCCGCCGCCGGTCCACGCGGTCCACGACGGTGCCCGCGAACACGGCGGCGAGGACGGCGGCGGCCCCGCCGACGGCGGTGAGCAGCCCCATCCGGGCCACCGATCCGGTCGCCTCCAGCACCAGCAGGGGCAGCGCGATCAGGGCGAAGGAGTCACCGAGGACGGAGAGGGTCTGGGCGACCCAGAAGACGACGAAGTCCCGCTGCCCCAACAGGGGTTGGGGGTCGTCACGCTGCACCCGGTCACCTTACACAAGTGGTCCAGGAGGCCACTCCCAGGTCATGCATTAATGTTGAACAGTTTTCTCAACCACCCTTCAAAAACAGGTGAGTTGACATGAACATGAGTCACATGCGACCCATCAGACGACTCCTCGGCGCCCTCGCGGCCGGCGCGCTGACCCTCACCGGGCTCACCCTGTCCGCCGGTCCCGCGCAGGCCGCCGGCTCGGGTACCTTCAGCGTGCTGACGTACAACGTGGCGGGCCTGCCGGAGGGGCTCAGCTCCAGCCATCCGGCCACCAACACCCCGCTGATCTCACCGAGGTTGGCGCGGTACGACATCGTCAACGTCCAGGAGGACTTCAACTACCACGCGGCGCTGTACGCGGGCGACGACCATCCCTACCGCACGGCGACCAGCGGCGGCGCCGGAATCGGCGACGGCCTCAACACCCTGTCCCGCTACCCCTTCGAGGACTTCGAGCGGGTCAAGTGGAACGACTGCACCGGCACCAACTGCCTGACTCCGAAAGGCTTCACACTGGCCCGGGTGCGCCTGGCGGAAGGCGTGTACGTCGACTTGTACAACCTCCACCCCAACGCCGACGACACCGACGACGCCCTCGCCGCCCGCCGCGCCAACATCACCCAGCTGTCACAGTTCATCCAGGCCAACTCGGCCGGCAACGCGGTGATCGTGATGGGGGACAGCAACACCCGCTACACCCGGACCGGCGACAATATCCGCACGCTCGTCGACGACAACCACCTGACCGACGCCTGGGTGCGGCTGGTCAAGGGCGGTACGGCCCCGGCACAGGGCGCCGACCCCCTGCTGTGCCCGACGTCCGCGCCGCCGAACGACTGCGAGGTGGTGGACAAGGTGCTCTACCGCGGCAGCGACCTCGTCTCGCTCTCCGCGACCCGGTACAACGACGAGTGGGCGAAGTTCCTGGACTCCGCCGGCGGCAACCTCTCCGACCACTTCCCGCACACCGTCGACTTCTCCTACACCCTCAGCCCGAGGCTCCGGGCGAGCGACTTCTTCGGCGGCCCGCACGGTACGGCGTTCACCGACGCCGACGACCTCCCGGCCGCCCTCGCCCCGCGCACCCTCACCCTGCGCGGTGCCGCCCGGCTGGACGCGGTGTCCCTCACCCACGACGACGGCACGGTCCTCGGCCACGGCGGCACGGGCGGTACGGCCGCCTCCCTCACCCTCGCCGCCGGTGAACACCTCACCTCGGTGAAGCTGACAGAGGGGCAGAAGGACGGCCGCACCCGGATCTTCTCGGCCGCGTTCACCACGGACCGGGGCCGGACCCTGTCCGCCGGTACGGCGACGACCGACACGGCCTCCTTCACCGCGCCGTCCGGCTGGCAGATCGTCGGCTTCACCGGCCGCGCGGGCGACGAGATCGACAAACTGGGCGTGCTGTACGCGCCGATCAGCTGAGCCGCGTACACACCGGGACGTCCGCCCAGACGGTCTTGTGCAGGCCGTCCGGGCGGAGTTCCACACCCCACTTGTCCGCCAGCGCCTCGACCATCAGCAGCCCGCGCCCGCTCTCGTCCGGCTCCCCCTGCGTCCGCACGGGGAGCCGCTCCACGCGCGCGTCCAGCACCTCCACGCGTACGACGTCCTCCTCCAGCAGCAGCCTTACGCGGAAGCCGCGCCCCCGGATCCGTCCGTGCCGTACCGCGTTCGCGGCGAGTTCGGCGGCGACGAGGGTGACCGCGTCGCTCGCCTCGCTCCCGCGTGCGAACCCCTACACATCCATCCGGTTCGCCACCAGTCGCCGCGCCTGTCGTGCTCCGTGCGGTGTCGCACAGAAGAGCTGGGTGAACGTACGTCGCATGCCCCAACCGTCGCGTGGGACACGGGAGTCGGCCAGCGACGGAACTCGTACGCTGCGGACTGTACGAGTTCACGCTCTGGACAGTTGTCGTGACGTTCCGTGACCCTTGGTCGGCATGACGGACAGCACCATCAGCATCGAGCAGCCCGCCACCAACGAGCCCGAGCCGTCCGACAGCCTGAAGGCGTTCGGCGCGGCGCACAAGGCCTTTCGCAAGAGGGCGGGTTACACACAGGAGCAGTACGCGCCGCTGGTCGGGTACCAGCCGGGGACCATCGCCTCCATCGAGCAAGGGCGGCGGTTCCCGCCTCGGTCGTTCGTGGAGCGGGCGGAGGAAGTCCTGGACGCGTTCGGCGTGTTGAGGAGCGTGTACAAGCACGCAACCAGGGAGAAGGGGCTGGCTTCTTGGTTCCGGCAGTGGGCGGAGCTGGAGGAGCAGGCGATCAGTCTGTACACGTGGGAGAACCGGCTCGTTCCAGGGCTGTTGCAGACGGAGGCGTACGCGCGAACGCTGTTCAGCGGGCGGATCCCGATGTTCAGCGACTCGGAGATCGAGGCCCAGGTGTCGGCCCGGCTGGAGCGGCAATCGCTGATCCAGGAGCGACCCAACACGTTGTTCAGCTTCATCGTCGAGGAGCACGTGCTCCAGCGCCTCACCGGCGGGGCGGACGTCATGCGCGAGCAGATCGAGCACCTCCTGGAGGGGACGGAACCACGCAATGTGGAGTTCCAGGTGATGCCGATGTCCCGCGGGTTCCATGCCGGCCTGAACGGCCCCGTCCAGCTGCTGGAGACCCCGGAGAACGAGTGGTTCGCCTACTCCGAGGGGCAGGAAAACGGCCAGTTCATCGTCAAGCCGAACACGATCAGCGCACTCCATATGCGGTATGCGAAACTTCGCTCACAGGCTCTGACCCCGGAGGATTCCCGGAGCCTGTTGGAGCGGATGCGAGGAGCGCTATGAGCACTACCGAACTGGCCTGGTTCAAAAGCAGCTACAGCGGCGACAGCTCCGGTGACTGCATCGAAGTCGCCACCTCCCCCACCACCATCCACGTCCGCGACTCCAAGAACACCCCCGGCCCCCAACTCGCCCTCTCCCCCGCCCCCTGGGCGGAGTTCGTGGCGTTCGCCGGCCGCGACCGCGGGTGAGACCGGAGCCCTTCAACCGCAGGGTGCGGCTGGTCGTCGAGGTCCGTGACGACCCCGACGAACTCGAGCTCGCGACGGGCGTGTTCGCCGCGCAGGGATGGCGGGTGCGCCCGGCGCGGGACCCCCGGCGTGGACAGGGCCGCCGACCGAACGATCGCCGACGCCACCGCCGGGAAACGCTACCCCGCCGCGCACTTCGGCATCCGGGGCGAACTCGTGTGTGTCGCACCGCTCAACTCGAAGATCCCCGTCATCAACGGGCCGGTGCCCACGACCCACCCGGTCCTCACCTTCCAGGCGAGCGGCGACACCGTCCGGCTCTGGGACCCCGACCCGGCGCGGGGCAGGATTCGTCCCGCCATGCCCTGCGGCTGAGGGCGGAGGACGTGGCCCTGATCCCCGCCCAGGGAAAGCGCTGCTGACCGGTCGGGCCCACTTTCCTGGTACACCTAGCCTGTAACCTAGAGGATCTAGGAAACGTGGAAAGGCAGGCTCCCATGGCCCGAGCGGGCCTCACCGTCGACCGTGTCGTCACGGCCGCCGCCGAACTCGCCGACGAGGCGGGGTTCGAGAACGTCACCCTGTCCGCGCTGGCCCGCCGCTTCGGTGTGAAGGACGCGAGCCTGTACTCGCACGTCCGGGGCCTCGCGGACCTGCGCACCCGGCTCGCGCTGCACGCGGGCGGCGAGCTGATCGACCGGATCGCGGCGGCCGTGGCGGGCCGCGCGGGCAAGGACGCGCTGGCCGCCTTCGCCGGTGCCTACCGCGCCTACGCCCTGGAGCACCCCGGCCGGTACGCGGCCACCCAGATCCGCATCGACCAGAGCCTGATCGCCGACTCCCCGGCCCTGCGCCGCACCGCCGAGATCACGTACGGCATGCTGCGCGCCTACGGCCTTCAGGAGCCGGACCTGACCGACGCCGTACGCCTGCTGCGCAGCACCTTCCACGGCTACTGCGCCCTGGAGTCCGCCGGCGGCTTCGGCGCGGACCGGGACGTACGTGCCTCCTGGGACAAGGCGATCGACGCCCTGCACCTGGCCCTCACCCACTGGCCCCGGGAGACGAGGAACGATGACTGAACCGATGGCTGAACCGCCGCACGGCGAACCGCTCCACTACGACGTCGCGGGCAGCGGTCCCGTGCTGCTGGTCCTGCCGGGCGGAGCCGGGCATCCGATGGGGCTCGGGCCGCTGACCGAGCGGCTGGCCGCGCACTTCACCGTGGTGACGTACGACCCGCTGGGCCTCGCCCACGGCCGGCTCGGTCTGCCGGTCGCCGAGCAGCGGGTGGCGGACTGGAGCGAGGGCGCGCACCGGGTGCTGGAGGCGGTGCTCCCGGAGGGCGGGTCCGCCTATGTGTTCGGGACCAGCTCCGGCGGCATCACCGCCCTGGACCTGCTCGCCCGGCACCCCGGGCGGCTGGCGCACGTGGTCGCGCACGAGCCGCCGTGCGTGACGGTGCTGCCGGACGGGGAGTCACGGCGGGCCGAGCTGATCGGGCAGCTCGACGGCCCCGGACGCCCGCCGTCCCAGGGCGCGGAGACGACCCCGTACGGGGTCTTCCTGGCCCGCGTGCTGCGCCCGTTCACCGCCCACGTCCCCGCCTTCACCGCTCCCCCGGGCGGCCTCACGCTCGCCGCCGGCGCCGATTCGGCCGGCCAACCGCTGTACGACACCGCCGGGTTGCTCGCGGAGCGGCTGGCGGGTGGGTTCGTGGAGTTCCCGGGCGGACACCTGGGCACGCTGGATCACCCGGTGGCGTTCGCCGACCTGCTCACCGACACACTGCTGCGTTCCAGTGCGCGGACGTCGGAGTAAGCGGGGGTGGTGCCGCCCGGGGCGCGTCCGGCGGCGATGTCCGCCGCCGCGTCCAGGGCCGCGCCGAGCGCCCGCCGGTACAGCAGCGACCCGAGGCTGATGCGGCGGACACCGAGGTCGGCGAGCTGCGCGACGGTGGGTCCGGCGGGCGAGTAGAGGATGTTGAGGGGGACGTCGAGGTGCCGCACGAGGGCCGCGATCCGCTCGGGATCGGTCACCCCGGGCACGAACACCCCGTCGGCCCCGGCCTGTTGGTAGGCGTCGAGCCGCCGCAGGGTGTCCCGCTCGTCGCCGTCACCGGACCAGTACGTGTCGGTGCGGGCGTTGACGAACAGGCCGGGTACGGCGGCCTTGACGGCGGCGATCTTCGCGGCGTGCCGGCCGATCGGCCCGAGCCCGTCCTCCAGGTTGGCCCCGGCCGCCCCCACGGCCCACAACTCCCGTGCCGTCGCGGCCACTTCGCCGGGGTCGGGGCTGAATCCGTCCTCGGCGTCGACCGAAAGGAGCCAGGGCCCCGAGCCGAGGGTCAGGGCGAGCTCCAGGGTCTGCTCCAGGGTCTGCTCCCGGGTCGCGCCCGCGCCGTCCGGCAGGCCCGCGGCCGCCGCCACGGCCAGGCTCGTCGTACCGATCGCGGGGAAGCCCCGGGCGGCGAGCGCGGCCGCCGAGGCATGGTCCCAGGCGTTCGGCAGCAGCAGTGGCGCGCCGGGGCGGTGGTGGAGTCCGGCGAACGTCGTCAGGGTGGGCTCTGCGGTCATACGGCCATGCTGGGCGCGGGTCGTTTCGGCGCCCGCCGAATCGTCCGGGTCACCGACTCGTCCGAACCGCTCGGGCCACCGACTCGTCCGAACCGCTCGGGCCGGCCCGGCTACTCCCCGCGCTCGGCCGCGCTGCGCTCCACGCAGAACTCGTTCCCCTCGGGATCGGAAAGGACCGCCCAGCCGGTGCCGTCGCCGTTGCGCCGGTCGTCGACCAGGGTGGCGCCGAGGGTGAGCAGCCGTTCGACCTCCTCGTCGCGACTGCGGTCCTGGGGCTGGAGGTCGAGGTGGACGCGGTTCTTGACGGTCTTGGCGTCCGGCACCGTGACGAAGAGCAGGCCCGCGCCCTCGATCAGGGCCATCGGGTCACCCGGGTGGTCGTCCTCGTGCAGGGGCTGGCCCAGCGCCTTCGCCCAGAAGCTGCCCAGGGTGTAGGCGTCGGCACAGTCGATGGTCACGTGACGGATCTTGGAAGTCATGCGACGAAGTCTGCTGAGCGGCTGTGAAGATCGGCAACCCCCGGCGGCAACCCTTCCCGGCCCGGCGGCCACCGTGGGGCATGACATCCGCACGACGCACGGCATGAGCCTGCCCGCCGAGTTCCCCTATCTGGCGGCCGGTTGCAACAACACCCGCGAGTGGAACCGCACCGCCACCGCCGTCGCCCCGAACGGCTCGCTCCGGGTCGCCGTTCACGGGAACCGACCCCGTCCTACGCCACGCCTCTCACCGGCGCGTCACCGACCACGACGAGCCTGCGGATCGCCCGTCCGAAGCCGTGAAACTGAAGACGCCCGGCGCGTCCGGCGCGCCCTCCGTGCCCTCCGTGCCCTCCGCGCCGGGCGCCCAGCGGACGCTCACCTCCAGTTCCTCCCCCACCCGCACGGACACCAGCTCCGCGAGGGGCCGGGGGTCCGGCTCACCGGTGAGCCGGGCGAGCGCCACGAACAGCGTGGCCTCGCCCGGCCCGGTCTCCCCCGTCAGCTCCCCCGTCAGTTCCTCCCTCAGCTCTCCCGTCAGCTCCCCCGTCCCTTCCTCCGACAGGCCGGACACCGGCAGGAGTTCGGCGCGCAGTCCGTCGGGTGCCGCCCATCCCGTGATCCGCACCGGCGTCCCGGGCCCGGCCCCGGCCACGAGATGGGCGCGCACCTCCACCGAGCCCCGGGCGAGCACGAGGCTGGTGACGGTGATCCCGTCGCGCACGGTGTGCCGGGAGGCGATCCACCCCTCGCCGGTGCCGAGCGGCTCGATCCCTGTGCGGCTCGCATCGCCGCCGACGATCACGCTGTTGTCGTACGACGCCCGGTCGGGCCTGGTCGCGGTCGAGTAGGCGAGGCGGGTGTAGTAGGGGTCGTAGCGGACGTCCTCGCTGCCGTGGTTGTGCAGCCGGACCACTCCGTCCGAACGGGTGGACTGCAGCAGCCAGTTGGGGGCACGGACGGGCCGTACCTCGTCGGCGCGGTCCACCGGGCCCGGTTCCTCGGTCGCCGTCCACACCTCGTGCTCCGCGGGCAGCAACAGGCCGAGAAACCCTTTACTGGCCCAGTACGGGGAGGCCGGGCCCGAGTAGGTCTGCACGAGCGAGTCGTCGGGGCCGAGCCAGCCCAGCGGGAGCAGGCCGCGCTCGTCGACCGCGCCGCCGTCGAGGAAGTACCGCAGCGCGCCGGAGGCGAGGCGCCGTGTCTCCCCGGGGGGCAGGGGCGTATGTCCGGTCAGTGCGCCGAGCCAGAGCGGGGCGGCCGTCGCGAAACGGTAGGTGAGGGAGCGGCCCTGGTGCATCGGGGCGCCGTCGCCGCCGAACAGACGGGCGTAGTCGGCGAGGTGGCGGGACAACCGTCCGCCGTACACGGAAAGCAGTTCACCGTCGTCCGCCAGCCATGCGTGGAGGACCGTGTACAGGTGCATGGCCCAGCCGTTGTAGTAGTCGAACTTCCGGCCGTCGCCGTCGGTGTACCAGCCGTGGCCGAGGTACCAGCCCTCGACCCGTTCCAGACCGCGGTCGATCGCCTTGCGTGCCGCCTCCGGCCGGTGGCCGACATCCTGCAGGAAGCCGCCGACGGTGACGGGGAACAACTCCCAGTTGCACGGCCAGGGTTGGGCGGTGAGCGCGTCCGCCAGCCAGTCGGCCGTGCGCTGCCGTACGGAGTCATCGAGCCGGTCCCACAGCAGCGGCCGGGTCAGCCGCAGGGCGAGCGCGACGGACGCCGCCTCGACGAGCGGCTGGCCGCGGTGCTCGATGCGCGGCCAGACCCCGCCGGGACCGGTGGCGAGGCCGTCGGCGTAGCGGCCGAGCGCGGTCTCGTCGCGGCGGAAGGCGGCCAGCAGCAGCGTACGGGCGTATCCCTCCAGGCCGTCGGAGAGGTGCCCGGACTGGCTCATGTGGTCGCCGGGGAGGTGGTAGAGGGCGCGGTCGGGGCTGGCGTAGCGGGCGACGGCGGCCAGCAGGGCGTCGGCGGCGGCCTCCCAGTGGGCGCGGGTGCAGCCGGTGTACGGGCTCGACACGCGGTCGTCGGCGGGCAGTTCGATCACGGCGGTGACGTTCCTTCCTGGCGGGCCTGGAGCGCCCCGGTTCCGGTCGGGGCGCCCCAGGGCTTCATCCCACCCGTACGGCGCCCTTGGGCACCAGATGCAGGGCGAGGAGTCCGTCGCGGACCAGGCCGGCGTGGACGGTGGCGCCGTGCACGGAGGTGTGCGTGTCGTCGCGCTTCTCGTTGGAGAGGTGGATCGCCTCGGAGCCCTCCGGGCCGAGTGGCGCGCCCAGGGTGACCGCCGGCAGCACGGCGGTTCCGACACGTCCGTCACGTCTCATGGGCGGTCCTCCGTCGATCGTCATCGGCCGATCCGAGACCGTACCGGCTCGCACAAGCGCTTTCTAGACCTGGGGCGAAATTCCTGGACTACCGAGTCCTCCCGCACGCAAGGCCTTTCGCGAGGCGCGTTCGACTGCCACCCTGCCAACACCCGAACCTTCGGAACCGCTTCCGATCACCAGTTGCCGCTCCAGGACGCGCCCCGTACGTCCGAGGGGTACAACGTGCTGAGGATCGACGTGGTGAGCAGTTCGGGGACGACGGGCTGTCTCAGCGCGGGCACGGCGATCGACGCGATCGACCTGCTCGCCTGAGCCTTTCCGAAACCGGGCTGCCGGGCCGGCTGCCCGGTCCGTACGCCCGCCGGTTCGACTAGCGTCATGACATGACCAGCGACACCTCCCCCAGCCTCGCCTCCGCCCTGACCGCCGGGACGGTCGTGCTCGACGGCGGCATGTCCAACCAGCTGGAGTCGGCCGGACACGACCTCGGCGACGAGCTGTGGTCGGCGCGGCTGCTCGCCGAGCGGCCGGAAGCGGTTACGAAGGCGCATCTCGCCTACTTCCGGGCCGGCGCGGACGTGGCCATCACCGCGAGCTACCAGGCCACCTTCGAGGGGTTCGCGCGGCGCGGGATCGGCCATGACGAGGCAGCGCGGCTGCTCGCGCTGAGCGTGGGCCTCGCGCGGGAGGCCGCCCGGCGGGCCCAGGGCGCGGGCATCGACCGTCCGCTGTGGGTGGCGGCGTCGGTCGGGCCGTACGGCGCGATGCTCGCGGACGGCTCCGAGTACCGGGGCCGCTACGGGCTGAGCGTGGACGAACTGGAGCGCTTTCACCGGCCTCGGACGGAGGTGCTGGCCGCCGCCGCGCCGGACGTCCTCGCGCTGGAGACGGTGCCGGACGCCGAAGAGGGCGCCGCGCTGCTCAGGGCGGTGCGCGGGCTGGGGGTGCCGGCGTGGCTGTCGTACACGGTCGACGGTCGGCACACGCGGGCCGGGCAGCCGCTGGAGGAGGCCTTCGCCCTGGCCGCCGACGTGGACGAGGTGATCGCGGTCGGCGTGAACTGCTGTGCGCCGCAGGACGTGGAGCCGGCGGTGGAGATCGCTGCGCGGGTCACCGGCAAGCCGGTCGTGGTCTATCCGAACAGCGGCGAGGTCTGGGACGCCGAGGCGCGGGCCTGGACGGGGCGGACGAGGTTCGGCACCGGCCAGGTGAAGACGTGGCGGGACGCCGGGGCGAGGCTCATCGGCGGGTGCTGCCGAGTGGGGCCGGATGCGATCACGTCGATCAGGCAGGCGCTGGGCGCGGCCTGAACGCCTCGCCCGGCAGCGAGGCGGATACCCGGGTGCGAGCCCTCGGGCCACGTCCGCGCACCGGGATGGACGCACGTGTGCACGGCCGGAAGCAACCGCACCGAACCGCACCGAGGCGAACACCCGAGTGCGCTGCCTGAAGTCCCGCACCGAGGCCGACGCCCGGGTGCGTGACCTGACGTCACCACCCCGCACCGCGACGGGCGCCCGCTGCGCGCCCCGAAGTCACCACCCCGCGCCGAGACCGACGCCCGGGCGTGCCGCCAGAAGTCACCGCCCCACACCAAGACCGACGCCCGCTGCGCGACCCGAAATCACCACCCGCACCGAGACCGACACCCGGGCGTGCCGCCAGAAGTCACCGCCCCACACCAAGACCGACGCCCGGGTGCACGCCCCGAAATCACCACCCGCACCGAGACCGACACCCGGGCGTGCCGCCAGAAGTCACCGCCCCACACCAAGACCGACGCCCGGGTGCACGCCCCGAAATCACCACCCGCACCGAGACCGACGCCCGGGCGTGCCGCCAGAAGTCACCGCCCCACACCAAGACCGACGCCCGGGTGCACGACCCGAAATCACCACCCGCACCGAGACCGACACCCGAGTGCGTGACCTGACGTCACCACCCCGCGCCAAGGCCAAGGCACCGGCTCAGAAGGCCCTCGCACGAGCCGCGCATCCGCACTGGTCCGTGTCCCTTGCGGGCGCCAGCCGCCCGCGTGGGAACCGGTTGCTGTCGTGTCGCCGCAGTGCCCGACGGTGCGGAGGGGGTGGAGATGACGAGGAAGAGCGAGGTCGCCGGACGGAGCACGATCCGGGACGTCGCGGCGCGGGCCGGGGTGTCCGCGTCCACGGTGTCCCGGGTGCTGGGCGGGGTGTATCCGGTGAGCGCGGCGACCCGGACCCGGGTGATGCGCGCCGTGCGGGCGCCGTGACCCCACCTCACCGCCGCCGTGCCCCCACCGACCGCCGCAGGCGCCGTACCGCCGCCGCCAGCTCGGCTCCCGGTGCGCGGAAGTCCGAGGCGGGGTCGGGTTCGGGGAGGGTGGGGGCGGTGGCCCAGAGGGCGATTTCCGCGTCCCGTGGACCGTACGCGGTATGCGGTGCACCGTCGCCGAAGATCCGCACCGGATGGGAGGCGTCCCAGGCCTGCCAGCCGGGATCCCCTGTCGTGGCGAAGCGTACCCAGGCCGTGTGCATCGCCTGGGCCAGCTCCCGCGGGGCGCCCTCACCCGCCAGTTTCTTCGACTCGGCCAGGTCACCGGAGTCGAAGACGAACCCCAGCTCCAGGGCGTGGCAGGCGCCGAGGCCGGGGCGGTTGGACGGCCAGGCGAACTCGTACACGTGACAGGCGCCGGGGCGGGCGTCGGCGAGTCGGTGCAGCGGGAGCCGCAGCAGGTGGTCGGTGACCATCTGGCCGACGATCTCGGCGGCGCCGGCGTCGGGGCTCAGGACACGGTAGCCGCGGGGCACCTCGTGGCCGACGCGGCAGCGGGCCATGGCTCCGGCGAGGGCGACGGGGCCGAGCCGGTCGACGCGTTCCAGCAGCCCGCCGGGCACGAGCCAGAGCCGGTACTCGTCCCGGGTCCAGCCCATGAGCAGCTCGACGCCCGGGGCCGCGTCGCCGTCGATCAGGGCCTGGAGGGGGTCGCGGGGCACCAGGTCGCCGTCCACGACGATGCCGAACGCCGGTCCGCCCAGGACCGGGCTGCTGAGCCGGCCGACCTCGGCCTGGGTGCGCAGCAGCAGGTCGCGGTCGACGGCGGCGAAGGCCTCGGCGGTGGCGGGGATCTTCAGCCGGGTGGCCATGCGGCGCACCATCCGCCGTACCTTGTCCCGTTCGGAGGCCTCCGGCGGTCCGCTCTGCAGCACCGCGCGCCGGACGAGGCCCCGGGTCGCGGGTGCGGCGAGCAGGGCGCCGGCGCTGATGGCGCCGGCCGACTGGCCGCACAGGGTGACCTGGTCGGGGTCGCCGCCGAACGCGCCGATCGCGTCGTGCACCCAGCGCAGGGCGGCGAGTTGGTCGCGCAGGCCGGGGTTGGGCGGTGCGTCGGGGAACAGTCCGTAGCCCTCGACGCCCAGCCGGTAGTTGACGGAGACGCAGACGACGCCGTCCCGGGCGAAGGTGACGCCGTCGTAGACCGGCACGGCGGAGGATCCTCTGGTCAGGGCGCCGCCGTGGAGCCAGACGAGGACCGGGAGGCGGGCGCCGGGGTCCGGCTGCGGGGTCCACACGTTGAGGTTGAGGCAGTCGTCGCCGGAGATCTCCGGGTCGGACAGGTACTGGGCGAACGCCTCGGAGTACGGCGGTTTCGGCGCGGTGGGCCCGAAGGCGCCGGCGTCGCGCACCCCGTCCCAGGGCTCGGGCGGTTCGGGCGGGCGGAACCGCAGGGGGCCGAAGGGCGGTGCGGCGTACGGGATGCCCCTGAACACCGCGACGCCCTGCTCGTACCGGCCGCGGACGGCCCCGTACGGCGTTCGGACCACGGGGTTCGCCTGGTCTGCCGTCATCGCCCACCAGCCCTTCGCCGCGCGCTCGTGCACCGTGTGACATCAGAGCACCACAAGAGCGTCCGGTATTCCGGTGCACGGGCGCGCGGGAGGGCCGTTCGGGCTACCCCGGGACGGTGAGTGCCGCATCCGTTGCTTTCCGTACGGCGGCTACTTGGCGTACCTCAGGGTGCCGAAGCCGAGCTGGTCGTAGCCGCCGCTGGTGGAGCCGTAGTCACCGCCGCCGCCCTCGGGGGCGACGAGGTCGCGGTACATGCCCGAGTTGTACTCGTCGTCCAGGTACAGACGGCGGTTGTAGTGGAAGTGCAGCATCGCCCACACCGGGCGGACCTGCCCACGGGACCCGGAACCGATGACCGGCTGCGACTGCTGGGCGCAGTTCTGGCCAGTGCCCCAGGTGTAGGTGGTGTAGGTGACGTCCTGGCCGGTGTCGTACTTCGCGACGTACTGGGCGGCCTTCATGAAGCGGCGGTCGTCGTGGGAGGACAGGTCGTCGCCCTGGTTCCAGGCGACCTGGGCGATGTCGCCCATGAGGCCGACGGCCAGTTGCTCGTGACCCTGGTCGCGCCCGGACTCCTGGCCCTGGCCGGCATCGGTGACGATGCGGTGCAGGACGCTGCCGTTGCCCGCGCCGGCGGCGGCGAACCGCAGCGCGTCCTCGAAGAGGGTGTGCTCCTCCCAGAACACTCCGATGGCGAGGGTGATATGAATGTCCGTCAGGTCCCAGATTCCGTTGGCGTAGAGTATGTATCCGGACACGGCCGGATACCAGACGGTGCGGAACGACTCCTCGCAGCGGGCGATGTCGTGGGCGACCCAGCCGTCGTAGCCGCTGTGGCGGAGCAGTTCGGCGGCGTTGACGAACATGCGGTGCAACTGACCGGAAACCGGTTGTCCAGTTGCTCAGCTGCCGAGCCGAAAGCACGCGAGCGGGTAACCGATTTCCAGTGACGGGTCGCGAGCAGGGGCGCGAAGCCACACCGAACCCCAAGCCCCGGCCATGTCCGCCGACGCTCACCGACCCACCCGCCTGATTGACCGTCCCTTCTCGGCAGACATACGGTAGAAGGCGCTTTCTGAAACTGTTTCCATCCCCGCACCACACTCCTTTCCCCGGTCCCTCCCAGGAGAGCCATGCCCAGCCGTCAACCGCCGCGGGCCGTGTTCGCGATGGATCCGGTACACCTGCCGTTGCTGTTCCCCCCGCCGCTCATGGCTCGGCTGAGGCGGACGGCCGACGTCGACGCGGAGCTCGTCGTACGGGACTTCGCCGATCCGGCGGTGGCCGAGGCCCTGACGCCGACCGAGGTGCTGATCACCGGCTGGGGCTGTCCGCACCTGGACGCCGGCGCCCTGGCCAAGGTGCCGAAGCTGCGCGCCGTCCTGCACACCGCGGGCTCGGTGCGTTCCCTGATCGGCGAAGCGCTGTGGAAACACGGCGTCACCGTGTCCAGCGCGGTCACCGGCAACGCCCTGCCGGTCGCGGAGTACACGCTCGCGATGATCCTGCTCGCCGGGAAGGACGCCTTCGGCCACCGCGAGCGCTACCGCCGCACCCACGTCGGCCCGCCCCCCGCCGAGACCGCGGCCACCGGCAACCTCGGCCGCCGTGTCGGGGTCGTCGGCGCCTCCCGTGTGGGCCGCCGGCTCATGGAGCTGCTGCGGCCGTTCGACCTCACGGTCCTGCTGCACGACCCGTACGTGAGCCCCGCCGAGGCCGCCGCCCTGGGGGCCGAACTCCTGCCTCTGGAGGACCTGTTGCGGCGCAGTGACATCGTCAGCCTGCATGCCCCCGACATCCCCGAGACCCACCACATGCTCGACCGGGCCCGGCTCTCCCTCATCCGGGACGGCGGCGTGCTGATCAACACCGCGCGCGGTGCGCTGGTCGACCACGAAGCGCTGACCGAGGAGCTGGTCTCGGGACGGCTGCACGCGGTCCTCGACGTCACCGAGCCCGAGCCGCTGCCCGCCGGCTCCCCCCTGTACCGGCTGCCCAACGTCTTCCTCACCCCGCACATCGCGGGCTCGCTCGGCAACGAGCTCGAGCGGCTGGGCGCGATCGTCGTGACGGAACTGGAGCGGCTCGCGGCGGGCCTGCCGCCGCTGCACGAGGTGCGGCACTCGGACCTCGTCCGGGTCGCCTGATGCCCACAGGAGGGCCGCCCCACACACAGGCGCACAGAGCCCTGGAGAGCCGCTGCCCACAGTCGCACAAGGCCCTGGAGAAACCGCTGTCCACGGTCACACAGGGGCCCTGGAGGACCACTGTCCACAGGCCCGCCGAGCCTTGGAAACCCGCTGTCCACAGGCCCACCGGGCCGCAGTAACGATGGGATGCGGTTCCCGCACCGGCGCGGGTGGGACCCGGGCAGGTCGGACGCGCCCGGGCGTCGAAGGAGCCGCAACGGTGACTCAGCGCAGGGCGCCCAGTGACGCCCGCCGGGCGACCATCCGCGACGTGGCGGAGCACGCCGGTGTCTCCGTGGCGAGCGTCTCGCGGGTGCTGTCGGGCAACTACCCGGTCTCGGACGAGCTGCGCCGACGCGTGATGAAGGTCGTCCGGGACCTGGACTACGTCACCAACGCCCACGCCCGCTCACTGGCCGGCGGCGGCACGCCGACGGTGGCGATCCTCGTCAACAACATCACCGGCGCCGCCTTCGCCCACGTGGCCAAGGGCGTCGAGGGCGCCGCCGCCCTGCGCGGCTGGCTGTCGCTGGTCGGCACGACCGGCGACGACCCGGAACGGGAGCTCGCGCTGGTCAACCTCATACGACAGCAGGGCGTGGCGGCCGTGGTACTGCTCGGCGGCGCGTACGACTACGACGAGTACCAGCTGCGCATGGCCCGCTTCGCCCGCTCGCTGGACGCGGCCGGATCCCATCTCGTCCTCGTGGGCAGGCCGCCCCTGGAGGGCACCGTCCCGGCCACCACGGTCGACCACGACAACGAGGGCGGCGCCTACTCCATGGCCGGCCGTCTGCTGTCGGCGGCCACCGGCGCGTCCTCGTCCTGTCCGGACCCGCCGAACTCACCACCGCACAGGCCCGGTCGAGGGGCGCGCGGCGCGCGTTCGAGGCGTACGGCACAACTGGTCCGGCACCCGCCTGGAATCCGGCGTCGACCTGACCGGCCTGGTGCTGACCGGCGCGCTGCTGTCCATCGTGCCGATGGCGGTGATGATGGTCGCGATGCGGCGCTACTGGCGCACCGGGGTGACGCTGGGAGCCCTCAAGTGACGTACTGGTGTCGATTCACCGCCCGCACGAGGACGCACCGGGCCGCATCAGGACGCACCGGGCCGCACCGGGCCGCAGCGCGGCGACGGCCGGGCGCCTCCCGCACGGGGCGCCCGGCCGTCGTCGTCATCGGTCGTCGTCGTCATCGGTCGTACGTCAGCGGTCCACGTCAGCGGTCGATCGTCTTCCGGCGAGCGGTTGCCCGCCGGGGTTCAGTCCCAGACCTCCCTGTGCTGATGGCCGCGGCCGACGAGGGCCTCGACCGCGTCCACGGCGCTGCCGTCGTGGTCGCTTCCTGCTGTGCCCTTGCCGGTCTGGACGTTGGCCGTGCGGTCGACCTCCAGCCACGAGTCGGCGTGGGAGTTGTCGATGACGGTGATCAGGCTTCCGGACGCGGCCGCGGGGACGGCGCCCGCCCCGAGCAGCGCGGCGGTGGCTACCGCGGCGATCCCGAACCGGGGTACGGCACCGGTCACACGCCCACCTCCTCGGCCACGAGCCGGTCGCGGGCGATGTTGCGCTCCAGCAGGCTGGTGGAGGCCTTCACGCCGACCCCGCTCGCGGGGTCCACCTCCGGCAGCCGGCCGTCGGCCGCCTTCAGCCCGGCGAGCGCGGTGTCCATCGCCTCGTGCGCGGCGAACAGGCACGGGGTGCTGTAGATCGCGACGTCGACGCCGAGGTCGGACAGTTCACCGAGGGACAGCCGGGGCGACTTGCCGCCGGCGATCTGGTTGAACAGCAGCGGCTTGTCCCCGACGACCTTGCGGATGCGTTTGATCCACTCGACGCTGCGCACCCCGTCGACCAGGACCACATCGGCGTCGGTCGCGGCCAGCCGCTCGGCCCGGTGCAGGATGTCGTCCTCGTCGGTGGCGTCCGTACGGGCGACGACGACCAGGTCCCTGCGAGTCTCCAGGACCCTGTCCAGCTTCTCCAGGTACTCGTCCAGCGGGAGCACCTGCTTGCCGTCGGCGTGACCGCAGCGGCGGGGCCGTTTCTGGTCCTCCAGGATCACGCCGGAGGCGCCGATGCGCTCCAGCCCCTCGACGACGTGACAGGCGACCTCGGGGTCGACGTACCCGTCGTCGATGTCGACGAGCAGGTGGTGGTGCGGGAAGGCGCCCCGCAGCCGCTGGACGAAGGCCACCATGTCGGGCCAGGCGATGAATCCGATGTCCGGCAGTCCGTAGTACGAGGCCGCGAAGCCGAAGCCCGAAACGAACATGCCGTCGTAGTGCTTGGCCGCGATCGACGCCGAGTACATGTCGTACACGCCGATCAGCGGTGTGGTCCCGGGCCCGGCGATGCGCTCGCGCAGCTTGTTACCGTGAGTCAAGGTCCGGCTCCTCCTGTGGGTGGGTGACGCGCGGCCGGATGGCCGACACGTCTCGACGCCCTTTGCCAAGACAAGAGCATGTCTAGATAGTCACGTGAACTTCTATATATGCGAGCTTTACTCACCCCAATGGCGGAACCAGTTCACCGCAGAAACGTCACGCGGGGACGCGCCCCGCCCAGCGGAGCCCACCGTCCAGATGGGCCAGGAAGTCCGGGTCGCGGTAGGCCTCGGCGGCGTGACCGAGTGCCGTGTAGAAGACGCGACCGCCTGCCGGGCCCTGCTCACGGCACCAGGCCAGCGGATGGTCCGCGCCCATCCCGCCGCCGTCGTACGACGCCTCGTCGGCGCTCAGCAGCACCCGGACGCGTCCGCGGGGGCTCGCGTCGAAGTCGTACCACTCGTCGGTGAAGTCCCAGACGGCCGGCAGCCCGCGGGTCGCGGGATGGCCGGGGTCCTCGACGACGACCCGGCCGGGCTGGAGGGCGGGGTGCCGTACGAAGCGGGCGCCGAGGAGTTCGCCGTAGTACGGCCAGCCGTACTCGGTGCAGGCCGCCGCGTGCACCCCGGCGAAGCCGCCGCCGGAGCCGACGTAGAGCGCGAGCCGCTCCCGGCCGGCCGGGGTCAGCACATCGCCGCTGGTGGAGAGGAAGACGACGGCCGCGTACGCCCCCAGCGGCCGTTCGAGGTCCGCGGGGTCCTCGGTGTGCTCGACGGCGAACCGGCCGAGCGCGCGTACGGCGGCGACGGCGTCCGGGATGGAGTCGTGGCGGTAGTCCGTGGTGCGGGTGTACAGCAGCAGTCGCGCGGCCATGCGACGACCCTAAGCCGCGGACGCCCGGCCCGGCTCCAACTCCCTTGAAGCGCAGGGGCGCTGACCGTAGCCTCGCCGGGCATGGACGCCATTCCCCCGCTCCTGGACCATCTCGTCCTCGCCACGCCCGACCTGGCGGCGACCGTCGCCGACTTCGCGCGGCGGACCGGGGTGACGCCCGTGCCCGGCGGTGCGCATCCGGGCCTCGGCACGCGCAACCACCTGGTGGGGCTGGGCGGCCGCAGCTATCTGGAGATCCTCGGCCCCGACCCCGAGCAGAGCGAGCCCGCCGGTCCGCGTCCCTTCGGGGTCGACCGGCTGCCCGGGCCGCGCACGCTGACCTGGGCGATCAGCCCGCCCGACCTGGACGCGGCGATCACGACGGCTCGCGCGCGGGGTTACGACCCCGGCCCCGTGCACCCGATGAGCCGCCGCACCCCCGGCGGCACCGTGCTGCGGTGGCGACTGACCGACAGCGGCCATGCCCACCCCTCCGGTCTGGTCCCGTTCCTGATCGACTGGGGCGCCTCCCCCCACCCCACGGCCTCGGGCCTGCCGGTCACCCCCCTGCTGGAGGTCTCCGCCACGGCGCCGGCCCCGGAGGAGGTACACGGCCCGCTGACGGCCCTGAACACGGGGCTGCGCCTCACGGCGGGACCGGTCGCCCTTTCTTTCACGGTGGACACACCCCACGGACCGGTCGCCTTCGGCTGAGGCGGGGAGGGCAGGGCGCGGGGAATCTTTTCCCGTCCCCACGTCCTCTCCGGGTGTCCGATTCCTTCAAGACCGGCCGTCGACCGCCCCCCTACGGTGACGGCATGACTCCACGATTCGCCCTGATCGGCGTGGTGACGTCCGACATGGCCGCCGCGCTCGCCTTCTATCGTCGCCTCGGACTCGTCTTTCCCGAGGGGTCCGAAGAGCAGCCGCACGTCGATGCCGAGCTGCCCGGCGGGCTGATCTTCGCGCTGGACACCGAGGAGACCGTCCGCTCCTTCCACTCCGGCTGGCAGCCGCCCGAGCGCGGTGGCCGCGTCGGGCTCGCCTTCCGGTGCGACTCGCCCGCCGAGGTCGACGCCCTGTACGAGGACCTGGTGAACGCCGGGTACCACGGGGAGCTGAAGCCGTGGGACGCGTTCTGGGGCCAGCGGTACGCCACCGTCCACGACCCCGACGGCAACGGCGTCGATCTGTTCGCCCCGCTACCCGCCGCCGAGTAGCCGGCCGAGCGGCACACCCGTCAACTCCCGTACCTCACGCGCGAGGTGGGGCTGGTCCGCATACCCGGCGCGGACGGCCGTCTCGGCGTACGGCGTCCCGGAGCGGGCCAGCGCCAGCGCCCGTTGCAGACGCAGGATGCGGGCCAGGGTCTTGGGGCCGTAGCCGAACGCGTCCAGGCAGCGGCGGTGCAAGGTCCTCGTGCCGATGCCGAGTTCGGCTGCCGTGGCCGACACCGGGTGGCCCTCGCCCAGGCGCTCCACCAGCCGGTGCAGCAGCGGGTCGGGGGGCGTGCTCCACGCTGCCCGGTCCAGGGCGATGTGCTCCAGTGCCGTCGCCGGGTCGGGCGCCGCCTCGACGCGCTCGCCCAGCCGCCGGACCCGGGCGGCGGGCCAGAGGTCGGCCAAGTCGACGCGCAGGTCGCGCAGTTCGTGCGCGGGCACGCCGAGCAGGGCGGGCGCGGTGCCGGGGAAGAAGCGGACGCCAGCCCAGGAGCGGGGCGGCCCCCCGGGGACGTACGGGCGGGTGTCGGGGCCCGCTACCAGCAGCCGGCCCTCGCTCCACAGCAGGTCCATGCAGCCGTCGGGCAGCACCGGCCCGCCGCCGGTCCCGTCCGGGGTGTTCGTCCACACGACCGCACCGGTCAGCCGGGACGCCCACTCGGTGTACACGGGTGCCAGCCTACGTCGCCGGGGTGGGTATGCCGCCGCCGGCGACCGTGGCGGATGCCGCAGCGGCGGGTGCGGGCGGCGGTGGCCGCGGCGGTCAGGGCGAGCCGGAGAAGCGAGGGGACTCCGGCGAGCCGGGGCACCGCGTCCGTGGGCAGCGTGGCGGCGGCGAGTGGGCCGTGGCCGCCGTCGAGCAGGTGCCCGGCGCCCCAGGGCGCGGTCAGGACACGCATGCCCCGGCAGCACGCCCCAGGCCCCGCACGGCCCGCAGGCCGCACGCTCCCACGGCCCGCCAGTCCCTCTACTGCCGCCCCGTGCCCCCGTCCCCGTTGGCCTCATGCGGATGCCGTTCGGCGGTGTCGTGCGGAGGCCCGTCGGCCTCGTGCGGGTCCCGGCCGTTGCTCTTGTGCCCGTGGTGGGTGTGCCTGGCGTGGGTGCGCAGGCGGGCCGTGACGTCCTCCGGGGGCAGGAAGCGGGACCAGCGCTCGGGGAACTCGGAGGGCATGTCGGGGTCGTCGGGGTCGGCTTCGCGGGCCGCCGCGGCCCGGGCGACGTACTCGGCGACCTGGGCCTCGCGCATCCGCTCGTTCGCGGCGCGGGCGGCTGCCGTGGCGGCGGCGGGCCAGACCCGGTCGATGGCGGCGTTCACGGCCGCGCCGACGAGGACGGCGAAGGCCGCCACGCCGATCCACAGGAGCACGGCGACGGAGGCGGCGAGGGAGCCGTAGATCGTGGCGCCCTCGATGGTGTGCACGAGGTAGATCCGCAGCAGGAAGCTGCCGAGGACCCACATGGCCAGGGCCACGAGGGCGCCGGGGACGTCCTCGATCCACGGGGAGCGGACCGGCACGGACACGTGGTACAGGGTCGTCAGGAAGACGATGGACAGGACCATGACGACCGGCCAGTACAGGACCTGCACCACCGTCGCCGACCAGGGCACCACCCGCACCACCGCGTCCGGGCCCGCCACCATCAACGGCAGGGCCACCGAGCCGATCAGCAGCGCCACGATGAACAGCAGGAACGACATCATCCGGGTCTTGACGATGCCCCGGACGCCGTCGAGGCCGTACATCACGGTGATGGTGTCGATGAAGACGTTCACCGCGCGCGATCCCGACCACAGGGCGAAGACGAAGCCGATGGAGATGACGTCGGGCCGGCCCCGCATCACGTCGTGCAGGATCGGTTCGGTGATCTCCTTCACGCCCTTGTCGGACAGGACCGTCCGGGAGGCCTCGAGGATGTTGGTCTCCAGGCTGCTGATGGTGTGGGCGCCGGTCCAGGTGTCGACGTAGGCGAGCAGCCCGATGAGGCAGAGGAGCAGCGGCGGCACGGACAGCAGCGTGAAGAACGCCGCCTCGGCCGCCAGGCCCAGGATGCGGTACTCCATGCAGGAGTTGACGGTGTCCTTGAGCAGCAGCCAGGCGGTCCTGCGCTTGGATACGTTCCGGTACAGGGCTCTGGCCCGGTGGAGGCGACCGGTGGTCCGCTCGGGGGGTTCACTTGCTGGCTGCACGACCCAAAGGTATCCGCAGCACCGGACCCGCCTCACCTTCCGGGGCAGGTGAGCACATCCGGCGCGCCCGGCGGGCACCTGTGCCACTCTGGAGGCCACCACCGCCGCTGTCCCGGGTAGGTTCGCAATCATGGCAGGCACCTCCACCCACACCGTGACGAACCAGCCGCCTCCCCTGGCCGGCTACGACGTCTTCGCCGCCGACCGGGCCCTCGTGGCGGCCGTCGAGCGGCACACCGGTCCGGACGTGCTCGACGAGGTGCGCTCGGAGCTGTCCGCGCTGGGCCGTGCCGCGGGCTCGGCGCAGCTGCAGGAGTGGGCGGTGCAGGCGAACGAGCACCCGCCCCGGCTGCGCACCCACGACCGCTACGGCCACCGGATCGACGAGGTCGACTTCCACCCGGCCTGGCACCGGCTGCTCGGCAAGGGTGTCTCGGCGGGGCTGACCGGCGCCTGGACCCGCCCGTCCGGTCACGTCCGCCGGGCCGCCGGCTTCCTGGTCTGGACCCAGGTCGAGGCGGGCAACTGCTGTCCGCTGTCGATGAGCCACGCTGCGGTGCCGGCGCTGCGCACCGACCCCGAGCTCGCCGCCGAGTGGGAGCCGCGGCTGACCTCCACGGTGTACGACCGTGAGCTGCGGCCCGCCGCGCACAAGCCCGGCGTGCTGTTCGGTATGGGCATGACCGAGAAGCAGGGTGGCAGCGACGTCCGCGCGAACACCACCGGGGCCAGGCCGCTCGCGGAGGCGGGCGCGTACGAGCTGACCGGGCACAAGTGGTTCTGCTCGGCGCCGATGTCGGACGCCTTCCTGGTGCTGGCGCAGGCCCCGGAAGGCCTCACCTGTTTCCTGGTGCCACGTGTCCTGCCCGACGGCAGCCGCAACGTCTTCCTCATCCAGCGTCTGAAGGACAAGCTCGGCAACCGGTCCAACGCCTCGGCCGAGGTGGAGTTCGCCGGCACCTGGGCGCGCCGGGTGGGCGAGGAGGGGCGCGGGGTGCGGACGATCATCGGGATGGTCGCGGCGACCCGGCTGGACTGCGCGCTGGGCTCGGCGGGCCTGATGCGGCAGGCGGTGGCGCAGGCCGTGCACCACTGCGCCCACCGGGAGGCGTTCGGCGGGAAGCTGATCGACAAGCCGCTGATGCGCAACGTCCTCGCCGACCTCGCGCTGGAGTCGGAGGCGGCGACCGCGCTCGCGCTCAGGCTGGCGGCCGCCTGCGACGACGGCGGCGAACAGGAGCGCGCCTTTCTGCGGCTGGCGGTGCCGGCCGCCAAGTACTGGATCACCAAGCGCTGTGCGCCCGTTGCGGTCGAGGCCGCGGAGTGCCTGGGCGGAAACGGTTATGTCGAGGAGTCGGGCCTGCCCCGGCTGGTACGGGAGTCACCGCTGAACTCCGTCTGGGAGGGCGCCGGAAACGTTCAGGCACTGGACGTGCTCCGGGCGCTGCAACGCGAGCCGGGGGCACTCGACGCCTGCCTGACCGAGATCGGCCGGACCCACGGCGCCGACCACCGTCTCGACCGCGCCGTGAAGGACCTCTTCACCGAACTCGCCGACCTGGACTCCGTCGAGGGCCGCGCACGACGGCTCGTGGAGCGCCTCGCACTGGTGCTCCAGGGCTCAATTCTGGTCCGGCACGCCCCACCGGAAGTGGCTGACGCCTTCTGCGCGTCCCGCCTGGGCGGAGACCACGGGGCGTCGTTCGGCACGCTGCCGACCGGCCTGGATCTGGCGTCGATTGTGGAACGAGCCCGTCCGGCACTCTGAAACTCGGGCCGCACCGAACGAAGTCGGCCAGATTCCCGGTGGGGGTGGTGCTGCGCCGACACGGCACCACCCCCACCTCATGGGCCCGTTAAGCCCGCGGACGCGAGACCGCGTCGGGTCAAGTCTCGGCCACCCTCCGACCGTCCACCAGGGTTGCAGGGGGTTGCAACTTATCGGTGCACATGCGCGGAGTGTGTGCCTCCGGCCTGCCCGGAGCGGCAGTATGAGAGGCACAGCCGGGCCGGAAACCGCCGCCCCGATTGCTTGACAAGTATGTTCGACGCCCTTTCCGGGAGGACCCCCGTGGTGAACCCGCCGATGAACGTGGCGCGCCTGGCCGTCATGGACGCGACCCGGGCGGCGCGGCTGCTGAGCGAGGTACGCGACGCGACCCTCGCCGGTCAGCGGGCGAGGATCGCGCCCCGGCCGGTGATCGAGGAGTCCTGGGGACGGATGCTGCGCAGCGGTGTCGATCCCGACCACGACTTCAGATCCGGGCTGCTGTCCTCCGACGAAGTGCGGCGCCGGCGCGAGGAGTCACCGCTCAGGCACGTCCTGCCGGTGCTGCGCCAGGGTCTGCTTTCGGTCGCCGACGTCGCCCAGCACATCATGGTCGTCGCGGACGCCGACGGGCGGGTGCTGTGGCGGGAGGGCTCCCCGCCGGTGCTGCGCAAGGCGGACGGGCTGGGCTTCGAACTCGGCGCGGACTGGCGGGAAGACGTCGTCGGCACCAACGGGGTGGGCACCCCGGCGGTCGTACGGCGGCCGGTGCAGGTCTTCGCCGCCGAGCACTTCGTCCGCTCGCACGCCGCCTGGACCTGTACCGGCGCGCCGATCACCGACCCCAGGGACGGCCGGCTGATCGGTGTGGTGGACGTCAGCGGTCCGCTGGAGACCATGCATCCGGCGACCCTCGCCTGGGTGGACTCGGTGGCCAAGCTGGCCGAGGCGCGGCTGCGGGAGATACACCTGGACTCGCTGGAGCGGCTGCGGTCGGTGGCGGCGCCGGTGCTCGCCCGGCTGGACGGGCGGGCGCTGGTGGTGGACCGGGACGGCTGGTCGGCGGCGGTGTCCGGGATGCCGTACGTACGGCGCGTCGCGCTGCCCAAGGCGCTGGCACCGGGCCGCCGGTGGCTGCCGTCGCTGGGTTCGTGCGCGGTGGAGCCGCTGGCCGGGGGCTGGCTGCTGCGGGCGGCCGAGGAACCGGTCGGCACGGTCACGCGGATCGTGCTGGATCTGGCCAGGCCGGGCCGCAACACGCTGACGGTGTCCGGATCGGCGGGTTCCTGGTCGCGTGAACTCAGCCCCCGGCACGCCGAGTTGCTGTATCTGCTCGCCGCGCATCGCGCGGGCAGGGGGGCGGCGGCCCTCGCCGAGGATCTGTTCGGGGATCCCTCACGCACGGTGACGGTACGGGCGGAGATGTCCCGGATACGGCGGTACTGCGGGGAACTTCTGCAGCATCGGCCGTATCGTTTCCGCGAAGATACGGAGATCGAGGTGCTCCTCCCCGACAACCCCGGTGACCTGCTGCTCTCCTCGACGGCTCCGGCGATCACGCGGAGGCGGACGGCCGCGCAGTGCGGCGGGCCCGCCGACCGGTGAGCGTGTCTTCCGCATATTTGCGGGGTCTTCGCCCTGCGCGGGCCGTTGCTGCCGTAGCATCCCATGAGGGCCTCCCCAGCCGCTTCTCGCGTCAACGTACGGGCCGTCGGGCGCAGTTGGTCCGCCACCGGCCGGCGCGCCCCGGCGGCGAAGGAGCCCTGGAGAAGGGGACGAGATGAAGCATCGCGGCAGACACCGCCGGCGCAGACGAGGCGCTGCACTGCGCGCGGTCCTGACCGGGACCGCGCTGGCGCTCACCGCGGCCGCCACCCTGATCAGCGCCTCCCAGGCGGACGTCACCGACAGCCCCGGCGCGCTCAAGCCGCTCTCCTCCCCCGCGGACACCGGCCGGCTGCGGCTCCAGGAGCAGCTGGTCCCCGCCCGCACGCTGGACCGGCTCTCCGCCGCGATGGGCCGCCCGGTCGGCGTGGACGCCGTCCTGGCGAGCGCCGACCGCGGGATGCGCACCTCCGCCGACTGCTCCTCCGCCGACCGCGCGTCCCTGCCCGTCACCCCGTCCGCCACCCGCGGCTACTGCTGGGACCCGGCCGACTCCGAAGGCACCGGCTGGCGGCCGGCATCGGTGACGACGTCCGGGGACGCCGACGACGACGGCGTCTGGGGCACCCACCGGGTCCTGCTCGCCGGCTGGACCCACAGCACCTCCACCGGCCCGGCATCCGAGCGGGGGCTGGCCAGGGTGGCCTTCGTGAACGCCGACGACCCGGCCCGCCTCGCCTACCGCTGGGTGCTGCTGGTGGTGCCGGTCGACGGCGGCCGCGACTACCGGGGGCTGGCCTCCGGGATCTCCGGGATGGTCTGGTACCAGGACAAGCTGCTGGTCACTGCGAGGACCGGCGGCGCCGACGCGCTGTATGTCTACGACCTGGACCGGATCCAGCGCGTGGGCGTCGACGGGCCCGCGGTCGGCCGGGTGCCCGGCGGCTGGTCCGCCGACGGCTACCGCTATGTGATGCCCGCGATCGGCTCCTACCGCTTCACCGGGGGTCGCTGCGACCGCTCCGGCCCGCCCTGTCCCGGTGCGCTCGCCGTCGACCGGGGCACGGTGCCGGACAGTCTGGTCGCCGCGGAGTGGACCGCGCCGGACGGCGAGCGGAACGCCCGGCTGTGGCGGTACGCGTTCAGCACGGATCCGGCGCGTGGGGGGCTGCTCGCCACGGACGCCGCGGGGCGGGTTACGGCGGCGGAGGCGTACCGGACCCGGGCGGCGGGGATCCGGGGCGTGCTGTCGTACTGGCAGCCTGGCGCGGAGGACGCGTCCTGGTATGTGGGACGTCTGCCCGGCTCACGGGACGGACACGGCACCCTGTGGCGGCAGGACGCCGGCGGGGCGAAGGCCGCGCACTGCGGCTCGGACGGCTCGCACCGCTGCTGGGCCGAGTCCGCGGGTGCCCTGTCCTACTGGCAGGAGACCGGCGAGGTGTGGTCACTGACGGACCGCATGCTCTTCGCCCTGCCCCTGGCCGAGCTGGACCGTTCCCTGCACTGACCGCACCGCTCGAACCACGCCCCGGGACGACGATCCACTGAAGCGACCTGGCTGACCCCCCCGCGGGACCGCGCTGGACTACCCACTCGCCCGCCCCACTGGGCCGTGCTCCGCCGCCGGACCATCCGCTGAGGCAACCCACTCCCCGGACCATCCCCGGCACCGGCTCGCTCACCGCACCGGCCCCGAATGCCCCACCCGCCAGCCCAACCCCCGAACCAGGCCCGCAATCAGACGGCCCCTGAAAGGCCACCCACTCCCCCGTCCGGCCCCTGAGCCGGTCTTGTCGCGGAGTCGGCCCGAGATGCCCCCGCCCCGTCGCTCGACCAGGTCGATCGACAGACCGGGGGCCGGGATGATTCCCTGGCCCGCATGAGCAGCGTCCCCGTCACCACCTGGTCCCTGGAGCAGACCTCGCCGGCCGACCTTCTGCCCGCCGCCGCGCCCGAGGGAGACGTCCGGATCGTCCGCGCCGAGGTTCCCTCCCCCGAGTTCAGCCGCTTCCTGTACGCCTCGGTCGGCGGCGACATCCGCTGGACCGACCGGCTGGGCTGGACGTACGCCCGGTGGCAGGAGCACCTGGTCCGGCCCGGGGTGGAGACCTGGGTGGCCTACGACCGGGGCACCCCGGCCGGCTATGTGGAGCTGGAGCCGCAGGACGAGGGCGTGGTCGAGATCGTCTACTTCGGGCTGATCCCCGCCTTCCGCGGCCGGCGCATCGGCGGCCACCTGCTGTCGTACGGTACGGCGCGCGCCTGGGACCTGGCCGAGCGGTGGCCGCAGCTGACGCCGACGAAGCGGGTGTGGCTGCACACCTGCAGCAAGGACGGCGAGTTCGCCATGGACAACTACCAGCGGCGCGGCTTCACGCTGTTCGACACCAAGGTCGAGCTGGAGCCGGACGCACCGGCGCCGGGGCCCTGGCCCGGCGCACACCCGGCCTGATACCCCGTCTGACCTGCCGAGACAAGCCTTCCCGCAGGTCATGTGAGCGACGACACCCTTGTCCCATATTCCGGGACAAGGGTGTCCGCATGATGGATAAAGCTGGACTGTGTCCAGATCGCCATGACACGCTTCCGTCATGTCTGGAACTGGAATTGCCTTGGTGAGTCGGCGGCACGTCGACCTCGGCCGCATGTCCAGCGCCATCTGTCCGGCGAGCTGAGCGCCCCAGCACCGCCGCGAACCCTCTGCCTGATTTTTCCTTGCGCAACGACGCGCACGCCTGCCCGCGTGCGCGCGTATGTGCAGGTGAGAGCCGATTCCCACCGGTCCCGAAGGACGTAGAACCATGGCCGCCACTCCGCCGAACCCCGCCGCCTCCGCGCCCCGCCGCAAGGTGAGCCGTCACCGTGGTGAGGGTCAGTGGGCGGTGGGTCACTTCACCCCGCTCAACGGCAACGAGCAGGTCAAGAAGGACGACGACGGTCTCAATGTGCGGACACGCATTGAGACGATCTACTCCAAGCGCGGTTTCGACTCGATCGACCCCGGCGACCTGCGCGGCCGGATGCGCTGGTGGGGGCTGTACACCCAGCGCAAGCCCGGTATCGACGGCGGCAAGACGGCGGTGCTGGAGCCGGAGGAGCTGGACGACCGCTACTTCATGATGCGGGTGCGCATCGACGGCGGCGCGCTGACCACCCAGCAGCTGCGGGTCATCGGTGAGATCTCCCAGGAGTTCGCGCGCGGCACCGCGGACATCACCGACCGGCAGAACGTGCAGTACCACTGGATCCGGATCGAGGACGTGCCCGAGATCTGGGAGCGGCTGGAGGGCGTGGGCCTGTCCACCCTCACCGCCTGCGGTGACACCCCGCGTGTGATGATCGGCTCGCCGGTCGCCGGCATCGCCGAGGACGAGATCATCGACGCCACCCCCGCGCTGGAGGAGATGAAGCGCCGCGTCCTGAACAACAAGGCGTACTCGAACCTCCCCCGGAAGTTCAAGACGGCCATCTCGGGTTCGCCGCTGCTCGACGTCGTGCACGAGATCAACGACGTGGCCTTCGTCGGCGTACGGCACCCCGAGCACGGCCCGGGCTTCGACCTGTGGGTCGGCGGCGGCCTGTCCACCAACCCCAAGCTGGGCGTGCGGCTCGGCGCCTGGGTGCCGCTGGAGGAGGTCGCGGACGTCTACGAGGGCGTCATCTCGATCTTCCGTGACTACGGCTACCGCCGGCTGCGCAACCGGGCCCGGCTGAAGTTCCTCGTCGCCGACTGGGGCGCGGAGAAGTTCCGTCAGGTGCTGGAGGACGAGTACCTGGGAGGGCGCAAGCTGACCGACGGGCCCGCCCCCGAGCAGCCCGTGCAGCAGTGGCGCGACCACATCGGTGTGCACCGGCAGAAGGACGGCCGGTTCTACGTCGGTTTCGCCCCGCGGGTCGGCCGCGTCGACGGTGCCACCCTGACGAAGATCGCCGATCTCGCGGAGGCGCACGGCTCGGGCCGGGTGCGCACCACCGTCGAGCAGAAGATGATCGTCCTCGATGTCGAGCAGGACAAGGTCGACTCGCTGGTCGAGGGCCTGGAGGCGCTGGACCTCACCGCCCGGCCGTCCTCCTTCCGGCGCGGCACCATGGCCTGCACCGGCATCGAGTTCTGCAAGCTCGCCATCGTCGAGACCAAGCAGCGCGGCTCGACGCTGATCGACGAACTGGAGCGCCGTCTGCCGGACTTCGACGAGCCGATCACCATCAACCTCAACGGCTGCCCGAACGCCTGCGCCCGTATCCAGGTCGCGGACATCGGTCTCAAGGGCCAGCTCGTGCTCAACGACAAGGGCGAGCAGGTCGAGGGCTACCAGGTGCACCTCGGCGGCGCCCTCGGCCTGGAGCCGGGCTTCGGCCGCAAGGTGCGCGGGCTGAAGGTCACCGCGGATGAGCTGCCCGACTACGTCGAGCGGGTGCTGAAGCGGTTCCAGGCCGAACGCGAGGACGGCGAGCGGTTCGCCGCCTGGGCCGCGCGGGCCGGCGAGGAGGCTCTGTCGTGACGGAGCGTGCCGCGCCCTTCTACTGCCCCTACTGCGGCGACGAGGACCTGCGTCCGGGCGAGCAGGGCCACGGCGCCTGGGAATGCGGGGCGTGCAACCGCGCATTCCAGCTGAAGTTCCTCGGGCTGCTGGCCCGGGGCCTTCAGCGAGCCGACAACGGAGGGGACCCGCAGACATGACGACGGCTCAGGAAGACCGCACGAGCGAGGAGTTGAAGGCGCTCGCCGAGCAGGCGGGCCGCGACCTGGAGGACGCCTCCGCCCTGGAGATCCTGCAGTGGGCGGTCGACACCTTCGGCACGAAGTTCTGCGTCACCTCGTCCATGGAGGACGCCGTCGTCGCCCATCTCGCCTCCCGGGTGCTGAAGGGCGTGGACGTCGTCTTCCTCGACACCGGTTACCACTTCCCGGAGACCATCGGCACCCGCGACGCCGTCGAGGCCGTGATGGACGTCAACGTCATCACCCTGACGCCGAAGCAGACGGTCGCCGAGCAGGACGCGGAGTACGGCCCGAGGCTGCACGACCGCGACCCCGACCTGTGCTGCAAGCTGCGCAAGGTGCGGCCGCTGGAGGAGGGGCTGAAGGGCTACCAGGCGTGGGCGACCGGCCTGCGCCGCGACGAGTCCCCGACCCGGGCGAACACCCCGGTCGTCGGCTGGGACGAGAAGCGGCAGAAGGTCAAGGTCTCCCCGATCGCCCGCTGGTCCCAGGACGACGTGGACGCCTACGTCACCGAGCACGGCGTGCTCACCAACCCGTTGCTGATGGACGGCTACGCCTCCATCGGCTGCGCCCCCTGTACCCGCCGGGTCCTGGAAGGCGAGGACGCCCGCGCCGGCCGCTGGGCGGGCCGCGCCAAGACCGAGTGCGGGCTGCACGGATGACGAACCATCACACTCTTCAGGAGAACGACGTGACCACCGGAGCCACTGTCTGGCTCACGGGTCTGCCGAGCGCCGGCAAGACCACCATCGCCTACGAGCTGGCCGGCCGGCTGCGTGCCGAGGGCCACCGCGTCGAGGTGCTCGACGGCGACGAGATCCGCGAGTTCATCTCGGCGGGCCTCGGCTTTTCCCGCGAGGACCGGCACACCAACGTTCAGCGCATCGGTTTCCTCGCCGAGCTGCTCGCCCGCAACGGCGTCAAGGCGCTGGTGCCGGTGATCGCGCCGTACGCCGACAGCCGGGAGGCGGTGCGGGGGCGGCACGCGGAGAACGGGACGCCGTACCTGGAGATCCATGTGGCCACCCCCGTCGAGGTGTGCAGCGTGCGCGATGTGAAGGGGCTGTACGCCAAGCAGGCCGCGGGCGAGCTGTCGGGGCTGACGGGTGTCGACGACCCCTACGAGGAACCGAAGGCGCCGGATCTGCGGATCGAGTCGCAGTACCAGACCGTGCAGGAGTCCGCGGCGTCCGTGTACGCCCTGCTGAGCGAGAGGGGACTGGCATGACGACCGTGGCCGAGGTCGAGGACGGTACGGACAGCCCGTACGCCCTGTCGCACCTGGACGCGCTGGAGTCCGAGGGGGTGCACATCTTCCGCGAGGTGGCGGGCGAGTTCGAGAACCCGGTGATTCTCTTCTCCGGCGGCAAGGACTCGATCGTCATGCTGCACCTGGCGCTGAAGGCGTTCGCCCCGGCGGCGGTGCCCTTCTCGCTGCTGCATGTGGACACGGGACACAACTTCCCCGAGGTCCTTGAATACCGGGACCGTGTGGTGGCCGCACATGGGCTGCGGCTCCATGTGGCCTCCGTCCAGGACTACATCGACCGAGGTGTGCTCAAGGAACGTCCCGACGGCACCCGTAACCCGCTGCAGACGCTTCCGCTGACGGAGAAGATCCAGAGCGAGAAGTTCGACGCGGTGTTCGGCGGCGGCCGCCGCGACGAGGAGAAGGCGCGCGCCAAGGAGCGGGTGTTCTCGCTGCGCGACGAGTTCTCCCAGTGGGACCCGCGCCGCCAGCGGCCGGAGCTGTGGAACCTGTACAACGGCCGGCACGCGCCCGGCGAGCACGTGCGGGTGTTCCCGCTGTCCAACTGGACCGAGCTGGACGTGTGGCAGTACATCGCCCGTGAGGGCATCGAGCTGCCGCAGATCTACTTCGCGCACGAGCGCGAGGTGTTCCAGCGGGGCGGCATGTGGCTGACGGCCGGCGAGTGGGGCGGCCCGAAGGACGGCGAGACCGTGGAGAAGCGGCAGGTGCGCTACCGCACCGTCGGTGACATGTCCTGCACCGGCGCCGTGGACTCCGACGCCACCACGCTGGACGCCGTGATCGCCGAGATCGCCGCGTCCCGGCTCACCGAGCGGGGCGCGACCCGCGCCGACGACAAGCTGTCCGAGGCCGCGATGGAAGACCGCAAGCGCGAGGGGTACTTCTAGCCATGAGCACGACCACGACCGAGGCGCTCTCGGCCACCACGCTGCTGCGGTTCGCCACCGCGGGCTCCGTCGACGACGGCAAGTCCACGCTCGTCGGACGGCTGCTGCACGACTCCAAGTCGGTCCTCACCGACCAGCTGGAGGCCGTGGAGCGGGCCTCCGCGTCCCGTGGCCAGGACGGCCCGGACCTCGCGCTGCTCACCGACGGCCTGCGCGCCGAGCGGGAGCAGGGCATCACCATCGACGTCGCCTACCGCTACTTCGCCACCCCGCGCCGCCGGTTCATCCTGGCCGACACGCCCGGGCACGTGCAGTACACCCGCAACATGGTCACCGGTGCCTCCACCGCCGAGCTGACCGTGGTCCTCGTCGACGCCCGCAACGGCGTGGTCGAGCAGACCCGCCGGCACGCGGCGATCGCGGCCCTGCTGCGCGTGCCGCACGTCGTCCTCGCGGTCAACAAGATGGACCTCGTCGCGTACGAGGAGGCCGTGTTCGCCGCGATCGCCGAGAAGTTCACGACGTACGCGACCGAGCTGGGCGTGCCCGAGGTCACTGCGATCCCGATCTCGGCGCTGGCCGGTGACAACGTGGTGGAGCCGTCCGCGAACATGGACTGGTACGGCGGCCCGACCGTCCTGGAACACCTCGAAACCGTTCCCGTGAGCCACGATCTGGCGCACTGCCACGCCCGGCTGCCCGTGCAGTACGTGATCCGGCCGCAGACCGCCGAGCACCCGGACTACCGGGGCTACGCGGGTCAGATCGCGGCGGGCACCTTCCGCGTCGGCGAGGAGGTCACCGTCCTGCCGTCGGGGCGGACGACCAGGATCTCCGGGATCGACCTGCTGGGCGAGCCGGTGGACGTGGCGTGGACGACGCAGTCGGTGACGGTCCTGCTCCAGGACGACATCGACGTCTCGCGCGGCGACCTGATCGTGCCGACGAAGGACGCGCCGGCCACCACCCAGGACGTGGAGGCGACCGTCTGCCATGTGGCCGACGCCCCGCTGACCGTCGGCCACCGCGTGCTGCTCAAGCACGGCACCCGCACGGTCAAGGCGATCGTGAAGGACATCCCGTCCCGGCTCACGCTCGACGACCTGTCCCTGCATCCGCACCCGGGACAGCTCGTCGCCAACGACATCGGCCGGGTGAAGATCCGTACCGCCGAGCCGCTGCCGCTCGACTCCTACGCCGACTCCCGCCGCACGGGCTCCTTCATCCTGATCGACCCCGGCGACGGCACCACCCTCACCGCGGGCATGGTCGGCGAGTCGTTCGCCACCCCCGAGCCGGTCAAGGACGAGTCCGAAGACGACGGCTGGGACTTCTGATCATGACGATGACCGACATCTACTCGACGTTCGCGAAGGAGGGCGGCCGCGTCGGCAGCGGCGCCCTCGGCAGCGGGCAGGGCGGAGTGGCTCGATGTGTGTGCTGACGTACGCGCACCGCTTGCGCGCCCTGACCCCCCACCCGACGTCCCGGAAGCGACGAAGACCCTTGCCGATTTCCCGGCCACGACCTGAGAGACCGTGACCGCCGGGCCAACGAGAGGACACCCTCCCGTGCCTGCCAACCGCTCGAAACTGTTCCGTCGCGGCATATCCGCGCTCGCCGCGCTCCCCCTCCTCACGCTCGCCGCCTGCGGTTACGGCTCCCATGCCAAGAACGACGACACCACCAAGGTCGCCGCCGGGGCCAAGAAGATCGATGGCCTGGACTCCGTCAAGATCGGCTACTTCGGCAACCTGACCCACGCGACCGCGCTGGTCGGCGTGCAGAAGGGCTTCTTCCAGAAGGAACTGGGCGCCACCAAGGCCGACTACGCCACCTTCAACGCCGGCCCGTCCGAGATCGAGGCCCTCAACTCCGGCTCCATCGACATCGGCTGGATCGGCCCGTCCCCGGCGATCAACGGCTACACCAAGTCCGACGGCAAGAGCCTGAAGATCATCGGCGGTTCGGCCTCCGGCGGCGTCAAGCTGGTCGTGAACCCGAAGAAGATCACGTCCCTCAAGGACGTCAAGGGCAAGAAGATCGCGACCCCGCAGCTCGGCAACACCCAGGACGTGGCGTTCCTCAACTGGGCCGCCGAGCAGGGCTGGAAGGTCGACGCGCAGAGCGGCAAGGGTGACGTCACGGTCGTGCGCACCGACAACAAGATCACCCCGGACGCCTACAAGTCCGGTTCGGTCGACGGCGCCTGGGTGCCGGAGCCGACCGCGTCGAAGCTGGTCGCCGAGGGCGGCAAGGTGCTGCTGGACGAGTCGTCGCTGTGGCCGGACAAGAAGTTCGTGATCACGAACATCATCGTGCGGCAGGCCTTCCTCAAGGAGCACCCGAAGGCCGTCGAGGCGGTGCTGAAGGCCTCGGTCGCGGCCAACAAGTGGATCAACGCCAACCCGGACCAGGCGAAGGCGGCCGCGAACAAGCAGCTGGCGGCGGACTCCGGCAAGGCGCTCCCGGCCAAGGTGCTCGACCCGGCCTGGAAGTCCATCCGGTTCACCGACGACCCGCTGGCCTCCACCCTCGGCACCGAGGCGGCGCACGCGGTCAAGGCCGGCCTGCTGGACAAGCCGAACCTCAAGGGGATCTACGACCTGACGATCCTCAACAAGGTCCTCAAGGCCTCAGGCGAGAGCACGGTCGGCGACGCCGGTCTCGGCAGCAGCTGACGTAAGAGCCCGACGAGTTCCCAGGAGGTGACGACCATGGCCACAACCCTTGCCAAGGCCGCTGAGTCGGTCGAGTACGCCGCACGCCTCGAGCAAGTCTCGAAGTCCTTCGCGACGCCCGGCGGGCAGCAGCTCGTCCTGGACGACATCACCCTCGATGTCGCGCCCGGCGAGTTCGTCACCCTCCTGGGGGCCTCGGGCTGCGGCAAGTCCACGCTGCTGAACCTGGTGGCGGGCCTGGACCGGCCCACCGCCGGGTCCATCACGACCGACGGCCGCCCGGCCCTGATGTTCCAGGAACACGCCCTGTTCCCGTGGCTGACCGCGGGCAAGAACATCGAACTCGCCCTGAAACTGCGGGGCGTGGCGAAGTCCGAGCGGCGCGGCAGGGCCGAGGAGCTGCTCGAACTCGTCCGCCTGAAGGGCGCGTACGGCAAGCGCGTGCACGAGCTGTCCGGCGGTATGCGGCAGCGGGTGGCGCTGGCCCGCGCGCTCGCGCAGGAGAGCAACCTGCTGCTGATGGACGAGCCGTTCGCGGCGCTGGACGCCATCACCCGGGACGTGCTGCACGACGAGCTGACCCGCATCTGGTCGGAGACCGGGCTGTCCGTGCTGTTCGTGACGCACAACGTGCGCGAGGCGGTGCGGCTCGCGCAGCGTGTCGTGCTGCTGTCCTCCCGTCCGGGCCGGGTGGCCCGGGAGTGGGATGTCGACATTCCGCAGCCGCGCCGCATCGAGGACGCGCCCGTGGCGGAACTGTCGCTGGAGATCACCGAAGTCCTGCGTGGGGAGATCCGCCGTCATGGCCAGCACTGAGACGAAGACCTCCCCGGAGTCGGGGAGCGTGGAGGCGGGCCTCGACGCGCTGGAGACCGCGCAGCCGGGCCGTACGCCGTTCCGCAAGACCTTCGTCGACAAGGTCGTACCGCCGATCACCGCGATCGTCGTGGTCCTGGTGGTCTGGCAGGGCCTGATCACGCTGAAGATCGTCGCCGATCCCACCAAGCTGCCCACGCCGGGCGCGGTCTGGCACGCCTTCCGCAACGACTGGCTGCAGGGCAAACTGCTCGGCTACATCTGGACCAGCGTCTCGCGCGGTCTGCTCGGCTTCTGCCTCGCGCTGCTGATCGGCACCCCGCTGGGCCTGCTGGTGGCGCGGGTGAGGTTCGTGCGTGCGGCCATCGGCCCGATCCTGTCCGGTCTGCAGTCGCTGCCGTCGGTGGCGTGGGTGCCGCCCGCGGTGATCTGGCTGGGGCTGAACAACTCGATGATGTACGCGGTGATCCTGCTCGGCGCCGTGCCGTCCATCGCCAACGGTCTGGTGTCCGGCGTGGACCAGGTGCCGCCGCTGTTCCTGCGCGCGGGCCGCACGATGGGGGCCAGGGGCCTGAAGGGCACCTGGCACGTCACCCTGCCGGCCGCCCTGCCGGGGTATGTGGCGGGCATGAAGCAGGGCTGGGCCTTCTCTTGGCGCTCCCTGATGGCCGCGGAGATCATCGCCAACTTCCCCGACCTGGGCACGGGCCTCGGCCAGTTGCTGGAGAACGCCCGCACCGCCAGCGACATGGCCATGGTGTTCGAGGCCATCCTGCTCATCCTGTTCGTCGGCATCGCCATCGACCTGCTGATCTTCAGCCCGCTGGAGCGGTGGGTGCTGCGCAGCCGCGGCCTGCTGGTGAAGGGCTGAGGCACGACATGCGCGAACCGGTCCTTCTCGTCATCGCCCACGGCAGCCGCGATCCGCGGCACGCCGCGACCGTGCACGCCCTCGTGGAGCGGGTGCGGTCGCAGCGGCCGGGGCTGCGCGTGGAGACCGGTTTCCTGGACTTCAACGTGCCGTCCGTGCACGGGGTGCTGGAGTCCCTGGCCGCGGACGGCGTCCAGGACGTCGTCGCCCTGCCCCTGCTGCTGACCCGCGCCTTCCACGCCAAGGCCGACATCCCCGCCGTGCTGCGGGAGGCGCCGGCGCGGCTGCGGATCCGGCAGGCGGACGTGCTGGGTCCGTCGCCGCTGCTGCTGTCGGCGCTGGAACGACGGTTGTACGAGGCGGGGTTGACGCCCGCCGACAAGTCCTCGACCGGGGTCGTGCTGGCCTCGGCGGGGTCCACCGACCCGGAGGCGATCGCAGTGATCGCAGAGATCGCGCGGGAGTGGCGGCACACCGGCTGGTGCGCCGTGCGACCTGCGTTCGCCTCCGCATCCCTTCCGCGCACCGAGGACGCGGTGGCCGAACTGCGCGCCCTCGGCTGCGAGCGGGTCGCCGTCGCGCCGTACGTCCTGGCCCCCGGCTTTCTGCCGGACCGCATCGCGCGGGGCGCGGCCGGGGCGGACGTACTGGCGGACGTGCTGGGTCCCGCGCCGGAGGTGGCGCGGGTGCTGCTGGAACGCTACGACGCGGCCCGCCGGCCGGCGCTTGCGGCCCTGGGCGCCTGACCGTTGCCCGGCTTCCGCGGCTTTGCCGGCTCTCCTGGGGTCACAGGCCGAGCGCGTGCAGGAGGTGCTGGGTGAAGGTGAGGCTGGCGGTGCCCGCGCCCGCCGTGATGGCGACGTTCTCCAGTGCGGTGCGGATCCGGCCCCGGTTGGGCGGCAGGCCGTCCTCCGCCGACAGCGCCAGCTCCGCCTGGATGACCTCCCCGTTCCCGGCGATCCCGGGGTACTCGGCCCGCAGTGCCTCGGTGAGCCGGTCGGCGACGTCCATGAGGGTTTCGATGTCGGGTGTGCCGTTCCTGGGGTCGATGCGGGCGAAGTAGGCCGGGGTGTTCCCGAAGTCGTAGGTGCTCATGTCCTGTCCTCGCTTGTGGTCCGAAGGAGCCTTCGGGGATGGGGGGTGGCTACGGCTTCGGCGCGGGCGACCGGGCTCTGGCTACCGAAGGTGCTGGGGCGGCTGACGTTACCGATGTTGCGGAGAAGAACACCGCGCGTGCAGTGCGGTGGGCCAGGGCCCGGCCAGCCGCGATGGCGCCTACTAGGCCGAAAATCGCCACCCGTCCGGGTGACCGGCGTCCGTTGACCGAACAGCAGGGAGCACGGGGGCGTCCCGCCTCCGGGGTCGCCCCCGTCGCAGTGGTACCGCGGCAGTGCCCGTAACGGACTGCCCGTCGCGCTCATCGGTTCCCTCGCCCCTTCCGGTCGCCCTTCCGGCGTCTGCGCGCTTCACCCTAGGGACAACGGGATGAGTTTGTCGCGAGGTTCTGCGAGGGCTGGCCCTGGAGGGCGGGCGCGTGATAGAGGGGCCGCGGTGGTCCGGCGCTCCCCTGCGACGTCGGACCACGGCGGCACTTCGTTCTGCGCCGCTCACGATTCGTGTGTCACAGGAGCGGCGGACCCGAGGCGTTCGGGGGGCGTTTATCGGCCACCTCTTTTTCCCGGTCGGTCCGTTCCTCGTTCAGTCGAAGCGGAGGGCTCCGGCGCGGGTGCGCTTGAGTTCGAAGAGGTCGGGGTGGCGGGCCAGCACCCGGAAGCTGTCGAAGAGTTCGGCCGCCTCCTCGCCGCGCGGAACGGCGCGCAGCACGGGGCCGAACCACACCGTGCCGTCGACGTGCAGGGTCGGCGTGCCCACGTAGCCGCCCGTCTCCGGCTCGGCGCCGGCCTCGTGGCTGCGGCGCACCGCGTCGTCGTACGACGGATCGTCGGCAGCGGCCGACAGGTCTGCGGGCAGCCCGAGTTCGGCCAGCGACTCCGCGACCACCCGGTCGAAGTCCTCGATCCGGGCTTCGTGGATCCGGGTGCCGAACGCGGTGTACAGGTCGCGCAGCACCTTGTCGCCGTGCCGTTCGGCGGCGGCCACGGCGACCCGCACCGGGCCGATCGAGCGGTCCACCAGGTCCCGGTACCAGTCGGGGAGTTCGTTGCCGGTGTTGTGCAGGTACAGGCTCATCACCCGGAACCGTAGGTCGAGCGGGCGCAGGCGCTCGACCTCCAGCAGCCAGCGGGAGGTGATCCAGGCGAAGGGGCAGGCGGGGTCGAAGAAGAAGTCGACCCGGGTCGGGGCGGGCTCGGTGGCGGTGTCGCGGTATGTCATGGCAGCGACGCTACCGCCGGATTGGTGCAGCGTCCCGGCCCAATCCGCTCTTACTTCATGGGTCCAATTCCTCCAGGCCGCCACCTGCCCCGGCCGGTACCGGGTCCGCCACCGCGATCTCCGTCCCGCACAGGCGTTCCGCTTCCGCCACGACGTCGATCCCGGTGATCCGGCCGTCCGCGCCGAAGGCGAACGCCAGGACCAGGCGCGCCCGCCCGCGCTCCGCCATGACCAGGCCGAACTCGCCGTCCAGCAGGGCGAGTCCGGTGAGCCGGGCGCGCGCCGTGGCGGCCATCGCCTCCTGGGCGACGGGCACGGCGCCCCGCACGGTGATCGGTTCCGGCGTGGGCACCACCAGCGCGTCGGCGTGCAGCACCACGTCCGGGTCGAGCAGCGCGACCAGGGCCGTGAAGTCGCCGCCGCGGGTGGCGGCCAGGAACGCCTCGACGGCCCGCCGACGGCGTACGGCGTCGGCGGCGGGCGCGGCCGGCCGGCCCTGGACCCGGCGACGGGCCCGGACGGCGAGCTGCCGGGTGGCGGCCGGAGTCTTCTCGATCAGCGGGGCGATCTCCTCGAAGGGCACGGCGAACATGTCGTGCAGCACGAAGGCGACCCGCTCGGCGGGGCGGAGGGTGTCCAGGACGACCAGCAGCGCGACGCCGACCTGGTCGGCCAGCAGCGCCTCCCGGGCGGGGTCGCCGGCCTCGGCGGAGACCGCCGGGGCGTCATGGTCGTGGTCGTAGGCCCCGAGGAACTCCTCGCGCCGGTTGCGGCGGGCCCGCAGCAGGTTGAGGCAGACCCGGGTCACCACGGTGGTCAGCCAGCCGGTGAGGTTGTGTACCGTGTCGAGGTCGGCCTGCCGGGACCGCAGCCAGGCCTCCTGCAGCGCGTCGTCAGCCTCGGCGGCCGAGCCCAGCAGCCGGTATGCCACGGCCGTGAGGTGCGGCCGGTCCGCCTCGAACCGCTCCGCGAGCCGCCGCCCGGCGTCCTCGGTGACGTCGTCCACCGTTCCCCCGCCCCCTGCTGCGAATTGGTAGGCACCGTCCGGGCCCTGATGGGACGCCGAACCGACCGCAAGGTCAACTGCCGTGCGGTGCAAAGGAGTCGGATGACACCCTGCCCTCGGCGGCGTCGGCCATCCGCACCAGTTCCGCGACCGGCAACGACCCGGCGGCCCGCTGCTCCCGTGCGAACAGGTTGGCGAGCCGCTGGAGCAGTTCGTTCAGCGGGGTCGCTACGCCGTACAGCCGGCCGAGCAGCACGATCTCCCCGTTGAGGTAGTCGGCCTCGATGGTGCCGGTGCCCCGGGCGAGGGACTGCCAGGAGGAACCGCCGCCGCGCGGAGCCCCGTCCAGCGGGACCAGGGTGACCTTGTCGCCGCGGGCCGCGCGCTGCTCCCCGGCGCCGGCGCGCGCGATGCCGGCCGCGTCGAGCACGGCCTCCCCTTCGGCCCGCACGCGGGCGAGCAGGGCATGCGCGCCCTCGTCGGAGGCGGGCCCGCACAGGGCTTCGAAGGCGGTGCCGAGGTTCCAGAGCAGCTTGGCGTACTGCCAGCGGGCCACGTCGGGCACCACCGGCGCCTCGAAGCGGGAGGCCTCCAGGTCGGCGGCGATCCGGCGGGCGGTGTCGTCGGTGCCGTGCGGGAGGCGACCGAGGTGGAGGATGCCGCTGAGCGGGGTGCCCGCGGCGGAGACGACACCGGGTTCCACGAAGGTCGAGGGCAGCCAGACACAGACGCCGTACGCGTTCCGGAAGCGGCGCAGCGCGAGCCGCCCGCTCTCGACCCCGTTCTGCAGCAGGAGGAGCGGCAGCCGCTCGGCCGCCGTGCCCCCGCCGGCCACGGGCACGTGGGCCCAGGTCTCCAGGGCGGCCACGGTGTCCTGGGTCTTCGCGGCGAGCACGAGTACGTCGTCGCCCCGCAGTTCACCGAGCGGTCCCGGCCCGTCGACGGCCGGCAGCCGGTACGTCAACTCGCCTTCAGGCACCCGCAGCCGGAGCCCCTGCTCGGCCAGCGCCGCCAGATGCCCGCCCCGTGCCACGAGGACGACCTCACGCCCCGACTGGGCCAGCCGCCCGCCGACGGTCCCGCCGACCGCTCCGGCCCCGATGATGATGTAGCGCATGGGCAGAGCCTCGCACACGCGTACGTGACCCCGCCCGACAAGGCCCGGCAAGCGTCCGTGCTTCACCTCGCCTCTGGGACAAGGCGAGGTGTGCGAGGGCAAAGACGACGTCCACCTGCGGCGGATGCCGTACAGCGATCCGGGCGACCCGCTGGACCCCGCGGGCCCTCAGGCTCCCGGAGCGGTCAGCTCGACCAGCTTGACGACGGTGTTCCAGTTGCGGCTGGTGGCGATCAGGTCCTTGGTCCGCCGCGTCCGGGACAGGGTCTCGGCGAGCTTGGAGCGGCCGAGGCCCTCGGGGGCGTACAGGTACAGACAGCGGTCGCCGAGGCGGAACTCCTCGGGGAGGTGGGCGGCGGGGTCGATGTCCGCGTAGCGGTCCGGGGTGACCGGTGCGGAGAAGTACGTGACGTGGAGCTGCTTGGGCTCCAGGTCGGCGGCCGGGAACGGGCAGGCCTCGGCGACCGCCTTCAGATAGGTGTGGTCACGCACGATCACGTCGACCGGGAAGCCGAACCGCTCCTCGATCGCCCGGCTCAACTCCGCCGCCAGCGACTCCTCGTCGCCGTGATCGGCGGTGAACACGGCCTGGCCGCTCTGCAGATGCGTCCGTACGCCGGTGTGGCCGAGGCCGGTCAGCAGCGTACGGAGGTCGGCCATCGGCAGTTTCCTGCTGCCGCCGACGTTGATTCCGCGCAACAGCGCCGCGTAGGTCGTCATCCGGCCACCCTAAGGGGCCGTCGTGCCCCGTGGGGGTGGGCACGACGGCCGGGCCCGCGCCGGGCGGGGCTGCGCGAAACTCTCGCCGATCGGCGGGCACCGGATCAACCTCTACACGCAGCTGTGACTTGTTCAACAAGGTTTCGTAATCACAAACCAACGCGCCGGCGGCAGAACGGACAACCCACGTCCGACCGGCGGCGAAACGGGCTGCCGAACCCCGAGACGCGCCCCCGAGAAGTGCGGATAGGTGTAAGGGGCCGCCGTCCTCCCCAGTGCTGACCGGCCGCTCGCCGAGTTCACCGGGCAGCACGACGAGACGCGTTTATCCAGCTCATACGGTCATACCGGAGCAAGCGCAGAGGTGGCGGCAGGGGGCCGCCACCGCACACGAGGGGGTAGAACCCGCGATGGGGAACAGGGACGTGCCGGTGCGGGGGCTGGCCGCCCGCGCCGGCGGCTGGAGCGCCCGGCACCGCTGGGCGGCCGTCGGCATATGGGTGCTGTTCGTAGTGCTGGCCATGGGGCTCGGCTCGGCGGCGGGCCGGGTCGACGTCGACGAGAACAACCAGCTCAAGGGCGAGACGCACACCGCCGCCCAGATCATCGACGACGCGGGGATCAAGGAGCCGGCCGGCGAGACGGTCCTGATCCAGTCCAAGGACGCCGAAGTCACGGCGACCGGCGCCGAGTTCCGCGCCGCCGTCGCCGACGTGGTGAAGGCCGTCGAGGGCACCAGGAAGGTCACGGCCGTGACCTCGCCGTACGACACGCACACCATCTCCCGGGACGGCCGCAGCGCGCTGGTGCAGTTCGACATGCGCGGCGACGCCAAGACGGCCGTCGACCGGGTCGAGCCGGTGCTGAAGGCGGTCTCCGGGGTACGGAAGGCGCACGGCTCGCTGCGGATCGAGGAGATCGGCGGCGCCAGCATGCAGAAGCAGTACAAGGACGCCTTCGGGGACGACTTCAAGCAGGCCGAGTACTCGGCGGTGCCGGTGGCCCTCGGCATCCTGCTGATCGCCTTCGGGGCGCTGGTCGCGGCGCTGCTGCCGGTGGCCCTGGCGATCACCGCGATCATGGCGACGATGGGTCTGATGGGCATCGTCAGCCATCTGCAGCCGATGAGCGACACCGCCAACTCCGTGATGCTGCTGGTCGGTATGGCCGTCGGCGTCGACTACTGCCTGTTCTATCTGCGCCGCGAGCGCGAGGAACGGCAGGCCGGGCGGGACCCGGGCACCGCCCTGCGGATCGCCGCCGCCACCAGCGGCCGGGCGGTCATCGTCTCCGGTGTCACGGTGTGCGTGGCGATGGCGGGCATGCTCTTCACCGGGCTCGCCCAGTTCGAGGCGATGGGTCTGGCCTCGCTGATGGTGGTCGCGGTCGCCATGGTCGGGTCGGTGACGGTCCTGCCGGCGCTGCTGTCGCTGCTCGGCGAGCGGGTGGAGAAGGGCAAGATCCCGTTCCTGAACCGCCGCAACCGCGACCGGAAGCGGCCCGCGGGCGACGGCAGCCGGGTCTGGACCGCCGTGCTGCGCGCGGTGCTGGCCAGGCCGCTGGTCTCCGTCGTCGTGGCCGCCGGTGCGCTGCTGGCGGTCGCCGCGCCCGCGCTCGGCATGAACACCCAGCAGCTCACCCTGGACCAGGAGTTCGGGAAGTCGCTGCCGATCGTGCAGACGTACAACCGCGTCAACGACGCCTTCCCGGGCGGCAGTGAGCCGGCCCAGGTCGTCGTCAAGGCCAGGGACATCAACGCGCCCGAGGTGCGGCAGGCGCTGGCCGACTTCAAGAAGGAGGCGATCGCCTCCGGCGCCTCGCGCGGCCCGGTCGACATCCGCGTGCACGACGCGCAGAACGTCGCCCTGGTCTCCGTGCCGCTGGTCGGCGGCTCCGACATGGACCGGGCGGTCAAGAGCCTGGACAAGCTGCGCGACGAGGTGCGGCCCGCCACCCTCGGCAAGGTGGGCGGCGTGCAGGCACCGATCACCGGACAGGTGGCCGGCAACCACGACTTCAACGACCAACTGCTCGGCTCCGTCGTCCCGGTCTTCGCGTTCGTGATCGTCTTCGCCTTCCTGCTGATGCTGCTGTCGTTCCGCTCGCTGACCGTGGCGATCACGTCGATCGTGCTCAACCTGCTGTCGGTGGGCGCCGCGTACGGGATCCTCGTCGCCGTCTTCCAGCACGGCTGGGGTGCCTCGCTGGTGGGGGCGGAGGGGGTCGGTGCGATCGTGACCTGGCTGCCGCTGTTCCTGTTCGTGATCCTGTTCGGGCTGTCGATGGACTACCACGTGTTCGTGGTGTCCCGGATCCGCGAGGCCCGCATGAACGGCCGTACGACGAAGGACGCGATCCGGCACGGCGTGGTGACCACGGCCGGTGTCGTCACCAGCGCCGCGGTCATCATGGTCGCCGTGTTCGCGATCTTCGGCACGCTGTCGATGCAGTCCATGAAGCAGATGGGCGTGGGCCTGGCCGCGGCGGTCCTCATCGACGCGACGGTCATCCGCGGTGTGCTGCTGCCGGCCGTGATGGCCCTGCTCGGCGAGCGCAACTGGTACCTGCCGAAGTGGCTCCACTGGCTGCCGGACCTGACCCACGACGAGACGCCGGCTGTGGTCGCCGCCCGTCCGGTGCGGGAGGAAGGGGAGCGGCTCCCGGTCTGATTCCGCGGGCGGATGGGCGCCTGCCCGCCGGGCGGTTGAGAGCGTGCGCGGGTGCGGGGGTGTGGGGGCTGATGGCACAGTTCCCGCGCCCCCTTCGGGCGCTCGTAGCCGCGGGCAGTCGTGCCGCTGGGGGCGGCACGGATGGACGCCGGGAGTACCCCCGGCGGGGAAGGCCCCCGCAGGCGCGGGCAAGCGACCCAGCACCCGCCCCGGCCCAGGGGGCCGGTGAAATCCGGGGCCGGGTGTCCTACTTCCCCACGCGGCCCCGCAATTCCGCCTCGATCAGGTCCGCCGCCCGCCGCGTGCCGCCCTCCTTCGCCATCTCCGCCTGGACGTCCTCCAGGCGCCGCGCCACCTCCGGGTCGGCGACCAGGGCGAGCGCGGTCTCGCGGAGGCGGTCGGCGGTGGCCTCCTCGGTGTCCAGCCGGCGGGCGACGCCGAGGGACTGGAGCATGTCGGCGTTGCCGAACTGGTCGACGGCCTGCGGTACGGCGATCATCGGCGTGGCGGTGGCCAGCCCCTCCTGGCTGCCGCCGGCACCGGCGTGCGTGACGAACAGGTCGGCCTGCCGCAGGACCGCCAACTGCGGTATCCAGTCGTGCACTTCGACGCCCTCCGGTACGTCGCCCAGTTCGGCGGGGTCCACATGCCGGCCGACCTGAAGGACCAGGTGCCAGCCGGGCAGGCCGGCGAAGGCGCGGACGCACTCGCGGTAGAAGCCCGGCTGGTTGGTGAAGGCCGAGCCCAGCGACACCAGCACGACCTTCTCGGCGCCGGCGGGCCGCTGCCAGTCGCCCTGGTCGGCGCGGTCGCCCTGGCAGGCGCCGACGAAGGTGTGGACGCGTTCGTCGACCCGGTCGGCGTGCGGCTGCAGCGCCTTCGGGATGAGGACGAGCGAGCGGGCCGGGCGGCCGACGAAGGAATCCGGGTGCTGGGTGATCCCGTTCCCCGCCAGCCACGCCTCGAACCGGGCGTAGTACGCCTGCCCGCGCGGGGTCCTCCGCGGCTCCGCCCACATCGGCTCGGCCACCTCCTCCTCGTACCCCTCCCAGGCGACGAGGTTCGGGGAGAGGGAGATCGCCGGGACGCCCCAGCGGTGGGCGAGGACGCGGGCCGGGTAGGAGGCGATGTCGTGCAGCACGAGGCCAGGCTCGTCGCCGGCGTAGGCCGCGGCGAGCTGCGGGAGTGCCTGGATCGCGTCCGCGAGGAACGGCTCCACGTTGTCCAGCGGCGTGCTCCCCCAGGCCTCCGGGTCGGCCTCGGGTCCGGGCAGTGTGGAGGTGTACGGCACGGGCCGGGCCCCGGTGGCGGCCACCTTCTCGGCGAACACCGGCGGAATGGCGTACGTGACCCGGTGGCCCCGGGCGACCAGTTCGCGGATCACCTCCAGACTGGGGTTCACATGGCCGTGCGCGGCGATGGAGAACATGGCGATATGGGCGGGCGTGGTCATGGCGCCGAGAGTAGACGAGACGAGACGTCTCGTTCAAAGTCATTTTCCGTTCGCCGTCAGGGGGACGGCAGCGGGCCCAGCGCCTGCCGCAAGCCCGGGGCTGGAGGCGCCGCATCCTCGTCAAGGGCCCGCGCACACCGCCCGACCTGTGCGAATGCGAGACTGGCCGGAGAGACGGCACGGGACGACGGCGCGGCACGGAGGCACCATGGACGAGGCACGGGCACGGGACGTACTGGCCGCGGCGGGCGTGCTGCCGGGCCCGGCCCGGGACGCGGCCCTCCTCGCCCTCGGCGAGAACGCGGTGTTCGCCGCCGGTGATCTGGTGGCGAAGGTGGGCCGCGACGCCGAGCTGCTCCAACGGGCCCGGCGCGAGCTGGACATCGCCGGCTGGCTGGCCGCGGCGGGCGTGCCGGCGGTACGGGCGGCGGAGCCGGAGCCGCGGCTGGTCGAGGGCCACCCGGTGACCGTGTGGCACCGGCTGCCCGACCCCGTACGGCCCGCCGAGCCGCGGGACCTGGCGCGGTTGCTGCGGATGGTGCACGCACTTCCCCCTCCTCCCTTCGCGCTGCCGCCCCGCGAGCTGCTGGGCGGTGTGGAACGGTGGCTGCGGCTCGCGGGCGACGCGATCGAGCCCGAGGACGCGGCCTACCTCCGCGCGCGCCGGGACGGGTTCGCGGCGGCCGCGGCGGCGCTGACGCCCCGTCTGCCGCCGGGCCCGATCCACGGCGACGCGCTGCCCCGCAACGTGCACATCGGGCCGGACGGGCCGGTCCTGGTCGACCTGGAGACCTTCTCCGCCGACCTGCGCGAGCACGACCTGGTGGTCATGGCCCTCTCCCGCGACCGGTACGGGCTGCCCGCCGAGGCGTACGACTCCTTCACCGAGGCGTACGGGTGGGACGTGCGGGAGTGGGAGGGGTGCAGCGTGCTGCGCGGGGCCCGGGAGACGGCGAGCTGCGCCTGGGTGGCCCAGCACGCGCCGAGCAGTCCGAAGGCGCTGGCCGAGTTTCGGCGGCGGGTGGCGTCGCTGCGGGACGGGGATGAGACGGTGCGCTGGTACCCGTTCTGAGGCTGTTCCGCGCACCTGAGGGGCGCGGGGCTGGGTCGATACGCGGCTCCGCCGCGTGGGCGCGACCGGCCCCACTCACCCGCAGCCGCAAACGGCCGCCGGACTAAACGGGCTGACTCTCCGCCAACTCCCGCAGCGGCCACGCCCCGTCCACCACCGCCCCCGCATCCCCCTTGCGCCGCAGGAACGCCTGGAAGTCCGCCGCCCACTCCGCATACCACTCGATCTGCCGCCGGTGGAGTTCGACCGGGCTCAGGGACGCGATCTTCGGGTGGCGGTCGGCTATCGCGGAGGCGAGTCGCGCGGCGGCGAGGGCGTCGGCCGGGGCCGTGTGGGCCGCGTCGAGGACTATCCCGTACTCGGCGCAGACCGCTTCCAGGTTCCGTTTGCCGCGGCGGTGGCGGTCGACCCAGCGGTCGATGGTGTAGGGGTCGACGACCGGGGCGGGGGCGGCGCCGCCCAGGCGGTCGGCGAGGGACGGCAGCGCGTGGCGGCGCAGTTCGGCGGAGAGCAGGGTGAGGTCGAACGCGGCGTTGTAGGCGACGACCGGGACGCCCGCCTTCCAGTAGGAGACCAGGACGTCGGCGATGGAGTCGGCGACCCGGTCGGCCGGGTGGCCCTCACTCGTCGCCCGCTCGTTGCTGATCCCGTGCACCGCCACCGCGTCCGCCGGGATCTCCACGCCCGGATCGGCCAGCCATTCCCGGCGTCCCATGGGCTCACCGGCCCTGACCTCGATCACCGCGCCGGTGACGATGCGCGCCTCGCGCGGATCGGTCCCGGTCGTCTCCAGGTCGAAGCCGATCAGCAGCTCCCGGTGCCAGCCCATGGGCGGCCCCCCTTCTTGGTGGTGCTTTCCCCCAGTGGTCTCCACCCTCGCACGCGGCACTGACAATCAGAGGAGCGCGTTCCGCTTGCACCGGCGGACGTTCACGACACAGGGCGCGAATCCGCCCAGGCGAGCTCGAATTCCTCGCGGTATGTCGGGAAGAGCCCTGCTTCCCCCACCTCGTCCGACTTGACCAGCTTGCTGCCGTTGCGCAGTACCAGCACCGGCGACTCCATCCCGCGCGCCCCGCGCAGATAGGACTGCACCACGGCGATGCCGTCCGCGCCGTCGCCGTCCACCAGGTAGGCGGTGAAGCGCGGTGTCTCGTCGTAGACCTGGATCTCGAAGGCGCCCGGGTCGCGCAGCCGGGAGCGGACCCGGCGCATGTGCAGGATGTTCATCTCGACGGAGCGGCTCAGTTCGCCCCGTTTCATCCCGAGTTCGCGCTCGCGGCGCTTGACCGAGCTGGAGGCGGGGTTGAGGAAGAGCAGCCGTACCCGGCAGCCGGTCTCGGCGAGCCGGACCAGACGGCGGCCGGAGAAGTTCTGCACGAGCAGGTTGAGGCCGATGCCGATGGCGTCGAGGCGGCGGGCGCCGCCGAAGAGGTCCTCGGCGGGGAACTGGCGCATAAGCCGCACCCGGTCGGGGTGGACGGCGACGACGTCGGCGTACCGGTCGCCGACCAGGTCCTCGACCGCGTCCACGGGCAGCCGGCGCGCCGAGGGGACGTCGCCGCCGGCACCGAGCGTCTCCAGCAGCCGGGCGGCGGCGCGCTCGGCCTGGCTCAGAACCGCCCCGGACAGCGCCCGGTTGCGGGAGACGACGTTGCGGGTCACCTCCAGCTCGTCCAGGGCGAGTTCGAGGTCGCGGCGCTCGTCGAAGTACGGCTCGAAGCACGGCCAGTGCTGCACCATCAGTTCGCGCAGCTGGGGAAGGGTGAGGAAGCTGAGCACGTTGTCGTCGGCCGGATCGAGCAGGTATCCCTTGCGGCGGCTGACTTCGCGGACGGCGACGGCCCGCTGCACCCACTCCTGACCGGCCGGACCGGCCGCGGCGACCACCCAGTCGTCCCCGTGGACGGGTTCGTAGATGGGCCGCAGTACGGCGGCCACGACCGCGCGCAGCCGCTGCTCGACGAGGTTCAGCCAGATGTAGGCCCGGCCGGCCCGCTGGGCGCGGGTGCGCACCTCGCGCCAGGCGTCGGCGTCCCAGTCCAGCTCCGGCCCGATGGACCCCGCGTCCATCGGGCGGGCCAGGGACACCGCGCCGGGCGGGACGTCTTTGGAGTTCCCCTCGTGACCCTCGTCACCAGGGGGCAGCTCCAGGCCTCCCGAGCCCACCCGTGCACCGCCTTCCGATCCCCGGGCCTTTCCCGTCTCAACGATCAAGGAAGGGTACTCCGCGAGAGGTGGGCGGTGCAGCCGGATGGACAGGTCGGTTTCCCAACTGTCACGCTCAACTACGCGGCTCCCAATGGCCGTTCTGCCATGCGAGGTCACTCGGAGTGAGCGGATTCATAGCGGTCACGTCCCGGGGCGCGATGGCGAAGCCCTGCCAGTGCACCGGCATGGGCTGCTGGTCCTCGTCCCGCGCGATGTGGTGGAAGCCGACGTTCATCCAGATCACCGGGTGGGTCAGGGTCTGTCCGCCGACCCATCGGTCCACGGATGCGGGGTGTCCCTGGTCGCACTTCGGGTTGTCGCTGGCGAACAGTTCGCACGGGTTGTACTCGGTGACGTAGAGGTCGTGCCGGGTGAAGCCGCGGCCGAGGTACTTGGTGGTGGGCCCGGGGACTATCTCGTACGAACGTGCGTGTCCGTCCTTGTTCGTTCCGGTCGCGCTGACCACCCGCCACCAGCGGTAGTCCTTCAGGTCGCCGGCGAGTTCCCTGGTGACCTTCGTTCGGGTGGTCCGGGTGGTCGGCCCCTGCTGTCCGCCGGTGCGCGGGCTCACGACCGAGTCGTACTGCTCGACCTTCGTCTTCGACGAGCCGTCGAGGCCGAAGTCCAGCCGCCAGAAGACGTCGTGGCTGTGGCTGGTGGCGTAGGCCCTGGCGCCCTTGCCGATGGGCCAGCCGCGTCCGTCGCCGGAGTCGTAGTCGTCGAAGGAGAGGCTGCCGGTCGCGCCGATGTTCATGGAGATCAGGCCGTCGTCCTGGAAGCGCCACTCGGTGATGTACTCGTACCAGCCGACCTGGTTGACGGTGTAGACGAGGAAGTCCTTGCCCTGGGCCTGGTGGACCTTGTCCGTGCCGACGTCGTGCATGCGGTAGGCGTGGCCGCGGGCCCGGGTGGTCGTGCACAGTCCGTTGACGTTCGGGTGCCGCGGGTCGACGGCGTCGGGGACCTTGACGGTCTTGATGGTGCCGCCGGGGCATTCGGCGGGCGAGAGGTTCATCAGCGCCTGGGCGAAGTCCTGCCCCGTCAGGTCGCTGTACTCGTTCTTCCCGTCGTCGTAGGGGACGTGGATCTGGGCGAGTCTGGCGCTGTTCAGCACCTTGATCGGCTTCGGTTCGCCCTTGGGCTGGTAGCTGATGTCCTCCAGGACGAGACCGGCCTTGCTGTCGTAGTGCCAGCACATGCGCCAGGTGGTGCCGCCGGAGAGCTTCTGCTCGATGCGGTAGGAGGCGCTGCAGTCGGCGGCGGGCGCGGCGGCGGCCGTTCTCGGCCGGGCGGCGGCCGGTCCGGCAGCGGTCGTCGCGCCGGCGGCCAGCGCGGCCACGGTCAGGCCGACGGCCGCTGCCCTGCGGGCACGGCGGGTTCCGTACTCGGGCATGACGATATGGCTCCCTTTTCAGGAGGTGCAGGTCTGGGGAAACGTTCGGTCAGCCGCGGTCGAGGGCGGCGGCCTTGCGGGCACTCAGGTCGACCACGAGGGACCTGGTGTCGATCCAGGGCCCGTTCCTGACCTTGGTGAACAGCCGGACGCACCGGTGCGTGCCGCACTGGTCGAGGACCGCCGGCTGGGCGCCCGGAGCGGCCCGGTAGACGCCGCCGCTCAGCAGCAGCTGGTCCGGGGAGGTGAGCTCCTTGCCGGTGGCGTCCTTGTAGTCCGCCTTCAGACCCGCGCCGAGCGGGGAGGCGATCAGGAGCCGGGCGGCCTCGGCGTTCTCGTCCCGGCTCGGCGGCGGCTGGACGCCGCGCTGGGTGCCGGTCCGTTCGACCTTGCCGGTGTCCAGGTCGACGGTCCTGGTGAGGAGGGTGTCGCTCTTGTAGTCGTAGAAGGTGATGTCGGCCCGGCGCGGCGCGGCCGGGTCGTCCGCCCCGCCGGGCTCGGGTTCGGCGAGGTCGACGCTCAGGCGCTGTGGTCCGCGGCCGCCGTCGACGTTCTCGCCCGTGGTCGGCAGCTGCCCGTTCAGGGCGATCTTCTCGGCCCGCCGGATCTCGTCGTCGGTGAGCGGATCCCGGCCGGTCCCCCTGCCGCGCTCGGCGGGCGCCTGCTCGACGACACCGGGCCGGACCGCGTCCGGGCCCTGCCCGGCCCGCGTACCGCCTCTCGCCCCCGCCGAGGTGTCCGCCCCCGCCGTGCCCGGCAGCGTGATCGCGACCGTCGCGGCGGTCCCCACCGCCGCGACGGCCACTCCTGCCACTAACTTGCCCAGATGGCGGTGCACTGTCTCACGCACATTTCCCCCTGCTCCCCGTGGTTCACGGGAGTACGTGTCGCCCCACTGGCTCGGCACACGGCGGGTACGAGAGCCACCGTATGCGCCGGTCGGTGGGTAAGAGGGACACAAGACACGTGAGGTTCCGCCAATTCGGGGCGACTCGGGGGCCAACGCGGCCCCGGGACGGCGGCACACCTGGGAGAGTCGTAGCCATGCAGGTCTGGCCTGGACAGGCGTATCCGCTCGGCGCCACCTACGACGGCGCCGGAACCAACTTCGCGGTCTTCACGGAGGTCGCGGACCGAGTAGAGCTGTGTCTGCTGCACGACGACGGTTCGGAGACCGCGGTGGAGCTCCGCGAGAGCGACGCGTTCGTGCGGCACGCGTACGTGCCGGGCGTCATGCCGGGACAGCGGTACGGGCTCCGGGTGCACGGCCCGTACGAGCCCGGGCGCGGACTGCGCTGCAACTCCGCGAAGCTGCTGCTCGACCCCTACGCGAAGGCGGTCAGCGGCACGGTCCGGTGGGGCGAGGAGGTGTACGGCTACCACTTCGGCACCCCGGACAGCCGTAACGACCTGGACTCGGCCCCGCACACCATGGCCTCGGTGGTGATCAACCCCTACTTCGACTGGGGCGACGACCGGCCGCCGCGCACCGAGTACCACCACACGGTGATCTACGAGGCCCACGTCAAGGGCCTGACCATGCGTCATCCGGGGCTGCCGGAGGAGCTGCGCGGCACCTACGCGGCGCTCGCGCACCCGGCGGTGATCGAACACCTGACCAAGCTCGGGGTGACGGCCCTGGAGCTGATGCCCGTCCACCAGTTCGTGCACGACCACCGGCTCGTCGACATGGGCCTGAGCAACTACTGGGGCTACAACACCATCGGCTTCTTCGCCCCGCACAACGCGTACGCCTCCTGGGGCGACCGCGGTCAGCAGGTGCTGGAGTTCAAGTCGGCGGTCCGGGCGCTGCACGAGGCCGGGATCGAGGTCATCCTGGACGTCGTCTACAACCACACCGCCGAGGGCAACCATCTGGGCCCGACGCTGTCCTTCAAGGGCATCGACAACCGGCAGTACTACCGCCTCGCCGACGACCCCCGCTACTACATGGACACCACGGGCACCGGGAACTCGCTGCTCATGCGGTCCCCGCACGTGCTCCAGCTGATCATGGACTCGCTGCGGTACTGGGTCACCGAGATGCATGTCGACGGGTTCCGCTTCGACCTCGCGGCGACCCTGGCCCGGCAGTTCCACGAGGTGGACCGGCTGTCGTCGTTCTTCGACCTGGTGCAGCAGGACCCGGTGGTCTCCCAGGTGAAGCTGATCGCCGAGCCCTGGGACGTGGGCGAGGGCGGCTACCAGGTGGGCAACTTCCCGCCGATGTGGACCGAGTGGAACGGCAAGTACCGGGACACGGTACGGGACCTGTGGCGGGGCGAGCCGCGGACGCTCGCCGAGTTCGCCTCCCGGTTGACCGGCTCCTCGGACCTCTACCAGGACGACGGCCGCCGCCCGCTGGCCTCGATCAACTTCGTCACCTGCCACGACGGCTTCACCCTGCACGACCTCGTCTCGTACAACGACAAGTACAACGCGGCCAACGGCGAGGACAACCGGGACGGCGAGAGCCACAACCGGTCCTGGAACTGCGGGGCGGAGGGCGAGACCGACGACCCGGACGTGCTCGCGCTGCGCACCCGGCAGATGCGGAACTTCATCGCCACGCTGATGCTGTCCCAGGGCGTGCCGATGATCAGCCACGGCGACGAGTTCGCCCGCACCCAGCGCGGCAACAACAACGCCTACTGCCAGGACAGCGAACTGTCCTGGCTGGACTGGCCGGAGCCCCTGGAAGGCGACCTGCTGGAGTTCACGCGCGCGATGGTGTGGCTGCGCCGGGACCATCCGGTCTTCCGCCGGCGCCGCTTCTTCCACGGCCGTCCGGTGGAGGGCACCCACGACGATCTGTCCGACATCGCCTGGTTCACTCCGGAAGGCGACGAGATGACCCAGCGGGACTGGGACTCGGCGCGGGCGTCGGCGCTGACGGTGTTCCTGAACGGCAACGCGATCTCCGAGCCCGGCGCGCGGGGGGAGCGCATCACCGACGACTCGTTCCTGCTGATGTTCAACGCCTCCCCGGAGCCGCTGGACTTCCTGGTGCCGGTCAACCACGGGAGGCAGTGGCAGGTGGTCGTCGACACCGCCTGCCCGGACGGGGTGCCGCCAGGATCCGGGACCAAGGTCGCGGCGGGCGAGCAGATCACCCTGCCCGACCGCAGCATGACGGTACTGCAGCGGCCGGCGTAACCGGGCCCGCGCGGCGGCGGCCCAGCCGGCGAGACTGCCCGCCCGGCTCACGCGCGCGTGGAGGACGTTTTCGCCGCATGGGCCGGATGGGCGAGTATGGGTCCGTTCAGGGGCCGGTGACACGAAAGGCGGCGGGCTGGGTACGTAGGTTTCCATGACTTCTGCGCGACCCGGACCGGAGGTGCCCACGGCCACCTACCGGCTGCAGCTCCAGCCCGCGTTCCCGTTCGCCGCCGCCGCGGCGGCCGTACCGTACCTGGCGTCGCTCGGCGTCTCGCACCTGCACCTGTCCCCCGTCCTGGAGGCCGTGCCCGGCTCCCTGCACGGTTACGACGTCGTGGACCACGCGCGCGTGCGCGAGGAACTGGGCGGCGAGGAGGGCCTGCGGTCGCTGGCTCGGACCGCGCGGGAGCACGGTCTGGGCCTGGTGGCCGACATCGTGCCGAACCACATGGCCATGGCGCCCCGGCACAACCACGCCCTGTGGGAGGTGCTGCGCGAGGGGCCCGACTCGCCGTACGCGCGCTGGTTCGACATCGACTGGGAGGCGCAGGGCGGGCGGCTGCTGCTGCCGGTGCTCGGCGGTCCGGTCGGCTCGCAGCTGGAGCACCTCGTCGTCGACGGCGACGTGCTGCGCTACCACGAGCACGCCTTCCCGCTCCGCGCGGGCACCCACGACCTGCCACTGCCCGAGCTGCTGGACGCCCAGTGGTACCGCCCGGTGTGGTGGCGGCTGGCCCGCACCGAGGTGAACTACCGGCGGTTCTTCAGCATCTCGGAGCTGATCGGGGTGCGCGTGGAGGACCCGGAGGTGTTCGACGCCACCCACGCCAAGATCCTCCGGCTGCTGCACGAGGGCGTGTTCGACGGGCTGCGCGTCGACCACCCCGACGGCCTCGCCGACCCCGACGGCTACCTCGCGCGGCTGCACGAGGCGACCGGCGGCCGCTGGACGGTGGTGGAGAAGATCCTCGCCGACGGCGAACGGCTCCCGGCGTCCTGGCCCGTCGCGGGAACCACCGGCTACGACGCCCTGCGCCAGGTGGACGGCCTGTTCACCGACCAGACGGGAGCGTACGAACTGCTGGGCCGCTACCGGGCGTTCGCGGCGCCGCAGACGGACCGGGGCGGCAACTGGGACGCGACGGTACGGCGGGCCGCCTACAAGGTGCTCACGCACGAGCTGGCCGCCGAGACCGACCGGCTCACCCGGGTGGCCACCCGGGTGTGTGCCACCTCGCCGGACCTCGGCCTGCGCGACCGGGCGCCCTGGGCGCTGCGCACGGCCGTGGAGGAGCTGCTGGTGCGGATGCGGGTGTACCGGCCGTACGCCTCCACCGACGCCTCCGCCGTCGTCACCGAGGAAGCCGCCGAGGAGGCCCGGCTCGCCTTCGTGGTGCCCGAGGAGGCGGAGGCCGTCGGCATCGTGCGCCGACTGCTGGTCGAGCCGCCCGGTGAGCCGTCGGCACCGGACCACGCCGACCGGGTGGAGTTCCGCACCCGGTTCGCGCAGACCGCGTCGGCGCTGCGCGCCAAGTCGGTGGAGGACACCGCGTTCTACCGCTATGTGCCGCTGCTGTCGGCGAGCGAGGTGGGCGGCGATCCGGGCCGGCCTGGAGTGTCCCCGGAGGACTTCCACGCGTACTGCGCGCGCGTGCAGCGCGACTGGCCGGGCACCGGCACGGTGGTCTCCACGCACGACACCAAGCGCAGCGCCGACGTACGCGCCGCGCTGGCCGTGCTCACCGAGTGCCCCGGCCGGTGGACGGAGTTGCTGGCCGAGGTGAACCGGCCCGAGGAGGGCGTGGGCGTGCCGGACGGGCAGCTGGCCTGGGCGGCCTGGCAGACGGTGTTCGGGCTGGGGCCGGCCGAGGAGGAGCGGGTGCGGCAGGCGCTGCTGAAGCATGTGCGCGAGGCGGGCATGTACACCAGCTGGACGGAGCAGGAGCCGCCGTACGAGGAGGCGGTGGCCGCATTCGTCGCCGCTGGGCCCTGCGGGGCTCCCGGTGAGCGCGTGGCGGCCTTCCGCAAGGCACTGGAGTCGCACATCCGGGCCAACGTGCTCGGCACGGCCCTGGTCCATCTGACGATGCCGGGCGTGCCGGACGTGTACCAGGGAACGGAGGGCGAGTACCGGGCGCTGGTGGACCCGGACAACCGGCGCGCGGTGGCGTTCCCGCCCGAGATGCCCGGTGAGAAGGACGCGCTGACGGCGGCGGCGCTGCGGCTGCGCGCCCGGCGTCCCGACGCGTTCGGCACGGCCGCGTCCTACGACCCGCTGACCGCCGAGGGCCCGGCCGCAGGCCACTGTGTGGCGTTCGCGCGCTCCGGTGAGGTGGTGACGGCGGTGACCCGGCTGTCGATGCGGCTCGCGGAGGCGGCCGGCTGGCAGGAGACCCGGCTGGCGCTGCCGCCCGGCCGGTGGGCGGACGTGCTCGCCCCGGAGCGGGAGTTCACCGGCGACGCGCGCGTGGCGGACCTTTTCGACCGGCTGCCGGTCGTACTGCTGGAGCGGGTCACCGAGGGCTGACCGGCACCGGGAACCGCTTGAGACACCTCAGCGACCGGGGAGGCTGAGGAGCCTCAGCGGGCCGGGGAGGCCGCGGGGGCGGGGGCTACCTGGCGGAGCGAGTCACCGAGACTGAGCGGCACACGGGACCGCTCGAGAAGCCTCGGCGGGCCCGCGAGTCCGCCGGCGGCGGGCCACGTGCCGCGGAGCAGGTCCGCGAAGGCCTCGGCGGCGCCGGGACAACCACTCGACGAGCCCCAGCGAGCCGGGGAGGCGGCCGGGGCGGGCCACCCGGCGCCGGAGCGCCTCACCAAGGGCTGAGCGGCGCACGGGAACCGCTCGAGGAACCTCAACGGGCCCGCGAGTCCGCCGGCGGCGGGCCACGTGCCGCGGAGCAGGTCCGCGAAGGCCTCGGCGGCGCCGGGACAACCACTCGAACCTCAACGGACAAGGGAGGCCGCCGGGGCGGGCCACGTGGCGCGGAGCAGGTCGCCGAGGGATCAGCAGCACAGGGGATCCGCTTGACGAGCCTCAACGGGCCCGGCACGTCACGCGCACCCGACGCTGTCGGAGGCGGTGGGCGAGGTGTTCCTGACGCTCGCGGGACGCGGCCTGCACCAGCAGTGAACGCACGGCACGCACCGGGCTCGCCGCGCCCCCTCGATTCCGTCCGGGCGCCCCCCATAGCCTCCCCCGCCGCATGCTTGACAGTTCACCTTTCGCGTGCGGGACTTGGAGGGCGAGGCCGGGCGGGAACAAGTCGGGGGTGAGTCTTCTGCCGGAGCTGCGCTATCCCAGCGTTCCCGAACTGGTGGCCTCCGCACAGGCGCTGGCCGCTCAGGAACCCGGGCTGTGCTCGCTCAGGCAGGTGGGCCTCTCGCGCGCGGGAAGACCCCTGCACCTGCTGACGGTGGGGCACGCCCGGCGGGCGGTGCTGGTGGTCGCCGGCGCCCACGCCAACGAGCCGACCGGGGGTTCCACCCTGCGGGTGCTGGCCGAACGCGTTCTGGCCGAGCGGGAGTTGCGGGCGGACACGTCCTGGCACTTCCTGCTGTGCGCGGACCCGGACGGCGCGAGCCTGCATGTGACGCCGGCGCCGCGCAGCCTGCTCGACTACCACCTCGGCTTCTACCGCCCGACGGGCGCCGAGCAGCCGGAGTGGTCGCCGTCCGTGCTGCCACCGGACCGGCTGCCGCCCGAGACCCGGGCGCTGACCGGGGTGATCGACGAGCTGCGGCCCTACCTCCAGGTGACCCTGCACGGCACCGATCTGGGCGGCAGCTGGGTGCAGCTGACCAGGGACGTGCCGGGGCTCGCGGAGCCGTTCGCCAAGTCGGCGGCGCAGCTGCACATCCCGGTGGAGACGGGCGCCTCGGACGCCGCCGGCTGGCCGGCCTCCGGCCCCGGGGTGCATGTCATGCCCGGCCCGGAGACGGGCGCCGCCTACCCGAGCATGCCGGACGACGCCCGGCACAGCACCTGGTACCACGCGCACCGCTACGGCGGTCTGACGGCCGTGGTGGAGGTGCCGATGTGGGCGAGCGACCTGGTGGACGACCCGGCACCGCACCCGGCGCCGGCGGCGGCGATGCGGCGCCTGGCGCAGCGGCTGCTGCGGGACTCGCTGGAGGTGGAGGGGATCCTCGCCGAGGCGCTGCCCCGCCTCGACGGCGTGGACGGGCCCCTGCTGCGGGCGGCGCGCTGGGCGCTGGAGCTGATCCCGGGTCTGGCCGAGGACTGGATCCACACCCCGCCCGCCGCTACGACGATGGCGTACGTCGGCAGTGTGGACGCCTTCGGGCGGCGGCTGCCGCTGCGGGCGGCTGCGATGCTGCTGCGGGTGCTGCGGGAGACGGACGACCGGGCGGCGCCGCGGCTGGAACAACTCGTCACCGACTGGTGCGATGCCTTCGCGGCCCGGTTCCGGGCCCGCTGGGTGCCGTTGGAGCACCAGGTGGAGCACCAGTCCCGGACGGTGCTGGTGGCGGCGCAGCAGGCCCGGGAACGGGCGGCGTGAGACCTCCGCGCCGCCCGTGCCACGCCGCCCGTGCCGCCCGTGCCACGCCGCCCGTGCCGCCCGTGCCACGCCGCCCGTGCCGCCCGTGCCACGCCGCCCGTGCCGCCCGTGCCACGCCGCCCGTGCCGCCCGTGCCGCGCCGCCCGGCAGCCGGGATCAGTGGTCCACGGCGAACACCGCTCCCGTCCGCGCTTCCATGGCGCACTTGCTGGAGTAGGTCTCCTGGTAGTCGACCGGCCGTCCGTTCCACTGGCCGCTCGCGTGGACGGTCACGGGGGCGAAGATCATCGGACAGAAGACCCCCTTCTTCTGCGGGATGCGCGCGATGTCACCGTCGGCCTTTGCGAGTTCGGCACAGGCCTCGGCCGCGCGCGCGTACCCCAGGGGCAGCGGGTCGCACAGCAGCAGCGTGCCGTGCTTGTCACCGGACTGGGCCTTCTCGCCGGGGGCGACGGTGACGTAGAGCCAGTTGTCGCTGAGCGGGAACGAGGTGCGGGGGGCCGCCTGGGCCGGGGCCGCAGCGAGGAGGCCGGCACAGGTGAGCAGGGCGCCGGCGGCCGCGGTGACTCGGGTGATGTACGTCATGACCGATGCATCGGCACACAGGCCCGCGTTCCACAGCCCGGCTCACCCGATCGGTTCGTCACCCGCCCGTGAGGGTGAGCCGGTTCGCACGCCCACTGACGGCGCCGCTCAGCTCGTGGCGAGCCGGAACGCCATCCTGCCGAAGGCGACCTGGTCGCCCTCGCGGACGACGACCGAGCCGATCACCCGCCGGCCGTTGACGGTGGTGCCGTTGGTGGAGCCGAGGTCCCTGAGGACCCACATGCCGCCCTGGCGGCTGAGCTCGGCGTGCACACGGGAGACGGTCTCGTGGTTCAGGCGCAGCCCGTTGGCCGGGTCGCGGCCGATGCGCAGCGGATGGGTGTGCGCGGGATGCGGCAGCAGCAGCTTGGGCAGCCGCTCGGCCTGCCAGGCTCGGCGCAGCCGTACGGTGAACCCCGAGACGGCCTCGACGCTGCCGAGGAGGGCGCGGGAGAAGCGGTTCTCCCGGGGCAGGTCGGCGACGAGGGCGGCCAGTTCGTCGGCGCGGCGGGCGGCCAGCGCCAGTTCCATGCGGCGCACGAACGTGTCGTGCGAGAGCCGGCCCATGGCGACGCCGTCCCGCAGCACCTGCAGCGCTTTGTCGCGCTGTGCGTCGGACAGCCGCGCGGGGTACGTGGAGAACTCGAAGGACGACGTCACGCAGGTGATTGTCGGGCAGTGAACCCCGGGTGTCCAGAAAACGGGGAATCGGCGCCGATCTGCGGGTACTTCCACGACACCCACCGGGAAAGGGCGGATTCGAAAGCGGATTGATCGTTGCGGCGGGCACGATGGGGGCGCGGGACATCACGGTGAGCAGGCGAGAGATCACAGGCGAAGGGGAACCGTCCGTGCAGTTCGAGGTGTGGGCACCGCAGGCAGACCGAGTGACGCTTCATTGCGAGGACGGCACGCGCGCGTTGGCGCGCGATCCCGAGCGGGCGGGCTGGTGGAGGGGCGAGGCGGTTGCCCGGGACGGCACCCGGTACGGCTTCGCGCTGGACGACGGGCCCGTGCGGCCCGACCCGCGCTCACGCCGCCAGCCGGACGGCCCGGAGGGGCTCAGCGCGGTCGTGGACCACGGGCTGTACGCGTGGCGTGCGCAGTGGGCGGGGCGCGGGCTGCCGGGTGCGGTGCTCTACGAGCTGCACGTGGGCACGTACACCCGCGAGGGCACCCTGGACGCGGCCGCGGCCCGGCTGGAGCATCTGGTGGAACTGGGCGTCACGCACGTGGAATTGATGCCGGTGTGCCCGTTCCCGGGGCGGCACGGCTGGGGCTACGAGGGCGTGTCCCTGTGGGCGGTGCACGAGCCTTACGGCGGCCCGGAAGCGCTGAAACGGTTCGTGGACCGGGCGCACGAACTCGGCCTGGGGGTCGTCCTGGACGTCGTGCACAACCACTTGGGCCCGTCCGGGAACTGTCTGCCGCTCTTCGGGCCGTACTTCACCGACGCGCACCACACGCCGTGGGGCTCGGCGGTGAACCTGGACGGCCCCGGCTCGGACGAGGTGCGCGCGTTTCTCGTCGGCAGCACGCTGGCGTGGCTGCGGGACTACCGGATCGACGGGTTGCGGCTGGACGCGGTGCACGCCCTGTACGACACGCGCGCGTGCCACTTCCTGGAGGAGCTGTCGGCGGCCGTGGACGCTCTCGCCGAGGAAGTGGGCCGGCCGCTGTTCCTGATCGCCGAGTCGGACCTGAACGACCCGCGGGTCATCACCCCGCGCGCGCAGCACGGCCTCGGGCTGCACGCGCAGTGGAACGACGACTTCCACCACGCGCTGCACACCGCGCTGACCGGGGAGTCGCAGGCCTACTACGCGGACTTCGCGCGCGCCCCGCTCCCCGCGCTCGCCAAGACGCTCACCGGTGGTTACTTCCACGACGGCACGTACTCCAGCTTCCGGGGACGGCACCACGGCCGGCCGCTGGACCGCGCCCGGGTGGCCGCGCACCGGCTGCTGGGCTACAGCCAGACCCACGACCAGGTCGGCAACCGCGCCCAGGGCGACCGTCTCTCCGCCCGCCTGTCCCCCGGTCTGCTGGCCTGCGCGGCGACGCTGACGCTGACCTCGCCGTTCACGCCGATGCTGTTCATGGGCGAGGAGTGGGCGGCGGGCACGCCCTGGCAGTTCTTCACCGACCACACCGATCGGGAGCTGGCCGAGGCGGTACGGCGGGGTCGGCGGCGGGAGTTCGCGGCGCACGGCTGGGCCGAGGAGGACGTACCGGACCCACAGGACCCGGCGACCCGCGAGCGGTCCTGTCTGGACTGGTCGGAACCGGAACGCGAGCCCCACGCGCGCGTGCTCGCCTGGTACCGCCGGCTGATCGCCCTCCGGCACGAACAGCCGGACCTCACCGACCCCGACCTGGCCGACACCAAGGTGGCGTACGACGAGGACGCCCGCTGGCTGGCCTTCCGGCGCGGTGACGTGTGCGTGGCGGTGAACCTGGGCAAGGCACCGGCGTCCATCCCCCTGGGCACCCGCCCCGCGGTGCTCCTGGCGGCCTGGGAGCAGGTGGAGCCCCCCGGCGGGGACGGCCTGCTCCAGGTACCCGGGGAGTCGTGCGTGGTACTGACGCAGCCCTGAAGCAAGCCCGGTGGCCGGGGGACGGCGCCGAGGCAGGGGCGGCGGGCTCGCGGTGTGCCCGGGCCGCAGCCCCTGGGGCATCTGCCCGGGCGCCGGACGGTCCCTCCGTGCGCGGCCGCGCCGACCCGCGGTGCGGCGGCCGCACGCCACCCGGCCGTCCCGCCGGACCACCGGCCCCGGGCCCGCGGCAGGCCCTGGGTTGGCCGGCGCGCCCATCGGGCGGACGGCGCGCGCCCGTACCCCGCTGTCTACGGCTCCGGCTCGTCCTCCTTGAAGTCCGACAGCCGCTCCAGCAGGATCGGCTCCCACGCGCGCCGCAGCTGGGTCCGGAGCAGCACCGGGGAACCGCCCGCGCGGCCTTCCAGGTGGGCGGCGAGCCGGATGACCGTGTCGCAGCGGGCGAGCCACAGGCCGCGCAGGCAGGGGCGGGCGCCGTAGCCGGCCAGGGTGGCGGCGCGTACGGCCGCCGGGGAGCCGACGGCGACGGCCAGGCCGGCGATGTCCTCGGCGGGGTCGCCCAGGGCGGCCCGGGTCCAGTCCAGGATGCCGCGCACCCGGCCGTCGGCGCTGACCACCACGTGCTCGCCGGTCAGCCCGTGGTGGGTGAGGACCGCGGTGCCGGGCTGCGCGGCGAGCTGGGCCGCGCCGGGCGGGGTCAGCTGGTGCAGCCGGGCGGCGTCGAACTCGTCGGCGGCGGCGAGCCGTTCGGCCGCGTGCACGGCCATGCGGCGCAGCGCCTCCAGGGAACGCGGGGCGGTGCGCGGTGCGCCCAGTGCCTCGGCCTGCCGTACGGGCACCGCGCGCAGCCCGGTGAGCAGCCCGGCGAGGTCGGCCTCGCCGACGGCGGAGACCTCGTGTTCGTCGGCCGTGCCGCCGGGCACCTTGGTGTCCAGGGTGTAGGCGAGGCCGGGCGCCCAGTCGCCGTGCGCGACGCTGGTGGGGACGGCCACGGGCACGTGCGGCCGGACCAGGTCGCGCAGGCGCAGTTCCCGGCGGCGCCGTACCGAGGCCTCGCGGTCGGGCTCCAGGCGCAGGACATGGCGGGTGCCGACCCACCACGTGTACTCGAGGCCCTCCGTCACGGGCCGCACATCGGGGCCCGCGGTGTCGTCGCCGCCCTCCTTGAGCAGCGAACGGACCAGTCGGCGGACGGTGTCCGCGGTAGGTGTCGGTGCCTGGGTCATGGGTTCGCGCGTCGCCGTTCCGGGATGTCGTCGGAAAGTGTGTCTCCTGGGTCTCCGCGTGCTCTCTCAGCCCACTATGACCATGTCACGCGTGGTGTTGTTGAGGCGGCGGCCGCCGTCCCCGGTCACCGTGACGATGTCCTCGATGCGCACCCCGAAGCGGCCGGGCAGGTAGATGCCGGGCTCGACGGAGAAGCACATGCCGGGCACGAGTGGCTGTTCCTCGCCCTCGATCATGTACGGCGGCTCGTGCGTGGTGACTCCGATGCCGTGCCCGGTGCGGTGGATGAAGTACTCGCCGTACCCGGCGTCGCTGATCACGGCGCGGGCGGCGCGGTCGACTTCCTGGCAGGCCGCCCCGGGCCGTACGGCCTGGCAGCCCGCCTCCTGGGCCTCGCGGACGACGTCGTACACCCGGCGCTCCTCCTCGGTGGGCTCGCCCACGTGGACCGTACGGGTGGTGTCGGAGCCGTAGCCGTCCTTCAGACCGCCGAAGTCCAGGACGACCATGTCGCCGCGCCGGATGACGCGGTCGCCGACCTCGTGGTGCGGGTTGGCGCCGTTGGGGCCGGAGCCGACGATGGTGAAGTCGACCTGCTCGTGGCCGAAGCGGCGCAGCAGGCCGGCGAGGTCGTGGCCGACGTCGGACTCGCGGCGGCCGGCGAAGGGAACTTTGCGGATCTCCTCGAACGTTGCATCGGCAGCCGCTCCGGCGGCGGCGAGGAGTTCCAGTTCCGCGGCGTCCTTGACGGCGCGCAGCATGGGGAGGGCGTCGGTGAGAGAGGCGTAGGAGGTGTCCGGCAGGGCCCGCTGGAGGCCCAGCAGGTGCATGGCCCAGGTGTTGTCGCTGATGCCGAACCGGCCGTGGCCGTCGAGGAGGGCGGCGGTGACGGCGTAGGGGTCCTTGCCGTCGGTCCAGTCGCGCAGGGTGAGGGTGGAGGAGCCGACGGCGTGCTCGGCGTCCGGGGCCTCCAGGGTCGGTACGACGAGCACGGGGTCCTGGCCGGGCGTGAGCACCAGCACGGTGAGCCGCTCGGTGACGGCGGTGGGCGTGTAGCCGGTGAGCCAGACCATGTCCGGTCCCGGGGCCACGAGCAGTCCCGCGAGGCCGGCGTCGGCCGCGGAACGCGCGGCACGGTCCATGCGGGCCCTGTAGTCGGCGGCGGTGAAGAGCGCGGGCGTACTACCGGTCATCCGGGCCTCCGGGCACGGGTGGGAAAACGGGCGACGGCGTCTCGGGCAGCATCCTGCCCGGCCGGACAGGGTCACGCGAGCCGATCGCCGGTGTTTCCCGCTTGGCGCGGTCGGCTCGGAAGGGACTCCGCATGGGGCCATCATGGCGCGTGGGGCGGACGGTGACCAGCGGGTTTCCCGGGGTGACCGAGAGGTCGTGGGGCAGGGACCCGCGCCGGCAGGCTCAGATCACCACGCCGGGTACGACCGTCAACTGCTGGTAGCCCCCGCCCCTGTGACGCACGGTGAGGAGGACCTGTTTCCCGGGGCGGGCCCGCGCGACGGCCCGGGCGAGGTCGGCGGTGCTGTCGACGCGGACGGAGCCGAACTGCAGCAGCAGGTCTCCGCGGACCAGGCCCGCCGCATAGCCCGGGCCGGGCACGTGCACGCCCACGACCAGCGCGCCCGCCTTCTCGGCGTCGACGGCCTCGATGCCCAGGGTCGCCCCGGCCGCGGCGTCAGGAGCGGGGCTCGGGGTGGCGGCGGGGGCGGTGGATGCGGCCCTGGCCGGGGGTGTGGCCGGCGGGGCCTGGCGTTGCAGCTCGGCGAGCCGGCTCATGCCGATCACCGTGGCCCCGACCGTGCCCACGCCGACGCCGGACAGCACCAGCAGGATGCCGGTGCACAGTGCGAACAGCAGGGTCCGCAGCCGCCGTCCGCGCCGTGGCGCGGCGTGGGGGCGGTGGGGCGGACCGGGGGTGCCGCCCTCCCGCCGGTCCTGACCGGGCATCGGCTTGGGACGCAACGCAGTCTGTTCCATGGTTCGCTCGCCTCCGGGTGATGCTCTACCCGGGGCGCCGGGCCGCCACGAGACACGAACGGGTGAGACTGGCCGGAGCGTGGCGGAGGGTAGCCATAACCTCCGGGGGCGAGCGCGGGGACGCGCCCGGCTCCCCGGGTCACCGGCGGTCGCGTCGGGTGATCACACCGTTCCCACCAGCCTCCGGACCACCTCCCGTTCCGCTCCCCCGGGAGTTCCGCCGTGGAGGAGTCGTGGAGGAGTTCCGTGCGGTGACGACCCGGGGCGCGGTGAGCGGGACGGCGACCGTGCGGGGTACGGCGGTGGCGGCCGAGCGGGACAGCAGGGCGAGGCCACTCCTGCGGCCGCGAGGGCGGTGAGGATGCGCAGGTCGGTGCCTTCGTAGCGCAGGGCGGGGCGGAACGCGCCGGCGCCGGTCGCGGCGCGCAGTTGGTCGAGCGGGAGGGCGGCGTCGGGCGCGTCGAGCCGGCGGGCGACGGCGAGGTCGTCCAGGCACAGGCCGGTCCGGGCGGCGAGGGGGTGCCCAGCGGGCAGCAGAACGCTCACGGGTTCCTCGGCGAGGCCGTGCCCCGTCGGCGGCGCCACGTCCGGCAGGCGCAGCGGGTCGCTGGGTGCGGCGAGCCCGTCGACGAGGCCGAGGCCGCGGTGCCGGTGGCGACGGCGGCCGGGATCTCCTCGCATGCCGAGCCGCGGGCACCAGGCCGCAGCGGCTCCGGGCCTCCCCACGCCCAGCCGCCGGACCGCTGGACCTCCCCGCCTCCCGTCGCCTGAACACAGGGCCGCGGGCGCCGGACGGCTGGGCCACCCGGCCACCCGAGCATCGGGAGAACGGCCCCCCAGACCGCAGAGCCTCGGAGCCCCCCGAGACTCGGCACAGCCAGAGCTCGGACCACCGGAGCGGGCGGCCACGAAACAGCCACCCCACACACCGCCCGGGCCCACAAACCGCCGCCCATCGGACAGCCACCCCGCACACCATCCGCCCGCCTCGGGCCGCCCCGCCGGATCACCCGGCCACCCGGCCACCCAAGCATCGGGAGAACGGCCCCCCAGACCGCAGAGCCTCGGAGCCCCCCGAGACTCGGCACAGCCAGAGCTCGGACCACCGGAGCGGGCGGCCACGAAACAGCCACCCCACACACCGCCCGGGCCCACGAATCGCCCGCACACTGTCCGCCCGCCTCGCGCCCGGGCAGCCGTCGGTCCGGGGGCCGGGCCGCGCTGGGTCAGCCCGTGTGGCTCCCTCCGTGGCCGCCGTGGGTGGCGCCGTGGTCGAACTTCAGGGTCTCGGGCGGCATGACGACGAAGGGCCGCATCATGCCCATGTCCTCGTGTTCCAGCAGATGGCAGTGGTACATGAACCGGCCGTACGCCCCGTCGAAACGGCCCATCACTCGCAGCATCTGGCTGCCCGGCACCCGGAAGACGTCCTTGTTGCCCCGCTCGTTGGGTGCGAGCGGGATCACCCGGCCGGCGTCGTACCGGATCGGCGTGCGGGTGCCGCCGACGGCCGGGTCGAAGCCCGAGACGTCGTAGGCGTCCCGCCCGAGCAGCTGGAAGTCGGCCAAGTGGATGTGCATGGGGTGGACGATGGGCGCGAGGTTGAGGAAGCCCCACTGCTCGTAGCCGCCCTCGGGGATGGTGAAGCCGAGGCCGTCGTTGAACGTCCGGGACGTGCGCCGGTAGGTCTTCGTGGTGCCGTCGGGCCCGGTGACCTGCACGATGCCGTCCGCCGGGAGCTGCAGGCCGCTCGGGTCCTCGACCGCGGTCAGCTCCCAGATCTCCGGATGGCCGCCGGCGCCCTTGGTGGCGGGCGGGGTGAGCAGGACCAGGCGGTGGTTGTGCGGCAGGTCGTGGGTCAGGCGGCGGAAGGACCCGGAGAGCACCTCGGGCAGTTCGAAGGTGTCCTCCTCGCACGTCTCGCGGACCCGGAACTCCAGGACGTGCGGGTGGCGCACGTCGCCCGCCGGGTCGGACACGCCCGCCGGCTGGTTGCGGCCCTTGTTCACCAGCCGCAGGGTACGGCCCGTGAGGGCGCGGAAGTCGACCAGCAGGTCGAAGCGCTCGGCCGGCGCGGCGGTCAGCGTGGGCAGGTCGCCGTCGAAGTCGACGGGCACGGGGCGCGGCAGCAGCCCGCCGTCGCTGCCGATCTGGTGCACGACGCCCGGCACCGGGTTGCCGTCCTCGTCGATCAGCACGAGCTCGAAGATGCGCGCGTTCGAGGCGTTGACCAGCCGGAAGCGGTACCAGGCGGCGTCCACCTCGGCGTACGGCCAGATGCGGCCGTTGACCGTGGTGTACGGGCCGGTGAACGGGATGGAGACCGGCTTTCCGGTCTCCGGGTTGCGCTGCTGGACGATCACCGTCTTGTGCAGCAGCCGGCCGTTGAGGCGGCCGTCCTCGTCGGTGTCGAGGTTGCGGTCGGCGAGGAGCAGCGGTATCTCCCGCTTCCCGGACGGCAGGTGAAGGGCGTCCTCCTCGTCGTCACGGACGAGGTAGGTGCCGTACAGGCCCGTCATCACGTTCCACCGGGTGATGTTCATGGCGTGGTCGTGGTACCACCACTGCACCGCCTGGTGGTCGTTGGGGTACTCCGACAGCTGGGCGTCGCCGTACCCGACGGCGTTGTCCGCCCAGCCGTCGTTGCCGCCGCCGGTCTGGGCGCCGTGCAGATGGGTCACCGTCCAGGCGGGCAGGGCGGCGACGTCCTTGTCCGGCTCGACGCCCTCGCGGCCCGGCTCGGTGCTGGGCGGCGGGGTGCCGGGCGCGCGGGCGGGCACCTCGACGGATGTGACCGGGTACTCGCTGTCCTTCGGTATGCGGTTGGTCCAGGCGATGCGGACGCGCTGTCCGCGCCGCACCTCGATGGTCGGGCCCGGCACATGGCCGTCGTACCCCCACATCAGGGTCGGCGGCAGTTCCGGGTGCAGGCGCACCCAGGTCGGGCGCAGGGCGATCTCGGTCTCGCGCAGGACATCCGCGGAAGCCGGGCGCAGGACGGGCGGGACGGTCAACGGCGCGGTGTACGGCGTCAGTTCGGCGGTTGCCGGTAACTGGTCGGACTCCTTCTGCGCCTGCTGCCCGGCCGCGCCGTCGGTCCACTCGATGATGTCGGTCAAATTGAACACCCCCGTGTGTTCTGTTCGTTCCCCTTACCCAGCAAGACTCCCGGGACCGCCCCGAAGTTCCCTGAATGTCCCCTTCCGCACGCGAAGGTTCGGAAACGGCGGTGCACGGGCGGGGCCCGAGGGCGGGGCGGCGTTGTCAGTGGCCGCTGTTGCGTTCTGTGACATGACCGGTCTCGGCCTGCGGTTGCTGCGGCGGCGCGGACCTCCGTCAGGAGGCCCGCGCGGTCCTGGCGGGCGGCAGCGATGCGCGGCGAACTGCGCGGGGCGGCCGGCACGGGGCTGGACGAGGCCGTGGCAAAGGTGGCGGAGCGGCTCGGCGAGGTCAGCTGACGAGCTGGACGGGCAGCGCCGGGGCCCGGTCGGGCAGGAAGCCGTGTGCACGGCGGCCCAGCCACTCGGCCTTGTACCGGTCGACGCGGCGGTGCCAGTTCAGGATCCCGGCCATCCAGTTCTGCAGGTCGAGGACATAGCCGTCCAGGGCGGCCCGGCCCGCCTCCGAGAGCGCGAAGTCGTCGTGGAGCACGGGCAGTTCGTGCTCGAGGACGTGCTCGAACTGCTGCATGCGCTGGGTCGTCAGGTCGTGGACGACTCCCAGCGCGGCCGGGTAGTCCACGCCGAAGAAGTTCTGCACCACGAGAACGGCGTTGTGGAGCTCGCCCTCGTACTCGATCTCCTTCTGGTACGAGAAGATGTCGTTGAGCAGACAGGCGTAGTCGATGGCGGCGTTCTCCAGGGAGCGCACCGGACCGCTGCGGTAGACCTCCGGCGGGACGGCGGGGCCGTGGCCCATCCGGCACAGGCTCAGGGTGAGGTCGGAGCCGAAGGTGGCGCGCCGCATCTCCAGGTAGTCGACCGGGTCGGGGACGCGGTTCTGCAGCTGGTTGGACAGCTCCCACACCCAGCTCTCGGTCATCGTGTCCACGGCGGCCTTCAGGGTGCGCCGCTGGTCGGCGGTCATGCCGGCCGTCGTCCGCGCCCACAGGTCGACCAGCCCCCGTTCCATCGCGTTGGCGGGCACGAGGGCCGGCTCTCCTTCCACGGGCATGCACTGCGACAGGCGGGCCGTGGTCAGGCGGGCGGCGGCGAGGTCCCGGCGGCGGCCGTGGACCAGCGGGTAGTAGTCGTCGCCGTACGTCCCCCAGGCGAGCCACTGGGCGCTGAGGTCGAGCGCCTCGGGGGTGGCGTCCGGGTCCAGGCCGGCGGAGCACAGCGCGAGGTCGGAGGCGGCGAGTCTGTCCTCGTCCCAGACGCCCTCCTCCAGGATGCCCATGCGGTGCGACCAGGCGACGAGGCGCAGCCGGGCGTCGTCGAGGTGCGGGCTCAGTTCGAGCCGGTACGGCATGCGGAACTCGGGCAGGATGGACGGGCCGACCTTCTGGAAGGGCACGTGGGTGTAGGCGCGCAGGCGTTCCTGCGCGGCCGAGGCGAGGAGTGCGCCGATGGCGGCGGCCGAGATGCCGGGGCCGCTCTGCAGCTGCCAGGGCGCGCTTGGCCGCGCTCCCTTGTTCATGTAGCGGCTGGAGCGCATGTGCCACTCGTGGCCGCCGGACTGCCAGTCCTGAAGTCCCTTGGTGTACAAGGCGATCGCGGCGGCCTCGGCCGGGGTGAGGCCCTTCTCCAGGGCGACGGCGGGGACTTCGGTGAGGGCCGTGTGCTCGAACTGGTGCAGGCGCGAGGTGAGGATGTCGTTGACGGTCTCGGCGGCCTCCTGGGTCGTACAGCCGAAGAAGGTCTCCAGGACGAGCACGCCGTTGCTGTTCTCGCCCTCGTCCTCGACCTCGCGCTGGTAGGAGAACAGGTCGTTGCGCAGGTGGACGGCGTCGGCGAAGGTCTCCATCAGCACGCGCAGCGGGCGGGTGCCGGCGACGGCGGCGGGCACCTCGGCGGTCGCGTACTCCACGAGCCCGGCCGACCAGGGGGCGCCGCCCACCTTGCGGCGCATCTCGATGTACTCGACGGGGTTGGCGATCCGCCCCTCGTTGATGTTCGACAGCTCCCACATCGACTCGTTGAGCAGGTGCTCGGTGGCCACGGAGAAGCGGCGGCGCCAGTCCACGGACATCGACGGCACCGTGCGCGCCCACAGGTCCCTCAGCCCCGCCTCGACGGGGTTCTCCGGCTCCGGCACGGGGGTTGCCGGGTCGAGCGGCATGAACAGGGGCAGTCGGTCCAGGTGGGCCTTTCCGGCGGCGCGGTCCGGGGTGCGCTTGTACATGTCGAGGAAGTGGTCGTCGAAGAAGAAGACCCACACGTACCAGTCGGTGATCAGCGAGAGAGCGGGTCCGTCGCAGTCGGGGTGGGTGTAGGCGCACAGGAGTCCGTAGTCGTGCGCCTCCAGATCGGCCTGCTCCCAGATCCCGGACCCTTCCAGCATGCCCATCCCGCGCGCCCACTCGGTCGAGTGGGCGCGGGCCTCGTCGAGGTGCGGGTTGAGCCGCGCGGGATACGGCATGTAGAAGTGCGGGAGTTCGAACGGCTGCGTCATGGCCGGGGCCATACCCGCGGCCCCCGACGGCCATCCACCGCGCGGAACATGATCACACCATCGCGTGAACTGCCCCCGGAACGGGGAACTTACGCCGTCCCGCCGTGGACGATCAGCCCTCACGGCGAACGGGTCAGCAGTTCCGCCACTGCCCGGTCCACGGCGTCCGGCAGCGCGGGCGCGGCGACGGACGGCCCCGAAGCGAGGGACGACAGCCCGGCCTCCGCCAGGCGCCCCGGTTTGCGGTCAGCCGAACCACGCCCCGGCCCGTCCGGTGAAGGGGACGCCGACGGCCGCGAACTCCGCGCGCTCCCATCCGGTGCCTGCCCCGAGGGCGACGCGGCCGTGGGTGGAGGGTGGCGGTCCGGCGGGCGGGCGAGGACGACCGGGGCGTACGGGGCTGCACCAGGACGTGGGTGTCCCCGGCGGATCCGCCCGCTCGCGCCCGCCACCGCCGCCGGCAGGACCAGTGGATCCGAGGTCACCCAGACGCCTCCGGCCGGGGGGCCGCAGCCGATGATGTGGTCGAAGCCCCGGTATGCCCCGCCCGCTCCCTTGCCGTGCCCCGACGGGCGGGCCACGGTAGGCGCATGACCTCCTTTGTGCTGCCCCATGAGGTGCACGGCGACGGTGCCCACAAGGTGTTCGCCGTGCACGGCTGGTTCGCCGACCGGTCCGCCTACGCCGCCGTCCTGCCGGATCTCGACCGCACCTCGTTCAGTTACGCGCTGGTCGACCTGCGCGGCTACGGCGAGGCCCGGGACGCGGCGGGCGCGTACACGACGGCCGAGGCAGCCTGGGACCTGGTGGAGCTGGCCGACCGGCTGGGCTGGGAGCGGTTCTCGGTCGTCGGGCACTCGATGGGCGGAGCGGTGGCTCAGCGGCTCGCGGCCGCCGTACCGGACCGGCTGCGCCGGATGGTCGGTGTCTCCCCGGTGCCGGCCTCGGGGGTGCCGCTGGCCGGTGAGCAGTCCGCGCTGTTCACGGACGCCGCGCACAGGCCGGAGAACCGGCGCGCGATCATCGACTTCACCACCGGGGGCCGGCGTCCCGCCGCCTGGCTGGAGCGGATGGTCGCCCGGTCGCTGGAGCGCAGCGACGCCAAGGCGTTCCGGGCCTGGCTGGACTCGTGGGCGGGCGAGGACTTCCACGCCGACGTCGAGGGCAGCGAGGTGCCCGCCCTGGCCGTGGCCGGGGAACTGGACCCGGCCCTGTCGCCCGAGGTCATGCGGCAGACCTGGATGTCCTGGTACCCGCGTGCCGAACTCGTGGCGCTGCCGTTCGCCGGGCACTACGCCATGGACGAGGCCCCGCTGGACCTGATCCGCGCGGTCGAGGACTTCCTGCGCGCGGACGCCGGAGATCCTGCGGTCGCCGTGGCCCCTCCCGGCGAGAGCGAACCGGCGTGAGCGTGCGCGAGACCCGGCCGGTGCCCGACGTGTTCGACCCGCGCCGGTACGCCGTCGGTGTGCCGTACGACGACTACCGCCTGCTGCGCGACCGGCACCCGGTCGCCTGGCAGGACGAGCCGGAGGTGCTGGGCTGGCCGGCCGGGCCGGGATTCTGGGCGGTGACCCGGCACGCGGACGTCGTCCGGGTGCTGAAGGACGCCACGACGTACTCCTCTCATCTCGGCGCGACCCAGATCCGCGACCCGGATCCGGCGGACCTGCCGTTCATCCGCCGCATGATGCTCAATCAGGATCCTCCGGATCACGGGCGGTTGCGGCGACTGGTGAGCCGGGCGTTCACACCGGGTCGTATCGACCGGTTCGCGGCCGTCGCCCGGGAGCGGGCGTGCACCCTGCTGGCCGGGGCGCTTCAGCGGGCGCGGGAAGGGGACGGGACGGTCGATCTGGTGGCCGCCGTCACCGACGAGTACGCCCTGCTCAACCTGGCAGACCTGCTGGGCGTGCCGGAGAGCGACCGGCGGCTGCTGCTGCACTGGACGCAGCGGGTCATCGGCTACCAGGACCCGGACGAGGCCGGTCCCCCGGTGCTGGGCGCGACGGGCAAGCCGGTCAATCCGCGGTCCCCGGCGATGCTGAAGGACATGTTCGCCTATGCGCGGCAGCTGGCCGTCCACAAGCGGGACCGTCCGGCGGACGACGTCATGACCACCCTCGCCGGGGAGACCGAACTCGCGGACGGCGAGCTGGAGATGTTCTTCTTCCTGCTCACCGTCGCGGGCAACGACACCGTGCGCAGTGCGGCCCCCGGCGGACTGCTGGCCCTGGCGGAACACCCGGAGGCGTACGAGTCGTTGCGCGCCGGCACGGTGGAACTCGCCACCGCTGTGGAGGAGTTGCTGCGCTGGCATCCGCCGGTGCTGACCTTCCGGCGGACCGCCGTGCGGGACGCCGAGCTGGCGGGGCAGCGGATCCGGGCCGGTGACAAGGTCGTGGTGTTCCACGCCTCCGCCAACCGGGACGAGCGGGTCTTCACCGATCCGGACCGGCTCGACCTCGCCCGCTCCCCCAACCCGCACGTGTCCTTCGGCGACGGTCCGCACGTGTGCCTGGGCGCCCACTTCGCACGGCTGCAACTGCGGCTGCTCTACGAGGAGGCGCTGCGGGTGCTTCCCGGGCCGCGGCTCGCCGCACCGGCCGGGCGTCTGGTGTCGAACTTCATCAACGGCATCAAGTCACTGCGGCTGCAGGTCACTTGACGTCGGCACCGGAGACCTGGATCAGGGCGTGGGTGCCGCTGGTGCGCCAGCGGTCGCCCTCGGCCGCCACCAGTGCGGCCTCGGTCGCCGCGGACAGGCCGGTGATCACGTCCGACTTCAGGGTGCGCAGCGCGGCGACCGGGCCGGGGAAGTAGGCGGTCGTCTCCTGGAAGGGCGTGGTCGGCGGCCACAGCCGGTCGCCCACCAGACGGCGGTAGTTGAGGTCGCCCTTGAAGACGGTCAGCGTCGCCGCGGCGAACTCGGCACGCAGGTCGTCCGGCATCTGCGCATACGGCAGCGGGGCGCAGGAGAAGGGATGGGCGCGCACGGTGAGGCGGCCGTCGGCCATCGCCGACCAGAGCACGCGCGCGTACTCGGCGGCCGCGCCGGAGGCGGCGCGCAGCCGGTGCAGCGCGTCGACGACGTCGGCGGTGGTGGCGTCGGAGACGTAGTACGGGTACGGCTTGACGTGCAGCACCGCCCGTGCGGCCCGGCCCTCGGCGAGGAGATGGGCGATCAGCAGCAGGTCCGGGACGAGTTCGCGGCCGGCGTTGTCCGCGACCAGGACGAGTGTGGCCGCGTTGCCGGGCGGCAGCAGCGACCACAGGGCCGCGCTGTCGTCGGCGACCAGCGCGGGTGCCGGTTCCCGGGTCTCGGCGCCCTCGGCGGAGAGCCGGAAGCCGAGGTCGGCGCGGTTGCCCCACAGCGAGCCGTGCAGCAGGGCACGCGCCCGCTCCTCCTGCGGCAGGCCGGGCAGGGCGTCCAGCGCGGCCAGTTCCTCGTCCGTCTCCGGCGCGTCGAGTTCGGCGCGTTTGAACGGCCGGAACGGGTCGATGCCCTGCCAGGCGCCGGAGCCGAACCAGCCGACGGCGTCCAGCAGCCGGCGGTAGAAGTAGCTCTCGGACCACAGCCACGGCACGTCGTACCAGGAGCGCCCGGCGCAGTCGGCCAGGCCCCACTCATCCCACCGGTCGCGGTCCGGGGCATCGGCGGGCAGCGGCTCGACCGTCCCCTCGGTGCAGTTCTTCAGCAGTTCGTCCAGCGCCCGGTGCTGCCCGGGGCCGTAGGGGAAGGCGTCCCGTACCCGGCCGATGATCGCGGGGTGCCGCTCGGCCAGCACGCTGTGCGGGAACGAGCCGGGTTCGTTGCCGAGGATCACGGGTGCGAAGGGGGTGGAGGGCATGTCCGTCACCGTATCGCGCGACTCAAGCGGTTCTGATCTCCCGCTCCAGCTGCGTGGCGAGCGTGACGTAGCGGGGACGGCGGTGCACCGGGACCAGGCCCCGGACCAGGAGGTGCCACATCTCGGCGACCCGGCGCGGAAGCCGTCCCGTCGGTTCGAGCGAGCGGCCGGCGACCCGGGTGCCGACGAAGAAGGAGACCAGGGAGTGCGCGACGATTCCGACGTCGAGATCGCTGTGCACGTCCGACTCCCTGACCGCTCCTGCGAACTTCCGGGTGGCGAACTCCAGCCACTCGTTGAAGGGGTGCCTGAGGGGCGGCCGTACGGCGACGTCGGCGGTGGCGAGGCGGAGCGCGGCGCGCGGCACCGGGTCCTCCACGGCGAGTCTGGCGACCCCGAAGGTGGTCCGCATCAGGGCCTCCAGCGAGGAGCAGCCGCGGCTGTCGACCTCGGCGACGAGCGCTTTGGCGGCCCTGGCGTTGAGTTCGAGGATGGCCTGGGCGAGATCCTCCTTCGCGGCGAAGTGGAAGTACAGCGCACCCTTGGTGACCTTTGCGTGTGCGACGATGTCACTCAGACTCGTGGACTCGTAGCCTTGCCGGTCGAACAGATCGGCGGCGGCCGTGATGATCGTTGCCCGGGTCTGTTCGGCGCGTAACTGCCTCGCCATCCTGGGACCCCTCCTCGCGACGTACGAACGGGACATGCGGTTTGTTCTTAACCCCCTGCACACGATAACTCACCGAGTGGCAGCGGCAGTCCGGGACCCGGGCGGTGGGCGCCCCGACACGTGTCACGGCGGATCCGGCGCCGAACGGGCCCTCGGGGCTTCGGGAACCACGAGACCAGAACGGTTTCCCCCTTCCTTGCCCGGCTACGATCGGCAGCCGCGGGGCGGTGGGTGCCGGACCCGTGATCGCCACGATACGAGCATGACCGGCGGCTCCTCAACGGGGCCTCGAATCAGGCGCGAAACGTCCGAACCAGTCGGTGCTTTTGCGCCCCCCGAGCACCGATACGCCGGTCCGGCTGAACACCCTCGACGCCGCCGCCGTACTGGACCGGGCAGACCCGTTCCCGCGCCCGCCGAGGAGAGATCCCGGATGACCCGGATGACCGCCCGCCCGAGCGTCATGGCGGCCGCCGCCGCGGCCCCGCTCCTGCTCCTGTCGTGGGCGGCGGGGCCTGCCCGGGCGCACGGGGCCCCCACGGATCCGGTCAGCCGGGTCTACGCCTGCTCCCCCGAGGGTGGCGACACCGGCCGCTCGGCGGCCTGCCGGGCGGCGGTCGCGGCGAACGGCGCCCCCTTCACCGCGTGGGACAACCTGCGCGTGGCAGGGGTGAACGGCCGTGACCGGCAGGTGATTCCGGACGGCAGACTGTGCAGCGGGAACCTTCCGGCGTACCGGGGCCTGGACCTGGCGCGGCGGGACTGGCCGGCGACCCGGCTGACGCCCGGGGCCGCACTGACGATGACGTACGCCTCGACGATCGCGCACACGGGCACGTTCCGGCTGTATCTGACCAGGCCCGGCTACGACCCGGCGAAACCGCTCGCCTGGTCGGATCTGCCGGAGCGGCCCTTCGCGCAGGTCACCGATCCGCCACTGCGCGACGGGGCCTACCACATCGCCGCCAGGCTGCCGCAAGACCGGACGGGGCGTCAGGTCCTGTACACGGTGTGGCAGAACAGCAGCACGTCGGACACCTACTACTCGTGCTCCGACGTGGTCTTCCCGGAGAAGGGTGCGGGGAAGACGGAGGCCGGACCTGCCGTGTCGGCAGGTCCGGCCTCCGTCGTGAGCGGGCAGGCCGCCCGGGACACGGGCCCCTCGGCGCCCGTGCTGGCGGGCGGCGCCGCCGCGGTGCTGGTGCTCACCGGGGGCGCCGCCCTCACGGCGCGTCTACGTCGCCGCTGAACTCGGCTGTGGTGCTGGGTATTTGACGATCAGTTGACGTAGACCGGCGCGCCGCCGTCCGTCACGGGCGCGTACTTGGCGGTGAAGTAACCGCTGGCGAAGCACAGCGACGAACCGGACGTCTTGGTGAACTGCTGGTTGGTGAAGCTGATGCTGTTGTCGGCGTTGTCGGCCTTCCCGGTCAGGGAGGGCGCCTGGTAGACGCAGGTGATCGAGCCCAGCAGGGTGCGCAGCTTGACCGTGGTCTGGATGGTGGAGCCGCTGGCCGCCGAGACGGTGAGGGTGCCGTCGGAGGCGACCGTCGCCGTGTAGGGCAGGTTGTCGACGGTGATGCCGCTGACCCCGAGGACGCCGGTGACGTTGCTGGTGCAGGAGCTGCTGTCGAAGGTGTGCCCGGTGACGGACTCGGTGGCCGTGCCGGGGGCGGTCGGGTTGCCGGTGACCGCGGCGGTGAACTGGGAGGACTTGCAGGTCACGCCGCTGGTGCCGGTCGCGCTGGAGTAGAGCGTGGCGGACGTGCCGGAGGCCAGCGGCGCGGTGAGGGTGTCGCCGGTCGCGACGGCGGTGCCGCCCGCGCCGCCGGTGGTGAGGACGGCGCTGCCGTCGGCGGAGGCCGGTGCGGCGACCGCGAGGGTGAGCGCGGTGGCGGTGCCGGCGAGGGCGAGAAGGGATCGCGTACGCATGCGGGTGCCTCTTTCCTGGGTGGGGTCCGGGTGAGGTGGGGATGGGGGGTGGCGGATGGTGGGGGTGGCGGATGGTGGGGGTGGCCGGCGCGCGGGTGACGAGTGATGCCGTAGCGGCGTGGTGCGGTGATGCGCGCGGTGCCGCCGGCGCAGGACCGTGCGCCTTCTCCGTACGCGACGGTCCGGCGACGGCGGCGGTCCGGGCACCGGCCGAAGACCCGGGGGAAGGCCTTCGGCCGGGCCGGCAGGGGGCGGCCGGGCACGGCCGGGGGGCGGGGCCGTGCGGGGCCGCAGCGGTGTGAACGGTTTCTGTCGGCGTGGTGAGCGGTCGGCGTGAGAGACCGGGAAACGCATCCGGTGCCGCTCGGCGGACCCGGCGCCACGGATCCGCGAGATCAGGGGAAGTTGTAGACCTGATCAACCGTCAACGTCAAGCCGGGCAAGGGGAGTTGCGGCATGCGATCGCAGGTCTGGCACATCCGACACTCTTTTTTCACATCCGCCTTGACCCCCCGAAGTAACCGGCGGTAACTTCCTCGCAGGCTACTGCCGCGTAACGAGAAAGCCCTTGCTCCGCCGGGGTGCGAGGAGGCGTACGCGACAGTCGCTGTCCGCGCCAGGACACCGCGCCGCTGAAGCCCAACCCGCATTGATCCATGCCCATGGGAGCAGACATGGCCTCGTCCCCGGACGTCCCGTCCGTCGGCAACACCCCCGAGAACCCGGGAAACGGTTCACCCTCCGAGACCTCCGCCGCCTCCGCAGCCTCCGGGTCCTCCGAAGCGCCGCTCGCGGCCGAGCCCGCCGCCGACGAGAGGCGGGGCCGGGTCCGGGCACGCCGGGCCGCGGTGATGGCCGTACCTGCCACCCTCGTCGCCGCCGGTCTCGCGGTGCTGACCGCCCAGGGGGCGCTGGGTGTGCAGTTCGCGATCTCCGGCATGCCGTTCGCGGTCACCGCGACGGACCTGAACGGAACAGGTTTCGAGCAGTTCGGCGCCCTCGACAACATGGCGGACGGCAGCCCGAACGCCGGGGACACCGGGGGCCAGGAGCTCGTGGTGACCTCCGCCATCAAGAAGGCCACGCTCGACCATCTGTGCCAGAGCGTCGACCTCGGCGGCACCAACCTGATGATCACGGCGGGCGGCGGCGCGGACAAGGTACAGGCGAGCGCTCTGACCACGGACTCCACTGAGCTGTCCGGCAACGCAGAGTTCAACAACATCGAGATCGGCAACGACGCCAGCACGCTGACGAAGGCGGGCGTGAAGGGCCCGATCGGGGTGTTCAGCCAGCAGGCCGACACCGTGCACATCGCCAACCTGCGGCAGACCAACTACGCGACCACGGCCGGTGTGTTCAAGCTTCCCGGTCTCAAGCTCCGCTTCAGCGACTCGGGTTGCTGATCGCGGTGGCCGACCGTCCACGCCGGGGAGCGCGGGCCGCCTTCCGTGGCTGGCGGGCCCGGCGGCCGTTCTGGGGCGGGCTGCTGCTCGCGCTGGCCGGCGGTGAGATCCTGCTCACGGAGAAGGCCTCGCTGAAGGTCGTGATGCACATCGGCATGCAGGGGGCGGCCGGCTATCTGCTGCCGGGCCTGATGGCACTGCTGGGCCTGCTGATCCTCTTCAACCCGGCGCAGCGGCTCTTCTACTCCATCACCGGCGTCCTGCTCTCCCTGGGCACCTGGGTCACGTCCAACCTGGGCGGCTTCTTCATCGGCCTCCTGCTGGGCGTGACCGGCAGTTGCCTCGCCTTCGGCTGGCTCCCCGACCAGGAACCGCGGGTCGGCCGCCGCGAGCGCCGCAGGCAGGCGAAGGCGGCGGCACGCACACCGGCCGAGGGCACCACGGGCCCGGAGGGCCTGACCGTCTGACGGCCCGACGCCCCGGTACGGCGGACACAGCTGTCCGCCGCTCGACCGATCCGGCGCCGGGACTCAGCCGGCGCTCGCCGGGGCATCGGTGGGCCTCGGCGCCTCCGCGGCCGTACGCTCCGCCGTCGACGCGCGGACGTCACTCGCGGGCATGACCTGCGACGGCTCCACGACCGGTGCGCCGGCGGCGCCCGGCGCGCCGGTGTCGTCCTTCATCGCCTTCGCCTCGCTCTTGAGGATGCGCATGGACTTGCCCAGCGCCCGCGCGGTGTCCGGGAGCTTCCGGGAGCCGAACAGCACGATGAAGACGACGGCGACGATCAACAGGTGCCAGGGCTCGAGTCCGTTGCGGAGCACGACCGCCCCCCTTCTGGGAAAGCTTGCTGTTTCCGGGAAAGCTTGCTGTTTTGCGCAACTGTACAACCCGCGGGCTGGGGCCGGCACCGCGCGTGGCGGGCGATGACCACGATGAGGGCGAGGGCGTACAGGCCGAGGACGGCGGCGAGCAACAGGTGGTACGGGGCGGGCAGCGCGGTCATGCCGAGCGCGGCGCCGAGCGGGCTGGGCGGTACGGCGAGTCCGACGGCGGCGAGGAAGACGGCGGCCCAGCCGACCGGTCCCGGACGGCCGCCGCGCGTCAGGCGCCGGCCGTCGCGCAGGAGCAGCATGACCAGCGCCTGGGTGAGCAGGTTCTCGGTGAACCAGGCGGAGTGGAAGACGGCCTCGTCGTCCAGGGCGTCGGGGCCGTTCAGGGCGAGCGCGAGAACCTCGAAGGTGGCGAGGTCGGCGAAGGCGTTGAGCACGCCGAAGCCGGTGATGAACCGCAGGAAGGCCGGCGGCCGCAGCACGGTCGGCCGGCGCAGCTCGCTCGGGGCCGGGCGGTCGTGGGCGAAGGCGAGCTGGGCGGCGTCGAAGCACAGGTTCTGCGCGAGCACCTGCACGGGGAGCATCGGCAGGAAGGGCAGCAGCAGTCCGGCCGCGAGCATGGCGAGGACGTTGCCGAGGTTGGAGGAGAGGGTCACCCGCAGATAGGCGGCGATGTTGGCGCTGCCGATCCGGCCGGCGGTGACGGCGTGTCCGATCGCGGTGAGGTCCTTCTCGGCCAGCACGACGTCCGCGCTCTCCCGGGCCACCGCGACGGCCCCGCGCGGGGCGATCCCGACGTCGGCGGCGAGGAGCGCGGCCACGTCGTTGACGCCGTCCCCGAGGAATCCGACGGTGTGCCCGGCGGCGCGCAGCCCGGCGACGACACGGGCCTTGTCCTCGGGGGTGCACCGGGCGACGACCGTGGTGGTCCCGTCGGCCGCATCCGGGCTCCAGCCCCCGGCAGTCCGCACCTCCCCGGGCTCCAGCCCCGCCTCCCGGCAGACCCGGGCCGCGGTCGCGGGGTGGTCGCCGGTGAGGACGTGGACCTGGATGCCGAGGGCGGCGAGGGTGCGCAGGGACTCGGCGGCGCCGGGGGCGAGTTCGTCGTGGAAGGTGACCAGACCGCGGAAGGCGAGCCCGCGTTCGTCGGCGGGGGTGTACGGGCGGGTGCGGGCGGGTCGTTCGGCGGTGGCGACGGCCAGCACCCGCTGCCCGCTCTCCGCCTCGCGTGCGGCGAGCGCCAGCAGCCGCTGCCGCTCGGCGTCCGGCAGGTCGCAGCGCTCCAGGACGTCCTCGGCGGCCCCCTTGGTGATCAGCAGGTGGTGGCCGAGCCGGCCGGCGACGACGGCGGTCGCGAGGCGCCGGCCGGGCACGACGGGCAGCGCGGCGAGCCCGTCGTACTCCTCCCCCACGGCTCCCGCGACGTCGAGCAGCGCCTCGTCGAGGGCGTCGGGAGCGGGCAGTTCGGCGAGCTGCAGGGTCCACCAGGCGCCTACGGCCGCCCAGCGCAGCACCTCCGGATCGTCCCGGCCGTCCGGTCCGAGGGAGCGTGCGGCGACCGGCCGGTCCTGGGTGAGGGTGCCGGTCTTGTCCACGCACAGCACGTCGACCGCGCCGAGGTCGTGCAGCGCGGGCAGCCGCCGTACGACGACCCGGCGGGTGCGGGCCAGCAGCGCGGCACTCCGGGCCAGGCAGGTGGTGACGATCACCGGGAGCATCTCGGGGGTGAGCCCGACGGCCACGGACACGGCGAACGGCAGCGTCTGCAGCCCGCGGCCGCGCAGCGCCGCGCCGGCCATGAGCACCAGCGGCGGGGTGAGCAGCATGAACCGGACCAGCACCCAGGCGATGCCGTGCACGGACCGGTCGAAGGCGCTGGGTTCGCGCGGCTCCGGCGTGCGCTGCGCGGCGGCGAACCGGGTGTCGGCCCCGGTGGCCACGACGACCGCGGTGGCGCTGCCCGCCACGACCGCGCTGCCCTGGAAGCACAGGGGGGATTCGGCGGACGGCTCCGGCGGATCGGCGGCGGCCTTGGCCACGGGCGCGGACTCGCCGGTGAGCGCGGACTCGGACACCGTCAGCCCGCGGGCGCGCAGCAGTCGTACGTCGGCGGGCACGAGGTCGCCCGGGCCGAGCCGTACGACGTCGCCGGGGACCAGGTCGGCCACCGGGACCTCGCGGGTGCGCGGAGCGGCGGTGTCGCCGGTGCGGCGCAGCACGGTGGCCGTGCCGGCGACGAGTTCGCGCAGGGCGGCGAGCGCGCGGTCGGCGCGGCGCTCGCCGGCCGCGCGCAGCGCACAGCTGACGGCGACCAGGGCGAGGATCACCGTGGCGGTGCCCCAGGAGGCGACGAACGCCGAGACCAGGCCGAGGGTGAGCAGGACGGTGGTGAACGGGTCGCGCAGGCCCCGCAGACAGCGCCGGAGCACGGAGGGGGTGCGCGAGCGGGGCGGCGCGTTCTCGCCGTGGGTGGCGAGCCGGGCGGCGGCCTCGGCGTCGGTGAGTCCGCGCGGGCCGGTGCCGAGGCGCCGCAGCACCTGCAGCGACGTGCCACCCACCGGACCGGTCCCGGGACCGCTCACCGGCCCGGTCGCGGGTCCGCCCGCCGGGCCCGTCGGGGTCTCAGAGGCCATGGAGGCGGCGGGCCGGGGCCGGTGCGTCCGCGGCCCGTTCCGCGAGCCGGCCGACGAGGAGGCGTACGACGTCGACGACGGCGGCCTGTCCGGCGGCGTCCACGAAGTACACCTGGCGGCGGCCCTCGCGCCGGGACCGGACCAGCCCGGCGAGCTTCAGCTTGGTCAGGTGCTGGCTGACCGCGGGCAGCGCGCCGCCGACCCGCTCGGCGAGCCCGGTGACGTCGCTCTCCCCCTGGATCAGCGCCCAGACGATGTGCAGCCGGGCGGGCGAGGCGAGCAGTCCGAAGGCGGCGGCCGCCTCGGTGAGCACCTCGGCGGAGGGGTCCTGGTAGCCGGTGCCGGGCCCTGTCGCCACTGTCGCCTTCCCTCCGCGTCGTCCTGTGGTCCGTCTGTTCCGTCTGTTCCGTCCGTGTGCGGGAACCAAGTGTAGGCGGGCTGGAACTCCGAGCCCGTCGGGCCGCGCGAGGATGGGGGCATGCTGGACGACCTCGACCGTGCCCTCATCCACGCCCTGCACCTGGACGGCCGGGCGCCGTTCAGCAGGATCGCCGAGGTGCTCGGGGTCTCGGCGCAGACCGTGGCCCGCCGCTACCGCCGGCTGCGCACCGAGGCGGGGCTGCGCGTGGTGGGCCTCGCCGACCCGGACCGGGCGGGCCGCGCCCAGTGGCTGGTCCGGCTGACGGCGACGGCACGCTCGGCGCAGGACATCGCCGGGGCGCTGGTGCGGCGGCCGGACACGTCCTGGGTGAAGCTCACTTCCGGGGGCACCGAGATCACCGCGGTGATCCACGCCCCGGCCGTGGACGCCTCCCCCGGCTCCCTCCTGCTGCACGACGTCCCGCGCACCGGCGGCATCACGGCCGTCTCCGCGCACTGCCTGCTGCACACCTATCTGGGCGGCCCCGCCAACTGGCGGCGCAGCGCCCGGGCCCTGGACGAGCGGCAGCAGGCGGCACTGGAGTACCGGGAGAACGCCGAGGGGGTACGGCAACCGGGCCCGGAGGACGCCGAGTTGCTCGCGGCGCTGGAGCGGGACGGGCGGGCCGGGCAGGGCGAGCTGGCCCGGGCGACCGGCTGGTCGCCCACGACGGTGGCCCGGCGGATGGCCGAACTGCGCGCGTCGGGCGCCCTGTTCTTCGACGTGGAGGTGGACGCCGGGCTCTTCGGCGTCCGCACCCGGGCCCTGCTGTGGCTGTCGGTGCGGCCGGCGGACCTGGAGCAGGTCGCGGTCGCCCTGGCCGGCCATGACGAGCTCGCCTTCGTGGCCGCGACCACCGGCCGCACCAACCTGGTCGCCCAGGCGCTGTGCCGCGACCCGGCCGACCTGCACCGCTACCTCACCCGGCGGCTCGGCGCGCTGCGGGAGATCGACACGCTGGAGACCAGCCCGGTGCTGCGCACCCTGAAAGCGGCGAGTCCTGCGCTGACGGCCGGGCACCGGGTGGCGCCCGCCCGGCGGGGTGGTTGAGGCCGTACGCGGCTGCGGGTGCCGGGGGGGCTGGTCGCGCCCGGGCGGCGGAGCCGCATGTCGGCACAGCCCCGCGCCCCTTGGTGCGCTCAGCCACCGGCGCCTAAGCTCCCTCCCCCGTTCCGACCCGCGCACTCGCCGCCCACGCCACGCCCAGCAGCCCCACCGCCACCCAGCAGGCGCCCTGGGGTGCGGCCGGGCCCGTTCCCGCCAGGTAGGCGCTGCCGAGGACCGCCACTCCCAGCGTGGCCCCCAACTGCTGCACCGCGTTGAGCAGGCCCGCCGCCGAGCCGACCTCCTGGGGACGCAGGGGGTGCAGGGCGAGGGTGAAGAAGGCGGGCGTGAACAGGCCGGCGCCGAGGCCGACGAGGGCGAGGGCCGGCAGCAGCGCGACCGGGTAGTGCCCCGGCGCGGCCGACCGGTACGCGGCCACGGCGGCGAGCAGCCCGGCCAGCAGCAGCCCGAGCCCGTACGGCATGACCCGCCGCCCGTGCCGCCGCACCAGCCGCGAGCCGGCCCACCAGGAGGCGAGGGCGAGACCGGCGGACCACGGCAGCAGGCTCAGTCCCGACGCCAGCACGCCTGTTCCGGTGTCGAGTTGGAGCTGCAGGACGACCACGACGGTCAGCCCGTTGGTCGCCGCGAAGAAGGCGGTGGAGGTCACGAGAGCGGCCGGGAAGCCGCGGTGGGTGAACAGGCTGGGCTCCAGCAGCGGACGTGCCGTGCGCCGCTGGTGTCGGGCGAAACCGGCCAGCACGAGCAGTCCCGCGCCGAGCAACAGCCAGTCTTCGGCACCCAGTTGACGGAGGTTTCCGCCGATCAGCGGGTACACCAGGAGCCCGGTGCCGAGCGCGGCCAGTGCGGTGCCGGGCCAGTCGAGGGACGGGCGGCGCGGGGCGCGGTTCTCCGGGAGGTTGCGGGCGAGGGCCAGCACCAGCGCGGCCACCGGCACGTTCACCAGGAACGCGGACCGCCACGACGAGCCGAACAGGTCGGCGTGGGTCAGCACTCCGCCGACGACGGGTCCGCAGACGGCGGCGAGGCCCATCACCGGTCCGATGCTGCCCAGCGCCTTCGCCGTCTCCTCGCCCGAGAACATCGCTTTGATCAGCCCGATGGTCTGCGGGATGATCAGCGCCGCCGCGGCGCCCTGCACGGCCCGGAAGGCGATGAGCAGCCCCGGGGACGGCGCCAGAGCGCACGCCACGGACGCCGCCGTGAACAGCGTGACGCCGAGGACGAACACGCGGCGCCGGCCCGCGATGTCCCCCAGCCGCCCGCCGCTGATGAGCAGCACCGCGAACGGCAGGGTGTAGGCGGCGCCGAACCACTGGACGTCGGAGACCGGCCCGCCCAGGTCGGCGTGGACGGCGGGCGCGGCCACCTGTACGACGGTCGCGTCCAGCAGGTTCATCGCCTCGCCGAGCAGCAGGGCGGCCAGGCCGGGCCACCGCCCTCGGCAGGGAGTGGCGACAGCCACGTGTGCTGTGGTCATGGGTGTTCAGCTGTTCCTCTCACGCTCGGTGCGGGGACCGGGACCGGCCCCGGGCCAGCGTGCGAGAGCGAGGGAGAGGGGCTCCAGCAGGAGCGGTGTGCATGCGGATTTCCTCCATCAGCAGCGTTGCCCCCGAAGAAATCCCACACGCCCCGCATCCCACATGCCACATGCCACAGCACGACGCGGGTGCTCCCGGTCCTCGGGAGCACCCGCGTCGGCAGTGCAGGGTCGTGTCGAAGGGAGACGGGACGTCAGGCGATACCGGCGGACTGCAGCCAGGCCTTGGCCACGTCCAGCGGGTCCTTGCCCTGGACCTGCACCTGGGTGTCCAGGTCCAGCAGGGTGGCGGTGTCGAGCTTGGCCGAAACCGCGTCGAGCGCGTCGACGCCCTTCTGCGACAGGACGCCCTTGCGGACGAGCGGCTGGACGTTCTCGAACCCGAAGAGGTTCTTCGGGTCCTGCAGGACGACGAACTTCTCCTTGGAGATGGTCGAGTCCGTGGTGAAGATGTCCGCGGCCTGCACGGCGTTCTTCTTCAGCGCGGCCTGGGTGAGCGGGCCGCCCGCGTCGAGCGCCTTGAACGACTTGAACTCGAGACCGTAGACCGACTTCAGGCCCACCAGGCCCTGCTGCCGGGTCTGGAACTCCGGCGAGGCGCCCATGACCAGGTCCTTCGCGATGCCCTTCAGGTCGGCGATGGTCGACTTGTCGGTGAGGTGGTACTTCTTCGCGGTGGCCGCGTTGAGCGTCACGGAGTCCTTGGACTCCGCCGCCGCCGGCTTGAGCAGGGTCAGCTTGGAGTCCAGCTTGGCCTCGATGGCCGTCGTGGTGGCCTCGGCCGTCGTGGGCTTGGCCTTCGGGTCGAGGTAGGCCAGCAGGGCGCCGTTGTACTCGGGCAGCACCTTGATGGAACCGTTCTTGATCAGCCCGTAGGTGGTCTCGCGGCTGCCGATGTTCGGCTTGTAACTGACCTTGATGCCCTTGGCCTTGAGGGCCTCGCCGTAGATGTCGGCGAGCAGGGTGCTCTCGGGGAAGTTGTTGGATCCGACGACCACGGTGTCGCCGCTCGCCTTGCTGTCCGTCAGCGGGTTGCCGCCGGACTTTCCGTCGCTGGAGGAACAGCCCGCCAGCAGAGCCGTCGCCGCCGCGAGGGCGACCACCGCCGCGCCTCGGTTCCTCCGGATGGACCTGCTGATGCGGTTGTTGGAAGTCACCCGCCGATCCAATCCAGCCGGTTCTCGGTCAGTCAAGGGCCGCAGATCACCGATTGGCCTCGATCTGCGGACACTTGTGGGCACAGCCCGCCTGCCCGCCTGTCCGCGCCCTGTCGGCCGGGACCGGCGGGCAGGCGTCAGCTGCTGCGCCGCACCCCCGGCGAGACGGTGATCCGGGAGGCCGCCCAGAACACCACGAGGGTGGTCAGGGCGAGTCCGGCGACCAGGGTGGCGCCGCCGACGACCTTCTCGTAGTTCCTCTGGTAGAGACCGTCGATGATGTAGCGGCCGAGCCCGCCGAGGCTGACGTAGGCGGCGATGGTGGCGGTGGAGACGATCTGGATGGCCGCCGTGCGCAGCCCGCTCAGGATGAGGGGGAGCGCGACCGGCAGCTCGACCTGGAACAGCACCCGTGCCTCGGGCATGCCCATGCCCCGGGCCGCGTCCACGGGCGAGGGGTCGACGGAGCGGACCGCCTCGTAGGTGGTGACCAGGATCGGCGGTACGGCGAGCACGACCAGCGGGATCATCACCGGCAGCAGACCGAACCCGATCCAGATGAACATCAGGACCAGCAGACCGAAGCTGGGCAGCGCCCGGCCCGCCGTGGCGATCAGGGCGAGGGCGTTGCCGCCGCGGCCGTAGTGGCCGGTGACCAGGCCGACGGGCAGTCCGATCAGGGCGGCGAACAGCAGCGCTTCCAGGGAGTACCTGACGTGCTCGGCGAGCCGGGTGGGGATGCCGTCGTAGCCGTGCCAGTGGGCGCTGTCGCTGAAGAAGGCGTGTGCGAAGTTCAGGACGTTCACCGGGTGGCACCCTTCCTCGGCATCCAGGGGGTGAGGAGACGGCGGACGAGGACCAGCAGGGCGTCGGCGAGGATGCCCAGCAGCGCCGTCGTCAGGACCGAGTTCACGGCCAGGGCCGGCCGGTGGTAGGTGGTGGCGTCGTTGAGCATGTTGCCGAGCGCGCCCTGGTTGCCGATGAGCATGCCGACGCTGACCAGGGAGAGGCTGGAGACGACCGCGACCCTGAGGCCCGCGATGATCGCGGGTGCGGCGATGGGCAACTGGACCTGGAGGTAGCGGCGTACGGGGCCGAAGCCCATGGCCTGCGCGGCGGCCAGGGTCTCCTGCGGCACCGAGCGGACGCCGTCCACGATCCCGGGCACCAGGACCACCAGGCTGTAGACCGCGAGCGGGATCATCACCGTGGTCTCGCTCTGCCCGAAGTAGTCGATGAGCACGACGAAGAACGCCAGCGACGGGATGGAGTAGAGCACAGTGGTGACGCCGAGGACGGGCGGGTAGACCCAGCGGAAGCGTACGCAGAGCTGGGCCACGGGCAGCGCGACGAGCAGCGCGACCAGCACCGGCAGCAGGCCCTCACGCGCATGCAGGCCGACGAGCCCCAGATAGCTGTGCTGAAGATCGCTCGGAAGGTCGAAGAAGCCGTTCATTGCGCGGCCTTGAGGTCGACCCCGTCGACGGACCCGCCCTGCGCGGCGTCGCCACCGTCCGCGCCCCGGCCCTGTGCGGCCTCGGTGCCGCCCTCAGCCCCACCGGGCTCGGCGTCGGCGCCGTCTGCGACCTGCCCGCGCTCGGCCTCGGCGCCGTCCTCGGCCCGGCCCTGCGCTGCGCCACCGCCGTCCTCGGCCCGGCCCTGCGCTGCGCCGCCGTCGGCCCGGCCCTGCGCGGCGTCGCCGCCGTCCTCGGCCCGGCCCTGTGCGGCCTCGGTGCCGCCCTCAGCCCCAGCGGGCTCGGCGTCGGTGCCGTCCGCGGCCTGGCCGCGCTCGGCATCGCCGGCATCCTCAGCCCGACCTCGCGCGGCCCGGCTGTGTGCCGCGCGGATGGCCTCGGCGATGGTCTGCTGGGAGACGACGCCCACGGCGTGTCCCTCGTCGTCCATCGCGACGGCCCAGCCGGTCGGTGAGAGCACCGCGCCGTCGAGGGCGGTGCGCAGCGAGTCCTTGCCGGGCACGAAGGGCCGCCCGTGGTCGAGGAGTTGTGCCCGGTCCACGGCCCCGGCGGTGAGCCGGTCCGGCTCGCTCCAGCCGAGCGGCCTGCCGTCGGGGTCGGTGACGAGGAGGTAGGGGGCGTCCGCGCGGGAGGCGAGCAGGCCGGCGTCGGCGTCGATGGCCACGATCGGCGCGGTCTGCAGCTCCAGGCCGGCGGACGGGAAGAAGGACAGCCGGCGAATGCCCCGGTCGGCGCCGAGGAAGTCCTCCACGAAGGAGTCCGCGGGCGCGCTGAGCAGTTCGGCGGGCGGGGCGAACTGGGCGAGCCGCCCGCCGGTGCGCAGCACGGCGACCATCGTGCCGAGCTTGATCGCCTCGTCGATGTCGTGCGTGACGAAGACGATGGTCTTGCCCAACTCGTCCTGGATGCGCAGCAGCTCGTCCTGGAGTCCCTTGCGCACCACGGGGTCGACGGCGGAGAACGGCTCGTCCATCAGCAGCACCGGCGGATCCGCGGCGAGCGCCCGGGCCACGCCGACGCGCTGCTGCTGGCCGCCGGAGAGCTGGTACGGGTACCGCTTGGCGAGCGCGGCGTCGAGCCCCACCCGCTCCATCAGCTCGGCGGCTTTCGCGCGCGACTTCTGCTTGCTCCAGCCGAGCAGCCGGGGCACGGTGGCGATGTTGTCGAGGATGGTGCGGTGCTGGAAGAGTCCGGCGTTCTGGATGACGTAACCCATGGAACGGCGCAGGGTGTTGACCGGCTGCTGCCGGATGTCCGTGCCGTCGAGGAGGATGCTGCCCTCGGTGGGCTCCACCATCCGGTTGATCATCCGCAGGGTCGTCGTCTTGCCGCAGCCCGAGGGCCCGACCAGAACGGTGATCGCGCGGTCCGGTATCTCCAGCGACAGCCGGTCGACCGCGACCGTGCCGTCCGGATACCGCTTCGTGACTGACTCTATCCGTATCAAAACGCCGAATGCCCTTCGGGTTTGGCGGATTTCCGCCCGCTTTCGGCCACGGTCGTCGCTGCGCAGCCCGTTGCGGGGAGAGTCTAGACCTCGAGTGTTTCGGCGTTTTGGCGGGTGAATGGCTAGGCGACCGGCAGTCCCGGGGTGCGGAGCACGCGCCGTGCGGTGTCCACCGCGAACACCTCGCAGCCGGGGCGCGCGGCGGCCCAGGCCGGACCGTCGGCGCCCAGTGCGAAGGCGGCCGTCGCGGTCGTGTCCGCCTCCGTCAGGGTCGGGGCCACCACGGTGAGGCTGAGCAGCCCCGTGGCGGGACGTCCCGTACGGCCGTCGAGGATGTGGTCACCGCGTTCGTACCGCCCGGAGGTCGCCACGGCCGCGTCGGTGACGGCCAGCACGGAACAGACCCGGTCGGCCTGTTCCGGGTGCCGGATGCCCACCCGCCACGGCCCGCCGGAGACCACCACGTCCCCGCCGGCGTTGAGGCAGAACCGCCGCGCCCCGGCCGCCGCCAGCAGCCCGGCCGCCCGCTGCACCGACCAGCCCTTGACCACCGCGCAGGGATCGAGGCCCCGGCCGGCCAGCCGCACGTCGAAGGCACCGCCGGTGGCGGACCGGTACCGCTCGCACAGGCCGAGGACCTCCCTCAGGTCCGCGCTCAGCTCGTCCTCCGCCAGCTCCCCGCGCCCGTACCGGGACACCTCGCTCCCGGACTTGAACGGGCTGAAGCGGGCGTCGACCCGGCGCAGCCAGGCGAAGACCTCGTCGGCGGCCGCGCCGAAGTCGCCCTCGTCGTCGATCCGCAGCGAGACCGGAAACCCCATGACGTGTTCGACCCGGCGCACGTCAGGAGCCCTTGGCGTCGAGCGCGGCCTGGAGGGACTCCCGGTATCCCTGGCTCGTGATCGTGGCCCCGGACACCGTGTCGATGTGGGCGCTCTGCGCCGTGAGCGTCTCCGCGATCAGCTCCGGTACGGCCCACCGGGTCTGCGGATGGTGGGGCGCCTGGAGCATCCGCACGGAGGCGATCCGGTCGCCCCGGAAGGTCACCTCCACCTGGAAGACGCCCTTCGTGGTGCTGACCGCGGTGCCCGGGACGACCTTCGAGGAGGCCGCGGAGGACGACGCGGAAGGCGCGGACGCGGTACCGGACGGCACGGGGGGCGGTGTCGACGCCGGCTGTGCGGTCTCGACGGTCCCGGCCGAGGGGTGGTAGCGCCACACCGGTATCAGTCCGGCGACGGTCAGGACGAAGACGGGAATGGCTCGCTTCACGGTCAAACGCCCTCTCTCAGCCCGCGAGGCTGAAGCGCTCGAAGTGGATCTGCCGTTTGGGCACGCCCAGCTCGGCCAGGCTGCGCAGCACGGCGGTCATCATCCCGGGCGGCCCGCACAGGAAGACGTCCCGTGCCCCGATGTCGGGGACGAGCCGCGCCAGTTCGTCGGGGGCGAGCCGGTCGGGCAGGATCGGGCCGGTCACCAGGTGGAGTTCGGCGCCCTTGGTGAGGGCGAGGTCGCACAGCTCGTCGTAGAGGACGGCGTCGCGGTCGGTGGCCACCCGGTAGATGACCACGGCGTGGCCCTGAAGGTCCTCCAGCAGCGCCCGGATGGGTGTCACGCCGACGCCGCCGGCGATCAGCACGGACTCCGGGCGGGTGCGGTGCAGCGTGGTGAAGGCGCCGTAGGGGCCTTCGGCGAAGACGCGGGTGCCGGGCTTGAGGTGCCGCAGGGCGGCGCTGCCGTCGCCGGACGCCTTGGCGGTGAGGCGCAGGGTGCGGCCGTCGGGGGCGGCGGACAGGGAGAACGGGTTGGCCTGCCACCAGCGGTCCCGGGTGAGGAACCGCCAGAGGAAGAACTGGCCGGCGCGGGCGGGCAGTTGGTCCAGGTGGCGTCCGGTGACATAGACGGAGACGACGTCGTCGGACTCGGGTACGACCGCCGAGACCCGCAGCCGGTGCCGCAGGTTCCGCCACAGCGGCAGCGCCAGCCGGCCCGCGAGGACCGCGCCGAGGGCCGTGCCCCACACCGAGTACCAGTACGTCCTCGCGGCGGGCGAGGAGGTGAAGGTCGTACCGGCCGCGACCTGGTGGGTGAAGGCGAGGACCACGGCGGCGTAGGTGTACAGGTGGATGAAGTGCCAGGTCTCGTAGGCGAGTCGGCGGCGTGCCCAGCGGGCCGAGACGGCGCCGACCAGGACGATCAGGGCGAGCGCGACGACGGCGCGCAGCACGCCCTCGACCGTCTCGGCGAGGTTCACGAGTTGGTTCACCGGGTCCATCGAGGACGCCTGGGCGTAGCCGAAGGTGATGAACACCGCGTGCGTGAGCAGGGTCCACAGGATGCCGAAGCCGGTGCGGCGGTGCCAGGAGGTCAGCCGGTCCATGCCGATCCGGTGGTCCAGCCAGGGCAGCCGGGCCACCAGCAGCAGCTGGAAGGCCATGAGGAGGGCGCCGCTCAGGCCGGCGAGGCGGCCCAGCACGATGAGGGTGTTCGAGGCGAATCCGGCCTGGACGAAGAACCAGGCCACAACGGCCGCGTTGACGGCCAGCAGGGTGTACAGGCCGGTGCGGGCCACGACCCGGGGGCGGATGGTCGTGGGGGGTTCGAGACGTGTCTGGAGGGTCGTCACGGACGCGGCTCCTTGATCGGGTCCTGGATGACGAGCTTCGCCCGGGATTGCTGTCGTTTCCCTGTCGGACGACTTTCACTTGAGTATTGATGTGACCGGTGGGGGCGGCAGCTCCGGCTGGGCCGGACGGGTGCACGAGGATGGGCGCCCTCACCCCCACCCTGTTCGAGGTACTGCGCCGCAAGCTGGACGGTCCGGGCGGGGAGCCGCTGGTCCACACCGTGCTCGACCGCTTCTACCGCGTCGACAAGTCCCGCACCCGCGAGCGCACAGCACCCTCTACGGCGAGACCGCGTCGGCCGAAGGCCCCTGTCGGCTGTGCGGCCGGCAGGCCAACGCAGCGACATCGTCCTCCGCATGCCGCGCGTCCAACCGGCTGAGGATCAGGTCCAGCACGTTCTCCAGTCCGTCCCCGCCGGGGAACCGCAGGGCGGACAGCCGGGCCAGGGACTGGTCGATGTCCTCCCCGCGTCGTTCCACCAACCCGTCGGTGAACAGCACCAGCGTCTCCCCCTCGGCCAGCGGGTGGGTGGCCGACTCGTAGCCGCCGAGTCCGGTGCCGAGCGGTGGTCCCACGGGGACGGACAGCAACGAGGCCTCACCGCCGGAGCTGATCCGCGCGGGCGGCAGGTGCCCGGCGCTGGCCAGCGTGACCTGGTGGCGGCCCGGGTCGACGCGGGCGAGCAGGCAGGTGGCGGGCCTGAGGTCGGCCTCTCGGGAGGCGATCTCGTCCATCTGCCGCAGCACCCGGTGCGGGGGAAGGTCGGCGGAGGCGATGTAGCGCAGAGAGGAACGGTAGGCGCTCATGTCGACGGCGGCCTCCAGGCCGTGGCCCATCACGTCGCCGACGACCAGCAGGGTCCGCCCGAAGTGCAGCCGCACGGTCTCGCACCAGTCGCCGCCGACCAGCACGCCGCCGCCGGCCGGCAGATAGCGGATGGCGACGTCGAGGTTGGGGTGCGGGCGGCCGGGCTCGGCGAGCAGGGCGCGCTGCAGGTCGCCGGCGGTGCGGTTGATGGTCGCGTAGGCGCGGGCGTGCCGGATGTGGGAGGCGGCGCGCTCGGCGAGCAGGCTGAGCAGCTCGGCCTCCGCGCGGCGCAGCGGCTGCCCGGAGCGGGCCCACACCAGGACGCCGTACCCGTCCTCGCCGCTGGTCAGCGGCGTGCACAGCGCGATCCGGGAGCGGGGGGCGCCCACGTACTCCAGCCAGGGCTCCGGCTGTGCGTCGAGCGCCGGTATCCCGGCCTCGCGGGCCGCCGCGGTCGCCCATCGGACGTCGGGCAGCGCGTCGGCGTCCCCCGCGATCGCCTCGTATCCGGAGAGGGTCTGACCGGTCAGGCGCAGCACGGCGGCCGTACCGCCGGCCAGCCGTACGGCGATCCGGGTCAGCTCGGCGCAGGTCGTGGCCTCGTCGAGGGTGGTGCCTATCCCGGCCAGCGCGTCCCGCAGCAGGCTCAGCGGTTCGCCGCCGGCCGCCATGGGATCGGCGGCCGGCACGCTCTGCGCCGCCTCCGCGGAGCCCGCCGTCTCCGCAGGGCCCGCGATACCAGCGGGCCCCGCGGCATCAGCAGAGCCCGCCACATCCGCGGAGCCCGCCACATCCGCGGAATCACCGGCCCGCGCGGATATCGCCGTCGCGTCGTGCCCGCCTCCGTCCTCGTGGTGGCGACCGCTGTCGGCGGGCACAGGCCTGCGACGGGACTGGATCCAGCGCGCCACACCCAACACCCTCACAGAATCTCAAACCGGAGCAAGTCGGGCACCAGCCTCATCGTCCCAGTGCCCTCGGCAGGCCCCAGCACAGAACATGAGCCCCGCTCCGGTATCCGATGGGGTTCATCTTCGACCGGACGAGCCCTGTCGAGGATGTGTTTTGCCAGATTCGGAGTGTCGACCGATCGGAGCGGGGATCAAGGGCGGGTCAGTCCTCTGTGGGCGCCAGCCGCAGGGAGACGGAGTTGATGCAGTACCGCTGGTCGGTCGGGGTCGGATACCCCTCCCCCTCGAAGACGTGCCCGAGGTGCGATCCGCAGCGGGCACAGCGCACCTCGGTGCGGACCATGCCGTGGGAGCGGTCCTCGACCAGTTCCACCGCGTCGGTGTCCTTCGGGTCGTAGAAGGACGGCCAGCCGCAGTGCGACGCGAACTTGGTGTCGGAGGTGAACAGTTCGGCGCCGCAGGCGCGACAGGAGTAGACACCCTTGGTCTTGGTGTCGGTGTACTCACCGGTGAAGGCCGGCTCGGTGGCGGCCTGGCGGAGCACGGCGTACTCGGCGGGGTTCAGCTCCGCGCGCCACTGCTCGTCCGGCTTCTCGACGTCGTACGACATGAGCCTCAGCCCCTTTTACTGCGACAGGCGGTCCAGGATCAGCGGGCCCAGGTCGGTCACGTCGCCCGCGCCCATGGTGAGAACGAGATCGCCGGGCTTGGCCATTCCCGCGATCACCGAGGGGATCCCGTCCTTGTCGTGCACGGCGGTGACGTCGGCGCCGGCGGCGCGCGCGGCCTCGATGATCAGCTCGCTGGTCACGCCCGGGATCGGGTCCTCGCGGGCCGGGTAGATGTCGAGCACCACGGAGGCGTCGGCGAGGGCGAGGGCCTGGCCCATCTCCTTGCCCAGCTCCTGGGTGCGGGAGAACAGGTGCGGCTGGAAGACGACGAGGATCCGGGAGTCGCCGGCGGCGGCGCGCATGGCCTCCAGGTCGGCGGTCATCTCGGTGGGGTGGTGGGCGTAGGAGTCGATGACCTGCACCCCGGCGGCCTCGCCCTTGAGCTGCAGGCGCCGCTTGACGCCGGTGTAGGCGGCGAGCGCGGGCGCCAGGCCGGTGGCCGGGATGCCGAGGGCGGCACCGGCGGTGAGCGCGGCTACGGCGTTGAGGGCGTAGTGGCGGCCGGGCACGGAGACCGTGAAGGTCAGCTCCTGCCCGTCCAGGACCACGGTGACCTGGCTCTTCAGCCCCTGCGGGACGATCGACAGGACACGTACGCCGGCGTCCTCGGCCTCGCCGTACGTCACCGTCCTCACCGAACCCGCGAGCCGCCGGGTCAGCTCCCGTGCGCCCTCGTGGTCGGCGGAGATCACCAGCGTGCCGCCCGGGACGATCTTCCCGGCGAAGGTCTCGAAGGACTCGTAGATCTCGTCCATCGAGGCGTAGTTGGCGTGGTGGTCGAGTTCGACGTTGAGGACGATGGCGACCTCGGGCGCGTACTTGTGGAAGCTGCGGTCGCTTTCGTCCGCCTCGGCGACGAAGATGTCGCCCTCTCCGTGCAGCGCGTTGGAGCCGGGCGCGTCGAGGTCGCCGCCGATGGCGTACGACGGCTTCAGGCCCAGCTCGGTGAGGGAGACGGCCAGCATCGACGTGGTCGTCGTCTTGCCGTGGGTGCCGGCCACGGCGATCGGGCGCAGCCCCTCCATCAGCGCGGCGAGCGCGTCGGAGCGGTGCACCACGGGGATGCCCAGCTCGGCCGCGCGGGCCAGCTCGGGGTTGTCCTCGCGGATCGCCGAGGACACGACGACACAGCTCGCGTCGCCGGCGAGGTGCTCGGCGGCGTGCCCGATGTGCACGCTCACGCCGAGCGCCCGCAGCGCCTCGGCGGTCGCCGACTCCTTGGCGTCGCTGCCTGCGACCTTCGCCCCGCGCTGCGCCAGGATCTTGGCGATGCCCGACATCCCGGCGCCGCCGATGCCGATGAAGTGCGGTCGGTCCATGGCGGTAGGAAGGCCGGGTGCCATGTGGTTCTCCCCAAGATTCCGGTACGGGCTGAGCGCGCCCTAGCCTATGCGCTCGGGTGCCGAGCCCCGTGCAAGGGGCGAGGCGCGACGCCGGGCCCCGGCTCACCCGGCTCCGGGGTGCGTGCGCGGAAGGTGCGGCGGCAGGTGTCCGGGGGCACGCCGGCCGTGCGGTGGAAGTGGCGGCACAGTGTCGTGGCCGTGCCCGTGCCGGTGGCCGTCGCGATGGCCTCGCTGCCGGTGTCGGTGGTCTCCGGCAAGTTCCTGGGCGCGGCGGATCCGCTGGGTCAGCAGCAACTGCAGCGGGGTGGTGCCGGTCCTTGACGACAGGCCCTGGGCCCGGCCGAGCGGACCGGGGGACGGCCCGGGCATCACCGGTCCGCGGGCTCATGCGTGCGGACGGGCCGCGGTGGCCCCGGCGTGGCCGTACCAGTCGTACACCACGACGCTGCGCACCAGGAGGTCCTGCACGGAGGCCCGGCGCCGGCCGACGGCCACCCAGAGCAGTCCGAGCGGGAAGATCACGTACAGGAGGGCCCGCAGCACCGCGGCGACAGGAGTGAGCAGGGACCCCGACCGGCTCGTCACCCGCACGCCCAGCACGTGGTCGCCGACGGTACGCCCGGCCGTGCCCCAGCTGACGGCGAGATAGCCCGCCATGACGGCGGCCCCGTATCCCAGGGCGCCCCACGGGCCCAGGTCGGGCAGGACGAACGGCGGCCCGAGCAGGAGATACCTCAGTGCCGCGTAGCCGAGATCCAGGGCCGCGACCGTCGCGAGCACGACGAGCAGATCGACGCCGGCCGCGACCAGGCGCGTGACGATCCCGGCCGGCCGCCCCTGGACGGCCACCGGGCCCCGAGGGCGGGCCACCGAGGTCATGGCGCCTTCTTCCCCCTGCCCGCCCGCGGAGCCGCCCCGCCGGGCCCGTCGCGATGCAGCAGCCGGTCGGTCATCCGGTCCACGAGCCCGTCGGCACGGGCGTTCCGCTCACGGAACGCGTCCAGCGTCTCCGCCGTGATGCTGCCGCCGGTGTCCCTGACGATCCGCCCGAGGTCCACCTCTTCGAGCACCCGCTCCGCCCAGCTCGCCAGATCCACCCTGGCCAGCACCGCGTCGACATCGACACGCCGTACCACCCGGCCGACGTCCAGCCGGTCGACCATCGCGTCCAGGTCGACGCGGTCGAGGACGGCATCCAGGTCGACCCGGGCCAGGAGGCTGTCCACGTCGACCCGGGCAAGCAGGGCGTCCACGTCGACCCGGGCCAGGAGCGCGTCCACATCGACACGGGCAAGCACGGCGTCCCAGTCGACCCGGTCCAGGACCGAGTCCACGTCGACCCGGGCAACGACCGCATCGAGGTCCACGCGCGCCAGCAGGGCATCCAGGTCGACGCGCCGGGCCACACCGTCCACATCCACCCGGTCCACCACCGCACCCACGTCCACGCGACCGAGGAGGGCCTCCACGTCCACGCGACCGAGAACGGCATCCACGTCGACACGGCCGAGGAGGGCCTCCACGTCGACACGGCCCAGGAACGCGTCCACATCGACACGGGCAAGCACGGCGTCCCAGTCGACCCGGTCCAGGACCGAGTCCACGTCGACCCGGGCAAGGACCGCATCGAGGTCCACACGCGCCAGCACGGCGTCCAGGTCGATGCGCCGGGCCACGCGGTCGACGTCCAGCCGGTCGGCCACGGCGTCGAGGTCGATCTCGTCCACCACGGCCGCCGTCAGGGTCCGGACGAGCGCCCGCGCGACGGAGCGTGCCTCCTCCCGCGCCTGGGCCCGTTCCAGTGCTCCCCGCACACCCCAGTCGCGGATCCGGCGAACCACCGTGCCCCGCACGGCCGGCGGCACGAACGCCCGGGTCGCGGCACGCGCCCAGCGCCCGGCCCGGTCCGCCGTGTCCAGGGCCGCGGACACCGATCGCCGCGGGACCGCGAGAGCGAGTCCGAGCACGGCGTCCGGCAGGGACGCCGACCCGCCCGGCGGTTGCAGCGCCCGCGGGCGCGCCACGGCGACCGCCTGCGCGGCCAGGTCGGCGAGGCCCACGACCACGCGCGTGACGCCCACGGCGACGGCCCGTTCGAGGCCGTCCGCACCCGGCCGGCTCTCCGGCGCCGGCGCGGCCGGCCGATCCCCGGTCCCGCTCATGCCGGTATCGCACCACCCGAGGCCGCGGCCTGCCTTCACCCGGCAGGGGTGAGGCGAGGAGGCGCGGGCGGGCTCATACGGTGGCCGAGCAAGCGGTCGGCATGTCGGGAAGGCGGTCCGGACATGGCCGCCGCATCAGAGGCTCCGGTCCTCGTGGAACAGCTCCAGGACGTCCTGGTCGCGATCGCCCCCGTGATCGGCACGGCGCGCGTCATGTCGGCCGCGAGCCACGTCGCGCAGGCCTTCGGCGTGGCCATCGCCCTGGCCGAGGCGGAGGCCCGGACCATGGCCGAGGCGGAGGCGAGGAGCCGGGCGGAGCACCAGGAGCACCGGCGGAGTGCCAGGTGAGCGGCGGAGCAGCAGGGGCGGTGGCGCTACGCCTTGCTGTGCGAGAACAGCTTCAGCACCGGCACCCCCACCTTGTGCCGCGCCCGGGAGGCCCAGTCCCGGTGGAAGAACTCCTCCACGTAGTGGGGGTCGGTGAGGACGATCACCTCGTCCGCACCCACCTCGGCGACCAGGGACTTCAGCGCGTCCAGCGGATGGTCCTCCACCATCTGTCCCTCCGCCTGGCTCCCGGCGGCCCGCAGCGCCTGCACCGACACGTCCAGGGCCTGCTGTCCGACGCTCCTGGCGTCCTCGCCCTCGGGCGTCTCGTGTTCGCGGACCGCCTCGTCGAGTTCGCCGAGCGCGATGTCGTCGATGGCCCGCAGCAGGCGGTCCGCCTGGTCGCCACGCGGCTGGAGGAGCACATGGAAAGCGACCGGCTCGTCTCCGTGCAAGGTGGTGACGAACTCCACGTCGGCGGACGTCAAAGCCTTCTCGATCATCAGAACGCTGGTGAACACCAAACGCCTCTTCTCCTCCGGTGGGCCCTGACAAGGCCCCTGCGGAAACCATCCTGCCCCGTGATCGCACGGATCGTGCCGGACTAAGTCTGCCCTCCGGAAGCTAAACGGAACGGCATATTCCGCTGTTTTCAGGACCGACGGTAACGACCGAACAGGAATCCGGCGTCCTCGAGAAGCGACACGAGCTCGAACCGGTGCGGCACGGCGACCGACGGCCCCCCGGCGATGCGTTGGGCGTCGCCCGCCGTGAGCATGGGCGACAGGGTCAGGCACAGCTCGTCCAGCACCTCGGCGGCGACCAGCTGGCCGAGCAGCCGGGGACCGCCTTCGGTGAGCAGCCGGGTGTGGCCGAGGCCGGCCAGGGCCCGCACCGCCCGCACGGGGTCGACACCGCCGCCCTCACCGGCGATGACCACCTTGGCGCCGGCCTTCTCGGCGGCGGCGACACGGTCGGGGGCGGCCCCGGAGCCGGTCAGGACCAGCGTGGGCACCAGGGGCGAGGTGAACAGCGGGAGCGAGAAGTCCAGATCCAGGCTCGCGGTGACGACCGCGATCGCCGGGGCCGGGCCCTGCCCGGCGGCTTCCCGGGCCTCGGCGAACTCCGCACGCGCGCGTGCGGGGCGGTACCCCTCCTGGCGTACCGTTTCCGCGCCCACCACGACCACGTCCGCGAGCGCCCGCAGCGTGCCGAAGATCCGCATGTCGGCGGCGCTGGAGATGGGCTGGGAACGCCCCTCGTGCTGGGCGGCGCCGTCGAGCGTGGAGACCATGTTGGCCCGCAGCCAGGGCCGCGGGGGGCCCGGCGGCTCCGGGTAGGCGTAGGCGGCGGCCAGCTCGGCGAGGCTCCACTCGCGATCGACGTGGGCGTCATGGTCCACGTGGCCGCCGGCGCCGCCGGGCACATGCGCCACCAGCGCCCCGGCAACCCCCCTCATCCCCTCTCTCTCGGCCGTCCCGCCGGAGGCCTGGGCTGCTGTTTCGTCGGTCACAGGGAACAGGCGTCGCATGTCGTGCAGTGTGACACGGCGCTTAGCATGGATAACCGTGTCGTCCTCCATCACCACCCCCGGATCCAGCCCTCTGACCGACGCGGGCCCGCTGTCCCTGTGCACCCGCGAGCCGCACGTCCCCGCGGACCGGCTGGTCGCCGAGATGGTCCCGCCCCCACGCTTCGACTCGGTCCGCTTCTCGACGTACATACCGGACCCGAACCAGCCCAGCCAGAGCGAGGCCGTGCAGGTGCTCGAGGGCTTCGCGGGCGGGCTCGGCGGGGCGCACGCCTCCGGCCCCGGCAGGCGCGCCTTCTTCGGCTTCGGCAGGGCCAGGGCACCGAAGGCCCCGGCCGGCCCGCGCGGGGTCTATCTGGACGGCGGCTACGGCGTCGGCAAGACCCACCTGCTCGCCTCCCTGTGGCACGCCACCCCCGCCGAGCCCGCGCTCAAGGCGTTCGGCACCTTCGTGGAGCTGACGAACCTGGTCGGCGCCCTCGGCTTCCAGCAGACCGTGCAGACCCTCTCCGGCCACCGCCTGCTGTGCATCGACGAGTTCGAGCTGGACGACCCGGGCGACACGGTCCTCGTGTCGACCCTGCTCGGCAAGCTGGTCGAGGCGGGCGTGGCGCTCGCCGCCACCTCCAACACGCTGCCGGGCAAGCTGGGCGAGGGCCGGTTCGCGGCCGCCGACTTCCTGCGCGAGATCCAGGGCCTGTCGGCCCGCTTTCGCACCCTGCGCATCGACGGCGAGGACTTCCGCCACCGCGGCCTGCCCGAGGCGCCGCAGCCCTTCACCGACGAAGAGGTGACGAAGGCCGCCTACGCCACCGAGGGCGCCTCGCTCGACGACTTCCCTCATCTGCTGGAGCACCTGGCCAAGGTCCACCCGAGCCGGTACGGCGCGCTGACGGACGGCGTGACGGCGGTGTGCCTCACCGATGTGCGGCCGGTGCCGGACCAGTCGACGGCGCTGCGGCTCGTGGTGCTCGCGGACCGGCTCTACGACCGCGAGGTCCCCGTACTGGCCTCGGGGCTGCCGTTCGACAAGCTGTTCAGCGAGGAGATGCTCAACGGCGGCTACCGCAAGAAGTACTTCCGCGCGATATCCCGGCTCACCGCGCTGGCCCGCGACGCGAAGGGACTCGTCGGCTCCTAGTCAAGGGCGAGATCGCGCCACCGACCGGCACTTTTCACGCTCTCTTGCGCTCGTAACGCGCAGTTAACCCTGCAAAGGACTTTGCAGGGTTAATGTGTTTCTTGACCAAGCATTGACCAATGCTTGGCGCACGCGAGAGACGTGGACTTCCGGAAGGGGGGCGCATGTTCCGAGGTACGACGACCGGGACCGTGCTCGTCACCCTGACCGTCATCCTGCTCGCCCTGCTGTCCCCGGCACCCACGGAAACCTTCGCACCTGCGCACACTCTCGGTGAGGCAACGGCCAAAGCTGAGGCCGGAACCGCGTCGTCCGAACTGCCGGCGGGGGACGAGGCGGACGCGGTCCGCAGCCCCGCCTCCCGCTGCGCGCGGCACCACCCGCTGATAACCGGCCGGGCAGCCGGTGCCGGCCCCTCACACACACCCGGCACCGCGCACGGCCCGGCCCCCACAGCCTCCAGAGCCCACGCCCCGGCAGCACTTCAGGTCTTCCGCTGCTGACAGGCACTCAGCCTTTCCCCCACAACCCGTCGTTCAAGTCCGACGCGCCGCTCAGGCGCGCCAGGAGGAACCACATACATGCAGCCCCTCATCGACAACGCCCGTACCTTCGGACAGCGCCCTGAGGAGTTCGCCAAGCTCGCCGAAGGCCAGTCCCCGCAGGTGCTGTTCATCACCTGCTCCGATTCCCGGGTCGTCCCGGCCCTGATCACGGGCGCCCGCCCCGGCGAGCTCTTCGAGCTGCGCACCGCGGGCAACATCGTCCCGCCCCACACCTCACAGCACCCCACCAGCGAGGCCGCCACCATCGAGTACGCCGTGGAGGTGCTCGGCGTCCGCGACATCGTGGTCTGCGGTCACTCGCACTGCGGTGCGGTCGGCGCACTGGTGCGCGGCGACGACCTCGACGCCGTACCCGCCGTACGCGACTGGCTCGCGCACGCCACCCCGCGCCCGGCCGGCCAGGCCGAGGACCCGGAGGTCGCCGAGGGCGTGCAGGCCCATGTGCTGACCCAGCTGCTGCGGCTGCGCTCCTACCCGTGCGTCGAGCGCAAGCTGACGGGAGGTCGACTGCGCCTGCACGCCTGGTACTACGAGGTGCACACCGGCACCGTACGGGCGCACCGCCCGCAGACCGACACCTTCGAGTCCCTGTGAGCGCGCCGATGACCAGTGAGAACACCACCCTCATATCCCGGTTCCCGTATCTGCGGCAGGACTTCACCGCCTCCCTCGTCGTCTTCCTGGTCGCGCTGCCGCTGTGCGTGGGCGTGGCCGTCGCCTCCGGTGTCCCGGCCGAACTCGGCCTGGTCACCGGCATCGTGGGCGGCCTCGTCACCGGGCTGATGCGCGGCAGCAGCCTGCAGGTGTCGGGGCCGGCGGCCGGCCTGACCGTGCTCGTCTTCGAGGCGGTCAAGGAGTTCGGGCTGCCGGCGCTCGGCGTGATCGTGCTCGCCTCCGGGCTCCTCCAGGTGGCGATGGGGCTGCTGAGGCTGGGCCGCTACTTCCGTGCCATCTCGGTCTCCGTCGTCGAGGGCATGCTGGCCGGAATCGGACTGGTGCTCGTCGCCGGGCAGTTGTACCCGGCGCTGGCGGCCAAGGCCCCCGACTCCGGCCTGGACAAGATCGCCGGGCTGCCCGGGGCGTTCCTGGACGCCCTCGGCGACGGCAGGGCGGTGGCCTCGCTCGCGGTGTGTGCGGGCACGATCGCGGTGCTGCTGCTGTGGAAGCACGTCCCGGCGAAGCTGCGCACGCTGCCCGGCCCGCTGGCCGCGGTCGGCCTCGCCACGGTTGCCGTGTTCGCGCTGGACCTGCCGGTGGCCACGGTCGAGGTGCAGGGCCTGCTGGGCTCGGTCCAGCCGCCGCCGCTGAGCACGTTCGGCGAGCTGGCGGGTGTCGGGATGCTCGGCACGATTCTCGCGTTCACGCTGATCGCCTCCGCCGAGTCGCTGTTCAGCGCGGCCGCCGTGGACCGGCTGCACTCCGGACCGCGCACCGAGTACGACAAGGAGCTCCTCGCCCAGGGCGCCGGCAACACGGTGTGCGGGCTGCTCGGTGCACTGCCGATGACCGCGGTGATCGTGCGCAGCGCGGCCAATGTCCAGGCGGGCGCCCGCACCAAGGCCTCCCGCGTCCTGCACGGGGTGTGGCTGCTGCTGTTCGCCGCGCTGTTGCCGGACGTGCTCGCCCACATCCCGATCCCGGCCCTCGCGGGCATCCTGATCCACTCGGGCGTCAAGCTGGTCCCGGTCCGGGCGCTGGCGGTGCTGTGGCGCGAGCACCGGGGCGAGGCGCTGATCCTGGCCGTGACGGCGGTCTCGATCGTGGCGGTCAGCATGTTCGAGGGCGTGCTGATCGGCCTGGCGATGGCCGTGGTCAAGACGGCCTGGCAGGCCTCGCACGTCAGGCTGGAGGTCGTCGACAAGGGCGCGGGCCCGGTCGAGGCCCACCTCTCGGGCAACGCGACCTTCCTGCGGCTGCCGAAGATTCTGGACAGCCTGGAGTCGCTGCCCCAGGACCGTCCGGTCCGCCTGGACCTGTCCGGACTGCACCATCTGGACCACGCCTGTCGTACGGCCCTGGAGAACTGGGCCGAGCGGCACAGCGCGGCGGGGACGGAGCCGGTGAGGCTGACGGTGCCGGTGGGGTAGCTCGCCCGCGGTGGCGGTACCAGGGTGCTCCGGCCCCTGGTACCCCCCTGACTCGGTTCGCACGGAAGTGGCATATCGTTACAGCAGCGGACAAACACAGGCCTCTCGGTGAGGAGGTCATCATGGTCCAGGAACTGCTGGGAGCGATCGCCGGGGCGGGGTGCGTCGCACTGGTGTACCTGGCGATGGCGGCCCGCGTGGTCAAGCAGTACGAACGGGGCGTGCTGTTCCGCCTCGGGCGCGTCGCCGGTGACGTACGGCCACCGGGGCTGACGCTGATCATCCCCTTCGTGGACCGGCTGCAGAAGATCAACATGCAGATCGTGACGCTGCCGATCCCCGCCCAGGAGGGCATCACCCGCGACAACGTCACCGTCCGCGTGGACGCGGTCGTCTACTTCAAGGTGGTCGACGCGGAGAGCGCGCTGGTGAAGGTCGAGGACTACAAGTTCGCGGTCTCGCAGATGGCCCAGACGTCCCTGCGGTCGATCATCGGCAAGAGCGACCTGGACGATCTGCTCTCCAACCGCGAGAAGCTCAACCAGGGGCTGGAGCTGATGATCGACAGCCCGGCCGTCGGCTGGGGCATCCAGGTCGACCGGGTGGAGATCAAGGACGTCTCGCTGCCGGACACGATGAAGCGGTCCATGGCCCGCCAGGCCGAGGCCGACCGGGAGCGCCGGGCCCGGATCATCAACGCGGACGCCGAGTTCCAGGCCTCCAAGAAGCTGGCCGAGGCCGCCCAGCAGATGGCCGACACCCCCGCCGCCCTCCAACTGCGGCTGCTGCAGACGGTGATGGCGGTGTCCGCCGAGAAGAACTCCACGCTGGTCCTGCCCATCCCGGTGGAGCTGCTGCACTTCCTGGAGCGCGGCAACCGGCAGGCCGGGCCGGACGGCGACCGGGAACTCGGCGGGGAGAGAGGCGAGCAGCGGCCCGTCCCGCACGGCGACGGGGAACTCCGCCTGCAGGAAGGCGAGCAGAAGACCGTGCCGGACGACGACGGAGAGCTCCGCTCCGGATAACGTGCCGGGTATGCGCAGGAGCTGGGTGATCGCCGTGGCCGCGACGGCCTTCGTGGCGGGCTGCGGCGACGGCGGCACGCCGGCCGGCTCGCCCTCCCCCACCGCCGCCCACCGGCTGACCGTCACGAGTACGGCCTTCGCCGACGGCGGCACCGTCCCGCGCCGGAACACCTGCGACGGCGCCGACGTCTCGCCTCCGCTGACCCTCGGCGCCGTACCCGCGCACACGGCGTCGCTGGCCCTTCACCTGCGGGACCTCGACGCCCCGCACGGCGCGTTCACGCACTGGCTGGTGTGGAACGTCGACCCGCACACCACGCGGCTGTCCGCCGGGGAGCATCCGCCGGGCGCGACGGAGGGCCGCAACGACTTCGGGAAGACCGGGTACGGCGGTCCCTGCCCGCCGCGCGGGGACCGGCCGCACCACTATGTCCTCACGGTGTACGCCGCGGACCGCCGGGTGTCGCCGGGCGCGGGTGCCTCGGCGGCGGATCTGCTGCGGGCACTTTCCGGGCACACGCTCGCTGAGGGCACGTTGACGGGCCGATACGGCCGGGGATAGCGCCGCACCGGGCCGTCTTTCGGATGCGGGAATCCGGAGGGAAGGGGCGCCGTGACGCAGAAGAACGGCAGGGACCTGCGGGAGGCGCTGCGCCTCCCGCCCGGTGAGCCGGTCGACCTGAGCGCGTACGGAACCCGGGCCACTCCAGGTGCCCCCGGCAGGAAGGCGGCGGCCCTCAGGGACGCCGCGCCCACGGGGAAGCGGCTGGCCGAGCTGCAGATGCGGTTGTGGGCGGCGAGCACGGCGGGGGACGGGCGGCGGGTACTGCTGGTGCTCCAGGGCATGGACACCAGCGGCAAGGGCGGCACGGTCAAGCACGTCAGCGGCCGGCTCAACCCGGCCGGCTGCCGGATCCAGGCGTTCAAGGCGCCCACCGAGGAGGAGCGGCGGCACGACTTCCTGTGGCGGGTGCGCACGGCCCTGCCCCGGCCCGGTGAGATCGGCATCTTCGACCGCTCGTACTACGAGGACGTCCTCATCGCCCGCGTCCGGCATCTCGCCCGCCCCGCCGAGATCGGCAGCCGCTACGGCCTCATCAACGACTTCGAGCGGTCTCTCGCCGAGGACGGCGTGACCCTGGTCAAGTGCTTCCTCCACCTGTCCTACGAGGAGCAGAGGCGCCGGCTGCTGCGCCGCCTGGAACGCGCCGACAAACGATGGAAGTTCGCTCCCGGCGACATCGACGAGCGCGCCCTGTGGCCCGCCTACCAGGAGGCGTACCAGCTGGCCCTGGAGCGCTGCGCGGCGCCGTACGCGCCCTGGTACCTGGTCCCGGCGGACCGCAAGTGGTACCGGAACTGGGCGATCAGCCGCCTGCTGCTGGAGCACCTGGAGGAACTCGGCCCGCGCTATCCGCAGTCCGACCTCGACGTGGCGGAGTGCCGGGAACGGCTGCTGAAGGGTGCCTGAAACCGGCGCGTCGCTCCACATTTCGCGATATTTTCACACTAATCTCCATGACTGTAAGCGGTCGAGACATTACGTACCGCATCCACACTCACACCCATGGAGATGACATGCGCAGACTTCGCAAGGCCGCCGTCCTGCTCGCCGCGCTCGGCAGCGTGAGCCTCCTGCCCGCCGGCCCCGCATACGCCGGCGGCGGGCACGACGACGAGGGCAAGGTCATGCAGAGCTCCAACTGCAAGGACCACGACCTGAACCTCGACGTTCTGGGCGAGGTCGGCATCCTCAACGGTCTGCTGGGCAACGCGCTCAACGGCGAGGGCGACCCGGGCGCCCAGGCCACCCACATCGGCTCGACCATGGGCTGCAACAACAGCGTCGGCAGGTAACAGGCCGGTCCAGACCCCATGACGGCGGACAGCGGTGGCGGGCCGGGCATCCGGTGGCCGGCCCGCCACCCGTCACCGGCATGGAATGTGTGGCGACCTCACGCGCGCACGGGATGCACGGTGGAGCATCCCTATGCACGCGTGAGGTCGCCGCGCCCGTTTGGGCCACCTGCGGCACGGCGCCGCCCGGACACGGTGAGCGGCACGCCCGGGCGGGTACCCGGCGGCCATGCAGACGCAGCGGCACATCACCGACTCGTACTGGCTCCGGACCGCACCGGGGCCGTCCCGTCCCGCGCTGAGCGAGGACCTGGACGTGGAGGTGGCCGTCGTCGGCGCGGGCATCGCCGGGCTCAGCACCGCACACGAACTGGCCCGGGCCGGGCTGCGGGTGGCGGTGCTGGAGGCCGGACGGGCGGCGGCCGGAGTCACCGGATACACCACGGCCAAGCTGACCGCCCAGCACACCCTCGTCTACGACCGGCTGCGGCGCACCCGCGGCCCTCAGGGCGCGCGGCTGTACGCCCGCTCGCAGTCGGAGGCGATCGAGCACTCGGCGGCACTGGTGGCCGAGCTGGGCATCGACTGCGAGTGGGAGACACGGGACGCGTACACGTATGTGCGGGACCGGTCACGCCTGGACGAGGTGCGGGCCGAGGCGAACGCGGCGCGGGAGGCGGGGCTGGCGGCCGCGTTCACGACGGAGACCGGGCTGCCGTTCCCGGTGGCGGGCGCGGTCCGGGTGACCGGGCAGGCGCAGTTCCACCCGGTCAAGTACCTGCGGGCGATCACCGACGACCTCGTGGCGCGCGGCGGTCAGGTGTACGAGCGGACGCGGGTCGTCGGCCTGCAGGAGGGCGGCGAGCCCTGCCGTCTGACGACCGAGGCGGGCCACACGGTCACCGCCCGGGACGTCGTGATCGCCACCCACTACCCGGTGTTCGACCGGGCCCTGCTGTTCGCCCGGCTCTCCCCGCGCCGGGAACTGGTCGTCGCGGGGCCGCTGGGCGAGGACCCCGATCCGCAGGGCATGTACATCACACCGGAGGAGAACACCCGCTCGGTTCGTACGGCGCCCTACGGCGCGGACGGGCAGCGGCTGCTGGTCGTCACCGGCGAGCACTTCACGCCCGGCACCGGCGATGTGCGGGCCCGCTTCGACGGCCTCGCCGCGTGGGCCGAGGAGCACTTCCCGGGTGTGGAGCTGGACCAGGCCTGGGCCACCCAGGACAACGACTCCACCGACACCGTGCCGCTGGTCGGCCCCTTCCACCCGGGCACCCGGCACACCTACGTCGCCACCGGTTTCGGCGGCTGGGGACTGAGCGGCGGCATCATGGCCGGGCTGCTGCTGACCTCGCTGATCACCGGACGGGGCTGTGCCTGGCGCGAGCTGTACGACCCGCGGCGGCTGAAGTCGGTGGTGCGCGAGGCGCCGTCGCTGCTGAGGACACAGGCGGAGGTGGCCCGGCACTTCGTCGGCGACCGGCTGAAGCCGCCCGCCTCGGTGGACGACCTGGCGCCCGGCGACGGGGCGGTGGTCCGGACGGCCGGCGGCCGGCTCGCGGTGCACCGGGACGAGGAGGGCGCCGTGCACGCGGTCTCGGCCCGCTGCACCCACCTCGGCTGCCTGGTCGCCTTCAACCGGGCCGAACGCGCCTGGGAGTGTCCCTGCCACGGCTCGCGCTTCGACGTCGACGGCACGGTGCTCCAGGGCCCGGCGGTACGACCGCTGGAGCGGCGTGACCTGTGAGGCCGCGCGGGTGACCCCGCCGCCGCAACGCCGGGCATATCACCATACAACTGGTCATTCGGTCCTACGGTCATACGGTGACCCCACGAGTACGCCGTATCACCGCCGTCTGTCTCCTCGGCGCGGCTCTCGCCGCCTGTGGTGGCGCGGGCCCCTCGGGCAGTGTCCGTCGGGCCCCGGCACCGTCCCCCGTCTCCGCCTCCCCGCCCGCCTCGCGCCCGCCCGTGCTCGCCCCGGGTCCGGCCGGCCTGACCCCGGTCTTCGCGCACGGCCCGCGCACCCTGGGCAAGACGGTCGCGCTGACCTTCGACGCCGACATGACCGCCGCCCAGGGACCCCGCGCCGCCGCCGGCGAGCACTTCGACAACCCGGACCTCATCGGGGCCCTGCGCGCGCTGAAGGTGCCGGCGACGATCTTCATGACCGGTCGCTGGGCCGACGAGTACCCGACCGAGGCCCGCAGCCTCGGCCACGACCCGCGGTTCGAGGTCGCCAACCACTCCTACAGCCACTACGCGTTCACCGCCGACTGCTACGGCCTGCCGGTCGTCGAGGCCGGCAGGATGCGGTCGGACGTGGAGCGGGCGTACGCCTCCCTGCGCAAGGCGGGCGTGCCGCACCCGCTGCCCTACTTCCGCTTCCCCGGCGGCTGTTACGACCGGCGGGCGCTGCGCGCGCTCAGCGGGCTCGGAGTGACCGCCGTGCAGTGGGACGTGGTGAGCGGCGACGCGTTCGCCACCGACGCCGACGCCGTGACCCGGCAGGTGCTGGACGGGGTGAAGCCCGGCTCGGTGGTCGTCATGCACTGCACCCGCAGCGCCGCCCCCACGACCGAGCGGGTCGTCCGCGCGGTCGTACCGGAACTGCGCAGGCGCGGCTACCGGTTCGTGAAGGTCTCCGAGCTGATCGGCGAGACCAGCGGACACCGCTGACGGTCCTACGCTGGAGGCATGAGCGACGAGGACTACTGCACGGTCGTCCAGGCGGCGAAACCGCCCAAGGCCGACGGGCCGCCGTATGCCGAGTGCGTGCTGTGCCGGGAGCCGACGGAGTACCCGGAGTCGTACAAGGGCATCACGCTGTGCCCGGTGTGCGAGTGGCAGGAGGCTCAGCGCACGGCTTATTCAGGGTGACCGGCGGGCGGTGAGCCGGGCGGCCACGGCGAAGGCCACGGCCGTGAGCAGGGTGGCGCCGGCCGCCGGCAGCAGCGGCAGCGGCGCCCGGCCGGTCCGCGAACCGCTGACCAGGCCGCTGACCGCGGCCTGCGCCGGGGAGCCGGTGAGCACCACCGCCAGCAGCGCGCCCAGCAGCATCGCGGGCACCGCGCGGCCGGTGGAGCGCAACAGCGGCCGGTTGGTGAGCGCGCCGACGGCCGCGCCGAGCAGCGCACAGGTCAGCGTGGCCGGCAGGCCGGCCGCGGCCGCCCGCAGCAGGGGTACGCGGATCTGGTGCCCGTTGCTCGCCGGATCGCTGATCAGCGTCACCACCACGGTCGCCACCACACCGAGCGCCACCGACGCGAGCAATGCGGTCAGCAGGCAGGCGAGGTGCGCCCGGGCGGGGCCCCGGGCGGCGGCGACACAGGCGCGGGCCGCGTCCGGCTCGCCGGTGACACAGATCCGCACCAGCCACGCGGCCACCGGAAGCAGACCGGCGGCCGTGTAGCCGAGCGAGTCGAGGACGGGCTGGCCGCTCTGCACGCCGATCCCGAGGAACGCGGCGTACAGGATCACCGGCGGCAGCCAGCGCTGGGAGCGCAGCAGCAGGTCGGCCTGGTAGCGCAGAAGTGCGGTCATGGGCGGCTTCCGGGGTTCGGTGCGGGGTCGTCGGGGGGCGGAGCGACGCTCACGACGTGCCAGGGCGGGCGCGCCGTGAGCAGGGTGCGCAGGACGACGTCGGAGTGGGAGGCGGCGATGCCGAGGCGGTAGGTGCCGGGAGCGGTCTCCTCGGCGGAGGCGGCGGCCCGGGCCGCGTCGGGCGGCAGCTGCCCGCCGGCCGGTCCGCGCACGGTGACGAGGGTGAGCGGCCCGGCCGGTGAACTGCCCGAGTCCGTACGGAGTTCGAGTCCGCCGTCGAGCACGGTGTACGTCGCCTCCGGCGCCCCGGCCAGCCGGCGCGGGTCGTGGTCGACGAAGACCACGGCGCCCCCGGCGGCGGTACGCTCGGCCACCGCCCGCTCCAGTTCGGCCCGCGCCGCCGCGTCCAGTCCGGTCCACGCCTCGTCCAGCACCAGCAGCTCCGGATCGCCGAGCAGGGCCTGCGCGACGGCCACCTTCTGGCTGCTGCCCTTCGACAGCTGCGCCATGGGCGTACCGGCGTACGCCGCGGCACCGAAGCGCTCCAGCCAGGATCCTGCGGCGCGCCGTGCCGTCCCACGGCTCAGGCCGTGCACCGTGCCGAGGTGGGTGAGATAGCCGAGGGCGGTGAAGGGGAGGGCCGAAGGGAAGCGTTCCGGGACGAACGCCGTGCGCGGGCGGCCGGTGACGCGGCCCTCCGTCGGCGCGTCCAGGCGGGCGAGCAAGCGGAGCAGGGTGGACTTTCCGGTGCCGTTCGCTCCTTCTATGCGGGTGAGGGTTCCGGGGGTGACGGTGAGGTCGACGCCTCTTAACACCCAGGGGCCGCGGATGCCGTAGCGGCGGCCTACGGCGGTCAGTCGTAGGTCATGTTGCATGGGGGCATTGTGGCTGGTCGAGCCCGAGCGGCGGAGCCGTGGACCGGGACTGCCCCGCCCCGTTTAAGGTTGGCTGGTGTGAGCCATGTTTCAGCCTCGCCCGGAGACAACCCCTTCACCTCCGAGCGCAATCCACGCGACGAAGCCCCCCAGTTCGTGCTGCCCCTCGTCGTGCGGATCGAGAAGAGCGCGCCGCCGGCGCGTACCGACGCGCTGGAGACGGCCGCGCGGGCGGTGCTGGTGCTGCTCGGGGACGAGCGGGCGCACGGGGACGGCGCGTGGGCCGAGGCGGTGCGGAGCTGGGAGGACGCACGGATCCGCAAGGTCGTCCGGCGGGCCCGGGGCGCCGAGTGGCGGCGGGCCGAGGCACTGCCGGGCATCACGATGACCGGCAAGGCCGCGGAGGTACGGGTGTTCCCGCCGATCCCGCTCGACGGCTGGCCCAAGGACCTGGCCAAGCTCCAGGTGTCCGGCACCGAGCTGGACGACCCGGAGCCGCCCGTCGCCGCCGACCCGGTCCAGCCGGTGCTGTGGCTGAACCCCGGGCTGGAGATGTCGGCCGGAAAGGCGATGGCGCAGGCCGGGCACGCTGCCCAGCTGGCCTGGTGGGCGCTCTCCGACACCGAGCGCGCCGCCTGGCGGGACGCGGGCTTCGCGCTGGCCGTCCGTACAGCCGACCCCGCCGACTGGGCACGGCTGACCGGCAGCGGGCTGCCGCTCGTCCGGGACGCCGGCTTCACGGAGATCGCGCCGGGCAGCTGCACGGTCGTCGCCGACCACCCGGCGCTGCGCTAGGAGGTCCGATGACGCGGGTCGACGGGCGGGTCGAACGGGGCAACCGCACCCGCCGGCTGGTGCTGCGCCGCACGGTGGAGATCGCCTCGGTCGAGGGCCTGGAGGCGCTCACCGTCGGCCGTCTCGCCGCCGAGCTGGAGCTGAGCAAGAGCGGGGTGTTCGCGCTCTTCGGCTCCAAGCAGGAACTGCAGCTGGCCACCATCCGGGAGGCTGTCCGGATCTACACCGAGCGGGTGCTCCGGCCCGCCGCCGAGACCCCGCCCGGCCTCGGCCGGCTGTGGCGGCTGTGCGAGCTGTGGCTGGAGTACTCGCGGAGCCGGGTGTTCCCGGGCGGCTGCTTCTTCTACGGCGCCATGGCCGAGTTCGACGCGCGGACGGGGCCCGTGCACGACGCCGTGGTCCGTGCGCAGCGCGACTGGTCGGCCCATGTCGAGCGCACCGTCGAGGAGGCCCGTACGGCGGGTGAGCTGCGCGCAGGCACCGATGTCGCGCAACTCGCCTTCGAGCTGGTCGCGTTGCTGGAGACGGCGAACGCCCTGTCGGTGCTGCACGACGAGGAGAGCGCGTACGGCAGGGCACGGGTGGCCATCGCGGAGCGGCTGCGCGGTGCGGCTGCGGAGGGTGTCCCACTCCCCCAATCCCCTTGACAACTGGTGCGGTTGAGGGGCCGCACGACGGTGAAAAAGAATAAGCACGTCCGTTCGCTTTGTTTTAGGCTCGGGTCATGACTCTGACCGGAGCGGACTTCGTCGAACTCGACCGGATCGCCGTCCAGGAGGCGGTGCGCGTGGTGGACCTGGCCACGGACGCGGACTGGCGCCGGGACACCCCCTGCGCGGGCTGGACCCTGCGGCGGCTGGTCGCGCACATGACCGCACAGCACCTCGGGTTCGCCGCCGCGGCGCGCGGAGCGGGCCGGGAGCCGGAGTACTGGCAGGAGCAGGACGACATGGGTGAGCCCGCCCGGGCGCACCGGTCGGCCGCGGCAGCGGTGCTCGGGGCCTTCGCCGAACCGGGCGTGACGGAAAGGGAGTTCATACTGCCGAACCTCGGCGGCGTCCCCGGCGGCCGAGCCGTCGGCTTCCACTTCGTCGACCATGTGGTGCACGCCTGGGACGTCGCCGCCGCCCTCGGCACCATGCCGGCATTGCCCGAGCACGTCCTCGTCGCGGCGCTCGGCGTGGCCCGGCGGGTGCCGACCGACCCGGCCCGGCGCGGCCCCGGCTCCCCCTTCGCCCCGGCGCTGGAGGTGCCCGAGGGCGTCGGCCCGCTGGAGGAGGCGCTGCGCCTGCTGGGGCGCAGTCCGGAGCGGTGGCCGGTCCGGGGCTGAAGCTCAAATGTTGCTCTGAACACGGCACGGAGGAGGTTCGGGTGCGGCCGCCGGGGCCATACCCCCGCTATTCGCCAGGGAGGGCACGTCACTCGGAGGAGGGGGACCATGCGGCGACTGGGCACGGGGATCGGCTGGCGGCCGGAGATCGCGGACGCCGTGGAGCGCATGCCCGGCATCGACTGGGTGGAGGTCGTGGCGGAGAACATCTGTCCCGGCCACCTTCCCGAGTCGCTGCTGCGGCTGCGCGAGCGCGGCGCGACCGTGATCCCGCACGGCGTCTCCCTCGGCCTCGGCGGCGCCGACCGCCCCGAGGAGGCGAGGCTGAGGGCGCTGGCGGAGCGTGCGGAGGCCCTCGGTTCTCCCCTCGTCACCGAGCACATCGCGTTCGTCCGCGCGGGCGGCCCGCTCACCGCCTCCCCGCGCCTTGAGGCCGGGCACCTGCTGCCGGTGCCGCGCACCAGGGACGCCCTCGACGTGCTCTGCGAGAACGTGCGCATCGCGCAGGACGCCCTTCCCGTGCCGCTGGCCCTGGAGAACATCGCCGCGCTGTTCTCCTGGCCGGACGAGGAGCTGACCGAGGGGCAGTTCCTGTCCGAGCTGGTCGAGCGCACCGGCGTACGGCTCCTGATCGACGTGGCCAACCTGCACACCAACCACGTCAACCGCGGAGAGGACCCGGCCGAGGCGCTGGCCGCGCTGCCCGTGGAGGCGATCGCCTACGTCCATGTCGCGGGCGGCTTCGAGCGGGACGGCGTATGGCACGACAGCCACGCCCACCCCGTGCCGCGCCCGGTGCTCGACATCCTGACCGCCCTCGCCGCCCGCACCGCGCCGCCCGGCGTCCTCCTGGAGCGGGACGAGAACTTCCCCGAACCGGCCGAGCTGGAGCGGGAGTTGACGATGATCCGGGAAGCGGTGACGGCTGGGCGCGGGCGGGCCGACGGCGGTACGGGGACCGGTGCGGCCGGTGGCGCGGCCGGCGGGGGTGTCGCCGTCCTGGCGAGGCCGGCGGTCCGTGCGCGCGAACGGCTCGCTGTCGCCCAGGCCGCCGTACTGTCCTCACTGGTGGCCGGAACGCCGGTGCCCGAGGGGTTCGACCGGGTGCGGATGGGGGTGCAGGCACGCGCCCTCGCCTCGAAGCGGGCGGACGTGGTGGCGAAGGTGGCGCCCGAGCTGCCGGTCGTTCTCGGCGACGGGTACCGGGCGGCGTTCCTGGAGTACGCCCGGGTGCGGCCGATGACGGGGGGCTACCGCCGGGATGCCCTGGACTTCGCCGGGCACCTGCTCGGGTCCGGCCGGCCGCAGGACGCGGAGGCCCGGCGGCGGCTCCGGGAGTGGTGGCTGGACCGGGCGGGCCCGCGCCCGAGGTCCGGCGGCGGGAGGCTGGCCCGGGTGGCGCGAAAGGTACTGCTCCGGGGGGCCTGACGGGTACCCCGGGTCCCGGCCGAGCGGGTGCGGGGCCGCTCACCGGCGCTCACATGGTGCCGCCGCGCCCCACCGTGCCGCACCAGCGGCACGACTGCCCGCAGCCAGAGCGCCCCGAAGGGGCGCGAAGACCCGCGCGACCAGCCACATCGCACCCGCAGCCGCCCACGCACCGTACTGCAGCGGCGTCCATGCGTACCCGGCCGAACCCTCCTTCGCGGCCGAGTAATATGCCGCCCGCACCCACCACCCATGCACAGTCGCGTGCGGTGCGCTACAGGAGGCGTCATGCGACCCCGACCCCCGATCAAGGGCCGAGGCATATTCAGCGGCACAGGCCTCGTCATCGCGGCCCTCGCGGCGACCGCGGCGGCGCTGCTCTACCCGCTCTGGTCGTACGCCGACCGCCCGAGCCCGGCGGCCGGTGCGACCGTCCTGAGCGCCCAGACCGTGACGACGCCCTACGGCCCCCTGTCCGCGCAGGACCGGGACTTCATCGCCAAGATCCGGCTGGCGGGACTGTGGGGGCTGCCCGCCGGCGAACTGGCGGAGCGCAAGGGGACCACGGCGGCCGTGCGCACGGCGGGCGGGCACCTGGTCGACGGGCACACCTCGCTGGACGCGCATGTCCGCACCGTCGCCGCCCAGCTCGGCGTACCGCTGCCCAACGAGCCGGACGAACAGCAACAGCAGTGGCTCGCCACCCTGAAGACGGCGCAGGGGCAGGACTTCGACCGCCGGTTCGCCGGCCTCGTGCGGTTCGCCCACGGCCGGGTCTTCGCGCTGGCCGCCCAGGTCCGGGCCGACACCCAGAACTCCCTGGTCCGCGATCTCGCCGACGACGCGAACGCGACCGTCCTGGACCACATCAAGGTCCTGGAGGCGACCGGTTACGTCGACTTCGCCGCGCTCGCGCGGGACCTGGCCTCCTCGCCCACGCCCGTACCGACGCCGCCGGCCGTCGACCCGACTGCGGCCGTGCCGGTCACCCCGTCGCCGGCCGGGTCGTACTCCCTGCCGCCCGCCACCACCAGCCCGCCGCCGACGGCGACCGGCTTCTGACCTGGGCGGGAAACGGAACGTCACAGACCGCTAACACTGTGTCCGGATGATGAACAGGGCATGGCGTTCACCCAGGCCTCTGGCATAGAAACACGTCATGTTCTGGGTCCTTCTTCTGCTTCTGGCCTGGGCTTTCGCCGGTACGGCGTGCACCCGGCTGTGCCTGGCGGCTGTCCGCGCGGCAGCCCTGGACGCGCATGCCATGACGGCGGACCGGGAGCACGATCTGACGCTGTACGAGGCGGCCTTCCTCTCCGGCGGCCCGGCCCGGGTCGCCGATGTGACGATGGTCTCCATGGCCCGCCAGCGACGCCTGCTGCTCGCGCACACCGGCTGGGCCACCGTCGTGGACCCCGAGGGACGCGACGAGATGGAGCAGTCCGTCATAGGGGCCATAGGCCCGGAGGGGCAGTCGCGCATCGCACCCGCCCGCGCCCGGGCGGCCGGCGCCGACGCCGTACGGCGCCTGGCCGACCGGCTGGTGCGCGCCGGTCTCGCCGTCCCCGACGGCGTCGGTGCGACCGTGGGCGCCGCAGTCCGTCAGGTGCGCGCCGCCGTGCCGGCCGTGGCGGTGCTCGGGGCGACCGCGCTGCTGCTGCCCGTCCGGACCGGGACGCCACGGCTGCTGGTCGGTCTGTGGTTCGCCCTGCCCCTCATCCTGTCGCTGAGCTGCCTCGCCATCGCCCGGTTCGAGGTGCATCCGTACTCGCGCTGGGCTTCCCCGGCCGGGCAGCGGCTGCTGGGCGCGCTGGTGCGCAGGCCCGCCGGCGACGAGCGGTCGTTTCTCACCTCGGTCGCCGTACGCGGGATCCGCGCGATCGGCGAGCCGCAGCTGCGCGCCGCCTTCACCCACCGCGACCAGCCCTGGCGGGAGTGAGGGCCTCTTCGAGGGGCGCATAGGGGGCATTGGCGCCGACACCGGCCGGGTGGTGCTTGCCTTCGCCGTCAGCCGAACGAAATATCCCTTTTGTTGTCGCGGGACATGGCAGCCGTGCCATCGCCGCCTCCGCAACGAAGGGATACGCGATGAGAGCTGCCGCTCTGTACTCGGCCGCCGGGTCCTTGCTCCTGACCAGCCTGGCCGCCGCACCGGCGGGCGGGGCGGCCGGCGCGCCCGCTGCCCCGGGCACGGCCGAGTTGCGCGGCACCGAGGTGGCCGTGGCCCGCGCCCGGGCGGCGGGCATCGACTTCGGCGTGTGTTCCCCGGCCGACGTGCCGAAGGCGCCCAGCGGTGTGCGGTGCGGCACGGTGACCGTCCCCCTCGACTACGCCCACCCGGACGGCGCCCAGATCAAACTGACCGTCAGCCGGATCCCGGCGTCGCAGAAGGACCCGCGCAACAGCAAGCGGAAGGTCCCCCGGCAGGGCGCCCTCGTCTACAACCCGGGCGGCCCGGGCGGGTCCAGCATGTACTTCCCGCTGGTCGGCGCGGTCCCGCAGTGGCAGCGGATCGCCGCCGCCTACGACCTGGTCGGCTACGCCCCGCGCGGCGTGGGCCGCTCCGCGCCGCTGTCCTGCGAGGACCCGAAGACCTTCGTCAAGGGGCCCACCGCGTCGCCGGCGCACCCGACGGAGACGTACAAGCGGCAGCGCATCGCCCAGGCCAAGGCGTACGCCCGCGGGTGCGCCCGGCGCTCCGGCGGCAAGCTGCGCTACTACACCTCGCTGAACAACGCCCGGGACCTGGACGTGCTGCGGGCCGCGCTGGGCGAGGACCGGCTGACGTTCATGGGAGCCTCGTACGGCACCTACTTCGGCGCGGTGTACGCGGCGATGTTCCCCTCGCACGTACGGCGCATGGTGCTGGACTCGGCGGTGGACCCCGCCCCGGAGAAGATCTGGTACCGGAACAACCTCGACCAGTCGGCCGCGTTCGAACAGCGCTGGGCGGACTTCCGGGGCTGGATCGCCCGCCACGACGACGTCTACAAACTCGGTGACACCCCCGAGAAGGTGCAGCGCAGCTACGACACCGCGCGCGAGCGGCTGGCCGGGAAGGCCGCCGACGGGAAGGTCGGTCCCGGCCAGTTGCAGGGCGCGTTCCTGCAGGCCGGGTACAACGACAGCTACTGGCCCAGCCGCGCCGAGGCGCTGTCGGCCTATCTGCGCGGCGATGCCAAGCCGCTGGTCCGGCTGGCCGCGCCGAGCGCGGCGGCGGCCGCGGAGGCGGAGAACATCAACGCGGTCTACACGGCCGTGGAGTGCAACGACGCTCCCTGGCCCACGGACTGGAAGGTGTGGGACCGGGACAACACCAGGCTCGCCCGGGTGGCGCCGTTCGAGACGTGGGACAACGCGTGGATGAACCTGCCCTGCGCCTACTGGCCGGCACCCCGGCAGCGGCCCCTGGACGTGCGGACGGGGCGGGGCGAACTGCCGCCGGTCCTGATCCTGGCGGCCGAGCGGGACGCGGCGACGCCGTACCAGGGGGCGCTGGACATGAACCGGCGGCTGGCCGGCTCGGTGCTGGTGACCGAGCGGGACGCGGGGACGCACGGGATCGGCGGCGGGCCCAACAAGTGCGTCAACGGCCACCTCGATGCGTACCTGCTGGAGGGCCGCGTTTCCGGGCGGCGCGCGTCGTGCGCGCCGCACCGGTTGCCTCCGGCGGCCGGGCCGGCAAAACAGTCCGAGCGAGCCTCTGTGAAGAGCGGCCGGAGCTGAGTGCCCACGGGGCGCAGCCCCTGTCGACACAGCCCCGCGCCCCTTGCGGGGCGGGCGCCTCAGGCCAGGCCCGCCACCAAGTCGCCGATGTCCTTGCGGCGGCCCGTGAAGAACGGGATCTCCTCGCGGACGTGCCTGCGGGCCTCGGAGCCGCGCAGATGGCGCATGAGGTCGACGATGCGGTAGAGCTCGTCGGCCTCGAAGGCCAGGATCCACTCGTAGTCGCCGAGGGAGAACGAGGCGACCGTGTTGGCGCGCACGTCCGGGTAGCCACGGGCCATCTTGCCGTGGTCGGCGAGCATGCGGCGGCGGTCCTCGTCGGGCAGCAGGTACCAGTCGTAGGAGCGCACGAAGGGGTAGACGCTGACGTAGTTGCGGGGCGTCTCGTCGGCGAGGAACGCCGGGATGTGCGAGCGGTTGAACTCCGCCGGGCGGTGCAGCGCCATGTTCGACCACACCGGCGTGAGGGCGCGGCCCAGCTTCGTGCGGCGGAACAGGTTGTACGCCTCCTGCAGCTGGTCGCTGGTCTCGGCGTGCCACCAGATCATGAGGTCGGCGTCGGCGCGCAGGCCGGAGACGTCGTAGGTGCCGCGGATCGTCACGTCCTTGGCGGCGAGCTGGTCGAACAGCTCCTGGACCTCGTCGGCGTAACCCGTGCGGTCCTCCGGCAGTACGTCCTTGAGCTTGAAGACCGACCAGAGGGTGTAGCGGATGACCTCGTTGAGGTCCTTGGCCAGCTTGCCCTTGTTCGGGATCCTGCCGGACTCGGTGGTGGGGGCGTCGTCACTCATGGTCCCTATTCTCCCGCTCCGCCGTGGAGGCTCTGCACCGGGTTGGCCGTAAGCTCCCGGATTCCGCTCAGGTCGCCGTCGAGCTGGTCGACGGCCGCGTACGCGCCGGCGATGCATGCCGGGATGCCGACGCCGTCGTACTGCGCGCCGCACACCGCGAGGCCCGGCAGCTTGGCGACGTGCTCGCGGATGCGGGCCACGCGCGCGTGATGCCCGACCGGGTACTGCGGCAGGCCGTCGGTCCAGCGGGTGACCCGGCTGTGGAGGGGCACGGCGTCCAGGCCGGTGGCCTCGCGCAGGTCGTGCCGGGAGACCTCGACCAGGCCGGCGTCGTCCCGCTGGAGGATCTCCGTCTCGCCGTGGCGGCCCACGGAGGTGCGCAGCACGAGCACGTCCGGGTCCTCCTCGGCGATCCAGCCCCACTTCTGGGAGGCGAAGGTCGAGGCCTTGATGGTGCGCCCGTCGACGGGAGGCACGAGGAAACCGCTGCCCTCCGGCAGCTTCAGGTCCGCGCGCCGGTAGGCGAGGGTGACCAGCGCCATCGAGGCGTACTCGACGGCGGCGAGCTCGGCCGCCGCGGCCGGGGCCTCGGCGCGCAGGAGGCCGGCGGCCGCACCGGCCGGGACGGCGAGGACGACCGCGTCCGCGTGCAGCACCCGGTCCCCGGCGACGACGCGCCATACCGCGTGCGGGCCCTCGGACGCACCAGCGCCCCCCGGCACGCCCGCACGGCCGGCGGCCGACGACCCGCGCGCGGCGCTCGGCTCCGCCGTGCCGACCCGGCGCAGTTCCCGCACCGGCGTGCCGGTCAGAATCTCTCCGCCGCACGCGCGCACCGACTCCGCGACCGCGAGCGGCAGGGTGCCCACGCCGCCCTCGATGCCCATGAAGACCGGCCCCGTCTGCTGGTTGGCGGCCGCCTTGGCCTGGATCTCGCGGACGCCCTCCGTGAGGGAGGTGTGGGTGCGGGCGGCCTGGAAGAGCTGCGGGACGGCCGAGCGCATCGAGATGCGGTACGCGTCGCCCGCGTACACCCCGCCGAGCAGGGGCTCCACCAGGCGGTCGACGACCTCGCGGCCTAGGCGCGCGGCCACGTACTCCCCCACGGCCACGTCGTCGCCGATCTCGGTGCGCGGCAGGCCGGCGTCGCGTTCGATGCGGGCCAGGCCCTCGTCGGAGAGCACGCCGGAGAGCGCGGCGGCGGTGCCGGGGACGCCCATCACATGGCCCTTGGGCATGGGGCGCAGGGCGCCGCGGGTCCAGATCGAGGCGGTCGCGGTGGCCGGCGCCTGGAGCCGCTCGGTCAGGCCGACCTCGCGGGCGAGGGTCACGGCCTCGGGGCGGCGGGCGAGCATCGACTCGGCGCCCAGGTCGACCCGCACGCCCGCGATCTCGCCGGGCAGCAGCTTGCCGCCGACCCGGTCCGCGGCCTCCAGCACGGTCACGCGCATGCCGCGCCCGAGCAGCCGGTGCGCGGCGGCCAGCCCGGCGATACCGGCTCCGATGACGACGACATGCCCCGTACGTGAACCCGTTGCGTTCATGCCTCCCACTCTCTCAGACGCCGCTGACACTCCAGCCGGGGCCGGAGGTCCTGCGCACCGGCGGCCGTTGGCCGAACGTTCCGGCACGTCCGGCCGTCGTAGGAGCGTCATCGGCCGCAGAGCCCCCGGGGGTACCGCCCATGCGCACATCACGTTCCGCACGACCCGCACGACCCGCACACCCCGCCAGGGCCCTGGCGGGAATCCTGCTCGCCGCCTCCCTCGCCCTCGCCGCATGCGGCGGCGCGGACGACTCGGGCGGCGGTGCCTCGGCGAAGTCGGCGGGGAACGGCGCCGACGCGGCCGCCGCACCGGGCGCGGCCGGCAGCGCCAAGCCGGCGACGCCCAGGACACCACGGCTCACCCAGAACGCGATCATCCGCACCGCGTCCCTCACCCTGCAGGTGAAGGACGTGCCCGAGGCCCTGGACCGGGCCCGTGCCACCACCGAGGACGCGGGCGGCTACGTCGGCAAGGAGAGCACGAGCCGGGACGCCGGCGGCCATGAGCACACCCGGGTCGTACTGCGCGTGCCCGGCGCGAAGTACGACGAGGTGCTCGCCGGGCTCCAGGGGACGGGCCGGCTGATCGACCGTACGGCCCAGGCGGAGGACGTCACCGACCAGGTGGTGGACGTCGACAGCCGCATCAGGTCGCAGCGGGCCAGCGTCGACCGGATCCGTGCGCTGATGGCCCGGGCGAACAGGCTGAGCGATGTGGTCGAGCTGGAGGGCGAGTTGAGCAGCCGTCAGGCCGACCTGGAGGCGCTGCTGGCCCGGCAGGCGTCCCTGAAGGACCGCACGAGCCTCGCCACCATCACGCTGTCGCTGTCCGGGACGCCGGTGAAGAAGGCGTCCGGTGACGACTCCCCCGGCGTCGTGGACGCCCTGTCCGGCGGCTGGCACGTGTTCGTGACCGTGCTGCGCTGGATCGTCCTCGCGCTCGGCGCCGCCCTGCCGTTCGCGGTGTGCGCGGCGCTGCTGACGCTGCTGTGGCTGCGGGTCGTACGGCCCAGGCTGCCGCACCGCCGGGAGCCCGCGCCCGCGACGACCGCGCCGGGCCCGCTGCCGTCGGCCCGCCCGGCGCCGGAACCTGCCGAGGAGCGGCCGGACCGGGACTGAAATGCCCGGGCCCCGTAGCGTGTTCCCATGAGCATGGGTGACGGGCGGGGCGGGACGGAACGACTGGTCGTGATCGGCGGCGACGCCGCGGGCATGTCCGCGGCGTCGCAGGCACGCCGGCTGAAGAAGCCCGGCGAACTGGAGATCGTGGCCTTCGAACGCGGCCACTTCACCTCCTTCTCGGCGTGCGGCATCCCGTACTGGGTGGGCGGCGACGTCCCCGAGCGCGACGACCTGATCGCCCGCACGCCCGAGGAACACCGGGCGCGCGGCATCGATCTGCGGCTGCGCACCGAGGTCACGGAGATCGACGCGGCCGGACAGCGGGTACGCGCGCGTGACGTCGATTCCGGCGCCGAGTCCTGGACGTCGTACGACAAGCTCGTCATCGCGACCGGCGCGCGCCCGGTCCGCCCCGGCCTGCCCGGCGTGGACGCCCCGGGGGTGCACGGTGTGCAGACCCTGGACGACGGCCAGGCCCTGCTGGAAACGCTGGCACGCACGCGTGGCCGCAGAGCGGTGGTCGTGGGTGCCGGCTACATCGGCGTGGAGATGGCTGAGGCGCTGATCAACCGCGGTTACGAGGTGACGGTCGTCAACCGCGGCAAGGAGCCCATGTCGACGCTCGATGCGGACATGGGGTGCCTGGTGCACCGGGCCATGGAGGGCCTCGGCATCACCATGGTCAACGACGCCGAGGTGACCAAGATCCTCACCGGAGAGGACGGCCGGGCCCGCGCGGTGGTCACGCAGGACGCCGAGTTCCCGGCGGACGTGGTGGTCCTCGGCATCGGTGTCCGCCCGGAGACCGCGCTCGCCGGGGCCGCGGGCCTCCCCCTCGGCGCCCACGGCGGCCTGCTCACCGACCTCGCGATGCGGGTGCGCGGCTACGAGAACATCTGGGCGGGCGGCGACTGCGTGGAGGTGCTGAACCTGGTCTCCGGCCGGGACCAGTACGTCCCGCTCGGCACCCACGCCAACAAGCACGGCCAGGTCATCGGCACCAACGCCGGCGGCGGTTACGCCACGTTCCCGGGCGTGGTCGGCACGGCGGTCAGCAAGGTCTGCGACCTGGAGATCGCCCGCACCGGTCTGCGCGAGAAGGACGCCGACCGGGTGGGCCTGCGGTACGAGACCGTCACCATCGAGTCCACCAGCCGCGCCGGTTACTACCCCGGCGCCTCCCCGATGACGGTCAAGATGCTCGCCGAACGCCGCACGGGCCGGCTGCTCGGCGTCCAGATCGTCGGCAGGGAGGGCGCGGCGAAGCGGGTCGACATCGCCGCGGTGGCGCTGACCGCGCGGATGACGGTGGAACAGATGACGGCCCTGGACCTGGGCTACGCCCCGCCCTTCTCCCCGGTGTGGGACCCGGTCCTGGTGGCGGCGAGAAAGGCGGCGGCGAAGGTACGCGCCTCCTAGGCCGTTCCGCTGATGCGCGGCAGCGCGGAGACGGCTGCCGGCGGCTGCTCCCCCGCCGGTTTCGCGTGCGTGGCGGCCGGCCGGGCCGACCGCAACCGGTAGCTGACCGCCTCGTCCAGCGTCACGGGCCGCTGCATCTGCGAAGCCAGCCGTCCGGCCTCCTGGCCGAGCCGCGCGACGTCCTCCCAGGGGAGCCGTACGACCAGGGAGATCTCCGCCTCGCCGTCGGGCAGCGCATGCATCGGAAGAGTGATTCGTTCGCTCATCGCCTGTCCTCACGTCGGTTGAGGAGAGATACGCACCCCCGCCCCACGCCGTTCACCGATTCGCCCGCCGCATCCCGGGCACTACTTCTGTGTGGTCATCCCCGTCCATGACGTGAACCCGGTGCGCCGCACCCCCTGGGTGACGTACGCCCTCATCGCCGCGAACGTCCTGGTGTTCGTCAGCACGCCCGGCATAGCCGGTTCCGTCGCCGGCGGCAGCGACCTGGCGCAGTTGTGCCATCTGCAGGCCTTCATGGACCACTACGCAGCGGTCCCCAGAGAGCTGATACACCATCAGATACCCCGACTGGTGCCGACCGGCGGCGTCGGCGTGGGTCCGCGCGGCCCGGGCTGTGTCGTGGGCCCCCCGCACTACGACAAGTCGCCGCCGCTGTCGGTCTTCACGGCGATGTTTCTGCACGGCAGTTGGCTGCACCTGCTCGGAAACATGCTCTTCCTGCTGATCTTCGGCAACAACGTCGAGGACCGGATGGGCCACATCCGCTTCTTCCTCTTCTACGTCGTCTGCGGTTACGCGGCCGGATACGGTTTCGCGCTGCTCAACGACGCCTCGGGCGACCCGCTGATCGGCGCGTCCGGCGCGATCGCGGGGGTGCTCGGCGCCTACATCGTGCTGTGGCCCAGGGCGCGGGTGTGGGTCCTCGTCCCGTTCCTGGTCTTCCTGCCGCTCAGGCTGCCCGCCTGGCTGGTGCTGGGCTTCTGGTTCCTGCTGCAGGCGGTCTACTCGTCCGGGCACGGCGTGTCCGGGGCGGGCACGGTGGCGTACGCGGCGCACGTGGTCGGATTCGTGGCCGGCATGCTGCTGGCCTGGCCGCTCAAGCCGGGCACGCCGCCCCCGCCGGAACCGCGCGGCCTGCTGTTCGGCAGGCGGGCGCGGCCCCGTTACACCTGGTGAGTCAGCGGGCGGTCGCGGTGTGGACGTAGTCCACGAGCCGGGTCAGCGCGTCCGGGTCGGTGTTCGGCAGCACGCCGTGGCCGAGGTTGAAGACATGGCCCTCCAGGCCGGCGGCCGCGTCCAGCACCTCGCGGGCCCGGGCCTCGACGGTGTCCTTGTCGGTGAACAGGACCGTGGAGTCGAGGTTGCCCTGGAGCGCCTTGCCTGGGCCGACGCGGCGCTGCGCCTCGTCCAGCGGGACGCGCCAGTCGACGCCGACCACGTCCGCGCCGGCCTCGCCCATGAGCTTCAGCAGCTCACCGGTGCCGACGCCGAAGTGGATGCGGGGTACGCCGTAGCCGGCCACAGCGTCGAAGACCTTCGCGGAGGCGGGCATGACCGAGCGCCGGTAGTCCGCCGGGGCGAGGGCGCCGACCCAGGAGTCGAACAGCTGGACCGCGCTCGCGCCGGCCTCGATCTGCACCTTGAGGAAGGCGGCCGTGATGTCGGCGAGGCGGTCCAGCAGGTCGGCCCACAGCTCGGGGTCGCCGTACATCATCGCCTTGGCGTTCTCGTACGTGCGAGAGGGTCCGCCCTCGACCAGGTAGCTCGCGAGGGTGAAAGGCGCGCCCGCGAAACCGATCAGCGGGGTCTGTCCGAGTTCCTCGGTGAGCAGGCCGATCGCCTCGGTGACGTAGGAGACGTCCTCGGGCGTGAGGTCGCGCAGCCGGGCCAGGTCGGCGCGGGTGCGGATGGGCTCCTCGACGACCGGGCCGACGCCCGGCTTGATGTCCAGGCCGAGGCCGATGGCCTTCAGCGGGACGACGATGTCGCTGTAGTAGATCGCCGCGTCCACGTGGTGGCGGCGCACCGGCTGCAGCGTGATCTCGGTGACCAGCTCGGGCCGCATGCAGGACTCGAGCATGGGGATGCCCTCGCGCACCTTGCGGTACTCGGGCAGGGAGCGGCCGGCCTGGCGCATGAACCACACCGGCGTGTGCGGCACGGGTTCGCGCCTGCACGCCTTGAGGAAGGCGCTGTCGTACGTCGCTGTCGGCTGCATGCTGGTCTTGGCGGTCACGGGGCAAGTTTCGCATGCCCGAGGAGCGGGCCTCGCGCGGTGCCGGGGTCGCCGGCCCATGGCACGACTGCCCGCGGCCACCTGCTGTGTCTTGCTCTGCACAAAGCCGCGGTTCCCCTTACTCTTCCCCGCATGGCTGCGGCTCACGGACGAATGTCGGACAGCGCTGACGGAATGGACGACGTGAAGGACACCGAGGAGGCGGACCGGCGTTCCGGTACTCCGGACCCGCCGGCTTTCCGGGCCGCGGTCGACGCCCTGCGCAGCAGCCGGCTGCGGCCGCAGGTCGAGGTGGAACCCACGCCCGCCCCGCAGCGGCTCGCCCCGTACGCGTACGCGCTCGAGGCCGTGGTGATCGACGGCGAGCAGGAACTGGCCGACGGCCGGCTGGTGCTGCTGCACGACCCGGCGGGGCACGACGCCTGGCGCGGAACCTTCCGGCTGGTGACGCTGGTGCGTGCGGAGCTGGAGTCGGAGATGGCCGCCGATCCGCTGCTGCCCGAGGTGTGCTGGTCGTGGCTGACCGGGGCGCTGCAGGCGCGGGGGCTCGGCTACGGCGAGCCGAGCGGGACGATCACGCGCGCGAGCTCGCACTACTTCGGCGGGCTGGCCGAGCGGCCGGCGGCCTCGCAGATCGAGATCCGGGCGTCCTGGACGCCCCGTGAGGGCCTCGGCGGGGTGCCGGACACGGGCTCCCACCTGGCCTCCTGGTGCGATCTGCTGGCCCAGGTCGCGGGGCTGCCGCCGGCCGGTCCGGGCGATGCCTCGGTGGTGACGCTGCCACAGCGCAGGGGCCCGCAGTCACGGTGAGCGAACCGGTCGGACCGGGGTTTCATCCGCATGGGCGCCTTATTGACCATCTCTTTGTCGATACGGCCACTTTCCGTCCCCGAATCGCACCGGCTTGAACCGACTCGATCTTCCGATGATCGATCGCGCGTCCGAATTGCACAGATTGTTACTCACTAGATCGTGATCATTCTCTAAAGGCGGACGAGTTTGCTGCCGAAGACGACTGTGACCTTGAAAGCACGGTTCGTCCCGGCTTCTTCCCCCAAGCCGGCCCCGTCCCCCCCACCCAGGAGGCCTGGTGTCCGTTCTCCTCGAGCAGCCCGCAAGCCTGGTCGCCTACCGCCCGAACAAGCCGACCGCCATGGTGGTCGTGGCCGACCCGCGCGTCCGTTCCACCGTCACCCGCCATCTGTGGGCGCTCGGCGTGCGCGATGTCATCGAAGCCTCGTCCATCGCGGAGGCTCGTCCCCGCATCGGCAACCCGCGCGACATCTGCGTCGCCGACGTCCATCTGCCCGACGGCTCCGGCCTGACCCTGCTGTCCGAGACCCGCGCCGCGGGCTGGCCCAACGGGCTGGCGCTGTCCGCCGCCGACGACATCGGCGCGGTGCGCAACGCGCTGGCGGGCGGGGTCAAGGGTTACGTCGTCACCGGCACCCGTACCAACCTCGGCCTGCCCACCCGGCCCGGCGCCGCTCCCCTCGGCGCCACCCGGATGCACCGCCGCCCCCCGGGTTCCCCGAGCCACCCGGGCGGCTACCGCGAGCTGTCCGGTCGCGAGGTCGAGGTGCTGCGGTTGGTCGCGGAGGGCCAGTCGAACAAGGCGATCGGCGTCTCCATGGGCCTGTCCGCCCTGACCGTCAAGAGCCACCTCGCCCGCATCGCCCGCAAGCTGGGCACCGGCGACCGGGCCGGCATGGTGGCCGTGGCCCTGCGCACGGGGATCATCCACTGAACGGTCCGCAGCAGCGGACGGTTGACTGAACCGCGCCTTTCACCGACCTGACTGGTTTACGACCCTCCGGCGCCCGTCGACGGAACGTTCCGTCGACGGACGCCGTCGACACACGGATACCCTTGACAGGTGACCGACGCCCAAGACACCGCAGCAGACAGCGCCCTGCGCACCACCGGAGGCACTCCTCCGGACGACGCCGGATCTTCTGTGATGGGGGCGCCGACACCGCTGCTCGAACCCCGCGAGGGCATTCCGCCCGTCGTCGCCGACGAGGCCGCGCTCGCCGAGGTGGTCGCCGCCTTCGCCGCGGGCTCCGGCCCGGTCGCCGTCGACGCCGAGCGCGCCTCCGGATACCGCTACGGCCAGCGCGCCTACCTGGTGCAGCTGCGCCGCGAGGGTTCCGGGACGGCGCTGATCGACCCCATGGGCTGCCCCGACCTGTCCGGGCTCGGCGAGGCGCTGTCCGGCGTCGAGTGGGTGCTGCACGCCGCCACCCAGGACCTGCCCTGCCTGCGCGAAATAGGCCTGGTCCCGGCCCGGCTCTTCGACACCGAGTTGGCTGGCCGGCTCGCCGGGTTCCCGCGGGTCGGTCTCGGCGCCATGGTCGAGAACGTGCTCGGCTTCGTCCTGGAGAAGGGCCACTCCGCCGTCGACTGGTCGACCCGGCCGCTCCCCGAGCCGTGGCTCAGGTACGCCGCGCTCGACGTGGAACTCCTCGTCGACCTGCGCGACGCCCTGGAGAAGGAGCTGGACCGGCAGGGCAAGCTGGAGTGGGCCCTGCAGGAGTTCGACGCGATCGCGGCCGCGCCGCCGGCCGAGCCGAGAAAGGACCCGTGGCGCCGTACGTCCGGGATGCACAAGGTGCGCAGGCGCCGGCAGCTCGCTGTCGTACGCGAGTTGTGGGAGACGCGGGACCGGATCGCGCAGCGGCGGGACGTGTCGCCGGGCAAGGTGCTCAGTGACGCCGCCATCGTGGAGGCGTCACTCGCTCTTCCGGCCAACGTCCACGCCCTCGCGGTGCTGAACGGGTTCGGGCACCGGATGGGGCGGCGGCAGCTGGAGCAGTGGCAGGCGGCGGTCGACCGGGCCAAGGCCCTGCCGGATTCCGCGCTGCCTCAGCCGGGTCAGCCCGTGACCGGGCCTCCGCCGCCCCGGGCCTGGGCCGACAAGGACCCCGCCGCCGCGGCCCGGCTGGCCGCGGCCCGGGCGGGGGTCACCGCCCTTGCCGAGCAGCTCAACATGCCTCAGGAGAACCTGGTGTCCCCGGACACGGTCCGGCGGATCTGCTGGGAGCCGCCGAAGGTGGTCGACGCCGGGTCGGTGGAGACCGCGCTGGCCGGGTACGGTGCGCGGGCGTGGCAGGTGGAACTGGTGACACCGCTGCTGGTGTCGGCGCTGTCGGCGAAGGGCGCCTAGCCGCCGAGACGTCTCACCTGGTCGCTCCTCGCAGGGACGTCGAGATCACGCCAAGATCCTGGGACGGCATGTACAGGAACGCGATGGAGAAGTGGCAGACGCCGTACGGGACCGCGGGTGCGTCGTGGCCGGTCGCGTGGTTCCCCGCGCCCCTGGCGGGGCGCTTCTCCGCCGGCGCCTTCATGTGACCTTCGCCGCTCCGGCCTCGGGGACTGGGCAGTCACGTTACTCGTAAGTAGCATGGTCCTGAGCGCGCGCTCAGTGCATGCGTGCCGCAGCAGTGCCACCCCGCACCCTGGAGGAGAGCCATCGTGCCTCGTACCGTCAGGGACGTCGTCTTCGTCGACGGCGTCCGCACCCCGTTCGGCAAGGCGGGCCCGAAGGGCATCTACCACGAGACCCGCGCCGACGACCTCGTCGTGAAGGCGATCCGGGAGCTGCTGCGCCGCAACCCCGGTCTGGACCCGAAGAAGATCGACGAGGTCGCCATCGCCGCGACCACGCAGATCGGCGACCAGGGTCTGACCCTGGGCCGCACGGCCGGCATCCTCGCGGGCCTGCCGCAGTCCGTCCCCGGTTACTCCATCGACCGCATGTGCGCCGGCGCCCTGACCGCCGTGACGACCACCGCCGGTTCGATCGCGTTCGGCGCCTACGACGCCGTCATCGCCGGTGGCGTGGAGCACATGGGCCGCCACCCGATGGGCGAGGGCGTGGACCCGAACCCGCGGTTCGTGAGCGAGAAGCTGGTCGACGAGTCCGCCCTGTTCATGGGCATGACGGCGGAGAACCTGCACGACCGCTACCCGCACATCACCAAGCTGCGCGCCGACGAGTACGCGGTGCGCTCGCAGGAGAAGGCCGCCAAGGCGTACGCCAACGGCAAGATCCAGCAGGACCTCGTGCCGATCTCGGTGCGCCGCACCAGCCCCGAGGCCGGCGAGACCGGCTGGGGCCTGGTCACCGCCGACGAGCCGATGCGGCCGGGCACCACCCTGGAGAACCTGCAGGGCCTCAAGACGCCGTTCCGCGTGCACGGCCGGGTCACCGCCGGTAACGCGGCCGGTCTGAACGACGGCGCCACCGCCTCGATCATCGCCTCCGAGGACTTCGCCCGCGAGAACGGCCTGCCGGTCAAGATGCGGCTCGTCTCCTACGCCTTCGCGGGCGTCGAGCCGGAGGTCATGGGCTACGGTCCGATCCCCGCCACGGAGAAGGCCCTCGCCAAGGCGGGCCTCGGCATCTCCGACATCGGCCTGTTCGAGATCAACGAGGCCTTCGCCGTCCAGGTGCTGGCCTTCCTCGACCACTACGGCATCGCGGACGACGACGAGCGCGTCAACCAGTACGGCGGCGCCATCGCCTTCGGCCACCCGCTGGCCTCCTCCGGCGTCCGTCTGATGACGCAGCTGGCCCGCCAGTTCGAGGAGCAGCGACACGTCCGCTACGGCCTGACCACCATGTGCGTCGGCTTCGGCATGGGCGCGACGGTCATCTGGGAGAACCCGCACTTCGAGGGGGACAAGTGAGCACCACCGCCGAGCTTCTGAAGCAGGCCGCACAGCAGTTCCCCGACGAGGTCGTCACCAGTGCGCACGTACGCCACTTCGACCTGCCGTTCGGCGCGGGCCGCTTCGCGCTGATCACGCTGGACAACGGCTTCGACCACACCAAGCCCACCACCTTCGGCCCGGGCTCGCTGGCGAACCTGAACACCGCCATCGACCAGGTCGAGAAGGAGGCGGCGGACGGCGAGATCGTCGGCGTCGGCATCACCGGCAAGCCGTTCATCTTCGCGGTCGGCGCCGACCTCAAGGGCGTCGAGGTCCTCAAGGAGCACGAGCACGCGCTCGCCATCGGCAAGGGCGGGCACGACGTCTTCAAGCGTCTGTCCAACCTGGCCGTCCCGACCTTCGCCTACTACAACGGCGCGGCGATGGGCGGCGGTGTCGAGGTCGGTCTGCACTGCACCTACCGCACGGTGTCGAAGGCCGTCCCGGCGTTCTCGCTCCCCGAGGTCTTCCTCGGCCTGGTCCCCGGCTGGGGCGGCTGCACCCTGCTGCCGAACCTGATCGGTGCCGACAAGGCCGTCTCGGTCATCATCGAGAACTCGCTGAACCAGAACAAGCAGCTCAAGGGCAAGCAGGTCTTCGAGCTCGGCATCGCCGACGCGATCTTCGAGGGCGCCGACTTCCTGGAGCAGTCGCTGCTGTGGACCGCGCAGGTCCTCAAGGGCGACATCGAGGTCGAGCGTCCCGTGATCGACCGCGGTGAGGGCTGGGACCAGGCCGTGGCCAAGGGCCGGTTCATCGCGGACTCCAAGGTGCACGGTGCGGCCCCGGCCGCCTACCGCGCCCTCGACATCATCGCGGCCGCCAAGAACGGCGACCTGCAGCAGGGTTACGACGCCGAGGACCAGGCCCTCGCGGACCTGATCATGAGCGGTGAACTGCGCGCCGGTCTCTACGCGTTCAACCTGGTCCAGAAGCGCGGCAAGCGTCCCGCGGGCGCCCCGGACAAGAACCTGGCCCGCCCGGTCACCAAGGTCGGCGTCGTCGGCGCCGGTCTGATGGCCTCGCAGCTGGCCCTGCTCTTCCTGCGCCGCCTGGAGGTGCCGGTCGTACTGACCGACATCGACCAGGAGCGCATCGACAAGGGTGTGGGCTACGTCCACTCCGAGATCGACAAGCTGCTCGGCAAGGGCCGGATCAACCAGGACAAGGCCAACCGCCTCAAGGCGCTGGTCACCGGCGTCCTGGACAAGGCCGAGGGCTTCGCGGACGCCGACTTCGTCATCGAGGCCGTCTTCGAGGAGATCGGCGTCAAGCAGCAGGTGTTCGCGGAGGTCGAGGCGGTCGCCCCGGCGCACGCGATCCTCGCGACCAACACCTCCTCGCTGTCGGTGACGGAGATGGCGTCGAAGCTGAAGCACCCCGAGCGGGTCGTCGGCTTCCACTTCTTCAACCCGGTCGCGGTGCTGCCGCTGCTGGAGATCGTCCGCGGCGAGAAGACCGACGACGCCTCCCTGGCCACGGCCTTCGCCGTCGCCAAGAAGCTGAAGAAGACCGCGGTTCTGGTCAAGGACGCCCCGGCGTTCGTCGTGAACCGCATCCTGACCCGCTTCATGGGCGAGATCCAGAACGTCATCGACGAGGGCACCCCGGTCGAGGTCGCCGAGAAGGCCGTCGAGCCACTCGGTCTGCCGATGTCCCCGCTGGTGCTGCTGGAGCTGGTCGGCCCGGCGATCGGCCTGCACGTCTCGGAGACCCTCAACCGGGCCTTCCCGGACCGCTTCACGGTCTCCCCGAACCTCGCCGCCGTGGTCAAGGCGGGCAAGCGCGGCTTCTACGTCTACGACAGCGGCAAGCCGGAGCTGGACCCGGAGGTCGCCGCGCTGCTGAAGCAGGGCGACGTCGTCCTGACCGAGGAGCAGGTGCGGGCGCGGGTGCTTGACGCCGTGGCGCAGGAGATCGGGCTCATGCTCGACGAGGGCGTCGTCGCCGAGGCCCAGGACATCGACCTCTGCCTCATCACCGGCGCCGGCTGGCCCTTCCACCTGGGCGGCATCACGCCGTACCTGGACCGCGAGGGCGTCTCGGAGCGCGTGAACGGCAAGAAGTTCCTGGCGCAGGGCGTGGCGAGCATCCCCGCGTAGGGCACCGCGTACGGTCGTACGATGCCCGGCACACCGACTGGAGTGCCGGGCATCGGCGTTGTCAGGCCTCGGCCGGGCGGTCGTCCTCGACGTGGACGACGTGCAGTTCGGTGCCGTCCCGGTCGCGCCGTGAGCGGCCGAGGATGCCGACGGCCAGGTGCGAGGGATCGGCGGAGTCGTCCAGCGGGACGAAGGTGACCACGTCCGGGTGGTGGCCGGTCACCAGCCAGCCCTCGCCGTTGTGCAGTTCCAGCACCCGGAAGTCGCCCGCGGGGCCCCCGACCCGTACCGGACCGAACTCCCGCAGGATCTCGGTGGCTTGGGCGGCGAGGTCCCCGGTGGGCTCCTCGAGCACCACGCAGGTGCCGTGCTCGAACAGCACCCATGTCTTTCCGGAGCCGACGAGGAGACGCCGCCAGGCGTCGATGAGAGTCTCGGTGTCCACGCCGGCCATCATGGCGCACTCAGACCTGCCGCCACGCCTCCAGGGCCAGGCCCGGCTCGTCCTTCCGCCGGGTCAGCAGGAGTTGGTCCGTGGACGGGGACAACGTTGCCGCCGCCACCCGGCCGTCCGCGTCCGTGGTGAGGGACACCGTCGCGTCCACGGGCAGCCGCGGGCCCGACTCGGTCCACCAGGCGCCCGCCGACTCCAGTTCGCTCGGGTAGGCGGCGAAGGCGACGCGGCCGCTCGCCGCGCGCTGGGCGAGCAGGGTGCAGTCGTGGCCGTCGAGCTCGCAGCGGACCGCCGAGACCGGGCCGGTACCGGCCGCGGGCAGCAAGGTGACCGGTTTGCCGCCGGGGCGCCAGGCGCACAGGTCGCCGCCGGGGTCCGTGTAGAAGAGCGTCGTGCTGTCGGGGGACGTGGCGAGGGCGTAGAGGGTGCCCGGGCGGACCGGGGTGCGCAGGGTTTCCGCCAGGACCGGCCCGGTGCCCGCCTTCTCCTGGCGCCAGTACAGGATCCCGTCGGGAATGGCCGCGTACAGCTCGACACGGCCGGACTCCCCCGTCACCGCCGCCAGGCCGTCCTGCACCTTGCTGCCCCTGAGATCCAGCCAGGGTTCCCAGCCGCCCTTCTCCTTCTGCGCGACCATGTGCACCCCGCCGCCGTCGTTGCGGACGAACACATGGGCGCGGCCCTGGGCGTCGACGGCGACGGCCGGCGTGCCGGACCGGTCGCCGCCCCGCTTCCTCGGGTGGCCGATCGGGTTCCAGTCCAGCGCCGCGAGGTGCGGCCGGAAGTGCGTGGAGTGCACCAGGCCGGACTCGCCCGGCAACGTCGGCCGCCAGGAGACCAGGTGCGTGTATCCGTCGGCGCCCTGGCCGACCGCGAGCACGGGGTGCAGTTTCTGGTCGCCGCCCACCCTGCGGGGGGTGGTCCAGGGGCCGCCGGGTTCGCGCTCCGCCCGGCACAGGACGGCCTCGCCCGACAGCTGGTAGACACTGAGCCGGCCGTCTCGGCCGCGCAGAAGCCAGTCGCCGTTCACCGGTTCACTCTAGCCCCGGGCCCTGTGTACACCCTCGCCGCCCCTGGTCACAGCCGCTTCGCACTGCGGAACAGCCCGGCGTAGAAACCGTTTCCGTCGAGACGCGAGACACCGCCCTGGTCGCCGATCGTGGGGCCGTTCTGCTCCTTGCGGCTGGAGATGAAGACCTTGTGACCCTCGGTGTCCGGGCCGAGGTAGATCGCCGAGTGGTCCATGTGGTTGCCGGTGCGGTGGTCCATCTTGAAGAACAGCAGATCGCCCGGCTGGAGGACGTCGATGTTCTGCGGCCGCACGTACCAGGGGCTCGGGCCCTGCAGCTTGATGATGTCCACGCCCTCCTTGCCGCGGGCCATGCCGTCGGCGGTGCGCGGCAGCCCGTCGCCGTGGTCGTTGTCGGACATCAGCGGGTAGCGGGCCCGGTAGCCGTAGACCAGGCGCAGATAGCCGGAGCAGTCCACGGCGCGCAGCCGGTCCTGCTGCGGGTACTCGGTGACGCCGTCCCGGAAGGTGTACGGGATGCCCAGGTAGTCGTAGAAGTCGGTCTGCTCGTAGCGGTCGACTCCGTCGGCCTTGAGGGGGCCGTAGGTGGCGTGCCCCGCGTACTGGATGCCCTGGTCGTCCTTCTTGACCGGCGCGCCCACGACGTACTGGAAGGCGAACGCGAAGACGTCGTCCTCCTCGCTGCCGTAGTACTGCTTGAACCAGTCCTTGAACCACTGCTGCTTCTCGGCGCCCTCGGTCCAGGCCTCCGGCATGAGGCGGACCCAGTCGTCGGTGACCACCTTGGTGGTGGTGTTGGCCGGTTCGCTGAAGGTGCGGGTCGGGCCCTTGAGGGTGGCGGTGCGGGCGCCGTCCGTGAAGGTGGCGATGACCGCGCCCTTGCCGTCGCGCAGCACCGAGCGCGCCGGGTTGTTCAGCCGTTCCCAGGTCTGCTTGCCGGTCGCCCCGCCCGAGCTGTGCAGGTTCTCGGTGATGGTCTGGGCGGCCGGGAGCTTCGCCTGCTGGTCCTTGCGCAGTTCGTAGGTGAAGTAGGCACTGCCCGCGAGCAGCGCCAGGACCGTCACCGTGTGGACGACCGGGCGGCCTTTGCGCTTCGGCATGGTGGGGGCTCCAGGAATGCGTCGGATACGGACGGGGTCAGGCGGACGGCATGGCGCCCAGGAGGATGCCGGCGGTCAGCACCACATAGGTGGCGAGGGTGACCGTGCCGACGGACAGCAGGGTCGCGCCCTTGGGCTGGCGGACCAGCTGGTAGCCGACCAGGCCCGGGACGATGAAGCCGAGCGTCTGGTTGGCGTACAGCAGCGGGAACTCCATCTGCAGCACGATGATCACGGTGGCCTGGATCAGCACACCGCTGAGCACGACGGCCGCGAAGAGCCGCTTGCCGTACAGGATCACGAACTTCTGCAGGAGCAGCGTGGCGAGGTACGTCAGCACGGTCACACCGACGACGAGGGCGGCGCGCTGGAGGTCCTCGATGAGCGTGAGCGCGAGCCAGCCCGGAGTGATCATGCCGCCCGGCGACAGGTTGGTCGTCAGGTAGCACATGAGCGAGAACATCAGGCCCAGGCCGATGCCGATCGCGGCGATCTCGGGGGTGAGGACGGAGGGGATCAACGCTGTTCTCCTGGGCTGTGCCACTGCTGGCTGTCGTCGGCGGAAGGCTGGGGCGGGAGGCGGGGCTCGAACAGCCCGCGGGGCCGGTGCGGTCCGGCTGCCGGGCCGCTGTCGGCGGGTGCCTGCGGCAGGGCGGGGGCGGCCGGGCCGCCGTGCTGCGTCGGCCGCGGCTCGGTCCCGGTGTCGTACGCGTACGGCTGGTCGTCCCCGGCCCGGGGTACCGGATCCCGGTGCGGGTGGGGGTGTACGGCGTCCCGCTGCACGGGGATCTGCGGGACGTACGGCTGCTGGTGCGCGTAGCGCGCCTCGTACGCCTCCGGGTAGCGCTGGTAGGGGTCGATGCGGGGCACGTACAGCTGCATCGTCTCGACGTGCTCGACCACGGCGGGTGCCGCTTCGGTCCGGCCCGCCGGGGCGGCGGCCGCCGGTTCGTCGGCGCTCTCGTCCGGTGGCAGTTCGGCGAGGTGCTCCAGCAGGATCTCACCCTGGCCGTGGATGTTGCCGATCGCGACCATCGACGAGTCCGCGCCGAGCATGTCCAGCATCCTGCCCATGAACTCCTCGGGGTCGCGCTTGTCGCCGCCGAGGTCCACGGCGCGCGAGCGGAACTCGGCGGGGATCGCGTCGATGGCGGACTTGGCCGGGTGGCCGATGACGAAGACCCGCTCGGGGTCGAGGTCGGGGATGATCTCGCCCATCTGCCCGTTGCGTTCGACGCGGTCGGGGCGGCAGTTGATGACCACGTTGAGCGGGCGGTGGATGGCGCCGAGGTCGAGCAGCTGGTTGATGTTCATCAGCGTCGACTCGGGGTCGTTGGCGGCGAAGACGTTGGCGAAGCGCAGCTTCTTGCCCTCGGGCGTCAGATAGCGCTCGACGGACAGGACACCGGGGTCCGGCGGGGCGTCGTACATGCCCTGCAGGGCCGTCTCCCGGTCCACGCCGAGGAGTTCGGCGACGGCGAGGGCGATGGCCACGTTCTCCTTGAAGGTGAACCAGCTGAACCCGCGCAGCTCCTCGTCGGTCACCGTCTCCGGATCGGCGTAGACGAGCTTGCAGTTACGCGAGTCCGCCTCCTCCTGGAGGATGTGGAAGCGGTCCTTCTCGGCGGTGACGCAGATGCCGTCCTCGGGCATCGAGCGGGACAGCGAGCGCGCCACGTCGTCCAGGGTGGGTCCCATCTCGGCGAGGTGGTCCTCGCGGACGTTGCACAGCACGCCGATGGTGGAGCGGATCAGTTTGGACTGATTGATCTCCTGCAGGGCCGGCATGACGGCCATGCACTCGATGACCAGCGCGTCCGGCTTGTACGCGGCGGCACGCCGCACGATGCCGATCTGCTCGACCACGTTGGCGATGCCGAACTTGCGGTAGACCGGCTCCTCGGTGGCGTCCGGGTGGATGAACCGGGCCGCGGTGCCGGTGGTCTTGGCGACGGTGACCAGGTCGCCGCCGCGCAGGGCGCCCGCGCACAGCCGGGTGATGGAGGACTTGCCGCGGATGCCGTTGACCAGGACGCGGGTGGGGATGTGGTCCAGGCTGGTGAAGTGCCGCCGCTGTTCCACGACGCCGGCGACGAGCAGTATCGCGCAGCCGACCAGCAGCACGGTATAGAGGAAGAACACGGGTGATCAGTTCCTTGTGTACTGCTGGGGCGGGTACTGCTGCGACGGGTACGGCTCCGGGCGCGACGGCGGTGCGTACGGCTCCGCGTGCGACGGCGGTGCGTTCTGCTCCGGCGGGTCCTGGTGCGGTGCGGAGGGCCGGGGCGGCGGGGTGCGGCGGGGCTGCTGGCGGCGCTGGTCCTGCAGTTGCTGCCGGATGAGCTCCAGGGAGCGGGTGACGGCGCCGACCTCGTCGTGGTGCTGCGGGAAGAGCACGTTCTTGCGGTCGCCTCCGGCGAGGGCCTCGGCCCGGTCGGCGAGGGCGCGCAGCGGACGGGCGACGACGATGTGCAGCCAGCCCAGGCAGGCGACGGCCGCGGCGGCACCGAGCAGACCGGCGAGGACGGTGCGGTTCTGGGCGTCGAACTCCGGGATGGCCAGCCGGTCGACGGGCTGCCAGCTGACCACGCTGAAGTGGAGCGACTCGGCCGAGCCGCCGCCGGAGAACGGCGCTGCGGCGGCGATCCGCAGCCCGTTCCCGCGGTAGAGCAGGCCATTGGGCTGCGGCTTCTTGCCGAGTCGCTGGGCGCTGGCCTCGACCAGGTCCTCCAGGTGCTGGTCGGGCAGCGCCTGGAAGGCGAGGAAGCCGGTGTTTCCGGCGATGACCTCCTGCCGGTCGTCCACGAGCCGGACCACGCCGAGGCCGGGCCGGGTCAGCAGCGCGTTGAGGAACTCGACGCGGAACTCGCCGACCAGCTGGCCCCCGTTGCGGCCGGGGATCTCGGCCGCGGCGACGACCACGGGCTCCTTGCCGCCGCGGCCCAGCAGCCGCAGGGGCCTGCCGGAGACGCGGTCGGACTGGATCACCTTGGGCTTCTTGCCCTCGCGGACCTGGATGGCGCCGGAGGAGTCGACGACGTAGAGGGAGCGGTAGCGCTTGTTCTCGTTGTAGGTGTGCTCCAGCACCGTCTCCATGGCCTGGGGCGAGGTCTTGTCCCCGATCAGGGAGGCGACCGACTGCAGGTCGGCGTCGCCCTCGTTGAGCGCGCGGCGCACCCGGTCGCTGAGCGTGTCGGTGCGTTCGCGCTGGTCGTTGACGAGCTGCCGGGGCACCTCGGCGGTGTTGTCGGCCCGGTTGAACAGCAGCATCAGCGGTGCGGCCCAGGCCAGCAGCAGCACGGCGCAGACCGCGAGGAGGGCACGCGTGCCCACCCGGCGCACCCCGCGCGGGCGTTCGGCCGGTCCGGTGGCCTCGGCGCTCTCGCCGAGCAGTTGCCGGCGCAGCCGTTCCAGGGCGACGCCGATGCGGTGCGCCTCGCCGTAGCCGGGGACGGTGACCGGCCGGGTCAGATCGCCGCGGGTGAGCCGGCGGGATTCCAGGAACAGCCGGATGAGCGGGCGCTGCACGGTGCCCAGCAGCACGGCCACCGCCAGCGCGCCGACGACGAGCAGGGCACCGCCCGCCGCCAGTCCGAACACCGGGGAGCCTGCATGGCCGGACTCCTCCGTCACCTTGACCATGGCCACCACGGACAGCCCGAGTCCGGTGGCGGTGGTGGTCTCGCCGGGTTCGGCCGCGGCGAGCGTGGCGTATCCGGCGACGGGCCGGTCGCCGAGCAGCTCGCCGCCGAGGAGGCTGCCGCTGACGCCCTGGTAACCGCCGCTGCCGGGTTCCTTGCTGCTGCGCGGATCCCGCTGCGCCCGGCGGGCGGCCTGCTCGGCGAAGTCCTTCAACTGCTTGCGGGAGGCCGTGATGTCCTTGCGGTCGGCGCTGTTGCGCGCCGACTCGGGTTCTGCGATGCCGTCGCTGCTGAGGATCGTGCCGCCCGCGTCGACCACGGCGATGGAGCGGAACTGGCCGAGGCTGATGCCGGGGAACTTCAGGTTCCGGGAGGCCACCAGCAGCAGTTGCGGCTTGCCCGGCCAGGTCAGCAGCCCGAAGGACAGCAGGCGTACCTCGCCGTTCTTCTGCCGGACCATGCGCGGGGCCAGCCCGTCCTCGCCGCTGAGCAAGGAGAGGTCCACGGAGGTGAGCGGCACCGTCTCGCCGCGGGCCGCGACCAGCTTGCCCGTGCGGACCTCCACTACGGCGGTGCCCATCCACTTCTCGTAGGTGCTGCCGAGCTTGTCGAGGACGGCGTCGCCGGAGACGGGCTGTCCGGCGCTGAACAGCGCGGCGGAGCGGGTGACGTCGGTGACGGACTCGTCGATGGAGGCGCGCAGCGCGACGGCGCCGTCCTCCGCGAAGTGCTGCTGGGAGGTCAGCACCGCCTTCGGCACGCCGGTGTCGTCGACGCGGCCCAGGACGAGTGCCGTGATGCCGGCGAGCGTCAGCAGCAGCGCCGAGAGGACCGCGATCGGCGGGCGGATGCCTCCGATCAGCGACATGTCGGCTCGGCGGCGGGCTCGATGCTGCCGCGCCGGGGGCGGTGACGCCACGGAAGGGTCCTCTCGTGAATACGGGCTCCGGGCGCGCCGAAAGTAAGAGCTCGCCCGGAAACCTCAGACAGGCAAGAGAGGGGTTAAGTTGCGGTAAGTCCGACGTGATCTGGGCAACATCGCGCAACCGTCGGACAAGTTCGGACAAATGCCTTGCCCATAAGGGGCGTTTCCGGCATCTACTCGGGCAGCGGGGTGAGCGGCTTCAGCCCGTCCCCGGCCGCGCCGCGGTTCAGCAGGGTGCCCTCGGTGCGCTCGAAGGCCAGCCGCAGCCGGGCCCGCCGGGCCCCGGTGAGGCCGTGGTCGTCGCGCAGCGCGGCCGGCACGTCCAGCAGGCGGTAGTCCCGCACGTCGTCGCCGGTGTACGCGGCGGTGCCGCCGTCGCGGACGTTCTCGGCGTCCGGCGGGATCGTCAGCAGCGTCGGCTCGAAGCGCGGCCGGACGTCCCAGTGGCCCTTGCCCCGCTCGGTGAACGTGAACCAGGCGATCACGCCCTCCTCGGTCAGGCCCGTCGGCACCTCGTGCCGGGCGATCTGGTTGCCGAGGCCGTAGGAGATCCAGGTCCCGTCGACCTTCTCCATCGGCTCCACGACGTGCGCGTGATGGCCGATGACCAGGTTGATGCCGGTGTTCCGGGCGATCTGCCGGGCGAAGGAGAGCTGCGCGGCCGACGGCTCCGGATGGTGCTCGCGGCCCCAGTGCAGGGAGAGGATCACCACCTCGGCACCGGCCGTGCGGGCCCGCTGCTCGGCGGCCTTGATCCGGCCGAGATCCTGCTGGTTGGCCAGCCACGGCTTGTCCTTCGGGAGCCTGTGCGGCTCGTTGAAGCCGTAGGCGAAGGAGATCTGCGCGACCTTGACGCCCTTGACGTCCATGATCAGCGGGGTGCTCGCCTCCTTCGCGGTGCGGGCCGAGCCGGTGTGCTTCAGCCCGGCGGCGTCCAGTGCGTCCAGGGTGCGCTTCACGCCCTCGTAGCCGTGGTCGAGGGTGTGGTTGGAGGCGGTGGAACAGGTGTCGTAACCGATGTCCTTGATGGTCTTCGCCTGCTGCGGCGGCACCTGGAAGTCCGGGAAGCCCTCGAACGGGCCCCGCGCCGGGCCCATCACCGGCTCGAAGTGGCAGATCGCCAGGTCCGCCCCGCTGATCAGCGGCTTGATGCCGGCCATCATCGGCCCGAAGTCCAGCCCGTCCACGCCCTTGCCGGTGCGCTCGGCGTCCTTGCGGGCCTGGTCGACCAGTTCGGGGTGCATGAGGATGTCCCCGGCGGCCGCGACGGTGAAGGAACGCCCGCCGGCCGGGGCTCCGGCGTCGTCCGAGAGGAGTCCGCAGCCGGAGACGGCGGCGAGGAGGGAGAGCGGGGTCAGCAGGGACAGCAGGGTCCGGCTACGGCGTCTGTTCACCGGGATATCTTGATACAACCATGAGAGCCCAACGCTCACGCCTCCTCACGATCGCAACCCTGCTGCTGGTCGTCGCCGGTCTGGCGGCCGGTCTCACCGTCCTGCTCCGCAGCCCGGGCGACACCGCGCACGACGGCCGCGGGCCCGCGCCGAAGGGGGCCGAGCAGATCGACCTGGCCCGCGAGGTGGCGGACTACACGAGCCGGTTCGCTCCCGGCCGGGGGTATCTGCCGCCCGGCCGGGCCGACCGCGAGGACATCGCCGCGGCCATCGGCCTGCTGCTCGACGGCCACCGCGCTCAAGCCGAACAGCGGCTGTCCCAGCGGGACTTCACCGTACGCACGGTCGTCGACCGGCCCTCCGGCCACCGCTATACCGAGGTCGCCGACCGCACCGACTCCGCCGCGACGCCACGCGGCTGGGGCCGGGTCTACCTCGATCTGGACCACCGCCCGAGCTGGTCGGTGCAGGTCCCGCATCCCGGCTTCGATCTGGGCACCGAGCAGTTGGGCGTGCGGGTGCTGCGCGGCTCACCCGGCGGGATCCTCGTGATCGCGGGAGCACACCGCAAAGCCGGGGTCGGTAACGCGGCGGACGTGGCACACCGCGAGGACACCGTTTTCCACGCCATCTGGGCGGAACTGGCTCGCCGCGGGATGCCCGGGATCCAGCTGCACGGCTTCGCCGCCTCCGCCGCGCCCGACTACGACGTCATCACCTCCACCGGCGCCGGGTCTGCGGGCCGGCCGGAGGGCCGGGACCTGGCCGACGCCCTGAGCGGGCACGGCTTCCGGGTGTGCCGGGCGTGGGCGCGGTCCTGCCCGCTGGAGGGTCTGACGAACGTGCAGGGCCAGGTGGCCGACGCCGACCATGTGCCGTTCCTGCACGTCGAGTTCTCCCCGGGGGTGCGCGCGGGCGGGCGGCCCGCCGAGCGCGCCGCCGCCGCGATCGCCGAGATCACGGGCCGCTGGGCGAGGAGTCCCGTGACAGACTGAGGCAGTTACCAACCCGACACAGCAGGGCTGTTACGGAACATGACGGACACCTCGGGCGGGACGGACGCGACGGACGAGCCCCTGCCTCTGCTCATCGTCGACGGCGCGAACGTCGTCGGCTCGGTGCCCGACGGCTGGTGGCGCGACCGCCGCGGTGCCGCCGAGCGCCTGCGCGACCGGCTGCCGCCCTTCGCCCGGTCCGGCGTGGCCGGCCTGCCCGGTCCGCTGGAGCTGGTCCTGGTGGTGGAGGGCGCGGCCCGGGGCGTGGAGTCGGTGCCCGGGGTGCGCGTCGAGGACGCGCCCGGCAGCGGCGACGACCACATCGTCGCCCTCGCAGCGACGGCCGGCGACCGCCCCTGCCTGGTCGTCACCGCCGACCGCGAACTGCGCCGCCGCGTCCGGCAACACGGCGCCCAGGTCACGGGACCCCGCACGGTACTGGGCTGACCTGATCGACCGCAGGGTACGGCGCGGGACCTGACGTCCGTGCGGTACGGCACCGGCGCGGTGCACCCTGCCGGTGCAAGCAGCCACGCCCCGGGAAGCAGCGCCGCGCCGCCGTTCTGTTTGGTGAGGAACGCGACGGCTCCGGCGGCCCCGGCCGCACCCCAGCGCCCGCGGTCGGCGCACCACAGGGCGGCGGCCGTGCCGGGCAGTGTGAACACCTCGAAGGAGGCGGCCTGCGCGTCCTCGGGGTTGAGCCCGACCGAGACCAGCGGATACGGCACTCCCGCCGTCCGGCCCGCGCCGTCGCCCCAGCGGCGCCGGGAGGGAGGCCGGCAGCACCGCCGTGAGCAGCTGGGCGAGGACCGCGAGCGCCCGCAGCGGCGTCGGCGAGCCGGAACCGCGCACCGCGAACGCGGCCTCGTACGGCCAGGGCAGCACCGCGGCTTGCGGTCCACGACGGTGTCGTACAGCTGCCCGCCCTGGGCCGGCAGCCTGGCCTGGACGGCGAGGCGAGGTACCCCTCGTCCGGGTTCCACAGCGGCCGGACGAAGGACGGCAGCCGGGTGCCGCAGGCCAGCGCCGCGAGGAGAGGCAGCCCTCTCCAGTACGCCGTCCGGGTGACGGTCCTCGGGGTGATGTCCGTGCGGGGGCGAGTGGGGCGACGGGCACGGGGAGCACGGGGAGCACGCCATCCGGCCCCACAGCCCCTGCCGAAGCGGGACATACAGGGCCGGAACGAGGGGACCGCTCGGTGAAGACGGTTACGGAGTGTCTCCGGCGGCCGGCCGCTGGGTCTCGCCGGTGGCGGCCCGCCCGCCCGGGGCCAGCCGGCTGTGGGTGCGGCCGTAGAAGAAGTAGACGGCGAAACCGATCACCATCCAGATCGCGAACCGCAGCCAGGTCTCGGCCGGCAGGTTGAGCATCAGCCACAGCGAGGCGCACACCGACAGGATCGGGATGACCGGGACCCATGGGGTGCGGAAGGCGCGCGGCAGGTCCGGGCGGGTCCGGCGCAGGATGATCACGCTGATCGCGACGACGACGAACGCGAAGAGCGTGCCGATGTTCACGAGCTCGGCCAGCGCGCTGAGGCTGGTGAAGCCGGCGACGATCGCGATGATCACGCCCAGCAGGATGGTCGGCCGGTGCGGGGTGCGGAAGCGGGGGTGGACGTGGGAGAAGAAGCGCGGCAGCAGTCCGTCGCGGCTCATCGCGAAGAACACCCGGGTCTGGCCGAGCAGCAGGATCATGCACACGGTGGTCAGGCCGACGGCGGCGCCGAAGCTGATCACCCCGGCGTACCAGGGATGACCGATGGCCTTGAAGGCGTCGGCGAGCGGGGCCTCCACGGACAGCCTGGAGTACTTCTGCATGCCGACGACGACGAGGGAGACGGCGACGTAGAGCACGGTGCAGATGAGCAGGGAGCCGAGGATGCCGCGCGGCATGTCCCGCTGCGGGTTGCGGGTCTCCTCGGCGGCCGTGGCGACGATGTCGAAACCGATGAACGCGAAGAACACCACCGAGGCGGCCGTGAAGATGCCCATCACACCGAAGTTGGCGGGCGCCCAGCCGAACATCAGCTGGATCAGCGGGGCCCTGAGGTTGCCGCCGGCCGGCACCGGCTGGGGCTTGGGGATGAACGGCGAGTAGTTGCTGCCCGTGATGAAGAAGGCACCGGCGATGATCACGATGAGCACGACGATCACCTTGATGGCGACGACGAGCGAGGTGATCCGGGCCGAGAGTTTCATGCCGAGGACGAGGATGCCGGTGAGCACCAGCACCAGGGCCGCGGCGAGGATGTCGAAGCCGAAGCCGGAGGCCGTGTCCCGGCTGGCCAGATAGTCGGGCAGGTGCCAGCCGACGTTGTCCATCAGGGAGCGGATGTAGCCGGACCAGCCGACCGCCACCACCGCCGTACCGAGCGCGAACTCAAGGACCAGGTCCCAGCCGATGATCCAGGCGGGCAGCTCGCCCAGGGAGGCGTAGCTGAACGTGTACGCCGAGCCCGCCACGGGGACCGTGGACGCGAACTCGGCGTAGCAGAGGGCGGCGAGCGCACAGACCACGCCGGCCACCACGAAGGCCAGGGACACCGCCGGGCCGGCGTTGTTCTTGGCGACCTGTCCGGTGAGGACGAAGATGCCGGTGCCGATGATGACACCGACGCCGAAGACGGTCAGGTCGAGCGCGGAGAGCGATTTCCTGAGCGAGTGCTCCGGTTCCTCGGTGTCCTGGATGGACTGCTCGACGTTCTTCGTCCTGAACAGCGCGCTGCTCACGTGCCTGCCTCCCACGCTTGGGGACGTCGCCGTGGCCCGTCATGATCGAGAGGGTCGGGATGCGTATGCCCCGGCACAGGCAGGTTCACGCAGACGGGCCGGTTCCGCCACCGCAAGGAGTGGCCGGACCGGCCCGTGAGGGGCGCGTTCGCGTCAGTCGCGCGCGGGCTCGACCGAGTCCACCTCGGCGGCCGTACGGTCGAACCTGCCGTCCAGCTTGGCGACCAGCCCGGTGACCTGGCGGGCGATGTCCGGGGCGGTCAGGCCGATCTCGGCGAGGACCTCGGCGCGGGAGGCGTGGTCGAGGAAGCGCGGCGGGATGCCGAAGTCGCGCAGCGGCACGTCCACGCCTGCGTCGCGCAGGGCCTGGGCGATCGCGGAGCCGACGCCGCCGACCCGGCTGTTGTCCTCGACGGTGACGACGACCCGGTGCCGCTCGGCCAGCGGGGCCATGGCCTCGTCGACGGGCTTGACCCAGCGCGGGTCGACCACGGTCGTGGAGATGCCCTGCTTGTCCAGCAGGCCGGCGATCTCCAGGCACATCGGGGCGAGGGCGCCCACGGAGACGAGCAGCACGTCGGGCCGGTCGGTGCCGGGCTCGCGCAGCAGGTCCATGCCGCCGATCCGGCCCACGGCGGGTACGGCGGGGCCGACGGCGCCCTTGGAGAAGCGCACCACGGTCGGCGCGTCGTCCACCGCGACGGCCTCCCGCAGCTGGGCCCGCACCTGCTCGGCGTCCCGCGGGGCCGCCAGCCTGAGGCCGGGCACGACCTGCAGGATCGACATGTCCCACATGCCGTTGTGCGAGGCACCGTCCGTTCCGGTGACACCGGCCCGGTCGAGCACGACCGTCACCCCGCACTTGTGCAGGGCCACGTCCATGAGGACCTGGTCGAAGGCGCGGTTGAGGAAGGTGGCGTAGACGGCGAAGACGGGGTGCACCCCGGCGTATGCGAGGCCCGCGGCGGAGACGGCGGCGTGCTGCTCGGCGATGCCGACGTCGTACACCCGTTCGGGGAAGCGCTTGGCGAACCTGTCCAGGCCGACGGGCTGGAGCATGGCCGCGGTGATGGCGACGACGTCCTCGCGCTCCTCCCCGAGCCGGACCATCTCGTCGCCGAAGACGGAGGTCCAGTCGGCGCCGGAGGAGGCGATCGGCAGACCGGTGTCCGGGTGGATCTTGCCGACGGCGTGGAAGCGGTCCGCCTCGTCCTGCAGGGCGGGCTGGTAGCCGCGGCCCTTCTCGGTGAGGCAGTGCACGATGACGGGCCCGCCGAACCGCTTGGCGCGGGCGAGGGCGGACTCCAGCGCCTCGATGTCGTGGCCGTCGATGGGGCCGACGTACTTCAGGCCCAGGTCCTCGAACATGCCCTGCGGCGCGATGAAGTCCTTGAACCCCTTCTTCGCCCCGTGCAGGGTCTCGTACAGCGGCTTGCCGACGACCGGGGTGCGCTCCAGGAGCTCCTTCGTCCGGGCGAGGAAACGCTCGTACCCGTCGGTGGTGCGCAGGGTGGCCAGGTGGTTGGCCAGGCCGCCGATGGTGGGGGCGTACGACCGCTCGTTGTCGTTGACGACGATGACCAGCGGACGGTCCTTGGCGTCGGCGATGTTGTTAAGCGCCTCCCAGGCCATACCGCCGGTGAGCGCACCGTCACCGATGACGGCCACGACATGGCTGTCGCGCTTCTTCAGCTGGTTGGCCTTGGCGATGCCGTCGGCCCAGCCGAGCACGGTGGAGGCGTGGCTGTTCTCGATGACGTCGTGCGCGGACTCGGCCTGCGCGGGGTAGCCCGACAGGCCGCCCTTCATCTTCAGCCTGGAGAAGTCCTGCCGGCCGGTGAGCAGCTTGTGCACGTAGGACTGGTGGCCGGTGTCCCAGAGCACCTTGTCCTTCGGCGAGTCGAAGACGCGGTGCAGGGCGATGGTCAGCTCCACCACGCCGAGGTTGGGGCCGAGGTGGCCGCCGGTCTTGGAGACGGCGTCGACGAGGAAGGTCCGGATCTCCTCTGCCAGCTGGTCCAGCTGCTCCAGGCTGAGCCGGTCCAGATCGCGCGGTCCCCTGATGCGGGTCAGCAGCGGCACCCGTGCCTCCTTGCAGTAGAGCTGATCGAGCTTTCGCCGGGCTCGCCCGAGTCTAATGTTCATGCTTTGCGCGACACGACAGTGCCCGGCGCCTTTCGGGCGCCGGGCACTGTCGTACAGCTGGGGCGCTACGCGCGACCAGCGGACTTCTGCGTCTTGCGGGTCACCGCGTCGATGACGACTGTGGCGAGCAGAACACCACCGGTGATCATGTACTGCACCGGCGAGGCGATGCCCTGGAGCGCGAGGCCGTACTGGATCGAGACGATCACCAGTACGCCGAGGAGCGCGTTCCACGTGCGTCCACGCCCACCGAACAGCGACGTACCGCCGATGACCGCCGCGGCGATCGCGTTCATCAGCAGGTCACCGCCGCCGGCGCCCTGGTTGGCGGAGGCGATCTTGGAGGCGATGAACAGACCGCCGATCGCCGCGAACGTGCCGGAGATGGCGAACACCGAGATCCGGACCATGTCCACGTTGATACCGGCACGGCGGGAGGCCTCGACGCTGCCGCCGAGCGCGAAGACCTTGCGGCCGTAGGAGGTGCGGCGCAGCACGAAGTCCGTGATGAACAGCACGGCGACGAAGATCACCACGGCCAGCGGCAGGCCCTTGTACTGGTTGAAGACGAGCGCGGCGGCGAAGGACACGATGGCCAGCAGCACGGTGCGCAGGATGGTCTCGCTCAGCGGGCGGGAGGGCACCCCGGCGGCCTCGCGGCGCCTGTTGCCGAAGTAGGAGCTGAGGAAGAACAGCACCGTCACCCCGATGGCGAGGCCGTAGGCGGCGGCCACGTCGGAGAAGTAGTAGCTGGTCAGCTTGGCGACCAGGCCGTTGTCGTTCAGGTTGATCGTGCCGTTGTCGCCCAGGATCTTGAGCATGAGGCCGTTCCAGAACAGCAGACCGGCCAGGGTCACCGCGAAGGCCGGCACGCCGATCTTCGCGAAGAAGAAGCCCTGGAGCGCGCCGGCGACCGTTCCGGTGAGGATCGACAGCACCAGGGCCAGGATCTCGTTCATGCCGTGGGTGATGTTGAGCACCGCGAAGGTGGCGCCCGCGACACCGGAGAGCGAACCGACCGACAGGTCGATCTCGCCGAGCAGCAGGACGAACACGATGCCGACGGCGATCATGCCCGTGCCGACCATGGCGACGGAGATGTCGGAGAGGTTGCCCGCGGTGAGGAAGTTGGAGTTCAGGCTCTGGAAGATGATCCAGATGATCGCCAGGCCGATGACGACCGGGATGGAGCCGAGGTCACCGGCCTTCATCTTGCGCTTGAACTCGGTGACGTAGCCCGCGAGGCCCTGCTCGCGCACCAGCAGACGGGGGTCGACGGCGACGTCGGAGCCGCGTGCCGCCTCGGGGTTCTCCACGGGTACGTCCTCGGGGGGCGTGGAGGTCTTGTCGATGCTCACTTCTTGATCTCCCCATTGCTGCGCGCCGCACGACGGGTCACGGCGTTGTCCGTGGCGCCGGTGATGGCGGAGATGATCTCTTCCTGCGAGGTCGACTTGACCTCGAAGACGCCGTTGTTCTTGCCCAGACGCAGCACGGCCACCTTGTCGGCGACGGCCTTGACGTCGGCCATGTTGTGGCTGATGAGGATCACGGCGTGACCGCGCTCCCGCAGCCTCTCCACCAGGTCGAGAACCTGGGCGGTCTGCTCGACGCCGAGCGCGGCGGTGGGCTCGTCGAGGATGACCAGCTTGGGCTCGCCGAGCATGGAGCGGGCGATCGCCACGACCTGGCGCTGACCGCCGGAGAGCGAGGCGATCGGGATGCGGACGCTGGGGATGCGGATGGAGAGCTGGTCGAGCAGCTCACGCGAGCGCCGCTCCATCTCGACCTCGTCGAGGACACCGCGGCGGCGGATCTCCCGGCCGAGGAAGAGGTTGCCGACGACGTCGATGTTGTCGCACAGCGCGAGGTCCTGGTACACCGTCGCGATGCCCAGGTTCTGGGCGTCGTGCGGCTTGTTGACCTGGACGGCCTTGCCGTCCCATTCGATGACGCCCTCATCGATGGGGTGCACGCCGGCAATCGTCTTGACCAGCGTGGACTTTCCGGCACCGTTGTCGCCCACCAGGGCGACCACCTCACCGGCGTGGACCTCAAGCTCTACGTCGGTGAGCGCCTGAACGGCACCGAACCGCTTGGAGACCCCGCGCAACGCCAGCACGGGCGTAGCGGACACGTGAACCATCTCCTTCGCCGCCTGACCCGGCGGGAGGTTGTGCAGAAGTTTGGGGGGTAGTTCCGTCCGGCGCCCCGCACCGAGCTTGCGGGGCTGTTTTTTGCGCGGGGCACCGGAGGAGCTGATGGGGCGCCTTCCTCCCGCCAAGGAAATTCAAGGGTGAATTCCCCTAGTTGGGAAGGCGCGTGCGGCTGCTTACTTCAGACCGATCTTGTCGCAGGCCGCCTTGTACTGCCCGGTGCAGATGTCGGTCACCGTGTAGACGCCGTCCTTGATGACGGTGTCCTTGATGTTGTCCTTGGTCAGCGCGGTGACCGGCACCAGGACGGAGGGCACCTGCTTGGTGGTCGGGCTGTCGACCTTGTCCTTGGCGACGGCGTCGAGCGGCTTGCCCTGGGCGAGGTCCACGGCCATCTCGGCGGCGGCGGCGGCCTCGGGAGCGTACGGCTTGTAGACGCTCATGTACTGCTCACCGGCGACGATGCGCTGGACACCCGCGAGCTCCGCGTCCTGGCCGGTGACCGGGATGTTGGAGATGCCGGCGGCCTTGAGGGCGGTGATGATACCGCCGGCCATGCCGTCGTTGGCGGAGTAGACGCCGATGATGTTCTTCTTGCCCAGAGCGGAAATGGCGCCCTCCATGTTGGAGTTGGCGTTCTCCGGCTTCCACTCCTTGGTGTCGTACTCCTTGCCGATGTTCACCTTGCCGTTGAGCACCTCGTGGGCGCCCTTCTTGAACTGCGCGGCGTTCGGGTCGGTGGAGGAACCGTTCATCATGACGATCTTGCCGGACTTGGCCTTGGAGCCCAGGGCCTTCAGCAGGGCCTCGCCCTGGGTCTTGCCGACCGTCTCGTTGTCGAACGAGGTGTACGCGTCGATCGGGCCCTGCGCCAGGCGGTCGTAGGCGACGACCGGGATGCCGGCGTCCTTGGCCTTCTGCACCGAGTTCTTGATGGCCGCGGCGTCCACCGCGTCCACGATCAGCACGTCCACCTTGTTGGTGATCATGGTGTCGACCTGCTGGTTCTGCAGGGTGGCGTCCTGCTTGGCGTTGGCGTAGACGATCTTGCCCTTGCCGTTGGTGAGCTCCTGGACCTTCTTCTCGATCAAGGGCTTGTCGAACTTCTCGTAACGAGCGGTCTGGTTCTCCGGCAGGAGCAGGCCGACCGTGATGGCGTCGCCCTTCTTCGGGCTGGAGGACTTGGAGGAGCCACCACCGGACTCCTTGGCGCTGCCACAGGCGGCGAGCGAGACGGCCATGGCACCAGCAGCAACGGCGAAGGCCGCACGACGCATACGCATGTTCACTTCAGAAACCTCCCTGACGAGGCCGCGTCGTTGCGGCCGAGGTGGCTGGAAGTCAACTCGGCCACACGTGCGACGTCAAGAAGTAAATCCTTAACGAGATGGCAACGGTGCCATCCGTTTTCTAAGTGAAGGCAGGGGCCGCCACAGACAGCGAACCGTCCAAAAGTGTCGAATCGCCCATCTCACCGAGAGCGAGAGCGAGCGCTCCGAGCACCTCGGCGCGACCGCCAAGTGCCCCCGGGAGAACGGACAGTTGGCGCGCCGCACTGGGGATGGCATAGCGGCCGACGGACTCCCTGATCGGCCCGAGCACCAGCTCACCGGCCTCGGCGAGATCACCGCCGAGGACCACCCGGCTCGGGTTGAGGAGATTGCAGAGATTGGCCACCCCACTGCCGATGTGGCGGCCGACGTCGGCGATCACCCGACGGCAGCCCGGGTCTCCGTCCCTGGCCAGCCGTACGACGCCTTCCATGGTCAGGTCGGGGCCGTGACTGGGCTGGAGCAGCGGGAGCACATAGCGTGCGGCCGCGAAGGTCTCCAGGCAGCCGCGGTTCCCGCAGCGGCAGACCGGGCCGGATTCATCGAGTGTAATATGACCGATTTCTCCGGCTGTGCCGCCCGGCCCGCGGTAGATCTTCCCCTCGATCACCAGACCCGCGCCGACACCGCTCGCGACCTTGATGTACGCAAGATCGCGGACGCCCTTGCCGGCCCCCCAGACCAGTTCGCCGAGGGCGCCGAGGTTGGCGTCGTTGTCCACGTGCACGGGCACGCCGAGCCGCTCGCGCAGCTCCTCGGCGGGCTTGGCGCCGGTCCAGCCCGGCAGGATCGCGGTGGATCCCAGGGTCCCCGACTCCACGTCGATCGGGCCCGGTACGCCGAGCCCCACGCCGGCCACCTTCGAACGGTTCACGCCCGTCGCCGCGATCAGGCGGCTGACCAGCTCCTCCGCCCGGTCGAAGCCCTGCGCGGCGGAGGCGTCGACGTCCAGCGGCTCGGCCTCCTCGGCCAGCACCTGGTGGGCGAGGTTCCCGATCGCGACGCGCAGATGGGTGTGCCCGAAGTCGACGCCGATCACAATCCCGGCGTCCCCGCTCAGACTGACGCTGCGGGCCCGCCGCCCGCCCGCCGACGTGGGCGTGACCTCGACGGTTCCGCCGTCCTTCAGCTCCCGCACGATGTTGGAGACCGTCGCGGCGGACAGACCGGTCGTCCGCGCGATCTCCGCCTGCGTGAGGGACCCGGCCAAGCGCACGGCCCGTACGACCCGCTCCAGGTTGGCTCGGTGCAGCGACGACTGCGACCCTGGAGTCTCCACGACGACCTCCTGAGCGCGGGGCCGCTTCGGCGAGGCCCCGCGTATGTCCAACTAGTGAACTCTAAGCTGAGCCGTTCGGGGTGTCTTACGTCAAGAGGTTGAACCGTTTCCGGGTGCCCGGACACATGTGTGCACACCGCTCCGGAGCCCGGAACGGTGTGCACACGAACGGTCGCGGAGCGTCCCGCTACTTCAGGGTGGCCGAGGTCAGACCCGCCTGCACCTGGCGCTGGAAGGACAGGTAGACGACCAGCATCGGGATCATCGCGATGGTCACACCCGCGAACAGAACCGGCAGGTCTGAGGCGTACCCCTGCTGCTGTTGCAGCTGGATCAGACCCTGGGTGAGCACATAGCGCTCGGGGTCGGAGCCGCTCTGCGGCTGCATGAGCACCGTGGGCAGGATGAACTGGTTCCACTGGCCCAGGGTGTTGAAGATCCCCACGCTGATCAGGCCCGGCTTGGCCATCGGCAGCATCACCTGGAAGAAGGTCCGGGTGTGCGAGGCGCCGTCCAGGATCGCCGCCTCGAAGACCGCCGTGGGCAGGGTCCGGAAGAAGGCGTGCATGAAGAACACCGTGAACGGCATCGAGTAGGCGACGTAGACCAGGATCAGGCCCTGGTAGGTGTTCAGCATGTCCAGCCGCTTGACCATGAAGAACAGCGGGACGAGGGCCAGGAACACCGGGAACATGGCACCGGCGACGAAGAAGTAGTACAGCAGCCGGTTGCCCCAGAACCGGTACCGGGCCAGCACATACGCGGCCATCGACCCGAACAGCATGGTCAGCGGCACGGAGAACACCAGGACGATCACGGTGTTCAGGAAGTAGTCCCCGATGCCCTTGCTCCAGGCACGGTGGAAGACGTCGAAGGACCAGCTGTGCGGCCAGCCGAAGGCGGAGCCGCCGATCTGTGCGTCGGTCTTGAAGGAGCTGAGCACCAGCCACAGCAGCGGCAGCACGATCAGCAGTGCCCACAGGGCCAGGAAGCCGTGCGAGAAGACGTTCAGTACGACGCCCTCGCCACGCCGGTCACCGCGCCGGACGGGCACCTTGGCCACGGGCCCCTCGGCCGGAGCGGGGGCGGTCTCCTTGAGTGCAGTCATCGTCGTTTACTCCCGCTCAGAACTCGATGCGCTCGCGGCGGGTGGCGCGCAGCGTGACCACGGACAGGACCAGGGTGAGCAGCAGCATGACCACGCCCATCGCGCAGGCGTAGCCGCTCTTGCCGTAGTAGAGGAAGTTGCGCATCATCACCGTCGACATCACATCGCTGTGATGGTCGGGGCCGCCGCCGTACGCGCCCATGTTCTGGGTCATGGACGACACCAGTACGAACATGTCCATGGCGACGATGCCGAGGTAGACCCAGGCGGTCTGCACGGTGTCCCACAGCAGGGGCAGGGTGATGCGGAAGAAGGACTGGTTGCGGTTGGCGCCGTCGATCAGCGCGGCCTCGTAGATGTCCCTCGGGATGGACTGCATCGCGGCCGAGAACAGCACCAGGTAGAAGCCCACGCCCTGCCAGATCACGGCCACCATCAGCGCCCACAGCACCACGTTCGGCTCGTTCAGCCACTCCACCGGGTTGTCGGCGTCGACCAGGCCGATCTTGATGAGTGCGCCGTTGAGCAGACCGCCGCCGTCACTGCGGTACACCGCGTTGAACAGCACGGCGAGAATCGCCAGCGACAGCACCTGCGGGAAGAAGTAGACGATCTTGTAGATCTTCGACCCCGCGACGCCCTGCACCCCGCCGGCCCTGCTGCGTCCGCCCGCGTTCAGCATGAAGGCGAAGAACAGGGCCAGCAGAATCGTGATCACCGGGATGAAGATCAGGAACTGGATGTTGTGCCAGATCGCCTCCAGGAACACGTCGTCCTGGAACAGCGCCTTGTAGTTGTCCAGACCGACGAAGCTGAAGGTCTGCGACTGTCCCTTCCAGTCGGTCAGTGAATACCCGAACGTCTGGATGTACGGCCAGATCACGAAGATCAGATAAAGCGCCACGGGAACGAGGAGAAACCCCGCGACGAACCGGTACTGCCCTTTGCGCATACCTGCCCCTGGTGTGCCGGACCGGACCGGGAGTCCAGGAATCCCGGTCCGGAATCCGATCGTCGAGCGAGCTCAGCTGTGGACGTTCTTCTTGCTGGCCGGGTCCTTCGCCTGCTTGTCCACCGCCGCCTGACACCTCTTCAGCCATTCCTTCGGCTGAATCCGCTTCGCCATGAGCTCATTGGACGCGTTCTGGATCGCCGTGTCCATCTCGCTGTACCAGTCGGGGTACAGATACCGGAACGTGTTGGAGCCGGCCGCCTTGGAGGCCTCCACCGTGGACTGCGTACCCGGCCGCAGTTTCACGCCCGGGTCCACGCCGTCCTGGAGAATGGTCAGGGAGTTCGCCTCCTTGGCGAACAGCGTCGACCATTCCTTGGACAGCATCCGCCGCATGAACTCCTTGGCGCCGGGCAGGTTCGCCGCCTTCGCCGGGATGATGAAGGGCTCACCGGAGCCGGCCCGGATCGCCTCGAACGGCATCTTGCTGCCGGACAGCAGCGGCATCGGCAGGAACTTCATGTCGAAGTCCGTCGGCGTCTGCTTCAGCTGCTCGTTCTCCAGCCAGGAACCGCAGGTGATGAACGCGGCCTTGTACTGGTTCCACCGGGTCTGCGACTCGGTGTGGGTCAGGCCGTTGGTGCCGGGCATCAACAGGCCCTTCTCGACGACCTCGTAGATCGCCTCGATACCGGCCTGGGCCGCGTCGGAGCCGACGAAGGCCTTCGGGTCGAGGTTGTCGATCGCCTTGACGGCGTCGATGCCGCCCTTCTTGGCGATCATGTCCATGATGGCGACGTTGATGTAATACGGGTACTTGCCCTGGTGGGCGAGGCCGCCGATGCCCTGCTTCTTGGCGTCCTGGCAGATGGTGAGGAAGCCGTCCCAGGTCTTCGGCGGCGTCCAGCCCTTCTCCTTGAAGAGCTTGCCGGAGTACCACAGACCCCACACCGTGTAGATGTAGTTGAGGGCGACGACCTTGCCCTCCTGGATGCCCGGGTCGAGCGTGCCGGGGATCAGGGTGTCCCGGACCTTCTTGCTCGGGTCGTCCACCGAGGGCGCGTCCAGCACCTCGGACAGGTCGAGCAGCGAGCCGTTCTTGTACAGGACGTCGATCTTGATCTGCTGGGCGCCCGAGTCGTCCACGAGGTCCGGCGGGTTGCCGGCGTTGAAGCGCGGCTGCAGCTTGCCGGTGATCTCCTGGGTGCCGGTGTGGGTCGAGGTGATGCCGAGCTTCTTGCCGAAGTCGGCCTCCCAGGCCTTGGCGTAGTCGTCGCCGTATCCGCCCTTGAAGACGACGACGTCGAGCTTGCTGCCGTTCTTGGCGCCGAAGGGGTTGTCCTTGGACGCCTTTCCCTTGGTGTTGCCCTCGTCGTTGTTGCTGCCGCCTCCGCCGCCGCTCGCGCAGGCGGACAGCAGGCTCATTCCGGGGGCGGCCACCAGGCCGAGCGCGGCCGAACGCTTGATCAGATCGCGGCGGCCGACACCCTCGCCACCTTGGTGCGCAGTGGATCCCATGCTCAAGTCCTCGCCTTCTCCAGGACTCAGGCGGTGAACCGGATCCTCCCCGGCACCGCGGTCGGGTAGTGCAGGGTCGTGCGGGAAACGCCGACAGGTATAGTCCACTTCCCGCCAGCGGAGCAAGATCGAATGCAAGGTTCGCCATGGGTCTTTTCCGAGTTGAGACCTCGCGGAAATATGAGCCCCCCGTCGGTACCCTGTGCGAAAAACCCGTGTCATTAGTCCCTGAATGCCACACCCAACACCCTTGACATCAACGGCCACTTGACCACCTACTGGTTCCTGCGCACCGAAGTTGACAACGTTGTCCAGAGCGGTCGCAGGAGGGGAATCCGTAGATGCAGCGGAGAACTCGGCACAGATGGGGCCCGGCGGTCGTCCTCACGGCCGCCTTTGTCATGGCCGTCGGCGCCCAGGGCGCGGCGGTCGCCCTGCCCGCCAAGGCTCCGGCCGCCGACCGGGAGTTCGCATCGTCGTTCGAGACGGGTGATCCGGCTCCGGACTGGCTCAATACCGTCGACACCGCGCCGGACGGCACCAAGCGCGCCTCGGGTGTCGACGGCGGCTACAGCACCGGCATACCGGGCAATGTGAACGACCATGTCACCGAGGTCCGGGCGAGCGGCGAGAACACCGGCGCGGGCGAGGTCAAGGAGAACCTGGCCGACGGCGATCCCGGCACCAAGTGGCTGACCTTCGAGCCCACCGGCTGGGTCGAGTTCGACCTCGACAGGCCCGTGAAGCTGGTGACGTACGCGCTGACCTCGGCCAACGACTACGCCGAGCGCGACCCGAGGGACTGGACGCTGCTCGGTTCCACCGACGGCAAGGACTGGAAGACGGTCGACACCCGCGCGGGCGAGACCTTCGCCGAGCGGTTCCAGACCAAGTCCTACGACCTGGCCGAGCCGGCCGAGTACCAGCACTTCCGGCTGGAGGTCACGAAGAACAACGGCGCCTCCGGCATACTCCAGCTCGCCGATGTGCAGTTCTCCACCGGCGCCGCGGGCGGCCCGGTGCCGCAGGACATGCTGACGCTGGTCGACAAGGGCCCGACCGCATCGCCCACGGCCAAGGCGCGGGTCGGGTTCACCGGGAAGAGAGCGCTGCGCTACGCCGGGCGGCACACGGCGGCCGGCCGGGCGTACTCGTACAACAAGGTCTTCGACGTCGACGTGAGGGTCGGCGGCGACACCCAGCTGTCGTACCGGATCTTCCCGCAGATGGCCGACGGTGACCGGGACTACGACGCCACGAACGTCTCCCTCGACCTGGCCTTCACCGACGGCACGTATCTGAGCGGCCTGGGTGCCCAGGACCAGCACGGCTTCCCGCTGTCGCCGCGCGGGCAGGGCGAGTCGAAGTCGCTGTACGTCAACCAGTGGAACAACGTGGTCGCGCGGATCGGTTCGGTGGCGGCCGGCAAGACGGTCGACCGGATCCTGGTGGCGTACGACTCCCCCGCGGGGCCGGCGAAGTTCCGGGGCTGGATCGACGACGTGGCACTGAAGCCCGTACCGCCGGAGCAGCCGAAGGCACATCTGTCCGACTACGCGCTGACCACGCGCGGCACCAACTCCAGCGGCAGCTTCTCGCGCGGCAACAACTTCCCGGCGACCGCCCTTCCGCACGGTTTCAACTTCTGGACGCCGGTGACCAACGCGTCGTCGCTGAGCTGGCTGTACGAGTACGCACATGCGAACAACGACGACAACCTGCCCACGATCCAGGCCTTCAGCGCGAGCCATGAGCCGAGCCCGTGGATGGGTGACCGGCAGACCTTCCAGGTGATGCCGTCGGCCGCGTCCGGCACCCCGGACACCGGCCGCGAGGCGCGCGAGCTGCCCTTCCGGCACGAGAACGAGACGGCGCGGCCGTATTACTACGGCGTGCGTTTCGAAAACGGTCTCAAGGCCGAGATGACGCCCACCGACCACGCGGCGATGCTGCGCTTCACCTACCCCGGCGACGACGCGAGCGTGCTGTTCGACAACGTGACCGAGCAGGCGGGCCTGACGCTCGACAAGGAGCACGGGATCGTCACCGGTTACTCGGACGTGAAGTCGGGCCTGTCGACCGGTGCGACCCGGCTGTTCGTCTACGGCGAGTTCGACAAGCCGGTGACGGACGGCGGATCGGGCGGGGTAAAGGGTTACCTGCGTTTCGACGCGGGCTCGGACCACACCGTCACCCTGCGCCTGGCGACCTCGCTGATCAGCATCGACCAGGCGAAGGACAACCTGCGCCAGGAGATCCCGGACGGCACCTCCTTCGACACCGTGAAGACGCAGGCGCAGCGCACCTGGGACAGCCTGCTCGGCAAGGTCGAGGTGGAGGGCGCGACCCCGGACCAGCTGACCACGCTGTACTCCGGCATGTACCGGCTGTACCTGTATCCGAACTCGGGCTTCGAGAAGGTCGGCGACACGTACCAGTACGCCTCCCCCTTCTCCCCCATGCCCAGCCAGGACACCCCGACCCACACGGGCGCGAAGATCGTCGACGGCAAGGTGTACGTCAACAACGGTTTCTGGGACACCTACCGGACCACGTGGCCGGCGTACTCCTTCCTGACGCCCTCTCAGGCCGGGGAGATGGCCGACGGGTTCGTGCAGCAGTACAAGGACGGCGGCTGGACCTCGCGCTGGTCCTCCCCGGGGTACGCCGACCTGATGACCGGCACCTCCTCGGACGTGGCGTTCGCCGACGCGTATGTGAAGGGCGTGAACTTCGACGCGAAGGCGGCCTACGCCGCGGCCCTGAAGAACGCGACGGTCGTGCCGCCGATGTCCGGCGTGGGCCGCAAGGGCATGAGCACCTCGCCGTTCCTCGGCTACACCAGCACCGCCACCGCCGAGGGCCTGTCCTGGGCGATGGAGGGATACGTCAACGACTACGGCATCGCGAAGATGGGCGAGGCCCTGTACAAGAAGACGGGCGAGAGGCACTACAAGGAGGAGTCCGAGTACTTCCTCAACCGCGCCCGGAACTATGTGAACCTGTTCGACCCCAAGGCGGCGGGTGGCTTCTTCCAGGGCCGTGACGCCAAGGGCGACTGGCGGGTCGACTCCTCGTCGTACGACCCGCGCGTGTGGGGTTACGACTACACCGAGACCAACGGCTGGGGTTACGCCTTCAGCGTGCCGCAGGACAGCCGGGGCCTGGCCAACCTCTACGGCGGCCGGAAGGGGCTCGCCGGGAAGCTGGACGCGTTCTTCTCCACCCCGGAGACCGCTTCCCCGGACTACGTCGGCTCCTACGGCGGTGTGATCCACGAGATGACCGAGGCCCGGGACGTGCGGATGGGCATGCTCGGGCAGTCCAACCAGGTCGCCCACCATGTGTCGTACATGTACGACGCGGCCGGCGAGCCCTGGAAGACACAGGCGGCGGTCCGGGAGATCCTCTCCCGGCTCTACACCGGCAGCGAGATCGGGCAGGGCTACCACGGCGACGAGGACAACGGCGAGCAGTCCGGCTGGTACCTCTTCTCCTCGCTCGGCTTCTATCCGCTGGTGATGGGCAGCGGCGAGTACGCCATCGGCTCCCCGCTGTTCAAGAAGGTCACCGTGCACCTGGAGAACGGCCGCGACCTGGTGATCAAGGCGCCCGGTAACAGCGCCAAGAACGTTTACATCCAGAGCGTGACGTTCAACGGCCGCCCCTGGACGTCGACTTCGCTGCCCCACTCGCTGCTGTCCAAGGGCGGGGTGCTGCAGTTCTCCATGGGCGCCGAGCCATCGGCATGGGGCACGGGCAAGAACGCCGCGCCCGTCTCCATCACGCGGGACGACAAGGTGCCGGCGCCCCGCTCGGACGTCCTGAAGGGTGACGGCGCGCTGTTCGACGACACCTCGGCGACGGACGCCACGGTCACCTCGGTGGATCTTCCGGTGGACGGGGCCGTGAAACCGGTCCAGTACACGCTGACCTCCTCGGCGGACCACACGAGGGCGCCGACCGGCTGGACCCTGCAGGGCTCCACGGACGGCACCACCTGGCAGACCCTGGACCACCGCTCCGGCGAGTCGTTCACCTGGGACCGTCAGACCCGGGCGTTCACCATCGCCACGCCGGGCACGTACACGAGGTACCGGCTGGTCCTGGACGGCGAGTCGGCTCTGGCGGAGGTGGAGCTGCTGGCCTGACAGGGGTACGGGGGGAGGGGGCGGGCCCGTCGGGGTCCGCCCCCTCGTCATGTGTCCGGTCAGCCGGTGCCGGTGACGGGTCCCGCATCACAGGTCCCACAAGCCGCAGGACGCCAATGGGCCCCACCGGTAGCACGGAGGGGCGTGTACGCCCGGCGGGCGCACGCCGGGATCACCCGGTCGGGCTACCGTAAGTGAGTTGACATCGTTGTCGGTTGAGGCGGTAGAGTCATGTACAGACCATAAGACAACGTTGTCGGCCATGTGGCCTACCTCACATGCCAGCACCACCCGGGCGGGTTTCCGACACCCCCCTCACCCGCCCGGCTCGCGGACCCGGTGCACGTGAACACCGGGTCCGCCCAGAGCCTTTCGCGCCGCAGGCGCCCGATTTCCGCAGCGATTTGCGGCCCCGCGCCCACGGTCACGACCAGGGACTATTCCCGTCGACCGGGGCGGAACACGCGTCCGGCTCGCGGACAGGCCATAGCCACCCGGCGAAGGCCGGTGCTACAAAGGCGGCATGTCGGACATGACTGACCGATTCAGGCGTCTGTCCTGGCGATCTGTGATCGGCAAGAGTCCGCGGAGCGTCGCCGGGCAGGTCTTCGTCCTGCAGGTGGCGCTGGTCGCGGTGCTCGTACTCTGCGGAGTCCTCGCCCTGGTCCTGCAGTCGGAGCGGGACACCGGCAGCGAGGCCAGGCGCCGGTCGATAGCCGTCGCCCAGACCTTCGCGCACTCCCCCGGCATCCTGCAGGCACTGGGGACACCGCATCCGTCCAAGATCCTGCAGCCGCTCACCGAGACGGGCCGCAAGTCGGCGGGCGTCGACTTCATCGTGGTCATGGACACCCACGGCATCCGCTACACCCACCCGATCCCGAGCAAGATCGGGCACCGGTTCGTGGGCACGATCGGACCGTCGCTGGCCGGCAAGGTCTACACGGAGAGCGTCCACGGCCCGCTGGGCCACGAGGAACAGGCGACCGTTCCGATCAGGAACACCCACGGCAAGATCGTCGCGCTCGTCTCCGCGGGTCTGAAGGTCAAGAACATCACCAGCCAGGTGAACCGGCAGCTGCCGATCATCCTGGCCGCCGGGGCCGTGACGCTCGTCCTGTCGACCGGGGGCACGGCGCTGGTGGGCAGGCGGCTGCGCAGGCAGACCCACAGCCTGGCCCCGGACGAGATGACCCGCATGTACGAGCACCACGACACGGTGCTGCACTCGGTGCGGGAAGGCGTGCTCATCGTCGGCTCCGACGGGCGGCTGCTGCTCGCCAACGACGAGGCCCGGCGGCTGCTGGACCTGCCGGCCAAGGCCGAGGGACAGCAGGTGTCCCAGCTGGTGCACCTCGATCCGGACATCGTGGACCTGCTCGTCTCCGGGCGCGAGGCCACCGACGAGGTGCTGTTCGCCGGGGAACGGCTGCTGGCGGTCAACCAGCGGGCCACGGACCGGGCCGGATGCCCCGGAGGCAGGGTGGTGACCCTCCGGGACTCCACCGAGCTCCAGGCACTGTCCGGACGGGCGGAGGTCGCCAGGGAGCGGCTCACGCTGCTGTACGACGCCGGTCTGGGGATCGGCACCACCCTGGACGTGGAGCGCACGGCGGAGGAGCTGGCGCGGGTCGCCGTGCCGCGCTTCGCCGACTTCGTCACCGTGGACCTGGCCGACGGCGTGCTGCACGGCGAGGAGCCGTCCGCCACCGCGACGGACATGCGGCGCATCGCCGTCCACGGCGTCCGGGACGACCATCCGCTCTACGAGAAGGACCGGCTGATCCACTTCGTGCCGTCCACGCCCCAGGCGCGGGGGTACGGCACCGGCCGCTCGGAACTGGTGACCGACCTGTCCGCCGTACAGGACTGGCACGCACAGGACCCGCAGCGCGCCCGGGAGATCCTCGACTACGGCATCCAGTCGCTCATCGTCGCCCCGATCCGGGCCCGCGGTGAGGTGCTGGGCATGGCCACCTTCTGGCGGGCCAAGCGGGAGCTGTTCGAGGAGGAGGACCTTTCGCTGGCGGAGGAGCTGGTGGCCCGCGCCGCGGTCAGCATCGACAACGCCCGCCGGTACGCCCGTGAGCACGCGCTGGCGGTCACCCTGCAGCGCAGTCTGCTGCCGCGGGCGCTGCCCGAGCAGACCGCCCTCGACGTCGGTTACCGCTATCTTCCGGCGCAGTCGGGGGTGAGCGGGGACTGGTTCGACGTGATCCCGCTGCCGGGGAGCCGGGTGGCGCTGGTCGTCGGTGACGTGGTCGGCCACGGCCTGCACGCGGCGGCCACCATGGGACGGCTGCGCACCGCGGTGCACAACTTCGCCACCCTCGACCTGCCGCCCGACGAGCTGCTGGGCCATCTGGACGACCTGGTCGGCCGCATCGACCAGGACGAGGCCTGTGCGGAGGCGGCCGGGGAGATCACCGGCGCGACCTGTCTGTACGCGATCTACGACCCGGTGACGCGCCGCTGCACCATGGCGCGGGCGGGGCATCTGGCGCCGGCGCTGGTCCAGCCCGACGGCAGTGTCACCTTCGCCGACCTGCCGGCCGGGCCCCCGCTGGGCATCGGGGGCATGCCGTTCCAGACGGCGGAGCTCGAGCTGGCCGAGGGCAGCGAGCTCGTGCTGTACACCGACGGTCTCATCGAGGACCGCGCCCGCGACCTGGACGTGGGCATGGAGCTGCTGGCGCAGGCCCTTGCGGGTCATCCCGGCCGGGCGCCGGACGAGAGCTGCCAGGCGGTGCTGGACGAGCTGCTGCCCGGGCGGCCCACGGACGACGTCGCGCTGCTCGTCGCGCGCACCCGGGCGCTGACGCCCGAGCAGGTCGCCGAGTGGGACGTGCCGGCGGATCCGGCGGCCGTGTCGGACATGCGCCTCGCCGTGTCCGGGAAACTGGACGAGTGGGGTCTCGCCGAGCTGGGCTTCGCCACGGAACTCGTGCTCAGCGAGCTGATCACCAACGCCATCCGGTACGGCGGCGCGCCGATCCGGGTGCGGCTGATCCGTGACCGCACGCTGATCTGCGAGGTGGCCGACGGCAGCAACACCTCGCCGCATCTGCGGTACGCCGCCACCACCGACGAGGGCGGCCGTGGGCTGTTCCTGGTGTCGCAGATGACCGAGCGCTGGGGCGTCCGCTACAGCCCGCAGGGCAAGGTGATCTGGGCGGAGCAGGCACTGCCGTAGGGCGCGGCCGGGCGGCTCGGAGGGGGCTGTGCAGCGGCCCGGACCGGTGCGCCGAGGGAGTTCGCGCGCGGCCCGGTGCGTTTGCGACGTCGATACGGCCCTGGTGCGCGCCGGTGATCGCCGCCGCCGGTCGGCGATTCTGTGCCGGTCCGCCGGGAGAAGGCTGTGTTCCGGCTGGGGCGGGGCGACGACCCGGTCGGGGGGACGGCGAAGGGCCGCACCCCCCATTGCCGGGGGTGCGGCCCTGAACCGCTGTTCCGGTCCGCTTACTTGCGGATCAGGTTGCGCAGCACGTACTGCATGATGCCGCCGTTGCGGTAGTAGTCGGCCTCACCGGGGGTGTCGATGCGGACGACCGCGTCGAACTCGACACCGGTGTCGGTGGTGACCTTGACCGTGCGCGGCGTGGTGCCCTCGTTCAGCTCGGTCACGCCGGAGATGGAGAAGGTCTCCTCGCCGGTCAGGCCGAGGGACTGGGCGGTGGCGCCCTCCGGGAACTGCAGCGGGAGCACGCCCATGCCGATGAGGTTGGAGCGGTGGATGCGCTCGTAGGACTCGGCGATGACGGCCTTGACGCCGAGCAGGGCCGTGCCCTTGGCCGCCCAGTCGCGGGACGAGCCGGAGCCGTACTCCTTGCCGGCCAGGACGACCAGCGGGATGCCCTGCTCGATGTAGTTGCGGGAGGCGTCGTAGATGAACGACACCGGACCGCCGTCCTGGGTGAAGTCGCGGGTGTAGCCGCCCTCGGTGCCCGGCGCGATCTGGTTGCGCAGGCGGATGTTGGCGAACGTACCGCGGATCATGACCTCGTGGTTGCCGCGGCGGGAGCCGTAGCTGTTGAAGTCGCGGCGCTCGACGCCGTGCTCCGTGAGGTACTGGCCGGCCGGGGTGTCGGCCTTGATCGCACCGGCCGGGGAGATGTGGTCGGTGGTGACCGAGTCGCCCAGCTTGGCGAGCACGCGGGCGCCGGCGATGTCCTCGACCGGGGCCGGCTCCATGCCCATGCCCTCGAAGTACGGGGGCTTGCGGACGTAGGTGGACTCGGCGTCCCACTCGAAGGTGTTGCCGGTCGGGACCGGGAGGGACTGCCACTGGGCGTCGCCCGCGAAGACGTCCTGGTACGACTTCGAGAACATGTCCTCGCCGATGGCGCTCGCGACGACGTCGTTGACCTCGGCCTCGGACGGCCAGATGTCCTTCAGGTAGACCGGGTTGCCGTCCTGGTCGGTGCCCAGGGCGTCACGGGTGATGTCCACCTTCATGGAGCCCGCGATGGCGTAGGCGACGACCAGCGGCGGGGACGCCAGGTAGTTCATCTTGACGTCGGGGTTGATCCGGCCCTCGAAGTTCCGGTTGCCGGACAGGACCGAGGTGACCGCGAGGTCGTGGTCGTTGACGGCCTTGGAGACCTCCTCCGGCAGCGGGCCGGAGTTGCCGATGCAGGTGGTGCAGCCGTAGCCGACCAGGTTGAAGCCCAGCTTGTCCAGGTACGGGGTGAGGCCGGCCTTCTCGAAGTAGTCGGTGACGACCTTCGAGCCCGGGGCGAGGGTGGACTTGACCCACGGCTTGCGGGTCAGGCCCTTCTCGACCGCCTTCTTGGCGACGAGGGCGGCGCCGATCATGACGTACGGGTTGGAGGTGTTGGTGCAGGAGGTGATGGCCGCGACCGTCACCGCACCGTGGTCCAGCTCGTAGGTCGTGCCGTCGGGGGCGGTGACCGGAACCGGGTTGGACGGGAAGCCGTTGGGGTGGACGGCCGGGGCGTCGGAGGCCGGGAAGGACTCCTTGCCCGCCTCGTCGATGTCGTCCACGTAGTTGCGGACGTCCAGCTTGAACTGCTCGGCGGCGTTCGCGAGGACGATGCGGTCCTGCGGGCGCTTCGGGCCGGCGATGGACGGGACGACCGTGGACAGGTCCAGCTCGAGCTTCTCGGAGAAGTCCGGCTCGGCCTTCGGGTCCAGCCAGAGGCCCTGCTGCTTGGCGTAGGCCTCGACGAGGGCGACCTGCTGCTCGGAGCGGCCGGTCAGGCGCAGGTAGTTCAGGGTCTCGTCGTCGATCGGGAAGATCGCGGCGGTGGAGCCGAACTCCGGGGACATGTTGCCGATGGTGGCGCGGTTCGCGAGGGAGGTGGCGGAGACGCCCTCGCCGTAGAACTCCACGAACTTGCCGACCACACCGTGCTTGCGCAGCATCTCGGTGATGGTGAGCACGAGGTCGGTGGCGGTGGTGCCGGGCTGCAGCTCGCCGGTGAGCTTGAAGCCGACGACGCGCGGGATGAGCATGGAGACCGGCTGGCCGAGCATGGCGGCCTCGGCCTCGATGCCGCCGACGCCCCAGCCGAGGACGCCGAGGCCGTTGACCATCGTGGTGTGCGAGTCGGTGCCGACCAGGGTGTCCGGGTAGGCCTTGCCGTCGCGGACCATCACGACACGGGCCAGGTGCTCGATGTTCACCTGGTGGACGATTCCGGTGCCCGGCGGGACGACCTTGAACTCGTCGAAGGCGGTCTGGCCCCAGCGCAGGAACTGGTAGCGCTCCTTGTTGCGGCCGTACTCCAGCTCGACGTTCTGCTTGAAGGCGTCGTTGGTGCCGAACTTGTCGGCGATGACGGAGTGGTCGATGACCAGCTCGGCCGGCGCCAGCGGGTTGATCTTGGCGGGGTCGCCGCCGAGCTCCTTCACGGCCTCACGCATGGTGGCGAGGTCCACGACACAGGGCACGCCGGTGAAGTCCTGCATGATCACGCGGGCCGGCGTGAACTGGATCTCCTGGCTGGGCTGGGCCTGGGAGTCCCAGGTGCCGAGGGCGCGGATGTGGTCGGCGGTGATGTTCGCGCCGTCCTCCGTGCGGAGCAGGTTCTCCAGCAGGACCTTGAGGCTGTACGGCAGGCGGGCCGAGCCCTCCACCTTGTCCAGCCGGAAGATCTCGTACGACTCGTCGCCCACCTGCAGCGTGCTGCGGGCGTCGAAGCTGTTCGCCGACACGACAGTCTCCTTCATTGATGTGCGCGTACCACCGTCAATCGTGCCGCCACCCCGACGGGGCCGTTCCGCTAAGGTAAGGCTAAGTTAGGTAACCCTTAGTGGGTGGCGACTGCGGTGCGCCTGGCAGATATCTCGATGTCGAGATAACTCTAGTACATGGCCGCTGGATGGTCATGCCCGACCCGGCCGGTCCCGGGCAAGTGATCTACCAGTCCTGTTCGGCGTCCATCTTGGCGGGGGCCATGACGTCCACATGACCGTGATCGCCGTACACGGACTCTCGCCAGTGGGCGAACACCCTGGCGGTGCGGTCCATGGCGTCCTGTTCCCACACGCCGTAGTCGACCCGCACCTCGGACAGGGTGCGTCCGCCGCCCTCGGGCGTGCGGACGCAGACTCTTTCCACGTGGGCGGCGATGGCGGCGTCCGCCTTCCGGGTGCTCGCGCTCAGGTACGCGCGGAAGTCGCGGGTCATCGGGAACCAGCGATGCGGGCCGACCTGCGGCGCGCCCGCGCCGTCCTCCGTGGTGTCACCCACGGGCGAGCCCTGGTCGTCACTGGTGGTGTCGGGGAGCTCCTGGTCGTCGGACGTGGTGTCGGGGAGCTCCTGGTCGTCGGACGTGGTGTCCGGGAGCTCCTGGTCGTCGGACGTGGTGTCCGGGAGCTCCTGGTCGTCGGACGTGGTGTCCGGAACGTCCTCGACGTCGCACGCCTTGTCGGCGACGGACGGTCGCGGCGCCGGCGAACCGCCCTCTGCCACGTCTGCGCGCCGCGCGCCACAGGAAACGAGCGAACAGCAGACGAGCACCGCGGTGACGAGGTGCCGGCACAACTTGGTCTTCATGCGCATCCCCCTTCGGGGAAGGAGAGGGACACGCGCGGACCGGGGTTGCCTGACGCGGAGCGGACACACCCCCGGCTCTCCCCCATCAATACGCCGAACGGGGGTAACCGCAACTCATACGACATCACGGCATTTGCCCGTATCTTTCCGGGTGATGGCGCGCCCTTCCGAAAGGTGGCACTGACGGACCGTCACCATGTCACCCGAACGGCCCCCCTGGCAGGCACCATCTCATATCTGAGATAACCTCAACCTCATGGCAGACGACTACCTCGTACGCATCGGCAAGCTCATCCGTGACGCCCGGCAACACCGAGGCTGGACACAGACGCAGCTCGCGGAGGCGCTCGGCACCAGTCAGAGCGCGGTCAACCGCATCGAGCGCGGGAACCAGAACATCAGCCTTGAGATGATCGCCCGCATCGGCGAGGCCCTGGACAGCGAGATCGTGTCACTGGGTTACGCGGGCCCGATGCATCTGCGCGTGGTCGGCGGTCGCCGTCTGTCCGGCGCCATCGACGTGAAGACGAGCAAGAACGCCTGCGTGGCGCTGCTGTGCGCCTCGCTGCTCAACAAGGGCCGCACGGTGCTGCGCCGGGTGGCCCGCATCGAGGAGGTGTACCGCCTGCTGGAGGTGCTCAACTCCATCGGCGTGCGCACCCGCTGGATCAACGACGGCGTCGACCTGGAACTGGTGCCGCCGGCCGAGCTGGAGATGGCGGCGATCGACGCGGAGGCCGCCGTACGCACCCGCTCGATCATCATGTTCTTCGGCCCGCTGCTGCACCGCATGGACCACTTCAAGCTGCCGTACGCCGGCGGCTGCGACCTCGGCACGCGGACCATCGAGCCGCACATGATCGCGCTGCGCCGGTTCGGCCTGGACATCGCGGCCACCGAGGGCCAGTACCACGCGCGGGTCGACCGCACGGTCCTGCCCGACCGGCCGATCGTGCTGACCGAGCGCGGCGACACCGTGACCGAGAACGCGCTGCTGGCCGCCGCCCGGCACGACGGCGTGACGGTCATCCGCAACGCCTCCTCCAACTACATGGTCCAGGACCTGTGCTTCTTCCTGGAGGCGCTGGGCGTCAAGGTCGAGGGCATCGGCACCACCACACTGACCGTGCACGGCGTGCCGAACATCGACGCCGACGTGGACTACTCCCCCTCCGAGGACCCGGTCGAGGCGATGAGCCTGCTGGCCGCCGCCGTGGTGACGGAGTCCGAACTGACCGTGCGCCGCGTCCCCATCGAGTTCCTGGAGATCGAGCTCGCGGTCCTGGAGGAGATGGGCCTCGACCACGACCGGTCGCCCGAGTACTTCGCGGACAACGGCCGTACGCGGCTGGTGGACCTGACCGTCCGCCCCTCCAAGCTCGAAGCCCCGATCGACAAGATCCACCCCATGCCCTTCCCGGGCCTGAACATCGACAACGTCCCGTTCTTCGCGGCGATCGCGGCCGTGGCGCAGGGCAAGACGCTCATCCACGACTGGGTCTACGACAACCGCGCGATCTACCTCACCGACCTCAACCGCCTCGGCGGCCGTCTCCAGCTCCTCGACCCGCACCGGGTGCTGGTCGAGGGCCCGACCCGCTGGCGCGCCGCCGAGATGATGTGCCCGCCGGCCCTGCGCCCCGCCGTGGTGGTCCTGCTGGCGATGATGGCGGCCGAGGGCACGTCGGTGCTGCGCAACGTGTATGTCATCAACCGGGGTTACGAGGATCTCGCCGAGCGGCTCAACTCCATCGGGGCGCAGATCGAGATCTTCCGGGACATCTGAGAGTCCGACGAAACCACGCGAGCCGGCCGTCCGTCATCGCCGTCCGCCGAGAAAATCGAGGATGTGGCCGAAGACGTCCAGGGCGGCGCCCCGGCCCAGGAACGTGTCCAGGTGGCCGTAACCGGGGATCTCGGCGTAGGACACGTCCAACTGGGGCTGCCGGTGGGCGAGTACGTCGTGGCAGAGCCGCTGGGAGTCCAGCCACAGCCCGTTCTCGCTGCCGGCGAGCAGCAGCACGGGGGTGTCGATACGGCCGGCCGCGTCCAGCGCGTTGGGAGGCAGGGCCCGGTAGCGGTGGTCGGTGTCGTGCCAGCGGACCACGCTGCGGGCCAGCTCGATGCGGCGCAGGTGGGGCAGGATCCACAGCGGCGCGGGGCCGAGGAGGTCGGCGAGGCGGCCGTGGGTGGCCTCGGCCAGGTTCTCGTGCACGAAGAGCGAGGCGCCCGTGCCCCAGGCGGAGTTGTGCAGGATCTGGCAGGTCGGGTCCGGGCAGCTCGCCTTCCGTGACGCGAGTGCGAACAGCGGGGTGTGCTTCGACCACAGGCCCACCTTGCGGAAGTCGACCGGGATGTGGTCGATCCGCGTCTTCAGCAGCTCCCCCGCCAGCGACATCCGCAGCGATGTCCGGCCGGCGAGCTTCGGCGTCAGGAACACACCCTGGGAGACCACGCCGGCGAGGCCCGGCACCAGTCCCGCCGCCATGCTCAGGGACAGCGTGAGCGAGCCGATGCAGTGGGCGACCACGAACAGCGGGCGGTCGCCCGTGCGCTCGCGGACGTGCCTGACGGCCGCGGGGATGTCGTAGAGGGCCACGTCGTCGTACGTGTACCTCTGGCCGGTCTCGTTGTACGGCAGCCGGCAGCTGCCCCGCCAGTCCAGCAGCCAGGGCTCGTAGCCGTCGTCGAGGAGGACGTCGACCAGATTGCGGGTCTCCGGCAGCAGGAACATGTCCGCGGACGCGGTGTGTCCGTGCAGGAGCAGCACGGCGGGGCGGTCCGCGGCGCCGGTGTGCACGCGGGTCAGGCCGAGTCGGACGCCGTCGTCCGCCCGGAAGGGGATCTCCTCGACGCAGGCCGGGTCGAGGCGGTGGTGCAGCGGGCGCAGGGCCGCGGTGGTCCTGACCCGGGGCAGCGCCGGCCGGCTGGTGCGGGAGGCGGTCGTCCTGAAGATCATCGGTGGTGCTCCGTGAGGGTCGGGGTGCGGCGCAGGTCGAGCAGGTCCGCGGCGGCGCGGGCGAAGGGGCCGAGCAGGCCACGGCCCATCTCCAGGCCGAACCAGGCGAGCCAGGTCAGCTTGGCGGCCCGCTTCTCCTGGCTGGTCAGACGCGGGTCGACCTCGATGCCGTCGATCTGGTCACGGACGTAGGAGTCCGCGGGCACGACGACCTCGCCCGCCAGGCTCGCCGGTTCGCCCTCGCGGCCGATCCGCACGGTCAGCGCGCGGGTCTGCCGCCACAGGTCGCGGCGGGCCCGGGCGTACTTGTGGCCCTCCAGCCACCAGTGGCCGCCGTCGGCGTCGCGCAACCGCAGCCGGTAGCGCAGGAGTTGGTGCCCGAGTCCGTGCTGCTGCGGGATCCCCTCCTCGGGGCGGACCCAGACGTCGCCGCGCTCGACGGTCAGCGGCTCGGGATGTACGGCGGTGCAGACGACCTCGCCGGTCACGTCCACCCGGCGCTCCTTCACCAGCTGGTACATGCTCGCGATGGAGAGGGTCAGCGCCATGGAGCAGGGGCTGTCGGCGGGGGCGTCGACCGGCCCCACGCTGCCCTCCGTCGTCTCGGGGAACCACAGGTAGGGCTGGTCGTCCTTGTGCGGCAGCCTGGCGAGGCCGTCCTGGGCGAGCCGCTCGAAGGTCGTCAGCTGGGCCTGCGCGTCGTAGCGGGCCGCGGGCGGCAGCCCGAGAGCCTCGACCAGGGCGGCGGTGCGTGCGCCTGTGGCCGCCGGGCCCTTCAGGGTCGCCTCGCAGAGCTTGAGGGCGGTGGGACTCTGCAACACCCTGGTCAGGAAGGCGAGTTCGGTAACCGGATCGGCCTTCAGGCGGGCCAGGGCGTCGGTGCGCCACTCGTCCCACTCCTGGATGCGCACGTGCATGCCGCCGAGCGCCATGTCACGGACGACGTCGTCGAGGGTGTTGGGCACACCGGTGAGGTTGTAGTCGTAGCCCCAGGCGTCGGGCTCGCAGATCGCGGCGACGGCGACCCGGCTCACCCAGTCCACCGGGGCCGCGTTCAGGTGGCGGAAGGCGGGTACGGTGCGGAAGCGGCCGAAGGCCGAGATCAGGCCGCTGCTGAGGTCCTGCGGGTTGTAGGCGCCGGTCCGGGTGTGGCCGCCGATGCCGCCGGGGCGCAGCGCGGTGACGACCAGGCCGTGGTCGCGCGCACGGCGCAGGGCGACCTCGGCGGCCCACTTCGACTGGTCGTAGCCCGAGACGAGCCGGTCGACGTGGGCGAGAGGGTCGTCCTCGCCCATGGAGGTGATGCCGACCTCGTTGAAGACGGCGATCGAGGAGATGTGGTGCAGCGGCTTGGGCCGGCCGGTGGCCGCGAGTTCGGCGAGGGTGAGCGCGCCGAGGACGTTGCTCGCCCGCAGCGACTGGTAGCCGCGCAGGAAGTCCACGGCCGCGGCGACGCCGACGACGCCGTCCAGTTCGTGGGCGAGCGTGTGCCACAGTTCGTCGGACAGGCCGAGCCGCGGCCGCCGGATGTCGCCGGGCAGCACGGTCACCCGGCGCCGCACCTCCGACGACCAGGGCAGCCGGTAACTCTTCAGCGCCGCGCCGAGCCGGGCGACGGCCGCCTCCTCGTCGGCCGCGCGCACCAGGCAGTGGACATGCGCGTCGCTGTGCCGGAGCAGGTCGAGCAGCATGTGGCTGCCGAGGAAGCCGGTGGCGCCGGTCAGCAGGATCCGGCGGGGCGGCAGCGGCTCGGGCACGTCGGCGAACGGCAGACGGTCGGCGAGGCTCAGATCGGCGAGGATCTGCTCGAGGTCCTCGCGGCGGGCCCTGGCAGACCGGTCGTCGCCACTGCCGACACGGGGGCGGAGCGCCGGTGGGGTGCGCGGGGCGATGGTCCCAAGCGCGCCCGCCGCGGAGACCGGAAGGGCGCCAGAGGCCGAGGTTTCCGGCGCGGGCGCTGGGACGTCACCCGCACCGGAAAGCACCGGCGTGCCAGAGGCCGAGGCCCCAGCAGCGCCCGTACCGGAAGGCGGCAACGTGCCAGGGGCCGCAACCGCGACAGCACCCGCACCGGAGACCGGCAGCGTGCCGGCGGCCGGAGCGGGCGGAGTGCCCTGGGCGGTGGGGGCGGGGGTGCCTGCGGGCACGGTCGGCGGGGCGGCCTGGCTCGACGCTTCGGCCCCGGTCGCCTCCAGCCAGCGCCGGGCGAGGCTGATCGGACGGGCGTCGGCGAACACCTCGTCCAGATCGAACTCGATGCCCAGCTCGCCCTCCAGCTCCGCGACGAGTTCCACGACGTGCACGGACGTGCCCCCCGCGTCGAAGAAGTCGGCGTCGGGCGGCAGGTGTCCCGCGGGCAGGTAGCGGCCCGCCGCGGCGGCGATGGCCGTGGCCACGCCCTCCACGTCCCGGGGCGGGGCGGGGGCGGCGCCGGAGTCCGCAGTGGTGGCGGCCTGCATCACCCTGGCCAGCAGGTCGTTCACGCCGAGCCCGCCGCCACCGCGCTCGATCGCCTCGGCGGTCGCCCGCTGCCCGGATTCCTCGGTCATGTCACGCATGAGAGCCCTTCACCACGATGTGCGCGTCCTTTCCCTTGCTTGCGACCTTCCGACAAGGCCCTTGCTCCCCTGAGGAAGCCAAGCCCTCGCTTGCCCGCCGCGGCACGTCCTCACTGCTGCTCCCAGGACCGGAACGCCCTCAGGTGGTCCGGTGTGACCACGGCCTCCAGGCGCTCGTCGTCCTGGTCGCCACCACCGAGCGCGGCCACCAGACGCCGCGCCGGTACGTTGCGCTCCGTGCGCTCCGCCGTCAGCCGGACCTTCGCGCAGCCCAGCTGCTCGGCACGGTCGGCCAGCCACTGCAACAGGCGTTCCTCGACCCCTCGGCCGAGCGCCCGGCAGCTCATCGGCCAGCCCATGACCTCGAGTTGGTCGCGGTCCGCGCACAGGGCGAGAAGGGCGATCTGGCCGTAGTCGCCGAACCGGTCCCTGGCCTCCGCCGTCCACACCTCGCCCCGCTCCCGCCACCGGCGCACGTCGCCGCCGTCGGCCGACCGGGAGTGGAGCGTGAACTGGTTGGTGCGGCGCACGAGTTGTTCGGCCCGCTGCACGTCGGCCTCGGACAGCGCCCGGATGTCGACCTCCAGCTCCAGCTGCGCGAGGAACTCCTCGAATCCGGCGGCTTCGCGGACGGCCTCCCGCTCCCGCTCCTGCGCGTAGAACCGGGCCCGCAGACCGTCCTCGGCGGTCGCCGCCGTGGGGACCAGCGGCCACAACCGGCCCAGGAAGTCCTCCAGTTGGTCCACGGGCGGGCAGGTCACCGACAGCACCTGCGGCAGCGCCGAGCGCATCTTGGCGATCTCGGCGGGGTTGTCGTCCAGGAACAGGAAGCTGTCCAGGCCGAGATCGAGCACGCGCGCGGCCTCGGCGAGGCGGCCCGGCTTCGGCCCCCAGGCGGCCGACAGCACGCTGAAGTGCTCCGCCTTCAGCAGGCTGTCCGGGCGGTCCAGGACGGCGCGGACCGTGGCCTCGTCGTTGTTGCTGACGAGGGCCAGCAGCGCGCCCGCCGCGCGCCACTGCAGCAGCCTGCGCGCGAGCAGGGCACGCGGGCCGGTCAGGTCGACGGCCTCGGGGCCGATCTCGCCGGCGACCCCGCCCCACAGGGTCTCGTCGCCGTCCACCGCGATCACCTTGGGCGTGGGGCGCAGCACCGCCCGTACGACCTCGGCGAGCCGCAGCGCCACGGCCGCCTGGAAGGGCGGGGTGAAGGGCAGGTGGGCCAGCCGCTCGGTCCGCTCGTCGAAGCGTTCGCCGACGGCGTGGTGCCGGGTCCAGTCGTCGGGGCCGAGCACCGCGATGCCGGGCAGGCGTGTCAGGTCGGCGGCGACCTCGCGCTCCCACCGCCGCAGGCGGTCCTTCTGCCGGGCTGCGGGCAGGAAGCCGACGACGAGCGGCTTGCGGGTGCGTTCGGACAGGGCTTTCAGCGCGGCCGGGTAGGCGGTGCGCAGCTCGGCGAGCAGCGCGTCGTCGACCGGGCCGAAGCGCTCCAGGTCCGCCGCCCGCAGCAGCACCGCACCCACCGCCGTCGCGGGGTCGGCGAAGACGCCCGAGGGGTCCTGGAGACTCGCGAGCACGTGGTGGTACGGCGCCTCGGTGATCGCCGGTGCGCCGTCCCCGGCCCCGTCCTCGACGGCCGCCGCGCACATCAGCGGGAGGTTGCCGAGGGCGAAGGTGGCGGCGAGGGCCAGGGACCGGCGAGGTGCGGGCGCCGTACCGGCGCCGGCCCGGATGCCGGCGCGCGCCGGCACCGCCGGATCCCCGGCCGTCTCTGCGAGCAACCGCAGCAACTCCTCCCCCAGTTCGGCGGTGGTCGCGGCGTCCAGGATGTCCAGGTTGTGGTCGAGCCGGATGCGTGCCGCGTCCGGGGTCATGGTGATCATCAGGTCGAGGTCGGAGTAGCCGGTGCCGGCCGGCAGCACCTCCAGCCGGGTGAGGCGGCGCGAGGACCGTACGTAGTTGAAGTAGACCTCGACGAGCGGCGCGTTCTGCCGGTGCAGGCCCTGCCGGGCCAGGGTGGCCAGGACGTCGGAGAACATGGCGCCCTTGGCCAGGACGCGCTGCAGGCGCGCGTCGGTGCGGCGCAGCACCTCGGCGGCCTGTTCGCCGGCGCGGGCCTCGGCCGGGAACGGCACCGGCACGCCGAAGAAGCCCACCGCGTCGTACGCGTCGGCGTGGATGCGGGTGTCCACGGGCACGGCGAGCACGAACCGCTCCCGTTCCCGCCTTCTGGCCAGCAGCACCGTCAGGGTTCCGAGGCAGAAGGCGGCGGGGGTGACGGCCAGCCTGCTCGCGGCCGCCGCGACCCGTTCCATCAGCCCCTCGGGAATCGTCACGGTCACGCTGCCGGCCCGGTACGACCGGGTCGCCGGGCGCGGCCGGGCCAGCTCCAGGTCGAGCCGTTCGCTGCCGTGGAAGTGCTCGCGCCACTCGGCGCCCGTGCCCTCACCGCCCTGCTGGGCCTCGACGAGGAGGGCGATGTCGCGGTTGGTGACGGTGGCGTCGAGGGGGGTGCCGGACAGTTCCGTGTCGATCTCCCCGGCCACGAGCAGCAGCGACTGCAGGTCGCTGACCGCGTGGTGGGCGCCGAACACCAGAATCTGGCCGTGTGCACCGCCGTCCACCAGCTCGAACCGCCACAGCGGTGTCGTCGCCAGGTCGAACGGCGGCTCCAGCAGGGTGCGCAGCCGCTCGGCGCCGTCGAGTGGGCCTTCGACGGTCGTCCAGCGCAGCACCGGCTGCGCCGGCTCCCGGTCCACGCGCAGCTGCCGGACGCCCTCCTCGCCGGTGACGATCGCGGTGCGCAGGGCCGCGTGCCGCGCGACGAGCCGGTTGAGGATGCCGGTGAGCGTCTCCCGGGTGGTCGGCGCGGTCAGCCGTACGGCGAGGCCGATGCCGTGTGCCGCGTCCGGCATGCCCGGCCGGGCGCTGCGCAGCAGTCGTACCACGTCGCGCGGCGCGGGCCGCAGTTCGGTCTGCGGAACCTCCCCGGCGAGGTCTCCGGAGTCCTGCCGCGCCACGGTGCTCCGCTCCGGAAGGCGCTCGGCCAGGGCCTGGGCGAGGCCGCGGCTGTCGGACGCCGCGAACACGTCCGCGGCCGGGAGCTCCACGCCCAGTTCGCGGACGAAGGCGTTGCGCAGCCGCACCAGCATCAGGGAGTCCAGGCCCAGTTCCTTCAGGGCCGTGGTCGCCGACGCGTCGACCACTCCTCCGGAGACCTCGCCGACCCGGGCCCGGACGTACGCCTCCAGCCAGGCGGCGCGGTCCTGGTCGGTCGTCGCCGCGAACACCTTCTCGACGAGGTCGTCCGAGGCGGCCGTGCCCGTCGGGACGGTGACCAGGTCGCCCAGGATGGGGCGGGTGCGCACGGCGTCGGGGACGAGCGTCAGCATCTCCCGGTCCAGGGCGATCGGCGCGAGCTGGCGGCGGGCGGTGGCCAGGACCCGCTCGAACAGCTCGCCGCCCTCCTGCGGCGAGAAGGCGACCAGGCCCGAGCGGCTGGTCTCGGCGGCCCGGGTGCCGGAGTCGCCGACCATGCCGACACCGGCCCAGGCACCCCAGTCCAGGCTCAGCGCCCGACGGTCGGTGCGGGAGAGGTGGTGTGCCCAGGCGTCGAGGAAGGCGTTCGCCGCCGAGTACGGGCTCTGGCCGGCCGACCCGAGCAGTCCGGCCGCGGAGGCGAACAGGACCAGGTTCTGGGCCTCCGGGATCAGCTCGGTGAGGAGAGCGGTGCCCAGGACCTTCGGCGCGAGGACGCGCAGGACGCGTTCGTCGGTCAGGTTCGCCACCGTGGCGTCGTCGAGCACTCCGGCCGCGTGCACGACCGTGGCGATCGGGCCACAGGCGTGCCGTACGGCGTCCAGGGCGGCCGTGAGACTTTCCCGGTCGGCGACGTCGGCGCGGGCCAGGTGCACGGTGACGCCTCGCTCTTCGAGACCCGTGATCCAGTTCCCGGTCTCCGCGTCGGGCGTGCCCCGGCTCATGAGGGCCACTCGGCGGGCTCCGCGGCGGACCAGCCGCTCGGCGACGACGCGGCCGAGGCCGCCCAGACCACCGGTGATCAAGTGCACGCCGTCCACGGCGGTCCCGCCGTGGCCGCCGTCGTCCGGGCGGGTGCGGGCCAGGCGCGGCACCAGGCGGCCGGTCCCGCGCAGCGCGACGAGCCGTTCGTCGTCGGCGTGCCTGAGCTGGTTCCACAGGGCGTCGACGCCGTCGGTGGACGGCAGGTCGATCAGCGTGGTCGACAGCTCCGGGTACTCCTGCGCCACCGCGAGCCCGAAGCCCCAGGCGAGCGCCTGCTGCGGGTGGGTCACCCCGGTGCTGTCACCGGCGGCCTGACTGCCGCGTACGACCACGAACAGGCGCGGAGCCCGGCCCTGCGGACGGCCGGCGAGGGCGCGTACCAGGTGCAGGGTGCTCAGGCAGCACAGCCGCGCCGCCTGCTCGGCCGATCCGGCGTCGCCGATCGCCGGGGCGTCGAGGGCGGTCAGCTGGACCACCTGCTCGGGCTGCCCGCCCGCGAAGGCCTCCTCCAGCAGCCGGGCCAGGTGGTGCGGGTCGGCCGGATCGAGGACGTAGCGGCCGGGCCCCTCGACGGCGAAGGCGCTGCCCCTGCGGGCGACGACATGCGGCACCGAGGAGCCGAGCCGCTCGCCGAGCGCGTCCGCCACCCCCGTGTCGTCGGCCAGGATCAGCCAGCTGCCCTTCACCGGCGGTTCCTGCGCCACCGGGCGCGGGTGCCAGCGGGTCTCGAAGAGGGCGCCGTCCAGCGGCGAGAGCGCGGCCAGCCGGAACTCCTCGATCTCCAGGACGAGTTGTTCGTCCTCGTCCCAGATCCTGATGTCCAGGGTGGCGGTGTCGCCGGACACGGAGCGCAGTTCGCAGCCGGCCCAGGCAGGCGTGGTGCGCCGGCCGGTGAACCGCAGCCGTCCCGCCCCGGCGGGCACGAACGCCCGGCCCTCGGGCGCGTCCTGAGGCAGGGCGGCCGTGTGGAAGGCGGCGTCGAGGACCGCGGGGTGCAGCAGATGACCCGCGGCGGGCCTGGCGGCCAGCCGGCCCAGGGCCGCCGAGTGGCCGCGGCGGCCCTGCTCCAGGCCCCGGAAGGCGGGGCCGTAGTCGATACCGAGGGCGCTCAGCCCGGCGTACACCGCCGGCAGGTCCGCGTCCTGCGTGCACCGGTCCCGCACGGCGGCGAGTCGCACTTCGTCGAGCCGTACATCGGACGGGGGCTGCTCGCCGGTCACCGCGACGCGTCCGCCGACGTGCCGCTCCCACCGCGGGCGCCGCTCACCGGCGGCCGCGGAGGCGAGGGTGAAGGACCGGAAGCCGTCCCGGGCGGGCCGCAGCACCAGCTGCAGCCGTACGGGCCGTTCGGGATCCATCCGCAAGGGCTGCAGGAACTCGATCTCGTTCAGGTGGACTTGGCGACCGTCCTGCACCGTTGAGGCGGCCTCCAGGACCATGCCGAGGAAGGCGGCGCCGGGCAGCCAGACCTCGCCGTCGACCCGGTGGTCGGCCAGATAGGCGAAGCGGCTGTCCCGCAGGTCGATGTCGCTCTGGAAGAGGTGCCGGTCGGGCTCGTCGCTGGACTCGACGTGCGTACCGAGGAGCGGTGAGGAGCCCGTGGCGGTGGCCGGGGCGGGCGTGAGCCAGTGGCGTTCGCGGGCGAAGGCGTACGTCGGCAGATCGGCGCGACGGCCTTCCGGGAACAGCGCCGGCCAGTCGGGCGTGTGTCCCGCGACGTACAACTCGCCGACGCTGCGCAGCAGGACGTCGGGACCGTCCTGCTGGCGGCGCAGCGAGCCGACGCCGGCCACGTCGATCCCGGCCTCCGCCGCGACCGCCTCGATGGAGGACAGCAGCGAGGGATGCGGGCTGAGCTCGACGAAACAGCGGTAGCCGTCGTCCAGCATCCGCCGGACGGTGTCGGCGAAACGGACGGGCTGCCTGAGGTTGGCGTACCAGTAGTCGGCGTCCAGCCGGTCGCCGTCGACGGGTTCGGCCAGCACCGTCGAGTACAGCGGGGTCGGCGCCTGTGCCCCCCGGATGCCGGAGAAGCGGTCGAGCAACTCCGTGCGCAGGGACTCCATCAGCGGGGTGTGCGAGGCGAACGGGGTCGACAGCCGTCGTACGGCGATCCCCCGCTCCTCGAGCCGGCGGCGCAGCTCGGCCAGCGCGTCGGCGGCGCCGGAGACGGCCGTGGAGCCTGCGCTGTTGACCGCGGCGACGAACAGCCGGTCCGCGTAGGGCGCGAGCAGTTCCTCGACCTGCGACCGCGGCAGCTCCACCGCGACCATGCCGCCCTGCCCGACCAGCGGGAGGACGGCCTGGGCCCGCCCGGTCACCACGGCCACGGCGTCGTCCAGGCCGAGGGCGCCCACGCTGTACGCGGCGGCGATCTCGCCCAGGCTGTGCCCGACCACGGCGTCCGGGGTGACGCCGAGGGGCCGCCACGCGGCGGCCAGCGCCGCGTTGACCGCGAACAGCACCGGTTGCAGGCACTCGGTCCGGTGGAGCGGGGAGAACTCCTCGGGCGCCCGCAGGGCGTTGAGCACCGACCAGCCGACGTTCCGCTGCACCGCCTCGTCGATCCGGGTCAGCTCCTCGCGGAACGCCTCCGACCCGGCCAGCAGCCCCAGCCCCATGCCCGGCCATTGGCCGCCGTGCCCGGAGAAGACGAAGGCCACCTTGCCCGTCTCCTCCTCGCGCGGCGTGGCCGGCCGCACCCGTCCGCTGCCCACCGCCTCCAGCGCGGCGCGCAGTTCCTCCGAGTCGCCCGCCGTGACCGCCGCCCGCCAGGCGAAGTGGCTGCGGTGCCGGGCCAGGGTGTAGGCGACGTCCGGCAGCACGGTGTCGCCGGTCAGGTGCCGTGCCAGCCGTGCGGCCTGCCCGCGCAGCGCGGCCTCGCTCCGCCCGGACAGGATGAACAGGCGCTTTCCGGAAGGCAGTTGGCCTGCGGGCTCGCGCTCCGGCGCGAACGGCGCGGCCTCCTCGACGATCACATGGGCGTTGGTCCCGCTGATCCCGAAGGCGCTGACGCCGGCCCGCCGGACGCGCTCCTTCACCGCCGGCCAGGGCACGGCCTCCTGCAGCAGGTGCAGACCGCTGCCGTCCCACTCGACGTACCGGCTGGGTGTGCCGGCGTGCAGGGTGGCCGGCAGCATCCGGTGGCGCAGCGACTGCACCACCTTGATCAGCCCGGCGATGCCCGATGCGGCCTGCGTGTGCCCGAGGTTGGACTTGAGCGAGCCCAGGTACAGCGGGCGGTGCGGGGCGCGGGAGTCACCGAAGACCTGCGCCAGCGCGTTCGCCTCGATCGGGTCGCCCAGCGTCGTGCCCGTGCCGTGCGCCTCCACGTAGTCGATGTCGGCGGGTTCGAGGCCGGACAGCTCCAGGGCCCGCCAGACCACCTGTTCCTGTGCCGGGCCGTTGGGCGCGGACAGGCCCTGGCTGCGGCCGTCCTGGTTGACGGCCGTGCCGCGCAGCACCGCCAGCACCTCGTCGCCGTCCCGCCGCGCGTCGCTCAGCCGCTTCAATACGAGCATGCCGGCGCCCTCGGCCCAGACGGCGCCGTCGGCGTCGTCGGAGAAGGAGCGGCACCGGCCGGTCGGGGACAGGCCCCGCAGCCGGCTGAACTCCACGAAGGTCTGCGGGGTCACCATGAGCGTCACGCCGCCGGCCAGCGCCAGGTCGCACTCGCCCGCCCGCAGTGCCTGCGCCGCCAGGTGCACCGCGACGAGCGACGACGAGCACGCCGTGTCCACCGTCAGCGCCGGGCCGTGCAGCCCGAGCGCGTACGCCAGCCGGCCCGAGGCCACGCTGAGCGCCGACCCGGTGCCGACGTACCCGTCCAGCTGGTCGAGCCGGGAGCCCGACAGGTAGTCGCTGCCGAACATGCCGACGTACACGCCTGTGGTGCTGCCCGCGAGTTCGGCGGGCACGGTCCCGGCGCGCTCCAGCGCCTCCCACGCGGTCTCCAGCAGCAGCCGCTGCTGCGGGTCCATGGCGGCGGCCTCCTTCGGGGTGATGCCGAAGAAGCCCGCGTCGAAGGACTCGATGTCGTCCAGGAAGCCGCCTTCCCGGGCGTACGACTTGCCCGGGGCCTCCGGGTCGGGGTCGTACAGCGACTCGACGTCCCAGCGCCCGGCCGGGAACGGGCCGACCGCGTCACGGCCCTCGGCGACCAGCCGCCACAGCTCCTCCGGGTCGCCGACGCCTCCCGGCAGGCGGCAGGCCATGGCCACCAGGGCGACCGGCTCGTCGTGCGCCGCGGTGCGGATGGGCGGCGCGGCGGGCGCGGGACGACGGGCGGCGGGGCCGCTCGTCGCGAGAGCGGTGGCCAGCAGGTGCTCGGCGAGCCGGGCCGGGGTGGGGTGGTCGAACAGCAGGGTGGCGGGGAGCCGGCAGCCGAGGCGGGCACCGATGCGGTTGCGCAGCTCCACCGCCGTCACCGAGTCCATGCCGAGCTCGCGCAGCGGCTGGCCGGGGCGGACGGACTCCGCCGAGCGCAGGCCGAGGGCACGGGCGGCCTCCTCGCGGACCAGGTCAAGGGCGCGGTCGGCGCGCTCGGCCTCCGGCAGCCGGGCCAGGCGGTCCGCCAGTGCGTCCTTGCCGTCCCGCCCGGTGCGGGGCGCGGGCAGCAGCGAGCGCCACAGCGCGGCCGCACCGTCACCCGCCCCGGCCGTGGTCTCGCGCAGCCGGGGCAGGTTCAGCGCCCAGGCGACCAGGTGCGGGGCGCCCCGGCGCAGCGCGAGTTCGACGAGGTCGCGGCCCTGTTCCGGGGTCAGCGCGCGGTGGCCGAGGCGTGCCATCCGCTCCAGGTCGGCGTGTTCGGCGGCGAGGCCCTCGCCCGCCCAGGCGCCGAAGGAGACCGACACGGCGGGAAGCCCGAGGGCGCGCCGGTGGTGGGCGAGCTGGTCGAGGAAGGCGTTGGCGGCGGCGTAGTTGGCCTGGCCCGCGTTGCCGACGACACCGGCGGCGGAGGAGACCAGCAGGAACAGGTCGAGCCGCGCGTCGGCGGTGAGCCGGTGCAGGTGGGCGGCGCCGTCCACCTTGGGGCGCAGCACCCGCGCGAGGCGTTCGGGGGTCAGCTCGGCGACCACCCCGTCGTCCAGGACGCCGGCGCAGTGCACGACGCCGCGGAGGTCGTCGGCGACGTGACCGACGATGTCGGCCAGGGCCGCAGCGTCGGCGACGTCGCACGCCGCCACCTCGACCTCAGCGCCGAGCGCCGTCAGTTCCGCGGTGACCTCGGCCGTGCGCGGGTCGTCGGCTCCGCGCCGGGACGTCAGCAGCAGGCGGTGCACGCCCCGTTCGGCGAGGAGCCGGGCGATGTGGCGTCCGACGGCGCCGAGGCCTCCGGTGATCAGTACGGTGCCGTCGAGGGGTGTCCGCGCGCGGCCGGTGCCGGCGGCGCGGGCGCGCACGAGCCGGGGCACGAGCAAGCTGCCCGCGCGCCCGGCGAGTTCGGGCTCGTCCCCGTGAGCGACGGCGGCGAGCAGGGCAGCCGCGGGATCGGTGTCCGCAAGGTCGAGCAGCGTCAGCCCGAGGTCCGGATGCTCGGTGCGGGCACTGCGGGCCAGGCCCCACAGCACCGACTGCGCGAGGCCCGGCACGGTGTCCCGGTCGTCGGCCGCGACCGCGCCGCGGGTCACCCAGACGGTCCGGGCGGGTGGCTCCGCCTGTGCGGCGAGTGTCTGCAGTTCGGCCAGCGCGGCCTCCGCCGTCTCCCGTGCGGTGGCGGCGGGTTCGGCGTCCTCGGCCGGTTGCGGCCAGAACCGCACGAGCACCTCGCCACCCGTGTCGCGGCACTGGATCCCCGCGGCTTCGAGTCCGCGCAGGGCCGCGGCGACGTCCGGGTCGGACGGGTCGCCGACGACGGTCCAGTCACCGGACGGTGCCTCGGCGGGCGGTTCGGATGCGGCCGTCCAGGCAACCTCGTACAGGTGCCGCCCGTTGCCCGAACCGCCGGCGAGATCCGCCGGGTTCGCGGCCCGCAGCCGTACGCCCTCCAGCCGGCCCGCGGGGAAGCCGTCGGCGTCCCACAGCGTCACGTCCAGCGTGAGATCCGTGCCGGCGGTGCCGGTGCGCCGCACGGACACGGTGAGGTCGTCGGCGCCGCCGTGCGACAGCGCGGCGCGGCCCACGGCGACCGGAAGGAGCACCCGGCCGTCGCAGGCGGCGCCCCCTTCGAGGGCGGCGGCGACGTGCAGCGCGGCGTCCAGCAGCGCCGGGTGGACCGGGTAGGGGTGGGCCAGGTCGCGGGCCACGGACGGCAGCGACAGCCGGGCCTGCAGCTCGCCCGCACCGGTCACCAGCGCCTCCCGTACGCCCTGGAAGGCCGGACCGTAACCGAGGCCGAGCCCGGCCAGCCGCTCGTAGGTCTGCGTGCTCCAGGCGGGCTCCGCCGCCTCCGGCCACACCGGCGGTGGCCCGGCCACCGCGGTCGCCGCGGCCGCCGAGGCGGTGGCGTGCAGGGTCCAGCCGGTGCCCTCCTGGCCGCGCGGGCGGCTGTGCACGGTGATCTCCGGTGCCGGGCCGGCGGTGACCACCTCCACGGACACCTCCACCGTGCCAGAGGCGGGCAGCACGAGGGGTGCGAGCAGCAGCAGGTCGGTCACGTCGGCCGGGTCGTCCGGGCGGGCCACCGCGAGGGCGGCCCGGCACAGCTCCAGCAGGGTCGTGCCGGAGACCACGGTCCGGCCGAACACGGTGTGGTCGGACAGCCAGTCGGCGGTGGCCGGGGACCACTCGTTGCGGAAGGTCCAGCGGGTTTCGTCGGCCGACTGCAGCTGGACGCCGAGCAACGGGTGCGCGGCGCGGTCGAACAGGCCGGGGCCGCCCGAGGCGGACTCGGGTTCGATCCAGTGGCGCCGGGTGTCCCAGGCGTAGGTCGGCAGGTCCGCCCCGACGGTGTCGGCGACCAGGCGCCGCCAGTCGATCCGCCGTCCGTGGACGTGCAGTTCGGCGGCGGCGCGGTCCAGGCAGGCCGGTCCGTCCTCGTCGCGGCGGAGGGAGCCGACGGCGACCAGCTCGTGGCCGGATTCCTCGCCGATGGTGTGCAGGGCGGTGAGCAGGGACGGATGCGGGCCGAGTTCGACGAAGTGGCGGTAGCCGTCGGCCGCCATGCGCTCCACCGCGGGCGCGAAGCGGACGGGTTCGCGCAGGTTGGTGTACCAGTAGTCGGCGTCCAGCTCCTCGGTGACCGGCTCACCGGAGACGGTGGAGTACCAGACGACCGACGTGGGGTACGTGGTCACGCCGTCGAGCTCGTCGAGGATCGTCGCGCGGACCGGCTCGACCCGGGCGCTGTGGGAGGCGTAGTCGACGTCGAGGCGCCGGACGAAGACCTGTTCCCGGTCGAGGTCGGCGAGCAGGCCCTCCAGCGGCTCCACGTCACCTGCGACCACGGTCGCCCGGCCGCTGTTCACGGCGGCGACCGAGACCCGGCCGCCGAGACCCTCGAGGCGGGTGCCGACCTCGGTGTGCGGCAGGCCGACGACGGCCATGGCGCCGGTGCCGGACAGCTCGGTCAGGGCCCGGCTGCGCAGGGCGACCACCGCGGCCGCGTCGTTGAGGCTGAGCGCGCCGGCGACACAGGCCGCGGCCACTTCGCCCTGGCTGTGCCCGATCACGGCGTCCGGCCGGACGCCACGGGCCCGCCACACCGCGGCCAGGGACACCATCACCGCGAAGAGCACCGGCTGGACGACGTCCACACGGTCCAGGGACGGGGCTCCCGCCTCACCGCGCAGGACCGCCGCCGCGGACCAGACGGTGAACGGTCGCAGGGCGGCGTCGCAGCGGTCGAGTTCGTCGGCGAACACGGGGTCGCGTTCGAGCAGGTCGCGGGCCATGCCGGCCCACTGGGCGCCCTGGCCGGGGAAGACGAAGGCCACCTTGCCCGCGGGCAGCGTCCGCCGGGGTCCGGCGGTCGGGCCGGGGTCGGGCCGGTCCTCCGCGAGGGCCCGCAGCGCGGTCAGCAGCTCGTCCCGGCCGGCCGCCTGCACGACGGCACGGTGCTCGAAGTGGGTGCGGTGGTGGGCCAGCGTCGCGGCCACGGCGGGCAGCGGCAACTCCGGCTGCGCGACGAGACGTGCGTGGAGTCGGTCGGCTTGCCCCTGGAGCGCGGGCAGGGTGCGGGCGGAGAGCGGGAAGAGCGTCGGACCGGTCGGCTCCGCCTGTGCCCCGGCCGGTGCGTCGACGTCCTGCGGTGCCTCCTCCAGCACGACGTGCGCGTTCGTGCCGCTGATGCCGAACGCGCTCACCCCGGCCCGCCGCACGCGGCCGCCGCGCGGCCACGCCCGGGCGCTGCCGTGCACGGTCAGGCCGCTGCCCGCCCAGTCGACGTGCTCCGTGAGGGTCTCGGCGTGCAGGGACGGCGGGATCAGCTCGTGCCCGAGGGCGAGCACCGTCTTGATCACGCCGCCGATGCCCGCGGCGGCCTGGGTATGACCGATGTTGGACTTCAGCGAGCCGAGCCCGAGAGGCCGGTCGGCGGGGCGGCCCGGTCCGAAGACGGCGGCCAGTGCGCGGCCCTCGATGGGGTCGCCGAGCGGGGTGCCGGTGCCGTGCGCCTCGACGTGGTCCACGTCGTCCGGTGCGAGTCCGGCGGCGTCGAGGGCGGCGCGCAGCACCCGTTCCTGCGCCGGGCCGTTGGGGGCGCTCAGCCCCTGGCTGCGGCCGTCCTGGTTGACGGCCGAGCCCTTGACCACGGCGAGCACCCGGTCGCCGTCGCGGCGGACGTCGGCGAGCCGCCTGAGCAGCACCACACCACAGCCTTCGGCCCACACCACACCGTCCGCGTCGGCCGAGAAGGGGCTGCACCGCCCGGACGGCGACAGCCCGCGCAGCCTGCTGAACTCCACGTGTCCCCGCGGGGTCACCAGCAGGCTCACGCCGCCCGCCAGCGCGAGGTCGCACTCGCCTGCCGCCAGTGCGCGGGCCGCCAGGTGCAGGGCGACGAGGGAGGAGGAACAGGCGGTGTCGACGGTGACCGCCGGGCCCTGCAGACCGAGGGTGTAGGCGATGCGCCCGGAGGCCACGCTGGTCGCCGAGCCCGTGCCGACATGTCCGTCGAGCTGGGCCAGCGAGGCCGAGGCGAGGTATCCGCTGTCGTACAGGCCGATGTAGACGCCCGTGGAGCTGCCGTGCAGCGTCTCGGGGACGATCCCGGCGCGCTCGATCGCCTCCCAGCTGGTCTGCAGCAGCAGCCGCTGCTGCGGGTCCATCGCGTCGGCCTCGCGGGGCGAGATCCCGAAGAAGGCGGCGTCGAAGCGGTCGATGCCGTCGAGGAAGCCGCCGCGCAGCGTGTACGCCTTTCCGGTGGCCTCGGGGTCGGGGTCGTGGAGACCCTGGGTGTCCCAACGGCCCGCCGGTACCTCGGAGATGGCGTCCTCGCCGGCGGCGAGCAGCCGCCACAGCCCTTCGGGGTCGTCGGCGCCGCCGGGGAAGCGGCAGGCCATGGAGACGATGGCGATGTCGTCCTCCGTCGCCCGCGGCGCAGCCTCGGCACGGGCCGGGCCGGCCGCCGTGGCGGGCGGCTCGCCGAGGACCGCGTCGGCCAGCGCGGCGATCGTGGGGTGGTCGAAGACGAGCGATGGCTCCACTGGTCGCCCGGTCCGTCCGGAGAGTTCGGCGGCCAGTGTCACCAACTGGCGTGATCCCAGCCCGAATTCCGCGATCGGCCGGTCCGGGTCGACGGCCGGCGGGTCGATCCCGGCGGCCTCGGCGACGGCCGACCCCAGCCAGGCCCGTACGTCCTCGGCGGTGGTGAGGGGCGTGATGGTGGACTGCTTCCGGGGCTCGTTCGCAGGCATCTGGGCAGGTGTCCTCAAGCAACGGTGGTGCGGGCGGATTCCGCACGACCGCATGCGGCAGCGGCGTACGGCTGACATCGGGTGACGTACGGCCCGGAGGGGCGGGCGGGCGTGCGGCCGGCGCGGGCGGGCGCCGGCGGCCGTGGGGTCATCCCGTGACGGGCACGCCGACCAGGGCGAGGGTGCCGTCGAGGTAGGCCGCCCGGGAGGCGCGGCGCTGGATCTTCCCGCTGGACGTCTTCGGGATGGTGCCGGGGTGGACCAGCACCACGTCCCGCACCGACAGGCCATGGGCCGCACCGATCGCGCTGCGCACCAGGTCGGTGATCTTCTCGGCCTCGCCGGCCGCATCGGGCGCCGCCTCGGCGACCATGACGACCTGTTCGCCCTCCACGCCGCCGGCGTCCACGGAGAACGCCGCGGTGCAGCCGGGCCGCAGTGCCGGGTGGGACAACTCCGCGGACAGCTCCAGGTCCTGCGGGTAGTGGTTGCGCCCGTCGATGACGACGAGGTCCTTCAGGCGGCCGGTGACGAACAGTTCGCCGTCACGCAGGAAGCCGAGGTCGCCCGTGCGCAGGAAGCGACCCTCACGGCCGGTCAGGGTGGCGCGGAAGGTCTCGCGGGTGGCCAGGGTGTTGCGCCAGTAGCCCTTGGCCACGCTCGCGCCGGCGACCCAGATCTCGCCGACCTCGCCCTCGGGCAGTTCCTCCCGCCGTTCGGGGTCGGCGATCACCACGGTGATCCCCGTCCCGGGCCGGCCGCAGCCCACGGCGGCCGCGTCCGCCTCGCCGGCGTGCGGGCCGGTCTCGGCGGCGTCCAGCAGGGTGGGCGGGGCGTCCGTCGCACCGCCGGTGACCATCAAGGTGGCCTCGGCCAGGCCGTAGCACGGGTAGAACGCCTCCCGGCGGAAGCCGGCCGCGCGGAAGGTCTCGGTGAACCGTCGCAGCGTGGCCGCGCGCACCGGTTCGGCGCCGTTGAAGGCGACCTTCCACGCGCTCAGGTCGAGGCTGTCGACCAGTTCGGCGGTGGCGTGCTTCAGGCACAGCTCATAGGCGAAGTTGGGGCCGCCGCTGGTGTGCGGACGGTAACGGCTGATCGCGGTCAGCCAGCGGTCGGGGCTCTGCAGGAAGTGCAGGGGTGAGAAGAGCGTGGCCGTGGCGCCCAGGTACAGCGTGTTCAGCACCGGGCCCATGAGGCCCATGTCGTGGTAGACGGGGAGCCAGCTGAGGATCAGTTCGCGGCCGTGCTCCGCGAGGGCGTCCGGGGTGTGCCCCATCCGCTCGGTGATGATCCGCTCGTTGTCCAGCAGGTTGCCGTGGGTGACCACCACGCCGCGCGGGGCGGAGGTGGAGCCGGAGGTGTACTGGAGGAAGGCCACCGAGTCGGCGGTGAGGCCGGGGTCTTGCCAGGAGCCGGCCGCGTCGTCGGGAATGTCCTCGGTGGCGACGCGGGGGACCGTGTCCAGTTCGGGCAGGTGCTCGTTCCATGTGCGCAGGGCGCCGATGACTTCACGGCCTCCGAGGATCACCTTGGCGTCGGAGTCGGCCATCAGACGCTTCATCCGGACGAGAGCGCGGTGGTTCTGCGACCGTCCCTGCGGCGGCACGCCCGGCACGGCGACCACGCCGGCGGCGAGGCAGCCCAGAAAGGCGGAGACGAACTCCAGGCCGGGCGGATGGAGCAGCAGGGCGCGCGAGCCGGCCAGGCCGCGGTCCTGGAGCCAGCCGGCTACGGCCCGGGAGCGGTGGGCCAGTCGGCCGTAGGAGATCTCCTGGATGTCCCCGTCGCAGTCGCCGGTGAGGAGGTACCGGTAGGCGGTGCGGTCGGGCTGTTGCTGGGCGTGCGCGGTCAGTAATTCGACCAGGGAACGAGCCATGTGAGGAGTCCCACCTGTCCGGGTCAGCGGGTGAGGGAACTGGAGTTCGACGGCCGCGTGATGCGCACGCGCAGAAGCCGTTGACCGGGCCCCCTTGCCAGGTCATCCGTCTCGCCACTCGCCCGGCGGCGAGATGGCCACAGGTCTCCCCGTGTCCCCCCACTCAATTGCTACCAACGAGTAACACCATAACAAGTCCCACCGGTCGACGGGTCGAACGCACGTAAACCCTGTGTGACCAAAAGGAGTTGACTGTCCGCCGGCTCCGCTGGGCCGACTCGCCGGCCCGGCAGGGCAGTCCCGGCGGATCGCCCGCCGCGACCCGTGGACGCCGTAGCACCAAGAAGTAACGGCAGCGGCCCCACGCTCACCATTTCGGTGGGCGTGGGGCCGTTGTAGCTCCAGAGGCAAGTCAGGCGCCGAAATCGCCCCTCTTCAGGGCCGTTACGAACGAGGCCCAGCCATCAGACGCGAACACGATCACAGGGCCGTTCACACGCTTGCTGTCACGCACGGGGACAACGGCGTCGAAGTCGTCGGAGACCTCAATGCACGCGCCACCGTCCTGATTGCTGCGGCTGCTCTTACGCCACGAAGCGGCGCTCAGGTCGACGATCCGCACGGCACTTCCTCCAACTTGCGCAAGATGTACTTCCGCGACTCGGCTGGTGTCAGTGCCAGGTCGCGCACTGAATCGTACGCCGTCTGAAGGCGCACAACCGGCGCGGTTTCCTCGATGAGTTCGCCCCTGTACCCGTTCTCGGTGTAGGCCACAGTCCGGCCGTCCGGCAGAAGCAGACACCACACATCGAAGCCCAGCAGCGCGTGCAGTCCGGCGTTGTTCGGCAGCACATGGACGGTCACGTTTTCGCGGTCCGACATCCCCACCAGGTGCTCCAACTGTGCGCGCCACTCGTCCGCTTCTCGAAGCGGCGTGAGCAAGGCGGCCTCCGAGAGGATCGTCCGGAACGGCGGCGCCTCCTCCCCCTCCAGCAGCTCCCGTCGGCCCATCCGAGCCTCAACCTGCTGGTCCAGCTCAGCCCCCTTCAGCCCACCAGCAGCCAGTACCTCCCGCGCATACCCCGGCGTCTGCAGCAACCCAGGCAACACGCTCACAGCGAAGTGCCACAGGCTCACTGCCTCGGCCTCCAGCGCCATGTACTGCCGATACCGCTCCCGAAACTGCGTCTTATCGGCCCGTGCCAACTCCCACAACGCCAGCAACATCCCCGGCGTCCCGTAGTACTGGTCCAACGCCTGGACGACCTCCGGCCCGCCCAGCGTCTCCCCCTTCTCCATCTTGCCGAACAGCGACCAGTCCCAGCCCAGCCGCTCCCCGAGCTGCCGCAGGCTGGCCCCCTTTTCGGCGCGCAGGTGCCGTAACTCCTCCGCGAACCGCTGGCGCGGCTCCTGGCTGCGGCCGGTGACAACACGTCGCTGCGGCATCGCGGCTCCCTCCATGCGCAGACGTACTGGTGCACGCACATCACCCATGCCCGCACGCCCCACCAGCTGTGGAAGTTGTGGAACGTGCGTGATCAGGCGGGGAACCACGCCCCACCCACGGCATGTCCCGACCCACCCGACGGCATTCTCGTAATGCGCCGACTACACACGGTAATTCACCGTGTGTCGACGTCGCTGGCAAAAGGGAAATCAACGCCCCTTGCCACTCACCGCCGCCGGAGGACACCCATGCTGAACCCACTCCCCCCGAAGCTCCAGGAAGCCACCGCCGCCCGAGACGCCCTCGCTGCTGCCCTCACGCAGGCCGGCATCCAGCTCCCCGCGATGGACGTCCGCACCCCCTGGGGCGACCCGCTCCCCGACGACGCCGAGGACACCACCGCAGGCACCCGCGCACGCTATGCCCTCGTCCACCTCGGCGTCTGCTCCGCTCCCGTCGCCCTGGACCTCGCCGCCGTCATCGCCAAGGGCGCCGCCCGATGACCACCACCCCCACCCCCAACCCCGCCCCTCCCCCACTCCCACCTGGCACCACCGTCCGCGACACCACCCGCGACCGCGTCGGCGTCGTCATGGGCAACGAAGGCCCGTACCTCCAGCTCCGCCCCCTCTCCGGCGGCCGGGAGTGGGACGTCGCCCCGCACCACGTCCATCCGCTCACCCCCGCCGAACTGCTTCGCGCCCGCCTCGCCGATGCCAACGAGCGCAGCCGGACCCGGCTCGGCGTGAACGGGGCTGACGCCGCCGCGGTTCAGCCTCCGCCATAGGCTCCGCCGATGCCGCCAGGGACCCATGCGCAGCGGCGAGCTCCGAGCGGCGCTCGTCCTGGGCTACGGCTTTCCCAGTGACGCCGACGACTTCGAGGCCGAGCTCGCTCGCGAGATCAACCACGCCGATCCCGCCGACCTCTCCGGTGTCGTCCGCCTGGTGGAGGAGTTCCGCGGCCGGGTCGTCGCCCGCCAGGATTCCGCATTCGACGCCGCTGTCGCCACGGCCGCCGACATTCGCGGTCCGGGGGATCTCCGGATGACCGAGGAGTAGCAGGCGGTTTTTGCCGAGGTCACGCATGAGGTCCGCATCGTTCTCGTGTCCCCTGGGCGCTTCGCGGGCGGCACCGAGATCTGACACGCGCGCCCACGTTCCGAATGCATGGGCCCCGGCATACGGGCCCACGTACCGGTGCTCTCACCCCACCTCCGCGAACACCTCCGTCCAAGCCTCCCCATGCCCCGCCCGCCCCGCCCAGGACGCCGTACTGCGCAGCGCCGGCATGAGGGCCGGTGGAGTCCTCGGGTCGCGCATCAGGGTGTACAGCTCCGGCGAGATGTCGCCCAGGCTCTGGCCGGCGACCTCCACCAGCTGCTTGGCGAAGGCGATGTCCCGGACGGCGAAGTCGAGGATGGTGTTGGTCAGTTGCTCCCGGTCCTCCAAGCTGACCACGCGCAAATAGCGCCGCCAGTCGTTGGCGAGGCCGTCGCGCCAGTTGCCCTTGCCCGAGGGATGGACCCGGTTGGTGAAGTCGAGGACGCGGTCCAGCAGGCCTCGGGCAGCCGCCCGGTGGTCCGCCTCGGCGAGGCGGCGGCACAGGTGGGGCAGGTGCTCGAAGCGGCGGCGCCACGCGTGCAGGGCGATCTCCCGGTCGCCCGGTGGGAGGAAGAGGGGGAGGTCCGCGAAGACCAAGCCCGCCAAGGCGCCGAGAAGTTCGTCCACGGGCTGCGCGGCAAGGTCGTCGAAGTGGGCGTGCAGGGCGATCCGCAGAAGATATGCCTCGTTGGCGGCCAGCATGAACTGCCGGGCGTGGTGGTCGTACGGTTGGCCGGCCGTGGCCCGCATCTCGCGCCCTCGGTCCTCCATGGCCTCCAGGACCGGGATGAGTTTTCCGAACGGGTCCTGTGCCCGCCATTGCGCGGCGTGCCTGTGCAGTTGCTCGCCGACGCTGCTGAGGACGCCCTTTTGGACCTCGCCGTTGCGTGTGGCCTTCAGGAGGGCGACCGCCTCGTCGACGGTGGCCGGGAGCAGGCCGCCCTGGGTGGTCGCCAGCGTCTGCAGTTTGACGCCGACGGCCTTGAGCCCGGCGGGCGAGTCCTGGAGGATCTTGGCGATAGTGAGCAGGGTCTCCCTGTGTTCGGGGTCCTCCAGGACGGCAGTCATCATGTCGGGGCCCATGTTGGCCAGGCGTTTCAGCCCGCTCAGGTCGCCGCTCCGGGCGGCGTCCTCCTGGAGCCGACCGAGGAGAGCGCCGGGATGGTCCGCGGCACGGCGGCCGATCGTCTCCCGCAGCCGTACGGCGTAGGCCCCGTCAGCGGGCGGCTCCGTGGTGACGTGCAGGTCCAGGGCTCGTACGGCGACGGGGTGGCCTCCGGCTGCGGCCGCCACCGTGAGGGACGGCGGCCACGGGTCGCTCAGCCAGCGCCGAAGCGTCGACTCGCGGCAGCGGGCCGGGTCCGGCGGCCTGGGCAGGCAGGCCGCCACCGTCGCGGCGGGCAGGGGCACCTTGTCCGCCGCGAGGGCCTTGGCGATCACGCCGGTGGCACCGCGTTCGGCGTCCGGTCCGTCCGTCAGCTCCGTCGGCGACAGATGGCGCCGGCACCACTCGCGGGCGGCGGCGACGCCCGTCTGGTCCGGCTCCCGGGAGAGGAGAGGCGCCAGCAGGTACTTGGCGACGGGCTCGGCGGATTCGGGTGAGGTCGCCGCGTCCGCGAGGAGATCCAGGCAGCGTTGGACCAGTCTGCGGGACCCGGTGGCGAGCACCTCGGCCAGGGCACGCAGCCGCAGTGCGCTGGAAGGGCCCGGTGGGCCGGCCTTCAGACGTTCGGCCAGGGATCGGACGATGTCCTCGATCTGCGTGGCAGTGGCCGCTCGTAGGGTGGACGCCCACGCCGGGGCCGCCGTCTCGACGAGCTTGTCGAGGTCCGCCTGCCACTGCTTCTGCTGGAGGCCGTCGAGGAGTTCGGGCAGGCTCGCGGCGTGGTCGTCGTACTGGCCGGGATGCCTGGCGACGAGGTGCGCCAGCGCGATGAGGGTGTGCAGCAGGACGGACTTGTTGCGGAAGGTGACCGCCGCCTCCAGCAGCTTGGTCACGCCGGTCGCGCACTTCCCGGGTGCCGCGATGTGCAGGCCGAGGAGGAAGAGGGTCAGATCCCGGCCGTAGGGGAGGCACTTCAGCTGTTCCCGGCCCGCGAAGTCGAGCAGGCCGAGGCCGGAGAGGAACCTCGCGACCTGGTCCCGCTGCTGGTGCGCGAGGTGGGTGGCGGCGATCAGCACCCGACGGCGGTCCTGGGTGTCCTCGCGGTCCCAGACGGCGCGCAGGGTGCGCGGCCAGGCGGACGGCGCCGGGTTGCTGGTGCCGGTCAGCACCGTCATGTACGAAGCGGTCTGCCACGGGTCGGCGTCCCGCAGGGTCTCCACGGCCAGGGACACCGCGCTCTCCGGCGGGTGGCGCAGGCCGGCGTGGATGCGCAGGGCGGTGAGCCGGGTCGCCGCGTGGTCGTGCCGCATCAGCGTCTCCAGCGCGGGGTACCAGCCCGCGGCGCCGTCGCGGTCCGCGATGTGGAAGGCGTGCCGGGCGGCCTCGGCGAGGAGCAGGTCGTCCGGGTGGGCCGTGACGCGATCGGCCGTCGCGGTGAGCCCGCGCCTGGCGAACCGCAGGGCCTGTCCGGCCGCGTGCTCGGCGAACGCCTGGTGGTGGAAGGAGACGCGGCCGCCCTCGACCTTGCGCAGCACGCCCCGGCGCAGCAGCACGGCCACCGCCCGCTGGGCACGGCGCCGCTTGAGGTCCGTGTGCGCGACCAGGGTGGTCAGCGCATCCGCGCGGTGCAGTTCCGGCTTGCCCTCGCGGAGCATCGCGAGGCCCAGTACCCGTACCTCCGCCGAGAGGTTCCACCGGGCCTCGTCGTCCACCGGTTCGTCGCCGAAGACGGCGTGCCGGACGTCCTCGGTCACACGGGCCTCCCAGTACTCCCGGAAGAGGTCGGTGACGTCGATGTCCTTGTCGCGTGGACCGGCGGGGGCGTAGACGTCGAACAGCATGCGCAGGGACAGGGGGTGGCGGATCAGCTGTCCGAGCGGCAGTCCCCGGGCCGCCGCGTACACGAGCGTCGACCGCATCCGCTGGGCCAGCGGCTCCACAGGGCCACGTCCGTGATGACTGCCCTCCTCGCTGTCTTCCTCGCGCGGGCTCGGCCGCCCGGGGTCACGGCAGAAGACCCGCAGGTGTGCCTCGACGGCACGGTCGAGTTCGGAGTCCGGTTCCCAGGGGGCGCCGACGTGCTGCGTGGCCGCCGCTGCGGCGCGGCCGTCGTCGTAGCCCTCCAGGTGCTCCTTGCTGAGCAGTGCCTCGATGCCCGCCGGGTCGTGGTCCTCCAACCTGCGCGCCTCGGCCGACCGGCAGGCCACGGCGACGGCGACACCCAGCTTGCGGGCACCCCGGACCAGAGTCACCAGACGGTTGCGTCCCTGGTCCGTGTCGTCGTGGAGCAGCAGGTCCACGGTGTCCAGCAAGAGGGCGACTGGACGGGCTCCCCGTCGGTCCCGCGCGCCCGACAGCCTCGCCTCGAGGGCTGCGATCAGCTCCTGGAGCCTGAGGTCCGCCGGGTCGTCCGGGGTGCCGAGCAGGGCGGAGGCCGAGACCGCCACGACCGTCCACCCAGCGGTGCGCAGTTCCTCGCGCACTCCCCACAGCACGCAGCTCTTGCCGGTGCCGGGCTCCCCGAGCACGGCGTTGCCCTGCGGGCTGCGGTTCACCAACTGGTTCTTGAGGCCCCGGACGAGCACCTTCTGGGCACGGCGGGTGACGTACACGTCGCGGAGGTGGACGGCGGCCCGATCAGGGTCGTCGAGCAAGGGTACGACGGCCTCCCAGGCGCGGACGGTGCGACGGTCGGCCGAGTCGACCTTGCGGAGGGCGACACTGGTCTCGTCCTGCTGGGCAGGGACGGACAGATCAGGGACAAACGCAGCCCGGGCCGGCATCCCGACGGGCCGGGTCGTGACGGTGCCGGTGCGGGGCGAGGGCAGGCGGGCAGGCACGGAAGAGGACGCCCTGTGCGCCTTCTCCTCCTGATCGGCGGCATAGCGCCTCTCGAACAGCTCGTCCTCGTCCGCGTAGGGCGAATCGCAGGTGGCCGGGTCACAGCCCACCCGGGCGCGCACGGCTGCGAACCATGTGAGGTTCCACAACTCGCCCTTGCGCCAGGCCGTCACCGCGGACTCGCGATGGTCGATCCACTCCGCGACCGTCTTGTTCCGCGGCTGGAACCCGGTCTCGGGGTCGCCGTGCTCGGCTGTCCAGTGCGCCAGAGCCCGCCACAGCCAGGCGGTATTCGGACGAGTGTCCTCGTCGTAGCAGCCCGCCACCGACGTCCAGTCGAGCTTACGGCCGCGTCCCGGTGGCAGCGGCCGTGCGTTCACCGATTTCTTCACCACTTCCCCCGGCGTACCGCGCTGAAGAATTCCCCACATCCTGCCAGGTCGTGGCGACCGGTAAAGGTGCTTCGGGAGGTGCGGCCGGGCGGGGCGGGCGAAGAAAAGGCGTGCCGGGGTGGTCTATGGGGGCCGGTCGCCGACCGGCCTCTCCCCAGGGCCAGTTGAGGTCCGAGCCGAGGGAGAGTCCCCTTTCGGGCAGGGAATCGAATATGGCACTCGACACGATCCTCGACCTGCTGCACGCGCTGCCGCACGCCTCCGGGCCGGCCGGGACCGTGACCGCCGCGCTCGTCCTCGCGCGGACCGCGGTGCGGCACCTCTCGCTGATCTGGCTGACGCGCGGGGCCACTCCGCAGGAGCGGGCGCTCATCCTCGTCTCGGTGCACACCCAGTCGCGGCCGTCCTGGCGGGCCCGCGGCAGGCGGCTGGTACGGCGTCTGCCCCGCCGCCGGTGACGTTCGCCGGCCGTGATGAACCACCCGACCTGCGCCGCGAGCGGCAGCGACACCGCACGCGGCGCCGGCAGGAGAGCGAGCCCCTGATCGCCCAGGCCCAGCAGCCGCCCCTGCTCCGCGATGTCATGGCGCCGAGCGCGCGCTGAAGGACCACGTGGTCACCGAGCGGCTGCTGGAGAACTTCGACGAGGTGCTCGGGTACATCAAGACGGCCCTTGACACGCACAAGTCGAAGGCGCCCTACCTGCACGGCTGCTTCGGCTCCGGTAAGTCGCACTCCATGGCCGTACTGCACGCGCTGCTCAGCGGCAGGCCGGCCCGCCCGTGCCCGGCAGGAGTTCGACCCGCTGTTCACCAAGCACGAGTGGCTGACCACGGACGGGAAGAAGTTCCTGCTCGTGCCGTATCACATGCTCGGCGCGAAGGCGATGGAGCAGCGGGTCCCCGGCGGGTACGTCTCGCACGTCAAGAAGCCGCACCCGGAGGCTCCGACCCCGCAGGTGTCCGGACCGGCGCGCTGTTCGAGGACGACGAAGGTCGCGGTTCGGCCGCGGGTGCCGGGGTGCGTCGTTCGGGCCAGGGGATCCGGAACGCGGTCAGCGTCACGATCAGGGCCGACGCGGCGACGGTCGCCATGCCGACGGTGAGGCTCGTGCTGCCCGCGACGAATCCGATCAGTGCCGGGCCGGCCAGCAGCCCGGTGGTGCCCATCGCGGCGACCAGGGCCAGGGCGTCGGAGCCGTGGCCGGCGGCCGCGACGTAGACGCACGGGGTGACGGCGGCCGCGCCGAGGCCGACACAGGCGAAGCCGAGGAGGGTCGGGACCAGCCCGCCGGTGAGCAGGGCGAGGGCCAGACCGGCGGCGGCCACCGCGCTGCCGGCCCGCACCACCCGGCCGTCGCCCCAGCGACCGCGCCAGCGGTCCGCGCGCAGGCGGGCCAGCAGCATCATCACGGAGACGACCGCGATGCCCAGCGGCGCCACGGACGCGGAGGCCTTGACGACGTCCTTCAGGTAGAGCGTCGACCAGTCGTTCATCGCGCCCTCGGTGATGGTGCCGAAGACCATGGCGCAGCCCAGCAGCAGGGTCGTCCAGGAGGGAAGGGCCGGGCGGCGGCTCCGCTTCGGCCCGCCCGGCGTCACCGGTTCCGTATCCGTGAGCAGCCCGGAGCGGGCACCGGCGAGCAGGAACAACAACAGGGCTCCGGCCACGGTGAAATGGGCCGGCACCGACCCGGTCAGCGAGGTCACACCCGAGGTCAGCAGGGCGGCGGTGAGCAGACCGGCGCTGAACGTGGCGTGCAGCTGGGACATGGCGGTGCGGTCGTGGGCCTTCTCCAGCGCGGCGCCCTGGGCGTTCATGGCGACGTTGAGGCAGCCGACCGCCACTCCGTCGGCGCAGACCGCCAGGAGGGCGAGCGGGTAGTTCGGTGCGGCGGACAGAGCGGCCAGTACGGCCACCAGGCACAGGGCGGAGGCCAGGGACAGCCGCCGGGAGCCGAGGCGGCGCATCAGGAGGGCCACCAGTGGGAAGGAGGCCGCCGCACCGGCCCCGCAGACCATCAGCAGCAGGCCCACCTCCCCGGCGCCCAGGCCCAGCCGGGTCTTGAGCGCGGGAAGCCGGGAGACCCAGGTGCCGTACTGGAAGCCGAGGAAGCAGAACAGCGCCGCGATGGACCACTTGGCTCGCTCGAAGGACGGTGTGGGCATCAGCTCGCCTTCCGCACGGCGGCGACCTGCGCCGACATGTACACCGCGCCGCTGCCGTACCCGGCCGGGACGGGGGCCTCGCGGTGGGCGCGGTAGCCGTTGGCCCGCCAGAAGGACTCCTTGCCGGCGACCGCGATCAGGGACATGGTCTGGAAGCCGCGGGTGCGGGCGATGTCCGTGAGATGGCGGGCCATACGGCTGCCGAGCCCCCTGCGGCGCAGGGGCGCGGTGATGACGAGGTCGTGCAGGTGCAGGTTGGTGGAGCAGTGGGCCGTCTGCTCGGCGCGGGTCAGGTCGGGGCAGCGGAACCTCGGGTACGGCAGGGTCAGTGCGTAGCCCGCGATCCGGCCGTCGAGGTCCAGGACGAGGCAGGTGCCCGCCGAGGCCCGGGAGCGCAGCGCCGCCTCCCCCTCCGTGAGCGCGGTGTCCGCGTACGCCTCCGCTTCCAGGGCCCCCACCTCGGGCCAGTCGGCCTCGGTGATGCCGCGTATCAGGTGTGTCATGTCAGTGCTGTCCTTCCTGGCCCCGGATGCACACGCAGGGCAGCGGGCGGATGCCGTTGAAGCCCTGGGTCATGTAGCTGGTGGCGTAGGCGCCGGCGGAGAGGATCCAGACCGGGTCGCCGGAGGTGACCGACGCCGGCACGCGCACCGGGTGCCGGCCCTCGCCGTAGGCGTCGTCGCTGTCGCAGGTGGGGCCGGCGACGATCGCGGAGACATGCTCCGGTGTCCCGTGGTGGCCCGGGAACACCATCCGGTGCGTCAACTGGTCCATTTCGTAGAGGCCGTTGAACTTTCCGCAGCTCAGGTAGAGCCAGTGGGCGTCGGTGCCGTCCGGCTGCCTGCGGCGGGTCAGCCGGGAGACGTGGGCGCGGACGGCGCCGTGGTCGGCGACCAGGTGGCGGCCCGGTTCCATGACGAAGTCGAGCGGGGCGGAGGTGAGGTCGCGCAGCCGGTCCATGCCCTCGCGGAGCACGGTGAAGATCTTGTCCAGGGGCGGGTCGAGGGGGTTGCCGTGACGGTCCTGGTAGCCCAGCGCGGGCAGACCGCCGCCGAGGTTGACGTGGTCGGGCACGATCCCCCGCCCGGCCAGCGCCGTCAGGGTCCCGGCGAGGGTGTCGAGGGCCTGCTGCCAGGCCTCGCCGGTCATCTGCTGGGAGCCGACGTGCACGGACAGGCCGGCCGGGGTGAGTCCGGCCTCGCGGGCCGTCTCCAGCACGCGGACGGCGTCGTCGGGGGCGCAGCCGAACTTGCGGTTCAGGCCCCACAGGGCGCCCTCCCCGCTGGTGGTCAGGCGGCAGAACACCCGGGCGCGGGGCGCGTGCGCGGCGATGGCGGTGACGTCCTCGACGCTGTCGGTGGCAAAGGTACGGACACCCAGGCGGTGGGCCTCGGCGATGTCCCGGTCGGACTTGATGGTGTTGCCGTAGTGGATGCGGTCAGCTGAGGCGCCAGCGCGTAGTGCCTGCGTGATTTCAGCAGGGCCGGCTGCGTCGAACCCGGCTCCGCGGGCAGCCAGGCAGTGCAGGACATCGTCGACGGGGCAGGCCTTGAGCGCGAAGCGAATGTGGGTGCCGGGCAACTCGCTCAGGAGATCGTCGAATTGGCGCTCTATGCCGGTGAGGTCGTAGATGATTCGGTCGGTTTCGGCGGCGGCGAGTTCTGTGGTGAGGGGCTTGCCGAGTGGTTCGCTGCGCCTTCGTTGTGGCTTGTCGCGCAGTTCCCCGCGCCCCTTTGGGGCGCTCATATGCGGGTCGCTTCTATCAGTGCCGGCCAGGCCTCGGCCAGGTATGCGTGGTCCTCGATGTCCTTCGCTGCCTGATCCAGCAAAGCGTGGCGCTGTAAGGCGACTTGCTCGGCGAACGCCGCATACCGGCCACCCAGCTTGCGATAGGCCGTGTCCACCCGGTCCAGCCGCCAGACGTTCTCCGTGCGGTCCAGGTCGGTGCTCTCCCGCAGGAAGCGCACGATCCGGTCGTCCCGTACCTGGTGCCGTTCGTCCAGCAGAGCGGCGCCCTCGTCCGCCATCCGGTCGTAGACGTGGTGGAAGTAGAGCATCGACAGCAGGAACTTCACGAACCGGAGCTGGTAGGCCGGGAAGCCGGTGTCGGTGCGGCGTTCGGGGGTGTGGAAGTTCTCGATGTGGCGGTTGTGCAGGATGCCGGGCAGGGCGGCGTCGTGGACCACATGGAGGAGGAAGTAGTCGCTGCCGATGGTGTCGGTGGCGGGTGGGAGCGGGATGCGTTCGTAGACCGCGCGGCCGAAGGCGATGTTGCACATGTCGACGCGCATGGGGTCGACCACCGTGAGGGTCGCCCGGTCGCCGGTGAAGGGTGCCGTGCCCGCGCCGGTGAAGGACTCCTCGACCAGGTGCCGTTTGCGTTCCTCGGGCCAGTCGCCGGGCGCCCAGAGGCTGACGACGTCGTGGTACACGCCCTCGTCCAGACGCCGTATCTCCCCGATGTCGACGGAGAGTTCGCCGATGAAGGAGGCGCCCACCAGTGACACCGGGCGGGCCAGCAGCGCCGGGGCGAGGTCGGTGCGGGCGACGGAGGTCGTGGCCTCGGCGGCGGGGCGGCCCAGCCAGGGCAGCTCGTGGTGGACGGGGAACACCGGCTGCCCGGCGTGGAGTTGGTAGGCGCTGTCGGAGTCCCTGCGGTGCAGCGAGTCGCAGCCGAGGGCGGCGGCCAGCAGGAAGGCACGGTTGGTGCAGGCGCCGTAGGAGACGGCGGGCGGGAGCATGAGGTGCAGGAGGCGCTCGGGCTCCGCCGACCCGGCTCGCTCGATCGTCCGGCGCAGGAAGGCGCGCTGGGTCACCTCGTCGAGGTGGTGGACGGTGACACCTGGTACCGGGCGGAGTCCGGCGAGGACCCGGGCGTGCTCGGCGCGGGCGCCGGAGGAGTCGAGGATCAGCAGCTGGACGTCGGCGCCGAAGTGCTCGGCCGCGTGGGCGGCTTCCCGGTGAACGGCGGTGAGGGTGGCGGAGCAGGCCCGGTTGGTGGGCAGGCAGAGGCAGATCCGGTTCACTGCGCCTCTTCCACGGCGGCGGCCCAGGAGTCCAGTCCGAGCAGTCTTCTGCCGAGCGGGTCGAGCGTGGCGGGTCCGTAGCGCTCGGCCTCCGGCCGGCGGGCGTCGCCGAGGAGGGTGGCGTTCCAGTCGGGGGTCGCGAGGGTCCGCCAGGAGTGGACGCGGGAGTCGCGCAGGGCGGTGTGCTCCTCCAGGGCGGGCATCATCGACAGGTACTGGACGGCTCGGACAGCGTTGTCAGAGAGGTTCGGTGCCACGCCGTGCGCCAGCAGCCCGTTGAAGATGAGCAGGTCTCCGGCCTGGAGGTCGGGGCGGATCACCGGGAACTCGGCGCGGTCGGTGCCGGGCCGGACCGGGTCGCGGCCGGGCGGCTGGGCCACGCGCCACTCCTCGAGGCGGCGGAAGAGCTCGGGGGCGCACTGGAAGCCGCCGAGTTCGGGCCGGGTGTCGCCCAGGGCGATGATGCCCTGGACGCGTTGCGGGAGGACGGCGAGGGTGGTGTCGACGTCCCAGTGCAGTTCGATGTCGAAGCCCTCGTCGGTGGGCTCGATCAGGGAGCGGGAACGGGTGCGTGTGTTGGGAGGGTTGAGGTTGAGCCGGTCCAGGGTGACCCACAGCTCCTCGCAGTCCCAGACGTCCACGAACGCGTCGTAGACCCGCCTGGTCTGGCGGCTGTCCCAGATGAGCTGGTGGTGGTAGGCCTCGACGAAGCCGTAGATGAACAGGTGCTGGTCGAGTTCGGAGCGGAACGGCGGTTCGCTGTACCAGGTTTCGGGGTCGTCGGGGTCGAGTCCGGTGAACTCCCAGGCGAAGTCGAGGAGTTGCTTGGCCTCGCCGGGGGTGATGGCCTCGCGGACGACGACGTAGCCGTAGGTCTGCCAGAAGGCGAAGTCCTCTGCGGAGAGGACCCTGAGGGGCTGGGACTTCTCGATGTGGCGCAGCGGGGTCGGGGCGAGGTAGGTCTCGCCGTCGGCGCTGAAGTAGGGGCGGGTGGAGGCCGCCCGGTGGAGGAAGGGGTGGGGCGTCTGCATGCGATTCCTCTGGACAACACGTGTGAGCAACAGCGGTGGGGATCCGGGAAAAGAGCAAGAGCGAGCGGGCCGCCCGCGTCGGCGGGCGGCCGGTGGGGCAAGCGGGTTCAGCCCGCTGCGACGGCCTCGGCCGCCGCCACACCGCAGACCCGGGCGGCGCCGTAGGTGGCGATGTGCAGGGCGCCGCGCGGCGCGGCCTGGGGCAGGCCCATTTCCACGACGACGGTGTCGGGGCGGGCGGCGAGCAGGGTGTCGAGCGCGGAGCGCATCCAGCCGTGCCGGTGTTCGTCGCGGACCACGGCGACGATCCGCCGGCCGCCGGCGGCGGCGAGGGCCGCGCTGCCCGCGTCGTCGCCGGTGAAGGAGGCGGAGGCGGTGCCGGGCAGCAGCCGCTCCAGCTCGGCGGCCACGCCCCACGGGGTCTGGTCGCCGACGGCGATGTTGCGGGCCGGCTCGAACTGGGCGACGTACACCGGTGCGGTGACCGGTGTGGCGGTACCCGCGCGGGTCACGGTGAGCGCGCGGCGGGCCGCGACCAGGCCGATCTGCGGGTTCGCCTCGGTGTCCGCCGCGCCGCTGCGGGCCCTGGCCGTCCACCGGGCCAGGTCCCGCACCCGGGCGGCGGCGTCGGCGAGCCGTTCCTCGGGCAGTTCGCCGGAGCGTACGGCGGCCACGAGCGCGTCCCTGAGCCTGAGCACGGTGCCCTCGTCGCACAGCCCGCCGCCCACGCAGATGGCGTCGGCGCCGGCCGCGATCGCCAGGACCACGCCGTGCTCCAGGCCGTAGGTACCGGAGATCGCGCGCATCTCCATGCCGTCGGTGACGATCAGGCCCTGGTAGCCGAGTTCGCCCCGCAGCAGCTCGGTGAGGATGCGGCGGGAGAGGGTGCCGGGGCGGTCCGGGTCGAGCGCGGGCACGAGGATGTGCGCGCTCATGATGGCGCGGGTGCCGGCGGCTATGGCCGCGCGGAACGGGGGCAGCTCGCGGGTGTAGAGCGTGTCGGCGTCGACGTCGATGCGGGGTACGGCGTGGTGGGAGTCGACGTTGGTGTCGCCGTGGCCGGGGAAGTGCTTGGTGCAGGCGGCGACGCCGGTGGACTGCAGGCCCTCGACCCAGGCGGCGGTGTGCCGGGCGACCAGGTCGGTGCTCGCGCCGAAGGAGCGGACGCCGATGACGGGGTTGTCGGGGTTGGCGTTGACGTCGGCGGACGGCGCCCAGTCGAAGTTGACGCCGCAGGCGGCCAGGCGCCGGCCCAGCTCGCGGGAGACGGCCCGGGTGAGGGCGGGGTCGTCGACGGCGCCGAGCGCGTGGTTGCCGGGGAAGGAGGAGCCGGTGCGTACGTCGAGGCGGGTGACGTCACCGCTCTCCTCGTCGATGGCGACGAGCAGATCGTCCCGCTCGGCACGCAACTGGGCGGTGAGGGCGGCGACCTGATCCTCGGTGACGACGTTGCGGCCGAACAGGGCGACGGAGGCGAGGCCCTCACCGAGGCGGCGGCGTACCCAGTCGGGCGCGGTGGTGCCGTCGAACCCCGGCTGCAGCACCGCGAGGGCGTCCCGGGTGAGGGTGTCAGGGCCGGTGGCGAGTGTGGTCATCGGCGGGGTCATCCCTTCACGGCGCCGTCGGTCAGGCCGCTGACGGCCTTGCGTTGCAGGAAGACGAAGAGGATCAGGATGGGCAGCGCGAACAGGGACGAGGCCGCCATCGTGGCGCCCCAGTCGTCGCCGAAGGCGGTCTGGAACTGCGACAGCCACAGCGGCAGGGTCTGCTTCTCGACGTCCTTGTTGAGGATCAGGACGAGCGGGAACTCGTTCCAGGCGGTGATGAACCCGAACAGCGAGGTCGCCATCAGGCCGGGGGCCAGCAGCGGGAAGATGACCCGGACGAATGCCTGCGTGCGGGTACAGCCGTCGACCATGGCCGCCTCCTCCAGGTCCTTCGGTACGGCGGCCACATAGCCGCGCAGCGTCAGCACGGTCAGCGGGAGCACCATCATCGTGTAGAAGACGGTGAGCGGGACCAGGCTGTCCAGCATGTCGTTGTCGCGGACGATCATGTAGATGGCGATGATCAGGACCTCCCAGGGGGCCATCTGCGCCAGCATGAACGTCACGATGAGCCCGCGCCGGCCCCTGAACCGCATCCGGGCGAGCGCGAAGGCCGCGAACAGGGCGATGACGAGCGAGAAGACGACCGACAGGACCGTGACGGTGACGGAGTTGACGACCAGGGTCCAGAAGTGGTCGGCGTGGATCGCCTTCTCGAAGTGGCCGAGGGTGACGTTCGTCGGGAACCACACCGGGTTCTCGGAGATGATGTCGCCGGTCGGCTTCAAGGCCGTCGCGAACATCCAGTAGACGGGGAACGCGAAGCCGACGAAGAGGACGACGGCGGTCGCGCCTGGCCAGATGCGGCCGATGAGCGAGCGGTTCACAGCTCGTCCTCCTCTTGCTTGAGCACCATGCGCAGGTAGTACGAGGTGATGACGAGCAGCACCAGGATGGTCAGGAAGGAGATCGCCGCTCCGACGCCGAAGTGCTGGTTGCCGACGCCCTCGACGAAGGCGTAGATCGGCAGGGTCTCGGTGAGGCGGTCGGGGCCGCCCTGGTTGATGGCGAAGATCTGCGTGAACGCCTTGAAGACCCAGATGACCTCGAGGAAGGTCGTGGCGTACAGGAAGGGCCGCAGGAAGGGCAGGGTCACCGAGGTGAAGCTCTGCCGGGCACCGGCGCCGTCCAGGGACGCGGCCTCGTACAGCTCCTTGGGGATCGTGGTGGTGGCGGCGTACAGGTTGATCGCCACGAACGGGATCGACTGCCACACGATCAGCAGGACGACCACGGAGAAGGTGGAGAACTGGCTGCCCAGCCAGTTGTGGTCGGCCATGGAGTGCCAGCCGAGCTTGTCCAGCGTCCAGTTGACGACGCCGAAGCGCTGGGCGAACAGCCACTGGTAGACGGTGGTCGCGGCGATGGGGGGCATCGCCCAGGCCAGGACCAGGCCCACCATGAGCAGCAGCCGCATCCGCTTGCCGAGCCGGGCCAGCAGCAGTCCGATCAGGGTGCCGAGCACCATGATGAGGACGACGTTGGCGGCGGTGAAGAAGACGGTGCGCTCGACGACGTGCCAGAACTCCGGCTCGGACAGCACCTGCCGGTAGTTGCCGACGCCGTTCCACTCGGTGAGGTGCTGGATGAGCTGCCGCGGGTTGAGGTTCTGGAACGACAGCATGCCGTTCTTGACCAGGGGCCAGCCGAGCAGGACCACTGTGGCCAGCAGCGCGGGCAGCAGGAGGAGGTAGGGGGCGGCGGCGCCGCGGCGGGACGGGGACCCGGTCGCGTGGTCCGCCCCCCGCGGCACACCCGGTATCCGGGCCTTGCGGACAGCGGGCTCACCGGCCGTGTCCGTGCCTTGGGTCTGCACTGACATGAGTTGCCATCTCTTCCGTGGCCGAACGGGCCGTGGGAACGACTGAGCCGGGGGCGCCGCCGCGCGGCGCCCCCGGCGTGGTCATCAGTTCTGCTGGGCCAGGCGCTTGTCGATCTCGGCCTCGACGTCCTTGGCGGCCGCCGCGGGAGCCTTGCCGTTCAGGACCGCGGTCATGTACGACTTGATCGGGTTCGGGGTGTTCTCCACCGCGGCCCACTCCGGGATCAGCGGGGTGGTGCCGCCGGCCGCGGCGGCGGGCGCGGCGGCCTCGGCGGCGCCGTTGCCCTTGAGGTTGCTCTGCAGGGCCGTCTTGTTCGGGATGACGCCGTTGAGCTTGGCCAGTTCGCCCTCGTACTGGTCGGACAGGGCGATCTTCAGGAACTCCTTGGCCAGCGACTGCTTCTTGCTGTTCTGGGCGACGGCGAGGTTGGAGCCGCCGAGGAAGACACCCTCGGGCTTGTCGGCGGTCGCGCCCGGGACGGTGAAGTAGCCGAGGTCCTTCTCGATGGACTTGTTGGCCTGGATGGCGGTGGCGGCCTCCCAGCCCATGCCGATGAACGCGCCGGTCTTGCCCTTGGCGAAGATCGTGGCCTGCTGCGGGGTGGCCTCGTCCTTGTCCTTGGGCGCCTTGGAGTAGGCGGCGTACTTCTTGTAGAGCTCCATGGCCGCCGTGACCTTCGGGTCGGCGAGGTTGGAGACGTACTTGCCGCCCTGCTTCTTCACCAGGTCGCCGCCCTGGCCGATGATCAGGCCGTCGAGGAAGTACCAGTTCTGGCCCGGCAGGTAGAGGGGCTCGGCGTCGGTCTTCTTGCCGATGGTGTCGAGGTCCTTGAAGAACTCGTCGCGGGTCTTCGGGGTCGACTTGATGCCGGCCTTCGCCCAGATGGCCTTGTTGTAGATGACGACGCGGTTGGCGAAGTACCAGGGGGCGGCGTACTGCTTGCCCTCGTACACGGAGGACTGCGAGACCGAGGGGGTCCAGTCGGCGCCGATCGCCTGCTTGACGTCGCTCAGGTCGGCGAGGCCGCCGGTGGCCGCGTAGGCGGGGGTCTGGGTGTTGCCGACCTCCAGGACGTCCGGCGGGGTGTCCTCGGACAGGGCGGTGGTGATCTTCTGCTGGATCCCGTCCCACTTCTGGATCTCGAACTTCAGCTTCGCGCCGGTCTTCTTCTCGAAGGCGGCCTGGACGTCCTTGCTCCACTGCGGCGGCGCGGAGCCGTCCATGGTCCAGACGGTGAGCGTCTGGCCCTTCCAGCTGTCCGGTCCCGCGTCCTTGCCGCTGTCCTTGCCGTCGTTTCCGCCACACGCGGCAACGGAGACCATCATGCCCGCGATCACGATCGCGGCAGCGAGCTTGCGCTTCACGCCACCCTCCTCAGGGATGCCACTAACCCCCCACGCCCTCGGCGGTGACCTGCGTACGACGCTGTTGCACGTAGGGCTCGGGACCTGGCCACTAATGGTGTAGACCAGTACGGTGGAGCTTGGCCTAGACCTTTCGGGGTGTCAAGGGTGGTCCAGGAAGCCGATTCCGGCCGTTACGAGAACGTCACCGGAGCGCGTCCGTCCACATCCGCCCGATTCATCCGGCCCTCGGGTTGGACCGGACCTGAGCGGGCGGGTTGGACTAGACCATAGGGCAGTTGGTCGCTATAACGGGAGACCGTCGACACAGCCGGGAAGGCAGGCATGACCACCGACGTCAGCAGCGCCCAGCCGCACAGGGGGGCGTCCGGCCGCACCGCGCGCGTGCCGAAGTACTACCGGATCAAACAGCAACTGCTGGCCATGGCCGAGGAGTTGCAGCCAGGCTCGGCGATGCCGGCCGAGCGGCTGCTCGCCGTGCGGTTCGACACCTCCCGGACCACCATCCGGCAGGCGCTCACCGAACTCGTGGGCGAGGGCCGCCTGGACCGGATCCAGGGCAAGGGCACCTTCGTCTCCCAGCCCAAGCTGTACCGCACGCTCCAGCTGACCTCGCACACCGAGGACATGCGCGCCCAGGGCCTGACGCCCGCCTCGCAGGTGCTGGACATCGGGGAGATCCCGGCCGACCAACGGCTGTCGGAGCTGCTCGGCATCGGCATCGGCGAACGCGTCCTGCGCATCGAGCGGCTGCGCCTTGCCAGCGGCGACCCCATGGCGATCGAGACGACCCACCTGTCCGCGCGGCGCTTCCCCGGCCTGCGCCGCTCGCTGGCGACGCACCCCTCGCTGTACACGGCGCTCACCGAGGTGTACGGCGTCCATCTCGCCGAGGCCGACGAGACCATCGAGACCTCGCTGTCCACGCCACGCGAGGCACACCTGCTCGCCACGGACGTGGGGCTGCCGATGCTGCTGCTGTCCCGGCACTCGCGGGACGCGGAGGGCCGGCCGGTGGAATGGGTGCGCTCGGTGTACCGGGGTTCCCGGTACAAGTTCGTGGCCGCCCTGCGCCGCCCGGCGCGGGGGTGACCACGCGCAGGGCCCGGGTCGGGTGGTCCACGAGGCCCGGGTCGGCCGGTCGACGAAAGGGGCGGTCGGCGGCTCGTTGAACCGGCGCCCCACCGACACCTTCCGGCAAGGCACTCGGCGGATCGGTCCGCTGTCAGCGCGGAGTCGGATTCCGCTGCCAGGGTCGCCCTGTCCGACCACGCCCGTCGCGGTCGGCACCTGGCTGCCCCGCCCCGGCATCCTCCCCGCACCGACAGGAGACCGCCATCCACGATCCCCAAGAGCTGATCGAGGCGGGCCCGGACGCCGTGCGGCGTCTGGCCCGGCGCCGCCACGACCTGCTGCGCACCGAGCTGAACCGCACGGCCAAGGCCCGCCGGTCCGGCCCGCCGACCGAGGCGGAGAAGGAGGCCGCGCGTGCGCTGCGGGCCGAGGTGCAGCAGGCGGAGGCCGCCGTCCGGAAGGCCGTCGGCGAGCCGTCCGGGCTGCTGCTCACCATCCCCAACCTGCCGCCGGGCTCGGTCCTGGACGGTGATTCCGAGAAGGACGCCGTGGAGATACGGCGGGACGGGCCCGCGCCGCGTCCGGCGGACGGGGCCCGCCGCCATGCCGGGATCGGTGAGGCGCTGGGCATCCTCGGTTCCCCCGCCGCGGCCCGGCTGTCCGGCGCCCGGTTCAGCGTGGCCCGAGGGGCCGGAGCCCGGCTGGAGCGGGCCCTCGGCGACTTCTTCCTCGACCCGCACACCCGCGAGCACGGCTACACCGAGCAGTCCGTGCGGTTCCCGGTCAGCCGGGACACCATGACCGGCACCGGTCAACTGCCCAAATTCGAGGAGGACTTGTTCCGTACCCGGGTCGGCGAACGGGAGCTGTTCCTGATCCCGACCGCCGAGGTGCCGTTGACCGACCCGGCGGCGGGACACGCGGGGGGCTCAGGCTGCACCAGTTCGAGAAGGTGGAGCTGGTGCGGATCTGCGCGCCGGAGCGGCGCAGGAGCAGCTGGAGCTGATGGTCGGGCACGCCGAGGAACGCCTGCGCCGGCTCGAACTGTCCTTCCGTACAGTGCGGTTGCCCGCCGGCGACATGGGCTTCTCGGCGCGGACGACGTACGACATCGAGGTCTGGCTGCCGGGCGGCGGCTCCTACCGCGAGATCTCCTCGGTCTCCGACTGCGGCACCCTCCAGGCCCGCCGCGCCGGCATCCGGGTCAGACGCGGCGACGGCCGCAAGTCCCCGGCGGCCACCCTGAACGGCTCGGCGCTGCCCGTCGGGCAGACCGGGCCCGCGCTGCTGGAGCGGGGCGTCCGGGACGACGGGTCCGTGGTGCTGCCCGAGGCGCTGGTGCCGTACACCGGCTTCCGGAGGATCCTGCCGGGCGGCGGGACCGAGTGACGCGACGGCGAAGGGCCGGGAGCCGGTCCGGCTCCCGGCCCTTGCGTACGGACGACCGTCACTTCTCGGTGAGCTTGACGTCCTGCTCCTTCAGCGCGTGGAAGGCCGGCAGCAACAGCAGCAGGTCGCCGGAGCGCAGTTCCGTGACCGTCGCCTGCACATGGGCCTTGCCGGCCTTCAGGGACTTCGGCGAGATCTTGCCGGAGTTCTCCCAGTGGTGCTCCGCGCCGTCGCACTGGGCGGGGGTGCCGCCGATGCCGTACACGGTGGTGCGGTCGCCCTGGCTGATCGAGGAGCTGACGAAGGCGAGGCCACTGGCCCCGGAGCAGCGATAGGTGCCGGTGAGGGTGATGGTGCCGTCCTTGGCGATGTGGCCGGTCGGATCGACGGTCACGGTTTCGGTCTCGGACGGGCCGGCGGCGGCCGAGGGGACGGCGGCGCACAGCAGGGCGGCTGCGCCGAGGGCCGCGGCGAGAGCGGGGCGTACGGGCACGGGTACCTCCGGATACACGGAATGGTGGGTTCCACTGGTACCGGTCGGCCGGGCCGTCGGGCGTGACCGTCACTCCATCGGTGGCGCGTCATGGAACCGTCCGGGAGTTGTCCGGGTGTTGTCACGCTTCACGGCGCGCGGTTCCGGCGCGTTCACGACGGGAGCATGGTCTGTGTATGACGGGCCCGCGGCCGCATCCGCCGGCCCCTCACATCCCGATGTGGAGGTGCGCCATGTGCTCCAACCGGTCCTCGTGCCCCGCGTCCGACGCCGCCCTGCGGCACGCGGTGGCCGCCCACCCCGAGCAGGGCTGGACCTTGCTGTGCGACGGCTCGATCGTGTTCGACGACAGCGGCGAACTGCACCCGGACGGCAGCGTGGTCCCGCCGTGCCGGGTCCCGGCGGAACGGCTCGCCGTGGCCGCCTGATCAGGGCTCCCTACGGCAGCACCGCGAACCCGTCCAGCTCCACCATCGCCCGCTCGTCCCACAGCCGTACGACCTGCACGACGGCCATCGCCGGGTAGTCCCGGCCCGCCGACTCCCGCCAGATGCGGCCGAGTCGGCCGGCGTGGTCGCGGTACGCGGCGACGTCCGTGGCGTAGACGGTGACCCGGGCGAGGTCGGCGGGGGTGCCGCCGGCCGCGCGCAGGGCCGCGAGGAGGTTGCCGAGGGCCCGCTCGAACTGCTCGGGGAGCGTGTCGCCGGTGATCTTGCCGTCGGCGTCGAGGGCGGTCTGGCCCGCGAGGAACACCACGCGCGAGCCGGACGCGACGACGGCGTGCGAGAACCCCGTCGGCGGGGACAGCTCGGGCGGGTTGACACGCTCGGCCGTCACCGGGACACCTCCTCGGTCCTGGCGTACAACTCCTTGGCGATGATGCCCCGTTGGACCTCGCTCGCGCCCTCGTAGATGCGCGGGGCGCGCACCTCGCGGTAGAGGTGTTCGAGGAGGTGGCCCCGGCGCAGGGCGCGGGCGCCGTGCAGCTGGACGGCGGCGTCGACGACGTACTGCGCGGTCTCGGTGGCGAGCAGCTTGGCCATCGCGGCGCGCCCCGGCACGTCCGCCGCGCCTTCGTCGTACGCCGTCGCCGCCGCGTACACCATCAGCCGGGCCGCCTCCGTGCGCAGGGCCATCTCGGCGACCTGGTGGGAGACGCTCTGCAGGTCCATCAGCCGGCCGCCGAAGGCCTCGCGGCGGCGGGTGTGGCCGAGGGTGGCGTCGAGCGCGGCCTGGGCCATGCCGACCGCGAAGGCGCCGACGCTGGGGCGGAAGAGGTTGAGGGTGCCCATGGCGACGGCGAAGCCGCGGTCGGCCTCGCCGAGCACGTCGTCGGCGGTGACCGGCACGGCGTCGAAGTCCAGGGCGCCGATGGGGTGCGGCGAGAGCATGTCCAGGGCGGTGCCGGTGAGTCCGGGCCGGTCGGCGGGGACGAGGAAGGCGGTCACGCCCCGGGCTCCGGCGCCGGGTGTGGTGCGGGCGAAGACGGTGTAGAAGTCGGCCTCGGGGGCGTTGGAGATCCAGGTCTTGGCGCCGGTGAGCCGCCAGCCGCCGGTGCCGTCGGGCTCGGCCGCGAGGGACAGCGCGGCCGCGTCCGAACCGGCCCCCGGCTCGCTCAGCGCGAAGGCGGCGACCGCGCTGCCGTCGGCGACCCGGGGCAGCCAGTGCTCGCGCTGGGCGGGGCTGCCGTGGGCGTGCACCGGATGGGCGCCCAGGCCCTGCAGGGCGAGCGCGGTCTCGGCCTCGGTGCAGGTCTGGGCGAGGGACTCCCGCATCAGGCACAGGTCGAGGGCGCCGGAGGTGAACAGCCGTGCCAGGAGGCCCAGTCGGCCGAGTTCGGCGAGGAGCGGCCGGTTGACGCGGCCCGGTTCGCCCTTGTCGGCCAGCGGGCGCAGCCGTTCGGCGGCCATCGTGCGCAGCTCGGCACACCAGGCGGTCGCTTGCGGTTCGAGCGAGAATGCGGGCACTGCCGGTCCTCCCTCCGGTCCGGGCCACCCTGACCCTTCCCGTCACCGTCCGGGGCATCCCGTTGGCCTGCCCTCCCGGCTCCCGTCGACGTTATCGCGAAAGGTTGACTGCCGTCACCAAGGCGATACGCTCGATGCCCTGGCCCATCAGGACGCCGGTGCCCACCACGACGCCCGTCTTCGACGCCTGTCACGGCAAGGGGGCGAACCGCCATGCATCGCTCGGCCCATGTCGACACCTTCGCGCGCGACCATCTGCCGCCGCCGGACGAGTGGCCCGAGCTGCTCCTCGACCTGCCGGAGCTGTGCTACCCCGAGCGGCTGAACTGCGCCGCCGAACTCCTCGACCACGCCGAGGCGGACCGGCCGGTCTTCCACACCCCGGCGGGCCCCACCTGGACCTACGGCGAGCTGCGCCGGCACGTGGACCGGATCGCGCATGTGCTCACCGGCGACCTGGGCGTGGTCCCCGGCAACCGGGTGCTGCTGCGCGGCCCCACCACGCCCTGGCTGGCCGCCTGCTGGCTGGCCGTGCTGAAGGCGGGCGCGATAGCCGTGACCGTGCTGGCCCAGCAGCGACCGCACGAGCTGGCCACCATGTGCGAGATCGCCCTGGTGCGGCACGCGCTGTGCGACATCCGGTCGGTGGAGGACCTGGCGAAGGCCGACATACCCGGGCTGCGGATCACGACGTACGGGGGTGACGGCCCCGACGACCTCCTCAACCGCCCGGCTCCCGACACGCCGTACCCGGCGGTCCGCACCGCGGCCGACGACGTGGCCCTGATCGCGTTCACCTCGGGCACCACGGGTCGCCCGAAAGGGTGCATGCACTTCCACCGCGACGTACTGGCGATCGCGGACACCTTCTCCCGGCATGTGCTGCGCCCGCACGCGGACGACGTCTTCACCGGCTCGCCCCCGCTCGGCTTCACCTTCGGCCTGGGCGGCCTGGTGGTCTTCCCGATGCGGGCCGGGGCCAGCTCCCTGCTCCTGGAGGAGGCGGGCCCGCGCCGGCTGCTCCCCGCGATCGCCGGCCACCGCGTCACGGTCCTGTTCACCGCGCCGACCGCCTACCGCGCCATGCTGGAGCAGCTCGACGGGTACGACGTCTCGTCGCTGCGGCGCTGTGTGTCGGCCGGCGAGAACCTGCCCGCGGCCACCTGGCGGGCCTGGCACGAGCGCACCGGACTGCGCCTCATCAACGGCATCGGCGCGACCGAACTGCTGCACATCTTCGTCTCCGCGGCCGACGAGCGGATCAGACCGGGCACCACGGGAGTGCCGGTACCGGGCTGGCAGGCGCGGGTGCAGGACGCCCAGGGCACGCCGGTGCCGGACGGCGAGCCCGGCCTGCTCGCCGTGCGCGGCCCGGTCGGCTGCCGCTACCTCGGCGACCCGCGCCAGCGCGGGTACGTGCGCGGCGGCTGGAACATCACCGGCGACACCTACGTCCGCGAGCCCGACGGCTACTTCCGCTATGTGGCTCGCGCCGACGACATGATCATCTCCGCCGGGTACAACATCGCCGGACCGGAGGTGGAGGACGCGCTGCTGCGCCACCCGGACGTGGTGGAGACGGCGGTCGTCGGCCGCCCGGACGAGGCCCGCGGACAGGTGGTGGTCGCCTACACCGTGCTGCGCGAGGGCGCCCGGCGCGACCCGGAGGCCCTGAGCGCGTTCCTCAAGTCCGAGCTGGCACCCTACAAATGCCCGCGCGAGTTCGTCTTCCTCGACGCGCTCCCGCGCACCGCCACCGGCAAGCTCCAGCGCTTCCGGCTGCGCAGCGAAGGTGACCGGCAGTGATGCCGACGACCTAAAATGATCAACGTGTCCGAGCAGCACGCCCCCAGGTCCCTCATCGTCACGCTCTACGGCGCGTACGGCCGCTACATGCCCGGCCCGGTGCCCGTCGCCGAGCTGATCCGGCTCCTGGCCGCGGTCGGCGTGGACGCGCCCTCCGTCCGTTCCTCGGTGTCCCGGCTCAAACGGCGCGGCCTGCTGCTGCCGGCCCGCACCGAGCAGGGCGCGGCCGGCTACGAACTCTCGCCGGAGGCACGCCAGTTGCTGGAGGACGGCGACCGGCGCATCTACGCGACGACGCCCATGGAGGACACGGGCTGGGTACTCGCGGTGTTCTCCGTGCCGGAGTCGGAGCGGCAGAAGCGGCACGTGCTGCGCTCCCGGCTGGCCGGGCTGGGCTTCGGTACGGCGGCCCCCGGGGTGTGGATCGCCCCGGCCCGCCTCTACGAGGAGACGCGGCACACCCTGCGCCGGCTGCACCTGGACCCGTACGTCGACCTCTTCCGCGGCGAGCACCTGGGCTTCGCCCCGACGGCCGAGGCGGTCGCCCGCTGGTGGGACCTGACCGCGATCGCCAAGGAGCACGAGCGTTTCCTGGACGCGCACGCCCCGGTCCTGCGGGCCTGGGAGCGCCGCAGCAGCACCCCGCCCGAGGAGGCCTACCGCGACTACCTCCTCGCCCTCGACTCCTGGCGCCACCTGCCGTACACCGATCCCGGCCTGCCCGGCCGGCTGCTGCCCGCGGGCTGGCCGGGCGTCCGCTCGGCGGAGGTGTTCCAGGGGCTGCACAGGCGGCTGCGGGACGCGGGGGCCGAGTTCGCCGGGCTGTGAGGGGCTTTCCGGGTCTCTCAGAAGCGGCGCAGCCGCAGCGCGATGCCGTGCCCGACCGCGAGGTAGATCACCGCGGGCAGACCGTAGTTGAGCAGGACGCGCAGGCTCTCCGCGTCCATCGTGAAGATGTCCTGCGACCACCAGGACAGCGAGTCGGCCACGTCCTCCACGAACCCCACGAACACGTTCGCGTGATTGGCCTTGAGCAGGTACAGCAGGATCCACAGTCCCAGGAACGCCGCCGCGACGTCGGCGATCGTGTGGACGACCAGCGCGGCGCGCCGGGTGCCCGAGCCGTCCCGTCGGCGCTGCCGAGGGGGCGCGACCGGCGCGACGGGCGGCACCGCGGGCTCCGCGTACTGGGGGCCCGGGGCCGGGGCATGGCCGTAGGGGCCGTATCCGTGTCCGGGCTGCTCGGGCAGCGGCCTGGTGTCAGTCATCGCAGTCTCGATCCCTGGGGGTCGTGCATGGGGTTCCGAATGGCTCGAAAGAACCTAGACAGCCGCCGATAACAGACCGGGTCAGGAACCGTGCGAATCGCGTGGAGGGCATGTGACCGAGCCCGGCCGGCCCCCGCGCGCCGGGCTCAGACGCAGCACCGGCAGTACAGGTGCGCGCCCGCGTCCCGGGCCCGGCGGGCGAGGCCCGCGAAGGTGCGGATGCAGTCCTCGCAGGCCGGGAAGTCGGCGAAGTCGAATTCCTCGATGTCGTACCACTGCAGCGCCAGCATCGGCACGTGCTCGTCCTCTATGGAGGCGAGCCGGTCGCGCCAGGCGTCGGGCAGCTCGGTCAGATGCAGCCCCGACTCCCACGGCGACTCGGCACCGGGCGCCGCCGGCCGCTCGGGGAGCCACTCCCGCTGGTCGGGCCACAGCAGCTCCGGCCCGGTGCCGTGGACGTCGTACGGTCTTCCCTCGGTGAACGCGACGAGTTGCCCCAGGGCGACATGGGGGTCGATGCCCTTCATGTCGATCCAGTCCGCGCCGGCCTCGTCGAGGGACTGCCCCTCGGCCGTCCAGTCCCCGCCCGGTCCGATCGCCCAGTCCACCGCCGTCGGCCGGTCGGCCGCCGCGAAGTAGTCGAACAGCACGCCCATCAGCACTCCGTCCCCTCGCCTCTCCCATCCGAGTAGAGCAGACGGTACTGACAGTCAGCCGCCGAGGGTCAGCCGGGGCTTCGGGGCGTCCGTGCGGCCGGTCTGGGGGCGGCGGCTGCCCGCGCGGTAGGGCGCGGGCCAGACCGCGCCGGGACCCTCGTAGCCCTGCTCGGCCGCCGCGTGCAGCGTCCAGTGCGGGTCGTACAGGTGCGGACGGCCCAGCGCGCACAGGTCCGTACGCCCGGCGAGGATCAGGGAGTTGACGTCGTCCCAGGAGGAGATCGCGCCGACCGCGATGACCGGGACACCCGCCTCGTGCCGGATCCGGTCGGCGAACGGCGTCTGGTACGACCGCCCGAACTCCGGCCGCTCCTCGGCCACCACCTGCCCGGTGGAGACGTCGATCGCGTCGGCCCCGTGCGCGGCGAAGGCGCGGGCGATCTCCACCGCGTCCTCCGCGGTCGTGCCGCCCTCGGCCCAGTCGGTCGCCGAGATGCGCACCGTCATGGGCCGCTCCGCGGGCCACACCGCGCGAACGGCGTCGAAGACCTCCAGCGGGAACCTCAGCCGGCGCTCCGGTGAGCCGCCGTAGGCGTCGGTGCGCCGGTTGGTGAGCGGGGAGAGGAAGCCGGAGAGCAGATAGCCGTGCGCGCAGTGCAGTTCGAGGAGGTCGAACCCGGCCCGCGCGGCCCGCCAGGCGGCGGCGGTGAACTGCTCGCGTATGTCGGTGAGTTGGGCGCGGGAGAGCTGCCGGGGGGTCTGGCTGCCCGGCTTGTACGGCAGCGGGGAGGCGGCGACGAGGGGCCAGTTGCCGCGGGTCAGCGGCTCGTCCATGCCCTCCCACATCAACTTCGTGGACCCCTTGCGGCCGGAGTGGCCGAGCTGCACGCCGATCGCGGTGCCGGGTGCCTGGGTGTGCACGAAGTCGGTGACCCGCCGCCACGCCTCGGCCTGCCGGCCGGTGTAGAGACCGGCGCAGCCCGGCGTGATGCGGCCCTCCTCGCTCACGCACACCATCTCGGTCATGACGAGCCCGGCCCCGCCGAGCGCGCGGGCGCCGAGGTGGACGAGGTGGAAGTCGCCGGGGACGCCGTCGGTGGCGGAGTACATGTCCATCGGCGACACCACGACCCGGTTGCGCAGGGTCAGGCCGCGCAGCCGCAGCGACGTGAACATCGGGGGTGTGCCGGGCGGGCAGCCGAACTCGCGCTCGACCGCCTCGGTGAAGCGGGCGTCGCGCAGCCGGAGGTTGTCGTGGGTGACGCGGCGGCTGCGGGTGAGCAGGTTGAAGGCGAACTGCCGGGGCGGCTGGCCGAGGTGGTGCCGCAGGTTCTCGAACCATTCGAGGCTGGCGCGGGCGGCTCGCTGGGTGGAGGCGACGACGGGTTTTCGCTCCTCCTCGTAGGCCGCCAGCGCCCTGTCGAGTGCGGGCTGTTCGCGCAGGCACGCCGCGAGTGCGAGGGCGTCCTCCACGGCCAGCTTGGTGCCCGAGCCGATGGAGAAGTGGGCGGTGTGCGCGGCGTCGCCGAGGAGGACCACGTTGCCGTGGGACCAGCGGTCGTTGACCACCGTACGGAAGGTGGTCCACGTCGAGTTGTTGGAGTGCAGCGGGCGGCCGCGCAGCGCGTCGGAGAAGATCTTGGCGCAGCGCTCGACGGATTCGTCCGGACCGAGTTCGTCGAATCCCGCCGCCCGCCAGACCTCCTCGCGCATCTCGACGATCACGGTGGACGCGTCGGCCGCGTACGGGTAGCCGTGCAGCTGCATCACGCCGTGTTCGGTCTGGGCGATCTCGAAGCGGAAGGCGTCGAACGCGAAGTCGGCCGCGAGCCAGATGTACCGGCAGCGGTGCTCGGTGATGCGCGGACGGAACACCTGCGCGTAGGTCTCCCGGGTGGTGCTGTGCACGCCGTCGGCGGCGATGACGAGGTCGTGGGTCCGGGAGAGCTCGTCCGCGGACGGGGCCTCGGTGCCGAACGCGATGGTCACGCCGAGGGAGAGGCAGCGCTCGTGCAGGATCCTCAGGAGGGTCCGCCTGCGCACCGCCGCGAAGCCGTGTCCCCCGGAGGTCTGGCAGGTGCCTGCGTGCACGATGTCGATGTCGTCCCACCGTACGAAGCGTCGCTGCAGTGCCTCGTACACCACGGGGTCGGCGTGTTCGATGCCGCCCAGGGTCTCGTCGGAGAGGACCACGCCGAAGCCGAAGGTGACGTCCGGGGCGTTGCGCTCCCAGACGGTCACCTCACGGGTGGGATCGAGCCGCTTGAGGAGCGCTGCCGCGTACAGGCCGCCGGGGCCACCGCCGATGATCGCCACCCGCATGAAGGCTCACCTTCCCCGCCACTTCGGCGCGCGCTTCTCCGTGAAGGCCGCGTGGAACTCCGCGTAGTCCTCGCCGTGCATCAGCAACGCCTGGGTCGATGCGTCCAGCTCGATCGACGCCGCCAGGGGCATGTCCAGTTCCGCCGTGAGCAGGGCCTTCGTCTGGGCGAGGGCCAGGGCCGGGCCGTCGGCCAGGCGGCGGGCCAGCGCTTGGGCCGCGTCGTCGGCCCGGCCGTCCTCCGTCAGCTCGCTGATCAGGCCGATGCGCTCGGCCTCGGGGGCCCGGACCGGTTCGCCCAGCATGAGCAGCCGGGTGGCGTGGCCGAGGCCGACGACGCGGGGCAGCAGGTAGGCCGCGCCCATGTCGCCGCCGGACAGGCCGACGCGGGTGAAGAGGAAGGCGAAGCGGGCGGTGGGGTCCGCCACGCGGAAGTCGGCCGCGAGCGCCAGGACCGCCCCGGCGCCTGCCGCCACGCCGTGGAGGGCCGCGATCACGGGGAACGGGCACTCGCGGATCGCCCGTACGACCTGGCCGGTCATCCGGTTGAAGTCGAGCAGCCGGCCGGTGTCCATGCCGAGGGTGGCGCCGATGATCTCGTCGACGTCACCGCCGGAGCAGAAGCCGCGTCCCGCGCCGGCCAGCACCAGGGCGCGTACGGCGCGCTCCCGGGACAGCTCGGCGAGCAGGTCGCGCAGGTCGGCGTAGGCGCCGAAGGTGAGCGCGTTGAGCTTCTCGGGACGGGTGAGGGTGACGGTGGCGACCCCGTCGGCGAGCTGGACCCGCAGATGCTCCCAGTCGCAGGTGCGGGCGGCGGAGCCGGTGAAGGGACTCATGACGTGCGGCCTCCTAGGGGGGCGGTGCCGTACGTTGCGCTGTCCCATGAAGTTATCACCTGTTTGTGACTGTCGTCACGAGTACGCGACAGACGGCGGCCGGCCGGCCGAGTCCCGTCACATGCGTCACCGGTCGTCGACAGAGCCGTAACAGTGGGCTCGGGCGGGCGAGACGGGCCGCCGGCCTGGGTAAGCCGCCGGTACCGGGGCCGAGGGTCCCGGCCGAAGCCCGCCGAAGGTCCGAAGTGGCCGGGCCCGTACCATTCCTACAGTCGAAAGCAGGACAGCCTGCTCCATGAACGGACTCGCCTTGCACGAACGCCCCACCGAACCGGCCTCCTGGCGCATCGCACTGCCGCACACCGCCGCCGCGGTGCCCGTGGCCCGTGCCCTGGTGCGCACGGCCCTCGCCGAGGTGGAGCATCCGGCCGACAGCGACACCGCCGAGCTGCTCACGGCGGAGCTGGTGGCCAACGCGGTGGAGCACACCGCCGGGCGCGGCCCGATAGAGCTCGTGGTGGAGCTGTTGCCGGGCGGCTGCCAGGTCGAGGTACACGACCCGGACCCGGCCCCGCCCGGCCGGCTGACCGCGCCGGTGATCGAGGAGCCCGATGTCTGGCAGGAGGGCGGGCGCGGGCTGCTGCTGATCCGCGCCCTCAGCTCGTCCTGCGGTCACCGCCCCACCCCGTCGGGCAAGGCGGTGTGGTTCAGACTGCCTGCGGTTCCCGCTCAGCGGCGGCGCTGGGCGTGACCTCGGGGGCGGCCGTCCGCGCCAGTGTGGAGTGCCGGCGGCCGTAGCCGGCGTAGATCGCGAGGCCCACCACGAGGAACACGGCGAACTGGACCCAGGTCTGCCAGCCCGTCTCGTACATCAGGTACAGGCAGAAGGCGACGCCGAGCAGCGGGCCCACCGGGTAGAGCGGCACGCGGAAGCTGCGGGTGAGGCCCGGCTCGCGGCGGCGCAGGGCGATCACCACGATGTTGACGACGGCCATGATCGCCAGGGTGCCGATGGTGCACAGGTTCATCACGGCGTCGAGGGAGGCGAAGGCCGCCGGGAGCGCGAAGACGACGGCGACGATCAGCGTGCCGGCGACCGGCGTGGAGGTCTTCGGGTTGACCTTCTCGAAGACGCGCGGGATCAGGCCGTCGCGGGACATCGACATCAGGATGCGGGTCTGGCCGTACATCACCGCGAGGACGACCGAGGCGATGGCGACGACCGCGCCGAAGGCGATCACCCCGCCGCCGACGGCCGAGCCGGTGACCTCGTTGACGACGTAGGAGAGGGCGGCGGGGCGGCCGGCGACCTGCTTGCCGCCGATGGCGCCGATCGCGGCGAGCGCGACCGCGCAGTACAGCAGGGTCACGATGCCCATGCAGACCATGATCGCGACCGGGATGTCACGGCGCGGGTTCTTGGCCTCCTCACCGGCCGTGGTGATCGCGTCGAAGCCGATGTAGGAGAAGAACGCGGCCGTGGTGCCCGCGCCGATGCCGCCGAGGCCGGCCGGCGAGAACGGGGTGAGGTTGCCGTGCTTGAAGGCGCTGTAGCCGATGGCGCAGAAGGCCAGCAGGATGACGAGCTTGACCGCGGCCATGGCGGCCGTCGCCCGGGCGCTCTCGCGCACCCCGCGCACCAGCAGCACGGAGGCCATGGCGATGACGATCACGGCCGGGAGGTTGATGATCCCGCCGTCGCCCGGGCCCGCGGACAGGGCGGCCGGGAGCTGGACGCCGGTGAGGCTGTGCAGCAGCTCGTTGACGTACTGGCTCCAGCCGACGGCGACGGCCGAGATGGAGATGCCGTACTCCAGCAGCAGGCACCAGCCGACCAGGAAGGCGGTGGACTCGCCGAGGCCGGCGTAGGCGAAGGAGTACGAGGAGCCGGAGACCGGGATCGCGCCGCCCAGCTCCGCGAAGGAGAAGGCGGTGAAGACGCAGGTGATCGCGGCGAGGATGAACGAGACGACGACGGCCGGGCCGGCCTGGGCGACGGAGTCGGAGAGGCCGACGAAGATGCCGGTGCCGACGATGGCGCCGACGCCGAAGCAGATGAGCTGGAAGAGGCCCATCGTGCGCTTGAGGCCGTGACCCTCGCGGTCGGCGCCGGATTCGGCGACGAGCAGGTGCGGGGACTTGATGCGGGGAGCGGGCATTGCGGGTTGGTGCTCGTTTCTGGGTGGTGCGGGCGACCGGGTGAGGTCGCGGCGTCGGTCCGGGCTGGGGTGGTGCCGGGCCGCCGGTCAGGATAAGGCCTGGTCGGGGCGGTGGACCAGGGTCAGCGGGCGAGTGTGGCGACCAGCACCGCCTTGATGGTGTGCAGACGGTTCTCGGCCTCGTCGAAGACGATCGAGTGCGCGGACTCGAACACCTCGTCCGTGACCTCCAGCGAGTCCAGGCCGTAGGTCTCGTGGATCTCGCCGCCGACCTTCGTGCCGAGGTCGTGGAAGGCCGGCAGACAGTGCAGGAACTTCACGTCCGCGTTGCCGGTGGCGCGCAGGACGTCCATGGTCACGGCGTACGGCGTGAGCGCGGCGATGCGCTCCGCCCAGACCTCCTTCGGCTCACCCATGGAGACCCACACGTCGGTGGCGACGAAGTCCGCCCCCGACACGCCCTCCCGGACGTCCTCGGTGAGGATGATCCGGGCGCCGCTTTCCTCGGCGAGCTTGAGGGCGTGGCTGACGACGTCCTCGGCGGGCCAGTAGGCCTTCGGGGCGACGATCCGCACGTCCATGCCGAGCAGGGCCCCGGTGACGAGGTAGGAGTTGCCCATGTTGAAGCGGGCGTCGCCGAGGTAGGCGAAGGCGATCTCCCTCAGCGGCCTGTCGCTGTGCTCGGTCATGGTGAGCACGTCGGCCAGCATCTGGGTGGGGTGCCAGTCGTCGGTGAGCCCGTTGTAGACGGGCACGCCGGCGTACGCCGCCAGCTCCTCGACCTTGGCCTGGCTGTCCCCGCGGTACTCGATGCCGTCGTACATCCGGCCCAGCACCCGCGCGGTGTCCCGCACGGACTCCTTGTGGCCGATCTGCGAGCCGGACGGATCCAGGTACGTCGTGTGGGCACCCTGGTCGGCGGCGGCGACCTCGAACGCGCAGCGGGTGCGCGTCGAGGTCTTCTCGAAGATCAGCGCGATGTTCCGGCCGCGCAGGTACTGCGTCTCCGCCCCCGCCTTCTTGGCCGCCTTCAGCTCGGCCGCCAGCTCGACCAGACCGCGGAACTCCTCCTCGGTGAAGTCCAGCTCCTTGAGGAAGTGGCGGCCGGCGAGGCCGGTCGGGACTGTCGCCATGGGGGGCGCTCCAGATGTACTGCGACTACAGGGACTCTGGAAGTCTATACGATGCTCCACATTTTTATACGGTGTCTCGCTCTACGGGACAGCTCATGCACCGCGGGCCGCCCCGGCCCCGCCCCAGCTCGCTGCCCGGGATCTCGATCACCTCGATGCCCTGCTTGCGCAGATGCGTGTTGGTGGTCGAGTTGCGCTCGTAGGCGACGACGACCCCGGGCTCGACGGCGAGGACGTTGCAGCCGTCGTCCCACTGCTCGCGCTCGGCGGCGTGCACGTCCTGGGTGGCGGTCAGCACCCGGATCTCGCCGAGGCCCAGGGCGGCGGCGATCGCGCGGTGCATGTGCTCCGGCGGATGGTCGGTGACCTTCAGCTCCTTCTCGGAGACCCCCGGCTCGATGGTGTACGAGCGCAGCATGCCGAGGCCCGCGTACTGGGTGAAGGTGTCGCCGTCGACCATGGTCATCACGGTGTCGAGGTGCATGAAGGCGCGCCGCTTGGGCATGTCGAGCGCGACGATGGTGCGCGCGGAGCCGGCCGCGAACAGCTTGTACGCCAGCATCTCCACGGCCTGCGGGGTGGTGCGCTCGCTCATGCCGACCAGCACGGCGCCGTTGCCGATCACCAGGACATCACCGCCCTCGATGGTGGAGGGATGGTCGGCCTGCCCCTGGGACCAGACGTGGAAGAGCTCGTCGCGGAACAGCGGGTGGTGGCGGTAGATCGCCTCGAAGTGGACGGTCTCGCGCTGCCGCGCCGGCAGCCGCATGGCGTTGATGGCGACCCCGTCGTAGATCCAGGCGGAGGTGTCGCGGGTGAAGAGGTGGTTGGGCAGGGGGCCGAGGAGGAAGTCGTCGAGGTCCATCACATGGAAGCGCACGGAGGTCGGCTCCGCGTGCGCCTGCAGGAACTCCCGCTTGGTCATGCCGCCCACGAGCGCCTCGGCCAGCTCGCGCGCGGGCAGGGCCTCGAAGGCCGCGCGCAGGTGGTCGGCGGCGAGGGGGCCGTACTCCTTGTCGTGGAAGACACGGTCGAGGACGAGGGTGCGGGCCTCGGGGATCTCCAGGGTCTCGGTGAGCAGGTCGCCGAAGAGGTGGACGGCGACGCCGCGGTCCCGCAGGACGTCGGCGAACCCGTCGTGCTCGGCGCGCGCCCGGCGCACCCACAGCACGTCGTCGAAGAGCAGGGCGTCCTTGTTGCTGGGGGTGAGCCTTTTGAGCTCCAGATCGGGCCGGTGCAGGATCACGCGGCGCAGCCGCCCGGCCTCGGAGTCCACGTGGTATGCCATGCCTCCATCCTGGCCGCACCCGACCGTCTTCACGCCCTTGCGGACCGTTTCCGCCCCTTCCTGTTTTCGTCTCATCGACGACAAACGGTCGGTCCGTGGGACTCCGGCTCGCCTCGGCGCAGGCGGTCGGATCACGGTGCAGGGCACCGGCCGGCGCCGGATGCGCGGGGGCAGGGCCACCGCCCGGCCTCCGGCGGCCGGCACCAGCCGTTCGGCGACGAGGAGTTCGACGGCCCCCCGGTCGACCGCGTCCGGCGGGGCCGGCTCCTGAAGGCGCAGGAACGCGGCGAGCGGACCGGGGTGGTCGAGGGGTGAGCAGCCGTAAGCCCGTGCCCTCCTGCCCCCGGTCCAGGACCGTCACGATCGGCCTGCCCACGGCCCGCCGGACCACCCGCCGGCCGACCCCGGGCCGGCGGGGACACCTGGCCCTGCCGCGGAACAACAGGCCGAGTGCGCCGTGACGGGCTACAGGCGGGGGTCCACCGGCTCCGACTCCAGGGCCAGCACCCCGAACACCGCCTCGTGCACCCGCCACAGCGGCTCCCCCTCCGCCAGCCGGTCCAGTGCCTCCAGGCCGAGGGCGTACTCGCGCAGGGCGAGCGACCGCTTGTGGTTGAGGAACCGCTGCCGCAGCCTGGCGAGGTTGTCCGGCCGGGTGTACTCGGGCCCGTAGATGATCCGCAGGTACTCCCGGCCGCGGCACTTGATGCCGGGCTGCACCAGCCGCCCGTCGGCGTTCCGGACCACCGCGCCGGCCGGCTTGACGACCATGCCCTCACCGCCGCGGCCGGTCATCTCCAGCCACCAGTCGACACCCGCGCGCACCGACTCCGGGTCACCGGTGTCGACGTACAGCCGCCGGGTGGTCTGCAGCAGTCCGGTGCCGTCGTGCTCCACCAGCCGGTCGATCAGGGCCAGTTGCTCGTCGTGCGGCAGCGCGGCGAGGCTGCGGCCCTGGACGGCCAGCAGCTGGAAGGGCGCCAGGCGGACGCCGTCCAGGCCGTCGGTGGTCCAGCAGTAGCGGCGGTAGGCGGCGGTGAACGCGGCCGCGTCGGCGGCACGGTCCCGCTGCCGGTCCAGCAGGCCGGTGAGGCCGACACCCCGGGCCGAGGCCGCCTCCAGGGCGGCCAGCGCGCCCGGGAAGACCGCGCCGGAGGCGGCGCCGACGGCCGCGTACTGGCTGCGCAGCAGCCCCGAGGCCTTCAGCGACCACGGCATCAGCTCGGCGTCCAGCAGCAGCCAGTCGGTGGCCAGTTCGTCCCAGAGCCCGGCGGCCCCGATCGCCGCGCGCAGCCGGCCGAGGACCTCCTCGGTCACCGTCGTGTCGTCGAAGAACGGCCGCCCGGTGCGGGTGTAGAGGGACCCGGTCGGCCCGTCCACGCCGAAGCGCCTGCGTGCCGCCTCCGCGTCCCGGCACACCAGGGCCACGGCTCGCGAGCCCATGTGCTTCTCCTCGCACACGACCCGCTCGACGCCGTCCGCCGCGTACTGCGCGAAGGCTTCCGCCGGGTGCTCCAAGTAGCCATCCACCTGCGAAGTCGCCGTCGGCGCCATGGTCGGCGGCAGATACGGCAGCAGGCGCGGGTCGGTCGCGAAGCGGCTCATGACCTCCAGCGCCGCCGCCGCGTTCTCCTCACGGACCGCGACCATGCCGGCGTGCCGGGTCTCCACCGCCCTGCGGCCGTACACGTCCGCCAGGTCCAGCGGCCGGCCGTCCTGACCGCCGGGCGCCTCCGAGCGCAGCGGGCGCGTCGGCTCGTACCAGACCCGCTCGGCCGGTACGTCGACCAGCTCGCGCTCCGGCCAGCGCAGCGCGGTCAGCTTGCCGCCGAAGACCGCCCCGGTGTCCAGGCAGATGGTGTTGTTCAGCCAGCTCGCCTCGGGGACCGGGGTGTGGCCGTAGACCACCGCCGCGCGGCCCCGGTAGTCCTCCGCCCACGGGTAGCGCACCGGCAGCCCGAACTCGTCCGTCTCGCCGGTGGTGTCGCCGTACAGGGCGTGCGAGCGGACCCGGCCGGAGGTGCGGCCGTGGTACTTCTCGGGCAGGCCGGCGTGGCAGACGACCAGCCTGCCGCCGTCGAGGACGTAGTGGCTGACCAGGCCCGCCAGGAACGTGCGTACCCGCTCCTCGAACTCCTCGCTCTCGCCCTCCATCTGCGTGATGGTCTCGGCCAGCCCATGGGTGTGCTGGACCTTGCGGCCCTTGAGGTAGCGGCCGTACTTGTTCTCGTGGTTGCCGGGCACGCACAGCGCGTTGCCCGTCTCGACCATGGACATCACCCGGCGCAGCACGCCCGGGGTGTCCGGGCCGCGGTCGACCAGGTCGCCGACGAACACGGCGGTACGGCCGTCCGGGTGGACGCCGTCCGCGTAGCCCAGCTTGGCGAGCAGCGACTCGAGCTCGGCGGAGCAGCCGTGGATGTCGCCGATGATGTCGAAGGGGCCGGTGAGGTGGGTGAGGTCGTTGAAGCGCTTCTCGGTGACGACGGTGGCGTGTTCCACCTCCTCGACGCCGCGCAGCACGTGCACCTTGCGGAAGCCCTCCCGCTCCAGGTGCCGCAGCGAGCGGCGCAGTTCGCGGATGTGCCGCTGGATGACCCGGCGGGGCATGTCGGCGCGGTCGGTGCGGGCCGCGTTGCGCTCGGCGCACACCTCCTCCGGCACGTCCAGCACGATGGCGATGGGCAGCACGTCGTACTTCCTGGCCAGCTCGATCAGCTGGCGCCGGGCGTCCTGCTGCACGCTGGTGGCGTCGACGACCGTGCGGCGGCCCGCCGCCAGCCGCTTGCCGGCGATGTAGTGCAGGACGTCGAAGGCGTCCCGGGTGGCGCTCTGGTCGTTCTCGTCGTCGGAGACGAGACCGCGGCAGAAGTCCGAGGAGATCACCTCGGTCGGCTTGAAGTGCCGGCGGCCGAAGGTGGACTTGCCGGAGCCGGAGGCACCGACGAGGACCACGAGGGACAGATCGGTGACGGGGAGGATCCGCCCCTGGTTCCGTGTCGACCCGGTCATGCTGCCTTCACCTCCTTCTCGGTCCTGATCACGGCTGTGTTCATCACAAAGACGGCCATCTGGGTGGGCGGGCCGACCTCCGGGTCGTCCGGCCCGACGGGCGCGAACTCCACGTCGTAGCCGTGCCGTTCGGCCACCGTGTGCGCCCACGTGCGGAACTCCTGCCGGGTCCACTCGAAGCGGTGGTCGCCGTGCCGGGCGTGTCCGGCGGGCAGGGTCTCCCAGCGGACGTTGTACTCGACGTTCGGGGTGGTCACGAGGACCGTGCGCGGGCGGGCGTGCCCGAACACGGCGTACTCCAGGGCGGGCAGCCGGGGCAGGTCGAGGTGCTCGATCACCTCGCTGAGCACGGCGGCGTCATAGCCCTTGAGCCGGTTGTCGGTGTAGGCGAGCGAGCCCTGGAAGAGCTTGACGCGCGAGGCCTGCCGCTCGCCCATGCGGTCCAGCTTCAGCCGCCGGGAGGCGATGGTCAGGGCGCGCGCCGACACGTCGACGCCGACGATCTCGGTGAACCGCGGGTCCTTCAGCAGCTCGCGCAGCAACTCGCCCTGGCCGCAGCCGAGATCGAGCACGCGGCCGGCGCCGCTGTCCCGCAGCGCGGCGAGGATCGCCTCCCTGCGCTGCACGGCGAGCGGGGTGGACTTCTCCTCCGTCTCGCTCTCCTCCTCGACGGCGTTGTCGATCTCCTCGACCTCGCTGTCGTCGGCCTCCGCGAGCCGCACCAGCTCCAGCCGCTCCATCGCCTGCCGGGTCAGCGACCAGCGGCGGGAGAGATAGCGGCTGGTGATCAGCTTCTGCTCCGGGTGCTCGGGCAGCCAGCCCTCACCGGCCCGCAGCAGCTTGTCGACCTCGTCGGAGGAGACCCAGTAGTGCTTGGCGTCGTCGAGGACCGGCAGCAGGACATAGAGGTGGCGCAGGGCCTCGGCGAGGGTCAGCGCCTCGGACTCCAGGACGAGCCGCACGTAGCGCGAGTCCCCCCACTCGGGGAACTCGGCGTCCAGGGCGACCGGTTCGACGGTGACCGTCCAGCCCAGCGGCTCGAAGAGACGCCGTACGAGCTCCGGGCCGCCGCGGGCGGGCAGCGCGGGCACCTCGATGCGCAACGGCCGGGTCCGGGCCGGGAGTTCCGGCCGGGCCTGGCAGGTGCCCTTCATCGCGCTGGAGAACACGCCGCTCAGCGCTACCGCGAGCAGCGAGGAGGCCGCGTACGGGCGGTCGTTGACGTACTGGGCGAGAGCCGCGTCGGGGGCTCCGCCGCGGCCCTTGCCCTTGCCCCGCCGGACCAGCGCGACGGTGTCGATCTCCAGCAGCAGCGCGGCCGTGCAGCGCCGGTCGTCCGCCTCGGGGTAGAAGACGTGCGCAGTGCCGTAGGACGTGGAGAACTGCTGCGCCTTGTCGGGGTGCTTGTGCAGCAGGTACCCGAGGTCGGTGGCCGGGTGGGCGGCGTCGCCGCGCATGGAGATCGTCAGGAACACATGACCGAGTCTTCCGTCCGGAATCCCCGTTGACCACCGGATTTCGCTCCGTGCCGGTCAGGAGTCGCGGGTGACGATCGTCCGGGCGTTGCGCACCGCCCGCTCGTCGGCGGCGCGCAGAGCCTCCAGCTTCTCCTTGTTGCTGCCGATGGAGGATTTCTGCGTGCGCACGTCGAGGGAGTGCACGGCGGGGACATAGCCGGTGTCGAGCTTGCAGCGGGCGTCCGCGGCCGCCGTCCTCTTCTCCTTGTCCGACGGCTTGCCGGGCCCGAACCAGTGGGAGTCGATCGACGCCTTGTCCGGGTCGGAGTAGTGGAAGCCCTTCTTCTTCATGCAGGCCGACCATGCGCTGTCGGCCTTCTTCCAGGCCGGGTCCTTGCTCGCCCGCTTGTGGGACTCGTACCACAGTTCGAGGGCGAGCGAGTAATAGCCGGACAGCTTCACGCCGTTGACCTTCGTCGCCTTGGGCGCAGGGCCGTAGATCTTCCGAGTCGCCTCTCCCAGGCAGCCGCCCTCGGGAATGCGGTGGCCGTGCGTGACGCGGCTGTCCCCTGATTCGAAGGTGCCGGTGAGCGCGGCGTACTGGTCGGCGGGCCACTGCTGGGGCTGGGCGGACGTGTCCGTCTTCCGGTTGTGGTAGCCGTGCTCGGCGGCCAGGTCCGGGTCGACGACGCCGTACGGGGTGTCGTCGCCCGGCATGTCCTCGCTCGTGAACGTCCCCTGCCGGACCGGGTAGGTCGACTCGACGGCCTTGGGGTCGAGCGTCGCGAAGCCGGAGAAGCCGAGCCGGACCATGCACTGCCTGCCGAGGACCCACTGTGCCCGGCTGACGGTCTTCGCGCCGTCCGACGCGGGATCCGGGATGTAGGCGTGCAGCGGGAACGCCGCCATGGTGTTGAGGCGGCGAGCCTCGTCGACGGGGTCGTCGCCGTTACCGGCGAACTGACATGCCGACAGGGCGAACAGGCCACTGAGGGCGAGAGGGAGAACTTTGCGCACCCCGCCATCCGATCAAGCCTTGACCGGTTGCGCTGTGATGGAGCCCACAGTTCCGACACAAGTCGTCCACAGTTACGGCATCGTAGGCCAGCGCCGCAGCCCGAGGGCGGCAGCAAGGCAGCCGAAAAACCACCACCGCGACACACCACGACGGCAGCCCCTCGCCGGGGCCGGGGGCTGGAGACCAGGGGCCAGGGCCGGAGGCCGGAGACCGGAGACCTGGACCGCGGCCCGGAGACCGGACCCGGAGACCAGGACCGTGCCCGGGGCCCGGGGGCCGGAGGCCGGAGGCCGGAGGCCAAGGGTTGGGGCCGGGGGCAGACACCTGGCCCGGGGTCGGGCCCGGAAACCGGAGGCCAGGGCCCGCAGCACGTGGCCGCAGCCCGGGGGCCGGGGCCCGGAGACAGGGCCCGGGGGCCGAAGGCCAAGGGCTGGGACCGGAGCCAAAGACCAGGACCGCGGCCCAGACCCGGAAACCAGAGACCAGGACCGCGACCCAGGGCCGGAGACCTGGACCGTGGTTCGGGGCCCGGAGGCCGGGACCCGAGGACCGGAGGCCAGGCGCCCGAAAGGCCGGACCCCCTGGGACAGGGCCCGAGGAACGGAGGCCAGGAGTCGCGGCACGGACGTCGGGGTCGGGGTGGGTGGTGTTACGGCAGTTGTGGCTGGACGTGGGTGGAGATCAGGTCCAGTTGGTCCAGGTCGGTGAGGTCCAGGATCTGCAGGTAGATCCGCTGGGAGCCGATCGCGGCGTACCGGCCCAGCTTGTCGACGACCTCGGCCGGCGAGCCGGCCAGGCCGTTGGCCTTCAGCTCGTCGACCTCACGGCCGATCGCGGCGGCGCGGCGGGCGACCTCCCGGTCGTCCCGGCCGACACAGACCACGAGCGCGTTGGAGTACGTCAGCGCGTCCGCACCCCGGCCCGCCTCCTCCGCGGCGGCACGCACCCGGCCGAACTGCCGCTCGCTGTCCTCCACGGAGGCGAAGGGGATGTTGAACTCGTCGGCGAACCGGGCGGCCAGCCGCGGCGTACGGCTCGCGCCGTGGCCGCCGATGAGCACCGGGACCTTCTTCTGGGCCGGCTTGGGCAGTGCGGGCGAGTCGGTCAGGTCGTAGTACGTGCCGTGGAAGTCGAAGGTCTTGCCCACCTCGGTCGCCCACAGCCCGGTGACGATCGCGAGCTGCTCCTCCAGCCGCGCGAACTTCTCCTTCGGGAACGGGATGCCGTACGCCTTGTGCTCCTCCTCGAACCAGCCCGCGCCGAGCCCGAGCTCGACCCGGCCGCCGGACATCTGGTCGACCTGGGCGACCTGGATCGCGAGCATACCGGGCAGCCGGAACGTTCCGGCGGTCATCAGCGTGCCGAGACGGATCCGCTTGGTCTCACGGGCCAGTCCGGCGAGCGTGATCCAGGCGTCCGTGGGACCGGGCAGCCCGTCGGCGCTGCCCATGCGGAGGTAGTGGTCGGAGCGGAAGAAGGCGTCGAAGCCAAGGTCCTCGGTGGCTTTCGCCACGGTGAGCAAGGTGTCGTAGGTGGCCCCCTGCTGGGGCTCGGTGAAGATTCGAAGGTCCATACATCCATCCTGCACGCCGCACGCCACGCCGACCGCGCCGGTACCGCCCGGCGCGGCCGTCCCCGGTCGGGTGAAATTCGCCCGCCGAGCGCGCCGGTGCCGACAGGGCGGTGGACCGTCCTCGTCCGGCGTGCCGTCCTCGGGGCTGCCGCCCCGGACCCCCGCTTCGACCTGAACGGCCCCGTCCTCAAACGCCGGACGGGCTACTGCGGTTGTCGTTCAGGCTCTTCTGATCGCCGTTCGCACTCTTCCGGCTCTCGTCCTCCCGTAACGTCTCCTCCCGCGCCGCCAGCTTGCGCAGCATCTCCAGGACGCGGTCGCGGGACTCGTCGGCCGCGTCGATGGCCTCCATGCACTGCCAGTACGTCGTCTCGTCGTCGGCCCCGCTGGCCATGCCGACCAGGGCCATGCCGACCTCGCCGAGCAGACCCCCGAGGCAGAGCAGGGTCTCGCGGGCGTCGGCCAGCTCGGTGAGCTGGGCGGCGCGCAGGTCGCCCAGGTCGAGTTCGGGCGGGTCCAGGACCCCGCAGCCCCGGCCCGCCAGTTCGGTCAGGCCCAGCGCCTCGCCGCGCAGCTCGGGCGGGCCGGAGACCGCGAGGCGGCTGCCGACCGCCTGGGCCAGGGCCTGCGCCTGCCACACCTCCGCCATGATCTCGCCCGAGTCGGCGGCGTACGCCAGCGCACGCCTGTTGGTGAGGATGAGCCGTATCGCGTCCATGCGTCGCCCCCGTCCTTCCGCGTGCTTCCTCACACGCCCTCTTGGACTCCCTTGTCCACTACCCAGCGTGAGGGCACTGAAGACGAAAAACCAGAGGTAGACGGAAATCTATGGACAACAATTCGGATTCAACAGCCATTTCAACTCCGGAGAGTAATAACGGAGTTCACCCCTCCGGCGGTTGAGGGCGCTCGGACGCGCGCTGCGCCCCCGGCGCCGGGAACCGCCGTTCGTTGCGGTCGATCTTGGCGGCCAGGGCGGCCAGCGGGTCGACGCCGAGGACGTCGCAGAACTGCAGCAGATAGGCGAGGACATCGGCGACCTCGTCGGTGACCCGGTGCGCGGTGTCCGGGTCGTCCATCACGCGCGCGGACTCCTCCGGCGTCAGCCACTGGAAGATCTCGACCAGTTCGGAGGCCTCGACGCTGAGCGCGGCGACGAGGTTCTTGGGGGTGTGGTAGGGCTGCCAGTTCCGCGCGGCCGCGAACTCGGCGAGCCTGCGCTGGAGTCGGGCCAGGTCGAGAGGTTCCGTCACGCGTCCAGGTGTACCACCGTGACACCCTCGGTCCCGGCGGCCCACGACGCGTCGCTCACCGCGCCCGCACACCGGATGTGCCCGCGCTCGCCCATCCGGACGGCCGTCCGCAGCAGTTCCCGGCGCTGGGCGGGGTCGAGGCCGCGGTCGAAGCCGTCGGCGAGGACGGTGAGGGTCCGCAGGGCGTCGGGCACCTCGCCCGGGGTGTCCACGTCCAGGACGCCGGGCCCGGTCAGCAGCACCAGCGTCAGCGCGAGATAGCGCAGTTCGCCGTCGCCGAGCCGGGCGAGTTCGGTGCGCAGACCGTCGCCGCGGTCGAGCAGCGCCCGTACCGTGCCGTCCGGCAGCGGCTCCGCGACGAGATCGGTCACCGGGCCCGCGCAGCCCGCGCGCAGGGCGTCGACCAGCAGGCCGTGCCGGCGGGCGCATTCCGCGCGGGTGCGCCACAGCACGTCGGCGAGGTTGTCGCAGCCGGACAGCAGCCGGCCGGAGCCGGTGGGCACGGGAGCACGCATGTACTCGGGGCGGGGGTCGCAGGGGAAGGCGGAGCGCAGGGCGACCACCATCTGCTCGGCGGCGGCGAGCACATGACGCTGTCCGTCGGTCTTGCCGGCCACGCGCAGCGGCAGCAGGGCGGTGCCGAGGCGATCGTCGGGGAGCGGGGCACGGGTCACCGGGGCGGAGCCCGCGGTGTGCCAGGCGGCCTGGACGGTACCGCGCCCGGGGTCGCGCAGCGCGGTCTCCAGCAGGACGAGCCCGCCCGCGGTCAGCCGCTCCCCCACGATCCTCAGTTCCGGTTCGGCCTGTACGGCGACGTCGAGCCGGACCGGCCCCGCGGCGCCGTCGGCCGTACAGCCGATCCGGAAGCCGCGCCGCCCTCCGGCATCCGGGCGTGCCCGCTGCGGCACGCAGGCGACCGGGTCCGGGAACACCTCGTAGAGCGAGGCTCCGCCACCGAGCCGGGCGAGCGCCGCGTACGCCGTGAGCGCGGTCGTCTTGCCTGCTCCACTGCGCCCGGCGAACAAGGTGACGGACCCCAGCGGAAAGCCGGCCCGCCGATGTCCGGCGAAGGCCGACAGCCGCAACTCGGTGATACGGGCGCGCACATCGGGGGACCGCCGGGACTGCGCGGGTACGGTCCCGGCGGACGCGTGGACGGCGGGGGGCTCAGCGGGCACGGAGGGCAGGGCCATGCCCGGACCGTAGAACCCGCCCCACCTGCCGAACCGTTTCCTGCCGGAACCTTCCTACGAACGGGCGGTCCGGCAGCCCCGAACGGGACCGGGGCCACCCGGTCGGGTGAAGGCCACCCCGCATACCGCCTCGGTCACCGAAGGCACCCTCAGCCCCCCGACACCCCCGCCCCCTCCATCAACCCGCTCACCTCGGTGCCGGGCGGGGTCAGGAGGAACACGTTGCGGTCGACGCGGTGCATTCCGCTGCCCAGGCCGAAGACCACGCCCGTGCTGAAGTCGAGGACGCGCTTGGCGACCTCGGTCTCCGCGCCGGAGAGGTCGAGCAGGACCGGCGCGCCGGCCATCAGGGTCTCGGCGACTTCCCGGGCGTCGGCGAAGACGTTGACGCGCAGCACCACGAACCGGCGCCGGGTCTCGGTCTCGGCGTCCGGCAGCGAGCGGTGGTTCACGGCGGACGGCCACGCGTCCCGCCCCCGCAGCGGCACGACCTGGGCGAGCCCTTCCCACTGTTCATCGGTGACGTCGTAACGGCTCACCGGCTCCCCCCGACCTGACTCGTACTCCATGCCTGCACCAGCCAATTCTTACGCCAAGTCACCCGTTCGGCCCAACAACGACACACTGCGCGACCGCTCAGGTGACACCCGGCGGGGAGCGTCCTGCGTCACATGTACGAGTACGTCCGTTTCTTACCGCGCTCATATCCGACTCTTCACATGCCGCCACGCCGTGTTCACCGGCCGCCAGTAGCGTCCGATGCCGTGCACTTGGCAGAAACACAGCAGGTGACAGCCGGCCGGCGGACGAAGTCGGCGGTGTCCGCCGTACCGGTCGCCCCCGCGGAGCTCCGTGAGCCACCCGCGCAGTGGCACCGCGTGCTGACGCTGCTCGCCGACGTCAGCCTGTTCATCGGCACGCGCACGGTGTGGGCGCAGGCGGCCACGCACAAGCTGGTCCTCGCTGGGGTCATCTCCGCCTGCTACGCCTCGATCCTGGTGACCGGCGTGCTCGCGCTGACGGTCCGCCGGGCGCGTTCGCTGGCCCGCCTGGACGCCGTGGTGCTGGTGACCGCGATCGCACTCACCCTGTGCGCCTGGGCGTTGAACCACGCGGGCGGTGACGAGGCGGTCCTGACCACACAGGCCGCGAAGGAGATCGTCGGCGGACACCAGGTGTACGACCATCCGTGGCCGTGGCTGTTCCACATCAAGGGCGTCGCCCTGACCGCCACGACGACCGGCGGTTACGACTACACGTACGGCTATCCTCCGCTGACGCCGCTGCTCACCGTGCCCTTCCTGTGGCTCGGCCACGTCGGCGCACCGGCGACCCTGGCGGTGACGGTCGTACTGGTCGTGGGCGCGGTGGTGCTGTGGCGGCTGCTGCCGACGCCGTGGCGATCGGCCGCCACGATGCTCTGCCTGGGCTTCGGTTTCCTGCCGATGTACGCCCGTCAGGGCTACCCGGCGATCGTCGGCCTGGTCCTGCTGATGCCGGTGGTCGTGCGCTGGCCGCGGTTCGGCGCCGGGGGACGGCTGGGTGCCGCCGGGATCGCGCGGGCCGCGTGCATCGGGGCCGCGTGCGCGGCACAGCAACTCCCCTGGTTCGTCACCCCGTTCCTGCTGGCCGGGATCTACGCCGTGCGCCGCGGTGAGCTCGGCGGGCGACAGGCGGCGCGGGTGGTCCTGCGGATCGCCGGGACCGCGGTCCTGACCTGGCTGCTGATCAACGCGTACTTCATCGTCAGCGAGCCGGGCCCGTGGTTCCGGGGCATCGCCCTGCCGCTGACCCAGGGTGCGGTGGTGCACGGCCAGGGTCTGGTCGGCATCTCCCTGTACTTCACCCACGGCAGCGACCGGCTCGACTGGTACGGCCACGCGAGCATGCTGCTCGCCGCGGCCCTGCTGGCGCTGTTCGTGCTGTTCGTACGGCGGCTGGGCCCGGCCGCGACCGTGCTGCCCTGGTGCGCCTTCTACCTGGCGACCCGGTCCCAGGACGGCTACTACCTGATGTACACGCCGCTGTGGCTGGCGGCGGCGATCACCGTGCCCCTGTCGGAGTTCAGGAAGGCGTGGCAGCCGCGGCCCCGGTGGCTGACCGGTCCGCGCCGCAGGCCGGCCCTGGCCGCCGCGGTCGTCCTGCTGATCACGCCCCCGCTGGTGAGCGCGACCCTCGCGGTGACGGGCAGGCCGCCGCTGCGGATGGCCATCACGGCGGTCCGGCAGGGCTCGGCGCGCACCCTGTCCACGATGACCGTGCGGGTGACCAACACCGGGGGCAACGCGCTGACCCCGCACTACATGCTGACGACGGGTCAGGGCATGAACCGGTACTGGTCCCTGGCGCACGGCCCGGCCACCATCCCCGCGCACACCACGGCGACCGTCGAGCTGCGGGCACCCCAGGGCGGCTTCCCGGTGCCCACGAAGAAGTACACGCACATCCGGCTGCGCGCCTTCACGGCGACCCCGCAGACGCTCTCGACCAAGGACGTGAGCCGGGCCGAGCTGGGCCTCAAGGACTCAGGAGCATCCAAGGGGTCGGGAGCGCCCGAGGGATCAGGAGCATCCAAGCGCTGAGCAGGCCTCAAGGGCTTGGCCGGCCTCCAGGGCCGATCGGGCGGCTCACGCCTCGGTCCGCGTGAAACGCAGCTTCGCCGTCACAGTGGTGAGCCCGCGCATCATGCCCAGCTGGTTCCAGCCCATGCCGAACTGCTCGCGGTCCACGGTGAACTCGGCGTCCAGCGTGAGCGCCTCGTCGCTCGCGTCGGTCAGGCGCGCGGTGAAGGTCACGGGCCTGCTGATGCCCCGCACGGTCAGCTGACCGGTGACCCGCACGCCGTCGCCGTCGAGGCGGTCGGCGCCGCGGGCGGCGAAGGTGATCTCCGGGTGGTTGGCGGCGTCGAGGAAGTCGGCCGAGCGCAGGTGGGTGTCCCGCTTGGCGTGCCCGGTGTCCAGGGAGGCCGCCTCCAGGGTCACGGTGCCGCCGGCCGAGCCGTCGGCGCGCACCTCGCCGCCGCCGGTGACGGCGGCGAACGTGCCCTTCACGGTGACGAGCCCCCACATGGTCTTGTGCCGCAGTCCCACGGTGGACGCGGCCGGGTCGAGCTGCCAGGTGCCTGTCTGCACGGCGACGGTCATGGTCGTACTCCGGAGGTGAGTGGTTCAAATTTGGATGACTCCCGCCACGCTAGCGCGTCCTCCAAATTTGAACAACCCGTAAGTCCAAAACTGAACAACCTCCTGGTCCAAAATTGGACAACGGGTAGACTCGACCCATGTCCGCCTCCGACGCGCACCCCGCCGACCAGCTCGAATGTCCCGCCTCGGCGGACGGCCTGCTGCCCGCGGAACTGCGCGCCTGGATGGTCCTGCTGGCCGCCACGGGCGCCGTGGAGCAGCGGCTGCGCTCGGTCGTGAAGGAGACCCTCGACGTCTCCCACGACGAGTTCCTGATCCTGTGCCTGCTGGCGGAACAGCCCCGGGCGGGACTGCGCATGACCCAGGTCGCCGACCTCCTCGGCCGCCCCAAGACCCGGCTCACCTACCAGATCGCCTGCCTGCAGCGGGCCGGTCTGGTCGCCCGCACGTCCGTGTGCGGCGACAAGCGCGGTGTACAGGTCGCCCTCACCGCCAAGGCGCGCGAGCTGCTGGGCGAGACCTCCGCCCTGCTCGCCGGAACCGTGCGGCAGGCCCTCGCCGACTCCATGGGCCCCGAGCAGCACGCGGCCATGTGCGCCCTCGTCCCGGACCTGCCGGACCCGGACGAGGAGCCGTCCAACGGCTGAGCGGCACAGGTCACAACCGCGAGGAGGGCAACGTCACAGGCCCCGGTTTACTCTCATTCGAGCGTGCTGCCCTAGCATCCGAGCCATGACGGTCCTGCCTGACGACGGGCTCACACTGGCCGCCGAGTTCCCTGACGCGACACACGAGCAGTGGCAACGCCTGGTCGAGGGCGTGCTGCGCAAGTCGGGCAAGGAAGTCTCGGGCGCGGCAGCTGAGGACGCCCTGTCCACGACGCTGGAGGACGGGCTCCGCACCCGGCCCCTGTACACCGCTCGCGACGCCGCGCCCGATCCCGGCCTGCCGGGCTTCGCGCCGTACGTGCGCGGCGGCCGCCCCGAGGGCAACACCGCGGGTGGCTGGGACGTACGGCAGCGGCACACCGCCCTCACGGAGAACGCCGTCCTGGCCGACCTGGAGAACGGCGGCACCTCGCTGTGGCTCGTGCTGGGCGAGGGCGGCATCCCGGTGGACGGGCTGGGCCGGGCGCTGGAGGGTGTGTACCTGGACCTGGCGCCGGTCGTCCTGGACGCCGGCCGGGACACCGGGCAGGCCGCCGATGCGCTGCTGCGGCTGTACGCGGAGAAGGGCGTGGCCGCCGAGGCCGTACGCGGCAATCTGGGCGGCGACCCGCTCGGGTACGAGGCCCGCACCGGCACCCCGCTGGACTTCGCGCCGTACGCCGCCCTGGCCGCGCGCTGCGCCGAGCAGTACCCCGGTCTGCGCGCTCTGACCGTGGACGCGCTGCCGTACCACGAGGCGGGCGGCTCGGCCGCGCAGGAGCTGGGCGCCTCGCTCGCCACCGGTGTGGCGTATCTGCGGGAGCTCACCGAAGCGGGGCTCGGCGTCGAACAGGCCGCCGGACAGCTGGAGTTCCGCTACGCCGCCACCGCCGACCAGTTCCTCACCGTCGCCAAGCTCCGCGCCGCGCGCCGGCTGTGGGCCCGGGTCGCCGAGGTCTGCGGGGCCCCGGGCGCGCAGGTGCAGCACGTGGTGACCTCGCCGGTGATGATGGCCCGCCGCGACCCGTGGGTGAACATGCTCCGCACGACGGTCGCGACGCTCGCCGCCGGGGTCGGCGGCGCCGACTCGGTGACCGTCCTGCCGTTCGACCACGCGCTCGGCCTGCCCGACGCGTTCGCGCGCCGGATCGCCCGCAACACCTCCACGATCCTCATCGAGGAGTCGCACCTGGCCCGGGTCATCGACCCGGCGGGCGGCTCCTGGTACGTCGAGCAGCTCACCAACCAACTCGCCCAGGCCGCCTGGGAGTTCTTCCGGACCGTCGAGCGCGACGGCGGCCAGGCGGCCGTGCTGCGCTCCGGCCGGCTGCGCACGGACCTCGCGACGACCTGGGCGGAGCGCTCCAAGAAGCTCGCCAAGCGGCGCGAACCCATCACCGGCGTCAGCGAGTTCCCGCTGCTGGCGGAGAAGCCGGTGGAGCGCGAGCCCGCGCCCGAGCCGCCGTCCGGCGGTCTGCCCCGGGTGCGCCGCGACGAGGCGTACGAGGAGCTGCGCGCCCGCTCCGACGCCCACCTCGCGGCGACCGGCGCCCGCCCCCGGGTCTTCCTGGCGACCATCGGCCCGGCCGCCGCGTACACCGCGCGCGCGACCTTCGCCGCCAACCTCTTCCAGGCGGGCGGCATCGAGCCGGTCACGGAGGGCGCCTTCGAGGACAGCGGCGCCACGGAGGCCGTGCTGTGCTCCAGCGACGCGCTCTACGCCGAACAGGCCGAGCAGGCCGCCGAGTCGCTCAGGGCGGCCGGCGCCCGGCACGTGTTCCTGGCGGGCCGGGGCGAGTACGCCGGCATCGACTCGTACGTCTTCGCGGGCTGCGACGCCATCGACGTGCTGTCCGCGACCCTCGACCGCATGGGAGTGTCCTGATGGGAATCCCCGACTTCTCCGGCATCGAGCTGGGGACACCGGTCGCCGACGGCGGTGCCGATCAGTGGCGTGCGGCCGTCGCGCGGGCGACCGGGAGCGAAGAGCCGCTGTGGGAGACCCCGGAGGGCATCGGGGTCAAGCCGCTGTACACCGGCCGTGACCTGGAGGGCCTGGACTTCCTGGGCACCTACCCGGGCATCGCGCCGTATCTGCGCGGCCCCTACCCGACGATGTACGTCAACCAGCCCTGGACGATCCGCCAGTACGCGGGCTTCTCCACCGCCGAGGAGTCCAACGCCTTCTACCGGCGCAACCTGGCGGCCGGCCAGAAGGGCCTGTCGGTCGCCTTCGACCTGCCCACGCACCGGGGGTACGACAGCGACCACCCGCGCGTGACCGGTGACGTCGGCATGGCGGGCGTGGCCATCGACTCCATCTACGACATGCGGCAGCTGTTCGACGGCATCCCGCTGGACAGGATGACGGTGTCGATGACGATGAACGGCGCCGTGCTGCCGGTGCTGGCGCTGTACATCGTGGCTGCGGAGGAACAGGGCGTACCGCCCGAGAAGCTGGCCGGAACCATTCAGAACGACATTCTGAAGGAGTTCATGGTCCGCAACACCTACATCTATCCGCCGAAGCCGTCGATGCGGATCATCTCCGACATCTTCGCGTACACCTCGCAGAAGATGCCCCGCTACAACTCCATCTCCATCTCCGGTTACCACATCCAGGAGGCGGGCGCGACGGCCGACCTGGAGCTGGCCTACACGCTCGCGGACGGCGTCGAGTACCTCCGCGCGGGCCGGGAAGCGGGCCTGGACGTGGACGCGTTCGCACCGCGCCTGTCCTTCTTCTGGGCGATCGGCATGAACTTCTTCATGGAGATCGCCAAGATGCGGGCGGCCCGGCTCCTGTGGGCCAAGCTGGTCTCGCAGTTCGAGCCGAAGAACACCAAGTCCCTCTCCCTGCGCACCCATTCGCAGACCTCGGGCTGGTCGCTGACCGCGCAGGACGTGTTCAACAACGTCACGCGCACGGCCGTGGAGGCGATGGCCGCGACCCAGGGCCACACCCAGTCGCTGCACACCAACGCCCTGGACGAGGCGCTCGCCCTGCCGACCGACTTCTCCGCGCGCATCGCCCGCAACACCCAGCTGCTCATCCAGCAGGAGTCGGGCACCACCCGGGTCATCGACCCCTGGGGCGGCAGCGCGTACGTGGAGAAGCTGACGTACGACCTCGCGCGCAAGGCCTGGGCGCACATCCAGGAGGTCGAGCAGGCGGGCGGCATGGCGCAGGCCATCGACGCCGGCATCCCGAAGCTGCGCGTGGAGGAGGCGGCGGCCCGCACCCAGGCCCGCATCGACTCGGGCCGTCAGCCGGTGATCGGCGTGAACAAGTACCGCGTGGAGAACGACGAGGCGATCGAGGTCCTCAAGGTCGACAACTCCTCCGTACGCGCCCAGCAGATCGAGAAGCTGCGGCGGCTGCGCGCGGAACGGGACGAGCAGGCCTGCCAGGACGCCCTGGACGCGCTCACTCGGGCGGCCGACGGCAAGGAGAACCTGCTGGAGCTGGCCGTCCACGCGGCCCGCGCCAAGGCGACCGTCGGCGAGATCTCCGACGCCCTGGAGAAGGTGTACGGCCGGCACGCGAGCCAGATCCGTACCATCTCCGGCGTGTACCGCAACGAAGCAGGCCGGTCCGCGTCCGTGGACCGCACCCGTGCCCTGGTCGACGCCTTCGAGGAGGCCGAGGGTCGCCGGCCGCGCATCCTGGTCGCCAAGATGGGCCAGGACGGCCACGACCGCGGCCAGAAGGTGGTCGCGACCGCGTTCGCCGACCTCGGCTTCGACGTCGACGTCGGCCCGCTGTTCCAGACGCCGGAGGAGGTCGCCCGGCAGGCGGTCGAGGCGGATGTGCACGTGGTCGGCGTGAACTCGCTGGCCGCCGGTCACCTCACCCTCGTCCCCGCGCTGCGCGAGAAGCTCGCCGAGGAGGGCCGCGAGGACATCATGATCGTGGTCGGCGGAGTGATCCCGCCCCAGGACGTGCCGACGCTGCGGGAGATGGGCGCGGCGGAGGTGTTCCTGCCCGGGACGGTGATCCCGGACGCGGCGTACGACCTGGTCAAGCGGCTGTCGGCAGACCTCGGCCACGCGTCGTCGGCCGACGCCGGCCGCGAGCTGTAGGGCGCCGATGGCAGCGATCGATCTCGACGCCTATGTGAAGGGCGTGCTCGACGGAAAGCGGGCGATCGTGGCTCGCGCGATCACGCTCGTCGAGTCCACCCGTCCCCAACACCGGTCGCTGGCACAGGAGTTGCTGACGCAGCTCCTTCCGCACAGCGGCCGGGCGCGGCGGATCGGCGTGAGCGGGGTGCCGGGAGTCGGCAAGTCGACGTTCATCGACGCGTTCGGCACGCTGCTGACCTCGCTGGGCCACCGGGTCGCGGTCCTGGCGGTCGACCCCTCCTCGACCCGCACCGGCGGTTCGATCCTCGGCGACAAGACGCGCATGGAACGCCTGGCGGTCGACCCGGCGGCCTTCGTCCGCCCCTCCCCCAGCGCGGGCACGCTGGGCGGGGTCGCGAAGGCCACCCGGGAGTCGATGGTGGTGATGGAGGCGGCGGGCTACGACGTGATCCTCGTGGAGACCGTCGGCGTGGGCCAGTCGGAGACGACGGTCGCCGAGATGGTCGACTCCTTCCTCCTCCTCACCCTGGCCCGCACCGGCGACCAGCTGCAGGGCATCAAGAAGGGCGTCCTGGAGCTGGCCGACGTGATCGCCGTCAACAAGGCGGACGGCCCGCACGAGCGCGACGCGAAGGCCGCCGCCCGCGAACTGGCGGGCGCGCTGCGTCTGATGCACGGCAAGGAGGCCTTCTGGACCCCGCCGGTGCTGAGTTGCAGCGCCCGTGAGACCACGGGTCTGGACACGGTCTGGGAGCGCCTGGAACAGCACCGTACGCTGCTCGACTCCACCGGCCGGCTGACCGCCAAGCGACGCGACCAACAGGTCCGCTGGACCTGGGCCATGGTCCGCGACGAACTGCTGGACCGCCTCCACTCCGACCCGGCGGTCCGCGAAACCGCACCGGACCTCGAACGCCAGGTCAGGCAGGGCAGCTTGACGGCGACACGGGCAGCGGAACGCATTCTGGAGGCGTTCTGGGGCGGGGGGAGTACGACTGGCCCGGCGGGGGGCTGAGCCGCGTTACGGGGCGTCCAGCGGGGCCTGTGTCGGCTCCCGGCTCCCGCGACTGGGCCGGAGGGGATTCCACGGCCGGTACGGCGCCCTCGGGGACACCGGCGCGTTCGGTCAGCAGCGGGCTGATGTAGCTGTAGGTCGCCAGGACGCCGCCCATGATGAACGTGACAGCGCTCAGCGCCAGCCACAGACGGCCCTGCAGCAGCGCGCGGACCTCGGCCCGGAGGGACACCCCGGAGCGCTGTTCCCGGGCCGGGACGAAGCGGCCGATGAACACGGCGGCGAGCCCGGCAAGAGCGGCCAGGGCCCAGAAGGGGCCGCGCCAGCCGGTGAGCCGGCCGGCGAAGGAGCCGACCGGCACGCCGATGACATTGGCGAGGGTCAGGCCGCCGATCTTCCAGCTCGCCGGCAAGCCCACCACCCGCACCCGGCGCCGCGGCCGGCAGAAGGTCCAGCCGCAGCTCCAGCGCGTCCTGGACGACCTGACGGCGACCCCGGCCATCGCGCAGGGCCGGCGCGGCGACATCCTGGCCTGGAACGCGCTGGCCGCCGCCCTGATCACCGATTTCTCCCGCATCCCGGGGAAGCACCGCAACCACCCGCGGAACCAGTTCACCGACCCGGCGATGCGCACCCTGTACGCCGACTGGGAGGCCTCTGCCCAGATCTCCGTGGCCCAGCTGCGGATGGAGGCGGCCAAGTACCCCGACGCTCCTCGCCTGATCGAACTGGTCGGTGAACTCTCCACGCCCGACGAGCAGTTCGCCCAGTGGTGGGGCGACCACCGCGTCGCCGCCCGCACCGCCGGGACCGAGACCCTCAACCATGCGGTCGTCGGCGAACTCGTCCTGGACCGGGACACCCCCACCGCCAACACGGACCCCGACCAGCACCTGACCGTCTGGACCGCCGAGCCCGGCTCCCCCACCCACGAACGGCTGCGCGTCCTCACCTCCTGGGCCGCCGACCAGAACCTGTCCGCGTCCCAACCCGCGCGACGCGGCTGACCGGCCCCCAACGGGGCCCAGGCGGCGCCGCCTTCTCCTCAAGGGCCGGATCAGGCGCCCGCAGCGTGTCGGGCGTGCGCGTGTGCGTGCATCCCGATCGGTGCAGGCGAAGACGAGTGTGCGGACTCCTCGGGGGACGACGGCGCATGGGGCGGCGTGGCGTCGTTCGCCGGAGCCTCCGTACCCACCGTCGCGCTCTCGTCGGCGAGGGGGCCCTTCGCGAAGGGGGACGCACGGTGGCCGAACAGGACGGCTGCCAGTCCCAGCACGCTCCACAGGGTGAGGACGGCAATGTGGCCCGCGCTGTCATTGCCGTTGAAGTAGGCCGTACCGCGCACGAGGCTCGCGCCGGCGCCCGGCGGCAGCCACTGGCCGATGTCGTCAACCGCCTTGGGCAGCAGCTCTGGTGCGGATGTGCTGCCGGAAAACGGATTGCCGACAAAGACCATGAGCGCCGCGCTCAGTCCAAGCCCCGCCGAACCCACGAGCGCGACCACCCCGGCAGTGGTGGCACTGATAGCGAGAACGGTGAGTGCCAGGGAAGCCCAGGTTGCCAGATGGTCGTGCGGCAGGGCGCCGAGAAAGCCCTGGGCCACCGCGTAGACCCCGAGGGCTGCCGTTGCGCTCATCACGATCAAGATCAGGAGACGCGACACAGGTCTCAGCCTCAGTGACATGGCAACGACCAAGGCGATCATGATGCTGCAGATCGTCAGCGGCAGAAGCGACGAGCTGAAGACGACGCCGCGGGGGTCGTCCGCCGAGGTCTGAACGACGTCCACCGTCCTCACGCGGACCTGCGCCGGCTTTTCGGCGCCGGACCTGCCTCCCTTGGAGCGAGCGGACCTCCCATGGGCAGATGAGGCAGGGCGGTCCGCGGCCGCCCTGGATGCACGGTCCGCGGCCGCCCTGGATGCATGGGCGGCCAGTTGCCGACCCACCTCGCCCAGCAACTGGGCGACGGCCGGGCTCGCGGCAGTGGACTCCAGCACGGTGAAACTGCCGGGGGTGACGACGAAGGCACCGTAGACGTCCCGCTCCCTGATGGCGGACCGCGCCGACGCCTCGTCGGGGTAGAGATGGAAGTCAAAGCCGCCCGGCTTGCTGCGCGCCAGGCCCTCGACCGCGCCCTGGCTTGCCGTACTCGTGCCCACGATCCCCACTGGCAGGTCACGCGGCCCCATGCGCGCCGCAGGCCACGCGTAGGCCATCACCGCCAGTGAGATCACCAGCGGCAACGCCACTGTCATGATGGCCACGCGACGCCATGACTGGTTTCCCGCCAACGGGGACTTCACGACCCTGCCTCCAAAAAACGAATGATCGTTCTCCAGGGGCCCAGTCTGCTAGGCTCCGCATCAGAGAGTCAAGACGAACATTCGTTTTTCATTGGATAGGGTGCCCCATGCCGAAGGTGTCCCAGGAGTACATGGACGCTCGCCGTGCCCAGATTCTGGACGCGGCCCGACGATGCTTCCTGCGCGACGGGTTCCACTCCACGTCGATGCAGGACCTGTTCGCGGAGTCCGGGCTCTCGGCGGGCGCGGTCTACCGGCACTTCGCGAGCAAGGACGAGATGATCCTGGCTATCGCGGAAGAGAACATGCGTGAGGTTCTGACGCTGGTCCACACCGTCGCCACAACTCGGCCCAGGGGTTCCGTAGGAGCGGTCATCGCCGATGTCCTCGACCTCGTGTCAGCTCGGTCCGCGGAACACGACATCGCAAGGCTGGCCGTGCTGGCCTGGTCCGAGGCCCTGCGAAACCCCACGCTGGCCGGACAGTTCAGCACCCTGTTGACCCGGATGCGCTCCGACCTCGCAGAGATCGTGCGAGAGCACCAGAAAAGTGGCGCTCTGCCCAAGGAGGTGACCGCCGAGTCGATCGCCGGCGCGCTGGTCTGCTTCCTACCCGGCTACATCCTCCAGGTGGCCATGCTCGACCCCACGCTCGTGGACGGGGTCGGCGACGCGGTACGGGCCCTGTGGCCGGATCCGGCCACGCACTGACCGGCTCCGCCGCCGGACGAGCAGGACCGACCACCCGGCGACACCGATCAGTCCCGGGTTGAGGGTCCGGTAGAGAAGATCAGCGGCCGTGGCGGCCGCCATCGGCATTCCGCCGTGATGCAGAGTCAGGACCAGAGCCGCGTCGAGAGGGCCGAGCCCCGCGGGCAACAGAGGCAGAGCCGATACGGCCGTCATCGCGGCGACGTAGGCGAGCAGCACCTTGTCCGAGGCCGGGGCCGAGCCCACCGCATGGCACACAGCGAGCACACACACGAGATCGCCGGCCCAGTTGATCAGGGCAGCGCCGAGTCCCAGGATCCAGAAGCGAGCTGGAGGCCGCATGGCAGCCAACTCCCCCAGCAGGCCGTCGGCCGACGTCTGCCCGCCCTTGCCGCGCCGCAGTCTCTGCCACACACGAAGCAGGGCGCTCACCGGCCGGCGCAGCACATCGGTGTGCCGGACGAGCGCGAGCGCGGCGACGGTGGCCGCACAAGCCGCTGAAACCTGAAGGGCCGCCCCTGCAAGCCGGGCACTGTCCCCAGCCAGAGTCCCGCCGACCGCGGCGAGCACGACGAGTGCGACCGCGCTCAGCACGCCGGTGACAGCATGGGTGAAGCCGATCAACGGCAAGCCGGCACCCCAGGCGCGCATACGTCGTGTCCGGTAGGTGATCGACACCAGGCTGCCGCCGGGCAGGGTCGCACTGAGAGCGTTCCCGGCAAACACGGCGGAAACCGCGGCGCGCAGTCCCACCCGCAGCCCGCCCGTACTCAGCGCCAGGCGCTGCAGCCGGGCGAAGGCCGCCATCGACACCGCCTCCGCGGCGACAGCCAGCAGAAACCAGGCGGGTTGAGCGTGGGACAGCTGGTCCGCCGCACAACGTGCGTAGGGCGCGACGAACGCCAGCTCGACACAGAGCAACGCCACGACGGCGCCCATGGTGAGCGCGGCGCGCGGTCGAGTGCGCTGGTCGTGTCCGTGCTCGCGCGGCTCGGTCCGGTGCGAGCCGCTGCTCATCGCCGTACCGGCCACGGGGGCGGCAAATTGAGTGCGGCGCCCGCAATGACGCCTCATGCCACCACCCCCTTCCCGGAATGATCGTTCTTTTTTCGCCTCCATCCTGCAGGCTTCGGCGAGACCAGGTCAAGACGAACATTCGTTTTCCATGCAGGCCCGGGGCTTGTAAAAAATAACCGTTCGTTTTACTTTCGAGGAAGGCGGGCGTCAGGGGACAGCCGCCCGCGGCCCGCCGACCGAGCAACGAGGGCGGGCGGCCCCGCCCCTGCGAGAGGCTGTAGCGGACCCGCGGGGCGGGGTCCTTTCATTGGCTCAGACGGTCATGGCAGCGAGTTTCGACGGGTTCATCATGACGAGCACGCGGTCGATGCCGTCCGGGGTGACGCTCACGGTGAGGACGGCGAACACGGTGCCGTCGCGGGACAGGCTCACCGCCGGCCTGCCGTTGACCTCGGCCGGTTCCACGGTGACGCCGGGCCAGAAGCGGTCGGCGAACGCGTGGTAGAACCTCGCCACGCGGTGACGGCCCACGACGGGGAACCTGGACGCCCGCACGACCCCTCCGCCGTCGGAGTACGAGACGACGTCGTCCGCGAGCAGCTTCTCCAGTACGGCCACATTCCCTTGCTGGGCGGCCGTCACGAACGCCGTCAGGAACCTCTGGTGGTCAGCGGCCGCGACACTTGCCCGTTTCTCCGCGGCCAGGCGCTTGCGTGCCCGGCTCACCAGTTGGCGGGCACTGGCGTTGGTCTGGCCGATGATCTCCGCGATCTGCTCGTACGGGTAGTCGAATGCTTCCCGGAGCACGTACGCCGCCCGTTCCGTGGGGGTGAGCTTCTCCAGCAGCATCAGCACCGCGACTTCCAGTGCCTCCCCGTTCACGGCGCCCAGCGCCGGGTCGGCACTGGTGTCGACCGGCTCCGGAAGCCACGGGCCCACATAGGTCTGACGGCGGACCCTCGCCGACTGCAGCACATTGATCGCGAGCCTCGTCACAGTCGTCGTGAGGAATGCCAGTGGGTTCTCCACCCTGGACCGGTCGTAGGTCTGCCATCGGATCCAGGCCTCCTGGAGGACGTCCTCCGCTTCGCTGACGCTGCCGAGCATCCGGTAGGCGATCCCGAACAGGTAGCCACGGGCGTCCGTGAACGCCGCCTCTGCTTCCCGGAGGTCCTCTGCGTCATCCGCTGGATCGTTCTTCGACGGCATTGTGCGCAACCCTTGCTGCTCGGCAGGTCCGACGGCGACCGTGACCACACGCATGAGCGCGGGGACGAAACTCGCGGTTCTGATGGACCGTCGGGGATCGCGGCTGGTTCAGGAGAGCCAGTCCGTGTAGTGGGTGGAGGCGATGCGGGCGTCGTTCCCGGCAGTGAGGACGTCACCGTGGACGGCGGCGTACAGGCTGGCGGTGTCGTCGGTGACGACGGAGCGCCTGTCGCCTTTGGCCGTGAGGAAGAGCCGGCCGATTTCGTCGAGGGGGTAGACGTCGGGTCCGGCGATGTTGAGGATGCCGTTGAGCGGGGCGCCGGCGGCCACTTCGGCGACTATGCGGGCGACGTCCGCGGCGGCGATCGGCTGGAGCGGCGTACGCGGCAGACTTACGGTCTCGCCGTCGGTGGTCCAGGACAGGATCGCGTCAATGAACTCCATGAACTGCGTGGCGCGGACGATGGAGTACGGAATCGGGCCGGCCTTGAGGATGTCTTCCTGAAGCACCTTGGCCCGGTAGTAGTCCAGCTCGGGCACCTGGTCCACGCCGACGATCGAGAGGATGACGAAGTGTCCGACGCCGCCCTTCACGCTCGCGGCGAGGAGGTTGTCCATCGACGAGCGGAAGAAGGCGGGCGAGGTTTCCCCGAAAGCCGGGGAGTTCGTCAGGTTGATGACGACATCGGCGCCCGCCACGGCTTCCTCGACGCCCCGGCCGGTCACGAGGTCCACGCCCGTGGCCGGGGAGTGCGGGACGGCCTGGTGGCCGGCCGCGTCGAGGATCTCCACGACTCGTGACCCGATCAGCCCGGTTCCTCCGATGACCGCCAATTTCATAGCATCGCCCATCTTTCGACGACTATATGCAGTACGTAGCTTTATGCACAAAACCTACCCTCGCATGGGAGTCTCGTGGTCACCCGTGCGGGGGCGCCCTGGTGTGTCTGTCACCCGCGAGGTGGTGGCACTCTGTCACATTTTCCGGACCCTGACCCTCAATTGATCACAGAGCGGTCATTTTGGGAGGTGGGCCATCTTGGACGTCTACGAGGCGGTCAGGAGCCGACGGGCGGTGCGCGGATTCACCGACCGGCATGTCCCGAGGGAGGTGCTGGAGCGCGTGCTGTCCGCCGCGGCCTGGGCGCCCTCCGGGTCGAACCTCCAGCCGTGGCACGCATACGTGCTGACCGGTGGGCCGCTGGCCGAGCTCAAGAAACGCGCCGGCGAGCGCGTGGCCTCGGGCGACCCCTGGGACGAGCGGGAGTACGAGATGTACCCGCCCACCCTCAAGACCCCCTACCGCGAGCGCCGGACCGCCTTCGCCGAGCAGCGCTACGGCGCACTCGGTATTTCGCGCGAGGACGGGGAGGCGCGCCAGAGGGCCGCTGCGGCGAACTGGGACTGCTTCGGTGCGCCCGCCGCCCTGTTCTGCTACATCGACCGCGACATGGGCCCGCCCCAATGGGCCGACGTCGGCATGTACCTGCAGACCGTCATGCTGCTGCTCCGCGCCGAAGGGCTGCACAGTTGCACGCAAATGGCGTGGTCGGTGTATCGCAGGACCGTCGCGGAGATCCTGTCGCCCCCGGACGGGCTCATCCTCTACTGCGGCATGTCGATCGGGTACGAGGACGGTACGGTGGGTTACGCCCGTACGGGCCGGGCCCCGCTCGACGAGACGGTCACCTTCGTCCAGGGTTAGCCGGGTGGTGGCCGGCCTCGAACGGGAATCGTGACGGCGCTGTCACACATCAGAGCACCATCCGGTCAATCACCCAAAAGGCGCGAATCGCGTCAGACCGATGTCTGCCTCTGCGTCTCGCCGCCTCTCCCCCACTTGCCCAGGGAGAAGAGCTCGATGCCCAGCACTGACAAAGCGGCACTCGGTAAGCAGCGGTCAGAGGCCCTTTGCGGCGGGCTCGAGAACGGCCACGCACTCGAGCGTCACAGGTCACGTCCGCCGGAGTGTTGACTCGGGCCGGCCGTCACGGAGGGAGGGACCGAGGTGGGCGGGTTCGGGGGCTCGGTCAGGTGCTGGGTACCGCCCGGGGAGGTGCAGGCGTGCACCCCGGAGGTGAGCACGACACACGCCTTGGCCGTTGAGGGGCTTGGCGCTGCAACCATCGCGCTGAACGTGTCGGTGTCGTAGTGGACCTTGTTCTGGTATGTCCGGCCTCCTTCGCCGACAACCCGGGCGATGTCGCCGGGACGTCCCCAGCTGATGCGGGACCAGGCGGCCTTGCAGGCATCGCTGTAGCGCAGCTCCACGTAGACCCCGGCGACCTTGTACAGCGCAGCGGTCCACGCGTCGCCGCCGCAGCCGGTTTGCCCGGGATTTTTTCCGGCACAGCTGTCCGCGAAGCAGTTCACGTCGAGTTGCCTGGTCGGTGCGTCCTTGCCCACGGTGCCGCCCCGGTCGGCGTGCGCGCCCGAATGCCGGCCGAAAACGGCGTACAGCGAGACGGACAGGCCAACGACGGCGGCCAGGGCGACCACCGTCCGGATCAGCTGCCGCCGGCCGAACCGACGGCTCACGGACGGCGGCTCTTCGGCCTGCGCGGCGGGAGCGCGCTCCTTTACGGGAGCGGATTCCTCGAACGGCCGGTCGTGGCCGTCGTCGGCATCGCGGGCCCCGTCCGTGTCACTGGCTCTGTGGCCGTGCCAAGCGGTGTTCGCCAGTTCCCACAGCGCCACGAGCCGGGCGGGATCGGCGTCGGCCAGCTTGCCGAGGGAGATCACCGCGTGCTGCGGTGGCAGTGCCTTGCCGTTGAGATAGCGTTCCCAGGAGGACTTGCTGTACGGAGTGCGGCCGCCGAGGATGGCCAGACTCAGCCCGGCGCGGTCCTTCAAGGTCCGCAGTTCGGCGACCAGATGACGGACGTCCGAGGCCAGGCCGCCGGGTAACGGCTTCCAGTCAGTCACGTACGCCCTCCGGGCCCAGTGCTCTCTGGGATCATCACTTTCTTCCCTACTGTATCTACGCGGGCGATTCCGGAACCGCTGGTTTTGCATAACTGTGCGCATTCGCAACGCAGTTGACGTCACGACGGTGAGACGGAGCCATGGGTGAAGGGACGACGGCGCGCCGCGCTGTGCGTACTGATTCTGGCGGTGGTGTGTGCGGGTTCCGGGGCCCCGCGGAACCAGCAGTCCCGCGACCGGCGTGGCGGCGTGCTCGTCGCCGACGAGCTGGGCGCCACACAGCAGTTGGCGGTCGGCCGCACCCGGCGCAGCGACCTGATCGGCCTGTGGCAGAGCGTGCTGTGGGCCGACGGATACGCGGCACGCTCCGGGGTCACCTGCACGTACGACGAGGCGACGGCGGAGGCCACCCGCGTCTGGCAGAGCAACCACCACCTCTCCGCGGACGGGATCGTCGGCTCGGCCACCTGGGGCGCCGCAGCGGAGCGTATGGTCCCCGTCGGGCAGTGGATGGTCTACCAGGGCGAACGCTACGGTCTCCCGTTGCGCCAGGCCCCGGACGGCGTCTACGAGGTCTATGACGCCGGGCGGTTCCATCGGCTGCGCACGAACTCCGTCACCCTCACGCGCTGCCGCTGACGGCGTCGATCCAGCTGTCGTGTTGCGCGACGCCGAGTTGCCGGCCATGAACGACGACCGTGGCACGTGCCGCGTCCGGCCCGCTCGCCACCATCGCCGTGTACGCCCCGCCGCCGGTGGCCGTCTGCTGGTCGCCGCCCGTCGTGGCGATCCGCAACCCGGACGTCGCCGCCGCGGTGTCCACCTCCGCCCAGCTCGCCCGGCAGGCGGGACTGTACTGAAGCGTCAGGACGCGGCCGTACGCGCGCAGCCGGTGGACGACGACACTGTCGCGGTCGCACCTCTCGCGGTAGGGGTCCAGGCCCCGGCAGCCGGCCGCCCGGCACCCGGCGGCCGCCCCGCCCGCCGCGCTGCGCAAGGGCCACGGCCAGGCCGGCGCTCCGGATGGAGCGCCGGTCGGCAGGCGGTCGGCCTCCGTCCCGCTGGTCCCGCTGTCCCATGGCCGGGCGAGCAGCAGGGTGGCCAGCAGCAAGCAAGCGGCAACAGCGGCCAGTACGCCCGCGTGCGGCACTCGAAAGCCGCGCGAGGACAGCCGGTCCTCAGCCGGTAAGGAGCCCGTGGGCACGGCGTCCGGCGGATCCGGGTCCCGTACGTCGCCTGCCGGACGCAGCGGTGCGGGTGACGAGCCGGTGTCGTCGGCCGGGCGCTCCCCCGTCCAGGCGTGGGCCGCCGATTCCCACAGCACACGCAGGAACTCGACATCGGCCTGCGCCAGCCGCCCCAGCTCGACCACCGCCGCCCATGGGGGCAGTCTCCGCCCGTTGAGGTAGCGCAGCCAGGAACTACGGCTGTAACCGGTCTTGGCGGCGACGGTCATGGTGCTCATCTCGCACCGGTCCACGTACTGGCGCAGTTCTCGCACCAGCCGGACCACCTCGGCGGGCAGGTCGCCCCGCAGCGGCTGCCAGCGTCCCATGACGGCCCCCCTTCTCCACCAGGGCCCACTCTTTCACAGACGTCCCGTCCCGCGACCCATACGCCGGACGTCTCCGCAGGTCAGAAGGGCATCAGTCCCACGATTGAGGCAACTGGCGGGCTGCTCTGGCCCGCAGCCGTCCGCCCGCCCCAGACTCGGAGAGGCACCTGCATGACGGCCCCGGATCGGCCGCCCTCGCCGCCCCGAGAGTGGGACCGTGCGACGGCACGACACGCCCTGGACACGGAAGCCCTCGGCCCACGCCCGGGCTTCCGGTCCGGCCGCCGCGGGTGCGCACGCCACTTATGCACGCTGCGGGGGAATTCCGACATGACGGCTCACGGCAGCTCGCCCGGCACGGACGAGCTGGAGATCGCGAACACCACGTCGACCACCACCGGCAGGCGCCGTGGGCAGCCTGCCGCCAGAAGGCAGGGCCTGGGCGCGGGACAGCGGTACCGAGCCGACGACCGCCCGGCAGCACTGGAAACCGCCCTGCCCGGCGAGCCTCAGGTTCCGGTACGGACGGGTGTGCCCGACCCCACAGACCGCCACCATGTCGATTTGGGGCCGGTACGGCTGTCGTCGCTCAGCCTGCCCGTGCCACCGGCCGTTCTGGAGATGGGGGGACGGTACGTCGGCGGCCTGCCGTTGACCTGGCACCTGGTCTTCGCACCCCGCGGGCCACTGGTCCTCGGCCGCGATCGGCGGCTCATCCGGCTGGAGCCCGGCAGCGTGATGTTGTGGGAGCCCGCCGAGCCGTTCCGGCTCTCCGCGGGCACGTCCGCCGGCTCCGACCCAGTCCGCGCGCTGGTCCTGCACCTGCCCGAAGCGGCCTTGCCGCTGCCCGGCGAGGTGCTGCGCGACGTCGCCAGGCGTCCCGCGCCGACCGGGTCGGGGCCGGCGGCCCTCCTCTCGTCCTTCGTCTTCGAGCTGGCCACGCACGTGCCTTCCGCCGAGGACCGACACACCGCCTGGCTGGGCACCGCCGCCGTCAACCTCGCGACGGCCTTCCTCGACAGCGAGACCGCACTGCTTCAGGGCGGCCGGACCGGCCCACGCCCGGCCGAACCGCTACCCACCTGCCCCCCAACCACCCCGCCCGCCGACCCGCTGCTGCACGGCATCAAGACGTACATCGAGCACCACCTGCACGACCCCGACCTGTCACTCACCTCCATCGCCGCCGCCAACCACATCTCGCTGCGCTACCTGCACCACCTCTTCCAGCGGGACGGGCGCACCGTCGGCGCGTTCCTGCGCGAACGCCGCCTGGAACACTGCCGGGCCGATCTGTCCGACCCGGCCAAGGCCCGGCGCAGCGTGTGCGAGATCGCGAGGCGCTGGGGCTTCCGCGACCCAGCGGTGTTCAACAGGACGTTCAAGTCGGCTTACGGGGTCACGCCCGGGAGGTACCGCGAGCAGCGGCTGCAGTGGTGATCCGGACAGCCATGGGCAGGCGGCCTCGGAGCCGCCTGCCCCGGGCATGCGATCGGGCCCGGGGCCGCGGCACGTCGGTCACGACCGCAGCGCGGCCCAGGTGTTGACGCCGACCTCGCCGTCGACATGGAGGTGGTTGTTGCTCTGGAACTTCTTGACCTCGGTCACCGTGTCGTAGCCGAAGATGCCGTCCACGCCGCTGGGGCCGATGTTGTAGCCGCGGGCCTTGAGGATGCACTGCACTTCCTTCACGCGGGAGCCCTTCTGGCCGTAGACCGTGAGGGTGGTGCCGGAGTAGTACGTGCAGGACTTCCAGGGCTCGGCGGGGGTGGTGGGCGCAGGCGCGGGTTTCGTGGTCGGGGCGGAGGTGGTGGGCTGCGTGGCCGGCGGGGGATCGTACGGCTGCTGCGGCTGGGCAGGGTCCGTGGCGCCGCCGGCCGGCGGGTTCCCCGGCGGGGGTGGAGCCGCGACAGTCGCGGTCGCGGACGTCCTGGGCCGGGACTGCGGCCGCGGAGAGGCCGGCTTGGCGCGCGGGGAGTTCGTGGTGGTGGCGGAGGAATGTGACCCGGCGGACGTGGTCGCGGCTTCCTGGCGGGCGGTGTCTCCTCCGGAAGCCGCCAGGGCGACAGCCGCTCCCGCGATCGCGACCGCCGCCGCCGCGCCCACCACGAGCGGCCACCGGCGTCGGCCGGACGCCTCCTTCCCCGGGTTCTCGGGCTTGGTGCGCCGCAGAATCGTCAACTGGTCCATGGGCGGCACCGCCACCGCCGTCCCGCTCCACGCCGCCCGTGCGGCGGCGGTCCCGGCGACCGCATCAGGCCACTCCGCGTCGGCGGCATGCGCCCGCGCGGCCTCGACGACGTCCTGCGGGCTCGGGCGCCGCCGCGGGTCCTTGTCCAGGCACCGGCCGATCAGTTCAGCGAGGTCGGGATCGCGCCGGGCCACCTCGGCGATCACATGCTCGTTCGGCGGCGCGTAGATGATCCGGTGGATGACGTCACCGGTGGTGCCCTCACCGAAGGGAGCTGAGCCCGTGACCGCCGCGGCGAGGACCGAGCCGAGGGAGAACACGTCCGAGTCCGTGCCCACTTCACGTCCGTCCGCCTGCTCCGGAGACATGAAGGCCGGTGTGCCCAGGTGCTGACCGGTCATGGTGAGCGAACTGGCGTCCGCGGTGTGCGCGACCCCGAAGTCGATGATGCGCGCACCGTCCGGCCCCAGCAGCACGTTGGACGGTTTGAGGTCGCGGTGGACGATGCCCACGGCGGCGATCGCTGTGAGCGCCTGCCCGATCTCGTACGCCAGCCGCCACACGACCGGCGCGGGCAGGGACCCGCACCGCTCGATGGCGTCACCCAGGCTGGGCCCGGGCACGTAGGCGGTCGCCATCCACAGGAGCTCATCGCGGTCGAAGCCGGAGTCGAGCAGCTCGGCCGTGTAGGTCCCGTGCACCCGGCGTACGGCCTCGATTTCGCGCTCGAAGCGGCGGCGGAACCGCTCGTCCTCGGCGTACTCCGAGCGGATCACCTTGACCGCGACGAGCGACCCCGCCCCGTACGTCCCCTCGGTGTCGGACTCCCGCCCGAGGTACAGCCGTCCCATCCCCCCGCCGCCCAACCGAGCCAGCAACCGGTAGGGGCCGATCTCCGGCGGGTCGGACCGGCGCAGCGGCTCTGCGCCGAGCAGTGCCAGGTCGTCCGCGGACAACTCGGCCGTCGGCAGGCGGTCGGCTCCGGAGGCAGCAGGATTCTTCTCGGGCATGGGGCGTCCTCGGTCCTCTTCGCGGCTCTTACGCGCCGCCCGCGTGCGAGATGTTGGTGAGGATCTTCTGGACCTGCTGCTGCAGGTGCTCCAGCGACGCCCTCATCTTGTCCAGGTCCCCCTTGGCCTGCGGCCACACCTCACCCCTGAACCTCTGCGCCAGCGGGCCGTCCCAGTTGTTGGGGTCGCTCAAAGTCTGCCCATGACTGTTGAGTTGCCCGATCAGACCGGGGAGCTGACTGGTGATGAGGCTCAGCATCTTCCCGGCTTCCTGATGCGCGAGGTCGGTGGACTTTACGGTCGCCATTTTCTCTCCTTCGAGATTTCTGAACTTTCGCCAGTATCACCACCGACCTCGTGCCACGTCATTGATTACGAGTGCACACGGCATGACGCAGTGCGCAATCCACGGCGCGGCGCAGGGGGCACCATCCGGGTTTCGGCACCAGGTCGAGTCTGACAAATCCCGTCTGCCCTGCGACGCCTAGCCGCCGCTCGGGGCAGAGGTCGGCACGGAGTCGGCCGTTGCCATGAACTGATTGATCAGCTCCGCCAGTTTCCGGCCGCCCTTGGCGTGCTGGGTCCAGGCCCATGCCGACGTGGCGGGGTCGTCCATCGTCGCGTGCGGGCCGCGCAGACTCGCGAAGAGCTGGTTCGGGCCGTCCGGTCCGTTCAGGTCGGGCCACTTGGTCGCGACCCATTTCCCGCCGGACTTGTGCGTGATCATGCCGTGCGAGTAAAGGGTGTTGCACATGAAGTACAGGGCACTGTTCCTGTTCATGGCCTGGACGAAGTCGGAGATCTTCGCACCATCCCCGCCCTTGGGCCAGGGTATTGGCGGACTGATCACCTTGACCAGATCCTCGTTCACCGCGGACGCGACCTTGGAACCGACGTCCCACTTCCCGAGCGGCAGGCTGACGCCGGCTGCCATGACGCTTTCGGGGACGAAGGTGAAACCCACAGCGAACATGGCATCGGTCAGGATTCCCTGGACCTTGTCGTCGCTCGCTTGGGCATCGATGAAGACCTTCGCGATGTGCTCGTAGATCCCGTTGAACGCACGCATGTTGGCGCCGAAGCCGTTGGCCCATTTGGACAGGGCCTCGGGGTGTTTTGCGATGGTGTGATCACTCGGCAGGGGACCGCTCATGGCGCCGGCGGCAGTGGCCAGGAAATGCCGCATGTCGGGCAGAATCGCCTGGAGATCCTCCGGGGTCACGTCGGGGAAATGGGCTCCCATCGCGACGATCAGAGATTTCACCTCCCCGGGGTGCATCTCCGGCACCGCGGAGGTGAGCAGGGACAGATAGGCGCGCTGCGAACCGGTCTGAGCTTCGAGGGTGTAACCGGGGTCCGCTTCATGCCGGTAACCGAGCCCGCCCATGAAATGCAGGAGTGCCTTGGGATCCTTGCTGAGGTACCTGGCGAAGGCGGCCGCCGCGGCAGGGTCGGCGGCCAGGGCGTTGAGGGTCGCCGCCGGCGCCGGGTTGCCACTGGGCTGCTCCATCTGCAGTTCCAGCGACCGCACCACCTCGTGTTCGACGCGGGCGTCCAGCAGTCCGCTCGCATAGGCAGTGGCCAAAGCGTGGTTCACGGTCGGACCGCCGTAGATGATGAGCTCCGCCACCGTGCCGCGCGGCAGGGAGTTGAAGAACTCCACGCAGAACGCCTCGTCGTCCTGGTGCTTGGCAAGCTCCTTCAGCCCGGGCGCCAAGTCGCCGGTATCCGTCGAACTCCAGTCGAAGGACAGTGCCAAGGCGTTTCCGGCGCCGTAGTGTCCGACGGACCGCTCGGCGGCGGCGAGCGCCGCATCGTCGGTGAAGACGGTCAGGATCGGATCCGGGGCAGCCAGGGGCGGTTGTCCCAGCACCGGGCGCGGTCCATTGACGAACGGCACCCGGTTCACCACCGTCTCACGGGTGCCGCCGGCCAGCTGAAACAGCTTGCCCACCAGGGCCACGTGTTCGTCCGTTGCGATGATCCGCGGCAGCAGTGCGGTCACCTGCCCGTCGATGGTGCCCGGCGCACCAGGCGCGTATCCCGCGGAAGCCCGGAAGATGTGGCTGCCGAAGTCGACGGCGGTCGCCTGGTAACCGGCGACGGCGGGAGCCAGCGTGCCGCGGACGAACTCCTCCAGAAGACGCGCCGCGTTGGTCGCCGTCGTGGAGTAGTCGAAGAGGAACTGCGGCGTCGCTGACGCCGTTCCGCTGTCGGTCATGGTCCTTCCCTGTCAGTGATGGTTGGCGCTCAGCTTCGCCGTCGCCGCAGCGGTCGCATCGTCCACCTGGCTCTTGAGGCTCGCCGCCTCTTCGGCAAGTGCGTTCAGGGCCCGCCGTTGGGCGTGGAGGTCCCGAACAAACTGGTCATGGTTCTTTCCGCGCCACGACTGTTGCCCGCAGTCGAAGTACTTGCTGCTTCGGGTGTCGCGATACCAGTTCAACCAGTGGATTTTGTCCACCAGTTGGTTCAGCGCCCTGCTCAGTTCGTCGGCTGCAGCGAAGTCGTATTTGACCTTCCCCTGTGGTGGCATGGTGAACTCCGCACGTCGGACGACCGGTCTTCATTCGGCGAACCCCTCCCGACAGGGCGTGGTCCACATCCGTCAATTTTCCCAGCCACTCCTCGGCCCGTCCTTGACGGGAGACGCAATGCCCTTGACCTTGCGCGCACAGTGCCCCGGCCCACCGTCACCGCGCCACCTGCACCCCGCCCGCAATGCCGTCAGTGACCAGATAGCCCCGCCCCGGGAGGGGTGCCAGGCGGTCGTGCCGGGGCAGGGCGGTGCCGAGCAGGTCGCCGTCGAGGTCGTGGTCGGGGGCGAGCAGGATGCCGCAGCGGCTGTCGCGGGCGCGCTGGGTCCAGTGGCCGTAGGTGCGGCGCAGGGCGTCGGCGCGGCCGGCGGCGACGAGGTGGTGTCCGGGTCCGGCCGCGGACAGCCAGCGGTCCAGGACGCCGAGGTCGTCCTCGACCGTGTCCGCGTCGTCGACGAGGAGGAGGGTGGGGCCCGGCTGCGCGGCGAGGGCCGCTTCGAGGGCGCCGTACTCGATGACGAGCGCGGTCAGCCCGGGCAGTTCGCGCAGCGGCGAACGGCGAGGGGTGAACGCGACCACGGCCGGCGGGTCCGCCGCGGCGGTCACCTGGCGGGCGATCGTGCTCAGGGCGCCGGAGCGGCCGGAGCGCTGCGGCCCGGCGATCAGCGCGTGTTCCTGTTCGTACAGCCGCAGGGCCGTGCCACCGAGGGTGTCCGCGTCCAGGCCGACCGGGATGTACCAGGGTTCGGCGGCCACCGCAGCCGGTGCCGCGAGGGCGCCGAGGGTGATCTCGGCGGGCAGCGTGCCGACGCGGGGCGCGGTGGTGGCGGCGCCGGGCCGGCGGGCGGCGCAGGCGGCCACCGCGGTGGCGAGGTCCTCGGCGGGCAGGGCGATCTGGATCACCTGGCGGCTCGCGGCCACCAGTGCGCGTCCGGGTACGTAGCCGGGGACCGCGCCGCGCGGCACGTCGAAGTAGCCGTACTCGCCGGGATCCGCCATGCGCATCAGCAGTTTCTGCTGGGTCAGTGCCGCCCACGCGGACGGCACGGCGCCGGAGCGGTCGGCGGTAACGGCGAAGCGGATGCCGACGGCCGGCCCGTCCGCGTAGACCCGGGCCAGTTCGTCGATGAGGTTCATCCCGGCGATGTCCTTGTCGAAGTCCGACAGCAGCGCCCCGAGGTTGTCCAGGAGTACCAGCCAGTCCGGGGCCGACACCCCCTGGCCGGATGCCGCGACGCCACGCGTCTTGCGCTCGTCGAGTTCCCGGCGCAGCAGCCGGACGAGGCGGATCTGCCGCTCGCGTTCCGCCGGCCCGATGTGGGCCCCGGTGTGCGGCAGGCCGGCCAGCGGCGCCAGGTCGCCCGCGCCCATGTCGAGGGCGAAGATGTGGCACCGCTCGGGCCCCTGGACGCCGGCACAGGCCAGGGCGAGGGCGGCCAGAGCGGTGGACGTCCCGGAACCGCCGCCGCCGTAGATCAGGACGTTTCCCGCGGCGGGATCCCAGCCGACCGGGTACTGCCGCTGCCGCTCGGGGTCATCGGCGAGGGCGTACGCGGGGAGACCGACGGCCTCCGTCTGCAGGCCGCGTTCCGCGACGGGCGGGAGATCGGCGGCGCGTACGACAGCGGGCAGGGGGTCGGGCCAGGGCCGCCGTGGCTCGGCGAAACCGGCCAACTCTGCCGCTTCCCTGGCGGCCGCGACCAGGCGCTGCAGGTCGGTTGCCCCGTCGGTCTCCGCCGTGCTCGGCTCGGCGGCGGGCAGGGCCAGCAGGAAGGGGCCCGCGGTCGCCGGGGCCGTGACGGCTGTCTCGGGGGTGACGCCGGTGGACAGAGCGGTCTGCACCGGTACGACTTCACGAGCGCTGAGCCGGTAGAAGGCGCGGCCCCACTGCCGGCTGCCGATCGCGGCGGCGGCCGGGTTGTCGATGACGTCCTGCGAGTCGCCGGTGGATTCCAGCCGGAGCGCGATGCGGAGCTTGACGTTGTTCTTGATCGCGTCGTTGACGGAGCCGGCGGGCCGCTGCGTCGCCATGATCAGGTGCACGCCCAGGCTGCGGCCGCGCTGCGCGATGCCAACGAGGGCGTCCACGAAGTCGGGGAGCGCCTTGACCAGCGTGGCGAACTCGTCGATGACCACGGCCAGCCGCGGCATCGGCTCCAGTTCGGTCCGCCCGGTGTCCCGCAGCCGCTGGTAGTCGCGTACGTGGCTCAGGCCCGTCTCGCGCAACAGCCGTTCGCGGTGGTGCAGTTCGGCCTCCAGGCAGCGCAGGGCCCGTTCGCTGAGCTGCTCGTCGAGGTCGGTGACCAGGCCGACGGTGTGCGGCAGGGCGGCGCATTCGTCCAGCGCGCCGCCACCCTTGTAATCGATCAGCGCGAACGTGAGGTGCTCCGGGTCCGCGTCAACCGCCATGCTCGCGATGAGGGTGCGCAGCAGCTCGCTCTTGCCGGAACCGGTCGTTCCGGCGATGAGCGCGTGCGGACCGTCGTCGTCGAGATCCACGGTGAACAGGTCGCGTTCGGTGACGCCCAGCACCGCCCGGACCCGGAGCTCGGGCAGCCGCTTCTTCCAGTGGCCGGCCACCGCGGCGCCGTCCACGCTCTCCAGGTCCAGCAGAGGGAGCAGGGAGATCCGGTCGGGCAGTCCGGCGCCCTCGATCCGCAGTTCCGGATCCTCGAAGCGGGCCAGCGCCCGCGCCGTGTCCCGCGCTTCGGCGAACGGCACGCCATCGAGCACCACCCGCTCCACGGTGACACCCAGGGCCACGTCACGGACCTGCCCGATGCCCTCGGGCGAGGCCGTGACCACGGAGGTGCACAGCGCGGGCAGGCGGGTGGTCAGCACCAGCGCTCCGCAGCGTACGGAGGTGCCCGCGATCAGGTCCCGAAGCCGGTTGGGGCGGCCCTCCAGCAAGGTGGCGCCGTCCACGACCACGAGCAGCACCGGACCTGTGGCCGGCCGGCCGGCCGCGGGCTGTGCGGGCGGCCTCGCGGCGAGCAGGTGCCGGGCCAGCGCGTCGGCCTGCTCCGGACCGACCGCCACCAGCCGTGTCGTCCCGGACCGTACGTCGGCCCCGTGCGGCAGCCACTTGGTCCAGTCCCAGTCGGCGAGCCGGTCGGCGTCGGTGAACACGGCGACCGTGACGTCCGCGGGCCCGCTGCCCACCACGGCCTGGCACAGCAGGGACCGGGCGACGGCCAGGCACGCCTTCCGGTTGCCCTCGAAGCCCACCGCCTCACCGGCCGAGACACCCACCACCACGGGCACCTGCGGCAATACGGACCTGCGCGCGAGAACGGCCGCGGGTTCCGGGGGCGGCTCGCCGGAGTCCCGGTCCAACGGCGGATCCCAGGGCAGGTCAGCCGTGCCGGCCACGAGTTGGAGGAAGTCGTCCGCGCCCGGACGCCGCTCCCACAGCGCGGTCCCGGGAGCGGTCGCCCGGTGGAGCACCTCGGCCGGATCGGGGTGGGCCGCGCGGCGGGACCGTACTTCCTCGGTGTGCCTGCGCTCCACCACCGTCTCGAACTCCGCCAGCCGGGCCGCGTACTCGCGGCTCCCCCGGCGCAGCGCTGACCTGCCGCGTAGGCGCTCCTCGGCGAAGTTGGTCAGGAACATCAGCGGGGTGAGCGCCGCGATGGCCGCGTAGCGCGGATCGCCGGTCAGCACAACGGTCGCGGCGGCCATGGCCAGCGGGCCGAGCAGGGCCGCGACGCTGAAGGGAGCCTTGTGCGTGCGAGCCGGCGGCGCGGGGACGACGATCGGCACCGAGCCGGCCGGACGCCCGCCCCTGGGCGGGCGGTTGAACGGCAGCACCCCACCGGGCCCGGCCTCGCGGACGGCGTTGATCCGCTGCACCGGACCGAGCCGGTCGGCGGGCAGTGCACGGAGAAGCAGTTCACCGCCGAGCGACACCAGGTCGTCCGCATGGACCTGGACCGTTTCGCGGATCCTGGCGCCGTCGACGTCCGTGCCGTTCGCCGAGCCGAGGTCGGTGACGGTCACCCGGCCGTCGGGCAGGACGTCGAATGCGGCATGGAGCCGTGACACGCCCGAGGCCGCCACACGGACGTCCGCCTCCGCTCCACGCCCGACGATCGTGCGGCCCGCCGCCAGCGGGAAACCACGGCCTGCCTCCAGACCTCCCACCAACCGCAGGACGACCACCGGCTTCCGCAGCCCACCGGCCACAGGCCCCCGGGCACCGGCCACCCGGGACCCGTGCACGAGGCCGGACTCGTGCACGACCGTCTCGGGGGGCATCACCCGGCCGTCGACGGCAAGCACATGGCCCGGCATCCCCACGGCCGCGGCCAGATCGGCGAGGGTGGCGTCCGGCCGGCCGAAACGCACCTCCACGTCCCACTCGCGACCACCGTCGACACAGACGATCCGCACCGCGCGCCGCCTCCTCATCGCTCCAGATGACGGGGCGTCCAGTCTTCGGCGGCACGCCGGGGAGGGCATCGGCACCGCGCGCAAACCGATTGACCGAGCACGCAACAACAACGCCGCGGCCCGGCACGGCTCCTGTCCCCGAGCCGGCAACCGGTCTTCGATCGGTTGCTCCTACGTGGGGCAAGCCGCAGTCGGGTGACAGCGTCGAACGAGCGTCAGGACGTTTCCTCAACCACCCTCACAAGTCGAGGGAAAGCGCCCCTCATCCGCGCATCGCTGTGCGAAGCCGCAGGCGGGACGCACGGCGCGAGCCTGCGACATGTTCCACGCGGTGGACGTCGGGAAACAGGTCGAGCGCACCCGGCCATGCCGGAGCAACCCAGGAAAACCGCAGGTCAGAGCCCCTTTGCCGCGGGCTCCAAAATCGCTACGCACTCCACGTGATGCGTCATCGGAAACAGGTCGAACGCCCGGAGCGTCCGCACCCGGTATCCGCCCTCGCGGAAGTACGCCAGGTCGCGGGCCAGCGCCGCGGGGTCGCAGGCGACGTAGGCGATGCGGCGGGCGTCGAGGGAGCAGAGGTGGGCGACCGTCGTGCGGCCCGCGCCCGCCCTGGGCGGGTCCAGGACGATCAGGTCGACCTCGGTGATGCCCGTGCGCGGCAGGACCGACTCGACCTTGCCCTGTTCGATGCGGACCCGCGGGAAGTCGGCCAGGTTGTGCCGGGCGTCCTCCACCGCGCGCTTGCCGGACTCGATGCCGAGGACCGCGCCCTTCTCGCCGAGCCGGTCGGCCAGTGCCCCCGCGAACAGGCCCACGCCGCAGTAGAGGTCCAGGGCCATCTCGCCCTTGCGTGGGAGGAGGCCCTGCATGACCGCCGTCACCAGGGTGTCCGCCGCCTTCGGGTGGACCTGCCAGAAGCCGCCGTTGCCCACGCGGTGGGTACGGCCGTCGGCGCGCTCGCGGACGAAGGGGCGGCCGTGGACGCGGTGCACCCCGCCGGACTTCTCGTCGACCCGGAGGACCGACACCGGCTTGTCCAGTTCGACCAGGGGGAGGCGGGCGCCCGGGCGCGGCGTCAGGATCACCTGGCGGTCCTGCGAGCCCGTCGCCGCGATCGCCTCGACCGACTCCATGCCGGTCCAGTCCCGCCGCTCGATGCCCAGCTCGCTGACGCCCTCCGCCGCGATCATGCAGTGGTCGATGCGCTCGACCTCGTGGGAGCGGTGGCGGCGCAGACCCGCGTGGCCCTCGGCGTCGACGGCGTACTGCACCCGCGTGCGCCACTGCGGGACCTGGCCCGACGGCAGCTTGTCGCCCTCGGCCGGCATCACCGTGCCGTCCCAGCCGGCCTCCTCGGGCGTGAGGCCCGCGAGCCGCTTGAGCTGTTCGGCGATCACCTCGCCCTTCAGGCGGCGCTGGGCGCCGGGCTTGGCGTGCTGCCAGTCACAGCCGCCGCAGCGGCCGGGGCCGGCGAACGGGCAGGGGGCCTCGATGCGGTCCTTGGACGCCTCCAGGATCCGTACGGCGTCCGCACGGAGGAAGCGGGCTCCCTCCTCGCCTTCGGTCACCCTCGCCACCACCCGCTCGCCGGGCAGCGCGTGCCGGACGAACAGCACCTGGCCCTCGGCCGTGCGGGCGATGCAGTGGCCGCCGTGGGCGACGGGGCCGATCTCGACCTCGTACTCCTCCCCGACCAGCGACTTCTTCGGTTCTGCCTGCATGGCGGGGTGACTCCAGATCAGGAACGGGAAACGGCCGGACAACAGCCCACCAGTCTACGTGGCTGTCGTCCGGCCGCTCACCACAGGCCGAGCCCCGGGGTCAGTCCTTCGTCGCCGACGGCTGCTTGGGCCGGTCCGCCGCCGGACCGCGCCGCACCGCACCCGGCGCGCTCCACTCCTGCCGCTTGCGGGCCCGCTGCTTGGCCGCTTCGGAGGACTGCAGCTGATACGGCACCGAGGTCACCATCACGCCGGGCGTGAACAGCAGGCGGCCCTTCAGGCGCAGGGCGCTCTGGTTGTGCAGCAGATGCTCGTACCAGTGGCCGACCACGTACTCGGGGATGATCACGGAGACCGCGTCGCGCGGCGACTCCTTGCGCAGGCTCTTGACGTACTCGATCACCGGCCGGGTGATCTCGCGGTACGGCGAGTCCAGGACCTTCAGCGGTACGTCGATACCGCGCCGCTCCCATTCGTCGCGCAGCGCCTTGGTCTCGACCGGGTCGACGTTGACCGTCAGCGCCTCCAGGGTGTCCGAGCGCATCAGCTTGGCGTAGGCCAGGGCACGGAGCGTCGGGCGGTGGATCTTGGAGATCAGGACGACCGAGTGGACCCGGGACGGGCGGACCATCTCGTCGTCCGGGTCGTCCGGAGCGACGAGTTCCTCGGCGACACGGTCGTAGTGCTTACGGATCCCGGTCATCGTCGCGTAGAAAATGCACATGCCGACGACGGCCACCCAGGCGCCGTGCGTGAACTTGGTGACCAGCACCACGACCAGCACCAGGCCGGTCAGGAAGGCACCGAACGCGTTGATCGCGCGGGAGCGGATCATGTGGCGGCGCTTGGCCGGGTCCTGCTCGACCGCGAGGTGCCGGTTCCAGTGCCGGACCATGCCGGTCTGGCTGAGCGTGAAGGACACGAACACGCCGACGATGTACAGCTGGATCAGACGCGTGGAGTCGGCGCCGTAGATGACGGTCAGCAGGGCCGCGGCGCCCGCGAGCAGCACGATGCCGTTGGAGAAGGCGAGGCGGTCGCCGCGGGTGTGCAGCTGGCGCGGCAGGTAGCGGTCCTGGGCGAGGATCGAGCCGAGCAGCGGGAAGCCGTTGTACGCCGTGTTGGCCGCCAGGAAGAGGACAAGGGCCGTCGCCGCCGCGAGGACGACGAACAGGAAGCTGCCCTTGCCGAAGACGGCCTCGGCGACCTGGGAGATCACCGGGTTCTGGACATAGCCGGAGCCGAGCGGGTGGCCGCCCCGGATCAGGTCGGTGGCCGGGTTCTCGGCCATGCGGACCTTGGTCGTCATGGCGAGCACGATGATGCCGCAGAACATGGTGACGGCCAGCACGCCCATCAGCGCGAGGGTGGTCGCCGCGTTCTTCGACTTGGGCTTGCGGAAGGCCGGGACACCGTTGGAGATGGCCTCCACACCGGTCAGTGCCGCACAGCCGGAGGAGAAGGCGCGCAGCAGGAGGAAGATCAGCGCGAAGCCGGCGAGGCCCTGGTGCTCGGCGTTGATGTGGTAGCCGGCGCTCGGGGCGCGCATGGCGTCCCCGAGGATCAGGCCCCGGACGGCGCCCCACGCGATCATGACGAAGACGCCGCCGACGAACACGTACGTCGGGATCGCGAAGAGCTTGCCGGACTCCTTCACGCCGCGCAGGTTCATCAGCGTCAGCAGCACGATCACGACGACCGCGCACAGCACCTTGTGCTCGACCACGAAGGGGATCGCAGACCCGAGGTTCTCGATGCCGGAGGCGATGGAGACGGCGACGGTCATGACGTAGTCCACGAGCAGGGCGCTGGCGACCGTGAGGCCGGCTCTGGGGCCCAGGTTCGTGGTGGCGACCTCGTAGTCGCCACCGCCGCTCGGGTACGCGTGGACGTTCTGCCGGTAGGAGGCGACCACGGTGAACATCAGCACCACGACCGCGAGGGCGATCCACGGGCTGAAGTGGTACGCCGACACGCCCGCGATGGACAGGACCAGCAGGACCTCCCCCGGCGCGTAGGCGACGGAGGACAGCGGGTCGGAGGCGAAGACGGGGAGTGCGATGCGCTTCGGCAGGAGCGTTTCGCCCAGCCGGTCACTGCGCAGTGCGCGCCCGATGAGGATCCGTTTGGGCACGTCGGTCAGTTTGGACACGAGAGAGGATCGTAGGCCTTCGAACAGCCGCCCGCCCACCCGGTGTCCCGGATCTGCCTCACGAGTGAATTCAGAGGCGCCCGGAATTGCGGATTCCGCGGTCCGCGCACTCCCCGTGCCTAGATGGCAGACCCCGCATGTCATCGCACCTCGGAGGTCCCATGCCCGCGACCGCGGAGCTGATCGGGGCGACGCTCGCCCTGCTCGGCCTCGGAATCCTGACCCTGTGCAGCGTGCGCAGCATCACTCGCCGGCCCCCGCCCCCGGTGATCGCGGACACCGATCGCTGACGCCGCCCAGGCGCATGATCGCCGACCGTGATCACGAGGAACCCGCGCCGGGGGGTGCCCACCCCCCGGCGCCCATGTGTAGCTTTGGGCCTCGGTCTGAGAACCTGTTAAGACCAGGTCAATAACCTCAGAGAACTTGTTGACATCGGAAGGACGGTCGTGCACATCGTCATCATGGGCTGCGGGAGAGTGGGTTCCGCTCTCGCCCAGACCTTGGAGCAACAGGGCCATACGGTCGCCGTGATCGACCAGGACCCGACCGCCTTCCGTCGGCTGGGCCCTGGCTTCGGGGGCCGCCGGGTCACCGGTGTCGGCTTCGACCAGGACACCCTGCGCGAGGCCGGCATCGAGGAGGCCGGTGCCTTCGCCGCCGTCTCCAGCGGTGACAACTCCAACATCATCTCCGCGCGCGTGGCCCGCGAGATGTTCGGCGTGGAGAACGTGGCCGCCCGTATCTACGACCCGCGTCGCGCCGAGGTCTACCAGCGCCTCGGCATCCCCACCGTGGCGACGGTCCGCTGGACCGCCGACCAGATGCTGCGCCGGCTGCTGCCCTCCGGTGCCGAGCCGCTGTGGCGCGACCCCACCGGCGGGGTGCAGCTCGCCGAGGTGCACGCCTCCGCGAAGTGGGTCGGGCACAAGATCAGCAAGCTGCAGGAGGAGACGGGCGTCCGCGTGGCGTTCCTGACCCGCCTCGGCGAAGCGATCCTGCCGACCTCGCAGACGGTGCTGCAGGAGGGCGACCTCGTGCATGTGATGATGCGGTCGGACGACGTCGAGAAGGTCGAGGCGGCGTTCGCCCAGGGCCCGGAAGAGGAGAGCGGTCACTGATGAGGGTCGCCATTGCCGGAGCCGGTGCCGTCGGCCGCTCGATCGCGGGCGAGCTGCTGGAGAACGGCCACGAGGTCCTGCTCATCGACAAGGCCCCGACCGCCATCTCGGTGGAGCGGGTGCCCCAGGCGGAGTGGCTGCTGGCCGACGCCTGCGAGATCACGTCCCTGGACGAGGCGGCGCTGCAGCGCTGCAACGTCGTCATCGCCGCGACCGGCGACGACAAGGTCAACCTGGTCGTCTCGCTGCTCGCCAAGACGGAGTACGGCGTCCCGCGCGTCGTCGCCCGCGTCAACAACCCGAAGAACGAGTGGCTGTTCAACGAGGCCTGGGGCGTGGACGTGGCAGTGTCCACCCCGCGCCTGATGTCCGCCCTGGTCGAGGAGGCGGTGAGCGTCGGCGACCTGGTCCGGCTGCTGCGCTTCAGCCACGGCGACGCCAACCTCGTCGAGCTGACCCTGCCCGAGGAGTCGGCCCTGGCCGGCACCCAGGTGGGCGACGTCGAGTGGCCCGAGGACACCTCCCTGGTCACCATCATCCGCGGCACCCGCGTCCTGACCCCGTCCAAGGAGGACTCCCTGGAGCCGGGCGACGAACTCCTCTTCGTGGCCGCCCAGGCTCGCGAGGAACAGCTGGAGGAGCTGCTGTCGGTGCGCCGCGAGGACACGTCGGGCTAGCCCGTGCGCTGCCGCGCCGAGGGCCCGGGGATCGTCGGATCTGCCGGGCCCTTCGCGTGCGGACAACAGCGGCAGGGGGCCGGCCCTCGACACCGTGGCCGCCGATGGTCCTCCAGCCGGGCGAGCCGCTGTGGCCGGCCGCCGCCGGCCTCGATGCGGGCCGGCGCCTCGGCGCGCAGCTGCTCGACCAGCGGGCGTCGGGCCCGGCGGCGACGTGACGGAGGGCGGCCTGCCTGGTGCGGTGGGCGAGGACGCGCAGCGCCACCCGCCAGTCACGCTCGAACGCTGCCCCTGACCGCCGGCTGCGCGCCGCTCGCCCACGCCGGTGCCGCGGCAGCACACGCCCCTTCACCGCAGGCAGGCCATGGGAACGGCCCGGGACCTCGGCGGTCCCGGGCCGGTGCGAACCCGCGATGCCGCGCTCGGCAGGGGCCTGTCGCGGGGGTGCCCCCGCTGGGGGAGCGTGCCGGGCGTCGCGCGGCAGACGGGAACGTGACGACAGTCCCTAGGCCTCCCGGCGGTGCCGTCCCCCGCTCGTCTCGCCGCCCTCGGCTGCCAGCGCCTCCTTGCGCTCCTTCTCGGCCTGCTCCTCGGCCTCCATCTCGGCGAAGACGTCGATGGGCGCGGGGGCCTTGGCGAGGAAGACCCAGGTGAGCCAGACCGCCAGCAGGAACGGCGGGATCTTCAGGATGACCAGCACCCAGCCGAGCTTGGCGGTGTCGGACCACCAGTAGAGCGGGAAGAGGATCGCGCACTTGGCCAGCAGGATCAGGCCCCAGGCCCAACTGGCCTTCGCGTAGGCCTTCTTGCGGCCGGGGTTGCGGGTGCGCCAGGAGAGGTTCTCCTTGAAGACCGGGCCGAGGATGAGGCCGATCAGGGGAACACCGGCGAGGGTCGTGACGATGTAGGCCAGCGCCAGGCCCAGCGTGTAGAGCATGCCGGGGAGGTAGAAGTCCTTGGCGTTGCCGGTGAACATCGCGAACGCGACGCCGAAGGCCACCCCGAAGACGCCGCTGAAGGCGTGCTTGACGGTGTCCTTCATCGCGAGCCGGACCACGACCAGGACCAGGGACACGGCCAGCGCGGCGATCGCCGACACGTGCAGGTTCTTGTTCACCGTGAAGATCGCGACGAAGAGCAGGCCCGGCACGACCGTCTCGACCATGCCACGGACACCGCCGAACGCCTCGAAGAGCGCGGCCTCGGTCACCGCACGGACATCGCCGGTCTCGTCGGGCGGACTCTGGTCGGTGCCTTCGGTCGGCTTGTCGAGGGACGTCACCGGCTACTCCCGTCCGAGGGGTCGCAGTTCGTATTTCGGGTTGAACAGCACCCGGCGGCCCCGGCTCATCGAGATCCGGCCCGATGCGATCAGCATGCGCCCCGGTTCTATGCCCACGATGGAACGCCTGCCGAGCCACACCACGTCCAGCGCCGCGGAGCCGTCGAACAGCTCGGCCTCCAGGGCGGGGACCCCGGCGCGCGGACGCAGGGTGACCGTGCGCAAGGTACCAGTTACGGTGACGATCTGCCGGTCGTGGCAGTCGCCGATCTTCGTACAGCCCGTGGTCTCGGCGTCCTCGCGCAGTTCCTCGGACTCCAGGTCCTCCTGCGACGAGGAGAGCCGGTCGAGCATGCGCCGGAACCGGCCCGCCGGCTTTTCGGAACGAGGAACAGCACTCATACGTGAAGCGTACCGGGGCACACCGACACCGCCGTAGCCCAGCTCACTTCGCGGCGCTCACCTCGCGGTCCGCTCACTTCTCGAAGCGATATCCCATGCCCGGCTCGGTGATGAAGTGCTTCGGGTGCGAGGGGTCCGCCTCCAGCTTCCGTCGCAGCTGGGCCATGTACACGCGCAGGTAGTTGGTCTCGGTGCCGTACGACGGCCCCCACACCTCCTGCAGCAGCTGCTTCTGGCTGACCAGGCGGCCGGTGTTGCGCACCAGCACCTCCAGCAGGTGCCACTCGGTCGGGGTGAGGCGGACGTCCTTGCCGGCGCGGTTGACCTTCTTGGCGGCCAGGTCGACCGTGAAGCCCTCGGTCTCGACGGTCGTCAGGTCGTCCTCGCCGGGCCCGACCGGCTCGGCCCGGCGCACGGCGGCCCGCAGCCGGGCCAGCAGCTCGTCCATGCCGAACGGCTTGGTGACGTAGTCGTCGGCGCCCGCGTCGAGGGCCTCGACCTTCTCGTCCGAGGAGTGCCGGGCGGACAGGACCAGGATGGGCACGCGGGTCCAGCCGCGCAGGCCCCGGATCACCTCGACGCCGTCCATGTCGGGCAGACCCAGGTCGAGCACGACCACGTCGGGATGCCGGGAGGCGGCGAGTTCCAGGGCGGTACGGCCGTCGGGCGCCGCGTCGACCTCGTACTTGCGCGCCTTGAGGTTGATCACGAGGGCGCGCACGATCTGCGGCTCGTCGTCGACCACGAGCACCCGGGTCATAGAGTCGTCTGCCTTTCTGGTTCTGCGAGGTCCCGGCCCGCTTCGAGGGGCTCGGGACGCGATCCTGCCGCGCGGAGGCTGAGGACCATGGTCAGTCCGCCCCCCGGCGTGTCCTCGGCGTTGAGGGTGCCGCCCATGGCCTCGGCGAAGCCCCGGGCGACCGCGAGGCCGAGCCCGACCCCGGCGCCGCGGGGGGCGTCACCGTAGCGCTGGAACGGCTCGAATATCCGGTCCTTGGCCGCGTCCGGCACGCCCGGCCCGCGGTCCACCACCCGCACCTCGACCCGGTCGGCCATGGCACTGGCGGAGACCACCACGGACCGGCCCTTCGGGCTGTACTTGACGGCGTTCTCCACCAGGTTGGCCACGGACCGCTCCAGCAGCCCGGGGTCGACCGCGACCATCGGCAGGCTTTCGGGCACGTCCAGCTCGACGCTGCCCTCGGGGACGCCCCCGAGGGCCATCGGCACGACCTCGTCCACGTCGATCTCGCGGATCAGCGGGGTGACCGTACCGGTCTGCAGGCGGGACATGTCGAGGAGGTTGCCGACGAGGTGGTCCAGCCGGTCGGCGCCCTCCTCGATGCCCTGCAGCAGCTCCGCCCGGTCCTCCTCGGACCAGTCCACGTCGTCGGAGCGCAGGCTCGACACCGCCGCCTTGATGCCGGCCAGGGGCGTGCGCAGGTCGTGGCTGACGGCGGCGAGCAGCGCGGTGCGGATGCGGTTGCCCTCGGCCAGCGCCCGGGCCTGGTCGGCCTCCTCCTGCAGGCGCCGGCGGTCCAGGGCGACGGCGGCCTGGGCGGCGAAGGCGGCGAGCACCCGGCGGTCCTCGGCGGGCAGCACCCGGCCGGTGAGCGCGAGCGCCATGTGGTCGCCGACGGGCATGTCGACGTCGGCGTCCTCGGGCCGCTCCAGCGGGCGCCCGAATCCGGCCCGCCCGGCGCAGGTCCACGGCTCGACGTCGCCCGCCCGCTCCAGCAGTGCGGCCGACTCCATCGCGAAGGTCTCCCGGACCCGCTCCAGCAGCTCCTCCAGGCTGGTCTCGCCGCGCAGCACGTTCCCGGCGAGGAAGGAGAGTATCTCCGACTCGGCGCGCAGCCGGGCGGCCTGGTGGGTGCGCCGGGCGGCGAGGTCCACCACCGAGGCGACCGACATGCCGACGCCGAAGAAGATCGCGATGGCGACGATGTTCTTGGGATCGGCGATGGTCAGCCGGTGCAGGGGCGGGGTGTAGAAGTAGTTCAGCAGCAGCGAGCCGAAGGCCGCCGAGGCCAGCGCGGGCAGCAGGCCGCCGAGCAGTGCCGCCGCGACGGTGACGGACAGGAACAGCAGCATGTCGTTGGCGAGGCCGAGGTCGACGGTGTTCAGCAGCACCGCGAGGACCGCCGGGCCCACCAGGCCCACCGCCCAGCCCCAGATGATCCGGGCCCGCCCGAGCCGGCCGCCCCGGGCCACCGGCAGTCCGCGGCCCTTGGCGACCTCCTCGTGGGTGACGATGTGGACGTCGAGGTCGGGACCGGACTCGCGGGCGACCGTGGCACCGACGCCGGGCCCGAAGACGTACTGCCAGGCCTTGCGGCGCGAGGAGCCCAGCACGATCTGGGTGGCGTTCACGCCCCGCGCGAAGTCCAGCAGGGCGGCCGGTATGTCGTCGCCGACGACGTGGTGGAAGGTGCCGCCCAGGTCCTCCACCAGGGTGCGCTGGACGGCCAGTTCCTTCGGGGAGGCCGAGGTCAGTCCGTCGCTGCGGGCTATGTACACGGCGAGCACCTCGCCGCCGGCGCCCTTCTCGGCGAGCCGCGCGGCCCGGCGGATCAGGGTGCGCCCCTCGGGACCGCCGGTCAGACCGACCACGATCCGCTCGCGGGAGCCCCAGATCTTGGAGACCCGGTGTTCGCTGCGGTAGGCGTTGAGGTACTCGTCGACCCGGTCCGCCACCCACAGCAGCGCCAGCTCGCGCAGGGCGGTCAGGTTGCCGGGGCGGAAGTAGTTGGACAGGGCCGCGTCGACCTTGTCCGGCTGGTAGATGTTGCCGTGCGCCATACGGCGGCGCAGCGCCTGCGGGGACATGTCGACCAGCTCGATCTGGTCGGCCCGCCGTACGACCTCGTCCGGGACGGTCTCGCGCTGCCGCACCCCGGTGATCGACTCGACCACGTCGCCCAGTGACTCCAGGTGCTGGATGTTGACGGTCGAGATCACGTCGATCCCGGCGGCGAGCAGTTCCTCCACGTCCTGCCAGCGCTTGGCGTTGCGCGAGCCGGGGATGTTCGTGTGGGCGAGTTCGTCCACCAGGGCGACGGCAGGCGCCCGGCGCAGCGCGGCGTCGACGTCCATCTCGCCGAAGGTGGCGCCCCGGTACTCCAGCCGCTTGCGCGGCACCTGCTCCAGGCCGTGCAGCATCACCTCGGTGCGCGGCCGGTCGTAGTGCTCGACGAAGGCCACGACGCAGTCGGTGCCCCGCTCCACGCGGCGGTGTGCCTCGGAGAGCATGGCGTAGGTCTTGCCCACGCCGGGTGCCGCACCGAGGTAGATCCGAAGCTTGCCGCGTGCCATGACTCCATTCTCTTCCCGTGACTGCCGCCTACGCAGCGTCGACCTTACGGCCAACAATTACGGCAAACGGGGCAGGGGGGCGTGCGGCGGACAACTTTGACGCAACCCTGATGAGACCGCTGCCCAGCCGGCCGGTTCAGTGCTCGACGATCTCGCCGTCGCGCAGTTCCAGTACCCGGTCGGCCAGGTCGAGGAGGGTCGCGTCGTGCGTGGCGACCAGCGCGGACGGGGCTCCGTCCCGGCCGGCCGACTCCTCGCTGCGTACGACGGCCCGCAGCAGCTCCATGACGGCGTGCCCGGTCTCGGCGTCCAGCTGGCCGGTCGGTTCGTCGGCGATGAGCAGGGCCGGCCGGTTGGCGAGGGCGCGGGCGATGGCGACGCGCTGCTGCTGCCCGCCGGACAGCTCGCCGGGCCGCTGGGCGGCGTGCCCCGCCAGCCCGACGAGGGAGAGCAGCAGCTCGACCCGCTCCTCGCGCTCGCGCGGGTCGGCACGGCGCAGTCTGAGCGGTACGCCGACGTTCTCGGCCGCGGTGAGGATCGGGATGAGCCCGAAGGACTGGAAGACGAACCCGATCCGGTCCCGGCGCAGCCGCAGCAGCTCGCTCTCGCCGAGCTCCCCCAGCTGCCGCCCGTCGACCTCGACCCGCCCCCGGTCGGGTGTGTCGAGCCCGCCGACGATGTTCAGCAGGGTGGTCTTGCCGGACCCCGAACGCCCCTTGAGAGCGACGAGTTCACCCCGCCGCACCTCGAGGGAGACCCCGCGCAGGGCATGCGCGGCCGCGGCACCGCGCCCGTACGACTTGTGGACGTCCTCGACCCGCACCATGGTGCCGGTGACCACCTGACCGCCCATACCGCCTCCCCCGGTCGACCGGGCGCCAGTATGGCGCCCCGGAGGGGGCGCGGGGAACTGCGCGAGCAGCCACGACGAACCCGCACCCGGCGACGGCGCGACCCCGCAAAACGGGCCGCACCCCGCAGAGGCACGGCCCGTACATCCCCGCTGAACCCAGCGGAGCGCCTAGCGGACCTCTGTGATCTCCGGCCCGCGCTGCAGCTGGCCCATGCCGCCGGAGAAGCGGGAGGACTCCTCCTGCTGCACCCCCTCGGGGACCATCTGCGCGTCGTTCGGCAGCTTCAGGACGATCGGGTCGCGGGGTGCCATCGGCCCCTCACCACGCACCACGACGGTGTCGCGGAAGATCTGCTCCAGCAGCCCCGCGGCCTGCGGCTGCACCGCGCCCTGCCCGGAGATCACTCCCCGCAGGAACCACCGCGGGCCGTCCACGCCCACGAAGCGCACGACCTGGAAACCACCCGTGCCGTCCGGCAGCTGTACCGGCACCTGCGCGCGCAGCTCCCAGCCGAGCGGGCCCTCGACCTCGTCGACGATGCCACCCTGCTGGGTGATGCCGGACCCGATCTCCTCGCGGACCTCGCCCCAGATGCCCTCGCGCTTGGGCGCGGCGAAGGCCTGGAGCTGGATGGCGCTGTCGCGCAGCACGACGGTGGCTGCGACGATCGCGTCACCGGCGACCTCGACCCTGAGCTCCATGCCGTCGACGCCCGGTACGAACAGTCCGCCGAGGTCCACACGGCCCTCGGCCGGGTCACGCACCTCGCTGCTGTCCCAGGGCCCGTCGGGCCGGGGCCCGGGCTCCAGCCGGACGCGCTCGCGCCCGGCCTCTTCCTCTTCCTCGTCCGCCTCGGTGTCGACGCTGTCGACGACCTGCTCGGCCTCGCCGGCCGCGTCCTCGGCGGCACCCTTCTTCTTGCGACGTCCGAACACGTCACTGTCCTTCCCGGTCGGATACGACCGAAGCGTATCGATTCCCACCCGTCGGACCGCCATCGGCGGCCTGACCGCTTGTGCCGCTATCGCCGCCCACCGCGGCATGGCCGCCGGTGGACCCGAAGCCCCCTTCGGCCCGCGTGGAGTCGGGAAGCTCCGCGACCTCCTGGAAGCGGACCCTCTCGACCTGCTGGACGACCAGTTGGGCAATCCGGTCGAAGCGCTCGAACCGCACGGACTCGCGCGGGTCGAGATTCACCACGATCACCTTGATCTCCCCACGGTACCCGGCATCAACCGTCCCCGGGGCATTCACGAGGGCGACGCCGCAGCGAGCGGCGAGCCCGGAGCGCGGGTGCACAAAGGCCGCGTACCCCTCGGGCAGGGCGATCGACACACCCGTGGGGAGCACGGCCCGCTCTCCGGGACCCAGTTCGCACGGCTCGGTCGTGCGCAGATCGGCTCCGGCATCCCCCGGATGCTCGTACGCCGGAAGGGGTACGTCGGGGTCGACGCGGCGGAGCAGCACGTTCAGGGGGCCACGGCTCACGGGTTCACCTCGAAGGCGCGGGCACGCCGGACCTGGTCCGGGTCGCTCATGGCGGCCTGGATCTCCTCCGTGCGGCCGTGGTCGATGAAGTGGTCGACCTTGACCTCGATGAAGAGGGCGTCGGCGCGGACGGCGACGGGCCCGTCGGGACCGCCGATGCGTCCGGTGGCCTTGGAGTAGATCTTCCGGCCGGCGACGGCCGTGACCTCGGCCTCCAGGTGGAGCGTGGTGCCAAGGGGCACGGGCCGCACGAAGTCGGTCTCCAGCCGGCCGGTGACGGCGATGGTCCGCAGCAGCCAGTTCAGCGAGCCGAGGGTCTCGTCGAGGGCCGTGGCCAGCACACCCCCGTGCGCGAGGCCCGGGGCGCCCTGGTGGGCGGGCTGGACGGTGAACTCGGCGGTCAGCGAGACGCCCTCGCCGGCCCGGGCCTCCAGGTGCAGTCCGTGCGACTGCCCGGGGCCACAGCCGAAACAGTGTTCGTAGTGCGCACCGAGGAGTTCCCCGGGCGCGGGCGCGTCGGGGTGCCGTACCGGTTTCACCGCGTCGGCGGGAGGCTGAAGGCTTGCGGAACTACCACTCACAGGCGCAGACCTTACCCGCCCGCCCGTCACCCACCGGCGCCCCGCCTGACAGCGCTTCGCGCTGACTCCCCCTGATAGTGGCCAGCTTCGGATCCCGTGCCAAGCTTGGCTCCATGCAGCTCTCCGCCGCCCCCTACGAAGAACGTCTCACCGCCCCCCGCTCGTGGTGGCTGATCAGCTTTCTCGTGGGCGTCTCCTTCGCCCTGATCCTGCTTCCCTTCGGCACCCTGCCGCTGCTCGGCGGCCTGGTCGGCGGTACGGCCGCGGCGGCGGTGGTCGCCAGCGCGTACGGCTCCCAGCGCATCCGTGTGGTGGGTGACTCGCTGATCGCGGGCGAGGCGAAGATCCCGGTGTCGGCGCTGGGCGAGTCCGAGGTGCTGGACGCGGAGGAGGCCCGCGCCTGGCGGACGTACAAGGCCGACACCCGCGCCTTCCTGCTGCTGCGCGCCTACATCCCCACGGCGCTGCGGGTGGAGGTCACCGACCCGGAGGACCCGACGCCGTACCTGTACCTGTCGACGCGGGAGCCGGAGCGGCTGGCGGCTGCGATCGAGGCCGCGCGCAAGGCGAACGCCTAGAGACTCCCGGCGAGCGCCTCGAAGCCCTTGGCGAGCGTCTAGAGCTCTTCGGGAAGGTCGCGCAGCTTCAGGGGCTCGGCCGGTTCCTCCAGCGGCGGGAGCTCGGGCAGTTCGTCCCACGGCACCTGGATCTTGCGCAGGTCGGCCCGGACATGGGCGGCGAGCCTCCTGGTGTCCCGGCGGTTCATGACGGCGCCCACCGCCGCGCCGACCATGAACGGCATCAGGTTGGGCAGGTCCCGGACCATCCGCTTCATGATCTGCTGGCGCAGTTCGCGTTTCATGCGGCCGCCGAGGGCGGCGTCGTACGTCGCCGGTTTCATCACGTCGATCCCGCGCTCCCCCGACCAGGAGGACAGATACGCGGTACTGCGGGTCTTGAGGTTCCCGGGCGGCCGTACGCCGTAGACCTCGTGCAGTTCGGCGATGAGCTTCAGCTCGATCGCGGCGACCCCGGTGATCTCCGCGGCCAGTTCGGTCGGCATCGCGGGCGGCACCGGCAGCATCGCCGCCGCTCCGATCCCCGCTCCGACCGTCGAGGTGCCGGCCGCCGCGCCCGCCACCAGCTTGTCGGCGAGCTTTTCGGGGCCGAGACCCGGGAACTGCCGGCGCAGGGTCGCGAGGTCGCGCACGGGGACCCGCGGGGCGATCTCGATGATCCGGTCCGCGAGGTAGCCCAGGCCCGCGCGAGCACGGCTGCCGCCCCTGCGGACCCCTTCCCGGGCCATGGCGCGGGCCCTGTCGCTCATCACCGCCGCCCGCCGCCGGGCGGCGGGCGCGGGCTGCCGCACCGGCGCCGGGTGGTCTGCCCGGTCGGTCGCCGGTTCGAGCGGGGCCACCACTCCGGGTGCGCCCCGCTCGTCGTCACGCGCGCCGTGCGGGCCGTCGGACGGCCCTTCGTCCGCTTTCCCCAGGGGGAAGCGGCGCTTCCGGGGAGGGGTCGAGCCAGACACGGCCGACCCGACCTCAGTCGCAGTCGCGGCAGATCGGCTGACCGTTCTTCTCCCGGGCCAGCTGGCTGCGGTGGTGCACCAGGAAGCAGCTCATGCAGGTGAACTCGTCCTGCTGCTTGGGCAGCACCCGGACGGCCAGCTCCTCGTTCGAGAGGTCGGCGCCGGGCAGCTCGAGGCCCTCGGCGGCCTCGAACTCGTCGACGTCCACCGACGAGGTGGACTTGTCGTTCCGCCGGGCCTTCAGCTCTTCAAGGCTGTCCGAGTCGACGTCGTCGTCGGTCTTGCGTGGAGTGTCGTAATCGGTTGCCATATCGCTCTCCCCCTCTGGGTGTCTGCGGTGTCTCCAGCGCACGTAACGCGTGAGAGGCCGGACTTGTGCCCGACCTGAGGCGGAGATTTTGCCTCACATCAAGGTCTGTTACTCAATCGACACCCAACCCGACCCCTCAAGAGTGATCGGCTTGGATGGCGGTGAGGACCGTACACGGTTCCAATGCCGCACCTCAAAGGCGCCTCACCGTGTACTTCCCGTGATCAAGTGCCCTGAAAACCAGGACTTTCCCGGCTTTCCGCCATGTTTCATGATCACGGAGCGTACATGGCCGAAAATCCGCCCATGTGATCGATCACACAACAGCAAGCTCATTCGGCGGCTGGAAAATTCCGCGTCAAGCGAACATCTCCCGCGTGTGTCGGCCGCGGGCCCGGGCCGCCCGGTCGGAACGGCCCGGTCACGGATCACAGCGGCAGGGTGACCCGCATCACCAGACCGCCTCCCTCGCGGGGCTGCGCCACGATGTGGCCGCCGTGCGCGCGGGCCACGGACCGGGCGATGGAGAGGCCGAGCCCCACCCCCTTGTCGCTGCCCGTGCGCTCCGTACGGAGCCGCCTGAAGGGCTCGAAGAGGTTGTCGATCTCGTACGCCGGCACCACCGGCCCGGTGTTCGCGACGGTCAGCACCGCCCGGCCGTGCTGGACCTCCGTGTCCACCTCGACCCAGCCGTCCTCGGCCACGTTGTACCGCACCGCGTTCTGCACCAGGTTCAGCGCGATCCGCTCCAGCAGCACGCCGTTGCCCTGCACCACCGCCGGCCTGCGCTCGCCGCGGATCTTCACGCCCTTGGCCTCGGCCTCGCCGTGCACCTGGTCGATGGCCTGGGTGGCGACCTCGGCCAGGTCGACCGGCTTGCGCTCGACGATCTGGTTGTCGCTGCGGGCGAGCAGGAGCAGGCCCTCGACCAGCTGCTCACTGCGCTCGTTGGTGGCGAGCAGGGTCTTGCCCAGCTGTTGCAGTTCCATCGGCGCGTTCGGATCCGACAGATGCACTTCGAGGAGCGTGCGGTTGATCGCGAGCGGGGTGCGCAGCTCGTGGGAGGCGTTGCCGACGAAGCGCTGCTGGGCGGTGAAGGCCCGCTGCAGCCGCTCCAGCATGTCGTCGAAGGTGTCCGCCAGCTCCTTCAGCTCGTCGTCCGGGCCGTCCAGCTCGATCCGGCGGGACAGGTCGGAACCGGCCACCTGGCGGGCGGTACGGGTGATCCGGCCGAGTGGCGACAGCACCCGGCCGGCCATCGCGTAACCGAACGCGAACGCGATCACGGCGAGGCCCAGCAGGGCCAGCAGCGAGCGGCTGAGCAGGTCGTCCAGGGCGGCCTGGCGCTGGTGGTCCACGCACTGCGCGATCGCGTCGTTGAACTCCGACAGCGGCAGGCTGGTGGTGTTGATCGCGGGGCAGTTGTCGCTGGAGACCCGGATCGACGTGCCGCTGACGATCTTGAACAGTGGCTGGTTGCCGGTGCTGATCGCCTGCGCGGCCAGCAGGTAGATGATCGACAGCAGCAGGATGCCGGCGATCAGGAACATGCCGCCGTACAGCAGCGTGAGCCGTATGCGGATGGTCGGGCGCAGCCACGGGAAGGGGGCCTGCGGCCTTCTGGGGTCCCAGGTGGGTTTCGGTGGCGCCTGGGGCGGCGCGGGTGTGGCGGCCATGGCCGATCAGATCCGGTAGCCGGAGCCGGGGACGGTGACGATGACCGGCGGCTCGCCCAGCTTGCGCCGCAGGGTCATCACGGTCACCCGCACGACGTTGGTGAACGGGTCGGTGTTCTCGTCCCAGGCCTTCTCCAGCAGCTGCTCGGCCGAGACCACCGCGCCCTCGCTGCGCATGAGCACCTCCAGCACCGCGAACTCCTTGGGCGCGAGCTGGATCTCCTTGCCCTCGCGGAACACCTCGCGGCGGTTCGGGTCGAGCTTGATTCCGGCGCGCTCCAGGACCGGCGGCAGGGGAACACTCGTACGACGGCCGAGGGCGCGCACGCGCGCGATCAGCTCGCTGAACGCGAAGGGCTTGGGCAGATAGTCGTCGGCGCCGATCTCCAGGCCCTCGACACGGTCGCTGACGTCGCCGGACGCCGTGAGCATGAGCACGCGGGTGGGCATGCCGAGCTCGACGATCTTGCGGCAGACGTCGTCGCCGTGCACCAGCGGGAGGTCGCGGTCGAGGACGACCACGTCGTAGTCGTTGACGCCGATGCGCTCCAGGGCTGCCGCACCGTCGTACACGACGTCGACGGCCATGGCCTCCCGGCGCAGTCCGGTGGCCACCGCATCGGCGAGCAGTTGCTCGTCCTCGACGACGAGTACGCGCACGTCGCTTGTCCTTCCTGATGTCCACCCGCGTAGCGCGCCGTGGGCGCGTGCGGGCAGGGGTGTTCGTGGGGTGTGACCTCCATCCTGCCCTTTTCGGCCGTAAGTCGGCTGTAAGGCGGGTTGTGGACCGCACAGATCGGTGCCCCGGGGCGGGAATACGAGATTTTCTCCTCCGGTTGAGGTTTCCGGGTGAGGGAGCGGGGGGAGGACGGCTTTACACCCCGCGATCACGCTCTGCATGTGCCGCAGCACCATGCGGTACATGGCGATCCGCTTCCGCAGAGTGGGCGCGGGTGTCCGGCACCGTCGCCGCCCAGCAGGGCAGCGCTGGGCACCCGTGAGAGACGTGATCGCCCCTTTCCCAACAGGCACACCCCCGTGCCACCGACCCACGACCCAGGACGAGGGGGCGCAGCATGGACGCTTTCACCGCAGGACTTCTGCAGCGCATAAGGGCGACCGAGTCCGACCTGTCGCGGGCTCGTGACGAGGGTGACGACTTCCTCGTCGAAGTGGAGCAGGCAGAGCTCGACGACCTGCGACGCCTCGCCGCCGAACACGGTGTGGAGGTCGGCGCGTCACGCGTCTGATCGGCCCGAAAGCGCAAGAGGGGACCCCGGCGAATCCAGCGCCGGGGTCCCTTTGCGTTCAGCGCCTTGCGTTCAGCGACCGGGGACGGTCGCGTTCAGTCGTGCCACGCCCCGAACTCCTCCAGCAGCCCCTGCAGGGGCTCGAACACTCCCGGTGACCCGGCGACTGTCAGATCCCGCGAAAGGCGCTCTCCCGGCCTGCCACCGACCAGCGCGCCCGCCTCCCGGGCGATCAGGTCACCCGCCGCGAAGTCCCACGCGTTGAGCCCCCGCTCGTAGTACCCGTCGAGCCGGCCGCAGGCCACGTCGCACAGGTCGACCGCCGCCGAGCCGCTGCGCCTGATGTCCCGCAGCAACGGGATCAGCCGCCCGGCCACCTCGGCCTGGTGGGTGCGGACCTCGGCGACGTAGTTGAACCCGGTGGAGACCAGGGCCTGGTCGAGAGGGGGCGCGGGACGGCAGGCGAGCGCCCGCTCGCCCTCCCATGCGCCAGTGGCCCACGCGCCGCCGCCACGTACCGCGTGGTACGTCTCGCCGCGCATCGGGGCCGCGACGACCCCGACGACCGTCTCCCCGTCCCGCTCGGCCGCGATGGACACCGCCCAGGTCGGCAGCCCGTACAGGTAGTTCACCGTGCCGTCGAGCGGGTCGATCACCCAGCGCACGCCGCTGGTGCCCGCCACGGAGGCGCCCTCCTCGCCGAGGAAGCCGTCGTCGGGCCGCCGGGCGGAGATCAGATCGGTGATCAGCTTCTCCGCCGCGATGTCCATCTCGGTGACGACGTCGATCGGGCTGGACTTGGTCCTCGCCACGGCCAGGTCGGCCGGGCGGCCGTCCCGCAGCAGCTCACCGGCGCGGCGAGCGGCCTCCCGGGCCAGTTCCAGCAGTTCCCGGTGCAGGGGGTCGGTCACGGGTCTCCTCACGCGTAGGGGCTGTCGGCGCCGGCGGCGGCCGGATGGGGCGCACGGGCGGGGCAGCAGCCGACCGGGCAGAGGTTGTGGCTCGCGCCCAGCGTGCCGAGGGCGCACGGGGTGACCTCCTGGCCGCGCTCCGCGGCGGCGCGTTCCACGATCAGGTCGCGGACGGCGGCGGCGAACCGGGGGTCGGCGCCCACGGTGGCCGAGCGGCGCACCGGCAGGCCCAGCTCCTCGGCCTTGGCCCTGGCCTCGGTGTCGAGGTCGTACAGCACCTCCATGTGGTCCGAGACGAACCCGATGGGCGCCATGACCACGGCCGGGACGCCCGCCGCGTGCTGCTCCTCGAGGTGGTCGCAGATGTCCGGCTCCAGCCACGGGATGTGCGGGGCGCCGGAACGCGACTGGTAGACCAGCCGCCAGGGGTGGTCGACGCCGGTGCGCTCGCGGACGGCGTCGGCGATCAGCTGGGCCACGTCCAGGTGCTGCTCGACGTAGGCGCCGCCCTCGCCGTGGACCTCCACGGGCCCGGAGGTGTCGGCGGCGGAGGCCGGGATGGAGTGGGTGGTGAAGGCGATGTGGGCGCCCGCGCGGACGTCCTCGGGGAGATCTTCGAGGGAGCGCAGCACGCCGTCGATCATGGGGTCGACGAAGCCCGGGTGGTTGAAGTAGTGCCGGAGCTTGTCGATCTTCGGCAGCTCCAGGCCCTCCGTCTCCAGCGTGGCGAGCGCGTCCGCGAGGTTCTCGCGGTACTGGCGGCAGCCCGAGTAGGAGGCGTAGGCGCTGGTGGCGAGCACGAGGATGCGGCGGCGGCCGTCGGCGACCATCTCGCGCAGGGTGTCCGTCAGATACGGCGCCCAGTTGCGGTTGCCCCAGTAGACGGGCAGGTCCAGGCCGTGCTCGGCGAAGTCCTTGCGCAGGGCGTCCAGCAGGGCGCGATTCTGGCCGTTGATGGGGCTGACCCCGCCGAACAGGAAGTAGTGCCGACCGACTTCCTTCAGGCGTTCCTTCGGGATGCCGCGCCCGCGCGTGACGTTCTCCAGGAACGGGACCACGTCGTCCGGGCCTTCGGGGCCGCCGAAGGAGAGCAGGAGCAGGGCGTCGTACGGGGTGACATCGAGCGCGTCTGGCATGTCTCGATCCTGCCACTCGGTACTGACGGCCAGGAAACAGCCGGGTGACGAGTCGGGTTCCAGTCGGTTTATGCCGGTTTTTCCGGCCGTCAAACCAGGTGCGATTAGGGTCACCTAACTCGTAACCTGTATCAGCCGCATTCGCGCCTTACCGAGCCGCTTCGGAGACCCCGTGCCCAGCCCCTACAGAGCCCTGTTCACCGAGCCCGGCACCAAGGCGTTCTCCGCCGCGGGATTCCTCGGCCGGATGCCGTTGTCGATGATGGGCATCGGCGTGGTCACGATGGTCTCCCAGCTGACGGGGCGGTACCGGCTCGCGGGCGCGCTGTCGGCCACCATCGCGCTGTCCGCCGCGGTGATCGGGCCGCAGATCTCCCGGCTGGTCGACCAGCACGGGCAGCGCCGGGTGCTGCGCCCCGCGACCCTGGTGGCCCTCACGGCGGCGGCCGGACTGCTGCTCGCCGCGCACGCGAAGTGGCCGGACTGGGTGCTGTTCGTGTGCGCGGCCGGGATCGGCTCCGTGCCGAGCCTGGGCGCGATGATCCGGGCCCGCTGGGCGGCGCTGTACCGGGGCACCGACAAACTGCACACCGCGTACTCGTTCGAGTCGGTCGTCGACGAGATCTGCTTCATCTTCGGCCCGATCATCTCCATCGGCCTGTCCACGGCCTGGTTCCCGGAGGCCGGGCCGCTGCTCGCCGCCTGCTTCCTGGCCGCCGGCGTCTTCTGGCTCACCGCCCAGCGCGCCACCGAGCCGCAGCCGCACCCGCGTGAGCGCCACGGCGGCGGTACGGCCCTGCGCTCACCCGGCCTCCAGGTGCTGGGGGCGACCTTCGTGGCGACCGGCGCGATCTTCGGGTCGGTGGACGTGGTCACCGTCGCCTTCGCCGACGAGCGCGGCCACAAGGGCGCCGCGAGTGTGGTCCTGGCGCTGTACGCGGCCGGTTCCTGCGCGGCCGGGGTGGTCTTCGGGCTGCTGCGGTTCACCGGAGCGCCGGAACGCCGCTGGCTGCTGGGCGTGGCGGCGATGGCCGTGAGTATGATCCCCCTCCTACTGGTCGGAAACCTGCCGCTTCTGGCCGTGGCGCTGTTCGTTGCGGGGCTGTCCATCGCACCGACGATGATCACGACGATGTCCCTCATCGAAGAGCACGTACCTCGCGCGCGGCTCACCGAGGGCATGACCTGGGTGAGCACCGGCCTCGCGGTCGGTGTCGCGCTCGGCTCCTCCGTGGCCGGCTCGGTGATCGACGCCGCCGGGGCGCGGGCCGGGTACGGGGTTCCGGCCGTGTCCGGGGCCGTCGCGGTCGCGGTCGGTTTTCTCGGGTACCGCCGGCTGCGCAGGCCGGCCGCGGGTCGGGGAGGCACCGTTGAGCAGCACAGCGAACGGGAAGAACGGCACCTGGCGTAACTGGGGCGGCAACGTCTCCGCCCGGCCCGCCCGGCAGGTCACGCCGGCGTCGGTGGAGGAGCTGGCCGCGGCGGTGCGCCGGGCCGCCGAGGACGGCCTGAAGGTGAAGGCGGTCGGGACCGGGCACTCCTTCACGTCGATCGCGGCCACCGACGGTGTGTTGATCCGCCCTCAACTGTTGACCGGAATACGCAAGATCGACCGTGAAGCCATGACGGTCACGGTGGAGGCCGGCACCCCGCTCAAGAGACTCAACACGGCTCTGGCGCGCGAGGGTCTGTCGCTCACCAACATGGGCGACATCATGGAGCAGACGGTCTCCGGGGCCATCAGCACCGGCACGCACGGCACGGGCCGCGAGTCCGCCTCGATCGCCGCCCAGATCACAGGACTCGAACTCGTCACGGCCGACGGCTCGGTGCTGACCTGCTCCGAGAAGGAGAACCCCGAGGTCTTCGCGGCTGCCCGAATAGGCCTCGGCGCCCTCGGCATCGTCACCGCGATCACCTTCGCCGTGGAGCCGGTCTTCCTGCTCACCGCGCGCGAGGAGCCGATGCCCCTCGACCGGGTCCTCGCCGAGTTCGATCAACTCTGGGCGGAGAACGAACACTTCGAGTTCTACTGGTTCCCGCACACCGGCAACACCAACACCAAGCGGAACAACCGCAGCGCCGGTCCCGAACAGCCCGTGGGGCAGCTGGCCGGCTGGTTCGAGGACGAGTTCCTCTCCAACGGCGTCTTCCAGGTGGCCCAGTGGGTCGGCCGCGCCGCCCCCGCCTGCATTCCCGCCGTCGCGCAGATCTCCAGCAAGGCCCTGTCCGCGCGGATGTACACCGACATCCCTTACAAGGTCTTCACCTCGCCGCGCCGGGTGCGCTTCGTGGAGATGGAGTACGCCGTCCCCCGCGCGGCCCTGGCGGAGACGCTGCGCGAGCTGAAGTCCATGGTCGAGCGCTCGGGGCTGCGCGTCAGCTTCCCCGTCGAGGTGCGCACCGCCCCAGCCGACGACATCACCCTCTCCACCGCCTCGGGGCGGGACAGCGCCTACATCGCCGTCCACATGTTCCGGGGCACGCCGTACCAGGCCTACTTCACCGCCGCCGAGCGGATCTTCACGGCGCACGAGGGCCGGCCGCACTGGGGCAAGGTGCACACCCGGGACGCCGAGTACTTCGCGCGCGTCTACCCGCGCTTCGGCGAGTTCACTGCGCTGAGGGACCGCCTCGACCCGGAACGTCTGTTCCAGAACGACTACTTGCGGAGGGTTCTGGGGTCGTAGGCGCCTGGGTGGACCCGCTGGGCGTGGGGGTCGGGGACGGGCTCGGACCGCCGCTCGCCTCCCCGCCCGGGGAGTCGCCGGGCGTCGGCGTCGCGCTGTGGGCCGTACCGCCGCCGGTATCGGGTGCGTGCTCGCGAGAGGGGGTGCGCGAAGGCACTGGCGTCTCCTCGGAGCCGGCGGGCACATCGGACGTCGAGGAGGACGAGCTCCGGCCGGTGACGGCGTCGCTGACCGTCGTGCCCCTGCCGCCCCCGAAGGCGTTACCGGACACCAGTTCGTACGTCGTGATGCCGGCCATGGTCACCCCGAACACGACGGCGGCCGCGACCACCGGCCGCCGCCGGCTCCTCACCCGCGCGCGGTAGACGGTGCCCTCGGTGAACTCACCCGCAGCCGGTGGCACTTGTTCCCTGGGACGGGCCGTGGCCGTCGCGTCCCTCAGCTGCTCCCCGGTCCGCTTGAAGAAGTGCTGGAACAGGGTGCCGCCGCAGGTGGCGACGGCACTGACGACTCCCGCGCCGAGGATCGTGCCGTACACCCCGAAGTACGACGCCAGTTTGGCCGCCACGACGGCGGCGAGGGCGCCGCCCGCGACCTGGGGGACGCTCAGGTCGATCCGTTTGCGACCCGCATCGGGCGTTTCACGCATACCCGGAACCTGCCTGCCTTTCCCGTACTTGATCGACATTGGGCCACCAGCTGCACGAGATAGGGACGCACAACAGAAACCATTAGTTCCGTTTCTGGGGATTACGTGAAGTTCGCCACGTTCGCGAGCCGCAAAACCGGTTGCCGACGGCCAAGTCGCAAGCCTTGCCTGAAGTTGGGCGGCGCGCCCATCCACGCACATGGTCCAAATGGAGTACTGTTGCGAGCCCTGGGTCCGGTCTCCCACCAGGGTGTCCGCGGCCTTGAAGGACCGCCGGGAGGGGGCTAGTTGCACAGGGTGACAGATTTCGTCACTTAGCGTTGCGAATAGGTAACCGTGCCATAACGGCGGCCCAGGGCCCGTGCCCGACACGCCGGGCAACTCGGCAAGGTTGTGGCAGGCTGCACCCGGGCAGGCCACACTCGACTAGCGGAAGCAGCGACGCACGTGACGTCGGCAGGCACCACCCGGGAGGTCCCCATGCCCGAACTGCGTGTCGTGGCCGTCTCGAATGACGGCACACGGCTGGTGCTCAAGGCTGCCGACGCAACGGAGTACACCCTTCCGATCGACGAACGGCTGCGCGCCGCCGTGCGCGGCGACCGGCCGCGCCTCGGCCAGATCGAGATCGAGGTCGAGAGCCATCTCCGCCCCCGTGACATCCAGGCGCGTATACGTGCCGGTGCCACCGCGGAAGAGGTGGCGCAGCTCGCCGGGATCCCCGTCGACCGGGTCCGCCGCTTCGAGGGTCCCGTGCTGGCCGAGCGCGCCTTCATGGCCGAGCGTGCCCGCAAGACCCCGGTCCGCCGGCCAGGCGAGAACTCCGGGCCGCTGCTCGGCGAGGCGGTGCAGGAGCGGCTGCTGCTGCGCGGCGCCGAGAAGGACACCGTGCAGTGGGACTCCTGGCGCCGCGACGACGGCACCTGGGAGGTGCTCCTCGTCTACCGGGTCGCGGGCGAACCGCACTCGGCGAGCTGGACGTACGACCCGCCCCGGCGGCTCGTGCAGGCCGTGGACGACGAGGCGCGCTCGCTGATCGGCGAGTCCGACGACCTGGCCGTGCCCGAGCCGAGCTTCCCGTTCGTCCCGCGCATCGCCCGCCTGCCACGCGAGCGTTCGATGGACCGCGCGCTGGACCGGGGCGAGCGGGAGCGGCCGAGTCTGCCCGCGCAGCCGTCCGAGCCCGCCGAGGAGAGCACGGGCGAACGCGACTCGCTGACCAGCCTGCTGGAGGCCGTGCCGAGCTTCCGGGGTGACCTGGTGGTCCCGGAGCGCCCGGCGGAGACACCGGAGGAGCCCGACGGCGAGCCCGCCGCCGAGGAGCCGCCGGCCCCCGCCGCCTCGGCCGGTTCGGCCTACGCGGACGTCCTCATGCCCCGCTCCGTCGGCAGCCACCGCGACCGGCTCATCGGCGCCACCGACCGTCAGGCCGAGGCCGACGGCGTCCGCCCCGGCCGCCGTGCCGCCGTGCCGAGCTGGGACGAGATCGTGTTCGGCACGCGCCGCAAGAAGCAGGAGTAACCGGCCGTACGGGAACGGAACAGTGGGGGCACGCGTGCGTGCCCCCATTTCCGGCTGCACGCGTGCGTGACCGGTTTTCAGGCCGCACGCGTGCGTGCGCGGTTGTGAGCCCTCACGCGTGCGTGCGCGGCTTTCCGGCCGCGCGCGTGCCTACCCCGCTTCCCGACTGCCGCTACTGCGGATCCGCGCCCACCGCCACCGGACGGGACGGGTCCGAGGACCATGCGGACCAGGAACCGACGTACAGGGCCGCCGGAATGCCGGCCACCGCGAGCGCGAGAACCTCGTGGGCGCCCGAGACGCCCGAGCCGCAGTACACACCGACCTCGGCGTCCGTGGAGACGCCCAGGGCCTTGAAGCGGTCCCGCAGTTCCGCCGCGGGCAGGAAACGGCCGTCGGGGCCCACGTTCTCCGTCGTCGGCGCCGACACCGCGCCCGGGATGTGGCCGCCGACCCGGTCGATCGGCTCCACCTCACCGCGGTACCGCTCCCCCGCCCGCGCGTCCAGCAGCACACCCGCGCGGGCCAGGGCCGCGGCCCCGTCCGCGTCCAGCAGCCCCGACACGGCCGGCACCGGCCGGAAGTCGCCCTCGGCCACATCCGGCACCTCGTTCGACAGCTCGCCCTTCCAGGAGGGCAATCCGCCGTCGAGGACCCGCACGTCCGGGTGACCCGTCCAGCGCAGCAGCCACCAGGCCCGCGCCGCCGCCCAGCCCTGGCCGCCGTCGTACACGACGACCGGCCGGCCGGCCGACACGCCCGCGCGGCGCATCGCGGCGCCGAACTCCGCGAGGTCCGGCAGCGGATGCCGGCCGTTCTCCCCGGGCTCTCCGGCCAGTTCCCGGTCCAGGTCGACGAAGGCCGCGCCGGGAATGTGCCCGGCCTCGTACTCGGCCCGCCCGTCGAAGGCCGGCGCGCCCGCCGCCTTCGCCACGCTCAGCTGCCAGCGCACGTCCAGCAGCACCGGAGGGCGGTCCCCGGTGAGCTCGTGTGCGAGATCGGATGCGGTGATGATGGCTGTCATGCCGCCATGCATACGCCAGGGGTGGCCGCGGCGTCCAGGTCCGGCTACTCTGCTCGGCCGGGCAGGCTCGATCACCGGGCGTACGGGATCGAGCACGTGTTGTACAACCGGCGGACACCCGCCGGCCATCGTCAGGAAGCGGCGAAAGACGGCAGACCGGGCATCCTCCCGGAGGTACAGCCGAGCGTCGACGCGGTAAGTCCCGTCGCGGCGTGGAGGATGCGGGCACCGGCACGGGCGTACCCGCCGCCGGCGTGGACACCCCTTCCGGGGAGCGGAAGCGACACGGCCACCGCGAGGGGCCGGGGAGAGAGTGATCGATGACCGAGGCACGGGAGCCGGCCGGCCCGCACGCGCGGCGTGCGCCCGGCACGCCCTGCTGGGTGAGCCTGATGGCACACGGGCTGGCCGCCACCGAGGAGTTCTACGGTGAGCTGTTCGGCTGGGAGTTCCGGCCGGGCCCGCAGCAGCTCGGCCCGTATGTGCGGGCGCTGCTGGACGGGCACGAGGTGGCCGGCATGGGCCAGCTGCCGCCGGACCGCCGGCTGCCGATCGCCTGGACGCCGTACCTCGCCTCGCAGGACGTGGACCAGACGGCCGACACGGTACGGGAGTGCGGCGGCACCGTGGCGGTCGGACCGCTGGACGCCGCCGAGGCCGGGCGGATCGCCATCGCCGCGGATCCCTCCGGGGCCGTCTTCGGCATCTGGCAGGGCGTCGCGCACCTGGGTTCCGCGATCACCGGGGTGCCCGGCACGCCCGCGTGGAACGAGCTGGTGACCTTCGAGACGGAGAGCGTCTCCAAGTTCTACGCGACCGTGTTCGGTTACGAGCGGGAGCCGATGATCTCCGCCGACTTCGACTACGTGACCCTGTATCTCGCCGGCCGCCCGGTGGCCGGGCTGCACGGAGTAGGCCACGCCCTGCCCCGGGATCGCGGACCGCACTGGCAGACGTACTTCGAGGTCGCCGACGCCGACGCGACGGTGCGGCACGTGGCGGACCTCGGCGGCCGCGTCATCAGACAGCCGCACGACAGCCCGCACGGCCGGGTGGCGACGGTGGCGGACCCGGAGGGCGCGGAGTTCTCGGTGATCCAGAACCCGCACTGAGCACCGGGGTGGAACCAGTCGGTCGCCCGCGTCGGATTCAGCCGGACGAGACCGGCAGGACGTCCGGGGAGAGGGCCGCCGCCCGTGCGGTCGCCGCGGTCATCCGACGGCGGTGATGGCGGCGGCACAGCACCTCGTAGCCGACCTCGTCGGCCGCCTGGTTGACGTCGCCTACGACCACCTGGGCGCCCTCGACCACCATCTCGCCGCCTATCGTGCGGGCGTTGTGCGTGGCACGGGCGCCGCACCAGCACAGCGCCTCCACCTGGAGCACCTCGATGCGGTCGGCCAGCTCCACCAGCCGCTGCGAGCCGGGGAAGAGCTTGGAGCGGAAGTCGGTGGTGATCCCGAAGGCGTACACGTCAAGGCCGAGATCGTCCACCACGCGCGCGAGCTGGTCGATCTGCTCGGGCGCGAGGAACTGCGCCTCGTCCGCGATCACGTAGTCGGCCCGGCGGCCCTGCGAGAGGTGCTCCACGAGAGAGGCGTACAGGTCCTGGTCGGCGGCGACCTCCACCGCGTCGGTGACCAGGCCGAGCCGGGAGGACAGCTTGCCCTCGCCCGCGCGGTCGTTCCGGGTGAAGATCATGCCGACGAGACCGCGCGCGGAGCGGTTGTGCTCGATCTGCAGAGCCAGGGTCGACTTCCCGCAGTCCATCGTTCCGGAGAAGAACACCAGCTCGGGCATGAGGAGTTGAGCACCTTTCGGCGAGTAGTCACACGAGTAGTCACGGGGGAGGCGAGCGTCAGGAGCGTACTTCGAGCAGCGGGACCAGCTGCTCGGCGGGCGTCATCGAACCGTGGTTGCCGACCAGCGCCGACTCCTTCGGTTCGCGCTCGGACGCGATGATCAGCACATCGTCGTGCGCGGCCGCGACCACGTCCCCGAGCCGTGGGTACACCCGCTCGTCGATGTGCGGCCCGAACCAGCCCGCCGCGATCGCCTCGTCCCGCGAGGCCACCCAGAACTGCTCGCCGAGCACCTCGCGCCAGACGGTCAGTACGTCGTTCTCGGCGCGCGGCACCGCGTACACGTGCCGCGCCCGGCCCTCGCCGCCCAGCAGGGCGACCCCGGCGCGCAGTTCCCAGTCCGTGTCGAAGTCGATGCGGTGCTCGTCGTCGAAGGGGACGTCGACCATGCCGTGGTCGGCGGTGACGTAGAGCGCGCTGCGCGGCGGCAGTTGCTCGGCGAGGCGCTGGGCGAGCCGGTCGACGTACATCAGCTGGCCGCGCCAGGTGTCGGAGGCGACACCGTAGCGGTGTCCGGCGCCGTCCAGCTCGGAGTAGTACGTGTAGACCAGCGAGCGGTCCCCGGCGGCCAGCTGCTCGGCCGCGAGGTCCATGCGCTCCTCGCCGCTCAGCCGGCCGTGGAAGCTGCCGCCGCTGAGCGCGATCCTGGTGAGCGGGGTGTGCTCGAAGACGGGCGAGGTCACCTGGGCGGCGTGCACCCCTGCGTCCTGCGCCAGCCGGAAGACGGTGGGGTACGGCTGCCAGGCGCGCGGATCGGTGTACGGCTGCCAGCGGAGCTGGTTCATCAGCTCGCCGGTCGCCGGGTTGCGCACGGTGTAGCCGGGCAGGCCGTGCGCGCCGGGCGGCAGGCCGGTGCCGACGGAGGCGAGGGAGACGGCGGTGGTCGCCGGGTAGCCGGCGGTGAGCGGGCGGCCCGTGCCGCCGCGTGAGGTGCCGAGCAGCGAGCTCAGGAAGGGGGCCTCGTCCCGGTGGGCCAGCAGCTGCTCCCAGCCGAGCCCGTCGATCAGGAGGACGCAGACCCGGTCGGCAGCGGTCAGTTCCCGGATCGTGGCGGTCATGCCGGGGACGCCCATGCCGGCGGCCAGGGTGGGCAGCAGGTCGGCGAGGGAGCCGGTGCCGTACTCGGGCAGCGGCGCGGTGTCCAGGGCGAGCGGTTCCGGGTGGTCCCAGGCGGAGAGCTGGGACATCAGCGGGCGATGTCCGCGGTCGCCTCCGAGATGGCCTGTGCGAAGACGAGCGCCTGCCGCACCGTCTCCGGGCCGTCCCCGGCCTCGCTGACGCGCAGGCTGAGGTCGTCCGCCGTGGAGCTGCCGGTGTAGCCGTGGTCGGCGTCGCAGTTGGGGTCGCCGCAGGCCGCGGGCTCCAGGTCGATGCGGCTGACCGCGCCCCAGCCGATGGTCAGCACGACCTCGCGGGGCAGGGTGCCCGGCGCGTACTGCTCGGGATTGGCGACCACCCGGCTGACCACGACCGACGAGATCCGGCCGAGCTTCACGGACTCGGTGGAGGTGGTGGCGTACGGCGTCGGGGAGGTGCTGTCGGCGGCCTGCTCGTCGGTGTGGCTGACGATGAAGCGGTTGCCGGTGAGAACGAGCACGGTCACATGCCGCCGCACCTCGTTCTGGTCGAAGGTGGTCTCCTGGTGGACCAGGTACGACCGGATGGGCTCGCCGCCCACAGCGGCCTCCACCGCCTCGGCCACGAGGGCCGGGTAGTAGCCGCTGCGCTCGATCGCTGCGCGCAGCCCCTGGGTCGTCGTACTGGTCTTGGCCATGGCGTCCATCCTAATCCGTGGGCACGGGGGGTCCGGGCCAGTCGCGCAGACCGGGGGCGGGCCGCGGCCACTGGGAGCCGAGGCGGAGGCGGTCGGCCTCAGGGACACGCGGCCGCGCTCGATATGGGCTCCGCCGCGTGGGCGCGAGAACCCTCACGTTCCCGCACCCGCGCACGCACCGGAAGCCCCGAGCCGACAGGCGCAGCCGCCCTCGGGCAACCGCCGGGCCCGGCGATCTCCATGCGGCCCCCACCCCTTCCCCCGATCAGTAGGCCGGCATCGTGCGCGGGCCGAGGTCGTCGCGGACGGGCGGGGGCGCGACCCGCACCGTGGCGCCGAGGACGCTCACGCCGTGCGGGGCGACGACGACCGGTTCCAGGGTGACGGCGACCACCTCGGGATGGTCGTCGACCAGCCGGGACACCCGCAGCAGCAGCGCCTCCAGCGCCGGGGTGTCGACGGGTGTGGAGCCGCGCCAGCCGAACAGCAGCGGTGCCGTACGGATCGACCGCACCAGCGAGGTCGCCTCCCGGTCGGTGACCGGGACCAGCCGGTGCGCCATGTCCCCGAGCAGCTGGGAGGCGGCCCCGGCGAGCCCGAACGACAGCACGGCCCCGGCCGCCGGGTCGATCACGGCCCGTACGACGGTGTCGACGCCGCGCGGTGCCATGCCCTGCACCACCGGCCGCAGCTCCTCCGGCTTGCCGAACAGCCCGGTCAACTCGGCGTACGCCCGGCGCAGTTGCTCCTCGTCCGCCAGGTCGAGGCGTACGCCGCCCAGGTCGGCGCGGTGCCGCAGATGCGGGGCGGTGGCCTTGAGGGCGACCGGGTAGCCGAGGGCGCGGGCGGCTTCGGCGGCGGCGTCCGGGGTGGGTGCGGGCAGCGCGCGCCGCACCGGGATGCCGTACTTGCCGAGCAGCTCGCAGGTCTCCGCGTCGGAGATGGTGAGCCCTTCCCCCCGCGCGAGAAGCTCGCCGATCAGCCGCGCGGCCCCCTTCTCGTCGATGTCCTCGTACTCGGGCACCTTCCCCGGATCCATCGCCTCCCTCCGCCACTGCCCGTACTTGACGGCTTCGGCCAGCGCCCGCACGGCGCGCTCGGCGGCGGGGTAGGCGGGTATGAGGTGCATGCCTTCCGGCGGACCGGTCGCATCCCCTGCCGCGGTGGGCGCACCGGTCTCCGCCACCGCGGTGGGCGGCCGTTCCGCAGGGCGACGGGGGTCCCCCCGCTCGAGCGAGGACGAGAGCGGGGAAGGGCGGGCGCCGGCCTCGGTACCGGCCGCCCCGGAAACGGCCTGTGGTGCAGTGCTCGCCGCAGCCGACAACGCCTCCGCAAGCCCCCCGAGCTCCACATGCACCACCAGCACCGGCTTCCCCGGAACGGCAGCCGCAGCCGACCGCAACGCCTCGGCCAGCTCCGCATCCCCCGGGGAGGCTTCCCCGATCGCGGGGATCGCCGTCACCACGACGGAGTCGCACGTCTCGTCGGCCAGCGCGGCACCCAGCGCCCGGTGGAAGTCCTCCGCCGTGGCCCCCGTCGTCAGGTCCAGCGGGCGCGAGGGCCGCAGGCCCTCCGCCACACACCGGTCGTACGTCAGCACCCCCAGCGACTCGGAGTTCCCCAGGATCGCCACCCTCGGCCCCGCCGGCAGCGGCTGCCGGGCGAGCAGCAGCCCCGCGTCGACCAGCTCGGTGATCGTGTCGACCCGGATCACCCCGGCCTGCCGCAGCAGTGCGGAGACGGTGGCGTGCGGCAGCCGGGTGGCCCGGACCGCGTGCCCCTGCGGCGCGGAGCCGACCCCCTGCACCACGACCAGCGGCTTGGCCGCCGCCGTCCGGCGCGCGAGGCGCGTGAACTTGCGCGGGTTGCCGATGGACTCCAGGTACATGAGGACGACGTCGGTCTCGGGGTCGTCGTACCAGTACTGGAGGACGTCGTTGCCGGAGACGTCCGCGCGGTTGCCGGCGGAGACGAAGGTGGACACGCCGGTGACCCCGGTGACCCCTCCCCCGCGCCGGTGCAGCCGGGACAGCAGGGCGATGCCGATGGCGCCGGACTGGGCGAACATGCCGATGCGGCCGGGGCGGGGCATCTCCGGGGCGAGGGAGGCGTTGAGGCGCACGTCCGCGGCGGTGTTGATGATCCCGAAGGCGTTCGGGCCGATGAGCCGCATGCCGTACGCGCGTGCCTGCCGGACGAGCGCCCGCTGCCGCTCGCGGCCCTCGGGCCCGCTCTCGGCGTACCCGGCGGAGAGCACGACGAGCCCCTGCACCCCGTGTTCCCCGCACTCGGCGACCACGGCGGGCACGTGCTCGGCCGGTACGGCGACCACGGCGAGGTCCACCGGGCCGCCGATGTCCCGCACGCGCCGGTGTGCCGGCACCCCGTCGACCTCCTGCAGGTCCTCGGGGAATGCCTTGTTCACCGCGTGCAGCCGGCCGCCGTAGCCGGCGTCCCGGATGTTGCCGAGGACGCTGCGGCCGACGCCGCCGGGGGCGCGGCCGACGCCGACGACCGCGACCGAGCCGGGCATCAGCAGCCGCCGTACCGAGCGGGCCTCGGCGCGCTGTTCCCGCGCGCGCTGCACGGCGAGGGAGCGGTCGGTGGGTTCGAGGTCGAACTCCAGGCGGACGACGCCGTCCTCGAAGCTGCGCTGCTGGGTGTAGCCGGCGTCCGTGAACACCTTGATCATCTTGGTGTTGGCGGGCAGCACCTCGGCGGCGAAGCGACGGATGCCGCGCTCGCGGGCGACCGCCGCGATGTGCTCCAGCAGGGCGGAGGCGACCCCGCGGCCCTGGTGGGCGTCCTGCACCAGGAAGGCCACCTCGGCCTCGTCGGCGGGTACGGACGCGGGCATGCCGTCCGCGCCGATGCGGTCATAGCGTACGGTGGCGATGAACTCGCCGCCGATGGTGGCCGCGAGTCCCACCCGGTCCACAAAGTCGTGGTGCGTGAAGCGGTGGACGTCCTTGGCGGAGAGCCTGGGGTACGGCGCGAAGAAGCGGTAGTACTTCGACTCGTCCGAGACCTGCTCGTAAAAGCTGACCAGGCGGTCGGCGTCATCAACGGTGATGGGCCTGATGCGCGCGGTACCCCCGTCGCGCAGCACCACGTCCGCCTCCCAGTGGGCGGGGTATTGGTGCCGGTCCTGCCGGTCCGCCGAGGTCTGCATGGGCCCCAGAGTACGGCTCGCGTCCGACAACGGCGCGGGGCAGTCTGTGGAGGACGGAAGCCGGAACCGAGGCCGCGGTTCCGACGCCACGCCGGAGCGGACGAAGGTCCGCTCCGGGCATGCTTCGCGATATGGGAAACTGGTCTAGACAACCCTGAAGACTGAAGGGCAGCAACACATGGCTGAGCGCCGCGTCAACGTCGGCTGGGCCGAGGGTCTCCACGCCCGCCCCGCCTCCATCTTCGTCCGAGCCGCCACGGCCGCAGGCGTCCCGGTGACGATCGCCAAGGCTGACGGCAACCCCGTCAACGCGGCCTCCATGCTGGCTGTCCTGGGCCTGGGCGCCCAGGGCGGCGAGGAGATCGTCCTCGCCTCCGACGCCGAGGGCGCCGAAGCCGCCCTGGACCGTCTGGCCAAGCTGGTCTCCGAGGGCCTCGAGGAACTGCCCGAGACGGTCTGAACACCAGCGCATTGATACGGCGGAGCCGCGTCGCCCTTTTCGGGCGGCGCGGCTCCGCCGTTTCCGGGCTCATTGCGCGCACACCGGAATTGAAGCAGCGGAAATAGACCGCAGCCGAATACCTCTTCTTTGTATACGGCGCCCGTGTTAATGCCGAAGGCCCGACATGTTTACGGCGTGTTGCGAAGTCCTCACACGTTCGGCGCTCCCGGAAAAACGCAGCCGGTGCGCGGCCGTCGCGCGCTCGGTGTGCAGCGCCGCGACCGCCCGCGCGCGCTCGCCGTCGCCGCGCGCCACCGCGTCGACGATGGCGCCGTGCTCGGCCCAGTGATCCACCGGGCTCGACGGCGCCTCCACCGCGTACATCCAGGCGATCTTGTGCCGCAGCTGGCCGAGCATCGCGGTCAGCGAGGGGCTGCCCGAGGCCTGGGCGAGCGTCTCGTGGAACCAGCCGCCCAGCGAGCGCAGATCGCCGCTGTTGCCACTGCGGGCCCGCTCCTGGCCCAGCCTGACGAGGCCGCGCAGCACCTTCAGATGGGCCTCGGTGCGCCGCTGGGCGGCCCGGGCGGCCCCGAGCGGCTCCAGCAGCAGGCGCATCTCCAGCAGGTCGGCGGCCTCTTGCTCGGTCGGCTCGGCCACGCACGCGCCCGCGTGCCGGCGGGTCACCACGAAGCCCTCGGCCTCCAGGGTGCGCAGGGCCTCGCGGACAGGCACGCGCGAGACGCCGTAGCGGCGGGCCAGGACTTCCTCGGTCAGCCGGCCGCCGCGCTCGTAGACACCCGCGACGATGTCGTCCCGGATGGCCGTGCACACCGAGTGCGCCGGAATACGCATGACCGACCTCCGCCTTAATCCCCGTGAAACGTCGACGATGGACGCGTGTTCCGTGACTCTATTCCAATGAGCCGTAATTTCCGACGGAGGTCCGGAATCCATGGATATTTTTTGGTCAGCGGGTCGGGAGGGGCCCGCGGAAAACGGCGAAAGCCCCGGCTCGTGAGCCGGGGCTTCGCGTGGGGCGCGACGGGGCGTCAGACGTTCACGCCGTGCTTGCGGAGGTAGGCGACGGGGTCGACGTCCGAGCCGTAGTCGGGGGTCGTACGGGCCTCGAAGTGCAGGTGCGGGCCGGTGGTGTTGCCGGTCGCGCCGGACAGGCCGATCTGCTGCCCGGAGCTGACCTGCTGACCGACCGAGACGCCGATGGACGACAGGTGGCCGTACTGGGTGTACATGCCGTCGGCCATCCGGATCACGATCTGGTTGCCGTACGCGCCGCCCCAGCCGGTGGAGACGACCGTGCCGGAGCCGACCGCGTGGACGGGGGTGCCACTGGCGGCGTGGAAGTCGATGCCCGTGTGGTGGCCGGAGGACCACAGGGAGCTGCTGGCCTGGTAGCCGGTGGAGACGTAGGAACCGGCTATCGGGGCGACGAAGGCGTTCAGGCGTTTGCGCTCGGCCTCCCGGGCGGCGCGGGCCCTGGCCTCGCGCTCCTCCTTCGCCTTCCTGGCGGCGGCCTTCTCGGCCGCCTTCTGCTCGGCGGCCTGCTGCTGCGCGTCGGCCTGTGCGTCGATGTGCTCGGCGACGTCGTCGCTCACGGCGAGGACCGGCGTGAGGCCGGTCTGCTCCACCGTGTTCTCGGCGGCGAGTGCCGGGGAGGCGGCGAGGGTGCCGATGACACCGGTGGTGGTGAGGGCCGCGACGCCTGCCGCCTGAGCGGTGGTGCGCTTGACCCGGCCGGGCTTGCGGTGCTTCCCGGTGGCGCACATGAACGCCATGAAGTGGCTGGTCCTTTCCTTCCCTCTCGCCTACCGGGTTAGCTGACGGGTTCGGAGCAGGAAGGTCTCCTACGGACTCCCTCGCGCTCGCGCGGGCGCCCGATTCACCCCAGGGACTGCGTGGGTCCCCGGCTCCCCTGGCTCGCGCCGTACGGGGACTCGGCGATGGCTGTCCGGTGCCGCGGGTGCGGCGCACTGCCTGCTGACGAACAGCCCGGACGACGCTACGAAAGCCTGCTTCCGAACCCCAAACCGATCCGGGCTTTTGTAGCGCATCCCACAGGGCAGACAGGCAACCTCCGTCTCAAATCGGGCATCTGAGGAAGGGAGTGGAACGCCGGGGGCCCTGACGACGAGTCGGTCGTCAGGGCCCCACGCGCGTGTGCCGTCACGCAGCCGTCCGTGCGGCCACTACTCGGCCGCCACCACGGTCACTTCACCGATGCCGAGCGCCTCCACCGGCGCCTTGATCTGGGCGGCGTCACCGACGAGGACGGTCACCAGGCGGTCCACCGGGAAGGCGTTCACGGCGGCCGCCGTGGCCTCCACCGTGCCCGTCGCGGCGAGCTGCTGATAGAGCGTCGCCTGGAAGTCGTCGGGCAGGTGCTGCTCGACCTGGTCGGCCAGCGTGCTTGCGACGGCGGCCGCGGTCTCGTACTTCAGCGGCGCCACCCCGACGAGGTTCTGCACGGCCACGTCCCGCTCGGCGTCGGTCAGGCCGTCCGCGGCGAGGGTGCGCAGCACCTTCCACAGGTCCTCCAGCGCCGGGCCGGTGTTGGGGGTGTCCACGGAGCCGCTGATGGCGAGCATCGACGCGCCCGTGCCGTCCGGCGCGGAACGAAGGACCTGGCCGAACGCGCGCACACCGTAGGTGTAGCCCTTCTCCTCGCGCAGGACGCGGTCCAGGCGGGAGGTGAGGGTGCCGCCGAGGCAGTAGGTGCCGAGCACCTGTGCGGGCCACACGCGGTCGTGCCGGTCGGGGCCCACGCGGCCGATGAGCAGCTGCGTCTGGACGGCGCCGGGCCGGTCCACGATGACCACGCGTCCGGTGTCGTCCGCGGTCACCGGCGGCACGGGCCGGGGCTCGCCCGGGGTGCCCGTCCAGGCGCCCAGGGTGTCGCCGAGCAGCGCGTCCAGGTCGACGCCGGTGAGGTCGCCGACGACGACCGCGGTGGCCGTGGCGGGGCGTACGTGCCGGCTGTAGAAGGCGCGTACGGCGGCGGCGTCGATCTTCTCGACCGTCTCCTCGGTGCCCTGGCGCGGGCGCGACATGCGCGAGGCCACCGGGAACAGCTCCTTGGAGAGTTCCTTCGCGGCCCGGCGCGAGGGGTTGGCCAGCTCGTGCGGGATCTCGTCCAGGCGGTTGCGGACCAGCCGCTCCACCTCGCTGTCGGCGAACGCGGGCGCGCGCAGCGCGTCGGCGAGCAGGCCGAGGCCCTTGGCCAGGCGGGAGGCCGGCACCTCCAGGCTGATCCGGACGCCGGGGTGGTCGGCGTGGGAGTCCAGCGTGGCGCCCGCGCGCTCCAGTTCGGCGGCGAACTCCTCGGCGGAGTGCTTGTCGGTGCCCTCGGAGAAGGCCCGCGCCATGATCGTGGCGACGCCGTCCAGGCCAGCCGGCTCGGCGTCCAGGGGTGCGTCCAGCAGCACCTCGACGGCGACGACCTGCTGGCCGGGCCGGTGGCAGCGCAGCACGGTCAGGCCGTTGTCGAGCGTGCCCCGCTCGGGGGCCGGGAACGCCCACGGCTTGGCCTCGCCGGGCTGCGGCTGGGGGTGGAAGTCCATGGTGGCGAGCTCGGTCACTTGGCCGTCTCCTCGTTCTCGTTACCGGCCTCTACGGTGGCTTCCTGCTCCGGGTCCTCGGGCACGTCGGCGTCCGGGGCCTGCTCCGGGGACTTCGGTTCGTAGACCAGGACCGCGCGGTTGTCGGGGCGCAGGCGGGCCTTGGCGACCTCCTGGACCTCCTCGGGGGTCACCTCCAGGACGCGCTTGACGGCGGTGAGGGCGAGCTGCGGGTCGCCGAACAGGACGGCGTACCGGCACAGTTCGTCGGCGCGGCCGGCGACCGTGCCGAGCCGGTCCAGCCACTCGCGCTCCAACTGGGCCTGGGCGCGCTCCATTTCCTCGGGGGTGGGGCCCTCCTCGGCGAACCGGGCCAGCTCCTCGTCGATGGCGGTCTCGATGACCGGCACCTCGACGTCACCGGAGGTCTTCACGTCCAGCCAGCCCATGGAGGGCGCGCCGGCGAGCCGCAGCAGGCCGAATCCGGCCGCGACGGCCGTGCGGTCGCGGCGCACCAGCCGGTTGTAGAGGCGGGAGGACTCGCCGCCGCCGAGGACGGTCAGGGCGATGTCGGCGGCGTCGCACGCGCGCGTGCCGTCGTGCGGGAGGCGGTAGGCCGCCATCAGGGCGCGCGCCGGGACCTCCTCGACGACGACCTCGCGCTTCTGCTCGCCGATGACCTCCGGCAGCGAGCCGTCGCGGGGGGCGGGCTTGCCGTCGTGGGACGGGATCGACCCGAAGTACTTCTCGATCCAGGCGAGGGTCTGGTGGGGATCGATGTCGCCGACCACGGAGAGTACCGCGTTGTTCGGCGCGTAGTAGGTACGGAAGAACTGGCGGGCGTCCTCCAGGGTGGCCGCGTCCAGGTCCGCCATCGAGCCGATCGGCGTGTGGTGGTAGGGGTGGCCCTCCGGGTACGACAGGCCGGTCAGCTTCTCGAAGGCCGTGCCGTAGGGCACGTTGTCGTAGCGCTGGCGGCGCTCGTTCTTGACGACGTCCCGCTGGTTCTCCATGGACTCGTCGTCCAGGGCGGCGAGCAGCGAGCCCATGCGGTCGGCCTCCAGCCAGAGTGCGAGCTCCAGCTGGTGGGCGGGCATGGTCTCGAAGTAGTTGGTGCGCTCGAAGCTGGTGGTGCCGTTCAGCGAGCCGCCGGCGCCCTGGACGAGCTCGAAGTGACCGTTGCCCTGGACCTGCGCCGAGCCCTGGAACATCAGGTGCTCGAAAAGGTGAGCCAGGCCGGTACGGCCCTTGACTTCGTGGCGGGAGCCGACGTCGTACCAGAGGCAGACCGCCGCGACCGGGGTCAGGTGGTCCTCGGAGAGCACCACGCGCAGACCGTTGGCCAGGCGATGCTCGGTCGCTGTCAGGCCCCCGGAGCCTGCCTCGGCTGTGGTCGTGTGACCCATGGGCATGTACATCCCTTCGCGAGCGGAGGCGGTTGTGGAAACCGCGGTTTTCCTGCCGTTCCTGCCACTGTATGCAAACCGTGCGGGACCTCGGCGAAGTTCCGGCGGGACGTACGCCCACAGCGGATCCCGCGGCCCCCTCCGGACCCGCCCGGGGACGCTGGGAAACCTCCGGGGACCGGGTCGTGGCACGGGTTGTCAGTGCCGCGGTCCACAATGGTCCGCGTCAGATCAGTCAATCGCTTCAGCAAGGAGCCGGCAGCGATGGCCCGCCGCAGCACGAAGACCCCGCCGCCCGACGACTCGTTCGAGGAGAGGATCCTCGACATCGACGTCGTGGACGAGATGCGTGGCTCCTACCTCGAGTACGCGTACTCGGTCATCTACTCGCGCGCCCTGCCGGACGCCCGTGACGGCCTCAAGCCGGTGCACCGCCGGATCGTCTACCAGATGAACGAGATGGGCCTGCGCCCCGACCGCGGCTACGTGAAGTGCGCGCGCGTCGTCGGCGAGGTCATGGGCAAGCTGCACCCGCACGGCGACGCGTCGATCTACGACGCGCTGGTGCGCATGGCCCAGCCCTTCTCCATGCGGGTGCCGCTGGTCGACGGCCACGGCAACTTCGGCTCGCTGGGCAACGACGACCCGCCGGCCGCCATGCGGTACACCGAGTGCCGCCAGGCCGAGGCGACGAGCCTGATGACGGAGTCGATCGACGAGGACACGGTCGACTTCGCGCCGAACTACGACGGCCAGGAGCGCGAGCCGGTGGCGCTGCCCGCCGCCTTCCCGAACCTGCTGGTCAACGGCTCCTCGGGCATCGCGGTCGGCATGGCGACGAACATGGCGCCGCACAACCTGCGCGAGGTCATCGCGGCCGCCCGCCACCTGATCAAGTACCCGAACGCGGATTTGGACGCGCTGATGAAGCACGTCCCGGGCCCGGACCTGCCCACCGGCGGCCGGATCGTCGGCCTGGACGGCATCCGTGACGCGTACGCGACGGGCCGTGGCACCTTCAAGATGCGCGCGACGGTCTCGATCGAGACCGTGACCGCCCGCCGCAAGGGCCTGGTGGTCACCGAACTGCCCTTCACGGTCGGCCCCGAGAAGGTCATCGCGAAGATCAAGGACCTGGTCAACGCGAAGAAGGTCCAGGGCATCGCCGACGTCAAGGACCTCACCGACCGTGAGCACGGCCTGCGCCTGGTCATCGAGATCAAGAACGGCTTCGTGCCGGAGGCCATCCTGGAGCAGCTGTACAAGCTGACCCCGATGGAGGAGTCCTTCGGCATCAACAACGTCGCGCTGGTGGACGGCCAGCCGCTCACGCTGGGCCTGAAGGAGCTGCTGGAGGTCTATCTCGACCACCGCTTCGACGTGGTCCGGCGCCGCAGCGAGTTCCGCCGCGGCAAGAAGCGCGACCGGCTGCACCTGGTCGAGGGTCTGCTGACCGCGCTGGTCGACATCGACGAGGTCATCCGGCTGATCCGGTCCAGCGAGAACTCCGCGGAGGCCAAGGAGCGCCTGATGCAGCGGTTCTCGCTGAGCGAGGTGCAGACGCAGTACATCCTCGACACGCCGCTGCGCCGGCTCACCAGGTACGACCGCATCGAGCTGGAGGCGGAGAAGGACAAGCTCACCGCGGAGATCGCGGAGCTGACCCGGATCCTGGACTCCGACGCGGAGCTGCGCAAGCTGGTCTCGGCCGAACTGGCCGCCGTGGCCAAGAAGTTCGGCACCGACCGGCGTACGGTCCTGCTGGAGTCCGCGGGCGCCCCGGTGGCCACGGTGCCGCTGCAGGTCGCCGACGACCCGTGCCGGGTGCTGGTGTCCTCGACGGGTCTGCTGGCCCGTACGGCGACCGCCGAGCCGTTCCCCGAGCAGGCCGGCGCCAGGCGCGCCAAGCACGACGTGATCGTCTCGGCGGTGCCGGCGACCGCGCGCGGCGAGGTCGGCGCGGTGACCTCGGCGGGCCGGCTGCTGCGGATCAACGTGGTCGACCTGCCCCAGCTGCCGGAGACGGCGACCGCGCCGAATCTCTCCGGTGGGGCACCGCTGGCGGAGTTCGTCTCCCTGGAGGACGACGAGACGGTGGTCTGCCTGACCACGCTGGACGAGTCGTCCCCGGGCCTGGCGCTCGGCACCGAGCAGGGTGTCGTCAAGCGTGTGGTCCCCGACTACCCGTCCAGCAAGGACGAGTTGGAGGTCATCACGCTGAAGGACGGTGACCGGATCGTCGGCGCGGTGGAGCTGCGCACCGGCGAGGAGGACCTGGTCTTCATCACGGACGACGCGCAGCTGCTGCGCTTCCAGGCGTCCATCGTGCGTCCGCAGGGCCGTCCCGCGGGCGGTATGGCGGGCATCAAGCTCACCGAGGGCGCCAAGGTGATCTCGTTCACGGCGGTCGACCCGGCGGTGGACGCGGTGGTGTTCACGGTGGCGGGCTCGCGCGGCACGCTGGACGACTCGGTGCAGACGACGGCCAAGCTGACCCCGTTCGACCAGTACCCGCGCAAGGGCCGGGCCACCGGCGGCGTGCGCTGCCAGCGGTTCCTGAAGGGCGAGGACTGCCTGTCGCTGGCCTGGGCGGGCCCGACTCCCGCACGCGCGGCGCAGAAGAACGGGACCCCGGCGGAGCTGCCGGAGCTGGACCCGCGCCGGGACGGCTCGGGCACGTCGCTGCCGAAGACGGTGGCGGTGGTCGCGGGACCGGTGCTCTAGCCCTCGTACGACGCCTCGTACGGCTGCGCGCCGGGCTCCTCCTCGGAGCCCTGGACATAGCGCAGGACGCCCCACATGCCGTGTTCGTCGGCGTGTGGGGCGTCGTTCTCGCACCCCTTGAGCTCCTGGCCGAGGGCCTCGGTGTCGATGCCGGAACCGATCAGCACGAGCTGGGTGAGGCGGTCGCCGGCAGCGCCCCAGGGCTCCGGGTAGAACCGCAGGAAGCGGCCGACGGCGTGCACGGCGTACCGGTTGAGGGGGTCGTACGGCCCGAAGCCGACGTACCCCTTGATCCGGTACAGCCCCTCGGGGCGGCTGTCCAGGAACCGCATGAGCCGGCGGGGTTCCAGGGGCGCCTCGGAGGTGAAGGAGAGGCTGTCGTAGCCGGTGTGCAGATGACCGGCGTGCTCCTGGTGCCCGTCGCCCTCGATGTGCTCGTGCAGGTCGTCGAAGGACAGCTGCCCGATCCGCTCCTCGCTCGGCCTGCAGTCGAAGAGGAACTCCGGGTCGATCCGGCCGTAGGTGGCGGGGACCACGGCGGCGCGGTCGGCGAGGGAGCGCACCAGACCGAGCACCCGGTCACCGTCGGCGGCCCGGTCGAGCTTGTTGACCACGATCAGGTCGGCGAGGGCGAGATGCCGGTCGATCTCCGGATGCCTGGCACGGGTGTCGTCGAACTCGGCGGCGTCCACGACCTCGACCAGACCGCCGTAGACGACCCTCGGATGCTCGCTGGCCAGTACCATCCGCACCAGTTCCTGCGGCTCGGCGAGCCCGCTGGCCTCGATGACGATCACGTCGATGCCGGTGCCCGGGTCGGCGAGCCGCTCCAGGTAGAGGTCGAGTTCGCCGGCGTCGACGGCGCAGCACAGGCAGCCGTTGCCGAGGGAGACGGTCGAGTCGCCGAGGGCGCCCGCGACGGCCATCGCGTCGATCTCGATGGCCCCGAAGTCGTTGACGATCGCCCCGATCCGGCTGCCTCCGCTGCGGTGCAGGAGGTGGTTGAGGAGCGTGGTCTTCCCGGAGCCCAGGAATCCGGCGAGCACGACGACCGGGATCTGCGGACCGCTGCTGTTCCCCAACGGGTGACCTCTCTCCTGTGGACCGGCTGCCGGACCAGGATAAGAGGGCGTCGGCGTCGGCCGGCCGGGTCAGAGCGCGGCCGGTACCGCGACCGGCGGCGTCGGCCCCACATACCGCGCCACCGGACGGATGATCTTCGATTCGGCCGCCTGTTCCAGAATGTTGGCGCTCCAGCCGACCACGCGTGCCGCCGCGAAGGTGGGGGTGAACATCTCGCGGGGAAGTCCGCAGAGCTCCATGACCACACCGGCGTAGAACTCCACGTTGGTGTGGAGTTCACGGCCGGGCTTCAGCTCGGCGAGGATCGCCTCGACGCGGCGCTCGACCTCCACCGCGAAGTCGACGCGCGGACCGCCGAAGCCGAGGGCGATCTCCCTCAGCATCCGCGAACGGGGGTCCTCCGTGCGGTAGATGGCGTGTCCGAAGCCCATGATCCGGTCGCCGGCGAGCACCCGCTCGCGGATCCACGGGTCGATCCGGTCCGGCGTGCCGATGGCGTCGAGTGTGTCCAGGGCCCGGCTGGGCGCGCCTCCGTGCAGCGGCCCGGACAGGGCACCCACCGCTCCGGTCAGGCAGGCGGCCACGTCGGCTCCGGTGGAGGCGATGACGCGGGCCGTGAAGGTTGATGCATTGAACCCGTGATCGATGGTTGAGATCAGATATTGCTCGACCGCACGTGCCTGGCGCGGCTCGGGCTCCTCACCCGTGAGCATGTACAGGTAGTTGGCCGCGTACGGGAGGTCGTCGCGCGGTTCGGCCGGCTCCAGGCCCTGCCCCAGCCGGTACAGCGCGGTGAGCAGGGTGGGTACGGCAGCGCAGACGGCCAGGGTGTCGGCGCGGCGCCGGTCGGCGTCGATGTCGTACACCGGGCGCAGACCCCGCGCCGAACCCAGCAGGGACAGGGCCGTGCGCAGCCCGGACAGCGGCCCGGAGACGCGGCTCGCCGCGGCGATCGCGGGCAGTGCCGCGCGGACCTCCTCGGGCAGCCGCCGCAGCGCCGCGGTCTCGGCGGTGAAGGCGGCGCGGCGCTCCGCGTCCGAGAGCGAGCCGTGGACCAGAAGGTGCCAGACGTCCTCGAAGCCGCGGGTCCGCGCGAGTTCGACGGCCGAGTACTGGCGGTAGTGGTAGAAGCCCTCGCGCCCCCGGACGTCACCGATCTCGGTCTCGGTGACGACGACGCCGGCGAGTCCGCGCGGTGCCTCGATGAGCGGGGTCGCGGTCCTGTTGATGGCCATGGTTTCTCCTCCCTGGACTTGATCCGACTGTCCATGCTTGACTGATTTCTTGTCAATATTGATTTAATCAATGTATTCCGATCAACATGTGCAGAGGCGGCTACGGTGACCCCCATGCGCGATCACGAACCCGCTCCCGGCCGTCCCGGGCGCAGGCTGACCACCAAGGAGACCGCCGAACTGCTCGGCGTGAAGCCGGAGACGGTGTACGCGTACGTGAGCCGCGGCCTGCTCAACAGCAGGCGCGAGCCCGGCGGCCGTGCCAGCACCTTCGAGGCGAAGGAGGTCGAGGCCCTCGCCCGGCGTCACCGCCGGGAGGCGGCCGGAACCCCGGGCTCCGGCGCCGACCTGTCCGTCCGGACCCGCATCACACTGATCGAGCACGACCGGTACTACTTCCGGGGCGTGGACGCCGTCGAGCTGGCGCTTCGTCACTCCTACGAGGAGATCGCGGAGTGGCTGTGGACGGGCCGGCTCACCCCGGGCGTGACCTTTTCCGCGCCCGCCCCCACCGTCGAGATCGCGCGCCGCGCGGTGAACGCGCTGTCCGAGCACGCCTCCCCCACCGACCGGCTGCGCGTGGCGGCCGTCGCCGCGGCAGCGGAGGACCCGCTGCGCTTCGACCTGTCCGAGGAGGCCGTGCTGAACACCGCGCGGATCCTCATCCCCACGCTCGTCGCCGCGCTGCCGCCGGCCCGGCGCGACCACGAGGACGACACTCCGCTCGCCCACCGGCTCTGGGCCCGGCTGACCGGCCGTCCCGCCGACGAGGCGTCCCTGCGGGTCCTGGACACCGCTCTCGCCCTGCTCGCCGACCACGATCTGGCCGCCTCCACGCTCGCCGTCCGCGTCGCCGCCTCGGCCCGCGCGCACGCCTACGCGGCCGTCTCCGCCGGGCTCGGCGTCCTGGAGGGCCCGCTGCACGGCGCCGCGAGCGGCGACGCCCACCGCATGCTCCTCGATGTGCTCGACCAGGGCACGGCGGTCCCGGTGATCGCCGGCGAACTGCGCGCAGGACGCCGGGTCCCGGGGCTCGGCCACCGTCTCTACACCGGCGAGGATCCGCGCGCGAGCGTGCTGTTCGGCCTCCTGGAGCAGGTCCCGCGCGCAGAGTCCGCCCTGCTCGCCGCCCGGGACATCGTCGCCACCACCGCCCGCCACACCCCGCTGCACGCCAACGTCGACCTCGCCCTCGCGGTGTTCACCGCGTCCAGCGGCATGCCCGCCACGGCGGGCGAGACGATCTTCGCCGTCGCCCGGACGGCGGGCTGGATCGCCCACGCCTTGGAGGAGTACGGCGAGCGCCCGCTGCGCATGCGCCCGGTGGGCCAGTACGTTGGTCCGCGGCCCCCGCAGCCACTGCCGGAACAGCTCGGTCCCGAAACCCTCCCGGAGTAGGACACAACCACGGCCGGAAGTCGCCCCAGGGAGAGTCAGGTTAGGCTCACCTCTGTGAGTAGGTGTGCGACCGTCTCCCGGAGCCTCGACGAGCCCGTTTCCGGTACGGCGGCCACGGCGACGACGTGGCTGCTGCTGGAACAGCCCGGCCCGTGGGGCGTCAAGGCGCTCACGTCGAGCCACCTGGACCCCGCTGTCGGACGGGCGCTGGAGGCGGCCGCCGGGGGAACCGGCGTACGCCTCGCGCTCATCCGGCGCCCCGGACGTCACGCCGACCCCGGCCGGCCCGCGGTCCGGCAGGTGTACGCCGCGCACACCGTGCCGGGCCGCGTATGGCTGCACAGCGCCACGACCCGCGATCCGCGCCGCCTGCTCGGCCTGGACTTCGCGGCCCTGGGAGCGGGGGACCACCGTTCCTTCGGCGCCGCGCTCGGCGGGCGTCCGCACCGCGGCGACCCGCTCGCGTTCGTGTGCACCAACGGCAAACGCGACCGCTGCTGCGCCCTCCTGGGCCGTCCCCTCGCCACCGAACTGTCCGCCTCGGGAGTACGCGGCGTCTGGGAGGTCACCCATCTGGGTGGACATCGCTTCTCGCCGACCGTGCTCGTCCTGCCGTACGGCTACGCCTACGGCCGCGCAGAGGCGCACACCATCAAGGAGGCGCTGCACGGCGCGCAGGAGGGGCGCGTGGTGGCCGAGGGGTGCCGCGGCTGCTCCGCCTGGGAACGGCCCGGTCAGGCGGCCGAGCTGGCCGTCCGGTCGGTGGCGGGCGAGGACCGGGCGGGGCTGCTGAGCGTCGTACGGACCGAGGGTGCGGCTCCGCGCTGGGAGGTCACCGTCGGGCACGCCGACGGCCGCCGCTGGCGGGTGACCGTGGCGCAGCGGGCGTCGCTGCCGCCCCGGCCGGAGAGCTGCGGCGCGGCGGTGCTCGGCACACCGGCCCGGATGGATGTCGTGGCCGTGCGCGAGCTGAGGCCGACGGCGCTGGCGAGCTGAGCGACCGCCCTGCCGCAGCGACCGCCTCCTTCAAGAACTGGTCAAGAGATCCCCACCACACCCTCTGGGGCGCGCCGGGCCACCCCACGTACCGTCGTGGCTATGAGCCCCACTCCACCCGCACGCCGTCTGCGCCTCGGTCTGCCGCGGCGGGTGTTCTCGCAGGTGCTGCTGATGCAGGTGGCGATCGCCGCGGGGGTCGCGGTGCTCGCGACCGGCCTGTTCCTGGCGCCGCTGAGCAGGCAGCTGGACCAGGAGGCGGAGCGCCGCGCCCTGGCCATCGCGCAGACGACGGCCCAGGACCCGCAGATCGCCGAGGGCGTCCTGACCACCCCGCCGACCGCGAACGGTCCGGTGCAGAAGGAGGCCGAGCGCATCCGACGGGCCACCCACGCGGAGTACATCGTGGTGATGGACCGGCGGGGCATGCGCTGGTCGCACACCACCCGCTCGGAGATCGGCGGGCACGTCTCCACCGACCCCAGGCCGGCCCTGGCCGGTCATGAGGTCATGGAGATCGACAACGGCACCCTGGGCCGCTCCGCGCGCGGCAAGGTGCCGCTGTACGACGCGCACGACCGCATCATCGGGGCGGTCTCGGTCGGTATCGCCTACGACAGCGTGCGGGCGCGGCTGATCAGCGCGATCCCGGGTCTGTTCGCGTACGCCGGGGGCGCTCTCGCGGTGGGCGCGCTGGCCGCCTGGCTGATCTCCCGGCGGGTCCAGCGGCAGACCCGGGACCTGGCCTTCTCCGACATCTCGGCGCTGCTCGCGGAGCGCGAGGCGATGCTGCACGGCATCCGTGAGGGCGTGGTCGCGCTCGACCGCGGCGGTCGTATCCGCCTGCTCAACGACGAGGCGCGGCGGCTGCTCGGCATCGGCGACGAGGCGGTCGGGCAGACCCCGGACGACGCGCTCGGCGCGGGCCGTACGACGGACGTCCTGGCCGGCCGGGTGACCGGCACCGATCTGCTCACCGTGCGCGGCCAGCGCGTGCTGGTCGCCAACCGTATGCCCACCGACGACGGCGGCGCCGTCGCGACCCTGCGCGACCGCACCGAACTGGAGCAGCTGGGGCGCGAACTCGACTCCACGCGCGGGCTGATCGACGCCCTGCGCGCCCAGGACCACGAGCACGCCAACCGCATGCACACCCTGCTCGGCCTGCTGGAGCTGGACATGTACGACGACGCCGTGGAGTTCGTCGGCGAGGTGGTCGGCGACCACCGGGTCACCGCCGAGCAGGTCACCGAGAAGATCCAGGATCCCCTGCTCGCGGCGCTGCTGGTCGGCAAGGCGACCGTGGCGGCCGAGCGGGGCGTCGCGCTGTGGGTGTCGGAGCACACCCGGCTGCCCGACCGGCTGATCGATCCGCGGGGTCTGGTCACGGTCGTGGGCAACCTGGTGGACAACGCCGTCGACGCGGTGGCCGGCACGCTGCACGCGCGCGTGGAGGTCGAGTTGCGCACGGAGGCCCGTACGGTCGTCCTCAGGGTGCGCGACACGGGCCCCGGAATCCCGGCCGATCAGCGGGAGCTGGTCTTCACGGAGGGCTGGTCCACCAAGAAGCCGCCCGCGCACGGCAAACGGGGCCTCGGGCTCTCGCTGGTGCGCCGGCTCGCCGAACGGCAGGGCGGCAGCGCGACGGTGGACGCGGCGGACGGCGGCGGCGCGGAGTTCACCGTGGTCCTGCCGGAGGCGCTGACCGAGCCGGAGCTGGAGCCCGCGGTGCGCGAGAAGTCCCTCGAGCCCGCTGCCGTCGCCGAGGAGGAGGCCCGATGATCGAGGTCCTGGTCGTGGACGACGACGCGCGCGTCGCCCGGGTCAACGCCGCGTACGTGGCGAAGGTGCCGGGATTCCACGTGGCCGGCGAGGCGCACAGCGCCGCCGAGGCGCTGCGGCAGGTGGAGACGCTGCCGCGGCTGGACCTGGTCCTCATGGACCACTACCTGCCCGACGACACCGGTCTCGCGGTCGTCCGGGAGATGCGCCGGCGCGGCCACCAGGCCGACGTGATCATGGTGACGGCGGCGCGGGACGTGTCGACCGTCCAGGCCGCGATGCGGCAGGGGGCGCTGCAGTACCTGGTGAAACCGTTCGCCTTCGCCGGACTGCGCGCCAAGCTGGAGGCGTACGCGCAGCTGCGGCGCACGCTGGACGGCGGCGGCGAGGCCGAACAGGCGCAGGTGGACCGCATCTTCGGCGCCCTGTCCGCGCCGTCGGAGCCCGGGCTGCCCAAGGGGCACTCCCCCACGACGGCCGAGCTGGTGCGCCAGGCGCTGATGAACGCCGAGGGTCCGCTGTCCGCCCAGGAGATCGCCGAGCGGACGGGGGTGAGCCGGCAGACGGCCCAGCGGTATCTGAAGCTCCTGGAGCGCACGGGACGGGCGCTGCTGACCCTCAAGTACGGCGACGCGGGCCGCCCGGAACACCGTTACGTGTGGGCGACCCGCGGCTGAGCGGAGTCTGTGATCAACAGGGTCTACTTGGCGGCGTCGACGAACTCGGTCGTGTACGTCTTGCCCAAGTCGACCTTGGCGTTCTTGATGTTGGGGTTGAACGACTTGAGGACCTTCTCAACGGTCTCCGGACCACCCTGGGGCATCACACCGTCGTCGGTGAACATCGGCAGGGTGCTCTTGACTGCCTGCGTGTAGAGCGCCTTGTCGCCCTGGGAGTAGTCGGCCGGCATCTTTGCGGCGATCTCGTCGGCGTTGTGGGTGGACATCCACTTGAGCGTCTTGACGAATGCGTTGACCAACTTCTGGACGGTGTCCTTGTGTCCGTTCACCCAGTCCGTCTGCATGTACAGACTTGACGACGGGTACGGCCCGCCGAGCGCCTTCTGCGAGCCCTCGGGGGTGCGCATGTCGATGAGGACCTTGCCGGCCTTCTTGTCCAGGATCGTGGCGACGGTCGGGTCGGTGGTCATACCGCCGTCGATCGCCCCCTTCTGGAGGGCCGCGATGAAGGTCGGTCCGGCGCCTACGGCGACGGGCGTGAACTCGCTGACGTTCACGCCGTTCTTGACCGCGAGGTACTTGGTGAGGAAGTCGGTGGAGGAACCGAGCCCGGTCACGCCCAGCTTCCGGCCCTTGAAGTCCTTGGGCGACGTGAGGTCGCCGGCCGCCTTGTCGGAGACCACCTCGACCTCGCCCGGCGCACGCGAGAACTGCACGACCGACTCCACCGACTTGCCCTTGGTCTGCAGGTCGAGGGTGTGGTCGTAGAAGCCGACCGCGCCCTGTACCTGGCCGGAGACGAGCGCGGTCTCGGCCTGGACACCGGCGGGCTCGCTGAGGAGTTGGACGTTCAAACCCTCCGCCTGGAAGTAGCCGAGGCGCTGGGTGAGCATCGCGGGCAGGTAGATGACCTTGTCCAGGCCGCCGACCATGATCTTGACGCTCTCGCCCTTCCCGCCGCCGGAGTCGCTTCCGGTGTCGGCCGTGGAACTGGCCGCGTCGTTGGCGCAGGCGGTGAGGGAGGAGAGCGCGAGCAGGCCGGCGGCGGCCAGGGAGGCGTATCTGGCGGTCTTGCGCATGCGGTTCACGTCCTTGTGAGAGGGCGGTACGGGGAACGCGTGGGGGGCTGGTCCGGGAAGGCCCGGAGGCGGCCCGGACAGGGGCCGGGATGGACCGGTGAGCGGCCGGTCAGCTGTCGGAACCGGCGGGCTTCCAGCGGAAGATGCGGCGCTCGGCGACGGTCAGCAGCCCCTCGGCGGCGAGGGCGACGACGGCGAGGATGACCATCGCGGCGTAGACGCCGGCCGCGTTGAAGGTGTTCTGCGACTGCGAGACCAGCAGGCCGATGCCCTTGGTCGCGCCGATGTACTCGCCGACGATGGCGCCGATGAGCGCGAAGCCGAAGCTGACGTGGAGGCTGGTGAAGATCCAGGAGGTGGCCGAAGGGATGACCACCTGGAGCGTCACCCGGCGGTCGCTGGCGCCCAGGATGCGGGCGTTGGCCACCAGATTGCGGTCCACCTCACGGGCGCCCTGGAAGGCGTTGAAGAACACCGGGAAGAAGACCAGGACGACGGCGGAGGCGACCTTCGAGGACGGCCCGAGCCCGAACCAGATCAGGAAGATCGGTGCCAGGACGATCCTGGGGATCGAGTTGAGCACCTTGATGTATGGACCAAGGACCTCGGCGAGCAATCTGATCCGTCCGAGTGCGATACCGAGGAGCACACCGCCGGCCACACCGAGGACCCAGCCGAGCAGAGCCTCGTAGAGCGTGTACCAGATCTGTTCGCCGAGGGAGCCGAGCGCCGTCCCGTGCATCACCCAGGTCCAGATCTGGTCCCAGATCTTCGAGGGCATCGAGAAGTTGAACGGATCGATGACCTTCGCCCGGGACAGTCCCTCCCACAGCCCGAGGACGGCCACCAGCAGCAGCACGCGTATGGCGGCGACGAGGGCCTTGCGGCGGCGGGCTGCCTGGGCGCGGGTCTGCGCACGGTTCGTCTTGTCGGCGGGCTCCGTCATGGTCAGGGCGACCTGGGCCTCGGGCATGACGTCAGGCGACATGGGCGGCACCCCTTTCACGGGTGATGCGGACCTCTTCGCCGAGGGACTCCCAGATCTCGCGGTAGATCTCGATGAACCGCGGCTCCAGGCGCACCGACTCGACCTTGCGCGGCCGCGGCAGGTCGATCTCGAAGACCTGCTTCACGGTCGCGGGTCCTGCGGTCATCACGACGACCTTGTCGGCGAGCGCGATGGACTCCTCCAGGTCGTGGGTGACGAAGACGACGGAGGCGCCCGTGCCCTCCCACAGCTCCAGCAGCTCGTCCGACATCAGTGCCCGGGTCTGCACGTCCAGCGCCGAGAACGGCTCGTCCATCAGCAGGATCTCGGGATCGTTGACGAACGTGGCGGCGAGCGCGACGCGCTTGCGCTGACCGCCGGAGAGCTGATGCGGGTAACGGTCCTCGAAGGCGGCGAGGCCGACGCGGGCCAGCCACTCCCGGGCCTTCTCCTTGGCCTCGGCCTTCGGTAGGCCCCGGAAGCGGGGGCCCGCCATGACGTTGGACAGGACCGTGCGCCAGGGGAAGGTGGCGTCCTGCTGGAAGACGAAACCGACCTTGTCGCCGACGCCGTCGACCGGCTCGCCGGCCACCAGCACCTCGCCCTCGGTGGGCTCCTCCAGGCCGCTGACCAGCGTCAGCGTGGTGGACTTGCCGCAGCCGGTCGGGCCCACGACGGCCACGAACTCACCGCGTTCGACGGTGAGGTCCAGACCGCGGACGGCCGTGTGCCGTCCTCCTGACGGGGTTCTGAAGGTCTTGGTCGCGCCCCGCAGCTCGATGGCGGGGCTGGTGTCTGCGCTCATGGCCGGGACGGTAGGTGTGGCCCCGGCCACAACAGGAGTCTTGTGAGCACAAGCCGTTCTTTTGCTCGCAGGAGCCTGTTGTGCTCTTTTTGCTCGCGCTACAACTGCGGAGCCGAAACACGGGCTTAACGCTCGTCGGCCTTGGAGGAGAGGCCTGATGATTGACGTCCTGGTCGTGGACGACGACTTCCGCGTCGCTGAGATAAACGCCAAGTACGTGGGAAAGGTTCCAGGCTTCCGGGTGACCGCCCGCGCACACAGCGCCGCCCAGGCGCTGGCCGCCGTCGAACGCGGCACCATCGACCTGGTCCTGCTCGACCACTACCTGCCGGACCAGACAGGTCTCGATCTCGTGCACCGCATGCGGGAGCAGGGCCACGGCACGGACGTCATCATGATCACCGCGGCCAGCGATGTGACGACCGTGCAGCAGGCGATGCGCCTGGGTGCCCTGCACTACCTGGTCAAGCCCTTCACCTTCGCCGCCCTGCGGGCCCGCCTCGACTCCTACGCCGCGCTGCGCCGCACGGTGGACCGGGTCGGCGGCCACGGCCTGACCGGGCAGGAGCAGGTCGACCGGATCTTCGGGGCGCTGCGGACGTCTCCCGCGCCGTCCGCGCCCGGCCTGCCGAGCGGCCACTCGGAGCCCACGACCGATCTCATCTGCGGCGTCCTGCACCGCGCCGACCAGCCGCTGTCCGCCCACGAGGTGGCCGCCAGGACCGGCCTGAGCCGCTCCACGGCCCAGCGCTATCTCCGCCATCTGGAACAGGCCGGCAGGCTCCGGCTCTCCCTGAAGTACGGCGACACCGGCCGGCCGGAGCACCGGTACGCCTGGGTGGCGCCGTAGCGATCGGTCCGGCGCGCTACACGGCGCCGGCGCCCGTCAGTGACCGGACCTCCGTCTCGGCGTACCCGGCCTCGTCGGCGACCTCGTCGGAGGTGATCGTGCCGAGCCAGCCGGCGAGGAAGCCGAGCGGAATGGAGACGATGCCCGGGTTCTGCAGCGGGAAGTACTGGAAGTCGACGTCCGGGAACAGCGATGTGGGGCTGCCGGACACCACGGGGGAGAGCAGCACCAGCCCGAGCGCCGGGATCAGCCCGCCGTACACGGCCCAGACCGCGCCGCGGGTGGTGAAGCCGCGCCAGAACAGCGAGTACAACAGCACCGGGAGGTTCGCCGACGCGGCGACGGCGAAGGCCAGTCCGACGAGGAAGGCGACGTTGAGGTCACGGGCCAGCAGACCGAGGGCGATCGCCACGACCCCGATACCGACCGCCGCCCAGCGCGCCACCGCCACCTCGCTGAGTGCCGTGCCGCGCGAGCGCCGCAGCGACGCGTACAGGTCGTGCGCCACCGACGCCGACGAGGCGAGCGTGATGCCGGCGACCACCGCGAGGATGGTGGCGAAGGCGACGGCAGCGACGACCGCGAACAGGACCGTGCCACCGGTGGAGCCGACGCCACCGCCCAGGTCGAGGGCGAGCAGCGGCACCGCGGTGTTCCCGGCCGCGTTCGACCCGCGCACCGCGTCCGTCCCCACCACCGCGGCTGCCCCGAAGCCGAGGACGATCGTCATCAGGTAGAAGCCGCCGATCAGCCCGATGGACCACACCGCGGAACGGCGGGCGGCCCGCGCGGTGGGCACGGTGTAGAAGCGGGACAGGATGTGCGGCAGGCCTCCCGTGCCCAGCACGAGGGCGATTCCCAGGCTGATGAAGTCCAGGCGGGCGGTCCAGTTCCCGCCGTACTTCAGGCCCGGGGCCAGGAACGCCCGTCCGTGACCGCTGCGGTCCGCGGCCGTGAGCAGCAGGCGGTCGACATCGCCGTGGAAGCGCAGCAGGACGAGAACGGTCAGCGCGATGGTGCCGCTGAGCAGCAGCACCGCCTTCACGATCTGGATCCAGGTGGTGGCCCGCATCCCTCCCAACGACACATAGATCACCATGAGCGCGCCGACCCCGACGACCGCCCAGGCCTGCGCTGCTCCGCTCGTCCGCCCCAGCAGCAGCGCCACCAGGCTGCCCGCGCCGACCATTTGTGCCACCAGATACAGAACGGACACCGTGACCGAGGACGTTCCCGCCGCGATCCGCACCGGCCGCTCGCTCATCCGCGCGGCCACCACGTCGGCCAAGGTGAACCGCCCGCAGTTGCGCACCAGTTCGGCCACCAGGAACAGCACGACCAGCCAGGCCACCAGGAACCCCACGACATACAGCATCCCGTCGTACCCGTACAGCGCGATGAGCCCCGTGACCCCGAGGAAAGAGGCGGCCGACATGTAGTCACCCGCGATGGCAAAACCATTCTCCATCGGAGAGAACAGCCGCCCTCCCGCGTAGAACTCCTCCGCCGAACCATGCCGGCGACGACTCACCCACGTCGTGATCCCGAGGGTGACGGCCACGAAACCGCTGAACATCAGCAGCGCCAGCGTCTGATGCTCACCGGTCACGAGGCATCTCCCCGCACTTCGCGGGTCAGTTCCTGGGTGTCCCAGCGCAACTCCAGCGCCGCCCGGTCCCGGCGCAGCCGCGCATGCCGGGCGTAGGCCCAGGTCAGCAGGAACGTGGTGAGGAACTGTCCCAGCCCGGCCAGCATGGCCACGTTCACCGCGCCCGCCACGGGCCGGGCCATGAGCCCCGGCGCGGCCGTGGCCGTGACGACATAGCCCACGTACCAGGCGAGGAAGGCGGCAACTCCCGGCACGACGAACCGCCGATACCTGGCGCGCACCTCCTGGAACGCCGCGCTGCGCTGCACCTCAACGTACACATCGCGTGCGCGAACCGCCGCTGCGCTCAGCTCCCCACGAGCGGGGGGCACCCCCGGCGCCGGCGCACCGGTGCCGTCCAGCTCGCCCCAGCCGGAGGCCAGAGCGTCGTACCAAGGGTCTTCGTACGGCACGTCGCGGGAGGGCGCGCCGTGGTCCTGCTGGTTCTCGGCCGAACTGTCGGGACCGTCCCCGGCTCCACGGGCACGACCGTTGCTTGACTGCATGCCCAAGGATGGACAGATCGGGAAGATCCCTGACTCTTCTTCCTCCGGCTCTTCACCCCATCAGGTGATTCACTGGGTGGGCGGCCGCACCAGCCCTTTGCTGTAGGCGTAACGCACCGCCTGCGCGCGGTCCTTGAGGCCCGTTTTGGCGAAGAGGTTGTTGATGTGTGTCTTCACGGTCGCGGTCGACACATGCAACTTGCGGGCGATCTCCTGGTTGCTGAGCCCTTCGGCGATCAGCAGCAGTACCTCGGTCTCCCGCGCCGTCAGTCCGTCGGGCGGCGCCTCGACGGTCGCCGACGGGCCGGGCTCGGGCTGTGACAGCCGCTCCAGCAACCGGCGTTGGACACTCGGCGACAGACCTGCATCCCCCGACAGCACGCTCTCCACGGCACGCACGATCTCGTCACCGCCCGCGTCCTTGGTCAGATACCCCCGGGCGCCGGCACGCAGCGCGGGGAACAGCGATTCGTCGTCCGCGTACGTGGTGAGCACCACGACCTGGGTCCCCGGGTACTGCGCCCGGATCCGCCGGGTGGCCTCCACACCGTCGCATCGGGGCATCCTGAGGTCCATCAGGACGACGTCCGGGGCCAGTTCCCCGACGAGCCGCACCGCCTCCTCGCCGTCTCCCGCGGCACCCACGACCTCCACGCCGGGCAGCAGCCCGAGCAGCATCACGATGCCCTCCCGGACCACGGTCTGGTCGTCGGCGACCACCACCCGTGCGGGCTTCTTCTCCCCCTCCGTCTCCGTCATACAGGCACCTTCAGCGTCACCGCGAACCCCTCCTCGTCCGGCCGCGCGTCCAGTGAGCCGCCCAGCAGCTCGGCCCGCTCACGCATCCCCAGCAGACCGTACCCGCCTCCGGATCCCGTGAGCTCGCCCGGCCGTCCGCCCGAGTCCCGTACGTCCAGCGTCACTTCGTGCTCGCTGTAGTCGAGTCGCAGGTGCACCTTGGCGCCCTGCGCGTGCTTGCGGACGTTGGTCAGCGCCTCCTGGGCGACCCTGCGCACGGCCTGGGAGGCCTCGGCCGACAGGGGTCTGCGCTCACCCGTCACGGTGACCTCGGCGCCGTCGGCCCCGCTGACGAGCTCGCCCAGGAAATCCTCCAGCGGTGTCAGCTCCCCCCGCAGCGCGGACAGGGCCTGCCGGGTCTCGGCGAGTCCGTCGCGCGCCATGCCCCGGGCGGCCACCACCCGCTCCAGGATGCGTTCACGGTCCGCGCCGTTCTCGATCAGCAGCCGGGCCGCCTCCAGGTGCACCAGCTGAGCCGAGAGGCTGTGGGCCAGCACGTCGTGGATCTCCCGTGCGATGCGGGCTCGCTCGGCCAGCGCCGCGGACTCCGCCTCGGCCGCCCGGGCAGCGCGCTCCTGGGCAAGCAGTTGCTGCGCATGGCCGCGGGCTTCGGCGTCCAGCCGCAGGACGTATCCGGCGAGGGCCATACCAGCGACCGAGGCGGCCGTGGTCAGCCACACGTCGTTGTTGAATGCGGCGTACGCGGCCAGGCCCACCGAGGTCACCGGAGCCGCGGCCGCGAGCGGCAGCCGCTCCAGGGCGCCGATCCCACAGCCGCACCAGATAACGAGGGCCGGCCCTCTGAACCCGGTGGCCTCAGCCATGACCGCGATGCCCATGATCGCGCCCATCAGCGCCAGGGAGGGCACCAGTCGGTGCTGGTAGGTGGTCCTGAAGAAGGCCCAGGCCAGGAGAGCGGTGGCGAGGACCCCGGCCATCGCGGCGAGTCCGCCCCAGGGGCCGATGTGCCTCTGGTTGTACGCGCCCCACAGGAGCATGCCGATCACCAGGATCCTGACGGACCAGGCGATCAGGCGCCGGGGCCTGGAGGTTCCCTGGCGGCCGAGCGCCTCCCGCGACGGCCAGCGTGTCCAGGCGTTCTCCTTCACGCGCGCTCCCTCCCGACCGACCGCATGCCGTCACCGTACGCCGGAGCGGGGTGGTTCGCGGTGCCGAGGGACTGCGCCCGCCAGACCAGGATTCCGCCGCGGACCAGCAGGGTGGCGGCGAGAGCGCACATCAGGGCGGAGCTGTCCTGGTGCAGGCCGAGTGCGGCACCGACGGCGTAGACACCGATGCGGAGGGCTATGCCCACGATCCATACCGCAACGCTCGCCTTGGTGCTCTTGGTCCACACGACGCCGTCCGGCTCCGTCCAGATGCGGGTCGTCCAGGCCCAGCCGGCGCCGGTGGCCACACCGATGACCAGCTCCACCGCGAGCACCACGGCGGATTCCACACGGTGGTGGGCGTCGAGGATGCCGGGTTCGCGCAGCGCGACGACGGCGAGGACCGCGGGGATCAGCCACCAGCGCCGGTCGGTGTTGATCGCGCGGGCGCGGAACTGCCGCACGATCACTATGGCGGCGACGGCCACGATCACCAGCGCGTTGACGAGCCCGGACATCAAAGCCTCCGTGAGCGAGAGGGGGGTGCCGGGAGCGGGTGCTGCCGACACCTACGAAGCTACGGAAAAGCGCAGGTCGGGAGATCGGAGCCGGGGTGGATCAAGGGTGGAAACCCTGAGCGGCTCGTCTCCACCCACGGGTGTAGATCCGGCGGGTGCGCCTACCGGTCCGGGGTAGTGACGGGGGTCGGTCAGGGCAGATTGGGCCAGGTTTCCGGCGACCGACCGTGAGCGGCGCGGGCCTCCGGGCGGCAGTGCCCCATGGCCGACAGGGCCGGTGACGGGGTGCACACGAGGCCCGGCACCACCGCCGCCGTCCGGTATCCGCCGAAACGCCGGGACCTCCAGCTGCTCACAACGGCAGGGCCTGGAATGGGAGGGAGCTGACGGCAGCGCCCACAAACACCCGCGAGCCCCACGCCAGCCGCGCCGGACCAGGCCTTGTCCGGGGAGACGACGTAGCCGGAGTGCGCCACGGTCCCGGGCAGTGTGCTCGTCGGGGAGCGAGCAGGCCGACCAAGGCCGTCGTCGGCTGGGCGGAATTCTGCCAGCTGCGCGGGAAACGCGGTGGTGGGCGTGGCGTGCGGTGCCCGCTGTCGGCTGCGAGGCCGGCACCGGCGCTGTCGTCGCGGTCGTAGGCGTCCTCACCGCAGTCGAAGGTGCGGTCTGCCGTGTCCAGGCCAGGGCCCACCGGCCGCCGCACCCGACCGGCGAAGGGACACCACTCGACGACCGGCGCAAGGCTCATCAGCCGACCTCGGAAGACCACCCGGCCACCGGCCCGGACCCCCGGTGGACGCAGAGGACCACCCGGCCACCGGCCCAGCCCCTCCAGCCAACCGCAGAAGACCACCAGACCACCGGGCGCAAGGCGACCCCACCGGCCCCCCGAAGACCATCCGCCCAACCGAAAGGAACCACCCGGCCGGCGGAGGAAGACCACCGTCTCCCTCCGCCGGCCACGCATCCCGTCGACGGCCCCGACCAACCAGGTCGGCCAACCCGGGCGAACCCCCTCGGCCGAAGCCCGGCGCAGCCGCTACGCGTCGATGCGCGACCGGTCCAGCGTCGCCGCCGAGCTGGAGATGAACTCCTTGCGCGGCGCCACGTCGTTGCCCATCAGCAGGTCGAAGACCTGTTCGGCGGCCTCCAGGTCGGACAGGTTGATCCTGCGCAGCGTGCGGTGACGGGGGTCCATCGTGGTCTCGGCCAACTGGTCGGCGTCCATCTCGCCCAGACCCTTGTAGCGCTGGATGGAGTCCTTGTACCGGATGCCCTTGCTCTGGAACTCCATGAGCTTGTCCCGCAGCTCGCGGTCGGAGTACGTGTAGACGTACTTGTCCTGGCCCTTCTTCGGCTGGACGACCTCGATGCGGTGCAGCGGCGGCACCGCGGCGAAGACCCGGCCGGCCTCGACCATAGGCCGCATGTAGCGCTGGAACAGCGTGAGCAGCAGGCAGCGGATGTGGGAGCCGTCCACATCGGCGTCGGTCATCATGATGATCTTGCCGTAGCGGGCCTGGTCGATGTCGAAGGTGCGGCCCGAGCCGGCTCCTATGACCTGGATGATCGCGCCGCACTCGGCGTTCTTGAGCATGTCGGTCACCGACGAACGCTGCACGTTGAGGATCTTGCCGCGGATCGGCAGCAGGGCCTGGAACTCGGAGTTCCGCGCCAGCTTGGCCGTACCGAGCGCGGAGTCGCCCTCGACGATGAACAGCTCGCTGCGGTCGACGTCGTCGCTGCGGCAGTCGGCGAGCTTCGCCGGCAGGGACGAGGACTCCAGGGCGGTCTTCCGGCGCTGGGCGTCCTTGTGCTGGCGAGCCGCGACGCGCGTGCGGGCGGCGGCCACCACCTTTTCCATGACGACGCGGGCCTGCGCGGCGGCGTCCCGCTTCGTGCTGGTCAGGAACGCCTTCAGCTCCTTGGTGACCACGTTGTTCACGATGCGGCGAGCCGCCGACGTGCCCAGGACCTCCTTGGTCTGGCCCTCGAACTGCGGCTCGGCCAGGCGCACGGTCACGACGGCGGTGAGGCCCTCGAGGGCGTCGTCCTTGACGATGTTGTCCTCGGCCACCCGCAGCAGCTTCTTGGCGCGCAGCACATCGTTGAACACGCCTGTCACGGACTGTTCGAAGCCCGAGACATGGGTGCCGCCCTTGGGGGTGGCGATGATGTTGACGAACGACCGGACGGTCGTGTCGTAGCCCGTACCCCAGCGCATCGCGATGTCCACGCCCAGTTCACGGGTGACCTCGGTGGGGGTCATCTGGCCGTGCTCGTCGAGGACGGGGACGGTCTCCTTGAAGATGCCCTTGCCCGAGAAGCGGAGGACGTCGCAGACCGGCTTGTCGCCCGCCAGGTACTCGCAGAACTCGCTGATGCCGCCGTCGAAGCGGAAGGATTCCTCGCCCTTGCTGCCGCCGTCGCCCAGGCCGAACTCGTCGCGGACGACGATCGTCAGGCCCGGCACCAGGAAGGCGGTCTGCCGAGCGCGCTGGTGGAGGTTCTCCAGGGAGAGCTTGGCGTCCTTGAGGAAGATCTGGCGGTCGGCCCAGTAGCGCACGCGCGTGCCGGTACGGGTCCTGGGGACCTTCTTGGTCTTGCGCAGACCGCTCTTGGCCTCGAACTTGGCGTCGGCACCGTCGGCCGCGAAGGCACCGGGCACGCCGCGCCGGAAGCTGATGGCGTGCGTGTGGCCGCCGCGGTCCACCTCGACGTCGAGACGGGCGGAGAGGGCGTTGACCACGGACGCGCCTACGCCGTGCAGACCGCCGGAGGCGGCGTACGAGCCGCCGCCGAACTTGCCACCGGCGTGGAGCTTGGTCATGACGACCTCGACGCCGGACAGGCCGGTCCTGGGCTCCACGTCGACGGGGATGCCGCGGCCGTTGTCGCGCACTTCCACGGAGCCGTCGTCGTGGAGGATCACCTCGATGCGGTCGCAGACGCCCGCGAGGGCCTCGTCCACGGAGTTGTCGATGATCTCCCACAGGCAGTGCATCAGACCGCGGCTGTCGGTCGAGCCGATGTACATGCCCGGGCGCTTGCGCACGGCCTCGAGGCCCTCGAGGACGAGCAGGTGCCGCGCGGTGTAGTTGGAACCGTCCCGGTCTGCTCCTGCCAGCAGCGCTGTGGACGGCACGGACGTGTCGGCGGTCACGCGGTTCGCTCCTCGCTGAATTTCAGTTGACCCCCTACTGGGTAAGGGGGCGGCTTCGGTTGCCGCTCAGAGGGTACCGAGGCCTGGTAGAGCCGGTGTAACGCCACCCTCGTCGAGAACTCAGACTAGTCCAGACTCGCATGCATGTTCGATCCCTCGATGGAGTGAAGTACATATCACGTTCCATTGGAGGCATGAACCATTTAGGCTCCGGGCACGTCCTCATGAACAACAGGCAACCCGGCCTGGAGGACCGAGATACAACACCGCGCGAAACCGTAAGCACCACGAGAGACGCACTACGGCACATTCGCCGCCAACCGGCAGCAGACAGCCGCCCCGGAAGATTTTTTCGAGGAAAAGCCACGAGCGGGAACGTTTACGGGCTGGTTGGATGTTGACCCTGGTACGACAGCTCGTCGAGCTAGAGAAGAGGCGACGTGACTACTGTTCTGACCCCCGCGAGCCCGTTGACGGCCGCCGATCGCTGCGACCGCTGCGGCGCCCAGGCATACCTGCGCGTCGTCCTGCTCAGCGGCGGAGAACTGCTCTTCTGCGCCCACCACGGTCGCAAGTTCGAGCCGGAACTCAAGAAGATCGCCGCTGAGATACAGGACGAGACGGAGCGGCTCACCTCCGCTCCGAACACCGCTTCCGAAGAAGAGCGCTGAATCTCGCACACACGACGAGCCAGCCCCGGTACAGGCCGGTGAACGGGCGGCCGCTCCTTCCCAGGAGTGGCCGCCCGTGCTCATGTCCCGTGCCGGCGCCTCAGGAGTGCCCATGGGCCCCTTTCAGGCCCCCTGAGGCTCCTTCCAGGGTTCTGACGGCCTCGGAGACGCGTGTGTACACGCCGGGACTTCCACGCCTGCCGCAGCCGCTCCCCCACGACACGAGCCCGATCAGCCGCCCGCCCGCCACCAGCGGGCCGCCGCTGTCTCCCTGGCAGGCGTCCGGACCGCCGGCGGCCTCTCCGGCGCACAGCATGCTGCCGGCCCGGTAGGTGCCGTCTGGACCGCTCGGATAGGCGCGGGCGCAGAGGTCGTCCGGCAGCACGCGCACGTGTGCGGCGTACAGCCTGTGCGCATAGGCGCCCTTGCCCGTCGTGTCACCCCATCCGGAGACCAAGGCCTGCGTTCCCGCCTTGTAGGCCGGATCGCCCGCGCCCGCCATGCCAATGACCGCGCTCTGCGGCAGCGGTTTGGCGAGAGTGAGTACGGCGAAGTCACCGGCGTTGGTCGCGCTGTCGTACCCGGGATTGATCCGGGCGTCGCGTACGGCGATCTCCTGGCCCTCTCCCGACAGCAGATCGGTGCGTCCCGCGATCACCCGGAAGTCGGGCACGCGGTTCGGGGGCGCCCCGAGGACGTCCTCGCTCAGGCAGTGGGCCGCGGTGAGTACCGCCGTCGGTGCGATCGCGACCCCGCCGCAGAACTGGCCCGCCCGCGTACCTCCGAACCGGTCACGGCTGGACAGCGCGACCGTCCACGGGGCCTGGGAGACGTCTATCGGAAAGCCCCCGACCACCACGCTGTCGGCGGCCACGGGAGCCGCGCTCACCAGCGGTATGGCGGTCATGGCGGCGGCCAGGGCCAGCGGCCCGATCAGTGCCCGCCCAAAGGAACGGCGCATACAGACTCCTCACTCTCGGTGTTACCGGGACACCCAGAGTGATCCACTGCGCCGTGGCGCGCAGCACGAAGGCCCGGCTCCCGCGAGGGGGCCGGGCCTTCGCCGCCGTACAACCGCGACCTAGTCGAGGTAGTCGCGCAGCACCTGGGAACGCGACGGGTGGCGCAGCTTCGACATGGTCTTGGACTCGATCTGGCGGATGCGCTCACGCGTCACGCCGTACACCTTGCCGATCTCGTCGAGGGTCTTCGGCTGACCGTCGGTGAGACCGAACCGCATGGAGACGACGCCGGCCTCGCGCTCGGACAGGGTGTCCAGAACGGAGTGCAGCTGCTCCTGCAGGAGCGTGAAGCTGACGGCGTCGGCGGGGACGACGGCCTCGGAGTCCTCGATGAGGTCACCGAACTCGCTGTCACCGTCCTCACCCAGCGGGGTGTGCAGGGAGATCGGCTCGCGGCCGTACTTCTGGACCTCGATGACCTTCTCCGGGGTCATGTCGAGCTCCTTGGCCAGCTCCTCCGGGGTGGGCTCGCGGCCCAGGTCCTGGAGCATCTGGCGCTGCACGCGCGCGAGCTTGTTGATGACCTCGACCATGTGCACCGGGATACGGATGGTGCGAGCCTGGTCGGCCATGGCGCGGGTGATGGCCTGACGGATCCACCAGGTGGCGTACGTGGAGAACTTGTAGCCCTTGGTGTAGTCGAACTTCTCGACCGCGCGGATCAGACCGAGGTTGCCCTCCTGGATGAGGTCCAGGAAGAGCATGCCGCGGCCGGTGTAGCGCTTGGCCAGGGAGACCACCAGGCGGAGGTTGGCCTCCAGGAGGTGGTTCTTGGCGCGGCGGCCGTCCTCGGCGATGATCTCCAGCTCGCGCTTGAGCTTCGGCGCCAGCTTGTCGGCGTTGGCCAGCTTGTCCTCGGCGAACAGACCCGCCTCGATGCGCTTGGCCAGCTCGACCTCCTGCTCGGCGTTGAGCAGGGGGACCTTGCCGATCTGCTTCAGGTAGTCCTTGACCGGGTCGGCAGTGGCGCCGGCCGCGGCGACCTGCTGCGCGGGCGCGTCGTCCTCGTCCTCGTCCGACAGGACGAAGCCCGCGCTCTCGGCGCCTTCCGGCTCTTCGGCGACCTTGGTGTCCTCGAGAACCTCGTCCTCGAGGAGCTCGGCCTCGTCCTTCTTGGCCGTGGTCTTCTTGGCGGCCGTCTTCTTGGCGACGGTCTTCTTGGCGGCCGTCTTCTTGGCGACGGTCTTCTTGGCCGCGGCCTTCTTGGCGGGTGCGGCTTCCTCGGCGGAATCGGCTGCGGCCGGAGCGACGGGCGCCACGGGGGCGGCCGTGGTGGCGGTGGCCTTCCTCGTCGTCGTCACCGTCTTCGCCGCGACCGTCTTGGTGGCGGTGCGCTTCGCCGGGCTCTTCGCTGCGACGCTCTTGCGGGTGCGCTTGGGCTCTGCGGCACTGACCATCAGCGTCACACCCTCTTCCTCAAGAATCTGGTTGAGGCTGCGCAGTACGTTCTTCCACTGAGTGGCCGGAATCTGGTCAGCTTCGAAGGCCCGACGCACATCGTCGCCGGCGATCTGCCCCTCAGCCTTTCCCCGCTCAATGAGCGCCATGACAGAGACGGACTCGGCGATCTCCGGCGGGAGCGTACGGGATGTGCTGGCCGACACGAACAACCTCTCGGAACGTTGGAAAACGGCTTCCGGCACCGTCCACTTCGGACAGGAGCCGACCACCGGCCTGGGGATGGGCCGACGGCGCGGGCGGGGGCCGGGAAGGTGCACAGCGCCTGTGATGGCGTCCGTATTCCCTCCGCGGCTGTCACCTCTTAGGTCATCGCGCTGTTCCCACAAGCGTTACGCCCAATCTGCGTGGCCCGAGTCACACCCCGTAAGCGGTCAAAAACGGTCAGACATGGGCAGAGGAGATCACCGTTGCCGCCCTGCCCCGTCGCGCGCCATGACCCCAGGGCCCGTCGCGCCGCTGGACCCCGCCGGACCGCACAGGGTCCGGCGGGGTCCAGCGGCGGCCGTCAACGAGCCCGGCGCCGAGACGGTCGCGACGACAGTCAGGCCGACGGCGCACACCGGCGACCGCACCGCGCCGACCGCGTGAGGTCAGTGCTCACGCGGGGCGGGCACCACACGCTCGACCTCGGGGTGGACCGTAAGCAGTTGGCGCATGGCCGTCTCGGCGGCCGCGCCGTCGCCGGTGCCGAGAGCGTCGACGATCCGCGCGTGCTGTGCGAGCGACGCCTCGTTCGGCCGGTCGCAGCCCGTGACCGGACCGCCCGACACCTGGAGGGCCGCCGAGACGATCCCGGAGAGGTGCTCCAGCATGCGGTTGCCGGCGATCTGGATGAGCAGTGCGTGGAACTCGTTGTCGGCGCGCGAGTACGTCAGCGCGTCGCCCTGAGCCATGGCGTGACTCATGATCTCGACCATGTCACAGAGGCGCTGCTGTACGTCCTCCCGCCCGTGCCCGGCGGCGAGGCGGGCGGCGAGCGGCTCGATCGTCCAGCGCAGCTCGCTCAGCTCGCGGCGCTGGTCGTCGCGCTGGGGCCCGAAGGCCCGCCACTCGATGATGTCCGGATCCAGCAGGTTCCAGTCGCTGACGGGACGCACGCGCGTGCCGACGTTCGGGCGGGCGCTGACCAGGCCCTTGGCCTCGAGGACACGGAGGGACTCGCGGACGACGGTGCGGGAGACCTCGAAGCGCTGGCCGATCTCCTCGGGGACCAGCGGGCGGTCCGCGCCCAGGTCGCCCGAGACGATCATCTGTCCCAGCTGCTGAACGAGTTGGCCGTGCAGTCCGCGTCCGCGGCTGCCCGCGGCGCGCCGGCCGACGCGGCCCAGGTCGGGGTCCGCGCCCTCCCAGGAGGGTGCTCCGACGCGATCGGCCACCTGGGGCTCTGCGTAGGGGTAGCGGTCGAGTTCGCCCGGGCCGGCCAGACCGGAGTCGGTGGAGCGGGCGGCGGTCATCATGGTGTGCGCAAGGGTACTCACGGATCCTTTGTCGGCGCCGCCTCCAACTCCCTTGAGGTCTTTGGTGAAAAGCACACGAAAGGGTGATCGCTCACCCCGTCGCAATTGACGCCTTATCGGAAAGAAATGGGCTTTCCTCGGGGAGTTGTGCACACGGCGGGATCGGAAGTGGACGCACGTCCGTCATCGGAACCGGGTGCGCAGCGTCGCATACAGATACGCGCACAGGAGCGCCGACAGCGACAACGCCAGTGCGCTGCCCACTGGTTGGGCGAGCACCCGCGCCATCCCGAGCAGGTAGCGCTCACCGCCGAAGGGCCACTGCAGCAAGAGGGCCTCTCGCATCCGCACCGGGAAACCGGCGGCCATGCGCGGGGCGGGCCCCTGCAGCGCCTCGTGCACGAGGGGGACGACGACAACGGGTACGGCGAGAACGGCGGCCATGCCGCCCGCGGTGGACCGGAACACACCGGCCGCCAGCACACCCGCCCAGGCGCAGCCGACGACCAGACCGAACCAACTCGCGCCCAACGAGAGCCAGTCCGCGGGAACTTGCGTCAGCTCCCGTCCGTAGAGAATGTAGAGCGCTTCGGCATCGCAGCCCACGGTGAGGAAGGCCAGCATGGCCGCGGTGGCCCCGGAGACGAGCAGTTTCGCGGTGAGCAGCCCCAGCCGGCGGGGCACGGTGCCGCGGTCCGCCGCGAGGGCGGGGTGGCGGAACTCGTCTCCGAAGGACAGTGCACCGAGCAGCCCCGCCGCGAGCGCCGCGGGCGGCAGCGGCAGCTGACGCGGCCACGCGGCGAACAGCCGCGCCTGCGGGGTGTGCCCGGTCCTGGCCAGCAGTACGGCGGTGAGCGCGGACACCACCAGTACGGCACCGCAGGTGAGGAAGCCGACGCCGATGCCGGCGGCGCGTCGGATCTCGTAGCGAAGAGGGCGCAGGGGGCTGGGGGCGGGGCGGGGGGAGATGGGGGGCGGCAGGGGCGAGAGGGAATCAAGGGAACGTACACCGTCGGGGCGGACAACGCCGGTGGCCTGCGCCTGACGGGTGCCGGGATTCCTGGCGCCGGGGAGGTGGGTGCGCAGTGTGGAGATGACCGCTGCCGCAGTGCTCGCGCTGCCGGTCTGCGGTGCCTGGACAGCCGAGGCGGCATCGCTCCCGGAGTCCGTGGTGGCGGCCGCCTCCGCGGTCCGGCCGCCGTCGACTCCCGCGAGCACTTCGGCGGGCACCACTGCGGCGCCTCCGTCCAGTACGTCGTCATCAGCGGGCCTGTCATCGCCGTGTGCCGCGCTGCCGGTTCCCGGTGCCGCGTCGTCCGGCGACACTCCCTCGGCCGGTACGCCCCGGATGGGTTCCGTGTGCTCCGTCCCCGGCCGGGCCTCGGACGTCTCCTCGAGCGGCGACTGCTCGCCGCTGGGGGCCTGTGCCCGCTCGCCGGCCAGCGGTTCGCCCGAGGAGACGCTGGACACAGCCCGCTGCGGCGCCGGGGTGTCCGCCGGGGAGTCCTCCCGTTCCCCCACCGAGAAGCCGAACGGCATCGCACCCCGTTCCCTCCCCGAGGAACCCGACGCCGTGGCACCCGGCTCCCCCTGCGAAACTCCGGACGCCATGGAGGCCTGCTTCGACACGGACATGCCCAACAACGGCCCGCTGGACTCGGCCGCCGGTGAGCCGGGCGCCGGGACACCGGACACGGACGCGGCCAGGCCGACCTCCGAGGCGCACGTCTCCACCGTCGCCAAGCCATGGACCGTCGGCTCGGGCTCCACGGGTGAGGAACCGGGCCCGACGTCCGCCCGCTCCGCAGGTGGCTCGTTCGCCGCCTCCGCGGCTGCCTCTCCGGACGAGACTGCGGCCCCGCCGCCGGATACCGGCCCCATGTCGCCGACCTCGTCCGCGAGTTGGTGCACGAGGATGCCGTGGCGGAACGCCGTCTCGCCGACGTCGGCGGTCGTGGAGCCGTACACCGAGAGGCGATTGCCGCCCTCTCGCACGACCTCGACGGACCGGCGCCCGGTGCGGGCCTCCTTGGTGAGCAGGGCCGCGAGACGTGTTGCGTGCGGACTGCGGACGGCCACGCGCGGGCGCAGCCGGGTGCGGGCGAACTCCCTGGCCTCCTGATCAGCCACGAGTCTGCCGCCATCGAGGGTCACGACCCGGTCGGCCGCGCGGGCGGCCTCCTTGGGGTCGGCCGTGGTGAAGAGCACCGTGCCACCCTGGCCGGCGTGCGCTCGCAGCATGCCGTGCAGCCATTGCGCCTCACGGACGGAGAGACCGTCGGTGGGCTCGTCCAGTACGAGCGTGTGCGGGTCGGGCAGCAGAGCGCACGCCAGGCCGAGCCTGCGGTCCATCCCGCGCGAGAGCGTGCCGAGGCGTTCCTCGCGGAAGCTGACAAGGCCGACCACTTCCAGGACCTCGTCGGCCCGTCGCGCCGGAACTCCCGATGCCGCGCACAGCATGCGCAGATGCCCGCGGACGGAGCGGGCCGGATGCCCCGGCACATCGCCGAGGAGCACGCCGACCTCCCACGAGGGATGGGCGATCCGGTGCAGGGGCCGCCCCCTGAAGTAGGTGGCACCGCGCCCATGTTGAAGCTCGAGCATCAGTCTGAGCGCCGTCGTCTTGCCCGCGCCGTCGCCTCCGAGCAGCACGGTGACATGTCCCGCGCGCGCTTCGAAGGAGAGGTCGTCGACGGCGGGCGGGTGCGCCTTGCGGGGATTGCTGGTCAGTCCGAAGGCCTCGATCACCTGCAGCAAGATAGCGCGGAGTGTCCGTTTTTTCGGGTATCACTCGATCTGCTACCACACATACTGCCGATAGACCCGGTTCACGTCCGCCGTTCGGGTGAACCGACGCCCCGCCCGTGCGGTCGGCCCACCTGATCGTCCGGGCGCGCGGTCCCGAGTGCGCCTCAGACCTCGGGGCGCAGCATCGGCGGGTTGAGCAGGGTGGCACCGCCCGCTCGGAAGAGCTGCGCCGGTCGACCGCCCTGGCGCGTGGTCGTTCCTCCGGTGGGGACGAGGAATCCGGGGGTTCCGGTGACCTTGCGGTGGAAGTTGCGCGGGTCCAGGGCCACCCCCCACACCGCCTCGTACACCCGGCGCAACTCGCCGACGGTGAACTCGCTCGGACAGAACGCGGTGGCCAGCGACGAGTACTCGATCTTGGAGCGTGCCCGTTCCACCCCGTCGGCGAGGATCTGGGCGTGATCGAAGGCGAGCGGTGCCACGGGCTCGCCGTCGCGGCCGTAACCGCTCTGCTGGAGCAGTTCCTCGACCGGCGCCCAGCGCGCGTTGCTGGCGTCGCCTCCCGCACGCGGGGCGGGCAGGTCGGGCGCGAGCGCGAGGTGCGCGACGCTCACCACGCGCATGCGCGGATCCCGCTTGGGGTCCCCGTAGGTCGCGAGCTGCTCGAGATGAGCCCCGTTGTCCTGGACCGGGGCCGAGGGGTCGTGTGCACACAGGCCGGTCTCCTCGGCGAGCTCGCGCGCCGCCGCCTGGGAGAGATCCTCATCGGCCCGTACGAAGCCTCCAGGCAGTGCCCAGCGCCCTTGGAACGGTGGCTCGCCCCTGCGGACCGCCAGCGCGCACAGGGCATGGCGGCGCACGGTCAGCACGACCAGGTCCACGGTGACGGCGAAGGGCGGAAAGGCTGACGGGTCGTAGGGCATGCCGCGATCATAGTCGTCTGCCTGACGATAAACACTCCCTTCCCCGGCCGCATCGATGGTGGTTCCGCTTCGTTCTGGGATCGGGCGCCGGACCGGCTCCGCGTCTTCACCTGCGTGGCGTCGTGCGAGGTCACACTCCCAGTTGCAGGCCGTCCGCCGCCTCCTCGACCATGGCGAGCCCCAGCCGGCTGATGCGCACGGCGAACGGGGCGCCGGCGACGCGCAGCCCGGTGAGGCCGATTTCGCCGAGCGGCGCGCTGCGCACGGGGCACAGGGTGATCGTGCGGGCGGGGGTGTCGGGGCGGATGCCCGCGAGCGAGGCGAGAACCATGATCGCGGACGCCGCCGCGGTAGCCGCCGGCCGGCAGGCCGCGGGATGCGGGAGAGGAGCGCTTGCGGCGCAGCGCTGCTCCCCGGCGAACATCTCGGGCAGCCGGTGGCCGAAGTGTTCCGCCGCGTCCAGCAGTCCCTTCAGCAGGCCGCCGGCTTCCTTCTCGTAGCCGGCGGCGGCCAGTCCGGCGATGGCGACTGCAGTGTCGTGGACCCGGACGGCTCCGGTCCGGTGGCCGAACGGGTTGTGCACCGCCTCCTTGGCGCCGAGACCTCGCAGTCCCCAGCCCGTGTCCATGGCGGGGGCCCCGAACAGCCGGGCGCGGTGTGCGGTCTGTGCGGAGTCGAGCAGGCCCGGTGCGAGCCGGCCGGAACCGAGCAGGCCGGTGTCGAGGAGGTGGACTGCCGCGGAGCCCAGGTGCGGCACGGGTCGGCCGTCCGGTGCCAGGGCCGCGGCCGGACGTCCGCCGCCAAGATCATCGACCCAGAAGTCGGCCCGGAATGCCGTCTGCAGGGCCTGGGCCCACTGGCGCAACTCGGTGGCGCCGGGACGGTCGTAGGCGTCGAGGAGGTCGGCACCGAGCAGGGCCGCCCGATGCGCGTAGGCCTGTGTCTCGCAGCGGGCCGGGCCCCCGGGCTGGGGATCGCGGAGGTAGGGACGCTCGTCGACGGTCGTCCGCAGCCAGGTGAGGCAGCGTTCTGCCGCAGGCAGCAGCTCGCTTGTCTGCTGCTCGGGCAGTCCCCAGCGGCGGGCCTCGGCGAGCAGGGCGGGGAAGAGCAGTGTGGCCTCCGTACCCGTGCAGCCGGGCGGGAGGAGGGGGCCGGCGTCGCGTCGTGGCCCCGGGATCATGCCGGCCTGTGGGCTGCGGTCCGGGAGCTGGGTACGGGCCAGGGTACGCAGGGTGCCCGCGGCGAGCCGAGTGCCGAGCGGCAGGGCCATGCGGGCTGCGGCCAGGGCCTCGGCAGGGGACATTGCGCAGCGCCAGGGCACGCCCGCCGCAAGGTGGGTGTCGGAGGGATGGGCGGGGTTCCTCAGAAGCAGCGCCTGGAGATCGGCGATCGCCCAGTCCAGTACCGGGGCTACGCGGGGGTCGTCGCCCCTCGCCCGGGCGGGGGCGAACGGGCTGGTCGCGGCCTGTGCCGCCGCCCGCAGGGGGCCGGCGCCGTCGAGCCGCACCCTTAGTTCCACGGCTGCCGAACCGCCCGGCGGGAGTTCCAGTTCCCAGCGCAGCAGTCCGGCGGATGCGAGGGCGGCGGCGGGAGGCGGGTCGGCGATGACGGAGGCGGCGGTGCCGGCTGTGGCCCAGCGCAGGCCGGAGTCGTGGACGGTGGCCGGGAGTTCGGGGCCTGCCCTGCCGGAAGCGATGGCGCCGAGGTCGGCGAGGTCCGTGCCAAGGGCCACCTCGACGGGCAGCCTCAGCGGTCGCACGGCGGCACTGCGGAGCGTGATCCGCTCGGTGCCGTCGGCACGACGGGTCCGTTCGACCACGACATCCGGATCGGGACCCCTTGTCGGGGAAGCCTGCAGTGTCCCCACGAAGCGGGCGCTGTCGGCGCCGGTCATCCTGGCCAGAACGGCGAGCGGTTCGCGTCCGGCCACGCGCACCTGGCACCGCGAGAGCAGGCGCCTGCCGGCACGGTAGAACCCCTCCAGTCCCCGGCCGGTCAGTTGCCCGCCATCGGAGATGGCGAGACCGGGCAGGGCGACACAGATCAAGGCGGTGTGCGTGGGCGGCAGCTCGGGCGCCGGTCGACTGCCCTGCGGTGTGCGCACCGACGGGGCCACGGAGGACCGGCGGCCGCGGCTCGGGATGACCGGGGTGGGTACCGGTGCGTCGCCTCGGCCCCCAGCCGGAGCCTGCACGGGTGACCTTCCCCGGCGTGGCACGGGCGTCGACGCCGGTGGCCTGCCCTGGCCTGGGACGGTCGTCGGCGCCGGTGGTGTGCCCTGGTCCGTCGAGGAGTTCACCCGAACGTCCTTGGGTGCCGGCGAGGCGCCGATGATCAGCCGTTCGGGGACCTCGGCACGGTCCGGCCGCGGCCACTCGTCCCTGTCCCAGGGCGGACGTTCGTCATCGACGGCGGAGGGCGGAGTCGGCTGCTGGTGCATGGGGTGGCTTCCTCTGCGCTCGCGGCGCCTCGAACATGCTGGGCGACCCGTGGGACGCCCCGGCGGACAAGGGTCGTACGGCGGCCGGGCCCGTCCAGGCGTTCCGCCACTCAGGTGAACGGAGGGGGGCTCGTCCAGGTCACGGCTCGCCCCGGAGAGGCCGACCGGATGGCGGCGTAGGAGAGCAATGGCGTCGCTCAACCCCGCCGCGAGCCGCTTCCGCCAGTGGGCACGCGATGGCCCTTCGTGTGCGCGCCGCGCTGGGGCGTGTGCGGCATCCCAGGGGTGCTGCTCGGCCAGGCACCCGCCCGTGCTCCCTCGCATAGCGATCAACCCTCCCCTTCGGGCTTGCGGCGGTCGTTCTTCGACAGGGCTGCGCCGGTCGTGGTGCCGCCCGGTTCCGTCGCTCGGGTGCGTGTGCTGCCGAGGCCGCGGCTGCCGGGGCGCGAGGGTTCGGCCGTCAACGAGCCGGGGTGGGAACGGGCCGGCCTCCGCCGTCCGCCCGTGGGCCTGGCCGCGCGAGGGGCATCGCCCCCGTCGGCGGATCGAGCACGGCGTCGTCGGCGCGTGCCGGTCCCTCGGCCCGCTTCGGCGCCTCGGTCGTCCGCTCCGGCGCTCGCGTGCGTCGTGTCTTCGGTTGCCGGGGGCTCGGCCCGAGTCGTTGTCTCCTCCGCGTGCGGCTGTGAGCTCGTCTCCGCCGGCGTACAACTCGCGCGACCGGCAGGGACCCCGCGCAGGCAGCGGCGGATCGCTTCCGGGTCGAGGCCTTCATTGCATGCCTGGTGCAGGAGCCGGGCGAACAGATAGTCGGGATCCGCGCCCAGGGCCATGGCCAGCGCTTCACGAGCCTCCAGCTCGTCACCTGTCGACCAGGCGACCCAGCCGGCCAGGGTCAGCGGGGCCGCGGCGTGCTCGCCGTAGGGTCCGACGCATCGGCGGGCCAGGGCGCGCCAGAGCCGGAGGGCCGGACCCGCCTCGTCGCCCTCCATCCACGCGGCCGCCCGGTCGCGGGTCGTGCGGTCCTGGAGCCCGAGGATCAGAGTCGCCGCCTCGTCGTGGGCGAGCAGGCGGTCGTCGCGCAGGTCCGCCGGATGCGTGCCGGAGACCGGTGCCGCGGCGGCGAAGCGGTGGATGATCCGCTCGGCGAGGTCCAGGGTCTCCTCCGCCACTTCCGCGCGGGACGCCTCCTCGAGAATCCGGGGCACCAGGGTCATACCGGCCGCGTCGAGGGCGATCTCCTGCTCCAGAGCCGCGGTCGTCTCCCAGGGCTGCAGCCTGGCACGCAACTCCCTGAGTGTGCCGCGCACTTGGATGCCGGCGTAGGTGGCCGCGGCGGCAAGGACGGAGGTGCCGGGAAGGCCCATGGGCGAGCCGTCCTCGGGGCAGCAGCTCTCGATCGGGCAGCAGTACGACCAGAAACGGCCGTCGGAGATGCACAGTGCCTCGATGACCGGCACGTCGAGGTCGCCGCACTGGGTGCGCAGCAGGTGGGCCAGCCGCTCGAGCCGTCGTTTGACGTCGCGGCCCGACTCTCCCGGGGCCGGTTCCTGGCAGACGTAGGCCACCATCTGTTCGGGCCGGGCGCCCCGCCGTTCACTGCCGGTCACCAGTCCGTGGGCCAGCTGGCGTGCGGCCGCCTCCCAGTCCTCCTCGTTCGGCGGGATGCCGAGCCGGGCGCGGCCGCCGAACCTGCCCCGGCTTTCGCGGTCGTGCAGGGCCACCAGCACCATGCTGTCCTCCGGCCGGTAGCCGAGGAGGTAGGGGAGGGCGTCGGCCAGCTCGGCCGGGGTGCGCAGGGTGACCTGCGTGTCGTGCGCGGACGGGCCGGTGAACGGCTCCTGTCCCGGGATGTCGCTGTTTTCGAATGGTCCGGTGGTTTCGCTGTGATTCGTCATGCGCAGACGATCTCGCGGATCTTGTGATTCCGGTTGAGCCTGTGGACAAGTCGGATCAGGGACACGACAAGAGCGGCCCGGTTGTCCACAGCCCGCGGCAGCGGCCCGCCCGATTGTCGGTCCCGTCCTGTTGTATGGGACGCATGGAGCACACGAGCAACGCGGATCTCCGGGCGCAGGCTGACGCCGTCCTCGCCCGGCTTGTCGGGGATGCCACGGGCGCGGCCCGGCTGCGCGAGGACCAGTGGCGGGCGATCGAGGCGCTGGTCGCCGAGCGGCGCCGGGCCCTGGTCGTGCAGCGCACGGGGTGGGGCAAGTCCGCGGTGTACTTCGTGGCGACCTCGTTGCTGCGCGCCAGAGGCAGTGGACCCACGGTGATCGTCTCGCCCCTGCTCGCGCTCATGCGCAACCAGGTGGAGGCCGCGGCCCGGGCCGGCATCCACGCCCGCACCATCAATTCCTCCAACACCGAGGAGTGGGACGCCGTCCAGGCCGAGATCGCGGCCGGCCAGGTCGATGTCCTGCTCGTCAGCCCGGAGCGGCTGAACAACCCGGACTTCCGCGACCAGGTCCTGCCGAAACTGTCCGCCGCGACCGGCCTGCTGGTCGTGGACGAGGCCCACTGCATCTCCGACTGGGGTCACGACTTCCGCCCCGACTACCGGCGGCTGCGCACCATGCTCAGCGACCTCCCGCCCGGTGTCCCCGTGCTGGCCACCACCGCCACGGCCAACGCCCGGGTGACCGCCGATGTCGCAGAGCAGCTGGGCACCGGCGGCACCTCGGACGCACTGGTGCTGCGCGGGCCACTGGACCGGGAGAGCCTCAGTCTCGGCGTGCTGCGGCTGCCGGACGCCGCGCACCGTATGGCCTGGCTCGCCGACCACCTCGACGACCTGCCGGGCTCCGGCATCGTCTACACGCTCACCGTCGCCGCCGCCGAGGAGGTCACCGCGTTTCTGCGCCAGCGCGGGCACACCGTCACCTCGTACACGGGCAAGACGGAGAACGCCGACCGCCAGCAGGCCGAGGACGATCTGCTCGCCAACCGGGTCAAGGCGCTGGTCGCCACCTCCGCACTCGGCATGGGCTTCGACAAGCCGGATCTCGGTTTCGTGGTCCATCTCGGCTCCCCCTCCTCCCCCATCGCCTACTACCAGCAGGTCGGCCGGGCGGGCCGCGGAGTCCAACACGCCGAGGTACTGCTGCTGCCGGGGAAGGAGGACGAGGCGATCTGGCAGTACTTCGCGTCGCTCGCCTTCCCCTCCGAGGAACTGGTCCGGCGGACACTGGACGTCCTCGCCCGGGCGGACGGCCCCCTGTCGCTGCCCGCGCTGGAGCCCCTGGTCGAGCTGCGCCGCTCCCGGCTGGAGACCATGCTGAAGGTCCTCGACGTGGACGGAGCGGTCCGCCGCGTCAAGGGCGGCTGGATCGCCACCGGGCAGCCCTGGTCGTACGACACCGAGCGCTACGACTGGGTGGCGCGGCAGCGAGCGGCCGAGCAGGAGGCGATGCGCGCCTACGCGTCCACCACCGAGTGCCGGATGGAGTTCCTGCAGCGCCAACTGGACGACGAGGGTGCCAAACCCTGCGGCCGCTGCGACAACTGCGCCGGCCCGCGCTTCACCGCCGACACGTCCACGGCGGCGGTGGACGCCGCGCGCAGCGACCTGGGCCGGGCCGGAGTCGAGGTGGAGCCCCGCCGCATGTGGCCGACGGGCCTGCCGGCCATCGGCATCGATCTCAAGGGACGCATTCCGGCCGGTGAACAGGCCTCGTCGGGGCGGGCTCTGGGTCGACTGTCGGACATCGGCTGGGGCAACCGGCTGCGTCCGCTCCTCGCACCGCAGGCGCCGGACACCGCTGTGCCGGACGATGTGGCACGGGCCGTGGTCGGTGTCCTGGCCGACTGGGCGAAGGGCCCCGGCGGCTGGACCTCAGGTGTGTCCGACGCCCAGGCCCGGCCGGTGGGCATCGTCACCGTGGCCTCGCGAACCCGGCCCTTGCTGATCCACTCCCTGGGCGCCCGGATCGCCGAGATCGGCCGACTGCCGCTGCTCGGCTCGGTGGAGTACGCCGACGACGTGCCGCGGATGTCGCGCAGCAACAGCGCGCAGCGGCTGAAGGCCCTCGACGGTGCGCTGACGGTACCGCCCGCCCTCACCGCGGCGCTCACCGCGGCCGACGGCCCGGTGCTGCTGGTCGACGACTTCACGGATACGGGCTGGACGCTCGCGGTCGCGGCACGTCTGCTCAGAAAGTCCGGCGCGCGGGCGGTGTTGCCGCTGGTCCTGGCCGTCCAGGGCTGACCGCTTACCCGCGGCGGCCGCCGTACAGTGACACGGTCCGGCGCCTCAGGCGTCAGCGGGCTGAGCTTTGGGTAAGGATATAAGCCACGCACCAGCAGATAACAGTCGGTGGCGCCAATTGCTCGTTGCCGCATCCAAGTTCGGCAGGAAGAATTGAGGTCCGCTCCCCGCGCGGCTCGCCCGTGATCGGTCGGGCTCTGCTGCGGTGCGCGGTCCCTCGAATCCGACCTCGCCCGCAGTGTGGGCGCGTAGCCGAAGGGAGGAACGTGACCTTCGGATTCGCCTCGTCCTCGGCGGCCTCGTTGTCGACCGCCGCGTCCGCCGCTTCCGCCAGTCGCCTGCTCGAGCCGGCCGAATGGGCCGCCGCCGGAATCCCTCTGCTGCGCAATCCCCGTGAGGTCGTCAGCGGGCTGCACGCCCGCCATCGGCCGAGGCTCTCCACGGCGATCGTGGCAGTGCTCGATCCGGACGAGCGGTTGTGCGCCAGCGCGTCCTTCACGCGGCGGCCGGCCCCGGCCGACGGCTGGATGTTCCGCAACACGCTGCTCGCGCAGCTGCGCCGGGTGATTCCGCACGACCTGAGACGCCGGACCCCGGTGCGCACGGCCATCCTCGTCTACTGCCGTGAGGGGGACGCGCGTTGGACGGAGGAAGACGGCGCCTGGATGTGGGGCCTGCGTGACGCCTGCACCCTGCACGGGCTGCGGTGCGGGGCGTACATCACGCTGACCCACGAGGGCTGGCAGGTGCTCGGCGAAGGACGCGGTGGCCGCCGCCCCAACGCGGACTCCGCACCCGAACCCTTCGCCACGTCCGAGACCCCGCCGCTCGCACCGCGCACCGGCGGCCCCGTCTCCGAGGTGCTGCGCCGCGCGGCGGCTCGCTGAAGGGCACGGCACGGCAGGACGCCGGGTTCTGCGCCCGACCGCCTTCCGGCCACCGCCTGGCCCGCACGGACGGCCGACCACACATCGCTCGGCCTCCAGGTCGCCCACGCCACGCCGGCCGGGCCGGACCCGGCCGTGCTTCGAGGAACGCAAGGGTCGCCCGTGATCGAAGCGCCGTAAGAGCCATACCTTGCCCAGGGGCACACGGTCGTGCTGGGCCGAGCAAGCCGGAGGCTCGCCACATTCGGCAGCCGTTACGAGCCCTACAGCCGTGCGAGCCTTACGAGCCGTACGAGCCGTACGAGCGAGCCGTACGGGAGCCTCACCCCAAGCGCCTGCGGCCATGGCTCTACGGGCGGCAGCCTCACTGTCCGGCCTCGGCAGGGCAAGCAGCGCAAGCCGGGGTCCAACCTTCGCCCTGCAGCCGCTGCCCCGCGCCTGGTGTCTCGGCATACCGCCGGGAAGCCGTCCACGAGCGGAGGTCCGGCGGTCGTGCGGGCATGCCAAAGGCCACGCCGTGCGGATTCCGCCGGGGCGGTTCCTTTGTCACCCCGGCGCCCCGAGGTGCCGGACGAGGCTCAGACGCCCGCGCCCAGCACCGAGTTGATCTGCTGCGGGTCGCCGCAGACGATCAGCAGGGCACCGGCCCGGGTGTGGGCCAGCGGAAGGGCCGAGGCAGCAGCGGAAGCAGGGCCTCCGTTGACGGCCACGACGACCACGGGGCGGGACGCGGCGCGGGAGGCGATGGCGGCGTCCGCATAGAAGACGTCGTCACCGGCGTCGTGCTGCGCCCAGTAGGAAGCTTCACCGAAGGACAGCTCGTGCTCCGCCCACGGGTGCTGGGGCCCCGTGGTGATCACGAGGACGTCGCCGGGGGCACGGCCGGAGTCCAGCAGCAGGTCCACCGCCTCCTCGGCGGCGTCGAGCGCGCCCTCGGCCGAGGCCGGGATCAGCTGGATCTGCGGGGTGGCCGCCGAGGCGGCGGGAGCGACCGGGCCGGACGGGCCCGGCTTGGCCGGAGCCCCGTCACGCGGCGTGCGCTGCACCGGAGGCGCCGGCCGCGGAGGGCCGGGACGACCGGGGCGGGACGGAGCCGCGGGGCGGGGGCCGGGTACGGGACGGGGGGTCGGCGCGGTACGGCCGCTGGCCGGAGTGGCGCGGGGACCCTGGGCACTCTCGTGAATCTGAGGCTCCTCGGGAATGAGAGGCATGAGCTGATATTTATCAAACGTTGGTGCGGTGCGGGTGGCCGGGTGGCACATCAGTGCGAGCAGAACCGTCAGAAATCGAAGCCGAGCTGACCCTCGATTTCCGGAACGCTTCCGTCCGCCCAGCTGCGGACCTTCTTGAGGTGCCGCCACTGAGGCAACGCATCAAGATACGCCCACGACAAGCGGTGGAGCGGGGTGGGCCCCCGCACCTCCAGTGCGGCCTTGTGCACGGGCGACGGATACCCGGCGTTGTCCGCAAATCCGAAGTCTGCATGGTCGACACCCAGTTCGGCCATCATTTTGTCGCGCTGAACCTTGGCGATCACCGACGCCGCCGCGACGGCCACACACGACCGATCTCCCTTGATCACCGTGCGCACCCTCCAGGGGGCACCGAGGTAGTCGTGCTTCCCGTCGAGGATCACGGCGTCGGGACGGAGGGGCAGGGAGTCCAGGGCGCGGACCGCGGCGAGCCGCAGTGCTGCCGTCATCCCCAGGTCGTCGATCTCCTCGGGGGAAGCATGCCCCAGCGCATAGGCCGTCACCCACGTCCGCAGGACCTCCGCCAGTTCCGTGCGCCGCCTGATCGTGAGCAGCTTGGAATCGGTCAGCCCCTCGGGCGGGCGGCGGAGTCCGGTGATCGCGGCACAGACGGTGACAGGTCCGGCCCAGGCGCCGCGCCCCACCTCGTCGAGACCGGCAATGACCTTCGCTCCGGTCGTGGCGCGCAGGGAGCGCTCGACGGTGTGGGTAGGAGGTTCGTACGGCATCGCGCCCTTAGCGTACGCCGCCTGGGTCGTGGGCCGACACCCCGGTCGCCTCACCGCCGCAGGGGTCACCGACGTGCGGGATCAGCTTCCGTAGGGCCGCAGCAGCGGGAGCATCAGCTGGTCGATCATCTCCTCGAGATCCCGATCACTCCATTCGCTGGCGCACATTTTCGAGCGGTACATCATCATGGCCGGGATGGCATCGAAGACGTAGCCGTTGGCCGCGTCCGGACGCACTTCCCCCCGCTCGATCCCTCGGGTGATGACCTCACCCAGGAGCTTGACGGTCGGCTCCACCACTCCTCCGACGATCACGCCCTGGAAGCGCTCCGCCTGGATCTGATCGCACTCGTGAATCACCGCCCGCAGCGCCACACCGGGAGGCGAGTACATGATCCGACGCACCTGCCGGCACAGGGCGAGGAGGTCCTCGCGCACACCGCCGAGGTCCGGAGCCGCCTCCACCCGGGGCAGTCCGGCCACCAGGGCGTCCGCGACAAGGTCCGCCTTGGAGGGCCAGCGGCGATACACCGCGGCCTTGCCGGTCTGGGCACCGGCGGCGACCCCTTCCATGGTCAGCCCTTTCCAGCCGACCTCACCGAGCTGCTCCAGCGCGGCTTCGAGGATCGCGCGTTCCAGCACCACGCCGCGCCGACGAGGGGAAGCCGCCCGATCGGGAGCGGCCGACCAGCGCGAGGTAACCATCTGTGTCTCTCCAACATGCAAGGGAAGCGGGGATTCCGGGGAAGGGTGCACCACGCTGCAGCAACGGGGGGACGCGAGGCGGCGCACAGCTTGAGTGAACGCAATCGTTCACTAACGCCTTTACGGGGGACCCATAGTGACGACCTCTCAGCTGCTCCAGGAACCAAAACCGGGCGTGGCCCGCGGGGAGGGGCATCCCGGCATCGCACTCACCGTCATCACGGCCTGCCAACTCATGGTGGTCCTCGACGCGACCGTTCCATCGCGCGTTTCGCCGTCCCTGTCATTGCCATCGTCCGTGTGAAACAAGCGAGGATCGACCACGCCCTCGGCCAGCATGTCAGGCAACGGCGCCTCTTTCGATGGTTCGCGCACCGGAACGGCTGGAATCGCCACGCACTCCGTCAGGGTCCGCACCATGCGCTCCCGGATACCGTCCGCGTTCCAGCAGTCCAGCGGTCCACCGGTCCAGCGGCTCATGGGCGGCCTCCTTCTGGCGCTGCCACGCGACGACCTTCTCTCGGAGTCGGCGCAGCTGACCGAGTTCGGCATTCATGGGGCCGGCGGCCCGGGTCACCCTGGGTCGCGGCGCCCTGATCCAGCCCTTGCTGCGCGGCCTGGATTGACATGGGCCCGTTCCGAGCCAGATCGATCAACGTGTCCGGGTCCTCGAGGAGCCGGCTGTTGCGCTGCCACACCTGCGGCTCGATCCGCTCCGCGTCGATCCGGCTGCGGCCGCACACCCGGCCTCCCGCGTGGCGGGGCTGCTTGCCCGAGGAGACGTACCTGCGCCTTCCTGTGATGGTCTGGAGCCGTCCGACGTAGTGGACGCCGGCCGCCGGGTGTCCCGGTCAGCCGGCCCTTGTGTCCGGCCGCGTCCTGCACCACGGGAGATCCTGGAAGCACACGACCTCACAGGCAGTAGCCGTGCGGCGGCCGAGCCGGCCGGGGCCGACCACCACACCGTGCAGCGGTATGTCGAGCTCTCGTGGTGGTCGTCGGAGCCTGGCGGACAAACGCCGCCTGCAGCCAATCCGGCCCCGTCTCCCCCGTACACAAGCGCTTCGCTTCGGCTTACCCTGATTTTCCGTACGGGCACACGAGGGGGACACGTGGGGTTACGGGGCGTCGGAGCCTCCGCCTCGCCGGGCGTCGGCGCATGGCGGGCCCGCGTACGAGACCACAGGGGCAGGGGCGTCGTCGGGGCCGGGGTGCTCCTGACACATGGAACCGTCCTCACGTGCGCGCACGTTGTAGAGGCGGCGCTACGGCTGCCCGGGCCCCACGCGGGACCGGCACCGGAGGGGACGGTCCTGCTGGATTTCCCGTCCGCAGCGCGGGGCACGCCCGAGTCGATCCCGGCCCACGTGGCCGAAGACGGCTGGCTGCGCTCGCCTCCTGCGGGCGACGCGGCGGTGCTGCGGCTGGAGCACCCTCCCCCGGCGGGCGCGGTGCCCGCGCCGCTCGGAAAATGCGACACGGGTACCGGCGCGGCAGTCTCGGCGTACGGGCATCCAGTCGGCGCACCCGACGGAATCTGGGCACGTGGGCAGGTGGTGGGGGCCGGCGGTACGCATCCCGCGTGGTGGCAGATCGACGGTCTCGACCCCGTCGGTGCTCCTGTCACGCGGGGCTTCAGCGGCGCAGGCGTGTGGGATCTCCGGCGCGGACTGGTCATGGGCATACTCGCCGCCGTGCTCGCGGATCGGCCGTCGGATGCCGCCGCCGCGTCACGAGTTGCCTGGATGATCCCGCTGGACGTCCTCGACGGGACCCCCTACGCGATCGCCGCGCCCGTCCCCGCCTCCGCCACACCCCGGCAGGCTCACGCCTACCAGCCCCTGTCTCCCGGTGCCGTGCGGGCCCTGGTGGATCGCTTGCTGGCGATCGAATCCTTCCGGATCGACGCAGGGCACCAGTTGCTGACCCAGCTGCCGTCCGAGATCGTCTCAGGCATCGCGCGGCAGAGCAGCCCGAGGGTACAGCTCTATCAGATCGTGCGCAGGTGCGCAGAGTTCGCGTCGGGCCCTGCGGCCCTGGTCGCGGCGGTGCAGTGGATGGAGGGGGACACCACCGCGGTGAAGGACTTTGTGAAAGAGGCGAGGAAGAGCTGGCCGGACCGCTTGGGCAGCGATGACTGACTCCGCACGGCCCCGAGACTCGCAGTCCGCGGCCCGGCTGGCGGACGCTCTCATGAAGGTGTCGGTGCTGGACGACCTGGAGGCCCGCCGCATCTGCGTGGTCGATGCCATGGAGCGGCTACGGCTACGCCTTTCGGTACCCGAGTTCGACGAAAAGAAGATCCACATCGTGGCGATGGTGCGCGCCTTCGGATCCGTGACCGACGGGTGGCGCCACCTGACCGAAGCCGTACAACACCTGGCCGACTACGACCTGCCCTCCCGGCATGCTGTGGCGCTGGCACACCCCGTCGTCGCGCCACTGCTCGACGAGCCCGACCAGAACGAGCTGAGTTCGCTGCTTGCAGGGCTCGACCGCACCACCGTGCCGGAGCTCGCCGCCGTCTATCGCTCGGCCGCCGGCGACCACTTCGGCCCGCTGCCCGACATCGTCCACACCGCCTGGGACGCCTACCAACTGCTCGGGCACACCAACCGCCCGGCCGAGGGAACTCCGCGCACCGTGCGATTCCTGCAGGAGCTCGCCGTCGTCCTCACTCCCGAGCGCGGGGACGCGATCCGATCCTGGGTGAGCCGTCGGGTCCGCAGTACCGTCCAGGACCACCGGGAGGCACAGTGGATCCTGGACGATTCCCGCACCCACACGGGCAGGTGGCGCACTGAGCCCGCGCATCCGGCCTACCTGCTCATCCGTCTGGCTCCGTCCACCGGTTCACCCGATCGGATCGACCTCACCTGCTGGGCCAACAGCGGCCAGGCCTGGGCACCACGTCGGCGCGAGGAGCGTTCCGTGCCGGCGTCCGAGGTTCGGCGCCAGGTGGCGACCCTTCTCGACCGCGAGGAGGTCCGTCTTCGAGCGCATCGAGGCGGACTCGTACTCGAGTTCATACTCCCTTTGCCGCTGCTGAACGAGCCGGTCGAGGCATGGTCCCGGCATGGGGCCTTCGGCAAGGAGAAGGTTTGGGACAGTGAGTTCGGTGGGCCGCCCCTCGGCCATGACTACAAGGTGGTCGTACGGAGCCTGGAGCGCATCGACGCACTGCAGTTGCACCGGGTGTGGAACGAGCGCTGGGACGTGCTGTCCGCCGCCACGGGGAGTGCACGGTCGTACCGCTGCGAAGAGGGCGACGGAGCACAACACGAACAGCTCTACGCGCGTCTCGCGGACGATCCCGACGTTGTCCTGATGACCTTGGCATCTCCGCCCGACCAGCGACACGGCAGGAGTGAGTTGCTGATGGGCCTGCAGGCAGGTCTGCCGCTGTTGCTGTGGAGTCGGTCGGGACCTCTGACGGAACATGCGCACGCCGTGGCCGAGGGTGCGCTGGAGGGCCAATTGAGCGAGGTTCTGGGCCGGTTGACGCGCTTGCGCTCCGCTCCCCGTACGCGGGACCATAGCGACGAGGGCTCCGTCAGCCCTTGTATTGCCGTGCTGTGGGACGATCCGAACAGGCTTCCGGAATCACCGGAGCCGATTTCCTGAGAACGACCGAGGCGCTGCACAACCCACTAGGGTGTGACCGACCTGATCGCCGGTCACGACATCTGCGTGGCTGGCCGGCACGACAATCGATCGACACCGGGCCGTGCCGGACCCGGTGGCGGTCGCCCAGTGAACCCGGCCCGGGTTCCGGGAGAGGGGGTGGCTATGAGCGGCGACGTATCGCGCGAGCCGCGCGTGCCTGATGACGCATCCGTGCCCTCAGGTGATGCCAACGACTGGTGGATCTACCGCGGCGCGGGAGGAGTGTCCGCCACCCCGCTCGCCGACCTGTTGCCTCCGCCGCCCCCGTGGCGCGACTTCGACGGCGGCCCCGTGATCCCGGGTCCGGCGCCCCGGGACGACGCCGAGATCCACCGCCGCCTCGGCGCATTCGACGCCGCGGTCCGCACATCGTCCGACGAGGCCGACATGGTCAACGCGGCGCTGTTCCTGCGCAGGCCGCTGATCGTCACCGGCCCGCCGGGAATCGGAAAGTCCAGCCTCGCCCATCGTGTCAGCCGCGAACTTGATCTCGGGCGCGTCCTGCGCTGGACGATCACGAGCAGGTCCACCCTCAAAGAGGGGTTGTACGCCTACGACGCGATCGGCCGGGTGCAGGAAGCCGCGGCGCTCGGCGCGCTGCACGGCCCAGCCGCGACGGAGGGCCGGTTATCCGACAAGGCGCCGGCGGCGGACGGCAGTCCGCGAGCCGACGGGGCGGACAGCCTCCAAGGACTGGGCGACTTCGTGCAACTGGGCCCACTCGGCACGGCGTTGGTGCCGCGGGACACACCACGGGTACTGCTGATCGACGAGTTCGACAAGGCCGACACCGATCTCGCCAATGATCTACTCGGAGCGTTCGAGGACGGCGAGTTCCACATCCCCGAACTCTCCCGGGTGCGCTCGAGGATGCCCGAGGTCACGGTGCACACCGATGATCCCGACGACACTTTTGTGGTGCGCAGCGGACGGATCCGCTGCCGCGCCTTTCCCTTCGTGGTGATCACCAGTAACGGCGAGCGGTCCCTGCCTCCTGCCTTCCTGCGCCGCTGCCTCACCCTGGAAATGCCCCCGCCCGACGCCGACCGGCTCATGGCGATGCTGGCGGCGCAGTTCACCAGCGGGGAGGGGAGCGAACGCGCCACGATGATCCGGGACTTCCTCTCCCGTGCCCTGGCGGGCGGCACTCTGGCTGCCGATCAGCTGCTGAACGCAGAGTTCCTGCGGGTCTCGCCGAAAGGCCCGGACGAGGCCTCTTGGAACCGGCTGCTGCACTCGTTGTGGCGGAGGCTTGACGAAGTTGGTTCTGCATGACCTTGCCGCCCTTCCACGACGGTAGGGCGAGTGACGGTACTGCGCCGAGTATCGCCTCGCACGAGAAGACATGTCCCGATCTGACCGTGCACGAGGCAGGCGAGGTCGTCTGGCTGGCCGTTCAGCTCGGCCTGCGCGCCCAAGCGGCGAAGACGGCCAGGGCGGGCGCGGCAGGGAACGAGGCGTCCACTGAGCAGCCTCCGGGCGCCGACGACGTCCGCGCCCTCGGCCCCGCCTCCCCCGCCTCCTCCGGTGTCGCTGGGTCGCGGCAGGAGGCGCGGGAGGCCGTCGGCGACGCCGGCGACGAGGAACCGGGCCGGTCTCCGGAGGGCCATGACGTCGCCGCACCCCAGGAGTGGGCGACGCGCATCGACGTGCCCGGCTCGCCGGCCCACGTGCTTGAGCCGGTTCCGGTTGCGGGCGGCTGGCACCCGTCGACCGACGTCCACCGCGGACCGGCGCTTGAGCGTTCCCGATTGATCGAGAAGGCGTTCCTGCCGATGCGGATCCGGCTGCGCTCGCGCACCGTGCAGGTGCTGGACGAGGAGGCCACCGCCGAGTCGCGGGCGGAGCGGGGTGCGTGGGTGCCGCTGTTCCGGCCGGCCCAGGAGCGCTGGCTGACCATGACCTTGGTGGTCGACACCGGAGACTCCATGGCCTTGTGGTCGCGAACAGTCGCGCAGTTCGAGGCTGCGCTGCGCGGCTCGGGGGCGTTCCGCGACGTACGGGTGTGCCCCTGGCGTCCCGGCGGCGGTACGGAGTCCGGGGACGGCGCACCCGTCCTGCCCCGCTCTCCCGGCCGTCAGACGATCCTGGTGCTGACCGACATGTACGCGAGCCATTGGAGGGACGGGAGGGCGCAGCGTCGGCTGGCCCGCTGGGCGGCCCGGATGCCCGTGGCGGTGGTGAGTGTCCTTCCCGAGTATCTGTGGTCGCGCATGGCCCTGGTACCGCGCCGGACCTGGCTGCGCAGCCCTGGTCCGGCCACCGCGAACCGCCTGTGGTCGCATCGGCCGGACGACTTCGCGTTCTGGGGGGAAGACGCGGACTCGGACGGCTCACCGGCCCGGTCACTGCATGTACCGGTTGTGGAGCTGACTCCGGAGGCCTTGGGCGCGTGGGCCGGATTCGTCCGCCATGACAAGGCCGCCGAGTACATGATGAAGACCATCACGGTATCCGCGAGGACGCCGGGCGGCGGACTCTCACGGTCACCGCTGTCGCTCGTCCCACCGCCCGACCTGATGCGCCGGCTGCGGGCCCAGCTCAGCCCCACCGCTTATCATTTGGCTCAGCTCAGCGCGGCGATTCCCCTCAACCTGACGGTGCTGCAGGTGCTGCAGAAGAGGCTGCTTCCCGAGGCCCGCCCGTGGCACCTCGCCGAGTTGTTGCTGAGCGGACTGCTACAGCCCACCCGGGCCGACCCCGACGTTCCGGCACCGGCGCGGGTCGAACTGGATTTCGTCGCCGGATTACGCCAAGCGCTTCTGGCCGAGGGCACTCGCAGAGAGACCGCACTCGCCATCAAAGTGGCGTTCGACCATCTCGCGAGGATCACGCCCGGTTCCGCGGGCGGCGCCTTGCGCCAAGTACGCGACCTCGTGGCGGACCCGAGCCGCGCGACGAGTCTGCCCCTCGAAGGGGTGCGAGCGTGGCTCACCCCTGCGCTGCCCGCACTGACCGCCCTTGACGGGCAGCATTCGACCGCCGCGGCGGTCCTCCTCGGCCGGCTGCTGACCGAGGAGGAATCGGCTCGCTCACGGTCAGAATCTCCGGCCCCCGCCACCCCCAGGGCTTCAGCCAGCACCATGCGCGATGATCGTGATACACAGAGTAGTGATTTTGCCGTTTCGGAAACCGCCCCCTTCGACAGTGGGAGTGATCATGCCCCCACGGGAGCGGGTGAAACCGGTCCGCCTGATGACGATGGAGGGAACGTGTCCGTGAGTGGCGTGCAGTCGGCTCCCGCAAGGGCGAGGGGCGACGGGACACAGAAACCTCCGCCCGTCTGGGGCAACGTACCCCCACGGAACCGCGCTTTCACCGGACGTGGCCAACTGCTGGAGGACCTGCACCGTCGGCTGCAGGAGGGAACCACCGCCGTCCTGCCCGAAGCCTTGCAGGGCATGGGCGGTGTCGGAAAGTCGCAACTCGCCGTCGAATACACCTATCGCCACATGAATGAATACCAGGTGGTCTGGTGGATCCCGTCCGAGCAGTCCCAGCAGATCCGGCAGGTACTGGTGGAGCTGGCCAGGCGGCTCGGCCTGGAAGTCGGCACCGGTGAGGCCAACACGGCCGTACCCGCGGTCATAGAGGCCCTCCGAATCGGCGAGCCGTACAAGAACTGGCTTCTCGTGTTCGACAACGCGGAGGATCCCGAAACCGTTCGCGAGTTCTTTCCCACCAATGGCCCAGGACGCATTCTCGTGACCTCTCGCAACGCTCAATGGGCGACCGCGGCACGACCTTTGGAAGTCGACGTCTTCGCCCGAGAGGAAAGCCGCCAGCTGCTGCAGTTGCGCGCTCCGAACCTCGACGACACCACTGCCGACCACCTGGCCGAGACCCTCGGCGACCTGCCCCTCGGTATCGAGCAGGCCGCTGTGTGGCTCGCCGAGACCGGGATGCCCGCGGACGAATACCTGCGGCTGTTCGAGCAGCAGGCAGCCGAGCTGATGCGCAGCGCCCCTCCTCCGGACTACCCGCTGTCCGTCGCCGCAGCATGGAACGTCTCGCTGGAGCGACTGCAGAAGAACCACCTGGCGGCACTGCAGCTTCTCCAGGTGTGCGCGTTCTTCGCCCCGGAACCGATCTCACGGCGTCTGCTGACCGGCGTCCGCGACGCGCCGGTTCCCCCGGAACTCGCCGCCGCACTGAGCGACCCCATCCGGCTGGGCCGCGCCATCCGCGAGATCAACCGGTACGCGCTGGCCAGGATCAACCACAGCACCAACACCGTCCAGCTGCACCGGCTGGTCCAGCGCGTGCTCATCAACCAGATGCCCGACGCGGTCAAGGACCAGATGCGCAACGGCGCGCACCGCCTGCTCGCCAAGGGCGATCCCGGCGCGCCGAGCGACCCACGCCAGTGGCAGCAGTACGGCGAGCTGCTGCCCCACGTACTCAGCAGCCGTGCTGTGGAGTCCACCGATCCCTGGGTGCGCCAGCTGATCCTCAACGAGATCCAGTACATGTTCTCGTGGGGGGACCACGAAGGGTCTCGCGACCTGGCGCAGCAGGCGTATGAGACGTGGAAGCGTGTCGACGGCGAGAATCACGAGCACGTGCTGCTGGCGGCCAAGCTCTACGGCGACGCGCTGCGCATCCTGGGTCACTACCAGACGGCGTACGAGCTCGACCAGCGAACCCGCCGGGCGATGGCCGCCACGCTGGGCCCCGAGCACGAGATGACGCTGGAAATCACCAGCATGCTCGCCTGGGATCTGCGCATGCGCGGCGACTTCACCGCTGCCTCCGAACTCGACCGGGAAACGTTCGAGACCAGCAGGCGCCTCTTCGGGCCCAACGACGTGTCCACCCTGATCGTTGCCCACCGGGTCGCGCTGAACCTCCGCCTCACCGGTGATTTCCGTGAAGCGCTGGAGCTGGACCAGGACACCCATCGCCGCAAGGTCGAAGAGCTGGGCGAGGATGCGCTGTCCACCCTGGCAACCCTTGCCGGCGTGGCCGTCGACCGCCAGGAGGCCGGCGAGTACGTCGAAGCCCGTGACCAGCAGCAGGAAGTGTCCGGACGCTACGAGTACAATTTCGGGCCGACCAATCCGAACACCATCGGAAGCTACCGCGGCCTGGCGGTCGCGGAACGGCGAGCCGGCCGCCACGAACGGGCCCTGGAGCTCTCCGCCAAGGCGCTGACGCTGTTCCGCAACCGCTACGGCGACAACTATCCCGACACCCTGGCCGCCCTCCTGGCCCACGCCGTCGACGTACGGCACAGCGGCGATCTCCAGTCGGCCCTCGATCTGAGCGATCAAGGATGCAAGGGATACGAGCGCCTGTTCGGTCATGAGCATCCGCACGCCCTTGGCGCACAGGTCAACCATGCGGTCTGCCTCAGGCTTCTGGGACGCACCGAGGAGGCCCGCCGATTGAACGAGCAGATCGTCTCGGCCCTCGGTGCAAGGCTGGGTCCCGATCATCCGAACGTCCTGGCCTGTGCCACCAATCTCGCAGCCGACCTCTACGAGCTGGGTGAGGTCCAGGCGTCCGTCGATCTCAGCACCCGCACCCTGGAGCAGAGTCGGCGGCGGCTCGGCGAGGACCACCCGGCAACCCTTGCCACGAGCGTCAACCTCACGCTGGGCCTTGACCTGTTGGGCCGGTCCGATGAGGCCGACGCTCTGCGGGCAGACACGCTGGGGCGCTTCGAACGAGTACTCGGCACCGACCATCCGGCCACTCGCGCTGCGGCCGACAACAAGCTCGCCAACTGCGACATCGACCCGATGCCTCTGTAACGGCGCGGGCCGGCTCCTGCCTGTTCGCCGGTCCGCGTCAGGATTCGTCGCGCACCGCGGGATTCCGCCCGATCCAGTCGGCCACCTCGACAGGATCGGGCGACCGCCCACACCACTCATGTGCCTGCCGGTGCACTGCCCGGACCACCTCCGGACGGCGCAGCAGCGCTTGCGCGGCAGCGGGTTGGCCGGACTCTGCCAGCGCCAGCCCCAGCCCCGCCCAGGCCGAAGGTAGTTCGGGGTATGCGACGAGCGTCTTCACGTAGCCGCTCACGGCACGGTCGGGTTCACCGCGGAGCAGGGCGACGTCGGCAGCCGCCAGGGCGCGCGGCCGGGATGCGTCATCGCTCACAGCGCGCGCCCGGGCGAGCAACGTTTCGGGTGCCGCCAGCCGTAGGCGCCTCAGCTCGCCGCGCGCATCGGGAGAGCCCGCGCGCGGGTCGGGGAGCAGCCGGGAGCGGACACCGGGCGCCGTGCGCGGGTCCGCCCCGTGCAGCCATGCCTCTGTGAGCGCCCGCACCTGACCTGGATCCGGCAGCGTGTGCCGGGCCCGCCAGATGGCCCGTAGATCTGCCACTTCCGCGCGGGCCAGGTGCCGAGGCCACCACGGAACGGGCTCGTCCGGCCGGCCCTCCACTTCTTCGGCCATCCGCTCGACGAACTGCCGGCCCGCCTCTGTCAGCCCGGAGGACGAACGCAAGATCACCAGTGTCTCCCCCACCGCAGTGCGCCATACGGCGTACTCGAAGTGGGCGAGGTCGGCTGCCGCACCGCTCAGTGCCCGGCGCTCGACGCGCCAGAACTCCGTCACGCCCGCGAAGGCGTACGCACCGTGCAGCACACCGGACAACGGGCGTGGATCACTGCGCCACGGAGCATAGAACAGCGGGCTCTCGCTGCCCGAGGCGTCCTCCTCGCACAGCGGAAGCTGGTGCAACAGGCCGTTGAGGACGGAGTGCCGGGCCTCGTGCACCATGGTCACGGCAAGTTCGACGGCATCCGGCGGCAGTGAGATCATCGCGCTGCCGACAGCTTCGTTGTACGAGGCACTGGCGGTGCGGAACCGGGGCTCGGGCGGCAGCGGGACGAGGACCCGCAGGGCCGAGGCCAGCAGCTCAGCAGCCCGCGGGTGTCGGGCATCCAGTAGCGTCTCTGCCTCACTGAGCAGTTGCTGCCAACGCTCAGCCTGTTCCGGGCTCAGCGAGACACTGGACGACGGCAGTGCCCGCGCGCGGAAGTCGCGATACGGATCGCAGTCCTCCAGAACCAGCGAGGCAGCGTTCTTCCCCTGTCCCCACGCGGTCCTGCGCACCGGCTGCCAGTCGTCGGACGCCCGGCTCGGATCAGTGGGCAGGCTCACCCTTGATCTTCCGATCGTCAGCACCGCCGGGCCGGCTCCGGCACGGAGGATGCGGAGCGTGGCGACGGTATGTGCCGGGACCTCGCCGTCGCGTGCCGTCGCCGCGGGTACGCGGATCCGGCCCAGCGTCGGCAGCGCCACACCGCCCTCGCGCACCGGTAAGCGAATCGTTCCCTCGGTTCCCGAGCGCAGCGCCGCCGCGGCGGCGAGGCAGTGCAGGTAGCCGAGTTCCATCCAGAGCGGGGCCCCGCCCTGGTCCTCGCCCGGAATCTTGTCACCGCCACGCAGACGTTCCAGGACGCGTACGGCCCAGATGCCCGTGCCGGGGTGCTCCAAAAGATCGGCGACCACGTCTGGGCGAATCCGCTCCACCCGGAGCAGGAGATCCAGGGCAGCCTGTACCGGCGGCAGCGCGGCGCCGAGGCCCATGGCGGACTCCCGCGCGGTCTCTGCCACAGCGCGCACCATGAGCATGCGACGACTGCGTTCCACGGCACGCATCCGGTGGACAGTGCCTGGCGTCAGGCGTCCCACGGCCAAGTCGTCGAGGTCGGACGCCGGTATGCGATGTCTGTTCAGCGTGATCTCGGTACCGGAGGGCGGCTCGGACATCCGGCTTTACAGATCGTCGGTGTCGCATCCAGCGGCAAAGTACGGACTGCCACCGCCACCGCTGTTGCTCTGGGCCGCCGACCTCTCGCCCAAGTGCCGCACCAACGTGTGCAAGGCATCCACGACCAGTGGGTCATGGCAGGTCATCACGTCCTGGAGCCCGCAATGGCTGAGATCCACAACATCAGTCTCCAACTCGGTCGCAGAAGTCGTCACGTCCCGTTGCCCCCTGTCCGTGTGCCGAGGTCAGTTGCATCGCATTCCCAGGTCCCCTCTCATAGTGGACCGTTGATTGCGGCACCGGAAGGGCACTCAGAAGCCACATAGGCTGGAACTGGGCAGTCCGCTCCGGGATTTCAGGCATCACCTCACACCCTGGCGCCTCCTCCGCTACTGTCTGCCGACAGGTACGCGAGTGTGCCGTGAAGGACGCGACGCAGGTCGAAACCGCCGGGGGGCACAGACCATGGGCGAATTGCTGCGGTTCGAGTTGGAGGACGGCGGATCCGTCGTCGCGCAGATGGATTACCTCGAGAGCGGCGTCGTCCCGGCGACCAGCGCCTCTGACGTCGTGGCTCGTGCCGCCGGCTCGTTCGAGGCGGCACTGGAAGGCGTGCGCACCGCGGCAGCGTCCACCCTGCGGCGGATGAGCAGTCTGCCCCAGCGCCCGGACGAGGTCACCGTCGAATTCGGGATCCAACTCGACGCGGAGGTCGGTGCCGTCCTGGCCCGCACGGGGGCACAGGGCCACATCCAGGTACAGGTGACATGGCGCCGGAAGGACGCGGACGACCGAGCCGACACCACCAGGTAGCGCGTCGCCGTGTGCGCCTCGCGCTGTGCACGGGTGGGCGGCGCGCACGCACAGAGCACGCCCCGTTCCCACCTCTCCGGAGACCCGCCGAGGGTTCGTACCAGCGCACCGTTCACACCCCGCGGACACACCCAGTAGCACCCCGCCCCGGTGCACAACCGGCCGAGAACTCCCAGGCCACCGAGGGTAGACGCGGGCCCCAGACGCACGAGAGCCCTGACCGGGCTGCCGGGGACTCGAACCCGCGGCCAGGCGTCGAGGGCGGGGCGCCGAACGTCACCGCCGTGGCAGCGGCTCGGGCAGCGGTCCCGCCGATCTCCTCAACCCCCCGGCGCCACTTCAAGGTCCAGCCCTTAGGGAACGCTTGTGTTCACGAAGGCCGACTCGCTATCGTCCCGAGTAGTGAACGCATACGTTCACTAATTCGTCTCTGGGGGACCTCCTGTGACGCACGATCAGATACAGACGCAGTCACCCGTGCCCGCGCCACCGGGTCCGGCCTCACGCCCGTCACACCCGGGTATCGCGCTCATGGTCATCGCCGCGTGCCAGCTGATGGTGGTGCTCGATTCCACGATCGTCAACATTGCCCTGCCCCACATCCAGACCGCGCTGAACTTCTCCACGACCAACCTGACGTGGGTGGTCAGCGCCTACACCCTCACCTTCGGCGGCCTGCTGCTGCTCGGCGGGCGAGTCGGGGACATCCTCGGGCGCCGCAGGGTCTTCATCGCCGGCATCCTGCTGTTCACCTTCGCCTCGCTGCTCGGCGGACTCGCCCAGGAACCCTGGCAGCTGCTGGCCGCACGAGTCCTGCAGGGAATGGGCGGCGCCATCGCATCACCCACCTCGCTCGCCCTCATCACCACCACGTTTCCCGAAGGCCCCGAACGCAACAGGGCATTCGGCATCTTCGCGGCCGTCTCCGCGGGAGGCGGCGCCATCGGACTCCTGGCCGGCGGACTGCTCACCGACTGGCTCGACTGGCGCTGGGTGCTCTTCGTCAACGTACCCATCGGCATCCTCATCGCGGCACTCGCGCCGCGCTACATCAACGAGTCCGAGCGCCACCCCGGCCGCTTCGACCTGACCGGCGCGCTCACCTCCACGCTCGGCATGGTCGCGCTGGTCTACGGGTTCATCAGGGCGGCATCCGACGGCTGGCGGGACTCGCTGACGCTCGGCGCGTTCGGCGCGGCCGTGGTACTGCTCGCCGCCTTCATGTTCGTCGAAAGCCGCGCCAAGGAACCGATCACTCCCCTGCGGATGTTCGCCGACCGCAACCGCTCGGGCACGTACGTGATCATGATCAGCCTCGCGGCGGCGATGTTCGGCATGTTCTTCTACATCGTGCTGTTCGTGCAGAACGTGCTGGGCTACTCCCCCACCCGCGCCGGACTGGCCTTCCTGCCCGTCACCGTGGTCATCGCGGTGGGCGCGGGGGTATCACAGCGGCTGCTGCCGGTGCTCGGCCCCAAGCCGTTCCTGATGACCGGAACCGTCCTCGTCGCCATCGGCCTGGCCTGGCAGTCCCTGGTCGACTCGGGCAGCTCCTACGTCGGCGGGGTGCTCGGCCCGATGCTCGTCTTCGGCTTCGGCATGGGACTCAACTTCGTCACCGTCACCGTGACCGCCGTATCCGGCGTCGCCCCCCACGAGGCGGGCGCAGCCTCCGCCCTTCTCAACGCGACACAGCAGGTGGGCGGTTCGCTCGGTCTGTCCATCCTCACCACCGTCTTCGGCTCGGCCAGCCGCGACGAGGGGACCAAGCAGGTCTCGTCGTTCATGGCGCGGGCCACGCCGGAGCAGAAGGCCGCGTTCGCCAAGTCCCACCAGCTGCCGGCCCCGTGGAGCCACGAAGTCCTCGCCCACGGGATCTCCACTGCCTTCATCCCGGCCGCCGCCATGGCGGTCCTCGCGTTCGTCGTCGCTGCGGTCGTCATACGCGTCCGCAAGAGCGACTTGCAAGCCCTCAGCGGCGCCGGAGGCGCCCCGGTCGTGTGAGCCCGCGCGTCCCCCGACCGCGGCGTCCGTAACCGCTCTCCCCGCCCGCGGCGGGTACGCCGGCCTACGGAGGCCGCCTTCCCCGAAGGGCCGGAACGCCACCGGGCCTTCGGTGTGTTCGCCGCCGTGTCCGCGGGCGGCGGCGCCATCGGCGTGCTGATTCCCTCGGTCGCGCCGCCGTACATCAACGAGTCCGAGTCGCATCCTCGGCGCTTCGACATCACGGGTACGGCCTCACCTTCGCTCGTTCGGCGCGGCCCTGGTACTGCTCGCCTCCGCCCTGAGAGGAACGGGCGAGGGTCACGTAGAGTTCCCGGCGGACACGGAGAGTTTCCGATCCCCCGGCCCGCCCGCCGGGGCGCGAAGGGTACCCGGCGTGGGTCGCGAGATCACATCCGGATGACGGCTCCGGCAGGGGCCGTCGGACCCGTCAGGGCCCGGTCGGCACCCAGTCCGGCAGGGCTTCGGAGCGTTCCACCCACCCGGCGGGCGGCGTCCCCGCCTTGCCGGAGGCGAGCACTCCGCCCACGATCGCGCAGGTCGTGTCCACGTCGCCGCCGACTCCGGCCGTCGTCCAGAAGGCCGCCTCGAAGTCACCCAGACTCCGCGCGGCGGACCAGAGGGCGAAGGGAACGGTGTCGTGGGCGGTCGTACGGCGTCCGCAGCCCAGCACCGCCGCGACGGTGCCCGCGTCGCCGTAGTCGAGCATGTCCCGGGCGCGCCGGAGTCCCTGGCCGACGGCGCTCTTCGGCACCAGGGCGATGACGCCGTCGAGGAGCGCCTCGGGGCTGGGCGGACCGTCCGGCGAGCCGGCCAGGGCCGCCGCGGCGGCCACGGCCATGGCGCCGACGACGGCCTCACGGTGCTGGTGGGTGGGATAGGCCGAGATCTCCGCCTGGTGGGTCGCCTGCTCCGGGTCGTCCGCGTACCAGGCGCCCAGCGGGGCGATCCGCATCGCCGCTCCGTTGCCCCAGGAGCCCTGTCCGTTGAACAGTGCGGCCGCCAGTTCACGCCAGTCCTCGCCCTCCCGGACGAGTCTCAGCAGCCGGTTGACGGCGGGGCCGTAGCCCCGGTCGAAGTCGTGGTGCTCGGCGAAGGAGCGGGCCAGTGAGTCCTGGTCGACGCGCCCGTGGGCGGCCAGGACGGCGACCACGGAGCAGGCCATCTCGGTGTCGTCCGTCCACTGCCAGGGCCCTGCGGGCAGCTCCCGCCGCTTCAGCAGGGGGTAGTTCGCCGGGACGAAGAACTGGGAGCCCAGGGCGTCCCCCACGGCCAGTCCGCGCAGGCTTGCCAGGGCGCGCTCCAGGCGCCCGGAGGAAGAGGAGTCAGCGGTCATCGCTCGCCACCCTATCCGTTCACCCAGTACGGCACCGGTTCCCGCCAGCGCTCGAAAGGCCGGTCGAGCGTGTACTTGCCGTTGTCCCCGAGAACGAGCATCCGCATCTCGGCGTTCCCGGGGTTCGACAGTGACTCGAATTCCGCGACCGTCCAGTGGAACCAGCGCATGCAGAACAGCCGCATCGCGAGGCCATGGGTCACCAGGAGGACGTTCGGCGGGTGGTCCGGGTCCTCGAAGCTGCGGAACAGGCTCTCCAGGAAGCCGCCGACCCGGTCGTACACGTCCGCGCCGGACTCGCCCTGCGGGAACCGGAAGAAGAAGTGGCCGTACGCGTCGCGGTAGCTCTTCTGCAGGCGCACGTCGTCGCGGTCCTGCCAGTTGCCCCAGTCCTGTTCGCGCAGCCTGGGCTCCTCCCGGACCCGTATGAGGTCGGGGTCGAGGTGGAAGGCGCGGAGTGTCTCGTGCGTCCGCCGGTACGGGGAGACGTACACGCTCACGCGCTCAGGGCCGAAGAGCTCCCGGATCTCCTTGCCGGTCTCCTCCGCCTGCCGCCGGCCGCGCTCGGTCAGCCCGAGAGCGTGGTCGGGCTCGCGCTCGTACACGGAGTCGTCGACGTTGCCCGTGGACTCGCCGTGCCGGACAAGGACGATGCGCCGTGGTCGTGCCATGCCAGAACCCTAGATCGAGCCAGAGGGAGTCGAGCACCCGTACGGGCTCCATACGGCGTAGGTCACACGAATCCCGCCTCCGGAGCCGTCCCCGACGCACTGAGCCGCACCCTGGGAGGTAAGTTTGCTATTCAAACGTACGACTGGGGTCTCAGACCGTCCAGGACGGCTCCAGCTCCACGATGTCACCGGAGAGCGCCGCGACGTCGGCCTCGGTCTGGGCACGCAGCGCCAGGCGCTCCACGCGCTCGGTGCGGTACTTGCCGTGCTCGGCCGCCGACCGCCACATCGACAGGACCAGGAACTCCTGCCCGGGCGCCTCGGCGAACATCCCGCGGATCATGCCGGGTGAACCGGCCATCGCCGGGTTCCAGACCTTCTCCTGCATGAGCGTGAAGTGCTCGACCCGCTCCTCGTGGATCCGGCACAGGGCCACCCGGATCAGATCGGAGTCGGTGAACCGCGGCTCGAAGCCCGTCTTCACGTCGAAGCGGTACTCGAACAACTTGACCTGCGCGTCCTTGAACGTGCCGGACTGGGCGGCCGCCAGGCGGTCGTGCGAGCGGGCCATGAAGGAGTCGTAGAAGGCACGGCTCTCCCAGAAGGCGAAGATGTGCGCCATCCCCGGCCGCTGCCGGCTCCAGCCTCCACCCTGCCCCCGGAAACCCGGCTCCCCCAGAAGCCCCGCCCATTTCCGCTGCCCCCGCTCGAAACCGCGGCGGTCCACCACGGTGCAGCGAATCCACTTGACCAGCACCGCGCCATCGTAAGGCCAGCGGACGTGGCGTCGGTCACGCTCCGGCGCAGATCGCCCGCGCATGCGCCACGCGCGCGTGGCACGATGGACAAGGAGCCCTGACTGCACCCGAGTTGGGGAGTGAGGCAACCACCGGGGGAAGGGGAAGCCTGTTGACCGGCTTCAGCAAGGGAATCGGCAAGGTCGAGGTGGGGCTCAAGTGGGACCCCAGTCCTGCGGGCCAGCCGCCGACCGATCTCGACCTGGTCGCCGCGACGTTCCTGTCGGGCGACCCGTACGGGGCCCCGGCCTATCTGGTGCACTTCGACAGCCGTTCACCGGACGGCACGATCTTCCTCAACCGGGACAGCACCGACGGCAGGGGCTTCGGCTGGGACGAGGTCATGACGCTGGAACTGGACCGGCTCGACGGCCGGTACGCGCGCGTGGTGGTCGGTGTCGTCATCCAACAGCAGTCCGGCCACAGGACGTTCGTCAACGTGCTGAATCCGGCCATGCGCATCCGGGTGGAGCGCTACACCGTGCTCGCCCAGGACGACTTCGGCTCGGTCCTCGGGGCGACGGCTGCCACCATCGCGGAATTCGTCCGTGACGCCGCCGGGGAGTGGACCTTCCGCCCCGGCGTGCACGGCTTCGAGGAGGACCCGGCGACCTTCACCCGGGTCATGGGCAGAGCCCGGTAGCGGTAAGGGACGCCGACCGTAGCCGGCGCCCCTTACTTCACTTCAGGAACCGCGCGTCGTCAGCTGCAGCCGCTGGTCGAGCCGCAGCCCTCGCAGATGTAGCAGGAACCGGCCCGCTGCATCTTCGTACCGCAGGAGAAGCAGAGCGGGGCGTCGGCCTGGATGCCCAGCTGCATCTCCACCAGCTCGGCGCTGGTGTGGGCCTGCTTCGGGGCGGGCTTGGCCGCCTCGGACTCGGCCTTGGGCGTGGCGACCGCCTTCAGCTCCTGCGCGCGCGGCGCGGACTGGGCGAGGCCCTCGACGTCGACCTCGTCGTCATCCATGGACTGCTCGTACGAACCGGTCTCCAGGTGCCGCTGACGCTCCTCGGCCGAGTGGATGCCGAGCGCGGAGCGGGTCTCGAAGGGCAGGAAGTCCAGCGCCAGGCGGCGGAAGATGTAGTCGACGATCGACTGCGCCATCCGCACGTCCGGGTCGTCCGTCATACCGGCCGGCTCGAAGCGCATGTTGGTGAACTTCGAGACGTACGTCTCCAGCGGCACGCCGTACTGGAGGCCGACGGAGACCGCGATGGAGAAGGCGTCCATCATGCCCGCGAGGGTCGAGCCCTGCTTGGACATCTTCAGGAAGACCTCGCCGAGACCGTCGTCCGGGTAGGAGTTGGCGGTCATGTAGCCCTCGGCGCCACCGACCGTGAAGGACGTGGTGATCCCCGGGCGGCCCTTGGGGAGACGCTTGCGGACCGGGCGGTACTCGACGACCTTCTCGACCACCCGGGGCTCGACCGCCGCGGGCTCCTCGGCCTTCTTCTCGTCCGCGGAGTCCTTCTTCTTGGCGGAGAGCGGCTGGCCGACCTTGCAGTTGTCGCGGTAGATCGCGAGCGCCTTGACGCCCAGCTTCCAGGCCTCGAAGTAGATCTCCTCGACCTCCTCGACGGTCGCCGTCTCCGGCATGTTGACCGTCTTGGAGATGGCGCCGGAGATCCACGGCTGGATCGCGGCCATCATGCGGACGTGGCCCATCGGGGAGATGGCGCGCTCGCCCATGGCGCAGTCGAACACCTCGTAGTGCTGGTGCTTCAGGCCGGGGGCGTCGATCACGTTGCCGTGGTCGGCGATGTGGGCGACGATCGCCTCGATCTGCTCCTCCTGGTAGCCCAGGCGGCGCAGGGCCTGCGGGACGGTGCCGTTGACGATCTGCATCGAGCCGCCGCCGACCAGCTTCTTGAACTTCACGAGCGCCAGGTCGGGCTCGACACCGGTGGTGTCGCAGGACATCGCCAGACCGATGGTGCCGGTCGGGGCGAGGACGGACGCCTGGGAGTTACGGAAACCGTTCTTCTCACCGAGACGGACGACGTCCTGCCAGGCCTCAGTGGCGGCGGCCCAGACCGGGGTGTCCAGGTCGTCCATGCGGACGGCCTTGCCGTTGGCGTCGGCGTGCTGCGCCATGACGCGCTTGTGGGCATCGGCGTTGCGGGCGTAGCCGTCGTACGTGCCGACGACCGCGGCGAGTTCGGCGGAGCGGCGGTAGGCCGTACCCGTCATCAGGGAGGTGATGGCGCCGGCGAGGGCGCGGCCGCCGTCGGAGTCGTAGGCGTGGCCGGTGGCCATCAGCAGGGCGCCGAGGTTGGCGTAGCCGATGCCGAGCTGGCGGAACGCGCGCGTGTTCTCGCCGATCTTCTGGGTCGGGAAGTCCGCGAAGCAGATCGAGATGTCCATCGCGGTGATGACCAGCTCGACGACCTTCTGGAAGCGCTCGGTCTCGAAGGACTGGCTGCCCTTGCCGTCGTCCTTGAGGAACTTCATCAGGTTCAGCGAGGCCAGGTTGCAGGACGTGTTGTCCAGGTGCATGTACTCGCTGCACGGGTTCGACGCGGTGATCCGGCCGGACTCGGGGCAGGTGTGCCAGTTGTTGATGGTGTCGTCGTACTGGATGCCCGGGTCGGCGCAGGCCCACGCGGCCTCGGCGATCTTGCGGAAGAGCGTCTTGGCGTCGACCTCCTCGATGACCTCACCGGTCATACGGGCGCGCAGGCCGAACTTGTCGCCCTCCTCGACCGCCTTCATGAACTCGTCGTTCACCCGGACCGAGTTGTTGGCGTTCTGGTACTGGACGGAGGTGATGTCGTCGCCGCCCAGGTCCATGTCGAAGCCCGCGTCACGCAGGACGCGGATCTTCTCCTCTTCCTTGACCTTGGTCTCGATGAAGTCCTCGATGTCGGGGTGGTCGACGTCGAGCACGACCATCTTGGCGGCGCGGCGGGTGGCACCACCGGACTTGATGGTGCCGGCGGAGGCGTCGGCGCCGCGCATGAAGGAGACCGGACCGGAGGCGTTGCCGCCGGAGGACAGCAGCTCCTTGGAGGAGCGGATGCGGGAGAGGTTCAGGCCGGCACCGGAGCCGCCCTTGAAGATCATGCCCTCTTCCTTGTACCAGTCGAGGATCGACTCCATGGAGTCGTCGACGGACAGGATGAAGCAGGCGGAGACCTGCTGGGGCTGCGGGGTGCCCACGTTGAACCAGACGGGGCTGTTGAAGCTGAAGATCTGGTGCAGGAGGGCGTGGGCCAGCTCGTGCTCGAAGATCTCGGCGTCGGCGGGCGAGGCGAAGTACTTGTGGTCCTCGCCGGCCTTCCGGTACGTCTTCACGATGCGGTCGATCAGCTGCTTGAGGCTGGTCTCGCGCTGCGGGGTGCCGACGGCACCGCGGAAGTACTTGCTGGTGACGATGTTGACCGCGTTCACCGACCAGAAGTCGGGGAACTCGACGCCACGCTGCTCGAAATTGACCGAGCCGTCGCGCCAGTTGGTCATGACGACGTCACGACGCTCCCACGAAACCTCGTCGTACGGGTGTACGCCGGGGGTGGTGTGGATGCGCTCGATGTGCAGTCCCTTGTTACCCGCCTTGGTGCCCTTGGCTCGGGAACCTCGTGCCGGACCGCTCGCCGTCTCTGTCATGCCGCCTCCCTGTACAGGCAAAAACGCCCTGAAGTGCCACGTTTGTTCCCGTGGCACAGTGTTCTGTCGTGTGTTGCGGGCACCCTCAGCTGCCACCCGCAACAGGTCTTCGGTCGCCGCCTTCCGGCCGGAACCCGGCTCTCCTCCCGGTTTCCGGCCCGCCGGTCAGTCGGCGGCGTTGGCGGGCACGGGAACCTGAGTGGTCCCTCCGGGCCCGCGATCGTCTTGCCGGCTCCCCGTCCCCGCGTCTTCCTCGTCCGCGGCGGGGCCTCGCGTCGCCTCCCTCAGCTCCGCGATGGCGGCCTCGAAGTCCTCGAGCGAGTCGAACGCCCGGTAGACGGAGGCGAATCGCAGATAGGCGACGAGGTCGAGCTCCTGCAACGGGCCGAGTATGGCCAGCCCGACGTCATGGGTGGTCAGCTCGGCGCTCCCGGTGGCCCGCACCGCCTCCTCGACCCGCTGGCCGAGCTGGGCGAGCGCGTCCTCGGTGACAGGCCGCCCCTGGCATGCCTTGCGCACACCGTTGATGACCTTGGTACGGCTGAAAGGCTCGGTGACCCCCGACCGCTTGATCACCATGAGCGAGCACGTCTCCACGGTCGTGAAACGACGGGAGCAGTCAGGACACTGGCGGCGCCTTCGGATCGACGTGCCGTCGTCGGTCGTACGACTGTCGACCACGCGGCTGTCGGGGTGCCTGCAGAAGGGGCAGTGCATGATCTCCAACCCTCCTCACAGCAGACTCAAGAACCTCACCGAGCCACATGAGCCCCGCGAAGCAGCCCTAAGCATAGGCGATCGCGGAGCCGCCTCAGACCCGGGGGACCACAACTTCTGGGCCGGTGTAGCCATCCAACCACTAGATGTGGGGATTGGCTCATACATCAAGCCCAACTCGCGTGTCGCGAGGAACGAAAGCGGAGGCCCGAGCCGCAGGGTCCGCCAGAGACACGCGGGCGCACAGGCGTATCGCTGTGCGACTTACGGAGATACCGTGGGCGCCGCACGGAGGACGCGTGGGACTCCGGCACAGAAGGGCCCCGGAGCCCGGACGAGCAGGTTCCGGATGGCAGACTGGGGCGGCGGCCCACAAGGTCGGCGACCTCAGCGGGGAAGAGTACAACAATGGGCGCTTTTGCCCGCCAGGTGCCGCGTCAGCAATACACCCAGACTCGTGATCGCGTCAGGTGAATCGCACTTTTTCACTCGAACGTGTGTTTGGCGCAACCTTTCGAAAGCAACTACCGTTGTCCAGCAGGGAGACCATCGAGAGGGGCCGACGTGACCACCACCGCAGACAGTGCCACCATCACCGCCCAGGACCGCTCCCAGGGACGAGTCGAGCCGGTACACGTGATGAACGAAGCCACGAATCCCGAGGGGCACAAGCGCTCCCTGCCGGGCCGACCTCCAGGCATCCGGGCGGACAGCTCCGGACTGACCGACCGCCAGCGCCGCGTGATCGAAGTCATCCGGGACTCCGTCCAGCGGCGCGGTTACCCGCCGTCGATGCGCGAGATCGGCCAGGCCGTCGGCCTCTCGAGCACCTCATCGGTCGCGCATCAGCTGATGGCGCTGGAGCGCAAGGGCTTCCTGCGCCGCGACCCGCACCGCCCGCGCGCGTACGAGGTCCGGGGGTCGGACCAGGCCGTGACCGTGCAGCCCACGGACACCGCCGGCAAGCCCGCCGCGTCGTACGTCCCGCTGGTCGGCCGCATCGCCGCCGGTGGCCCCATCCTCGCGGAGGAGTCCGTCGAGGACGTCTTCCCTCTCCCCCGCCAGCTCGTCGGCGATGGTGAACTGTTCGTCCTCAAGGTCGTCGGCGACTCCATGATCGAGGCCGCGATCTGCGACGGCGACTGGGTCACCGTCCGCCGGCAGCCGGTCGCCGAGAACGGCGACATCGTGGCGGCGATGCTCGACGGCGAAGCCACCGTCAAGCGCTTCAAGCGCGAGGACGGCCACGTCTGGCTCCTCCCGCACAACGCGGCCTACGAGCCGATCCCCGGCGACGACGCGACCATCCTGGGCAAGGTCGTCGCGGTGCTGCGGCGCGTGTGACGCCTGCGGCGGGCAGGCCGTACGGCCGGCCCGCTCCCTGACCGGGCCCCGGAACCCCTGCGCCGGTTCCGGGGTCCTGCTGTGCCCCCTGCTGCGTCCAGGGGGCTGCCCGGTGCTCTCGTATCGCGGGGGTAGCCTGACCGGCGCCGGTCAGGCTACCCCCGCGATCACTTCGCCTCGGCCGGCTGCGCTTCCGCCGCCTTCGCCGCCGCGTCGATCGCCGCCAGCGACTTGCGCACCTGGTTGCGGTCCGTGGTGTACCAGAAGTCGGGCAGTGACGCCTTGAGATAGCCGCCGTACCGTGCGGTGGCCAGCCTCTGGTCGAGTACGGCGACCACGCCCCGGTCCCCCGACGCGCGGACGAGCCGGCCGGCGCCCTGGGCCATGAGCAGGGCCGCATGGGTGGCGGCCACCGCCATGAAGCCGTTGCCGCCCGCGTCCTCCACCGCCTTCTGCCGGGCACTCATCAGCGGATCGTCGGGACGAGGGAACGGGATCTTGTCCATGACGACCAGCTGACAGCTCGGGCCCGGCACGTCGACGCCCTGCCACAGGGACAGGGTGCCGAACAGGCAGGTCTTCGGGTCGGCCGCGAAGTTCTTGATCAGCTCACCGAGGGTCTCCTCGCCCTGGAGGAGGATCGGGAACTCGGGCATCCGGGAGCGCAGCTCCTCCGCCGCGAGCTGCGCGGCCCGCATGGACGAGAACAGCCCGAGGGTGCGGCCGCCGGCCGCCTGGATGAGTTCCGTCAGCTCGTCGAGCATGTCGGAACGCTCACCGTCCCGCGCGGGGCGCGAGAGATGCCTGGCGACATAGAGGATGCCCTGCCTCGGGTAGTCGAAGGGCGAGCCGACATCGACGCCCTTCCACTTCGGCAGGTCCTCGCCCGCCGCGCCCTCGGGGCCGAGGCCCAGGGACGCCCCGACGCCGTTGAAATCGCCGCCCAGCTTGAGGGTCGCGGAGGTGAGGACGACGGCGCGGTCGGCGAAGAGCTTCTCCCTGAGCAGGCCCGAGACCGACATGGGGGCGACCCGCAGGGACGCACCGAAGCGGTCGTGCCGCTCGTACCAGACGACGTCCCACTCCGAGCCGTTCAGGACCCGCTCCGCCACGTCGTGCACCGTCTCCACCGAGGCCAGCGCCTGCTTGCGGACCGCGTCCTCGTCCTGCACCGACTTGTCGCGCGTCGCGCCGATCCCGGAGATGACCGTCCGGGCGGCGTCCCGCAGCGCCATCAGGGCATAGCCGAGGTCTTCCGGGATCTCCTCCAGACGGCCCGGCAGGGCCAGCTCCATCAGCCGCTCGAAGCCCTCGGCCGCGGTCTGCAGCTGATCGGCGGCCTTCTCGTTCACCAGCTTGGCGGCGCGGCGCACCGCGCGGTTGACCTGGCCGGGCGTGAGTTCGCCGGTCGCGACGCCGGTGACCCGCGAGACGAGTTCGTGGGCCTCGTCCACGATCAGCACCTCGTGCTGCGGCAGCACCGGCGCGCCCTCGATGGCGTCGATGGCCAGCAGCGCGTGGTTCGTGACCACGACCTCGGCGAGCTTGGCGCGCTCGCGGGACATCTCAGCGAAGCACTCGGCGCCGTACGCGCATTTCGACGCGCCCAGGCACTCCCGCGACGACACCGACACCTGCGCCCAGGCGCGGTCCGACACGCCCGGAGTGAGGTCGTCCCGGTCGCCGGTCTCCGTCTCGTCCGACCAGTCGCGCAGCCGCAGGAGGTCCTGGCCCAGCTTGCTGGTGGGCGCGGCGGCCTCGAACTGGTCGAAGAGGCCGTCCTCCTCGTCCTGCGGCATGCCCTCGTGCAGGCGGTGCAGGCAGAGATAGTTCGACCGGCCCTTGAGCATCGCGAACTCCGGGCGGCGGCGCAGCAGCGGCTGCAGGGCCTCGACCGTGCGTGGCAGGTCACGCTCCACGAGCTGGCGCTGGAGCGCCAGGGTGGCCGTCGCCACGACCACTCTTTCCCCGTGTGCGAGCGCGGGCACGAGATAGCCGAGCGACTTTCCGGTGCCGGTGCCGGCCTGGACCAGCAGGTGGGATCCGTCGTCGATCGCCTCGGCGACCGCTTCGGCCATGGTCACCTGGCCGGGGCGCTCCGTGCCGCCGACGGCTGTGACAGCGGCATGCAGGAGTTCGGGGAGGGAGGGCTTCGTCATAGCCCGACCACCCTACGGCCCGGCACTGACAAACGGGCGGTCAAGCGGGTGAGGGAGGGCGGGATCACGGCCGGGCTCCTGGGGGAAATGGACTTCGAAGATTTCTGGGAACGGGGGAACTCCGGCTCCCCGCCCTTCGTACTACATGTGAGCGCGCAGTCACACAGCGCTACATCACATCGCGCAGGACTCGGTCCCGGATCATGAGGGCGGCTCGCTTGCCGGGCAGGTCGACCTCGTCCGCGTACCGGAATCCGGCGCTCAGGAACGCTGCGACGGAGGGGGTGTTGCGAAGAGCGGGTTCCGCTACGACCCGTGCGCACGCGGGGCGTCGGTCGAGGATCAGGTCGGCCACGGCCCGGAGCAGGGCGGATCCCAGCCCACGCCCTCGATCCGCCGCTGCGCCGACGAGGAGGTGGATCCCGGTGTCATGGGGACGGGCCGGGTAGCGGCGGGCCAGCGGATCCAGGTCCGCCCGGTAGATCTCCCAGTAGCTCATCGGTGTGCCGTCCAGCAGGCCGAGGCACGGCACGCTGCGTCCGTCACCGTCCAGTTGGGCGCGCAGGTGGTCCTCCGTCCGGTTCTGGGGCCCAGCCAGCTCCCAGAACTGCGCGACGGCGGGGTCGTTCATCCAGCGATGGACGAGCGGCAGGTCTTCATCGAGGCGGACAGGAGCAAGTTGGAAGGAGCCGAAACGAGTGGCCACGGGGCCCCACGTGTGAAGTTGGTCCAGGAGGTATGAGGTGCCGCCGGCGAAGAGCGCGAGGTACTCGGCGGGCAGATGCAGGTCCAGCGTGTCCTCGCAGTCCCCCTCGTCGTCCTCGATGGCGAACCCGGTGAAAGGGTCCCTCCAGGCACCCGTGCTGTCCGCTCGGGGGCCGACGGTGCTCCCCCACACCCGGCTTCGCTCGCGCGGGGGCACCCCCACGTGGGCAGGGGCGCCCGGGTCGGCGGGGGCTCCCGGATGAGCAGAGGTGGGGCCGGTGTTCGCGTCGGTGGGAGGCATGGTGCGCTCCTCTCAGGAGACGAGGGGGGTCATGGTCCTCGGAAGGCGGGGAGAAGGTGCGATGCATTCAGGAACGGAGGGGGTTGGCGATGGTGACGTAGACGGACTGGGTGTCGACCGGGCCGACGAGTTCGTCGAGGCCGTGCAGCCGGGTCAGCAGGTTGGCCTTGCAGCGCAGCACGGGTGAGTCGAGGAGGTGGCGGGGCAGGAAGGTGCGCAGGGCGTTGGGTCCTGAGGCGACATCGGTGAGGAAGCGGCGGAAGGCCGCGAGGAGGAGCCGCTCGTCGGCCAGGTGTTGCGAGCCGAACGCACCGATCAGGCCCAGCACGTTGTTGATGGCGAGGTAGTAGGCGAAGCGCTCGTCGGTGACCTCGTCGGAGACGAAGGTGTCGGTGCGCTCACCGATACCGGGCATCCGGGCGTCCAGTTCGGCTCGCCGGGACTCGCGGAAGTAGTAGCCCTGGTTGTCGCGGTAGTAGCCGCCGGCGGGCCAGCCATGCCCGTCGAGGAGAAGCAGGGTGTTCTGCTGGTGTGCTTCGAGGGCGATGCCGGCCTCGCTGTCCAGCCAGAGCACGGGGCGGACGACCTGCTCCAGGTAGCGCAGGAACCACTCCGCGGCAACGGCTCCGACGGGCCGCCCGGTGCCTGCGGCGAGCCTCGCCACGAGCCGGCCCAGCCGGGAGCGCATGGGCCGGGCCGCCTGCCGGATCGAGGAATTGCCGCCGGGTTCGGGATCGGGCCGGGGCGAGACGAGTCCGGCGACACAGGCGACGTTGTCGGTCGGGCTGAACGGGTTGTGCCTGATCACCACGTCGAGTCCGGGCACGGGCCGGCCGTCCGGGGCGTCGACGGCGAGCCAGGCCGGGTCGCGGACGATGTCGAAGCCGGGGTGTACCGCCTGCCATTGCTTGGACAGGCCGGTGCGCAGCAGCCGGTGCACTTCGACTCCTCGCTGGAGTTCCTTGCGCAGGTTCTCCCGGCGCGAGTTGGTGATGCGCAGGCCCAGCGACAGCTTGAGCATCGCGGGGGCGCCGGATCGGTGGACCGTGCGCAGCGAGGAGGTGGGGTGCCAGCCGGCGCCGAGGGGACCGAGGTCCCGGAGGAGACCGGAGTCGAGCAGGGCGGCGACGGGTTCACGGTGGCGCAGCTCGCGGGCCTGCCACGGGTGCAGGGGAAGGGCGGCGTGGCCGTCGGGCAGAGGGAGGTCGGTCTCGGCGAGGCGCCGGGTGAGGTGGTCGGCGGGGACGGGACGACCGCGTTCGGTCCAGGCCGAGTCGGTCGCCAGGAGAGAGGGGGCGACAGCCATCCAGTGCAGGGGAAAGGAGCCGCGCAGCTCCGGTGAGTAGAGGCGGGCTTCTGCCTCGGTCAGTCCTTCCCGGCTCTTGGGGGTCGGGTGCAGGGGGTGGCCGAGGAGGAGGGACTGTTCGGCGGAGAGGAAGAGGTCGGTGGCGTCGGTGGGGTGCTCGCGCCGGTCGTGGATGAAGGTCGCGGTGCGGCGCAGGGAGTCGGCCACCCTGGCCGTGAGATCGCCGCCGTCGTGCGGGGCGGCTGCGCCGGAGGACTGGGCGCGGGAAGGGCTGCCGGTGTCACCGGGTGTCTCCCGGGCGAGCAGCGCCGCCAAGGTGACGGCGTCGACGGCCGGGGCGGCGGCGGAGGCGCTGGTCAGACGTGGTGGACCGAAGCGGTGCGTGCCGGTCGGCGACCAGTAGCGGACGGGCACGAGCAGGGAGGTGCCGCTGGCCGGAAGGGGGATGCCAAGGGTGCTGCCGGTGGGGGCTGCGAGGGCGGTCTCGCGTACCCAGCAGCGCAGCAGGTTCTCCACGGCGGCGGCCTGGGCCGCGATGTGCGGGTCGGGATGTTCCAGCAGGTCTGCGCCGGGCTCGGTCACTCGGGTGAGATCCGCGGTGCGCCTCTTCTGCAGGGGAACGGACTCGGCGAGCGGCACGGAAGAGGCCGGGGCGGCGGGGTCTCCCTGTTCGTCGGGAGCGCCGGAGCTGCCGTCGGGAGTGGGACTGGCGTTCATGACGGCTCCTCGTGGCTGGCTGGGGTGGTGCTGGGCGCGTGCCGTCGCCGAGGCGCCGTTCCTTCGTGGCCGACGGTTGCCTCGGCGGCGTCGGCGGTCGGCTCGGCCGGGTCGAAGGGCCGGGTCGGCGGGCAGAGCGGGTGTGGGCGAGAGGGCTGTGGGTGTGTCATGGGAGGCCGTTTCGGCCTGACGTCCTTGGCAGGAGGTGCGGTTGGATGTGGAAAGGCAGGGGTCGGAAGGCTGGTGCCGGCTTCGAGGGCCGGGCGATGTGGGTGTGGGCCTCAGCCCGTGCGGTGGCCGGGGCCGTGGTGTCTGTCGCGGTGTGGGCCCTGCTCTTCGTGACCGCGGGCGACCGCGGCCACCGCGTCCGACAGGCGGTCCAGAACGGCCGCCGCCTGCTCGTCGCTGATCGTGAGCGGGGGAAGCAGCCGGACCACGGCCGAGTGACGGCCGCCGAGTTCGACGATCAAGCCGCGTTGGAGGCACTCCCGTTGTACGGCGGCGGCGAGTTCGGGCGCGGCCGGGTGCGGGGCGTGGCTGGGCTCCGGATCCGTGGCCGCGGGATGGTGGTCGACGGGCTCGGGTCCGGCGCCCGCCGGATCCACCAGCTCGACCCCGATCATCAGCCCGCGCCCCCGCACCTCACCCACACACGCGAACGTGTCGGCCAGTTCCGCGAGTTGGGTCAGCATGCGGGAGCCGAGGTCGGCCGCTCGTTCGGCGAGGCCGTTCTCCCGGACGTAGGTGAGGGTCGCGGTGCCCGCGGCCATGGCGAGTTGGTTGCCTCGGAAGGTTCCGGCGTGGGCGCCGGGTTGCCAGACGTCGAGATCGTCACGGTAGACGATCACGGCCAGCGGAAGGCTGCCGCCGATGGCCTTGGACAGGACCATGACGTCGGGGGTGATGCCGCTGTGTTCGACGGCCCAGAAGGTGCCCGTCCTGCCCACTCCGGTCTGGATCTCGTCGGCGATCAGCGGGATGGACCGGTCCGCCGTGGTCCGGCGCATACGGCGCAGCCAGTCGTCCGGGGCGGGAATCACCCCGCCCTCGCCCTGGACGGGTTCGAGGATCATCCCGGCGGGCTGGGGCACGCCCGACTTGGGATCATCGAGGAGGGACTCGGTCCAGCGGGCGGCGAGTTCGACGCCGCGCGGTCCGCCGACGCCGAAGGGGCAGCGGTAGTCCTGCGGATAGGGCAGGCGGGTGACCTGGACGTCCCGGGCTCCGCCGGAGGCGGCCAGGGCGCCGGCGGTCATGCCGTGGTAGGCGCCGGTGAAGGCGAGGATGCCGGTGCGGCCGGTCGCGGCCCGGACCAGTTTGAGAGCGGCTTCGACGGCGTCGGTACCGGCCGGACCGCAGAACTGGACGCGGGCGCGGTCGGCGAGTCCGGGCGGGAGGGTGCGGAACAGCTCGGTGATGAAGGCGTCCTTCACGGGGGTCGCCAGGTCCAGGACGGAGAGAGGGGCACCGGAGTCGAGAACCCTGCGGATGGCCTCCAGGACGACCGGATGGTTGTGCCCGAGGGCGAGTGTGCCGGCGCCCGAGAGACAGTCCAGGTAGCGGCGGCCGTCGGCACCCTCGATGGTGAGCCCTCGTGCCCGGACCGGGACGATGGGCAGGGCCCGGGCATAGGTGCGGGCGGAGGACTCACGCGCCGACTGGCGTCTGAGGATCCCCTCGTGCACCGCACACGCTTCCCCGTGCCGGCCTCCAGCCATCGACTCCGTAACGGCCACGGCTCGCTGTCCTCCCCGCTGTCCAGAGGCGAGTTGATCCACGGGGACCGGGTACAGGCAGCTGGCCCCCCACCGCTACAACCGTGGTCCGTTCGGCGGGTTACGGGTTTGCGCAAGATCATTGCCACGACGGGACGACAGCATGTGCGGCAACCCGGAAGGCAGCAGCGGTGAGTGGGCGTCAAATCGGGCGATCCAGGGATGACTGGCCTGGTCAGACGGCTTGTAGCCGAACCGTTGCCGTTCCGTCGGAAGTCCCCCACAGCGAGCGCATAGTGTGTGGTGCCGTTCCTAGACGGTCGTGGGACCGGCGTGAACTCCTCATGAGTTCACGGCCGGTGGCACGGCCGAAGCGCCGAGTACCTTCACAGCAGGGGGAGTCACAACATGCGATCCATACGGCCGTCGTCCACCGTTCGGCGAGGGAGGGGCCCCCGCCGCACCTCCTCCGCACTGGCGGCCGTCGCCCTCGCTTCGGCGCTGGCACTGACCGCCACCGCCTGCAACGGCGACGACAAGGCCGACGGCCAGCCGACCGCCTCCGCGACCGCGGCCGGCAGCGGCGACGGAAAGATCAGGATCCCGGACGACCTCAAGCAGAAGCTCAAGGAACACGGGATCGACATCGACAAGTGGAAGAACGGCGCCTGGGAGAACTGGAACAAGCAGGACTGGCTGCGCGAGGCCAACGACTTCATCAACCCGATCATCAAGGGCCTGTGGGATCCCAACCGGATGCGCCACGCCAACGACCCGAACAAGGGTGTCAACGACAACGACATCTCCGGTGACCAGGGCGTGACGGACCCGACCCCGCAGCCGGTGAAGGCCAAGGCGGTCGCGCCGCCGTACCACACCAACGCGGCCGCCTCGGGCAAGGTGTTCTTCGACTCCCCCGAGGGCCACATGGTGTGCTCGGGCACGGTCGTGGAGGACCCCGCGCACCCGGGCAAGTCCAACCTGGTCTGGACGGCGGGTCACTGTGTGCACGCCGGCAAGAAGGGCGGCTGGTACCGCAACATGGCCTTCGTGCCGTCGTACAACAACTCCGGCAAGTCGGTGGCCCAGCTGCAGAACGCCAGCCGGTCCGAGATCGCCCCGTACGGCGTCTGGTGGGCCGACGCGGCGCGGACCTCGCAGCAGTGGATCGACCAGGGCGGTGAGACCGGCGGCAACGGTGCCCCGTACGACTTCGCGGTGATCCATGTGACGCCGGAGCAGGGCAACGGCGGCAAGTCGCTGGAGGAGACCGTCGGCGGGGCGCTGCCGGTGAACTTCAACGCTCCGGCGGTGCCGAAGGTCGACAGCATCACGGCGTCCGGCTACCCGGAGGCGGCTCCGTTCGACGGTCAGGCGCTCTACCAGTGCAAGGACAAGCCGGGCCGGCTGTCCATCGAGCAGTCGGCCCCGACGATGTACCGGATCGGCTGCACGATGACCGCCGGTTCCTCCGGCGGTGGCTGGGTGGAGACGGGTTCCGACGGTAAGCCGGCGCTGGTGTCCAACACGTCGATCGGCCCGGTGACGTCGGGCTGGCTGGCCGGGCCGCGGTTCGGTGACGTGGCCAAGGGCGTGTATCAGTCGGTGAGCAAGAAGTTCGCCGGGCAGTGACGGCGGTTGGCTTCGCCATTTCGCCGCAGGGGTGAGTGCGCGCGGGCGGCTGACGGCCACCGTGGTTGATGCGCGCAGTTCCCCGCGCCCCTGACGAGGCGCGAAAGGCCCGCCCCCTGACAAGGGAGCGGGCCTTTCACATGGCCTTGGATCAGGCCGCGGACACCGGTGCGTACGGCGCCAGGTCCGCCGCCAGTTCCTCGTGCACCCGGACCTTGAGCAGGGTGCCCTCCGCGGTGTGCTCCTCGGAGATCACCTCGCCCTCGGTGTGGGCGCGGGCGACGAGCTTGCCGTGCGTGTACGGCACGAGGACCTCGATCTCGACCGAGGGGCGCGGCAGATCGTTGTCGATCAGGGCGAGCAGTTCCTCGATGCCCCGGCCGGTGCGGGCCGAGACGGCGATGGAGCGCTTCTCCACCCTGAGCAGCCGCTGGAGGACCAGCGGGTCGGCCGCGTCCGCCTTGTTGATCACGACGATCTCGGGCACGTCGGTGGCGCCGACGTCCCGGATCACCTCGCGCACGGCGGCGAGCTGCTCCTCGGGGTTCGGGTGCGAGCCGTCCACCACGTGCAGGATCAGGTCGGAGTCGCCGACCTCCTCCATGGTGGAGCGGAACGCCTCGACCAGGTGGTGCGGCAGGTGCCGGACGAAGCCGACGGTGTCCGCCAGCGTGTACAGCCGGCCGCTCGGGGTCTCCGCCCGGCGGACGGTCGGGTCCAGGGTCGCGAACAGGGCGTTCTCGACCAGGACGCCTGCGCCCGTGAGGCGGTTGAGCAGGGAGGACTTGCCGGCGTTGGTGTAGCCCGCGATGGCGACGGACGGCACCTTGTTGCGCCGGCGCTCCTGGCGCTTGATCTCGCGGCCGGTCTTCATGTCCGCGATCTCCCGGCGCATCTTCGCCATCTTCTCGCGGATCCGTCGCCGGTCCGTCTCGATCTTGGTCTCACCGGGGCCACGCGTGGCGAGACCGCCGCGACCGCCACCCATCTGCCGGGACAGCGACTGACCCCAGCCGCGGAGCCTCGGCAGCATGTACTGCATCTGCGCGAGCGCAACCTGCGCCTTGCCCTCTCGGGACTTGGCGTGCTGGGCGAAGATGTCCAGGATCAGGGCCGTACGGTCGATGACCTTGACCTTGACGACGTCCTCCAGCTGGATCAGCTGGCCGGGGCTCAGCTCACCGTCGCAGATGACCGTGTCGGCGCCCGTTTCGAGGACGATGTCGCGCAGCTCCAGGGCCTTGCCGGAGCCGATGTAGGTGGCCGCGTCGGGCTTGTCGCGGCGCTGGATCACGCCGTCGAGCACGAGCGCGCCCGCGGTCTCCGCGAGGGCGGCCAGCTCCGCGAGCGAGTTGTCGGCGTCCTGAGCGGTGCCGGTGGTCCACACGCCGACGAGCACGACCCGCTCCAGGCGGAGCTGTCGGTACTCGACCTCGGTGACGTCCTCCAGCTCGGTGGACAGACCCGCCACACGGCGCAGGGCCGCGCGCTCGGAGCGGTCGAACTGGTCGCCGTCCCGCTCGCCGTCGATCTCGTGGCTCCAGGCGACGTCCTCTTCCATCAGGGCATCGGCCCGAAGACCCTCGGGAAAGTCGTACGCGAGGCGCTTGGTGTCCTGGGAAGGGGAAGAAGAGGAGGTCATTGGATCCTTACGTCGATGGGATGCCTTTACGGCGTCGGTGGGGGCGGTCCTGCGGGACCGCTCATCGGGTCAATCGGGTCAACGTACGAGTACCCCGGGAAATTCCGTGCCCCGGCTCGCGCCGACCCGATGATGGTCGCACGAGGCGGCCCGTCTCGTCACCGTGTTATCGCGCGCTCCGCTTTGCCTTGTGCCCGGCGGACTTGTCCGGTGCCAGCTGCTTCCAGTCGGGGTGGCCGGGCATCGGCGGGGTCTTCTCGCCGTACAGCCAGCCGTTGAAGAAGCCGCTCAGGTCCTGGCCGGAGACCGCCGAGGCCAGCTGGACGTAGTCGGCGGTGGAGGCGGTGGAGTCCCGGTGTTCGCGGACCCAGGTCCGCTCCAGCTGCTCGAAGGCCGGCCGTCCGATCTTCTGGCGCAGGGCGTAGAGGACGAGCGCGGCGCCGTCGTACACGTTGGGCCGGAAGATGCTGATCTTCTGCTCGGGGGCGGGCGGCTTGGGCCGGGCGGGCGGGCCACCGGCCTCGCGCCAGCGGTCGGAGGCGCCGTAGGCGGCCTTCATCCGGTCCTCCATGGAGCGGTGCGCGGTCTCCTCGGCGTACAGCGCCTCGTACCAGGAGGCATGCCCCTCGTTCAGCCAGACGTCGGACCAGCTGCGCGGGCTGACGCTGTCGCCGAACCACTGGTGGGACAGCTCGTGCACCATGATCGACTCGACGTACCACTTGGGGTAGGCGGGCTCGGTGAACAGGTTCTTCTCGAAGAGGGAGAGGGTCTGCGTCTCCAGTTCGAACCCGGTGGAGGCCTGTGCCATGAGCACGCCGTACGTCTCGAGGGGGAACTTCCCGACCTTGCTCTCCATCCAGGCGATCTGGCCGGGCGTCTTGGCGAGCCAGGGTTCGAGGGCCTTGGCGTCGGCGCGGGGCACGACGTCGCGCATCGGCAGCCCGTGCGGTCCCTCGCGGTGCAGCACCGCGGACCGGCCGATGGACACCTGGGCGAGTTCGGTGGCCATGGGGTGCTGGGTGCGGAAGGTCCAGGTGGTGCTGCGGGCGGCCCGGTCCGCTCCGGCGGGCAGACCGTTGGCGACGACGGTGTAGCCGTTCGGGGCGGTGATGTGGAAGGTGAACATCGCCTTGTCGGACGGGTGGTCGTTGCAGGGAAAGACCAGGTGGGCCGCGTCGGCCTGGTTGGCCATGGCGAGGCCGTCGGAGGTGCGCACCCAGCCGCCGTCCTGGTCCTTGGCGAAGACGGGATCGCTGGTGTGCTTCACGGTGATCCTGGTCCAGCTGCCCTGCGCGAGGCCGTGTTGCGGCGTGACGACCAGGTCCTCGCCGGCGCTGGTGAAGGCCGCGGGATGCCCGTCGACCTCGACGGACTGCACGGTGCCGTGCGCGAAGTCGAGGTTGATCCGGTCCAGGTCGGCGGTGGTCCGGGCGTCGATGGTGGTGACGGCCTGGAGCGGCTTGTCGTTGGTGCCGGGATAGGTGAAGGACAGGTCGTACGACGCCACGTCGTAGCCCGGGTTGCCCAGGTACGGGTAGAGCCGGTCGCCGACGCCGAGGGGCTCGGCCGGGGCCGTCGCGGCGAGGAGGCAGACGGAGACGGCGGAGGCGAGCAGGGCCGCCTTCCGGTGCCGGGAGACCCGTGGCTGGGTCCGGGGTGTCCCGGACCGGGTCCTTGACCGGGTCCGGGACTCGGAGGAGGCGCGGAGGCCGACGCGGGGGGTGAGCAGCATGGACCACCGCTACCAGTGCGTTCCCGTGCTGCGACGGCGACTCGCGCCCGGCCCACCCGATCGGGTTCGGTTCCGAGGTCCTTCTGATCCAAGCCGCCCCCGCCGAGCGCCGGCGCCTCTCGGTCGTGTACGCCGCTCCCCAGCCGTGTCCGGGCCTCCTCGGCCCTTGCCCTGGCTCCTCGACCCTGCCCGGGGCTCCCCAGCCGTGTCCGTGGCTCCTCGGCCGTGCCCGGCGCCCCTCAGCCCTGCCCGAGGCTCCCCTCAGCCCTGCCCGGGTCCTCGGCCGTGCCCGGCGCTCCCAAGCCTGCCCGCTCCTTGGCCGTGTCCGGGGCTCCTCGGCCCTGCCCGGCACCCCTCAGCCCTGCCCGAGGCTGCCCTCAGCCCTGCCGGGGGCTCCCCTCGGCCGTGCCTGGCGCTCCTCAGCACCTGCCCGGCGCTCCCAAGCCCGGCGCTCCTCAGCGTGCCCGGCGCCCCTCAGTCCTGCCCGGGGCTCCTCGGCCGTGCCGACGCTCCCAACCCTGCCCGCTCCTCGGCCGTGCCTGGGGCTCCTCCGCCCTGCCCGGCGCTCCCCGGCCGTGCCCGGCGCTCCCAAGCCCGGCGCTCCTCAGCGTGCCCGGCGCCCCTTAGCCCTGCCCGGGGCTCCTCGGCCGTGCCCAGCACTCCCCAGCCCTGCCCGGCACTCCCCAGCCTCCCCCGCTCCTCGGCCGTGCCCAGCACTCCCCAGCCCTGCCCAGCGCTCCCCGGCCGTTGCCCGGGCTCCTCGGCCGTGCCCCGCGCTCCCAAGCCTGCCCGGCGCTCCTCAGCGTGCCCGGCGCTCCCCCTCGCTTCCCGGGACCTCAGGTGGCCGGGGCCTGGTGCTGGGCGCGGGCCACGTCGTACACGCCCGGGACGTCCCGCATGGCGCGCATCAGGGCCGGGAGGCGGGCCGCGTCGGGGAGCAGGAGGGTGTACGTGTGGCGTACCCGCTGCTGGGTGGGCGGTTCCACGGTCGCCGAGACGATGTCGACGCCCGCCGAGGAGATCGCCTCGGTGAGGTCGGCGAGCAGATGGGGGCGGCCGAACGATTCAGCGACCAGGGTGACCCGGCACTCGGTGGTGTCCCCCCAGCGCACGCCGATCTCCACGCGCCCCCTGCTCTTCATGTGCGCCACCGCGGCGCACTCCACCCGGTGGACGGTGACCACTCCGCCGCGTACCGCGAAGCCGGTGATCTCGTCGGGCGGCACGGGCGTACAGCACCGGGCGAGCCGTACGGAGGCCCCTGGCCGGTCCGCGAGGACGTCGGCGCCGCGGGACCGGGCCGCGGAGCCGCCCTCGGCGGATGCCGCGTCCGCCGGGTGGGGTGCGGCGGTACCTGGGGCCGGGTCGGCGCGCCGCGCGGGGGCGGTGCCCTCGGCGGCTTCGGCGCGGGTGCCCGTCATGTCGTCCGTGCCGGTGCCGCCGCCGGGGTGCGTCGCCAGCCAGCGCTGGATGGCGATGCGGGCGGCCGGGGTGTGGGCGTGCTCCAGCCATTCGCGGGAGGGCTCGGAGGCCGGGTCCTGGCCCATGAGGAGCTGGACGGTGTCGCCGTCCTTCAGGACGGTGCTGAGGGTGGCCAGGCGGCCGTTGACGCGGGCGCCGATGCAGGCGTGCGCGTCCTCGCCGTACTGGGCGTACGCGGCGTCCACGCACGTGGCGCCCTCGGGCAGGCCGAGCGTGCCGCCGTCGGGGCGGAAGACGGTGATCTCGCGGTCCTGGGCCAGGTCCTCGCGCAGGGTCGACCAGAAGGTGTCGGGGTCGGGGGCGGCCTGCTGCCAGTCGAGGAGCCGGGAGAGCCAGCCGGGACGGGTGGGGTCGGCACGCTCACCGTCGGCGGGGGCGTCGGAGGTGGAGGTGTCGGAGGCGGGGGCGTAGGGGTTGCCGAGGGCGACGACGCCGGCTTCGGCGACCTTGTGCATCTGGTGGGTGCGGATGAGGACTTCGACGACCTGGCCGTCGGAGCGGGCGACGGCGGTGTGCAGCGACTGGTACAGGTTGAACTTCGGTACGGCGATGAAGTCCTTGAACTCCGAGACGACCGGCGTCATACAGGTGTGGAGTTCGCCGAGGACGCCGTAACAGTCGGCGTCCTCGTTCACCAGCACCAGCAGGCGGCCGAAGTCGGTGCCGCGCAGCCGTCCGCGTTTGCGGGCCACGCGGTGCACGGAGACGAAGTGCCGGGGCCGGATGAGGACTTCGGCCTGGATGCCGGCCTCGCGCAGCACCCCGCGCATCTCGTCGGCGACCTCGGCGAGGGGGTCGTCGGAGCGGGCGGCGTTCCACGCGATGAGTTCGCGTGTGTGCTCGTACTCCTCGGGGTGCAGGATGGCGAAGACCAGGTCCTCCATCTCGGTCTTCAGGGCCTGCACGCCGAGGCGTTCGGCGAGCGGGATGAGGACGTCGCGGGTGACCTTGGCGATCCGCGCCTGCTTCTCCGGGCGCATCACGCCGAGCGTGCGCATGTTGTGCAGACGGTCGGCGAGTTTGATCGACATCACGCGCACGTCGCTGCCGGTGGCGACGAGCATCTTGCGGAAGGTCTCCGGTTCGGCGGCGGCTCCGTAGTCGACCTTCTCCAGTTTCGTGACGCCGTCGACCAGATAACGAACCTCCTCACCGAACTGTTCCCGCACCTGATCAAGCGTCACATCGGTGTCCTCGACGGTGTCGTGCAGCAGGGAAGCCGTCAAGGTCGTGGTCTCGGCGCCGAGTTCGGCGAGGATCAGGGTCACGGCGAGCGGATGGGTGATGTACGGCTCGCCGCTCTTGCGCATCTGGCCGCGGTGCGAGGACTCCGCGAGGACGTAGGCGCGGCGCAGCGGATCGAGGTCCGCGTCGGGGTGATGGGCGCGGTGCGCCTCCACGACATGGCCGATGGCGTCGGGCAGCTTGCCGCGAACGGCGGAGCCGAGCAGCGCGGCCCGGCCGAGCCTGCGCAGGTCGATCCGGGCCCGGGACTTCCTGCGGTCCGACCTGGGCACCGCGGGGGCGGTCGCCGCCGCGGACGCCGTGGGCGCTACCGGGCCAGGGGTCGCAGGGTTCGTGGCCTCCGCACTCATGGGCACCTCCGGCTCGTGGACCGGCGGACGGGGCCCCAGGGCGTACGCGGCTCAGGGATGGCGACGTTCCCCCGTCCGTGCCGGTGCTTGATGCTATCGAGCCCACCACGTGCGACCGACCGCCTCTCGCCGAGCGTGAAACGGATCACCCATTCGAGCGACGAAAAAGAGGTTTAGCGTTTGCGCCAACTGCCCCGGAAACGTCCGAGGCTTCGAACGCCCCTGGCACCGGAAACCGCTGATCCGGGAGCCGCGGGGCGTCCTCCTCACGGTGACACGGCGTCAGCGGAGGGCGTTTTCCAGCCATTCGCCGTCGATCTCGCCCTCGGCGACGATCACGGCGGGTCCGGTCATCTCGATCTGGCCGTCGGGCCGCTCGGTGATGACCAGACGGCCGCCGGGCAGGTCGACGGTGTACGTGGCCGGGGTTCCGGTGACGGCCGGGTCGGCGCCGTCGCGCCGGGCGGCGGCCACGGCAACGGCACACGCGCCCGTACCGCACGAGCGGGTCTCGCCGGAGCCGCGCTCGTGCACGCGCATGGCGACGTGACGGGGGCCCCGGTCGACGACGAACTCGACGTTGACCCCGTCGGGGTAGGCGGCGGCCGGGCTGAACGGCGGCGGGTCGTACAGGTTGCCGGCCTGCGCGAGGTCGTCGACGAAGGCGACCGCGTGCGGGTTGCCCATGTTCACGTTGCGGGCGGGCCAGCTGTGCTCACCGACGCTCACCGTGACCTCGCCCTCCGGCAGGCGGGCGCGGCCCATGCCGGCGGTGATGTCCCCGTCCTTCGCGATGTGGACGGTCTTCACGCCCGCGCGCGTGGCGATCGCGAGGTCGCCCTCGCCCACATGTCCGGCGTGCTGGAGGTAGCGCGCGAACACACGGACTCCGTTGCCGCACATCTCGGCGACCGAGCCGTCGCCGTTGCGGTAGTCCATGAACCACTCGGCCTCGGCCGCCATCGATGCGGCCTCGGGGTGGGCGGCGGAGCGCACGACGTGCAGCACCCCGTCGCCGCCGATGCCGGCCCGGCGGTCGCACAGGGCGGCGACGGCGGCCGGGCTCAGGTCGAGAGCGTTCTCCGGGTCCGGGACGATCACGAAGTCGTTCTCGGTGCCGTGACCCTTGAGGAAGGGGATCCGCGTGCGCGTGCTCATTCCTCGATCGTAAGGGACGGGAGCGCTGCGCCGGGTTCGGCCGATGGGAGGCGGGGGGTGCGGGCGGCGGGTGAGTGCCGGCCGTCCGTGGCCGGTCGCGCGGTTCCCCGCGCCCCTTTCAGGGGGCGCTTCAGCGGAGCCTGGCCACGCGCCAGACCGCGAGGACCGCGACCACGGCCACCAGGAGCACGTATCCGAGTACGACCCGCCAGTCCGGGCGGCGGCCCGAGCCGCGGGCCGGCAGGCCGGGCCAGGTGTAGCCCACGCGGCGGGCGGCCATCATGCCCCAGCCGGCGGCGCAGGAGCAGATCAGCAGGCCGAGCATGGCGATGACGGCGCCGCTGTCGCCGAAGTCGAAGGCGAGCGGGAAGGCGAACATCAGGGAGCCGACGGCGGACAGGCCCACGATGGGAGCGAGCTGCCAGAGGCGCAGCCTGCGCTGCGGGCGCAGCTCGACCTCGACCTCCGGACCGCCGGGGTACATCTCCTCCGGCTCCGGCCCGTCGTCGGTCACACCGTCCGGCGTCTCGTCGAGGTCGTCGTCTGTCAGCCGGTCGTCGATGAGGCCGTCGTCGGTCAGCCGGTCCGCAGCGAGACGGTCGTCGGCGAGCCGGTCCGCAACGAGCCGGTCCTCGGGATGGCGGCTCTCGGGCAGCAGGGGGTCGGCCAGACGGTCCAGGCGGCCTTCGGTCAGCCGGTCCCCACCCGGGCAGTCGTCGGTCAGACGGTCGCCACGCGGGTCCGGTTCGTCACCGGCGGTGGTGACGTGTTCGGCACTTTGTGCGGTGTCGCGAGGGCCGGCCTCCATCGCCACGCGCCCTCCCAACTAGGCTCCACTTGGTCGATCGAAGCTCGATGATGGCACGGCGCCGGAGGCCTCGATGACCGGCGGCGCATCCCGATGCCATGACGTGATCAGGCTGTGACCGGTCGTTCGACCAACGCCAGGGCCAGGTGCGGAAGTTCCCCGCGGTCGGCCACGGCCCCACTCAACCAGTGCACCCGGGGATCGCGCCTGAACCACGAATCCTGACGGCGCGCGAAGCGCTTGGTCGCACGGACGGTCTCGGCCCGCGCTTCCGCTTCGGTGCACTCACCGGCGAGCACCGCGAGCACCTGCTGGTAACCCAGCGCACGCGACGCCGTGCGCCCCTCGCGCAACCCCTCCGCCTCCAGTGCGCGCACCTCGTCCACGAGGCCCGCCTCCCACATCCGGTCGACACGGCGCGCGATCCGTTCGTCCAGTTCCGGCCGGGCCACGTCCACGCCGATCTGGACGGTGTCGTACACGGAGTCGTGGCCCGGCAGGTTCGCGGTGAAGGGCCGGCCGGTGATCTCGATCACTTCGAGCGCCCGGACGATACGGCGGCCGTTGCTCGGCAGGATCGCGCGGGCGGCCTCCGGGTCGGCGGCGGCCAGCCGGGCGTGCAGCGCGCCGGAGCCGCGCAGCGCCAGCTCCTCCTCCAGGCGGGCCCGGACGTCGGGGTCGGTGCCGGGGAACTCCAGGTTGTCGACGGCCCCGCGGACGTACAGGCCGGAGCCGCCGACCAGGATCGGCCAGCGGCCCTCGGCGAGCAGTGCGTCGATCCGGGCGCGGGCCAGCTTCTGGTACTCGGCGACGGAGGCGGTGACCGTCACGTCCCAGATGTCCAGCAGGTGGTGCGGGATGCCGCCGCGTTCCTCGGGCGTCAGCTTGGCGGTGCCGATGTCCATCCCTCGGTACAGCTGCATGGAGTCCGCGTTGACGACCTCCCCGCCGAGCTGCTGGGCCAGGAAGACGCCGAGATCGGACTTTCCGGCCGCGGTGGGGCCGACGACGGCGATGACGCGGGGGGTGGAGGGTGCACTGCTCACCGCACCAGTCTCGCAAACCCCCTGGCGCCGCCTCGAACGAGTTACGTGACGGGCGTGGTCCCAGGTCGTTGCCCGTGGCGGATACCGCCATCCGGATCACGGGAGGCGGTGACCCGGGCGGCGCAACCGTACGCACCGGGTAACGCGGGAATTCGCCCGCACGAGTACCGTATGGAGTGGATATGGGCGTTTTTGCACGACTCCTCGGCAGGTCGAAGGCGACTTCGGAGGCGTCGGCCGCCGAGGCGCAGACCGGCGCGGAGCCGGAGGGGGCCGAGGCGGCGGAAGCAGAGTCGGCGGAGGCGAAGGCGGCCGGTGCGACGGAGGCGAAGGGTTCGGCCGGTGACGGGAGCGAAGACGCGGCGGAGCAGTCCGACGCCGCCGCGGACGACGCGTCCGAGGGCTCCGGCATCCCCAAGCAGCAGTCCGCCGAGGAGGCCGCCGACAGCGAGACCGGCGAAGGCGCCCGCAGGTAACTGGCCCGCGAGGGAAGGTGGACCATGGGGCTGATGGACAACATGAAGGCCAAGCTCGGCCCGGCCAGGGACAAGGTGTCGGACCTCGCGCGGCAGCACGGGGACAAGGTGCAGCACGGTCTCGACAAGGCCGCGAAGGCCGTGGACGAGCGGACCAAGCACAAGTACAGCGACAGGATCCAGGCGGGGACCGGCAAGGCCAAGGAGGCGATGGACCGCCTCGCTCACAAGGAGGGTCCCGGCCCGGCCAGGACCACCGGAGATCCGACGCCCCCCACCCGTCCGGAGGGCCCGCCACCGGCATCCTGAGCCTCCTGAACGGCATGCGTCCGAACGGTTCGGCACACGGGCGGACTGCATGCGGATCGGCGGACGGTCGTGGAGCACACCGGCTCCCGGCCGTCCGCCGTTTCCGCGCGTGCCGACGTGGGCTCGCGTAGGCCCGCATGCGCCGGCGTGCGCCGACGTGGGCCCGCGTGCGCCGGAGCCCGCCGCGCTAGGACCAGGCGGCCACCACGTACCCCACGCCGTACGGCGCGTCCTCGTACAGCAGCGCGCCGCTGAGGTTCGCGCCCTCCGCGGCACCGGCCAGAACCTGCCAGGGGGCCCGTCCGGAGGCCTTCAGTTCGGCTGCCAGCCCGGCGTCCAGCGCCTGGACGGCCGCCAGGTCCGCCGCGCCCAGCGCACGCGCGACCTCCGTGTCGAAGGGTGCCGCCCGCTCGTCCAGGTAGCCCGGCGCCTTGACCGTGCGGCACGCGCTGGCGTCTCCCATCACCAGCAGCGCCACCCGCCGGGCCTTGGCGCCGATCTCCCTGCCGGCTTCGGCACACCGCTCGGGCGCGAGCGGTTCCCCGACCCCGACTCCCTCGATCGGGGCATCCGCCCAGCCGGTCCGCTCCAGCAGCCAGGCACCGACGGCCAGAGACGGCGGCAGCTCCCGCTCGGAGACGGTGTCCCCGACGGGGCCCAGGCGTACCTCCACGTCGACCCCGAACCCGCGGAAGGACCCCGGCGCGCCCTGCGGAAACGATCCGCGCCCGCTCTCCCCGGCGGGCCCGACGACCACCAGGAGGTCCGGGCGGGCGGCGGCGAGCACCCCGAGCGCGTCGGAGCAGGCCGAGCGCGCGGCGTCCAGCTCCGGAGCGGCGCCGGCGGCCACCTCGGGCACGAGCAGCGGCGGGCAGGGACAGACTGCGGCGGCGACAAGCATGATCGGCAGGTTACGCCGCCGGGCGGTCAGTAGGTGATCGGACCGGAGTCCCACTCCAGCTCGGTGAACAGGAAGTGGTACGTGTACACCCCGCCGGACGAGCCGTCCCCGACCAGCATCCAGCCGTCCGCGGTGCGGTACCGGCGCATGCGCACCGGATACCGCGGATGCCTGGGCTGGTAGAGGCGTACCAGCTCCGCGAACCGGGCCTCGGCCTCCTCGCGCGTGCCGTCGATCGTGGCCATCAGCTCGTACTGCCTGCGGTACGGCCCCTCGCCGGGCGGCTTGTCCAGCAGCAGCGCCCATCGCGGCATCGGATCGTCCCCCGTCCCCCGTGTCCGGATTGTCGACAAACAGTCGGGCTGGGCCCGGTCAGTCGCAGCCGCAGCCGCTTGCCGTGGCGACCGGCAGCGGCTCCGGCACCCCGATCTTCGGCAGGCCGAGCATGACGCCGGCCGGTTTGGCGGCCTCGGCGGCGTTGCGCTTCTCCCAGGCGTCGCCCGCGCGCGTGCGGCGCACGGAGAGGACGGGTCCCTCGGCGAGGAGGTGGTGCGGGGCGGCGTACGTCACTTCTACGGTGACCACGTCACCCGGGCGGACCTCCTGCTCCGGCTTGGTGAAGTGGACCAGCCGGTTGTCGGGGGCGCGGCCGGAGAGGCGGTGCGTGGCGCCGTCCTTGCGCCCCTCGCCCTCGGCGACCATCAGCTCGAGCGTGCGGCCGACCTGCTTCTTGTTCTCCTCCCAGGAGATCTCCTCCTGAAGGGCGACCAGCCGCTCGTAGCGGGCCTGGACGACCTCCTTGGGGATCTGGTCGTCCATGGTCGCGGCCGGAGTGCCCGGGCGCTTGGAGTACTGGAAGGTGAAGGCCTGCGCGAACCGGGCCTCACGGACCACGTGCAGCGTCTGCTCGAAGTCCTCCTCGGTCTCGCCGGGGAAGCCCACGATGATGTCGGTGGTGATCGCGGCGTGCGGGATGGCGGCCCGCACCTTCTCGATGATCCCGAGGTACCTCTCCTGCCGGTAGGAGCGGCGCATCGCCTTCAGGACGGTGTCCGAACCGGACTGCAGCGGCATGTGCAGCTGCGGCATCACGTTCGGGGTCTCGGCCATGGCGGCGATGACGTCGTCGGTGAAGTCACGGGGGTGCGGGGAGGTGAAGCGGACCCGCTCCAGGCCCTCGATGTTCCCGCAGGCGCGCAGCAGCTTGCTGAAGGCCTCGCGGTCGCCGATGTCGGAGCCGTAGGCGTTGACGTTCTGGCCGAGCAGCGTGATCTCGGAGACACCCTCGGCGACCAGCGCCTCCACCTCGGCGAGGATGTCGCCGGGCCGGCGGTCCTTCTCCTTGCCGCGCAGGGCGGGGACGATGCAGAAGGTGCAGGTGTTGTTGCAGCCGACGGAGATCGACACCCAGGCCGCGTAGGCGCTCTCGCGCCGGGTCGGCAGGGTGGACGGGAAGGCCTCCAGCGACTCGGCGATCTCGACCTGCGCCTCCTCCTGCACGCGGGCGCGCTCCAGCAGGACCGGCAGCTTGCCGATGTTGTGCGTGCCGAAGACGACGTCCACCCAGGGCGCCTTCTTGACGATGGTGTCGCGGTCCTTCTGCGCGAGGCAGCCGCCGACCGCGATCTGCATGCCGGGCCGCGAGACCTTCTTCGGCGCGAGCCGGCCGAGGTTGCCGTACAGCCGGTTGTCGGCGTTCTCCCGCACGGCGCAGGTGTTGAACACGACCACGTCCGCGTCCCCGTCCGAGCCCTCGGGGGCCCGCACGTACCCGGCGTCTTCGAGCAGGCCGGCCAACCGCTCGGAATCGTGGACGTTCATCTGGCACCCGTAGGTGCGCACTTCGTACGTCTTTGGTGCGTGAACGTCCACTGCGGGGCTCCGGTCGCTGCTGCTGGTCATGCGTCAAGGGTAGGCGCTGTCGGAGGAGCCCTGTCCCGGCCCGCCCCCGTCCTGCCGGGCGCACACTGTAAGCAGGTGGCCATGCGTCATGAGCCGCACGTGGAGGTGAGCCATGAGCACCCTCGAGCTGCACGTCGACGTCGACGTTCCGGTCGACAGGGCCTGGGAGACCCTGCACCGGGTGGAGAACTATCCGCGTTTCGTGCAAGGAGTGCGGGGCGCGCGTACGGAGGCCGGGGGCCGAGCGCATCTGGAGGTCGAGACGGGTGGGCCGGCCCGCGAGGTCGAGGCCGAGGTGACGGACCGCGGTGAACACGTGATGGAGTGGCTCACCACGAGCGCTCCCGAGCTGACGGGTTCCTTCTCGGTCCAGCCGATCGACAAGAACCACACCCGGATCCAGGCACGGCTGGAGTACGACCCCGCCACGGTCCGCGACACCTTCGGCGGGCCCAGGGGTTTCGCCCAGACCAACGCGATCGAACGGCTCGTCCGCAGCGATCTGGAGCACTTCAAGGAGTACGTCGAGGGCGGGTGAGTCCGGCGCGGGCGAGTCGAACGCGGGTGGGCGGCGCGAAGGCGGTGGGCACGGGGCGGCACCGCCGGGCAGCCGGTGCGCCGGTCCCGCACGCCGGTCAGGTCTCCATCACGGCATCGCAGTCCGGGCAGACCAGGGAGGCGTGCTCCGGGGGATACCAGGGGGCTCCCGGCTCCTCGGAGGGCTTCCAGTCGGCCGTCTCCATGGCGAAGGTGTCCTTGCCGCAGAGGGTCCGCGGCCCCGTGGCCGTGTGCGACCCCGGCGCCACCGGTGCCGCGTGCACCTTGCGGACGCGCCGCTCCGCCCCACCCGTCGGTCTGGTGGAGGAGCCGACGGGAGAGCCGGCCGCGCCCGGCCTGTCGAGTTCGTAGACGACGATCTCGCTCATGCCTCCACCGTAGGCGCCGTCACCGGGTGGTGGGGTGAACCAGGCCGTGAACGCCGTACCCGGAGAACCGGACGATCTCGTGCGGGCCCTCACGGCCGCCGGGGTCGGGGACGAGCGGCTGCTCGCGGCCGTGCGGGCGACGCCCCGGGCGGGATTCGTCCCGGCCGATCAGCTGGCTGCCGCCTACCGGGACGTACCCGTTGCCATCGGGCAGGGACAGGTCACCACGCAGCCCTCGCTGTCGGCGATGATGATCGAGGGTCTCGGTCTGGACGGGTGCGAGCACGTCCTGGAGATCGGTACGGGTCTGGGCTTCCAGACCGCTCTGCTCGCCCGGCTGGCCGCGGACGTGGTCAGCATCGAGATGCGGCCGGACATAGCCCGCCGGGCGCGCGCGAATCTCGCCCGCCAGGGCGTGCGGAACGTGGAGCTGCGCATCGGCGACGGCAGCGGCGGTGTGCCGGACCGGGCCCCGTACGACGCCGTCCTCGTGTCGGCCGCGTTCCCGGAGGTGCCCGCGCCGCTGACCGCACAGGTGCGCCCGGTCGGCCGCCTGGTGCAGCCGATCGGGCCGGGCGGACACGAGCAGGTGGTGTGCTTCGAGCGCACGGCATCGGGGCTGGTGCGGTTGCGGGTTCTGACCTCGGCCTACTTCGTCCGGTTGCAGGGACGGTACGGCTTCCCGCCGGACGAGCCGGGGGTGCGTTGAGGTGTTCCGTCGGTCTTGAGGTGATCTTTGAGGTGTTCCTTCGGCCTTGAGCTATTCGTCGGCGACGCGTACGACCGCCAGCGTGATGTTGTCGGGACCGCCCGCGGCGATGGCCGCCTTCCACAGCTCGAAGGCAGCACGGCCGTCGTCGTGCTCCCGCATCACGTCGTCCAGCACATCGGCGGGCAGCGGATCGGTCAGACCGTCGGTGCAGATGAGGTAGCGGGCGCCGGGAGACAGGGATTCGGTCGTCACATGGGGGTGAACGGCGCGGTAGGAGGGGCTGCCGCCCAGGCACTGGGTGACGATGGACGTGGTGTGCTGCCCGGGTTCGAGCGGGGGGCTGTCGTCGACGCTCACCTGGCGCAGCCCGTCGCGGGAAGCGGCGTAGACCCGGCTGTCGCCCACGTTGAACACCAGCAGCGAGCCGGGCTGCACGACGATGCCGGCGACGGTGGTGCCCATGGCGGCCAGCTCGGTCTCCTCCTCTCCGCCGGCGGCCGTGTACACGGCGCGGTTGCAGGCGTTCAGGGCAGCGCGGAGGGTGTCCTCGCTGCCCAGGGTGGGGCCGGCGGACGCGATCCGGCGGGCGACCAGCGCGCTGGCCAGGTCGCCGCCGGGATGCCCGCCGAGCCCGTCGGCGACCGCGACGACGAGAGGCGTGCCGATCGGGAAGACCAGGGTCTGCGGACTCTCCGTCACCGTGGCGCACAGGGTCCACGGCCCGGCCACGAGGCTGTCCTCGTTGCGTTCGCGGAGCAGCCCGGGATGACTCAGCGCGCTCACAGCCACGTACCGCATGGAACGCCACCGCCTTCCCGGACGGGCCACGGCAGTCGGTCGGCTCGCTGCCCGTCGGCTCGCTGCCCGCGGCTCCAGGGTAGGCGCTCACCGGACGAGCCGGGCCGTGTCGAAGCGCTTGCGCGCCCTGGGCGGCCGAAGGCCGGCCGACCGCTTCAGGTCAGGTCCGGTCGGTTCGGTTCAGGTGCTGTTCAGGTCAGCGGAGCGGTGGTGCCAAGGACGCCGTGACGGGGCCGTCGGGACGGACGGTGAAGCCGTACTCCGCCCGGGTGGGCGTGGAGTGGAAGGACAGCGTGTGGAGCGGCAGCAGGCTTTCGAGGAGAACGGTCGATTCCCGGAGCGCGAACTGGACGCCGAGGCAGGCGCGGGGGCCGATCCCGAAGGGGAGGTAGGCGCCCGGGTGGGCGGGCCGGCCGGCCGGGAGGGTGAAGCGCCGGGGGTCGAACCGCTCGGGGTCCGGCCAGAGTTCGGGGTCGCGGTGCGTGAGGTAGGGGCAGACCAGGATGTCGGTGCCGGCCTCTACGGTGTAACCGGCGAGGGTGTCGTCCTCGGTGGCGTGGCGGGGCAGGATCCAGGCGGCCGGATACAGCCGTAGCGTCTCGTGGACCAGGGCCTGGACGGCCTGGCGGCGCTGCGCCGAGCCCTCGCCGCCCGCGGCCAGAGCCTGTTCACGGGCGGCGGGGTACTGGTCTAGGAGCAGGTAGAGCCAGGTCAGGGTGGTGGCGGTGGTCTCGTGCCCGGCCGAGAGCAGCGTGACCAACTCGTCACGGATGAGCCGGTCGGTGTACTCGGGGTGCTCGTCGGCGGCGTCGATCAGGACGTGCAGCAGGCCCGGGCCGTCGGGGCCGGCCGCCCCGGCGCGGGCGATGCCGATGGCGTGCCGGGCGACGGCGTCGATCCGGGCGAGATCGGCGGCGACGGCGTCCTGGGCGCCGGTGACATCCGCGGGCAGCGTCGGAAGGGCGGCCGCCACGGCGGTCACGGCCGCCAGTTCACGCTCGGTGCGGTCGTCGAGGGCGTGCCCGGTGAGAGAGCGCCAGATGGCGTCCAGGGCGAAGCGGCGCATCTCGCGCACGACGTCCAGGGTCTGTCCGGTACGCGCGTACCCTGCCCAGCGTCCGGCGGTGGTCCGGGCGGCCTCGTCGATCCGCTGTTGGTAACGCCGCATCCCGGTGCCGGTGAACTGGGCCTGCAGCAAGCGTCGTTGCCGCTTCCATGCCGCACCCGTGGCGGCGAGGACGCCGTCGCCGATCAGCAGCCGGGCGCGGTGGGAGCGTTTGACGTACCGCTCGGGGTGCCGGGCGAGCACGTGCTGGACCGCCCGCGGGTCGGTGACGAGAACGGTGCGGGCCGGCCCGAGGCGGAAGGCGGCGACGCCACCGCAGCGCTCGCGCACCTGCGACAGCAGCTCCACCAGCTCGCCGCCCGCCGAACGCCACCCCTCGACGAGTGCAGGCTCGGCCTCGGGCACCGGCCGCCCCGTTCCCGGAACGCGCGGAAGGGAGCCGGGACCGGCTTCGATGTCCACGTTCTCTTCTCCTGGTCGATCGCCGGACGTGGTCGCACGGATCGCGCAGCACGGACACGGACTGTACGGGAGGAGGCACAGTTGGTGACACCCCGTCCAGGGGGAGCCCCGACACGTTCGGAAACCCGGTGGAGACCGGGAGACCGCCACGCCTAAGGTCGCGCAATGAGCACTCGCACGTTCCGGATCACCGTCCGCGGCGCCTTCGACGGCCTCACCGACGCCCAGCGGGCCGAACTGCTGGCCGACGCCGCCGAACACGACGTACTGCGCGCCGCGTTCACCCCCGGGGGCAGCCTCACCTACGACATCGCCGCCCGGCCGGCCTTCGTCTTCCGTTTCTCCGACACCGGGGAGGAAGAGGAGGACATTCTTGAGGCGACCGAACGGGCCGAGGAGGCGGCGAAGGTCTGGCTGACCGAGCGCGGCTACGGCTTCAAGAACCTCCGCTCCACCGCCGAGGACCTCTCCCAGGCGCCGATGGGCAAGCGGCAGCGACGTGCGGCGCGTTCGAGCGGGGCATAAACTTGAGTACTCAAGGAGTGGGCAATGAGCGGGGGTGAGCGGCCGTGAGTGACGCCCTGGACGCGGCACTGCGACTGCTGCGGGCCCAGGCAGCGCTCGTGCGGCGCTTCGACTCCCGGCTGAGCGCGCTGCACGGCGTGAGCCTCGCCGACTTCACCCTGCTGCTGCGGCTGAGCCGGGCGCCCGGCGGCGGTATGCGGCGGGTCGACCTCGCCGAGGCACTGGGTCTGACGGCCTCCGGGGTCACGCGCGGGCTCGCGCCGCTGGAGCGGATCGGGCTGGTGACCCGCGAGGCGGATGCGCGGGACGCGCGCGTGGCCTACGCGTCGCTGACCGGGACGGGCCGACGGCGGCTGAAGGAGATGCTCGCGACGGCCGAGGAGACCGCCACCGAGGCCTTCGCCGCCCCCGCGCTGAACGCCGAGGACATCACACAGCTGTCGTCCCTCCTGACCCGCCTCGGCGGCACCGGCCTGGCCGGCCCCTGAGCCCGGGCGAGGCTCCTGGCATCACCGGCTTTGAGCCTCACCCTGACGCGAACTCGCCGTGGCGCAGGTCACCTTGAGATGTGGCCGGATTGTGTGGGGTCCCTACGTAAAGACATGGCATGCTCATGGCTCGTTCACGAGTTACCGGCCGGTTCTACCGCCAAGTAGCCAGTTCGTCCGGTACCTCTCTGCCACCCCCCACTTCACACAGGACCGACCATGCGCAGACGCATGCGGCACAGACGTGCCCTGCTGCCCGCCTTCGCCGTGACCACCCTCTTCCTCGCCGCGGCCTGTTCCTCGCCCGCCGCACAGGCCGGGCCCTCGGCGACCGCCGGGCACGGCCGGCAGCTCGAGGCCGCCGACCGGCCCGCCGACGGCACGGACCACTCGCTCGCCGTCGCCGCCGCGCCCGCCACCACCGCGACCGCCACGACCGCCACGGCGGGGCCGGCCGGCTCCGGGCCGCGGGCACACAGGACGGCACTCGCCATCGGCTCGTACGACAGCCGCACCCGGCGGGCCGTCCTTGCCGACAAGCCCGTCCGGCACGGGAGTTCGGCTGCCTCCTCCCCCGCGGCCTCCCCCACCCCCTCCGGCGCCCCGTACAAGGCCGCCGTCGGCGACGTGATCGCCAGTGCGCCCGCGCCCGGGGCACCGGACGGGCTGCTCGCCAAGGTCACCAAGGTGATCGGCCGGACGGACGGCGGCACCGAGGTGCAGACGGAACCGTCCACCCTCAACGCGCTGCTCGGCGACGAGACGGCGAAGGGCGCCGTACCGGTCGACCCCTCGTCCTTCACCGTCGACAAGCTGCTGCCCGGTGTGAAGGTGTCCTGGGCGAAGACCGGTCACGCGCACGCCGGGCCGAAGGGTGCCACGGTGCCGCTCGGCAGCCTCCGGCTCGACGTGAGCGCCGACATCCCGACGGCCCAGAACACGCCGGTCTCCGCCGCCGCCTCGGTGAACGGCTTCGTCCAGGTCGCCCCGCAGGTCGACTTCGCCTACGGCGGCGCCGGCAGCGACGCCCCGCCCGGCTCCGCCTACCTCGGCGTGTCGGGCGACTGGACCTCCGGCTGGGCGGTCAAGGGCCGCGCCGCCGCGGCCACCGGCACCCCGCTGCGGATCCCGTTCGCCAAGCTGCACGCCGACCCCGTCCTCCAGGTCGGGCCCGTGCCCGTCGTCGTCAACCTCGACCTGACCGCTTACGTCCAGATCAGCGGCGACGGGCGGGTCACCGTCGACGTCGAGCAGAACCTCAAGGGCGACTTCAGGGCGGGCGGCACCTTCGGTCTGTCCAAGGGCTGGACGCCGGTCAGCTCGTCGGACATGAAGAGCACGCCCGTGCGCGCCTCCGTCACCACCGCGGGGACCGTGAAGACGGCGCTCGGGGCCGAGGCCTCGGTCGGCCTCTACGGCGCCGTCGGTGTCACCGCCGACCTGGCTCCGTATCTGCGCGGCGAGGCCTCCGGCACGGTCACGGCCTCCTCCGACGGCGGCGGGGCGAAGGCCGAGGGCGCCTGGGGCGTGTACGGCGGGGTCGACCTGTCCGGGACCCTGCGGCTCCAGCTGTCCGTCTTCGGCACACCGGTCATCCAGCGAAGCATTCCGCTGGGCGCCCTGAACCGCGAGTGGAAGCTGGCGGGCGGAACCTTCTAGGCGCTCGCCTGCGCAGAACTGTCCTGCGCCGCCGGTATCCAGCCCTGGCGGCGCAGGACGGACGACACGTCCGGCGCCCGGTAGTGCTCCCCCTTGAGTACTTTGCCGTCGGCCCGGCGGGCGACCTGTCCGTCCGGGCCGAGCTTGCTCATGTTGGCCCGGTGGATCTCGGCGATCACCTGGTCGAGGTCGATGCCGTGGACCAGCGCCGTGCCGTACGCCACGTAGACCACGTCCGCCAGTTCGTGCGCGAGCTTGTCCAGCGGGCCGTCGACCGCGACCTCGGCGACCTCCGCGGCCTCCTCGGCGAGCAGTTCCCCACGGTGCGCGGCCAGTTCGGGACCCACCTCGGTCGGCGTGGTGCGGGCGTCCAGGCCGAAGGCGAGGTGGAACTCCCGGACGAGGTCGGCGGGCGAAGTACTCATGCCGACGACTCTAACGGCCACCACTGACAGAGCCCTCCGTCCGCCTCCGGACCACGGAGTGACCCCGGCCTGGTCAGCGTCCCGCCCGGCCTGGCAGGATCGCCGCATGTCCAAGGTGTTCCCCCGTATCAGCAGGCGCCGGGTGCTGCCGGCCGCGGCCGCCGGTGCCGTGGTGCTCGGGCTGCTGCTGTGGTGGCTGCTGCCACTGGGCGAGACGCCGCCGAGCGGGACGATCGTCTTCAGCACGGGCACGCCCCGTGGGGTCTACCAGGAGTACGGCGAGCGGCTGCGCGCCGAGTTCGCCAAGGACATGCCCAACCTGAAGGTGAAGCTGCTGAACAGCGCCGGCTCGCAGGAGAACGTGCAGCGGGTGGCGACCGGCAAGGCCGACTTCACCATCGCGGCGGCCGACGCGGTGGAGGCGTACGAGCTGCGGCACGGCAGCGGCGCCGGGCGGCTGCGCGGGGTGGCCCGGCTCTACGACGACTACGTCCAGCTCGTCGTGCGCAGTGACTCGGACATCAAGAACGTGGCGGACCTGCGGCACAAGCGGGTGGCGACCGGGCTGCCCGACTCCGGGGTACGGCTGATCGCCGACCGGGTGCTCAAGGCCGCCGGCATCGACCCCCACAAGGACATCACCCCGGTCGCGGACGGCATCGACACCGGGCCCGACCGCCTGGAGCAGCGCAGGATCGACGCGTTCTTCTGGTCGGGCGGCCTGCCCACCAAGGGACTTGTCGCGCTGGCCCAGAAGTCGGCCTTCAAGTTCGTGCCGATCGAGGGCGACCTGGTCACCAAGCTGCACGGCCAGGGCGAGGAGGCGCGCCACTACCGGGCCACCAACATCCCCGAGTCGGCCTACCCGGCCGTGCAGCAGGGCAACGAGGTCCCGACGATCGCCGTGTCCAACCTCCTGATGACCCGCGCGGACATGGACCCCAGGCTCACCGAATGGGTGACCCGCACGGTCATCAAGAGCCGCGACGACATCGGCGCCCATGTCCACTCCGCCCAACTGGTCGATCTGCGCACCGCCATCTACACCGATCCGCTGCCCCTCCAGGAGGGTGCGCGCCGCTACTACGTCTCGATGAAGCCGTAGCGGGGGCGGACGACCTCCCACCGGCCGTGCCAGGCGGGCCATGCCAAGCGCACCGTGCCGAGCGGGCCGAGCCGGGCACGGACAGTGGGGCCCGGTGGCCGTTCCCCACGAGTCCCGCCGCCGAGCCGTGCCTCTCGAGTCCCGCCGCCGCGCCGTACCCCGTGCCCGACCCCCGGCTCAGCCCCGGCCCCCGGTCACGGCTCCGCGTGCCTGGGCACCGTCACCGTCACCCGCAGCCCCCGCGGCTCATGGTGGGCGTAGTCGATCGAGCCTCCGCCCGCCGTGAGCAGCGTGTGCACGATGGACAGGCCGAGGCCCGAGCCCTTGATGTTCTGGTGACGGCCGCTGCGCCAAAACCGGTCGCCCACGCGCGCGAGTTCCTCGTCGGTGAGGCCGGGCCCGGTGTCGGTGACGACGACCGTGGATCTGTCGCCGTCGGCGGCGACGGCGACCTCCACCGTGCCGCCCTCGGGGGTGAACTTCACGGCGTTGTCGATCAGCGCGTCCAGCGCGCTGGACAGGGTGATCGGGTCCGCCCAGGCGGTCGTGGGCGGGCACTGACCGGTCAGCCGGACCCCCTTGCTCTCGGCGGCCGGAGACCAGGCGGCGATCCGCTCCTCGGCGAGGGCGCCGATGTCGGTCAGTCCCAGGTCCGCCTCGGCGTGTTCGGCCAGCGCCAGGTCCAGCAGGTCGTCCAGGACCTGTGCGAGGCGCTTGCCCTCGGTGCGGACCGAGGCGATCTCCTCGTTGTCCTCGGGGAGTTCGAGGGCGAGCAGTTCGATACGCAGCAGCAGCGCCGCGAGCGGGTTGCGCAGTTGGTGCGAGGCGTCCGCGACGAAGGCGCGCTGCTGTTCCAGCACGTCCTCGACGTTGTCCGCCATCTCGTTGAACGAACGGGCGAGCCGTCTGAGTTCCGGCGGTCCGCCGCCGACCGCGACCCGCGACTTCAGCCGTCCGGTGGCGATGTCGTGGGTGGTGGCGTCGAGGACGCGTACCGGTCTGAGCACCCAGCCGGTCAGCCGCAGCGCCGCGCCGACGGCGAGCAGCATCGCCGCGATCTCACCGGCCCCGATGATCAGCCAGCCGCGCAGGGTCCGCGACCGCATCTGCCCGGTGGGCGAGTCGGTGACCACGACCGCCACGACGTCGCCGTCCCGAATCACCGGGGAGGCCACGATCAGCCGACTGCGCTGCCAGGGCCACACCTGCCGCGGGTCATGGCTGCGCCGGCTGAGCAGCGCCTCCTCGAACGCCTCCCGCACCTCCCCCGTCCGCGGTACGAACCAGTCGTCGGGGGCGTTGACCATCGCCGAGCCGTTGCGGTAGAAGACGCCCGCGCGGATGCCGTAGACGCCGTAGTAGCTGCCGAGTTCGCTGCGCAGGGCCTCCAGGCGCTCGTCGGTGCTGGTGCGGCGCGATCCGCTGGGCCCGTCGGTGACGAACTGGGCAAGTGCCGCGAAGCGTGCCGTGTCGTCGATGCGGTCGACGACGACCTTCTGCTGCTGCGCGGCGGCCAGGCTGATGGCGAGCGGCAGCCCGAGGGCGAGGAGGACGGCCGCCATCAGGATGATGAGCAGCGGCAGCAGACGTGCGCGCACCCGTCCCCGCTAGGCGGCCGGGGCGACGAGCCGGTAGCCGACGCCGCGTACGGTCTCGATGAGTGCGGGCATGCGCAGTTTGGCGCGCAGGGAGGCGACGTGCACCTCCAGGGTGCGGCCGGTGCCCTCCCAGCTGGTACGCCAGACCTCGCTGATGATCTGCTCCCGCCGGAAGACCACTCCGGGGCGCTGCGCGAGCAGGGCGAGCAGGTCGAACTCCTTGCGGGTCAGTTGGACAACCGAACCGTCCACGGTGACCTGCCTGGTGGGCAGTTCGATGCGTACGGGACCGAGGTGCAGGGCGCCCTCGCCGCCGGTCGCCGGGTCCTCGTGGACGGTGCGCCGGCTGACGGCGTGGATACGGGCGAGCAGTTCCCCGGTGTCGTAGGGCTTCACCACGTAGTCGTCGGCACCCAGGTTGAGCCCGTGGATGCGGGAGCGGACGTCGGAGCGGGCCGTCACCATGATCACCGGGGTGCTGGTGCGTTTGCGGATCTTGCCGCAGACCTCGTAGCCGTCCTGGTCGGGCAGGCCCAGGTCGAGCAGGACCACGCCGAAACCGTTGCCCTCGGGGACGAGCGCCTGCAGGGCCTCCTCGCCGCTGCGGGCGTGGGTGACGTCGAAACCGTGTCGCGCGAGTACGGCGGACAGGGCCGCGGCGACGTGGTTGTCGTCCTCGACGAGCAGCAGTCTCATCCCGGCCCCCTCCGGTTCAGCGGTCGTACGGTCTGGGTTCTCGCGCGTCCTGTATGCCACGCGCGCGTGCACCATGGCAGTCACGCCGATGGATAAGGACGGCGTCAAGAGGGTTCCGGTTGCCCGTCGCTTCCGTTATCCGGCCGATACGCATCGGGCGGCAGGTGCTACCACGCGTGTCCGATTGCTATCGGATCGTGATGCTCAGATCTCCCTCAGATGTGATGACGCAGGTCACAGCCGCTCACTACTGTCCTCCGAAACCGAGGAGGACGGAGCCCGAGAGCGATGACCAATGTATCGGTGACCAAGGAAGACGTGGTCACGTCCGACGAACTGGTCGTCCTGAAGAGCGTCAACAAGCACTTCGGCGCGTTGCATGTGCTCCAGGACATCGACCTGACGATCGCCCGCGGCGAGGTCGTCGTGGTCATCGGGCCCTCCGGGTCCGGAAAGTCGACCCTCTGCCGCACCATCAACCGCCTGGAGACGATCGACTCGGGCACCATCGCCATCGACGGCAAGCCCCTGCCCCAGGAGGGCAAGCAGCTTGCCCGGCTGCGGGCGGACGTCGGGATGGTCTTCCAGTCCTTCAACCTCTTCGCGCACAAGACCGTGCTCGAGAACGTGATGCTGGGGCAGCTCAAGGTCCGCAAGGCGGACAGGAAGCAGGCCGAGGAGAAGGCCCGGGCCCTGCTCGACCGGGTCGGCGTGGGCACCCAGGCCGACAAGTATCCCGCCCAGCTGTCCGGCGGCCAGCAGCAGCGCGTCGCCATCGCGCGGGCACTGGCGATGGGCCCGAAGGTCATGCTCTTCGACGAGCCGACCTCCGCCCTCGACCCCGAGATGATCAACGAGGTCCTCGAGGTCATGCAGCAGCTCGCCCGGGAGGGCATGACGATGGTGGTCGTCACCCATGAGATGGGCTTCGCACGATCGGCTGCGAACCGCGTGGTCTTCATGGCCGACGGCCGGATCGTCGAAGAGGCTGCGCCCGACCAGTTCTTCAGCAACCCGCGCAGCGACCGGGCCAAGGACTTCCTGTCCAAGATCCTGCACCACTGACGGCGCAGGCCCCGCCCCACGCCCCTGGGTCGCCTTTTCCAACGGACCTCGTTCCGCACCACTTCAAAGGATGTTCACCATGAAGCTCCGCAAGGTCACCGCCGCCTCGGCCGCCGTCCTCGCCCTCGCCCTGTCCGCCACCGCGTGCGGCGGCGGCAAGAAGGACGACAACGGCTCCGGTGGCGGCAAGAAGATCGCCATCGGCATCAAGTTCGACCAGCCGGGCCTCGGCCAGCAGACCCCGCAGGGCTACGCGGGCTTCGACGTGGACGTGGCCACCTATGTCGCCAAGAAGCTCGGTTACAGCGCGAACCAGATCGAGTGGAAGCAGTCGAAGAGCGCCGACCGCGAGACCATGCTGCAGCGCGGTGACGTCGACTTCATCGCCGCCACCTACTCGATCACTCCGGAGCGTGAGCAGAAGGTCGACTTCGCGGGACCGTACCTGCTGGCCCACCAGGACGTGCTGCTCCGCGCGGACGACACGAAGATCAAGTCCCCGGCTGACCTGAACGGCAAGAAGCTGTGCTCGGTGGCCGGCTCGACCTCGGCGCAGAACCTCCACGACAGGCTGGCTCCCAAGGCCGACCTCGTGACGTACCCGACCTACTCTGCCTGTCTGGGGGGTCTGCAGAGCGGCGCCATCGAAGCCCTCACCACGGACGACTCGATCCTCGCGGGCTACGCCGCCCAGGCCCAGTTCAAGGGCAAGTTCAAGCTCGGCGGCTTCAAGATGACCAACGAGAACTACGGCATCGGCGTCAAGAAGGGCAGCCCCCTCAAGGACAAGATCAACAAGGCTCTTGAGGAGATGGTCTCCGACGGCTCCTGGGAGGCGGCCGTGAAGAAGAACTTCGGCCCGGCCGGCTACAAGAACGAGCCCGCCCCGAAGATCGGCGACATCAAGAGCTGAGGCAACGCCCCGCCGGTGCGCCGCCCCTGAACACGGCGGCGCACCGGGGCATCCCTACACGCGGAAGCGCGGGAGATCGTGTTCGACTTTCTTGACAAGTACGACGTGCTGGGCGCCTTCTGGACGACAGTGCAGCTGACACTGCTGTCGGCCGCGGGCTCCCTGGTCTGGGGCACTCTGCTGGCCGCCATGCGGGTGGGTCCGGTGCCGCTGATGCGGGGTTTCGGCACCGCCTACGTGAACATCGTGCGGAACATCCCGCTCACGGTGATCATCCTCTTCTCCTCCCTCGGCCTGAACCAGAATCTGGGCATCAGCCTCGGTGCGAATGACTTCGACACGATCAACTTCCGGCTGGCCGTGCTCGGTCTGATCGTCTACACCTCGGCCTTCGTGTGCGAGGCGATCCGGGCCGGCATCAACACGGTGCCGGTCGGCCAGGCGGAGGCGGCGCGGGCCATCGGCCTGAGCTTTCCCCAGGTGCTGGGGCTGGTCGTGCTGCCGCAGGCCCTCCGCGCGGCCGTCGGTCCGCTGACCAACGCCCTGATCGCGCTGACGAAGAACACGACGGTCGCGGCCGCGATCGGCGTGGCGGAGGCGGCCTTCCTGATGAAGAAGATGATCGAGAACGAGGCGGAGCTGCTGGCGATCTCCGCGGTCATCGCCTTCGGGTTCGTGTGCCTGACCCTGCCGACCGGTCTGATCCTCGGCTGGGTGGGCAAGAAGGTGGCGGTGAAGCGATGACCTCGGTCCTGTACGACGTCCAGGGACCCCGTGCCAAGCGGCGCAACGTCCTGTACACGGCGGTCTTCCTGATCGCCCTCGCGGCCGTCGCATGGTGGGTGTACAAGTCGTTCGACGACAAGGGACAGCTGGCCTGGGCCCTGTGGAAGCCCTTCTTCAGCGGCACCGAGGCGTACACGACATACATCTGGCCCGGTCTGCAGAAGACCCTGGAAGCGGCGGCCCTGGCGATGGTCGTCGCCCTTCCGCTCGGTGCCGTCCTCGGTATCGCCCGGCTCTCGGACCACCTGTGGGTGCGCGTCCCGGCCACGATCGTGATCGAGTTCTTCCGCGCGATCCCCGTCCTGGTCCTGATGATCTTCGGGCTCGCGCTCTTCGCCCAGTACACCGACGTCAGTTCGGACGACCGTCCGTTCTACGCGGTCGTCACCGGACTGGTGCTGTACAACGCGTCGGTGCTCGCGGAGATCGTCCGCGCGGGCATCCTCGCCCTGCCGAAGGGACAGTCCGAGGCGGCCCTGGCGATCGGCCTGCGCAAGGGGCAGATGATGCGGCTCATCCTGCTGCCGCAGTCGGTCACCACCATGCTCCCGGCCATCGTCAGCCAGCTGGTGGTCATCGTGAAGGACACCGCCCTCGGCGGCGCGGTCCTCACCTTCCCCGAACTGATGACCTCGGCCAACACGATGGCGGGCTACTACGGCAACATGATCGCCTCACTGACGGTGGTGGCCGTGATCTTCGTGGTCATCAACTTCTCCCTGACCTCGTTCGCGAGCTGGCTGGAGGGCCGGCTGCGACGCGGCAAGAAGTCGACCGGGGCGGTGCTCACGGTCGAGGACACCGTGGGTGTCGCGGGCCACGCGGGAACGGGAACCGCCGCCTGACACCCGGTCAGGGCCGAAAGCATCACCCGGAGGCAGTGGCGTGATCGCCACTGCCTCCGTTCGCTTGACGCAAACTCTGCCAATGGGTTGCATACGTTGTGTGATCGTGCACCCCGCTCCCCCTTCCTGTTCACTTGTCTCCGTCAGGGCATCGTCACGGGCAGGGGGCGCCGCGTCATGGACCCGGTGATCATCGTCGGAGCGGGGCCGGTCGGGCTCACGCTCGCCCTGGCGCTGGCCCGCCAGGAGGTGCCGTCCGTCGTCCTGGACGAGGGCCCCGGCAAGGACGAACCCCGCCCGGCACGCACCGTCGTACTGCGCGAGGACACGGCCGGCCTGCTGGAGCGGCTGACCGGGGTGGCGCTCGGTGAGCAGGGCATGCGCTGGGCCGGATGGCGGTCTCTCAGGCGCAAGCAGGTGATGAGCGAGTGCACCTTCGAGGAGGGGGACCCCGCCGCGCCGCTGCACGTCGCCCAGCACATCCTCACGGGCGCCCTGCGCACGGCCATCACCGACGAGCCGCTGGTGAAGGTGGCGGTGGACAGCCGTCTGGACTCGATCGAGCAGGAGCGTTCCGGCGTCACGGCGCACACCCGGGGCGCGAACAGCACCTGGTGGCGGGGCAGTTACCTGGTCGGCTGCGACGGACCGCGCTCCACGGTGCGCAAACTCCAGGACATCCGCTTCCCGGGCCGTACGGCGGTGGAGCGGCACGCGGTGGCCGCGCTGCGCGTGGAACTTCCGTGGGAGGGCTGGGCGTTGCTCCATCGAACGCCACCGTGGCGGCAGTCCGGGCCCTCGGCCGGGGAGGTGACCGCCCGCCCCCTCCCGGACGGCGTGTGGCGCCTTGACTGGCTGCTGCCCCCGGGCAAGGACCTGGTCACGCCCGAGATCCTGGTGGCCCGGATCCGCGAGACGCTCGCGGGCTGGACGGACGGCCCCACACCGGTGTACGACCTGCTCGACACCGGTGTGCACACGGTGCACCACCGGCTGGCCCGCCGGTGGCGCGTCGGGCGGGTCTTCCTCGCCGGGGACGCGGCCCATCTGCTGGGCGCGCTCGGCACCCAGGGGCTGGACGAGGGTCTCAGGGACGCCGACAACCTCGCCTGGAAGCTGGCCACGGCCTGGCACCACGGCCCGCGTGAGGCGCTGCTGGACAGCTACCAGGCCGAGCGGCGCGCGGTGGTCGCGGGCCGGCTGCGCGCCGCCGACCAGGTGCTGCCGATGCTGCGCGGCTCCGGCGGGCTGCGCCAGATCATGCCCGGTGCGGCGCGGGGCCACGACACGCTCCTCACGGAAGGTCACCTTGGGCGCGGGCCACTGAGCGCGCCGGGGGCGTACGCCGAGTCGCCGCTCGCGCCCCGGCACCTGGAGGGCGAGATCCCGGTCGACACCCCCCGCGGCGCACCCGTCACCGACGTGCGGGTCACCGCGGAGGATGGTTCCTTCGTGCAACTGCGCGACCGGCTCGGCCGCGGCGCCCTCCTCGTCGTGCTGATCGCGCCCGGCACGGGAGTGTGGGACCGCAAGCACTGGGTCTCCGCCGGGGTGATGCCCCGGCTCGCGGCGGCCGTGACCGCCCTGCCGTACCCCGCCGAACTGCTGGTCGCCGAGAGCTACCCAGGCGCACCCGCGCACAGCGTGCTGCTCGTACGCCCCGACGGCCACCTGGTCACCGCGCTGAGCGGCGTCCGTCCGGCCGACCTCTACGCGGCGGCGGAGGCGGCGGTGGGCGGCCCGGCCAAGGAGGAGGCGCAGGCGGCCTCCGGCGCCCGCTGACCCGAGAGCAGTCACCCTCTGTCCACATGGTGACGGTGAGTTGACCGAAGTACACCGGCATGCTGTACTCCGGACCATGACCGACACCTGCGTGCGCCTGTGGCGGAGGGTCCACATGGACCTCGTCCGCTACGCGGGCTGCGTGTGTCGCCCGTCCTGCTGACTTCGCATCCCCTTCCTTTCCGGGCGCCACGGTGTGCGCCCGTTCCGCGAACCCTCTTCAGGCTTCAGGACGGTGTACGTGTCTGTCTCCCCTGCTTCCGTGTCCCCTGCCGTCGGCTCGGTGCCCACCCAGGCGGACCTCCTCGACTTCGCACGGCGTACGGCCGCCGACGCCGAGCTGATCGGCTCCCTTCCGCTCGACCCGGAGGGCCGCACCTGGGTGCGGCTGAAGGGTCCGGGCGGCAGCGAGGCATGGCTGATCGGCTGGCCGCCCGGCACCGGCACCGGCTGGCACGACCACGCCGACTCGGTCGGCGCGTTCCTCACGGCCTCGGGCGTGCTCAAGGAGAACTCGCTCGCCGCCCGGCTGCCGACCGACGGCTGGAAGACCCTGGAACTCAGCGAGGGCGTGGACCTCGAGCGGCGGCTGCCCGCAGGCGAGGGCCGTGCCTTCGGCCGTCACCACGTCCACGAGGTCTTCAACGAGTCCCGCACCAAGCACGCGATCTCCGTGCACGCCTACTACCCGCCCCTGCCGCGCATCCGCCGCTACAGTCGCAGCGGTCAGGTCCTGCGCCTGGAGCAGGTCGAACGCCCGGAGGACTGGCAGTGAGCGGCACCAACGGTCAACCACCGGCCGGCATCGACGAGTTGCTGGAGCAGGTACGCGCGGGCTACCGGCGCATCGAGGCACGGGAGGCGCACGAGGCGGCGCGGACGGGCGAGGCGCTGCTGGTCGACATCCGGTACGCGGCCCTGCGCGAGCGCGACGGGCTGATCCCCGGCGCTCTCGTCATCGAGCGCAACGAACTGGAGTGGCGCCTCGATCCCCGGGGCAGCCACCGCGTCCCCGAGGCCACCGGCCATGACCTGCGCGTCGTGGTGATCTGCAACGAGGGCTACGCCTCCAGCCTCGCCGTCGCCTCCCTCCACCAGCTCGGGCTGCACCGGGCGACGGACCTGGTCGGTGGCTTCCAGGCCTGGCGGACGGAGGGCCTCCCGGTGGAGCCGGCGTCGCCCTGACCCGGAACAGCCCCGGGAAGCCCCGGGTTACGACTCGCCCGCGCGTGGCGGGGAGGGCGCTGTGGCGGCCCGGCCTCTTCGGCGGGCGTCAACTCCGCCGCGGACGCGGATGGTTGGGAGAACCGGGCGACCTCCCCGCCCTGCGCGCCGAGGACTCGGACGTCTCCTCCGCCGGACTCAGTAGCCTCCTTCGCCGAGGAACTCCGTGTCCTCGCCCTCTTCCTCCAGGGCCTGACGGACTACGCGGAGGGCCATGCCCTCGGGGTAGCCCTTGCGGGCGAGCATGCCGGCGAGGCGGCGGAGCCGTTTGTCACGGTCGAGGCCACGGGTGGCGCGCAGTTTGCGGGCCACGAGTTCGCGGGCCGTCGTCTCCTCCTGCTCGGAGTCGAGCTGGGAGACGGCCTCGTCGATCAGTGTCGGGTCGACCCCCTTGGTGCGCAGTTCCTGGGCGAGTGCCCGGCGGGCTAGTCCCCGGCCGTGGTGCCGGGACTCCACCCAGGCGTCCGCGAACGCGCTGTCGTCGATCAGCCCGACCTCCTCGAACCGCGACAGCACCTCCTCGGCGACGTCCTCGGGGATCTCCCGCTTGCGCAGGGCGTCCGCGAGTTGCTTGCGGGTGCGCGGGGTCCCGGTGAGCAGGCGCAGGCAGATCGCCCGTGCCCGCTCAGCCGGGTCCCCTGAAGACTCCCCCCGCTCGGCCCTCGACGAGGCAGAGGAGCCTTCGTCCTCCTCACCAGGCGCGTCCCCGAAGCCGCGCCGCCGCCGGCCGCGCCCCCGGCCGCCCCGCGGGCCGACGCCATCGCGGGAGCCGCGGCCGGGCGAGCCACCCCCGTACGGCTCGTCGCCCGTGTCGCCCGGGTGGGCGGCGCCGGCATCCCCGTGTGCACCGGTGCCGTGGTACTCGTCGTGCCCGTCGTGACCCTGGTAACCGTCGTCCGGGTAACCGTCGCCACCGCCCGGGGCGGCGGCCGGGTGGCCCCCGGTGCCCCTCCCCCGTGGGGCACCGGGGGTGACGTACTCGTACTCGGCCCAGTCGGTTCGTCGTGTCACGGTCAGCTCTTGGCTGCGGCGGCCTTGGGCTTGGTGGCCTTGGCGGCTGCCGGGGCGGGCGCCGTCTTGGCGTCGTCGGCGGCAGCGGTGGCGACCGCAGCGTCCGCGCCCGGCTCGGCGGCGGGCTCCTCCGGCCGGACACCGACGCCCAGCTTCTCCTTGATCTTCTTCTCGATCTCGTTGGCCAGGTCGGGGTTGTCCTTGAGGAAGTTGCGCGCGTTCTCCTTGCCCTGGCCGAGCTGGTCGCCCTCGTACGTGTACCAGGCGCCGGCCTTGCGGACGAAGCCGTGCTCCACGCCCATGTCGATCAGGCCGCCCTCGCGGCTGATGCCCTGGCCGTAGAGGATGTCGAACTCGGCCTGCTTGAAGGGCGGGGCGACCTTGTTCTTCACGACCTTGCAGCGGGTGCGGTTGCCGACCGCCTCCGTGCCGTCCTTCAGGGTCTCGATGCGGCGGATGTCGATACGCACCGAGGCGTAGAACTTCAGCGCACGTCCACCGGTCGTGGTCTCCGGGGAGCCGAACATCACGCCGATCTTCTCGCGGAGCTGGTTGATGAAGATCGCGGTGGTCTTGGACTGGTTGAGCGCGCTGGTGATCTTCCGCAGAGCCTGGCTCATCAACCGGGCCTGGAGACCGACGTGGCTGTCGCCCATCTCGCCCTCGATCTCCGCGCGCGGGACGAGCGCGGCGACGGAGTCGATGACGATGAGGTCGAGAGCGCCGGAGCGGACGAGCATGTCCACGATCTCCAGGGCCTGCTCGCCGTTGTCGGGCTGGGAGAGGATCAGGTTGTCGATGTCGACGCCGAGCTTGCGCGCGTACTCGGGGTCGAGGGCGTGCTCCGCGTCCACGAAGGCGACCTGGCCGCCGGCCTTCTGGGCGTTGGCCACGGCGTGCAGGGTCAGGGTCGTCTTACCCGAGGACTCCGGGCCGTAGATTTCGACGACACGGCCGCGCGGCAGGCCACCGACGCCGAGGGCGACGTCGAGCGCGGTCGACCCGGTCGGGATGACCTCGATGGGCTCCCTCGACCGCTCGCCCATGCGCATGACCGCGCCCTTGCCGAATTGCCGTTCAATCTGCGCGAGCGCGGCGTCGAGCGCCTTCTCGCGGTCGGTTCCTGCCATGGGTTCCACCCGGTTTGCTTGAGTCGATCGCTTCACGTCAAAGACGCTAACGCCTGCCACTGACAATGCGCCCCGACGCAGGTCCAGCCTGTGGATAACCATGGGACTTCTTCCCCTGAAACGGGACGAAATCCGCTGCGCGAAGCCTCGCCTGAGCCTCCATGAGAATGGATGTTCGATTTTGGTGTCAAGCGCAGCCTGAGGTGCCGGGAACTCATGCTTCAACAGCCGGCGCCGCTACTGCCGACGGCGTACGGCGGGTGTCTTCGGACGGACGACGACCGGGCGGGCCGCTCCCGCGAGCCTTGGCCCATGAAGAATCCGCGCGCCGTCGACCGCCTCTGTCATGCAACCGGACTGCTCCTCGTCCTGTCCGGTCTCGTGCACCTGGTGGTGTTCGCGGTCGACGGGGGCCCGTGGGTCGGTCCGGTCTCCTGGCGCAAGCCCGTCACCTTCGGGCTCTCCTTCGGGCTGACGCTGCTCGCGATCACCTGGGTCACGTCGTATCTGCGGGTCGGCCCGCGGCTGCGTTCGGCCCTGCTGCTCATCTTCGCCGCCGACTGCGTGGTGGAGGTCGGCGGGATCACCCTCCAGGCGTGGCGCCGGGTGCCCTCGCACCTGAACATGGAGTCCCCCTTCGACACGGCGGTGTCCATGACACTCGCGGTGGGCGGCGGCGTCCTGGTCGCCCTGCTCACGGTGTTCGCCGTCGCGTCCTTCCGGCACCGGCCGACAGGCCCGGCCGGCATGCCGCTCGCCGTGCGTTCCGGGTTCGCGATCCTGCTGGTGGCGCTGGCCTCCGGGGCCGCGATGATCGCGCGCGGGGTCGTACTGACCCGGACCGGTCACCAGGAGGCCGCCTACCACTCGACGGCCCCGCTCAAGCCCCTGCACGGCGTGAGCCTGCACGCCGTCCTCGTCCTGCCCGCGCTGGCCTGGCTGCTCTCCCGCTCGCACTGGGGCGAAGGGACACGCCGGCGGATCGTGGCCACGGCGGTCGGCTGTTACACGGCGGCCGTCGCCGGAGCGGGAGTGTGGGCGGTGCTCACGTACCGATGACGGGACCGAGGCGGCACCGGCCCATCACGGTCTTCTCCGGTCACCGGCCCACCAGCTCTTCTCTCCTGTCACCGGCCTGCGACGCCCGCCTCCGGGGCGCGCCGGTCTACGACGACTCCTCCGGCTCGGGCCGGCCGGCCCGCGGCCGGAATGTGCGTACCAGCACTCCGGGACCGCCCGTGCCCCGGCCGCGGTGCCCGTGCACCCTGGGGTCGTCCGTGACGGCGTACCGCTTCACATACGCTCCGAGGAAGGCCTGCAGGGTGGCCACCGCCGGGATGGAGATCAGCGCGCCGACGGCGCCCAGCAGCGCGGTGCCGGCGATGACCGAGCCGAAGGCGACCGCGGGGTGGATGTCGACCGTCCTGGCGGTCAGCTTGGGCTGGAGCATGTAGTTCTCGAACTGCTGGTAGACCACCACGAAGACCAGCACCCACACCGCGTACCAGGGGTCGACGGTGAACGCGATCAGCATCGGCAGTGCGCCGGCGAGGTAGGTGCCGATGGTCGGGATGAACTGGGAGACCAGGCCCACCCAGACGCCGAGCACGGGCGCGTACGGCACACCGAGGGCCTGGAGCAGGATGTAGTGGGCGATGCCGGAGATGAGCGCCATGAGGCCGCGCGAGTAGAGATAGCCGCCGGTCTTGTCGACGGCGATCTCCCAGGCGCGCAGCACCTCCGCCTGGCGTGCGGGCGGCAGGACGGAGCACAGGGCGCGGCGCAGCCGGGGGCCGTCGGCCGCGAAGTAGAAGGAGAACAGCCCCACCGTCAGCAGCTGGAACAGTCCGCCGAGCACCTGCGCGGAGACGTCGAGGACACCGGCGGCGCTGTTCTGCGCGTACTTGCGCAGCCAGTCGGAGTGGAGCAGGCCCTCCTGGACGTCCACGCGCCGGAGCTCGGTGTGGAAGCTCTCATTGATCCAGTTGATGAGCGAATCAAGGTAGTTGGGGAAGCCCTCGACCATCTTGATGATCTGGCCCGCCAGCATGGAGCCGAGCAGGGTGACGAACCCGGCGACGGCGACCGTCAACCCGAGGAAGACCAGGAAGGTGGCCAGCCCCCGGCGCATGCCGCGGGCGGCCATCCGGCTCACCGCGGGCTCGATCGCGAGGGCCAGGAAGAACGCGATCAACACGTTGATCAACAGCCCGGTCAGCTGGTGGAAGGCCCAGCTGCCGAGCTGGAACGCGGCGATCAGCGCGAGCGCGAGCACCATGGCGCGCGGCAGCCAGCGCGGCATGCGGCCGCCCGCGGCGACGGCGCCGGGGGCCGTGGGCCGCTCGGACGGTGTCGTGCCGGTCGGTGCCGCGTCCCGGGTCAGCGGCTCGTTGTCCTCGTCAGTGGGTGCCACGGGCCAAGTCTCGCCCATGCCACCGACAACCCGCGCCCACCTGCGATCTTCGTGACCGATCGGTGCCGTACGGCCGACCTCCTCACAGGCGAATCGGGATGTTTCGGGCCGTGCGTCAGTGCCGCTCGCCCGGCACGTCCATGACCGTGCAGACCACGCGCCACACGTCCTTCGCGTCCCAGCCGGCGTCCAGCGCCTCGTTCACCGTGCGCCCGCCCAGCTCCGACATGACGTGATCGCGCGCGAAGGTGTCGGCGTACCCCGGACCGAAGTGTTCCGCCATCCGCTGCCAGAAGACCGTCAACCGCATGACTCCAGTATCCCGCCCCTGGGGGTGGGCCCCGGCCGGGACCGCTTGCCGAGACCGCTTTCCGCCCTACGGTCTGACGCATGGCCGACACAGGAGTTTCCCCACTCCCCTCCACGCCCCCGGCGCGCTCCCCGCTCTTCCGCGCCGAGCAGTTCGTATGGTTCACCGCGCGCGTGCTGGAACAGCGCCTCTTCGCGTACCACTTCCTGCACGGCACCCCGGACGCGGTGGAAGCGGCGCTGGACGCCTACCGCAACGACGACGGCGGGTACGGGCACGCGCTGGAGCCCGACCTGCGCGGCCCCGTGAGCCAGCCGCTGCACACCGCGCACGCGCTGCGCGTCCTGGATGCCGTCGGGCGCTGCGGCGGGCAGCGGATCGAGCGCGTGTGCCGCTATCTGACCTCGGTCTCCACCGCGGACGGCGCCCTGCCGGCGATCCATCCCAGCCAGCGCGGGTATCCGGTGGCACCGTTCGTCCCGGTCGTCGACGACCCTCCCAGCGAACTGCTCGCCACAGGACCGGTGGTGGGGCTGCTCCACCGCAACGAGGTGTGGCACGCCTGGCTCTTCCGGGCCACCGACTTCTGCTGGCAGGCCGTGGAGTCCCTGGAGAAGTCCCACCCGTACGAGGTGGAGGCCGCCGTGGCCTTCCTCGACTCCGCTCCCGACCGCTCGCGCGCGGAGGCCGCCGCGGACCGGCTCGGCCGCCTGGTGCGGGAGCAGCGGCTCGCGGCCCTGGAGCCGGACCGGCTCGACGCGTACCCGGTCGCGTCCGGCTACGCCCCGGGCGAGCACCACTTCCCGCACGACTTCGCCAGGACGCCGGAGTCACTCGCGCGCGCGTGGTTCACGGACGACGAGATTGCACGTTCCCTGGACCACCTGGCCGCCGAGCAGCAGGAGGACGGCGGCTGGCCGATCCGCTGGCGCCGGTGGGCACCGGCGCCCGCACTCGAGGCACGTCCCCTGGTGACGATCGAGGCACTGCGCACCCTGCGGGCGTACGGCCGTTTCGTGGGCTGAGCCGATGGCGTACGGCGGGTGATCGCATCCCGCGCGCCCGCCGAACCAAACCGGTACGCGCGCGGAACCGCCGCCTGGGCCGTGCCGGTCTGCAGCCGTGCCGGTCCGCGCCGGTGACGCGTCACCCGCCGAGAGCCCGTACACCCGCCGTCACCAGCACGGCCGCCGCGACGACCAGCAGGAACGGTGCGCGCCGTACCAGCGCCACGGCGGCCGCGCCGAGCCCCGCGACCCGTGCGTCCAGCACGAGCCCGTGCCCGTCGGCGAACGTCTGCTGAGCCGTGAGCGCGGCGAGGAGGGCGACGGGCAGCAGGGCGGCGAGCCGCCGTACGAACGGCCGCTCCATGGCGCCCGCGGGCACCAGCAGCCCGGCGAGCTTGACGGCGTAGCAGCCGACGGCGGTCAAGCCGATGGCGATCCAGGTGTTCACCGGTCTCCCTCCGCTACGGCGCCGCCGTCCGGTCCGGTCACTGGCTCGCCCCGCGGGCCACGCGGCCGTCGGCGGCCCTCGGCGACGAGGGCGACCGGTGCGGCCAGGGCCGCCACCAGGACCGGGACGCCGGCCGGCAGGACGGGCAGCAGACCGAGGCCCAGCAGGACCGCCAGGCCCGCGACCACTCGCTCGGTGGTCGTCGTCCTCAGCATCGGCGCGAGCAGCGCCAGGAACACGGCGGGTCCGGCCGCGTCCAGGCCCCACGCGCGCGTGTCGCCGATGGCCTTGGCGCCGAGCGCGCCGAACAGCGTGGTGAGGTTCCAGAGCGCATACAGCGTGAGCCCGGTGACGGTGAAGCCGATCCGCCGGGCGCGCCGGGTCGGCTGGGCCAGGGTGACCGCCGTGGTTTCGTCGATCACCCACTGGGCGGCGAACGGCCGCACCGCTCGCGGGAGGGCGAGCAGCTGCGACAGCCGCAGCCCGTAGAAGGCGTTGCGGACGCCGAGGAAGAAGGCGCCGGCGGCCGCCGTGAACGGACTGCCTCCGGCGGCGAGCGCTCCGACCAGGGCGAACTGGGAGGCGCCGGTGAAGACCAGGAGGCTGAGCGCGCAGCTCTGGAGCAGGCCGAGCCCACTGCCGGCCGAGGTCACCCCGAAGGCGAATCCGGACAGGCCCACGGCGACGCCGACCCCGAGGGCGTCCCGTACGACGGCCCGGTCGGGCTTGTCCGCGCCGTCGGCGGTCATGTGCGCGAATGCTGTCTGCTGTGCCACGCCCCGGACGGTACGGACGGCCCTCACCCCGGGTCTTGTACGTTCTTGCGCCCGCGCATGTTCCGCGGCTCTCCCGCTTTCCTGCGCTCACGCTGGTAGGCCCCCGGGGGCACGCCGACGATCCGGGTGAAGTGCCGGTTGAGGTGCGGCTGGTCGGTGAAGCCGACGGCTACGGCCGCCTCGGCTGGAGGTGACCCCGCGTCCAGCAGGAGTCGCGCGCGGCGCACCCGGGCGTCGGTCAGCCAGGCGTGCGGCGGCATGCCGTAGGCCTCACGGAACGCCCGCAGCAGCGCGAACGGGCTGGTGCCGAGGTCGCCGGCCAGCCGTTCCAGGGTCGGCGGCTCGGTCATCCGCTCGTCCAGCACGGCACGCGCGCGTGCCGCGACACCGGCTCCGGCCGTGCGGACCGGCCGCTGCGGCAGAGGTCCGCCGTTCAGCCGCAGCAGCCTGGTCACGGCGACCCGCAGCAGGGTGTCGGCGGCCAGTCCGTTGCCCTCCTCGGCGGCGCGCAGCACCTGGTGGACCAGGCGGACGGTGTGGGGGTCGTCGAGGACGGGGCTGACGAAGCCCGGTGTGCCCCGGATGGTGGTGGTCTCGGCCGCGATCGCGGCGACCACCTCGGGTGAGGGGTAGACCGCGCCGTACCGCCAGCCCTCGGGGACGCCGGCGCGGCCGGTGTGCGCGGTGTCCGGGTTGACCAGAGCGAGGGCTCCCGCGCCCGCGGACACGTCGGAGCCGCGGTGGTGGAAGACCTCGACGCCGTCGGCTATGGCCGCGATCACGAAGTGCTCGTGGGTGTGCCGGACGAAGGTCTTGTGGATGTACCGGGCCCGCAGCAGGTCCACGCCCGGCAGGTCGTCGTACCGCCAGTGCCGCGCACGCTCCACCGGCCGACGCCCACCCGTCCCCTCAGCCGTCCGTTCCTCGCCCCGCCGAGCCGCACCCGCCATACGCCCATTCTCCGCCCGCCGCCCCGACGCCCAGCCTCGGCCCCTTCTCCGCCCACCGCCCGACGCCCAGCCTCGGCCCGTGCCCAGCCTCGGCCCGCTCGCCGCCACACGACCGCAGCCCACCACCGTCGGCTATCCCGCACCCCGCCCGCAGCTTCCCCGCGCCCGGCTCCCGCCCGCCCCTCCCCCGCCGCACGGCGTTTGACCAGGTCAGCGCGATTGTCAGTGGCCGGGTGCAGGATGGACGCATGGTCAGCTCCGCACACCGAGCCCTCGACGGCTTCTCCCCCGCGACCCGCGGCTGGTTCACGGGGGCGTTCTCCGCGCCCACCGCGGCCCAGGCCGGCGCGTGGCAGGCCATCGGTGCGGGCTCGGACGTGCTGGTGGTGGCCCCGACCGGCTCGGGCAAGACGCTGGCCGCGTTCCTCGCCGCCCTGGACCAGCTGGCCTCGGCCCCGCCCCCGGCCGACCCCAGGAAACGCTGCCGGGTGCTCTACGTGTCCCCGCTGAAGGCCCTGGCGGTCGACGTCGAGCGCAACCTGCGCAGCCCGCTGACCGGCATCCGCCAGGAGTCCGTGCGTCGGGGCCTGCCCGAGCCCGAGGTCAGGGTCGGCATCCGCTCCGGCGACACCCCGGCGGCCGAGCGGCGCGCCCTGTCCACCCGCCCGCCGGACATCCTGATCACCACCCCCGAGTCGCTGTTCCTGATGCTGACCTCGGCCACACGCGATGCGCTCACGGGCGTGGAGACGGTGATCCTGGACGAGGTGCACGCGGTCGCGGGCACCAAGCGCGGCGCCCATCTCGCGCTCTCCCTGGAGCGGCTGGACGAACTACTGCCGAAGCCCGCCCGCCGGATCGGCCTGTCGGCGACCGTCCGCCCGGTGGACGAGGTGGCCCGGTACCTCTCGCCGCGTCGCAAGGTCGAGATCGTCCAGCCGGAGTCCGGCAAGGAGTTCGACCTGTCCGTGGTCGTCCCGGTCGAGGACATGGGCGAGCTGGGCGGCTCCCCGGCGGCGGACTCGGCCGAGGGCGCCGAGCGGCCGTCGATCTGGCCGCATGTGGAGGAGCGGATCGCCGACCTGGTCCAGTCCCACCGCTCCACCATCGTGTTCGCCAACTCCCGGCGCCTCGCCGAGCGGCTGTGCAACCGGCTGAACGAGATCGCCTACGAGCGGGCGACCGGCGAGACCCTGGACGAACACCACGCCCCGGCCCAGCTGATGGGCGGCTCGGGCGCGGCACAGGGCGCACCACCGGTGATCGCCCGCGCGCACCACGGCTCGGTCTCCAAGGAGCAGCGCGCCCTGGTCGAGGAGGACCTGAAGGCGGGCCGGCTGCCCGCCGTGGTCGCCACGTCCAGCCTGGAGCTGGGCATCGACATGGGCGCCGTCGACCTGGTCGTGCAGGTCGAGTCCCCGCCGTCGGTCGCCTCCGGGCTGCAGCGCGTCGGCCGCGCGGGGCACCAGGTGGGCGCCGTCTCCACCGGTGTCGTCTTCCCCAAGTACCGCGGTGACCTCGTCCAGGCCGCGGTGGTCACCGAGCGGATGCGTTCGGGCTCGATCGAGTCCCTGAAGGTGCCCGCGAACCCGCTCGACGTGCTCGCACAGCAGTTGGTCGCGATGACGGCGCTGGACACCTGGCAGTTCGACGACCTGCTCGCCCTGGTCCGCCGTGCGGCACCTTTCTCGTCGCTGCCCGAGTCGGCGTTCACGGCGGTCCTCGACATGCTCGCGGGCCGCTATCCGTCCGACGCCTTCGCGGAGCTCCGACCGCGCGTGGTCTGGGACCGCGTGACCGGCGAGATCACCGGACGCCCGGGCGCCCAGCGCCTCGCCGTGACCTCCGGGGGCACGATCCCCGACCGGGGCCTCTTCGGAGTCTTCCTCGCCGGTGCCGACCCCAAGAAGGGCGGCGGCCGGGTCGGCGAGCTGGACGAGGAGATGGTCTACGAGTCCCGCGTGGGCGACGTCTTCACGCTGGGCACGAGTTCATGGCGCATCGAGGACATCACGCGCGACCGTGTCCTGGTCTCCCCCGCGCCCGGCGTGCCGGGCCGGCTGCCCTTCTGGAAGGGCGACCAGCTGGGCCGCCCGCTCGAACTGGGCCGCGCGGTGGGCGCGTTCCTGCGCGAGGTCGGCGCGCTGTCCCGGGACGACGCCCGGCTGCGGCTGCTGGCGGCGGGCCTCGACGCCTGGGCGGCGGACAACGTGCTGTCGTATCTGGACGAGCAGCGCGAGGCCTGCGGCCATGTCCCGGACGACCGCACGATCGTGGTGGAGCGCTTCCGCGACGAGCTCGGCGACTGGCGGGTCGTCGTCCACTCCCCCTTCGGCGCCCAGGTGCACGCCCCCTGGGCCCTCGCGCTCGGCGCCCGCCTGTCCGAGCGGTACGGCATGGACGCGCAGGTCATGCACGCCGACGACGGTATCGTGCTGCGCCTGCCCGACGCCGACCTGATGGGCCTGGACCTGCTCGACCAGGAGCCCATGAAGGCCGGCACGGAGTACGACAGCGACCAGGCGCCCGTCGGCGCGGCGGACGTCGGCTTCGACAAGGGCGAGGTCGACCAGATCGTCACCGACCAGGTCGGCGGCTCCGCGCTGTTCGCCTCCCGGTTCCGCGAGTGCGCGGCCCGTGCGCTGCTGCTGCCGCGCCGCAGCCCCGGCAAGCGCACCCCGCTGTGGCAGCAGCGCCAGCGTGCGGCCCAACTGCTCCAGGTGGCCAGCGAGTTCGGCTCCTTCCCGATCGTCCTGGAGGCCGTCCGCGAGTGCCTCCAGGACGTCTTCGACGTCCCCGGGCTCGTCGAGCTGATGGGCGACATCGAGTCCCGCAAGGTCCGCCTGGTCGAGGTCACCACCCCGGAGCCGTCCCCGTTCGCCCGCTCCCTGCTGTTCGGGTACGTCGCCCAGTTCCTGTACGAGGGCGACTCCCCGCTGGCCGAGCGTCGCGCCGCCGCGCTGTCCCTGGACTCCCGGCTGCTGGCCGAGCTGCTGGGCCAGGCGGAGCTGCGCGAACTGCTCGACGCCGAGGTGCTGACCGAGCTGGAGCGCGAGCTGCAGTGGCTCACCGAGGACCGGCGGGTGAAGGACGTGGAGGGCGTGGCCGATGTGCTGCGGCTGCTCGGCCCGCTCACCGACGCCGAGCTGGTGGCGAGGGGCGCGGATCCGCAGTGGGCGCGCGAGCTGGCCGGCGCCCGCAGGGCCATCAAGGTCCGCATCGCCGGCGCCGACCACTGGGCGGCGGTCGAGGACGCGGGCCGGCTGCGCGACGCGCTCGGCACGGCACTGCCGGTCGGCGTGCCCGAGGCCTTCACCGAGCCGGTCAAGGACCCGCTGGGCGATCTCCTCGCGCGGTACGCCCGCACGCACGGCCCGTTCACGTCGGCCACGGCGGCGGCCCGCTTCGGCCTGGGCGTGGCGGTCACCGAGGGCGCCCTGCAGCGGCTCGCCGCGAACGGCCGGGTCGTGCAGGGCGAGTTCCACCCGGCGGGCATCGGCCAGGAGTGGTGCGACGCGGCCGTACTGCGCCGCCTGCGCCGCCGCTCCCTGGCGGCCCTACGCCATGAGCTGGAGCCCGTGCCTCCGGCCGCGCTCGCCCAGTTCCTGCCCCAGTGGCAGCACATCGGCAAGGGGCACGGTCTGCGTGGCATCGACGGACTGGTGCGCGCCGTCGAGCAGTTGCAGGGCGCCTCCGTGCCCGCCTCCGCCCTGGAGAAGCTGGTCCTGCCCTCCCGCGTGGCGAACTACACGCCCTCGATGCTCGACGAGCTGACCGCCGCCGGCGAAGTGGTGTGGGCCGGCGCGGGCGCCCTGCCCGGCAAGGACGGCTGGGTCTCCCTCTATCTGGCGGACGCGGCCCCGCTGCTGCTCCCGCCGCCCCACCCGCTGGAGCTGACCGCGCTGCACCAGTCCGTCCTGGACGCGCTCTCAGGTGGCTATGGCCTGTTCTTCCGCCAGATCGGCGATCAGGTCCGTGCCACCACCCACCCCGACGTCACCGACCCCCAACTGGCCGACGCGCTCTGGGACCTGGCCTGGTCGGGCCGGCTCACCAACGACACCCTCGCGCCGATGCGCTCCCTGCTGGGCTCGGGCCGTACGGCGGGCTCGACCGCCCACCGCGCCAAGCGTGCCGTCCCGCGCGGGCGCTACGGCTCCCTGACGGCGGCCGCACGCACCGCGTCCCGTACGGGCCCGCCGACGGTCGCCGGCCGCTGGTCCCTGCTCCCGGCGGCCGAGCCGGAGGCCACCGTGCGCGCGCACGCGCTGGCCCGCACCTTGCTGGACCGGCACGGCGTGGTCACCCGGGGGGCGGTCGCCGCGGAGGGGGTCGAGGGCGGCTTCTCGGCGGTGTACCGCGTGCTGACCGCGTTCGAGGAGAGCGGCCAGGCACGGCGCGGCTATGTGGTCGAGGGCCTGGGCGCGGCCCAGTTCGCCATGGACGGTGCGGTGGACCGGCTCCGCGCGGTGTCCAATGCCCGCGAGCGCGGCGAGAGCCTGTCCGCCGCGGCTCCCGGGAACGGCTTCCCGAGTTCCTCGAACGGCTTTGTCGCACCGGCGTTCCCGAACGACTTCGGCGGCAGCGACGGCGCACCCCACGAACACCCCCTCCCCGGCACCTTCGACGGGGCGGACGGCGGCTTCGCCCACCCCGGCCTCGACGGCGACTTCACCTGGCCGCCGGCGGACCCCCGGCCCGCCCCCGGTGACTACGTCTCGCCCCGCGACCTCGCCGACCCCTTCGCCTCCCCCGGCTACGGCGGCCCCCGAGGAGGCGGGGCCGGCGCCTACGGCTCACCGGTGCACAGGGGGTACGGCAGCGGTCGTACAGGCACGACCCCACCCGACCCGCGTGCCGTGGTCCTCGCCGCGGCCGATCCCGCCAACGCGTACGGCGCGGCCCTGTCCTGGCCCGAGCCACCGACGGGTGCCGGGCACAAGCCGGGCCGCAAGGCGGGCTCGCTGGTCGTCCTGGTGGAGGGCGAGCTGACGCTGTACATGGAGCGCGGCGGCAAGACCCTGCTGGCCTGGCCCGCCGGCCCGGACACCGCGGCCCCGGACGACGCCCGTCTCCGTACGGCCGCTCAAGCCCTGGCCGCGGCGGCCCGCGCGGGCTCCCTCGGCACGGTCACCGTCGAGCGGATCAACGGCGCCCAGGCCCTGACCTCACCCATAGGCACCCTGCTCGAAGCAGCGGGCTTCGTGGCCACGCCGCGCGGCCTGCGGCTGAGAGCGTGACGCTCCGCCAAGTGCCTCGGCTGGTGCACCTGCCGCGATGTGCCGTCGTCTGCCTGCGGCACCATCGTCGCTGGTCAGGCCCGCGCGGCGGAGCCGCACATCGACAAGGTCCCCCGCCGCTTGACGCGCTGCGCGTGGCACCCTTGACCCATGCCCGAAGGTGACACGGTCTGGCAGGCCGCGAGGCGGCTGCACGAGGCCCTCGCGGGCAAGGCGCTGACCCGCAGCGACTTCCGGGTGCCGAAGTACGCCACGGTCGACCTCACCGGTCGTACGGTGCTCAGCACGGTCCCGCGCGGCAAACACCTGCTCACCCGGTTCGAGGGCGGTCTGACCCTCCACACGCATCTGCGGATGGAGGGCACCTGGAAGGTGTACGGCACCGGCGAGCGCTGGCGGGGCGGCCCGGCACACCAGATCCGGGCGATCCTCGGCACCGCCGACCGCACGGCCGTGGGCTACCGGCTCCAGGTCCTGGAGCTGCTGCGCACGAGCGAGGAGGAGCGGGTCGTCGGCCACCTGGGCCCCGACCTGCTCGGCCCGGACTGGGACCCCGAGCGCGCCCTCGCCAACCTCCTCGCCGACCCCGCCCGCCCGCTCGGCGAGGCCCTGCTCGACCAGCGCAACCTGGCCGGCATCGGCAACATCTACAAGAGCGAGCTGTGCTTCCTGCTGGGCGTCACCCCGTGGCTGCCGGTCGGCGCACTGCCCGCGGACCGCGCCGAGAAGCTGCCCGCGCTCGCCAAGAGACTCCTGGAGGCGAACCGCGACCGCCCGGTACGCCAGACCACGGGCCTGCACCGGCACGACCTGTTCGTCTACGGCCGCGCGCCCCGCCCCTGCCTGCGCTGCCACACCCCGGTCCGCATGGCCGACCAGGGCGACGGCTCCCGGGAACGCCCCACCTACTGGTGCCCCACCTGCCAGCCGGGCCCCGCCCCGGGCCCCGGCTCACCGCAACACCGCCGAGACCGCCGGCCCCGCCGCACCACTTGACGCCCCACCCCGCACCCACCCGTCACATCCACGCCCCCGCCCGACCCCGGCCAGGCGCACCCAAGCCGCCTACGCCCACCCTCCCGTACGCCGAGCCCTCCTGTGCCTCGAGCCGCCCAGTACCCCAAGTCACCCGGTACCCGAGCCCTTCCACACCCGAGCTCCCACACCCGAGCCCGCCGACTCCCGAGCCGACGACGCCGAGGCAACCAGGATCCGCGCCGCCCGCACCCCGGTCGTCCCCCGTCCCAGGCCCCGGCGACAGCCGGTCCGCACTCCGGCGACAACCCCGGAGACACCCGCGACCCCGGCCTGTGCGCGCACGCCGAGCCAGTCCCCGCACAGGAATTGACGATCCGTCAGAAACCCTCGTACCGTCGCTACATGCCCCTCACGGCGTACGACCTCACCGGACGCACCGCATTCGTCACCGGAGCCGCCGGCGGTATCGGCCGGGCCTCTGCCGTGCTGCTCGCCGAGGCGGGGGCGACGGTGCACTGCGCCGACCGGGACACGTTCGGCCTGCAGGGCACGGCGGAGCTGATCGAGAAACGCGGCGGCACGGCCCGTACCCATGTCCTGGACGTCACCGACCGGGCCCGGCTCGCCGAGGCCGTCCAGTCCTGCGAGCGCCTGGACGTGATGGCGGCGATCGCCGGGATCATGCACAGCAGCCCCGTGCTGGAGACCCGCGACGAGGATCTCGACCGGGTGCTGAACGTCAACTTCAAGGGCGTGCTGTACGCCTGCCAGGAGGCGGCCCGCTCGATGCTGGCCCGTGACACGCGGGGCAGCATCGTCACCATGGCCTCCGGCGCGGTCGACACCGGCGGGCCGGGGCTGCTCTGCTACGGCGTGGCGAAGGCGGCCGTGGTCCAGCTGACCAAGACGCTGGCCACCGAGGTCGGCCGGCACGGTATCCGGGTCAACGCGATCGCGCCGGGCTGGATCCGCACCCCCATGACCGACCGCCACGACCGCGAGGCGCAGGCGCACACCGAGGGCGTGATGGCCCGGATGGCGCCGCTGGGCCGGGTCGGTGAGCCGGACGACGTCGCTCACGCGGTGTTGTACCTGGCGTCGGACGCCTCGGCGTTCACCACGGGCCAGATACTTCGCCCGAACGGAGGCGTCGCGATGCCCTGGTAGCGTCCCCCGCCCGCCAGGCGGCCGCCCAGCGCCCCTTCCGCACGGCACCCACGGCCTGCCCCTCGGGAACGCAGTGCACGGGCAGCAGGCCGAGCCCCCAGCCGCCGGCCGCGACGGCGCCTTCCAGCACGCCTGCGCCCTGCCCCAGGGTGATCCGCAGCACAGCCCACCACCACAGGGCTCCGAGTCCCAGCCCGACCGTCCAGCTCGCTATCCGTCCCACCATGGCCGCCACCACCTCCTGCGGGACGCTAGACCGCCGCCCGAACCGCACGGGAGGCGCATCTCGGGCTCACCGGTGCACGAAGACGAGTCCGGCACCCCCGCCGAGGGGGGCACCGGCAGCCGCCACCGGCCGAACCGCTCACGCGTTCTCGGCCTGGAACATCCAGTGGTGCTTCTCCAGATCCGCCGTGATCCCGATGAGGATGTCCTGGGTCACCGGATCCGGCTCCCCCGTCGCCGCCACCCGCTCCCGCATCCGGGTGATCACCGCGCCGAGCGCTTCCACCATCGCCCGGACCGCGTCCCCGTCCTTGACCCAGCCCGCCGCAGTGGTGCCGATGCCGCTGCCGGAGGCCACGGTGGCGGCGCGCCCGTCCGGCGGTACACCCAGGGCCGAGGCCCGCTCGGCCACGGTGTCGGAGTGGGTGCGCGCGGAGGCGACGACCTCGTCGAGCTGGAGGTGGATGGAGCGGAAACGGGGTCCGACGATGTTCCAGTGGATCTGCTTGGCGACCAGGGAGAGGTCCACCAGGTCGACGAGGGCGCCCTGCAGCGCCTCGGACACGGTCTTCAGGTCCGCGTCGGCCAACGGGCTCTTCACGACGTACATCCGCTTCCTCCGGTGCTTCGGCGCCGTCACGTCCCTCCACCATGACCGCACCGAGCGAGCCCGGCAAACGGGCACAAAAGTGACGCACATCGCACATGCGGTCGGCAAAACGAAAGCCCCAGCCGACCTTCTCGGGTTCATCAGAGAAGGCCGGCCGGGGCTTCACACGTTCGCTAAGCCGCGCACGCGTACGTCACGCGGCGACCACGTCCACTGCCTCGGCGGGCGCCTTGATGGTCACCCGTTCCGGTGGCACACCGGTCACCGAGACGGAACCCAGCATCGGACGGACCGGCGTGGGCACGGGCTCGGTGGCCGCGGCGGACTGGGCCAGTTCGGCGAGCGCCAGCTCGTCGCTCACTTCCCGCATGAGTTCCGACATCCGTACGTCCAGCGCGTCGCAGATGGCGGAGAGCAGCTCGGAGGAAGCCTCCTTCTGCCCCCGCTCCACCTCGGAGAGATAGCCGAGTGAGACTCGGGCGGACGAGGAGACTTCGCGCAGAGTACGGCCCTGGCGTTGGCGCTGCCGACGCAGCACGTCACCCAGCAGGCGACGGAGCAGAATCATCGGTGGCTCCCTCCTCGGACCGCGTAGCCGCATCCTTCTCGCCCCACCGTACCGCCTCGCGCTGCGGCCGTGCGGGGAGCGATGTCGTGTTCACTCAGGGCTGCAAACATCAAAACCCCCCGTTCCGTTCCGTATCCTGTGCCCGCTCATTACCGGTCTGTTCGCCCGCAAGCTGCTCGAGGAGCACTGCGAGCACGCTCCGTACACTCTCCATACGAATTTCCGCACGGCTGCCGTTCAACCGCAGAGCCTCCACTTTTCCGCCACCGGCGCAACCGGGGCGGTCGGTGAGCGGCCCGTCGACGGCCACGAAGACCGTCCCGACGGGCTTGCCGTCCTGTGGTTCGGGGCCGGCGACTCCGGTGGTCGCGACGCCCCAGTCGGCTCCCAGGGCCTTCCGTACGCCGGCCGCCATGTCGCCCGCGACCTGCGGATCCACCGCTCCTCGCTGTGCGAGCAGGGCGGCGTCGACGCCGAGCAGCTCGTGCTTCAGCTCGGTGGCGTAGGCGGTGACCGAGCCCCGGAACACCTTGGACGCCCCGGGGACAGAGGTGATCTCCGCCGCCACCAGACCACCGGTGAGCGACTCGGCGACAGCGAGGGTCTCGCCCCTCACGGTCAGTAGTCGCACCAGTTCGGTGGCCTGTGAGCTCACGCTTCCTTCTCCTCCAACGCCGCCGCGCGCTCGGCGATTCCCCGCCTGCGCAGCACAATGGCTTGTCTTACGTAGTCGAGTCCTGTGACGACGGTGAGGACGACCGCCACGGCCATCACCCAGAACCTCAGCGTGGCCAGCCATCCCGTCAGCGCCAGGACATACATCCCGACCGCCACCCCCTGGGTGAGGGTCTTCAGCTTGCCTCCACGGCTGGCCGGGATCACGCCATAGCGAATGACCAGAAAACGCAGCAGCGTGATGCCGAGTTCCCGGCCGAGGATCACGGCGGTCACCCACCACGGCAGATCGCCCAGGGCCGACAGACAGATCAGCGCCGCCCCCATGATCGCCTTGTCGGCGATGGGGTCGGCGATCTTCCCGAAGTCGGTGACCAGGTTGTAGGTGCGCGCCAGATGCCCGTCGAACAGGTCGGTGATCATGGCGATGGCGAAGGCCGCCCAGGCCAGCGAGCGCCAGGCCGGGTCGTAGCCGCCGTTCGCCAGCATCAGCGCCACGAAGCCGGGCACCAGGACCAGCCGGAGCATGGTCAGCAGATTGGCAACGTTCCAGACGCTCGCCTGGTTGACGGCCGCGGCCGCGATCTTCCCGCCGCGCGGGGCCTTGCCGCCGCTGTCGGGACCTGGAGCAGAACCGGAGACCTCGGACCGGGCGTCGTCGGCAGCGGCGGAACCCCGGGCCCCGTGCGCGCCGGAGGAGCCACCCGCGGCGGATGCCGGGACTCCGGTCATCTGCCCGCCTCCTCACTACACGCGAGCGAGCCGGTCAGCGGCTCGGCCACCAGGTCGACACCTTCCGTACCGACCACCTTCGCCTCGACCATACGTCCGACGCTCAGCCCGGCGCCGCTCGTGAGCAGGACCTGGCCGTCGGTCTCGGGCGCCTGGTGCGCGGCACGGCCGTACACGCCCTCTTCCTCGTCGACGGACTCGACCAGGACGCGCACGGTGTCGCCGACGCGCTCCTCGGCGCGCTGCGAGACGAGTTCCTCGGCCAGCCGGGACACCCGGGCCAGGCGCTCGGCCACGACGTCCTCGTCGAGCTTGTTGTCGTAGGTCGCCGCCTCCGTGCCCTCCTCGTCGGAGTAGCCGAAGACACCGATGGCGTCCAGGCGGGCGCCGTTCAGGAAGCGCTCCAGCTCGGCCAGGTCCGCCTCGCTCTCGCCGGGGAATCCGACGATGAAGTTGGAGCGCACGCCGGCCTCGGGCGCCTTGGAGCGGATGGTGTCGAGCAGTTCCAGGAAGCGGTCGGTGTCGCCGAAGCGGCGCATGGCGCGCAGCACGCCGGGCGCGGAGTGCTGGAAGGACAGGTCGAAGTAGGAGGCGACCTTCGGGGTGGAGGTCAGTACGTCGATCAGGCCGGGGCGCATCTCGGCCGGCTGCAGGTAGCTGACCCGCACCCGCTCGATGCCGTCGACCTCGGCCAGCTCGGGCAGCAGGGACTCCAGCAGGCGGATGTCGCCCAGGTCCTTGCCGTAGGAGGTGTTGTTCTCGGAGACCAGCATGATCTCCTTCACGCCCTGCTCGGCCAGCCACCGCGTCTCGTTCAGCACGTCGCTGGGGCGGCGGGAGATGAAGGAGCCGCGAAAGGACGGGATGGCGCAGAAGGAGCAGCGCCGGTCGCAGCCGGAGGCGAGCTTCACCGAGGCCACCGGGGAGCCGTCCAGGCGGCGGCGCATGGGCGCGCGGGGGCCGGAGGCGGGCGCGACGCCCTCCGGGAGGTCTGCGGGACCGTGTCCGGGCAGGGCGACGGACGCGGCCGACTCCTGCCGCTCGGCCGGGCTGATCGGGAGCAGCTTGCGACGGTCGCGCGGGGTGTGGGAGGCGTGGATGCCGCCGGACAGGATGGTCTGCAGGCGGTCGGAGATGTCCGCGTAGTCGTCGAAGCCGAGAACGCCGTCGGCCTCGGGCAGCGCCTCGGCCAGCTCCTTGCCGTACCGCTCGGCCATGCAGCCCACCGCCACGACGGCCTGGGTTCTGCCATGGTCCTTGAGGTCGTTGGCCTCCAGGAGGGCGTCGACGGAGTCCTTCTTCGCGGCCTCGACGAAGCCACAGGTGTTGACCACGGCGACGTCTGCGTCCGCGGCGTCCTCGACGAGCTGCCAGCCGTCCGCCTCCAAACGGCCTGCGAGCTCCTCCGAGTCCACCTCGTTACGGGCGCAGCCGAGAGTGACGAGTGCGACGGTGCGGCGTTCAGGCATGGGCTCAAGAGTACTTCGTCTCACTGACAGCCCACGTCGACGGGGTTGGCCGATCTTGGCCGACCCCGTCACATCCGTTCCGCCCCGGAAACGGCCTACCCCGCGACGGGGTCGCCCTTCGTGTAGGTGAGGCGCTGCACCTGGCCCGGCTGGAAGTTGTCGTCGATCTTCTTGCCGTTGACGTAGAGCTCGATGGCGCCGGCGTCACCGAGGATCAGGTTGATCTTCGAGCTGTCCTGGAACGTCTTGGACTCGCCCTTGTTCAGCAGCCCGTCGAAGAGCATCCGGCCGTTGTGGTCCTTGGCCGAGATCCAGCTGCGTCCGTTGGGCGCACTGACCTGGACGGTCACCTTGTCCTGGGGCGCGGCGGCGATGGCACTGTCGGAGGGCGCGGGGCTCGGCGCGACGGGCTTGTCCTTCGTCGGCCTCGGCGAGGCGGACTTGCTCGCGGCGGGCGTACCGCCGCCCCCGGCGACCTGCGACTTCGCATCGTTTCCGGAGCCACCGCCCTTGACCGCGGTGAAGCCCACGAAGCCGATCACCACGACGATCGCGGCGACCATGGCGGCGGTCCAGTTGGGCCCGCGCCGCTCGGGCCGGATCCGCTCGGCCTCGAACAGGGGCGCTGCCGGGGTGGGAGCGGGGCGGCCGCCGTGCTCGGCGTCGTACTGGACGATCAGGGGTGCGGGGTCGAGGTGGACGGCCCTGGCCAGCGTGCGGATGTGCCCGCGGGCGTACACATCGCCGCCACAGGGCGCGAAGTCGTCCGCCTCGATGGCGTGGACGATGGCGATACGGACACGAGTGGCAGTGCTGACGTCGTCCACGGTGAGCCCGGCCGCGATCCGCGCCTGCTGCAGGGCGCGGCCCACGGAGACACGGGGTTCCTGGGACTCGTCTTGGAACGGACGCTCGTCTTCAGGGGAGTTGCCGATGGACACGGGGGCGCCTTTCGAGCGTGTAGCCACCTGTGCTGGAAGCTCAGTCTAGGGGGGGTACGAAAGGGTGGGGCAACCGGGCGGTCGGACTTTGACACCATAGGAATGGCCGGACATTCCTATGATTCGACAGGCAGGTACCCCATGGTGGGATGCCTATCTGTCCTTTCGCTCAACTGGACGTACGACGAAGGGAAACGGTTGCTCGCCGTTCTCTAACGGGTGGATCACGACGCACCGCCGCCCGGCGTGACCGGCGTCCGCCGGACGGCCCTTCGCCCTACTCCTCAGACTCCCCGCGAATCATGGCGAGCACGCCGTCCAGCTCTTCAGCCTTCACAAGAACGTCACGTGCCTTGGATCCCTCGCTCGGGCCCACGATGTTGCGGGACTCCATGAGGTCCATGAGCCTCCCGGCCTTGGCGAAGCCGACGCGCAACTTGCGCTGGAGCATGGAGGTCGACCCGAACTGGGTGGAGACGACCAGCTCGGCCGCCTGGCACAGCAGGTCCAGGTCGTCGCCGATGTCCTCGTCGATCTCCTTCTTCTGCTTGGTGCCGACCGTGACGTCGTCCCGGAAGACCGGCGCCATCTGGTCCTTGCAGTGCTGCACGACGGCCGCGACCTCGGCCTCGGTGACGAACGCACCCTGCATACGGGTCGGCTTGTTCGCGCCCATCGGCAGGAACAGGCCGTCGCCCTTGCCGATCAGCTTCTCGGCGCCGGGCTGGTCGAGGATGACCCGGGAGTCGGCGAGCGAGGAGGTGGCGAAGGCCAGCCGGGAGGGCACGTTGGCCTTGATGAGGCCGGTGACCACGTCGACCGACGGGCGCTGGGTGGCGAGCACCAGGTGGATGCCGGCCGCGCGCGCGAGCTGGGTGATGCGCACGATCGAGTCCTCGACGTCCCGGGGGGCGACCATCATCAGGTCGGCCAGCTCGTCCACGATCACCAGCAGGTAAGGGTACGGCTGCAGCTCGCGCTCGCTGCCCTCGGGCGGCTTGACCTTGCCGTCGCGGACGGCCTGGTTGAAGTCGTCGATGTGCCGGTAGCCGTACGCCGCGAGGTCGTCGTAGCGCAGATCCATCTCGCGTACGACCCACTGGAGGGCCTCGGCGGCCCGCTTGGGGTTGGTGATGATCGGCGTGATCAGGTGCGGGATGCCCTCGTAGGCGGTCAGCTCGACGCGCTTGGGGTCGACCAGGATCAACCGGACGTCCTCGGGGGTCGCCCGCATCATGACCGAGGTGATCAGGCAGTTGATGCAGGACGACTTGCCGGAGCCGGTCGCACCGGCGACCAGCATGTGCGGCATCTTCGCCAGCGAGTGCATCACGTACCCGCCCTCGACGTCCTTGCCGAAGGCGACCAGCATCGGGTCGTCGTCCTCGGCGGACTCCGCGAGGCGCAGTACGTCGCCGAGGTTGACCATCTCACGGTCGGTGTTCGGGATCTCGATGCCGACCGCGGACTTGCCGGGGATCGGGCTGATGATCCGCACGTCCGGGCTGGCCACGGCGTACGCGATGTTCTTGGTCAGCGCGGTGATCCGCTCGACCTTCACGGCGGGGCCGAGCTCGACCTCGTAACGGGTGACCGTCGGGCCGCGGGTGAAGCCGGTGACGGCGGCGTCGACCTTGAACTCGGTGAAGACCTGGGTGAGCGAGGCGACGACCGCGTCGTTCGCCTCGCTGCGCGCCTTGCCGGGCCCACCGCGCGTGAGCAGGTCCAGCGACGGCAGCGAGTAGGTGATGTCCCCGGAGAGCTGGAGCTGCTCCGCGCGCGGCGGCAGGTCGCGCGGCTCCTCGGGGGCCTGCTTGGTCAGGTCGGGGACGACCCCCGCCTTGAGCTTCTCCTGCTTGGGGCGGGCGGCCGGGACCGGCGCCGGGGCGGGCTCGGGAGCCGGCGCCGGAGTGGGCACCGGAGTGGTCTCCTCACGGTCGCCGACGCTGACGCCCTGGGTGAGGTCGGCCACCAGCGGGGAGGGCGGCATGCCGTGCAGCACCGCGCCGTCGAGCGCCGCGGCTGCGGCCGCCGCGACGTCCACGGCGTCCATCCGGCGCTGCGGATCCGGCTGGGGCACCGCGGAGCGCCTGGGGCGGCCACGGCGCTGCGAGAGGGCCTCCTCCTCGGCGCTGTCGGGGTCGTACGCCTTGGGGGCGGACGAGCGCTTTCGGGGGCGCGCGGGCAGCGCTTCGCGCCACTGCTCGTCGTAGCGCGCGTCCTCCTCGGTGAACTCCTCCGCCTCGTGGTCGTGCAGCACGCCCAGGCGCACACCGAGCGACCGCAGCCGCTGCGGGATGGCGTTGACGGGGGTGGCCGTCACCACGAGCAGCCCGAAGATCGTCAGCAGCACCAGCAGCGGTACGGCGAGCGCGTCGCTCATGCTGTACGTCAGCGGGGTGGCCGCCGCCCATCCGATGAGGCCACCGGCGTCCCTTATGGCCTGCATGCCCTCGCTGCGCGCGGGCGAGCCGCACGCGATGTGGACCTGCCCGAGCACGCCGATGACGAGCGCGGACAGGCCGATCACGATCCGGCCGTTGGCCTCGGGCTGCTCCGGGTGCCGGATGAACCGTACGGCGATCACCGCGAGCAGTATCGGCACCAGCAGGTCGAGCCGGCCGAATGCGCCCGTGACGAGGATCTCCACGAGGTCGCCGACGGGACCCTTGAGGTCGGCCCAGGTGCCGGCGGCGACGATCAGCGCGATGCCGAACAGCAGCAGCGCGATGCCGTCCTTGCGGTGGGCCGGATCGAGGTTCCTCGCGCCCTGCCCTATGCCGCGGAAGACGGCGCCGACGGCGTGCGCGAGGCCCAGCCAGAGGGCGCGCACGAGCCGGTACACGCCCCCGGTGGGGCTGGGCGCCGGCTTCGGCGGCGCGGCCTTTCTGGCCGGGGCCTTCTTGGCGGGCGCCTTCTTTGCCGGGGCCTTCTTCGCTGCGGCCTTCTTCGCCGGAGCCTTCGCCGGAGCAGCCGCCTTCTTCGCGGGCTGCTTCTTGGCTGCGGAGGGACGTGAGGCCATGGGTGTGAGGTTACCGGGGGAGACGACAGCGGACACGTGTGCCCACAGCTTCACCCGTTCGTGTCGCCCCTGACGGGGACCGGAACTGACGCACGCTCATCGGCAACCGCCGCCCGGGTGTACGTCAGTTCTGCGCCGACACCGACGAGCCGCCGGGGCCGGCACCCGGCTCCAGGGCGTCGAGGGCGCGCCGCAACCCGGTGAGTTTGCGCTCCAGATGGGCCGCCGTGGCCACCGCGGCCGCGTCCGCCGAATCGTCGTCCAGCTGCTTGGACAGCGCCTCGGCCTGTTCCTCGACTGCCGCGAGCCGCGCGGACAGCTCCGCGAGCAGCCCGGCGGACTCCTTGCCGCCGACCGCGCCCTTGCCGCCGCCCTCCAACTGCAGCCGCAGCAGCGCCGCCTGCTCCCGCAGCTGACAGTTCTTCATGTACAGCTCGACGAACACCGAGACCTTCGCGCGCAGCACCCACGGGTCGAAGGGCTTGGAGATGTAGTCGACCGCCCCCGCCGCATAGCCCCGGAAGGTGTGGTGCGGGCCGTGGTTGATCGCCGTGAGAAAGATGATCGGAATGTCCCGGGTCCGCTCGCGCCGCTTGATGTGCGCGGCGGTCTCGAACCCGTCCATGCCCGGCATCTGGACGTCGAGCAGAATGACCGCGAAATCGTCCGTGAGCAGTGCCTTGAGCGCTTCCTCCCCGGACGATGCCCGCACCAGCGTCTGATCGAGCGCCGAGAGGATCGCCTCCAGCGCCAGCAGATTCTCCGGCCGGTCATCGACCAGGAGGATCTTGGCCTTCTGCACCATGGCCCGCCCTCCTCGCCCCGGCGGTACACCGGGCGCCGCCCCAGGGGACGACTCCCTTTCGCCGCCCGTCCTTGTGCCGGTCATCGTAGCCGCACCCCGCCTGTCGCCACACCCTGTCACCGCGATGTCACTGTGCACGTACCGGAAACGCGGCGGGGGCCGGGATGGTTCCCGGAATCCGGCATTCCCATACGTTCGCACGCCACCTCAAGTCGAACGTTCGCCATCACCTCAAGTGGGCAACTCCCGAACCATGCCAAGGGTTCCCGGTGTGTTCACATCCCGGTGGCCGGATCTCGTCACTTTCCACCCATCCACTGCTGCATCACGGCCAGCAGATGATCCGGGTCGACCGGCTTGGTCACGTAGTCGGAGGCACCGGACTGGATCGCCTTCTCCCGGTCGCCCTTCATCGCCTTGGCGGTCAGTGCGATGATCGGCAGCCCGGCGAACTGCGGCATCCTGCGGATCGCCGTGGTCGTGGCGTACCCGTCCATCTCCGGCATCATGATGTCCATCAGCACGACCGCCACGTCGTCGTGCTGCTCCAGCACCTCGATGCCCTCGCGGCCGTTCTCGGCGTACAGCACCGAGAGACCGTGCTGCTCCAGGACACTGGTCAGGGCGAACACGTTGCGGATGTCGTCGTCGACGATCAGCACCTTCTCGCCGCCGAACCGCACACCGCGCGCGGAGTGCGGCGTGCTCTCCTGCTCGGGCACCGCCGCCCAGTGCTCCGGCCGCTGCTCGCCCTGCGGCAGGCCCCTGCGCCGACGCCGGAAGAGCGCCGCCGGGCCGTTCTGCGTCTCGTGGTACGACTTCACCTCGGCCGGGGTCTCGATCTCCACGGCGGACAGCTTCGAGGACCGCTCGGCCTCGGAGGCCAGCAGCTCCCCCGCCTCCAGCGGGGGCACGGACTGCTGGTAGCCCTGCGGCGGCAGTTCGCTCGGGTGCAGCGGCAGGTACAGCGTGAACGTCGAGCCGCGGCCCGGTTCGCTCTGCGCGTGGATCTCACCGCCGAGCAGCTGAGCGATCTCCCGGGAGATCGACAGGCCGAGGCCGGTGCCGCCGTACTTGCGGCTGGTCGTGCCGTCCGCCTGCTTGAACGCCTCGAAGATCACCCGCATCTTGCTGGCCGCGATGCCGATGCCGGTGTCCGTCACCGAGAACGCGATCAGCGGCGCGTCCGGATCGGTCAGCGAGCCGGCCTCCAGCAGTTGCTCCCGGATGCCCATCGGCACGTCCGCGCCGGCCGGCCGGATGACCAGCTCCACCGACCCGGAGTCGGTGAACTTCACCGCGTTCGACAACAGGTTGCGCAGCACCTGCAGCAGCCGCTGCTCGTCGGTGTGCAGGGTCGCGGGCAGTTCCGGGGAGACCCGTACGGACAGATCCAGGCCCTTCTCCGCGGTCAGCGGGCGGAAGGTGGCCTCCACGTAGTCCACGAGCTGTACGAGCGCGATACGCGTCGGGGAGACGTCCATCTTGCCCGCCTCGACCTTCGACAGGTCGAGGATGTCGTTGATCAGCTGGAGCAGGTCGGAACCGGCGCCGTGAATGGTCTCGGCGAACTCCACCTGCTTGGGCGAGAGGTTGCCCTCGGCGTTGTCGGCGAGCAACTTGGCCAGAATCAGCAGCGAGTTGAGCGGCGTGCGCAGCTCGTGCGACATGTTGGCGAGGAACTCGCTCTTGTAGCGCATCGACACCGCGAGCTGCTCGGCGCGCTCCTCCAGGACCTGGCGGGCCTCCTCGATCTCGGTGTTCTTCACCTCGATGTCGCGGTTCTGCCGGGCCAGCAGCTCGGCCTTCTCCTCCAGTTCGGCGTTGGAGGCCTGCAGCGCCTTCTGCCGGTTCTCCAACTCGGCCGACCGCTCCCTCAGTTGCTCGGTCAGCTCCTGCGACTGTTTCAGCAGCTGCTCGGTCTTGGTGTTGACCGAGATGGTGTTGACGCTCGTCGCGATCATCTCGGCGAGCTGGTTGAGGAAGTCCTTCTGGATCTGCGTGAACGGCGTGAAGGAGGCCAGCTCGATCACGCCGAGGACGTTGCCCTCGAACAGCACCGGCAGCACGATCACCTGCGCCGGCGGGGCCTCGCCGAGGCCGGAGGAGATCCTCAGGTAGCCGCTCGGCGCGTTCTCCACCAGGATCGTGCGCTTCTCCTCGGCGGCCGTGCCGACCAGCGCCTCACCGGGCCGGAACGACGTCGGCATGGAGCCCATCGAGTAGCCGTACGAGCCCAGCATCCGCAGCTCGTAGTTGTCCTCGCCGTCGGGGGCGTCCTTGCCCTCCATGAGCGGCATCGCCACGAAGAACGCGCCGTGCTGCGCGGACACCACCGGCGTCAGCTCACTCATGATCAGCGAGGCCACGTCCTCCAGGTCCCGGCGGCCCTGCATCAGTCCGGAGATACGGGCCAGGTTGCCCTTGAGCCAGTCCTGCTCCTTGTTGGCGATCGTGGTGTCGCGCAGGTTGGCGATCATCTTGTTGATGTAGTCCTGCAGTTCCTGGATCTCGCCGGACGCGTCGACGTCGATCTTCAGGTTCAGGTCGCCACGGGTCACCGCGGTCGCCACGCGCGCGATGGCACGCACCTGCCGGGTCAGGTTCCCGGCCATCTCGTTCACCGACTCGGTGAGGTCCCGCCAGGTGCCGTCGACGTCACGCACGCGTGCCTGGCCGCCGAGCTGTCCTTCCGTGCCCACCTCGCGGGCCACGCGGGTGACCTCCTCGGCGAAGCTGGACAGCTGGTCGACCATCGTGTTGATCGTCGTCTTCAGCTCGAGGATCTCGCCGCGCGCGTCAATGTCGATCTTCTTCGTCAGGTCACCCTTGGCGATGGCCGTGGTGACCATGGCGATGTTCCGCACCTGACCGGTCAGGTTGGAGGCCATCTGGTTCACGGACTCGGTGAGGTCCTTCCAGGTGCCGGCCACACCCGGTACGTGCGCCTGGCCGCCCAGGATGCCGTCCGTGCCCACCTCACGGGCCACCTTGGTGACCTGGTCGGCGAACGAACTCAGCGTCTTGACCATGATGTTGATGGTGTCGGCGAGCTGGGCGACCTCGCCCCGCGCCTCGATCGTCACCTGCCGCGTCAGGTCACCGTTGGCGACGGCCGCCGCGACCTGGGAGATGTTCCGCACCTGCATGGTCAGGTTGTTGGCCATCAGGTTGACGTTGTTGCTGAGGTCCTTCCAGATACCGGTGACGCCCGGTACATGGGCCTGGCCGCCCAGGATGCCCTCGGTGCCCACCTCACGGGCCACCCGGGTCACCTGCTCGGCGAAGCTGGACAGCTGATCAACCATGGTGTTGACCGTCGTGACGAGCTCAAGGATCTCACCCTTGGCGTCAACAGTGATCTTCTTCGACAGGTCGCCCTTGGCGACCGCGGTCGTGACCTCGGCAATGTTGCGCACCTGGATCGTCAGGTTGTTCGCCATGAAGTTCACCGACTGCGTGAGGTCCTTCCAGGTGCCGGAGACACCCTGCACCTCGGCCTGACCGCCGAGCATGCCCTCCGTACCCACCTCACGGGCCACACGCGTGACCTCCTGGGCGAACGACGACAGCTGGTCCACCATCGTGTTCAGGGTGTTCTTCAGCTCCAGGATCTCGCCGCGCGCGTCCACGGTGATCTTCTGGGAGAGGTCACCGCGGGCCACTGCGGTGGCAACCTGCGCGATGTTGCGCACCTGGGCCGTCAGGTTGCCGGCCATGCCGTTCACGGAGTCGGTCAGGTCCCGCCACACACCGGCCACACCGGGCACCTGCGCCTGACCGCCGAGCCGCCCTTCCGTACCCACGTCACGCGCCACCCGGGTCACCTGGTCGGCGAAGGCGGACAGCTGATCAACCATCGTGTTGATCGTGTTCTTCAGCTCAAGAATCTCGCCGCGCGCGTCAACGTCGATCTTCTGCGACAGGTCGCCGCGGGCCACCGCCGTCGTCACCTGGGCGATCTGCCGTACCTGGGACGTCAGGTTGCCGGCCATGAAGTTGACGGAGTCCGTCAACTCCTTCCACGTGCCCGACACGCCGTCCACCCGGGCCTGACCGCCCAGCCGGCCCTCCGTACCCACGTCCCGGGCCATCCGCGTGACCTGGTCGGCGAAGCTCGACAGCTGGTCCACCATCGTGTTCACGGTGTTCTTCAGCTTCAGCATCTCGCCGGAGACGTCGACCGTGACCTTCTGCGACAGGTCACCGTTGGCCACCGCCGTGGTCACCTGGGCGATGTTGCGCACCTGCCCGGTCAGGTTGCGGAACGCGGTGTTGACGGAGTCGGTCAAGTCCTTCCACGCACCGGCCGCACCGGGCACCTGCGCCTGACCGCCCAGCTCGCCCTCGACACCGATCTCCCGCGCGACCCGCGTCACCTCGGCGCCGAACGCCGACAGCTGGTCCACCATCCCGTTGACGGTGTTCTTCAGCTCCAGCATCTCGCCGGCCACGTCGACCGTGACCTTCTGCGACAGGTCACCGTTGGCCACGGCGGTCGTCACGGTCGCGATGTCCCTCACCTGGATGGTCAGGTTCCGGAAGACCGTGTTGACGGAGTCCGTCAGGTCCTTCCACGTACCGGCGGCGCCCGGCACGTTCGCCTGGCCGCCCAGCCGGCCCTCCGCGCCGACCTCGTTCGCCACGCGCGTGACCTCGTCCGCGAAGATCCGCAGCGTCTCGGTCATCTGGTTGATCGTCTCGGCGAGCTGCGCCACCTCGCCGCGCGCCGGAACCGTCACCTTCTGCGACAGGTCACCGTTGGCGACCGCCGTCGTGACCTGCGAGATCCCGCGCACCTGAGCGGTCAGGTTGCCCGCCATCGTGTTGACGGAGTCGGTGAGCTCCTTCCACACGCCGGCCACGCCCGGTACCTGCGCCTGACCGCCCAGGATGCCCTCGGTGCCCACCTCACGGGCGACCCGGGTCACCTCGACGGAGAAGGACGACAGCTGCTCCACCATCGTGTTGACGGTGTTCTTCAGCTCCAGCATCTCGCCGGCGACCTGCACGGTCACCTTGCGTGACAGGTCACCCCGGGCCACGGCCGTCGTCACCAGCGCGATGTCGCGCACCTGGGCGGTCAGCTGCCGCGCCATGGTGTTGACGGACTCGGTCAGGTCCTTCCACGAACCCGACATTCCGCGCACCCGGGCCTGACCGCCGAGCTTGCCCTCGGTGCCGACCTCGCTGGCCACGCGCGTGACCTCGTCCGTGAACGTCGACAGCTGGTCGACCAGGTTGTTGACGGTACGGCCGACCTTCAGGAACTCGCCCCGCAGCGGATGCCCGGTGCCACCGTCCAGGGCCTGCGTGCGCAGCTCCATCCGGGGCGACAGATCACCCTCGGCGACCGCCGTGAGCACCCGGCCGACCTCCGACACCGGCCACACCAGGTCGTCGACGAGCGCGTTGGAGGCGTCGATCGCGGACGCCCAGGAGCCCTCGCAGGCCCCCGTCTCCAGCCGCTCCGTGAGTTTTCCCTCACGGCCGACCATGCGCCGTACCCGGGACAGCTCACCGGTCAGATGCAGGTTCCGGTCGGCCACCTCGTTGAAGACGGCCGCAATCTCCGACATCACGCCGTCCCCGGAGACCGTGAGCCGCTTGCGGAAGTTTCCGTCACGCATCGAGACGAGAGCCGCCAGCAGCCGGTTCAGGGCAGCCGTGTCCACGGCGGTGGTGTCGCCGCGCTTGCCCAGGGACGGTCCGCCTTTCGCGCGCGTCTTCGTGCCACGCGTCGCCGCGCCAGACTCCACTGTGTCCCTCCCGGAGGGGTAGACCGTTACTGCCGTACTCGACCGCTTCGGCCCGGCATGCCCGTCATCGGCATACCGGATACTTCCGCGTACCGGTTACTGCTGCGTATTTCTGCCAGACGAGATCCGGCCACACCAGAGGCTGCTGCCCGCCGTACACGGAACACACGCAGGCTGACCCGACCTTCATCAGAAGCTTGCCCAGTGTTTCACCCCGGCCCAACCAGGCCATAACAGTTCGGCAGCTTCGCACATCGTCCGCACACCCCTCGGGGGGTGAACACCGGCGACCGGCATCCGCTCGGACGGCGAAGGTAAGTAACCTTGCATGCGGCTGTCCAGCCGCACCGGTGCGACCGGTCTGGGCGGTGGCACGAGAACGAGCGGGCATCGGAGGGGCGGCCGCAGACCATGACCACCGGAGTCATCCCCGGGGGACAGCCCCCGGAGCCACAGCCGACAGGCGAGCTGTTGCCTCAGCAGCGCAGCGAGCCGGCCGGCCAGGCAGCCCTGCCCGTCGACAACAGGCCGAGGAGTTCTGTGATCACCGCGCGCGCGGCCGCCACCTTCGAGCCCGTCGGGCGATCGGTCGCGACCGCCCGGTCCTTCGTCCGCGACACCCTCCAGGGCTGGGGCTTCGCCGACATCGTCGACGACGCCGTGGTCCTCACCAGCGAGCTGGTGACCAACGCGGTCGTCCACGCGGGCACGCACGCGGACGTCCTGTGCCTGCGCGCCGAGGACGGCGTGCGCATCGAGGTCTCCGACCGCTACCCCGAGCGCGAGGTCCCCCTCCAGAACGCCGCGGCCACCATGGGCAGCCCCGACCGCGAGGGCGGCCGCGGCCTGCAGCTGTGCGCGGCCCTGGCCACCCGCTGGGGCGTCGACTACACGCCCACCCACAAGAACGTCTGGTTCCAGCTCAACCTCCCCGAACGCCCCGTCGGCACCCGCACCGCCGGCCCGTCCCTCCCCGCCGACCTGCTCCCGCTGGCCGACGGCCGGGTCCGCGTCGCCGTCATCCAGGTCGACCGCAAGGGCACCATCACCTCCTGGAACGAGGACGCCGAAGAACTGTTCGGCTATCCGGCCGCCGAGGTCATGGGCAGGCCCCTCACCGAGCTGGCGGCCTGGCCGCACACCCCGGGCACCAGCACCGGCGTGGCCGAGGCCCTGCAGCTCTCCCGCTGGGAGGGCAGCTACGGCATCCGCGGCGCCGACGGCCGGGTCGCCTCGGTCTACGCCTCGCATCTCCGGGTCCGCGACACCGGCGGCGAACCCTCCACCGTCTGTCTCCTGGTCCGCGAGCACGAGCGCGCCGTACTCCAGACCCCGCCGCGCGTCCCGGCCGGCGACCAGGGCCAGTCCTCCGACGGCCAGGGCGCCGACCCCTTCGAGGTCTTCATCGGCTCCCCCGCCCCGGACGACCTCGACGGCCTCCTGCAGCGCACGGTGGAGCGCGCCCGCGACATGCTCGACGGCGACTCCGCGTTCCTGCTGCTGGCCACCGACGACGAGACCGAGCTGGAGGTCCGCGCCTCCACCGGCCTGCCCTCCGCGCGCCAGCGCTTCGCGCGCGTGCCCGTCGAGGCCGGCCCCGGCCGCTACGGCTCCGCACGCATGCCCGCCGTCCACGACGACCTCACCGCCGTTCCCGGCGCCGTACCCCTGCTGTCCGGCACCGGCATGCGCTCGGTCGTCACCGTCCCGCTGAAGGTCGAGGGCCGCCTCACCGGCTCCCTCGGCGTCGCGGCCGAGGCACCGGGCCGGTACTCCAACGAGGAGGCGCTGCGCCTGCAGTTCGCCGCCGACCGGATCGCCCTGGCCGTCGAGTCGGCCCGCCTGGGCGAGCTGGAGCGGCTGCGCCGCGGCTCCCTGAGCTTCCTGGTCGAGGCCTCCGACCTGCTGGCGGGCACCCTGGACCGCGACCAGACGCTGGCCCTGATGGCCCAGATGACGGTCCCCACGCTGGCCACCTGGTGCGCCGTCTATACGATCGCCGACCAGGCCTCCGAGCCGTATCTGTCGTACGTCCTGCACGAGGACGAGGAACTCATCGACGGCATCAAGGCGCTGCTGTCGAAGGTCCCGCCGCCGGACCCGGTACCGACCCCCGGCGCCCGGGTCTGGACGACCCCGGGCGAGGTGGCGCACCAGGCGGCCCTGCGCAGCTCCATGCGCAGCCTCGGCCTGTCCGGCGGGCCCACGCGCCAGATCTCCTCGGGCATCGGCCCGACCCTCGCCACGGCCTCCGCGGTCGGCGGCGAGACGGTCGTCCTGCCCCTCGTGGCCCGCAACCGCGTCATCGGCATGCTCGTCCTCGGCAAGCCCACCGACGAACACTTCCGCCAGGAAATCCTCGAACTGGCCGAGGACCTGTCCCGCCGGGCCGCGCTCGCCCTGGACAACGCCCGCCTGTACTCGGAGCGCACGGCCATCAGCCAGGCCCTCCAGCGCAGTCTGCTCCCGCCCGGCACCCCGAACATCGACGGCGTCGAGGTCGAGGTCATCTACCGCGCGGCCGGCGAGGGCAACGAGGTCGGCGGCGACTTCTACGACCTCTTCCCGATCGGCAACGGCGCCTACGGCTTCGCCATCGGCGACGTCTGCGGTACGGGCCCGAACGCGGCGGCGGTCACCGGCCTGGCCCGGCACGCCCTGCGCCTACTGGCCCGCGAGGGCCTGTCCGGACCGGCGGTCCTGCAGCGCCTGAACTCCGCGATCCTCGACGAGGGCGACCGCAGCCGCTTCCTGACCCTGCTCTACGGCGAGATGCGCCCGCAGGAGGACGGCAGCGCCGAGCTGAAGGTGGTCTGCGCCGGCCACCCGCTTCCGCTGCGCCTGCGCCAGGACGGCACGGTGACGCCGGCCGCCGAGCCGCAGCCGCTGCTGGGCGTGATCGAGGACCTGGAGCTGCACGAGGAGACCGTCACCCTCGATCCCGGTGACGTACTGCTCTGCGTCACGGACGGCGTCACGGAACGCCGTGAGGGCGCGCGCATGCTGGGCGACGACGGCCTCGCCGACGTCCTCACCACCTGCACGGGTCTGACGGCGGGCGCGGTCGCGGCACGCATCATGCGGGCGGTGGAACGCTTCGCGTCGGACGCCCCGTCGGACGACATGGCTATCCTGGCGATGCGCGTCCCGGGAATCCACAAGGACGCGTGAGAGCATGAGAAAGACCCCGCCCGGAAGGGCGGGGTCTTTCTTGTTGAGCCCCCAAACGGAATCGAACCGTTGACCTTCTCCTTACCATGGAGACGCTCTGCCGACTGAGCTATAGGGGCCTGTCGTTTCCGAGGTTTCCCTCGCGGCGACGGAGAAACTGTACCCCGAGCAGGCCCGACTTCCCAAATTCGTTCGGAACCCGCTCAGTAGGCGGGCTGCAGCAGTCCGCCGAGCGCATTGCACGCGGACACGATCCGCTGCATCTCCCGCTTGGTGAGCGCGGCGTCCACGGGCAGCGTCAGCGTCTCGTCGGCGGCCAGCTCCGTCTGCGGCAGGGACACGCAGCGGCGGAACTCCGGCAGCCGGTGCACGGGCGTCTTGACCGGCACCCGGCACTCAACTCCCTTGGCCCGCAGGGCCATCGCGAAGGCGTCCCGGTCCGGCCGGCCGTTGCCCGGCACCCGCACGACGTACTGCTGGTAGGTGTGGCCGTCACCGCCGTCGGGCGTCCGTACGCCCTTGAGCTTGCCGTCGAGGTAGGCGGCCCGCTCCCTGCGCTGGGCTATCTCGTCGTACGGCACCTCGGACTCGCCCTGCTCCAGCACCAGCACGCCGTGCCGCTGCCCGAGCCCGTGCAACCGCCGCAGGTCGGCCTGCCGTCCGAAGCGGTGTACGACAACGACCGCGGCGGTACGCGGAGTTACGGCTGCCTCTACGGCGACGGGGTCGAGGCAGTAGGTCACCGGGTCTATGTCGGCGAACACCGGCTGCGCACCGGCCAGGGTCACGGCCTCGGCGACTTCGACGTTCCCGAAGGCGGGTACGACGACCTCGTCACCGAGGCCGACGCCGGCGGCCCTGAGCATTGCAGCAGTTCCCATGTGCTGGATGCTGGGTGCGCGACATGAACGACACGTTAAGGAAAACGTAAAAAGGCCGGACCCCGAACCGAAGTTCAGGATCCGACCTTTTTGAATAATT
>NZ_JAJHNP010000010.1 GCF_020819595.1 Streptomyces barringtoniae
CTGAGTCGCGTCCGCGACGCGCTGCCTGGTGATGGGGTCAACGACTGCAACCACTGCCGTTGACGTCAGGGGCCGGGTCTGCGGCCGGGACCGAGTCCAGTGACGGCAGCGCCGACGGCAACGTGCCCGGAGCCGACCGGATGTCGGCAAGCTTGCATCGCCTGCAGCGGCCGCCCTGCCCGGCTGTCAGTCGCTCCGGCCGAGGGATGGACACTTGTCTCCGTCCGTGGAACGCGGCAGAGGTCCGGGAGGAGAGACGACGTGCGACTTCGCTGTGCGGTGCTGGACGACTTCCAGGGTGTGGCCACCGAGTTGGCCGACTGGTCGGTGATCGAGGACGAGGTGGAGGTCTTCTCGCTGCGGGAGCACCTGGACGGCGAGGACGCCCTCGTCGCGGCGCTCGTGGACTGCGACATCGTCGTCACGCTGCGCGAACGCGTCCCCTTTCCCGGCTCCTTGCTCGCCCGCCTGCCCCGCTTGAAGCTGCTCGTCGCCTCCGGTATGCGCAACACCGTCATCGACTACGCGGCAGCCGCGGCCCAGGGCGTCACCGTGTGCGGTACGGAGAGTTCGGGCACCCCGCCGGTCGAGATGACCTGGGCGCTGCTGCTCGGTCTGGCCCGCGGGATCGTCGAGGAGAACACCGCGTTGCGCACGAACGGCCCCTGGCAGTCCACCGTCGGCGCCGACCTGCACGGCCGTCGGCTGGGCCTGCTCGGTCTCGGCCGGATCGGCAGCCGGGTGGCCAGGGTCGGGCTCGCCTTCGGCATGCGGGTCAGCGCCTGGACCCCGGGCCTCAGCCAGGAGCGCGCCGAGGAGGCGGGCGTCGGACTCACCGCCGGCAAGGCGGAGTTGCTCGCCGAGAGCGACTTCGTCTCCGTCCACGTGGCCGCCCGCGAGAGCACCCGGGGGCTGGTCGGCGCCGCCGAACTCGCCCTGATGAAACCGACCGCCTACCTGATCAACACCTCCCGGGCTGCCGTCGTCGACCAGGACGCCCTGCTCGCCGCGCTGCACGAGGGCCGGATCGCGGGTGCCGGCGTGGACGTCTTCGACATCGAGCCACTGCCCGCCGGCCACCCGATGCGCACCGCCCCCCGTCTCCTCGCCACACCCCACCTCGGCTACGTGTCGCACGCCAACTTCACGACGTACTACCGCCAGGCGGTGGAGGACATCCAGGCCTACCTGGCCGGGTCCCCGATACGGCTCCTGGCCTGAGCCCCGCGGCTGCGGCCGGCTGCGGGTCACGGCGGGAGGCTGCGGTCACGGCGGGAGGCTGCGGTCGCGGCGGTGAGCGCGACCGGGAGCACGGAAGCTGTTGCCCGGCCCGCCCGGCCCGCCCGGCCCGCCCAGCCCTCCACCCGCCCGGCCGGATCAGCCGAATCTTCCGGCCCAGCCCGATCTGCCGGACCAGCAGGACCAGCCGGATCAGCACCAGCCGGATCCGCCGCAACCGGTCGCCGCCTGCCGCCGATCCGACACCCGCGCCGAAACCGGCTGTAACGGGCGTTCCCCCACGCGTCGTGACCTACTACCCCCGATCGCTGCCCATGACAGCGCAGGCCACTCGGCGGAAAGCGCGAGGCGGAGGAGGTCCGGCGCGTGAGGACGACGAGTCGCGTCGTGGCGCTGATGGTGGCGGGAACGGTGTCATCGGCGTGTCACGGAAATGCCGCCGCGCCCCACTGGCACGGTGAGGATGGGCGCCCTCCCAACCTCACCATGCAGAAAAGCGTTCCACTACCCGGGCGTGGCCGAGACCGCTCGGATCTGCCCCGACGGGTTCACTTTCACCACCCAGCCCCGCACCTTCCGAGCGGGCACGTACACCCAGTACGCCTATGACGAGGACGAGAGCGGTACCCACCCGCTCGGGAAGACCAAGCTCCGGGTGATCTCCCCGACGGTGAGTCCCGACGACGCGCGGATCGCCGACGACATGGCGACGTTCACCGCCCGGCCCGGCCCGCACACCTTGGAGAACGGTCGGCAGGCCTGGGACACGGGGCTGATCACCACGGAGGGGTCCCGGGAGGGATTCCGTCTGCGGCCCGGCGACCACCTCGAGGTGCGGGCGAAGCTGCCCGCCACGGTTGGAGCCTGGCCGTCTGTGTGGACCTGGGCCGGCGGCGGCCACGAGATCAATGTGTTCGAATACCATCCCGACGCCCCGGACCTGCTGGAAATGGTGAACCACGTCCGGTACGCCGCCAATTACGACGTCATCACCCCCCTCGGGCGGCGCGGACTGGACGCGTATCGGTGTGCGGCTGGGCACTGATTACGTCGACTGGTATGTCAACGGCGCCCTTGTCTACGAGGACGGACGCGGAGTGGCCCCGGACTGGTCGGCTTGTCTGAACGTCAACCTCTCGATTTCCTCGGGTGACATCCACCCCGCCCCGCCTACCGACGACCCGATCGCCTTCAGCGCCGATCACGTACGCGTCTTCCGCCGAGTCCGGCACCTGCGGCCGAGTCCTGTCACCTGCGGCTGAGTCCTGTCACCTGCGGCCGCCTGGCCGTGCGGCCGCGGACGGTGCGGGGTGGGCATGCGAGAGCTGCTCGCGGCCCCTGCCCGGGAGGATCGCAGGCAAGCGGCCCAGCAGCCCTCTCGTACGCCGACCGCCCCTGACCAGCCGTAACAACCGGTCGGCCGCATCCGTGTGAACCGAAGCCTGGACGAAGGCACGGCCAGGCGTGGGCCGTGACGGTCCTTCGGGCGGGTCCAGGGGCCGGAACGGGCCGCCGAACCCGGAGCGGCCTGAACTCCCCGCTCGGGCAAGGACTTCGAGAGCGACAGTGGCCGCGATGCGTCGTACGGGTGTTCTTGCCCCGGCGACGGAATGGACCGCGGTATGTCGCAGCCGGTCCGCGGCGTCGGCCACTCCACCATTTCTGAGGCATACGTCACATTATTTGCTTCTAATTCGGAAGGAGTACTGTTTTGGTAGGAGTAGCTCAGGTGCTGAGCGGCGCCGAGACCTCGGCGGTGACCTCACCGCCTCCGCTCACCGGCGAGACACGCGCCGACCGGGCCGGCGCCCGCGCCAAACGCACGCTCGACGTCGTACTCTCCGCGCTTCTGCTGGTCGCCCTGCTTCCTCTGATGGCGCTCATCGGTCTCGCGGTGGCCGTCAGCAGTGCGGGACCCGTCATCTACCGGCAGGCTCGGGACGGCATGGGGCAGCGATCGTTCACGATGCTGAAGTTCCGCACCATGCATCACAATTCGGCCGTGGACGTGGCGGCGCTGCTGCTGGCCGACGGCAGTGAGATGTCCATCTGCACCAAGCCGCGGCACGATCCGCGCATCACGCCGGTCGGCCGGTTCCTGCGCAAGACCTCGTTGGACGAACTGCCTCAGCTGATCAACGTGCTGCGGGGCGACATGTCGCTGGTGGGCCCGCGCCCCAACGTGCGCCCCGAGAACCAGCTGCTGCACCCGGAGCACCGAGCCAGACGGCTGTCCGTCAAGCCGGGCATGACGGGGCTGTGGCAGGTGTCGGGCCGCTCGAGCACCACGGTCGACGAGGCGATCCGGCTCGACCTGCGGTACGTCGACCACTGGAGCCTGCAGTTGGACCTGCTGATCCTGCTGCGCACCCTGCCCGCCGTGCTGAGAACCAGCAATGCGCGGTGATCCGGGCGGCGCGGCGGCGGACGGCGGGCGGCCCACCGTCCTGCATGTCGCGGAGGCATGGGGCGGCGGGGTACAGACGGCGGTCCGCGACTATGTGCGGTCCGTTCCGGAGGTGCGGCACCTGCTGCTGATGTCCGAGCGCGACGGCTGTCAGATCGCCGACACGGACGCGCTCTTCGACGGCGTCTGGCGGATGCCGCCAGGCCACTTCGCGCGCGTCCGCGAAGTGGGCCGGCTCTTCCGTGGGCTGCGGCCGGACGTGGTCCACGCCCACTCCTCCCTGGCGGGGGGCTATGTGCGCCTCGCGCCCGCCGTGCCGACGGACCGCATCGTCTACACCCCGCACTGCTACGCGATGGAGCGCGGCGACCTCGCGCGGCACGCGGCGGCGGCGGTGCAGGCGGTCGAGCGCGTGCTGTCCCGGCGTACGGGCACCGTGGCGGGTGTCAGCCCCCGTGAGGTCGAACTCGCCCGCTCGCTGCGCAGGCGCCAGCGAGCCGTCCACGTACCCAACCTGGTGCCCTGTCAGGAAGCCGCGACGGCCGCCCCGCCGCGGCAGCGGCCGGAGCCCGACGTGCGCAGCGGCGACGGCACCGGTCTGCCGCCTCGGACCGTTGCCGCCGTCGGCAGGCTGTGCCCGCAGAAGGACCCCGCCTTCTTCGCCGAGGCGGCGGCCGAAGGGCGGCGGCTGATGCCGTCGAGCAACTGGTTCTGGCTCGGCGGCGGCGAATCCGCCCACGGTGCGCGACTGGAGCGGGCCGGTGTGACGGTCACCGGCTGGCTGGACCACCGCTCCCTGCAGCGACTGCTCGCCCAGGCGGACGTGTACGCGCACACCGCGCTGTGGGAGGGAGCGCCGATGACGCTTCTGGAGGCGGTGGGGCTGGGGCGGCCGGTGGTGGCGCGGCGCATCCCGGCCCTGGAGTCGCTGGGCCTGACCGGTCTGGTCGACACGCCGGGGGAGCTGGCGGCGGCGGCCGTCGCCGTGCTGACGCACGGTCCCGGCGAGCAGAGCGGCGCGCGGCTGGACATGCTGTTCGCCGAGCACACCCCGGAGCGGCAGCGCAGGATGTTGCGATACGCGTACGGCCAGTGACGGATGCCGGGCGCGCCGGACGGCGGCACGGGCGGCATGCAGAAGAGCGCCGGACTCTCCCCGCGGTCGTGGGAAGGTCCGGCGCTTTCCATGTGGATGCTGTCGGCCGGTCAGAGCGCCTTGCTGTTGCAGCCCATGTCCGAACCGAGGTGGCTCTGCTGCGCACCCGGGTTGCCTTCGCCGTTCAGCACGTTGCCGGCCAGGCCGTTGAGGGCGCCGACGCTGCCCAGGACATCGATGTTCATGTCGTGCGAACGGCATTCGATGCCCTGGTTGACGTCGAGGTCGTCATGGCCCGGCTCGCCGTGTGCGAAGGCGGTGTTGAGGCCGAGGGTGCCGACACTGCCGAGGACGGCAGCACCCACGAGGACGGCCTTCTGGAACTTGCGCATTACTTCTCCGTTGGTCTAGCGGATGCGATCCGCGGCAGATCTGGTGGGGGGAGGACGGAGGAAACCCGGCGAGGCGATCAGCCGACGCGGGGCAGACCCAGTGAGCCGACGGGAGGCGCGGCGACCTGCCCGAGGCCGAGCCCGGGCGCCTGCGGTGCGTCCGGTGCGAGCAGCGGGTTGACGAGCGGGTTCACCTGAGGGTTCACCTGAGGGTTCACCTGAGGGGCGACATGCGGCGGGGCGTCCGTCGCGCCGAAGGTCTGCGGTACGGCGACCTGCGGGGCCACCCGCGGCATGACCTCCGGCGCCGACTGCGGGCTGACCTGCGGCACGACCTGCGGCGCCGACTGCTGCGGGGCGGCGGCCTGCTGGGGGGCGTACGACGGGCCGGCGGCCTGCGCGAAGCCTCCCGAGACGGCCGTGGCGGAGGCGGTGGCGGCACGCTCCTGCGGCGGTGCCGGCGGAGCGGCCTGCATCATCGGCGGGGAGTACGGCTGCGGCTGCGGAGCGGCGATCTGTGCGGTGCCCGTCGAGCGGGACGTCGCCTCGGCCTGCGGACCACTCGGCTGCGGAGCGGCGTACTGGGGCGGCGCGTACTGCGGAGCGGCGTACTGGGGCGGTGCGTACTGGGGCGGTGCGTACTGCGGAGCGGCGTACTGGGGCGGTGCGTACTGGGGCGGCGCGTACTGCGGAGCGGCGTACTGGGGCGGCGGATACTGCGGCGCCGCGTACTGCGGTGCGGGGTACTCGGGAGCCGACGCTGGAGCGGCGCCGCTGTACCCCGCGGGATAGTCGGCGGCCTGACTGACGCCGGCGCCGATGGCGGACAGACCGCCGGCCGCTGCTGCGACGAGCGCGGCCTTGTGAAGCTTGCGCATGGAACCCTCGGCCCTTCAAATACCTGAACAGGGAAATCCGTTGTATTCGGTGCGGTCTCGCGTGCGCACAGTCTGATGTTCGTACTGCACCGTTACAGGGGTAACTCCTCGGCTGCACGCGGACTTTCGCCGGAGCTGACAGCGAATTCCCTTGCCCCTCCGTAGATCCATGATCGCTGCCCTCTCCCAGCTGGCAACGACTTCTCCCCCGCCCCGGTCACGGGAGCCGAAACCGCGTCACCCATTTGCCATCACCCGCCGGATGCGCCGGACCAGGATTGCAGAGGAGTCCGCGGCGCGACACCGAGGCACACAGAGCCTGGGGCAAATGGGTGACCAGGGCCGGGTATCCGTATCCGTTCCGCCGCTTGTCTCGTTCCCCACTGGGCCAGGGCGATGGTCCGTCGCAGCCGTACAGGGCAGCAGGAAACAGCACCACCGGCACCAACTCATCAGCATTTCCGATACGTTCCGAGCACAGGTCAATGAAGGGCCGAGGGTTTCATGCGCAAGCTTCACAGGGTCGCGCTCGTCGTCGCAGCAGCCGGGGGTCTGTCCGCCGTCGGCGCCGGCCCGAGCTCCGCCGCCGTTCCCGCGTACGGCGGTGGACTTCCGCTCCCCGTTTCGCAGCCGGACGCCCAGGCGGCTTCGGCGACCTCCTCGCAGGCCAGCGTGCAGAGTTACGGCTCCCCGGCCCCGTATGCGGGTCCACAGCGGGGCGCTGACGTCACACCGCAGGTGAACCCGAACCTGAGCCCGCAGATCAACCCGCAGATCTCCCCTCAGGCGGCCCCGGGTCAGGGCGGCGGCCTGGGCCAGACCAACCTCTTCCGTCCGTCCCAGGAGTGCAGCCCGCAGTCCCTGCTCAACGCCGCAGTCCCGGTCGCCCTGCTCGCCGCGTCCGAGACCCACGGCATCGAGTGCACGCAGGCCAACACCCAGTCGAACGCGCTCGCCCACGCCAGCGCCCACTAGCGTCGCCGGACGTCCGGACACCCACCCCCGGCACGGGCCCTTCGAGGAACAACCGCGAAGGGCCCGCACGCATGCGATACGGCTTTCGGGTGCTTTTGTCGGGAGATCAAGAAACCGGCGCGTCGCTGTCCGTTTTGGGTTATTTCCTATTAATCTCCGTGACTGTAAGAAAGCGATCTGTCACGGATCGCAACCCCTTCACTCCACCGGAGAAGACATGCACAAGCTTCGCAAGGCTGCCGTTCTGATCGCCGCCGTCAGCAGCATCGCCCTCATGGGGGGCACCGCCCACGCCGGCGGTCAGGAAGGCGGCAAGGAAGGCGGCAAGGGCGGCGACCGCTTCAGCGTCCTGCAGAGCTCCAACTGCAAGTCGCACGACCTGAACCTGGACGTCCTCGGCGAGGTCGGCATCCTCAACGGCCTGCTGGGCAACGCGCTCAACGGCGAGGGTGACCCGGGTGCCCAGGCCACCCACATCGGCTCGACCATGGGCTGCAACAACAGCGCCTTCTAAGCGCACCGCCGCACCGGCGACCAGAGCAGGAAACGATCCCGGCACCGAGCCTCAGGTTCGGTGCCGGGACCTTTTTGTGCGCCTGTGAGCATTCAGGGTGACAACAAATCGGAATTCGGCGCGTCGTTGGTTGTCTTCGGATATTTCCTATTAGCCTCCATTACCGCACGAAGTCGATCTCCAAGAGATCGCATCCACCACTTTCATTCCACCGGAGATGACATGCACAAGCTGCGCAAGGCTGCCGTCCTGGTCGCCGCCCTCGGGAGCGTCGGGCTCCTGAGCGCCGGCGCCGCCCACGCCGACCAGGGATGGGGCAAGGGCGGCAACGGTCCGCGCTTCAGCGTCCTGCAGTCCACCACCTGCAGGTCCCACGACCTCAACGCCGACGTCCTCGGCGAGGTCGGCATCGCCAACGGCCTGGGCGGCAACCTGCTGAACGGCGAAGGCAACGCCGGCGCCCAGCAGTCGAGCCTCGGCTCGACCATGGGCTGCAACAACAGCGTCGGCAAGTAGGGCGCACCCCCTCTGTCCCCGGTGTCCCGGCCGCAGGCCGGGACACCGGGGACAGCCATGTCGGCGGCCGGTTCCGCTCCCCCGGAGGCCGAAATGCCGTACCAGGAAGCCGTAATACCGGACCGGAAAGCCGGAACCGGAACGTCGGAGCAGCGAGCGGTCACACCGGATCAGAAAACCGAAACAAGGGACCGTAAAACGCAAGAAGCCGGACCGGGAAAGATCCCGGTCCGGCATGCGCCGGTCGCCCGTCGGAACGCGATGCGAGGCTAGTCGAACCGAGGCCTCTTGAAGCCCTTGGGCAGCTTCGCATGGTTGGAGCAGTCCACCACCGTCCCGACGTTCGCGGTTCCCCCGTGCAGCAGTTCGTCGTCGGGAAACACCACGCGGGGCCGGTCGGCCATCGAACAATCCTGTGTCTGGTCGATGAAGTGCTTGCCGCCGTGGTCGGTGCGGATGTCGCTCTTGCGCATGCAGACGACGCCACCCGTGGCGGTGTTCCTGCATTCGCCCCCGGGTTCATCGGCGTGCGCTTGTACGGCACCGGCGCAGATCACGGCGAGACTTCCGACGAGACCCGAAATGGTCGCGACCTTCTGTCGAGTGAACATGTGTTGCGTTCCTTTGCAATTGACTGCAGGAGACGAGTCGGCGCCGAAATTGGCGCAGCCCGGACGCGCTCCCTGGGGGATCTGCCGCGCGTCCGGGCTGCCTTCGCATGGGGTGTCACTCAGCACACCGGTGAACAAGCCGAGTTGGTCCGGGACAGGAGCGTCCGAGTTCGTGCGATGTGCCTATCGTTCTGTATTACTGGGCGTCACCCGGAGCGGCGTACTGGCCGTAGCCCTCCTCCCCGCCTTCCTTGTGCTCACCCTTCTTGTCCTCGTTGTAACCACCCCACGTGGCCACGGCGTTGGCCGACGAGTTGGCCACCGCGGTGATCGTCGGGGGAGCGACATCCTTGTCGTCCTGGCCACCGGCGAAGCTGACGCCGACACCAAGGGTGGACAGCCCCGCAACGACCGCCGCTACGACCGCAGCACGCTGAAACTTACGCATGGTTGACCCTTTCTTACCCGGGCGGACAGCCCTGGTTTGACTACTTGCTGTGAGCTTATACACACAGTCCGTAGCAATTTGGGATCTTCGCTCCATACGTCGTGTCGGCTCACCGCACGGCACGCGCCGAGGGGTTTCACTCTCGGGACTCAGAACAGACCGGAAAACTCCTTCTGTCCGTCGGCCTTGTCGGGCGCTCCCGACGTCGTGTTGGAACAGGTCACCTGGGGCCCGATCCGCATCGACCCGCCTCCCAGGGCGGCGGGGACGGTGAAGGGCTGCGTCGGCAGGCAGTTGTCGTAGTGCGGGATCTGGCCGTTCTCGGGGATCTCACCTTCGATCCGCTGGACACAGGTGACGTTGCCCAGGATGTCGCGGGTGCACGTACCCGGACCCCGGACGGTGTGCGCCTGGGCCACACCGGCGCAGGTCACGGCGAGGCCGCCGATGAGCCCCGAGACGGCCGCGATCTTCTTCGTGCTGAACATGTGCTGCGTTTCCTTTGTGAGGGGCGCCGGGCACCGTGCGCCGCCAACCGTCCGCGCCGGCCCCCGGCTTCGCCCTGTCGTCGTCTTCGAGCCCCGGGCAACCGGCCGGGCGTGAAGGGAACCCTTCGGGGAGTGACCCGAAGGGTTCCGCGGAAGGCGTCGCAGGTGATGACGCCGTCGACCTCAGCCAGAGAAAGCGTTGTTGAACTGGCCGCAGGTGGTGTCCAGGGTCTGGGCAAGTCCGAGCACGCCGATCGGGATGTCGTTCTCGGCCACCGTCTGCGGGCTGCACTCCTGGTACGGGCGGTAGAGGTCGTTCACCTCAAGCCCTCCCCTGCCATGAGCGTAGGCGGTACCGGCGCCGGCACCGATGGCGGAGAGACCGCCGGCCGCCGCCACTGCTGCGATCACGACCTGCTGAAGCTTGCGCATGGAACCCTCGGTTCTTCATTGCTTGACGTATTGCTGACATCGAGGCTGATTGCCTACCGTGACTTAACGAACACTACCAGTAGCCAAGTGTCGTATTCCACTTTGGCGGATATCCGTGTCTAAAAGGGGACATGAGAGCACAGGCTCTGGCGGGGAACGGCAACTGACGCCGCATCGCGCCGGATTGGCATTGGGCACGCCAACACGGAACGTGAAAAGGGCAGTTGTCCGCGAGCGAAAGACGCGCCCCCGGTATTACGAAAATGTCGGCTCCGCGGCCCGATGACGGCGATCCGCCGGCACGGACACCACGAGGTCCCGCAAACCCTCGATGTAAAGGCGCATGTTCTTGTACGCGACGTCGGTGTCCGGGTAGCGGCAGGCGAACCACAGACCCTCGTGCAGCCGGGTGATCCAGGCGCACACCTGGTCGCCGTACGACACCCGGATCAGCCCGTACGCCTTCTGCTCGGTCCACTGGGCCGAGCCGGGGACGAGGCGGGCGTCCGCATACGAGACGATCGAGTACATGTCCGGCGACGTCGGGCGGAAGTCCGCGCCGAGCAGGCGCAGTACGCGCGCCAGCGGAATACGCGCCAGTGACCGGTTGGCCTGCAACTCGGCGCGGACCGCGGTGAGCGCGCCCTCGAAGTCCCGTGCCGTGGGCACCTCGATCGGTGCGCCGCCGACGTACCAGCCCACGGAGTCCGACCACGCCGATTTCACCCGGGTGTGGAACGGCACCACCGTACGGTAGACCGGCTGCCCGCCGAGCTGGTGCACGAGCAGGCTGGTCGCGGCCAGGATCCCCACCATGCTGCCGCCGTAGGGCCGGCAGTACGTCTCGAACGCGGCGGCGGCGTCCGCGTCGACGAGCGGCTCGCGCAGGAGCTTCTGAGTGGGCAGTACGTCACCGGACCGCAGTCCGAGGTCGACGGGGAAGTCCGGGAGCTTCCCGCCGCAGCGGGCGATGAACTCCCGCCAGCGGGCGACGATCGCGTGGGTGTCGTCGATGTCGTCCGCGTTCGCCCGTTCCTGCTCGCAGAAGTCGACGTAACTGCCCACGCGGGTACCGGACATGGTCCGGCCCGTGACGCCCGCGAGGTACAACTCGTGGATCTCGTCCGGGATGCGGTAGAGGGAGTAGGCGTCGACGTTGGTGTGGTCGAACGCCAGGTACACGCTGGTGGAGTCCTCGCGGACGACGGCCGCGTAGATCAGGTTCGGCCAGCCGAGCGCGTCCGCCGCGACGTCGAATCGGTCCTGCAGGTAACGGACCAGCGTGTCCGCGTCGGCGAAGTCGCCGACCACCTCGCGGCGCAGGGTCACGTCGTCCTCGTCGAGCGTGAACCGGTGCATGTCGTCGCCGGCCCACCTGAAGCCGCTGCGCAGCGTCTCGTGCCGCAGCGTCCAGCCGCGCAGCGCCTGTTCGAGCGCGTCGAGGTCGGCTCGGCCCGGCAGATCGAACGCCGTACCGATCCAGGTCGGCACGAACAGACCGTCCTCGCGCACCGAGCGCGCGGTTCTGATGTGCGACTCCTGGATGTACGCCGGCGGCCGCGGATCCGGTGGCTGCGCTGCCGCGGTCGCGACCGTCGCCGGACTGTACGTCCACTCGACGAGGCGTCCGGGCCGGACTTCGCAGCGCTGAATGTCAGAAATTCGCACGGGGGCGTCTCCTTCGCAGAAGACTCAGACTTGATCACGGGAGAGCCGTGCGCGAGCGGCGGTTGCCGTGTCGCCGGCTTTTCAACGGGACGTGTGACACCTCGAACGGTGAAGCGAGCGACGCGGGTTCACGGCAGACGGAGAAGAGCGCCGGCACCTCGCGCAGCGGAGCTCTTCCCGTGGCGCGCCTTCCGGAGCCGGCACTCACTCGTACCGGTAGATCCCGCTCACGTCCTCCAGTTGGTCGGGGGTCACGTCCCACGGCGGCAGCCGCTGGTGCCGGGCCACGATCCGGCCGTGCTGGGCGTCGCGCGGGCCGGGCTGCTCCGCCGGAAGGTAGCGGTGGTCGCGGTGCCGCCGCTGCCAGCGGGTCCACTGCAGGTCGACGAAGGAGTGGTGCAGCCAGAAGACGGGGTCGTTGGGGGAGGCGCCGCCGACCATCACCCCGCCGATCCAGCGGTGCACCCGGTTGTGGTTGCGCCAGGAGGCGCTGCCCCGGCCCGGCCCCCACCCCTCCAGCTTGTTGCGGAACCCCTTGGTGACCGTCGAGTTCCAGGGCGCGGTGTCGTACACCGGATCGGCCAGTGCCGTCTCCAGGTCATGGGCGGTCGGCAGCTGGATCGGGTTGCTGTGGTGGCCCAGGTCGCGGGTGAGGTACTCCACGTCGGTCACGTTCTCGTTGATCGTCCAGTGGCCGGTGCGGTAGGCGAACGGGCCGGTCATCACCTGCCGGTCCGAGCGCCGCCCGTTGCCGCCCATCAGATCGTCGGTCCACGGCAGGGAGGTGGCCGTGCGGTCGCGGGTCCAGTCCCAGTACGGCACCGTCACCGACCCGTCCACCCGGCGCAGCGCCCGCTCCAGCTCCAGCAGGAGCTTGCGGTGCCAGGGCAGGAAGGAGGGCGCCATGTGGGCGGTGCGCAGCCCGCGTTCGCCGTCGGGGGAGTTGTATTCCATGTGCATGCGTACGAAGTCGTCGTACTCACCGCGCCGTTTGACCTTCAGCAGGGCTTCCACGAACCGTCGCCGCTCGCTGCGGGTCAGCTTGCTGACGTTCTTACGCGTGTACGCCATGCTCGCCTCCCCCGTGCGTCGGCGCTCCGCCCATCGGGCCCGGTGCCAGGTCGCGCAGTTGCCCGTCGGGGCCCAGTTCGTCGACCGCGGCGCGGGCCGCGGCGAGCGGGGTCGGGTACGAGCGGTAGTGGTCGACCATGCTCAGCCAACTGCCGTCGGCGCGGCGCATCAGGTGCAGCGGGCGGCCGTCGATGGTGACCTGCCACCGGCCGGCGGCGGCCCGGCGGCCGGTGTGGACCTCGATGCCGCGGATGTGGCGCCCGCGGTAGGTCTCGTCGAAGGCGTCGGCCCGGCGGCCGTCGTCCTGGGCGCTCGGGCGCCGCTCGCAGGCCGCGGCCACCGGGACGAGCCCGACGCCGACGGCCGAGACGAGCAGCCTCCGCGTCACCTCCCGCCGGGTGCTCTCCCGTGGCCGCGCTCCGCCCTCGGCCGGTGTTCCGCACTGCTCGCCCACCGGCGCTCCGTCGACGTCTGGAACCATCGTTCACTCCTCGTCCGGTCAGGTGTCCGAAGCGGTAACCGACGGACGGCCCTCCCGGTCACCGCAGTGCGCCCGGACCGGTGACGAGTGCGCGGCCGAGCGGCTCCGGAGCGCACGGGCTCAGGAGTGCTCAGCTGGTCCAGAAATCCCACCAGCGGGTCAGAATCAGCATGCCGACGACTCCGGTGTGCACCAGCGGCAGCACCCAGGTGAACTCCGCGAAGAATGCCCGCACCGGAGCGGGCGCGGGCAGGAAGTGGTGTCGTACGGCGAACGAGGTGACGTACCAGAACATGACGATCGTGGCGACCCATGCCAGACAGCACCACAGGCACAGGGCGTTGATCCGGTACAGCGACTCGAACTGCAGCCACGAGACGAACCCGACCCCGAACAGACAGCCCGCGTCGAAGGTCAGCCAGTACCAGCGGGGGAAGGCCGCACCGGCCAGCAGGCTCATGCCCACGCAGATCACGATGCCGTAGGCGACCAGGCCCAGCATCGGGTTGGGGAAGCCGAAGACGGAGGCCTGGGCGCTCTTCATGACACTGCCGCAGGACACCACCGGGTTCAGGCTGCACCCGGGCTTGAAGTTCGGGTTCTCGAGCAGCTTGAACTTGTCGAGGGTGATGACCCAGGAGGCCAGCAGCCCGGCCGCGCCCGTGATGACGAGGAGGAGCCCGAAACCACGGCTGGCCCCCACCGCCGGGGGCGTCTGCGCCGACGCCATCAGGCACCCGGTCCGGGGGCCGGGAGAACAGCGCCCGCGTACGGGGCCGGCCGTGGCCGCGGGGTGGTGCCGTACCGGGTGTGCCGGGACGGCGCGGGGACGACCGCCCGGCCCGCCGCCGGCCGGAGCGGGGGCATCGGGCCCCGCCGGGCGGAGCCGCCCTGGTCGGCGGTGCGGACGGAGCGCGTGTCGCCGGAGGTCGAGGTCACCGCGCGACCTTATCGGCACGCGGCGGGACGGCCCGGCCGGCGGCTCACCCGACCGGTGCAGAGCGGCCGGCGCTCCACACGATCGGGGGACGCCCGGCCGAGCGTGCCGTGTCACCGCCGGTGCTTCCCACGGCGCCCGGACCTCCGGCACCGCCCCCGACGGTCCGGCCCCCGCCCCGGCCGAGACCGGACAGGCCGCCCTGAGTTCCCCTTCCGAATCAGCCCGGGACCAGGCAGGCCGCCCCGGGCCTTCCTCCCGGATCAGCCCAGGACCAGACAGGCAGCCCCGGGGTCGTCCGGCTGGATCAGCCCGGGACCGGCAGCCCACCCCGGGAACTCCCTCCGGTCAGCCCGGGATCGGACAGACCTCCCCGGCGGCTCCCTCCGGATGACCCAGAACCGGCAGCCCACCCGGGCGCTCCCTCCCGGATCAACCCAGGACCACACAGGCCACCCCCGGCCCCTCCCTCCGGGCCGGCTCGGGACCACACAGGCCGCCCCCGGCCCCTCCCTCCGGATCAGCCCGGGACCAGACAGGACGCCCCTGGGCCGCCTATGAGTCCTCGCCCCGGGTCAGCCCAGGGTCGGACAGGCCGCTCAGGGATCCCCGGAGCGGCCAGGACCCGGGGCAGCCCGTCCCTCGGGGGGCTCCCTCCCGGATCAACCCGGAACCGCGCAGGCCGCCCCAGCCCCTCCCTCCGGATCAGCCCGGGACCAGACAGGACGCCCCGGACCGCTCCCTCCGGATCAACCCAAGGTCACACAGACCCCCCGGGCCCCTTCCTCCGGGACCGGCCCGCCTTCGGGTGGCGGAACAATGCGAGCCGGGCCGATCCCGGCGGGCCGGGGCGGAGGGGACTACAGGCCCAGCAGGGAGGTGAGGAGGCCGAGGAGGCCGGACAGGACTCCGTGGACGGCTCCGGTGACCTGGTCGTCGTCGCCGGAGGTGGTGGCCTTCTGCAGGGTGTCCAGCGCCTTGTCGAGGGTGGCTTGCGCGTCGCTCACGCTGTCGGTGCGCGCCGTGGTGGCGCCGGTGGTCTTGCCGTGCGGGGACAGCGGGCCCGAGGCCCCCGAGCCGCCGGAGTTGGGCATCGAGGGGGCCGGCGCCTCCGTGGCCGCCTTGGCGACGGCGTCCTTGGCGGCCCGGACGAGCTTGGTGGCCTGGTCGGGGGAGAGCCGGCCCTTGTCGGCCTTGAGCACGGTGTTGAGCAGCGTGCTGACCGGCTGGAGCACGGTCCCGAAGCGGCCGAGGCTGTTGACGTGCGTGAGGAGTTTGTCCGCACCGGGGACGGGCGCTTGGGCCACGGTCTGTGTGCGCTCCGGGGTGGAGTCGGCCGCGAAGGCGGCCGGACCGGCGACACCGGCCAGAAGGACGGCGCTGAGTGCGATGGACGCGATGCGCCGAACGGGTGGAGCCCCCATGAACGTTCCTTTCGCTGGGTGAGCGGGATCTTGTGCCCACCGTGAAATCGCCCACCGCCCCCCGCAACCGATCGAGGGCGTTCCGGTGAACCACCGGTCCATCCGGGGCACGACTTCCGCACGCCGGACCCATTGACCATCCACTACGCACGAGTAAGTTGACTCCTCGGTAAGTCCGCGTCAGCCGAGCCGCGAGCGGGGAGCCGTCATGGGCGTACGCAGGGATCTGAAACGGGCTCAGCAGCGCACCGACCTGGCGGCGCGTGCGCGCATCGAGCTGGTCCGGGACGAGAGCGGCACGGTGCGCGAGGTCCGTACCGCTCCCCTGGCGCCCCGCGGCCCCGGCGGCGGCATCGCCGGCATCCCGTTCACCAACGCGCAGGAGGCGCCCGACGCGGTGGTCCTGCGCCGCCGGGAGAACGGCACCTGGCATCGGGTGACCGCCGCGGCCTTCGCCCACGAGGTCACCGCCGTCGCCAAGGGGCTGATCGCGGCCGGTCTCGAACCCGGAGGCCGCGTCGCCGTGATGTCCCGCACCCGCTACGAGTGGACGGTCCTGGACTTCGCGATCTGGGCCGCCGGCGGGCAGGTCGTCCCGGTGTACGCCACCTCTTCCGCCGAGCAGGTCGAGTGGATCGTGCGCGACTCCGGCGCCCGCTTCGTCGTCGCCGAGACCGCCGGGAACGCCGGGACGGTCGCCGCCGGCACGGCCGGCCACTCCGAGCCCCCGCGCGTCTGGCGGCTCGACGCACAGGCGCTGGACGAACTCGTCGCCCTCGGCCGGGACGTTCCCGACGAGGAGGTCACCAAGCGCCGTACGGCGCTGACGCCCGACACGGTGGCCACGATCTGCTACACCTCCGGCACCACCGGCCGGCCCAAGGGCTGCGTCCTCACCCACGCCCACCTGTACGCCGAGGCCGCCAACACGGTCGAGCTGCTCCACCCGGTCTTCAAGGAGGTCACCGGCCAGGTCGCCTCGACCCTCCTCTTCCTGCCGCTCGCGCACATCCTGGGCCGCACCCTGCAGATCGCGTGCCTGCTGGCCCGCATCGAGCTGGGCCACTGCCCGAGTGTCAAGCCGGACGAACTGCGGCCGATGCTGAAGGAGTTCCGCCCCACCTTCCTGGTCGGTGTGCCGTACCTCTTCGAGAAGATCCACGACACCGGGCGCGCCACCGCCGAGAGGCTCGGCCGGGGTGCCTCCTTCGACCGGGCGGACCGCATCGGGGTGCGTTTCGGGGAGGCGTACCTGAACAAGTTCCTCGGCACGGGCAAGGGCCCGGGGATCGGCCTGTACGCCGCCTGGGCGCTGTACGACCTGCTGGTCTACCGGCGCATCCGCAAGGAGCTCGGCGGCCGGATGCGCTACGCGATCAGCGGCGGCTCCCCGCTCGACCGCAACCTCGGCCTCTTCTTCTACGCGGCCGGGATCGTCGTCTACGAGGGTTACGGCCTGACCGAGACCACCGCCGCCGCCACCATCGTCCCGCCGCTGAGGCCCCGTCCGGGCACGGTCGGCCTTCCGGTCCCCGGCACCGCGGTCCGCATCGCCGACGACGGGGAGGTCCTCGTCAGGGGCGGGGTCGTGTTCGGGGGGTACTGGAACAACCCGGCGGCGACGGACGCGGCGCTGACCGACGGCTGGTTCGCCACCGGTGACCTCGGCTCCCTCGACGGCGACGGCTACCTGACCATCACCGGCCGCAAGAAGGACATCCTCATCACCTCCGGCGGCAAGAACGTCTCCCCGGCCGTCCTGGAGGACCGGCTGCGCAGCCGCCCGCCCATCGGCCAGTGCCTCGTCGTCGGCGACAGGCGCCCCTTCGTCGCGGCCCTCATCACCCTGGACCCGGAAGCGGTGGCCCACTGGCTGTCGGTCCGCAAGCTGCCCGCGGACACGCCTATGTCGGATGTGGTCCGGGATCCACGGATGCGCGCCGATGTGCAGCGAGCCGTGGACTACGCCAACGAGGCCGTCTCACGCGCCGAGTCGATCCGCGCCTTCGCGCTGGTCGAGGGCGAGTTCACCGAGGAGAACGGGCTGCTGACCCCGTCGCTGAAGGTCAAGCGGCAGGCCGTGGCGAGCGCGTACGCGGAGCAGGTCGAGGCACTGTACGGCGGATGAGCCCTTCGGGCAGCACAAGAGTGGCATTCGGGTGAATTACCCCGCATTACAGGTCTTCCGGTTTCTTCGGGCGTCCATATCTCGTTCACAGTCTGCAGGTCGTGGCACGCGTGAAGCCCCTCCATCGGGCCCCGTGGCCGGCTTCTGATTCCCCCTGAGAGGAAGACAACGAGAGTGCGACAGACCCTGAGCAAGGGATTGGTCGTGGCCGCCGCCGCGACAAGCGCCCTGTCTCTGTGCAGTCCATGGGCGTTCGCGGACTCCGATCCGTATGCGGCGATGACGGACTCACGCGCCTCCGCGCCGTCGGCCTACACGGCCGACGACGCCGATGAGGATTTCCCGGGTATGGCAAGCGCCATGAGGGCGATCGAGCAGGCCCAGGACGCCGTACGGACGGCGCAAAGGGAGGCCAGGCTGATGGCCCCGGAGGCCTCCGCCCCTGTGGCCGAACCGAGTGAGTCGCGTTCCTCCGGGGGCGGCGACTACGGCGACGACGAGCCGAGCCACAAGACCTCTCGCGACGACGAGTCGAGCTACGGCAAGTCCGGCGACTACGGTGACGACGACTCGGGTCACGGCAAGTCCGGGAGCTACGGCGACGACGACTCGGGTCACGGCAAGTCCGGGAGCTACGGCGACGACGACTCGGGTCACGGCAAGTCCGGGAGCTACGGCGACGACGACTCCAGCTACGGCAAGTCCGACTACGGCGACGACGAGCACTGCGGCTGCTACGGCGAGGAGGAGAACCCGCCTCCGCACCGCCACCACCCGGTGACGCCGATCCACAAGCCGCACGAGCACCCCAAGCCTCCGCACCGGCACGTCCCGCCGCCGCACCACCACAAGCACCATCACCACCACCTGGCCCACACCGGCTCCGAGGGCACCATCGGAGCCGCGACCGCCGGCGCGGCGCTGCTGGCCGCCGGAACAATCCTGTACCGGCGAGGCCGGGCCGCGGCCCGTAAGTAGGACACCGGGTGCCGGACGGGTCACGCCCGGCACCCCGCCGGTCATCCTTGTGGCCGATCAGCGTCGAGCCGCCCGACTCCATTGGTGCAATGAGCGTATATATGGCTGTGTCCCGCGAGTTAGGACATAGCCGCACCAAAGGAGTGGGGAATGATGCCCGAGTGCCGTCGATCCCTGAGGCGAGTGTCGTTCATCGCCGCCGGGCTGTGCGCGGCGGCGGCTTTCATTCCCAGCCCGATCCTCAAAGGCGACACCGCGGCGAACCTGGTGGAGCGACACTGCGCACCGGTCGCGGGGGCCATGCCGCCGGCCGTGTCCCCGAAGGCGGTGCCCGCCGGTCCCCTCCCTTCGGCATGCCCGGCGGACGGGGCGGCGGGCCCGCCGGGAGCGGCGCAGGCGCCCGCGCTCGGCGCCTACCTCAACTACGGGCCCCTCGGCGTGCGGCAGATCCAGGGCCTCAGCGACTGGCTCGACCACGCCGAGGTGCGCGTGGGCCACACGTACCTGCCGGGGGACCTGTGGAGCAACATCGAGGGCGCCCACGAGTTCCTCGACAGCTGGGCCGCATGGCGGCGCGCCAAGGCCGACCGGCTCCTCGTGGTCAACGTCCCGATGATGGAACGCAACGAGGAGCACCTGCCGGACACCGAGGTCAGGCAGTTGCTGCAACGGGCCGCGGCGGGCGAGTTCGACCAGCACTTCCGGGTGCTCGCCGAGCGCCTCGTCGCCCTGGGGGTGCCGGACACGATCCTCGTGCCCGGCTGGGAGATGAACGGCATCACCTACACCCACCGCTGCGGCCCCGACCCGGCCGACTGGAAGACGTACTGGCGGCGCATCGTCACCGTCATGCGCTCGGTGCCCGGGCAGAGGTTCAGGTTCGACTTCACCCCGGACCGCGGCGTGGACGCGGTTCCGTGGCCGCAGTGCTATCCCGGTGACGACGTCGTCGACATCATCGGCATGGACTCCTACGACCAGCCCGAGGGCGTCACGTTCGACACGCAGGTGTCCGAGCCCTACGGCCTGCAGTACCACGTCGACTTCGCGAAGACGCACGGCAAGCCGTTCTCGTATCCCGAGTGGGGTCTGTTCCGCAACGGCGACAACGCGACGTACATGCTGCGCATGCTCGCGTGGATGGACGAGCACAAGCCGCTCTACCAGTCGGTCACCGACTACTGCCCGCACGGCGTGTGGCTGTGCTCGGCCAATCCCCGGTCGTCCGCCATCTACCGGGCGGCACTGTCCGGTCGTGCGTCGGGTCCCGCGCCGCAGCCGTCGGTCCCCGCCTCGCCGTCGCCCACCCCACCGTCCGAGCCGCAGCCCACGCCGAATCCGACACCGACGCCGGCGACCCCGCCGCACCCCTGCCCGTGCGGGCCTACCAACGGCCCGGTCCAGAGGCACCACTAGGCCGGCGGGGCCCCCGTCCCCGGTGGTGGTGACTGCTCCCGTCCCCGGTGGCGGGTGACGGGAGCGCTACGGGTGGTCCGGGGAGCCGGCCGCATCGGTCCGGCGCAGGAGCCTCTTCCCCGCCTCCCGGGCACCGGCGGCGCAGGCAGCGGCCGCCAGCAGTGGTGCGGTGCGCCGACGGGCCAGCAGGAAGCGCTGGTTGACGACGGTCTCGGGAAGCCAGCGGTACTTGTACGGCTCCTTGCCGCGCAGCAGGCTCAGCACCGCCGGGCCCTCGGGATTGAAGGAGTCGACGGCCGCGACGAGCATCATCGTCACAGCGTCCACCTTGCGCTCCCGCAGCCGCGGGTGGACACCGTACAGGTACTTCCCCGCCAACCGCCGGGACTGGAAGGTGAGATCGACGGCCACGACCTCGTCCTCCAGCAGGAACTCCTTCACCACGGCCTCACCGCACCGGACCAGCGGAACCACCGACCGGACCAGGTGGTCGGAAAAGCGCGGCCGGAGATGCTCCGGATTCACCTTCCGGCCCTGCCACTGCAGCCGGTGGAGGTCCAGCATCCGGCGCAGCGCCGCCTCCGTCCCGTGGTGATCCACGGTGCGCCACTGCACGCCGAGCTTCTTCAGCTTGTTCTGCTTGTTGCGCACCCGCTGCGCGCGCGCCTTGGGCAACCGCTTGGCCAACTGCTCCATGGGCAGGGCGGGAATCTCCAGGCACTCGGAGTCGCTCAGGCGCCGACGCGGGCCGCGCCAGGCCTGGTAGACCAGTTCCACCGCGCTGCCCGGCCGCACCTCGCGGAAGTCGACCAGGGCGGTGCGGGCCAGGTCGGCCAGGGCGTCCGCCAGTTCCGGCGCGGCCCGGTCGGCGGCCGACTCGTCGAGGAGCACGTCGCAGAAGTCGGAAATGGCGCCGCCGATCGGCACCAGCGCCGGCCACGGGTGGTGGACGCGCATCAGCGGTGCCACGGCCACCAGTTCACCGTCCGCCCGCACCAGGACGAGCCGGAGGCTGCCCGGCGTTCCGTAGGACAGCCACCACGAATGCAGCCAGGCGTGACTCTGGAACGGCGTCACGGACCGGCCGGCCCGGTACAGGCGCCCCCATTCCCCCGCCAGTTCGGCGAAGGCCTGCTCGTCCGTGCAGACCTCCACCGACAGCGCGCCGCCGGGGCCGGTCACAGCACCTCCTGCGCGTCGGCGGCGGGAGCCGGGGCCGGCAGCTGGGCGCGCCCTGTGTCGCCGGCCGCCGTCCGCCGCGGCCGGGCCAGCAGGGCGAGGCCGCCCAGCAGGCCTCCGGCGGCCGCACCCACGAGCGCGGTCAGCGCCGGGGACGGGGACGAGGGCTCGGTGGGTGTCAGGGCGCGGGAGAGACGGACGAGGGCGACGCCGGTGTCCTTCCGGGTCCGGTTGGCCTGGGCGGTCAGCGCGCCGGACACGGCGTTGGCGACGGCGGCAGCCCGGGCGGGGCGCGCGGAGGTCGCCGTGATCTCGATCATCGGCGCGTCGGGTGACGTGGCGGCCTGCACGCTTCTGCGCAGCTCCGCCACCGGCACCCCCGCCTGCGCCTGCGCCTGCCCCAGCACGGCGAGTTCGGTCACCACACGGCCGTATCCCTGGGCGTATCCGAGTGCCGTCGCCGAGTCGGCCCTGCTCCCGGACGGTACGGCGATGATGTAGCTGGTGGCCGTGTACTGCGGTGGGTTGACCTTCGCGTACCCGCCTCCGGCCGCCGCGCCGAGCAGCGCGACGGCCGGGAGCAGCCATCGCACCGGCAGTCGCGCGGCACGCGCGAGGATCCGGCGGCGCGGTCGTACGGGGGGTGGGGGGCTGTCGGGCATCAGGACCTCACTTCCGGGTTGAGCCGGACAGCACGGCCGTGTACACGTCCATCAGCTGTCCGGCGGTTCGCTCGATGCTGTAGTGCCGCACGGCGTCCGGTACGGCACGTTCGCCGGGTCCGGCCGCGCGCAGCCGCAGCAGCTCCCGGACGTACGCATCGGTGCCGCCCGTGACCCGCCGGGCGCCCGGCGCGGCCTGCGGTGGCAGGTCGTCGACGGCGGGGCAGGTCGTGTACAGCACGGGGAGTCCGGCCGCGAGCCCCTCCAGCACGGCCAGGCCGAAGGCCTCCTCGGCCGAGGGGGCGGCGAGCACATCCATCGCGGACAGCAGGGAGGGCAGGCCGGGCGTGCGGTCCCGGGGGGCCGGCAGACACGGCCGCTCGCCGGTCAGCACCAGCCGGTCGGCGACCCCCAGGGCGTGCGCGGTACGCCGCAGCGCCTCCTCCTCGCAACCGCCGCCGACCAGCAGCAGCCGCACGTCGCCGGGCAGCCCGTCCAGCGCGCGGACGAGCAGGTCGAAGCGCTTGCCCTCGGCGAGCCGGCCGAGGCCGCCGACGACGTACGCGTCCTGGGGAATCCCGTGGAACGCGCGGGCCTGGCTGCGTCGTGCCGCGTCGTAGCGGAACAGGGAGGCGTCGATGCCGTTCGGGATCACGCGGATGCGCGGGCCGGGCACGCCCCACCGGCGCAGCCGTTCGGCCACGGTCGGCGAGACGGCGACGGTGGCACGGCCGAGGCGTTCGCCGGCCAGGTACAGGGCCCGGACGCCCGCCGTCAGCCGGCGGCGCTCGATCTGGGAGTCGCCCAGGGAGTGCTCGGTGGCCACCACGGCCCGTACTCCTGCCAGACGCGCCGCGATCCGGCCGTACACACAGGCCCGGTACAGGTGCGTGTGCACGATGTCGTAGCCGCCGGCGCGGATCAGCCGGGCCAGGCGGGGCAGGGCGCCCAGGTCGCGGTTGCCGCGCATGCCCAGATGGGTGACGTGGACGCCGTCGGCCCGCAGTCCCTCGGCGACCGGGCCGGGGTTGGCCAGTGTCACCACGTCACACCGGACGGGCAGGTGCCGCAGCAGCAGGCGCAGCTGCTGTTCCGCGCCGCCCACACCGAGGCCGGTGATGACGTGCAGGACTCTCACCGTGCCCCCAGGGTCCGGCCGCGGGCCAGGCGTCGTTTCAGCTCCAGGCGCAGCGGGGTGTCGGCCTGTGCGATGTGCAGCCGGGGCAGCGCGAAGTCGCCGGCGAGGTGGGCGGGCGCGGGAGCGATGGCGCAGGCGTAGCCGTAGCCGGCGTGGTGCACGGCGGCCTGGGCCTGCGCGTCGACCCGGCCGTAGGGGTAGCAGAACCCCTGGACGTCGGCGTCGATGAGTTCGGCCAGCACGGTACGGCTGCGCTGGACCTCGGCGTGCAGTTCGCCGGGGCCGGCCTGGGTGAGGTCGACATGGGTGAGGCCGTGCGAGGCGATCTCGATGCCCGCCGCCGCGGCCCGGCGGATGCCCTCGGCGCCGAGGAGGTGTTTGCGCGGGCCGAGCGGGTCCCAGTCGTTCTCGCCGTCGAGCCGGCCGGGCAGCACGAACACGGTCGCGCCGCACTGCCAGCGGCCGAGCACGGGCAGTGCCGCCGTGACGAAGTCGGCGTAGCCGTCGTCGAAGGTGAGACCGACGAGCCCGCGCTCCTCGCCCCGTGCGCGGGCCGCGAGCAGCTCGCGCACGCTGACCCCGCGCAGACCGCGGCGGCGCAGCCAGGCGAGCTGGCGGTCGAGCCGGGCGGGCGAGACGGTGATGTCGTACGGGTCCTCGGGATGGTCCGAGACGGAGTGGTACATGGCGATCCAGGCGGCGGGCCCCCGCTTCCGGCGTTGTCTGCCGATCCGCTCGCGATCGGGTTCGCCGGCGTGGGGGGACGGTACGGGGACGTCAACGACCATGGCTCATACCTCGTGTGACGGTGCGTCGGACCATGTGCGTGCCGCGGGCCAGGAGCGACCGGGCGCCTGCCACGTCGAGAGCCCAGACCAGCGGGACGAAGACGGCGGTCACGCTCGCGCAGCCCACGGCGACGGCGGCCGGGGCCGAGGCGAACGGCCGCGCGCAGAAGGCCCCGGCGCCCGCGGCGCACAGGGCCGCGCCCACCGGTTTGGCCAGTTCGGCGACGAGCCGGTGGACGCGTACGGGCACGCTGCGCGTGCCCAGCCCGCGCAGCAGGAGCAGCGCGGTGAGACTGATCCCGGCGGCGTTGGCCGCGGCGATGCCGGGCGCGCCCCAGATCCCCACCGCCACGGCACCGGCGCCGATGTTGACGACAAGGCCCGCGACCATCGCGCCCAGCGGGTACCAGGTGGCGAGGCCCGCCGAGAAGTACGACCGCACGAGCGCGCCCACCAGCGCGTGGCCGAGCAGCCCGAGCGCGTACACCCGCATCGTGGTGGCGGTCGCGGCGGTGTCCGCGGCGGTGAACGCGCCGTGCTGGAAGAGGAGTTCGACGACAGACGGCGCGCAGGCCACGACCACGGCGGTGCCCAGCAGCACGAGTGAGCCCACCAGCACCAGGTCCTGCTCGGTCCGCTCCGCGGCCCGCCGCAGATCGCCCTCGGCGACGGCCCTCGCCAGCACGGGGAACGTGACCACGCACACCATCAGCGACAGCGACATCGGCAACTGCGCCACCTTCTGGGCGTAGTTGAGGTGTGAGATGGCACCGGCGGGCAGTGCGGACGCGAAGTAGCGCTCGACGAAAACCTGCGACTGACGGCACAGCACGAACAGCAGTACCGAGACGACCAGGGCCGGTTTCAGCGGCCGCCGGTCGTCCCCGGACTGCGCGGGCGGCTGCTGCGGGCGCAACGCCCCGGAGATCCGGCGCCACAGGACCGGGCCCTGGAGCGCGAGCATCAGGCATCCGCCGAGGGCGACGCCCAGCGCGGCGGAACGTACGCCCCAGCGGGCGCCGAGGCCGTACACCGTGGCGATGACCGCGACGTTGAGCGCGACGGAGATCGCCGCGGGGACGAGGAACGAGCCGTGCGCCCGCAGCGCCGCGCTGCAGTACCCGGCCAGTCCGAAGGTCAGCACGGTGGTCGCGGTCAGGCGGGTGCAGTCCACGGCGAGGGACGCGTCGGCCAGGCCGGGGCCGAGGAGCGAGACCAGCAGCGGCGCGCCGGCGACGAGTACGGCGGCCGCGGCGGCCAGGCCCAGGAACAGCCGCGGCAGGGAGGCGGCGACCAGTGCGCGCACGGGGTCGTGTCCGGCGCAGGCGCGCGCCCGCCGGGCCAGCGCCAGGCTGAACGCGGGCACGAGCACGTAGGCCATCCCCGCGTCGATCAGCAGCGTCGCGGCCGTCTCGGACACGGTCCACGCCACCAGGAAGGCGTCGGTCTCCGCCCCGGCTCCGAAGAAGGCGGCGAGGGCCTGATCGCGTCCGAGCCCGAGCAGCGATCCGGCCACGGACAGCACGGCGGAGAGCAGCGTCGCCTTCGCGAGGAAGCGGCCCGACGTCCCCGGGAAGGCCTCCTGCGCCACGGCGCCCCCGGCGGCGCGTGGGGTGGCGGCGTGGTCCCGGGTACCCGCCGCATCGGCGCCGTGCGCGGTGCCCGGATCGGGCGAGGTGTGCGCGTCGGTGCCCTGTGCGGCCGGGGGCGTGGCTCTCATCCCGGGACCTCCGACGAGGCCCGGGCGGTGGCGTCCGCCGTGTCGGAGGCCGGCGCCGTGGTGTCCGCCGTGTCGGGGGCCAGGGCCCACCAGCCGGCGAGCCCCAGGACCACGGCCGTCAGGACGGTGGTGGGTCCGCCGATGTCGGAGTACAGGTAGTCCACGAGCTGCCACAGCAGCAGTCCGCAGACGGCGACGGCACAGTCCGCCGCGCGTTCGGCCCGCCGCAGCCGTCTCAGCGCGCAGACCAGCAGCGCCAGCCAGCTGCCGGCCACCGTGAGGACGCCGAGCAGGCCCTGCTCGCTGAGCACCAGCAGATACATGTTGTGGGGTGAGAGCAGGGGCTGGCGCCGGTAGCCCTGGCCCGCTCCCTCCGTGTCGCTGCCTGCGGACAGCGCGAGCGAGGCGTGCCCGTCCCGGTGCGCGGGGAAGGCCTTCAGCCCGACGCCCGTCACGGGGTGCTCGCGCCACATGCCGGTGGCCGCCGCCCAGAGGCTGTAGCGGTCGATCACGGACTGGTCCGGCGCGTCGGTGACCCGGGTGATGCTGGTCAGACGTTCCTGCAGCGCCGCGGTGCCCACGCCGACCCCGCCCACCAGCACCACCGAGGCCGCGACCACCGTCGCGCACACCTTCGCCGCCCGCCGTGCCCCGGCCGACAGCAGCTGTGCCCCGCCCACGACGGCGGTGGCGATCCAGGAACCCCGGCTGAAGGACACCGTGAGCGGCACGAGCAGCACCAGCGCGCACGCGGCCGCCACGACCCGCTGCCGCCGGTCCCGCGCCTTGAGGGCGAACCCGGTCGCGGCCACCAGTCCGAACGCCACGACGGTGGACATCCCCATCACGTCGGACGGCCCGAAGGTGCCGACCGCCCGGATGTCGGCCCCCTGGTACGAGGCCCCGGTTGCGGTGAGGTACTGGTGCACCCCGATCCCGCCCTCCCACAGCGCGAGCCCGACCAGCGACCAGAGCACCAGCCGGGCGTCGCGGCGGTCCCGCACGAGCAGCACCACCGCGACCGGGACGAGCACGAACACCTGCAGGTACCGGGCCAGTCCGGTGAGGGCGTCACCGGGCGTCACCGCCCCGCCCGCGGCGACCGCGACGCCCACCACCGGCAGTCCCAGGACGACCGCGGCCGTCCCCGTCAGCGGGCGCCGTGCCCGCAGCGAGGTCCGCAGCAGGGCCCACAGCACGACAAGGCCCGACACCGCATCGGCCGCTGTGGCGTTGCTGCCCGCGGCGACCGGCAGCGCGACCATCACGACGATCGCCACGACGGGCAGGACCGGCGCGGCGCGGCGCAACGCCGGTGGCGCCGGGGGCAGCGCGGCCGGAAGCGCGGCCGGCGGCGCGGCCGTCCGGGAGGTGCTCACCGGCAGTCAGCTCCCCGCCGGCCGTACGAACGTGACCGCCCTGCGCGCCGGGATGCAGGCAGGACGGCCCGCAGTCCGGGACCGCCCAGCCGGAGGGGGGAACGGTGCTTTCCCGGTCATGTGGTGATGGACTCCCTGCTCTGGGTGGGTACCAGGACCGGCTTGGTGACGGTGCCGAGGAGTTCGCGGTACACGTCGATCACCGCGTCCGTGGTCAGCTGTACGTCGTGGGCGGCGAGCACGTGTGCGCGGCCCTGCGCACCCAGTGCCGCGCGCAGCGGTCCGCGGCGCAGCAGCGCCGTCAGCGCCCGTGCCAGCATGTCGGGGTCCTCCGGCGGCACCAGGCAGTGCGGCAGGTGCCCGGGCGGCAGGCTCTCGCGCGCCCCGTCCACGTCCGTGACCAGGACGGGCCGGGCACACGCCATGGCCTCCAGCGGGACGAGTGCCATGCCCTCCCAGCGGGACGGCAGGACCACGACGTCGGCGGACCGGTACCAGGGGGCGACGTCGAGCGCCGGACCGGCGAACTCCACCGAGGCGGGCGCGAGCGCGCGCAGCCGGCCCTCGTCGGGGCCGTCGCCGACCAGCACCAGCCGGGCGGCGGGCTCCTGCCGTACGACGGCGGGCCACGCCTTCAGCAGCACGTCCTGGCCCTTCTGCCGGCACAGCCGTCCCACGCATACGACGAGTGGGCCCGCTCCGGGACGGGCGATGCTCCCCTCCGGCCGGAACCTGCTCGTGTCGACGCCGTTGGGAATCACGTGCCAGTGGGCGGTGATGCCGCTCTGCTCCCCGGTACGCCGCTCCGCCTCGCTCACACACAGCACGCGCGTCGCCCACCGCGCCCCGAACTGCTCCCAGCGCAGGGCGGCTTGGGCCATGACGCCGTCCACTGCCTCGAACGACCAGGCGTGCGGCTGGAAGACGGTGGGGCGGCGGCCGCGCACCGCGAGCCGTGCCGCGAGCCCCGCCTTCGCGCTGTGCGCATGCACCACGTCGGGCCGCACCTCGCGCAGCAGCCGGGCCAGCCTCCCCACCTCACCGGGGAGTTGAGGCCCCGGTGCGTGGGTCGCGTCCCAGGGCAGCACCCTGCAGCCGGCCGCGCGCAGGGCCTCCGTGAGCGTGCCGCCTCTCGGGCACGCCACGGTGACACGCAGCCCCGCGGCGACCTGTGCCGCCGCCAGGTCCGTCACGAACCGGGCGACACCGCCCTCCACGGGCTGCGTGACGTGCAGGACGTGTGGCTCGCGTGCGGCGAACCGCGTCGCACGGCGCGGGACGGAACCGAGGGGAATGCGCATGACCAGGGCTTCCCTTCTGAAGAAACATTCCGAACCCGCCACTGATCGCATGAACGCAGGTTCGGCATAAATTCGTCGGATCCGTGAAGCAACACTAGCCGCTTATCCGTCTTTTTCCGGGAGGGCATGAACTGTGTCGGAAACACAGCCACCTTCAGACGAATAATAAGATAAGAATTCCGCACGGTCATTCAGGATGTATGAATTCCGGGAACTTGTTGCCGGCGGAGTTTCCCACGGCGTCTTTCACTCGTTAGCCCAGCGGAAGCCAGATGAAAGGAACCCAATGAAGAATCTGAAGGCTGCCGCGCTCATGGCCGGCGCTCTGGCCATCGCCGGCGCTGCGGCGCCCGCTGTCGCCGCGGACCTGCCGGGGCAGGGCCTCCTCGAGGACGGGAAGTCGGTCGCCCGTACCCTGCCCAACGCAGCCGAGATCCCGACGGGTGAACTGGCCAGCAACGTCAAGCAGACGGCGCAGGGCGTGAAGAAGTCCGGCGTCGTCAAGACGCCCGTCTTCGGCGGCGCCCTGCCGAACCCCCTCAACGGCAAGCCCCCCGCCGCGCTTCCGGCCCTCAAGTAGAGGACATGCCCTGCCGGACCGCAAAGGCCGGCTCCGCCCGCCGCGGAGCCGGCCTTCTTCGTGTGCGGGAAAAGCAGTGTGCAGGAAAAGGTGTAAAGCAGATGGCGGCCCGCCGAGCGTCGGCGGGCCGCCAGGCTCCGGGCTGCTCAGAACAGCAGACCACCGGTGTAGGGGGCCTGCTGCGACTCGTCGACCGACCCGGTGTCGCAGGCGGCGTAGTGCGAGTTCGGCGCGGCGACACCGGCGCCGCCGAGGACGCCGACGGAGCCGTTGGACCACGGCGCGATGCAGCGGCCGTCGATGAGCGCGCCGTTGGAGACGAGCAGGCCCTGCTGAGGGGAGTTCACGACGACCGGGGACTCCGAGAAGCCGTTGCCGCCGGTGACGTTGGTGTTGTTGTCGTCGGCCGCAGCGGCGCCACCGGCCGCCAGGACGAGGCCCGCTGCCAGGACGGACAGGGCCGTAACCTTCTTACGCATGGATGCGCCTTTCGGATGGGAGGGGCAGGTCGGGCGGGAACGTCTGCCGACGCCCCCGCCCTGCTCCGGGATGGTTCGGAGCGCAAAGGGGGCTCAGAAGAGCAGGCCGCCGGTGTACGGAGCCTTCTGCGACTCGTCGACCTTGGCCGTGTCGCAGGCGGCGTAGTGCGAGTTCGGCACGATGGTCGCGGCGCCGCCGAGGACGCCCACGGCACCGTTGGACCAGGGCGCGACGCAGCGCAGGTCGGCGAGCGTGCCATTGGAGACGACGGCGCCCTGCTGCGGGGCGTTCACGACAACCGGGGACGACGAGAAGCCGTTGCCGCCGGTGACCGTCGTGCAGTTGTCGGCTGCGGCAGTGCCGGCGGCCGCGAGGACGACGCCCGCGGCGAGGGCGGAGATGGCCGTAACCTTGTTACGCATGGAGTGTCCTTTCCGGACTGCGAGGGGGTTCACCTGCTCGGGATGACTCGAAGCAGGGGTCAGAAGAGCAGGCCGCCCTGGTAACCGGCCTTCTGCGACTGGTCGACCGACGCGGTGTCGCAGGCGGCGTAGTGCGAGTTCGGCGCGATGGTCGCGGCGCCGCCGATGACGGCGCCGACGGCGCCGTTGGACCACGGCGCGATGCAGCGGCCGTCGATGAGCGCGCCGTTGACGACAACCACCCCCTGCTGAGGGGCGTTCACGACGACCGGAGACTCCGAAAAGCCGTCACCACCAGTGACGTTCGTCGTGTTCGAGTGGGCGGAGGCAACGCCAGCGCTGCCGCAGAGCGCGCTAAGGGCGAGTGCAGTGACGACCGCGAACTTCCTGGTCAACTCGGTTCCTTCCTGGATTCACGGTAAGCCGCGCTTACATAGCAAGAAACCGAAATATGTGGCGAAAAGTCACGCGGACAAGGCCCATTCGCGCTGGATTCCACCGGATGGCTCAGCGGCGCCGCGCACCCTTCACCCGGACGCACGTGCCGGGATTTCACCGACGTGCGTCCGGCCCACTGGCAAGGAGGAGTCCAGTGGGCCGGACAGGCTTTGAGGCATTTCCCCCGCACGCATCGAGCGCCGGGTGGGTATGGAGCTAAATGGTCCGACTGCGACCTCTGGGCCTGCGGCTTCGAGGCGCCGGACGGGGCCGTACCACGCGGCCACCGGGCGATCCGTCCCGCGGCGCTGCGGCGTCGCCCGCGGATCGGGATCTCCGGCGGACCGGAACCGGATCAGAGTGTCGGAATTCCGGTCCCACCTCTGTCTCGCGAACAGAGGGGAGCACATGGCAGCGAAAGCACGGCGAACGGGAAGACTTCCGCCGCGCCGACTTCTGGGGGTTTCCGTGTCACGCCTGGTTGAACAGGCTGCCGACACCGGCGCTGGTCGGCCCGTTCAGCGGGTGGACCTGCACGGCACCGGTGCCGAGCGGATTCTTCACCGGAATTGCGGGCTTCTTGTTGCTGCTGCGGCCCATACCGTCCAGGTACACCCCGGAGATCTTGGCCGCCTTGTTCTTACCGGTGACGGTCGACGACTGGCTCTCGTCGAACGCGCTGCCCTTGGTGATATTCCCCTGCTTGGCCACGCGCATCACCGTGTCGGCGGCGGGCACAAGCGCCGGAGTCACCTCGGTCTGGGACATGAGGCCGAGCGGGCCGGTGTTTTCGTGGGCAGGTGCCTTGGTGGCGGCCGAAGCCGCCACGGCGGAACCACCTACAAGACCCGCACCAATGGCCAATGCCGCAGTGGTGAAAACTGCCTTCTTCATGATTCACCTCACTTGAAGTTACCTCTGATCCGACAGACGCAGAACATAGCAGTCCGCGGCCAGCTCAAAGCGAGGCGCTACTCCATACGCATGAATGCAAAGGGAGTGAAGAAGCGCATTACTCAGTCCCCCCGGACCTATTCACATCTGTTCGGCGAATCGATTGATCGTATGGTGTTTCAAGCATGAGGCAGTCGATATACCGGCCGAAAAGAAAATTATGACACCACGTCCTTTATGACACCACGTCCTTGCGGGCGAATCCTCTGAAGGCCAGGGCGAACAGCACCACCGCGTACGTCACGGAGATCGAGGCTCCCTGGATCATGCCGGACCACTCCGGGTGCGGCTGGACGGCGTCGGCCCAGGCGAACTGCCAGTGCGCGGGCAGGAAGTCGCGCCAGTGGCCGAGCGCGGTGACGGCGTCCAGGACGTTGCCGACGATGGTCAGGCCGACCGCGCCGCCGACCGCGCCGAGCGGGGCGTCCGTCTTCGTCGACAGCCAGAACGCGAGTCCGGCGGTGACCAGTTGGGACACGAAGACGTACGCCACGGTCAGTGCGAGGCGCTGCGTCGCCGTGCCGGTGTCGAGCGCGCCGCCCGTCGGTATCTGCAGCGGGCCCCAGCCGTAGGCCGCCGTACCGGCCGCGAGGGCGACCACCGGGAGCAGGATCATCGCGGCGAGGCTCAGCCCGAGCGCCACGGCCAGCTTGGACCACAGCAGCCGGGCGCGCGGCACGGGTGCGGCGAGCAGATAGCGCAGGGAGGACCAGCTCGCCTCCGAGGCGACCGTGTCCCCGCAGAACAGGGCGACCGGGATCACCAGCAGGAAGCCGGCCGAGACGAACAGGTTCACCGCGGCGAAGTTGGCGCCGGAGGCGGTGGCCGTGTCCATCAGGGTGATCCGGCCGTCCCGGCTCGACGGGTCGCCGCCGATCGCGAAGGCGATCAGCAGCACGAACGGCAGCAGGGCGAGGACGGCGCCCATGACCAGGGTGCGGCGCCGCTTGAGCTGACGGACCAGCTCCACCCGCAGGGGCAGGGTGTGCCGCGTCGAAAAGCCGGAGGCGACCTCGGTGAGCGTGCTCATGCTGAACCTCCGATCAGGGTGAGGAAGGCGTCTTCCAGGCGGCGGTGCGGGCCGACCGAGGCGACCGGCACCTCCAGCCGCACCAGCTCCGCGACCAGCCGCTCGGCCGTGCCGCCGGGGTTCAGCCGGATCAGCAGTCCGTCGTCGGTGCGCACGGCGGAGGCGACGCCGGCCAGCGCGGTCACCTTCTCCACGACCGGCTCCTCCACGGGTCTGGCGGTGCCCACGAGCAGTGTGTCGCCGGAGCCGACGATCTCGCCGACGGGACCGGCCTGGACGAGCCGGCCGCGGTCCATCACCACCAGGTGGGTGCAGGACTGCTCGACCTCGGCGAGGAGATGGCTGGAGACGATCACCGTGCGTCCGCCGGCCGCGTAGCGGATCATCACCTCGCGCATCTCGCGTATCTGGGGCGGGTCGAGACCGTTGGTGGGCTCGTCGAGGATGAGCAGGTCGGGCAGGCCGAGCATGGCCTGGGCGATGGCGAGGCGCTGGCGCATGCCCTGCGAGTAGGTGCGCACCGCGCGGGCGAGCGCGTCGCCGAGCCCGGCGATCTCCAACGCCTCGTCCAGGTGGGCGTCCTCCGGCGGGCGGCCGGTGGCCCGCCAGTACAGCTCCAGGTTCTCCCGGCCGGACAGGTGCGGCAGGAAGCCCGCGCCCTCCACGAAGGCGCCGACCCTCGACAGCACGGGTGCGCCGGGCCGGATCGCGTGGCCGAAGACGCGGATCTCACCGTCGTCCGGGCCGATGAGGCCCATGAGCATGCGCAGGGTGGTGGTCTTTCCCGCGCCGTTGGGTCCGAGGAGGCCGAGCACCTGGCCCTTCTCCACCCGGAAGGACAGCTCGCGCACCGCGTACCGGTCGGCGGATCTGGCGTACCGCTTGCTCAAGTCCTTGATGACGAGCGGGACTTCGGCCAGTTCGGGATCGGGTGCGGGGGTGGCCGTACGGCGGCGGGCGGTGAGCAGCAGGGCGAGCGCCACCGCCGCACCGGCCGCAGGCAGCCACCAGACCCAGGCGGGCAGGGGTGCCGCGGCGGTGGTGACGGCGGGGGCCGTCGGCACGCTCAACTCTCCCTTGAGGGAGACGGTGTAGGTGGCCGGCGCGGCCGGGGAGGCGTAGCCGAGGTCGGTGGAGGCGACGACCAGGCGGAGCCGGTGGCCCTTCTGCACCTCGTGGTCGATGGCCGGGAGGGTGACCGTGACGTCCTTGCCGGACCTGGCGCCCGTGACCCGGAAAGGGGTGACGAGCTGGGAGGGCAGCACCTGCCGGGTGCCGTCGGGGCCGACGTCGTAGACCTTGCCGAAGAGGACTGCGTCGTCGCTGGTCGAGGTGATGTGGACGGTCGCCGTCGGGGTGCCGGTGATCTGCAGGTCGCGGGTGAGCCGCGCGGAGTCGAACGTCGCGTACTGGCCGGGGAAGTCGAGGGAGACGCCGAGGCCTAGCGCGGACAGCTGGGTGAGGCCGCCGAAGCCGCCGAGGCCGGGCAGCGCGGAGACGCCGGGCGGGCTGGCACCGGCCGGGTTGGCGACCTGCTGCCCGGTGCCGCCGGTCAGGGCGATGCGGCGCGGGTGGTCGCGCAGACCGGTGTAGGCGCCGGCGGTCGCGCCGCGCAGCTGGGCGGTGCCGTCGGTCGAGTTCACGCCGCCGGTGCGGGTGACGCGGAAGGCCGGGCCGGTGCCGGCCGAGGCGTCGCCCTTGAGGTAGCGGTCGAACCACGCACGTACGCGTGCCTGGACCCGGCCGGTCTCCATGTCGCCGCCGTCGTGGCCGCCCGCGATCCAGTCGACGTCGACGGGGGCGCCGTTCGCCCGGATCGCCTTCTCGGCGGCGTCGGACTGGCCGAGGGTGAACAGGGAATCCGTCTGTCCCTGCACCAGCAGAGCGGGCACCCGGATGCGGGCGCCGACGGCCGACGGCGAGCGCTGCTCCAGCAGTTGGCGAGCGGCCGCGTCCGGGGTGCCGGACTCGGCGACCCTGTCGTACATCCGGCACAGCGCGGGCTCGAAACGGGCGCAGCCGCCACCGGTGTTGAAGAAGACGCCGGCCCACAGCTTCTTGAACACGCCGTTCGGGAAGAGGGCGTCCGCGAGGTTCCAGTAGGTGATGGCCGGGGCGATGGCGTCCACCCGGTGGTCGTATCCGGCGGTGAGCAGGGAGATCGCGCCGCCGTAGGAGCCGCCGGCCATGCCCACGCGCGGGTCGCCGGGCTTGTCGAGCTGGACCTCGGGCCGCTTGGCCAGCCAGTCGATGAGCCGGGAGACGTCGGCCACCTCGCCCTCGGGGTCGTTGAGCCCGATCTTCCCGGTGGACTTCCCGAAGCCGCGCGCGGACCACGTCAGGACCGCGTACCCGTCCCCGGCGAGGTCCTCGGCCTGCTGGCGCATGTCGTCCTTGCTGCCGCCGAAGCCGTGCGCCAGCAGGACGGCGGGGTGCCGTCCGGAGGTGGCCGGAGTGAAGTACGACGTGTCCAGGCGGACGCCGTCGACCGCCATGACCCGGTCGGTCCTGTGCACCGGGGCTGTGTCACCGGATGCGGCGGCCGTCCATGTCCCGGCACCGGCCAGCACCACGACGGCGGCCGCGGCGGCGAGCAGCCGACGCGGCCCCTTGAGCAGCCCCCGCACCGAGGGCACCCGAAGATCCATGCCCTCAACGGTACGGGCCGCCACCGACAACCGCTGAGGCCGCTGGGCTGAACCCCGGCCCCTCCCGCAGGAGTACATGGCCTGCCCGGCGTACACCAGCCGTGGTACGAAGGCGCATGGACATCCGCCGGGCCACCACCGTCGCCGAAGTCGCCGCCGCCGGTCACCTGTTCGACAACCCGGCGCGTCCGGAGTGGGCGGAGCGTTTCCTCACCACCGCCGGACACCATCTGCTGCTGGCGTACGCCGGCGGCGGGCCGGTCGGCTTCGTCAGCGGGGTCGAGACGGTTCACCCCGACAAGGGCACCGAGATGTTCCTGTACGAGCTGGCGGTGGCGGAGCCGTACCGGCGCCGGGGCATCGGGCGGGCGCTGGTGGAGCGGCTGGCCGCGCTGGCCCGCGAGCGGGGCTGCTACGGCATGTGGGTCGGGGTGGACACCGGAAACGACGTCGCCCTTGCCGCCTATCGCAGTGCGGGCGGCAAGGACGACGCTTCGTGCAGGGTGATGACCTGGGAGTTCTGACTAGGCCTGCGCGCCCTCGGCGAGCGGCGCGACCGGCGCGCCCTCGGCGAGCTGCTCCTCGTCGGCCGGCCGGACGTCCTCCGGGAGGGACACCACCCAGCGGGTCTCGCGGCGCGGGCGGAGGTAGAAGGCCCAGTAGAGGGTGGCGACGGCGGTGATGCCGCCGGTCCACCACAGGTACGTCGGGTCCTGCTCGACCAGGACGTAGACGAGGACGGCGATCAGCAGGACCGGCATCGTCGGCCACAGCGGCATCCGCCACGCCTTCCTGGTGCCGTGCGCGCCGCGCCGGGACAGCAGCGAGGCGATCGCGACCAGCAGGTACAGGCCGGTGACGGCGACGCCGGTGACGCCGTAGAGGGTGTCCAGGTTGACGAAGCAGAGGAAGGCACCGGGGACACCGACGACGAGGGTGGCGACCCAGGGGGAGCCGAACCGGCCGAGCTTGGCGAGGGCGTTGTTGACCGGGGAGGGCCAGGCCTTGTCGCGGGCGGAGGCGAACAGGACGCGGGAGTTCTGGATGACCATGACGATGCCCGCGTTGATGATCGCGAGGGCGACGCACAGGCTGACGAAGGTGCCGACGGCCGAGTTGCTCCAGGCGATGACCATGCTGGAGATGTCGCCGCCGGTCAGCGTCTTCAGGTCACCGGCGCCGAGGGTGATCGCCACGACCGGCACCAGGATGACGACGCTGGAGATGGCGAGGGTGGCGAGGACGGTACGGGCGACGCTGCGGCGCGGGTTCTCCAGTTCCTCGGAGAGGTAGATGGCGGTGGAGAAGCCCTGGGTGGCGAAGAGGGCGATGGCGAGACCGGAGAGGACCATCATGGCCGTGACCGGGGTGACGTGCGTGTGCTCGCCGGCGACCTGCAGCGAGCTCACGAGGCTGCCGGCACCGCGGTGGGTGTGGGTGAAGCCGAGCAGGGCGACGACTCCGGCGGCGACGACCTCCAGGACCAGGAAGATGCCGGTGATCCAGGCGTTGGCGCGCAGGTCCAGCAGGCCGGCGAGGGTGGCCGCGATCATCACGCCGGCGCCCGTCATGGACGGGTCGAGGTGGACGAGGGGGGCGAGGTAGTCGGCGGTGCCCATGGCGATGACCGGGGGGACGATCATCACGACGAGCAGCGACATCACGAAGGCCAGCCAGCCGGCGAGCCGTCCGGCGAGGGTGGAGACGATGGCGTACTCGCCGCCCGCGCTGGGGATGAGGGTGCCCAGCTCCGAGTAGCAGAAGGCCACGGGGATACAGAGGAGCGCGCCGATGGCGAGGCAGAGCGCCGTCGCCGTGCCCAGGCTGGAGAACAGGTCGGGCACGATCACGAAGAGCGTGGAGGCGGGCGTGACGCACGAGAGGGTGAGCAGGGTGCCGCCGACGACGCCGATGGACCGCTTGAGTTTCTGAGGGCTGTCAGAAGCGGCTATGACGGCTGGGTCGACAGAGCGGAGCGTGTCGGTCATGCGGCGGTTCCGATCGACTCGTGCGAGTGAGGGTGGGGGTCGGGAGCGCTATCGCCTCCGGCGGCTGGTCGTACATGCTCTGGTCCGCTCCCGGCGGCTGAATGGAACCCCGACGAAAACCGCCGCGTCAATGGGTGTTCACCTACGAAATCCGCAGCAAAGAAGCGGTCGATCGCCGATTCTCGTACCAACGGTCCCTATGGGCGGGCCCTTGCGGCCGTACGAGAATCGCAGCGTCCCCGCACAAAAAAACAGGGCCGTCCGCATAGCGGACGGCCCTGTCGGGCCCTCTCGGCCCCTGCCGGTCGCTCAGTGGTTGCGCGGGAAGCCCAGGTCCACGCCCGCCGGGGCGTCGGCCGGGTCGGGCCAGCGCGTGGTGACGACCTTGCCGCGGGTGTAGAAGTGCGTGCCGTCGTTGCCGTAGATGTGGTGGTCGCCGAAGAGCGAGTCCTTCCAGCCGCCGAAGGAGTGGTAGCCCACCGGGACCGGGATCGGCACGTTCACGCCGACCATGCCGGCCTCGATCTCCAGCTGGAAGCGGCGGGCCGCGCCGCCGTCCCGCGTGAAGATCGCGGTGCCGTTGCCGAACGGCGAGGCGTTGATGAGCGCCACGCCCTCGTCGTAGGTGTCCACGCGCAGCACGCACAGCACCGGGCCGAAGATCTCGTCCTGGTAGGCCCTGGCGCTGGTGGGCACCCTGTCCAGCAGCGAGATGCCGATCCAGTGCCCGTCCTCGAAGCCCTCGACGGTGTAGCCGGTGCCGTCCAGGACCACCTCGGCGCCCTCGTCGGCGGCACCCGACACATAGGACGCGACCTTGTCGCGGTGGGCCGCGGTGATCAGCGGGCCCATCTCGGACGTCGGGTCGTTGCCCGGACCGATCTTGATCTTCACGGCGCGCTCGCGGATCTTCTCCACCAGCGTGTCGCCGATCGCGCCCACGGCCACGACCGCCGAGATGGCCATGCAGCGCTCGCCCGCCGAGCCGTAGGCCGCCGAGACCGCCGCGTCGGCCGCCGCGTCCAGGTCGGCGTCCGGCAGGACCAGCATGTGGTTCTTGGCGCCGCCCAGGGCCTGCACCCGCTTGCCGTTGGCGGAGGCCGTGGTGTGGATGTAGCGGGCGATCGGGGTGGAGCCGACGAACGACACCGCCTTGACGTCGGGGTGCTCCAGCAGGCGGTCCACGGCCACCTTGTCGCCGTGGACGACGTTGAAGACGCCGTCCGGCAGACCCGCCTCGGACAGCAGCTCGGCGATCCGGACGGAGGCCGACGGGTCCTTCTCGCTCGGCTTCAGCACGAACGTGTTGCCGCACGCGATGGCGATGGGGAACATCCACATCGGGACCATCGCCGGGAAGTTGAACGGCGTGATGCCGGCGACGACACCGAGCGGCTGCCGGATCGAGGAGACGTCGACCCGGCTGGCGACCTGCGTGGACAGCTCGCCCTTCAGCTGGACGTTGATGCCGCAGGCCAGGTCGACGATCTCCAGGCCGCGCGCGACCTCGCCGAGCGCGTCGGAATGCACCTTGCCGTGCTCGGCGGTGATCAGCTCGGCGATCTCGTCGCGGTGGGCGTCGAGCAGCGCACGGAACCGGAAGAGGATGGTGGTCCGCTGGGCCAGCGAGGACTGGCCCCAGCTCAGATAGGCGTCCTTCGCCGCGGCGACCGCGGCGTCGACCTCGTCGACCGACGCGAACGCGACCTTCGTGGTGACCGCGCCGGTCGCCGGGTCGGTGACCGGCCCGTACGTGCCCGACGCGCCTTCGACGGTCTTCCCGCCGATCCAGTGGTTGACGATCTTCGTCATGCCCAGAGACTCCTTATTACAGATGGCGGCGTCGGGTCGAGACGTGCCGTTCGTACAGCTCTCGTGCCTTGACCGCCGACGGTCGGGTCGCGGTCTCGGCCACAGGAACATCCCACCAGGCCTGCGCCGGAGGCGCGCCCGACACAGTGTCGGACGTTTCGGTCTCCACGTAGACACATGTGGGAGTGTCGGCGGCGCGCGCCTCGGCGAGCGCCGCCCGCAGCTCCCGTACGGTCTTCGCGCGCAGCACCCGCATACCCAGGCTGGCCGCGTTGGCGGCGAGGTCGACCGGCAGCGGGGCGCCCGTGAACGTCCCGTCCCCGGCCTGGAACCGGTAGGCGGTGCCGAACCGCTCGCCGCCCACCGACTCCGAGAGCCCGCCGATGGACGCGTACCCGTGGTTCTGCACCAGCAGGATCTTGATCGCCACGCCCTCCTGCACGGCCGTCACGATCTCCGTCGGCATCATCAGGTACGTGCCGTCGCCGACCAGCGCCCACACGTTCCGCTCCGGCGCGGCCAGCTTCACGCCGAGCGCGGCCGGGATCTCGTAGCCCATGCAGGAGTAGCCGTACTCAAGGTGGTACTGGTCGTACGACCGCGCCCGCCACAGCTTGTGCAGCTCGCCCGGGAGGGAGCCGGCCGCGTTGATGATGACGTCGGACTCGTCCACCAGGGCGTCCAGGGCGCCGATGACCTGCGGCTGGGTCGGCCGGACGTCCGGCTCGACGGCCTCGAAGCAGGCGTCGACGCGCTGCTCCCAGCGCTCCTTGTCCTCGGTGTACTCGGTGACGTACGACTCCGCCACCTCGTGCCCGTGCATCACCAGCGCCTCGGTCAGCTCGCCCAGGCCGCTGCGGGCGTCGGCGACCAGCGGGAGTCCGGACAGCTTGTGGCCGTCGTACGGCGCGATGTTGAGGTTGAGGAAGCGGACGTCCGGGTTCTCGAAGAGGGTGCCGGAGGCGGTGGTGAAGTCGGTGTAGCGGGTGCCGACGCCGATCACCAGGTCGGCGGTGCGGGCCAGTTCGTCGGCGGTCGCGGTGCCGGTGTGGCCGACCCCGCCGACGTCCTGCGGGTGGTCGTGGCGCAGGGAGCCCTTGCCGGCCTGGGTGGAGGCGACCGGGATGCGGGTGGCCGCCGCGAACTCGGCGAGTGCGAGCTCGGCGCGGCTGTGGTGGACTCCGCCGCCCGCGATGACCAGCGGCCGGTGTGCCTCGCGGATCGCCCGGACCGCCTCGGCCAGCTCGGTCGGGTCCGCGCCCGGCCGGCGTACCGTCCACACGCGCTCGGCGAAGAACTCCTCCGGCCAGTCGAAGGCCTCCGCCTGCACGTCCTGCGGCAGGGCGAGGGTGACCGCGCCGGTCTCCACCGGGTCGGTGAGGACCCGCATGGCCTGCAGGGCGCTCGGGATCAGGGCTTCCGGGCGGGTGATGCGGTCGAAGTACTTCGACACCGGGCGCAGGGTGTCGTTGACCGACACATCGCCCGCGTACGGCACCTCCAGCTGCTGCAGGACCGGGTCGGCGGGGCGGGTGGCGAAGACGTCGCCCGGCAGGAGCAGGACCGGCAGGTGGTTGATGGTGGCCAGGGCGGCGCCCGTGACCAGGTTGGTCGCGCCCGGGCCAATCGACGTCGTCACCGCGTGCGTGGACAGGCGGTTCGACTGGCGGGCGTAGCCGACCGCCGCGTGCACCATGGACTGCTCGTTGCGGCCCTGGTGGTACGGCATGACGTCGGCGTACTCGATCAGTGCCTGGCCGAGGCCCGCGACATTGCCGTGGCCGAAGATGCCCCAGGTGGCGCCGATCAGCCGCCGCCGCTCGCCGTCGCGTTCGGTGTACTGGGCGGCCAGGAAGCGGACCAGCGCCTGCGCGACGGTCAGCCGGGTCGTCGTCATCGGTACCCCTCCGTGTGGTCCGGGTGGAAGCAGATCCGCCACTCCCGGGTCTCGCCCGGGCCCGCCATGACGTTCAGGTAGTACATGTCGTGTCCGGGCTGGGCGATGGACGGGCCGTGCCAGCCGTCGGGGACGAGGACGGCGTCGCCGGAACGCACCTCGGCGAGGACGTCGGACCCGCCCTCGCGCGAGGGGAACACGCGCTGGTAGCCGAGTCCGTTCGGGCCGTCGATCTCGAAGTAGTAGATCTCCTCCAGCTCGGACTCCTCGCCCGGCCGGTGCTCGTCGTGCTTGTGCGGCGGGTACGACGACCAGTTGCCGCCCGGCGTGATCACCTCCACGGCGATCAGCCTGTCGCAGTCGAAGGAGTCCGCGGAGGCGAAGTTGCGCACCCGGCGCGCGCAGTCTCCGCTGCCGCGCTCCTCGACGGGGACCTCCGGCGCGGGGCCGTAGCGGGCGGGGAGTCGTCGCTCGCACTTCGCTCCTGCCAGGGCGAAGCGGCCTCCCGCGCCGGAGGCGATCTGGACCCGGGTGTCGCGGGGCGCGTACGCGAAGTCGGAGACGTCCGCGAACACGCTTTCCCTACCCAGGAGTTGGAACTCGCCCTTCTCGGTCGATGCGGTCTCGATCCGCACGGTACATCCGCCTTCCAGCGGAAGCACGATCCACTCGCTGTCGCCGGTGGTGAACGTATGGCTGCCGCCGGGCGCCAGCTCGACCACGCGCAGGCTGCTGTGTGTCCAGCCGGCCAACTTGGGCTCGATGTCGACGGCGTACTGGGCGTTCGCGGTGGCGCCCCTGGGCAGATGCAGATCGGTGCTGGTCATGCGGCCCTCACAGCAGTCCTACGGCGGTGTCCACGGCGGCGGCCACATCGCCGTCCGCCGGGTACAGCAGCGAGCGGCCGACCACCAGGCCGCGCACGGTGGGGAGTTGGAGCGCGCCGCGCCACTTCTCGTAGGCGGCGACCTGGTCCTCGGGCGAGTCGCCGATGTCACCGCCGAGCAGCACGGCCGGCAGGGTGGAGGTCTCCATGACCCGGGCCATGTCGTCGGGGTTCTCCGTGACCGGCACCTTCAGCCAGGTGTAGGCGGAGGAGCCGCCGAGGCCGGAGGCGATGGCGATGGACTTGGTGACCGCCTCGGCCGACAGGTCGTTGCCGACCTTCCCCTCGGGGGTGCGGCGGCTGATGAACGGCTCGACGAAGACGGGCAGCCGGCGCGCGGCCATGTCGTCGATGGCGCGGGCGGTGGACTCCAGGGTGGTCAGGGAGCCGGGGTCGTCGTAGTCGATGCGCAGCAGCAGTTTGCCCGCGTCGAAACCGAGCCGCTGGATGTCCTCGGGGCGGTGCCCGGTGAACCGGTCGTCCAGCTCGAAGCTGGCGCCCTGCAGTCCACCGCGGTTCATGGAGCCCATGACCACCTTGTGGTCGAGGGCGCCGAGCAGGAGCAGGTCGTCCAGGATGTCGGCGGTGGCGAGGACGCCGTCCACGCCGGGCCGGGACAGTGCCAGGCACAGCCGCTGGAGCAGGTCGGCGCGGTTGGCCATGGCGAGCTTGCGGTCGCCGACCCCGAGGGCACCCCGGGCGGGGTGGTCGGCGGCGACGATCATCAGCTTGCCGCTCTCGTTGAGCAACGGCCTGCGCACCCGGCGCACGGCCGCCTCGGCGATCGCCTCGGGGTGGTGGGTGCGGATACGGACGAGTTCGGACACATCGACACGGGGCCTCCGTCCGGCGTCCCCGCCCTCGGTGTGCGTGCCCGTGACCCGGCCCGCCCTCACAGCACCGCTCCGGCGTCGAGCGCGGCGGCCACCTCGTCCGGGGTGGGCATCGCGGAGGAGCACTCCAGGCGGGAGGCGACGATGGCGCCGGCCGCGTTGGCGTGCCGCATGATCGTCTCCAGGTCCCAGCCGGCCAGCAGGCCGTGGCAGAGGGAGCCGCCGAAGGCGTCTCCGGCGCCGAGGCCGTTGAGGACGTCGACGGGCAGGGGCGGCACCTCGGCGGACTCGCCGGACGCGCCGACCGCCAGGACACCCTTGGGGCCCTGCTTGACCACGGCGATCTCCACGCCCGCGTCGAGCAGCGCGCGGGCGGCTGCGTGCGGTTCGCGTACGCCGGTGGCGACCTCCACCTCGTCCAGGTTGCCGACCGCGACCGTGGTGTGGCGCAGGGCCTCGGCGTAGAAGAGGCGGGCCGCGTCGGGGTCGGACCAGAACATGGGCCGCCAGTCGAGGTCGAACACCGTGGTACCCGCCTTCGCCCGGTGGGCGAGGGCCGCGAGGGTCGCCGTACGGCTCGGCTCCTCGCTCAGGCCGGTTCCGGTGACCCAGAAGATACGGGCCTCCCGGATGGCGCCGAGGTCCAGGTCGTGGGCGTCGATCTCCAGGTCGGGCGCCTTGGGCTGCCGGTAGAAGTAGAGCGGGAAGTCGTCCGGCGGGAAGACCTCGCAGAAGGTGACCGGGGTGGGGAGCCCGCGGACCGGGGTGACCCAGCGGTCGTCGACGCCGAAGCCGCGCAGCGCCTCGTGCAGATAGACGCCGAACGGGTCGTCGCCCGTGCGGGTGATCACGGCGGTGCGTCGGCCCAGCCGGGCCGCGGCGACCGCGACGTTCGTCGCCGACCCGCCGAGGAACTTGCCGAAGGACGACACCTGGGCGAGCGGGACGCCGGTCTGCAGCGGGTAGAGGTCCACTCCGATCCGCCCCATGGTGATCAGGTCGTAGGCCATCGGCTTCCCTTCGTCTTGACTCTCCCCGGCTTTCTAGTCCCGTACGGCGAACCCTGTCAATGTTTTGTCCAGACATTCGGACCAGCTCTTGACACCGCTTTCCGGGCGCCCGCACTCTGGCGCCCATGACGTCGCTGTCACCCTCCTTCTCACTGTCCCGTATCCGGATCGGATCGGCGCCCGACTCCTGGGGCGTGTGGTTCCCCGACGACCCCCGCCAGGTGCCCTGGCAGCGCTTCCTCGACGAGGTGGCCGGCTCCGGCTACGAGTGGATCGAACTCGGCCCCTACGGCTATCTCCCCAGCGACCCCGCCGTGCTCGCGGAGGAGACCGCGCGGCGCGGCCTGAAGGTGTCGGCCGGCACCGTCTTCACGGGCCTGCACCACGGTGAGTCCGTGTGGGACAAGACGTGGGCGCACGTGTCGGACATCGCGGCACTGACCCAGGCGATGGGCGCCCGGCATCTCGTCGTCATCCCGTCCTTCTGGCGGGACGACAAGACGGGCGAGGTGCTGGAGCCGGACACGCTGACCGCCGAGCAGTGGCGGAACCTGACCTCGCTGACCGAGCGGCTCGGGCGGGAGGTGCGGGAGCGGTACGGGCTGACGATCGTCGTCCATCCGCATGCCGACACCCACATCGACAGCGAGGAGAACGTCAGCCGCTTCCTCGACGGCACGGACTCCCACCTGGTGTCGCTGTGCCTGGACACCGGGCACTACGCGTACTGCGGCGGGGACAGCGTGCGGTTGATCGAGACGTACGGGGAACGGATCGGGTATCTGCACCTCAAGCAGGTGGATCCGGAGATCCTCGCGGACGTACGGGCCAAGGGCACGCCGTTCGGGCCTGCGGTGGCCCAGGGCGTGATGTGCGAACCGCCGCGCGGTGTGCCGGAGTTGGGGCCCGTGCTGGAGGCCGCGCAGCGACTGGGCGTGGATCTGTTCGCGATCGTCGAGCAGGACATGTATCCGTGCGCGCCGGATACGCCGTTGCCCATCGCCCGGCGGACCCGGGCGTTTCTTCGGTCTTGCGGGGTGTAGGGGCGCCTGATCCCTAGGGGGTTGCCGTTACTGCTCGTAGCATGGGCGGCGTGTCCTGGGAGACCGTGCCTGCCCGGCCCCATCCGGCGTTGCGGCCCGGTGTGATCAGTTATCGCGGGGTTCGGGTGCGCCTCGACCGGCCGCGCCGCCGGCTGGAGGCGCCGATCGGTGCGGCCACGTTGCTGCTGGGTTTCGAGCAGCCGGTGCGCATCTCCCGTGCCGGCCGGCCTCCGGTGTCGCTGGTGTCCGTGGTCAACGGGCTGACCACCACCCCCGCCCTCGGTGAGCACGGCGGCCGGCTGTCCGGCGTCGAGGTGCTGCTCGCTCCCTGGGCCGCGTTCACGTTGTTCGGTACGCCTCAGTACGAGCTGGCCAACCGGTCGGTGGACGCGGAGGAGTTCCGTCTCGGTGAACTGGCCGGTGCGCTGGCGGCGTTGCCGGGCTGGCCCGAGCGGTTCGCGTTGCTCGACCGGGAGTTGCTGGAGCGGTTCCGTGCCGGAGTGCCCGTGTCCGAGCGGGTGGTGCACGCCTGGTCGCTGCTGCGGCGCCACGCCGGCGCGCTGCCGGTGCCCCGACTGGCCGAGGAAGTGGGCTGGAGCGTACGGCACCTGGAGAACCGCTTCCGGGAACAGATCGGTCTGTCCCCGAAGGCGGCGGCCCGGGTGCTGCGGCTGCAGCGGGCACGGCGGCTGCTGGCCGCCGGGCACGGGCAGGCGGAGACCGCGGCGGTGTGCGGCTACTACGACCAGGCGCACTTCAGCGGCGAGTTCAAGGCCATGACGGGCTGCACTCCCGGGGAGTTCCTGGTGGCCCGGCGGCTGCCGGCGGCGGGCGCCGTGACCGACCGGCTGGCGGGCGAGGCCACCAGCCTGCTGCTCGCCCCCGGCCGCGGTGCGCTTTTCTCCAAGACCCGGGCGGGCCGGGCCCGGCACGCTGATCGCCCGGCCATCATGCGCCCCGCAGAGTCGGGGCCCTCCGGCGGCCAGGGGGACTGATCCAGGGGGCATCCCTGGGTGAAGCGGCCGCCGGAGCGTCACGGGGAAGGCGGCGGGCCGGGTCTGACGCAGCGGACCCGGCCCGTCCTCTCGACCCGCTTCCGCCGGCCGTGGACGACCGGTTCCGCCACCCCCTTCCCGGCCCGGAATCAACGCGACCCGCCGACGCCCCGGCGTACGCCTTTGCAGCGGCTGTGTCACAAACACCTCCTCCGTGTCACACACGTCGCATGTACGCGGGTTGTGTGTCACATCGTGTCGACAGGCACTGACGCCGGTCACTCTGCGTCGTTCACCGAACGCAGGCTTGGTGATCGCCGGCGCAGCGCCCGGCTCCCCCGACGACCGCCCCCGGTCGCCGCTGTGGCGCGCACAGGGAGGTGCAACTCATGACCGACCAAAGGCTCTGGTCCTACAAGGAGATCGCGGCGCACATCAAAGTGCAGCCGGACACCGTGCGGTCCTATCGCAAGCACGGGCTGCTGCCTCCGCCCGACCATGTGGAGAGCGGCAAGCCCTACTGGTACGCCGACACCGTCCGCGCCTGGGTCGCCTCCCGGCCGGGCAACCGCGGCCGTGCCTGACACCCACCCGTAAATCGGCTGTGCCTCACGGGACCTGTGAGGCACAGTCACCCCCATGAGCTTCTCCGTCAAACCCACCCTGACCGGCCGGAAGACCGTACTGCGGCCCTTCACCGAGGCCGATGCCGACGTCATGTGGGAGATCATGGCCGACCCCGAGGTCCTCCGCTTCACCTACGAGCCGTCCGACGAGCTCACCCTGGAGCGGGTGCGGTCCTGGTACGGCTCCCGGGGCACCGCACCCGACCGTCTCGACCTCGCCGTCACGGACCCCGGGACCGGCGAGCTCCTGGGCGAGGTCGTCCTGTACGAGTACGACCCGGCCGCCGGAAGCTGCACCTTCCGCACGCTCATCGGCCCCCGGGGCCGCGGCCGCGGGATCGGCACCGAGGCGACCCGGCTGATCGTGGGCTACGGCTTCGAGCAACTCGGTCTGCACCGCGTCCAGTTGGAGGTGTACGCCCACAACGCACGTGCCCGGCGGGTCTACGAGAAGGCCGGATTCGTGGTCGAGGGCGTGCGGCGGGCGGTGCAGCGGCGCGACGGCGAGTGGGCGGACGAGGTGATCATGTCGATCCTGGACCGGGAGTGGGCTGCTCTCAGCCCCACGGCTCGATGACCGTGACCCCGGCCCCCGGTGCCGTACCCATCGCCGCGAGGGCCGCCGGTGCGGCGTCGAGTGTGAGGGTGGACGTCACCAGGAGGTCGGGGCGCAGGGTGCCGGATCGGACCAGACCGAGCATGCCGGGGTAGGTGTGGGCGGCCATGCCATGGCTGCCGAGGAGTTCGAGTTCCAGGGCGATGGCACGGGCCAGCGGCACGGGGGTGGTGCCGTCGGCCGAGGGCAGCAGGCCCACCTGGACATGCCGGCCCCGGCGGCGCAGGCCGTTCACGGACGCGGCGCAGGTGGCGGGCGAGCCGAGGGCGTCCAGGGAGAGATGGGCGCCGCCGTCGGTCAGCTCGCGGACGGCGGCGGCCGTGTCCGCCGTACCGGTCGCGTCCAGGCACTGCGCGGCACCGAACTTCCGCGCCAGGTCGAGGGCCTGCGGCGACACGTCGACGGCGACCACGCGTGCCCCGGCCGCCGCCGCGATCATCACCGCCGACAGCCCGACCCCGCCGCAACCGTGCACCGCGACCCACTCCCCCGCCGCCACCCGGCCCTGCTGCACCACCGCGCGGAAGGCGGTGGCGAAACGGCAGCCGAGGGCGGCGGCGGTGGCGTACGCCATGTCGTCGGGGATCGCGACCAGGTTGACGTCGGCGTGGTCGAGGGCGACGTACTCGGCGAAGGAGCCCCAGTGGTGGAAGCCCGGCTGGGTCTGGCGTTCGCACACCTGCTGGTCGCCCGCCGCGCAGGCCGGGCAGGTGCCGCAGGCGCAGACGAACGGCACGGTGACCCGGTCGCCGGTCCGCCACCCGGTCACCCGGGAACCCACCGACTCCACGACACCGGCGAGTTCGTGCCCGGGCACGTGCGGCAGCGTGATGTCGGGGTCGTGGCCCATCCAGCCGTGCCAGTCGCTTCGGCAGAGGCCGGTCGCCTCGACCCGCACGACGACGCCGTGCTCCGCAGGCTCCGGGTCGGGTACGTCCCGCACCTCGGCCGGCTCGCCGTACCGCTCGAACACCACCGCTCGCATCCGCACTCCTTTCGGAAACCTCCGCGCAGACTAGACGGTTCGGGGGCCGCCGGGTTGTGGCGCCGGTTCCCGTTCGTCGGGGCTGGTCTGCGCTGCCGCGGCGGTAGCCGCATGTTCGATGCAGCCCGCGCCCGCAGCCCTGCGCCCCTTACGCGGGTCGCCTGTCGTCCCCCTCGCTCACACCGAACCGTTCGTGGAAGCGGCGCAACGGAGCCGGAGCCCACCACGTGGCCCTGCCCGTCAAGCGCATGATCGCCGGTACCAGCAGGCTGCGGACCACCATCGCGTCCATCAGGACCGCCAGCGCGATGCCCAGGCCGAGCATCTTGGTGTTGGTCACCCGTGAGGTGCCGATGGCGACCATCACCACCGCGAGGATGACCGCCGCCGCGGTGATCAGTCCACCGGTGCGCTGGAGTCCGTGCCGCACCGCCGCGTCGTGGTCGCCGGTGCGGTCGTACTCCTCCTTGATGCGGGAGAGCAGGAACACGCCGTAGTCCATGGAGAGCCCGAAGGCCACGCAGAACATCAGCACTGGCAGGGTGGTCTCGATGGAGCCGGAGCTGGTGAAGCCGAGGGCGCCGGAGAGGTGGCCGTCCTGGAACACCCAGACCACGGCACCGAACATCGCGGTCAGGCTGAGCGCGTTGAGCACCACGGCCTGCACGGGTATCAGCACGCTTCCGGTGAGCAGGAAGACCAGCAGGAGCGTGACGACGGCGATGAACGCGGCGGCCCAGGGCAGGCGCCGGCCTATCGCGTGCTTGGTGTCGACGAGGACGGCGGCCGTGCCGGTCACCTTGGCGTCGAAGGGGGTGTGCAGCGAGCGCAGGTCACCGACCAGGCGCTGGGCCGGATCGTCCACGGCCTCCCCCCTCGGCTGCACCGTGAAGTAGGCGGCGTCGCCCTTGACCAGCGGGCCGTCGACGCGGGCCACTTCGGGAAGGGCGGCCACCCGCTGCTTGTAGGCGGCGTACTGGGCGGCGGTGGCCCTGCCCTCGGCAAGGACCTCGAGACCGCCGCCGGGGCTGCCGGGGAAGCCCTCGCGGACGTGCTCCTGCACCACGTGGGACTCGGCGGTCGAGGGCAGCTGGCGGTCGTCGGCGGTGCCGAACTTCACGCCCAGGAAGGGCAGTCCGAGGGCCACCAGCAGGACGGTGGTGCCGAGCGCGAAGAGCGGGGCCCTGCGCATCACCAGGCCTGCGGCGCGGGCCCAGGCGGTCCCGGGGGTCGCGGTGGCCGCCTCGGCGGGCTCCGGGGCTCGGCGCCGGCGGAACAGCCGCCGCAGGTCCAGGGAGTTGACCCGGTGGCCGAGCAGGACCAGGGCGGCCGGGAGCAGGATCAGGGCGGCGGCCGCGGCGAGCAGGACCACGGCGATGCCGGCGTAGGCGAAGGACCGCAGGAAGTACTGCGGGAAGACCATCATGGCGGCCAGGGACACCGCCACCGTGAGGGCGGAGAACAGGACCGTGCGGCCGGCGGTGCGCAGGGTCGTGCCGACCGCGGTCAACGGGGTGGCGCCCGTGGACAGTTCCTCGCGGAAGCGGCGGACGATGAACAGGGCGTAGTCGATGGCCAGGCCGAGGCCGAGGGCCGTGGTGAGGTTGAGCGCGAAGACGGAGACGTCGGTGAAGGCCGTCAGGCCACGCAGGACGGCGTTGGTGCCGAGGATGGCGACGATGCCGATGCCGAGCGGCAGCAGGGCGGCGATCGCGCTGCCGAAGACCATCACCAGCAGCACCAGTGTGATCGGCAGGGCGATCACCTCGGCGCGGGCCAGGTCCTCCTTGATGATCGTCTGCATCTCGTGCCGGACCGCGACGATGCCGCCGACCCTCACCCGGACCGGGCCGTGCGTGCCCCGGTAGTGCGGGGCGATGCGGTCGAGCGTCCGGCCCATCGCGTTGTCGTCGCCGGTGATGCGGGCGGCGATCAGCGCCTCGTGGCCGTCCTTGGCGCGCAGGGCCGGTGACCTGCTCTGCCAGTAGGAGCCGACGCCGGTCACGCCCTTCTCCCCCGCCAACCGGCCGGCCAGGTCACGGGCTTCGGACGCGACCGCCGGATCGTCGACCGAGGCCCGGCCCGAGTCGACCAGGAGCAGCAGGTTCGGCTGGGAGTCGGGGAACTCGCGCTCCAGGGCCTTGGTGGCGTACGTCGACTCGGCGGCCGGATCCTCCCAGCCGCCGCTGCCGAGGCGGTCCGCGACTCCGCTGCCGGCCAGCACGGCGAGCGCGGTGAGCACCAGGGCCACGAGGAGTGACAGGCGTGGGCGGGCGGTGACGAATCGGGTGTAGCGGCCGGGTCGGGGCGGTACCCCCTTCCGCGGTCCCTCCTGCGCCCCTTGCGGCGCTTCCTCCCCCGTCCGCGGCGGCGTGTTGACTTCGGTCATCGTGCGGTGTCCCCTTCACCTGACCCATGTCTGTGCAGGCAGGCAGCATGAGTCGCCCATTGCCAATAGACTGACAAACACGAGAGATCGCTCGCGTTTCTCCAGAATGCGAGCGGCCACTCGTGTTTGTCAATCAGGTTCGGAGAGCTGGGGATAACGCGTGCCCGACAACCCGCAGACACAGAAGGAGCAGCCGCGCCGCCGGCAGGCCCGCGGGGAGCGCCGTATCGCCCAGTTGCTCGAAGCGGCCGCGCGGGTCTTCTGCACCACCGGCTACACCGCCGCCAGCACCAATGCCATCGCCCGCGAGGCCGGCGTCTCGCCCGGCACGCTCTACCAGTTCTTCCCGAACAAGGAGGCGATCGCGATCGAGCTGGGCGACCGGCTCGTCCACGAGCTGCGGGAGACCTACGGCGAGGCGCTGGCCCCCGTCGATCCCGCCACCCCGCTGGAGGAGGCCATCGGTTCCACCATCGACCGGTTCATGGCCTTCAACACCGAGCACCCGGTGTTCTTCGCGCTGATGCACGGCCCCGACATCCCGGGCCGGATGGCCGAGACGCACGACCAGCTGCACGCGACGCTGATCGGCCGGACCGAGGACCTGCTCACCACCCTCATGCCAGGCGCCACCCGGGCCGACGTCACCCGCACGGCGCACGTCTGCTTCGGCATCTACAAGTCCGGCCTCGAACTGGTCCTCGCCCACGAGGGCACCGAACGCGCGGCCTATGTCCAGGAGATCAAGAACGTCATGGTCCGCTACCTGCGACCACTGGTGGGCGACCGGCTCGGGTGAGGCCGGTCCGGGGAGCGGACCGGCCGCGAACGGAACCCACCCGAACTGCGCCCCCCGGCACATCTGCCTAGAGTGCGGATAGATCGCCTCGCCCAGCCGCTGTCCGAGGGGACCCCCGTGAGCCACTCCCCGCCTCCCGGCACGCCCAAGGCCCGTATCCCCGGCCCACAGCAGCCGCCACCGCCGTATCCCCGCATCGCCGCGGGCCTGTGGCGGCGGTGTCTGGGCGGGGGGCTCGCCCTGTGGGTGCTGATCACATGGGTGACGTACGAGACGCGGAACAGCACGCTGCTGCCGACGCCGATCCTGCTCGGCAGCTTTCTCGTACCGGTCGCCTTCGTGCTGTGGGCGTACGAACGGCACTGCCGTGACCTGGGCGTCAGCGCGATCCTCGGCTGCTTCCTGGCCGGCGGGACACTCGGCGTGCTCGGCGCCTCGCTGACGGAGTCGAACCTGCTGCAACCCTCGCCGGGGACGTTCGCCGGCGTCGGCCTGATCGAGGAGGCGGCCAAGCTCGCCGCGCTGGTGTTCGTGCTGCGCCGGCAGCCGGCCGTCCGCGGGCTGCGCGCCGGACTGGTGCTCGGCGCGGCCGTCGGCTGCGGCTTCGCCGCACTGGAGAGCGCCGGGTACGCCGTGAACGCAGCCCTCTCCAGCGCGGCCGTCTCCGCCGAGGGCGTCGATCTGCGCACCCTGCTGCAGGCGGAGCTGCCGCGCGGGCTGCTCGGCCCCTTCGGGCACGGACTGTGGACCGCGATCGCCGGCGGCGTCCTGCTGTCCCGGCGTCGCCTGAACGGGTACTTCCGCCTCTCCGCGCCGGTCGCCGGCACCTGCCTGGGCGTGGCCCTGCTGCACGCGCTGGGGGACGCCACGCACGGCGCCGCGCTCTGGTCGGTCGCCCGGCTGACCGGCACCGCACCCGAGGGACAGTTGTTCGCACCGGGGTACCTCGTCCGGCCGAGCGCCGCACAGGAACCCCTGTTCACGCTGTTCTCGGTCGGCGGACTGGCGCTGGTGGCCCTGGCCGGGGTCGGCTGGCTGCGGTCGCTGGCGCGCCGGGACCCTTCTTGGTGAGGTACCCCCTAGGGGTATAGTGTGGAGAGCGTGGGGTTCCCTCGCGGGCCCCACCGGCCCCACACGCCTCGACGAGGAGTAACGACATGACCGCCCACACCGACACCTCCGGCTCCGTCACCACCGTCTACAAGGTGACCGGCATGAGCTGCGGCCACTGCGAGGGCTCCGTCTCCGGCGAGATCTCCCGGATCCCGGGCGTCAGCTCGGTGAAGGCCGTCGCGTCCACCGGCGAGGTGACCGTGGTCTCCGAGGCCCCGCTGGACGACGAGGCCGTGCGCGCCGCCGTGGACGAGGCCGGCTTCGAGCTGGCCGGCAAGGCCTGATCACCCCTCCGCTCCCCCCAATTTTTCCGACCGGGCCGCGCCGACCAGCTGATACTGGCTCCGTACGGTCCGGTCCGATGTCTGGAGTCCGGACATGACCAGCACCACCGCAGAGACAGCCATAACCACGGCTCAGACCTCCGAAGCAGAGCTGCTCATCGGCGGGATGACCTGCGCCTCCTGTGCCGCCCGGGTGGAGAGGAAGCTCAACCGGATGGAGGGCGTCAGCGCCACCGTCAACTTCGCCACCGAGAAGGCGAAGGTCACGTACGGCGCGGGCGTCCAGGTCGCCGACCTGATCGCCACCGTGGAGAAGACGGGCTACACCGCCGAGGAGCCGGCACCGCCGGAGCCCGAGCCCGAGGCGGCCACCGGGGCCCCCGAGCAGGACCCCGAACTCGGCGCCCTGCGGCACCGCCTGCTCGTCTCCGCACTGCTCGCGGCGCCCGTGGTACTGCTCGCGATGGTCCCTTCGCTGCAGTTCGACAACTGGCAGTGGCTCTCCCTGACGCTCGCCGCGCCGGTCGTCGTCTGGGGCGGCGCCCCCTTCCACCGGGCCGCCTGGACCAACCTCCGGCACGGCGCGGCCACCATGGACACCCTGGTCTCGGTCGGCACGCTGGCCGCGTTCGGCTGGTCGCTGTGGGCGCTGTTCTTCGGCGACGCGGGCATGCCGGGCATGCACGGCGAGTTCCGCCTGACCGTCTCGCGCATGGACGGCGCCTCCACGATCTACCTGGAGGTCGCCGCCGGAGTGGTGGCGCTGATCCTGCTCGGCCGCTATCTGGAGGCCCGCTCCAAGCGGCGCGCGGGCGCGGCCCTGCGGGCGCTGATGGAGCTGGGCGCCAAGGACGTCGCCGTACTGCGGGACGGCCGTGAGGTGCGGGTTCCGGTGGCGGACCTGGCCGTGGGCGACCGGTTCGTCGTGCGGCCCGGCGAGAAGATCGCCACCGACGGCACGGTGGTCGAGGGCGTCTCCGCGGTGGACGCGGCCATGCTGACCGGCGAGTCGGTGCCGGTGGACGTCGGCCCGGGCGACCGGGTCACCGGCGCCACCGTCAACGCGGGCGGCCGGCTGGTCGTCGAGGCGGCCCGGGTGGGCGCCGACACCCAGCTCGCCCGGATGGCGAAGCTGGTGGAGGACGCACAGAACGGCAAGGCCGAGGTGCAGCGGCTCGCCGACCGGATCTCGGCGGTCTTCGTCCCGGTCGTCATCCTCGTCGCGCTCGGCACCTTCGGCGTCTGGCTGGGCGTCACCGGGGACACGGTCGCCGCGTTCACCGCGGCGGTCGCCGTCCTGATCATCGCCTGCCCCTGCGCGCTGGGCCTGGCCACGCCGACCGCGCTGATGGTCGGCACCGGCCGCGGCGCCCAGCTCGGCATCCTCATCAAGGGCCCCGAGGTACTGGAGTCCACCCGCCGCGTCGACACGGTCGTGCTGGACAAGACCGGCACCGTCACCACCGGCCGGATGACCCTCCAGGCGGTGTACGCCGCCGACGGCGAGGACGAGAAGGAGCTGCTGCGGCTCGCCGGCGCCCTGGAGCACGCCTCCGAGCACCCCGTCGCCCGCGCGATCGCCGCCGGCGCCGAGGAACGCGCCGGGGCGCTCCCGCCGGTGGAGCACTTCGAGAACGTGCCCGGACGGGGCGTACGCGGGCGCGTGGACGGCCGTGAGGTGGCCGTGGGGCGCCTGTACGAGGAGCTGCCGAAGGAGTTGGCCCGGGCGGCACGCGAGGCGGAGCAGGAGGGCCGTACGGCGGTCGTGGCCGGCTGGGACGGGCGGGCCCGCGGGGTCCTCGCCGTCGCCGACGCGATCAAGGAGACCAGCGCCGAGGCGGTACGCGAACTGCGCGCGCTGGGCCTGAGGCCGGTGCTGCTCACGGGGGACAACCGCACGGTCGCCGAGGCGGTCGCGAAGAGCGTCGGCATCGACTCCGGGGACGTGTTCGCAGAGGTGCTGCCCGAGGACAAGGTGGATGTCGTACGGCGGCTGCAGCGCGAGGGACGGGCCGTGGCGATGGTCGGCGATGGCGTGAACGACGCGGCCGCGCTGGCCACCGCCGACCTGGGCCTCGCCATGGGCACCGGAACGGACGCGGCGATCGAGGCCGGCGACCTGACCCTGGTGCGCGGCGACCTGCGGGTGGCCGCCGACGCGATCCGGCTGTCCCGGCGGACGCTGGCCACCATCAAGGGCAACTTGGTGTGGGCCTTCGGCTACAACGTGGCCGCGCTGCCCCTGGCCGCCGCCGGGCTGCTCAACCCGATGATCGCCGGCGCCGCGATGGCCTTCTCCTCGGTGTTCGTGGTGACCAACAGTCTGCGGCTGCGCCGCTTCCGCTGAAGTCCCGTGGGGTTACCGGCGGTTCGTCGCAGCCGAAGTAAGAGACCCCCTAGAGTCCTGCGCGAGCCTCACATAAGCTCTTCACAAGGCTCGCGCATCATCCTTACGCTTGGACCCCGATCGCCGTATCGGGGCTCTTGCGCACCTAAGGGACATATGCAAGAGACGCAGATCACAGTGATGCGAACGTAACCATCGAAGGGGTTCGAAGGTCTAAGTTGGCGATGTCAGACCAGCGTCTTGGGGGGCGCTGACTGGCATCTGGGGATGTCTTGGGGGACTTCCCCAGAAGTGCGTTGCCGGGGCACGCGCGCCGGGAAGCTTTGAGCGGCCCTCCCTGCGTGCGTTGTCCCGGCAGATCGCAGCGCGTCACTGGAGCAGGACGAGTTTTGCTCGTTCTGCTCGAAGACAGCGGTTCAGGCGCTGTCCTCTCCGAGCGCCCGGCCGGATCCCGTGGGGGGAATCCGCACCGGGACATGGGAAGGCGCCCTGGTCGTCGGCCCGTGGGGGGACCGGCGTCTCAGGGCGCCTTCCGCTTTTCGCCTGTCGCTACGACTTCCTTTACGGCGAGTCCGTCAGGCGCCAGGGATGCACATCGCACCCCAGGCGCCCGGAAGAAACGAACCCATACCCTCGGAACAAGGGGCACCACGCGGGATGGCGCCCCCGCCGGCAGGCGTCAGCGCTCCTCGACCGGCACGAAGTCGCGGAGCTCCACGCCCGTGTAGATCTGGCGCGGGCGGCCGATGCGGGAGCCCGGCTCCTTGATCATCTCGGTCCACTGGGCGATCCAGCCCGGCAGGCGGCCGAGGGCGAACAGGACCGTGAACATCTCGGTCGGGAAGCCCATGGCCCGGTAGATCAGGCCGGTGTAGAAGTCGACGTTCGGGTACAGCTTGCGCTCGACGAAGTAGTCGTCGGACAGCGCGTGCTCCTCCAGCTTCAGGGCGATGTCGAGGAGCTCGTCCTCCTTGCCCAGCGCGGAGAGCACGTCGTGCGCGGCGGCCTTGATGATCTTGGCGCGGGGGTCGAAGTTCTTGTAGACCCGGTGGCCGAAGCCCATCAGACGGACGCCGTCCTCCTTGTTCTTCACCTTGCGGATGAAGGTGTCGACGTCGGAGCCGGAGTCGCGGATGCCCTCGAGCATCTCCAGCACGGACTGGTTGGCACCGCCGTGCAGCGGGCCCCACAGCGCGCTGATGCCGGCCGAGATCGACGCGAACATGTTCGCCTGCGAAGAGCCGACCAGGCGGACCGTCGAGGTCGAGCAGTTCTGCTCGTGGTCGGCGTGCAGGATCAGCAGCTTGTCCAGCGCCGCGACGACGACCGGGTCCAGCTCGAACTCCTGCGCCGGGACCGAGAAGGTCATGCGCAGGAAGTTCTCGACGTAGCCGAGGTCGTTGCGCGGGTAGACGAACGGGTGGCCGATCGACTTCTTGTACGCGTACGCCGCGATCGTCGGCAGCTTCGCGAGCAGCCGGATCGTGGAGAGGTCGCGCTGCTTCTCGTCGAACGGGTTGTGGCTGTCCTGGTAGAAGGTGGACAGCGCCGAGACGACCGAGGACAGCATGGCCATCGGGTGGGCGTCTCGCGGGAAGCCCTTGTAGAAGTTCTTGACGTCCTCGTGCAGCAGGGTGTGCCGCGTGATGTCGTTCTTGAACGTCGAGAGCTCGTCGACGGTGGGCAGCTCGCCGTTGATCAGCAGGTACGCCACCTCGAGGAAGGTGGAGCGCTCGGCCAGCTGCTCGATGGGGTAGCCGCGGTAGCGGAGGATGCCCGCCTCGCCGTCGAGGTAGGTGACAGCGGATTTATAGGCGGCCGTGTTGCCGTACCCGCTGTCCAGAGTCACGAGACCGGTCTGGGCGCGGAGCTTCCCGATGTCGAAGCCCTTGTCGCCGACGGTGCTGTCGACCACCGGGTAGGTGTACTCGCCGTCGCCGTACCGCAGTACTACAGAGTTGTCGCTCACGTCTTCCCTCACCGACGTAGTGCCTCATCTTCGAGGTGCCCTGACTGTCTCTACCATCCCCCATTTGGCTCAGGAGAGTGCACTCGGGGTCGACCATTGGGCCTATTGGCGGCACTCAGTGCCGCCAACCTGTTCATCCTGCCCCCTTGTCTCCCCATCTGGAAGGTGTCTGTGACCTTCACGACTCATTTGATCGATCATTTTTCGTGATGGCCCTGATCAAGCCTGAAGTCGAGTGCCGTGCACCGCCGTCCGGCCGACACCGTGCGCACCGCCTGTCCGATCGCCTTGCGTGAACCGACGAGGACGACCAGCTGTTTGGCGCGGGTCACCGCCGTGTACAGCAGGTTCCGCTGGAGCATCATCCATGCCCCGGTCGTGACGGGGATCACCACAGCGGGATATTCACTTCCCTGTGAACGGTGGATGGTCACCGCGTACGCATGGGCCAGTTCGTCCAGTTCGTCGAATTCGTACGGAACCTCCTCGTCCTCGTCCGTGAGCACCGTGAGCCGCTGGTCGACCGGATCGAGCGAGGTGACGACACCCACGGTGCCGTTGAAGACACCGTTCTTCCCTTTCTCGTAATTGTTGCGAATCTGGGTGACCTTGTCGCCGACACGGAAGACCCGGCCGCCGAACCTCTTCTCGGGCAGATCGGGCCGGCCCGGGGTGATGGCCTGCTGGAGCAGCCCGTTGAGCACCCCGGCCCCCGCAGGTCCCCGGTGCATCGGCGCGAGGACCTGCACGTCCCGGCGCGGATCGAGCCCGAACCTGGCCGGGATCCGCCGGGCGGCGACGTCGACGGTGAGCCGCCCGGCCTCCTCGGTGTCGTCCTCGACGAACAGGAAGAAGTCCTTCATCCCGTCGGTGAGGGGATGCTGCCCCGCGTTGATCCGGTGCGCGTTGGTCACGACGCCGGACTGCTGGGCCTGCCGGAAGACCCGGGTGAGCCGGACGGCCGGGACGGGACCGCCGGCGGCGAGCAGGTCGCGCAGCACCTCGCCCGCGCCGACGCTGGGCAGCTGGTCGACGTCACCGACGAAGAGGAGATGGGCGCCCGGGGGCACGGCCTTGACCAGCTTGTTGGCGAGCAGGAGGTCGAGCATGGAGGCCTCGTCCACGACCACGAGATCGGCATCGAGCGGCCGATCCCGGTCGTAGGCGGCATCCCCACCGGGCTTCAGCTCCAGCAGCCGGTGCACGGTGGAGGCCTCGGCGCCGGTCAGCTCGGCGAGCCGCTTGGCCGCACGCCCGGTGGGGGCGGCGAGCAGCACCTTGGCCCGCTTGGCCCGGGCCAGCTCCACGATCGAGCGGACGGTGAAGGACTTGCCGCAGCCTGGCCCGCCGGTGAGGACGGCGACCTTCTCGGTGAGCGCGAGCTTGACGGCGGCTTCCTGCTCGGGGGCGAGCTCGGCGCCGGTGCGGCCCTTCAGCCAGCCGAGGGCCTTGTCCCAGTCGACGTCGTGGAACGCCGGCATCCGGTCCTGGTCCGTACGCAGAAGACGCAGCAACTGTGCGGAGAGGGAGATCTCGGCACGGTGGAAGGGGACGAGGTAGACGGCGGTGACGGGTTCGGCGTCGTCACCGTCCGGGCCGGGCACCTTCTCCCGTACGACACCGGGGTCGTCGCCGTCCTCCGGAGGTCCGGCCAGCTCGGCGAGGCACTCGATGACAAGCCCGGTGTCGACGGCGAGCAGCTTCACCGCGTCGGAGATCAGCCGCTCCTCCGGCAGGAAGCAGTGCCCTTGGTCGGCCGACTGGGACAGGGCGTACTGCAGACCGGCCTTGACCCTGTCCGGGCTGTCGTGCGGGATGCCGACGGACTGGGCGATCTTGTCGGCGGTCAGAAAGCCGATGCCCCAGACGTCGGCGGCGAGGCGGTAGGGGTGGTTCTTCACGACGGAGATCGACGCGTCCCCGTACTTCTTGTAGATCCGCACGGCGATGGACGTCGACACCTCGACGGTCTGGAGGAAGAGCATGACCTCCTTGATCGCCTTCTGCTCCTCCCAGGCGTCGGCGATCTTCTTGGTCCGCTTGGGACCGAGGCCGGGGACCTCGATGAGCCGCTTGGGCTCCTCCTCGATGATCCGGAGGGTGTCGAGCCCGAAGTGCTGGGTGATCCGGTCGGCGAAGACCGGCCCGATCCCCTTGACCAGCCCCGACCCGAGGTAACGCCGGATGCCCTGGACGGTGGCGGGCAGGACCGTCGTGTAGTTCTCGACGTGGAACTGCTTGCCGTACTGGGGATGGGACCCCCAGCGCCCCTCCATCCGCAGCGACTCCCCGACCTGGGCGCCGAGCAGCGCGCCGACCACCGTGAGGAGGTCGCCGGCGCCTCTTCCCGTGTCGACCCGGGCGACCGTGTAGCCGTTCTCCTCATTGGCGTACGTGATGCGCTCCAGCACGCCTTCGAGTACGGCGAGCCGCCGCTCGCCGGTCTGGGTCCCCGCCTGTTGAGCCATGATGCGACGGTACCGGTGGGGTGTGACAGCGTCCTCGAAGGTCCGTTTCGACGGTACCCCGGACGGGCTGACGGCGGTGGAGAACGGCACGCTGTACGCATCGGTCGCCAAGCAGCCGTCACAGTTGGAAGGACGAGCCGGCCTGGCGTCCCTCAGGGCACTCAGCGGAATCAGGGGGTCAACTGATGTACGACTACGACCTGTTGGTCGTGGGTTCGGCCAACGCCGACCTGGTGATCGACGTCGAGCGGCGGCCGGCCGCCGGCGAGACGGTGCTCGGCGGCGACCTGGCCGTCCACCCGGGCGGCAAGGGCGCCAACCAGGCGGTCGCCGCCGCCCGGCTCGGCGCGGGTACGGCCCTGCTGGCCCAGGTCGGCGACGACGGCCACGGCCGGCTGCTGCTGGACTCCCTGCACGCGGCCGGCGTCGACACGGTCGGCGTGCTGGTGGGCGGGGCGCCGACGGGCGTGGCGCTGATCACCGTGGACCCCTCCGGGGACAACAGCATCGTGGTGTCGCCCGGCGCCAACGCCCGGCTCACCCCGGCGGACGTCCGGGCGGCGGTCAGCCTGTTCCTCGCCTCGCGGGTGGTGTCGGCGCAGCTGGAGATCCCGCTGGAGACGGTCGTGGAGGTCGTACGGAACCTGTCCCCGGACAACCGCTTCGTGCTGAACCCGTCCCCGCCGCGGCCCCTGCCCACCGAGGTGCTCGCGGTCTGCGATCCGCTGATCGTCAACGAGCACGAGGCCCGGGTGATCCTCGGCGAGGCCTGTGTGAGCGAGGACCCGGCGGACTGGGCGCGGCTGCTGCTGGCCAAGGGTCCGCGCTCGGTGGTGGTGACACTGGGCGCGCAGGGGGCGCTGGTGTGTGACGACTCCGGCGTGACACGGGTGGCGCCGGTGAAGGTCGAGCCGGTGGACACGACCGGTGCCGGGGACGCGTTCACGGCGGCGCTCGCCTGGAGGCTCGGGACGGGCGCGGACCTGCCGGAGGCGGCGGCGTACGCGGCCCTGGTCGGGGCCGCGGCCGTGACGAAGCGGGGTGCGCAGCAGTCGTATCCGACGGCGGAGGAGGCCGAGGCGCTGCGCCGTGCCATCCCGGGGGACGCAGCATCCGGCCGGGCAGGAGAGTCGCGGCGAGGTGATGCGTAGTCCGAAGCCGTCTTCCGAGGCCCGTACGACTTCGAGGGGGCGGCCCCGGTCCGTCGACCGGGGCCGCCCCCTCGGCTTTCCCCTCCGTACCAGAACCCCGTGAATCCCCCCCGGGTCCCCTCCCCGGGTTCTGATGACAGGTACGACACTCGGAACCCGGGGAGGGTTGCACGCGTTCTCAAGATTTTTTGAGCACGTGTTCCACGAACCGCTCAGCCGTCTGCGCCAGCACCTCCCGGCCGTCCCGGGCCCACAGCTCCTCGTTGAAGAGTTCGACCTCGATGGGGCCGGTGTAGCCGGCGGCCTCCACGTGGCCCCGCCACGCGCGCATGTCGATCGCGCCGTCGCCGATCTGGCCCCGGCCGTTGAGGACGCCCTCGGGCAGCGGAGTGATCCAGTCGGCGAGCTGGAAGGTGTGGATGCGGCCCGCCGCGCCCGCGCGGGCGATCTGCGCCGGGGCCTGGTCGTCCCACCAGACGTGGTACGTGTCCACCGTCACCCCGACCTGGTGCGCGGGGAAGCGCTCGGCCAGGTCCAGTGCCTGGGCCAGCGTCGACACCACGCAGCGGTCGGCGGCGTACATGGGGTGCAGGGGCTCGACGGCCAGGCGGACACCGTGGTCCTCGGCGTGCGGCGCGAGTTCGGCGAGGGCGTCCGCGATGCGTTCGCGGGCCGCCCGCAGGTCCTTGCTGCCGGGCGGCAGGCCGCCGCAGACCAGGACCAGGGTGTCCGTACCGAGGGTCGCCGCCTCCTCGATCGCCCGCCGGTTGTCGTCCAGGGCGCGGGAACGCTCCGCCGGGTCGGTCGCCGTGAGGAAGCCGCCCCGGCACAGGGTCGTCACCGACAGGCCCGCCTCCCGGATCAGCTTCGCCGTCTCCGCGACGCCGTACTGCCGGACCGGCTCCCGCCACAGGCCCACCCGGCCGACACCCAACTGGGCGCACGCGTCCGCGAGTTCCGGCAACGACAGCTGCTTCACCGTCATCTGGTTGATGCTGAAGCGCGAGAGATCTGTCATGGGGTCACCCCGTACAGCGACAGCAGGTTCTTCATGCGTTCCTCGGCGAGCTCGGGGTCGGGGAAGAGGCCGAGGCCGTCGGCGAGTTCGTAGGCGCGGGCCAGGTGCGGCAGGGAGCGGGCCGACTGCAGGCCGCCGACCATCGTGAAGTGGGACTGGTGGCCCGCGAGCCAGGCCAGGAGGACCACGCCCGTCTTGTAGAAGCGGGTCGGGGTCCGGAAGAGGTGGCGGGACAGTTCCACCGTGGGGTCCAGCAGGCTCCGGAAGCCGGCCGTGTCGCCCGTGTCCAGGACCCGTACCGCCTCGGCCGCCAGCGGGCCCAGCGGGTCGAAGATGCCGAGCAGGGCGTGGCTGAAGCCCTGATCGTCGCCCGCGATCAGCTCGGGGTAGTGGAAGTCGTCGCCGGTGTAGCAGCGCACGCCGCGAGGCAGCCGGCGGCGCAGGTCGATCTCCCGCTGCGCGTCCAGCAACGACACCTTGACGCCGTCCACCTTGTCCGGGTGCGCGGCGATGACCTCCAGGAACGTCTCCGTCGCCGCGTCCGGGCCCGCCGAGCCCCAGTAGCCCTCCAGCGCCGGGTCGAACATGGGGCCCAGCCAGTGCAGGATCACCGGCTCGGCGGACTGGTGCAGCAGATGGCCGTAGACGTCCAGGTAGTCCTCGGGGCCGTGAGCCGTGGCGGCCAGCGCGCGCGAGGCCATCAGGATCGGCTGGGCGCCCGACTCCTCGACGACCGCGAGCTGCTCCTCGTAGGCCGCGCGGATCTCCGCCAGGGAACCGCCCGTGATCTGGTCGGTGCCCACCCCACAGACGATCCGGCCGCCCGCCGACCGTGCCTCGGCCGCGCTCCGGCGGATCAGCTCGGCCGCGCCCGCCCAGTCCAGGCCCATGCCGCGCTGGGCGGTGTCCATCGCCTCGGCGACACCGAGCCCGTGGGACCACAGGTGGCGGCGGAAGGCGAGGGTGGCGTCCCAGTCGACGGCGGCGGGCGAGTCGGGGGACACCTCCGCGTACGGGTCGGCCACGACGTGCGCCGCCGAGAAGACCGTACGGGAGGTGAAGGGGGTGCCCGGCGAGACGCGCAACGGCTCGGTGCGGGGTTCGTACGTCCGCAACGAACGGTCCGCCGAAGGAAGTCGGATGGTCACAGCGCGATCTCCGGCACGTCGATGCGGCGGCCCTCGGCGGAGGACTTCAGGCCCAGTTCGGCGAGTTGGACGCCGCGGGCGCCGGCGAGCAGGTCCCAGTGGTACGGGGTGTCGGCGTGGACGTGCCTGAGGAACAGCTCCCACTGGGCCTTGAAGCCGTTGTCGAAGTCCCCGTTGTCCGGGACTTCCTGCCACTGCTCGCGGAAGACCTCGGTGGCCGGGACGTCCGGGTTCCAGACCGGCTTGGGGGTCGCCGACCGGTGCTGCACCCGGCAGTTCCTGAGTCCCGCCACCGCCGAGCCCTCGGTGCCGTCGACCTGGAACTCGACCAGTTCGTCGCGGTTGACGCGCACGGCCCACGAGGAGTTGATCTGGGCGATCGCGCCGCCCTCCAGCTCGAAGATGCCGTAGGCCGCGTCGTCCGCCGTCGCGTCGTAGGGCTTGCCCTGTTCGTCCCAGCGCTGCGGGATGTGGGTGGTGGCGAGGGCCTGGACGGACTTCACGCGGCCGAACAGCTCGTGCAGGACGTATTCCCAGTGCGGGAACATGTCGACGACGATGCCACCGCCGTCCTCGGCGCGGTAGTTCCAGGAGGGGCGCTGGGCGGGCTGCCAGTCGCCCTCGAACACCCAGTAGCCGAACTCGCCCCGGACGGAGAGGATCCGGCCGAAGAAGCCGCCGTCGATGAGCCGCTTCAGCTTCAGCAGGCCCGGCAGGAAGATCTTGTCCTGGACCACGCCGTGCTTGACGCCCTTGGCGTGGGCGAGGCGGGCCAGTGCGAGGGCGCCGTCCAGGCCGGTCGCCGTCGGCTTCTCGGTGTAGATGTGCTTTCCGGCGGCGATCGCCTTCCTGACGGCCTCCTCGCGGGCCGAGGTGACCTGGGAGTCGAAGTAGATGGCGACGCTGTCGTCCGCGAGGACCGCCTCCACGTCCGTCGACACGTGCTCCAGGCCGTGGCGGTCGGCGATCTCCCGCAGGGCGTGCTCGCGGCGGCCGAGCAGGATCGGCTCCGGCCACAGCACGGTGCCGTCGTCGAGGCCGAGGCCGCCCTGGTCGCGCAGGGCGAGGATCGACCGGACGAGGTGCTGGCGGTAGCCCATGCGCCCGGTCACGCCGTTCATGGCGATACGCACCGTCTTGCGTGTCACGTCTGTCCCCTCTGTCAACACCGGCAGCAAGCGCTTTCTATCCCGAGAAGCTAGCCTCTGCACGGTGGTCCGTACAAGACCGTGTCCCCTTCGAGTTGTTCGAGGGGGCGAACAACCGAGGGCCATGGCTTTATGGTCTGCTCGACGGATTCTCGGAACCAGCAGCGAGACCTGGCTGTCTACGAGGGCGTACGACACGATGCGCGACCGGAGGACGACGACATGACGGTGACCCTGGCGGATGTTGCGGCCCGCGCCCAGGTCTCACCCGCGACGGTGTCGCGCGTGCTGAACGGCAACTACCCGGTGGCCGCCTCCACGCGCGAGCGGGTGCTGCGGGCGGTGGACGAACTGGACTACGTCCTCAACGGCCCGGCGAGCGCCCTCGCCGCGGCCACCTCCGACCTGGTCGGCATCCTCGTCAACGACATCGCCGACCCCTTCTTCGGAATCATGGCGAGCGCGATCCAGGCCGAGATAGGGGGCGTCGGCGGCGGCCGGGCGGGCGGTGAGCGGCTCGCGGTGGTCTGCAACACGGGCGGCTCACCGGAGCGTGAGCTGACGTACCTGACCCTGCTCCAGCGGCAGCGGGCGGCAGCCGTGGTGCTGACCGGCGGAGCCGTGGAGGACGCGCCGCACGCGGCCGCGGTCGCGGCGAAGCTGCGCAAGCTCGCCGAGGCCGGGACCCGGGTGGTGCTGTGCGGCCGGCCGCCGGCGCCCGACACCGGTGCCGTCGCGCTCACCTTCGACAACCGGGGCGGCGCGCGCCGGCTCACCGAGCACCTGCTCGGTCTGGGCCACCGCCGCCTCGGCTACATCGCAGGCCCCGAGGAGCGTACGACGACCCGGCACCGGCTGGAGGGCCACCGGGCGGCGCTGGCGGCGGCGCAGGTCGAGGAGGACCCTCGCTGGACGGTGCACGGCCCTTACGACCGGCAGTCCGGGTACGAGGCGACGCTGGAGCTGCTGCGCCGTGATCCCTCACTGACCGCCGTGGTCGCCGCGAACGACTCCGTCGCGCTGGGAGCGTGCGCGGCGCTGCGGGAGTCGGGCTTGCGGATCCCCGAGGACGTGTCGGTCGCCGGGTTCGACGATCTGCCGTTCAGTGTGGACGCGGTGCCCGCGCTGACGACCGTGCGGTTGCCGCTCGCGGAGGCCGGGGCGCGGGCCGGGCGTATCGCCATGGGGCGGGAGGAGCCGCCGCCGGGCGCCATCGCTGTGATCCGGGGGGAGTTGATGGTGCGGGGGTCTTCGGGGGTGCCCCGCGTTTGAGCGGCCGCAGGGGGTTTCCCGCCCGCTCACCCGTTCACTGACCGCCGGGAAGTGAACGGCCCAGAGCCGGCAGTGGTCCCTCGCCCCTCCTGCGGTCCTGGTACCAGCGCTTTCCGGTGTCGTAGGCCCGGCGGGCCCTGCGTACGGCGGAGATCTGCGTGGCGAGGTGGACCTGGTAGCGCCAGGGGGTCTGGTTGCCCTGGCGTACCGCCATGGCGTAGGAGAAGGAGACCGGGTCGCGGTCCAGGTAGTCGTCGAGCTGCTCGAACCAGGCCATGCTGGAGCGCGCTCCGGCCTGTACGCCGTGCATCTCGGCGCGGCGGTGCTGGTCGTACTCGCGCAGCGCCACCCGCGGATCCGGGAACTGCGAGAGGCTGTGGGCCAGCACGATCGCGTCGATCATCGCGAGCCGGGTTCCGGACCCCAGCGTGAAGTGGGTGGTGTGCGCGGCGTCGCCGGCCAGGACGACGTTTCCGTCGACCCACGTCCGGTTGCTCAGGTGCTGGAACCGCTGCCACTTCGCCGGCTCGCCGCGTGACCTGCTGATCAGGGAGTGACCGTCGAGCGCGCGGTGGAAGATCTTCTCCAGCAGCGGGACGGCGTCCTCGGGTTCGAGCGAGTCGAGGCCGAGGCCCTGCCAGGTCTGCGGAGAGCACTCCACGATGCAGGTGCTGATCCTCCCCTTGATCGAGGGGTAGGCGTGGAACCAGATCCAGCCCGCGGGGGTCTCCTCGAAGTCGAAGACGAAGCTGTCGAACTGCTGGTCCGTGCCGAGCCAGATGTAGGGGTTGCGGCCGGTCTCCACCTTGGTGCCGAAGCGCTCGGCGCGGCTCTGCCGGATGCGGCTGCCGGCGCCGTCCGCGGCGACGATCAGGTCGGCCTCGGGCAGGTCGGTGGGGTCGGCGAGCTTCTCGTGCCGGACCTCGACGCCGAGCGCTCGTGCGCGGCGGGTCAGGACGTCCAGCAGGGCCGCCCGGCCCATGCTGTAGCCGTAGCCGCCGAAGTACGCCGTGCCGTCGTGCCGGCTGCCGTGGACGCGGATCTCCTGGTCCTGCCAGAGCACGGAACCGGCGCTCACCGCCCGCGCGCTCTCGGGGTCGTTGCGGTGCAGGATGTCCAGCAGATCGTTCCAGTACACGACACCCCAGCCGTACGTCGCCTCCGGCGGGTCGCGCTCGATCACGGTGATCTCGTGACCGGCGTCCCGCAGCTTCGCGGAGATCGAGAAGTACAGCCCGGCCGGGCCTCCACCCACGCAGACGATCCTCATCCGGTACCTCCATAGTCACGATCACACCGGCACATCACTTCCGCCACGGCTTCCGGCATATGGATCCGGGTGCCCGTGGGGTCGGGCACCCGGATCCACCCTTGGTTTGTCAGGGGGTGTCGGTCAGTGCTGGTGCTCAGCAGCCTCCCCAGCCGCCCCAGCCCCAGCCGCCCCAGCCCCAGCCGCCGCCGCCCCAGCCCCAGCCCCAGCCCCAGCCCCAGCCCCAGCCGCCGCCGCCCCAGCCCCAGCCGCCGCCGTCGCCCCAGCCCCAGCCGCCGCCCCAGCCCCAGCCGCCGCCATCGTTGTGGTAGGCGACGACGTGCGCGGGAGCAGAGGTGGTGGTGGCAGCCTGGGCCGCTCCGACTCCGGCCCCGATGGCCAGGATCGGCGCCGAGCAGACCGCTATGGCCACTCTCTTCATACGGGTGGTGTGTGCGCGCATGATCATGCCCCTCTCCGGAGGGTGTAATGGATTGTCCGGCGGCCTCGGGGGCCGTCCGCATGTGCGCTCCAGAGCCTGCGCGTCGTCGCTCTGTGCGCCGCCCGTCGCCCGCGACAGGCGCTTCGACGGCGGGCCGTCACTTCCCGGATAAAACGGGCATAAGCGACGTTTCCCCTTCAACGTACGACGAGATTGCGGCGCCGTCAAAAGCAGGACTCGGTACCGAGCTAAAGAACAGGCAAAGGAAGCGGACCCCGGTCCGGACAGTCAACACCCGTGCACCGCAAGTGATTTCGTACGCCGCCGAGCCGGACCGTGGACGCGGACGGGCGGCGGGCCTAGGCTCTGAACGACGATATCTCTGACTGAGTCAAACATCCGGGGGCGATCATGACCGTCCAGGACGTCCGCGCCTTCAACCGCTTCTACACGGGCGTCATCGGCGCCCTCGACTACGGCCGCCATCTCTACGCCCCGTACACCCTCACGGAATCCCGTGTGCTGTACGAACTCGCCCAGGTCCCGCACCTGGACGCGGTCGACCTGCGCACCCTGCTCGCCCTCGACGCCGGGTATCTGAGCCGGATCCTGAACAGGTTCGAGGACGCCGGGCTGATCGAGCGCGGGCCCTCGCAGAGCGATCCGCGCCGGCGGCGGGTACGGCTCACCGCACGGGGGCGCGAGGCCGCCGCCCTGCTCGACGAGCGGGCCCGGGAGACGGTCGGGACCATGCTCGACACCGTGGCCCCGGCCGACCGGCCACGGCTGGCGGAGGCCATGCGGACCATCCGGGACATCCTCGGCGAGGACGGGGGCCCCTCCGGCGAGGCCGTGCTGCGCGAGCCCCGCCCCGGCGACCTCGGCTGGATCGTGCAGCGCAACGCGGCCCTGTACGCGGCCGAGTACGGCTGGAACGCCGACTACGAGGGCCTGGTCGCCCGGATCGTCGCCGACTTCGCCGAGGACCACGACCCGCACCTGGAGCGGGTCTGGATCGCCGAACGGGCGGGGCGCCCGGTGGGCTGTGTGATGTGCGTACGGGACGAAGCGCCCGGTACCGCCCGGCTGCGGCTGCTGCTCGTCGAGCCGGAGGCGCGCGGGCACGGCATCGGCGACCGGCTGGTGCGGGCCGTGATCGACTTCGCGCGCGGGGTCGGCTACCGCGACCTGGTGCTGTGGACCAACGACGTACTCGGCGGCGCCCGCCGGATCTACCAGCGGCACGGGTTCGTCCTCGTCGCGGAGAAACCGCACCGCTCCTTCGGCAAGGATCTCGTGGGCCAGGACTGGCGACTGGATCTGTACGAATCGGACGAATGACGGGTCACGCACCGGGCGGATGACGAGTAGTGTCCGGCTCATGAAGCTGGCGTTCTCCACTCTCGGTGTCCCCGGCCTGCCCGTCCCTGAGGTCCTGGCGCTCGCGACCGCGCACGGCTACCACGGCGTCGAACTGCGCGCCCACCCGGAGGAGCCGGTCCATCCCGGCCTCTCCCCCGCCGAACGCGCCACAACGGCGAACCTGTTCAAGGAGGCCGGGGTCGAGGTGCTGGGCCTCGGCGGGTACGCGCGGGTCGCCGCGCCCGGTGACGACGCACCCGTACTGGCGGAGATCCGGGACCTCCTCCACCTCGCCCACGACCTCGGCGCGCCCTACGTCCGGGTCTTCCCCGGCGCCGACCCCGACCGCCCCCTGGAGGAGTCCGACGCCCTGGCCGCCCGGCGGCTCGGCACCGCCGCGGAGGACGCCGCCGCGCTGGGGGTGCGGATCCTGCTGGAGACGCACGACTCGCATCGCACCGGCGCCGACGCGATCCGGGTGCTGGGCCCGGTCGGACACCGGCAGGTGGGTGCGCTGTGGGACGTCATGCACACCTGGCTGGGCGGCGAGCAGCCCGCCGACACGTACGCGGCGCTCGCCCCGCATCTCGGGTACGTGCAGGTCAAGGACATCGTGTCGGCGCAGGACACCACGCCGGTACCGCTCGGCGCGGGCGTGCTTCCGCTCACCGAGTGCGTGGATGTGCTGTGCCGACGCGGGTGGGACGGGTGGTTGTGCTGGGAGTACGAGAAGCGGTGGTACGAGGCTGCCGCCCCGCTTCCGGGGCTGCTCGGTGCCGGGCGGGAGCATGTGCTGCGCTTGCTGGGCGAGGCCGCCTAGCACGGGGCACCGGCCGTCCCCGTTAATTCGCTCGCCGGTGCCGCGGGGCCCGGTTAGCCTCCCCCGGTGATTCAGGGCTCGCTCATCGACGTACGGCCGCTTCGTGCCTCGCCCCTCTTCCGGCGACTGCTGGTCGGGCGGAGCGTGTCCACGCTCGGTGGGTTCATGACCATGGTGACGGTCATGTACCAGGTGTGGGACGTGACCCGCAGCACCGCGTGGACCGGTGCCGTCGGGCTCGCGCAGGCGCTGCCGCTGGTGGTGTTCGGGCTGTTCGCGGGCGCCCGGGTGGACCGGGCGGACCGGCGGCGGATCTTCCTGACGGCGACCGTGGGCCAGGCCGCCTGTTCGGTGCTGCTGGCCGTGCAGGGCTTCACCGGGCATGTCCCGGTCGCGGCCGTGCTCACGCTGGTCGCCGCCCAGTCGGCGTTCGGTGCGCTCGGCGCCCCGGCGGCCGGGGTCTTCGTGCCGCGTCTGCTGCCGAAGGACCAGGTGGCCGCCGGTCTGGCCCTGAACCAGATCACCGGCCAGTCGATGATGCTGCTCGGACCGGCCCTGGCCGGTGTGCTGCTGGGCTGGCTGGGCATCGGCACCTGCTACCTGCTGGACGCCCTCAGCTTCGGCGTCGCCTTCTACGGCGCCTTCGGGCTGCCCGCGCTGCCGCCGCAGGGCGAGCCGTCGCGGGCGGGTGTGCACGGGGTGCTGGACGGGCTGCGGTTCCTGGGCGGGCACCCGGTGGTGCGGGGCGCGCTGATCACCGACCTCGCCGCGACCGTGCTGTCCTTCCCGGTGAGCCTGTTCCCGCTGGTCAACGCCGAGCGGTTCGGCGACGACCCGCGCACGCTCGGCCTGTTCCTGTCGGCCCTGGCGGTGGGCGGCGTCACGGCCACCGCGCTGTCGGGCGCGGTGACCCGGCTCGGCCGGCCGGGTCCGGTCATGCTGGGCGCGGCGGCCGTCTGGGGTGCCGCGCTGGTGCTCTTCGGGCTGACGACCAACCCCTGGGTGGGCCTCGCCCTGCTCGCCGTCGCGGGCGCCGGGGACGCCACCTCCGTCGTCTCCCGGTCCACGATCGTGCAGACCCGCACCCCGGACGCGCTGCTCGGCCGGGTCACGGCGGCCGAGCAGATCGTCGGCCAGGCGGGACCCAGCCTCGGCAACGTGCGCGGCGGTCTGGTCGCCGGCTGGACCGGCGGCGCGACCTCGCTGATCACCGGCGGCCTGCTGTGTCTGCTGGCCGTGGGCGCGGTCGCCGCGACGACACCGGAGCTGCGGGATGGGGCACCGGTGCCGGCCGACGGGGCCGCCGGGGTGCCGGAGGTGCCATGAGCGGGGCGCCGCCGGCCGGGCCGCACACCTGAGCCGCTCGACTCCTCCGGCTGGTGCGCGACTTCGCGGAGTTCCAGCCGCTGCTCAGAGCCGTCTCGCGCAGCCCACCGGCTCGGCCCCGCCCAACTGGACGTACAGCGCCGTCGATGCCGGGCAGTCCCGGCGGGTCGGCGTCGCCTCACTGATCCGGTACTGCGGCCGGTGTGCGCCGGAGCCGTCGCACGGTGTCTCGCGGACCTGGCCCTTGCCGGAGTCGTACACGCAGTCGCCGGGGATCGTGCGGGGGCCGCCCCCGCCGCCGGGGTCGCCGGGGTGCGGGGCCTCCAGGTTGCGCATGCAGGCGTAGCCCTGGGGGATCGCGCCGTCGCCGTCCTCGTCGGCGGCCGCGGACCGGGCGCTGATGTGCAGCACGAAGTCGGTCGTCGCCGGGCACAGGGGGCCGTCGGTGGCCGCGCCGTCGTAGCGGGCGACGACCCTGGCCGCCGCCCGCTCGCTCGCGCAGGGCACCTCGGTGAAGCTGGTCGTGCCGAAGGAGCTGCACTCGCCGACCCCGAGGAACTCGGCGCCGTAGCCGCCGGTCGTGGCCGGGGTGGGCCGGGCGTCGCCGACGGGGGTGCCCGCCGTACCCCGGCAGCCGGTCAGCAGGGCGGCCGGCAGCAGGCAGGCCAGGCACACGGCCGTCACGGCACCTTTCCCACGCATGGCAACCCCCCTGACACCCCGGTCCAGCGTGGCCCCCTGGGGCGCGGCCACGCCAGACATGTGGGAGGTTTTCCCCCTGTTGGGGGTATTGCGCCCGTTGTGTGGCGTACGGCTAGTACGTCAGCCCGTGCCCGATCGGGTACAGCACCTGCGTGGGGTCGTCGGCCCGCTGCACCGGCACCGGCAGCCTGCCCCGCGGGGCCACGTGTCCGGCGATCACCTTCGCGGCGGCGCGCACTTCGACGTCCGTCCAGCCGTAGGAGGCCAGGCAGGCCCTGACGGACGGGAACTGCGCCACGTCGTAGGGGTTGCGGACGGCGAGGGCCGCCAGGGGCCTGCCCGTGGACAGGAGTTGTTGCACCAGCGTGCGTTGTGCGCTGCCCGCCGTCACGTTGTAGGTCGCGACGACCACCGCGTCCGCGTCCTGCGCGGCCTTGACCGCCTGGGCGATGGCCGCGGCGGACGGTGCAGTGCCGGTGGACAGGGCGGTGGCGGTGAAGCCCAGCCCGGTGAGGGCGGCGGCCAGTACGCCGGTGGGCGGGCCGTCGGTGCCCGAGGGGGAGGCCGGGTCGGCGCCGACGACCAGGAGGCGGGGCTCGGTGCGCGGGGAGAAGGGGAGGGTGTGGTCCTCGTTGACCAGGAGGGTCGTGGTGCGTTCGGCGATCCGGTCGGCGGCGGCCAGGTGCGCCTCGGTCCCCACCGTGCGGTCGACGCCGCCGGGACGGCCGCCGCGCGTGTCGTCGAAGAGGCCGAGCCGGGCCTTCAGGCGCAGGATGCGCAGGATCGATTCGTCGAGGCGGGCCTCGGTCAGCTCGCCGTCCTGGACGGCCTTCAGCACGGCGTTCCAGGCCACATCGAGGGACGGCGGGTTGAGCAGCTGGTCCACGCCGGCCTTCAGCGCGAGCACCGGCACCCGGTCGTCGCCGTACTTGGTGCGGACGCCCTCCATGCCGAGGGAGTCGGTGATCACGACCCCGTCGTAGCCGAGTTCGCCGCGCAGGATGCCGGAGAGGATCGGGTGGGAGAGGGTGGCCGGGTCGCCGGAGTCGTCCAGCGCCGGGAACTGGATGTGCGCGGTCATGATGCAGTCGATGCCTGCGGCGACCGCGGCCCGGAAGGGGACGGCGTCCAGCTTCTCCCACAACTCCCGGCTGTGCGTGATGACCGGGAAGCCGGTGTGGCTGTCGGTGGCGGTGTCGCCGTGCCCGGGGAAGTGCTTGGCGGTCGCCGCGACCCGGGAGGCCTGATAGCCCTTCACCTCGGCGGCCACCAGCGCGGCGACCGCGTCCGGGTCGGCGCCGAAGGACCGTACGCCGATGACCGGGTTGGCCGGGTTGACGTTGACATCGGCGTCCGGGGAGTAGTCCTGGTTGATGCCCATCGCGCGCAGCTCGGCGCCGGAGATCCGGCCGAGGGTGTGCGCGTCGGCGCGGGAGCCGGCCGCGCCGAGGGCCATGGCGCCGGGGAAGAGGGTGGCGGGCTTGCCGACCCGGCACACCGCGCCGTGCTCCTGGTCGGTGGCGATGAGCACGGGCAGGCCGCGCGGCTGGTCCAGGGAGGCCTTCTGGATGCCGTCGGAGAGGCCGGCGATCTGGTGCGGGTCGCGGGTGTTGTGGGCCCAGGTGAAGTAGATGATCCCGCCGACGCGGTACCTGGCGATCAGCTCGGCGGCCGTGCGGACGCCGATCTCCTTGAGGTTGGCGTCGATGTCGGCCTGGTCGGGGGCGGTGGCGGAGTGGCCGTAGACCCGCATCACGAAGAGCTGGCCGACCTTCTCCTGAAGCGTCATCCGGGAGACCAGGGCACGCAGCCGGCGGTCGTCGCCGGGCGTTGCGGCGCGGGCGGCCGTCGGTACGGTCAGCGCGGCGGTGAGGCCCGCGGTCGCGGCGAGGACGGCGCGTCTGGAGGGTCTTGCGATGCTTCCGGTGCGTCCTGTGCTTCTCGTGCTGGTGTCGTCGCTTCCCGTGCTGGTGTCGGGCACGTGCGCTCCTTCCAGAGGAGAACCGCTGAAGGAAACTTCCGAGGAGTCACCAATATCCAGGAAGTTTCTTTCCGTCAAGGGACTGCACAGTACCCGCCGACGGGGCCGCCACCGGCGCAGGAGAGGGGGGCGCGCCGGTGGCGGCGGGCGGCCGGCCGTGCCGCGGCGAAGAGGGTGGGTCGGCGCCCGCGGCCAGTCGCGAGGGGCCGACACCACGGCACGGAGGACTCGTCCGGCAACCCGCGCGTTGGACGAGCCGGGCACGCGCCGGGTTCCCCCGGCCCGGCCGAGCGCCCACCTCCTGGACGGCCATGACCGGAGTGCGGACGAACGAGCCATCATGCGGCCATGCCCGCAGTCGACATCCCCGGTTCCAAGTCCATCACCGCCCGCGCCCTGTTCCTCGCGGCCGCCGCCGACGGCGTCAGCACGCTCCTGCGGCCGCTGCGCTCCGACGACACCGAGGGCTTCGCCGAGGGCCTGGCCCGGCTCGGCTACCGGGTGGGCCGTACTCCGGACGCCTGGCAGGTGGACGGCCGCCCGCAGGGGCCGGGGCTCGCCGAGGCCGACGTCCACTGCCGTGACGGCGCCACGACCGCCCGCTTCCTGCCCGTCCTGGCCGCCGCCGGGCACGGCACCTACCGCTTCGACGCCTCCCCGCAGATGCGCCGCCGCCCCCTCGGACCGCTCACCCGCGCCCTGCGCGACCTCGGCGTCGACCTGCGGCACGAGGAGGCCGAGGGCCACCATCCGCTCACCGTCCGGGCGGCCGGTGTCGAGGGCGGCGAGGTCGTGCTGGACGCCGGCCAGTCCTCCCAGTACCTGACCGCGCTGCTCCTGCTGGGCCCGCTCACCCGCACCGGCCTCAGAATCCGGGTGACCGACCTGGTCTCGGCGCCGTACGTGGAGATCACACTCGCGATGATGCGCGCCTTCGGCGTGGAGGTCGCCCGGGACGGAGAGGTGTACGACGTCCCGGCCGGCGGGTACCGGGCCACCGCCTACGCCGTCGAACCCGACGCCTCCACCGCGAGCTACTTCTTCGCCGCGGCCGCCGTCACACCCGGCCGCGAGGTGACCGTGCCCGGTCTCGGCACCGGCGCGCTCCAGGGCGACCTGCGTTTCGTGGAGGTGCTGCGCCGGATGGGCGCCGAGGTGGAGCTCGCGGCGGACCGGACGACCGTACGCGGCACGGGAGTTCTGCGCGGTCTCACCGTGAACATGCGGGACATCTCCGACACCATGCCGACGCTGGCGGCGATCGCGCCGTTCGCCTCCGGCCCGGTGCGCGTCGAGGACGTGGCCAACACCCGGGTGAAGGAGTGCGACCGGCTTCAGGCCTGCGCGGACAATCTGCGCGGCCTCGGCGTGCCGGTGGCGACCGGCCCCGACTGGATCGAGATCCGGCCGGGCACGCCCGCGCCCGGCACCGGGATCAGGACCTTCGGGGACCACCGCATCGTGATGTCCTTCGCGGTGACCGGCCTGCGCACCCCCGGCCTGACGTACGACGATCCCGGCTGCGTCCGCAAGACGTTCCCGGGGTTCCACGAGGCGTTCGCGCGGCTCCCGGAAGCGAGCTGACCGGGCCGGCCGTCAGCAGAAGATCCACCCCGAGCTGACCGACCCCCGTGACCCCACCGCGCCCTTGACCCACACGCAGCGGTGGCCGGCGTAGACCGTCACCGGCCCCGCGTGGTGCCGGTAGCTGCCCGTGTCCACGACCGGGCGGGTGCCGCGGGCCTGGACGCTGACGGACATCGTCTGCGCGGGGCCCGGGTGCCGGGCGACGGTGACGGCACAGACGTACCCGTCGCGCTTGTAGACGTGGGTGACCCCACTGCTGAACGGCAGGGTCCGCACCTCGCGCCCGGCGCAGCCGCCGGCCGTGCTCGCCTGGGCGGTGCCGGACGTCACGAGCGCCAGCACCCCGCTCGCGGCCAGCATGGCCGTACCGAGCGCCAGACGCCTGCCTATCCCACTACTGTCCACTGTCGTCCTCCCCGTACCACGGTCGTACTCCCCCTGTAGCCGTACTGATGTACGGACGCACGACGTATGCCGGATGGTTGCACGGCCGTCAGCGACACACGCCGACAGGGGGGTTCGGCGGGAGGGTCGACGGGGTCGCCTCAACGGGATGCGGTGACCGGCTCCTCCGGTTCGGGGCGGCCGACGAAGGTGCGCCACAGTTCGGCGTACCGGCCGTCGCGGGCGAGGAGTTCGTCGTGGGTGCCGTCCTCCGCCACCCGGCCGCGGTCCATCACCACCACCCGGTCCGCGCGGGCCGCCGTGGTCAGGCGGTGGGCGACCACCAGCGTCGTACGGCGGCCCGCCAGGCGGTCGGTGGCCTGGTTGACCTGGGCCTCGGTGGCCAGGTCCAGGGCGGCCGTGGCCTCGTCGAGGAGCAGGACGTCGGGGTCGACGAGTTCGGCGCGGGCGAGCGCGATCAGCTGGCGCTGGCCGGCCGAGAGGTTGCGGCCGCGCTCGGCGACCTCGTGCAGATAGCCGCCCTCCAGCGTGGCGATCATCTCGTGCGCGCCGACCGCCCGCGCCGCCGCCTCCACCTCGGCGTCGGTGGCGTCGGGGCGGCCGTAGGCGATCGCGTCCCGGACGGTGCCCGGGAAGAGGTACGCCTCCTGCGGGACGACCCCGAGGCGGTGCCGGTACGAGGTCAGGTCCAACGCGCGCACATCCGTGCCGTCGACCGTGACCCGGCCCGCGGTGGGGTCGTAGAACCGCGCCACCAGCTTGACCAGGGTCGACTTGCCGGCGCCCGTCTCGCCGACGAAGGCCACGGTCTGCCCGGCCGGGATCGTCAACTCGATGCCGGTGAGCGCCTCTTCGTCGTCACCGTAGGCGAAGTGCACGTCCTCGAAGGCGATCTCGCCCCGCAGGGACGGCACTTCGCGGGGCTCGTCCGCCGGCTTCGTGGACGTCGGCTCGCGCAGCAGCTCCTGGATGCGGCCCAGGGAGACGGTGGCCTGCTGGTAGCCGTCGAAGACCTGGGACAGCTGCTGGACCGGCGCGAAGAACAGGTCGATGTAGAGCAGGTAGGCGACCAGGGCGCCGGTCGTCAGGGTGGCGGCCTCCACCCGGCCCGCGCCCGCGATCAGCACCGAGGCCGCCGCGACGGACGACAGCAGCTGCACGAACGGGAAGTAGATCGATATCAGCCACTGGCCGCGGATGCGGGCGCGCCGGTAGCTGTCGCTGCGCTCGGCGAACCGCCGACCGCCGTCCCGCTCGCGCCCGAAGGCCTGCACGATCCGCAGCCCGGCGACCGACTCCTGCAGGTCGGCGTTGACCACCGAGACGCGTTCCCGGGCGAGTTCGTACGCCTTCACGCTGGCCCGGCGGAAGAAGAAGGTCGCGACGATCAGCGGGGGCAGGGTGGCGAAGACGACGAGCGCGAGCTGGAGGTCGATCACCAGCAGGACGCCCATGATGCCGAAGAAGGTGACGACCGAGACGAACGCCGTGACCAGACCCGTCTGGAGGAAGGTGGACAGGGCGTCGACGTCCGTGGTCATCCTGGTCATGATCCGGCCGGTCAGCTCGCGCTCGTAGTAGTCGAGGCCGAGCCGCTGGAGCTGGGCGAAGATCTTCAGCCGCAGCGTGTACAGCACCCGCTCGCCGGTACGGCCCGTCATCCGGGTCTCGCCGATCTGCGCGACCCACTGGACGAGTACGGTGACCAGGCCCAGCAGGGACGCCGCCCACACCGCGCCGAGGGCCATCTTCGTCACACCCGCGTCGATGCCGTGCCGGATCAGCACCGGCAGCAGCAGGCCCGCGCCCGCGTCCACGGCGACCAGCAGCAGGCTGAGCAGCAGGGGCGGGCCGAAGCCGCGCAGCAGGCGGCGCAGGCCGTAGGAGTCCTCCGGGAGGATCGCCCGGGCCTCGTCGATGCCGGGGGTGTCGGTGGCCGGGGGCAGCGCCTCCACCAGGGCGAGGAGCTCCGGGGTGGCGGGGGTGCCGGAGAGCGCCTGGTCCTTCGGTTCGCGGTCGCCGGTCCACAGCCTGGGGGTCACGCCCCGCTCGGCGTCGAACTCGGCGTCCAGTTCCTCCCGGACGGAGGTGTCCTCGTGCGGCACGGCGGGCTCGACCCGGCCCGGGGAGACCCCGCCCAGCTCGTCCGCGTCGGTGAGCAGCCGGCGGTAGAGGGCCGAGCGCTGCTGGAGTTCCTCGTGCGTGCCGAGGTCCGCGAGCCGGCCGCCGTCGAGGACGGCGATGCGGTCGGCGAGGTTGAGCGTGGAGCGGCGGTGCGCGATGAGCAGGGTCGTACGGCCCTCCATGACGTGCTTGAGGGCCTCGTGGATCTCGTGTTCCACGCGGGCGTCGACGGCGGAGGTGGCGTCGTCGAGGACCAGGAGCCGCGGGTCGGTGAGCAGGGCGCGGGCGAGTGCGACGCGCTGGCGCTGGCCGCCGGAGAGGGTCAGGCCCTGCTCGCCGACCTTGGTGTCGTAGCCCTCGGGGAGCTCGGCGATGAAACGGTCCGCCTGGGCGGCGCGGGCGGCGGCCTCGATCTCCTCCTGGGTCGCGTCCGGGCGGCCGTAGGCGATGTTGTTGCGGACGGTGTCGGAGAAGAGGAAGGAGTCCTCGGGGACGAGCCCGATCGCGGCCCGCAGGCTGTCCAGGGTGAGCTCGCGGACGTCGTGGCCGCCGATCAGGACCGCGCCGTGGGTGACGTCGTAGAAGCGCGGCAGCAGCAGGGAGAGGGTGGACTTGCCGGAGCCGGAGGAGCCGACGACGGCCAGGGTCTCGCCGGGCCGGATCTCGAAGGTCAGCCCGTCGAGGACCTTGGCCCCGCTGCCGTACCCGAAGGACACGTCGTCGAACTCGACGGTCGCGGGCGCGTCGGCCGGGAGGGTCTTGGTGCCCTCCTGGAGCGTCGGCTCGGTGTCGATCAGTTCCAGGACGCGCTCGGTGCCGGCGCGGGCCTGCTGGCCGACGGTGAGGACCATGGCGAGCATGCGGACCGGGCCGACCAGCTGGGCCAGGTAGGTGGAGAAGGCGACGAAGGTGCCGAGCGTGATGTGGCCGCGGACGGCCAGCCAGCCGCCGAGGGCCAGCATGGCGACCTGGCCGAGGGCGGGCACGGCCTGGAGGGCCGGGGTGTACTTGCTGTTCAGCCGGATCGTGCGCAGCCGCCCCGCGAACAGCTTGCGCCCGACCTCCCTGAGCTTGCCGGTCTCCTGCTCCTCCTGCCCGAAGCCCTTCACCACGCGGACGCCGCTGACGGCGCCGTCGACCACGCCCGCGACGGCGGCGGCCTGCGCCTGGGCGTACCAGGTGGCGGGGTGGAGCTTGCTGCGGCTGCGCTTGGCTATCCAGCCGAGCGCGGGCGCGACGGCGAGGGCGACCAGGGTCAGGGGCGGCGACAGCCACGCCATGATCACCAGGGACATCAGGAAGAGCAGGACGTTCCCGATCGTCATCGGGAGCATGAAGAGCAGGCCCTGAATCAGCTGGAGGTCGCTGGTGGCCCGGCCGACGACCTGCCCCGTGGACAGCTCGTCCTGACGGCGGCCGTCGAGGCGGGTGATCGTGCCGTACATGTCGGTCCGCAGGTCGTGCTGGACGTCGAGGGCGAGGCGGCCGCCGTAGTAGCGGCGGATGTAGGTGAGGACGTAGACGAGGAGGGCCGCGCCGATCAGGGCACCGGCCCAGGGGGCCATGGAGCGGGTGTGGTTCCCGATCACGTCGTCGATGATCGCCTTGGTGATCAGCGGGACGACGGCCATGACGGCCATGCCGCCCACGGAGGAGCCGAGGGCGAGGACGACGTCCTTCGGATACCGCCAGGCGTATGCCGCCAGGCGTCGTGCCCATCCCCGTTGCGCTGCCACGCGGGTGCCTTCCTGTTGTCCTGGTCTACCGGAAGGCACCAACGCGGATGGGGGCCGATTTCATCCCCCTGCAACAAACCGGGGGCGGGTTCGGAGGCGTACTCCCAGGTGTCAGACGCGTACCCGCAGGTAATAGAACCTCGTCGTCTGGGCCGGGTTCTGGTTGTCGTCGCTCACCAGGAGGACCTTCAGACGGCCCTGGTGATCACGGCCGGTGATCGTCATGCCCTCGATGTTGTCCAGCAGGGGATTCGGCTGGGGCTGCTTGGCCGTGGCACCGAGGGAGGGGCAGGCGGCGATGTCGGTCAGCAGGGTCTTCCTGATCAGGCGGACGGACGGCTGTCCCGTCAGGTTCTCGATGCCGCTGGTGTCGGTCGCGTGGCGGAGGTCGGCCAGGTAGAGGCGGACGGTGTTGCCGACGCCGGAGGTGAAGCCGCGCTCCAGGACGAGGAGGCGGCCGTCGGGCGTGGCCTGGACCTCCGGGACGCCGAGGCCTGCGTCGGTGCGGTAGGCGTACTGGGCGGAGAGGCGGAAGTGGCCGCCCTTCGTGCGCTGCCAGGTCTGGAAGCGCACGATCCCCGTCGAGTCGCCCGAGATCGCGTCCTCCATGGAGGCCAGCAGGGTGTGGCCGCCGGGCAGCAGGGTCAGGCCCTCGAAGGTCTGGTTGGCGGTGGCGCGGCCGGCCGGGGCGACGAGGAGGGAGGAGGGGACCGGGAGCCGGTCGAGGATCCTGCCGTCGGCGGAGTAGCGGCGAACGGACGGCTCGGTCTCGGAGGTGATGAGGCGGGTGCCGTCGCCGTCGATGACCAGTCCCTCGGAGTCGAGGTCGGCGCCCTTTTCGTCGGCGAGGCGGACGGCGGACCTCGGCTGGAGGGTCCGTGGGTCCAGGGTGAACAGGGAGGAGCGGTCCTCCAGCGCGGCCAGCGAGCCGTCCCGGTCCACCGCGAGGGCGGAGAAGTTGCCGACGAAGGTGCCGTCGTACGTCGTCTTGTCGAGCGCGTCGGAGAAGCGGTCGATGGAGACGGACGGCGAACAGGCGTTGCCGCTCGCGGAGTCGGTGGCGTTCGCGGGCCCGGCGGCGGTCAGGGCGGTGGCCGCCGCCAGGCCGGCGGTCAGGGTGGCGAGTACGGTTCTCAGGCGCATGCCGGTCACCGTAGGACGGGCGGATGTCCCGCGGGAGACCGTCCCGTGAACCGGTTCGTGAACCGGCTCGCGCACCGGCTCACGAACCGGCTTGTGCGGGGCCGGACCTGCGTCAGCCCTGCGGGGGCACGGCGACGAACGCCTCGCTGGGCCGGCTGGTCGGGGTGTAGACCGCAGTGCCGGAGGTGGTCGGCACGATGTCCTTGTGGATGGCCTTGGCGACGTTCTGGATGGTGGTGACGCCGTAGTCCATGGTGCTGTTGTCCTGGGTCAGCACCGAGATCATGTAGTCGTGGCCGGCACCGTTGAAGGTGCCGAGACTGTGCACCCGCCAGCCGTGCGTCGCGCGCTGCAGCCAGCCGTTCTTGACGTGCACGGAGACGGTGGACGGCGCGCCCGCCGGGGTGCCCCAGCGCTGCGCGGAGACGACCTCGCCCATCAGCTTCAGGATGTAGGCGCGGGAGTTGTCGCTCAGCACGCTGTTCCTGGCGGTGACGAGCCTGAGCAGCTTCTGCTCGTCGGTGACGTTCTCCTGGGTCAGGCCCCAGTAGCCGTTCGCACCCGGCACGGTCTTCGTCATCCCGGCGGCGGCGAGGAAGCCCTTGATCTTGGTGAGGCCGAGCTGCTTCCACAGCGCGGTCGTCGCGTCGTTGTCCGACCTGGTGATCATGGCCTTGGTGAGCGAGATCTCGCGGTCGGTCAGATAGCGGTTGTGCTTCTTTGCGTCCCACAGCAGCGTGGCGAGCACGGTGACCTTGACGGTGCTGGCCGAGTCGTAGGAGCTGGTGGCGCGCAGGGTGCAGGTGGTGCTGGTGCTGCGGTCGTACAGGCCGAGCGCCACGGTGCTCCTGCGGCCTGCCAGGGCGGCCGTGATGTCCTTCTGCAGCTTGGCGGCGAGGCCCGCCTTGGCGGACGTACAGCTGACGGTGGGCGTGGCCGCGGCGGCCGGGGTGGCGGCGGCCACGGTGGGTATGAGCAGCGCGGCGCCGAGGGCCGCGGCGAGCGCGCCGGTACGCCTTGAGGTCCGGGGATTCATGCACCAGTTGACGCGTGAGACTGGCCGAAAGTTGCACGCCGGTTCCGGTGGCGGGACGTTCGAGGAGTCCGGGAGATGGCAATGATTCGGTCGTGCCAGAGGACTCGGAGAGCGTTCACAGGCGTTCGGGGCGGCTGTTCGCGGCGTTGGCCGCGCTGCACTTCCTGGCCGCGCCGAACCGCGAGCTGCCCCGCCCGGACGCGTTCAAGGCGAAGGACGAACTGCCGAAACGCCTACAGGGCCTCAAACAGGGTCTGTACGACGACCTGGCCCTGGCGCGCGGCCGAGGAGGCGCCCACTGGAAGGCGGCATCCGGGATATTCCGGTCGATACCTTCCTTCCTGGAGCCGGGACGGCTGTCGCCCCACACGATCAGCCTCAAGGAGTCGGCAGACCACCGGGCCGGATACGAGGCCCAACTGGACACGCTGAGGAAGGACTTCCCCGGCCTGCTGCCCTGAGCCGCCTCACCCGGCTCCCACCGACCCACAGCTTCCCCCCAGGTGCACCACAGCCCGCTCCCATCGCCGGTCTGCAGGGTGCACTGGTGACATCTGCCACCGATCCCCTCCCCCACGCCACTACGGCGACCCCCGCTCCCCCGGCACCGGACACGGCACCGCCGGAGCGCGCGCCCCGATGGTCGCTCCCCGCGCTGCTGGCGATCCTGCTGCTGGCGGCCGCGCTCTACACGTGGAAACTCTCGGGCGCCGGCCTCAACAGCTTCTACAGCGCGGCCGTCTACAGCGGCACACAGAACTGGAAGGCGTGGTTCTTCGGCTCGCTCGACGCCGGGAACTTCCTCACCGTCGACAAACCGCCGTTCGCCGACATGGTGATGAGCCTGTCCTGCCGGATCCTCGGCTTCGGCACCTGGCAGATGATGCTGCCGGAGGTCGCGGCCGGGCTCGCCACGATCTGGATCCTGCACTCCTGCGTGAAGCGGACGTTCGGGCACGCGGCGGCGGCCGTGGCCGCGCTGGTCCTCGCGCTGACCCCGATCACCGTCGCCATCAACCGGGACAACAACCCCGACACGATCCTCGTGCTGCTGATGGTCGGGGGCGCGGCCCTCGCCCTGCGCGCGGTGACGAACGGCCGGCTGCTGCCGCTGCTCGGCTCGGCGGCCTGCTTCGGCCTCGCCTTCAACACCAAGATGCTCGCGGGCTACATCGCGCTGCCCGCCGTCCTCGCGGTCTACCTGCTCGCGGCGCGCCCGAAGCTCGTACGGCGGATCGTGAACCTGCTGCTCGCCGGCGTGGTCCTGGCGGTCTCCAGCTTCTGGTGGGCGGTCGCCGTGTCCCTCGTCCCGGCCTCCGAACGGCCGTACATCGGCGGTTCGACGGACGGCACCGCCTGGAACCTGATCACGGGCTACAACGGCCTCGGCCGGATCTTCGGCGGCGAGGGCAACGGCGGTGGTGGCAGGGGCGGCGGAGGCGGCTTCTCCGGCTCCGCGGGTCTCGGCCGGATGTTCAACGACATCCTGGGCGGCCAGATCTCCTGGCTGCTCCCCTTCTCCGCCGTGGCGTTGGTCGCCGGCCTGATCCTGTGCGGCCGCGCCCCGCGCACCGACCGCACCCGGGCCGCGCTCGTCCTCTGGGGCGGCTGGACGGTGCTGCACTACGTGACCTTCGCGACCGCCGAGGGCACGATGCACCCGTACTACACGACCGCCCTCGCACCCGGCATCGCGGCGCTGTGCGGCGGCGGTGGCGTGATGCTCCTGCGCGCCTTCCGCACCGACAGGCGCTGGGCGTGGGCCCTGCCGGCCGGTCTCGCCGTCACGGCGGTCTGGTCGATCGTCCTGCTCCGCCGGGCCGCCGGCTGGAACACCTGGTTGTGGCCGACGGTCGGCGTGGTGATGGCGGCGGCGATCGCCGGTCTGTTCGTCTTCCGGTCGGGCAAGCGGGTGCGGCTGCTCGCGGCATCCGTGGCTGCGGCGGTCGTCGCCGCACTCGCGGGCCCGGCGGCGTACGCCTGGTCGGTGCCGTCCGGTTCGGTCGGCGGCATGCGCGGAACGAACCCGACGGCGGGCCCCTCGACGGGCGGCGGCTTCGGCGGCCCCGGTGGGGGCAGGGGCTTCGGCGGGGGCGGCTTCCCGGGTGGCGGTGAGCTGCCGGGGCAGAGCGGCGGGACCGCACCCGGCGGATCGGCGAGCGGCGCGCCCGGGGGCGCCTCGGGCGGAGTGCCGGGCGGAGCCTCCGGCGGGCAGATGCCGAGCGGCGGACAGCAGTCCGGTGGCTTCCCCGGCGGCGAACTCCCCGGAGGCCAGGGCACGCCGGGTGGTACGGCCTCGGGCGGAACCGGCGCCCCGAGCGGCGGCTCGGCAGGCCCAGGCGGCCGTATGGGAACCGGCATGGGCGGCGGCATGATGCGCGGGGCGAACAGCGAGCTGATCGCCTACCTGAAGAAGCACCAGGACGGCGCCACCTGGCTGCTCGCGGTCTCCAACTCGCAGAGCGCGGCCCAGATCGAGCTGAGCGCCAGGGTCCCGGTCATCTCCATGTGGGGGTTCACCGGCACCGACCAGGCGATGACCGTCGCCAAGCTCGAGGAGCTGGTCAAGAAGGGCGAACTGCACTACATCCAGCTCGGCGGCGGCATGATGGGCGGCGGCCCCGGAGGGAACAACAACAGCGTGTCGTCCCTGGTGACGGCCTGGGTGATGAAGCACGGGACGCTGGTGAAGGAGAGCGCGTACAGCAAGAGCGCGACTTCCTCGACGTCGAAGCAGAAGTCATCCTCCTCGTCGTCCTCTTCCTCCTCTTCCGCCAACCAGTCCACGATCTACCGTCTGGACCCGTCGGACGTGAGCTGAAACCGACTCAACCCCACAGCGCGCCAAGGGCCCGGCTTCCCTTGGCGCGCTGTGCTGTCGGGCTGACCCGAGAAGCGAGCGGTCCAAACGGCCGCTTGCTCACTCCTCGGTGAACAACTCCCCCGCGTCGGTGGCGTGTACGGCTCGCTGGGCCCAGACCTCCAGTTGATCGAGGTCCGTGCAGGCTTCCACTCGCTCGCGGACGTCGTCGGGCACGGGAAGCTCGCGCCATTCCAGGATGCGCAGGATCATCTCCCGGCGATCCTCGATTCGGCCCTGTTCCCGGCCTTCCGCGCGTACCTGCTCGGCCAGCGGGTGTCGCCAGAAGTACTGGATCGACGTCATCAACTTCCTTTCCATCGGCGTGATCAACGAGCTAGGCCGCCACAAGTTCGCACCACACGAACTTCCCCCGGTCCCCGAACCGAGCCGTCGGCTGCCACCCCCAGTACTCCGCGCACGCCTTCACCAGCCCCAACCCGCGTCCGTCCTCCAACTCCGCCACCTGCTCCAGCGGACGCGGCGGGTCCGGGGGCGCCGGGTCGCTGTCCCACGCCCCGATCCACACCATCCCCTCCGGGGTACGGCGGACCCTGAGCGCGGCCGGCCCCTTCGTGTGGCGTACGGCGTTCGAGACCAGCTCCGTCGCCAGCAACTCCGCAGTGTCCACCAGGCCGATCAGACCGTGCAGGGTGAGGATCAGGCGCAGGGTGCGGCGGCAGACCGTCACGGCTCTGAGGTCGTTCGGGATGTAGAGCGTGTAGTCCCAGGTCTCGTTTTCGGACATGCGTCATCGACTCCAGTCGGTGAAGGGGCATTTCGCGCGCGGTGGCCTGCCGCAGCCGCCACGGCAGGACGGCGCGGTGCACTTCCGGTGCGTGTTCGCTACATCACCGACGGTAGAGCAAAAATTTTTCCTCCTGCAAGCGGCTCCCGTAATCTGGCACCCGAACGAGGCAGGACGGAACGGCGGTTGAGGGCGGAGGGTGATGGCACCGAGAAGCCAACCCACAGCACGGCAGGTACGTCTGGGCACCGAGTTGCGCAGGCTGCGGGAAGCCGCCGGCTTGAAAGCCCGCGAGGTGGCCGGGCTGCTCAGCTCGACGTCGGCGCAGATGAGCCAGGTCGAGGCGGGCCTCGCGGGTGTCAGCGAAGAGCGGGTACGGCGGCTGGCCGCGCACTACGCCTGCGCCGACGAGGCTTTGATCGACGCCTTGGTCGCCATGGCCACGGAGCGCACGCAGGGCTGGTGGGAGGAGTACCGCGGAGTGCTTCCACCGGTGTTCCTGGACGTCGCCGAGACCGAGCACCACGGTACGTTCCTGCGCGAGGTCGTCACCAGCCACGTCCCCGGCCTGCTCCAGACCCCCGACTACGCCCGTGCGGTCTTCGGCTACATGGTCCCCGAACTGCCGGGGAGCGAGTTGAAGCCCCGGGTCGAGCACCGGATGAGGCGCAGATCCGTACTCGAGCGTGAGGCCTCCGTCCCCTACGAGACGATCGTCCACGAGGCGGCCCTGCGCATCCTGGTCTCCGACCGCAGGGCCGCTCGCGCCCAACTCGCCGAGATTCTGCGGGCGATCGAGCTCGGGCACGCCACCGTCCGGGTCATCCCCTTCGCCAGGGAGGGCTTCGCCGGGGCCGGCATCGAGATGATGTACGTGGGTGGTTCACTCCCCCGCCTCGACACCGTGCTGCGCGACGCTCCGCACGGCACCGCCTTCATCGATGCCGAATCCCAGCTGGCGCGCTTCCGGGCACTGCTCAATAAGCTGGAGAAAGCAGCACTGCAGCCCGTGGAGTCACGGGACTTCATCCACCGCATGACGAAGGAACTGTGAGGCAGCCCGTATGGCCCAGGCCGTCCGCTGGCAGAAGTCGTCCTACTCCGGCGGAGGGGACGGCAACACGTGCGTCGAAGTCGCCCACCTGGACACCCACATAGCCGTCCGCGACTCAAAGGCCCCCGCCCGGGCCACCCTCACCTTCCCGGCCGCCGCCTTCGCCCCGTTCCTCGAAGCCCTGAAGGTGGCTGACTCCACGCGGGCGGGCTTCACTCACCGGTGAGGTACGTCTGCCTCGACCCGGACGGCACAGGCACCGGTTGGGTGTTCGTCATCGTCGCGGCCGGGACCGGCGTCGTCTACAAGGTGCAGGGTGGTGGCCACCGCTGTGCCCAATACGCGCAGGAGGGCTATCTCATCCCCGTGTTCGGGCGGGGCCTGGACCAGGAGCTGAAGGACATCTTCGTCGGTGAGCTGAAGGGGCACGGTGCCCGCCGCGGAGGCTGGCCGCCGGCGCTGCTCGACCGGCTGCGCGCGGCCGTCGCCCTCCACGTGTACGGTTCCGCGAACCGGGACGACCTGTTTCCCACCCCACTCGCCCTCGACGAGTCCCGCCTCGCCGACATCGACGAGGCGTGGGTACCGGTCGTCACCCCCGACGGGCCCGGCGTGCTCGTCTGGGAGAACTCCGACTAGCCCCTACTGCTCCGGGCCGAAGCAGCGCCGCTTGCCGTCCCGGACCAGGCAGGCCCGCACCTGGTCCAGGTCGGACGGGGTGGCGGCGACCATCGGGGTGGACAGGGAGTCCTTGGCGTCGTACCGGTCCTTGACCTCGATCCGCCAGGGCGCGTGATGCGGTACGAGGATCTCCGCGCGGTCCCCCACCTTCCCGAGGTCGATCCGCGCCCACACCGCACCGCAGACCGTACTGTGCCGGATCTTCACCACCGTCGGCCCGGGGAAGCTCTGCCGCCCCAGGGTCACCGGCACGGGATCGGCTCCGCAGCCGTACGTCTCGGGGTCCTTGCCCGTGCAGCCCGTGCCGTGGCATCCCTGCACCGGTGCGGAGGGAGACGGGGACGGGGATGCACTCGAGCCGGACTCGCTGAAGGCGCCGGTGGCCGCCAGCGCCAGGACGAGCGCGGCTACCGTGAGCCCACCGCCCATGACTGCGGCGATCAGGCCGCGCCGGGCCGGACGCGGAACCGAAGGCAGGAGCGACTCGGCAGGGGCAGGCGCGGGCACTCCCGTAGGAGGGCGCCCGCCCGCCGCACGCCCGGCAGACGCACGCCCACCCGCCGCGCGCCCGCTGGCCACCGCGTCGGCCAGTTCCCACAGCGCGAGCGCCCGCCCGGGGTCCTCGCCCGCCAGTTCGCACAGTTTTGCGACGGCCTGCCGGGGCGGGACGGTCCTGCCGTTCAGGTAGCGGTCCCAGGACGACTTGCTGTACGGCGTCTTCGCGGCCAGTGCGGCGAGGCTCAGCCCGGTCCGGGCCCGCAGCCCGCGCAGTGTCTCCGCCAGCCGTTCGCACTCCAGCGGCCGGGCGACGGACGGGTCACCGGAGGTCATTTCCGCAGCGCCCCCCAGGTGTCCTCGCCGACGACCCCGTCCACGCGCAGGTGTGCCCGGTCCTGCATCCGCTCCACCGCGCGCTCGGTGCGGGAGCCGAACGCCCCGTCGGCCATCCCCGGTGAGAAGCCGTGGTGGCGCAGCAGGCACTGCGCCTCTACGACGGACCACTGCGACGATCCCATGCCGATCAGGTCGACGCGGGTCCTGCTGTACCCCGCGTACAGCAGCCCGTCCTCGGCACGGTGCACCTTGCAGGGGTAGTCCTTGCCCGCCCGGAACACGAACGCTCCCTCCGCCGCCGCTCCGGTCCCTCGGGCCGACTCCGTGGCACTCGCCGAGACCGGCCGGCCGGCGGTCCGTTTCCCGCCGCCGTCCCAGGGCGCGGCCACCAGCAGGGCGATCACCACCGTCACGAGCAGGGCCGACGCCAGTACGGCCGACGCCAGGACGCCGGCACGTGTCCGCCGTCCCCGGCCGTCTCCGCCCGCGTCCTGTCCCTCCTCGTTCGGTTCCGCCTCCGCCGCGTGGTTGGAACCGTGCTCTGCGCCCCGCCCCGCCGCCACCGCCACCTCGTGCAGGGCCAGCAGCCGGGCCGGGTCGATGTCGCAGGCGCGGGCCAGTGCCGCGACCGCCTCCTGCGGCGGTAACGAACGGCCGTTGAGGTAGCGGTCCCACGAGGCACGGCTGTACCCCGTCCGGGCGGCCAACGCCTGCAGGCCGAGACCGCTGTGGTCCTTCATACGGCGCATCTGTACGGCAAGTCGTCGCACTCGCGGGTCGAGCGAGTCCGGCAACTGCTTCCAACGAGACATGTTCCACCCCATGTCTGTTGCAACTCCCCCGGACGATGATGCCCGCCGGGCGCCCGTGGTTCCCGTCAACGGCCTTTCGAGCACACGGTTCCGGCCACGCCACCGGCGTGCGCGCGTCCCGCCGGCGACTCAGCGCACTGGGCGTTCTCGCAGGTCGGCGGGTGGGACGTCCCGCACCGACGGCACTTGCCAGGCAGGCCTGTACCCGTTCTGGGCCCGCCCCGCACAGTCGGTGGTGCACGACGGGCGGTGCGGTCCACCCCGCACCGCCCCAGGCACCCGGCTGCCCGTCCCCACGGGGGTGGGGCGGGCGGCCTCAGGGCAACCGACACCAAGGAGCATCCATGCGATTCCGCATCGCGACCGCGGCCGTCCTGACCGCGTGCGCCATGGCCGGCAGCGGCCTGGCCGTCTCCGCACAGGCCGCCTCGGCCGACACGCACGCCGCGTCGTCCGCGGCCCGCCCGACGTGTCCGTATCCGTACGTCTGCTTCTACAACGGCAACACGATGACGGGAAAGTTCAAGGACACCGGGTACTGGCAGTCGCTCGGCGCGAGCCGCAACGCGAAGGGCGCGGTCAACACCCGGCACGACGACGTGGCCTACGTGAGGTTCTCCAACCACCCGGCCATCTGCATGAAGCCCGGTGAGGGCTGGGCCTTCAACGGGGCGCACCCGACGCAGGTCTACATCAGCAGCTCCAGCACCTGCCACTGAGGCCGTCTCGGCCCCGGCCGGTCCGCCCCGGCGCAGGATCCGCACCCGCGCCGGGGCGGCGCCGTGCAGCACTCCCTAACCGAGATGCGTCGGCGCGAACATCCGCAGCACCGCCGGGAGGACGACCACCGACGGGCCCGGCGCCGCCAGCGCCTTCGCCAGGTCCTCCTCCAGGGTCTGCGGGGTCGTACGGACGCCCGGCACCCCGAAGGACTCCGCCAGCGCCACATAGTCGGGGCGCGTCAGTTCCGTCGCGGTCGGCTGGCCGAAGGCGTCCGTCATGTACTCGCGGAGGATGCCGTAGCCGCCGTCGTCGACGATCAGCCAGGTGACCGGCAGGTCGTACTGGCGGGCCGTGGCCAGTTCCGCGATCGAGTACAGCGCGCCGCCGTCGCCCGACACCGCCAGGACCGGGCGCGTGGGATCCGCGGCCGCCGCGCCCAGTGCCGCCGGGAAGCCGTAGCCGAGGCCGCCGGCGCCCTGCGCGGAGTGCATGGTGTTCGCGCCCCGGGGGTCGAAGGCCGACCACGCCCAGTACGCCAGGATCGTCATGTCCCAGAAGGACGGGGAGCCGACGGGCAGGGCGCGCCGGACGGCTCCCAACGCCTCCTGTTCCAGGGTGAGTTCCTGGGAGGCGATGCGTTCACCGACTCGGGACAGCAGCTCCCGCACCCGCCCCGGCGCCGACTCGTCCGTGCGCTCCTCGACCGTCTCCAGCAGCGCCTGCAGGGCAAGCCGGGCGTCGGCGTGGATGCCCAGCGCCGCGTGGTTGGACTCCAGCTTGCCGAGGTCGGCCTCGACCTGGATCACTCGGCCGCGTGGCTTGAACGTGTGGTAGTTGGAGGAGAGTTCGCCCAGGCCCGAGCCGACCACCAGCAGGACGTCCGCGTCCTCCAGGAAGTCCGTCGTGAACCGGTCCTCCAGCCAGGACTGCATCGACAGCGGATGCTCCCACGGGAACGCGCCCTTGCCGCCGAAGGTCGTGACCACCGGCGCGTCCAGCCTCTCGGCCAGCGCCCTCAGCTTCCCGGAGGCGTCCGACCGTACGACCCCGCCGCCCGCGATGATCGCCGGACGCTCGGCCCGTGACAGCAAGTCGGCCGCCACCGCCGTCAGTTCGGGACGCGGGACCAGGTCCTCGGGAGTCGCGTCCGGCGCCGTCACCACCGGCAGGGCGGTCGGAGCCAGCAGCACGTCCTGCGGGATCTCCACCCACACCGGGCCGTGCGGTGCCGTCAGCGCCGACTTCCAGGCCGCCGCGATCGCGGAGGGGATCTGGGACTGGGTGCGGACGGTGTGGACGGACTTGACCACGCCGCGGAACGAGGCCGCCTGGTCCGGGAGTTCGTGCAGGTAGCCGTGGCGGCCGCCGCCCAGGCCGGGCGTCGGGATCTGGCTGCTGATCGCCAGGACAGGGGCGGATGCCGCCGCCGCCTCCTGCAGCGCCGCCAGTGACGTCAGCGCGCCCGGGCCGGTCGACAGCAGCAGCGGCGCCGCCTCGCCCGTCACACGGCCGTACGCGTCCGCCGCGAAGCCCGCGTTGTTCTCCACCCGCAGGCCCACATAGCGCAGAGAGGACCTGCGCAGGGCGTCGAACATGCCGAGGGCGTGCTGGCCGGGCAGGCCGAAGACGGTCGTCGCGCCCAGCCCGGCCAGGGTCTCCACGACCAGGTCTCCGCCGTTGCGCCCCGAAGGGGGGTTCAGTGCAGCGGTGATCTGCGCCGGCGTCGGGCGGAGTACCAGGTCGTGGTCGTGAGTCACAGCTCTCGTTCCCCTAGGGAGAGTCAGGCGTTGCGGGCCGCCGCGATCTGGCGGCTCATGATGGTGGTCAGTTCGTAGGCCGTGTGCGAGGCCGCGACCGAGGTGATCTCCGCGTGGTCGTACGCCGGGGCGACCTCGACGACGTCCGCCGAGACCAGGTTGCACGAAGCCAGGCCGCGCAGGATCTCCAGCAGCTCCCGCGACGTCATGCCGCCCGCCTCCGGCGTGCCCGTGCCGGGGGCGTGCGCCGGGTCGAGGCAGTCGATGTCGATGGAGATGTACAGCGGGCGGTCGCCGATGCGCTGGCGCAGCTGGTCGGCCACCTCGTCGGCGCCCCGGCGGTAGATGTCCGCGGAGGTGACGATGCCGAAGCCCATCTTCTCGTCGTCGGTGAGGTCCTGCTTGCCGTACAGCGGGCCGCGGGTGCCGACGTGGGAGAGGGCCGAGGTGTCGAGGATGCCCTCCTCCACCGCGCGGCGGAACGGGGTGCCGTGCGTGTACTCGGCGCCGAAGTACGTGTCCCAGGTGTCCAGGTGGGCGTCGAAGTGCAGCAGGGCCACCGGACCGTGCTTCTTGGCCACGCTCCTCAGCAGCGGCAGCGCGATCGTGTGGTCGCCGCCCAGGGTCATCAGGCGGGCGCCGCTGCCGAGCAGCTCGTCCGCCGCGGCCTCGATGGTCTCGACGGCCTCGTTGATGTTGAACGGGTTCACCGCGATGTCGCCACCGTCGGCCACCTGCGCCAACGCGAACGGCGACGCGTCCTGCGCGGGGTTGTACGGGCGCAGCAGCCGGGACGCCTCGCGGATGGCGTTGCCGCCGAAGCGGGCGCCCGGCCGGTACGAGACGCCGGAGTCGAACGGCACGCCCACCACGGCGACGTCGGCGGTGCCGACCTCGTCCAGGCGGGGCAGCCGGGCGAAGGTCGCGGGACCGGCGTACCGCGGGATGCGGGAGGAGTCGACGGGGCCGCGGGGCGTCTCGTTGCTGCTCATGATGAAATGCCTTCTTTCTTGCGCTTCGTCGCGCATGTACTGCTTTCCATACGACTCTACTGGTGAGCCGGGACCGGTTCGGACGCGAGTTCGGGGTTCCGTCCCGCGAGGCGTTCACGCCAGGCGGCGAGGACGGTCTCGTCGGTGGGCCTGGTCGCCAGGGAGACGGCGACGTAGGCGACGAAGGAGGCGAGCAGGCCGTAGTAGACCGGCTCGTTGGCGAGGATGCCGTAGCCCGCCATCAGGCCGATGACCGCGAGGCCGCCGACGATCACCGAGGACAGCGCACCCTGCACCGTTCCGCGCTTCCACAGCAGGCCGCCGAGGATCGGCACGAGCAGGCCGCCGACGAGGAGGTTGTAGGCGACCGTCAGCGCCTCGACCACGTTGTTCAGGGCGATCGCGGTGCCGATCACGGCCACGCCCATGATCAGGATGAACAGGCGGTTGCCGCCGACCTCGTCATGATCCTCGCCGTCGCGCCGTACGGCCCCCCGCAGCCTGGACCAGATGTCGTTGTTGGCGACCGTGGCGCAGGCGATCAGGGCGCCGGAGGAGGTGGACATGACGGCGGCGAGGGCGGCGGCCAGGACCAGGCCGCGGACGCCGACGGGGAGTTCGTCCTTGACGATGGTGGCGAAGGCGTCGTCGGGGCTGGCGAGCTTGGGGTAGAGCACCTTGGCGGCCGTGCCGATCACCGCGCCGGCGAGGGCGTACGCCAGGCAGTAGGTTCCGGCCACCGTGCCGCCCCACTTGGCGGTCTTGTCGCTGCGGGCGGTGAACACGCGCTGCCAGATGTCCTGGCCGATCAGCATGCCGAACGTGTAGATCAGGACGTAGGTGAAGATCGTCTCGCCGCCGATGCCCAGCGGGTCGAAGTACGAGGTCGGCAGCTTGGCCTTCATCTCGCCGAAGCCGCCTGCCTTGACCACGGCGATGGGCAGGAGCAGGAGCAGCACGCCGATGGTCTTCACCACGAACTGGACCATGTCGGTCAGCGTGATGGACCACATGCCGCCGAGGGTGGAGTAGGCGACGACGATCGAGCCGCCGAGGATGATCGCGACGGTCCGGTTCATGTCGAACAGGACGTCGAAGATCGTGGCGTAGGCGATGGTCGAGGTGACCGCCAGCATGAGGGTGTACGCCCACATGACCACGCCGGAGATGACGCCGGCCCGGCCGCCGTAGCGCAGGTCCAGCATCTCGGAGACGGTGTAGACCTTCAGGCGGGCGATGCGGGCGGAGAAGAACACCGACAGGGCGAGCAGGCCGAGGCCGATGGTGAAGACCATCCAGGCGCCGGAGAGGCCGTACTGGTAGCCGAGGCCCACGCCGCCGATGGTGGAGGCGCCGCCGAGGACGATCGCCGCCATGGTGCCGGAGTACATGGCAGGCCCCAGGCGGCGGCCCGCCACCAGGAACTCGCTCTTGGACCTGGCGCGGCGCATGCCCCACCAGCCCATGGCCAGCATGCCGGCCAGATAGACGACGATCACTGTGTAGTCGACGGCCATGTGGGGCCCTCCTTCGCGCACATTCGGTGGCGTGTCGTGCAGATGCGGTGGGGACGCGCCGACAGCAGATCGCGGGGACATCCGCCCGTACCCGCGGCTGTCGGCCTGCCTTGACACTAGGTGGCCGGAAAGCGACTGCGAAGTGTACGTTTCATCCATATGAATGGGCGTGGATGGAGGGAACGCACACCATGCCGGAGACGATCACCCCAGCGGTCCCACCGACCCCACCCGTACCGCTCTCGGCCCTGCTGGCCCGCGAGGATCTCGCCCTGCGCCAGATCGCGGGCCCGTCCGACCCCTCGATCGTGATCCACTGGGCGCACACCTCGGAGATGGCCGACCCGTACCCGTATCTGCTGGGCGGCGAGCTGCTGCTCACGGCCGGGGTGCACGTCCCGGAGGCGGCGGGTTCGGATGGGGGCGCCCCCGGTCATGGGGGTTCCCCCGCTCGAGCGAAGTCGAGAGCGGGGGAGGATTCGAGACCGGGGGACTACTTCGACGGCTACGTCTCCCGGATCGTCGCGGCGGGCGGCGCGGCCCTCGGCTTCGGCCTGGCCCCGGTGCACGACACGGTCCCGCGCGCCCTGGTCGCGGCCTGCGACCACCACGGCCTCCCCCTCCTGGAGGTCCCGCCCCAGACCACGTTCTCCGGCGTGGCGCGCGCGGTGTGGCAGCTGATGGCCCAGGCCCGCCTGGCCGAGCTGCGCCGCGTCACGGAGGCCCAGCAGAGCCTCGCCGCGGCGGCCTCCCGCCCCGATCCGGTGCCTTCGGTGCTGCGCCAGCTGGCCCAGCGCCTGACCGGGCACGTGGTGCTGTACGGCCCCGACGGCACCGAGGTCGCGGCGGCGGGCCGGGAGCCGGCCCAGGGGGTGCGGGGGGCGCTCGCGGAGCTGTCGGGCGTGGTGCGGCCCGCGGGGCGTACGGCGCCCAGGGCCACCTCGGCCACCGACACCGTCGGCGACACCCACCTGGCCGTCTACGCCCTCGGCGCCGGCGAGGGGTTCGTGCTCGGCGTGGCCACCCCTCGGCGCGACCCCGGGGACCACACCATCGCCTCCGTCGCCGCCGTACTGCTGTCCCTGCTGACCGGTGAGCACCACAGCGGTGCCGGTGCCGCCCGCTCCTCCGCTCTCGTACGGCTGTTGCTGGGCTCCCCGCCCGAGCAGGTGGCCCCGCTGCTCGGCACCGGAAAGTGGCTGGTCGTACACGCGCGGCCGGAGGCTCAGTCGCCCGATGCCGTCACCGCGTCAGCGCTCGGGGCCGCGCTGGGCTCGCCGCTGGTCGACCTCGGGCAGGACGTCGTACGGGTGCTGGTGCCGGGCGGACGGGTGCCGGAGCCGCAGGCCGGCTGGACGCTCGGGGTGAGCGCCACCGTTGAGGCGCCCGAGTGGCCGGCCGCCGATGGGCAGGCGGCCCGTGCGCTCGCCCGGGCCCGCGCCACCCGCACCCCCCTGATCCGGCACGGTGCCCGGCCGGGGCTGGGGGACCTGGTGCCGCGGGCGGACGCCGAGGCACACGCCGGCGCGCTGCTCGCCCCGCTCGCCGGCCGCCCCGAGCTCACCGAGACCCTGCGCAACTGGCTTTCCCTGCACGGCAGTTGGGACCGTACGGCGGTGGCGCTGGAGGTGCACCGCAACACCGTGCGGCAGCGCATCGCCCGCTGTGCCGCCCTGTTGGACACCGACCTGGACGATCCGGACGTGCGCATGGAGCTGTGGTTCGCGCTGCGGCAGAGCTGACCGGCGGCACGTGAGCCCCGTCCCAGCGGCCGATATGCCGAGGACGCCCGCGGCGCGCTGCCTCACAATGGGGGCATGCCGATACCCGGGACACCCAGCCGCGCCCAGCTCGTCGACCACCTGGTGAGGACCCGTATCGCGGGGGACGTCGCCACACCCCGCGAGAACAACCTCTCCCACTACCGTCAGCTCGCCAACGGTGTCCGCAACTTCTGGCTCGGCCTGGAGCTGGGCGACCGCTGGACGGACGAGCAGGACGTGCTCGCGGTGATGGCCGAAAGAGTCGGCGTCAACGACGATCCCGAGTACCGGTACGGACAGGACACCATCGACCCCGAGCTGACCGTGGACGCGCTGGAGCGGATGGCGGCGCGGCTGCGCAAGGCGGCCGAGGACCGGCAGCGGGTGCTGTTCGCGACCGGCCACCCGGGCGGTCTGCTGGACGTGCACCGGGCCACGGCCGCCGCGCTGCGCACGGCCGGCTGCGAGATCGTGGTCATCCCGGACGGGCTGCAGACGGACGAGGGGTACGTCATGCAGTTCGCGGACGTCGCGGTGCTGGAGCACGGGGCGACGCTCTGGCACACCCACTCCGGGGAGCCGATGCGGGCCGTTCTGACGGGACTTGAGCGCGAGGGACGGCCCCTGCCGGACCTGGTCGTCGCCGACCACGGGTGGGCCGGCTACGCGGGGCAGCACGGCCTGGACTCGATGGGATACGCCGACTGCAACGACCCGGCGCTGTTCCTCGCCGAGTCCGAGGGCACCCTCCAGGTCGTCGTACCGCTCGACGACCACGTGGTGAGCCCCCGTCACTACGACCCGATGACGGCGTATTTGCTGGCGGAGGCGGGCCTTTCCTGACCTGCTCCTGAACGCCGTCCGCCGACGCGGCACTGTGCGGCCCCGCACGCGGAGCCGCACAGTGTGGGCGCGATCAGCACCGGATCAGCTGCTGCTGCCGCTGCTGTTGCTCATGCCGCTGGTACTGCTGTTGCCGCTGCTACTGCTGCTGCTTCGGCTGGTGTTGTTACTGCTGGTGTTGCCGCTGCTGCTGGTGCTGCTCTTGCCGCTGTTGCTGCTGCTGTTGCTCCAGCCACCGTTGCCGTTGCCCCAGTTGCCGTTGCCCCAGTTGCCGTTGCCCCAGTTGCCGTTGCCCCAGCCCCAGCCCCAGCCACCCCAGCGGCCGCCCCAGCCCCAGCCCCAGCCGCCGCGGTGGTGGCGACGGTGGTGCCAACCCCAACCCCAGCCACAACCACAGTCAACGAGCCGGCTGTGGACACTGAGGTTGTGCTGTGCGGGGGCCGCCGAGGCGGTACCCGCCGTGCCGATCGCGGCTCCGCCCGCCAGCAGGAAGCCTGCTGTGGACATCACGACGTAACGCTTGATGCGCTGTGCTCGCATGGGAAGCTACCCTTCTGTTTCCATCATTTCCCGCGGCTCCACGAGGAAGACACGGGGCGGATGGTCGGCGCCGTGCTCACTGAGGGGGACGTCACGGCGCGCTCTTCAGGTGTCACCGCAGAGGATTGACTGCACGGACGTCGCCGCCGACGTCTGCCGTTCCAGGGACCCGGAAACCGTCGGACGGTCACACCGTGTACTGCGGCGCTCACTCATCGAGACTAGTGCCACTTCGGCCACTCGGCACCTCGAGGCAACATCAGTCACGCGGAACGCGGACGACACCCTCCTGGATGACGGTGATGGCGAGTCGTCCGTCCTGTGTGTAGATGCGCGCCTGGCCGAGACCGCGGCCGCCGTGCGCGGACGGCGACTCCTGGTCGTACAGCAGCCATTCGTCGGCGCGGAAGGGGCGGTGGAACCACATCGCGTGGTCCAGGGAGGCCCCGACGACGTCCCCGACCGCCCAGCCGCCGCGGCCGTGCGCGAGCAGCACGGAGTCGAGGAGGGTCATGTCGGAGACGTAGGTGGCGAGGACGACGTGCAGCAACGGGTCGTCGTCCAGCTTGCCGTTGGTGCGGAACCACACCTGCGAGTGCGGCTCGCGCGGCGCGCCGAACTGCCCGTACGGCGGCTCCTCCACGTACCTGAGGTCGATGGCCTCGCGGGCCTCGAGGAACTTCTCGACGACCTCGGGGGCGAGGTGGCCGTAGCCGCGCAGCCGCTCGTGCGAGGTGGGCAGGGTCGCCGGGTCGGGCGAGGCGGGCATGGGCGCCTGGTGCTCCAGGCCCTCCTCGTACGTCTGGAAGGACGCCGAGAGGTGGAAGATCGGCTTGCCGTGCTGGACGGCGACCACGCGGCGAGTGGTGAAGGACCGGCCGTCGCGGATGCGGTCGACGGTGTAGACGATCGGCGCGCCGGGATCGCCCGGGCGCAGGAAGTAGGCGTGGAGCGAGTGGGCGGGACGGTCGGCGGGGACCGTGCGGCCGGCGGCGACCAGCGCCTGCGCCGCGACCTGCCCGCCGAAGACGCGGGGTACGACGGCGGAGCGGGACTGGCCGCGGAAGATGTTCTCCTCGATCTGCTCGAGGTCGAGCAGATCGAGGAGATCCTGGAGTGCCTGGCTCATGGCATCTAGTTGTACAGGCCAGTGATTGCGACGGTGACAGGTCCGTCTTACAGGCCCATGTCCTTCGCAATGATCGTCTTCATGATCTCGCTGGTGCCGCCGTAGATGCGGTTGACGCGGTTGTCCGCGTACAGGCGGGCGATCGGGTACTCGTTCATGTAGCCGTAGCCGCCGTGCAGCTGCAGGCAGCGGTCGATCACACGGTGGGCGACCTCGGTGCAGAACAGCTTGGCGGAGGCGGCCTCGGCGGGGGTCAGCTCGCCGGCGTCCAGGGCCTCCGTCGCGCGGTCGGCGACGGCCTCGGCGGCGTCCACCTCGGCCTGGCAGGCGGCCAGCTCGAACTTGGTGTTCTGGAAGTGGGCGACCGGCTTGCCGAAGACGGTGCGCTCCTGCACGTACTGCTTGGCGAACCGGACGGCGGCCTTGGCCTGCGCGTAGGCGCCGAAGGCGATGCCCCAGCGCTCGGAGGCCAGGTTGTGCCCGAGGTAGTAGAAGCCCTTGTTCTCCTCGCCGAGCAGGTCCTCGACCGGGACCTTGACGTCGACGAACGCCAGCTCGGCGGTGTCGGAGGTCTTCAGGCCCAGCTTGTCGAGCTTGCGGCCGACGGAGTAGCCCTCGGACTTGGTGTCCACGGCGAACAGGGAGATGCCGTGGCGGCGGTCCTCGGCGGTGGGAGCGGCCGTGCGGGCGCACACGATGACCTTGTCGGCGTGGACGCCGCCGGTGATGAAGGTCTTGGCGCCGTTGAGGACGTAGTGCGTGCCGTCCTCGCTCAGCTTGGCGGTGGACTTCATGCCCGCGAGGTCGGAACCGGTGCCCGGCTCCGTCATCGCGATGGCCCACATCTCCTCGCCGGTGACGAACTTCGGCAGGTAGCGCTTCTTCTGCTCGTCGGTGGCGAGCATCTTGATGTACGGCAGGGCGAGCAGCACGTGTACGCCGGAGCCGCCGAACTGGACGCCCGCGCGGGCGGTCTCCTCGTAGAGGACGGCCTCGAACTTGTGGCTGTCCAGGCCCGCGCCACCGAACTCCTCGGGCACGTTGATGCCGAAGATGCCCAGCTCACCGAGCTTGTAGTAGAAGTCGCGCGGCGCCTGGCCCGCGGCGAACCACTCGTCGTAGACCGGTACGACCTCGGCCTCGATGAAGGCGCGCAGGGTCTCCCGGAACGCCTCGTGATCCTCGTTGAACACCGTACGGCGCACGCCGCCCACCTCCAGGTACCTGTCTAAGCGCTTGCTCAGACTCGAAGATACCGGCGAGTACGGCGACGCGTCCAGGGTGAGCTTGACCACGGCCCCGGGCCCTTGATCGGGTCGGAGTGATCCCGGCCGGAGGCTGCCGACTCACCCCTCCCCCGCCGCCTCGAACGCCCCCCGCGCCATCCGGTGCAGCAGGGCCGCGGTGGCCCCCCGCCCCGGCAGGGTGCCCGCGCGCCCCAGGTGCGGTGTGGAGTTCAGCAGGCCGAAGACCGAGTGGACCGCCGAGCGGGCGGACGGCTCCGACAGCCCCGGGTACACGTCGCGGACCACCTCCACCCACAGCTCGACGTACTGCCGCTGGAGCTGGCGCACCAGCTTGCGGTCGCTGTCGCGCAGGCGGTCCAGCTCGCGGTCGTGCAGGGTGATGAGAGGACGGTCGTCCAGGGCGAAGTCGATGTGGCCCTCGATGAGGGAGTCCAGGACCGCCGAGGGACGGGTGTCGCCGTCGGCCTCCGCCAGGCGGCGCTTGGCGCCCGTCAGCAGCTGGCCGCTGATGCCGACCAGCAGCTCGGCAAGCATCGCGTCCTTGCCCGGGAAGTGCCGGTACAGGCCGGGGCCGCTGATGCCGACCGCGGCGCCTATCTCGTCGACACCGACGCCGTGGAAGCCGCGCTCGGCGAAGAGCCGGGCGGCCTCCTTGAGGATCTGCTCGCGGCGGGTCGGGGCGTCGGTTCTGGTGACCATGCAGGCAATTCTAGACAGCGAGGTTAGCGGTCGTTAACCTGATGGAAATGGTTAACGCTCATTAACAGCGGATCACAGGTTCGATCACCGGGTGAGGGGACCGCAGGATGCAGGAGGCACCGGAGCTTCGGAGCGCGGCAGATCCCGCGTCGGAGGCCTGGCGGGCCAATGAACAGGCTCATCTCGCACTCGTCGAGGAACTGCGCGGCAAGCTGGCCGCGGCCGCCCTCGGCGGCGGCGAGAAGGCGCGGGCCCGGCACACCGCGCGGGGCAAGCTGCTGCCGAGGGACAGGGTGGACACGCTGCTCGACCCGGGGTCGCCGTTCCTGGAGCTGGCCCCCCTCGCGGCCGACGGGATGTACGACGGGCAGGCCCCGGCCGCCGGGGTGATCGCCGGGATCGGGCGGGTCAGCGGGCGCGAGTGCGTGATCGTCGCCAATGACGCGACCGTCAAGGGCGGCACGTACTACCCGATGACGGTGAAGAAGCACCTGCGCGCCCAGGAGATCGCCCTCGACAACCGTCTGCCGTGCGTCTACCTCGTGGACTCCGGCGGTGCCTTCCTGCCCATGCAGGACGAGGTCTTCCCCGACCGGGACCACTTCGGGCGGATCTTCTACAACCAGGCCCGGATGTCCGGCGCCGGGATCCCGCAGATCGCCGCCGTGCTCGGGTCCTGCACGGCCGGTGGGGCGTATGTGCCCGCGATGAGTGACGAAGCCGTGATCGTCCGCAACCAGGGGACGATCTTCCTCGGCGGTCCGCCCCTGGTGAAGGCCGCCACCGGCGAGGTCGTCACGGCGGAGGAGCTGGGCGGCGGCGAGGTCCACTCCCGGACCTCCGGGGTCACCGACCACCTCGCCGAGGACGACGCGCACGCCCTCAGGATCGTGCGGAACATCGTCGCCACCCTCCCGGCCCGGCAGTCCCTGCCGTGGGAGGTCCAGCCGGCCGTAGAACCCAAGGTGGACCCGTACGGGCTGTACGGCGCCGTCCCGGTCGACTCCCGTACCCCCTACGACGTACGCGAGATCATCGCCCGTGTCGCCGACGGCTCCCGTTTCGCCGAGTTCAAGAGCGAGTTCGGGCAGACCCTCGTCACCGGCTTCGCGCGGATCCACGGCCACCCGGTCGGGATCGTCGCCAACAACGGCATCCTGTTCTCCGAGTCCGCCCAGAAGGGCGCCCACTTCATCGAGCTGTGCGACCAGCGCGGGATCCCGCTGGTGTTCCTGCAGAACATCTCCGGGTTCATGGTCGGCAGGGACTACGAGGCGGGCGGCATCGCCAAGCACGGCGCCAAGATGGTGACGGCCGTGGCGTGCACGCGCGTGCCGAAGCTGACCGTGGTGGTCGGCGGTTCGTACGGCGCGGGCAACTACTCGATGTGCGGCCGGGCCTACTCCCCCCGCTTCCTGTGGATGTGGCCCAACGCCAAGATCTCCGTGATGGGCGGCGAGCAGGCCGCCAGTGTCCTCGCCACGGTCAAGCGCGACCAGCTGGAGGCCCGGGGAGAGGCCTGGCCCGCCGAGGACGAGGACGCCTTCAAGGCGCCGATCCGCGCCCAGTACGAGCGCCAGGGCAACGCCTACTACGCCACGGCCCGCCTCTGGGACGACGGCGTGATCGACCCGCTTCAGACCCGTCAGGTGCTCGGACTCGCCCTGACGGCCTGCGCCAACGCGCCTCTGGGAGACCCCCAGTTCGGCGTCTTCCGGATGTGAGGAGGGGAACCGTGTTCGACACAGTGCTGGTCGCCAACCGGGGCGAGATCGCCGTACGCGTCATCCGTACGCTCCGCTCGCTGGGCGTGCGCTCGGTGGCGGTCTTCTCCGACGCCGACGCCGACGCGCGGCACGTCCGGGAGGCCGACACGGCGGTACGGATCGGGCCTGCGCCGGCCGCCGAGAGTTATCTGTCCGTCGACCGCCTCCTGGACGCCGCCGCCCGCACCGGCGCCCAGGCCGTCCACCCCGGGTACGGCTTCCTCGCCGAGAACGCCGGGTTCGCGCGCGCCTGCGAGGAGGCGGGGCTCGTCTTCATCGGCCCGTCGGCGGACGCCATCGCGCTCATGGGCGACAAGATCCGCGCCAAGGAGACGGTGCAGGCGGCCGGGGTGCCGGTGGTGCCGGGTGGCCGTGACCCCGAGCTCGCCGAGGCGGCCCGCGCACTCGGCGCGCCCGTGCTGCTCAAGCCCTCCGCCGGCGGTGGCGGCAAGGGCATGCGGCTGGTGCGGGACCTGACCGTGCTGGAGGAGGAGATCGCCGCCGCCCGCCGCGAGGCCCGCGCCTCCTTCGGCGACGACACCCTGCTGGTGGAGCGGTGGATCGACCGGCCCCGGCACATCGAGATCCAGGTGCTGGCCGACGGCCACGGCGACGTCGTCCACCTCGGCGAGCGCGAGTGCTCGCTCCAGCGGCGGCACCAGAAGATCATCGAGGAGGCGCCGAGCGTGCTCCTCGACGAGGCCACGCGCGCGGCGATGGGCGAGGCGGCCGTGCAGGCGGCCCGCAGTTGCGGGTACCGGGGCGCGGGCACGGTGGAGTTCATCGTGCCGGGCGGAAACCCGTCGCAGTACTACTTCATGGAGATGAACACCCGTCTCCAGGTGGAGCACCCCGTCACCGAGCTCGTCACCGGCCTGGACCTGGTGGAGTGGCAGCTCAGGGTGGCGGCCGGGGAGAAGCTGGGCTTCGCCCAGGAGGACGTGACGCTCACCGGGCACGCGGTCGAGGCCCGGATCTGCGCGGAAGACCCCGCGCGCGGCTTCCTGCCCTCCGGCGGCACCGTCCTGCTGCTGAACGAGCCGCAGGGCGACGGCGTCCGCACCGACTCCGGGCTCGGCGAGGGCACCGAGGTGGGCAGCCTGTACGACCCGATGCTGTCCAAGGTGATCGTCCACGGCCCCGACCGGGAGACCGCGCTCAGGAAGCTCCGGGCGGCGCTCGGGGAGACGGTCACGCTGGGCGTGCAGACCAACGCGGGGTTCCTGCGGCGGCTGCTGGCCCATCCGTCGGTCGTGCAGGGGGACTTGGACACCGGGCTGGTGGAGCGCGTGGTGGACGAGCTGGTCACCACGGACGTACCGGAGGAGGTGTACGAGGCGGCTGCGGCCGTGCGCGCGAAGGCGCTGGAGCCCCGTGCGGACGGCTGGGTCGACCCCTTCTCGGTGCCGAACGGCTGGCGGCTCGGCGGCACCCCGAGGCCGCCCGCCTTCCACCTCCGGGTGCAGGACCCGGTGACGTACACCCCGCGCGGCAGCTCCACCGTCACCGACACCACGGTCTCCGTCACCCTCGACGGTGTCCGGCACACCTTCCACCGGGCCGGTGACTGGATCGGCCGCGACGGCGACGCCTGGCAGGTGCGGGACCACGACCCGGTGGCCGCGTCCCTCAGCCGGTCCGCGCACGCGGGCGCCGACTCCCTGACCGCGCCCATGCCGGGCACGGTGACCGTGGTGAAGGTCGCCGTCGGGGACGAAGTGGCCGCCGGGCAGAGCCTGCTGGTGGTGGAGGCGATGAAGATGGAGCACGTCATCTCCGCCCCGCACGCCGGCACGGTCGCCGAGCTGGACGTGACGCCGGGCACGACGGTCGCCATGGACCAGGTGCTCGCCGTGATCGCACCCCACGAGGAGGTGGCGCAGTGACCGCCGAGGGTCTCCCCATGGTCGTACCGGCCCCGGACCTGCCCGCGCGGGTGCGGATCCACGAGGTCGGCGCGCGTGACGGGCTGCAGAACGAGAAGCGGACCGTACCGACCGAGATCAAGGCGGAGTTCATCCGCCGGCTCGCCGACGCGGGCCTGACGACGATCGAGGCGACGAGCTTCGTGCATCCCAAGTGGGTGCCCCAACTGGCCGACGCCGAGCAGCTGTTCCCGCTGCTCGGCGGGCTCGATGGGGTCGAGCTGCCGGTGCTGGTGCCCAACCAGCGCGGTCTGGACCGGGCGCTGGCCCTCGGCGCCGACCGGGTCGCCGTCTTCGCCAGCGCCACCGAGTCCTTCGCGAAGGCCAACCTCAACCGCACGCTGGACGAGTCGCTGGCGGTGTTCGGGCCGGTGGTGCGGCAGGCCAAGGACCGGGGCGTGCATGTGCGCGGCTATGTGTCCATGTGCTTCGGCGACCCGTGGGAGGGTGCCGTCCCGCTGCACCAGGTGGCCCGCGTCTGCACGGCCCTGAGGGACATGGGCTGCGACGAGCTGAGCCTGGGCGACACGATCGGCGTCGCCACTCCGGGCCACGTCCTCGAACTGCTCTCCGTCCTCAACGAGAAGGGCGTGCCGACGAACGTGATCGGCGTGCACTTCCACGACACCTACGGCCAGGCGCTCGCCAACACCCTGGCCGCCCTCCAGCACGGCGTCACCACCGTGGACGCCTCGGCCGGCGGGCTCGGCGGCTGCCCGTACGCGAAGTCCGCCACCGGCAACCTCGCCACCGAGGACCTCGTCTGGATGCTGCACGGACTCGGCATCGAGACCGGGGTCGACCTCGGCCGTCTGACCGCCACGAGCGTGTGGATGGCCGCCCATCTGGACCGGCCCAGCCCGTCCCGTACCGTCCGCGCTCTCTCCCACAAGGACCAGTGATCAGCATGGACCACCGTCTCAGCCCCGAGCTGGAGGAACTCCGCCGTACGGTGGAGGAGTTCGCGCACGACGTCGTGGCGCCGAAGATCGGCGACTTCTACGAGCGGCACGAGTTCCCGTACGAGATCGTCCGCGAGATGGGCCGCATGGGCCTGTTCGGGCTGCCGTTCCCGGAGGAGTACGGCGGCATGGGCGGCGACTACCTGGCCCTCGGAATCGCCCTGGAGGAGCTGGCCCGGGTGGACTCCTCGGTGGCGATCACCCTGGAGGCGGGCGTCTCCCTGGGTGCCATGCCCCTCCACCTCTTCGGTACGCAGGAGCAGAAGCAGGCGTGGCTGCCCCGCCTGTGTTCGGGCGAGATCCTGGGCGCGTTCGGCCTGACCGAGCCGGACGGCGGCAGCGACGCCGGGGCGACCCGTACGACGGCCCGTCTCGACCCCGACACCAACGAATGGGTGATCAACGGCACGAAGTGCTTCATCACCAACTCGGGCACGGACATCACGGGCCTGGTGACGGTGACCGCCGTGACGGGCCGCAAGCCGGACGGCAAGCCGCAGATCTCGTCGATCATCGTGCCGTCCGGCACGCCGGGCTTCACGGTGGCGGCCCCCTACTCGAAGGTCGGCTGGAACGCCTCCGACACGCGCGAGCTGTCCTTCGCCGATGTCCGCGTCCCGGCCGCCAACCTGCTCGGCGAGGAGGGCCGCGGTTACGCCCAGTTCCTGCGCATCCTGGACGAGGGCCGGATCGCCATCGCGGCCCTCGCGACGGGCCTGGCCCAGGGCTGTGTCGACGAGTCGGTGAAGTACGCCAAGGAACGTCAGGCCTTCGGCCGGCCGATCGGCGCCAACCAGGCCATCCAGTTCAAGATCGCCGACATGGAGATGAAGGCCCACACGGCGCGCCTGGCCTGGCGCGACGCGGCGAGCCGCCTGGTGGCCGGCGAACCCTTCAAGAAGGAGGCCGCCCTCGCCAAGCTCTACTCCTCCACGGTCGCCGTCGACAACGCCCGGGACGCCACCCAGATCCACGGCGGCTACGGCTTCATGAACGAGTACCCGGTGGCCCGCATGTGGCGCGACTCCAAGATCCTGGAGATCGGCGAGGGCACGAGCGAGGTCCAGCGGATGCTCATCGCGCGGGAACTGGGGCTGGTGAGCTGAGACAGCGGCCCGGGTGAGGGCGAGCCAGGCCCGCCCTCACCCGGGCCGGAGCCTCAGCCGACGGTCAGCGTGCGGCCCAGGAGGGGCAGCAGGCGGTCCCAGTGGCGCTGCAGTGCGTCGGGGTCGAAGGCGTCGGTGTCGGACATGGTGAAGCCGTGGACGGTGCCGGGGTAGATCTCGGAGGTGTAGCTGACACCCGCGGCGTCCAGGGCCTGGTTGAGCTCGCCGAGGGCCTCGGGCGTCATGTCGGTTTCGGCATGGCCGAGGTGGACCTCGGCGGTGAGCTCGGACACGAGGCGGTGCATCTCGGGCCCGTCGGCGCCCACGGGGCCGTGGAATTCGGCGACGGCGGCCACCTGGCCGGGGTGGGCCGCGGCGGTGCGCATCGCCAGGAGGCCGCCGAAGCAGTAGCCGGTCACCGCGACCGGTCCGGCGGCGACCTCGGGCCGGCTGGTGAGGAACCCGAGGTAGGCGTCGGCGTCGCGCAGGGCACGTTCGGCGGTGTGCGCCTCGATCAAGGGCATCAGCCGGGCGATGAGCGCACGCCGGACGTCTCCCCCGATGTACTCGGGAAGCTCGAACAGCGGTGCCGGGCCGTGCCGGTAGAAGAAGTTGGGGACGAGCACGTAGTACCCGTGCCCGGCCAGTTCGCAGGCCATCTCCCGCAGCACGGGCCGGATTCCGAAGGCGTCCGGGTACATCAGGACCCCTGGGTGCCGCCCGCCACCGTCGGGGAAGGCGGCGAAGGCGTCGGCCCGGCCGTCCGGGGTGGGGATCTGCAGCATCTTGGTGGGCATGAGTTCTCCTGTCGTGGTTGACGTGTCGAGCCTGTGGTCACCACGACGGAGGCGGAGCGCGCGCGGCAGCGCCGGATCCTCGGTCGAACAGCGGGCCCGCCCCGGCCCGTACGGCGCTCAGCAGAGCACCGGGTCACCCGTCCGTGTGTGGCGCGATGCCGTCCCGGTAGTCATCGCCGCCCAACCTAGCCCACCGGACAAAACCGATGCCAGCACCCATTCGTCAGGTCCACTCGGTCGGCCTGCTGCCCGTGGAGCGGCCGACGAGAACGGCCCCGCCCTGCTGCGCGGGCCCGCCGGCCGGCGTCAGCCCCGACGAGAGGGCGCCGGTGATGCGGGCCGTGTGCCGGTAGGCCCGCAGGGCGGCGGCCAGGGCGCGGTCCTGGACGGGCGGGTCGGCCAGGGCTTCGTCCAGCCGGGTGGTGAACCGGATCCAGCGGGCCCGGTCGCCGCTCGCGTAGTAGGCCATGCCGTCGGTGCCGTGCAGGCCGTAGGCGCGGCTGACGCACCGGCACAGGTGCAGGGCGCCGAGGGTGGAGCCCTCCAGGACGTACAGGAAGCCGAGCAGCGAGAGCGGGTCCGCGACCGCCGTCGTACGGATGTCCGCCGTGAACGCCGCCGCGTGCGCCGCGGGCCACCGGCCGGGGGCGGTGCCATGGCTCGCGAAATGGCGCAGATCGCGCTCGATCAGCGGAGCCTTCCGCAGGTCCTCCGCCGCCCACAGACCGGCGACGGACGGGGCGGCGGCTCGGGAGAGTTCCGACTCCAGCTCACCCAGCACCAGGCGCAGCGCGGCCAGTTGGGCCGTGTAGCGGGCGAGGGGGAGGGTGCCGTCGAGCAGCGCGGTGGCGAAGCCGGTGCGCTCCAGGGCGTCGTGCCGGTCCCGGGTGCCGGCGCGCAGCCGGGCCGATGCGGTCGTCGTCATGCGGCGCTCCGGTGCCGGAGGGTGTCGTGGAGGCGGTCGATGAGGTGGCCCTTGCGTTCGACGGTGAGGTCGAAGTAGGTGGCGCTGTGCGGGGAGCGGCACACGCGGCGGACGGCGTCCTTGGCGGCCTGTTTGCGCTCGACGGCCTCGCCGGACAGGGCGAGGAGCGTGCGGTCGAGGTCCGGGTGGCCGAGGACGTACTGCCGCAGCCGCTCGCCGGACAGTGCCGCGCGGCCGGACGGGGGCGCGGAGTCGAGGAGTTCCAGGAAGACGCGGTTGCTCAGCCCGGCGTAGTCCTCGTGGGTGCGGGCGCCGGCGAACTCTGGCACGAAGTCGGTCAGGTCGTTGAACAGCTGGCTGGCCAGGCCGAGTTGGCGCATGGCCTCGTTCAGGGTGTCGCGCTCGTCCGCTTGGACGCGCAGGGCGGCCAGCGCCGCGTCGAGCGGCATGCGGAACAGCGTGCCGGTCTTCAGCGCGGCCATCGACTCCCAGAACGCGACCCGCTCCGCGTGCGGCGCGTCGGCCAGTTCGGCGCGGGTGCGGGGCGATCGGGTGGCGATGTCGACGGCCTGCCCCTGGAAGCCGTGGGCCACTGATCCGAGCAGGCTGCCGACGACGGCGGGGTCGGCCGCGTGCGCCAGGGCGGCCGCGATCAGCCAGGAGCCGGTGTTGACGGCGAGCGGCACACCGTGGGTGCTGTGCAGCGCGGGTTCGCCGTAGCGGACGGCGCTGCCGTCCTGTACGTCGTCGAGCGCGACCGCGGCCTTCAGCAGGACGCGGACGGCGACGGCGGCCCGGCGGATCGCGGCGAGTCCTTCACCCTCCGCCTCCGGCCCGTCGAATCCCCGGTAGTTGCGGTGGGCCCAGTAGACCATCGACGGCCGCAGCGGGCGTCCGCCGCCGGGCGCGCCGGGAGCGGGCCGCAGGGCCTCCTGGCCGGACTTGGATCCGACGGCGTCGGCGACCGGCCCGTACAGGGCGCGCCCGAGGGCAGCGCCGTAGACGGAGTCCGCCGCTCCGGGCGGCACCGGGGCCAGTGCGGCGAGGAACCGGTCCAGGTCCGCCTCCAGAAGTGCGGCGTCCTCCCGGACCACCGCCTCCACCCGCCCGCCGCTCGACGTCGTCACACACACCTCCGCTCGATCAACACCTCGCAGGAGCCGACGCGCGACTCAACGTAGCGAGACATGATCCAAACGGCCACGGAAGAGGGGGTAAGTCGCGAGGCGGACGGCGGAAGTTGACCGGATTCGCTCGCCTCGCGGGGGGCGTCCGAGCCGCCCCCTCCTGGACATCAAGGAAGGTTAGGCTAACCTACCTTCGAACCTGTCCGGCGGGCGCTCCGCCCCGTTCGAAAGCAGTCATACCCATGTCGCATGCCCGTGCCACCCACCTTACTCGCCGCGGCCTTCTCGCCGTCGGCGGCGCCGTCGGACTCGGTGCCGCGCTCGCCGCCTGCGGGGACGGCAAGGGCAAAGACAGTGGCTCGGGCAAGGGCACGAGGGCCGGCGGGTCCGGGCCCTGGTCCTTCAAGGACGACCGCGGCACGACCGTGAAGCTCGACAAGGTTCCCGCGAACATCGTCGCCTTCACCGGCGTCGGCGCCGCGCTCCACGACTACGGCGTCCAGGTCAAGGGCGTCTTCGGTCCGACGACGACCAAGGACGGCAAGGCCGATGTCCAGGCCGGCGACATGGACGTCAGCAAGGTGACGGTTCTCGGCAACGCCTGGGGCCAGTTCAACATCGAGAAGTACGCCTCGCTCGCGCCGGACGTGCTGATCACCACGATGTTCGACGGCGCCGGCACCCTCTGGTACGTCCCCGAGGAGTCGAAGAAGAAGATCGCCCAGCTGGCCCCCGGCATCGGCATCTCGGTCTACGACCGCCAGCTCACCCAGCCGCTGCAGCGCATGTGGGACCTGGCCGAATCGCTGGGGGCGGACATGAAGGCCGCGAAGGTGACCGACGCCAAGAAGCGGTTCGAGGCCGCGGCCGCCCGGCTGCGCGCCGCCGCCAAGGCCAAGCCGGACCTCAAGGTCATGGCGGGCAGCGCCGGCGACCAGTTGTTCTACGTCTCCGGCACCAACCTCTCCGTCGACCTGGAGTACTTCAAGGCCCTCGGCGTGAACTTCGTCGAGCCCCCGGAGAGCGCCAAGAAGCAGGGCGGTGGCTGGTACGAGTCGCTGAGCTGGGAGAACGTCGACAAGTACAAGGCCGACGTCATCATGATGGACGACCGGTCGTCGGCCATCCAGCCGGCCGACATCACCAAGGCGACCTGGCAGAAGCTTCCCGCGGTGAAGGCGGGTCAGGTCATCGCCCGGTCACCCGAGCCGATCCTTTCGTACGACAAGTGCGTGCCGCTTCTGAACAACCTGGCCGAGGCCCTGGAGAAGGCCAAGAAGGTCAGCTGAGGAGCCCCTGATGACGACGGCCGTGGCCACCCCCTTCCGTTTCTTCTCCCTGCAGGTCGTACGGACGAGGCGGCTGGGGCCGTCTCTCGTCCGCGTCACCTTCGGCGGAGCCGATCTGCACGCGTTCCACTCCGACGGGCGCGACCAGTCCCTCTCCCTGTTCCTGCCGCATCCGGGTCAGCCGGAGCCCGTCGTTCCCCTGGACCTGGGATGGGGGTCCCCCCGTTCGAGCGAAGCCGAGAATGGGGGAGGATGGTGGCAGGCCTGGCGTGAACTGCCCGACGACGTACGGGCGGTGATGCGCTCGTACACGCTCCGGTCGCTGCGCCGGGACGCCGAGGGCAGCACGGTCGAGATCGACATCGACTTCGCGCTGCACGGCATCGAGCCCGGCGCCCCCGCCCCCGCCGGCCCCGCCTCCCGCTGGGCCGCCCGCGCCACCCCCGGCGACCGGGTGCTGCTGCTCGGCCCGGCGATCGCCGACAACCGCGCCATCCGCTTCCGCCCACCCGAGGACACCGGCCTCGTCGTCCTGTGCGGCGACGAGACCGCCGTACCGGCAGCGACCGCCATCCTGGAGTCCCTGCCCGCCGGCACGTGTGCCCGGGCCTGGCTGGAGGTGCCGCACGCCGGTGACATCCAGGACGTGCGCACGCAGGCGGACGCGGAGATCACGTGGCTCGTACGGCACGACGGGTCCCCCATGGCCGTCGACGCCGCACGGGCCGCACGACTTCCCCCTGCCGGGCGGCCGTACGTGTGGATCGCCGGCGAGTCGGGGCGGGTGAAGGCGCTGCGGCGGCACTTCGTCGCTGAGCGCGGGGTCGACCGGCGGCGGGTGACCTTCGTCGGGTACTGGCGGCAGGGGATGGCCGAGGAAGAGCTGCGGGCGGCCGGGTAACTCCCTTGCGCGTGACGCCGGTCACGGGTGAGGCACGTCTTGATCCAAAGAAGTTAGGTTAGGCTAACCTAAGTTAAAGCGGTTCCGTTCAATCCCGCACGGACTGTCCCCTCGGAGGACCCCCACATGCGCTCGCACCTGCTCAATGGCCTCACCACGGAGCACTACCGCAGCTCCGTGACCGAAGGAGTCGAGCGGGTGGCGGCCAAACTCGCCACCACCGACCGTCCGTTCACCGGCGTCACCGCCGACGCCCTCTCCCCCCGGATCGACGCCATCGACCTGGACCGCCCGCTCGGCGACACCGCCGCAGCCCTGGACGAGCTGGAGGACGTCTACCTGCGCGACGCGGTCTACTTCCACCACCCCCGCTACCTCGCCCACCTCAACTGCCCGGTCGTCATCCCCGCGGTGCTCGGCGAGGCCGTGCTCTCGGCGGTCAACTCATCCCTCGACACCTGGGACCAGTCGGCCGGCGGGACTCTCATCGAGCGCAGGCTCATCGACTGGACGGCCCACCGGATCGGCCTCGGGCCCGCCGCCGACGGCGTGTTCACCTCGGGCGGCACCCAGTCCAACCTCCAGGCGCTGCTGCTGGCGCGGGAGGAGGCGAAGACCGACAGCCCGGCCGAACTGCGGATCTTCGCCTCCGAGGTCGGCCACTTCAGCGTGCAGAAGTCCGCCAGACTCCTCGGGCTGGGCCAGGAGGCGGTCGTCCCCGTCCCCGTCGACCACGACAAGCGGCTGCAGACCGTCGCCCTCGCCCGCGAGCTGGAGCGCTGCCGGCGCGACGGGCTGGTGCCGATGGCGGTCGTCGCCACCGCCGGCACCACCGACTTCGGTTCGATCGACCCGCTCCCGGAGATCGCCGAGCTGTGCGCCCAGTACGGCGTGTGGATGCACGTCGACGCGGCCTACGGCTGCGGACTGCTCGCCTCGCCCACCCGCCGTCACCTCCTCGCCGGCATCGACCGCGCCGACTCCGTCACCGTCGACTACCACAAGTCCTTCTTCCAGCCGGTGAGCTCGTCCGCCGTGCTGGTCCGCGACGCGGCCACCCTGCGCCACGCCACCTACCACGCGGAGTACCTCAACCCGCGCCGCATGGTGCAGGAACGCATCCCCAACCAGGTCGACAAGTCCCTGCAGACCACCCGCCGCTTCGACGCCCTCAAGCTGTGGCTGACCCTGCGCGTGATGGGCGCGGACGGCGTCGGCGAACTCTTCGACGAGGTCTGCGACCTGGCCGCGGAGGGCTGGAGGCTGCTCGCGGCCGACCCCCGCTACGACGTCGTCGTCGAGCCCGCCCTGTCCACCCTGGTCTTCCGCTACGTCCCGGCGGCCGTCACCGACCCGGCCGAGATCGACCGCGCCAACCTCCACGCCCGCAAGGCCCTGTTCGCCTCCGGTGACGCCGTGGTCGCGGGGACCAAGGTCGGCGGCCGCCACTACCTGAAGTTCACCCTGCTCAACCCCGAGACGACGCCGGCCGACATCGCCGCCGTCCTCGACCTGATCGCCGGCCACGCCGAGCAGTACCTGGGAGAGTCCCTTGACCGCGCGTCCTGAAGCCCCGGAAAACGCCTACGACTTCGTGGGGATCGGGCTCGGCCCCTTCAACCTCGGCCTCGCCTGCCTCACCGAACCCATCGCCGGCCTGAACGGGGTCTTCCTGGACTCCAAGCCGCACTTCGAGTGGCACGCCGGGATGTTCCTGAACGGCGCCCACCTCCAGACCCCGTTCATGTCGGACCTGGTCACCCTCGCCGACCCGACCTCGCCGTACTCCTTCCTCAACTACCTGAAGGAGAAGGGGAGACTGTACCGGTTCTACATCCGCGAGAACTTCTATCCGCTGCGGACCGAGTACGACGACTACTGCCGCTGGGCGGCGGGCAAACTCGGCAGCGTCCGCTTCGGCACGACGGTCACCGAGGTGACGTACGAGGACGGGCTGTACGTCGTGCACACGCAGGCCGGTGAGACGTTCCGTGCCCGGCACCTGGTCCTGGGCACGGGGACGACCCCGTACGTCCCCCAGGCCTGCCAGGGGCTGGCCGGTGACTTCCTGCACAACTCCCAGTACATGCACCGCAAGGCGGAGCTGCAGCGGAAGAAGTCCATCACGATCGTCGGCAGCGGTCAGAGCGCGGCCGAGATCTACCACGAGCTGCTCGCCGAGATCGACGCCCACGGCTACCAGCTCAACTGGGTCACCCGCTCCCCCCGGTTCTTCCCCCTCGAATACACCAAGCTGACCCTGGAGATGACCAGCCCCGACTACATCGACTACTTCCGCGCGCTGCCGGAGGAGACCCGCTACCGGCTGGAGAAGCAGCAGAAGGGCCTGTTCAAGGGCATCAACTCGGATCTGATCGACTCGATCTTCGACCTGCTCTACCAGAAGGACGTCGAGAGCGGCGGCCGCCCGGTCCCCACCCGCCTCCTCACCAACTCAACCCTCGCGCACGCCGGTTACGAGGACGGCACCTACACCCTCGGCTTCCACCAGGACGAGCAGGGCAAGGACTTCGAGATCCGCACCGAGGGCCTGCTGCTGGCCACCGGCTACCACTACGAGCCCCCGGCCTTCCTCGCCCCGATCCGCGACCGGCTCCGCTTCGACGGACACGGCCGCTTCGACGTCGCCCGCAACTACGCCATCGACGTCACCGGCCGAGGCGTCTTCCTGCAGAACGCCGGCGTCCACACCCACAGCATCACCAGCCCCGACCTGGGCATGGGCGCGTACCGCAACTCGTACATCATCCGCGAGCTGCTCGGCAGCGAGTACTACCCGGTCGAGAAGACCATCGCGTTCCAGGAGTTCGCAGTATGACTTTCACTTTCCGCACCGTGGACCCGCTGCAGGACGCCGAGCTGCTGCACTCCTGGGTCACCCACCCCAAGGCGGCCTTCTGGATGATGCAGGACGCGAGGCTGGAGGACGTCGAGCGGGCGTACATGGAGATCGCGGCGGACGAACACCATCACGCGCTGCTCGGGCTGCAGGACGGGGTGCCGGTGTTCCTGATGGAGAAGTACGACCCCGCGCACCGGGAACTGGTCGGCCTGTACGAGCCCCGGCCGGGTGACGTAGGCATGCACTTCCTGGTCGCACCGACCGACACGCCCGTGCACGGGTTCACGCGGGCCGTCATCACCGCCGTGATGGCGCACCTCTTCGAGGACGCCGCCGTGGAACGCGTGGTGGTCGAACCGGACGTGGCCAACAAGGCCGTGCACGCCCTGAACGAGGCCGTCGGGTTCGTACCCGAGCGGGAGATCCACAAGCCGGAGAAGAAGGCCCTGCTGAGCTTCTGCACGCGCGAGCGGTTCGCCGCCGCGACGGGGGTGGCCGCATGAGCCTCGCCGACGCCGTGGCCCACCTCTCCCCCGAGCGCTGGGCGCGTGCCAACCGCCTGCTCGTCCGCAAGGCGCTCGCGGAGTTCGCGCACGAGCGCCTGATCACGCCGGAGGCCCTCGACGACGGACGGTACGCGGTCCGCAGCGACGACGGGGGAACCACGTACCGCTTCTCCGCCGTCCGCCGTGCCCTCGACCACTGGCAGATCGACGCCGACTCCATCACCCGCCACCGGGGAGCCATCGAACTCCCCTTGGCTGCGCTGGACTTCTTCATGGAACTGAAGGACTCCCTGCACCTGAGCGACGAGATCCTGCCGGTCTACCTGGAGGAGATCTCCTCGACCCTCTCCGGCACCTGCTACAAGCTCGCCAAACCGAAGGTGACCTCCGCCGAGCTCGCCCGCCAGGGCTTCCAGGCGATCGAGACCGGGATGACCGAGGGGCACCCGTGTTTCGTCGCGAACAACGGACGGCTCGGGTTCGGCATCCACGAGTACCTGTCGTACGCACCGGAGACCGCGAGCCCGGTCCGGCTGGTGTGGCTGGCCGCGCACCGCTCGCGGGCCGCGTTCACGGCGGGTGCCGGGATCGAGTACGAGTCCTTCCTGCGGGAGGAGCTGGGCGAGGCCACACTGACCCGTTTCCGCACGGTACTCACCGACCAGGGCCTGGCCCCCTCCGACTACCTCCTCATCCCCGTCCACCCCTGGCAGTGGTGGAACAAGCTCTCCGTCACCTTCGCCGCCGAGGTGGCCCGTCGGCACCTGGTCTGCCTCGGCGAGGGCGACGACGAGTACCTGGCCCAGCAGTCGATACGTACCTTCTTCAACACCAGCGACCCGCACAAGCACTATGTGAAAACAGCCCTCTCGGTCCTCAACATGGGCTTCATGCGCGGGCTGTCGGCCGCCTACATGGAGGCGACGCCGGCGATCAACGACTGGCTGGACCGGCTGATCGAGAACGACCCCGTGCTGAAGTCGACGGGCCTGTCGATCGTCCGGGAGCGGGCGGCGGTCGGCTACCGCCATCTGGAGTACGAGCAGGCCACCGACCGCTACTCGCCGTACCGCAAGATGCTGGCCGCGCTGTGGCGGGAGAGCCCGGTGCCCTCCCTCCAGGAGGGCGAGTCGCTCGCGACCATGGCCTGCCTGCTGCACGTGGACCACACCGGCGCCTCCTTCGCGGGCGCACTGATCGACCGCTCGGGCCTCACGCCGACGGAGTGGCTACGACGCTACCTCCGTGCCTACTACACCCCGCTCCTGCACAGCTTCTACGCCTACGACCTGGTGTTCATGCCGCACGGCGAGAACGTGATCCTGGTGCTGAAGGACGGGGTGGTGCAGCGGGCGGTCTACAAGGACATCGCCGAGGAGATAGCGGTGATGGACCCGGACGCGGTCCTGCCGCCGGAGGTGCGCCGGATCCGCGTCGAGGTCCCGGAGGAGAAGAAGCTCCTCTCCCTCTTCACGGACGTCTTCGACTGCTTCTTCCGCTTCCTCGCCGCCCATCTCGCCGCCGAGGGGATCCTGGAGGAGGACGCCTTCTGGCGCACGGTCGCGGAGGTCACCCGCGAGTACCAGGCCGCGAACCCCCAACTGGCCGGCAGGTTCCGCCAGTACGACATGTTCGCCCCGGAGTTCGCCCTGTCCTGCCTGAACCGACTCCAACTGCGCGACAACCGCCAGATGGTGGACCTCGCCGACCCCTCCGGCGCCCTGCAACTGGTGGGCACCCTGAAGAACCCCATAGCCGGCCTCTGACGGCCCACGGACGGACGGGCACCCCGGAGTACGGTCCTCCGGGGTGCCCGTCAGTGGGTGGTCAGTTCGTTGGCCAGGGGACCTGCGGCGAGCGGTAGTAGGTGATGCCCAGGGCGTCCCAGCGGGGGGCCTGGGCGGCCAGGCGGTGCTTGTAGGTGGTCCAGTCGTGGGTGGCCGACGGCGACCAGCCCAGTTCGGCCGCGCCCGGAAGGCGCGGGAACGCCATGTACTCGATGTCGGCGGACGTCGCCAGGGTCTCCGACCACAGGGGGGCCTCCACGCCCCTGATGGAGGAACTCGGGGCGCCCGGCAGGTAGTCGCCGGGGTCCCAGTCGTACGACCGCTGCACCTCGACGTAACCGGCCCACTTCGTGCCCAGCCTGGTGCTGCTGGTGTACTTCATGTCGAGGTAGAGCCGGTCCGCCGGGGACAGGATCAGCCCGGTGCCGTTCCGGGCGGCCTGGGCGACCTGGGCCTTCTCGGTCGCGCTGGTGCCGTCCAGGCCCCAGTACTGGGCGAGGGCGCCCTCGGCGGGGTGGGCGCCGGTGAGCTGGTGCCAGCCGATGACGGTCTTGCCGTACCTGGCGACGATCGGCTGTACGCGGTCCATGAACGTCACGTAGTCGTCGTGGCTGGTGGAGTGCGCCTCGTCGCCTCCGATGTGCAGGTAGCGGCCCGGGGTGAGGGCGGCCAGCTCCCTGATCACGTCGTCTGCGAAGTCGTAGGTGACCTGCTTCGGCACGCACAGTGAGCTGAAGCCGACCTCGGTGCCGGTGTACAGCGGGGGTGCCACGCCGTTGCAGTTGAGGTCGGCGTAGGAGGCGAGGGCCGCGTTGGTGTGGCCGGGCATGTCGATCTCGGGGACCACCTCCAGGTAGCGGGAGGCGGCGTAGGCCACGATCTCCCGGTACTGGTCCTTGGTGTAGTAGCCGCCCCTGCCGCCGCCGACCTCGGTGGAGCCGCCGTAGGCGGCAAGGCGCGGCCAGGAGTCGACGGCGATGCGCCAGCCCTGGTCGTCGCTGAGGTGCAGATGCAGCTCGTTGATCTTGTAGAGGGCCAGTTGGTCGATGTAGCGCTTGACCTGGCCGACCGTGAAGAAGTGCCGGGAGACGTCCAGCATGGCGCCCCGGTAGGAGTAGCGGGGGTGGTCCTCCACGGTGCCGCCCGCGATCTGCCAGGGGCCCGGCTGGACCGTCTTTCGCTCCACGGCCGCCGGCAGCAGCTGACGGAGTGTCTGGACGCCGTGGAAGAGGCCGGCGGGCGCGCTCGCGGTGATGGTGACGCCGGCCGGGTCGCTGTGCACCCGGTAGCCCTCGGCACCGAAGTCGCCCTGGGCGAGGTGGAGCCGGATGCCGCCGGTGCCGTGGTCGGTGAGCGGCAGTGGATAGCCGGTGGAGGGGCGGAGGATGCCGGTGAGGTAGGTGCCGATGCGACGGACCTCGGCGGAGTCGTCGACGTGGACGCCGGTCGCCCGGGTGATGCGGTACGGGGCCCCGGCGGGCTTGGCCGAGGCGGGGGCCGGCACCACCTGGTCCAGCGGTGTCGGGGCGGCCGCGCGCGCCGCGGGGGCGGCGCCGAGGGTGAAGACCCCGGCCGCCGCCAGAAGCAGCAGGGATCCGAGGATGCGAGGTGTTCGGGGAGTCGTGCTGTGGTTCCGTCTCACATGCGCTCCCTTCAGATGTGGTCGAGACCACTCTCCCGCAGATCCGATGAAACAATCCCTCCATGGCGGAAATCATCCAGAAGGACGGCACCTGGGCCTTCGACGGCGATGCCCTGCGGCTCACCCCGGGGCGGGACAAGAACGTGAGCCTGCTCCGCCGTGAGCTGGGGGAACTCGTCGTACCGCTGGGGGCGTTGGCCGGTGTCTCCTTCGAGCAGGGCCGGCGGTCGGGGCGGCTGCGGCTGCGGCTGCGCGACGGCGCCGATCCGCTGACGCAGGCCACCGGCGGCCGGCTCGCCGAGCCGAACGACCCGTACCAGCTGACGGTGGAGTCCGACCGGTACGGCGTCGCCGAGTACTTCGCGGACGAGGTGCGCAACGCCCTGCTGCTGGACGGGGTTTCACCGGAGCCGGTCGACGGGTACCTGCTGCCGGGGCCGCCGCTGCCGGTGTCGGCCTCCGCGGGGGACGGTACGGCGACCTTCGACGGGGAGCGGGTGCGGCTTGAGTGGAACTGGAAGACGGAGGACGCCAAGTCCTCCGGCGGCCCCCGTGCGATCCCCCTCGCGGACGTCATCGGCGTGGAGTGGCAGCCGGCGGCCGGGCTGGAGAACGGCCATCTGCGGTTCCTGGTGCGCGGCGCCCCGGTGACGGCACCGCCGAAGTACGACCCGAACGCGGTCGAGCTGTGGGGGTTCAAGAAGGATCCGCTGATGGCGCTGGTGGCCGCCGCCGTGCAGGCCCGGCTGCCGCATCCCGCGGCCCCCGCCGAGGAGGACGGCGTACGCCCGCAGCCCGTGGTGCTCGCCAAGGAGCCGGCCGCCGAGAACGAGCACGACGCCCTGCTGCGGCGCCTGCGCGAGCTGGGCGAACTGCGCCGGGACGGGGTGCTGACCGACGAGGAGTTCGCCCTGGCCAAGCAGGCGGTCCTCAAGCGCATGTAGTACGCGGGTGAGGACCGCCCGGGGCCCGAAGACGCCGACGAATCCCTACTTCGCGGTGCGGGACACCGTGAAGTGGTCGATACGGTCGCCGGTCTCGGCGATGCCCGACACCTTCAGCGTGGTCTGGCGGCCCTTCGGCGCGGGGGTGACGTCCACGCGCAGGAAGGAGTAGTTCAGGTAGCGGACCCGGGACCAGGCGACGGTCTCGTTGACCTTGCCGTCCTTGGTGTTGATGAAGGAGGCGACGGAGTCGACCTCGTTCTCGTGGCCCTCGTAGGAGTCCGGGGCGCTGAACGCGTACAGGCTGCGGCCCGCCGCGCCGGCGGTGACGTAGACCACGCCCTCGGTCTCGGGGTAGGCGGTGCCGCCGATCGGGAGCTTCTTGGTGACCTTGTTGTCCTTGATCACGTCGGTGCGCTCGTACTGGTGGTTGTGGCCGTTGATGACCAGGTCCACCTGGTACTTCTCGAACAGCGGCACCCACTCCTGGCGCACGCCCCCCTCCGAGGCGTGCGCCGTGGAGGTGCAGTACGCGCAGTGGTGGAAGAAGACGACGATGAAGTCGACGTCGTCGCACGCCCGGTACTTCTTCAGCTGGGCCTCGAACCACGTCGTCTGGGTTCCGCCCGAGATGCCCAGGTTCGCCGGGATCTCGAAGGAGACGTCGTTGGGGTCCAGCGAGACGACCGCCGTGTTGCCGTGGACGAAGGAGTAGACGCCGGGCAGGTTCTTCGCGTCCGGGCCGTTGTCCGGGAGGGTCCAGCGGGCCTCCTCGCCGCCGTAGCCGTTGGGCGAGTACCAGGCCTCCATGTCGTGGTTGCCGTAACTGACCATCCACGGGATCTGCTTGGCGACCGACTCGGTCTGGTACAGGAACTGGTCCCAGGTGCGCGAGTCGAAGCCCGTGTCGGTGGTCTTGCCCTGGCCGGCCGGGTCGCCGTAGGCGATGTCGCCGGCGTGCAGGTGGAAGGCCGGGTTCTGGCCGAGGATCAGGCTGTCGTTGGCGAGGGCGTGGTAGCTGACGCCCTGGTCGCCGAAGGCGGTGAAGGTGAACGGCGCCTTGTGGGCGGGGGCGGTGGTGAAGGTGCCGAGGGTGCCCAGCAGGTGCCGCTCGGCCGGGTCGAAGCCCTCGTGGCCGACGCCGTAGTAGTAGGTCCTGCCCGGGCGCAGGTGGCTGAGCTGGGCGTGCAGGTAGTACTGCGTGTGGTCGCCGCTCGCGCCGACGCCGGCCGGGGTGTAGAGGGTGCGGACCTCGGCGTCGATCTTGCGGGAGAGGTCCCAGGGGTGGGCGCCGATGCGGATGAACGGGTTCTTCACGGCGACCGGGACCTGCCAGGAGACCGTCATCTCGGTGCGCGGGTCGTTGCCGTAGGCGAGGTGGCGGCCGAAGGGGGCCACCAGGGCACCGTCGACCGTCTCGGTGGCGGAGGCGGTTCGCTGCGTCGGCACCGCCGCCTGGGCGGTGGCGCCCGGCACGAACGCGCCACCCGCGACGGCGCCGAGCGTGACGGCGCCGCCTCTGATCATGGTGCGCCGGGAGAATCTGGCGCGCAGGTACTCGTGCTGCTCCGCCATGCTCATGCGCGCGGCCAGCTTCTCCGGTACTCCCATACGAGGAATGTCCATGGAGTCTGAAAATGGTGCACATCTCCAACGAGACGCAAGACACAGGATGGACAGCCGACGAACAGAGATCCACCAGCCCGACAACAGGCAGCTGCCCGATATCGGGCAGGATTCTTGCGAAACCGGCGCCGGTGGCCCAGGATCTACCGGGTGCACGACGAACTTCTTGATCACCTGACGCGGTCCACGCCCCTGAGCCGGGGCGAGGCGCTGCGGGTGGTCCAGGAGGTGCTCGCGTACTTCGACGAGTCGACGGAGGACTTCGTCCGGCGCCGCCACCGCGAACTCCAGGCCCAGGGCCTGGTGAACGCGGAGATCTTCGAAAGGATCGGGGCGGACCTCAAATATCGAGCGGTGGCACCGCCCGAGCTGACGCTCAGGCAGCTGCGACGCATCGTCTACGGCTAGGAATACCTGTACATGTGCGGAATTGTCGGATACATCGGGAAGCGTGACGTCGCACCTCTCCTCCTGGAGGGTCTGCAGCGGCTGGAGTACCGCGGCTACGACTCCGCGGGCATCGTCGTCACCTCCCCGAAGGCGCCCGGCCTGAAGATGGTCAAGGCCAAGGGCCGGGTGCGCGACCTGGAGGCCAAGGTCCCGGCGCGCTTCAAGGGCACCACCGGCATAGCCCACACCCGCTGGGCCACCCACGGCGCCCCCTCCGACGTCAACGCCCACCCGCACATGTCGGCCGACAACAAGGTCGCCGTCGTGCACAACGGCATCATCGACAACGCCGCCGACCTGCGCCGCAAGCTGGAGGCGGACGGTGTCGAGTTCCTCTCCGAGACCGACACCGAGGTCCTCACCCACCTCATCGCCCGCTCCACCGCCGAGAAGCTGGAGGACAAGGTCCGCCAGGCGGTCCGCGTGATCGAGGGCACCTACGGCATCGCGGTCCTGCACGCCGACTTCCCCGACCGGATCGTGGTGGCCCGCAACGGCTCCCCGGTCGTCCTCGGCATCGGCGAGAAGGAGATGTTCGTCGCGTCCGACATCGCCGCCCTGGTCACCCACACCCGCCAGATAGTGACGCTGGACGACGGCGAGATGGCCACCCTCAAGGCCGACGACTTCCGCACCTACACCACCGAGGGCACGCGCACCACCGCCGAGCCCACCACGGTGGAGTGGGAGGCCGAGTCGTACGACATGGGCGGCCACGACACCTACATGCACAAGGAGATCTTCGAGCAGGCCGACGCCGTGGACCGCGTGCTGCGCGGCCGCATCGACGACCGCTTCTCCACCGTGCACCTGGGCGGCCTCAACCTGGACGCCCGCGAGGCCCGGCAGATCCGCCGCGTGAAGATCCTCGGCTGCGGCACCTCGTACCACGCGGGCATGATCGGCGCCCAGATGATCGAGGAGTTGGCCCGCATCCCCGCCGACGCCGAGCCGGCCTCCGAGTTCCGCTACCGCAACGCGGTCGTGGACCCCGACACCCTGTACGTGGCCGTCTCCCAGTCCGGTGAGACGTACGACGTCCTCGCCGCCGTGCAGGAGCTCAAGCGCAAGGGCGCCCGGGTCTTCGGCGTCGTCAACGTCGTCGGCTCGGCGATCGCCCGCGAGGCCGACGCCGGCATCTACGTGCACGCCGGCCCCGAGGTCTGCGTGGTGTCGACCAAGTGCTTCACCAACATGACCGTCGCCTTCGCGCTGCTCGCCCTGCACCTGGGCCGCACCCGTGACCTCTCGGTCCGCGACGGCAAGCGGATCATCGAGGGCCTCAGGAAGCTGCCGGAGCAGATCACCGAGATCCTCAAGCAGGAGGAGAAGGTCAAGGAGCTGGCCGAGCTGTACGCCGACGCCCGCTCGATGCTCTTCATCGGCCGCGTCCGGGGCTACCCGGTGGCCCGCGAGGCCTCCCTGAAGCTCAAGGAGGTCTCCTACATCCACGCCGAGGCCTACCCGGCCTCCGAGCTGAAGCACGGCCCGCTCGCCCTGATCGAGCCGGCCCTGCCCACGGTCGCGATCGTGCCCGACGACGACCTGCTGGAGAAGAACCGCGCGGCCCTGGAGGAGATCAAGGCCCGCAGCGGCAAGATCCTCGCGGTGGCCCACCAGCACCAGGAGAAGGCCGACCAGACGATCGTCGTCCCGAAGAACGAGGACGAACTCGACCCCATCCTGATGGGCATCCCGCTCCAGCTGCTGGCCTACCACACGGCGAAGGCCCTGGGCCGGGACATCGACAAGCCGCGGAACCTCGCCAAGTCGGTGACGGTGGAGTAGTTCCACCACAGCAGAACGGACCCCCACGTGTGCCACCTTCACGTGGGGGTCCCTTCAGTGCTGCTCGGATCAGCCGGCGGCCGTCACCCCCCGGCCCGCAGCACGACCAGGAAGCGCCGTCGGCCAGTGCGCCAGCGCGGCCGTGGCGGCGTACCAGGCCACCGCACCGGACACCGCGGCGACCCAGCCGCCCACCTTGGCCAGAGAAGAGCTGTCGGCGAAGGCCGCGACGGCCAGCACCAGCATGGCCAGGAACAGCAGCCCGTGCATGACCTGACCGAGGCTGTCCCCGCCCGCGAGGGTCAGGGTGAGCGCCACCAGGGCGAAGAGGAGCAGGAAGAGCCCGGCTCCGTTGGCGGAGGACTGACCTGCGACGGCCCAGGTGAACCACAGTGCACCGAGGGCCACGAAGCCCGTACCGGAGGCGCTGTCGCCGCCCCGGAAGGCCAGCAGACCGACGAGGAACAGGGCAACTCCGCCCACGTAGTGGGCGAGTGAGACGGCGTCGGATGCGGCTACGCCGTGAATGACACCGGTCGTACCGAGCCCGAACGCCAACAGGGTGATTCCCAGGGCGAGTCGGCCGACCACGGTGGTGTTTCCGCTTCCCGCAGAGACTTCGTTGTCCACGGCGGGCTCCCTTCATGCTGTGCTGTTGCGCGGTGACCGGTATATGCCCTTCACAAGGGCACAAACCACCTCTACGCGCGAGTAGTTTCGCGCTGCACCAAGGGAGTTGACAGGCAGGCAGGGAGGGAGTCGGGGGGCTCAGAGGACGCGGGTCACGGGATGACGATCACCGGTCGCTGCGCCCGCTTGGCGAGCCGCCCCGCGACGGAGCCGAAGATGCGCCCGACGATGCCGTGCGTGGAGCCGACGACGATCGCGTCCGCCTCGTACTCCCGCCCCACCTCTTCGAGTTCGTGGCAGATGTCCCCGCCCCGCTCGACCAGGATCCACGGCACCTCGGCCAGATAGTCCGCGCACGCCAGCTCCAGGCCGAGGACCTCGGTGCGATGGTCGGGCACGTCCACGAAGACGGGCGGCTCGCAGCCGGCCCACACGGTGGTGGGCAGCCGGTTGGCGACATGGACGATGATCAGACCCGAGTGGGAGCGGTGGGCCATGCCGATGGCGTAGGCGAGGGCGCGCTCACTGGACGTGGAGCCGTCGAAGCCCACGACGACTCCGTGCCGGAAGGCTGGGTCGCAGATGGGGCGTGGCTCTTCCGCCGCCTGGGGATCGGCCGCCGTGGGGTCGGCGACCGGTCGCTTGCGGTCCGCGGGTTCGAAGAATTCGTGACCGGCCATGGCTGTCTCGGCGTTGTGATCCTTTTATGGGTGGGACGACAGTGTGCAGCGGAGCTGTGTCCGGGAAACATCTTCCCAACCCCATACCCCCAAGGGTACGGCGGCACGCCTCCCGAGCCCAGACCCCGCGCACGCTCCGTAAGCGGTCCCCCGACGTCCGTAGGGGTTCACCGGAGCATGCACGAGCGGCGCCCGTAACGCAATGGTTGCTGCCCCGTACAGGCGGTTTGCACAGGATCAACAGATGTACGGCCGGTGACCGACCGGTCGAACAGACGTTGAACCGTGCGAGCCACCGCCACAGGGAGATACGAGTCATGCCCGGTCACCGATCCACCTCCGAGCCGCCGCCCGCGCCGGACACCGTGAGCGATGTGATCCGCTGGGCCGTCTTCAGCTGCGTCCTCGTCCCCGTCGTCCTGGTCTGGTACGGCACCTCGCTGGCCGGCGCGACGGGCGCCGCCCTGGGCCTGGCCGCCGTCACGGCCGTGTGCCGCTTCCTGCTGCGCCGGTCGGAGCGGTGTGCGGCGGGTTGCGCCGAGCAAAGAGGCGGACGTCACACCCGCCGACGGACACCGGTCGACTGACCTGTTTTCGCACCCCCGAACGCTTCTTTTCAGCCAACTTCTGAATGTTGCCGAAAAGGGCCCCCAACCACCCTCCAACCCCCGTTCGACCTGCACGGAAAGGGTCCACGGGCGGCTGCGCACCCTACGCGGTTTGGCCACTGCGACAAGGCGCACTTCCCTGCACGCTCCGCGAGTGCAACGCTTCGTGATCGAATGCTTCACGCCAAGTTGTCATGTCGACAATCTCGGGCGTGTGGAACTGGTCACCGTCAGACCGCGGGAGCCAGTAGATTCGATCTTGACTGTCTTACGGCGGGGGACTCGTGCAGGACCGAGGGGAAACGTGCAGGAGCGACACAACCGAGGAGCCGCGACCACCGAGGGGGGCTTAGCAGTATGAGCCACGACTCCACTGCCGCGCCGGAAGCCGCAGCCCGGAAACTCTCCGGGCGACGCCGCAAGGAGATCGTCGCGGTGCTGCTGTTCAGCGGCGGCCCCATCTTCGAGAGTTCCATTCCGCTGTCGGTGTTCGGGATAGACCGCCAGGACGCCGGCGTGCCGCGCTACCGACTGCTGGTGTGCGCCGGCGAGGAGGGCCCGCTGCGGACCACAGGGGGCCTGGAACTCAGCGCACCGCATGGACTGGAGGCGATATCCCGCGCCGGGACGGTCGTCGTACCGGCCTGGCGGTCGATCACCGCGCCGCCACCGGAGGATGCGCTCGACGCGCTGCGCCGGGCGCACGAGGAGGGTGCCCGCATCGTCGGGCTGTGCACCGGCGCCTTCGTCCTCGCGGCGGCGGGCCTGCTGGACGGCCGCCCGGCGACGACCCACTGGATGTACGCGCCGACGCTGGCCAAGCGCTATCCGTCGGTGCACGTCGATCCACGGGAGCTCTTCGTGGACGACGGCGACGTCCTGACGTCGGCGGGTACGGCGGCCGGAATCGATCTCTGTCTCCATATCGTGCGGACGGACCACGGCAACGAGGCGGCCGGCGCGCTGGCCCGCCGCCTGGTGGTCCCACCGCGCCGCAGCGGCGGTCAGGAGCGCTATCTCGATCGGTCTTTACCCGAGGAGATCGGCGCCGACCCGCTCGCCGAGGTCGTCGCCTGGGCGCTGGAACACCTCCACGAGCAGTTCGACGTGGAGACCCTGGCGGCACGCGCCTATATGAGCCGCCGCACGTTCGACCGCCGGTTCCGCTCGCTGACCGGCAGCGCTCCGCTGCAGTGGCTGATCACCCAGCGGGTGCTGCAGGCACAGCGCCTCCTGGAGACGTCGGACTACTCCGTGGACGAGGTGGCGGGCCGCTGCGGCTTCCGCTCCCCCGTCGCGCTGCGCGGGCACTTCCGCCGCCAGCTCGGCTCCTCCCCCGCCGCCTACCGGGCCGCCTACCGGGCCCGCAGGCCGCAGGGCGAGAGGCCGGCCGACGCGGAGCCCCTGCCACCCGCCGGCCAGCCGGGCCCGCCCACGGGCCTCGCGGGCCCCGGACCGGTGGGTCATGCACCCATGCTGCACCCGGACCGCGACAGCGGGGTCCCCATGCAGAGCCGCCGTACGGCGGCGGGCGCGGTGGGACTGCTGCCGGGGCCGCGGAGCGGTAGCTGAGAGAGGGAGCGGTGGCTGAGAGAGAGGGGGCGAGCACGGCTCGCCCCCTTTTCGCCACCCCGACGACCCTCCCCGGTGCTTCCCCGCCGAACACGGGTGACCCCAAAAGCCGACGTCAGCTTTAGGGTGGTCGCATGAACGATCGCATGGTGTGGATCGACTGCGAGATGACCGGCCTCTCGCTGTCCGACGACGCGCTCATCGAGGTGGCCGCCCTCGTCACCGACTCCGAGCTGAACGTACTCGGCGAGGGGGTGGACATCGTCATCCGCCCGCCGGACCAGGCGCTGGAGACGATGCCGGAGGTGGTGCGTCAGATGCACACCGCTTCCGGGCTCCTCGCCGAGCTCCCGAACGGCACGACCCTGAAGGACGCCGAGGAGCAGGTGCTGGCGTATGTGAAGGAGTACGTGAAGGAGCCCGGCAAGGCCCCGCTGTGCGGCAACTCCGTCGGCACCGACCGCGGCTTCCTGCTGCGGGACATGCCGACCGTGGAGGACTACCTGCACTACCGGATCGTCGACGTGTCCTCCATCAAGGAGCTGGCCCGCCGCTGGTACCCCAGGGCGTACTTCAACAGCCCGGAGAAGAACGGCAACCACCGGGCCCTCGCCGACATCCGCGAGTCGATCGCCGAGCTGCGCTACTACCGCGAGGCCATCTTCGTCCCGCAGCCCGGCCCGGACTCCGACACCGCGAAGACGATCGCCGCCAAGCACGTGCTGCCCGCGCAGTGACGACACACCTGCGGCCTTTCGGGGTCCGCTCGGCGGCCCGCGCGAAAACCTGTGCGCGAGCACCCCTTCGGACCCTGTAGACTTCTTCTCGGCCGGTCGGGGAAACGACGAGTTCAACCGCCGGTCGTGGTGGGTGTAGCTCAGCTGGTAGAGCACCTGGTTGTGGTCCAGGATGTCGCGGGTTCGAGTCCCGTCACTCACCCTTGATTGAAAGGCCCCTGACCTGCGGAAACGCGGGTCAGGGGCCTTTCGGTCTTCCAGCTTGGCCAAACAGCGGCCAGACGCGGCCGGATCTTCGATCTGCCATCCAGGGCGCACCGCTCGCCGAGTGGTCTTCGTGCACACGACGCGGGCGGGACAGGTCACGTCTGCCACCGTCGGCAACATCACGGCGGACGACGTGCAGGACTGGATCCGGCGGCCCGCCGCTCCCAAGTCCATGGCCGACCGGCACGGTCTCCCGTGGCGCATCGTCCAGGCCGCGATCGAGGCCGACCCCCCGCTGACGACCAAGAACCGCTGCGCCGGCACCCGGCTGCCTCGGGCTGATGAGAATGCTCGGGACCTTGCCGACCGGCTCGTCCTCGGCGGCACCGTACCCACCGCAAGCGTCCACGGGCGTGGAAGAGGGCGCCAAGGGGCTCCGAGCGCTCCTTCTTCCTCGGGCCGCCGAAGACCAGGACTTCTCCAACAGCACGTGGAAGACCTGAAGTTGCCGCTGCGGTCGATGCGGGCCCACCGCGCCGACCGCGCATCCACGACCTCCGCCACAGGCACGCGGCCTGGCCGGCGGCCGCGAACGTCCCCCTGCCCGCGATCCAGGCCCGCCCCGGCGCCGTGCTGCCGGCGTCAGCCCGCCCCCATCCGCATGTCCCACGCTCCAGGGCTACCGACAACACGACACCCACATCGGAGAGTTCAGCAAGGATCACCCCAACGAGCCGAGACCAGCAAGCGGTTCAGTACGTGATGTATTCAATGCAAGGTGTCTTCAATACACTGTGTATCGTGGGCTCGTGAGCACATCAGACGCCGTGCCCGGGCGAGAGACACGCCCGCCCCGCCGCCGGATACACACCCGTGAGCGACTGCTGGAGTCGGCTGAGCGCGTCATCGTGGAGCGCGGCTACGCCCAGACGACGATCGAGGACCTCTGTGCCGCCGCGGGGTACACACGAGGCGCGTTCTACTCCAACTTCCGCAGCAAGGACGACCTGGTCCTCGCGCTCTTCGATCGCCACTCGGCGGACCGTCTCGACCAGTTGGAGCGGCTGCTCGACGGGCCCGGGGCCGCCTCGGCCGAAGGGCTGGCCCGGGCGTTGCTGGAGGTCAACCCGCTGGAGCGGGACTGGATCCTGCTGTTCCTGGAGTTCCGTATCCACGCCGCCCGGGATCCGCGGCTCGCCGCCGAGCTGGATCAACACGACCGAGCCGTCCGGGACGCCCTGGCGGAGCTGCTGCAGCGGTGCTGTCCCGCGGTGGCCCGGGGGGTCGCGCCCGTCGGCGGTGTAGCGGCCACCCTGCTGGCCGTCCGTGAGGGCATCCTCGCGCGGACGGCGGGTGAGGGACCGGGGGCGCCGGTAGCGCTGGATGCCGCTGTCGCGACGCTCTCGGCGATCCTGCCCGCACTCGGCATCGTGCCGACCCCCGCAGCCCCGGAGCCGGAGGCATAGCCACAGGCGGGCATCGTCCTGCACACGGATTTGCCTCAGGGGCCCCGGTCGCGGGCCGACCCCCGGCTCCCCCAACTTCCGCGAGGGATCACATCATGCAAGGCACGCCTCCCCATCCGGACGCCCGGCGGGCAGACTCCCGGCGCTGGAAAGCGCTGATAGTCATCGCACTGGCTCAGCTGATGGTCGGCGCCCTGCCCGGCGTACGGCATCTGGCGCAGGCCGTCTACGGACTGGTGGCCCGCAACCGGCACCGCATACCCGGGCCTTGGGAGCACACATGCAGGATCTGAACCGGCACGGCGCCGCCGACGCGTCTCCGGCCGACGCGCTCCACCGCTTCTTGACCTCGGACCCCGGTGAGTGGGACCGCCTCGCCCCGCGCGTCGTGCGGAGGGTCGGCCAGCAGCGGCTGGAGGGGATCGTCGCCGCCACCCGCGAGCTGACCGGTGACATCGCGGGCGTCGACGACGGGCCGGACGGCCTGGTGGTCCGCGGCACGACCGGCCAGGTGCTGGCGTGGGCGAAGACCGACGACGACGGCGTGCTGATCGGGCTGCTCATCGACGGCGACCCGTACAAGACGCCCGCCTTCCGCGTCCCGCCCCGTGTGCAGCCGGTGCTGAGCACGGTGATCTGGACCGCGTTGATCGCCTGGGGCGTCGCGGAGTGCTGGACGGCGGGCACGGGCTCGTCCTGGCTCACCGACCTCTTCGGCGCCGGCACCGGTTATGCCGTCTTCGAGGGGTACGGCGAGCCCGCCTCGATGGGCCGCTGGGTCCGGCACTCGCTGGAAGCCGGGGCCCTGCCGATGCTGGCTGCGGGGTACCACGCGACGCGGCTGCCGTTCGGCCACTCGCTGCCGAGCGCGGCCGTCGCGGCCGCCGTGTGCGCCGGCGTCGTCTGGACCCTCTTCAGGCGGCGCAGGCACCGCTGGGGCACGCCGCTGTCCGCGCCGCTGCGCTTCCCGCTCAGGGGCGGCACCTGGTACGTGGGGCAGGGCGGCGGCAAGGGCCTCAACCACCACTTCTCCATCTCCGAGCAGCGCGGCGCGCTTGACATCGTCGCCGTCGACCGGGCGCACGGCCGCAAGCGCCCCGGCACCGGCCTGGAGTCGTACCTCGTCTACGGGGCGAAGCTGTACGCGCCGTGCGACGGCGTCGTGATCTCCGCCGCCGACGGACTGCCCGACCAGGAACCCGGCCTCATCCGCTTCGGCCCCCTCTACGGCAACCACGTGTTCATCGACACCGGCCACGAAGTGGTCAAGATGGCCCACCTGCGACCCGGTAGCGTGGCGGTCACCACCGGACAGAAGGTACGTGCGGGACAACTCGTCGGCGAGGTCGGCAACTCGGGCAACACCACCGAGCCCCACCTGCACCTGCACGCCGAACGCGACGGCGTCGGGCTGGACCTGGCGTTCACCGACGTAGGCGGTTTCTTCCACCGCGGCCGTGTGATCCGTAACTGACCACGGGCCCGTCCGCCCCTCACCGAACCACCAAAGTTGCCTCGGTGGCCACACCGGTGGGCAAGGGCCTCAGTGATCGACGGCCCCCCGCTGCGGCAGTCGCCCGATGTCCGACACCGGGCCGAGGTGGTCGAGCTTGTCGGGGTTGGACACGGAACGGATCGCCCGGATCCGCCCCTCGGCGACGTCGACCTCGATCACACTGGCCACGCGCCCTTCCGCGTCGTAGACCACGCCGCCCGGGCGGCCGTTGATCCGGGCCGCCTCCAGGAAGGCGCCGAGCTTCCCGACCCGGCGCAGGCCGCCGACCAGCAACCGGGCGACGCGCCGCGCGTCGGTCACCGACCTGGCGAGCGCCCGCGCCTTGCCACCGCCGTCCCCGTGGAACACCACGTCCGGGGCGAGCATGTCGAGCAGCGCGTCCATGTCGCCGCCCTCTGCGGCCGCGAAGAACTTGCGGGCGAGCTCCTCGCTCTCCGCCCGCCGCGCGGGGGCCGGGCTGTCGACGAGCTGTCCGCCGGGGCCGATGCGCTTTCTGGCGCGGGCGAAGATCTGCCGGCAGTTCGCCTCGGACTTGCCGGTGAGGCCCGCCACCTCCGGATAGCCGTACCCGAAGACCTCGCGCAGCACGAACACCGCCCGCTCCACCGGGGAGAGGGCCTCCAGCAGCACGAGGAACGCCATCGACAGCGAGTCGTACAGTTCGGCGTGCTCGGCCGGTCCGGGCCGGTCGGCGGACACGACCACCGGCTCGGGCAGCCAGTCGCCCACATAGGTCTCCCGCCGAACCCGGGCCGAGCTCAGGTAGTTGATGCCCAGCCGCGTGACGGAGGTGGTCAGGTACGCCTTCAGGTTCGCGACCGGGGTCCCGGTCCGGCGCGCCCGGGTCAGGCCGAGGAAGGCGTCCTGCACGATGTCCTCGGCGTCGCCCACGGAACCGGTCATCCCGTAGGCGATGGAGAACAGCAGCGACCGGTATCCGTCCGCGTCCGTCCCAACCACTGTTGCCGGCACGGATTCCCCCCTCCGAACATCCGCAAGACGGCCAGCAGCGTATCCGCTCCTGTCACAGATCGGCGCGGTGCCCTGTCTCAGAGGGGCGACATCGAGGGACGGGAACAAGGAGACCGCACATGAACCTCGCGCTGTGGATCGTCACCGGACTGCTCGCCGTCGCCTATCTGCTCAGCGGCGGCGGCAAGGTGGTCATACCCAAGGCGAAGATCGCCGCCTTCGGACCCAGTGCGCATTGGGTGAACGACTTCAGCGGCGGCGGCGTGAAGGCCATCGGCGCCCTCGAGGTGCTGGCCGCGGCGGGACTGGTCCTGCCCGCCGCGCTCGGCATCGCGCCGGTTCTGGTGCCGCTGGCCGCCCTCGGCCTGGTGCTGCTCATGATCGGTGCGGCGATCACCCGACTCCGGCGCCACGAGGTCGGACTCATGATGGTGGACGTGGTCTACATCGTCCTGGCAGCGTTCGTGGCGTGGGGCCGCTTCGGCCCCGAGTCCTTCATCCGCTGACAAGGGGAGACGGCTGTCATGGCGTTGTCCACGGCGTTCACGCGGCTGTTCGGTGTCGAGCATCCGATCGCCCTGGCACCGATGGGCGGTTCGGCCGGCGGGGCACTGACCGCGGCGGTCTCGCGCGGCGGCGGGCTCGGACTGCTGGGCAGCGGCAACGGCGACCGGGACTGGCTGTCCCGCGAACTGCCCGTCCTGGCCGCCGAGCGCGCCGGAAGGCCCTGGGGCGTCGGCTTCCAGGCGTGGGCCGTCGATGTGGGTGCGGTGGAGTGGGCGCTGGAGCAGGGCCCGGCGGCGGTGATGCTGTCCTTCGGTGACCCGGGCCCGTTCGCCGAGCGCGTCCGCACTTCCGGTGCGGCGCTGATCCTCCAGGTGACCGACCTGGAGGAGGCCCGCAGGGCGGTGGATCTGGGCGCCGACGTGATCGTGGCGCAGGGCACCGAGGCCGGCGGGCACGGGGCCCGGCAGGGGCGGTCCACACTGCCGTTCGTGCCCGTCGTGGCGGACCTGGCGGCGCCCGTGCCGGTGCTCGCGGCCGGCGGGATCGCCGACGGCCGGGGTGTGGCGGCCGCCCTGGCCCTGGGCGCCGCGGGCGCGCTGCTCGGCACCCGCTTCCAGGCCACGGCGGAGGCCCTGGTCGACCCCGCGACCGCCCGGGCCATCGTCGCGGGGCGCAGCGAGGACACCGAGCGCAACCGGGTGCTGGACATCGCCCGCGGCTCGCGCTGGCCGGCGAAGTACACCGCCCGCACTCTCCCGCACCCCTTCCTCGACCGCTGGCGCGGCAAGGAGACGGAACTCGCCGCCGACCCCGAGGCCGGGCGGTCGTACCGGGAGGCCGTCGTACGCGGTGACATCCCCGCACTTCCGCAGTGGGCGGGCGAGGGCGCGGACCTCATCACCGACCTGCCCTCGGCAGCCGACCTGGTCACCATGCTGGCGGCACAGGCCGAGGACGCGTTGAAACGGGCCGGCGGGAACTGACTCGTACGAGTACTACGGGGACTGGGTCGTACGAGAACTATGGGGGCTGGCTCGTACGAGCACTACGACGACGCCCGCGCCACCAGTTGCGTCGGCAGCACCGCGTGCTGCCGCTCCAGCCCCCGGGACGTGGGCGGGCGGCGGTCGGCGATCTCCGTGAGGAGGAGGTCGATCATCGCGCGGCCCATCTCCTCGATGGGCTGGCGGACGCTGGTCAGCGGCGGGTCCATGTGGCGGGCGATGGCGGAGTCGTCGTAGCCGACGAGGGCCACGTCGTCCGGGATACGGCGGCCCGCCTCGCGCAGCACCTGCCGGGCACCGGCCGCCATCACGTCCGAACCGGCGAAGACCGCGTCCAGGTCGGGGCGTCGGTCCAGGAGCACGGACATGGCCCGGCGGCCGCCCTCCTCCGTGAAGTCCCCCGGTTCGACGAGGAGTTCGTCCACCTCCCGGCCCGCGTCGCGCAGGGCGTCGCGGTAGCCGTCGACGCGGCGCTTGGCGCCGTAGACGTCGAGGCGGCCGGTGATGTGGGCGATGCGGGTGCGGCCGCGGGAGAGCAGGTGCTCCACAGCCGAGCGGGCGCCGCCGTAGTTGTCGGAGTCCACCGAGGTGAGCGTCTCGCCGGCCGAGCGGGGGCCGCTGATCACGGCCGGGATCTCCAGCTGGGCCAGCAGGTCGGGCAGGGGGTCGTCGGCGTGGACCGAGACCAGCAGGACGCCGTCCACCCGGTGGGCCGCCAGGTACTGCGCGAGGCGTCGGCGCTCGCGGTCGCTGCCGGCGAAGATCAGCAGCAACTGCATCTCGGTTTCGGAGAGTTCGGAGCCGACTCCGCGCAGCATGTCGGAGAAGTACGGTTCCGCGAAGAAGCGGGTCTCCGGCTCGGGGACGACGAGCGCGATGGCGTCGGTGCGGTTGGCGGCGAGGGCGCGGGCGGCGGTGTTGGGGACGTAGCCGAGCTCGGCGACCGCCGCCTCGACCGCTGCGCGGGTGGCGTCGCTGACCCGGGGCGAGCCGTTGATCACCCGCGAGACCGTGCCCCGGCCGACCCCGGCACGGGCGGCGACCTCCTCGAGCGTGGGCCGCCCCCCGCTCCGGCCTCGCGCTCCGTGGCTTGCCATGGGCTCCGCCTTTCTCGACCGACTCGTGGTGCTGGCCTGGAATGTAACAGCACCGTTCGCCGCGGTGACCGTCCCCGGGCTGCGCCCCGGGACCCGCAGTTAACGCTCAGATAACTGAACGCAGTTGCCGCTGTCCGCTCCCTTGACACCCCGCTCCGGACCGACGACTCTTCAACACATCACTCATGGGAGCGCTCCCACAGTACCTGGCACCTACACATCCCGCACGTTCCCCGCCCGAGCCGCAGCGAGTACGAACGGGCCCAATTCCATGCAGTTGGCCGGGGGGTCGGCACGTCAGGCAACAGGAGGACGCAATGCGCACGAGCATCCGCCGGTCCCAGCGGCTGATGGCCCTCACGGCCGTTGCCGCGTTGGCCACGGGGCTGCTGGCAGGCTGCGCCAAGGACTCGGACGACGGCTCGTCGGACGGCTCCGGCGGCGGAAACGGCAGTGGCAAAGGCAAGATCACGCTGACCATCGGTACCTTCGGCGTCTTCGGCTACAAGCAGTCCGGCCTCTATGACGAGTACATGAAGCTGCACCCGGACATCAACATCAAGGAGAACGTCACCACCCGCACCGACGTGTACTGGCCGAAGGTGCTCACCCGCCTCCAGGCCGGCTCCGGCACCGACGACATCCAGGCCATCGAGATCGGCAACATCACCGAGGCCGTGCAGACCCAGGCGAACAAGTTCGTCGACCTGGGCAAGGAGGTCGACAAGTCCCAGTGGCTGGACTGGAAGAACGCCCAGGCCACCACCAAGGACGGCAAGCTCATCGGGCTCGGGACGGACATCGGTCCGATGGCCATCTGCTACCGGAAGGACCTGTTCCAGAAGGCCGGGCTGCCGACCGACCGGACCAAGCTCGCCGAGATGTGGAAGGGCGACTGGAGCAAGTACGTCGACGTCGGCAAGCAGTACATGAAGAAGGCGCCCAAGGGCACCAAGTTCGTGGACTCCGCGTCCTCCGTCTACAACGCGGCCCTCGGCGGCGCCGACGAGCGGTACTACGACAACGACGGCAACGTCGCCTGGGACAAGTCCGACGGCGTGAAGAAGGCCTGGAACGTCGCCATGGACGTCGCCACCAGCAACATGTCGGCGAAGCTGAAGCAGTTCGACCCCACCTGGGACCAGGGCTACGCCAACGCCGCCTTCGCCACCGTCGCCTGCCCGGCCTGGATGGTCGGCTACATCGAGCAGAAGTCCGGCGACTCCGGCAAGGGCAAGTGGGACGTGGCGGCGGCGCCCACCGCGGCCAACTGGGGCGGCTCCTGGCTCGGCGTGCCGCTCGCGGGCAAGCACCAGAAGGAGGCCGTCGCGCTGGCCAAGTGGCTGACCGCGCCCGAGCAGCAGGCCAAGGTCTTCGCCAAGCAGGCGAGCTTCCCGTCGACCCCGTCGGCGTACGCGAACCTGAAGCCGGCCGCGGACACCACGGCGTACTTCTCGAACGCGCCGCTCACCCAGATCTTCTCCGACTCGGCGAAGACGATCCCGACGCAGTACTTCGGCATCAAGGACCAGCCGATGAACTCCGCGATCACCGACGTCGGCATCCTCCAGGTCGAGCAGAAGGGCAAGTCGCCGTCCCAGGGCTGGGACGCGGCGTCCAAGGAGATCAAGGACGTGCTCGGCCAGTGACCAGCCCCAAGCAGGCTCTCGCGCACCCCGCGTCGAGCGCCGACGCCGCGCCCGGCACCCCGCCGGGCGCGGCACGGGGCGCTCACGGTCGCGGTACGCCGGCGGGCGCCGACTCCTGGCGCAGCCGGCTGTACCGCTGGGACATGAAGGCGTCGCCGTACGCGTTCGTGTCCCCGTTCTTCGTCCTGTTCGGGGCGTTCACGCTGGTCCCGCTGCTCTACACGGCCTGGTACTCGCTGCACGACGTGCAGCTGTCGTCCCTCGACCACCAGACCTGGGCGGGCCTGGACAACTACAAGAACCTCTGGTCCTCGGATTTCTTCTGGAACGCCCTGAAGAACACCCTGACCATCGGTGTCATCTCGACCGTGCCGCAGCTGCTGGCCGCGATCGGGCTCGCGCATCTGCTGAACTACCGGCTGCGGGGCTCCACCGTCTGGCGTGTGGTGATGCTGACCCCGTACGCCACCTCGGTGGCCGCGGCGACCCTGGTGTTCACGCTGCTGTACTCGTGGGACGGCGGCATGGTCAACTGGATCCTGCACTTCTTCGGGGTGAACCCCGTCAACTGGCGTGAGTCCGACTGGGGTTCGCAGTTCGCGGTGTCGTCGATCGTGATCTGGCGCTGGACCGGCTACAACGCGCTGATCTACCTGGCGGCCATGCAGGCGATCCCGACCGATCTGTACGAGTCGGCGGCGATCGACGGCGCCAGTCGCTGGCAGCAGTTCCGGCATGTGACGATCCCGCAGCTGCGCCCGACGATCCTGTTCACGGTCGTGGTCTCGACGATCGGTGCGACCCAGCTCTTCGGCGAGCCGTTGCTGTTCGGCGGGGTCAGCGGGTCCAAGGGCGGCTCGGAGCACCAGTACCAGACGCTCGGTCTGTACATGTACGACCAGGGCTGGATCATCGGCAACCTCGGCAAGGCGTCCGCGATCGCCTGGTCGATGTTCCTGGTCCTGCTGGTCGTCGCCGCGGTCAATCTGCTGCTCACCCGACGGCTGAGGAAGTCCCAATGACGACCGGTGAACTGACACTGCCCGTGACGAAGGCTCCGAAGGCCGGGCGTCGCCGGGTGATGGGCGCGGGCAAGCAGCTGCACGCGGGCCCGGTGACGTACGTCGTGCTCACCGTCTTCGCGCTGGTCTCCCTCGCCCCGCTGGTGTGGACGGCGATCGCCGCGTCCCGCACCGACCGGCGGCTGGCACAGACCCCGCCGCCGCTGTGGTTCGGCGGCAACCTGTTCAGGAACCTGCAGACGGCCTGGGACCAGGCCGGGCTGGGCACCGCGATGTTCAACTCGGTGATCGTGGCGGGCACGATCACGGTGAGCACGGTGCTGTTCTCGACCCTGGCCGGCTTCGCCTTCGCCAAGCTGCGGTTCCGCTTCTCCAGCCTGCTGTTGCTGCTGACCATCGGCACGATGATGATCCCGCCGCAGCTGGCCGTCGTACCGCTGTACCTGTGGATGTCGGACCTCGGCTGGTCGAACCAGCTGCAGACGGTGATCCTGCCCAGTCTCGTCACCGCCTTCGGCACGTTCTTCATGCGGCAGTACCTGGTGCAGGCGCTGCCGACGGAGCTGATCGAGGCGGCCCGGGTGGACGGGGCGAGCAGCCTGCGGATCGTCTGGCACGTGGTCTTCCCGGCGGCGCGTCCGGCGATGGCCGTGCTCGGCCTGCTGACGTTCGTGTTCGCCTGGAACGACTTCCTGTGGCCGATCATCGCCCTGAACCAGCAGAACCCGACCGTGCAGGTGGCCCTGAACTCGCTCGGCACCGGGTATGTCCCGGACCAGGCGGTGATCATGGCGGGCGCGCTGCTCGGCACGCTGCCACTGCTGGTCGCGTTCGTCCTGTTCGGCAAGCAGATCGTGGGCGGGATCATGCAGGGCGCGATCAAGGGCTGACACCCCCTGCACAGGGGCCGGGCCACCGCCGCCCCGGCCCCTTCCTCCCCCCTCTCCGCCTCCCCCTCCCCTCCCCTCCCCTCCCCCTCCATCGACCCCTGGTCTCCTACGACCCCCAATGGGAGCGCTTCCATGCCTGAACCCGTTACCTCCGTGACCTTTCCTCCCGCCTTCCTCTGGGGCGCCGCGACCTCGGCCTACCAGATCGAGGGGGCGGTGCGGGAGGACGGCCGCACCCCCTCGATCTGGGACACCTTCAGCCATACGCCGGGCAGGACGGCCGGCGGTGAGACCGGTGACACCGCCGTCGACCACTACCACCGCTTCCGCGAGGACGTGGCGCTGATGGCGGAGCTGGGCCTGACCGCGTACCGCTTCTCGGTCTCCTGGTCCCGGGTACAGCCCACGGGCCGGGGCCCGGCGGTCCAGCGCGGCCTGGACTTCTACCGCCGGCTGGTGGACGAACTCCTCGCCCACGGCATCAAACCGGCGCTCACCCTCTACCACTGGGACCTGCCGCAGGAGCTGGAGGACGCGGGCGGCTGGCCGCAGCGGGACACCGCGCTCCGGTTCGCCGAGTACGCGGGGCTGGTCGGCCAGGCGCTGGGCGACCGGGTGGAGCAGTGGATCACCCTCAACGAGCCCTGGTGCAGCGCGTTCCTGGGCTACGGCTCCGGCGTCCACGCCCCCGGCCGTACCGACCCGGCGGCCTCGCTGCGCGCCGCCCACCACCTCAACCTCGCGCACGGTCTCGCGGCTTCCGCCCTGCGCTCGGTCATGCCGGCTCGCAACGAGGTGGCGATCAGCCTCAACTCCTCCGTCGTACGGCCCCTTTCGCAGGACCCGGCCGACCTCGCGGCGGCCCGCCGGATCGACGACCTGGCCAACGGGATCTTCCACGGCCCGATGCTGCACGGGACGTACCCGGAGTCGCTGCTGGAGGCGACGGCCTCGATCACCGACTGGTCGTACGTCCTGGACGGCGACACCCGCACGATCAACGTCCCACTGGACGCGCTGGGCCTGAACTACTACACCCCGGCCCTGGTCTCGGCCGCGTCAGGGGAGGTCAAGGGCCCCCGGGCGGACGGCCACGGCGCCAGCGTGCACTCCCCCTGGCCGGGCGCCGGCGACGTGCTCTTCCACCAGACCCCGGGCGAGCGCACGGAGATGGGCTGGACGATCGATCCGACCGGCCTGTACGACCTGCTCATGCGCTACGCGCGCGAGGCGCCGGGCCTGCCGCTGTACGTGACGGAGAACGGCGCCGCCTACGACGACAAGCCCGACCCCGACGGCCGCGTCCACGACCCCGAGCGCATCGCCTACCTGCACGGCCACCTGTCCGAGGTCCGCCGCGCGATCACCGACGGGGCCGACGTCCGCGGCTACTACCTGTGGTCCCTGATGGACAACTTCGAGTGGGCTTACGGCTACGGCAAGCGGTTCGGCGCGGTGTACGTGGACTACGCAACGCTGGAGCGGACGCCGAAGTCGAGCGCGCGGTGGTACGGGGAGGTCGCGCGGACGGGGGCGCTGCCGGGGGCGGAGTCGGCGGCCTGACCCACGCGAAGGGGCGCGGCAATCCCCCCGGATTGCCGCGCCCCTTGTCATGACGCCCGTTGTCGCGGGTCAGTTGAAGGCGCGGGTCAGTTGAAGGCGCCGAACGCCTTCGAGAAGGCGAACTTGTCCTGGACGATCGAGCTGCAGGTGGGGTCGGCGGAGTTCTTCGCGCCGCCCGCGCACTGCTTGTCGCGGGCCGCGGACCACATCGACAGGCCGCCGAGGCCCTTGGACTTGGCGAAGTTCACCAGCTGGGTGGCGTCGTCCACCTTGAAGACCTCCGTGGAGACGTCGTTGACGCCGATCATCGGGGTGACGGCGACCGTCTTCCAGGCGGCGGCGTCGGAGAGCCCGAGGACGCTCTTGACCTGGGCCTGGGTGGCGGTCGCGGCCTGCTGGGCGTAGTCACCCATGTCGCCGTTGTACGAGGCGCCGTAGTCCATCGCCATGATGTTGACGGTCGAGATCTTCGCGCCGTTGGACTTGGCGTTGGACAGCAGGTTCACGCCGTCCTGGGTGAGGCCCTCGGGCATCACCGGGAGGGTGAAGGAGACGTCCAGGTTAGGGTGCTGCGCCTGGAGCTTCGCTATCGCCTTCGCCCGGAGGGTGTTCGCCGCCGTGTTCGGCAGCGCGCCGCCCTCGACGTCGAAGTCGACCTTGGTCAGCTTGAACGCGTCGACCGCCTTGCCGTACGCCGCCGCCAGCGCGTCCGCGGAGGAGCAGGTGGTGGCCAGTTCGGAGCCGGACGCGCCGCCGAAGGAGACCCGGACGTCACCGCCCTTGGCGCGCAGGGAGCCGATCTGCGCGGCGACGGCGTCGCTGGTCAGGTCGGTGACACCGCCCCACTTGGGGGTGCAGCTGCCGCCGTCGGTGACGAACGCGAGGTTGTAGGTCTTCACACCGGTCGCGTCGGCCGCGCCGACCAGGTCGAAGGCCGGGTAGAGGGAGGTGTCGACGTACGGCGCGAAGCCGGCGGAGGCCGTGGTGCCGCTGCCGGTGGTCCGGGAGGCGGTCGGGGTCGGGGTGGCCGTCCTGGTCGGGGTGGGAGTGGGGCTCTTGGTCGGGGTGGCGGTCGGGGTCGGCGACTGGGTCGCGGTGGGGCGGCCGCTGGGCTCCGGGGTGGCGCCGCCGTCCGCGGAGCACTGGGAGTCGTCGATACGACAGCCGGTCGGGTCGCCCTTGCCGTCGACCACGAAACCGACGGTCACCGACTTGCCGGCGGCGAGGCCCTCGGTGTCCCACTTCGCGGGCTTCACGGTGACGTGCGAACCGCTGACGCTCGACTCGCCGTTCCACAGCGAGCCGAGCCTGGCGCCCGCCGGGAGGTCGAACTCCAGGGTCCAGGTCTTCTCGGTCTGGCCGCTGTTGTTGGTGACGACGTACTGCGCGGTGTAGCCGGTCGACCAGTCGCTGGTCTTGGTGTACGCGGCGTTCACGCCGGCCGCGTTGGCGGTGCCGGTGAGCAGGAGCGCGCCACCGCCGACCACGGCCGTGGCCACGAGACCGCCTATCGCCTTGTTCCTGCCACTGATCCTGCGCCGGTGCGTGGTCATGCGCGTGCCTGCCTTCGCTGTTCACGGGGGTGAGGTGCGGCAGCACGCTAGCGATCCGGAATCGGACAAACGGCCTGATCCGGACGGCCGTTGCAGACCTTAGGGTTCGCTTAAGGAAGGGATCGGGGACGATTAATGGTCGAGACCAGTGGGGACCGGTTTGCCCGATCGGCGTCTTCGGACACGGCCGCGCGCCACCGGCCGCCGCCCGTCCAGCTGGAACCAGATCCGCACCTCGGTGCCGCCCAGCACCGAGGTGCCGACCCGGACGTCCCCGCCGGTGGACTCGGCGAGCCGGCGCACGATGTCGAGCCCGAGGCCGGTCGAACCGGCGCTTCCGGAGCCGCGGCCGCGGGCCATCGCCGCCTCCGGGTCGGATATGCCGGGGCCCGCGTCGGAGACCAGCACGATCACCGCGTCCTCGCCGTTGTGCAGGTCGACCGCGAAGGCGGTGCCCTCGGCGGTGTGCCGGAACACATTGCCGAGCAGGGCGTCGAGCGCGGCGGCCAGATCGGCGCGGGCCACGGGCAGGCGCACCGGCCGCTCGACGCCGGCCACCCGCCACTTGCGGCCCTCGTCCTCGGCGAGCGCGGACCAGAACTCCATGCGCTCGCGCACCACTTCCGCCGCGTCGCACCCGGCGCCGGGACCGAGGGCGGCCGTCTGCGGCTTGGCCTCTCTGGCCGTACGGATGATGGTGTCGACCTCGCGCTCCAGCTGGGCGACCGCGGCCCGGGTCTGCTCGGCGGCCGGTCCGCCGCCCAGGGAGGCCGCGTTGAGCCGCAGCACGGTCAGCGGCGTACGCAGGCGATGCGAGAGGTCCGCGGCCAGCTCCCTCTCGTTGGCGAGGAGTTGGACGACCTGGTCGGCCATGGAGTTGAACGCCACGGCCGCGAGACGCAGTTCGGTCGGGCCGTCCTCCGGCACCCGGGCGCCCAGCCTGCCCTCGCCCAGGTCGTGCGCCCCCTCGACCAGTCGCTGGGCGGGCAGCACCATGCGCACCCCGAGCCGGTCGGCGACCGCGACCGAGCCGACGATCAGCGCGAGGCCGACGGCCGCGAGCACCGCCCAGGCCGTGCCGACGCCGTTGGTCACCTCGGACTCGGGGACGTACACCTCGACGACCGCGATGTCACCGGAGCCGAGCGCGACCGGCTGGAGCAGTGTGGAACCGCCGGCCACCGAGGTCGTGGAGGCGCGGCCCAGTCTCCGTACCGCCTGGATGTCGCGGTCGGCGGCGCGTCGGCGGCCGATGTCCAGCGCGGGCCGGGCTCCGGCGGCGGGCAGATGCACGGCCATCCCGGAGTCGGCGCCGGCCGAGGCCACGACCCGCTCCAGTTTGTCCCGGTCGGTGGTGATGGACAGCGCCGGCGCGACGGCCGCGGCCTCCCGCTCGGCGTTCGAGAACGCCCGGTCGCGGGCCATCTCCTTGACGACCAGGCCGAGCGGGACCGCGAAGGCGACCACGACCATCGTGGTGACCGCCAGGCACACCTTGACCAGGGCCCATCTCATCGCACCGGCTCCCCGTCCGCCGATGGTTCCGTGGGCGGTTCGAGCTTCACGCCGACACCCCGGAGCGTGTGCAGATAACGGGGCCGGGCCGCCGTCTCCCCCAATTTACGGCGCAACCAGGACAGATGGACGTCGATGGTCTGGTCGTCGCCGTAGGACTGCTGCCAGACCTCGGCGAGCAGTTCCCTGCGCGGGACGACCACCCCGGGGCGGCCGGCGAGGAAGGCGAGCAGGTCGAACTCGCGGCGGGTGAGGTCCAGGCGGATCCCGTCCAACTCGGCTTGGCGGCGCAGCGGGTCGACGGTCAGGCCGCCGACCCGCAGGACGCTGGACGGCGGGGCCTCGCCGCCTCCCGACCGGGCCCGGCGCAGCACGGCCGCCATCCGCGCGGAGAGGTGTTCGACGGAGAACGGCTTGGTCAGGTAGTCGTCCGCGCCGGCGTTGAGCAGCCGGACGATCTCCGTCTCGTCGTCCCTGGCGGTGGCGATGATGACGGGGACGTCGGTGATGCCGCGCAGCATCTTCAGCGCCTCGGAGCCGTCCAGGTCCGGCAGTCCGAGGTCCAGGATCACCACGTCGAAACGGAAATGGGCGACCTCGCGCAGCGCCTCCAGTGCCGTACCGACGCTGCGCACGGTGTGTGCGGCGTCGGTCAGATGCCGGATGAGCGCCGAGCGTACGAACTGGTCGTCCTCGACCACGAGCACACTTGCCATGCGCCGCACCGTACGCCATGCGGCCCACGCCGGGCGGACGCCTGTGGATAACTCGGATGATGTGCGCACGGCCGTCCCCCTGGGGCAGGATGGCCCGCGATGCGCAGAGGACTCGTACACGTACTGGCGTGGCTGCTCGCGACGGGAGCGGCGGTCACGCTGTCGTGGTGGGGTGTGCACACGGTGATGGCCGGGACGGCGTACGACCCGCCGCGCGCCCTGCCGGTCACGGCCGCCGACGCGACGGCCCAGGGCTCGAAGTCCGTGAACTCGCCGACGCGTCGCCCCTCCCCGTCGAGGCTGCCGTCGGCCAGCCCGACGGCACCGAGCCCGACACCCACGCGGTCCCCGGGCCACGCCCTCTCCTCCACCGCCTCCGGCCGGGTCAAGTCGTACGACACCGACGGCGGCCGGGCCGTGTTCGACCTGGGCCCGTCCAGTGCCACGCTCGTCTCGGCGACGCCGGGGACCGGCTGGTCGATGCAGGTGTGGAAGACGGAGACGTGGATCCGGGTGGAGTTCAGCAGCGGCACGGACCGGGTGTCGGTGATGTGCACCTGGCACGACGGGCCGCCGCACGTGGATATCGGGAACTACTGAGCCGCGCGCCCGAGAAGAACCGGGTCACCGGAACACCGACGGCGGCGGGGCCGGGGAGGCCACGGCCGCCGCGTCCGTCACGGGGGCCGCGCCGCCCGTGAAGTCGGTCAGCGGCTTGCCGTGTTCGACCCGAGCCGGGTGTGGGTCGGAGGCGGCGCGGCGGGTGAGTTCGGCGACCGGGAGCGGGGCGTCGGAGGCGACCAGAACGGCGTTGCCGAAGCGCTTGCCGCGCAGGACGGCCGGGTCGGCGATCAGCGCGAGCGCGGCGAACCGGGCGGCGGCGGTGGCGATCTGGCCGCGCAGATGGGCGAGCGGCGGGCCGTCGGCGAGGTTGGCGGCGTAGACCCCGTTCGGCTTCAGGGCCCGGCGGACCTCGTCCAGGAACTCGGTGGAGGTGAGATGCGCCGGGGTGCGGGCGCCGCTGAAGACGTCGGCGATGACCAGGTCGGCCCAGCCGTCGGGCACCTTGGCGAGGCCCTCGCGGGCGTCCGCCGATCTGACCCGGATCCGGGCGTTCGGGTCCAACGGCAGCTCTCGGCGGACCAGTTGGACCAGGGACGCGTCCCGCTCGACGACCTGCTGGGTGGAGCGGGGCCGGGTGGCGGCGGTGTACCGGGCGAGGGTGAACGCGCCGCCGCCGAGGTGCACGACGTGCACGGGCTTGCCGGGCGGGGCGACGAGGTCGATGACATGGCCGAGACGGCGCTGGTACTCGAAGGAGAGATGGGCGGGGTCGTCCAGGTCGACGTGCGACTGGGGCGCGCCGTCGATCAGCAGCGTCCAGGCACGGCCCCGGTCGGGGTCGGGTACGAGCTGTGCGAGCCCGCCGTCGACCGCCTCCACGACGGCTTCGACGGCCGCCGACCTGCGCCGCGCGTGCTGTGCCTTCCGCGTGCTCCTGGACCCGCCCACCGGACCATTGTCGCAGCCCGCCCGCACCCCCGCCGCACGGCCGACCACCGCCCTCCCGACCGGCCGGTCCGCTCCACCGCAGCGACGGGCCGGGCCGCTTCACTGCGAGCTGTCGATCCGCCGACCGGCCGAACCGCCACACCGACAGCCGACGGTCCCTGGACCGGCGGATCGTTTCTTCGGCAGCCGTCCGCGCCCCGACCGAGCCGGATCGGCTCACCGACAGCCACCACCCCCGACCAGCCGAGCCGCTCCACCGGCAACAGCCCACCCCTCAACCAGCCGAACCGCTGCCACCGACCCTCCGACCGAGCCGGACCGGCTCACCGGCAGCCACCAACCCCCGACCAACCGAACCACCACACCAGCAACCGCCGATCCTCCGACCGATCCGGGCCGCACCACCGACAGCCACCGCCCCTCAACAAGCCGGGCCGCTCCACCGGCAACCGCCCACCCCTCAACCAGCCGAACCGCTGCCACCGACCCCCCGACCGAGCCGGACCGGCTCACCGGCAGCCACCAACCCCCGACCAGCCGAGCCGCTTCACCGGCAGCCGGTGGTCCCTGGAGTGGCGGATCGTTTCGTCGGCAGTTGTCCGCGACCCGGCCGGCCGGGTGGCCTCACTGGCAGCCGTCCGCCGCCTCGATCAGTCGGGCTGCCTCGCCGAGGGCCCGGCGCAGCACCATCGGGTCGGTGGCGAGGTCGGCCTCGCTGGGCGGCAGCAGCCAGTCGGAGCCCTCCACCGGGGGTTCGGGGTTCAGTCTGAGTCCGCGTCCGTCGGTCTCCGTACAGGTGCTGCCCGGCATGTCCCAGCCGGCCGCCGTGCCCGCCGGAACCAGGAAGCCGAGGGTGGCGCAGCCGCCGTCGTGCAGCACGGGCCCCATCGCCTCACCGGCACCGCGCCGCAGGATGTCGACCGCCTCGAGGCCCTGCCGTGCCGGTACCGTCACAAGGTCGCAGGCCGCCGCGTCCGCGTCGTCGCCCCCGGCCGACGACGGCGACGTACAAGGTTCGTTGCTCTGGCTGGACTCCCTGGTCTCCATTGCCGGCCTCCACCACACAGCCCTGTTGCGGTCCACGGAGCCCAACGCGCGAGCCCGTCAACGGCTACGGCACAAGTGCGCCGCAAAGGATGGCACTTCATGGCAGATCGTGGATGAGATATCCGGTTTGTAGCCAAACACAGCGTGGCGGGCCCTTCACAGCAGGTACGTTCATGCCCGCCGGAACCAGGGCGCCACTCGGACAACTCGTCGCGTATCGCCCCGGCGCCGGCATGGTTCGACGGTTCGCACGAGAGGACCCGGCCATGGCGTCGTCAACCGAGACCTCGTCACAGCCCGACCGGCCACCACGGCCGAACCTCGCCTTCCGGCACCTGCGCGGCAGGCGTTCACCGGCCGAGTTCGCGGCGCTCGTACGGCGCGCCGCGCGCGAGATCGGTGAGCGGGTGAGTTGTGACGCGCGTTACATCGGCAGGGTCGAGGCGGGCGAGATCCGCTGCCCGAACTACGCGTACGAACGGGTGTTCCTGCACATGTTCCCTGGTCGCACGCTCACCGACCTCGGCTTCGTGCCCCGCTCGGCCGTCCGCGGCCGCGCGGCGCGTACGGCCGCGGAACCCGGGGAACCCGTCGCCGCGGAGGCGCTCGGTGAGTCGCCGGGGACTGTCGAACCGTATGACAGGCAGGACCCGTGCGGCGCGCCAGAACCGTACGCGAAAGACCATCTGAACCACGAGGAGAGCGACGTGCTGCGTCGCGCATTCATGACCGGCGGAGGCGCCACGGTGGCCGCCGCCACGCTGGGCCCGCTGGGGCTCACCACGGACGCCGCGGCTGCGGTACGGACCGCCCGCCGGCCCGGAACCCCGGAGGCGCTCGCCCTGGAGGAGGCCGTCCGCCGGATCCGGCTGCTCGACGACCGGCACGGCGCGGACGGCCTCTACCGGCGCGCGGCGGCCCCGTTGCGCGCGGCCTACGCGCTTCTGGACGCCGGCGCGACCCGGCAGACCACCGCCGAACGACTGCACTCGGGCGCCGGTGAACTCGCCATCTCCGTGGGCTGGCTGGCGCACGACTCCGGTCGCTTCGACGACGCCCGCTCGCACTACGCGGAGGCGCTGGCCACGGCCCGCATGACCGGGGACCCGGCGCTGGAGGCGCACGCCTTCTGCAACACCGCGTTCCTGGCACGGGACGCCGGCCGCCCCCGCGAGGCGGTCCGCGCCGCGCAGGCCGCACAGCGCGCGGCCGCTCCGCTGGGCTCGGCGCGCCTGATGTCCCTGCTCGCGCTGCGGGAAGCCGGCGGCTGGGCGGGGCTCGCCGACCGCACCGGCTGCGAGCAGGCGCTCGTCCGGGCGCAGGCCCTCTTCGCGCGGGGCCGCTCGGACGACGACCCGGAGTGGATGAGCTTCTACGGCGAGGCCGAGCTGGAGGGTCTGGAGGCGCAGTGCTGGTCCATGCTGGGCGACTGGCGGCGTGCGGCCCGGCACGCGCGCCGGGCGGCGCATCTGCAGGATCCGCACTTCACGCGCAACATCGCGCTCTACACCGCGGAACTGGCCGACGACCTCGCGCGTGAGGGCCGTCCGGACGAGGCGGCCGCCGCCGGTTTGCAGGTGCTGTCGTTGCTGGACCAGGTCCAGTCCTCGCGGATCCAGAGCATGCTGGCGGGAACGGCTCGGGTGCTGTTGCCTCACCGGCGGGCGTCGGGGGTCTCCGAGTTCCTCGATCGGCATGCTTCCGTGCCGAGGACGGGGAGGGCGTAGGCGGCACGGGAACGGCGCAGGCGGCGCGGGAGGGTGTGGCTATCCCGCCAAGTGCCCCAGGTCGTTCCAGCTCTCGATCGCCGGCTCCCCGTAAGCCCAGCCCAGTACGGACAACGACGTCGGGTTGAGGCGGATCCGGGCGGCGAACTCCAGTGGCAGGCCCAGCCACCGCGCGCCTATGGAGCGGAGGATGTGGCCGTGGGCGAAGACCAGGACGTCGTGGTCGGCCGACCGGGCCCACGCCACCACCTCGTCCGCGCGCGCGGTCACGTCGGCGATGCTCTCCCCCTCCGGCACCCCGTCCCGCCAGATCAGCCAGCCCGGCCGCACGGCCTGGATCTCGGCCGGCGTCATGCCCTCGTACGCGCCGTAGTCCCACTCCATGAGCGTGTCCCAGGTGGTGGCCCGGTCGCCGAAGCCGGCCAGTTCGCACGTCTCACGCGCGCGTGCCAGCGGGCTGGTGCGCACCTCCACGCCCGGCAGCCCGTTCAGCGGCGGCCGGTGCAGTCGCTCGCCGAGCAGTTTGGCTCCCCGCCTGCCTTCCTCCAGCAGCGGTACGTCGGTCCTGCCGGTGTGCTTGCCGGACAGTGACCAATCCGTCTGTCCGTGCCGGGCCAGCAGGATGCGCGGTGCCATGGGAGACCTTTCCGGGAGCGAAGGGGACCCTTCCATCATCGCTCAACCGGTTCCGGGGCAACCCGGCGGGCGATCTCGGCGTCTTTGTGGGCCGGAGCGCCCTCATGGGCGGGATACGGACACCGTAAAGTGACACGGTCGCCCTCCGGGGCACGCCGTACAGCGACGAGGGGGAGGGCGATCGGATGCCGCAGACCGAGACACCGGGCACCGAGGTGCTTCCGCGCACCCGGTTGCGCTGGTGGACCGAGCTGCCCCTGATCCTCCTCATCTACGGCTGCTACTCGGCCGGCCGCCTCCTCGCCCGCGGTGACGTCTCCTCCGCCGTCGACCACGGCCTGGCGATCCTGCGCCTCGAGAAGGCCGTGCACCTCAACGCCGAGCACCCGCTCAACCGGCTCTTCACGCGCGAGCCCTGGCTCGGGGTGCCGGCCGACTTCTGGTACGCCTCGCTGCACTACCTGGTCACGCCCGCCGTCCTCGTCTGGCTGTTCCGCAGGCGCGCCGAGTACTACCGGCGGGCCCGGACCTGGCTGATGACGTCCACGTTCATCGGCCTGATCGGCTTCACGCTGCTGCCGACCTGCCCGCCCCGGCTGCTGTCCGCCGGCCACGGTTTCGTGGACACCATGGCGCACTACAGCTCGTACGGCTGGTGGGGCGGCGAGGCGAGTGCGCCGCGCGGCATGGGCGGGATGACCAACCAGTACGCGGCCATGCCGAGCCTGCACGTCGGCTGGGCGCTGTGGTGCGGGGTGATGCTGTGGCGGCACGGCGGCACGCGCGTGGCGAAGATCCTCGGTGTCCTCTATCCGCTGGGCACCGCGCTCGTGGTCATGGGCACCGCCAACCACTACTTCCTCGACGCGGTCGCCGGTGTCGCCGTGATGGGCGTCGGTCTGCTGCTCGCGCCGCGCGTCATGCGGGTCATGGACCTGGTCCGGGGCCGCCTGTTCCCGCGCCGCACACCGGTCACGGAGGGCATGGGTTCCCCGATTGTCAGTGCCGGATGCCAGACTTCCGCGGGTGAGCGAATTCCACGGCAGCGCGAGTCGCAGGTCGACGCCGGGGCCGAACCGGACGCCTCCCCCAGCGACGCGGGAGAAGGGGCTGCGGCACCGGCTCGCTGAGCTGCGCGGTCCCGACGTACCGGCCAAGGCCCTGGACGCGCGCGCCCTCGCGGCGCTCGCCGCGAACCCGGGGTGCGCGCGGCGGGCGATCCTGGACGGCGCCGGGGTGGACAAGGCTCGGCTGGCGGGCGCGCTGGGCGCGCCGTCCGGGTTCGGGCAGTCGCAGTTCGCGCTGACCCGGGGCAACGCGTTCGAGGCGAAAGTGAAGGCCGACGGCGGCGCGGAGCTGCTGCGGCTGGCGCACGCCCGCCTGGATCCGGGCGCCGAACCGCCCGAGGGGGCCGCCGTACCGGATCTGACCGCGCACGGCCCCGAGGGGCGTACGGCCCGTACGGCGCTGGCGCTGCGCGAGGCCACGCGGGCGGGCGGCTGGACCCTGCTGGACCATCCGATGCTCGCGCTGGACGTGGCCGGCTCACTCGCCTTCCTGGAACCGGACGCGGTGGTGGTGCACCCGGACGGCAGCTGGTCGGTGGTGGAGATCAAGTCCTTCCCGTTGCTGGACGGTTCGGCGGACCCGGCGAAGGTCGGCGCGGCGGCCCGGCAGGCGGCGGTGTACGTGCTGGCCCTGGAGGAGGTGGCGGGACGGCTCGGCGCGGAGCCGCGGGGGCGCGCCGGTGCCGAGGCAGCGAGTGCCCATGACGGCGCTCCCGCGCCGCGCGTGCATCACCGGATCCTGCTCGTGTGCCCGAAGGACTTCTCCAACCTGCCCGCGGCATCCGCCGTCGACATCCGCAAGCAGCGCGCGGTCACCGCCCGCCAGCTGGCCCGGCTCACCCGGATCGAAGAGATCGCCGGGACCCTGCCCGAGGGCACGTGCTTCGCACCCGACCGGAGTGCCGAGGAGCTGACGGCGGCCGTCGAGGCCGTCCCGGCGACATACGCGCCCGAGTGCCTGTCCGCGTGCGAACTGGCCTTCCACTGCCGGGAACGCTCCCGTGAGGAGGGCGCCGTCACCCGCCTGGGCCGCCCGCTGCGCGCGGAACTGGGCGGTCTGACCACGGTCGAGGACGTCCTCGCGGCGGCCCGAGGCGAACGCGGCGACCCGGAGGACCCGGCGGTCGCGGCCCTGCGCCGGGCGGCCGCCCTGCGCGCGGAGGCGCTGGCGGACGCGGCCCACCCGGAGGTCGCCCCGTGTCCCTGATCGCCACCCTCGCCCGGCTCGAGGCCGTCAGCAGCGGCCGGGCCCGGCCCGCCGCGACCGTCCGGCACCGCCATCTGTCGACGCGCCCGCTGGTGTTCGTGCCGCTCACCACCGCCGGTGAGGCGGGCGCCCCGCTCGGCGCGCTGGTCGGCACCGACCGGGACGCGCCCCGCCTGCTGGTCGTACCGCAGCCCCGCGACCGCGACCTGCGCTTCTCCTTCCTCGCCGACCTGGCCGACGTCGTCCTGCCGTACATCGACTCCTGTGCCGGGGCGGTGGAGGCGGCCGAGCGCACCGAGACCGACCCGGAGACCGGCAAACGGGTCAAGGTCGAGGTCGAGCTGTGCGCGGACGCCCCCCAGCTGATCGTGCCCAGCCGGGCCGGCCTGGACCTCGTACGGCTGCTGGGCCGCTCGATGCGCTTTCGCCGGACCGCCGAGCAGGACCCGGAGGCCCCGTATCCGGCGCCGCCCCGGGTGCCGCTGCTCGGCCGCTGGCTCACCCACTACGGCGAGCGCTCCCGCGTCCCCGGCTCCTCCCTCCTGCTCGCCCTGACCGATGTGCTCTCCCGGCACTGGGCGACCGGCCAGTCCAGCCTGGAGGACCAGCATCTGGGCGCGCTGCTCGCCTGGATCGACCCTCCGCAGGGCGAGTCCGGCGCCGAGGCCGCCCGCCGGGCCGAGCTCGCCCGGGACGCCGCCGGCCAGCTGCTGTGCCCTCCGGCCGGTCCCGCCACCGACCCGGCCTTCGACAACAAGCTGCTGGCACCCGCGATCGAGCGCTACGACCGCGCGCGCACCGCGCTCGCCGCCGCCGAGGACGCCCTGACCGCCGACGACCGGCTGGCCGCGCTCACGGCGGCCGAACGGGAGATCCGCGACCTGGTGGAAAGCCGCACCCGGCCGACCTGGGACGCGGTGTGGCGGGGCCTGGACCTGCTGCGGGCGCTGCCGGAGGGCGCGCACGTGGAGGAGCGCTGGACCCGCGACCGCTGGTCCTTCACCGGGCACCGCGACCGGGTGCTGGCGGGCGAGCCCCCGCAGCCGCGCCGGGACGACGCGGTGACGGCGGCGAACAAGCTGGCCACGCGCGAGCGCGAGCAGGCGCGTCTCGAGGCGCAGGAGGCGCTGGACGACCCGCTGGTGATGGCGGGGCGGCGGCTGGCCGGGGAGGCGTTCGCGGGCGAGGTGACCGATGTCGTCATGGCGTACAGCGAGGGCAGGCGGCCGAGCCCGCGCCCGCTGGTGACGGTCCGCACGGACGACCGGCCGCATCTCGCCGAGCGGGCGAAGGTCTACCGCTCGCTGGGCGGCAAGCCGCAGTCGGCGGAGTTCGTCGGCCATGAAGCCGAGGGCGTCCTGGTGCTCCGCGTCCTGGACAAGATGGGCCGCGGCAAGGAGCCGGAGCCCGGTTCGGTGCCGGAGAAGGGCGACCGGATCTGCTTCACCCTGTTCGAGCACGAGCAGCGCGGCGGGGCGAAGCTGCCCGACCCGGAGGAGACCCCGTGGACGCACGGCGGCCCGCCGGGTGAGGTCGTTCAGGAGGCGGCCGACCCCATCACCGAGGAGGACGTCCTGTGACGACGGTCGACTTCGACCCCGGAGCCGCTGCCGCCCGCGCCACGGACGCGATCCTCCACGACACCCTGCACGGCACCGAGCGCGGCGTGGTCGTGGACTCCCCGCCGGGCGCCGGCAAGTCGACGCTCGTGGTCCGCGCCGCCCTCGAACTGGCCGACGCCGGGCGCCCGTTGATGGTCGTGGCCCAGACGAACGCCCAGGTGGACGACCTCGTCCTCCGGCTCGCCGAGAAGAACCCCGACCTGCCGGTCGGCCGCCTGCACAGCAGCGACAGCGACCCCTACGACAAGGCGCTGGACGACCTTCCGCAGGTCCGCACCTCCGCGAAGGCGGCCGAGCTGAACGGCCTGCCGGTCGTGCTGTCCACGGCGGCGAAGTGGGCGCATGTGAAGGCCGACGAGCCCTGGCGGCACGCGATCGTGGACGAGGCGTACCAGATGCGCTCGGACTCCCTGCTGGCCGTGGCGGGCCTGTTCGAGCGGGCGCTGTTCGTCGGCGACCCCGGGCAGCTGGACCCGTTCGCGATCGTCGGCAGCGAGCAGTGGGCGGGCCTGTCGTACGACCCCTCGGCCTCCGCCGTGACCACCCTGCTGGCTCACAACCCCGGCCTCCCCCAGCACCGCCTCCCGGTCTCCTGGCGCCTGCCCGCGTCAGCGGCGCCCCTGGTCTCCGACGCGTTCTACCCGTACACCCCCTTCCGCAGCGGCACCGGCCACGGCGACCGCCGGCTGTCCTTCGCGGTCCCCTCGGACGGCTCCGGCCCGGACCGGGTGATCGACGAGGCGGCGGAGTCCGGCTGGGGCCTGCTGGAACTGCCCGCCCGGCACACCCCGCGCACGGACCCGGAGGCCGTGCGGGCGGTGGCGGCGGTCGTGCGCCGTCTGCTGGACAGAGGCGGCGCGGCGCTCTCCGAGCGCTCGGACGGCCCCGCTCCCCTCACCGCCGACCGCATCGCCGTCGGCACGGCCCACCGCGACCAGGCGGCGGCGGTGCGCACGGCGCTCGCCGAGCTGGGCGTGGCGGACGTCACGGTGGACACCGCGAACCGTCTCCAGGGCCGGGAGTACGACGTCACGGTCGTCCTGCACCCGCTCTCCGGCCGCCCCGACGCCACCGCCTTCCACCTGGAGACCGGCCGCCTGTGCGTCCTGGCCTCCCGGCACCGCCACGCCTGCATCGTGGTCTGCCGAGCGGGCGTCGGCGACCTCCTGGACGCCTACCCGTCCACGGAACCGGTCCAGCTGGGCACGCTGGTGAAGTTCCCGGACGGCTGGGAGGCGAACCACGCGGTGCTGGCCCATCTGACGGAACACAAGGTGACCTGGCGACCCTGACCACCCCTCCCCCACCCGCCCGCCGCGCGATCAGCACCGCACACCACCCACCCGCCGGACGCACTCCGGCACGCCGCCGGAGGCGGCCGATGGACACAGCCCCGGACGGCTGGGAGGCGAACCACGCGATGCCGGCCCATCTGACGGAACACAAGGTGAGCTGGTGCCCCTGATCGCCGCGAGGCGGTCCGCCCGGCGCCCGTGTCTCCGGGCACTGGCGGAACGCAGGTGGGCCTTCGGCCATGAGGGCCTCTTGCGGGGGCGCGGGACAATGGACGGTGGCCCACCTGAAGGCGGTGCCGAGCGAACCGTACGAGGAGGAGACAGGACATGGCGGAGCCCACGCCGCGTCGGAACGAACCGCGGCTACGCCCCGCGCCTCTGATCTTCGAGCCCGCGGAGGCCGCAGGCGATCCCGAGCACTTCTTCGACCTGGAGTCGATCGAGGATCCGCGGGCGCTGCTGGCCAGGGCCACGGAGCTGACCCAGGCGTTCCGTGCGGCCGCCGACCGGGCCGTGGAGTTCCAGGCCATCGCGGCGGCCCAGCTCGCCGACCCGCGCCGGTTCGACCGGCTGACCCCGGCGGACATCGCCGAGCGGGCGGAGTGGACCGAGGACTACGCGAAGAAGATGGTCGAGTTCGGCCGGGACCTGATGCGGGGGAACACCGAGGGGCGGGCGTACCCCGATCCGGTGTGATCCGCGCCTGGCATATGCCAGGCGGGCAAGATACTCCTGCCCTCACCCTCGTGTCCCGGTTTTCCGCAACTCAGGAGAATCGCGCGCTCACGGCCGGTACATGTAGGTGGCATGAGCAGCGCACCGAACGTCACCCGAGTCACCTCCGACGGCGTCGACTGGCTCGCCTCGGCGGGCACGTATCCGCGGAGCACCCTCGCCCTCTGGGAGGAGCGCCCGCACGCCCCGGTCGTCCTGCCCTGCGGCACCGTCTTCGACGTGGTGAGCGCCCCGGCGATCTTCGGCCGCCGGATGCTGGACCGGCTGTGGGACGACGGCCCGGGCTCGGGCCCGGTCGCGGTGTTCCGGGGCCGCGTGCTGCTGTTCGCCGCACCGGGCACGGCCCAGCGGCTGCCCTCGCTGCTGGCTTGGGAGGAGTGGGGCTCGAACCGTACGCAGGCGGTGCCGCCGCTGCTCTGTCACGGCACGGGCGACGCGGTGACCGTCCCGGCGCCGGCCGGCTGCGACACCCCCGGCGACTCCCGCTGGCTGGTCGCCCCGGACAACCGCCACCCCTGGCTGCCGGGGCCGGAGGTCGTGCTCTGGGCGGCCGTGCGGGCGGCCCGCGCGGCCGTGCGGATTTCGATTTTTCCTCCCGCCGACCAGGATGCTAAGGTCTACGACGTCAGCAGGCGCCGCTAGCTCAGTTGGTTAGAGCAGCTGACTCTTAATCAGCGGGTCCGGGGTTCGAGTCCCTGGCGGCGCACGCGAAGGAAACGGCGGGTCCGGTTCGAAAGAATCCGGCCCCGCCGTTTTCGTGTGTACGCATGCCCCCTAGCCTCTGCCCCCCGGCGTGATCCTCACCGTCCACGCCCCCGAAGCCGTCCTCCCCTCCACCTCCACGTGTACGCCCTCCCCGGGCACGGTGAAGCTCTCGCCGAGGGCGACCGGGGCGTCGGCAAGGGGTGGATAGACCGAGTTCTCCCAGCAGGCCTCGGTGTGCGGGTGGGCGTCCACGACCTCCACCGGGCCGCCGCCGGACTCCGCCCCGCTGCTGACCCGGTACACCAGGACGCCCTGCCGGCAGGTGGCCCGGTCGTTGCCGGCCGCCCCGCGCGCCTCGAAGGCCAGGGCGCTGTCGGGCCCGGTGCGCACGATCGCCAGCTTCACCCCGTGCCCCAGGCCGAAGGCCGGGGCGCCCGCCGTGCCCTGCACCGGGACACCCGGGCCGGCCTCCAGCGGCTCCAGGGTCAGCCGGGTCGGCCGTGCGCCGTGCACGCACACCACCTGGCGCGGATCCAGCCAGCCCAGCTTCCACTTGTGCCAGGCGAACACGTCCGGCGACAGTCCGAACTGGCTGCCCATCAGGTCCCAGTCGCCGACGTAGGTGTCCCAGTCGCCCTTGCCGTCGACCGGGCGGTGGTAGAGGTCGGGCAGGTCGAACACGTGGCCGGTCTCGTGGGCGAGGACGAGGCGGTCCGGCGGGTGCTTCTCGAAGACCGTGACGACCCGGCGGATGTCGACGCCGTCCACGTGGACGGGCGTGTCGAGGTTCACGACCTTCGTGGCGTCCGAGTCGACGCCGGGCGCGTCGGGGTCGGCGACGAAGTACACGACCCGGTAGCGGGAGAAGTCGACCTCCTTGTCGGCCACGGCGAACGCGTCCCGCAGGTACGCGGCCCGGTCGTCCACGTCCCAGTCCCGCTTTATCGCGTACGCCGTGGACGGGTGCGGCATGCGCAGCCAGTGCCGCAACGGGTGCGGGCGGAGGGTGAACCTCCCGTAGGAGGCCTGCTCGTAGTAGCGGCTGGTGGCGGGGAAGTGGTCGGCGGCGAGCTCGGCGGGTGTGGTGCGCGGGGCGGCGTCCGGGAAGGACAGGAAGACCATCACGGCGTCGAGCACGCCGGTCGGGCGGGTGTAGTCGGCGTTCCAGGTGTCCGCGCCCTCGGAGTGGTGGGCGTCGGTCCGGTGCAGGGCGCAGGGGGTCGTGGAGAAGGGCTCGGCGGCCGCCGGACCGCCGAGGATCGAGGTCGCGGCGAGCGCCGACAGCGTGGTGCACACGGCGGCGGTGCTGCGCAGCTTGGGCACGGACATGACCTCCGGACGCGGTTCACGGGACCGCATCCAGATTGCTGGTATTTATTGCGCTGTGCCCTGTTCGCCTGCACCACAAGGGTGAGTGCGCCCCCGAAAGCGCCGGCGCGCTCCGGCGCCCGACACCCCGCAACACTCACGGAACGTCACAACTGGTCGGGGGCCTGAAGAACCCGTCCACGTGCGGGCAGAAACGATCTGTCAGAAACTGTGCTCCGTCCGGGACACTGGACAGTGGCTGGAAGGGCTCGGGGCCAGCCTCTATGATCGGCACACTTTCCGGCACGGACAGGCACGGACACAGATCGAGTGCACTGCGGGAGCGAGCGGTGAGCGGAACGTCCGAAGGGCCGACGCCCGCGGCAGACCTCGACCGGTCAGCCGTCACAGACAGTGACTACACCACCTACCACCGTGTCTTCACGGCCGCCCCGCTCGCCATGGCCGTCGTGGACCACGCCGGACTCGTCGCCGGCGCCAACGCGGCCTTCGGCGAGCTGCTCGGCACCGATCCGGACGCGCTCACCGGGCGGGTCGCCGCCGACCTGGTCGACCTCGCCTCCGACGCCCGCAGCTGGCACGCCTACCGCGAGGTCCTGCGCGGCCGGCAGGCGAAGCTGCGCTGCACCCGCCGGCTGAAGCACCCCGAGGGACACTCGGTCTGGGTGCAGGTCACGGTCTCCCCGCTCGGCGACGGCCGGCCGGGAGTGCTGCTGTCCGTCGCCGACATCAGCGCCCGCCGTGAACTCCAGGCGCGGCTGCGGCACTTGCAGATGCACGACCCGGTGACCCGGCTGCCCAACCGCACGCTGTTCTTCGAGCGGCTGTCGGCCGCGCTGGAGGCGGAGTCGTACGAGCAGAGCGGCACCGGCCGGATCGGACTGTGCTACCTGGACCTCGACGGCTTCAAGGCGGTCAACGACACCCTCGGCCACCGCGTCGGCGACCGGCTGCTCGCGGCCGTCGCCGAGCGTCTGACCCGGGTCGCCGACGAGGCCGGCTGCGGCCGCGCGGCGATCCCGCTGGTGGCCCGGCTCGGCGGCGACGAGTTCGCGCTGCTCGTGGAGGACTCCACCGGCACCGAACAGCTCGCCGAGCTCGCCGAGTCGGCGCTGACGGCCCTGGAGGAGCCCTTCGACCTGGCGGGCCAGCGGCTGTCGCTGACGGCGTCCATCGGGGTCGTCGAGCGGCACGCGGCCGGTACGACGGCCACCGGCCTGATGCAGGCCGCGGACACGACCCTGTACTGGGCGAAGGCCGACGGCAAGGGCCGCTGGACCCTGTTCGACCCCGAGCGCAACGCGCACCGGATGACCCGTCAGGCGCTGTCGTCCACTCTGCGCCCCGCCATCGACCGCGGCGAATTCGCGCTCGAATACCAGCCGTTGGTCGGCATGGAGGACGGACGCCTGTCCGGGGTCGAGGCGTTGATCCGCTGGAATCATCCTCAGTTCGGCACACTGACGCCGAATCGGTTCATCGGACTGGCCGAGGAGGACGGCTCGATCGTCCAGCTCGGCCGCTGGGCGCTCGCCACCGCCTGCCGCCAGGCCCGCCGCTGGGAGCTGGACCACCCCGAGGAGCCGCCCATCTTCGTCAGCGTCAACGTGGCCGTACGGCAGGTGTGGGACTCCGACCTGGTGGCCGACGTGGCCGGAATCCTGGCCGAGACGGGCCTCGCCCCGCACCTCCTCCAGCTGGAGCTGACCGAGTCGGCGGTGATGGGCTCGGCCGGCCGCCCGCTCCAGGCCCTGCAGGCGCTCAGCGACATGGGTGTGCGCATCGCCATCGACGACTTCGGCACCGGCTACTCGAACCTGGCGTACTTGAGCAGGCTGCCGGTGAAGGTCCTGAAGCTGGACGGCTCCTTCGTGCGCGGATTCCAGTACGAGGAGGCGCCCAAGGGCGTTCCGCCCAACCCCGCCGACGAGGTCATCGTCGAGGCGATGATCCAGCTGGCCCACCGGCTCGGCCTGACCGTCACCGCCGAGTGCGTGGAGACCTCCGCCCAGGCCACCCGGCTGCGCCGCATCGGCTGCGACACCGGTCAGGGGTGGCTGTACTCCCGCCCGGTGCCGCCGGATCGTATCTCCGAACTGCTCGACACACAGACCTACGCGGTCGGCAAGCCGTAGGCGTCCGCGATCAACTCGTAGGAGCGCAGGCGGAGTTCGCCGCGGTGGGCGTGGGAGACGAGCATCAGCTCGTCGGCGCCCGTGCGCTTGTGCAGGTCGTCCAGGCCGGAGCGGACCTCGTCTGCGGTGCCGTGCACGATGTTGGACGTCCAGGAGGCGATGAACTCCTCCTCCATGGGGCTGAACTCGTGCTTCTCGGCCTCGTCCGGGTCGGGGAAGAGGCCGGGCCGGCCGGTGCGCAGCCGGAGCATGTTGAGCGCCATCGCCCGGGTCTGGCGGCGGGCCTCGCGCGCGTCGTCGGTGGCGAGGGTGGAGACGCCGATCAGGGCGTAGGGCTCGTCGAGGACCTCGGAGGGGCGGAAGGTCTGCCGGTACAGGTCCAGGGCCGGGATGGTGTTCTGCGCGGAGAAGTGGTGCGCGAAGGCGAACGGCAGCCCCAGCAGACCGGCGAGGCGGGCGCTGAAGCCGGAGGAGCCGAGCAGCCAGACCGGCGGGCGGTGCGGGGACTGGACGCCGCCGGGGGCGGTGGCCTGGACGGGGCCGGGGATCGCGTGGATCCGGCGGTAGGGGTGCCCGTCGGGGAAGTCGTCGTCCAGGAAGCGGATGAGCTCGGCGAGCTGCTCCGGGAAGTCGTCGGCGCCCTCGTTCAGGGTGTCGGTGCGGCGCAGGGCCGCGGCCGTGGCGCCGTCCGTGCCGGGGGCGCGGCCCAGGCCGAGGTCGACGCGGCCCGGCGCCAGCGCCTCCAGCGTGCCGAACTGCTCGGCTATGACGAGGGGCGCGTGGTTGGGCAGCATGACACCGCCCGAGCCGAGCCGGATGCGCTCGGTGTGGGCGGCGAGGTGGGCGAGGATCACGGCGGGCGAGGAGGAGGCGACGCCGGGCATGGAGTGGTGCTCGGCGACCCAGTACCGGTGGAAGCCGCGGGCCTCGGCGAACCGGGACAGCGCCACGCTGGTGCGCAGGGCGTCGGAGGCGGTACTGCCCGCGCCGACGGTCACCAGGTCCAGTACGGAGAGGGGGGCGGGGGCGGTCCCGTGCGTGGTGCCCCGGATCTCGTCCGTGCCCCGGATCTCGTCCGCGCCCCGGACCTCGTCTGCTGTGCCCCGGATCTCGTCTGCCTCGTCTGCCGACACGGTGCGGGCCTCCTGTTTCGCGCGTGAGCTGTCCTGCGCCCACTAACAGGAGGCAGTCCCCGGTTATTCCCGTACCTGCACCAGGGGCTCGCGGGTGAAGAGCGTCCCCAGCGTCGGCGCGTTGACCCGCCGGTCGGCCAGCCTCAGCCCCTCCCACACGGTCACCTGGTTCGCCGTGAGCACCGGCTTGGACAGCGCCTTCTCCAGCACCGACAGATGCGCGGCCGTGTGCAGGGCCGTGTCCGGGAGCAGTACCGCCTCCGCGTCCGGGACGTCGGCCGCCCGGGCCAGCGTCAGCACGTCCTCCTCGCCCCAGGTGCCGACCTCCGCCGCCGTGACGATCCCCGAGGACCGCATCCCGGTCACCTCGAGCCCCGCGGCCCCCAGGAAGTCCGCGAACAGCGCGGCGATGTCCTCCGGGTAGGTCGCGCCGACCGCGACCCGGCGCACCCCGATCTCCCGGGCCGCGTGCACGAAGGCGAACGACGTCGAGGAGGCGGGCATCCCGGCCAGCCGGGCGAGCGTGCGCACCTGCTCCTGGGCGCCCTCCCAGCCGTGCACGAAACCGCCGCTGGTGCACGCCCACACCACCGTCTCGGCCCCGGTCAGCCGCAGGCGCTCCATGCCCGCCGCGAGCCGCTCCGCGGAGCCCATCTCGCGCAGCGCCGTCACCCGGTGCGCGTCCTCGCCGATGTCGGTGTGCACCAGGTCCACCCGGATGTCGCTGCCCAGGAGCTGCTCGATGCGCGGATAGTCGTCCTCGGCGGAGTGGCCCGGGTAAAGGAATCCGAGTGCGGTCATGTCCAGCCTTCCTGCGTCTCTTCCGGCGTCTCTTCGGGCAGTGCGGAGGGCCAGGCGCGCGCCGACTCGTCCAGCAACGCCTGATAGGGCCCCACGGCTCGGGTACCCAGTCGGCGCAGCGCGGCCCACATCGTGACCTGGTTGGCAGACAGCACGGGAATGCGCAGCTCGGCCTCCAGTTGCGGGATCACGTCGTACGTCGGCAGGTTGGTGCAGGAGATGAAGAGCGCGTCGGCGGTGCCGGGGCTCACCGCCTGCCGGGCCATGGCGACGACGTCCCGGTACGGCACCTGCCAGATGCGCCGGGTCAGGCCCATGAAGGCGCACCCGGTGACCTCGACGCCGGCCTCGGCGACGAAGTCCTCCAGCGCCCGGGTCACGGACACGGTGTACGGCGTGACCAGCGCGACGCGCCGGATCCGCAGCTCGGCCAGCGCCTCCAGCAGCGCGCCGGAGGTGGTCACCGAGGGCGGCGCGCCCGCGAGGCTCATCGCCGCGCACATCGCCCGCTCCCCGGCGATCCCGCCGACGAAGCTGCCGGAGGTGCAGGCGTAGGCGACGGCCTCGGGCGCGACGGCGGTCAGCGCGCGCACGGCGTCGCCGAGGGTCTCGTGCTCGCTCACCAGCCGGGCCAGGTCCAGACTCACCTCGACCGGCACGAACGGGGTCCGGGTCAGATGCAGCGACACCTCGTCGGGCACCCAGCGCCACAGCTCCCGGTCCAGGGCGAAGTCGAAGGGGGCCACCACTCCCACACCGCGCTGGGGGCGGGGGCCGCCGAGAAAGGAGACGTCCATGGCTGGCACCGGCCTCACGCTGGGAGACGAGTGGGCAACGGATCGCGAGTACGCCCGTGTTGACGAAGGTAGATTCGGGTGCGAGCGTGGTCAATCCGCGCATGGTCCGCGCACGTCAGACGCTCGGAGCCGCCCCGTATGACGACCCTCCCGACGCTCCTCGTGCTGGACGCCGACCCGCCGCCGCGCCTCGGCCGGCTGACCGGCCGCGCCCGGATCGTGCACACGGACGCCGCCCACCTGGCCGAGCGGCTGCCGCAGGCGGACGTCCTGCTGGTCTGGGACTTCACCTCGCACGCGGTGCGCGAGGCCTGGCCCGGCGCGGGGCCCCGCCCGCGCTGGGTGCACACGGCGAGCGCGGGCGTGGACCATCTGCTGGGCCCGGAGCTGGCCGCGTCCGACACGGTGGTCACGAACGCGCGCGGGATCTTCGACCAGCCGATCGCCGAGTACGTGGCGGCCCTGGTGCTGGCGGCCGCCAAGGACCTGCCGCGCACGCTGGAGTACCAGCGGGAGCGGACCTGGCGGCACCGGGAGGGCCGGCGGGTGGCGGGCACGCGCGCGTGCGTGGTCGGCTCGGGCCCGATCGGCCGGGCGATCGTACGCACCCTGAAGGCCCTCGGTGTGACGACGGCGCTGGTCGGGCGGGTGCCGCGGACCGGCATCCACGGGCCGGCCGACCTGGACCGGCTGATCTCCCGCGCGGACTGGGTGATCGCGGCGGCGCCGCTCACCGAGGAGACGTACCGCATGTTCGACGGCCACCGGTTCGGCGTGATGCAGCCGTCGGCGTTCTTCGTGAACGTCGGCCGGGGCGCGCTCGTCGACGAGGACGCCCTCGCCCATGCCCTGACCCGGCGCTGGATCGCGGGCGCCGCACTGGACGTCTTCACCGCCGAGCCCCTCCCCCCGGACAGCCCGTTGTGGGAACTGCCGGGGCTGATCGTCTCCCCGCACATGAGCGGGGACACGGTCGGCTGGCGGGACGAACTGGGCGCGCAGTTCGTGGAGTTGTACGAGCGGTGGGCGGCGGGCAGATCACTGGTGAACGTGGTCGACAAGAAACGCGGTTACGTCCCCGGTCACTGATCTCTCGGACCTCTTGGCCTCTTGGAGGGTGCATGCAGCTCACCGACCTGACCGCCGTCCAGCTCCTCGACGGTTACCGCAAGGGCGAGTTCAGCCCCGTGGAGGCGACCGCGCAGGCCCTGGAGCGGGCCCGCAGCATCCAGCCGGAGGTGAACGCGTTCGTGCGGCTCACCGAGGAGGACGCGCTGACCCGGGCACGGGAGTCGGAGGAGCGCTGGCGGCGCGGCGAGCCGGCCGGGCTGCTGGACGGGGTGCCGGTGACGGTGAAGGACATCCTCCTCCTGCGCGGCCACCCGACCCTGCGCGGCTCCAAGACGATCTCCGAGCAGGGTCGTTGGGACGAGGACGCGCCCTCGGTGGCCCGGCTCCGCGAGCACGGCGCGGTGTTCCTGGGCAAGACGACGACCCCCGAGTTCGGCTGGAAGGGCGTGACGGACTCCCCGCTGTCCGGCATCACCCGCAACCCGCACGACCGCTCCCGCACCGCCGGCGGGTCCAGCGGGGGCAGCGCGGCGGCCGTGGCGCTCGGCGCGGGCCCGCTGTCGCTGGGCACGGACGGCGGGGGCAGCATCCGTATCCCGGCCGCGTTCTGCGGCGTCTTCGGCCTGAAGCCGACGTACGGCAGGGTGCCGCTGTACCCGGCGAGCGCGTTCGGCACCCTCTCCCACGCGGGCCCGATGACCCGGGACGCGGCCGACGCGGCCCTGCTGCTGGACGTCATCGGCGCCCCTGACCCGCGCGACTGGTCGGGCCTGCCGCCCGCGCCCGGCTCCTTCCAGGACGCGTTGAGCGGCGGCGTGCACGGTCTGCGCGTGGCGTACTCCCCGTCCCTCGGCGGCCAGGTCGCGGTCCGGCCGGCGGTCGCGGCGGCGGTACGGCGGACGGTGGCCTTGCTGGCCGACCTCGGCGCGTACGTCGAGGAGACCGACCCGGACTTCAGCGAACCGGTGGAGGCCTTCCACACCCTGTGGTTCAGCGGCGCGGCCCGGCTCACCGAGCGGTTCTCCCCGCGCAAGCGGCAGCTGCTGGACCCCGGCCTGCGGGAGATCTGCGTGCAGGGCGCCCGCTACAGCGCGCTGGACTATCTCGCCGCGGTCGACGTCCGCATGGACCTCGGCCGCCGTATGGGCCGCTTCCACGAGCGCTACGACCTGCTGGTCACCCCGACCCTGCCGCTGACGGCGTTCGAGGCGGGCGTGGAGGCGCCGAGGGGCTCGGCCCACCGGCGCTGGACCGGCTGGACCCCGTTCACCTACCCGTTCAACCTCACCCAGCAGCCCGCGGCGACCGTCCCGGTGGGCAAGGACGGGGACGGGCTGCCGGTGGGGCTCCAACTCGTCGCCGCCCGGCACCGCGACGACCTGGTACTACGCGCCGCGCACGCGCTGTACGAGGCCGGGGTGACCTCGCCGGCACCGGTCACCGTCTCCCGGGCACCTGGTGTGTGAGGCCCAAGCCGCTCACGCCCGCCGAAACGCCAGCGTCTCCCCCGCCGCCCCGCTGCGCCACAGGTCGTTGCAGGCCTCGGCCATCGCTTCCAGGCCCTCCACCACCTGGCCCCACACGATTCCCGGCACCCAGCCCACGTCACCGTTGAGGAGCAGGTTGTTGCGTTCGTAGAACAGGGCCAGGTCGACCACCGTGGTGCCGGGGCGGACGGCGCGGTCGTAGCCGTAGGCCTTGGTGCCCAGCTCGGTGCCGGCGAAGGAGAAGTAACAGAGGTCGCCGGGAATCGGGGTGACCGTCGGGTTCTCCAGTGGGGGTTCCGTGGAGGCGAAGGGAGGGAAGAGAGCGTAGATCTCGTTGCGCGCGTACTTGGCGTGGTAGACGTCGCCCGCGAGTGGCAGGGCTTCCCATACCGCCGTGCAGGTCAGGGGCGCGCGGTCGTCCAGCAGTCGTGCCGTGCAGTGCACGTCCCGCTTGTCGAGCGAGACGGTGACGAATCGGTCGGCCATGAAAACAAGGGTGCATAGCCCGGATCCGCTTGGGTAGCCGCGCCGCCATGGCTCCACCACTTGGGAACGACGTACACACATTCCGGCCGGAACTCAGACACAGCCGTCACACCCGGCGCTCGGTGCTCGGTGGCCTCGCCGCCCTCGGTGTGCTGGGCGCTGCGGGCTGCTCTCGGGTGGCCGAGGCGTCCGGCAAGGAGGGCGGTGACCTGCTCGAACGCCTCCGCGCGCAGGGCGTCGTACGCCTCGGGATCGCCGGTGAGATCCCCTTCGGGTACATCGACAAGGACGGCCATCTCACCGGTGAGGCGCCCGAGCTGGCCAAGGTGATCTTCAAGCGGCTGGGGGTGGACCGGGTCCAGCCCGTGCCCACCGAGTTCGGCTCGCTGATCCCCGGGCTCAACTCCCAGCAGTTCGATGTCGTCGCGGCCGGGATGTACGTCAATCCCGAGCGCTGCCAGCAGGTGATCTTCGCGGATCCGGACTATCAGATGCTCGATTCGTTCATCGTGCGCAAGGGCAACCCGCTGGGCTTGCACTCCTACAAGGACGTCGTCGCGAAGAAGGCCAAGTTCGCCACCGGCACCGGATACGCGGAGATCGAGTACGCGGTCGGGGCCGGGTACAAGCAGAGCGACATCCTCATCGTCCCGGACCAGGTAGCCGGTCTGAACGCCGTGGAGGCGGGCCGGGTCGACGTGTTCGCCGGTACGGCGCTCACCACGCGGGAAGTGGTGAAGAAGTCGAGCAAGGCGGAGGCCACCGCGCCCTTCGCGCCGCTGGTCAAGGGCAGACCGCACGTCGACGGCGGCGCGTTCGCGTTCCGGCCGACCGAGACGAGGCTGCGGGACGCCTTCAACGTGGAGCTGCACAAGCTGAAGTCGAGCGGGGAGTTGTTCCGGATACTCCGGCCCTTCGGCTTCACCAGGGCCGAGATGACCGACCTCACCGCGAAGGAGCTGTGCGGCGGATGACCCCGGGACTGTGGGAACTCGTACTGAAGGGCGTCTGGACCACCGTCCAGCTGCTGGTGTTCAGCGCCTTGCTGGCCGCCGCCGTGTCCTTCGTCGTCGGCATCGCGCGCACTCACCGGCTGTGGATCGTGCGGTTCGTGGCCGGCTTCTACACCGAGGTGTTCCGCGGCACCTCGGCGCTGGTGATGATCTTCTGGGTGTTCTTCGTGCTGCCGGTCGCCTTCGGCTGGCAGCTGGTGCCGATGTGGGCGGGCACGCTGGCGCTCGGGCTGACGTACGGCGCGTACGGCTCGGAGATCGTGCGCGGCGCGCTGCAGTCGGTCGATCCGGCGCAGCGGGAGGGCGGGATCGCACTCAGCTTCACCCCGGCCCAGCGGATGCGGCTGATCCTGCTGCCGCAGGCCGTGCCGGAGATGATGCCCTCCTTCTGCAATCTGCTGGTCGAGCTGCTCAAGGGCACCGCGCTGGTGTCGGTGATGGGCATGGGCGATCTGACGTTCAGCGCGAACCTGGTGCGCCTCGCGCTGCAGCAGAGCGCGGAGATCTACACGTACGTGCTCCTGATCTACTTCGCGATCGCCTTCGTGCTCACCCGGCTGATGCGTTCGCTGGAGAAGCGGCTGAAGGCCCGGATCGGCAAGGACGCCGGGACTTTCTCGGCGGCGCGTGAGCTCAAGCGCGCGCAGACGACCGGAGTAGGGGGGCGCGTCGCATGAAGTGGGACTGGAACGCCGTCAGTGAGTTCATGCCGCACTTCTGGGACGGCCTGCGGGTCACCCTGGAGGCCCTGGCTCTCGGTTCGCTGCTGTCGTTCAGCCTGGGCCTGGTGTGGGCGCTGCTGATGCGGACGCCGAGCCGGTGGGTGCGCTGGCCGGTCGGGGTGGTCACGGAGTTCGTGCGCAACACCCCGCTGCTGGTGCAGTTGTTCTTCCTGTTCTACGTGCTGCCCGAGTGGAACGTGACGTTCTCCGCGCTGACCACCGGTGTCTTCGCGATCGGCCTGCACTACTCGACGTACACCATGCAGGTCTACCGGGCCGGCATCGAGGCCGTCCCGGTCGGCCAGTGGGAGGCGGCGACCGCGCTGAACCTGCCGCGGCTGCGGACCTGGACCGCGGTGATCCTGCCGCAGGCCGTCCGCCGCGTGGTGCCCGCGCTCGGCAACTACGTGATCTCCATGCTCAAGGACACGCCGATGCTGATGGTGATCACCGTGCTGGAGATGCTCGGCCAGGCCCGGCTCTTCTCCCAGCAGCACTTCCAGTTCACCGAGCCGGTCACCGTGATCGGTGTGGCCTTCATCCTCATCTCCTACCTGGCCTCCCTTCTCCTGCGAGCCCTGGAGCGACGCCTTGTCCGTTGAGACCCGTCCGCAGCCCTCCCTCACCGACGCCCAGCCCACCGAGCTGATCCGCCTGGAGAACGTCACCAAGCGGTTCGGCGCCAACACCGTGCTCGACCGGCTGGACTTCTCCGTCGACGCCGGCCGGCACGTGACCCTGATCGGCCCGTCCGGATCCGGCAAGACCACGATCCTCAGACTCCTGATGACCCTCACCAAACCGGACGAGGGCACGATCACCGTCGACGGGGAGCAGCTGTTCCCGGCGCCGGAGAAGCAGGTCCGGGAGGTCCGCAAGAAGATCGGGATGGTGTTCCAGCAGTTCAACCTGTTCCCGAACATGACCGTGCTGCGGAACATCACCGAGGCTCCGGTGCAGGTCCTCGGCATGTCCAAGGACGAGGCCGAGGAGCGGGCCCGGGAGCTGCTGGAGCTGGTGGGGCTGACCGACAAGCGCGACGCGAAGCCGACCCGGCTCTCCGGCGGTCAGCAGCAGCGGGTGGCGATCGCCCGGGCGCTGGCGATGCGGCCGCAGGTGCTGCTGCTGGACGAGGTGACCTCCGCGCTCGACCCGGAGCTGGTCGCGGGCGTCCTCGACGTGCTCAGGGACATCGCGCGCAGCACCGACATCACCATGCTCTGTGTGACCCACGAGATGGGTTTCGCCCGTGACATCTCCGACCAGGTGCTGATGTTCGACGGCGGCCGGGTGATCGAAGCGGGCTCTCCGGACAAGATCTTCACCGAGCCGGAGCAGGAGCGCACCCGGGAATTCCTCAGCGCGGTCCTGTGACTACGGCGCGTGGATCCGGAAGATGCCGAGGTCCGACCACTGGGTCATGACTTTGGCATATGCCAGAGGGTCTACGCCGCAGTTGGGAGGGGTAAGGCGGGCAGAACAATCTCGCCAACCCCCTCTCCCCGTACCGGGTTTGCCCGTTATCGTGGTAGCGATCCGCCGACCGGATCTCGCGGCCCACACAGGCGAGCGCAGGGGGACACCGTGGCGCTGATGAACGAGCCGACCGCCCCGTACCACTCGGCCCAGGACGCCCTGCGCGTGCTGGAGACCGTCGCCCGCCATTCCGCAGGCGTCACCGACACCGAGCTGGCCCGCCGCACCGGCCTCGGCTCCGAGCGGCTCACCGCCCTGCTGCGCATGCTGCGCCGCGAGGGCTATGTCGAGCAGATCACCGACGGGGCGTACGTCACCGGCGACACCCTGCGCCGGCTCACCTCCGCGCACGACCGGGAGCGGGCGGTGCGCGAGAAGCTCCAGCACACCCTGGACCGGCTGCGCGACTCGGTCGGCGCGGCGGTCTACATGAGCCGGTACGTCGACGGCGAGGTCAGGGTCACCCAGTACGCCGCCGGGCCCACCACCCCGGCGGTCAACGAGTGGGTCGACTTCCGCTACTCCGCCCACGCCACGGCGGTCGGCAAGAGCCTGCTGACCCAGCTGGACCACAACGCCCGCCGCGACCACCTCTCCCGGCACAAGATGGCCCGCCTCACCTCGCGCACCATCACCAGCGACAAGCTCCTGCTGTCCCGCCTGGAGTCCCAGCCGCCGACGGTGCCGGTCCTGGACCTCCAGGAGTACGCGATCGGCACGGTCTGCGCGGCGGTCCCGATCACCGCGGGCTCCTCGGTGGGCTGCCTGGCGCTGTCGCTTCCCGTGGAGCACGCGCACCGGCTGAAGCAGGCCGCGGAGGCCCTGAACCGCAATGCGGCACCGGTACTGCTGTCCCTGACCCTGTAGCTGGTCACGAGCACCCCTCAGGACCAGGTAGTATTTTCTTCGTCGCCAGCCGCGGAAGGAAAAGACCGCGGCGGGCGGGAGTCATGCGCCGCTAGCTCAGTTGGTTAGAGCAGCTGACTCTTAATCAGCGGGTCCGGGGTTCGAGTCCCTGGCGGCGCACGATGACGATGGCGAGCCATGTCCGCGGAAAGCGCGGGCCCGGCTCGCCATCTCTGTTATTGCGCCGCTGCGCCGCGCGTTGCGGGGCCTTCGCCACCCACACCCCCTTGGGCGTCCTCGGCGGCGAGAATCCGATACTGCGCCTCCCCCTGTGGCCGCCACCACACCGGTTCGGCGCACACGTACCCCTCCCGCCGCAGCCGCGCCCGGTGGATCTTGTTCGTGGCCGTCACCGGCATCCGCTCCACCACCCGCACGAACCGGGGCGCCATCTTGGTGCCCAGGTCCGGCTGGGCCGCCAGGAACTCGGCGAATCCCGTCGGGTCGAAGGACCCGGCGATGGTCGCCATCACCTGGTCCCCGGTCACCGGGTCCGGCACCGCGTAGACGGCGACGGCCACCGCGCCCTCGTAGCGGGCGACGATGTTCTCGATCATCGCGGCGGCCAGGTTCTCCCCGTCGACACGGATCCGGTCGTCGGTACGGCCCGCGAAGTACAGATAGCCGTCGGCGTCCCGGTAGAACAGGTCACCGGTCCAGTACGCCCCGCCCCTGCGCCGCTCGGCGTCGGCGGCCGGGTTCCTCCAGTACCCCTCGAAGGGGTTCGGCCCCCGGTTCACCAGCTCACCGATGGCCTCCTCCCCGTTGAGCAGCCGCCCGGCGGAGTCGAACACGGCGGGCGGGCACTCGCGTCCCGTGGCGGGGTCGAGCACCACCAGCCCCGGGCCTGCCGGTCCCACCGCCCCCTTCGGCGTGCCCGGCGCCCACTGGATCGCCGCGCCGCCCTCGGAGGAGCCGTAGCCCTCCACCAGCCGGACCCCGAACCGCCGCTCGAAGGCCGCCGCGTCCACCGCGCCGGCCTCCGTGCCGAAACCGAGCCGCAGGGGGTTGTCCCGGTCGTCCGCGCGCTCCTCGGTGGCGAGGACGTACTGGACGGCCCGCCCGACATACGTGAAGTACGTCGCCCCGTAGCGGCGCACATCGGGCAGGAACCCGGACGCCGAGAACCGCCGCCGCAGCGCGACCCCCGCGCCGGCGGCCAGCGCGGGCGCCCAGTCCGCGATCACCGCGTTGCCGTGGAACATCGGCATGCAGATGTAGTGCACGTCGTCCGCGCGCACCCCGAACTGTCTCACCAGCGCCCGACCGGCCGCCGCCAGCCGGCCCTGGGAGCACAGCGCGGCCTTGGGGGCGCCGGTCGACCCGGAGGTGAAGTACAGCAGCAGCCGGTCGGTGGGTGCGGCGCGGGACGGGTCGGGCACGGCGTCGGCGTAGGGGGCGAGGAGGGCGCCGTACTCCTCGTCGTCCGTCACGAGGATCCGCACCCCCGGCAGGTCCAGTCCGGCCAGCAGGGGCAGGTGGGCCCGCTCGGTGACCAGGAGCGGGCACTCGGTGTGCAGGATGTCCCGGGCCAGTTCGGCACCCCGGCGGGTGGGGTTGATCCCGGCGACGGCCGCGCCGGCGAGGGCGGCGGCACCGAGCCACAGCGGGAACTCCTCGGTGTTGTCGAGGAGCACGCCGACATGCGGGACGGCACCGGGTGGCAGCAGGTCGGCCAGGAGTGCCGCGCGGGCGGCGGCGCGGGCGGCGACCTCGTGCTGCGTCAGCGTGCGCTCCTCGCACATGAGCCCCGGCCGGTGGTCGTCCCACCGCGCGGCGACCAGCTCGGCGACCGTGCGCGTCATGGACTCCATGGATGCGCACGGTAACTGACAGAGCGTCAGATGACGAGACTAGGGCAGGAAGCCGTCCGCCGCCGAGAAGGCCGCGTGGGCGACCACCATGAAGATGACGCAGCCCGCGATGAACACGCTGAAGAACGCCACCGCGCAGCCGGACTCGGCGGCGAGCCGCCCACGCGCCGGGGCGTGCGCCGTCGCCCGCTCGGGACGCTCGGCCGTGTAGTGCACGGTGACGATGTCGCCCTCGACCCTCGTCCCCGGCCCGTTGCTCTCCTCGAAGCGGACGGTACGGCCCTCGCGGGTGGTGAACTCGTACACGTGGTGGAGCGTCGTGCTCACGGAGGTCTCACCGCCGCCGCTGGTCGTGGTGTACGTCCGCAGGCAGCGCGCCTCCGCCGTCAGCCCACCGCTCCAGGCCCGGCGCACCTCCCTCGACCGGCGCAGGAGCCTGACCAGGGCGAAGACCGCCAGGGCGATCATGAGCGCGGGCACGACGTAGAAAAGCGACTCGAACATGAGGTCCCCCCGAGGTCGGTACGCCGCCCCGCCTGGCCGGCGTGCGAGGAACGTACCCGCGGGTAGGGGCGGCCGGCCTCAAGGGAACCTCAGTTTCCGTGCTGTGGCGGACCGGTCCTCAGAACGTGACGTCCGAGCAGGCGTAGAACGCGTTGCCCGTGTCGGCGATCGTCCACACCGCGAGGATGACGTGGTGCCCGCTCAGCCCGGTCGGCAGGGTGCCGCTGTGGCTGAGGGTGGCCGGCGGGCGCTGGCCGTTGTACGGGACCGTCAGGAACGGGGTGAGGTTGAGGTCCGAGCGGGACAGGGCGTGGTTCTGGTTCCAGCCCTGCCTGGTGACGTAGTACTTGAAGTCCGTCGTGGCGTGCTGGGCGGTGAACTGCCAGCGGAAGGTGTACGTCTGCCCGCCCGTCACCCTGGTCGTGGGCCAGGCCGCGCCGGACGGTGCGGTCGACGAGCTGAGCTGGGCGAACCGGCTCAGGCCGCCGTTGCAGAGCTGGCCGTCGGCGGGCCCCGCGGCCGGGAATCCCTTGGGGCCCTCGACGCTCTGCGGCTCGTACTGGATGTCGCCGCAGCCCGTCACCGTGCCGTTGGCGCAGAGCTTCTGCCTGCTGATGGGGAGGTCGGTGTAGCCGTGCCCGCTGGCGCCGCCGGTGGAGAGCGCGAACGCTCCGGCGGTCACCACGCCCAGCACGACCGCGGACAACTTGGTCCTGGTGTGCATACTGCCGCTCCTGGAGAACGTGGGGAGTTCGGTGAGCTGTGCAGGTAGGTCTAGACCAAGTGCCAGATTATTGCCGCTTGTTGAACATGTCCATACCAATCACAGGCCGGGCTACGACGGCTCCCCGCGCCCCGAGCCAAGGGTGACCGTGACCCGGAGCGGCCGCACCGAGAACACCTCCACGCCGACCGGCGCGGTCTCCTCCGCGACCAGCCGGGTCAGCGCGTCCCCGGCCGCCGTCACCCCGCTCCGCGCCCCGCCCGCCGGCTCCACCGGCACCCGCGCCAGCGCCGCCTCCACACATTCCCGCACGTACCTCTCGTGGTCCTCGACGCCGAGCACCGCCCGCGCGGTGTCCCGCGCCCGCCACACCACCAGCACCACCACCCTGAGCGCCGTCCCGTCGGGATCCGCCGCCGGCATCGCCTCGCTGCGCCAGTGCCGCAGCCGCACGTCGACCACGCGCCGCCGCAGCAGCGGGTTCACCCAGAGCAGTCCGGTGCGCCGCACCGTCCCCCGGTAGCGGCCGAACAGAGCGAGCACCCAGGCCCGCCCGGTCCGCCCCCGGGTCAGCCCGCCGAAGCCGGACACCCCGAGCGCCCCGGCCCCGGCGTACGCCGCCCACTGCGCCGGACCGAGCCCGGCGCCCAGGGACGCGGGCAGCGGCAGGGCCTTCACCACGGCCGCCGGGAGCAGCCCCGCCCACCAGGAGGTGGCCAGACAGCCGGCGATCCCGGCCACGCCGGCCAGCACCCCGGCCGCGCCCGGCAGCACCCGCGCCGGGCGCTCCACCAGCTCCGGGCCGACCTCCGGCAGGCGGCAGCACACTGGCAGCGGCTGTCTCGACCGCGGCTGCCCCCCGCTGACGTGCCGTCGGATCCCGGTGACCGACCCGTCCGGCTGCCCCTCGGACTCGGGCGGTGTGCGTGACGTGGTCGTACTCATGCGTACCTCAAGCCTCCGCGCCAGCGGCGTCGTGAACAGGGGTCGGGACGGACGGACAGGGCCCTGGCAGTCGGGAGCGACCGCCTTCGCGGTCGGGGGCGGTCGCACGGGCGGGGGCCGGAGGACGTCGTCTGGATGGGGGCCGGAGGGCGGCCGCCCGGCCCGGTGGCCGGAGGGCGGTCCACCCGACACCCACACACCGCCCGCCTGACCCAGCCGAACACAGCAACCGCCCGCCCGGCCCAGCGCTCAGAGGTCCGTCGAGCTGTCCGAGCCCGGGTCCGCGTCGGCGAACAGTCGGCGCCAGGTCTCCGGCCCCGGGTAGCCGTCCGCCGCGCCGCCGCGCCAGCCCTGGGTGCGCTGGAAGGCCTCCACCGCACGTCGGTCCGCTTCGCCCCAGCGCGTACCGGGACCGGTGGGGTAGAACCTGCCGAAACCTTTTTCCACCAGTCGGCGGCCCAACTGTGCGACGTACGCGTTCTCCGCGCCCGGCCGGAAGGAGCCCCGGCCCGGATAGCCGGGCACCCCGTGCGAAACCGGCACCGCTTCGGTCGCCGAGGCGGACTGCTCGCCCTTCGTCCCGGAGGTCAGGCCCTTGTAGCGGTACGGGACGTACTTGTCGGCGTTGCTCCAGTAGGGATACGGGGTGGCCTGGCTGCGGGTATGCGGGGGTGTCTGCTCGTAGACCGTGTAATAGGCGTGGGTGTAGTCCGTCCAGCCGCCGAAGATCACCACGTGAGAGCCCTTCTCGGGGTTGCTGGGATTGTGGAAGAGCAGCATGTCGCCGGGCTCGAGCTCCGCCTTGGTGATCTTCACCCCGAACTGGTCGAGGCTGCCCGTCCACTCGTTGCCCGGCAGTCCCCAGGCCATGGAGACATAGCCCGAGCAGTCCTGCCGGTAGCCGTCGGTCCAGTAGGTGTCCATGCTGTACGGCACCTTTGCGGTCACCCAGACCTTGGCCCGGTCGATGATCTTGGTCCGGGTGGTCGCGGGGATCGGAACGGTGTCGGGCCCCGCCGGTTTGCCCTTCGGTCCGTACAACGGGCCCTTGGCGCCCTGCGGGGTGTCGGACTCGCCGTCGTCGGGGGCGCGAAGGCCCTTCACCACGGCGGGGCGGCCGGGAGCGAGGGCCGCGGCCGGGGTGACCGCCCCGAGGACGGCGGACGCGGCGGCCACGGCCACGATCCCGCAGGTCGCCGGGCGGATGCGGGGGCGGCCGGATGCCAGACCGGGGCCGGCTCGTCGCTCCTGGACGCAGCCGGGGCAGTCGCAGTCGCGGGCGGGGTCGAAGTCCTCGAACACCGGAGCCGTCATGCGATCTACCTCACATTCGAAGGGGCTTGGTCCGCGAGTGTGCACGTTGATCAGTTTTCCAACTGTCCACCGGACCGCCACTTTGACGGCCCGAATGATGTACACGCCCCGCTTGGCCACCCCTTGATCACCCGGGGGTGGTCATGGGCACCCCTGGAGGTCAGGTAGAGTTCTCTCCGTCAGCAGGCGCCGCTAGCTCAGTTGGTTAGAGCAGCTGACTCTTAATCAGCGGGTCCGGGGTTCGAGTCCCTGGCGGCGCACCGACCGAAAGGCCCCTCGCGAAAGCGGGGGCCTTTCGTATGCCCGAAAATCGCCCCCGTCCGGAACCGGGCCCTCCCCCCGGCCGGCCGGATACCCTCTCGCCATGGCAGCCCGGGACCTCCAGGAGCGGATCAAGAAGCTGATCGTCGACCGACGGCTGCCCTCGGGTGCCCCGCTGCCGACCGAGCCCGAGCTGATGGAGTACCTCGGCGCGAGCCGGAACTCCGTGCGCGAGGCCCTGAAGGCACTGCAGGCGATGGGGATCGTGGAGATCCGGCACGGGTTCGGGACGTACGTCGGCTCGATGTCGTTCGCACCCATGATCGAGGGGCTGGCCTTCCGCACCGTCGCCGGGCACTACCGTGGCGAGGACTCCCTGCTGCAGCTGCTGGAGCTGCGCGAGGCCGTGGAGACCGGCCTGGTCTCGCGGCTGGCCGGTCGGCTGCCCGAGGCGGACCTCGTCGAGCTGGACGCCCTCGTGGACCGTATGGATCAGGAGGCCGCCGAGGGGGCGGGCCTCGCCGAGACCGACCGGGCCTTTCACGCCACCCTCTACCGGGGGCTGAACAACGTGCTGCTCAGCGAGGTGCTGGAGGCGTTCTGGGACGCCTTCCACCGGGTGCAGCGGGACCTGGTGGACGTGCCGCAGGATCCCAGGGTCACCTGCCGCCAGCACCGGGAGATCCTGGACGCGGTCCGGTCGGGCGACTCGCTGCGGGCGGAGGAGGCCATAAGAGACCACTTCGGCAACATCCGCGTCCGCCTCTCCACTACCGGCACACCCCGGCCGCCCGAAACCACCGGCACACCCCCGTCTCCCACGACCACCGGCACACCCCCGCCACCCGCGACCACCGGCGCGCGCCCGTCCCCCGAGCCCCACACGCGCCACAATGAACGGGTTTGACCGGTAAACACCGCGTTTCGCATCTTGCGATCATGCGGAGCCCCGTAGAACCCTTGGATGTCCAAGCTGCCGCTGTTTGGCGGAAGTTGGGGGGAAGTAAACGGTTGCCGGACGGCGGGGCGGGGGCCCCGCTCATGAACCGATGCCGAGGGGGGCGTCGATGCAACCGGAAGGTCGCCGTTCCGTGAGGTGGGGAAGACGTGGGGACGGCGAGCCACCACAGCGACAGAACACGCGGTGACCTGCGTGTGGGGGGAATGACTCATGACGTCGACGCCATCGGGCGCCGGGCCGAGCCACGTTCACGACGACCCGTCGCAGACCACACAGCTCAGGGTGATCGGGCACCGGACGGGCCAGTTCCGCCGGATCAGGAAGAGCCTGCCCAGATACGACTACGAGCACTACAGCCGGCTCGCGGGCCCCCTCACCCAGCCCGACCCGGCGAAGCCGTACAAGGTGCAGTACCGGTCGCTGCTCTCCCAGGAGCCGCACCGCATCCGCGCCGCCCTCATGCTGGGCGCCGCCCCCGTGCTCTCCCTGGTCCTGCTGTTCTGGCTGCTGCAGCCCGAGCACTGGACCGAACGGGACTACCCCGCCTACGACTTCCTGCCGGCGCTCGACGTCGTCATGCTCGTCTCGATCGGCCTGATCGAGTTCTTCCGCTGCATGAACGTGCTGTCCAACGCGCACGCCACGCTCGTCGCCCGCGACCCGGTCCCGGTGGTCCCCGAGACCGGCACTTCAGTCGCCTTCCTCACCACCTACGTGCCCGGCAAGGAGCCGCTGGAGATGGTGACGAAGACCCTGGAGGCGGCGGTGAGGCTGCGCCACCGGGGCCTGCTCCACGTGTGGCTGCTGGACGAGGGCGACGACCCGGCCGTCAAGGAGGTCTGCGCCCGGCTCGGTGTGCACCACTTCACCCGCAAGGGCGTCGAGCGGTGGAACCGGCCGAAGGGCCCGCACCGCGCGAAGACCAAGCACGGCAACTACAACGCCTGGCTGGAGGCGCACGGCGACGACTACGACTTCTTCGCCTCGGTCGACACCGACCACGTACCGCTGCCCAACTACCTGGAGCGGATGCTCGGTTACTTCCGCGACCCGGACGTGGGCTTCGTCATCGGCCCGCAGGTGTACGGCAACTACGACACGTTCGTCACCAAGGCCGCCGAGTCCCAGCAGTTCCTCTTCCACGCCCTGATCCAGCGCGCCGGCAACCGCTACGGCGCCCCGATGTTCGTCGGCACCTCCAACGCCGTGCGCATCGGTGCCATCAAGCAGATCGGCGGACTGTACGACTCCATCACCGAGGACATGGCGACGGGCTTCGAGATGCACCGCGCCAAGAACCCGGCGACCGGCCGGAAGTGGAAGTCGGTCTACACCCCCGACGTACTCGCGGTCGGCGAGGGCCCGAACGCCTGGACGGACTTCTTCACCCAGCAGCTGCGCTGGTCCCGGGGCACGTACGAGACGATCCTCAAGCAGTACTGGAAGGGCCTGTTCACGCTGGGGCCCGGCAAGCTCTTCAACTACACGATGATGATCGTCTTCTACCCGATGTCCGCCCTCAACTGGATCCTCGCGGCCCTGAGTTGCGCCCTGTTCCTGGGCCTGGGCGCCTCGGGCGTGAACATCGACCCGACCGTGTGGCTGATGCTGTACGGCAACGCCTCCGCGCTCCAGATCGGCCTGTACGTCTGGAACCGGCGGCACAACGTCTCCCCGCACGAGCCGGAGGGCTCCGGCGGTGTAGCGGGCATGGTGATGTCCGCGCTGTCCGCGCCGATCTACGCGCGCTCCCTCATGGACGCCGTACTGCGCCGCAAGAGCAGATTCGTGGTCACGCCCAAGGGCGAGTCGGCAAGCCCCGACACGCTGTTCGGGACGTTCCGGGTCCACTGGTTCTTCATCCTGGTCTTCGCCGGCTCGCTCGCCGCCGGTTTCGTGTTCGGGCACTCGCACCCCGCGATGATCACCTGGGCGTGCTTCGCCCTGTTGATCACCGCCTCGCCGATCTTCGCCTGGCGGTACACGCTGTGGCAGGAGCGGAAGAGCCCGAAGCCGGCAGCGACCACGGCAGCGGGAGCGGCCGCCGAACCGCAGGACGCGGTGCCCGCGGCGTACGCGGCCCATCTGCCGCTCGAGCGACCCACCTGGGCGGCCGGCGAGCGGCACGGGGGCCGGGGAGCGGACCGGGGCGGGGAGAACGAGCAGACCGTGCAGATCGCCCTTGGCGGACTGGGGGGCCGTAAGGAATGAAGGACCAGTCCGGCCGCCGTCGCGTTCGCAGGCTTGCGATCGGTACGGCGGTGGTGCTCGCACTGGCCGGGATGAACGGGCCGTGGCTCTACCGCTTCGGGACCGCGCAGTACCACCAGTACAAGATCAACAGACCCGAGTACAAGGCCGAGAACGGTCACTGGGACATCGTCGAGTTCCCTCCGGAGTACCGCCAGGACACCATCCACGCGGCGCTCCTGCACACCGGCAAGGTGCTGCTGGTCGCCGGCTCGGGCAACAACCAGGACAACTTCGACAAGAAGAAGTTCGACACCCGGATCTGGGACCCGGTCAAGGGCACGATCAAGAAGGTCCCCACGCCCAGCGACCTGTTCTGCACCGGCCACACCCAGTTACCCGACGGCAACCTGCTGATCGCGGGCGGAACCAAGCGGTACGAGAAGCTCAAAGGCGACGTCAAGAAGGCCGGCGGCGTCATGATTCTCTACAACGAGAACCCGGACAAGCCGATGACGCTCCCGGCCGGCACCAGGTTCACCGGCAGACAGAACGGCAGGACGTTCGTCTCCCAGGACCCGGTGCTGGTCCCGCGCGCCACGAAGGTCTTCGACAGGACCGGCAAGTGGCTGCGCAACAACCCCGGTTACGGCCGTGTCTACGTCGAGGCCCCGCGGGAGGGCGCCCAGTACGAGACCGGCACCCAGGACAACTACCGGATCCAGGGCCTGGCCGGCGCCGACGCGCACAACACCTACGGCATCGCGCAGAAACTCGCCCTCGACAAGAAGGACTTCGAAGGGATCAAGGACGCCTACGAGTTCGATCCGGTCGCCGAGCGGTACATCAGGGTCGACCCGATGAACGAGGCCCGCTGGTACCCGACGCTCACCACCCTGTCGGACGGCAGGATCCTCAGTGTCTCCGGCCTCGACGACATCGGTCAGCTGGTGCCGGGCAAGAACGAGGTCTTCGACCCGAAGACGAAGAAGTGGACGTACACGAGGACGGTCCGGCAGTTCCCGACGTATCCGGCGCTGTTCCTGATGCAGAACGGGGAGATCTTCTACTCGGGTTCGAACGCGGGGTACGGCCCCGACAACGTAGGCCGTGACCCCGGCATCTGGGACGTCGACACCAACAGGTTCACCAAGCTGGCCGGGCTGAGCGACCCGAACACGATGGAGACCTCCGGCACGGTGCTGCTGCCGCCGGCGCAGAACGAGAGGTTCATGGTGATCGGGGGCGGCGGTGTCGGCGAGTCGAAGCTGTCCAGCAAGAAGACCCGGCTGATCGACCTGAAGGCGAAGAACCCCAGGTTCGTGGACGGGCCCGAGCTGGAGAAGGGCACGCGGTATCCGCAGTCCTCGATCCTGCCCGACGACACGGTGCTGGTCTCCGGCGGCTCGGAGGACTACCGGGGGCGCGGCGACTCCGACATCCTGCAGGCGCGGATCTACCACCCCGACAGCAACAGCTTCACCCGGGTGGCCGATCCGCTGGTGGGCCGGAACTACCACTCCGGTTCCGTCCTGCTGCCGGACGGGCGGGTGATGTTCTTCGGGTCCGACTCGCTGTACGGCGACAAGGCGAACACCAAGCCGGGGAAGTTCGAGCAGCGGATCGAGATCTACACGCCGCCGTATCTGTACCGTGACTCGCGGCCGACGCTCGGCGGAGGTCCGCAGACGATCGCCCGTGGCGCTTCGGGGACGTTCACGTCGGACCACGCGGCCGGCATCAAGAAGGTGCGCCTGATCCGGCCGAGTGCCTCGACGCATGTGACGGACGTCGACCAGCGGTCCGTCGCACTGGACTTCAGGACGGCCGGGAACAAGATCACGGTGACGGTCCCGAAGAACCGGAACCTGGTGACCTCCGGGTGGTACATGTTGTTCGTCGACGACGACCAGGGGACACCGAGCAAGGCTCAGTGGGTCAGGGTTCCCTAGTCACTTGGTGTGGTCGGCGAGGGCAAGTGCATAACTCGGCCACCACTCCCCCGCCTTCGGGCCTCCCTTGCAGGTGCCGTCGGACTCCCCCGGGCGCTTGACCCACAGGTAGGCGTCCACCAGGGCGTCGGCCGTCTTCGTCGTCGGGGTCTCGCCCAGGGCCCGGCCCGGCGGGTTGCACCAGCGCTGGGCCGGGTCGCCGCCGGCGTAGGGGCCGTTGCCGTTGCGGCTGGTGTCGATGACGAAGTGCTTGCCGCCCACCTTCGCCGAGAGCTGCTTGCCGTAGGCGATGGAGTCCTGGGTGGAGTAGAAGTTGGAGACGTTGACGGAGAAGCCGTCGGCCTGGTCGACGCCGGCCTGCTGCAGGGGCTGGAAGATCTGGTCGGGGTGGCCCCAGCCGGCGTTGCCCGCGTCCAGGTAGACCCTGGTGTTCCGCAGCGACTTGAGCTTGGCGACCGCGCCCTTGAGGAGGTCGTAGCGCTCCTCGTGGAAGCGGTCCGGGGTGCAGCCGTCCACGAGGTGGAGTACGGCGTCCGGTTCCAGGATGACGATGGCGGGGCGGTCCTCGATGCCCCGGGCCACGCCGTCGATCCAGGCGCGGTAGGCGTTGCCGTCGGCGGCGCCGCCCTGGGAGTACTGGCCGCAGTCGCGGTGCGGGATGTCGTAGAGGACGAGCAGGGCCGTGCGGTCGGACTTCTCGGCGGCCTCGGTGAAGCCGCGCGCCTCCTTCTCCGGGTTCTCCGGGCCGATCCACTCGCCCACCGGCTGCTCGGCGATCTTGCGGAGCTGCGCGGCCTCGGTCTTCTTGCCGGACTTCTCGTAGGCGGCGACCTGCCGGGCGGCGGTGCCGTCCGGGTTCACCCAGAACGGGTCGGCGGCCTTGGGCTGTTGGGAGATCCGGGCCCCCGGGTCACCCTTGTCGTCCCCGCCGCCGGAGGAGCATCCGGCGAGCAGCAGCGCCGCGCCCAGCACCACCGCCGCCGACGCCCGCGCGGAAGAACGGGCCCCCCTGCTGTCGTCCATGCGAAATCCCCCCTGGTCCCCCCTGGGCGCACCGGTCCGGGGTCAATCCTGGCATATCCGGCCGGTCCGTCACGAGGTCGCGAGGTCGAGCTGCGGGGCGTGCGGGGCGTGGACGTACGGGGGTCAGCCCGCGGTTCCGGTGAGGTATGCGGAGACCACGACGTTGGCCGTGTAGCTGTGGGCGGCGCGGTCGAAGGAGCCGCCGCAGGTGATCAGGCGCAGTTCGGCGCGGCCGGGCCGGTGGGGGGCGTAGGCCTGGTGGGCGTCGAAGCCGGCGCGGGGCAGGACGCGGACGTCGTCGATGGTGAACCGGGCGACCTTGCCGTCCGAGCGGACCACCCGGACGGTCTCGCCGGGCTTGAGGGTGCTGAGCTTGTAGAAGACCGCGGGCCGGGTCTCGGTGTCGACGTGTCCGACCAGGAGCGCCGCGCCCCTGGCGCCGGGTGCGGTGCCGGCGCCGTACCAGCCCACCACGCCCGGCTGGTCGAAGGGGGGCGGGTCGACGGCGCCCTGGGCGTCCAGGCCGCGCCTGACCACCGGTGCCTGCACGCCCAGCTGGGGGATGTCGACGCGCTGGGGCACGGCGTCCCCGAGCGGCTTGGCCGGGGCGGGCAGCCGGGGGGCGTGGGCGGGTGCGAGGGCGAACAGGTTCCCCGTGGTGGGGCCGCCCGTGGGGTGCGGTACGCCGGTCAGCCCGCGCCCCCACAGCCACAGCCCGAACAGCAGCAGGGTCCACGTCAGGGCTGCGACGAGCCGCTCGGTGCCGCTGGTGCGCTCACGGTCGTGGGACATGGCCCGCGCTCAGCGGGTGCCGCGGTTGCGGCGGGCGCGGAGCCCGACGGCGACCGCCGCGGCCGCGGCGAGGGCCAGTCCGGTCGCCGTCTGCACGGTGTCGGGGCCGGAGTCGGTGGTGGCGACCGTGGCGAAGTGGGCGGTGCCACCGCCGCCGGCGGGGACCGGGGCGACGGGCGAGGCGGCGGTGGGGGGCCGGCCGGCGGGATCCGGGTACTGCCCGGTCGCCTGGCCGGGTGCCGTCCCGCTGCCGACCACCGTGATCTTCCCGTTGATCACGTAGTCGGCGCAGGTGATCCTGACGTCGTACGCGCCCGGCCTGAGGGAGGAGCGGACGCGGGTCTCGCCGGCCAGGGTGCCCTGTGTGCCGGTCAGCCGGGCGTCGGAGACGAACGCGGCCGAGACGGCGGTGCCCTGTTGCCCGGAGCAGCCGTGGACCCGCACCGACACGTCGGTGCCGGGAGCGGGGGCGGCGGGCGTCACGGAGACCGAGCCCGAGTCGGCCGCGTGGGCGGCCGGGGCGAACACGGCGACGGCCAGGATTCCTGTACAGACAGTGAGGCGTAGTGAGCCCATCGTGAACCTCCAGTTATCAGGAGGCTCCCCCGCCGCGGGCGCCTCCGCATCCTCGGGAGGCGCCCCATTGCTCCGAACGGGTGGATCGGGGTTTGAAAAGCCCAGGTCAGCACCGTTCGGGGCCGGTCAGGACCGGAACCGGCCGGGTCAGGTCGGATCGACGAGGTCGACCAGGTCCGCGATGGAGTCGACGACCTGCGAGGGGCGGAAGGGGTAACGGTCGACGTCGTCGGGCTGGGTGACGCCGGACAGCACCAGGAAGGTGCGCATTCCGGCCTCCAGGCCCGCGAGGACGTCGGTGTCCATGCGGTCGCCGATCATCGCGGAGTTCTCGGAGTGGGCCCCGATGGCATTGAGCCCGGCCCGCATCATCAGCGGGTTGGGCTTGCCCACGAAGTACGGCTTCTTGCCGGTCGCCGCGGTGATCAGGGCGGCGACCGAGCCGGTGGCGGGCAGGTCGCCCTCGGTGGAGGGGCCGACGTTGTCCGGGTTGGTGGCGATGAACCGGGCGCCGTCGTTGATCAGCCGCACCGCCTTGGTCAGCGCCTCGAAGGAGTAGGTGCGGGTCTCGCCGAGGATCACGAAGTCGGGGGCGTGGTCGGTGAGGATGTAGCCGATGTCGTGCAGGGCGGTGGTCAGGCCCGCCTCGCCGATGACGTAGGCGCTGCCGCCGGGCCGCTGGTCGTCGAGGAACTGGGCGGTGGCCAGGGCCGAGGTCCAGATGTTCTTCTCCGGCACGTCCAGACCCATCCGGCGCAGCCGCGCGTGCAGGTCGCGGGCGGTGTAGATGGAGTTGTTGGTGAGCACCAGGAAGGGCCGCCCGGACTCGCGCAGCTTCTTCAGGAAGGCGTCGGCGCCGGGGATCGGAACACCCTCGTGGATCAGGACACCGTCCATGTCGGTGAGCCACGACTCGATCGGCTTGCGGTCTGCCATGTTGTGCGTCTCCTGGCGTGCGTACGGTCGAGGAAAGACGGTCTGAAGAGCTGGGGCGCCGGAACCACGGCGTACCGACGCCCCCAGCCTAATCAGCGTGGCCTGATCCTGACCCCGGCGTCCGCGGGTCGAACGGATCAGCTTCCGGTCGCCGACTTCCAGTCCTCGACGTACGAGGTGAGGTTCTTGTCGATGTCGTTCCAGTCCGGCTCGAAGAACTCCACGCCGTCCATCAGCTTGGTGAGGGCGATGGCGTTGGCGTCGGTGGCCTTGACGTCCTGGCGGGCGGCGAAACCGCCGCCGATCTCGCTGACCTCCTGCTGCTGCTTCTGCGCGAGCATGAAGTCGAGCAGCTTCCTGCCGTTCTCGCCGTGCGGGGCCTTGGTGACCAGGCCGGCCGCGTACGGCAGGGCGAAGGTGGTGGGCTTGCCGTCCTTGGCCGCCGGGAACCAGATGCCGAGGCCCGGCATGGTCTTGGACTGGGCGTAGTTCATCTGGACGTCGCCGTTGGCGACGAGCAGCTCGCCCTTGTCCACCTTGGGGGCGAGCTTGCCGGTGGAGGCGGACGGGCCGACGTTGTTTGCCTGGAGCTTCTTCAGGTAGGCGAGGGCCTGCTCCTTGCCGCCGAAGTCGTGGATGGCCTTGATGAGGACGGCGGTGCCGTCACCGGCGACGCCCGGGGTGGAGTACTGGAGCTTGTTCCTGTACTTGCCGTCGAGCAGTTCGTCCCAGGTCCTGGGGGCCTGCTTCAGCTCCTTCTTGTTGTAGACGAACCCGAAGTAGTTGTCGACGACGGAGGTCCAGGTGCCGTCGGGCGCCTTGTCGGCGCCGCTGACCTGATCCGCGTCCTTCGGCACGTACTTCTGCAGCAGGCCCTTGCTGTCGGCCTCCTGGATGAACGGCGGCAGGGTGACCAGCACGTCGGCCTGCGGGTTGGACTTCTCGCGGACGGCGCGCTGCACCATCTCGCCGGAGCCGCCCTCGACGTACTTGACCTTGATGCCGGTCTGCTTGGTGAAGTCGGCGAAGACCTTGTCGTACCAGCCGTCGCCGTTCTCGCCCTTGAGGCCGTCGGCGCTGTAGACGGTGACGGCCTTGGCGTCGGAGGCGGCGGAGGAGCCGCCGCAGGCGGACAGCAGGGGGGTGGCGAGCAGGGCGAGGGCTATGGCGAGCGTGAGACGGTTTCTGGGCATGGCGAGGCCAACTCCTGGCGTGGTGGCGGGGATTACCGAGGGGGATTCAGCGGTACGACGCCCGGGTGCGGACCCGGGAGACGGCGAAGAGGACGAGCAGGGTCGCGGCCATCAGCACCACGGCGACGGCGGAGCCGGTGAACAGGGCACCGCGGTCGGTGGCCGCGTAGATCAGGACGGGCAGCGGGGTCCAGTCGGGCGGGTAGAGCATCATCGTGGCGCTCAGCTCGCCCATGGACAGGGCGAAGCAGAGGCCGGCCGCGGCGGTGAGCGAGGGCAGCAGCAGGGGCAGCCGCACCCGGAGCAGGACGCGGGCGGGCCGGGCGCCGAGGGAGGCGGCGGCCTGTTCGTAGGCCGGGTCGAGGCGGGTGATCGCCGCCGACACGGACTGGTGGGCGAAGGCGGTGACCAGCACGGTGTGGGCGAGGATCACGATCCACCGGGTGCCGTTGAGCAGCATCGGCGGCTTGGAGAAGGCGACCAGGACGGACAGTCCGACCACGACCGACGGTACGGCGACCGGCAGCACGAACAGGGCGTCCATGAGCCTGCGGTACCGCTTCTTCAGGGCGGCACCGGCCAGCGCGGCCCAGGTGCCGACGGTCAGCGCGAGCAGGCTGGCGGTGGTGGCGGTGAGCAGGCTGGTGGTGAGGGCCTGCAGGGCCTCGCCCCGGGTCGCCGCACGGTAGTTGGCGGTGTTCGGGCCCGAGGGCAGGACGCCGGACCAGTGGGTGGCGAAGGAGGCGCCGAGGACGACGAGCAGGGGCAGCGCGAACAACGGCACGAACAGGACGAGGAACACCGCCCACACGGCCCACCTGGCCCCACGGCTATGCACCAGCACGACGGCTCACCACCCGGTAGAGGCCGTAAAGGCTTACGGAGATCAGGACGTTGACGACGGCGACCACGCACGCGCCCGGGTAGTCGGACTCCAGGATCGCCTTGCTGTAGACGAGCATCGGCAGGGTGGTGACCCCCTTCGCGCCGGTGAACAGCACGATCCCGAACTCGTTGAGGCACAGCACCAGGACGAGACTCCCGCCGGCCGCGAGCGCGGGCAGCGACTCCGGCAGGATGATCCGGCGGATGATGCGGGGTGCCCGCGCGCCCAGGGAACCGGCCGCCTCCAGCTGGGCGGTGTCCAGCTGCGAGAACGCGGCGAGCAGGGGACGCATCACGAACGGCGTGAAGTAGGTGACCTCGGCCAGCAGCACGCCCCAGGGGGTGGTGAGGAACTGGAAGGAACCGATGATGCCGGTGGTGCCGTAGATGAACAGCAGCGCCAGCGTGATGAGGAAGGACGGGAAGGACAGGTAGACGTCGATGAACCGTGCCACCGCCTTCGCCCCGGGGAACGGCACGAAAGCGATGACCAGCGACAGCAGGAAGCCCAGGACCAGGCATCCGGCGGTGGAGGCCAGCGCCAGCCAGACCGTGGTCCACAGCGCGTTCCGGAAGGCCTCGGAGGCGAAGACGTCCGCGTACGGCCGCAGGGAGGTGCCTCCGCCGTCGGGCTGGAAGGACTGCTGGACGACGAGGGCGAGGGGGTAGAGGAAGAAGAGGGCGAGGAGGGCCACGGGAGGAAGGGCCCACAGCAGCCGCCTACTCATGGCCGGCCCCTGCGGGCAACAGCACCGCGTCCTCGGCGGCGAAGTGCAGGCTCACCGGGTCCCCGAGCGCCGGCGGATCCTTCAGCTCGCGCACGTCCGCCATGACGGAATGCCCGTCGACCTCGACGTACAGCCGGTGCGTGGCCCCCCGCCACTGGATCTCCCGTACGACACCCGTGAGTTGGTTGGGGCCCTGGCCCAGCCCGATGACGTGCGGCCGTACGCACAGCGTGGCCCGCGCCCCCGCGACCGCGTTGCCCGTGTCGACCTTCAGCTCGGTCCCCGCGAAGCCGACGCCCCCGCAGCCCACCGTCACCGGCAGCACGTTCGCACCGCCCACGAAGGAAGCCGTGAACTCGTTCTTCGGCGACCGGTACAGCTCGCGTGGCGTCCCGCACTGCTGAAGCCGCGCGGCGTCCATCACCGCGATCCGGTCGGCCAGCGTGAGCGCCTCGACCTGGTCGTGGGTGACGTACAGCATCGACATGTCGGGCAACTCCCGGTGCAGCCGCGCGAGTTCGGCCAGCATTCCGGACCGCAGCCGGGCGTCCAGCGCGGACAGCGGCTCGTCCAGCAGCAGTACGTCCGGCCGGATGGCGAGGGCGCGGGCGATGGCGACCCGCTGCTGCTGCCCGCCGGACAGCTCGCGCGGATGCCGGCGGGCGTAGGCGGCCATGCCGGTCAGCTCCAGCGCCTCGGCGACCCGCTGCCGTGTCTCCGTCTTGCCCGCCCTGCGGGTCTTGAGCCCGAAGGCCACGTTCTCGTCCACCCGCATGTGCGGGAACAGCGCGTAGCTCTGGACGACCATCCCGATGCCCCGCTGGTACGGCGGCAGGTCCGTCACGTCCCTGCCGCCGAGGAGCACCCGCCCGGACACGGGCCGTACGAACCCGGCGACCGCCCGCAGCGCGGTGGTCTTGCCGGAGCCGGACGGCCCGAGCAGCGCCATGACCTCGCCGGGCTCGACGGTCAGGTCGAGGGAGTCGAGGACGACGTTGCCGTCGTAGGCGACGGTGACGGAGTCGAAGCGGATGCCCATCTCAGCGGTCTCCCAGCAGCAATGCCGGCAGGTCGGCGACGGAGTCGAGGACGTGCGTGGCCCCGGCGGCCCGGAACTCCGCGTCGCCGTGGGCCCCGGTGCGCACCCCGGCGACCAGCCCGGCCCCGGCCCGCACCCCGCTGAGCACGTCGTAGGAGGTGTCCCCGAGGACGGCGACCTGCGTCACGTCCTCGGCGGCCTTGGTGCGCAGGAACGCCTCCAGGACCATGTCCGGGTACGGCCGCCCGCGCCCGCCGGCGTCGGCCGGGCACAGGGTGAGCGGGACGAGGTCCCGCCAGCCGAGGGCGTCGAGGATCGCATCCTGGGTGACGCGGGCGAAGCCGGTGGTCAGCACGACGGTGCGGCCGCTGTCCGCCAGCTCCCGGATGGCCTCCTCGGCCCCCGGCACGGGTGCGATCAGGCCGCCGTCGACCAGGTCGCCGTACGCCTTCTCGAAGGCGCTGTTGGCGCGCTGGGCGCGGTCCTCGGTGCCGAACAGGTGCCGGAAGACGGAGATCTTGGACTCGCCCATGGTGGCGCGGACGTAGGCGAGGTGCTCGGCGTGCTCGGCCGACCCGGGCTCGACGCCCAGTTCGACGGCGGCCGTCTCGAAGGCGCGCTCGACCAGTCCGCCGTCGGCGACGGTCGTGCCGGCCATGTCGAGGACGGCGAGCCGGATGTCGGTGGTTACGGGGGTCATGGGGGTGCTCACCAGCTCAGTTCGTTCGCGGTGGTCTCGGCTATCGCGGGGGCGCAGGTCATGCCGCGCCCGCCGGGCCCGGTGACCAGCCACACCCCCTCGCGCACCTGCTGCCGGTGCACCACCCGGCCGGGCTCGGTGCACTGCGCGTACACGCCGGCCCAGCGGCGCCGGATGCGCGGCAGCGGCCGGCCGAGGAGGGACTCGACCACACCGGTGAGGTGCTCGTACGGCTCCTCGACGGTGTCGAAGGCGAAGGGGTGCTCGTACTCGTGGGTGTCGCCGATGGTCAGGCCGCCGTCGGCGCGCTGCACCATGAGCAGCTGCATCCTGTGGGTCGCGGCGGTCTCCGGCTGCGGCTGTTCGGTGTTGAGCCGGTCGAGGGCCGGGGAGGCGTAGGCGGGGTAGTAGCGGAAGCTGTCGGCGTCGGCGACGGAGGTCGGCAGCGGCTCGCCCAGCGGGTCGGTCTGCATCATCTGCAGGCGCACCCGGCGCACGGGCAGCTGCGGTCCCGCGAGTTCGCGGACCAGTCCGCCGAGCCAGGCACCGGTGCACAGGACGACCGCGTCGGCGCGGTGCACGTCCCCGTGGTCGTCCCGGACGGTGCCGGCGCCGACGATCTCGCGGACCTCCCGGCCCGGCAGGAAGGTGTAGTCGGGGGACTTCAGCAGCTCTGCGCGGAGGGCGAGTTGTGCGGTGCGCGGCTCGACGGCCGCGTCCCGCTCGCAGTACAGGGCGGCGGTGAAGTCGCCGCGCAGGGCCGGGTTGAGGGCGCGGGCCTCACTCGGGGTGAGGAGCTTGTAGCCGCGGGCGGCGGCGTCCGCGCGGCCCACCGCGGCCTCGGCGACGGCGAGTTCCAGGGGGCCGCGGACGGGGGTCAGGGACCCGTTCGCCCGGAAGCCCAGCGCCGGCACCCGTGCGCCGATGCCCTCCCACAACTCCCGCGCCCGCAGCGCGGTCTCCAGCTCTTCTCCGGCGGCGCGGCCACTGACCCAGATCTGCCCGAAGTTGCGCAGCGAGGCGCCGCGCGCCTCGGCCTCGCGCTCGATCTGGACGACCTGGTGGCCACGCTGCACCGCATGCCAGGCGTGCATGGTGCCCACCACGCCTGCTCCGACGACTGTCACTTTCACGACGGCAACGCTCCTCGGGATCGGGGAACCGGAGACATCCGGCTGACAACGAGAGCGTGAACGACCCGTCACGTTTGGGCTAGACCCGTTATCCTCTCGTGACATTACGGTGGGGGTCGATATCGGGACATCAGCCGCTTTTCAGCCCTTGAGGTGGGCGGTGAAGGAGAACCGGTCCCCCCGGTACAGCGAGCGCACACGCTCCAGGGGCCGGCCCTCCGTGTCCCGGGAGACACGGTGGATCAGCAGCATCGGCAGGGCGGGCGGGGTGCCGATGAGCAGTGCCTCGCGGGGCGTGGCCAGCACGGTCTCGATGCGCTCGTCGGCGTCGCCGAAGGAGATGCCCTGGCTGGTGAGATAGCCGTAGAAGGAGGAGTCGGGGTCGAAGTCGCCGTCCAGCCGGGGCACCCGCTCGACGGCGACGTACGTGCTCTCCAGGCCGACCCGCTCCTCGTCGGCGAGCAGCACGCGCTCCAGGTGCCACACCGGTTCGCCCCGGGTGAGCCCGGTCTCGGCGGCGAGGGCCTGCGGACAGGGGAACCGGTCGAGGGTGACGAGCGTACGGCCGGGCGTACGGCCCTGGCGGCGCACGCCCTCGGTGTAGCTCGCGAGGGACAGCGGCTGGGCCAGCTTGGCCCCGGCGACGACCGTGCCCCGCCCCTTCCGCCTCAGCCGCCCTTCCAGCACCAGCTCCCGTACGGCCTGCCGCACCGTCTCCCGGGCGACGTCGTAGCGCTCGGCGAGGTCCCGCTCGGTGGGGATGAGGCTGCCCTCCCCCAACTCCTCCAGCAGCGCGGCGATGCGTGCCTTCACCGCGTAGTACTTGGGGATGCGCCCGTGCTCGGGAATGCCGGAGCGGACGGGGGCGCCGGGGGCCTGGTCGTTCGGGTAGTCCACGCAGGGATCGTCGCAGATGGCAGGGGTGCGCGTCGTACGACCCCCGGCCCGCGCGTACGAGCCCGGCTCAGCGGCGTTTGCGGATGAGCAGCAACGCGCCGCCGCCGACCCCGAGGACCGCAGCGGTGGCGGCGAGCAGCCCGCGGGCGAGGCGGGGTCCGGTGCGCGCCAGCTCACTGGCTCGCTCCGCGGCGTCCTCCGCCCCGGCGGGGAACGGCAGGTCCGGGCCGGGGCCGGTGTCGGGGGTGGTGGTGCCGGTGCCGGGGGTCGCCTGCGGGCCTGCGGACTCGCCGGGTGCCACGCCGCCGTCCTTCGTGCCGTCCTGGGCCGGCGGGGCGTACTCCCCGATCCCGAACCGGTAGGCGTTGGACTCCCCGATCCATTCCCCGTCGTCGCCCCGGCGCTGGACGACGGCGGCGTTGGCGGTGACCTGGTCGGACGCGGTGTCGGAGGGGAAGACGAGTCTGACCTTGACGCTGACGGTCCGGCCGGGCGGTACGGCGAACCCGTCGAACCCGGCGCCGTCGAGGACGCCGATCAGCTCCTGCTCGTCGGTGCTCTCGAACGTCACCGGCCGGGCCGTGGGGCCGTCGTAGAACTCCAGCTTGGGCTGGTCCGGCTGCAGCGCGCGTTTGTCGTCGACGAGGACGATCAACGGGTGGACGCCGGTGCAGGTCCGGCGGGTGGTGTTGGTGAGGTCGATGTACCAGGTGCCGTATCCGCCGCCCGCCTCGTAGGAGGCCGGGCCGCCACGGATCCGGGCGGAGAGCGGGAAGGCCCGCGGGTCTCCGGCGACGCAGGCGGGGGGCGGTTCGGCGAGGGCGGCTGCCGGTGCGGCGGGGACGACCACACCGGCGGAGGCGGACGCGGCGGCGGCTGCGGCCACGCAGAGGGACAGGGGTGTGCACAGTCGCATAAACACATGACCATGCCGGTGGGACCGAGGCCCCTGCTGCAGCCACTCCGGTACGGGCCGCGAAGTCCGCCCGATCGGCGGGGGTCAGCCGGTGATCGTGACGTCCACTGTGACCACGGCCTGGGGATCGGAGGCGCAGGCCATGTAGATCTGTGCCACACCCGGGCGCGCGTCGGACACGGTCGCGGCGATCCCGGCCAGCGTGCCGTTCTCCAGCGGCTTGAGGTCCACGACGCCGATGGGGGTGCGCTCCGTCGTGCCGTTGCCGGCCGGCGCTCCTTCGGCGCGGCCGCCCCGGCTGGGATCACTGCATCCCGTGAGCGTGAGGGATACGGTCTGACCGGCCCTCACCTTCGCGGGACTGACGGTGCCGACCGGTGCGGCGGTGGCCGTGCCGGCGAGGGCCACGAGGCCGGCGCCGACGAGGGTTGCGGTGGTGATGCGGGAGCAGCGCATACTCACTCCTCACTGCACCGGGCGGTGCGTTCCGTGAGACGGCGGTGGCCGTTTGATTCCATTGATGCGCTTGAGTCCATTGTGAACACCTCGGGCGGCCCCGTGCACGCCGCCCGACAGCGTCCGAGGAGCATGCAGCATGAAGATCGCGGCGTCACAGAAGATCACCACGTTCCTGATGTTCGAGGGCGATGCGGAGGACGCGATGACCTTCTACACCTCGCTGTTCGACGACGCCGAGGTCGTCAACATCACTCGGTACGGCGCCGACGGGCCCGGCGTGGAGGGGAGCGTGCAGCAGGCCACGTTCTCGCTGGCCGGCCAGCAGTTCATGTGCATCGACAGCCCCGCGCACCACGACTTCACGTTCACACCCGCCATCTCGCTCTTCGTGCAGTGCGAGGACGAGGCCGAGATCGACCGCCTCCACGCGGCCCTCTCCGAGCAGGGCACGGAACTCATGCCCCCGGGCAACTACGGCTTCAGCACCAAGTTCACCTGGGTCAACGACCGCTTCGGCGTCTCCTGGCAGCTGAACCTGCCGGCGGCTTCATAGCGCCGGCAAGCGACCCGACCCGCGGCCGGGCTCAGCACAGCGCAGCGTCCGTCACGCGTCGCCCCGCCCGAACACCGGTGCCAGCAGCAGTTGCGCGGCCCCCTCGGCCACCACCCGCTCCCCCCGCGGAACGATCCGAACCGGCACCGCCCCGCCCACGCCCCCCTCCCGCCGGGCCCGCGCCGCCTCGAGCACGTCCCCGACCCCCCGCAGAAAGACCTCCGCGTCCCCCGCCACCGTCCGCCCGCCGAGCAGCACCACATCGATGTCCAGCAGCCCGACCAGGTTCGCCGCCGCCACCCCCAGTACGCGCGCCGCCTCCCCGGTCTCCCCGCGCCCCACCGCCGCCAGGCACAGCGCCTCCACGCATCCCCGGTTCCCGCACTCGCACGGCGGCCCGTCCAGCTGGATCACCTGGTGCCCGAACTCCCCCGCACCGGTCCGCGCCCCCCGGTGCACGCGCCCGCCGATCACCAACCCGGCCCCGAGCCCCGTACCGAGATGCAGATACGCGAAGGAGCCGCCCTCGCCGCCCTCGCCCCCCGCGCCCCCGGCCGACAGCCCGAGCGCCGCCGCGTTGGTGTCCTTGTCCACCACCACCGGCACCCCCAACCGCTCCCGGAGCGCGTCCCGCAGCGGAAACCCGTCCCACTCGGGAAACCCGGTCACCCGGTGCAGCACCCCCCGCGCGTGATCGAGCGGCCCCGGAAGCGCCACCCCCACCCCGAGCAGCGCACCGGCCCGGGCCGGCCCCTCCGCATCCTGGCCGAGCCCGTCGCGCACCACCCCCTCCACCGCGTCCCCGACCACCGACAGCACAGCCTCCGCCCCGGCCCCCAGGTCCAGTTCGGCGCGCCGCTCCCCCACCACGGCCCCGTCGAGATCGACCAGCGCCACCCGCAGCTCGTCCCGGTCCAGATGCACCCCCACCGCGTGCCCCGCCTCCGGCACCAGCCGCAGCACGGTCCGCGGCTTGCCGCCCGTCGACGCCCGCCGGCCGGCCTCCGCCGCGAAGCCCTCCTCCCGCAGCCGCGCGGTGATCTTGCTGACGGCCTGCGGGGTCAGCCCGGTCCGCTCGGCCAGTTCGAGCCGGCTGATCCCCTCCGCCCCGGCGTCCCGCAGCAGCCCCAGCACCAGCGCGGTGTTGTGCGACCGCACCGCGACGAGGTTCGCCCCCGCCGGCCCACCGCCGCTCACCGACACACCGGTCCCCGTCCTCGTCCTGTTCACGCCACCCATTGTCCCCTCCACTTGCACTTTGGCAACAGCGTTGCGAAAGTGGTTCCATGGGATCCATGACAGGACGCACGACCACCACCCCCCTCCGCGTCGGCCTGATCGGCTACGGCCTCGCCGGCTCCGTCTTCCACGCCCCGCTGATCGCCGCCACCGAGGGCCTCGCCCTGGACACCGTGGTCACCTCCGACCCGGAGCGGCAGCAGCAGGCGCGCGCCGAGTTCCCGGGCGCGAGGCCCGTCGCCGGCGCCGAGGAGCTGTTCGACCGCGCGGACGAGCTGGACCTGGTCGTCATCGCCTCCCCGAACAGGACGCACGTGCCGCTCGCCACCGCCGCCCTGAAGGCGGGCCTGCCGGTCGTCGTGGACAAGCCGCTGGCCGGCACCGCGGCCGAGGCCCGCGACCTCGCCGCCCTCGCCGAGGAGCGCGGCCTGCTCCTGTCCGTCTTCCAGAACCGCCGCTGGGACAACGACTTCCTGACCCTCCGCAAGCTGGTCTCCCAGGGCGACCTGGGTGACGTATGGCGCTTCGAGTCCCGTTTCGAGCGCTGGCGCCCCCAGCCCAAGGGCGGCTGGCGCGAGTCCGGCGACCCGGCAGAGATCGGAGGTCTGCTCTACGACCTCGGCAGCCATGTCGTCGACCAGGCCCTGGTCCTCTTCGGCCCGGTCACCGAGGTGTACGCCGAGACGGACGTCCGCCGCCCCGGCGCCGAGACCGACGACGACACCTTCATCGCGCTCACGCACGCGAGCGGCGTCCGCTCCCACCTCTACGTCTCCGCGACGACCGCCCAGCTCGGCCCCCGCTTCCGGGTGCTCGGCTCCCGGGCGGGCTATGTGAAGTACGGCCTCGACCCGCAGGAGGCGGCCCTGCGCGAGGGCCTGCGCCCCGGCCCCCAGTGGGGCGCGGAGCCGGAGTCCCTGTGGGGCCGCATCGGCGCCGGCGAGTCCCCGCTGAGCGGCGGCGGCACCCCCGTGCCGACGCTCCCCGGCGACTACCCCGCCTACTACGCGGCCGTCGCCCGCGCCCTGACCGGCGCCGGCCCCAACCCGGTGACCGCTCTGGAGGCGGCCGCCGCCCTCGACGTACTGGAAGCGGCCCGCAGGTCGGCCACGGCCAAGGTGACGGTGACCCTCTGATGCCACACCAGCAGCACCACCCGCAGATCACCGCCAGGACCACCCCCGAACTCACCCCGTCCGTAGAGGAGTTGGAGGCGCAGGAACGCCGCCTGGTCTTCCGGCAGTTCACGCACGACGACGCCTGGGCCCTCGGCTCGCTGCTGGTCGAACTGGCCCGGGAGCGCCAGGCCCCGGTCGCCGTCGACATCCACCGCGCCGGCCAGCAGCTCTTCCACGCGGCCCTGCCGGGCTCGACCCCCGACAACGACGCCTGGATCGCCCGCAAGCGCCGGGTCGTCGAGCGCTACGGCGCCTCCTCCTACCTGGTCGGCGCCCGCTTCCGCGCCAAGGGCACGACCTTCGAGGACTCCTCCCGCCTCGACCCCGACACCTACGCGGCCCACGGCGGCTCGTTCCCGGTCAAGGTCGAGAACGTGGGCGTCGTCGGCGCGGTGACCGTGTCCGGCCTGCCCCAGCTCCAGGACCACAGGTTCGTCGTGGAGGCGCTGGAGCAGTTCCTGAAAGTGTGACACCCACCGGGATTACGTGAGGGATCCCTCCGGTTGGGAATGGCTGCAGACGTGATCGTCACGGCCCCACCCGGAGGGACAGCCCCATGAGCACCGTGAGCACCTTGAAGGACAGCATCGGCCGGTACGGCATCTGGAGCATCGGCCTGCGCGCGGAGGACCCCTCCCGGCGCGGCGAACTGGGCGAGGCGGCCGCCGAGTTGCAGGAGCTCGGCTTCGGCGCCGTATGGCTGGGCGGCAGCAGCGCCGCCCGGCACGCCGTACCCCTCCTGGAGGCGACCGACCGCCTCACCGTCGGCACCAGCATCCAGAGCATCTGGCAGTACGACGCCGAGACCAGCGCCGCCGACTTCGCCGAGGTCGACGCGGCGCACCCCGGCCGCTTCCTGCTCGGCCTCGGCGTGAGCCACGCCAAGCTCGCCGACCAGTACCGCCGCCCGTACTCGGCCCTGGTCGCCTACCTCGACGCCCTGGACGAGGCAGGGGTGCCCGCGAGCCGCCGGGTACTGGCCGCCCTCGGCCCGAAGGTCCTGGAGCTGTCCCGAGACCGGGCGGCGGGGGCGGTGCCGTACCTGGTCACGCCCGAGCACACCGCCCACGCCCGAGAGATCCTCGGTGCGGGCCCGCTGCTCGCCCCGGAGCTGAAGGTGGTCCTGGAGACCGATCCGGCCCGCGCCCGCTCCCTGGCCCGCGACACCCTCGCGATGTACCTCGCCCTGCCGAACTACACCAACAACTTCCTCCGGCACGGCTTCACCGAGGACGACCTGGCCGACGGAGGCAGCGACCGCCTGGTCGACGCGGTCTTCGCCTGGGGCGACGACAGCCGCATCCGCGACCGCATCGACACCTTCCACGAGGCGGGCGCGGACCACGTGGCCCTCCAGGTGGTGGCGGGCGGCGACAGGGACAGCCTGCCGAGGGAGGAATGGCGCCGCCTCGCTTCTCTGCTGGCGTGAGTCTTCCACCCCCAGGGGCGCGGGGAACCGCGCGAGAAGCCACGACGGACCCGCACCCGCCGTACTCGCGCAGCCCGACCCCCCCTCAGGCCCCTTTGAGCTCCTGCCGCTGCCGACCGAGCCCGGGGATCTCCAGTTCGACCACGTCCCCGGGTCGCAGGTACGGCTTGGGCTCGGGCCGCCCCATGGCCACCCCCGCCGGTGTCCCGGTGTTGACGACGTCCCCGGGGTACAGCGTCATGAACTGGCTGACGTAGCGCACGACCTCGCCCACGGGGAAGATCTGCTCGGCCGTCGTGCCGTCCTGCTTGAGCTCCCCGTTGACCCACAGTTTCAGCGACAGGTTCTGCGGGTCGGCGATCTCGTCGGGCGTCACCAGCCACGGCCCCAGCGGATTGAAGGTCTCGCAGTTCTTGCCCTTGTCCCAGGTGCCGCCGCGCTCGATCTGGAACTCCCGCTCGGACACGTCATGGGCCACCGCGTACCCGGCGACATGCGCGAGCGCCTCCTCGGCCGACCCGAGGTAGCGGGCCGTACGCCCGATGACGACGGCCAGCTCCACCTCCCAGTCGGTCTTCGTCGAGCCGCGCGGAACCAGCACGGTGTCGTTCGGCCCGACCACCGTGTCCGGCGCCTTGAAGAAGACCACCGGCTCGGCGGGCGGTTCGGCGCCGGTCTCGCGGGCGTGGTCGTGGTAGTTGAGCCCGATGCACACGATCTTGCCGATGCGGCCGAGCGGCGGACCGATGCGCAGCCCCGCCGGGTCCAGGCGGGGCAGCTCGCCGGAGTCGGCCGCCGCCCGTACCCGGTCGAGCGCGGCGTCGTCGGCGAGGAGCGCGCCGTCGATGTCGTCCACGATGCCCGACAGGTCCCGCAGGGTCCCGTCGGCTTCGAGCAGCGCGGGCCGCTCGGCCCCTGCCGTACCGACTCGCAGCAGCTTCATGGTCACAATCTCCCTCGATCGCGGGGGCGCCCGACCGATGGGTGCAGCCATCGGAGGACTGGTCGATCCTCCAATCGCGAGGTCCACTCCGCAAGACCCTGTTCACGTACTGGACCGTAACCGCGAGCGTGACCGCACCCGTGACCGCGACCGTGACCGCGCCTTCCTACCGGTACAGCGCGGCCCGTTCCACCGCGGTCCAGGTGGTGCTGGTGACGACGTACAGGGCGGCGGCCAGCGGTACGACCGCCGCGGTGACGAGCGTGAAGAAGGACATGAACGGCATGACCTTGTTGACCGCGCCGAGCCCCGGCACCTGCTCGCCGCCACCGGCGCCCACCGTGACCGGGCCGGCGGCCGTCATCCGCTTGGTGCGCCGGTAGTTGAAGACGGCGACAGCCGCGACGATCGCGAACAGCCCGAGATAGACCAGCCCCGCCGGGCCGAACAGCCCACCGCCGGCGAGGGCGTCGGCCCAGCGCCCGCCCAGCGGCGCCGCGAACAGGTGGTGGCCGAGCAGCCCGTTGCTCTCGCCGCCGATCGTGGAGCTGGAGAAGAGGTGGTAGAGCAGGAAGAAGGCGGGCAGCTGGAGCAGGCTGGGCAGACAGCCGGACAGGGGTGAGACCTTTTCCTCTGCGTGCAGTTCGAGCACCGCCTGCTGCAGCCGCTGCGGGTCCTTGGCGTGCTTCTCGCGCAGTTCGGCGATGCGCGGCTGCAGTGCGGCGCGGGCGCGCTGGCCGCGGGCGGCGGCGCGCGACAGCGGGTGGACGAGGAGTCGTACGAGCGCGGTGAACAGGACGATCGCGGCGGCTGCCGCGGAGGCGTGGAAGAGCGGCTGGAGCAGGTCGGCGAGCTGCTCGACCAGGCGGGCGAAGAGGGAGAAGACGGACATGGCTGAGCCCTCCGGGGGTCTCGTCGTGCCGGAACGGAGTGGATCGACGGCATGACGACCCGCGCGGGGTCACGCGGACAGAAGCAGAGACGTGCCCTACGCGGCGGTCGCCGGAAGGGCGTGCCCGGGTGCCCTGGGCCGGCGGCGGCCGGGCGCGTCGGGATCGCGCTGTGGCAGGAAGGCCGTACGCCGGGCGCGGTCGCGGATCGCCGTTCGGACCCGGGTGGGCGGGACGGCGGGCGCGGAGCCGGCGGCGATCAGCGCGCAGGCGGTGAACGCGGCCCCGGCCGCCGCGGTCGCGGCGAGCGCCACGGTCGCGGAGAGATTGCCGGTGTCGAGCAGCACGACCGGCAGCAGCGCGAGCAGCAGCAGCGGGGCGAGCGCACGCGACCGCGTCAGACTGCGGACCACCCGGCTCCACCCCCTCCACGGTCTGAACCATCAACGCCTGCCTGCCCTTTATACAGGTAGACCTGACCAGACACCGGAAGGGCCCCCACATGCCCCGCACGCCCACCTGCGTCCTGAGTGACACGTCCCCCGCGCGGACCGGCGACGGTCACGCCGTGGACCGGTTCGTCGAGATCGGCTCCTTCACCAAGGTGCTCACCGGTACGGCGCTCGTGCGCATGGCCGCCGCGGGCCTGCTCGACCTGGACGACCCGGTCGAGCGCCGGCTGCCCGCCGCCCCGCGCACCGGCATCACGCTGCGGCACCTGGCCGAGCACACCTCCGGGCTGCCGCGCCTCCCGCCCGGCACCGGGCGCCGGGATCCGTACGCCGCGTTCGACGGCGCCGCCCTGCACCGGCTGCTCGGACGGCTCGACCAGGTCGTGGTCCGGCCGCCGGGACAGCAGGAGGAGTACTCCAACCTCGGGTACGCCGTCCTCGGCGCGGCCCTGGCCCGCGCGGCCGGTGCGCCGTACGAGGAACTGCTCGCAGAGCACGTGCTGCGGCCGCTGGACGTCCATGAGGTGAGCGCACGCCCCGACCCGGGCCGGCGGCTGCTGGCTCCGGGGTTCCTCGGCAGGGGCCGCAGGCCCTGGACCATGGACGGGGCGATCCTTCCGGCGGGCGGCCTGTGGGCGACCCCGCGCGCGGTCGCCGACCTGCTCGTCCGGCTGGTGCTGGAGCGCCGGCTGGGCGATCCGGCCCCCTCCTGGCAGACGGCCGGCCCGCTGCTCTGGCACAACGGCGCGACCCGCCACGCCTCCGTCTTCGCCGGGGCCATGGCGGACGGCCGCTGGGTGGTCGTCCACCGGCTGGGCGGCAGCCCGGAGGCGACCGACCGGGCCGGCATCGACATCCTCAGGGGCGCCGGTTCAGGCACCTCCTGACCGGCGATCGGCACGTCCTCGGGCGTCAGGCGGTGGCGGGTTCCGTCTCCAGCGGCTCCAGCAGCCGCTTCGGCTTCAGCAGGGCCCTGCTGACCGGGTCCGCCGGGTCGGGGTCGAGGCCCGGACCCGGCACCATGACCACGTCCGCGACCGGTACGACGACCCCGCAGGCGCGGCACTCGCCGTACGGCCCGAGGTCCGCGCCGCAGTCGGCGTGCCGGAAGTACCGCAGCTGTGTCTCGGTGAAGTGCTCGCGGCCCCACAGCCCGAGGGCGCGCAGGGTGGGCCACAGGGCGATGCCGCGCTCGGTGACGACGTACTCGTCACGCGGCGGCGACTGCTGATACCGGCGCTTTTCGAGGATGCCCTCGGCGGTCAGGGTCTGCAGGCGGGCGGCCAGGACGGCGCGCGGGATGCCGAGGTGGACCAGGAAGTCGTTGTAGCGCCGTACGCCGTAGAGCGCGTCGCGGACGACGAGCAGCGTCCAGCGCTCGCCGACGATCTCGAGTGCGCGGGCGATCGAGCACTCCTGTGTCGCGTAGTCCTTGCCCAGTGCCATGCCCTCCACTGTAGCCACTTTCCGACGTATTGGTTCGGTGACCGAACCTATGGTGTTACGGTGACGGGGTCAGGTCAGTTCAATGACCGAACCTTGGGTTGATCGGTTCACGGACCGATCCGCACCTCACCGCAAGCCCCGGAAGGACAGGACCACGCCATGACCGGGCTCGACTCCACCACCACCCCCGCCGCCACCGCCGCCACATCCGTGCGCGAGGCGCACGTCCGGGACGCCCCCGCGCGTCCCCGGGCCACCCTCGCCCTGACCAGCGCAGCCACCGCGGTGGCACTGATGACGTACACCGCCCCGACGGTCACGCTCCCGGACACGGCGGCCGCCCTGCACACCCCGCTCTCCGGCCAGGCCTGGCTGCTGAACGGCACCCCCCTCGGCCTCGCGGCCCTCCTGCTGGTGGCCGGCAGCCTCGCCGACGACTACGGCCGCCGCCGCATCTTCCTCGGCGGCACCCTGGCCCTCGGCATCACCACCGCCCTCGGGGCCTTCACCACCTCGACCTGGCTGTTCACCCTCGCCCGCATCGCCCAGGGCGCGGCGAGCGCGGCGATCCTGGCGAGCAGCCTCGGCCTGCTGGTGGCCGCCTTCCCCACACCGCGCGGCCGGCTGCACGCGACCGGCGTGTGGGGCGCCTTCGTCAGCGGCGGCATCGCGGTGGGCCCGCTGGTCGCGGGCGCACTGCCGACCTGGCGGGTGACGTACGTCGTCCTGGGCGCCGCCGCCGTCGCCGTGGCCGCGCTGGGCACCCGCACACTCGCCGAGTCCCGCGCCCCACGCGGCGGCCGCCCCGACGTCCTCGGCGCCCTGACCTTCGGCCTCGCCCTGGTCGCCCTGGTGGCGGCCCTGACACTCGGCCGCGACGGCTGGCTCCGCGCCCCGGTGGGACTGCTGCTGGCCGCCGCCGTCCTCCTGATCGCGCTCTTCGCCGCCGTGGAACACCGCACGGGCACGCCGATGATCGACCTCGGCCTGCTGCGCCACGCCCGCTTCCTGGCCTCGGCCGCCGGCGGCCTGTTCACGGGCCTCGCGGTGATCGGCATGTTCAGCTTCCTGCCGGCCCTGCTCCAGCAGACACTCCGGCTGTCCCCGATGGGCACGGCCTGGCTGGTCCTGCTCTGGTCCGGCCTGAGCTTCGCGGTGGCCCTCCAGGTCAAGCACCTGGCCGGACGCATCGCCCCGCGCGCCCAGCTGGCCATCGGCTTCGCCCTGCACACCGTCGCCGTCCTGACCATGCTCGGCGCCCTGGCCTCCGGCTCCTGGACCCGGCTGCTGCCCGGCCTGATCATCGGCGGTGTCGGCAGCGGCCTGCTCAACGGCGCGCTGCCGCTGCTCGCCGTCGAGTCGGTCCCGCGCGAACGCGCCGCGATGGGCTCCGGCGCCCAGCAGACCTTCCGCTACATCGGCTCCTGCGCCGGCGTGGCCCTGACCATCGCCCTCGCCACGTCCACCGGAAACCTGGCCCACGGCGCGAACATCGCCCTGCTGGTGTCGGCGGCGCTGGCGGCGGTGGGCGCGGTGAGCGTGATGGTGCTGCGGGAGCGGGCGTAGCGGCGCTAGCGGGGCCGCATCGACACCAGCTTCCCCCACACCGCCATCCGGTAGCGCGAGGTGAACTCGGGGGTGCAGGTGGTCAGGGTGATGTAGGAGCCCGGCTGGTCGTACCCGTAGGAGGGCCGGACCAGCGAGCGCGGGACCGGCCGGACGACCCCCGAGTCCAGGGCGGAGGTCTGCGGCAGGATCTGGTCGACGTCGTACGTGTACGTCGCCGTCCGCGTCTCCACCTCGATGGCGTCCCCGCGCCGCAGCCGGGGCAGGTACCGGAAGGGCTCGCCGTGCGTGTTCCGGTGCCCGGCGAGCGCGAAGTTGCCCGCCTGCCCCGGCTGTTGGGTGCCCCGGTAATGGCCGACGTACCCCTTGTTGAGGACGTCGGCCTTGCTCACACCTTCGGCGACGGGAACGCGCAGCCCGAGCCGGGGGATGGTGAGCACGGCGTACGCCTGGGACTGCCGGGGCAGGCTGACGGGCACGTACGACCGCTGCGGCGCACGGGACCCGGAGGGATCCGGGGTCGCTACGCGGGCCGTGGGCGAGCCGGAGGCACTGGGCGACGGGGCCGCGCCACCGTCGCCGTACCCCTGCTGCCCCCACTCCCGCTCCAGCGCCTCCACCTGCCGCTCGGCGCCGCGCCGGGCCTCCCGGTTGGTCCACCACAGCTGGTGCACGACCAGCAGCATGAGCAGCACACCGACGGTGACCAGCGCCTCGGCCCCGCCCCACAGCACGCGCCGCCGCCGGGCACGCCGACGCCGATCGCTGTGCCGTACGACCCGCACGCCCGACCAAGCCGGCATCCGCACCCACCTCCAATGGGCCTCCACCGGGGCCGCCCGCAGGGTAGGTGCAACGGGCACAACTGGCCATAGCGGGAAGCGAATCGACCTCTTCGGCAGGCTCCCTCGACGACTTCCTCAACCGGTTTTAGAAAGCACTGCCAGAACCCTCGACAACCCCACCCGGCACCCCCGATGCTTCCTGCTGCCGGAGCCGCAACGGGAAGGGGCGGAGAGAGCGATGATCCGACGCAGAACACTGCTGGCCGCGGCGGGCGGCGCCGCCCTGGGTAGCGCCCTGGCCACGGGCACGGCCCGGGCGGACGCGACGACGACGGTCAACCCGGCCACCACCTACGGGACTTGGGAGGGCTGGGGCACCTCGCTGGCCTGGTGGGCGAACGTCTTCGGGGCGAGGGACGACTTCGCCGACATCTTCTTCACGACGAGGACGACGACGTACAACGGGACTTCACTCCCCGGCCTGGGCCTGAACATAGCCCGCTACAACCTGGGCGCATGCAGCTGGAACAGCGTGGGCGGCGAGTCGATGGCCGCCTCTCCCGACATCCCGTCCTTCAAGCAGATCGAGGGCTACTGGCAGGACTGGACGAACGAGGACCCGACGTCGTCGTCCTGGAAGTGGACTGCGGACGCCAGGCAACGCGCGATGCTGCAGAAGGCGACCCAGCGAGGCGCCGTCAGCGAGCTCTTCGCCAACTCCCCCATGTGGTGGATGTGCCTGAACCACAACCCCTCGGGCGCCTCGGACGGCGGCAACAACCTCCAGTCCTGGAACTACCGCCAGCACGCCTCCCACCTGGCGTCGGTGGCCCTGTACGCGAAACAGAACTGGGGCGTGACCTTCACGACGGTGGAGGCCTTCAACGAACCGTCCTCCTCCTGGTGGACGGCGACGGGCACCCAGGAGGGCTGCCACATGGACTCCACGGTCCAGTCGGCCGTACTCCCCCGCCTCCGCAGCGAGTTGAACAAGCGAGGCCTGACGGCGACGAGGATCTCGGCGTCGGACGAGACGAGCTACGACCTGGCCCGCACCACCTGGAACTCCGTCTCGTCGACGACGAAGGGCTGTGTGGACCGGGTGAACGTCCACGGCTACCAGGGCTCGGGCGGCCGCCGCGACCTGCTCTACACGGACGTGGTGACGACGGCCGGCAAGGCCCTGTGGAACTCGGAGACGGGAGACGGCGACGGCACGGGCCTGACCCTGGCCGGCAACCTCCTCTACGACTTCCGCTGGCTGCACCCGACGGCGTGGGTGTACTGGCAGGTCATGGACCCGAGCACGGGCTGGGCGACGATCGCGTACGACGCGAGCACCCTGCAGCCGGGCGCGGTGCAGACGAAGTACTACGTACTGGCGCAATTCACCCGGCACATCCGTCCGGGAATGACGATCCTGGACACCGGAGCGAGCTACGCGGCGGCGGCCCTGGACAGACAGGCGAAACGCCTGGTCATAGTGGCGGCGAACACCTCCTCCTCGGCCCAGACCCTCACCTTCGACCTGTCCCGCTTCTCCTCGGTGACCGGCGGCCCGGGAGGCCTGGTCCCGCGCTGGAACACGGTGACGACGGGCGGCGGGGACCTCTACGCCCCGCACTCCGACACCCACCTCTCCGGCAGGACCCTGTCGGTCCCGTTCGCGGCCAAGTCGGTGCAGACACTCCAGGTGGACGGAGTGACGGCGTAAGGAGAGCGGAGGGAAGCCAATGAACTGGCCTTACTCCCTCCTTTCACCGCTCGGCAGTACGGTGTCCCCCATGCGCCCCGACACGCCTGCCGAGAACGTCGACCACACCGCCGAAGCGGCACGCCTGGAGCGGACCGCCGGACTGTATCCCGAGGACGCCGAGGCCCTGCTGCTGAGGGCGGCGGCCCACCTGGAACTGTCCGGCGACCGCCCCGCGGCCACCGCGCTCTACGACCGCCTGCTGTCCGCTGACGACGGCCTGGAGAACCCCGCCCTGGTCCGCGCCCTGAAGGCGTCGAACCTCTGGGAGTACGGCCACGAGGCGGAGGCAAGGGCGATCATCGAGGGCCTCCGCACGACGGCCCCCCGGGATCCGGCCCCCTGGCTGATCATCGCGGAGTCCCTGGAGTCGCACGACGAGCTGGAGACGGCGGAGAAGACCTTCACGGAGGGGGCGAGCCTGCTCCTGCCGGAGGGGGACGACACGGAACCCGCACCCGCCACCCACCCCCTCCTCTACGGCCGCCACCGGGTCCGCCGCATGCTGGGCCAGCCCCACGACACCTGGGACACCCTGGCGGACACGCTCCACACGTCCCCCGTGTCCCTGGACGAACTCCACGACCCCAAACGCGTCTGGTCCCTGGGCTCGGAGAACCCGACGGAACTCCAGGCGGAGATCACCCGCCTCCAGGCCGAACTGGGCGCCTACCGAGAGGCCCTCTCCCGCCCCTTCCCGGTCGCGGTCCTCCACTGGCCGGCCCCGGAACTGTCGGAACTCCTGTCGGCCTACCCGACCTTGTCGTCGGAGTACCCGTCCCACGACACCCACCTCGCGACCATAGAGTCGTCGCTGCGCGAACTGTCGTCTTCGGGCACGCCGAACCTGGGCATCGTGACGGGCACGGTCCCGTCGTACGAGGCCTTCGCGGCGTCGGAGGGCTCGTCTCCGGCGGACGCCGCGCTGCTCCCGCAGTACGCGACGACGCTGGCGGCGCGGGGGCGGGCGGTTGCCTGGCCGCCGCAGCGGGGGGCGGGGTGTTGGTGTGGGACGGGGCGCGTCTACGGGGACTGCCACGGCACGACTGCCTGACACACGGCCAAACCGAGACCGCAGGCCGCCACCCTCGCGCGGCGTGCGCCCACTCGGCGTACGCGCGCCCAGCCCCGCCCCGCTGCACAGCCACCCCGGGGCCACCCCACCCGGTCCGCCCGCTTTCCGGGCCGCTCGCTCGCTTCTCCCCCGTGCTGGAGCGGGCCGGGTCAGGGGTGGCCCGCAGGGCCATCGGCGCAGCCGACGCGGAACGCAGCGCAGCGCAGCGCAGCGCAGCGCAGCGGAGTGAAGCGCCCTTGACGCGGCTTGCGAAAGTACGACGCTGATCAAGCGGGCGGCCCCACGGCCGCTGAAGGACGCCGGTGCCCTGATTTCGGTACGCGCCCCCCACCTGTCAGTGGCTGCTGTTAGAACTGATCCATATCGGCGCGCAGGTCGCGTACAGCATGAGGGATCAGGGGGGAGCAGCCGTGGCAGAACCGTTGGGCCGATCGGAGCCGATCGCTGGCGTCTACGAAAAGCTGATCACGCATGACGTACGCGACGAGCTTGAGCGATTCGAGGCGGCTGGCTGGAAAGCCATTGACGCCGAGGTCAGCTCGGAGTCCGCTCCCCATGTCCTGGCTCGCTACATCGGTGAAGCCGTCGGTCAAAGGTTGGCTCAAGTTCCCGCCGAGGATCGCGTCAAATTCGCCAACCGCATTCTCGAGGCAGTGACTGCCACAAACGCTCCGGAATCAAGCAATGCCGATGATGTCAGCTCCCTCATCGAGGGACCGCGCCAACTTCTGACTCTCGCGCGGCAGGAGGCTCCGGGTGCATACGCCTTGCGCCCCTTGACACCTCTATCCGAAACATCGCTCATCACCAACTCACCAGAGGACCTCAGCCTCGGTGCCGAGCTCAGGGCGGAGCTGGCTACTGCAGACCGCATCGATCTGCTGTGCGCATTTGTGAAGTGGTATGGCATCCGCGTCTTGGAGGACTCACTGCGCGCCGCGAGGGAACGGGGAGTGCCGATACGCGTCATAACGACCACCTACATCGGTGCCACCGACCGTCACGCGCTCGACCGTCTAGTCCGGGATTTCGGTGCCACGGTCAAGGTCAACTACGAGACCCGTTCCACTCGACTGCACGCCAAGGCCTGGCTGTTCAGGCGCAAGACGGGCTTCGACACGGCGTATGTCGGGAGCTCCAACCTTTCGAAAGCGGCGCTACTCGACGGTCTGGAGTGGAACGTACGGCTGTCGTCCGTCGCGACACCTGCCGTGCTGAACAAGTTCGAGGCGACCTTCGACGCCTACTGGAACGACACCGCCTTTGAGACGTACGATCCCGAACTCCACGGCGGTCGCCTTGATGAAGCGCTGGCCCGGGCGAGTGGCACCAACGCCAGCACCGACCTGAAGATCAGCCTTTCTGGTCTCGAGGTACGCCCCTTTCCCCACCAGCGGGACATGCTGGAGCGGCTCACTGTCGAGCGGGAGCTCCGTGGACGGCATCGCAACCTTCTGGTCGCGGCAACTGGCACCGGCAAGACGGTGATGGCCGCCCTCGATTACCGCAGTCTTTGCAGCAAGCCAGAGGGTGGTCGACCAAGGCTGCTATTCGTGGCCCACCGCAAGGAGATCCTCAAGCAGTCCCTGCGTACCTACCGGGAGGTACTGGATGACGCTTCCTTCGGAGAGCTGCTGCACGCGGGGCAGGATCCACGCGAGTGGCAGCACGTCTTCGCCAGCGTGCAATCGCTCAACATTCAGCGCCTTGAGCAACTGGCACCGGATCACTTCGACATCATCGTCATCGACGAGTTCCATCACGCCACAGCCGCCATCTACCGGCGCGTCATTGACCACTTCACGCCGAAGGAACTGCTGGGCCTGACGGCCACCCCCGAACGAATGGACGGCCTCAACGTCCAGGACGAGTTCTTCGAGGGCCGGATCGCTGCTGAGATGCGGCTCTGGGAAGCCCTGGAGAACGACCTGCTCTGTCCCTTCCACTATTTCGGCATCCCCGACGGCACGGATCTGACGAACCTTGGCTGGCAGAAGGGTTCATACGCTGACCAGGAGCTCGGCAACCTCTACACGGGGAACCACGCGCGTGCCCGGATCGTGGTGAGGCAGATCCGGGACAAGGTCTCCAACCCAGGCGCCATGCGGGCGCTCGGCTTCTGTGCGACCAAGGCACACGCACACTTCATGGCGGACTTCTTCAGAAAGGCCGGCTTCGACGCTGTGGCGCTGGACAGCGACTCGCCCTCCGAAGTGCGCTCCCAGGCCTTGTCCGGCCTTCGCGATGGAAAGCTCCAAGTGATCTTCTCCGTCGACCTGTTCAACGAGGGTCTCGACATCCCTGACGTCGACACGCTTCTCCTCCTGCGCCCCACCAACAGCGCCACCGTCTTCCTCCAACAGTTGGGTCGGGGGCTGCGACGCACCGAAACGAAGCCCGTACTCACCGTCCTCGACTTCATCGGGCAGCACCGGGCCGAGTTCCGCTTTGAGGAACAGTTCCGAGCCCTGACCAACCTGTCGCGGAACCGACTCCTTGATCACATCGAGCACGACTTCCCCCAGTTGCCGTCCGGCTGCCAGATCATCCTGGAGGGCAAGTCGAAAGACCTCGTCATCGACAACCTCCGGACCCAGCTGGGTGCCACGGTGAAGACCCTGATGAAAGAGGTCAGGGCCTACGGCACGCCCCGCCTCGGCAGTTACCTTCGGGAAAGCCGCCGGGAGATCAAGGAGCTGTACAAGAGCGACAACTCCTGGACGACAGTGCTGCGCCGCGCCGGCCTCATCGACGAACCCGCACCCTCGGGAGAGGCTGCACTACTCAAGCGGGTCCATGCCTTCCTGCACGTAGACGACCCGGAGCGCGCGGAGGCCTACCTCCGGCTCCTCCAGGACGACGCTCCGGCGTACGAGGAGCTCAGCCCCACTGACCAGTCGTACGCCCGCATGCTGTTCTTCAACCTCTGGGACAACGCGGGCGGCTTCACCAGCTATCAGGAAGGCCTGGATTCGCTGCGAGGCCAGCGGGTGTTCCGGGACGAACTACGGCAGGTGATCTCACACGTCATCGAGCAGGCCGACCACGTCCCCATCCCCCTCTCCGCCCCCCTTAGCCATGTCCCACTGAAGGTTCACAGCGCCTACAACCGCTCCGAGATCCTCGCCGCCCTCGGTGTGGCTCGCTTCGACGGCCAGATGCCTCGCTCCTTCGCACAAGGCGTCCAATGGGTCGAGGAACTCAGAACCGACGCACTCCTCGTCACGCTGGAGAAGAACGAGAAGGACTTCTCGCCCACCATCCGGTACAAGGACTACGCGTTGAGTCCGACGCTCTTCCACTGGGAGTCCCAGAATTCAACGGCCGCCAACTCCCCCACCGGCTTGCGCTACCAGCAACACAAGGAACGCGGCAGCCACGTCCTGCTGTTCGTGCGGCGCTACAAGAACACCGACATAGGCAAGTCCCAGCCGTGGATGCTGCTCGGCCCGGCCGCCTACGAGGACCACAACGGCAGCAAGCCGATGGCGATCACATGGCGCCTGAAGCATGAACTACCCGCCGACGTGTGGACGTACTCGGCCATCACGGCGAGCTGACCCACACTGTCGATCAGCGAGCTTCAACGTCGGCCTGGAAGTGGGTCTGGGCCCGCTCCAGCACCTCGTCCGGGTCCCGGCCGTGTGCCCCGAGCCAGTAGAGGAGATCGGTGATCACGTTGATCGCCGCCTCCTCCGCCACTGCCCTGCCCAGTCGACCAAGCTTCGTTCCTGTCGGCAGCTTCGCCACGTCGGCGTACATCCCGAGAACGTTCGCCGCCCGGGCTACGCGAGGGCCTGTCGTATGCCCGTCAGCAGTCTCGAGGCCTGTGCGGAACTCACACCATGTCGCCTTGCGCCCAGGTGCAAGGTCGACGCCCCAACGGTCGGTGATGGCCTCGATGAGAGCCATTCCACGCCCTGCCTCAGCGTCCGCATCTGCGTCCGTCAGCGTGGGGAGGGCTCGGGGGTCGGGGTCCTGGACTTCGATGCGCAAGTGAGTCCCGCTCATGGAGACCGCAAGCGTACTCGGGGTGCCAGGGCCCACATGCTTGATCACGTTGGCGACGAGCTCGCTGACGCACAGTTGGGCGGCTTCGCTGAGTTCCTGCAACCCCCAACGTTCAAGGTGAATTCGCAGGATTCGACGCAGTGCAGCCACTCCTTCCGCCTCAGCCAGAAACGGCAGCTTCCATGTCCTTCGTGGCATACAACCCGTGCAGTCCATGACGTACTTCGCTCCCTCGCTCACGCTGCCGGTGACGCCCTGCGCGTCAAGTAACCTCACAGCTACCAAGTGTGTCGATGAGACTTCCAAAATGGAACTCTCATCTCCTGCGAAGAGGAGCGCGCTGCCATACAAAGCGCCCCGGCGCGCACCACCTTGCAGTCCTCCAGAGGGTCGAGGACGATCTACCGCGTGAACAGGAAGGGCCGGAGGCATGGCAGTTGGACCCACCACACGTAGGCGCCAACTGGGAGCTGACCTGCGTCGGCTCCGAGAGTTGAAAGGGCTAACCCTGGAGGAGGCGGGAGCACGCGTCGGTATCTCCAAGGCGACACTCAGCCGGTACGAGACGAAGGAAGGCACGGTCAAGTGGCCGGCTGTCGACGCTCTCTGCCGCGAGTACGGCGCCACAGACGAGGAACGCCTGGCCCTGGTTGAACTAGCCAAGGGCGCCAAGATCCAGGGCTGGTGGCGTTCACTCGCGGATCCCATCCCTGAGTCCATGAACCTCATGTTGACTCTCGAAGACGAGGTCGTACGCGAGGACCACTACGCCTGCATGTACATCCCCGGCCTACTTCAGACCCGGGAGTATGCCGAAGCCGTACACCGAGCCTCTGAGGTGCAGTGCCCGGAGCGTGAGGTCCAGCACATGGTCGATATCCGTATGAAACGTCAGGAGCTGCTGGATCGCGAAGAGCCACCGCACATCTGGTGTGTGATCGACGAGGCTGCCATCCGTCGCTTGGTCGGCGGCCGAGAGGTCATGCGACAGCAGTTGGATCACCTGCTCGCCCAATCACGACGGCCGCACATCACGGTCCAGGTCCTACCGTTCGCACGAGGCGCGCACGCGGCGGCCGTAGGCAGCTTCGCCGTCCTGCGCGGGCAGACTCGGGAACTTGACGTGGTGTACGTAGACCTCATCAGCGGCGGACTCTTCATGGAGAAGCCGCAGGAACTGGACCGTTATAAGTTGGCGTTCGAGTACCTCAGCGCTCAAGCACTCGACTTCGAGTCGTCAGCGGAACTCATCGAGCGGATCAGCAGGGAGCCTTGATGGCAGCGTCGTCACAACTTCACTGGTTCAAGTCTTCTTACAGTGGTGGCAGTGGGACCGAGTGCGTGGAGTGCGCTTACACGGACGACGGCGCGCTCATACGCGATTCAAAGCGGGGGGAGGGCTCTGTGATCCGGGTGCGACCTGTCACATGGCACGCCTTCATAGGCACGCTTGGCACGAGCAACGAGGCACGATGGCGGGCCGGATGACCCCGCTGCGTCGTTGAGTCCGCTGGATCACAGGTACTGTCGAGTTGGCTTGGGGGTTCGTATGAAGCTGGAACCAGAGCCCAGCGCTGCGGGTGACGTCCAGCATGAACTTGCCGCCCTGGAGAGGAGCGCTACACGCCTGCGCTACTTCCTCCCGGCGGTTCCCACGGGACTGATTCAGACACCCGAGTACATGCGTCACGTCATGACGCAGACCTCAGCCTCGGGAGCAGGGGACGTCGACCGAGTCATAGCGTTGAAGCTGGAACGGCAGGCCATACTCGACCATCCCGAAAAGCAGTTCGAGTTCCTGCTCACCGAGTCAGCGATCCGTTGGCAGTTGTGTGGGGCGGCCGTCATGGCTGGGCAGATCGAGCATGTCCTGTCGCTGTCGCGTCGGCCGAATGTGGATGTCAGGGTGCTTCCACTGTCGGCCCGGGTGTCCGAGGTGCCGTTCAACACCTTCACCGTCTACGACACGACTCTGGCGACGTTGGAAGTCTTCACCGGGCGGGTGGTACTTCGCGAAGTGAAGGACGTTGAGCACTACAGCCGACTCTTCGACGTGTTCGCCGAGCGGGCGTGTGCGGAGGATGCCGCGAGGCAGTTGCTCGATGGCTGGTCGTCTGAGTTCTCCTCCTCAGTGCGTGGGTAGTCAGATCCACAACTCTCGTGGCGTCGGACTGCCTGTCCTCGGTGCCGCGCTGCGCGATCCTTCCGCGCCTGTCTGGCAAGTTCTGGACAGCTATCTCGTGCAGGGATGGAAAGGTGCTGGACGAGGAACGGCTCGGCCAGATGGACATCCCCGGCCATGAGTCCGTGGTGGACATCCCGAGGCGCATGGTCCGGTTCTTCTTGGAGGTACAGCGTGACCACGGTTCCGACGTTTGAGGAACTGTTCCGCGTATGCCGTGAATCGGCGGTCCATCTGGAGATGCGGGACTCCTACATGAAGTCGGACCCGGCGTACATCGACTGGGATGCCGGCACGGCGATCGAACCCGCCGAGAGGTGGGCCGACTGGCTCGCCCTGGTCTCGGAGGCAACGCGCCGAGGAGTGAAGGTCCGCCGCGCCCGGATCGTGTCCGAGCCGGTGAGCAAGTACATCCGCTTCGAACACGAGGTGACCGACGGCCTGAACATCGCCGCAGGCGAGGAAGTGCGCTGGCTGCCGCGCAGGAAGGCCACCGGTATCGCACTGCCCGGCAACGACTTCTGGTTGTTCGACTCGTCCCTGCTGCTCGTGAACCACTTCGATGGCGAGGGCGAGTGGCTGGAACCGTCTCTCAGCACCGACCCCCAGGAGATCAAACTGTGCGCGGGCGCCTTTGAGGCGGTGTGGGGACTGGGCATTCCTCACACTGACTACCAACTCGCCTGAGCGGCACAGATAGAGTCCGACGCAACGCCATGCCGTCCCCTTCTTCCAGCGTCCACGAAGCCCGGCCGGTTCGCCTCCGACCGCGAGCGTGACCTTGTCGATCTCACCGCGCTCGTCAACACGGCGGCTGGGAAGTTGAGTTCGGGTACTGACGTATCGCTCGGGTTCCACCTCGAGCGTCCCTCGTACCTGTCGCTTGCCGTGGTGACCTGTTCTCCGAACCGGTCCAAGCCCGAGCTGACCTGCCCCGTTGGGTGATCAGCGTGTCGGGCGTGCCGTGCGCGACAAGTTGCCGTAGGGCCGCCCGGGGGAAAGCGGGGCCAGGGTGCGTGGAGCGGCACGATTCCTGTGTTGGGTGCCCTGGTGGACCATCGGTGGCGCAGGAGGCGCCCGGTGGGCGGCTCGGGACGCGTCGGCGCTGGTGGCAGGGGAGGTGACGGGTGGTCAGGTCGGGGGCCGCGGCCTGGGGAGCCGGGGGCTCGGTCGGGGCCACGGGATGCCGATCCGTAATGCGCCGGTTACTCTACGCGGTCACTGGCCCGGCGCGTCGCCGTCCGCCTTGGAGGATTTGCACACTAATCTCCGTCACTGACGGAAGTCGATCTGTCACAGATCGTATCCACCACACGCGATGGAGATGAAATGCACAAGCTTCACAAGGCTGCCGTCCTGGTCGCCGCTCTCGGGAGCGTCGGGCTTCTGGCCTCTGGCACCGCCTACGCCGGCGGCGAGGGCGGTGGCGGCGGAGGCAGCAGCGTCCTGCAGAGCTCCAACTGCAAGTCGCACGACCTCAATGTCGACGTCCTCGGTGAGGTCGGAATCCTCAACGGCGTGCTGGGCAACGCGCTCAACGGCGAGGGCGACCCGGGCGCGCAGGACACCCACATCGGGTCGTCGATGGGCTGCAGCAACAGCGCCTTCTAAGAGGGCGGTTCGGTACCCCCTGACGGCGGATAGCGGCGGCCGGCCAGCTTCCGGTGGGCCGGCCGGCTCGCCCGCCGACGGCACGGGAGATGCGTGGCGACCTTGCAACGTGTGGATGCGTGCGAGGTCGCCACGCCCCAACCGTGTTCGTCACGGCGCTCTGCAGTCACGGTGAGCCGCGTTGACCAGCGGGTGCCGCAGACACCCGCATCCCCGTGAAAGACAGTGCACCGGGCCAAGCCCCCCACGACGACGAGTTCCGTGGGGGGCTTCAGTCGTGTCGTGTCGTTCGTACGGCTGTTGGGACATAGCTCTTCGCCGGAAACTTGACAGGATTCGACTCAGGTCAGGAGAGCGCGTTCGGCTGCGCGTTAGCCTCGGGCCAGACATCGCGCAAAAGCGGAGAAAGAGGAGGCAGTTGTGGCGAGGGTTCCCAGTGCAGTGGTGGCCGCTACCGGACTTGTCGGTGGGTACGGCGTGGCCCGGTGGACCAAGAAGCGGCAGCTGGGTGGGGCCGTGCTTGCCGTCGCCGGGGTCACCGCCGCCCAGCAGTGGCGCAAGCAGGCCGGCGGGAAGGCCGCCGGTGCGCTGAGCGCCGCCTACGTCGCCGCGTTCGCCGGGTCGCACCCCCTCGCGAAGAAGGTCGGCGCCTGGCCGTCCGTCCTCGGTGTCGCCGGCGCCGTCGCCCTCGCCTCCTGGGCCGTCGCCGACCGCAAGGCCTGAACCGACCGCACGGCCTGAACCGACGGCACAGCCTGAACCGACCGCACGGCCTGAGCAAACCGCACGGCCTGAGCCGACCGAGCCGACCGAGCCGACCGAGCCGACCGAGCCGACCGCAAAGCCTGAGCAGACCCCGGCGGCAGGCACAGCCGGAGCACCCCGCGCATCACCCCCGTCCCCCCTCTACAGCGCCCCCGCCCTGAACGCCCTCCGGTACGCCTGCGGGCTCGTCCCCACCACCCTCCGGAACCGCTCCCGGAAGGCCGTCGGCGAGCCGAAGCCCGTCTGTGCGGCGATCCGCTCCACCGGGTACGGCGTCGTCTCCAGCAGATGCTGTGCCCGCCGTACCCGCGCCCGGTGCAGCCACTGCAGCGGAGTCGTACCGGTCTGCTCGCGGAAGCGGCGGTTGAGGGTGCGGGTGCTCATGCCCGCCCGGTCCGCGATCTCGTCCACCGTCATGTCGCGGTCGCAGTGGTCCTCCAGCCAGTGCAGCAGCGGCTCCAAGGTGGCACCCGACGGCGCCGGGGGCAGGTCGTGGACGATGAACTGGGCCTGGCCGCCCTCCCGTTCCAGCGGCATCACCGACATCCGCGCCGCGTGCGCGGCGACCGCCGAGCCGAAGTCCTTGCGGATCATGTGCAGGCACATGTCCAGCGCCGCCGCCGCGCCCGCCGATGTCAGGAACTGGCCGTTGTCGACGTACAGGACGTTCGGGTCGACCGTCACCTCCGGGTGCCGCGCCGCCAGGTCCCCCGCCGCGCACCAGTGCGTCGTCGCGCGCAGGCCGTCCAGCAGGCCCGTCGCCGCGAAGAGGAACGCGCCCACACAGATCGAGGCGATCCGGGTGCCGTTCGCGGCTGCCGCGCGCAGTGCCTCGGTCACGCCCGGCGGCAGCTCCTCCGGCGGTTCCGCCACGCCCGGCAGGATGATCGTGTCCGCCTCCGCCAGCGCCTGAAGGCCGTACGGCGCCCGCACGGTGAAGGCCCCCGCGCTCACCTCCTCCCGCACCGAGCACACCCGTACCCGGTACGGCACCCGGCCGTCGGGCAGCCGCGCCCAGCCGAAGGTGTCGATGGGGGCGGAGAGGTCGAAGGGGATGACTCCGTCCAGCGCCAGTACGGCCACGGTGTGCATGGCGGGATCGTACGCCTACGCCGGATTGCCGCCAACGGCGCCCATCAGTGCCGTAATAGAGCTGCTCCCTGCCCTCCGCGTGGCGGGAATCCGTTGCTCCGTGTCACTTCCGCCACTTCTGCGGGATCCGGCCGCCGCCTACCGTCACCGCGTGACCAAGTTCCTCCTCGCCGTCCACGTCCTCGCCGCCATCGTCGCCGTAGGCCCCGTGACCGTCGCCGCCAGCATGTTCCCGCCCGCCGCGCGCCGGGCCCTCGCCGCGCCCGGCTCTCCAGGAGCCACCGGCGCTCCCGATGCCACCGGCACGCTGCACCTACTGCACGGCATCTGCCGGGTCTACGCCCTCGTCGGCGTCGTCGTCCCGGTCTTCGGGTTCGCCACCGCGAGCGAGATGGGCGTGCTCGGGAGCGCCTGGCTGATCGCGTCGATCGTGCTGACCGCTCTCGCCGCCGTCGTCCTCGCCGCGCTGGTGCTTCCCGCCCAGAGCGCGGTGGTGGAGGGCAGGGGCACCGATCCCGCGCGACTCGCCATGTACACAGGGATGTTCAACCTGCTGTGGGCCACCGTGACCGTACTGATGATCGTGCGGCCCGGCTCCACGACGGGGGCCTGACGACCTACGCCCTTACGGCGCACTCGGCGTACTCGGCGCGACCCGGCTCGCCACCGCCGTCAGCGGACGGGCGATGTCCTCCAGGGAGCGGCGCTCCGCCCGTACGGCCAGGACCGCTGCGACCAGGCCCGCCGCGCACATCAGGGCCGCGCCGATCGAGAAGGCCAGCACCGTGTCGCCGACCTTGCCCGTGCCGGTGAGGTCGGCGAACAGCAGGGGGCCGCTGATGCCGCCGGCCGCCGTGCCGAGGGCGTAGAAGAACGCGATGGACATCGCCCGCGTCTCCATGGGGAAGACCTCGGACACCGTCAGGTACGCGCTGGAGGCGCCCGCGGAGGCGAAGAACAGCACCGCGCACCAGCAGGCCGTCAGCGTGCCCGCGCTCAGCGAGCCCTGGTCGAACAGCCACGCCGTACCGAACAGGAGCAGGCCCGACAGCAGGTACGTCGAGGAGATCATCACCCGCCGGCCCACCGTGTCGAACAGCCTGCCCAGCAGCAGCGGGCCGAAGAAGTTGCCGACCGCGATCACCGCGAAGTAGTAGCCGGTGTGGCCGGAGGGCACGTCGAAGAACCTGGTCAGGATCGCGCCGAAGCCGAAGGTGATCGCGTTGTACAGGAACGCCTGGCCGATGAAGAGGGAGAAGCCGAGGACGGCCCGCCTGCGGTAGTGGCCGAAGACCGTACGGGCGATCTCCAGGAACGTCACGCTCTTGCGCTGGTGGATCTCCAACGCCTCGCCCCGCGGCTCGGGCAGCCGCTCGCCCTTCTCCTGCTCGACCTGCCGCTCGATGCCACGGACGATCTCCTCCGCCTCCCGGTCCCTGCCGTGGATCAGCAGCCAGCGCGGGCTCTCCGGGACGTGCCGCCGTACCAGGAGGATGACCAGGGCCAGTACGGCTCCGAGGGCGAAGGTCAGGCGCCAGCCGACGTTCCTGGCCAGCAGGTCCGTGTCGAGCGCCACGATCGACAGCAGCGAACCGCCCACCGCGCCCAGCCAGAAGCTGCCGTTGATGATCAGGTCCACCCGGCCGCGGTGGGCGGCCGGGATCAGCTCGTCGATCGCCGAGTTGATCGCCGCGTACTCACCGCCGATGCCGAAACCGGTCAGAAAGCGGAACAGGAAGAACCACCAGGCCTCCCAGGAGACGGCGGTCAGGGCCGTCGCCGCCAGGTACACCGCCAGGGTGATCATGAAGAGCCGCTTGCGGCCGAACCGGTCGGTCAGGCGCCCCCAGAAGAGGGCCCCCGAGCAGGCACCGGCCACATACAGCGCGGCGGCGGTGCCGGTGATCTGGCCCGAGGTGATCGACACCCCACTGCCCGGCTCGGCCAGCCGGCCGGCGATGTTGCCGACGACCGTGACCTCCAGACCGTCGAGGATCCAGACCGTCCCCAGGCCGATCACGATCGTCCAGTGCCAGCGGGACCAGGGCAGACGGTCCAGCCGGGCGGGGATGTCGGTGGTGATCGTACGGCCGGTCTGCGGCGACGGCGCCTCGGCTGCTGCGCTCATGGGCTCCCTCTCGTCGAAGGACGTCCCCCGCACGGGCGGGGACGGCATCACGGGTGCCCCCGACCGGCGCAACCACTCGGAACCGGTCCCGCTCAGGCTCCCAGCGTCCGCGTCACCGTATAGATCAGCAGTCCCGCCAGCGATCCCACCACCGTGCCATTGATCCGGATGAACTGCAGGTCGCGGCCGATGTGCGCCTCGATCTTCCGGGTGGTGTGCTCGGCGTCCCAGCCCGCCACCGTGTCCGTGATCAGCGAGGTGATCTCCGCGCGGTACGTCGTCACCACGTGCACCGCCGCACCCTCCACCCAGCTGTCCACCTTCCCCTGCACCTTCGGCTCGGTCGCCATCCGCGTCCCCAGCGACAGCAGCGCGCGCCGCACCCGCATCCGCAGCTCGCTCCGCTCGTCCTCCGCCGCCGCCACCACCATCGACCGCACGGCCGTCCAGGCCGACGCGATCAGATCCTGCACCTCGCCCCGGCCCAGCACGTCCCCCTTGAGCCGCTCCACCCGCGCCCGGGTGTCCGTGTCGGACTGCAGATCGGAGGCGAAGTCGGTGAGGAAACGGTCCAGCGCGCCACGCGCCGGATGGGAGGGCATGTCCCGCGTCTCGGTGACGAACCGCAACAGCTCCTTGTAGACCCGCTCGCCGACCTTCCGGTCCACGAACCGCGGCGTCCAGCCCGGCGCACCCCCCTCCACCGCCACCATCACATCGTCGCGGTGCAGCACCAGCCAGTCGTGCGCCCGGGCCACCACCAGGTCCACCGCCCGCCGGTGCCCGCCGTCGGCCACGACCTTCTCCAGCATCTTGCCGATACCCGGGGCAATCTCCTGCGAGTTCGCCCGCCGGGTGATCGCCTCACCCACGACCGCCTGCACATCGGAGTCCCGCAACACGGTCAGCGCACCCCGCAGCGCCGTCGCCAGCTCCGCCGTCACCCGGTCCGCATGCTCCGGCTCCGCCAGCCACGCCCCGAGCCGACTGCCGATGCCCACCGCGCGCAGCCGCTGCCGTACGACGTCCTCGGACAGGAAGTTCTCGCCGACGAACTCACCCAGCGAAACACCCAGCTGATCCTTCTTCGTCGGGATGATCGCCGTGTGCGGAATGGGCAGCCCCAGCGGATGCCGGAAGAGCGCCGTCACCGCGAACCAGTCGGCCAGCGCACCCACCATGCCGGCCTCGGCGGCCGCCGCCACATAGCCCGCCCACGGCCCGGCACCCTCGTGCGAGGCGAGCCTTGCCAGGACGTAGACCACCGCCACGAACAACAGCATGCAGGTCGCCGTGAGCTTCATGCGCCGCACCCCGCGCCGGCGCTCCTCGTCGGCCGGGGTGAAGGCCGTCATCGTCTTGTACGACACACCCCGCGCCGGCGCTGCTTCCGTCTCGGTCGGTTCCATCGGCTCCACCCGTTCAGCTCCACCCGCTCAGTGATCCCGTTCGGTGATCCCGCACACAATTGTCCCTTCCTGACCGACTCCCGGAACGGAACAAGAGTTCCCGGCGTCTGTAAGAAAGGGGGTTTGGGCAGGGCCCTGACAGCTCTGCCCGCCCCATGCCGCATCATGGGCTCATCAAGATCGGAGCCTCGGGCTCCCATCCCCGAGGAGAACAACACAAGCGTGACCAAGCGTCATGGCTATGCCGTACTCAGCGCACTCATCGCACTGGTCGCAGCCGTGTCCGCCGCCATCTACCTCACCGTGGCGGCCGACGACGGCACCCCGCGCGGCGCCCTCACCGACGGCCGCCCCCACCACGGCTCCTCCGTCGCCCCCGCCTCCACCGGCACCTGGGTCGGCGCCTGGTCCGCCTCCCCGGTGGGCGGCGAACCCGGCACCGAGACCGGAGGCCTCGCGGGCCGCTCCGTACGCAACATCGTCCACACCAGCACCGGCGGCACGAGCGCCCGGATCACGCTCTCCAACCTCTACGGCCACGAGCCGCTGACCATCACCCACGCCTCCCTCGCGCTCTCCGCCGGAGACGGCACCGCCGCGGCCGACCCGGACTCGATGCGCCGCCTCACCTTCGACGGCGCCACCAGCGTGGTCATACCCGCCGGCGAACAGATCGTCAGCGACGCCGTACGCCTCACCGTCCCCCACGACAGCGACGTCCTCGTCACCACCTACTCCCCCACCCCCTCCGGCCCCGTCACCTACCACCCGCACGCCCGGCAGATCTCCTACGTCGCCGACGGCGACGCCACCGAGGACGCGACCGGCACCCCCTACACCCAACAGACCCCGCACTGGCGGTACTTGACGGCCCTCGACGTCCTCAGCAACGAAGCCGACGGCACCGTCGTCGTCTTCGGCGACTCCATCACCGACGGCGTCACCTCCACCATCGGCGCCAACCACCGCTGGCCCGACATCCTCGCCGGGCGGCTGCGCACCGCGCTCGCAGGCGGACGGCAGGTACCCCGCTACAGCGTCGTCAACGAGGGCATCAGCGGCAACCAGGTCCTCGCCGACGGACTTGGCCGGCCCGCCGAGAACCAGAGCGGCCTCGGCCGCTTCGCCCGCGACGCCCTCACGCACCCGAACGTCAAGGCCGTCGTCATCGACCTCGGCGTCAACGACATCCTCCGCAACCCCCGCCTCGCCGACCCCGACAAGATCGTCACCGGCCTGCGCACCCTCGTCCGCGAAGCCCACGCCCGCGGCCTGAAAGTCGTCGGCGCCACACTCATGCCCTACCAGGGCCACCGCGGCTGGACCCCGGCCCGCGAGGCGGTACGCCAGCAGGTCAACACCGAGATCCGGGCCGGCGGGGTCTACGACGCGGTCATCGACTTCGACAAGGCCCTCCGCGACCCGTACGACCCCCGCCGCCTCCGCCCCGACTACGACTCCGGCGACCACCTGCACCCCAGCGACCTCGGCTTCGCCAGGATGGCCGGCGTCTTCGACCTGAACACGCTCAAGGGCGCCGGGCAGACGGAACTGTAGGTACGGGCGAGGAACACCGCCGGGACGACCGGGATACTGACTGGCATGACCCGCTTGATCCTCGCCACCCGCAACGCCGGAAAGATCACCGAGCTGAGGGCCATCCTCGCCGACGCCGGACTCCCCCACGAGCTGGTGGGCGCCGACGCCCGCCCCGACATCCCCGACGTCAAGGAAACAGGCGTCACCTTCGCCGAGAACGCCCTGCTCAAGGCCCACGCCCTCGCCCAGGCCACCGGCCTGCCCGCGGTCGCCGACGACTCCGGCCTCTGCGTCGACGTCCTCGGCGGCGCCCCCGGCATCTTCTCCGCCCGCTGGTCCGGCCGCCACGGCGACGACAAGGCCAACCTGGACCTGCTCCTGGCCCAGCTCGCCGACATCACGGACGAACACCGGGGGGCCCACTTCGCGTGCGCGGCGGCCCTGGCACTGCCGGACGGGCGTGAGCGGGTGGTCGAGGGCCGCCTGAGGGGCGTGCTCCGGCACACCCCCGCCGGCACGAACGGCTTCGGCTACGACCCGATCCTCCAGCCGGAGGGCGAGACCCGGACCTGCGCCGAGCTGAGCCCCGAGGAGAAGAACGCGATCAGCCACCGGGGGAAGGCGTTCCGGGCGTTGGTGCCGGTGGTTCGGGAGCTGTTGGGCTGAGATTACGGAGAGGCCCCGCACCTTTGAAACGAAGGTGCGGGGCCCATTTTGCCTGTGCGCCCGGTCGGATTTGAACCGACAACACCAGGCTTCTAAGGCCTGTCTCTCTGCCATTGGAGTACGAGCGCGTGCCCGGGTCTACTTTACTGGGCGAGAGTATGCCGTTGCCGACCACCTCGGCACCAGGTGCTCGTAGTCGCGTGGCAGTTGGGGCACAGCAGCCGCAGATTCTCGCGCCGGTCGTCGCTCCAGTCGCCGTTGATGTGGTCGATCTCCAGCGTCATCGGCTGCCCGAACCACTCCGGCCCGACGCCGCACTCGGCGCACTCCTCCGGAATGCCCACCTCATGGAGCGCACGGCGCAGCAGGTGGGTACGCGTCCGGCGTCGGCCGTCGTGCTTGACCAGGATGTCCTCGGGGCGCCTGATGCGGTCCGTGCGGGTCTTGCCTCGTTGGTGCGCCTGCCCCAGGAAGTGCGCGGTCGAGATGCCCTCTTCGGCGACCCACTCACGCAACAAGGCCCGTTGCGTGCCGGTGTCCGGGCACCCAAGGCGGCGCAGCGTCTCTGCGATGGAGATCGACTCGGCGACCGCTATGCGCAACTCCTCGGGTGCCCGGCGGCGGGGGCTGCCGGAGTCGGAGAAGTGCGAGATGTCGATCCTGAAGTGGGCGAATCGCCGCACGAGGTAGCGACGCAGCTTGCCGTACGGGCTGGTGCCGAAGAAGGCGATGACCTCATCCAGGCTCGCGCACTGCTCGGCAGCCTCAGCCAACCGCTCACGGGTGTACTGCAGGCCACTGCTCATACGGCCCCACCCTGAGACCGACCCTTGCCGCGTCCGCGGTAATTGTCCGTGGTCGAGTGGCAGTTGGGGCAGAGGAGCCGAAGGTTCTCGATGCGGTTGTCACGCCAGTTCCCGTCGATGTGATCGACCTCCAGCGGGAGCGGACGGCCCCGCCACACCGGCTCCGTGCCGCACCGGGCACAGCGCTCCGGCAAGCCAACGGACATCATCGCCCACTTGAGCCGGTCGCTCGGGATGCGCCGAGCCTGGCCGACCGGCTGCTCGACGAGCAGGGCCTCCGGCGTTCGGGCCCGCCAGGGCTTTCCTCGCTGCGTCGGCAGCTGGAAGTGCGAGGTGTCGATCCCGTACGCCTTGATCCTGCGGCTGATGTGCGTGTGGTGGCCGCCCACGACCTCCAGGCCGAGATGGCGCAGCACCTCGCACATGTTCGTGGAGGCAGCCACGGCCCCCTCAAGCAGTTCCCTCGTCCACTTCACCCCCTCCCTCTCGAAGTGGGAGACATCCACCCCGAGCTTCTTCATCCGCCCCAGGACATAGCGCCGCGTCGAACTCCTCGGATCCACCCCCAGCCTCTCCAACGCCTCCGACAACGTCCGCGCCCCGCGAGCCGCTTCCTCCAGCCGTTCCCTGCTGTACGCGCCGGCCCCCATCGAGCCCCCTCCGTTCCGGGCGTGCGTTCGCCGCCCGTACGGAGTAACGAACCGGTTATCGGACAGTCACGCACGGAAAGAGAAAGCGGCCCACACCGGAATGTCCCGATGCGAGCCGCCGGCCGCGGAAAAGGCGCCTCAGATACCCAGATCCTTGATGATCTTGGCCACGTGGCCCGTGGCGCGGACGTTGTAGAGGGCTCGTTCGACCTTGCCCTCCTCGTCCACGACGATCGTGGAGCGGATGACGCCCATGTACGTCTTGCCGTAGTTCTTCTTCTCGCCGTACGCGCCGTAGGCCTCGGTGACCGTCTTCTCCGGGTCGGCCAGCAGCTTGACCTTCAGGGACTCCTTCTCGCGGAACTTCGCCAGTTTCTCCGGGGTGTCGGGGCTGATGCCGAGCACGTCGTAGCCGGCGGAGGCCAGGACGTCCAGGTTGTCGGTGAAGTCGCAGGCCTGCTTGGTGCAGCCGGGGGTAAGGGCGGCGGGGTAGAAGTAGACGATGACCTTGCGGCCCTTGTGGGAGGACAGGGAGACCTCGTTGCCGTCGGCATCGGGGAGGGTGAAGGCGGGGGCCACGTCCCCCGGCTGGAGTCGCTCGCTCATCGGGCCAGGGTAACCGGGGGGCCTTGCGGTGCGCCGGGAGGAGAAGCTGACAGACTGTCCGGGACAGCATCAGGAGACTTCGGAGGCCGTACGGTGGCGGACACGTCGGACACCAGAACCCCGGCGCAGATCGAGGCGGACATCAAGCGCCGCCGCGAAGTGCTGGCCGAGACGCTCGACGAGATCGGGGTGCGGGTGCATCCGCAGACGATCATCGGGGACGCCAGGGCCAAGGTCGTCGCCAATATCGATCACACGGTCGGGCGGGCGTACGTGCAGGTCAACCGGGTGGTGAGTGAGGTGCGCGCGCAGTTCGTCGATGGAGAGGGCGGGGTGCGGCTGGAGCGGGTGGTGCCCGTCGCGGTGCTCGCCGTCGGTGTGGTGGGGCTGTTTGCCGTGGGCCGCAGGCGGCGCAAGGGCTGACCCGGGCGCAGCCCGGCGTGGTGAAGGCAGGTAGGTTCGAAGCGTGAGCGCCAACAGAAACCAGCACAGCACCCCCCATCACGACAAGCTTCCCATCCGGATGCTGCACGACCGGGTTCTGGTCAAGCAGGAGACCGGTGAGGGCGAGCGGCGGTCGGGGGGCGGCATTCTGATTCCCGCCACCGCGGCGGTCGGGCGGCGGCTGGCCTGGGCCGAGGTTGTCGCGGTCGGGCAGAACGTACGGACCGTGGAACCGGGTGACCGGGTTCTGTTCGATCCGGAGGACCGGGCCGAGGTCGAGGTGCGGGGTGTGGCGTACGTGCTCATGCGCGAGCGGGATCTGCACGCCGTGGCCGCGGACCGTTTCGAGGGGTCGGAGGACTCCACCGGTCTGTATCTCTGAGTCCGTACCGGTAAAGGGGCTGGTGACCGTGGTCACCGGCCCCTTTGTCGTTCCTTTGCTATGTTCGAAGGCGTCAGCCCGACGAGACGCGCCGTACCGGGATCCTCGACCTTCAGGCAAAGACGACGCACCCCCGTTCAGAGATTCCTTCCGGAGGTGCCTGTCATGGCCTGGGTTCTGCTTGTCGTCGCCGGTCTGCTGGAGGTGGGCTGGTCGATCGGGATGAAGTACAGCGAGGGCTTCTCCCGGCTGGTGCCCAGTGTGTTCACCGGTGCGGGGATCGCCGCCAGCATGGTTCTGCTGTCGTACGCCGCGAAGTCCCTGCCCATCGGTACCGCGTACGGCGTGTGGGTGGGCATCGGGGCGGCCGGTGCGGCGGTGCTCGGCATGGTGGTGCTGGGTGAGCCGGTCACCGCCGCCCGGATCTTCTTCGTGTGTCTGCTGCTGGTCGCCGTGGTGGGGCTGAAGGCGACCAGCGGTCACTGAGACGTCAACGGGGCGTCACCGGGGGTCAGATGGCTGGGTCGCCACCTCCGGCGCCGGCGGCCGTGCCTGTCGTACCGCCGCCGCCGTCGGTTCCCCCGCCGGTGGTCGTGCCGCCGCCGTCGGTTCCGCCGCCGGTGGTCGTGCCGCCGCCGGTCGTGCCGCCGCCGTCGGTTCCGCCGCCCGTGGTCGTACCACCGCCTGTGGTCGTACCTCCGCCGGTCGTGGTGCCGCCGCCGGTGGTGCCGGTGCCGCCGGTGGTGGTCGGGCCGCCGGTGGTGGGGGTGCCGGTGGTGCCGCCGGTGGTCGGGCTGGTGGTCGGGCCGCCGGTGGGGGTGCCGGTGGTGCCGCCGTTGTTCTGGCCGACGGTCGTGCCCGGCGGGACCGAGCCGGTGGCGCTGGGCGGCTGCGGCTGGTCGGCGCCCGGCTGCAGCTGGAGGTCGAAGTCGGAGGCCGGCTTGTTCTTCAGCGCGTCCGCCGTGTACTGGGCCCAGATCTGGGTGGGCGGGCCGCCGCCGTTCATACGGGGCTGGCCGAGGGCGCCGTACAGCGGCATGTGCTTGGCCGTCACCGGGTCCTGGCCCATGACCGAGACCACCGTGGCCAGGTCGGGGGTGTAACCGGCGAACCAGGCGGCGGTGTCGTTCTCGGCGGTACCGGTCTTGCCGGCCGCCGGGCGGCCCGCGGCCTGTGCGGAGGTGGCGGTGCCGTTGTCGACCACGCTCTGCAGGATGGACGTGGTGGTGTCGGCGGCCTCGCGGCTGACGGCCTGCTTGACGGGCTGCTGGGGCAGCTTGACCGTGTCCGTGCCGTCCTTGGTGATCTTCTCGATCATGGTGTACGTGCCGTGCTGGCCGTGGTTGGCGAGCGTGGCGTAGGACTCCGCCATGTCCAGCACGCTGGCGGTGGCGGTGCCGAGGGCGATGGACGGGGACGGGTACAGGTCCGGGGTGTCGGAGGGGACACCGAGGTCGATCGCGGTCTGCTTGACCTTCGACGGGCCGACGTCGGCGGCCATCTGCGCGTAGACGGCGTTCACGGACAGGTCGGTCGCCTTGGTGACGGTGATCTGGCCGTACGACTTCTGGTCCTCGTTCTGCGGGCTGTAGGGCGCGCCGCTCCAGCCCTCGACGAGCCGCTCGTTGGTGCCGTCGTACATGGTGTTCGGGGTGATGGTGCGGCCGTCCTGGGTGGTCGAGGCGTTCTGCACCGCCGAGGTGAAGACGAAGGGCTTGAAGGTGGAGCCGACCTGGAAGTCGCCGCGGGTCGCGCCGTTGGTGTACTGCTTCACGTAGTCGATACCGCCATACATGGCGACGACCTTGCCGGTCTTCGGGTCGACGGAGGCGCCGCCCGCGCGGACGTACCTGTCCACCTTGTTGTTCTTCTTGTCCAGCTTGGCGATCAGCTGGTCGTTGACCGCCTTGACGAAGGCGTTCTGCCTGTTCTTCTGGATGGTGGTGGTGATGCGGTAGCCGCCGGTCGCGAGCTGGTCGTCGGTGAGGATGTTGTTGGTGGTCAGGTAGTGCTTGACCGCCTCGACGAGGTAGCCGCGCTGGCCGGACATGCCGGTGGAGACGGTCTGCTCCTTCGGCATCGGGAACTTCATCCCGGCGCGCGCGGACTGGCTGAGCCAGCCCTTCTTGACCATGCCGTCCAGGACGTAGTTCCAGCGGGCGACGGCCGCGGCCTTGTTCTCGGGGTGGGCGACGACGTCGTACTCGCTGGGCGCGTTGACGAGCGCGGCGAGGTAGGCGGCGCGGGCCGGGTCGAGGTTCTGGGCGTCCACGCCGTAGTAGGCCTGGGCGGCGGACTGGATGCCGTAGGCGTTGCGGCCGAAGTAGCTGGTGTTGAGGTAGCCCTCAAGGATCTCGTCCTTGGACTTGTTGCGGTCCAGCTTGATCGAGATGAAGAACTCCTTGGCCTTGCGGGTGACCGTCTGCTCCTGGCCCAGGTAGTAGTTCTTCACGTACTGCTGGGTGATCGTCGAGCCGGACTGCTTGCCCTTGCCGGTCGCCGTGTTCCAGGCGGCGCGGAGCATCGCCTTGGGGTCGATGGCCGACTCGGTGTAGAAGTCGCGGTCCTCGGCGGCCAGTACGGCGTGCTGGGCGTCCTTGGAGACCTGGGCGAGGCTGACGTTCTCCCGGTTGATCTGGCCGTCGCGGGCCAGCTGGGAGCCGTCGGCGTAGAGGTAGACGTTGGCCTGCTTGGTGGCGAGGGCGTTGGCCGGCGGGATGTTGACCATGGAGTAGCCGAGGAAGAAGAGGCCGACGAGCAGCATGATGCCGATGACGAAGGTGCCGAGCACCAGGCGCCAGGTCGGGATGATCCGCCGCCATCCGGTCCGCTTGGGCCGCTTCGGCTTCCTGCCCTTGCCGGACCCTGCGGAGGCCTGGCCGTCCGGGGAGGCGGCGAGGGCGGTGCCGGCCTGGCCGGGGGTTGCGCCGGGGGTCTGCCGGGGGGTCTTGGCTCCGGGGCCGGTACGGGGGCCGGGGGTGGCGGCGCCCACCGCGCCCGCCGCGCCCGCGGCACCTGCCGGGGAGGCGTGAGCGGCGGCACCGGCGGCGGCAGCACCGGCGGCACCGGCTGTCCGGGCGGGTCGGCCGGGGCCGGCGGGTCGGGAGCCGGTCGTGTGGGACGTGCGGCCGGTGGCGGCCGGCTTCGTCGCCGGGGAGGCGGCCTCGGCGGAACCTCCGGGCTCACCGGCGCGGGGCGCGCTGACCCGCCGGAGCACCTGCGTGGTCTCGGGCGCCTGGGCCTGCTCAGCGGGCTTGCCGGGTTCCTCCGGAGACGCCTGGGGTCCCCGGGGCGGGGTGACGCGCCGGAGGACCTGGGTGCTCTCCGCCGGCTGCGGCTCCTTGGGCGCGCGGGCTCCGGGGACGTGCGGCTTCTCCGAGGTGCCCGACTTGCCGAAAATTTCCCCCTTGCCGGAAACACTCTGATTGACGGAAGCATCGCGTTTGTCGGATGTTTCACGCTCGGACGCCGAGCCCGCACCCGAAACCGACGCGTCACCGGAGTCCGACACACCGCGGGAGGCGGAAGCACCGCGGGAGGGCGAGGTGCCACCAGAACCCGTGGCCCCACCAGAGCCCGTAGCCCCAGCAGAACCCGTAGCCCCAGCAGAGCCCGAAGCGCCGCCAGAGGCCGACGCGCCCCGGGCGGCCGACGCACCGCCGGAGACCGAAGCCCCACCAGAGGCCGACGCACCACGAGAGGCCGAAGCCCCACCAGCGCCGGGAGCTCCACCATGGGCCGAAGCGCCGCCGGAGGGCGAAGCGCCATCAGGAGCCGACGCCCCACGCGAGGCCGAACCAGCGCCCGAGGTCGAGGCACCCCCAGAGGCCGACGCACCACGAGAGCCCGAAGCCCCACCAGAACCCGGAGCTCCACCAGGGGTCGAAGCACCGCCGGAGGGCGAGGCGCCCCCAGAGGCCGACGCGCCGGCACGGGCCGAAGCTCCACCAGAGCCCGAAGCTCCACCAGAAGGCGAAGCGCCACCAGAGCTCGGAGCCCCACCGGAGCCCGAAGCCCCGCCCGAGGCCGAAGCCCCACCGGAGCCCGAGGGCGGTTCGCTGCCGGGTGTCGTCGGGCCGGTCTGGTCCGTGTGGGCGTCCCGGGCTGCCTGGCGGGCGCGGGCGATGGAGGCCGTGCGGTCCTGGGGCGCGGGCGCCTCGTCCGAGGGCTTCCGGGTCGCCGAACCGTCACCGGCACCGGCGCCCCCGGAGCGGGGTGTGCCGGGCTCTCTCGGCCCCTTCACGTCGGCTGCGTTCCTCGTCCCCTTGTCCGGGGCGGCGGCCGTCTCCTCGTGGCCCCCCGGGTCGCCGGGGCCTTCAGCCGGCAGCGGCTTTCTCGGCGGCACGCCTTCGGTCGGCTGCTGCGGCTGCGGCTCGTCGCTCATGTCGTGCACGGACTCCTGTTTCGTCGTACGTTCCCGTACGCCTCGTACGCTCTTCTGCGCCCCCAGTTTGAAGACTCTCGCACCTGGCGTTCCGTTCCCGGATTCCAGCACGCTTCGGGCACGAAATTGCGTGGCCGGTCGCCGGGCCCGGGGCTAAGCTCCTGCGCTTCGGTGTCGAGCGGTCCCGGGAGGTGGACTGGCGTGGGCGCGGGACGGTTGTACGTGGCCGTCGCGGCGGGGGGATTCAGACGGTACGCGACGTATCGGGCCGCCACTGCGGCAGGGGTGTTCACGAACACCGTCTTCGGGTTGATCCTCGTCTATACGTATCGGGCGCTGTGGGACGAGCGGCCGCACCTGGGCGGGTGGGATCAGTCGCAGGTCGTGACGTATGTGTGGCTGGGGCAGGCGTTCCTGTCGACGCTCGCGATCGGCGGCGGGGGCGTCGAGAACGAGTTGATGGAACGCATCCGTACGGGGGACGTGGCGATCGACCTGTACCGGCCCGCCGACCTGCAGCTGTGGTGGCTGGCGACGGACCTGGGCCGGGCGTTCTTCCAGTTGCTGGGGCGGGGGCTGGTGCCCTTCGTCTTCGGTGCCCTGTGCTTCCCGGTGTACCTGCCGACGGACGTGGGCACCTGGGTCGCCTTCCTCGTCGCCGTACTGCTGGCGATGATCGTCGGGTTCGGCCTGCGGTACCTGGTGGCGCTCAGCACGTTCTGGTTCCTGGACGGTACGGGTGTGGCGCAGATGTCGTGGCTCGTCGGCTTCTTCTGCTCGGGCATGCTGCTGCCGCTGAACATCTTCCCGGGGGCGCTCGGCGAGGTCGTACGGGCGCTGCCGTGGTCCTCGCTGCTGCAGGCGCCGGCCCAGATCCTGCTGGGGCATGCGGACCCGCTGGGCACGTACGTGTTCCAGGGGGCGTGGGCGGTGGTGCTGCTGGGTGCCGGGCGGCTGGTGCAGTCGGCGGCGACGCGCAGGGTGGTGGTCCAGGGTGGGTGAGACCGGCACCGGCCGGGTGCGGGAGGGCGTGCGGGCCTATCTGATGATCGCCGGGATGTGGATCAGGTCGACGATGGCCTACCGAGCCTCGTTCGTGATGACCACGTTCGGCAACTTCTCGGCGACCCTCCTCGACTTCGTCGGGATCATGCTGATGTTCTCGCGGGTGGACGTGCTCGGCGGCTGGTCACTGCCGGAGGTGGCCTTCCTGTACGGGCTGTCCGGCACGGCCTTCGGTCTTGCCGACCTGGTGATCGGCTCGATGGAGCGGCTGGGGCGGCGGGTGCGCGACGGCACGCTGGACACGCTGCTGGTGCGGCCGGCGCCGGTGCTGGCGCAGGTGGCGGCCGACCAGTTCGCCCTGCGCAGGCTGGGCCGGGTGGTGCAGGGCCTGCTGGTGCTCACCTGGGCGGTGGCGCGGCTGGACATCGACTGGACGCCGCTGAAGCTGCTGCTGATGCCGGTGATGGTGGTGAGTGGCTGCGGGATCTTCTGCGCGGTGTTCGTGGCGGGGGCGGCCTTCCAGTTCCTGGCGTCGGACGCCTCGGAGGTGCAGAACGCCTTCACCTACGGCGGTACGACGCTGCTGCAGTATCCGCCGACGGTGTTCGCGAAGGAGCTGGTGCGCGGGGTGACGTTCGTGCTGCCGCTGGCCTTCGTCAACTGGCTGCCCGCGACCTATGTGCTGGGGCGGCCGTATCCGCTGGGGCTGCCCCAGTGGCTGGCGTTCGCACCGCCGCTGGTGGCGGCGGGCTGCTGCGCGCTGGCGGGGCTGGCCTGGCGGGCGGGTCTTCGTTCGTATCGGAGTACAGGGAGCTGACGCGGTGGCGGACAACGGTTTCATCTCGCTGGAGAAGGTCGAGAAGGTCTTCGAGGTGCGCAGGAAGACCGGTTTCCTGAGGCGGGAGCGGCGCGAGGTGCGGGCGGTGGACTCGCTCTCGTTCGCGGTGGCGCGCGGGGAGATGGTCGGGTACATCGGGCCGAACGGCGCCGGGAAGTCGACCACGATCAAGATGCTGACCGGGATTCTGACGCCGAGCGCGGGCAGGCTGCGGGTGGCGGGCATCGATCCGTCGCGGGAGCGGCGGCGCCTGGCGCACCGGATCGGGGTGGTGTTCGGGCAGCGTACGACCCTGTGGTGGGACCTGCCGCTGATCGACTCCTACCGGCTGGCGCACCGCATGTACCGGATCCCGGACGCGCGTTACCGCGAGAACCTGGACCGGTGCGTGGAACTGCTGGAGCTGGGCGCCCTGTTGGACGTGCCGGTACGGCAGCTGTCGCTCGGGCAGCGGATGCGCGGGGACATCGCGGCGGCCCTGCTGCACGACCCGGAGGTGCTGTACCTGGACGAGCCGACGATCGGACTGGATGTCGTGTCGAAGGCGAAGGTCCGCGGTTTCCTGCGGGAGTTGAATGCCGAGCGGGGCACGACCGTGCTGCTGACCACGCACGACCTGCAGGACATCGAGCAGTTGTGCTCGCGGGTGATGGTGATCGACCACGGCCGGCTGGTGTACGACGGTCCGCTCGCGGGGCTGCACGAGGCCGGGGAGAGCGAGCGGACGCTGGTGGTGGACCTGGAGCGGGAACTGCCGCCGGTCGAGGTGCCGTCGGCGCGCGTGGTGCGGGTGGAGGGGCCGCGGCAGTGGCTGGCGTTCCCGGCGGGGCAGTCGGCGGCGCCGCTCGTGGCGTATCTCGCGGCGGAGTATCCGCTGGTGGACCTGTCGGTGCGGGAGCCGGACATCGAGGCGGTCATCGCGAAGATGTACGCGGAGAAGGCGGTCTCGTAGGCTGCTGTCATGACCGACGACGCAAGTCCGGACCTCCGGGCGTCCGACAGCGACCGTGAGCGGGTCGCCGAGGTCCTGCGGGACGCTCTGGCCGAGGGCCGCCTCGACATGGCGGAGTTCGAGGAGCGGCTGGAGGCGACGTACAAGGCGCGTACGTACGGCGAGCTGGCGCCGATCACCCGCGACCTTCCGGCCTCCGGCGCACCGGCGCCCGCCCCGGTCTCCTTCACCAAGGAACCGGCGCCGAGCGGGGGTTGGGCCGGGCGGATCGTCGGGGGCGAGGGGTCCTCGGCGGGTGCGGTGGCCATCATGTCGGGCTTTCAGCGCAAGGGCCGCTGGACGGTGCCGAAGCGGTTCAACTGCTTCGCGTTCTGGGGTGGGGGCGAGATCGACCTGCGGGAGGCGGACTTCGCGGACCGCGAGGTCGAGATCAACTGTGTGGCGATCATGGGCGGTGTGCAGGTCATCGTGCCGCCGGGGGTCGAGGTCGTCGTGCGCGGCATCGGCATCATGGGCGGCTTCGACCATCCCCGCGACGACGGCCCGCCCGAGCCGGGCGCCCCGCGGGTGGTCATCGGCGGCCTTGCGTTCTGGGGCGGGGTGGATGTGACCCGCAAGCTCACCCGCGCGGAGCAGCAACTGCTGAAGGAGCAGCGCCGCCGGGAGAAGCTGGAGCGCAGGGAGTCCCGGCAGGAGCTGCACCAGGCCCGGCGTGAGGAGCGCCGCGAGGAGCGGGAGCGGCGTCGGGGGTACTGAGCCCCCGGTTCACTTCGTGCAGACCTTGGTCAGTTCGCCGGCCGCGTCGGTGACCGGGCTCACGTCCGGGGTCTTGTCGCCGTTCTTGATGGCCGTACGCACGTTCCCCACGGCTTTCCTCAGGTCGTCGACGGCCTTGTTGACGTCGGCGTTGTCGGTCCTGTCGCCGATCTTGTCGAGGTTCTTCTCGATGGAGTCGAGGGATGTGCCGGCCTGGGTGGGGTCGTTGGCCGCGTTCTCCACCGCCTGCTGGAGGTCGGTGACGCTGTCGGCGATGGAGTCGGCGGTCTGCACGCAGTCCAGGGCCTTGTTCACGGCGTCGCAGCCGGTGGTGAGGCCGGTGGTGAGCGCGGCGAGCGCCACGGCGGCGACGGCGGTGAGACGGCGTCGGCGTGGGCTGACGTCCATGGTGGTGTTCCCCTCCCCTGGCAGGGCCCCTGTGGCCCGGTAAGGCTGCCGTACCCCTAGGACGCCGAGGAGGGCGCGCGGGTTGCCCGCGCGCCCTCCTTTCTTTTGGTCCGCCCTTTACTTCGCGAGCATGGCTTCGAGGGCCGCGCGCTGGTGGGCGGTGAGCTCGGCGCAGCCGGTGACGGCGAGGTCGAGCAGGGCGTCGAGTTCGTCGCGGGCGAAGGGCTCGGCCTCGGCGGTGCCCTGGACCTCGACGAAGCGGCCGTCGCCGGTGCAGACGACGTTCATGTCGGTTTCGGCGCGCACGTCCTCCTCGTAGCAGAGGTCGAGGAGGGGGACGCCGCCGACGATGCCGACGGAGACGGCGGAGACGGTGCCGGTGAGCGGCTGCCGGCCGGCCTTGATCAGCTTCTTGCCCTGGGCCCAGCCGACGGCGTCGGCGAGGGCGACGTAGGCGCCGGTGATCGCCGCGGTGCGGGTGCCGCCGTCGGCCTGGAGGACGTCGCAGTCGAGGACGATGGTGTTCTCGCCGAGCGCCTTGTAGTCGATGACGGCGCGCAGGGAGCGGCCGATGAGCCGGGAGATCTCGTGCGTACGGCCGCCGATCTTGCCCTTGACGGACTCGCGGTCGCCGCGGGTGTTGGTGGCGCGGGGCAGCATGGCGTACTCCGCGGTGACCCAGCCCTCGCCGCTGCCCTTGCGCCAGCGCGGGACGCCCTCGGTCACGGAGGCGGTGCAGAACACCTTGGTGTCGCCGAAGGAGACGAGGACGGAGCCCTCGGCGTGCTTGCTCCAGCCGCGTTCGATGGTGACCGGGCGGAGCTGTTGGGGGGTACGGCCGTCGATGCGAGACATGGCAAGGAGCCTAGCCGTACCTGTGGAAGGGGCTCCTCCCGCATCGGGAAGCGCCCCTTCGGAGGTGAGCCGCGGGGCTCACATCATGTCTTCGATCTCCGCGGCGATCGGGTCGGCGTCGGTGCCGATGACGACCTGGATGGCGGTGCCCATCTTGACGACGCCGTGGGCGCCGGCGGCCTTCAGGGCGGTCTCGTCGACCAGGGAGGGGTCGGACACCTCGGTGCGCAGCCGGGTGATGCAGCCCTCGATCTCCTCGATGTTGTCGATACCGCCGAGGCCGGCGACGATCTTCTCAGCCTTGCTGGCCATGTCCTGTCTCCCTGAATTCCCTGATCCGAACCGCTATGTCGCAGTAACCCACAGTTGGCCCATCTTCGCGAGCGGTCATGCCGTGCGTGCCGAATGATGGCGGTCACGACAGCGGAACCGTCCGCGGACTGGTCTACACCACAGGGGGTACGGTCGCCAAACCGCCTCCGACTCAAGTGGCCGGAGGACGCCATGAGTGCCGAGAGCGCATCCGCCGACAGCACGGTCAGCCCGGGAAGGGAGCGCTGGAACCGCCTGTTCCAGGGCCTGCAGAAGATGGGCCGCAGCCTGCAGCTGCCGATCGCGGTGCTGCCGGCGGCGGGCATCCTCAACCGGCTCGGGCAGCCGGACGTGTTCGGCGACCAGGGCCTGGGCTGGACGGACGTCTCCCGGGTCATGATGGGCGCGGGCGGCGCCCTGCTCGACGGCTCGCTCGGGCTTCCGCTGCTGTTCTGCGTGGGTGTGGCGATCGGCATGGCGAAGAAGGCGGACGGTTCGACCGCGCTCGCGGCGGTGGCGGGCTTTCTCGTCTACTACGGGGTGCTGCACCAGTTCCCGAAGGCCTGCCCCGGCGGTTCCAAGGCGATTCCGCAGGTCGGCTGCCAGGTGAGCGTCGGCGCGGGCGCGGGCTCGGTGACGCCGTTCACCTTCCAGAACCCGGGCGTCTTCGGCGGCATCGTCATGGGCCTGCTGGCCGCCTTCTTCTGGGCCCGCTACCACCGCACCCGGCTGGTGGACTGGCTGGGCTTCTTCAACGGGCGCCGGCTGGTGCCGATCATCATGGCGTTCGTCGCCATCTTCTTCGCCGCGCTGTGCCTGTGGATCTGGCCGCCGATCGGCGCCGGGCTGGAGAGCTTCAGCCGCTGGCTGCGGGACATCGGCTCCTGGGGCGCGGGCGTCTTCGGCATCGCCAACCGGTCGCTGCTCGTCATCGGCCTGCACCAGTTCCTGAACGTGCCCATCTGGTTCCAGTTCGGCAGCTACACCAAGCCCGACGGCACGGTGGTGCACGGCGACATCAACATGTTCCTGGCCGGGGACCCGCACGCGGGCCAGTTCACCTCGGGCTTCTTCCCGATCATGATGTTCGCGCTGCCGGCCGCCGCGCTGGCCATGACGCACTGCGCCAGGCCCGGCCGCCGCAAGGAGATCGGCGGGCTGATGCTGTCGGTGGCGCTGACGTCGTTCGTCACGGGCATCACCGAGCCGATCGAGTACTCCTTCCTCTTCATCGCGCCCCTGCTCTACGCCGTCCACGCCGTGCTCACCGGTGTCTCGATGGCGGTGACGTGGGGGCTCGGGGTGCACGACGGGTTCAGCTTCTCGGCCGGCCTCATCGACTACGTGATCAACTGGAACCTGGCGACGAGACCCTGGGCGATCATCCCGATCGGCCTGTGCTTCGCGGCGGTGTACTACGCCGTCTTCCGGTTCGCGATCACCAGGTTCGACCTGCGGACACCGGGCCGTGAGCCGGAGGACGAGGTCGAGGACGTGACCAAGGTCTGACGGCACACGCCGCGTAGCGCTGTCGTAGCGGATTTCGTTGTTCCTTATCCCGCCTTCATCGTGCTACAACAGGTCTACACCACTGGGTGGTGTAGACCAGAGACGCTGCCGTCCCCTTCCATGCTTCCCGGGCGGCGCCCTGCCCCCTGGAGGAACTTGTGACCACGGCGACCGCCGCTCCCGCGGCCGAGAAGAAGAAGGGCGCCGGCGTGATGGCCGTGCTGCAGCGCATCGGCCGCAGCCTGATGCTGCCGGTGGCGGTGCTGCCGGCCGCCGCGCTCCTCGTCCGACTCGGCAACACCGACATGCTGGGCCGTCCGTCCTTCCCGGCGTTCCTGACCAAGATCGCGTCGTTCATGGCGGCCGGCGGCAACGCGATCCTCGACAACATGCCGCTGCTGTTCGCCGTGGGCATCGCGATCGGCTTCGCGAAGAAGTCGGACGGCTCCACCGCGCTCGCCGCGGTCGTCGGCTACCTCGTCTTCAAGAACGTGCTGGCCACGTTCACCGACAAGAACCTGCCGAAGGTGGCCACGGTCGTCGACGGCAAGATAGTCATGGTCAACGCCGCCGCGGACGCCAAGGTCCTCGGCGGTGTGGTGATGGGTCTCGCCGTCGCGCTGCTCTACCAGCGCTTCTACCGCACCAAGCTGCCGGACTGGGCGGGCTTCTTCGGCGGCCGGCGGCTGGTGCCGATCCTGTCGGCGCTCGCGGGTCTGGTCCTCGGCATCGTCTTCGGCTACATCTGGCCGGTCCTCGGCACCGGTCTGCACAACTTCGGCGAGTGGCTGGTCGGTTCGGGCGCCGTCGGCGCGGGCATCTTCGGCGTCGCCAACCGCGCGCTGATCCCGATCGGCATGCACCACCTGCTGAACTCCTTCCCCTGGCTGCAGGCGGGCACGTACCACGGCAAGAGCGGTGACATCGCGCGCTTCCTCGCGGGCGACCCGACCGCGGGCCAGTTCATGACCGGCTTCTTCCCGATCATGATGTTCGGCCTGCCGGCCGCCTGCCTCGCGATCGTGCACTGCGCCCGCCCGGAGCGCCGCAAGGTCGTCGGCGGCATGATGCTCTCGCTCGCCCTGACCAGCTTCGTCACCGGCGTCACCGAGCCGATCGAGTTCACCTTCATGTTCATCGCGCCGGCCCTGTACGCCATCCACGCGGTCCTGACCGGCGTCTCCATGGCGCTGACCTGGGCACTGGGCATGAAGGACGGCTTCGGCTTCTCCGCCGGTGCGGTCGACTACTTCCTGAACCTGGGCATCGCGCACAACCCGTGGGGCCTGGCGCTGATCGGCCTGTGCTTCGGCGCCGTCTACTACGTCGTCTTCCGCTTCGCGATCACCAGGTTCAACCTGCCCACACCGGGCCGCGAGTCGGACGAGGAACTCGCCGAACTCCAGAAGGCCGAGGCCAAGTAGCACTCTCCGGCCACGACCCGGCACCGAATTCCCCGGCCACCGCCACGCGGACCGGGGAATTCGGCGTACCCGTATACGGGAATCCCCGCGCAGTTCCCGCACAATCCCCGCGTCTGCCAGACGGAATTTCTGGCCCGGAAGATCCGGTGAAATACCGTGATCATGATCACGGATATCCACTCCTTGATCGCACCGGAAAAACGCACCTAAGGTCTGGACCAGGCCGATCACGGCCATGACCGACAACAAGTGGGGAAACATGAGCCTCCAAGCTCTGCGTGATCTGAAGTTCACCGCGCTCACCGACGACGAGGCGGCCGCCGCCGCCGGTGAGGGCAAGCCGAGCCGCGCCCAGTGCGAGTGGATTTTCGCCCAGATCGGAAATCCGATGTCCTGCAGCTACGGCGACTACTACAAGCTCTGGAAGTCGCTGGGCTGCGACAAGCTGTAGTACGGATCGGCGCCCGCCTCGTCCTGAGGCGGGCACCGCTTTTCCGGCCAGGATTTCGTCGGCCAGGAGTTCTTTGTGAAGTGGCAGAGATACCACACCCATCAGTCGGGGGACACCGACTGCGGACCGGCGTGCGTGCGGGCCGTGCTCATGCGGCACGGGACCGTGGTCGACGCGGCGATCCTGCGCGAGTCGACGGGGCTCGGGGAGCGCGGCTCCAGCCTGCTCAGACTGCGGGAGGTCCTGCGCGGCTACGGCGTCGACAGCGAACTCCTGCGGCTGGACACCGACCAGCTGCGGCAGGCCGTACGGCTCGCGGGGCCGGCGATCGTCCTGCTGGCCGAGGACGGTCAGCGGCACTTCGTGGTCGTCCACGAGGCCACCGACAGCGGCCACTTCATCGTGGGCGACCCGCTGCTGCACCGGCCGATGCGCGTCACGTCCGAGACTCTCGCCGAGGTGTTCCACGGGGAGGCGCTGGTCACCGACCGGCCGGGCGCACGGCTGCCGCTGGGCGCCCGCCTGAGGGCCGTACCGGGGCGCGGCCCGGTGTGGCAGAGCGTCCGGGCCCACCGGGGACGGCTCCTGCTCATCCTGCTGGCGACCGCTGTCGTGGCGCTGGTGGCCCTGCTCAACAGCCTCTTCGTCCAGCTGGCCGTCGACCGCGTCCTGCGGGACGGCTCCCGGCGGGCACTGGCGGTGATGTCCGCCGAGTTCATCGGCATCGCCCTGGTGGCGGCGGGCGTCCAGTATCTGCGGGGCCGTGCCATCGTCACGCTCAGCCAGTCGCTGCAACGGCAGTTGTCGGAACGCTACCTGCGCAAACTCCTGCGGCTGCCCGCCGACTACTTCGCCGGCCGCAGAGCCGGAGACCTGGTCAGCCGGATCGACGACGTACAGGAAATCCAGGCTCTGGTGACAGCGGCCTCGGTACGGGCGGCCATCGACATCTGTGTCGTCCTTTCGGTCGGCGGCTATCTGTTGGTGACCGGACCGGTGCTCTTCCTGCTGCTGATTCCGCCCGCGGCGGTCAATGTGCTCAGCTCGCTGCTGCTCTACCCGCACATCAGGAACGCCGCCGAAGAGGCCCTGCAACGGGACGCGACGCTGAAATCCGAGACGCTCAACTCACTGCGCGGCCACACCGAGTTGACCGGCTACGGAAAGCGGGACTACGTCCTCGACCGGATGCGCCGGGCGTTGAGTCGCAGAATCGCGTCGGAAACGCGACTCGGCCGACTGGAGAATCTCAACTCCACCGTCAAGACGGCCAGTCAGACCGTCTTCACGGTGGTGGCGGCCTGGGCCGGGCTGAGCCGGATGCTCTCCGGCTCGCTCACCGTCGGCCAGATCTTCGGCTTCCTGACCATGGCCGGCTACTTCCTGGGCGCCATGGACTCCGTGGCCTCCCTCCAGGTCACGGCCCAGCGCACCGCCGCCGCGCTCGGCCGCTACCGGGACGTGGTGCTCCAGCGGGAGGACGCCCGGCTGGCGCTGCCCGCCGAGCAACGGGAGTACCCGCTGGAACCGGCCGACATCGCCATGCGCTCCCTGCGCTTCCGCCACCCCGGCGCCCGGCACGACACCCTCACCGGGGTGGACCTCGACATCCCGTACGGCACGAGCATGCTGCTGCGCGGCGCGAACGGCTCAGGCAAGAGCACGCTCCTCGCGCTGCTCGCGGGCGTGCACCCCGGCTACTCGGGCAGTGTCACCCTCGGCGGGGCCGAGCTCAGCCGGATCGCCGCCGACGAGCTGCCGCGCCACGTCCTGTACGTCCCCGAGAACCCCGTCCTGCTGACCGCCTCCGTGCGCGAGAACCTCACCCTCGGCGTCCCGCACAGCACCGCCGACATCCTGCGGGCCTGCCGTATCGCCTGCTTCGAGGAGGTCCTGGACCGGCTCCCCGAAGGCCTGGAGGAGCCGGTGCGGGAGACCGGCTCTGGACTGTCGCGCGGCCAGATCCAGCGCCTGTCGATCGCCCGCGCGGTGCTGCACGCCCCACGGGTGTACCTGTTCGACGAGACGTTCAGCGGCATCGACCGGGACACCTTCACCCGGATCTGGGAGGGCCTGCGCTCCGTCAAGGGGACCAAGATCATGGTCTCGCACGGGCACGTCCAGGACATCCGGTTCGACCTGGACCTCTCCCTCGACCCCTCGACCGAACCCCGTACGGGAAACCCGGAAAGCCTCGATGCACGATGAAGTTCTCCGACCTGCTCGACCTCCTTCCCGAGCCCGGTGGCGTCCCGGCCTCCGCCCTTGCCGATGACTTGGCGCTGATCACCGCGGTGTCACCGGAGCTCGCGGACGCCCCGCTGCCCGCCGCGGACGCCGCGGCCCTGGCACGGGGGTATGTCGCGCACCGCGCCCGTCCGGTGACCGCGGTGGTGCTCACCGCGAACGAGGAGGAGCGCATCGCCGCGTGTCTGACTGCGCTCGCCGACGACGTCGACCACTGCCTGCTGATCGACTCCGGTTCCACGGACGGCACCGCCGAACAGGCGCTGCGCGCCCGCCCCGGCACCCGGATCCTGTCCGCGCCGTGGGCCGACGACTTCTCCCGTCAGCGCAATCTCGCCTTCGGGGAGGTCACCGAGGGCTGGCTGTGCCATGTGGACGCCGACGAGGTCTTGGTGGCGGCGCACGCGGGCAGGCTCCGGCGCGCCCTGTGCCTGCTCGACTACCTGCTGGCCGGACGCGATCTCGTCGTCTCGCCCGTGATCGCCGACCAGGGCGGCCCGGTGTACACCAACACCCAGCGGGTGCTGCGGGCAGACGGCTCGTTCCGCTTCCGCGGCCCGGTGCACGAGCACCCCTACACCCCGGACGGCCTCGCCCCACCCCGTGTGCAGGTCGACGTCCGCTTCGACCACTTCGGATATCTGCCGGAGGTCATCGACGAGCGGCGCAAGCGGGAGCTGTACGTCAGGCTGGACCGGCTGGCCCGGGCCACGGAGCCGGACAACCCGAAGTGGGTGTACTACGAGGTCCGCGACGGGCTGGACCCGGCGGCGTCCGAGGAGGAGGTGCGCTCGGCCTTCGCGCTGCTGGCGTCCGCCACCGGCGACACCGCGCCGGACCGGCCCGGGTACCGGACCGAGCGGACCGTCGACTCCTGGAGCCTGCTGTGCGAGCTGGCCGTCCGGCTCGGTGACGGGGATGCCCTGCGGACGTACCCGGCCCTGCTGGCGAAGGCCGGACGCGAGGTGGAGGCCACCTACTACCGCACGCTCGTGGAGTCCAGCAGACTCCTGGGCCGGCTGTCCGCCCTGGTCGACAGCATCACCGCGGTGGAGTCGGCCGAAGAACCGGCGAACCGCCATCTCATGGGCCGCCTGTACGAGCTCCAGTCGACGCTCGCGCTCGCCAGCGGCCGCTACGAGACCGTAGTGCCCGCCTACCGGAAGGCGACCGCCCGGGGCGCCGGCCGCAGTGTGACCGAGGACTTCGGGATGCTGGCCGGCGTGCTGGCCGAGACCGGGGGCGGGGCCGGCAGCCGACCCCGCCCGGCCGGCTAGATCTCGTACGTCGTGCGCGGAGCGGCCAGTTCCACCGGGCCGGCGAACACCTCGCGCGCGTCGCGGAGGTTGACCTCCGGGTCGGTCCACGGGGGAATGTGGGTGAGCACCAGGCGCCGCGCGCCCGCCCGCGCCGCCGTCTCCCCCGCCTCGCGGCCGTTGAGATGCAGGTCCGGGATGTTCTCCTTGCCGTGCGTGAACGCGGCCTCGCACAGGAACAGGTCGGTGTCCCGGGCCAGCTCGTCCAGCGCCTCGGTGACCCCCGTGTCGCCGGAGTACGTCATGGACCGCCCGCCGTGCTCGACGCGGATGGCGTACGCCTCCACGGGATGGCGGACCCGCTCGGTGTGCACCGTGAACGGGCCGATCTCGAACGTGGACGGCTTCAGGGTGTGGAAGTCGAAGACCTCGCTCATCGCGGAGGCGGAGGGCGTGTCGTCGTACGCGGTGGTCAGACGGTGTTCGGTGCCCTCCGGGCCGTAGACCGGTATCGGGGCGCAGCGGCCGCCGTCGTGACGGTAGAAGCGCGCGACGAAGTACCCGAGCATGTCGATGCAGTGATCGGGGTGCAGATGGCTCAGGAAGATCGCGTCGAGGTCGTAGAGACCGCAGTGGCGCTGCAGCTCGCCCAGGGCGCCGTTGCCCATGTCGAGAAGCAGCCGGAAGCCGTCGGCCTCGAGGAGGTAGCTCGAGCAGGCCGATTCCGCGGACGGGAACGACCCCGAGCAGCCGACGACGGTGAGCTTCATGAAGCAGAAACCTCCGTTGGCGGAAAGATCGAACGGCAAGATCAAAAGGGCAGGAAACGGGGGTCGTGCGGTCCGTCGAGCGTAAGGCGCAAAAGGGCCGGTCGCTCCTCCGCCAGGGGCCGTTGTGGGCGAACTCACCTGCGCTGTCACCGGTTCGGCTGGACCAGGGGCGCAGAAGGATCCGCAGAGGGCGCGCAATCCTCGGCGCGCGCCGGTAACGTCGTCGTATGGACACGTCCTGGTGGCTGGCACTCGCGGCGGTGGTACTGCTCGCGCTGGTCGCCACGCTCGTCGACGGCTGGGGGCGCGGCCGCCGCTACGCCGGACGACGCCTGAGGCCGCTCGGCCGCGCGGGAACAGGCCCGGCGCGGGCCGCCCGGCCGGCCCCCGGGGACATCTGGTGGGCGGACGTCCCCTACGAGGACCGCGCCGACGCCAAGGACCGGCCGTGCCTGGTCCTGGCCGTGCGCGGGAACCGGGCCACGGTCGCCAAGATCACCAGCAAGTACCACGACGAGCGCGCGGGCGTGATCCCGCTGCCGCCGGGCGCGGTCGGTGACGCCCGGGGCCGGCCGAGCTTCCTGGAGACCGACGAGCTGCGCGAGGTGCCGGTGGGCGACTTCCGGCGCCGGGTGGGTGTGGTGGACCCGGTTCTGTGGGACCAGGTGCGGCACCTGGCCGGCTGATCACTTCACGTTCACCGTCACCGTCCACTCCTGGATGCCCTTGCAGGAGACCTGGCCGGGCGCCGTCGGCTCGGCGCACAGGGGGCGGGAGGACGTCAGTTTCTCGGTTCCCGTGGCCACCGCCTGGTACGCGGCCGTGGCCTGGCCCGGCATGATGACGAAGCCCGCGTTGATGCCCTTCAGCGCGCTGCCGGTGGCCATGAGCGGCTTCCAGGGGCGGGACTTGGTGCCGTCCAGGGTGACCCGGACCTCGCCGCCCTTGGCCACGCACACGGTACGGCCGCCGTCGGAGGCCTTGAGCTGGACGAGGGGGGCGCAGCCGGCGCCGCTCGGGGACGCGGACGGTGACACCTTGCTGCCACCGCTGCCGGTGTCCTTGCCGCTGTGGGAGCCGCAGCCGGCGAGGAGCAGCGCTGTGGCCGCGAGGGCACAGAGGGTCGTACGGCGCATGGGGGTTCGCCTTTCTGCCGTGCGTGGCCGTGAGGGGTCGGCCGCCTGGTGCAGATGTGACGTGCCGGCTGCCAAAAAGGATCCCGCACGCGGACGGTTTCCGCGTGCGGGACCGGGGGCCGTACCGAGGATCAGCTGGTCGTCAGGGCGGTGTCGTCCACGACGAAGCTGGTCTGCAGCGAGGAGTCCTCCACGCCGTTGAACTTCAGGGTGACCGTCTGGCCCGCCAGCGAGGACAGGTCGAAGGTCTTCTGCGCGTACCCGGAGTTCGCGTTGACGTTCGAGTACGTCGCCAGGGTGGTCGAACCGGCGGTCACCGTCAGCTTGTCGTACGCGGTGCTGCCGGTCTCGGCGGTGTCGATGTGCAGGTAGAAGGTGAGCGTGGCCTTGCAGCCGGCCGGGATCGTCACCGACTGGGACACGGTGTCGGTGTGGCTGGAGCCGTAGCCGTCGAGCCAGGCGTAGTACGAGCCGCCGTGGGCCGCCTCACCGGTGCCGTTGGTGATCACGCCGCTGGACGCGGTCCAGCCGGTGCTGCCCGACTCGAAGCCCGGGTTGGCCAGCAGCTGGGCGGAGGAGCAGGTGCCCCCGCCGGAGCCGACGGTCCAGGTGAAGGAGGTCGAGCCGGAGGCGCCGGTGGAGTCCTGCGCGCTGACCGTGACCTGGTAGGTGCCCGCGGTGGACGCCGTACCGGAGATCAGGCCGGTGGAGCTGTTGATGGACAGCCCGGTTGGCAGGCCGCTCGCGCTGTAGGTGAGGGAGGCGCCGCCGCTGTCGCTGGCCTGGATCTGCAGGCTCGCCGCGCTTCCGGTGGTGGTCGACTGGCTGCCGGGGTTGGTGACGGTCACCGTGTTGCCGCTGCTGGAGCCGGCGGTGAAGGCGGCGGTGCCGTTCGGGGTGCCCCAGCCGGTCGGGCCGTCGTAGCCGGTGCGGGCGGTGCAGAAGTACGAGGTGGAGCAGGAGCCGTTGGAGCCGCTGGTCACGTCGTACAGGTTGGAGGTGTGGGAGTACGGGTACTTCGCCGGGTAGTCGCTCGCGCCCGGGGTGCCCGCCAGGGCGTACACGCTCGCGATGATCGGCGAGGAGGCGCTGGTGCCGCCGACCACGCCCCAGCCGGAGCCGCCGTAGGTGTCGTAGACCGCCACGCCGGTGGCCGGGTCGGCGACCGCGGAGACGTCGGCCTCCATGCGCTTGGAGCAGCCCGTGTCGGTCTGCCAGCTCGGCTTCGGGTCGTAGGCCGAGCAGCCGGAGCCGGTGCCCTCGGTGGAGTTGGTGTGCCACACCGACTCGCTCCAGCCGCGGGAGTTGGAGGCGGTGGTGAGCGCGGTGCCGCCGACGGCGGTCACGTACTGGGAGGTCGCCGGGTACTCGGCGCCGTAGGCGGAGTCACCCGAGGAGACGGTGATCGCGACGCCCGGGTGCTTGAAGTACTGGGTGTCCTCGGTGGTCTGGGAGGACGCCTCGGAGCCGCCCCAGCTGTTGGAGACGAACTTGGCGCCGAGCGAGACCGCCTCGTTCTCGGCGATGCCGAGGTCGGTGTCGTTCGCGGAGTTGGCCTCGACCAGGATGATGCTGCAGTTCGGGCAGACCGCGCTGACCATGTCGATGTCGAGCGCCTCTTCACCGGCCCAGCCGCTGTCGTTGGTCGGCAGCGAGGTGGTGGAGCCGGTCTGGCTGACCTGCTTGAAGCAGCCGTTGGCCTTGGTGCAGGCGGACAGGCCGTAGGTGGAGCGGTAGGTGGCCAGGTCCGACTCGGCGTTGGGGTCGTTGTAGGCGTCGACGATGGCGACCGTCATGCCCGAACCGCCCGTGGTGGGCAGGTTGTAGGCGCTGTGCAGGTTGGCCGGGGAGAGGCCGGAGGGGGCCGCGGCGGCGAGCGCCGAGGCGAGCCGCTGCCTGATGTCGGTGCGGCGCTGGGCGAAGCAGGACGCGTAGCCCGGCTTGGCGGTGGCGCACAGGTGCTCGGTCGGCACCTTCTGGCCGGCCTTGCCGGTGGCGTGGAAGGTCTGCCGCTGGGGGTCGGTCAGCGCCTTGGCGTTCTGCGTGACCTTGGAGGTGTGCGGGTGCGCGGTGGCGGACTGGGCGCCGGCGGTCGGTGCGGCGACCAGTCCGGCGACGGTCAGGGCGAGCGCGGGGAAGGCGACGGCGACGAGTCTTCGCAGACTCCGTCTCCGCCGCGTCGGGCGTGACTCACGCATGGGGTACTGCCTCCGGTTGATGTGGGGTATCGCACTGGATTGGCAGGCCCGTGACGCGCGTAGCGGCGGCAGAACCGCGCAGTCATGAGCATGACACTCACAGACACCTGACATTCCGCCGAGTGAGCGTGACATGCCAGGTGCGGGAGGAACCTAGCCTTGGCCACCGCCTGACCGGCAGTACCTCAAAGGAATTCTTTGCCCGTCCATAGGAATGACTTAGCCCCCTCATTAGGAGGGGGCCATGAGGCAGTTGGGGCGGGTCAGGCCCAGAGCTGGCCCTGCAGCGTCCCGATGGCCTCCTCGGTGGTGGCCGCCGTGTAGACGCCGGTGGACAGGTACTTCCAGCCGCCGTCGGCCACGATGAAGACGATGTCGGCGGGCTCCCCCGCCTTGACCGCCTTCCTGCCCACGCCGATCGCCGCGTGCAGGGCGGCGCCCGTCGAGACGCCCGCGAAGATGCCCTCCTGCTGCAGGAGTTCACGGGTGCGGGTGACCGCGTCGGCCGAGCCGACCGAGAAGCGGGTGGTGAGGACCGAGGCGTCGTACAGCTCGGGGACGAAGCCCTCGTCCAGGTTCCTCAGGCCGTACACCAGGTCGTCGTAGCGCGGTTCGGCGGCGACGATCTGGATGCCCGGCCGGTGCTCGCGCAGGTAGCGGCCGACGCCCATCAGGGTGCCGGTGGTGCCGAGGCCGGCCACGAAGTGGGTGATCGAGGGGAGGTCGGCGAGGATCTCGGGGCCCGTGGTGGCGTAGTGGGCGCCGGCGTTGTCCGGGTTGCCGTACTGGTAGAGCATCACCCAGTCGGGGTGCTCGGCGGCCAGCTCCTTGGCCACGCGTACGGCGGTGTTGGAGCCGCCCGCGGCCGGGGAGGAGATGATCTCGGCGCCCCACATGCCGAGCAGGTCCCGGCGCTCCTGCGAGGTGTTCTCCGGCATCACGCACACCATGCGGTAGCCCTTGAGCTTGGCGGCCATGGCGAGGGAGATGCCGGTGTTGCCCGAGGTGGGCTCCAGGATGGTGCAGCCCGGGGTGAGCCGGCCGTCCTTCTCCGCCTGCTCGATCATGTGCAGCGCGGGACGGTCCTTGACCGAGCCGGTCGGGTTGCGGTCCTCCAGCTTCGCCCAGATGCGGACGTCGGCGGACGGCGAGAGCCGCGGCAGGCGCACCAGAGGGGTGTTGCCCACCGCGGCCAGCGGGGAGTCGTAGCGCATCGCTGCTCAGCGACCGATCAGCGCATGCCGCCGGCGACGGCCGGCAGGATCGTCACGGTGTCGCCGTCCGACAGCTTGGTGTCGATGCCGTCGATGAAGCGGACGTCCTCGTCGTTCAGGTACACGTTGACGAAGCGGCGCAGCTTGCCCTCGTCCACGATGCGGGCCTGGATGCCCGCGTGCCGGGTCTCGAGGTCGGCGAACAGCTCGGCGAGGGTGTTCCCGCTGCCCTCCACCGCCTTCTGGCCGTCCGTGTACGTGCGGAGGATGGTCGGGATGCGGACCTCGATGGCCATGGCTCAGGGCTCCTGTCGGAAGGTGTCGTCGGTTCGGTCAGGCGCGCGGCGGCGGCGCGCCGCGGCTCAATGCCGGACGGCGGCAGCGGGGTGGATCAACAGATGGCGCTGTTCAGCCTGCACAGATCGACGTGCAGCCGCGCCACGAGCAGCGTGCCCGGCGCCTTCTCGCTCACGTCGTTCAGAACCATGCGCTCATCGTAACGATTCCCGGTCCGGCCATCGGAGTGTGATCTCGCATGCTGGATGAAATCTGACCGGATCGCGGGATCAGTAGGAGTCCACGACCCTGACCTCCTCCTCGGTGACCTCGCCGTCCACGATCCGGAAGGAGCGGAACTGGAAGTCGCCGAGGTCGTCGGTGTCCCGGGTGGAGACCAGGACGTAGTGGGCACCGGGCTCGTTGGCGTAGGAGATGTCGGTGCGGGAGGGGTAGGCCTCGGTGGCGGTGTGGGAGTGGTAGATGACCACCGGGTCCTCGTCGCGGTCGTCCAGCTCGCGGTAGAGCTTGAGCAGGTCGCCGGAGTCGAACTCGTAGAAGGTCGGCGACATCGCCGCGTTCAGCATGGGGATGAAGCGCTCGGGGCGGTCCGAGCCCGCAGGGCCCGCCACGACGCCGCACGCCTCGTCGGGGTGGTCCTTGCGCGCGTGGGCGACGATCCGGTCGACGAGGGCCTGGGTGATGGTCAGCATGTCCGTCAGGATAAGCAGAAGGGCCGTTCCGTACCGAGGGTTGGTACGGAACGGCCCATATGCCGGACGTCCTGAGCGGCAGCCGCGCGGGGCACCACGAGAGCCCCGTGCGGCCGGACGTCCCTGGGGATGGTCAGCGCTTGCGGAAGGCCGCGGCCTCCGGGTTGCGGCGCCTGAGCACCCAGTAGGAGACGCCGAGGATCGCGGCCCACAGCGGAGCACAGTAAAGCGACACCCGGGCGTCCTTGTCGATGCCCATGAGCACGATCACCATGAAGATGAACGCCAGCGCGAAGACGCTCGTGTACGGCGCTCCAGGCGCGCGGAACTCGCTCTGCGGCAGCAGCCCGCGGTTCGCCTTCGCCCGGTAGCGGATCTGGCAGACCAGGATGACGATCCACGCCCACATGCCGGAGATGGTCGCGAAGGACACCACGTAGTCGAACGCCTTGCCCGGCCACTGGTAGTTGATCCAGACACCGACCAGCATCAGCGCGGCGGAGAACGTGGTGCCGGCCAGCGGGGTACCGCTGCGTGTCAGCTTGGTGAAGAACTTCGGGCCCTGGCTGTTGAGCGCCAGGTCGCGCAGCATGCGGCCGGTGGAGTACATGCCGGAGTTGCAGGAGGACAGCGCGGCCGTGAGGACGACGAAGTTCACGATGCCGGCGCCCGCGGCGAGGCCCATCTTCTGGAAGGCGGCGACGAACGGGCTCACGCCCGGGTGGAAGCTGGTCCACGGCACGACGGACAGGATCATGATCAGCGCGCCGACGTAGAAGACGGCGATGCGCCACGGCACGGTGTTGATCGCCTTCGGCAGCACCTTCTTGGGGTCCTTGGACTCGCCCGCGGTGACACCGACCAGCTCGACGGCGAGGAAGGCGAACATGACCATCTGCAGGGTCATCAGCGTGTTGCCGACGCCGTGCGGGAAGAAGCCGCCGTCGTTCCACAGGTGGCTGACCGAGGCGGTCTTGCCCGCGTCGGAGAAGCCGATGGTCAGGATGCCGGCGCAGATCAGGATCATGCCGATGATCGCGGTGACCTTGACCATGGAGAACCAGAACTCCAGCTCACCGAAGAGCTTCACGGAGATCAGGTTGGCGGCGTACAGCACGATCGTGAAGATCAGCGCCGAGACCCACTGCGGGAAGTCGAACCAGTACGTCATGTATTCGGCCGCGGCCGTGACCTCGGTGATGCCGGTGACCACCCAGAACAGCCAGTACGTCCACCCGGTCACAAAGCCCGCGAAGGGGCCGATGAACTCGCGCGCGTACTCCGAGAAGGAGCCCGACACCGGGCGGTACATCAGCAGCTCACCGAGCGCGCGCATGATCAGGAAGATGACGAGGCCCGCGATGGCGTACGCCAGGATCAGGCTGGGGCCGGCCTTGGAAATGCCCTTGCCCGCGCCGAGGAACAGGCCGGTGCCGATGGCCCCGCCGATGGCGATCATCTGGATCTGCCGGGACCCGAGCCCGCGCTGATACCCCTCGCCGCCCTCGCCGTCCGCTGTCCGCGTGGCCTCTTCGCCGTCGCGATGCTGGTCGACCTGCGCTGAGGTCATGTGTGGTGCGCCTTTCTCCATGCCGACCCGGGCCTTTGCGTCGGCCGCGGATCGGGTTTCGATCCCCCCGGATTGATGGAGCCGGGCGGGATTCGCGATCCCGCCCCCTGCCTGGCCGACGGTCGTCGGCTCGGTGGCGCACCCGGCCGAACATGGGTGGTGTTGGCCGGGCGGTCGTGAAGATTTATCACGGCCGCAATATTGATCACGGAGGCGAGTTGTGACGCACCCCACAGGGAAAGACGGACAAAGAACCCTCGAATGCGGCAAACCAGGCCGCAACGGTGACGGGATCGTTATCCGGATTTGAGCGTCCGCTGAGCGAACGCAAAAGGGCTGAGATTACGACATAAGGGTCGTCACCAGGGTCTCCTGGAGGCCGCCCAGCCACAGATACGCCATGACCATCGGCTTGCGCGGGTCCTCGTCCGGGAGCCGGTACAGCAGGTCGGTGTCGTCCTCGTCGGTGATCTCCAGCCGGGCACCGATCGCGAGACGGAGATCGTTGAGGGCGCCCAGCCACCGCCTGGACTCCTCCGGCGACAGGTTCAGCACCGCCCCGCCCTCGTCGACCGGCGCCAGCGCGTCGAGGCTGCGGATCACCGCGAGCGCGTTCTCCCGCTTGCCGGCCCTCAGGTCGTTCTCGGTGTAGCGGCGGAACTCGGCGGAGTGGGCCCGCCGCTCCTCGGCCTGGGCGGGCGAGTCCGGGGCCTGCTCGGGGTCGCTGTAGGCATCGGGGAAGAGCCTTCTGAGCACCGGGTCGGCGGGCGGCTCGCTCGGGCCCTCCGCGAACAGCTCGGCGAGCGGGTCCTTCGAGCTGTCGGCGCCCGGCCCGGGGCCGATGAGCTCCAGCAACTGGACGGCCAGCGACCGGATGATGGAGATCTCGACGTCGTCGAGTGCGACGGCCGCGCCGCCGCCGGGGAGCGGTTCGAAATGTCCGGGCATGTAAATGGGTTCGCTACTTCCGGTCCTGCGGACGGGGGCGGGTCATTTCCGGTCCTGCTGGAGGGTGGCCCACAGACCGTAGCCGTGCATCGCCTGCACGTCGCGTTCCATCTCCTCGCGCGTGCCGCTGGAGACGACCGCCCGGCCCTTGTGGTGGACGTCGAGCATGAGCTTGGTGGCCTTGTCCTTGGTGTAGCCGAAGTACGTCTGGAAGACGTACGTCACGTAGCTCATGAGGTTGACCGGGTCGTTGTGCACGATGGTGACCCAGGGGACGTCGGGCTCGGGTACGGCGAAGACCTCCTCCGCCGACTCGGTGCGTTCGATCTCTACGGGCGCGGGTGACGTCACAGTGCCCATGCTGCCACGGAGCCCGGAAATCGTCACACCGACGAAAAGGGAGTACGATCGGTTGCCATGAACACAGCGGACCTTGGGCTGCCGGTGGATGTTCCCTCGACGGCGCTCTTCACGGACCAGTACGAGCTGACGATGCTGCAGGCCGCCCTGAAGGCGGGTACGGCCGAACGGCGGAGCGTGTTCGAGGTCTTCACCCGGCGGCTGCCGGACGGGCGGCGCTACGGCGTGGTGGCGGGCACCGGGCGCGTGCTGGACGCGGTGGAGAACTTCCGCTTCGACGCGGACGTCCTCGGCTTCCTGCGCGAGCGGAGGATCGTCGACGAGCAGACCCTGAACTGGCTCGCCGACTACCGCTTCGGCGGGGACGTCTGGGGCTACCCCGAGGGCGAGGTGTACTTCCCCGGCTCGCCGATCATGCGCGTCGAGGGCACCTTCGCCGAGTGCGTGCTGCTGGAGACGGTGATCCTCTCGATCCTCAACCACGACTCCGCGATCGCCGCGGCCGCCTCGCGGATGGCCTCCGCCGCAGGCGAGCGCCCGCTGATCGAGATGGGCGCCCGCCGCACCCACGAGCTGGCCGCGGTCGCCGCCGCCCGCGCCGCGTACGTCGGCGGCTTCGCGACCACCTCCGACCTGGCGGCCGGCTTCCGTTACGGCATCCCGACCGTCGGCACCTCCGCCCACGCCTTCACCCTGCTCCACGACCGCGAGCGGGACGCCTTCCAGGCGCAGGTCGACACCCTCGGCCGGGGCACCACCCTGCTCGTGGACACCTACGACGTCGCCGAGGCCGTCCGTACGGCGGTGGAGGTGGCCGGCCCCGAGCTGGGCGCGGTCCGCATCGACTCCGGCGACCTGCTGCTCGTGGCGCACCGGGTGCGCCAGCAGCTGGACGAGCTGGGTGCCACGAACACCAAGATCGTGGTCACCTCCGACCTGGACGAATACGCGATCGCCTCGCTCGCCGCAGCTCCCGTGGACGCGTACGGCGTCGGCACCCAGCTGGTCACCGGCTCCGGGCACCCAACCGCCGCCATGGTCTACAAACTGGTCGCCCGCGCCGAGGCCGCCGACCCGAAGGCACCGCTCGTGCCGGTCGCGAAGAAGTCCAGCGGCGGCAAGACCTCCGTGGGGGGCCGCAAGTGGGCGGCGCGCCGGCTGGACGAGGACGGGGTGGCGGAGGCCGAGGTCGTGGGCACCGGCGCGGTACCGGCGGAGCTCGCCGACCGCCAGCTCCTGGTCCAGCTGATCAAGGGCGGGGACGTCGTCGCCCGCGAACCCCTGGACGTGCCCCGGGACCGCCACATCGCCGCCCGCGCGAACCTGCCGCTGTCCGCGACCCAGCTCTCCCGAGGGGAACCCGTCCTTCCGACGGAGTACGTCAACGGGCGCTCGGGTAGCTAGAGCGGGACCGCCGCCCGTCCGCGCCCCACGCCCCCTCCCCTACGGGGCCGTAAGTCTCTAGGCTCAGTTACTTACACCTCAGTCGAAGGACACCCACCATGCGCCGCGCCTTGATCGTCGTAGATGTACAGAACGACTTCTGCGAGGGGGGCAGCCTCGCGGTGGCCGGAGGCGCGGACGTGGCCGCCGCCGTCACCGAGCTGATCGGCCAGGCGGCGGGCACCGGATACCGCCATGTGGTGGCCACCCGGGACCACCACATCGCGCCCGGCGGCCACTTCGCCGACAACCCCGACTTCGTCCGCTCCTGGCCCGCGCACTGTGTCGCGGGCACGGAGGGGGTGGGCTTCCACCCCAACTTCGCCCCCGCCGTCGCCTCCGGCGCGGTCGACGCGGTCTTCTCCAAGGGGGAGTACTCGGCGGCCTACAGCGGCTTCGAGGGCAAGGAGGAGAACGGCACCTCTCTGGCCGACTGGCTCCGCGCCCGCCACATCGACGAGGTCGACGTGGTCGGCATAGCCACGGACCACTGCGTACGCGCCACCGCACTGGACGCGGTGCGGGAGGGCTTCCGCACCCAGGTCCTGCTGGACCTGACGGCCGGGGTGGCTCCGGAGACGACGGAGAGGGCCCTGGAGGAGATGCGGGAGGCGGGCGTGGAACTGACGGGCAAGCCCGTGGTCAGTGGCTGAGGGTCACTGAACCACCGCTGATCTGCGAAGAAGCGCCCGGATGGGATGCCACAGCTCGTTGACGATGACACCGTTGTCGGCCGGTGCGGTGCGCCATATCAGGCCGTCCGGGTGGTGCAGGACGGCGGTGATCTCGTCCGGCGTGGGAGGCGCTGCATTCCCCCGGAGGTAGATCGCGCGCAACCCCAGGTTGCGCAGCCTGGTCAGGGCTCGGGCGCGGTTCTGGGCGTGCACCAGTACGCGCACCGCGGCGGAGCCGTAGGGCAGGTTCAGCGCCACCACGACCGTGCCGTTCGGCAGCTTGCAGAAGCCTCCAGCGGCCATGCGGTCACATCCCCGTTTCGGTCGGTGTCAATAAGCGATCCACAGGACGCACCTAAACACGATCGGCGGCAACCCGCCAAGGGGTTGCCGCCGATACGCGCCTGACCTGCGAAAATGCGGACTACTTCACCGCGGGACCGACCTTGAGCAAGATCGTCGAGCCGTTCTTGGCCTCCTTGACGATCGTGATCTTGGTGTTGGTGTCAGTGACCTTCACGCCCCCCGTGGGGTTCGACAGGTCGTAGTAGGTGCTGGTGTGGTCGTTGAAGACCGGCACCCCCTTCGACGCCTTGATCACCGTCGCGACGTCCGCCTTGTGCAGCGTGATGCCGTCCGTGCCGTACAGGCTGAACGGGGAGTCGTACGCCTGCATGCGGTTGCGCATCAGGGTGCCGTCGGACCACTTCAGCGCCGTCGGGTGCGAGTCGACCGGCAGGATCAGACCGGAACCCGGGTGACCGTTGGTGCTGTTGGTGTTGTTGTCCGCCTCGGAGGTGTCCCACTTCCAGATCAACAGGCCGTTCTGGTACGGGTAGTGCTCCACCCAGTCCGGTCGGGTCGTCGAGAAGCCGAAGTTGTACGGGCCCGCCTTCAGCGTCCTGTCGTACGACACGTACTGCCGGTTCTCGGCGATGTAGTACTGCTTGTAGTTCTTGGTGAAGGACGCGCCGATGCGGGAGAAGCCCGCCGCGGTCCAACCGGCGTCCTGCGTCTCGGCGTTGTCCGAGAAGAGCGGCGTGCCGTCTGCGGTCACGGTGATCTCGTCGGCCGTGAAGCCGTTCTCCGCGACACCGCTGTCCGTGGCGTAACGGAAGCGCAGGTCGATCTTCTTGCCCGCGTAGGCGTCCAGCGGGTACGACAGCTTCTTGTGCGCCTGCGAGAAACCGGTCAGCGCCGGCTTGCCGCTGCCGTCACGCGGGATGGCCTGGCCGTCCGCCGTGCCGTCCAGGGCGGTCCAGTTGGCGCCGCCGTCGGTCGACACCTCGGTGTAGACGTAGTCGTAGCCGTCCTCGGTGGCCCACCAGCCGTCCAGGTCCAGCTTCGCCGAGGACTTGCCGGTCAGGTCCACGGACCGGGTCAGCGTGTTCTTCAGGTTGTTGCCGCTGCCGCTCCACCACTGGGCCGAGCCCTGGGCCGGCTGGGTGATGGTCGTGGTGACCGCCTTGTCCGGCAGGGTGACCACGAGGGCCTGCTTGTCCCAGGTGTTGTACTCGGCGACGCCCAGCTTGTGCGTGGACTGCGCACCGGCCTTGGCGCTGTCGTAGTTCAGCCAGCCGAGCTGCAGCTTGTCCCAGGCGTTCATGTCGCCCGGCAGGTCGCCGATGGACTCCCTGCCGGTGCCGAGCCAGGAACCGGAGGACATCAGGGTCCAGAAACCGGTGGAGTTGTCGCCGCCGGCGGTGTCGTACTCGTCGGGCAGGCCGAGGTCGTGGCCGTACTCGTGGGCGAAGACGCCCAGGCCGCCGTTCTCCGGCTGGATGGTGTAGTCGCCGACCCAGATGCCGGTGTCGCCGATCTGGGCGCCGCCCAGCTTGTTGTCCGCGGGTCCGGTGGCGCCGGCGTCGGTGCCGAAGGCGTACCAGCGGTGGGCCCAGATCGCGTCCTTGCCCTGCGCGCCGCCGCCCGCGGACTCGTCCTCACCGGCGTGCACGAGCTGGAAGTGGTCGATGTACCCGTCGGGCTCGTTGAAGTTGCCGTCGTGGTCGTAGTCGTAGCGGTCCCACTGGTCGTACTGGGCGAGGTCCTTCTTGATGTCGGCGTCGGACTTGCCGGCCGCCTTCTGCTGGGCGACCCAGGCGTTGACGCCGTCGCTGACCGCGTTCCACACGCTCGGGCAGTTGGTCTGGCCGCAGGCGTTGTTGCCGTAACGGGCCTCGTTGTAGGGGACCTTGACCCAGTCCGTGACCTCGCCGTCCACCGAGTAGCGGCCCGAGGACTGCTTCTCGTAGTACTTCTTCAGCGACTCGGTCTTGCTGCCGGTGCCGAAGTAGAGGTCCTGGTAGTGCTTCTGGTCGTAGTCCTTCTGCCAGGCCGTGGAGTTGTCCTTCTTCCGGTCCGGCGCGGCGATGGTGTTGTGCAGCGGGCCGGGCGTGCCGCCGAACTTCGGGTCGGTCTTGTCCCCGAACTCCACCAGGATCGTGAAGATCCTGTCGGTCTTCTCGCGGCTCAGCTCGACGTACTTGCTCTTGCCCTTGCGGCTCTTGAGAGCCACGACCTTGGAGCCGTCCCGGTCCTGGGCCTTGGCCTTCCCCGATATGAGCTGGCTCAGCGCTTCCTGGCGCTGGGCCTCCTGGGTCTTGCTGAGCGGGCCGTCGAGGTCGTGTGCCCGCTGTCGCACCGGAGCCGGGTCGTGCCGGTCGACGGCCGCGGACCGGGTCTGGGTGCTCGCCTCCGCGACGGCGAAGGTGGCGAATGTCGCGGAGGCCGCCGCGAGCGTCACACCGATCGCAGCCGCTCTGAACGTCCAGGATCTGCTGGTCACTTGAGTTCCTCCCCTGCGCCTGTTCGGCGCATGTCAAGTGACGACATTTGACTAGAGGTTTAGGAGAAAAGACAGACCTTGACTCGGCCACTCCCTGTGCACTATGCGGAGATGGCGTCCGCTTTACGGATACCGTGCTTCCTGTGCGCCCCCCGTGCACCGGTACCGTGGGTTAGGTCACGCTTACCGGGCGTCCCGTTCGGGCATGCACGCGAAGAGAGTCGAATGGCACGCCCCGATACGCCGAAGAATCCCCGAAGAGTTCCGAGGACACGATTGCCATGCCTCGTCCGACTGCCGCACAGCTCGTTTACGGCTCATGCACCGTGATCTTCTCGACGCTCGCCATGCTGCTGCTGTCCCAGACGAGTTCGGGCCTCGGGGTCACCGTCATCGCCCTCGCGGCGCTGGCCCTGGGGCTGCTCGTGGCGATGACGGTGCCGCTGCCGAAGGTCCGCACGACCGAGGCGACCACCGATGCACCGGCCGAGGCACCGGCCGAAGAGCGACCTGTGCGGGGGCGCGGCGCCGAACCCGCGCCCCAGGAGCAGCCGGTGTCCACCGCCCTGTGAACAGAGCGCAGACGGAAGCGGCGGGCCCGTGATCCCACGGACCCGCCGCTTTCGTATGGGCACCCATGCCGATTCGGTCAACCGGTGCTGACCACCACCGTCTTGGCCGCCTTGTCGTGCAGCCCCTGCTTGTACGGCTTGTCGAAGTAGCTCCAACCGCCGCAGACCGCCGTCCAGATACAGGCGCAGCAGAAGGCGAACGGCACCCACAGCACCAGGGCGCGGATCAGGTTCGTCTGCACCGAGGGCGTGGCGCCGTTGTCCAGGTTCGCCACCCGCATGTTGAACCACTTCTTGCCGAGGGTCTGGCCGTACTGGGTCATCATGAACGTGTCGTACGCGACGTACAGCACCGCCGCGACGAAGGACTGCGCCACGGACCGGCCGACCTCGACGTGGTCGTCGTTGACGGTGTACTCGCGCACTCCGAACGCCCAGGTGAGCAGCCAGACGACGATGCCGACCAGGATCATGTCGATGATCCGCGCGAGCGTCCGCTTGCCGCTGTCGGCGAGCGGGGGCATGCCGGCCAGCGGATCGGAGGGGTAGCCACCGGCGCCCGCACCGTAAGGACCGGTGCCGTAGGGGCCGCCTCCATAGGGTCCGCCTCCGTAGGGAGGGGGCTGGTCTCCGCCGTACGGGGGCGGTGGCTGGTCGCCGTACGGCGGCGGTGGCTCGCCGCTCCCGTACGGGGGTGGCTGGCCGCCGCCCGGGGGCTGCCCGCCGCCGGGCGGCGGGGGCTGTTCGGCGCCGCCGTACGGGGCGTCGTACGGCGAGCCCGACCCCTGGTCCGACGGGGGCCGCTTCCTGAACGGGTCGTCCTCGGGGGGCTGCTCTCCCGAGCCGGGGGGCGGTTCGCTGCTCATGGCCCGAGTGGACCGCGAACGCCCCGGCTCCGCATCCGGCGGACGGCCGTACGGAGTACGGCCGTGCCCCGCGCTCAGCCCGCGACGAAGGTGTGCGCCGCCTTGTCGTGCCAGCACTGGCGCCAGGGCCGGTCGAACAGGCACCACAGCACGCCCACGATCCCGATGCCGAGCAGCCCGGGCACGCTGTAGACCAGCCAGCGGCGCAGCGCCGGGCCGAAGGTGGGGGGCTCGTGCGCCTCGATGTCCCGGACCTCGAGACCGAGCAGCTTCTTGCCGAGGGTGCGGCCCCACTTGGCGGTCGGCAGCACCTCGTACCCGACGCCGACCAGCAGCAGGACGGCGAGCACGATGCCGAGGCTGGTGGCGGTCGTGCCGTCGAGCAGCCAGACCGTGACCTCGCGGCCGGACAGCTTGGCCGCGTCGATCTTCTGCTGCACGTGGTCGACGGCCTTGATGCCGAGCGGTACGCCGGCGGCGGCCGTCACGGCACCCACGACCAGGGTGTCGATCAGCCGGGCGGCGAACCGCTTGCCGAGTCCGGCGGGACGGGCGGCGGCCTGCCGGCGCGCGGCCGCCTGGAACAGGTCCTCCACCGGCGGCTTCCACGGCGCCACGGGCTGGTCGTCCGCGCCGCCGGCCAGCTGGTGCACCTGCTGCGCCCAGGACGCCTGTCCGCCGCCGGATCCGCTGGTCACCGGGGTGACCGGGGCACCGCCCTGCGCCGGCACCGAGGGCGCGACGGCCGCCTGGGCGGGGGGTGCGGGCTGGGTCTGCGGTGTCTGCGCGGCGGCGGCACGGGCGGCGGCGGCCTTGCCGGCACCGAAGCCGGGGCCTCCGGCCGGGGAGGCGGGGTTCGGGGAGGCAGAGGCGGGGTTCGCGGCGGGCGGGGTGGGTGCGCCGACGGGGCCCTGCGGCCCGAAGCCATCGGGCGCCGCCCCCGCGCCGGAGGCGTGCGGGCCGAAGCCGGAACCGGTCCCGGCGCCGACACCGGGGGCCTGCGGGCCGAAGCCGCCGGGCGCCGCGGACGAACCGGCCGCCCCCGCGTCCTGGCCGCCCGCCTGCGAACCGGACGCGGGCGCCGCGAAGCCGGGGCCCTGGGCCGCGCCGTGCGGTCCGAAGCCGGAGGCCTGCGGGCCGGAGCCGGGCTGCCCGCCCTGGCCCTGGCCGGGTACCGGGCGGAACGTCATCGTGCCGTCGTCCTGCACGGCCGCGGGTCCCGGGACCGGCCGGCGGAAGATGAAGGTGCCGCCGGGGTCCTGGTCGACGCCCTCCCCCGGCGGGGCCGAGGCCGTGCCGTCGGTGCGGCCCGCCTGGCCGGCCGGCCGGGCCGGGCCGTCGGCGGGCACCCGGGGGTCGGTACCCCAGGCGGTGCGCCCGTCGCCGTCCCCGGCGGAACCGAACCGCCCCGCGGACGGGCCGGCACCACCGGCACCGGGCTGTCCGGAGGGTGTGGGGGCCGGGTCCTCGTCGAAGAAGTGCGGGCCCGTCTCCTCGACGGCCGGGGCCGCGGGACGGACACCGGGCGGCGGGGCGAGCGGTTCGCCGTCCTTCGGCGCCGGACGGCTGGTGCCGGGCACCCAGGAGGCGCCGTTCCAGTACCGGACGTATCCGGGGATGGACGGGTCCGGGTAGTAGCCCTCGCGGGGCCTGTCGTCACCTGGGGCCGGGGTTGGGGCGCTCATGTCCGTCGTCCCGTATCTGCTCGGGGGTGGGATGGGAGCCTCCACATCTATCAGACCGCGGCACTCCGCAGCGCCAGTCCCGCAGGACCCACCCCTTTCCGGGCAACGCCGTACCCGGCTCCCGCACGTCCCCGAAAAAGATTTCCCCGAACCCGCGTAATGGCCCGGCTCCTGCCCGCTCTCCCCCGGTGCGGGCCCGTTCCGAGCGGACCCGGCCAAGCCCCGACAGAAAGGACACGCAGGTCATGCATCACACCGTGGTGGAGCGGGAGCTCGAACTGAGGCTCGTCCTGTCGCCGGAGCGCGGCATCCCGGTGCCGGCCCGGCTGAGCTACCGCTCCGAGGATCCGTACGCCGTCCACATCGCCTTCCACATCAACTCCGACTGTCCCGTCAACTGGACGTTCGCCCGCGATCTGCTGGTGGAGGGTGTGTTCCGGCCGTGCGGGCAGGGGGACGTGCGGGTGTGGCCGTCGAAGGCGGAGGGGCGCAGTGTCGTGCTGATGGCGCTGAGCTCACCGGACGGGGACGCGCTGCTGGAGGCGCCGGTCCCGCAGGTGTCGGCCTGGCTGGAGCGGACGCTGCGGGCCGTGCCCCCGGGGAGCGAGGGCGGGCAGCTGGGCATCGACGACGCGCTCGACCAGCTGCTCGCCCAGTGAGCGCCCCAGGGTCAGAGCACCTTGCCCGGGTTGAGGATGCCCAGGGGATCGAAGGCGTGCTTCACGGCCCGCTGCATCTCGACCCCGACCGGCCCGATCTCCCGGGCGAGCCACTCCTTCTTCAGGACGCCGACGCCGTGCTCGCCGGTGATGGTGCCGCCGAGCTCCAGGCCGAGGGCCATGATCTCGTCGAAGGACTCGCGGGCGCGCCGGGACTCGGCCTCGTCCTGGGCGTCGAAGCAGACGGTGGGGTGGGTGTTGCCGTCGCCGGCGTGTGCGCAGACGCCGATGGTCAGGCCGTACTTGGCGGCGATCCGCTCGACGCCCTCCAGCATCGCGCCGAGCTGCGAGCGGGGCACGCACACGTCGTCGATCATCGTCGTGCCCTTGACCGCCTCCAGCGCGGTCAGCGAGAGCCGCCGGGCCTTCAGCAGCAGCTCCGACTCGGCCGCGTCCTCGGCCGGGACGACCTCGGTGGCTCCGGCGGCCTCGCACAGCGCGCCGACGGCGGCGAGGTCGGCGGCCGGGTCCGGGGTGTCGAAGGCGGCCAGCAGCAGCGCCTCGGTGGTTTCGGGGAGGCCCATGTGGGCGAGGTCGTTGACCGCCTTGACGGTCGTACGGTCCATCAGTTCGAGGAGGGACGGGAGGTGACCGCCCTCCATGATCCGGCAGACGGCGTCGCAGGCAGCCGCCGCGGAGGGGAACTCGGCGGCCAGCACCAGCTGCTGCGGCGGCTTGGGCTTCAACGCCAGCACGGCGCGTACGACGATGCCGAGCGAGCCCTCGGAGCCGACGAAGAGGCGGGTGAGGTCGTAGCCGGCGACGCCCTTGGCGGTGCGGCGGCCGGTGGACATCAGGCGGCCGTCGGCCAGCACCACGTCCAGGCCGAGCACGTACTCGGCCGTGACCCCGTACTTCACACAGCACAGGCCGCCGGACCCGGTGCCGATGTTGCCGCCGATGGTGCACATCTCCCAGCTGGAGGGGTCCGGCGGGTAGTACAGGCCGTGTTCCTCGACCGCGCGGGACAGGGCCGCGTTGATCACTCCGGGCTCGACCACGGCGATCCGGTCGACGGGGCTGATCTCCAGGATGCGGTCCATCTTGGTGAGGGACAGCACGATGCAGCCGTCGGTGGCGTTGGCGGCGCCGGACAGGCCGGAGCGGGCGCCCTGCGGGACCACCGGGACGCGTAGTTCGGTGGCGGTGCGCATGACGTGCTGGACGTGTTCGACGGTGCGCGGCAGGACGACGACGGCCGGGGTGCCGGCCGGGCAGAAGCTCGCCATGTCGTTGGCGTAGGCGGCAGTGACGTCGGGGTCGGTCAGGACGGCCTCGGCGGGCAGGCCGGCCAGGAGCCGGTCAGTGAGGTCGCTCGTGACCACGGCGTCTTCGGAGCGGGGCGCTTCGATGCGGCTCATGATCAAAGGGTCGCACTCACGGCCACCGGTGTGAACCCCGTCCAACCCCGTCCGTACTCCGCTCGGTCGACCCGGACCGGCTCGTCGTACCGACGGACGGGGTGTTTGTTGCGGGCGGAGTGGCCGCGTCGGCCACCCCCGTCGCGGGCGTTGGGCGGCGTGCCGCAAGCGCCGCCGCCCAACTGCGCCCCGTACGGGCCTACAGGTTGCCGCGCTTGGCCTGCTCGCGCTCGATCGCCTCGAACAGGGCCTTGAAGTTGCCCTTGCCGAAGCCCATGGAGCCGTGGCGTTCGATGATCTCGAAGAACACCGTCGGGCGGTCCTGGACCGGCTTGGTGAAGATCTGCAGCAGGTAGCCGTCCTCGTCGCGGTCGGCGAGGATCTTCAGCTCGCGCAGGGTCTCGATCGGCACCCGGGTGTCGCCGACCCACTCGCCGAGGGTGTCGTAGTAGGAGTCGGGGGTGTCGAGGAACTCGACGCCGGCCGCGCGCATGGTGCGGACGGTCTGCACGATGTCGCCCGTGTTCAGCGCGATGTGCTGGACGCCGGCGCCGCCGTAGAACTCCAGGTACTCGTCGATCTGGGACTTCTTCTTGGCGATCGCGGGCTCGTTGATCGGGAACTTGACCTTGAGGGTGCCGTCCGCGACGACCTTCGACATCAGCGCGCTGTACTCGGTGGCGATGTCGTCGCCCACGAACTCCTTCATGTTCGTGAAGCCCATGACCTTGTTGTAGAAGCCCACCCACTCGTTCATCCTGCCGAGCTCGACGTTGCCGACGCAGTGGTCGATGGCCTGGAAGGTGCGCTGGGCGGGCGGGGTGACCATCGGCTTCGCGGCGACGTACCCGGGCAGGTAGGGGCCGTCGTAGCCGGAGCGGTCGACCAGGGTGTGGCGGGTCTCGCCGTAGGTGGCGATCGCGGCGAGGACGACGGTGCCGTGCTCGTCCTTCACCTCGTACGGCTCGACGACGCTCCGCGCGCCGTGCTCGACCGCGTAGGCGTGGGCGGCGCGGGCGTCCGGGACCTCGATGGCCAGGTCGATGACGCCGTCGCCGTGCTCGGCCATGTGCCCGGCGAGGAAGCGGCCCCAGTCGGTGCTGGGCTTGATCACCGAGGTGAACACGAAGCGGGCGGAGCCGTTCTCGAGCACGTAACTGGCGGTCTCGCGGCTGCCGTTCTCCGGTCCGGAGTAGGCGACCAGCTTCATGCCGAAGGCGGTGGAGTAGTAGTGCGCCGCCTGCTTGGCGTTGCCCACGGCGAAGACGACCGCGTCCATTCCCTTGACCGGGAAGGGGTCGGCCTGCCGGGCGGTGTCGGGAGTGTGGTGTGTGGTCTGCGTCATGCCGGAAGCGTGGACCCGCTCTGCAAGGTGCGCAATAGTTTCCATGTTCACTGGGCAGTCTGTTCAGTGATACGACCGTGTTGCCGGTCTTTCTGTACAGGATGCCCATCCCTGGGGGTGCCGTGGCGATCGATCATCTGGACGGGCGGATCATCGTGCTCCTCGCCCGGGAGCCGCGCATCGGCGTGCTGGAGATGTCCCGGCGGCTCGGGGTCGCCCGGGGCACGGTGCAGGCGCGCCTGGACCGGCTTCAGTCGAACGGGGTCATCCGGGGATTCGGCCCCCAGGTGGACCCGGCGGCGCTCGGCTATCCGGTCACCGCCTTCGCCACGCTGCAGATCCGGCAGGGCCAGGGCGCCGACGTCCGCGCACACCTGGCGACGGTGCCGGAGGTGCTGGAACTGCTGACCACCACGGGCAGCGGCGACATGCTGTGCCGCCTGGTGGCCCGCTCCAACGCCGATCTCCAGCGGGTGATCGACCGGGTCATCGGCTTCGACGGCATCGTCCGGGCGTCCACGGCGATCGTCATGGAGAACCCGGTTCCGCTGCGGATCATCCCGCTGGTGGAACAGGCGGCGGCGGACAGTGCGTGATGCTCAGCAGCTCGGCACGGATCCCTTGCCGTTCTCCAGCGCCTGAAGGGAGTTCACCGCTCCCTTGAGCGTGGTGACCGGGACCAGGCGCAGGCCCTTCGGGAGTTCTGCCTTGGCGTCGGTGCACTCGGCCTTCGGGACCAGGAAGATCGTGGCGCCGTCGCGTCGGGCGGCCTGGGTCTTCAGGGCCACCCCGCCGACCGCGCCGACGTTGCCGGAGGCGTCGATCGTGCCCGTACCGGCGATGGTGCGGCCGCCCGTGAGGTCGCCGCCGCTGCCGTCGCCGTGCAGCTTGTCGATGATGCCCAGGGTGAACAGCAGGCCCGCGCTCGGCCCGCCCACGTCGGCCAGCCTCAGCGTGACCTTGACCTTGTCGGCGCTCAGCCCCAGGTACTTCAGCGCCGCCCGGGTCGCCGCGTCCTGGGACTGCTGCATCTGCGCCGCGTTGTGCTTCTCGATCTCCTTGACGGTGTCGCCGCTCGGGTAGACCGCGTCGCGCGGCATGACCGCCCGGTCGGTGCGGAACCAGTTGCCGGCCACGTCACCGAGGCTCACCCGGGTGTCCGGGCCGGTCGCCACGATCGTGACCATCCGCAGCTGCCCGCTGGTCCTGCGGACCGGAGCACCGGAGACGCTGATCACCTGGGTGCCCTTGTTCGCGCCCAGCACGTTCGCCGTCATGCCGGGCTGCGCCACCGAGAACGGCAGCGGCGCGAACGCCGCCGTGGCCAGCAGGGCCACGACGGGCAGCGCGCAGACGGCTACAGCCTGGGGACGCGTGAGACGTGAGAGCACGGGATCAATCTAACGTGACCACCGGTTGTGCCTCATGCCGCGTACAGGTCCCCTCGCCGACGGGTGAAGCGGCGCAGGGCCTCCGGAAGGGGCTCGATGCCGATACCGGGGGCGGTCGGCACCGGCAGGTGGCCGTCCCGCAGGACGAACGGCTCGGTGATGTCCTCCGCGAAGTAGCGGGACGAGGCGGAGGTGTCCCCGGGGAGGGTGAAGCCGGGCAGGGCGGCCAGGGCCAGGTTGGGGGCACGGCCGATGCCCGTCTCCAGCATGCCGCCGCACCACACCGGGACGCCGTGCGCGTGCGCCACGTCGTGGACCCGGCGGGCCTCCAGGTAGCCGCCGACCCGGGCGGGCTTGACGTTCACCACCCGGCAGGCGTCCATCGCGATCGCGGCGGCGGTGTCGGAGGCGTGGTGCAGGGACTCGTCCAGGCAGACGGGGGTGCGCAGGCGCTTCTGCAGCCGGGCGTGGGCGTACAGGTTGTTCTCCTCCAGCGGCTCCTCGATCAGCAGCAGCCCGAAGTCGTCCAGGCGCCGCAGGTGTTCGGCGTCCGCGAGGGTGTAGGCGGTGTTGGCGTCCACCTGGAGGGGCAGGGCGTCGCCGAAGCGGTCGCGGACCGCGCGGACCGGCTCCACGTCCCAGCCGGGCTCGATCTTCAGCTTGATGCGCACATACCCCTCGGCGAGGTAGCGCTCGACGTCGTCCAGCAGCTGCGGCACCGAGTTCCTGATGCCGACCGACACCCCGGCGGGCACCCGGTCCCGTACCGCGCCGAGATACGTCGCGAGCGGCATGCCGTACGCGCGCAGCTCGGCATCCAGCAGCGCCGTCTCCAGGGCCGCCTTCGCCAGCTCGTGGCCCTTGACCTTCGCCATGGCCGGTGCGAGGGCGGCGGTCGTGACCTCCCCCAGCGCCGCCACGCGCGGGATCAGGAAGTCGCGCAGCACTATCTCGGCGCCGGCGACGAACTCCGAGCAGTACAGCGGCTCGGGATCGGCGGCGAACTCCGACCAGCCCTCGGCGGAGTCGGTGACGACGTGCAGGAGGAAGGTGTCCTTCGCCGTCATCGTCCCGAAGGACGTACGGAACGGGGTGACCAGCGGGATCGCGACGTGCACGATCTCGACGCGCTCCAGCTTCATGCCGTGGCCCCCTCACGGGTGAGGGTGTACCAGCCGTCGCGGGACATCCCGGTGGCCCGGAACCCCTCCACGAAGGCCGTCAGCAGCACCTCGCGCACCGCGTACCGCCAGCGCAGCGCCAGCGCCGGGTCGGCGGCGCGCAGCTTGACGACGTCCTCCGGCACCCGGCACCAGAGGTGCCGCTCGTCGCGGCGGACGAGGGGGTCGCCGTCGGGGGCGATCGCGGTGACCGGTCCACGGGGTGCGACGTCGTACGACGCCGTCGGCGCGGTCAGGTCCCAGGTCACCGTCAGCCGGTCGCTCTCGTCGCCGTCGTTCACGCCGTCGGTCATCGGGCCGTAGAAGTCGACCAGGTACTCCGTGCCGGTGGCGCCCAGCTTGGCCAGGTTGAAGCGGGCGTTGCGGCCGACCAGCGGGTCGAAGGTCCAGCGCATGGTGCCCGCGCCCGCGCCGAGGGCCCAGTCCCGCTGGGCCCGCTTCACCGCGTGTCCGAGCCCCTGCTCGGCGGCGGCCACCAGCGAGTACGTGCTGCGGTCGGCACCGAGGACGGCGACGGAGGCGCCCGCGAGCCGCTGCCCGTCGTACGCGCCGTGCACCGCGCCGCCGGCGTGCACCAGGCTGTGCAGAACCTCGGCCGGGTAGGGCGGGGCGGTGCGGGGCGTCCGCCAGACGTCGCTGAAGTAGTCGGCCACGGCCGCGAGGGAGGCGACGTCGTGGACGGTACGGATGGTGACTCCTGCTGTCATGGCACGAGTCTCGAAGGAGCCGGCCCCTCGCGTGTTGTGCGAGCGGCCAACGCGCGCGTACGTTCGTTTCACCATCCGCCAACCGCCCGCTTGGGAACCTCCATGAACGCCTGCACCCTCGGTGACCTCCTGGACGTCGTCGGCGGCCCCGCCCTGCGCCTGCACACGGCCCCCGCCGGGCAGGCCGTCCCGGTGACCGAGGCCGTGCTCCACGACGGCCGGACCCCGCTCCCCCGGCAGCCCGGCGCACTCCTGCTCGCGGTCGGCGTCCCGGCGGCGGAGGCCGGGCCGCTGCTGCGGGCGGCGGCCGAGGCCGGGCTGACCGGGGTGGTGGTGCGCGGCGCGGACGGCCCGGTCGCGCAGGCGCAGGCGCACGGCGTGGCGCTGCTGTCGGTCGCCGAGGACGCGACCTGGCACCACGTCCATCTGCTGCTCGCCTCGGCCATCGCCGCCCAGCCCGCCGCCATGCCCTCCGACAGCGGCCTCGGCGACCTGTTCGCGCTGGCCGACGCGATCGCGACGGCGACCGGCGGGGCCACCGCCGTCGAGGACCCGCGGCAGCGGATCCTCGCCTACTCCACCGTCCCCGGCCAGCCGGTGGACGAGGACCGCCGGCAGGGCATCCTCGGCCGCCAGGTACCGGCCAGCACGGAGAACACCGAGCAGTACCGCCGGCTCTTCGCCGCCGACCGGCCGATCCGGCTGCCCGCGCTGTCGGACGGGGACCTGCCCCGCCTCGCCATGCCGGTACGGGCCGGCGGGGAGACGCTCGGCTCGGTGTGGGTGATCGACGGCGGCTCGCTCGCCCCGGACGCCGAGGACACCCTCACCCAGGGCGCCTCCACGGCCGCCCTGCTCCTGCTGCGGGCGCGTGCGGCCCGGGAACTGGCCCGGCACCGGGGAAGCGAGTTGCTGCGCCGCCTGCTGGACGGCTCGGCGGCGGACGCGGCGACGGCCGCCGAGCGCCTGGGCCTCGCCGGTCCCGCCCGGGTGGCGGCCTTCGTGCTGGACTCCGCCGCCGGCGTCCCGGACGCCGAGCGCACGGCGCTGCGCCTGCTGGACGTCGTACGCCTGCAGTGCGAGGCGCGCTACGGGCGGCACGCCGGCGTGCTGGTGGACGGGGTGGTGTACGCGGTGCTGCCCGGCCCCGGTGAACGGCACAAGAGGCTGGCCGAGGACATCGTGGCCCGGGCCGGGCAGGCGCTGCGGGTGCCGGTGCGGGCGGCGCTCGGCGAGGTCGTCCCGGACGCGGCGGGGCTGGCGGACTCCCGGGCGGACGCGGACCTGGTGCTGCGGGTGCTGGACGCGGACCTGCCGGTGGCCGGCGTGGACGAGGTACGGCCCCGGGTCACGCTGTTGCGGCTGACCGAAGTGATGGGCGGACGCCGGCAGTTGAGCGCGGGCGCCTGGCGCCGGGTGCTGGCGTACGACGCCGCGCACGGCACGGAGTACGCCCGCACCCTGATCTGCTGGTTCGACGCGGGCTGCGACATGGCGGGTGCGGCGAAGCTCCTCGCCGTCCATCCCAACACCTGCCGCTACCGCCTGCGCCAGCTCCAGCAGCACGCCGGGGTCGACCTGGACGACCCCGACGAACGGCTGGTGCTCTGGCTGCAGTTGAGGGTGCTGGGCGGGCTCAGCTCAGCCACGCCCTGAGCCTGGATTCACACCGCTCGAGGTGCTCCACGGGGACGTACTCCCCCGCCGTGTGGGCGAGGGAGGGGTCCCCGGGACCGTAGTTGAGCGCGGGCACGCCCAGCGCGGCGAACCGGGCGACGTCCGTCCAGCCGAGCTTGGGCCGTGGCTCGGCGCCGAGCGCGGCGACGAGCCCGCCGACCCGGTCCAGGTGCGGCAGGGCACCGCCGACGGCCTCGGTGACGCGCACCTCGTACTCCGGGAAGAGCGAGCGCACGTAGGCCTCCGCCTGCTGCGGCGAACGGCTGGGCGCGAAACGGCAGTTGACGGTGACGACACACTCGTCCGGTACGACGTTCCCGGCGACCCCGGCCCGTACGGCGACGGCGCTGAGCCCCTCCCGGAACTCCAGCCCGTCGACGTGGACCCGCTCGGGCCGGTGCGCGTCCAGCCGCTCGAGGATCCGGCCGGCCTTGTGGGCGGCGTTGACGCCCTGCCAGGCGCGGGCGGTGTGGGCGCGGGCGCCCTTGACCACGATGTCGGCGGTGAGGATGCCCTGACAGCCGGCCTCCACGCCCGCGTCGGAGGGCTCCATGAGGATGGCGAGTGAGGCGTCGGCGAGCAGCTCGGGCCGCTCGGCGCCGATGCGGGCGAGCCCGTTGCGGTCCCCTTCCACCTCCTCGCACTCGTAGAAGACGTAGGTGAGGTCGCGGACGGGAGCGGAGACGGTGGCCGCCAGCCGCAGGGCGACGGCCACCCCGCCCTTCATGTCGCAGGCGCCGAGCCCGTGCACACGGCCGTCGGCGAGCCGGGAGGGCAGGTTTCCGGCGGCCGGGACGGTGTCCAGGTGCCCGGCGATCAGGGCGCGTTCGCCGCGTCCGAGGCGAGTGCGGGCGACGACGGAGTTGCCGACCCGGTCGACGGTGAGATGGGGCAGGGCGCGCAGGGTTTCCTCGACGGCGTCCGCGATCTCCGTCTCCCGTCCGCTCTCGGAGGGCAGGTCGACAAGGGCGCGGGTGAGGGTGACGACGTCGGCGCTGAGGTCGAGGGCGGTCATGCGAGGTCTTCCGGGGAGGTCCGGGCGAGCTTGGAGTGCCGGACGCCGTAGAGGCCGTAGATGACGAGCCCGGCCGCCATCCATGCCCCGAAGGCGATCCAGGTGTCGGTGTCCAGGCTGCCCAGCATGTAGACGCAGAAGCCGACGCCGAGCAGGGGCGTGACGGGCGAGAACGGCACCCGGAAGGAGCGCGGGATGCCGGGGCTGCGCCGGCGCAGCAGGACGACCGCCAGGTTGACCAGCATGAACGCGAAGAGGGTGCCGATGCTGGTGGCGTCGGCGAGGCTGCCGAGCGGGACGAGGACGGCGATGAAGCCGGACACGATCACCGTGTTGGCGCGGGGCACTCCGGTGCGCGGGTGGACCTTGGCGAACAGGGGCGGCACGAGACCGTCCCGGGCCATGGCGAAGAGGATGCGGATCTGCCCGTACTGCACGGTGAGCACCACGCTGGTGGTGGCGACGACCGCGCCGATGGACAGCAGGATCGGCCACAGGTTCCCGCCGCCGACGGAGCGCACGAGCACCTCGCTGAGCGTGGCCTCGGTCCCCGCGAACTGCTTCCACGGCATGGCGCCGAGCGCGGCGACGGCGACGAGCACGTACAGGGCGGTGACCAGGATCAGGGACAGGATGATGGCGCGCGGCAGGTCCCTTTGGGGGTTGCGTGCCTCTTCACCCGCGGTGGAGGCGGCGTCGAACCCGATGTAGGAGAAGAAGAGCGAGGCCGCTCCGGCGCTCATGCCGGCGGTGCCGAGCGGGAAGAGGGGGTGGAAGTTACCGGCACGGAAGGCGGTGAAGGCGACGGCGCAGAACAGCACGAGGGCGGCGATCTTGACGCCGACCATGATGGTGTTGGCGACGGCGCTCTCCCTGGCCCCGCGCAGCAGGACGGCCATGGCGAGTACGACGATGAGGGCGGCGGGGATGTTCAGGGTGCCGCCGGCCCCGGGCGGGGCGCTGAGCGAGTCCGGGAGGGTGACGCCGAAGGTGAGGTCGAGCAGCTCGTTGACGTACTGCCCCCACCCGACGGCGACGGCGGCGACCGACACCCCGTACTCCAGGATCAGGCACCAGCCGCAGACCCAGGCGACCAGTTCGCCGAGCGTGGCGTAGGCGTAGCTGTAGGAGGATCCCGAGCCGGGGATCATGCCGGCCAGCTCGGCGTACGACAGCGCCGAGAACAGGGCGGTGACGCCGGCCAGCACGAAGGAGACGACGACGGCGGGGCCCGCCTCGGGTACGGCCTGGCCCAGCACGACGAAGATGCCGGTGCCGAGGGTGGCGCCCACGCTGAGCAGCGTCAGCTGGGCCACGCCCATGGTCCGCCTGAGCGGGCTGCCGGCGGCTTCCCCGACGAGACGTTGCACCGGCTGGCGGCGGGTGAGCCGACGTGTCCTGATTGCTTCTTGTGCTGTGGCCTCCGGCCGGGTGCCAACTGTGTCCACCGCGCTCTTCCCTCCGCCTCGGGGCTGTATGGCCCTTGATGATGCGGAGGGGGAGGAGCGGCGGGGTGTGCGGATCGGCCAAAGGTGCGGATGCGGGATTGGCCGGATGAGCAATGGAGTGGCGGGGGACGTATGCCGGGGCGGGTCCGTGGGGGCCGGGCGCGCAGTTCCCGCGCCGCTTGGGGCGCCGCAGTGGGGTGGAGGTGAGCGCAACCCACCCGGCCCGCTTCAGTACAGGGCCACCCCTCGCACGGCTCAGCGCAACGCTTCGGCGACCTCCTTCGCCGCCTCCACCACCCTCGGCCCCACCCGCTCCGGCACGGAGTCCGCCAGCATCACCACACCCACGCTGCCCTCGACGCCCGTGACCCCCACCAACGGCGCCGCGGCCCCGCTCGCCCCGGCCTCCAGCTCTCCGTGGGTGAGGGTGTACCCGGGCTCCACGGACGGCGACTGGCGCGCGGCCAGGATCGCCCTGCCCGCCGCCCCCCGGTCCAGCGGATGCCGGAACCCGGCGCGATACGCCACGTGATAGTCGGTCCAGCTCGGTTCGACCACGGCGACGGCCAGCGCCTCCGTGCCGTCCACCAGCGTCAGATGCGCCGTGGCCCCTATGTCCTCGGCGAGCGAGCGCAGCGCGGGCAAAGCGGCCTCCCGCACCAGCGGATGCACCTGCCGGCCGAGCCGCAGCACCCCGAGCCCGACCCGGGCTCGCCCGCCCAAGTCGCGTCGTACGAGGGCGTGTTGTTCCAGCGTGGCGAGCAACCGGTACACCACGGTACGGTTCACGCCCAGTTTCGTGGACAGCTCGGTGACGGTCAGCCCGTGGTCGGTGTCGGCGAGCAGCTTGAGGACACGCAGTCCCCGATCGAGCGTCTGAGAGGTCTCCGCGGTCACGACGCCCACTCCTTTGGTGGTGAGGTCGACGGCCCTCCGAGCGGCGGATGCGTCACCGAGTCCCGTCGGCGACGCGCTTCAGAGGCCGCCGATCGGCAGGACGACCCGGCGGCTCCGGGTCGTGTCGCTTCACGGCTGCGCTCCGCGGCGGCGCTGCCACGGGGCGTGTGCGTAGCGGGACAGTAGCGGTGGAGGTTCGCTGAGCGGAAGTCTCAGTCCAGAATCCGGGCAAGACCATATCCGGCCTGCTGCGATTCGTCCGGATACGCACATGCCCCAGGAACCTGCACGGCGACTCATCGCATGCGCGTGGCCCACTCCTGCACCTTGGCGATCCGCTGCCGCAGCTGCCCGGCCGTGGCCTCCGCGCTGGGCGGCCCGCCGCAGACCCGGCGCAGCTCGGTGTGGATCACCCCGTGCGGCTTGCCGCTCTGGTGGACGTAGGCGCCGACCATCGTGTTGAGCTGCTTGCGCAGCTCCATCATCTCCTTGTGCGTGACCACCGGCCGTCGCTCGGCCGGCAGCTCCAGCAGGTCGGCCTCGGTGTCCGGCTTCTTGCGGCTGTGCGCGATCTGCCGGGCCTGCCGCTTCTGCAGCAGCAGCTGGACCTGCTCGGGCTCCAGCAGCCCCGGAATGCCGAGGTAGTCCTGCTCCTCCTCGCTGCCCGGGTGCGCCTGCATGCCGAACTCGGCGCCGTCGTAGAGCACCCGGTCGAAGACGGCGTCGGACTCCAGCGCCTCGAAGGGCAGCATGTCCTGCTCGCCGGTGTCCTCGTCCTGCTGCTTGTTCGCCTCCTCCATCTCCTTCTCGGATTCGGCGTACGGGTCCTCCTCGCCCTCCTTCTTCGGCTTGTCGAGGGCGTGGTCCCGTTCCTTCTCCATCTCGTTGGCGAAGGTGAGCAGGTCGGGCACGGTCGGCAGGAACACGGACGCGGTCTCGCCGCGCCGCCGGGACCGTACGAAACGCCCGACGGCCTGCGCGAAGAAGAGCGGGGTCGAGATCGTCGTCGCGTACACGCCCACCGCGAGCCGGGGCACGTCGACGCCCTCGGACACCATGCGCACCGCGACCATCCACCGGTCGTTGCTCTCGCTGAAGTCGTCGATCCTCTGCGAGGCGCCGGCGTCGTCGGAGAGGACGAGCGTCGCCTTCGTCCCCGTGATCTCGCGGATCAGCTTGGCGTAGGCGCGGGCGGAGTCCTGGTCGGAGGCGATGACGAGGGCACCGGCGTCCGGGATGGCCTTGCGGACCTCGGTCAGCCGCTGGTCGGCGGCGCGCAGCACGCTGGGCATCCAGTCGCCGCGGGGGTCGAGCGCCGTACGCCAGGCCTGGCTGATCGCGTCCTTGGTCATCGGCTCGCCGAGCCGGGCGGCGATCTCGTCACCGGCCTTCGTGCGCCAGCGCATGTTGCCGCTGTAGGAGAGGAAGATGACCGGCCGGACGACCCCGTCCGACAGGGCGGAGCCGTACCCGTAGGTGTAGTCGGCGGCGGACCGCCGGATGCCGGCGTTGTCCTCCTCGTACGTCACGAAGGGGATGGGGTTGGTGTCGGACCGGAACGGCGTACCGGTCAGGGCGAGGCGCCGCGTCGCCGGCTCGAAGGCCTCCAGACAGGCCTCGCCCCAGGACTTGGAGTCACCGGCGTGGTGGATCTCGTCGAGGATGACGAGCGTCTTGCGCTGCTCGACCCGGTTGCGGTGCAGCATGGGCCGCACGCCGACGCCGGCGTAGGTGACGGCGACGCCGTCGTACTCCCGGCCGAGGGGCCCCGCGCTGTACTCGGGATCGAGCTTGATCCCTATCCTGCCGGCCGCCTCGGCCCACTGCTTCTTCAGGTGCTCGGTCGGCGCGACCACGGTCACCTGCTGCACGACGTGGTGATGCAGCAGCCAGGAGGCGAGCGTCAGCGCGAAGGTCGTCTTGCCGGCGCCGGGCGTGGCGACGGCGAGGAAGTCACGCGGCTGCTCCTGGATGTACTTCTCCATCGCCCCCTGCTGCCAGGCGCGCAGCTTGCTGGCGGTACCCCAGGGCGCGCGGCCCGGGAAGGCGGGCGACAGGTGGTGGGAGTGAGCGGAGGAAGCGGCGGTGGTAGTCACGGTCTCCGTTTTTTGGGGCTGGAATTCAGGGGCCGCGCGCAGCGCGTCCGTTGGGGCGGTGGTGGGTGACGGGTGGGATCGGCTACGTATGACAACCGGGCCACCCTACCGGCGCCCCGGCGGTGTCAGCGTGCGAACGAGGCCGGGTCGCCCGTGGGTGGGACCCACGTCACAGCCGCCGCAGCCGCCCCTACGTCACCCGGCGATGGGCCGTCGCCAGGTCATCGCGCCCTCACATTCCCCCGTCACCGTGCCCTCAGACGTGTCGTCACCCATGCCCCGGCCAGCGCCACCGCGGCCATCGGCAGGAACACGGCGGCGAAGGCCGCGGGATGGGCGCCGCCGGACGTCGCGGCCGTGCTGCCGCCGCCCAGGGACGCGAAGGCGGCGCCGGTCGCGGCGAGCAGGACGACGTTGGACAGGGCGTCGGAGATCTGGAGCGCGGCGGAGTTGGTGCCGGCCTCCTTCGGGGCGGACAGCTTCAGCAGCAGCACGCTGGTGGAGGAGATCACCAGGCCCATGCCGAAGCAGCCGAAGCTCCAGGCGACGGCGAGGGTCCAGACGGGCACGGAGTGCACGAGCACACTGGGCGCGGCGGCGATCGCGGCGGCGACCAGCACCATCCCGGCGGTCATCAGCCGCTCCCGGTAGGGCTGCACGCGCGGCCGGGACTGCACCCACGAGCCCAGCGCCCAGGTGCCGCCGCCCGCCGCCAGCGAGAACCCGGCGAGCATCGGGGACAGCCCGCGCTGGGTGACCAGCATCAGCGGCACGAAGGACTCGGCGGCGATGAAGGAGCCGGCGGACAGCCCGCGCAGCAGCACGACGGAGGGCAGTCCACGGGCCGCGCGGTAGGTGCCGGGCGGGAGGAGACCGAGGACGGCGGGCACCAGCAGGGCGGCGCCGGCCAGCCCGGGGAGGAGGGAGAGGGGACGCAGGTCCTGGGCGGCGTACTGGAGGAGGCCGGCGCCGAGGGAGATGCCGAGGGCGAGCCGGATCCGCCGCCGGTCGAAGGAGCCGGCGCCGGTCTCCGCGTCCACCGGGCCCGAGGCCCTGCGGCGTATCTGCGGCAGGGCGAGGGCGAGCGGGAAGACGACGAGGGCCGGGATGCCGAGGAAGACCCAGCGCCAGCCGAGGTGCTCGGTGACGGCGCCGGAGGCGAGCGGGCCGACGACGGACGGTACGACCCAGCCGGCCGCGAACGCCGCCATGATCGCGGGTCGCAGCCGCTCGGGATAGGCACGGCCGACGACGACGTACAGGGCGACGATGACCAGCCCGCCGCCGAACCCCTGCACGGCCCGCCCGAGGATGAACACCCACATGGCCTGCGCGGTCCCGGCGACGACGAGTCCCGCGGCGAAGGCCCCGATCCCCGTGGTCAGCGCACCGAGCGGCCCGCGCCGGTCGGACCACTGGCCGGCCAGCACCATGCCGAACAGGCTGGTCGTGAAGTACCCGGAGAAGGCGAACGCGTACAGGGCCACGCCGTCCAGTTCCCGCGCCGCGACCGGCATGGCGGTGCCGACGGCGGTCGCCTCGAAGGCGATCAGCAGCACGACGGAGACGATCCCGACACTGAGCGCCCGGTAGGCCCGGCCGAGCACACCGTCGTCCTGCTCGACGGAGTTCACCACGGCGGCATCACGGGATTCGAGGGCACTCATGGTCGCCAGAGTAAGGCGCACGCCGCGGTTTTACCCCTGTCGGTGGACTGGCTCGTCCTCCGACCTTGGTCGTACGTCCCACGTCGTTCATGAACGCCGCATGGCAGTCGCATTGCAGCACCGCCGCCCGCCTTGAGCCCTCGCGCCCCTCCCCCTAACGTCATGTCCACGAACACGGCCGTGTGCCCGAGTGGTTGAGGGGCTCGCCTGCAAAGCGAGTTACGTGGGTTCGAATCCCGCCACGGCCTCCAGCGCCTTGACCAGGCAAAAGAGCGGACGATTGTGGTTGGCAGGGCGGTCAGGGAGGGGATCCTGCCCCTGTTCCTGACCGCCCTGCGGGTGGGTGGACTTCTTCCATGTGCGGTTGTGTGGTTGGCGGGCAGAACTGCCGCCGGTCGTCCGTCAGTTGCAGAAGTTGAGGATGGGGAGGAGACCGTTGCCGCACTGGTTCTCTTCGCCCCCGCCGCCGCCACCGTGGCCGTACGCGGGGGCGGCCTTGGTGGCGACGTGCGTGGGGGGCGTCGCGGCGACGGCGGATGTGGCAGTTGCCACCCCCGCCGCACAGGCGATGCTCAGGGCGGCACACGCCGCGAATACTCGCGGCATCCGGGAAACGGTCTTCTTGGGGTGAGGTGCAGTGTTCATGCCCTCACCATGCACACCCCCGCGACCAGTTGCCCGCCGAGCGCATCCGAGCGGGTGAGCCACCCGCGAGGGCCGGATCCGAATGGGCAAGGCTCCGCGCCCTGGAGGCGGGATCGTGGGTCAGCAGCCCGTTCCGGTGTCGAAGAAGCCCATCCCGGCCTCACGGGCGTCGACGCCTGGGCCGGGGCAGAAGCCGGCCGACCTGGACGGGCGCGGCAAACCTGCGGAAGCACGGCGTCGACGACGAGGACGACTGCAGCGTCCGGCAACACCTGGAGCAGTGGGTGACTCCTGGCAACCCGTGAGTCAACTGCGCATCGGTGGCGGCGGATTACGCCACCCTGTGCGAAGGAAGCCAGGGCGATCGGATCGGGCGGGCCGGGTCAGAGGACGCCGCCCGCCTCGTCCTGGAACATTTCCGTCCAGTAGTGCCAGTCGGTGCCGGGCGCCGTGCCCGTGGGGTCGACGGCCGACAGGGTGTGGATCATCGCCGCGGCCAGCTGGTCGTACGCCTCCGCCGTCAGTTCGTTGCCGAGGTGTTCGTCGATGGTGCGCTCGTGGTGCAGGAGCCAGAACGTGAAGGCGAGGGTGGAGACATCGGTGTTGAGGGGGTGGAGCGTCGCGTCCGGCTCGCTGAAGGTGAGCACCGCGCCCGTTCTGCCGTCGACCACCACGCTGTGGTCCTCGATCAGACGCCCGAGCCGGATCAAGTGATCGGCGTGGGCGGGGAGTTCGCCCCACGAACTGTCGTCCGCGCCCTCCTCCGTGACGTACTCGCGGAGCGTCGGCAGCGGGACGTCCGTGTCGGCGTGGAAGAGGACCGCCGCCTCCGGCAGCCCGGTCTCGCGCAGGAAGCGCCGGGTCGGCTCGTGCGTGAGCGTGGCGGGGAAGTCGACCTCTTCGAAGCGGACCACCCGGCCGTGCCCGAACTCCTGGTCCAGCAGTCGGGCGGGGACGTCCAGGGTGAGGCCGGAGGTGGTGCCGGGGCCCGCGGCGAGGGCGAGCGGGCGGATCAGGGCCGCCGCCTTCCAGTACGGCGGGACCTCGCCGCCCGCGCCCTCCTCGAAGAGGGAGAGGAGGCGGCGGGTCGCCTCGGCCGCCGTCTCGGGGCCGTACCGGTCCGCGAGGGAGGCGAAGCGGCCGCGCAGGCCGGCCAGTTCCTCGGTGACCGCGGCGAAGCGCAGCAGCGTGGCCAGGGAGGACGCGAAGGGGCGGGGGCGGGGGCGGGACGGGTCGAAGAGGTAGGCCGTGGTCAGTTCGCCGGTGCCGCCGTCGAGCAGGATCGACTCGCGGTCCATGCCCGCCGGGTTGAGGAGTTCGCCTATCACCAGCCGGTCCCGCAGTTCGTCCGCCACCCGGAACGGGGCGTCCGTGGCGTCGGCGAGCGTGCGCAGGCCGTGCGTGCGCAGCGGGGAGAAGGTCAGCAGGCCGGTGGCCGCGGGCAGCCCGGTGCCGCCGAGCAGGCCGCGCGTGGGCGGGTGCGTGACATACCGGTCCAGCTCCGCCTCGGTCAGCGTGATCGCCGGAAACCCGGCCTCGGTCGTGCTCATCGCTCCCCCGCGATCTTCCCCATGTGCGCCGGCGCGTGTACGTCGACGGGCAGCCGCCCCCACTGCTGAGCACACTACGCCGCCCCACTGACAACGGCCCCCACCAGCAAGGACGTCGGGCGGCCCGGGCACGTTGCGCGGCCGCGAGAAGGGCCCGCACCGTCAGTCGGCTCGGGCCGCCCGGGCAACCCCGACTGCCGTGCCGGGCCCCGTCACGACCGGCTTACTGGTCCGTCACCACCGCCGCCTGCGGGCGGATGGGGAGCCGGTTGACCGGGCGGCCGGTGGCCGCGCGGACCGCGGAGGCGACCGCGGCCGGTGCCGTCACGACCGGGACCGCGCTGACGGACTTGGCCCCGAAGGGGGCGACCACGTCCCGTTCCTCGACCAGTCTGACGATCCGGATGTCCGGGGCGTCCAGCGCGGTCGGCAGGGCGTATCCGGTCAGGTCGGGGTGGCGGATCAGGCCGCGCGGGGTGCGCAGGTTCTCGGTGAGCGCGATGCCGACACCCTGGGTCACGCCCGCCTCGATACGGGCGGCCAGCTGCGTGGGGTTGAGGATCCGGCCCACGTCCTGGGCGACCGCCAGCTCCACCACGCGCACCGAGCCCAGCTCGATGTCGACGTCCACCACCGCGCGGATCGCGCAGAAGGCCAGGCCCACGAAGGCGTCGCCCTGGCCGGAGGCGTTCAGCGGCTCCGTGGGATGCGGTCGGCACTGCGCGGTGGCCCACAGCTCCTTGCCGTCCAGCGCCTCGGTGACGGTGGTCGACAGCACACCGTCGTACGACGTGATCTTGCCGTCGGTGATCTGGAGCAGCTCCGTCGACATGCCGAACTTGTGCGCGAGCGGCTGCAGGAGCTGGGTGCGGACCATCTTCGCCGCGCGCTCCACCGCGCCGCCCGACACCCAGGTGTGGCGGCCGCGGCAGCCCGCGCCGGCCGGGGGCTGGTCGGTGTCCACCGGCGCCACGTGGACTTCCTCGATGCCGAGGGTCTCCTGGACGATCTGCCGGGCGAGGGTGGTGAAGCCCTGGCCGGTCTCGACGGCGGCGCAGAGGACGGTCGCGACGCCGTCGTGGACCTTGACCGTCGCCGTGGACACCTCGTCGGCGCCCTCCGCGCCGAGCATGTGCACCATGCCCAGGCCGTAGCCGACGCCCCGGCGCACCGCGCCGGGTTCGCCCGCGCCCTCGGGTCCGCCGGGCAGCAGCCACTCCTCCTCGGGCGTGTCCTTGGGCAGGGCCGGGAGCGGGAAGTCCCGCACCGCCTGCAGGAGTTCGGCCACCGGGGCGGGGCAGGTCACCGTCTGGCCGATCGGGAGGACATCGCCGGTCGCGAGGACGTTGCGCAGGCGCAACTCGGCCGGGTCCAGGCCCAGCTTCTTCGCCAGCTTGTCCATCTGGGCCTCGTAGGCGGCGCACACCTGCATCGCACCCTCGCCGCGCACATGGCCGGAGGGCGGGTTGTTGGTGCGCACGGCCCAGCCCTCGATGAAGGCGTTCGGGACGACGTACGGGCCGCATGCGAAGGAGACGGCTGCGGCCAGGGCGTCGGAGGAGGTGTCGGCGTACGCGCCCCCGTCCAGCAGGATCTGCGCCTCCACCTTCACCAGCTTGCCCTCGGCGTCCGCGTGGTGGCGGTACCGGAGCAGCGTCGGATGGCGGTGGGTGTGGCCGAGGAAGGACTCCTCGCGGGTCGCGGTGAGCTTCACCGGGCAGCCGGTCTTCAGGGCGAGCAGGCCGAGCGGGAGCTGGAAGCCCTGGTCCTCGCGGTCGGCGGTGGCGCCCGGCACCCCGGTGACGACGATCTTCACCCGATCCGGGGACAGGCCGTAGCAGGCCGCGGCGGTGTTGCGGTCGGTGTGCGGGTCGGTGGAGGCCAGGTACAGCTCCACGCCGCCGTCGGGCCGCGGCACGGCGAGGCCCGCCTCGGCGCCGATCGGGGCCGGGTCCTGGCGCCCTATGCGGTACTGGCCCTCCACGACGACCTCGCCGACCGCCGACGGGTCGCCGTGGTGCAGCGGGATGTGCCGGATCAGGTTGCCGTCGGGGTGCAGCGGCTCGGCCTCGAAGGCCTGCTCGGGGTCGACGACCGGGTCGAGTACTTCGTACTCGACGATGACGGCCGCCGCGGCCATCCGCGCGGTGTCCGGATGGTCGGCGGCGACGGCCGCGATGGGCTCGCCGTGGTGGCGTACGACCTCCGAGGCGAACACCGGCCGGTCAGGAGTGCCCCGGCCGTGGCGCGGGGTGCCGGGCACGTCCTCGTGCGTGACGACGGCCCGTACGCCGGGCATCTCGCGCGCGTGGCTGGTGTCGATGGACACGATGCGCGCGTGCGCGTGCGGGGAGCGCAGGACGGCCGCCCACAGCAGGCCCTCGGCCCACAGGTCGGCGGCGTACGGGAAGGTGCCCTCGGTCTTGGCGCGGGCGTCGGCGTGCGGCAGGGAGGCGCCGATGCCGTGCGGCAGCGGCTCGGCCTCGGGGGCGGGTTCCGTGGCGGTGGTCGCCGTGGCGGCTTCGTTGCTCACGCCTGGCCTCCGTCCTGGCCGTAGTGCGGGTCGTGCGGTCCAGAGGTGCCGTACGGGTCGGGCGTGCCGTACGGGTCGGGCGTGCCGTACGGCGGCGTGTCCGTGCCGTAGGGCGGCGTGTCGCCGTAGCCGCCGGGAGCGGCCTGCGGCGTGTCGAACGCGCCCGGGGCCTCGAACGCCGACGGGTTGACCCCGCCGGCCCCGGGGCCCGCCTGGTGGGGAATACGGGCCCCGTCCGCGTCCGTCTCGACGTCTGCGGCGTGCGCGGCCTCGCGTTCTGCGACGACCTCCTGGACGGCTTCCAGGACGCCCCGGTAGCCGGAGCAGCGGCACAGGTTGCCGCACAGCGCCTGCCGGGTCTCCAGCTCGGTCGGCGCGGGGTTGCCCTCCAGCAGGTCGTGCAGGGTCATCGCCATGCCGGGCACGCAGAAACCGCACTGCACGGCACCGCAGCGGGCGAGCGCGCGCTGCACGTCGGAGGACTGTCCGTCGACGGCCAGGCCCTCGACCGTACGCACCTCGCTGCCGGCGGCGGTGACCGCCGGGACCAGGCAGGAGGCCACCAGGCGGCCGTCGACCTGGACGTTGCAGGCGCCGCACTCGCCCTGCGAGCAGCCGTCCTTGGCGCCCGCGAGCCCGAGCCGCTCCCGCAGGACGTACAGCAGCGACTCGCCGATCCAGGCGTCGGTGACGGGCCGGTCGGCGCCGTTGACGCGCAGGACGTAGGAGGCCAGCGGGTGGTCGTCGTGCGGCGGGAGGGGGGCGGTGTGCTCCGCGTGTCCCCCGGCGGCGGCTTCCTGTGGCTGGGCCGCGGTGTCCTCGGGCGCGTCGTCCGCCCCGGGTGCGCCCACTGCGGCCTCGGGCGCGTCGGCGGCGTGCTCCGGGACGGCTGCGGGGGCCGGGGTCCGAGGCGCCGTGCGGTCGGCGGGCGCCGCGTCGGGGCTCGTGGGTGTGCTGAGCCCTGTGGCCGCCTGTGGGGCTCCGGCGGGGGCCGTGCGGCCTTGGGGACCCGTTCGGCCTACTGGGCCGTCAGCGGGGCGCCCAGGGGCCTCCGCGGGGCCGCGGCCGTCCCTGCCCGGTGCCGGTCCCGCCGTCGACTCGGCCCGCTGCTGCGGGAACGCGGTCCGCGCGCCGGGCCGCGCCGGCTCCGGGGACTCGGGGAACTCGGCAGGCTCGGCGGACTCGTCGGCGCCGCGGTGGCCGGCTTCGGCGCGGCGAGCCTCGACGTGCGCCTCGGGGGCCTCGGCCCGGCGGCCGTCGCCGTGCCCGGCCGGCTGATGCCCGGCGCCCCCATGCCCGGGTTCTCCTGCTCCGGTCCCCTCGCGAGCGGCCGGGGCGCGGTCGCCCGGGACCTGCCCGTACCGCTCGTCCGGTGCGGGTGCGTAGCGGGGTGCGGCCGGACCGCCCGCCGGACGGGCGTCGGGGTGGTCGGGCTCGGCGGGCCGGTCCCAGGGGCGGGCCGCCTCCTCCGTCGCCCAGGGCGCGGGCGCGCCGCCGGGCAGAGTGGCCGGCGGGGTGCCGCCCCACTGCTCGACCAGGGACGACGTGGTGAACTCGCCGGACTCGTCCGGAAGATCGCCACCGGCGACCGGGATCGACCACTGCCCGGTGACGTCGTGGCCGGGCGCGGCCGGGGCGGCGGGCTCCTCGAAGGTCCAGTGCTGGGTCGCGCCGGGGTTGTAGGTGAACCGGTCGTCCGCGGCCTGCGTCTGGGGCGTGGCGTTCGGGTCGGGCCACTCGGCGCCGCCCGCGGGCGCGGTCCAGGTGCCGGTCGCGGCGGGCTCGCCGGTGCCGGGGGCGACCGCTATCCGCGGCGGCACATAGCCGTGGCCCGGCGCGGCCAGCGGGCTGTCGCCGGACAGCAGGGCGTCGATGCCGCCCTCGGGGAGCTTGACGAAGGCGGTGGCGCCGTCGTCGTAGTCGCCCTGGGGCAGCGGGTCCCAGCGTCCGCCGCCCTGGGGCGTGCCCTGTCCGTGCTGGTCGTCGGTCACGACAGCGCCCTCCCCAGTGCTCGTCGGGCCAGTGCGGCGACGGTGCGCCGCAGGTGCAGTACGGCGGGCGGAAGCGGGGCCACCGAGCCGTCGGCCTCCGGCGCCGGGTCCGGGATGCAGGCCGCGGCGACGTACTCCCCGAAGGCGTTCAGGGCCTCCGGGACAAGCGCGCGGTCGTTGTCCCAGTCGATCAGCTGGGCGACCCACTGCTCGGCCTCCAGGGGCCTGAGCGGCATCGGCGCTATGGCACCGACGGCGCACCGCACTCCGCGCCGGGCGGGGTCGAGGACCAGGGCCACGGAGGCCAGCGCACGGCCCGGGCCGGTGCGTCCGGTCGCCTTCAGGAAGACCTGCGGGGCGTGCAGCAGCGGCACGCGCACGTAGCCGATGAGTTCGCCGCCGCGCAGCATCTCCATGCCGGCCAGCAGGTGCGACACCGGGATCTCCCGGCGGGCTCCGCCCGGGCCCGCGATGATCAGCGTCGCCTCCAGGGCGGCCAGCACCGGCAGCGCGTCGCCGGTGGGGGCGGCCGAGGCGATGTTGCCGCCCAGGGTGCCCGCGTTGCGGATGTGCGGCGGGCCCGCGGCGCGCGCTGCGGCGGCGAGCGCCGGGATCAGGGCCGCGAAGTCGGGGCGGCCCATGCGCGCGTGTGTGAGGCCCGCGCCGAGCAGCGCGTGGCCGTCCTGGTACTGCCAGCCGCGGATCTCGCTGATCCGCCCGAGACCCACCAGGGCGGCGGGCCTGAGCTGGCCGGAGTTGACGGCGGCCATCAGGTCGGTGCCGCCCGCGACGGGCACGGCGGTGGGCATGGCCGCGAGGGCCGCCACGGCCTCGTCCAGCGTCGTGGGCAGCGTGACGGCCTGCTCCGCCTGCGGTGCGTGCGTGGTCAAACCGGCTGCCCCTTCCCGCTGCCCCACCTGGTCCCACCTGTGTGGCCGTACGGTACGTGCTCACAGGGCGGACGTGGCAACTCTGGCACATCTTCGCAAGGGGCGAAGACGGGGGTCCCTTAGGAGGCATTCGCCCACCTCATCGCGGAGATGGTCCGTTTTCGCACGGCATCACCGGTGCACACCGATTGACACTCTTCGGTGACTCTTGGCGCGGTTTTCCAGCACTCGTTCGATACGACCGGCCGGACCGGACGCTCACCTGTTCGACGGCGGTCCCTCGATCGGGCGACCGGGCACACCGGGGCGTTTCTGCCACGGCCGGGGTCCGGTGGGCGGCCGGTAGCCGACACCGAGGGCGTCAAGTCGCGCGTAATGGGCGGTCATACGGCGTTCGAAGCCGGCGAAGTCCCGTTCCGCGGGGGCGGGCAGCCGGCTCCAGGCCACCTCGGCGAAGGCCGCGAGCCGGGGGAAGGTCTGGTAGTCCACGCGCGCGGTGTCCTCCAGCACCTCGGTCCAGACGTTGGCCTGAGTGCCCAGCACATGCCGGGCCTCGTCCTCGGTGAGCCCGTCCGGGACGGGCTCGAACCGGTAGACGTCCTCCAGGGTGCGCACGAAGCCGATCGGCACCGGTTCGTCCTCGCCCGGGGCCTGACGGTGGTCCAGATACACGTACTGCTCGGGGCACATGACGACGTCGTGGCCGGCCCGCGCGGCCGCGATCCCGCCGCCGTAACCGCGCCAGGACGACACCGCGGCGCCCTTCGCCAGCCCGCCCTCCAGGATCTCGTCCCAGCCGATGAGCCGGCGCCCGCGCGCGGCGAGCCAGGCGTCGAAGTGCCCGATGAACCACGACTGCAGCTCGTCCTCGTCGGCGAGAGCGAGTTCCGCGATCCGGGTCTTGGCCGTCACCGACTCCGTCCACTGCTCCTTGCGGCATTCGTCGCCGCCGACGTGGACGAAGTGCGAGGGGAACAGCTCCAGGACCTCCTCGAACACCCCCTCGTAGAAGCGCAGGGTGGTGTCAGTGGGGGCGAGTACGTTGGCGGAGATCCCCCAGTTGTCCCAGACGGTGAGGGCGGTGGTGTCGATGACGTCGGTGTTGCCGAGTTCCGGGTACGCGGCGATGGCGGCCTGCGAATGGCCAGGTACGTCGATTTCCGGGACGACGGTGATATGCCGCTCGGCGGCGTAGGCGACGATCTCCCGGATGTCGTCCTGGGTGTAGTAACCACCGTGTGGTTTCTCCTCCCACAGCGGGGAGGCCCGGTGACCGAATTTCGACCGTGCCCGCCAGGAGGCGGTTTCGGTCAGCTTCGGATACCGCTTGATCTCGATCCGCCAGCCCTGGTCGTCGGTCAGATGGAAATGGAAGACGTTGAGTTTGTGGGCCGCCATCAGGTCGAGATAGCGCAGCACGCCTTCCTTCGGCATGAAGTGCCGCGCCACGTCGAGGAGTAGACCGCGCCAGCCGAAACGGGGGGCGTCGCGGATGGTGACGGCCGGGAACTCCCACTCGGTGCGGCCGCCGACGGGGGCGCGCCGGAAGGCCTCCGGACCGAGCAGCTGACGGAAGGTCTGGGCGCCCCAGAACAGGCCGGCCTCGCTCGCGCCGTCGATGCAGACGAGGTAGCCGTCGGCGCACAGCTGATAGGCCTCCGGGCTGCCGAGTTCCTCCTCGAGCGAGGGGTTGATCCGCAGCAGGACGCGGGAGCCGCTGTCGCTGTGCGGGGCCAGCGGCAGTCCGGTCGCCGCGCCGACGGTCGTGCGCAGCCAGCGCGCGACCCTCTCGGTGCCCTCGGTGGCGTCGATCTCGGTGTCCGCGTCGATGACGAAGCCGGTGCCGCCGCCGGGCAGCGAGGCCGACACGCTGTTCGGCGCGGGGACCAGCGCCGCATCCGGTTCCGGGAAGAGGGGTTTGTCGCTCATGCCGCTCCGTCGCACCTCCGCCACGCACGTTGCACGGAGTGCAACGGCCGTTCCACTGCGTACAACTGCGACGGAGGCTACAGGTCTTGACCACTCATGGCCAGAGACCACTCGCGGCGGAGAACGCCCACGACCAGAGACCACTCACGGCCGGAGAACACGAAGACCCCGGCATGCGCGCAGGCACACACCGGGGGCCTCCCGTACGCGGACGGACCCCTACTTGTCGCCGCCCTTGTCCTCGCCGCCGCTGCCCATGGACTCGTAGATCTCCTTGCACATGGGGCACACGGGGTACTTCTTCGGGTCGCGGCCCGGCACCCAGACCTTGCCGCACAGCGCCACGACGGGGGTGCCGTCGAGGGCGCTCGCCATGATCTTGTCCTTCTGGACGTAGTGGGCGAAGCGCTCGTGGTCGCCGTCGCCGTGGGACACCTGTGGCGTCGGCTCTACGAGGGTCCCCGTACCAGTCCCGCGCTCGGGCTCGAGAGTGCTCATAAGCCCCAGGGTACTGAAGCGCACAGCTATCAGTTGAGCGACGGGTCGTCCGGATACGTGGCCACCATCGCCAGTTCGTTGCGCTGGCGGCGCAGCACCTCGCGCCAGAGCCTCTCCGGGGCCGGTGAGGAGACGTCCCCGGGTTCGGACTCGACCACGTACCAGGCACCCTCGACGAGCTCGTCCTCCAGCTGGCCGGGCCCCCAGCCGGCGTATCCGGCGAAGATCCGCAGGGAACCGAGGGCCGAGGCGAGCAGTTCCGGCGGGGCCTCCAGGTCGACCAGACCGATCGCGCCGTGCACCCTGCGCCAGCCGAGCGGGGCGAGGTCGCCGTTCGCACCGCCCGGGATGACCGCGACGCCGAGCGCGGAGTCCAGCGAGACGGGGCCGCCCTGGAAAACCACGCCGGGCTCACCGGTGAGGTCGGCCCAGCCTTCCAGGATGTCGCCCACGTCCACCGGGGTGGGGCGGTTGAGGACGACGCCGAGGGAACCCTCCTCGTCGTGGTCGAGAAGGAGCACCACCGCGCGGTCGAAGTTCGGGTCCGCCAGGGCGGGAGTGGCCACGAGCAGCCGCCCTGTGAGCGAGGACACCTCGGTCATGCCAGACATGATCCCGCATCTTCCCCTCCGGTGGGGAGCCAATCGGGGTGCGGGAGTGAACGCAGCTCAGGGAGCACGGAAGCGCCCCGGGCGCACTGCCCGGACCGGTGACCCCATGTGCCCGATAGCGCACGGTTCGTGTTGTGACACAGCTATGACGCGACTGGGCGGTCCTTGGACTTACGGGAGGGGGGTGATCGGCGATTACCCTGTCTCTCCCGGCCCCCGCGCAACAGTGATCGGCCGCCCCCTGACCAACTCATCGGAACGCGAGATACATGACCGTCAACGACGATGTCCTGCTTGTCCACGGCGGAACCCCGCTGGAGGGCGAGATCCGTGTCCGCGGTGCGAAGAACCTCGTACCGAAGGCCATGGTCGCCGCCCTGCTGGGCAGCGCGCCGAGCCGCCTGCGCAACGTTCCCGACATCCGTGACGTGCGGGTCGTCCGCGGCCTGCTGCAGCTGCACGGGGTGACGGTCCGGCCCGGGGAGGAGCCCGGCGAGCTGGTGCTCGACCCCACGCACGTCGAGAGCGCCAACGTGGCTGACATCGATGCCCACGCGGGCTCCAGCCGTATCCCGATCCTGTTCTGCGGCCCGCTGCTGCACCGCCTCGGCCACGCGTTCATCCCCGGTCTCGGCGGCTGCGACATCGGCGGCCGGCCCATCGACTTCCACTTCGACGTGCTGCGGCAGTTCGGCGCGACCATCGAGAAGCGCGCGGACGGGCAGTACCTGGAGGCCCCGAAGGGCCTGCGCGGTACTAAGATCCGGCTGCCGTACCCGTCCGTCGGCGCGACCGAGCAGGTGCTGCTGACGGCCGTACTCGCCGAGGGCGTAACGGAGTTGTCCAACGCGGCCGTCGAGCCGGAGATCGAGGACCTGATCTGCGTCCTGCAGAAGATGGGCGCGATCATCGCGATGGACACCGACCGCACGATCCGCATCACCGGTGTGGAGCGGCTCGGCGGTTACGCCCACCGCGCCCTCCCGGACCGCCTGGAGGCCGCCTCCTGGGCTTCCGCCGCGCTCGCGACCAACGGCAACATCTACGTCCACGGCGCCCAGCAGCGGTCGATGATGACGTTCCTGAACACCTACCGCAAGGTGGGCGGGGCCTTCGAGATCGACGACGAGGGCATCCGTTTCTGGCACCCCGGCGGCCAGTTGAAGTCCATCGCGCTGGAGACGGACGTACACCCCGGTTTCCAGACCGACTGGCAGCAGCCGCTGGTGGTGGCCCTGACCCAGGCCACGGGCCTGTCCATCATCCACGAGACGGTCTACGAGTCCCGTCTGGGCTTCACCTCGGCCCTCAACCAGATGGGCGCCCACATCCAGCTCTACCGCGAGTGCCTGGGCGGCTCCGACTGCCGCTTCGGCCAGCGCAACTTCCTGCACTCCGCGGTCGTCTCCGGACCCACCCGGCTCCAGGGCGCCGACCTGGTCATCCCCGACCTGCGCGGCGGCTTCTCGTACCTGATCGCGGCCCTGGCGGCCGAGGGCACCTCCCGCGTCCACGGCATCGAGCTGATCAACCGCGGCTACGAGAACTTCATGGAGAAGCTCGTGGAACTGGGCGCGAAGGTGGAGCTGCCGGGCAAGGCGCTCGGCTGACGGGTTCCCGCGCCGTACGACGAAGGGGCGGCCCTCCGGTGAAGGAGGGCCGCCCCTTTGACGTCATCGTGCGTCAGAACGCACCGTACGTCGTCCCGTGACGTACGAACGACAGGGTCACTTGCCCTTGGCGGCTTCCTTCAGCTTGCTGCCCGCGGTGACCTTCACGCTGTAGCCGGCGGGGATGTTGATCGGCTCGCCGGTCTGCGGGTTGCGCGCGGTGCGGGCGGCACGGTGGGTGCGCTCGAAGGTCAGGAAGCCGGGGATGGTGACCTTCTCGTCGCCCTTGGCGACGATCTCGCCGACGGTCTCGGCGAACGCGGCCAGCACAGCGTCGGCGTCCTTGCGGGTCACCTCGGCGCGGTCGGCCAGCGCGGCCACCAGCTCACTGCGGTTCATGTTGTTACTCCCGTGTTTTTCTTGCCGTTGGGGTGTGCCACGCGACGGATCCGCCCGAGGCACTGCGATGCCGATGCGCTCGCGCCCAGGGACGCATCCTGCCCCTACCTGCGGCGGTAAAGCCAATCCGGCACCCGTAGGAGTCGTGAGAACACCCTGGGGAGTCACACGAAAAGCGCCTGCTCGGCGTCACCCTAGAGTGCGCCCGGCATCGGCTGGTTCCACGACGCGCCGGTGCACGGGCCGCCGTGGTGATCCTCACAGGCCCTGCACAGTACGGCACGCCGTCACCGGACCGACGCCCGGCCGCCGCTTCGCCTTCACCCGGACGGGAGCGGCGGCGCCCGGACCACGGCCTCGGCCCGCCCGGGCCGGATCCTCCGCACGCCACGGCCGAAGCGGTACGGCCGGGCCCTGCGGCGTCAGGTCCGTGCTCTCGGCGCATGACGTCGCGGGGCTGGGGAGGACGTTTGACGACAGGCCCTAGGCCGTGGCCCCGGCCGCCTTCGCGGCCTCGCGGACCGCTCCGGCGACGGCGCCCGCGACCTTGTCGTTGAAGACGCTCGGGATGATGTAGTTCGGGTTCAGCTCGTCCTGGCTGACCACGTCGGCGAGGGCCTTCGCCGCCGCCAGCATCATCTCGGTGTTGACGGTGCGGGACTGGGCGTCCAGCAGGCCGCGGAAGACACCCGGGAAGACCAGCACGTTGTTGATCTGGTTCGGGAAGTCGGAGCGGCCGGTGGCCACAACGGCCGCCGTCTGACGGGCGATTGCAGGGTCCACCTCGGGGTCGGGGTTCGCGAGCGCGAACACGATGGCGCCGTCGGCCATGGCGGCCACGTCGTCGCCGTCGAGGACGTTCGGCGCGGAGACCCCGATGAACACGTCGGCGTCGCGCACGGCCTCCTTGAGGGTGCCGGTGAGGCCCTCGGGGTTGGTGTTGTCGGCGATCCAGCGCAGCGGCGAGTCGGCCGGGGCGTTCACCAGGTCCTCGCGGCCGGAGTGGACGACACCGTGGATGTCGGCGACGACGGCGTTCTTCACGCCGGCGGCGAGCAGCAGCTTGAGGATGGCCGTACCGGCCGCGCCGGCGCCGGACATCACGACCCGGATGTTCTCGATCGCCTTGTCGGTGACGCGAAGTGCGTTGGTCAGGGCGGCGAGGACGACGATGGCGGTGCCGTGCTGGTCGTCGTGGAAGACGGGGATGTCGAGCGCCTCGCGCAGCCGGGCCTCGATCTCGAAGCAGCGCGGCGCGGAGATGTCCTCCAGGTTGATGCCGGCGAAGCCGGGGGCGATCGCCTTGACGATCTCCACGATCGCGTCCGTGTCCTGGGTGTCCAGGCAGATCGGCCAGGCGTCGATGCCGGCGAAGCGCTTGAACAGGGCCGCCTTGCCCTCCATGACCGGCAGCGCCGCCTTCGGGCCGATGTTGCCGAGGCCCAGCACGGCGGAGCCGTCCGTCACGACCGCAACGGAGTTGCGCTTGATGGTGAGGCGGCGGGCGTCCTCGGGGTTCTCGGCGATCGCCATGCAGACACGGGCCACACCCGGGGTGTAGACCATGGACAGGTCGTCACGGTTGCGGATGGGGTGCTTCGACGCCATCTCGATCTTGCCGCCGAGGTGCATCAGGAACGTACGGTCGGAGACCTTGCCGAGGGTGACGCCCTCGATCCCGCGCAGCTTCTCGACGATCTCCTCGGCGTGGGCCGTGGAGGTGGCCGCGATGGTGACGTCGATACGGAGCTTCTCGTGGCCGGACGCGGTGACGTCGAGGCCGGTCACCGAGCCTCCGGAGGACTCCACCGCGGTGGTGAGCTGCGAGACGGCGGTTCCGCTCGCGGGCACCTCCAGCCGGATGGTCATCGAGTAGGAGACGCTGGGCGCCGTTGCCATGGCCGACTTCCTCTGCTTTCACCGTGTCGCGAGTTGTGCCGTCCGATCGTCGCACCTACCGCGGAGTACGCGGTAGTCGCCCTGGATTGCGGACGTTGTGTTCATGAGCGGTGCCTGGTTGCCGCGCATTTTCGGAAAACCACTTCCACCATACGAGAAACAAACAGGTGGGAAAAGGGGCGTGCAGGGCAAAGAAAGAGACCCACATCACGTCCGTGATGTGGGTCTCCCTCACGCTCATGACACCGACCCGCCATGCTCGCCTCGCGGCAAGTGGTCCCTCGCAGGGACAAAGGTTGGGCCCGGGGGCTTGGATCGGGCCGGTGCCACACCAAGGCTAACAAACCGGCGCGCCGGGGCCATTCCCGTACGGGAGGTTCACAGGAAACTCAGTCCCGCAGCAGGTCCGGCACCCCGGCCGCGTCCGGCTCGTCCCGCTCCCCCGACACCACCGTCAGCTGCTGGGTGGCCCGGGTCAGCGCCACGTAGAGCACGCGCAGCCCGGCCGGCGACTCGTCGGCGATCTCCGCGGGCGAGACGACCACCGTCGCGTCGTACTCCAGCCCCTTGGCCTCCAGGCTGCCGAGCGCGACGACCCGGTCACCGAGCCCGGCCAGCCAGCGCCGGGCCTCCTCGCGCCGGTTCATCGCGACGACCACGCCGACCGTGCCGTCCACCCGCTCCAGCAGCCGCTCGGCCTCGGCCCGCACGGTCCGCGCCAGCGACTGCCGTACGACCGTGCCGTGCTCGACGTTCGTTCTCACGAAACGCGGCTCGACCCCGGTGGACCGCACCGCGCTGGGCGCCTCGGAGCCGGGCATGGCGAGCGCGAGCACCTTGGCGGCCAGCTCGGCGATCTCGGCGGGGTTGCGGTAGTTCACCGTCAGCTCGAAGCGGCGCCGGGGCCGGGTGCCCAGGGCCTCGTCGCGGGCCTCGGCCGCCTCGTCCGGGTCGGACCAGGAGGACTGGGCCGGGTCGCCGACCACGGTCCAGGTGGCGTGCCGGCCACGGCGGCCGACCATGCGCCACTGCATCGGCGTCAGGTCCTGCGCCTCGTCCACGATGACGTGCGCGTACTCGGTGCGCTCCTGGGCGAGGCGCTCGGCCCGCTCGCGCTGCGACTCCTCGCGCACCGGCATCAGCTCCTCCAGGCCGGTGAGCTGGTCCAGCGGATCGACCTCGCGCCGCTTCTTCGGGCGGGCCGGAGCGCCGAGGATCGCCTGGAGTTCGTCCAGCATGGCGATGTCGTGCACCGACCAGCCGTCCCGCTGGAGCGAGCGGGCGACCTTGCGGATCTCGCCGGGGTTGAGGATCCGGCGGGCCCAGCGGCCGAGCCGCCTGTCGTCGGCCATGGCGGCGAGCACGGCCTTCGGGGTGAGCTCGGGCCACCAGGAGTCGAGGAAGGCGATGAAGGAGTCCTCGGACGTGACGTCCTCGTCGAAGGAGGAGCGCAGCTCGGCGGCCAGCTCGGGGTCGGTGTGCCGGGCGGCCGATCCCGACTTGGCCCACAGCGCGTCCAGCAGCAGCTTGCGGGCGCGGGGGCGCAGCAGGTTGACGGGCGCGGTGCCGCCGAGGGCGGTGCGGCGGATACGTTCCAGCTCCTCCGCCTCCAGCTCCAGCCGGCGTCCGAAGGCGACGACGCGCAGGCGGGACGGCGGGCCGTCGAACGCCTGCGGCGCGGCGTCCTCGGCAGCGGCGGGCCGGGGGGCGGGCCCCAGCTCCAGGGCGCCCCGGGCGGCCTTCCGCAGCACCTTCAGCATCCGGTACGAGCCCTTGGCGCGGGCCACGGACGGGGAGTCGTACAGCGTGGCCTCGACGCCGTCGACGAGCGAGCCGATCGCGCGGATCGCGACCTGGCCCTCCTCGCCGAGCGAGGGCAGCACGCCCTCGGTGTAGGCCACGAGCAGCGGGGTCGGGGAGACGATCAGGATGCCGCCCGCGTACCGGCGTCTGTCCTGGTAGAGCAGGTAGGCGGCGCGGTGCAGGGCGACGGCGGTCTTGCCGGTGCCCGGGCCGCCCTCCACGTAGGTGATGGAGGCGGCGGGGGCGCGGATGACCAGGTCCTGCTCGGCCTGGATGGAGGAGACGATGTCCCGCATGGTGTGGCTGCGGGCCTGGCCCAGGGCGGCCATGAGGGCGCCGTCACCGATCACGGGCAGCTCACGGCCGTCGAGGCGGGCGGTCAGCTCGGGCCGCATCAGATCGTCCTCGACGCCGAGCACCCGGCGCCCCTTGGACCGGATGACCCGGCGCCGTACGACCCGCCCGGGGTCCACCGGAGTGGCCCGGTAGAAGGGTGCGGCGGCGGGCGCCCGCCAGTCGATGACCAGCGGCGCGTAGTCCTCGTCGAGCACGCCGATGCGCCCGATGTGCAGGGTTTCGGCGATGTCGGCGGTGTTGTCGTCCCGCACGGCGCCTTCGGCGGGCTCCACGGCGGTGTAGGCCCCGTCGGGCCCCTTCTTGCCGTCCTTGCCGAGCAGCAGGTCGATGCGCCCGAAGAGAAAGTCCTCGAACTCGTTGTTGAGCCGGTTCAGATGGATACCGGCCCGGAAGACCTGCGCGTCCCGCTCGGCCAGCGCGCCCGGGGTGCCGACCTGGCCGCGCTTGGCCGCGTCGTTCATCAGGAACTCGGCCTCGTGGATCTTCTCCTCGAGACGCCGGTACACCCGGTCCAGGTGTTCCTGTTCGACGCTGATCTCTCGGTCGCGGACGGAATCGTGTGCGTCGTGTACCGAGCCGACCGCGGACTGCTGAACCTGAGCGGCCACCGGGCCCCCTTCTGACGTGCTGGGCAGCCGTCAACCGTACGCGAAGGGGGCCCGTCGAAGCTACGGCAGCTACGCGTTCACCTGAACCAGCTTCTTGCCCTGGAAGGTCACGACCTCGAAGTGGTCGATCTCGTTGGGCTTGAAGGCCGCCGCGCCGCCGATGTAGAGCGGCTTCTTGGACTCCGGCGTCTTGCCGTTCGGGATGCCGTAGCCGGTGTCCGGTACGGACCAGGAGGACATCGTCACGCGCTGCCCGTTCTTCGCGACGAGCACCAGGGAGCACTTGATCGGACCCGTGGCGTTCTTCAGCTCCAGGACCGCCTGAGTGCCCCAGTCCTTCTGGGCCATCGCGACGGTGGCGCTGATCTGCGACGACGGGTCCGTGGCCGACTTCTTGTCGGGCATGGCCTCGAAGGTCGTCTGCGCCGAGGACGCGGTGACCTGGCCCCCGCTCCCGCCCGAGCCGCCGTTGACCGCCACCGCGGCCAGCGGTCCGGCGATGATCAGCGCGGCGGCCGCAGCGATCATGTAGAAGCTGCGCCGGCGCTTCTGGGCACGCTTCTCCGCGACCTCGTCGACCAGCTTCTCCACGATCCGCGGGCTGGGCTTGGCGGACAGCGACTCGCCGATCGCGGGGGTGCTGCCGGAGCCCGGCAGGTCCGCGAGCGCGGCCAGCATCGGTTCCATCCCGGCCAGCTCGTCGAGCTGCTGGGCGCACCACTCGCAGCCGGCGAGGTGGGCCTCGAAAGCGGTTGCCTCGGCGTCGTCGAGAATCCCGAGGGCATAGGCGCCGACGGTCTCGTGCTCGCTCGGCACGGAAGATCCCGATTGGGGGCTCATGGGTCCAGACATACCCGGACCACCTGCACCGAATCCCTGCATTCCCCCGTAACCACTGCTCATCACGCCGTCACCCCCCGCTCCTCCAGTGCCAGCTTCATCGATCGCAGGGCGTAGAAAACCCGAGACCGCACCGTGCCGCTGGGTATCCCCAGCGTCTCGGCCGCCTCATTGACCGTACGCCCCTTGAAGTACGTCTCGACGAGCACCTCCCGGTGGGCCGGGGTCAGGTCGTCGAGCGCGTCCGACAGCGTCATCAGCCACAGCGCCTTGTCGATCTCGTCCTCCGCGGGGATGACCTCCAGCGGCGACGGATCGACCTCCTGCGGCCGGGCCTGCCGGCTGCGGTGGCCGTCGATGACGATGCGGCGCGCGACCGTCACCAGCCAGGGGCGTACCGAACCGGTCGCCCGATTGAGCTGACCGGCGTTCTTCCAGGCACGGATGAGCGTTTCCTGCACGACGTCCTCGGCGCGCTGCCGATCACCGGCGACCAGCCGGAGGACATACGCGAGCAGGGGTCCGGCGTGCTCTCGATACAGCGCACGCATCAGCTCCTCATCCGGTTCCGAGGGCTGTGAGGACATGCGATGTCGGGCCCTCGATCCACGTTCATTGGCCACGGCCGCATCCTTGCGCACGCCCACCTCCGGTGTCCGGGGGTTCCCCCAGTCGGTCGCTCGCCCACCCGTACGGAAGGAAGGGGCCCGGCGTTCAAACGGAGGGCACAGTTTCTCGTGGCTGACGTGACGACAGGGACATGCGAGCACATTCCTCCCGCCCGATCTTTACAATTCCGGCACATTGCCGGGGCGGCTCTCAATTCCCGTGTACGAGGCACCCAAACCCGGTGTTACGAAGATCACGCCCTCGCGAGCGCGGCCCGCCGCCGGTGCCGGGCCACCCGCTCCCGGTTCCCGCACACCTCACTGGAACACCACCGCCGACGCCGCCCCCGGGAGGTGTCGAGGTACACGAGCGGACAGTTGTCCCCTTCACACTCCCGTACGGCGGCCCGGGCGACGGGATCGGTGAGCAGCTCCACGGCGTCCCGCGCGACCAGCGCGAGCAGAGCGGCGCAGGCCGGCGGGCCGGCCAACTCCCTTGTGAGTGCGCCGTCCGCACCGCGTACGGCACGCGGGACGGGGGTCGAGGCGTACGCGGCCTCGTTGACCCGCCGGAGCGCGCTCTCGTACGACGGTGTGTCCGGCGCACGCGGGTCGCGCACCAACGTCCCGATGTGGGCGCGCAGTTCCCGGAACGCGACGAGCCAGGAGGCGTCGGCGTGTCCGAGCGCCGTCCCCCCGGGCACGAGCCCCACCCCGCCGATCCACGCGCGCAACGCCTCGACGCCGTCCAGCCGTTCGACCGGATGCGTGGTGGCGAGGAGATCGAGACAGATCCGTCCGGCGTCGAACCGTGGCTCGTACGCGGGGGGCGCCGTACCCAGTGCCATGTGCCTGTCACCGCCTAGGCAGGAAGCGTGGGGGCTCTTCTCTGTGGGCCTCTCCTCTTCACAGTGCCCGCCCGGACGCCCGGCCGGAACCCCTCGTACCCCTGTTCAGGCGGAGCCGGGGGTCCGGCGCAGGACCAGGGACAGGAAGCCGAAGGAGTCCCGGTAGACGCGCAGCCACTCGGTGCGGCGGGCCGTGGCGGTCTCGGGCACCTGAGCGCTGTCCGGATCGTCCGGGTGGTCCAGGGCCCATGCGGCCAGCGCACCCCAGCAGGCCCATTCGTAGTCGTCCAGCTCCTGGCGCGTGCTGATGTGACCGTCGACGGGAGTCCAGCCGGCGGCGGCGACACGGTCCATGGTGGTCGCCAGGTCGGTGAAGTCACCGAGCATCTCGACGGCCTCCCGCGAGGGGGGCCGTTCCCAGAACCCGTCGCCGATCAGGACCCGGCCGCCGGGAGCGAGGTGGCTGCGGGCCGCGGCGAGCGTGGGGAGCAGACCGCCGAAGGCGTGCGCGGCACCGAAGCTGAGGATCACGTCGAACGGCTCCGCCGACACGAACTCCTCGGCCTTCCGGTGGTGTAGGACGAGCCGGTCCCGGACGCCGAGGTCACCCGCCGCGGCGGGGGCCTGGGACAGGGCGTCCTCGGAGACGTCCACACCCTCGGCACGCACGCCCGGCCGCAGCGCCAGGGCCCGCAGAAGCCATTCCCCCGGGCCGCAACCGAGGTCGAGCACCCGCTCGTCGCCCCTCGCAAGACCGCGCTCCAGCAGGCGCCGCACCGAGTCGTCGCCGAGCGGGGACTTGATCGGGTGGCCGCGATGGGCGATCCGGGACATCTGTTCACGCTTCACCGGTGCAGCGTGCCAACGGCCGGGGCGACACGCGCCCCCTTTACGGCGCCTGCGCCTCCGCCCAAGTCGCCTACGCGTCCGCGTACTTCGCGTCCGTCGCCGGGTCCAGGGCCAGGCGGTAGCCGCGCTTGACCACCGTCTGGATCAGCTTGGGGGCGCCAAGGGCCGTGCGGAGTCTCGCCATCGCCGTCTCCACGGCGTGTTCGTCGCGGCCCGCGCCCGGCAGGGCGCGCAGGAGGTCCGCCCGGGGCACCACCCAGCCGGGGCGACGGGACAGGGCCCGGAGCAGGGACATGCCGGCCGGGGGGACCGGCTTGAGGACGCCGTCGACCAGGACCGCGTGGCCCCGGATCTCCACCCGGTGTCCGGCGATCGGCAACGCCCTCGACCGGCCGGGCAGTTCCTGGCACAGGAGCTGGACCAGGGGGCCCAGGCGGAAGCGTTCCGGCTGGATCGTGTCCACGCCCTGGACCTGGAGGGGGATCGCCGTGACCGGGCCCACGCAGGCCGGGAGGACGTCGTGGGCGAGGGCCGACAGCAGGTCGGTGAGCAGGCCCCGCTCCTCCGCCCGGGAGAGCAGCGAGGCGGCCGCGGGGGCGCTGGTGAAGGTGAGGGCGTCCAGGGATCGGGAGACCGTCGCGTCCAGGAGGCGGTCCAGCGGGGTGATGTCCTCCGGGGGCATCCAGCGGTACACCGGGACCGGGACCACCTCCGCTCCCCCGGCCCGCAGGGACTCCACGAAGCCCGGGAGCGGTTCGCCGTGCAGCTGTACGGCGATGCGGCGGCCGTCGACGCCCTCCTCCAGCAAGCGGTCCAGGACTTCGGCAAGGGACTCCGAGGAGGGCGACCACTCCTCCGTCAGCCCGGCCGCGCGGATCGCGCCCTTGACCTTCGGCCCCCTGGCCAGGAGTTCGGTACCGCGCAACCCGCCGAGCAGCTGCTCGCCGAGGCCCCAGCCGTCGGCGGCCTCTATCCAGCCCCGGAAGCCGATCGCCGTGGTGGCCACGACCACGTCGGGCACCTGGTCGATGATCTCCTTGGTCGCGGCGAGGAGTTCGCCGTCGTCGGCGAGCGGCACGATGCGCAGGGCCGGTGCGTGCAGGACGGCGGCACCGCGCCGCTGGAGCAGGGCGCCCAGCTCGTCGGCCCGGCGCGCGGCGGTGACGCCCACGGTGAATCCCGCGAGCGGACCGTGCTCGACGGCTCCGAGTTGCTGCTCTTCGTACATGGGCTCTCCTAGCTGGCCGGCGCGCGAATCGAGCCTGTCAACGGCGCGTGACAGGCTCGGTTCGGCTTGATTGCGCCGGTGTTACGTCACACTTCGGCGTAGCTGAGCTGCGCCTTTGTCTCCGAAGCCGCCACCGGCACGGCCTGTTGCGCCGGGCGGCGAAGGTATACGGCCCACGTCACGGCGAAGCAGAGCCCGTAGAAGGCGAGGAAGGCGACGAACGCTCCGGTGCCACTGCCGTAGGACAGGAAGGACTGGCGGAAGGCGAGGTTGATGCCGACTCCGCCGAGCGCGCCGACCGCGCCGATCAAGCCCATGGAGGCGCCGGACAGCCGACGGCCGTAAGCCGCCGCGGCCTCCCCCTCCAGGCCCTTGGCCAGGGCCTTCGCCTGGAAGATGCCGGGGATCATCTTGTACGTCGAGCCGTTGCCGAGCCCGCTGAGCACGAACAGGACGACGAAGACGGACACGAACAGCGGCAGCGACTTCTGCAGGCTCGCGGCGATCAGGACGCCGGTGGCGGCGGCCATGGCGACGTAGTTCCACAGGGTGATGCGGGCGCCGCCGAAACGGTCGGCGAGCCGGCCGCCGAGGGGGCGGATCAGGGAGCCGAGCAGCGGGCCGATGAAGGTCAGGTACGCCGCCTGGAGCGGGGTGCGGCCGAACTGGATCGTCAGGACCTGGCCGAAGGCGAAGCTGTAGCCGATGAAGGAGCCGAAGGTGCCGACGTAGAGGAAGGACATGATCCAGGTGTGGCCGTCCTTCGCGGCGTCCTTTGCCGCGCCGGTGTCGTTCTTCACGGAAGCGAGGTTGTCCATGAAGAGAGCGGCCAGAACGGCGGCCACGACGATCAGCGGGATGTAGATGCCCAGCAGGACCCGCGGGCCGCCGCTCGCGCCGATGACCGCGAGGGCGACGAGCTGGATGACGGGCACGCCGATGTTGCCGCCGCCCGCGTTCAGGCCGAGCGCCCAGCCCTTCTTCTTCAGCGGGAAGAAGGCGTTGATGTTGGTCATGGAGGAGGCGAAGTTGCCGCCGCCGATGCCGGCGAGCAGGCCGACGACGAGGAACGTGTCGAAGGACGTGCCCGGTGTCATGACCGCGAAGGCCGCGATCGTCGGGATGAGCAGCAGGCTCGCCGAGATGATCGTCCAGTTGCGGCCGCCGAACACGGCCACGGCGAAGGTGTAGGGAACGCGTACGACCGCACCGACGAGGGTGACCATCGAGGTCAGCAGGAACTTGTCGGCGGGCGTGAGGCCGTACTCCGGGCCCATGAACAGGACGAGGACGGACCACAGGGTCCAGACCGAGAAGCCGACGTGCTCCGAGAGGACCGAGAACCACAGGTTCCGGTTGGCGATCCGCTCCCCGGTCGCCGTCCAGAATCCCTCGTCCTCCGGGTCCCAGCGTTCGATCCAGCGGCCACTGCGACGGGTTGGGGCTGTTGGGGCTGGGGCTGTCATCACGCCTCCACGGGGCTCCGGCTGCTCGGTCCGCCGTCGACCTGCCATCGACCGGCTCAGCCCGAAGGTAGGGAGGGCGCGTTTCCTGCCTGTGGCTGTGGGTGACCGGAAGGGAACGTTGCTCTCACTCGGCGCGGGGGCGGCCGGTGAGGGCCGCTCAGGGCTGCATGACAGCGGCGTCGACAGACGGAATCCATCCCCCGGCCGGCCGCCGCAGCCACCCCTCCCCCGCCGCGAGCTCGGCCGCCGCCCGCCGAAGCGCCTCCAGCCCCGGATGGACCAGCCCCTTCCGCCACACCAGGGAGACCGGCGACAGCGGGACGGGGCCGACGAGCGGGCGGCGGACGGTGTGGGGCATGGCCGGGAAGTCGACCACGGCCAGCACCGGATGCCGGGTCTTGGCCATGATCCGTTCGAACTCCTCGTCCCCGACGGCCAGCGGCAGCGGCGCGGCGAGCCGGATGCCCCGCCCCTCGAAGAGCCGGTTCGCCAGGTCGGTCCACTCCAGGGTGCGCGGGTTCCCGGCGCCGGCGTACACGGTCTCGCCGACCAGCTCGGACAGCGGCACCTCGGCGCGGGCGGCCAGCGGATGGTCCTCGGGCAGTACGACGGCCATCGGCTCGTAGCGCACCGGCTGCTGCTGCAGACCGGAGCGCAGCGCCGGGTCCAGGCCGGCGAAACGGCCGAAGGAGACGTCCAGCCGGCCGGCCAGCAGTTCGGCGGCGGCCCCGGTCAGGCCGCTCTCGTAGCGGGCCATCAGCTCGCAGTCCGGGGCGAGTTCACGGGCCCGGTGCAGCACCCGGCGGCCGGTGGCCAGGCCCGGTGAGTTGAGGTCCACCAGCAGCGGGCGGGACCGGCCGGCGGCGAAGGCGGCGAGCAGGTCGTCCTGGGCGGCGAGGACCCGCCGGGCGTGCGGCAGCAGACGCTCGCCGTCCGCGGTCGGCGTCACCTGCCGGGTGGTCCGCACGAACAGCTCGGCGCCCAGCTCCCGCTCCAGCCGCCGTATGTCCCGGCTGAGCGCCTGCTGGGCGACGTACAGGCGGGCCGCGGCGCGGGTGAAGTGCAGTTCCTCGGCCACGGCGACGAAGGCGCGCAGGAGGCGGGGGTCTATGCCGGCGGGGACGGACATGCCCGTGAACTTACAACACAGGTGCGTGAATCGGCACCGAGAAGGTGTTGGACCCCGTGATCCACTCGGGGCGAGGGTGAGTCCATGTCCTCGGTCATGTCCACAACCAGCGGCTACCGCCGCCTCCTCGGCCTCCCCGGCGCCCGCGCCTTCACCACCGGCAACCTTCTCGCCCGGCTGCCCATGGGCATGTTCAGCGTGAGCGCCGTCGTGATGATCGCCGGTTCGCGGGGCTCGTACGCCCTGGCCGGTGCCGTCACCGCGACCGGTCTCGCGGCGACCGCGCTGGCCGGGCCCTGGATCGCCCGGCTCGTCGACCGGCACGGGCAGGCCCGGGTCGCCGTACCGGCCACGCTCGTCTCCGTGCTCGGCAGCCTCGTGCTGCTGCTGTGCGTCCGCTACGACGCCCCCGGCTGGACCCTGTTCGCCGCCTACGCGCTCACCGCGGCCACCCCGAACATCGGCGGCCTGTCCCGCGCCCGCTGGGCCCATCTGCTGCGCGACGACCCGGGCGCGCTGCACACCGCGAACTCCTTCGAACAGGCCGCCGACGAGCTGTGCTTCATGCTCGGCCCGGTGCTGGCCTCCTTCCTCACCGGCGCCCTCTTCCCGGAGGCGGGCACACTCACCGGCGCGGTGCTGCTGCTCGCCGGCGTGCTGCTGTTCACCGCGCAGCGGGCCACCGAGCCGCCGCCGCGGGCCCGCTCACAGGCGCCCTCGCCGCTGCGCAGCCCGGGCATCCCGCCGTTGCTGGCCTGTTTCACCGCGACCGGGGCGGTGTTCGGCTCGATGGAGGTCGTCACGATCGCGTACGCCGACGCACAGGGTCACCGTGCGGCGGCCGGTGCGGTGCTCGCCCTGCAGGCGGCGGGGTCGTGCGCGGCGGGGCTGCTGTACGGCGCGCTGAGGCCGACGGGAGTGCGGCTGGGGCACTGCCTGGCGGGCATGGCCGTCCTGATGACGCTGCCGTGGGCGGCCGCGGGCCTCGCCGGTTCGCTGTGGGTGCTGGCGGGGGCGCTGCTGGTGGCGGGAATGGCCACGGCGCCGACGATGGTGACGGCCATGACACTGGTGCAGCGGCGCACCCCGGCCGCCCGTCTGAACGAGGGGATGAGCCTGGTGGTGACGGGGCTGCTGACGGGGATCGCCTGCGGTTCGGCGGTGGGGGGCTGGGTGGCGGAGCACTTGTCGCCGGTCTCCGCGTACGTCGTACCGGCGGCCGGCGCCACCGTCGCCCTCGGGTTGGCTTCGCTCACCCGCGTCGGCGGGGTGCCGCCGCGCGGGGAATGACAACGGCCCCGCCGCTAGAAGCGACGGGGCCGTTGCCCACATGGGGTAACCCCCGGAGGGGTTTGGTGGAGATGGCGGGAATCGAACCCGCGTCCAACGGTGCGGAACCAGGGCTTCTCCGTGTGCAGTTCGCTTCGCTTTTCTCGGCCCCGGCGATCACGCGAACAAGTCGCCGACGGGCTCAGTCACTGTTTGGTTTCCCTCTTCACCCCGTGACCGGGATCAAGGTTTAGTTCCCTAGCTGATGCCAGGATCCGGGTCGGGAACAGCCCCGGGCTGACACTTCGCAAGTCGCTACTTAGGCAGCGAGGGCGAAGGAATCGCGCTTGGTGTTGGCGATTATTTTTTTCGGCCTGTGGTTTACGAGATCATGGCCGCTTCCTCGACACGCTTCCCCTGCTTCGACAGCCGCTGTCGAAACCGATCATCCCCATGTTGATTTCTCAAGGTTCACACCAGGCGCTGACGTCCGGTGCTGGTGCCATCGTACGGGAACAACGCAGGTCGGTGCCAGCGTATTCCCGCTAGCCCCGCTGCTTCCGGCGCGCCGCCGACATCGCGCGGTCCGCCTCGCGCCGGTCCTGCTTCTCGCGCAGGGTCTGGCGCTTGTCGTACTCCTTCTTGCCCCTGGCGAGCGCGATCTCGATCTTGGCGCGGCCGTCCTTGAAGTACAGGGCGAGGGGCACGATCGTGTGACCCGTCTCCTGGGACTTGGACTCCAGCTTGTCGATCTCCACGCGGTGCAGCAGCAGCTTGCGCTTGCGGCGGGCGCTGTGGTTGGTCCAGGTGCCCTGGCTGTACTCGGGGACGTGCACGTTGTGCAGCCACGCCTCGTGACCGTCCAGCTGCACGAAGCCGTCGACCAGCGAGGCCCGTCCCTGGCGCAGCGACTTCACCTCGGTGCCCATGAGGACCAGCCCGGCCTCGTAGGTGTCGAGGATGTGGTAGTCGTGCCGCGCCTTCTTGTTCTGCGCGATCAGCTTGCGCCCTTTTTCCTTAGCCATAGTGCTGACCATTTTGGCACCACACCGGGGGTGTGAGTACAGCTGATTACGAGTGGCTACGAGGGGTCACCCAGGCCGGTGAGGACCGTCTCGGCCCGGGGCAGGGCCTCCCCGGGGCTCGCGTCGAGATCGGGGGTGATGCCCCGGGCATCGACCGCGTGGCCGGAAGGAGTGCGGTAGTGGCCGACGGTCAGCTCGGCCACCGAGCCGTCGGGCAGCTCGCTCGGCATCTGGATGGAGCCCTTGCCGAAGGTGCGCGAGCCGATCACCACCGCGCGGCCCCGGTCCTGCAGGGCCCCGGTGAGCATCTCGGCCGCGCTCATCGTGCCGCCGTCGACCAGCGTGACCAGGGGCCGGGTGGTGTCGCCGCCGGGGTCGGCGTGCAGGGAGCGCTGGGCGCCGTCGACGTCGTAGGTGGCGACCAGGCCGCCGTCGAGGAAGGCGGAGGCGGTGTCCACCGCCTCGGTGACCAGGCCGCCGGAGTTGCCGCGCAGGTCGAGGACGATCCCGTCGTCGGCCGGGGCCTGCCGTACCGCGGCGCGGACGGCGTTGCCGGAGCCCTTGGTGAACGCGGCGATCCCGATGACGGTGACCCCGCCGGGCAGCCGGCGCACGGTCACGGAGTCGGTGGACAGGCTGGCCCGGTGCAGGGTCTCGGTCCACGCGCGCGTGCCGCGCTGCAGGCCCAGGGTGACGGGCGTGCCCGCGGCCGCGTCGTCGGCGTCGCCGCGCAGTAAGGAGACCACCTCGGTGACCGGCCGGCCGTCGACCTTGCTGCCGTCGACGCTGCGCAGCCGGTCGCCCTTGCGGATCCCCGCCTCGGCGGCCGGCGAGCCCGGCTGCACCCTGGTCACCTCGATCCGGCCGTCCCGCTCGCGCCGCGCCCACAGGCCGACGCCGGTGTAGCGGCCGTCGAGGGACTCCTGGAACTCCTGGTACTCGCCCTCGGTGTACACCGCGCCCCAGCGGTCCCCGCTGCGGCTGACGGCCCGCTCGGCGGCCTCCATCGGGGACTTGCCGTCGGCCATCGCCTCGGCGGCGGCCTTCTGGACGTCCTCGTGGCTCGTGGCCGTACCCGTCGGCCCGGTGACGGGCCTGCGTGCGGTGGCGTCCGGCTCCGGGAAGGAGCCGGTGGCGGCGCCGGTGACCAGGACGCCGGCGAAGACCAGTGTCAGGGCGGCCCCGCGGCTGATGCGGCGGGGCCGGCAGAACAGGTCTCGGCCTGGCATGGCGGGGAGTCCTCGGCCTGACATGGCGGTGAGTCTAGGACAACGCGAAGGGCCGTACGGGCGGATGCCCGTACGGCCCTCTTGGCATGCGTCACACCTTCAGGTACTTGCGCAGCGCGAAGAACGCCGCAAGTGACGGCATGAGAACGCTGGTTGCGAGGATCAGCGGCAGCTTGGTCAACACCGCGTCCCACCCGACGAAGTTGATGAGCGTGAGCTTGTGGGCGAGGTCCATGCCGTGGTCGATGGTGAAGTACCGGCCGACCACCAGGGCCACACAGGCGAGCCCGCCGCCGATGAGTCCGGCGACCGCGGCCTCGGCGATGAACGGCGCCTGGATGTAGAAGCCCGAGGCACCGACCAGACGCATGATCCCGGTCTCCCGCCGGCGGCTGAACGCCGACACGCGGACCGTGTTGACGATCAGCAGCAGCGCGACGATCAGCATCATCGCCATCACGCCGAGCGCGCCCCGGTTCATCAGGTTCAGCAGCTGGAAGAGGTTGTCCAGGATGCCCTTCTGGTCCTGCACGGACTGCACACCGGCGCGCCCGTTGAACGCCGAGGCGATCACCTGGTACTTCCGCGGGTCCTTGAGCTTGATCCGGTACGACTCCTGCATCTGGTCCGGCGTGAGCGAGCTGGCCAGCGGTGAGTTGCCGAACTGCTCCTTGTAGTGCTTGTACGCCTCGTCCTGCGACTCGTACGCCACCTTCTCGACGACCGGCATCTTGTGCAGGTCCGAGAGGATCTGCTTCTTCTGGTCCTCGGTCACCGCGCCCTTGGCGCAGTTGACGTCCGAGTCGGCGTCGTGCTTGTTGCACAGGAAGATCGAAACGTTGACCTTGTCGTACCAGTAGCCCTTCATGGTGCTCACCTGGTCGCTCATCAGCAGGGAGCCGCCGAAGAGCGCCAGGGACAGGGCGACGGAGACGATGACGGCGAAGGTCATCGTCAGATTGCGGCGGAGACCGACACCGATCTCCGACAGGACGAACTGGGCGCGCATGGCGTCTTGTCGAGCCTTTCGTCGTGAACTTGCTTAGTGCTGGTAGCCGTAGACGCCGCGGGCCTGGTCGCGGACGAGGCGGCCCTTCTCCAGCTCGATGACGCGCTTGCGCATCTGGTCCACGATGTTCTGATCGTGCGTCGCCATGATGACCGTGGTGCCCGTCCGGTTGATGCGGTCGAGCAACTTCATGATGCCGACGGAGGTCTGCGGGTCGAGGTTGCCGGTGGGCTCGTCGGCGATCAGCAGCTTGGGCCGGTTGACGAACGCCCGCGCGATGGCCACGCGCTGCTGCTCACCACCGGAGAGCTCACCGGGCATCCGGTCCTCCTTGCCGCCGAGCCCGACGAGATCGAGCACCTGTGGCACGGACTTGCGGATCTCGCCGCGGGACTTGCCGATGACCTCCTGGGCGAAGGCCACGTTCTCCGCGACGGTCTTGTTCGGCAGGAGCCGGAAGTCCTGGAACACCGTGCCCAGCTGGCGGCGCATCTGCGGCACCTTCCAGTTGGAGAGGCGCGCGAGGTCCTTGCCCAGCACGTGCACCTGGCCGTGGCTGCACCGCTCCTCGCGGAGGACCAGCCGCAGGAAGGTGGACTTTCCGGAGCCGGAGGACCCCACGAGGAACACGAACTCGCCCTTCTCCACCTCGAGGGAGACATCCCTGAGTGCGGGGCGGGTCTGCTTGGGGTAGACCTTGGAGACATTGTCGAATCGGATCACGGATGCACCACGCGTCGCCGGGGGTAGATGAGCGTGACCATACGCGAACCGGGTGTGCAAGTGCAGTCGCAGGTCGAGGTTGGGTAAGGCTTGTACGTTTTTGTACCGGCCGCGGTTCTCTCCCGGTCCCCTCCCGGCTCTCCGAGGCCCCGCGCAAGCTCCGCGGGAACCTGGCACAGTGGAGGGGGGAACGTTCTCGGTTCCGTGAGCGTTGATACGAGTGATGGCCGGTGCGAGGAGGGCGAGCGCATGACGTACGACCGGTTGGTGTGCGCGAACTGCGCGGCGCCCGTGAGCGAGGGCCGGTGCCCGGTGTGCCGTGCCAACCGCGAGCGACTGCAGCAAGAGGGTTTCCTCGGCGGGGTGAACCCGATGGCGCTGATCGCGCTGCTTGCAGTGCTGATCGCCGCGGTGGCGCTGCTGGCGCACCAGACCGCCTGAGACGCCTGAGAACCGTCGCCTGTAAGAAAAGCCTCAGAAACCCGTCAGGGCCCGGAGCGTCAGCTCCGGGCCCTTCCGTGTGCGCGCTGATCGCGCCGCGTGACCGTGGGGTTACACTCAGGCGGCAGCGCCACCGCGGCCGCTGACCAGACGCGGCAGAACGCGGAAGCCGATGCCGCCGGCGATCATCGTCGCGGCGCCGATGAGCAGGAACGCGGTCTGGCCGGCACCGGTCTCGGCGAGCTGCTTGCCGCTGCCCTGGGGCTGGGTGTCGGAGCCGGTGTCGGTGAGGGCCGAGGAGCCCTCGTCCTGCGAGGCGTTGTTGTTGCCGCCGCCCTGCGGGGTGTCGTTGTTGCCGCCGGTGCTGGAGGAGCCACCGGTGGTGTTGCCACCCGTGCTGGAGGAGCCGCCGGTGGTGCTGCCGCCCGAGGTGCCGGAACCGCCGGTGGTGCCGCCGCCGGTGGTGGTGCTGCCACCGTTGCCGTTGCCACCGCCGTTGCCGTTGCCGCCGCCGGTGCCGTTGTCGCCACCGTTGCCGTTGCCGCCGCCGGTGTTGCCACCATTGCCGTTGCCGCCGCCGGTGTTGCCACCGGTGCCGTTGTCACCGCCGGTCGTGGTGTCACCGCCCGTGGTGGTGTCGCCGCCGGTCGTGGTGTCTCCGCCGCCGATGACGCCGCCGATGGTGACGTCACCGCCGGTGTCGCCACCGGTCGTGGTGTCACCGCCCGTCGTGGCGTCACCGCCGGTCGTGGCGTCACCGCCGGTCGTGGCGTCACCGCCGGTCGTGGCGTCACCGCCGGTCGTGGCGTCACCGCCGGTCGTGGCGTCGCCGCCGGTCGTGGTCCCGCCGGTGGTGGTGCAGATGCCGAGATCGCAGCCGCCGTCACCGCCGTCGGTGCCGCCGTCGTCGCCGTTCGCGTGCGCGCTCAGGCTGATCGGGCCGGCCTGGACATCGATGCCCGCGGCGGAAGCCGCGCCGGCTGCGGTCAGCGACGCACCGGCCGCGATCACGGCGCCGGCGGCTATCCGCGCGACCCGGATCCGCGTCTTCTTCGTCATATGGTTGCTACCCCCAGTAGCTGTTCGTCAATGAGGCGGCGCATGGGGCGTTGCCGTGATCGACGGAGGGCAGCCGGTGACGAAGTGTGCGTCAACTCATTCCCCCGGTTCACATGCGCCCCTGAAGTACGCATGCCGCACTTCACCCTTCCGATTTTTCAAAGCAACGTCAAGGTCGTTGCGGGCGCAATGTCCTGTCGGGGGTGTTTTACGGCGAGTTGAAGCCTGTGAGTGTGATGTAAAACCCAGACAAAAGACAACTGCCGCCTCTCGGGCGGCAGTTGTCATGTCGACAAAGTTACTTCTCCTGCTGCTTGCGCCAGCGAATGCCGGCCTCCAGGAACCCGTCGATCTCACCGTTGAACACGGCCTCGGGGTTGCCGACCTCGTGCTCGGTGCGCAGGTCCTTGACCATCTGGTACGGGTGCAGCACGTACGAACGCATCTGGTTGCCCCAGGAGTTGCCGCCGTCGCCCTTGAGGGCGTCCATCTTGGCCTGCTCCTCCTGCCGGCGCCGCTCCAGCAGCTTGGCCTGGAGGACGTTCATGGCGGTGGCCTTGTTCTGGATCTGCGACCGCTCGTTCTGGCAGGAGACGACGATGCCGGTGGGGAGGTGGGTGATGCGAACCGCGGAGTCGGTCGTGTTGACGCCCTGGCCACCGGGCCCGGAGGACCGGTAGACGTCGATGCGCAGGTCGGACTCGTCGATCTCGACGTGGTCGGACTGCTCGACGACGGGCAGCACTTCCACACCCGCGAAGGAGGTCTGGCGGCGGCCCTGGTTGTCGAAGGGCGAGATGCGCACCAGGCGGTGCGTGCCCTGCTCGACGGAGAGGGTGCCGTAGGCGTACGGCGCCTGGACGGCGAAGGTGGTCGACTTGATGCCGGCCTCTTCGGCGTACGACGTCTCGATCAGCTCGGTCTTGTAGCCGCGCTGCTCGGCCCAGCGCAGATACATGCGCTGGAGCTTCTCGGCGAAGTCGGCGGCGTCGACGCCACCGGCCTCGGCGCGGATGTTGACGAGCGCCTCGCGGGCGTCGTACTCGCCGGACAGGAGGGTACGGACCTCCATCTCGTCCAGCGCCTTGCGCACCGCGGTCAGCTCGGACTCGGCCTCGGCGCGGGTGTCCGGGTCGTCCTCCTCCTCGGCCATCTCGAAGAGGACGGCGAGATCGTCGATCCGGCCGCGCAGCGTCTCCGCCTTCCTGACCTCGGCCTGGAGGTGGGAGAGCTTGCTGGTGATCTTCTGCGCCTCGTCCGGGTTGTCCCAGAGGGACGGCGCGGCCGCCTGCTCCTCGAGCACGGCGATGTCTGCCCTCAGCCTGTCGAGGTCCAGGACGGCCTCGATCGACTCCATGGTCGAGGAGAGGGACTTCAGCTCTTCGGATACATCGACGACTGCCACGCATCCAGCGTAACGGCTCCGCGAAGCGTCGAGGGCCGGGTGCTCACGAGCTGCCGGGGTACCCGGGCCGCCGTGCCGTCTGCGGGCGGAGCCCCTGGTGGGTCAGGGGGTGGACGTGCTGTGGGTGTTCTGCGGCGCGTCCGAGTCCCCGTCGGCCGACGCCAGCCACGCGCCGACGCCCACGACAGCGGCCAGGACCACTCCGGCCACTCCCAGAGTGACCCTTCGACGCCGCACCGCGGCCTTGTGCCGGGCCGACCCCGGCCTGGGCGCACCGGTGGCCCGGGGAACGCGAGCGGTCCCGTGCGCGCCGCCCGCAAGCTCGTCCGGCCCCGGCACCCTCATCGACGTGTGCGTGTCCCGGTTGGAGTCCGGCTTGGCCCCGGGGACGAGGGGCACCGCCCCCCGCCGCCGTACCGGCTCCTCCCCCGGCGGAGCCGACGGCATCGGCTCGTCGGCGGCCTCCTCGGACAGCTCCGGCTCGTCCACGTCCAGCGGCGGCATCCCGGCCAGCGTCGGCAGCTGCTCCCGCAGCCGCGCCGCCAGCTCGGAGGCGCGCAGCCGGGACGCGGGCGCCTTGGCCAGGCACTGCACGATCAGCTGCCACAGCTCCTCCGGGATGCCCGGGAGGGGTACGACCGTCTCCGTGACGTGCCTGCGCAGTACCGCCCCCGGATGTCCCCCGCCGAACGGCGTGAACCCGGCCAGCAGCTCGTACAGGACCGTCGCCAGGGCGTAGATGTCCACGGACGCGCGCGGCGGCAGGCCCTCGACGATCTCGGGGGCGAGGTAGTCCGGCGTACCGATGATCTTCGTGGCCCGCGTCCGCTTCGGCGTGTCGATCAGCTTGGCCACGCCGAAGTCGGTGAGCAGGGCGGGGTGGGCGCCGCCGGGTCCCAGCGGACCCTGCATGTCGAGGAGCACGTTCTCGGGCTTGACGTCCCGGTGGACGATCCCGGCCGCATGGGCCGCGGCCAGCGCGTCGGCGACGTCGGCGACGATCGCCACGGCCGCCTCGGGGGCGAGCCGCCGCTCGCGCTCCAGCCGGGTGCGCAGGTCGGTGCCGCGCACGAGGTCCATGACCAGGGCCAGGTCGTTGCCGTCGACGACCAGGTCGCGGACGGTGACGATGTGCGGGTGCTCCAGGCCGAGCAGCGCGGTGCGCTCCTGGACGAAGCGTCCGACGAGCTCCTCGTCGGAGGCGAGGTCCTCGCGCAGCAGCTTGACGGCGACGGGACCCTCCGGCCCCTCGCCCAGCCACACCGTGCCGGCGCTGCCCCGCCCCAGGATCTGGTTCGCGGTGTACCGGCTGCCGATCTTCCGTGCCAAGACTGCTCCTACTGACGCGTGTTGTCGCTAAAACTACGCGTCCGGCGAGCCAACCTTCACCGCGGAGGCGGAAATCACCCGCCAGGTGTCGACAAATCTGCAAGCTCGCGGTCGGTTACCACGAGTACGCGCCGTTCGGCGGCCGCTCAGTTGCCGCCGCCCGAGGAACCGCCCAGATCCTTGATCCACTTGCTCGTCTGGTGGACCCAGTGGGTGACCTCGTGCCAGTAGCTGCGGCCCTGGCCGATCCAGGTGTGCAGAGGGGTCAGCTCGTAGATCAGCCAGCTCGCCACGACCAGGATGACGATCGTGAACAGGCAGCCCTTCAGGCAGCCGAGGCCAGGGATCTTCATCGGGTTTGCGCTGCGCTGCCGGGGCGCCCGGGGCTCGCGGGCGGGCCGCTGCGGCTCCGGCGCGGGCGGCGCGTACCGCTGCGGCTGCTGCGGCGGGGCGTACTGCTGGGGCTGCTGGGCCTGCTGGGGCGCATAGCCGTACCCCTGCTGGTACCCCTGCTGCCGGCCGCGCGGCTGCGGCTGCTGCGGGCGGGACTGCGGGGCCTGCCGCTGCTGCTGCGGACGGGCCACCTGCCGCTGGGGCCGGTGGCGCAGCGGGTCGTCCTCCGGGGACAGGAACTGCTGGACCTGCGTCTGCTCGTTGCGGTCGCGGGCCGCGCGCAGCTGGGTCTGCCAGGGGTGCGGCTGCTCGGGCTGCGGGCCCTGCGGGCCGGTGTTCGGCAGCACCGCCGTCGGGTCCGCGGCGCCCGTGTTCGGCAGTACGGCGGTGGGGTCGGCGGCGCCGACGGGGCCGCCGGTGTGCGGCAGCACGCTGGTCGCGGCGTTCGGGTCGTACGCGCCCTGGGGGCCGGTGTTCGGCAGCACCTGGGTGGGGTCGGCGGCGCCCGGGACGGCGGCCGGGGCCGGGTCGGGGGCCAGCAGCGCGCCCACGCCCTCGGCGGCGGCGATCTGCGCGGCGTTCGCGTGCACCCCGATGCCCTCGGCGACGACCCTCAGGCCGCGCGCGAGGTTCTCGGCGCTGGGCCGTTCGTCGGGGTTCTTGCGCAGGCAGCGCTCTATGACCGTCCACAGCGGGTCGGGGACGGTCGACGGGCGGCGCGGCTCGGCGCTCAGGTGCTGGTGCAGCACCTCCAGCGCGGTGCTGCCGGAGAACGGCGGGCGGCCGGTGACCAGCTCGTACAGCAGGATGCCGGCGCCGTAGATGTCCACGGCGGAGGTCTGCGGGCGGCCCTCGGCGGACTCCGGTGCCACGTACGCGGGCGTGCCGACGAACTCGTGGGTGCGGGTCAGGCCCGGGGAGTCGGCGAGGCGGGCGATGCCGAAGTCGGTCAGCATCGGATGCAGCTGGCCGTCGTGCTGCCGGAGCAGCACGTTGGCGGGCTTCAGGTCGCGATGGACGACGCCGTCGGCGTGGCTCGCGGCGAGGGCGTCGGCGATCTGCGCGGTCATCAGCGCGGCGGCCACCGGCGTGAAGGGGCCGTTCTCGCGCAGGTGGCGGTGCAGGTCGGGGCCGTCGACGAGGTCCATGACCAGCGCCAGCAGATCGCCCTCGACGACCAGGTCGCGGACCCGGACGACGTTCGGGTGGGTCAGGCGGAGCAGCACGGACCGCTCGCGCAGGAAGCGCATCACGATGTCCGGGTCGCTCGCCAGCTCCTCCTTGAGGACCTTGATCGCGACCGTCTCGCCGGGCTGACCGGCCACGGCCGCCTCGGCGCCCGCGGTCTCGCGCTGGCGGGCACGCCAGACGGTGCCTGTGGCGCCGCGTCCGAGCGGCTCCTCAAGCAGGTACTTGCTGCCGACTGGCCGCACGTCACGCGCTCCCTGCTGCTTGCTGCTGCTTGCTTGCCTGCATTCCGGTTGTCATTCCGGTTGTCCGACCCACTGTAGTGCCGCCGTTGCGGGCACCACGTGTCGACGGAAAGACGCGCGTCCCGGTCTCCTGGTTGCCGGGAGCGGACGTGACCGATCTCAAGTGATCGCGGGTACGGCACTGGTCAGGCACTTTTGGGGGCAGAGCCGACCAATCAAGATCACTTGTCACCGGGTCCCGGGCGCGTTGTCGGTGGCAGGTGCGAGGATGCCTTCCAGTACTGGCCGACGTGCTCGTGTGTGGGGTGGGGGGAAGTCCGTCCCGCGCAGACCCGCGCAGAAGGGACCGCTGACGCCGATGCAGATCCGGCTGACCGTCGTAGACCCGCTCGGCCCGTCCCCGCAACGGGGCCGCGCCGCGAGCCGCGACGTGCTGGTCACGGCGCCCACGGGCACGGACCTGGCCGCGGTCGCGTCGGCGCTGGCCGGGGCGGTCACCGGGGAGGGCCGCGACACCGCCAACTCCTCCGTCGTGCTCTATGCCGGCACCGAGCGGCTGGATCCGCGCCGCTGCACCCTCGGCGAGCCTCCGCTGGTCGACGGCGCCGTGCTGTCCCTGGGCGCCCCGGCGGCCGCCGAGCCGCATCCCGAGCTCGACGACGCGCCGACCCAGCTGCATGTCGTCGCGGGCCCGGACGCGGGCGGGGTCCACCTGCTGCACGGCGGCCGGATCACCGTGGGCCGCTCGGCCGACGCGGACGTGCCGCTGGACGACCCGGACGTGTCCCGGCTGCACTGCGCGGTCACCGTCGGGGCGGACGGGCGCGTGTCCGTCGCCGACCTCGGTTCCACGAACGGTACGGCGCTGGACGGGGTGCGGGTGGGCGAGCGTCCCGTGCAGGTCCCTGCCGGGGGCTTGCTGCGGATCGGGGAGTCGGCGCTGCGGGTTGCTCCGTCCGGGGGGCTCGCCGCGCGGGCGCGGACCGTCTCCGACGGCGAGGGCTGCCTTCGGGTCGCCCGGGACGCGGTGACGGGTGCGGGGGCGTCGTCTTCGGATGCGGGTGGACCTGGTGCGGGCGCCGGGGAACCCGTGCGACCGGTTCAGCACGGCTATGGCTCTGCCGGCTGGGGGACCTCCGGCAGTGGGGGGCAGGAGCACCGGCGGGGGAACCCGGCCGTGGTGCCGGAACAGGCCGGGGCACCGTGGGTGGAACAGCGGGGCGGTGACGCCGCGGCGTCCGGTGCCGCCGCCGGCGGGGACACCCACGCGGGGCGCCTCGGGGTCGGCGGCGCGGGCGAGGAGCCGCCGGGCGATGGCCGCAAGGGCGCGCCGGTCCGGGGCATCGAAGCCCCGCAGGGTGCCCGGCGGCGCGGCCTCGGCGCCTGGGCGCGCCGGCTGGCCGGTGGGCGTGGCGAACAGTCCACCGGCCCCGAGGCGTACGACGGCCCCGACACCCAGGTGGGCGCCGTTCCGGCGGTCACCGCGCCGCAGCAGTCCGAGACCTGGCCGGATCCCGCCGCTCTGCTGCTGACGGCACTCGGTCCGGGGCCCCGGCTGTGGGAGCGCGGGCCCGGTCATCCGGAGTACCTGACCGTGCGGCTCGGCACGGCGGACCGGAGCGCGCCGGACGGCTCCGGCGTGGTGCCCGCGGTGCCCGTGACGGCGGCACTGCGCGAGGCGGGCGCCCTGGGCCTGGCCGGTCCGCGCCCCCGGCTGTCCGGGCTGACGCGCGCGGTGCTGGCCCAGCTGGCCGCGCTGCACTCCCCCGACCTGCTGGAGATCGTGCTGATCAGCGCCGACCGCTCCCGCCCCGTGGAGGAGCGCACGGCCGAGTGGTCCTGGCTGGGCTGGCTGCCGCATGTCCGGCCGGGCCACGGCCAGGACTGCCGGCTGCTGCTGGCCTACGACCGCGAGCAGGCGGCGGCCCGCACGGAGGAACTCCTGCGCCGGGTCGACGACCACGCGACGACCGGCAAAGCCGCGGCCCACCCCACCCGCGTCCCGGCACCGGGCATCACGCCGGGCGCCCCGGCGCACAGCGAGCCGACGGCCACACCCACGCCGGACTCCCGCACGGGCATGCCCGCCGAGACGTCGGGGACCCATGCCCCGGCCACCGGCGAGTGGGACACCCCGGCCCAGGGGGGCCTTTCCGGCCACCCCGGCGCCCCCGCACCCGGCTCCGGCGCCCCCGCGCACGGCCGGGCCACCGGCGACTGGGACAACCCCCTCGCCCCGGGCACCCCCGCCGCGCCGGGCGCGCCGGTCGAGGGCCTCGCTCCCGGCCGGCACGGCGCCACCGTTCCCGGCGGATCCACCCGGGGACCGGCCTTCGGCGCCGGCGACATCCCGCACGCCGCCGGCGCCTCTGGCCCTGCGGGCGCCCCGTCCCACAACCTCGCCCCCGGCCGAACCGGCACCCCCGCGCCCGGGCACACCCCCACCACCGCTGCCGCCCCGAGCGGCACCCACCCGTCGGCCGCCCTCTCGACCCCCGTTCGCCGCCCGTCCTGGGCCAGGGAAGACGCCGAGGTCGGCGGGGTCGGTGGTTTCGCCGGGCCCTGCACCGTCGTCGTCGTGGACGGGGACCCCGGTGGCGGCGCCCTGCGGGATGCCGTGGCGCGGCTGGCCGTGGCCGGGCCGCGGGCCGGGATTCATGTGATCTGTCTCGCCGAGACCGAGCCCTCCTCGCCCGCCTCCCCCGTGGCGCTGACGTACGAGGCCGCGTGCGCGGTGGCGCCGACGTTCCGGCACTGCGGTGCCGTGGCGCTGCTCGGCGGGGATGTCGCGACCGCGCTGCGGCTGCTGCGGGTGGCGCCGGGCGGACCCGTGGGCACGGGGACGCTCGCCGCCGTGGACGCCGTGTCCCTCGCCTGGGCGGAGCGGTTCGCCCGGGCGCTGGCGCCGCTGCGGCCGGACGGCCCGGCCGGCGAGGGGGACACGCGCGTGGCGGTGCCGTTGCCGCAGTCGGCGCGGCTGCTCGACGAACTGGGGCTGGCCCGGGCAACCCCGGCGTCGCTGATGGCGCGCTGGGCCGACGCGGCCGACGACGCCCAGGCGCTGGGCGGCCGGGCGCGGGCGGTGCTCGGTGCCGGTCCGCGCGGGCCGCTCACCGCCGACCTGGTGGCCGACGGACCGCATCTGCTGATCGAGGGGCCGTCCGGCAGCGGTCGTACGGAGTTGCTGCGGGCCGTGGTGGCCTCGCTGGCCGCCGCCGAGCGGCCGGACCGGCTGGGCGTGGTGCTGATAGACGGCCGGGACGGCGTCGGGACCGGCCCGGCGCACGGCGAGGGCCTGCGGGTGTGCACCGACATACCGCATGTCACCACGCATCTGATCGCCAACGACCCGGTGCGCATGCGGGAGTTCGCCCAGTCGCTGGCCGCCGAGCTGAAGCGGCGGGCGGAGTTGCTGGGCCGGACGGACTTCGCGCGGTGGCACACGGGGCGTGAGGTGTCCGGCCGGATCGTCGCCCAGCGCACGCCGGCCCCCGCCACCGGTGACATAGACGCGCCGCCCAGCTCCACCCTGCGGCTGCGGCCGGGGTCGGCCGCGCGGCAACGGGCCGAGGCCGCGCCGCCGCTGCCACGGCTCGTGGTCGTCGTGGACGACCTGGACGCACTGGTCGCGCCCCCGCTCGGCTCGCCGGGCCGGCCCGCCGCCGGTTCGGTGATGCGCGCGCTGGAGGCGGTGGCCCGGGAGGGCGAGCGGCTCGGGGTGCATCTGGTGGCGGCGGCCGGGACCGGCGGGCGTACGGCGGAGACCGAACCCGCGCGGCGGGCGTCCCTGCGGGTCGTGCTGGACGCTCCCCAGCAGGGGCCGGACGAACCGGCGCCGGGGCGCGGCCGGCTGGCCTGCGCGGACGGGCGGGTCGTCGGTTTCCAGGGCGGCCGGGTGACGGGCCGTATCCCGCGTACCGCGACCCAGCGGCCCACGGTGGTCCCGCTGGACTGGCAGCGCATGGGCGACCCCCCGGCCCGCCGGCCGGTGCGGGAGCTGGGCAACGGCCCCACCGACCTGGCCCTGCTGGCGAGCGCGGTGGAGCGGGCGGCCCGGGAGGTCTCGGCGGCCGAGGTGCCGTCCCTGCTGTAGCCGAAGAAACTGTTGTGACGAAGAAGGACGCATACACCCCCGGTCACGAGCCGGTCACGATGCGCGGCTCGACACCGCAGGCGCTCTTGCCGCCCTCGAGCGGCCCGGCGTAGACCGGACCGCACGGGACAGTCTTCCTGACGCTTGACGTTCATTGACGTTCAACGGAGAACGACGAACGGGGAAGTGATGCGCAGCAAGAGCAGCACCATCCGGACACGCAGGACCGTCACGACACTCGCCGCACTGCTCGCGGGAGCCCTCGCCCTGAGCGCCTGCTCCAGCAGCGACAACGACAAGAAGGGCGACGGGGGCGACAGCGGCAGCGCCGCCCCGGGCGGCTCCACCGTCAGCCTGCCGAAGCTGAACGGCGCGAACGTGGAGATCGCCGCCGTCTGGACCGGCCAGGAGCAGAAGAACTTCAAGCAGGTCCTCGCCGAGTTCGAGAAGCGCACCGGCGCGAAGGTCACGTTCGTGCCCGCCCAGGACCCGATCATCAACTTCGTCGGTTCGAAGATCGCGGGTGGCCAGCCGCCGGACGTGGCGATGCTGCCACAGCCCGGCGCCATCAAGCAGGCCGTGCAGCGGGGCTGGGCCAAGCCGCTCGGGCCGGAGGCCCTGAAGGAGCTGCAGAAGAACTACTCGCAGGGCTGGCAGGACATCGGCAAGGTGGGCGGCAAGCAGTACGGCGTCTACTACAAGGCCGCCAACAAGTCGCTGATCTGGTACAACGCCAAGGTCTTCGCGAACGCGGGCGCGAAGGAACCGAAGACCTGGCAGGACCTGCTGACCACCACGCGAGCGGTGTACGACTCCGGTGTCACGCCGTTCTCGGTGGCCGGCGCGGACGGCTGGACGCTGACGGACTGGTTCGAGAACGTCTATCTGTCCCAGGCGGGCCCGCAGAAGTACGACGAGCTCGCCCAGCACAAGATCAAGTGGACGGATCCCTCGGTCAAGCAGGCGCTGACGACGCTCGCGCAGATCTGGGGCAAGAAGGACTATCTCGCGGGCGGCCAGGACGGCGCGCTGCAGACGGAGTTCCCGGCCTCGGTCACCCAGACCTTCACCGGCGGCGACCAGCCGAAGTCCGCGATGGTCTACGAGGCCGACTTCGTGCAGGTCAACATCGGTGAGACCAAGGCGAAGGTGGGCACGGACGCCAAGGTGTTCCCGTTCCCGGCGGCCGGCTCCACCGCGCCGGTGGTCTCCGGCGGTGACGCGGCGGTGATCCTGAAGGACTCCAAGGCGGCCCAGGCCCTGGTCACCTTCCTCGCCTCCCCGGACGCGGCGACGATCCAGGCGAAGCTCGGCGGATATCTCTCGCCGAACAAGAACGTGCCGATCCCGGCGTACCCGAACGCGGTGCAGCAGAAGATCGCCAAGGCGCTGATCACGTCCGGCGACGACTTCCGCTTCGACATGTCCGACCAGGCCCCGCAGGCCTTCGGCGGCACCCCCGGCAAGGGTGAGTGGAAGGACCTGCAGGACTTCCTGAAGAACCCGAAGGACGTGGCGGGCACCCAGGCGAAGCTGGAGAAGGACGCGGCGGCCGCGTACGGAAGCGGGAGCTGAGCCGGCGATGGCGTCGGCGGCAACGGCGGCCGGGGCCCCACCGGGCCCCGCCGCGCCCCGCGGTCGCAGGAGCGTGACCGGCACCCGGAAGACGGTGGCAGTGCTGTTCCTGCTGCCCGCCCTGGTGCTGCTCGGCGCGCTCGTGGTCTACCCGATCGGGTACTCGGTCATCCGCAGCTTCTACAACGCCTCCGGCGACGGTTTCTCCGGCGCCGACAACTACAGGACGCTCTTCACCGACGACGGCATCCGCACCGCCCTGAAGAACAACGTCATCTGGGTGGTGTTCGCTCCCACGGTCTCCACGGCGCTCGGTCTGGTCTTCGCGGTGCTGACCGAACGGGTGCGCTGGGGAACGGCGTTCAAGCTGGTCGTCTTCATGCCGATGGCGATCTCGATGCTGGCGGCCGGGATCATCTTCCGGCTGGTGTACGACCAGGATCCGCACAAGGGGGTCGCGAACGCGGTGTGGGTGGGTGTCCACGACACCTTCGCGCAGGCGTCGGCGTTCCCGAAGGCCCACCCGGGGCGCGAGTCGCCGCTCGTGGCCCAGGGGGGCGGGTTCATCACCAAGGCCCCGGTCCGTGCCGGGCAGCCGGTCACCCTGCCCCTCGTCGGCGTCGCCCCGGACCAGATGCCGGACAGCGCGAGGAAGGCCGTGGCCGCCAGGCCGGAGCCGGGGAGGATCACCGGCACGACCTGGCAGGACTTCACGCGCGGCAAGGGTGTGGGACGGCTGGGCGCGCCCGACCCGTCCGAGCTCGGCTACGCCGGGATGCGGATCGAGGCGGTCAAGGACGGCAAGGTGGTCGCCGCCGCCAAGGCCGCCGGTGACGGCACCTTCACGCTGCCCGCCTCCGCCGACGGGGCCCGGCTGCGGCTGCCGGCGAGCAACTTCAAGGAGCCGTACAACGGCGTCGAGTGGCTCGGCCCCGCGCTGGTCACCCCGGCGATCGTCGGGGCGTACGTGTGGATGTGGGCGGGTTTCGCGATGGTGCTGATCGCCGCCGGGCTCGCGGGCGTGCCCCGGGAGCTGCTGGAGGCCGCGCGGGTGGACGGAGCCAACGAGTGGCAGGTCTTCCGCAAGGTCACCGTGCCGCTGCTCGCGCCGGTCCTCGCGGTCGTGACCGTCACGCTGATGATCAACGTGCTGAAGGTGTTCGACCTCGTCTACATCATCGCGCCGGGCTCCTCCCAGGACGACGCCAACGTGCTCGCCCTGGAGCTGTACCGCAAGGGCTTCGCGGAGAACCAGCCGGGCGTCGCGAGCGCGATCGCGGTGCTGCTGCTGGTGCTGGTGATCCCGGTGATGGCGTTCAACATCCGTCGGCTCAGGCGGGAGGTGCGGCGATGACCTGGCTGCTGGAGAAGATCAACGGTGGTCTGGTCCGCGTGTTCCTGATCGTCGTGGGCCTGTTCTGGCTCGTGCCGACGATCGGGCTGCTCGCCTCCTCCCTGCGCTCGCCGGAGGACATGAGCGCGAGCGGCTGGTGGAAGGTGTTCACCAAACCGTCCCAACTCACCTTCGACAGCTACCAGAAGCTGCTGCAGAGCGGCGACATCACCCACTCCCTGTGGAACACCGTACTGATCACCGTTCCGGCGACGGTCCTGGTCGTCGTGGTCGGCTCCCTCGCGGGTTACGCGTTCGCGTGGATGGAGTTCCCGGGCCGGGACTGGTGGTTCCTGGGCGTGGTGAGCCTGCTGGTGGTGCCGGTGCAGGTGGCGCTGATCCCGATCGCCGAACTGTTCGGCAGGATCGGCCTGTTCGGGAGCATCCTCGGTGTGATCCTGTTCCACACCGGCTTCGGTCTGCCGTTCGCGGTGTTCCTGCTGCGGAACTTCTTCGCGGAGATCCCGCGCGAGCTGCTGGAGGCGGCCCGGCTCGACGGCGCCGGCGAACTGCGGCTGTTCGCACGGGTGGTGATGCCGCTCGCCGGGCCGGCGATCGCGAGCCTGGGCATCTTCCAGTTCCTGTGGGTGTGGAACGACATGCTGGTCGCGCTGGTGTTCACCAAGTCGGGCACCCAGCCGATCACGGTCGCGCTGCAGACGCAGGTACGGCAGTTCGGCAACAACATCGACGTGCTGGCACCCGGCGCGTTCATCTCCATGGTGATCCCGCTGGCCGTGTTCTTCGCGTTCCAGCGGCAGTTCGTGTCCGGGGTGATGGCGGGCGCGGTCAAATAGCCGCACAACGGTCACTTTCGGGAGGGCGGGTCGCAAGGGGCCCGCCCTCTCCCGTTCACCCGGCGTCCCCCACATGCCGTACGAACCGTAACCAATTCATCCCATCGGCCGTTTCCGGTCAGAACCCCCGCGTCGACCGACGACCCATGGATGCCCCTTGCCCAGGTTCAGTGTGATTGTTCCCGCGTACAAGGTCCAGGCGTATCTCTCCGAGTGCCTGGACTCGGTGCTCTCGCAGTCGTATCCCGATCTGGAACTGATCGCCGTGGACGACTGCTCGCCCGATGCCTGCGGCGCGATCATCGACGAGTACGCGGCCCGGGACGCGCGGGTGCGGCCCGTGCACCTGGCCGAGAACCAGGGACTCGGCCGGGCCAGGAACGCGGGGACGGCCGAGGCGACCGGCGACTACCTGGTCTTCCTGGACAGCGACGACACGCTCGCCCCGGACGCGCTGCGCTCGATCGCCGACCGGATCAAGGAGTCCGGGGAGCCGGACGTATTGGTGTACGACTACGCGCGCACCTACTGGGACGGCCGGACGGTCCGCAACCAGCTCGCCGGCCAGCTCACCGAGCAGGGCCCGGCGCCGTTCCGCCTTCAGGACCGGCCGGGGCTGCTCAGGGTACTGATGGTGGCCTGGAACAAGGCGTACCGGCGGGAGTTCGTCGAGGAGCACGGCTTCGCCTTCCCGCCGGGCTACTACGAGGACACCCCCTGGACCTTCCCGGTGCTGATGGCGGCGGAGTCGATCGCCACCCTGGACCGGGTGTGCGTCCACTACCGGCAACGCCGGCAGGGCAACATCCTCGGCACCACCAGCCGCAGGCACTTCGATCTGTTCGAGCAGTACGACCGGGTGTTCGCGTACGTCGCCGAGCATCCCGAACTCGCCCGCTGGCGGCCCGAGTTGTTCCGGCGGATGATCGACCACTACGCGACGGTGTTCACCAAGCGGGACCGGCTGCCGCGCGGCAGCCACGGCGAGTTCCTGCGCCGGGCGCGCGCCCACTACCGCCGCTACCGCGTCCCCGGCACCCGAATGCGCCGCCGGAACATCCTGGTCCGCTTCGGTCTGCACCGCACGTTCCGCGCGTTCCGGCTGGTGTCGGCCGCGCGCCGGCGCACGTTCAAGGCTGCGGTGAAGCTGGCCCGCGCCGTGCGGACCGGCGTGCTGCGGCTGCACTACCGGATCCAGCTGCGGCTGCCCGTCCGCGCCGACCGGGCGGTGTTCACCTCCAGCGCCGGCCGGGGCCACGGCGGCGACCCGGGCGCCCTGGAGGAGGCGTTCCGCCGCCACGTCCCGCACATCCGCACCGCCTGGATCGCCCGCGCCGAGCACCAGCACACGGTTCCGCCGGGCCCGCGCCGGCTGCGGCCCGGCACCGCCGCCTACTGGACGGCGCTGGCCCGCGCCAGGTACCTGGTCACCGACGACGTCCTGGACCCGGGCCTGCGCAAGCGGCCCGGGCAGATCCTGGTCCAGACCCGGCAGGGCACGCCGCTGGGGCACATGGGCCTGGACCTCCAGGAGCGCCCGGCGGCGGCCCGCGGCACCGACTTCGCCCGGCTGCTGCGCGGCGTCGACCAGTGGGACCTGGTCCTGTCCGGCAACCGGCACTCGACCCTGATCTGGGAACGGGTCCTCCCGGGCCGGTACCGCACGCTGGAGTACGGGGCGCCGCGCAACGACGTCTTCCAGCGGTCGACCTCGGCGGACGTGGCCCGGCTGCGCGAGACGCTGGGCATCCCGGAGGGCGCGGTCGCGATCCTGTACGCGCCGGCCCACCGGGACTACCTGCGCACCCAGCGCCCCCTGCTGGACCTGGAGCGGATCCTGCGCCGCCTCGGCCCGCGCTTCGTGATCCTGGCCCGTACCCACGGCGGCCCCCTCGGCGCGGGCGGCCGGATCATCGACGTCGGCGACCACCCGAGCGTGCAGTCGCTGTGCCTGGCCTCGGACGTCCTGCTCACCGACTACTCGTCGATCATGTTCGACTACGCCAACCTGGACCGGCCGATCGTGGTGCACACCGGCGACTGGGAGGCGTACCGGGCGGCCCGTGGGACCTACTTCGACCTGTGTGCCTTCCCGCCCGGCGCGGTCGCGCGCAGCGAGGACGAGCTGATCGACGTCTTCGCGACCGGGCACTGGCGCGGCTCGCGCTCGACCCAGCTGCGCGCGGCGTTCCGGCAGCGGTTCTGCCCGTACGACGACGGACGCGCCGCCGAGCGGGTCGTACGGCATGTGGTGCTGGGCGGGACGGGTCTGCCGCCGGTGGTGCCGCTGGAGGAGCGCAAGCCGGCGCCGTCGGCCTGTGCCCACTCTCCGCTGGCCACCGTGCCGCAACCTTCCGGTTCCCTCCCCGTCACCGAGAGGCGCTGAACGGCGTTGGTCGCTCCGGGAGTTCCCGTGCCCCTCGGCTCGACGCGGCCCACCCCGAGCCGGCCGTCCACCTGGCGCCCGGCGGGGCGGCCCGGTCGCGCGGCAGGCCCGGGCCCGGTCCGCAGGACACGCGTCCGCAAGACAACAGAAAGAGCAGAATGCCCCGCTTCAGCATCATCGTCCCGTCCCACGGGGTCGCCGCCCGGCTGTCCCAGGCACTGGACTCGGTTCTCGGCCAGCCGTCCGGCGATCTGCAGCTGATCCCGGTCTGCGACGCCCCCGACTCGCCGGCCGCCGCCGTGGCCGCCGGATATGCGGAGCGGGACTCCCGGGTGACCCCGGTCCACTCGCCGCCGTCCGCCGGGCTGAGTGGGGCGCGCAACGCGGGGATCCGGGCGGCGACCGGCGCGTATGTGCTGTTCCTCGACGGCGACGACCTGCTGCTGCCGGGCGCGCTCGCGGCACTGGACGCCCGGCTGACCGAGACCGCCGGCGTGGACGTGCTCTATGTCGAGCACGAGCGCGCCCCGTGGTGGGAGAGCGAGCCCACCAACCCCGCCGGGCCGCTGTTCGCCGGGGCCCCCAAGGGCGCCTTCGCCCCCGCCGACCTGCCGGAGCTGACCGGCGTACAGCTCCCGGCCTGGAGCGCGGTCTACCGCCGCAGCTTCCTCACCGAGCACGAACTCGCCTTCCCCGCGAGCCACTTCACCGACCTCGGCTGGGGCGGGCTGACCACGCTCGCGGCCGGGCGGATCGCGGTGCTGCGCCGGGTCGTCGTACGGCACCGGCTGCGCCGGCAGGGCAGCCGGCTGAACCTGCCGGGGCCGCACCAGCACGACCTGCTCGACCAGGTCGACCTGGTGCTGACCCGGGCCGCCGAGCGCGCGCTGCCCGCCGAGCGGATCCGGCCGCTGTTCGAGCAACTGTTCACCCATGTGCTGAGGACCGCGTCCCGGCCGGAACGGCTGCCGTCCGGGCACCGGGCCTTCTTCCGCCGCGCCGCCCACCTCTACCGGCGCCACCGGCCAGCCGGATTCCGGGCGCCCGGCGGCAGCCTGGGCGTGCAGCACCGGCTGCTGGCGGCCGGGGCGTACAGCGCGTTCCGGGCGCTGCGCGGCGCCAACCAGATCGCCGTCGACACCGCCGAGAGCCTGCCGCGCCCGCGCATGCTGCGCAGCCGGCTGCGCTACGCCCGCGACCTGAGCCGCCCGCTCGATGACAACCTCGCCGTGTACTGCGCCTACTGGGGCCGGGGCTACGCCTGCAACCCGGCCGCGATCCACGCCAAGGCCCGCGAACTCGCCCCGCACATCCGCTCGGTGTTCCTCGTCGAGGCCGACCAGGCGCACGCGATGCCGGACGACGTGGAGTACGCGGTGATCGGCTCCCGCCGCTACTGGGAGGTGCTGGCCCGGGCGAAGTACCTGATCAACAACGCCAACTTCGCCGAGGGGATCGTCAAGCGCCCCGGCAGCGTGCACCTGCAGACCCAGCACGGCACCCCGCTGAAGACGATGGGCGTGGACCAGTCGCCGTACCCGGTGGTGGCCGCCCAGTCGGGCAGTTTCACCAGGCTGCTGGGCCGGGTGGACCGCTGGGACTTCAACCTCTCCGCCAACCGCCACTCCACCCAGATGTGGGAGCGCGCCTTCCCCGGCGCCTGGGAGGCGCTGGAGTACGGCTATCCGCGCAACGACGTCTACTACACGGCGACCGCCGGGGACGTGGCCCGCGTCAGGCGGGAGCTGGGCATCCCCGAGGGCAGGACGGCCGTCCTGTACGCCCCCACCCACCGCGACCACCACACCGGTTTCGAGCCCGGCCTGGACCTGGAGGCGTTCTGCGAGGCGGCCGGCGAGGACGTGGTCGTGCTCCTGCGCGCCCACTACTTCTACGACCGGGGAGCCGCCAAGAGCTCCGGCCGGATCATCGACGTCACCGCGCACCGCTCCTCCGAGGACGTGTGCCTGGCCGCGGACGCGCTGGTCACCGACTACTCGTCGATCATGTTCGACTACGCCAACCTGGACCGGCCGATCGTCGTGTACGCCGACGACTGGGACGTCTACCGGGAGACGCGGGGCGTCTACTTCGACCTGCCGGCCGAGCCGCCGGGACCGGTCGCGCGCACCCCGGAGGAGCTGGCCGCCGTCTTCCGCGACGGCTCCTACGCGGGCGAGGAGGCCGCGGCGCTGCGGGCCGCGTTCCGTGAGCGCTTCTGCGAGTTCGACGACGGCCGGGCCGCCGAGCGCGTCGTACGGCGGGTGCTGCTCGGCGAGCCGCCGGAGGCGGTGCCGCCCGTGATCCCGCTCCCGGAACGCGTCCCCGCCCCGGCCGCCGCGACCCTCGTGAGGAGCTGACCCGCCGTGCCCCGCTTCAGTCTGATCGTGCCCTGCTTCAAGGTGCAGGGCTTTCTGCGCGAGTGCCTGGACTCGGTGCTGCTGCAGTCCTTCAACGACTTCGAGCTGATCGCCGTGGACGACCGTTCCCCGGACGGCTGCGGCGCGATCCTCGACGAGTACGCCGAGCGCGACCCGCGCGTGAAGGTGCTGCACCTGCCGGAGAACGTGGGGCTCGGCCGGGCCCGCAACGCCGGGATGCCGCACGCCACCGGCGACTACCTGTTCTTCCTGGACAGCGACGACACCCTCACCCCGGGCGCGCTGCGGGCGATCGCCGACCGGCTGGCGGAGGCCGCGGATCCGGACGTGCTGGTCTTCGACTACGCGCGCACCTACTGGTGGGGCGGCACCCGGCGCAACGCCCTCGCCGAGATCCTCGCCGAGGCCGGCCCGGGCACCTTCACCGCGGACGAGTTCCCGCGGATCCTGGACCTGCTGATGGTGGTGTGGAACAAGGTCTACCGGCGCGAGTTCGTGGAGTCGGAGGGCTTCGCGTTCCCGCCCGGCTACTACGAGGACACGCCCTGGACCTTCCCGGTCATGCTCAGCGCCCGGCAGATCGCCGCGCTGGACCGGATCTGCCTGAACTACCGGCAGCGCCGGCAGGGCAACATCCTGTCCACGACCAGCCGCAAGCACTTCGACATCCACGACCAGTACGAGCGGGTCTTCGCGTTCGTCGGGCAGCACCCTCGGCTCGCGCACTGGCGTCCTTACCTGCACCGCAAGATGGGCGAGCACTGCCTGGACATCCTGGCCAAGCCGGACCGGCTGCCGCCCGCCGACAAGGCCGAGTTCTTCCGGCGCACGCGGGAGATGTTCCGGCGCCACAAGCCGGCGCAGGGCGCCCTGGCCGACGGCGACGCCGGCCTGCTGGAGGGCTCATGGACGGCGTACCGGATCAGGCGGCAGGCCGCGCGGGCCGGGCAGGAGGCGGCGCGGCGGGCCGGACCCGTCCGCGGCGCGGTCGCCGCCCGGGCCCGCTCCGGCTGGGCGGCCGTGCACGCGCTCCGCCCGCTGGACCCGCACCTCGTCGTCTACTCGGCGTCCTCGCACCGGGGCATGCTCGGCGACCCGGCCGCCGTGTACGCCAAGGCCCGCGAGATCGCCCCGCAGCTGCGCGGGGTGTGGGTGGTGAGGGACGAGGAGACCGCCGACCGGCTGCCGCCGGACGTCGAGCACGTGATCATGGGCTCCCGGCGCTGTCTGGAGGTCACCGCGCGGGCGACGTTCTTCGTCAACGACGTCAACTGGCCCGGCACCCTGGCCAAGCGGCCCGGCAGCGTGCACATCCACACCCACCAGGGGACCCCGCTGAAGTACATGGGCGCCGACCTGCTGGACAAGCCGGGCGCCCGGCTCGGTTTCGACGTGCCGCAGATGCTGCGCCGGGCCGACCGCTGGGACTACAGCCTGGTCGCCAACCGCCACTCGGAGCTGGTCTGGGAGCGGGCCTACCCCTGCCACTTCACCTCGCTGCGCACCGGCAGCCCGCGCAACGACGTGCTGGTGAACGGCGGCGACAGCGACTTCCGGCAGCGGTACGGCATCCCGGAGACGGACACGGTCGTGCTGTACGCGCCGACCCGCCGGGACTACCGCCGCAGCGGGCACGTGGACCGGATCGACCTCGCCCGGTTCGCCGCGGATCTGGGCGAGTGCCTGGGCGAGGGGCACACCCTGGTGGTCCGGCTGCACCCGTCGCTGGCGACGGGGCCGGCGCGGGGCATGGGGCTGGCCGAGCTGGCCCGGCGCGGGATCGTGGTCGACGCAACCGACGAGCCACGCGTGGAAGACGTCCTGCTCGCGGCGGACGTGCTGGTCACGGACTACTCGGCCGTGATGTTCGACTACGCCAACCTGGACCGGCCGATCGTGGTGCACGCCGACGACTGGCCCGCGTACACCGCGAGCCGGGGCGCCTACTTCGACATCACCGCCGAGCCGCCCGGCCATGTCGCGGGCTCCTACCGGGAGCTGGCCTGGCTGTTCGCCTCGGGTTCCTGGCGGGACGAGGAGTCGGCGCGGCTGCGGGCGGAGTTCCGGCAGCGGTTCTGCGAGTTCGACGACGGCGGGGCCGCCGAGCGCGTCGTACGGACGCTGCTGCTGGGCGAGCCGATGAGCGGCCCGGGAGCGGTCCGGATCCCGGGCCAGGCGGCCGGCCGGGACGTGCTGGCGCCGGCGTAGGGGCACACGTCCGAGGGTGCCGGTCGGGACCGGCACCCTCGGACGTACCTCTGCGGGATTACTCGATGACGAGGTCGACGTCGATGTTGCCGCGGGTGGCGTTGGAGTAGGGGCAGACCTGGTGGGCGGTCTCGACCAGCTTGCGGCCGGTCTCCTTGTCCACGGTGTCGGGCAGTTCGACGCGCAGCGTCACCTTCAGCCCGAAGCCCTCGCCCTGCTTGCCGATGCCGACCTCGGCGGTGACCGCCGCGTCGCTGACGTCGACCTTGGCCTGCCGGCCGACGAGGCCGAGGGCGCTGCCGAAGCAGGCGGCGTAACCGGCGGCGAAGAGCTGCTCGGGGTTGGTGCCCTGGCCGTTGCCGCCCAGTTCCACCGGCGGGGCGAGCTGGAGGTCGATCCTGCCGTCGGAGGAGACGGCGCGACCGTCGCGGCCGTGGGTGGCGGTGGCGACTGCGGTGTAGAGCGCGTCCATGGGACCCGTCCTCTCGGTTCGATGCGGTGTCCGTTTGCGTGCTTGCGAGTACGAGTAGAGCACACAATTAAGTTGTGCACAACTAAATGGACCGCACGAGCTACCCTGGACCCATGACCGCCTCGCCCACCGCCGCCGACGCCGACTGGCTCCGCCTGGACCGCCAGATCTGCTTCTCCCTGCACGCCGCCTCCCGCGCCTTCAACGGCGTCTACCGGGTGATCCTCAAGGACCTCGGGCTCACCTATCCGCAGTACCTGGTGATGCTGGTGCTGTGGGAACAGGGCGATCTGCCCGTCAAGAAGCTCGGCGAACATCTGCGGCTCGACTCGGGCACGCTCTCCCCGCTGGTCAAGCGACTGGAAGGGGCCGGCCTGGTGCGCCGGGAGCGCAGCACCGAGGACGAGCGCTCGGTGCGGGTCCGGCTCACCGAGGAGGGCGCGGCGCTGCGCGAGCGGGCCCTGGAGGTGCCGCGCTGCATCGCCCGGGCGACCGGCTTCGACCTGACGGAGATCACCGAGCTGCGCGAACGCCTCGACCGGCTCACGACCGCGCTGGACGCGGCGGCCCTGACAGCGGGGCACGAGGAGGACTAGCCGGCGCGGACGGCGACTTCACGGGGTTGCGGACGTACAGCCGTACGGCCGTCCCGCCCCGCAGGACCACCTCCTGCCCGGTGAAGTCCCGCCGCAGCACGGCCAGTTCGGCCCGCCCGGTGCGGTCACGGGGGAGCCGGCGCCCGGCGAGCAGATCCGGGTCCGCCACGACCCACACCCGGTCCAGCCCCTCCATCCGCCGCCGCACCTGACGGGCCCCGGCCTGCCGCCCGTACAGCGTCCCCGAGCCGGCGGCCCCCTCCGCCAACGCCACGTCCCGCGCTCCCCTGAACGGGCCCGGGTACGTCAGGGCCACGTTCCGCATGTGCGCCGGCAGGAACAGCACGCCGTCGCCGGGCGCCAACCCCCGCGCCACGGCCCGGGAGACGGCACCGAGATCGTCGGCCCGGGCAGCGGGGTCGCGGTCGGCGCGCAGGACAGGGAGCTGGTGGAGGAAGGCGAGGGCGATGGCGAGGACGCCGGTGAGGGTGACGAGGGGACTCCGCGAGACCGTGCGGGGCCGCGGCAGAGGGCGGCTTCCCGGCCGGCCGTCGTCGTGTGGGCGCCCCACCGTCCCGGCCACCCGCTCAGCCCCCGCCGCCACCAGCAACGGCGCCCCGCTCAACGCGTACAGCACATACCGGTCGACGAACAGCGGCGAGGCCTGTGAGGCCAGCATCAGCACCGCGGGCGGCACCACGGTCAACGGCAACGCCACCCCCGCAAGAGTGATTTCCCCCCGTCCCACCACTCCCGCCGGTCCGGCCAGTCCGGCCAGGACGAGCAGGAGACACACCCCGCACACCGCCCAGCTCGGCCCGAGAAACCCCCGCACCAGCCCCTCCGCCGTGGCCGCCGTGGGTCTGTGCAGCCACGCCACCTGCGCCGCCTGCCCCCGCGACACGAGAACCATCGGCACCAGCGACACCAAGACCGCGCCCGCCGCACACCCCCACCCGCGCCACACCCTCCCCCACGCTCGGCTGCGCTCGCGCGGGGGGACCCCGACCCGGGCCAGCACCAGCGACCCCGCGTGGGCGCACAGCAGCAGCACCGCGAACTCGTGCAGCCAGCAGGTGAGGCCGAGGACGGCTCCGTACGCCGCCCAGGAACCCGCCCGGGAACCCCCCTGCACGGCCCGCACGAACAGCAAGGTCGCCCCGGTTGCCCCGGCGGCCACCAGGGCGTAACTGCGGCCCTCCTGCGCATAGTGGCCGGCCATCGGCGCGACGGCGTACAGCAGTCCGGCCCACAGCCCGACACGCGGCCGCAGAAGTCGGGCGCCCAGCGCCGCCACCAGCGCTGCCGTCACCGCCGCCGCACACACCGACGGCAGCCGCAGGACGACCTCGCCGGGGTGGACGCAGAGGACGGCGTGCACGAGGAAGTAGTACAGGCCGTGCACGGCGTCCACGTCGTGCAGCAGCAGCCAGATCTGCGGCACCGTGCGCCGCCCGACCTGGAAACTGACGGCCTCGTCGCGCCACATCCCGCCCCGGTCCAGCCCCCAGAGCCCGACCGCGAGCATCACCAGCGCGGGCACCCCCACGGCCGTCCGGCGCCGGATCCGGGCCCGGTGACCGCGCGGCACGCGCCTCGGGCCGCCGGCCGGCGCGACACCTGCCGTTGCAGCCGGCCTTCGCGACTGCGGCTTCACAGGAAACCCGACGTTCACCACGGTGCGCCCGATCTTGTGCGATTAACGAACCTTTTTACGGTCATGACGGCGTATCGGCATGGATGCACCATCCGCGCCGCTTAGGCTCCCATGCGATGAACCGTCTCCGTGTCAACTCCGGCCCGGTCCTCGGCGTCACTGCCCTCTGGCTGGCCACCCGTGCCCTGATGCTGTGGCTGCTCACCCACGACAACACCCCGCTGCTCGGCAGGGGCACGGTGACCCGCGAGGTGTGGCGGCTGTACGCCGACTGGTACGGCGTCCTCGCGCACGGCTCGTTCCCGGCGCACGACACGCTGTGGCAGTACCCGCCGGGCGCCGGCGCGGTGCTGCTGGCGCCGCACCTGCTGCCGTGGCTGACGTACTTCCAGGCGTTCGTGCTGCTCACACTGGCCATGGACGCACTGGTCACGGCGGCACTGACCCGCGCGGGCGGACTCCCCGGGCGCAGCCTGCTCGGCGCGGCCCTGTGGACGGGCGGCCTGCCACTGCTGCTGCACCTCCCGCTCGCCCGGTACGACGTCCAGGTCACCGCCCTCGCCGTGCTCTCCCTGCTGGCGGTGGGCCGCTCCCCGCGCGCGGGCGGGGTGTGCGGGGCGCTGGGCGCGCTCGTGAAGGTGTGGCCGGCGCTGGTGCTTCTGGGCACGCCCAAGGGCCGGGCGACGCACCGGGCGTGGGTGTGGGCGGCGGCCGCCGGAGCCGCCGCGTTCGGCGTGCTCGCCGTGGCGTTCGCCCATCCCCTGTCCTTTCTGCGCGGACAGGGCGGGCGGGGCGTGCAGATCGAGTCACTCGGCGGTACGGCACTGAACCTGGCGCGGCACGCCGGCTGGCCGGGCCGCCCGCACTACCGGTACGGCGCCACCGAGCTGGTCGGCCCGCATGTGCGCGCGGTCGCCACCGTCTCCCTCGCGCTGACGGTGGTCGCCTTCGCGCTGCTGGTGCTGTGGCGGGCGCGGGCGCGGTGGTGGAGCGAGGCGACGCCGTTCGACGCGGCCCTGAGCGCGGTGCTGCTGTTCACGGTCACCAGCCGGGTGATCAGCCCGCAGTACATGATCTGGCTGCTCGGTCTCGCCGCGGTGTGCCTGACCTCGCGGCACACCAGCCAGCGGCCGGTGGCGGCGCTGGTCCTGGCGGCCACCGCGCTGAGCACGCTGGTGTTCCCGACGCACTACGCCGAGGTGGTCGACGGCACCTGGACCGGCTGTCTGCTGATGCTGGCGCGCAACGGGATCCTGGCGGCCGCGTCCGTGCTGTCGTTCGTCCGGTTGTGGCGATCGACCGGTCCGGATGAAAAGAGCCTGCGGACGACGGAACCCCGACCCGATTCCCACCGTCTTCCGGACCGAGAGCTAAGCGTCTCTTAACCGGGTATTACCGAAAATTTCTACGCTCCGCCCGTGGACCCGATGCGACCAGACCCGCCAGACAGGCCCGACACCACAGACCGGCCCGACCGGTCGGACACCGCTGAACCGCCACGCGCGGGGCAGGTCGGTGTGGTCGTCATCGGTTACAACGACCTTGCCCATGTGGGTGACGCCGTGCGTTCGGCGCTCGCGCAGGGGCCCGCGGTCGCCGAGGTCGTCGCCGTGGACGACTGCTCCACGGACGGCAGCGCCGAGCTGCTCGACCGGCTCGCCGCGGACGAACCCCGGCTGCGGGTGGTGCGCCGGAACGAGAACAGCGGCGGCTGCGGCAGCCCGCGCAACGCCGGGATCGACGCGGTGACCACGCCGTACGTGATGTTCCTGGACAGCGACGACGTGCTGCCGCCCGGCGCGGTGGACGCGCTGCTGGTGGCGGCCACGGGGACGCACGCCGAGGTCACGAGCGGACTGTGTGTACGCCGGGAGCTGCCCTCCGGGCGCGAAGAACCCTGGCAGGAAGCCCTCTACACGGCGCACACCGTGCTGGCGCGCCCCTCCCAGCGCCCGCGCCTGGTACACGACACGCTGTGCGTCAACAAGCTGTACCGCACCGACTTCCTGCGCGAGCACGACATCCGCTTCCCCGAGGGCCGCTTCCTCTACGAGGACATCGTCTTCACCGCGCGCGTGCTGGCCGCCGGCCCGCGCCTCGCGCTCGTCCCTGACCTCGTGTACGTGTGGCATGTGCGCCGCGCCGCCGAGCAGTTGTCGCTCTCGCTGGACCGGGACCGCATCGACAACTGGAAGGCGCGCCTGGAGGCGTGCGCGCTGGCGTACGAGATCCTGCTGAGCGCCGGGCAGAAGGAGCTGGCGCGGGCGGCGCGGGCCAAGTTCCTCGACCACGAGGTGCGCATGTACACGCGCGAGCTGGGGTTGCGCGACGCGGACTACCGGCGCGCGTGGTGGGCGCACACCCGGGAGTATCTCGCGCGCTACGACGCCGCCGACTGGGAGCTGGACCCGGGCGCCCCGGGCCGGCTGCTCGCGCAGGTCGTCCTGGAGTCGCCCGAGCCCCGCGACCTGCCCCGGATCCGCGAGCTGGCCGCCCGCCCGGCGCGCCTGCTGCCGCCCTACGCCCGCACTTCCGACGGCGCCCCCGTCTGGTCCACCGATCTCCCCCAGGTCGCCCTCGCACCGCTCCTGACCCGCCCGATCGACCGCCTTCCGCTCGCGGTGGACGCGGAACTGCACCCACGCGCGCGTGCCTCGCTGCTGCGCCTCCGACTCCACGAGCTGTACGGCAGGGTTGCCGAGGCCGGCCCACGCGAGGTGGACGTGGAGTGGCAGTCCCGGGACGACGACCGCACACGGGGGCGTACGACGGTCCGGCTCACGCCTTCGCGCGTGGGGACCGGCACGGAGACCCACACGGAGTCCGGCGCGCGGACCGAGGCGGAGTCCGGCACAGGGTCCGGCGTGCGGACCGGCGCGGAGTCCGGCACAGGGACTGGTGCGCGGACCGGCTCGGAGGCCCGTGCGGACTCCGGCACGCGGACCGGTACGGAGGCCCGTGCGGACTCCGGCACGCGGACCGGTACGGAGACCGGCCCGGAAAGCAGCGCGCACAACGGCGCGCGCAACGGCACGCTCGACGGCGCACGCAGCGGCGCGAAGATCGGCCCTGCCAGCTGGTCGGCCGAGCTGCCCGTCGACCTGGACGGGCTCGGCGCCGGCACCTGGGACCTGCGGCTGACCGTGCGCTTCGCCGACGGCACACAGCGGGAGGTGACGGCGCACGCCCTGACGGGCGCCGGCCGACTGCGCCGGCGCGCCGTCCCGAGCGTGCGGCACGGTGTGCTCCTGGTACAGCCGTACGCCACGCACTCCGGCGCACTGGCCCTGCGCGTGGCGGCCGGCGTGCGCGGGGTGATGCAGGTGGCGCGCAGCAGGCTCCGCCGCCTGCTTCACTGAGACGCCCGCTGATTCACCGGGACACACCCACCGCATCGCGGGACACCCGCTGACCCGGCGGGACGCCCCCTGCTTCACTGAAAGAAACCCGTTGCTCCACCGAGCGGCTGAACGGGCCAACTGACGAGGAGACGGCCGCAATGACCTGGCTGATCACCGGCGGTGCCGGATACATCGGGGCACACGTCGTACGGGCGATGACCGAGGCGGGCGAACGCACGGTCGTCTACGACGACCTGACCACGGGCGTCGCCGAGCGCATCCCGGCGGAGGTCCCCCTGGTGCGGGGCTCCGTCCTGGACGCCGAGCTCGTGGCCCGCACGCTCGCCGAGCACGAGATCAGCGGGGTCGTGCATCTGGCGGCGAAGAAGCAGGTGGGCGAGTCGGTGGAGCGCCCGCTGCACTACTACCGGGAGAACGTCGAGGGCCTGCGCACCCTCCTGGAGGCGGTGACGCGGGCGGAGATCCCGTCCTTCGTCTTCTCCTCCTCGGCGGCCGTGTACGGCATGCCGGACGTCGACCTGGTGACGGAGGAGACCCCCTGCCGGCCCATGTCCCCCTACGGCGAGACCAAGCTCGCCGGCGAGTGGCTGGTCCGCGCGGCGGGCAGGGCGACCGGCATGTCCACGGCGTCCCTGCGCTACTTCAACGTGGCGGGCGCGGCCGGCCCGGAACTCGCCGACACCGGCGTGTTCAACCTCATCCCCATGGTCTTCGAGAAGCTCACCGAGGGCGCCCCGCCGCGCATCTTCGGCGACGACTACCCGACGCCGGACGGCACCTGCGTACGCGACTACATCCACGTGGTCGACCTGGCCGAGGCCCACGTCACCGTCGCCCGCGCCCTGGCCTCCTCCCCCGGCACCGACCTGACCCTCAACATCGGCCGCGGCGAGGGTGTGTCGGTCCGCGAGATGATCGACCGCATCAACGCGGTCACCGGCTACGACCGCCCGCCGACCGTCACCCCGCGCCGCCCCGGCGACCCCGCCCGCGTCGTCGCCTCGGCCAGCCGCATCGCCACGGAACTGGGCTGGCAGGCCAAGTACGACGTCCAGGACATGATCACGTCGGCCTGGGAGGGCTGGGTACACCACCACCCGGAGGCGGCGCGGTCGTAGACGACCACCGACGGACCAGGGGCCGCTCCCCCACCGCGGCCCCGCCCCGGCCAAGCACCCACCCGCGGAGCTGCGGGTAGTCGTGCCACCGGAACGGCACCCACCCACCAACGGCACCCATGCCACCGCACCCGCGGAACTGCGGGCCGCCGGGGCGGCACGGGTGGGCGCAGCGGCACCCCGCCCGCGCGGACGAACGAAACACCCCGTCGCCCGACCGCGGGCACCCCGCACCCCACCAGCGCCGCCAAGCAAAACACCCCGGCGCCCAGCGGCAGCCCCGGCAAGCGAGACCCCGTCAGGCGCGCGGCAGCGCACGGGGCGGTCACAAGGCCTTGAGCGCCCCCGCCGTAGCCCGAGCCAGCTTCTCCAGGTAGCCCTTCGGCAGCTTCGGGGAGCGGATGACCACCGCGCGCCAGTACAGCGGACCGGAGATCAGGTCGAGCGCGAGGTCGGGGTCGACGCCCGCCCGCACCTCCCCCCGCTGCTCCGCCGCCGCCACGATCTTGCTGGCCACGCCCTCCTGCCCGTCCCGCAGCGCCTTCTGGAAGGCGTCGGCGATGTCGGGATTGCGGGCGGCCTCCGCCTGGAGGTCGGGGATGATCTGCGAGGCGACCGGGTGGCGCAGGGCGCGGGACGTGACCTCGTACAGCAGGCGCAGGTCGCCTTCCAGAGAGCCCGTGTCGGGGACCGGCAGACCCAGTACCGCCATCGCCGACACGACGTCCAGGACCAGGTGCAGCTTGGACCGCCACCGCCGGTACACCGCGGTCTTGCCGACGCCCGCCCGCCGCGCGATGCCCTCGATGGACATCCGCGCGTATCCGACGGCCGCGAGTTCCTCGAAGACCGCCGCCCGGATGGCCTCGGTCACATCCTCCCGGAGTACGGCGGCCCCGGCAGGGGTCCGGCGGCGCACACGCGTCGCGGGTTCGTCGGCGTTCGTCGTCATGACTCACAGCATAGGGCGTTACGACGAAACGGTTGCGTTCCGACGTCGATTGGTTCTACGCTCACGATGCGACGATACGGTCCCGTTCCGACGTAAGAGAACGTGAAGAGAAGCGTAAGGAAACGAACGCACGTCGGACGGCGGGTCCCCGACGCGCCCCGGCCCCGGCCGGACGCACCACCCCCTCCCCCCGAGCGAAAGCAGCGGATGTGAGCCAGGTCCTCGACACACCGCCCCCCACCCAGGCCCCGGCCGACGACGACCTCGCGGCACTGGCCGCCCGGCACGGCCTGTCGGTCAGTGGCGCCCGCCCCTCCCTGCCGGAGTACATCCGCCAGCTGTGGGCCCGGCGCCACTTCATCACCGCCTTCGCCACGGCCAAGCTGACCGCGCAGTACAGCGAGGCCAAGCTCGGCCAGATCTGGCAGGTCATGACCCCGCTGCTGAACGCGGCGGTCTACTACTTCATCTTCGGCGTGCTGCTCGGCACCAAGAAGGGCGTCCCGGACTACGTTCCGTTCCTGGTCACCGGCGTGTTCGTGTGGACGTTCACGCAGAGTTCGATCCAGGTCGGCACCCGGGCGATCTCCGGCAACCTGGGCCTGGTCCGCGCCCTGCACTTCCCGCGCGCCGCCCTGCCGATCTCCTTCTGCATCCAGCAGCTCCAGCAGCTGCTGTTCTCGATGGCCGCGCTGGTCGTCATCCTGCTCTCCTTCGGCCTGCCGATCACCGTCGGCTGGCTCCTGGTGATCCCCACGCTGATCCTGCAGTTCCTGTTCAACGCGGGCATGGCGATGATCATGGCGCGGATGGGCGCCAAGACCCCGGACATCGCCCAGCTGATGCCGTTCGTGCTGCGCACCTGGATGTACGTGTCGGGTGTGATGTGGAGCATCAGCAAGCTCACCAAGAAGGACAACCTGCCGCACATCGTCACGGTCATGCTGGAGAACAACCCGGCCGCGATCTACATCGACCTCATGCGCTACGCGCTGATCAAGAGCTTCCACGCCAAGCAGCTGCCCCCGCACGTGTGGGCGACCGCCACCGGCTGGGCCCTGCTCGCCGGCGTCGGAGGCTTCATCTACTTCTGGAAGGCTGAGGAGAAGTACGGCCGTGGCTGAGCAGACCCCCACCGAGAAGATCCCCACCGTCGTCTGCGACGACGTCGACATCGTCTACCGAGTCAACGGCACCGGCTCCGGCCGCGGCTCCGCCACCGCCGCCCTCAACCGCATCCTGCGCCGCAAGCAGACCGAGAAGGCGGCCGGGGTGCGCCGGGTGCACGCGGTGAAGAAGGTGTCGTTCGTCGCCTACAAGGGTGAGGCGATCGGCCTCATCGGCACCAACGGCTCCGGCAAGTCGACGCTGCTGAAGGCCGTCGCCGGGCTGCTCCCCGTGGAGAACGGCCACATCTACACCAACGGCCAGCCCTCCCTGCTCGGCGTCAACGCGGCACTGATGAACGACCTGACGGGTGAACGCAACGTCTACCTCGGCGGGCTCGCCATGGGCATGACGCGAGAGCAGGTCAGGGAGCGTTACGACGACATCGTCGACTTCTCCGGGATCAACGAGAAGGGTGACTTCATCACCCTGCCGATGCGCACGTACTCCTCCGGCATGGCCGCCCGGCTGCGCTTCTCCATCGCCGCCGCGAAGGACCACGACGTGCTCCTCATCGACGAGGCGCTGGCCACCGGAGACCGCAGGTTCCAGATGCGCTCCGAGGAACGCATCCGCGAACTGCGCGAGAAGGCGGGTACGGTCTTCCTGGTGAGCCACAACAACAAGTCGATCCGCGACACCTGCGAGCGGACCCTGTGGCTGGAGCGCGGCGAGCTGCGCATGGACGGGCCGACCGAGGACGTCATGAAGGAGTACGAGGCCTTCAGCGGCGACAAGAGCGACAAGACGACGAAGAAGAAGCCGGCACCCGACAAGGCGGCCTGAGCGAGGTCGGAGCGGAGCGGGCCCGGGGTAAGAAGACGGCATAAAAGTTACCGAGAGGGAAACCGTAGGCCACGGAACGCCTTCTTCCTCCTTGGGCTGTTCTTACTCCGAGCGCCGTTATCCCTTTCATCCGCTTAGTGACAGTATGTTATGAAGGGTGACCCCAACCGACCGACCGAAGGAGTCCACCGCGATGCCCCAACTCAGCGTCATCGTCTACGGACCGAACGCACAGGGGCATCTGACGGAGTTGCTGGACTCCCTGGAAGCCCGCCCGCTCCCCGACGCCGAGGTCGTCGTCGCCGCGGTCGGCGACTGGGCGCGGGAGACGGCCGAGGGCCACGCCCCCGAGACGGTGGTCGTCCCGCTGCCGGAGGGCACCGGTGACGCGGCGGCCCGGGCCGCCGGCGCCGCCCGCGCGACCGGCCGCTGGCTGCACTTCGTCCACGCCAAGGACAGCCTGCCGGCCGGCGCCCCCCGGCTGATCGCCGAGCGGACCGCCGAGCTGGACGCCGCGGACGGTGCCGGGGTGGACGTACTCGTCTTCGACCACGTCACCACCACCTGGCAGACCGCCGCCACCCCCTCCCGCGACGGCCGGCTCCTCGCCGCCGTCGGCCGCGACAGCCTGCCCCTGGACGAGGCCGCCGACCTGCTGCGCCTCACCCCGCTGCTCGGCAACCGCGCCCTGCGCGCCGAGTTCTGGCGGGCACACGAGGAGCACCTCACCACCGACGACGAACCGCAGGCCGCACACGCCGCCCTGCTGCACGCCGGCCGCGTCGCCTGCCTGAACCAGGCGGCGTACGAGAACCGTGAACTGCGCCCCGAGAGCCTGCCGCCGCTCGCCCCCGAGGACCGGTTCGAGCTGATCGAGCGCTACGAGTCGCTGCTCGCGCTCGCCAAGGACCGCCGCGCCGCCCGCACGGTGCTGTACGACCTGATGATGCGCGACCTGGTGCGCACCTTCGCCGGCGAGAACCTGCCCGACGCGGTGGCCCGCGAGTTCTTCCGCCGGGCCTCCCTCGCCGCGGTCCGCTGGCGCCCCGAGAACCACGAGCACCCGGCCGGTGTGGAGGGCGTACGTCACGCCCTGCTGGAGGAGGGCGCGTACACCAAGTACCGCGCGTTCCAGGCCGCCAACCGCGCCCGCCGCGCCGCCAAGAAGGCCGTACGGACCCGGAAGAAGCAGGTCGGCGCCAAGCTCCGCGACCAGCAGTACCGCCGCGCCCTGACCCGCCCGGTCGACCCGAACCTGGCCGTGTTCGCCGCCTACTGGGAGCGCGGGGTGGCCTGCAACCCGGCCGCGATCGCCGCAGAGCTCCGCGAACTCGCCCCGCACATCCGCCCGGTGTGGGTGGTGTCGAAGAGCAACGAGGCCCTGCTGCCGCCCGGCACCGACCATGTGATCCCCGGCACCCGCCGCTACTGGGAGACCCTGGCCACCGCCAAGTACCTCGTCAACAACGTCAACTTCCCCAACGCGGTGGTCAAGCGCTCCGACGCGATCCACCTCCAGACCCACCACGGCACCCCGCTCAAGCGCATGGGCCTGGACCAGATGGAGCACCCGGCCGCCGCCAAGGGCCTGGACTTCGACGCCCTGCTGGCCCGCATCGACAAGTGGGACTACAGCGTCAGCGCCAACAGCCACTCCACCCGCATGTGGGAACGCGCCTACCCGGCCCGCTACACCTCGCTGGACCACGGCTACCCGCGCAACGACGTCTTCTACTCGGCCACCGCCGCCGACGTCCGCGCAGCCCGCGAGCGCCTCGGCATCCCGCGCGGCAAGACGGCCGTCCTCTACGCGCCCACCCACCGCGACTACGAGGCCGGCTTCACCCCGCGCCTGGACCTCGCCGCCCTCGCCGACCGCCTCGGCGAGGACACGGTCCTGCTGGTCCGCGCCCACTACTTCTACGGCGGCGCCGCCTCCCCGCTGACCGGTCTGCGCCGCTCCGGCCGGATCATCGACGTCTCCTCCTACGACCCCGTCGAGGAGCTGTGCCTGGCCGCCGACGCGCTGGTCACGGACTACTCGTCGATCATGTTCGACTACGCCAACCTCGACCGCCCGATCGTCGTCTACGCAGACGACTGGGAGACCTACCGGACCACCCGCGGCGTCTACTTCGACCTCATGACCGACCACCCCGGCCAGGTCGCCCGCACCCAGGAGGAGCTGACGGAGATCTTCGCCTCCGGCGCCTGGCGCGACGAGAGCGCGACCAAGGCTCGGGCCGCCTTCCGGCGCCGGTTCTGCGAGTACGACGACGGCCGCGCCGCCGAACGGGTCGTACGACGGGTGTTCCTGGGCGAACCGGAGGAGTCACTGCCACCGGTGGTCCCACTCGAGGAACGCACCCCCGCCCCGACCCCCGAGGAGGCCTCGGCATGACGACCCCCGACGTGACGGTGACGGTCATCGTCTTCAACGACGCCGCCCGCCTTCCCCGGGCGGTCGCCTCGCTGCGCGCGCAGACGCACGCGAACATCGAGATCATCATCAGCGACGACCACTCCACGGACGACACGCCCGCGGTGGCGCGCCGGCTGGAGTCGGAGGACTCCCGCATCCGCTACCTCCGCCTGCCGGAGAACAGCGGCGGCTGCAGCGCCCCGCGCAACCGCGCGATCGAGATCGCCCGGGCGCCGTATCTGATGTTCCTCGACAGCGACGACGAACTCCCGCCCCGCGCGGTCGAGTTGCTGCTCGCCGCACACCGCGAGCGCGAGGTGGACTTCACCATGGGCGCGGTGCGCCGGGTGCGGGTGGACAACGGCCGACGCACGACGTGGATGCCGCACCTGGTGGCCGAGCGCCGCACGGTGGAGGGCATCGAGGCCGACCCGCGGCTGCTGTTCGAGCACCTGTCGACCAGCAAGATGTACGCGCGTTCCTTCCTGGACCGGCACGAGCTGCGCTTCCCGGAGGGCATCCACTACGAGGACCAGCTGTTCTCGGCGCAGGCGTACTGCCTGGCGCAGGCGTTCACGATCATCCCGGACCCGGTGTACGTCTGGTACATCGACCCGTTCGCGGCGGCGGCGACGGCCTCGATCTCGAACCAGCGGCACAAGGTCACCAACGTCCGCGACCGCGTCCACGTCCAGCGTCTGATCGACGACTTCCTGGTGGAGAGCGGGCACGCGGGGCTGCGCGAGGACAAGGACTACAAGTTCCTCAAGCACGACTTCCGGATGTACGCGGGCGACCTGCCCTACCGGGACGAGGAGTGGCTGACCGCCTTCGCCGACATCATGAACCCGTACCTGGAGACGCTGTCCCCGGGTGCGTTCGCCCGCCTGCCCCGCCACGAGCGGGTGGTGCTGGAGCTGCTGCGGGAAGGCCGCCTGGACGACGTCCGGCTCGCGGCCCGCGGTCTCGGGCACGGGGTGGCGCCGCGGCAGGTCACGGCCGACGCGTCCGGTGTCCCGTACTGGGGCGGCAGCGTGCCCTCGTCCGACCGCACGCGGGGCGAACTGGACGTGTCGGACCTGGAGCTGGACACGCGCCCGTTCCCGAGCGCGCAGTTCCGTCACGAGATCACGGAGCTGACTCCCGGCCCCGGCGCCTCGCTCACCCTGGCCATCCGCACGTACGACCCGGGTCTGCGCCTGCCGGTCGGCCCGCAGCGAGCCGGCCTGGTCCTCTCCCCCGGCAACCGCCGGATGACGGTCCCCTTCCGCCTGGACCCGGTCCGTCCCGGCCTCTTCGAGGGCACGGTCCGCCTGGACCTGGCCGAGGCCCCGCTCCCCCTGCAGGGCTTCGCCGGCGTACGCCACCCCCTGGTCCGCCTCCAGCAGCAGGGCCTGTCCAACTCCGGCATCCTGCTGGCCCCGCTCACCTTCCCCACCCGCACCGCCCGCATCGACTACCGCTCCGGCGCGACCCCGCACGAGGTCACCATCGAGCCGGAGGGCCGCAACCCGGGCCGGCTGCAGCTGCGCTGGCGCCCGGTGGGAGTCACGGCCCGTGTCATCCGCCCGGTCGTGCAGAGGGTTGCCCGCCCGAAGGTCCGCAAGGCGGCGAAGCTGCTGTCCAGCGTGCTGAGGTAAGAGGGCGGCTTCGAAGCGCCGCCGGGGTGCGGGTCCGTGGGCGACTGCGGGCCCGCCGTGGCACGCTGTCAGCGCCGGTGAGCCACCCCACCCCCGCCCGGCGACAGCTCAGGGCACCACTCGGTACAGGACCTGGGCGGACGGGCCGGTGGTCACCTTCCGAAGACCCGGTCCCGCCAGGCTCTTCGGGCCCACGACCCACTTCACGCCGTACTCCCGCAGAATCCCGGCCCGGTCGGCAGCGGACGTCCCCGCGGCGAAGTAGCGGGCAACCGCATCCTCCCGCCGCGCGGCGTCCGGCAGGAACACGTCCGGATAGCCCGGCGCCACGGTGTACGGCCCGTACGCGGGGATCTGCCGAGCCGGCGTCGTCCGGGCCATCACCACGTCCCCGTACTTCACCCACGGCGTGATCCAGTGGTACCCCACCCACGGCGTCCGGTACTTCGCCGCGAGCGCCGAAGGCAGGGCCGCCCTCCCGGTCACATAACCGAGCGTCCCGGCCTGCGTCCACGCGCCGACCAGCAGGGCGGCACCCAGCACGCACGCCCAGCCCACCCGTACGGCCCGCCGTCCGGCCGAGACGACCTCCAGCGCGGCCGCGAGCTGCGCCGGGATCAGCGCGGCGGGCAGGGCGCGGCCCCAGGAGTAGTGGCCGGACAGCCCGCCCGCGGCGAACACCAGCACGCCGAGGACGAAGAACAGGACCAACGGGTCCCAGCGGTCGCGGCGGAAGCGCAGCACCAGCGCCGCCACCCCGAGCAGCACCAGGCCGAACCGTGCGGCCAGGTCCTCGTACAGCGGCTTGTGGATGGCCTCCAGGTCCGCGCCGGCGGAGAAGAGGGAGAAGAAGTCGTAGTACGGCCACAGCCACAGCAGGAGCAGGCCCAGGGCGAGCGCGGCGGACAGACGCAGCAGCACCGGGCGGGGCGGTCGCGCCGCGATCACCATCGCCAGGGCGCCCAGAGAGGCCACCACGCCGGTGAACTGGTGGCACAGCAGGATCAGCGCCCAGAGCACGCCGAGCCACAGCCACCTTGCCCACGCGGCCTGCTCCCGCATCGCGCGCGTGAGCCAGGCCCAGAAGTGGAAGGTGAGGCCGAGCGCGAGGACGCTGGGGTAGGACACCGTCAGCGCAAGGGAGTTCAGGCCCAGGAAGCCGGACCAGTTGAACAGCAGCGGGCCCCAGAGGAAGAGCAGGCCGAGCAGGGCCAGGGCGGGGGCCGCGCGGTGCGGGGACAGGGTGCGGACGTACCGCCAGACGCCGGTGACCAGCAGGGACAGGCCGACCAGCGCGGCCAGCCGCAGGACCACGAACACCGACAGGCCGGTCAGCTTGGCGACCACGCCCAGGACCAGCATCCACGGCGAGAAGTAGGGGCTCGGCGTGTCCGCATCGACCAGCGGGTTGCCGGGGTGGAACGGATTGTGGCTCAGGCGCTGGACCGTGGCCGCGTGCATGCCGAGGTCGCCCGCCCAGGGCAGGCGGACGATCACCAGGAGCAGCAGTACGACGACGAGCGCGGCGGCGGCCTGCGGCAGGGCGCGGCCGGCCCGCGCGGCGCGCGGCGGGGGCGGTGTACGGCTCACCCGCTCAGTATCAGACGGTGCGGTGTGCATCCTGCTGGAACACCCAAGTGCGGTAGACGAGGAACCGGAAGGCGGAGGCCAGCACGATCGACAGTGCCTTCGCCGCATTCGATTCCAGCACGCTGTGCAGGCCGAGACCGTGGTAACCGAGCCAGAACAGGCCGATTTCCATCACGACACCGAGGCCGCTGAAGACGAAGAACAGGGTGATCTGACTGCGCGTGCGCGAGGACCGGTCGCGATAGGCGAAATAGCGGAAGCCCAGGTAATTGGTCGCCATGGCGATACAGCTGGCCAGGACGGTCGCGGTCATCGCCTGCCAACCCAGGCCGCGCAGCAGCAGGTTGAAGACCAGGAAATTGACGAGGACCCCACTGCCGCCGACGATCCCGAATTTCACGACCTCCAGCACGACCCGCCTGACGGGCCGCCGCGCCGGAGCCGGCGCGGGGGGCGCCGCCGGGCGGGTCTCGGTGATCTCGGTGAGTTGAACAGTCACAGCCCAGACCCTATCCGAAGGCCACCGATTAGCAGGAAACGGTAAATTCGCTGATCGTTTTTGGCTAAGGGTCGGCAAGAAAGGGAACGCCCCGGGCCGATATGTCGTCGGCCCGGGGCGCTCTCACCGTCGTACGGCTATGCACTCACTGTCGTACGGCTACGAGTGCGTGCGCAGCAGCGTCCGCATCGTCCGCATCGCCACCGAGAGGTTGGCGAGGTCGAAGGTCTCCGAACCGCGGATCTCCTCCAGGGTGGTGCGCGCCCGGCTCAGGATGGGCGCGTTCTTCTGCTCCCAGGCCTTGAAGCGCTGCTCGGGAGTGGAGGTGCCGTTGCCGACCGCGAGGACGTCCGCGGTGAGCGCCGCGTGCGCCGCGTACAGGTCCTCGCGGATGGAGGCGCGGGCCATGGACTGCCAGCGGTCGGCGCGGGGCAGCTCGATGATGCGGTCCATCAGCTGGGTGATGTTCAGCCGGTCGGCGAGGTCGTAGTAGACCTCGGCGACGTCGAGCGCCTCCTTGCCCATGCGGTCGGCCACCGACACGATGTCGAGCGCCGGGAAGGCGGAGGAGAAACCGGCCACGCGCGTGGCGAGTTCGTCCGGGACACCGGCCGCGGACAGCTCGTCGTACACGTGCTGGTACCACTCCAGGTCCGCGCCGCGCAGCAGCTTCGGCAGCTCCTGCCAGACCCGCTCGACCCGCTCGGCGAAGAACTCGACCGTCTCGGCGAGCTGCAGCGGCTGCGGCCGGTTGTTCAGCAGCCAGCGGGTGCCGCGCTCGACGAGGCGGCGCGAGTGCAGCCGGATCCGGGTCTGGACGGCCGCGTCGACCTTGTTGTCCAGGGCCTCCACCGCGTCCCACACCGGGGCCGAGGAGAAGATCGCGCGGGCCGCGGTCTGGGCGCGGACGATCTCCTCCAGGGAGGCTCCGGTCTCCTCGCGCAGACGGTGCAGATACGTCGTACCGCCCGTGTTGACCGTGTCGTTGACCAGCACGGTCGTGGTGATCTCACGGCGCAGCGGGTGGTTGTCGACCGCGTCCGCGAACCGCTCGCGCAGCGCCGTCGGGAAGTAGGCGTGCAGCAGGCTGCGCAGGTACGGGTCGTCCGGCAGCGAGGTGTGCAGCAGTTCCTCGGCGACCGTGATCTTCGTGTACGCCAGCACGACCGCGGTCTCCGGGCCGGTCAGGCCCTGCCCCTGGCCGAGGCGCTCGCGGATCTGGCGGTCGGTCGGCAGGAACTCCAGCGCCCGGTCCAGGTGGCCCTCGCGCACCAGGTGGCGGATGAACCGCTGCTGGGCGTGGAGCATGTCCTTGGCCTGGAACAGGGCGTTGGCCAGGGCGGTGTTCTGCGCGTAGTTGTTGCGCAGGACCAGCGCGCCGACCTCGTCGGTCATCTCGGCGAGCAGCTTGTTGCGCTGCTTGACGGTCATGTCGCCGTCCGCGACCAGGCCGTTCAGGAGGATCTTGATGTTCACCTCGTGGTCGGAGGTGTCCACGCCGGCGCTGTTGTCGATCGCGTCGGTGTTGATCTTGCCGCCGTGCGTGGCGAACTCGATCCGGCCGAGCTGGGTCAGGCCCAGGTTGCCGCCCTCGCCGACGACCTTGACCCGCAGGTCGGCGCCGTCGACGCGGATGGCGTCGTTGGCCTTGTCGCCGACGTCCGCGTTCGACTCCGCCGACGCCTTCACGTACGTGCCGATGCCGCCGTTCCACAGCAGGTCCACCGGGGACTGCAGGATGGCCTTCATCAGGTCCGCCGGGGTCATCTTGGCGACCTTGCCCTCGATGCCGAGGGCCTCGCGGATGTGGGCGTTGACCGGGATCGACTTGGCGCTGCGCGGGAAGATCCCGCCGCCCGCCGAGAGCAGCTCGGTGTTGTAGTCGGCCCAGCTGGAGCGGGGCAGCTCGAACAGGCGGCGGCGCTCGGCGTAGGAGGTGGCCGCGTCCGGGGTGGGGTCGATGAAGATGTGCCGGTGGTCGAACGCGGCGACCAGCCGGATGTGCTCGGACAGCAGCATGCCGTTGCCGAACACGTCACCGGACATGTCGCCGATGCCGACGACCGTGAAGTCCTCGGACTGCGTGTCCACGCCCAGCTCACGGAAGTGCCGCTTGACGGACTCCCAGGCGCCGCGCGCGGTGATGCCCATGCCCTTGTGGTCGTAGCCCGCGCTTCCACCGGAGGCGAAGGCGTCGCCGAGCCAGAAGTTGTACTTCTCGGCGACCCCGTTGGCGATGTCCGAGAAGGTCGCGGTGCCCTTGTCGGCGGCGACGACCAGGTAGGTGTCGTCACCGTCGTGCCGGACCACGTCCTGCGGGGGCACGACCTCGCCGGCGACCATGTTGTCGGTGATGTCGAGCAGCGCCGAGATGAACGTCTTGTAGCTGGCGATGCCCTCGGCCAGCCACGCGTCGCGGTCCTGCGCCGGGTCCGGCAGCTGCTTGGCGACGAAACCGCCCTTGGCGCCCACCGGCACGATGACGGTGTTCTTCACCATCTGCGCCTTGACCAGGCCGAGGATCTCGGTACGGAAGTCCTCACGCCGGTCGGACCAGCGCAGACCACCGCGCGCGACCTTGCCGAAGCGCAGGTGCACACCCTCGACGCGCGGCGAGTACACCCAGATCTCGTACGCCGGACGCGGCGCCGGCAGGTCCGGGATGGCCTGCGGGTCGAACTTCATGGAGACGTAGTCGTGCGGCTTGCCGCCGAGCGCCTCCTGGAAGAAGTTTGTGCGCAGGGTCGCCTTGATGACGGTGAGGAAGGACCTGAGGATCCGGTCCTCGTCCAGGCTCGCCACCTGGTCCAGGGCCGCGTCCAGCTCCTCCAGCAGGGCGTCGGTGATCTCCAGGCCGGCCTTCTGCCGGTCCGGCGACATCCGCGCCTCGAACAGCGAGACCAGCAGGCGCGTGGTGTGGACGTTGTTGCGGAGGGTGTCCTCCATGTAGTCCTGCGAGAAGGTCGAACCGGCCTGCCGCAGGTACTTGGCGTAGGCGCGCAGCACCATCGCCTGCCGCCAGGTCAGCCCGGCGCTCAGCACCAGGGCGTTGAAGCCGTCGTTCTCCGCCTTGCCGGTCCAGGTGGCGGCGAAGGCCTCCTGGAAGCGCTCGCGGGCGTCGTCGGCCAGGTGCTCGCCGCTGACCGCCTTGGGCATGCGCAGACCGAAGTCGTAGATCCAGGCGGTGGTGCGGTCGGCGCAGCGCAGCTCGTACGGCCGCTCGTCGGTGACCTCGACGCCGAGGCGGCTGAGCACCGGCAGCACCTTGGAAAGGGAGACGGTGCCGCCCTTCTGGTAGATCTTGAACCGGCGCTCCTCCGGCCCGGCGCCCACCGGCTCGTACAGGCTCAGGCTGAACGTCTTGTCCTCGCTGAGCTGCTCCAGGTGGACCAGGTCGGCGACCGCGGCGCGCGGGGTGTGGTCGGCCTTGTAGCCCTCGGGGAAGGCGTGGTTGTAGCGGCGCAGCACCTCGGCCGCGTGCTCCTCGCCGCACTCGGCGGTCAGCGCCTCGGCGAACGCGTCGGCCCAGGACCGGGCGGCCTCGACCAGGCGGGCCTCGATGCGGTCCTTGTCGGCGTCCGACAGTTCGGGCAGCACGGTGCCCGGCGGGACGCGGACGACGAAGTGCAGCCGGGACAGGATCGACTCGGTGTTCCAGGCGGTGAAGTCGACGCTGACGCCGCCGAGCTCCTCCTTGAGGATGTCGATGATCCGCAGCCGGACACCGGTGGTGTAGCGGTCGCGCGGGAGGTAGACGAGGGCCGAGTAGTAGCGGCCGTACTCGTCCTGGCGCAGGTAGAGCCTCAGGCGCCGCCGCTCCTGCAGATAGAGCACCGAGGTGGCGATGGGCTCCAGCTCGGTCACCGGCGTCTGGAACAGCTCGTCGCGCGGGTAGGTCTCCAGGATCTGGAGCAGGTCGCGGCCGTCGTGGCTGTTCGGCGAGAACCCGGCGCGCTCCAGTACCTCGTCGACCTTGCGGCGGATGACGGGGACCCGGCGCACGGACTCCGTGTAGGCGGCGGAGGAGAACAGACCGAGGAAGCGCCGCTCACCGACGACGTTGCCGTCCGCGTCGAACTTCTTGACGCCGACGTAGTCCAGGTACGACGGCCGGTGCACGGTGGCGCGGCTGTTGGCCTTGGTCAGCACGAGCAGCTTGTGCTCGCGGGCCTTGGCGCGGGCGTCGGCCGGCAGCCGCTCGAAGGACGGGCTGACCGGGTGCTGCTCGTCCTCGGCGTGGTGCGGGTCCGAGCGCAGTATGCCGAGACCGGTGCCGGGCACGGCGGCGAGCGTGTCGTCCTCGCGCAGCTCGTATTCGCGGTAGCCGAGGAAGGTGAAGTGGTCGTCGGCCAGCCAGCGCAGCAGCTCGCGGGCCTCCTCGACCTCGGGCCGGGGCAGATCGCCCGGGACGGGCTCGCTCTCCAGGCCGTCGGCGATCCGGGTCGCCGACTCCCGCATCTTCTCCCAGTCCTCGACGGCCTCGCGCACGTCGGACAGCACGCGCAGCAGATCGACGGTGATCTGCTTCAGGTCGGCGCGGTCGGTCTCGCGGTCGATCTCGACGTGGATCCAGGACTCGAAGTGCGCGTCGTGCGGCAGGTCGCCGCCCGGCGGGGTCGGCAGCACCTCGATGAGCTTGCCGGTGAGGTCGCGGCGGACGAGGAACTGCGGATGGACGACGACGTGGATCCCACGGCCCCGCCGGGTCAGCTCATTGGTGACCGAGTCGACGAGGAAGGGCATGTCGTCGGTGACGACCTCCACGACCGAGTGGCTGCAGGTCCACCCGTTCTCCTCCACGGTCGGGGTGTGGACCCGCACGTTCGCCGTGCCCTGGGGGCGGTTCTCGGCGAGACGGTAGTGCGAGACCGCGGCGCCGAAGACGTCGACCGGGTCGCGGTCGGCGAGGTCTTCCGGGGCGGTGTGCAGGTAGTAGCGCTGGAGAAAAGCGAGCATGGACTCGCTGTCCGGGGTGTCCGGGGAGCCCTCGCCCTCGGTCCCGGTCGGTAGGTGCCCCCCGACCGGGCTGTTCTCAGCTACCCGGGCGGCCCTCTCGAGCAGCTCGGCCTTGGCTTCGTCCAGCTTGGTCTGCATTGTCCTCTGACTCCTGTCGCGCGCCGTTGCGTGACGTAGAAGGAAGTACGGTCTCTTTCCCTCCGGCTCGACGCCACGGCCCGGGGTGTCCGGTCCGCTTCGACGCTATGCCGTGAGGTGAGATGAGCGGGGGGAATTCGGCCATTCTCGACACGCCCGTCGGGTGTGACGCTGCTCTCGGCGCCGCCGTGTCCAGGGTTCTCCTCGGCGTCCCGGAGGCTCCTGTGGCCCCGTCCCGCCCGCGAAGACCAGCGACCGCCGCCCGGTCACGGAGGTGTTCCGTGCAACCCGGGCGCAGGGCAGGAGCAGGATCGCCCCCGCGAGATATCGCGCTGATCACGCCACAAGGCTATCGCTCCCTACCGGGGGGCCGTCATGAGCCGTATGTGTACAAAACCGAGGGGTGAAGTTTGACGTTCTGCACAGGGGTGGGGTCGGGGAAGGTGGCGTATCCGGTCGGGTGGGGTTGGTGGGGCACGAGGTGGCGGTGGGGTGGGGGCGCTGTGGGCTTTGGGGCTGCTGGTGCGATTGGTCTTTCGGCGTCGGTTGGTCCCTTGGGGCTTTCGGGGTCGGTGTGCGCTGGGGCGTATGGAGTCGCCGGGGCCGATGTGAGGAAGGCGACGCCGGCGGGCTCGGTGGGGCGGGCTTCCGGTCGCATGACGGCGGGCGCCGGGTCGCGTGACCGCGGGCGCCGGGTCGCGCCGGTGGGACCCTGACCGCACTCTGAAAACAGGGCACCCTGCCACCAGGTGGGGCCCCGGCGCTTGGCGGAGGGCCGGAACCGCGACGACCCCCTTGGCAAGCACGCCCGGTGTTGGCACGTTGCCCAGGGACAGTGCGTCCCGACCAGGAGTGCCCCAGGAGTGCAGGAGCACCGAGCACCGGAGTACCCGGAGGAGCCGACATGCCCGCGAAGATCCTGATCGTCACCGGCGACGCGGCGGAGTCCCTGGAAGTCCTCTACCCGTACCAGCGCCTGCGCGAGGAAGGCTACGAGGTCCATATCGCGGCCCCCTCCCGCAAGACCCTCCGCTTCGTCGTCCACGACTTCGAACCCGGCTACGACACCTACACCGAGAAGCCCGGCTACACCTGGCCCGCCGACCTGGCGTTCGCCGACGTGGACCCCGGCGAGTACGCGGCCCTCGTCATCCCCGGCGGCCGGGCCCCCGAGTATCTGCGCAACGACCCCGAGCTCCGCAAGATCCTCAAGGCGTTCTTCGACTCCGACCGGCCGGTCGCCCAGATCTGCCACGGCCCGCTGCTCACCGCGGCGATCGACAGCCTGCGCGGCCGCCGCGTCACGGCGTACCCCGCGCTGGAGCCGGACATGCAGGCGGCAGGGGCGAGCTTCCAGGACACCGAGGCCGTGGTCGACGGCACCCTGGTCTCCTCCCGGGCCTGGCCCGACCATCCGGCCTGGATGCGCGAGTTCCTCCAGGTGCTGCGCTCCAAGGCACCGGTGAGCTGAGGAGGCGGCCGACCGCACGACTGCCCGCTCCACGGCATCACCGAGCCGGCGCACCCGCGTGGCTGCGTCCGCTGCGGGCAGTCGTGCGGCTCGGGCGCCCCCGGCACCGGCACCGGCACCGGCACCGGGCAAGCGAAACCCACCCCTGCCACAGCACAGGGCACCGGAGAACCGCCGGGGCCGCCAAGAACCCCGCCCCCGCGGCTACGCCGCTATTCGCTGCGCTTCCTCCACCGCCTCGGCCAACGTGTCCACCACCGGCACCCCCACATCCTCAAGGCTGGCCCTGCTGTGCGACCCCCCGGTGTACAGCACGGCCTGCGCCCCCACGCCCCGCGCGGCAACCGCGTCATCCGCCGCGTCCCCGATCACCACGGTCCGCGCAGGCTCCACGACCCCGCTCAGCGCCTCCAGATGCCGCACCATGTGCGCGGCCTTGCTCCCCCCGGACGGCCCCATACGCCCGTCGACCCGCAGAAAGTGCGCCTCGATCCCGAACCCCCGCACGAGCGGCACCAGTTCCTCGTGCACATACATGCTCAGCAGCGACTGGCTGTGCCCCGCCGACCGCCACCCCGCGAGCAGCTCCGCCGCCCCCTCGGCCAGAGCGCACCGCCCCCGGTGCTCGGCGTAGTACCGGTGGAAGACCTCGTCCATCAGCTCCCACTCGGCATCGGTCGGCAGCCGGCCGATCAGCCGCTCGTAGAACTTCGGCACCGGCACGCAGTACAGCGACCGGTACTGCTCCAGCGTGATCGGTTCGAGCCCCAGCTCGGCGAAGGCCGCGTTCGTCGCCCCGATGATCGCGTCATTGTCGTGGAACAAGGTGCCGTTCCAGTCCCAGACGATGTGCGCGTTCTCCTGCATCCCCATGCCAAAAACCGTACCCGCCCCCACTGACAACGAGACCGGCCGGGGAACCCGCCCAGGTCAGACCGGGTCAGGCGAGTCCGACGAGGTTGGGGATCTCCTGCGTGGCGTACCACAGCAGCTCGTGATCGTCCGCGCCGTCCACGACGAACTGCGCGTCGTCGTCCCCGCCGTCGGCCGCCTCCAGCGCGTCCGCCGCCGCGGCCACGTCCTGCTCCGCCTCCTCGGCGTCGACATGCACCGCGGCCGCCTTGGCGAGCGGCACGGTCACCGTCACGGTGACCTCGCCGAGGGCGGACGGGTCCAGCCCACGGTCGGGGTCGACGCTCGCGACGCCGTCGGCCACGTCCACGGCGACCACGACCCGGCGCCGTACCGCATCCGCATCCGCCGCCAGCAGCCGCAGCGAGGCCTGCGCGGCCCGGCCGAGCGCCGCGTACTCCAGCTCCTCGATGTCCTCGGAGAGGTACCACTCGCGCAGCGCGGGCGTGACGGCATAGGCCAGGAAGGGGCCGCTCCCCAGCTCACCCGTCTTGTGCGCCTCGGCGAGACCGGGGAGGGTCAGGGGGACGTAGACGCGCATGCTGGCCGCTCTTTCCTGCTCAAAGGCTCCGCTGAGGCCCCGGGAAGGCCGGCTGCCGCGTCTCCCGGAGGGCCTTCAGGATACGTGCGCCCGTCCCCTTTCGGGTCTGTGCCCACACCCCCGCAAGCCGTCAACTCCGGGTGACGAATCGGCCCGGCAGAGCGGCCACACCGGGGATCGGCGACACCGCGTCCCTCGGATAGGTGAACCACTCCACCCCGCCCCGGCCCGCCACGCCTCCCTTGCCACCCCGCTCCCGGCCCCCGTACAAGATCCCCACCGACTAGTTACCGCCCGGTATCTCCGGGCCGGCCGAACGGGGACCCCATGAACAAGGTCATGAACCGCACCGCGCCCAAGGCGACGAACCGCACCCCCCACCCGCGCCACCGCCCGCCGACCCGCCACGACACGCGCCGCCCGGGTGGCGTCCCGCCCCGGAAGCCGTCGATCAGGGGCAGGCACGACATGCCACCGACCGCACCCGGAAACGCCGGTACGGCCGTCACAACGCCGGAGACCGCCCTGCCCCCGGCACGCCCCACCGACCTCTTCGCCGACCGTCTGCTGGCCGTCCTCAGCGGTCAGAGGCCCGTCCACTGGATGCTCCGCCACACCGCCGGCCGCGCCTACGACGACCTGACCCGCCTCGCCGAAATCAGCCCCCTGCGCACCCACGGAGCCCGCCCCGTCGTCCACGACATCGGCTACTACGTCCCCAGCGAGGGTGCCCTCGAAGTCTTCGCCCGCGTCGCCGCCGGCGACCAGCTCCGCGCCCTGGCCTTCCGCCTGGAACGCGGCCAGGACCGCCGCTGGCGCTGCACAGCAGTGGAGACCGGCCCCCGCCAGTAGGCGCGACCCCTGAACCGACGCCGGGCGACGTCAGCGCCGCAACGCCCGCCGAACCCGCCCACGGCAAGCTGCCGCACCGCCGAGGGCCGCCGAACCCGCCCAGCTGCGCGCGCGGGCAAGCGCCCCAACCCGGTGCCCAGCCACAACACCACCCCGCTCGCCACCAGCCCAGGCCGGCGCCCCCACCCACAACCCCAAGCAACCTGACAGGAGCAACGCGGAAGGGCCGGGCCCCAAAAGGAACCCGGCCCTTCACAACCGGCTGAAGCGCCGCAGGCAACCGCTACTTCTTACGGCGCCGCCCGCCCTTGGCCTGCCGCCGCCGCTCGGCCCGCGTCAGCCCGTCCGCCTCGGACCGCACCGGCTCGTCGTCCTCGAGGTCGCGCTCCACGATGCCGCCCTCACCGTCCACGGTCGGCGCCGAGAAGTGCAGATCCCTGCGCTGTGGAACGTCCAGCCCCTTCGCGCGGATCTCCGGACGCGCCCCGGCCTGCGCCGGAACCGTCTCCGGAACACCCTCGCCGACCAGCTCCGCGGCCTCGACCGGGACCTCCTCGACCTGCTGCTCGACCTGGACCTCCAGGTTGAACAGGTAGCCGACGGACTCCTCCTTGATGCCGTCCATCATCGCGGTGAACATGTCGAAGCCCTCGCGCTGGTACTCGACCAGGGGGTCCTTCTGCGCCATCGCGCGCAGGCCGATGCCCTCCTGGAGGTAGTCCATCTCGTAGAGGTGCTCACGCCACTTGCGGTCGAGGACCGACAGCACGACCCGGCGCTCCAGCTCACGCATGATCTCGGAGCCGAGCTGCGCCTCGCGGGCCTCGTACTGCTCGTTGATGTCCTCCTTGATGGACTCGGAGATGAACTCCGCGGTCAGACCGGCCCGGTCGCCGGCGGCGTCCTCCAGCTCCTCGATGGTGACCTTCACCGGGTAGAGCTGCTTGAAGGCACCCCACAGCCGGTCCAGGTCCCAGTCCTCGGGGAAGCCCTCGGCGGTCTCCGCCTGGATGTACGCGTCGATCGTGTCGTCCATGAAGTGCCTGACCTGCTCCTGCAGGTCCTCGCCCTCCAGCACGCGCCGGCGCTCGCCGTAGATGACCTCGCGCTGCCGGTTGAGCACCTCGTCGTACTTCAGAACGTTCTTACGGGTCTCGAAGTTCTGCTGCTCGACCTGCGACTGCGCGGACGCGATCGCACGCGTGACCATCTTGTTCTCGATCGGCACGTCGTCGGGCACGTTGGCCATGGACATCACGCGCTCGACCATCTGGGCCTTGAACAGGCGCATCAGGTCGTCTCCGAGGGAGAGGTAGAAGCGGGACTCGCCCGGGTCACCCTGACGCCCGGAACGGCCGCGCAGCTGGTTGTCGATGCGCCGGGACTCGTGCCGCTCGGTGCCGAGGACGTAGAGGCCGCCGAGCGCCTCGACCTCCTCCTTCTCGGCCTTGACCGCCGCTTCCGCCCGCTCCAGCGCGGCAGGCAGGGCCGCGGCCCACTCCTCGATGTGCTCCTCGGGGTCGAGGCCGCGCTGGCGCAGCTCCGCCTCGGCGAGGTCCTCGGGGTTGCCGCCGAGCTTGATGTCCGTACCACGACCGGCCATGTTGGTGGCCACGGTCACCGCGCCCTTGCGGCCGGCCTGCGCGACGATCGACGCCTCGCGCTCGTGGTGCTTGGCGTTCAGCACCTCGTGCTGGATGCCGCGCTTGCTGAGCTGCTGGGAGAGGTACTCCGACTTCTCGACGGACGTCGTGCCGACGAGGATCGGCTGGCCCTTCTCGTGCTTCTCGGCGATGTCGTCGACGACCGCCTCGAACTTGGCGACCTCGGTGCGGTAGATCAGGTCCGACTGGTCCTTGCGGATCATCGGCCGGTTGGTCGGGATCGGGACCACGCCGAGCTTGTAGATCTGGTGGAACTCGGCGGCCTCGGTCATCGCCGTACCGGTCATGCCGGACAGCTTCGAGTAGAGGCGGAAGAAGTTCTGCAGGGTGATCGTGGCGAGCGTCTGGTTCTCGTCCTTGATGTCCACCCCTTCCTTCGCCTCGATCGCCTGGTGCATGCCCTCGTTGTAGCGGCGGCCGGCGAGGATACGGCCGGTGTGCTCGTCGACGATCATGACCTCGCCGTCGAGGACGACGTAGTCCTTGTCGCGCTTGAAGAGCTCCTTGGCCTTGATGGCGTTGTTCAGGTAACCCACGAGCGGGGTGTTGACCGACTCGTAGAGGTTGTCGATGCCCAGCCAGTCCTCGACCTTGGTGACGCCGGACTCGTGGATGGCGACCGTGCGCTTCTTCTCGTCGACGTCGTAGTCGCCGGTCTCCTCGACGCCCTTGAGCGGGTTGCCGGCCTCGCCGCGCTTCAGGCGGGTGACCAGCTTGGCGAAGTCGCCGTACCACTTCGTGGCCTGGTCGGCCGGGCCCGAGATGATCAGCGGCGTACGGGCCTCGTCGACGAGGATGGAGTCGACCTCGTCGACGATGGCGAAGTTGTGTCCGCGCTGGACGAGCTCGTCCTGGGACCACGCCATGTTGTCGCGCAGGTAGTCGAAGCCGAACTCGTTGTTCGTGCCGTAGGTGATGTCGCAGTGGTACTGCTCGCGGCGCTGGGCCGGGGTCATGCTGGCGAGGATGCAGCCGACGTGCAGGCCCAGGAACTTGTGGACGCGGCCCATCATCTCGGAGTCGCGCTCGGCCAGGTAGTCGTTGACCGTGACGATGTGGACGCCCTCGCCGGACAGGGCGTTCAGGTACGCGGGCAGGGTGCCGACGAGGGTCTTGCCCTCACCGGTCTTCATCTCGGCCACATAGCCGAGGTGGAGGGCGGCACCACCCATCAGCTGCACGTCGTAGTGCCGCTGGCCGAGGACGCGCTTGGCGGCCTCGCGCACGGTGGCGAACGCCTCGGGGAGCAGGTCGTCCAGGCTCTCACCGTCGGCGTACCGCTGCTTGTACTCATCGGTGAGGGCCCGCAGCTCGGCGTCGGAGAGGTTCACGAAGTCCTCTTCGATGGAGTTGACCTGGTCCGCGATGCGGTGCAGCTTGCGCAGGATCTTGCCTTCGCCTGCACGCATGATCTTCGAGAGGACGGACACGGGGGTATGTCTCCTTGCCGGTCGGGCCTGGGACGGTCGGTTTCCATTTGACTTACTGAGCAACGGCCATCGTATGCGAGGACCCGGCCAGGCCGGGAGGCCTGGCGGTCCGACGGCTGCTTCATCCAGGACAACGGACGGGGCACACGGATAGTGCCGCATCGGCGCGATGAATTGCGCGAAATGTGATCACGCGATCACGTATAGCGAAAATCGATGGCCCGACTGAGGTCCCACGAGCACAATCAGCCGATGGAACCCGTCACACTCACCACGGACCGCCTGGTTCTGCGCACGGTCGGCCCGCACGACACCCAAGCGGTCTACGACGCCGCGCAGAACCCGGACATCCAGCGCTGGACCACGGTGCCCTCGCCGTATCTGCCCGAGCACGCGAGCGGCTTCACCGAGCAGCTGGTCCCCGACGGCTGGGCGCAGGGTTCGATGTTCACCTTCGGGGTGTTCCTCACCGGCGGGGAACTCGCCGGCATGCTCGGGCTGACCATGCGTTCGCTCGGCGTGGCGGAGATCGGCTTCTGGGCGGCGAAGGAGCACCGCGGCCACGGTTACGTCACCGAGGCCACGCTCACCGCCTGCCGCTGGATCTTCACCGAGGTCGGCGTCGACCGGGTCGAATGGCGTGCCGAGGTCGGCAACCACGCCTCCCGCGCGGTGGCCGAACGCGCGGGGTTCACCATCGAGGGCACCCTGCGCTCCGCGATCAACAACAAGGGAGTGCGCCGGGACTGCTGGGTCGGCTCCCTGCTCCCCTCGGACCTGGGCCTGCCGTCCACGGCGCCGTACCTGCCCGCCCGCTCCTGACCCGCCTGCGCGCGTCCGCCCGGCCCCGCCCAACCGTTTCCGGGTATCCGCCCAGGTCACCGCGGACTGTCAGTGGCGCCCTCTATCGTCCGGGGCATGACGACCCTTCCGCGCCCGACCACCACTCTCACCGCGGACGACGCCCGCCGTATCTCCCTGCGGGCCCAGGGCCTGCTCGGCGCGCCCGACCGGCGGGCCGGAGTCCGCGGCGTGCTGCGCCACCTCGGCGCGGTCCAGCTCGACACGATCTCGGTCCTCGCCCGCTCCCACGAGCTCGTGCCGTACGCCCGGCTCGGCGCGGTCGGCCGCAAGACCGTCGAGGCCGCCTACTGGACGGGCGCCCACGCATTCGAGTACTGGTCGCACGCGGCGTGCATCCTGCCCATCGAGGAGTGGCCGCACTTCGCCTTCCGCCGCCGCGCCTACCGCGACCGCCCGCACTGGAACCACGAGCTGCCCGAGGGCGCCTACGACCAGGTCATCAAGCAGCTGCGCGCGGAGGGCCCGCTGACCTCCACGGAGCTGGGCGGTGCCAAGAAGACGAGCGACTGGTGGGACTGGTCCGGCACCAAGGTCGCGGTGGAGCGCGCGCTGATGTACGGCGAGGTGGTGTGCGTCGAGCGACGCGGCTGGAAGCGGGTGTACGACCTCGCCGAGCGCGCCGTCCCGGACGCGCTGCTGCACGACGAGCTGGACGACACCGAGTGCCTGCGCCGCCTGGTCCGGCTGGCCGGCGAGTCCCTCGGCGTGGGCACGCGCGCGGACATCGCCGACTACCACCGCCTCAAGGGCGAGCAGGTCGCCGCGGTGATCGCCGACTCGGGTCTGGTGCCGGTCGAGGTCGAGGGCTGGGGAAAGCCGGCCTGGGCCGATCCGGAGGCCCTGGCGACACCGCCGCGCGGCCGGCACCGCACGACTCTGCTGTCGCCGTTCGACTCGCTGATCTGGGAGCGGGCGCGCACGGAACGGATCTTCGGCTTCACGCACCGCCTGGAGGCGTACGTGCCCAAGCCGAAGCGGGTCCACGGCTACTTCGCCATGCCGGTGCTGGCGGGCGGCCGGCTGGTCGGGCGGGTGGACCCGGCACGCGAGGGCCGGACGCTGGTGGCCAGACAGGTCACCCTGGACGGCCCGAAGGCGGTCCCGGCGGTCGCCGAGGCCCTGATCGAAGCCGCGACCTGGGTGGACTGTACGGACGTGCGGGTGGAGCGGGTGGACGCGCCCGGCCTGCGCGAGCCCCTGACGAGGGAACTCGCCCGCGCCCTCGCCTAGCCGATCCGGCCGGTACGACCCGCTGTTCAGCGGATCTCGAGGATCTTCTCCCGCATCGCGTAGACCACGGCTTCCATCCTGGAGTGCAGCTGGAGCTTCTCCAGGATGTTGCGGACGTGGTTCTTCACGGTGTTCTCGGAGATGAACAGTTCCTTGGCGATGTCCCGGTTGTTCATCCCGGTGGCGACGAGCTTGAGGACCTCCAGCTCCCGGTCCGTCAGCCGCGGCGCGGGCACCAGCCGACGCTCGTCGGTGCGCTGGATCATCGACTTGAACTCGGTGAGGAGCTTGGACGCCATGGACGGACTGATCTGCGACTGCCCGTCGGCCACCGCGCGAATGGCGGTCGCCACCTCGTCCGTGGAGATCTCCTTGAGCAGGTATCCGGTCGCGCCCGCCTTGATCGCGTCGTAGAGGTCGGCCTCCTCGTCGCTGATCGTCAGCATGATGATCTTGGCGCTGGGTGCGACCTCCTTGATGGAGGTGCAGGCCTCGATCCCGCCGCGCTTGGGCATGCGGACGTCCATCAGCACGATGTCGGGCAGCAGGTCGGCGGCCTTGTCCACGGCCTCGGCCCCGTCCCCGGCCTCACCGACGACCTGGATGTCCTCCTCGGCCGCGAGCACGATCTCCAGGCCGCGCCGGAAGAGGGCGTGGTCGTCCACGACCAGGACTCTGATCGGCTCGGCCCGTACGGAGCCGGCGTCCGGGCCCATGCCGATGACACCGTCATCGCCATCCTCGTCCCGCATCGGTCCGAAGGTGTCCGCCATCGTTCCTCCCCCTGAAGGCTGTGGCCTGGTGGTCCTGTGCCATCGCCAACCCAAGGCACCGGCCCACCGGTTGGGCCGGTCCGGCCATGATTTCATGCCCGGGCGACACCGGGGTGACGGGCGAGGCGTGAACTGGTCGCACACAGGTGCCCCTGGGGGCGCACACGCGCTTCCAGGGGCACCGGCTCGCATGGCCCGGATGGCTCAGCCGCCGAGCGTGCCTCCGGCCGCGGGGGGCTGCGCCTCGGCGACCATCGGGTCCGTGCTGAGGTGGATGACGCCGTAGTCGTAGGCGTGCCGCCGGTAGACGACGCTCGGCTCCTTGGTCTCGGAGTCGACGAACAAATAGAAGTCGTGGCCGACCAGTTCCATCTCGTAGAGAGCCTGGTCGAGGGTCATCGGGGAGGCGACGTGGGTCTTCTCGCGGACGACGAGGGGGCCTTCGCCCTTGACCTCCAGCGAGCCGATCTTCTTGGTCGGCACTCCGTCCGTCTCCTCCTCCCCGACGGGGAGGCCGTTGCCGTTCAGCGTCGCCGCGCCCGGAACGTGGTCGGGAACCTCGGCCGCCGAGATCCGGCGTGCGCCACGGCGCGAGAACCGCTTGTCGTGCTGCTTGCGCAGCCGGGCGTCCAGCTTCTCCGCCGCCAGGTCGAGTGCCGCGTACGGGTCGCTGGCCGCCGCCTCCGCCCGGATCACCGGACCGCGGGAGCGGAGGGTGATCTCCACTCGGTCACAGCGGTCGGCCTGTCGGGGGTTGGGCTCCTTGGACACCTCGACGTCGAGGCTGATCACCTTGGCGTCGAGCCTCTGGATCTTCTCCAGCTTCAGCTTCTCGGCCACGTGCTTGCGGAACCGCTCGGGCACCTCGGTCTTGCGGCCCTTGACGACGATGTCCACGCAGAACTCCGTTCCCGGATCGCTCCGCTCCATCGGCGGAGCATCTCCCTTTTGCACCAGATCCGGTGAGCACCGGACCTCGGACTCGGTGACTTCCACCTCCTCCTCCCCCAAGGGCGAGATCTCCACCCCACCGGCACGGGTGATTGCCGAAAACCCGTGGCACGGCATTCCGATATGAGAGGTGTGGCCTGCGCCTTTCCTCACAACCGAACATATCTCGCCCGGACGGATGTCGTCACCCTCTACTCCCGCGTACCTCCATTCAGGTGAATTACCCCTGGCACTACCTGCAACGATGCAGGTCGGCGGTCAGTTCCTGTTTATTTCGAAAGAATCCGGCGGAGCGGCGATCACGGCCGCACGGAGCACATGCCGGAGCGTGTTCACGGCCGTCTTTTCCGGTGCACCATGCACCCACTTCGCGCTCTCCCACCGTGCTCCGATCCGTCGTTCATCCCTTCCTTCCCGAGTTACGGCCCCGTACACGACTGTTCTCACTCCGGTTCGCTCCTGTGCCACCTCCCGGACAGCCCGCGCCGCCTCCGCGAGGCTGGCGCCCGTCGTGATCAGGTCGTCGACGAGCACCACCTGACCCGCGCCGAGCAGCCGGCCACCGCCCGCCGTCACCTCCAGCGCACCCGCGAGGTTCGCCAGGCGCCCCCGCGCGTCCAGCCCGGCCTGGTCCGCGACCGGCCGCTGCTGGCGAAGCACGGCCGCCACCCTGGCCGGAATCCCGGTGCGCCGCAGCTCCCCGGCCGCCGCGAGCGCCATCCGCCGCACCGGATCGTGCCCACGCGCCCGCACGGCCCACCGGGCGGAGGGCACGGGCACGAGCAGCACCGTCCCGGAACCGGCGGCAGCCGCACCGGAACCGACGCCGGCGGTGCCACCGGTGCGGACACCGGCGCCGCTCCCGCCGAGCCCCGCCCGCACGGCTCCCGCCAGGGCCGCGCCCAGGGGTCCCGCGAGAGCCAGCGCGCCACGCTCCTTGTGCGCGAGAAGCAGTGTGCGCACCTCCTCCGCGTAGGGAGCCACCGCATGCACCACAGGCAGCCCGGCCGGCTCCGGATCCGGCCGCACCCGCCGCGGCGCGCGGCCGTACAGCGCTGCCCGGCACCGCGGACAGAGCACCGTACGAGGTGCTCCGCAGCCCGCGCAGTCGGTCGGCAGCACCAGGTCGGTGAGGTCCTGCCACCACCCCCGCATGTCCACCACTGTGCCAAGGCGGAAGCGACCCGGCCACCCCTGTGGAAAACGCCCTGTGGACAACCCGGGGAAACACGCACCGCCCCTCACCCACACGGGGGAAGGGGCGGTGTGTGAGGCGGCGCTCAGCCCGGATAGACCGGCGCCGTCCCGTCCTTGTCCACCTTCTGCCACTGCGACCCGGACGGCAGCCGTACGATCCCGTCGTCCTGCGAGTAGGCCACCAGCGGCACCCGCTCGTCCTCGGACGCGGCGATCGACTTCACGCCGGTGAGCGCACCCGGCGCCGGCCCGTCGAGCGTGGAGCCGTCGACCTGCACGTACCGCATCTGCAGCACGCCGCCCTGCTCCCGGCCGGCCACCAGCAGCCTGCTGTCCCCGGCCCAGGACAGGGCGCTGACCTGCTCCAAGTCGGGCGCGGCCGAGCGCAGCTCGACCACCGACGTGCCCTGCCCCGTCCCGTCGTCGCGCTGGATCCGGCCAATGAGCAGGGACTGCGTGCCGTCCTTCTTCTCCACGACGAGCGCGATCCGCACCCCGTCGGCGGCGACCCGCGCGTCCCTGATCCGGCCGGACAGGTCCGGGACCGCGACCTCCTCCGGTTTGGCGGCGCCCTGCTGCAGAACGTACAGCCGGGGACGGCGCTGGTCCCGGTCGGCCACCCACAGGTCGCCGCGGGCGTCCCAGCTCGGTGTCGTCAGCCGCTCGTCGGGGGTGGCGCCCTGGCTGGTCACCAGCGCCTGCCCCAGCGGACCGCCCGACGCCAGCGACGTCACGTACAACGACCTGCCCTGGTCACCGACCCCGGCCGCGCTGTGCTCGTCCCGCGACACCGCCACCGACTCCAGGGCCTTGCCGCCCTCGCCCAGCGGACCGGGCACCGGTACGGCACTGGTGGTGGTGCTCCCGGTCGGCATCCGCACCAGCCGGTGCTTGCCGTCGAGGTAGTACAGGTTCTCGGGGCTCTTGGCCGACCCGTGCCAGGCGATGGCCTCGGCGCGCTCCTCGCTCAGGTCGCACAGCCGGTGGCCGCCGACGCCCTGCAGCTCGACGGACTCCAGTGTCGGCGCCAGGTTCCGCAGCGTGAACAGCAGCTGCGTCGCCATCTCGGTGCACTTGGTCGCCGCGACCTGGGACACCTTGAGGTTCAGCGGCACGGTCAGCTTGTTCTGGTCGTCCGGCGCCAGCCCCGACACGTCCTTCTGCAGGGCCGTACCGGTCGGGAAGCTGGACCTGACGACCCGCCCGAGCCAGCGGGTGGGGCCGGCCAGCAGCGAGCGGACCATCTGCGTCATCGGGTCCACCTTGCTGCGCACGAACACCGGATCGGCGACCGCCACCGGCTCCCCCGTGGACCCGACCGTCGTGTCGGAGGCGAAGTAGTACTTGTCGATGGACGTGTAGTTGCGCTGGAAGTCCGACTTGCCCATGACGACACCGTCGGGCAGCGCGTCGATGCGCCACTGCCCGTTCTTGGGGTCCCGGCTGAGATGCACCTTCTTCTGGTAGGAGCCCCCGGCCGGCTCGTACGCCTGCTGGGAGTCCACCGTCGCGACCCTGCTGCCCGCGAGGACACAGGTGACGCTGTTGGTCGTCTCGCGGCCGTTGCCCGCTCGGCAGTCGGGCTCGATGCTCGGCCCGTTGGCGAGGACCGTGCTCGACTGCTCCGGCCGCCAGACCCGCGCCGCGTCGGACGTCAGGTACTTGCGGGCCGTGTCGTACGCCGGGTCGTCGCTGGTCAGCGCCTCCAGGAAGCCCTGCATGATCTCGGCGGGCCCGGCGCCCTCGGCCGGCGGCATGGCGAACACCCGGACCCCGGTGTCCTGCCGCGGCGTGGACTCCACGTTCCGCAGATCCCCGCTGTCTGGCATCGAGGCACACCCGGCCAGCAGTACGGCCCCCAGGGCTGCGTACGCCGCCGCGCGTCCCGGCCGGGGCCGGGCGCCCCCCATGCGGTCAGCGCCCACGAAATGCCTCCCCTGGCTCGGTCGAGTCCTCCGTGTCGGCCGTATCCGGCCGGGCCGTGCCCACGCCGGGTGCCGGACGCGCGGCGGGCCTGTCGTCCACGCGCCGTGCACCCCCGGTGGGCCGGGACACCACGCGCGCGCCGTTGCCGTTGCCGGGCAGTGCGGCCGGGTCGGCGGCGGGCGCGGCACTGGCCAGCCGCGGTGCGATCGGGGCGCGCGACGGCAGTCTGGGCGGCTGGGCGCCGCTGGGCTGTACGGGAACGGTCGCCCGCTTCTCCTCGCCTCCGCCGGGCAGACCGGCCTCGTCGAGGCCGCGGTTGCGGCGCGAGTCCTTCGGCTCCAGCGGTATCGGCGAGCCTCGCAGCGGCTCGTCGGCGGTCCTGGGCAGCGTCAGCCGGAACTGGGAGCCACCGCCCGGCTCGCCCCAGGCCTGCAGCCAGCCGCCGTGCAGCCGCGCGTCCTCCAGCGCGATCGACAGCCCGAGGCCCGTACCGCCGGTGGTACGCGCGCGTGCCGGGTCCGCCCGCCAGAAGCGGCTGAAGACCCGGGTCGCCTCGCCCGGCTTGAGTCCCACGCCGTAGTCGCGCACCGCGACGGCGACCGCGCCGCCCGCGGCGGCGAGCTTGACGACGACGTCCCTGCCCTCACCGTGCTCGACGGCGTTGACGACGAGGTTGCGCAGCACCCGCTCCACACGCCGGGCGTCGGCCTCGGCGACGACGGGCTGCTGGTCGCCGACCACGCGTATGTGCGTGCCCTTGCGCTCGGCGAGCGGCTCGGCGCCGCTGACCACACGCCGGACGACCTCCCTGAGGTCTATCGGCTCGGCCTCCAGCGCCGCCGCTCCAGCGTCGAAGCGGCTGATCTCCAGCAGGTCCGCGAGCAGCGACTCGAACCGGTCCAGCTGGTCGGCGAGCAGCTCGGCCGAACGCGCGGTCACCGGGTCGAAGTCCTCGCGCGCCTCATGGATGACGTCGGCGGCCATACGCACGGTCGTCAGCGGGGTGCGCAGCTCGTGCGAGACGTCCGACACGAACCGGCGCTGCATCCGCGACAGGTCCTCCAGCTGCTGGATCTTCACCTGGAGGTTCTGCGCCATCTTGTTGAAGGCCTCACCCAGACGCGCGATGTCGTCCTCGCCGGTGACCTTCATCCGTTCCTGCAGCCGCCCGGCGGACAGCCGCTCCGCGATGCCGGCCGCCATCCGCACCGGCGTGACCACCTGGCGCACCACCAGCCAGGCGATGGCGCCGAGCAGGACGACGACGAACAGCCCGGCGGTCGCGAGCGTGCCCTTGACCAGGCTGAGGGACTTCTCCTCCTGGGTCAGCGGGAAGAGGTAGTACAGCTCGTACGGCCGCCCGTTCGGGTCGTTGACCTGCTTGCCGATGACCAGCGCCGGCTGCGACTCCTTGCCGTTGGCGTAGACGATCCGGGTGTAGCTCTGGGCGGCCGTCGTACCGCTGTTGACCCGTTCGCGCAGGTCGTCGGGGATGCTGGAGGTCGGGTTGACGTTCCCGGAGCCGCGCGGGCTGCGGCCGCCGCCGCTGTCGTCGCCGACGGGCAGCGTGACCACGTCGAAGGCGCCCGCACCGCCGCTGGACAGCGACTCCACGAGGTCGCTCATCCACTGGATGACGTTCTGCGGCTGCCGGCCGTCCGCGGTCGCGGTGCCGTCGGCGGTGCCGCTCCCGGCGGCCGCACCGGTACCGGCGCCGCTGGCCGCCTCGTCGGCCTTCTGCTTGGCCACCGCGAAGCCGCCCGTGGCCTGGCTCTGCGAGGCCCTGACCTTCGCGTCCAGCAGGCCGTTGCGCACCTGCCCGATCACGACGAAGCCCAGCAGCAGGACGACGCCCAGGGACATCACCAGTGTCGTGGCGACGACCCGAAGCTGGATGTTGCGCCGCCACAGCCGCATCACCGGCAGCAGCGGACGGCGCACCCAGCGCAGGAACAGCCTGATGACCGGGCTGCCGTGGACACCGCCCTCGAGCAGCCCGCCCTCGAAAAGACTCCTGAACCTGGCACCCGGTGTCCGGCCGGCAGGCCGCCCCGGACGCGCCCCGGACCGGCCGGGAGCCGAAGCGGCGCTGTCCCCGGACATGTCAGCTCGGCCCGGCCTTGTAACCGACACCACGCACGGTCACCACGATCTCGGGCCGCTCCGGGTCCTTCTCGACCTTGGAACGCAGCCGCTGGACGTGCACGTTGACAAGCCGCGTGTCGGCGGCGTGCCGGTAGCCCCACACCTGCTCGAGCAGCACCTCACGGGTGAACACCTGCCACGGCTTGCGGGCCAGCGCGACCAGCAGGTCGAACTCCAGCGGCGTCAGCGCGATCGACTGCCCGTCCCGCTTCACCGAGTGCCCGGCCACATCGATGACCAGGTCACCGATGGTCAGCTGCTCCGGCGCCGGTTCCTCCGACCTCCGCAGCCGCGCCCGGATCCGGGCGACCAGCTCCTTCGGCTTGAACGGCTTGACGATGTAGTCGTCGGCGCCCGACTCCAGGCCCACGACCACGTCGACGGTGTCGCTCTTCGCCGTGAGCATCACGATCGGCACACCGGACTCGGCCCGGATCAGCCGGCACACCTCGATGCCGTCCCGTCCGGGCAGCATCAGGTCGAGCAGCACCAGATCGGGCTTGGTCTCCCGGAAAGCGGCCAGCGCCTTGTCGCCGTCGGCTACGAAAGACGGCTCAAAACCTTCACCACGCAGCACGATGCCGAGCATCTCGGCCAGTGCGGTGTCGTCGTCGACGACAAGGACTCGTCCCTTCATAAACGACATCATCCCATTCTCGTAACAGTGACAGAGGCGCTGGTGAGCGAGGTCACTGGCCGGTGACGATAGTCGTACGAGGCCGTCACTGTCTGCCCCCGTCCGCCGACCCCGGCCATCGGAGCCGACGAAGGGGAGGGGACAGGGTGGCTCTTCACGGGGTGCGGCCGAGCCGGCATTAGCCCATCAGCTGCTCGTCACCTGGCGTGGCCTGGCACACAGCTCCGCAAGACCCTCGGCCGTCACGGGCGAGAGCACCCCCTCCTCGGTGACGATGGCCGTCACCAGCTCGGGCGGCGTCACGTCGAACGCCGGGTTGTACGCCTGGGTCCCCAGGGGCGCCACCGGTATCCCGCCTCCCGCTCCCGTGACCGGCACCTGCGGCGCGGCGACCTCGGTCACCTCGAAGCCGGGGCGCTGCTCGACCTCTATGGACGCCCCGTCGGGGGTGTCCGGATCGACCGTCGTCACCGGCGCCACCACGATGAACGGCACATGGTGGTACCGCGCCAGCACAGCGAGCGGATAGCTCCCCACCTTGTTCGCCACCGAGCCGTCGGCCGCGATCCTGTCCGCCCCGATCAGCACCGCGTCCACCTCACCGGCCGCGAGCAGCGAACCCGCCGCGTTGTCGGTGAGCAAGGTGTACGCCATGCCGGTGCGGGCCGCTTCGTACGCCGTGAGACGAGCGCCTTGCAGCAACGGCCGCGTTTCGTCCACCCACAGCCGCCGCAGCCGCCCCTCGCGGTGCGCCTTGAGGGCCACCGCGAAGGCTGTGCCCTCACCACCCGACACCAGAGAACCGCTGTTGCAGTGGGTGAGGATCCGGAACACGCCGCCGGGCACCAACTCGTCCAGCAGCGCCAGGCCGTGCGCCGCCATCCGGGCGCTGGCCTCGGCGTCCTCCCGGTGCAGCGCCCGCGCCGCGGCCAGCGCCGCCGTAGCCGCCTCGGTGGGGCCGCCGCTCTGCGCCAGCGCGGCCTGATACGCGGCCTGCGCCCGGCGCACGCCGACGGACAGGTTCACCGCGGTGGGCCGGGCACCCTCGAGGTCCTGCGCCGCCTCGGCCACGTCGAAGCCACGCGCGGCGGCGAGCGCGACACCGTACGCCCCCGCGATCCCGAGCAGCGGCGCCCCGCGCACGGCGAGCGAACCGATCGCCTCCACCAGCGCCGACGCGTCCGTGCACACCAGCTCGACTTCCTCGGCCGGCAGCCGCGTCTGATCGAGAAGCACCAGCACAGGGCCTTCGGGTGGTTCCTCCCATCGGATCGCAGGTATCTCGGTCGCCCGCTTGTCCCCGTCGGTTCGCGCCTGCTGATCAGCCATGCGGTCAGTCTGCCCCGGATCCGGCGGACAATTGAAGGCATCCAGCGCCTACCGCGGCCGGTCCCTTGATGACCACCCCATGGCACGATGGCTGCCAACCTGCCGCCGCGAACGCGGACGGGCACCGAGAAGGAGCTTCGATGACAGACACTCCGGGCTGGGCCTCGCCCGGAACCGCCCCGTCGAACGAGGGGCGGGAACCCGGCGCTTCCGGTCCCGCCGAGCCTGCCGACCGCCCCGGCGACACCGCACCAGCACCGCAGCCGGATGCCAACGCACCGGGCCCAGGCGTGAAGTGGTCCAAGGAGCAGCCGCCACCCGGACAGTGGTCCGCGCCCACCGGTGCCCCCAGCCCGCACCAGGCCCCGCCACCGCCGCCGCCGCCCGGCCCGGGCTGGACCGGACAGCCGCCCGGCGGGGCCGGCGGCCACGGAGGCGGGTACGGCGGCCCTCCCGGCGGCTACGGCGGTTACGGCACCCCCGGCGGCTACGGAGCCTGGGGCGGCGGCTGGGGCGGTCCTCCGCCCGCGGCCAAGCCCGGCGTCATCCCGCTGCGCCCGCTCGGCGTCGGCGAGATCCTCGACGGCGCCGTCTCCACCATGCGCACCCACTGGCGCACGGTCCTCAGCATCTCGCTGGCGGTGTCCCTGCTCCTGAACACCAGCATGGTTCTGCTGCAGGGCTTCGTGCTGAACGACGCCGCCGTCCAGACGACGATCAACGATCCGAACAACGCCAGCCCCGACGAAGCGCTCCACGCCCTGCGCGAGACCATGATCGGCACCGGCATCGTCTCCGTGATCCGCACGGTCGCCATCATCCTTCTGACCGCCCTGCTCACGACCATCACCAGCCGAGCCGTCCTGGGCAGGTCGATCACCGCCGGCGAGGCCTGGCGCGAATCCCGCCCGCAGATCCTGAAACTCTTCGGACTGCTGATCCTGCTGGGCCTGATCTTCGCCGGGGTCGTGCTCGCCGGTGGACTGCCCGGGATCCTCGTCCTGCTCGCCGGCAACAGCGAGGGCGGAGCCGCCCTGCTCGTCCTCGGCTTCCTCGCGGCCACCGTCGTCGCGGTGTGGCTGGGCATCCGCTTCTACCTGGCCGCGCCCGCCCTGATGCTGGAACGGCAGGGCATCGTGAAGTCCCTGAAGCGCTCCGCGAAGCTCGTCCGCGGCTCCTGGTGGCGCACCTTCGGCATCGTGCTGCTCACCGTGCTCATCACGGTCATCGTCGCGTCGGTCATCTCCATCCCCTTCACCCTCATCGGGGCCGCCGTGAGCGGGGACAGCACCGGCGACGTGCTCGGCACAAGCGGCGGACACATCGGCTGGACCGCCCTGATCATCCGGGGCATCGGCGCCCTGATCGGCACCACGCTCACCCTGCCGATCAGCGCGGGTGTCACCGTGCTCCTCTACATCGACCAGCGCATCCGCCGCGAGGCCCTCGACCTCGAACTGGCCCGCGCCGCCGGGGTCCAGAGCACCGGCGGCCCCGGTCCCGTCCCGGGGAGCTGATGCGGTGAGCCTCACGGGGGAACTGCACACGGCGCCCGCATCGTCCGGCGCCGGCGGCACGGTCGTGCGAGGCCTGCTGCGTGCGGCGGACACAGTCGTCCGCGCAGCGGGCGGCTCGGGAGACGGCGGGCCGCCCGTGACCACCCCGCGTGATCCCGCGCGGGAGGCGGCTCGCCGCGAGCTGTCCAAGCGGATGTACCACGAGAACGACCCCGGGCTGTTCCAGCGTGCACTGAACGCGTTCTGGGACTGGCTCGACCGGCTGTTCAGCTCGGCCGCCTCGGCGACACCGGGCGGCACACTCGGCCTGGTCGTGGTGGTCCTGTTCGTCGTCGCCGCCCTGGCGGCCTTGTGGTGGCGCCTTGGCACCCCGCGCAGGCAACCCTCCTCCACCGCCGCCGCCCTGTTCGACGATCGCCCCCGCAGCGCCGCCGAACACCGCGCCGCCGCCGAGGCACACGCGGCGCAGGGCCACTGGAACCAAGCCGTGCAGGAACGCATGCGGGCCATCGTCCGCTCCCTGGAGGAGCGCGCCCTGCTCGACGCCCGCCCAGGCCGCACCGCCGACGAAGCGGCCGCCGAGGCCGGCCGGACCCTTCCCGCGCACACCGACCGACTGCTGGCCGCTGCCCGCGCGTTCGACGACGTGACATACGGCGGGCGCAGCGCGACCGAGGAGTCGTACCACCGCATCGCAGAACTCGACCGCGACCTGGAACGCACCAGGCCCGCCCTCAACCACAGCACCACCAGCACGGCCCAGAGCACCCACCAGGGGGCCGCCGAGTGACCGCCGAGGCCACGCTGCCGACCACCTCCACCACGCCCACCGTCCGCCAGGTGTGGACCCACGCGCGAGGCATCGCTCTTGCCGTCGTGCTCATCCTGGTGGCCGCCGTCGCCATGGCGGCCGTACGCTCCACCGTCCGGCACGGCCAACTGGACCCGCGATCCGCCGACCCCTACGGCAGCCGTGCCGTCGCTCAACTCCTGGCCGACCGGGGCGTGTCCACCCGCGTGGTCACCACGCTCGGCGCCGCACGCAACGCCGCCGGAGCGGACACCACTCTCCTGGTCGCCGTGCCCGACCTGCTGACAAGCCGCCAACAAGCCCAACTGCGCAAGGACACCGCCACCTCCGGCGGGCGCACCGTCCTCGTCGCGGCCGGCAGCCCCTCCGTCGAACGGCTCGCCCCTGGAGTCGCCGCAGACCCCGCCACCAGCAGCGCCACCACGCTCTCCCCCGGCTGCACCCTGCCCGAGGCCCGGCGCGCCGGCAGCGCCGACACCGGCGGCATCCGCTACACCACCACCCGCCTCGACGCCGACCGCTGCTACCCCAGCCAGCGCCTCGCCACCCTGCTGCGCATCCCCGAGGCGTCCGGGGGCGGCGATACCGTCGTGCTCGGCGCACCCGACATCCTCTACAACGACCGCCTCGACAAGCAGGGCAACGCCTCGCTCGCCCTCCAACTCCTCGGCTCCCGCCCCCATCTGGTCTGGTACCTCCCCTCGCTCTCCGACGCCTCGGCCACCGACACCGGCGGCCGAAAGAACTTCCTCGACCTGCTCCCCTCGGGCTGGCTCTGGGGCACCCTGCAGCTCTTCATCGCAGCGGGCCTCGCCGCCTTCTGGCGCGCACGCCGCTTCGGCCCCCTCGTGCCCGAAAAACTCCCCGTCGCGATCCGCGCCTCCGAGACCGCCGAAGGCCGCGCCCGCCTCTACCGCAAGGCCGACGCCCGCGACCGCGCGGCAGCCGCTCTTCGCTCCGCCACCCGCATCCGCCTCGCCCCCCTGGTCGGCATCCCCGCCCCCCAGGCGCATACGCCCGAGGCCCTGCTCCCCGCCCTGTCCGCCCACCTCACCGGCGGCCAACAGGCCCTGCACTCCTTGCTCTTCGGACCGCCGCCCGGCGACGACGCGGCCCTCATCGCACTCACCGACCAACTCGACGCCCTCGAAAGAGAGGTACGCCGTTCATGATGGACCCGACCACTGACAACGCCGGGAACACCGGGGACGCAGGCACCGCCCGAGCCTCCCTGGAAGCCCTGCGCGCCGAGATCGCCAAAGCCGTGGTCGGCCAGGACCCCGCCGTGACCGGCCTCGTCGTCGCCCTCCTCTGCCGCGGACACGTTCTCCTTGAAGGAGTCCCCGGAGTCGCCAAAACGTTGCTCGTCCGCACCCTGGCATCCGCACTCGAACTCGACACCAAGCGTGTCCAGTTCACCCCCGACCTGATGCCGAGCGACGTCACCGGCTCCCTCGTCTACGACACCCGCACCGCCGAGTTCTCCTTCCAGCCCGGCCCCGTCTTCACCAATCTCCTCCTCGCGGACGAGATCAACCGCACCCCGCCCAAGACCCAGTCCTCCCTCCTGGAGGCCATGGAGGAACGCCAGGTCACGGTCGACGGCACGCCCCGCCCGCTGCCCGAGCCGTTCCTCGTCGCCGCGACGCAGAACCCGGTCGAGTACGAGGGCACCTACCCCCTCCCCGAGGCCCAACTGGACCGGTTCCTCCTCAAACTGACGATCCCTCTGCCCTCCCGTCAGGACGAGATCGACGTCCTGACCCGTCATGCCTCGGGCTTCAATCCACGAGACCTGCGCGCCGCCGGTGTACGCCCCGTCGCAGGACCCGCCGACCTGGAAGCCGCCCGCGCCGCCGTCGCCAAGACGACCGTGTCCCCCGAGATCACCGCATACGTCGTGGACATCTGCCGCGCCACCCGGGAGTCGCCCTCCCTCACCCTCGGCGTCTCCCCGCGCGGCGCCACCGCTCTCCTGGCCACCTCACGCGCCTGGGCCTGGCTGACGGGCCGCGACTACGTCACCCCCGACGACGTCAAGGCACTCGCCCTGCCCACCCTGCGCCACCGGGTCCAGCTGCGCCCCGAGGCCGAGATGGAGGGCGTGACGGCGGACTCCGTCATCAACGCCATCCTCGCCCACGTCCCGGTACCCCGCTGATGGCACTCACCGGACGCGCCGCCCTCCTCGCAGCCCTCGGCTCGATCCCCGTCGGCATCCTGGAGCCCGGTTGGACGGGCATCCTCGCAGTCAACGGCCCCCTCGCCCTCGCCTGCGCCTGCGACTACGCACTCGCCGCACCCGTACGACGGCTCGTCCTGTCCCGGTCCGGCGACACCTCCACCCGTCTCGGGGAGACCGCCGACGTCACGCTCACGATCACCAACCCCTCCCGCCGCCTCCTAAGGGCACGGCTGCGGGACGCTTGGCCACCCAGCAGTTGGCTGCCGGGCACCGAGATCGAGGCCTCACGCCACCGTCTGACCGTCCCCCCGGGCGAACGCCGACGCGTGACGACCCGGCTGCGCCCCACCCGCCGCGGCGATCGCCAGTCCGACCGGGTGACGATCCGCTCCTACGGACCCCTCGGCCTGTTCTCCCGCCAGGGTGCCCACAAGCTGCCCTGGTCCGTACGAGTTCTGCCCCCGTTCACCAGCCGAAAGCATCTCCCGTCGAAACTCGCCCGATTGCGTGAACTGGACGGCCGCACCAGCGTGCTGACCCGCGGCGAGGGAACGGAGTTCGACAGCCTGCGCGAGTACGTCCCCGGCGACGACACCCGCTCGATCGACTGGCGAGCCACCGCCCGCCAGTCCGCCGTCGCCGTGCGCACCTGGCGCCCGGAACGCGACCGGCACATCCTGCTCGTCCTGGACACCGGCCGCACCTCAGCCGGCCGCGTAGGTGACGCACCACGCCTCGACGCCTCCATGGACGCCGCGCTCCTCCTGGCGGCCCTCGCCTCCCGAGCCGGTGACCGCGTGGCGCTCCTGGCGTACGACCGTCGGGTACGGGCCCTGGTCCAGGGCCGCTCAGCAGGAGACGTACTGCCGGGCCTGGTGAACGCGATGGCCCCGCTGGAAGCGGCACTCGTCGAGACCGACGCCCGCGGTCTCACCGCGGCGGCTCTGCGCACGGCACCTCGCCGATCCCTGATCGTGCTGCTCACGACGCTCGACGCGGCCCCCGTGGAGCAGGGTCTGCTCCCTGTGCTTCCGCAGCTCACTCAGCGGCACACCCTTCTGGTCGCCTCAGTGGCCGACCCGCACATCGCCCGAATGGCAGAGTTCCGGGGCAGCGCGGAGGCGGTGTATGAGGCAGCGGCGGCGGCTCAGGCGCAGAGCGAGCGACAGCGAACCGCCGAGCAGCTACGACGGCATGGCGTGACGGTCGTGGACGCGACACCGGAGGATCTGGCGCCCGCGCTGGCGGATGCCTATCTGGCTCTGAAGGCCGCGGGCCGACTTTGATCCGTCCTGCTCGGCCACCCTTCGGGGTGCTGCGGATCCAG
>NZ_JAJHNP010000100.1 GCF_020819595.1 Streptomyces barringtoniae
TCGGGCGAACACGGGACAGGCGTCGTACAGCTCCCGGCCCATGCCGAGCCGCTGGCTGCCCTGCCCGGTGAACAGGAACGCCGTGCGGCCCTCACCGACCGTTCCCCGGACCACCTGTGCCCCCGGCTCCCCCGCCGCCAGTGCGGCGAGCCCGGCCAGCAGGACGTCGCGGTCACGCCCGACCACCGCCGCCCGTCGCTCCAGCGCGGCCCGCGAGGTGGCGAGCGAGTAGGCGACATCTGCCGGCCTCGCGTCGCCGTCCGAGGCGATCCGCGTCCACAGGCGCTCGGCCTGAGCCCGCAGTGCGCCGTCGGACTTGGCGGAGAGAACCCACATGGTGCTCAACGGTTCGGCCTGGTACGGAAGGGTCTCCGTCCGGTCCACGTCTTCAGCCGGTGGCTGCTCGAGCACCGTGTGGGCGTTGGTGCCGCTCACGCCGAAGGAGGACACGCCCGCCCTGCGGGGACGGCCGGTCTCCGGCCAGTCCCGCGCCTCGGTCAGCAACTCCACCGCGCCCGCCGCCCAGTCCACGTGCGGCGTCGGCTCGTCG
>NZ_JAJHNP010000101.1 GCF_020819595.1 Streptomyces barringtoniae
CCCGGTATCGCGGCGAGCAGTCCGGTCAGGGCGGTACGGTCGGCGACGTCGCAGGCCGCGACAGTCACTTCCGCGCCCAGGGCGGCGAGTTCCGCACGCAGTTCGCCGGCACCGGGGGCGTCGGGGCCGCTGCGGCTGGTGAGCAGCAGATGCCCCGCACCGTTGCGGGCCAGCCACCGGGCCACATGCGCGCCCAGCGCGCCGGTACCACCGGTGACCAGAACCGTCCCCCCGGGCCGCCAGTCACGGACCACCGGGCTACGGTCCAGCGGGGCCCGCACCAGCCGCCGTACGAACACTCCCGCGGGCCGCAGCGCGAGCTGGTCCTCGTCACCGGCCGCCGCGAGCACGTCCGCCAGACGCCTCAGCGACCGTTCATCGGCCTCGTCACCGGCCGCGGACGGCAGGTCGAACAGACCACCCCACCGCTCACCGTGCTCCATCGATGCCACCCGGCCCAGGCCCCACACCAGCGCCTGCTCCGGGTTCTCCAGCCGCTCGGAGGGGCTGACGGAGACCGCGCCGCGGGTGGCGCACCACAGC
>NZ_JAJHNP010000102.1 GCF_020819595.1 Streptomyces barringtoniae
GTGGTCGGATCGAGCGCCATCATGCTGATCGCCCTGTACATGTGCCACGGCCTGTCGGCCCGCACCTCGGTGGCGGTGCTCGGCACCCTGGTCTCACTGGCGCTGATCGGCATACTCGGCTCGGTGTTCATCGGCTGGGCCGCCCTGACCGGCAACACCGACGACAGCACCGGCCTGATCCACGGCCTGTACCCGAAGATCGACATGAGCGGACTCCTGCTCGCCGGCGTCATCATCGGCTCCCTCGGCGTCCTCGACGACGTCACCGTGACCCAGACATCGGCCGTCTGGGAACTGCACGACGCCAACCCGACCATGGGCCGGCGCGGACTGTACCGAGCAGGCATCCGCATCGGCCGCGACCACATCGCCTCCGTGGTCAACACCCTCGTCCTGGCCTACGCGGGCGCCGCGCTGCCCCTGCTGCTCCTCTTCTCCATCGCCCAGAGCGGCGTGAGCACCGTCGCCAACAGCGAGTTGGTCGCCGAGGAGATCGTGCGCACCCTGGTCGGATCGATCGGACTGGTCGCCTC
>NZ_JAJHNP010000103.1 GCF_020819595.1 Streptomyces barringtoniae
GCCGCGGCTGGTCCGGACCCGGATCCCGGCTGAGGTGCCTGCTGTTGAGTGGTCGTCGGCGGGCACGGTGTTGGTGACGGGTGCCGGTGGTCAGTTGGGTGGGGTGTTCGCGCGTCATCTGGTGGCTGAGCGGGGTGTGCGTCATCTGTTGCTGGTCGGCCGCCGGGGTGCTGAGGCGCCCGGAGCCGCCGAATTGACGGCGGAGTTGGAGGCCTTGGGTGCGGAGGTCGTCTGGGCGGCGTGTGATGTGGCTGACCGGGTGGCGTTGGAGGCGGTGCTGGCGTCGGTGCCGGCGGAGCGTCCGCTGGCCGGTGTGGTGCATACGGCGGGTGTGCTGGATGACGGTGTGATCGGTTCGCTGAGTCCGGAGCGGGTGGAGGTGGTGCTGCGTCCGAAGGTGGATGCGGCGTGGAACCTGCACGAGCTGACCCGGGGTGCGGATCTGTCGGCGTTCGTGTTGTTCTCCTCGGCTGCCGGTGTGTTCGGTGCGGCGGGTCAGGGCAGTTACGCGGCGGCGAACAC
>NZ_JAJHNP010000104.1 GCF_020819595.1 Streptomyces barringtoniae
TGGGGATCGCGGGGGTCTTGGCGAGGATCTCGGAGACGGGGTAGCGGGACTCGCGGCGTACGGCCATGAAGATGCGCGGCATGACGGGGAAGTGGAAGGCCATGTGGCACTCGTCGCCGCCGGTGGCGTAGTCCCCGAAGTAGTCGACGACGTCCTCGGGCCACTGGTTGGCCTCAGCCAGCAGCACGGTGTCCGGGTACATCGCGTCGATCTCGCGGCGCACCCGCCTGAGGAACTCGTGGGTCGCCGGCAGGTTCTCGCAGTTGGTGCCCTCTTCGGCGTAGAGATAGGGGACGGCGTCGAGCCGGTAGCCGTCGATCCCGAGGTCCAGCCAGAACCTCAGCGCCGCCAGGATCTCCTCCTGCACGGCCGGGTTCTCGTAGTTGAGGTCCGGCTGGTGCGAGAAGAAGCGGTGGAAGTAGTACTGGCCGCGCACCGGGTCGAAGGTCCAGTTGGAGGCCTCGGTGTCGACGAAGATGATCCGGGCGTCCTCGTACTGCTTGTCGTCGTCGGCCCACAT
>NZ_JAJHNP010000105.1 GCF_020819595.1 Streptomyces barringtoniae
AGGGGATGGCCGGCGTCTTGGCGAGGATCTCGGAGACGGGGTAGCGGGACTCGCGGCGTACGGCCATGAAGATGCGCGGCATGACGGGGAAGTGGAACGCCATGTGGCACTCGTCGCCGCCGGAGGCGTAGTCCCCGAAGTAGTCGACGACGTCCTCCGGCCACTGGTTGGCCTCCGCCAGCAGCACCTTGTCGGGGTACTGGGCGTCGATCTCCTTGCGCACCCGCCTGAGGAACTCGTGGGTCGCCGGCAGGTTCTCGCAGTTGGTGCCCTCCTGCTGGTACAGGTACGGCACCGCGTCCAGCCGGAACCCGTCGATGCCGAGATCCAGCCAGAACTTCAGCGCGGAGATCATCTCCTCCTGCACCGCCGGGTTCTCGTAGTTGAGGTCCGGCTGGTGCGAGAAGAAGCGGTGCCAGTAGTACTGCTTGCGTACCGGGTCGTACGTCCAGTTGGAGGCCTCGGTGTCGACGAAGATGATCCGGGCGTCCTGGAACTGCTTGTCGTCGTCGGCCCAGAC
>NZ_JAJHNP010000106.1 GCF_020819595.1 Streptomyces barringtoniae
TTCATGGGCCAGGTGCGCTCGTCCATGCGTGCGATCGCCGCCCACGAGCCTGACCCGGGAACGGTGCTGACGCGTACCAACGAGTTGCTCGTCGCGATGGACGCGCCACGCTTCGCAAGCTGCACCCTGCTGCACCTCGATCCGCGTGACGGACAGGTCATCGGCACCAGCGCAGGCCATGTGCCCCTGCTCCACGCACGCGACGACGGCAGCCACACCATCCGCACGCTTCCCGCCGGGCCGGTCCTGGGCATCGTGCCTGGCACCGAGTACCCAGAGGAGACCTTCACTTTGGAAGAGGGCACCGCGCTGGTCATGGTCACCGACGGCGTGGTCGAAGGGCCGCGCCTGACCCTGGACGCCGGACTGGAGCGAGCGGGAGCGCTGGCCGGTCGAGCCCTCCAGGACCGGCTCGGCGTCGAGGCGACCGCAGACCGGGTACTCGACGCGGTGGCCGCGGTGGACCACCTCGACGACGTGGCCGTGCTGGTCATCCGACGCGCATGA
>NZ_JAJHNP010000107.1 GCF_020819595.1 Streptomyces barringtoniae
GCGCCGGTCATCACGGCGGAAGCCGCCGCGGTCACCACGATCACCCCGGTCACCACGGTGGTCGTCGCGCCGGCCGTAACCGCCACGGTCGTTGTCGCGGCGGAAGCCGCCACGGTCGCCCCGGTAGCCACCGCGGTCACCACGGTCACCACTGTCCCGTCGCCGCTGGTCGCGCTCCGGTCGCTCGTCGGGAGAGTTGGTGGACATGGGTGACTCCTGTCTTCGGTACTGCAAGCATTGTAAAAACGAAAGGACCCCTGGTCCCAGCTGAACGCTGGGACCAGGGGTCCTTCCAAAGATTGTTCGGCGGTGTCCTACTCTCCCACAGGGTCCCCCCTGCAGTACCATCGGCGCTGTGAGGCTTAGCTTCCGGGTTCGGAATGTAACCGGGCGTTTCCCTCACGCTATGACCACCGAAACCCTAATGGTTTCGAGCGAACAAGCACACTTTGTAGTTATGCGTTCTACTCAAAGCCGGCAACGGTCGTTGCCTCAGAACT
>NZ_JAJHNP010000108.1 GCF_020819595.1 Streptomyces barringtoniae
GCCAAGGGCAAGCTGACGGCGCGGGAGCGGATCGAGCTGCTCCTGGACCCGGGGTCCTTCCAGGAGGTCGAGCAGCTGCGCCGGCACCGCGCGCAGGGCTTCGGCCTGGAGGCGAAGAAGCCGTACACCGACGGTGTCATCACCGGCTGGGGCACGGTGGAGGGCCGTACGGTCTTCGTGTACGCCCATGACTTCCGGATCTTCGGCGGTGCGCTGGGCGAGGCCCACGCCACCAAGATCCACAAGATCATGGACATGGCCATCGCGGCGGGTGCCCCGCTGGTCTCGCTGAACGACGGCGCGGGCGCCCGTATCCAGGAGGGCGTCAGCGCCCTGGCCGGGTACGGCGGCATCTTCCAGCGCAACACCAAGGCGTCCGGCGTCATCCCGCAGATCTCGGTGATGCTGGGCCCGTGCGCGGGCGGCGCGGCCTACAGCCCCGCCCTGACGGACTTCGTGTTCATGGTCCGCGAGACCTCGCAGATGTTCATCACGGG
>NZ_JAJHNP010000109.1 GCF_020819595.1 Streptomyces barringtoniae
GGTGGGGATCGACAGCGCCGAGCGGCGTGACGGGTCGGTCGCAGGGCCGCTGATCCCGTTCGCTTGGAGTGGGGTGTCGTTGTTCGCGGCGGGAGCGTCGTCGCTGCGGGTGCGGCTTGGTGAGCTCGGCTCCGATGCGGTGTCGTTGCTGGTGGCCGATGGTGCGGGCCGGCCGGTGGCGTCGGTGGGGTCGGTGGCGTTGCGGGCTGCTTCGGCGGAGCAGGTGCGTGCTGCGGCCGGTGAGCGCCACGACTCCCTCTTCCGCGTCGAGTGGACCCCCGTCCCGGTTGCGGAGACCGACCAGGTGGCTGCACATATCTCCGACGACTGGGTCGTCCTCCCGACGTGCGACCTTGCCGGGCTCCAGGAGGCCTTGGACGGTGGTGGGTCGGTGCCGTCGGTCGTGGTGGTGGAGTGTGGTGCTTCGCTGTCCGGTGAGT
>NZ_JAJHNP010000011.1 GCF_020819595.1 Streptomyces barringtoniae
TCAGCAGCGCGTCCACCTCGGGCGACAGGGCCGACTCCAGGCGCTCGTGCACCGGCAGGGAGTCGTCGCCGAGGGCGTGTGCGGCGGCGAGGACAACGTTTCGCTCCGGGCCCTTCGGCACTCCGGCGGCCGCGCGCTCGTACAGCTCGGCGCCCTCCTCCAGCACCAGCCCGACGTCGATCCCGGCCGGCACCTTGACCGAGGCGGTGTGCCGCCAGGTCGCCAGCGGATGGCTCCACGCCTCCACCCGGAAGGTCCAGCGGCCCGTCATGTCCGGGGTGACGTCGGCACCCCACAGGTCACTGCCGGGGGACAGCTCCCGCATCGGCGTCCACGGGCCACGGCGGCCCTTCGGATCGCGCAGGACCACATTGGCGCCCACGGCATCGTGCCCTTCACGGAACACGGTGGCCGTGACCTGGAAGGTCTCACCGGCCACCGCTTTCGCCGGGCGCCTGCCGCACTCCACGGCCGGCCGGACGTCACGTACCGGGACGCGGCCGATGGCCGGGGTCCTGCGCATGTATCTCACCTCCGCCGTGCGCGAAGCCGGGCACCCGGCCCGGCTTCGCGATCCGAGAGGGGCCGACTCACGCCGGCCCCGGGGGAACGCCTTGTACGGTGCCAGGTCAGGGGCTTGGCGCCGTGGAACGCCGCTCCGGTGGCGGCGCTCTTCTGGCCGATCGGCGCGGCCGCGGCCGTCCGTCCTGCTCGCGCAGGTAGGTGACCAGATTGGTGCGCAGATAGCGTTCGGCGGCGTCCGCGGCCTCGCGGGCGCAGCGTTTGCCCATCAGTACGCACAGCGTGTAGCCCGAGTCCTCGAAGGTGGCCCGGACCGTGCGGTCGTGGGGCGAGGCGAGCATCACGCGCTCCCACGCCCGGTAACGCCGCAACGCCCGGGCCACTTCGGCCTTGGCGGGTAGCAGCATTGCCCTCTTCACCTTCCACGCTCTCGACTGGGCGCGTTCCCGACGGTCGGGTGGTGTCCGCGCGCGGAAGGGCACGGCACCGTTACGGCGATCGAGGCTTTCACTTATGGTGCACGGACGACGACGCAGCGTCTTGTTGGATCTTCAACGACGGATGTGTGTCGGACCCTCGTGTTGCACGAATGGCGTAGCGCCGTCACCGTGGAGGTGACTCAGAAGCGATCAGCGCTCACGCTATGTGTCCGGGATCCCTCCCGGACGGGCATCCGGGATCTCTCCCGGACGGGCGAGGGGAGCGAGAGCTTCGCCGGTGAGGAGCAAGCGACGATGAAGACCGCAGTGCCCTGCTACTACCACCTCGATGTGGAAGTCAGCCCGGAACGGGTGGGTCAGGTCAGCCGCATCCTGGCCGCCCACCTCCGCTACTGGGACCTCGAGAACCTCGCGGACCCCGTCTGCCGCGGCGCCGAACTGCTGCTGCGGGCGATCGACCAGCACGCCTCCGACAAGCACACGTCGATCGAGATGTGGTGGAACGGACAGCACCTCATCACCGCCTTCGGCGACGACGACCCGGACCTGCGCCCCGACCAGGACCTGCGGTCCTGCCTGGCGGACATCGCCGCCATGAGCGACGGCTGGGGCTGTTGCGCCTCGGAGACCGGCAGCAAGATCATCTGGTTCTCGCAGCGGGCCCGCGCCGGTCAGCGCGTCCCGCTGGTGCCGACCGCCCCCGAGCCGACGCTGCGGCAGGGGCTGCAGGTGCCGCGCGAGGAGCGGGTGGTGGTGCTGACCGCGCCGGCGGGCGCCATGGACGACGCGCTGGGCGCGCCGGCAGCCGTGCCGACCGCCGCGCCGGCTGCCGGTCCGGATGATGCGGTGGCCGCGCCGGCCGCCGGTCCGGACGAGGCGATCGCCGTGCCGGCCGACGCCCTGGAGGGCAGCCGGTGACCGCCCGCAGGACAAGGAAAGGGCTGCCCGTCTGGAGCGGGCAGCCCTACCCGTTGGGTGCCGCCTTCGACGGACAGGGCACCAACTTCGCCCTGTTCAGCGAGGTGGCCGAGCGGGTCGAGCTGATCCTCGTCGACGATGCCGGCAAGCAGACTCCCGTCCGGCTGCACGAGGTCGACGGATTCGTCTGGCACGCCTACCTGCCCGGCATCGCGCCGGGTCAGCGCTACGGCTACCGGGTGTACGGCCCCTGGCAGCCCTCGCTGGGTCACCGGTGCAATCCGGCGAAGCTGCTGCTCGACCCGTACGCCCGCGCCCTGGACGGCCGGATCGACAACCACGCCTCGCTGTACGAGCGCGCCCCGGACGGCCCCGCCCCCGCCGACAGCGCCGGGCACACCATGCTGGGCGTGGTCACCGACCCCTACTTCGACTGGGGCGACGACCGTCCGCCCCGGACGCCGTACGCGGACTCGGTGATCTACGAGGCCCATGTGCGCGGCCTGACCCGAAGCCACCCCGACGTCCCCGAGCGCTTGCGCGGCACCTACGCGGGGCTCGCCCATCCCGCCGTCGTCGAGCACCTGACCTCGCTCGGCGTGACCGCGGTGGAACTGATGCCGGTGCACCAGTTCGTGCAGGACGGCGTGCTCCAGGACCGCGGCCTGTCCAACTACTGGGGCTACAACACCATCGGCTTCTTCGCCCCGCACAACGCCTACGCCGCCTTCGGCACCCTCGGCCAGCAGGTCAACGAGTTCAAGGCCATGGTGAAGGCGCTGCACGCGGCCGGCCTCGAAGTGATCCTCGACGTGGTCTACAACCACACCGCCGAGGGCAACGAGATGGGCCCCACACTGTCCTTCCGGGGCATCGACAACGCGTCCTACTACCGCCTGGTCGACGGCGACTGGGCGCACTACTACGACACCACCGGCACCGGAAACAGCCTGCTGATGCGGCACCCCTACGTGCTCCAGCTGATCATGGACTCGCTGCGGTACTGGGTCACCGAGATGCACGTCGACGGCTTCCGCTTCGACCTCGCGGCCACGCTGGCCCGGCAGTTCCACGAGGTGGACCGGCTCTCGGCGTTCTTCGACCTGATCCAGCAGGACCCGGTGATCAGCCGCGTCAAGCTCATCGCCGAGCCCTGGGACGTGGGGGAGGGCGGCTACCAGGTCGGCAACTTCCCGCCGCTGTGGTCGGAGTGGAACGGCAGGTACCGGGACGCCGTACGGGACTTCTGGCGGGCCGAGCCCGGCTCGCTCGGCGAGTTCGCCTCCCGGCTGACCGGCTCCTCCGACCTGTACCAGCACAGCAGGCGCCGGCCGCGCGCGAGCGTCAACTTCGTCACCGCGCACGACGGTTTCACCTTGCGCGACCTGGTGTCGTACAACGACAAGCACAACGAGGCCAACGGGGAGGAGAACCGGGACGGCGAGAGCCACAACCGGTCCTGGAACTGCGGCACGGAGGGCGCCACCAAGGACCCGGCGGTCCTCGAACTGCGCGCCCGGCAGCAGCGCAACCTGCTGGCCACGCTGCTGCTCTCGCAGGGCATCCCGATGCTCTGCCACGGCGACGAGCTCGGCCGCACCCAGCAGGGCAACAACAACGCCTACTGCCAGGACAACGAGATCTCCTGGATCGACTGGGAGCTGACGGACGAGCAGCAGGCCCTCGCGGAGTTCACCCGGCACCTGATCGCCCTGCGCGCCGGGCACCCCGTGCTGCGGCGGCGCCGCTTCTTCCGCGGCGAGACCGCGACCAACGCCAGGCAGCCGCTGCCCGACCTGATGTGGCTCAGGCCCGACGCCCGTGAGATGACCGCCCGGGACTGGCAGCGCGGGGACGCGCACTCGGTGGGGGTGTTCCTCAACGGTGACGCCATCGCCGAACGCGACGCCCAGGGGCGCCGGATGGTCGACGACTCCTTTTTGCTGCTCGTCAACGGCTACTGGGAACCGGTCGACTTCCGCCTGCCCGACGACACCTTCGGCGAGCGCTGGACGACCCTGATCGACACGGCCGACCCGGACGGCATCCCCGACGAACGCGAACGCAAGGCCGGCACGAGGCTTCGCGTGGAGGCCCGCAGTCTCGTTCTGCTGTCGCGCCCGTCACGGGTGGCGCGCACGGCGCACTGAGCGGCTGTCCGCGGAAGACGGCCCGCTCAGCGCACCCGGCGTGAAGTCACGGTGAACTGGGCCCCGTCGGCGTCGCGGAGGATCGCCTCGTGCTCGTCCTCGCTCAGCACGCTGCCGCCGTGCTTCTCCGCCGCCCGGGCGCAGCCCGGGACGTCCGCGACCGCGAAGTGGATCTGCCAGTGCGGCCGGACGGAGGGATCGGGCGCCGACTCCACCGCGCCCGAGTCGATGCGTGCCACGATGTCGCCCTGGCTGCGCAGCACGACCTCACCGGCCTCGTACTCCACCTCGCAGCAGCCCGGCAGCCCGGACGCCCAGTCGAGGATCTCGCCGTAGAACATCGCGGCGTCGAAGGCGTCGCGGGTGTGCAGCCGGATGAACGTGGGTGCCGCCCGCCGCCACGCCTCCCAGTTGGCGACCAGCTCCCCCTGCCAGATGCCGAAGGTGGCCCCGTCCCGGTCGGCGAGCAGCGCGGCGCGGCCCGGCGGGAAGGACAGCGGTCCGACGGCCGCCGTACCGCCGCGCTCGCGGACCCGGGACACCGCCACGTCGGCGTCCGGCACGGCGAAGTACGGCGTCCAGGCCACGGCCATCTGCCACATGGCCGCGACGGCGGCGATCCCGGCCACCGGCACCCCGTCCGCCAGGGCGATACGGAAGTGCTCGCCGAGTTTCGCGCCGCGCCAGCGCCAGCCGAGGACGGCCGAGTAGAAGTCCTGGGTGGCCCCGAGGTCACGGCTGGTCAGACTCACCCAGCACGGGGCGCCGAAGACGGAGTGCGTGGAGACGACGTCTCGTCTCCGCGGTCCACCACTGACGGGGGCGTTGTGGTTCATGTCAGTCGCGTCCTGCTCTCGGGGCCGGGCGGCCACCGCTCTCGCACCAGTGTCCAACCGGAAGGGGGTGGATGCCTGCCGAGTACCCCCGGTGGCATCGGCGCAGGCCGACGAGCACGATGGGGGGCATGGGAGCGAACGAGCCCGACCGGATCTCCGAGCTGCAGGCCGAGGTCGACCAGATGAAGGAGGCCGTGGTCTCCCACGCGGTCGTCGACCAGGCGATAGGGATGGTGGTGGCCCTGGGCAGGGTGACCCCGGACGAGGGCTGGGAGGTGCTGCGGGAGGTCTCCCAGCACACCAACATCAAGCTGCGCAACATCGCGGAGCTCATCCTCATCTGGGGCCGCCGCGGCGACATTCCCCCCGACGTCCGCGCGGAGCTGGAGGACGCCCTGGACCGGTACGGTCCCACTCAGGTGCCCGGGACCTCGGAGGAGTGAGTTTCGGGGCGTGCCGGCCGTACGGCGGGCCGGCGTGAATCAGCGGGCCTCGGCGAGCAGTTCCTCGCGCAGTCGGTCGAAGCAGCTGCTGAGCAGCCGGGAGACGTGCATCTGCGAGATGCCCAGCTGCTGGGCGATCCGGCTCTGTGTCATCCCGCGGAAGAAGCGCAGGTAGAGGATGATGCGCTCGCGTTCCGGCAGCGCCTCGAGACAGGGCCTGACGGCGGTCCGGTCGATCACCAGGTCGTATCCGGGGTCGGGTCCGCCCAGGGAGTCCCCGAGGGCGTAGCCGTCGGTGCCGGCCACCTCGGCGTCCAGGGACAGCGCGGAGAAGCACTCGAGGGCCTCCATGCCGGTGCGGACCTCGTCCTCGGTGAGCCGCGTGTGGGCGGCGATCTCCGCCACGGTGGGCGGGCGCCCCGAGGTGCTCTGGGCCAGTTCCTTGCCGGCGGAGCGGACCCGGTTGCGCAGGTCCTGCACCCGGCGCGGCACGTGCAGGGTCCACATGTGGTCGCGGAAGTGGCGCTTGATCTCACCGGTGATGGTGGGCACGGCGTACGCCTCGAAGGCACGGCCACGCCCGGGGTCGTAGTGGTCGACGGCCTTTACCAGGCCGAGGGCGGCCACCTGGTACAGGTCCTCCAGGGTCTCCCCACGGCCGCGGAACCGTACGGCGATCCGCTCGGCCATGGGCAGCCACAACTGGACCAGTTCATCACGCAGCGCCCGCCGCTCGGGGCCGTCGGGCAGCTTCGCGAGCCGCTCGAAGGAGTCCGCCGTGTCGGGGGCGTCGTCGTGGGGATGGGAGGTGGTGCTGCCGGTGACACGCATAACGCGCACCTCTCTCAGCAGGTGCTGGATGTACAGACACCGTGGGAGGCGCGCTCGGACCGGGGAAATGGGAAGCGGGGCGTCCGGCTAGATGCCGACTCCCACGGATGGTGCCTCCGGTCCGAAGCACTGCCCTTCGCTTTCCCCGTCCCGGACATCACAAAACAATTAAGTACAAATGGGGTGTAAGTCGGACTGGTCTTGAGCTCCTCTTGACGGGAATTACCTCTGTAACAGAGGTAAGCTTCTGGTGTGGAACCCGAGACGGCGCAGCGAGCGGCAACGGAGTCGCAGACCTTCCCGGAGGAGCTGGCGGACACGCTGGTGCGCATCCAGCGGCTGATCCGGCGGCGGCTGCGCGACGGGCTGAGCGAACCCCGGCTGCGCGGTGCCGAGGTGGAGCTGCTCCGGCTGGTCGGGTCCCGGCCCGGCATCGGCATCTCGGACGCGGCGAGGGCACTGCACCTGGCCGGCAACTCCGTGTCGACCCTGGTCAACCAGCTGGTCCGGGCCGGATATCTGCTCCGCGAGACCGACCCCGCCGACCGGCGCGCGGCCCGGCTGCAGCTGACCGCGGCCGCCGGGAAGCGGCTCGGCGACTGGAAGCGGCGACGGGCCGAACTGGTCGGCCGGCACGTGTCCCGCCTCGACGACACCGACCGGGAGGCCCTGCGCGCCGCCCTGCCGGCGCTGCGCAGGCTGGCGGCCGGCCTGCACGAGGAGACCGAGGAACCATGACGGAGGCCGACGATCACGACGGAGGTCCGCAGGCCATGACGAGGGACACCGCAGCAACCCCGGAAGACGCCGCCGGCACCACGGACAGCCTCGGCGATGCAACGAGCACCACAGCCGGCACCGGCGCATCCGGCGAGACTGCAGGCAACCCTGGCGCCTCCGTGGGAGCCGCCGACGCTGCCGGGGCCTCCGTGGGTGCCGCCGGTGCCCCTGACGCCTTCACGGACGCTGCCGACAGCCCTGATGCCTCGGCGGCAGCCGCCGGTGCACCCGCCGAGGCCGTTGGTGGCGGCGCGATCCCTGGCGCGTCCACTGGGGCTCTCGGTGCGTCCGCCGCAGGCGCCGGTTCCGCGGGAGCCGTGGGTCGGTTTGCCGATTCTGCCGAGGGTGCCGACGCGCCCGCTCAGGGCATCGGTACCGACACACCCCCTGGCACGTCCGCTGAGGCTTCCGGTGCCTCCGCCGCAGCCGTGCGCTCCGCCGGAACCGTCGGTGCGGACCCCGGATCCGCCGACTCCGGCGATGCAGCCGTCGAAACCGCGTGCCCCGCGGCCGCCCCCGCCCCGGTCGTCGACGCCGTCAGCTGTACCCGGCTCGTCTACGCCTTCGGCGACACCCGCGCCGTCGACGGGCTCGACCTGGTCGTCCGGGAGGGGGAGGTCTTCGGGCTGCTCGGGCCCAACGGTGCCGGGAAGACCACCGCGATCCGGTGCATCACCACCTTGCTGCCCGTCCCCGCCGGCCTGGTCGGTGTCTTCGGGCACGACGCGGCCAGGGAACGGATGGCGGTGCGCCGGCTGCTCGGCTACGTCCCGCAGCAGCTGTCCGCCGACAGCGGGCTCACCGGCCGGGAGAACGTCGCCCTGTTCGCCCGTGTCTTCGACGTGCCCCGCCGCGAGCGCGCCGAACGGGTCGCCCAGGCGCTGGCCGCCGTCGGCCTCACGGACGCCGCCGACCGGCTCGCCGGCACCTACTCCGGCGGCATGGTCCGCCGCCTGGAGCTGGCGCAGGCTCTGGTCAGCGCGCCCCGCCTGCTGATCCTCGACGAGCCGACCATCGGGCTCGACCCGATCGCCCGCACCGGCGTCTGGGAGCACATCAACGCCGTCCGCGCGGCCACCGGCATGACGGTCCTGGTCACCACCCACTACATGGACGAGGCCGACCAGTACTGCGACCGGGTCGGCCTGATGCACCGCGGCCGCATCCGCGCCCTCGGCACCCCTGCCGAGCTGCGCCGCGGCCTCGCCGAACGCCGGGGCAGCGACGCCCTGCCCACACTGGAGGACGTCTTCCGCGACGTCGCCGGCAGCGGCCTCGACGACCACTCCGGAGGAGGTTTCCGCGATGTCCGCAGCACCCGCCGCACCGCGCGCCGAGTCGGCTGACCGCACCCCCGGCAGCGACACCGCCCTGCTGCTCAGCCCGCCCGTGCCACGCGCCGGCTGGCGGCTGCTGCCCGCCCGGGTCGTCGCCATGTGCGCCGTCGAGCTGCAGAAGCTGCGGCACGACCGCACCGAGCTGTACACCCGCGCGGTCCAGCCCGCCCTGTGGCTGCTGATCTTCGGTCAGACCTTCACCCGGATCCGGGCGATTCCCACCGGCGGCGTGCCGTACATCGATTTCATGGCGCCCGGCATCATCGCCCAGTCGGCGATGTTCATCGCGATCTTCTACGGAATCCAGATCATCTGGGAGCGCGACGCGGGCATCCTGAACAAGCTCCTCGTCACCCCGACCCCGCGCTCGGCACTGATCACCGGCAAGGCGTTCGCCGCCGGGGTGAAGTCGCTGATCCAGGCGATCGTAGTGATCGTCATCGCCGCCGTGCTCGGCGTGGCCCTCACCTGGAACCCGCTGAAGCTGCTCGGCGTCGCCGTCGCCGTCGTACTCGCCTCCGCGTTCTTCTCCTGTCTGTCGATGACCATCGCCGGCATCGTGCTCAGCCGCGACCGGCTGATGGGCTTCGGGCAGGCCATCACCATGCCGCTGTTCTTCGGCTCCAACGCCCTGTACCCCGTCTCGGTGATGCCGGGCTGGCTCCAGGCCGTGAGCAGGGTGAACCCGCTGAGCTACCAGGTCGACGCCCTGCGCGGCCTGCTCCTCGGCACGCCCGCCCACCTCGGCGCCGACTTCGCCGTCCTGGCGGTGGCCGCCGCCCTCGGCATCGCCGCGGCCTCCTCGTTGCTCGGCCGCCTGGCCCGATGATCTTGCCCGTGGACGTGATGTGCGGCACGCACCCGTACCCCCTCCGGAGCCGCCGTGCGGGGATTCTTCCTGGGCAGCGCTTGATCAGCGATCAAAGCGGGCGAACCCGCTGGCCACAGCGCATTCCGCTCATTTGACAGTGCGCTCAGCGCACAGATAGACAGCAGCTCTCGGAGGTCGAGAGGGGCACTGTGTACGAGCCGAACGTGGTCGGGGACTGGCAGGAGTACGACGAGCATGCCGGTCTGCGGGTCCGCGTCCACCGTCTGGAGGCCGCGGAGCCTCCGCGCGGACGCGACGACGCAGCCGGCGGGCTGACGTACTTCACCGTCCGGGTGACGGTCGAGAACCGCGGCGCACAGCCCTACAGCATCCATCTGGAGGACGGCCAGATCGACGTCCGCGTCGGCCCCGACGGGGAGGGCGCGTTCATCGACTGGCGCAACTCCCAGTTCATCGAGGGCTTCGACGTCTACCCGCTGCGCCGGGCCACCGCCGTGCTCTACGCCGCGGCCCCCGAGGCCGCCCTGAGTCACGTGGACGTGCAGGTGCAGCTGCGGGTGGAGGACGAGTGGGCCGACCGCCGGCTGTGGACCGGCGGCATCGGCGTCCTGGAGGCGACCACGGCGTCCGCCCCCGCGTCCGCCGGGCAGCACAGCCTCGCCCACCAGGTCAGCGCCTTCCTGAAGGACCAGACGGAGCCCGGTACCGCCTGACGCGGGCGACCGGGCCGCCGCGGGTCCGGGACGGAGCCGTCGTACGACCCCCGTGCCGGCCCGTGGGGTCAGTACGGCCGGTGTGGTCGGTACGGAAAGTGTGGTCAGTGCGGGATGCCGTCGATGATCTCCCGCGCGCCCTGCCGCAGCAGCGCCACCGCGACCGAGGTGCCGAGCGTGGCGGGGTCGAGCCGGCCCGCCCACTCGTGGGCGTTCAGACGTGTCTTGCCGTCCGGAGTGAAGACACAGGCCCGCAGGGACAGTTCCCCGCCGCGGTCCACGCGCGCGTACCCGGCGATGGGGCTGTTGCAGTGGCCCTGGAGCACGTGCAGGAACATCCGCTCGGCGGTCGCCTCGCGATGCGTGTCCGGGTCACCGAGTCCGCTCACGGCGTCGATCAGATCGCTGTCGTCCTCCCGGCACTGCAGCGCGAGGATGCCCGCACCGATCGGCGGCATCATCTCGTCCGGCGACAGCACCTCGCTGATCGCGTCCGTCCGGCCGATCCGCTCCAGACCGGACATGGCCAGCAGCAGCGCGTCCGCCTCCCCGGCGGCCAGCTTCTCCAGCCGGCGATTGGCGTTGCCGCGGAACGGCACGCATTCCAGGTGCGGGTGCGTGGCGGAGAGTTGGGCCACCCGGCGCACCGCGGAGGTGCCGATCCGGGTACCGGCCGGCAGTTCGTCCAGGGTGAGCCCGCCCGGGTGAACCAGCGCGTCCCGGATGTCGTCCCGCTTCAGGAAGGCGGCGAACACCGTCCCGGCGGGCAGCGGCCGGTCTGCGGGCACGTCCTTGACGCAGTGCACCGCGAGATCGGCCTCCCCGGCCAGCAGGGCCGCGTCGACCTCCTTGGTGAACGCCCCCTTGCCCTCGACCTTCGACAGATCGCCGAGCCACTTGTCGCCGGTGGTCTTCACCGGCACCACCTCGGTGCGCACACCGGGGTGAAGTACGGCCAACTCGGCGCGCACCCGCTCGACTTGGGCCAGGGCCATGGGGGAGTCGCGGGAGACGATTCGGATCAATTCCGGGACGGACATGGGGACACGATAGACCCTCCGGCCCGACCCCCGGTCGGGGCCCACTCGGAAGTCGGTGCGCCGCCGGGAGTTGGAGTCCCGGCCCATGGACGGATCGACCGTGGGCCGGTGATCCGGACCGGCCCGGCGGGGTCGGCCGCACGCTCGGCCTCCACGATCCCGCGCAGGAACGGGTCGAACACCACGGTCTCCCCGAACGGCTTCCAGCCAGCTGCCGGCCGAGGAGAGCGGCAGCGCGGCGGCGTGTCTCCTCAGCCGAAGCCCTCCGGCAGGTCCGCCGCGGAGTCCTCCGGGGTGAGGTCCGGTCGCAGTCGCAGCCAGGACGGCTGGCGCAGGAGGCCGGCCCGGGTACGGGTGCTGTAGCTGACCTCGCCGACCAGCCGGGGCAGCACCCAGCGGGCGCCCGGGACGCGCGGCACCGGATCGAAGGGGCACCGTTCGCTCGCCGTGTCCCGCAGCAGCGCGGCCAACTCCGTCCGCTCGGCCTCGCTCCAGCCGGTGCCCACCCCGCCGACGTACCTCAGCCGGCCGTCCGCGTCGCGCTGACCGACCAGCACCGCGCCGGGCAGCCCGCTCAGCCGCCCCTTGCCCGGCAGCCAGCCGCCGACGATCACGTCCTCGGCGCGCATGTTCCGGATCTTGATCCATGCGCGCGAGCGCACCCCGGGCTCGTACACCGAGTCAAGCCGCTTGCACACCAGACCCTCCAGGCCGTGCTCCCGGGTCGCCGCGAGGGCCTCGGCGCCGTGCCCGGTCACCGCACCCGGAGTCGACCAGTACGGTCCGGCCAGGCCCAGCTCGGTCAGTCGGGCCCGCCGCCGTGCGTACGGTTGCCGCAGCAGGGACTCCTCGCAGTACGGCACGTCGAACAGCACCAGGTGCACCGGCACCTGCGCGGCCCGGCGTGCGGCCCGCGCGGGGGCGTGCGCCAGGCCCATCCGGCTCTGCAGCAACTGGAAGTCGCCCCGGCCCTGTTCGTCGAGGGCCAGCACCTCGCCGTCCAGCACGGCAGGCACGGGCCCCAGCGCGCCGCCGAGCGGCCGCAGTTCCGGATAGGCCGCGGTGATGTCCTCGCCCGAGCGGGCACGCAGCAGCAGGCTGCCGTCGCCGGGCAGGTAGACCATGACCCGCTGGCCGTCCTGCTTGGTCTCGTACGCCCACCGCTGGTCCTGGGCGGCGGGCGGCAGCGTGCCGGGAGTGGCGAGCATCGGCGCGATGAGCGGCAGGGGTACGGCGGTCACGGCTGAAGATCTCGACCGCCCCCGGCCCCCTCACGCGCCTTCGGGCCCCGGTTCCCCTGAACGGGCCCGCACCGCCTGGCAGCTCGAAGCCCGCTGCGCGACAGCGGACATCGCCGGACCGGACGGTTGCGGCAGAACATTGCGGGGCGGCGAGCGCCGACGCTGCGAGGGATGCCCGGCCCGGGGCCGGCCGTGCGCCCGGACCGGTCGCCGGGCAAAGGGAGCCGTGGCCGGGGGGAGCAGGGCCGTACGGTCTTCTTCCGCCGTCCACATGCCGACCTCGTACGGCCACAAGCCGGCCCCACAAGGCCATCTACGGGCCAGCCTCGGCCGCCTGAGCCCGTCTCAGCCGACCGGCCTGTCTCAGCCGACCGTCTCCGCCGACGGCTCCGCAGACGCCGGTGCGGGAGCCGCAGTGGCCGGGCGGGGCCGGGGGAGGAACGAGGCGAGGGCGAAGGCCAGGAGTGCCGCGCCCGCGCCGATCGCCATGACGGCCTTGAAGCCGTTCTCGGACGGCAGCGCGTGGCCGCCGAGGCTGATCGTCAGCTGCGACAGGACCACCCCGGCGACCGCGCTGGCCACCGACGTGCCGATGGAGCGCATCAGCGTGTTGAGGCTGTTCGCGGCGGCCGTCTCCGACGGCGGCACCGCGCCCCTCCCTGAGCGCTTCTGCAGCGAGCGGGCGGATCCCCATTCAGGACTTACGTGAGTCGAGCGAGTTGATGTGGCTCAGCGCGCCTACGGCCGTCGAACCCAGCCCAGGGACCGTTCGACGGCCCGCTGCCAGTTGTCGTACTCCGACTCCCGCAGTTCGGGGTCCATGGCGGGCAGCCACTGGGCGGCCCGGTGCCAGTTGCGGCGCAGCACCTCCAGGTCGGGCCAGTAGCCGGCGGCGAGGCCGGCCGCGTAGGCGGCGCCCAGTGAGACCGTCTCGGCGACCATGGGCCGCACCACGGGTACGTCGAGCACGTCGGCCACGAACTGCATGAGCAGGTTGTCCGCGGTCATGCCCCCGTCCACCTTGAGCTGCTGAAGCGAGACCGAGGAGTCGGCGTTCATGGCGTCGACGACCTCCCGTGTCTGCCATCCGGTGGCCTCGAGGACGGCACGCGCCAGGTGGCCCTTGGTGATGTAGGAGGTGAGGCCGACGATGACCCCGCGCGCGTCGCTGCGCCAGCGGGGTGCGAACAGACCCGAGAACGCGGGGACGATGTAGCAGCCGCCGTTGTCCTCGACCGTCCGCGCGAGGGTCTCGATCTCCGGGGCGCTGTTGATCAGGCCCAGGCGGTCCCGGAACCACTGGACGAGTGCGCCGGTGATGGCGATCGACCCTTCCAGGGCGTAGGCCGGCTGCCGGTCCCCGATCTGGTAGGCGACGGTCGTGAGGAGCCCGTGCCGGGACCGCACCAGCTCGCTGCCGGTGTTGAGCAGCAGGAAGCTGCCCGTTCCGTAGGTGCACTTGGCCTCGCCCGGGGAGAAACAGGTCTGGCCGAAGAGGGCGGCCTGCTGGTCGCCGAGTGCGGCCGTGATCGCGACCCCGGGCAGCAGTGAGCGGGCTTCGCCGTACGTCTCCGCGGAGGACCGGATCTCGGGCAGCATCGCGCGGGGCACCCCGAAGAAGGCCAGCAGCTCGTCGTCCCAGGTGAGCGTGCGCATGTTCATCAGCATGGTGCGGCTGGCGTTGGTGGCGTCGGTGACGTGCAGGCCGCTGTCGGCGCCCCCGGTGATATTCCAGATCAGCCAGCTCTCCATCGTGCCGAACAGCACCTCGCCGTCCCTGGCGCGCTGTTCGACCCCCTTGACGTGGTCGAACAGCCACCGGATCCGCAGCGCGGAGAAATAGGTGGAGGGCGGCAGAGCGCACCGCTCGAGGAAGAACGCCTCCCCGGGCCGCTGTCCGAGCTCGTCGACGAGCGGCGCCGTGCGGGTGTCCTGCCAGACGATCGCCCGGCCCAGCGGGGCGCCGGTCCGCCGGTCCCACAGCACCGTCGTCTCGCGCTGGTTGGCCAGGCCGATGGCGGTGACCTGCCCCTTGTCCACACCGGCGTCGGAGAGCGCCTCGGGCACGATGTGCCGCAGGTTCTGCCATATCTCCACGGCGTCGTGCTCGACCCAGCCGGGCCTGGGGAAGTGCTGCCGGTGTTCCTTCTGCGCGACCGAGACCAGCCGCCCACGGTGGTCGAACAGGATGCATCGGGTGGAGTTGGTGCCCTGATCGATGGACATTACATACCGTTCAGCCATGATCGGGTCTGCCTTCCGACGGATCGAGGGGCGGCTGTCCTGGCTTACCAGCGGGCGGCTCCCAGGTCTCTGGATATCGCCCGTGCGGCTTCACGGAGCAGTGTGATCAGATTCGGGCGGGGGCGTCCCTGGCCGTCGCAGATCCGCTCGACCGGCCCCGACAGCCCGATGGCGCCGACGACGAGGCCGCCGTGCCCGCGGATCGGCGCGGCGATTCCGGCCTCGCCCATGCTCATTTCCTGGACCTCGGCGGCCCATCCGAGTTCCCTGACCTCCGCGAGCGCCCGGGCGAGCCGCTCGGGGTCGGCCAGGGTGTGCCGGGTGTACGCCTCCAGCTCCCGGTCGACCGGCTCGACGCTCGCGGTCCCGTAGGCCAGCAGTACCTTGCCGAGCGAGGAGGCGTGCAGGGGCAGCAGCGCGCCCACGTCCAGGGTCTGGAAGGTGTCGTCCGGCCGGAACACGTGGTGGACGACGAGGACGCTGCCCTCCAGGGGGGTGCCCAGGCGTACCGCCTCCCCACTGCGGGCGGCCAGGGCGTCGGCCCAGTTGAGCGAGCGCGAGCGCAGCTCGTTGACGTCGAGGTAGCTGGTGCCGAGGTGCAGCAGGGCGGCTCCGAGCTGGTACTTCCCGGTCGCCGCGTCCTGCTCCACGAAGTCCACGTGCTGGAGCGTGCGCAGAATGCCGTGGGCGGTGCCCTTCGCGAGCCCGAGCGAGGCCGCCACCTCACCGAGACCGAGTCGTCGGGGCCCACCGGCGAGCAGACGCAGAATCGCCGCCGCCCGTTCGATCGACTGGACTGGGCCGGCCATGAAGCGAGCCTATTACCCGCACGGACGCCGTGCCCGCGGGAGGGCGTTCGGTAATGCCGACCGCTGTTCATTGACCGGCCGGATTTGTGTCCATAGCGTGCATGCGAGTCCGGAACACGCCGGCATGACGGCGCTGGACCGGCCGTACGCACCACTGGGAGAGACCATGGCGGCACAGCTCAAGACACTGGTTCAGGCGGCATATGAACACGTGTGTCCGGTGCCGCCCGTCGCCGGCGCCGTCTCGGCCGTACGGCGTCGTGCGGCGGCGGTCCTCGCGGACTGGAGCGTGTGTCCGCACCTTGTCGAGGACGCGCTGCTCGTGGTGTCGGAGCTCGTCACCAACGCGCTCGTGCACGCCCGGCCGCCGGCCGTGCTCCGGCTGTCGTGGGTGCGGGGCGACGGTGGCAGCAGCCTGCGCGTCGAGGTCACGGACGGCGGACCCGCCCTGCCGGTGGGCCCGTGCCTCGGAGTCGACCCCGACGAGCACGGCAGGGGCGAGACGATCGTCCACGCCCTGGCGACTCGCCACGGCATACGCACCCACCTCGACGGAGTCACCCGCTGGGCCGAACTCGGCGCGCACTAGAGTGCGGCCTCGCACCATGACGGCACGCACTCCGGCTCGTCCGCGGTCCGCTTGCGGAGCAGGAGCAGGGCGGCGTCGTCGTGCAGCCGGCCGCCCACATGCCCCAGCAGCTCGTCATGGAGCGCGGTGAGCGTGCGCGCCGGCTCGTCGCAGACATGGCGGGACACCCCGTCGGCCAGCGGATAGAAGTCGCGTGCGTGATCGCGGGCCTCCGTGACCCCGTCGGTGTACAGCAGCAACTGGTCCCCGACCGCGAAGGGCAGCCGCTGCAGGCGGGGGTTCTGGCCCGAGAGGGCCCGCAGCCCGAGGGGCGGAGCGGGATGGGTGGGCTCCACCGCCGCGACCTCCCCGGAGCCGGATATCAGCAGCGGCGCCGCGTGTCCGCAGTTGACGATCTCCAGGTGTCCCGACTCGGGGTGTCCCGCGACCACGGCGGTGACGAAGTCGTCGGGACCCAGGTCGCGCGCCAGGCTCCGCTCGATCCTCGCGACGACGTCGAGCAGGTCGGGCTCGTCGTAGGCGGCCTCACGGAACACCCCCAGCACCAGGGCGGCGGTCCGCACGGCGGGCAGCCCCTTGCCGCGCACGTCGCCGACGATCAGCCTGATCCCGTAGGGCGTGGGCACCAGGGCGTAGAGGTCGCCGCCGATCCGCGCCTCCGCCGCCGCGGCACTGTAGCGGACGGCCACCTGGAACGGGCCGATGGTGTCCGGGACCGGCTGGAGCAGCGCGTGCTGGGCGGCCTCGGCGACCGAGCGGACGGCGGCGAGGACCCGCTCACGACGGCCACGCAGCGCGGCGGCCAGGCCGCTCGCCGCGGTGACGGCCAGCAGGGCGGCGAGCACGCCCGCCAGTTCGCCGGCCGGTACCCCGTGGCCCATGCCCAGTGCCGCGCCCGTCGCCACGGCGAGCAGTCCGACGCCCAATACACCGCGCGGCCCGTTGGTGGCGGCCGCCAGAGCGGGGCAGACGGCCAGCAGCGGCAGCCAGACCAGCCCCCCGTCCACGGCGACGTCGACGAGCGCGACGACGGCCACGACCAGCACCGGAAGCCCGGCGGCCAGCTGCCCGGCAGCACACCGGTGACCCGGATCCCGCGCTTCGGCCACACAGTTCCTGAACAGCCGCGTCGGTGCATGGTCGCCGCCATGCTCTCGGGCCTGGAGCATCTCGTCCGTAGTCCTCGCCTGTACGGGGTTCACACCCGGAATGTCCGTTTCATCAATCGAACGGGCTGGGTGAGGGAGGCCACAAGGACCGGGTTTTCAGATAGTGAGCGAGAGACTCCTGGTCACCCGGCTCGCGACCGGAAGCAGGCGCGCCCGGATCTCCTGGAGCTGGGCCTGCCGCTCCACCGGCAGGGAGACGCCGAGTGAGCCGGGCGTGCTCCCGCGGTAGACGGGCACGGCGACGCAGACGGTGCCCAGCGCGTACTCCTCCAGGTCCGTGACGGCCGGTGCCAAGGGGGGCGCCGCGAGCCTGCGGAGCAGCTGGGGAAGACTGGTGATCGTCCGTGGTGTGAGATCGGCGAGGTGGTGCCTGGACAGATAGTCCCGGCGGGCGTCCTCGTCCAGCTCCCGCAGCACGGACTTGCCCAGTGCGGTGGCATGTCCGGCGTCCTCGAAACCCACCCAGAGATCCACCCGGGGCGTGCGGGGGCTGTCCACGATCTCGGCCACCCTGATCTCGCCCTCCTCGTAGAACGTGAGGTAGGCGGCGGTGGCCAGCTCGTCGCGGAGGGCGGCCAGCGTCGGGCGCACACGGCTGAGCAGGGTCTGTGCGCGGCCCGCCGTGTGCAGGGAGTCCAGCCTGTCGCCCAGGACGAAGCCGCCGTCGGCCAGCTTTCGCACGTACCCGTCGTGCACGAGAGTGCGCAGCAGGTGATAGGCGGTGGCGAGCGGCAGTTCCGTCTCGCGCGCCAGCTGTTTCGCCGGCGCGCCGTTCTCGTGCGCGCTCACCGCCTCCAGCAGACGGAAGGCCCGCTGCACAGACGTGATCAGCGTGGGGCCGTCCTGAGCACCCATAGAACAAGAGTGCGCCGGGCGCCGGGCCCGGGCAAGGCAGGGCGCAACCCCGGGGCTGCCAGGTCGGCGCCCACGACCCCGCCCGGCAGGGTGAGCGGAACGCCGGAGCGACCGTGCCGGCCGTCCTCAGCGGCGCGTGCTCGCGATGCTCACCGCGTTGGCCACCACCACCGCGCCGATGCCCGTGCACTGCGCGCCGCCCAGGTGCTGACCGAGGACCATCCAGCCGACCACGGCCGCCAGTACCGGGTTGACGCTCATGAACAGACCGAAGGTCTGGGCCGGCACCCTGCGCAGGGTGATCAGATCGGTCAGGTAGGGCACGGCCGACGACAGCACACCCGCCGCCACCGCGCACAGCAGCGCCCCGGCCGTCGGCGGATGCCGTACGGCGAGGACGACTCCGATCGGCAGGAAGGCCAGTGCCGACGCGCACGCGGCCGCGGCCGACCCCTGGGCACCAGGGATGCGCAGCCCGACCACCCGGTTGAGCAGGATGTACGAGGCCCAGCAGCAGGCCGCCACCAGGCCCAGCGCCATGCCCGGGTAGTCGGCGGAGGGCTGAGGGCGCATCAGCACCACGACTCCGGCTCCGGCCAGCGCCGCGCATCCCGCGTCCAGCCGACGGCGCGTGGCGGCCAGCGCGATGCCGAGCGGGCCCAGGAACTCCAGGGTCACCGCCAGCCCCAGGCCGATCCGGTCGATCGCGCTGTACAGGCTCAGGTTCATGGCGCCGAAGACCCCGGCGAGCAGCAGCACCGGCCACCACTGGCGCCGGGTGAAGTCGCGCAGGCGCGGCCGGCCGACGGCCACCAGGACCAGCGCGGCGACGTACTGGCGTACCGCCACCACGCCGAGCGGACCGAGGACCGGGAAGGCCAGCGCGCCGATCGCCGCGCCGGTCTGGTTGGCCAGGCCGCTGCCGAACATGGCCGCCACGCCCGCCAGCCGCCCCGGCGCGGGGTTCTGGATCGCGCGGGACGTCGTGTCCGCGGGCTGTCCGAGATCTTGTCGCATGCGAGGAGCGTCCGCCCGGCCGGCTCTTGCGCAAAATGCATGCACTATACGATCTATACGCTTGACGTATGGATGACATCGAGCTCCGGCAGCTGCGCTGTCTCGTCGCCATCGTCGACGAAGGCAGCTTCACCGACGCGGCGATCGCGCTCGGGGTGTCCCAGGCGGCCGTGTCACGCACCCTGGCAGGGCTCGAACGGGCCCTGGGCGTACGGCTGCTGAGGAGAACCTCACGTGTGGTGACCCCGACGGCGACCGGGTTGCGGGTGGTGGCGCAGGCCCGGCGGGTGCTGGCGGACGCAGCCGTACTGGTCCAGGAGGCCACGTCGGGGCACACCCGGCTGCGCATCGGCTACGCATGGTCGGCCGTCGGCCGCCACACCGTCGCCTTCCAGCGCCGCTGGACCGCAGCCCACCCCGGAATCGATCTGCATCTCGTCCGCGTCAACACCGCGTCCGCCGGTCTCGCCGAAGGCGCCTGCGACCTCGCGGTGGTCCGCCGGCCGCTGGAGGACCGGCGGTTCGACACCGCCATCGTGGGGTTGGAGCGGCGCCTGTGTGCGATCGCCGCCGATGATCCGCTGGCCCGGCGCCGGTCCGTACGGCTCGGCGAACTCACCGGCCGGATCCTCTGGGTGGACCGGCGCACCGGCACCACCACGCCCGAGCTGTGGCCGCCGGACTCCCGCCCCGCCGTGGAGGAGACATACGACGTCGACGACTGGCTCACCGTCATCGCCGCCGGACGCGGCATCGGTGTCACCGCCGAGTCGACCGCGAACCAGTACCCGCGGCCCGGCGTCGTCTACCGGCCGGTGCGCGACGCCGAACCCGTCGCCGTACGGCTCGCCTGGTGGCGTGACGACCCGAACCCGGCCCTCCAGGCGGTCCTCGAACTGCTCAGTGAGCTGTACCGGACGGGCTGAAGCGGCACCCGGCGGTGATCGAGGCGATCAGGGCCAGGGATCCGCAGGCGGCCGAAGCGGTCGTCCGCGCCCACCTCGCCGGCCTGATCGAGGCGCTGCGGGGCTGAGCACCCGGGACACCCTCGTCGTCACCGCGCACGCCGGCGACGGCGCCGTATGCGTTGCACGGTGTCATTCCTGTGCTTCCGGCTCCACGTCCAGGCCCGTGCAGGCCAGCCCCCCGGCCACCTCGGCACACGCCTCCACGCCGCGCGGCGAGGACGCCGAGAGCATCGGGCTGCTGTCACCGGCGGGGTCGTCCGCCGGATATCCGGCCGACATCACGTCCCGGCCCGCGCGTACCGACACCTCGCGGGCCCGGGGTGACCGCAGCCGCACCTCGGACCAGACGGTCCCGCAGGCCGGGGACCAGCGCAGCCGGACGGTGTAGGCGGGGTCGGTGACCGTGCTCATGGTCCGTGCGTCCCGGGCGCACACCGTGGCGTCGGGCAACTCGCCCTGGCAGGACCGGCCGTGACAGCGGGACACCGCCGGCAGGGTCTGCGCGGCGGGCGCCGTACCCGGCCGCGCGGACAGGGCGACAGCGGCGGCGGCCACCGCCGTCACCGTACCGAACAGCGCGAACAGGGACAGCGGCAGCCATGACGGGAGCCGCCGGCCGGGGCCGGACCCCTCGGGCGCGGCCCCGGGTGCGTCGGCCCCGGGCGGGGGAGGCTCGGCCGTGGCCCACAGCGTCAGTACGGCCTCGGTGTCGGCGCCGGCGAGGCGGCAGAGCGCTTCCACGGCCTGCCGCGGCGGCGGCGTGCCGCCGGACAGATAGCGGTGCCACGCGGACTTGCTGTACGGGGTGCGCGCGGCCAGCGCCGCCAGGCTCAGCCCCGTACGGTCCTTCAGCTCGCGCAGTCCCACCACCAGTGCCTCGTCCGGCGTGGTCGATGCTTGAGGGTGCCGCATCGTGCGTCCTCGACTCCCTTTCCGCTATGGGCTGGTTCGCCCCTGTTGTCGGAATAACTTCCCGAGGACGGCGGCTGCAACACGCGGTGAGGTATGAGGAAGGTGAGGTGTGGCGTACCGAAGGCCCGTTCGGGGGTCGTCGAACGGGCCTTCGGTGGCTGGATGATGCTCCGGTGAAGTGCCGTCAGCACCACGGGAGGGCGTGGGCGGGGCGGACGTAGTGGGCCGAGACGTAGCCCGCGTGGTGCGACAGCCGGTACCAGGTGCGGTTTCCGTGCACCGAGGAGCCGTGAGTCTTGCAGGTGAGGGCCAGGACCCGGCCCGTCTGCCGGTGGCCGATCACCCGGTAGCCGGTGCCGGGACCGGAGCGGACGTTGAGCGGGGCGTGGCGGGTGGTGACCCGGCCGGTGAGGCGCTGGATGTGACGGTATGTCATCCATCGCCCCGCGAGCCGGTACTGCATCCGGTGTGCGGCGAGCCGGTAGGGCGCCGCTTGTACGACGAGGCGGTAGGCCGCCGTCTGCGGCAGGAAGCGGTGGGCCGCTCGACGGGCCGTGAGTCGGTGGATCCGGTGCACTCGGCGGCTGTGGTGCGTGCGGAGGTGGGTGCGGTGGTGCCGGTGGGTGGTGACGTACCTGCGGTGGTGGACGCGCCGGCCGGTGCGGTGCTGGGCGCGGTGGGCGTGGTGCTGGGCGGTGGCGCTGGGGACCGGGCGCGGCGTGGCGGCGCTCGCCGTGCTGACGCCGGCCGCCGTGGGCAGGAACGCGAGCACCGCGACCGTCGCCAGTAGTCCACTCTTGAGAGTCCGTCGGATCATGGAAGCCTCCGGCTGTCGTTCTCGTGACCACGAGCAGTGATCACGACAGTCAGGGTGTCCGTGACGAGCCGTCAGAATGTCGTTCCCGCGTCCCCAGGAACGGCCGGGACGTCCCACGGGACGGGCGCCCGCGGCACGGCCGCGCACACCCGGTCCGCGGCGCGGAGGCGTTCCGCCGTCTCCGGCGGTCCCTGTGCACGAACGGGTGAGGCGTCCCGCGCCCGGAGCCATCCGTGGCGGTCAGAGCGTTTCGGCGAAGGTGATCGTCCGCTCCTTCAGCAGCGGGAACACCGTTGCCCGGATCAGCTCCGCGAAGTGTTCCGTCTCCTTGTGCGCCTCGAAGCCGGCGCGGTCCGTGTAGCGCTCGTACAGCACGAAGGCTCCGGGCTGGTCGACGACCTCGTGCGCCTCGTAGGCGAGGTTAGCGGGCTCCGACCGAACCAGTTCGCGCATCGTGCGCAGCGCGCCGCGCACGGCGTCCGCGTCGGCGGGGGCGCACTGGTACTGGGCGACGACGGCGAAGGCCATGGCATTCCTCCGGTGTTCCAAGGTGTTCCCGAGGGGGTGGACCCGCCGATTCCAGCACGCTTGCGCCGAGGGGCGGGCCGTACGACACGCGACCGGATCCGGGGAGGGCCGAGCGTCGAGGACGGCCCGAGAGCCCTGGCCGGAACTTGCTTGACCTAGGCAACGAGCTGCTGACTGACGGATATGCCCATGGAAGCGCTGTCCGACCTGCCTGCCGCGTCATGCGCGCCTACCGTCCAGTAATATCCGGCGGCAGGCCATCAGAGGAGGAACCGTGCCCCGGTCCGAACGCTCACCCCTGCTGCTCGCCGGCCTGCTGGCCGCGGCCGGCATCGCCCACTTCGCCGCCCCACGACAGTTCGACGCCACCATTCCGCGCGCGCTGCCGGGCACGCCCAGGGCATGGACGTACGGCAGCGGGGTCATGGAGCTGGCCCTGGCGGCCGGGATCGCCGCACCCCGCACACGCGCGGTCGCCGCAAAGGCGGCCGCGGCCTTCTTCGTCGGGGTGTTCCCGGCGAACGTACAGATGGCCGTGGACTGGCGGCACCGGCCCGCACCGCTGCGGACGGCCGCCCTGGCGCGGCTGCCGCTGCAGGTGCCGCTGGTGCTCTGGGCCCGGGGAATCGCCCGGAACGAGGAGGGACGCTCATGACGGAACACATCGAGGTCGGGGACAGGGCCGAGGACTTCGCCCTGCCCGACGAGACCGGCACCACCCGCCGGCTCACCGAACTGCTGGCCGACGGGCCCGTGGTCCTCTTCTTCTACCCGGCCGCCCTCACTCCCGGCTGCACCGCGGAGGCCTGCCACTTCCGCGACCTCGCCGCCGAATTCGCCGCCGTCGGCGCCCGGCCGGTCGGCATCAGCGGCGACAGCGTCGAAAAGCAGCAGGAGTTCACCGGTCGGCACGGCCTCGGCATGCCGCTGCTCTCCGACGCCGACGGCACGGTCCGCGAGCGGTTCGGCGTCAAGCGCGGCTTCTCCCTCGCCCCCACCAAGCGCGTCACCTTCGTGATCGCCCAGGACCGCACGGTGCTGGAGATCGTCCGCAGCGAACTGCGCATGAACACCCACGCCGACCGGGCCCTTGCCGCCCTGCGTGCCCACCAGGACTGAACGCACCACATCCGCGCCGGGCGCACGCCTACGACGAGGGCGGGGCCGATCACTGGAACGGGCAGCCCGGGTTCGGCGCGTCCTCCGAGAACGGGGCGCCGTGCGGCAGCACGTACAGCACATCGAGCACGAGGGGGGTGTCGCCGAGGTTCCGCCCGATGTGCACATGGTCCGCACCGGCCGGCTCCTGGATCGTCGCGCCCCTGCGGTACACGCCGTCCGAGGCGCAGGCGGAGTCGAAGTGGCTGAGCGTGCCCTGCTTGACCACGCCGTACAGCGGGCCGTCGTGATAGTGCCAGCCGGTGCTCTGGCCGGGCGGAACGGTGATCTCCCGCAGGGTGTAGTCGGTGCCGTCGATGGTGGTCCGGCTGATGATCCGGGCCGTCACACCCGGGCCCGGCGGGGTCGCCTGCGCGGTGCCGCAGGCCAGAACGGTGGCGGCGGTCAGCGCGCCGGTGACGGCGGCACGGAGAGCGGTACGCATGCGGGGCCTTTCGGAGGCGAGCGGGGTGTCGCCGCGAACATAAAGGCACCGCAAGGGAGTTGGGGCCGGAACCCGAAGATCCGTATGCGTTCGTGACCGCGGGTCTCAGGCCGCCGCGCCCTCGCGGACCACGTCCCGTGGCCGCTTGTCCTCGCGCAGTCCCAGGTAGCGGGGGTGCCGCAGCATCCCGTCCCGGGTCCACTCGGTGAACGCGATCTGCGCGACCAGCTCCGGCTTCACCCAGCGGGCCCGGGCCTCGCGCACGGCACCGGTGAAGGGCGAGGTGTCGCGGCGCAGCCCGTCCAGCCGCTCGCGCAGCTCCAGCAGGGTGCGCCGGTCGAAGCCGGTGCCGACCTTGCCGGCGTACCGCAGCCGGTCACCGTCGTAGAAGCCGAGGAGCAGCGCCCCCAACCCGACGCGGCTGCCCGCCGGTTCGGTGCAGCCGCCGATCACGAACTCCTGCCCCTGGGAGCACTTGAGCTTCAGCCAGTCCGGGGACCTGCGCGTCCGGTACGGCCCGTCGGCCCGCTTGGCGATCAGCCCCTCCCAGCCCCGGCCGCAGGCCTCGGCCAGCAACTCGGCGCCGCCCGCGTTGCGATGCGGGGTCAGCCGCAGCGGGGCGCGGAAGGACAGCGCCCGCCGCAGCAGCGACTTACGGACGCGCAAGGGGAGTCGACGGGTGTCGGCGCCCTCCAGACGCAGCAGGTCGAAGAGGTAGTACGTCACCGCGACCCCGGACGCCTCGATGTCCCGGCGCCGGGTCAGCCCCAGCCGCCGCTGCAGCCGCGCGAAGTCGGTACGGCCGCCGCTGAACGCGACGACCTCGCCGTCCACCGTGAAGTCGGTGCACTCCTGCGCCGCGAGCGCCTCGACGATCTCCGGATAGGTTTCGTTCAGCCGCCGGCCCGTGCGCGAGAGCAGCCGTACCCGGTCGCCCTCGCGCACCGACAGCAGCCGGACACCGTCCAGCTTCCGCTCGAACAGCCAGCCCTCGCCGAAGTCCCGCCGGTCGCTGAGCGTGGCCAGCATCGGTGCCGCCGCGAGTTCGGCGCCCGGCCCGGCCGGGCCCAGCAGTTCCCGTCGGTCGGCCGGCAGCGCGTCCAGCAGCCCCGGCACCGCCCCTCACTCCTCGCCGGCAGCCGCGACCTGCGCGAGGGTGCGTCCGGTGCGCACCGAGCGGGCCCGCCGGGGATCCGGGGTGCCGTGCCCGGCCGACCGCGCCGGCCCCTTGCGCACCAGCAGCCAGGCCTCCTGTTCACCCTCGTCTCCGCGGAAGCGGGTCAGCGCGTACTCCCCGCGCAGTTTGCTGCCGTGCAGCCGGAAGGTGGCGTGCCCGTGCTCCAGCGACTCCGCGAAGTCCACCGGGCGCCCCTTGCGGTCGTGGCTGAGCGGCTCGTACGTGCCGTTGTCCCAGACGATCACGGTCCCGCCGCCGTACTCGCCCTCCGGGATCACACCCTCGAACTCCTCGTACTCCAGCGGATGGTCCTCGGTGGGCACGGCCATCCGCTTGTCCCCGGGATCCGTGGACGGGCCCTTCGGGACCGACCACGACTTCAGGACGTCGTCGACCTGGAGCCGGAAGTCGAAGTGCATCCGGCTGGCGTCGTGGATCTGCACCACGAAATGCGGCTCGTCACCCCCGGCCCGGGGCTCCTGCCCCGACGGCTCGCGGGTCCGCTCGAAGTCGCGCCTGCCGCGGTACGTCCGCAGCCGGTCCTCCGCTGCCACCTGGGGCTCCTTCCGTACGACCGCCTCACGGGCGCCGGGTACCCCGGACGGGGCCGTTCAGCCCGCGATGCCGTCCAGCTCGGCGACCGCGTCGTCGGGCAGCACCAGGGACGCGGCGGCGATGTTCTCCCGCAGGTGCTCGGGGGAGGAGGTGCCGGGGATCAGCGCGATGTTAGGCGACCGGCGCAGCAGCCAGGCCAGCGCCACCTGCTGCGGCGAGGCCCCCAGCCGGGCGGCGACCTTCGCCAGCGCGCCGGACTGCAGCGGGGTGAAGCCGCCGAGCGGGAAGTAGGGCACGAAGGCGATGTTCTCGGCCGCCGTGCGCTCCACGAGGGCGTCGTCCTGACGGTTGGCCAGGTTGTACAGGTTCTGCACGGTCACCACGGGCGCGATCGCCAGCGCCTCGTCCAGCTGCGCCGCGGTCACCGTGCTCAGCCCCAGGTGCCGGACCAGCCCCCGCTCCCGCAGCTCGGCCAGCGCGCCGAACTTATCGGCCACGGACTCGTCGTTCGGGGACTCCACGTCACCCACCCGCAGATTGACGACGTCCAGCGAGTCCACACCGAGGTTCCGCAGGTTGTCGTACACCTGCGCCTTCAGGTCCTCCGGGTGCCGGGACAGGATCCAGCTGCCGTCGGCTCCCCGGCGGGCGCCGACCTTGGTGACGATGTGCAGCTGCTCGGGGTAGGGATGCAGGGCCTCCCGGATGAGCTCGTTGACGACCACGGGGCCGTAGAAGTCGGCGGTGTCGATGTGCGTGATGCCCGCCTCCACCACCGCACGGAGCACCGCCACCGCCCGGTCACGGTCCTTCGGCGGGCCGAAGACGTGCGGCCCGGCCAGCTGCATGGCGCCGTATCCGATCCGCGTCAGGGTCAGGCCCTCGGCCGGGGTGAGGGTGCCGCCGAGCTGTGCAGTCATGTCGTGCCTCTCAGGATGGTGCTCGAGATGTCCGGGCCACCGTTTCCGCCGGCGGCCCGCTCTCCACCCTGAGCCCGTCGGGCCCGCCGTTGCAGTACCCCGTCGATCCTGGGAGTGACAGGGCCAGTCACCGCCGGCCGGGCCGCCGTACGGTGGGGCCATGGACCGAACGAACGCCCTCGGCGACTTCCTGCGCGCCCGCCGGGCGCTGGTACGGCCCGAGGACGTGGGGCTGCCCGGTGGCGGCCTGCGCCGGGTGCCGGGGCTGCGCCGCGAGGAGGTCGCGATGCTGGCCGGCATCAGCTCCGACTACTACCTGCGGCTGGAGCAGGGCCGCGACCGCAACCCGTCCGTGCAGGTCCTCCAGGCCATCGCCGGCGTGCTGCGGCTCGACGCCGACGCCACGGCCCACCTCGTCGGCCTCGCCCAGGACCGGCCGAGCTCCGGCGTACGGTCCGGGCGCCGCACCCAGCAGGTCCCGGCGAGCCTGCTGCAGCTCATCGACGGCTGGCCGCGCAACCCCGCCTACGTCCAGAACCGCTACACCGACTGCCTGGCCGCCAACGCCCTCGCCAACGCACTCACCCCGAACTACCGGCCCGGCGTCAACCTCCTGCGGGCCGTCTTCCTCGACCCGGCCGAGCGCGAGCTGCGCCGGGACTGGGGGGACCTCACCGAGGAGGGCGTGGCCGTGCTGCGCTCCGAGGCGGGAGCGGACGCCGACGACCCGCGGCTGCGGGACCTGGTCGGCGAGCTGTCCCTGCGCAGCGAACGCTTCCGCACCCTGTGGGCCAGGCACGAGGTACGGCCCCGCCGCGGCCGGATGAGCCATCTGACCCACCCGCAGGTCGGCGACCTCGACCTGCAGTCGACCAAGCTGTCCGTGGACGGCACCGACGGACTCACCCTGGTCGTCTTCCACGCCGAGCCCGGCAGCCGCAGCGCAGAACTGCTGGACATCCTCGGCAGCCTCGCCGCACCGGCCGGTGACCGTGCCCGGCCGGGCAGCGCCCAGGAACGGATCGAGGGGCAGTAGCAGCGCGGCCCGGTTCAGAACTCCTCGTGCCTGTCGGGGTCCCCGCCGAGCCTGCGCGGGGAGCGGCGGCCGATCGCCGCCAGCTGGCCGGAGTCCAGCTCGAAGCCGAAGACGTCCAGGTTGGCGCGCTGCCGGCCCGGGTCGGCCGACTTCGGGATGGGCAGCGCGCCGACCTGGAGGTGCCAGCGCAGCAGCACCTGCGCCGGGGTCACCCCGTGCGCCTCGGCGACCTCCGCGACCGCGGGATCGTCCAGCAGATCGCTGCCCCGGCCCAGCGGGCTCCAGCTCTCGGTGACGATGCCCTTGTCAGCGTGGAAGGCGCGCAGCTCCTCCTGCGGCAACAGCGGGTGCAGCTCGATCTGGTTCACCGACGGCAGCACGCCGGTCTCCTTCTCCAGCCGCGTGATGTGCTCGGGGGTGAAGTTCGAGACACCGATCGAGCGGACCAGCCCGTCCTCGCGCAGCTCGATCATGGCTTTCCAGGAGTCGGCGTACTTGCCGACCCGGGGGTTCGGCCAGTGGATCAGATACAGGTCCACGTACTCCAGGCCGAGCCGCAGCCGGGACTCCTCGAAGGAGGCGAGGGTCTCCTCGTAGCCGTGGTGGCGGCCGGGCAGCTTGGTGGTCACGACCACCTCCTCGCGGGGCACGCCGCTGCCCGCTATGGCCCGACCGACACCGCTCTCGTTGCCGTAGTTCGTCGCGGTGTCCACCAGCCGGTAGCCCAGGTCGAGAGCGGAGCGTACGGCCCGCTCGGCGTCCGTGTCGTCCAGCGGCCAGGTGCCGAGGCCGATGGCGGGGATCGCCGTACCGTCGTTGAGCGTGTGCGCCGGAATGCCGTTCACGATGGGACCTTCCCTCGACAGTGTCGTCCCCCCAGCCTCACGGAAGGGCGAGCGGTGATCAACCGGACGGGTGGGGAGAGAGCAGCGGTCGGCATGGGCGGCGGGGACGGCCACCGGGTCGTGGCCGTCCAGCAGGACGCCGGCGAACCGCCGGTGTTCCCAGTGCGACCGGCCCGCCCTCTTCACGGCCGGCGGCACGGCGGTGTTCCGGAACGCGGTCGTCCGGGAGTTCGCCGCGGGAGGGCCGGGGTGTCACGATCTTCGGGGGAGCCGGTTCGGACGAGCACGGGAGCGCGCATGACCACGCACAGGGCCACCGCGGACCAGACGGAACGGGTCGAGGGCGTGGCGGGGAAGGTTCCAGGCGTGGAGGTGAATCCGGTCGCCGGGCACATCGGCGCCGAGATCACCGGAGTCGACCTCGCCGGGCCGCTGGACGCCACCGTCGTGGCCCTGATCCGGCAGGCCGTGCTGCGCTGGAAGGTGGTCTTCTTCCGCGGGCAGGACCTGGACCACGCCGGGCATGTGGCCTTCGCCCGCCGCTTCGGCGAGCCGGTCGTGCTGCCGCGCCGCGGTCCGCACTCGCCGGCGGACTTCCCGGAGGTCGAGACTACGGCCGACCGGCTGGAACTGGCCGGACGCTACGGCATGGAGCACGACGAGTGGCTGCACCGTCGCCGGCACACCCTGCTGCGCGGCTGGCACTGCGACTACGGGACCCGTATCGACCCGCCGGCCGCGACCATCCTGCGCGCCCAGACCGTCCCGCCCTACGGCGGCGACACCACCTGGGCCAACCTGGCCGCCGCCTACGCGGGCCTGTCGGCGCCGGTCCGGGCCTTCGTGGACGGACTGCGCGCCGAGCACCGGCTCGGCGTGGGCTACCAGCCCCGGCCCGGGGACGACGCCTATGCCCGTCACCTCCTGGATCACCAGGTCGTCTCCGAACACCCCCTGGTGCGGGTGCACCCGGAGACGGGGGAGCGGGTGCTGTTCGTCAACGGCTACTACGTGGAGGAGATCGTCGGCCTCTCCCGTCCGGAGAGCACGGCGATCCTGGAGATGCTGGTGGAGCAGGCGGTCCGCCCCGAGTACACCGTCCGCTTCCGCTGGGAGCCGGGCAGCGTCGCCTTCTGGGACAACCGGGCCACCATCCACCTGGCCCCGAGCGACCACGCCCACGTCGGCTCGCCCCGGATCATGCACCGGGTGATGCTCGCGGGGGAGGTACCGGTGGGCGTGGACGGCAAGCCCTCGGAGGCGGTGATGGGCACGGAGCCGGGCCGCTGGTGAACGGGGTCCGGATGCCGCCCCGTGCCGGAGGCCGCCCCGTCAGCCCGCCGGCCGCCACCCCAGCGCCGGGCCGAGCTTCGTCGCCATGTCCGTCAGGATCTGTACGTAGTCCTCGTACTCGAAGGTGAACGGCAGCGCGAACGCCACCTCGTCCACCTCCCGGAACGCGGCGTGCGCGTACAGCCGTTCGGCGATCTCCTCGGCGGTGCCCACCAGGTCCGGGGCGAACAGCAGCCGCCCCGGTCCCTGCGGGGAGGCCGTGCGCGGCAGCCGCTTGGCCGCGTACGCCTCGTACTTGGCGCGCTGCTCCGGGCTCGCGGAGTCCGTGGGTATCACGACCAGGCCGTGCGAGACCCGGGCCGCCTCGCCGTCGGGGTGATGGGCGCGGAACTCCCGGACGAGGGCCAGCTGGATCTCGGCGAAGTCCCACGGCCCGTCCGGCTGTTCCGCCTTGACCACGCTGCTGGTGAGGAAGTTCATCGCGTGCTCGCCCGCCCAGCGCGCCGAGCGCAGGCTGCCGCCGCCGTACCACATCCGCCGGCCGAGCCCCGGGGAGTGCGGCTGCACCACATCGCTGAACACCTCGAACCCCTCGACCCCGCTGAAGTCGCTCGCCGGCTTGCCCCGCACCAGGTCCAGCAGCCGCCGCACCCGCTCGTAGCCAAAGTCCTCGGCGTCGGCCGTGTCCGGGTACAGGGCGTCCTTGACCTGCTCGAAGTGCATCGGCGGGCCCACGCTGACGCCCGGGTTGAGCCGGCCCCCGGACAGGACGTCCACCGTCGCCAGGTCCTCGGCGAGACGCAACGGGTTCTCCCAGCCGAGCGGGGTCACCGCGGTGCCCAGCTCGATGCGGCGGGTGCGCTGGGAGGCGGCGGCGAGGACGGCGACCGGGGAGGAGATGCCGTGCTGCAGATGGCGGTGGCGCAGCCAGGCGCTGTCGAAGCCGAGCCGCTCGCCCAGCTCGATGATCTCCAGCGTGGACTCGTGGCCCCGGGCCGGATCCGCCGGGTCGAACAGGCCGATGGTGAGGAAGCCCAGCTTGCGCAGCGGGCGGGCGGTGGACGGCACGGGCTCCTCCAGCGGTCGTAAGGCGCTTCGCCTTTCGATTCTGGCAGGCGAGTGTGACAACCGTGTGATCACTTCAGCGGGATGACGATCTCGTCCTCCACCGGCGGATCGACCTCCTGCGCCCGGTTGCCGGTCGCGGCGAAACAGCGCAGCCGGACCGCCTCCGGAGCGACGTCCAGCCGCAGGAAGCACTTGAAGAACGGCGGGCTGTAGGTGGCCGAGCCGGGCGAGAACAGCTGGGTGTACGCCTTGCGCACGGGCAGCCGGAACCGGGACGTACGGTCCGGGCGGCCGCCGGTGCCGAGGAGGCTCGCGATCAGCCGGGTGCGCCGGGTGATCCGGGCCTCGGGGCCTGGCTTGCGGCCAGGCTCGATACCGAGGCGCTCGGCGACGACCGCCGTGGCCTCCGCCTCGGTCAGGGTGAAGAAGCGGCGCAGCCGCAGCCGGCGGCCGTACAGGCGGCTGTAGAAGGCCAGGGAGTCGCCGCGCAGCGGATAGCAGCGGAAGTCCCGCTCGGTGACACCCCCGACCGAGACCCGCGGGATGGTGTGTGTGGCGTGCATGAACGCCCCGCCGCCGCCCGCGACCACGTACTGGATGGTCCGGCCGTCCACGTCGACCGGATAGCGCTGGTAGTTGTGGATGTCGCCGCCGATCGCGGCCACATAGTGGTGCTCCGGGTCCCGGACGATGTCGTCCACCGTCCCGGCGCCCTCGATCGGGCACGGGTGGTGCTCGCCGTCGACGTACAGCGGTGACCCGGTGATCAGGATCTTCGGCCGCGGTCCCCGGGAGACCTCGCGCAGCCAGGCGCCCTGTTCGGCGTCGATCGTGCCGAGCAGACCGGTGTCGATGCCGACGATCCGCAGCGGACCCGCGTCGATCGCCCAGTACGGCCCCGGCTGTGCGGCCTGCTGGCCGGGTGCCGACCGCAACTCCCTTGCGGCTGCGAGCCGTTGCTCGTCAGCCGGCTGCGGCCGGTGCCACAGCAGGGCCCGCCACCAGGCACGGCCGAGCGGGCGGGGCCGGGGCTCGGGGTCGAGCGGCGGGGTGTCGGCGCAGAAGACGCGCATGAAGGCGCCGAGATCCTCGTACCAGTCGTGGTTGCCCGGTATCGCGTATATCGGGGCCGGATAGTCCCGGTAGGGCCGGAAGAACTTGCTGCCGTAGTCGTCGGCGCTGCCCACCGGATAGATCACATCGCTCGCGATCACCGCGAAGTCGGTGTCCTCGCTCGCCTTCAGAAACCCCGGGACGACGGCGTATTGGGGGTCGTCCCCCTCCCCGGTGTCACCGATGACCATGAAGGAGAACCAGTCGTCGGTCTCCCGCTCGATCACCTTGTCGACGGGCGCCCCGGCCGCCTCCCGGCGCGCCACCCAGCGGCTGCGGGTACGGCCGGTCGGGTCGCCGAACCAGGACGCCAGCACGCCGTTGCGGGCGGCCCACAGGGTCCGTGGATTCAGCCACGACAGCTTCTCGACGTGGTCCGGCATCAGCTGCTTGTAGGTGCCGGGCTCGGCCGAGCCCCAGCCGGCGCCCTGGGCGGTATCGCGCGAGGAGTCAGACACGCCGTGCACAGTAACAACGCACCGGTCACGGGAGGTTGGCGGGGCCTCGGCCGGTACGCTGTGCAGCCGCTGAGCGAGAGGGGCGGACAGACCATGGAACTCGCCTTCGCCGGACGGGTCGTGGAGTGGCGGGGACCGGCGCCGTACTACTTCGTCGCCGTGCCGGACGCGGAGTGCGCCGACATCCGTGACGTGGCCGCGCTGGCCAGTTACGGCTGGGGCGTGATCCCGGTCGAGGCCAGGGTCGGCGGCACGGACTTCACCACGTCCCTCTTCCCCAGGGACGGCGGGTACCTGCTGCCGCTCAAGAGCGCCGTGCGCCGGCCGGAGGGGCTCGCGCCGGGTGACGAAGTGACCGTCGCGATGACCGTACGGCTGTGAGGCCCGCGGCGAACCCCGGCCCCGTGACCCGGCCGGGCCTTCGCTGCTCGTGGCTGGGTGCGGCGTCGAGCTGAAGAGCGATGGACTGCCAGGAGACGGGTGCGAGCCGGGCGTGGAGCGGCGATCGGGCGCCGGCCCCTGCCGGCCAGCCGTCCAGCCAGTCGTAGAGGGTGCTGTGCGCCCCGCTGCCTCCGTCACCGGCCCATTCGCCGCGTTCGGCCCTCGCCCGCCGTTCGCGCTCGGCGCGGTGGCAGTCCACGGCGAGCGCCGCCGCGTAGCCGCGCAGGTCCTGGGCGCTGTCGACCCGGTCCGGGAGGATGCCGGAGTCGAGCTCGACTCCGGGGGAAGAGGAAGTCACCGGAACGTGCGCCCCGGCCTCCTCCCCGCCCGGCTCGTCCGCACCGCCCGTTTCACCCGTGGTGTCCCCAGGCGGTTCACCCTGACCACGGACGGCGGGAGTGTGTTGTAACTGCGGGGTCGTACGGGGGACGATCCCGCTGACTGCCTCTGGCGGCTCGAGGTCCCGCCCTCCCGCACCCTCCGGCTGTCCGGTGCGCCGCTCGCCGCGGGCCGGCCGTACGAGGTGCTGCTCCTGCCCGGCGCCGCCCCGGCCCTGGGGCGCCGCATAGGGAAAACCCTCGATTGACCGCAACTGTGGTGACATGGACTAGTCAATCCTGTCATCCTCCGTGCGCACGTCGATCCTTCACACCCCGCACATGGATCCACGGTCCCGCACAGCTCAGCTCACGGGCAGCAGACCCGTCTGCCCGTCTGTCACCGGCCGCGACCCGGCGGCCGCAGCAGGAGGAGTACGAGTGAGACCCCACAGACGCCTTCCCCACAAGCGTGCCACGGTCGGAGCCGCCCTGGTCTCCACCGCCGCCTTGCTCACCCTCGGCATGCAGGCCGCCCCGGCCGTCGCCAAGCCTGCCGCTCCCCACCCCAGCCCGCTGCGCACCGGCGGCCTGGAGGCCAGGCTCAGCCCGGCCCAGCACCAGGCACTGATCGAGAGCGCCCAGCAGCAGACCGCCGCGACCGCCCGCACCCTGGGGCTCGGCGCGAAGGAGAAGCTGGTCGTCAAGGACGTCGTCAAGGACAACGACGGCACCCTGCACACCCGGTACGAGCGCACCTACGCCGGCCTCCCCGTCCTCGGCGGCGACCTCGTCGTGCACACCCCGCCCGCCTCCCTCGCCGTGGGCACCGTGAGCACCACCTACAACAACAAGCACAAGATCCAGGTCGCCTCCACCACCGCGACCTTCACCAAGTCGGCAGCCGAGGCCAAGGCCCTGAAGGCCGCCAGGTCCCTCGCCGCCAAGAAGCCCACCGCCGACAGCGCCCGCAAGGTGATCTGGGCCGGCAGCGGCACCCCGAAGCTCGCCTGGGAGACGGTGATCGGCGGCTTCCAGGACGACGGCACGCCCAGCCGGCTGCACGTCATCACCGACGCCACCACCGGCAAGGAGCTGTACCGGTACCAGGCGATCGAGACCGGCGTCGGCAACACCCACTACAGCGGCCAGGTCACGCTGACGACGACCCAGTCGGGTTCGACGTACACCCTGACCGACGGGGCGCGCGGCGGGCACAAGACGTACAACCTCAACCACGGCACCTCGGGCACGGGGACGCTGTTCTCGCAGACCAACGACACCTGGGGCGACGGCACCAACTCCACCGCCGCCACCGCGGGCGCCGACGCGCACTACGGGGCGCAGGAGACCTGGGACTTCTACAAGAACTCCTTCGGCCGCAGCGGCATCAGGAACGACGGTGTCGGCGCCTACTCGCGTGTCCACTACGGCAACTCGTACGTGAACGCCTTCTGGGACGACACCTGCTTCTGCATGACCTACGGCGACGGCTCCGCCAACAACGACCCGCTGACCTCGCTCGACGTCGCGGGCCACGAGATGAGCCACGGCGTCACCTCGAACACCGCGGGCCTGGACTACACCGGTGAGTCCGGCGGCCTGAACGAGGCCACCAGCGACATCATGGGTACCGGCGTGGAGTTCTACGCCAACAACAGCTCCGACCCCGGTGACTACCTCATCGGCGAGAAGATCAACATCAACGGCAACGGCACGCCGCTGCGGTACATGGACAAGCCGAGCAAGGACGGCTCGTCGGCCGACAGTTGGTACTCCGGTGTCGGCGGCCTGGACGTGCACTACTCCTCGGGCCCGGCGAACCACATGTTCTACCTGCTCTCCGAGGGCAGTGGCACCAAGGTCATCAACGGCGTGACCTACAACAGCCCGACCTCCGACGGCGTCGCCGTCACCGGCATCGGCCGCGCCGCCGCGCTGCAGATCTGGTACAAGGCGCTGACGACGTACATGACGTCCAGCACCAACTACGCCGCCGCCCGCACCGCCGCCCTGAACGCGGCGACCGCGCTGTACGGCGCCAACTCCGCGCAGTACGCCGGAGTCGCCAACGCCTTCGCCGGCATCAACGTCGGCAGCCATGTCACCCCGCCGGGCAACGGGGTGACGGTCACCAACCCGGGCAACCAGACCTCCACCGTCGGTACCGCCGTCAGCCTCCAGGTCCAGGCCAGCAGCACCAACAGCGGAGCCCTGTCCTACAGCGCCTCCGGACTGCCCGCGGGCCTGTCGATCAACAGCTCCACCGGTCTGATCACCGGCACGCCCACCACGGCGGGCACCTACAACACCACGGTGACGGTGACCGACTCCACCGGCGCCACCGGCACCGCTACCTTCACCTGGACGGTCAACTCCAGTGGCGGCGGCGGTTGCACCTCGACCCAGCTGCTGAGCAACCCCGGCTTCGAGTCCGGAGGCACCGGCTGGAGCGCCACCAGCGGCGTCATCACCAACGACACCGGCGAGGCGGCCCACGGCGGCTCGTACAAGGCCTGGCTCGACGGCTACGGCACCACCCACACCGACACGCTGTCCCAGTCGGTGACGATCCCCGCGGGCTGCAAGGCGACCCTGACCTACTACCTGCACATCGACACCTCGGAGACCACCAGCAGCACCCAGTACGACAAGCTGACGGTGACCGCGGGTTCGAAGACCCTCGCGACCTACTCGAACCTCAACGCCGCCTCCGGCTACAGCCAGAAGACCTTCGACCTGTCCTCGCTGGCGGGCCAGACGGTCACGCTGAAGTTCAACGGCGTGGAGGACTCCTCGCTGCAGACCAGCTTCGTCGTGGACGACACCGCCCTGACGACCGGCTGACCCACACATGACGGTCCCGCACCCCGGCAGCCGGCCGGGGTGCGGGACCCTCGCATGTCACCTCGTGCGTCAGCTCAGCGGATCCAGCGTCAGATACGCCTGCTGCGGGCTGCCGTCGTGGACCAGCGACTCCTGGTTGCCGACGTCGTCGAAGGCGAAGGCGTAGGCCTTGCCGTCGGCCGTCTGCGCATGCACCGCACGCGCGTACTGGTTCGTCACCGCGTCCTGGTAGAAGGCGGCCGTCGAGGTGTCCGGCTGGTTCGGGTTCACCAGCAGGGTCGAGCGGTTGAAACCGGCGCACAGCGTACGGGAGATGGGGCCCCGCACATTGTCGTTGGGCGCGTCGAGCAGCTTGTGGCAGCCGAAGACGCTGTCCGCGTCCGGCTTCTGGAAGCTGGTGACCACCGCACCCGAGGCGTTGGTGAAGTTCATGACGTTCCCCGAGACCCGGCCGTAGTACTTGGTGTTCGGCTGGTCGGCGAACGGCGTGACGGTCAGCGTCGACGTCGTGTACTTCTGCCAGACCCGGTTGACGTAGTCGTCCATCACGCTCGCCGGCAGGGCGCCGGTCTCCACGCCGTACAGCGGTGACAGGGCACGCAGCACGGTGCCGTCGGAGCGGGTCTGGATGAGGCCGGGCCAGCCGCCCGACCGGCCGCGCAGCGCGTTGAAGAAGCCGGTGTATCCACCTGACTTCAGGTGCCCGGTGGTGCTCACGCTGCCGTCGGAGCGCTGCACGCCGACCGCGTACGGCGCGGAGAACATGTCCACCTGGGTGCTGTTCAGCCACAGTCCGGAGTCGTTGAGGGTGTACTCGGACCAGTTGAACAGGATGTTCCGGTTGGGGTCGGACGGGTTCTGCACGGCCGGCTGCACCAGGCCGCCGGTGGTCAGCCGGAAGTCGAGCTTCTGGCCGTAGGAGAAGTAGATCCGGCCGGAGAACTTCGGTATCCGGATGGTCGTGGACTGTCCGGGGGCCGGACCGGCGATCGCCGCGTCGGGGGCGGGCGTCGGCGGGTTGCCGCCCGCCGGCCAGGCGTGGAAGCCTCCGTTCGCGTCGGCCCAGCCCTGCTGCCCGGAGGACAGCCGGGTGCCGAGGTCGTAGACGTAGACCGGTTCGGAGCGGCCCGAGTTGTTGGTGATCTTCAGCGGGATGGTGTCCGGCACCGCGGCACCGGCCTGGTCCGGGGCGCCGAGGGCGAGCACCCCGCCGACCAGGGCCGCGGCGGCGGCCAGCGGCAGCGCGGGGCGGGTGAGTTGATGCGGCACTCTCTTGCCTCCGTGTGGGGTCGGGGTCGTACGGATATTGGTCCGTACCTGTTTGAGAGCGCTCTCAGGCTGGTACCAGGGCGCGTGCATGTCAATACAAGAGGCGGACCTGATTACGGCGCCTGTGCCCGGCGCCCGTCCCCGGCGCCCGGTTGGGCCTCCCCGGTGTGCCGGACCCCGGCCACCGGGAGGGCCATGGGCTCACTCGAAGCGGCTGGTGTCCCCGGCGCCCCGCCGTACGATCTCCGCCTCGCCGCCGGAGAAGTCCACGACCGTCGTCGGCTCGGTGCCGCACTCGCCCGAGTCGACCACCGCGTCCACCGCGTGGTCCAGCCGGTCCTTGATCTCCCAGCCCTGCGTCAGCGGCTCCTCCTCGTCCGGCAGCAGCAGCGTGCTGGACAGCAGCGGCTCGCCCAGTTCCGCCAGCAGCGCCTGGGTGACCACATGGTCGGGAATGCGGACGCCCACGGTCTTCTTCTTCGGGTGCAGCAGCTTGCGCGGCACCTCGCGCGTGGCCGGGAGGATGAAGGTGTAGCTGCCGGGCGTGGACGCCTTCACGGCCCGGAAGACGTCGTTGTCCACCCGTACGAACTGGCCGAGCTGCGCGAAGTCCCGGCACATCAGGGTGAAGTGGTGCCGTTCGTCCAGTTGGCGGATGGAGCGGATCCGGTCCATGCCGTCCCGGCTGCCGAGCCGGCAGCCCAGCGCGTAACAGGAGTCGGTCGGGTATGCGATGAGCGCTTCCGAGCGCACCGCGTCGGCGATCTGGGCGATGCTGCGCGGCTGCGGGTTCTCGGGGTGCACGTCGAAGTACTTCGCCATTCACCGAGCTTAATCCGCCGGCGGCCGGCGGGCGCGCACCGCCCGCTCCATGGCGGCGGCCGAGGCGGAGTGCGCCGCTTCCGGCCGGCCGCCGCAGGACGTCTTTGTGTACCTCCCGGATTCCGGGGCATGCGACCCCTGAGCAGTCCGAGGCCTCCCCCCGGCCCGGACCGCGACATCTCCGCCGGCGTCCCACCCCCCGGGCCGCCGGCGGAGCCGTGTCCGGCGCGGGAGCGCAGGCGAGTCGGGTAACGTGCGGATGCGTAAGCCCAGGTCAACACGGAGGCGAGGAGAGCAGAACGTGGCCGGCCGACCGGACGGGGACCCGGCGTTCCAGCAGCCGAACGGCGGGGACAGCGCCTGGGCGCAGGAGCTGCTGGACCAGCTGCGGCCCGCCGGGCGCGATCCACGCCGGCTCGTCGACTGGCTCGCCCGGACCGTGAGTGCCTCGGTCTGCCTCCAGGACGACCGCGGTGGCCTGCTCGCCGGTGAGTGGCTGCCGCTCGACTCCGCCGTCTTCGCCGACGTCGCCGCCGGCCGGGTCTCCGCCGCGTCCCTCGACGACGGGGCACGGCATGTGCGGCTGGTCGGGATCCGGCGTCCCGGGCCCGGACCGGGGGCGGGAGCCGTCCTCGCCGTGGCCCGCCCGGAGCCGTTCGACCGGCGCGCCACCGAAATCCTCGGCCGCACCGTGGGCATACTGGAACTGCTGCTCAGGGAACGGGAGTCGGCCGAGTCCGGGCGGCGGCTGCGGCGGGCCACGGCCGATCTGCGGCTGGCGATCCTGCAACTGCTCATGGTGGAGGACACCGTCTCCGCCCGCCGGGTCGCCGCCGGGCTGTGGCCGGGGCTGCTGGAACAGGACAGCGCCCGGGTGTACGTCCTCGAGGGCACCGCCGCGGAACGGGACCGGCTCGCCGACGCGTGCGTGGACGCCACCGAGGGCCGGGCGCTGGTCGTGCGCTGCCCCGCGGTGGACGAACACGTCATCGTCGTCGGCCCGTCCGCCGACGTGGGGGAGCGGCTGCGGTCCCTCGTCGCCGACCGGCGCGGCACCTTCCTCGGCGGCAGCCCCCGGCAGCGCCTCGCCCTGACCGCCACCGCCTACGGGCAGGCCGTCACCGCCCTGGCCGTGGCCCGCTTCCGGTCCGACCGGTACGCCGTCTACGCCGCCCGCACCCGCCCAGCACGGCTCATCGACCCCGCGGCGCTGCGGGCCTGGGCAGCCGCCGTGCTGCGCCCGCTCGACCAGCTGCCGCACCACGTGCGCGCCGAGCTGCTCGCCACCACCCGGCTGGGCCTGGAGTTCACCGCCGTGAACGCGGCCAAGGTGCTCGGCGTCAGCCGCAACACCGTCCGCGCCCGGATGGACCGGGTCGCCGCGCTGCTCGGCGCCGACCTCTCCCGGCTGCCCGTCCGCGCCGTCGCCCACGCCGCCCTCGACACCGAGGCCGCGCAGGGCCCGTACGACCTCTCCGGCGGCGCACCCGGTCCGCCGACCCGGGCCCGGCTCACCGAGCTGCTCGGGACGAGCGCGCTGCGCTCCTGGGCGGAGGGGCTGCTCGGCCGCCTCGACGAGGACGGCCGGGACCTGCGCGGCACCCTGCGCGCCTGGACCGGCGCCGACGCGCACGCCGAACGCGCCGCCCAGGTGCTCGGGGTACACGCCCAGACCGTGCGTGAACACGTCCGGGCCGCCGAACCCGTCCTGGAACGCCGGCTGACGGCCGGCGGCACCGACCTGTACGAGGTCGTCCTCGCCCAGCTCGTCACCGGTGAGCTTCCGGTACCCGACGTCGGCACGCCCGGTCCCGGCACGCCGAACCCGGACCAACCGGACTCCCCTGTGCACCGGTGAGTCCCGTGCGGGCCCTGCCGGGCACGCGTGCACTACCCCGCCTGCGCCGGCACACGTACCGTATCCGCAGTCCGCGGGGCACGACCGGAACGGGGGACCGGTCGCGGCCCCGCGTTCGACTGTGGCGCCCGGCCGGACCGGCGCCTCCTGCGGGCGTTGATCGCGGAACGCGCCGCCTCATCCGGTGCGCGTGATCGGCAGGTTGTAGACGTGCGCCGGAGAGATGATCTTCGTGATCGCTTCCACCAGAAGGGTGCTCGGCTCCCGGGACCGGTAGTCGGTGTCGGTGTTCAGGAGCGCCACCAGTGTCGTCCGGGTCGACGGCAGGTAGACGGTCACCGTCTCGTAGCCCGGCAGGGAGCCGTTGTGGCCGATCCATCCCTGCACGTCGAAGATGCCCAGGCCGTATCCGGCGCCCTTCACGGCGCCCGCCTGCGGTGTGGTCAGCCGCTGCTTCTGCGTCGCGGTACTGACCATGGTCGTCCCGTCCGGGAACCGGCCCGTGGCGACCGTGGGCGCCCAGGTGCGCAGGTCCCGGAGGTTCGAGATGATCGCGCCGGCGGCCCAGCCCCAGGACGGGTTCCAGTCGGCCGCGTCGGCTTCCTTGCCGTTCGCCGTCTGCCGGGTGTAACCCTGCGCGTGCGGGGAGGGGAACTCGTTGCCGGTCGGGAAGACCGTGTGCCGCATGCCGGCCGGATCGAGAACGTGCTGCTTGATGTAGTCCCCGAGGTGCTGTCCGCTCTCCTTCTCCACCACCAGACCGAGCAGGATCAGGTTGGTGTTGCAGTAGGAGAACCTCTGCCCCGGCTGGAACATCAGCGGATGCCTGAAGGAGTAGGCGAGCAACTCCTGGGGGGTGAAGGGCCGTTGCGGGTTGGAGGTGAGCGCCTTGTCGAAGCCGGGGTCCTCGGAGTAGTTGTACAGTCCGCTGCGCATGTCGGCGAGCTGACGCAGCGTGATCCTGTTCTCGTCGGGCACGCCGCCGATGTACGTGCCGATCGGGTCGTCCAGACCGACCTTCTTCTGGTCCACCAGCTGCAGCAGCGCGGTCACGGTGAACGTCTTGGTCTCGCTGCCGATGCGCATGTACAGGTCCGGTGCCATCCTCTGCCCGGAGCTCTTGTCGGCGACGCCGAACGAGCGGACGTAACTCGGCTGTCCCGGCGTCCAGATGCCGACCGTCGCGCCGGGAATGCTCGCCTCGCGCATCACCTTGCGTACGGCGGCGTCCAGTTGGCGTGCCGCTTCGGGGGTGAGGTCACGGACCGGCGCTGTCGAGGGGCTCGGACCGGGCGAGTCGGCGGCGAGGGCGGCCGGTACCGAGGCCGGGGACGCGCACACGGGGCCGGCGGCGACCGGTGCCAACAGCGTCCCCACCGTGACGGCGACCGCGGCCCCCCTCAGCAGGCGTGCGGACGTGCGCGACATGGGCTGACTCCAAGCACGTGAGAGGTGAGCGTGCGATGAGCGGGACGTCGAAGCCCTGGCCCTCCCAGCATAGGAGCGCGCTCCCCGCCGCGCCCGCCGGACGAAGGGGGATCGCCCCGCTCGCCGCCTGCCGGCGGGATGCTTGTCCGACAGGCGGAAGACCTCGTTCGAGCGATGGCCTCACCCGACCCGGTGAGCCTGCGGGGCGGGCCGTACCGGCGGCGGGCCACGGGCGTTGCCCCGGCATGAACCGCTTGGACCCGGGGTACCGCTTGGATTCGCTGGACCGGATCGAACGGCTGGACCGGATGCGCCGCGCGGCCCGGCCGGCGCGGGCGGACCGGGCCCGGGAGCCGATCTACGCCGGCCTCGTCGCGGAATGGCGTGCGCAGGGACGCACTGTGCCCGCTGACCCCGACGGGCTGTCGGCCGTCCTGCCCGGGGCCGGCTCGGGTGCGCGGCCCGCGCCCGAGCACGCCTGAGCCCGAACCGTCACTGCCCGCGCAGCGGCGAGAGCACGGCGAGGGTGCCGTTGGCCTGCCGCAGCGCCTCCTCCAGGTCGCCGGGCGAGTGGAGCGTGCCGGAGCCGTCCGGCGGTACGAGCCATTCCAGGAAACGCGCGGGCCGGTACGGCGGCGGTACGGCGACCCAGGCACCCTTGGTCGCGTACCTCAGACCGGCTCCCACCCAGCCCCCGGAGGGGTCCGGCGGCAGGAAGAACCCGACCCGGCCCGCCGCCGTGTCGACCAGCGTCGGCCCCGGCGCGGGGATCCCGGGCCGCCACAGCAGGTCGAGGGTGAGCAGCCCCAGTCGCTCGGGAACGCTCAGCACGTCCCAGAAACGGCCCGCCTCCAGCAGTGCGATGCCCTCGCCGTGATCCCACTCCCATTTGCAGGAGCGCGGGTCCGCCGACGCTGCGGCCAGCCATTCCACGCCCCGCGTCCACATCGTGTTCGTCATGCACCGCTCCGGGTGTCCTCGTCCGCCTGCCCTCGGCATATGCATGCTCGTAGATATTTCTACGTGGCGGAAGGGGTGGCGCGGCCTGGCGTTTGTGCGGGGATGTTCGAACTCCGGTTACGGGTTCGTCAGTTGAGGGAGGGCGACACGTCACCCGCGCGAAGGTCGCATACCGGGCGGGACGCTTGATTCCGTCGTACTGACAATCGAATCACGCGTCGAGTCTTGAGTCCGATGCTGCTTCGGTCGTATGGTCACGTCATCCGTCATCCGTCATCCGTCATCCGTCATCCGGCACCGTCTCCAGCGAGGTACTTCATGGACCGCACGCGTCTGCACGCCCTCCTGGCCCGCGAGAGCGCCGAGGCCGAGCGTCGCAACCCGCGCTCCCGTGCGGCCTACGCGGGCGCCGGCCACCTCTTCGGCCGCGTACCGATGACCTGGATGAACAAGACGGCCGGTGCCTTTCCCCGCTATCTGGCCGGGGCGCGCGGCGCCCGGGTCACCGATGTGGACGGGCACGAGTACATCGACTTCTGCCTCGGCGACACCGGCGCGATGGCCGGCCACTCGCCCGCCCCGGTCACCGGGGCCGTACAGCGGCGCTTCGCCGAGCTGGGCGGGGCCACGGCGATGCTGCCGACGCAGGACGCGGAGTGGGTCGGCGCCGAGCTGACCCGGCGGTTCGGGCTGGCGCGCTGGAGCTTCTCGCTCACCGCGACCGACGCCAACCGGTGGGCGATCCGGCTCGTCCGGGCCGTCACCGGGCGCCCCAAGATCCTCGTGAACAGCTACTGCTACCACGGCAGCGTCGACGAGTCCCTGATCGTCGTCGGCCCGGACGGCACGGGCACCGCCCGACCCGGCAACGTCGGCGCGCCGTGCGACGTCACGCAGACGAGCCGGGTCGCGGAGTTCAACGACCTCGCCGGGCTGGAGCGCGAACTGGCCCACGGCGACGTCGCCGCCGTGCTGATGGAGCCGGCCCTCACCAACATCGGCATCGTCCTGCCCGAGCCCGGCTACCTCGCCGGCGTACGCGAGCTGACCAGGCGATACGGCAGCCTGCTCATCAACGACGAGACCCACACCTTCTCCGCCGGACCCGGTGGCTGCACCGCCGCCTGGGACCTCGAACCCGACCTGCTGACCATCGGCAAGGCGATCGGCGGCGGCATCCCGGCCGGAGCGTACGGGCTGTCCGCCGAACTCGCCGAGCGGCTCCTGGCCCGCACCGACCTGGACCTCGTCGACATGGGCGGCGTCGGCGGCACACTCGCCGGCAACGCGCTGTCGGTCGCCGCGATGCGGGCCACCCTCGAACACGTCCTCACCGACGAGGCGTTCGACCGGATGGACAAGCTCTCCGAGCGCTTCGAGGCGGGCGTCCGGGCGGGCATCGAGACCCACCGGCTGCCGTGGTCCGTGAGCCGGCTCGGCGCCCGCACCGAGTACCGTTTCACCAGCCCGGCGCCGCGCACCGGCAGCGAGTCCGCGGCCGTCTCCGACCCGGAGCTGGAGGACTTCCTCCACCTCTACCTCGCCAACCGGGGCATCCTGCTGACCCCGTTCCACAACATGGCGCTCATGTGCCCGGACACCACCGAGCAGGACGTCGACACCCACACCGAGGTCTTCGCCGCCGCCCTCGCCGAACTGGCGGACTGAGAACCACGGTAGTACCCGCACGAAAGGACACGCGTGGACGAGATCGACCGGGCCATCCTGCGCGAGCTGCAGACCGACGGCCGTATCGCGTACGCCGACCTCGGCCCGAAGGTCGGCCTGTCCGCCTCGGCGGCGCGGCAGCGGCTGCAGCGCCTGCTGGACTCCAAGGCCGTCCAGGTGGTCGGGGTGACCGACCCGATGGCCATGGGCGGACAGGCCATGGCCCTGCTCGGCATCGGCGTCGACGGCGACCCCCGCGCCGTCGCCGACGCACTCGCCGAACGCCCGGAAGTCGTGTACTCGGTGCTGACCTCGGGCGGATTCGATCTGTTCGCCGAGGTGGTCGCCCCCGGTCCGAAGGCCCTGCTGGACTTCGTCAACGACGTGGTACGGCCTCTCGAGGGCGTCCGCGAGATCCAGTCGTTCCCCTACTTCGGCATCCACACCCACCGCTTCCTGTGGGACGTGGGCTGACCGGCGCGACCGTCAGGGATCCGGTGGCCGAGGCGCCAGGACCAGCATGGTGACGTCGTCCCGCGTCTCATAGCGCCCCCGCACGAGGTCCGCCCACACCACCCCGGGCAGCTCGGCGGACGCCGTGCCGGACAGGGCGGCCAGCCGCGCGGGCAGCGGATAGAAGGCGTCGTCGGCGTCCCGTGCCTCCCACACCCCGTCGGAGGCCAGAAACAGCCGGTCGCGCGGCCCGAGCGTCACCGTGACCCCCTTCGGCGCGTCGACGTCGACCAGCCCGAGCCCCAGCGGCGGCCCCGGCACGACGGTCACCTCCAGGGCGTCCTCCTCGTGCAGCAGCACGGGCGCCGGATGACCGCAGGCGACCACCCTCGCCGCACGCCCGTCGGGGGAGAACTCCAGCAGCATCCCGGTGGCGAACAGTTCCGCGTTCCGTACGCCCGCGGAGTCCACCACCAGCCTGCGGTCCATCCGGGCGGCGACCGACTCCAGGTCCGGCTGGTCCAGTACCGCCTCCCGGAACGCGCCCAGCAGCGTCACCACCGTCGCGACGGCCGACAGCCCGTGGCCCTGCACGTCCCCCATGACCACGCGGACGCCGTACGGACCGTCCCGTACGTCGAAGAAGTCCCCGCCCACCAGCGTCCCGTCCTGCGCGGCCCGGTAGAAACCCGCGCACCCCACGCCGCCCACCCGCTCCGGCAGCGGCGGCATCACGGCCTGCTGGACGGCCTCCCCGATCGCCCGCTCCGTGTCGAGCTGGGCGTCCCGGCGGCTGCGCACATAGGACACGAACACACTCAGCACGGCCACGAACACGATGGTGAGCAGATCGGTGTTGCCGGGGCGGTTGAGATGGGTGGCGGGGATGTTCAGCACCACGACCACCCCGGCGCCGAGAAGCGCGGTGGCCAGCGGGCCGTACGACAGGACGGCCAGCGGTGGAATCGCCCCCAGCACGAAACCGGCGTCCCGCGCCCGGGGAGTGATCACCGTGGCCACGGTGACGCCCGCGAGCAGCAGCACGGGCAGCACCCGTACCCACCACGGCGGCGGCGCGCCCCGCAACCAGCCGCGATCTTCAAGGTCCCGATGCGACGACCCGCCGCGCACCGATCTCACATCCCCAAGCTACGCCGCCCTCCGCACCGGGGCTCCCCGTGCGGGACACCGGCCCTCGTCCCGGCCGCGGTCCGCGCAAAGCGATGGACGCGCCGTGCGCGGCCCGCGTAGCCTGACCCGGCACGCCCGACGGACGGAAGGAGGCGAGCGTCATGGCCACTGTCATTCTGCGCTCCCCCCTCCCCGTCACCCGGGTGTGCCACGCCTGACCGGGAGCGCGTCCCCGCCGCCGTACCGCGGCACGCATCCCGGAGGAATCCATGACCACCCTGGTCGTCCGCGCGCTCGACGAGAGCACCGCGCACCTTTTCGACACCATGCCCGACCCGCTGGAGTTCCGCGACAAGCACCGGAAGACCCGCTTCCGCCCCGAGTGGCAGCGCATCGCCGTACGGGACGGCCGCACCGTGGCCCGCGCCGCCTGGTGGGGCCGGCCCGAGGACCCCGAGCCGCTCGTGATCAACTGGTTCGACGTGGCCGAGGGCGAGGAGGAGGCCGGAGCCGAACTCCTGCGGACCGCGCCCTGGCACACCGACGAACTCGAACTCGACCTGCCCTCCGGCTGGCGCACCGACCCCCGGCAGCGGGCCGCCGTGGACACGCGGGCCGCCGCCGCGCTCGCGGCCGGCTACACACCGCTGGTGGAGCGTTTCCTGTACCGCTGGACCCCGGACCGGGGCCTGCCCGAACGACCCGGCCGTCTCGTCTTCGCCGCCGAGCCGGACGACGCCGTCTTCCACGACCTGCTGCGCCGCATCCACTCGGTCACCCTCGACGCCCACGCCCGCCGGGCCCTCGAACAGGGCGGCCCGGACCTGGCCGCACAGCAGGAACTGGACCTCTTCCACTGGCTTCCGTCCCCGCGCGCCTGGTGGCAGACCGCCCGCACCCCCGAGGGCGAGCCGGTCGGCATCCACATCCCCGCCCGCAATCCGTCCGGACCCTGCGTCGCCTTCATCGGCGTCGTGCCGGAACAACGGGGCCGCGGCTACGCCTACGACCTGCTCACCGAATGCACCCACTTCCTGGCGGCGCAGGGCGCCGACTTCATCGCCGCCGCCACCGACCGGACCAACTTCCCCATGGCCGCACACTTCACCCGGGCCGGCTACCCCGTCGTACGGGAGCGCATCAACTACTGGGCCGACCGCGTTGTCAGTGGCGGGTGACATGCTGGGCGTCAGTGGTGATCGGCCGCGCGACGGGGGAGGGACCATGGGATTCGACGGCGAGTTGTGGCGGGTGCGCGCGGGGGAGGAGGCGGTCGGCGACATCGTGATCGACCAGGCCGACTTCCCATGGCTGTCGGGCACGTTCACCGCGGGCCCCGGTTTCGCCGCCGTGCGGGACCTCTTCGCCCGTGACCTGGCCCTGCTGGAACAGGCCGACGAACTGGGCTGGGAAGAATGGGAGAGAGCGTACGACGAGGTGCGGCGCCGGGTCTCGCTGTCGTCACCGGACGGCCCGGTCGCCGAGTTCCTGCTGCACATCGAGGGCGACCGGGCGTGGTTCCGCTGGAGCGAGGAGCCGTTCGCGGAGCCGGGAAGTTCTACTCTTGATCAAGGAACCCGGCCGTCAACGGCCGCCCGGTGACAGGAGATTGGATGCCCACGACCCGCCCCACACTCATCGACGCCGCCGGCGGACTCGCCGCGAACTCCGCGGTCGACGCCGACTCCTGGTGGTTCAGCGCCAGGCTGCACGACCACGAGAGGGTCTTCTGGGTGAAGATCCACGCGATGGAGATGAACGGCGCCTGTCTCAGCACGGTCGCGCTGCTGCAGGAACCGGACGGCCGCACCGGCGACAAGCACACGATCGAGGCCAAGGACAGCGTGACGGCGTCCGCGGACTCGCTCGACGTGAAGACATCGATCCTGACCGTGGGCGGGGACCTGGACGAGCTGGAGATATCCGGTGCCACGGACACCGCCTCGATCCGGCTCACCCTTCGGCGCGAGGGCCCCGTGCTCTACAACGGCGGCGCCGGAGTGTTCCCCTTCTTCGGCGGGACGACGGGGCAGTACGCGCTGCCCGGCCTGACCACGTCGGGGACCGTCACCGTGGAGGGGGTCACGCACCAGGTCGCCGGACGCACCTGGTTCGACCGCCAGTGGGTTTCCGGAGCCACCGAGACACCGCGGTTCACCTGGCTCGGACTCGACCTCGGCGCGGGCCGGTACCTGAGCGTCTGGGACGCGGTGGGAGACGGCACCTCCTGGCTCACCGAGCTCAGGCCGGACGGCTCACACCTGATCACCCGGGCTCGGCGAACCGACCGGGACGGGCACTGGCTGCTGACCGTTCCGAGCCTCGACGCGTCCCTGGAGATCACCCGTCGGGAGCTGTTCGCCACGCAGGGCGCCTACACCGGCGCATGCCAGGTGACCGGCACGCTCGCGGGAGAGGAGATCGCCGGGCACGGCTTCACGGACGTCATCGGCGCTTGAGGTCCCGGGTTCCGGCCTCGGGGTGAACCGGAGCGATGCGTTTCACCCCGAGCGCCGGTATCCACGGCCGACGGCGCGTGACGCCGGCCGTGGCCGAGCGACCGGCAACGGGACACCGGGCATGTGTCCCCGTCACCGGTCAGTCGGTCGGGCCCGGATCCCTGCCGTCCGCCAGGCGGGCCTGCGCTGTCGCCAGGATCTCGGTGACACGGAGGCCGAACGCGGCGTCGCAGGCATGGGGGCGGCCCGTGCGGGCGGCCGTGAGCAGGGCGTCGGTGGCGCGGGAGAGCGCGGGGACCGCCCCCTCGGAACTGCCCGGCATCAGCGCCACGCCCGCCTCGCCGCGCAGTTCCACATCGGCCCCGGCCGCCGCCGGCGGTGCCGTCAGGCTCAGCGTGAGCGTGCTCGACGCGCCGGTGGCATGGTCGAGGACCAGATGCACGGTGTCCGCCGGACCGTGCGCCGCCGCCACGACCTGCCGTACGTCGCCGAGGACCGGCAGCAGCACCGACAGGGCGTGCGGACCGACGTCCCACAGCGCGCCCTTCTCCCGCCGCCACGGCGAGGCCGCGAACGGGCTGTCGGAGGTGAACACGGCCCCCAGCCACTGCGCGCGGGCAGTGAACCAGCCCGCCACGGCCGCCTGTTCCTCGATCCAGGCGTCCGGCTCCTTCTGGAAGCGCGCGGTGAAGAAGACCACCGAGGCCACCCCGGCCCGCTCGACCGCGGCCACGACGGCCCGCCCCTCGGCCACCGACACCGCCAGCGGCTTGTCCAGCAGCAGATGACGGCCCGCCCGGGCCGCCCGCACCGCCAACTCGGCCTGCACGGAGGGCGGCAGGGCCACGGCGACGGCGTCCACGCCGGCCAGCAGCGCGTCCACGTCGTCGTATGCGGGGACGTCGTACTGCTCGGCCAGCGCGGTGACGGCCTCCGGCCGGCGGCCCCACACCCCGGCGAACTCCACGCCGGGGTGCCCGGCGAGAGCGGGGGCGTACGCCGCCTGGGCCCACGGGCCCGTCCCCAGCAGTCCGATACGCATGTGGCGTTCCTTTCTCCGAGCCGATCCCCGCGCCCTCAAGAGCCTGCGCTCCGGTCGCCCTGTGCACACCTGCCGTCCGGATCCCCGTCGGCGGCAAGCCACTTGGCGATCGTGGCGGCGATGGGCTGACCTGTGTCCATCTCGACGAACCCGAACTGACCCGACTGGTTGCACTCCAGGAACCACCAGATCCCGTCGGCGTCCTCGGCGAAGTCGAGTGCGCCGTAAGCCAGTTCCGCGCCCCTCATGTACCGCCGTACGCCCTCGGCGACGCGCGGGGGCACCTCCGCGGGGAGCCAGGGGGAGACCGACGGGGCGAAGCGGACGTCCACGTCGTCCGGGTGGGCGTCCGGGTCGGCGGGCTTGCGCGCGGCCAGCAGCGTGTCGCCGACGACGGTGAGCCGGATGTCGGCCCGTTTGGTGATCCGCCGCTGCAGCAGCGTCGGGCCGAAGGCCACCGCCGAGAAGTCGGTGTCCGGTGCGACCCGGCTGGTCGGCACCGCACGCGGCGGCTCCTGCGGATGCGCGCCGGACACCGGCTTGACCACCAGATCCGGGAAGCGCTCCGCGAACTCCCGGGCCGCCTGCGGGAAGGTGGTGATCAGCGTGGCCGGCACCGCGAGGCCGCTGCCCTGGGCGAGATGCAGCTGCCAGGGCTTGTGGCGGGCGCGACGGGCCGCGTCCGGATGGTTCATCCAGCGCGCGTCGGTCGTGCGCAGCATGCCGTACAGCGCCTGCGACGCCTCCTCCGTCAGCCAGGCGGACGGCTGGGCGGCGCGGGCGGCGGCGTCGCCGGGCCTGCGCACCCAGACGGAGCGCAGGCCGCCCATGCTGACCAGGCGCCCGCCGACGGACAGATGTCCGCGGCAGGCGCCCCGCACGTACTCGCCCGACAGGGCCACCCCGTTGGTCAGATCGGCGGGATCGAGCCGGACGACGGGCACCCCGGCCTCGCCCAGCCGGAGGACCACCATGTCCGCCGTCACGTCCTCTTCACTGGTCAGGATGAGCACGGTCATCTTCCAGGGCCCGCGTTCAGTCGTCGAAGTGCGTCTTGGAACCCGCCGTCGAGGTCGTGGTCCCCAGCGCCCTCAGGGTCGCGTGGTCGGTGGCGGCGATCCGCCCGTCCGGGAGGACGTTCAACTGCAGTCCGGAGTCGTACGCGTACGGAGTGGTGACGTCCAACTGCACCGCGGGGCGCGCGTAGTTGAGCGTGAACGGTTGCATGGTCTCTCCCTGATTAGGCTTTCACGTCCTTATACGAATCGAACGGGTGATTGGTTTCCTCACGCTGAGTAATCACAGGTCGGAGGGGGTGCCGACGGGCGCCGCAGGACGGGACGGCGTGCCTGCATGGCCGATGACGCCGGTGAAGCCCGAGACGTTGCGCTGCTCCGGCGGAACGGGGTGGTCACCCCGCGAGCGACAGCGCGCTCCGCGCCACCGTCAAAGCCTGTTCCGCATATCCGCGTCCGAACAGCACGGCGTGGACCAGCAGCGGGAACAACTGGTGCACGCCCACCCGGTCGTGTCGGCCCGGCGCGAGCGGTGCCGTCTCCTCGTACCCGGCGAGCACCCGGTCCAGGTGGGGGCAGCCGAAGAGCTGGAGCATCGCCAGGTCCGTCTCCCGGTGTCCGCCGTGCGCGGCCGGGTCGATGAGCCGGACCTCGCCGTCGGCGCCCCACAGCACGTTGCCGTTCCACAGGTCCCCGTGCAGGCGCGCGGGCGGCTCGGCGGGTCCTGCCAGGTCGGGCAGTCGCGCGCAGACCCGCTCGAACACGGCCGCCTCGCCCGGGCGGAGCGTGCCGCTGTCGACCGCGCCGCGCACGTACGGCAGCACCCGGTGCTCGGCGTACCAGCCGGGCCAGTCGTCTCCCGGCGTGTTGCGCATGGGCGCGAGGCCGATGAACGCGTCCTCGGGACCGCCGGGCGGCGCAGCTCCGAAATCCGAAGCACCCGCGGCGTGCAGGGCGGCGAGGGCCTGGCCGAAATGATGCGCTGCCTCGGGATCCGGCCGCCCGGTCGCGACCCGCTCCGTCACCATCCAGCGTTCGTCGTGACCGAGCACCGCCGGCACCCGTACCGCGTCCGCCGCGGCCAGCCAGCGCAGCCCCGCCACCTCCGCGCGTACCGCCCCGGGGGCGTCACCCCGCTTGACCATCACCGGTGTGCCGCCGTCCAGGGTCACCTCCGCCGGCGATCCGGAGGCCGCCCGTGCACCGGTGACCGGGCGGCCGGTGAGCCGGGACGCCGCCTGCCCCGGATCCTCGCGATCCTCGTCTCGGTTGACCACGGCCCCAGCGTACGTCCCGCAACAGAGGCCGGTGGTAGGCGACTTCGACCATTGATACGACTGTTTTCAGCCAAACCCAGTCGGTCACTACCCGTGCTGATTCCGTACCGCTAGCGTGAGGGCGCCGCGTCGCCACACCAGGGGCACAGGGCCCCGCCGGGACTAGCGCGCGGCGGAGGATATCCCCCTTGACCACAGCATCCGTGCTGATGGCCGACGTCTTCGAAGTCCAGCCGTACACCTCCCACTGCAAGGTCATCCTGGGTGAGGGTGCGCACGCCGTGATCGGTGTGTCCCCGGGCAACAGCTATTTCTCCGCCCGCCGCCTGCACGACCTCGCCCGCTGGGGACTGGACCACTTCGACAGGGTCGACTTCGTCTACACCGACCTGTACGTCGCCGAGATGTACGAGGCGTCCGGCTATCCACCGGACGAGGCCCGGCGCAAGGCGGTGAAGAACCTGCGCGGGGTGCGCGCCAAGGTCCGTGACGCGGTGTCGGCGGCCGACCCGGAGGGCCTGCGGATGGACTGGCACCCGATGTCCGAGTTCCGCACCAACCCCGCCTACCAGGACATCCACCGTCAGCTCAAGACGCGCCTGGCCTCCGACGGGGCCTTCCGGGCCGTCTGTGACGCCCTGGTGAATCGTTTCCTCAGTGCGCGTGGCGAGACACCGACCGAGCGGCAGCGGGCCGTGTGCCTGGAGTACGTGTGCGCCGAGGCGCCGCTGTTCCTGGACACCCCCGCCATCCTCAAGGTGCCCTCCTCGCTCAACTGCTACCACCAACTGCTGCCGATGGCCGAGCTGTTGTACTCGCGCGGCGCCGGCCTGCGCGCGTCCCGCAACCAGGGCCACGCCATCGTCACCCCCGCCGCCGCCCTCGAAGGAACCGCCGCATGACCACCGCCCCCGGCGCCCGCGCCGACCACCCGCCCCTGCTCGACTTCCCGTTCTCCTGGGACGGCACCAGGGTTCCCGCCGAGGTCGAGGACCTGCGCACCACCACCCCCGTACGGCGCGTGCGGACCATCGCGGGCGACGAGGCCTGGCTGGTGTCGTCGTACGACCTGTGCGCCCAGGTCCTCAAGGACGACCGGTTCTCCCTCAAGGACACCTCCGCCCCCGGAGTCCCCCGGCAGTACGCGCTCACGATCCCTCCCGAGGTCGTGAACAACATGGGCAACATCACCGGGGCCGGGCTGCGCCGGGCGGTGCTGAAGGCGCTGAACCCGAAGTCGCCGGGCCTGATGGAGTGGCTGCGCGGGGAGGCGCACCGGCTGGCGGACCGGCTGCTGGCCGACGGCCCGACGGCCGACCTGCGCGGTGCGTTCTGCGAGCCGTACTCGGCGGGCATGCACTGCCGCATCCTCGGCATTCCGCAGACCGAGGCCCCGGGCTTTCTGCGCAGCCTCGACATCGCCTTCATGAACTCGCCGTGCCCGATCACCGGCGCGAAGGTCAACTGGGACCGGGACATCGCCCGGATGACGGCCCTGCTCGACGACCCGGCGACGCACGGCCTGATGGGCGAACTCGCCGCGCTGCGCGACGACCCCGACTACGCCCACCTCACCGACGAGATGCTGGCCACCGTCGGGGTCACCATGTTCGGCGCCGGCGTGATCTCCACCTCCGGCTTCCTCGCGATGGCCCTGGTCTACCTGCTCACCCACCCCATCGCCCGTGACCTCCTGCGCGACCGCCCGGACCTGATCGGCCCCGGCGTGGAGGAGTTGCTGCGGGTCAACCTCTCCATCGGCGACGCCCTGCCGCGCCTCGCCCTGGAGGACGTCCGGCTGGGCGACGTCGAGGTGAAGCAGGGCGAACTCGTCCTGGTGCTGGTGGAGGGCGCGAACCTCGACCCGGAGAAGTTCCCCGACCCGCACCGCTTCGACGTCCACCGCGACAACACCGCCGACCACCTCTCCTTCGGCGGCGGCGCCCACTACTGCCCCGCGACCGCACTCGGCCGCGCACACGCCCGCATCGCCCTGGAGGTCCTCCTGGACCGCATGCCCGACCTGGCGCTCGCCGTACCCCCCGGCCAACTGGTGTGGCGCACGGGCTTCATGAAGCGAATCCCCGAGCGGCTCCCCGTGACCTGGTGACCGCACCACCCGGCCGTCCGTACGGCGCCCCCGACCCGGCAATCCCGGGCGGGGGCGCCGACGGGTCTGCCGCGGGGCTGGATTCCGATGGTCTCGACCGAGGGTGGGTGCCGGCGGATCGGGGTGGGGCGTCGGGCGCAGTTGCCGACGGGCTGCCGGGGGTGCCGTCGTCGGCCGGTTGGGGTTCTGGGCCGGCCCAGGGCGGATGGGTTCGGCCGGGGCGTGTCGCGGTCGTCGGGGTGGGGCTTCGGGCCTGTTCCCGAGGGCGCGGGCGGCATTTTTGCCGGTTGCCGGTCGGGTGGCGCGGACAGGTTCGGTAGGAGGGTGGTCGCCGGGCGCGCGCGGGTGCGGGCCTCGGGGCGGTCACCGGCGGGCCGGCCGGGGACCGGTCAGCGGACGGGCGAGTACGTCTTCTTGGTCAGGCCCACCGGATTGCCCGGCGGCAGCAGGCCCGAGGTCTCGACCATGTGGGCCAGGGGATCCAGCAGGCCGGCCAGGCGGGTGGTGCGGTCGGTGCCGAGGGCGGCCCACGGTCGTTCGGCCGCCGCGTCCGTCAGCGCCTCCACCTCCGCCCGCACGGCCGCTCCGGCAGGAGAGAGCGACCCGTCGGCTTCGAGCAGGCCCCGCTCCCGCAGGCGTACCCCGGCCGCATCCCAGTCCGCCTGCTCCCACTTGCGCGTCTCCCGCAGGAACACCCCGTCGGATTCGCCGGCGGCCGCCTTGAGCACCATGGCCTCGACCGGCCCGAGCCCCTGACTCACCAGCACCGCGACATGCCCGTCGCCCCGGTGCTCGCGCAGGGTCGTCAGGCCCTGCCACAGCCGTGCGGTGGGGCGGCCCGGGCGCTCCAGATCCTGATTGGCAGCGGCGAGTACGCGGCCCGAGGTGTCCGCCGCCGCAGCCGCCTCCCAGGCGAGGTCGGCAGCCTCGGCGAACTCGGCCGAGCCGACGGTGTCCGGTCCGAACAGGCCGGTCATCGCCGTGTCCAGGGCGTCCAGGCGGGCGGCCAGCACATCGGCGGGAGTCGCGTACGTCCAGGCGTCCGGCAGGGCCCGGGCCACCCGGGCGGGGTGGAAGACGTAGAAACAACTCGTCACGACGGAGGGAGGGACCGCGCCGAGCGGCGCGGCGCGCAGCGCGAAGTACCCCATCCAGAATCCGCGCATCCCGAGTGCGTCCGCCGTCCGGTGTACCTCGGGCGCGAAGTACACGAGGTCGTGCACCGGTTCGTACCGCTCCCACAGGGCCCGCGCCATCGCGTCCGCCACCGCTTCCTCCCATCGCTGCGACCTGCTACGTGCTGTCGGCACAAGACTGCGTTATGACATCGGTCATAACAAGGGACGGGCGGCCGGGTTTCGCGCCCGTCACCGGCGACACTACGACCACGAACGACTCTCGTCGGAAGGGTGTGCCATGGACATCGACGCCTCCCTGGTCAGCTCGCTGCTGCGTGCCCAGCACCCGGACCTCGCCGGACTGGAGGTGCGTCGGGTGCCGGGCGGCTGGGACAACCAGCTGTGGCGGGTGGGCGGCGAGTTGGCGGTACGGCTTCCGCGTACCCCGGGCGCCCCGGATCTCCTGCGCAAGGAGCAGCGGTGGCTGCCCGCGCTCGCCCCACGGCTGCCCCTGCCGGTACCGGTACCGGTACGCACCGGGGCGCCCTCGGCCGCCTTCCCGTGCCCGTGGGCCGTCGTGACCTGGGTCCCCGGAGAACCCGGCGATCGGGCGACCCTCACGCGCGGCGACGATGCCGCGGTCCGGCTGGCAGGCTTCCTTGCCGCGCTGCACGAGGCCGCGCCCGCCGAGGCACCGGTCAACGACGTGCGCGGAGGACTGCTCTCCGGCCGTGGGACCGAGTTCGAGGAGCATCTCGGGGCCGTCGCGGACCTGCTGACCGACGCGGAGCTGTCCGACGTGTGCTCCCTCTGGCAGCAGGCCCTCGCGGCGCCCGAGTGGACCGGAGCAGCGGTCTGGCTGCACGGCGATCTTCATCCGGCCAACGTCGTCGTCGCGGACGGCACCCTCGCCGGTGTGCTCGATTTCGGCGACGTCTGTGCGGGTGATCCGGCGACCGATCTCGCGGCCGTGTGGCTGCTGTTGCCGTCGGTGGCGGTTCCGTGGTTCTTCCGGTCGTACGAGCCGGTCGGCGAGGCGACTCTTCGCCGCGCCCGGGGCTGGGCCGTGCTGCGGGCCCTGTCACTGCTGGCGATCGGCAGGGCCTACGAGCGGGGGCTGCCCGGCGGGCAGCCGGGGTGGGACAGAGCGGGGCGTGCGGCGCTCGACCGGCTGGGAGCGGCGCGACGCGCCGGGTGATTCGCCCGGACGGGGAGTCGCGTGGCGTGATCGCTGGGGCAGACGGGTGGCACGGTGACCCGGCTGGGTGGCTCGGATGGTGGGAGTTTGCGTACTCCCTGACGGTGGTTCATGTCGAGGCCGGGTCTGTCCAGCTGATGTGGGATCCGCTGCCCGGCCACGGCGGAAGGACATCGCTATGCGTTCTGCCCGCATGCTTTTGGCCACGGCGGCCACCACGGCCGCACTGACCTTCGGCGCACCCAGTGCCGCCTTCGCCGCCTCCGCGGGAGACGACGGAGGCCGCGACGACTCCTCTTACAGCCAGGACCACGACCAGGGGTCCGACGAGGACCACGGCGGAAACAACGACCACGGCGGAGACAACGACCAGGGGCGCGACAACGACTCGGGCCGCGGTCACGACAATGATCACGGAGACGACAACGACAAGGGCCGCGGACACGGTGGGCCGCGCGGCGGAATCCACACGGGTGGCGGAGCGCTGTCCGCGGTGCGCGGTGACGGAGGGGGCGACGACCGGGGCGACGATGACGGCCATGGTCGGGACCAGGATGAGGGTCGCGAGGGCGGCCATGGCCGGGGCGACGATCACGGCGGCTGGGGCGACCACGACGAGGGTCGCGGCGGCCACGGCAAGGGCCGCGGACACGACGGGCCGCGTGGCGGTGTGCACGCGGGTGGCGGTGCGCTCGCCGCGCTGCACAGTGACGACGGGGGCTCGGGTGGCGACGACAACTACCAGGACGGCGGCCGGGACGAGGGTCGTGAAAGCGGTCGGGACGGCGGTCGGGACGGCGGTCGGGACGGCGGCGAAGAGGGCGGTCGTGACGGGGGGCGTGACAACGACGAGCGGGGCGAGCACGAGAAGCCGCGCGGTGGCATGCACACCGGCGGCGGCGCGCTTGCCACTCCGGGCGTCACCGCGGGCGGCCTGGCCGTGCTGGCCGTAGGCGCCGGCGGCATGTACATGCTGCGGCGCAAGAAGGCCGGCCAGCCGGCGTCCTGACGGAACGACCCGGTCCAGAGGCTGCGGCCGCCGCCGACGCGCCCACCGTGTCGGCGGCCCGCACCCGCTGGCCTTCCCCTGCGTCTGTCACGTCGGTGCGCACCCGGTCCCCTTGCGCAGGCCCCCCTGTACGTCCCTTCCCGCGCGCCGGGGCGTGTTCCGGCGCCCTAGTCCAGATCCCCCGTGCTGCCGTGCCCGAGTGAGGTGGTGTCCGATGGCAGCAGATCCCTCCTCCCCGACCTCCGCGGAACCGCAGGCGGACGGGCGGAGTTCCGCCCGTGGCGGGCGGCTGACGCTGTGGGGCGTGGCGATCGTCCTCGTCGCCGTCAGCGTGTTCGGCGGCCCCCACACCTCGGACGGCTCCCCGCCGGCGTCCCGCGCCGCGGGCGCGAGCGCCGCCACTCAGACCGCCCCGCAGCAGACCGACACTCAGCAGGTCGATCCACCGCCCACCGACCCGAAGCAGGCCGATCCGCAGCAGGGCGACCCGGAGCAGGCCGACCCGGAGCTGCCCAGGTCCGCACCGACCCGTCTGCGCATCCCGAAGATCTCCGTGGACGCCCCCTTCACCACCCTGTCCATCGGCTCCTCGGGGCAGCTCGAGCCGCCGCCGGCGGGCGACACCAACCTCGTCGGCTGGTACGCCAAGGGCGCCTCGCCGGGTGAGAAGGGCACCGCGGTCATCGCCGGGCACGTCGACACGGCCACCTCCCCGGCCGTCTTCGCCCACCTCGACGACCTGCGCCGCGGCGACCGTTTCACCGTGGAGCGCGCCGACGGACGCGATGCCGAATTCGTCGTGGACGACACCGAGACCTTCGCCAAGGACGACTTCCCCAGCAAGCGCGTCTACGCCGACACCCGGCGCCCCGAGGTCCGGCTGATCACCTGCGCGGGGGATTACGACCACGATGCGAAGGACTACAAGGACAACCTCGTGGTCTTCGCCCACCTGGTGTGAGCCGGCCCGTAGCGGTCAGGCGGCTCCGTCCCAGAAGGGACCACCGGGCGCGAAGGCCAGCGCCGCGAACCGTTCGCCGATCCGGCGGTGCGCGGCGGCGTCGGGGTGCAGGTCGTCCGGCAGCGGCAGCTCGCCGAAGTCGGCCTCGCCGTACAGCTCCCGGCCGTCGAGGTAGTGCAGCCGTGGGTCCTGCGCCGACCGTTCGCGCACGATCCGGGCCAGTTCCTCCCGGATGATTCTCAGGGTGAGTTTCCCGCTCGCCGTCTCCGCCGGGTCCCCGGCGGCCCGGACCCGCAGCCGGCCCTCGCTCAGCGCGGAGAGGTCCGGGAGGCTGGGGCCCGGCGTGTCCTCATGTATGGGGCACAGGATCGGAGAGACGACGAGCAGCGGCGTGTCGGGATGTCCGTCGCGGATGGTGTCGAGGAAGCCGTGGACGGCGGGAGAGAACGCGCGCAGCCGCATCAGATCGGCGTTGACCACGTTGATGCCGAGCTTGACGCTGATCAGGTCGGCCGGCGTGTCGCGCAGCGCGCGAGCGGTGAACGGGTCCAGCAGGGCACTGCCGCCGAGCCCCAGATTGATCAGCTCCACCCCGCCCAGGGACGCGGCGAGCGCCGGCCAGGTGGTGCTCGGGCTCGCGGCGTCCGAGCCGTGGCTGATGGAACTGCCGTGATGCAGCCACACCTTGCGGTCCGGGGGCGGTACGGCTTCCACGGGCGCGTCGGTGCGCAGGGCGACGAGCTCGGTCGTCTCGTTGTGCGGCAGCCAGATCTCCACGACCTTGACGCTGCCGGGCAGCCCGCAGAAGCGCACGGTGGCGACCGGGCCGGGCCGCTGCTCGGCCGTACCGGTGGTCATGTCGATGGTGAGCGTGTTGCCGCCGGCGGCCCGGCCGCTGCCGGCCGGACGTCCGTCGACGAGCAGGTCGTACACGCCGTCCGGGCGCGGCGGTGCGCCGACGTAGACCTGTTTGGTCGGCAGGGTGTCCAGCTCGACGGTGGTCGCGCGGGTGCGGAAGACCAGCCGCACACCGGAGGGCTGGGACTCCGCCATGGCCAGCTGGGGATCGGCGCACTGCGCGCGGGCGCGGGCCGGCAGCCGGTGCGGCAGCAGTCCGTTGGCGGTGCGTTCCAGATCGAGGGCGCCGCGCACGAGGTCGGGGGTGAGCGGGGTGGTGTGCATGGTGTCGGCCTGCGTTTCCGGGGGTCAGGGGGTGGGCCAGTTGCGCAGCAGGGAGTCGAGGGCGTCGAGGATCCGGGTCCAGGACTCCTGCGGGTCGGGGGCGCTGTGGCTGAATCCGCCGGCCGTCTCGAGGCTGACGTAGCCGTGGAAGACGCTGCCGAGGAGACGGACCGCGTGGGTCTGGTCGGGCTCGGCGAGGTCGTAGCCGCGCAGGATCGCCCGGGTCATCTGCGCGTGCCGGCCGCCCGCGCTCGCGGCCGCCGCCTCGGGGTCCAGCGGGTGGCGGGTCGCCGCATAGCGGCCGGGGTGTGCGCGGGCGTAGTCGCGGTACACGTCGGCGAACGCGACGAGGGCATCCTTGCCGGCCCGGCCGGCGAGCGCGTCGGCGGCGCGGGCGGCCAGCTCCTCCAGGGCGAGAAGCGCGATCCGCGTCTTCAGATCCTGGGAGTTCTTCAGATGCGAGTACAGACTCGCGACCTTGACGTCGAACCGCCGGGCCAGCGCCGACACGGTCACCTGGTCGAAGCCGACCTCGTCGGCCAGCTCCGCGCCGGCACGGACCAGGCGGTCGGTCGTCAGACCAACGCGAACCATGAGAACTCTCTTTCCTGCCGCATAGGATTATGGAGTTTCCTAAAGCCTATAGGCAAGTATGGGAGTGCTGTAGCCAGTAAGGGGCCTTCGTCACGTCCCGGTGCGTCGCCACGCTCACTCCTACCGGGTGTCCTCCCAGGCAAGAGGTACGCCGTCCTGCGCAAGACAAATGGGCGCAGAGAGGGTCAAGGGGGTGGCGGGGGACCGGCGAAAGGTGTCGGCAGGGGCCGAAATCGGTTCGCAGACGGCAGGAACCGGGACCTACTCTGCCCGGCATGGCAAAGGCACCCGTTCTCACACCCAGGGCGGACGACTTCCCGCGCTGGTACCAGGACCTGATCACCAAGGCGGAGCTGGCCGACAACGGCCCGGTGCGCGGCACCATGGTCATCCGACCGTACGGGTACGGCCTGTGGGAGCGGATGCAGCAGGAGATGGACGCCCGGATCAAGGCGACCGGCGCCCAGAACGCGTACTTCCCGCTGCTCATTCCGGAGTCGTACCTGACGAGGGAGGCCGAGCACGTCGAGGGCTTCGCGCCCGAGCTCGCTGTCGTCACCCATGCGGGCGGCAAGGAGCTGGAGGAGCCCGTCGTGGTCCGCCCCACCTCCGAGACGATCGTCAACGAGTACTTCGCCAAGTGGGTGCAGAGCCACCGCGACCTGCCCCTGCTGATCAACCAGTGGGCGAACGTGGTGCGTTGGGAGCTGCGCCCGCGTCTGTTCCTGCGCACGACCGAGTTCCTGTGGCAGGAGGGCCACACCGCGCACGCCACGTACGAGGAGGCGCGCGCCTTCGCGGCCCGCGTCCAGAGCGAGGTCTACGGCGCGTTCCTGCGCGGCGTCCTCGCCATGGACTTCGTCTCCGGACGCAAGACGGCCAGGGAACGGTTCGCCGGAGCGATCAACACCCTCACGCTCGAGAGCATGATGGGCGACGGCAAGGCCCTGCAGATGGTCACCAGCCACGAGCTGGGCCAGAACTTCGCCAAGGCCTTCCGCACGCAGTTCGTGACCCGGGACGGCCGGCAGGAGCACGTCTGGCAGACCTCCTGGGGCTCCACCACCCGCATGATCGGAGCGCTGGTGATGACGCACGGTGACGACGACGGACTGCGCGTCCCGCCCCGCCTGGCCCCGGTCCAGGCGGTCGTCCTCGCCGTCAAGGGTGACGAGGAGGTGCTGGCCGGCGTCCGCGCGATCGGCGACCGGCTGAGTCAGGCGGGCGTACGCGTCCACGTCGACGACCGCACGGACGTGCCGTACGGCCGGCGCGCCGTCGACTGGGAGCTCAAGGGCGTGCCCGTGCGGATCGAGGTGGGACCCCGCGACCTGGAGCACGGTACCGCCGTGCTGGTCCGCCGTATCCCGTGCACCAAGGAGCCGGTCGCGGCCGAGGCGCTGTCCGCACTCCTGCCCGGGGTGCTGGAGGACGACCAGGCACTGCTGCTGGAGCAGTCCCGCCGGCGCCGCGAGGACCGCACGGTCGAAGTGACCACCATCGAGGAGGCCGCGGAGGCCGCCGGCAGCGGCTGGGCGCGCATCCCCTGGGCCGCGCTGGGCCCGGAGGGCGAGGCCAGGCTCGCCGAACGCGGCGTGTCCGTGCGGTGCCTGGTCGCGGCGGACGGTTCGGTGCCGGCGAGCGAGGACCAGCCGGGGAACGTGGCGGTGGTGGGGCGGGCCTACTGACGGGGAGCGGGCGCGCCGGAGGAGGTTGCAGCGCGCTCGTACGCCTGCACGGGCCCCGGACGGCAGATGTACGGGCACCGGGCGGCAGTTGCGACGCGCCGGTCGGCGACGGTGCTGCCAGTCTCTGCCGGTACCGGCCGCCGCCGGGTCGTCTCGTCTGAGCGCCGCCACCGGCGACTTCACCCGACGGCGCGGTACCGATGTCCGTCCACGAACTGCCGCACATCCGAGAACGTGCCGTCGCACACCCACCTTATTTGTGCGTACTTGGCGGCCGGAGCCCGGACGGGAGAGCCTGTTTCGCGAGGTCAGGGGCCGGTCGGCAGTGCGAGAGGAGGTGGCGGTGGCGGTGCGTCAGGACGCGGGGGCCCCGCCGGGCTGGTCCGGCCGTGCGGTGGTGTGTGTCGCCCGGGCTGTCGAGCCGGGCCGAAATCCAGGAGTGCCATGCCCGGGCTGATGAGCCCGGTGGAGACACAGGGGCGCCACTGGTGTGGAGCCTGTCCATGGACTCGGCGGCCTCTGTTGGGTGGCGGGGCCGTGCGGGGGACGGATGTGCGCCGGTGCCCCGGCGGTGCCCAGGGCGCTCGTGCTCGGCATCGGCCGGGCCCTGAGGTCGGCTGACCTGCGACTTGTGTCTCGGCGTGGCGGGGTGCGACGCTTCGGTCCGCCGGTCGCGACCACGGTCGGCGGTGGCGGTGAGCACCGGTTGCACCGGGAGCGGCGGACGGATCTCCCGGGGCCGGCCGTGGACGGGAACGGGGAGTGGAGCGATGGAGCTGGAGCTGCGGCACCTGCGGGTGCTGTGCGCGATCGCCGACGCGGGAAGTGTGGGGCGCGCCGCGGCACAGCTCGGCTACTCGCAGCCCGCCGTGAGCACCCAGCTGCGGCGCATCGAGCGCCACCTCGGCGAGCCCCTCTTCGAGCGCGGCACGAGCGGAGTGCGGCCCACCCGTTACGGTGCCGAGGTCGTCGCCCAGGCCCGTGACGTGCTGACCCGCGCCGACGCCATCGGCCACCGCCCGGCCGCCGGGCGAGGGAGCCGTACCCTGCGCGTGGCGGCGACCAACTCGCCCATGCTGTCCGGCACGGTCTCCCGCTTCCGCACCCGGCTGCCGGAGCTGTCCCTGGCCGTCACCAGCGTCTACGCCTCCTCGCGGATCGTGGAGCTGCTGGAGGAGGGTGCGGTGGACGCGGCCATCGCCGCCGACTATCCGGGCATGGAGCTGCGCCACTCGGGCGCGGTGCGGCACCGGGGGATCGTCACCGAGCCGACGTTCGTGGCCCTGCCCGCCCGGCATCGGCTGCGGCAGTGCGCCCAGGTGCAGCTCGCCGACCTGGCCGAGGACGCCTGGTTCGTGACGCCGGACGACGGCGCCGGCTGGCCCGGGGTGTTCTACGACGCCTGTGCGGCGGCCGGGTTCACTCCGGTCACCGTGCACGAGTTCCTCGGTGACCAGACCCAGCTGCAGAGCATGATCGCCGACGGTCTCGGGGTGTCCCTGGTACAGCCGACGCTCCGGCCGATCCCGCACGTCGTGGTCAAACCGTTGGCCGGGTCCCCGCTGTGGTGCCGCTATGTGCTGGCATGGCGGCCGGACACCGTCACCGACGAGGCCGTGGAGGCACTGTCCCAGTCCGCCACCGCCGCCTACCGCGACCTCGTCGCCCAGGCACCCCATCTGCGTGCCTGGGCCTCGCGCACCTGGAGCGTCGCCGGGGCGTAGCGGCGGTCAAAGGCGCACCGCGATGTTATGAGCGGGCAGTGGCATGTGCTATGTCACACGGCATTGTTGGGGCGGGTGGCCCGCTGAGACAGTGCCTCACACGCCTCAACACCCCACAGAGGCGCATCCCTTCGTGGAGGAATCCAGATGCGCTATCGCTTCGCGCTGCCCAGACGCATGCCCGGCCACAGCCGTCCTCGTACGGCCGCACGCATGGCCGGCGCCGCGGTCGTCTGTGTCACCGTGGCAGGTCTGCTGTCCGCCCCGGCCCTGGCGGCACCCCTGCAGCCGCACACCCGCGCCGCCACCACGCCCCGGCAGCACGCGTCCCAGCCGTCGCCGGCCGGCGCGACCACCCCCGTCACCGAGCGTCCCGCGAGCCAGGCCCGGCGGCTCAGCCCGGCTCAACTCCCGCCCCTGCAGCCCCTCTCGGCCCATCCGGCCCGAAGGACGGCCAGGGCGGCCTCCTGCGCTCCGGGTGACTTCGGCAGCCGTAGCGGCTCCGCCCTCGTGTCCTTCGTGAAGGCCTCGTCCACGGACTGCGTCAACACCCTCTTCTCGGTGACCGGCAAGGACGCGCACGACGTCTTCCGGCAGGCCCAGATGCTCAGCGTCGCGGCCGCCTACACCCGCACCGCCAAGCTGTACCGCGGCGACAACTCCGGCGGCCTGGAACAGCTGGTCCTCTTCCTGCGGGCCGGCTACTACGTCCAGTTCAACCACTCCGCGGACGTCGGCCCGTACACCCCCCGCCTGACCACGGCCGTCACGGCCGGCCTGGACGCCTTCTTCGCCCGGGCGCACTCGCGTGATGTGACCGCGGTCAACGGCGACATCCTCGGCGAGACCGTCATCCTCACCGACAGTGCCGACCAGCAGGGCCGCTACCTCTCCGTCTACCAGCGGCTGCTGAACGACTACGACAGCTCCTACGACTCAGTGGACAGCATGGTCAGGGCCGTCAACGACGTCTACACACCGCTGTGGCGCGGCAACTGGAACCCCGACTACGTCAAGGCCGTCGAGGCCGACCCGGGCATCATCGACACCCTGTACGACTTCGCGCTCGCCAACACCGACCTGCTCGGCACCGACCAGGCGTTCCTGGACTCCAACGCCGGGATGAACCTGGCCCGTTACGTCGAGCACACCGAACTGCAGGACACCGTCCGCCCGTTGACCAAGGGCCTGCTGGACGCGACCGCGATGACCGGCCCCACGGCCGGGCTCTGGGTCGCCGTGGCCACCCAGGCGAACGCCTACGACAGCACCGACTGCGCCTACTACGACGTCTGCGACCTGCCCGCAAAGCTGACCAGGGCCGTGCTGCCGGTCAACCGCAGGTGCGACGCGAACGTCAGCATCCTCGCCCAGTCGCTGACCGCCGCCGACCTCGACGCGGCCTGCGCGAGCGTCCTGGCCCAGAGCGCCTACTTCCGCGGCGTGGTGAAGGCCGACGCAGCGATACCCGGCCAGTACGTCTCCACCATCCAGCTCGTGGTCTTCGCCAGCCGCGCCGACTACCAGACCTACGCCGCCCCGATCTACGGCATCAGCACCGACAACGGCGGCATGACCCTGGACGGCGACCCGTCCGACCCGGCGAACCACGTCACGTCGATCATGTACCAGAAACCCACGGACGACGGTTTCACGGCCCGGATCTGGAACCTCAACCACGAGTACACGCACTTCCTCGACGGCCGCGACGACATGAAGGGCGACTTCGCCCAGGAGATCACCGTGCCGGACGTGTGGTGGATCGAGGGCGTGGCCGAGTACGTGTCCTACAGCTACCGCGGCCTCGCCGACGACCAGGCGATCCAGGAGGCCGGCAAGCACACGTACAAGCTGAGCACCCTGTTCGAGAACACCTATGACAACAGCGATGTGATCCGTACCTACCCGTGGGGCTACCTCGCCGTGCGCTACATGGCCGAGAACCACACCGACGACCTCCAGCGCATGCTCGCCCGCTTCCGCGTCGGTGACTACGCCGGCGGATACGCCGTCTACCACGACGGCATCGGCACCCGCTACGACGCCGACTTCGACCAGTGGCTGAGTGCGTGTGCCGCGGGAGCCTGCGCCAAGCCCGGCAAGGCCTGACCGCAAGCGCCCCGGCACAACGGCCGCCGACCGGAACCCCGGTCGGCAGCCGTACGCGCCTCGACGGAAGGGATCAGACCGCCGTCGCCGGGTACGTCGGGTACTCCACGCCCGAGACGTGCTGGACGACCCGGACCACCTGGCAGGAGTAGCCGAACTCGTTGTCGTACCAGAGGTAGAGGATCGCGTTGTCGCCGTCGACCTTCAGGGCGCCGGCGTCCACGATCGAGGCGTGGCGCGAGCCGATGAAGTCGCTGGAGACCGCGTCGGGCGCCGTGATGAAGTCGATCTGGCGCTTGAGCGGCGAGGTCAGCGACACCTCGCGCAGGTAGTCGTGGACCTCCTCGCGGGTCGTCTCGCGGGCCAGCTGCAAGTTGAGGATCGCGATAGAAACGTCCGGCACCGGGACGCGGATCGAGCTGCCGCTGATCTTCGCCTTGAGGTCCGGCAGCGCCTTGGCGACGGCGGAGGCCGCACCGGTCTCGGTGATCACCATGTTGAGCGGCGCGGAGCGGCCACGGCGCTCGGACTTGTGGTAGTTGTCCAGCAGGTTCTGGTCGTTGGTGAAGGAGTGGACCGTCTCCACGTGGCCGCGCAGCACACCGTACTCGTCGTCCATCGCCTTCAGCGGCGGCACGATGGCGTTGGTGGTGCAGGAGGCGCAGGACAGGATCTGCTCGTCCGGCTTGATGGTGTCGTGGTTGACGCCGTGCACGATGTTCGGGACGTCGCCCTTGCCCGGCGCGGTCAGCACGACCTTCTCGATGCCGGGGCGCAGGTGCTTGGACAGGCCCTCGCGGTCGCGCCACTTGCCGGTGTTGTCGATGAGGATGGCGTCCCGGATGCCGTACTCGGTGTAGTCCACGTGCGACGGGTCGTCGGCGTAGATCACCTTGATCTCGTTGCCGTTGGCCACGATCGTGCTGGCGTCCTCGTCCACGGTGATCGTGCCCTGGAACTGGCCGTGGATGGAGTCGCGGCGCAGCAGCGAGGCGCGCTTGACGATGTCCTGGGCGCCGCCGCCGCGCACCACGATGGCGCGCAGACGCAGGCCGTTGCCGGAGCCGGCCTTCTCGACCAGCAGGCGGGCGACGAGCCGGCCGATGCGGCCGAAGCCGTACAGGACGACGTCGCGGGGCTCACGGCGCTCGATCTTGTTGGCGCCGGTGGCACCGGCGACGGCCTCGGCGGTGAACTGCCCGACGCTCAGGCCGCGCTCGTCGGCCTTGTACATCGTGGCGAGCATGCCGAGGTCGATCTGGGAGGGGCCGAGGTCGAGGGTGGTCAGGGCCTCGAGGAACGGCATGGTCTCGGTGACCGACAGCTCCGCGCCGTCGATCTGCCGGGCGAAGCGGTGCGTCTTGAGGATGCCGACCACCGACTTGTTCACCAAGGAGCGGCTGTGCAGCAGGACGGTCACGTCCCGCTCGCGCTGCAGCTTCCCGATGAGCGGGATCATGGCCTCCGCGATCTCCTCGCGGATCTTCCAGTTGGTGAACGAGTCGTCGTTGACAGTCACGGATCCATCTTTCGAGCTAGGGAGCGCTCATATGGTAACCACACCCCTCAAGTGCTCCTTCCGGGGGTGGCGGAGTAAGGGATTTGCACCCTTTCCTTGACCGATTCCTGAATCAGGGTGGAAGTCCGTAAGAAACCCGAGTCGCGGATTGCCCGTCTTACCTGGCGTGCCCAAGGTCAAGAGAGTGAGCACCTCCTCAGTACCGCGGCCCGAGTCGGCCGCCCCGTCCCGACCCCTTCGCCCGCCGACGCTCCCGTGGATCACCCGGCGCGGGATCCCCGAGGGGGCGCTCCCGGCCCTCGGCCTGTTCGCGGCCGTACGGCTCGCCGGGATCCTCCTGGTGATACTCACCAACGCCGTCAGGGGACATCCGCTCGTCAAAAACCTCGCCCACTCATGGGACTCCCGCTGGTACCTGCACATCGCCGCCCAGGGTTACGGCCACAAGATCTGGATCACCCCGCAGGGTGCCGTCCAGAGCGACTGGGCGTTCTTCCCGTTGTACCCGGGGCTGATCAGGGCGCTGACCACGGTCCTGCCGTTCACCCCCGGCCAGGCCGCGCTGCTGATCTCCTGGATCGCCGCGGGCGTGGCGGCGTACGGCGTGTACGCCATCGGCCACCTGCTCTACGGCCGCGGGGTCGCCACCGCGCTGGTCGCCCTGTGGGCCGCGATGCCGCACTCCGTCGAACTGACCATCGCCTACACCGAGTCGCTGTTCGCGGCACTCGCCATCTGGTCCCTGTACTGCGTCCTCAAGGGCCGCTGGCTGTGGGCCGGTGCGCTGGCCGCGCTGGCGGGCCTTTCGCGGCCGAGCGGTTTCGCGGTGGCGGGGGCCGTCTGCATCGCGGCCGCGTACGAGGTCGTCCGGCAGCGCGGCCGGGCTCCGGCGAGCGTGTGGGCCGGTGCCGTGCTGGCCCCGCTGGGCTGGCTCGGCTACGTGCTGTGGGTGGGCAGCCAGACGGGAGACCTGCTCGGCGGCTACTTCAAGGTGCAGAGCGCCTGGGACTCGCGCTTCGACTTCGGTGTCGGCTCGGCACGCTTCCTCAAGGCCCTGCTGCTGCACGGGGGCGGCGCCGTCTATCCGGCGGCCGTGGTGATCGTCGCGGCGGGCGTGCTGCTGTTCGCGCTGCTGTGCCTGGAACGCGCCCCGCTGGCCCTGGTCGTCTTCGCCGGGGTGCTGGTCCTGCTCGTCGTCGGCGGCTCCGGCTCCTTCTCCTCCAAGCCCCGGTTCCTGCTGCCGGCCTTCCCGCTGCTCATCCCCATGGCCCGGGCACTGACCCGGACCTGGCGGGTCCGGCCGGCCCACGCGGTGGTCGTGTACGCCGGCCTCACCGCGGCGTCCCTGCTGTTCGGTGCCTTCGTGACGGTGGTGGCCCACTCCCCCCTGTGATCCACCCGGCTCGGCACCGCCCTCGACCGGCGCGTGACCGCCGAGCCCACCGCCGACCGCGGCGCCGCCCAGGACGGAACCGGGCGGCGCCCGGCTGCATCGCGACGAGCAGCAGGGCGGCCACGGCCATGTCCGCGGCGAACGTGCCGTCCGTGTTCCGTTTCGGGTGCGGACGGCCGTCGCCGGTCCGCGCAGGAGCTTGTGCGAAGGCCGCGAATCGGGGTAGGCGGGGGGACGCCCGAGGAAAGGACCGTCATGACGACCTACGTGATCAGCGTCCCCGGCACCTTCACCGCCGACATCGGGACGGACGCCCGGACCCGCCTGGCCAGGGCGCTCAGGCCCGCCGATCCGCACGGCACCCGGATGGGCAGCGCCGAGGGCCTGGACGTGCTCAGTGTCAACGAGGACAACACCTTCACCCTCCGGCTGTCCGTCGAGGCGGACACCGGCCCGCACGCAGAGCAGGAGGCCCGCCGGCTCGCCGGCTCCGCCCTCCAGGACGCGGGACTGGACGAGCGGAGCGCAGCGCTGGGGCCCGCCGTCGTCACCGGGATCGACTCCGAGGTGCGCTGACCGGGAGTCGTACCGCCGTGGCCGCTCGCGGGGCGAGATCATCCGGTGTAGGTAAAATCTAGACGTTTGCCGAAAATTCAGGCGATGGTCGTTGACGACCGCCGCCCCGCCGGAAGTGACCGATGCCCCGCAAGCGCTCCACGGACGAAGGCGATGAGCTGCTGGCCAGACTCGGCTCGCTCACCGCCCAGGCACGGGAGCGCGCGGAGCTGCAGCGCACCCAGGTGGAGCTGGCCCTCGCCCTGCAGCGCGGCATGCTGCCCCGTGACCTGCCCACCGCACCGGGCCTGCACCTCGCCGTCCGCTACACGCCGGCCAACCTCGGCCTGAACGTGGGCGGCGACTGGTACGACGCGTTCGCCCTGCCCGACGGGCGGATCGGGCTGGCCATCGGCGACGTCCAGGGGCACAACATCGAGGCCGCCGCGTTCATGGGCCAGGTGCGCGCCGGGCTCCGCGCCCTCGCCTCCGTGACCGGTGAGCCCGGCGACCTCCTCACCCGCACCAACGAACTGCTGCTGGCCCTGGGCAGCGAACTGTTCGCCACCTGCATCTTCATGCGCCTCGACCCGGCCACCGGAGTGCTGGAGAGCGCCCGGGCCGGCCACATCCCGTTCGTGTGGGCCACGGCGGACGGCAAGTCCGGCGTCGTCGACGACGAGGGCGGGCCACCGCTCGGGATCGACAGGGGCATGGAGTTCCCGGTGAGCAGGCACCGGCTCACCACGGGCGGCGTGTTCGTGCTGCTCACCGACGGCGTGGTGGAGGGCCCCTCGCTGAACATCGAGGACGGCCTCGAGCAGGTGGTCCGCCTCGCCGGCATCGCCGCCGTCGCCGGCCTGGAGGCTCACGCCCTCGCCGCCGCCGTGATCAAGGGCGCCGAGAGCGTCGGCCACGAGGACGACGCGGCCGTCCTCGTCGTGGGCCTGGACGGCCCCGGAAACCACCTGTGACCGCAGCGGCCGGCCACGGGTACGGACCTGGATCCGGCGCCCCTCGCCGGACGGCCACGCGAAGCCGCCGCGTGATTCAGCCATAGGGCCGGACCGCACCGGCTCTCGCCTCGCCGACGCCGGGCCATCGGTGTGGGATTGCTGCTGTGGTGGGTATCGACGATCTGCGCCGGCCGGGCGGCTACGCCGTCCAGGTGGTGGCCGTCGCGGCCTGCTACTACGGCGCGGCCCGGCTCGGACTCCTGCGCGAACTCACCGTCGAGGGCGCCGTGGTCACCCCCGTCTGGCCGCCGACCGGCGTGGCCCTCGCCGCCCTGCTGATCCTCGGCCTCGGCTGCTGGCCCGGCATCACGATCGGTGCCTTCTTCGCCGTGATGTCCGTGACCACCTTCCGCCTCGACGTGCTCGGCACCCTCGCCGGCCAGACCCTCGCACCGGTGTGCGCGGCGCTGCTGCTGCGCCGGGCCCGCTTCCACACCGATCTCGGCCGGTTGCGGGACGGCGTCGCCCTGGTTTTCCTGGGCGCGCTGACCGCCATGCTGATCAGCGCGACCGTCGGCATCGGCCTCCTCGTCCTCATGGGCAAGCTGAACGTGCACAGCTTCTGGCCCGTCTGGCTGGCCTGGTGGGTGGGCGACGCCATGGGAGTGCTGCTCGTCACCCCGCTGCTGCTGATGCTGCACCGCGCGCGCTGGCCGCCGACCCTGGCCCGCTGGAAGGAGGCGACCGCGCTGGCCGTTGTCGCCTGTGCTCTCGTACCGGCGGCCGTCTACAGCTCGATCAGCGTGCTCTACCTCGTCTACCCGCTGCTCATCTGGGCCGCCCTGCGCTTCCAGCTCCTGGGCAGCATGCTGTGCGCGCTGCTGACGTCCGTCGTGGCCACGGTCGCGGCGACGGACGGTGCCGGGGCCTTCGCGGGGCTGAGCCGGATCGAGATCATGGCGAAGCTCCAGGCGTTCAACGGCGCGATGGCCCTGACCGCGCTGCTGCTGTCCGCCCTGATCACCGAGCAGCGCAACACCCGGCGCTCGGTGGAGAAGGCCTGCCAGGAACTGGTCGAGGTCCTGGAACACCTCACCGCCGGCGAACCACCGCCGCCCCGGACCCAGCCGGGCAGCGAGGGCGGCGACGGTGGGCCCGCCACGCCCCGGCCGACCCGACCCCCGTAACGGTCCGGCGTCACCGGCCGGACCGGTTCACCGGCCCCTCGTCGTCGCTGCCCGGCGCCGCGGAGCCCTTGCGCGACCTGACGTCCCGGGGCGTGGGCGTCGGCGGGTGCGCGGCACCGGTGGCGCCGGGCTGACCGCCGCCGGTCGTGCCGTAGCCGCCCGGGATGCCGGGTGGCATGTCCGCGGCGGCCTCGGCCTCGCTCACATGACGCCGGGCCCTGACCCCGGCCCGGCGCTCCGGGTACGGGTAGTCGAACGGCTCGGCGGAGGCGCGCTCGCGCTCCGCCTCGCGCTGCCGGCGTGCGGCCCGATCGGCGGCCGTCGCGCCCTCACCCTGCCGGCCGCGGTCCTCGCCGTGCGGACGGCCCTTGTCGTGCGTACGGTCCTTGTCCTTCATGCGCGGCCGAGTACCCGGGCGGTGGCCGGCGCCAACGCCTCCCGGCGTGTCGAACGGCCGGCCGGGGGCACTGGGAGACGATGGGCGGTGCCCGGACGGGCCCGGGCCGGACCGGAGGGACAGGCACGGCATGGAGCAGCGGACGGCGAGCGGGGCGGAGCAGCGGCCCGGGGCGGCCCGACGAAGCTCCGGCGGTGCGGAACGGCGCGGCGGCACTTTCGGACGGCGCGGCGGCACATCCGAACGTTGCGACGGCACCGGTGAAGGGCGCGACGGCACGTCCGAACCACGCGGCGGCACATCCGAACGGCGCGCTGGCACATCCGCATCGCGCGACGGCACCGGTGAAGGGCGCGACGCCACATCCCGGAATTGCGACGGCACGCCCGAACGGTACGACAGCCCATTCGAACCGCGCGGCGGCACGGCCGAACGGTCGGCGGACCACGCGGTGCGGTCGGCAGAACACTCCGTACGGCCACCGGACGGCACCGACGCCCGCCGTCACATCCCGCGCACCGACCACCTGCTGCGCGATCCCCGGCTGTCGGCGGCGGTGGAGCGGCTCGGTGCCGTTGTGGTGAAGGCCGCCGTACGCGAGGCGCAGACGCGGGCCCGGGAGGGCCGCATCCCGCCCGAGCAGGTACCGGAAACGGCCGTGGCCCTGCTGCCCGGTACGGCGAGCGGACTGCGGCCGGTGATCAACGCCACCGGGGTGCTGCTGCACACCAACCTCGGCCGGGCCCCGCTGTCGCCCGCCGCCCGGCAGGCCGTCCAGGAGGCCGCCGGACCCACGGACGTCGAACTGGACCTGGCGACCGGGGTACGCGCCCGCCGTGGCCGTTCCGCCCTCGCCGCCCTGCACCAGCGCGTGCCGTCCGCCGGGGCCGCGCACGTCGTCAACAACGGCGCCGCCGCGCTCGTGCTCGCCGCCACCGCCCTCGCGGCGGGCAAGGAGATCGTCGTCAGCCGGGGCGAGATGGTGGAGATCGGGGACGGCTTCCGGCTGCCGGACCTGCTCGTCTCGACCGGCGCCCGGCTCCGCGAGGTCGGCACGACCAACCGCACGGCGGCGGCCGACTACGCCGCCGTGGTCGGCCCGGACACCGGGTTCGTGCTCAAGGTGCATCCGTCCAACTTCCGCATCACCGGCTTCACCCGGTCCGCCGGGACCGCCGAACTCGCCGCTCTCGGCGTCCCGGTCGTCGTCGACATCGGCTCCGGACTGCTCGCCCCGCATCCCGCGCTGCCCGAGGAACCCGACGCAGACACCGAACTCCGCGCGGGCGCCGCCCTCGTCACCGCGAGCGGCGACAAGCTCCTCGGCGGCCCCCAGTGCGGGCTGCTGCTGGGCGAGAGCGACCTGGTCCGCGCCCTTGCCCGGCACCCGCTGGCCCGCGCCCTGCGCGTCGACAAGCTGACCCTGGCCGCCCTGGAGGCCACCCTCAGCGGCCCGCCCACCCCGACCGCCCTCGCCCTCACCGCCGACCCGGCCGGCCTGCGCGCCCGCGCCGAGCGGCTCGCGGGCGGACTCGCCGCCGACGGCATCGACGTACGGGCCGTCGACTCCTTCGCCACCGTCGGCGGCGGCGGCGCCCCCGGAGTCACCCTGCCCAGCGCGGCCCTCTCCCTGCCCGAGCCGTACGCCGCCGCGCTGCGCACCGGCCCGGTCCCCGTCGTCGGACGGCTGGAGGCGGGCCGCTGCCTGCTGGACCTGCGTGCGGTGCCCGAGCAGGACGACGCACGGCTGGCCGATGCCGTGCGCCGCGCCCGGCCGGGACAGGAGAGGCGGTCCTGATGCGGGTGCTCGCCACCGCCGGCCATGTCGACCACGGCAAGTCCGCCCTGGTACGGGCCCTCACCGGCATGGAGCCCGACCGCTACGAGGAGGAGCGGCGCCGGGGGCTCACCCTCGACCTGGGGTTCGTGTGGACGCGGCTCGGCGCGGACGGGGACCACCTCGCCTTCGTCGACGTGCCCGGGCACGAACGCTTCGTGCCGACCATGCTGGCCGGAGTCGGTCCGGTGCCCGCCGTGCTGTTCGTGGTCGCCGCCGACCAGGGCTGGCAGCCCCAGTCCGAGGAGCACCTGGCCGTTCTCGACGCGCTCGGCGTCCGGCACGCCGTCCTCGCCGTGACCCGCAGCGACCTCGCCGACCCCGGGGCCGTAGGCATCGACGCCGTCGAGCGGCTGGCCCGGACCTGTCTCGGCAAGGTCCCCGCGGTCGCGGTGAGCGCCGTCACCGGTGCGGGACTGGACGAGCTGCGCGGTGAACTGGCGCGGCTGGCAGGTGAGTTGACCGACCCCGACCCCGACGCCGACGTACGGCTGTGGCTCGACCGCGCCTTCACCGTGCGCGGCCACGGCACCGTCGTGACCGGCACGCTCGGCGCGGGCACCCTGCGCATCGGCGACCGGCTCGTCACCGGCGACGGTTCGGCCGTGCTCCGGGTGCGCGGGCTGCAGACCCTGCACGAGGAGCGGACGGCGGTCAGCGGGGTGGCCCGGGTCGCGGTCAATGTGCACGGCCGGGGGGCCGACGGACTGCGCCGGGGACAGGTGCTGCTGACCCCGGACCGCTGGCTGAGCAGCGCGGTGCTCGACGTACGGGTCACCGGCGAGCCGGTCCGTGACCTGCCCCGTTCGGTCACCCTGCACATCGGCACGGCCGCCGTGCCCGTCACCCTCCGCCCGCTCGGTGCGGACACCGCCCGGCTCACCCTCGCCCGGGGCCTGCCGCTGCGGGTCGGCGACCGCGCGGTGCTGCGCGAGCCGGGCGGCAGCCGTATGCCCTGCGGGGCCACCGTCCTCGACGTACGGCCGCCCCGGCTGACCCGGCGTGGCGCGGGGCGGGCCCGTGCCGCCGAACTCGACGCCCTGACCGGCCGCCCCGACGGCGCCGCCGAACTGCGCCGCCGCAAACTGATCCGGCGCGCCGACCTGCTGGCGATGGGCTTCCCGGCCCCCGCCGAACCCGTCACGCGGGACTGGCTGGCGGACGGCGCCTACTGGACCGCCCTGAAGGACCGGCTGGCCGGCGAGGTGGAGCGGTACGCGAGGGAACACCCGCTGGAGCCGGGCCTGCCCGCCGAGGCGGCCCGCCGGCTGCTCGGCCTGCCGGATCGCGCCCTCGTGGACGCCCTGGCCGAGACCACGCCCCGACTCCGCAGCGAGCAAGGCCGGCTGTACCACCCGGACGGCCTTCGCCCCGCCCTGCCGCCACCCGTCCGCGCGGCCGTGGACGCCGTGCGCGAGGACCTCGCCCGTACGCCGTTCCGCGCCCCCGAGGCCGGCTGGCTCGCCGAACTCGGACTGGACCGCAGGGCGTTGGCGGCCGCCGTCACGGCCGGCGCGCTGCTGCGGATCGCCGACGGAATCGTGCTGCTGCCCGGCGCCGACGCCGAGGCCGCCGCCGTGCTGCGCACCCTGCCCCAGCCGTTCACGCTTCAAGAGGCCCGCCGTGCGCTGGACACCACCCGGCGGGTCGCCGTACCTCTGCTGGAGTTCCTGGACGCCCGGGGGCACACCGAGCGCGTCGACGACCAGCGCCGGCGCTGCCGTACCGACGCCGTGAACGGAGGCGGACGGGAATCGAACCCGCCGGCCCGAGATCCTCGGGCCCCTCGGTTTTGAAGACCGGGAGGGCCACCAGGCACCCACACGCCTCCACCGCTCGTCAGGCTACTGCCCCAGGAGACCGCCGCCATGACATCGACATCCCCACCGATCCACCCGGCGCCCGTCCGGCTCACCCAGTACGCGCACGGCGGCGGCTGTGCCTGCAAGATCCCGCCCGGGGAACTGGAGGAGGTGGTCGCCGGGCTGACCGTGCCCCAGCTCGCCGGGGGCGACACGCCGCTGCTCGTCGGGCTCGCCACCGGCGACGACGCCGCCGTGGTCACACACCGGGGCACCGCCGTCGTCTGTACGGCCGACTTCTTCACCCCGGTCGTGGACGACCCCTACGACTGGGGCCGCATCGCCGCCGCCAACGCCCTGTCCGACGTGTACGCGATGGGCGGCCGGCCGGTGCTCGCCGTGAACCTGCTGGCCTGGCCGCGCGACCGGCTCCCCTTCGACCTGGCCCGCGAGGTACTGCGCGGCGGCCTGGACATCGCCACCGAGGCCGGCTGCCATGTCGGCGGCGGACACAGCGTCGACGACCCGGAACCCAAGTACGGCATGGCCGTCACCGGCCTCGCGGACCCGGGGCGGCTGCTGCGCAACGACGCCGGCCGGCCGGGGCAGCCGCTGTCGCTGACCAAGCCGCTCGGCGTGGGCGTGCTCAACAACCGGCACAAGGTCACCGGCGAGCGGTTCGAGCAGGCCGTCGCCGCCATGACGGCACTCAACCGGGACGCCGCCGAGGCCGCCCTCGCCGCCGGGGCCACCTGTGCCACCGACGTCACGGGGTTCGGCTTCCTCGGCCACCTCCACAAGCTGGCGCGGGCCTCGGAAGTGACCGCCGTGGTCGACACCGCCGCCGTCCCGTACCTGGACGGGGCCCGGGAGGCCGTCCGGGGCGGATACGTCAGCGGCGGCACCCGGCGCAACCTCGAATGGGTCGCCCCGCACACCGACTTCGGGGACACCGACGCCGACACCCGGCTGCTGCTGGCCGACGCCCAGACCTCCGGTGGTCTGCTGGTCGCCGGCGAGGTGCCCGGGGCGCCGGTCGTGGGGGAACTCGTGCCGCGCGGCTCCCACTCGATCGTCCTCCGATAGGGCCGCTACGGCTGCGTTCCCGTGTGCTCGTCGATGCCTGCCCGGGCCCGGTACGCCCGCACCAGTTCCACCGAGGCCGGACCGCGCGGCCGCCGCCCCGGGCGGATGTCCACGGCGAAGGCCTTCGACTCCTGGATGTGCGTGTTGGGGTCGAGGGACAGGTGCAGCAGTTCGTTGGCCGCGTCCCCGGTGCTGTAGCCGTTGGGACCCCAGTGGTACGGCAGCCCCACCTGGTGCAGCCTGCGCCCCTGCACCGTCAGCGGCGCGATCCGGTCGGTCACCAGCACCCGCGCCTCGATCACCGCGCGGGCGCTGACGATCGTCGCCCACCCGGTGTGTTCCAGGCCCCGCTCGGCGGCGAGCTCCGGGGAGACCTCGCAGAAGAACTCCGGCTGCAGCTCGGCCAGATACGGCTGCCAGCGGGACATGCCGCCCGCCGTGTGGTGCTCGGTGAGCCGGTAGGTGGTGGCCACGTACGGGAACACCTGGGAACCGCGCTCGTCACCGCTCGGCTGGTAGCGGTTGTCGGGGATCGTCGGCATCAACTGCCGTACGGGATTGCGTTGTTGGTCGTAGAGCAAATTCGGGAACGGAGAGTCCTGCGGCTCGTAGTGGGCCGGCAGCGGGCCGTCGGTGAGTCCGGACGGCACGTACAGCCAGGCCTTGCCGTCGGCCTGCATGATGAACGGGTCCGTGCCGGACAGCGCCGCCGGACCGGTCGCGTCCTCGGGCGGCTGGTGATCGGGTGCCTTGTCCTTCTTGAAGTCGGGTACGTCGTGCCCGGACCACTCGCCCTTCTCCGGGTCCCACCACACCAGTGCCTTCCGCTCGCTCCAGGGCCTGCCCTGCGGGTCGGCGGAGGCGCGGTTGTAGAGGATCCGCCGGTTGGCGGGCCAGGCCCACGCCCATTCGGCGGCCACCCAGTCCTGCTCCCGGCCGGGCCTGCGGCGGGCGGCCTGGTTGACGCCGTCGGCGCGGACACCGCAGTAGATCCAGCAGCCGCAGGACGTCGAGCCGTCCGGCTTCAGCTGCTCGTAGGAGGACAGCGGGTTCCCCTCGCCGTCGTGGCCGTTGATCTCGGCGAGGACGGCCTCCGCGTCCGGTTCGGCGAGCCGGCCCCTCGTCGGATAGTCCCAGGCCAGGTCGAGCAGCGGCCGGTCCATCTCGTCGGAGGACCCGGCGAGCTTCTCCCGGATGATCCGCCCCAGGTGATAGGTGAACCACAGGTCGCTGCGCGCCTCGCCGGGCGGCTCGACCGCCTGGTGGTGCCACTGCAGCAGCCGCTGGGTGTTGGTGAAGCTGCCGTCCTTCTCCGTGTGCGCGGCGGCCGGCAGGAAGAACACCTCGGTGCGGATGTCCTCCGTGCGCAGCTCACCGGTCTCGATCTCGGGCCCGTCCTGCCACCAGGTGGCCGACTCGATCAGCGAGAAGTCCCGGACGACCAGCCAGTCCAGGTTCGCCATGCCGAGCCGCATCACCTTGGAGTTGGCGTTGCCGACCGCCGGGTTCTCGCCGTACAGGAAGTAGCCCTTGCAGGTGCCCTCCAGCTGGGCCATGGCCGTCTCGTACGCCGAGTGGCTGCCGGTCAGCCGGGGCAGGTAGTCGAAGCAGAAGTCGTTGTCGGCCCGCGCCGCGTCACCCCAGTAGGCCTTGAGCAGGCTCACCAGGTACGAGCGCATGTTGCCCCAGTAGCCCTTGTGGGCCGCGTCGGCCTGCACGAAGGCGTCCAGGTCCTGGTTCTGGTGGGCGTGCGGCATCGGGATGTAGCCCGGCAGCAGGTTGAACAGGGTCGGGATGTCCGTGGAGCCCTGGATGGAGGCGTGTCCGCGCAGCGCGAGGATGCCCCCGCCCGGCCGGCCGATGTTGCCGAGCAGGGTCTGCAGGACACAGGCCGCCCGGATGTACTGCACGCCCACCGTGTGCTGGGTCCAGCCGACCGCGTAGGCGAAGGCGGTGGTCCGGTCGCGCCCGGAGTTCTCCGTGACCAGCTCGCACACCTGCCGGAACAGGTCCCGCGGCACCCCGCACACCTCCTCGACCATCTCCGGCGTGTAGCGGGCGTAGTGCCGCTTGAGGACCTGGAAGACACAGCGCGGATGGGCCAGCGTCTCGTCGCGCTCGGGTTCGCCCTCGCCGATCACCGCGCCGCCCGCCCCGTGCGCCTCGCCGCGTGCCGCCTCGGTCACCGAACTGCCGCCGCGGGTGCGCTTCTCGTACTCCTGGTCGCGCTCCCCGGAGGCCGCCTGGATCTCGGCGCCCTCGTACTGCCAACTGGCGTTGTCGTAGGAGTGGTTCTTCGCATCCAGGCCGGAGAACACACCCGCGAGGTCCTCGGTGTCGCGGAAGTCCTCCCGGAGGATCACCGGGGCGTTGCTGTAGGCCACGATGTAGTCGCGGAAGTACTTCTCGTGCTCCAGCACATAGTTGATGATCCCGCCGAGGAAGGCGATGTCCGTGCCCGCGCGCAGCGGCACATGCACATCGGCCAGTGCGCTGGTGCGGGTGAACCGCGGGTCGACGTGGACCAGCTTCGCGCCCCGCGCCTTGGCCTCCATCACCCACTGGAACCCGACCGGATGGCACTCGGCCATGTTCGAGCCCTCGATGACGATGCAGTCCGCGTTCTGCAGGTCCTGCTGGAAGGTGGTCGCGCCGCCGCGTCCGAACGAGGTTCCCAGACTGGGAACGGTGGAAGAGTGTCAAACACGCGCCTGGTTCTCGATCTGGATCGCACCGAGCGCCGTGAACAACTTCTTGATCAGGTAGTTCTCTTCGTTGTCGAGCGTGGCCCCGCCGAGGCTCGCGATGCCGAGGGTGCGCCGGGTGCGGGTCTCGTCGACCTCCCACTGCCAGCCCGCCCGGCGCGCCGCGATCACCCGGTCGGCGATCATGTCCATCGCCGTGTCGAGGTCCAGCCGCTCCCACTCGGTGCCGTGCGGGCGCCGGTAGAGGACCTGGTGCTCACGGGCGTCCCCGGTGGTCAGCTGCAGGCTCGCCGCGCCCTTGGGGCACAGCCGCCCGCGCGAGATCGGGGAGTCGGGGTCGCCCTCGATCTGGGTGACCTTCCCGCCCTGGACGTACACGTTCTGGCCGCAGCCCACCGCGCAGTACGGGCAGACGGACTTCACCACCCGGTCGGCCGTGGCCACCCGGGCCTGAAGCCGCTCGCTCTGCCCGCTCTTCGCCGCGGCGCCCCGGCCCAGCGGATCGGTGCCCGTCAACTGCCGGTAGACCGGCCAGGAGTCGATCCAGGTGCGCACGCCCACAGCCACTCCTCCCGCCGGTTCCCTGGATTTTCCCGCATCCGCGCGGCCGGGGCATCTCCAGCTCCCGGTGCGCGGCGGGGTACCCCGGCCGGGGGCGGTCAAACGGAACCGGCAGGTGTGAGGGGGCCGATCCGGGGGACTCCGCCGCTGCGGTGTGTCGGCGCACGGACCGTACCGGGTGCCGCCGGCAGGGACCGGGTCGTCGCGGTCCCGAGTGAGGTGACGGGAGTGATCGCATGAGCGCCGGGGACGGCGGGGCGGTGAGGCAGCCTCACATCCTCGGGGTCGCCTTCGCGCTGGAGTCGCTCGTCGCGGGCTGTGTGTCCCCGGTGATCGGCGCAGGGGCTCGGCCCGCCCGCGTCCGGAGGTGATCACCTTGCCCGCTGACCGCCCACGCGTCCTGGTCTTCGACGTCAACGAAACGCTCACCGACATGACTCCGCTCGCCGACCGCCTGGAACACGTCGGTCTGCCCGGCCACCTGCTGTCCGCCTGGTTCGCGGGGGTGCTGCGCGACGGCGTGGCGCTCACCCTCGCCGGAGGCCACGCTTCCTTCGCGGCCGTCGCCGGGGACGGACTGCGGGCGCTGGCAGCAGGAGCGGAGGGCGCCACCGACCCGGAACAGGCCGCGGCACATGTCCTCGCCGGACTGCCCGAGCTGCCCGTGCACCCGGACGTGCCCGGCGGAGTACGGTCGCTGCGTGCGGCCGGGTACCGGCTGGCGACCCTGACGAACGGCAGCGCCGGCACCACCCGCGCGGTGCTCGACAGGGCCGGACTGACCGACTGCTTCGAGTCCCACCTGGACGTCGAGGCACCGGGCCGCTGGAAGCCCGCACGGGAGGCCTACGCCCACGCGCTGAAGGCCATGGGCGTGCCGGCCGGTGCGGTCCTGCTGGTCTCGGTGCACCCGTGGGACGTCGACGGCGCCGCCCGCGCAGGCCTGCCCACCGCCTGGCTGCGCCGGACCCCACGCCCCTACCCCTCGACGGCACGCCCCGCCGACCTGACCGTCACCGCCGTGTCGGACCTGGCGGCGCGGCTCGCGGCCGGCTGAGCGGCGCTTTCCGGTGGCCGTCGTGGGCTGCGCGTCTGCTGTCATCGGGGAGGGGGATTGGGTCATGTCTGCCGGGCGTGCATGGGGGTGTAGGTTCCCCTGCCCTGTGAGGGCGCGCCCCGCCGACCTGGCCGTCACCGCCGTGTCGGACCTGGCGGCGCGGCTCGCGGTCGGCTGAGCGGCGCTTTCCGGTGGCCGTCGTGGGCTGCGTCTGCCGGTCATGCCTGCTTCTGCCCCCTGCTCCGTCGGGCAGCTCCGACGAGGTACGAGCCGGTCCCGGCAGCCGTCGTCACCGGAGGACGAGGGGACTTGGTCAGGTCTGTCGGGCGTGCATGGGGCTGTTGGCGACCTCGTCCGGGCATTTCCGGTGCGGTGGGCGCATGCGCCGGTCGCGCCGCCAGTCGGACGACGCGAGCGCGAGCGAGGCGACCATGCCGACGAGGGCGGCGCCCAGCGCGGTGACGACGGCACCGCGGTAGTCGTGACTCCTGCCGAGCACGAGGTAGAAGAAGCCGGGCAGGGCCGCGGTGCCCACCGCGGCACCCAGCCGCTGACCGGTCTGCAGGGCGCCGCCCGCCGCACCCGCCATGCGTACGGGCACGTCCCGCAGCGTCATCGTGATGTTGGGGGAGACCACGCAGCCGCTGCCGACGCCGCCGAGGAACAGCAGCGGGGCGGCGGCCCAGGGCGCGCTGCCGAGGGGTGCGAAGCGGAGCAGCAGCGCGGTGCCGCCCAGGCCGAGGATCACGCCCGTCAGCCCGCACACGGTCAGTAGGCGGCCGAAGCGGTCCACCAGCCGGCCGGCGACCACCGCCGCGCCGGCCGAGCCCAGGGCGAAGGGCGTCACGGCGAGGCCGGACCGGAGCGGGGAGAAGCCCAGACCGTGCTGGTAGAAGAGCGCGAAGACCAGCCACACACCGCTGAACCCGACGAAGTACAGCGTGCCGACTCCGGCGCCGACGGCGTATCCGCGCACGGTGGTGAACAGACGCGGGTCGAGCAGCGGCTGGGCACCCCGCGCGACGAGGCGGCGCTGCCACCGGGCGAAGACGGCGAGGATCGCCAGGCCGACGAGGAACAGCCACCACACGCGTCCGATGCCGCCGGAGTCCGCCTGGACCAGCGGGTACATCACCGCGAGCACGCCGAGACCGAGCAGCACCACGCCGGGCAGGTCCACGCGCCCCCGTCCGGACCGGCGGGTGCGGGGCAGCAGCCGGCGGCCGAGCAGGACGGCCAGGATGCCGATGGGGACGTTGACGTAGAAGATCCACCGCCAGCCCTGGGCGCCCGAGGCCAGGGCGAGGATGGCGCCGCCGGTGATGGGTCCGGTCGCGGACGATATGCCGACGGTGGCGCCGAAGAAGCCGAAGGCGCGGCCGCGCTCGGCGCCGCGGAACATCTGCTGGATCAGCGCGGAGTTCTGCGGCGCCATGAAGCCCGCCGCCAGTCCCTGGGCGAGCCGGGCCGCCACCAGCAGCGTGATGCCGGGAGCCGCTCCGCAGGCCGCGCTGAAGACCACGAAACAGCTGAGGGCCAGCAGGAAGATGCGGCGCCGGTCCAGCGCGTCGCCGAGGCGGCCGGCCGTGACGAGCGCGAGGGCGAAGGCGAGCGCGTATCCGGACACCACCCACTGCACCTGCGCGGGGGAGGCGTGCAGATCGCGCTGGATCGTGGGCAGGGCGACCGCCACGATCGTCACGTCCAGCAGGCTCATGAAGCCGGCCACCAAGGTGACCCACAGGGCCCGCCACCGGCGCGGATCCGGCTCGTATCCGGCCTCCTGATCGCCCGCGTGCCGACCGTCCGCCGCTGACGCCGACGCTGTCACAGGGGCTCCTCTCGCCAGGCCCGGACCCGGCTCACCAGCGTCGCCCGGGCCGGACCAAGTTCCCCACGCGGCACGGAACACACACCGCACCGTGCCAACGGCAGGCCGCGACCGCCGTGGACGCGCGCGACACCGGCACCTCTGGCGCGGCCGACGCCGCCCGTCCGGTGCTCACACCGTCAGCGGCCGCGCCGCTCCAGCCGCTCCCGCTGCGGTACGACCGTGTACTTCGGATCCTCCGCGGAGGCAACCCCGGCGTGGAACACACCGAAGCGCAGGGCCGCCGAGCCGGTGAGCAGCGCCGCTCCGGCCGCCAGCGCCAGGCGCCGGTCCCGCCCGCAGCACAGGGCGAGCGCCGCGCCGCCCGCCGTCAGCGCCTCCGCCGCGCGCAGCAGCAGATGCGGCCTGCCCTGTTCGAAGGGCTCAGCGGTCAGGCCCATGCGCCGCTTCATCACCCGGAACGCGCCCAGCTCCAGGGCCGCCCCGAGTACGGCCAGCCGGCGGGCCGGCCCCGCCTGGGCGGGCGGGGCCGCGGCCAGGGCCAGGCCGGAGGCCGCGGTGGCGGCGGAGCCCGCGAAGACGAACGGCAGCTCGCGGTGGCCCTCGTGCCAGGACGGCACCGCCGTGTCGGAGAGCAGCACCGCCGTGTAGGTGGCGACGGCCGGGCCGAGGACGGCGGACGCCACGGTGGCGGCCGAGCCCAGCAGCCGGTACCGGCCCGCCACCTCCGTCGCCGCGGCGGTCAGCGTCAGCGGCGCGTACCCCGCCAGCAGCCACGAACCCACGCTCATGGGGGACGTGGGCTTGAAGACGCGCAGCATGTTCAGAAACCGGGCCGGTCTGCCCAGGTCGTGGACGAGCGCGGCCAGCGACAGGGAGATGGCGCCGGCGGCCCCCAACTTGGCGGGAGCTGCGAGCCCCGGCCGCCCGGTGACCTGGCCCCCGGCCGCGAGCAGCGAGGACGCCCCGGCCAGCCCGCCGAGATACAGGTAACCGGCGATGTCCAGCGGCTTCCACGTCGGCTTCTTCAGCACGGGTTTGCCGTAGTACGACGAGAACGCGGCGTCCGGAACCATCGGCTGCTCGCCCCGCCCGCGCCGGTGCCTCCGGCGGCCCCCGCCGGCGCCCGTCGGAGCCTGCCTGCCGGGCCGTACGCCCCGCACGCCGTCCCCGGTGACGCCCGACTCGCTCATCGTGGCCTCCTCGCGAAACTGCCCAGGGCCAGGGCCAGCAGCGAGCCGGCGGCCAGCGCCGCGTGCCGCCACATGGCGGGCAGGTCCCGGGTGGTGACCACCGGGTCGGGCGGGAGGCCGTAGACCTCCGGCTCGTCGAGCAGCAGGAAGAACGCGCCGTCGCCGCCGACCCCGTCCTCCGGGCTCTCGCCGTACAGCCGCGCGTCGGGCACGCCGGCCGCGTGCAACTGCGCCACCCGGGCCTGTGCCCGCTCCCGCAGTTCGTCCAGCGGGCCGAACTGGATGGAGTCCGTGGGGCAGGACTTGGCGCAGGCGGGCTCCATGCCGACACCGAGCCGGTCGTAGCACAGCGTGCACTTCCACACCCGGCCGTCGTCCTCGCGCTGGTCGATGACGCCGTAGGGGCAGGCGGGCACGCAGTAGCCGCAGCCGTTGCAGATGTCCTCCTGGACGACGACCGTGCCGAACTCGGTCCGGAACAGCGCTCCCGTGGGGCACACGTCCAGACAGGCGGCGTGCGTGCAGTGCTTGCACACGTCGGAGGACATCAGCCAGCGCAACTCGGTGCGGCCGTCCGGGGAGAGGGGGGAGATCTGCCCGGCGGGCGCGCCCTCGGGGGCCCGCCCGGGCGGGGGAGCGGTGGCACCCGGGCCGGGGGAGGAGGCGTCGGTGCCGAGGCGGGCTGCGGCGGCGAACACATCGACGTCCTCGTGCGCGACCCCGGGTTCCTGCCCGCCGAACGGCTTGCGCTGTTCGATGAAGGCCACATGCCGCCAGGTGTCGGCGCCCAGGCCTTGGGTGTTGTCGTACGACATACCGGTCCAGACGAGACCGTCCTCCGGGATGGCGTTCCACTCCTTGCACGCCACCTCGCACGCCTTGCAGCCGATGCACACCGAGGTGTCGGTGAAGAAGCCCATCCTCGGCGGGGCGTCCGGGTAGCCGGAGTCCCCGGCCACGTCCGGCTGCGGGCCGTACCACAGACGACCGCGGTCCTCGTCGCCGTCCCTCATCGCCCTGCCTCCTCGCTCATGACTTCTCGGCCCCCTCGGGTACCTCGCCAGGCGCTTCAGGGTGCCGGGGCGTGTCGCGCACGAGGAAGCGGTTTTCCTCCTCGTGGGACAGCAGGGTGTGCGCATCCTTGTTCGCCAGACCTGAGGCAGGCCCGTTTCCTGGCGTGACAGGGCGGGAACGGCAGCACGAATGCGCAGACTCGCTCCCGCTCGACCTGGCCGCGGAGACCGGCAGCCGATGGTCCAGCGCGGACACGAGGCGTCCGCCGCGCCCCTGGCCCGGGGCCGACCGCCGCTCCTCGGACACCGCCACGTGTGCTCGCCTTCCGCCCGTGCTGGGTCCCTCACTCTCGGTGCTCTCTTTCGAGCCTGGCACGGGTGCCCCGGGCCCGCGCGCCCGAAACGGCCGCCGGGCTCGTTCGCCGGACCGGTCCGGGGCCACCCGGCGGGGCTGCGGGGCTACCTGGTGCCGCGGACGGTGTGCGGGGACCCGGAGGTCGACGCGCCGGCCGGCGCCGTGGCCGGCGCGCCGGAGGCGCCGTGGTTCGTCCAGGCGTGCGTTGCGGAGTCCGCACGGCGTGCGCCGACGCCAAGCTCACCGGCCGCCCCGGCTGCTGTCCCGCTCCAGCCGGCGCGGGTGTGCCGCGGCTGCTGGGCGGGTACGGCGTGGCGGCGGACCGGACGCCGGTGCCCGCCTTGTGGGCGGGGAAGCCATCCCTGGGCGGATCGGCGGAGGGGACCGTGCGCCGTCCGGCGGAGATCTCCGTCTTCTGCGAAGAGGTCTCCGGGCCGGAGCCGATCCGCGACGCCCCGAACCATCCGGCACCGGCCGCACCGGCCGCGCCCACCGACCGCGGCGTCGCGAGCCTCGTCGTACCCCGCCATGGCCTCGAGGCGACGGCGCCCAGCGGGCTGGACGACGCCGTACGCGTCGACTTCAGCCCGCCGGTGCTCATGCAGGACGAGCGGGACGTGCGGCGCGCGGCCGAGGTGGTCGACGGTGCCGGGAAACCGGCCGTGCTCGTGGGCAACGCCGGCCGCGCCGCCTCCGCGCAGGCCGCGGGCCTCGCATCACTCCTCGGTGCCGGTGTCGCCACCACGGCCCTCGCCCGCGACCCCCTGCCCGACGGCCTTCCCTGCGCCACGGGCGTGGCGGGCCCCTCGGCAGCGAGGCGGCGTCCGCGCTGCTGCGGGGCTGCGACACGCTGCTCCTCGCGGGCGCGAAGGACCCGGCCCCCGCCCTCCTGCCCCAAGCCGCACGACTGCCGGATCGTCACCGTGGACCGCGAACGGCTGGACGCTCACTCCGGCTCGGCGGCGAGCGGCACGGTGGCGGTGATCCGTTTGCCGTGGGGCAGCCGGGCCACCTCGAGAGCGCGGGAGAGCATCGCGACGAGGTGCAGCCCGTGCCCGCCGACCCGGCGGGGATCGGGAGGGCGCATCAGGGGCGGGTCGGGCGAGGTGTCCGACACCGCGATGCGCAGGGCGCCGGCGCCGGGCAGCACTTCCAGGCTCAGGGTGCACGGGCCGGGGGCGTGCTTGGCCACGTTCGTGACGAGCTCGCTGGCGACGAGCCGGGCGTCCTGCACCGAGCGCCGTGGGGGTGCGGGTCGTACCTCGGCGAGCAGCGCGGCGACGGCGTCCCTCGCATCGCCGATGCCGGCCATGGCGTCGTCCCAGGTGCGACTGCAGCGCAGGAGCGCGGCGCGGGTCTGCGTCCTTGTGTGCGTCCCGGGCGGGATGTCCATACGTCATTGCCCTTTTCGTGCGGCGCCAGGAGCCCTTCCTGTTGCATGCGGGAACGTCCCGTCCTGTGCGCGGATACCCGCTGGGCCGACGATCAAGGGGGACGTACGCCGCGAATCCTCCGGTTGCCCACGAGCCCCAGGCCGCAGGCCACGGACCGGGTCTTGCGCACGGCCGGACGGGCCCGGGAGACCAGCACCGCTGGACGTCCCGGCCCCGTTCGGTATCGGAGGCGCCGCCTCAGTGCTTGAAGGTGTCCTTGGCCTTCTCCTTGGCCTGCCGGGCGTCACCGCGCGCACCTTCCGCACGGCCCTCGGCCTCCAGCCGCTCGTTGCCGACGGCGCGGCCCATGGCCTCCTTCGCCCTGCCCTTGGCCTGCTCCTTCTTGGCCTTCGCCTTCTGGTTGCCTGCCATCGGGTGTCACATCCCAACATTGTGCGGGGTCCGGTCCCCAGTCGGATTGCCGTGAAGCCGCCACCCAAACAGGAAATCAGGAACATACCTCTGTCGAAAGTCTGATTACTTACGCTTGGTTGAACAGTCCAGACTGATAAACCTATCGTTAGTAATCGTGGACACGGTTGCACTCGCCGCCTCACTGCGGCTGGCCATGGGCCGGATCGTCCGCCGACTGCGCCAGGCGCACGCGGTCGGCGACGTGACGTTGTCCGGCGTCTCGGTGCTGGCCCGGCTGGCCCGCACCGGTCCGGACTCGCCCGGCTCGCTCGCCGAACTCGAACGCGTCCGGCCGCAGGCGATGGCCAGCACCCTCGCCGGACTCGAACAACGCGGACTGGTGAGCCGTACGCCCGACACCGCCGACGGCCGCCGCGCCATCGTCTCGATCACCGACGACGGGCGGACCATGCTGGAGCAGCGCCGCTCCGAGTCCGTGGCCCGCCTCGCCCACGCTCTCGACGAGCTGACCCCGCAGGAGCGGCAGGCCCTGTACGACGTCCTGCCCCTGCTCGACCGGCTGGCGGAACGACTGTGACCGGCCGTACGCCCGCCGCGGGCATACGCGGCCGGCTCCTCGCCCGCTCGGCCCGCCTCAGGGACACACCACCGGGTCCCGGCTACAAGTGGGTCGCGCTGTCCAACACCACCCTCGGCGTCCTGATCGCCACGATGGACGCCTCCATCGTGATCATCTCGCTGCCGGCGATCTTCCGCGGCATCGGCCTGGACCCGCTCGCGGCCGGCAACATCGGCTACCTGCTGTGGATGATCCTCGGCTATCTGCTGGTCTCGGCCGTCCTGGTGGTCGTGCTCGGCAGGCTCGGCGACATGTTCGGCCGGGTCCGCATCTACAACCTGGGCTTCCTGGTCTTCGCCTGCGCCTCCGTCGCCCTGTCCCTCGACCCGTTCCGGGCCGGGGCGGGCGCGCTGTGGCTGATCCTGTGGCGGATCGTGCAGGCCTTCGGCGGCTCCATGCTCACCGCCAACTCGGCCGCCATCCTCACCGACGCCTTCCCGGCCCGGCAGCGTGGCATGGCGCTCGGCATCAACCAGATCACCGCGCTCGCCGGGCAGTTCCTCGGCCTGCTCGCCGGCGGCCTGCTGGCCGCGGTCGACTGGCGGGCGGTGTTCTGGGTGAGCGTCCCGGTCAGCGTCACCGGCACCGTCTGGTCGTACCTGAGCCTGCGCGAGACCTCGGCCGGCGGACGCGGCCGGATCGACTGGCTCGGCAACCTCACCTTCGCCTCCGGCGCGGGCATCCTGCTCGCGGGTATCACCTACGGCATCCAGCCCTACGGCGGCCACTCCACGGGCTGGACCGACCCCTGGGTCCTGGCGGGCCTGATCGGCGGCGTGCTCCTGCTGCTGGTGTTCGCCCGCGTCGAGTCACGGGCCGCCGAGCCCATGTTCCGGCTGTCGCTGTTCCGGGTGCGGGCGTTCGCCGCCGGCAACCTGGCCGCCCTGCTCACCGCGATCGCCCGCGGCGGGCTGCAGTTCATGCTGATCATCTGGCTGCAGGGCATCTGGCTGCCGCTGCACGGCTACGACTTCGAGGACACCCCGCTGTGGGCCGGCATCTTCATGCTGCCGCTCACCCTCGGCTTCCTGGTCGCCGGCCCGGTCTCCGGCTACCTCTCCGACCGCTTCGGCGCCCGCCTGTTCTCCACGGCGGGACTGGTCGTCGTCGCCGGTTCCTTCCTCGGCCTGCTGGCCCTCCCGGTGGACTTCGACTACGGCGTCTTCGCGACGCTGCTGCTGCTCAACGGCCTCGGCCAGGGCATGTTCTCCTCGCCCAACACCTCCTCCATCATGGGCAGCGTGCCGGCCCGTGACCGGGGTGTGGCCTCCGGGATGCGCTCCACCTTCCAGAACTCCGGCACGGCCCTGTCCATCGGCGTCTTCTTCTCGCTGATGGTCTCCGGCCTCGCGAGCACCCTGCCGAAGACGCTCGGCAGCGGACTCCAGGCGCACGGCGTGCCCGCCGCGACCGCGCACCAGGCGGCCTCGCTGCCGCCCGTCAGCACCCTGTTCGCCACGTTCCTCGGCGACAACCCGATCGGCCATCTGCTCGGCGGCGGCACCCTGGACCAGCTGACCGCCGCCCAGCGGGCCGCCCTGACCGGCCACACCTTCTTCCCGGAGCTGGTCTCCGGGCCCTTCCACCACGGCCTGACCATCGTCTTCGGCGTCGCCGCGGGCATGGCCCTGGTCTCCGCGCTCGCCTCCGCCCTGCGCGGCGGCCACGTGCGCGCCGACGACGACACCCCGCAGGCGGGGGCGGACCACACGGCGCAGGCCCGGCCCACGCGCACCTCGCCCTAGAAGCCGCGGCGGGAGCCCGTCCGGAGTCGCGGAGTCTGGGGCACGTCGAAGCTCCCCCAGCACTGTTCCGAACCGGGGGAGCCCCGGACCACCGACCACGGGCCGCGGTCTTTGTTCCAGTGTGCGCCGAGGGCACAGGCGCACACCACCGTGCACCGCACCCGGGCGGGGCGAGGCATCAGGGTGCCGGGTGGGCTGCTTGCCTTTTCGTCGTGCGAGGGAACAAGGTGGAGGAAGCAGCGCTCAACAGGCGGCGAGGGGCTGCGAGCCGATGTCGGTGGGTGAGGCTCTGTGACGGGAGAGGCCACGGTCACCGTGCAGCCGGTGACCGAGCAGGCGGTGGTGCTGCGCCTGTCGGGGACTCTCGACGCCCACGGCGCCGGAGTGCTGGGACGCGAGCTGGACCTGCGGCTGCGGCGGGCCGACGAGCGGGGCCTGCGACTCGTCCTGGACATGTCCGGTGTGCGACACGTGAGCAGCACGGCGGTGCACACCCTCGACCTCCACACCCGGCACCGCGCCGCCGACCCCGTCCTGGTCACCGGGGCCACCCCTCAGGTGCACCGGCTGCTCACGACGACGCCGCTGCCGGGCATCCGTCTGTACCCGAGTCTGGAGGGCGCGCTCGCCGCCGTGAGCAGTAGGCGGGCGAGCCGGAACGCGCGGACCTGGCTCTCCCCGGCCGGGGACGTCCCCGGTGAGGTCTTCGGCCTGCGTGCCAAGGCCCGCACCAGCGGGATCATCGGCATTGCCCAGGGCATCCTCATCGCCCGTTACTCCCTGCCCGGACCCGCTGACGCCTTCGCCCTGCTGCGCGCGGCCTCCCAGCACCACAACGTGCCGCTGCGCGTAGTGGCCTCGGCCGTGGTGGCCGCACCGCCGCCGCTGACGGAACGGGAGTGGTTCCCCGGGCGCCGGCACGCCCCGCCGCCCGGCCTCGGACTGCCGCAGGCAGACGCCGTGGACCCGCGGGACCGACGGCAGGTGCTGAGGGCGGCCCTGTACGCGGCGGTGACGCTGGCGGACGCCGACGCGGCCGAGATCCATCTGACCGACTCGGTGCAGGACGAGGCGCTCGTGCTCGAGGCTCATCACGGGCTGGACGCCGCCTACCGCGACTGCCTGGCGCTGGTGGCCGGACCGCCCGCGGTGTGTGCCCTGGCAAGGATCGCCGGCCGGCCGGTGACCGTGGCGGACGTGGCCGCGAATCCGGAACTGGCCGGTCATCCGGTGGGCCGGGCGGCGCTCGCCGTGGGCAGCCGCGCGCTGCACGCCGTGCCGATGGTGACGGACGCCGGCGACTGCAACGGAGTGATCTCGCTGCACCGTGTCGACCCCGGTGCGTGGCTGCACCCAGGGCAGGAGGCCGATCTGGACGTCATGGCCCACGGCCTGGCCATGTGGCGGTCCTGGTACGGGCGCACCGTGGTGCAGGACGCCCTCGAGTACCTGCACCTCCAGGCTGCCGGGGGCGGCTGAGCCGTCCGTCGGGGCAGCGCTCGCGGCGCCGCCGTACGACCTGCCGTACGACGAGGGCGGCGGTCAGCATGCCGAAGGAGCAAGCAGCGAGCAAGCAGCGCCACGTGCACGCCCCTGGTGCCGGCGATGATGCCGTCGGCCTGGCGGTGCCCTCGATGAACCGGCCCACGGTCACGATCATGCCGCCGTGCCGGCCGGAGAACCGGCCGCGTGGAACCGCTTCGGCGTGCAGAAGACGTACCGCCCCCACGGCCCCGTAGTGCAAGGGCGCTGCGGGGCCGGGCGAGCCCGGGTGGGGCGGGAGGTGGGGGAGTTAGGAGTCGGCGCGGACGATGCCCTCGTCGTCTGGGGGCACGCCCTGGCACATGTGGCACAGTTCGTGGTCGCCGTCGCGGGTGACGACGGTGCCCCAGCCGAGGCACACCTCGCAGTCGTGGGCGAGGCTCAAGTCGGGACGGGGAGGGAGCGTGCTGCGGTGGGCTCCGTATGCCATAGGACGAGCGGCTCCTTGAAAGTCGCGGTTGAACACGAAGGCGCTGTAATCCGCTCTGACAACGCTGTCCGTACGACATCCATTATGTCCGCTTTATTCCCTCTGTCAGTGATGGATGTCACCGAGAGCCCACCTCTCACCCGGGATCGCCCCGGCCGGGTCACCCCAACTGGCCCAGCCGCGCCTCACGCCACAGGTCCACGCCGCCGTCCGTCGCGTACTTGTCGATCTCGGCCAGTTCCTCGGCGCCGAACCGGAGGTTCTCCAGCGCGGCGACGTTCTGCTCCAGCTGCTCGGTGCGCGAGGCCCCGATGACGAGCGACGTCACCCGCTCGTCGCGCAGCGCCCAGGCCAGCGCCATCTGTGCCAGCGTCTGACCGCGCCGCGCCGCGATGTCGTTCAGGGCGCGCAGCCGCCGCAGCATGTCGTCCGTCAGCCAGGAGGCGTCGAAGGACGTGCCGCGGGCCGCCCGCGAGTCCTGCGGCACGCCGTCCAGGTAGCGGCCGGTCAGCAGGCCCTGGGCGAGGGCGGTGAAGCCGATGACCCCGAAGCCCTCCTCCTCGGCCACGTCCAGCAGGCCCTCCGTCTCGATCCAGCGGTTGAGCATGCTGTACGACGGCTGGTGGATCAGTAGCGGGGTACCCAGCTCCCGCAGGATCGCCGTCGCCTGCCGGGTGCGCTCGGCGTCGTAGGAGGAGATGCCGACGTACAGCGCCTTGCCCTGGCGTACGGCGGTGTCGAGCGCCCCCATCGTCTCCTCCAGCGGCGTGGTCGCGTCCAGCCGGTGGGAGTAGAAGATGTCCACGTAGTCCACGCCCATGCGGCGCAGCGACTGGTCCAGCGAGGCCAGCACGTACTTCCGGGAGCCGCCGCCCTGCCCGTAGGGGCCGGGCCACATGTCCCAGCCGGCCTTGGTGGAGATCACCAGCTCGTCGCGGTACGGAGCGAGGTCCCGCTTCAGCAGCTGCCCGAAGTTCAGCTCGGCCGCGCCGTACGGCGGGCCGTAGTTGTTCGCCAGGTCGTGGTGCGTGATCCCGAGGTCGAAGGCGCGCAGCGCGATCTCGCGCTGGGTCTCGAAGGGTCGGTCGTCGCCGAAGTTGTGCCAGTAGCCCAGGGACAGGACGGGCAGGTCCAGCCCCGAGCGGCCGGTGCGCCGGTAGTGCATGGTGCCGTCGTAGCGTGCGGGGTCCGCGACGTGGGTCATCGGGTCCTCTCCGGGTGGTGCTGTTCGGGTCGCCCCTCCGTGTACGGACGGGCTCGTCCACCCTGCGCCCGCGCGCCGCGCAAGTCCAACCGCCGTACCGGATGGGATTGAGCGGTTCCGTTTCTGAATCGGCCAGGGGGGCAGGCGGTGACCGGTGACGCGACAGAAGGAGGCGCTCGTGAGCGGTGCCGGTTCGCAGGGCCGGCGGGAGAGTCGAGGCGGCCCGCGGACGCCGCAGGCCGTGGCACAGCTGCCCCGCCAGGTCAGCGAGGAACTGACCCGCAGGCTTCGCCGCAACCGGCGGGCGTTCGGCAGGGGCGACGTCGAGGTCGTCGAACCACCGCTGCTCCGGCGTGCCGTGGGTGCCTCCGCGCTCGGGAACTGCATGGAGTGGTTCGACTTCGGTGTCTACAGCTACCTCGCCGCCACCATCGGCAAGGTGTTCTTCCCCGGCGCCTCCCCGGGCGCGCAGGTCATCTCCTCCTTCGCGACCTTCGCCGCCGCCTTCGTCGTCCGGCCGCTCGGCGGCCTGGTCTTCGGGCCGCTCGGCGACCGGATCGGCCGGCAGAAGGTGCTCGCCACCACCATGATCATGATGGCGGTCGGCACCTTCGCCATCGGTGTCATCCCCGGCTACGGCACGATAGGTATCGCCGCTCCCGTGCTCCTCCTGCTGGCCCGCATGGTGCAGGGCTTCTCCACCGGCGGGGAGTACGGCGGCGCGACCACCTTCGTCTCCGAGTACTCGCCGGACCGCAGGCGCGGCTACCTCTCCAGCTGGCTCGACTTCGGCACCTTCGTCGGCTACGCCCTCGGCTCGGCCCTGGTCACCGTGCTCAACCTGGCCCTGACCGACGGTCAGATGCTGTCCTGGGGCTGGCGCATCCCGTTCCTGATCGCCGGACCGCTCGGTGTGATCGGTCTCTACATGCGGCTCAAGCTGGAGGAGTCCCCGGCCTTCCAGCAGCAGCTGGACGAACACGAGAAGGCCCTGGCGCAGAAATCGGCTCGCAGCGAGTTCAAGGACATCGTCCGCAGCCACTGGGGGGAGCTGCTCGTCTGCATGGGGCTGGTGCTGCTGTACAACGTCACCAACTACATGGTGACCGGCTATCTGCCGACCTATCAGACCGAGGTCCTGAACCGCTCCAGCGGCTCCGCCGACGTCCTGGTGCTCATCGGCATGCTGTGGATCGTCGTGCTGATCACCTTCCTCGGCCGGCTCAGTGACCGCGTCGGCCGACGGCCGGTCTACGCCGTCGCGGCCGCCGCGATGATCGTACTGGCGGTGCCCGCCTTCCTGCTGATCAAGGCGCACGGCACCTGGCCGCCGATCCTCGGCGTCCTGCTGCTCGCCACTCTGCTGGCGTGCTTCGCCGCACCGAGCGCGGCCACGCTGCCCGCCCTGTTCCCGACCGCCGTCCGCTACGCCGCGATGGGCATCGGCTTCAACGTCGCCGTCTCCGCGTTCGGCGGCACCACTCCGCTGATGACCGCCGCGCTGGTCACGGCCACCGGCGACGACCTGATGCCGGCCTACTACCTGATGCTGGCCGGGGTCATCGGACTGCTGACGGTGAAGTTCCTGCCCGAGACCGCCCAGGTGCCGCTCAAGGGTTCGCGGCCGATGGTCGGTTCGCGGGAGGAGCAGCGCGAACTGATCACAGTGTCACGGGAGTTGTACAAGTACGTGCAGCAGCGGGACGGCGTCCGGCGCATCTGAGGCGCGCCGCTCCGGTAAAGTCCTCGTTCGATCCTACGAACTTCTCGCGAGCCTGGTTACCGAGCATGGCCGTGTTTGATAGGAAACTTTCCTACCAGTGTCCGGTGCGGACCAGCACGGACCAACGACCCACCCCCCACTCCCGCTTGGAGCCCTGTGGTGAACACAGACCGCGAGACAGCAGCCCCCGCGCCCATATCCCGCCGGACCGTCGTCGCCCTCCTCGGCGCCACCGTCGCCTCCGGTGCCCTGCTCGTGTCCCAGCGCGCGACCGCCGCCCCGGCGGCGGCGTCGGGCCTCGACGACCCGGCGAAGAAGGAGATCGCCATGGAACTGGTGTCGAGCGCGGAGAACTCCTCGCTCGACTGGAAGGCCCAGTACAGGTACATCGAGGACATCGGCGACGGCCGCGGCTACACCGCCGGCATCATCGGCTTCTGTTCCGGCACCGGCGACATGCTCGACCTGGTCCAGCTCTACGCCGACCGCAAGCCCGGCAACGTCCTCGCCAAGTACCTGCCCGCCCTGCGCAAGGTCAACGGCAGCGACTCCCACAGCGGCCTCGACCCCAACTACCCCAAGGACTGGCGCAAGGCCGCCCAGGACGCCGTGTTCCAGCAGTGCCAGAACGACGAGCGCGACCGCGTCTACTTCAACCCCGCGGTCGCCCAGGGCAAGGCAGACGGCCTGCGCACCCTCGGCCAGTTCTGCTACTACGACGCCATCGTCATGCACGGCGACGGCGACGACCCGACCAGCTTCCGCAACATCCGCAAGCGCGCCCTGCGCAGTGCCAAGCCGCCGGCGCAGGGCGGCGACGAGACGACGTACCTCAACGCCTTCCTCGACGCCCGGGTGTGGGCCATGAAGCAGGAGGAGGCGCACAGCGACACCACCCGTGTCGACACCGAGCAGCGGGTCTTCCTGCGCAAGGGCAACCTCGACCTCAACACCCCGCTCGACTGGAAGGTGTACGGGGACAGTTACCACATCGGCTGACGCGCCGGTGTCACGAGGCGTGCGGCAGGTCGACGGGCGTGGGCACCTGAGGCCCCGCGCCGAGCCCGGCGGCCTGCCGCACCGTGATGCGCTGGATCACGGCGATCGCCAGGACGGCGGCCAGGAGGTCGAGGGCCTCGGCCGCCACCAGCAGGGGCAGTGAGGTGCCGTAGCCCAGGTTCATGGCGGCCAGGGTCAGCGCCGCGTGCCCGACCCAGGCCGCCCACCACACGTTCACGAGGAGGTCCCCGCGGCCCGCGTCCGCGCCGTCGGGCGCGCTCGCGCGGTGGACGTCCTGCACCAGCCCGCGAGGCACCCAGAGGTTGAACACCGGTATCAGCCAGGCCAGGACGGCCCAGGTGACGGAACCGGGAACCCGGCCGGGCGCGAGCAGTTCGGCGTTGCGCCGGCAGCGGGCGAACCACACCAGGAACAACACGATCGTCGCGATTCCCACGTCCCCGAAGATCATCGACACCCGGGCGAAATCGGAGGCCGTGGTCGTTGCCGGATGCAGCAGATGAGCACGGACCGTCAGCGCCCGGACCAGTTCGGCGACGGCCGCCACTGCCACGGCGAACTGAGCGCAACGAGCGAGGAACCAAGGAGCCTGGGCGGCGGATCCGGTCACGGTTGGAGACCTGTCTGTGGAAGGCGCCCTGCACGGCCGGCGGGGCGGCACGAAGATCGAAGGACCGGATCATAAGGCGGGGCGCACTCGCGTGTCAGGGCCCTGACGAGGAAAGATGGGCGGTGAGCGAACGATCGGATGACGCGGAGGAGCGGACTCATGCCGCACGAGCGAGCCGGCCGGCCGGCCGGTCCCGAGGACCTTGTCGACGTGGCCCGGCTGGTCACGGCGTACTACGCACTGCACCCGGACCCCGCCGACCCGGCACAGCGGGTGGCGTTCGGCACCTCCGGGCACCGGGGCTCGTCCCTGGCGACCGCCTTCAACGAGGACCACATCGCCGCCACCAGCCAGGCCATCTGCGAGTACCGCACGGCCCAGGGCACGGACGGCCCCCTGTTCCTCGGTGCCGACACCCACGCCCTGTCCGAGCCCGCCAAGGTCACGGCGCTGGAGGTGTTCGCGGCCAACGGCGTCAGCGTGCTCATCGACAACGCCGACGGCTACACGCCCACCCCCGCCGTCTCGCACGCGATCCTCGCCCACAACCGGGGTCGCGCCTCCGGTCTCGCCGACGGCGTGGTCGTCACCCCCTCCCACAACCCGCCCGCCGACGGCGGTTTCAAGTACAACCCGCCGAGCGGCGGCCCGGCGGCCTCCGACGCCACCTCCTGGATCCAGGACCGGGCCAACGAGATCATCACCGGCGGCCTGAAGGACGTACGCCGGATGCCGTACGAGCGGGCGCTCGCCGCGGAGACGACAGGGCGGTACGACTTCCTCGGCGTCTACGTCGGCGATCTGCCGAGCGTGCTGGACCTGGACGCCGTCCGCGCGGCCGGCGTGCGCATCGGCGCCGACCCGCTCGGCGGAGCCTCCGTCGCCTACTGGGGACGCATCGCCGAACAGCACGGCATCGACCTCACCGTGGTCAACCCGCACACCGACCCCACCTGGCGGTTCATGACGCTGGACTGGGACGGCCGGATCCGCATGGACTGCTCCTCGCCGTACGCGATGGCCTCCCTCATCGAGCAGCGCGACCGGTTCCGGATCGCCACCGGCAATGACGCCGACGCCGACCGGCACGGCATCGTCACCCCGGACGCGGGCCTGATGAACCCCAACCACTACCTCGCGGTCGCCATCTCCTACCTGTACCGCCACCGCGACCAGTGGCCCGCCGGCGCCGGCATCGGCAAGACGCTGGTCTCCTCCACGATGATCGACCGGGTCGCCGCCGACCTCGGCCGCCGACTGGTCGAGGTCCCGGTCGGGTTCAAGTGGTTCGTGGACGGACTGGTCGACGGTGCCATCGGGTTCGGCGGCGAGGAGTCCGCCGGCGCCTCCTTCCTGCGCCGCGACGGCTCCGTGTGGACCACCGACAAGGACGGCATCATCCTGGCCCTGCTCGCCTCCGAGATCACGGCCGTCACGGACCGGACACCGTCGGAGCACTACGCCGACCTGACGGCCCGCTTCGGCGAACCCGCCTACGCCCGTATCGACGCGCCCGCGACCCGCGAACAGAAGGCGCTGCTCGGCAAGTTGTCACCGGCCCAGGTCACCGCCGACACGCTCGCCGGAGAGGCCGTCACGGCGGTGTTGGCCGAGGCACCCGGCAACGGCGCCGCGATCGGCGGCATCAAGGTCACCACGGAGAACGCCTGGTTCGCGGCCCGTCCTTCGGGCACCGAGGACGTCTACAAGGTCTACGCCGAGTCCTTCCTCGGCCCCGACCACCTCGCCCGGGTGCAGCAGGAGGCCCAGGCGGTGGTGCTGGGGGCGCTCGGCGGCTGAGGGACGGGCGGGCGGGCCTGTGCGGCGGGCCGGACGGGCCCGGCGGGCGGGCGGGACCTACGGCAGGTGCGGCCGGCGGCGGTGCGGTACGCCGCGGTGACCCTGGCGGTGCGCCGCAGCCGGCGGGGCCCGCGGCCTGCCCCGCGCGGCACGGGGTCCGATCTGCTACGAGCTCTGCCGCTGCCAGGAGACCCGGGCCGGGCACGGCGTTCGGCCCGGCCACCGAGAGCCACCCTGCCGGGGAGTCCGGCCCGGCCGGATCAGCCGCGGCCGCGTCCCTGTTCGAGCCTGTTCAGCACCGCCTGCGCCATGGCCTGCTCTCCCTTGGCGTTGGGGTGCGCGGGGGCTGCGGGTGCGGACGGCTGGAGAGGCTCGATCCAGCGGTCCGCGGGCGCCTTGCACATGTCGTGGCCGACCGTGGGGCCGTAGGTGTTCACGTACTCGGCCCGGTTCACCCCCGCCACCAGGCGCAGCATCAGGTTCAGCCGCTTCTCGGTGTCCCGGAGGTAGGGGAAGTCCTTCTGCGCGAACGGCACCTGCGGGAAGCAGCCGCTGCCGTCGTCGGGCAGCAGGTCCGGATAACCGACGACGACCACGCGCGCGTGCGGCGCCCTCGCGTGCACGGCCCGCAGCACCCGGTCGACCTTCGGCGCGGCCTCTACGATCGCGAGGGCCAGCTGGTCGTATCCGGACGCCTCGTACGAGCGCTCGCAGGGGTTGCCCGTCGGGTCCTGGGCGGCCAGGTGGGCGCAGGTGTTGATGATCGGGCCGAAGCCGACGTCGTTGCCGCCGATCTGCACCGTCACCAGGTCCGTGTCCCGTTGCACGGCGTCGAGCTGGGGCGCGTTGGTGCCCTGCGCCTGCCACATCTCGGCCGTCGTCGCGCCGGCGCAGCTGACGTCCTTGAAGGTGCTCACCTGACGCCCGTCCGCCACCAGCGAGGGGTAATTCCGGTCGGAGCGGGCGCAGTTGGCGTCCACCTGCTGCGGGATTCCGGGGCCCGAGGTGTAGGAGTCGCCGAGGGCGACGTAGTCGATGCCGTGGCCGTGTCCCGTGGAGTGCGCGGAGGCCGGTGCCGTGGCGGCCGCGACGAGGACGCAACCGCCCAGCGCCGCCCCTACGACGGCGGTTCCCCGCCGGCCTCTCGCCCCGCCCGTCGCACCTGTGCCGTTCGCCATGGATCCTCCCCCTGAGCCCGCTCATCGCGCGGTGCCGGCACCGGAGAGCGGCCCTCGCGCGTTCGATTGAGTCTGTATACCGTCCGGTAGGTCGTGCGGACCAGAAGCGGGAAGCAACGAGTTCGGGCGCGTGGCCGCCGAGTGGCGTAGTGGTGATGCGCTGGCCGAGCGTGCGGGCCTGATGACACGTCAGCTCCGCCTTCGGATGTGGCGGCGGCCACGCACCCAAACTGATGATGCGTCAGTCGCCCAGATGCTGGCTGGCCGGCAGATCGTGTGCGCCACCTGCAAGTTCGTCGTGATTGCGGCTGCAGTACGCGGCGGGGCGTGACTGCCCAGGGGTGCCGACTGCGGAGTGCTGTGCGCTACACCATCCGGTGGCTTCTGGTCGCGTCAGCGTTATTCACGGCCCCGATTTCCAGATCATTCCACTAACGACCCATCAGGACTGACCCGACGTCAGCAAACTCTGACCCAAGTTGAGGAGAGTGGAGAGAATGACGACATCGCCGCGAAGGCGATCCGTTCTGGCGTCAGCAGCCACCATCGCTGCGCTCACCGCAGGCGCGCTGGCGATCCCGTGTGCCGCTTATGCGCAGGATCACACCACCCCGCAACCGCCCTACCCGAAGGGGCTCGGCTACCCGCTTCATCCCGAGAGACCGGAGTACCCGGTCAAGTCGGTCCATCCCGAGAAGCCGGTTCATCCCGAGCAGCCTGTTCATCCGGTGAAGCCGGTCTATCCGGAGAAGCCGGTGCACCCGGTGAAGCCTGAGTATCCGCAGCGGCCTGAGAAGCCTGTCTATCCGGTGAAGCCGGTCTACCCGGAGAAGCCGGTACGGCCGGTGAAGCCTGAGTATCCGGTGAAGCCGGTGCACCCGGTGAAGCCTGAGTATCCGCAGCGGCCGGTGAAGCCGGTCTATCCGGAGAAGCCGGTGCGGCCGGTGAAGCCTGAGTATCCGGTGAAGCCGGTGCACCCGGTGAAGCCTGAGTATCCGGTGAAGCCTGAGTATCCGCAGCGGCCGGTGAAGCCGGTCTATCCGGAGAAGCCTGTTCACCCGGTCAAGCCGACCTACCCGGAGCACCCGGTGAAGCCGGTCTATCCGGAGAAGCCGGTGCAGCCGGTGAAGCCTGAGTATCCGCAGCGGCCGGTGAAGCCGGTCTATCCGGAGAAGCCCGTGCGGCCGGTGAAGCCTGAGTATCCGGTGAAGCCTGAGTATCCGCAGCGGCCGGTGAAGCCGGTCTATCCGGAGAAGCCGGTGCAGCCGGTGAAGCCTGAGTATCCGCAGCGGCCGGTCAAGCCGGTCTATCCGGAGAAGCCTGTTCACCCGGTCAAGCCGACCTACCCGGAGCACCCGGTGAAGCCGGTCTATCCGGAGAAGCCGGTGAAGCCTGAGTATCCGCAGCGGCCGGTCAAGCCGGTCTATCCGGAGAAGCCTGTGCACCCGGTCAAGCCGACCTACCCGGAGCACCCGGTGAAGCCGACCTACCCGGAGCACCCGGTGAAGCCGACCTACCCGGAGCACCCGGTGAAGCCGGTCTACCCGGAGAAGCCGGTGCACCCGGTCAAGCCGACCTATCCGGAGAAGCCGGTGCACCCGGTGAAGCCGACCTATCCGGAGCACCCGGTGAAGCCCGTTCGGCCGTCGAAGCCGTCGGAGCCGCATCATGCTCACAAGAAGTCGGACCACGACCACGAATCGCGGGACGAGTGAGCAGCTGACACAGGACAGCTGAGGGGATCCGGGACCCCCACAGGAGATCGCTGGGCCGCCCGCTGCGGGCGGCCCAGCGGTGTGCCGGCGGAGGGGACCGGCGTCGTGGTGGCACCGGACCGACGGCCGCCCCCTCGCCCTGATGACCACCGTCTCGCCCGTCAACTGGCCGACCGCCAGGCCGAGTCAACCCTCAATCCGAGCCGGGGCGGGCGGATGACCTGCGGGAACGGTGTGAGAAGCTGCGGTGGTCAGCACGTCCGGACGACGGAGGGACATCGACGGTATGGCCGTCATCCATCACACCACGCTCAAGCCCACGAAGCTGGAGCTGCTCACCGACTGGCTGCCCTCTCGCCCCTGGTACCGCGGGGGGCCGGACACCCCGGTGCTGACCAAGTCCGGCGGTTTCCGGCTGGAGGACCCGGAGGGCGAGGTCGGCATCGAGTTCATGGTGGCCACCGACACCGACACCGACGCCGGCACCGCCACGGACATCCCCGCCGCCCAATCGACCGCGTACCTGGTCCCGTTGACCTACCGCGGCGCGCCGCTGGCGGGGGCGGAGCACGCGCTCGTCGGCACGATGGAGCACGGGGTGCTGGGCAAGCGCTGGGTCTACGACGGCTGCCACGACCCGGTGCTGGTCGCCGAGTTGCTGTCGCTGATGGAGGGCACGGCCCGGGCGCACGCCCAGAGCGTCGACGGCGCCCTGGATCCCGAGGTGGTCCGCTCCTACGCCGGCGCCCCCTTCACCCTGGACGGCTTCACCCCGGAGCCGACCGACGACCGGGAGGGCACCCGCATCCCCGCGCCGCACGGCACGGTCCTGCACGTCCACCGGGTCCTGGCCCCCGTGCCCGAGAACCCGCCGCTGCGCCCCGAGGGCGCGATCGGTCATGTGGCGCGCGCCTGGCAGGACCCGCAGGGCACCCCGCTGGCGGCGGTCTTCGTGACGCTGCGCACCGCCTGACCGGCGTTTCACACGCTCGACCCACACCGCTCATCCGCTCGACCCACACCGCTCATCGACTCACACCGCCTATCTGGCATGGTCAGGACAAATCTGTCACTCTTTCGGCAGTCCGCGCCTGGCCCCTTGAGGACGCGGCGCACCTCTCGGTGCAGCGATCGCGCAAGCCCCGTCAGCGGCCGCCCCGGCGTACCCCAGCCGCCGGTGGCCATCGAGCAGGCCGGGAATCCCGGCCTCCGCAAAGGAGTAGCGTGTGAGATCGACCCCCCACAAGGTCCTCGGCGCCGGTGCGCTCACCGTCGCCACCGTGGCCGCCCTCGTGCTCCCCGGCACGCCCGCCGCGGCCCGGCCGGCCGCGGCACCCGCCGCCTGCAGTCCGGCGCAGGTCGTCGGCAACGGCGGCTTCGAGAGCGGGACATCGCCCTGGTCGGCGTCCTCCTCCACCGTCATCACCAGCCGCTCCGGCGAGACCGCCCACAGCGGCAGTTCCTACGCCTGGCTGGACGGAGTCGGCGGCACCCACACCGACACCCTCGGTCAGAGCGTCACCATCCCCTCCGGCTGCGACGCGGCCACCCTCACCTTCTGGCTGCACATCGACACGGACGAGACGACCTCCTCCGTCGTGTACGACAAGCTCACCGCCAAGATCGGCAGCACGACGCTGGCCACCTACTCGAACCTCGACGACAACACCGGGTACGTCCGGAAGTCGATCGACGTGTCGGCGTACGCCGGGCAGACCGTCACCCTGTCCTTCACCGGGACCGAGGACTCCAGTCTCCAGACGAGCTTCGTCCTCGACGACATCGCGCTCGACACCTCGGGCGGCACCTCGCCACCGCCCGGCGACTCCACCCGCACCCCGGCCGCGCCCTCGTACACCGTGAACCTCAGCAGCGACACGAGCGGCACCGGATGGACCGGGCACGAGAGCGTGACCTTCAGCAACGCCTCCGCCACCGCGCTGAACGAGGTCTACCTGAGGCTGTGGGACAACTACCACGGCACCTGTGACGCCATGCCGATCCGGGTCACGAACGTCACCGGCGGCAGCGCGGAGGCACCCTCCGTGGCCTGCACCGCGCTGAAGATCGACCTGCCGGCCCCGCTCGCCCAGGGCCAGAGCGCCACCATCGGGTTCGACCTCGGCATCACCGTGCCCAGCGGCGCCGACCGGTTCGGCCACGACGGCGCCTACAGCTTCATCGGCAACGCCCTGCCCGTCCTGGCGGTCCGCGACGGCGCCGGCTGGCACCTCGACCCGTACACGGACAACGGCGAGTCGTTCTACTCCCTGGCCGCCGACTTCAAGGTGACTCTCGACCACCCCAGCGGCCTGCTGGTCCCGGCCAGTGGCACCTCCACCGACACGCCCGGTTCCAGCGGCCGTACGGTGACGACGGCGACGGCGTCGAAGGTCCGTGACTTCGCCTGGGCCGCCGGGCCCTTCACCAAGGTCTCCGGCACCTCGGCGGCCGGCGTCGCGGTGAACGTCTACTCGGTCTCGGGCATCAGCTCCTCCAGTGCCCAGTCCATGCTCAGCACCGCCAAGAGCGCCGTGGACGCCCACGCGGCCCGCTTCGGCGCCTACCCCTACGGCGAGCTGGACGCCGTGCTCGACAACAACTACTGGTTCGGCGGCATGGAGTACCCCGGGTTCGTCCTGGACGTGGTCAGCTCCACCGCCCTCACCCACGAGATCGGCCACCAGTGGTGGTACGGCATCGTCGGCGACGACGAGTACAACAGCCCCTGGCTGGACGAGGCGTTCACGGACTACGCCACCGACCTCGCCCTCGGCAAGACCGGCACCAACTGCTGGAACAGCGTCTCCTGGGCCTCCAGCGCCGAGAAGATCACCAACCCCATGGCCTACTGGGACGCGCATTCCTCCCGCTATTCCACCGTCGTCTACGGCTACGGCAAGTGCGCGCTGCACGACCTGCGCCGCCTCCTCGGTGACACCGCCATGACCAAGCTGCTGAAGGACTACGCGACCGCGCACTGGTACGGCGTCTCGACCACGGCCGAGTTCAAGGCCGCCGCCCAGGCCGCCACGAGCACCGACCTCACCTCCTTCTGGTCCCAGCACCGCATAGAAGGCTGACCGGACCACCCGCATGGCTCAAAATCCGGCCGCGGATTGCTTCATGGGGCGGAACCCGGAGTGCGGGACCACCCGACCACGGGTCAGATGGATTGCGTGCGAAGCCTCATCGTCCCTTTCCGCGGCCGGTCCCGCCTGTGCCTCACCGGCGCCCTGGCCGCCCTTGTCCTGTTCCTGTCCAGCCCCCCGGCCATGCCCGAACCCGGCGGGGGTGCACGCGTGCGCGGCGGCGCCTACATGGGCATCGGCGTCCTCGCCCATGACGGAGACACCGGCGCCCGTCCCCCGGCGGGCCGCGCCTCGCAGCCCGAGGGCGTCGATGTCGCCAGCCACCAACTCGACGTCGACTGGCCGACCCTGTGGAAGGACGGCACACAGTGGGCGTACACGAAGGCCACCGAGGGGACGTACTACACCAACCCCTACTTCACCCAGCAGTACAACGGCGCGTACAAGGTGGGCATGATCCGCGGTGCGTACCACTTCGCCACCCCGGACACCACCAGTGGCGTCACGCAGGCCGACTACTTCCTGGCGCACGGCGGCGGCTGGTCGAAGGACGGCAAGACCCTGCCCGGCGTGCTCGACATCGAGTGGAATCCGTACGGTGCCGCCTGCTACGGCAAGTCCAAGAGCAATATGGTCGCCTGGATCCGCGACTTCCTGAACCGCTACAAGTCGCGCACCGGCCGGGCCGCCGTCATCTACACGGCAACCAGCTGGTGGACCCAGTGCACCGGCAACTACAGCGGCTTCGCGGCGACCACTCCGCTGTGGATCGCCCGCTACGCCTCGGACCCGGGGACCCTGCCGGCCGGCTGGTCGTACCACACGATGTGGCAGTACACGTCCGCCGGCAAGACCGTCGGTGACCACGACCGCTTCAACGGCGCCCCGGACCGGCTGAAGACCTTCGCGACCGGCTGACCCCGCGCCAGGCGCCACTCCGGCCACCTCCCGCGCGCCGGACGAACCGCCGGCTGAGCGGCGGGGCCCCATCTGGGGCCCCGCCAGGGCTCCCGGCTGCGCAGCGGAGGCCATGTTGCGCGTGGCGGAGGCGAACACCAGCAGATCCACGTCGTACGGCGCCGGCCCGGCCCGCGCCCGCAATAATCGCGTTCGCTCCGAAAGGAGGGAGAGGAGGGAGGGGCCGGGCAGGCCTTGTTTCTACGGGCCGTGCGCGAAGAGCATGCGCAGCGCGAGCGCCGTCATCACGCCGCTGGACGCCAGGGCCGTGACGAGCCGCCCCCGGCTGCCGGTCAGGAGCCGGCCGAGCAGGGCTCCGCCGCCGGCCAGGAGCAGCTGCCAACTGGCCGATGCCGTAAAGGCGGCCAGGACGAACACGGCCCGTTCGAGGTGGTCCGGTGCCGCCGAGGTCTGGCTGCCCAGCACCAGGGCCGCGAAGTAGATGACGGTCACGGGGTTCAGCATCGTGACGCCCCACAGACCCAGGAAGGCCCGGGAAGGGCGCAGGGGAGTCGCGTCGGTCCGGAAGGCCGTCCGGGCCGTGCGGTAGTGGGTGATCGCCGTTGCCGCGCCGCGCACCGCCAGCACGACGAGCACCGCGCCGGCGACCCAGCGCAGGGAATGCGCGATCGGCGCGACGGCGTGCGTCAGCGCGGAACCTCCGATCACGGCGATCAGCGCGTAGAGGCCGTCCGCCGCCGCGACCCCCAGCGCGGCACACGCGCCGATCCGCAACGAGGTCCGGGCGGTCAGCGCCACCAGATACGTCCCGACGGCCCCCACCGGCACGGCGATGCCGTAGCCCGCGAGAAGCCCCGCGACCAGCGCCGCGCTCATGCGTGCACGGGCGCAGGCCTTCTCCGGCGGCCGCGCTGCTGTCGACCGCGCACCGGTCGGTCGGCGGCGGTCCACGGCAGGAAGGCGGTCAGCGAGGTCATGTGCTGATCGTGACGCCAGCGCGGCCGCCCGGACAACTCCTTTTCGCCGCCCCGCTGCGACCGCCTCGTGCCGGCCGCGGTGCGGCGTGGCGGGGCATGCCGTTGGCGGCCGGCCTGTCGTCGTGGGCCCGGGCCATGGCGCCGGCCGCGACCAGGGGGCCGCAGCCCCGCCACGAGGGCCGCCGTCCGGTCGTACTCGCCCGGGGCCGGGTTCCAGCCGGGGATCACCAGGTCGGGGGCGTGCCGGTCGGACACGGCGGAGAGGCCGAAGGCCACCGCGCACTGGAGATGCGGGGACTCCGAGGAGCGGGAGGAGACGTCCCTAAGGCACGGTTACTCCTTGGGAGGGGGCGTGACGGCGGCTCAGCGCACACCGCGGATGGGCAGGATGGCGAGGGCGCCGAGCAGCGACAGCGCGCCGCCGAACAGGAACAGCGGGGTGTAGCCGCCGAGCGCGGTGACCACGGCCGAGGCGACGAACGGCGCTACGATCTGCGGCCCGGCGTTGGCGATGTTCAGCACGCCCAGATCACGTGCGGCGTCCTCGGCGCGGGGGAGCACGAGGGTGACGACGGCGGTGTCCACGGCCATGAAGCACCCGAACGCCAGCCCGTTGAGGGCGCTGAAGACGAGCATGCCCGGCCAGGTCGGTGCGACCACGGGCACCGCCATGACGACGCCCGCCAGCGCCGCCGAGACGCCGACGAACACCTTGCGCCGGTTCCAGCGGTCCGACAGCAGCCCGCCGACCAGCGTGGAGACGGCCATCGCCGCCATCGACACCGGAGTGAGGACGGCCATGGCGTCCGCCGCGCTCAGTCCCCTCGGCAGCGTGATGTGGTCGTCGAGGATGTACAACTGGTAGCCGACGACGGAGAAGTAGCCCAGCACCATCAGGGCGCGGCCGACGAAGGCCCAGCGGAAGTCACGGCTGCTCAGCGCCGACAGGAAGACCGCCGCGCGCCGGCGCCGGGGCAGAGCCGGTGCGGGTTCGGCATCCTGGTCCCGCGGCACGTCCCGGCACAGCGCCGTCAGCAGCACTGCCGCCGTTGCCGCCACGAGTCCCAGTGCCAGGTAGCCCGCGGAGAGATGCCCGGCGGTCCTCGAGGCGATGAGGACGCCCAGCGTGCCGCCCACCGGCAGGGCCAGCCCCACCAGGGCGGAGGCCGTGCCGCGCCGGGCCGGCGGGATCCGGTCGGGCACGATGGCGGTGACGGCGGCCTGGTAGACGTTCATGGTCGCCTGGACCAGGCACCAACCGATGCCCGCCAGCAGCGCCGTGCGCACGTTGCCGAGGAAGGCGAGCCCGGCCAGTGAGGCCAGCGCTCCGCCGAGCACCCAGGGGTTGCGCCGCCCCGAACGGTCCGAGAGCGCGCCGGCGACCGGATTGCAGGCGGTCGCGAACACCGAGCCGACCCCGCCGATCAGGCCCAGCAGCGCCACTTTGTGGTGCGCGTCGATCGCGGCGACCTGGGTGGGCAACAGGACGGACCCCACCCCCAGATACACCGCGTACATCGACGCGTTGGCGACGAGCAGCAGCGTCATCAGCCCCCGCTGCCGGGACTCGGGTGCGGTCGGCACGGTGGCGGGCGGGAGGTCTTCGGTCGGCACAGGCATGGCGACTCCTGGGAGGAAGGCAAGCAGCGGGGAAGCGGGACCGGGTTACTTACACGAGTAACCAAGAAGGGTGGTCCTTGTGTAGCAGCCGGTTGCGGGGTTGAACAGGGGTCTGAGTCAGGCAAGCCGGTTCGTCACTTGACGCGTGTAACCTGAAGGCACGCGAAACGGGAGTGGAAGGGAACCATGGCGAGGAAAGCGGCCGCGGCCGTCACCAGCGCCGATGTCGCCCGGCTGGCGGGCGTCTCGCGGGCCACGGTCTCCTTCGTGCTGAACAACACCCAGGCGCACCGCGTCAGCGAGGCGACCCGCGCGAAGGTCCTCGCCGCCGCGGACACCCTCGGCTACGTGCCGCACGCGGCGGCCCGCTCCCTGCGCGCGGGCCGCAACAACCTGGTGCTGATCCCGGCCGCAGTGTCCGCGATGGGCCGCCTGGTCAGCGGCTGGACGGACGACCTGCACACGGAGCTGGAGCGGTACGGCTACACGGCGGTCCTGCACGCCGGCCGGTTCTCCGACCCCGGCACCGCGGCCCGCGCCTGGGCCGAACTGCGCCCCGGCGCGGTACTGGCGCTGGACGGCACGAGCCTCGACGGGGCCGCCGTGAACGTGCTGCGGCGCGCCGGTGTCCGGGCCCTGATGGCCCTCGCGCCGCAGCCGGTCGAGGGCGTGTGCACGGTCGTGTTCGACGACCGACGGGTGGGCGTGCTGGCGGCCGAACACCTCGTCGCGCAGGGGCGGCGGCGCATCGGCGTCGTCATGCCCCGCGAACGCGGCCTCGCCGCCTTCGCCGAGCCCCGCCTGGCCGGTGCGCGGAGCGTGGCCGCCCGGACGACGGCGACCGTGGCGCGGGTGGACATGGAGTACACGCACGCGTCCGCCGCCGAACTGGCGAACGGCTGGGCGGAGCGCGGTCTGGACGGCGTCTTCGCCTACAACGACGAGTACGCGGCGCTGCTGCTGGCCGTGCTGCGGGACGCGGGGGTCGGCGTTCCCGGTGACGTCGCCGTCGTAGGCTGCGACGACCTCGTGACAGCGGCCCTGCAGCGCCCCGCGCTCACGACGATCCGGCTGGAGGTGCCCTCCGCCGCGCGGGTGGCCGCGGCGCTGCACGACTTGATCGAGACCGGCACCGCGGCACCCCTGCCGGCGGTCGAGCCGGTGCTCGTGCGCCGCGAGTCGGCCTGACGGCAGCGGCCTTCGGGGAGGACCTGAGGAAGTCAGGCGGTCAGGTGGCCGTGCAGGAAGTCCACGCTGTGCGCCACGATCGCAGGCACCTCCGTGGAGCCGAGGAAGATGTGGTCGGCACCCTCGACCGGCCGCAGCGTGACGTCACCGCCCGCGTCCCGGAGCGCCCGCGCCAGCGCCTCGCTCTGGCCGTAGGGCACGACCTGGTCCTCGCGGCCGTGGATCAGCAGGAACGGGGGTGCGCCGCGCTCCGCCGCGTACGTCACGGGGCTCGCGAGGCGCGCCCGCTCCCGGCGTTCGGTCTCCGGCCCGCCGAGCAGGGTGTGGACGGGGTTCGGGTACGGCGGTTCGCCGGGCAGGGACGGCATGGAGTGCGCCAGGAGCGGTTCGAGGTCGGAGACGCCGTACCAGTCGACGACGGCCCGCACCCGGCTGTCCCCCTCCGGCACGCCCTCCACGCCTTCGAGGCCGGTGCCGTGTGCGTCGGCGCGGACCAGTCCGGCCAGTGCGGCGAGGTGTCCACCGGCGGACTCGCCCCAGGCGCCGATCCGTTCGGGGTCGATGCCGAGGGCCGCGGCGTGGTGCCGTACGTACCGGATGGCGGCCTTGACGTCGTGCAACTGGGCGGGGAAGGGCGCCTCGAGGCTGTGCCGGTAGTCGATGCCCACCAGTGCCAGACCGGCCCCGAGGACAGCCCCGTGCAGCAGCTCCACCGGCACCGTCGGCGGCGGATAGCGCCGGTCGCCCTCCAGCCAGCCGCCGCCGTGGATCCACACGACGGCCGGTACGGGCCCTGCGGTGTGCGGTACATGGACGTCCAGCAGGCGCGGCCGGTAGCCCGGCGAGGTCGCGTAGGTCAGCCCGTGGAAACGGCGCACACCGTCGGCGCCGGTCACAGCGGGGGTGGGGGCGTGGAACGGGGGCGGCGGCCAGCCCGTGTCGAGCTGGGCGGGGGCGGTCGAGGTCATGGCGGGGCCTTCCGTCGTCGGCCGGAACGGTGCGCCGGGGCGCGGAGTCGTCGGCGCAGCGAGATGTTACACGTGTAACCACCCACTGGCGAGGGTTCTCGACGGCCGCGCGGCGCGGCGTGCCGGGGCCTGAGGGGGAGGTCGGGGCCGAGTGTCGGGGACGGGTCAGGTGTCCACCGGGTCAGGCCACGTGTCGTCCGCCCTCCAGGGTCGGCGCGTCGCCGGTCGTGTACGCGGCCCGGGCCGGACTGGCCACGGCCTCGGCCACGTCCAGCGGTGAACCGACGCCGCGCAGCGGGGCGTTGGCGCTGATCCAGGCACAGGAGTTCTCCCACACCTCCTCGGCCCGGTCGTACCAGGGTGTCTCGATGAGGCCCGGCGCGACCGCGTTCACCCGGATCTCCGGGCCCAGCTGGGTGGCGAGCAGACGGGGCAGGTGGTTGGAGGGTGGCCTTGCTCACGGACCCGCCGGGCGTACGCCGGGTCGGCGACATCGCCCTGCACGTGAACCGCGTCGGGCAGTCCGGCCGCGAGGGCCGTGCGAGGTGCGCGCCGGGCTGGGGCTCGTCGGCGACCGCTACTTCAACCGGCCCGCCCACCGCAACGCCTCGATCACCCTCATGGCCGTCGAACGGCTTCCGCGGCCGGGTACGCACCCGGCGGACCTGCTGTGCACCCGGCGCCACGTCCTGCTGCGCGGGACCGACGTCGACGCCTACACCGGCGCGACCGTCTTCCTCGACTGCGGCACCGGCACCGGCCCCGTGGACCTCGCGGTGCGCAGCACCGCCCGGCCCTGCGCCCGGCTGGACACCACCCTCGGCCCCGGGGCGCAGCGCGCGCTGCCCGGCGGCGGGGGAGTGCGCTGCCGGCCGCTGACCGACGGCACCCTCACCGTCGGCCCGGCCCTGTTCGGGGTGCGCGATCCGGGCCGCACCGCTGCCTGCTGAGCCGGCGGTGCCCGAACCGCCTACCGTGAGGACAGGGGGCCGACTCGGACAAGGAACGTTATGGACCTCCAGCTCACGGACAATGTCGCTGTCGTCACGGGCGCGAGCAAGGGCATCGGCCTCGCCATCGCCGACGCCTTCGCCCGCGAGGGCGTACACGTCGTCGCCGGCAGCCGGGGCATCACCCCGGAACTCGAAGGGCTGCACGAGAAGTACGGCGTCACCGCGGTCCCGGTCGACCTGGCCACCGCGGACGGACCCCACACACTCGTCCGGCTCGCGGTGGAGCAGTACGGCAGGATCGGCATCCTGGTCAACAACCTGGGTGCCGCTACGCCCCGGCAGAGCTTCCTGGACATCGACGACGCCGAATGGCAACGCATCTTCGACCTCACCCTGTTCAGCGCGGTCCGGACCAGCCGCGCGGCGCTTCCCCACCTGCTGGACGCGGACGGCGGTTCCATCATCAACATCAGCTCCATCAACGCGCGCCTGCCCTTTCCCGCAGTCGTGGACTACTCCGCGGCGAAGGCCGGGCTGACCAGCCTGACCAAGTCGCTGTCCGAGGAGTTCGCACCGCGGGGCGTCCGGGTCAACGCGATCGCCCCGGGGCCGGTTCGCACTCCGTTCTGGACCGCCCCGGGTGGCTTCGCCGACGCCATGGCGGCCCAGGCCGGCACCACCGCGCAGGAAGCGATCGATGTCGTCGTGCCGCAGAGCATGGGCATCTCCACCGGGCGGGTCACCGAAGCGCACGAAGTCGCCGACCTGGCTCTCTTCCTCGCCTCCCCACTGGCGGGCAACATCACGGGAGCCGAGTTCACCATCGACGGCGGCCAGGTCAAGACGGTGTGATCCCCGTTTCCGCCCACCCGGCCGACCGGCCCGCCCACCCCGGCCGACCGGCCCGCCCACCCGGCCGACCGGCCCGCCCACCCGGCCCGGCGCCCGGCGGGCGGCCTCGCCGTTCGGTGACCGGGCCCGGTCAGGTGCCGGAGACGACCAGCTGATCGGCCAGCCGGTGGGCCTGGGCGAGCAGGGCGCCGTACGTGGCGAGCTCGTCGGGGTCGTCCCTCGTGCCACCGACCAGGTGCCGGCGCAGATCGTCCAGCGTCGCGCGCAACCGGGCCACGGCCGCGCGCAGCCGGTCCTCGTGCCCGTCGGACTCGTCGCCGAACCGGCTGTGGCTGTAGAGCCGCAGCGCGTGTGCCGTGCGGCGCAGGAACTCGGCGTAGCGGTGGGCGAGTTCGGGATGCGGCCGGGGTGCCGCCCGGTCCGCCGTGGCGGCCTCCAGCACCGTGCGGGTCACGCCCGCCGTGTGCACGGCCGCGTAGTCCAGCACCAGGAGCGCGTCGTCGTACCCCTTGCCGGGCGGTGGCCCGGCGCCGGTGCGCCGGCGGCGCAGGTTGCCGCGCAGGCTCTCCCGGCTCCACTCGACCGAGGAGCGGGCCTGCTCCACGAGCCGGCGCAGCCGCAGGGCCCGCTCGTGCCGGGCGCCGGCCTCCTCGGCGTCCCAGCGTCCCTCGGTCAGCCCCTCGGCGACGTCCCGCAGGATGTCGTGGGCCTCCTCGGTCGCGCCCTTCAGCACGGCCCGGCTGTCCCGCAGGTACAGCGGTGGCCGCACCAGCGCGTTGACGGCGATGCCGACCACGGCTCCGAACAGGGCCTCGGCGAGCCGGGCCGCGGAGGTGGCGACGGTGACGGAGCCGCCGGTCAGGACGAAGAGGGCGCCGGTGGCCGCGTAGATGCCCTGGCTGCCCAGGCGCCGCCACTGGCCGAGCAGCATCGCCAGGGGCAGGACGACGGCCATCGCGGCCATCGAGTCGCGCAGCGGCAGCGCCACCGCGGTGGCCACGACCGTGCCGGCCGCGATCGCCGCGAGCTGCTGCAGCCCGTGCGCGATGGACCGGAACACGGTCGACTCCACCAGGACCACCGCCACCCAGGGCGCGACGAACGCCATCGGAGCGTGCAGCCACCAGCCCGCCACCGCCCAGGCCAGCCACGCGGCCAGGGCCGCCTTCACCGCCTGGGCGGCCAGATCGCGCTCCCGGCACGGTCCGGCCCAGGCCCGGGCCACACCGCGCGCCGCGACCGTCACCTCATGCCACAGTGCCTGCCACGTCACGCGCATGCTCCGCGCACCGCCCCGGACACGGCTGCGCACCGTTCGCCTGCATCGCATACCACCCGGGTGACCAACGGCCCATCCCCTACGCGCCTTCCCCGCCCATAGGCCCTGGCCACAGGCGCGACGGCCGCGGTCCGCCCGCGCCGCAGCGGGCGGTACGCGGGCTGGGGGAGGTGCGTTAGAGGATGGGCCGTTGGTCAGCCCAGGTGAGGTGGTGTCCAGTCGGCGTGCCGGAGGATCGCTCGTGTCGTCAGCCGGGACGGGACGACCCGCAGCGCGGTGTTGCGCAGGGCCACGGCCAGTGGATGGGACAGTCGCTGGCCCATCCGGCCCGCCTGCCGGGCCGCGCGGGAGACCGCCTGCGAGCGCGGGCGGCGCTCGGCGTCGTACCGGGCCAGGGCGGAGGCTACGGAGGGCTCCGCGGTGAGCGCGGCGGCGAGCGTGACCGCGTCCTCCAGGGCCTGGCAGGCGCCCTGGCCGAGATTCGGTGTCATGGCGTGCGCGGCGTCGCCGAGGAGCGCCACCCGGCCCGCGACGAACGACCGCAGGGGAGTTGCCAGTTCGTGGATGTCGTGGTGGAGCACGGCCTCCGGCCGGGTCGCGTCCAGAAGGGCGGGGATCGGTTCGTGCCAGCCGTCGAAGCGGCGGCGCAGCATGCCGAGCGGGTCGGCGTGGCGCACCCCGGGTGCAGCGGTGAGCACCGCGTGCCATTCGGCCCGGCCGTCGCGGAAGCCGATGTGGCCGAACTCCGCCCCCTCGCCCCAGGTCAGTTCGAAGTCGGTGGGCAGATCCAGCGGCCCGTCGGTCACGGCCCGCAGGACCGCCGAGCCGGCGTACACCGGGCCGGGATGATCGGGGAACAGCAGTCCGCGCAGCCGGCTGCCCACCCCGTCGGCCGCGACGACCAGGTCGGCGTCCAGAACCCGGGCCCCGGCCGGCACTCCCACCCGGCCGGGGGCCGAGCGGTCCAGCGCGGGCACGGTGACGCCGACCAGCAGGCTCTCGGCCGGCAGGGCCTCGCGCACCAGGCGGTGCAGGACCGCGCGCCGGATCCCGACGATCGGCGTGCCCAGCGCGCGTTCGAGGGCGGCACCGTCCATCCGCGCCAGCCATCGGCCGTCGGGGGCGCGGGTGCCGCCGGTGTACTGCGGGCGTGCCGCGTCGCGTACGGCAGTGCCGACGCCGAGGGCGTCCAGGGCGCGCAGGCCGTTGGCGTGCAGCGAGATGCCCGCCCCCGCGTCGGCGAGGGTGCCGGCCCGCTCCACGACCCGTACGTCCCAGCCGATCCGGCTGAGGCCGATCGCCGCCGCCAGCCCGCCGATGCCACCGCCGACCACCACCGCCGTACCGCCCATGTCGGACCCCCTTCGACCTCGGTTCGCACGGTACTTCTACAGGTGTAGAAGTACCGGCGAAGACCCTACAGCGGCGTTCTACGGCTGTAGAAGCAGGGGTGTAGAAAGTGAGGGTGTCCACAGACCGACGTACTCTCCTCGCCGACGCGGCCATCGGCGTCCTCGCCGACGCCGGAATGCGGGGGCTGACCCATCGCGCGGTGGACCGGGCGGCACAGCTGCCGCCCGGCACCACGTCCGCCTACTACCGCACCCGTCAGGCCCTGCTCACCGCGCTGGTCCGGCGCCTGGTGGCGCTCGACCAGGCCGAGCTGCAGGAGATCGGGGCGCGGACGCCGCCGTTGCGGTCCGCCGGTGAAGTGGTCCGCGGGCTCGTCGCGTTCACGGCGGCGAGACTCACCGGGGACGGACGCAGACGCTCCCTGGCGCGCTACGCGTGCGCCGTCGAGAGCGCCCGTCATCCCGAACTGCGCGAGATCCTGGTGCCGCGCGAGAACCTGGCGCGGCAGGCGTTGTGCGACTTCCTCGCCGCGCAGGGCGTGGCCGACCCGGAGGAACGCACGGTGACGCTGCTGACCTGCGTGGACGGCCTGGTCTTCGACCGGCTGGTGAACGGCGGGAGCGTGGCGGAGGAGGAGCTCCGCGGACTGGTGACGGCGGCCCTGCGCTGAGCGGTACGACGACGGGGCGCCGGTGGTGCGTACCTGTTCCCATCGGCGCCGTGTCCCTTGGGATGCACGGCAGTTGACGGTGGTCAGGGCTCACGGCGGCACCGCACGCAGTGCGCGCAGCACCGCCCAGATCACCGACACCAGCGGCACGGCCACCACGGCACCGATCACCCCGGCGAGGATGCTGCCGGCGATCACCGACACCGCCACGACGAGCGGGTGCAGCCGTACCGCCCAGCTCATGACCAGCGGATGCAGCACATGCCCTTCCAGCTGGCCGATCACGACGATCAACGCCAGCACGGCCAGTGCCGTCAGCGGTCCCCGCCCGGCGAGCGCGACGATGGTGGCGACGGCGAGCGCGACCGGCGAGCCCACCAGTGGCACGAACGCGGCGAAGAACTCCAGCAGCGTCAGCGGCAGCGCGAGCGGCACGCGCAGCACGAGCAGCGCGATTCCGACGAGTACGGCGTTGGTCGCGGCCACGATGATGATGCCGCGCGTGTACCCGGCGAAGGCCCGCCAGGCTGCCCACCCCGCCCGGTCCCACGCCGGACGGGCGCCGGCCGGCAGCAGCTGGTCGCGGATCCAGCGCCACTGGCGTTCACCGGAGTGGATGAAGAACACCGAGGCGAACAGCGCGAGCGCGCCGCCGGTGACCAGCTCGACCACGCGGCTCAGCCCGCTGACGGCACGGCTGAGCAGGCTGGACCGGTGCGCGGCCAGGTAGTGCGTCACCTGGTTCTCCAGCTCGGACAGCCGGCTGGGACTCAGCCGGAACGGCGGCCGCTGGAGCCACTGCTCGATGCGGTGGACGCCGCCCCGGAACTCACCCGTCAGCCTGGCCGACTCGCCCGCCACGGCGTTGCCGACGAGGGCGAGCAGGGCCAGCAGGAGCAGGATGCTGCCGACCAGCGCCACGGCGACGGACAGCGGCCGCGGCAGGACCCTCGCGAGCAGGTCCGTCAGCGGGCGCAGGACGGAGGTGACGACCAGCGCGAGGAACAGGGCCACGGCCACGAGCTGAAAGCTGCCGAGGATGCTGAAGACGCCGTAGACGACGATCCCGACGAGGATGAGCCGCCAGGCGTAGGCCGCCCCGACCCGCAGCCACGGCACCGTCCGCTCGGCCGCCGGCACCGGCTCGGTGCGCGGGACGGCCGGGAGCCGCACGGTGTACGCCGGCCGGCTGCCCAGCACCCGCATCCTGCGGCGCAGGCCGCCCGGCCCGGCCGCCCGCCGACGCGCATCGCCCACCACCGCTTCCGGCTCCTCTCCGTCACCCCTGATGACGGTCGGTCACACCTAGAACCGTAGACGCACGTCGCGAGAGGGGCGCGCGCAGTGCACCCGCGTGCGGTCTCCCCCCGACGGCGGCGTTTCGCCCGGCGCGCCACCGTCATCGGGAGACCTGGACGATCTCACTGTCATCCGTCCGACCCCGCCGTCCGACCCCGCCATCCGATCTCCCGTCATCCCGTCTCCCCGTCATCGAGGAACGTGACGGTCTCCCCGAGCGGCGCGCGGTCGATCCGGGCGAACGCGGCAGACGGGTCCGCGAAGCCGATGGACACACCGGCGTACAGGATCGCCTCCCTCGGCGGCCCGACGACCTCCGCGACGGTCCGGTGGTAGACCGACCAGGCCATCTGCGCACAGCTGTGCAGGCCCTCGGCACGCAGCAGCAGCATCACCGTCTGCAGGTACATCCCGAGGTCGGCCCACTGCGCCGGGCCCATGTCCCGGTCGATGTAGCACAGCAGGAGACACGGGGCCCCGAAGCAGCGCCAGTTCGCGGCGACGGCCGCCCGGCGGGCCTCCGCGTCCCCGTGCCGGATCCCAAGTGCCCGGAAACGCTGGGCGGCCGCCGCCGACCTCCGCTCCCGGTAGGGGGACCTCGGCTCCGGTGGATACATCCGGTACTGCCGCTCGTCCCCGGGATCGCCGGACGCGGCACGTTCGAGGGTGCGCTTCTTCAGCTCCGCCAGCGGGGCACCGGTGAGCACATGGATGTGCCACGGCTGGAGATTGCCGCCCGAGGGCGAGCGAGCGGCGGCGGTCAGCACCCGCTCCAGCGCCGCACGCGGGACCGGCTCGTCCGTGAAGGCCCGCACCGCCCGCCGGCTCGCCACCGCCTCGTACACATCCACCGCACGACCTCCGGGTCCGTTCCGCAGTCCGCTGTACTGACGGACGTCGGCAGGCGGATGTGACCGGGGGCGTCCAGCGGCGCGTGAAGGGCCGGGTCCGCCGCCGGCCGGGCGAGCCCGGCCTCCACATCTCCCACTCCGCACGCCCGCTCGGCACGGTGGCCCCACCTGCGCGCTCACGCAACAGCTCTTCGGCGTGGGCCGGGGGCGGCAGAAGGCGCTCACAGGACTTTCACAACCGCTGCGGGTGGCCCGGCCGGGGCGGGGCACCCGGGGAGTATCGTCGGCAGAGGGGATCCTCCAGTGATCGCTATCGCCGTTCTGCTGCTCCCCGTCCTCGCCATCCTGCTCTTCGGTCTCGACCAGGTCGAGGACCGCTGGATCCTGCATCGCCCGACGAGCCAGACCAGGCCCCACCGGCACCGTCGTGTCAAGCTGGGCCGCCGCTGATCCCATGTCTGCCGGCAGGCTGTCAGCGGTCCGTCGTGTCCTCGCCCAGACCGGCGCACCGCCGGTAGCGGTCGATCGCCTTGCCGAGTTCGATCCGCTCCGGTTCGGGGAGGGTGCCGCCCTGGGCGTACTCCAGGATGTGCTCGGCCACCGTCCGCAGCTTGATGTTGGTGCGCTGGGAGACGTCCCGCAGCGCCCGCCAGGCCTCTTCCGGGGCGATCTGCCCGAGGACGAGCACGGCCCCGATGGCCTGGTCGATCACCGCGTGCGAGGACACGGCGCGCCGCAACTGCTCGTTCTCGGTCGCCAGCCGGTCGTACGCCGCGGCGAGTTCCGTCGAGGAGAGCAACACCAGCGGCTGCCGCCGGGAGAGCGCGAAGAAGGCCATGGAGCACCTTTGCGGGGGTGGGAGGCGTCACTGCCACGCTTGCCCTCAATGGGCGCTTGCACACCCGATTGAACCAGCAGCGCCCGGCACCGTCACGCCGCACGGGCCGTGCCGCAAAGCGCGAACATCCGTGCGCCGGACCCGGCCCTGCCGTCCCGCTCCCCGGTCCGCCGGGCCCGGCCCTGCCGTCCCGCTGTCAGGCATTGCGGCCCATGCCGCCGGCGCTCTCGGTCGCCCGGCCCACCGGCAGCAGGTCGCGGATGTCCGCGGGCAGGGCGCCGGCCATCCGCTCGGTCAGTTCCGGGGCCAGCGCGGCGTCGAGCACCTCCATCACCGCGGCGGCCTCCCGCAGGGCCGTGTCCTCGTCGGTGCCCGCCCGGTCGGCGATGCGTCCGGCGAAGACGGTCAGTCCGAACCGCTCGCCCGACGCGCCGGAGTCCGTCCCGGCCGACGCGTCGGCCGCCTCCCGCATCGCCGCCGCCATGTCCGCCGGCAGCTGTGCGGCCACATGCCGGGCCAGCCCGGACGGCAGCCGCTCCGACAGCGTGCTCACGACGGCGTGCACGGCCCGTTCGGCCGAACCCCGGTCCGGCAGTTGGGCCAGCGCCTGTACCTTTCCGATCATCTCGTCGTGGTGCATGAGGCCGCCTCCTTCCTGACGAAGCCCCTGACGGTGCGACGCCCCCGCCGCGGGGCGGGCAGCAGCCGTGCCCCGGCCCTCGGCGCCGTCACCAGGGGTGGGCCGGGTCTTCCGCGGCCCCGGCCGAGTACCCCGGTCGCCGCCGCCGGTACCCGGCCCGGTGGAGTCGCGGCGCCGTCACGGGGTAGGCGTGGTCGGCGGACCGGCGAAGGACGCCGGACATCGACGGAACCGACTGCGAGGTGTGCATGGCGGGAATGGGGTGGGCGGCGCCGTTGTGGGACGTCGACAACGGCCAGGGGTTGCGGCAGCTGACCGAGCTGGCGCTGGCGCTGCTGCTGTCCAGCCTGATCGGCTGGGAGCGGGCGGCGCAGCAGAAGAGCGCCGGACTGCGCACGCACACACTGGTCGGTGTCGCCAGCGCGCTGATGATGGAGGTGTCCCAGCACGGGTTCACCGCGGTGCTCGGGCTGGAGAACGTCTCCTTCGACCCCTCCCGCGTCGCGGCACAGATCGTCTCCGGCATCGGCTTCATCGGCGGCGGCCTGATCTTCGTACGGCGCGATGCCGTACGGGGCCTGACCACGGCCGCCACCATCTGGCTGACCTGCGCGGTCGGCATGGCCTGCGGCGGCGGGCTGCCCATCCTCGCGCTGGCCGTGACGGCCCTGCACTTCCTGGTGGTGCGCGGCTATCCGCTATTCACCTCCCGGCTGATCCCCGGCACGGCCGCCGCCGCTTTCGAAGCACGCCTGACCTATCGCACGGGGTCGGCGCTGCTGCCGCGTCTGATGGAGACCTGCACCCGGCGCGGCTTCCGGATCGTGCAGGTCAAGGTCGAACGGCTGCCCGGCCGCACGGACGACGCGGCCCGCGTGGCTCTGGAACTGGAGGGCGCCGCGGATCCGACGGGGCTGGCCTCCGAACTGTTCCAGGACGAGGGCGTGCTCGACGTGGAGGTGAGTGCCGCCTCGGACGACGAATAGGGCGACGACCAGCGGGTACGGCAGCCGGCCCGCCGGTCCGCTCAGCCCCCGGTCGTCCGCTGTGTCCACGTCCAGGCGTACTGCAGCCCGTCCGCGACCGTCAGCGCGCCGAGGCCCCCCGAGACCAGACGGGTGAACCGGGGTGCGGCCGCGTACGAGCACACCAGGGCGCCGGCGCTCCAGGCCGAGATGCAGAACGGGCAGGACAGCAGGTCACCGACGGCCCGCTGGATCCCGTCGCCGCGCGGTTCGTCGACGACCTCGTTCGCCTCGCCCTCGTCCGCCCGGCGGGTGAAGGGCGCCCGCAGAAAGCTGGTGATCCTGTCCCGGGCCAGCAGCCTGGAGGCCTTGTACGTCGCCGCGCCCAGCAGCACGACGTCCCACGGCGGTACCTCCCGCGGCAGCCGCACGCCCCGGCGCCGGGCCAGTACCGCGTACGCCCCGGCGCCCGCCGCGAAGACGGAGGCGAGGGCGGCATACCCGGCGAGAGGGACGTCGCCCCGGTCGTCGTACTGCTCGGCAACCGACCTCATGCCCTGACCTCCGGTGGCTGTGCGTGCCGTGGCCCGCAACGAGTTCCCCGCGGCCCGGGCGTGACACGGGCTCGCGCGGCACCGGGGGCCGGGGGAGCCGGTGGGCCGCCTCTGGGGACGGCCGGGTCGACGTGGGCGATGCCACATATGACCTGGTTCGCACCCCCTCCCCGCGGGCCTGCCGGGAGACTACCGTTGCGTCGAACCCCTGTTTCCCTGTGCGTCTCGGACGGCCCTGCTGTGCCCACTGATCTGTCCCCCCTCATCGCCGCGACGGCGCGCTGGCTGACGGTCGCCTATCCGCCCAGCGGCGGCGCGCTTGCCTCCGCCCTGTGCGAGGCACAGGCCCGGCAGGCGGTGACCGTCGCCGCGTGGCTGCGCTACCCCACCGACATCGACGCGGGCCTCGTCACCATGGCCGGCCCCGGCGGTGCTGCCCGGCTCGACTGGATGACCGGTGCCGAGCGGGCGGCCGAGGACGGCCCGGACGACGACTGGGCCTGGCGCACCTGGGTGGACGAGGTCGTGGCCAGCTGGGCGGCCGCCCTGCTCACTGATCCGGAGCTGGCCGGACTGGCCGTCGCCGCGCTCGCGGACGGCGAGCACGCCTCGGACGTCCAGATCGAGTTCCGGCGGCTGCTCGCCCCCGACGACGGTGACCGGAGCGCCGCCGCACTGCTGCGCCACCCCGACCTCCTCGCCCCGGTGGCCGAGCTCCACCTCGACCAGCTGGTGGACCGGCTCGGGCCGGGCCGCGCCCTCGCCGCCTGACCGCACAGCAGCCCGCCCCGCCCGGCGGGCGGCTGAGCCCGGGTGCGGGTCAAGGTGGGCGATCGCCGGCGCCGCTGCGGGCCGTGGCCCGGAGTGGGCAGGAGCCGATCGCCCGGCCGGCTGGCCGCGCAGCAGCTCGCCCCGCCCGCGGTCGTTGTCCTCGGTCTTGCGGGTGCCCTGATGGGCGGGCTGACCGGGAGTGCGGGTCGGCCGTGCGGCCGTCGTCGGCGCCGCTGCGGGCTGCGGCCCGCAGTGGGCAGGAGCCGATCGCCCGGCCGGCTGGCCGCGCAGCAGCTCGCCCCGCCCGCGGTCGTCGTCCTCGGTCTTGCGGGCGCCTTGACGGGCGGGCTGACCCTGGGAATGCGGGTCGGCCGTGCGGCCCTCGGCGGCACAGAAGCGGGCCGCGGCCCGCAGTGGGCAGAAGCCGACAGCCCGGCCGCATAGCAGCTCGTCCCGCCAGGCGGGCGGCTGAGCCCGGGTGCGGGTCAAGGTGGGCGATCGCCGGCACCGAAGCGGCCCGCGGCCCGCAGCGGGCAGAAGCCGACCGCCCGGCCGCCTTCACGCTGCTCGCCCTGGCGCACGCCGCCGGTGGTGCGGAACCCGTCGACACCGGCGCGGCCATGCTCCACCTCCGTGCGCAGGGCGGCGCCGGCCCGGGGCCCGGTGTCGTACGCCCCCGCAGGGGTACTGCGGAGCTGATCCGTGGGTCGTTCGCCGACGGAGGCCGGCCCCCAGCGACGGCAGGCAGGAGAAGGCGATGCGCGCGCAAGGCGACGAGGCACCGGCCGCCGGCGGTGTCGGGGACGCGGCGGCCCGGCAGGCCCAGGACACCGGCGAACCGGCCCGCAGGGAGATCGGCGCCGTCCGGAACGAGATCACGGCCGCGCCGAGGCGACGGGGGGCGGGCGAACTGCTCGCCGGAGCCGGCACCTGCCAGATGCTCGCCCTCGCGGCCGGGCACCCGACCCTGCCACGTCCCCCCGGCTCGGTCATGCCGGAGCGCACGGCCGCGGCCGCACCGAGCGGCGCGTGCACCGCAGGGGCCGTGGGCCCGGCGACGGCGGCCCGCGACCGGATACGCGCGGCGGCCCGGGCCGCCGTATGACGGTCCGGCGGCGGCCGGTGTTCCGGTGCCGCCGGACATGAGGGAAGCCCAGGCCATGACCTTCAAGAATCCCGTGGACCGCGGCGGGGCCCACCGCGGCCGGTTCGAGCAGTTCGCGGAGTACGCCTCCAACTTCACCAGCTCCCCGGTGTTCTTCCTCTTCTGCCTGCTCCTCGTGGGCTTCTTCGTCGCCGCGCACGTCGCGCATCTGCGCCTCGAACTGCTGCTCCTCGCGGGCGAGTCGATGACCGCGGTCACCCTGCTGCTCCTCGCCCTGCTGAAGAACGCCGAGATGCGCGCCGAGCACGCGATCCAGCGCAAGCTCGACGCGATCGCCGGCGCCCTGCTGGAGGCCCACGCCGAGGACACGAGCCAGGCCTTCGAGGAACTGCGCAATGCGATCCGGATGGAGGAAGAGACCTGACGGAGGCGGACAAAACGGCGCGGCGGTTCTTCACGGGGCGCCGGTCAGGGTCGACCATGCCATGTCATGGACATTTTGCTCGTCGCCAGCGCGTTCAACAGCCTCACGCAGCGCGTGTACGCCGAACTGTCGGACCTCGGGCACCACGTGGACGTCGTACTCGCCTCGCACGGCGCCGACCCCGTCCGGGCCGCCCTCCACGAACTGCGGCCGGAACTGGTCGTCGCGCCGATGCTCAAGTCGGCCATCCCGGAGGATGTGTGGCGTGACCACACCTGCCTGATCGTCCATCCGGGTCCGCCCGGTGACCGCGGCCCGTCCTCGCTCGACTGGGCCATCGCCGAGGGGGCGCGGGAGTGGGGCGTGACGGTCCTGCAGGCCGAGGCGGCGATGGACGCGGGACCGATCTGGGCGGCCGAGCCGTTCCCCCTGTCGCCGGTCGGCAAGAGCGACCTGTACCGCAACGAGGCCTCCGACGCCGCCGTCACCGCCGTCCTCACCGCCGTACGGCACTACGCCGAAGGCGCCTACAAGCCCCGGCCGCAGACCGACGACTCGGTCACGGTGGTCTGGCGCGACGCCTTCCGGCAGGACCGGCGGCGCATCGACTGGGAGCGGGACGACACCGAAACGGTCCTGCGCAAACTCCGCGGTGCCGACTCGCAGCCGGGCGTCCTGGACGAACTCCACGGCCGGGAGGTGTTCCTGCACGGCGGGCACCCCGAGGACCGGCTGCGCGGCCGTCCCGGCGAACTCCTCGCGCGGCGGGCGGGCGCCGTCTGCCGGGCCACCCGCGACGGCGCCGTCTGGATCCCGGAACTCCGCCCCCGCCGGAACTCAGGTGATCCCGCCCCCTTCCGCCGCCCCGCCGCCTCCGTGCTCGCCGCCTGGGAACCCTCCCTCGAACTCCCGGAAGCATCCGTCCCGTTGGAGCTGCCGCCCGACCGGCGGACCTGGACCGACATCCGCTACCGGCAGCGCGGCGACACCGGCTTCCTGCGCTTCTCCTTCCCGGGCGGCGCGATGAGCACCGACCAGTGCCGCCGGCTGCTCGCCGCCTACGAGCACGCCCTCTCCCGGCCCACCCGCGTCCTCGTGCTCGGCGGGGCCCGCGACTTCTTCTCCAACGGCATCCATCTGAACGTCATCGAGGCGGCCCCCGACCCGGCCCAGGAGTCGTGGACCAACCTCAACGCCATGGACGACCTGGTCGAGGCGGTACTGCGCACCACCGACCGGCTGGTGGTGGCCGCCCTCGCCGGCAACGCGGCGGCCGGCGGCGCGATGCTCGCCCTCGCCGCCGACGAGGTGTGGTGCCGCACCGGTGTCGTCCTCAACCCGCACTACCGGCGCATGGGCCTGTACGGCTCGGAGTTCTGGACGTACACCCTGCCCCGCCGCGTCGGAGCGGAGAACGCCCAGCGCCTGACCACCGAGGCCCTGCCCGTGAGCGCCGCGTCCGCCGAGCGGATGCGGCTCGTGGACCGACTCGTACCCGCCGCGCCCGGCGACTTCCCGGCCGAGGTCGAGCAACTGGCGGCCGAACTGGCCTCCTCACCCTTCCTGGACGCGCGGATCGCCGCCAAGGCGGCCCGCGCGGCGGACGAGCGCGAACGCCCTCTCGCCGCGTACCGCGAGGCCGAACTCGACCGTATGCGCGCCATCTTCTTCGACCCCGCCGCCCCCTACCACGCCCTGCGCTCCGCCTTCGTCCGCAAGACGCCCTCCGGCTCGCCCCGGCCCCTGACCGCGCCCGCCGGAGACCTCCGTTGACGCCGCGGCTGCTGGTGGCCGGCGTCGGCAACATCTTCCTCGCCGACGACGCCTTCGGCCCCGAGGTGATCCGTGCCCTCGGCCCGCGCCCGCTGCCGCCCGAGGTGCGGGTCCACGACTACGGCATCCGGGGCATGGACCTCGCCTACGACCTGCTCGACGGGTACGACACGGCCGTCCTGGTGGACACCGCGCGCCGCGGCCACCACCCGGGCACCCTGTCCCTGATCGAGGCCGAACCGCCCGACGGCAGCGTCGTGCCCGAGGCCCACGGCATGGACCCCGCGAAGGTGCTCGCCCTCGCCACGCACCTCGGCGAGGAGCCCCTGCCCCGCGTTCTCGTCCTGGCCTGCGAGCCCGAGCTGCTTCCCAGCGGCGACGAGGACCTCCTGCCGGGGCTCAGCACACCGGTCCGGGAGGCCGTCGGCCGGGCCGTGGACGCGCTGCACACGCTGATCCCGGCCCTGCTCGCCGATCCCGGCGCGCCCGCGCCCCCGTTGGGCCGCCCGGTGGAATCCGGGCCCCCCTGCCCGGCTGCGCTGCCGGGAACGGCGGGCGGCTGAGCGGAACATCGGTGGAGCCCGGGCCGCAAGGACGCGGACCGGGCTCCACCGCCGTATCCGAGGAGCAGCGCCCATGTGCCGGTCCGACGTCAAGCAGGCAGTCCTGGCGAAGAACGACGACCTGGCCGCGGAGCTGCGCGGCGATCTCGCCCGGCAGGGCGTGACCGTCGTCAACCTGCTGTCCAGCCCCGGCAGCGGCAAGACCGAACTCCTTGGCCGGGTCCTGGCCCGCGCGGTGCAGCGGGAGGTGCCGGTGGCGGCGCTGACCGCGGACCTGGCCACCGAGAACGACGCCGTCCGGCTCGCCCGGTCCGGCGTTCCCGTCCAGCAGGTGCTGACCGACGGGCTGTGCCACCTGGAGGCCCGTCAGGTGCGGGCCCGACTGGCGGGCTGGCTGCCCGCGGACACCTCCGTGCTCTTCGTGGAGAACGTCGGCAACCTCGTCTGCCCGGCCGCGTACGACCTCGGCGAGACCCTGCGGGTGGTGCTGATGGCGGTCACGGAGGGCGAGGACAAGCCGCTGAAGTACCCGACCGCGTTCGGCTCCGCCCATCTGGTCGTGATCACCAAGACGGACCTCGCCGAGCCGGCCGGCTTCGACGAGACCGCCTTCCGGGCGAACGTGCACCGGGTCAATCCGGGCGTGGAGATCGTACGGTCCTGTGCCCGCACCGGCGTCGGGGTCGGCACCCTCCTGGACCGCGCCCTGGCCGCCCGGGACGGCACCCTCCACCGGCCACCGCTCGCGCCGCATCCGCACGGCCACCACCACAGCGCGCCCGCCCCCGCCGTATGACGGCCCCGGCGACCGGCCTGGTCCGCCGCCGGCTCACGGTGCGCGGCACCGTGCAGGGGGTCGGCTTCCGGCCGTACGTGCACCGACTGGCCGCCGGCCTCGGCCTCGCCGGGTTCGTCGGCAACACCGGCGACGGCGTGATCGTGGAGGTCGAGGGCCCGGCGGACGAGGTCGACCGCTTCTGCGCCGTGCTGGCCGAAAAGCCGCCGCCCCTGGCCACCGTGAGCGGCATCGCCGGCGAGGACCTGCCCGCCACCGGCGACGCCGGCCCCTTCACCATCCGCTCCACCGAGCGCGCAGGCGGCCGCACCCAGCTGCCGCCCGACACCGCGACCTGCGCCGACTGCCTGCGTGAACTGGCCGATCCGGCCGATCGCCGGCACCGGCACCCGTTCGTCACCTGCACCCACTGCGGCCCCCGCTTCACCATCGCCACCGGGATGCCCTACGACCGGGTGGCCACGACGATGGCCGGCTTCCCGATGTGCCCCTCCTGCGCCCGCGAGTACGGCGACCCCCTCGACCGGCGCTTCCACGCCCAGCCGGTCGCCTGCCCCGGCTGCGGGCCACGGCTCACCCTGACCCCGGCCTTCGGCGGCCTCCGCCCGGCCCGGGACGCGCACGCCCTCGCCACGGCACGGGCGCTGCTGGCCGCCGGACGGATCGTCGCCGTCAAGGGCGTCGGCGGCTACCACCTGGCCTGCGACGCCACCCACGACCGGGCCGTGGCCACGTTGCGCGACCGCAAGGAACGCGGCGGCAAGGCCTTCGCGGTGATGTGCGCCGACCTCGCCACCGCCGGGCGGATCGCGGTCCTCTCCGATGCCGAACGGGCCGCGCTGACCAGCGCCCGGCGCCCCATCGTCCTGCTGCGCAGGCGCACTCCGCCGGACGGCCTCCGCCTCGCGGACCAGGTCTGCCCGGGCAGCCCGCACGTGGGCGTGATGCTGCCCTACACCCCGGTCCACGCCCTGCTGTTCGGGCTGCCCGGCGATCCGCCCGGCCCCCGGGTGCTGGTCATGACCAGCGGCAACCGCTCCGGCGAGCCCATCGTCACCGACGACACCGAGGCCCTGACCCGGCTCGCCGGACTGGCCGACGCCTGGCTCGCCCACGACCGGCCCATCGCCTCGCCGTGCGACGACTCCCTGCTGCGGGTCCGCCCCGACGGCACCGCACAGGTCCTCAGACGGTCCCGCGGCTACGTCCCCCGCTCGCTGCGGCTCCCGGTGCCCGTACCGCCCGTGCTCGCGGTCGGCGGCGACCTGAAGAACGTCCTGTGCCTCGGCGAGGGCGACCAGGCCTGGTTCGGGCCGCACATCGGCGACATGGGCGAGCTGGCCACCCTGGAGGCCGCCGAGCGTGCCGAGCGGCACCTGACCCGCCTGACCGGAGTCACCCCGGTCCTGGTCGCGGCCGACCGGCACCCCGGCTACCACTCGGCCGGCTGGGCCCGGCGCCGTGCCTCCCGCCTCGCCGGCGGCTCCCTGCGGCTGGTCCAGCACCACCACGCCCACGTCGCCTCCGCGATGGCCGAACACGGGCTGGACGGCACCACGCCGGTGATCGGCGTCGCGTTCGACGGCACCGGGTACGGCGAGGACGGCACCGTGTGGGGCGGCGAGATCCTGCTCGCCGACTACGCCGGCCACCGGCGCTTCGCCCACCTCACGCCGGCCCCGCTGCCCGGCGGAGACGCCGGCGTGGCCAACCCCTGCCGGCTGGCACTGGCTCGGTTGTGGGCGGCCGGGCTCGACTGGGCGCCGGACCTGCCGAGCGTGCGGGCATGCACCGAGGGCGAACTCGCGGTGCTGCGAAGACAGTTGGACCGGCAGGTGGCCTGCGTGCCGACGTCCAGCATGGGCCGGTTGTTCGACGCGGTGTCGTCCCTGGCCGGTGTGTGCCATCGCGCGGAGTACGAGGCACAGGCCGCGATGGAGCTGGAGGCGGCGGCGGCCGAGGCGCGGGACGCGGACGCGGCGGCGTATCCCTTCGGTGTCGCCCGGCAGCGGGAGATCGACCCGGCGCCGATGCTGCGCGCGCTCCTGGAGGACCGGCGGCTCGGCACCCCCGCCCCCGTCCTCGCGGCCCGCTTCCACCGGGGTGTCGCACGGGCCGTCGCAGAGATCTGCCACCGTGCCCGCGCGGAGACCGGCCTGACCACGGTCGCCCTCACCGGAGGCGTCTTCGCCAACGGCCTGCTGGAGGAGGAGTGCACCGCGCTGCTGGCCGGCGACGGCTTCACGGTGCTCCGGCACGGCGAAGTACCCCCGAACGACGGAGGGCTGGCGCTCGGCCAGCTCATGGTCGCGGGAACAGCAACCCACCACGGGACGGAGTGACCCATGTGTCTGGCAGTGCCCGGCAAGGTCGTGTCCATCGACCGGAGTGCCGACCCCCTGACCGGGCTGATCGACTTCGGCGGAGTGCGCAAACAGGCGTGTCTGGAGTACCTGCCCGACGTCCGGGTGGGGGAGTACGTCATCGTCCACGTCGGCTTCGCCCTGCAGCGACTGGACGAGGAGTCGGCCCGGGCGTCCCTGGAGCTCTTCGAGCAACTGGGGCTGCTGGAGGAGGAGTTCGGGGACGCCTGGGAGCAGGCGGCCCGGCAGGAGAACGGGAGCGAGGCCCGGTGAAGTACATCGAGGAGTTCAACGATCCCGGCCTGGCGCGCCGGCTGCTGGACGAGATCCGCGCCACGGTCACCCGGCCCTGGGCGCTGATGGAGGTCTGCGGCGGCCAGACCCACTCCATCATCCGCCACGGCATCGACCAACTCCTGCCGGAGGAGGTCGAGTTGATCCACGGACCCGGCTGTCCGGTGTGCGTCACGCCGCTCGACGTCATCGACAAGGCCCTGGAGATCGCCTCCCGCCCCGAGGTGATCTTCTGTTCCTTCGGCGACATGCTGCGCGTGCCGGGCACCGACCGGGACCTGTTCCGGGTGAAGGGCGGGGGAGGCGACGTACGCGTGGTGTACTCACCGCTGGACGCCCTCGACCTCGCCCGCAGGAACCCGGGCCGCCAGGTCGTGTTCTTCGCCATCGGCTTCGAGACGACCGCCCCGGCCAACGCCATGGCCGTCCACCAGGCCCACCGCCTGGGCATCGCCAACTTCAGCCTGCTGGTCTCCCACGTCCGGGTGCCACCCGCGATCGAGGCCATCATGGCGGCACCCGAATGCCGGGTCCAGGGCTTCCTGGCCGCCGGTCACGTGTGCAGCGTGATGGGCACCGCCGAGTACCCGGACCTGGCTGGGAAGCACCGTGTACCCATCGTCGTCACCGGCTTCGAGCCGCTGGACATCCTCGAGGGCATCCGCCGCGCCGTCCACCAACTGGAGCGCGGTGAGCACCGGGTGGAGAACGCCTACCGGCGCGCCGTGCGCGAGCAGGGCAACCCGGCGGCCCTGCGCATGCTGGAGGAGGTCTTCGAGGTCACCGACCGCAACTGGCGCGGCATCGGACGCATCCCCGCCAGCGGCTGGCGGCTGTCCGACGCCTACCGTGCCTACGACGCCGAACACCGCTTCGACGTCACCGGCATCCGCACCGAGGAGCCCGCCGTGTGCCGCGCCGGGGAGGTGCTGCAGGGGCTGATCAAGCCGACCGAGTGCGAGGCCTTCGGCACGGCCTGCACCCCGCGCACCCCGCTCGGCGCCACCATGGTCTCCAGCGAGGGCGCCTGCGCGGCCTACTACCTGTACCGCCGGATGAACACCCCGGCAGCGCAGGGATCCCGCATCCCGCAGAACCCGCAGCATTCGCAGGACTCGCCGGAGGAGATGAACCCCGTTGGCTGACCTCGCCACACCCGGGACGGCCGCCGTCGACCCCGCGAACTGGACCTGCCCCGCCCCCCTGCGCGACCAGCCGGTCGTCGTCATGGGGCACGGCGGAGGCGGCGCCCTGTCCGCCGAGCTCATCGAGCAGGTCTTCGCCCCCGCCTACGGCAACCCCACCCTGGCCACCCTCACCGACTCGGCCGTCCTCGACCTGGGCGGTGCCCGGCTGGCCTTCTCCACCGACTCCTACGTCGTACGGCCGCTGTTCTTCCCCGGCGGCAGCCTCGGCGACCTCGCCGTCAACGGCACGGTGAACGACCTGGCGATGAGCGGCGCCCGGCCCGCCTACCTGTCCACGGCCTTCGTGCTGGAGGAGGGCGTGGAACTCGACGTCGTCGGCCGGGTCGCGCGGGCCATCGGCGCGGCGGCCGAGGCAGCGGGCGTCATCGTCGCCACCGGCGACACCAAGGTGGTGGAGTCCGGACACGGCGACGGCGTCTACGTCACCACCGCCGGCGTCGGCCTCGTCCCCGACGGCGTCGACATCCGCCCGCAGCGCGCCCGGCCCGGCGACGCCGTGATCGTCAGCGGCCCGATCGGCCTGCACGGCGTGGCGATCATGAGCGTGCGCGAAGGCCTGGAGTTCGGCGTCGAGATCGCCTCCGACACCGCACCGCTCGCGGACCTCGTGGCGGCCATGCTGGCGGTCACGCGGGACATCCACGTCCTGCGCGACCCGACCCGGGGCGGCCTCGGCGCCTCCCTGAACGAGATCGCCCGCGCCTCCGGCACCGGCGTCCGGCTGCGGGACCGGTCCATCCCGGTCCCGGACGAGGTCGCGAACGCCTGTGGCTTCCTCGGCCTGGACCCGCTGTACGTCGCCAACGAGGGCCGACTGGTCGCCTTCGTGCCCCCGGAACACGCGGAGGCCGTCCTGGCGGCGATGCGGGCACACCCGCAGGGCACCGGGGCCGCCCTCATCGGCGAGTGCGTGGCCGAGCACCCGGGCATGGTCGTCGTCGCCACCGGCCTCGGCGGCACCCGGGTGGTGGACCTGCCGCTGGGGGAGCAGCTGCCCCGCATCTGCTGACCGGCCCCCGGCCCCGCCGTCAGCGCGGGGCCGGGACCGGTTCGACCCGGGTGATCTCCAGTTCCCGCCCGCTGCGCAGCTCCTGCGAAGGCCGGTCGCAGCGCGGGCACCAGAAGAACGGCGGCATGCCCACCGCGAACTCCTCCGCGCACGGCGCACAGTAGGCATGCGCCGTGACCTGCTCGACGACCAGCTCGGCCGTCGCCAGCGCCGTACCGTCCCGGGCCACCTCGAAGGCGAAGTGCAGCGCGTCGGGCACGACGCCCGCCAGTTCGCCCACGCGGACGGTGACCGCCGAGACGGCGTCCGCTCCGTCCGCGCGCGCGAGTTCGCCGGCCTGCTCCACGATCGCGGTCGCGATCGACAGCTCGTGCACGGCCGGCTCAGGGGTACCGGCGGTTGGCCCGCATGCCACCGGTCATCCGGTAGATGCGCAACTCACGTACGATCCCCGGGAGTTCCTTGACGAACAGTGTCATGGCCAGGCCGCCGATCATGGCCGCCTGCATGACGAGCAGCTGACGTCCGGACATGCCGGACCGCGTGGTCCTTCTTCTCATGCCAACCTTCATGACGCTCTCTTTCCGCTCTCTCATCCGGGCGAGATGTTCGGCATGTCCTGCACCAGGGCGTCATGCCGTTTCCAGTGGATACCGGTGGAGCGGCGCGCGTCGGAGCTGCCGTCCTTGTGGTGTCCGGTCTGGTGCTTGTAGGGGCCCAGGTTGCCCTGGTGCAGTCCGCGCACATGGCTCGGTGTGTCGGGCTTCGCCTGGGGGCGGCCCACTCGGATGCTGCCCATGTCGGTTCTCCTTCCGGGTCCTCAGGACCGTTCGGTCAGCTCCCTGAAGAACTGTTCTACGGCCGGCCAGACCCGGCCGCCACCGGAGAGGCCCCGCCACTCGTGGCGGACCAGGGCGATCATCCGGTAGCAGTCGTCGACCGGCACGATCCAGTGCTCGTCGAGGCCCCGCACGGTGTTCACCAGCAGGGCCTCCACATCGGGTGCCATGGCGGCGAGCTGCGGAACCGTGGCGGCGAGCCGCTGCCAGGCCGCCGCGTCCACCTCCCACCGCATGGCCCCGGCCGGGCTCGGCCCCTGCGCGGTGACCGTGCCGTCGGAGCGCGGCACGAAGAACACCAGCCCCACCGGGACGCCCAGCACGGCCGTGTCGACCGGCGGCAGCCGCAGCCGTCGCCTGGGCACGAGCCGGTAGCGGCCCTCGCCCGCCCCGTCGTCGGCGAACAGCACCGAGCAGGGGCGGCACACGCAGCGGACCTCGGCGGCGCTCGTGTCGTACAGGTGGGGATGTTCCTCGGCCAGGCGGGCGGCGCACAGCTCGCAGACCTCGGCCTCGGCCGTGGCCGCGCGGTCGGCCGCGGAGCGGATGACCCGGGCGAGTGCTCCGTCCACCCTCACCGCGCCCCCTCGGGCAGGGCCCGTCGCTTGATCGTGCTCAGCGGTACGAACGCGGGTGCCGGCTTCCGCTCGGCGGTGGCGGGCACCGTCTCCACCGAGGTCAGCTCGGGAGCGACGGCCAGCACCGTGTCGCGGACCGCCTCGATGACCTCCGCCGAGCCGCCGCCGCACCCCGACCCGCACCCGCCGCCGGAGGTCAGCCGCACCCGCGCCACCTGCCCGTCGACTCCGGCCCACTCCAGGTCGCCGCCGCGCTCGCGCACTGCCGGCCGCAGCTTCTCGACCGCGCGGGCGGCCCTGCGCTCCGGGGACTCCGGATGGATCTCGTGCAGGACCAGGAGATGACCGAGCAGGTCGTCGTCGGCGAGCTTCTCCCGCAGCCGCTCGTCCGCGCCGTCCAGCACGCGGGCGAGCGCTTCGCCGTAGACCTCGGTCAGCAGCCGTACCGCCTCGAGCGCCGGGCCGGGCGCGGATTCCAGCCCGGCCAGCACCTCGTCGAGCCGGGCGAGCCGCGCTTCCACCGCCGGGTCGGAGAGCCGTACGGCGGTGTCAGCCATGGTTGGCCCCGTACGTCGGCGAGTGCACGGTGGTCAGGGTCTTGCCCTTGCCCATGTACATGTGGACACCACACGGCAGACAGGGGTCGAAGCTGCGCACGGTGCGCATGATGTCGACGCCCTTGAAGTCGTCGGGCCCGTTCTCCTCGAAGATCGGCTGGCCCTGGACGGCGTCCTCGTACGGGCCCGGCGTGCCGTAGCTGTCGCGGGGGCTGGCGTTCCACGGCGTCGGCGGGTACGGGTGGTAGTTGGCGATCTTCTTGTCCCGGATCACCAGGTGGTGGGAGAGGACCCCGCGCACCGCCTCGTGGAAGCCGCAGCCGATCGACTCGTCGGGCACCTCGAAGTTCTCGAACACCTTGGTGTCGCCGCTCCTGAGCATCCCCATGGCCTCCTCCAGGAACTGCAGGGCCATGGCGGCGGCGTAGGCGATGAAGTACGGCCGGGCGCGGTCCCGTTCGAGGGTGTTGCTCCACTTCGGGATGCGCCACTCCAGGGTCTGCTCCGGCAGCTTCTCGCCCTTGGGCAGGGTGATGCGGATGCCGCCGCCGGTCGCCTTGACGTACGGCGTGTCGACCAGGCCGCTGAGCGCGGTGGACCACAGCCGGGCCAGCGGACCGCCACCCGTGTCCAGGGCGAGATACTCGCCGGTACCCGGGTGGTGCCAGCGCGGGCTCATCACCCAGCTGTAGTTGCCGTCGAAGTCCCGCTTCTGCGGCACCGGCACAGTGGTCTGGTTCCACGGGTGGCGCATGTCGACGGGGTTGCCGAGCGGGTCGTGGGTGACGAACGGATCCTCGTTCACCCAGTCCTCGTAGAAGGAGCTGCCCAGCATGATGCGCAGCCCGAGGTTGATGTCGATCAGGTTGTTGGTGACCAGCTTGCCGTCCACGACGACGCCCGGGGTGACGTACATCGCCCGGCCCCACTCGTTCATCGTCGCGTAGCGGTAGTCGACGACGTCCGGGTTCTGGAAGGCGCCCCAGCAGCCCAGCAGGATGCGGCGCCTGCCGACCTCCTCGTAGCCCGGCAGGGCCTCGTAGAAGAAGTCGAAGACGTCGTCGTTCATCGCCACCGCCTTCTTGATGAAGTCGATGACGCGCATCAGGCGGCTGAGGTAGTCGGTGAAGGTGTTCGGCTGCGGCATCGTGCCGACGCCGCCCGGGTACATCGTGGAGGGGTGCACGTGCCGCCCCTCCATCAGGCAGAACATCTCCCGGGTGATCCGGCTGACCTTCAGCGCCTCCTTGTAGACCTCGCCCTCGAAGGGGTTGAAGGCCTTCATGATGTCGGCGACGGTCCGGTAGCCGTGGACGTCCCCGCGGGGTGCGTCGGTGCGCTCGGCGCGGGCCAGGACACCGGGGTTGGTGGCCTTGACCATGGCCTCGCAGAAGTCCACGAAGACCAGGTTGTCCTGGAAGATCGTGTGGTCGAAGATGTACTCCGCCGCCTCGCCCAGGTTGGTGATGTGCTCGGCCAGCTTCGGCGGCTTGACGCCGTAGGCCATCTGCTGGGCGTAGTTGGAGCAGGTGGTGTGGTTGTCGCCGCAGATCCCGCAGATGCGCGAGGTGATGAAACCGGCGTCACGCGGGTCCTTTCCCTTCATGAACACCGAATAGCCGCGGAAGAGCGACGAGGTGCTGTGGCACTCGACGACCTCCTGGTTGGCGAAGTCGATCTTCGTGTAGATGCCCAGGTTGCCGATGATCCGGGTGATCGGATCCCAGGACATGTCGACGATCTGGGCGGGTTTGCGCTCCGTGGGCCGGGACTCGGTGGTGGTCATCTGCGGTACTGCCCCTCGCTGTTGGGGTCGGGCGGATCGGTGGCGGGTTGGGGTCGGACGGCGTCACGCACGCCAGTGCGGGTCGTAACCGCTGGTCAGCTTGCGCTTGTTGTGACGCCACTTGGGCTCGTGGTTCACCACGTCGTTGGTCAGGCCGCGCAGCCGGCGGACGACGGCTCCGTACGGCTTGACGAGCATGGTCGACAGCGTGCCGCCCGGGGGTTCGTCCATGAACGGCATGAAGGCGTCGGGGAAGCTGGGCATCGTGCAGCCGATGCAGATGCCGCCGACGTTGGGGCAGCCGCCGATGCCGGCCATCCAGCCGCGCTTGGGCACGTTGCAGTTGACGACCGGGCCCCAGCAGCCGACCTTCACCTGGCACTTGGGGGAGTTGTAGTCCTTCGAGAAGTCGGCCTGCTCGTAGTACGCGGCCCGGTCGCAGCCCTCGTGCACGGTCTTCCCGAACAGCCACTGCGGGCGCAGCATGTGGTCCAGCGGCGGCGGGGGAGCGGCGCCTGCCGCGTGCTGGAGGACCCAGACGAGGGTCTCCATGAAGTTCTCCGGCTGGATGGGGCAGCCCGGTACGTTGACGATCGGGAGCCCCGACCGCGCCTTGAACTCCCAGCCCAGGTAGTCCGCGAGGCCCATGCAGCCGGTCGGGTTGCCGGCCATGGCGTGGATGCCGCCGAACGTGGCGCAGGTCCCGGCGGCCACCACCGCCCAGGCTTTGGGCGCGAGCTGGTCGATCCACCAGTTCAGGGTCTGCGGTTCGCCGGTGTCGGGGTCGTTGCCGAACGACGTCCAGTAGCCGTCGCCCTGAATGATGTTCTGGTTTGGGATCGAACCCTCGATGACGAGGATGAAAGGCTCCAGCTCGCCCCGTGCCGCGGCACGGTAGGGAGCGAGGAAGTCCTCGCCGCCCAGGCTCGGTGAGAGCACCTTGTTGACGAGGTTGACCTTCGGCAGGCCCGGGATGAGGCCCAGCACGACGTCCTCGATGGACGGCTGGCCGGCCGCGGTCAGCGACACGGTGTCGCCGTCGCAGCTCATGCCCTCCGAGATCCAGAGGATGGTGATCTCGTCGAATCCCTTCCGCGCCTCGGCCCTGCTGGGCTCGCCGCGGACATCGGTGGTACCGCTCTGTGTGGTCATCGCTGCGGCCTCCGTCGCTGCCGGTCTGGGAGTCGGTCGTAGGGGACGGCCGGGACCACGGGGGTCCGGGCCCGGGGGCGGCCAGGGGCGGCGGCGTGATCGCGGACGAACCGCTCGACCGTCGGGTGGTCCTGCCGCGGCGCCTCAGGGGCATCCATCGCACCGTCCCTCCTCCGGCCGGTCGGCCGGACGCTCGGGGGGCCGCGGGGACTGCGGCCGGGGTGATCGCACCGGACCCGGAACGGGCACGTCCGCGGGGGTGAGCGGCTCCAGCTCGTCGGGCCGGAAGTAGTGGAAACGGCCGTACCAGCCGTGCAGTTCGGCCGCCGGGTCGTCGTCCACGGTGACGGCCAGGTGCACGCTGCCGTCCACGTCGTGGAAGACGGCGGCGACCTGCGCGGTCCGTCCCGTCAGGAACATGTCCTGGGCGTCGGCGCCCCGGACGCGCGGACGCAACCGGACCCGGCTGCCGCCGCCGACGGGCACGCCGTCCACGAGCACCGTGTCGGTCGCCGGGGACAGGCCTTCGTCGCCGTCCTCCCGCCACCAGGCGGGCCGCTCCGCGCCGGACCGGGTCCCGGCCGGGGTCAGGGACCGGATGGTGCCGTGCAGCCGGGCGAAGACCTCCCGGGGCATGGTGTCGACCCGGTCGAGGATCTGCGCCGCCCGTGGATCGGTGGCCCGCGCCTCGGCCTTCTCCTCGTCGGTCAGCAGCATCGTGCGCAGGGTGAGGATCTCGTCGATCTCCGCCGCGTCGTGCAGATCTCCCGGACTCTCCGGCGCCACCTGGGGCCAGTCCGGGAGGATGATCGGTGCGGAGAGCATGACGGCGCCCGTCGTGCCCTGCTGGGGCGGGCCGGCGAGCACGGGGAACGTGAACGCGTTCCGGCAGCCCCGCGAGTGCCGTGCCAGACCACCGGGCGGATCGATCAGTGAGGCGAACTCCACGCCGTCACCGCCGACGAGGGTGTGCGTGGCGAGAAGCGCCTGCCGCAGAGCCTCGGTGCGCGGGGCGCGCGGGTCCGTCGCCTCGCCGGTGTTCTCGGTGCGCACCCGCAACCGGTACAGCTCCGGCGCGAGCGGTTCGGCCTCGACCGTCGTCACCGCCCGCACCTCCCCGCGCCGACGTACCGTCCGCCCGGCCCCGTCCGGCAGGGCCTCGGCATCCGTGCCGGCGGCCGCACCCACCGAGGCCGTACGGCCGCCGAGCAGCAACTCCCGCAGCGGCAGCACCAGTTCGCTCTCGCGCGGCACCGCCTCCTCGAACGACAGATGCGCGGCACCGTCGGCCGTCCGCAACGACTCGACCGGGTGGTAGCGTCCGTCCGGTCCGGCCGCCTCGACCCGCTTGTCCTGCATCTGCAGAAAACGCACCCGCACCCGTACGACCGCGTCGGCGCGCGCCGTTCGCAACAGACACTCGGTCTGCTGGTACCAGGAGTCCGCGGAGCCGGAGATCCCCGGCACGACCGGCCCGTCCCGCTCCACCCAGTCGCGGGGCAGCAGCACGCCGAACTGCCAGCGGACCCGGTTCTTCGGCGAGGACCGGCGGTACGGGTAGAGCAGGTACCCCTCGTAGAGCACGGCGTCCGCGACCGCACCGACCTGTGCGAAGGCGCCGTCGGCCGTGCCGAACGGCACCTCTGCGCCACGGCAGTCCAGCACGGCGGGGCTCGCCGCTCCGCCCCCGCCGGTTTCCTCGGACATGCCGCCTCCTCATCGCAGGGCTCTCCTGCGCGCACTCCTTCCACCACCGTCACACCGGTCACGGAGCCTCGCCCCTCCGGCGCACGCCGATTGCGCCGCGCGGGGGACGACGAGGGTCCGAGAGGGCTTTCCGGCACGGGGACTCCGTGCGCTCCGGCCGCTGCCGCCAGTCGGGCCGCCTGCGCACCAAGTCGGTCAGGGGAGGCTTCCCTGGCCTGTCACGCCCGTCGCGCGAGGTCCAGGCAGCAGCGGACGAAGTCCTGTACGGCCGGATTGCGGTCGTCGGCCGGGGCCCGGGCCACGCCCACCCGCGTCGGGCTCACTCCCGTGACCGGCCGGTACACCACACCGGGGCGGGAGTGGAACCGCGCGGCGGACTCGGGGGCGAGGGCGATGCCGTACCCGTCGGCGACGGCACTCGGCCAGTCGTCGGGCTGTCCGGTGACCGCCCCGGCACGCATGTGCGGGCGCGGGCCTTCCGCGACATCGGCTTCCCCGGCCTGTTCCTCGCGCCGGCGGCAGGAGCGCCGGCACTCGCGGCCGTCCGGTGACCGGCGGGCGGCGACGTCACGGCAACCACTCCAGTGCGACCAAGGCCGCGTCGTCGCCGAGGTCGCCGCGGACGTGGTGCAGCAGGTCGCGGCGGAGGGCGGCCACCATCGCCTCCAGCGGCCGGCCGGCGTGCGCACGCAGGTGTGCGGTCAGGTCGTGGAAGCGCCCGCTCCGGTCGCGGGCCTCGATGAAGCCGTCGGTGTACAGCACGAGACGGTCGCCCGGCACGAACGGCACGGTCCGGGCCACGGGTGGCACGGCCAGCAGGTCGCCGAGGCCGAGCGGCGCACCGGGCTGGTCGGGCTCGTACGGCCGTACCTCGCCGGAGTGGACGACGTACGGCTCCGGGTGGCCGCAGTGCACGATCCGGGCCACGGTCTCGCCGGGCGGGAACTCCACCAGGAGCGCCGTCGCGAACCGCTCCGCGAACAGGGCGGCCGTGCCGGGGCCACCTGTCCTGCCGCCCTCCGGTGTGCCGTCCAGCGCGGCGATGTGCCGGCGTGCCCGTTCGTCCAGTCGCTCCGCCACCTTCGTCAACGAGGGCTCCTGGTGGGCGAGTTCACGGAACGCGCCGAGCAGGGTCGCCGAGGCGCCGACGGCCTCCAGACCCTTGCCCCGTACGTCGCCGATCACGAGCCGGGTGCCGTACGGCGTGGGCAGTGCCTCGTAGAAGTCGCCGCCGATGTGCGCCTCCGACTCGGCCGGCAGATACACACCGCTCAGCGCGAGCGAGCCGATGCGGAGGGGGAGTGGGTGCATCAGGGCGCGCTGCGCGGTCTCGGCGACGGAGCGGACCCGGCTGAGCTGCCGTTCCCTGCGCTGTCGCAGGGAGCACGCGGCCAGCGAGGTGAGTCCGACCACGAACAGGCTGCCGAGGGTGACGCCCGCGTCCGGGTGTCCGTAACTGCCGGCGTCCCACTGGAGCAGCGCCGTGATCACGATCGCGGCGCAGCCGAGCGCCGCCGTCGCGCGGCACGGGAGCAGCGCGGCGGCCAGCACCGGGACGGCGGCCATCACCGGTGAGACGTGCAGCCAGTCGGGGGTGAGCAGATCGGTGAGGGCGACGACCACCATGAGCAGCACGGGGGCCGCGGCCGGCAGGGCGCGGGAACCGGTGGCGCGGCTCCAGGGCGACGGCGGGCGTCGCGTCGGCTGCCGGTGCGCGGGCTCGGCGTGGTGCTCGGTGGTGGGGTCCTGGAGATCGCTGGTGTGAGAGGTCATCGTCGCGGTGAGGGCCGTAGCGGGTCGAGGAGCCGGTGGGATCGGGCGGGCGGAGCGGGCGCGGGCGACGACAGGCACGTCAGGGCCGACTCCAGGGGGCGCAGGAGGGGCCGGTCCGTGGCGGCCCGGTCCGGGGGATCGCAGCCGGGGGCGCCGAGCCGGGCCAGGGCCTGGCGTGCGGCGGGCAGGGCGGGGTGCGGCCGGCCGCCCCGGCACGAGTAGGCGCACAGGGCGGTCGTCCGCAGCAGGCGGGCGTACGGCTGCGTGAACGCCGGGCCGGAGCGGGAGTCCTCGGCCGCGTCGGGGTGCACGTCGAGGAGCCGGCCGGTCGCAGTCACCTGCCCGGCCACGTCCGTCAGCGTGCCCAGCACCCGGTCGTCCAGATGCCATCGGCGGCGCCGGGCCGTCGGCCGGACGTTCCAGCGCAGGCTCTCGTGCGCTTCGCCCACGGCGGTGCGGGCACGGGTCAGCGCCCTGCCGAGGTCGTCCTCCCAGGCCGGGCCGAGTACGGTCCGCGGCCGCTCCTGCCGTACGACCGCGTCGGCCAGGCCGTCGAGGGACCGGGCGACCAGCAGGCGCAGCTCCTCCAGCGCCCGCTCGGCGGAGCGCACGCGGACGGCGGGGAACAGCAGCACGCTGCACGCCAGCCCGAAGGCGAGGCCCAGCACCATCTCCGCGAGATGGGCGGCGAGCTCATCGGGGTGCCGGCCACGGACCAGGGCGAAGGCGATCAGCGCGGTCGTGGGGACGTGCAGGCCGTGGTGACCGAGGAATCCGTGCCGCGCCAGCAGCACGGAGGCGAAGACGACGACCGCCAGGCCCGCCATGCCGGGCTCGGCGTACAGCGCGCCGGGTACGGCGAGGAGGACGCCCATCAGGCATCCGGCGGCGTAGCGGGTGGCGGCGGAGACCGTGGCCGCCGCCGTCGTCTCCACGATGAGGACAGCGGCGACGGCGCCCGCGTAGGGGTCGGGGATGTGCAGCAGTCGCGCGCAGGTCTGCCAGGTCAGGCCCGCCGCGACGGTCGCGCGTGCGGCCTCGGCGCCGCCGGCCCGTCCGATCCGCGCCAAGAGCGTGGACAGCCGTGATCTGTGCATGCCTCGTGCGTCCCCATTCCCGTCTGTCGCGCTCGGATCCCGTCGGCCGGGCAAGGCCGCCCAGGATAATCGGACAAATGGGGCGGGAGGCAAATAAGGGATATGTGGAGATGATCGTGGTGTGCCTTATCCGTGGCCTGTTCAAGTCTCAATGAACCGGGCCTTGTTCGACCCTCTGTCAGGCGGGCCTCACGACCCGTAAACTGCGGGTCCGCAGCCATGGGGGCGCTGCTGACGGGGGGAGCGGTCATGTCCGGAAGTCCGTACGGCCCGAGCCAGGGATTCGCGGGGCCGCCGCTGCCGCCCATGCCGTCGAGCCCGCCACCCGCACCCCCGGACGCCTGGCGCGCCACCGCGGTCGCCCTGCTCAACCTCAGCGGTCTCGGCCTCGGGTACGCGCTGCTGCGGCGCTGGGTGCTCATGGCCCTGTGCTGGACGGCGACCGCCGTGCTGCTGCTCGTGGCGGTGCCCGCCGACGCCGACGGCGTCCCGGGCGCCGCCCTCGCCGGCTACGCCGCGGTCCTGCTGCTCGCCGCCCTCCACGGCGCCCTCGCCGGACTGCGCACCCGGCTCGCCCGGCCGGCCGGAGCGCCGCTCGCCCTGCTGCTGGGCGTGCTGCTGCTCGCCGTACCGGCGGGTGGCGCCCTCTGGTACCGGAACGCCCACCACGAGGCCGTGGAACAGGCGCTGCTCGACCGCCTCGACAAGGCCGACCACCTGGTGGCGACGAGCGGCCACAAGTCGTTCACCGCCGCCGAGTCGGACTACCGGTCGGCGCTGGAGGTCTACCGCGACCTCGCTGAGCACCACTCGGGCTCCCGCGCGGCCCGGCGGCTCCCCGACAGCCTGCATACCTACTACACGACCGTCGGCGCGGCCTACGGCCACCAGGAGTACTGCGACGCCATCGAGCCGCTGAAGTACCTGCGCACGGTGCCCGACACCATGCCCAAGGACCAGCTCGGATCTCTGGCCCGCTGGCCGGACGACCGGCTCGCGGCCTCCCTGTACGAGTGCGGGGCCCAGGGCCTCACGGCCGGCGGGACGGACTGGGACACACGCTTCGGCGACCTGCTGAACACCTTCCCGCGGTCCGCGGCGGCGACCAAGGTCCCGACCGCCCTCGACGCGGCCGTGCAACGGGCGGAGAAGGCCGTCGGCGGGAGCCAACCCTGCACGGCCGTGGCGCAGTTGCGCGACCTGGACACCCGGATCGGCGGACTGTCGAAGTCCTCGGGCGACGCGGACGGCACGCTCGCCAAGGCCGCCGGGCGCGCCGGCCGCAGCGGCGACGCGGGGGAGTACGCCTGCGGCGTCGACCAGTACAAGGACGGCGACTTCGAGGCCGCCCAGAAGACCATGGGGCAGTTCGCCGCCGGCAACGGCAACGACGAGAACCGCGCCCGCGCCAAGAAGATCGCCATCGCCGCCGAGGTCGCCCAGACGCTCCCGAAGGCCGGCAGAAACCTGCCCACCACCGCCTCCGGCGGCAGCATCTCCGTCACGGTGAAGAACGACAGCCCGCACGACATCACCGTGCTCTACACCGGCCCGGTCACCGGCAGCTTCACCCTCAAGGGCTGCGGCGACTGCAAGGCGTACACGCTCGCCGACACCCTGGTGACCGGCTTCAAGCCGTGCAGCGACAGCGGCAGGAACTACCCGCAGCGCACCATCAGCCTCCCGGCGGGCACCACTTACTTCGTGCACAAGCCGAACGGCGGCAGCACCGCGTCCCCGGCCTCCGACACGGCCAAGCTGCGCCCCGGCTACATCTACACGGAGTGCGCCTACACGACCCAGACGTTCGGGTCAGGTATCTGACCGACCGGCCGGAGAGCCCCGGCCGGTTGTTCCCGCCCAGCCCGGCGCCGTACGACCCCGAGCGCTCCCGCGCCTGACCGCACTGTTTTGCCGGCAGCCTGTCCGGCACGGCGACTGCCCGGAGCGACAGGGGAGGCCCCGTGCACGTCGGGCGGGGCCGGCGCCTCAGCCGGCCGTATTGTCGACGCGCATGCGCACCTGCTCCTCCAGGCGCCGCAGACTGCCGTCCAGGGCGTTGAACACCGCCTCCTCGCCGGGATCATGGCCGGGGTCGAAGAACGACAGGTGCACGGTCACCTCGCTGGCCCCGCTGCCGATGCCGGACACCTGCAGCCAGCCGGTGTAGCTGCCCTGCTCCCGAGTGCCCCACTCCAGGCGCATCTGGTCGGGCCGGGCCCGGAGCAGGGCGGCCATGTCCTGCCCGGAGCGGTCCTCGTGGACCGTGACGGACGGCGGCTCCTCGGCCTCCACATGGAGGTCGCGCGGAAGCCATGCGTCGAGCTGGCCGACGTTGGCGGCCTGGTCGAAGACCTGCTCGGGCTGTGCGGGCATCGCTCGGGACCATTCGTACTCGGTCATGGTGACACCGCCCTCCGCTCGGAAGTCCTACCCCGACCGCGTGCCCCTTCCGCGGCGACCGAAAAGCCGACGGCCGCCTCGCCCGGCCGGACCGCATGCTCCGCGAACTTGTCTGGTCAAGTTTGGCCGCGGTTCTTCCGCCCGACAGCCACGACAAGTAGTCATGTCCTGTTCGTTGCGCACAGTCAGGCCGTGCGGGTGCCGCCCGTCACGGCATTCTCCTCAACGGGATGAGGTACCACGTATGCGACTGCGCTGGAGATCTCTCAGCGGGCTGCCCGCCCTCCTCGGCGCACTGATCGTCGCCGCTCCCGCCCCTGCCCAAGCGGCCGGGAACAGCGGCAACCTGATCGTCAACGGCGACGCCGAGAGCGGCGGTTACTGCACCCAGGACTGGTCGGCCGCCACCACGGTCCCCGGCTGGACCACCGAGGCAGGCGGCCCGGACGTCATGTGCCACTCGGTCGCCTCCTTCGGGCTGCCGAGCGACGGCCGGACGCCGGGCAAGGCGTTCTTCGGGCCCGGCAACTTCGGCGACGGAGCGATGACGCAGACCGTCGACGTCTCCTCGGCCGCCCCGGCCATCGACGGCGGGGGAGTGCACTACAACCTCTCCGGCTGGCTCGGCGGCTGGACCACCTACAGCGGCCATGTCGCGGTCAGCCTGCACTTCCACGATGCGAGCGGCCGTCCCGTCGGCTCGCCCGCCAAGCTGCCCACGGTGTCCGCGAGCGACCGGGGCCTGGCCACCAAGTTCCTCTCGCGCAGCACCACCGGCGCGGTCCCGGCCGGCACCCGTTCCATCCAGGTCGAGGTGCAGTTCCTGTCGACGAGCAGCGAGACCGGGTACCTGGACAACCTCTCCCTCACCCTGGACACCCCGGTCACCGCCCCCGCTCCGCCGGCACCGCCGGTCTCCAAGGTCCCGGGCTACGACCACGTCTTCACGGTCATGATGGAGAACACGGACTACTCCGAGGTCATGAACGACCCGGCGGACACGCCGTACATGCACAGCCTGATGTCCCAGGGCGCCACGCTCACCGACTACCACGGCGTCTACCACCCGAGCGACGAGAACTACCTCGCCATAGCCGGCGGCGACACCTACGCCAAGGGCGCCACCTACTTCCCGAACATCAACTCACCGCAGCGCAACCTCGGTGACACCCTGGAGGCGGCCGGCAAGACCTGGAAGGCCTACGAGCAGGGCATGGGCACCCCCTGCAACACCAAGAACAACAACGACAGTTACTACGAGCCCGACGACGCGCCCTTCATCAACTACACCGACATCAGCGGCAACGCCTCCCGCTGCGCGGCCCACCTGTTCGACACCACGCAGCTGACCACCGACCTGAAGTCGGCCTCGACCACCCCGAACTTCTCCTGGATCGCCGCCGACGACTACTACGACGGCGAGGCCTCCGGCAACGGCAACCCCACCAGCCTGAAGACCCAGGACGGCTGGCTGAAGCAGACCCTCGCCCCGGTCCTCGCCTCCCCGGCCTGGACGCAGGAGCGCTCGCTGCTCATCCTGACCTGGGACGAGAGCGCGGGCGAGGCCTACAACCACGTGGTCACCACGGTCGTCGGCTCCCAGGGCACCGTCCCGGCCGGCACCAGCAGCCCGCTCCACTACGACCACTACGGCATCGGCCGCACCATCGAGGCCGCCCTCGGCCTGCCCGGCCTCACGGCCAACGACACCTACGCGACCCCGCTCAACGCCGCGTTCGCCCCGTCCACCGCGAGCACGCCGACGCTCACCGGTGACCTGAACGAGGTCTCCGACGGCGGCAACGTCACGTTCCGCTACTCGGTGCCGTCGGCGGCCCAGGCCAACGCCAAGAACTGGGTCGGCATCTACCCGGCGGGCGTCACCCCGGGCAAGCAGTCCTCGCTGAGCTGGTCCTACGCCCCGAACGCCAGCGGCGCCCTGACCTTCTCGACGGGCAAGCTGAACGGAGCGGGCAAGTACGACGTGTACTACCTCGCCAATGACGGCTACTCGGTCCTGGCCGGCCCGTTCCCCCTGACCGTCGGCTGACCGGAACCGCAGGCTGACGACGAGCATGTCGTCGCCGCCGCTCACTGCCCGCAGAGCGGCGGCGACGCCCCGTGGCTCACAGGCCCAGGGAGATGGCCATGCGGGTCAGCTCGGCGGTGTTGGTGATGTTGAGCTTGGCGCGGATGCGGCGCAGGTAGGCGTCCACGGTGTGGGTGGACAGTCCCATGTGGCGGGCGGTCTGGAGATAGGTGCGGCCGGCGGCGATGTGCCGGAGCGTCTCCCGCTCGCGCGGAGCCAGCGCGGGGGCGGGGGCTTCGGTGTGCGGTGTGACGAGAGTGGCGCTCATGGTGCTGTCCTCCGGCGAGACATCTGGCCGTTTAGGGCGATTTGCCCTTGTTCCTCCAGGTTGCTCGGCGGACGTCATGGCCGTGTCCGCCGACTGTCACAGGCGCGTCACAGGGAAGGGGGAATGGTTTGAACCACTGGGCCGGCGGCGGGCGTGCGGGGCAGCCGACCCGGAACCCGTGTGGACGGCGTCAGGCGAGACCGGCCCGGTGGGCGTACAGGGCGGCCTGGACCCGGTTCTCCAGGCCCAGCCTGGTCAGGATGCGGTTGACCCGGCTCTTCACCGTCGCCTCGCTCAGGTCCAGGTCCGCGGCGATCCTGGCGTTTGACAGCCCACGCGCGAGGAGCACCAGGACCTGGATCTCGCGCTCGGTCAGCGGGACGCCCGCAGGCACGGGCGCGGGCGCCGTCGGCAGCAGCGCGGGCGGCAGCGCGGTGACGGTGTCGATGAGGCGCCGGGTGACGGTCGGGGCGAGGACGGACTCGCCGTCGGCCGCCGCGCGGAGGGCCTCGGCGAGCTGTTCGGGCCGGCTGTTCTTCAGCAGGAAGCCGACGGCCCCGGCACGCAGGGCCGCGTGGACGTACTCGTCCAGGTCGAAGGTGGTCAGCACCAGCACGCGCGGTACCGGCCCCGGCCCCGGCCACTCCCGCACGATCCGCCGGGTCGCCTCCACACCGGTCGTGCCCGGCATGCGTACGTCCATCAGGACCACGTCCGGACGGAACGCCACGGCCAGGGCGACCGCCTCCTCGCCGTCGCCCGCCTCAGCGACGACCGACAGCCCCTCGCGCCGGTCGATGACGAGCCGCAGCGCGGTCCGCACGATCTCCTGGTCGTCCACCACCAGCACGCGTACGGTCATCGGTCCGTCTGTGCCGCATGAGGCTGTGCCGGGTCGGCCGCCCGCGCGGACAGCACCGCGCGCAGCCGCCAGCCGCCGTACGGGCGCGGACCGGCGTCCAGCTCACCGTCGAAGGCCGCCACACGCTCCCGCATCCCGACGAGCCCCCGTCCGGTGCCGGGCACCGGCCGGTGGCCCGGGGCCGGCGGATCGTTCTCGACCTCGACCGTGAGGCGGGCGTCGTCACCGCGCACGGCGATCCGTACGGCGACCGGGCCGGCGTGCTTGACCACGTTCGTCAGTGCCTCCTGCACGATCCGGTAGGCCGAGACCTGCATCCCGGCGGGCGGCGCCGTCGGCCCGTCCACCTCGACGGCGCAGGTGACCCGGCACCCCGCGGAGGTCGCGACGCCCACGAGCCGGTCGAGACGGGCGAGGGACGGCTCGGGGGCGAGTTCCCGTTCGCCGAAGGACAGCAGCCCGAGCAGGCGTCGCATCTCGGCGAGCGCCGTGTCGGCGGTCCGCGCGATCACCCCGACCCCGTGCGCGGCCTCCTCCGGCTGCGGCGGACCGGAGGTGAGCACGTCCTCGGCGGCCCGTGCCTGGAGGGCAATGGCGCTGACGTGGTGGGCGACGACGTCGTGCAGATCGCGGGCGATACGGGCGCGCTCGGTGAGCACGGCCTGGCGTGCGTTGAGTTCCCGCTCGGCCGCGAGCCGCCGGTTCAGCTCGCGCAGCCGGGCCGCGTCGGTGTCGATCCGGCGCCGCCCGTGCCCGAGCAGCCAGGCCAGGGCGAAGAAGAACGCGAACGTGGTGAGGCTGATGGGCTCCAGCGAACCGAGCCGCGGCGGTTCCCAGCGCCCGGTCAGCGCGTCCGTGACGGCGGCCGAGGCGAGGCTGAGCAGGGTCAGTGGCACGCTCGCCGCGGCCGGCATGTACCGGGCCACGGCGTAGACACCGAGCATCAGCAGGAACGGTCCGGGCACCTTCGACGGGATCGGTCCGAGCGTCTGGAACAGGACGTACAGGGCGGTCATCGCGACGAGCACCGCACGCGGCGCCGTCCGCCGCCACACCAGCGGCACGGTCTGCGCGCCCCACAGCGCCACGCCCCACGCAGGCGGCGCGGGCGTTCGGTCCAGCACCGTGGCCATGTCGAGCAGCGTGAGCCCGCCGACCCACCCGGCGTCGGTCAGCCTCGGTCGGTCGGCGAGCCAGCGTTGCGCGGCTCGGGGCAGGGCGATCAACTGGGCACTCATCTCGGTCCGTCAGGCTAGACGACACGCCAGACCGGCGGATCCTCCGCCGGGCGCGCATCGAAAGATGCGCCGGAACCCCCCAGGATCGGCACCGGGCCCGAGGCGCCGCCGGGCCGGCCCGCCCTAGCGTCCCGGACATGTCGAACACAGCCGTACATCCCCCGCCCCAGCCGACGACGGACCAGCCCCCGCTCCGAACACCTTCCCGCAAGCACGTCTGGCCCCTGCTGCCGCTCGGCACCGCCGCGATGCTCTTTGCGGTCGGCGGCCGGTGGGACGTCGCGGCCGCCGCCTGGATCTTCCCCGTGCTGCTGCTGCGCTTCACCCGCCTGAGCCGTGCCTGGCCGGGAGCCCTGTGGACCTGGGCGGCGCACCTCGCGGCGGTCGTCTTCTGGATCCAGGAGTCGGCGATCGGCTTCAACCCCGTGGTGCTCGCGGGGGCCCTCGCCCTGGCCGCCCTGCAGACGCTGCCGTTCGTCGCCGACCGGCTGGTGCAGGTCCGCCTGCACCCGACGGCCGCGTCCCTCGTCTTCCCGGCCGGTGTGGCCGCCGTGGAGTTCCTGATCACCCAGGTGTCCCCGTTCGGCACGGCGTACGGCTCCCTCGCCGTCACCCAGCACGGAGACCTCCCGCTGCTCCAGGTCGTCTCGGTGACCGGCCCGTGGGGCATCGGCTTCCTGATCGCCTACGTCGCGAGCACCGTCAACCGCCTCTGGGAACGCGCCTCTTGGCGCAGCGGCCTGGCATGCACGGCCGTCCTGCTCGGCGTGCTGCTCGCCGGCGGTGCCCGGCCGGCCTTCTTCCCACCGCAGGGCGCGACCGTACGGATCGCGGGCGTCACGCCCGCTCGCGGTGTCACCGACACGCTCAAGGCCACGCTCGCCCGGTTCGGCAGCGGGCCGGGAGGCGTCGCCGCCGCCCCCGCCGCCGCGGTGCGGCCCGCGATGACCGCGGTCGAGGACGACCTGCTCGCGGCCACCCGCCGCGAGGCCGCCGCCGGCGCGAAGATCGTGATCTGGCCGGAGAACGCCGTGCGCACGCGGGAGCCGGACGAGGCCGCCGCCATCGCCGCCGCACAGCGGCAGGCCCGCCGCTCGGGCGTCTACCTGGAGATCGGAGTCCGCGTCTACAGCACCACCCCGCCCGCCTACGGGCGCGACGAGGCACTGCTCATCGACCCCCGCGGCAAGGTGCTCTGGACCTACCAGAAGGCCCATCCCATTCCCGGTTCCGAGCGCTTCACGCCGGGCGACGGCCGTGTCCCCGTCGTCCGCACGCCGTACGGCCGTCTCGCGGGCGTCATCTGTTACGACGCCGACTTCCCGGCCCTGATGCGCACCCGGGCCGACATCATGCTCGTCCCCTCGCACGACTGGAAGGAGTACGGCGCCGCGCACACCGACAAGGCGGGCCTGCGCGCCGTCGAGAACGGCTACGCCCTGATCCGCCAGGACGCGGAAGGGTTCTCGGCCGCCTACGACGCCGAGGGTCACGTCCTCGCCACCTCGGACTACTTCACGACCGACCGGCAGACCATGGTGGCCTACGTCCCCATGCACGGCGTCACCACGGTCTACGACCGCATCGGCGACACCTTCGCCTGGCTCTGCCTGGCCGCGCTCGCCGCACTCACGGTCACCGCCGTCGTCCGGCCCCGGCGCCCCGGGGACCGCTGAGGCGCTAGGCGACAGCCACGCGTGCCGTCCGCTCGACCAGGGAGATCCCGTCACTCATCGAGGCGCTGCCGTTCGACAGCACCGCCACGAGGCAGCGGTGCCCCTTCACGGTGACCTGGCCGACACTGTTGACGTCCCAGAGGCCCGAGGTGTTGCGCTGCAACCAGCCGTTCTTCAGTGCCCGCGGGGTGCCGGAGCCGCCGACGGCCGAGACGCCCCAGGTCTGCTCGGGGATGACCTTGCCCATGAGGGTGCGGACATACGTCCGGGACTTCGCGTTCAGGACCGGCTTCGCGGTGGAGGAGCCGGACCGCGCCGTCGTGTCGCCGTCGAACACGGCCCGCAGCAGTCGTATCTGGTCGCTCGCGGTCGTCCGGGTCAGCCCCCACTTCGCGCCCGGTCCGCCCGTGGTCGAGGTCAGCCCCAGCCGCTTGTTGGCCGCCGCCAGGCCGGGGGCCTGGCCGATCTCCCGCCAGAGCGCGTTGGCCGCGGTGTTGTCGCTGCGCTCGATCATCGGCTCGGCGTGACCGCGCTCATCGGCGGTGAGCTGCCGTCCCGCGTCCTGCGCCCGGAGCAGCAGCGCCGCGAGGATGTCGACCTTGACGATGCTGGCGGTGTCGTACGCGCTGTCCTGCCCGTGCAGCACCGGGGTGCGGCCGGCTCCGTCCAGGTCGAGCACGGCGGCCGTGGCGTGCGGGGAGGGGGCCGGAGCGGCGGCCGCCGCGGCCGGTGCCGGGTGCAGCGCGCCGACGGAGAGGAGGGCCGCGACCGAGGTCAGAAGGGCTCCGGCCCGGGTGCGTGCGGTGGTGGGGGAGGGGTGAGACGGCATGGCGTCGAACGTAGGCAAAACGTGCGGCGAGCGACGTGGCGGCGGTCACGTCAGGGGCTTTTCACGGCGAATTGTGAGAAGAGCCACCGGCGCCGCCGATGGGACGCATTGCCACCTCCGGTTCGGGCATGCGGCGGCGTGTACGCGCGGCCGGACCACGCGCCTCGCTTAACGTCGGCCGGACACCGACATCCGGAGTGATCATGGAAAAAACGGATGAACTGGTTGGCGTGGCCGAGGGTGTGACGGTCGTCCCCGTCGGTACGCCGTCCGTACGGCGCATCCGGCCGTGGCCGCTCGCTGCCGCCCTCGTGATCGCGCTCGGTGCCGTCGCCGTGCTCGCCCTCGTCGGCACCCAGGGACTGAACCGGCCCGCCGTCCAGGCCTGGCGGACGGTGTGCCTCGCCATCACCGTCCAGGCACTCCCCTTCCTGCTGCTCGGCACCGCCCTGTCCGGCGCGATCAACGCCTTCGTGCCGGCCGACCTGTTCACCAGGGTCCTGCCGAAGCGGCCGGCCCTGGCCGTGCCCGTCGCCGGGGCCGCGGGCGCGGTGCTGCCCGGCTGCGAGTGCGCCTCCGTCCCGGTCGCCCACAGCCTGATCCGGCGCGGCGTGACCCCGGCCGCCGCCTTCGCCTTCCTGCTCTCCGCGCCCGCCATCAACCCCGTCGTGCTGACCGCCACCGCCGTCGCCTTCCCGGGCGACCCCGCGATGGTCGCCGCCCGGCTGCTCGCCTCCCTCGCCACTGCGGCCGTGATGGGCTGGCTCTGGCTCTGGCTGGGCAAGGAGAAGTGGCTGCGGCCGGTCCTGCGGCACCGGCACAGCGGCCACCGGCACGGCCGCAGCCGCCTGCACGAGTTCCGGCTCGGCTTCCAGCACGACTTCCTGCACGCCGGCGGCTTCCTCGTCCTCGGCGCCATGGCCGCCGCCACCTTCAACGTCGCGGTGCCGCGCTCCGTCCTCGACGCCTTCTCCGGCTCACCCTGGCTCTCGGTGCTCTTCCTGGCCGGGCTCGCCGTACTGCTGGCGGTCTGCTCGGAGGCCGACGCCTTCGTCGCCGCCTCGCTCTCGGGGTTCTCCCCGGTCGCCCGGCTCGCGTTCATGGTGGTCGGGCCGATGGTCGACCTGAAGCTGATCGCCCTTCAGGCGGGCACCTTCGGGCGGGCCTTCGCCTGGCGGTTCTCCACGGCCACCACCCTCGTGGCGGTCGCCGCGAGCGTGCTGATCGGAGGCGCGCTGCTGTGAAACGCCCGGTCCAGACCCTGCTGCTGACCCTGACCGGCATCGGCCTGCTGCACGCTGCCCTCTTCACCGACACCTATCTGCGCTACGTCAAGGCCGGTCTGCGGCCGTTGCTGATCACTTCCGGGGTGGTCCTCCTGCTCCTCGGCCTGGCCGCCGCGGCCGCACGGAGCGGACCGGAACACGCCGCCGCCGACGACGACCAAGAACACAGCCACGAACACGGCCACGACCACTCCGGCGCCCCGCGGATCGCCTGGCTGCTGTTCCTCCCGGCGATCAGCCTGCTCTTCTACGCTCCGCCCGCCCTCGGCGCGTACACCGCAGCACGCTCGAACGCCAAGCCGGTCGGCGTGCAGAAGGGATTCGCCCCGCTGCCCGCGACCTCACCGCTGCCCCTGACCCTCACCGACTTCACCAAGCGGGTCCAACAGGACCCCGGCCGGGCCATCAGGACCAGGCTCGTCCAGCTCACGGGCTTCGTCTCCCCGGCCGAGAACGGCGACGGCTGGTACCTGACCCGCATCATCTTCACGTGCTGCGCGGCGGACTCCCAGACCGTCAAGATCCGCGTGTACGGCACCGAGGCCCCGCCCGCGAACACCTGGCTCGCGGTGACCGGCACCTGGCACCCCCGGGGCACCCTCGGTACGAAGACCGCACAGGCCGCCCTCGACGCCAGGGACGCCCACCCCGTCGCCCAGCCGGTGAACGCCTACACCGACGACCTGCCGCTCACACCGTCCTAGGCGCAGGTGTGGGCGCAGGCAACGTGCTCGGGTGTCCCCGGGGTCGCCGGCCGAAGGCTGGGGGAGGAAGCCCGACGGACAGGTCCTAGCCGTCGTACCGCAACGACCCCGGCATCCACGGCGCCGGCCGCACGGCGCCCTTCGCGGACACGGCCGGAGTGTCGGTGAGGAGCACGCCCGTCACCAGGGAGGGGCGGATGCGCACGGCCTGGTCCGTGCCCTCCTGAGGTGCCCACGGGGTGAGCAGCGTCCGGACCCGGGCCAGATCGGCGGGGTCGGTGACGAGCCGGGCGTAGCCGGTGACCACCACGCTCCAGCCGAGATGCGTGTCCGGGTCGATCGCGTCGGCCTCGTAGGCGACCACCACGCCGTCGCCTCCGCCCTGCTGCGTGTGCGCGGTCAGCGCGGCGCCCTCGTGGGTGCGGATCACGATGTCGCCGCCGTCGATGATGTGGTTGACCGGGCGCACGGTGGGCAGCGCCTGCCGCGTGAAGACGATCCGCCCCAGGGACACGCTGTCCAGCAGCCGCAGCGCTTCGACCGGGTCGAGTTCGATGCGACGCTGTTTCGGCTTGCCGTTACGGATCATGGCTGGCTTCTTCGCGGGTGTGTGACTCTCCCCGCCTTCACAGGCCCCCGGCCGGCACGGCGGCAGTCCGGGGGCGGAGCGACACCGCGGGGGAATCGGCGCCGCTCCTGATCCCCACTCTCACCCGTCCCGCTCCGTCCCCCCAGTGTCGTTCGGCCCACGGCGGCAGGGCCGGACGTCCCGACTCCGCCGGTGGGCGGGGCCGGGCGAGAAGTCGTCATGGGCCTCTTTCGTACTCACCCCGCCGAGGTCCGGATTGAGGTGCACGATGGTGTGGTGACACTCGACGGCCGGGTCCGGGTGACCGCCCCGAGCCCGCCCGCCCCCCGCCCGGCGAGGGGGCCGTGGAGTGGGGTGCGGCGAGGCCGCCGGTGCGCGAGAGGAGGCCGTGACAATGAACCGGACACCTCCCATGACGGTCACCCAGGTACGGCTGTGGCGGTGGCGACGCAATCCGCTGCGCCGGCACAGCGACGTCATCGAGGCCTGGATCGTCCTCGTGACCTGGGTGCTCGCCGTTCTCGGCGGAGCCGCCGCCGGTTTCGTGGCGGCCCAGACCGCCGGTGCGGCCTTCTCCGCACGGCAGGCCCAGGTGCACGCCGTGTCCGCCGTGGTCACCGACGGCGCGGCGCGGACCCCGGCCTACGGCACCGGCTACGACGACGGGCGGGTGTGGGCCACCGTGCGCTGGACGGACACCCACGGCACCGTGCACACCGACCGGGCGAAGGTCCTCCCGGGCGCCCCCACCGGATCCCAGGTGACCGTGTGGACCAACCGCGCGGGCCATGTGGTCTCCGCGCCCGTCACCGGCGCGGCCGCCGATCTGCAGTCGGCTCTCACCGGCGTCCTCGTCGCCCCGTCGGCCGGCGCGGCGCTCTGGGGCGCGGGCTGGGTGGTGCGCAGCCGGCTCATCAGGCGGCGCATGGCCGAGTGGGACGAGGAGTGGAAGCAGATCGGCCCCCGCTGGGGGAACCTCAGCGGCGGACGAGGCTGAGCACGCGACACGGGCCACTGCCCGGTGTTCCGACCCCGGGGGTTCACCGCCGACGCCGGGCCGCGGCGGACGGACGGCGCCGTGCCCGGACCTCGCTCCGGGGCCGATCCCCCGCTGCGCCCAGGCACCTGCGCGACAGGGCGGGAAGGGCCATCCACTTCTCGCGGATCCGGATTGCGCGGTGCACGGCTTCGGGCCGCTTCTCCGCGTCTGTTCTCGGTCCTTCCCGCCGTTACCAGCACACCACGGAAACCGCCGTCCCACCAGGCCCAGTGGCCCTCCGCCGACGTACTCCCGGCCCGGCCCGTCCCCGAAGCGGCCGTTCCCGCACCTCGCCGGTGCCCCGCGGCATGACCGGACCCGGGCCGACGAGACACCGGACTGCCGCTCAGGCCTTGTGCAGGACGACGAGGAGCACCAGCAGCACGGTGGCGCCGGCGGTCGTGCCGTGGGCGACCACGGCCGTGAGCGGGAAGTGCCGCTCGGCCGTGGCGTCCCCGTGGGAGTGGCGTCCGGAACTGGGCAGCCAGCGCAACAGCATCATGAAGCCGAACGCGGCCACGATCAGCACGACCGCGCACGCGGCCCAGGCCGAAGGCCGCACGCCTCCCACCACATAGGCGGTCCAGGCGGCGAGCCCGGCCACGGCGAGCGCCACATGTCCGAGCACGAGCCACAACGGCAGCCGCGTCACACCGGGCGTGCGCTGCCGCAGTCCGCCGTGCCGGACCCACACCGTGGCGAGGTATCCGCCGAGCCCGGCGGTCAGCAGCCACGCACACAGAACGAAGACACCCATACGTCCCGCCCCCTGTCCTCCATACGGCCGGGCCCTGCCGTGGCGTCAGGGCCCCGTGGCTCAGCACACCGCACAGAGCGGGAGGAGTCCGGAACATCCATCCGTCGATTCACCCGTAGGGATGAAAAGTGGCCTGGCCGTCCCACGGGCCGTCCGAAGGGTGCAAGACAGCGCCCGAAGTGCGCGGAGCGTGCCGCTCAGGCCACCGTGTCCCGCTGGGCGCCCGGCACAGCCGGTGCGGCGGCCGCAGCCGACGCCTTCAGCGCCGGGATCAGGTCGGCGACTCGTTCGAGCTGGTCGCGCTGGGAGGCCAGGCCGAGGGCGCCCGGGCGGACGACGAGGTGCCGGGCCCCGGCTTCCACGAACCGGGTGAGCTGGGCGTGCACCTGCGCAGCGGTGCCGGCGACCACCGCCTGGATCTGTTCCAGCTCCGCCAGCGGCATGCCGTAGACGGCCCGCGCGTACGCCTCCATGTCGCGCCGGGCGCCGCCCTCGCCGGCTTCGTCGACCCGTACGGAGACGAAGAGCGCCGGCGTGACGTCCTGCGCAGGGCGCCCGGCGCCGGCCGCCGCCGCGCGCACGTTCAGCAGGCCGGAGGCGTAGTCGGCCGGGTCTGGCGGGTACGGCAGCCAGCCGTCGTACAGCCGGCCGGTACGGCCCTGCGCCGCCGGGGTTCCGCCGCCGAGCCAGACCGGCGGCCCGCCGGGACGGTGCGGTGCGGTCGCCGGCGGGAGGCCGTCGAACCGGAGGATCTCGCCGTGGAAGGAGTCCGCGCCGCTCCACAGGGCCCGCCACAGCGCGACGGTCTCGTCCAGCCGGGCGAAGCGGCGTGTCCACGGCACCTCGGACAGGTCGTAGAGGGGCCGTCCGAAGCGGCCGGGGAACCCCGCGCCGACGGCCACGGTGAGCCGGCCGCCGGACAGCAGGTCGAGGGAGGCCAGGGTCTGCGCGGTCTGCACCGGCCGGCGCAGGAAGGGCAACAGGGCCGCCGTGCCCAGGGTCACGGTCCCGGTCGCCGGGGCGAGCGCGGCCAGCATGGTCAGTGCCTCGATGCGCGGGCTCGTCAGGGAGTCGTTGACGAAGACGGAGGAGAAGCCCAGGCGCTCGGCCCGGCGGCCGAAGGCCAGCAGCTCACGCGGGCCGTCGCCCGGACCCCACTGCGTGGTTCCGGTCGGAATGAGTACGCCGATGTCCATGCCGACGATGCTCCGGCCGCGGCCGCGGCGCGACAATTCCCCTCAGGGAATGGCCGGGAAGCCGCGCCGGGCGCTAGAACGGGCGGGTGGACTTCCCCCGCGCCCTGCGCGCCCGCCGCACCAGCCGTCACCTCAGCCAGCTCGACCTGGCCCTGCGGGCGGGCACCACCCAGCGCCACCTGAGCTTCATCGAGTCCGGCCGATCCGTGCCCGGCCGCACCATGGTCGTACGCCTGGCCGAGTCGCTGGAACTGCCGCTGCGCGAACGCAACGAGCTGCTGCTTGCGGCCGGGTACGCGCCCGCCTACCCCGAGAGCTCCCTCGACGGCCCCGAACTGGCCCCGGTGCGTACGGCGATCGACAACATCCTGCGCGGGCATCTGCCGTATCCGGCGCTGGTGGTGGACCGGGGCGGTGATCTGATCGCCGCGAACGAGGCGTTCGACGTGCTCACCGAGGGAGCGGCCCCGGAACTGGTCGGCCCGGGCAGGAACGTCTACCGGCTCGCACTGCATCCGAGGGGGCTGGCCCCGCGAATCGCCAATCTCGCCGAGTGGTCCCGGCACATCCTGGCCCGCCTCGGCCACCTGCCCGACCTGCGGGACGAACTCCGCGCCTGCATACCCGAGTTGGAACCGTCCGCCGATCACCTAGGCTTCGCGGTCCCCCTGCACCTGCGCTCCTCGTACGGCGACCTACGGCTGATGACGACCGTCACGACCTTCGCCACCGCCGTCGACGTGACCCTCGCCGAGCTGAAACTGGAGGCGTTCCTGCCGACCGACCCGGCGACCCAGCGGGCCCTGGCAACGGCCGCGGCACACCGGGACGTCCAGGGGTCCCGCTAGAGCCTGTCGCGGTCTTGTCCCGGACCGCCCCACCCACTTCAATGCTCCTACCTCCCACAGGAGAACACCTGTCCCACACACCCAGTGAAGGGGTTCTTCTTGACCGCCCTACGCGTCACCGCCGTCACCGCAGCGGCCTGCGCCACCGTGCTCGCCGTCGCGCTGCCCTCCTCCGCGATCAACTCCTACAACGCCACGCCCGCACCCGAACGCACCGAGGTCGGGGCGCTCGTGGCCACCTGGGACGACGACAACGATCCGGCGACCCCGGACCGGGTCGACTGGGTCTGCTCCGGCACGATGATCGACGCCGACACCTTCCTGACCGCGGCACACTGCACCAGCGACTGGCCGGCCGGCGTCCGGTTCTATGTCTCGCTCGACCAGGACGTCCAGGCCGGACTGGACGCCGCCGCGAAGAAGTACCCGGGCGACCCGGCCGCCCAGGCGAACGCCGTGGCCGTCGAAGGTGTCGCGCACACCCACCCCGCCTATCCGGGCCCCGCCTCCGACCCGCACGACATCGCGGTGATCGAACTGCCCGCCGGCAAGGTCGCCTCCCGCTGGTCCTTCACCCCGGCCACCCTGCCGACCGAGAACCAACTGGGCGCGCTCGGCCCGCGGGGCCTGAACTCCACCGACTGGTTCGTGGCCGGGTACGGCACCCAGGAGGCCGCCAACGGCCCCGGCGGCCAGACCCATCCCGGCGGAGGCGTCCGCATGAAGGCGCCCGTGACCTTCGACGCCCTCAACGCGGCCTGGGTCCGGCTCGCCATGACGGCTCCCCAGGGCAACGGCGGCGCCTGCTACGGCGACTCCGGCGGACCCAACTTCGCGGTCATCCACGGCGGGAACGTCCTCGCCGCCACGACCATCACCGGCGACACCCCCTGCTACGCCACCAACGTCACCTACCGCCTCGACACCCCCGAAGCCCGAGCCTTCCTGGCACCGTTCGCGAAACTGCCCTGACCCTGAACACACCGCGCCGCACGTTCGGGGGCAGAGCGAGGAGCGCGGCGCTCCGCCGGGGGAGAGGCCCGGGTGCGGACGATCTCGTGCGGTGGTTCGCTCTCGCGGGGGCGTGCCGAGCACCATCAGCGCTCCTGCGCCCGGGCCGCGGAACGGAGTTCCGTCCCGGTGCGGGGCGGGCGGGTCGTCCGGGAGGGGGCGGGTCAGTTCCGTGAGTTGCCGAACAGGATGCGGTACCCGATGAGCAGCACCAGGGAGCCGGCGATCGCCGCGCCCCAGGTGTAGAGGTCGAAGAAGTGCTTCTCCACCGAACGGTGGAGGAAGTGGGCGGAGAGCCAGCCGCCGACGAAGGCGCCCGCGACGCCGATGAGCGTGGTGCCGATCACGCCGCCGGGATCGCGGCCGGGCAGCAGTATCTTGGCGATGCCTCCGGCGAACAGGCCCAGGATGATCCAGCCGATGAAGCCCATGGAGTTGTTCCTCCCGTCGGGTCGGATCCGCGCCGCGTGCGGCGGAGACCGACACTTGATTGCCCCTTTGCGCAAGCCTAGAGGCCGGTCGAGGGGGCCGGACAAGTGGTGTTGGCCTGCGGCGGGCCTCTGGTGATGAGCCGTCGAGGTTCTGCTACATGATTAAGACATTGCGCAATCGAGGAACTCAGAGCGGCCCCGGGGCGTCGATCATGATGGACACGGAAAGTGTGAGCGGCTGCGGAGGACGTGGATGAGTGTGTCCCTGACCAAGGGCGGCAATGTGTCGCTGAGCAAGCAGGCCCCCGGTCTGACTGCCGTGACGGTCGGGCTGGGCTGGCAGGCGAACGCCGGGTACGAACCGGACGCCGGCGCGCTGCTGTGCGCCCCGTCGGGCAAGGTGCCGTCCGACGAGCACTTCGTCTTCTTCAACAACCTGAGCAGCCCCGACGGTTCGGTCCGCCACCTGGGCGGCGGCAGTCCGGTCGACGGCGACGACCAGCGGATCGAGGTCGACCTGACCAAAGTCCCGGACGAGATCGAGAAGGTCGTCTTCACCGTGTCGCTGTACGAGGGTGCGAGCCGCGGCCAGGCCTTCGGGCAGGTGCACCGCGCGCACATCCGTGTCCTCGACCGGGAAGGCGGCACCGAACTGGCCCGCTACAGCCTCGCGTCCGGCGCCCTGTCGACCGAGACCGCGCTCGTCTTCGGCGAGTTGTACCGGCACGGCGCGGAGTGGAAGTTCCGCGCGGTCGGCCAGGGTTACGCCTCGGGCCTCGCCGGCATCGCCACCGACTACGGCGTGGCCGTGCCGAGGGACACCTCCCCGACCCCGGCTCCGGACCCGGTCCCCGCACCGCAGACCCATGGCGGGAGCCAAGTGCCGCCCGTCCCGTCGAAGCCGCCGGTCGCCGCTCCGCCGGCCCCGGCGTTCCCCGCATCCCCGCAACCAATAACCGGGAGTTCCAGCGTGACCTGCTTCTTCGACCCCAACCACGGCCCTGGCGTGACGACCGTGACCTGGTCCCCGCAGTGGGGCGTGCCCCGGCCCGTCCAGACCTGCGGCGCCTGCGCGCAGCGCGTACAGACCACCGCGCCGCCGTTCTACACCCCGCCCCAGCAGGGCTATCCGCAGCCCGTGCCGCAGGGCTATCCGCAGCAGGGCTATCCGCAGCAGGGTTACCCCCAGCAGGGATACGGGCAGCCGTACGAGGATCACGACCATCATCATCAGGGCGGCGGCCGGCGCTTCGGCGCGGGCGCGCTCATCGGCGCCGGCGCGGCAGGCCTCATCGGCGGCGCGCTGCTCAACGAGGCGTTCGACGACGACGAGCCGGAGGTGGTCAACAACTTCTACGAGGACTGAGTTCCCGAGAAGGAGGAGGACTGAGTCCCCGGGAAGGAAACGGACTTCTCCCTTCCTTCCGCCCCGCGAGCATGCGCCCGGTCCCCGCGTGGACGGCCGGGCCCTCCCGGCGGCGCCGGACCACCGGAACCGGACGCCTACACTGGGTGGGCGCATGTGCGTCGGCTGTGACGAGGGCGCGGACGGGAGAGGACTGTGACGGACAGCAGCGCCGCCGGCTTTGAGGACCCGCCCGCCGAGGTGCTCGCCGAGGCCGCCGCGGCGTTCGGTCTGCTCGCCTCCTCCGCCCGGCTGCATCTGATGTGGGCCCTGTCGCAGGGGGAGAGCGATGTCACGCATCTCGCCGACCGGGTGGGCGGAGCACTCCCCGCGGTCAGCCAGCACCTGGCGAAGCTCAAGCTCGCCGGACTCGTCCGCGCGCGCCGCGAGGGCCGTCGGCAGGTCTATTACATCGACGACCCCGACGTGGTGACCTTGGTCAGGGTGATGGTGGGGCAGCTGACCGTGCGGTCGGCGCACGCCTCCGCCCCGGTCCACGGCCTGCGCGGGATCGGCGGCTGAGAGCACCGCGGGAAGCCGGCCGGCCCTGCACCGGTCTCCTCTGTATGGCGCTCTTCGCAAGCTCCGTGCTGGAAGTTCTGTAACAAGGTCTATATGTCGCTCTTATATGAGGCGCGTAGACTCCCGCTCCGGCACCGTCCCGGGTTCGCACGGCTGTTCCATGAGATGCCTCACCTGTGAATCATGTGTGCATCTGTGCTGTTCGGGCCGCAGATTTGTTAGATTGCGCAACCACGCAAGCAAAAGGTGGAGCGGTGTGCTCCGCCCGCCCGTACACCGCCGCGCGGGTCGGGCCGTACACCCCACGGCCCAGCCTGACTGGCCCGACCGTTCATGGGAGTGGTAGATGAGCGACCCGTGGGACGGGCCGAGCGGGCAGGCCACGCGCAGCCATAGCGCGCGGGTACCCGGACAGCGCACCGCCGAGCCCGACGGGGCGCACCGGCCGGGTGGCCGGGCCGCGGCGCGGGCCGCCGCCCGGGACCGCGGCAGGCGGGGGCGCCGGGCCCGTCCGGCGGGCCGCGGCAGGAGGGTGCTGAAGGTCCTCGGGATAGGCCTGTCGGTGATCATCGTGGTCACGGCCGGTGCGGGCTGGTGGTTCTACCAGCACCTGAACGGCAACATCCACAGCGTCGCCCTCGACGGCAAGGGCGGCACCGAGAAGGCCGACGCCTTCGGCCGCACCCCGATCGACATCCTGGTCATGGGCTCGGACGGCCGTACCAGTCAGGCCGACTGCAAGCTCGGCGGCGGCTGCTCCAAGACCGGTGTGCAGACCGGCAGCAACGCGGACGTGCAGATGGTGCTGCACATATCCGCCGACCGCTCCAACGCGACGGTCATGAGCATCCCGCGCGACACCATGACCCAGGTCCCGGCCTGCAAGGACAGCGAGACGGGCCGGTCCACGTCCGGCTACTACGGCCAGATCAACAGCGCTCTGCAGTACGGCCCCGCCTGCCAGGTGGCCACCGTCCACCAGCTCACCGGCATCCCGATCGACCACTTCGTCAAGCTCGACTTCTCCGGCGTCGTGAAGATGTCCGACGCCATCGGCGGTGTCTCCGTCTGTGTCAGCGACAACGTGTACGACACCTACTCCCACCTGAAGCTGTCCAAGGGCACCCACACCCTCAAGGGCGACGCGGCGCTGGAGTTCGTCCGCTCCCGGCACGGCTTCGGCGACGGCAGCGACCTCGGCCGTACGATCTCGCAGCACATCTTCCTCAGCGCGATGATCCGCAAGTTCAAGAGCGCGGGCACGCTCACCGACCCCACCGCCGTCTACGGCCTGGCGGACGCCGCCACCAAGGCGCTGACCGTGGACGACGGCCTGGGCAGCGTGAAGAAGCTGATCTCCCTCGCGTCGGACGTGAACAAGGTGCCGACGAAGCGGATGACCTTCACGACGATGCAGACGGCCCCCGACCCGAACAACAAGGACCGGGTGGTCGTGGGTCCGGGCGCGAAGACCCTGTTCTCGACCATCGCCAACGACCAGTCGCTGACCACCGGCTCGGGCAAGAAGTCCGCGGCGGCCTCGGTGACCGCGACGGCCTCGGCCGTCCCCGCCTCGCAGATCGCCGTCACCGTCGAGAACGGCACCACCGTCACCGGCCGTGCCTCGGACATCGCGACCGCACTGACCGACCAGGGCTTCGGCTCCGGCACGACCACGGCCAACGCACCGAGCCCGGCGAGCACCACCACGCTGACCTACGGCACAGGTCAGAAGGCGGAGGCCCAGACGGTCGCCAAGGCGCTGGGTCTGTCCTCCGCGCACCTGAAGCAGGGCACCGGCACCGGCCTGACCCTGGTCATCGGCAGCGACTGGCCCAGCGGCACCAGTTACCCGGGTGGCAGTTCCTCGCCGGCGCCCGCCGACACCAAGGCCGCCGTCGGAGGCGCGCACGCCTCCACGGCCGACCAGGCCAAGACCTGCGCCAAGGTCAGCCCGTACCGGACGGTCAGCCTCAACGGCATCCCCATGACACCGGCCCAGGCGTACGCTGCGGCGCGCGGCAAGCCGGACTCCGACGCCTGACCGTGGCGACCGTGCCCGGGGCCCGGTTGTACAGTTGCGCAAGACTGCAAGTTAAGGAGGGGTGGGCGCGATGCTCCGCAACGGACTGGAACCCTGGCACCTGCTGATCGTGGCGATCGTCGTGATCGTGCTGTTCGGCTCGAAGAAGCTGCCCGAGGCCGCGCGTGGACTGGGCAAGTCCATGCGCATCCTGAAGAGCGAGGCCAAGGCCATGAAGGAGGACGACGCCGCCCGGCCGTCCACCGCGCCCACGGTCGAGAGCGGGCCGGCGGACTGAACCGCGCCCACCGCGCGGCCGGCCGACCCACCGCGTCCACCGCGCGGGTCAGGGGCTGGCGATGTCGAAGCCGTACCGCAGGGGCTCGCTGGTGACGGTGTAGTCGCGGCGGTACAGGTACACCGCCTCGGCGCGTACGCCGCCGGGCGGTGCGGCCTCGACCCGGCAGGGGTACGTCACCTGGATCACCCGCGGCCGGTCGGAGACCTTCATCCGCAGCCCGTCCGCCGGCCCGCCGTCGAGAACGGCGGTCTCCCAACCCGTCACCTCGGTAGTCTCCACGCCGGAGAGTTTACGGGTTGCGCAAGTTTCGAGCCCGTGAGCCGGGTCACGGCGGGAAGCCGCTCTATGTGTGCCGTTGGGAGGCGGCCGCTTGGGGGCGCAGGTCGGAGAGGGTCAGCGGGCGGGCCGGGGGATCGGGCACGGCGATGCGGGAGGTCACCTGCAGATCGGCGTCGACGTGCAGCAGCTCGCCGGGCGCCATGAGCTGCCAGTGCGGGTTCTCGTCCATCGGCTCGCTGGCCACGACGACCGACGGACGATCACCCAGATGCGCCGAGCGCACACGCATGTGACCGTGCCGGCCGGCGTGGTCGAGATGCCGCGTGCCGTGGTGACCGCCGGCCGGGCGCCGCAGCACGTACAGCTCGTGGGTGGCGGGATAGCGCAGGGCCCACAGCTCTCGGGCGGTGACGAGGATGATGTTGAGGGCGTACAGGGGCAGGTTCCCGGCGACCCAGAGGGCCGCGGACGTGATGCCGGCGGACACGTCCCCGCCGTGCGCCGCCGTCTCCCGCGTGACCAGGGCGAAGAAACGCTCGGAGTCGGTGTCCCCCTGCACCAGTGACCGGTCCTCGCCGAGATGCCGGTCCAGTCTGTCCAGCCCCTCGATCACGCCGTTGTGCGCGAACAGCCGCCTGTCCTGGTCGAAGGGGTGGGTGTTGCGGACGTCCAGCCCTCCGGTCGAGGCGTAGCGGATGTGCGCGAGGAAGGTGGCCGACTCGACCTCCCGGGCCTCCCGGGCGAAGGCGCGGTCCTCGTACGCGGCGATAGGCGCCTTGTGCACCTCCGGCGTGGCGTCCGCGTCGAAGAACCCGAGCCCGGTGCCGTCGGGCTCGCGCCGACTCTGCACGCTGAGACTGTCGGGGGCGTCCAGCAGCCAGAACGTGGCCTGCGTGCGCAGCGGGGAGCTGATCAGTCCGAACAGTCGGCACACGGCATCCTCCTTCACCCTCTTCCGTCGGGCTCCGTCGTCCGGTGCCCCGCACGGACGACCATGGTCCCGCGCGCCGGACGTTCGCGCACGCGCGCCACCGGCGGAATCCGGCCCCGCACCAGGGGCCTTCGTCCTGCCGACGGCTTCGTCAAGCGGCCGGTCGCAACACCGAGTCGAGCGCTGCGTCGATCGTCGGATGGGCGAAGGTGAAAACCGCCCTGCGCAGGGCGGCCGGTACGACGCGTGCGCTGCACGTGATGCCCGCGGCGAACTCGCCGAGAGCCGGGCGCAGGACGAAGGCCGGGACGGCGGCGAGCGCCGGACGGTGCAGGGCGCGGCCCAGTGCCTGGGTCACCTCGCGGTTCGTGAGCGGCTCGGGGGCCGTGAAGTTGACCGGACCGGACAGCTCCTCGGTGTCGAGGGTGAAACGGAGAGCCGCGACGTGGTCCGTCAGGGAGCTGAACGGCCAGTACTGGTCGCCGGAACCGAGCCGGCGCCCAGGCCGAGGCGGAAGAGCGGGAAGCGCCGGCCGAATGCGCCGCCCTGGGCGGCGACGACCAGCCCGGTGCGCGGGTGGACCACTCGGATGCCGGCCTGCCGTGCCGGCTCGACGGCCGCCTCCCCTTCGCCTTGGTTCGACGCAGACGGAGGACAGGGAGTCGTGCCCGGCCGCCTCGCTCTGCTCGACGGTCCGTTCACCCGTGTCGCCGTAGTAGCCGGTCGCGGACGCGGGCACCAGGATGCGCGGCGGGCAGGCGGACGCGGCGCAGGCTCGCGCGATGGTGTCGGTGCCGCGCACCCGGCTGTCGCGGATCTCCCGCTTGCGGGCGGCGGTCCACCGCTTGTCGCCGACTCCCGCACCGGCCAGGTGGACCACGGCGTCGACGCCGTCCAGTGCACCGGGCTCGACTCGGCCCGCGCCCGGGTCGCACGGGGCGGACTCGCTGCCGTCCTGAGGGGCGGCGGACCGGTCGCGGACCAGGCGGACCACCTGGTGGCCGTCCGCGAGGAGGGAAGGGAAATGATTATTTGCAGTTTCAAGTAAGCGGGGATCGACCCGCCCGGGGCCGTGACGACCTGGCCCGGCGCACCAGGTCCACGGCGGCCGGCTGCCACTCGGGATAGCCGAAGTCGAACCCGGCCGCCGACAGCCGGCCCGGGACCACCCGGCGGCTCTTGAGCAGCAACTCCGTGTCCGAGCGCAGCGCGAAGGCCCCCAGCTCCGCCATCCATCGGGTCGCCGGCAGTCCCACGGGAACGCCTCGGGCCGCGCGCAGTGTCCGCATGAACTCCCGGTGCGGGAGCGGGCCGGGGGAGGCCAAGTTGACCGGGCCGTCGATGTCGTCCCGCTCGATCAGGAACTCCACCGCGCGTACGAAGTCCTCGTCATGGATCCAGGAGACGTACTGCGCCCCACCGGCGACCGGCCCGCCCAGCCCCAGCCGGGCCAGGCCCAGCAGCACGTCGAAGACCCCGCCCCGGTCCGGGCTCATCACCATCGCCGAGCGCAGTGCCACCTTCCGTGTCGCCGGTGTCGGCGCTTCGGCCTGGGCGCGCTCCCAGTTCTTGGCGATGTCGACGCTGTAGGCCCAGTAGTCCGGAACTCCCGCCTCCGAGCCGCCGATTGCGCCGGTGGCCTCGTCGTTCGCCGCGTCGAAGCGGTGGGCGTAGATCGTGGCCGTACTCATCTGCAGCCACACCCGCGGTGGTTGCGCGGCGGCGGCGATCGCCTGCCCGACCGCACGCGCCGAGTTCACCCGCGAGTCCATCATGGCCCGCAGGTTCTCGGCGGTGTAGCGGCAGGACACGCTGCGTCCGGCCAGGTTGATGACGACATCGCTGCCGTCGACCACCTCGGCCCAGCGGCCGAGCGTGGACCCGTCCCAGCCGATCTGCCGCTCTCGCGTCGGGCGCCGGGTCACCACGGTGACCTCGTGTCCGGCTGCCGTGAGCGCACGGTCGAGAATCGCACCGATCTGTCCGGTTCCCCCCGGCAGAACTACCTTCATCGAGCCCCCTCGGTTCGGTACCTCCAGGGTAGCCCTGAATTTGAACACGTTCAAAAGCGGGGATGTGCAGTCACTTGTGCACCCGGGAGGCCGGAGAGCACGGCGATAATGCGATGGACAACTCCCCCTGCCGGGAACCAGTGTTGATGCAATGGAGCAGGAGGAGATCTGGGGCGCGGCCGTCGCCCGGCGCTACGACACGCCCGGTACCGGCATGTTCGCGCCCGAGGTTCTGACCCCAACGGTGGAACGGCTCGCCGAGCTGGCGGACGGCGGAGCGGCGCTGGAGTTCGCGATCGGGACCGGCCGGGTCGCTGTCCCGCTGGCCGGGCGAGGGGTTCCCGTCACCGGCATCGAGCTGTCCGGGCCGATGGTGGAGCAACTGCGCACCAAGGCCGGCGAAGCCACGATCCCCGTGGTCATGGGCGACATGGCGACGACCCGCGCCCCGGGGACGTACAGCCTCGTCTACCTCGTCTACAACACGATCTCCAACCTGCTCACCCAGGCCGAGCAGGTCGAGTGCTTCCGCAACGCCGCCCGCCACCTCACGCCCGGCGGCCGCTTCGTGATCGAGCTGTGGGTGCCGGAGCTGCGCACGCTTCCCCCCGGCAAGGCGGCCACCGTGTGGCGCACCGACGCCGGGTACATCGGGCTGGACACCTACGACATCCTCAACCAGCGTGTCGTATCGCACCACTTCCGCTTCGACGAGACCGAGGAAGCCCGGCTGTACCGCTCCCCACACCGCTACATCTGGCCCTCCGAGCTCGACCTCATGGGCCAACTGGCCGGATTCGAGCTGGAGTCCAGGCACGCCGACTGGTCCGGTACCGAGTTCTCCGCCGAGTCGCGTGCTCATGTCTCGGTGTACCGGCTGCCGCTGACGCGATAGCCGAGGAACGGCGCGTCCCGGTACCTCGTCGAGCCTGCGTCGTGAACCCCGATCCCCACCGTGTCGCCGTGCACGCTCAGGAAGGCAGCAGCCGCAGCGCGTACAGCGCGGCGCCCAGGTCGGCGAGGGCCATGGGGTCGGTGAGCGGTCGCCCGGTCAGCTCCTCGACGCGGCGCAGCCGGTAGCGCACGGTGTTGGGGTGGACGAAGAGCCCGTCCGCGGCACCGGCGGCCACACCGCCCGAGGCGAACCAGTGACCGAGGGTCTGCAGCAGCCGCGCCCGCTCCGCCTCCGGCAGTTCGAGGAGCGGACCCAATGCGACCTCGACCAGCCGGCTCGCCTCCGCCGGGGCCGCGGCCACCAGCATCGCCAGCGGGCTGTCGTCGAACCGCGTGACCCCCGGACCCTCGCCGGGCCGTCCGGCCAGGGCGAGCCGGGCGAACCGCAGCGCCTGCGGCGTGTCCCGGAGCGAGTCGAACCGCGGGCTGACACCCACCCGGGCCCGCCGGCGGCGCAGCGCGCGCAGGCTCACCGTCTCCGCGTCCCGGTGCCCCAGCGAGACCAGCCCGATCTGCTGGTCCGGCAGCAGCCGCCACACCGACGGCACGCCGGAACGGCGCAGCGCCGCCTCGATCCCGGGCAGCGGCTCCTGTCCGGGATCCGGCACCGCCGCCGCCACGACCGCGTACGGGCCGCGCTCCGGCAGGCCGAGCTGCCGGGCCGCCTCCCACGGCGTCGTACGATCCGCGAGCGCGCCCGTGAACAACGCCTCGGCCAGGGCCGATCGACGAGCCTCGCGCTGCAGCGCCAGCTCCGCGCTCGCCTCGCGGTAGGCGGCCGCGACGGCCTCCGCGTACCGGCCGAACAGCGCCCAGATCTCCGAGGAACCGGCCACCAGCTCCGCGTCCGTGACCTCCGGATGCCTGCGTGCCTCGTCGACCATCTCCGACCACAGCAGCTCGAAACCGACCCGGTAGGCGTGCAGCGTGTCCGCGAGCGGCACGCCCTGCTCGGCGCGCAGCCGTCCGGTGTGCTGAGCTGCCCCCACATCGGGTTCGGCGCCGTAGGCGAAACGCCCCAGGAGCAGATCGGCGTTGCCCCGGCAGGACTCCATGAGCGACGCGAACGGGATCAGCGAGTCGTCCGCGTACGACTCGACCTCCGCACGGATGCGCTCGGCCATCCGCTCGCCCAGCTCCGGAAGGCGCACACGCAAGGCGGCGCCCACATTCGACAGACCCATACCCGCAGCGTACGGCGGTCTGATTGTTCCCGGGAACAACTCCGGCACGGTCGGACTGTGGGCGCCGCCATGGACGCCCGTGACCGTGCACGCGACCATGCCGGGAGCGCTCGCGGCGGGACCCGTGAGCGCGGCGGGAGCATGCGTGCGAGGAGGCATCATGGCCAATCTGGCGGAATTCCTGGCGGAGACGGCGCGACGGCTGCCGGAGCGCCCGGCGCTGCGGCTCGGCACCGCGACCACCACCTACGCCGAGCTCGACCGGCTCAGCGCCCAGGCCGCCGCGCTGCTGCGCACCGAGGGCCTGCGCAGCGGTGACCGGGTAGCACTGATGCTCCCGAACGTGCCCGAGTTCGTCGTCCTGTACTACGCCGTCCTGCGCGCCGGCGGCATCGTGGTGCCGATGAACCCGCTGCTCAAGGAGCGCGAGACCGCGTACCACCTGCGGGACTCCGGCGCCGTAGTCCTCTTCGAGTGGCATCAGGCGCCCGGCGAGGGCGCCGCGGGCGCGGGGGCCGCAGGCGTACGGCACCTGACGGTCGAACCGGCCGCCTTCGCCGCCGAACTGGCCCGCCTGGAACCGGAGTACGAGGTGACGGCCGCCGCCGGCGACGACATCGCCGTGCTGCTCTACACCTCGGGCACCACCGGCCGGCCCAAGGGCGCCGCGCTCACCCACTCCGGGCTGCGCCACAACACCGAGGTCAACGTCACCGAAGTCCAGCGGCTGACCTCCGACGACGTGATCGTGGGCTGCCTGCCGCTGTTCCACATCTTCGGGCAGACCTGCACCATGAACGTCGCCGTCCGCAGCGGCGCGTCCCTCACCCTCGTCCCCCGCTTCGACCCGCAGACCGTGCTCGACGCCGTCGCACGCGACCGGGCGACCGTCTTCGAGGGCGTCCCGACCATGTACGCGGCGCTGCTCCAGCATCCGGGCGCCGACGCGGCCGACGTCTCCAGTCTGCGGATGTGCGTCTCGGGCGGTGCCTCGCTGCCGGTGGAGATCCTGCACGGGTTCGAGCGGCGCTTCGGCTGCATGGTGCTGGAGGGCTTCGGCATGTCCGAGACCAGCCCGGTCGTCTCCTTCAACCACCCCGACCGCCCGCGCAAGCCCGGCTCCATCGGTACCCCCATCCGCGACGTCGAGGTCCGGCTGCTGGACGACTCCGGCCGGGACGTGGCACCGGGGGAGGTCGGTGAACTGGCCGTGCGCGGGCCGAACCTGATGAAGGAGTACTGGCACCGCCCCGAGGAGACGGCCGCCGCGATCCCCGACGGCTGGCTGCGCACCGGCGACCTGGCCCGCCGGGACGAGGACGGCTACCTGTACATCGTCGACCGGAAGAAGGACCTCATCATCCGCGGCGGCTACAACGTCTACCCGCGCGAGATCGAGGAGGTGCTGCACGAGCATCCCGCCGTCGCCCTCGCCGCGGTCCTCGGCGTGCCCGACGAGCGGCTCGGCGAGGAGGTGGCCGCCGCGGTCGTCCTGCGGCCGGGAGCCCGGGCGGACACCGAGGAGTTGCAGCGGTTCGTCCGGGACCGGGTGGCCGCGTACAAGTACCCGCGCCGGCTCTGGCTGACGGAGGCGCTGCCGATGGGGCCGAGCGGCAAGATCCTCAAGCGGGAGATCACCGCGCCGACGCCCTGAGGCAGCCCTCGCCGCATGAACGGACTGTTCACAATATGCAGTTGACGTCATGTCGTGTTGCACGCAACTCTTCTCGTATGTCGTCAACCGCCGATCACACCGACCCCTTCAACCCTCCGCAGCCGGAGCAGGCGCGTGCCCAGCGGGTCCACGCCTCGCTGTTCCGCATCGCCGAGCGGCACGCGGCGACGGACGGCCAGCGGCGCCGCCAGATCAACCCGTCGGTCCTCGCGCCGCACGAGGCCGTGCGGCTCGTGACGTTCCTGCTGAGCGGCGCCGCGCTGCCCGACGAGGGCGAGCCGGAGGTGGACCGTGCCGACATCACGGCCGCGCTGAGCCTCGTGCCGCTGGTACGGGCGGAGCTGGACGAACTGGAGGCCTCGCTCCTGCAGATGGCCCGCGGCCGTGGCATGACCTGGCCGGAGATCGCCTTCGGCCTCGGACTGGGCACCCCGCAGGCCGCCAGACAGCGCTACGAGCGCCTGGCGGTCCGCACCGCCGCCGACGACGAGGACGACGCCTGAACACGTGGACCGGCAACCGGCAACCGGCAGCCGGCCGCCATGCCGAGGGCTTCCCGGGACAACGCCCCTGCGGGCTATCGTGAAACAACGCGAGGCTGAAGCGACGGGAGACTTCGGTGGGGGAGTCGGGCGCAGGGCGGGACGAGCGGATCCGTGCGCTGCTCGCGGTCCCGGCGGTGTCGGGCCCCGAGGAGCTTCCCTCGGTCGCCGACGCCGACGGTTACGGCGAGTTGGGCGTCTCCCGCTCGCTGTACACCCGGGCCGAGCAGGACCCCTGTGTGCGCCGTGCCTGGGTGGACGACGCGCTCGATTCGGCCCTGCGGGACAAGGACTTCGTGCTGGTGGCCGGCGTCTCCGGGACGGCCCGGTGGCGCACCGCCTGGGAGGCCGTGCGCCGTGTCCTCCCCGGCGCCCGGATCCTGGTGCCCCGGCCGGGCGTCGCCGCAGTCGCCGAACTCCTCGCCCTGGAACCGCCGTTACGGATGGCGCTGGAACGGGCCGACCTCCTGCGCCGCGGCCACGGCACTGACCGCACAGCAGGGAACACCACCGAGCCACCGTACGGGGATGTGTGACATCGACGTGAGCAAGGACAGTGCGCTGGACTTCGGCGACCGCGCGGGGGCCGGGCGGTCCGGCCTGGACGCACGCCTCGCCGAGCTGACCGCGGCCCTGGGCACCCACGGCCTGAGCGTCGTACGCCGGAACGTCTACTGCGACGAGAGCGGCGACGGCACCGGAGACCTGCTCTGGCTCTGGCTGTGCGCCACACCCCGCCGGTTCCCCGAGGAGACGCACGATCTCGTGGTCCGGTACAGCACGGCCGACGGCGACTGGCAGGTCTACACACCCGACGGCCCGACCCGGTGGCTTCCCGCCGACGCCGGTGCCGCCCCGACCGCCGCCGCGATCGCCGCAGTTCTGTCGCCCGCCCAGGGGGGCACGCCGCCCGCACCACCGGCGCTGCGCGACCTGCCCGACTGGGTGTCGCTGGTGCTCGGCGGGGCAGCCACGTCGTTGATCGTTCCGTTCGTCCAGGCGGTCGCCGGTAAATCGGCCGAAGATGCCTACGCGGGCCTGCGCGCCCGTTTTGCCCGGCGCGGCAGCCCCACGCCGGACTCGTCCGCCTCGGCCGACTCCGGTACGGCCGGCCCCACCCGGGACCTCTCGGCGCCGGCCCCGCGCATCCCGCCCGACGGCTCCGGTTTCGTCAGCATCCTCGACCCGGACGCCGACCTCCAGCTGGTCGTGCCCGACCCCATCCCGCCCGACGCCGTACGGCAGTTGACCGCCATGGACCGCTCGGAGCTGCGCGGCCGTACGCTCGTCTGGGACGACAGCAGGCAGGAGTGGTTGCGTTGCCGCCGGACCTGAACCCCGCCGGTCCGGATACCGGTTCGGGCCCGGATGCCGATCCGCTCACCCGGCGCTTCAAGGCCTACGCGACCTCCCACGAACTCGGCGTCCTGCTCGACGCCGAAGCCGAGCAGGAAGCGGCCGCCCTCCTGGAGACGGCCGTACGCTCCGTCGTTCGCGACAAGTACATCGACGTGCAGCCCTGGCTGCGTCTCCTGCACGCCACCGGCTGGCTGTTCTGGCTGCGCGCGCCGGTCGACGCCCGGCGCAACCCGCTGAACCACCGGGATCTCCTGCTCGCCTTCGCCCTCCTCGCCCCGCTGCGCGACGCCGCGCCACGGTCCGTGCCGAAGGAGGTGGCCGAGGCGATCGCGGCCCCGTCGCCGCCGGGCACTCCCCAGGTCGGCCTCTGGAACGACCACGCGGGTCTGCTCCTGGAAGAGGCGGGAGTGCACGACCGCACGGCACTGCTGGCCGCCACCGCGGTGCTGTACCTGGGCAGCGCCATGGCCGAGGACACGGCCGGCCGGGCCAGGACCAGGAGCAACAACGTGCACACCCTGCTCCTGCTGCACGAGTACCACCCCGACCCGGAACTCCTCGACGGCGCCGTCGACTTGGCGCGCAATCTGGTGGCCGAGTCACCGGAAGGCGCCCCCGGGCACCTCCACCATCTGTCCCGGCTGTGCGAAGCCCTGCGGCACGCCTACACCCTCCACCAGGAGCCCCGGGCGCTCGCCGAAGCCATCGGCCTCGCCCGTACGGTGTTCACGGGCCTGCCGCCCGGCCACCCTCGCCGGGCCGACGCAGTGAGCGAGCTCGCCGGACTGCTGCGCCTGCGCCATGAGGACCTCGGCGACTCGGAGTCGCTGCGGGAGGCCATCGGCCTGACCCGGGCACTGATCGCCGAACTGCCACGCGACCATCCCGCCCGCGCCCGGGAACTGAACAACCTCGCCTTCGAACTCGAGTTGCTGGGCGAACTGGACAGCGAGGGCGACGAGGGCGGGGACCCGGACGCGCTGGACGAGATCGTCGGCCTGGGCCGGGCGGCCCTCGCCGCCCTCGCACCCGGCACGGACCCGGAACTGCACACGACCGTCCGGGCCAACCTCGCCCGCTGGCTCCGTCGGCGCGCCGGACGCGGCGGACCTGTGCACGACCCGGAAGCCGACCTCGCCGAAGCACTCCGGCTCGCCCGGCAGGCCCACGCCGGTGCGGCGGGTCGGCCTGCGGAAGTGGTGCTGGAGGCGCTGGCCAACGGCCTTGCCGAGCAGTACGCCCGCACCCGTGACCCCGCCGCGCTGGCCGAGTCCATCGACGTGCTGCGGGACGGCCTGGCCGCCGCCGTGAGCCCTGCCCAACTGGCCTCGCGCCGCTTTCTGCTCGGCGGGGCCCTCAACAACCGTTATGTGGAGTACGGCGAGTCGGCGGACGCCCGGGAGGCGGCGGCCCTGCTCCGTCAGGTCGCGCGGGCCGCCACGGAGAGCATCCACCGACGGCTGGAGAGCGCCTGGCACGCCGGCAAGCTGGAGATCAACCTGGAGGACTGGCAGAGCGCCGCCGACGATCTCGCCCTCGCGGTCCGTCTGCTGCCGGACCTCGCCGGCTGGCAGCTGCGCGCCGGTGACCGGGAACGCCGACTGCCCGCCTATGCGCCGCTGCCCACACTGGCGGCCTCCTGTGCGCTGGCCGCCGGCTCACCTGCCCGCGCGCTGGAACTGCTGGAGCAGGGACGCGGGGTGCTGCACGCGGAGGCGTCGGCCGTGCGCGTCGATCTGGAGCGGCTGCGCGTCCGCGCCCCGCACCTCGCCACGGCGCTGGAGCAGCTGCCGACCCGGCTGCGGTCCGAGCCGGACGCCGACCGGCGCCACCGACTGGCCGACGAGCGGCGGCACTTGATCGAGGAGATCAAGGGCGTCCCCGGGTTCGAGGACTTCCTTCAGCCCCCGCGACTGCAGGAGATCCTCGAAGCCTGCCGCGAAGGCCCCGTGGCCGTCCCGATGTTCGGCCGCTACGGCTCCGACGCCCTGCTCGTCACGCGGGACGGCGTCCGCCGGGTGCCGCTGCCCCGGCTCACCGTCGACACCGTCCTGCGGCTGGGCCGCGATCTGCTCGGCGGCGCCGAACTGGCCCTCGACCCCGGGGTCTCCCCGGCGCGCCGGAGCCTCGGCGAGTACTCTCTGCGCACTGGTCTTGCCCTGCTCTGGGACGTCGTCGTGGGGCCCGTTCTCGATGCCTTGCGGGACGACCTGGGCGGGCTGCGGGAGGGTGCCGCGCCGCCCCGCATGTGGTGGTGTCCCACCGGGCCGCTGAGCCACTTCCCGCTGCACATGGCCGAACGCCGCGAGGAGGGCGGCGCGTTCGCCCTCGTGGTGTCGTCCTACACCCCCACCGTCCACGCGCTCGGCCGCCTCCGGCCCTGGCGGCCCGGCCCGGACAGCCGCCCCCTGGTGCTCGCCCTGCCGCGCACCCCCGGCGCCCCGGATCTGCCGGCCGCCGACGAGGAGGCGGCCCTGCTCACCGGCTCCTTTCCCGGAGCCCGCCTGCTGCGGGGGCCGGCCGCCACCCGCGAGCGGCTGATGACGGCCGTCCCGGACCACGACATCGTCCACGTGGCCTGCCACGCCGGACACGACGCCGACCGTCATCACGAGAGCCACCTCGTCCTGCACGACGGCCGGCTGCACATCGGCGACATCGCGGCCGCCCGCACCGACCGGGCCGGTCTGGCCTTCCTGTCCGCCTGCGGCACCGCGCGGAACCGCATCGACCTGCCGGACGAGTCCCTGAACCTGCTCTCGGCCTTCCAGCTCGCCGGCTTCAGCCACCTGGTGGGCAGCCTCTGGCCGGTCACCGACCGGACCAACACCCACCTGGTGCAGGCCTTCTACGAGCATCTGACCGGCCGTCAGGACGCGACCGTCGCCGAGTCCCTCCATCACGCCGTGTCCCAGGTGCGCGAGCGCGAGCCCGAACGGCCCTCGCTCTGGACACCCCACCTGCACATCGGTCCCTGAGCCACGGCCGGGCCGGGTGTCTCACCCGTCCGCGTCGGGATGGCAGCACGACCCCCGCCGGAGCCGCTCGGCCACCCCGAGCCAGGACATGTCCCGGGGAGGTTCGTGCACCACGACCGACCGGTGGGCCGACGTCAAGTCGGCCTGGGCGTGGGGGACTCCCTCGCGTACGACGACCGGGACGCGGACGAGGGAGCCGAAGTCGCAGAACGGGTCGCTGTCGACGATCGTCAGGTCGGCGATCCTGCCCTCCTCCACCGTCCCGAGGTCGGCATCGAGGCCGAAGAGACGGGCCGGCTCCACGGTCGCGGTGTGCAGGGCCTCGGCGGCGGTGAAGCCGTGCGCGACCAGGGCACGCAGGCACAGGTGCAGGGAGAGACCCACCGGGACCAGGGGCGAGTCGGTGCCCAGGGCGATACGGGCGCCGTGCGAGGCCAGCCGCCGGTAGTCCGCCATCTCGGTGGCGAGAGCCCGCTGTTGGGCCTCCGTGGGCGCGGTGCGGGCGTGGGCGCGGACGACGGCGACGTCCCAGGGCGGCATGAGACGTGTCACGCGCGGGTCCTCGGCGAGCCCAGGGTCGGCGGCGAGCAGGATCTGCGCGCTGAACGGCGTGATGATCAGGGCGAAGGAGCCGTCGGCGTACTGCTGCACCAGATCCTGCCCGATGCGGCCGAGCGGGGTGGTGCCATGCCCGTACTCCAGGCGCTGGGTGGCCTGCAGATGGGTGGTCAGGTCCTGGCCCGCCGCCCGGCCGGGCGAGCACAGATGGCTGCCGCTGGGCACGCCCAGCGCGTGGGCCGCCTCGGCCGCCTCGGCCATGACCTCGCCCGGGGCGCGCACATACGTCTTCACGAAGTCGACGTCCAGGGCGGCGGCGCGCAGGAGCGTACGCCGGACACCCTCGCGGGTGCGGTGGGCGCGGCCCATGCTGTACGCGGTGCGGGCCCCGTCGATCAGTTCGGCGCAGGCGAGCTGCCGCGGGCCGAGCAGGTCCCCCGAGCCGGCCGCCTCGCGCAGCCGTACCGCGTCGTACAGCGGACTGCCCAGGCAGAACGTGGTCGTGATGCCGTACGCGAGCGTGGTCAGGCTCTGCCGGGCGCCGTAGGTGGCCGCATACGGGTGGGTGTGGCTGTCGACGAGGCCGGGGACGACGGTCCGGCCGGAGGCGTCGAGGGTGCGGTGTCCGGGGCGGCGGGCACGGTGCGGCTCGACAGCGGTGATCCGCTTGCCGGTGACGAGGATGTCCACGTCGTGCCGTGGCGGCGCGCCGGTGCCGTCCCACAGCTGGCCGGCGTGGATCCGAAGCGGTTCGGCTGAGCCGCTCGCACGGCGCCCGGTGGTCAGCCGGAGCGGCAGCGTGTGGGCCCGTGCGGTGGTGAGGGAGAGCCGGCGCAGCCGGCCTTCGGAAAGGTAGAGGAGCGTGCCGGAGTCCACGGACCAGCTCGGGTGGTCGGCCGGTTCGTCGGTGAGCCGGCGGGCCGGACCGGCCGGGCTGCCGTCGGCCGTCACGGGCAGCAGCCACAGCGCCGACTCGGCGACCAGCGCCATCCAGCGGCCGTCGGGCGACCACACGGGTCCGGAGGCGACCCGGTCGGACAGCGACTGGTGCTCGGCGGGCAGGTGACGGCGTTCGCCGCCGGTGCGGGTGTCGAGGACGCGGATGAGGTTGTACCCCTCGCGGAAGCGCTGGTTGAGCCGGTTGCGGTCGCAGAAGGCCACGTACCGGCCGTCGGGCGACCAGGTGGGCGCTCCGGGCGGCCCGTCGGTGGCCAGCGGCCGGGCCAGCACCTGCTCGTCGCCCGTGGCCAGGGTGCGCAGCAGCAGGTTGCCTGTCACGTCCTGGCAGGCCAGGCGGGTGCCGTCCGGTGACAGCGCGGGATACAGCCGGCCGCCCTCGGCCAACGGCTCGTCGGTGCCGCTGCCGAGGTGATGGCGGCGTACGGCGACCAGCCCGTCCCGGTCGGTGCAGTACAGCAGGCTGCGCCCGTCCGGTGCCCACGCCGGCATCTGCACCAGGTGGACGTCGGCCGCCTGGAGGAGCTTGCGCGGAGCGCCGCCGACCGGCATCAGCCACAGGGCGTTCAGCGCCACGAAGGCCACGCTGCGACCGTCCGGGGAGAGGGCCGGCCGGTGCAGACCGCGCACCGGGACCGGCAACTCCGGTGCGAGCGGCGCCCGTCGAGGTCCCCGGGACGGACCCGGCACGGGCATCCGGGCGGTGAAGGGAACCTCCCGCACGGTGGAACCGGCCAGGGAGCGGACGCGGATCCGGCCGTCACCCACGTACATCAGCTCGTCCTCGCTCAGCCAGCACGGCGGAGCGGCCGCCAGGTCCTCGTCCGCCGTGACGACTTCGTCCTCGACCATCAGCCGGGCCGCGTCGGCCGGCTGCCCGGGGCTGCCCGCACCGGCCAGATGCACATACGCGATCCGCCCCGCGGGCGAGACGGACGGGCCCAGCAGCCGCCCCCCGGTCACCGTCCGCAGCACTTCGGCAGGACCGCCCGAGACCGGCACGTGGACCAGCGACAGCCCGCCGTCGTTGCCGCCGCCCGGCGTGTGGGCGGCGCGCACGCACACCAGCGACCGCCCGTCCGCCGACCAGGCCGGATCGAAGTCCTCGTGGTCCCCGCCGGTGACCCGCCGCAGCCGGCCGTCGGCCAGGTCCAGCACCCACAGCCCGTAGGAGGCACCGGCCGTGGCGTCGCCGCCGCGTTCGGAGGAGAAGGCCAGCCGGGTGCCGTCCGGCGACCACGCGGCCCCGCGGTCGTCCCACGGCCCGTCCGTCAACTGCCGCAGCCCGCCGCCGTCCGGCCGCAGCGACCACAGATGGAAGCCGCCCCCGCGATAGCCGCACACGGCCAGCGTCCTGCCGTCGGGGGACAACGCGGGGCGCGTCGCCTCCAGCTCCCAGTCCGTCACCCGTACCGCCGCCCCGCCGTCCCGGGGTACCCGCCACAGCACCCCCTGCACCTCGGCGATCAGGTCACCCCCGGCCCGGCTGCCGGTGACCGAACCCCCTGTCATCGCGGTGTAGGTGAGGAACCGCCCCCCGTCGCCGGCCCGCGCACCGGACCCGCCCGGCAGCCCGACCGCCGTCGCCGCCCGTGCGGAGACCGCGGTGACGAGCCCTGCCGCCGCCGTTCCGAGAAACCCGCGCCGAGCCACGCTGCCGAAGTCCATCCCCAGTCCTTCCTGCCTGCCGTCTGTCGTTCAGCCAAGTGGCAGCGGTACATCCCGCACCAGTAAGCCATTTCGGCCACACCGGCCCCGCCCCACGCCCAGGGCAACGCCCGGGCCGGACGGCGGTCACGCGGGGTCACCTGCCGCGCCCGACGGCTCCGGAACGCTCACCAGCCCGTCAGCAGCAGGTGGTTGAGCAGCAGGGCCAGGACGGCCTGGGCGGTGAGCCAGGGGCGGGGGCGGGGGAGGAGGGCGCAGGCGGGCAGGAGCCAGAGGGCGAAGGGCAGCCAGATGCGTTCCGTCTCCGCCTTGCTCATGCCGGACAGGTCGGCGACCAGCAGGGCGAGCAGCGCGGCGGAGACCAGGAGCGCCAGGCGCAGCTCCGCGGGGCGTCGGGTGGCGGTCCCGGGGAGCAGCGTGGCGGTCGTCCGGCGCAGGCCCGCCACCGTGGCCGGGCCGGTGATGACGGCGGTGCAGGCGAGGTTGGCCCAGACCCAGTAGCCGTAGGGCCGGGTGCCGCCCACGCCCTGGTAGTAGCGCGTGACGAGCAGGTGGTACGCGTGCCACCAGTCGAAGCCGGCCAGCGTGAACACCACCGGGAACACGGCCAGCCCGGCGAGCAGGGACAACAGGAGGGCCGGGCGTTCCCGGAGTTCGCGGCGCGCCAGCGCGACGACCGCGGCGCCGATGAGGGCGAACAGCGCGAGGCCGTAGGAGAGGTAGCAGGTCAGGCCGAAGAGAAGGCCCGAGGCCGCCGCGTACCCGTGGGACCGGCGGGTCAGTGCCAGGGCGAGCAGCGCCGGCGACCATGCGGCGACTGCCGCGAAGTAGCCGTCGGCGGAGGTCCCCTGCCACACCGCGGCCGGGGCCAGCACCAGGAACGGCGCCGCTCGCCGCGCGAGCGTCTCGTCGGTCAGCGCGCGCAGTGCGATCAGCACGGCGACGCAGCCCGTCGCGCCCACCGTGATGCACCACATCCCGGCCCAGCCGCCGCCGCGCAGCCCGATCCGGTCCAGCAGCACGAAGGTGAGCGTGGCGGCCGGCGGATGGCCGGCGATATGGGCGGGCCAGGGGTCGGGTGTGCCGCTGACGATGTGGTGGGTGAAGTCGCGCAGGGTGGCGGGGATGTCGTGGAAGCGGCCGATCACCCGGAGGTACTCGTTGCTGGTGGTCAGCCTGACCGCGATGCCCTGGTGCCAGCCGTCGACCAGGGCGAGGGACAGGATCCAGGCCAGGGCGGCCGCCCAGGCCGCCGCGAGCAGCCCGCGCCAGGGCAGCCGGGCCGCGAGTGCGGGGCCGTGGGCCACGGTGGCCGCCGCCACCGCCAGGGCCGCCGGGGTGCCGGGGCCGAGGTGCGGGTCCCAGTCCGCGAACAGCGGCGGCCAGTGCACGAACAGGGTGTGGCGGGTGTCCTGGATGTGCCGGCCGACGACGACGGCCGCCGTCACGAGGAGGGCGGCGGCACCGGCGGCGTACAGGTCACGGCGGAGGGATCGGGTCACACCGGAACGCTAGGCCGGGAGAGCGGCACACAGCCGTCGTACGAGCCGGACGTCAGCGTTTCGTCACCGGTCGCTGGCCCTTTTCCGGGGGTCCCCCGGCCTACGGTCGGGACATGCGCGACCATTCCCGGCTTCCCACTTCCCCAGGTTTCTGGCGCAGCCCGCTGCGCGGCCCCTGGTTCACCTCGGTGCTCGGCCTCGTCCTGCTCGTCGGCATCACCGTGCTGTTCGTGACCGGCCTGGTGTCGTACGCCGCCTACAACCCGGGCCTGTCACGGGTGAACGACATGACCCCGGACAAGGGCGTCCTGGGCTTCTACCTCTTCGCCTGGCCCACCGACCCGGTGTGGCTGTACCGGCTCACCCAAGGCGTCCACGTCACCCTCGGCATCACCCTGATCCCCGTCCTGCTGGCCAAGCTGTGGTCGGTGGTGCCGAGGCTCTTCACCCTGCCGCCGGCCCGCTCCCTCGCACACGCGCTGGAGCGGATCTCCCTGTTGCTGCTGGTCGGTGGAGGGCTGTTCGAGTTCACCACCGGAGTCCTCAACGTCCAGCTGGACTATGTCTTCCCGGGCTCCTTCTACCCGCTGCACTTCTACGGGGCATGGGTGTTCTTCGCCGCGTTCGTGGCCCACGCCGTGCTGAAGACGCCGACGGCGGTACGGGCCGTACGGCAGCGCCGGCAGGAGCGGAACGACCTGGTCTCCCCGCGCCCCGCGGCGCCCACCGTCTCCCGGCGCGGCGCGCTGGGGCTGGTCGGCGGGGGTTCCCTGCTGCTGTTCCTGACCACGGTCGGGCAGAGCCTGGGCGGGCCCTTCCGCCGTACGGCCCTGCTCGCCCCGCACGGCACCGCCGATCCCGGCGGCGGCCCGAACGGCTTCCAGATCAACAAGACCGCCGCCTACGCCGGCATCACGGCGGCCGACACCCACGAGGACGCCTGGCGCCTCGTCGTCACCGGCCGCACCGGAACCGTCCGGCTCAGCCGCGCCCAGCTGCTCCGACTGCCACAGCACAGCGCCTCGTTGCCCATCGCCTGCGTCGAGGGCTGGTCGACCGCGGACCAGTGGTGGCGCGGGGTACGGCTGCGCGACCTCGCCGCGCTCGTCGGGTACGACGGCGATCCGCCGGACGTGCTCGTGGAGTCCCTGCAGCGGCACGGAGCGTTCCGGCGTGCGGCCCTGCGCGCCAACCAGGTGGCCGACGGACGCTCGCTGCTCGCGCTCTTCGTCAACGGAGAGGAGCTGTCCCCCGACCACGGCCACCCGGCGCGGATCATCGTCCCGGCGGCACCCGGTGTGCTCAACACCAAGTGGGTGGCCCGACTGACCTTCGGAGACCTGTGATGCCGCGTCGCGTACGCCTGGGCAGCCCCTTCCAACTGCTGCTGCTCGCCTGCTCGTTCGCCCTCGCCGCGTACGCCGGGGTGCGGCTGCTCGCCGGCGACTGGTTCGGGGTGGCGCTGTGGATCGTGGGAGCCGCCCTGCTGCACGATCTCGTCCTGCTGCCGCTGTACACGGCGGCCGACCGGGCGGTCACCGGCGGCCTGGGGGCAACCGGACGGCGTGGCCGGACGCTGTACGTGCGCGTCCCGGCCATGCTGTCCGGGCTGCTCCTGCTCGTCTGGTTCCCGCTGATCAGCGGCATGACGGCCGGGCGCTACCGGTCGGCCACCGGCCTCTCCCCGGACGGTTTCCTCACCCGCTGGCTGCTGATCACCGCCGTGCTCTTCGGCGGCTCGGCCGTTCTGCTGGCGTGGCGTGTGCGCAGGGCGGCGAAGCACCGGCCGCCCGCCGACCACTGACCGACGGACCGCCACCCGGCCCTGCGCGCGTACCGCAGCAGGGCCGGGGTGCCGAGGCGCGCCCAGGGAAACGGGGCACCGGTGGCCCGGGCGGCGCCGATCGTGTCCACCACCTGGACGCGGGCGCGTTCGTCGACGTGTCCCGGCACGGTCTCGGCGATCAGCAGCCCGCCCGGCCGCAGCAGCGCGGCCACCCGCTCCAGCAGCACGGACGGCTCCCCGCCGATGCCGATGTTGCCGTCCATGAGCAGCACGGTGTCCCAGCGGCCCTCGCCTGGCAGCGGCTCGAAGACCGAGCGCCGCAGCGCCTGCCCGCCGAGCTCGATGGTGTGGTCGACGGCGGCCCCGCTGACGTCGATGCCGAGCACGGGACGGCCCCGGGCGGCGAGTTCCGCCACCAGCCGGCCGGGACCGCAGCCGACGTCCAGGACGGCGCCCTCGCAGCGGTCCAGGACCTCCAGGTCGACCTGATCGGCTCCGGCGCACCAGCGTTCCACCTCCAGCGGCAGCAGCCAGCCGTCGGTGCGGCGCAGGAACAGCGGGCCGCGGCCGGTGCGCAGCGCGGCCGCGTAGGGGTCGGCGGCCGCCCAGGCGACAGAGCCGCCCATCACCGGCCGACCGGCGTACAGCGGGCCAGCTGGGCGGCGAACCGGCCGTGCGGGGCCAGCGCGGCGACGGCGTGCGCGTCGGCGACGGTGTCGACGTCCCGCAGCCGGGGCAGCTCGCGCACCCGCAGCCCGGCGGCCAGGAGCCGCTCCCGCTGCACGGCCCCGGTCACCGGCGTCGACATGGGCACACCTCGCAGCAGCGCGGGGTCGGGCTCGGCCAGCCCCAGGGCCCAGAAGCCGCCGTCCTCGGCCGGGCCGAGACAGGCGTCGCAGCCCGCGAAGTCCACGGCGAGCAGTTCCGGCGTCACCTGCGGGGTGTCCATGCCGATGAGCAGGGCCGGGCCGGAGCAGTGCGCGAAGGCGTCCGCCAGCCGGTCGTCCAGCCCGCCCGCGCACTGCGGCAGCACCTCGAAGCCGGCCGGCAGCCAGTCTCCCGGCACCCCGTCGAGGACGAGGACCCGCCGGGTCGCGGGGGCCGCGGCCACGGCCTGCAGGGTGTCCACGAGCGCCGCCTCCGCCAGACGGGCAGCCTGTTGCGGCGTGAACGGCGGGGTGAGCCGGGTCTTGACCCGCCCCGGCAGCGGTTCCTTCGCGACGACGAGCAGCGTGGTCACCGTACGAGCCCCCCGTCGGCCGGGGTCTCGGCCAGCACGCGGCTCATGTCCCGCACCGCCTGCCAGGTGCCCCGCCAGGTACCCGTCACCTTGGAGGCGCCGGTGCGCGGGCGGTAGGGCACGTCGTGCTCGGCGATGCGCCAGCCGGCGTCGGCCGCGCGGACGACCATCTGCAGCGGATAGCCGCTGCGCCGGTCGGTGAGGCCGAGCGCGAGCAGCGGCTCACGGCGGGCGGCGCGCAGCGGGCCCAGGTCGTGCAGGCGCAGCCCGGTTCGGCGGCGCAGCATCCGCGCCAGCGCGAGATTGCCGGCGCGGGCGTGTGCCGGCCAGGCGCCCCGGCCCTCAGGACGCCGCCGGCCGAGGACCAGGTCGGCGGCGCCGTCCCGGATCTCCCGCACGAAGGGAACGAGCAGCGCGGGGTCGAGGGAGGCGTCGCAGTCGCAGAAGCACACGATGCCGGCCGTGGCCGCGCTCAGTCCGGCGTGGCAGGCGGCGCCGAAGCCGCGCCGCGGCTCGTGCACCACCGTCGCGCCGAGCGCACGGGCGATGCCGGGGGAGCCGTCGGTGGAACCGTTGTCGACGACGAGTGCGCGCCAGCCGGCCGGGATCCGGCCGAGCACCCAGGGCAGGGCCTCGGCCTCGTCCAGGCAGGGGAGCACCACGTCGACGTCCGCTGAAGTGGTCGTCACGGTTTCACCCTACGAACGCCAATCGGGCATATCGGACTCCTGGTCCTTACGAAACGCGGACGCCCGCCCCGCGGCCCGACGACGGCTGCCGAGTGGTGCGAGGCTGGTGGCATGCAATCGCCGTACGAGCCCGACGAGACCGAAGCCGCAGGCGGGACCGCCCGGATCCTGGTCGTGGACGACGATCCGACCGTCGCCGAGGTCGTCACCGGATACCTGCACCGCGCCGGCTATGTGGTCGACCGCGCCGACGACGGCCCGACCGCCCTCACCCGCGCCGCCGCGCACCGGCCCGACCTCGTGGTGCTCGACCTGATGCTGCCCGGCATGGACGGCCTGGAGGTGTGCCGGCGGATGCGGGACGGCGGGCCCGTGCCGGTCATCATGCTCACCGCCCGCGGCGACGAGGACGACCGCATCCTGGGCCTGGAGGTCGGCGCCGACGACTACGTCACCAAGCCCTTCAGCCCCCGCGAACTGGTCCTGCGCGTGGAGTCGGTGCTGCGCCGCAGCCGCCCGGTCAGGACGGGGCACCGGCTGGCCGCGGCCGGCCTCTCCGTCGACCCCGACGCCCGCCGGGCCACCAAGAACGGCTCCGAACTCGCCCTCACCCTCCGGGAGTTCGACCTGCTCGCGTTCTTCCTGCGGCACCCGGGCCGGGCCTACAGCCGGGAGGATCTGATGCGCGAGGTCTGGGGCTGGGACTTCGGCGACCTGTCGACCGTCACCGTCCATGTGCGCCGGCTGCGCGGCAAGGTCGAGGACGACCCGGCCAGACCCCGCCTGATCCAGACCGTGTGGGGCGTCGGCTACCGCTTCGAGTCCGGCGAGGCGGTGCTCTGACCATGCCCCCCACCCTCCTCATCGTCCTCTACGCCTTCGCCGGCGCCGCCGCCGCGGGGGTCACGGGCGCGGGCGTACTGCGCCTGGTCCGGCGCCGCTCGCTCACCGCCTCCATCGCCGTCGTCGCGGCGGTCGGCGTCGTCGCCATGCTCGCCGGCACGCTCGCCGTCGCCTGGGCGATGTTCCTGTCCTCGCACGACCTGACCGTGGTCACCACCGTCGTCGCGATGGCGGCCGTGGTCTCCCTGGCCACCGCCCTGCTCCTGGGCCGCTGGGTCGTCGCCCGCAGCCGCGAACTCACCGACGCCGCCCGCTCGTTCGGTGACGCCGGCGCCTTCGCCGCCCCGCACGCCCCGGCCACCGCCGAACTGGCCGCCCTCAGCCGTGAGTTGGCTGCCACCAGCGCACGGCTCGCCGAATCCCGCGAACGGGAGCGGGCGTTGGAGAAGTCCCGGCGCGAGCTGGTCGCCTGGATCTCGCACGACCTGCGCACCCCGCTCGCCGGACTGCGCGCCATGTCGGAGGCGCTGGAGGACGGCGTGGCCGCCGACCCCGGCCGCTACCTCAAACAGATCCGCACCGAGGTCGAACGGCTCAACGACATGGTCGGCGACCTCTTCGAACTCTCCCGCATCCACGCGGGCACCCTCCCGCTGAGCCCGACCCGGATCTCCCTGTACGACCTGGTCGGCGACGCGCTGGCCGGCGCCGACCCGCTCGCCCGGGAACACGGGGTACGGCTCGTGGGCGACCTCGTCGAACCCGTACCGGTGGAGGTGGACGGCAAGGAGATGACCCGCGTGCTCGGCAACCTCCTGGTCAACGCCATCCGCCGGACCCCGCCCGACGGCACCGTCGCCGTCGCCGCCGAGTGCACCGACGACGGGGTGGTGCTGTCCGTCACGGACGGCTGCGGCGGCATCCCCGAGGAGGACCTGCCGCGCGTCTTCGACACCGGCTGGCGCGGCAGCGACGCGCGGACCCCGCCCGCCGGGGCGGGGCTGGGGCTGGCGATCGTACGGGGCATCGTCGAGGCCCATCAGGGCCGGGCGACCGTCCGCAACATCCCGGGCGGCTGCCGCTTCGAGGTGACCCTGCCGACGGCGAAGGCGTGAACGGTCACTATTCCGGGCGGCAGCTGATGGAGTTCGGGGACACGTTCCGGCAGGTGAGCCCGCTCCCGGGGCCGATGATGCGCGACAGGAGCGGCGCGATGTCCTTCTCGCAGGACAAGCCCGCGCCGTCCTCGGGGTCCTCGTTCGCGTGACGGCAGACCCTGTCGATGACGGTGCCGCTGTCGACCTTCGGGCCGGGCGGCGGCGTGTCCGCGGAGGCTGATGGGACGAGGAGGCCCAGGCCGAGCACCGGCGCGGTGAGCAGGGCTGCGACCTGGGCGCGGGTCGGCCTCAGGGTCCGTCGAGGCATGGCTGTCCTTTCGACTGGTTCGTACGAATCGATTGGTTCATGCGAATTTCGAAGCAGCGCCATGATCAACGGTCGGGCCGTCCCGCGCGTGTGGACACGCTCAGTGCGTTCGCGTGAACTCCTGCATTCCCTCCGCGAAGCCCACCTCCGGCTTCCAGCCGAGTTCCGCGCGCAGCCGGGAGGAGTCCGCCGTGATGTGGCGGACGTCGCCCAGACGGTACTCGCCGGTGACGACCGGTTCCGGGCCGCCGTGGGCGGCGGACAGGGCGCGGGCCAGGTCGCCGACCGTGTGCGGCTCGCCGCTGCCGGTGTTGTAGGCCGTGAGGGTTCCGGGGCGCGGCCCGGCCTCCAGCGCGACGACGTTGGCCGCGGCCACGTCCCGTACGTGGACGAAGTCCCGCCGCTGCCCGCCGTCCTCGAACACCCGCGGGGCCTCGCCGCGTTCGAGGGCCGAGCGGAAGAAGGAGGCGACGCCGGCGTACGGGGTGTCGCGGGGCATCCCGGGTCCGTACACGTTGTGGTAGCGCAACGAGATCGCCGTGCCGTCCGTGGCGCGGGCCCAGGCGGCCGAGAGGTGTTCCTGGGCGAGCTTGGTCGCGGCGTAGACGTTGCGCGGGTCGGGCGGGGCGTCCTCGGTGACCAGACCGGGGACGAGGGACGCGCCGCACCGCGGGCAGGGGGGTTCGAAGCGGCCTGCCTCCAGGTCGGCCGCGGTCCGCGGCCCGGGGCGTACGACGCCGTGCGCGGGGCAGTCGTAGCGGCCCTCTCCGTACACCACCATCGACCCGGCCAGCACCAGCTTCCGTACGCCCGCCGCGGCCATCTCGGCGAGCAGGACGGCGGTGCCCAGATCGTTGCGGGAGACGTACTCGGCCGCGTCGGCGACGCCGTTGCCGAGACCCACCATGGCCGCCTGGTGACAGACCGCGTCCACGCCGGACAGGGCGTGGGCGACCGCAGCCCGGTTGCGCACGTCGGCGCCCCGTTCGGCCCGGACGTCGTATACGAGCGGCTCGTGCCCGCTCGCGCGCAGCGCCTCGACGACATGGGACCCGATGAACCCGGCACCGCCGGTGACCAGTACACGCATACGGCCACGCTAGATGCGCACGGCGCCGGAACGGCGTGACGCGACCGCCATGTCACGACTCCGTAAGGCAAGGCGATGTCAGTCCGTCCTCGGGGGGATCAACCGACTGCGGTCCGCCGTGTCGTGAGTGTTTCAAGAACTTCTGTCAACAACGTTGACTCCCGGGTACTCCGCCCTCACATTACTTTTCAGTAGTACCTCGCGGTAACCCCACGACACGGCATCTCCCTTGCCCTGAGCCGCCGCATTCTCGCGCACGAGCACACACCCGGGCACAGCCATGCCCACCTGCTGCGTGTCCCCCATCCGAGAACAGGGAGCACCCGCCCATGCCCATGCCCATGCCCAAACCTGCCCTGCGCCGAGCCGTCGCCGCGACGTCCGCACTCGCCGGCGCCCTGGCCCTCGGCCTCACCGCCGCCCCCGCCCACGCCACGGCACCCCTGGACTACGCCGCCCTCGGCGACAGCTACAGTGCCGCCTCGGGCGTCCTGCCCGTCGACACGAGCAACCTGCTCTGCCTGCGCTCGACGGCCGACTACCCCCACGTCATCGCCGCCCGCACCGGCGCCGCACTCACGGACGTCACCTGCGGCGCCGCCCAGGCCAAGGACTTCACCGAGTCCCAGTACCCCGGCCTCGCCCCGCAGGCGGACGCGGTCACCGCCGACACCGACCTGGTGACGCTGACGATCGGCGGCAACGACAACGGCACCTTCATCGAGGCCATGCTCGCCTGCGGCACCGCCGGCATCCTCAGCGGCGGCAACGGCAGCCCCTGCAAGGACACCTACGGCAGCTCCTTCGACGACGCGATCGACACGAAGACCTACCCCGCGGTGAAGGACGCGCTGCGCGCCGTGCGCGCCAAGTCGCCGAACGCCCGGCTCGCAGTGCTGGGTTACCCGTGGATCACGCCCGCCACGGCCGACCCGTCCTGCTTCGCCCGGCTGCCGGTCGCCTCCGGTGACGTGCCGTACCTGCACGCGCTGCAGGCCCACCTCGACGCCGTCGTGCAGCGCGCCGCCGAGGAGAACGGGGCCACCTACGTCGACTTCTCGCAGGCGTCGGAGGGCCATGACGCCTGCCAGGCCGTCGGCACCCGGTGGATCGAGCCGCTCCTGTTCGGGCAGAACATCGTCCCGGTCCATCCCAACGCGCTCGGCGAGCAGCGCATGGCCGAGCGCACCATGAGTGTTCTCGGCATCGGCTGACCCCCGGCGCCCGCGCTTCAGGCGCGAACGCCCCCGTCGACCTTCAGCACCGTGCCGGTCACGAAGGAGGCACGGTCGCTCAGCAGCCAGGCGGCGGCCTCGGCGATCTCCTCGGGGACGGCCGCGCGGCGCAGCGGGGTGAGTGCCGTGAGCCGGTCCTGGAGACCGGGGGCCTCCGCTTCCCAGGCCCGGATCATCTCCGTCAGGGTGTTGCCGGGCGCGATCGCGTTGACGCGGATGCCTTCGGGGCCGTAGGTCACGGCGGCCGACTCGGTGAGGCTGTTCACCGCCCGCTTCATCGCACCGTACGCGGGCAGTTCGGGGTTGCCCCGCAGACTGCCGATGGAGGAGTTGTTGACGATGGCGCCCGTCCCGGCGGTGGCCCGGATGGCGGCGACCTCGGCGACCATGGCCAGCCAGACGCTCTTGAGGTTCACCGTGTAGACATGGTCGAACTCGGCCTCCGGCAGCCGGTCCATGGGGCCGGGCGGCTGGATCGTCGCACCGTTGTTGAAGGCGATGTCGAGGCGGCCGTACAGGTCGACGGTTCGGTCCACGGCGGCGCGCACGCTCGCCGTGTCGGCCAGGTCGCACACGACGTAGTCGGCGGTGCCGCCCGCCGCCCGCACCTCCTCGGTGACGGCCTTCAGCTGGGCCTCGGTGCGGGCCGCGAGCAGGACCCGGGCCCCTTCCCGGGCGAAGAGCCGAGCCGCGGCGGCGCCGATGCCGCGCCCGGCACCGGTGACGAAGGCGACCTTGCCGGCCAGCAGGCCGTACGCGGGCGTGTCGTCGTTGCGTGCGCTGCCCACGGCGTTGTGTGTGTTGTCCATGGCAGCGAGCCTGCGCCCGGGGGACGGGCCCATCCAGGCACCGGCAGTACCTGGATGGGGCTCGCCGCGGACCCGCACACTGGGGGTGTGGACAAAGTGGAACTGGCGGGATTCCTGCGCAGCAGGCGCGAGCGGATCAGCCCTGCCGACGTGGGCCTCGCCGCCGGGCCGCGCCGCCGTACCCCGGGGCTGCGCCGCGAGGAGGTGGCGCACCTGGCGTTCATCTCGACCGAGTACTACACCCGGCTGGAGCAGGCCCGCGGCCCGCGCCCGTCCCGCGAGGTACTGGCCGGGCTGTCCCGCGCCCTGCGGCTGTCGGACGCCGAACGCGAGCACCTCCATCTGCTCGCCGGTGCCCCGCCGGACCCGGCGCCCGGGCCCCCGCGCGAGGTGCGGCAGAGCATCCTCGACCTGATCCACCGGCTGCCGCAGTCCGCCGCCTTCGTCACCTCGGCCACGCTGGAGGTGCTCGCCTGGAACGCACTGGCCGCCGCCCTGATGGAGGACTTCTCGGCTCTGCCGCGCCGCGAGCGCAACCTCGCGCGTCGCGTCTTCCTCGGGCCGCGCCCCGAGGGGCAGCGGCTGTACGGCGTGTCCGACGCCGACGCGTTCGCCCGGCACGCGGCCCGCCGGCTGCGCACGGCCGCCGCCCGCTACCCCGAAGATCCCGAGGTGACCGGCCTGATCCGCGAACTCCGCGCCGGCAGCGAGGAGTTCGCCCGGCTGTGGGACTCCCACGACGTCGACGGGGCACCCACGCTCCGCAAAATCTTCCGGCATCCGCTGGTCGGGCCCGTCACCGTCAACTGCGACGCCCTCGACCTCGCCGACCGGGACCAGCAGGTCGTGATCTACACCGCCGTCCCCGGCACACCGTCCGAGGAGGCCCTGCGGCTGCTGTCGGTCATCGGCACCCAGCGCCTGGACGCCGTCCGCTGAGCCGGACCGGTACTCACTCGCAGCGATGCGTCCGCAGCACCGCGAACGCCTCGCCCAGCAACGCGGGGCCCGGCGCGGGCGCGAATACACACCGTGTATACATAGTGTGTATAGTGCGCGCAGCAGAACTCGCGACTGTGGGGGCGACGATGACGACGACCATGCCCAGCCGTCCGGTGGGCCCGAGGCGCCGACTGTGCGTGTGGGGCGGTACGACGGCGGTGGCGTCGGGCGCCGGCCTGCTGCTCGGTGTGCTCACCAACCTGGCCCAGGGGTGGCTTCCCGGAGCCTGGCAGCAGATCGCCAACTCCGGAGCGGTCTGGTCCGCCGTCGCGTTCGCCGCCGGAGCACTGCTGTCTCGGCAGGGCCCCGTGTCCCAGGCCGCGGTCGGGGGCCTCGGCGCGGAGGTCGGCCTGGTGGTCGGTTACTACGGCTATGCCGAGTTCGGGCGCGACGGCGCGGGGGATCTGTTCTTTCCGCTGGTGTGGCTCGGCATGGCCGGCGTGGCGGGACCGCTGCTCGCAGTCGCCGGCCACTGGTGGCGGCGTGGCCCGGACACGCGCCGCCGCGTCACCGGCCCGGCCGCGCTCGCGGGACTCTTCGGCATGGAGGGCCTGGCATACGGCTGGAACCTGCACTACGCCACGCAGGCGTGTGCATGCCTCGCTCTCTTCGTGCTCATCCCGCTGCTGATGGCCCGTGCCCACAAGGAGCGCGCCCTCACACTGGGCGCCGCCGCGGTCTGCGCGTCCCTCGCCTACGTCCTGATCGAGCTTCCCCTCCAGACGGTTTCCGCCTGAACCGGCCGTCCTTGCGGGGATGCAGGCACGCGGTGCACCGCGTCTGCTGCGACGCGGTGCACCCGTGAGCAAGGGCGGACTCGGTCAGCAGTACAGGTTGCCGCCCGGCGAGACGCCGAGGATCTGGGTGAAGCGCTGGTAGGCGTCGACGCGGCTCTGGACCTGCGCGGGGTTCTTGCCGTCGCACTCCAGGGAGCCGTTGATGCTGCGGATGGTCTGGCCGAATCCGGCACCGTCGACCATGGCGTTGTGCGGGGTCGTCGAGCCCGGCCCCGACTGGGTGTTCCAGTACCAAAGGCCCGTCTTCCAGGCGACGGAGGCGTCGTTCTGCACCTGCCAGGGGTTGTCTAGCAGGTCGATGCCGAGTGCGTCACCGGCGGACTTGTAGTTGAAGTTCCAGCTGAGCTGGAGCGGGCCGCGCCCGTAGTAGGCGGCCTGTCCGGCGGGGCAGCCGTACGGCCGGCTCCAGTCGCAGTAGGTCGGGTAGTTGGCGGTGTTCTGCTCGACGACGTAGACCAGTCCGCCGGTCTCGTGGCTGACGTTGGCGAGGAAGGCGGCGGCCTCCTGCTTCCTGACCGTGTCGCTGCCGGTGTTCGCGAAGCCCGGGTAGGCGCTCAGGGCCTGGACGAGGCCGCTGTAGGTGTAGAAGCTGTTCCGGTTCGGGAACATCTGGTTGAACTGGGCTTCGGAGACGACGAATCCGGACGGGGTGCCGCTCCCGCCGCCGGCCGGAGCGTTCCACTTCTGGTTCGCGCCGCCCGTGCAGGTCCAGATCTGCAGCCGCGTGGCGTTGGCGCTGTTGTTGTCCCGCACGTCCAGGCACTTGTTCGCGGCCGGGTTGACGATGTCGTGGGCCGAGGTGACCACCCACTGCTGGTTGGCGCCGCCGGAGCAGTCCCACAGCTGGACCGCCGCGCCGTCGGCGGTGCTGCGGTCGACGACGTCCAGGCACTTGCCGAGCGCCCGCAGGGTGCCGTCACCCGGGTTCGACCAGATCTGGGCACCGGTTCCGTTGCAGTCGTAGAGCTGTACGGCAGTGCCGTTCGCGCTGTTGGCGCCTGCCACGTCCACGCACTTGCCGGCCAGCCCGGTGATCTGGCCGTCCGCGGCCCGGGCGGGCGTGGCGATGGACAACGCGGCGAGGAGGGCGGCGACGACGCCTCCGGCCAGGAAGCGTGCGAGACGCCCCAAGGGTATGGGTCTGTAAGGGAGTTCGGCGAGGCGGAAGTGCATCGACAGGTGCTCCTGTCCTGGTCGGGTGGAGGGGGTGCGTGCCGTGCCGGCGGACGTGGCGTGCGGCCGGCCGGTGGTGTGGGTACGGGGCCGTCAGCCGAGGACGGTCTCGGTGACGACGATGTGTCCGGCGTCGGGGTCGAGGCTTCCGCCGAGCCGGCCGAAGGCGCCGTCGGTCAGGTCCAGGCACTTGGGCACCTGCGGGGTCCGGGCGAACGTGCCCCGGTCGTTGATGCGGACCACCAGCGACCTGCCGTTGGCGGTGTTCGTGACCTGCACCCGTGTGCCGAAGGGCAGTTGGGGCTGCCGGCTGAGCGAGGTCGCCGCGGTGTCGGCGTTGTTGTCGAAGAGTTCGCCGCTGGCCGTCAGGGCGCCGGGCGGCTGTGGGCCGTAGTGGGTCGCCCAGCAGGTGTCGGATGCCTGCGCGGCGGGCGCGTCCGTGTCGGCCTGGGCCGGGGAAGCGGTGAGCAGGCATGCGGAGAGGCCCAGCGCGGCTGTGAGGACGGCGGCGGAACGGGACCTGGCCATGAAGGGGGGTGGCCTTTCGGGTGGGGGGTGGGCATCGGGCGGCGTGCACCTCCGGAAGGGACGGCCAACGGTGAGCGCGGCGCTCGATGCATGGCTGGGCAGTGAAACTAGAGGTACAGACCAATAGGGGTCAAGGTGTGAAGTAAGCCATGAGGAAAGCGAGTTGAGGCTTGGTCGCGGCACCGCGGGCCTCGGTGTCGACCGCGTGCGCCATCCGGGTCGCATCGGTGCGGAGGGCCGGGCGGTGGCGAGGGAGCCCAACGGGCCGACGGCCGGCCCGATGCCGAGGGGGCCAGGTGGGGCCGGCCGGCGGCGTGAGGGAAAATAGTTGCCTAGTAAAACTACGGGGAACGTGCGAAAGGCCCTCCATGCCGTACCTCACGGTCGACTACTCCTCCCGCCTGGCCGGAGCCTTCGACGCCTGTGCCTTTGTCAAGGACTTGCATCCGCTCGTGGTCGAGGAGTCCGGTACGTCGGGCGTGTGCAAGACGCTGCTCCGGCCGGCGGAGACGTGGGCCGGGGACGGCATGAGCAGGGAGGCCGTTTTCGTGCACGTGGAGGTCGGCCTCATGCCCGGCCGCCCCGCGGCGCAGAAGGCCCGGCTGTCCGAGGGCGTGCTGGCCCTGCTCGCCAAGCATCTGTTGGTGGCCGACGGGGGTGAGGAGAGGGTGTGCTGCTCGGTGGAGGTACGCGACCTCGGGACCTCCTACCGGCTTTCGCCCTCCGCGCGGTGAGCCCCGGCCCGAGTCGCTTCCGGCCCCTGCGAATTCGGTTGTCCGCCGTGCCGGCCCCGCACTACCGTGCGACCAGTGGATCTCTTCTCACGCTCTTGGACGGCTTTGCGCACAGCGGTCGCGGAACTCCCGGACGAGGACTTCGAGCGGCCGTCCGGCTGTACCGGCTGGCTGGTACGGGACCTGGTGTGCCATCTGGTCATCGACGCCCAGGACGTCCTGATCACCCTGGTCACACCCGTCGATGCCGAACCGACGGTGGACGCGGTCACGTGCTGGAACCTGGTCGAGCCGCCGACCGGCGAGGATCCGCTCGACGCGCTGATCCCGCGGCTGGCCGCCGCCTACGGTGAGCCGCGGTGGCTGAAGTTCCACTTGGACGACGTCGGTTCCGCGGCGGGCCGCGCCGCCGAGCTCGCCGATCCGGCCGTCCGGGTCGGCACGCGCGACGAGGTGCTGACCGTCGCCGAGTACCTGTCCGCGTACGTGCTCGAATGGACCCTGCACCACCTCGACCTGATTGCCCATCTGACCTCGGCCGCCGAACCGCCCGCCGAGACGCTCGCGGCGGCGCGCGCGGGGCTGGAGAGGATCGCCGGCACTTCGTTCCCCGCCTCGTTCTCCGACAAGGATGCGCTGCTGATCGGCACCGGACGCCGTACGCCGACCGGAGCGGAGAAGGCCGAACTGGGTGATTTCGCCGCCGAACTCCCGTTCATCCTCGGTTGACCGGCCCGTCCTGGTTCCTCCGCCGGGGCTTTCCCTGCCCCTTGGGCGCTCCACGTCCCCCGAGCGCTCGAACATCACTCGAGAGCGAGACCAAATGATGAGATGACGTTCGCGTTCCGTCACTACCATGTCACTCAAGACAACCGATCGACCGGCCCGTGTTCGATGCGTGCCGATCAGGGTCGCCGATGTGCCAGGGACCGCTCCCCGGGCTGCGGTGATCTTCCTGTCCAGGAGGACCTTCCGCATGTTCCGACGTATTGGAGCCACAGTCGTCCGACACCCTGTGTGGACGATCGTGGCATGGCTGATCGCCGCGGTGGCGATCGTCGCCACCGCCCCGAGTCTGCCCTCGAACAGTGACGAGAGCAGCTTCCTTCCCAAGAGTTACGAGTCCATCAAAGCGGCAGATCTCCAACAGAAGGCGTTCCCCAGCGCCTTCACCCCGTCCGCGATCGCGCTGTACCAGCGCACGGACGGCGGCAAGCTGACCGCCGCCGACAAGCAGGACATCGCGCGGATCACCACGCAACTGAGCAACAAGCACATCGACCAGGTGCAGAAGGTCGTCCCCGGCCTGCCGTCCAAGGACGGCAGGTATGACCTGACCCTGGTCCAGATGGACAGCAAGAACGCAGGACAGCCCAAACAGGCAGACGCGGCCAAGGTGTTGCGCGACGACGTCAAGCAGCTGGCCAAGGGCACGCATCTCGACGTCAAGCTCGGCGGTAGCGCCGCCCAGGCTCTCGACCAGCAGGACTCGTCCAAGCGAGGACAGGCGCTGATCGGCTTCGGCACCTTCGCGATCATCCTGGTGACCTTGCTGATCATCTTCCGGGCACCGATCCTGGCCGTGCTGCCCCTGGTGCTGATCGGCCTGGTGTCGGCCGTCGCCAACGGCCTGATCGCCTACGCCACCAAGCTGTTCGACCTCCAGGCGAACAGCTCGATCTCGTCGATCCTGATCGTCGTGCTCTTCGGCGTGGGTACGGACTACTTCCTGTTCCTGATGTTCCGCTACCGCGAACGCCTGCGTCTGGGCGACGAACCCAAGCAGGCCATGGTCAACGCGGTCGGCCGGGTCGGAGAGGCCATCGCCTCGGCGGCCGGGGCCGTCATCATCGCGTTCCTCGCGCTGGTGCTGTCCACCCTCGGCTTCCTCAAGCAGATGGGCCCGGCGCTCGCCATCGCGGTCGGTGCGACCCTCGTCGCGGGTCTGACCCTGATCCCGGCGGTGGTCTCGCTGATCGGGCCGAAGGTCTTCTGGCCTTCCAAGTCCTGGCAGAAGGAACCGGAGAACGCCCGCTTCGCCGCCCTCGGCCGCGGGGTCCAGCGCCGTCCGGCGCTCACCACCGTGCTGTCCGGTCTCGTCCTGGTCGCGCTGGCGGCCGGCATCTTCGGCTACCACGCCACGTTCGACCTGGCCTCGGGCTCCATGCCGAAGACCAAGGAGTCCATGGTCGTCCAGGACCAGATGCAGAAGGCGTACTCGGCGGGCGCCGCGGCACCCACCGACGTCTACCTGTCCAGCACCGGCGGCAAGCCGCTGGACAAGTCGGCCTTCGCCGCGTACGCGAGCAAGCTCGGGGCCGTGGACGGGGTCGCGAACGCCCGCATGACGCAGGTGAACAAGGACGGCAGCACCGCGGACTTCACCGTCACGCTCAAGTACGAGGCGTCGACGGACAAGGCGATCGACACGGTCGGCCGGGTGCGGGACGTCGCTCACACCAACGCCCCTGACGGCACCAAGGCGGTCGTCGGGGGTATGTCCTCGATCTACAAGGACATCAACACCGCGGTGAACCACGACTACAAGACGGTCTTCCCGGTGGCCGCCATCCTCATCATGATCATCCTCGGTCTGCTGCTGCGCAGCGTCGTCGCCCCCTGGTACCTGATGGCATCGGTGGGCCTCGGCTTCGGTGCCACCCTCGGTGCCACTGTGTGGATCTTCCAGAAGGGGCAGGGACACTCGGGGCTGATGTTCATGCTCCCGGTGATCATGTATCTGTTCGTGGTCGCCATCGGCACCGACTACAACATCCTCATGATCGCCCGGCTCCGCGAGGAGGCCCGCGAGGGCCGCGAGCCGCGCGAGGCGGCCGGCATGGCGCTGCGCCACGCCGGTCCGACGGTCGCCGCGGCCGGCTTCATCCTGGCGGCGACCTTCGCCACGATGATGCTGGCGGGCAACTCGCTGCTCACGGAGATGGGTTTCGCGGTCTCCTTCGGCATCGCCGTCGCCGCCTTCGTCATGGCGATGTTCTTCACGCCGAGCCTCACCGCGCTGATCGGCCACGCCGCGTGGTGGCCGGGGCACAGTGACCGGGCCGAGCCGGCGCCGGCCGGCGCGGGCACCGGTGTCAGCGGTTCCGCATCGGCGCCCGGCGCCGACCGGGACTCCTTCGCCCACGATCCCGCGGGGCGCCGCAACTAGCGGCGGTGCGGGGCGCGACGGGGCGTCACGCCGGGCCATGAGGCCTGGCGGGACGCCCCGTCGGCGCATCACGGAGGACGCGGCCGAGGAACCCGCACTCGCGTGCGGCGTTACTACGATCCCGGTATGGAGATCACCTATGAGTGGCGCGGCGAGTTCGACAACGCGGCCCTGGAGGCGCTGCACGCCGCCGGCTTCGGCCACCCGGTGGCCGGGACCGACTGGCGGACGAGACTGGAGCGGCACAGCCTCGGCTGGGTCTGCGCATGGCAGGACGGGACGCTGGTCGGGTTCGTCAACGTCGTCTGGGACGGGGGAGTGCACGCCTTCATCCTGGACACGGTGGTCGCCGGGCACTGCCGTACAAAGGGAGTCGGCAGCGCGCTCGTCGCCACCGCGGCCGAGGAGGCGCGCGTGCGAGTGGCTGCACGTCGACTTCGAGGAAGACCTGCGTCCGTTCTACTTCGACGCCTGCGGGTTCACAGTGACGGCAGCGGGGCTGCTCGCCCTCTGACTCCGTCCGCCCCGGCCCGGGCTCCTGCCCGCCGGCCCAGCCAACTCGGCCCGTGTAACCGGCAGTTAACCGAACCGGGACCGGCACATCAACCGCCGCACGGGTAAACGTCCGACGCGCCCAGCAGTCTCGCGTGCATGGCATTCACCTCGTACAGACCCGGCTTGACCCGCGCGGCGACGCTCACCGCGGCCGCCCTGCTCCTGCTGCTCGCGCCGCCCGCCGGCCGGGCCACCGCCGCCGAGGCGACGCTGCCGCTCGGCGACCCCGGCCTCGCGGAGACCCGCACGACACAGACCCTGGCCGAGGGCGTGACCCTCACCCGTATCGTCCGGGGGACCGAACCCGCCCCGGCCGACCGGATCAACACCACGACACGCGGCCCCTGGGTGGTCGACGTCCTCACCATCGACCCGCGCCGGGCGCGCGGGCAGTTGAAGGCGACGTACGGTCCCGACCTGGCCCACACGGAGAAGACGACCGACCTGGTGCGCTCCTCGGCGGCCTTGGCCGGCGTCAACGGCTCCTTCTTCACCTTCACCGCCAGCGCGCAGTATCCCGGCGACCCGGTGGGCCTCGGCCTCTACGACGGTCGGCTGCTCAGCGAGCCCACCGGCGACCCCACGGAGGCCGACTTCGTCGTGGACGCCCACGACAACCGCGCCCTGATGGGCCGGCTGAGCTGGTCGGGCAGCCTGCACAACCGGCGGACCGGAGCCACGCTGCCGCTGAAGTACGTGAACCATCCGCCCACCGTCCCGGCGGCCTGCGCCGACCTCACCGATCCGGCCCGGTGCACCGTGCCCGGCGACGTCGTGCGCTTCACCCCCGAGTTCGCCGAGACCACGCCCTCCGGAGCGGGCGTCGAGGTGGTCCTCGACCGGCACGGCTGCGTCGTCCGCACGCAGACGGCCCGCGGCACACACCTGACCACCGGCCAGACCTCGGTACAGGCCACGGGCGCCGACGCGGCGGCCCTGCTGCACACCGCCGACAGGGGCTGCCTGCGTACCGACTCCGTGCTCACGGACGAGCAGGGCCGGCGACTTCCCGTCCGGCCCGGGCTGTTCGGCGTGAACGGCCGCTACCGCCTCACAGCGCACGGCCGGATCGTGGTGCCGGCCGGTTCGGGCAGCTTCTTCGACCGCAACCCGCGCACGATCGCCGGTACGACCCGCGAAGGCAAGGTCGTCCTGGCGACCATCGACGGCCGTATGACGACCAGTGTCGGTACCACCATGGACGAGACGGCGGCGGTCGCCGACGCCCTGGGCCTGACCGACGCGGTCAACCTGGACGGCGGCGGCTCGACCACCATGTCCGTCGAGGGCACCCTGGTGAACCACCCCAGCGGGCCCACCGAGCGGTCCGTGGGCGACGCCCTGGTCTTCGTGCCCGGACCGTACCGTCCCACCGAGGACTGAGACCCGCCCCTGCGCACGGTGATCCGGTGCCGGGCCACATGGCCGTGCCCGGCATCGGCGTCCGGGTCGTCGATCCGCTCCGGCGGCAGTGGTACGGCGACCCGGACGCTCTCCTGCTCGTCGGCGGCGACGGTGGTGAGGCTGGGCACGCCGCAAGACCCGGAATACCCTCCCGCGGACGGGAGTTGATCATCGTATGACTCAAGGACCCGCACCCCGGCCCCTGTCCGACCAGGCCCTCTCCGATCTGCTGGCCAGGCAGCGGTTCGGCACCCTCGCCACGGTCAGGCAAAGTGGTCACCCCCACCTCACCACCATGCTCTACGCCTGGGACCCCGAGGCCCGTATCATGCGGCTGTCCACGACGGCCGACCGCGTGAAGGCGAAGCAACTGCGGCGCGATCCGAGGGCGGCGCTCCATGTGCAGGGCGACGACGTGTGGTCGTTCGCCGTCGCCGAGGGATCCGCCGAGGTCTCCGAGATCACCACGGTGCCCGGTGACGCGGTCGGGCGGGAACTCCTCGCGATGCTCCCGCCGGCCGCCGGCCGCCGGGCCCGAGGACGAGGACGCCTTCCTCGCACAGCAGGTGGCCGAGCGAAGGGTCGTGATCCGACTGCGGGTGGACCGGCTGTACGGGACGGCCCTGGACCTCGAGGGCTAGCCCCGGCCCACCCGTCCTCTCGACGCTCGGCTGCTCAGGCTCCTCCCTTGCCCCCAAGTCATCGGACTTGGTGCCGTCGGTCAGGTCCAGTGACCCGCGGCGGCGGTCTCGGTGACGTAGTCCTCGAACGGCCTCGGCGGCCGGCCGAGGGCTCGTTCGACGCCGTCGGCGACCGTGGCGCCCCGGCCGGCACGGACGTTCACGAGCAGGCCGGTGAGCAGACGCGCGACGTCGGCCGGCACACCGTGGGAGATCTGCCGCTCGGTGAACACATCGGGGTCCACGTCGACATGGCGGACGACACGTCCGGTGGCCCTGCCGATGAGGTCGGCCGCCTCACCGAAGCCGATCGCCCGTGGACCGGTCAGCCGGTACGTCCGGCCGCCGTGCCGGTCCTCGGTCAGCGCCGACGCGGCGACCTCGGCGATGTCCTCGGCGTCCACGAACGGCGTGCGGCCGTCACCGGTCGGCAGGGACAGGGTCGCCGCCCGGATCCCCTGGAGCCAGGGACCCTCGCTGAAGTTCTGCGAGAACCAGTCCGGCCGCAGGATCGTCCAGTCGACGCCCGAGCGCCGCACGGCCCGTTCGGCGGCCTTGAGGGGATGGCTGTCGTGGGCCTCGCCCACGCCGTACGCCGACAGCAGCACCAGCCGTCGTACGCCGGCGTCCCCCGCTTCGGCGACGAACCGGGGGATCCGCGCCTCGTGGTCCACGCCGGTCCGCAGGTCGGGTTCGACCATGTAGGCCGCGGTGACGCCGTCGAGGGCGAGGGCCCAGGTCGACGGATCGGCCAGGTCGAAGGGGATGTCTCCGCCGGTGCGGGACGCCGTGCGAACCGGGCGGCCGGCGGCCCGGAGGCGCCGCACGATGCGGCGGCCGGTCTTGCCGGTGCCGCCGATGACGAGGATGTTCTTCATGCCTTCCAGGGAACGCCAGGTGCCGGAGACGATCCATGGGAGACAATCGCCAAGACCTTTGTGATCGTCCAGCGTTGGGGGCGGACGTGGACGTGCTCAGCGATCTGCTGCACCGGGCGCGTGCCAGGAACGCCCTGGTCCGCAAGTTGGTCCAGCGGCCACCGTGGTCGCTGGGCTTCGTCGACGCGCCGCCCCTCACGGTCGTCGCCACGCTCGCCGGGCAGGTCTCGGTCAGGCTCGACGACCCGGACGCCGCACCGGTGCGGCTCGCCACCGGCGACATCGCCCTGATCAGCGGAACCAGCCGGTACACGATCGCCGATGCACCCGCCACCCCGCCCCAGGTCGTGATCCGAGGCCGGGAGAAACAGGTGGTCGACGGCGACGAGAGGGCGGCGGGGGTGCGACGCGGCCTGGCTCCGCGCACGTACGGAGACGGCCTGCCCGGGGCCACGGTCCTCCTCCGCGGTGCCTACGAACTCCGAGGCGATGTGGGCGACCGGCTGCTGAGCCTGCTGCCGCCCTCGGCGATCGTGCGGGCGGGACCGCGGACGGGGCCGGCGCTGGAACTGCTCGCCGCGGAGATCGCGCGTGACGAACCCGGACAGGACGCCGTCATCGACCGGGCGCTGGACCTCGTGCTGGTGCTGGCCCTGCGCACCTGGTGCGCAGGCCCCGACGCGACACCACCGGCCTGGTATCGCGCGCTCGGCGATCCCGCCGTGGGAGAGGCGCTGCGCCTGTTGCACCGGCACCCCGCGCAGCGCTGGACGGTCGCCGGACTCGCCACCCGTCTCGGCATGTCCCGCGCCGCGTTCTCCGCCCGTTTCACCGCCCTGGTCGGCGAGCCGCCGCTCACCTATCTCACCGGCTGGCGCATGGCCGTGGCGGCGGACCTCCTGCGGGACACCGAGGCGACCGTCGCGGCCGTGGCCCACCAGGTCGGCTACGAGGACCCGTTCGCCTTCAGCGTCGCCTTCAAACGCCGCCACGGCACCGCCCCCTCCATGTGGCGCCGTCAGGCAGGCCGACCCGCCGACACGAACCCCGAGTGAGCCGATCCGCCCGCCTGCTCGGCCCCGGCCCCTGTCAGTGGGCTCCGCTACCTTCGGACCCATGCCGATCACTGCACAACTGCGCGACTCGGTCCGCCTGCCCGGCGGACACGCCCTGGTCGACGGCTTCGCCTTCGAGAGCCGCGGGACGGGCTCGCGCCGCGCCCTCCTCCAGAACGGCCATGAGCTGGAGGTGTACGACCTGGACGAGGTGTTCGCCGGAGAGCGCGCGCCGAGCGCCGTCTTCCCGCTGCCCTGGCCGGGTTGGGACGGCGGTGTCCACTCGGTGGGTCCCGACGGCACGTTCGCGGTCTTCTCGGGGCAGCGCGCGGTGCGGGCCGTGGGCACGGGCGGTGAGACCTTGTGGGAGTACCGGCACGGCTGCTGGGGACCGGAGGTGGGCCACCCGCACACCGGGGACGAGCAGGAGGTGTGCCGGGGGCTCGAGCACGGCTCCTGCCGGGTCTCGGACGACGGCGGGCTGGTGTGGGCGCACATCGTGGCAGAGCCGGAGGAGGGCGAATGGGAGGAGCGCTGGGTCGTCCTGGACGCCCGTGACGGACGCGAGCTGGCGGCGACTCCGCTGGAGAGCGCCGCCGCCGGTTCGCACCAGCTCTCCCACCCGGACGGCGTCCACATGGGCCTGTGCATCGGCATGGGCCAGGACGGCATCCTGCTGCACTGGGCGCGATGGGACGGCAAGGAGCTGACCGGCTGGGACCTGAACGGGACCATGGACCGGATCCTCATGGACGTCCACACAGCGCACGGGGGCTTCCTGACGGTCGAGCACTACGGCACCGACATACGACTGCACGCCTTGGACGGCACCGTGCTCGCTGAGAGACCGGCCGCGACGGACGACGACGGGGACCCGCTCCACTGGGACTACACCTGCGGCTTCGTGGACGCCGGCACCGTCATCGCGTCGACCCTCGACTCCCCCGAGGACGGCAAGCGCCCCCGCCACTGGATCCTTGACGCCCACACCTTGGAGATACGCGGGACGGTGGCCTATCCGGAGGGCCCTGCCGGCACCTGTGCGCGCCCGCTCGGCGACGGGACCTGGCTCACCTACGACGCCGGTGGTGGAACGCTCAACCGCTGGGCCCTGCAGGCGCTTTGACAGTCCAGGGCACCGGACCGGACTGACCGGCGCCCCGACCGACCCGCGCCCGCAGGACCTCATGAAGGACCTGCGGGCCGGCTGGGTTCTGCCGGCCGGGTGCGGCCTGGCCCATCCGGCTCTCCACCCGCTGATGTACAGCGAGCCGACGCGGGCCACCTCACCAGCACCGCCGAACAGCCCTGCCGCCCGGCCCGTGTGGCGTACGGCCGTGCGCCGGATGGCTGGTGCGCGTGCGCCGGTGACTCACAGCGGCTGGGTGGCGAGGGCCGCCAGGTAGACGCCGTAGAGCAGGGACAGGGCGGTGAGGCAGGCGCACACCAGGCGGGCCCGGGGAGAGGGGCCTTGGTGCCACGCCCGTACGAGGGCGTGGGCCGGCGGGATCAGCAGCGGGAACGCCGGAAGGAGGAAGCGCGGCTTGGACGAGAAGGGGCCGGACACCGCGACCGCCAACAGCAGCAGCACGCCCGCGAAGACCACCAACGGCAGCGGGGCACGCTCCAGACACAGCACGAGGAACGACACGATCCCTGCCACGACGAGGACCACGGACACCGGATAGGTCACCCAACTGCCCTGCAACGGCATCGACTGCAGAAACCGCAGGGGCCCGACCGCGAGGTCCAGGCGGGAGTTCCACGCACTCTGCACCTGCAGGTAGCCGTGCCACACGTCACCGGTCTTCCGTCCCACCCACAGCACATAACCCACCCAGCCCAGTGGCCCGAGGACCGTGCCGAGCAGGAGGCCCGGGGAGGCGCGCCCGTGCTGCCGTACGACCTCGTGCGCGGCCGCGGCGGCGACGGCCGCGGCGACCGCGACACCGTTCGGCCGTGCGAGGCCCGCCAACAGCGCCAGCGAGCCCGCGGTCAGCCAGCGGCCGCGCAGCACGGCGTACAGGGACCAGGCGGCACATGCCGTGAACAGCGGTTCGGTGTAGGCCAGGGTGAGGGCTACCGATTGCGGCAGTACGGCCCACAGGGCGACGACGGCGGTGGCGACCGTGCGCCCGTAGAGGTGATGGACGACCGCGTAGATGCCGTACACGGCCAGCGCCGCGGAACCCCAGGCGATCAGCAGCCCGGCCTGCCCGGCGGTCAGCGGGAGCAGGCCGCGCAGGGCTCGTACGAGCCCGGGGTACAGCGGAAAGAACGCCCAGTCGGTCTGGACCGCCCCCGTGCTGGTGATGCGCAGCTGGGTCCCGTAGCCGTGCTCGGCGATGTGCAGGTACCAGACCGAGTCCCACGCATGGGCGAGGCTCTTCCCGAACGGGCGGCCGGCCACCGCGTCGACCAGGATCAGCAGGACGACCCCGGCGAGCCGAACGGCCCCGAAGACGGCGAGGGCCCGGAGAACGCCGGGGACACCCTCCACCCGACCGCGGCCGGTCTCACGAGGGCTGTCGGGCGGCCGCAGTGCGGGTGACATGCTCACCCTCCGACCATGAGCGGCCGGAATCACGAGCGCAATCCGGAACACGTCCCAGGCGGCCTTGACGGCCGTGATCCAGCGGTCGTGCAGCACCTCCGTGTCGATCTCCCGACGGGTCCGTGCCTCCAGGGAGGACCACCAGCCGCTCATCGCCTGAGCAGGACCGATGCCGTGAAGTGCCGCATGCGCAGAAGTTACCCCGCGGCGGATGACCGGTCGGGTGATTTGTACGGAGGACGGGACGTACGGTGCTTCGATTTGGTCGATATGGTGGAGGTGGAGGACATCTGGATCCTGGTGATCCGCCGTGATCCGCTAGGTCGGCAGGCGTGAAAGAAGTGATACCGATGATCTCCGACATGGTTCTGGTTCCCACCAGCGACGCCACACTCTCCGGTGACCTTGTGGTCCCGACGGCGGCGCGGGCCGTGGTGCTCTTCGCCCACGGCAGCGGCAGTTCCCGGCACAGTCCGCGCAACCGGATGGTGGCCGCCGAACTGCGCACCGCCGGGTTCGGCACCCTGCTGATGGACCTGCTCAGCGAACGGGAGGAGCGGCACGACGCGCTGACCGGCGAGCACCGCTTCGACATTCCGCTCCTCGGCCGACGGCTCGTGACGGCGATCGACTGGATGGACACGCAGCCCGACACCCGCGGCCTCCCCGTCGTCCTGTTCGGCGCCAGCACGGGCGCCGCCGCGGCCCTGGTGGCAGCGGCCGAGCGCCCCGGCAGGGTGCTGACCGTGGTGTCGCGAGGCGGCCGGCCTGATCTGGCGGGCGATGCCCTCGGACGGGTGCAGGCCCCGGTGCTGCTCATCGTCGGCGGCCAGGACCAGCAGGTCCAGGAGCTGAACGAGGAAGCAGCCAGGTACCTGCGGGTTCCGCACGCCCTGCACATCGTTCCGGGTGCGACCCACCTGTTCGGAGAACCCGGAGCCCTGGAAGAGGTCGCCGAGGTGGCCAGGCAGTGGTGCGACGAACGACTGACCGAGGTCAAGGCGCAGCAGCACAAGTGACACCGGCTCCGATTCCCCGTCAGCTCGGATTCGGCCTCCCGAAGAACTCGGCGTAGCGGGTCGGCAGCCCGGACAGGATGTGGTCGATCTGCCGGTCGGGCACGGCATCGGCCACCGTGGAGAGCACGGCGTCCGCGTCCCACTCGGCCGTACGGGGCCGGGCGCCGGTCTGCACGGACACCCGCCGGAGGAACTCGTCACAGTCGAACGCCTCGGGACGCCCTCGGTCGAGATGCAGCGCCTCGTCCAGCGGGGCGGGCAACCGGGCCGCCAGTTCGTCGGCCTTTTCCGGGGCGATCCGGGTCGCGAGCACCCACAGGACCGCCTCACAGACGTGCTCGGTCTCCTCGCGGCTGCGGTACTCGCCCCGGTCGCGGACCTGGTCGAGGAATTCTTCCAATTGCACGGCGGCCTCCCACTGTCGTCGCAGGCCATCACGGCGAGCCGCACCCTTTCCGCCCGCCGCGGCCGGGTTCCGGGGCGGCCGACGGACTCGGGTGATGTCGTCATTGTAGGTTCGCTGGTCGCTGGTCGCGGGCCGCGAGGAAGCGGAGGAAGGTCTCGACATCTGCTCCCACGCGCCCGGCCGACGGGGCGAGCCGGATGCGGTCGAAGCGAAGCCGGTCGGGTGATTGACGCGCCGGTCCCGGCTCGGGTGCCGTCTGTCGCGTGCTCCGCCGGAGAGACTGCGGCCATCCCGATGGAGGTGGCGAACATATGCTGAGCGACAGCACAGCGACGATCCTTGCCGAGAGGCCGAGCGTGGCGGCGGTCGTCGCCGGTGCTCCGCGTGTGGCGCAGATCGCGGCTCGGTGCAGCGACGAGACGGAGGCCGCCCGGTGCCTTGTGCCCGAGGTGGTCGAGGCGGTGCGGGAGGCCGGTTTCGCCCGGCACTTCGTCCCCGCGGCCTTCGGCGGCACGGAAGGCCGGTTCGTGGACATGACCTCGGCGGTGGTCCTCGTCGGCGAGGGCTGCGCCTCGGCTGCCTGGGCCGCCTCGCTGTCCGCCTACGCGGCCCGGTACGGCGCGTACCTGCCCCCCGAGGGACAGGCGGTGATCTGGGCCGACGGGCCGGACGCCCTCATGGCGGGCGCGCTCATGCCGGCCGGGAAGGCCGAGCCCGTCGCCGGTGGCTGGCGGCTCAGCGGTGAGTGGAAGTACATCAGCGGGGTGCGCTTCGCCGACTGGGTCTTCGCCTGCTCCGCCGTGCCCGGCGAGGTCGGTCCCGACGGGCGGGGCGAGGTGCGGTTCTTCGCGGTGCCGCAGGCGGACATCACGGTGAAGGACACCTGGTTCACGCTGGGCATGCGCGGGACCGGCAGCAACACCATGGTCCTGGACGACGTCTTCGTGCCCGAGCACCTGACCCTGTCGAGGTTCGACATCAACGCGGGACGGGCGACGGCCTCCGAGGCCCGCTGCCACACGGTTCCCGTGAAAGCGGTGAACGCGCTGCCGCTCGCCGTACCCGTGGTGGGTGCCGCGCGGGGCGCGGTGCGGACCGCGGCCGAGCAGAACCTCCGGCGGGTCGACCGGAGGGGCGCCCCGCTGCGCGAGAAGCCGTCGGTGCAGATCGACCTGGCGCGCTCGGCCGCTGAGGTGGACGCCGCGGAACTCCTGCTCCAGCGGGCCGCTCGGGTCGCCGACGGCATCGAGGAGACCAAGGAGGGCGAGGGGGCGGTCCGCGGTCCGCGGGACCTCGCGCTGGCGGTCGAGTTGTCGGTGTCGGCCGTCGAACGGCTCTTCCGCGGCACCGGGACGACGGGCCATTTCGAGTCCGACCCCGTCCAGCGGTTCTGGCGCGACGTCAACACCGCCGCGTCCCACCTGGTCTTCTCCTTCGAGACCACCGGCACGGCCTACGGGGCCTGGGCACTCGGCGTGGAGAGCGCGGAGCCGGGGCGTTGACCTCGCCGATACGGCAGGCACGGTGGCAAATACGGCGACCACCACCAGTCGTCCCTGCCGCCGAAGGCCCGTCCCGCGCTCGCGCCCGGATCTCCGGCGGCGGCCATGGGACGGGCCTCGTCGGAGCAGTGCCATGCGGAAACCACAAGATCCGGGGGCCCTTCCCATGTTCGCCCGGCGTCGGATACCCCTGGAGGGTGAGAGGTCGGTCGACGGAGACGGTGCGGAGGGAACGGGCCATGAGCGGTGGACGGTTCGAGGACGGCTGGTATGTGGACGAGCGGTGCACCAACTGCGATGTCGCGCGGCAGCTCGCGCCCGGCCTGATCGGTGAGGTCGACGGGCGCTCGGCCGTGCTGCGGCAGCCGCGGGACCGAACCGAGGCGAGGCAGCTCCACACCGCCGCGCATGCCTGCCCCACCCGCTCGATCCGTCCCCCGGGAGGGCGGCTGGACGCGGCACTGGATCCCTTCCCGATGGCTCTGGACGGCACCGTCCACCTGTGCGGGCACAACTCCCCGCACACCGCGGGAGCCAACTCCTACCTGTTACGCCGTCCCGACGGCACCGTGATGATGGTGGACACCCCGCGCTGGAGCACCGCGTTGGCGGCGCGCCACGAGACGCTCGGCCCCGTCACCGACGTACTGCTCACCCATCGCGACCACGCCGCGCACGGTCGCCGCTACGCCGACCGCTTCGGTGCGCGGCTGTGGATCCACGAGGGAGACCTCGCCGCCGCCCCGGACGCCGACCGTGTCCTGCGCGGCACCGACCCGGTGGAGATCGCCGACGGCGTCACCGCCCACCCCCTGCCCGGCCACACCCGGGGCAGTGTGCTCTTCCTCGCCGACGACCGGTACTGCTTCAGCGGCGACAGCTTCTACTGGTCGCGAACCACCGGGGACATCGAGGTGGCCGAGAGCGTCACCTGGTACTCGATCCGGGAACTGGCCGCCTCCTTGGCGCGCACCGCCGGCCGACTGCGCTTCGAGTGGCTGCTGCCGGGCCACGGCGACCGCCGGCGCCTGCCCGCCGACGAGATGGCCCGGCGACTGCGAGGGCTGACCGCCCGGACCCGCGAACTGCGGCCCCGGCCCGTCGATTTCACCGCCGTGCGCTGGTGACGGCCCGGCCCAGCGGTCGATCGGGGGACTTCCTGCCCTTCTGAGCGGTTTCCGGCGTGAAGTGGAAACATGTGATGCCATGCGCGCTGCGTACATCGAGGAGCTGGGTTCCCCCGACGTCATCCGGTACGGCGAGATCGCCGCGCCCCGGCCCGGCCCCACCGACGTACTGGTGGACGTCCTGGCCACCACGGTCAACCCGGTGGACGCGTTCGTGCGGTCGGGACTCTTCCGCACGCCGGTCGGCTTTCCCTTCGTCGTGGGCCGTGATCTCGTCGGCACGGTCGCCGAGGCGGGTCCCGGCGTCACCGGCTTCCGCGCGGGGGACCGGGTGTGGTGCAACAGCCTCGGGCACGGCGGGAGGCAGGGCGCGGCGGCAGAGCAGGCGGTGGTGGCCGCCGACCGGCTGTACCACCTGCCCGAGGGAGTCGATCCGTACGCGGCGGTGGCCGTTCTCCACCCGGCTGCGACCGCCTATCTGGCTCTGTTCGTCCACGGGCGGCTCCGTGTGGCGGAGGCCGTGCTGGTCGCCGGTGCCGCGGGCAACGTCGGCAGTGCCCTGGTGACGATGGCGGTGCGGGCCGGTGCCCGCGTCCTCGCCACGGCCGGCGCGCGGGACGCGCGGTACTGCGCGGAGCTGGGCGCGGCCGAGGTGTTCGACTACCGGGATCCGGACCTGACCGGGAAGATCCGCGGCGCGGCGCCGTCGGGGCTCGACCTGTACCTGGACACGGCAGGCGTCAACGACCTCGAGAGCACGGTCGAGTTGCTCGCGCGCAGGGGCCGCGTGGTGCTGCTGGCCGGCGCCCGGACCCGCCCCGTGCTGCCCGCCGGGGCGCTGTACATGAACGACCGTTCCATCGTCGGGTTCGTGATCTCCCACGCGACACCCGACGAACTCGCGGAAGCCGCCGCGTACATCAACGACCTGCTCGGCCGGGGTGCTCTGCGCCCGCGCGGCATCGAGGTCCTTCCCCTCGGCGCGGCCGCCGACGTGCACGCCCGGATGGAGAAGGGCCAACTGCACGGACGGCGGGTCGTCCTGCGTACGGACCTCACCTCCGGCGTCAGCTGATGTGCCGCAGCAGTGCCGCGACCGCCGCGGGCGGCTCACCGTGCGGACGTACCACCATGACCTTCCAGCTCGGTGCATGCCGGGTGAACCGATAGGTCGTCAGGTCGGGGAAGCGGTCGGCGATGGACCGGGGCATGATGCAGACCCCCAGGTCGCCTCGGACCAGTTCGGACGCGGCCACGATGTCGTTGACCTCGAAGGTCGTGGTGCGGTCGACGCCGGCGGCGCGGAAGGCCCGGTCGACGGCGTGGCGGATCGCCCAGCCCGGTGTGAAGTCGACCAGGGGCAGCTGCGCCACCGTGTCCGGTTCGACGGTGCCCTCCGGAGTGCTCGCGGCGAGATCCCGGCCGGGGGCGACGACCAGGACCATCTCCTCGCGGGACAGCAGCCGGGTGACGAGCCCCCGCTGTTGCTGGCGGTCCAGCGCCACCACCGCCAGGTCCACCGTGCCCTCGCGCAGGGCCTGCCGGATGTCGGTCACCGCCGCCTGCCGCAGCTGGACCGCCACCCCCGGGTGCTCCGACCGCAGTGCGGCCAGGGCGTGGTGCAGGCCCGCCCAGACTCCCTGCATGATGCCGACGGTCACCCGCCCGCGCAGTTCTCCCTTGGCCGCGTCGACCGCCTCGCGCGCCAGCTCGGCGGCGCGCAGTGCGGCTCGCGCCGCGGGTACGAAGGCTTCCCCGGCCGGGGTGAGCGCCACCCGGTGGGTGGTCCGGGTGAACAGCGGGGTTCCCAGCTCGCGTTCGAGGGCGCGGACCGTGCCGGAGACGGCGGACTGGACCACGTGCAGCCGCCGCGCCGCGGCCGTGAACCCGCCCGTGTCCGCCACCGTGACGACGGCTTCCATCTGCCGCAGGTCCATCATCCGCTCCCGGTGATGCAGTGCCCGTGCCCTGGGCTAGGATCCTCGCTGCATGGTATGCGGGCGACCGGTGGGCGGACGCCGTTGGCCGGGCCCGTACCTCGGCGGGGACCCTTATGCGGCGTCGCGGGCACGGTTCCGGTCCTCCTTCCGGTGCTCGGTGAGCCAGTACAGCAGTGCCAGGACGGGGAGGGCGGCGCCGAGGGCCGTCACCGCCGTCCAGCCGCCGGAGTGGTAGGTCAGCGAGCCGAGCTGGGAGCCGAGGGCGCCGCCGAGGAAGAAGGTGGCGATGAAGGCGCTGTTGAGGCGGGCGCGGGCGTGGGGGTCGAGCTGGTAGACGGTGTGCTGGCCGAGGATCAGGGTGGCCTGGACGGCCATGTCGAGCAGGACGGCGGCGAGGGCCATCAGGGCGATGTGGTGCCGGCCGAACCCGGCGAGGCCGAAGGCCAGTACGGCGAGGGCGAACCCGGCGCCCGTCATGGGCCGGGTCAGCTTGCGGTCGGCCCATCGTCCGGCCAGCGGGGCCACCGCCGCGCCGGCGGCTCCCACCAGCGCGAAGACACCGACGCCGACGGGGGAGTAGTGGAACCCGGGGCCGGTCAGGACGTAGGAGACGGTGGTCCAGAAGGCGCTGAAGGCGCCGAACATCGCCGCCTGGTACAGGCCGCGGCGCAGCAGCGCGGGATGGGTGCGGATCAGCTGGAGGGTGGAGTGCAGCACGCGGACGTACGGGATGGTCGTGGTGGGCGCGTGCCGGGGCAGGGCCGAGCGCAGGGCGACGGCGAGGACGGCCATCAGAACGGCGGAACCCAGGTAGACCACGCGCCAGCCCGCGACGTCGGAGACCAGGCTGCTCAGGGTCCGCGAGAGCAGGATCCCGGTGAGCAGCCCGCTCATCACCCGGCCCACGATCCGGCCGCGGGCGTGGTCGGGCGCGAGGCTCGCGGCGAACGGGACCAGGATCTGGGCGACGACCGACGTGGCGCCGCTGACCAGGGACGCGATCAGCAGCACGGGGAAGTTCGGGGCCAGTCCGGCCGCCACCAGGGCGACCGTGGTGACCGCCAGCAGAGCCGTGATCAGGCTCCGCTTCTCCAGCCGGTCGCCGAGCGGGACCAGGAGCAGCATGCCGATCACATAGCCGACCTGGGTGAGCGTGATCAGCAGGCCGGCCGCCGCCGTACTGGTGTGGAAGACCTCGCGCAGCAAGGAGAGCAGAGGCTGGGCGTAGTACAGGTTGGCGACCGTCATGCCGGCGGCGACGGCCAGCAGCGCGATCAGCCGGCCCGGCACACCGTGTGCGGGCTCGGCGCCGGCCGCACCTTGGGGCGAGGTCCGAAGTTCGGAGGACTGGGACACGGTGACCTTCTTCGGGGCGGGAGCCGGTGCGGCCGGCTCGGCGGGACGCCTGGCGACGTTCGAGCGGCTTCCGCGCTGCTCTCACGGGCAGAAGCGCTGGGCAGCTCCCTCCGCTTCCCCCTTGATCACGATGATTCGGAATGCCGGTCATCTCCGATGGAGATGACCGGTCCCGTCCGCGACGGTCGTATCGGACGATTTTGGACGGAACGCGTAGTTTGTTCAGCACTACGAGCGTCCGGTCGAGCCGGGAGTCGGCATGGACGGAAATCCCGTGCCGGCCGTCCAGGGTCATGGCATAATAGTTGAATATAGAACTACCCATCCGGGAGGCGGTCCACGGTGAGCAACGTCGAGACGAAACCCACGGAACTGCGGTGCGGTGGCGCAGTGGACGCCGAGCGGCCCACCGGGGCGGCACGGGTCGACGTGCTGACCCCCCGCGATGTGCCCCTCGGCGGCCCCCGGGCGATGACCGTGCGCCGCACACTGCCGCAGCGTGCCCGGACCCTGATCGGCGCCTGGTGCTTCGCCGACCACTACGGCCCCGACGACGTCTCGGTGACGGGCGGCATGGACGTCGCCCCGCACCCCCACACCGGGCTGCAGACGGTGAGCTGGCTGTTCACCGGCGAGATCGAGCACCGGGACAGCATGGGCAACCACGCCCACGTACGGCCCGGCGAGCTGAACCTCATGACGGGCGGATACGGCATCAGCCACTCCGAGGTCTCCACCCCACGGACCACCATCCTGCACGGCGTGCAGCTGTGGGTGGCGCTGCCGGAGGAACACCGCGACACCGAACGGGACTTCCAGCACTACGCACCCGAGCCGCTGCTGAGCGACGGCGCCGAGATCAGGGTCTTCCTGGGCTCCCTCGCCGGCCGCATCTCCCCGGTGGCGACCTTCACACCCCTGCTCGGCGCCGAGATCGTCCTCCGGCCGCGCGCGGCCCTCACGCTCGCCGTCGACCCCGCCTTCGAGCACGGCCTCCTGGTCGACCAGGGCGGGGTGCGCCTGGCGGACACCCTGGTGGGTCCTTCGGAGCTGGGGTATGTCCCCCCGGGCGCCGAGGCGTTGACGCTGACGAACGAGACGGACGACATCGCGCGGACGGTGCTGCTCGGCGGAATGCCCTTCGAGGAGGAGATCGTCATGTGGTGGAACTTCATCGGGCGCAGCCACGAGGACATCGCCAAGGCCCGGGAGGACTGGCAGAACTCCTCCGCCCGCTTCGGCGCCGTCGAAGGGTATCCGGGCCACCGTCTCCTCGCCCCCGCCCTGCCGAACGCCGTCATCACCCCGCGCAGGAATCCGCCGCGCCACTGACCCGTCCGACGCGTGCAACACCCCTCGTCCGAAAGGCATCCCATGAGCCAGCCCTCCGCCGCTTCCACCGTCGAGCGCAACGACGTCAAGCACCGGTACGAAATCCTGGTCGACGGCAAGCGCGCCGGCCTGACCGCCTACCGCGACCGCGGTGAACAGCGCGTGTTCTTCCACACCGAGGTCGACGACGCCTTCGCCGGACAGGGCCTGGCCTCCCGGCTGGTCAAGGAGGCGCTCACCGACGTACGCGAGTCCGACAAGCGGATCGTGCCGGTCTGCCCGTACGTCGCCAAGTTCCTGAACACGCACGAGGAGTTCGCCGACATCACCGATCCCGTGACCCCGGAAGTCCTGCACTGGCTGGACACCGAACTGGGCTGACCGCACGTGCCGGCCGGCCGCCCGACTCGGCGGCCGGCCTGGCGACGGCGCACTGCTGAGGAATTCCCGAAGCGTACCCACGGCCGCACGATAAGATCGTCGGACAGTCACCCTGAGGCGTGCCGGCCAGACCACCCGGCTGCGCCCTTCATGCCGAGCCACGCAGGACGCATCGAACGGCGCTCTGCCGCAGTGCTCATGGACGACTTCCGGAGAGCCGATGCGTTGTGCCCTGCCCCTGGCCGCTGTCGCCGCGTTGCTGTGCGCGGGCTGTGCCGCGACCGGTGACCACGGCGCCGGGGACACAGGTGAGGCGAAACCGGGAGGCGGCCCGGCGTCCGCGGCCCCCGCCGACGCCGTGCGCGCAGCCGTCGCCAGGACCGGTGCGACCACTGCCCGTCTGCACGAGCGCATCGAGGTCTCGGGCCGCGGGGAGACGTACACGCTCACCGTCACCGGGGGGTTCGACTTCGCCGGCGGCCGGGGCTCCCTCGCCGTCGATTTCCCCGAGGGTGGCATCCCGCACATCGACGAGACCTTCGCGGACGGCAAGGTCTACGTCAAAGGTGCCGCCGGCACCGATGCCGCTGCGTGGGCGGTGATGCCCCGTGACAAGGCCGAGGCGCACTACGTCCTCCGGGCCCCGGTCAACGACCCGGAGCACGTCTTCCGGCAGACGGCCGCGATGAAGCGGGTCTCCCGCGAGGGTGAGGAGACCGTCCACGGAGTGCGGACCGTGCACTACCGCGGGATGCTCGACCACAAGACGCTCACCCTCCGGATGACCTCCGACGTGCGGTCGAAGACGGACAAGGCCCGGGACGTCCTCGGAGACGACCTGCCCGCCTTCGCCGACGCGTGGGTCGACGGCCGAGGGCGGCTCGTGCAGACCTGCATGACACTGAACCTGGCCGCCGTCCAGGTGAAGGTGACGATGGCGCTGTCCGGGCTCGGCGCACCGGTGTCGGTGCGGACACCCCGGCCCGGCGACACAGTCCCGGTCAGCGGCATGAGCGGCGTTCTGACCGGCTGAGCGCTGTACGCCGCTCCCGCCCGGCCCGGAGCGCGGTCCGTACACCCTGCCGACACCCGCCGTACGCCTCGGCGCGGCACCTTGGGCCCATGACGTACGACCCCCTGCCGTCCGTGGACGATCTCATGGCTCTGCTCGCCGACTGTGCGGACGTCTGGGACACCCCGGACCGGTCGGGCGACCCGGTGGACATCCTGGACCACGGCCTTCAGGTCGCCGCCCTGCTCGCCGTGAGTCACCCGGACGACGAGCAGCTGCAGGTGGCCGGGCTCGTCCACGACATCGGCCACTACCTCGTGCCCGCCGACGAGGAGGGCCACGGCGGGCACGCCGCGGCCGCGGTCGAGGACCTGCTGGGGCCGCGGGTCGCCCGTCTGGCCGCCGCGCACATCCCGGCCAAACGCTATCTGGCAGCCGCCGATGCGCAGTTGGTGCTGTCACCGGAGAGCGCCCGCACGCTCGGCTGTCAGGGCGGTCCCATGACCCCGGCGGAAGCGGCGGCGTTCGAGGCGGACCCCGACTTCGCGGCGGCGATCGCGCTGCGGCGTGCCGACGACGCGGGCAAGGTGGTGGGCCTGGCGGTGGCTCCGCTCGCGGCGTGGCGACCGGTCGTGGAACGAGTCGCCGCCCGCCGTCAGGACGCCGCCCGCCGTTAGCAGGACACGGCGTCCGGGACCGGATCCGGTCCCGTGTCGAGAGCGAGTGCCGCGAAGGTGGCCAGCCAGTGACCGGTCGTGAAGTCGGCGCGTTCCACTGCGGGCAGGCCCGCCCCGAGGTGGGCGTCGGCGGCTTGCGCCAAGCGCGTACGGACCCCTCCGTCCGGCAGCGCGGCGGCGATCGAGCGCAGCGCGGCGGCCCTGCTGAGCATGAGACCCAGCAGATGGCCGATCTGCGGGTCGGCCTGGTCGGAGACGACGGGCACCTCCAGCAACGGGCAGGGGGCGCCGGAGCGCAGCGCGGGCAGGAAGCGGTCGAGCCAGTGTGCGAACGGTTCCCTGCCGAGCACCCTGCGCATCGCGTCGGCCTCGGTCAGCGCCGGGGACAGGAAGTCCTGGCCCGACGGTTCCCAGTGCGCGGGCGCGTCGCGATCGTCCGCGAACCAGGTCAGCAGCCGTTGCCGTACGGCCCCGGTGGTCGCGGCGGGCAGTTCGCCCGCGTCGAGCACGAGGCCCAGTGCGAAGGCGCTGTTGGGATGGTTTCCGTGACGCACCGGATAGATGGCCTTCGGCAGCCACTCGGCCAGCAGTGTGCCGACGGCGGTGACCGCCGGTTTCAGGGCCTCGGCCCAGCGGGCGCCCGCCGTACCTCCGTACGCCCGGCATTCGGCGGCGAGCGCCACCAGCCAGGCCCAGCCGTACGGCCGCTCGAAGGAGGGGTGGGCGAGCAGATAGGCCGCTTCGACCGCGATGTTCCCGGGGGTGAGGTGCCGGTCGAGTACGGCGGTGACCGGTGCCGTGTGCGGGAGGGTGGGCGTGCCGCCGTGGCGGCGCAGCAGGCGTACCAGCAGCCAGTGCATATGGACCGACGAGTGCCAGTCGTAGGCGCCGTGGAAGGCCGGATGCAGGGTGCGCGGCCGTATCTCCTCCTCCGGTGAAGTCATCGGGTGGGCCGGGAAGTTGGGGTACTCCCGGGTGATGTTGGCCAGAGCGAGCCGGGCGAAGCCGGCCGCGTGGGCGGTGAGCGGCATCAGTGGGTGGCTCCCTCGGTGATCTTCAGGTCGTGCTCCGCCGGGATGGTGGCGGCGGCGACCAGCAGGGCACGCAGGCCGCGGGCGACCGTGGCGGGCTCCAGGGCCGGGGCGGTGCCCTCGGTGACCTGCTCCGGCGCCCAGGGCACATGCACGAAACCGCCGCGGGCGTACGGGAATTCGGTCGCGATCAGGTGGCCGAGGCCGTACGCGACGTGGTTGCAGACGAACGTCCCGGCCGTGTTGGAGACCGCGGCCGGTACCCCTGCCGTGCGCAGGGCGGCGACGCAGGCCTTGACCGGGAGGGTGGAGAAGTACGCGGCGGGGCCGCCCGGGACCACGGGTTCGTCGATGGGCTGGTTGTCCGCGTTGTCGGGGATGCGCGCGTCGTCGACATTGACGGCGACGCGTTCGACGGTGACACCGGGACGGCCGCCCGCCTGGCCCAGACACAGGATCAGGTCGGGTGCGGACGCGCGGATGGCGTCGCGCAGTGTGTCGACGGACTTGCCGAAGACACAGGGGAGTTCGGCGGCGGTGACCGTGAGTCCGGCGGGCGGCTCGGCGGCCACGAGGGCGGCCGCCTGCCAGGACGGGTTGACCTTCTGGCCGTCGAAGGGGGCGAAACCGGTGACGAGGACGCGGGTCATGGCACTTCCTGCACGGGAGGCGATGGCGGAGGCGCTCAGAACGCGAAGAGCGCCATGATCACGGTGGAGCAGACCAGAAGCGGCAGGGCGGTGGGGATCTGGGCCTTGATGGGGCCGTACTGGTCCTTCAGTTCGAGCAGGGTCGCCGGGACGATGTTGAAGTTGGCGGCCATCGGAGTGCACAGCGTGCCGGAGAAGCCGGCCAGCATGCCGACCGCCAGGACGGCCGGCGCATTGCCGTGCATCTGCTGGACGAGGACGGGCCAGCCGATCGCTGCGGTCATCACGGGGAACGCGGCGAACGCGTTGCCCATGATCACGGTGAACAGGAACATGCCGACGCAGTACGCGATGACGGCGAGGTACTTGGAGTTGTCCGGCAGGACGTCGTGCACGATCCTGCCGACCTGGGTGCCGACCCCGGCCAGCGCGAAGATCGAGCCGAGTACGGCGAGCAGCTGGGGCAGCAGCAGGGCGGAGCCCATCGCCTCCAGCATGGAACGCCCGGAGTGGAGCGGCACGGACAGCTTCCGCTCGCCGGTGACCAGCATGCCGACGACCAGGGCGACGAGGCAGCCGACGCCGAGCCCCAGGAGGGTGGCCTTGCCGGTCTCGAACAGGCCGGACGTGTCGAGCAGGGAGGCGCAGACGATGGCGACGAGCGGGATCGTCAGGGCGGGGACGAAGATCCTGCTGCCGAGCCGGGACGCGGAGGCCTCGCGTTCCTCGGTGGTGCTGGTGACCGGGACGCCCTTGCCGAGGAAGTTGAATCCGGCGAGCACGATCAGGACGAGAACGGCCACGCCGAGCGGTGCGGCGGGCAGGGTCCAGCCGCCGTTCTTGGCGGTGGCGTTCGCGACGCCGGTGCCGTAGGGGAAGGCCAGCCCCAGCAGGCCCCAGAACGCCGCAGTCGTCCACCGCTTGGGGTTGCTGCGGTCGGCGGCCATCTGCGCGGCCATGACGACGAAGACGAGGCCCACCAGCCAGTAGAGCCATTCGACCTTGATCACTTGTTCGTCTCCTTCGGCAGCGGCAGATCGTGTTCGGCGGCGGCGTGTGCCATCTCCCGGTGCAGCTGCCGGTCCAGGAGCAGCAGGCGGGAGCCGTGGACGAGGAAGGCGCAGACGGCGACCGGGATCGCCCACAGGGCCAGCTGGGTCGGTTCGAGGTTCTGGTGGTACGTCGAGTTGACGAAGCCGGTGATCAGCAGGATCGAACCGATCGCGATGAAGCAGTCCTCGCCGAAGAAGACGCCCACGGTGTCGGCCGACGCGGCGTAGGAACGCACCTTCTCCCGCAGGCGCTCGGGCAGCGCCGCGCCCGTCGAGCGCTCGGCGGCGGCCTCGGCCATGGGCGCGACGAGCGGCCGCACCGTCTGCGCGGGACCGCCGATGCCGGTGAGGCCGAAGGCCGCGGTGATCTGGCGGAGCAGCAGGTAGACGGTGAGGAACCGGCCGGCGCTGAGGCCGCCGAGCCGGCCGATGAGCCTGCGCGCCTGCTCACGCAGGCCGTAGCGCTCCAGGAGACCGATCACAGGCAGGACGACGGCGAAGACGGTGACCGAGCGGCTGTCGGCGAAGGACCGGCCGAAGGCCGCGAGGACCTCCAGCGGGTTCATTCCGCCGAGCAGCCCGGTGAAGACACCGGCGACGCCCACCACGAGGACGGGATTGCGGCGCGTGACGAATCCGAGGATCACCACGACGACGCCGAGGAGAACGATCATGCGGTGGCCTTAGGCGTGAGGGGCGGGAGGCCCGGGCGGCGCGGATCCGGGGGCCCGAATCCGTGAGGGTTGCACGGACCCTAGGGGATCGTTCAACGATCGAACAAGAGGCTGTTCGGTAAATCCATCCCTTGTCGGATCGTTCAACAATCGATTACGTTTCTGGGCGTGATCGACCTCAACGCAGACCTCGGTGAAGGCTTCGGCCGCTGGACCCTCACCGACGACGACGCCCTGCTCTCCGTCGTGACCAGCGCCAACGTCGCCTGCAGCTTCCATGCGGGCGACCCCGCGGTGATGCGCCGCGTGTGCGATCTCGCCGCCGAACGCGGCGTCCGGATCGGCGCGCAGGTGTCCTACCGCGACCTGGCCGGCTTCGGCCGCCGGGCCATGGACGTACCCGCCGACGAACTGGCGGCCGAGACCGCCTACCAGATCGGCGCACTGCGGGTCTTCGCACAGGCCGCCGGGGCCGAGGTGGCCTACGTCAAGCCGCACGGCGCGCTCTACAACCGCACCGTGCACGACGCCGAGCAGGCCGCGGCCGTGGTCGAGGGCGTGCAACTGGCGGGCGGTGCCCTCAAGGTGCTCGGCCTGCCGGGGTCGGAGCTGCTCGCCGCTGCCGAGGAGGCGGGCCTCACCGCCGTACCGGAGGCCTTTGCGGACCGCGCCTACACCCCGGCGGGCACGCTCGTGTCGCGGCGCGAGACGAACGCCGTCGTCACCGACGAGGACGTGGTGGTCCGGCGCGCGCTGGCGTTCGCGGTGGACCGCGCGGTCGAGGCCGTGGACGGTACGACGGTCGTGGTGACCGCCCGCTCCCTGTGCGTCCACGGCGACACCCCGGGCGCCGCCCGGATCGCGGCGCGGGTGCGCGTGGCTCTGGAGGCGGCCGGGATAGAGGTCGGGGCGTTCGCATGACGCAGAGCCGGTCTGTGCAGGTGCGCCTCGCCGGGCGGCACGCGGTGCTCGTCGAACTGCCGGACGCCGAGCGCACCGGAGCCTTCCACGCCGAACTCCTGCGGCGGCGCGCCGCGGGCACCCTGCCGCCCGTCGCGGAGATCGTGCCGGGCGCGCGGACCGTGCTCCTGGACGGCGTCCCGCACCCGGAGGAACTGGCCCGCCGCATCGCCCACTGGGACGTGCCGACCCGGGCCGCCGACGACGGGGGAGTCGTGGAGATCCCCGTGCGCTACGACGGACCCGACCTGGCCCAGGTGGCCGCCCTGTGGGGCGTCGCCGTGCACGAGGTCGCCGCCCGGCACTCCTCCCACACCTTCCGCGTCGCCTTCTGCGGCTTCGCCCCCGGTTTCGGCTACCTCACGGGCCTGCCCGCGGAGCTGCACGTGCCGCGCCGCGACACTCCCCGCACCCGCGTCCCGGCCGGCGCGGTCGCGCTCGCCGGCCCCTACAGCGCGGTGTACCCGCGCGCCACTCCCGGCGGCTGGCAGCTGATCGGAACCATGCCCGACCCGGCACCGCTGTGGGACCTCGGCCGGGAGGAACCGGCCCTTCTCACGCCGGGGACGCGCGTGCGGTTCGTGGCGGAGGACGGCACGCCATGACCGCCGAGCTCACCGTCGTGCGCTCCGGCGCCCTCACCACCGTCCAGGACGGCGGCCGTCGTGGCCATGCCCACCTGGGTGTGCCCCGCTCCGGCGCCCTCGACGCAGCCGCCCTGAGACTGGCCAATCTGCTGCTCGGCAACGCCCCCGGCGCCGCCGTCCTGGAGACCACCCTGACCGGCTGCGCCCTGCGCACCGACCGCGGCGTGACCGTCGTGGTCGGCGGCGCCCCCTGCCCGGTGACGGTCGACGGCCGGCCGGCGGCCTGGGGCGTGCCCGTACGGGTCCCCGCGGGCGCCGTACTCGACGTGGGCGGGGTGACGGCCGGCGTTCGCTCGTACGTGGCAGTCGCCGGCGGCATCGCCGTCGAGCCGGTCCTCGGCAGCCGTTCGACGGACCTGCTCTCCGGCCTCGGCCCGGCGCCGGTCCGCGACGGCGACGTCCTCCCGCTGGGCGCGCCCGCCCGGCAACCGGCGCTCCCCGACAGCGCTCCCTGGCCGGCACCGCCGACCGAACTGACCCTGCCGCTGCGCCCCGGCCCCCGCGCCGACTGGTTCACCCCCGGCGCGCTGCGCACCCTCACCTCGGCGACGTACCGCGTGTCGCAGCACAGCAACCGGATCGGCCTGCGCACCGAAGGGCCCGCGCTGGAGCGCCTGTCGACAGGCGAACTGCCCAGCGAGGGCATGGTCCTCGGCGCCGTGCAGGTGCCCCCGGACGGGCGCCCGGTGGTGTTCCTGCACGACCACCCGACCACCGGCGGCTACCCGGTGATAGGCGTCGTCGCCGAGTCCGCCCTGGCCGCCGCCGCGCAGGCCGCACCAGGTACGCCGGTCCGTTTCACCCGGGGCTGACACGCTGCCGCTCTCCGCAGCGCCCGGCGGCGTGCCGGGCGCGGGGCGGTGGGCGATTCTGTAGCAGTGGGCGATGCTGCAGGGGTCGGAGGTGTCCCAGCCCGCCGGACTCCGGCGGACTACGCCGTCTCGGGCCGCCGGGCGGTACGCGTCACGCTGGAAGCGGTGGCCGGTTTCTACCTCTTCCGCTACGGCCTCGACCGCCCGGTGGCGGCCACCTACGCCCTGTTCGCGTCCGTGGCACTGGGCGGACTCGCCAAGATCCCGGGCAGCGGCCGGCAGCGCGCCGCGACGGTGCTGCGTCTGCTTCCGGTGTGCTGGCTGCTGGTCGTCGTCGGGACCTTTCTGTCGGTGCGGACCTGGTGCGCCGTCGTCGGCATGCTGGCGGTCGGCTTCGCGCTGGCCTTCGCCGCCGTGGGCGGTCCACGCCCGGCAGGGGCGGCGCCGGGCCTGCAACTCCTGTACATCCTCCCGTCGTTCCCCCCGTACGCGCCCGGCACGCTCACCGAGCGCCTGATCGGGACCAGCACCGGACTGGCCCTCTTCATCGTCGCCGAGGCGCTGATCCTTCCCGAGCCCAACCCGCCGTCGTACCGGGAACGGGCCGCTCACGCGGTGCGAACGGCCGCGCACTGCGCGGCCCTCCTGGCGGCACCGCCGTACGCCCTGACCGGCCCTGACATCCGGGCGGCCTGGGAGGCCGGCCGGTCCCTGCGGTTCCTGACCGTCCCGGAGGCGGAACGCCCGGCCGGTCCGGGCGTGCGCGACCGCGCCCTCTCCCACACCGGTCTGGCCACGCGCGCCCTCCTCACCCGCCTGGCGCAACTGCCCGTCCCGCCGGGCGGGCAGCCGGGCCCCGAGGCGACCGCCGTGCTGCAGGCCGTCGTCCGGCTGGCCACGGCGACCGCGGACTGCCTGGGGACCGGGCCGTCGCCGTCGGCCCCCTACGAGGACCTGGTCAGAGCACGCGCGCACCTGTCGGCCGTGTCCGGGGGCCCGGTCCCCGCCGGGGACGTGAGGCCCGGAACCGCCGGCGCGCCGGACTTCCCGCCCGCCGTACTGCGCCGGGACGCCGCCGTGCTGGAGATCGCCGACGCCGCGCTCACCATGGCCACGGCGGCCGATGTCGCCGTACGCGGCAGGCATGCCGCGGTCCAGGCCGCGCAAGGCCGCTTCTGGTACGCCGAGACCTGGGCGCCACTCCTGTGGTGGCACCGGCTGCGCGGCCATGCCGGGCGCCGGTCGGTGTTCTTCCAGAACGCGGTCCGCATCGCCCTGGCCCTGACCGCGGCCCGGCTCGTGGCCGGGGTGGGCACGCTGCCCCACGGCTTCTGGGCCATGCTGGCGACGCTCACCCTGACCCGGACCACCATGGACGAGACCTGGCACACCATCCGTCTGGCGCTCGCGGGCACCCTGGCCGGGGCCCTCGTCACCGCCGGGGTACTGAGCCTGGCCGGGAGCAATACGGCCGTCTACGCCGTCGTACTGCCGGTGTGGATGCTGTTCGGCTTCACGGTGGGGCCGGTCAAGGGAGTCGGCTGGGCACAGGGCCTGTTCACCGTGCTCGTGGCCCTGGTCTTCGCCCAGCTCTCCCCGCCGACCTGGCGCCTGGCGGAGGCCAGGGTGCTGGACGTCCTGGTCGGCAGCGCGATCGGCGTGGTCTTCGGGCTGCTGGCCTGGCCGCGGGGCGCCCATGACGAACTGCGCCACGCGGCGGCGGAACTCCTGCGCAGGGCAGCCGAGATCGTGGTGGCGACCGGCGCCTCGGTGGCGGCCGGCGATGCGGTGGCCGCGCCGTCCGGGGGGTCCGGACACCGCTCGCTGCACAGCGCGGTCGTCCTCGCCGAGTCCGCGTACGCGCAGTTCCAGAGCGAGCCGACCCCGTTCGGCGGCGCGGCGCGCCGGCCCGCCGCGCGCAGCGTGGACTGGCAGGCCACGCTGATGGCCGGCCACCACACCCTGTGGGGCTCCCAACGGCTGCTGGAGCCGCCGCTGACCGGCCTGGACCCCGTGGTAGCCGATTCCGTCAGCGGGCTGGGGGACCGGGTGGCCGGGCGGATGCTGCTGATCTCGGCGGCCCTGGATCCCGGAGCGGACACCCCGACCGGGCGGTTCGCGCTGTTCGATCCGCGGCTGGTCGGGTCCGTGACCGAGCCGCCCGGCGCGCCGTGCGCGTACTACGCGACCGTGTCGTGGCTCGACTCGCTGATGACCGACCTGACACGGATCGCACGCGGCAGCCCGGAACCCGGGCAGGGCCCCGACGCGTCGTGACCGTGCCGCCGGATCCGGCCGCGGCCGACGGCACGGCCGCGTTGAACGCCGTGAGCCACCTGGACATGGCGCTGCGCGGCCGGCCGGCCTTCGAGCAGCACTCCGGAGGCCGTCGTGGAGAAGATCACCACACGGGCGGGACACCGGGTCCCCGTCGGGGAGGGACGGGACAACCGGCTCTCCGTGCTGACCGGGCCCTGGCGATGACGCCGGCGGACGCGCCGACGGCCGGCCTGGACATCAGCGACCCGCGCACATGGTCGCCCGCAGACCGGACCTCGGACGCGATCCCGCACCTCGCCTACGGCCTGGTCACCCACGGAGTCATCGCGGCCGCGTGAGCACGCGCCGCAGCCAGCGGGTACGGGCCTCACGGGCGTCCCGGCTGAGCGCCGCCCGTGGCGCCAAGGTGTCGAAGCCGTGGAAGGCGCCGGGCCAGACGTGCAGTTCGGCCTGGCCTCCGGCCCGCCAGAGCGCCTGCGCGTAGGCCACGGCCTCGTCCCGCAAGGTCTCCGCCGACCCGACCTCGACGTAGGCCGGGGGTAGCTCGGCCAGATCGGTCGCTCGGGCAGGAGCCGCGTACGGCGGCACGTCAGCGGCGCCGTACTTTTCGCCCAGCACCGCCTGCCACGCGGTCGCGTTGGAGGTCCGGTCCCAGGTGTCGAGGCCGGCCATCTGATGGCTGGAGTAGGTGTGGTTGCGGTCGTCGAGCATCGGGCACAGGAGCAGCTGCCCGATCGGGCCGGGCCCGCCCCGGTCACGCGTGAGCAGGGCGAGCGCCGCGGCGAGCCCGCCGCCGGCGCTCTTTCCCCCGACCACGACCCGGCCGGCGTCGACACCCAGCTCCGCCGCGTGCGCGGCCACCCAGACGAGCCCCGCGTAACAGTCCTCGACCGCCGCGGGAAACCGCGCCTCGGGTGCCAGCCGGTACTCGACGGAGACGACGGCCACTTCCAGGGTGGCGGACCACTCGCGAAGCAGCCGCGGAAGCACGGACCACGCATTGCCCGAGATCATTCCGCCGCCGTGCATGTAGTACAGCAGGGGCAGCGGCCCGGCGATTCCGGCGGGGCGTGCGCTCACGAGCGTGACGTCCGGGCCGCCCGGCGGCCTCGGCACCCGCAGTTCCTCCACCTCGAAGCGGCCGTCGCACCGGAGCTCCCCGAGCGTCGGCCGGGGACGCGCGGCAGCGTCCCGCTCCTGCCGGGCCGCCAGGTTCTGCGGGGTGTACGGCTCCCTGGCCGCGGCTGCCGAACCGGCCAGTGCCCGGGCCAGTTCGGGGTCGAACGGGGGCGCGTCCCAGGCCGTCGGGACGGGGCCGGGCCCGCAGAGCATGTCATCGCCGACGTCCATGGGCTCAGTCAATCACCCGCGGGGCATGGGCCGTCGGGGCGGACCGCACCACGGCTCAACCGAGCTCCCTGGGCCCGTACAGCGCACTGCCGGCGTCGGTCGCGAGAGCCCAGTAACGGTCGCCGTAGGACCAATGCCACCATTCGGTCGGGTAGTTGACCAGGCCGACGGCACCCAGCGCCGCACCGAGCACGCGCCGGTTGGCCCGCGCCTCGGGGCCGATCGTGGCGGCATCCGTGTAACAAGCGCCGTCACTCTCTTCAGGGCTGGCGTTCACCCGCGTGCCCATGTCGAGTTCGTGTCCCTCGGCGTCGACGAGCGTGAGGTCCACCGCGGCGCCGGCGCTGTGCGGTGCGATCTCCGGCGGGGACACATACCGACTCGCGGCCTCGCGCACCCGCGCCGGCGACCAGTCCGGATGAGCGGCCCGCAGCGTGCCGGCGTACCCCTCGAAGTACCGGCGCTGCAGCGAGGGCGGCCGGTAACCCTCGACGAACAGCAGGCGCAGGCCGTCCGGGAGGAGTTGCTGAGCCCTGAGCAGCCGGACCAGGACCCCTTCTCGCAGGTGAGCGAACGCCCCTGACGGTTCCGCCCTGCGCGCGTCCACGGCGAGGGAATCCCGCAGCCGGACGTCGACGAGCGGTTCGCCGCAGTCGGTCACGGGGACGGCCGCGACCCTTGGATCCGCCATCAGCACGATCTCGTTCACGCACCGATCCTCCCCGGCCGGCCGTTCGACAGCGGCCGTTCTGCCGGCCTTGGCCTGAAGCCGTTGGTCCTGGTAGTCATGACATGTGCGATTCGAGAGTGTTCCCATGCCGGCGGCGGTCGAGGCACGGCCCCGTGACGTCCGTGGGTATCCGGTGCCGGCGATCACCCCCTGGGAGGGGGAGGAGCCCCAGTTCGCGCTGACCGACTACGAACGCAGCGCCGCATGTGCGCAGAAGCGGCTCTGCTCGGTGTGCGACCAGGCCATGCCGCAGGGACCGGTGTGGCGTGTGGTGGGGGCCGCGGAGAGCGCGGCGATCGGGGAGGCGCTGGCCGCCGAGCGGCCCTATCGCAATCTCGCGCCGACCCTCGAAGGACCGGGGCACCGTGCGTGCATGCTGTACGCCTCGATGGTGTGCCCCTATCTCGCCCGGCCCAACGCCCGGCGCGGCATGTCGGCTGCGGAGCCGGACGACATGACCTCGCACGTGGTGCGCGGCGCCGTCCGGGGCGCGCTGGGTGCGGTGGTGGGATTCGCCGAGTACGAGTACGCCGTCACCGCCAGCCGGGTGCTCTTCCGGTTCCTCGACGTCGTCGAGTTCCTGCCGCACGACACCGCCGAGGCGCACCTGGACGAACTGCGGGCCGAGCTCGCCCGGATGACGAAGTGACCCGCACTTCGCACCCCGGACGCGCCCGGCCCGTTGCGTCGGCCGACCTCAGGGGCGGTACGTCGCCAGGCCGACCGTCGAGGTGACCTTCGTCGGACGACCCGTTCCGTCGGCCGGCAGGGTCACCGTGCCGGACGGGGTGCGCACCGCCAGGGTCTTGCCGTCGGGGGACCAGGCCGGCTCGGTGTAGTCGGTCGTGGCGTGCGGGGTGAGGTCCGTGATGTGCCCGCTGTGCGCGAAGTTCTCCACGAGGACGTGGTCGTGGCCCGCGACCGAGCGCACGAAGACGACCTCCTCCTCGTTCGGGGACAGGGCCGGCTGGGAGCCCTGGGTGACCTTGCCGCCCTGCTGGCGAAGGTAGTCGTCGCGGATGTACACCGCGCCGTCGTGGTCGTTGGCGTACACCGCGGTGCCGTAGTGGCCGGCCGCGTTCGGCCAGACGTTGCCGGTCTGCGGCAGCGCCCCGCCCGGACCGGGCTCGCCGTACAGGGACAGCGTCTTGGGCGTGCCGTGGACGGCCTTGGCGGAGACGTACTTCAGCCGGGACACACCGCCCGCGCGCGCCGCGAAGATGAGGTTGTCCTTGGCGGGGATGTTGTTCTGGGTGTCCTTCGCGGTCACCTGCCAGGTCGGGTGGGACCAGTTCTGGTTCCCGGGGTTCCTGGCGACGACCACACGCCCGCTGCCGTCGGGGTTGGCGATGTCCAGGTTGCCGGAGCCGTCGACGAAGGCCGCCTTGGCGCCGTTCGGCGACCAGGCGAGGTCCCGGACGGGCACTCCGAAGTCCACCTTGTGGCCGTTGATCAGCACGTACTTGGTGCCGTTGCTGATGGTCAGGGTCCCGTGCGAGGCGTCGGCGGCGGCCGAGGCGGCGCCGGAGGCGCCCAGCAGCGCCGTGCCGGTGACGGCCGCGGCCACGGCGATGGCGGCCGCCATGGTGCGGGTACGCATGGTCATGTCTCAATTCCCCCAGAACATGGACTGGTCAGGTCGTTCGGTGAAGCCGAGCCTGGCAGAGCCTGATCTTGGAACTGTCAGGTCAGTGTCACAGGGGCGTAACACAGCCTGGTGAAGGGGCGGAGTCCGGCCGGTCCCGGCCCGGATCCGGCGCACCCGCTCGGGGCATGGACGCCGACAGGTCCAGCTCACTCGCGATCGCATCCCGCAGGGCGTCGTGCTGCGGACCGAGTCCGAACCGTTCGTCCCGCCATCGGTCCGGCGGATACAGCCATACGGGCTTGCCCGCCAACTCGGGGGTCTCCCACTCGAATCGGGGCCAGACATGGGCGTGCAGGAACGGGTCCGTGTTGCCGAGGATCTCCAGGTTCACCCTGCGGAAGGCGGGATCCAGCCGCCGGCAGGCCCGCTCCACGGCCTCACCGAGCCGGTCCATGTCGGACAGGAACGCCAGCCGCTTGGTCCTCGGCAGGTCGGACAGTCGCTGAACACCCGGCTCGTCCACGAGCAGGACCGAGTAGCCCGGCAGGAACTGCACGTCGCCGATCACCGCGAACCCCGCCTGGAGCCGCCGTAGCACCGTGGGGTTCTCACCCCGCAGAGCAGCCCCGATCCGATCCGTCCGCCAGTCGTCACTCATCGCCCCAACCTATCGTCTGCCCGTCCGGGCAAGGCGGTGAGCTGTGGCACTGCTCAGAGTGTCGACAGATCGACGGCCCGGTCGGCGTCCTGCGGACGCAGGACGCGCAGGATGCCCTCCAGCAGGTAGTAGTCGGCGTAGGGGAGGGAGATCTCGATGCCGTCCTCGGCCGGTCGGTTGCGGGTGCAGCGGGCGACGATCGCCTCCGCGCGGGTGGAGTTCCGCGTCAGGCAGGTCTCCGACAGCGCCGTGAGGATCCGCAGGGCGACCTGCCGGTACTCACGCCGGCCGGTCGCGGCGGACAGGTCGAGCAGTCCGCACGCCATGACCGCGCCCGCCGAGGCGTCCTTGACGTCGTACGGTGCTTGCGGTGCACGGTAGTCCCACACCGGTATGTGATCCGGACTCAAGGCTCCCACCGCGTAGTCGGCGAGTCTGCGTGCCGTGGAGAGGAACTGCCGATCGCCGGTACGGCGGTACATCGTGGTGAATCCGTAGACACCCCAGGCCTGCCCGCGGGACCAGCAGGAGCTCGGGCTGTAGCCCTGGACCGTGTTCGGGCCGATCGGCACCCCGGTGTCGGGGTCGAAGTCGAAGACGTGCGGGGTCGAGCCGTCCGGCCGGGGAAAGACCCGTTGTGCCGTCCTGGCATGCTCGACGGCGATGCGCAGGTACTTCTCGTCGCCCGTCTGCCGGCCGGCAAAGGCCAGCAGGTCGAGGTTCATGATCGTGTCCATGATGACCCGGCCCGCGTTCTTCGGGTCGTCCAGCGCCCCCCAGGCCCGGATGAAGTGGCCGCGCGGGTTGTAGCGCTGGATGAGTGAGTCGGCCGCCTCGATCGCGCCCGCGCGCCAACTGTCGTCGCCCGTCAGGCGCCAGGCGGTGACCCAGAACGGATAGAAGAGGAAGCCGAGGTCGTGGGTGGTGGTGTCGTGCCGGCGCGGAGCCAGTTCGCGGGCCGAGTCGAGTGCCAGCGTGCGGAACACGTCGTCTCCGCTGTGCAGATACGCCATCCACAGCGTCCCAGGCCAGAACCCGCCGACCCAGTCGCCGTTCTGGGAGTAGGTCCATTTCTCGAACTTCGTGCCGACGGGAAACCCGGTCACCCCCGGCGCGACGGCGTGCAGTTTTTCCACCGCGTAGTCGGCCGCCGCGTGCAGCGCTCGCTCGGCCGAGTCCGAGCGCTGGTCGCCGAATGCCTCCGCGGCCTGCGCCGGGGAGACGGCGGTTGCCGTGGCTCCGGCTGCCACGGCCAGCACGGTACGCCGGGACACGCTCATGGGCCGGCCTCCAAGTGAGCGGAACGACAGGGGTGTTGAGGGAGTCTGGCACGGCGACGGCCCTTTCGTACACCCACATGTGCAGAGTTCATGTACGTAAATCACTCCCGATGGCCGGGAATCCCGCGCCTGTGTACGGCGCAGGACTCGGGCGCCGGTACCGTGCGGAGCGATCCGCTCATCCGGCCGGTATGCCCGGCGATCCCGGGACGGTCGGGCGGGTCGAACCGAGTTCCCGTCCGGAAGGTGACCGCCGATGTCCCAGGCCGCCATACCCACCCCCAACGCGAGCGCGTCGGGCGTCCCGGTCCTCGCCGAGGTCGTCCGCTCCGGATTCGTCGAGGGGCGGCACCGGGGCAGCGTGGTGCTGCTCGCCGTGGACGGCTCGGTGGAGTGGGCGACCGGCGACGTGACGTCCCCCGTCTTTCCGCGTTCCGCCAACAAGCCGATGCAGGCGGCGGGCGTGCTGAGAGCCGGACTCGACCTCGGGGGAGAACGGCTGGCCCTGGCTGCCGCGAGCCACTCGGGCGAGCCGTTCCAGCGTGACCTTGTGCGCGCGATGCTCGACGAGCACGGGCTGACCCCGGAGCACCTCCGGTGCCCGCCCGCCCTCCCGCTGGATCAGGAGGAGCAGGAGGCCTACCTCGCGGCCGGCGGCCGGCGCGACCGCGTGGCCATGAACTGCTCCGGCAAACACACGGCGATGCTGGCGGCCGCCGCGCTCCGGGACTGGCCGCTGGAGTCCTACCTCGACCCGGAGCATCCGCTCCAGCGCGTCATCCGTACGGCCGTGGAGGAGGCGGCCGGCGAACCGGTGGCCGCCGTCGGCGTGGACGGCTGCGGGGCGCCCCTGATGGCGATCGGCCTGACCGGCCTCGCCCGTGCCTTCCGCTCCTTCGTCCTCGCCGCACCCGGCACACCCGAACGGCGGGTCGCCGACGCCATGCGCGCCCATCCCGAGTACGTCGCCGGCACCCGACGCCACGACACCTGGCTCATGAAGGACATACCGGGCGCCCTGTCGAAGGTGGGCGCGGAGGCCGTACAGGCCCTTGCCCTGCCCGACGGCCGTGCCCTGGCCCTCAAGGTCGAGGACGGCGGAGTCCGGGCCCTCGGCCCCGTCCTGGCCCGCGCGTTGAACCTCATGGAGGTGACCGCACCCGTCGTCGACCGCATCGGCCGCACGCCGGTGCTGGGCGGCGGGCGGGAGGTCGGGGAGGTGCGCGTGGCGTTCTGACGTGGCGCCCGGCGGCGTTGGGTAACGTTCGGTCAGGTTCCTTACATAGTCCCGTATTGAGGAGGATGTCCGGTTATCCGTGAGGTGTACGACGGTTGACTTCCGTTCCATGAGCGTTCAACTCGCGATTGCTGTGAGTGTGATGTGCCCTCCTTAGGGTCCTTGAGGCTTTCGAAAGAAGGGGCTCATGGACTCACTCCGCGCGATCCGGGCTCGCGGGATCAGCAAGTGTTTCGGTGATGTCGTCGCGCTCGACGGCATCGATCTGGATGTGGCGCAGGGGCAGATCCACGGCCTGGTCGGCCCGAACGGCGCCGGGAAGACGACCCTGCTCGGGCTTCTGCTCGGCCTGGCCGTGGCCGACAGCGGCCGTCTGGAGATCCTCGGTACGCCGGTGGGCAGGACGTTCGCCGCTCCCGACGGAGTCGCCGGGTTCGTGGACGGACCCGGGCTCTACCCCTCGCTCACCGCCAGGCAGAACCTGGCCGCGCTGGCCGCCCTCCGCGGTCGCGACGCCCGCACGGCGGGCATCGACGAGGTGCTCGACCAGGTCGGACTCACCGATGTCGCCGACGACCGGACCCGCGGCTTCTCCCTGGGCATGCGCCAGCGGCTCGGCCTCGCCGCCGCCCTGCTGACCAGGCCCCGGCTGCTCGTGCTCGACGAGCCGTCCAACGGCCTCGATCCGGCCGGCAAGAAGCACGTGCACGGTGTCCTCACCCGGCTCGCGGCCGAGGGGACGACTGTCGTGCTGTCGAGCCACCGCATGGACGACCTGGAGGCACTGTGTTCCGAGGTCACCATCCTCGCCACGGGACGGGTCGTCTTCTCCGGTCCGTTGAGCAAGCTGGCCGCCGAGAACCGTGAACTGGACTACCGGCTGCTCACCTCCGACCCGCAGACCGCCCGCCGGCTGGCCGCCGGCGCGCCCGGGGTCCGTGTCGTCGACGACGCCGTAGGACGTCAGGGCGCCGAGGTGCTCGTCGTACGCGCCCTGGTGCCGGCCCTCGACCAACTGGTGGCGCGGCTCGTGGAGTCGGGCATCGCGCTGCGCGAACTCGCCCCCGTGGTGTCCCCGCTCGAGGCCGCGTTCCTGGCCCTGACCGAGCAGCAACAGCAAGCCGGCACGCCGCCGCAGGAGACCGGGCCCAAGGCGCAGGAGACCGAAGCCCGGCGCGAGGACGCCGAAGCCCGGCAGGAGACCGAGGCCCAGTCGCAGGAGGCCGGCCGATGACCGCGACCGCGACCGTCGTCGCCCCCGAACCCGCCACCGGCGCCGGCCGCGTCTCGGTGGCCCGCTGCTACCGCTTCGAACTCGTCAAGCTCGTCTCGCAATGGCGCATCCGCCTGCTGGTGCTCGCCTGCTGGATCGCACCGGGGCTCTTCGTCGCCGGGGTGAGCCAGCAGAGCACGCTCCCCGCCGACACGCTCTTCGGGCGTTGGATGCTCGCCACCGGCTGGGCCGGTCCCCTGGTGATCCTCGGCTTCTCGGGCACCTGGGCGCTCCCGCTGCTGACCTCCGTGGTGGCCGGCGACGTGTTCGCCTCCGAGGACCGGCTCGGCACCTGGCGCCACCTGCTCGTGGCCGTCCGCTCGCCCCGCCGGATCTTCGCGGCCAAGGCACTGGCGAGTCTCACCGTGATCCTGCTGCTCGTGGCCGGGCTGGCCGCCTCCAGCACGGTCGGCGGGCTCGCGGCGGTCGGCAACCATCCGCTGGTCGGCCTCGACGGCCATCTGCTGGCCCCGGGGGACGCGGCCGGCCAGGTGCTGCTCGCCTGGGCGTGCGTGCTCGCCCCGACGCTGGCCCTCGTCGGGATCGGCCTGCTCGGCTCGGTCGTACTGGGCCGGTCCCCGATGGGACTGCTGCTCCCGGCGGTCGTCGCGCTGGCGATGCAGCTGGCCCAGATGCTGCCGCTGCCCGTCGCCGTACGACTCGCCCTGCCCAGCTGGGCGTTCATCTCCTGGAACGGACTGTTCACCAGCCCGGCACAGCTCGGTCCGCTCGTGATCGGCATCGTTGTCAGCCTGGTGTGGGCGGTGACGGCGACAGCGCTGGCCTGTCTGCTCTTCCTCCGCCGCGACTTCACCAACCTGACCGACGTCGGTTCGGCGCGCCGTGCGGTCGCCGTCGGCCTCCTGCCGCTCGTCGGACTGGCCGGCGTGACCGTCGCCGTCGTCGCCTCGGCGACCGGGACGACGGGTTCCGGGATCTCGCAGGACAAGGTGCAGCGCTCCCTCGCCACGGAGTTCGCCCACCTGTATCGCATGCAGACCAGGCAGCTCAACCGCCCTGCCGTCACCGAAGCGCAGCTGAAGGCCGCGGCGACGTGCAACAAGGGCAGTGTCAGGGTCGCCGCCGAAGGCCCCGGCAACGACTGGCGCTGCGTCGTGTCCTGGCATCTCCCCGACGTCGAGGCCACCGGGACGGCCATCTACCAGCTCGACGTCACCTCTGACGGGCGGTTCGTGGCCGACGGCGACGGACCGAAGGAAGTGAACGGCTACTTCCTGGTGCGGACCCCGACCGGGGACGCACCGAACCCTCTTTGGCAGTTCGACGGCAACGTCGTACTTCTCAGCACCTCGAAGGGATGACTCCATGCAGGTAACCCGCCACCGCCGGGCTGTGGAGACGGAGTTCCTCGGTAGACGCCTCGGGCGCCGGACCAGCCTCACGGCGATCGCCACAGCGGTGGTCCTCGCCACCACCGCCGGCATCGGTTACGCCCAGACCCACCAGTTCGGCACCGACCAGGTCGGCCAGACGACCGACCGGGGCCAGGTCATCTCCAGCGACCAGTACCTCGCCCCGTACGGCGAACGCCTCGTCATCAACAACGGCAAGATCATGTCGTCCTCGCCCAGCCCGGACGGCACCCACCTCGCGGCCTCGGTCACCGACGGCGGCAGCGCGCTGGCCATCGTCGACGTGCAGAGCTGGAAGGTACAGCAGGTCGTCGGCACCGCCGCCACGTCGGCCCCGCGCCTGAGCAGCAACTCCGTTGGCCAGGAAGGCCCCACCTACTCGCCCGACGGCAAGCAGCTGTGGCTGGGCCAGACCGACGGCTACACCAGGTTCACGGTCAACCCGGACGGCACGGTCGCCAACCCGACGGCCGTGAAAATCCCGGCGGACGGGTCCAAGCACGCGCTGGTGGGCCAGGCGGTGTTCTCCGCCGACGGCTCCACCGTGTACTCGGCGGTCAACGGCCAGAACCGGGTGGTCGCCATCGACGCGGCGACCGGCGCCGTCGAGCAGAGCTGGAACGTGGGCAACGCGCCGCGCGACATGGTCGTGGTCGGCACCAAGCTCTACGTCAGCAACGAGGGCGGCCGTCCGGCCCAGTCCGGCGACACCACCATGAACTCGTACGGCACCCAGGTGCCGGCCAACCCCAGGACGGGCGCCAGCACCACCGGCACGGTCAGCGTCATCGACCTGGCGAACCCGGCCGCGGCCCCGTCGAGCATCGACGTCGGCCTGCACCCGACCGCCCTGTACGCCAAGGGCAGCGCCCTGTTCGTCACCAACACGGCCAGCAACGACGTGTCGGTCATCGACACCGGCAAGAACAAGGTCGTGCAGACCATCGACACCCGGCCGTGGCCGGAGGCGTCGGTGGGCTACGAGCCCAACGCGGTGACGCTCACCGACGACGGCCGCCTGCTGGTGACCCTCGGCCGGGCCAACGCGGTCGCCGTGTACCGCTACCGGAGCCCGCTGGAGCCGGTGAGCTACGTCGGCCTGCTCCCGACGGACTACTTCCCCGCGGAGATCACCACCGTCGGCAACCAGGTGCTGGTCTCCAACACCCGTGGCATCGACGCCCGCCGCCCGAACAACCCCGCCGGGCACGGCACCCACGACACCACGTCGAGCGTGCAGCGGTTCACTCTGCCGGACGACAGCGTCATCAGGTCCGAGACGGCCAAGGTCTTCCAGCAGAACGGCTGGACCCCCGGCTCGGTCTCGATGGCCAAGGGCGGGAGCAAGGCGTGGCCGGTGCCGGTCCCGCAGCGGCTCGGCGACCCCTCGACGATCAAGCACGTCTTCCTGATCGTCAAGGAGAACCGGACCTACGACCAGGTCTTCGGTGACATGCCGCAGGGCGACGGCGACCCGTCCGTGACGCAGTTCGGCGAGAACGTGACGCCGAACCAGCACGCCCTGGCCAGGCAGTTCGGCCTGTACGACAACACGTACGACATCGGCACCAACTCCGCCGAGGGTCACAACTGGCTGATGCAGGCCGACGACCCGGAGTACACCGAGTCCTCGGCCGGTGAGTACGCGCGCAGCTACGACACCGAGAACGACGTGCTCGGCCACCAGAAGTCCGGCTTCATCTGGACCGGTGCGCAGGCGGCCGGGAAGACCGTGCGGGACTTCGGCGAGTTCCAGTCGATCGAGAGCAAGCCGGCCGGCGCGACCTGGCAGAACCTGTACTGCGACGCCAAGAACATGGACGCGACCGGCCAGCCCACCGCATACCCCATACAGACGGGCTCGGCGATCCCGTCGCTCAACTCCGTCTCGGTGCCCGGCTTCCCGTTGTTCGACCTCGACGTCCCGGACGTCTACAAGTACCAGATCTGGAAGCAGGACTTCGAGAAGAACGGTCCGGCCAACCTGAACATGTTCTGGCTCTCCAACGACCACACCGGTGGTCCGGCGAGCCCGGCGGCCGAGGTGGCGGACAACGACCTCGCGGTCGGCAAGATGGTCGACGAGATCTCCCACAGCAAGTACTGGAAGGACTCGGCGATCTTCGTCGTCGAGGACGACTCCCAGGCCGGCCTCGACCACGTCGACGGCCACCGTGCCCCGATCCAGATCATCAGCCCCTGGGCCCAGCACGGCACCGTCGACAACCACTACTACTCGCAGATCACGATGATCCGCACCATCGAGCAGATCCTCGGGATCCACCCGATGAACCAGAAGGACAGCGCGGCCAGCCCGATGCGCGGGGCGTTCACCCGGCGCCCGGACTACACGCCGTTCAAGGCGGTGCCCAACCGGACCTCGCTGACCGACGGCCTGAAGACCCCGCCCTCCTGCGGCGTCGACACCCCGGCAGCGCAGGACCCGAAGGCGGCGGCCGTCCCGGCGGCCGAGGTACCGGCGGACATGCAGAAGCTCGCCGCCGAGTGGGACAGCTGGAAGTCCAAGCAGCGGCTGACCGGGCCGCACGCCGTGCCCGACTACGCCAACCCCGCGCAGATGAACCACCTCACGTGGTACCAGACGCACAACTGGAAGACGCCGTACCCCGGTGAGAAGAAGATCTACGCACCCAACGACGTGCCGGGTGCCTACATCCCGTCGTCGGAGTCCGACGGCTGACGCGGACTGACCCGTCGAGGACCCCTGGCCGGCCGCACGCCCGCCAGGGGTCCTCGACGTTCCCGCCTCCGGACGGCCGGGCAACAGGCGGAAGTGCCCGCAGAGGAGAGGGCGACCCGTTCAACGTCGATTACGTGGCGATCAGGCGCTGACCAGCGGACTCGTGTCCCCGACGCCGACGTGCGGGCTGCGGTGGGCGGGTGAAGACTGAAGACTGAAGACGGAAAAGGTACTCGGTCATGAACACCATCGACGCAACGGCTGCCGGCAGTCTGCGCGAGGCACTGCGGGGATCCGTCATCACACCGCAGGACCCCGGCTACGACGCGGCCCGCAGCATCTACAACGCCATGATCGACCGGCGGCCGGCTGCCTTCGCCCAGTGCGTGGACGTGGCGGACGTGCGGGCGGTGATCTCCTTCGCCCGGGACACCGGCGTCGAGCTCGCGGTGCGCGGCGGCGGCCACAGCGGCCCGGGTCTGTGCCTGGTCGACGACGGACTCGTCCTCGACCTGTCCCCGATGCGCTGGGTCAGGGTGGACCCGGAGGCGGACACCGCCCAGGTGGGCGGCGGCAGCCTGCTCGGTGACCTCGACCATGCGACACACGCCTTCGCGCGGGCCGTGCCCGCCGGGATCATGTCGACCACGGGTGTCGGCGGTCTCACCCTGGGCGGCGGCCACGGCCACCTCAGCCGCAGGTACGGCCTGACGATCGACAGCCTGCTGTCGGCCGACGTCGTCCTCGCCGACGGCAGCTATGTCACCGCGTCCCCGGAGAATCACCCGGAGCTGTTCTGGGCGCTGCGGGGCGGAGGCGGCAACTTCGGCGTGGTGACGTCGTTCACCTTCCGGCTGCACCCGGCCGGCACCGTCGGGGTGGCCGTGACGGTGTGGCCGGTCGACCGGAGCCCCGAAGTGCTGCGCTGGTACCGGGAGTTCCTGCCCGCCGCGCCGGACGAGCTCAGCGGGTTCTTCCTCTTCCTCGTCATACCGCCCGGCCCGCCCTTCCCCGAGCCGATCCACGGGCGGAAGATGTGCGGGGTCGTGTGGTGCTACACGGGCGACCTCTCCGACGAACGCCTGACGGAGGTGTTCGCCCCGGTGAACGAGCCGGCGCCGCCGGCCTTCCACTTCGCCACCCCGATGCCGTACCCCGTTCTGCAGACCATGTTCGACGAGCTGATCCCCAAGGGACTGCAGTGGTACTGGCGCGGCGACCTCTTCGACGGCCTCTCCGACGCCGCGATCGACGTGCACCACAAGTACGGGGAGAACCTCCCGACCGGCCTGTCGACCATGCACCTGTACCCGGTGGACGGGGCGGCCCACCAGGCCGGCGCCGACGACACGGCCTGGGCCTACCGGGACGCCGTGTGGTCCGGCATCATCGCCGGCATCGACCCCGACCCCGCCAACGCCGAGGCGATCCGGCAGTGGTGCGTCGACTACTGGACCGACCTGCACCCGCACTCCATGGGCGGCTCCTACGTCAACTTCATCGGCCCCGGGGAGAGCCAGGAACGAGTGCGGACCACCTACCGCGGCCACTACGACCGCCTGGCTGCGGTCAAGCGCGCCTACGACCCGGACAACCTGTTCCACGTCAACCAGAACATCCCGCCGGCCCCGAACTGACGGGCGCGCGTGCGTCCAGCCGCGTCAGCGGCCGGATTCGTGTTCGCTGATCCAGCGGGCGGCCAGCACACCCGAGCCGGCGGTGAGCACGGCGGCGGCGACGACCGTGGCGTTCAGGCCGAGTGCGTCGGCGAGGACGCCCGCGACGAGGGCGCCCACGGCGTAGCCGATGTCGCGCCAGAAGCGGCAGGTGCCCAGCGCGCCCGTCCGCCATGCGGGGTGCGCGTGGTCGGAGACCGACGCGATCAGGGCCGGGTAGACCATGGCGGTGCCGAGCCCGAGCGCGACGGAGGAGAGGAGGCCCGCCAGGAGAGGGGTGTCCAGCAGGGCGAGGGCGAGGACGAATCCGGCGGCCTGGACGAGCATGCCGACGACGATCAGCGGCTTGCGGCCGATCCGGTCGGAGAGGTGGCCGGTGGGGATCTGGCCGAGGCCCCAGAGGATGGGGTACAGGCCCTTGACGAGTCCGACGACGGCGAGGCCGAGACCGTGGTCGGTGAACAGCAGGGGGAAGACGCCCCAGGTGAGGCCGTCGTTGAGGTTGTTGACCAGGCCGCTGTTCGCCCTGCTGCGCAAGGTCGCCGACCACCACCAGGCCGCCGTGCCGGGCCGCCCGCGACGCCTGCCTCGGTGACGACGGCGCCGTGGAGGTCGGCCGCGAGGAGCTCCAGGCCCGCGTCGCGGCGGGCGATGTGACGGTGCTCGATGTGCGGCCGGCCGAGGAGTACCGGGCCGGGCACATCCCGGGCGCGATCTCCATCCCGGTCGGCGAACTGGCCGACCGCATCGACGAGTTGCCCGAGAACACCGAGATCGTCGTGTACTGCCGGGGCGAATACTGCGTCCTCGCCTACGACGCGGTCCGCCTCCTGACCGACCACGGCCGACGCGCCATCCGCCTCAACGACGGCATGCTCGAATGGCGCCTGGCCGGCCTGCCCGTGCCCGCTGCGTCCGGCACACACGCGTGACCTGCGTTCGTGGCGGCGCGAGTCGGCTGCGGTCGAGGATCCGCCATGTGCCACGGCGACCGGCGTGTCACCGTGACACGCCATCCGGTCGGGGGCCGGGGGCCGGGGGCTGCGGCCGGCGGACGGCCGGCTACGGCGTCTGCCGCTCGGCCGGGCCGATCCGGCGGCCCGTGAGGCTCGTGGGCCGGATGGACACCCACATCTCGCGCCCACCGCCCGCCCATGGCGTGGTGTGGGCCTGCCGGGTGAGTCTCCGTACGGTGTCCGGGTCCGTCACGACGCTCGCCGGGCCGACGGCCAGGACGCTCCAGCCCTGACTCAGGGCCTCGTCCACGTGATCCACCTCGAAGGCCACCTCCCGTTCGGCCGCCGCCGCGGCCACGGATTCGGGCGCGGTCCGGAAGACGATGGCGTCGTCGACCACGTCGTAGTTGACCGGGACGACGGCCGGGCGGCCATCGGGCGTCGACACCGAGACGCGTCCCACGCCGTGCGTGGACAGCAGCATGTGGCATTCCGCCGGGGTGAGGTCGCGCAGCTCGGCATGGAGCAGTGCGTAGCCCTGACCGGGCGGGAGATCGATGCCTCCGCCGCGCAGTGCGGCGACGGTGGTACCCAGCGCATCGGCCAGCCTGACGAGCGTTGCCAGGGTCGGGTCGGCGGGCCGTTCCTCGAGGTACGCCAGATAGTCGGGCGACATCCGGGCGCGGCCGGCCGTCTCCTCGCGGCTGAGGCCCTGTCTCCTGCGTTCGAGGGCCACGCGCCGGCCGATGTCACCGGGGTTGGCCGCCTCTTGCGGTGGGGCAGCGCGGGAGACGGTGGTCACGTCACCCGTGTCCTGTCGTGGCTCGCGTGCGGCCGCGGCCCGTTCGTGGTGCAGAGGACGGATGTGCGCGTCGGGTCCGGGGAACACCAGGGTCACTTCGTCCGTGTCCGACCAGTGCACGTCGTACGGAGGTGTTCCGTCCGCGTGGTGGAGTCCCACGATCTCGCCGTCGCGCCTGGTGGCACCGGTCGCCGGACTCTCCACGATGAGCTGGTCGCCGAGGTGAGCTCGCATGGTCGCCGCCCTCTCCTCAGATTGGTGCTCTATCCAAACTGCCACGCGGGACACATCGCCGCACGGGGGCCCGAGCCCGGTATCCCCCGAGTGGGGAACTGATGCGGGGCCGGGTTCACACGGGCCGTGCAGCGGGCCGGTGGGTGCTTTCACTGGGCGGCGGCGCCTGCACTGCCTGCATGTCACGTTCGGCGGCGCTGAGCAACTGGTGGGCGAGGTCGACCATGGCCCGGCCCGCCGCCAGTTCGTCGCCGATCTCCGGCACGTTCATGTCCGCCGGATGGCAGTGCGCGCTTCCGTGGGCGGACAGAGCGGTGGTGCCGGTGTCCAGCACCACATGTGCCTTCGTCGTCCCGTCGTCGTCCTCGAAGAGGTCGAGGCGGACCCTCCACTGCGCCGTGTGCGACATGATGTTCCTCCTCGCCTCGGTCCCCTGCGACCGGTACGGCGTCCGGCCTCCGCCAAGCCGCTGGCCGGCCGCACCTCTCCGTCCCACCATCGACCGGCGGCGGCCTCGGGTCACAGGGCCGAACGTCCCCGGGAGTCCGGCGTCCGGCCCCCGGTGGACCGGCCCGGCGCCCGCTCGGTCGCGTCCGCGCCGGCGGCGGCCCCAGTCGTCGGCGGTCACCTCTGGGGAACGACCGCGACAGGGCACGGCGCGTGATGCAGTACCGCATGGTTGATCAGGCCCAGTTGCAGACCGGGATGCCCAAGGCGCCGAGGGGCGCCCACGACCAGCAGGTCCGCCCCTGTCGCGGCGTCCAGCAGCGCCCGGCGCGCCGGTCCCTCGACCACCTGCCGGCACACCGGGGTGTCGCGGTACCGTCCGGGCACGCCGCGCAGGGTGTCGTCGAGCACCTGAGCCGGCGGGCGTACGTGGGCCTCCAGGGGCCACGACGGGGCTTGAGGTGTCGTGCACGCACCCGGCGGTGCGCTCCAGGCATGCACCGCCACGAGGCGACAGTGGCGCACCTGGGCCTCTCGGCACGCGAACTCCACCGCTGTGCCGCTGCCGTGTTCGTCCTCGACTCCGACGACCACGCAGCCGAACCGGTCCCCGCGGTGCTCCTGTGCGCCGCGGACCACGACGACCGGGCAGTCGGCTCGTGCCGCCACGGCGAGGCCGACCGAGCCCAGGAGCATGCCGGCGAGCCCTCCGAGACCTCGGGACCCCAGCACCAACGCGAAGGCATCGCGCCCCAGGTCGACCAGGGCGCAGGCCGCGTCCTCGTGGACCACCTCGCTGGACAGCCGCACCGCGGGGGCACTCTTCCTGGCACGTGCCGAGGCAGCGCCGAGCACGCCGCCCGCGTCACGGTCTCCGGCCGCCGCATGCAGGAGGTGCAGCGGCACGCCGTGCCGGACTGCCTCGGAGGCGCCCCAGTCGACCGCCTCCAGGCCGGCCTCGGATCCGTCGACGCCGACCACCAGGGGAATCGTCACCGCCCCCGTCTCCTCTCGTGCCGGACCCGCGCCGGTCACCGTCCCTTTCCAGCTTCTTACGGGGCCCGGCCCATCGCCATGCGACCCGTCGTCACCGGCGGAGGAGGCGTACGAGGTGTTCGCGTGCGGCACCGGCACGGGCGCCCCGAAAGTCACGCGTGCTGCTCCGTCCTCGCCGCGGAGGCGGCCTGCGGGGCGGAGTCCTCCAGGGTGGAGATGTCGCCCTGGGGCAGGCCGAGTTCACGTGCCCGCAGCAGGCGGCGCATGACCTTGCCGCTGCGGGTGTGCGGCAGATGCTGGTCGAATTCGATCTCGCGGGGCGCCACCGTCGGGCCCAGCCGGCGCCTGGCGAAGGCCAGCAGGTCCCGCCGGGTCGCGCTGCTCGCGTCGAAGCCCGGCCGCAGGGTGACAAACGCCTTGACGATGTTCCCGGCGACGGGGTCGGGCCGTCCGATCACCCCCGACTCCGCGACCGCCGGATGCTCCATCAGCGCGCTCTCGACCTCGAACGGCCCCACGAGGTGACCCGCCGACTGGATGACGTCGTCGGCGCGCCCGACGAACCAGTACCAGCCGTCGCCGTCGCGCCGCACCAGGTCGCCGGTGAGGTACCAGCCACCCGCGAAGGCCGCCGCACTACGCGGCTCGTCGTGCAGATAACCGCGGAACATGCTCGGCCGGCCGGGCCGGAGCGCCAACTCGCCCTCCACACCCGGCTCTTCCAGCACGGTGACGCGTCCGTCGGCGACCTCGGCCCGGCCGTCCGGCCCGCGCCGCAGCACCGCCGCCTCCACACCGGGCAGCGGGCGCCCCATCGATCCGGGGCGGATGTCGCAGCCGGCCAGGTTGGCGATCATGATGGCGCCGGTCTCGGTCTGCCACCAGTTGTCGTGCACCGGCAGCCCGAGCACGTCCCGTCCCCACGCCACCGCCTCCGGGTCGAGCGGCTCGCCGGTCGACGCGATGAACCGCAGCGCGCCCAGGTCGAAGGAGCGGGGCAGGTCGTACGGACCCGTCCTCGGTGTCGCCCGCATCAGCATCCGCAGGGCCGTCGGCGCCGTGTACCAGACGCTCACCCGCTGCTCGGCCAGGATGCGGTACCAGCGGCGGGCGTCGTGGTCGCCCTCGTCCACCACGACGGTCACGCCGTGCATGAGCGGTGCCACGATCCCGTAGGACATGCCGGTGACCCAGCCCGGGTGGGCGGTGCACCAGAACACGTCGTCCTGGTGGAGGTCGAGGGCGTACAGCGCGGACACGTAGTGCGCGACGGCCGCCTCGTGCACGTGCACCGCACCCTTGGGGATGCCGGTCGTGCCGCTCGTGAAGTGCAGCAGGGCCATGTCGTGCGGCGAGGTCGGCGGGACGGTGAAGCTGTCGGCGGCCTCGGCCGTCAGCGCGGCCAGGGACACGGTGCCGGGCAGGTCCTCGGCGCTCTCTCCGACGATCAGCACATGGCGCAGGGCGGCGAGCCGGCGGCGTTGCCCGGCGATCTTCGCGCGGTACAGGTCCGCCGTGGTGACCAGCACCTGCGCGTCGCTCAGCGTCACCCGCTGGAAGACCGGGTCCGGCCCGAAGGCGCAGCACAGCGGGCACAGGACACTGGTGTTCTTCAGCGTGCCGAGAACCACGGTGTACAGCTCGGGACAGGGTCCGAGCAGGGTCACCACCCGGTCGCCGTAACCGATGCCGAGGCCGCGGAGGACGTTGGCGAACCGAGCCGTCGAACGGGCCAGCTCGCCATAGGTCACGCAGGTGACGGAGCCGTCCCGCCCGACACAGCGCAGCGCGACCGCCCTCGCACGGCCCGATGCCGCGTGCCGGTCGACGGCCTCGTGCGCGATGTTCAGTCCGCGCCCGCCGGGCAGCCCGTCCAGCATCGTCCGGGCCTCCGCCCAGGAGAAGCTCGCGCACTCCTCGTCGTAGTCGGCCACGCGGGGGGCGACTCGTAGCGGGATGTCCTTCCGGACGGTCTCGCCTCGCATACCGGCCCCTCCTTCCCTCGGGCCTCCTTCGACCATCCGTCCGGGCCGTCCCGCCCGCACGGGGTCGAACGGCCCCCGTACGTCGCCGGACGGCTCGGGTTCACGGCCGCCCCCCGCCTGGGACGATGAGGGCGAGGAACGGGCCACGCTCCCGGGAGGTGACGGGTATGACGCGTCGGCTCCGGCTCACGCTGCTGGGCGTGGGCGCCATGGCCTCGCCGCGTTTCGCCCCGGCCGGCCTTCTGGTCGCCTACGGCCGCCGGCGCGTCGCGTTCGACGGCGGGCCCGGTGCCCAGCCGCCCGAGGGCCGCCTGGACGCCTGGCTCGTCACCGACGAGCACGCCGAACTGCGCTCCGCCCTGCGGCATCTCGCCGCCGAGCGCGGGCTGGTGCCCCGTATGACGGACACGGACCTCGGCGAGCTGCGCATCCGCGCGCTGCCGGTCGCGCACACCTCCCATCCCACCTGCGGTTACCGCATCGAGGGAGAGCCGGGGGTGGTGGTGTGGGCACCGGAGTTCCGGACCTTCCCGGCCTGGGCGGCGGACGCGGACCTGATGTTCGCCGAAGCCTCGTCCTGGGACCGCCCCATTCGCTTCCGCGGCGGGGTGGGCGGTCACGCCCCCGTACGGGACGTCGGCGCGGAAGCGGCCCGCAACCGCGTCGGACGCCTGGTCTACGCCCACATCGGCCGCCCCTGCCTCCGGGCGATGGACGCCGGTCTGACCCCCGAACACGGGGAGTGGGGCCGCGAGGGCCGTACGTACGTCCTCCCCCCACGCCGGAGAGCGCACTGATCGTCGCGTTCCGCCCTGGTCACGAGAGCCGACGCCGGTACGAGGCCCCCCGGCCTCCGGCCCTGCCGCCGTCCCGTGCCCTGATCAGGGGGTCGGTCGGCCCCCGCAGGGGTCGTGTGGCCCCTGATGCCGCCCCCACCGCAGCGCCAGCCTGAAGACGGGACCCTCACCCTGGAGGCGGAGACCATGTCCGGAACCGTCACGGCAGGCATCGACGGCTCACCCGAGAGCCGGGCGGCGGCCGAGTGGGCGGCGCGTGAGGCGCTGCTGCGCGGCCTGCCGCTGAAGATCGTGTACGTCAGGGAGCAGGTGCCCAGGCGCCTGGCCCAGAACCCGCTGCTGGCCCCCGAGAGCTACCAGCACTGGGCCGATCAGATGATGTGGGAGTGCGCGGAAGGCATGCGGCTGCGTCACCCGGACATCGCGCTGGTCACCGAGCAGCTCACCGGAACCGTGGCCGACGTCCTCTGCGAGGTGGCGGGGCTCGCCGAACTGCTGGTGCTGGGCTCACGGGGCCTCGGTGGGATCGGCGGGTTCATGGCAGGCTCGATGAGTCTGGCCGTGGTGGCCCGCGCCGAACGTCCGGTGGTGCTGGTACGGGCGGGGGAGCAGGCCGCGGACGAGCACGAGGCGGATCGCACGGGCGTGCCGTCGGCCGCGGCGCCGTTCCGGCCCGTCGTGCTCGGTGTAGACATCGAGGATCCGGACGACACCGTGCTGGAGTTCGCCTTCGACGCCGCCGCACGCCGGAAAGCCCCCCTGCGGGCCGTCCACAGCTGGCCGGAGCCACCGACCTCCTTCTACCGCTTCGCCGGTGACGCCGAGCTCTACGACTCGCTCGTGCAGGGGCAGGCCGCCCTGCTGAGCAAGGTGCTGCGACCCTGGCGGCAGAAGTTCCCGGACGTCGAGGTGATCGAGTCGAGCCGGAGCGGCAGCGCCGCGCAGAACCTCGTCGAGGACTCCCGCGACGCCTCACTGGCCGTCGTCGGCCGACCCATCCGCAGCGGCCCGTTCGGCACCCGCATCGGGCATGTCGCGCACGCCGCCATCCACCACATCGCCGCCCCTGTCGCGGTCGTCGCACACGGCTGACCCGCCACCGCGAGGAGAAGGACCATGAAGGCATCGGCCGCGCAGGCCTTCGACGAGTATCCGGACCTCCCGGTCGTCGTCGGTGTCGACGGCTCCGTGCCGAGCCTGCGCGCCGTGGAGTGGGCGGCCGACGAGGCGGCCCTGCGCGGGGCGTCGCTCCGGCTGGTGCGCGCATCCCTCTGGGAGTGCTACGAAGGCACATCCCCGGCCCATGGGCTCGACAGGCCGTCGGAGCATGTGCGGGCGGAGGACATCGTCGACACCGCCGAGCGGCGGGCCCGGCACCGGCAGCCCGGTGTGAAGGTCGCCACCGACATGCTGACCGAGGAACCGGAGTACAGCCTGATCCGGGAGAGCCACGAGGCTCTCGCGCTGGTGCTGGGCTGCCGTGGCCGCAGCGGTGTGGCGGAGGCACTCCTCGGCTCCGTCAGCGTCACGGTGGCCGGACACGCCCACTGCCCGGTGATCGTGCTGCGCGGCGGCCATCACCACGAGATGCGCTCCGGCACAGGCGGCGGGATCGTCCTGGGCGTGCGCGAGAAACCGGCCGGCTCGGCCGCCGTGCAGTACGCGGTCGAGGAGGCCCTGCTGCGCGGGGTCCCGCTGGAGGGCGTACGGGCCTGGCGCAGGCCCGTGTCCGCGGCCACCGGGAGCCTGCTGATCATCGCGGAACCGGCCCGCCTCCAGGAGCAGCAGGCCGTCGAAGCGGTGGAGGAGGCGCTGCGGGAGGCCCCGGCCTGGTTGCGGACCCGGCCGCGTACGGTGGAGGGCCCGGCCCGCGACGCCCTGCTCGCCGCCTCCCGCGAAGCGGACCTGCTCGTCGTGGGCGCCCGGCGCCGCCAGGGCCGCTTCGGGCTCCAGCTCGGCCGGGTCGCCCACGGCGTGCTCCACCAGGCGGCCTGCCCGGTGGCCGTCGTACCCGAGCCCGCCTGAGCCCGCACAGGGAGTCTTCGCGTGCGCTTCGGCAAGGCTGGGCCGGGTGGCCCCCTACCCGGCGCCGAGCGTGGGGCCAATGGCCCGCGCAGGGGCCATGCGGCCCCATGACAGGGGCCGCCGGTCCAACGAGCGTTGAAGAGGCGCGGGGAGCGACGCCCGTGCCGCAGGAGAGGGATGACCGGGCCGTACGCGCGGCACGAGGAGGCAACCGTGAACGAGCGACTCTCGGTGCGGAGCCTGATGGATGCCGCCCCGTACTCGATCGGGGACGACGAGAGCGTGCTGATGGCCTGGGAGGTCATGGAGAGGTCCGAGCAGCCCCACCTTCCGGTGGTCCGTGGGGACGGCTGCTGCGCCGGGCTGCTGGACCGCGCCGAACTCGCGGTGGCCTGCGCCGCCGCGGCCGCCACGCTGTCCCGCCGAAAGGTGCGCGAGCTGGTGCACGCCCGCCGGACGGTCACGGTCCACCCGGAGGAGTCGGTTCTGCGCGCGGCAGCCGTGATGACCGAGGAACACCTCGACGCCCTGCCGGTCACCGATCCCCGCGGGCGGCTGGTCGGCGTGCTCACGGCCCGGGACTACGTGGCCGCCGCCGCGGGCCTGCACACCGGCGCAGGGTCGGGCAGCAGGAGTCCCGCACGGGCCACCCTGGACGGGCTGCCGCCTCGCCGCCCTGCTCAGCAACGCGGAATCGTCATTCCGTAGCGGTTCCACTCCGGTTCCCCCCACGAAGCCGCTCACCCAGAGAGGAAGGCTGACGTCATGGTATGGGCATCATGGACCACCCCCGGGGTCTTCACCGGCCGGGGCGGCGCGCGTACCGAGGAGGCGGGGATCGTCGTCGGTGACCTGACCGTCCACACCACCTGGGACGGCAACGAGGCCGACGTGGCGGTGCAGTACACGGGCACCTCCGAATGGTTCACCCTCGCCGGAAGCCCCGTGCCCTGCGGTTCCGAGGCGTACAGCCGGCAACTGCACCAGGCTGCCGTGGACGCGGTCAAGGCAGGCGGCGGCACCACCGTCCCTCACCTCTGAGGCACCGGGCGTGACCCGCGGCGCGTGCCGAGGCCGTACGCCGGGCCGGCCCGCCCCCAACTCGCCCGGACGTAAATCCGATTGCAGCTTCGCCGCCGGGTGCGCATCCTGCTGGGATGCGGTTTTCCGTCAACATCCCCAACTTCGGCGACTTCGCCGATCCCCGTAACGTGGCGACCGTGGCGGCCGCCGCCGAAGAGGCCGGCTGGGACGGCCTGTTCGTCTGGGATCACGTACTGCACCGACAGCACCAGGGCCGTCCCTTCGGGGACCCCTGGATGCTGCTGACCGCCGCCGCGCTGGCGACCTCCCGGATCCGGCTGGGCACCCTGCTGACGCCGGTCCCGCGGTACCGGCCGCAGCAACTCGCCCGCCAGGTGGCCACCTTGGACCGGCTCAGCGGCGGCCGGGTGATCTTCGCCGCAGGCCTGGGAGGCCCGATCGAGGACGAGTACCGCAGCTTCGGCGACGCCACCGATCCGCGCCTGCTCGCCGAGCGGCTGGACGAGGGACTGGAGCTGTTGCGGCGGTTCTGGTCCGGCGAGCCGGTGGACCACCACGGCCGGCACTACGAGGTGCGGGACGTGACGCTCGTGCCCGCCACCGTGCAGCGGCCCGGTCCGCCGGTGTGGATCGGCGGGTTCTGGCCGCGCCGCCCGCCCATGCGCCGTGCGGCGCGGTGGGACGGCGCGGTGCCGCTCTTCGAGACGGCCCGCCATGGGCACGTGCCGGATGCGGCGCAGGTACGGGAGCTGGTCGCCTACGTGCGCAAGCAGCGTACGGCCGGAGCCGAGCGCCCCTTCGAGTTCGTGCTCGGCGGTGCCACGCCCCCGGACCCGGCCGGGGCCAGGGACGTGATCGGCCCGCTGTACGACGCCGGCGCCACCTGGTGGGACGAGCGACAGATCCAGACCGGCCCCGACCTGGACCGTCTGGCACCGGTCCTGCGCCGCGTCGAGGCGGGTCCGCCGCGGCTGTGACCGGCTACGCCCGCCTCTTCGCGACCGGCCGCTCGGCCCTCGTCTCACTCGGCGGCGCCGGCCCGGCCGGCAGGGGAGTGTGCGTGGCGCAGGGCGTGCAGGTGGGCGAAGTCGTCGGAGAGGAGGCCCATCACGACGAGGTCGCGGTGGCGGCCGCCGAGGAACACGCGGTCGCGCAGCCGGCCCTCCTCGACGAAACCCAGCCGTCGGTGCAGCGCCAGCGACGGCTCGTTGTGCGCGAAGATCCTCGCCTCGCACCTGTGGTAGCGCCGCTCGGCGAACATGAAGCGCAGGAGCAGCACCGCGGCTTCCGCCGCGTAGCCCTTGCGCCGGTGATCAGCGCCGATCGTGATGCCGTACTCGAACCAGCCCGCTCGCGGGTCGGAGTGGTACGAGCCGACGGCACCGACCAGTTCACCCGTGTCGACGGCCTCGACGGCCAGTTGGAAGCGGTCGCCGTCCGGCGCGGCGGTGGCCTGTTCCCTGGCCCAGGCGCGGAAACCCTCGGCGGAGCGCGGTGGGTTCAGCAGGTCCCCCAACTGCTCCTCGTCCTCGGCGAAGCGCATGAACCCGGTCCAGTCGTCGGGCTCAATGCCGCGCAGTCGTATGTGCTTCCCGGTCCAGAATGACGTCATCACGTCATGCGATCACGGTGAAGCGTGGGACGTCCACGGCATTTCGGCCCCCTCGGACAGCCCGTGGCCCGGCATGTCGCGGGCTGTCCGAGGAGGCTGCTGCGCCGGCCCGTTGGGGAATACGGCTTCCGGGCGAGGCCGCCGTGCTCGGCTATGACCTCCAGGGTGGGCGAACCGGGCTCCGGGCGCCACTGGGTGACCGGTACGACGCCGGGCTCGATGAGTTCCAGGCCGTCGAAGAAACCGGTGATCTCCTCGAGAGTACGCAGGTTGTACGGGACGGCGCCGCTGTCGTTGTAGGCGTCCTGCGCCTGCTCGAAGACCGGGTCGATGCCGCGCGAGCCGTCGTTGACGGAGAGGTAACTGCCCGAGGGCAGGGCGTCCATCAGGCGGTCGGCGATGGAGCGGGCCTGATCGTAGTCGCCGACGTGTCCCAGGATGTTGCTGAGGATGAGCGCGACGGGGCGGCCGAAGTCCAGCGTCTCGCCGGCGGCCTCGAGGATGCGTTCCGGGGCGGTCACGTCGGCATCGATGTAGGCGGTCGCGCCCTCGGGGGAGGACTCGAACATGCGGCGGCGCGTGGCGTCGCCGAGGGCGGCCAGAGAGGTCAGCGAAGGTGATCCAGACCCACCTCGGCAGTGTATCGACCATCAGTTTGGGCGAAAAGTTCCGCCCGGCCGCCGCGCGTCCTGCGGGGTGGGAGGCCCCGGGGCCGAGAACCCCGGGGCCGAGAACCCCACGCTTGGTCCCGGGGGTTCCTCAGTGTCCGGCCGGTCGGACTCGTGCGCCGTCAGCCGAGCTGGAAGGTGGCCTCGACCGGGTAGTGGTCGCTGGGAGCGTTGGTGTCGGTCTGGCCCGTGGTCCAGCCGGACTGGGGGTCGAAGTCGACCTTGACGGTGGACATCGCGGCCGGCGTCGGGCGGCCCGGCGCGTTGAGATAGCCGAGGTAGTCGAGGTCGTCGCGGTAGTCCTTCGGGAAGGACTCGATGCCGGACATGTACTGGCACCAGGCGGAGACCGGGCAGTCCATGGTCCGCAGGGTCTGGCCTGCGTCGGTGGCCGGGGTGCCGAGCACGCCGTTCACCGCGGTCTGGGCGCCTGCGTAGTCACCGCGCGCCCGGCCGCCGTAGTACTCCACGTTCAGGTCCCCGCCGATCAGCACCGGCGCGGTCGAGCCGGCGATGCCGTCCACCCAGGTGCGGATCTCGCCGAGCTGGGCGAGCCGGGTGGACTGGGTGGTGTCCGTCGAGGTGTCGGACTCGTCGGCCTGCAGATGGGTGCCGACCACCCAGCTCTTCACGCCGTCCTTCTCGATCTGCACCAGTGCCGCGCCCTTGTTGGCGTGGTAGTCCCAGGTGCCGTAGGTGGAGTTGCTGAAGACGTGGGCGTACTGGGCGGTGATCGGGTACTTGGAGAGGATCATGGTGCCGCCGTTGATGACGAACCACGAGTTGGAACAGTCACCGCTGATGCCCGTCCAGCCGCCGCCGGAGCAGGTCTGGCCGACGACGGGGGTGTGGTACGGGTAGAGATCGGCGAGCGTGCTGGTGATGTCGGCGGTCGAGCTGTTGTTGAAGTCCTCGTCCAGCACCACCACGTCCGCGCTGTGCTTGCGGATGATCGACTCGATGGTCGGGGTGCGCTGGGCCGCCTTCTCGTTCTGGGTGCTGTCGACGATCGCGGTGCCGAGGTCGACGTTCCAGGCGAACACCGAGAGGCCCGTGCCCGTCCCCGTGCCGGTGCCCGCGCTCGCGGTGGGGGCCGCGTAGCCGCTGAAGCCGAGCAGCAGAGCTGCCGCTGCGGAGGTGAGGGCGGTACCTGTACGACGCGAGACCATGCGCTCTCCTGGTGAGGTGGGTAGTCCCCGGCCGCGACCGACTGCTCGATCGCGTACATGACAGGGCGCACTCTAGGGTGGCCGGCGCTACGGCCGAGGGAACTTCTTCCGATCCCCTCATGGAGAAAAGGTGTCTGGACAAGTTCGCCCTGTGAGGAGTGAATCCGACCGGCCGGAGCCTCGGCTCGCATCAGGCCTGTACACACCGCCCCTTGGACCGGACCATGCCGGGAAGATGCCGCCTAGGGTGGGTGTATGGGCGGCGTGGTGACGCTGTTTCTGTGCGGTGACGTGATGCTCGGGCGCGGCGTCGACCAGATCCTTCCGCACCCCGGAAGCCCGGTGCTGCGCGAGGGTTACGTCACGGATGCCCGGTCGTACGTGGAACTGGCCGAAGCGGTCAGCGGACCCATCCCGGCACCGGTCCACCCCGCCTGGCCGTGGGGCGAGGCGCTGCCGCTGCTGGAGGAGGCCGCGCCGGATGCCCGGATCGTGAATCTGGAGACGGCCGTCACGCGCAGCGACGCGTTCGTACCGGGCAAGGCGGTCCACTACCGCATGCACCCGGCCAACCTGCCCGCCCTGACGGTGGCCCGGCCCGACGTGTGCGTGCTGGCCAACAATCATGTGCTGGACTTCGGCCGGCCGGGCCTGGAAGAGACCCTGGACTCACTCGCCGGCGCGGGCCTGCGGACCGTGGGTGCGGGGCGTGACGCCGACGAGGCCCACGCGCCCGCGGCGGTTCCTGTCGGGCCCGGCCGCCGCATCCTGGTCTTCGCCCTCGGAACACTGTCCAGCGGCGTCCCGCCCGACTGGGCCGCGACCACGGACCGCTCCGGCGTCGCCTACGCCCGCGAGCTGTCGGCGGCGGATGCCGAGGCGGCCGTCCAGCGTGTACGGCGCGACACGCGGCCGGGCGACATCGTGGTCGTGTCGGTGCACTGGGGCTCCAACTGGGGCTATCTCGTCCCCCGCGACCAGACGCGCTTCGCCCACGCCCTGGTCGACGGCGGCGTCGACATCGTCCACGGGCACTCCTCGCACCACCCGCGCTCCGTGGAGGTGTACCGGGGCCGGCTGATCCTCCACGGCTGCGGCGACTTCATCGACGACTACGAGGGCATCACGGGCTACGAGGAGTACCGCGACGACCTGCGGCTCGGCTACCTCGTCTCGGTGGCGGCGGACACGGGGCGCCCGACCGGACTTCGGATGTTCCCCTTGCAGGCGCGGCGGATGCGGCTGGAGCCCGCCGAGGACCGGGACCGCGCCTGGCTGTGCTCGACCCTCGACCGGATCAGCCACGTGCACATCGTGCTGGAGGCCGACGGCACGCTCTGCGTCGCAGAGGGGTTCGCGGGCGCGGGCCGGTGAGGCGCCGGGCGCCGGGCGTCACGCGGTGCAGTGGGGGTGGACCGGAGAGTCGCGGGTACCCGAAGCCCGGCGGACGTTCCCTGAGGAGATGACCCTGATGCTGTTCCTCGGACTGCTCCTGCTCGCGGGCACGGGTGCCTTCACCGCCCTGGCGATCGTCGGCAACCTGTCCGGCGGCCCCGACTGCACCGTCTCCGTCCTCGGCCACGACATCGCCTCGATGAACGGCCTCGCGCTGTTCGGTTCGGGCCTCGCGCTGGCACTCGTCTTCTGCCTGGGCCTGGCGATGACGGCCATGGGCGGCACCCACCGACACCGCCACCGTCGCCGCCGCCTTCCCGGCGGACGCGGGACGCAGGACGCGAGCACGCTCGGCGGGATGTCCGGGTCGGCCGGACCGAGGGCGCGCGCCTGACGGCCGTAACCCTCTGCTGTTCGCCCACCCCCAGTTGCTCGTCCGGCGCCGATTGAAAGGCCAACAAGACAGCGCCCCGCACCTCGTGCACCATGGCTGAAGGCCTAGTTGGGACAAAGGACGTGATCGTGCCGCGGCATCGGCGCCGCCACCGGAGATCCGCCGAGTCCCCTGGGGTGGTGAACTGCACCATGCTGCTACCGGCGAAATCCGAAGTGCGCCGTCTGCTGCGACGCTACCGGGTGTGCGAGCGCGCCATGGTCGCCGCACCCGCCGATCTCGCGTCGCGTGCCGCCTTCGAGGACTTGGGCTACACGTTGTGCGTGCTGATGGGCGAGCGCAACCCGCGGGAGGCGGCCGCCGCAGCCCGGCGCTATCTGTGCACCGACCTGGTCACCTACCTGAGGGAGCGGAACGGGCGGATGCGGGCGGCCTCCGTCGGCCGGCGGTCGCGCCGGTCCACTGCGACGACCCAGGACTCCCGGGCGGGCTGACTGCTCGCACCGGCACAGCCGTGAAAGGGACGAGCGATGACGACTGCGAAGGACATCATGCATCCGGGCGCCCAGTGGATACCCCGGCACGAAACGCTGGACCGGGCCGCGCAGATGATGCGGGACCATGAGGTGGGCGCACTTCCGGTCAGCGACCCCGACAACGGCGATCGCATGTGCGGCATCATCACCGACCGCGACATCGTGGTGAAGTGCATCGCCTCGGGGCACGACCCCGCGCGGATGACGGCCGGTGACCTGTGCGAAGGCACCCCGCGCTGGGTCGACGCCGCCGCCGACATCTCCGACGCCCTGCGGGAGATGGAGGGCCACCAGATCAAGCGCCTTCCCGTGGTGGAGAACAAGCGCATGGTGGGAATGATCAGCGAGACCGACATCGCCCGGCACCTCACCGACGACCAGCTCGTGGAGTTCGTCCATCGGGTGTACGCCCCCGCCTGATCGCGGAAGACACCCGGCACTCCGTCGCCGACGACTCGGCCGCGTACGCCGCCTCCGGTCGCAGGAGCCGGCGTACGCGGCCGAGTCGTCGGCGAAATCTTTGACGGCTGACGGATCCTTGACCGCTGCTTCGGCCTCCGCGATGCTGTGTTGCGAAACGTGAGAGGTGTGCCGTAATAGGCAACATCTCGATCCTCTGTGAGCCGAGGAGTGGCCATGACGCAGCAGGTCCGTGGGGTCGTCGCGCGGAGCAAGGGCGCCCCTGTCAGTCTGGAGACGATCGTCGTGCCCGACCCCGGCCCGGGCGAGGCGGTGGTCAAGATCGAGGCCTGCGGGGTCTGCCACACCGATCTGCACTATCGCGAGGGCGGCATCAGCGACGAGTTCCCGTTCCTGCTGGGGCACGAGGCCGCGGGTGTGGTCGAGGCGGTCGGTGAGGGGGTCACCGACGTGGCTCCCGGCGACTTCGTGATCCTGAACTGGCGTGCCGTGTGCGGTCAGTGCCGGGCCTGTCTGCGCGGGCGGCCCTGGTACTGCTTCGACACGCACAACGCGAAGCAGAAGATGACCCTGACCGACGGCACGGAACTCTCGCCGGCGCTCGGCATCGGCGCCTTCGCCGAGAAGACGCTCGTCGCGGCCGGCCAGTGCACCAAGGTCGACCGGGCCGCCTCGCCCGCTGCCGCCGGGCTGCTCGGCTGCGGCGTGATGGCCGGCCTCGGTGCGGCCATCAACACGGGGAACGTCGGGCGCGGGGACACCGTCGCCGTGATCGGGTGCGGCGGTGTGGGTGCGGCGGCGGTCGTCGGCTCCAGGCTCGCGGGCGCGGCGAGGATCATCGCCGTCGACATCGACGGCCGCAAGCTGGACACCGCGAAGAAGCTGGGCGCGACCCACACGGTCAACTCCAGGGAGACCGACGCGGTCGACGCGGTGCGCGAGCTGACGGGCGGCTTCGGCGCCGACGTCGTCATCGAGGCCGTCGGCCGCCCGGAGACGTACCAGCAGGCCTTCTACGCGCGCGACCTCGCCGGCACCGTCGTCCTCGTCGGCGTCCCCACCCCCGAGATGAAGCTCGAACTGCCCCTGCTGGACGTCTTCGGCCGCGGCGGCGCCCTGAAGTCGTCCTGGTACGGCGACTGCCTGCCCTCCCGCGACTTCCCGATGCTCATCGACCTCTATCTGCAGGGCCGTCTCGACCTGGACGCCTTCGTCACCGAGACCATCGCGCTGGACGAGGTCGAGAAGGCCTTCGAGCGGATGCACGGCGGGGACGTGCTGCGTTCGGTGGTGGTCCTCTGATGGCGGGCGCCCGCATCGAACGTCTCGTCACCTCGGGGACGTTCTCGCTGGACGGCGGCACCTGGGACGTCGACAACAACGTGTGGATCGTGGGTGACGACACCGAGGCGGTCGTGATCGACGCCGCCCATGACGCCGATGCCATCGCCCGGGCCCTCGGCGGCCGCACCCTGCGGGCGATCGTGTGCACCCACGCGCACAACGACCACATCGATGCCGCACCGGACCTCGCCGCCCGGACCGGAGCCCCGATCCTGCTGCACGCCGACGACCTGCCCCTGTGGAAACAGACCCATCCCGACCGGGCGCCCGACGGCGAGCTGACCGACGGGCAGCGTCTCACCGTCGCCGGAGCGGAGCTGACCGTCCTGCACACCCCGGGACACGCCCCGGGCGCCGTCTGTCTGTACGCCCCGCACCTGTCCGCGCTGTTCAGCGGCGACACGCTGTTCGCCGGCGGCCCCGGGGCCACGGGACGGTCGTACAGCGACTTCCCGACCATCATCCGTTCGATCAGGGAACGCCTCCTCGCCCTGCCGGACGACACCGTCGTGCACACCGGCCACGGCGACACCACCACCGTCGGCGCCGAGGCGCCCCATCTTCAGGAGTGGATCGAGCGCGGCTTCTGACCGCCCGGCGAACAGCGGCCCTGCCCCGGTGGCGTACCGATGCGGACGGCACCGGCGGCGGGGCCGTCGTCGCACCTCGCCACCACCCCTGATCTGCCTGCTGACCTGCGCTTTCGAGGTCGCTTCGGCGTGCCCGGACATCGGGCGCCGAACGCCGCGGAAACCGGCCTGTGGATGCCTTGACAAGCCTTCGGAGCGGCCAGCAGACTGACGTTGCGCTAATCGCAATCCGTTTCGTTATACGCACCGAGGTGTCATGATGATTCCCGCGTGCCGACTCGCGGATCTGCCGCGAGGCGAGGCCCACCGGCTCGACATCGACCCGCCCGTCTCGGTGTTCCACACCGACGACGGCGAGCTCTTCGCCATCGACGACACCTGCACCCATCAGGACGCGTCGCTCGCCGACGGCTGGCTGGAGGGCTGTGAGGTGGAATGCCCCCTGCACGCCTCCAGGTTCGACCTGAGGACCGGAGCCGTGGACGCCCCGCCGGCCAAGCTCCCGGTCCGCACCCACGAGGTCGTCGTCGAGGACGGCACGGTCTACGTGCGGCTGTCCACCGAGGCGCCCAACCTGCCGCCCTGCGTCGCCGCCCGCCTGGCCGGAGGCCCCGCGTGAGGACCGTCGCCGTGGTGGGCGCCTCGCTGGCCGGTCTGTCGGCCGCGCGCTCGCTGCGGAAGCGGGGGTACGACGGCCGGCTGGTCGTCGTCGGCGCCGAGCTCCACCGCCCCTACGACAGGCCGCCGTTGTCCAAGGAGTTCCTGGCCGGTGCCATCGGCGAAGGGGAACTGGCGCTGGAGCGGGACGACGAGGAGCTCCGGGCGGAGTGGGTGCTCGGCGCCCGCGCCACCGGCCTCGACCGCACCGAGCGGGCGGTCCGGCTCGCCGACGGCCGGGAGATACGCGCCGACGGCGTGGTCATCGCGACCGGCGCCGCCGCCCGCACCCTGCCCGGCACCGAGGGGCTCGCCGGCGTCCATGTGCTGCGCACGCTCGACGACGCCCGCGCCCTCAGGGACGACCTGGCCCGGGGCGGACGGCTGGTGGTGATCGGCGGCGGGTTCATCGGCGCCGAGGTCGCCTCCACGGCGTACGCCCTCGGCCTCGACGTGACCGTGGTCGAGGCGGCGCCCACGCCGCTGGCCGGACCGCTCGGCGAGGCCATGGGCAGGGTCGTCTCCGCCCTCCACACGGACCACGGCGTACGACTGCTGTGCGGAGTGGGGGTCAAGGGACTGGGCGGGGAGCGCCGGGTCGACGCCGTGCTGCTGGAGGACGGGCGCAGCATCCCCGCCGACACCGTCGTCGTCGGCGTGGGGGCGCGCCCCTGCGTCGAGTGGCTGGAGGGCTCCGGCGTCGCACTCGACAACGGCGTGAAGTGCGGCGTCGACGGCCGCACGAGTGTGGCCGGAGTGGTCGCCGTGGGCGACTGCGCCAACTGGTACGACCCGCACACCGGGGCCCATCGCAGGGTCGAGCACTGGACCGGCGCGCTGGAACGGCCGGACGCCGCCGTCGCCGTGCTCCTCGCCCACGGTGCGACGGAGCCGGGCGTGCCCCGGCCGCCGTACTTCTGGTCCGACCAGTACGGCGTGAAGATCCAGTTCGTGGGCCACGCCGCCGGGGCCGACAGCGTGACGGTCGAGGAGGGCTCGACCGACGACCGCAGTTTTCTGGCCGTCTACCGCAGGGCAGGCCGGCCGGTCGCCGTGCTCGGCATGAACCAGCCGCGGCTGTTCACCCGCCGGCGCAAGCAGTTCGCCCCCGCCGCGTCGTGACACCACCCCCGCGGCACCACATTCTGCGTTGCATATCAAACGCAGCGTTGCTCCATACACAACGCCGACCGAAGTCGCTCTTCCCGGCGCGTGACCTATCGATCCACGACGTTTCCCGAGGAGTGCACCGTGACCTCGACCAGCCTGCCGGACAGCCTGATCGCCACTCTTCCCGGCTCCGCCTACACGGATCCCGGCACCTTCGCCCAGGAACAGGAGCGCATCTTCGAGGCGATGTGGTTCTGCACCGTGCGCTCGTCCGACCTGGCGAGGCCCGGGGCCTTCCGCACCGTGGACGTGGGCCGCGAGAGCATCCTCGTCACCCGGGCCCGGGACAACTCGATCCGCGCCTACTTCAACGTCTGCCGGCACCGCGGAGCCAAGCTCTGCACCGAGGAGACGGGCGAGGTCAAGCGGGCCTTCCAGTGCCCGTACCACGCCTGGACCTACGACCTGAACGGCAAGCTCGTCGCGGCGCCCAACCTGACCAAGATGCCCGACGTCGGCCGCACCGAGTACGGCCTGGTGAGCGTGGCCGTGCGCGAATGGCTCGGCTATGTCTGGGTCTGCCTGGCGGAGAACCCGCCCTCCTTCGAGGAGGACGTGATGGGGGCGGTGGTCGAGCGGCTGGGCGACACCGAGTCGATCGAGCGCTACGACGTCGCGAACCTCTCGGTGGGCAGGCGGATCGTCTACGACGTCAAGGCGAACTGGAAGCTCATCATCGAGAACTTCATGGAGTGCTACCACTGCGCCACGATCCACCCCGAACTCACCGAGGTCCTCCCGGAGTTCGCCGACGGCTACGCCGCCCAGTACTACGTCGGGCACGGCGCCGAGTTCGGTGCGGACATCCAGGGCTTCACCGTGGACGGCTCCGAGGGACTGGACCGCATTCCGGGGGTGTCCGAGGACCAGGACCGCCGGTACTACGCGATCACCGTCAAGCCGCAGGTGTTCATCAACCTGGTGCCCGACCACGTGATCTTCCACCGGATGTACCCGGTGGCCGTCGACCGCACGATCGTCGAGTGCGACTGGCTGTATCTGCCGCACGTCGTGGCGAGCGGCAAGGACGTCAGCCGGTCCGTGGAGCTCTTCGACCGGGTCAACCGGCAGGACTTCGACGCCTGCGAACGGACCCAGCCGGGGATGAGGTCACGGCTGTACGCCAAGGGCGGCGTGCTCGTGCCCAGTGAGCACCACATCGGCGCCTTCCACGACTGGGTGAACGAGCGCCTCGGCACGCACAACCCGCAGTGACGGGGGCCCGTGGCCCGCGCGGGGGGCGAGCGCGGGCCGTACGGCGGTCGTACCGTGTGTGCTCAGCCCAGGTAACCCATCCGGTGGCTGATCTCCTCCCCGCCCTTCACCAGCACCGGAGCCAGCTCGTGCATGCGCTCCTCGGTGAACCGGTAGGAGGGACCGGAGGCGCTGATCGACGCGATCACCTGCCCCTCCCGGTCGCGGATCGGGGCGGCCATGGCGTGCAGACCGATCTCCAGCTCCTCCAGCGTCCAGGCGTAACCGCGCTCGCGGGCCTCGGCCAGGTTCTTCTCCAGCTTCGCCTTCGAGGAGATCGTGTGCGGCGTCAGCTTCTTCAGGCCGGTCTCCGTCAGCAGCGCGCCGCGTTCCTTGGCCGCCATGTGGGCCAGCATGATCTTGCCGCTGGAGGTGGCGTGCAGCGGGGTCAGCTGGCCGACCCAGTTGTGGGCGGTGACGGCGGCCGTGCCACGCACCTGGTAGAGGTTGATCGCGTAGTGCTCCTGCATCACGGCGATGTTGACCGTCTCGCCGAGTTCCTCCGCCAGGCGCTCGCACACCGGGCGGCCCTGCTGGGTGATGTCGATGCGTCCCGTTACGGCACCCGCCAGGCGTACGATGCCGAAGCCGAGCGAGTACTTCCCGCGCTCGCCCGACTGCTCCACGAGGCCGCGCGCCTCCAGAGCGCCGAGCAGACGGAACGCCGTCGACTTGTGCACGTCGATCTCGGCGGCCACCTCGCTCACGCCGGCCTCGCCGCGCTGGGCCAGGATCTCCAGCACGCTGATCGCGCGGTCGACGGACTGCACTCCGCCGGACGGTGGCCCACTCGTTTCGGTATCCGGACTGTAGTTGCTCATAGCGAAACTATACGCGCAGTAAACAACTTTCTAGCAAGTTACGCACCGTAAACAAAGTTCTTACAGGTTGCGTGTATCGCAACCTGGTGCGTATAGCGATACCCGTACTAGCATGCCCGCACATCAACGGCGCGAGCGAGACGAGGCACCATGGCTCCCCTGCAGTACGACTTCGTCATCGTCGGCGGTGGATCGGCCGGCAGCGCACTGGCGAACCGGCTCTCGGCCGACCCCGGCAACCGGGTGCTGGTCCTGGAGGCCGGCCGCTCCGACTATCCCTGGGACGTCTTCATCCACATGCCCGCGGCGCTGACCTACCCGATCGGCAGCCGCTTCTACGACTGGAAGTACGAGTCGGAGCCCGAGCCGCACATGGGCGGCCGCCGCATCTACCACGCCCGGGGCAAGGTGCTCGGCGGCTCCAGCAGCATCAACGGCATGATCTTCCAGCGCGGCAACCCCATGGACTACGAGCGCTGGGCGGCCGACCCCGGCATGGAGACCTGGGACTACGCCCACTGCCTGCCGTACTTCCGCCGGATGGAGAACTGTCTGGCGGCCGACCCCGACGACGAGTTCCGCGGCCATGACGGACCCCTCGTCCTCGAACGCGGCCCCGCGACCAACCCGCTCTTCACCGCCTTCCTCAAGGCCACCCAGGAGGCGGGCTACGCGCCGACGGACGACGTCAACGGCTACCGGCAGGAGGGCTTCGCCAAGTTCGACCGCAATGTCCACCGAGGGCGCCGGCTGTCGGCCTCGAAGGCCTACCTCAAGCCCGCGATGAAGCGGCCGAACCTCACGGTGAAGACGCGTGCCCTCGTCACCCGGGTGCTCTTCGAGGGCAAGCGGGCCGTCGGCGTCGAGTTCCGGCGCGGCAGGGGCGCTCCCCAGCAGGTCCGCGCCGGCGAGGTCATCCTGTGCGGCGGTGCCATCAACTCCCCGCAGCTGCTGCAGCTCTCCGGCGTCGGCAACGCCGGCGAACTGTCCGCCCTCGGGATCGACGTCGTCCACGACCTGCCGGGCGTCGGCGAGAACATGCAGGACCACCTCGAGGTGTACGTCCAGTACGGCTGCAAGCAGCCCGTCTCCATGCAGCCGTACATGGCGAAGTGGCGCGCCCCCTTCATCGGACTGCAGTGGCTGTTCCGCAAGGGGCCCGCGGCCACCAACCACTTCGAGGCGGGCGGCTTCGCCCGCAGCAACGAGGACGTGGACTATCCCAACCTGATGTTCCACTTCCTGCCGGTCGCCGTCCGCTACGACGGCTCCTCGCCGGCCGGCGGACACGGATACCAGGTGCACGTCGGACCCATGTACTCGGACGCCATCGGCTCGGTCAAGATCAAGAGCAGGGACCCGCGGGCCAAGCCCGCGCTGCGCTTCAACTACCTCTCCACCGAGCAGGACCGCCGGGAGTGGGTCGAGGCGATCCGCGTCGCCCGCAGGATCCTCGGCCAGCCCGCCCTCGGCCCCTACAACGCCGGCGAGATCTCGCCCGGACCCTCAGTCGAGACCGACGAGGAGATCCTCGCCTGGGTCGCCAAGGAGGGCGAGACGGCCCTGCACCCGTCCTGCACCTGCAAGATGGGCACCGACGAGATGTCCGTCGTCGACCCGCTCACCCTGCGGGTGCACGGCCTGGCCGGACTGCGCGTGGTGGACGCCTCGGTGATGCCCTACGTCACCAACGGCAACATCTACGCACCGGTGATGATGATCGCCGAGAAGGCGGCCGACCTCATCCTCGGCAACGAGCCGCTGGAGCCGTCGAAGGCCGCGTACTACCGGCACCGCGACGCCCAGAAGCAGGCCGGGTAGACCATGGGCGCCGAGGCCCTGCGAGCGCTGCTCGGCCACGTCCGCTACGAGGTGCTGCCGGCGAGGGCGACGGAGGAGAAGGTCCTCGCCGAGGTGCCCCGCGACGTCGTGGTCACGGTCACGGCGTCGCCGGTCAAGGGGCTGGAGCCGACGCTCGGCCTGACCGAGCGGCTGGCGGCACATGGTTACCGCGTCGTCCCGCACGTCCCCGCACGGCTGCTGCGGGACGACACGCACCTGAAGGACGTGGCCGAGCGGTTGCGCGCGGCGCGTGTCGACGACGTCTTCGTGCCGGCGGGCGACGCCGACCCGCCGGCCGGGCCGTACGACGGGGCGCTGCCGGTGCTGCGCGCGCTGAGCGACCTGGGCAGGCCGTTCGCCGACATGGGCATCACCGGCTATCCGGAGAGCCATCCGCTCATCCACGACGACATCACCATCCAGTCGATGTGGGACAAGCGGACGCACGCCACGTACATCGTCAGCAACCTGTGCTTCGACCCGCGGGTGCTCGGCGACTGGATCACCCGGATCCGGCGCCGCGCCATCACCCTGCCGGTGTACGTGGGCGTCGCCGGGCCCGTCCAGCGGGCGAAGCTGCTGGCCATGGCGACGAAGATCGGGGTGGGGGAGTCGACGCGCTTCCTCACCCGGCACCCCTCCTGGTTCCTGCGGTTCGCGGCGCCCGGCGGATACGCTCCCGAGCGGCTGCTCGGCCGCGGCGCGGAGTCGTTCGCCGGGCCCGCGGCCGCGGTGGCCGGCCTTCACCTCTTCACCTTCAACCAGATCGCCGAGACGGAGCGCTGGCGCCGGGCCCTGCTGGACCGGCTGGCCGCCTGAAATCGGCATACCCCGACCCCTTGACGGGTGTCGGCCCCGTCAGCCAGGGTGTTCCACCACAAGCAATACAGTGCACATTACGCAACGAGCTCCTTCGAAGGGCGCGACCGTGGCAGATCTGTACGTGGACGGAGAATGGCGCGCTGCGGTGGCCGGCGGCCACCGGGAGATCCGCTGTCCCGCGGACGGCACGCTCGTCGCGACGGTCTCGGAGGCGACCCGCCCCGACACCGAGGCGGCGATCTCCGCCGCCCGGCGCGCCTTCGACGAAGGCCCCTGGCCCCGCACCCCCGAGCGGGAGCGCGGCGCCCTGCTGCTGCGCACCGCCGACATCCTCGAGCGCGACGCCAAGGAGTTCGCCCGCGCCGAATCCCTCGACACCGGCAAGCGGCTGGTCGAGAGCGAGTACGACATCGCCGACGTCGTCTCCTGCTTCCGCTACTACGGCGGCATCGCCGGCACCAGTTCCGGCCGGGTGGTCGACACCGGCCGCGACGACGCCCTCAGCCGGGTCACCTACGAGCCCGTCGGCGTGTGCGGACTCATCACTCCCTGGAACTACCCGCTGCTGCAGGCCAGTTGGAAGGTCGCTCCCGCTCTTCTCGCGGGGAACACCGTCGTCCTCAAGCCCAGCGAGCTCACGCCCTCCACCTCCATCCTGCTCATGAAGGCCCTGGAGGAGGCGGGGCTCCCGGCCGGCGCCGCCAACCTGGTGCTGGGTGCCGGAGCCGAGGCGGGCGCGCCGCTCGCCGAGCACCCGGCCGTCGACATGGTGTCCTTCACCGGAGGCCTGCAGACGGGGCGGCGCATCATGGCCACCGCCGCGGCCACGGTGAAGAAGGTCGCGCTGGAACTCGGCGGCAAGAACCCGAACGTGGTCTTCGCCGACGCCGACTTCGCCACGGCCGTCGACTTCGCGCTGACCGCCGTCTTCCTGCACTCCGGGCAGGTCTGCTCGGCCGGCGCCCGCCTGATCGTCGAGGACTCGGTCCACGACGCCTTCGTGGACGAGGTCGTGCGCCGCGCCCGGCAGATCCGCCTCGGCGGACCCTTCGACCCCGAGGCCGAGACCGGCGCGCTGATCTCGGCGCAGCACCGCGAGAAGGTCGAGGCGTACGTCGCCGCGGGACTCGCCGAGGGCGCCGTACTGCGCTGCGGCGGCACACGCCCCGACGACCCCGCGCTGGCGGACGGCTTCTACTACCCGCCCACCGTCCTGGACGAGTGCCGGCAGGACATGCGCGTGGTGCACGAGGAGTCCTTCGGGCCCGTGCTCACCGTCGAGCGCTTCCGCGACGAGGACGACGCCGTCCGCATCGCCAACGACACGGAGTACGGCCTCGCCGGCGCCGTCTGGACGCAGGACGCGGGCAAGGCCCAGCGGGTGGCCCGCAGGCTGCGCCACGGCACCGTGTGGATCAACGACTACCACCCCTATGTGCCGCAGGCGGAATGGGGCGGTTTCGGGCACTCGGGCGTGGGCCGTGAGCTGGGACCGACCGGCCTGGACGAGTACCGAGAGCCCAAGCACGTCTGGCAGAACATCCAACCCCGGCCGCAACACTGGTTCCGCGGCTGAACGCCGAAAGAGGTCGATCATGACCCCAGCACAGACCGAGGTGTCGCAGCGGCGCGACACGTCCCAGGATCCCAAGGACCGCACCCCGGTCATCTCCGTGCGCCGGCTGTGGAAGGTGTTCGGGCCGAAGGCCGACGAGGTGCCGGGCTCCGAGGAGTTGTGCGGACTCACGCGCCGCGAGCTCATGGACCGCACCGGCTGCACCGCCGCCGTGCGTGACGTCGACTTCGAGGTGTCGCCGGGCGAGGTCTTCGTCGTCATGGGCCTGTCCGGCTCCGGCAAGTCCACCCTGGTGCGATGTCTGACCCGGCTGATCGAACCCACCGCCGGAGAGATCGTCTTCGAAGGCGAGGACATCCGGGGCGCCGACGCCCGGCGGCTGCGCGAACTGCGGCGCAGCAAGTTCTCCATGGTCTTCCAGCACTTCGGTCTGCTGCCGCACCGCAAGGTCGTCGACAACGTGGCGTTCGGCCTGGAGATACGCGGCATGGGCCGGGCCGAGCGCACCAGGAAGGCCCTGGAGACCGTCGAACTGGTGGGCCTGGCCGGATACGAGAACTCCTACCCCGACCAGCTCTCCGGCGGTATGCAGCAGCGCGTGGGCCTCGCCCGCGCCCTCGCCGGCGACCCGGACGTCCTCTTCTTCGACGAGCCGTTCTCCGCGCTCGACCCGCTGATCCGCCGTGACATGCAGAGCGAGGTCATCCGCCTGCACCACGAGGTCGGCAAGACCATGGTGTTCATCACCCACGACCTGTCCGAGGCCCTGAAGCTGGGCGACCGCATCCTGATCATGCGCGACGGCAGGACGGTCCAGTGCGGTACCGGCGACGAACTGGTCGGCGCCCCGGCCGACGACTACGTACGGGACTTCGTGAAGGACGTACCGCGCGGGGACGTCCTCACCCTGCGCTGGATCATGCGTCCCGCCGAGCCCGACGACGCCCTCGACGGGCCCGAACTGGGACCGGACGTCGTGGTGCGCGAGGCCACCCGGGCCGTCCTGGCCGCCGAGAAGCCGGTCAAGGTCGTGGAGAACGGCAAGTTGCTCGGCATCGTCGGCGACGAGGAGATCCTCTCCGTCGTCGCCGGTCAGCAGGGCGGTGCGTGATGGCCGTCGCCGACGCGACCGCGCCGGTCGCGACGATACGCAACAAGGTCAGCCGCCCCATGGTGGTGGCGGCGATCCTGCTCGCCTGGCTGGTGCTCTTCGCCGTGCTGCGCGGCCGGCAGACGCTCGCCCTCGCGGCGGCCGACCTCACCGGCCTGCACCGCTGGCTCAACGACCTCAACGACAGCATCGGGGCCAACCGCAACTCCAACCCGCTCTTCCTGTACTTCTTCAACGAGATCCGGCTGGCCATCGACAACCTGGTGACCTTCGTCCAGTCCCTGATCTCCCAGCCCACCGGCAGCCGCCCGGTCCCGCAGATCGGCTGGCTCGGCGTCGTCGGACTCACCGGCTATGTGTCCTGGGCCGTGGGCAACTGGCGGGTCGCGCTGCTGGCGGTCGCGGGCTTCACCTTCTTCGGGCTGCAGGGCCTGTGGCAGGAGAGCATGGACACCCTCGCGCTGACCCTGTCGGCGGTCCTCGTGGCGCTGCTCATCGGCATCCCGCTGGGTGTGTGGGCCGGTCTCTCCGACCGGTTCAACCGGATCATGACGCCCTTCCTGGACTTCATGCAGACGATGCCGACCTTCGTCTACCTCGCCCCGCTGACCCTGATCTTCCTCATCGGCGGGGCTTCCGCCGTGATCACCACGGTGATCTACGCGGCGCCGCCCGCCATCCGCATCACCGCGCACGCCATCCGCTCCGTGCCCGAGACCACCGTCGAGGCGGCCGACTCGCTCGGCACGACACGGACGCAGCAACTGCTGAAGGTGCTGCTGCCCATGTCGAAGCGCACGGTGGTCATGGGCGTCAACCAGACCATCATGGCCGCCCTGGCCATGGTGACCATCGCCGCCCTGATCGACGCGCCCGGCCTCGGCAAGACCGTCGTGCAGGCCCTGCAGTCGCTCGATGTCGGCACGGCCTTCAACGCAGGGCTGGCCATCGTCGTCATGGCCATCGTGCTCGACCGGGTCACCACCGCGGCGGCCGCACGCACCGAGACGGCCCGGCGCACGGGCGGCCACCTCCTGAAGTGGCGCCGCCCGCTGCTGGTGGCGGGCGGGATCGCGGCCGCCGTCCTGGTCTACCTGTCGCACACCTATGTGTGGGCGGCCGAGTTCCCCGGCAGCGGCAGCACCGGCAGCCACATCGCGAGCGCGGCCGGCACGACGACCACCTGGCTGCAGGACCACCTCTCCGGGCTGACCAACGGCGTCCGCGACGTGATCACCAACGGCCTGCTGAACCCGTTCCAGACGCTGCTCACGGACTCCCCGTGGTGGCTCGTCGGCGTCACCCTGGTCGCGCTCGGCGCGGTCCTCGGCGGCCGGCTTGCCGCGGTGACGGCCGCCGTGTGCGTCGGGCTGCTCGTCGGCACCGGGCTCTGGTCGGACAGCATGACGACCCTCGCCTCCACCGCCGTGGCCACCGTGCTGGTGATGCTGTTCGGCGTCGTCTTCGGTGTGTGGATGGGGCGCAGCCAACTCGTGGACCGGATCGTGCGGCCCAGCCTGGACGCCGCACAGGTCATGCCGCCGTTCGTGTATCTCGTGCCGTTCCTGGCCCTCTTCGGTGCCACTCGCTTCACCGCGATCGTCGCGGCCGTCGTCTACGCGGCGCCCGTCGCGATCAAGATCATCGCAGACGGCGTGCGGAACGTGTCCGAGTCCACCGTGGAGGCGGCCACCTCCGCCGGGTGCAACACCTGGCAGATCATCACCAAGGTCCAGCTGCCGATGGCACGCAGTGCCCTGACCCTGGCGACCAACCAGGGTCTGATCTATGTGCTGTCGATGGTTGTGGTGGGCGGCCTGGTAGGGGCAGGCGCCCTCGGCTACGACGTCGTGGCCGGATTCTCGCAGGGACAGCTGTACGGAAAGGGGCTGGCGGCAGGGCTCGCCATCGTACTGCTGGGAGTCATGTTCGACCGGATCACGCAGGCTGCGGCGCGACGCACCAGGGCATAAGGAGCACGACACCATGGCAAGACACTGGCGAGCCGGCGCGGCCGGCCTGGCCGTCCTCGGCCTCACCCTCACGGCCTGCTCGGGGGCGAAGGTCGGCGACAGCAGCTCCGCGGGCTCGAAGTCCTCGGGCGGGAAATGCGGCAGCTTCAACCTGGCCGTCAACCCGTGGGTCGGCTACGAGGCGGACGCGGCGGTCGTCGCTTACGTGGCGCAGCACGACCTCGGCTGCACGGTCAACAAGAAGGACCTGAAGGAGGAGATCGCCTGGCAGGGCTTCGGGACCGGCGAGGTGGACGCCGTCCTGGAGAACTGGGGCCATGACGATCTGAAGGCGAAGTACATCGCCGGGCAGAAGACCGCCGTCGAAGCGGGCTCCACCGGCAACAAGGGCGTCATCGGCTGGTTCGTGCCGCCGTGGCTGGCCAAGGCGCACCCGGACATCACCGACTGGAAGAACCTCGACAAGTACGCCGACAACTTCAAGACCTCCGAGTCGGGCGGCAAGGGCCAGCTGCTCGACGGCGACCCGTCGTACGTCACCAACGACGCCGCCCTGGTGAAGAACCTCAAGCTGAACTTCAAGGTGGTGTACGCGGGCAGCGAGACCGCGCTCATCCAGGCCTACCGCACCGCCGAGAAGAACAAGCAATGGATGATCGGCTACTTCTACGAACCGCAGTGGTTCCTGTCGGAAGTGCCGCTCGTGAAGGTCAACCTGCCCGCGTACACCAAGGGCTGCGACGCCGACGCGGCCAAGGTGGCCTGTGACTATCCCGTCTACGACCTGGACAAGATCGTCAGCGCACAGTTCGCCAAGTCGGGCAGCCCCGCGTACAAGCTGGTCAAGAACTTCCACTGGACGAACGACGACCAGAACACCGTGGCCAAGTACATCGCCGTGGACAAGATGTCGGACGACGCGGCGGCCAAGAAGTGGGTCGACGCCAACCGCGACAAGGTCGACACCTGGCTGAAGTAGCGGAAGGTCGGGAAGGGGCCGGCCGAGGACGCCCGGCGGGCGGTGTGCACGCATGCGCACCGCCCGCCGGGCGTTGCCGTTCTCCGGGCCGTCCTCCCGGCCGTTCTCCGGGCCGTTTTCCGACGTCACCGACCCCTTGACACCCCTCACGACGACGGGCACATTGAGTTGCGTAACCTGAGTTATGTTGCGCAACAAGCAACTGAACCGGTCTCAAGTTCGGAGGTTGGGCGATGGCGGGACCCCGAGTGGTGATCATCGGAGCGGGTGTCGTGGGAGCGGCCCTGGCGGACGAGATCTCCGCACGCGGCTGGACCGAAGTGACCGTGGTCGACCAGGGCCCCCTCCCGGCCACCGGAGGCTCCTCCTCGCACGCCCCGGGCCTGGTCTTCCAGACGAACGCCTCGAAGACCATGACCGAGCTGGCGCGCTACACCGTCGAGAAGTTCTGCTCCCTCGACGTGGACGGCAAGCCCTGCTTCCTCCAGGTCGGCGGCCTCGAGGTGGCGACCAGCCCCGAGCGGCTCGCCGAACTCCGGCGCCGCCACGGCTGGATCACGGCCTGGGGCATCGAGGCGCGGCTGCTGACCCCCGACGAGTGCGTGGAGAAGCACCCGCTGGTCGACCGCGACAAGGTCCTCGGCGGCCTCCTGGTCCCCACCGACGGGCTCGCCAAGGCCGTCCTCGCCATCGAGGCCCAGATCCGCCGGGCCACCGGGCGCGGCGTGCGCTTCCTCGCCCGCCACGAGGTCCTCGACATCCGGCAGAGCGAGGGCCGCGTCACCGCAGTGGTCACCGACCAGGGCGAGATCGAAGCCGACATCGTCGTGTGCTGCGCCGGCATCTGGGGCCCGAAGATCGCCCGCATGGTCGGGATGAACCTGCCCCTCACCCCGCTCGCCCACCAGCTCGCCTGGACCGGCCCGGTCCCCGCCCTCGCCGGCCAGACCGAGGAGGCCGTCCGCCCGATCCTGCGCCACCAGGACGCCGACCTCTACTACCGCGACCGCTACGACGGCCTCGGCATCGGCTACTACGGCCACCGCCCCATGCCGGTCTCCGCCGACGACATCCTCTCCGTGGACGAGGCCGAGGAGATGCCCTCGGTGCTGAAGTTCACCGAGGAGGACTTCGAGGACGCCTGGACCGAGACGCAGTCGCTGCTGCCGGCGACCAAGGAGGCAAAGGTCGAGGAGGGCATCAACGGCCTGTTCTCTTTCACCACCGACGGCTGCCCGCTGCTCGGCGAATCCCCGGACGTCAAGGGGTTCTGGGTCGCCGAGGCCGTGTGGGTCACCCACTCCGCGGGCGTCGGCCGCGCCGTCGCCGAATGGCTGGTCGACGGCTACTGCTCCTCCTTCGACCTGCACGAGTGCGACGTCAACCGCTTCGAGCCGCACCAGCTCTCGCCGGAGTACGTCCTCGCCCGCGACTGCCAGAACTTCGTCGAGGTCTACGACATCATCCACCCCCTCCAGCCGACCGGAGACCCGCGCCCGATCCGCACCAGCCCCTTCCACGCCCGCCAGCAGCAACACGGTGCGTTCTTCCTGGAGGCGAACGGCTGGGAGCGCCCCCAGTGGTACGAGGCCAACGCATCCCTGGTCGAAGGCCGCGACATCCCCACCCCCAACGACTGGGCCGCCCGCTACTGGTCGCCCATCGTCGGTGCCGAGGCCCAGGTCACCCGCGAGAAGGTCGCCCTGTACGACATGACCGCCCTCAAGCGCCTGGAAGTCAGCGGCCCCGGTGCCGCCGACTTCCTGGAGGGCCTGGTCACCGGCAAGGTCGCCAAGTCCGTCGGCTCGGTGACGTACACGCTGCTCCTCGATCACGACGGCGGCATCCGCAGCGACATCACCGTCGCCCGCCTCGCCCGCGACCGCTTCCAGGTCGGCGCCAACGGCAACCTGGACCTCGACTGGTTCACCCGCCACCTGCCCGCGGACGGGACGGTCCAGGTCCGCGACATCACCGCCGGCACCTGCTGCATCGGCCTGTGGGGCCCGCTCGCCCGCGAGGTCCTCCAGCCCCTCACCGACGCGGACTTCTCCAACGAGGGCCTGAAGTACTTCCGCGCCAAGCACGCCTACATCGGCAGCGTGCCGGTCACGGCGATGCGTCTGTCGTACGTCGGCGAGCTCGGCTGGGAGATCTACACCACCGCCGACCAGGGCCAGAAGCTGTGGGACACCCTGTGGGCCGCGGCCGAGCCGCTGGGCGGAGTCATCGCCGGCCGGGGCGCCTTCAACAGCCTCCGCCTGGAGAAGGGTTACCGCTCCTTCGGCACCGACATGACCTACGAGCACGACCCCTACGAGGCCGGCGTCGGCTTCGCCGTCAAGCTCGACAAGGGCGACTTCATCGGCAAGGCCGCGCTGGAGCGGCGCAAGACCGACGTGCGGCGCAGGCTGAGCTGTCTCACCATCGACGATCCGCGGGCGGTCGTCATGGGCAAGGAGCCGGTGTACGACGGCGACCGCGCCGTCGGCTACGTCACCAGCGCAGCGTACGGCTACACGATCGGCAAGGGCATCGCCTACGCGTGGCTCCCGGCCGAGCTGGCCGAACCGGGTACGACCGTGCACATCGGCTACTTCGACCAGCGTGTCGAGGCGGTCGTCGCCGAAGAGCCCCTGTTCGACCCGACCATGTCCCGCCTCCGTGGCTAGTCCTGGACAAGGAGCACCGCCGGTGACCGCACAACTCCTCGACGGCAAGGCCACCGCCGCCGCCATCCGCCGTGAACTCGCCGAGCGCGTGGCCAAGTTGACCGCCCTGACCGGCCGGCCGCCCGGCCTCGGTACCGTCCTCGTCGGCGACGACCCCGGCAGCCACGCCTACGTCGCGGGCAAGCACCGCGACTGCGCGCAGGTCGGCGTCGCCTCCCTCCGCCGCGAACTGCCCGCCGACGCCACCCAGCGACAGGTCGAGGACGTCGTCGACGAACTCAACGCCGACCCCGCCTGCACCGGCTACATCGTCCAGCTGCCGCTGCCGCGTCACCTGGACGCCAACGCCGTCCTCGCCCGCATGGACCCCGCCAAGGACGCCGACGGACTCCACCCGGTCAACCTCGGCCGCCTCGTCCTCGGCGTCGACGCCCCGCTGCCCTGCACCCCGCGCGGCATCGTGGAACTGCTCCGCCGCTACGACGTACCGATCGCCGGAGCCCGGGTGTGCGTGGTCGGCCGCGGCATCACGGTCGGACGGCCCATCGGGCTGCTGCTCACCCGCCGCTCCGAGAACGCCACCGTCACCCTGTGCCACACCGGAACCAAGGGCCTGGCCTGGCACGTGCGCGAGGCGGACATCGTCGTCGCCGCGGCCGGCTCGCCCGGACTGATCACCAAGGACATGCTGCGCCCCGGCGCGGCCGTCCTGGACGTCGGCATCACCCGCACCGAGCACGGGCTCGTCGGCGACATCCACCCGGAGGCCGCCGAGGTCGCCGGCCGGATCGCCCCGATGCCCGGCGGCGTGGGCCCCATGACCCGAGCGATGCTCCTCGCGAATGTCGTCGAGGCCGCCGAGAGGAACGCGATCACCGTATGAACGCCCTGAACACCCGCCTCGCGGAGCTTGACCCCGAGGTCCACGAAGCCCTGCTCGCCGAGCTGCACCGGCAGCAGTCCACCCTGGAGATGATCGCCTCCGAGAACTTCGCGCCCACGGCCGTGATGGAGGCGCAGGGCTCGGTCGCGACCAACAAGTACGCCGAGGGCTACCCCGGCCGTCGCTACTACGGCGGCTGCGAACACGTCGACGTCACCGAACGCCTGGCCATAGAGCGCGTGAAGTCCCTCTTCGGGGCGGCCTACGCCAACGTCCAGCCGCACTCGGGCGCCCAGGCCAACACCGCCGTGTTCTTCGCCCTCCTCCAGCCCGGCGACACGATTCTCGGCCTCGACCTCGCGCACGGCGGCCACCTCACCCACGGCATGCGCATCAACTACAGCGGCAAGATGCTCAACGTCGTGCCGTACCACGTCTCCGAGGCGGACAACCTCGTGGACATGGACGAGGTGGAGCGGCTCGCCAAGGAGCACCGGCCCAAGATGATCATCGCGGGCTGGTCGGCGTACCCCAGACAGCTGGACTTCCCGGCCTTCCGCCGGATCGCCGACGAGGTCGGTGCCCTCCTCATGGTCGACATGGCCCACTTCGCGGGCCTGGTCGCCGCCGGACTGCACCCGAGCCCCGTCCCGCACGCCCACGTGGTCACCACCACCACGCACAAGACACTCGGCGGGCCCCGCGGCGGAGTCATTCTCACCAACGACGCCGGCCTCGCCAAGAAGATCAACTCGGCGGTCTTCCCCGGCATGCAGGGAGGCCCGCTGGAGCACGTCATCGCCGCCAAGGCCGTCTCCTTCAAGGTCGCCGCCTCGCCCGAGTTCGCCGAGCGCCAGGCCCGCACCCTGGCAGGCGCCCGCATCCTCGCCGAACGCCTCACCCGGCCCGACGCGGCCGCGGCCGGGGTGAAGGTGCTGACCGGCGGCACCGACGTCCACCTGGTCCTCGTCGACCTGCGGGACTCCGAACTCGACGGCAAGCGGGCCGAGGACCTGCTGCACGGGATCGGCATCACCGTCAACCGCAACGCCGTCCCCTTCGACCCGCGCCCGCCCATGGTCACCTCCGGCCTGCGCATCGGCACCCCGGCGCTCGCCACCCGGGGCTTCACCGAGTCGGACTTCGCCGAGGTCGCCGACGTGATCGCGCTGGCCCTCCAGCCCGAGCCGGACGTGGCCGCCCTGCGCGCCCGCACCGAGGCGCTGGCCGCCGAGCACCCGCTCTACCCGCACCTCTCGCACGACGGAGACGCCCGATGAGCCCCCGCACCCCCGGCGCCGACCTGCCCGACCACCCGGACTGGCTCTGGCGCACCCCCGCGCCCAAGCGGTCGTACGACGTGGTGATCGTGGGCGGCGGCGGCCACGGTCTGGCCACCGCCCACTACCTGGCGAAGAACCACGGCATCACCAACGTCGCGGTCCTGGAGAAGGGCTGGCTCGCGGGCGGCAACATGGCCCGCAACACCACGATCATCCGCTCCAACTACCTGTGGGACGAGAGCGCGGGCATCTACGAGCACGCGCTCAAGCTGTGGGAGGGGCTGGAGGAGGAGCTCGACTACCCGATCCTCTTCTCCCAGCGCGGCGTGCTGAACCTCGCCCACAGCCTGCAGGACGTCCGCGACAGCGTCCGCCGGGTCGAGGCCAACCGGCTCAACGGCGTCGACGCCGAGTGGCTCGACGCCGACCAGGTCAAAGAGGTCTGCCCGATCGTCAACACCTCACCCGACGTGCGCTACCCGGTCCTCGGCGGCACCTACCAGCCGCGCGCCGGCATCGCCAAGCACGACTACGTGGCCTGGGGCTTCGCCCGCTCAGCGGACGCCGCCGGCATCGACATCATCCAGAACTGCGAGGTCACCGGCCTGGACATGGCCGGCGGCCGGGTGGTCGGCGTACAGACCACGCTCGGCCCGATCGCCGCGGGCAAGGTGGCCCTGTGCTCGGCCGGCCACACCTCGGTCCTGGCCGCCATGGCGGGCATCGAACTGCCGCTGCAGAGCCACCCGTTGCAGGCCCTGGTCTCCGAACTCCTGGAGCCGGTGCACCCGACCGTGGTGATGTCCAACGCCGTCCATGTGTACGTCAGCCAGGCGCACAAGGGCGAACTGGTGATGGGCGCCGGCATCGACGCCTACAACTCCTACACCCAGCGCGGCGCGTTCCACATCATCGAGGACCAGATGTCGGCGGCCCTGGAACTCTTCCCCGTCTTCGCCCGCGCCCACGTGCTGCGCACCTGGGGCGGCATCGTCGACGTCAGCCCCGACGCCTCGCCCATCGTCGGCCTCACCCCGGTCGACAACCTCTATCTCAACTGCGGCTGGGGGACAGGCGGTTTCAAGGCCACCCCGGGTGTCGGCTGGGTCTACGCCCACACCATCGCCCACGACACCCCGCACGCCCTGAACGCCCCCTTCTCGCTCGACCGTTTCACCACCGGCGCGCTCGTCGACGAGCACGGCGCTGCCGCGGTGGCCCACTAGGGAGCCGAACCATGCTGCTGATCCCCTGCCCGTGGTGCGGGCCCCGTGACGAGGCCGAGTTCCACTACGGCGGCCAGGCCCACGTCCCCTACCCCGAGGACCCCGCCGCCCTCAGCGACGCGGAGTGGGCGCGCTACCTGTTCTTCCGCGACAACCCCAAGGGCCCGTTCGCCGAGCGGTGGAGCCACGCGGCAGGCTGCCGCCGGTGGTTCAACGCGGTGCGGGACACGGCGACCAACGAGGTCCTCGCCGTTTACAGGATGGGGGAGTCGCGTCCGGAGACGGTGGAGCCGCGTCCGGTGACTTCTCAGCCGGCTTCGGCTGTATCAGCCCGTCCGGGGGTAGGCCCTCTGGGGGTGTTCGAGGACGAGGCCCATCAGGCCGAAGGAGGGCCCGGGGCCGAAGGGGCGGAGCCCCTTCAGGGCGGGACGGGTGGGGGCGGCGGGGCCGAACCATTCCGCACCCCCACCGGCGGCCGAATCGACCGGGACGCCCCCCTCGCCTTCACCTTCGACGGCATCGCATACCGGGGCCGCCGGGGCGACACCCTGGCCTCCGCCCTCCTGGCCAACGGCGTCATCCAGGCCGCCACCAGCATCAGGTTCGGCCGGCCCCGCGGCATCTTCTCGGCCGGTGTGGAGGAACCCAACGCGGTCGTCCAGATCGAGGAGCCCTTCCCCGAGCCCATGCTCCCCGCCACGACCGTCGAGCTCTACGACGGCCTGGTCGCGAGCAGCCTCCCGGGCCAGGGCCGGCTCGCCACCGAACCCGACCCCGCCCGCTACGACGCCGTACACGCACACTGCGACCTCCTGGTCGTCGGCGCGGGCCCGGCCGGCCTGGCCGCCGCCGCGGCGGCAGCGCACACCGGTGCACGCGTCATCCTCGCCGACGACCAGCCGGAGCCCGGCGGCAGCCTGCTCGGCACCGGCGAGCACCTCGACTGGGTCCTGGCGACGCGCGCACGGCTCGAAGCGGCCCCCGAGGTGCGCGTCCTGCGCCGCACCACCGTCTTCGGCCACTACGACGACAACCACCTCCTCGCCGTCGAGCACCGCACCAACCACCTCGGCGCCGATGCCCCGGCGAACGTCTCCCGCGAGCGGGTCTGGCGGATCCGGGCGCGGCGCGTGGTCCTCGCGACCGGCGCCCACGAGCGTTCGCTGGCGTTCGGCGACAACGACCGTCCCGGCGTGATGCTGGCCTCCTCCGCCCGGACCTACCTCCACCGGTACGCCGTGCTGCCCGGCCGGCACGCGGTCGTGTTCACCACCAACGACAGCGCCTACGCCGCCGCACTCGACCTGGCGGCGGCGGGCGTGGACATCGCCGCGATCGTCGACACCCGGCCCGAGCCGGGCGAGTGGGCCGAGCGTGCCCGGTCCGCCGGGATCGAGGTGCTGGCCGGGCACGCGGTCACCGGCACGGAGGGCGGGGCCCGCCTCACCGCCGTGACGGTGGCCCCGTACGGGGAGTCCGCCGGAGAGGGGCAGTCCACCGGACAGCGGGAGTTCGCCGTCGACCTGCTCCTCGTCTCCGGCGGCTGGAACCCGGTCGCGCACCTGTTCAGCCAGTCGGGCGGCAAGCTCCGTCACGACGACGTGCTCGGCACGTTCGTGCCCGACAGCGGCCGTCAGGCGGTGGAGGTCGCGGGCAGCGCGAACGGTGCCTTCGGCCTCGCCGCGGTCCTCGCACAGGGCGCGGCGGCCGGCGCCCGGGCCGTCGAGGCGGAGGGCTACACGGCCGGGACACCCGCCCTCCCGGCCGTGGCCGCCCAGCCGTACACCCCGCCCACGCAGGTCTTCACCATCCCGACCGGCACCGGCGCCCCCCGGTTCGTCGACCTCCAGCGCGACGTCACGGTCGACGACCTGGCGCGGGCGACGGGCGCGGGCCTGCGCTCGGTGGAGCACACCAAGCGCTACACCACCGCCGGCACCGGGGGCGACCAGGGCAGGACGGCCGGCGTGCTGGCGAGCGGGGTCGTCGCCGAACTCCTCGGCGTGGACATCTCGGCGCTCGGCCTGCCGACCTTCCGGCCGCCGTACACCCCGGTCTCCTTCGCCGCCCTCGCGGGTCGCGACCGTGGCGCGCTGAGCGACCCGGTCCGTACGACGGCCCTGCACGAGTGGCACGTGGGGCACGGCGCGCTGTTCGAGAACGTCGGCCAGTGGAAGCGGCCCTGGTACTACCCCCAGGACGGCGAGGACATGGAGACCGCCGTGCTGCGCGAGTGCCGTGCCGCCCGCGAGGGCGTGGCCTTCATGGACGCCTCCACCCTCGGCAAGATCGACGTGCAGGGCCCGGACGCGGCGCTCTTCCTCGACCTGCTCTACACCAACATGATGAGCACCCTGAAGGTCGGCATGATCCGCTACGGCGTGATGTGCCGCCTGGACGGGATGGTCTTCGACGACGGCACGGTCATCCGGCTCGCCCGGGACCGCTTCCTGGTCACCACCACGACCGGCAACGCGGCGGCCGTCCTGGACTGGATGGAGGAGTGGCTGCAGACCGAGTGGCCCGAACTGCAGGTCCACTGCACCTCGGTCACCGAGCAGTGGGCCACCGTTGCCCTCGTCGGCCCGCGCTCCCGTGCGGTGCTCGGTTCGATCGCACCCCAACTGGCCGTGAGCAACGAGGACTTCCCGTTCATGGCGTGGCGGGACACGACCGTCGCCGGCCTCGACGCGCGCGTGTGCCGGATCAGCTTCTCCGGCGAACTCGCCTACGAGATCAACGTGTCGCCGTGGGACGCCCTCGCCCTGTGGGAGGCGCTGTACGAGGCCGGGTCCCCGTACGGCATCACCCCGTACGGCACCGAGACCATGCACGTCCTCCGCGCCGAGAAGGGCTACCCGATCGTCGGCCAGGACACCGACGGCACGGTCACCCCGCAGGACCTCGGCATGGGCTGGGCGGTGTCGAAGAAGAAGCCCGACTTCATCGGCAAGCGCTCCTACGGCCGCCCCGACACCGTCCGCCCCGACCGCAAGCACCTCGTCGGGCTCCTCCCCGAGGACCCGGCCGTCTTCCTCCCGGAGGGCACGCACCTGGTCGCCGACGGCGAACTGCCCGCCCCGCCCGTGCCGATGCTCGGCCATGTCACCTCCAGCTACCGGAGCGCGGCGCTCGGCCGGACCTTCGCACTGGCCCTGATCAAGGGCGGCCGGGACCGGATCGGCGACCGTCTCTTCGCACCCGTCGGCGACCGGCTGGTCCCGGTGACCGTCGCAAGCCCCGTCCTCTACGACCCCGAGGGAGCCCGCCGCGATGGCTGACACCGCCCTGACCGCACGGCAGCGCAGCCCCCTGGCCGACGCCGCCCACCGCCTGGCCGCCGCGACGCGCTCCTCCCGGGGCGCGATCCGCCTGGCCGAACTCCCCTTCCTGGCCCAGGTGAACGTCCGCCTCGACGCCAAGGGCCCGGCGGCGGACGCCGTCGGACTCGCCCTGGGACTCCAACTGCCCCTGGAACCCAACACCGTCGTGCACGCGGGGGACGTGACCGCGGTGTGGCTTGGCCCCGACGAATGGCTGGTGGTCGGCAGGCGGGGCACCGAGCGGGACCTGGAGAGCCGGATCCGCTCGGCGGCGGCGGACGAACCGGTCTCCGTCACCGACGTCTCGGCCCAGCGCACCACCCTGCTGGTCGCCGGGCCCCGCGCCCGCGACCTGCTGGCCCACGGCTGCGCGCTGGACCTGCACCCGCGTGCCTTCGGCCCCGGTCGCTGCGCCCAGACGACGCTGGCCCGCACCCAGGTCGTCCTGGTGGCCCGCGACGAGCCCAGGGCCGGCTTCTGGGTGCTGGTGCGCTCCTCCTTCGCCGGCTACCTGGCGGACTGGCTCCTGGACGCGGCCGTCGAGTACCGGTGAGCGGCCCGGCAGGGCGGCGGAGCCGACTCGGAGGTGCCGGGCAGACGCGGACAGCCGGCCCGGCACCGCCGTTCCCCGGCCGGTTTCGGCGACCGCGCACGAACAACTGGGAGTTCAGGGATGCGGGCGAAGGCCCACTGCGACGACGACGTCGATGAACGGGCCTCAGCCCGCGTAGCCCATCCGGTGGCTGATCTCCTCCGCACCCTTGATCAGCAGGGGCGCCAGCTCGTGGATTCGCTCCTCGGTGAAGCGGTAGGCGGGGCCGGAGGCGCTGAGGGCGGCGATGACCTCGCCGTGGTGGGAACGGATCGGGGCCGCCATGGCGTGCAGCCCGATCTCGAGCTCCTCCAGCGTCACCGCGTATCCGCGTTCGCGCGCCTCGGTGAGGTTCTTCTCCAGCTTCGTCCGGGCGGTCAGGGTGCGCGGGGTGTGCTTCTGCAGCCCGGAGGCCGCGAGCACCTCGGCACGCTCCTCCGCCGGCAGGTGTGCGAGCAGGATCTTGCCGCTGGACGTGGCATGCACCGGGGTGAGCTGCCCGACCCAGTTGTGGGTGCCGACGGCGCCCGGTCCGCGCACCTGGTACAGGTTGACGGCGTAGTGCTCCTGGAGGACGGCGATGTTGACGGTCTCGCCGATCTCCTCGCTGAGCCGCTCGCACACCTCCCGGCCCTGCTGTGTGATGTCGAGCCGGCCCGTGACCGCGCCGGCCAGGCGTACGATGCCGAAGCCGAGCCGGTACTTGCCGCGCTCCGCGGCCTGCTCGACCAGACCACGTGCCTCCAGCGCGCCGAGCAGACGGAACGCGGTCGACTTGTGCACGTCGATCTCGGCGGCGACCTCGCTGACACCCGCCTCGCCGCGCTGGGCGAGGATCTCCAGGACGCTGACGGCACGGTCGACGGACTGCACCCCGCTCACCGCCGGTGCAGCTGTTTCGCTATCTGCGGCGTAGTTGCTCATAGCGCAACTATACGCAATGCCGTCCCATGCGGCCCGTGCGTCGCGGAGGAAGGGTAGGGGGAGGCTATACGACGGCTCCCCGGGAGGGGAGCCGTCGTCGGCGGTTCGGCGGGCCGCGCTGGGCGGTGTCAGTGGAAGACGACCGTGCAGTTGCCGTTGGGCAGCACACGGCTCTCGCTGTGCCACTGCACGGCACGCGAGAGGACCCGGGCCTCGACGTCGCGGCCCATGGTGACCAACTCGTCCGGCGTGTGGGAGTGGTTCACGCGGACGACGTCCTGTTCGATGATCGGGCCTTCGTCGAGGTCGGGGGTGACGTAGTGCGCCGTGGCCCCGACGAGTTTGACTCCGCGCCGGTGCGCCTGCACGTACGGCCGTGCGCCCTTGAAGCTCGGCAGGAAGGAGTGGTGGATGTTGATGGCCCGGCCGTCGAGCCGCTTGCACAGGTCGTCGGAGAGGATCTGCATGTAGCGGGCGAGCACCACCAGGTCGACGTCGAGCTCGGCTACGAGCTCCAGCAGCCGGGCCTCCGCCTCGCCCTTGGTCTGCGGGGTCACCGGGACGTGGTGGAACGGGATGCCGTAGTTGCGCGCCAGTGGCTCGAATTCGCGGTGGTTGGAGACGATCGCCGGGACCTCGATGTTCAGCGAGCCCGTGGACTGGCGGAAGAGCAGGTCGTTCAGGCAGTGACCGAACTTCGACACCATGATCAGGGTGCGGGTCGGGGTGGCGGCGTCGCGCAGCTGCCAGGTGATCCGGTAGGCCTCCGCGACGGGGCCGAAGCCGGTGCGCAGGTGCTCCAGGGATGTGGCCGGGTCCGAGACCTCGAAGTGCACCCGCATGAAGAAGCGGTCCTGCAGACGGTCGTCGAACTGCTGGCTCTCGAGGATGTTGCCTGAGTGACTCACGAGGTAGCTGGTGACGGCGTGGACGAGTCCGGCCCGGTCGGGGCACGAGAGGGTGAGGACGAACTCGCGGCCGGGCTGCGGGCGAGGAGACATGACATCCTCCATTAGTGCGCAATACGCAACGATGAGAGTGATGCGCAACATGGTCCCGGTGTGGATGGTGCGGGGTCAAGAGGCGTGTTCTGCTTGGTACAAGAAGGTGCACCATACGCAACAACTTCCTTCGCCATGGGGACCGCTGCCTCCCCTCCTCTTGACAGCGGCCCGAAGCACCGGAAAGCATGTTGCGTATAACGAAGGATGTTGTGTCATCTGAGACACGCGGATGAGGCGGTCAATTCGAGCCGTCCGTTCGAGACCGTCACCTCCCACGCCGTCGCCGTACCGGCTGTCACCGCGCGGCCGACGGCTCCACATCCTCGGAGAGCCCGCATGAGGAGCACCCCATCCGGTCCCACCGGGAGCTCGCCATGAGGATTCCGCGGCACCTGCGCCACGCCTGGGACCACGCGCGGCTCGTCGTGGACGAGGCCAACGCCGCCGTCGGCATCACCGCGTTCGCGGCCGCGCCCCACCCCGGCCGGTAACCGACAACCCTCCCGCAGGGGCGTGCCCCGGGACCGCTCGGGCACTTCCCGCCCACCCCACGGAGTATGGCGTGGCAATCAGCGTCTTCGACCTGTTCTCCATCGGCATCGGCCCGTCCAGCTCGCACACCGTCGGCCCGATGCGCGCCGCCGCGATGTTCGCCGCCCGGCTGAAGAAGGACGGCGCACTCGCCCAGACCGCCGCGGTACGAGCGGAGCTGTTCGGCTCCCTCGGCGCCACCGGCCACGGCCACGGCACCCCCAGGGCCGTCCTGCTCGGCCTGGAGGGCAACGAACCGCACACCGTCGACGTCACCCGGGCCGACCTGGACGTGGAGCGGATCCGCACCACCGGGCGCATCCGGCTCCTCGGCGCCGAGATCGGCTCTGTCCACGAGATCGACTTCGACGCCTCGACCCAGCTGGTGCTGCACCGCCGGCGCGCACTGCCGTACCACGCCAACGGAATGACCCTGTTCGCGTACGACGCCGACGGACTGCCGCTGCTGGAGAAGACGTACTACTCGGTCGGCGGCGGCTTCGTGGTCGACGAGGACGCCGTGGGGGCCGACCGGATCAAGCCCGACGACACCGAGTTGGCCCACCCGTTCCGCACGGGTGACGAGCTGCTGCGACTCGCCCGCGAGACCGGCCTGTCCATCTCCGCGCTGATGCTGGAGAACGAGAAGGCCTGGCGCACCGAGGACGAGATCCGCGCGGGTCTGCTGGAGATCTGGCGGGTCATGGAGGGCTGCGTCCGCCGCGGCCTGTCCCGCGAGGGCATCCTCCCCGGCGGCCTGAAGGTCCGTCGGCGGGCCGCGGCGGCGGCCCGGGCGCTGCGCGGCGAAGGCGACCCGGCGAGCAGCGCGATGGAGTGGGTGACGCTCTACGCGATGGCGGTGAACGAGGAGAACGCCGCCGGCGGCCGGGTCGTGACCGCCCCGACGAACGGTGCGGCCGGCATCATCCCGGCGGTCCTGCACTACTACCTGAACTTCGTGCCGGGCGCCGACGAGGACGGCATCGTCCGCTTCCTCCTCGCCGCCGGCGCCATCGGCATGCTCTTCAAGGAGAACGCCTCCATCTCCGGCGCCGAGGTCGGCTGCCAGGGCGAGGTCGGCTCCGCCTGCTCGATGGCCGCGGCCGGCCTCGCCGAGGTACTGGGCGGCAGCCCGGAGCAGGTGGAGAACGCGGCCGAGATCGGCATGGAGCACAACCTGGGCCTGACGTGCGACCCGGTCGGCGGCCTGGTCCAGATCCCGTGCATCGAGCGCAACGGCATGGCCGCGGTCAAGGCCGTCACCGCCGCCCGGATGGCCCTGCGCGGCGACGGCCGCCACCACGTCTCCCTCGACAAGGTCATCAAGACCATGAAGGAGACCGGCGCCGACATGAAGGTCAAGTACAAGGAGACCGCCCGCGGCGGACTCGCCGTCAACGTCATCGAGTGCTGAACAGGCGGGCAGCGCAGCGATGTATCCGCCGCGAGCTTCCTGTGGCTGTAGTGGCTCAGAGCTGACTGAGAGGTGGCTGTGCAAGTGTGGCGCGCGCCCACACCCCCCTCAGGAGCCCCTGGATGACTCTCATCAACGGTCTGCCCGCTCATGTCCTGTTCGTCCACGTGGTTGTCGTGTTGATACCCCTCACCGCGCTGGCTCTCGTGACGGCCGCGCTCTGGCCGCGCGCCGCCCGGCGGCTGGGTGTCCTGCTCCCGGTGCTCGCCCTCGTGGCCCTGGCCGCCGTGCCGCTGACCACGCACGCCGGAGAGTGGCTCGAACGACACGTGGAGGACGACGCCCTGGTACGCCGGCACACCGAGCTGGGCGACGGACTGCTGCCGTGGGCCCTGGGCCTGTTCGTACTGGCGGCGGTCGTGTGGTGGGCGGGGCGGCGCACTCCCGCCGAGCCCGGACAGGGCAACGGCACCCGCTGGTCCGCCCTGCCGGTACGGATCGTCGTCGGCGTGCTCTCGCTGGCCGTCGCAGTGGGAGCGGTCGTGGACGTCTACCGGATCGGCGACTCCGGGGCGAAGGCCGCCTGGCACGACGCCTACTCGAAGACGGCGACGGGGTCGAAGGACCACAACGACTGATCCGGCGCCCACTGCTCGGCCAGGGCCCCGGCGCGGAGTTCCGCGCCGGGGCCCTCGGTGTCTCATGATGTCTCTCACCGCGCTGCGCGTGCCGACAATGTGCCAGGTCGCGGACGCCGCGCCGCCCTTTCGAGCCCGTCGCGACCCGTCGGCCCGCCGTTCGTCCGGCTCGGGGCCGAAGGACCCCCGGCCCGGCCCGAGTGGCCCGTGGCGCCCTCGGCCGGGCGGGCCCACGCTGGGAGCAGAAGCCACGAAGGGAGCCGGTGCGATGACCTCCACCACCACCATGAGCGCGGCTCTTGAGCCCATGCACCGCGAACGGCTGCTGCGCCTGGCCCACGACGTCTCCTTCGAGGCCGGGACCCGTCTGTTCGAGGAGGGCCGGCGCGCCGACCGGTTCTGGATCGTGCGCACCGGCACCGTCGCCCTCGACCTGCACATACCGGGCCGCCGGACCGCGGTCATCGAGACCCTCGGCTACGGCGAACTGGTCGGCTGGTCCTGGCACTTCCCACCGTACCTCTGGCACCTGGGCGCCGAGGCCGTGAGCCCGGTGCGGGCCTGGGAGTTCGACGCCGAGGCCGTCCGGGCGACGTGCGCGCAGGACCCGGAATTCGGGCGCGCGATCGCCGTCTGGGTCGGGCGAGTGGTCGCCCAGCGGCTGCATGCCTCCCGGGTCCGGCTGCTCGACCTCTACGCCCCCTACGGCAGCGGCAGTCTGACGTGACCCCGGTCCTGTGAGGAGAGCGCGATGGACAGCAGCCCCCACCGGGTGAGCGACGTGATGACGCGAGCCGTCGTCGCCGTGGGCCGCAAGGCTCCGTTCAAGGAGATCGTCGAGCGCATGGAACAGTGGCAGGTCGGCGCCCTGCCCGTGCTGGAGGGCGACGGCCGGGTGGTCGGTGTGGTGTCCGAGGCCGACCTGCTGCCCAAGGAGGAGTTCCGGGGCAGCGACCCGGACCGGTTCACGCAACTGCGCCGGCTGCCGGACCTCGCCAAGGCGGGGGCCGTGTGCGCCGAGGAGGTGATGAGCACCCCGGCGGTCACCGTGCACGCCGACGCCGCGCTGGCCGAGGCCGCACGCATCATGGCGCTGCGGCACGTCAAGCGCCTGCCCGTGGTGAACGCGGAAGGTGTGCTGGAAGGCGTGGTCAGCCGCGGGGACCTGCTGAAGGTCTTCCTGCGGCCGGACAACGACCTGGCCGACGAGATCCGGCGCGATGTCGTCGACCCGCTCTTCCCGGCCCCGGTCGAACCGGTCCACGTCGTGGTCACCGAGGGCGTCGCGACCCTGACCGGGCGGGTTCAGGACCCCGCGCGGATTCAGCTCGCCGCGCGCATGACGCGCGGCGTCGAGGGTGTCGTGGGCGTGGATTGCCGGCTCACCGCGTCCGGTGCCGAGTGACGAGCCGAGTGCCGACAAGACGACAAACCTATCTGTCAGACATACCTACCTGCCATCCCTGCCTGTCATCGCGCGGCGTGAGCTCTTCGTGTTTGTCAACTCATGTTTGTCAGCGTTTGTCCGCGTTCAGCCCCGCCCCCCGCTCAGGTTCCCCCACTCCGGCCCGATCTGCCTCCACTCCTCGTCCCATTCGGCCATGCGCCGCCGCACGAGCCGGGAGCGGACCACCCACCCCACGGTCCAGACAGCCGCACCGGCCGGTACGGCCACGAGGGCGCCGGTCAGGGCCGCCTGCACGGTCGCCGCCCTCCCGGTGACCGGTGCCGGGACCAGATGGCCGGCGCGATCCGCCCACACGGCCACCGGGGTGCCCGCCGGGGCTCCCGGGTATATCTGTGTCCGGCCCGTGTGCACGGAACCGTCCGGGTCCGTCCAGCGCACGGCGGCCGACACGCGGCCGTCGTCGTATCCGCCGGCGGTGACAGGCGTCTTCGCCGCGTCGTCGGCGAGCACGGCGGAGACGGCATGCGCCCGGGCCGCCCGCGCCGCGAACGCCGAGTCGGTGACCTGGGCCGCCACGACGCCCGCGAGGGCTCCGCCGACGAGGACGAGCAGCCAGGCGGCGAGCACGACCCAGCCCTCGACGAGGTCGCTGCGCCGCCTGAGCGGATTGCGGCGCCAGCGCCAGAGCCGTACCCGGGTGGCCGCCGTGGGAGGTTTCCGCGTCATCGTCGCCGCCTCCTGCCGTGCGCCGTCCGTCAGGGCGTACGCGCCCTGCCGGCCTCGGGGAGGTCGGGGTCGAGGTCCGGACGGCGGGGCGGTCCGGCCAGTGCGCAGTGCACGTCCACCACACCCGCCACGGCCCGTGCGAGCCGGGCGGCGAGCGGGATCAGGGCCGTCTCACGGACCCGGCCGGCCAGCGTCACGACACCGTCGTACACCTCCACCCGGACGGTGACGGCGCGCGGGCCGAAGAGGCGTACGACGACCTCGCGCCGGACCTCCTCGGCGATGTCCTCGTCGTCCCGCAGAAAGACCTTCAGCAGGTCGGAGCGGCTGACGATGCCACGGAGAGCGAGGTCACGGCCGACGACGGGCAGTCGCTTGACCCGGGCGCGGGCCATGAGGCGCGCGGCGTGGGCGAGCGTGGCGTCGGGTGCCACGGTGACGGCCGGGGTGGTCATCAGCTCGGCGGCGGTCACCGCGTCCGCCTTGCGGACCTCGCCGGGGTGGCCGATCTGCCCGTACCGGCCGATGTCACCGTCCTGGTACTCCTGCTTGGCCAGCAGATCGCCCTCGGAGACGACGCCGACGACCCGGCCGGCGTCGTCCAGCACCGGCAGGGCGCTGACCTGCCAGTCCCGCATGACCTTCACGATGTCCTTGAAGGCCGCCCCGGTGCGCAGGGCGACGACCCGGTGGGTCATCACGTCGTTCACCAGGGCCGGAGTGCCGTTCATGGCATCCTCCAGAGACGTGGGTGCCGTCTTCGGACACCTTCAGGCTGCGGCGGCGGAGCCGTTCGTGACATGGGCCGAGTGGTCCCGATCCCATGCACCCGTCGGCCCTGCGGGCGCTCAGTGGCGAGGGGACCGAGGACGACGCGGCCTACCCGGCGGGCAGCGGAACGTGCCAGTCCAGTGCCGAACCGCCTCCCTCGGGGCTGGACACCTCGAGCCGTCCGCCGAGGTTGTCCGCCCGTTCGGACATGTTGGCCAGGCCGCTGCGCCGGCCGCCGGAAGGGATGCCCACGCCGTTGTCCGCCACCCGCAGGCGCACCTCGCGGCCGTGGGCCGTCAGCGCCACCTGGGCCCGGTCGGCGTGGGCGTGCCGGGCGATGTTGGTGAGGGCCTCGGTCAGCACGGCGACGACATGGTCGGCGATCTCCGGCGGCACGTCGGTGTCGACCAGGCCTTCCATGCGCACGCTGGGGGCGAAGCCCAGCACGGGGGTGGCCTCGCCGGCGGCGCGTACGACCCTCGCCCGCAGTCCGCTGCTCGCGGGGCCCGTGTGCGCCCGCAGCCCGAAGATCGTCGACCTGATGATCTTGATGGTCTCGTCGAGGTCGTCCACGGCCCGCAGCACCCGCTCGGCGGCCTCGGGATGTTCGATGAACCGGCCCGCGCTCTGCAGGGTCATCCCGGTGGCGAACAGCCGCTGGATGGCGAGGTCGTGCAGGTCCCGGGCGATGCGGTCGCGGTCCTCCAGCAGCGCGATCTGCTGGGCGTCATGCCTGCGGTCGGCGAGTTCCATCGCGATCGCGGCCTGGGCGGCGAACCCCTGCAGCAACTCGGTCTCCTTCTGGAGGAAGACCGGCCGGCCGGCTTCGCGGGCCACCAGCACCACGCCACGCACGCCGTTCTCGCCCGTGCCGATCGGGACCGCCACGGCGGGTCCGAGCCCCTCGAAGCGCGGCGGTTCGGGGGTGATCCGCCCGTCGTGGAGCACGTTGTCGCTGGTCACCGGTGCGGTCGCGGTGTACGCCAGCCCCATCAGGCTCGCGTCCATGGGCAGCACCAGTCCCCGGTGCGCCTCCGCGTCCACTCCGACGGCGATCTCCACGGTGAGCGACTTCGTGCCCTCCATGGGCATGGCGACCGCCGCCAGGGCCGAGCCCGAGATCTCCCGGGCACGCTCGGCGATCAGGTTCAGGGACTCGGCACGGTCGATGCCGGACATCAGGCTGTGGCTGATCTCCGCGTTCGCGCGCTGCCAGCGCTCGCGCAGCCGGGAGTCCTCGTACAGGCGTGCGTTGTCGATCGCCACACCGGCGGCCACGGCCAGCGTGGACAGCACCGACTCGTCCTCCTCGTCGAACTCCCGCCCGCCGCGCTTCTCGGTCAGGTAGAGGTTGCCGAAGACCTGGTCGCGGACCCGGATCGGGACGCCGAGGAAGCTGTTCATCGGCGGGTGGCCCGGCGGGAAGCCGTAGGAGGACGCGTGTGCGGAGATCTTGGCGAGCCGCAGCGGCTGCGGGTGCCGGATCAGCTCGCCGAGGATGCCGTGTCCTTCCGGAAAGGGGCCGATCGCGGCGATCTGCTCCGCGCTGACGCCCACGGTGTGGAAGGCGGACAGCCGTGTGCCGTCCGGTCCGATGACGCCGAGGGCGGCGTACCCGGCGTTCACGACCACCGCGGCCGCCTCCACGATGGAGTGCAGGACCTGCTCCAGGTCGAGCTCCCGGCCGACGGAGAGGACCGCCTCCAGCAGACCTTGCACGCGATCCTGTGTGCCGCGGGCTGCGCTGATCCGGGCCTGCAGCTCCTCCAGCAGTTCGTCGAGTTTCAGCTGCGGCAGTCGTACGCGCGGCTCCTCCGAATCGGTCACCACGTCCTCCAGTCCCCATCAGCACATGGCTCAGAACCGATGGGTCTTCCCACACCGTAGCGCCTCCCGGGCCGGGTGGGCACGGGAGGCGCGAACCGCTTCACCGGCCCGCGCCCCGCACCGGCGCCGTTGGGCCGACCGGGCCGCCCGGCGGGACCGGGGGCACCTCCCCCGAGGGCCTCTCCCGCCGGACGCTTGAGCCGTACACAGACCGCTCAGCGCAGGAGTGCCGCCATGGCCCGTCACGTGTACGACTTCCGGGACGGCGGACGTGACCCGGCCGACCTGCTCGGCGGCAAGGGCGCCGACCTGGCCCGGATGACCCGGCTGGGCCTGCCGGTGCCGCCCGGTGCCACCGTCACCACCGAGGCCCGCCGCGCCTTCCTCGGCACCGGCGAGGAGCCGGAGGGCTTGCCGGCGGAGGTCTCCCGGCACCGCCCGTGCGCTCCGGCGCGCTTCTCCATGCCCGGCATGACGGAGACGGTCCTGGACATCGGCCTGAACGACGCCTCCGTCCTGCAGGCGATGGACGGCCTGCCGGTCACCGTCCGGCTGCTCGACCCGCCGCTGCACGAGTTCCCGCCCGACCGCACCGACCTCGCAGTGCGGGTGCGGGTCGCCGCGTCCGAGACCGCGGACGGGTAACCGGACCCGCACGACGTGGAGTTGCCCGACGCCGTGAACCGGATGCACGAGGAGAACCCGATGCCCGCTCTCAGACCGTGATCCGACGACCGGTCACCGTGCGTGGCTCGACGCGCACCCACAGATCATGCTCTCCACCCGCCCAAGGGGCGCTGTACGCCTGCTCGGTGAGCCTCTGCTGTGCCCGAGGGTCCGTCACCGACCGTGCGCTGCCGCGGATCAGGACGCTCCAGCCCTGGCTGAACGTGTCGTCGATGCGGTCGACCTCCAGGGCCACTGCCTGGCCGGCCGCGAGGGACGGTGTCGCGCCGAGCACGGTCCGGAAGACGAAAGCACCCTCGACCACGCTGTAGTTGACGGGCACGATCACCGGCCCCGTATCCGTGGGTACCGCCAGTCGTCCCACCCCGTGCGAGCCGAGCAGCGCCCGGCACTCGCCCGGTGCCAGCTCGGTGAAGCGCGGTTCGCGTACGGCACGTCCGGGTCCGGGCGGCAGATCGACGGCGCCACCGGTCAGCTCGGTCACCGTGGTCCCCAGCGCCTCGGCCAGTCTGGTCAGGGGGCCGGGGCCCGGTGCCGCACCGGGATGCTCCTCCAGATACCCGAGGTAGGTGATGGCCATCCCGGCGCGGGCGGCCACCTCCCTTCGTGTCAGGCCGAGCCCGGCCCGCCGGGCGGCCAGCGGCGGCCAAGATCGCCCAGCGGCGCCTCGGTCGCCGCGTCCGTTCCCGTCCGTTCGGCCATGGCCGTCACGCGCCTTCTCCGTCAGGCCGTGGGAACGGCCACTTCCGCGTGCTGCTCGCCGCCGAGCACGATCTTCAGCGCGCCGGTCTCGGTGGCCCGGGAGAAGACGTCGTAGGCCTCCTCCATGTGGTCCAGCGGGAAGGTGTGGGTGACCAGTTGCCCGGTCGGCAGCCGGCCGGCGGCGGCCATCCGCAGGAGGGTGGGCGTGGAGTAGGTGTCCACCAGGCCGGTCGTGATGGTCACGTTCCTGATCCAGAGGTCTTCCAGGTGCAGCGTCGCGGGCTTGCCGTGCACGCCGATGTTGGCCACGTGCCCGCCGGGGCGGACCATGCGGGTGCACAGCTCGAAGCTCTCCGGGACGCCGACCGCCTCCATGACCACGTCCGCGCCGAGACCGTCGGTCAGATCGGCGACCAACTGGCCGGGTTCCTCGCGTGCGTCGGCGACGGCGTCGGCGCCGAGCCGCCGGGCGGCCTCCAGCCGGGCCGGAGCCAAGTCGACCGAGATGATCCGTTCCGGGGCGAACAGGCGCGCCGTGACGACGGCCGCGAGTCCGATGGGCCCGGCGCCGACGATGGCGACGGTGTCACCGGGCCGCACGTGCCCGTTGAGGACACCGACCTCGTAGGACGTCGGGAAGATGTCCGCGAACAGGACGGCGTCCTCGCTGGGCACGGTGGCGGGCAGCGGATGCAGGGACAGGTCGGCGTAGGGAACGCGGACGTACTCGGCCTGGGTGCCGTCGATCAGATGGCCGAGGACCCAGCCTCCGCCGCCCCGGCACTGGCCGTACGAGCCGTCCCGGCAGAACCGGCACCGGCCGCACGAGGCGATGCAGGACATCAGCACCCGGTCCCCCGGCCGTACGGTGCGCACGTCGCTGCCGGCCTCGACGATCTCGCCGACCGCCTCGTGACCGAGCACCGTGCCGGGGCGGACCTCGGGGACATCGCCCTTGAGGATGTGCAGGTCCGTCCCGCAGATGGTCACGGCGCCGACCTTCACGATGGCGTCGGTGGGTTCCTTGACGGCGGGGTCCGGGACGTCCTGCCAGGACGCCTGTCCCGGACCGTGGAACACGAAGCCCTTCATGGCAGCTCCCTGTCGCTCTTCGTCGGCTCCGCCTTGGGATCGCGGTTCCGGCACGATGCCGGGACCGCCCGCACCTTCAGCTTCCCCAGCGGGGGAGCGGTGCCGCTTGGGCCGTCCGGCCCTCGCCCGCGGCCGGACGGCGCCGATCGCGGCCGTGGCCGGACGGTGCCGATCGGGAGCCGCGGCCGTCGCGAGGACGCGGGGGTGCCCCGCACGGACCGGCGACCGGGGCCGGACGGCCCTAGTGGCCCACCCGGTCCGCCCGGTTCGCTCGTGCCATGTCCGAGAACGACGCGGCCCGCGCGGCAGAGCACCACACCGCACCGGAAACGCTCGCGGCCCACCGCGTGGCCGACGGAGCGACCGTCGTGGCCCTGCACGGCGAGATCGATGTGCTGACCGCCCCCGCGCTGTCGCGCCGGCTCGACGCACTCACCACTTCCCCCCAGCCCGACCTGGTGCTCGACCTGCGGCCGGTCACGTTCATCGACTGCTCCGGACTCGGGGTCCTGTGCCGCGCACGCAACCGGGCGCTGGCCAGGCAGGGCCGGCTGCGGCTGATCACGCAGAGCGCGGGCTTCCGGCGGATCCTGCGGGTCACGGGACTGGAGGACGTCTTCGAGGTGCACACGCGACCACCCCAGCCGCTGCCCGGACCACCCAGGTGAGGAACGGCGATGAACGCGAAGGCCGGGCTGTGGCGTTGGCGGAGCAATCCGCTGCGGCGACGCGAGGACGCCGTGGAGGCCTGGCTCGTCCTGGCCGTCTGGATCGTGGTCGTGGTCGGCGGGGCCGTCGCAGGGCTGGTGACGGCACGCGCCGCCGGGGACGTGTTCGCGGCCCAGCGCGCTCACCGGCATCCCGTCCGCGCCGTACTCCTCGCCGACGCACCGCACGGCACCACGTCCGCCTGGCCTGGGGGCGGCCTGGTCCGGGGGAAGGTGCGCTGGACAGCGCCGGACGGCACTCCCCGTACCGGTGACACGCTGGTCGACAGCGGTCTGAAGGAGGGCGCCGGGGTGGTGGTCTGGCAGGACGACCACGGCGGCCTCACCCCCGCGAAGCCGGCGAACCCCACCGAGGGCGCGATCGAGGCCGGTCTCTTCGGCGCGGCGGCCGCCCTGGCCGTCGCCGCTCCTGCCTATGGGGCCGGAGCGCTCGGCCGGGTGTGGCTCGACCGGCGTCGCATGGCCCGCTGGGACCGGGAGTGGGACCTGGTCGAGCCCCGCTGGGGCCACCCGACGGGCTGATCCGCACCGCCGCCGGAAGCGACCGGGCGCGCCTCCCCGCGCCGCAGTCCCGCAACGTCCCCGGCGTGCGAGTCGGTCTGCCGGTGCCTGGTGGTGAGACAGCGACACGGTGGCTGCGACATGGTGCCGGGCCGTGGCCCGCGCCGTTCCGGCACCGGGGTCCCGCCGTCCGCCCGGCGTTCCGTCAGGCGTGCTCGGGTACGACGGCCACCGGGCAGGCCGCGTGGTGCAGCACCCCGTGGGCGACGCGGCTGAGCTGGAGGCCGACGGGACCGTGCCTGCGCCGGGCGCCGACGACGAGCAGGTCGGCCTCGCGCGAGACGGCGATCAGGGCGTCGCGGGCGTGGCCCTCGACCGTACGGCGGTCCGCGTTCAGCTCGGCCGGTACGTCCCGCAGTGCCTCCTCCAGCAACTCGACGGCCTGCTGCCTCTGGGAATGCGGGGCCGCGTGCGCGGGGCGCCGCCAGGCCCGTACGACTTCCAGGGGCACCCCGCGCAGGGAGGCCTCCTCGACGGCGAACCGTAGGGCGGCCGAGCCGGTCGGCTTCTCGCCCACCCCCAGCGCGATCCGGCCCCGGATCCCGGAGCTGGCCTGGTTGTCGTGGGTGCCGCGCAGCACGATCACGGGGCAGTGCGCGTGCCCGGCGACCGTGAGGCTCACGGAACCCAGCAGCGCCTCGGTCACGCCGCTGCGGCCACGACAGCCCAGCACCATGGCGAGGGCGGCGCTGCTCTCCCGTACGAGCCCGTACTCCGGCTCCTCGGGCAGTACGTCCGTGGTGACCTTCAGCTCCGGCCGGCGGCGCCGGGCGCGTTCCTCCGCCGTACCGACGACATCCCGGGCCATCACCTCCTCCAGCGGCTTGTCGAGTTCCTGCGCGAGCAGGGCGCCTTCGTAGCGCTCCCAGAGGGAGGCGTAGACCAGCCGCAGCGGGGCCCCGCGCAGGGCGGCCTCGTCGGCCGCCCAGTCGACGGCCCGCAGGCTCGGCCCGGAACCGTCGACGCCGACGACGATCGGAAGGTCCATCGGAAGGTCCATGGGTGTTCACCGCTCCCTCGGGGGATCAGCCGTGCGGAACGACGGCGACCGGGGCCACCACGTGGTGCAGCACGGCATGCGCGACGTGGCCGATGTGGACGCCGAGCGGGCTGGTGCGGACACGCCTGCCCACGACGACCAGGGAGGCCTCGCGGGAGGCGTCGACGAGAAGCTGCGCGGCGCTGCCGCACCGGCTCGCCTCGATCATTTGCACGTCCGGGAACTTCTGCCGCCAGGACCGCAGCAGCTCGGTCAGTGCCTTGGCCTGCCCGCGGGCGAGCTCGTCGTGCAGCTCGGCGTCACCGTAGAAACGGTAGAAGGAGGTGGCCGGTTCGCTCCAGGCGTGCACGACCCGCAGGGACGCCCCGCGCCGGGCGGCGGCGTCGAAGGCGAATCCGAGCAGCGTCTCGTCGGGCGTGCCGATGTCCAGGCCGAGCACGACGGGCCGGAAGGGGGTCGCGGCGGACGGTACCCCCACCGGGTCCGGCTTGTGCTCGTCGGCGGCCTGCTCTCCGGCCCGGACCAGCACCACGGGACGTTCGGCGTGGGCCAGGACGGCCAGGCTGACCGAGCCGACCATGAAACCGGCGATCCCGCCGAAGCCGCGCGACCCCAGCACCATGAGCTCGGCGGCGTCCGCCGCCTCGGTCAGGGCGCGGGCCGGATCCCCGGTGACCCGGTCGGTGATCACCTCGACTCCGGGATGGCGCAGCCGCAGCCCTTCGGCGGCCTCACGGGTGACCTCCTCGGTCCAGTGCTGCCGGGTCTCGCCGCCGAGCAGCGGTGCCTGGGCCACGGGTTCCGGCACCGGCTCCCAGACGTGAACGATCTTGAGCGGCAGACCGCGCAACGCCGCCTCGCGCGCCGCCCATTCGGTGGCGGCCCGGCTCTCGGGCGAGCCGTCGAGACCTGCCGTGACCGTTCGAGTCATCGTCTCCACCTCCCGGGACGAGGGATCCAGTCCCAGCGTGGTGCCGCCGTGCTCGCGGGGCGAAGGGCCGCAAGTCCCCATACGGGACCGACCGGCCCGCGGACCGGAACCCCTCCTGCGACGGCCGGACCGCGCAGGACGGGGAGCCGAACGGCCCACCCGGGGGACCGGTGGCCCCTGGCCGCATCCCCGGGCACCGGCAGATGCTGAGAACGGACCGGCCGCCAGGACCTTACGGAGGTCACCATGTACGGCACTCCGCACATCGTCAGCGATGTCATGACCCACACGGTCGCCGCCGTGGGGCGGCGCGCCCCCTTCAAGGAGATCGTGCGGCTCATGCAGGACTGGCAGATCAGCGCCCTGCCCGTGATCGAGGGCGAGGGCCGGGTGGTCGGCGTGGTCTCCGAGGCCGACATGCTGCCCACGGAGGAACTGCGGGACGACCCGCAGGCCGGCTACCTGCGGCTGCGCCGGCCGGCCGACCTGGCGAAGGCCGGCGCCCTCACCGCCGGCGACCTCATGTCCTCGCCCGCCGTCACGGTCCGGGCGAACGCCACTCTCGCCGAGGCCGCGCGCGCCATGGCACAGGAGGGGGTCAAGAGGCTGCCGGTCGTGGACGACGCCGGACTGCTGGCCGGCATCGTCAGCCGCACCGACCTGCTCAAGGTCTTCCTGCGCGACGACGAAGACATCGCCGAGGAGGTCCGGCGAGAGGTCGTGTCGTACCTCTTCCCGGCACCGGCCTCGGCGATCCACGTGGACGTGCACGACGGAGTCGTCACGCTGACGGGCCGGATCCGCGACACCGCCCTGGTCCCGGTGGCCGCACACCTGGTGCGGGCCGTGGAAGGCGTGGTGGACGTGCAGTTCGACCTCGCACCCGCCCACCACGGAGTGACCGGGGCCGGTCGGCCCTAGCCCGCACGGGACCGCCGGATGGACGATCTGCCTCGCGGACATCGTGCGGTCCGTCCCTTCCCGGGGAACGAGAGGCCGTCATGACCGAGACACGGACCTTCACGGAACAGAACCCGATCCGGGTGTTCCTGCTGGACGACCACGAGGTCGTACGACGCGGCCTGGCCGATCTGCTCGACGCCGAACCGGACATCTCCGTGGTCGGTGACGCGGACACCGCCGAGCACGCCCTCGCCCGCGGACCCGCGCTGCGCCCGGACGTCGCCGTGCTCGACGTGCGGCTGCCGGACGGCGACGGCATCTCGGTCTGCCGGGAACTGCGCAGCCGGATGCCGGAGCTGGCGTGTCTGATGCTGACCTCGTTCGACGACGAGGACGCCCTGCTGGACGCCATCATGGCCGGAGCATCCGGCTATGTGCTGAAGCAGATCAAGGGCTCCGACCTCGTGTCCGCCGTACGCACCGTGGCCTCCGGACAGTCGATGCTCGACCCGGCGACCACGTCCCGCCTGATGCGCTCCCTGCGCACCGACCCGGCACAGCCCTCGTCGCCGCTGCCGCCCGAGCTGGCGAGCCTGTCGCCCCGCGAACGCGACATCCTCGCCCTGATCGGCGACGGCCTCACCAACCGCGAGATCGGCAAGCGGCTGTACCTGTCGGAGAAGACCGTCAAGAACCACATCTCGCGGATGCTGGCGAAGCTGGGAGTCCAGCGGCGGGTCCAGGCGGCGGTCCTCGCATCCCACCTGGAGCCGCGGAGCTCCAGAGCCCCGGGGCACGCTGACCCCCTGACCCGCTGACCGGGCAGGGGAGGCCCGGTCAGGCCGCCGTGAGCAGGTTCTTCACCTCGACCACATCGGCGATCTGCTCGACCTCGGCCACCAGCCGGGCTCCCGTCGCCGACGGCACCCGCCCGGTCAGCTCCACGATGCCGTCGTGCACGGTCACCTCGACGGCCTTCCAATCGCCCGGGGAGCAGACGGCCTCGATCCTCCCCTCGACCTCCGCCCGTATCCCCGCGTCGTCCCTGATCAACGCCTGAAGCAGCGCCTCGCGGCGCACGACGCCCACCAGCCGGCCCTGGTGGTCGGTGACCGGGATCCGCTTCAGCCGGGACAGCGCGGCGAGCCAGGCCGCCTCGGCGACGGTCGAGCCCGGCAGCACGGTGATCGCGGGGCTGGTCATCAGATCCGCCGCCGTCTCGCCACGGGCCTTGCCGTGCAGCCGCCGCTCCCGGAGCCGGCCGACCCTCCCGGGCCGGTGACCGGAGGCCTCGAACGCCACCTTCGCCAGCAGGTCCGACTCCGAGACGACCCCCACCACACGGTCGCCGTCGTCCACCACCGGGACCGCTCCGACGTGCTCACGCGCGAGCAGCCGGGCGATCTCCCGGAACGGCAGGTCGTCCCGCAGACTGGCGGCGGGCACCTCCATCACGTCCCGCACGAGCGGAAGCGGGGCCTCGGGTATCTGCGCGGCAGGCCAGGGGGTCTCCTCGACCGGAGCGTGGGGCGGCCGTTCGGTGACCGCGGCGTGGGTGGCGGCGGCGGTGGCGACGGCGCCCAGGTAGCGGACCAGCATGTCCTGCCGTCCGGCCTCGCCCGGGCTCCAGGGGCGGGACGGCAGGTTCCGCCGGGCGTCGCCCCCAGCGGAGAAAGTCTCGTGCGTGTTCACGGCCGCCTCCGGATTCCATCGGGTGCCTGCGGTCCCAGTCCTGCGCCCTGCCGCCCGCCGCCCAGAGCCGAACGGCCCCGGTGGAACGGCACGACGACCCTCCGCAAGGGGCTGCGCGCCGCCCCGCCGCCGGATTCCCGACTGCGGGACGCACTGGCCGCGATGGTACGACGGGCCCGCGAGGAGCCCGCCGCTGCGTGGGCGGACGCGTCAGCCGCCGTGCTTGATCTCGATGTGCCTGGCCTCTGCCTTCTCGGAGCCCAGGCCCACGCTGACGGTCAGCATGCCATCGGTGTAGTCGGCCGTGACATCGTCCTCGTCGGCGCCGGGCGGCAACGTCACGCTGCGGCTCAGCGCGCCGTACCGGATCTCGCTGTGGTTCTTGTCCGCGTCCCGTTCGGTGCGCTCGGCCTTGACCGTGAGAACCCCGTCGCCGATGACGACGTCGATGTCCTCGGCAGACATGCCCGGAAGCTCGGCGCGCAGGACGTAACGGTCGTTCTCCGTGTAGTCCTCGATACGGATGGAGGGCATCGCGAACCTGCTCGGAATGGTCTCGAACCAGTCGGGCATGTCCGGGAAGGGGATCCTCTGCCTGCGGGTGAGTGTGCCCATGGCCGTACCTCCTCGGTCTTCTCCTGCTTCCAGTTCAGCACGCTCCGGGCTCCCGTGCCGAGGCCGAACAGCCCCCGTCACGGGTCCTCAAAGTCCCTTTTGCCCCTGCCGGGCGTGATCAGAACCGGTGACGGGGGAACGACCGCACACGGCGGCGATCACCATGCGCGGACATCGAGTCCCGGATCCTCCCCCCGGATCCCACGGCCGGGACCGCCGGGTGACTCCGGAGACACCGGGTGACTCCGGAGACAGGTGAGGCCGACCTGCCGGGGGCAGGGACCAACGGCCCCTGGCAGCGGGTACGGCGCGCGACTTGCATGGGACCGGATGACGGCGGCAGGACCGCGGCACGGCAAGTGGCGGCACGTCGCGAGCCACCGCACCACGCGCCACCGCGGCAAGGAGGCGAGGACCATGACCACGCCGGCACCGAGACGGCGAACCGACCGGGCCGCGCCGCCCGCACACCCCGGTGAGCGCGTCGCCCTCATGGACGCCCGCGCCGGCGACGGGATCGTCGTACGCGGCACCACGGCCGGTGCCGTCACCCGGTACGGCGAGGTCGTCGGCGTCCACCATGCCGACGACAGCCCGCCCTGCGACGTGCGCCCGTCCGACGACGGACGAGTCATCCTGTACTTCCCGGGTCCGGGCGCCTTCGTCCGGCACCTGGTGCACGAGCCGGAACCGGTGGACGCCGCGGCCCACGTGCCGTCGGCGACCGCCGGGCCGGAGGCTGGAGGCGATCGTGTCCTCGCCCAGTGAGCGCCGGCCGATCGTGGTCGGTGTGGAGAGCGGTCCCACCCGTCGGACGGCGCTGGCCTGGGCGGCCGACGAGGCGGCCCGCCGGGGCCTGCCGCTGCGGCCGGTCCGCGCGGAGGGCGTGCCGACCAGGGGGCAACGGAGGCCCGACGTCCCGGCGTCCTGGGAGGGGTGGAACGAGGGGCTGCACCGGAGCGGAAAGCAACTCCTCGCCGAGGCCGTGGACTTCGTCGCGGCCCGGCATCCCGCCGTCGAGGTGGACGCCGTACTCGCCGAAGGCGACCCCGTGTGGGTACTGGGCGAGGAGAGCCGTGCCGCCACCGCCGTCGTGCTGGGCTCGGAGCACCTCAGCCGCACCCAGGAGGTGTTCGGCTCCGCCGCGGTCGCCCTGCCCCTGATGGCTCGGGCGCGGTGCCCGGTCGTGGTCGTCCCGGAAACGGAACACGTCACCCAGGAGCCCGCGTTCTACGTCGTCGGCGTCGACGGCAGCGAGCACTCGGCCGCCGCAGTGGACCTGGCGTTCGAGGAGGCTTCCCTGCGCGGTGCCGAGGTGCGGGCACTGTACGTCTGGCAGCGGGGACCGCTCAGGATCTTCGACGAGCACGGAGTCCAGCAGGAGTGCCGACGACTGCTCTCCGAGACCGTGGCGGGCCGCCACACCCGCTACCCGGACGTGGACCTGCGGCACGAACTGGTCGCCGGGCACCCGGTACAGGCGCTCACCGAGGCCTCCGCCCATGCACTGGGCCTGGTGGTGGGCACACGAGGGCACGGTGGCTTCACGGGGATGCTGCTGGGCTCGGTCAGCCAGGGAGTGCTGCACTACGCCCAGTGCCCCGTCCTCGTCGTTCCGCCGACGCGGGCCTGAACCCAGGCGCGGCCGGCTCCAGGCGTCACGGGAGGCCCGGTGCGACGGCCATGGGGCGACTGGTGCGGGGCGTGGAAGGGACCGGCCCGTGAGGTGCCGCTACAGCGGTCCGCTGCGGCGGGCCTCGTGGTCGTCGGCGTGGCACGGCGTTGCCGGCGGCGCGGAGCCGAACTCGAGCGCGCGGCCGCCTGCTCCTCCCGGCCGAGGCCCGGGTCGCCGGTGGGCGGAGGGTGCAGGGACGGACCGGCGGGGCGGCCGCCGCCGGGATTCGCCGACACCGAGTACGACCCGGCCGTGCGTGCCCGCGAGTCCGCAGGAGCCCGCGGTCCCGCCCCGGACCACGACAACCGGCCCGGCCGCCCGACCGGCGACGGCGAGGCCCACGGTCCCGAGGTGTGCACCGCAACTTCCCGCGGCCGCGCACCCGCTCACCAGGGAGCCGGCGTTGTGGCCCTTGTGCAGGTGTGCATGCTGCGGACCTTCGGGGAGCCGGTGGGACGTGTGGTCCTGTGTCAGCGGTCGGCGTCCGCCGAACTCGGCCGAGGGCCCACCGGCCCCCGGGGCGGGGGCCTACGGTCCCGAGGTGTGTGCACCGCAACTTCCCGCGGCCGCGACACCCGCTCACCGGGGAGTCGGCGTTGTGGCCCTTGTGCAGGTGTGCATGCTGCGGACCTTCGGGGAGCCGGTGGGACGTGTGGTCCTGTGTCAGCGGTCGGCGTCCGCCGAACTCGGCACGAGGGCCCACCGGCCCCCGGGTCGGGTCCGGGCGGCCCTGCCCCGGACAGCGAGTGCCGCACAGGCTGGAGACGGGACCCGGTATGCGATGCGGTTCGGCACCGCGGGCGACGGCCGGGCGCGCGACCCCAGGGAGGCCATCGTGATCACGCCACCCCTCGCCACGACGGACATCACCGCCCTCGTGGCCGATGCCACGGCGGCCCCCTCGCTGCACAACGCCCAGCCCTGGAGGTTCCGCTACCGGCACGACAGCGGGGTCCTGTGTCTCCACGCCGACCTGGAGCGCGCCCTGCCGCGAACGGACCCCGACAACCGCGGCCTGTACCTCGGCTGCGGCGCGGCGCTTCTCAACCTGCGCGTGGCCGCCGCCGCGGCCGGCCGGGATCCGGTGGTCCGGCTGCTGCCCGACCCGGCCGATCCCGCGCTGCTGGCCGAACTGGACCTCGGCGGCCCGGCTCGGCCCGATGAAGCCCTCGCCGCACTGCAGCCGGCGATCCGCCGCCGGCACTCCAGCCGTCATCCCTACCTCGAGGAGGAGATACCGGGTGCGCTGAAGGACCGGTTGCGCGAGGCGGCCCGCGCCGAGGGAGCGGAGCTGCTGTTCCCGGGGCCCTGGCACGTGGCGCTGGTGCTGGAACTGGTGGGGGACGCCGAGGGCCGGGAGGCCGTGGATCCCGGTGTACGGGGTGAGACGGCACGCTGGGCCAGAACGGAACCGACGGGCGGCGCCGAGGCCTCGGACGGCATCCCCGCCGAGGCGTTCGGGCCCCGCAGCCGCCGGACCGCCGCTCCGGTACGCGATTTCGCCGCGGGACGCGCAGTGCCCGGCCGCGGCTGGGCGGCCTTCGAACGGAACCCCCAGATCGCCCTGCTCGGCACCGCCCACGACCGGCCCGCGGACTGGCTGTGCGCGGGGCAGGCGCTGGAGCGGGTCCTGCTCCGGGCCACGACGGACGGGCTCGTCGCCTCGCTGACGTCCCAGCCCCTGGAATGGGACGAGTTGCGGTGGGCGGTCCGCGACCCCGGCTCGGCCATGGCTCACGTGCAGATGGCCATCCGGCTCGGCTACGGGCCCGAAGGCCACCCAAGTCCCCGTCGGCCCGTTGCCGACGTGCTCGACGTCGTATGACACGGCGACGCCCACGGGCGTCGGACCTGGAGGGAGAGCCCGGGTGAAGGTGTCCGAGATGATGACCGCTCCCGCGGTGGCCGTCCCACCGCACGTCTCCCTGGCGCAGGTGACCCGGACGATGTCCGAGTCCGGCGTGGGCTCGGTACTCGTCGTGGAGGACGGGACGCTGCGCGGCATCGTCACCGACCGCGACATAGCGGTGCGCGGGCTGGGCGGCGGGCTGCCCCCGGCCACGGCGGTCGAGGCGGTGATGTCCGCGGGCGTGGTCACGGTCGACGCCGCGGACGACGTCCAGACGGTCTATCGCACCTTCCGCCGCATCGGCGTACGCCGGCTGCCGGTGCTGGACGGACACCGCCTCGTGGGCGTGGTGACGATCGACGACCTCCTGCTGGACGTCTTCCGGCGGCTGGCCGACCTGCTGGGTCCGGTCGCCTGGAGCGTGCTGCGGGAACCCCCGGGGCCGCCGGGGGCGCAACGGGCGTCGCATGTGCGCTGAACGGGCCGGGCGGGGGCGCGACGGGTCACTGCTGCTGAGCGCGCACGATCACGACCGGGCAGCTCGCGTGCTGGGAGACATGCTGGCTGACCGAGCCGAGCAGGGCGGCGGCGAACCCGCCCCTGCCCCGGCCGCCGACGACCAGGAGCTCGGCTCCCTCGGCGGCCCGCAGCAGCACGTCGGCGGCGTTGCCGTGCACCACTTGGCTACGGACCGAGCCGCTCGCGTCCGCGCCGAGCACCTCGGTCAGCTCGTTGTGCATCCGCTGCCGGGTCTCCTCCTCGTCGAGGTCCGTGTCCACCGCGGGCGCCGACCACCCGTACAGCCCCGGCAGCTCCCACACCGCGATCGCGTCCACGGTGGCGCCGACGAGGCCCGCGTACCGGACGGCCCAGCGCAGGGCCTCGTACGAGGACGGCGATCCGTCGACACCGACGACCACCCGGGGTCCGGAGGCATCCCTGTCCATGTGTCCCACCTCTCCTACGGCTCTCCCACCCCGTCGATCGGCCACGTTCGTTTCCACGCTGCACGCGCGCCCGCGATCTCGCCAGGGCAACGCGTCCGAGGGCGATCCTCCGGGAAAAGGACGATGATGTCTGAGGGGGTGAGGGCTCATGCAGGCGAACGCGGATGACGTACCGCGCCTCAGGTCGTGGGAGGAGCCATGAGCAAGGGGGCAATGGCCCGGCCGCGCGCCGGGGCAGCGGGCTGCGGTTCCCGGTTGCCGTCCCGCAGGACGGCGCGGACCGCCGTCGTGCGCAGGGCCTCGTCGACGAAGGGCGACTGGCTGCTGCTGCCCGGCGGCTCGTGGCGGCACGTCGAGACGATCAGGGTGCGCAGTCTGTTCGGCTGAGAGCGGAGCGGCGTGCCGCACCGGCGCTCACGGCTGCTGGGGCACGATCGCGACCGGGCACTGAGCGTGATGCAGCAGCGTGTGGCCCACCCGGCCGAGCTCGAGGCCGAAGTGGCTGCTCCTGCGGCGGGCACCGATGACCACGAGATCGGCGGCCGCCGACCGGTTCACCAGGACCTTGCTCGCCGGCCCCTCGAGCACCGAGCGGTGGGTCCGGACCCGCGGATACTCGGCGGCCGGGGCACGGAGCGACGCATCGAGCAGCGCGGAGGCCGACGCGCCGGCCGGCTCTTCCGCCCGGCTCCGCTCGCCGCTCGCCCCGAAGGCGGGGTGGCGCCAGGCACGTACGACGTCCAGGACGCAGCCCCGGACGTCGGCCTCGCGGAAGGCGAACCGAAGCGCCTCGGAGCCCGTGTCCGCATCCCCGAGGCCGAGCAGGATCCGTTCGTGCGTACCGGACAGACCCGCGCGATCACCTCGGACCACGACCACGGGGCAGCGTGCCCGGGCCGCGACGGCCAGACCGACCGAGCCGAGCAGCAGTCCCTTGAGCCGGCCGCGCCCGCGCGAGCCCGTCACCACCGCGAAGGCGGCATCGCCCTCGTGGACGAGGGCGGTCGCGGCGTCCTCCGGGACGATGTCGGTGGTGACCTTCACCGCGGGGTTGTGCCGCGCGGCGCGCTTGGCCGCGAGGGCCATGATGTGCTCGGCCGGCACCTGCTCGGAGGGACGACCGATGCCGGTCCCCGGCAGCGCGCCCTCGTAACGCTCCCAGAGGGAGCCGTAGACGAAGCGCAGGGGAACGCCGTGCCGGACGGCTTCGTCCACGGCCCAGTCGACCGCGAGCAGACACGAGTCCGATCCGTCGACGCCCACCACCAGAGGGAGTGTCATCGTCCCCACCGCCTTTCCAGGGACTGTCAGTGAGGTCTACGGCGCACGGGGGCCCACCTTCACGGTTGCATCCGCTCCGGGCGCGGCACGAGGGCCCATCGGCTCTTCCGGGGGCCCTCGTCCCCGGTGCGTGGGAACAACTCCCGCGCACAAAGCGCTGTTCCTCATACCCCGCCCGGTATGAGGGCCGCAGGGGTGGCGGCCGCCGGGGGAGGAACCAACGGCGCAGGAGCGTGAGACGGATGACGACGGCAGCGAACGACCGGCTCGACCGGCTTTACAGGCCAGAAGAGCGCCGGGCCGACGACGATCCCCTGGTGACGAGGTGCGGACGCAGGATCGAGGTGCGGTGCCTGAAGCTCGGACGCCCGGACCGGCCCGTCAGCCGGATCGCCCTGGACGTGGGGGAGGACCGGGGTGGTGTACCGGGAGTCTGGGCGGCGCTCAGCCCGGACGAGGCACGCGCTCTGGCCCGCCTGCTCCTCCAGCGGGTCGGTGCGGCCGAACAGCCCGCCGACGCCCGGCCGCGGAGCGGCACCTCCTGACGTGAGCCGGCCCTGCGGCCTGGGAGCAGGATGGCCGGCGAGCGCCTGGCCCGCGTCGCCTGCGTGCACGTCCCAGAGCGGCGGTCAGCCCCGGCGCAGTGCGGCGAGCGTCGCGGCGAGGTCCGCCGGGCGGGGGCGGTTGTGCGGCAGCCTGCCCAGGAGGGCGGCCATGCCGCAGGTGTCGGTGAGCGCGGAGAAGACGAGGCCGCCCGCGATTCCGGCCGAGAGGATCTGGAAGGCCGGATGGACGAGCAGGCCGAGGAGCAGGCCCAGGAGTACGACCGTGCCCGCCGCGAAGCGCACCTGCCGCTCCATGCTCCAGCGGGCCCGGGTGTCGCGGACGGCCGGCCGGTGCAGGTCGTGTCCCTCGCCGGCCCAGGCGCTGGTCCCGCCGGTGAGGGTGGCCGTCGGGATGCCCTCCTCGGCCAGCAGCCTGGACGCGGTCTGCGAGCGGGCGCCGGAGGCGCACACCACGAGGACGTCGCCGCGACCGGCGGCGTGCCGTATCTCGGGCAGCGCGCGCCGGACCTGGTCCAGGGGGATGTTGAGGGCACCGGGCAGATGGCCGGAGGCGTACTCGCCGGGGGTGCGCACGTCGATGACGGTGAGCTCCGCCAGCCGGGCGCGGGCCTGGGTGGTGCCGAGGGTGAGGGGGGTGGTGGTCATGGCAGAGGTGATCCTTGACGGTCGCCGCCGTCCCGAAGCGGGACGTACAGTACCCCTAGGGGTATCGGAGGAGTGATGGTGGAACTGGAGCTTGAGGGTGCGTCCCTGAGGGCCGTGCTGAACCGGCTGCGGCGGGCGCAGGGCCAGATCGCCGGCGTGATCCGGATGATCGAGGAGGGGCGGGACTGCGAGGACGTCATCACGCAGCTGGCCGCCGCCTCGCGAGCCCTTGACCGGGCCGGCTTCGCCATCATCGCCACCGGCCTGCAGCAGTGCGTGACGGACATCGAATCGGGCCGCACGAACGGTGAGGACCCGGAGGCGATGCGGGCGCGGCTGGAGAAGCTGTTCCTGTCGCTGGCGTAGGGACTGGCGAAGCCGTTCCTGTCGCCGGCGTCGGGACTCGGGAACCGGGGCAGCGGGCGCCACGGCCGGGCGAACGCTTTCGCCCGGTCATCCCGCCACCGCGTCGACCAGCATGAAGCCGGCCACCGCCAGCAGGACGAGCGCGAAGGCCCGCTGCAGGGTGGGCCCGGACAGCTTCGCGGACAGGCGCTTGCCGTCCCAGGCGCCCAGGACGGCGGCCCCGGCGAACGGTCCGATGACGGACCAGTCGAGGCCGTCGGCCGTACCCGCGCGCATCGCCAGCGCGGCCAGTGAGTTGACGGTGATGACGAGCAGGCTGGTGCCCACGGCGGACCGCATCCGCATGCCGAGGACGTTGACCAGCGCGGGGACCGCGAGGAAGCCGCCGCCCACGCCGAGCACGCCGGTGACCGCGCCCAGTCCGGCACCGGCGGCCGCCGCCCGGCCCGGCCGCACGTGCACCGTGCTGTCCGAGTCCGAGCGGGGCATGAGCATGCGTACCGCGGCGGCGACCGCGACCGCGGCGAAGGCCACGGTCAGCGCGGCCGCCGGAAGGCGTCCGGCGAGTGCGCCGCCCAGCATGGCCGGGCCGATCCCGGCTGCCGCGAACAGCAGCCCCGTACGCCAGCGGACGTGCCCGTCGCGGGCGTGCCCGGCCAGGGCGGTCGCGGAGGTGACGGTGACGATGACCAGGCCGGCCGTGGTGGCCGCGACCGGGGTGAAACCGAGCAGGTAGATCAGGGCGGGCACGGTCAGCACGCTGCCGCCGCCGCCCAGGGCGCCGAGTGCCAGGCCGATGACGGCCCCGGCGACCAGCGCGAACACCACAGCGCTCACGCGACGGTCCCGTTCCCGCCCTGCGTGTCCACGACCGGCAGTCCCGCCCGTGCCCACTCCTGCATGCCGCCCATGACGTCGACGGCCTCGACGCCCCTGGCCCGCAGGAGTTCGGCGGCCCGCTGGGAGCGACGGCCCGAGCGGCAGATCACGACGACCGGCCGCGCCTGCGCCTCACCGGGCAGCCCGGCACCGGCGGCCAGTGCCGTGAGGGGCAGGTGCACGGCCCCGGGGGCGTGTCCGGTCTGCCACTCGTCGGCTTCGCGTATGTCGAGCAACACGGAGGTCGCGCTGTTTCCGGCCGCCCACGCGTGCACCGTGCGGACGGCGGCCTCCCGCACGGTCACCCGTGCCGGGCCGCCCCGGCCGCGTTGGAAGAGGCTCATCCTGGTATCGCTCCTGTTCGTCATCCTGGTCTTCTTCGACTTCTCGGTGGCGATGCCCGGCGGCGGACGCCGTCACGGGGTGCGGACGGTGAGCCCGGCCTTCTCGGCCGACTCGAAGCGGTCGTCGACCGCGACGACGTCACGGCCCGCGGCGTCCAGCAGGGAGGCGGCGATGGCGGCACGCACACCGCCGGCGCAGTGCACCCACACCCGACCGTCGGGGACCTCGTGAAGGCGGTCGCGCAGGGTGTGCACGGGGATGTGGACCGAGCCCGCGACACGGCCCGACGCCCGCTCCGAGTCCCGGCGGACGTCCAGTACGACGATGCCGTCCCCGGGGTGCTCCGCGAGGTCGGCGAAGGTGGCCCGCGGGAAGGAGGTGGGAGCCTCGCCCTCGCGCGTCCAGCGCGACGGCTCCCCGACGGCCGCGGCGGCCGGGCGGTCGATGCCGACCCGGGCCAACTCGCGCTGGGCTTCGGCCAGTTGTGCGGCCGACTCGGCGAGCAGGGTCACCGGCCTGCCCCACGGGACCAGCCAGGCCAGATAGGTGGCGAGCTGTCCCTCGGCCTCGAAGTTGAGCGAACCGGCGACATGCCCTTCGGCGAAGGCGATCCGGTTGCGCAGGTCGACCACCCACTCCCCGGCGGCGAGCCGGCCGGCGATCTCGTCGGCGTCCGCGAGGGCGGGCGGGGTCAGGTCGAGGGGCGCGGGCCCCGCGGCGTTGGCCGGGCCCATGTGGGCGTAGTACGCGGGAATGTCGTCCAGACCGGCGAGCAGGTCGGCGACGAAGCCGTCCACGTCCCGGGTCAGGGCGGCGTTGGACGCCTTCTCCTGGCCGATCGTCGTGGGCGCGCCCGCCGACTGGCCGGCCGAGCAGAAGCTGCCGAAGCCGTGCGTGGGCAGCACGGTCGCCTCGTCCGGCAGCTCGGTGGCCAGGCGGTGCGCGGAGGTGTGCTGGGCCCGGGCGAGGTCTTCGGTCAGCCGGGGTTCGACCAGGTCGGGCCGGCCGACGGTGCCGATCAGCAGCGACCCGCCGGTGAACACGGCGACGGCCGTGCCGTTCTCCTCCAGCGCGTACGAGGTGTGGTGCGGGGTGTGGCCGGGCGTCGCGATCGCGCGCAGCACCAGTCCGGCGACGGCGTCGATCTCGTGGCGGTCGCCGTCGTGCACCGGCACGCGCGTGTACGAGACGCGGGCCGCGGCGGGAACGAGGTAGGCGGCGCCCGTGATGCGGGCCAGTTCCAGTCCGCCGGTGACGTAGTCGTTGTGGACGTGGGTCTCGACGACGTGGGAGATCCGCACCCCGCGCCGTGCGGCGGCGGCGATCACCCGGTCGATGTCACGCGGCGGGTCGACCACCACGGCCGTCCGCCCGCCGCCCGCCAGATAACTGCGGTTGCCGAGCCCGGCCACCTCGATCGTGTCGACGAAGAACACGGGAACTCCCTTCCGGTGAAATTACCCCCCGGGGTATATCTCGACGGTAGCACGAGTACCCCGGGGGGTATTTTCGGGCGTGTGCACCGCACCCGGTACAGATGTGCCCAGCAGGTCCGGCGATGAGGCCGAAGGGCCCTGCCGCCGTTCAGCGCTCCCGGGGAGAGTGGGGAGCAGGACCCCTCCTGGGCAGGTGAGCGGCGATGATGCACTGGAATGGCGGCTGGGCGTGGATGGCCTTCATGCCGTTGCTGTGGATCGTGCTGATCGAGGCCACCGCCACCGGGGAACTGCTTCTGCCTCGCCCCGTGAGACGCTCGGAGCCGGAGTACCGGCAGGCCACGGCGTGTAGGAGCCCCTGCCTACCAGTACCGAGGAAGCCGGTCGTGGCGCCCGGGTCGGCGGCGGACGGACGATGACGGTACGGCAGCCCGGTTACGGACGCCCCGTCGAACGGAGTCGGGACATGCGAGAGTTCCTGGTCGAGATCACCACCACCATTCCCGAGGGCACCACCCAGGACGAGGTCGACCGCCGACGAGCCGCCGAAGCAGTCCGCGCTCGGGAGTTGGCCGCCGCCGGCAATCTGGCACGGCTGTGGCGGCCGGTCGGCGAGCTGCGCAGCATCGGTGTCTGGCGGGCCACCGACGAGGGGGAGCTGCACGAGAAGGTGCTCGGCACGCTGCCGCTGCGTCCGTGGATGACCCTCACGGTCACCCCGCTGGAGTCCCACCCCAACGACCCGGGCCGGGCCGACCGCACGTCGTGACGGGCACACCGATCCTCGGGCACACCGATCCTTCTCCCTGTCCGTACCGGACTTTCGTCATCGCGGTCTGCTGCTCGCGGCGCTCGCCATCCAGGCGTCGGGCATCGCCCTGCCGGCCCTGGCCACCCGAGCCATCTGCGCTTCCCCCGCTCCGGGGCGGCCGCCGTACTGCGGACCGGCTTCCCGGGCCATGCGCCGTCGGTGGAGCCGCTTCCGGTACCCGGGTCAGTGGGTAGTCGTAGCGAATAGGCCACCTACGCAGGCGAGAACATGCACCAGCCTCCCGACCGGTCCCTGCACTGGCAGCCCGGCTTCCCCGTGGACGCGCGGCTGACTCTGGAGAGTCTGCGCCGTGGCCCCGGAGACCCCACGCACCGCATCGGGGCCGACGGTGCCCTGTGGCGTACGGCGCTGACGGCCTCCGGTCCGGTGACGTACCGCATCCGCCAGCAACGCCTGGACGACCTCCGCATCGACGCCTGGGGAGCCGGGGCCGCCGAACTCGTCGACGGCATCCGCACCGAGCTGGGCGCGGGCGACCGGCCCGACCTGTTCCGGCCCGGGCATCCGGTCCTGCGGGCCGCCCGCCGGCGCACGCCGGGCCTGCGTGTGCCCTGCACCGGGCGCCTCTTCGAGGCGATCGTCCCGGCGGTCATCGAACAGCGCGTGATCGGCCCGGACGCCGCCGCGTCCTTCGCCCGCCTGGTCCGGGCCCATGGGGACCCGGCACCCGGTCCCGCGCCCGCGGGCATGCGGGTGCCGCCCTCACCCGAGGTCTGGCGGACCCTCCCGAGCTGGGAATGGCGCCGGGCCGGTGTGGACCTGCAGCGCTCCCGCACCGTCGTCCGGATCGCCCGCCACGCCGCACGGCTCGACCGGGCCGCCGGTGACCCCGCCCGGGCCTACGAGCTGATGGCGAAGCTGCCCGGCATCGGCACCTGGACGGCCGCCCAGGTCGGCCACCGCGCCCTCGGCGACGCCGACGCGCTGCCGCTGGGCGACTACCACCTCGGCCGTATGACCGGCATGGCCCTGCTCGGCCGGCCGCTGGGGGACGACGAGGTCGAGGAGTTCTACGAGCCCTTCAGGCCACACCGCTACCGGGTCGTCCGGCTGATCGAACTCAACGCCCGGTTCGCTCCCCGCCGCACACCCCGCGCACCCCTGCGAGGGCCGCTGCGCTGAGGAGCCGAGCCCGTCGGGCGGATGCCCCTGCGTTCCGTACGACCGGGGGCGCCGCGTGCCTCGGCGCCATGGACGCCGTCCCTCCGAGAGGTGTTCGCGTACCCCCAGTCGGAGCTGGTCACCCGGCCGGCGCCGAGATGCGGACGGACGCTGTACGGGGGCGGCCTCAGCGGCTGAGCCGGCCCGAAGGGACGCCTTGCCGGCGGGCGTGGCCCGAACGGCCCTGTCGGTACCCGGCGGTCCGCCCGAGGGTGGGTGCTGTGCCCGCCCGGGCACCCGGCAGGCCCCGATCGCCGTCCGATCCGGAAGGAACCCCGATGTCCGTCGACACGCAGCAGGCGCCCGCAGGGCTCACGGACGAGGAGCTCGCCACGCTGGACGCGCACTGGCGCGCCGCGAACTACCTCTCCGTCGGCCAGATCTACCTCATGGCCAACCCCTTGCTGACCGAACCGCTGCGCCCGGAGCACGTCAAGCCGCGCCTGCTCGGCCACTGGGGCACCTCACCCGGCCTCAACCTCGTGCACACCCACCTCAACCGCCTCATCAAGGCCCGAGGCCTGAACGCCCTGTGCATCTGGGGGCCGGGCCACGGAGGCCCCGCAGTCCTGGCCAACTCCTGGCTGGAGGGGTCGTACACCGAGACCTACCCGGACATCACCCGGGACGCGGCGGGCATGGCCCGGCTGTTCAAGCAGTTCTCCTTCCCAGGCGGCGTGCCGAGCCACGTCGCGCCCGAGACGCCGGGCTCGATCCACGAGGGAGGAGAACTCGGCTACTCCCTCTCCCATGCCTACGGCGCCGCACTGGACAATCCGGACCTGCTGGTCGCCTGTGTGATCGGCGACGGCGAGGCGGAGACCGGACCACTGGCCGCCTCCTGGCACTCCAACAAGTTCCTCGACCCGGTCGACGACGGCGCCGTCCTGCCGGTCCTGCACCTCAACGGCTACAAGATCGCCAATCCGACCGTGCTGTCCCGGCTCCCCGAGACGGAACTCGACGACCTGCTCAGGGGCTACGGCCACGAGCCGATCCATGTCACCGGCGACGATCCGGTGGCCGTACACCGCGCGATGGCCGAGGCCATGGACACCGCCGTCGACCGCATCACCGCCCTGCAGCGGGCCGCCCGTGAGGAGGGGGCCACGGACCGGCCCCGCTGGCCGGTGATCGTGCTGCGCACCCCGAAGGGCTGGACCGGCCCGGCCGTGGTCGACGGGCTGCCGGTGGAGGGCACCTGGCGCTCCCACCAGGTGCCGCTCGCCGCCGTCCGGGACAACCCCGAGCACCTGCGGCAGCTGGAGCAGTGGCTACGGTCGTACCGTCCCGAGGAACTGTTCGACGAGCACGGCGCCCCGCGCCCGGACGTGCTCGCCTGCATCCCCGAGGGAGCCCGGCGGCTCGGCGCCACCCCACACGCCAACGGCGGACTCCTGGTGCGCGAGCTGCCCCTGCCGCCACTGGAGAAGTACGCCGTGCAGGTCGACAAGCCCGGCGCCACCCTGCACGAGCCGACCCGCGTCCTCGGCGACCTGCTCCAGGACGTCATGGCGGCCACCGCCGACCGCCGCGACTTCCGCCTGGTCGGCCCCGACGAGACCGCCTCCAACCGGCTGCAGGCCGTCTACGGCGCCAGCGGCAAGGCCTGGCAGGCCGCGACCCTGCCGGTCGACGAACACCTCGACCGGCACGGGCGGGTCATGGAGATCCTCTCCGAACACACCTGCCAGGGCTGGCTGGAGGGCTACCTCCTCACCGGCCGGCACGGGCTGTTCTCCTGCTACGAGGCGTTCGTGCACATCGTCGACTCGATGGTCAACCAGCACATCAAATGGCTGCGCACCACGCGCCGCCTGCCCTGGCGCGCCCCCATCGCCTCCCTCAACTACCTGCTCACCTCGCACGTGTGGCGGCAGGACCACAACGGCTTCTCCCACCAGGATCCCGGGTTCGTCGACCACATCCTCAACAAGAGCCCCGAGGCGGTACGGGTCTACCTGCCGCCGGACGCCAACACCCTGCTGTCGGTGGCCGACCACGTGCTGCGCAGCCGCGACTACGTCAACGTCGTCGTGGCCGGCAAACAGCCCTGCTTCGACTGGCTGTCGATGCAAGAGGCGAAGGTGCACTGCGCGCGCGGCGCCGGCATCTGGGCGTGGGCCGGCACCGAGGACGGTACCCGCGAGCCCGACGTGGTCCTGGGCTGCGCGGGCGACGTGCCCACACAGGAGGTGCTGGCAGCGGCCCAGTTGCTGCGCCGGGAGCTGCCCGAGCTGGTGGTGCGCGTGGTGAACGTCGTCGACATCGCGCGGCTGCTGCCGGGCGAGGAACACCCGCACGGGATGAGCGACTTCGAGTACGACGGCCTCTTCACCGCCGACAGGCCGGTCATCTTCGCCTACCACGGCTATCCGTGGCTGATCCACCGCCTCGCCTACCGGCGCGCCGGGCACCGCAACCTGCATGTGCGCGGCTACAAGGAGATCGGCACCACGACGACGCCGTTCGACATGGTGGTCCGCAACGACCTGGACCGCTACCGCCTCGTGATGGACGTGGTCGACCGCGTCCCCGGTCTGGCGGTGCGGGCGGCCGCCGTGCGCCAGCGGATGGAGGACGCCCGGCAGCGCCACCACCTCTGGATCCGCGAACACGGCATGGACCTGCCCGAGGTGGCCGACTGGGTGTGGGACGGCTGAACCGGTCCGTGACTCCGGTGTGCCGACGCCCCGGACCGTGGCGGGGTCGGGTTCACAGGTGCGCCGCGTGGTCGGGGACGTAGGTCTGCAGATCACGCGGCGGCCGTTCGTATCCGCTGGACGGCGGCCGCTCCGGCAGCTCCAGCACCGGTGGTGGCACCTCGTGGTAAGGAAGGGACGACAGCAGGTGGGCCATCATGTTCAGCCGGGCGCGCCGCTTGTCGTCGCTCTCCACGACGTACCAGGGCGCTTCGGCGATGTCGGTGTGCACCATCATCTCGTCCTTCGCCCGGGAGTACGCCTCCCAACGGGTGATCGACTCCAGGTCCATCGGCGACAGCTTCCAGCGCCGCAGCGGATCCTGCAGACGGCGTTGGAAGCGCTCCTGCTGTACGGCGTCGCTCACCGAGAACCAGTACTTGCGCAGCAGGATCCCGTCCTCGACCAGCATCCGCTCGAAGATCGGGCACTGGCGCAGGAACAGCTGGTGCTCTTCCCTGGTGCAGAAGCCCATGACGCGCTCGACGCCGGCCCGGTTGTACCAGGACCGGTCGAAGAGCACGATCTCCCCGGCGGCCGGCAGGTGCTCGACGTACCGCTGGAAGTACCACTGGGTGCGCTCGCGCTCCGTCGGCTTGGGCAGCGCGACGATCCGGGCGACACGGGGGTTGAGATACTGGGTGACCCGCTGGATCGCGCCGCCCTTGCCGGCCGCGTCCCGCCCTTCGAAGACGACGACCAGCCGGGCACCCTCGGCGCGCACCCACTCCTGCAGCTTGACCAACTCGGTCTGCAGCCGCAGCAGTTCGGCCTCATACGTCTTGCGAGACAGCGTCGCCGCATTCTTGTCCGTCATACGGCCATTGTCTCCCGGTCCCCTGGCCTCCGCGGGGCCGTGGGACCGGGTGTCCCCGCCACAACCATGCGGCCGAGCCGCCCGCCGTGCCGCGGCCCACGCTGCGACGGGCTCCGGCTGTGGCACGGTGAGGCGACCCGTTCGGGCGAGAGCGGCGACCGCCGCGGCGCAGGCCGTCCCGGTCGCCGTAAGAGCCGCCCAGGTCAGCCAGCCGGCGTCATGGCGCCCGGCGAAGTCCCAGAGCGCCCCGGTCCCCAGGTTGCCCAGGGTGACACCGAGTCCGGAGACGGTGTTGTAGAGACCGTAGTGCGTGGCGACCAGGCGGTTTCCGGACAGGGCGACGACCGTGTCCATCTCGAAGGGATAGACGATCGCGGATCCGGCCGCCAGCAGCACCACGGCCACGACCAGGGACCCGAGTACGGCCGCCGAGGAGCCGGGCGGGCTGAGGGCGAGCGGCACGAACGCCAGCCCCATGGCCGACAGCCCCCGTACCAGCGCCTCACCGGGCTGCCAGTGGTCCTTGGCCCAGCCTGTGAGCCGCAGTTGGCCCACGACCGAGACCGCCGCCGAGACGACGAACAGTCCGCTGGTGACCGCGGTCCCCTCGGCGCCGAGGGCGTCGGACGCGGCGAGCGGCAGCGCGAGATAGACCTGGAAGGCCAGGACGTACGAGCCGATCATCGCGGCGGAGAAGAGAAGGAACGGCCGGTTGGACACGACCCCGCACGAGGCCGGCCGGGGTGTGCAGAGGATGTCCGGCGTCGGCCGTCGACTGGTCCGCGGGCATGGACTGCGCGGTGTGCGGGGGTTGGTTCATGGCGTGCTTCTCCTGCGGCCGGCGCCGTGTCCGGCGGCCGGCCGATGGTGGGAACAGGGGCGGGGCTGATCGGTCGCCGTGGGCTCACGTCGTGTGAGCACGGCGAGGTGCCGATCAGGTCCGCCACACGCCCAGAAGCGCCCGCGCGTCTCCTGCGGAGGACACGGCGGGGACAGCGGGGGAGTGCTGACGTACCGGCGGTGTGACGGTCGGGGCGGGTCCGGGAGGATCGGACAGCAGGACGGCGGGAAGCGGCGGTCCGGACGGACGGGGGTGACGCGACGGCTGTACGGTCGGCTCGTCCGCGGCGCAGCAGTGAGCATCCTCGTCGGGAGCGGGCGTGCTCTGCCCGGCTGCGCTCTGCCCGTATGCGTCCGGTCCGTACGTGCCCCGCCCGGATGCGGTCTCCCGGTGCCCGTCGGTCGGCTGCTGTCCGCAACCGCCGGGCGTCACCTGCGTCAAGGCGTCGGTGCGCAGGGTCTCGGCCGTCGCCGGACCGTGACAGCAGCCGAGCAGATGCAGGAGCGCGGCCAGCAATACGACGACCACCGCTCCGGCCCGCGGCACGGAGCGGCTGCTTCGGATGGTGACCGACCCGGCTCGCCCGAACACATACCGTAGTCGTGCGGCGTCTGAAGTTCTGGCCGGAAAGCTCGGGGCTCGCCGGCGCGGTCGGCGGCGGAGGCGCCCCGGGGCCGGTGCTGCCGGGCCGGGGCCGGGCCGACTCGTCCGCCGGCGGGTGGCGTTTTTCCTCCCCGGCGATCACCGCATCGGGTGAATCCGGGCTCCGGGACCGGCTCGGTCCGGAGGTCGAGGCCAGGCTGCTGCCGACCGGCACCGACGGCCCCGTGATCGACGCGGTCAGCGCCCAGGAGCCCTCACCGGGGCCGACCGGGAGACGGCGCCGGACACCTGCCTTGACCGCCTCCTGCCCACGGTGCGAGCTGCGGTCACGGCGGGCCGTACGACGCGCGAGCACGAACAAAGCGCGATAGAAGTGAGGTATGGGGTCGGCGTGGCGAGGCCGGCCGTCCCGGGCGGCCCGTGACTCCCGTGGCGTTCGCCCGGGGCCATGCGGTCCGAGCGGGCGGAACGGGTGGTGAACCGTCGTGGTCGATTCCACACCGCTCGGCGCAGCCCCCGATCCCGCGAACGCGGCCACGGCGGTCGTCGACGCCCAGGGGATCGTGACGGCGTGGAGTGCGGGTGCCGAGCGGCTGCTCGGGTACGCCCGTGAGGAGGCCGTCGGGAGCCCCGTCACCCGACTGATCGTGTCGGACGCGGCCCTCGGGGGCCGATCCCACGTGGCCCTTCACGGGTACGGCGCGACGACCTTGCTCCGGCACCGCGACGGCCGGCCCATGCCCGTCCAGGTGCACGCGTATCCGTCGGTCGACGGTGAAGGCCGCGCCCAGCAGCTCCTCGTGGTCGTACCGTCGCACCAGCCGGGACCGGACCTGGTGTCGGCGGACGAGGCGTTCGCGCAGTGCCAACTGCCCGTGATGGTCTACGACTCGGCGCTGCGGGCCGTCCGCGCGAGTGCCGGCGCCGTGCGTGAACTCGGCCTGAACGAGCAGCAGATGGGCGGTCGGCGGGTCACCGACATCCTGCCGCCCCACATCTGCCGCACCGTCGAGGACGGCATGCGCCGCGTGCTCGTGACGGGTGAGGCGGAACGGTTCCACGTGCGGGGCTGGGCCCGGCCGGAAGGACGCGAAAGGGTCTGGTCCATCACGGTCTCCCCGCTCACGACCGCGGCAGGGCGGGTGGGGTACCTGGAACTCTCCGCGCTCGACGTCACCGAACAGCACCTGGCCCGGGAGCGGCTCACCCTGCTGAACGACATCAGCGCACAGGTCGGCAGCACCCTGGACGTGACGCGCACGGCCCAGGAGATGGCCGACGTCGCGGTGGGCCGGCTCGCCGACTTCATCACCATCGACCTGCTCGACTCCCTGGTCCGAGGAGTCGAACCGAGGCACTCCACGACGGGCAGGGTTCCCCTGCGCCGCGCGGCGCACCAGTCCGTCCTGCCCGGCGTACCCGAGGCGTTGGTGGAGCCGGGAGCCGTGGACGACTACCCGGAGGACTCACCTCCCGTCCGCTGCCTGGCCACGGGCAGGGCCTCGCTGCACCGCATCGGGGACGCGACGGTCAGGGGCTGGGAGCAGGCGGATCCCGAACGGGCGGGAGTCGTCCGGAAGTTCGGCATGCACTCACTGCTGATCGTTCCCTTGCGTGCCCGCGGCATCACCCTCGGCGTCGCGGTCCTCGTCCGTCACCGGCGCGAGGATCCCTTCACCGAGGACGACCTGCTCCTGGCCGAGGAGATCGCCGCGCGGGCCGCCGTGGCCGTGGACAACGCCCGCCGCTACACCCTCGAACGCGGCACCGCCCTGGCGCTGCAGCGCAGCCTTCTCCCGCGTCGGATCGCCGCCCAGGACGCGGTCGAGGCGGCACATCGCTATCTTCCGGCCCGTACCCGGGCGGGACTGGGCGGTGACTGGTTCGACGTGATCCCCCTGTCGGGCGCGAGGGTGGCGCTGGTCGTCGGCGATGTGGTGGGTCACGGGCTGCGGGCGTCGGCGACCATGGGGCGGCTTCGGACCGCGGTGCGCACCCTGGCCGACGTGGACCTCCCCGCCGACGAACTCCTGACCCATCTCGACGACCTCGTCACCCACCTGGCGGCCGAGGAGGACAGCACCGCGGAGCGCGAGCCCGACCTCGAGGACTCCACCGGACTCGTGGCCACGTGCCTGTACCTCGTCTACGACCCGGTGTCGCGCCGCTGCACGGCGGCCAGCGCCGGCCATCCGCCACCCGCCGTCCGCACGTCGGCCGGCTCGGCGGAGTTCGCCGGCGTTCCTCCCGGCCCTCCGCTGGGTGTGGGCGGCCTGCCCTTCGAGCCCTTCGAGTGGGAACTGCCGCCCGGCAGCCTTCTCGTGCTGTACACGGACGGCCTCCTCCAGGGCACCGATCACGACCTGGGCAGGGGCCTGGCGCTGCTGCGCCGGTGCCTCGAGCGGGCCGACTGCCGGTCGCTGGAAGCGATGTGCGACGACCTGATCCACAGCCTGCTGCCCGCACAGCCCGAGGACGACGTCGCTCTGCTCGTCGCCCGCACCCGAGCCCTCGACACGGGCCGGGTCGCCGCCTGGGACCTGCCGTCCGACCCGGCCGCGGTGGCCGACGCCCGGGCAGACGTGCTCGCCCGGCTGGAGGCGTGGGACCTGGACGAGGTGGCGTTCACCGCCGAACTGGTGGTCAGCGAACTCGTCACGAACGCGATCCGTTACGGGCAGCCGCCCATCCAGCTGCGTCTGATCCGTGAGTCCGCGCTCATCTGCGAAGTGTTCGACGGCAGCGGCACCGCCCCCCACCTGCGACGGGCCCGCACCTTCGACGAGGGCGGCCGCGGTCTGCTGCTCGTCGCCCAGCTCGCCCGGCGCTGGGGTACGCGCCACCACGCCCAGGGGAAGACCATCTGGGCGGAGATCGAACCTCCCCACCGCGACAGCTGACGGCGTCGGCCGCGTGGAGTGAGTGCCTGAACATCCCGTGCCGCCAAGGCACTTGACGGGACATTGGTCCGTACCTATGGTCATCGGTCAGCACGTGGTTCAAGGACTCGCCCGTCGTTCACATACAAGGACATGTGCCCTATGCAGGGAACACCCGCTCGACGTCGTCGTCGCACGTCCCTCCGGCCCGCTCTCGCGCTCACCGCCGCTGCCGCTGCCGCCATGCTGACCACCGGCCTGCTCTCCTGGCCCGGCACCCAGCGGGCAGCGGCCGCTCCTGCCGCCTTCGTCCACCCCGGCGTCACCGTCTCGAGGGCTCAACTCGACTTCGCGCGCAGCAAGGTTCTCGCCGGCGCCCAGCCGTGGAAGGCCGCCTACGACCAGATGATGGCGAGCCAGTACGCAAGCCTCGGCCGAACTCCCAAACCGCGTGCCGTCGTCGAGTGCGGCCCGTACTCCGACCCCAACTACGGCTGCACGGACGAACGTGAGGACGCCATCGCGGCGTACACCGATGCCCTCGCCTGGTACATCAGCCGCGACGAGAGGTACGCGCGAAAGGCGATCGAGCTGATGGACGCCTGGTCCGCCACGCTCACGGACCACACCAACAGCAACGCGCCACTCCAGACCGCCTGGGCGGGAGCCTCCTGGGCCAAGGCCGCCGAGCTCATCAAGTACACCTACACCGGCACGTGGGCCAACGAGGGCCGGTTCGCCACCCTGCTCCGCAACGTCTATCTGCCCAAGGTCATCAACGGCTCCAACTCCAACGGCAACTGGGAACTGACGATGACGGAGGCGGCCGTCGGTATTTCGGTCTTCCTCGAGGACAAGGCCTCCTACGACTCGGCCATGGCCCGCTTCCGCACCCGCACCGCCGCCTACGTGTACCTGTCCTCCGACGGGGACCTGCCGAAGACCGTACCGAGCCAGAACCTGAACACCCGGGACAAGATCGTCTCCTACTGGCAGGGCCAGTCCACCTTCGTGACCGGCCTCACCCAGGAGACCTGCCGCGACTTCGTGCACACCGGTTACGGCATCTCCGCGATCTCGCACGTCGCCGAGACCAGCCGGATCCAGGGGCAGGATCTCTACGGCACCGACGTCGGCGAACGGCTGCGGCAGGCGCTCGGCTTCCAGTCCAAGTACGAGCTGGGCGCCACGGTCCCGAGCTGGCTGTGCGGCGGATCGGTCAAGCGAGGGCTGGGCCCCGTCACCGAGGTCGGCTACAACGCCCTGCACAACCGACTGGGCATCGCCATGACCAACACCCAGACCCTGACCGAGCGAAACCGCCCGGCCGGCACCAACAACCTCTTCGTGGCCTGGGAGACCCTCACCGACGGTGACAATCCCAACTGACGGCGGAATCCGGCCCGTACTGACGAGGTGGCGTGCCGCGCCGGCCGGGTCGACGATCAGGTGGAGGTGCGCGCCGGCAGTGCGGCGGCCACGAAGACCGCGCCGGTCACCCGGTGGCCGAGGCCCGAGGCCCGAGGCACGAGCGTCACGGGGCTGCCGGCCGCCACCTGCCGGGCTCGTCGCGGACCGCCTCGGCGATCCGGGGCCGGAACGGAGGCGCACCGCACGGCGCGACAACCCAGGCCAACAGCGGAATGCTCTGCCC
>NZ_JAJHNP010000110.1 GCF_020819595.1 Streptomyces barringtoniae
CCTGGGCCTGAACCCCCGCAAGGAATCGGACTCCGGCCCGCTCCTGCCCTTCTCCTGGAGTGGGGTGTCGTTGTTCGCGGCGGGGGCGTCGTCGCTGCGGGTGCGGCTTGGTGAGCTCGGCTCCGATGCGGTGTCGTTGCTGGTGGCCGATGGTGCGGGCCGGCCGGTGGCGTCGGTGGGGTCGGTGGCGTTGCGGGCGGCTTCGGCGGAGCAGGTGCGTGCTGCGGCCGGTGAGCGCCACGACTCCCTCTTCCGCGTCGAGTGGACTCGGACACCGGCGCCCGCAGCGGCCCGGGAATCCGCTGGTGACCAGTGGCCGGTGGTGCAGGGGATCCAAGACCTGAACGATCTCCGCCGAACCTTGGACGGTGGTGGGTCGGTGCCGTCGGTCGTGGTGGTGGAGTGTGACTCGTCTTCGTCGGACGAAGCGG
>NZ_JAJHNP010000111.1 GCF_020819595.1 Streptomyces barringtoniae
CGGACTTCCTCTCCGGTCACTCCATCGGTGAGATCGCGGCGGCGCATTGTGCGGGTGTGCTGTCGCTGGAGGACGCCTGCACCCTGGTCGCGGCGCGTGGCCGATTGATGCAGGAACTGCCCGCCGGTGGTGCGATGGTGGCCGTGCAGGCGACCGAGGACGAGGTCACCCCGTACCTGACCGACGCCGTGAGCATCGCCGCGGTCAACGGCCCCACCTCCGTGGTCGTCGCCGGTGACGAGAACGCCGTACTGGACATCGCCGCCCGCTTCGAGGAGCAGGGCCGCAAGACGAGGCGCCTGACGGTCAGCCACGCCTTCCACTCGCCGCACATGGACGGAATGCTGGAGGCGTTCCGCCGGGTTGCCGAGGGCCTGACCTACGAGGCCCCGCACATCCCGCTCGTCTCCAACCTCAC
>NZ_JAJHNP010000112.1 GCF_020819595.1 Streptomyces barringtoniae
CGGCGGAGGAGCCGTGGGTGCGGCATGCCACGGGTGTGCTGGCGGAGGGTGTGGGTGGTGTGTTCCCGGTTGATCTGGGGGTGTGGCCGCCTCGGGGTGCGGAGTCGGTGGAGGTGGCGGGTCTGTATGAGTCGCTGGCGGCTTCGGGGTTTGTCTATGGTCCGGTGTTCCAGGGGCTGCGGGCGGTGTGGCGGCGTGGTGACGAGGTGTTCGCGGAGGTGAGCCTGCCGGAGGACGGTGGGGGTGCGGCCGATGGTTTTGGTGTGCATCCGGCTGTGCTGGATGCGGTGTTGCATGCGATCGGGCTGGGTGGTCTGGTGGCGGACACCGGTCAGGGGCGGCTGCCGTTCTCGTGGTCGGGTGTGACGTTGCATGCCGTGGGCGCGACCGCGCTGCGGGTACGACTCGGCCGTGC
>NZ_JAJHNP010000113.1 GCF_020819595.1 Streptomyces barringtoniae
CCGCTTGAACCAATCCGGATCCCGGTCCCTCGCGGGCGTGTTCTCGAAGGTGTCCGGGACGGGCTCATTGACGATCATATTGTGGGTGACCCTCCGATCTGCGGGTTGGACGGTCGCAGGACGGTGAACACATGCGCGGGCCTATGACCCGGTTCGAGGCGCACATAGTTGGCCCTGCCCCAGTAGTAGGTCTCGCCGGTGAGCTCGTCGCGCACCGGCACGGACTCGTGCCAGTCCAGGCCGAGTTGCGGCATGTCCAACGAGACCGTTGCCTCCTGGGTGTGGCGCGGATCGAGGTTGGCGACCACGAGAACCGTGTTCGACCCGCTCCGCTTCGAGTAGGCGATCACCGCGTCCTGGTCGGCGTGGTGGAAGTGCAGATCGCGCAGTTGGCGCAGGGCCGGATT
>NZ_JAJHNP010000114.1 GCF_020819595.1 Streptomyces barringtoniae
CACCCTGCGCTACAGCGCCTGCGGAATCTCCGCTTCCACCAGACTGACAACGATGCCGTGCTCGCCTACAGCAAGAGCACGGGTTCCGACACGGTCATCGTGGTCGTCAATCTCGACCCGCACCACACCCAGGAGGCCTCGGTCTCGTTGGACATGCCGCAACTCGGCCTGGACTGGAACTCCGCCCTGTCCGTGCACGACGAGCTGACGGGTGAGACGTACCACTGGGGCAGGACCAACTACGTGCGCCTGACGCCCGGCTGCGCGCCGGCGCATGTTCTCCACGCAGGGCGGTCGACGCCCCGGAACGGAGGGCCCGCGGCCTCATGACCGTCAACGAACCCGTACACGACACCTTCGAGGACACGCCCGTCAAGGACCGGGACCCGGAGTGGTTCAAACGC
>NZ_JAJHNP010000115.1 GCF_020819595.1 Streptomyces barringtoniae
GGTCGGTCGTGGCCGGCGTCAGCACCCGCACCGAGGCACCGCGTGCGGTGAGGGTACGAGTGACGCCCGCCGGCCATGTGCCGTCCGCGTCCGGCGCGAGGACCAGCCAGGTTCCGGAGAGAGTCGGTGCCGTCGAGCTGTCGGGCAGTGGTTTCCAGGTGACCCGGTACCGCCATCCGTCGAGGGTCGACGTCTCACGGCTCTGCCGCCGCCAGGACGACAGCACGGGCAGCACCTCGCTCAGCCGCTGGTCCCCGTCGACCTCCAGCTCGGCGGCCAGCGTCTCCCAGTCCTCCCGCTCCACCGCCTCCCAGAAGCGGCTTTCGACGGAGTCGGTGGGGATGGTGTCTTGTGCGGCCGGGGCGGCTCCGGATTCCAGCCAGTAGTTCTGGTGCTGGAAG
>NZ_JAJHNP010000116.1 GCF_020819595.1 Streptomyces barringtoniae
CGCCGTCTTGCCCCGGCCGTCGGCGTTTCCGCACGGCACGTCGGCAGGGGTCTTGCCGGCGGCCACCTCGGCCAGACGGTCGAGGAAGGTGCGGCGGTCGCCCGCGATCACCACGGCGCGGGTCTCCAGGGCGGACCGTGTCGTCGCCAGGGAGTGAGCGATGTCGGTCGGCTGGAGGTCGGGGCGTTCCTGTACGTGGGCCAGCAACCGCTCCGCCTGGGCGCACAGCGCCTGCTCGCCTCGGGCCGACAGCAGCCAGGGCAGCACGGGCGGCGAGTTCTTGGCGGGCGCGGCCGCCGTGCCGTCCTCGGGTGCGAGCTGTCCGTCGTCGGCCAGTGGCGGCTGTTCGACGATGACATGGGCGTTGGTGCCGCTGATA
>NZ_JAJHNP010000117.1 GCF_020819595.1 Streptomyces barringtoniae
GTGGCCCGGCACTTCGTGGCGCTGTCCACGAACGCCGAGAAGGTCACCGAGTTCGGCATCGACCCGGAGAACATGTTCGAGTTCTGGGACTGGGTCGGCGGCCGGTACTCGTACGACTCCGCGATCGGCCTGTCCCTGATGATCGCCATCGGCCCCGACCGGTTCCGGGAGATGCTCGACGGCTTCCGGCTGGTCGACGACCACTTCCGCACCGCGCCCGCAGCGGCCAACGCGCCTTTGCTGCTGGGCCTGTTGGGCATCTGGTACGGCAACTTCCACGACGCCCAGTCGCACGCGGTGCTGCCGTACAGCCACTATCTGTCGAAGTTCACCGCCTACCTCCAGCAGCTGGACATGGAGTCCAACGGCAAGT
>NZ_JAJHNP010000118.1 GCF_020819595.1 Streptomyces barringtoniae
GAGCCCGTCGCCATCGTGGCGATGAGCTGTCGTTTCCCGGGTGATGTGCGGTCGCCGGAGGATCTGTGGCGGTTGCTGGTCTCGGGTGGGGATGCGTTGTCCGGGTTCCCGGTGGACCGGGGCTGGGACGTGGAGGGTTTGTACGATCCGGATCCGGATGCGCAGGGGACGTCGTACACGCGTGAGGGTGGTTTCCTGCGGGAGGCGACGCGTTTCGATCCGGGGTTCTTCGGGATTTCGCCGCGTGAGGCGCTGGCGATGGATCCGCAGCAGCGGCTGTTGCTGGAGACGTCGTGGGAGGCGTTCGAGCGGGCGGGGATCGACCCGGTGACGCTGCGCGGCAGCCAGGCCGGTGTCTTCGTCGG
>NZ_JAJHNP010000119.1 GCF_020819595.1 Streptomyces barringtoniae
GCCCCGGATGCTCCCCGCCGCCTCGGTACCCGACCCGCCCTCCTGGGCCGGCCCGGTTCTCGGGGGGCCGGAGTAGTACCGGGCCTCTGCTCAGGAATTCTTTTCCCGCAGGGGAAAGTGGTGAGATTTGTCGAGTGCCGTCCAGGAAATTTCCGTGGGCGGTTTCGGCGGCGGGACTCATGTCGCGTATACCGCCCTGTCGGGGATTTCGCGTACGACACGGCAGGACGACGAAACCCGCCACGGTCGTGTGGCGGGTTTCGTCGTCGAGGCCGGTCGGCACGGGTGCGGTGCGGCCTCCCGGCCTGGGACCTGACTCCTACTGGTTGACGTTGGCCTGGTTGGTCTTGCCTCCGCCCTGGTT
>NZ_JAJHNP010000012.1 GCF_020819595.1 Streptomyces barringtoniae
TGGTGAGGGTGGTGGTGATCCGGAGAACACCAATCGTCCCAGTGGTGGCGGTGGCCATGGCGGCGGTGACGGTGGCGGTGGCGGTGAGGGTGGTGGTGATCCGGAGAACACCAATCGTCCCAGCGGTGGCGGTGGCCATGGCGGCGGTGACGGTGGCGGTGGCGGTGAGGGTGGTGGTGATCCGGAGAACACCAATCGTCCCAGCGGTGGCGGTGGCCATGGCGGCGGTGACGGTGGGGGCGACGGAAACGGCGGGGGCAGCCAGGAGAACATCGGTCGGCGTCCCGGCGGTGTCGGTGAGCCCGGCGGTGGTAATCGCATCATCGTCCAGGGCGGCCTGCCCGCCTCGGGCGAGGGGGGCAGCGGTGATCACATCATCGTCCAGGGCGGCCTGCCCGCCTCCGGCCTCGGAAACGCCGCCACGCACCTGCCGGACTCCGGCCCCGCCGCGGAAGCCGACGCAGGCTTCGACGGAGGAACGTTCGCCAGCGGTTCCGGCGCGGGCTGAGCCACCGCATGCTCTGCCATGTCTGCCGCGTCCACGTGCGGCGCGACTTCCCGTACTGCCTGCACTGCGGCACCCCGCGTCGGGGTGCCGCACCGACGTCGTACGCCGCGCCCCAGCTGCGCGGCCTCGACGACCCCACCCTGCTCGTCGCGTTGACCGGACCTGTCACCATGCTGGGCCGGGGTGAGGACAACGACGTCGTCCTGTCCGACGGCAGCGTCTCGCGCCGCCACGCCCGTATCGTCCGCACCGCCGAGGGTTTCCGGATCGAGGACCTGGACTCCTTCAACGGCATCGCGGTCGGCGGTGTCGAGCTGCACGGCGGCGCGGCCGGCCTCGCCGACGGCACCGAGCTGTCCGTCGGTGACGTACGCCTGGTGTTCGAGCAGCCCCGCGACGCCCGGATCGGCTCCCGCACGATGGTCGTCGGCACCCAGCTGACCCATCTGCCCACCGCCGGACAGGAGGAGGCCCCGGAGGCGAACGGCCCGCTCACCGCGCGACCGCGACGGCGTTCCGGCTGGGCCCTCAAGCAGGTCCCCACCGAACGCGGCGCTCCCCGCTGGGTGCTCAGCAGCACCCGCACCGGTCGCTATCTGGAACTGGACGAGCGCCAGGTTTTCCTCTGGCACGCCGTCGACGGTGACAACACCGTACGGGACCTGCTGTTCGCCTACGCCGACCGCTACGGCGAACTCGCCCTGCCCCGCATCGAGTCCGCGCTGGCCGCGTTCGCGGAAGCCGGGTTGCTGCGTGGCCTGCCCGGCCGGCCGGAGGAGGAGCGGCCGAAGGGCTGGCGGCGCGCGGCGAGTGCCGTGTACCGGGCGCTGCTGAAGCTGGAGGTGTCCGTCCCAGGCCTCGACCGACTGGTGACCCGGCTCTACCGGGCCTTCGGCTGGCGGCTGTTCACCCGGACCGGGGTGCTGCTCGCCTGGCTGTCGGTCGCCGGCGGCCTCGTCGCGTTCTTCGCCACACAGGGCCGGCACCACCTGCTGGACTTCGGCGGAGCGGGCGTGTGGGGCCCGGTCCTGCTGGCCGCCGGGTACGTGACCGCGTTGCTGGTCCACGAGCTGACGCACGCGCTGGCCGTGAAGTCGTACGGCCGCAAGGTCCGGCGTGGCGGGTTCCTGCTGATGATGGGCATGCCGTTCGCGTTCGTGGACACCAGCGATATGTGGTTCGGCTCCCGATGGTCACGGGTCGTGGTGGCCCTGTCCGGGCCGCTGTCCACGGCGGCGCTGGCCGGCTGGTGCGCCACGGGCGCGGCCCTGCTGCCCGCGGGACCCGTCTCGGCCATCCTCTACCACCTGGCCTTCGGCCTCTACCTGAACACCCTCTACAACTTCAACCCGCTGATGCCGCTGGACGGCTACCAGGCGCTGACCGACGCCCTGCGGGTGCCACGGCTGCGCGAGGAGGCGAGCGCCTACTTCCGCACGGGCCTGTGGCGAGACCTGCGCGCGGGCAACCGGCCCGGCCCGCGCCAGGCGGGCATGGCCGCCTACGGCCTCGCGGTCGTCGTGGGCACCTACGGCTTCCTCGCCCTCGCCCTGCTGGCCTGGCGCTCCCGGATCGGCGACCTGCTCGAGGGCCGGCTGGCCGAGCCGTGGACCACGGTGATCGAGGCGGCCGTGGTCGCCCTGGTCGCCTTCCCGGTGTGGGCCGCGCCCGTGCGCTGGCTGCTGCGCCGGGTACGGCGCCGGCGGGGCGCGAAGGACGTACCGCAGGGCGCCGGGCTCCCCGCGCCGGTGGAGGGGACGGCATGACCCAGGACGGCATGACCCAGGACACGCACGCCGACGGCAGCTGGGCCGTACCCGGCTACGAGGCCGTCCGCACGCTCGGCGAGGGAGCAGGCGGGAGGGTCGTCCTCGCCCGGCACACCGCGACAGGCGTGCCCGTCGCCGTCAAGTACCTGAGCGAGCGCCTGTGCACGGACCGGGAGTTCCTGGCCCGTTTCCGAGCCGAGGCCCGGCTGCTCGGCGAGCTGCGGCACCCCTGCGTGGTGCGGCTGTACGAGTACGTCGAGGCTCGCGCCGGTGCCGCGATCGTGATGGAGGCGGTGGACGGCGTCAGCCTGCGCCACCTGCTGCGCCGGCACGGGGCGACCGGCCCCGAGGCCGCGCTCGTCCTGCTCAAGGGCTCCCTGCTCGGACTGGGCGCGGCCCACACGGCCGGGGTGGTGCACCGCGACTACAAGCCCGAGAACGTCCTGGTCCGCGCCGACGGCACCAGCGCGCTCGCCGACTTCGGGATCGCCGTGCGCAGCGGCCGGGAGACCGAGGCCGCGGGCACGCCCGCCTACATGGCGCCGGAGCAGTGGAACGGCGAGCCCGCCGGCCCGGGGGCCGATGTCTACGCGGCGTCCGTGGTGTTCTTCGAGTGCCTGACCGGCCGGCGGCCGTTCCCCGGCGACGACGTGACCGCGCTGCGCCTGCAGCACCTGCGCGCCCCGGCCCCGCTGGACGACGTACCCGCGCCGGTGCGTGTGCTGCTGCGCGCGGGCCTGGCGAAGGACCCGGCGGACCGGCCCGACGTCGAGACGTTCCTCGCAGACCTGGAACGGTCCGCGACCGAGGGCTATGGCGCCGGCTGGGAGGAGCGCGGCCGTTGCAGACTGGCCGAACTCGCCGCGCTGCTCGCCCTGTTGTTCCCGTTCACCACGACCGCCGCGCTCGACGGCTCGGCCAGTGCGCTGACCCTGCTGGGCCGACTGAAACGAGGGGGGTGGAAGGCGGCGACCGGTGGGGTGGCCGCGCTGGTGGTCGTCACGGGCGGTGCGACGTACGCGACGGGCCGCCCGCACGACACGTCGACGACGGTGGCGAGTTCGACCCCGTCATCCCCGTCACCGGTCGACTCGCCCACCAAGCCGGGTGCTTCACCTTCCACGTCCACCTCGCCGACCGCCGCCCCGCCCACGGCCGACGCACCGCCCTCCGTCACGCCCTCGGACAGCCCGTCGCCCTCGCCGGCCCCGTCCACGGAGACGACCGCACCGGCCGAGCCGCCGGCCAGCGCGTCCCCGAGCGTGGCCACCCCCGGCACGGTCACCCTCACGATCGGCTCCTGGCAGCGCGGACAGAAACCGGGCACGCTCATCGCGGCGGTGTCGGCCGAGACGACGGGCACCGGTCCGCTGACCGTCACCGCGAACTACTACGTCGACACTCCCGCCGACCCGTACGGCTCCCAATCCCAGACCCTGTCCGGGAGTACGCGGTACGACCTGACCTTCGAGGCCGATTTCTCCAACCACCCGTGCCGGGGCACCTGGGACGTCACGCTCATCAGCGACCCGGCGGCAGCGAACGGCCCCCAGACGGCCTCCCTGGACGCACCGCCGTGCTGACCATGCTCCCGAGGGGCCCGAGAGCCACCCCCTGCCGCGACGAGAACGGATTGACATGACGACAGCCACCACAGTGGCCGGCCGCCCCCTGTCCGGCTGGTCACGGCACACGCGCCACGGCACCTGGCATGCCCTGCTCCCCGCCCGGTCCGGCGAGCCCACCCTCGGCGCGCTGCACATCGACCGCGCCCTGCTGGCGCCCGAAGGCACGCGCGAGCGCCTGGCGGCGGCGGTGCTCACCACGGCCAAGCTCAGGCTGCCCGGCCTGCTCGCTACCGTCGACCTCGTGGCGGAGGCCGGTGAGGTGTGGCTGCTGACGGCCCGGCCACCGGCCCCCACGCTCGCCGACGTCCTGGCGTCGGCCAACGGCCCCCGCCCGGACGCGGGCAGCGTGGCCAGCATCCTCAACGAGACCGCCCAGACCCTCCTCGCCCTGCACACAGCAGGCTTGACCCACGGCTCACTCGGCCCCGACACCGTCGTGATGGCCCCGGACGGGGTCGCCCTGCTGGCCGAGGCGGAGCTGGGCACCGTGCTGGGCGACGTGGCGGCAGTACGGGCGTCGGGCGACATGCCGCACGCCGGCCGCCAGGCAGTCGGCACCGCTGCCTGGGCCGCCCTGGCCCGCACCCTCGGCGCCGCCTGGACCCAGCCCGGAACCCCCGCGGCGGACCTGGTGGCCCGCTGCTCTGCCACCGCCGAGTCGGAGGGGCTGGCGGCGGCCCGGGCCGTCCTGGTGGGCGGGCGCGCGGCACTCCCGGCGGACTTCCTGCGCCGTACGGCGCTCCGCGCGGCGACTGCCGCGTCGACCCCGGAGTTCGCGCCGCCGAAGGGACCGGCACCGTCCGTTGCAGTGGCTCCCGACCGCCCGACTCCACCGACGGTCCGTCACCCGGCGCCGACCACGGCTGACCCCGCTCCCCGCCCCACCGCCCCCGAACACTCTGCTACCGCGCCCGACCGCGCGTCCCACCCTTCAGCCACCGCCGACCAGCTCGCCACGGCGGCCCGCGCCCACAGCGCCGCGGGCCCGGACCCGCGAGTTCCCCTGGCGGCTCCCGGACCTCACCCACCAGCCGTTGCCGACCAGCTCGCCACGGCGGCCCGCGCCCACAGCGCCGCGGGCCCGGACCCGCGAGTTCCCCTGGCGGCCCCCGGACCTCACCCACCAGCCGTTGCCGACCAGCTCGCCACGGCGGCCCGCGCCCACAGCGCCGCGGGCCCGGACCCGCGAGTTCCCCTGGCCGCCCCCGGACCTCACCCACCAGCCGTCGCCGACCAGCTCACCACGGTCGGCCGCGCTCGCCGTTCCGCCGCCCCGGACACCCAGGCGACCGTCCTCGGCAAGCGCAACCGTGCCACCTCGCCTCAGGTGGCGGCGGGGGAGGACTGCGGCGAGATCCTGTTCCGGTTCGGGCCCGGGGTTCCCTTGGAGGATCAGGACGCCCTGCGCGCACGATGGCGTACCGAGGCAGCGGCAGCCACCTCCCCACGCTCGCGCCCCAGACGCCGGGGCTGGATCGTCACCACCGCCGTGGTCGCGATCGCCGCCGTCCTGCTCTGGCTGCTGCTACGCCCGGCCCCCGCTCCCGCGGTCGTCGCCGTGCGGGTCCAGGCCCCCGCCGGGCCGTTGCACTGCGATCAGACGGCCGACCTGATCGGTGTCGTCACCACCGACGGGCACGGCGGCCCTGTCACATACCGGTGGCTGCGCGCGGACGGCCAGGACTCGGGCGAGCTGGTCCGCACCGCCCACCGCGGTGAGCGCCGGGTCAGGGTGCACCTGCGCTGGACGGTCCGCGGTTCGGGTCGCTTCCGGGGGACCGCCCGCCTGAGGATCTCGCACCAGCCGGCCCCGATGGAGGCGAAGGCGAGCTTCACCTACGTCTGTCCTTGAGAGCCACGGGCCCGCCGACGTCCGGCCCCGCCGCCGGACTCTGCCGTCGGGACAGGGGCCTTCGGCGGGGTGAGCCGTGTCGCATCTGAGTGGGCGAGGCTTGCTATGCAACGAGTTGCATAGCAGGATCGGCGGTATGGCGCTCGAACACGCGATTTTGGTGTCGCTTTTGGAGAAGCCGGGATCCGGCTACGAACTGGCACGGCGTTTCGAGCGGTCCATCGGCTACTTCTGGACCGCGACCCACCAACAGATCTATCGCGTGCTCAAGCGCATGGAGAACGACGGTTGGGTCGACGTCAGGGACATCCCCCAGCAGGGTCGGCCGGACAAGAAGGAATACAGCGTCGCCGACCTCGGCCGGGCGGCGCTGTCGTCCTGGTTGCACGATCCGATCGAGCCGGAGAGTGTCCGCCACGACCTGGCCGTGAAGATCCGGGGCGCCGCCTTCGACGACCCCACCGCCCTGATCCGCGAGGTGGAGCGGCACCGGCAGGCGCACCGGGACCGGCTGGCGCACTATCTGGCAGGAGAGGCGCGGGACTTCACGGCGACCGAGGCCAACACGGCCGGTCCGCAGGCACCGCTCGACGCGGAGCGGGAGCTCCAGCACGTCGTACTGCGCGGTGGCATCGCGTACGAGCGGATGATGATCGACTGGCTGGACGACGTCCTCGCCACGCTGGCCCGGTTCGGTCCGTGCCGCTGACCGCCGCCGCACCCTCCGCGGGTCCTCCCGATCCTGCCAGTCCAGCCGTACAGGTTCCGATTCCCCCCGTCCACCAGCCGAAAGGCGTCCTCACCATGGCTGACCAGCTGCTGTTCAACCCACGCACCTACGACCCCGCGCACTTCGACCCCGAGACGCGCCGCTTGCTGCGTGCCACCGTCGACTGGTTCGAGGAGCGCGGAAAGGGGCGGCTGATCGAGGATTACCGGACCCGTGCGTGGCTCGGCGACTTCCTCGCCTTCGCAGCGAAGGAGAACCTGTTCGCCACCTTCCTGACGCCGTCGTCCGCCGCGGGGGAGGGTGAACCGGACAAGCGGTGGGACACCGCCCGCATCGCCGCGCTCAACGAGATCCTGGGCTTCTACGGCCTGGACTACTGGTACGCCTGGCAGGTCACGATCCTCGGACTCGGCCCGGTCTGGCAGAGCGACAACGCCGCCGCCCGCTTGCGCGCCGCGGACCTCCTCACTCAGGGAGAGGTGTTCGCGTTCGGCCTGTCCGAGAAGGCCCACGGCGCCGACATCTACTCCACGGACATGCTGCTCGAGCCCGACGGCAACGGCGGATTCCGGGCCACCGGTTCCAAGTACTACATCGGCAACGGCAACGCCGCCGGGCTCGTCTCCGTCTTCGGCCGCCGGACCGACGTCGATGGGCCCGACGGCTACGTCTTCTTCGCCGCCGACAGCCGTCACCCCGCCTACCACCTGGTCAAGAACGTCGTCGACTCCTCGAAGTTCGTCAGCGAGTTCCGCCTGGAGGACTATCCGGTAGCGGCCGCGGACGTCCTGCACACCGGCCGCGCCGCCTTCGACGCCGCCCTCAACACCGTCAACGTGGGCAAGTTCAACCTGTGCACCGCCTCGATCGGCATCTGTGAGCACGCGATGTACGAGGCTGTCACCCACGCCCACAACCGCGTCCTCTACGGCCGCCCCGTCACCGGCTTCCCGCACGTGCGGCGCGAGTTGACCGACGCGTACGTCAGGCTCGTCGGCATGAAGTTCTTCAGCGACCGCGCTGTCGACTACTTCCGCTCCGCCGGCCCGGACGACCGCCGTTACCTGCTCTTCAACCCGATGACGAAGATGAAGGTGACCACGGAGGGCGAGAAGGTCATCGACCTGATGTGGGACGTCATCGCGGCCAAGGGCTTCGAGAAGGACAACTACTTCGGCCAGGCGGCGGTGGAGATCCGCGGTCTGCCGAAGCTCGAGGGAACGGTCCACGTCAACCTGGCGCTGATCCTGAAGTTCATGCGCAGCCACCTCCTCGACCCGGTCGAGTACCCCGCCGTGCCGACCCGCCTCGACGCGGCCGACGACGACTTCCTGTTCCGGCAGGGACCGGCCCGCGGCCTCGGCGCGGTGCGCTTCCACGACTGGCGGCCCGCCTTCGACGCGTACGCGCACCTGCCCAACGTGACCCGCTTCCGCGAACAGGCCGACGCGCTCTGCGTGTTCGTCGCCACGGCCGCCCCCGACGCGGAGCAGAGCCGCGACCTCGACCTCCTCCTCGCGGTCGGTCAGCTCTTCGCCCTCGTCGTGCACGGGCAGCTCGTCCTGGAGCAGGCCGCCTTGACGGGACTCGACGAGGACGTGCTCGACGAACTCTTCGCCGTCCTCGTGCGGGACTTCTCCGCGCACGCCGTCGAACTGCACGGCAAGGACTCGGCGACCGAAGAGCAGCAGGACTGGGCGCTCGGTTCGGTCCGTCGGCCGGTCGTCGACGAGGCACGCACGGAGCGGGTCTGGCAGCGGGTCGAGGCGCTGTCCGGCGCGTACGAGATGGCCCCCTAGACGCGCCGTACGCACCACCGGTGGCCGGGCCGTGTGAAGAGGTGAGGTCTGCGTCGGTGGCCAACGGTTCCGCTGTGCTGGGCCGGGCACTGAGACGAGGCCGCGGGCCGTTGCCGTGTCGTCCCCACGACGCTGCCACGGCCCGCGCCGCATGAGTTCTCGTACGCGGCCACAGCGGGGAGGCCCCGCCGGCGGGAAAAGGCTCCCCGGCACACCGAACGTCCCCCAGGCATTGCACGTCTTCAGGTGTGTAGGCGCGCACTGACCCCGCGTGCCGATTCGTATTCGAGGGGAAACCGAAACACTATGAAGAGCAAGCTGACCGCCGTGGCCCTTGCGGCCGTCGTCGTCGCCGGCACTGCCGCGGCCGCCATCCCGGCCTCGGCCGCCCCAGCCAAGGCCGAGCCGACCCGCTGCCACACCGCCGACCTGAAGGCCGGCTTCGCCATGGGGGATGACGCGAAGCCGGAGATGGGGCAGACCGCGAAGCAGACCGAGGCGTACATCTGGTTCACCAACCGGAGCACGCACACCTGCACCCTGTCCGGCTTCGCCGGTGTCGACATGGTCGGCGCGCAGAAGACAGACGGCACCTGGTCGCTGGCGCGCTCCTCCAAGAAGCCCGAAAAGATTGCTCTGGGGCAGGGGGACACGGTGGACTTCAGCATCACCCTGCTCCCGGTGGCCAAGTCCACGCGGCAGAAGGAGAAGTTCGTTCCGGCGAAGTTCCTGGTCACCCCGCCGAACGAGACGGCGCACTTCACCCTGAAGTGGCCGTTCGGCGGCCAGATCCTCAAGCAGGACGGAGCCACCCACCCGGGCACCTACGTCAACCCGGTCGGTCTGTAAGCAACTGGAAGGCCTCTGCGCTTTCCTTCAGCGTCGCTGGTGGCCACCGAAGGACTCCTGGAATGAGTTGTAGCCCCCGGGGGTGCGGTGGCCACGTCTGACAAGCGGCACACCCGGGCTTCTCACCGGGGCCCTGTAAGTCGGATCGTCAGAGACCTCCGCCCGCGCGACGATGTTGCGGTGTTGCGCTTCTTGTAGCGGTCCTGGTCGAAGCCAGGCCAGCCGCCCCGGCCCTGCCGTGCCGGATCTCGGTGGTGAAGCCGCCGCGTGACTGATCCGGGTACCCGTCGGCTTCGAGCGCCTGGCCGACCTCAGACAGGACCTGACGGCGGGCTTCGCGGCTCTGCCGGCCGGGGGCTCACGACACCGCAGGCAACGTGACGTACCTGGTGAGTGGTTGATCCTGAAGGCGGCCCCCGGTCCCTCGGGTGGACTGCCTCCCTTGATGGCGTTCGGGTCGGCCGTGGCGCCGTTCTCGACGAAGGAGAACACCTTCCACTTGCCGTCCTTGCCCTGTGTCAGACCGCTCAGCGCGATGGCGCCGGTGAGGGTGCCGGTCTTCGCGTGCACCCCGCCCACGGCGCACGTGGAGTCGGCGTCGTCGAAGCGGCCGTACTCCGGGCCGAGCGTGCTGCCGGCCTCGCCGGAGACGGGCAGGCCGTCGAGGACGGAGCCGAGGGCGTGCGCGTAGCGCTGCGCGAGGGTGGCGGCCGGGATGCGGTCGGCCCGGGACAGGCCGCTGCCGTCGTGGAGCTCGAAGTTGTCGAGCCAAACGCCGTACACCCGACTCAACACCTGGAGCACGACCTCACTGCCGCCCTCGAAGGTGGCCGGGCGGCCGGCGCCGAGGGCGGTCATGCGCAGCAGGGTCTCGGCGATGTCGTTGTCGCTGTGCTTGAGCATCGTGTGGACGATGTCCGACAGCGGCGCCGACCTGTGCCGGGCCACCGGGACGGCCGTCGGGCGTGCGGTGGCGCGGGCGACGTGACCTGACCGTGACGCCGTCCGCAGCGAGTTGCCCGGCGAAGACCTGCCCGGCGTCGATGGAGGTGTCCTGGACGCAGTGGCCGTCGACGACCAGCGCGCGGACCGGGGCGACGGTGTCGGGGTAGTAGCCGTCGTTCCAGCCCTTGGCCAGGGTCGGCTCGGGGTCAACGAGCCTCTCCCCGCGACAACCGTCCTGCCACTGAGGCGAGTTGACACGCAGAAGCGCCGAAGGGACGTGCGCAGAAGCCGTGAGCGTCGTCCGGTGGAGGCGCCGGCCGCGTCGTCCGTGGGCGTCCCGGGGCGGCGGCGATGCGGGGTCGGCGGTGCCTGGCGGTGAGCCAGGCATGGTCATGCAGCGGCCGGTGCCCGCGCCGGCCGCCCCATAGGACTGCTTCCCTCCGCCCGTCCGGGCCGCGGGTCGCGAGGAGTTGCCCGGGCGGGCTCGGCGTACGCGCCGCTGTGTGTCGTCAGCAGCCGTCGGCCCGGCGCGAGTTGTCGCACCCACGCCGATGGGACGCCGGGTACGCCGACTTCGGAGTGCATCAGGTCGTACGGCGCCCCAGCCGCATGTCCGGTCAGCGCGTCTCCGGCCCCCGCTGTTGCCGCCACGTCAGCCCGCTCCAGGTTGCGCTGCGCGAACGCGGCCACGTGCGGTCCTCTTTCACGCCGGTGGCGTGGCCGCCGCCGCTGATCCGCGCGGCGTACGCACGGTGACAGTCCGGAGCTCCGTCTGCCCCAGTGCGCTGTTCGTGACCGGGACGGCTGCGTGCGCGGTCGCTCTGGCCACAAGTGCCGCCCTGGCGACGGAGGCCCGCGGGCTGACCCGGGGAATTCTGGCGCCGCCCATCCGGCAGGCTTCGCTCCCCGACCTGCCCGGCCACCGCAGGGGTGCGCTTCACGCCCGCGACGCACTCTGGTGCGCGCGCAGTCCCGCCAGTGCGGTCAGCACCGTGTCGTTGGCCTTCCGGGTGCCGACGGTGAGCCGGAGTCCCTCGCCGGGGTAGTGGCGCGCCTGTACACCGGCGCCGGTGAGTGCTGCGGCGCCCTCGTCGACCGGATCGGGCGCGGCGAGCCAGACCGAATTGGTGTGGCCGGGGCGTACGCACCAGCCGAGGGACACGAGTTCGTGCCGGAGCCGTTCGCGTTCGGCGACGATGGTGGTCACGCGCATGCGCAGCTCGCTCTCGGCCCGCAGTGAGGCCTTCACCGCCGCCGTTGCCACCGCGTTGATCCCAAAGGGCAGCTGTTGCCGACGGATCCGGGCCACCAGGTCGGGGGCGCCGAGTCCGTAGCCGACCCGTAGGGCGGCGAGGCCGTAGGCCTTGGAGAACGTGCGCAGGACCAGCAGGTTGGGGTGTGCGTCCAGGAGCGTGAGTGTGTCCGGCACGTCGGTGTCGCGGGCGAACTCGATGTACGCCTCGTCCAGGAGCACGGTGACATGTCGGGGGACCTGGCGCAGGAACCCTGCCAGTGCGTCGGCCGCGACGAGGGTTCCGGTGGGGTTGTGGGGATTGCACAGCACCACGACGCGGGTGCGGTCGTCCACCGCCGCGAGCAGGGAACCCAAATCCTGGTGTCCCTCCGGCGACAGGGGTACCGGGACGCGTTCGGCGCCGACCATGGTGGCCAGCAGCGGGTAGGCGTCGAACGTGCGCCAGGCGTAGGCCACGGTGTCGCCGGGCCGGACCACTGCCCGGAGCAACTGCAGGGCCACGCCGACCGATCCGCTGCCGACCGCGACGCGGTCGGAGGTCACCCGGCACCACGCGGCGATCCGCTCGGTGAGGTCGTCGGGGTGGAACTGCGGGTAGCGGTGGGCCTGTGCGACGGCCCGTCGCATCGCCTCGCGCACCGAGGGCAGTGGGGGATACGGGCTCTCGTTCAGGGCAAGTCGGTGCAGTACGGGGATGTCCACGGCTCAGTCCCGTCCGCCGTGCCAGCGAACGGCTACGGCACCGGCGAAGTCGCCCGCGTGGGCGAATCCCCCGAGCACGATCAGGTCGCCGTCCGTCACCTGCCCGGAGCTGATCGCGCGGTCCAGGGTGACCGGGATCGCCGCTCCGAACAGATTCCCGTACTCGTCGAAGGTGTTCAGGTGCCGTTCGGCCGGCAGTTGCAGCGCCTCTCGCCAGTTCCGCAGGAAGGTGCGGTTGGGCTGGTTGGTGATGAGGACGTCGATGTCGGTGCTCGCCACGCCGAGTCGCCGGCACAGGTCCGTGACCACCTCGGGGACGAGTCGGTTCCCGCGGGCCAGGACCTTGGCGACGCTTGCGTCGGTGAACCCGATCCGCAGCTGGGACTCGCCCGGCTCCCAGTACTTGCGGCCGTCGTCGACCGCCACGGTCATGTCGCCGGCGTACTCGCCGATGTGCCGGGTCTCCACGTCGAGGACCGGCGACTTCGCCGACGTCGTCACGTACCCCACGCCGCACCCGTCGCCCGGGATCGCCGCCTGGGCGAGTTTGCGCACCTCGGACTGGGTGAACCACTGCCCCGCGGCGCTTTGCGCGTTGCATATCAGCGCGGTTTTCGCGTCGGTGGTGGTGAGGATCTGCCGGGCCAGCTTCACCATGTACACGAAGGACGCGCAGCCCGCGTTGGCCACGTCGACGAGCCACTCCGGGTTCAGGCCCAGCCGACGAGCCACCTCGGTTCCGGCGCCCGCGAACGGCAGGTCCGGCAACTGGCTGTGCACCAACAGCACGTCGACGCCTCGGATCTCCGCCGCGCCGTGCCGTTCGATCAGGGGCTGTACGGCCCGCTCGACCATGTCCGCGTTGGTCTCGTCCGGGGCCACGTGGTGCCGTAACGGCGGGACCCTGAACATGGGGTGGTTGCGGAGCTTGTCCTCGGCCCCGGGGTAGTCGGTGTAGAACTCCGCGGGGACCGGCTCGCCGGGCAGGTAGCTCGCGACGTCGGTGAGGCTGACCGTGGTCACCGCGTCACCGCCCGCGCCGGAGCCGAACCGACCGGCAGGCCGCGCCGGTGACGGTGTTCCAGGATGGCCTTGAGGTTGTGCATCTCCACGGTGTGTCCTGCGTAGAAGAGGTCCCAGTAGTCGCCCACCCAGGGCCGGTCCGGGCGGGGAGCCAGGTCGGGGCGCGGGTTGGCGTCGTAGTAGGGGTGCCGGCAGTTGGTCCAGGTGATCACCGAGCCCGGCTTGTCGAGTACCAGCTGCGCCGGGACGACCCGCATCAGGTAGATCATCCACAGCTTCTCGCCCTGGTCCCAGGAACAGTGGTAGTCCACGGTCATGGCCTCGGGGTTCGCCAGCACCTTGCAGTAGATCCTGGTGTCGTCCTCCAGCCGGTCGCGACCGACCCACAGCCCCGGGGTGGCGGTGGGCGCGAAGTCCCGCAGGCTGCAGGTCCACTCCTCCAGATGGTGCCCCTGGCGCAGGTAGTCGTAGGCCTGCTCCGGGGGGCAGTCGACGTACTCGTGGATGGTGCAGTACTGCCCGTAGACCTGGTGGTGGGGGTAGACCGCGTGGGTCAGCTCCATGCAGTGGGCGGTCAGTTCCTCCTTGCCGGCGTTCTCGATCCGGACCAGACCGGGGATGTCAGCCAACGTGGACGACTCCTCGCTCATCTGAACTCTCCTTGCTGTTGGTGGCTTCGGTGAAGGACTGGAAGGGAAGGAACGGGGGGATCTCCCGCGGGTCGCAGTCCACCGCGACGAACGCCGGGCCGCCGCGCGCGTTGCCGCGCAGCAGTGCCGTGCGCAGTTGCGCCGCGTCGGCGGCTCCCGTGGCCTCCAGGGTCGGGAACGCGGCGGCCACTCCGGCGGCGAGGTCGGTCCGGGCGAACAGGTCGTCGCTGCGGACGCCGCCCTGGAGGAACTCCTCCCGCATCGCGCACATGGCGTGGGCGTTGTTGTTGAAGATCACGAACGTCACGGGTGCGTCGTACTCCACGGCGGTGTGCACTTCCATCCCGTGCATGAAGAAGGCTCCGTCGCCGGCGAGGACGTAGGTGCGCCGGCCGGTGGCGAGCGCGGCGCCGATGCCGGCACCGAAGGTGTAGCCCATGCCGCCCATGCCGACCGCCACCACGAAGCGGCCGTGGCGCGGTGCCGGGAGGAGATGGATCGCGCTGGCACCTGCGTTGCCGGCGTCCACGAAGACATGTGCGTCCTGGGGGAGTGCCGCCTCCACCGCGGCGACCGCCCGGGCGTGGGGCACGGTTCGCTCCCGGTTCTGCAAGAGCGGACCCGGCATGGGTGTGGGAAGGGGGCCGGCGTGCGGCGGGCAGGGACGTGGGGGTGAGGGCAGCCGGGCGGTCACCGCGCGCAGTGCGTCCCGCAGGTTCCCGCCAAGTGCGGTGCCTGACACGAACGGTGGTTCGGGGCCGAGGGACACGACTTCGGTGCCGGCCAGGGCCCGGTCGAGGCCGCCGCGTGCCAGGAGCGGCAGCCGGGTACCGACCAGCAGGCACAGGTCGGCCCGTCGCAGGCAGTCCTCGACGTTGGCGTGGCCCATCACCCCGGCCACGCCCGCAAACCGCGGATCACGGTTGTCGAAGACGTCCTTGGCGTCCGGGGTGACCGCCACCCATGCCCCGAGGCGCCGGGCCAGTTCCGCCAGATCCCCACGCGCGTCGGCGGCGGCGACATCCTCACCGGCGATGACGAGGACGCGACCGGCCCCGCGAAGGGTGTTCGAGACCGCCCTGACGGCGGCGGTGCCGAGCCGCGCCACGGGTGCCGTCGCGGGAGCGCCCGGTGTCGGGGCCGTGTCGCGGGCGGGTACCCGGATCCGCGCCTGCTGCACGTCCTTGGGCAGCAACAGCACGGCCGGCCCGCGGGGATCGGCCTGCGCCGCCGCGACTGCCCGGGGCAGCAACTCCGCGAGCAGGTCCGGCTCATCGACCCGGGCGCAGAACCGGGAGACGGGCGCGAAGACCTCCCGAGCGTCGAAGGAGCCCGCCTTGCCGCTGGAGTCCTGGAACGCCCCGCGCCCTTCCTGGCCGGTCGGCGGCTGGCCCACCAGGGCCAGCACGGGCACCCGGGAGGCGTACGCCTCCGCCAGACCCGGTACGAGATTCATCGCCCCGCCGCCCGAGGTGGCGGCGACGACGCCGAGGCGCCCGGTGGTACGCGCGTATCCGTCGGCCATGGTGACGGCGGAGAACTCGTGTTTGGCGACGACGCCGTGGACGCCGCCACAGCGGTGCACCGCGTCGTACAGGTCCTCGATGTTCGCGCCGCCGACACCGAACATGTGGGTGACGCCGGCCCTGGCGAGTTCCCCGGCCAGACAGTCGACCAGGCGTACCGTTTCCGCCTCGCGCAATCCCGGGGTCTCGGTCGTCATGCGGGGCTCCCTTCCCTCTCGTGGTGCCGGTCGATGAAGCCGCACGGCGAGATCACCTGGAAGCGGAGCCGGTATTCCTTGGGGGTGAGGCCCAGGGTTCGTCCGAAGGAGCGGAAGAACGTCTCGGTGGTGGTGAATCCGCAGCGGCCGGCTATCTGGCCGATCGTCAGGTCCGTGGTCTCCAGCAGCTCGCGTGCGCGGTCGATACGCGTCCGCTCGACGTACTGGCCGGGTGTCGTCCCCACCTCGCGCCGGAAGACCCGGGCGAAGTTGCGCTGACTCATGTTGGCCTGCCGCGCGATCTCGCCCACGGGTAACGGGCCGTCCAGGTTGTCCAGGATCCACTCCTGTGCCGCCCGGATCGGCGGATGGTCGGCCAACTGGGCGTCGAGGACGGCGCTGTACTGGGACTGTCCTCCGTGCCGCTTGAGGAACAGCACCAGAAACCGTGCCGTCTCCAGCGCGAGCGCCGATCCGTGATCGGCCTCCACCAGTGCCAGCGCCATGTCGATGCCCGTCGACACGCCCGCGGAGGTCACAAAGGGGCCGTCCCAGACGAAGATCGGCTCGGCGTCCACCGTCACATCCGGATAGCGGTACGCCATCGCCTCGCTGTACGCCCAGTGCGTGGTGGCGCGTCGGCCGGCGAGGAGGCCCGCCTCGGCCAGCAGAAAGGAACCGCCGCATACGGAGGCGACTCTGCGCGACCGGGCCGCTGCCCGGCCGATCCAGGACACGAGCGCCTCGTCCCCGAGCGCATCGTTGAGACTCCATCCGCCCGGCACGAGGAGCGTGTCGATCGGGCCCCGCCCCGCCTCCAGAGGCGAGGCCTCCACCACCACTCCCGAACTCGTGCGCACCAACGGTGCGTCGGCGGAGACGAATTCGGTCCGGTAGGGGGTGCCCGAGGCGCCCAGGAGCCGGTTCGCCGTATCGAACACTTCAATCGGTCCTGTGATGTCCAGGGCCATCGCGCCCGCGTACACCACCACAACAACACGTCGTTCCAGCACGGTCACAGCCTGTATCGGATGTCGTACTGGCTGCAATGACAGTTTATTGACGTATCCGGCCAACACGCGGCACCGGACGATCGGGAAGCGCGCTGGCAAGGCAGTTCTTGCTCCGAGCGCGTATTGCTGGGTGAGGCAGCTCACAGGGGGTCGGTACGGCTGCCCGCCACACCGACGCATCGCGCCCATCTCCCAGTGCGTGGTGAACATGATGACGAGCGACCATGGGGTGGTCGCCCATTTCCTTAGTGATCCTGTGGGGGCGCTACTGGGTCGATGCCCCGCCCCGGCGGAGCCGGCAGGCGCCATGTGCTCAGACGGCGCTCAGCCCTCCGTCGACCACCAGGCTCTGTCCGGTGATGTAGGAGGCGCGGTCGGAGAGCAGGAAGGTGACGGCTTCGGCCACTTCCCAGGCGGTGCCCTGGCGCCCGAGCGGTATGCGGGTGAACGAGGTGGTACGCGACGCCCGCCGGGTCGAGGCCTCGCGGCCCATCGGGGTGTCGATCAGACCCGGGACGACCAGGTTCGCGCGGATCCCGCGCGGCGCACCCTCCTTGGCGACATGGCGGGTGAGACCGAACAGGCCGGCCTTGGAGCTGTCGTAGGCGGGCGAGTCGGTGGCGGCGCGCAGTCCCGCCACGGAACCGACGAAGACGATCGATCCTCCGTCGGCGATCGCGGGCAGTCCGTACTTGGCGGCGAGGAAGGGAGCGCTCAGGTTGAGCGAGAGCACGCGTTCCCACTGCTGCGGTGAGGTGTCCGTCAGGCCCACGCCGAGGCCGATGCCGACGTTGACCACCAGCGCGTCGAGCGCGCCGAGTTCGCGGAGGGCCTCGGCGACCAGGGCCGAGGACTGGCCGGGATCCGTCGCGTCACCGACCACAGGGAGGCCACGGCCGCCTTCCTCGCCGACCAGGGCGGCGGTGGCCGCCGCGGCGGAGGGGGAGACGTCGGCGCAGGCCACGGAGGCTCCCTCGCGGGCGGCGAGCACGGCCACCGCCCGTCCGTTGCCCACCGGGGCCTTCGGATCGTCACTGGGGCGGGTACCCGCGCCGATGACCAGTACGTTCCGGCCGGTCAGGAGGCCGACCGGAGGGACGGTCGCGGCGTGCCCGGGCTCAGCCATGGCCGTGTCCCCCTTCCGGCGCGTCCGCGCGGGCTCCGGCGGGCCCGGGCAGGGCTTCCGATGCGTAGCCGGGCTCCAGCGGAGTGCCGACGGAGTTCAGGAAGAAGGCGACCATGTGGTACTGGCCGACGAGGATGGTGATTTCGATGAGCTGTGCCTCGTCGTGGTCGGCGGCGAGTGCGGACCAGGTGGCCTCGGACAGGCGTGCGTCCCGGTGCAGTTCGTCGGCGGCATACAGCAGACGGGCGTCGGGCGGCGTCCACCCCTCGGCGTCCGGGCCCGCGCCGACCCGGCGGATCTCCTCGGCGGTGACCCCGGCCGCCCTGGCCAGCGGTACATGCCGCCCCCATTCGTAACCGGCCCGGGTGTTGTACGCGGTGCGCAGGATCAGCAGTTCCCGGGTCCGGTCCGGAAGGCGGCCGTCGCGCAGCAGATGGCTGCCGAACGGCAGGAAGTACCGGAAGAGTCCGGGATGCCGCACCAAGGTGGTGAAGACGTTGGCGAGGTGACCGTCGGCATCCCGGGGGATCGCGGCGAGCAACTCCCGGGTGGACGGGTCCCACTCGTCCTCGGGCAGCGGCGCGAGGCGCGGGCCGGTGTCGGTGGCGGGGCGGTCGGGGCGGTGCTGGTGCTCGTCGGTCATGGTGGTCTCCGCACGGTTCGTCAGGGTGGTCGGCGGTACGAGGGCGCGGCTGAGCACGGTCGATCGGTGCCCTGCCGGGTACGCGACGATGTGCTCCTTCCGCTGCCGTGCCACTGTGCTGTCGGGGACGGGGCGCTGTCGACGGCTCCCCGGCCAAGGCCGGAGGTCGGCATATTGTTCAGCTGTACAACGGGCGGTACCCGACGGGCGGAGGTGAGGTCCATGCCCGGACAGTCGTGCGCGGCGGTGCCGCTCGAACGGGTCATCGCCGCGATGACCGCTCAGCAGAGGCATGCGGGCGGGCGGTTGCACGCGGATCTGACGGACCACATCCCGTCCTACCGAGCGGTCCCGCGGGAACTCCTCGACCAGATCTGGCATCGGCACTTCCAGCGGGCTCTCACGGTGGTGCGAGAAGGGACGGTGCCCGAGCCGGAGGACTTCGGCGAAGCCGATGTGGCCCGGGACCGGGTTGCCCGAGGCGTACCGCTCAGCGACGGGCTCCGCGCCTTCCGACGGGCGCTGAGCGCGATACGGGACCTGTTCATCGCCGAGGCGGCCGGACACGGGCTGGACCCCGGCCTCATCGTCGACCGCACCAGGTGCCTGTGGGAGCTCGCGGACGTCGCGAGCCTGCAGATCGCCACGGTTCACCGGCAGGCGGAGGTCGCCTCCGCCCTGTTCGACGCCCGCCGCCGCGCCGACTTCCTGCGCGGACTGCTCTACGGGACGCTGAGCGCGGCGGAGATCCACAGTGGCGCGGCGATCTACGGACTGGACCCGTCGCGGCCGTACCGGGCCATCAGAGCTGTCCCGAACGGCACCGTCGGTCCGGACGCGCTGGAACGCTCCCTGGAGTCGCGCGGCCGCAGGAACGGGCGGGCCGCGCTGCTCACCGTGCTGGCCGAGGCTGTCGTAGGAGTCGTCGAGGCCAAGCCGGACACCGGTGACCTGGAGGTGACGGCGGGGCTCGGCCCGCCGACGGACCTGGCCGCGGTGCACCGCTCCTTCCGTGCCGCCGGCAGGATGCTGGAGGCCGCCCGTGCGTACGGTCTGCGCGGCGTGCACGACCTGAGCGACCTGTCCTGGCGGGTGGCGGTCGTCGCCGAACCGGAAGTCGCCGAGCTGCTGCTCGACCGCTATCTGCGCCCACTGGAGACGGAAGGGGAGTTCGGTGCGCTCATCGAGGAGTCGGTGCGGGAATACCTGAAGACGGGACGGCACATCCGTGAAGTCGCCCGTAGCGCACACGTCCATGTCAACACCGTCCGCTACCGTCTGCGCCGTTTCGAGGAGCTCACCGGCACCAGCCTGGACGCTCCGGACACCGCGGTGGAGCTCAGCTGGGCCCTGGCCGCACGCGAACTGAGGTCATCTCAAGCTCCTGGTGGGCCCTCGCGATCCGCCGGCTCTCAGGGAGGTCACGGCGAAGACGGGGATCAGGGCCCGTGCGCTCGCACGCGATGACCGGGTCCGTGGGGGATCGTCGCGGGACTCGGACCCCTGGGCGGGTCACGGCGGCACCGAGGCCGCTTGCGCAACCCGCCCGCGCCGATGTGGTCATTCGGCCGCGGCGAGCAGCCGTGCCTCGCTCTCCTCGTACAGTCGTCGGGTCTCGAGGCCGTCGGCGGCGCGGCGCCGGTGCTCCAGACGGCTGCCCAGCCAGCCGGCCAGGTAGCCGAACGGAACGGAGACCAGTCCGGTGGACTGCATGGGGAACCAGCCGAAGTCCGCGTTCGGGAAGACCGCGGACGGCGTGCCCGAGACGGCCTTGGAGAAGACCATCAGCACCAGCGCACAGGCCGCACCGCCGTAGAGGCTCGCGAGCAGGCCCGTGCGCGTGAAGCCTCGCCAGAACAGGGAGTACGTCAGGGCCGGCGCCACGGCCGACGCCCCGATGCAGATCGACAGCGTGGTGAGTACGGCGACGTCCCAGTCCTGGGCCAGGGTGGAGAGCGCGATGGCCACGGTTCCCACGGCCACGCTCGTCCACGCCGCCACCGTCATCTCCGTGCGCGGCGCCGCCCGTCCCCGCCGCACGGCGTGGGCGAACAGGTCGTGGGCGAGCGACGAGGCCGCGGCCAGGGTCATTCCCGCGACCGAGGACAGCAGAGTGATGAACACCGTGCCTGCCATGGCCGCGTAGAGAACCGTCGTGCCCACGGAGCCGGTGCCACCGCCGAGCGCCCGGGACAGCATGAGCACCGACGTCCTTCCGTGGGGGTCGGCCGCGGTGATGTACCGCGATCCCACCAGCGCCGCCGCGCCCGTACCCATGATGATCACGAGCAGACAGAAGGTGGTGACCGTACCGACCGCCCACGACATGGAGCGACGCACGGCCGGCACGTCCCGTGCGGAGTACAGCCGCATCGTGATGTGGGGGAGGCAGGCAGCGCCGAGGATCACGGTGATCTGGAGACTGGCGAAGTCCAGCCGGTCAAGGGCCGAGGTACCCAGCTGAAGGCCCTGCTGGAAGAAGGCGGGGCCCGCTCCGCTGCCGTGCTGGGCGGCCCGGAGCACGTCGTCGGGGCTCCAGTCGAAGCGGTTCAGCACGAGGACGGCGACAGTGCCGCTGGTGCCGAGCAGCAGCACGATCTTGATCATCTGGATGAGTGCGGTGCCTCTCATACCGCCCAGCGCCGCGTAGATGATCATCAGGCTGCCGACGAGGACGATGCACGTCGTCCTCGCACCGGCCAGGTGCGGGATGCCCAGGATGAAGGTGAGGAGCGAACCGGCTCCGGACAGTTGTACGACGAGGAAGGGGAGGGTCGCACTGAGCGTCACCGCACAGGAGGCGATGCGGGTCGCACGCCCCGGCATGTTGCGGGCCAGAACATCGCCCATGGTGAAACTGCCGGCGTTGCGCAGCGGTTCGGCCAGCAGGAACATCAGCAGCACCAGCGACAGGGCGGTGCTGACCGCCAGGACGTATCCGTCGTATCCGGCGAGCGCGATGATGCCGGTGGTGCTCAGCACCGTGGCCGCCGAGATGTAGTCGCCCGCGATCGCCAGGCCGTTCTTGAGGGGCGTGAGCGAGCGGTAGCCGGTGTAGAAGTTGGTCAGGTCGTCGCGTTCCGGTCCCGCCATGACGCACATCAGCAGGGTGAGGGTCACCAGGGTGGTGAACAGGACCAGGACGACAGTCTGTGTCCCTGTGCCGAAGTCGTTCATCTCGCCACCCCGGCTTCCTGGGCCGGCCGCCGGACCGCCCGCTCCCGCACGGCCCGCGCCAGCGGGTCCACGGAGCGTTGGGCGCTGCGTCCGTACCAGAGGACCGCCGCGAAGGTGACGACGAGCTGGAGGACCCCCAGGGCCATGCCCAGGCTCAGTTCACCAGTGATCTTGGACCCCATCAGATCCGGCGCACAGCAGGACAGCACGACGTACACCACGAAGGAGCCGAGCGCGGTGAGCGTGGAGACCCGGCGGAGCACGCGGTAGGCCGAGCGCAGGGCGGCGAGGTCGCCACCGTGCCGATCGGTCTCGGGCGGGGACGGTTCGCGCCGGGCGGCCTGACCGTACGGCTCGTACGGCTCGTACGAAAAGACGTCGTACCCGTACGGGCTGTCCTGCGGGATGTCGTGCCCGTACGGCGCCTGTCGTGGATCCCGCCCGTGTGACTCGCGCCGAGGGGCCTGGGCATAGGGCTCGGCGTGCGGCTGCGGCCACCCCGAGAGCGCTGGTGGCGGGGGTGGGTACGGGGTGTCGTCGGGGAGTGTCATCGCATGCCCTTCCGGTGCGGCTCGGATGCGTGGGACGTGGGCGGTGAAGATCGTGTGGGGGCCGACGCACGGTACCGACTGGTTGGAATGCCAAGTAAGCCGCTGAGTGTCACGTTTCGAGTTCGATGTGGCATCCGGTCGACAGCGATCGCTCGACGGGCGACGACCCCCGGACCGTAGACTCCTGGATGCGTGGATGACTTGTGGGGAATATCACACCCACAGACGTACCTACTGGTCGGTATGGTCGCGGGGAGCCGCGAACGACAGGAGACGCGATGTCCGCGACCAACCGGCAGATCCGCTTGGCAGCCCGCCCCGTGGGCGAAGTGAAACCCGAAGACTGGGAGCACCGTTGCGAGCCCCTTGGGGAACCGGGCCCGGGCCGGTTCCTGGGCCGGACACGCGTCATCTCCCTGGATCCTGCCATGCGCGGCTGGCTGGACGACCGGCCCTCCTACCTGCCGCCGGTGGGCATCGGTGAGGTGATGCGCGCCGGATCGGTCGTCGAGGTCACCGCATCCGACCACCCCGGCTTTCAACCGGGTGATCACGTGGTCGGCACCTTCGGCGTCCAGGAGTACGTGGTCTCCGACGGCCGGGGCACGATGAAGATCGACACTTCGATCGCCCCGCCCTCGACGTATCTGGGAGCGCTGGGCATGCCCGGCATGACCGCGTACTTCGGCCTGCTGGACGTCGGGGCGCTGAAGGACGGCGAGACCGTTGTGGTGTCCGGGGCCGCCGGCGCGGTCGGCACCGTCGCGGGCCAGATCGCGAAGGCCAAGGGCTGCCGGGTCGTGGGCATCGCCGGAGGGCCGGAGAAGTGCGCGTTGCTCACCGGTGAACTCGGGTTCGACGCGGCGATCGACTACCGGGCCGACGACGTCAAGAAGGCGCTGCGCGAACACGCCCCGGACGGCATCGACGTCTACTTCGACAACGTCGGAGGGGACATCCTCGACGCCGCGCTGACCCGGCTGGCGATGCACGCGCGCGTCGTGGTCTGCGGTGCGATCAGTCAGTACAACAACTCCACGCCGGTCAAGGGCCCCTCGAACTACCTCTCGCTGCTGGTGCGCCGCGCCCGGATGGAGGGCTTCGTCGTCTTCGACTACGCCAAGCGCTACGCGGAGGCGGCGCAGGAGATCTCCGCCTGGATCGGTGCCGGCCACATCAAGGTCAAGGAACATGTGGTGAGGGGCACCGTGGACGACTTCCCCGAGACGTTGCAGATGCTCTTCCGCGGCGAGAACGTCGGCAAGCTCGTCCTGGAGCTGGCGTGACCGCCGCCGAGAGCGGGGCCGTCGTCCCGTCGGGGGAACAGAAGGACAACGCCGCGCTCCGGGGAAAGGTGGCGATCGTCACGGGCGCCGCCAGCGGGCTGGGCCGGGCCACGGCGCTGGCACTGGCGAGGGCGGGGGCGCGCGTGGTCGTCGCGGACCTCGACGCGCAGGGCGGCCGGGAGGTGGCCGACATGGCCGGCGGCCACTTCCGTGCCTGCGACGTCTCCGATCTCGACGCCAACCGCGCGTTGGTGGAGTTCACCCTGGAGATGTACGGCGGGGTCGACATCGCGCTGCTCAACGCGGGGGTGGCGACCGGATGCGGCGTCGGTGAGGATTTCGACCCCGCGCGCTACCGCCGGGCCATGGGGGCCAACCTCGACGGCGTGGTCTTCGGCACCCACGCAGTGCTGCCCGCGCTGCGGGCCCGCGGCGGAGGCTCGATCGTGGCGACCGCGTCCCTGGCGGGCCTGGCGGCCGTGCCGCTCGATCCGCTGTACGGGGCCAACAAGCATGCGGTCGTGGGACTCGCGCGCTCCCTGGGACCGGCTCTCGCGCCGGAGAACGTGCGCTTCAACGCGGTCTGCCCAGGGTTCGCCGAATCGCGGATCATCGACCACCTGCGCGGCATGCTCTCCGAGCAGGGTCTGCCGGTCATCCCGGCCGAGACCGTCGCCGACACGGTACTGCGGATCCTCACCGGTGACGGCACCGGCGAGTGCTGGTTCATCCAGGCCGGCCGCGAACCGGAGCCGTTCCGCTTCCGCAACGTTCCCGGCCCGGGCAAACCCGTCGGCGTCTGAGACGTTTCCGGGGTGGGTCCTGAGAACGATCGGGCCCACCCCCGTCATGAGTCGGCCCACTACGCTGCTCGTTACACGCGTTGCGTAATGAGCGCGGTCGGTTCCCGGCGCTTCGGCGGCCGAGTGGTGAGGGACGATGCATGGACTATTACGATCTCGGCACCTACAGCCGCTCCGTGACGACCTCCTCGCCCGAGGCACAACTCTGGTTCGACCGCGGACTGGTCTGGACGTACGCCTTCAACCACGAGGAAGCCGTCTCCTGCTTCGAAGCCGCCGCAGCGGCCGACCCCGAATGCGCCATGGCGTACTGGGGCATCGCGTACGCACTCGGCCCCAACTACAACAAGCCGTGGGAGTTCTTCGACGAGCAGGATCTCGCACGCACCGTCCAACGCACCCACGCCGCCGTGGAACTCGCCCACGAGAAGGCGGAAACCGGCGCCACGCCGCTCGAACGAGCCCTGATCGGCGCGTTGCGTGCCCGCTATCCGCAGCCGGAGGCCGCCGCCGACTGTTCCGTGTGGAACGCGCCGTACGCCGACAGCATGCGCGCCGTCCACGAACTCGCCCCGGACGACCCCGACATCACCACCCTGTACGCCGACGCGCTGATGAACCTCACTCCTTGGCGGCTGTGGAACCTGCGGACCGGAGAGCCGGCCGAAGGCGCCCGCACGCTCGAGGCCAAGGCCGTCCTGGACCGGGCCGTCGCGACAGATACCGGGGCGGGTCACGTGGGCATCCTGCACATGTACATCCACCTGATGGAGATGTCCCCGACGCCCGAGGTCGCCCTGCCCGTCGCCGACCGGCTGCGCGGCCTGGTGCCCGACGCCGGCCACCTGCAGCACATGCCTTCACACATCGAAGTGCTCTGCGGCGACTACCGCCGAGTGGTGTCGGACAACGCCGAGGCGATCGTCGCCGACGAGAAGTTCCGCGCGCGGGCCGGGGCCATGAACTTCTACACGCTGTACCGGTGCCACAACCACCATTTCAAGATCTACGGCGCGATGTTCCTGGGCCGGTTCCGGACCGCTCTGCAGGCCGCTGCCCAGTTGGAGGCGTCCATCCCCGAGGAGCTGCTGCGCGTGCAGAGCCCGCCCATGGCCGACTGGCTGGAGGGCTTCCTCGCCATGCGGGTCCACGTACTGATCCGCTTCGGCCGCTGGAGCGACATCCTGCGGATGCCCGTGCCCGCCGATCCGGAGCTCTACAGCGTGAGCACGGCGATGCTGCACTACGCCCGGGGCGTCGCGTTCGCGGCCACCGGCCATGTCTCCGAGGCCGAGGCCGAACGCCGCCTGTTCGGCCGGGCGGTCGCCCGGGTGCCGGAGACACGCATGCTGTTCAACAACACCTGTGCCGACATCCTGGAGATCGCGTCGGCGATGCTCGACGGTGAACTCGAATACCGCAGGGGCAACCATGACGCCGCCTTCGCCGCGCTCGAGCGGTCGATCGAACTGGACGACAACCTTCCCTACGACGAGCCGTGGGGATGGATGCAGCCCACCCGGCACGCGTACGGCGCCCTGCTCCTGGAACGGGGGCGTGTCGTGGAGGCCGAGGCGGTCTACCGGGCCGACCTGGGACTCGACGACACCCTTCCACGCGCCGTGCAGCACCCTGACAATGTCTGGGCCCTGCACGGGCTGCACGAGTGTCTGGTCCGGCTGGGCAAGACCGGAGAGGCGCAGATCGTGGCTCAGAGGTTGAAGATCGCCCTCGCGATGGCGGACGTGCCGGTCCAGGCGTCCTGCTTCTGCCGCCTCGACGCGGTCTCGGACGCCGCCGGCGGAGGCGGCTGCTGCACGATGGAACATTGAGCCGCGGGCAGCAGCCTGACCGGACTGACGCACATCTTCGACGAGCCGAGCGTGGGCCTGCACCCGCGTGACGTGATCACCGTCGCCGACCACCGTACGGGGGGCCGCCACGCCGACCGGACAAGGACGTCACGGTCGACGTGCCCACCTGCGTGCTGGTGGCGCTGAACCCCTTCGGGCCGGCCAGCGCCGTCCGCTGTATGCGCTCCACAGCGGCCCGTCAGACCCCTTGTCGAACTCCCGACGCACGTCGCCCTGCGGCCGTTTCCTGTCCTTCCTGCCGTCGTTCAGGAAGGCATGGACACCCCACCGATCCTCGTCCTCGGTGCCACCGGCTCCGCGGGCCGACGTGTCGCCGCGCACCTGCGGGCCCTGGGTGCGCCGGTCAGGTCCGCGTCCCGGCACAGCGCCACGCGTTTCGACTGGAACGACCGGAGTACCTGGGAACCTGCGCTGCAGGGCGTCGACCGCATGTTCCTGATGGCCCCGGACGGCATCCCCGTCGACCCGGACCTCGTCCGCCTGGCGGCGGAGCTCAAGGTCGGACACATCGTCCTGCTGTCCAGCCGCGGGATCGAGACCATGGGAGACCAGCGGCTCCTCGAAGCCGAGGACGCCGTCAAGAGGTCCGCAGTCGCCTGGACGATCCTGCGCAGCGACTGGTTCGACCAGAACTTTGACGAGGGCCCGTTCCGCGAGGCCGTCCTCGCCGGGGAGCTGGCGGTACCGCTGGGGGACTGCCGCCAGGGGTTCGTGGACCTGGACGACGTCGGGGCCGTGGCTGCCCGGACCCTCACCGAGGACGGGCACACCGGCCGGTCGTACGAGCTGACCGGACCGCAGGCGCTGTCCTTCGCCGAGGTGTGCGCCGTCATCGAGGACGTCGCCGGCCACCCGATGAGGTTTCACGGAAGCGAGGACGCCTACCGCGCCGCGCAGACCTCCTTCGGACGGTCGGAGCAGTCGATCGAGCGGGACATCGTCTCCTACGCCGCGCTCCGCGCCCTGGGTGGCACCGAGCCCCTGGACACAGTGCCCCGCCTGATCGGGCGCCCCGCCCGCAGCTTCCGGCAGTACGTCACCACGGCGGTGTCCGACGGCAGTTGGCCACGCCCCCCGGACACCGCCGGAACGTCCTGACGGTCTCGGTCAGGGGCGGAGGGCAGCCAGATCCGTGCCGGGCAGGTGGATCCAGCCCTCCTGGCGGGCGAGCGCGCGTTCGTCCGCGGAGCGTGGCCACAGCGTGTCACCGACCAGGACGGCGCGGGCGACCAGGGCGCAGACCAGGGCGTCGAGATGGTCGTGGCTGTCGACGCACCGCGCACGCACCGCCTCGGGAAGAGCCGGGCCCAGACCCGCCTCGAGGGAACGGACGATGCGCTCCCGGACGGCGCGCGCCCCGGGCGTGGGGGTCTTGTAACTGGCGGTGAGGTGGATCCCCCAGCGCCGCAGCGCGGCGGCGGGATACACCTCGGCGACCGGTCCGGACCCGTCCCTGGGCACGGCGACGCCCGATGCGGCGAGCTGATCCATGAGGTAGGCCGCTCGCAGCGCCACGACCCCCAGCAGGTCGGTGGACACCGACAGCGGCGGCCGCAGGGAGGTCGCCTTCCAGGTCAGGTCGTCGGTCAGCCGGAACCGCAAGGCGTCCAGACCGGGCCGCCCGTCGGCGCGGTCCCCGAACCGGACCGGGGGCGGCAGCCGCGCCCCCTGGTGGTGGGCGAGAACCGTCGCCACGAAGTGGGACGGCCAGCCGAGGGGGCAGTCGAGGCCGGTCTTGTCGGCCGCCCGGACCACAGCGAGCAACTGCTCGTCCGCCTCGGGCACGACGAACTCCACCGCCAGGCCGCCCCCGGGTCCCCAGACGACCCGGCACACGGCCGTGCGCCGTGCACGGGCGGCCAGATCGACGCCGACCGTCACCATGTGTCGTCCCACCACGCCCGTCACTTGCCCCAGATCTTCCGGTACGCCTCCCGGTAGCCCGAGGGGTCCCAGGTCGTGGCGCCTTTGCTGTTGCTCTCCGTGGAGATGTGGACGGGCGCGACATAACCGCTGGCCGGACGGCCGGAGAAGGCGCGGTTGAACTCGTCGAGGATCTGCCAGCCCTGCAGCGACAGCGGTTCGGGGACGGTGGCCGCCTGGTACTGCTCGCCGTTGATGCGCTGGAAGGCGGACGGGTCGCCGTCGCCCGCGCCGATGTTGAAGGGTGGCCCGGAGCCCGTCTTCCCGGCCGCGCGGAAGGCGGGGGCGGCGTCGGCGAAGTACAGGTCGTTGATGGCGACGGAGTGGGTCCACCGGCTCCCGAAGCGGGAGAGCAGGAACGAGACCTCCCTGGGGGTACGGCTGCTCGCGTCCGGGATCGGGATGTTCTCGTACGCCAGCAGCCGCACGCCCGGGCAGGCCGCCAGCCCCTTCCTGATCAGCTCGGACTTGTGTTTGGCGAAGGGGATCGAGGCGTCGGTGAACAGCACGACCCCGGCGTTGCCGTGGGAGCGTGCGACGACCCACTGTGCGCTGATCGAGGCGACGTCGTCGACCTTGGTGGTGATGTTGGTGAAGAGCCTGGGGTGCACGCTGGGGCCGGGGGCGGCCACCGCGTGCCAGCCGATGAGCGGGATGTGCGCCGCGGTGGCCCGCGCGACCTGCTGCGAGGTCGAGTCGGGGTCGAAACCGCCGATGACGATGCCCGAGGGCCTGAGCGCCACGGCCTCGCTCAGCGCCGCCTGGATGCCGGCGGGGGTGCCCTCGCCGTCGATCACCCGGACCTTCCAGCCGATGACCCTCGCGGCCTCCTTCACGCCCTGTGCGACGGCGGCGACTCCGGGGTTGGTCATGGTCTGTGCTACGTAGACGACCGTCTTGCCGGGCACCGCGGCGGGGCCGCTGGTCGGCCCGTTCCAGGGGACGTCGGTCCTCTCCGCCCGGGTGACGGCGGCCCGGGCCTCGGCCTGGACCGCGGGGCAGCCGCTCGGGCCCGTGGTGGCGGCCCCGGGGCCGTGCGACGAGCCGCGTTCGCAGCCCGCGAGGGCGGTCGCCGCCACCAGCAGGGCGACGGAGACCGGTCGCGCCCGGGCGATGCCGGGGACGGCCTTGCGATTGCGGTGCACGAGAGCTCCTCGCGGCGGGCTGAGCGGAGGGGAGGGCGGCTCAAGGGGGTGGGGCGGGCGCGTCGCGGGGCGCGGCGGCCCCGGTGCGCATGCGGCGGGCGGAGTAGCCGGCCAGGCCGACGGCGAGCAGGAGGGTGCCGCCGTAGAAGAGGGGGATCGTCCAGAAGTCGGCGCCCATCTGGCCGATGCCGGTGAGGCCGACGGCGAGCACGGCGACGGCGACGAGCGTGCCCAGGGCGTTGGGGCGGCCGGGTTTGATAGCGGTGGAACCGAGCAGGGCGCCGACGAAGGCGGGCAGCAGGTAGTCGAGGCCGACGCTGGGATTGCCGATCTGCTGCTGTGCCGCGAGCAGCACACCGGCGAGGCCGACGATCAGTCCCGATGCGGTGAACGCGTAGACGGTGTACTTGCGGGTCGGGATGCCGACGAGGTCGGCGGCGCGCGGGTTGGAGCCGACGACGTAGAGGTACCGGCCGAGCGGCAGCCGCTCCAGCACCAGCCAGAGGGCGACCGCCAGGGCGAGCACGTAGAAGGCGGGGACCGGCAGGCCGAGGAACCTGGAGTCGTACAGATCGGTGAAGGCTGCGGGCAGACCCTGCGGGCCGGGGACGATCCGGCCGCCGCCCGTGACCCAGCCGGTCACGGCGTACATCATGCTGCCGGTCCCGAGGGTGGCGATGAACGAGTCGATGCGGCCGAACTCGACGACGACACCGTTGAGGGCGCCCACGACCAGCCCTCCGGCGACCACCGCGAGGCAGGCCCACGGCCAGGGCCACCGCTCGTCGACCACCAGCTGCATGACCATGACGTGCGCCAGACCGAGGCCGTAGCCGATGGAGAGGTCGAACGCGCCGGTCACGACGGGGACCATGGCGGCGAGCGCGAGGACGGCGGGGATCGACTGGCTGGACAGGATCGAGTCGACCGTCTCCCGCGTGGGAAACGTACGCGGCAGGGTGAGCGAGAAGACCAGGAAGAGCACAGCGGTGAGCGCCAGCAGGCCGTAGGCGCTGAGGAGGTGTCCGGCGGGGCGCCGCCGGTACGGCCGGGACGGGGACGCGGAGGAAGGCGGCGGCGCGGTCATGAGTCCGTCGCGGGTCCGGAAGAGGGCATCGCCGAGGCCGCCCGGGTGAGCCCGGCGACCGTGAGGGCCGGACCGCCCAGCTCGGCCGTCACCGACCCGCGGACGAACACCAGGGCGCGCCGGCACACGCCCGCGACCTCCTCGAAGTCCGTGGAGACGAGCAGCACCGCGAGGCCGGCGGCCAGTGCCTCGTCGAGCAGGCGGTAGACGGCGGCCTTGGCCCCGATGTCCACGCTCGCGGTCGGCTCCTCGAGGATCAGCAGGCGCAGGCCCACCCGGAGCCACCGGCCGATCATCACCTTCTGCTGGTTTCCGCCGGACAGCGTGCCGATGGGGGTCTCGCTGTCGCGGGGACGCACCGAGAACCGTTCGATCAGCTCGGCGGCCTCGGCGCGTTCGCGGCGGGGGGCGATCCACTGCAGCGCCGGCCGGCCTCCGGCGCGCGGGTTGGCCAGGAGGTTCTCCCGTACGGTCAGCTCGGCGGCGCAGCCCTCCCGCTGTCTGTCACCCGGCACGAAGCCGACACCGACGCGGACGGCGTCGGCGACGGTACGGGGACGGTAGGGCCGGCCGCCGAGGAGCACCCGGCCGCCGAGCAGGGGCCGGGAACCGGCGAGGGCCCGGCCCAGGTCCATGTGCCCGGCGCCCGAGAGGCCCACCAGGCCCAGGACCTCCCCGGCCCCGAGTTCCAGGGCGACCGGTCCCGTGCCGGTCGTCCGTACGCCGTCGAGGCTCAGGACGGCCGGGCCGCCGGCGGGGACGGTGGCGGGGCGGTAGCGGGCCGGTTCCTCGCCGACGATGTCATGGACCAGCCGGGCGGGGCCGTGGTCCGCCAGGGTGCCGTGGCTGACGAGACGGCCGTCGCGCAGGACGGCGAAGGCGTCGGCGACCTCGTACACCTCGTCCAGCCGGTGGCTGACGTAGAGGAGGCCGTGCCCCTGGTCGCGCAGGGTGTGCAGGACGCGGAAGAGCCGGGCGCAGTCCGTGGCGGGCAGGCGGGCGGTCGGCTCGTCGAGGACGAGGAGTCCCGCCCGGGCGGCCAGGGCCCGGGCGATGGCGACCAGCGAGCGCTCGGCGGGGGAGAGGCGGGCGATCGGCGTGTCGGGGTCGAGGTGTCCGGCGACGAGCCGCAGGGCTTCGGCGCAGCGCTCCCGGGTGCGCCGCCAGGAGATCAGTCCGGCGCGACGGTGGTATCCGATGATCAGGGCGATGTTCTCGGCGACCGTCATCCATTCCACGAGACCGAGGTCCTGGTGGATGAAGGACATGGCGCGGGAGGCGGCACGACTGCCGAGCGGGTGCCCGTCCACCGTGACCTGTCCCGCGTCGGCGTGGTGGACGCCGGCGAGCACCTTGATGAGGGTGGACTTTCCGGCTCCGTTGGGGCCGAGGAGAGCGAGGACGCTGCCCGCGTGGACGTCGAGGTCGACCCCGTCCAGCGCGAGGGTCCCGCCGAACCGCTTGGTGAGCCCACGGATGTGGACCAGGGGTTCCGCAGAGGTGTCGGGAGGGTCGTGCACGGACATCTCCGGAGGTCGGCCTGGCGAGTTCTTCCCGACTGTCGCCACTGAACGGTCGCCACCGATCCTAGTGGGCCAACAAAGGGCATATTGGATGATTTTGGATATTCGCCGCTCTTCATGACTCCAACGGGCCAGCGGCGCCGCCGGTCTCAGACGCCGTCGAGGCCGCACTCGGCCCAGATGACCTTGCCCTGGGGCAGGTAGCGCGTACCCCAGCTCCGTGCCAGCTGGGCGACGAGGAACAGGCCGCGGCCGCCCTCGTCGGTGCTGGCGGCCCGGCGCAGGTGCGGGGCGGTGTTGCTGGTGTCGGACACCTCGCAGATCAGGGTGCGGTCGTGGAGCAGCCGCACGCGGATGGGGCCGCAGCCGTGGCGGATGGCGTTGGTGACCAGCTCGCTGAGCATCAGTTCCGCGGCGAAGGCGGCTTCGTCGAGGCCCCAGTCCGCCAGCCGGCGCATGGCAGCGGCGCGGACTTCGCCGACGAGGGCCGGGTCGGGCTGCAGGTCCCACGTGGCGATCCGGTCGGGGGCCAGCGCGCGGGTGCGGGCCACGAGCAGGGCGATGTCGTCACAGGGGTGGGCGGGCGCCACGCTGTTCAGGACCACCTGGCAGGTCTCCTCGGGCGCGCGGTCCGGGTGGCCCAGGGCCTCGCGCAACTGGTCGAGGGCCCCGTCGAGGTCGCGGTACCGGGCCTCGACGAGTCCGTCGGTGTAGAGGACCAGCTGGCTGCCCTCGGGGAGATCGGTCTCGACCGCTTCGAAGGGCAGGCCCCCCAGGCCGAGCGGAGGCCCGGCGGGCAGCTCCGCGAAGGACACCGTGCCGTCGGGGCGGACCAGCGCGGGGGGAGGATGCCCGGCGCGGGCCATGGTGCACCGCTGGGTGGTCGGGTCGTAGATGGCGTACACGCAGGTCGCGCCGATGATGTCCGCTCCGTCGGGGTCCTCCCGGTCCAGGCGTCCCACCAGGTTGTCGAGGTGGGTGAGGACCTCGTCCGGGGGGAAGTCGAGTTCGGCGAAGCTGCGTGCGGCGGTGCGCAGCCGGCCCATGGTGGCGGCGGAGAGCATGCCGTGGCCGACGACGTCCCCGACCATCAGGCCGATACGGGTGCCGGAGAGGGGGATGACGTCGTACCAGTCACCGCCCACGTCGGATTCGGCGGGCAGATAGCGATGGGCGACCTCGACGGCGTCCTGGTCGGGCAGCCCGTGCGGGAGCAGGCTGCGCTGCAGGGCCAGCACCATGGTGCGTTCGCGTGTGTAGCGCCGGGCGTTGTCGATGGACAGGGCGGCCCGGGCGGCGAGTTCCTGGGCCAGCGAACGGTCGTCGTCGCCGAAGGGGGCCGGGTCCCGGCCGCGGTAGAACGCGGCGACGCCCAGGACGACCCCGCGAGCGACCAGCGGGACCGCGACGAGGGAGTGGACGTGGGTCAGCAGCTCCTCGGTGTGCTCGGGGTCGTGGGCGAGCCAGCCCGCGGCGACCGTCAGGTCCGGTTCCAGCACCGCCTCCCCGCCGGTCAGGGAGCGCAGCTGTGGTGTGGCCGGGCCGTAGTCGACCTGCTTGCCGACCGGATGGAAGGGGCAGTCGTCGCGGACGCCGTGGACCACCGCGCGGCGCAGGTCGCCGTGCGGGTCGGCGGCCTCCTCGCCTTGCAGTACGGCCTCGGGCAGGTCGATCGTGACGTAGTCGGCGAGTCGCGGTACCGCCGTCTCCGCGAGTTCCTGGGCGGTGCGGCGCACGTCCAGGGTGGTGCCTATGCGCGTGCTGGCCTCGGACAGCAGCTCCAGGCGGCGCCGTGCGGCGAGCGCGTGCCGTCCCACCTCCGGCTCCCCCACGAGCAGCAGCCCTCTCGACGGGCGCGTGGCGGCGGCGTGATCGGCTTCCGCTCCGACCGGTGCGACACCCTTGCCGCCGCCGGTGGCGGCCTCGCCCCGTGCGGCAACGGGAACGGCTCCCGACGTCAGGACCACGGGGGAGGTGGCAGGCTCGCGGGGGAAGCCCGGCAACTCGTCGAGCCGCCGGGGCGGGCCGAGCGGATTCCGTGGTGCGGGGCCGGGCATGACGGCCTCGATGGCCAGGCCCTCCACCCCGGTGGCACTGGTCATCGGACGGCTCAGCAGCGTGACACGCCGGCCGTCGGACAGGGTGACGTGGACGGCGGCCAGCTGCGCGCAGGAGATCAACTCGGTGGCCTTGTCCATGAGGATCGCGTGGTCACGGGGATGCTGTCCGAGGGACAGGTCGTCCAGTCCGATGGTGCGCTGCCCGCCGACGGCGGCTTCGGCCTCGGCGTCCAGATACGCCCGCAGCAGAGCGCGCTCGCGTGCGGAACTACGGCTGAGCAGCCGCCGTTCGATGGCTCGCGCCGCCTTGCGCAGCACGGTGGCCAGCGCCGGGTCGTCGAAGCTGCGCGGATAGCCGAAGCACAGGACGCCCTCGATACGGCCGCTGAGCGGGTCGCGGACCGGGAGCGCGCGGCAGGCACTTGCCTGGGAGCGCTCGGCGAAGTGCTCGGCACCGTACACCCGGATGAGTTGCCGTTCCGCCAGCGCGAGCCCGATGCCGTTGGTGCCGGCGACCTGCTCGGCGAACACGAACCCCGGCAGGCGCTGGATCGCCGGGAGGCTTCTGGCCAGGGACGGCTCTCCGAAACGGCGCAGGAGGACCGTTCCGCTCGCGTCGGCGACACTGATGTTCATGTGACTGCCGGCGAACCTGTACTGCAGCCGGTCGAGCACCGGCACGGCCGCGCGGATGATCCGTGCTTCCGTGTCGAAGTCCTCCCGGAAGGGGAGGTCGGACCGGTCCGGCGAGAGCCCCAGGGACCGGCATCGCTGCCATGAATGAGAGATGGGCGTGCGCACGCCCGCTTCGATCGCCCCACCCTCCAGGAAACGCTCACGCGAACGAACGGGTCCCGTGCCGTCTGCCGCACGCCCCGCCGGAGTCGGTGCCCCGTCGAACCGAACCACGCTGTGCCTCACTCGCGATAGTCCGCTTTCCGGAACCAAGCTGACATAAATGAGAATACGGACATTGGGGGCGATGGTCACGATTAAAAGGGTTCTGATTCTTCATGTGCATGACCTGCTGGTTCCGTTCGTCACAGGACCGCCACCGGGTTCACGGGCGAGCCCGTCCCGCCCGGTACGTTCAGCGGTGCCACTGCCAGCAAGAACTCATACCGCCCGGCCTCGGCGGTTGCCGCGGAGAGGGCTTCCAGGTCGAGGTTGTCCAGCAGTGGCACCCCCATCGCGGCCACGGCCAGGGCATGGACCGGCGAGTGCACGCCCTCCACCGGCGAGGGCCGTACATCACTGTCGCCGTCACCGCCGAGCAGCGCGACGCCGCGCTCCGCCAGCAGCGGTACGGCGTCCACGTGGAAGCCCGCGCTCGCCGTGTCCGGGTCCCAGGCGCCGAGCGCCGTGCGGCGGCGGACGTGCCCGGACCGCAGCAGCACCGCGTCACCCTCGCCGATCGTCACACCGAGCGCCCGCTCCGCGGCGGTGATGTCCCGCGCGTGCACCGCCCGCCCCGGCTCCAGCCAGCGGATCCCGAGGACGGCGGGGAGGTCGAGGAGCACACCCCGCGTGACGAGGGCCCCGAGCGCCGACACCGCTCCGAAGCGGGCGCCCGCGGCGCCGACGACGTCGCGGGCCGTCCGGCCGTCGTAGAGCTGTCCCCGGTAGGCGATGTGGCTCAGGGCGTCGAGATGCGTGACACCCTTGCCGTGGTAGTCGGCGGCGATGAAGTCCTTGTGGGTGGAGGGCTCCGGGCTCTCCACGTCACCGAGATCGGTCATGTGGTGCAGAGCGGGCCTGCGGTTGTCGGGGCCGGGCCGGGTGTTCCAGGGCAGCGCCAGGGGGACGACCACCCCCGACCGCACGGCGGCCGTGGCCCGCCGTACATGGTCCGCGGTCACACGGTTCCAGGCTCCGCGGTCGGCCGGTGTCCAGCGGCCCCATGTGCGGACCGCCTCGAAGAGCGCGTCGAACTCCCAACGGGAGACGGCGGGCCCGTTGCCGGTCACGGGTGATCTGGGCTCGGGGTCACCGGCGGGCTTCGCGGTCATCGGCACTCACCTGTACTCACCTGTGCTCACCGTTCTCCGGGCGGGACGCCGAGGGGCCCGGTGCTCGTGATCAACTCCAGCTTTGCACAGTGGCAGCGCCGCTCGGTCGTGCTCGGCCGCCGGTCTGGGACGACCATGGATGAAGGCAGCACGCTCGCCGGTGGGCCAGAAGCCCAGGCGCCGAGCGGAGGGAAGAAGAACCATGGGCACGACGGACTCGTCCCGAGCAGGCCCCGGCCGGTCGGTGGCCGGTTCCGCCGCGCCGCCCAGCGGCCTGCTCGACCTGCTCAGCGTCGCCGCGGTGGTGCTGAACCCGCTGGGCCAGGTGGTCTTCTGGAGCCCGAAGGCCGAGGAACTGTTCGGCTACACCCCGGCGGAGGCGCTGGGTCAGTTCGCGGCTGAACTGACCGTCCACGAGGAACACCGGGACGAGGTGGTCAAGCTCTTCGCCGAGGTCATGCAGTCCGGCACCGACTGGGCCGGGGCCTTCCCGATCCGGCACAAGGACGGCAGCACGCGACTGGTGGAGTTCCGCAACATGCGGCTGCTGGACGACCTCGGTGACACCTATGCCCTGGGTCTCGCGGCGGACCAGGCAGCCGTGGAGCGGGTCGAGCGGGATGCCGCCCTGGCCATGCGCCTGGTGTCCCAGTCCCCGGTAGGGCTCGCCATCCTCGACCCGGACCTGCGGTACCTGGCCGTGAACCCAGCCCTGGAACGCATCACCGGTCAGTGCGCCGCCGAGCGTCTCGGCCGGACGGTCGGCGAGGTCCTGACCTTCCTGGACACGGACCCCGAGGCACGTCTGCGCCGTGTCCTGGAGACGGGCGAGTCGGTCGTGGACCGGCAGATCGTCTGCCGTCCCCCCGGCGACCCGGACCACGAGCACGCCTGGTCCGTCTCGTACTACCGGCTGGAGGACTCCGGTGGACGGGTGCTGGGCCTGGCCTATTCCGTCATCGACGTCACCGAGCGTCATCGCGCCGCCGCCGAGGCGGCACAGGCCCGGCAACGGCTGGCGCTGATCGCCACGGCCTCCGCCTCCGTGGGGACCACCCTCGACCTGGAAACCACGGCGCGCGAGCTCGCCGACGTCGTCGTACCGGTCCTGGCCGATGTGGCGGCCGTGGACATACTCGACAGCGCCCTCGACGGCCGGGGCGCGCCCCACGAGGGCCCGGCCGTCTTCCGCGCACTCGCCGTCAGCGCGACCCACTCCACCGAGGCCCTCCACGCGGCCGACCCGCCAGGGGGAGTCGCCGCCTACGACAGCGACCGCCTGATCACCCAGTGCGTGCGCACCCGTCAACCGGTTCTGCTGCCCCGCACCACCCGTCGGGACCTCGGGCGCATCGCCCGCCACGGCGAGGCCGCCGCCCTCCTCGCGACGGCCGGGGTGCACTCCTACCTGGCCGTACCGCTCATGGCCCGGGGCCGGGTCCTCGGCGCCCTCGACCTCAAACGCACCCGGAACCCCGTACCGTTCGACGACGACGACGCGCTCCTCGCCTCCGAGCTGGCCGCCCGGGCCGCGGTCTGCATCGACAACGCCCGCGGATACCAGGCCCAGCGCCACACGGCCCTCACCCTCCAGCGCAGTCTGCTTCCCGAGCCCCCGACGCACCTGCCGGGCCTGGAGGCCGCCTGCCGCTACCAGCCCGCCGGTGCCACGTACGAGATCGGCGGCGACTGGTACGACGCCATACCCCTGGAGGGGGACAAAACAGCCCTGGTCGTCGGCGACGTCATGGGCTGCGGCATCAAGGCCGCCGCCACCATGGGACAACTCCGCAGTGCCGCCCGCGCGTTCGCCGAACTCGATCTCGCGCCCGCCGAGGCCCTTCGGCACCTCGACCACCTGACCGAGGGCGTCGAGCAGGCCATCACCACCTGCATCTACTGCGTCTACGACCCTCACCGGGGCCAGTGCCAGATATGCCTCGCCGGCCACCTGCCCCCGGCCCTGCTGCGGGTCGGCCACCCGGCACGGCTCCTCGACCTTCCCACCGGCGCACCGCTGGGCGTCGGCGGGGTCCCCTTCGAAGCCGCCACCATCGCCTTCCGTCCCGGCGACGAACTGGCCCTCTACACCGACGGCCTGGTCGAAACCCGAAGCGAACCCATCGACGCCCGTCTGGACGCCCTGCTCGACGCCTTCACCGCGACACGTGGCCACGATCTGGAAGACACCTGCGACTGCATCCTGGAGGTCCTGCGGCCGCCCGGTGGCGAGGACGACGTCGCTCTGCTCATCGCCCGAGCTCAACCCTGACGTCGACGGACAGACCTGACGGCGGCGGTGAACGTGGCGGGGCCCGGGAGTCGTATCCAGCTCCCGGGCCCCTGGGGTTGCCACCCAATTGCGCACGCCGGCGGCGTTTAAGAGGACGGATCAGTCATCATGCCGTCGTGTTCTTCCTTTGAACTACCGCACCGTGCGAGAGGTGCAGGCGAGAGTCGAACTCGCATCCGACGGCGTTCGTCCGGCCCCGTCGATCCGGCGATCGGCGGCGATGCTGAGACTGGAGCGAGAGTCTGAGACTGATCACGGCTGCCTCTGCCATGTTGGGCCACCCCGGCCCGTTGCGGGCGCTGTGCCGGGGGAAGGACTCGAACCTTCACTGTCACCGTGTCTTCAGGCTGAACTTCAGTGTCAGCTTGCGCTCATCACGCGAACCAGGCCTCAATCCGGCTCGCGCCTGTTGCGCACCCCCGCGCTCGCACGCGGGGGCGATCGTGGATGCTACCCGTGGCCGGTGTCAGCCGAACAGGTAGCCGAACACCGCCTCGCCGACCCGCTGGTCGGTGACCTCGGTGCCGTTGGCCTCCTCGCGGGCGAACTTCACCGCCTGCTGGAGCTTCTCGACCCGCTCCACCAGCTCGTTCACGCGCCGCGCCGGAAGCGATCCGGAGAACTTCACGGTCGTCCAGTACCCGATGGGGACGTCCTCGTAGTACACCTCGACCTGCGCCGGGTGCTTGTCGGTCGCCTCCGCCTTGACATGGTTGCGGGGGACCTTCTTGGTGCGGATCGTGCGCACCGGGTCGGTCTTCCACCAGTCCGTGGACGGGTCGTGCGACCAGGACTCGGCGGCGTCCAGGGTGGGAAGCTTCTTGACGAACGTGTGCAGGTCGGTCAGCTGCTTCTCCAGGAAGAGGAGATAGCTGACCGGGACGTCGGCGAGGATCGTCCGGCCGTCGACCGTGACGTCCGCGCGGGCCGTGCAGTTCGCCCAGTCCTTGGTGGCGGTCACGTCGAACAGCCGGGTGAGCGACGCGGACATCTCCCGGAGCACGTCCTCGGCCTGCACCTGCACCCGCGTCGACTCGGGCGGCAGCTGCTCGCCCTCCTCGTCCTTCGGCTGGTACGTACGCGAGATACCGGCCAGCAACGCCGGCTTCTGCACCTTGTGGTGCGCCGCGGTGATGTCCTGGAGCGACTTGCTCTTGACACCCTTCTCGACAGCGATGATCTGGTTCAACTTCGCCACTTCGGCTCCCCCTTCGAACACGCAGGAACGTACCTCACCGGCTCGAACACGCGCACTCGCTTTTCACACGCCAGGGGGTGACCCCGCCGGTGTCACAGGTCCGCGTCGGTGCGCGGTGCGATGCGGAAGTCGAACGCGAGGGTCCCGGGATCCAGGGCCGTCGCCCCGCCGTCGACCGTGAGCACCGCACCGTTGACATAGGACGCCGCCGGGGAGATCAACCAGCCGATCGTCTCGGCGACTTCACGCGGCTCGCCCGGCCGGCCCATGGGCAGCGGCCTGGTCGCCTCCGCGTAGGCGGAGTCCACACCGCCGTCCCCCAGACCCGCTTCCCGGGCGAAACGCGCCATGCGCCGGTCGGCCATCTCGGTCCTCACCCAGCTGGGGCACACCACGTTGGCGCGCACCCCCGCGCGCCCGTAGTCGACGGCCACGGAACGGCACAGCGACAGCAGAGCGGCCTTGGACACGGCGTACGGGGCATTGCCCGGGCCGTTGAGCAGGGCGGACACCGACGCGACCGCCACGACCGCGCCCCGCGCCCGGACCAGATGGGGGATCGCCGCGCGCAGCAGCAGCATCGGGCCGGTGACGTTGGTGCGCATCACCTCGTCCCAGTCCGCCGGCGACAGGTTCCCGACGGTGCCGCCGCGTCCGATGCCCGCGTTGAGCACGACACCGTCCAGTCGGCCATGCGCGTCGAGGGCCGTACGGACAAGGCCCTCGGCGGCGTCGGGGTCGCCCACGTCGGACGGGTGGGCCAGTGCGCCGGTCTCCTCCTCAAGCCGCCGCAGCGGTTCCGCCCGGCGCCCGGAGACCACCACCTGGTGCCCCTGCTCGCGCAGCAACCGGGCGGTGGCCTCGCCGATGCCGGAGCCGGCGCCGGTCACGATGACAACTCGCTCGTCCATCAGATTGGTTCAGCTTTCTGTTCCGGGAGCACGCGGGAAACCGATCGTAGAAGCGACCGCGCACCCGGCCTCCCGTTACCGGCGATCTTGAGACAGGGGGGCGTGCGGTCCCGGCGCCCGGGCGCCGGGAGCGGTCAGTGCGGGGCGGGTGACCCCGGCCGGCCGCTCAGGCGCACGGCCTCGAGGGCGATGTAGAGCTCGGCGGAGGACTCCGCGTCGGTGGTGCGGCGGCCGGTCAGTTCGGCGATGCGGTTGAGGCGGTACAGGACCGTGTTCCGGTGGCAGTGCAACCGGCCGGCCGCCGCCGTCGTCGATCCGCCGCAGGCGAACCAGGCGTGCAGGGTCTCCAGCAGGGTGGCCTGTTCCCGCGGGGGCAGGGCGAGGAGGGGGCCGAGAACCGCCCGGGCGACTTCCTCGGCCATGTCGGGGGACGCGGCCGCCAGGAGCGAGACCGGTGCGCTGCCGTACAGATGGGTACCGCCCGTGCCGTACGGAAGGCACTGCACGGCCAGTTGGGCCTGCCGCCAGGCCCCCGGGGCCTTCACGGGTGAGGTGAAGGCGCGGCTGACCCCGACACGGGACAGCGCGATGTCGGACAGCCGGCCGACCGCATGCGTGATGGCCTGTTCGTTCGGGAGGGACAGCAGGCCCACCCAGGACCCTATCGGCTGAATCCACTCGGAGCCGATTCCGGCGGCACGCAGGCGGCTGCGCACGCTGGGCAGTGGTTCGACCCCGTCGTGGACTTCGGCGCAGACCACCAGAAAGGGGCCCTGCCGGTCGAGGTCCAGCACGCGCGCGATCTCCCACGCGCTCGCACCGGTGCCGGCCCTGCCGTCGAGCAGGGTGGTGAGCATCGTGCTCCGGGCCGTGGTGTCGCGACGCGACTGTTCCTCGACGGCGGCCCGGTAGGCGTCGGCAGCCGCACTGGAGTAGTCGTCGATGGCCGCCCAGATGTCGGAGGCCATGTGCAGCAGCTGGACCGTGCTCTCCTCGTCCACGGCGGTCGCGAGCAGCCGGTCCCAGACGAAGCGGCCGGCCAGCCGGTAGGCGTGCAGGAGTGCGGCCAGCGGGATGCTCTGCGCGGCCTTCAGCCGGCCGGCGGCGCGGGGTGCCTCGAGCGTCGTGGGCCGCCCCTGCAGCGCCGCGAACAGCGTGGACAGGTTGTCCCGCACCACAACGCGCAGCTGTTCCCGGCCGATCAGCGTGCTCTCGGCGTACGAGTGCTCGCCCCCGAGGATCTCGTCGGTGAGGTCCTGCGCGAGCCGGTCCACCTCGGTCAGCAGGCGGCCGACCAGCTCGACGACCCGGTCGGCGGCCCTCAGCTGCGTCGTCACGGGCGCAGTGTAGTCCGGGGGATTGTGCGCCGGCACAGTCCCGCGGCGCCTTTTCCCGCCCCCTGCCTATGGCCGAAACCGGTGGCGAGAGGTGGAATCACCGGCGGCGCGTCTCACCGGCGTCGCGCGGATCGGGCATGTGCACAAGTCGTGGCGGATCGAAGGAGATCGTATGGACGGCGTACCCGGAACGGCCGGGATGGGGCGGCGGAGATTCCTCGGGTATGTGCTGGCCGCCTCGACGCTGACCGTGGCCGCCGAACTCGGTGAGGCCGTGCTCGCGCCGGACGAGGCGGCGGCCGTCGTGCCCTCCGTGCCCGGTCCGGCGGAGATCTACGACCTCAACGACATGCTCACCGATGCGGCACTGCCGACGGCGAACCTGATCACGATCCGGATCGACAGCGACGGCACGGCTTCCTTCGCGCTGCCCCGCGCGGAGGTCGGGCAGGGCATCACGACGTCCAGTGCCATGCTGATCGCCGAGGAACTGGACCTGCCGCTGGACCGGATCCGGGTCATGCTCGCGGACGCGCGGCCGGAGCTGCTGTTCAACCAGCTCACCGGGGGCTCCAACACCACGATCTCGACCTTCACACCGATCCGGGTGGCCGCCGCGGTGGCCAGGGGCCGGCTGCTGCGGGCGGCGGCCCTGGAACTCGGGGAGGCCCTGGACACCCTGACCGCCAAGGCCGGGGTCATCACCTCGTCGTCGAGCGGTCGCAGCCTCACCTACGGTGAACTCGCCGGAAAAGCAGCATCGGTGACGATAGGTCAGGTCCCGGCCGAGCTCAAGGGGGCCGCGCAGTTCGAGGTCATCGGCACCGCGCGGGGGCGTATCGACGCGCGGGAAGCGGTGACCGGGCGCAAGACGTTCGCCATGGACCTGCAGATCCCCGACGCCCTGCCGACGATGGTGTGCCGGCCCCCGACGATCAACGGCACCGTGCGCGCGGTGGAGAACCTCGCCGAAGTGCGGGCGATGCCCGGCGTCACGGATGTCGTGGCCGTCTCCACCGGTGTCGCCGTCCGCGGCCGTACGTTCGGTCAGTGCATCGACGCCGTGCGCGCGCTGAAGGTCTCCTGGGGTCCTGGAACGGCCGACGCGCAGAGCGACGACACCATCCGCGACGAACTCCGCAAGGCCGAACTCCCGCTTCCCGCACTGGACCTGCTGACCAGGTCGGTCGACGCCCGGTTCACCTTCCACTTCGCGAGCAACAGCGCGCTGGAGACCAACTGTGCCGTCGCCGACGTACGAGACGACTCGGCCGAGATCTGGGGAAGCCTGAAGTCCCCGGTCGTCGCCCAGGAGCAGATCGCGCTGAAGCTGGGGCTGCCCGTCTCCGCGGTGAAGGTCCATGTCACCGAGGGCGGCGGTTCGTTCGGCCGGAAGCTCTTCCACGACGCCGCCGCGGAGGCCGCCGAGGTCTCGAAGGCGATGGGCAAGCCGGTCAAGCTGATGTGGCACCGCACCGACGACTTCCGGCAGGGCCGCACCCACCCGATGGCCACCTCGCGCGTGCGCGCCACGTACGCGCTCGGCCAGGTGCTCACCTACGACCAACGGCACACCTCCGTCGCCACCGACTTCGGCCACGGTGTCGGCGAGATCATCACGGCGCAGGCGGCGCGGCTGCCCGTCGGTGACCTGACCTTCTCCGAGACGATCTTCGCGCTCAGCCAGCAGACGCCGTACGACTTCGGTGTCGTCACCCAGCTGCTCGGCGAGACCGACAAGGGCTTCAACACCGGCTCCATGCGCAACATCTACTCGCCCAACGTGCGCTGTGCGCAGGAACTGGTCGTCGACGAGCTGGCCAGGCGGATGGGCAAGGACCCGTACCGGTTCCGCCGGGAGTTCCTCAAGGACGCGCGGGCGCGGGCCGTCCTCGACAAGGTGGCCGAGGCCGGGAACTGGGGGCGGAGCATGCCCGCCGGGACGGCGCAGGGCATCGCGCTCCATCCGGAGTACCACGCCTGCGTCGCCGTCCTCGCCGAGATCGACTGCCGGCCGGAGACCACCGGCCGCACGGTCCGCGACGCCTGCACCGGTCCCCGCGTCACCAAGGTCGTGTGCGCCGTCGACGTGGGTCTCGCGGTCAACCCGCGAGGCCTCGAGGCGCAGATGATGGGCGGCATCATGGACGGCATCGCGATCACCCTCAGCGCCGGCCTCCACCTCGCGGACGGCCACTTCCTGGAAGGAAGTTGGGACAACTACTTCTACACCCGGCAGTGGAACACCCCGCCCGAGCTGGACATCGTCGTCATGCCGCCGACCACCGGGGAGCCCGGCGGTGCGGGCGAGCTCGCCGTGGCGGGTGCGGCCGCCGCCGTGGCCTGCGCCTACGGCCGGGCCACGGGCACCATGCCGACGAGTTTCCCGATCAACCACGCCGGGCCGCTCGGCTTCGAGCCGCTGCCCACCACGCCGCCGATCCCCGCGTCCCCCACCGACGGACTCGACCGCGCCTTCTAGGAGACCACGTGCCCGAACACACCTTCATCCTCAACGGCAAGCGGGTGACCGTCGACATCGAGGACGACGTCCGGCTGCTGTGGGTGCTCAGAGACGTCCTCGGCGTCACCGGGCCGAAGTACGGCTGCGGTCTCGGCGTCTGCCAGGCCTGCACCAGCCACATCAACGGCAAGGCGTTCAACCCGTGTTCGGTGCCGGTGCAGGACATCGGCGCCGACGACGAGATCACCACCATCGAGGGCCTGCCCGCCACCGTCGGCCGCGACCTGCATCCCATGCAGGAGGCCTGGCTGGAGTACGACGTCGCGCAGTGCGGCTACTGCCAGCCCGGTCAGATCATGACCGCCGTCGCCAAGGTCCGCCAGGCCCGCGAGGAGGGTCGCGAGATCACCGAGGCGGACCTCGACGAGATCCGCAACGTCTGCAGGTGCGGCACCTATCACCGCATACGGCAGGCGATCACGGCCGGAGCGAAGAAGTACTGAGCGGCTGACCGGCCACGACGGGTGATGTCGGTGATCCGGGTTGCCGGGAGCCGTCAGGAGCCGGTGCCTGGGAAGCCGATGCAGGAGCCGAGGAAGCGGAGGAGCGCGGCGTTGACCTCCTCGGGGCGCTCCTGCTGGACCCAGTGACCGGCGCCTTCCAGGACGACGTGCTCGCGCAGGTCGGTGAGGACGGCACCGAGGTGCTGTGCGGGCATGAACATGGCGACGGGATCCCGGGAGCCGGTGAGGAAGAAGGACGGCTGCGTGATGGGGCGGCCCTCCAGTTCCCGGGTCAGCGCCCAGTTGCGGTCCATGGTGCGGTAGTAGTTGAGGCCACCGGTGAAGCCGGTCTCCTCGAACGTCTTGACGTAATGGGCCAACTCCTCCTCGCTGAGCCACGGCGGGGGCGGGAGTTCCGTCTCGTCGCGCGACGCCCATTCGGCGGAGTAGATCTCCCGTGCGACGAGCGTCCGGCGGACGTTCCGCGCCAGGGCCTCGTCCGCGACTCCGGGCTCCTGGAACCACACCATGTAGAAGTCGTCGCCCAGACGCGAGCGAAGGACGGGCAGCGGCGGGACGGGGGAGCGCGGGGTGACGGGGACGCTCAGGCCGGCCACGGCACGCACCCGTTCGGGGTGCAGCCAGGCCATGTGCCACACGACGTTCGCTCCCCAGTCGTGTCCCACGAAGACCGCGTCCTCGGCGCCGACGTCGTCCAGGAGACCCGCGAGGTCCCCGCACAGCTTCAGCACGTCGTACGCCTCGACGTCCCCCGGCCGTGAGCTTCCCCCGTAGCCGCGCATGTCGGGCGCGAGGACCCGGTACCCGGCCTCGGCCAGGGCGAAGACCTGATGGCGCCAGGAGAAGGCGAGCTCGGGGAACCCGTGGCACAGCACGACCGGCGGTGTGCCGGCCCTGTGCCGGCCGTGCTCGAAGACGCGCAGTGTGATGCCGTTGGTCGCGACATCACGCGACTCCAGACGCTCCCAGTCGGCGAGTGAGGCCTTCGTCGTCATGTGCCGGCGCACCGCCAATCGGCTGATCCCCCGAGCGAACGCGCCCTGCTCGACGGGGGAGTTGTCAGTGTTGAACTTGACGTTCGGTTTCAACCCTACAGCGCACGAGCACCCGGGGTCCGGCCCGTGATCGACCTGGTCGCGCTTGTCGCGGACGTGCGGGCAGAGCGCTGACCGGCCTCGTCGAGCCGGCCGGCGCTCGCTGTTCAGCCCAGCTTCTTCAGCAGCTCGGCGGCGAGCGGCGCCGAGGAGGCGGGGTTCTGCCCGGTGACCAGGTTGCGGTCGACGACCACGTTCGGCGCCCACGGCTCGCCGGCCTGGACGTCGACGCCCGCCTCTTCGAGCCGCGTCTGCAGCAGCCACCTGGCCTTGTCGGCGAAGCCCGCCTGCGTCTCCTCGGCGTTGGTGAACGCGGCCACCCGGTAACCGGCGAAGGCGTTGGAACCGTCGCCCTTCTCGGCGGCGAGCAGCGCGGCCGGGGCGTGGCAGACCACGCCCAGCGGCTTGCCGGAGCCCAGCGCGTCGACGAGGAGCCGGCCGGAGGCGGCGTTGACGGCGAGGTCCTCCATGGGGCCGTGGCCGCCGGGGTAGAAGACGGCGTCGTAGTCGTCCAGGCGGACGTCCTCCAGCCGGATCGGGTTCTCGATCTCGGCCATGGAGGCGAGGACGGCGGCGATCCGGTCGGCGCCTTCCTGGCCGCCGTTGACCTCGGGCGCGAGGCTGCCGCGGTCGACGGCGGGGACGACGCCGCCGGGCGTGGCGACGACGATCTCGTGACCGGCTGCCCTGAACGCCTCGTACGGGGCGACGGCCTCCTCGGCCCAGAAGCCGGTGGGGTGCTTGGTGCCGTCGGCCAGCGTCCAGTGGTCGACGCCGGTCATCACGAAGAGGATCTTCGACATGGTGCTTCTTCCGGGAGGGGAGAAAGATTTCGCTCTCGAACGTAGGGCTCCCAGCCATTCGTTTCCAATGAGGACTCCAATGGCAGACATTGGAACTTCTATGGCTACATTGGATGCGTGAGCGATAACCCCCTCGATCTGAACCTGCTGCGCACGTTCCTCGCGGTGTACCGGTCGGGTTCGTTCACCGGCGCCGCCCAGCTGCTGGGTCTGTCGCAGCCCACGGTGACGACACAGATGCGCACCCTGGAACGGCAGACGGGGCGGGAGCTGTTCGAACGGCTGCCGCGAGGCGTCGCGCCGACGGCCGTGGCGGACGAGCTGGCGGTGCGGGTCGCGCCGGGGCTCGACCTGCTCGCCGCCGTGGCCGGTCCGGATCCTGCGGAGGGCCGTACGGCCGAGCCGGTGCACCTCGCCGGTCCCGCCGAGCTCCTGTGCACCGGCGTGCTGCCGGCGCTGGCGCCGCTCGTGGCGGACGGGGTGCGGCTGCGGGTGGCGACGGGTCTGACCGACGCGCTGCTCGAGGAGCTGCGGGCGGGCCGCCACGACCTGGTGATCGCCACACTCCGCCCCCGGGGCCGTACGCTGTCCGCGGTGCCGTTGCTGGACGAGGAGTTCGTGCTGGTGGCGGCGCCCGCGTGGGCCGAGCGGCTGAAGGAGCCGCTCGCCGCCGAGGGCCCCTCGGTCCTGCACTCGGTTCCGCTGGTGACGTACGCGGAGGACCTGCCCATCGCCCGCCGCTACTGGCGGCACGTCTTCGGCCGCCGGCTCTCCTGCCCCGCCGCCGTCACCGTGCCGGACCTGCGCGGAGTCAAGGCCGCGGTCGTCGCCGGCGCGGGCTTCACCGTGCTGCCCCGCTATCTGTGCGCCGGTGAACTGGCCTCCGGTGCCCTCGTCCCCCTGCACGAGCCCGACGACCCTCCGATCAACACCGGCTACCTGGTCGAGCGACCGGGCGTTCCCGACAACCCGGACGTGATCCGCGTCCGCGACCACCTGCTGCGTGCCGTCGGTGGCCGGTGACGGCACGGCCGGTGGACCACCAGCCCTGCAACCGCGGAGAGCGGCACGTCCCGGACGCCGTCGATCAGGGGGCACGCTCTTCGCGCGGGCGCCTCTCGGCGCCCCCGGGCAGGGGGCGGGCGGCGCTCCCGCCGGAGGTCTCCTCGGGAACCGGAACCGGCTGCCGGTAGCGCGTGGAGGTGTCGATCCTCGGCGCCGTACGGCCGAGCCGCTGGGCCGTGGCCCTCGCCTCGTCGTCGTCCGGTACGGACACCGCGAGGAGCCGGAAGGGAGCCGAGGGCCGCAGTTCCAGGACGACGGCGGGTCTGCCGGGCCGCAGGGCCACGAAGTCCGTGCCGCCGGCGTGGCCGCGCGTGCCGATGGACCAGCCGCCGGGAATCCAGGTGCCGCGCTGCCGGTCTCCGCGCAGGGCGCGCCACCAGGCGGCTTCGACCGTCACCCGGCACACCGCCGCCAGCGGCACCCGCACGTCACCGCGGCGGGCGGCCGCCCTCTGCCACCACGACAGGCGTACGACCACGTCGTCCCCGTCGACGAGAATGCGTGCCATCGCTCAGCTCCTCCGTTCCATACTCGTCGCTCGTCCGCGCGGCCGCCGTCTGCCGCCGCGGGCGTTGCCGCTCGTCGGCCGAGCTCCCGAGGCCGCGGACACGGCGGTGCGTGTCCCGTGTCGTGGCGGTGTTGTCCGGGTACCCGGCCGGGGCGCCGGAGGGAGGTGACCCGTGTCCGTCCGGTCGTCCGAGTGCGAGCAGGCGCACCTGCCGGGCGCGAGCCGTCGTACGACCCCACGTCGTGGCCCGGTGACGAGCACGGCGCAGATGTGGAAGGAGTCGACTGGGCATGCGGTTTCATGATCGCGTCCACGCCGGCCGGGAGCTGGCCGAGCGGCTGCGCATCCGGCAGGAGGCGGGGGCACTGACGCATCCGGTCGTGCTGGCCCTGCCGCGCGGCGGGGTGATGGTGGCCCGCGAAGTGGCGCGGGCGCTGGAGGCACCGCTCGACGTGGTGGTCGCACGCAAGATCGGCGCGCCGTTCCAGGAGGAGCTGGGCGTCGGGGCGGTCGCCGGTGACGATCCTCCGCTGTTCGACAAGCGGACCCTGGACGAACTCGGTCTGACCGAGGAGGGCCTCGAGGAGGCGGTGGAGCGGGAGCGGGCCGAGCTGCACCGCCGGGAGCAGCGGTACCGGGAGGGCCGGCCCGCGCCCGAGGTGCGCGACCGTACCGTGATCGTGGTGGACGACGGGGTGGCCACCGGGGCGACCGCGCGGGCGGCGCTGCGCTGGCTGCGCCGGCAGTCGCCGGAGCGGCTGGTGCTGGCTGCGCCGGTGTGTTCGCCGCAGGCGGCCGAACTGCTGCGCGGCGAGGCCGACGAGGTGCTCTGCCTGCAGCGGCCGACCGTGTTCCTGGCCGTGGGGGAGTGGTACGAGGACTTCGAGCAGCTGACGGACGACGACGTGCTCGCCGCGCTGCGCGGGCAGTGAACCCAGGGCGTGCCGGGCCGGGGCGGAGGCCGCGATGGAGTTGGTCGAGGAACGTTCCTTCCGCTACCGCATCGAGCCGCACGCGGGCATGCGGGTGCCCGGGGTCGTGTTCGCCTCCCGGGAGCTGCTCCGGGACGCCGAGCAGTCCCTGCAACAGGTCGTGCACGTGGCCACGCTGCCCGGCATCGTCGCCGCCTCGTACGCCATGCCCGACATCCACTGGGGGTACGGCTTCCCCATCGGCGGTGTCGCCGCCACCGACGTGGACGCCGGCGGGGTGGTCTCGCCGGGCGGCGTCGGCTTCGACATCTCCTGCGGGGTGCGGCTGCTGGCCGCCGACTGCGACGGCGACACGCTCCGGCCCGTGCTGACCGCCGTGATGGACGGCCTGGACCGGGCGATTCCGCGCGGGGCCGGTCCCGGCGGCGTGTGGCGCCTCACCGGCCCCGGAGAGCTGGGGCGGCTGCTGGACGGCGGCTCCCGCTACGCCGTGGAACAGGGCCACGGGGAGGAACGCGACCTGCTGCGCTGCGAGGACGGCGGCGCGGTCGCCGACGCGGACGTGACCCAGGTGGGGCAGCGGGCCCGGGAGCGGGGCCTCGGCCAGGTGGGCAGCCTGGGCTCCGCCAACCACTTCCTTGAGGTACAGCAGGTTGCCGAGGTGTACGACGGCCCGGCCGCGGCCGCCTTCGGGATCGGGCCGGGCCAGGTGTGCGTGATGATCCACTGTGGCTCGCGCGGGCTCGGACACCAGATCTGCACCGACCATGTGCGGCTCATGGACCGCGCCATGGCCCGCTACGGCATCTCCGTGCCCGACCGGCAGCTCGCCTGCACGCCGGTCGACTCGCCCGAGGGCCGGGACTATCTCGGGGCCATGGCCGCCGCCGCCAACTACGGCCGGGCCAACCGGCAGTTGCTGTCCGACGCGGCGCGTGGCGTGTTCCGGCGCGCCGCCGGTACCGGGCTGACGCTGGTGTACGACGTCTCCCACAACCTCGCCAAGATCGAGACGCACCCGGTGGACGGTCAGCGGCGGCGGCTGTGCGTGCACCGCAAGGGCGCCACCCGGGCCTTCCCGCCCGGACATCCCGAACTGCCCGAGGACATACGGGAGTTCGGACAGCCGGTGCTGATCCCCGGCACCCTCGGCACGGCCTCGTACGTACTCGCCGGCGTGGACCGGGGCGACGCCTTCCACTCCACCTGCCATGGTGCGGGCCGCACCATGAGCCGTCATCAGGCCGCGCGCAGCATCACCGGCAGTGAACTGCGGGCGCGGCTGCGGCACGCCGGCATCGCCGCGCGCCCGAAGTCCTGGCGCGGTCTGACGGAGGAGACACCGGAGGCGTACAAGGACGTCGACGCCGTCGTCGCCGCGAGCGAGGGCGCGGGGCTGTGCCGGAAGGTGGCCCGGCTGGTGCCGCTCGGGGTGGTGAAGGGCTGACACCGGTGGCCTTCGGGTGCCCGGGCGGGCAGGGGTGCGCGGGTGCGGTCACACGTCCACGATCACCGTGCAGGACCATCCGTACGCGTCCGGGCCGATGTGCAGCTCCTGCCAGGAGGCACCCTTGGGCGCTGCACCGATGACGGTGACGTTCGCCAGGTCGGCGAGCGACAGCCGTACCGCCAGCCCGCCGTCGTCGGTGGGCTCCGCTTCCACGTCGACGGGGATCCGGCCGGTCACCTCGAGCCGGTAGACCACCTCGTCCAGCAGCGCGACCAGCAGGTCCGCGTCGTCTCCTGGGGCGAGACGGACCCGTTCCATCGTGGTGGGGTGCGCCTCGGACACATCGGCGAAGGCCTCGACCATGGCGCGTACGGCCTCGGTCAGGCACTGTTCCCGGGTGGTGCCCCAGGCCTGCAGACGGGTGTCGGCCGTGTGCGGCATCGAGCAGTGACCGTTCTCGCCCTCGCGCCGCGCGCGCAGCTCGTCGCTGATGTCACCCACCATGGCCGCCGTGATCCCTTCTGCGACTCCCCCTCGGGTTCCATCGTCACTCGCCGGGCCCGACGGCGCCATGTCTGCTCCCCGCCGCCCGCTTCGGACAGACCGCCCGGTGCGGACAGGCCGCCCGTTGCGGACAGCCGGTGTGGCCGCGGTCCGCCGGGAAACCACGTGCGGCGCATACCGCACGAGACGGTTTGCCCGCGCCGTCCCGGGCTACGCGGGCGGTCGAGGCGGTACCGCCTCACCATCCCGGATCCAGGAGGTGCCCGATGACACGGCGGATACGTGACGTGATGTCGCCAGGCGCGGTGGCGGTGGAGCCGATGACCACGGTGGAACGGGCGGCGCTCCTCATGCGGGAGCACGACATCGGTGACGTACTGGTCGCCTACGACTGCGATCTGTTCGGAGTGCTCACCGACCGCGACATCGTGGTGCGGACGCTCGCCGTGGGACTGGACCCGCACACCACCACGGCCGGCACGGTCTGCAGCCGGCCGCCGGTGCTGACCCTGACTCCCGAGGACACCACGGACCACGCCGTCGAGCTGATGCGCCGGCACGGCCTGCGCCGGCTCCCCGTCGTGGAACGCGGCGGCTGCCCGGTCGGGTTCGTCAGCATCGGTGACCTGGCGGCCGTGGAGGACCCCCACTCGGCGCTGGCGGAGATCAGCAGGGCGGAACCCAACCACTGAACCGTCCCCCGCCGGCCGGTACCCGAGAGCGCATCGCCCCGCCCGTGACCGCCGCCGCGGGGACGGGGTCGGGCGAACAGTGGGTTTCGAGCGGGTGACAGCCGTCAGGGCGCGAGTACCCGGCCCCGGCAGGCCGACGGTGTGCCCCAGGAGGTGCGCAGTGCGCGGGCCTTGCGGATCCACAGGGACAGGTCCGGTTCCTCGGTGTAGCCGAGGGCGCCGTGCAACTGCAGGGCGCTGCGCGCCGCGGCGTACGCGGCCTCGCAGGCGCAGACCTTCGCCGCGGCGACCTCGCGCCCGCACCCGGCGTCGCCACGCTCCATCGCCAACGCGGCCGCGAGGAGCAGCGGTTGGGTGAACTCCAGGGCGATCAGCGTGTCGGCCAACCGGTGCCTGACGGCCTGGAAGGAGCCGATGGCCACCCCGAACTGCCTGCGCGTGCGCACGTGTTCGACGGTCCGGTCCAGCAGGGCGCGGCCCAGCCCGAGGGCCTGCGCGGCGGTGGTCAGCGCCGCGACCTCGGCGGCGTGCGCGGCCGCGGCGGCGACGGCCGGCCCCCGGGCCAGCACGGTGCCGCCGAGCGGTCGGGCCGGCCGCCGGGCCGGGTCGAGCGAGCGCTGTACGGGACCGTGCGCCTCGGCCAGGCGCAGGGTGTCGCCCTCGACGACGAACACCGCGTCGGCGGCGTCAGCGTCCAGTGCGTAGGGACTGTCGGGGGACAGCAGGCACACCGAGGCGACGACCTTGCCGGCGGCGATCCCCGGCAGCCATGCAGCGGCCGTCGTCGCATCGCCCAGCCGGTCCAGGAGGGCCGCCGCCGCGACCGTCTCGGCCAGCGGGCCCGGCACCGCATGGCGGCCCAACTCCACGAAGGCGAGGCCGAGTTCGACCGGCAGGGCGCCCAGCCCGTCGTAACGCTCCGGTATCCCGAGCGCGAACACCCCGGCCTCGGCCAGCCTGTTCCACAGCGCGCGGCCGGGGCCGGTGTCACCGGCCGCCCAGGACCGTACGACGTCCGGCGTGCCCGCCGCCGTCAGCATCGCGTCCAGTGAACGGGCGAAGTCGCGCTGCTCGGCGTCGAGGAGGAAGCGCATCACCGGCGTCCCTTCGGCAGGCCGAGCAGCCGCTCGGCGATGATGTCGCGCTGGATCTCGTTGGTGCCCGCGTAGATGGGACCGGCCAGGGAGAAGACGTAGCCCTCGGTCCAGCCGCCGTGCGCGGGTGCCTCGTCGGCGTCGTCGGCGAGGTCGCCGTAGGGGCCGAGGAGATCGAGCGCGGTCTCGTGCAGGGCGATGTCCAGCTCGGACCAGAACACCTTGTTGAGGCTCGACTCCGCCCCGATCGAGCCTCCCGCAGCCAGGCGTGAGGCGGCCGCGTAGGCGAACAGCTGGTAGGCGCGGGCGCCGATCACCGCGTCGGCGACCCGGTCGCGCAGCGCGGTGTCGGACGGGTCGGCGGCGGAGTGCCACAGCGCGGTGAGGCGGTCGGCGGCGGCCGTGAACCGGCCGGGGCTGCGCAGGGTGAGCCCGCGCTCGTTGCCCGCCGTGCTCATCGCCACCCGCCAGCCCTGGCCGGGCTCGCCGATGACGTCCGCGTCGGGCACGAACACCTCGTCGAGGAAGATCTCGGCGAAGGCGGGCTTGCCGTCGAGCCGCCCGATGGGCCGCACCGTCACCCCCTCCGCGTCCAGCGGGAACATCAGGTACGTCAGCCCGTGGTGCGGCTGGTCGGCGTCGGGGTCGCTGCGGAACAGGCCGAAGGCGCGGTCGGCGAACGCCGCCCGCGACGACCAGGTCTTCTGCCCGCTCACGCGCCAGCCGCCCTCGCTGCGTACGGCCGTGGAGCGCAGCGAGGCGAGGTCGGAGCCCGACTCCGGTTCGGACCAGGCCTGCGCCCAGATCACCTCGCCGCTCGCCATGGGCGGCAGGACGCGGGCGCACTGCTCCGGCGTGCCGTGCTCGAAGAGGGTGGGGGCGAGCAGGTTGATGCCGTTCTGGCTGACCCGGCCGGGCGCACCGGCCGCGTAGTACTCCTCCTCGAAGATCAGCCACCGCAGCAGCGAGGCGCCCCGGCCGCCGTACTCCTCGGGCCAGGAGACCACCGACCAGCGGTCGGCGAACAGGGTGCGCTCCCAGTCCCGGTGGGCCGCGAACCCCTCCGCCGTCTCCAGCGAGGGCAGCGGGGCGCCGGGCAGATGGCCGGCGAGCCAGGCGCGGGCCTCGGCGCGGAAGGCGTCGTCCGCGGCGGAGAAGTCGAGGTCCATCAGCTGCCCGCCTCCTCGGGGCCGGTCCGGTCGACGAAGTGCTCGGTACGGACAGCGGACATCCGCCCTCCCTTCCCTAACAAGTGTTTGGTAGGTTAACGTAACGGCCCGTCAGCCGTCGAGAGCCGTCCGGAGCCGCGCATGCCCGTGACCACGCCCCCGCCGCCCTACGTCCCCGGCCACGGCCTCCTTCAGGGCCGTACCGCCGTGGTCACCGCCGCCGCGGGCGCCGGCATCGGGGGTGCGACCGCGCGCCGGCTGCTGGAGGAAGGCGCCCGTGTCGTGCTCTCCGACGCCCACGCCCGCAGGCTCAAGGAGTCGGAGGCCGCGCTGGCCGCGGAGTTCGGCGCGGACCGCGTCGCGGCGCTGCCCTGCGACGTCACCGCAGAGGACCAGGTCGGTGCTCTTTTCGACTTCGTGGAGGAGCGGCACGGGCGCCTGGACGTCGTCGTCAACAACGCCGGACTCGGCGGGACCGCCGACCTGGCCGAGATGACCGACGAGCAGTGGGACAAGGTCCTCGACGTCACCCTGGGCGGCACCTTCCGCTGCACCCGCGCCGCGCTGCGCCGGATGAAGGCGGCGGGCGCCGGGGGCGTCGTCGTCAACAACGCCTCGGTGATCGGCTGGCGGGCGCAGCGGGGCCAGGCGCACTACGCCGCCGCCAAGGCCGGGGTCATGGCCCTCACCCGCTGCGCCGCCCTGGAGGCCGCGGAGTACGGCGTGCGGGTGAACGCCGTCTCGCCCAGCCTCGCCATGCACCCGCACCTGGTGAGGGTCACCACGCCGGAACTCCTGGAGGAACTGACCGCCCGGGAGGCATTCGGCCGCTGGGCCGAGCCCTGGGAGGTGGCCAACGTCATCGTCTTCCTGGCCAGCGGATACTCGTCGTATCTGACCGGGGAGGTCCTGTCCGTCAGCAGCCAGCACGCCTGAGGCGAGGATGACCGGGCGCGGGCCGATGAAACCGCAGACACCAAGGATCCCGTGAGGAGTGGCCATGGCCGAGGCATACATCGTGGAAGCGGTCCGCACCCCGGTCGGCAGGCGGGGCGGCGGGCTCGCCGCCGTCCACCCGGCCGATCTCGGCGCCCACGTGCTGACGGCGCTGATGGAGCGCTCGGGCGTCGACCCGGCCGCCGTCGAGGACGTCGTCCTCGGCTGCGTGGACACCGTCGGCCCGCAGGCCGGCGACATAGCCCGCACCTGCTGGCTGGCCGCCGGGCTGCCCGAGGAGGTGCCGGGCGTGACGGTGGACCGCCAGTGCGGCTCCTCCCAGCAGGCCCTGCACTTCGCCGCACAGGGAGTGCTCTCGGGCACGCAGGACCTCGTGGTCGCGGGGGGCGTGCAGAACATGTCGATGATCCCGATCGCCTTCGCCACCCGCCAGGCCGCCGAACCCCTGGGGCTCACCCAGGGCCCCTACGCCGGCTCCGGGGGCTGGCGGGCCCGCTACGGCGACCGGCCGGTCAACCAGTTCACCGGCGCCGAGATGATCGCCGAGAAGTGGGGCATCTCCCGCCGCGACATGGAGGAGTTCGCGCTGCGCTCCCACCAGCGGGCCGTACGCGCGATCGACGAGGGCCGCTTCGACCGCGAACTCGTCGCCCACGGCGAGGTGACCCGCGACGAGGGCCCCCGCCGCGACACCACCCTGGAGAAGATGGCGGGTCTGAAGCCGGTGGTCGAAGGCGGCCGGCTGACCGCGGCCGTCTCCTCCCAGGTCTCCGACGGCGCCTCCGCCCTGCTGATCGCGAGCGAACGAGCCGTACGGGAGCACGGTCTGACGCCCCGCGCCCGCGTCCACCACCTCTCGGTGCGCGGCGAGGACCCCATCCGGATGCTGTCCGCGCCTATCCCGGCCACGGCCTACGCCCTGAAGAAGGCCGGGATGACCCTTGACGACATCGACCTCGTGGAGATCAACGAGGCCTTCGCCTCCGTGGTGCTCGCCTGGCTGCAGGAGACCGGCGCCGACCCGGAGAAGGTCAACGTCAACGGCGGCGCCATCGCCCTCGGCCACCCGCTGGGCGCCACCGGCACCAAGCTCATGACCACGCTGCTGCACGAACTGGAGCGCACCGGCGGACGCTACGGCCTGCAGACCATGTGCGAGGGCGGCGGCCAGGCCAACGTCACCATCGTCGAGCGGCTCTGACGCCGGGGAGTGCGCTACTCGGCCAGGGGCAGTCCGCGGAGTGTGGCCCGGGCCTCCGCCATGATCCGGTCGACGAGCTCGGCGCAGGACGGAAGGTCGTCGATCAGACCGGCGACCTGACCGGAGGCCATCACGCCCAGGTCGGTCCGGCCCTCGACCATCGACGCCCTGAGCAGCATGGGGGTGTTGGCGGCCAGCAGGAGCTGACTCCACGTCAACTCCTTGCCGTGCCGCATGGCCAGACCGTCGCGGACCATCCGCGTCCAGCTCATGCCGGACAGCGCCTTGAAGGACGCCGCGTGCCGTACGGCGCGCAGCAGCCCCCTCGCCCGGCCCGAGCGTTCGAGGGAGTCGACCAGCTCGGTGCGCAGCATCCGGTGGGGGAGTCCGTCGACCTTGGTCGTGACGGTGACGTCGTCCACCGTGGCCGCCAGGTAGCGGGCCTTGACCGCGTCGGGGACGGTGCTGTCGGAGGTGAGCAGGAAGCGGGTGCCCATGGCGATGCCGGCGGCGCCGTGGGCGAGCGCGGCGACCAGTCCGCGGCCGTCGTGGAAGCCGCCGGCCGCGACGACCGGTATGCCGACCGCGTCGACCACCTGCGGAAGCAGGACGGAGGTGGCGACCTTCCCGGTGTGCCCGCCGCCCTCCCCGCCCTGCACCACCACCGCGTCGGCGCCCCACGCGGCGACCTTCTCGGCGTGCCGCCGGGCGCCGACGGACGGGATGACGACCACGCCGGCGTCCTTCAGCCGGGCGATCAGCTCCCGGGAGGGCGCGAGCGCGAACGAGGCGACCCGCACCCCCTCCTCGACGATGATCCGCACCCGCTCGGCCGCGTCCGAGGCGTCCGCCCGCAGATTGACCCCGAAGGGCGCGTCGGTACGGGACTTGACCTCGCGGACGGCCGCGCGCAGCTGCTCGGTCGTCATGGTGGCCGAGGCGAGGATCCCGAGCGCGCCCGCGTCGGCGGTGGCCGACACCAACCGGGGACCGGCCACCCAGCCCATTCCCGTCTGCACGATGGGGTGCCGCACACCGACGAGCCCGGTCAGCGCGGTGGCGATCGCGAAGCCGCTCACGCGGGCACCTCGCGCTCGCGCAGCGCCCTCGGGTCGATGACCTCGCGGATCAGCCGCAGCTCTTCGGGGGTGGGGTCCCGGGTGTACGGCACCTCGTCCGGCACGGTGAGCGGGAAGCCGGTGGCCTCGGCGACCTGCTCGACCGTGACCCCGGTGTGCAGCGAGCGCAGCCGCATCGTCCGGTCGGGCGTCCGGAAGTCGAAGACGCCCAGGTCGCTGACGACGTCCGCGAGGCGGTGGTGGCGGGACGCGGAGGGACCGGCCGCGGCGGCACGGTCGTAGCCGACGCCGCAGACCATGTCCACCCGTGCGACGAACACCCGCTTCGAGTGCCGCGGGACCCAGTAACTGGTCGGGTTGTTGAGGGTGTTGCCGGGGGCGCCGCGCACGCCCAGCAGCTGCCGGGTGGGCCGGGCCCAGTCGCCGATGCAGGAGATGTTCTGGTTGCCGTACCGGTCGAGCTGGCTCGCGCCCATCATCACGTGCCGCCGCCCGGTCGCGGCCAGGGCCAGGTGCTGCCGGAACGGCAGCCAGCCCTCGACCACCCCGGGCCTGGCGCCGACCGCCGGGACGTCGCCGATCAGCAGGGCCTCGCCGTCGGTCAGCAGCAGGTCGGGGGAGAAGGTCAGCTTCGCCAGCCGGGCCCCGATCGTCGGGACGGTGCCCATCGGGCTCGCCAGTATCTCCCCCGCATCCCGCCAGGCCTCGGCGCAGGCCACGACGCAGTACTCGGCGCGCGTCGCCTTCGCCGTCGTACGGGTGTCACTCATGTGCCGCCTCCTCGTGGAACGCCGCCACCGCGGCCTGGTAGGCCGCCTCGTCGCCGGACAGGAACCGCTCGGCGAAGGCCCGCCAGGCCTCCGGGTCCCGGGCGGCCCGTGCGTAGGCCCGCTGGAACGCCTCGTCACGGTCGTGGTCGGGGACGCAGGAGGTGAAGTGGGCGCCGTTCGGTGTCTCCACGACGCCGTTCACGAACGCGCGCTTGACCAGCAGGGTCTGCGGCCCGGCGTCCTTGAGCAGGTCGGCGCTGTCCACGGTCCGCTCGCAGGAGACGTAGGCGGCGTCGGCGGCCTCGCAGAACAGGTCGTCGAAGTACGGGTCGGGGCCGAGGTACTGGGCGTTGCCGTGCACGTCCGCCCGGTTGAGGTGCACCAGCGCGGCATCCAGGCGCAGGGCCGGGACGGCGACGAGCTCCTCGCCGTCCTCGTACGGCGAACGCACCGTCCGCAGGCGGGGGTTGACCCTCATCACGTCGGATCCGAGACCGGCCCGGACCGGCATGAAGGGCAGCCGGTGCGCGGCCGCCGTCAGCCCCCACATGAACATCGCCTCGTCCAGCTCCACCAGTTCCAGCGCGCCGCGCTGCCGGGCCGCCGTGAAATGCGGCTCCAGCGGGATGGAGTCGAGGGTGGCGAAGGCCGCGACCAGTGTGCGGATCTTCCCGGCGGCGGCCAGCAGGCCGACGTCCGGGCCCCCGTAGGAGACGACGGTCAGGTCGGTGACGTCCGAGCGCAGCAGCGCCCGCACCAGTGCCATCGGCTTGCGCCGCGAACCCCAGCCGCCGATGCCGATCGTCATGCCGCTGTCCAGCCGGCCGACGACCTCCTCGGCGGTCATCGTCTTGTCCCTGCTCACGACTGCTGCTCCTCGTCCCTGCCGACGGATTCCCGGCCCTTGCCGAAGGTGTCGCGGACCCGGTCGGCGACGCCGCTGAGGTTGGCCTCGAAGGTGAAGCCCTGCTCGAAGCGGTAGCTGCGGCGCACGTCGACCGGGTCGATGCCGTTGATCGCTGCCTTGGCCAGGCGGATCAGGGACCCGTCCTTGGCGCCGATCTCCCGGCCCAGTTCCATTGCGGCGTCCAGGAGTTGGGAGCGCGGGACCACCCTCCACACCGAGCCGTGCCGGTGCAGTTCCTCGGCGGTGACGGTGCGCGAGGTGTAGTACAGGGTCCGCATCAGGTGCTGGGGCACCAGCCGGGCGAGATGGGTGGCCGCGCCGAGGGCGCCACGGTCCAGCTCGGGCAGGCCGAAGACCGCGTCGTCGGCGGCGACGATCGCGTCGGCGTTTCCGGCCAGTCCGATGCCGCCGCCCAGGCAGAAGCCCTGTACGGCGGCGACCACCGGGACCTCGCACTCGTACACCGCGGCGAACGCCTCGGAGCAGCCGCGGTTGGCGCCGATCAGGGCCTCGTGCCCGGCCGTGCGCTGCATCTCCTTGATGTCGACGCCCGCGTTGAAGCCGCGGCCCTCGGCGCTGAGCACCACGCACCGCACCTTCGGGTCGGCTCCGGCGGCGCGCACACAGGCGGCCAGTTCGTACCAGCCGCGCACGGGAAGGGCGTTGACCGGCGGGAAGTCCACGGTGACGACGGCGACGCCTTCTTCGGGGACGGAGGTGGAGACACCCATGAGCAGATCAGCTACCTTTCCACCAAACGTTTGTTAGGCGAAGGTAGCAGCGGAGCGCGCGCTGCGGGAGGTGTCCTTTGGTGGCGGTCATCGATCTCACCGGACGCGTCACGGTGGTCACGGGCGGAACCCGGGGCGTCGGCGCCGGCATCGCCCGGGCGTTCCTGGAAGCGGGCGCGGACGTCGTGACCTGCGCGCGGCGGCCCCCGGAGGAACCCGTCGAGGCGGCCGGCCGCACCGCCCGCTTCCTCCCCGCCGACCTCCGCGACGCCGAGGCGGTCGACGCCTTCTTCGCGCGGGTGCGGGGCGAGTACGGACGCCTCGACACCCTCGTCAACAACGCCGGGGGCACCCCCTTCCGGCTGCTCGGTGAGGGCGGAGCCGGACGGCATGCCCGGGTCGTGGAGCTGAATCTCCTCGCCCCTCTCACCGCGTCGCTCGCCGCGTACGAGGTGATGCGCGGTCAGCGGGTCGGCGGGTCGATCCTGATGATCGGCAGTGTCAGCGGAACCCGCCCCTCACCCGGCACCGCCGCGTACGGCGCGGCCAAGGCCGGCCTGGACCACCTCGCCCGCTCCATGGCCGTGGAATGGGCGCCGCGGGTGCGGGTCAACACGGTCGTCCCCGGCATGGTCCGCACCGAACTGTCGCACCTGCACTACGGGGACGAGGACGGCATCGCCGCCGTCGGCCGCACCGTCCCCCTCGGCCGCCTCGCCGCGCCCGCCGACGTCGGCGACGCCTGCGTCTTCCTCGCCTCCGACCGGGCCTCCTACATCAGCGGGGCGAGCCTGCACGTCCACGGCGGCGGCGAGCGTCCCGCCTTCCTCGACGCGGCAAGTGCCAACAGGTGACGTGCTCTTCGACACCCACGAGAGGACTCTTCCCATGACCGGACTGTGCACCGGACGCGTGGCCGTGATCACCGGTGCGGGCCGTGGCCTGGGCCGCGCCCACGCCCTCGCCTTCGCCGCAGAGGGAGCCGAGGTCGTCGTCAACGACCTCGGCGTCGGCCTCGACGGCACCGGCGGGACCTCCGGACCCGCTCAGCAGGTGGTCGACGAGATCCGCGCGCTCGGCGGCGAGGCGGTCGCGCACGCAGGCGACATCGCCACCGCCGAGGGCGCGGCCTCCCTCGTCGCCACCGCGCTGGACACCTACGGCCGCCTGGACACGCTGGTCAACAACGCCGGGTTCCTGCGGGATCGCATGCTCGTCAACCTCGACGAGGACGCCTGGGACGCGGTCGTGCGCGTCCACCTCAAGGGCCACTTCCTGCCGCTCAGGCACGCCGCCGCGCACTGGCGCGCCGAGGCGAAGGCGGGCCGCATGCCCGACGCCCGCGTGATCAACACCAGCTCCGGAGCGGGACTGCTGGGCAGCGTCGGCCAGGGCAACTACTCGGCGGCCAAGGCCGGGATCGTCGGCCTGACCCTCGTCGCCGCCGCCGAACTGGGTCGCTACGGCGTCCAGGTCAACGCCATCGCCCCGGCCGCCCGGACCCGGATGACCGAGCGGGCCTTCGCCGGGACCATGGCCGCCCCTCAGGGCGGCGGCTTCGATGCCATGGCCCCGGAGAACGTCTCCCCGCTCGTGGTCTGGCTCGGCTCCGCCGCCTCGGCGGGAGTGACGGGCCGGGTCTTCGAGTCCGAGGGCGGCCGCATCACCGTCATGGAGGGCTGGCGCCCGGGCCCCACCGCCGACAAGGGCGCCCGCTGGTCCCCGGCGGAGGCGGGCGAGGCAACCCTGAAACTGCTCGCCGAGGCGGAGGCGCCGCAGGCCGTCTACGGCGCGCAGTAGTTTCCCGCACTCTGCGAGCGTTCGCGCCGGCCCAGGGACTGGGCGCTGTGGAGGGCCCGGCCCCCGTGCCTTGATCGGCGCACCGTCCCCATCGGCCGCAGTGCCCCGGCCGTCGCGCCGGGCATCCCGCGGCGCGTCCAGGCCGGTGTGCTGACGGGGGCGGCCCGGCTACTGCCGATGGCCGGCGAGGAGGTCGACCATCATCGTGACCGGTTCCGGCGAGCCGGACGCCGTCCAGTGGCCTCCGGGCCACGGCCCCGGTGGTCCGCGGCAGGGCCATGACCAACTGGTCGGCCGAGGAGGCGGCACCGCTGTCGTCGGCGCCCACCGCGACGAGCGTCGCTACCGTGACCCGGCCGAGCCGGCTCGATCCGTCGGGAGCGATGCGTGCGGCGCGCCGCCTCTCCTGGTGGGCGCGCCGCACGCGTGGTGGGCCGGGGTGCGCCTAGCCGAGGGTGAAGTCGTCGGCGTGGACGTCGGACTGGCCGTACCAGCCGTGGACGTAGACGGTGACGGTTCCGCTGCCGCCCGTGGTGAAGCTGACGGTCAACTGGTTCCAGCTCGTGTTGTTCGACCAGGTGCTTGCGGTGGCGCCGCCGCTGACCCCGACGTAGGCGTAGGGGCCCTGCACCCAACCGGTGAGCGTGTAGCTGTGGTTGGGGGACAGGGTGACGGTCTGGTCGCACTCGCCGGTGCTGCTGGAGCTCGGGGTGACCTGGAGGGCGTGGCTGCCGCTGTGGACCGGGCTGGAGACCACCGAGCCGCCGCCCGTGCAGGTCCAGGGGCCCAGGCTGCCGGTTTCGAAGCCGGCGTTGGTCAGCGAGCCCCCGCCGCCCCCGCCTCCGCCGCCGCTGGAGGTCACGGTGAGCGTGTAGGTCGCGCTGTGGCTGCCGCCGGCAGCGGTCCCGGTGACGGTGATCGGGTAGGTGCCCGCGGCGACGGAGGAGCCGACCGTCGCCGTCAGCGTCGAGGTGCCGCCGGACGTCACGGTCGCGGGGCTGAAGGAGACGGTGACGCCGGAGGGCGCACCGGAGGCGGAGAGGCTGACGGACTCGGCGCTGCCGGAGGTGACGGCCGTGGCGACGGTCGCGGTCGCGGAACCACCCTGGGCGACCGACGCGGAGCCCGGCGACAGGGACAGGGAGAAGTCACTCGTCGTGCCGCCGCCGCCGCCCGAGCTGCCCTCGTACGGCACGAACGCGTCCGTGAACGCGAGGCTGTTCTGGCTGATCTCGCTGCACGTGGGCAGCGAGTTGGCGCTTCCGCTGCAGGGCTGGTCCCTGTTGACGGACCAGAAGGCGAGGCGTCCGACGCCGTTCTGCGCGGCGAAGCTCTCCACGGTCCGGGCGTCGGCCGGGGTGAACGTCGAACCGTCGTCGTTCTTGCCGATCATCGGGGTGATCCCGAGGTTGGCGTAGGTGTAACCGGAGTCGACGGACTGCATCTGCGTCAGCGTGGCCCTGGCCGCGGCGACCGCGCCCTGGCCCATCTCGGTGCCGGTGCCCGCGTAGTAGTCCATGGCCATGATGTTGACCACGTCGATCCTGATGCCCGCGTTCTTGGCGGCCTTGAGGACGTTGACGCCGTCGTTGGTCAGGCCGCTGGTCAGCACCGGCAGGGTCATGGAGAACTGCAGGCCGGGGTTGGACGCCTTGAGGTCCTTCATCGCCTGCATCTGGCGGGCCGCGGCCGCGGTGTCCGCGACGGCGGCGCCCTCGACGTCGAAGTCGAGCCGGGTGACGCCGTAGTCGTTGATGAGGGCCTGGTATCCGGCGTCGACGCTGCTCTGGGTGGAGCATGTCCAGGCCAGCGGCTCGCCGCTCGCCCCGCCGGAGGAGATGATGACGGACGCGCCCTCGGACTTCGCCCTGGCTATTTCGGGGTCGGTGTAGGAGTCGTTGCCGACGGGGAGGGTGTCGCCCCAGATCTGGTTGCAGCCCTCGCCGAGGACGAACGCCGCGGTGTAGGCCTTGAGTTGGTGTCCGGTGATGGCGGTGTCGAGGAGTCCTTCCTGACTGTTGGACATGTCGACGTAGGGAGCCACGGAGTAGACGCTGCTCGCCGCCGCGGCGCTGCCGGCCGGTGCCAGAGCCACGGCGGCGCCGGTGGCCGCGAGCGCGAGCGCGCAGGCGGAAGCCGCAAATCTTGCCAGGTGCATGACAGTGCCCCTTCTGGGGATGCCTCGGGCGTGGAGTGGTGGGGTGGTGCCGTGCGAGCCGAGTTGGTACATACCAAAGCGCCGGCGGGTCACCTCGTCAAGAGGACTAGACCAACACGGTGCCTCCGGATTTCAGAACCCTCTGACGGCGCGTGGAGTCCGGCGGGCCGAGGAGGCGGGCTGCCACGGCGGGCGCTGGTTGGTCGCGCGCGGGCCGTATTAGGCTGGGTGACCGTGTAACCGGCACGTCGAGTGACCGCGCCGGGCTCGAGCTTCAGGGAGTGACCGATGACCGTGGGAACCGAGCGGGCCGTCCTGGCAGGCGGTTGTTTCTGGGGCATGCAGGATCTGATCCGCAAGCAGCCGGGCGTGGTGTCCACGCGCGTCGGCTACAGCGGCGGCGACACGCCGAACGCCACGTACCGCGATCACGGCGACCACGCCGAGGCCATCGAGATCGTCTTCGATCCCACGGTGACGAGCTACCGCGACGTCCTGGAGTTCTTCTTCCAGATCCACGACCCGACCACGCGGGACCGTCAGGGCAACGACATCGGGCGCAGCTACCGGTCCGCCATCTTCTACGGCGACGAGGAACAGCACCGCGTCGCCGTCGACACGATCGCGGACGTCGAGGCGAGCGGGCTGTGGCCGGGGAAGGTGGTCACGGAGCTGGCGCCCGTGGGTGACTTCTGGGAGGCGGAGCCGGAGCACCAGGACTACCTGGAGCGCTACCCCAACGGCTACACGTGCCACTTCCCGCGACCGAACTGGAAGCTGCCGAAGCGGCAGTCGTCCATGACGGACTGAGCCGGGGCGGGAGCGGAAACTCTGGAGGTCGTCGAGCGAGCATCCGGCAGGGTCCATTCGGCCTGGGGCAATTCGGCCTGGGTCAACTCCGCAGGCCTGGAAGGCCGTAGCGGCAATACGCCCTGCACCGGGCCGCGTGGCACGGCGCCGCGCCGACACGGTCGTACGGCGGCTGACGGACGCCGATGGCCGGCCGCCGACGGCACCCGTGTGCCGTCGACGTCCCACGCGCCGCCCGCCCGCAGGCGGGACACGGCCGCCGACCGGCGTGCCCCGGGGCCCGTGCATCGCCGTGTCCGGTCCGTCTCCGGATCTCAGGCCGGCCGATGCCCGTCCGCGGGGGCCGGAGGCAGCGCCAGGTGGGCCAGGTCGTCCGGCCGGGGTGTGGTCACCGGCCACAGGGGAGCGGCTTCGCCGTCGGCGAGGGCGGCAGGCGCGTCGGTGAGCTTCATCCGCTCGCGCAGCCGGCCGTAGAAGTCCGTCGGGCCCAGCCGGACCGCCTTCAGCCGGCGCGGTGCGGCGTACACGCCGATCCAGTCCCCGGGGCCCAGCACCCCGCGCAGCTGACCGTCGATGCTGACGGCGGCCTGGCCCGACCGTTCGAGGATCTTGAACGCGATGGGCTCGTCGGGGGCGGCCACGACCGAGCGGTTGAACACCATGTGCGGCGCGACCGGCGTGAAGACCAGGCCCTCCGCACGCGGCGAGACCACCGGGCCGCCCGCGGCGAAGCTGTACGCGGTGGAGCCCGTGGGCGTGGCCACCAGCAGCGCGTCGGCGGAGTAGCTGGCCAGCAGCCGGCCGGCCAGATAGACCCCGACCGACACCTGCCGGTCCCTGGCCAGCTTCTCCACGACGACGTCGTTGAGCGCAGTGACGTTGAGCGCGACGCCCCATTCGTTACCGGCCTCGCACTCCGTGCGTACCCGGGGCGGCGGCAGCATGGGACCGCGGCCGTACCGCACCAGCGCCTCCATCTGCGCGGGCACCTCCAGCCGGCACGAGGCCCGCATGGTGAGGAGCATCCGGCTCTCCACGGTGATCCGCTCGGACCGGACCGCGTCCAGCGCCGCGCGCACCGCCGAGGACGGGACCTCGGTGAGGAAGCCGACGCGGCCGAGGTCGACACCGAGGACCAGGGCGTCGTTCTCGGCCGCCAGCCGCGCGCCGCGCAGAAAGGTGCCGTCCCCGCCGAGGGTGACGATGAGGTCGGGATCGCCCGCCGCGTCGACCTCCTCCCGGGCACTGTGGCGTGCCCCTTCCTGCCACACGTCGATGTCCGCGCATCCCACGGCGTGCTCCGCGCACCACTCGCGCACCACGCGCGCGCCGGCCATGGCCTCGGCACGGCCGCCGTGCACCACCAGGCCGACACGGTTCACCGTCATACCCACCTCCCAGCCGGCTGCTCCCGCCCGCCATCCTCACCGCGCACCGCTCCGCGGCCGCACACGCCACGCCGCCGACGCGGCCGCATGGGCAGGCGTGCGTGTGAACGCGAGCCTCCCCGGTGTGGGGCGCTCCAGGTCGCGTCCCCGACGTCGTGGATCTTCCGCAGCCTGCCCGGCCCGCCGCCGTGGGCCGGTGTCGCGGTCGGCGCCCCGTTCCAGCGGCGGTGCTCGGCGCAGCCCACCGGACGTTCCCCGTCAGCCTTCGCCGGCACACCGGGGCGAGCGGCGCCCGTGTCCGGCCGTCACAGGAACGGTCCGCGGGACTCCCTCGGCCGGAAGCCCGGGGTGTGGCCGAAGGTGCGCCGGAAGACGTCGATGAACGCGCTCGCCGAGGACCAGCCGCACCGGTGCGCCACCGTCGTCACCGGCGTCCGCTCCGCCAGCAGGATCAGAGCGTGGTGCAGCCGCAACTGGGTGCGCCACTGCGGGAAGCTCATGCCGAGGTCGCCGCGGAACAGGCGGGAGAGTGTACGGTCGCTCGCCCCGACCTCCCGGCCCAGCTCGGCCAGGGTGCGGCCGTCGGCCGGATCGGCGCGCAGGATGTCGCACAGGGCACGCAGCAGGGGCGAGGAGGGGATGGGCAGGTGCAGGGGCTGCTGCGGCGAGGCCCTCAGCTGGTCCAGCAACACCGCGCGCAGCCGCGCCCGTTGGGGGCTCCCGTCGTCCGGATCCCGGGTGTGGGCGATGATCAGCTCGCGCAGCAACGGGGACACCGCGAGCACCGTGGGGGTGTCCAGGGTCAGCGGGTTCTCCGACGCCGGCAGCCCCACCAGGTGCAACTCCAGCTCGCCGTGCGCGTCGTGGGCGTGGACCGTGCCGGCCGGCACCCAGATGGCGCGGGTGGCGGGCGCGACCCAGGAGCCCGCGTCGGTGGTCACGGCCACCACGCCCCGGCCCGCGTAGACGATCTGGTGGTCGTCGTGCCGGTGGGCCTCGATCGCCGTGCGCGGCGCCAGCAACCGAGTGCGCGTCGGCGCGGCCGGCAGGTGGCGGATTTCCGTCATCGCCTGGCAGTTCATCGGAAGTGCGACAGCCCGGCCGGGCCGGAGCATGACGGGGCGCGGAGGAACACATCGATCACCCTGCTGTCCGTCGGGCATGCCTGCGTCGACGTCTACCAGGGCGCGGTCCCGTCCCTGATCCCCTGTCTGGTCCACCGGCGCGGCTACTCCTACGCCGCCGCCTCGGGCGTCGTACTGGCCGCCTCTTTGCTGTCGTCCGTCGCGCAACCCGCGTTCGGTGCCCTCACCGACCGCCGGGCGGTCCCCTGGCTGCTCCCGGTCGGTACGCTCCTGGCGGGCGTCGGCATCGCGCTGAGCGGGCTCGGCGGGACGTACGCCCTCACCCTGGTGTGCGTGGCGCTGTCCGGGAGCGGCGTGGCCGCCTACCACCCCGAGTCCGCGCGGGTCGCCCGGCGGGCGGCCGCGGGCGCGCACAGCGCCATGGGCTGGTTCTCGCTCGGCGGCAACGTGGGTTTCGCGCTGGCCCCGCTCCTGGTCGCCGCCGTCGTGGGCACGGGCGGGCTGCGCAGGACACCGCTGCTGGTGCTGCCGGCCCTGGCCGGGACCGTGCTGTGCCTGGTGGTCCTGCGCGCGGCCGGGCGACGGCCGCCGGTGCGGGCCGGTACGGCACCGGCGTGCGGGGCCGACGACACGGCGTCGTTCGTGAAGCTGTCGATGGTCGTGGTGTGCCGCTCGGTCGTGTTCGTCGGGCTGAGTTCCTTCCTCTCGGTGTACGCCGCCCAACGCCTGGGAGGGGGTGCGGCCGGCACCGCCGCGCTGTGCGTGCTCTATCTCGGCGGCGCCGTCGGCTCCGTGCTGGGCGGCGCGCCGGCCGAGCGGTGGGACCGGGTCACGGTGTGCCGCTGGTCCTATCTGGTCTCCGTCGGGGCGGTCGCGGGCGTGGTGTTCGTCCCCGGTCCCGCTCTGACGCGTGCGTGGCGCTGACCTCCGCCGGTCCGTACGTGCCGTTCTCCCCCCAGGTCACCCTCGGCCAGGACCATCTGCCCTCCCGTGTCGGCACGGCCGCCGGAATAACCCTGGGTCTGGCCGTCGGCGTCGGCGGACTGGCGAGCCCGCTCATCGGCCGGCTCGCCGACGCCACGACCCTGCGGACCGCCCTCACCCCGCTCGTCCTCATGCCCGCGCTGAGCTGGCTGCTGCTGCGCACCCTGCCCGAGCCCGCAACTCCGCCGCCCCCGGCCGCAATTCCGGCGGAAGGAGCCGAGAAGAAGCCGGAACGAGCCGAGAAGAGCGACGGAATGCGACCCCACCCGACAACCCCGCCCCGCCGCCGCACGCCGTCGTCCGGTCACTCGTTCTGGAAGACCGCCTTGCTCACCTCGGCCGGGTTCTGGAACTGCTTCTTCCCGAGGTGGTCGATACGGTCGGTGATCTCCTTGGACGCATGGTTGTCCTTGGCGACCCTCTTGAGCTGCTCCGTGTCGGCCGGGTATTCGGCGCCGGACAGGGCTTTCTGCAGATCTGGGGGACGGATGCCCGCCATGGTTCCTCCAGGCGGTGAGGCGGTACTGGGTCCGTACGCCGGCGCCGCATACTGCGCCGGGACCGGTCAGGTACCCGTCCTCCGGCAGCGGATTCATGGTTCCTCCCCGGTCATGGCAGGCCGAAGGGACGGGTACTCGGGGTCTTCGACAGCCGGCACGGACGCGTGTGACGGACGCATGTGGGAGGCCCGATGAGCGAGAGCACCCCGTCGCAGGCCGAGGGCGAGCGGGAGCCGGGCATCGCGGAGGCCGAGCAGCCCCCGCGTACGACTCCGTCCCAGGCGGAGGGCGAGGACACCGCGGACGAGAACGCCGAGGAAGGCGACGAGTGAGGAGGCGCCATGAGCACGGCACACACCAGCGTCTCCGAGGTGCTGGCCGCGCTGAAGGACGTGTCGTACCCGGCCGACAAGGAGCGCCTGGTCACGGCCGCGCAGCAGGCGGGCGCGTCGGACGGGGTGGTCAAGGCGCTGCGCGGCATACCCGCCGAGCAGTACACGGGCCGTGACGACGTGGCGAGGTCGGTACGGGTGGACCCGGACTCGGACCTCGACCGCACCGCGGCACAGCGCGCGGAACAGACACGGAAGGGCGGCAAGCCCGGCCTCTCCCAGCACCTGCGCGAGGAGCCGAGGACGCCGATCCAGGAGGAGTTCGACCGCTGAACGCGCGAGTACCGTCCGGGCCGGCAGGCGTCATCCTTCGGTCACTCCCGATTCTTGACGACCCGGGGCGCCGGTCCTAGCGTGCCTGAGCAGACACGTCTGGACAGGTAGGCAGGTGGCTCGGCGATGACGCAACCGCAGGACCCGCTCGGCATCGCCGGCGCAAGACCCGCCGGCCGCCCGGTCCAGGTGGAGACGCACGGACTCGACGTCATCGGGGACGCCGAGCGCAAGGGCACCCCGCGCACGCTCTTCTGGCCCTGGTTCGGCGCCAACGTCTCCGTCCTCGGCCTGAGCTACGGCGCCTTCGCGTTCGGCTTCGGGATCTCCTTCTGGCAGGCCGTGGCCGCCGGCGTCCTCGGCATCGTCGGCTCCTTCCTGCTGTGCGGGTTCATCGCGGTCGCCGGGAAGCGCGGCTCGGCGCCCACGATGGTGCTCAGCCGGGCGGCGTACGGAGTGCGCGGCAACCGGCTGCCGTCGGTGATCTCCTGGATGCTCACCGTCGGCTGGGAGACCGTCCTCACCGCGCTCGCCACGATGGCCACCGCGACCGTCTTCGGCCGCCTCGGCTGGGGCGGCGGCACCGGGACCAAGGTCGCCGCCCTCGTGGTCGTGGCCGCGCTGACCGTCGTCGGCGGCGTCATGGGCTTCGACCTGATCATGCGGCTGCAGACGGCGATCACCGTGATCACCGGGGTACTCACCGTCGTCTACGTCGGTCTCGTCGCCGACCACATCCACTGGAGCACGGTCAGCGCCGTCCCGTCGGGCACCGCGCAGGAGTTCATCGGTGCGCTGGTGTTCATGATGACCGGCTTCGGCCTGGGCTGGGTGAACGCCGCCGCCGACTACTCCCGCTATCTGCCCCGGAGTTCGTCCAGCCGCTCAGTCATCGGCTGGACCACCTTCGGCGCCTCGGTGGCCCCGCTACTCCTGCTGGTCTTCGGCCTGCTGCTGGCCGGTTCCTCGCCGGCGTTGAGCAAGGCCGTCGCGGCCGACCCGATCGGCGCGCTCACCACGATCCTGCCGACCTGGTTCCTGGTGCCGTTCGCCGTGGTCGCCGTCCTCGGGCTGGTCGGCGGCGCCGTCCTCGACATCTACTCCTCGGGCCTCGCCCTGCTCTCCGCCGGCCTGCCGGTGCCCCGCTATCTGGCCGCCTTCCTGGACGGCCTGCTGATGATCGCCGGCTCGGTGTACATCGTGTTCTTCGCCGGCGACTTCCTCGGCCAGTTCATGGGCTTCCTCACCACGCTCGGCGTCCCCATCGCCGCCTGGTGCGGCATCGTCCTCGCCGACCTCGCCCTGCGCCGCCGCGACTACGACGACGGCGACCTCTACCGCCCGCACGGCCGCTACGGCGACGTCCCCCTGCCGCCCCTGCTCCTCACCCTCGCCGCCACGGCCGTCGGCTGGGGCCTGGTCACCAACACCGCGGCGAGCTGGCTGACCTGGCAGGGCTATCTCCTCGGTCCGATCGGCCTCGGCGGCAAGACCGGAGCCTGGGCGTACGCCAACCTCGGCGTCCTGGTGGCGCTCGCGCTCGCCTTCCTCGGCCACCTGCTGACGGGCCGGGGCCGGATCCGCGCGCAGGAGGCGCAGGCGCCGAGCCCGGCGACCGACGAGGGGGTGCTCCGCTCATGACCGCCGGACACCTCGCCGTCATCGACATGCAGCGCGTCTTCGCCGACCCGGCGAGCCCATGGGCCACGCCCCGGTACGCCGACGCGGTGGCGGGCGTGCGCAGCCTGCTGCCGGCCTTCGCCGACCGCGTCACCTTCACCCGCTTCCTGGCCCCGGGAAAGCCGGCCGGGGCCTGGCGCGCCTACTACGACGCATGGCCCTTCGCCATGCAGCCCCCCGACGCCGAACTCTGGCACCTGTCGGACGAGTTCACCGGCTTGACCGGCCAGGTCGTGGACGCCACCACCTTCGGCAAGTGGACCCCGGAACTCGCCGCCCGCGTCGGCCCGGACGCCCGCCTGGTCCTGGCCGGTGTCAGTACCGAGTGCTGTGTGCTCTCCACCGCCCTGGCCGCCGCCGACGCCGGCACCGAGGTGCTGGTGGTCGCGGACGCCTGCGCGGGCGTGGACGACGACTCCCACCTCAGGGCCCTGCAGATCATGGAGCTGTACCGGCCGCTGGTCCGGGTCACCACCGTCGACGACCTCCTCGCCGAGGCCGGGCCGTGACCGGCGTCCCGCTCAAGCACCAGCGGATCAGCGGGATCCTCGCCCGGGAGATCCGTGACGGCACCCGCCGAGCCGGTGAGCGGCTGCCCGGCGAACACACCCTCGCCGAGCGGTTCGGCGTCAGCCGTACGACCGTGCGCGCGGCCCTCGCCGAGCTGTGCGAGGAGGGCCTGATCGCCACCCGCACCGGCAAGGGCTCGTACGTCGTCTTCGACGGCCGTCCGCCGGAGCACCGGCTCGGCTGGGCCCGCGCCCGGGCCGTGCGGGGCGAGCCCACCAGCGTCCGGACCCTCGCCGTGCGCGAGACGCACGAGGGCGCCCTCGCCGCCGAACTCGGCCTGAGGGAGGACGAGTTCGTGTGCGTGGAGCAGACCCGTGAGCTGGTCGCGGACGGCACCGTGGTGGCGTACGAGCGCCGTTTCCTGCCGCCGGTGCCGGTGATCCGCGAGCTGCCCGCCCGCGGCCTCGGCCAGGAGCCGGTCGCCGAACTGCTGCTGCGCGCGGGGCTGCGGCCCGACCACGGGGAACAGCGGGTCTCCGGGCGGCCGGTCGACGCCCGGGAGGCGGAGCTGCTGCGGCGCGCTCCCGGGGACTGGTTCCTGGAGACGCGGCGGACCAGCCGGGCGGCCGACGGCACCTTCGTCGAGCACGCCGTCGGCCTGCTCGACCCCGGCCACTTCGAGCTGGCCCTCACCGTCGGCTGAACCGGGCGCGTTGCCGCGTCAGGAGCGCCCCGTGCCCCGGTAGAGGTCGAGCTCCCCGTCGAGCTCCAGGGCGAGCACCGTGGCGTACTCGTCCACGTCGCCCGCCGCCGGCGCGTCCAGCCAGGTCACCCCCGGCACCTCGTGCAGCCCGCCGGTGACCCGGTGGCCCAGCTCGGCGCCCGTACCGAGGACGCTCACCCGGCGCACCCGGTTGCGCAGGCCCCGCACGGACACCGTCTCGCGCGGGACGTCGAAGCACACGAGGTACAGCGTCCGCCGGTCGGCAGACAGCGTGCTCGGGCCGTAGTGATGTCCCGGCGGCAGGCCGGTCACCGTGCCGTACACGGCCTCGGCGTGCCGGCCGATCCACGCCCCGAGCCCCGCCAGACGCTCCGCCTGTTCCGCCGGGATCGTGCCGTCCTCGCGCGGGCCCACGTCCAGCAGCAGGTTGCCGCCCGCGCCGATCGTCTCCGTGAAGTGGCGCACCAGCTGCCGCACCGACTTGTGGTCGTGGTCCCGGTGCTGGAAGCCCCAGGAGTCGTTGACCGTCAGGCACAACTCCCAGGGACCGTCGGGTGCTTGGAGCGGCACACCCTGCTCCGGGGTGGCGTAGTCGCCGTGGCTCAGCATGCGCGCGTTGAGGACCGTCTCCGGGTTGCCGGCCAGGATCCGGGCGGCCAGGGCGTGAAGGCCCCACTGCTCCTCCGTGCGCTCCCACTCGCCGTCGAACCACAGCAGATCCGGCCGGAACCGGTCCACCAGCTCCCCGACCTGGCCGTCCCGGTAGGCCAGGAACCGGGCCCAGGCCGCCGGATCCTCCTCGCCGGGCCGGGCGTGCGCCAGGGGGTTGGGGGGATCCTCGTCCGGGGCGGGGTGCCGGGTGCTCGCGTAGTCGGGGTGGTTCCAGTCCGAGTGGGAGTAGTACAGGCCCACCCGCAGGCCGCGCTCGCGCAGCGCGTCGGCGTATCCCGCGATCAGGTCACGCCCGGCCGGCGTACGGCGCGCCACGTTCAGATCGCCGTGGGCGCTGTCCCACAGGGCCACACCGTCGTGATGGCGCGCGGTGAGCACGGCGTACCGGGCACCGGCCCGGGCGAAGAGGTCCGCCCAGGCACGCGGGTCGTACCGGGACGCGGTGAATCCGTCCAGCTGCTTCATGTACTGCTCATGGGACACCTGTCCGGTGTAGAACGACCAGGACTCCGGGACCCCGTCCACCGCGTAGACGCCCCAGTGGACGAAGATCCCCAGCTTCGCGTCGCGGAACCATGGCTGCATCGGCATACGGCCACGCTAGGGCCTCCCGCACGGGCGACGATCGCCCTTGCCCGTGGATTTCCACCGTCCCAGGCCGTCACATGGGCCGGTCCACCACCGTATCTCCCGCCGATCCCCACGCATGTCCCGCGGCCCACCGGGTACGCGAGGCGGAGCACGCCCGGGCGCGGTTCCACCCCCCGGGTGGCCTGTACGACCGTCGCTACCTGGGGACATGCCATGGAGACACCCGCACAGAACGACCTGCCGACGCCGGCCCAGCAGGCGCTGGACGCGCTGGCCGTGAACGCCGAGGACCAGAGGGCGCTGGACGTCCTCGCCCACAGTGACGTCCTCGTCCCCGTGCCGGACGACGCGGTCGACGGGGAGGGCGCCGACGCCACCACCGTGGCCCTGCCCGTCCTGGAACAGCCCGGAGGCGATGCGGTCGTCCCCGTCTTCACCACGGAGGGCGAGATGGCCGGGCTCCTGCCCTTCGTCTCCCGCTACCGCCTCATCCCCCTCGGCGCCCTGGCCTCCCAGTGGCCCGACGAGGAACTTTCCCTGGCCATAGACGGCAACTCCACGCACGCCCTGACGCTCACGTCACAGGGGGTGCGTACGTTGTTGGCGCGGTGATCAGCGCCCCTGAAAGCGGCGCGGGGCCGTATCGACATGCGGCTCCGCCGCGTGGGCGCGAGAAACCACGAACGACCCGCACCCTCACCCGTGCACGAAAGGGATCGCCCCACCCCATTCGGGTGACAAAACGCCCGCGCCCCGGTGAAGGACGGCCGGAACTGCTCCCTGCCAAGCGTGGTCACACGTCTCCGGAAGGGAAAGATCCCCGGCGGTAGACAGAACGCGCCGCGCGAAGGAGTAGGGGTCGTGAGGATCGTCCTGCTGGGCACTGCCGCCGGTGGCGGCTTCCCGCAGTGGAACTGCGCCTGCTCACTGTGCACGGCGGCAAGGGACGGCAAGCTGCCCTCCCGCACCCAGGAGTGCGCCGCCGTCACCGGCAACGGCCGCGACTGGTGGCTGCTGAACGCCTCACCCGATCTGCGCGCCCAGCTCACCGCCACACCGGCGCTGTGGCCCGGCCCCGGCCCCCGGGACACCCCCCTGCGCGGGGTCCTGCTCACCGACGCCGAGGCCGACCACGTCACCGGCCTGGCCGAGCTGCGCGGAGCGGCGGGCCTGAAGGTCTACACCGCCCCGCCGGTCCGCGCCGTGCTGGCCCCCGCCCGGGCCGCCCTGGACCGTTACGCCCCCTGGGAGTGGGCGGACAGCCTGGCCGACGGCGGGTTCGTGCTGGCCGGCGGGCTGGTGGTCACGGCGCATCCGCTGGGCACGAAGATCCCGAAATACGTGCCGGTGCAGGCGCCGGAACCGGCCGGCCCGTGGGTGACGGCGTACCGCGTCGAGAACCTGGCCAGCGGGGGAGTGCTGGTGTACGCGCCCTGTGTGGGTGCCTGGAGTCCGGAGCTGGACGAGCTGTGCGCCGAGGCCGACTGCGTGCTGCTGGACGGCACTTTCTACGCGGCCGACGAGATGGGCACGACGGTACGGTCCGGGGCCCGCCAGGCCGCCATGGGACACCTCCCGGTCACCGGCCCGGACGGCACCCTCGCCGCCCTCGCCCGCCATCCCGGTGCACGCCGGATCTACACCCACCTCAACAACACCAACCCGCTGCTCGACCCGGAGTCACCGGCACGCGCGCGTGTCGCCGAGGCGGGCGTGGAGGTCCTGCCGGACGGGGCCGAGCTGGTGCTCTAGAGGGGGTCGAGCCGGTGCTCCGACGGAGGGGCAAGCCGGTCCTCCGGACGGGATTGAGCCGGTGCTCTAGTGATCGTGCCCGGTGCTCAGGGGCTCCTGTCCGGTGCCCTGGCGATCCTGCCCGGTGAGCATGCGCTCCAGCACGGCGCGCTGCAGCGGCAGCACCTCGGCGTGCAGCGCGCGGCCCCTGGGGGTGAGCGCCACCCACACCCCGCGCCGGTCCTCCGCGCACACCGAGCGCTCCACCAGCCCGTCCTTCTCCAGCCGGCCGATCAGCCGGGACAGCGCGCTCTGGCTGAGATGGACCCGGCCGACCAGGTTCTGCACCCGGCACTGGTCGCCCTTCGCGGGCGACTCGGTCGCGAGGATGTCCAGCACCTCGAAGTCGCTGGCGCCCAGCCCGTACGGATGCAGGGCCCGGTCGATCTCGCACATGGTGTGGGCGTGTACGGCGAGGATGTCCCGCCACCGTTCCTCGAGCCGGGCGTCGGCCGTCTTGACTGCCATACCCGCACCGTAGCACCGATCCGGCCAATCGTTGAGTGTGCAACTAGTGCGGGTGCAAGCAGGCGACTCGTGCGAGCGGAGGTCGGGACTCAGGCGGCCGGGTCCTGGAGAAGGCCGATCATGTTGCCGTCGGCGTCCTTCACGGAGGCGATCAGGCGGCCGTTGCCGACGTCCCGCACGTCCTGAACCACCTCGGCACCCGCCTCCACCAGGGCCGCGAGCCGCTCCCGGAGATCGGTGACGTGCCAGAACGGCACCGGTCCGGTCAGCCCCTGGGCGTGCCCGTTCGGGTCGAGGCCGACGTCCTGCCCCTCGGCCTTGAAACCGACGTAGTAGGGCTGGTCCGCGTACGGCTCGACACCCAGCAGGGCGGTGAACAGGGCCTTGGCACTGTCCTTGTCCTTGACGGGGTAGATGATCGTCTGCACGCCGGCGGTCATGGGTCTCTCCTTCTGAGGTGCGTGACCCGACGGAGTTCTCCGTCGGTGCGTCTCACGCTAGGACCGGGGAGCCCGCCCCGGCTTCTTCGATCCTGACCGGTTGCGGGCTCCCCGCCGCCCCTACTCGTTGTGCAGCACCTCGGCGACGGTGAGGCGGGCCGCACGCCGGGCGGGCACCAGCGCGCCGACCACGGCGATCACGAGCCCCGCCGGCGCCGGTTCCGCCGGCTTCGGCACGTGCCAGACGTCCGTCATGTACGACGGCAGGGTGATGTCGATCCCCGCCGCCATGCGGGGGACGACCACCTCGTAGGCGGCGATGCCCAGCGGCACGCCCAGCACCGACCCGATCACGCCGAGCACCGCCATCGAGGTCACCGTCATCACCGTCACCTGGCGCGGGGTCATGCCGATCGACTTCAGCATGCCGAGGTCGCGGCGCCGGTCGTGGGTGTTGAGCACGGCCGTGTTGAACACGCCGAGGGAGGCGACCAGGGCCAGTAGCAGGGTGAGGACGGCCGCCGAGTCGATGACGGTCTCGGCGCCGCCGCTCGGGCCGGCCGGTTGGGTGGTGAGCCCCTTGTCCACGGCTCGGGCGGCACGCGCGTACGCCGTCCCGTCCGCGCCCTCGCGCAGCTTGACGTGATAGGCGAACGTCTTCGACAACGCGGTCGCCAACGGGGTGAAGTTCGACGCGATCGGCCTGTCGTACTACGGCTACTGGCACGGCCCGCTCTCCGGCTTCCGGACCACCCTGGACGACGCGGCCACCCGCTACGGCAAGCCCGTGTTCGTCGCCGAGACGGCCTATCCCTTCACCCTGGCCCAGGACGACTCCCTGGAGAACCAGATCGACACCACCGGCGAGCTGGTCTCCGGCTACCCGGCGACCGTGGCCGGCCAGACCAAGTGGATGAACGACGTGGCGAGCATCGTGGAGGCCGTCCCGAACGGCCGCGGGCTCGGCGTCTTCTACTGGGAGGCGACCTGGACCGCCGTCTCCGGCAACGGCTGGAACCCGACCGACGCCACCTCCGGCAACGGCTGGGAGAAACAGGCCCTGTTCGGCTACGACGACGAGGCGCTGTCCTCGATGACGTGGTTCAGCCACAGCTGAACCACCGGTGACGGGCCCGGCCGCAAGGGGCGGCCGGGCCTCCGCCTGTTTTCCGGGGGCATATGCATCCGCGCCCGTCGTGCGGCCGTTCGGTACCGGACAACGACCGCCGAGTCCCGGACGCGACGGAGTCGGCCGGGCCACAGTGGGAACACTGCGTACGAGGAGGCCGGGGACGGAGGCGGACGCATGATGGGAACCCCCTCGGGCCGGATGCGGCAGACGATTCTGGAATGGCTCAAGGATCCGACGGCCCACTTTCCGGCGCCCCGTCGCCGCGACCTCGCCGAGACGGGAGTCACCGCGCGCGCCGTGGCCGCCAAGCTGGGCGTGCCACGCCGGACAGCCGTAGCCCACCTGGACTTCCTCACCAGGCTCGGCGTGCTGCGCACCCGCCGCAGCTGCTGGGGCACTTGCTACCGGCGTGACGAGATCCGCATCGCGGAGGTCGCCCGGGTCTTCGAGAAGGGGTGGTGAACGAACCACATGGACCGACCTGCGGCACTCGTCCCGCTCCATTACGTCTCCCTGGGCGCCCGCGGCCCCGAGGACGTCGTCGTGGACGGGCACGGGCGCGTGCTGACCGGAGTGGAGGACGGCCGGATCCTGCGCGTCCACGGCCTCGGCGACCCGCGCACGGCCCGCGTGGAGGTGCTGGCCGAGACCGGCGGCCGTCCGCTGGGACTCGAACCGCTGCCGGACGGCGGCCTGTTGGTGTGCGACGCGGAACGCGGACTGCTGCGCGTCGACACCGGCGAAGGCGCGTCAAGCACCGTCCGCGTGCTCGCGGACTCGGTGGCGGGGGAGCGCCTCCGCTTCTGCAGCAACGTCGTCGCCCTGCCCGACGGCACCGTGTACTTCACCGTCTCCAGCCGCCGCTACCCACTGGAGCACTGGATCGGCGACATCGTCGAACACACCGGCACCGGACGGCTGCTGCGCCTTCCGCCCGAGGGCGGCGAACCCGAAGTCCTGGTGGACGGGCTGCAGTTCGCCAACGGCCTGGCGGTCGGCGCCGACAACTCCTTCCTGGTGATCGCCGAGACCGGTGCCTGCCGCCTCACCCGCTACCACCTCACCGGTCCGCGTGCCGGGCACGCCGACCTCTTCGCCACGCTGCCGGGCATGCCGGACAACCTCTGGCGCGAGGGCCCCGAAGGTCCGCTCTGGGTCGCGCTCGCCAGCCCACGGGTGCCGCCGCTGGACCTCCTGCACCGCGCCCCGCCCGCCGTGCGCGCCGCCGCCGCCCGGGCTGCCGTACACGCGCCGTACCGCCCGAGCGGGACGATCGGGGCGGTGGCCCTCGACGACACCGGACGCACCGTCCGGCACCTCACTCGCCGCCGCTCCGGGTTCCGCATGGTCACCAGCGCCTGCGCGAGCGGCGACTTCCTCGTCCTCGGCAGCCTGTGGGAGCCCGGCGTCGCGGTCTGCGCGCGGACCGGAGCCGGCTGACTCGGCGGTAGGCTGGTGCCCGGCCGTGATCACCCGTCGGGGCAGGCCGAACAGGAGACGCACCAGCATGACAGCCCCGGAAGCCGAGAGCCTCCGTGTCCGTCCCACCCCACGGCGGCGGTCCGAGTGGCGCGCCCAGACACCCGTCGTCGCGGTGGTCGCCCTCGGCGGCGCCCTCGGCGCGTGCGCCCGCTACGGCCTCGCCCTGGCCTGGCCCACGCCACCCGGCGGTTTCCCCTGGGCGACCTTCCTCACCAACGTCCTCGGCTGCGCGGTGATCGGTGTCTTCATGGTGCTCATCACCGACGTGTGGGCCGCCCACCGCCTCGTACGCCCCTTCTTCGGCACCGGCGTGCTCGGCGGGTTCACCACGTTCTCCACCTACGCCGTCGACATCCGCAAGCTGGTCGACGCGGGCCGCCCGGGCCTCGGGCTCGCCTATCTCGCCGCGACGCTGTGCGCCGCCCTCGCCGCGGTGTGGCTGGCCTCGGTCGCCGCCCGCCGGGTGCTGATCGGGAGGAAGCGATGACGTCACTCACCGGCCGGGCCCTCCGGCTGACCGTCTACATCGGCGAGGACGACACCTGGCACCACAAGCCCCTCTACTCCGAGATCGTGCACCGCGCGCACGCGGCCGGACTCGCCGGGGCGAGCGTCTTCCGGGGCATCGAGGGCTTCGGCGCCTCCTCCCGCATCCACACCTCCCGCCTGCTGTCCCTGAGCGAGGACCTGCCCGTGGCGGTCGTCGTCGTGGACAGCGAGGAGCGGGTGCGGGCGTTCCTGCCGCAGCTCGACGAACTAGTCGACGAGGGGCTCGTGACCCTGGAGGAGTGCGAGGTCGTCCGTTACGTGGGGCGCGGGGGCGGTGGCCCGGCCGACACGGATCCGAAGGGTAAGAAGTCGTTGTGAACTGGCTGCTCGTCATCGCGGGGGCCGTGATCGGCGCACCGCTGCGCTATCTCACCGACCGTGCCGTGCAGGCCCGCCACGACTCGGTCTTCCCCTGGGGCACCTTCGTGGTGAACGTCACCGGCTCTCTGGTTCTCGGGCTGCTCACGGGCGCCTTCTCCGCCGGGGCGGCCGGTCCCCATCTGCAGCTGCTGGTCGGCACCGGCTTCTGCGGAGCGCTGACGACGTACTCGACCTTCTCCTACGAGACCCTGCGGCTGACCGAAGCCGGCTCCGGCCTCTACGCTGCCGCCAACGTCGTGGCGAGCGTGGTGGCGGGGCTCGCCGCCGCCTTCGCCGGCGTCTCGCTCGCCGCCGCAGTGTGGGCCTAGGCGCTTGGCAGGGCGCTGGGCGCAACAAGTACTGTCTACAGCAATGTCGACCAACTCTCCTCAGAACTGGATCCCATGAGCGCCATCTCCGTCGGTCAGGCCGTCGTCCTCGGAGTAGTCGAGGGGGTGACCGAGTTCCTCCCGGTGTCGTCCACCGGTCACCTGAAGATCGCCGAGGGGCTCATGAACATCCCCGTCGACGACAAGTCCGTCGTCGGCTTCTCCGCCGTCATCCAGGTCGGCGCCATCGCCGCCGTGCTCGTGTACTTCTTCAAGGACATCAAGCGGATCGTCTCCGCCTGGTTCCGCGGTCTGACCAACCGCGAGGAGCGCTACCACCACGACTACAAGTTCGCCTGGTGGGTGATCGCCGCCACCATCCCGATCGTCGTGGTCGGCCTGGCCGCCAAGAAGCTGGTCGAGGGCCCGCTGGGCTCGCTGTGGGTGGTGGCCGGCTCGCTGATCGTCGGCTCGGGTGTGATGTGGTGCGCGGACCAGATGGGTCGGCACAAGCGCGGTGAGGACGACACGTCGTTCAAGGACGCGATGTGGGTGGGCTGCTCGCAGATCCTCGCCCTGCTCTTCCCCGGCTTCTCCCGCTCCGGCGCCACCATGTCCACCGCGCTCATCCTGGACCTGGACCGCGTCGCCGCCACCCGCCTGTCCTTCTTCCTCGGCATCCCGGCCCTGACCGGCGCCGGCATCTACGAGCTCAAGGACGCCCTCGGTGCGGGCGTCGGCGCCGCCCCGCTGGCCGTCGGCACGATCGTGTCGTTCGTGGTCGCCTACGCCTCCATCGCCTGGCTGCTGAAGTTCGTCGCCAAGCACTCCTTCAACGCCTTCGTGATCTACCGGATCATCATCGGCGCGGGCCTGCTCGGCCTGCTCGCCACGGGTGTGCTCGACGCCTGACCCGACCCTCCTGATCACCCACGGGGTGCGGATGCCTGCATTCAGGCGCCGCACCCCGTGAATGTTTCCTTACGGGGCGCCTTGACAGTCCTGGCCGGCAACCCGCAGGATCGCTCCCGTGAACCTGTCAGACAGCCAGACAGGTGGCTCGGGTCCGCGGCGCGTCAGCGCCATGGAAGCGGTCCTGGCCCACCTCCGCGACGCCATCGAACGGGGCGAGTACGCCATCGGCGACAAGCTCCCCTCCGAGGCCGAGCTGTGCCGCACCCTCGAGGTGTCCCGGCCCGTGCTGCGCGAGGCGCTGCGCGCGCTGCAGACGATGGGCCTCACGGTCTCCCGGACCGGCAAGGGCACCTTCGTCGTCGCGAACGCCGTGGAAGACCCCACGTTCGGTGACTACGCGGCCAGCGACCTGCTCGAGGTGCGCCGGCACATCGAGATCCCGGTCGCCGGATACGCGGCCGCACGCCGCACCCCGGAGAACCTGGACCACCTGGCCCACCTGCTCGACCGCATGGAGCGGGAGACGGACACCACGGCCTGGGTCGCGATGGACACCCTCTTCCACCTCGCGATCGCCGAGGCCGCCCAGAACCCGGTCTTCCGCCGGGTCATCGAGGAGATCCGCGACGCACTGGCGCGTCAGTCGGCCTTCCTCAACGAACTGGGCGGCCGCCGCGAGCAGTCCAACCGCGAGCACCGGGCCATCGTCGAGGCGCTGATCGACGGTTCCGAACACGACGCCGTTCAGGCCATGAGTCACCACCTGGACCGCGTCGAGACGACCCTCACCGACATCGTGCGTCCCCAGCGGACGGACGATCTCCCCACGGAAGGCGGACCCGAGGCGTGAGCGAGCAGCACCTCAAAGACGAGACGCGCCCCTCGTCCGGCCATGTCGACGCCGGAGACGCCGGCTACAGCAAAGGCCTCAAGCACCGGCACGTCAACATGATCGCCATCGGCGGAGCCATCGGCACCGGCCTCTTCCTCGGCGCCGGCGGCCGGCTCGCCGACGCCGGACCCTCCCTGTTCATCGCCTACGCCGTCTGCGGCGTCTTCGCCTTCCTGGTCGTACGCGCCCTCGGCGAACTCGTCCTGTACCGCCCGTCCTCCGGTGCCTTCGTGTCGTACGCGAGGGAGTTCCTGGGTGAGAAGGGCGCCTACACCGCGGGCTGGATGTACTTCCTGAACTGGGCGACCACCGGCATCGCCGACATCACCGCGGTAGCCACCTACACCCACTACTGGGGCATGTTCTCCGACATCCCGCAGTGGGTGATCGCGCTCATGGCCCTGGCCGTGGTCCTCACCGTGAACCTGATCTCGGTGAAGATCTTCGGCGAACTGGAGTTCTGGTTCGCGATCGTCAAGGTCTCCGCGCTGGTCGTCTTCATGTGCATCGGCATCTTCCTGCTGGTCACCCAGCACCCGGTGGCCGGCCACCACCCCGGCCCCTCCCTGATCACGGACAACGGCGGCATCTTCCCCAACGGCCTGCTGCCGATGCTGCTGATCATCCAGGGTGTCGTCTTCGCCTACGCCTCCGTCGAACTGGTCGGCGTGGCCGCCGGTGAGACCGAGAACCCCGAGAAGATCATGCCGAAGGCGATCAACTCGATCATGTGGCGCGTGGGCCTGTTCTACGTCGGTTCCGTCGTCCTGCTGTCCATGCTGATGCCCTGGAACGCGTACAGCGCCGGCCAGAGCCCCTTCGTGACGGTCCTGTCGCACATCGGCATCCCCGCGGCCGGCGACGTGATGAACCTGGTCGTGCTCACGGCCGCCATGTCCTCGCTGAACTCCGGCCTGTACTCCACCGGGCGCATCCTGCGCTCCATGGCCATGAGCGGCTCGGCCCCGAAGTTCACCGCGCGGATGAGCCGCAGCCAGGTCCCGTACGGCGGGATCCTCCTCACCAGCGGTATCTGTGTCCTCGGCGTGGGCCTCAACTACGTCGTCCCCGCCGACGCGTTCGAGATCGTCCTCAACTTCGCCGCGATCGGCATCCTCGCGACCTGGGGCATGATCATGCTCTGTCACCTGCTCTTCTGGCAGAAGACCCGGAAGGGCGAGCTGACCCGGCCGTCGTACCGGCTGCCGGGCTCCCCGTGGACCGAAGTCGTGACGCTGGCCTTCCTCGCCTCCGTCCTGGTCCTCATGTACGCCGACGGCGGCGCCGGACGCACCACCGTGCTCTGTCTGCCGCTCATCGTCGCAACCCTGGTCGCGGGCTGGTACGCCATCCGCGGCCGGATATCCCGCACGTCCACCGGCGCCGACGCGTGACCCGCGTAGCGGCCGACCCCGACCCATCGATGCAGGCAGTGATGTACAGCAGTTCCCCCGCCGACGCACCCGTCGTCCGCGAACCCCTCCACGCCCCCGTCGCCCACCTCGTCCGCGGGGGAGTAGTCGAGGGCATCCACTACGGCTCCGTCGTCGTCCTCGGCGCCGACGGCAAGGTGGACTTCCAGCTCGGCGACATCGAGGCCGCGTTCTACCCGCGCTCCGCCGTCAAGCCCCTCCAGGCCGTGGCCATGCTGCGGGCCGGGCTGCCGCTCGACGGCGCGCTGCTGTCGCTGGCCGCCGCCAGCCACTCCGGCGAGGAGCGACACCTCGCCGGCACCCGGCGCATCCTCGAACTCGCCGGGCTCACCGAGAACCACCTGCGCAACGTCCCCGACATGCCCTTCGACCCGGTCGTCCGGGACGCCTGGGTGCACGAGGGCCGCATGCCCTCCCGGCTCGCCCAGAACTGCTCCGGCAAGCACGCCGCCATGCTGTGGACCGCCCACCTCAACGGCTGGTCGCTGGAGGACTACCTCGACCCGGGGCACCCGCTCCAGCAGGCGATCCAGGAGATCGTCGAGGACCTGACCGGCCAGCGGGTCGCCCGGGTCACCGTGGACGGCTGCGGCGCGCCGCTGTTCTCCATCTCCCTGCACGGCCTCGCCCGCGCCCTGTCCCGGATCACCTCGGCCGCCCCCGGCACGCCAGAGGCCCGGGTCGCCGACGCGATGCGCGAGCACGCCGAGATGGCCTCCGGCTCGGGGCGCGATGTCGCCGCGCTGATGCGGGCCGTGCCGGGGCTGCTCGCGAAGGACGGTTTCGAAGGCGTTCAGGTTGCTGCCCTTCCTGATGGCCGTGCCATCGCCGTGAAGATCGCGGATGGGGCGAACCGGGCGCGGATTCCGGTCGCGGCGGCGGCGCTCGCTCGTGCGGGCGTGGACCCCGGGTTGCTGACCGAGTTCGCCGGGGAGCCGCTGCTCGGGGGCGGGGAGCCGGTGGGGTGCGTGCGGGCTGTGCGTGCGCTGGATCCGGTTCCGTTCACCACCTGCGCGTAGCGCTCCGCTGGACCGGCCGTCCTGGATCTGCGGGTCCGTCGTGGTCGATCGCGCCCGCGCGGCGGAGCCGCAGGCCGCACACAGCCCCGCGCCCCTTTCGGGGCGCCTTCACCTCCGTACCTCAGAAAGAGGACCGTTTTCCTCATGACCGCCGCCATCACCCGCAGCGAGCACGATCTGCTCGGCGACCGTGACATACCCGCCGACGCGTACTGGGGGGTGCACACCCTGCGCGCGACGGAGAACTTCCCCATCACGGGCACCCCGATCTCCGCCTACCCGCATCTGATCGACGCCCTGGCCGCCGTCAAGGAGGCCGCCGCTCTCGCCAACGAGGAACTCGGGCTGCTGGCGCCGGAGAAGGCGCGCGCGATCGTCGCCGCCTGCCGGGAGATCCGGGCGGGCAAGCTGCACGACCAGTTCGTCGTCGACGTCATCCAGGGCGGCGCCGGCACGTCCACCAACATGAACGCCAACGAGGTCGTGGCCAACCGGGCGCTGGAGCTGCTCGGTCGCGCCAAGGGGGAGTACGCGTATCTGCACCCCAACGAGGACGTCAACCTCGGTCAGTCGACCAATGACGTCTACCCGACCGCCGTCAAGGTAGCCACGGTGTTCGCGGTCCGTGGACTGCTCAAGGCGATGGCCGTACTGCAGGACTCGTTCGCCCGCAAGGCCGTCGAGTTCCGTGACGTGCTCAAGATGGGCCGTACACAGTTGCAGGACGCCGTACCGATGACGCTCGGTCAGGAGTTCTCTGCCTTCGCCGTCATGATCGAGGAGGACCGCAGCCGTCTCGCCGAGGCCGTCGAGTTGATCCACGAGATCAACCTCGGCGCCACGGCCATCGGCACCGGCCTCAACGCCCCCGCCGGATACGCGGAGGCCGCCCGCCGGCACCTGTCCGCGATCACAGGACTGCCGCTGGTGACCGCCGCCAACCTGGTCGAGGCCACTCAGGACTGCGGTGCCTTCGTGCAGATGTCCGGAGTGCTGAAGCGGATCGCGGTCAAGCTCTCCAAGAGCTGCAACGACCTGCGGCTGCTGTCCTCCGGGCCGCGTGCGGGCCTCGGCGAGATCAACCTGCCGCCCGTGCAGGCCGGTTCGTCCATCATGCCGGGCAAGGTCAACCCGGTGATCCCCGAGGTGGTCAACCAGGTCGCCTTCGAGGTGATCGGCAACGACGTCGCCATCACCATGGCCGCCGAGGCCGGGCAGCTCCAGCTCAACGCCTTCGAGCCGATCATCCTGCACTCGCTGTCGGAGTCCGTCACCCATCTGCAGAGCGCCTGCCTGACCCTCGCCGAGCGCTGCGTGTCCGGCATCACCGCCAACACCGAGCGGCTGCGCGCCACCGTGGAGAACTCCATCGGCCTGGTCACCGCCCTCAACCCGCACATCGGGTACACGGCCGCCACCGACATCGCCAAGGAGGCACTCGTCACCGGGCGCGGCGTGGCCGAACTGGTGCTGGAGAAGGGGCTGCTGCCCGCCGAACGGCTGACGGATCTGCTCCGGCCGGAGGTGCTGGCGGGCAGCGCCACGGAGCCGGTGATCTGACGGGAGGGAACCCGCGTGCCAGGCCGATGCGGCGCCCCCGGCCAAACCGACACGCGGGTTCCGGCACACCCACGGATGAACCCCTCCGCGCCGCACGAGCCCACCGCATCCCGGATGCGGTGGGCCGCGCGGTGTCTTCGGCCCGTCGGGGGGCCCGGAGGCTACCGGCCGATCGGCGGAGCCCGACTCGCCCTTATCCGGAAAATGCTACTAACGCACATATGGTGAATTCGCGGCCTTGGTAAAGGCCGTCTCCTGTCCTGGCAAACGGCCCACCCATCACCCTGCGCCGGACGGAGTGACGGAATCATTCGGTGAATCCAGGAGAATTCATGCGTGTTGCCGTGACAGGTGGCGGCGGTTTTCTCGGGTCGCATCTGTGCGAAGCACTTCTCAGGCGCGGTGACGAGGTCGTGTGCCTCGACGACTTCTCCACCGGCAACCCGGCGAACATCACGCCCTTCCTCGGAAATCCCGCCTTCGAACTGGTCCGGGCCGACGTCAGCCGGTCGGTCGACGTGGGGGGCCGCGTGGACGCGGTGGCCCACCTGGCCAGTCCCGCCTCGCCTCCCGACTACCTCAGACGCCCGCTTCAGACACTGGCCGTGGGCAGCCGCGGCACCGAGAACGCGCTCCGGCTCGCGGCCCGGCACGAAGCCCGCTTCGTACTCGCCTCCACGAGCGAGGTGTACGGAGACCCGGAAGTACATCCCCAGGACGAGACGTACTGGGGACATGTGAATCCCGTCGGACCCCGCAGTGTGTACGACGAGGCCAAGCGGTTCGCCGAGGCGCTGACCCAGGCCTACCGGTCGCACTGCGGAGCGAACACGGGAATCGTCCGCATCTTCAACACCTATGGCCCGCGCATGCGTCCGCACGACGGCCGGGTCGTCTCCAGCTTCGTGGTCCAGGCCCTCGCCGGGGAACCCCTGACGGTCTACGGCGACGGAAAGCAGACCCGCAGTTTCTGCTACGTCGACGATCTCGTGCGCGGCATCATGGCCATGCTCGACGATGACGAACCCGGACCGGTGAACCTCGGAAACCCCGTCGAACTGACGGTGTTCGAACTGGCCGAACTCGTCCTCGACCTGACGGGCTCACGGGCCGAGATCCAGTTCCACCCGCTGCCCGTGGACGACCCCACCCGCCGCCGGCCGGTCATCGCCCGGGCGTCGGAGCGGCTCGGCTGGGTTCCCGAGGTGGGCATCGAGGACGGACTGCGCCGGACGGTGCGCTGGTTCGCCGACCGGCCCGCCGACATCGCCGCCGCCCTCACCGCGATCCGGGGCGGGCAACTGGACGGCGGTTCCGCGGCGGAGCCCCGGCTGCCCGGTCCGACCCTCGCGGCGTCGTGACCCAGACGGACCCCGGCCCCGGAGCCGGCGCCGCGCTCGACCTCGCCCCGCAGGCACCGGACACCGAAGCGGCGCTGAGCACCCACCTGCGGACCCTGTCGGCGGGCAACGTCGTCGACGCGCCGGCCGACGGACCCGTCTTCGGCAACCCCCGCAGATCGCTCGCACCGGCACCCGGGACCTGGATCCCGCGGCTGCGCCGCACGGACCGGGTGACCGTGACGGTGCTCGCGGTGTGCTGGCTGGCCGCCCTGGTGTGGTTCTGGGAGTGGTGGGTGCGCCCGGAGCACCGGGTCGGCTGGACGGGCTTCGCGGTGAACAGCGCGCTGCTGCTGTACCTGTCCCTGCTGCCCATGTACTTCCTCGTCGCGGCGCTGCGGCTGCGCGCCCTCGACCCGGCCGTCGAGGTGCCCCCGCTGCGCACGGCGTTCGTGGTGACCCGGGCCCCCTCCGAACCCTGGCGGGTCGCGCGCACCACCCTGAACGCGATGCTGCGCCAGGACCACCCTCACCCCTACGACGTGTGGCTGTGCGACGAGGACCCGACCCGGGAAATCCTCGACTGGTGCGCGGCCCACGGCGTGCGCGTGTCCTGCCGCCGCGGGCTCGCGGCCTACCACCGGGACACCTGGCCGCGCCGCACCCGGTGCAAGGAGGGCAACCTCGCGCACTTCTACGACAACTGGGGCTACCGCGACTACGACGTGGTGGCCCAGCTCGACGTGGACCACGTGCCCGGGCCCGGCTATCTGCGGGAGATCGCCCGGCCGTTCGCCGATCCGGCGGTCGGTTATGTGGCCGCCCCCAGCGTGTGCGACGCCAACGCCCGTACGTCGTGGGCGGCTCGGGGACGGCTGCACCGCGAGGCCACCTTCCACGGGCCGATGCAGCTCGGCCACTCCGACGGCCTCGCCCCGCTGTGCATCGGCTCCCACTACGCCGTACGCACGCGTGCGCTGCGGGACATCGGCGGGCTCGGACCCGAGCTGGCCGAGGACTTCTCGACCACCTTCCTGCTCAACTCGGCAGGGTGGCACGGGGCGTTCGCGATCGATGCCGAGGCGCACGGCGACGGCCCCCTGACCTTCGCCGCGATGGTGACGCAGGAGTTCCAGTGGTCGCGGAGTCTGGTGGTCATGCTGCTCGGCATGCTCCCCAGGCACCTGGGCCGGATGCCGGGGCGGCTCAGGATGCGGTTCGCCTTCGCCCTGTCCTACTATCCGCTGCTGGCGCTGACCACGACCGGAGGACTGCTGCTGCCACCGGTCGCCGCGGTCACGGGCATTCCATGGATCAACGTCAACTACGTCGCTTTCCTGGGGCACTTCTGGGCCATGTCGGCCTGCCTCGTGCTGCTCACCGCGCTGCTGAAACGGCGCGGGCTGCTGCGGCCCGTGGACGCGCCGTTGCTGAGCTGGGAGGGCTGGCTGTTCGGGCTGACCCGCTGGCCGTTCGTGGCGTGGGGCGTCACCGCCGCGCTGCTGCAACGCCTGCGTCCGAGGCACGTCGTCTTCAAGGTGACGCCCAAGTCCCGTGACGGTCTGGAGCCGTTGCCGCTGCGCCTGGTGCTTCCCTACCTGCTGATCACCGTCGTCCTGTCCGGCGCGGCCGTCGTCGGCGAACTGACCGGACCCGCCATCGGCTATGTGTTCCTCTCCCTCCTCGGCTCCCTGTCCTACGCGATGGTGACGCTGGCGGTGGGCGCCCTGCACATCCGGGAGACCGCGCGGTCCGCCGGCGTCGGCATCCGCCGGGCCCTGCGCACCGCCGTGCTCCCGCTGACCGCGGGGCTCGTCGCACTGTTCCCGCTGGGCTGCGGCCTGCTGCTGTTCCCGGCCTACCTGCGCGGGTTCATCTCCGGCTGACGGCCGCCGCCCCTGCCTTCTTCCTCTGTCTCCCCCGACGAAACGAGGTACCCCCATGCCAGAAACGGTCCTGGTGACCGGCGGCGCAGGTTTCATCGGCAGCCACACCTGTGTCGAACTGCTCGACCACGGCTACGAAGTCGTCGTCGTGGACAACCACGTCAACAGCTCTCCCGAGGCGCTGGACCGCGTCGCCAAGGTCGCGGGGCGGCCGCTCGCCGCCGTGCACCGCGTCGACGTGCGCGACCGGAAGGCCCTCTCCGAGGTGTTCGCCGCCCATCCGGTGGACGCGGTGATCCATTTCGCGGCCCGCAAGGCGGTCGGTGAGTCGGTGGCCCTCCCGGTCGAGTACTACGACACCAACGTGGGCGGCACCTGCACCCTGCTGTCGGTCATGCACGAGCACGGGGTCCACCGGCTGGTGTTCTCCTCGTCCTGCTCCGTCTACGGCGACGCCGACACCGCGCCGCTGACCGAGCAGAGCCCCGTGGCACCCACCAACCCCTACGCCCGCACCAAGCTGACGGGCGAGTCGATCCTGCAGGACGTGTGCGCCCACCTGGCGGACATGAAGGTGCTGGCACTGCGCTACTTCAACCCCGTGGGAGCCCATCCGAGCGGTCTGCTCGGCGAGGACCCGCGCGGAGTCCCCAACAACCTCATGCCGTACGTCGCGCAGGTGGCGGTCGGCCGCCGGGAGCAGCTCAGCGTCTTCGGCGACGACTACCCCACCCCCGACGGCACCGGGGTGCGGGACTACATCCACGTGGTGGACGTCGCCGAGGGACACCGGGTGGCCCTCGAACACCTCGACGACCGCCCCGGCATGCGGGTGTTCAACCTCGGCACCGGCGCCGGCACCTCCGTGCTCCAGCTCGTCGCGGCCTTCGGCGAGGTCAGCGGGCGCCCGGTGCCCTACCGGATCGTCGGGCGCAGAGCCGGCGACGTCGCCGAACTCGTGGCGGACGCGAGTGCGGTGGCCGACGCCTGGGGCTGGACCACGACTCGTGATCTCACCGCCATGTGCCGGGACGCCTGGCGGTTCCAGGAACGCAACCCCGACGGCTACTTCGCGGGCTCCCCCGGGACCGGCGCCCCACAGACAGGAGAATCCCCATGCGACTGACCGTCATCGGCACCGGCTATCTCGGGGCCGTGCACGCCGCGTGCATGGCCGAGATCGGACACGAGGTCCTCGGGGTCGACAGCGACGCGGGCAGGACCGAGGCCCTCGCCGCGGGCCGGGCACCGTTCCACGAACCGGGGCTGCAGGAGATCCTCGCACGGAACACCGAGAACGGCCGGCTGCGCTTCACCACGTCCCTGCGGCAGGCCGCCGACTTCGCCGCCCTGCACTTCGTGTGCGTCGGCACACCGCAGCGCCCCGGTTCGCTCGCCGCCGACCTGAGCCATGTCGAGGCGGTCGTGGACGGCCTGGCGCCGCTCCTCACCCGTGACACCCTGATCGTCGGCAAGTCGACCGTCCCGGTGGGCACGACCCGGTCGCTCGGCCGCCGGGTGGCGGCGCGCGTCCGCCCCGGCGTGGCGGCCGAGCTCGCCTGGAACCCCGAGTTCCTGCGCGAGGGGTACGCCGTGCAGGACAGCCTGCGCCCCGACCGGCTGGTCGTGGGGGTCACCGCACCCGGCGCCGACGAACTGCTGCGCCATGTGTACGAGCCGTTGATCCGGGCCGGTGTGCCCTACCTCAGCACCGATCCGGCCACCGCGGAACTGGTGAAGGTCGCCGCCAACTCCTTCCTGGCGACGAAGATCTCGTTCATCAACGCGATGGCGGAGGTCTGCGACGCCTCGGGTGCCGACGTGGTGACGCTCGCCGACGCCCTCGGCCATGACGCGCGCATCGGCCGCCGGTTCCTCTCCGCAGGCCTCGGGTTCGGCGGTGGCTGCCTGCCCAAGGACATCCGCGCGTTCCTGGCCCGGGCCGAGGAACTGCGGGTCGGGGAGGCGGTGTCCTTCCTGCGCCAGGTCGACCGGATCAACGACCGGCAGCGCCGGCGGACGGTCGACCTCGCCCGTCAGCTGGTGGGCGGCACCTTCGCCGGCCGGCGGGTCGCCGTGCTGGGCGCCACCTTCAAGCCGGACAGCGACGACGTACGGGACTCACCGGCGCTCGCCGTCACCGCGGAGATCGTCGCACAGGGCGCCGAGGTGCGGGTGCACGACCCGGCGGGCCTCGACAACGCGCGTGCCGCATTGCCGGCTCCGCTGTACTGCACGGATGTCATGGAGGCCTGCCGGGACACGGACGTGGTCCTGCACCTGACCGAGTGGCGGCACTACCGCGAGCTCGATCCGGTGCGGCTGGCCGAGGTGGTCCGGGTGCCGCGGCTGCTCGACGCGCGCAACGCCCTGGACCGGGCGGCCTGGCACGCGGCCGGCTGGCACGTGCGCGCTCCCGGACGGCCCGCGCACGTGCCGCAGCCAGGACAGGGCGAGGCCCTCCGGGTGCGGATCCCTCACGCCTTCGACGCCACCTGCACGGCCCCCACCGTGGGAGAACCGGCCAGCGGCGTCCCGAAGTAGTCCACCGGCCCGGGGTCGATCCCCACGGTCCGCAGATCCACCGCGGCACCGGTCAGCGCGTGGGAGCACTGGGAAGCGAGTGCGCCACGCATCGGGCCGGTGCCGCGCAGGTCGGGCCCGTTGGTGGGCAGCGGGACCTCCGCGAGGCAGGGGTCGGCGTCGGTGCCGGTGGCCCGCGGTCCCTGCAGCTCCTGACCGGAAAACCGGCGCCAGGTCGCCAGATCGCCGTACCAGCCGTCACCCCACTGCAAGGTCCAGCCGCTGGAGCTGTGGTAGTCGTTGCCCTGCATCTCTACTTCGGAGATGCCGAAGTGCCCTTGGGCCGCCACCACCGGTGCGCCGTCGGTGACGAACACGTTGTTGCGCACCGAGACGGCGCTGATGTTGGGCTGAAGCCGTAGCGCGGGTGCCCGGACCGTGCCGTTCGCCCTGGCCAGCACCGTGTTCTGGTAGATCGCCAGGTTCGCCACCCGCGCTCCGAGCACCACGATGCCGCCGTAGTCCTGCAGTTTGCGGCCGTTGTCCTGGCTGACGTTGTAGCGGATCGCGTTGTTCGTGTGGGCCGAGTTCGCGACGGCGGAGTACGCCAGGAAGCCCGCGCCGTCGTTGCCGTAGGACAGGTTGTACTGCATCAGCGAGTACGACACGTTGTTGTCCAGGCCGAATCCGCCGCCGTCCACCTGGGATCCGGTGTGGTTGTCGTAGGCGACGTTGCGCTGGAAGACGATCCGTGTCGAGTCGTACGTCCAGATCCCCTCCGGACCCTCGGCGGCGTCCGGCGAGGACGACGCCCCGTTGTCGTGGGCGACCGATGCCTCGACCACCCCGCCCCGGACACTGCCGAGGACGATGCCGCTGCCGGTGTTGCGGCCGGACTGCGCGTCCCCGGCGTTCTTGAACGCGACCAGCTTGGACACCCTCACCTGCTCGTGCGCGTAGGCGGGGGCGTCCGCGTCGAAGGCGGGGCCGTCCGTGACGAGGCCCGCGTCCTTGTTGTTGTGCACCGCGCAGTCGTCGACGACGACGTCCCGGAAGCCGGATGCCCCGGCGCCGCCGCGCAGCCGGATGCCGTTGCGGAAGCCCGAGACGTCGACGCCCGTGACCCGGATGTACGGCAGTTTCCGCTTGCCCGGCAGGTCGCTGACGAAGCCGATGCCGTCCCGCGACCGGTAGGACGCGGCGTTGCCGGCCAGGACCAGGTCACGGATCTCGACGCCGCTGGTGTCGTGCACCTCGATGCCGCGCGTGCCCTCGGCCGTGATCATCGCCCGGCCGTCCCCGTAGGAGCCGATCTCCACGGGCTTGTGGGAGTCGCCCGCGTCCCCCGGGCCGATGCTGAGGGTGCCGGGGAAGTGTGCACCGCCCTCGAGCAGCAGACGGTCGCCCGGCTTCAGCCGCACGGCGTCGGCACGCCGCAGCGTGCGCCAGGGGGTCTGCGGGGTCCGGCCGTCGTCCTTGTCGTCCCCCTGCGGGCTGACGTAGAAGGTCCGTCCTCCCCGGGGATTCTCCAGCACGGGAACATGCGGGGTGGGCAGGCTGCATCCGGCCAACAGCAACGCGATGGCACACAGACCCACCCTGTAGTCGTTCCGCCCGCGCACGATCACTCCTGTCTCTCTGTGACCGAACGGCCTCCGGACACCAGGAGACCGCGGACCACACCCTGACGTGCGGATCCGGCGATCGGCGGTCCAGCACGCGGAGTTCGGCGCAAGACATGCCTGATTGGCCTCCTGCCCGTGCCGCCAACGGGGGTTCCGGACGCCCCCGGGGCGCTGGGCCGACAGGAGTGCGGCATGATGACGCGCATGTCCTCGCAGTTCCAACCGGTCCTCGATCGCATCATGGCGGAGATCGATCGCACGCCGGGACGCGGCCGGTCCGCCGACTACATTCCCGCCCTCGCCGCCTGGGACCCGCGCCGCTTCGGCATGGCCGTCGCCGAGCGGGACGGCACGGTGTACGGGGTCGGGGACTGGCGCCAGCCCTTCTCCGCACAGTCCATCACCAAGGTCTTCACGCTCGCCCTGGACCTGGCCCGCGAGGGCGACGAACTCTGGGAGCACGTGGGCCGCGAGCCCTCCGGCAATCCCTTCAACTCCCTGGTCCAGCTGGAGTACGAGGACGGCATCCCGCGGAATCCTTTCATCAACGCGGGCGCCCTCGTCGTCACCGACCGCCTGCAGACCCGTACCGGAGACGCGGCCGGCGAACTGCTGGCCTTTCTGCGCGCCGAGAGCGGCAACCCCGAGCTCGACTTCGACAAGGAGGTCGCCTCCTCCGAGACCGCGCACGGCGACCGCAACGCCGCTCTCGCCCACTTCATGGCGGCCTACGGCAACATCGACAACGACATTCCCGTCCTGCTCGACCAGTACTTCCGGCAGTGCTCCATCGCCGCGTCCTGTGCCGACCTGGCCCTCGCCACCGGCTTCCTCGCCCGGCACGGCATCCGCGCCGACGGCAGCAGGCTGCTCACGCGCAGCCAGGCCAAGCAGGTCAACGCGGTGATGCTGACCTGCGGGACGTACGACGCGGCCGGGGACTTCGCCTACCGCGTGGGGCTGCCCGGCAAGAGCGGCGTCGGCGGCGGGATCATCGCGGTCGTGCCGGGCCGGTGCACGCTGTGCGTGTGGAGCCCGGGCCTGGACGAGCGCGGCAACTCGGTGGCCGGAGTGGCGGCCCTCGACCGGTTCACCACGCTGACCGGGCTGTCGGTGTTCTGAGTCCGAGGCCGGCGTGGGCACCCTCCTCGGCGGCCGGACGGCGTCCTCGGTGTACTCAAGACCCTGGCGTACGACCGTCACCACCACGCACCGGTCACACTCCGGTCCCCACCCGGAGGGGCCCGCGTCGCCTTCCGGCCACCCGGCGTTGACACGCTGAAGCAGTGTTGGCCATGGCATTCCCCGTCGATCTCCGCCGCTGCCAGGTGCTCGGGCTGGCCGGTACCGCCTTTCTCGCGCTGGGCGGTGAGACGGCCGGTGCCCTGCCCGTGCAGGATCTCCTGGCCCCCGCCTCGGCGCAGGCCGCGCTCGGCCTGGTCGGCGTGTACTTCGGCGTCGTGCTGCTGATAGCGGCCTGGGTGCTCCTCGGCCGCCTGGTGCGGGGCCCCCAGCCGCCCACCCCGCGCGCCCTGCTGCTGGTGCTCGCCGTGTGGGCGGCACCGCTGCTGCTGGCACCGCCGCTGTTCAGCCGGGACGTCTACAGCTATCTCGCGCAGGGCGCCATGGTCGACGCCCACATCGACGTCTACGCCCACGGCCCGGCCCAGCTCGGCGGCCCGCTCGCCGACGAGGTGGCCCCGATGTGGCAGCACACCGGCGCCCCCTACGGCCCCGCCTTCCTGGCCCTGGCCTCGGCGCTGTCCGGACTGACCCGCGGTCAGCTGCCCGCCGGCCTGCTCGGCATGCGGCTGGTCGCCCTGCTCGGCGTGGCCCTGATGGCGGTGGCGCTGCCCCGCCTCGCCCGGCACAGCGGCGCCGACCCGGCCGCCGCCCTCTGGCTCGGCGCCCTCAACCCGCTCGTCCTGCTGCATCTGGTCGCGGGCGCCCACAACGACGCCCTGATGCTCGGTTTGCTGGGACTCGGCCTGGTCGCCGCGCGGGGTGACCGCCCGGTCGGCGGCGCCCTCGGAGCCGTCCTCGTGACCCTGGCCGCCCTGGTCAAGGCGCCGGCCGCCCTTGGCCTGCTGGCGGTCGTGGCCCTCCAGGTCCGCTCCGGCCGCCGCCCCCTGCCGGCGGTCCTGACCGCGGCGGCCGCCTCCGCCACGACGACGGTCGCCGCCACGGCCGTCGCCGGCACCGGATACGGCTGGATCGGCGCCCTGGCCACCCCCGTCTCCCCGCACAACTGGGCCCTGACCAGCCTGCTCGGTCGCGCCACCGGTGCCCTGCTGGAGCACCTCGGCAGCAGTCTGGCCCCGCTGGCCGTGCCGGCCTGGCATCTGTTCGGCCTCGCCGCCACCGCCGTCGCCGTGGCGCTGATATGGCTGCGGCTGCGCGTCCGGCCGGTGTACGCCCTCGGGCTCAGCCTGCTGACGGTCGCCGTGTTCGGCCCGGCGATCCGCCCCTGGTACGTGCTGTGGGGACTGTTCCTCATCGCCGCCGCCGCGCCCAGCACCTCGGTACGGCACCGGGTCGCGGCCCTGGCCGGCGTCCTCGCCCTTGCCGTGCTGCCGAGCGGCGGCCCGGCCGACCTCGGGCAACTCGTGCTCGCCGTCTCCGGCGGGGTGCTCGGCGTGGTCGTGCTGTGGCAGGCCCACCAGGCGGCCCAGGCCCCGGCCCCGGGACGCATGGCGTGAGGGGGCCGCGTACGACCAGGAGCCGTCTGCTGCTGGTCCTCGTCCTCGGCGCCGCGGTCACCGTCTTCACGGCGACCGTGCCGCTGCTGCGCGACTTCTTCGACCTGCGCGTCTACTACGGCACCGTGCACACCTGGGCGCACCACGGCGGACGGATCTACGACTACCAGGTGCCCGGCACCTCGTACGGCTTCACCTATCCGCCGTTCGCCGCGCTCGCCATGCTGCCGTTGGCGCTGGTGGACCGCACCTCGGCGATCGCGGCGTCCCTGCTGGTCAACCTGGCCGCGCTGGCGGTCGTCCTGCGGATCCTGGCCGGCCCGGACTGGCGGCGGCACGGCTGGTACCGCTGGTCGCTGGGCCTGTGCCTGCTCGCGCTGTTCGAGCCGCTGCGGGACACCTTCAGCTTCGGCCAGGTCAACCTGGTGCTGCTCGCCCTCGTCCTCGGGGACTGCCTGCTGCTGGCGACCGGCCGGGAGCGCTGGGCGGGCGCCGGCATCGGGCTCGCCGCCGCCGTGAAGCTCACCCCCGCCCTGTTCATCGGTCTGCTGCTGCTCGCCGGGCGGCGCCGGGCGGCCGGCGTCGCCACGGCCGTGGCCGCCGTCGCGACCGCGCTGGCCGCCTGGGCGGACCCGCGGGCGTCCCGTTTCTACTGGACCCAGGCGTTGTGGGACACCGGCCGGGTGGGCCGGCTCGACTATGTGTCGAACCAGTCGCTCCAGGGTGTGCTGGCCCGCCTCGGCGAGCCGGGCCGCCCGCTGTGGGCGACGGCGGTCCTGCTGACCCTGTGCGTGTGGGCATGGCGGGCCCGTCGGGCGGTGCGGGCCGGTGACTGGACGGCGGCCTTCGCCCTCACCGGGGCGGCGGCCTGCCTGGTCAGTCCCATCACCTGGGTGCACCACCTGGTGTGGCTGCTGCCGTCGTTCGCGGTGCTGCTGCGCGCAGGGCACCCGCGGATCGCGGGCGCCCTGTACGCGGTGCTGTGCACGAGCGTGGTCTGGCTGTGGTTCGACGACGCCTCCGGCATCGGCGGCTTCCTCGGCAGCAACACCTACACCTGGATCACGCTGGGGCTGCTGCTCGGCCTGCCGACGGGTCAGCCGCGCGGGCTGCGCTTGCCCCTGGCCCGCAGCACCACCACCACGGCGGCGCGCAGCGCCACGACCGCGGCGCCGGCGACGAGTCCCGCGAGCCCCGCGACGACGGCGGGGCCCGGCCAGCCCGAGCGGTCGGCCGGTGCCTGCGACGTGGCCGCGGCCACCGGTTTGGCCGGCGACACCGGCCGCGACTTGACGCGCAGCCCGTCCAGCGAGCCGACCGGGTCCACCCGGCCGGCCGCCGCGAAGCCCCAGTCGAGCAGCTCGCGCGCCTCCTGGTACACCGCCAACCCGCCGCCCTTCTGAGGGTTCATCACGGTCACCACCAGCGTGCGGCTGCCGTGGCGGGCCGCGGCCACCAGGGTGTTGCCCGCTTTGCTGGTGTAGCCGTTCTTGATGCCGATCAGCCCGGGATACTTGCCCACGCCGTTCTGGCCGGTCAGCAGCCGGTTGGTGTTCCTGATGCCGTACGTCGAGCCCTCGCCGGGGAAGTACGCCTCGGCGGTGGAGCAGTACCGGGCGAAGTCGGGATTGCGCAGGCCCTCCCGGCCGAAGACCGCCAGGTCGTAGGCGGAGGACACCTGGCCGTCGGCGTCGTAGCCGTCGGGGGAGACGACGTGGGTGTCCATGGCGCCGAGCGAGCGCGCCTTGACCTGCATCTGGGCGGCCGTGGCCTCCCAGCCGCCGTTCATCGAGGCGAGGACGTGCACGGCGTCGTTGCCGGAGTTGAGGAAGACACCGCGCCACAGGTCGGACACCCGGTAGGTGAGTCCCTCCTTGACGCCGACCAGGCTGCTGCCCTGGCCGATGTCCGCCAACTCCGCGTTGCGCACGGTGTGCCGCATCCCGGCGGGCAGCGCGGGCAGCACGGTGAGGGCGAACAGGGTCTTCAGGGTGCTCGCGGGCGGCAGTTTGCGGTGGGCGTCGCTCGCGGCCAGCACCGCCCCGCTGCCGGCGTCGGCCACCACCCAGGACAGCGCCGACACCTCCGGCAGCGCGGGCGCGTCCGGGTGCGGCCGGACCAGGGAGCCGGAGCGGTAGAGCTGGTTCGGCCCGGGCATCGCCGCCCCGGGCCCCGGCGGGCCGGGTTCCCCGGAACGGGGCCCGGCGGAGGCGGCGGCCGGGGTGAGTGCCAGCACGCCCGCCACGCACAGGGAACAGGCCGACACGGCCACCCGATGAGAAAGTCCGGTGATCATGTGATCAACGTACGAACGGGTTCGCCATTCCTCGCGCTGGAGGGGCCGTTCGGCCCAGGCGAGTAACCCGTAAGCCGCACCCGGCCGCCTCCGGGCGGGCTCAGCCGGCGGGAAGGGTGGGCCGGATCTGCCGCAGGAACGCGGCGTTGTCGGGCGTGGCGCGCAGCCGTTCCAGCAGGGTCTCCAGACCGGACGGACCGCCCTCGCGGGAGCGCAGGACGCGGCGCAGACCGTGTACGGCCGTCAACTCGGCCGGAGTGAGCAGGAGTTCCTCGCGACGGGTGCCGGTGGCGTCCAGGTCCACGGCGGGGAAGAGACGCCGGGCGGCGGCTTCCCGGTCCAGGCGCAGCTCCATGTTGCCCGTGCTCTTCAGCTCCTCGAAGTAGTAGCCGTCGGCGCGGGAGCCGGTGTCCACCAAGGCGGTGGCGAGGATCGTCAGCGAGCCGCCCTCCTCGGCCTGGCGGGCGGCGCCGAAGAACCGCTTGGGGCCGATCAGCGCGCCCGCGTCGACCCCGCCGCTCAGGGTACGGCCGCCGGCGGCGGAGGCGTTGTTGTGCGCCCGGCACAGCCGGGTCAGCGAGTCCAGCAGGACCACGACGTCCTCGCCGGCCTCCACCAGGCGCTTGGCCCGCTCGACGACCAGCTCGGCCAGGGCGATGTGCTCCTTGGGCGTCCGGTCGAAAGTGGAGGCGTACACCTCGCCGCGCACCGAGCGGCGCATCTCGGTGACCTCCTCGGGGCGCTCGTCCAGCAGCAGGACGATCAGGCGGCACTCGGGGTGGTTGCCGGCCACGGCGGCCGCCAGTTGCTGGAGCAGCACCGTCTTGCCGCTCTTCGGCGGGGCCACGATCAGTCCGCGCTGGCCCTTGCCGACCGGCGCGAAGAGATCGGCGACGCGCCCGGCGACTTTGGACGCGGGGTGTTCCAGGCGGATGCGCTCGTGGGGGTGGAGCGGGGTGAGGTCGCGGAAGTGACGCCGGCCGCGGAGGTCCGCCGGGTCGTGTCCGTCGACACGCGTGACCTCGGTCAGGGCGCGCCGGTCAGCCCGTACCCCTTCGACGAGGTCGCCCTTGCGCAGTCCGTGACGCCGGATCAGGGCCGGGGAGAGCTGCGGGTCGCCGGGGGAGGACAGGAGGCTCGGGCCCCTCAGGTGCCCCTTCCCCTGCGTGTCGATGTCGAGGACACCGGTGACGAGCCGGGAGACCGGAGTCTGCCGGACCACGGGAGGGTGTTCGAGTGCGGTGGTCATGGTGGGGGTCCTTTCACGGACGGAACGAAGAAGGAGCGGGAAGGGGGGAGAGGCCGCGAGCGGGAGGCTGGACAACTGCCTCCGGGCGGCGGGAACGACACCTCGGGTACGGCGGAAACGCCCTGGTCACGAGGTGGTGCAGTGAAGAAGCCCGGGCCGGTCGGAAGCCTCGGCCGAGGGGCTGATGGAGAGAACGGCGGCATCGGTGTCCGTACGACGGGACACGCACATGCGCTGATCGCACTATACCCGTGCACGCACTTCGGTCAACATGACGCCGTCCGCGTACATTCCCGGGTTCCTGCAGGGCCGGAGCGGTGCGACCTTGCCCTCTTCGCAGGTCCGTCAGGTCATGGAACCGCATCAGATGTCCCCAGACCATAACGATCCCGGACGTCAGGGGACTTGACCGTCAACCGTGGACTATGTTCTAGACATGTCCACGCCACCGTCCCCGCAGCCGGCCGACCAGCCGGTTCCGCAGCCCCAGCAGCCCGCGCAGGCGCCGGCCGTCCCGCCGCAGCCGACGGCCTACCCCTACCCGAACCCGCAGTCCCCGCCGCCGGGCAACTTCTACGCGCAGCCCACGCTGGTCGGCCAGCCCGCCGCCCAGCCGCAGCCGGGTCAGTTCGGCCAGCCGGGCCAGCCGGGCCAGTTCGGCCAGCCGGGTCAGCCGCAGCCGGCCAACCCCTACGCCCAGGCTCCTCAGTTCGGAGCCGCGGTGCCGCCCGCCCCTCCGTCCGGCGGCGGCGGAGCCGGCAAAGCGGTGCTGTGGGCAGCGGTCGGCGCGGTCATCGCCTCCGCCGCCTGGGCGGGCGGCGTCTTCCTCGTCGGCGGCCAGGGCGACGGCGCGGACCTGCGCGGCTACTCGGCGCCCTCGAACCTGTGCTCCGGCGCCGACTACTCCTCGTTCAAGGACGAGTACCCCGAGGACGACTCCTCGCCGACCAAGAGCTCCCTCAAGAACACGGCGCTGGACGAGAGTTACTGCTACGTGGACCTGAAGAAGACGGGCTCCTCGTATGCCGACGCCTATCTTTCCATGCAGCTCGACCTGCACAAGAAGACCGATCCGGGGCCCGAGTTCACGGCCCTGTGGAAGAACTACGGTGACAGCCACACCGGTTACGACGTCTCCCCGGTCAGCGGCATCGGCGACGAGGCCTACCTGGTCAGCCAGGACACCACCCGCGGCTCCTCCAGCAGCGGTGCCCGCTATGCCACGCTCGCCGTCCGCGACGGCTGGGTGACGTACACGATGAGCTACAGCGCCTACCTCACCTCGTACGACCAGGACAAGAACCCGCCCGCCCTCAGCGACGTGGACGACTGGCTGAAGAAGGACGCCAAGGCCACGCTGGGGCAGCTCAAGGGCTGACCCCCGGGCCGTCACCTCGGGGCGCGTTCACGCCGACCGTGCCTCCGCCTCCTTCACGATCTCGTCGAACCGCGCACCCATGGCCTCGGCGAGGGCGTGCGCCCCGGACAGCGGGCGGACCATGACCATGAGCTCGTCGATCAGGCCGTCCTCGTTGACATGCAGGAAGTCGCAGCCGGTCAGCTCGCGGTCGCCCACCCGGGCGGTGAAGACCAGCGCGTGGTCGGGCGCGGCCGGGTCCCCGATCTCCCGGACGTACCGGAAGTCCTCGAAGACCTGGGAGACCGCGCGCAGGATCGCCGCGGTGATCGCCTTGCCCGGATACGGCTTGAAGACGACCGGGCTGGTGAAGACGACGTCCTCGGCCAGCAGCGCCTCGACGGCGTCGATGTCTCCGGCCTCGACCGCCGCACGGAACGCGTGCATCGGATCACCTCGCGTTTCATAGTCAATTAATTGAATAGGTGCGGATGAGATTAATCAACGGCTGCTAACCTGTCCATATGTCGCTCAAGTACGCCGTCCTGGCAGCCCTGCTGGAGGGCGAGGCCTCGGGCTACGAGCTGTCGAAGTCGTTCGACGTCTCGCTCGCGAACTTCTGGCCCGCCACCCCGCAGCAGCTCTACCGGGAGCTGGAGCGGCTGGCGCAGGACGGGCTGGTCCAGGCCCGGACGGTGCAGCAGGAGCGGCGGCCGAACAAGCGGATGTTCACGCTCACCGAGGCGGGCCGGGCCGAGCTGGACGCCTTCGCCGCCGAGCCGCCCAGGCGGCCCACGGCCATCCGCGACGAACTCCTCATCAAGATCCAGGCGATGGACGGCGGCGACCCCGAGGTCACCCGCGCGCTGGTCGAGGAGCGCATGGGCTGGGCGCGCGGCAAGCTCGACCGCTACCGGCGGGTGCAGCGCCGGCTCCTCGACGGCCGGACCGAGGACGAGTACCTCCGCAGCGCCGACCGCGTCGGCCCGTACCTCACCCTCATGGCCGGGATCGCCTTCGAGGAGGAGAACCTGCGCTGGTGCGAGCGGGTGCTCGCGGTCCTGGCGCAGCGGGTGGCCCTAGGCTGAGGAGATGTTCGGTCCCGAAGGCCCCGGCCTGCGTGAACTCGCCGTGCAGGCGCTGTCGTCCGTCGAGCACGGCTACGACCTGCTCGCCCCGAAGTTCGACCACACGCCCTTCCGGACGCCCGACGGCGTCCTGGAGTCCGTGGCGAAGGCGCTGACCCCGCTCGGCCCGTTCGAGGACGGTCTCGACCTGTGCTGCGGCACGGGCGCGGCCGCCGAGGTGCTCACCGGGCTGTGCCGCAGCAGCGTCACCGGGGTCGACTTCAGTGCGGGCATGCTGGACGTCGCCCGGCACCGGGTGCGGTCCGCCGGCGGCCCCGAGGTCGCCTGGGTGCGCGGCGACGCCCGTGCCCTGCCGTTCGCGGCCGCCTTCGACCTCGTGGTCTCCTTCGGGGCCTTCGGTCACTTCCTGCCGCGCGAACTGCCGGGTCTGTTCGCCCAGGTCCACTCCGTGCTGCGGCCGGGCGGACGGTTCGCCTTCCCGGTGCTCGCCCCGCCCCGGCCGACACAGGCCGACTTCTGGATGCTGCTCGGCTTCGACGCGGTGATGCGGGTGCGCAACACGCTGTGGCGGCCGCAGTTCGTGATGTACTACCGGGCTTTCCGGCTCGGCCGCGTGCTCGGCGAGTTGGGCCGTGCCGGGTTCGCCGTCGAGCTGCACCCCCTGCCCGAGTTCGGGCGGCGCGGCGACGGCGGCCCGCGGGCCCGGCTGGTCGTGGCCCGGCGGACTCAGCCGGCCGCCGGCAGCATGAACTCGTAGACCAGCGCGTCCCGTTCGGCGTCCACCACCAGATCGGTGATCTCCAGCGGCCGGGCGTACTGGTCGTGCACCCGCCGGGTCACCCGCACCGAGGAGGCACCGTCGACCTGCGTGATGGAATCGCGGTGGTGCAGGGACAGGCCGGCCTTGCGCATCCAGTCGTAGGCCCGGCGCAGCTGCGCGGGGGTGGTGCCGTCGGCCCGGCCCCGGTAGCGGGCCAGCTCCGCAACCTCGGCCAGCGCCACCGCCGAGAACGACGTCACCGCCGTCCGCAGCGACCGGCCGTCCGGCGTGGCCGAGCGGTAGCGGTGCACCAGCGTCGGCCGGTGCGGGGCCAGGCCCAGCGCCCGCGCGTGCTCCTCCGGCGGCGCCTCCCAGGTCACCGTGGCCCGGTCGACCGCTGACGGGTCCGCCGAGCGGGCACCCAGCGGGAAGGCCGGCGTCCCCGGCGCCGCGACCGGTCGCGCGGGCAGCGTGGCATGGCTGCCCCGCCGGTCGGTGGAGACGGCACCGCTGCGCCGCAGCACCTCCAGCGCCTGCCGGACGGTCTCCCGGCTGACCTGGAAGTAGGCGGCCAAGTGCCGCTCGCCCGGCAGCCGTTCGCCCGGCGGAATGGCGCCTGCGCGCAGTTCGTCGAGGAGCAGCGCCGCGATCCGTCCGTACAGGGGCCGGTCGTCGCTCTGCGCGGGTTCGTGCGGGGTGGTGCGGGCCATGCCGCGCCCTCCTGTTGTGACAAGACGTAGTCGTGCGGGCTCGTTGCGCGACCACAATTAGCATTGGTCTAAACCACAAGGGAAGAGTGGTCTGCCGGTTCGGCCGAAACCCACCCGCGCGATCACCCCGTCACAGGGCGCTGTACAGAGCGTCGATCAGTGCCATCTTCCGTGGGTCGTCGGCGATGCGCGGCCCCATCCGGTTCATGACGTACCCCAGTGACACGCCCGCCTCCGGATCGGCGAGTCCGCACGAGCCGCCGAACCCGTCATGACCGAAAGCCCGCGGGTTCGGGCCGTACGACCCCTGCGGACCGCTCAGCCACAGACCGAGCCCCGCCTCGGTCTCCCGCTCGAAGCCGATGCCCAGCACCAGATCGCGGCAGCTTCCCTGACCCTCGCGCACCCGCTCCGCCGCCTCCGGCGACAGAAGGCGCCGCCCGCCGTGGCGGCCGCGCCCGGCGAAGACGCCGTAGAGCGCCGCGACGGCGCGTGCGGTGCCGTGCCCGTTCGCCGCGGGGATCTCCGCCGCCCGCCACTCGGGCGTGTTCGCCTCCGCCGCGCCGACCACCGGATTGGTCAGCGCCGCCAGCGCGGCGGGCGCCAACTGGCCGAAGACAGCCGCCTGTTCACTGCGGGAGGCGGCCGGAGGGCGCACCAGCTCGGCCGCCCGGCCCGCCTCCTTCGCCGGCAGTCCCACCGTGAAGTCGATCCCGAGCGGCCCGGTCACCTTCCGCTCCAGGAAGACCCCCGGCAGCAGCCCCGAGATCCGCCGCACGAGCTCGCCGACCAGATGGCCGTACGTCAGCGCGTGATACCCGGAGCGGGTGCCCGGCTCCCACCACGGCTCGGTCGCCGCCAGCCGGGCGGTCGTCAGCTCCCAGTCGTACAGGTCCGCCACGGAGTGCGGCTCGCGCAGCCCGGGCAGTCCGGCGCGGTGGGACAGCAGATGCCGTACGAGCACCTTCTCCTTGCCCGCCGCCGCGAACTCGGGCCAGTACGCCGCCACGGGCGCGTCGAGGTCGAGCAGCCCCCGGTCGGCGAGCAGATGCGCGCACAGGGCCACCGGCCCCTTGGTGGTGGACCACACGTTCACCAGCGTGTCGTGCTCCCACGGCCGGGTGCCGGCCGCGTCCGCCCAGCCGCCCCACAGGTCCACCACGGTGGTGCCGTCGACGCTCACCGCCACCGCGGCGCCCAGTTCGCCCCGCTCCCGGAAGTTGTCCTCGAACGCCTCCCGCACCGCCGCGAAGCGCGCGTCGCAATGGCCGTGGACCTGTGTCTCGTGCGCGGGCATGGGACCTCCGTCGTCGCCGGAAAGCCGGGCCGCGGCGCTCACGACCCGGGCGCCCCGAACGTACCGACTGGTCGGACTGGGGGGAAGTGCCCGGCACGCCCTCGCGCCCGCCCGCCGCCTCAGGCGTACGACCGCAGCCAGCGCAGCTTCGCCACCTCGTGGAAGGGACCGCCGCCCTCGTGGTCGTTGAAGTCGTAGACCACGCGAGGGTCTCGTCCCAGAAGGCGTCGAAGTCCTCGGGCTCGGTGGACTCGCTGCGGTGCGCGCGAAGTTCGTCCAGGGGAAGGTCGAACAGGGTCATCTGCAACCACCTTTGCGAAGGGAGGCTGCGTCAGCTCACCGTACGTGGGTGTCGCAGGTCCGGCCGGTAAGCGTTTGCTCCCGCTCGGCGGCCGGGCGCCTGTCCCTCACGTCCGCGGCTGGGTCCACCTCGGTCCCGTCCGCGCCCACTCCCGTTCCCACTCCGCCAGCCGGTGGCGCAGTGCGATCCGGCGCTCCACGGCGTGTGCGAGGAGCACCACGGCCGCTGTGCCGCCCGCCGCGGCCAGGCCGACGGTCACCGTGTGCTGCCACACCGCCGCGTCGTCCGGCGGCGGCGCGACACTGCGGCCACGGGCGTCGAACCACACCGGGAGCGTGTCACCGGTATGGGTTCCCGCCGGCACCCGGGCCCATGCCGTACGGGTCCCCTTGCCGGGCTCGGTCCAGCGGACCTGGGCGCGGTACGCGTACGCGCGACCGCCCTGTTCGGCGGAGAGTCGCTCGGGCGGGGAGCCGATCACCTGCGCACGGAGCCGGTGGCGCTCGGCCCGCTGGGTGGCGGCGACGGCCCGGGCAGTGTCATGCGCGCGCAGGCCCGCGGCCACCCCCACCAGCGGTGTGACGACGAAGAGCAGGACGGCCACGACCAGCATCGTCCATGCCTCCACGACATCCGAGTGGCGCCGCAGCGGATTGCGCCGCCAGCGCCAGCCACACACCCGGGTACGCATGTCCACCTCCTCGCACCGTCGGAGCCGGAGAGCCGATCCGACGAGCCGGTCCGAACGGCCCGTCACCCCCCCGCTCACGCACACGAGCGTCCACACCCGTCTCGTACCCCGTACGGAGCACCTCGCTCACGCCGCGAACCGCGACTTCGAGCCCACCTGGAGCACGGAACGCGCCACGCGCCCCAGGACCGTGCGTACGACCCCGGCGCGCGACCGGGACAGTCAGCCGAAGCGCTCGATCCGGATCCGGTCCACCGGCTGGCCCGCCGCGACCAGCAGCCGGGACGCGTGCTCGGCGAACCCGTTGGATCCGCACACATAGGCCTCCCACCCACTGGGAGGCTGCTCGGCCAGGAGCGGCGCCACATGTGCGGCTGCCACACGCCCCACGGGCACTCCCTGTGGGGCGCTGCGAGTGAACACAGGCGTCGTCTCCGCGCCCAGCTCCGCCGAGTAGATCAGCTCCTCGGGGCTGCGCGCGGACACCAGCATGCGCAGCGGCACGGTGAGACCGCGCCTGCGGTGGTGCCGCACCATCGACATCAGCGGGACGATCCCGGAGCCGGCACCGATCAGCAGCGCGGGCCGGTCACCCGGCCAGGCGAAGAAGCCGCTCAGCGGCCCGCGCACCTCGACCGTGTCACCGGGGCGGGCGACCGTGTGGAACCAGCCGGAGACCTCGCCGTCCGGCACATGGTCCAGGGTCAGCTCGATGTGCCCGGAGTCGTCCGGCGCCGACGCGATCGAGTAGTGGCGCTGGGCCACGTACCCGTCCGGCGCGGTCAGCCGCAGCATCAGGTGCTGCCCGGGCAGATGCCCCGCCCAACCCGGCACCGCCAGCCGGAAAGTGGCCGCGCGCGGTGTCTCACGCCGGACCTCCACCACGGTGGCCATCTGCCACACCCCCGCCGCCTGCCCACTCACCGCGATCCGCCCGGGCACGGCGAAACGCGCGGCGGGGACGGCGGGGCTGGAGGGCGGGGCGGGGGTCGTGTGGGAGGCGGTCGTGTCCGGGGTCGGAGTGGTTGGCTTCCGGTTGCCGGGTGCGGCCCTGGCGGCCAGGTTCTGGGCCGTGCTCACGGCCGCGGCTTCGGCGGGGGTCGGGCCCGGGGCGGTAGCGCGGGCAGGCTCCTTCCGCGGCCGGGCGCCTGCTTGCGGTGCCGTGGTGCCGGCAGTCGTGTCCGGTGGGGGAGCCGCCGGCTCCGGGGTCGTGGTGCCGTCGGCCGGGGCCGGGGGCTGAGTCGCGATCGAAGTCACTCGTTCCGGATGGGGGGTGTGGGGCGCCGTGTCAGTCACCGGAGTACCGCTGCTCCTCCCAGGGGTTGCCGCGTTCGTGGTAGCCGTTGCCTTCCCAGAAGCCCGGTTCGTCGTGGTCGAGGAGTGTGAGGCCGGCGATCCACTTGGCGCTCTTCCAGAAGTACAGGTGGGGCACCAGCAGCCGCGCCGGGCCGCCGTGCTCGGCCGGCAGTGGCTCGCCGTCGTACTCCCAGACGATCCAGGCCCGCCCGCCGGTGACGTCGGCGAGCGGCAGATTGGTGGTGTAGCCGGTGTGGGAGCGGGCGAGCACATGGGTGGCGGACACATGGGGCCGGACCACATCGAAGAAGGCGTCGAGGGAGACTCCGCCGAAGCGCACACCGAACTTGGACCAGCCGGTCACACAGTGGATGTCGCCGTCGTACGCCGACGCCGGCAGCGCGTGCGCCCCCTCCCAGTCCCAGGTGTGCGGCCGCTCGACCAGGCCGTCGACCCGGAGGGACCAGTCGGCCGGTGCGAGGTCCGGGGTGACCTCGGCGGACAGGACGGGCCAGTCCTCGCCCGCGTCGTACTGCCCGGGCGGCAACCCCGGGTTGTGGACGCGCGGGCGGCCCGTGAAGCCTCGCGTAACGTTCATCCTTCAACCGTACGTGGTCGTTCCAGCTGCTCCGTCCGTGGTCACCATCCCGCACGCCCGGATGATTGCGGCCGTATGAACTCTTTAGGGCCTGGGGAATAGCTCTGCGGCGCTTCTCCTTTGCGCTCGATGCCGGCACCGGTAGACCGGTGACAGCGAGAGAAGCGAGGGAAGAGCATGCCCAAGGCGTATGTCTACACGCGGCACGGAGGACCGGAGACCGAGGCGCTGATCGACCTCGGCCGCCCCAGCCCCGGCCCCGGCGAGATCCTGATCGCGGTCCGCGCGGCGGGTGTCAACCCCGTCGACTGGAAGCTGCGCCAGGGCTTCCGCCGCCCCGGCGAGGGCGAGCGTGTCTTTCCGGTGGTCTTCGGCAGCGAGGCCGCCGGCGTCGTCGAGGAGGTCGGCCCGGGGGTCACCGGCTTCGCCGCCGGCGACGAGGTGTTCGGCAGCGCCGTCCACGGCACATACGCCGAATACGCCCTGCTCACCGCCGACGTGACCGCCCACAAGCCCGCCGCGCTGTCCTTCCCCGACGCCGCCACCCTCCCGGTCGCCGCCGCCACCGCCTACGACGGCGTCCGCCAGCTCGACCTGCCCGGAGGCTCGACCCTGCTGGTGACGGGCGCGGGCGGCGGCGTCGGCAGTGCGGCCGTGCAGATCGCCCGCGCCTTCGGACTGCGGGTCGTGGGCGTGGCGAGCGAGGGCAAGGGGGAGTTCGTGGAGTCGCTGGGCGCGGTGCACGTGTCCTCCGGGCCCGATCTGGCCGATCGGGTGCGGGCCGCCGCGCCGGACGGGATCGACGGGGTGTACGACCTGGTGGGCGGCCCGGTGCTCACCGAGGCCGCCGAGCTGCTGAAGGACCGCGGCAAGCTGGTCACCGCGGGCTCGCCGCAGGCGGAGGTGGCCGCGCTCGGCGGCGCCGCCGTCCAGCGCGTCCGCACCGCCGCCGTCCTCGAGGCGGTGGCCGATCTCGCCGTACGCGGCGCTCTGCGGCCGCACATCACCCGCACCTTCCCGCTGGAGCAGGCCGGCCGGGCGCTGCGCGCGGTCGAGGACGGGCACGCCCTCGGCAAGATCGTGATCGAGGTGGCCGCGTGAGCCTCATAGCCGGAGCGGGCGTCGGCGACGGCCCCGCCGCCGACGCCCCGCACGTCCTCGACAACCCCGCCCTCGCCTCCCTGGCTGGCCCGCACGCCCACTTCGCCGAGCGGCGCGGCCGCGTGCTGCGCTACCCCGTCGACGTCTCCCCCTGGCTGGCGCTGCCCGACGACCCGGACGCGCGGGACTGGGCGGACCTGGCGGCGCTGGCCGGTCCCGGCGCGGAGATCCCGCTGGCGGGGTACTGCGGTGAGGTGCCGGACGGCTGGGAGATCACCTTCCGGATCGAAGGGGTGCAGTTCGTGGACGACGGCGTCGCCGCCGCGCCGGACGCGGAGGCGGTCCGCCTCGGCCCGGCGGACGTACCCGAGATGCTCGACCTCGTGGCCCGCACCCGGCCCGGACCGTTCCTGCCGCGCACCGTCGAACTCGGCACCTACCTCGGCATCCGACGCTCCGGCGCGCTGATCGCCATGGCGGGGGAGCGGCTGCACCCGCCGGGCTGGACCGAGATCAGCGCGGTCTGCACCGACCCCGCCTTCCGCGGCGAAGGCCTCGCCACCCGGCTGATCCTCGCGGTCGCGCACGGCATACGGGAGCGCGGAGAGACGCCGTTCCTGCACACGAGCGCCCGGAACACGGGGGCGATCCGGCTGTACGAGTCCCTCGGCTTCCGGCTGCGCCGCCGTACGGCGTTCCTCGCGGCGCGCGCCCCCGAGCGGCTGGCCGACGAGCGGGCCGCGGTACCGGTGGCATGAACCTCCCGCCCGGCACCGCGCCCCGCAAAGCCGCCGGTCAGTCGGCCCCGGCCCCGCCCGGACCCGCGTTGTACCGCTCCAGGTAGGCCGCGAAACGCACCAGGTCCTCCTCCGGCCAGCCGGCGAGCCGTTCCCGGAACGCGGCCCGGCGGCTGCGGGTGACCTGGGCGAGGATCTCCCGGCCGGCCTCCGTCAGATGCAGCACCTGGACCCGGTGGTCCTCCGGGTCCAGGCGGCGCTCGATCAGCCGGGCCCGCTCCAGCGCGGCCACCTGGCGGCTGACGGTGGACTTGTCCAGGGCGTAGTGGGCGGCCAGGTCCGTCGCCCGGCAGCCGCCCTCCTCCTCCAGATGGCCGAGGAGGGTGTACGACACCAGGGACAGCTCGGGATGCATACGGCCCGCCGAGGCGCGGGCCCGGCGGGCGAAGATGGTCATCTCGCGCTGGATCGTCTCGACGGCCGACTGCGCTGCGCTCACGGGAATACCTCCTCCGGCGTTCTAGTTGTATAGTACAACTTGATGCGAGAGTTGTATAAGCCAACTATCTGGAGGTCGCGCGCGATGAGGTCACCCGCACTGCGCCATGTGCTCACGCACCTGATCACCCCGCTGCTGATGTGCCTGGGCATGGGGCTCGCGTACATGGGGGCCTTCGTGACCCCGGAGCCGCACCACCTGCCGGTCGCCGTGGTCGGCAGCGCCCCGCAGGCGAAGGTCTTCGCCCAGACGGTCAAGGACACCGCCGGGGACAAGCTCGACGTCCGCACGGTCGCGAGCCGCGCCGAGGCCGTCGGCCTGCTCAAGTCCCGCGATGTGACCGGCGCCTACGTCCCGAGCGCCAAGGCGCCCGAGCTGCTGGTGGCGAGCGCCGCCTCCGACATGGGCGCGACGGCGGTCGAGAAGGTCTTCACGCCGGTCGCCGCCAAGGAGGGCGTGCCGCTGAAGGTCACCGACGTGGCCGAGCCGGTCGCCGACGACCCCACGGGGCAGGGCCTGTTCTTCCTGCTGATCGCCCTCAGCATCGGCTCCTACGCCTCGGTCGCCGCCCTCGGTGCCGCGGGCGCCGCCCTCTCGATGCGGGTACGGGCGCTGCTCGCGCTCGGTGTCTCCGCCGTGGTCAGCGGCATCGGCGCGCTGCTCGCCGGACCGGTGTTCCACCTCGCCCACCACGACCTCGCGGGCGTGTGGGGCATGGCCTGGCTGTACTCGGCCGGCATCCTCTTCATCGGCGTCGGCCTGCACACCTTCCTGAAGCGGTGGACCACACTCACCATGATGGTGCTGTTCGTGATGCTCAACTTCACCAGCTCCGGCGGGTTGTTCCGGCCCGAGCTGCAGAACGGCTTCTTCGGCACGCTGCACGCCTTCTGGAACGGCGCCGGCTTCGTCGAGGGCGTCCGCAGCCTGCTGTACTTCGGCGACGACGGTCTTGCGCGCAACGTGTGGACCCTCGGCGTCTGGCTGCTGTTGGGTCTGGCCGTGACCGGGCTCGCGGCCCTGTACGAGCGGCCCCGCCGAGCCCGGCACGCGGCCGGCCACACCGGCGCCGCGACCGCGACCGAGGCGCCGGCCACGCCCGCCGCGGTGCCGGCCCGGCCGGAAGCGGCCCGGGCGGCCGAGGACAGGGCCAGGGAAAAGGCCGAGGAGGACGCCGAGCAGGCCGCCGAGGAAGAGATCGAGGAGACCGTCGGCGTCTGACCCCAGGACGTCAGGGACAGGGGGCGCGCCCGGCGACGGGCGGGGCTCCCTGCCGACACGTCCTCGGACGGGCCCCTGCCCGCCGATTCATCCAGCGGCCGACCCGATCGTCACCACCCGCGCCCACGCCGGCGGCGCGTCCGGCAGATAGCCGGGGTCGTCCTCGTCGTACGACCCACCGGTCCGGGGAAACAGCCCCACCACCGTCCGGCACGGCGGCCGTTCGTCCGGCCACGGCGTCTGACCGTCGGTCAGGGCCACCACCACATCCGGCCGGGTCCGCAGCGCGCGGGCGAACCCGGTGCGCAGATCCGTCCCGCCGCCGCCCACCAGCTCGATGCCCTCCGTCCGGCACAGCGGCTGCACGGTCCGGGCCGCGGCATCGCAGGACAGTACGGAGACCAGGTCCCGCCGGCCGCCCGCGGCCCGGCAGATCGCGGCCACCTCGAGCAGCGCGCTGCCCAGTTCGGCGTCGCTGACCGACCCCGAGGTGTCGATGACGACGCACACCCGGGGCGGCCGGCGCCGCAGACTCGGCAGGACGACCCCGGGCAGCCCGGCCGACCGGCGCGCCGGACGGCCGTAGCTGTAGTCCTCGCCCGCACCCGGCGCGGAGACCGCCGACCGCAGCGCCGAGCCCAGCAACTGGCGCCAGGGCTGCGGCGGATGGAACACCTCCTCCGCCCACCGCCGCCAGCCCTGCGGTGTGTCTCCCGGGCTGGCCCTGATGCCTTGCGCCACCCGGAACCGGACCGCGTCCCGCTCCTGCTCGCTCAGTCCGTGCGCGCCGTCCGGCCCCAGCTCCCACGCCCTGTCCAGCCCGTCGGCGCCGCTGCCGCAGTCCAGCCAGGCCAGCCGCTGAAGCCGCGGCCCGAGCCGGAAATGGCGCAGGTAGTCCTCCATGAGCTCGCCCGGGCGCAGCCCCAGCCTCTCCGGTGTCACCGCGCCTTCGGGCTCCACCAGCCCGTCGCCGTACACGTCGTCGTTGATCTCGCAGTCGGCGGCGATGTTCATGCGCAGCCGTTCCGCGGGCCCGGACAGCCGGCGCTCGCGGGCGTACCGCTCACTGCGCCCGTGATGGTCGCGCAGCAGATGCGCCACCTCGTGCACCCACACCGCCGCCAGCTCCTCCAGCGGTGTGCGATCCACGAACGCCGGGGAGACGTAGCACCGCCAGTACCGGTCGACCCCCATCGTCGGAACCTCCCGCGACTCCACCGGCCGCAGCGCGAACAGGGCCGTCGCCAGGTAGGGCCGGACGCGAGCCGCGTGCAGCCGTGCGGCGAACAGCTTGCCGAGGTCCAGCGTGCCGGACGCGTCCGCCGTCATCGGCCCGCCCCGGCGGTCCGCGCGACCCGGCGGGCGGCCTCGTCGGCATGCCGGGACAGCGACACCACCCCGGCGAGCCGTTCCACCGCCGCCGGCACGTCCCAGTCCTCCCGGCGCAGGGAGGCCAGCGTGGTCGCCGGCACGACCACCACGTCCGGCGCCCCGGTCTCCATCGCCCGTACCAGCACCGCCCACGCCGCGTCCCAGCGGGCCCGCTCCGGGCGCCCCCGCACCGCGTCCACCACCCCGTCCAGCACGGCCTGCCGCAGATCCCCGCGCTCGGGCAGTTCGGCGCCCGCGGGGTCGGCGAGCAGTGTCTCGGGATCGGGCAGGTCCATCCGGTCCAAGGCGGCCAGCAACTCGAGCCCGGGACCGTCCCCCACCGTGCCGCGGACCAGCAGCGACAGCACGTCCCGCGACGATCCCGCGGCGGTCGCGAACGCGATCAGCCGCAGGGTCGCCTCCCAGCTCCGGGGCGACGGCCACGCCCCGCCCCGGCGGCTCTCCCCGCTCGGCAGCCGGTGTACCAGCCCCGGCCGCGCGACCAGGAATGCGCACACCGCGCGCCGGGCGAAGGCCACGGCCTCGGACAGCCGCCCAGCATCGAGCCGGGGCAGGGTCGCCCGCGGCCAGGTCCCCCCGAGGCCCCGTACGACCACGTCGTGGTCGTGGGCCCACTGCAGATGCACGAACCGGTTCGCCAGCGGCGGGCTCAGCTCCCAGCCGTCGGCCGCCGAGGAGCGCGGGTTGGCGGCGGCCACGATCCGCACCCCGGGCGGCAGCCGCAGCGCGCCGATCCGCCGCTCCAGCACCAGCCGCAGCAGGGCCGCCTGCACCGCCGGGGGAGCGGTGGACAGCTCGTCGAGGAACAGCAGTCCGCGCCCGGCCCGTACGAGCCGCACCGCCCAGTCCGGCGGGGCCATCGGGACGCCCTGCACCGCCGGATCGTCTCCCAGGACGGGCAGGCCGGAGAAGTCGGACGGTTCGTGGACGCTCGCGATCACGGTCGTCAACGGCAGGTCCAGGGCACCGGCGAGCTGGGTCAGCGCCGCGGTCTTGCCGATGCCCGGCTCGCCCCACAGCAGCACCGGAAGGTCGGCGGCCACGGCCAGGGTCAGCGCTTCCAGCTGGACGTCGGAGCGCGGTTCGGTGGTCGTGTCGCGGAGCAGGTCCAACAGGGCTTCGGCGACGTCGAGTTGAGGGACGAGGGAGACAGGAGCGGTGGCAGCAGTCATGTGGGATCACCTGAAGGGTGTGAAGTGGGCGGAAGAGGGCGGAAGAGAAAGGAGGTCAGGAAGAGGGTTCAGAAGAACGTGACGGTTCGGGTCTGCCGTCGGGAGGGGCGGCGGCTTCGGCCGGTGCGGCGGCTCGGGTCGGTGGAGGTGCCGCCGGGGCTGGTCAGACCGGCCCGGTACAGCCCGTAGGCGATGCGCCCCTCGGCGGCCGCCGCGAGCTCGTCCCGCAGCGGCCCCTCGCGCAGCACCGCGCCGGGGCCCAGCAGCCCCTCGACCACGGCCAGCGCGCCCTCGGTGTCACCGTGGTCCAGCCGTTCCCGCACACCGGCCAGGCAGTCGGGGCGCCGGTGCGCCTCGTCGATGACCCGCAGACAGGGCAGCGACGGTCCGCCGAGCGCGGCCAGCAGCTCCTCGCGCCGGATCTCGTCCGGAGCGTGGTCCAGCGGTACCAGGACACCGTCGACCAGGCCGACCCGGTGCGTGGCTCCCCGGCACTCCACCTGACGCGCCCGTTCCAGCGGATCCGGATCGCTGAGCGCAGCGGGCGTCGTGGGGCCGGGCAGCAGCGCGGCGGCGACCAGGGGATGCAGCCGGTCAGCGCCGATCAGCCCGGCACGCAGCAACTCCAGATCGGGTGCCACCCAGGTCGCCGCATCGGGCAGCACCGGTACGGCGGACACACCGCCCGGCGGAAGCTCGTCGACGATCCGCACGCACGGCGCACCGTCACGGCTCGGGACCCGGTGCCGCACCCCGGCCGGGCCTGGTACGCCGTCGGCTGGGCAGGCTGTGCGTGGGTGTTCGGCGGGATTCGGGGCGTCGTGCCCGTCCGTGATGTGGTGCGGTTGGCCGTGGCGCCGCATCCTGTCCGGGCCTGGTACGCCGTCGGCCGGGTGGGGTGCGCGTGGGTGTTCGGCGGGTTCCGGTGGGTCGTGGTCGTCGGTGGTGTGGTGCGGTTGGCCGTGGTGTGGCGCGCCGGATGGGTCTGGTGTTCTGTCGGTCGGGCAGGCTGGGTGCAGGTGCTCGGCCGGATTCGGGGCGTCGTGCCCGTGCGCGGTGTGGTGCGGTTGGCCGCGGCCCCGCATCCTGGCCAGGTCCCTCGGCCCGACGGACGGGGCGGCCCCGCAGCGGTTCTCGGTGGGATCCGGTGTGTCGCTCCCGTCCGCCGCCACCGTCAGGAGCAACCGGCGGCCGCCGCCGAGCCGTACGGCGAAGGTTCCGCCGGTGTGTCCGTCGGCGCGCAGCAGGATGTCCGCCTCGGCCGCCCACCGGCCGACGGCACAGCCATGTCCGGGCGGGACGAGACCCAGCGGATCGTCGTCCGGCGGCGCGGGGCCGCCGGCGCCCGACCGGTCGCGCAGCTCGCCGGCCCTGCCGGCGTCCCACAGGTGCCGGTGCAGATCGAGCCGGTAGCGGCGGTTGGGGCGGGGATGGGGATGGCGGCCGGCGGGCGCGTCGGCCGGATCGAACAGGGCGAGACCGATCCGCTGGCCGGCGTCCGCCCAAGCCGGTGGGGTACGGGCCACCAGGTGCAGTGGTCCGGCCCGGCCGGGCCGCTCGTACCGGGCCAGCGTCAGGGTCAGGCCGGGGCGCAGCAGCCCGTCGGGCGCGATCCTCGGCATGTGCCAGCGCAGCAGGTCCGGGGCGAGACGGCGCAGGTCGGCGCGGAGCCGGGCCGCGATCTCCCGGCCGTGGGCGCGGGCGACGGACCGCAGATCGAGGTCGACGTCGATCCGGGCGGCGGCGCAGGCACCGGCCCAGTCCCCGGCGGCACGGCGGGCGGTGGCGAGCTCGATCATGGACGGTGGCACGGCGTACGTCCGTACGCGCAACCACATGGAAAGCCGGGAATCCCCGTACGCGGTGGAAGGGAGCATCAGCGCTCACCTTGCGCGGACGGGTCCCCCAATCTCTGCGAGGCGTGAGTCGTCATCGCGGCGAGAGTAGCCGCCCGCCCGGCACCGCGCCAGGTGTTTTTCCCGCCCGGAACCGGGCCTTCCCCTGGGGTAGGCTGGGCGTCCGGTCGCGGACGGTGCACCGGCAGCGGTGACCGCGAGAGCGCCCTGAAGTCCCGCGCTCCGAAAGGCTTTCGGCCCCCATGTCCTCTTCTGGTTCCCTGTCTTCTTCTTCTCGTTCTTCCCCCGCCGCCCTCGTCTCCGCGCTGCGCGCCGCCGGGTGTGTCTTCGCCGAGGACGAGGCGGAGTTGATCCTCGCCACCGCCCGCACGCCCGAGGAGGCCGCCTCGATGGTCGAACGGCGCGCCGCCGGGCACCCCCTCGAACACGTCCTGGGCTGGGCCGAGTTCCACGGAGTGCGGGTCACGGTGGAACCGGGCGTGTTCGTCCCCCGCCGCCGTACCGAGTTCCTGGTCGACCAGGCGCTGGCCCAGGCGCCGCGGGCGGGGGTCGTCGTGGACCTGTGCTGTGGCTCCGGCGCGCTCGGCGCGGCCCTCGCCGCCGCACTGGACGGTGCCGAGGTGCACGCGGCCGACATCGACCCGGCCGCCGTACGCTGCGCCCTGCGCAACCTCGCCGCCTTCGACGGCCGGGCCCACCAGGGCGACCTCTACGACGCCCTGCCCACCCCCCTGCGCGGCCGCGTCGGCATCCTGACCGCCAACGTGCCGTACGTCCCCACCGCGGAACTGCCACTGCTCCCGGCCGAGGCCCGCGAGCACGAACCGCGCGTCGCCCTGGACGGCGGCGCGGACGGCCTGGACGTGCTGCGCCGGGTGGCCACCGGGGCACCCGAGTGGCTCGCACCGGGCGGCTGCCTGCTGACCGAGACCAGTGAACGCCAGGCACCGGCCGCCGTACGGGCCTTCGCGGACGCGGGTCTGACGGCCCGTCTGGCGGTGTCCGAGGAGCTGTCCGCGCACGTGGTGATCGGCGTACGGCCCTGACGCCCGTCCCCGCTACGGCAGTTCCTGCGCCCGGGCGATCAGCAGGGCGACGTCGTCGTGGTTGTCCGGGTGGTGCAGGGTCCGCAGGAGGAAGTCGCAGGTCTCCTCCAGCGGGCGGGCCGGGTCGTCGAGCAGGGACAGCAGGAGGTCCAGGCGTTCGTCCAGGGAGTGGCGGCGGGTCTCCACCAGCCCGTCGGTGTAGAACACCAGCTCGTCGCCGGGCTCGAAGTCGACGGTGACGGTGGAGAAGGCGATCCCGCCCACGCCCAGCGGCACCCCGGTCGGCAGGTCGAGCAGTTCCGGAGGCCGGCCCGGGCGGAGATGGGCCGGCGGCAGGTGGCCGGCGTTGGCGATCCGGCACTGGCGGGTGTGCGGATCGTGCACGGCGTACATGCAGGTCGCGATGGAGTGGTCCAGGGCCGACGTGGTCTTGTCCAGGTGCTCCAGCAGCAGCGCCGGGTCGAGGCCCAGGGCGGCCAGCGTGGTGGTCGCCGTGCGCAGCCGGCCCATGGTCGCGGCCGCGCTGAGCCCGCTGCCCATCACATCGCCCACCACGAGCGCGGTCTTGCCGCCCTCCAGCGGGATGACGTCGAACCAGTCGCCGCCGACCTCGCTGGTCGCCCCGGCGGGCTGGTAGCGGGAGGCCACCTCCAGGCCGGTCGTCACCGGCGGACGGCTGGGCAGCAGACTGCGCTGCAGGGTGAGGGCGGTGTTGCGGGCGTTCTGGTACCAGCGCGCGTTGTCGATCTGCACGGCCGCGCGGGCGGCCAGTTCCCGGGCCAGCAGAACGTCGTCGTCGTCGAACGGCGCCGGATTGCGGGTGCGCTTGAGGTCCAGGGCGCCGAGCACCTCGCCGCGCGCGATCAGCGGCACCGCGAGATACGAGTGCAGGCCCGCCCGGCCCAGCAGCTCGGCCGCCTCGGGGGAGCGGGCGATGCGCGGCAGGTCCTCGTCCTTCACGTGCGGCACCAGCACCGCCTCGGCCGAGCGTACACACTCGGTGATCAGCCGGTCGGGCTCGTACGTCGCGATCCGGCCGGGCGGGTCGGCGGCCCGTGCCACGTCCGAGCCGTCCTGCGGGCGCACCGCGAGGGCCCGGATCACCGCCGACTCCGACGGGCCGAGCGTGCTGCGCCGGCCCTCCACCACCGAGTCCAGCAGGTCCACGGCGGCCACGTCGGCGAGTTCCGGTACGGCGACCTCGGCCAGCTCGCAGGCGGTGCGGTCCAGGTCGAGCGTCGTGCCGATCCGGGTGGAGGCGTCGGCGATGACCGCGAGGCGGCGCCGGGCGGCCTCCGCCTCCAGGGAGGCCCGGTGCTGCTCGGTGATGTCGACGACCGAGACCGCGACGCCGAGCACATTGCCCATGGTGTCGTCGAGCCGGTACAGCGAATGCGCCCAGGTGTGGTCCTCGTCCGGGTCGGCGGGGGTACGGCCGACCAGGGTGTTGTCGATGACCGGCACACCGGTGTCCAGCACCCGCCGGGCGTCGGTCTCCACCGGCTCGGAGTCGAGCATGGGCAGCACCTCGCGCAGCGTGCGTCCCACATGCTCGGCGGCGGGCATCCCGTTGATCTTCTCAAGGGCGGGGTTGACCGAGACGAACCGCAGCTGGGTGTCCAGGACGGCGTAGCCGATCGGCGACTGCTTCACCATCCGCTCGGACAGCGCCACGTCCTGCTCCAGCCGCCGTACGGTCGACTGGTCGGCGCAGAGCCCGAGTGCGTACACGTCACCGCGGTCGTCCAGCAGACGCATGTTGCGGAACTCCACCAGGCGGGTGCTGCCGTCCTTGTGCCGGATCGGGAAGCCGCCCGCCCAGCTCTGCCCGGTGCGCATCACATCGGCGAAGAGCTTGCCGACGAGCTCGAAGTGCCGCTCGTGGACCATGAGCCGGGCGGCGTACTCGCCGAGGGCCTCCTGCGCGCCGTACCCGAACAGCTCCTCCGCCTGGGGGCTCCACAGCACGATCCGGCCGGCGGTGTCCAGCACCACCGACGCCACGCCCAGCACGTCGAGCAGGCCGCCCGGCCGCACCGGCCCGCGTGCGGGCTCGCCACCCTCCGTCACCGGAGCCTCGGCTGCGCTCATGCCATGTACCGCCTTCGCCCGTCCGCACGGCACGTCGTCCCCCGTGCCGACTCCCCTTGATCCACCGCGTTCACACCCGACTCTCCGACGCCGTCGCCGGTTACCTCCACCATCTCTCACCACAGCGGTGCACGTCCGCCCAAGCCGTCACGCCGGGACCCGACCGCTTGCCCGGACATCCTGCACGTCCCTTCGGCGGACCGGGAGAGTTCAGGCTCATGTTGCTGCATTGGCCTGTACATGACTAACGCGCCACGCCAGACTGTCCGCCGACCGAGTGTTCCCGCCCGCCCGCCTTGTGCCCCCACCCCCGTTCGAGGAGTCGGCCATGCCCGCGTCCGCCCGGCAACGTTGTCACGCAGTTCTCGCCGGTCTCGTCACCCTCGCCACCGCCGCCGTCGTGTCCCTCACCGCGCCCGTGCCCGCCTCCGCGGCCGACACCTGGACCGAGACCGGCTCCGACCGCGCCCGGCCGCTGGACGAGAGCCAGGGGCTGACCTCCGTGGAGGTCCCCGCGAACAGCCCCAACCGGTACACCGGCATCGGCACCATTCCCCTCGGTGTCTCCAGCCGCGGCTGGAACCACGTCGGCGATCCCGACGCCTCGTACAACGGCTACTACATCGAGCCCTATCAGCAGGACAGCGGCAACTCGAAGATGTACCGCGTGCAGGCACCCGACGGCACCTGGTCGGAGTACGTCCACACGCTGAGCCCCGGCGAGGCCCTGAACAACTCCTGGGACGCCATCTCGCCCGACGGCCAGTGGATGCTCTCGGGCGAGTGGGGCACCATGAACCGCCTGCTGGTCTTCCCGACCCCCGGCGTCAATCCGTCCACCTCGCCCTCGGCGAACCTCCCGCAGGTCTCGAACGTCAACCTGGACCACGCCGTCCGTGACGTCCAGGGCTGCGACTTCTCCGGCCCCACCACCCTGCTGTGCTCCTCCGACGACCCCGACGGCAGCCTCTTCGGCATGACCAAGCCGCTGCTCCAGATAGACCTGTCGGCCCCGCCGAACGGCTCGGGAGACGTCACCGGCCATGTCACCGCCCTGCGCCAGCTGCCGCTGCGCAGTGCCTGCTCCGGCACGTTCGAGGTCGAGGGCATCGACTACGACCGCCGCACCGGCGTCCTGCGCGTGATCGTGATGTCGCCGGGCTTCTGCATCCTGACGGACAGCAAGACGTACAAGTTCTCGCGCGGCTGAGCCCGCCTGGGGTGTGCCGACCGGCCGGTGGTGCTTTCCTGGGGATGGACGCGGTTCGGCGGGGTACCCCCTTCCACCGCGGCGCGGCACGAAAGGAGCGATCAATGGCACACACGGAGCGGTCGCACCCGGAAACCGTCATGGTGGAGATCAGCGGTTCCAAGGAGGACGCCCGCCTCGTCTTCGACGCGCTGAGCTCCTGCTTCGCCTCCGACCGGGGCGCGGACGAGATCCCTCAGCAGCTCCACGAGGTCCGGCCCATGGTGTGGCTCGGCACGTACGACGTCGCGGACGCCCGGGGGCCGGGATGCCCGCCGGTCCACCTCGACGCGACCATCCAGGCGGACGTCCAGGGCGGCTACTGGGCCGTGGACCGGTTCCGGCACACCCTGGACTCGATGTTCACCGTCGAGGAGACCTGCACGGCCTCCGGCGACCAGGAGAGGGACCTGCATCTGCGGCTGCGCAGCCGCTGACCCTCTCGCGCACTACGGAAGCGCCCCGGCCGGCTCCCCGTCGGCCGGGGCGTACTGCGCCTCGCCGTCGCCGAAGGACCAGTCGATGCAGGTGTTCTCGGTGACGCTGACCAGCACATTGCGCGGCGCGGTGCCGGTGCGCTCGTGCACCAGCTCGGCGATCCGCCGGTAGAGCGCGCGCTTGCGCTCCGGGGAGCGCCCCGAGCGCATGGTGATGGCGACGAAGACGACCGAGTCGTCCTTGCACAGGCCCAGGTGGTCCCCGTGGCGCAGGGTGCTGGTGGCGCCGTCGTGTCCGGTCAGGACCTGGAAGCGGTCGTCGGGCGGGACGCCGAGCGTCTCCACCAGGGCGTCCTGGACGGCCCGGCCGAGCGCGTCGAGGCGGGCGGGGTCGGTGCCGAGTGTGTCTATGCGGACGAAGGGCATGGTGGGGCGTCCTTTCGGAGCGGGCCGGGCGGTTCCGTGTCTTCCAGCGTGTACATACTAGTAGGTACAGAGTGTTCCGCGTCACCCCTCCCCAGTTGTGCAACTAGTTGCATAAAGGCTCCGGCTTCCTCTACAACAAGAGGCGACGACACCGCGCACGGAGGGCCCGATGAGCCGTTACCCGCACCTGATGACCCCGCTCGACCTGGGCTTCACCACCCTGCCCAACCGCGTGCTCATGGGTTCCATGCACGTCGGTCTTGAGGAGGCCGAGCGCGGCTTCGAGCGCATGGCGGCGTTCTACGCGGCCCGCGCCCGCGGTGGAGTCGGTCTCATCGTCACCGGCGGCATCGCGCCCAACGAGGAGGGCCGGCCGTACGAGGGCGGCGCCAAGCTCACCACCGAGGCGGAGGCCGAGCAGCACAGGGTGGTCACCGAGGCCGTGCACCGCGAGGGCGGCCGGATCGCGATGCAGATCCTGCACTTCGGGCGGTACGCCTACCACCAGGACCTCGTCGCCCCCAGCCCGCTGCAGGCGCCGATCAGCCCCTTCGCGCCGCGCGAACTGACCGACGCCGACGTGGAGCGGACCATCGACGACTACGCCCGCGCCGCCCGCCTCGCCAGGCAGGCAGGCTACGACGGCGTGGAGATCATGGGCTCCGAGGGCTACCTCATCAACGAGTTCATCGCCGCGCAGACCAACCGGCGCACCGACCGCTGGGGCGGGTCCTACGAGAACCGGATGCGTTTCCCGGTCGAGATCGTCAAGCGGGTGCGCGAGGCCGTCGGCGAGGACTTCATCGTCATCTACCGCCTCTCCATGCTGGACCTGGTCCCGGGCGGCTCCTCCCTCGACGAGGTGATCGCCCTCGGCAGGGCGGTCGAGACCGCCGGGGCGACGATCATCAACACCGGCATCGGCTGGCACGAGGCCCGCATCCCCACCATCGCCACCTCCGTGCCGCGCGGCGCCTACACCTGGGTCACCAAGAAGCTCATGGGCGAGGTGTCCGTGCCGCTGGTGACCACCAACCGCATCAACACCCCCGAACTCGCCGAGGAGCTGCTGGCGGGCGGTTGCGCCGACATGGTGTCGATGGCCCGCCCGATGCTGGCCGATCCCGACTTCGTCGCCAAGGCCGCCGCCGGGACACCCGAGGCCATCAACACCTGCATCGGCTGCAACCAGGCCTGTCTCGACCACACCTTCAGCGGAAAGATCACCTCCTGCCTGGTCAACCCGCGCGCCTGCCACGAGACCGAGCTGGTGCTCTCCCCGACCCGGCTGAAGAAGCGCGTCGCGGTCGTGGGCGCGGGTCCGGCCGGACTCGCCTGCGCGGTCTCCGCCGCCGAACGCGGCCACGCCGTCACGCTGTTCGACGCGGCGAGCGAGGTCGGCGGCCAGCTCAACGTGGCCCGCAGGGTCCCCGGCAAGCAGGAGTTCGACGAGACGCTGCGCTACTTCCGCCACCAGCTCGACGCTCACGGTGTGGACATACGCCTCGACACCTGGGTCACCGCAGCCGACCTGGACGGTTACGACGAGGTCGTGGTCGCCACCGGTGTCACCCCGCGCACCCCCGACATCCCCGGCGTCGACCACCCCCGCGTCGTGGGCTACCTCGACGTGCTGCAGGGCGGCGCGACCGTCGGCGAGCGGGTCGCCATCGTCGGCGCCGGCGGCATCGGCTTCGACGTCGCCGAGTACCTCACCGACGGCGGGGACAAGGCGAGCGAGGACCCGGAGACGTACTTCCGCGCCTGGGGTGTCGACATGGACTACCGGACGCCGGGCGGCCTCGCCGCACCGCAGCGGCCCGCCCCGCCCCGCCGGGTGCACCTGCTCCAGCGCAAGACCACCAAGGTCGGCGCCGGGCTCGGCAAGACCACCGGCTGGATCCACCGCACCGAGCTCAAGCACCGCGGCGTGACCATGGTCCCGGGCGTCCGCTACGACCGGATCGACGACGCGGGCCTGCACATCACCGTCGGCGAGGAGAGCACGGTGCTGGAGGTCGACACGGTGGTCCTGTGCGCCGGCCAGGAGCCGCGCCGCGACCTGTACGAGGAGCTGGCCGCCGCCAGGCGCAGCGTCCATCTGATCGGCGGCGCGGACGTCGCGGCGGAACTGGACGCCAAGCGGGCCATCAAGCAGGGCACGGAGCTGGCAGCGGCGCTGTAGGCCCCGTACGGGCGATCCCTAGGATGAGGCCATGTCACTCCCGCACGCGATCCTCACCGCCCTGCTGGAAAAGCCGTCGTCGGGGCTGGAGCTGACCCGCCGGTTCGACAAGTCGATCGGCTACTTCTGGTCGGCGACGCACCAGCAGATCTATCGCGAGCTGGGGCGTCTGGAGGCCGACGGCCTCATCCGCGCCCTGCCGGCGGAAGCGCCGGCCCGCGGGCAGAAGAAGAGCTACGAGGTGCTGCCCGCGGGCCGTGCCGAACTGGCCCGGTGGGCCGCCGCCGCGCAGGACCCCAAGCCGCTGCGGGACACGCTCCTGCTGCGGCTGCGGGCCGCGGCGGTGGTCGGCACGGCGGGCCTGGACGCCGACCTGCGCCGCCATCTCGAGCTGCACCGGCGGCAGTTGGCCGAGTACCGGGAGATCGAGAAGCGCGACTTCCCGCCGGACCGGGACGCCCCCGAGGACCGGATGCGCCATCTCGTGCTGCGGGCCGGCATCGACCTGGAGACCTTCTGGACCCAGTGGCTCACCCACGCCCTGGCGGAGTTCGCCGAACTTCCCCAGGGCGACTGAGCCGGGTCCGCAGACGGTGCGTCAGAGCCGGTACGGCCTCGAACGCCGGCGCAGATACCAGCCCGTGGCGATGACCCCGGTGCCCACCAGCGCCGCGCCGATGCCCAGCGTCAGCGGACCGTAGTCCCGGGCGGCACCGCCCAGGCCGCCCAGCACACCCCGGGAGGGCGCCGGCGAGGCCGATGACGAGGTCGTGGACGAGGTCGTGGATGAGGACGTCGACGAGGTCGTCGAGGAGGTCGTCGGCCCCGAGCCGGACGAGACGGTCACCGACTGGTTGCCCGCGGTGCTGCCGCTGGAGCACACCACGACGACGGTGTACGTCCCCGGGCTCACTCCCCGCCAGGCCGCGGACTGGCTGACGGACGTGCCCGCCAGAGACACCTGCCGACCCTGGGCGAAGTTCGCCTGCTTGCTGGTGAGCAGGGCCGCGTTGCCCCAGCTGCCGTTGATCTCGGAGCATGCGCTGGTGACCACCGAGACGGTGGACCCGGTGGTGCTGACGGAGATGCCCGAGGCCGCGGCGGACGGCCCGGCGAGGGCGGCGGGCAGCGCCGCGGCGGCCGCCAGGGTCAGACCGGAGCGGACGAGGAGTCGCGAGGGATGCATGGGCTGGCCTCCGGCGGCACGGTCGGCGGTACGTCCCATGCGCCGCCAGGGGTCGGGAAACGTCCGTGCTGCCTGGGCAGCAGCCAACGTGGGCGCGGGAGCGGCCGCACCTGGACGGGAGCCGGTCAGGTGACCGTGTCCCACGTCCGGCGCAGGGCGGCGCCCACGCGGCGGAGCCGCATGACTGCACGGTCCCGAGCCGCTCACGGGGCTGCCGTGGTCACCGTTCGCTCCGGCGACCAGCCGCCCCACGTGCCGTCCGGCAGCCGTGCCCGCAGCCGCACCCGGTGTTCCTCGCCGGCGTTCCGGCCGACGTAGAAGCTGTAGCTCGACCGGCCGGTCGGTGGGGTGCCGCCCCACACCAGCGAGGTCGCCGCGGTGCCGTCGAGCCGGATCCGGTACTCGGTGATCACCCCGTCCACGGGCGGCGGATCCCAGGACAGATCGATGTAGTACGCCCCGCCGGCCCGGTGGGTCTTCGCGGTGAAACCGGTGGGCGCGGTGCTGCGCCCATCGTCGGTGCCCGGGGTCGTGAGGCGGACCGGGGCGCTCGCGGGGGAGAGGTTGTCGGCGGCGTCGCGGGACCGCACCGTGAAGACGTAAGCGGTGCCGGGGCGCAGTCCGGTGACCACGGTCGTGCTCTGGTTCCCGCCGACGCTGTGGATCTTCGCCCCGCCCTGGTACACGTCGTACGACACCACACCCCGGTCGTCCCGGGACGCGCCCCACGACAGCTGGACCTCCCGGGCGCCGAGCACCCGCCCGGCGGGATGCGACGGCCGGGTGGGCGCCGAGCGGTCCGCCGGCGCCATGGCCGGTGTCCGCGCCCGCACCGCACGGCTCGGCGGTCCGAGCAGCCCGTCGGTGTCCCGGGCCCGCACGGTGAAGGCATACACGGTGGACGGCCTGAGCCTGGTGACGTCCACCATGTGCTGTGAACCCGGAACATCCTCCACCTTCGTGGTGCCGCGATATACCTCGTAGGTGCGGACACCGGGGCTGTCCGGTACCGCGTTCCACATCACGTGGACGCTGGTGGCGCTGCCCGCCTGTGCGGTGACCCCGGTCGGAGCACCTGGTGCCCGGCCTTCGTCGTCTTCGTCGGCCTGGCTCCAGCCGCAGGACGCGACCAGCAGCAGGGCCCCGCAGACCAGCACGAGCGGCCACGGAACGCGTCGCACGGCTCTGCCTCCCCCGGAACGGCGGCATGGGCATCACGCAAAGGTCCGGACCAATATGGCGCGGCGGGTGCGGCTCGGCAAGGGGGCCGCGTGGGTGACCGATGCGGGCCCGTGTTGGTGACCACACCGGGAAGTTACGTATGCTGAGGGCCCCGACGGCTGAACTGCCCCAGGGAGCAGGGAAGTTCATGCCGCGTGGCGCGGACACGCTGTCGTCGCCTATCCCGCGCCGGTGCGGGCGGCCGGGGGATCCGGACCGGATTCGGCCCGGATCCCCGGCCCCTGCTGTCGAAAGTCACCGCCCCTCTCGTCGTCCTGCCGCCGTCCTTCCGTTTGACCTGCCGTTTTACTTTCCTGTGTCCCTCACGCGCGTCAGAAGCTTGCTCCATCCGGCCGCTTCGGAGCGCCCCGTACGGCCGGTGGGCGTGGACGCGCACCACAGTGGGCGGGATGTCCGCCGCGCAGCGGCCGGACGTCCGCCCCGTCCCCGACGAGAGGGTCCATCATCGTGCGTGTCCCGTCGCTGACGCCGGCCCTGGCCGGCGTCGCCCTGCTCGCCCCGGCCGCGCTGCACGTCCCGGCCGCGCTGCACGTCCCGGCCGTGCTGCCCGCCCCGGCCGCCCCCGGCCCGCCCCGGGAGAGGCCCGTGGCCCGTAGCGAGGGCGCGGTGGCCGCCACCGACCTGCTGGCCCGGCTGGGCGAGTGCCACCGGATCTCCCGCGGCCGGTACCGCACCGACGCCGGCCGTCCCCGGACCGTGCCCGTCTGCGGCACCCGGGACGCCGTCTTCTGGAAGGCCGACATGGACATCGACTGCGACGGACGGTCCACCGCCCGCTGCAACCCCGGCACCGACCCGCAGTTCGCCGCCACGACCGCCTACCAGCAGTCCGACGGCCGCCATCTGAGCGCGGAGAGACTGCCCTACATCGTGGTGCCGGCCCCCAGCCGCACCTGGAACCCCCGCAAGCACGGCGTACGGGGCGGCTCGGTCGCCGCCGTCGTCTACCGGGGCCGGGTGCAGTACGCCGTGGTGGGCGACACAGGCGCGCGCGACGTCATCGGCGAGGCCTCCTACGCCACGGCACGGGGCCTCGGCATCCGGGCCGACCCGCGCGGCGGCGGGGTGCCCTCCGGGGTCACCTACATCGTCTTCAGGAACTCCCGCGTGAACCCCATCCAGGACCACCCGGCGGCAGTGGCCGCAGGAGCGCGGCTGGCCAGGCTGTTCCTCGCGAACAGGTGACCGGCCGGCCCCCGCGGCCGGTCACACCTTGCGGTAGCCGTACGCCTCCGCCGCCGCGGCCTCCACCGCGTCCAGGTCGGCCCCCGTGGCGGCGGTGACCACCGCCGCCACCGCACCCTCGACGAACGGCGCGTCCACCAGCCGGGTGCCGTCCGGCAGTTCGTCACCCTCGGCGATCAGGGCCTTCACGGTGAGCACGGCACTGCCGAGATCGGTGAGCACCGCCACCCCGGCGCCCCGGTCCACGGAGGCCGCCGCGGCGGAGATCAGCTCGGCGCTGGTGCCGAGCCCGCCGCCCTCGGTGCCGCCCGCCGGCGCCACGGGCACCGCGGGAGCCCCGCCCGCCAGGCCCTTCGCCAAGTCGGCGACCGAGGCGGCCACTTCCGCGCTGTGCGACACCAGCACGATCCCGACGACCTTCTCGTCGCTCACCGTCCGCCCTCTGCTGCCTCTTGCAGACTGGCGATGAGCAGCGCCGACGAGGTCGCCCCCGGGTCCTGGTGGCCGATGCTGCGCTCGCCGAGATAGCTCGCCCGGCCCTTGCGCGCCTGCAGCGGGACGGTGGCCATCGCGCCCTCCTCGGCGGCGGCCCGCGCGGCGGCGAAGCCTTCGCCGAGCGCGTCCACGGCCGGCACCAGGGCGTCGATCATGGTCTTGTCGCCGGGGGCCGCCCCGCCCAGCGCCATCACCCCGTCCACGCCCGCGCGCAGCGCCTCGGCCAGCTCCTCCTCGCTGACCTCGGCCTCGTCGCCGAGCGCCTTGCCGGTGCGGCGCAGCAGCGTGCCGTACAGCGGCCCGGACGCGCCGCCGACGGTGGAGATGAGCTGCCGCCCGGCCAGTACCAGGACCGCGCCCGGGGTGTCCGGCGCCTCCTTCTCCAGGGCGGCCCGTACGGCGGTGAAGCCGCGCTGCAGATTGCTGCCGTGGTCGGCGTCCCCGATCGCCGAGTCGAGGGCGGTCAGCCGCTCCGCCTCACGTTCGACGGACGCGGCGGTCGTCGCCATCCAACGGCGGAAGAAGTCGGCGTCGAGCACTGGATCTCCTTGCGTGGTAGAGGTGGTGACCGGCGTGCTGCGGGTGATGGTCGCCTCGTCCGCCGTATCACATCCCCCACCGCAGCGCAGGAGTGCTCACCGGCGCGTCCCACAGCCGCAGCAGCTCCTCGTCGACCTGACACAGCGTCACCGAGGCGCCCGCCATGTCCAGGGAGGTGACGTAGTTGCCGACGAGCGTACGGGCCACGGCGACGCCGCGTTCGCGCAGCACCCGCTGCACCTCGGCGTTGAAACCGTACAGCTCCAGCAGCGGGGTGGCGCCCATGCCGTTGACCAGCACCAGCACGGGGCTGCGCGGCGGCATGTCCTCCAGGACCGCGTTCACCGCGAAGTCGGCGATCTCCCCGGACGTCATCATCGGCCGCCGCTCCCGGCCCGGCTCGCCGTGGATGCCGATGCCCAACTCCAGCTCACCGTCCGGAAGATCGAAGGTGGGGCTGCCCTTCGCCGGGGTCGTACAGGCGCTGAGTGCCACACCGAAGCTCCGCGAGTTCTCGTTCACCTGACGCCCGATGGACTCGACCCGCTCCAGCGGCTGCCCCTCGGCCGCGGCGGCGCCCGCGATCTTCTCCACGAACAGCGTCGCACCGGTGCCGCGCCGCCCGGCCGTGTACAGGCTGTCGGTGACCGCCACATCGTCATTGACCAGCACCTTGGCGACCTGGATGCCCTCGTCCTCGGCCAGTTCGGCCGCCATGTCGAAGTTGAGCACGTCGCCGGTGTAGTTCTTCACGACGAACAGCACGCCGGCGCCGCTGTCCACGGCCGCCGCGGCACGCACCATCTGGTCCGGCACCGGGGAGGTGAACACCTCTCCCGGGCAGGCGGCGGCGAGCATGCCCGGGCCGACGAACCCGCCGTGCAGCGGCTCGTGCCCCGACCCGCCACCGGACACCAGCGCGACCTGCCCGGCCACGGGAGCGTCCCGGCGGACGATCACCCGGTTCTCCACGTCCACCGTCAGATCGGGATACGCGGCCGCCATCCCGCGCAGCGCGTCCGCCACGACGGTCTCCGGCACGTTGAACAGCATCTTCATGGGTGTCTCCTCGTGAGCTCGGCACTTCGGCTCAGGACCCTTCGGTGACGGGGCATCAGGTGCGGGCGGCCGCCCGGTGGAGGCGGCCGCCCGCCCCGTCTACTGGAAGTATCGACCTTGCGGCAGCGGAGGTCACTTGCGACCGAGCGGCTTTACGGTCTGTAGCGTCCAGTGGCCGACTGTGCTCGCACGAAACATCGCACAGAAGATCGCACGGAAGATCGCCCAGCAGATGACACAGCGGACGGCACGGCAGACCCAGGCCCTAGCCGCACGTCAGCGTCGGCATCGCCCAGTCGCCGTGGTCGTTGCCGTTGCCGTCTCCGGCGTCACCGACCTTGAGGTCGACCACCTGGGCGCCGCTGACGTCGACGTCGATCGGCACCGCTGCCTGTCCGCCGCGAATCGTGGGCGTGGTGACCAGGGTCCTGCCGTCGGCGATCACGGAGAACGTCACCGTTCCGGCACCGCCCGTCTCGTCGTCGACACCGACGTCCGCCGTCAACCGAGAGCACTTTCCGGCGAGATAGAGCTCGACGTCGCTGACCGAGTTGGTGCCCAGGCCCTTGGCGTAACCGACGCCGGCGACACGGATCGGACGGCCGTCCCCGGCCGCCTGCTCGCCGACGCTGCTGTCACGCTCCACCGGACCCCACCCGTTGGTGGACGACAGGAACGGCAGGTCGCTCACGGCGCTCTTCCCGGCCGGCGGGGCCGGTGGGATCCCGCCGACGATGCGCTCGTCACCGCCGGCAGACTGCCGTCCGTTCTGCAGGTAGCGCACAGTGGCGGTGAGTGCCGAGGCGGAGGGCAGCGTCCCGGCCGGCGGCTGGACCCTCCAGGTGAAGGTGGCCGATCCGCCGGGGCGCAGGCGCTGGACCGAGGTGGGGCTCGGGGCGCTCGCGCTCCAGCCGTCGGGCAGGGCGAGCGAGGCCGTCAGACGGGAGGCGGACGGCCGGTCCTGCGGCACCCGCACCGTCGCCTCGGCCGTGAAGGCCTGTCCTGACTGAGCGGTGTCCGGCACGTCCAGGGTGACATCCGCTCCCGGACGCTGCGGCATCGCGTACTTCCGGTGGTCGTAGCGGGGGCTGTCGTTCTGCGCGACGCGCAGGGACGAGGCATGGCTGCCGTAGTTCACGAGCGAGACCTTGCCGAGCCCGCCGGTGCTGCCGTCCAGGTTCCACACGGCGATGGCGATGCTGTTCCGGCCGTTGGGGTTCAGGATCCCGTCGGGGACCGGGAACGTGCTCTGCGGGCCCAGGTAGTTGACGTAGTTGCCGACCTGCCAGCCGTTCACGAAGATCGTGGCACGGTACTTGCGCGACGGGTCGTCACTGAACGACAGCCCGAGCGAGGTGTCCTGGCCGTGCGGCAGGTCCAGGCTGACGTCGGTGCGGTACCAGGACACCCCGGGACGGGTGTCGGTCGTCGGCAGGGACACCCGGTTCCAGTCGCCGTCCGGGTAGCCCGGCAGGGACCAGCCGGCCCGCTCGCCGTACAGGCCGCCCGTCGAGAGCGGGCCGCGCACCGGGTCCTGCAGGTCCTCGCCGCCCCGTACGCCCTGCAGCCGCCAGGTGACGGAGGTCAGCGGCGCCCCGACGAGCGAGGCGCTGGTCAGGCCGCGCGCCGTCTTGTTGCCGTTGGTCGAGTTGTAGTCCTCCTCGTGCCCCATGTTCACGGTGAGCACGGAGATGACGTTGTCGCCCTCCGGCCTCACCGAACCGGCCGGGAAGGCGAAGTCTGCGCTGCCGGTCGTGGAACTGCCCAGGAAGGTGCCGTTGAGCCAGGCGGAGAACGCCTGCGCCCTGCCGCCGGAGTCCGAGACCAGGTGGATGCCGGTCTCCTTGCCGGTGGCGTGGAAGCGGCCGCGGTACCACGTGTTGCCGGTGTGGAAGCCGTAGTCGTCCGCGTAGAGCACCGGCAGTGAGTTGACGCCGGAGACGCTGTTGGTGGTCGTCCTGTCGGCCACCTGCCAGCTGGAGTCGTCGAAACCGGGGGCCGCTTCGGGGGACTCCTCGGCGTGCTTCCAGTCGGTCAGCGCCGGCAGGTGGACCGGGGCCGCGACGGGAATCTGCCCGGTGAGGCTTCCCGTGTCGGTGGCCTGGGTGTTCAACGTCCCGCCGTTCCAGGTGACGTGGTCGGCGGAGGTGAACACCTCGATGTTCCTGTCATCGGCGTTGTCGCCGGTGAGTGCCACGGTCCGGCCGCCGTCCAGGCTGGTCGCCGTCCGCAGCAGGCGGGTGCCGCGCACGAGCACCGGACCGGTCGCCGTGTCCTGACGCCAGAAGGTCTCCGCCGTCGCCTTGTCGCCGACGAGCAGCAGCATCGGGCGCGATCCGCCGCCGCTGATGCCGATGCGGATCAGGCCCTTGTGCGTGTAGTTCAAGCGCAGGTCACCGGTGGCCGCGTCCCAGGTGGTCGTGACCGTGCCGCCGCTGCTGGTCACGGTGGGCCTGGAGGAGTAGTGCAGCACGGTCTCGCCGTCGCTGCCCGGATCGCCGTAGAGCACGGCGAGGTCCCGGCCCCCGACCGTCGCGCTGGTCATGATCTCCGACGTCGAGTACTGCAGTTGCGAGTCCCCGAGCCGGTAGTTCGCCACGATCACGTGCGAGTCGCGCCCGTCGAGCGTGATCGCGGTGCCCGGCTGCTGCGGCACGACCGGGTAGGTCGGCTCCGCGGCGGCGGCCGTCGGCACGTCGACGGCGTCGATGGCCACGTAGTTGTCCGTCGAGCCGGAGCCGTGGTTCCCGTCGACGACGATCTTCAGCGTGTGCGCCCCGGGCGCCAGGCCGGTCTTCTGGAAGATCACCGCCTGGTTCTCGCCGCCGGAGTCGTCGACCGTCGCCACCTTGGTGCCGTCGAGGTAGACGTCGGCGTAGCCGTGGTTGTTCGTCTTCGAGCCGATCCAGCGGATCGCGGTGCCGTCGAAGGGGACGGTGACCGAGTCACCGGCCTTGTTGGAGAACGACTCGGTGTGCTTGTAGTCGCCGCCGGTGTAGCTCTGGTCGGCCATGTGCGACCACGAACCGGCGTACTGCAGCGCGGAGTCGGGGTCGTCCCAGGTGTAGGTGGTGTCCGCGGCCGGCTGGGCGTTGAAGTCCAGCGAGATGTGGGTCCTGTCGACTGCCGTGGACGTGGAGTTCCCGTGCCGCAGGACGTGGAACTGTGTCTTGGTGTCGGGGTTCATCCGGGCGGTGTCGACGACCGCGGAGTCGTCCGGCGGTGTGGCCCTGATCGCCTCGGTCTTGGTCAGCGGGGCGACCGACTGCGTGAAGTACCCGATCAGCTTGTCCTCGTAGTACTTCGGATCGAGCCGGCGGTTCTCGCGGATCGCGGCCCCGTAGTCGTAGGACGTGTAGTTCTCCGGCATGCCCAGCCAGCCCCAGTTGGTGCCGCCGTAGGTCATGTAGAAGCTCTGCGCGGTGGCGCCGACGGCTATGTTCTGTTTGTAGAACACGTCGGCGAACCGGTCGTTGATCAGCTGTGCGCACTTGTCGTAGCCAGGCCCGCCCCAGGGGTCGAAGGCGCCGCCCTGGAACTCCGGTGAGTACAGCGGCTTGCCGTCCGGGTGGTCGTAGCCGATGTCGGGTACGCCGTTCCACTTCGACGGGCTGGAGCAGTTGAAGCCCTGCGGGTAGGAGTCCGGTCCGTCGACGTCCAGGGCGCCGGTACCGGAGTTGAAGGTGCCGTTGTTGTTGCCGGTCAGCGGTACCGTGATGCCGTCGGCGCGGGCCTTGTCCTCCAGGTGCTTCATGTAGGAGCGGCCGGCCGCCGAGCCGTTGTAGTACTCGTTCTCGACCTGGTAGGCGATGACCGACCCGGTGCCGTTGGTCAGCTGGTGGCGGGCGATGATCCGGTCGATCCGGGTCAGCCACTCGTCCGCGTACCTCAGGAACTGCGGGTCGTCACTGCGGTTGTGCCCGGCCTTGGTGGTCATCCAGCCGGGCAGACCGCCGCTGTCGACCTCCGCGTTGATGTACGGCGCCGGGCGCGCGATGACGTAGAGCCCGGCCTCCTCGGCCATGTCGAGCAGTTTGTCGACGTCGCGCACCCCGCTGAAGTCGTACACACCCGGCTTCGGCGAGTGGTATCCCCAGTCGAAGTACAACGAGGTGGCGTTGAATCCGGCGGCCTTCATCTTCTGGAAGATGTCGCGCCACAGGTCCGGACTCGGGAGCCGGAAGTAGTGGAACTCGCCGGACCACAGGTAGGTGCGCCTGCCGTCGACGAGGAACGAGTAGCCGTCGAAACTCACCGTGTGCGCCTGCGGACTTGCCGCAGGCGCGGCGGCGGGTGCCTGCCCGCCGGCGTCCTGCGCCGCGGCGGGCGCCGTCATGCCCGCGGCCAGGGCGATGGTCGCGGCCGTCGCGAGGGCCGCCCTCCGCCACCGACCGCGAACGGGTCTCGCGACCTCTGAACCGATCCGATCACTCCGCACTGCGGCCTCCAACCGACTGAGCAATCAGCATCAAACAGACTCAGGCAAACCCGAACAGTAAAGGGGCACAAGGCTCAACACAATGGGTCGGGAGCTCACCGGGAAGCAGATGTGGCGCCGCATCACCCGTGGCCGCCGCACGCATTGCCCGCCGCCGGACGGCTTCGGCCCGCGGTGATACGGGCGTTGCCCGCCGCATCCAGCCCCGGCCGGCGTGCCACTTGGGGAGGACGGCGGGGACGCCGCGGGCAGTTCGGCGCCGCTACGCGAGTGACGCGCGTCGAGGCGCCGGTCCGGTCAGGCGATCGTGGACCGCCCCAGCCCGGCGGTGAAGTGCCCTCCCCGGCAGGAGTGTTCGCGGCCGGGGCGCACAGGCAGGCCGGGTGGGAGGGCAGGCCCGACTGCGAGACGGCCGGCGTGCGCTCCGGGCCGCCGCTGGGCGGAGCCCTGGGGCCGGACGGTGGGTCGTCGCGGCTCCGCATCGGCCGGGCCGTCAGGGGGAACTCGGGCGCCCGGGGACGGAAACCGCCGATCGGCGGAGGAGGTGCCGTTGCCGTGGACGACTGGGAGATGCACGATGAGGTACGGCTGTCGCCACGCGAACGGGTCGCGCTGCTGCAGATCGAGGCCTGCCTCAGGCAGGACCGCAGGTTCGCGCGCCGCATGGGCGACCCACCGCGAGGGGTGTGGCTGCCCGTGGCGGTGCTGCTGCTGGGCATCGCCTCGGCGTTCGTGGCCGTCATGGGCGTCCGCACCTCGGACCCCGCACTGCTGTGGTGCTTCGCCCTGCTCTGGCCCCTGACCCTCTTCCAGGCGCTCCGCCTCCTGTGCCGAGCGGCCCGTCACCGCGCCCGCGCGCGCTCCGGAGCAGGCGTGCGCCCGTGGCTGTGATGCGCGGAGGCATCCAAGGGGCTTGTTGTGCACGGATCGGTGACGCTGATACGGCGACGGTGCTGATCGTGATCGGGGCCGTACCGGTCGCCGGGCCGATCGGGGCCGCAGGCCGAGGCCGGCTCCGGTGCCTCCTCGCCCTGCGGCCCTGGTGACCGGGGGTACACATGCGGCAGGGCGAGACGCCGATGACCGGCCCGGCCCCTGGGCGGTCATGGGCAGTCAGCCGCCGCCGTGGCCATCAACCGCCGCCCTGGGCCGGCCGCGGGCTCCCCGGCCCCTGATCACGGACTCCCTGGCCGCTCGTCCCGGGCTTCTCGGGCCCGTCCCGCATACGCCGCGCCCGAAGGTTCGCGGGCTCCCCGGGGCCCATTCGGCAGCCGGGGCCCACGGCAGGCCGGCCTTCGCCGGACACGGCACACAGGCCGGCCTTCGCCGGACAGGGCCCGGCGTCCGCCCCGTCCCTGCGGACGGACGACCGACGGGGTTCACCCAGCCATATCAGCTGGGCCGAGCCCCGTCGCGATCCCTGGCTCGACCGACCGTCAGCTCGCCCCTCGGCTCACCCTCAGCTTTTCTTCCCCCGCCCCGACAGCGCGTCGCGCATCCTGTCGACCAGGCCCGCTCCCGGTGCCAGCAGCTTGTTGGCCGGGGGAGTGTCAGGTGCCGAGGGGTGCGGGCGGGTCGGAGCCATCTTCTTCGCGCGGCGCACCTTGTCGCCGAGGTCCATCAGCGCGTCCGCCGTGCAGGCGGCCTCCATCCTCGGGAAGAGGTTCTGCTCCTCGTCCATCACATGGGACCGGATCTCGCTCATCAGCTGTGCCATGAGCGTGTCGAACCGGGGGTCGTCCGCCTGCAGGCCCTCCATGTCCTTCATGATCTGTTCGGCCTTGGCGTGATCCTCGATCTCCTTGTCCGCCAAGGCGTCCCCACCCGTGATGTGCTCGCGCACCGCCGGGTACAGATAGGACTCCTCCGCGACCGAGTGCCGTACCAGCTCGATCGTCGCCTGGTCGGCGAGGTCCTTGCGGTCCTTGGAGCCGGGCGGCAGCGCCTCGATACGGCCGAAGATCTCCTCGACCTCACGGTGATCGGTCGTCAGCTCCTGGATGACGTTTCCGCCGTGACCCATGTCGTCACCTCCTGCGAGACATCGCGGCGGCCCATGAGCGGCCTGCCGTCGCCGCGCCGAGTGCCCCGCGCGCGCCGCGCTACACGGCCCGCCCGCGCGGGATCAGCGCACCATGTGCCGCGCGGCTGCCGTCCGGCCCGCCCGGGACAGCGCCCACCGCCACCAGTGGTCCAGCAGCTCCTCGCTCGGCGCCCCCGCGTCCACCAGCGCCGGCCGGCCCACCGCCCGTGCCTGGGCGCCGACCTTGGCGCCGCCCGAGACCGGGTCGACGGCGATCACCGGAGTGCCGGTGCGCAGGGCCGGCACCAGACCGTGCAGCCGGGTGGTGACCACCAGGTCGCAGCGGGAGACCAGCGCCAGGAACTGCTCGGCCGTGGCGCACAGCCGCCAGTCGCCCGCGGCCAGTCGGGTGTCGGCCGCCAGGCGTGCGCAGTCCTTGCCGGCCGTCCGGCCGGTGAGCCGGACCTTGGCCTCCTCGTGCGGCGCCGCGCGCCGTACTCGCCCTGCCCGTGCGAGAGCACCACCCCGGCCACCGGCGGCAGCGGGCCCGCCGGAGCCGTGGCCGCGAGGTCGTGCCGGGCCGGTGCCGCCGTGCCGTCCCGGGCGACGAGCTCGTGGAAACCGGTGGCCGCGGGATCCGCCGGGTCGACGACCGACACGCCGGCGGCCAGTCGATGACACGTCCTGAACCTGGCGTGCAGGGCGGCGACTTGGGGCCCGTACACCGGGCCGCACACGAAGAGCACGGTGTCGTACGCCGCCGGCCGGACTGCCTCCAGCGACAGCGGGCCGGGACGGAAACCCGGGCTCCATGCGGTGTCGTGCCGGATGCCCGCGCCGGTCAGCTCGGCCGAGTCGTGCCGCTGCGCCAGTACGTTCCCGGCCGTCGCCTCCCCGTCCCGGAAAACCGAACCAGCCGGTCAGCAGTACGCGCCCGGTCGACCGGCCGGGTTGCCGCAGAGCGCGCAGCAGCGCGGCGGTGACCTCGTCGTGCATGGCCCTCTCGAACTCCCTTCAGGCGTCGCCCACGGCCGTCCCCACCTGCCTTGACGTCGTTGGAGTCGCGCGAGCACCCGGCCTTCCGGACAATAAGGATGCAACATGTGAAACCAACTGGCAGGGGAACCCCAGTGCTCGTGCCGTCCAGCCAGCGGCGGCCGACCAGGGCGGTCCTCCGGAACAGCGGGGCCCGAGCCCTCTCCTTGTTTCCCCAGCACCCCCAGCGAGGCCGGCAAGCTCGGCCCCGGCGACGCGGTACGCGCCGAACGCCCAGGCAGGAGCGTTCCCGGGGCGCGACGACGTGGACGAAGGAACAGGCCCCCATGACTGGTGCCACACCGTTTTCCTGGCGGCGCGCCCTCGTGACCGGAGGCGCCGGCTTCCTCGGCTCCCATCTGTGCGAACGGTTGCTGGATTCGGGGGTCGAAGTCGACTGTGCCGACAATCTCGCCTGCGGCCGGCGTGAGAACGTCGCCACGCTCGAGGAACGGCCAGGTTTCCGGTTCGCACGGCTCGACGTCTCCGCGCCCGACTGCGTGGAGCTGCTGCCGGGGCCGTACGACCTCGTGCTGCACTTCGCCTGCCCCGCCTCGCCCGCCGACTATCTGCGCCTGCCCCTGGAGACCCTGGACGTCGGCAGTCTCGGCACCCGCAACGCCCTCGCGATCGCCGAACGCGACGGGGCGCGCCTCCTGCTCGCGTCGACCTCCGAGGTGTACGGCGATCCGCTGGTGCACCCGCAGCACGAGGGCTACTGGGGCAATGTGAACCCGGTCGGGCCGCGCAGTGTGTACGACGAGTCCAAGCGGTTCGCCGAGGCACTCGTCACCGCGCACGCCGGCACCAGGCGCAGCGACGCCGGGATCGTGCGGCTGTTCAACACCTACGGGCCGCGGATGCGGGCCCACGACGGCCGTGCGGTGCCCACCTTCATCTGCCAGGCGCTGGCCGGCGAACCGGTCACCGTGACCGGCGACGGCAGCCAGACCCGCTCGCTGTGCTACGTGGACGACACCGTCGACGGCGTCCTGCGGGTGGCCGCGAGCAGGGCCGTACGGCCGGTGAACATCGGCGGCAGCGACGAGATCACCGTCGCCGACCTGGCCCGCCGGGTGGTCGCCCTGACCGGCTCCCGGTCGCCGATCGCGTTCGTCGGCCGGCCCGTCGACGACCCCGCCCGGCGCCGACCCGACACCACACTCGCGCGCGAACTCCTCGGCTGGTCCCCCCAGATCCCCTGGGAGGAGGGGCTGAAGCAGACCATCGCCTACTTCGCCGCCCGGCCCCCGCAACCGCCACCGCGCGAGGAGGACCCGGCCCCGCGGCCCTGACCCCCGACCGCCCGCGCCCTGGAGACAGCGCATGCACGTTCTCGGTATCAACGCACTCTTCCATGACCCCGCGGCCGCCCTGATCAGCGACGGCAAGGTCGTGGCGGCGGCGGAGGAGGAGCGGTTCTCGCGCCGCAAGCACGGCAAGCGGCCCGTCCCCTTCTCCGCGTGGGAGCTGCCGGAGCAGTCCGCCCGCTGGTGCCTGGAACGGACCGGCCTCACGCCGTCCGGCCTCGACGCCGTCGCCTACTCCTACGACCCCTCGCTCGCCCGCCCCGCCGAGCGGATGGGCCTCGAAGACCCCTGGGACCACCTGCGCCAGGAGTACGCCCGCCAGGCCCCCGGCTTCCTCGCCGAGGCCCTGCCCGGACTCGACCCCGCCAAGGTCCGCTTCGTCCCCCACCATGTGGCGCACGCCGCCTCCGCCGGGCCGGTCTCGCCGTACCCGGACTGCGCCGTGCTCGTCCTCGACGGCCGCGGCGAGTGCGGCTCGCACCTGGCCGGCCGCTGCACCAACCGTGAGCTGACCGTCCTCGGTACCCAGCAACTGCCGGACTCCCTGGGCCTGTTCTACGAGGACCTCACCGAGCACCTCGGTTTCCTGCGCAGCAGCGACGAGTTCAAGGTGATGGCGCTCGCCTCCTACGGCTCCCCGCGCTTCGCCGACCGGCTGCGGGAGTACGTCAGGGCCGACGAGCAGGGCGGTTTCCGTGCCCGGCCCGTCCCCTGGGCCGCACTCGTCCCGGCCCGCCCGGCCGGCGGAGCCTGGAGCCGGGACCACGCCGACCTGGCCGCGAGTGCCCAACTCTGCCTGGAGGAGGCCATGCTCGCCCTGGCCCGGTGGCTGCGCGGGCGCACCGGCGAGGACGCGCTCACCATGGCCGGCGGTGTCGCGCTGAACTGCGTCGCCAACACCCGGCTGTGGCGGCAGAGTGGCTTCAGGCACGTGTGGGTGCAGCCCGCCGCCGGGGACGCCGGTACGGCCCTCGGCGCGGCCGCGCACGTGGCCGGGCAGAAGGACACCCTGGAGCCGATGGCGACCGCGGCGCTCGGCCGCGGCTGGAGCGACGCCGAACTGCGCGAGTGGCTCGAGCGGGCCGCCGTACCGTACGAGGAGCCCGCCGACATCGCCGAGACGGCCGCCGAGGCGCTGGCCGCCGACCGGATCGTGGCCTGGTTCCAGGGTCGCAGCGAGTACGGGCCGCGCGCGCTCGGCCACCGCTCGCTCCTCGCCCACCCCGGCAAGGCCGCCAACCTGGAGCGGCTCAACGCGGTCAAGGGCCGCGAGGAGTTCCGGCCGGTCGCGCCCATGGTGCTCGCCGAACGCGCGGCCGAGATCTTCGACGGACCGCTGCCCAGCCCGCACATGCTCTTCGTGCACGACGTGGCCGCCGACTGGAAGGCCCGCATCCCGGCCGTGGTCCACGTCGACGGCACCGCCCGCATCCAGACCGTCGACCGCGCCCAGGAGCCGCTGGTCGCGCGGATGATCGACGGGTTCGAACGGCGCACCGGGCTGGCGGTGGTCGTCAACACCAGTCTGAACACGGCCGGCCGGCCCATGGTCGACGACCCGCGCGACGCCCTGGAGTGCTTCGGCTCCGCGCCCGTGGACCTGCTGGTGCTCGGCCCGTTCGCGATCCGCCGCGGGAAGGCGTTCGCATGACCGACGCGCCCGCCTACACCGTCGTCGTCCCGACGATCGGCCGCCCCTGCCTCGCCGAGTGCCTGCGCGCGCTCGCCGCTGCCGAAGGGCACCCCCCGCACGAGGTCATCGTCGTGGACGACCGGCCCGAGTGCAACGGCGACCTGCCGCTGCAGGCGGCCGGGCCACTGCTCGACCGGATACGGACCCTGCGCACCGGCGGCAAGGGCCCGGCCGCCGCCCGCAACGCCGGCTGGCGTACGGTCGCGACACCCTGGACGGTCTTCCTCGACGACGACGTCCAGGTGCTCCCGGCCTGGTCCCGGCTGCTCGCCCAGGACCTGCGGGAAGCCGGTGAGCACGTCGGCGGCATCCAGGGGCAGTTGCGTGTCCCCCTGCCCCTGGACCGCCGGCCCACCGACTGGGAACGAGGCACCAAGGGCCTGGAGAACGCCGCCTGGGCCACCGCCGACATGGCCTACCGCACCGAGGCGCTCGCCCGGGCGGGCGGTTTCGACGAACGCTTCCCGCGTGCCTTCCGCGAGGACGCCGACCTCGCCCTGCGGGTGCAGCGGGCCGGCTGGACACTGCGGCGGGGCCGCCGGATCACCTCTCACCCGGTCCGCCCGGCCCACTGGTGGGCCTCGCTGCCCGCGCAGCGCGGCAACGCCGACGACGCGCTGATGAACCGGCTGCACGGCCGCGACTGGTGGGCCCGTGCCCAGGCACCCCGCGGCCGGCTGCCCCGCCACCTGGCCGTGACCGGTGCCGCGCTCGCCGCGGCCGCCTGCGCACTCGCCGGGCGCCGCCGCGCCGCCACCGCCTGCGCGGCCCTGTGGACGCTGGGTACGGCAGAGTTCGCCCTCGCCCGCATCCTGCCGGGCCCCCGTACCGCCCGTGAGATCGCCGGGCTGCTCGGCACCAGCGTGCTCATCCCGCCCCTCGCCGTCCGGCACTGGCTGCGCGGAGTCGTCCGCCACCGGCACGCCGAACCCCTGGGAGGTGCCGGGTGAACCGCTTCTCGGCCGTCCTGTTCGACCGTGACGGCACCCTCGTCGAGGACGTGCCCTACAACGGCGACCCCGAACGCGTCCGACTGCTGCCCGGTGCCGCGGATGCCGTCGCACTCGCACGCTCCCACGGCCTGGCCACCGGGGTGATCAGCAACCAGTCCGGCATCGGACGCCGACTGCTCACCGCCGACGACGTGCACCGGGTCAACGAACGCGCCGACGCCCTGCTGGGCGGCCTGGACACCTGGGTGTTCTGCCCGCACGCCCCGGACGCCGGCTGCGCCTGCCGCAAGCCACGCCCGGGCCTGGTCCTCACGGCCGCCGCACGACTCGGCGTCCCGCCCGCCGCGTGCCTGGTCATAGGTGACATAGCGGCCGACGTGCTGGCGGCGCGGGCGGCCGGCGCCCACGGGATCCTCGTACCGAACGCGGCCACCGCCCCCGCGGAACTGACCCGCTTCGCCGACCGGACCGCCCCGGACGTGCTCACCGCGGTGCGCAGGGCGCTCGCGGGGGCGGCGAGGCCGACCGGGCCGTGGCCGCCTTCACGGGGTGCATCGGCTGGTGATGGGGCGTGGTGGTCTGCGGGGGGTGCGGCGGCCGGTGACGGGGCGTGGTGGTTTGCGCGGGGTGCATCGGCCGGCGATGGCGCGTGGTGGTCTGCGGGGGATGCGCCGGCCGGTGACGGCGCTTGGCCGTCCGCGCGGGGCGCGGCTTCCCCTGCTGCGGCGTGGACCCCTCCCGGGGGCGCGCCGAGCCCGGATCGGATGTGCTGGCCCCTGCCGGATCTGACGGGCCCGGCCGGGAGGTGGCGGCGTCGGGAGGAGGCGGTGGCACCGTGTCGGGCGTGGGTGTCCGAGGGGGATGCGGTGGTGGCGGGCCGGGCGTGGCTGTCTTCGGGGGGCGAGCGGAGCCCGGATGGGGTGTGCTGCTCTCTGCTGGATCTGACGGGCCTGGCCGGGGTGTGGCGGTGTGGGGAGGAGGCGGTGGTCCCGGGCTGGGCGTGGGTGTCCGAGGGGGACGTGGTGGTGGCGGGCCGGGTGTGGCTGTCTTCGGGGTGCGGGCGGAGCCCGGATCGGTCGCGCTGGTCCCTACTGGACATGACCGGCCCGGCCGGGATGCGGCCGTGTCGGGAGGAGGCGGTGGCACCGTGTCGGGCGTGGGTGTCCGAGCGGGGCAAGGCGGTCCAGGGTCGGGCATGGCTGTCTTCGCCGGACGTGGCGGTCTCTGATCAGGCGCGGTCGTCTGCGCCGGAGACGTCGGCCCCAGTGCGGATGTGGCCATCTCGGCAGAACATGGCGGCTCCGGGCCGGGCGTCGCCCTCCGGGCGGGACGCGGTGGTCCGGGGCCGGGCGTGGTCTTCCGAGCGGGACTTGGAGGAACGAGATCTCGCGTGGGCGTCCGAAGGAGACGCGGCGGTCCGGGGCCGGGCGTGGCTCTCGGAGCGGGACGCGGCGGTCCGGGGCCGGGTGTGGCCCTCGGAGCGGGACGCGGCGGTCCGGGGCTGGGTATGGCCCTCGGAGCGGGGTGCGGCGGTCCGGGGGCGGGTGTGGCTCTCGGAGCGGGGTGCGGCGGTCCGGGGGCGGGCGTGGCTGTGCCCGGGAGGCGTGGCAGACCGGGGTCGGGCGTGGCCCGCCGGGCCGGACGTGGCGGATCGGGGTCCGGCGTGGCTGTTCGCCGGGGACGCGGCGGCGCCGGGGTCGGGAAGGTGGGGGCCGTTGTGAAGGCTCTCGTTGTCCGGCTCGACAGCTTCGGTGATGTGCTGCTCGCCGGTCCGGCCGTGCGTGCCGTCGCCGCCCGCAGTGAGCACGTCACCGTGCTGTGCGGTCCGCGCGGCGCGGATGCCGCCCACTTGCTGCCCGGCGTCGACGAGGTGCTGGTGTGGGAGGCGCCCTGGGAGGGGTTCGACCCGCCCGACGTGAGCGTGGACGACGTAGACGCCCTGCTCGGCCGGCTGCGCGCCGGGTCCTTCGGCGCCGCACTCGTCCTCACCTCCTTCCACCAGAGCCCCCTGCCCACCGCGCTGCTGCTGCGGCTGGCCGGCATCGGCCGGATCGGCGCCGACAGCGTCGACCACCCCGGCCGGCTGCTCGACGTACGGCACCGGCGACTGCCGGGCCGTCACGAGGTGGAGGCGGCCCTCGACACCGCCGCCGCCATGGGTTTCCGGCCGCCCCCGGGGGACGAGGGCCGGCTCCGTGTCCTGCCGCCCCCGGACACTGGCGCCCTGACCGGCAACGGCCCGTACGTCGTCCTGCACCCCGGAGCGAGCGCCCCCGCCCGCGCCTGGAACCCACGGCGCTGCGCGGACGCGCTGGCGCTGCTCGCCGACGCCGGGCACCGCGTGGTCGTCACCGGCGGCCCGCACGAGCGCGTGCTCACCCGGTGCGTGAGCGGGGACGCGGGCGTCGACCTCGGCGGCCGGACCGACCCGCGCACCCTCGCCGGGGTGTTGCGCATGGCCGACGTCGTCATCAGCGCCAACACCGGGCCCGCCCACCTCGCCGCCGCCGTCGGCACCCCGGTCGTGTCCCTCTTCGCGCCCGTGGTCCCGGCCGAGCGCTGGGCCCCGTACGGCGTTCCGGCCATCCTGCTCGGCGACCAGTCGGCGCCGTGCGCGAACACCCGGGCGCTGACCTGCCCCGTGCCCGGACACCCCTGTCTGGACGAGGTCACCGGGCAGGACGTGGTGCGCGCGGTGCACAAGCTCATCCAGGAGCGGCACACATGAACATCCTCGTCTGGCACGTGCACGGATCGTGGCTCACCGCCTTCGTGCAGGGCCCGCACACCTACCTGGTCCCCGTCACCGACGACCGCGGACCCGACGGGCTCGGCCGGGCCGTGACCTGGGACTGGCCCGAGACCGTTCAGGAGCGCAGTCCCAAGGAGCTGTGGGACTGCGACATCGACCTTATGGTGCTGCAGCGGCCGCACGAACTCGACCTGGCCCTGCGCTGGACCGGCCGCCGGCCCGGCGTGGACGTGCCCGCCGTGTACGTCGAGCACAACAGCCCCGACGAGTCCCCCGAGCGCCAACTCCACCCGCTGGCCGCGCAGTCGGCGATCCCCGTCGTGCACGTCACCCACTTCAACCGGCTGATGTGGGACAACGGACAGGCCCCCACCGAGGTCGTCGAGCACGGCATCATCGACCCCGGCCACCGCTGGACCGGCACCGAGCGGCGCGCGGCCGTCGTGGTCAACGAGCCCCTGCGCAGGGGCCGTACGACCGGCACCGACCTGCTGCCCCGGTTCGCCCGGTCCGCGCCGCTGGACGTCTTCGGCATGCGTACCGAAGGGCTCGCCGAACACCTGGACCTGCCGCCCGAACGCTGCCGCACCCGCGATCTGCCCCAGCACGAACTGCACCGGGAGATGGCCCGCTGCCGGCTCTATCTGCACCCGGTGCGCTGGACCTCGCTCGGTCTGTCGCTGCTGGAGGCGATGTTCCTGGGCATGCCGGTGGTTGCCCTCGGCACCACCGAGGTGCGCGAGGCGATACCCGAGGGCGCCGGGGTGGTCTCGAACCGCCTCGACGTACTGGAGGACGCCGTACGGGCCTTCCTCGCCGAACCCGAACTCGCCCGCCGCACCGGCGACGCCGCCCGGGCCGCCGCACAGGCCCGCTACGGAGAGCGGCGCTTCCTGGACGACTGGGAGCGCCTGATCAAGGAGGTCACACGATGAGCCGCAGTCCGCACACGGCAGGACGCATCGCCATGGTCTCCGAGCACGCCAGCCCGCTGGCCGCGCTCGGCGGACCGGACGCCGGCGGCCAGAACGTGTACGTGGCGCAGGTCGCCCGGCAACTCGCCAGAAAGGGATACCGGGTCACGGTGTACACCCGGCGGGACTCGGCGGGCCTGCCGGACCGGGTGACCCTCATCGACGGGGTGCAGGTGGTGCACGTGCCCGCCGGGCCGCCCGTGCCCGTCCCCAAGGACCAACTCCTGCCGCACATGGTCGAGTTCGGGAGCTTCCTGGCCCGGCAGTGGTCGCTGAGCCCACCGGACGTGGTGCACTCCCACTTCTGGATGTCGGGCCTGGCCGCCCTCGCCGGCGCCCGGGAGCTCGGCATCCCGGTCGTGCAGACCTATCACGCGCTGGGCACGGTGAAGAAGCGCTACCAGGGCGCCGCCGACACCAGCCCCCCGCAGCGCCTGGCCATCGAGGAGGCCGTCGGCCACGAGTGCGCCCGGATCATCGCCACCTGCAGCGACGAGGTCGCCGAGCTGAAGGCGATGGGCCTGCCCGAGGACCGGATCAGCGTCGTGCCCTGCGGCGTCGACCCCGACCAGTTCGCGCCCGCCCCTGGCAGCCGCCCGGCGGGCGCGCGCAGGCGGCTGCTGTCCGTCGGCCGGCTGGTGCCCCGCAAGGGCTTCGACCGCGCCATCCGTGTCCTGGCCGACGTCCCCGACACCGAACTGATCGTCGCGGGCGGCCCCGAGGCCGATCTGCTCGGCACCGACCCCGAGGCCCGGCGCCTCTGCGCCGTCGCCGGCGAGTACGGCGTCGGCGACCGCGTCACCCTGCTCGGCGGGGTCGGCCGGGCCCGCATGCCCCGGCTGATGGCCGGCGCCGACCTCGTGCTGTCCCTGCCCCGCTACGAGCCCTTCGGCATCGTCCCGCTGGAGGCCATGTCCTGTGCCGTACCGGTCGTCGCCACCGCGGTCGGCGGTCAGCTCGACACCGTCGTGGACGGCACCACGGGCGTCCTGGTCCCGGCCGACGAGGACCACGACCTCGGCGCGGTCGTGCGCACGCTCCTCGCCGACCCCGACCGGCTCGCCCGGTACGGGGCCGCCGGCCGGCAGCGGGTGCTGACGCACTACACCTGGGACCGGGTCGCGGACGGCGTGGCGGGGGTGTACAGCGCCGTCGCCCCGGTCCCCTGGCTCTCGGGAGTGGTGCGATGAAGACCGTCGGCGACACCACCCACTGCGACGACCTCGCCACGGCCCTGGACGCCTTCCGCGACCACGGCTCCCTGATCGAACAGTGGGGCACCGAACTCGCCCGCCGCCTGGGCGCCGGGGCCCGGCTGCTCGTCGCGGGCAACGGCGGCAGCGCCGCCCAGGCACAGCACCTGACGGCCGAACTCGTCGGCCGCTACCGCGACGACCGGCCGCCGTTCTCCGCCGTCGCCCTGCACGCCGACACCTCCTCCACGACCGCGATCGCCAACGACTACGGCGTCCAGGAGATCTTCGCGCGGCAGACCGTCGCCCACGGCCGCCCCGGAGACGTGCTCATGCTGCTGTCCACCAGCGGCGCGAGCGCCAACCTGCTGTCCGCCGCCGACCGCGCCCGCCGCCTGGGCATGACGGTGTGGGCCCTGACCGGCCGGGCACCCAACCCGCTCCAACTCGGCGCGGACGAATCGGTGTGCGTCGACGCCCCGGTGTCCGTCACCGTGCAGGAACTCCACCTGGTCGCCGTGCACATGCTGTGCGAGGCCTTCGACCAGGCCGTCGAACGCGGGGAGACCGACCGGGCCGGCTGCGACGGGGCGGACGGCAGGCCGGGCGTCGTCGGCCGGCTCGTCGGCCGGGCCCGTACCGTCGGCCGCTCCACGCCCGGCGCGCCTGTCACCCACAGGAAGGGACACACATGACGAGCACGCGCACACCACTGGTCGTCGTGGGCGACGCGCTGCTCGACCACGACCTGTGCGGCCGGGCCGAGCGCCTGGCCCCCGACGCCCCCGTGCCGGTGGTGCACGGCGCCCGGCGCAGCTCCCGCCCCGGCGGCGCGGCCCTCGCCGCCTGCCTCGCCGCCGCCGACGGCCGCCCGGTCACGCTCGTCACCGCCCTCGGCGACGACCCCGCGAGCGACACCCTGCGCGGATTGCTGACCGGCCGCGTGAACCTGGTCGAGGTTCCACTGGAGGGCGCCCTGAGCAGCAAGACCCGGGTCATGGCGGGCGACCGCCGCTGCTGCGCCTGGACGACGGCGAGGGACGCGCCCGCGCGGCGACGGGGGCCGCCGAGGACGCCGTCACCGGTGCCGCCGGCATCCTGGTCGCCGACTACGGCCGGGGCACCGCCGACGTCCTGCGCGACGCCCTCGGCCGGACGGCGGCCCCCCTGGTCTGGGACCCCCACGTACGCGGCCTGCCCCCGGTCCCCGGTGTCCGCCTGGCCACGCCCTCCGCGCAGGAGGCCCGCGCCCTCGCCCGGCACCTGGACGCCGACGGGTCCGGCGACGAGTTGGGCCTGCGCACCGCCGCCCGGGACGCGCGGACCCTCGTCCGGGCCTGGCGGGCGCAGGCCGTCGCCGTGACCCTCGGCGAGCGCGGCGCACTGTTCTCCCACGGCGAGACCCCGCTGCTGGTACCGACCCCGGCCGCCGTGGCCGGCGACCGGTGCGGCGCCGGCGACCGGTTCGCCGCTGCGGCGGCCGGCGAACTCGCCGACGGCGCGCTCACCGAAGCCGCCGTACAGGCCGCCGTCCACGCCGCGACCCGCTACGTCGCCGAGGGCGGCGCCCGCGCGGTCGCCACCGAGGAGCGGCCGGACTCGCCCGAACCCGCCCCCGCGGACGGCGACATCACCGGGGACGCCGTGCGCCTGGCCACCCGCGTCCGGACCGTGGGCGGCACCGTCGTGGCCGCGGGCGGCTGCTTCGACCTGCTGCACGCCGGCCATGTCGCCCTCCTGCAGGCCGCCCGCCGGGCCGGCGACTGCCTGATCGTCTGCGTCAACTCCGACGACTCCGTGCGCCGTCGCAAGGGCGCCGGCCGCCCCCTGGTGCCGGCGGCCGACCGGGTCCGGGTGCTGCGCGCCCTGGAGTGCGTCGACGCGGTCGCCGTGTTCGCCGAGGACACGCCCGAACGCATCCTCGGCGAACTCCGCCCGCACATCTGGGCCAAGGGCGGCGACTACGCCCGCACCGAACTGCCCGAACAGCCCCTGGTGGAGAGCTGGGGCGGCCAGGTGCTCCTGCTGCCCTACCTCGACGGCCGCTCCACCACAGGCCTGGCCCGCCGCGCCGCCCTGGCCCCCGCCCCCACCGCGGGACGCCCCGCGTGACCGCTGCCGCCCACTTGCCCGGCCCGTGTTTCCCGACCACGCCGTGATATCCGCCCACTCGGCCGGCCCCGGCCGCCACACCCCTGGGAGGTCCCACTCGGTGACCCACACTCCGCACCACCCCCCGACCCTCCTGGTGCTGCGCGCGCTGGGCCTCGGCGATCTGCTGGCCGGCGTGCCCGCGCTGCGGGGCATCCGCCGGGCCTTCCCCGGTCACCGGATCCTGCTCGCCCTGCCCCCGGGCCTGACCGAGCCGGCCCTCGCCACCGGGGCGATCGACGCCGTGTTCCCGGCCGAGGCCCCCGGCCGGGCGGTGCCGTCCCTCGCGCACTGGACCGGCCCGCCGCCCGACCTGGCGATCGACCTGCACGGCAACGGCCCCGAGAGCCGCGACGCCCTCGCCGCCGTGCACCCGCGCCGGCTGCTCGCCCACGCCTGCCCGGACGGCCCGCCGTGGCAGGCCCAGGCCCACGAACGCGACCGCTGGTGCGCCTTCCTGCACGCCTACGGCATCCCGGCCGACCCCCTCGACCTCGGCCTGCCCCGGCCCGGCACCCGGTCCCGGGCGCCGGGCGCCGTGGTCGTGCACCCCGGCGCGGCCTCCGGCTCCCGCCGCTGGCCGGGGGAGCGGTACGCCGCCGTCGTACGGTCCCTGCGCGCGGCCGGGCACCACGTGGTGCTCACCGGCGGCCCCGGCGAGGAGGCCCTGGTGCGCTCGGTCGCCGAGCGCGCCGGACAGCGTGCCGGTGACGTGCTCGCCGGCGGCCTGCCCTACCGGGAGCTGTCCGCGCTGGTGGCCGAGGCGGCCCTGGTGCTCAGCGGCGACACCGGCCTGGCGCATCTCGCGGTCGCCCACGGCACCCGCTCCGTCACCCTGTTCGGACCCGTCTCCCCGCACCTGTGGGGACCGCCCCCGAGCCCCGGCCACCTGGCCCTGTGGAAGCCCGGCCCGCCCGGCGATCCGCACGGCCGTACGCCCGACCCCCGGCTGCTGCGCATCCGCTCCGGCGAGGTCGCCGCGGCCTGCCTGACACTGCTCCGGCCGGCCGACGGCGCGCGACACGCCGGACCGGGGGCCGCCCATGTCCACTGAGTCCGCGACCGGCCTGCCCCACGGGGCCGCCGGCGCGGGCGACCCGCGCATCACAGTCGCCGTCATCACCCGCGACCGGCCGGCCAGCCTGCTGATGCCCGCGCTGCGCCGCACCGGGCATCTGATGCGCACCGTGCCCCGGGACATCGCCTCCGCGCGCGCCTTCGCCCAGGCCACCGCCGGACTGCCGTGGGTGCTGCGCCGGCGCGACCCGGTGCCGCCCGACCTGGAACGCCGGCCAGCGGCGCTGGAGCGGGCCCGCCGGACCTCACCCGCCCGGCGGTATGTCGGCTGAACCGCCTGGGTGCGACACGCCCGGGGAGAATCGTTGCGTCGGGCGTGGGGCGGGGGCACAGTGAACTTCCCGGTCAAGACGCGGCTGGCTGATCCCTGCTCATCCAGGAAGCCCGATGCCCATGGAAAAAGGTCAGCTGTCCCGTGCCCGGATCCGCCCGGGCGGCCCGGCCCCGCTGCTCCTGCACACCGCGCACGAGCACCGGCCCGAGGCCGGCGCCGTCAGCGTCCTGAAGGCGCGGGGCACCGTCGACGCCGGCAACGCCGTGGAGTTCTCCGAGACGCTCGCCGAGCACATCGCCCGGGCCGACCGGGCCGGGGAACACCCCGTGCTGGACATGACCGAGGTGTACCTCGCCTGCGCGGCCGCGGTGCGGGCCGTGGACCGGGCCACCGGGGCCCTGGCCTTCTCCGGCCGCGCCCTGCCCGTCGTACAGCCCCGGCCGCATGTGCGCGAGGCGCTGCGCGCCGCGGGACTGCCGGGCGTCCGGGTGCACGCCACCATGGCGTCCGCCCTGGACTCCCTGGTGGCCCGGAGAAGGGCCGGCCCACGGCCCGGCGGCGCCGGTTGGTGAGCAGAGCGGCCCGCCCCGTCCGGCGCGGCGGACGGCGCGGCCGCAGGCCGGACCCCTACCGTGCACAGTGGTCAGGAAGAGGCCGCCCGAGTACGCCGCACCGTCCTGTCCGGGTGATGCCATGAATCCCTCCTCCGACCCGTCCGCCGCCCCGGCACCGCTCGTCATCGAGTCGTCCGTCGTCGAGGGGCTGCCCGCCGAGGCGGCGCTGCTGCTGCGCATGTCCGGCAGCCTCGACACCGCGGGCGCCCAGGCCTGGTCGGCGGAGCTGCGGGGCCACCTCGAACAGGCCGACCGCGCGGGGCTGCGACCCGTGCTGGACATGGCCCATGTGCAGCTCGGCGGTGCCGCCGTGCTGCACACGCTCAGCGAGGCGACCCGGGCGCGCAGCGGCCGCCCGGAGCTGATCATCGTCCGCGCCCGGCCCGGGGTGCGCGAGGCGGTGCACCTCGCCCGCCTGGACGGTGTCCGGCTCTACGCCACCCTCGACGAGGCGATGCGGGAGCTGGCCCGGGCCGCCTCCCGGGTGGAGGAGCTGCCCGCCTGGCGGTCGCAGATGGCGGATCCGCTGCGGCCCAGCTACGAGGATCTGCGCAAGGAGGTCCGTGCGCTGCGCGCCCGCGTGCGCACCGCCCCGGTCATCGGCATGGCGCAGGGTGTGCTCATGGTCCGCTACGGCCTGCCCGACTCCGGGACCGCCTTCCGGGCGCTGCGCGAGGCCTCGCAGCGGTTCAACGTGCCGTTGCGCGTCCTCGTCTCCGCCGTGGTCGTCGCCCGGCCCCCGGACGGCGAGGTGTGGTTCCGGGGCCGCAGCCCCGCGCCCGTGCCGCAGCTGCGGATCCTGGCCCGCGACGGCCGCGACCTCCGCTACCGGCGGCAGATGATCGACGCCGTGCTGCACGAGGCGCTCGCCATCGGGCGGGCGCCGGCCGGCTATGTGCGGCTCGTGGACCCGGCCGTGAACGCGCTGATGCCGGAGACCCACTACGGCTGCGCGGACACGTTCGTCGACCTGCTCGTGCGCGGCCGGGACGAGGGCACGGCCGACGCGCTCGCCCGGCTGTGCGGACAGCGGGTGAGCGTGCCGGACGTGGCCGCCGACGCCCTTCTCTCCGAGGAGGCCCGGAGGGTCCTGCTGAGCACGGGGACCGGTGCCCTGCAGAGCATCCCGGTCCTGTCCTCGGCCGGCTCCTGCACCGGTGTGATCACCCTGCAGTGGCCCGACGCCGGGCACCGGCCGACCGCCGCCCAGGCCGAGGCTCTCGGTGTGCTGGCCTCCGACACGGCGGCCTGGCTGAGCTGGTACGACCGCTCGGTGCTCCTCGACGCCCTCGAACACCTCCACCGGACGGTGACCGGCTCCGCCGCGCCCCCCGAGGACGGCGGGGGTGACCCGCGCCGGCCTGGGAACCCGGAGCCCGTAGGCACCACGCACCACCGGGAGGGAGTCCGGCGCATGTCCAATCCGCAGCAACCCGAACAGCGGCGCAGTGACAAGGGGGGCGCCACCCCGCAGGACAGCGGCCAGACGAAGGCCCGGCACGCGGCCGAGCGCGCCGCGGGCGGCCGCCCGCACGGCTCGGACAAGGGCAAGAAGGGCGGCGGCGAGGGCGGAGGCGTGCCTCCGGCACAGCAGCCCGACCACCCGTGAGCGTCCCGAACTGGCGCGGGGGACTGCGCGACCAGCCGCAGCTCACCCGCGCCCGGCATGCGACAGTGCGCCTGGAGCCGTAATCCGTGTGAGCCCCGGGCCGTGATCCGCACCGGGCCCGCGGCGCGACAGCCATTACGCTCCAGGCCATGCGTATCTCCGTCTCGTCCGACATGGACGAACCCGTGGCCCGTTCACTCGTCGAGGACCTGCGGCGGCGCGGCCACGAGGTGTATCCGCACGGCGCCCTGCGGCCCGGTGCCGACGCCCAGTGGGCGGCCTGCTCGGAGGCGGCCGCCCGTGACGTGGCCGAGGGGGCCGCCGATCAGGCGGTGGTGTGCTGCTGGACCGGCACGGGTGCGTCCATCGCGGCCAACAAGGTGCCCGGCGTGCGCGCGGCGCTGTGCACGGACGCCGTCACGGCGGACGGGGCGCGCCGCTGGAACGACGCCAACGTCCTCGCGCTGAGCCTGCGCCTGACCTCCGAACCCCTGCTGCAGGAGATCCTCGACGCCTGGTTCGCCGGCGAGCCCAGCCAGGACCCGGAGGACCGGCAGAACGTGGCCCGCGTCGGCCGCCTGGACGCCGCCCGGAAGGATTCCTGAAGGATTCCTGCTTCCTGGGGGACGCACGACGGACCGGCACGGGCAGACTGCCGGAGTGACTCGGTGTCCGGGTGCGATGGTCGCCGCCGGCTCAGTGGCCGCCGGCTCAGTGGCCGCCGGCTCAGTGGGCGCCGAGGCCGCCGCCGCCGAACGAGCCGCTGGAACCCCGGCTCCAGCGCGGCCGCTCCGTCGACTCGCTCGGCTTGGAGTCCTGGTTCCTCAGGTCGTACGGGGTGAGCGGACGGCCGCCCTCGGGGGTCTGGGGGACCTCCTCGTAGTCCCTGTTCTGCCGCACCTCGCGCACCGGCCCCTCCGGCGGCAGCTTGGGCTGCTCCTCGGGCCGTGGCCGGGGGGACTCGCGGTACTTGACGCGGGAGGTCATCCAGAAGCCGCCGGCGAGCAGCGCCAGGACGGCCACGGCCACGACGAACAGGAAGAGGCTCATCAGGCCGCTCGCTGCGGCCAGCTGCATCGATGCGGTATTCATAAGACAGGAATACCCCTCCCAGAACCGGACGAACCGGACACTATTCGTGACCGGTGGCGGACAGGCGGCGACCTGGCTCCTGCCGACGGCTCCCCGGCCGTGTCCGGGGCACCCTCGGGTCCCGCGCGGTGGTTTGCGGCCCTGCGCCCCGGCTACCCGCACCGTGTGACAACGCCGACTTCGCAGCAGCTCTACCGGTTCCTGGAGGACCGCTTCGCCTGTGCCCAGGCGTGCACGGAGTGCGCCCGGGCCTGCGCGGTGCGCGCGAGCCTGGTCGACCCGGACGGCACCGAACTCCATGAGCGCGTGCGCAGGCTCGGCATCATGTGCGCCGAGGTGTGTGACGCCACGTGCCACGTGCTGTGCGAGGAGAGCCGGCAGGACGAGGGCGAGATCCGGGTCCGACTGGAGTGGTGCCGCTCGGTCTGCCTGGAGTGCGCCCGCGCCTTCGACGAGCAGCCCGGCGCCGAGTCGGCGGCGGCCGCCTGCCGGACCTGCGCCGACGCCTGCTCGGAGTTCCTGGAGAGCCTCATGTGAGGCTGCCGCTGATGCGGAATTCGCCCGGGGCGCGCCATTCCCAATTTCTGAAACGCGTTCTACGGTGTGCGCCGTCAGGACCGCCCTTGGGGAGCCTGGAGGCGCCGTGCACCTCGACCACACGCCCGAGCAGCAGCGACTGCGCGCCGAACTGCGCGCCTACTTCGCACAGCTGGTCCCGGACAACGCCTACGCCCGGTACGCCGACCCGGTCGCGCAGAAGCGGTTCTACCGCGACACCATCCGCCGGCTCGGCGCCGACGGCTGGCTCGGCGTCGGCTGGCCCGAGGAGTACGGCGGGCGCGGCATGACGGCGATGGAGCAGTTCGTCTTCTTCGACGAGGCCGCCCAGGCCGGCGTACCGCTGCCGCTGATGGCGCTGAACACGGTCGGCCCGACGATCATGCGGTACGGCACGGAGGAACAGAAGGCGTACTTCCTGCCGCGCATCCTCTCCGGCGAGATCGACTTCGCCATCGGCTACAGCGAGCCCGACGCCGGCACCGACCTCGCCGCCCTGAAGACCAGGGCCGTACGGGACGGGGACGAGTACGTGGTCGACGGGCAGAAGATCTGGACGACGAACGGCGACACCGCGGACTGGGTGTGGCTGGCCGTGCGCACCGACCCCGCCGCCCCGCCGCACAGGGGCATCACCATGCTGCTGGTGCCGACCTCCGACCCCGGCTACTCCTGCACGGTCATCAACACCCTCGCCTCCCACGACACCACCGCGAGCTACTACGAGAACATCCGCGTCCCGGTCTCCCGGCGCGTCGGCGAGGAGAACCAGGGCTGGCGGCTGATCACCAACCAGCTCAACCACGAACGCGTCACCCTCGCCGCGCACGGCACCATGGCCATCCGCGCCCTGTACGACGTGCAGCGCTGGGCTATGGAGACCAAGCTCGCCGACGGCCGCCGGGTGGCCGACCTGCCGTGGGTGCGCCGGCTGCTGGCCCGCACCCACACCCGGCTCGACGCGATGAAGCTGCTCAACTGGCAGATGGTGGGCGCCGTCGAGGACGGCACGCTCACCCCGCAGGACGCCTCCGCCGTCAAGGTCTACGGCTCCGAGGCCCGCCGGGACGCCTACGCCTGGCTCATGGAGATCGTCGCGGCCGCGGGCCCGCTGAAGGAGGGCTCGGCGGGCGCCGTCCTGCACGGCGAGCTGGAGCGCGGCTACCGCTCGGCGGTCATCTTCACCTTCGGCGGCGGCAACAACGAGATCCAGCGCGAGATCATCTCCTGGATCGGCCTGGGGATGCCCAGGGTGCGGCGCTAGCCTGCGGGCATGGGCGACCCGGGGCTGTTCACGCCGAACTCCGTGACCTGGCAGATGCACGGCGACCCGATGATGTGGGTCGCCGGCGTCCGCGCGCTCTACCTGCAGGCCCTGCACCCGCGCGCGGTGCGCGGCGTCCTGCAGAACTCCGACTTCCGGCGCGACGCCTGGGGCCGGCTGATGCGCACCGCGAACTTCGTCGGGACGACGACGTACGGCACGACCGAGGCCGCCGAGCAGGCCGGCGCCCGGGTGCGGAAGATCCACAGCATGCTGACGGCGACCGACCCGCAGACCGGCGAGCGGTACGGCGTCGACGAACCAGAGTTGCTGCTCTGGGTGCACTGCGCGGAGATCGACTCCTATCTGCACGTCCTGCGCCGCTCCGGCTTCCCGCTCACCGGCGCCCAGGCCGACCGGTACGTAGCCGAACACCGGGTCAGCGCACGCCTGGTGGGCCTCGACCCGGAGACCGTACCGGCGAGCCGGTCCGAACTCGCCGCGTACTTCGGGAAGATACGGCCGGAGCTGGCGGCGGGGCCCGAGGCACGCGAGGTGGACGACTTCCTGCTCCGTCCGCCGACGCATCCCCTTCTCGTCCCCGCGCGCGAGGTGCTGTGGCGGCGCGTGGCGTACCTGGCGTACGCCGCTCTGCCGCCGTACGCCCATGAGCTGTACGGCAGACCGGCCCCCGCACCCGCGGTCGTCACCCGCCGGCTGCGGGCCACGGGCGCGGTGCTGCGGTGCGTTCCCGCACGTGTGCGCTGGCAACTGCCGCCCAAACACATCCTGCGGGCCATGGCGCGGCTCGGACCCCAAGCGCGTCCGGCACCGTACAAAGTCGGGCGATAGGCCGCCATACTGGACGAGCAGGGGGGTGTGGCGCGGATCGGGCCGGCGCGGCGCAGTGCGGTGCCGGGCCGGCCTTCCGGCGGCGGGGCGGACGGCGACGGGGGCGGCGGATCGCTATGGGGGAGAACAGGCTGGTTCAGGGCCGGTACCGGCTGCTCGACCTGATCGGGCGGGGCGGGATGGGCGAGGTGTGGCGGGCCCGGGACGAGTCCCTGGGCCGGCAGGTGGCGGTGAAGTGCCTCAAGCCACTCGGGCCCGGCCACGATCCGTCCCTGGCCGGTGTCCTGCGCGAGCGCTTCCGCCGAGAGGCCAGGGTGGCCGCCGGTCTCTCCCACCGCGGGGTGACCGTCGTGCACGACTTCGGCGAGTCCGACGGGGTCCCGTACCTGGTGATGGAGCTCCTGGAGGGCCGCGATCTGAGCCGGCTGCTGCAGGACAACAAGGGGCATCCGCTGCCGGTGCGGGACGTGGAGGACATCGCCGCGCAGGTCGCAGCCGCCCTCGCCTACACCCACCGACAGGGGGTCATACACCGCGACTTGAAACCGGCCAACATCGTGCGGCTGGCCGACGGCACGGTGAAGATCTGCGACTTCGGCATCGCCCGCCTCGGCCACGACATCGGCTTCACCGCCCGGCTGACCGGCACGGGGGTCGCGCTGGGCACCCCGCACTACATGTCCCCGGAGCAGATCGGCGGCGAGCCGGTGGACCAGCGCAGCGACCTCTACTCGCTGGGCTGCGTGCTGTACGAGATCGCCACCGGGGCTCCGCCGTTCGACCTGGAGGACGCCTGGGCGATCCTCATCGGCCACCGGGACACCCCGCCCCGGCCCCCGAGCGAACACCGCCCGGAGCTGCCCGGCCACCTCCAGCGCGTCATCCTGGACCTGCTGGCCAAACGGCCCGAGGAACGGCCCCACGACGCCGGGGAGTTGGTTCGCCGGATACGCGCGGGGCGCGGCGCGGCCCCCTCCGGCACGGCCGCGGAGATACCGGAGGCGAGAGGCGCGGCCCGGCTGCCGTCCTGGACCCGGGGCATGACCACCGGCCACAAGGCACTCGGCGCCGGACCGGGCGCGCTGAGCCCGGACGCGGGGGCGGCACTGTCGGTCCGCTGGGACGCCGTCCGGCGGGACGCGCCCCGAAGAGGCGCGGGGAACTGCGCGACCAGCCACAACGGACCTGCAGACGCTCGACAACCCGTACCGGCGTTTCCCGCAGCGCGCACTGCGCCCACCGCCGAGCGCTCCGGTCCCGATCACCCCGAAACCCTCGCCGCCCGCTACGAGGCGGCCTTCGCGCTCGTCCGTGCCGGCCGGATCGCCGAGGCGCTGGCCGCCTACACGAACCTCGCCGAGGCCCGGGCGCGCGTCCTCGGCGCCGACCACCCCGACACCCTCGCCGCCCGCCAGGAGACGGCCTACGCACTGGGCCGGCTGGGCCGCCACTTCGAGGCCCACCAGGTGTACGCGGAGGTGCTGGCCGCCCGGGTGCGCGTCATGGGCCCCGACCACCCCGACACCCTGCGCTGCCGCCACAACCTCGGCTGCACCCTCGGCCGGCTCGGCCGCCTGGACGACGCCTGCCGTACGGCCCTGGAGGTGGCCGCCGCCCGGGCCCGCGTCCTCGGCGCCGACCATCCCGACACCCTGGTCTCGCGCTGCGAAGTCGCCTACGCCCAGGGCCAGTCGGGCCGCTGGGAGGAGGCGCTGCGCATCTACCGCGAGGTCGCCGGGACCAGAGCCCGAGTCCTCGGCCCCGACCACCCCGACACCCTCGCCGCCCGCTACGAGACCGCCCTCAGCCTCGGCCGCCTCGGCCGCAGCGCGGACGCCCTGCGCCTGTACCGGGAGCTTGTCGTGGACCGCACCCGCGTCCAGGGCCCCACCCACCCCGAGACGCTGCGCGCCCGGCACGGACTCGGGGTCAACCTCGGCCGGCTCGGGCGCTGGGAGGACGCCCTGACCGAGGCCCGCGACGTCTGCCTGCTCCGCGAGCAGGTCCTCGGCCCCGCCCACCCCGACACGCTCGTCAGCCGCCGCGAGATCGCGGTCTCCCTCGGCTGGCTCGGCCGCTGGGCCGAGGCCCTCGCCGAGTACCGGCGGGTCGCCGCCACCCGCGAGGAGGTCCTCGGCCCGGACCACCCCGACACCCTCGCGGCGCGCGGCGACGAGGCCCACTGTCTGGAGCTCCTCGGCCGGGGCACCGAGGCCGGCGAGCTGTACCGCAGGCTCGCGGTGGTCCGCCGACGGCACGCGTCCGGCGGCACCTGACGGAGACCGGGTGCCGCGGCCACCCGATCAAACGGCGCGCCCCCGGCTGCCCGGCCCACAGTCAGGGCACGCCTCTGGCCGCAATGGATCATCACGTGTTACGAAGAACCATGCCTGCCAACGAGCACACCCGCACATACGACGCCGTCATCGTCGGCGGCGGCCACAACGGCCTGGTCGCAGCCGCCTACCTGGCCCGGGCCGGCCGTTCCGTGCTGGTGCTGGAACGGCTGGACCACACCGGCGGCGCCGCGATCTCCACCCGCCCCTTCGCCGGCGTCGACGCCCGGCTGTCGCGCTACTCCTACCTGGTCAGCCTGCTGCCGCAGAAGATCGTGCGCGATCTCGGGCTCGACTTCCGGGTCCGCGCCCGCACCATCTCGTCGTACACCCCGGCGGAGCGGGACGGCCGGCCCACGGGACTTCTCGTCGGCGGCGGCGAACAGCGCACCCGCGAGGCCTTCGCCCGGCTGACCGGCGGCGAGCGCGAGTACCAGGCCTGGCAGCGCTTCTACGGCATGACCACGCGCGTCGCCGAACGCGTCTTCCCGACCCTCACCGAGCCGCTGCCCACCCGCGAGGAACTGCGCAGCCGCATCGACGACGAGACCGCCTGGCGGGCCCTGTTCGAAGAGCCGATCGGCGTCGTCGTCGAGGAGGCCTTCCAGGACGACCTGGTCCGGGGCATCGTCCTCACCGACGCCCTTATCGGCACCTTCGCCGACGCCCACGACCCCTCCCTCGCCCAGAACCGCTGCTTCCTCTACCACGTCATCGGCGGCGGCACCGGCGCCTGGGACGTGCCCGTCGGCGGCATGGGCGCCCTCACCGACGCCCTGGCCGCCGCGGCCCGTTCGGCGGGCGCGGTCATCGCGACCGGGCACGAGGCGGTCCGGATCGCCACCGACGGACACGCCGCCGAGGTCACCTACCGCACCGCCGACGGCGAGGGCGTCGCCGCTGCCCGGCACGTCCTGGTGAACGCCTCCCCGCAGGACCTGGCCGTCCTGACGGGGGACCCGGCACCCGAGCCCGCGGAGGGCGCCCAGCTCAAGGTCAACATGCTGCTCACCCGGCTGCCGAAGCTGCGCGACACGGCCGTCGACCCGCGCGAGGCCTTCGCCGGCACCTTCCACATCGCCGAGGGCTACCGGCAGCTCGCCACCGCCCACGCCCAGGCCGCCGCCGGTGAACTCCCCGCCGTGCCGCCCTCGGAGATCTACTGCCACTCGCTGACCGACCCCACGATCCTCGGCCCCGAACTCGCCGAGCGCGGCTACCAGACCCTCACCCTGTTCGGCCTGCACACCCCGGCCCGGCTCTTCGACCGGGACAACGACGCCGTACGCGAGGAACTGCTGAAGTCGACCCTCGCCCAGCTCGACGCCCAACTCGCCGAACCCCTCGCCGACTGCCTGGCCACCGACGCCGAAGGCCGCCCCTGCATCGAGGCCAAGACCCCGCTCGACCTCGAGAGGGACCTCAGGCTGCCCGGCGGCAACATCTTCCACCGCACCCTGTCCTGGCCGTATGCCCAGGAGGACACGGGCCGTTGGGGCGTGGAGACCCGGCACGCGAACGTCCTGCTGTGCGGCGCGGGCGCGGTGCGCGGGGGAGGGGTGAGCGGCGTACCGGGACACAACGCGGCGATGGCGGTGCTGGAGGCCACTGCATGACGCACCGGAAGACCAAAGGAATCTGACGGGACGTCAGAAAAGCTCTTCCGTCGACCGGCCCGCTGCGGCATCCTGCGCCCATGCAGACGGAGCTGAGCAGGAAACTGGGAGTCGAGCACGCCGTCTTCGGCTTCACGCCGTTCCCCGCCGTCGCCGCGGCCATCAGCCGGGCCGGCGGCTTCGGCGTGCTCGGCGCGGTCCGTTACACCGCCCCCGACGACCTCAAACGCGACCTCGACTGGCTCGACGCCCATGCCGGCGGCCGGCCCTACGGACTCGATGTCGTCATGCCCGCGAAGAAGGTCGAGGGCGTGACCGAAGCGGACGTCGAGGGGATGATCCCCGACGGACACCGGCAGTTCGTGCGGGACACCCTCGCCAGGTACGGCGTCCCCGAACTGGCCGAGGGCGAGGCGTCCGGGTGGCGCATCACCGGCTGGATGGAGCAGGTCGCCCGCACCCAGCTCGACGTCGCCTTCGACCATCCGATCAAGCTGCTCGCCAACGCCCTCGGCTCCCCGCCCGCCGACGTCGTCGCCCGCGCCCACGACCGGGGTGTACTGGTCGCCGCGCTCGCGGGCAGCGCCCGGCACGCCCGCAAGCATCAGGAGGCGGGCATCGACGTCGTCGTCGCCCAGGGCTACGAGGCCGGCGGCCACACCGGCGAGATCGCCACCATGGTGCTCACGCCCGAGGTGGTGGAGGCCGTCGATCCGCTGCCGGTGCTGGCGGCGGGAGGCATCGGCAGCGGACAGCAGGTGGCAGCCGCGCTCACACTCGGCGCGCAGGGTGTGTGGCTGGGCTCCATATGGCTGACCACTACAGAAGCGGACCTGCACTCGCCCGCCCTGACCCGCAAGCTGCTCGCCGCCGGGTCCGGCGACACCGTCCGCTCCCGTGCCCTCACGGGCAAACCCGCGCGCCAGCTCCGCACCGAGTGGACCGACGCCTGGGAGGACCCGGCCGGCCCCGGCACCCTGCCCATGCCGCTGCAGGGGCTGCTCGTGGCCGAGGCGGTCTCCCGGATCCAGAAGTACGAGGTCGAGCCGCTGCTCGGCACGCCGGTCGGCCAGATCGTCGGCCGGATGAGCAGCGAACGAAGCGTCCAGGCCGTCTTCGACGACCTCACCCGCGGCTTCGAGAAGGCCGTGGACCGCATCAACCGCATCGCCGGAAGGAGCGGCAAGTGACCAGCACGCCCCCCGCCGGATTCTGGGCCCAGGCCGCCCAGCACCCCGACCGCACGGTCCTCGTCGCACCCGACGGCGAGGAGTGGACCGCCGGACGACTGCACGGCGCCGCCAACCGGCTCGTCCACGGGCTGCGCGCGGCCGGACTGGAGCGCGGTGACGCCTTCGCCGTCGTCCTGCCCAACGGCGTCGAGTTCGTCACCGCCTACCTGGCCGCCACCCAGGCCGGCCTGTATCTGGTCCCGGTCAACCACCACCTCGTAGGCCCCGAGATCGCCTGGATCGTCGCCGACTCCGGCGCCAAGGTGCTCATCGCCCACGAGCGGTTCGCCGCCGCCGCGCGCGCCGCCGCCGACGAGGCGGGACTGCCCTTGAGCCACCGGTACGCGGTCGGCGAGGCCGACGGCTTCCGGCCCTACCCCCAACTCCTGGACGGACAGCCGGAGTCCGCGCCCTCCGGCCGGGAACTCGGCTGGGTCATGAACTACACCTCCGGTACGACGGGACGCCCGCGCGGCATCCGCCGCCCGCTGCCCGGCAAGACACCCGAGGAGGCCTACCTGGGCGGCTTCCTCGGGATCTTCGGCATCAAGCCCTTCGGCGACAACGTCCACCTGGTCTGCTCGCCGCTGTACCACACGGCCGTCCTGCAGTTCGCGGGCGCGTCCCTGCACATAGGCCACGGCCTGGTCCTGATGGACAAGTGGACCCCCGAGGAGATGCTCCGCCTGATCGACACCCACCGGTGCACCCACACCCACATGGTCCCGACCCAGTTCCACCGTCTGCTGGCCCTTCCGGCCGAGGTGAAGGCCCGCTACGACGTCTCGTCCATGCGGCACGCCGTCCACGGCGCCGCCCCCTGCCCTGACCACGTCAAACGGGCCATGATCGACTGGTGGGGCCACTGCGTGGAGGAGTACTACGCGGCCAGCGAGGGCGGCGGCGCCTTCGCCACCGCCGAGGACTGGCTGAAGAAACCCGGCACCGTCGGCAAGGCCTGGTCCATCAGCGAACTCGCGGTCTTCGACGACGACGGCAACCGGCTCCCCGCGGGCCGGCTCGGCACCGTCTACATGAAGATGAGCACCGGCGGCTTCTCGTACCACAAGGACGAGGCCAAGACCCGCAAGAACCGCATCGGCGACTTCTTCACCGTCGGCGACCTCGGCTACCTGGACGAGGACGGCTACCTCTTCCTCCGCGACCGCAAGATCGACATGATCATCTCCGGCGGGGTCAACATCTACCCGGCCGAGATCGAGTCCGTGCTGCTCTCCCACCCGGCCGTCGCCGACGCGGCCGCCTTCGGCATCCCGCACGACGACTGGGGCGAGGAGGTCAAGGCCGTGGTCGAACCGGCCCCCGGCCACGAGCCCGGCCCGGCCCTGGCCGCCGCCCTCCTCGACCACTGCGCCGAGCGGCTCGCCGGCTACAAGCGGCCCAAGAGCGTCGACTTCATCGCCGAGATGCCCCGCGACCCCAACGGCAAGCTGTACAAGCGGCGGTTGCGGGACCCGTACTGGGAGGGGCGCACACGGCCGGTGTGACCACGGCGGGACACGGGGCCCGGACCTGCGGCTTCACGGGCGAGGGTGGGTTCCGGCCGCCAGGAACCGGGCGAGGCCGGCCGCGTCGGTGCCGGCCTTGCGGTAGACGCTGGACAGCAACTGCCGCACGCCTTGCTCGGGAAGGCGCATTTCCTTCGCGACCACTGCCACCGGGTGTCCCCGGGCGGTCAGTTCTGCGGTACGGCGTTCCTGGGCGGTCAGGGTGTCCGCCTGCGCATAGCGCAGCGGCAGCGGGCGCAGTCCGGCCGCCGACAGCTCTTCCCTCGCCCGGGCGGCGAGCGCCTCGGCCCCGCAGTGCACGGCGCCTTCCAGGCCCTGGTAGAGCCGGTCGGCGGCCTCCTGCAGCCGGCCGTCGCGGGACAGTGCGGCGCCGTGGCCGATCTGGGCACGGGCGAGCTCGTAAGCGGCGGGCGACTGCTCCAGCTGGTCGACGGCCTCCGCGTACAGGTCGAGTGCCGTCGGCCCGCCGGTCACCTCGGCGAGGGTGTGCAGGGCCTGGCCGAGGGCGGAGGCGGCGCCGAAGTGCCGGGCGCGCCGCACGGCGTCCCGGGCATGGCCGACGGCCTGCTGCGGCGCGGTGGGGGCGAGGGCGGACGCGAGCCGCAGCTGCCACGGACACCAGGCCGGGTTCCGCCAGGCCCGCCCGTCCAGCCAGTGCCCGACCGACGACAGCAGCGGCGCCGCCTCGGCCTGCCGTCCCTCCGCCAGGAGCAGCTCCGCGTACACGGTGCGCGGATCGGGATAGATGACGGCGTTCGGAGTCGTCTCACCGAAGCGGTGCTCGTCGGCCAGCGCGCGTGCCTCGGCGACACGGCCTCGGGCCAGCAGGGTCTGGATCAGGATGCCGACGGCGAACAACTGGGCGGGTACGGCCCCTGCCACCTTGCCGGCGATGCGCAGGCCTTCCCGCGCGAGATCCTCGGCTTCCGCCAGGCAGCCGCGCTGGTAGCGGATGTAGCCGGCGAGGGTCTGGCCGAAGGCCAGATGGGAGCCGCGCCAGCCCTTCGCCACGCACTCGGCGATACCCTTGTTGAACAACTCCTCGGCCCGCCGCGGCTGGTCGCCGTACACGAACACCAGGGCGACCGAGACGGGCACCTCGAAACCGTGGTTCTCGTCGATCCAGCTCATGCCGCCGCGCAGGGCCTTCTCGGCGTACGTGAGGGCGGTCTGCCGCGGTTCGCCGCGCTTGACGGCGTCCCAGGCCCGCAGTCCCAGGATGTAGCGCTCCTCCAGACCGCGACCGGGCAACCGCTCGGCCAGACGCGCCAGTGTCCGGGAGCGGGCGGGTGAGTCGGGGTCGTCGGTGCGGACCATGCTCCAGACGAACTGATCGGCCTGCATCCGCAGTTTCACGCGCGGACTCTTCGTCTGCCGCGCCTCTTCCGCGGCCACGGTCACCGCCTCGGCCAGCTGATCGGTGTGGGCCAGGGCCTGCGTCAGCCGGAAGATGATGGAGGCACGCAGATCCGGGTCGACGCGGGGTTCCGCCAGCGCCTGGCGGAGATGCCTCACCGTGGCCGTGGGCTCGATCAGGAACGTGGCGCAGGCGAGTTCGTGAAGGAGCGCGGCGCGGTCCTCGGGCAGCGGCGGTTCCTGCAGTGCGCGGGAGAGCAGACGCCGGGCGGCCTCCGTCGCCCCGGCGCGGAGGTATTCGCGAGCGGCCTCGCGCAGACAGTCGACCGTCTCGTTACTGCCCTCGCAGGGGACCTCCAGCAGATGCCGGGCGGCGGCGGTGGGGCCGTATCCCGCGGCCAGCACGGTCTGCGCGGCGGTGTTGTGCAGACCGGCCCGGAAGGCCGTGCGGATGGACCGGTAGACCGTCGTGGCGATCAGTGGGTGCACGAACTCCAGCTCGCCCTCGGGGCCGTGGCCGTCGGCGAGGATCCGGGCCGCGCGCAGCTTCTGGGTCGACTCGGCGACGGCCTCGTCGCCGAGCACCGCGATGGTCGCGGCGAGCCGCGGTGAGAAGGGAGACCCCAGGACGGCCGCGGTGTGCGCGAAGCGCACGGTCGCCGTGTCCAGCCGTTCCAGACGCTCGATGAGTCCCGGGCCCTTGATCGCCGCGGCGAGCTCACGCATCGCGGGCAGGTCGTCGTCGGTGCCGCTCAGTTTCCGCTCGGCGAGTCCGATGGCGAGCTCCACCGCTTCGAAGGGGCTCCCGCCGGTGGCCGACCAGCATTCCTCACAGAACCGGTCCTCGGCCGCCTCCCCGATCTCCTCCCTGACGATCTGCGCCACGCCGTCGGCGGTGAGCAGTGCCAGGTCATGGGGGCGGTTCTCCCGGTGTCCGGCCGGCGACCGGAGTTCGCCCGCCTCGGGCGGCAGCTCGTCGGGCCGGTAGGCCACCACGATCAGCAGCGGCAGGTCCTCCACCCGTGGGGCGAAGGAGGCGAGCCAGCTCAGGGACTCGGCGTCCGCCCAGTGCAGGTCGTCCAGGAGCAGGACGACGGGTGCCTTCTTCACCGTGAGACGCGTCATGACCCAGTCGAGTCCCTCGCGGACCCCGGTCGGGTCCGGCGCGGGGGCGGAACCCCTCGCTTCGAGACCCAGCGCGGCGGCGACGATGTCGTACCAACTGCCCATGAAGGAGCGCAGTTCCGCCCCGTCCATGGCGGCCAGCGAGGGCTGCACCAACTGGCGCACCACGCGGAACGCCGACCCCTGCTCCGTCTCACCGCCCCTGCCCGACAGCACCGTGAATCCGTGGGCCGCGGCCCGGGCCCGTGCTTCCGTGATGAGTGCCGTCTTGCCCAGACCGGCCTGCCCCGAGAAGGCGAGCAGACCGCTGCGCCCGGCTCGCGGCACGCCGCCCGTGGTGCGCCGCAACTCCTGGAACGCGGTGTCGAGTGCCTCGAGTTCCCGTCGGCGCTCGATCAACCTCCGCTGCTCCGTGATCGGTCGCCGCGGCGCCATCGCCATGTGCCGTACCGCCTTGTGTCGTTCGGCCGGGGGAGAGCCGAGCGTACGCCTCGTCGAGGCGGGGCAGGACGGATTGGGCACCATAGGGTGAATCATTGGCTTCACGTGGGACAATGCCTGCCTGCCGGGTATGGGACCTGACCGGACCACGGCACCGCGGGCACCGAAGCCACGTCCGCGTAGCGCGGCACGGTGCGGGACCAGTGGTAGCACCCGCGGATCCAGCCGATCATGCCCTCCACGTAGCCGACGCCCGCGGGGCTCAACTCCGGTTCGATCTCCGCGTAGAGCTCCTGGAACTCCTTGATCGTCGCGTTGATCTGCTCGATGGCCATGAGGACGGCGGTCTGCAGAGAGCACCGGTGTTCGCGCTGGTGGGCAAGGGCCAGGTTGATCATTTCGCCCGCGCGCTGTTCTTTCACCGCGGAGAACAGGTCGGGTATCCACACCGCCGCGTCGGCCGACAGCCGGCTGAGCCGCTGGACGACGGGGTGGTGGAGCTCGGCGGGCGGCAGTTCGTGTGGCTGGGCGGCCTCGCACAGCGGGTAGAACGGCTCGACGCCCGCGGTCAGCGACCGTATCGAGGTGCAGTTGCCAGTCCGCACGAGCAAGGGCTGGGCCTGGGCCACCGCCTCGTACAACAGGCCGTGCACGTATTCCCGGCTCTTCCAGGCCCACCGTGCCGCCTGCGCGGGTGTGCACCGTTCCCGGACCTGTCGGTGGAGATCGGCCAGAGCCGCGCCGAGGGGAGTGCCGGGCGGCCGGCCGTCCCGCAGGATCCCGACGCTCTCGCACAGCATGGGAACCAGCCTGCCCGGTGAGCGCCGACCGGTGTCCTCCGCGCGGTCGTCGAAGACGAACTGATAGGCGATCTGGTTGGCCACGATCTGGAGGAGACCGGCATCCATGGCGGGGCTGTTGTAGGACGCGAGCTGGGCGGGGCGCGTGCGGACGATCATCGCCGCCACACCCGGTTCGTCCGTCAGCCCCCACGCGCTCAGCCATGCGTCGACGCCGGCCGCGGCTTCGGATTCATGGGGATTGCGCTCGAACGGGAAGGGCATGTGGAGATGGCTGTCGATCAGGTCCCTGAGGGTGGGGACCGGAATTCCGTCCGGTACGGCGACCGGGGTTTCCTCATGTGTGGTCGACAACGTGGTCACCTGCCGTCCGGGAATCCGGTGCGCCTGAAGGCATGTGCGAACGGGTTTCGCAGGCCATTACCAGGGAACGCGGGCCGAGCGTGATCGCGGGGCGCGGTGCCCGTTCGACGTAACCGGGAAGATGGCGCAGGCGCCGTCGGCCGGCGATGGTCGCGAGCGCCAGGGTGGCCTCCACCATGGCGAACTCGTCACCGAGGCATTTGCGGTTGCCCGCGGAGAACGGCATCAGCGCCCGGCGCTGCTCGGCGGTGGGCTTTCCCGGCAACCAGCGGTCGGGGTCGAAACGCCCGGGGTCGGGGAACGACGAGGAATCGTGGTGCAGGAGGTAGGGGCTGTACAGAACGGTGGCTCCCTCGGGCAGACGGCATCCGGCGAGTTCCGTCTCCCTGGTGGCGACGCGGGTGAAGAGCCAGCCGGGGGACGAGTGGCGCAGCGTCTCCAGGACGACGCACCGGGTGTGGACGAGGTGCGGCAGGTCCTCGGGGCCGGGCCGTCGGCCTCTGGGGAGGACGGCGTCGAGCTCGGCGTGCAGGCGGCGCTCGGCCTCCGGGTGGCGGGCCAGCAGGCTGAAGGCGTCGGCCAGGCACAGCGCCGGGGCCTCGACGCCCGTGAGCAGCAGCGTGATCAGGTGGTCGTGGACCTCCTGGTCGGTGATCGCCGCCGCTGCGCCGTCGCCGCGCGCGGCCGCCAGCAGGGTTCCCAGCACATCGTCGCGGTCGGCGCCCCGGCGGCGCTGCGCGATCGCCGTGTCGATGATCGCGTGGAGACGTGACAGCGCGTGCCGGTAGCGGCGGTTGGCGGGTGTGGGGAGGCGGAACAGGGCGTCGATCGGTACGACCGTGCGGACGAACAGGCCACGGACGATGTCCGTGAGGCAGTCCCGCACCTCGTTGGCCGTCGTGTCGTCCAGCGCGTCGGAGAGCAGGACCCGGCTGATCACGCGTGTCGTGAGGGTCATCATCGCCTCGGTCACGGGCACCGTCCGACCCGCCGGCCACGCCCGGCACACCGCCTCGGCCTCCTCCGCGACGAGATCCGTGTAATGGGCGACGTAGGAGGGATGGAAGCCCGGTTGCAGCAGCCTGCGCTTGTTCCGGTGCGCCGGCTGACGGCAGGTGACGAGACCGTCCCCCATCAGCTTGCCGAGCCTGTCGTACAGCGGGCCCCCCTTGTCGAAGGTGTGCGGGTCCATGAGCACCTCGTGGGTCAGCTCGGGGTGGCACACCATCCAGGCGCGCTGGGGGCCCAGCCGTATCTCGACCAGATCCCCGTGCGCGGGCAAAGAATTCAGAAACGCCAGCGGCCGACGGTATAAGGCGATACCGTGACCGAGGATCGGGAATATGCCGGGAGCAGTACCTGTCCTCCAGGTTCGTTTCTGTTCGGGCACAGCACGGCTCATGGGTTCCTCCCACCGGACGTGAGATGTGAAATGTGCGAACTGCTGTGGACTCGGCGTCCGAGAGATGTCCTGCCCAGGTTCAGTGGTGGGCGGTTTCCCGAATCCTTTCTCCCAAGGGGCGCACAGAAGCACGCGGAAGCGAAAGCCGCATTCGGCGAACGACCGGTGGGACCGGTGTATGCGCCTCCAGGATGCTTGACCTGTCTCCGCGACGGACCCAGGATCATGAGCCATGACCCAGGGAAACGGCAGCACGGTGGACGGGGTGCTGCGGCGCAGCGCCCGGCGCACTCCGGCCCGCCGGGCGGTGGAGTACGGCGAGCGCCGATGGACGTACGAGGAACTCGACGACGCCGTCTCGCGCGCGGCCTCGGTGCTGCTCGCGGAGGGCCTCACGCCGGGCGACCGGGTCGGTGCCTACGGCCACAACTCCGACGCCTACCTGATCGGCTTTCTGGCCTGCGCCCGCGCGGGCCTGGTCCATGTGCCGGTCAACCAGAACCTGACCGGGGACGACCTGGCGTACCTCGTCGGCCAGTCCGGCAGCACCCTGGTCCTCGCCGACCCCGGCCTCGCCGGCCGGCTCCCGGACGGCGTACGGGTGTTGCCGCTCAGGGACACCGAGAACTCGCTGCTCGCCCGGCTGGCGGACGCACCGCCGTACGCCGGGCCCGAACCCCGCACCGAGGACCTGGTCCAGCTGCTGTACACCTCCGGTACGACCGCCCTGCCCAAGGGCGCGATGATGACCCACCGGGCCCTCGTGCACGAGTACCTGAGCGCGATCACCGCCCTGGACCTGAGCGCCGGTGACCTTCCGGCGCACGCGCTGCCGCTGTACCACTCGGCGCAGATGCACGTGTTCCTGCTGCCGTACCTCGCCGTCGGTGCGACCAACATCATCCTGGACGCGCCCGACGGGGACCGGCTTCTCGACCTGATCGAGGCGGGCCGCGTGGACAGCCTGTTCGCGCCGCCCACGGTGTGGATCGGGCTCGCGGGCCGGCCCGACTTCGCCACCCGTGACCTCGGCGGCCTGCGCAAGGCCTACTACGGCGCGTCGATCATGCCCGTCCCGGTGCTTCGGCGGCTGCGCGAGCGCCTGCCGCGACTGGCCTTCTACAACTGCTTCGGGCAGAGCGAGATCGGCCCGCTGGCCACGGTCCTCGGCCCCGACGAGCACGAGGGCCGGCTGGACTCCTGCGGGCGGACCGTGCTGTTCGTGGACGCACGGGTCGTGGACGACCGGGGCGAGGACGTACCCGACGGCACGCCCGGCGAGATCGTCTACCGCTCACCGCAGTTGTGCGAGGGCTACTGGGACAAGCCCGAGGAGACCGCCGAGGCCTTCCGGGACGGCTGGTTCCACTCCGGGGACCTCGCGGTGCGCGACGCCGACGGCTACTTCACGATCGTGGACCGCGTGAAGGACGTCATCAACTCCGGTGGTGTCCTGGTCGCTTCGCGCCAGGTCGAGGACGCCCTGTACACCCACGAGGCGGTCGCCGAGGCCGCCGTGATCGGCCTGCCCGACGAGCGGTGGATCGAGGCCGTCACCGCGATCGTCGTCCTGCGCGGCGAGGTGACGGAGGATCGGCTCATCGCGCACGTGAAGGAGAAGCTCGCGCCCTTCAAGGCGCCCAAACGGGTGCTGTTCGTGGACGAGTTGCCGCGCAACGCCAGCGGGAAGATCCTCAAGCGCGAACTGCGGGACCGCTTCGGCGGCTAGCCGAGGCCGTCGGCGGTCTTCGACGGCAGCAGGGCGTCGGCCAGCAACCGCCACTGCGGCAGCGCCGATCCGCCCGGTTCGACGCCGATCACCTGCACGGCGACGTGATCGGCACCTGCCTCCACATGCCCGTGCAGCTTGCCCACGACCGTGTCCGGGTCGCCCCAGAAGACCAGGTCGTCCACGAACCGGTCGCTGCCGCCGCCGGAGAGGTCGTCGTCGGTGTAGCCGAGCCGGCGGAACTTGGCGATGTTGTAAGGGGTTTCGAGGTAGCCGCGCAGGTGCTCGCGCGACAGGGCGCGGGCCCGGTCCGGGTCGGTCTCGAACAGCACCGCGTGCTCGACGGCCAGGAAGGCGTCCGGCCCGAGGATCTCCCTCGCCTGCACGGTGTGGGCCGTGTTCACGTGGTAGGTCTGGGCCCCCTCGGCGCGGTCGCGGGCCAGCTCCAGCATCTTGGGACCGTACGCGGCCAGCAGGCGCCGGACGGGCTGTGCCGGGCGTGGGTTGGGCGTCCGCTGGGCGTCCAGCTCGTCGAGGTACCCGGCCATGGCGGCGAGGGGCTTGATCCCCGGGCGGGGCTGCCCGCCGAAGCCCAGGCCGAGTACGTGCCGACCCGGATAGGCGTCCGCGAGCAGCAGGGCGGCACCGTGCGTCCAGGTCGCCTCCCGGGACCAGATACGGGCGATGCCGTTCACCACGGTGAGCTGCCGCGTGGAGGCGAGCAGGTAGCCGGCGTGGGTGAACGCGTCCCGCCCGAGCGTCTCCGGGATCCAGACGGCTCGCCAGCCCAGATCCTCCAGTTCCTGCACCGAGTCCCGGATCCGCACGGCCGGCTGGTGCTCGAAGTCGAAGGTGTAGATCCCGAACCTGCCGAGGTCCAGGCCGTTCTTCCCGGTCATCGTGTCCCGCTCCCTGCGCGTCGACGGTTCGATGTTCGATGCGATGATTCGAAATATCGCAGATTCTCGATATGAAATGCAAGGCGTGGCCGGCGCCGGTGACGTCTGGCGGGCTAGAGCGATCGCCCCAGCTCGGCGACCAGGTCGGCTATGCGCTGTTCGTCCCGCTTGTAATGGGTCCACTTGCCCACACGGGTGGCCCGGACCAGGCCCGCGCGCTGGAGTTCGGCCATGTAGGCGGACACTGTCGACTGGGCCAGGCCCGCCTTGGCCTGGATGTGGCTCACGCACACACCGACCTCGGCCGGATCGGCGATGGCCGTCTCCATCGGGAAGTGCCGTTCGGGCTCGCGCAGCCAGCGCAGCATCTGCAGCCGCATGGGGTTGGAGAGCGCCCGCAGTGCGTTGACCAGGCCGGGGTCCGGGATGGGGGCGGTGTCCGTCATGGCTTCGGAGTATAGGTCCGCGACGACGTTTCGGGGTAAGTCGATACGATCTTGGTCGGTGCTTCGGCCGTTGTTGGTACGGCCGTGGTTGTTGGTTCTGCCGTGGTTGGCGATGCGGCCCGAGGCGTGTCCGTGCTTCGGGCCGCCGGCTTCCTGTTGCCGGTCCCGGGTCGCCGGTCCTGGGTTGCCGCTCTACCTCTGGGTCCGCAGGTCCACGATCCGTCGGATCTTGCCGACCGAGCGCTCCAGGGACTCCGGCTCCACGATCTCCACGTCGACGGACACCCCGATCCCGTCCTTGACGGCCGCGCAGATGGACCGGGCCGCCGCCTCCCGCGCCTCCGGGCCGGCGCCCGCGCGGGCCTCGGCACGGACGGTGAGCCGGTCCAGCCGGCCCTCCCGCGTCAGCCGGAGCTGGAAGTGGGGTGCCACGCCGGGCGTGCGGAGCACGATCTCCTCGATCTGGGTCGGGAAGAGGTTGACCCCGCGCAGGATCACCATGTCGTCACTGCGCCCGGTGATCTTCTCCATCCGGCGGAACGCCCGGGCCGTGCCGGGCAGCAGCCGGGTCAGGTCCCGGGTGCGGTACCGGACGACGGGCATGGCCTCCTTGGTCAGCGAGGTGAACACCAGCTCGCCACGCTCGCCCTCCGGCAGTACCTCACCCGTGATCGGGTCGACCACCTCCGGATAGAAGTGGTCCTCCCACAGCGTCAGCCCGTCCTTGGTCTCCACGCACTCCTGTGCCACGCCCGGGCCGATCACCTCGGACAGCCCGTAGATGTCCACGGCGTCGATCGCGAACCGCTCCTCGATCTCGTGCCGCATCTGCTCGGTCCAGGGCTCGGCCCCGAAGATCCCCACGCGCAGCGAGGTGCCGCGCGGGTCCACGCCCTGACGCTCGAACTCGTCCAGCAGCGTGAGCATGTAGGACGGGGTCACCATGATGACGGCCGGCTGAAGATCCTGGATCAGCTGCACCTGCCGGGCCGTCATGCCGCCGGAGGCCGGGACGACCGTACAGCCCAGGCGCTCGGCACCGTAGTGGGCTCCCAGACCACCGGTGAACAGCCCATAGCCGTAGGCCACATGCACGATGTCACCGGCCCGCCCGCCGGCCGCCCGGATCGACCGTGCCACCATGTCCGCCCACATGGAAAGGTCGTTGTCCGTGTAGCCGACCACCGTGGGGCGCCCGGTGGTGCCGCTGGAGGCGTGCAGCCGGCGGATGCGCTCGCGCGGCACGGCGAACATGCCGTACGGGTAGTTCTCCCTGAGGTCGGCCTTGGTCGTGAACGGGAAACGAGCCAGATCGGCGAGGGACCGGCAGTCCTCGGGGCGGACACCGGCCTTGTCGAAGGACTCCCGGTAGAACGGCACGTTGGCGTAGGCGTGCCGCAGTGAGGCGCGCAGCCGCTCCAGCTGGAGCTCCCGCAGTTCCTCCCGCCCGAGCCGTTCGCCCGCGTCGAGCAGGTCCGTCGCATCCGCCATCGAGTCGTCTCCCTCGCCGCACTCACATACCGGACGACCGATCATTCGGTCGATGCTTCGGGGCCAGTAATCCAGGCCATGCGGCTCCAGGCAAGAGGCCCGCGAAGATTTTCTGCGCCGGTCGCGCCGGAGAATGGGCAAGTGGAGCTGCGACGGGAACCGGCTTCACGCGATCTGGAGCAGTTCGCCCTGGAGGCCGCCCGGCCCGCATGGCCACGGGTGCCGGACGTCACCCGGGACGAGCTGATCGAGCTCGTCCGCAGGGTGCGGGCCGGACAGGCGGCCGGTGACCCCGGCGCGGACTACCACCTGCTGGTCCTGGAGGTGAACGTCGCCCATCCCCGGCCCTTCGGCGTGATCGAGCAGGACGCCCCGCCGGAGCGCATCGTGGACGAACTCCTGGCCCACCGGCCCATCGCCCCTGTAGAGCGGTCGGCCTCCCGCCCCGGGTGGAAAAGCGCCTCGGACGGCAAAGCGCCTCGGACGGCAAAGTGCCTCGGACGGTAAAACCTTGCGCCGCTCCGGGGCCGACCGACATGATCACGACCATGCCGATCTTCACCGCGACCGACGGCACCCGGCTCGCCTACCACCTGCGGGGTGCCGGCGAGCCCCTCGCTGTCCTGCCCGGCGGCCCGATGCGTGCCTCCGCCTATCTCGGAGACCTCGGCGGGCTGGCCGCGCACCGGCGGCTGGCCCTGCTGGACCTGCGCGGCACCGGGGACTCCGCGCCGTCGGCGGACCCGGCGACGTACCGCTGCGACCGGATGGTCGAGGACGTCGAGGTGTGGCGCGCACACATGGGTCTGGAGCACATGGATCTGCTCGCCCACTCGGCGGGCGCGGCCCTCGCCATGCTCTACGCGGCCCGCCACCCGCAGCGGGTACGGCGACTGCTGCTGATCACGCCCAACCCGTCCGCCCTGGGCCTGCGGGCGACCCCCGAGGACCGGCTGGCCGCGGCCCGGCTGCGCGCGCACGAGCCGTGGTTCGCGGATGCGTTCCCCGCCTTCCGGGCCTGGCTGGCGGGAGAGGCGGACTTCGACGACGTGTTCCTGCCGTTCTTCCACGGCCGCTGGGACGACGCGGCCCGGCTGCACACGGACGCCGAACCGGGGCAGACCAACGAGGAGGCGGCGGACCGCTACTTCGCCGACGGTGCCTTCACTCCGGACGCGACCCGGACGGCCCTCGCCGAACTGACCGCGCCGGTCCTCCTGCTCGCCGGGGAACTCGACGGCGGCCCCCGCCCGGACCTCGCCCGTCGTGCCGCCGGGGCCTTCCCGGACGCCGAGGTCGCCGTCCAGCCCGGCGCCGGTCACTATCCCTGGCTGGACGACCCGCAGTGGTTCCTGGAACGCACCCTCGCCTTCCTCGACGGGCCGGCGGGCGCCGCTCTGCCCTCGGCAGAGTAGGCGGCCTCCCACCGGACCGACCGGCTAGCGTGCCCGGCATGGACACCGCGGCGCCGTACACCGTCGAGGCGAACGGCATCACCCTGGCGTGCCGGTCCTGGGGCCCGGCGGACGCCCCGCCCGTCGTGCTGCTGCACTGCCGTGGCGCGGACGGCGCGGACTGGACGCACATCGCCGAACGGCTCGCGGCACCCCCGCGCCCGCGCCGGGTGCACGCTCCCGACCTGCGCGGCCACGGACACAGCGACTGGCCGGGGAGCTACCGGGCCGAGGCGATGAGCGAGGACGTCCTCGCCCTGCTGGCCGCCCTCGGCCTCGACGGCGCCGATGTCGTGGGCCATTCGCTGGGCGGCATCGTCGCCTACCTGCTGGCCCAGCGTCATCCCGGTGCCTTACGACGGCTGGTGCTGGAGGACGTCTGCGCACCCGTGCCGCTCGACCCGCCCCGGCCGCCCGCCCAACGGCCCCCTGGGGAGCTGCCGTTCGACTGGGCGATGGTGCGGGACACCGATGAGCAACGCAATGCGCCCGATCCTGTGTGGTGGCACCACATGGACCGGATCACCATGCCGACGCTGGTCATCGGGGGTGGTCCCACCAGCCTCATCCCGCAGGACCAGGTCGCGCAGCTCGCCGGTCTGATCCCCGGAGCCTCGCTGGTGACCGTGGACGCGGGGCACCTGGTGCACGAGTCCCGTCCCGAGGAGTTCCTCGCCGTGGTGCGGGAGTTCCTCGACCGACCCGGCCGATGAGGACCGTCGTCGACCGCTTCAGCCCGGTTGTGGCCCGAACGCCTTCAGGAACCGGTCGCGGAAGCTGTCCATCGGCCAGATGGGGGCGTTCGCCGCGGGCTTCAGGCCCTCCGTCCAGCCCCAGCCGGAGATCCGGTCCAGCACCTTGGGGTCCCGGGCGACGATGGTGACCGGCACGTCCTTGCGGGGGCTGTTGCCGGTGACGGTCGGCACGGGCTGGTGGTCGCCCAGGAAGACGAGCACCGTGTTGTCGTTGCCGTAGCGCCGCAGGAATCCGACGAGGCTGTTCAGCGAGTACTCGATGGAGGTGCGGTATTCGCCACGCACGCTCTCCGGGTTCTTCCAGACCTCGTCCTGGGACTTGCCCTCGTTCCTGATCTGCTGGAAGACCGAGCCGTCGCCCAGCTTCGCCCAGTCGACCATGCGGGGCAGGGGCGCCCACGGATAGTGGCTGGAGGTGAGGATGATCTCGGCCATCAGCGGGCCCCGGCCCCGCCTGCCGAACTCCCGCCGCTGGAACGTCTGGAAGGCGAACTGGTCCGGCACCTGCGACCAGCCGAAGTCCGGGCCGTGGTAGTCGAGGTGATGGCCGTCGTAGACGTGGTCCAGGCCGAAGAACCGGCCCTCCGGCCAGGCCACCAGCACCCCCGGCACGACGCCGACCGTGCGCCAGGCGCCGGTGCTGCGGAACGCGCCGGTGAGGGTGGTCCGGTCGCTGGAGGTGAGGCTGCGGAACCGCTGCTGGTTGCTGATCCACAGGCCGGACAGGAACGTCGAGTGGGCCAGCCAGCTGCCGCCACCGGTCACCGGCGAACGCAGCCAGCCGCTGCGGGACCGGAATCCGGCGGCCTTGAGGGCGTCGTCGCTCTCCTTGAGGACGTTGCCGATCGGCGGCCCCATCACCGGGTCCTCGATCGCCGAACGGCCGTAGCTCTCGACGAACGTGAACAGCACGTCCTTGCCGCGCAGGCCGGTCAGCAACTGGTCCGGGGGCGTGTGGGCGAAGGCGTCGCGGGCGGCCTGGCGCTCGAAGAGCCGGGCATCGGCCAGGGAGACGCGGACCTGTTCGGCGCGGTCGTTCAGGAGGCCGGCGTCGAGCGTGGAGGCGACGGGCCCGGCGCCCGTCTGCAGGCCGAGCACGACACAGGTCGTCCAGGCGGTGCTCAGCACCAGGACGACCTGCACGGACCGGGCGCGGTGCCGGGCCAGCACGGTGGCGAGGCGGACCGTGGCACCCGCGGTCAGCAGGAGGACGGCGACCGCGAGGAGCAGGGCACCGGCGCCGGCGACCAGCTCGCCGGTGCGGCCGGAGGTGTCCCGCACATAGTCCGCCGCGTTGCCCAGCAGGCCCCAGTCCAGCACCAGGTCGAAGGGGCGGTACAGCACCGAATAGAAGCCGATGTCCAGGCACTTGAGGAGCGTGACCAGCCCGATCAGCACGCCGACGGCCGCCGCGCCGGCCCGCCTCGCCCGGGGCGGCAGCACGAGCAGCACGGCCGCGAGCAGGATGCCCTCGGCCGGCAGCCGTACGAACGCGGCCGGGGTCAGCCGGTCGGGCTGGTCCGGCAGCAGCAGCGCCGCGAGCAGGACGGCGACGGCGAGGACGGTGGAGCCCACGGCCGCACAGCGCACGATACGGGTCCGGCGGCCGGGCGGGCCGGCGAGCGCGGCGAGGCCCCGCACGATGTGTCCCGGCCCCGCGAGCCGGCCGGCCGCCACGGCAGTGTCCTGCGCGAGGGAGGAGGACCCGTCGGACCGGCCGGTCTCGGCGCCCGAGCCCCAGATGATGCGGACGCGCCGCCGGAGCCGGCCGGCCAGGGCCGGCAGGCCCCGCGCGGCACGCGCGCGCGTGCCGCCCCGGCCGGGTGCCGCGGCCGGCTCCGCCTCCCCGGCGGTCGGGGGAGCCCCGGCCTCCTCCGGGCCGCTGTCCGTCTCGTCTGCGCCCCCCGTCAGGTGGCTAGGCGTGTGGTGAGACACCCGGAGATCCTTCCGTGCGTGGCCCGGTGCCGGTGCGGAAGGCCTCGACCGGCACCCTCGACCGACAGTCACCCAACGTAGTCGAGCGGCGTCGATCGTGCGCGCAGAGTAGTGCTACCGGGTGGGTGGGGCGGGGGACACCCCGGGCGTCACCGCCGGTCGGCCGCCACCGCGACCTCGCGGGCCCACCGGTAGTCGGCCTTGCCGCTCGGGGAGCGCTGGATGGAATCGGCGATCACCAGCTGGCGGGGGATCTTGTAGCCGGCCAGCCGGGTACGGCAGTGGCTCTGGATGTCGGCCAGCGAGGGCTGGGAGGCCCCCTCGCGCAGCTGCACCACGGCCGCCACATGGTTGCCCCAGGTGGCGTCCGGGACCCCGGCGACCAGTGCGTCGTACACGTCCGGATGCGCCTTGAGCGCCTGCTCGACCTCCTCCGGATAGACCTTCTCGCCCCCGGTGTTGATGCACTGCGAGCCCCGGCCGAGCACGGTGACCACACCGTCCTCGTCGACCGTCGCCATGTCGCCGAGCAGCACCCAGCGCTGCCCGTCCCTCTCGAAGAACGTCTCGGCGGTCTTCCGCGGGTCGTTGTAGTAGCCGAGCGGAACGTGCCCGCACTGGGCGACCCGGCCGATCTCGCCCGCGGCGACCGGCTCGTGCGTCACCGGATCCACCACGCGGGTACGGGAGTTGACCCGCAGGCGGAAGCCGCGCTCGGGGCCCGAGTCCTCCGTCGCCGTACCGTTGAAGCCGGACTCGGAGGAGCCGAAGTTGTTGAGCAGCATGGCGTTCGGGACCAGCTCCCGGAACTGCCGGCGCACCGTCTCCGACATGATCGCGCCGGACGAGGACACACTGAACAGGGCTGAACAGTCCGTGCCCTTGAGCGGCCCGCCCAGCGCGTCGATCAGCGGCCGGAGCATGGCGTCGCCGACCAGCGACATGCTGGTGACCCTCTCCTTCTCGACGGTCCGCAGCACCTCCTCCGGCACGAACCTGCGGTGCACCACGACGCGTTGGCCGAAGTTGAAGCCGATGAACGCCGTAAGGGTCGAGGTGCCGTGCATCAGCGGCGGAGTGGGGAAGAAGGTGATCCCGGAGCCCCCGGCGGCGACCCGCTCGGCCAGCTCCTCCGGCGTCTTCACCGGCTCCCCGGTCGGCGCCCCGCCGCCGAGCCCCGCGAAGAACAGGTCCTCCTGCCGCCACATCACGCCCTTGGGCATACCGGTCGTGCCGCCGGTGTAGATGATGAACTGGTCGTCGGCCGAGCGGGCGGGGAAACCCCGGGCCGGCGAACCGGAGGCCTCCGCGTCGCCGAACGGCACCGCCCCGGGCACCCCGGCCGTCTCCGGGCCCACCCGCAGCAGATGCCGCAGCTTCGGTGCCCGCGGCAGCGCCGCCGCCACCCGGTCCGCGAACTCCGCGTCGAAGACCAGCGCGACCAGATCGGCGTCCCGGTAGAGATACACCAACTCCTCTTCTACATAGCGGTAGTTGACGTTGACCGGGACGATCCGCGCCTTCAGGCAGGCCAGCACCGTCTGCAGGTACTCGACGCCGTTGTACAGGTGGAGGCCGAGGTGTTCGCCGGGCTGTATGCCGCTGTCGGTCAAGTGGTGGGCGACGCGGTTGGCGGCCGCGTCCAGCTCCGCGTAGGTCAGGCGGCGCTCCGCGCCGGTGCCGGGATGGTCGACGTACACGAGCGCCTCGCGGTTCGGGACCACGTCGACGACCGACTCGAACAGGTCGGCAAGGTTGTACTCCACCGCTCCTCCTGACCCCGGCAGTCCTGGCGAACAAAGGCGCATCGGTCGTACGCCGGTCATCAGAGCAAAGCCGGCGGCAACTGTGAAGGGCCCGCGCCCAACAAATCTGACTGACTGTCAGAAAACCTCGGAAGCTCCCTTGAAGTGCCTCGCCGCCTGCTGCAACCTGTTCTCGTTCTCACCGAGGGGAGACAAGTCCATGGGCGGGACGGAACACCTCACCGTGCGGCGCGAGGGCGCCACACTGGTGCTCGCGCTCAACAGGCCCGACGCCAGGAACGCGCTCTCGCTTCCGATGCTCGTCGGCCTGTACGACGGCTGGCTCGAGGCCGACGCCGACGACGGGATCCGCTCGATCGTGCTCACCGGCTCCGGCGGCTCCTTCTGCGCCGGAATGGACCTGAAGGCGCTGGCCGGGAACGGCATGCAAGGGGAGCAGTACCGTCACCGGCTCAAGGCCGACCCCGACCTGCACTGGAAGGCGATGCTGCGCCACCATCGCCCGCGCAAACCGGTCGTCGCCGCCGTCGAGGGGTACTGCGTCGCGGGCGGCACGGAGATCCTGCAGGGCACCGACATCCGGGTCGCGGGCGAGTCCGCGACCTTCGGCCTGTTCGAGGTCCGGCGCGGCCTGTTCCCGATCGGCGGCTCCACCGTGCGGCTGCAACGCCAGATCCCGCGCACCCACGCCCTGGAGATGCTGCTCACCGGACGGCCGTACAGCGCCCGGGAGGCCGCGGACATCGGGCTGATCGGCCATGTCGTCCCCGACGGCACCGCCCTCGACAAGGCCCTGGAGATCGCCGAGCAGATCAACGCCTGCGGTCCGCTCGCCGTCGAGGCCGTCAAGGCGTCGGTGTACGAGACCGCCGAGATGACGGAGACCGACGCCCTCGCGGCCGAACTCGCGCGCGGCTGGCCCGTCTTCGACACCGCCGACGCCAAGGAAGGCGCCCGCGCCTTCGCGGAGAAGCGGCGCCCCGTCTACAAGCGTGCGTAACGCTGCGCTGGAGGTGCGGTTCGGACCCGCGGGCCGTGCGTGGCCGGTCGCTCCCCCAGGCTCTCGGCTTCGCTCGGACCCGGGGGACCCCCGGCGCGGCGGAGCCGCACATGTCACCGCCCCGCGCCCCTTTGGGCCGCGACCGCACCGACCTTGCTCGAAGGAGGCAGGTTCCCGATGCCCGAAGTCCTCAAAGCCCCCCTCGTCGTCGAGTTCCCGTTCACCCGTTCCCTCGGCCCCGTCCAGAGCGCCTTCCTCACCGGCCTGCGCGAACGCGTCGTCCTCGGCGTGAAGACCGCCGACGGACGCACTCTCGTCCCGCCGGTCGAGTACGACCCCGTCACCGCCGAGGAACTCCGCGACCTGGTGGAGGTCGCCAACACGGGCACGGTCACCACCTGGGCGTGGAACCACGAGCCGCGCCGCGGTCAGCCCCTCCACGCCCCCTTCGCCTGGGTCCTGGTCCGGCTCGACGGCGCCGACACCGCCCTGCTGCACGCCCTCGACGCCCCCGGTCCCGACTCCGTGCACACCGGAATGCGGGTCCGCATCCGCTGGGCCGGGGAACGCACCGGCGCCATCACCGACATCGCCTGCTTCGAGCCGTACGACGCAGAGCCCCACCGGCCGGGTGGCCACACCGGCGAGTTCGCGGACCCGCTCACCGGGATCGTCGCCCCCGCCCGCCTGGACTACACCTATTCGCCCGGCCGCGCCCAGTCCGCCTACATCGACGCCCTCTCCGAACAGCGCACCGTCGGCGAACGCTGCCCCTCCTGCCGCAAGGTGTACGTCCCTCCCAGGGGTGCGTGCCCCACATGTGGTGTGGCCACAGCGGAACAGGTCGAAGTAGGTCCCCGCGGCACAGTCACCACCTTCTGCATCGTCAACATCAAGGCGAAGAACCTCGACATCGAGGTGCCCTACGTCTACGCGCACATCGCCCTCGACGGCGCCGACCTCGCCCTGCACGCCCGGATCGGCGGCATCCCCTACGACCAGGTGCGCATGGGCCTGCGCGTGGAGCCCGTGTGGACCGAGGGCACCCGCTACCCCGACCACTACCGGCCCACCGGTGAACCCGACGCCGACTACGACACCTACAAGGAGCTGCTGTGACCCGGGAGATCGCGGTCGTCGCCTTCGCCCAGACCGACCACCGGCGCTCCACCGAGGAGTCCTCCGAGGTCGAGATGCTCATGCCGGTGCTCCACGCGGTCCTGGAGCAGACCGGCCTCAGGACCGCCGACATCGGCTTCACCTGCTCCGGCTCCAGCGACTACCTCGCCGGCCGCGCCTTCTCCTTCACCCTCGCCCTCGACGGCGTCGGCGCCTGGCCGCCGATCTCCGAGTCGCACGTCGAGATGGACGGCGCCTGGGCGCTGTACGAGGCCTGGACCAAGCTGCTGACCGGCGACGCCGACACCGCGCTCGTCTACTCCTACGGCAAGTGCTCCCCCGGCTCGGTGCGGGACGTCCTCACCCGCCAGCTCGACCCCTACTACGTCGCCCCCCTGTGGCCCGACTCCATAGCCCTCGCCGCCCTCCAGGCACAGGCCCTCATGGATGCCGGCCACACCGACGAACCCGCGCTCGCCGCCGTCGGTGCCCGCAGCCGCACGGATGCGGAAGCCAACCCGCACGCCCAGCTCAAGGGGCAGGTGCCACAGGGCGACTACGTCGTACGGCCCCTGCGCACCGGCGACTGCCCGCCCGTCGGCGACGGCGCGGCCGCCGTGATCCTCGCGGCGGGGGAGCGCGCCCGTGAGCTGTGCGAGCGGCCCGCCTGGATCCGCGGCATCGACCACCGCATCGAGGCCCACGGCCTCGGCGTCCGCGACCTCACCGACTCACCGTCCACCCGGCTCGCCGCAGAACGGGCCGGCGCCTTCGAACGGCCCGTCGACACCGCCGAGTTGCACGCGCCGTTCAGCTCGCAGGAGGTGATCCTGCGCCGGGCCCTCCGCCTCGGCGACGACGTCCGCGTCAACCCCTCCGGCGGAGCGCTGGCCGCCAACCCCGTCATGGCCGCCGGACTCGTCCGCATCGGCGAGGCCGCCGCCCGCATACACCGCGGCGCGTCCGACCGTGCCCTCGCCCACGCCACCTCCGGCCCCTGCCTGCAGCAGAACCTGGTCGCCGTACTCGAAGGGGATCCACGATGAGCAAGGAGCCCGTGGCCGTCGTCGGTATCGGCCAGACCAAGCACGTCGCCGCCCGCCGGGACGTCTCGATCGCCGGACTCGTCCGCGAGGCAGCGCAAAGGGCGCTTCAGGACGCCGAGTTGACCTGGGCCGACATCGACGCCGTCGTCATCGGCAAGGCGCCCGACTTCTTCGAGGGCGTGATGATGCCCGAGCTGTACCTCGCCGACGCCCTCGGCGCCGTCGGCAAGCCCATGCTGCGGGTGCACACCGCCGGCTCCGTCGGCGGGTCCACCGCGCTGGTGGCCGCGAACCTGGTCGCCGCCCGCCTCCACGGCACCGTGCTCACCCTCGCCTTCGAGAAGCAGTCCGAGTCGAACGCCATGTGGGGCCTGTCCCTGCCGATCCCCTTCCAGCAGCCCCTGCTCGCCGGCGCCGGCGGGTTCTTCGCCCCCCATGTGCGCGCCTACATGCGGCGCAGCGGCGCCCCCGACACCGTCGGCTCCCTCGTCGCCTACAAGGACCGGCGCAACGCCCTGAAGAACCCCTGCGCCCACCTCCACGAGCACGACATCACCCTGGAGAAGGTCCAGGCCTCACCCATGCTGTGGGACCCCATCCGCTACTCCGAGACCTGCCCGTCCTCCGACGGCGCCTGCGCCATGGTCCTCACCGACCGCGCCGGAGCCGCCCGCGCGCCCCGCCCGCCCGCCTGGATGCTCGGCGGCGCCATGCGCAGCGAGCCGACCCTGTTCGCGGGCAAGGACTTCGTCTCCCCGCAGGCCGGCAAGGACTGCGCCGCCGACGTCTACCGGCAGGCGGGCATCGCCGACCCGCGCCGGGACATCGACGCCGTCGAGATGTACGTGCCGTTCTCCTGGTACGAGCCCATGTGGCTGGAGAACCTGGGCTTCGCGGAGGAGGGCGAGGGCTGGAAGCTCACCGAGTCCGGGGTGACCGAACTCGACGGCGACCTGCCCGTCAACATGTCGGGCGGAGTGCTCTCCACCAACCCCATCGGCGCCTCGGGCATGATCCGCTTCGCCGAGGCCGCCCTCCAGGTGCGCGGCCAGGCCGGAGAACACCAGGTCGACGGCGCCCGCAGGGTGCTCGGGCACGCCTATGGAGGCGGCTCGCAGTTCTTCTCCATGTGGCTCGTGGGAGCGCTGCCGCCGGAGACCTGAAAGTCGTCCCCACGTGGCCTGTTGGGCATCGTGAGCGGTCGCTAGGCTGGCCCGCGGACGACGAACCGGGAGGAGCACGGACGTGGCCGAGACCACCACCCAGCAGAAGCCGCTCGCGGGCTGGGACAAACCGGAGCTGGACCTCAGCAAGGCCGAGTGGCAGTCCAGCAGCCGAGGGCTGGGCGATGTCCAGATCGCCTTCATCGAGGGCTTCATCGCGATGCGCAACAGCGGCCGTCCGGAGAGCCCATCCCTGATCTTCACGCCGGCGGAGTGGGGTGCCTTCGTCTCCGGAGCCCGGGAAGGGGAGTTCGACCTCACCTGAGCCGGCCCGGCGGCGAGACGGGCACCACCACCACTGAACCGGACCGGCACCGCGCGTGCACCGGCAGCCGAACCGGGGGTGTTGCGCGCGGATTTCCGGACACGCGACCAGCAGGACCCCGCTGGGACCGACGCCTGCGTCAGGCTGGCCCCAGCAAGGGGAAGGTCGTGTTCCGAAAGGTGAGGGACGATGAGCACTGCGCCGGTCATCGCCGCGGTCGACGGCTCCGACGACAGCTTGCGCGCGCTGGACTGGGCCTTCGACGCCGCCCGCCGCCGCGCCGCAACGCTGCGGGTGGTGCACGTACGGCAGTACGCCGCCTGGGGCCAGGCCGATGTGCTGGTCGCCGCACCGCCCGAGGCGGAGGGCGATCCCGTGCTGGACGACGTCCGCACCCGGCTCGCGAACCGCGGCGCGGAACCCGCCGTCGAGTACGTCGCCGTGGAGGGCGTACCGGGCGCCGTGCTGCCGGAACTCGGCACCGACGCCCAGCTGTTGGTGCTCGGCTCCCGGGGCCGCGGCGGCTTCGCCAGCCTGCTCCTCGGCTCCAACGGGCTCGCCGCCGCCCGGGACGCCGAGTGCCCGGTGGTCGTCGTACCCCGGCCCGGCCGGCAGGTGCACGGCGACGGTGCGGCCGAGCCCGGACCCCGGGTGGTGGTCGGCCTGCACGCCGACAGCCCCGACGAGGCCACCCTCGCCTTCGCCTTCACCGAGGCCGCGCTGCGCGGCGCGCGCGTCCAGGTGATCGCCGCCTATCCGTGGCCGGTGCAGACCTGGTCCGCCCCCGGTCAGCTGGTGCCGCCCCAGATCGACCAGGGCGTCGTCGAGAACGAGACCCGCGCCCTCGCCGAGGGCTTCCTCGCCCCGCACCGCGAGCGGCACCCCGAGGTCCGCGCCGACGCCGAGGCGCTGCCCGGCGACGCGGCCGGCCATCTCGTCGCCGCCTCCAGGGACGCCGAACTGGTCGTCGTCGGCCGGCACCGGCGGCGCCTGCTCGCACCGGCCCGCATGATGGGCTCCGTCACGCAGGCCGTCCTGCTGCACGCGGCGAGCCCGATCGCGGTGGTGCCCCCGGCGGCGCCGGGGGAGTGAGCACCGGGAGCCGGGCAGCGCCGAGGCCGGGTAGGTCACGGCTGCGGTGTCCCGCGCCATGGTGGCGCCCCACACGCCTGCATACGGTCCCGCCATGCCGGCGCTGTGTGCGCCACCCCGAGCCCGCGGCCTTCGTACCGGCCCGTGTCCCTGCCGGCCCACCCGCCGGTCGTCCTGGCCCTGCACGGCTGCACACGGAATCGCGCAGGTCTACGCCGACAACTGCGGCCTGCCCCCAACTCGCCGATCGCTACGGCTTTCTGCGGCACGGTTGGTCATGGTGGCCGACGACGCTGCCGGGGCCGTCTTCATGGCGGCCGCACACATGTCCGGCGCGCCCACTCCGCCCCTAGCCTCCAGCGCGTCCACCCACAGCCGGAGGAACCCGTATGCCGACCACACCGCACAGACGGCCCACCCGCCGAGCCGTACTCCCCGCACTCTCGCTCACCGTGGCCTGCCTGCTGCTGACCACCCCGGCCGCGGCGGCACCCACCGGCACATCCGGCGGCCACTGTGCCGGCCGCACCCACCTCCGGGTGCCCGGCGCCGCCCGCCAGCAGGCCGACTGCCTGGACGAGCTGACCACCGCAGGCACCGTGGCCTCCGGCCACACCGACCCGGCCGACTACGCCGGACTCACCCCCAAGAACCTGCCCACGCCCACCGGCGTGCCCGGCATCCAGATCGACGGCTACTTCCCCGACACCTCCACCACCAACACCAACCACGGCTGGAACCACGACTCCCAGTTCGTCATCCGGCTGCCCGACCACTGGAACGGCGGCCTGGTCGTCGCCGGGACGCCCGGCAACCGCGAGCAGTACGCGAACGACAAGGCCGTCTCGGACTGGGTGCTCGCCCGCGGCTACGCCTACGCCGCGACCGACAAGGGCAACACCGGCACCGCCTTCTACCGCGACGGCGAGCGGCCCGGCGATGCCATCGCCGAATGGAACACCCGCCTCACCCAGCTCACCCGTGCCGCCCGCGCCGTGGTCGCCCAGCGCTACCACCGCCTCCCGGCCCGCACCATCGCCACCGGCCTGTCCAACGGCGGCTACCTGGTCCGCTGGCAGCTGGAGAACCACCCCGAGCTGTACGACGGCGGAGTCGACTGGGAGGGCACCCTCTGGCGCGCCGACGGCCCCAACCTGCTCACCTTCCTGCCGCAGGCCCTGCGCAACTACCCTGCGTACGCCGCCGGCGGCCCCGGAGCCGCCGAGGCCGAGACCGCCCTGCACCGGGCCGGCTTCCCGGCCGGCTCGGAGTTCCTGTGGCCGTACCACTACCAGGTCTACTGGGACCTCACCCAGCGCATCTACCGGGAGGAGCTCGACCCCGGCTACGACGGCGCCACCGAGGCCGGCACCCCCTTCTGCGCCTCCGGCACACCGGGCTGCGACGCCGACTACGACTACGCGGCCAGACCCGCCGCCGTCCACCGCGCCGTCGAGCGGATCGCCCTCACCGGACGCCTCGGCAAACCGCTGATCACCATCCAGGGCACCCTCGATGTGCTGCTGCCGATCAGCCAGGACTCCGACGTCTACGCCCGCATGGTCCACGCGGCCGGGCGCGGCGCCCTGCTGCGCTACTACCGCATCGAGGACGGCACCCACACCGACTCACTCGTCGACGCCTTCCCCGGCCGGCTCCGCCCGATGGTCCCCTGCCACCGCTCGGCCTTCGAGGCACTGGAGCGCTGGATCACCGGCACCGCCCTCCCGCCCGCAGACCACACGGTCCCGCGCCCGCCCGGCGCCGACCCGGCAACGCTGCTCGGCAACTGCCCCCTGAACTGAGCGGCAGCCCCGCGTCCGAGGGGCGCGGGGCCGTGTCCGGTATGCGGTCCCGCCGCGGGCGCGACCAGCCACAACGGACCCGCAGCCGATCGGCGGCCCCGTCACGGCCGTTCCGGCGGAGCCGCTCCGCACTTCCGGCGGAGCCCACGTACCATGGCCGCATGTCGTTCCTCCGCCGCCGCAGCGCCACCCCAGCCGGACCCGACTTCGACGTGCTGGCCATGGACCCGGGCGACTGGCCGGGCAACCTCGGTGCGGGTCTGCTGCCCGCGCCCGACGGCACGTGCCAGGGTGTCTTCCTGCGCTACGACCTCTTCGGCGGCCGCGGCCCCGCCATGATCATCGGCAACCTCCCCGAGGGCTCCCCGGCCCGCGAGGTCGCCGAGGACGAGATCCCCTTCGAGGTGGGCCAGCTGCTGCTCGCGCTGGAGAACGACGAGGAGATCACCGTCGTCGGTGTCGAGGACACCCCGGTCCTCCAGGGCGACAACCTCCTCATCGTGCGGCGGCTGAAGCTGTCCGAGTCCCGGATCTCCTGCGTGCAGTTCGACCGCAGCGACGGCGTCCTCGTCACGATCGCCGCCTGGGACCGCCCCATCACCGACGACCTGTACGCCCTGCTGAAGCCGCTCCCGGCGGAGCTTTTCCAGCAGGGCTGAGGCCACCCGCGCCGGTCAGCCGGCCGAGCCCTCGAGGGTCACGTCCGCGGCGCGGACGAAGGCCACCCGGTGGCCGTACTGGATCTCGTAGTACAGGTCCTTGCCCATCACGACCCGGTGCGAGTCGGTGGTGAAGGTGACCGAGTAGTAGTACTCGCCCGGAACCTCGTCACCGACCACGTACGTCTGCCCGGCCGGGATCGTGTACGGCAGCGGAACGACCGACTGTGCGGGGACGCCCGCCGGATAGGCCTCCTTCTCCGGGTAGGCCCTGCCGTACACCGGGACGCTCGCCAGGCCGTCCTTCGGGGTGATCACCAGGCCCTTGGCGGGCACCGCGGCCGGAGCCGTGCGCGGGTTCTGGAACCAGGCCTTCTGGCCCAGGTACCAGATCGCCGTCCAGTCGCCCCAGTGGTCCGCGACCGCGTACTGCTGGCCGGTGGAGACCCGGGAGGACAGGTCGTTCACGTCCTCGGTCGGGTCCTTCTTCAGCCCGATGTCCTTGACCAGCGGCGCGTTGACGTCGTGGTCCGAGTACAGCCGCACCTCGCTGGAGCCGTGCGCCGTGCACGCCTCGCCGCTAGTGGTGCAGCCCGTGTACACCGGCTGGTTCTCGGCGTAGTCCGGCAGGATCGTCACCAGCCCGCCCTGTTTGCCGGCCGTGCGCCTGAAGGGGTGGCCCAGCAGCTGGAAGTAGTGCCGCCAGTCCCAGTACGGACCCGGGTCCGTGTGCATGCCGGGGATGGTGGACGTGGTCGGGCCGGGCACGTTGTCGTGGCCCAGGATGTGCTGCCGGTCCAGCGGGATGTCGTACTTCCGGGCCAGGTACTTCACCAGCCGGGCCGAGGAGCGGTACATCGCCTCGGTATACCAGGCGTCCGGGTTGGCGAGGAAACCTTCATGCTCGATGCCGACGGACCGGGCGTTGACGTCCCAGTTGCCCGCGTGCCAGGCCACGTCCTTCGCCTTCACGTGCTGGGCGATCAGACCGTCCGTGGAGCGGACGGTGTAGTTCCACGACACATAGGTCGGGTCCTGGATCAGGTTCAGCACCCCGTCCCAGGCGCCCTCCGTGTCATGGATGACGATGTACTTGATGCTCTGCGACACCGGCCGGTCGCCGAGGTCGTGGTTGCCGTAGTCGTCGTTCCCGAACTGCGCGTACGGCGCCCAGACCGCCTCGCATGACACCGAACTCGGACACTCGACGCCGTCCGTCGGCAGCGTGCCCAGCCCGGCCCGCCGCAGTTGGGCGGTGTCGGCGGTCAGCCGCGGCTGGGCGGCGAGCGCGACCAGCTGGCCGTCGTCCGTGGTGCGCTCCTCGCCGGTGCGCAGGACGTCGTACACGTCGTCGGCGTACGTCGCCGCGGTCGCCCCGTCGTCGGCGCCGGAGAAGCGGGCCACCGCGCCGTACCACTCGGCCGGGTCGGCGCTCAGCGGCTCGCCCAGCTCCTTCTGCGCGGCGGCGAGCAGGGCCGCGCCGCCGGCCACGTTGGCCGCCGGGTCGCTGCGCAGCTCCTCGGCCGTCAGGCCGGTCAGCTGCGCCGCCTTCGGCAACGTCTTCAGACGGGCGGGGAGCGCGGACTCGGCCGGCACCTTGACGGCCGGGTGCACGGCGGCGCGCTCGCCGTCTCCGCGGGCGTCCTCCGAGCCCTCGGCGTTGTGCTCCGTGGTGGCGATCGCGGTCCGGGCGTCCGTGAGGTGCATCGGGCCGTAGCCGCCGGACACGCTGGGCGCGCCGGCGTGCCAGTCCCAGCGGGACTGGAGGTAGGAGACGGCCAGCAGGACGCTCTGCGGCACGTGGTACTCGGCCGCGGCGTTGGCGAACGCGTGCTGCAGCCGGTCCGCGGAGGAGTCCGTGGCGCTCTGCGCGGGGGCCGCGCCGAGCAGCGGCACCAGCAGGGCCGCCGAGGCGAGCGGGCCGGCGGCCCGCCGCAGTTGTCTGTGGCCGGGTGCGGACGTGGAATCAGTGGCGGAACCTCGCAATGCGGCCTCCTGTGACGGGCGGGCGTGGCGGGGCGTGCGGCGCCGAGCTGGGTCAGTGGTATCGGCTGGCCGACGATCCGTCAATGATGCCTTCAGGAAGGCCATTTCCCATGTCGCGAAGGGGTTTCGGCGAGTTTCCCGACGGAGGTGCGCGGGCCTGCGGGGCGTCACTGGCGTACACCAGTGGCCACCGGGCCCGGACACACGAAGGTCCGCGGTGCGCCGCCGCTCTGGCGCACCGCGGAACCGTCGTCCCCGTCAGCGAGTGCCGACCGCCGCTCGGACGGCCTTGCGGGCCATCTGGCAGTCGTCGTGCAGCCGCCTGAGCAGCAGCCGCTGTTCCTCGCCGGACGGCGCAGCACCGGGGTGGGCCAGGCCCGGTGCCGCCGGGGCCACCTCGTGCATCGAACGCTGCACGGCGGTCTCGTAGGTACGGATCTCCCGGGTCAGCACCAGCATCAGGTTCACCAGGAAGGCGTCCCTGGAGGCCGGGCCCGCCGACTGGGCGATCTGGCTGATCTGCCGCCGGGCCACCGGCGCGTCCCCGAGGACCAGCCACAGCGTCGCCAGGTCGTACCCCGGCAGGTACCAGCCCGCGTGCTCCCAGTCCACCAGCACTGGACCGGCCGGTGACAGCAGGATGTTCGACAGCAGGGCGTCGCCGTGGTTGAACTGGAGCATGCCGTGGCGGCCCACCTCGTGGGCGATGCCGTGCAGCAGCTTCTGCAGATCGCCCAGGTCCCGGTCGGTGAGCAGGCCGAGCTCGTGGTACCGGGAGATCCGGGCCCCGTAGTCCAGGGGCATGTCGAAGATGCCCGCCGGGGGCCGCCAGGCGTTCACCCGGCAGATCGCGCCCAGCGCGGCCCGGATGTCCGGGCGGGGCGGCGCCTCCGCCGGATGACGCTGCAGCGCCGCCACCCGGCCCGGCGCCCGCTCGATGACCAGGGTGCAGTTGTCCGGGTCCGCCGCGATCAGCCGGGGCACGCGGACCGGTGGCCGGTGCCGGACGAACGAGCGGTATGCGGCTATCTCGTGGCGGAACCGCTCGGCCCAGGCGGGCGAGTGGTCCAGCAGACACTTGGCCACGGCCGCGCCGCGCCCGGTCGTCCCGACGAGGAGTACGGACCGTCCGCTGCGCCGCAGCACCTGCACCGGGGTGAACTCCGGACAGATGCGGTGCACCGATGCGATCGCGGTGCGCAGCTGCGCGCCCTGGGGGCCGGACAAGTCGAGTCTCCCGCTGAGCGGTTGGGTGCCGACCTGGCCCGGCACCCGCCGGAGCCGGCCCGCGACCGGCACGGGGCCGCCCGGACGCGCTGCCGGGTCCAGGTACGGCCCGCCGCCCGCGGGGCGGGAACGCAGCGGCCGGGGCGGGGCGGACACGGAGGACGATGCTGCGTACATGGGAGATACAGATCCCTTCGTGTGCCTGCGGTGCCTGCCTGTGGTGCGTGCTCGGGGCACATGCGCGGGGCCGGAGCGCGGGGGAGCCCGTACTCCGTTCGCATGCACTGCGAGCGTGCGCCTGCCCGGCCCGGCCGCCCGGGTGCACCCTGGGGAATGCACCCGTCAGCTCGGGAGACCGAGCGGCGACCGGGTCGGGGTGGCGCGTTCCTACTCGACACCCGATGCCCAGTGGCACACCATCTGGCGGACCCTGGCGAACCCTGGCGAATAGTCGCCCGGCAACCTCCACCGGGCTACTGTCAACTCAGCCGAGAACCTGGGGGCTTGACGTGAGCGGACAACCCAACACCCGTCTTGCGGACCTGTTCGGCCTGGCCGGCTGGTCCAAGGGCGAACTCGCGAGGCTGGTCAACAAGCAGGCGGCGGCCATGGGCCACCCCCAGCTGTCGACCGACACCTCCCGGGTCCGCCGGTGGATCGACATGGGAGAGATCCCGCGCGATCCCGTACCGCGGGTGCTGGCGGCCCTGTTCACCGAGCGTCTCGGCCGTGTCGTGACCATCGAGGACCTCGGTCTGGTGCGGCACGGGCGTACGGGGAATCGGCAGGTCGGCGGGATCGAGGAACATCCCGACGGCGTGCCGTGGGCGCCCGAACGGACCGCCGCGGTCCTCACCGAATTCACGGGAATGGACCTCATGCTCAACCGACGCGGCTTGGTGGGCGCGGGTGCCGCGCTCGCCGCGGGATCCACACTCAGCAGCGCCATGTACGACTGGCTGCACACCGACCCGGCCCTGAAGGCCGACGCCCCCGTCCTCGACGACCCCCTGCACGCCGACCCCGCTGGGTTCGACCGCTATGAGGCCGCCCCCATCGGGTCGCAGGAGATCGAGGAACTGGAGCGCTCGGTCGAGGTGTTCCGCGCCTGGGACGCGGCCCGTGGCGGCGGGCTTCAGCGCAAGGCGGTCGTGGGCCAGCTCAACGAGGTGGGCGGCATGCTCGCCTACCACCATCCACCCCATCTCCAGCGGCGCCTGTGGGGCGTCGCCGCCAACCTCGCCGTCCTCGCGGGCTGGATGTCGCACGACGTCGGCCTGGAGCCCACGGCGCAGAAGTACTTCGTCATCGCCGCCCATGCCGCCCGCGAGGGCGGAGACCGGCCGCGCGCCGGTGAGGCCCTGTCCCGGGCGGCCCGGCAGATGGTGCACCTCGGCCGGCCCGACGACGCCCTGGACCTGATGAAGCTCGCCCAGGACGGCGCCGGCGACCGGCTCCAGCCGCGCACGAAGGCGATGTTCCACACCATCGAGGCCTGGGCGCAGGCCTCCATGGGCAAGGGCCAGGCGATGCGCCGCACGCTCGGCCAGGCGGAGGACATGTTCGTCGCCGACCGGGGCGACGGCGAACCGCTGGACTGGATGCAGACCTTCAAGGACGAGGACCTGTACGGCATGCAGGCCCTGGCCTACCGCACGCTGGCCGAGTTCGACCCGGGCGCGGCCGCGCACGCCCAGCACTACGCGGAGAAGGCCCTGTGCCTGCGCGTCGACGGGCGGGAGCGGTCGAAGATCTTCGACCATCTGTCCATGGCCTCGGCCTGCTTCATCGCCGACGACCCCGAACAGGCCGACCGCTACGCCCGGCTGGCCCTGATGTCGATGGGCTCGAACTCCTCCCGTCGCACCTGGGACCGGCTGCGGCAGATGTACCGGCTGACCGCGGAGTACGCCGGCTATCCCAGGATCCACGAACTGCGGGAGGAGATCCGGCTCGCCCTGCCCAAGCCGAGGTCCAAGGGACCGCGCAGCGCACAGGCGTGAGCGCACAGGCACCGGGCCCGTGCGCCGGATTGCGTCGGTGACCTCGACTCATCGTTGACGTCAACTCATGCGGTGACCTTGGCGACGAGCACACAGGCGTCGTCCTCGCGTCCGGCTCCACCGAACTCCTCGACCACCGCCCGCAGGCAGTCCCGCGCGGTGCGCGCCGCGCCGAACCGCGGGGCGAGGTCGAGCAGGCGGTCCACGGCCGCGCTCGGGCTGTGCCCCGGCACCAGTCCGTCGGTGTGCAGCAGCAGGAGGTCACCCGGCCGGAGGGTCTCTTCGGCCTGCCCGTAGACGGCGCCCGAGGTGGCGCCGAGCAGAACGCCGTCCGGCGCGTTCAGCATGCGCCCCGTCCCGTCGCGGTACAGCAGCGGGGCGGGGTGTCCTGCCTGCGCCCAGACCAGGGTGTGGCTCTGCGGCCGGTAGCGGCAGCAGACGGCACTGCCGAGTGCGGGCTGGACGGTGGCGTCGAGTAACTGGTTGAGCATGCCGAGCAGTTCGCCGGGCGGGCTGCCGGCCAGCGCCATACCGCGTACGGCACCGAGCAGCATCGCCATCCCGGAGGCGACGGCCACGCCGTGCCCGGTGAGGTCGCCGACGCTCAGCAGGGTGTCGCCGTCGGACAGTTCCAGCGCGTCGTACCAGTCGCCGCCGAGCGGTGTGGTCGTCGCCGCGGGGAGGCGGCGGGCGGCGAGGTCGAGGGTGCGCGGCCCCTGGTGCGGGAGCCGCAGGGAGCCGCGCCATGGCGGTAGCACGGCTTCCTGCAGCTCGGCCGCGATCCGGTGCTCGGTCTGCTCCTGCCGGCGATGACGCTGCAGCGAGTCACGGGTCTCGCTCACCGTCCGGTGGCAGCGGCGCAGTTCGCTGACGTCGCGCAGCACGGCCCACATCGAGGACGTGCCGCCGTCGGCGCCGAGCACGGGTTCGCCCATCATGTGCACCGCCCGCACGGAGCCCCCGGGCCGTACGACGCGGAACTCGCCGTCGATGGGTTTGCCGTCGACCAGGCAGTCCGTCACCATCGCGGTCAGTTTCGGCCGGTCCTCCTCCAGGACCAGCGAGGGCAGTTCGTCCAGGGTGAGGGCGGGGGAGTCCGGGTCCAGGCCGAGGATCTGGTACAGCTCCCCGGACCAGGTCGCCTCGTCGGTCAGCAGGTCCCACTCCGCGCTGCCGACCCGGCTGATCAGGGAGCCGCTCGGGGCGGCGGCGGGCGCGGGCCGGAGGGCTGGTGCCCCGACCGGTTCGGCGGGCTCGGTGGCCGGTCCGTCCCGGAGCTGGGCCAAGTGGGCGTCCAGGTCGTCCAGTTGGTGCAGGGCGAGGTCGTACAGAGCGCGCTGCCAGCGTTCCTGCGGATCCTCGCCGTCGCTCGGGGCGTCCCGCCGTACGGCGTTCACGTCGCCCTTGAGCCGCCGCGTCTGCGTTATCAACGCCTCCACCGAGCCGCGTCCGGGTGGCTGGGCGGCTGAGTGGTCCGCGGAGACCGGTGACGGCATGACGCACTCCGTTGGGGACGAGACGGTCGGGGAGGACGGGGGGACCGTTACGACTCTCGCACAGCCCGCGACGCCCCGTAAGGGATTTGGCACCACACGATACGGTGGTGCTTCCGGCATATGCCAGAGTCTTCCCCGAGTGATCCCCGTACACGAATGACGTACGCGCCGGGCGGGCCAAGTCGTAGGGGAACTACGCGAGTTGTCTCGTCCGGGCCGCTTTTCCTCGGCACTCGCGCGCGTGTTCGCCGCTCCGTTGTTCCAGTATGCGGGAAGCGTCTTGTACCTGTCGAAGTCTGACCGGATTTCGCGGCATGCGAGGCACCTTCGAGGACTCCATTAAGGCATGGACGCCATCACTGTCGAACAGCCCGCACAGGCCCGGCTCGTCACCGCCGAGGACGAGGAGATCCCCGTGTCGGCCACGCTGCGCTACACCACGGACGACCCCCTGGCCGTCTTCGTGGACTTCCCGCCCGAGGCCGCCCTGGACGGCGAGGAGGTCACCTGGGTCTTCGCGCGCTCCCTGCTCGACCAGGGGATGCGGGTCCCGGCCGGCCACGGGGACGTGCAGATCTGGCCGTACGGCCGCACCCGTACGGTCCTGGAGTTCCACTCGCCCCACGGGCTCGCCCTGCTGCAGTTCCCCTCATCGGCGCTGCGCCGCTTCCTGCTGCGCACCTACGGGGTGGTGGCGCCCGGGCAGGAGGACCTGGCCGGAGTGGTGGAGCGGGGTCTGAGCGCCCTGTTCGGCGGGGTATGAGGCGAGACCCCGGGCGGCTTTGACTTCTGTTCACCTTCGCCTCACCGCTCCGGTATGGATCCCGACGACCACCGCGGGCACCCTGGCGCGCGGTGTGCCGCAGGGGCATCCGAAGGTGACAAGGACGGGGCGAATGACACCGATCAGCCGAAGAGGCTTCGTGGGGCTCGGCGCGTCCGTGGCGGCGGGTGTGGCGCTGGGCGGCGCCGCCACCCGTACCGCAGCGGCAGCCACCACCGCGACCGGCACGATCAAGGACGTACAGCACGTGGTGATCCTGATGCAGGAGAACCGCAGCTTCGACCACTACTTCGGCCGTCTGAAGGGCGTGCGCGGCTTCGACGACCGCAGCGGCATCACCCTGGGCGGCGGCTACCCGGTCTTCAACCAGCCGAACGGGACGGGCCGCCAGTACCCGTGGAAGCTCAGCGCGACCCCGTCCGCGGGCGGCAAGGACGGCGAGACCCTGGCCCAGTGCAACGGCGACCTGCCCCACTCGTGGTCCTCGCAGCACTCCGCCTGGAACAAGGGCCGCATGGACAACTGGGTGGCAGGCGTCGGCAACGTCCGCTCGCTCGGCTACCTGGACCGCTCCGACATCCCGTTCCACTACGCGCTCGCCGACAACTACACCGTCTGCGACGCCTACTTCTGCTCCGCCCTCAGCGCGACCGGCCCCAACCGCACCTACCTGTGGAGCGGCAAGGTCGACTCCACCAGCTACGACGGCGGCGACGAGTCCAGCCTGACCTGGCAGACCTACGCCGAGGCGCTGCAGGCCGCCGGGGTGACCTGGAAGGTCTACCAGAACGCGGCCGACAACTACGGTGACAACGGCTGCGCCTACTTCAAGACCTTCGCGAACGCCAGGGCGGGCGACCCGCTGTACGACCGCGGCATGTCCTCGGTGCCCAAGGTGACCGGTTCGACCCCCGACGACATCGCCGCCGCCATCAAGGCCGACGTGCTCGCGGGCACCCTGCCGCAGGTCTCCTGGGTCGTCCCCAACCAGGCCTTCTCCGAGCACCCCTACGCCCCGCCCGGCGACGGCGCCCACTTCGTCAGCCTCGTCCACCAGGCCCTCGCCGCCGACCAGGACGTGTTCGACTCCACCGTCCTGTTCCTCAACTACGACGAGAACGACGGCTTCTTCGACCATGTGCCCCCGCCGGCACCGCCCTCCGGTACGGCCGGGGAGTTCCTCAACGGGGTGCCGTACGGCTTCGGCTTCCGTGTCCCGATGATCGTCGTCTCGCCCTGGACGCGCGGCGGCTGGGTCTCCTCGGAGGTCTTCGAGCACACCTCGGTACTGCGCTTCCTGGAGACCTGGACGTCCGCCATCGGCAAGCCGGCCAAGTGCGCCAACATCAGCGACTGGCGGCGCAAGGTCAGCGGCGACCTCACCGGCGTCTTCGACTTCGCCAACCCGGTCCACGGCCCGGTCTCCCTGCCCGCGACCAGCGTCATCGGCATCAACACCTGCGGCCCGCTGCCCAACCCGGTGCCGACCGACAACGCCCTGCCCGCCCAGGAGTCCGGCACCCGCCCCGCCCGCGCGCTGCCCTACCAGCCGGGCGGCTACCTGGACCACCTGGAGTTCGACGCGGCCGGCAAGATCCTGGCCTGGTTCACCATGACCAACCAGGGCACCCCGGCCTCCCGCGCCGCCCACTTCTCCATCCACCCCAACGCCTACCGGGACACCACCCCCTGGCAGTACACGGTCGACGCGGGCGGCACCGCCTCCGACTACTTCAACATCGGTACGGGCTTCGGCGGCGGCAGGTACGACTTCACCATGGTCGGGCCGAACCGCTTCCTGCGCCGCTTCCAGGGCGACGCGACCAGGGCGGGCAAGTCGGCCGAGGTGAGCACCCGTTACGCGGTCGAACCGGGCACGGGCAAGCTCGCGATCTACTTCAAGATGACCAACTCGGGCTCGTCCCCGGTGAAGTTCACCATCACCTCCAACCACTACCGCAGCGACGGCCCGTGGGCCTACACCGTCGCCGCCGGCGCCTCGACGGAGGACTACTTCAACGCCGTCGCGTACCAGAACGGCTGGTACGACTTCACGGTGACCGTCGACTCCGACGCGACCTGGTCGCGCCGGTTCACCGGGCATCTGGAGACGGGCGCGGCCAGCGTCAGCGGCTGACCCCGGCGCAGGGGTCGTACAGGTCCGGGCGCGGGGCGAGTTCGACGGCTTCCCGGCCGCCGCTCTCCAGCGCCCGGACCCCCGCCTCGGCGACGACCGACGCGGCGTAACCGTCCCAGGCGCTCGGACCGGTGACCGCGCCGCGCCTGGTGGCATCCACCCAGGCCTGCACCTCGCGGTCGTAGGCGTCGGCGAACCGGACGAGGTAGTCCTGCGCCACCTCCTCGCGGGCGCCGCCCGCGGCGGTGACCACCATGGTGTGCTCGTCGCCGATCCGCGCGCTGCCCTTCTCGCACACGGCCTCGCAGCGCACCTGGTAGCCGAAGCCGCAGTTGACGAAGACCTCCACGTCGACCAGGGCGCCCCCCGCGGTCTCGAACAGCACGAACTGCGGATCGAGCAGGCCCTCGGGGGCGTTCGCGGACGGGGTGGGACGCAGCACGGTCACCGCGGTCAGCTCCTGCCCGAGCAGCCAGCGGGCCGCGTCGATCTCGTGCGAGACGGAGCTGTTGATCAGCATGGCGCTGGTGAAGTCCCCGGGGGAGGAGACGTTGCGGTGAGTGCAGTGCAGCATCAGGGGGCGGCCCAGATCGCCGCAGTCCAGCAGCGCCTTGAGCCGGCGGTACTCGGCGTCGTAGCGGCGCATGAAGCCGATCTGTGCCAGCCGGCGGCCCAGCCGTGCCTCGGCCTCCACCACCCGCAGCGCACCCGTGGAGTCGGGCACCATGGGCTTCTCGCACAGCACGGGCAGCCCGCGGGCGAAGGCGGCGAGCAGGGCCTCCTCGTGGGCGGGGCCGGGGGAGGCGATCAGCACCGCCGCCACGCCGGGCGCGTCCAGCGCGGCCACGGGGTCCGGGTGCACGGTCACCGCGTCGAGGCCGGCCACGGCTTTCGCGGCCCGCTCGGCGTCGGGGTCGGCCACCGCCGCGACCCTGGCTCCGCTGACCACTTGGTCGAGGCGTCGTATGTGGTCCGCCCCCATGTGTCCGGCACCCAGTACCGCCACTCCCAGCAGGTCACCCATGTGTGCGCTCCCTTACCCGACGATCACGCCGCGACGATCACGCCGTAGCGTACGCCGGGCAGGAAGCGCTGCCGGGGAGTGCCGGGGGCCGGGAAGTGCCGTGCCGGCGGTGCCGGGGCGTGCCCGGCGTGCGGCGGGCTGCCTCAGTACCGCAGCACCCCCGCGATCCCGTCCGCGTCGCCCAGTGCGCCGTCGGGTACGAAGCGGACGTCGGCACCGGTCTCCAGGCACTGCTCGACGATCTCGTCCACGATGTCCTCGCGGGCGTCCAGGTCGCCGGGCTCGGCCGGCACCAGATGCCCGCCGAGATCGCGGACGGTTGCCCGGAAGTTCTCCTCCACGGCGAGCAGCCGCACCCGGCCCTCGAGGGCGCTCTGCCACAGCTCGTCGAGACCGGCGGCGTAGGTGCGGTGACCGCGTGCGGAGGTCAGCTCCCGGACCACGGACGTGGTGTCCTTGCGGGCCTCCGCCTCCAGCACCGGCCGCAGCGCCTGCCACACCGCCTCGGGGCCGGCGTGCGTGAGGCCGCCGTGCGGGACGTGGACGGCGCACTTGGCGACGCTGCCGACCTCGTCCAGCAGGGACAGTGCCGCCTGATCGCCGGTGACGTAGAGCGGGCGGGGCTCCTCGCGCAGGACGGTGCTCATGGCGGTGTCCGCCTCGCGCAGGAACTGCCGGGTGCCCTCGTCGCGGAAGGCGCTCTTCAGGTCGCCGACCTGCATCTGGCGCTCGGCGTCGAAGTTCTCCTGTCTGCGCTCCAGCGGGAAGCCGCCCGCGCGGTCCTGCACCACCCGGTCCTCGCCGCCGCTCCACAGGGTGACGCGGTCCGCGGAGACCGACAGCACCCAGAAAGGGTTCCCGGCGGCCTGGGCGGCGACCAGGTTGCGGGTGAGGAAGGTGTCCGAGAGCACCACCCGCTCGGGGACGGTACGGGCCAGGGACCACACCTGGTGCTCGCCCGGGGCGGCGAAGATCACCAGGCCCTCCTCGGCATGCGCCAGATCCACCTCCGCCAGCGCCCGGTCGAGCTGCGCCACGACCTCGTTGCGCCGCTCACGGGTGACGGCGGGATCGGACTCCAGGCGCCGGCGGGCCTCGGTGACCACATTGCGCAGCCGGACGGGATCCTGGCCGGATTCGGGTTCGCGGCGGTGCGTGGGGGTCAGGACGGACACGGCCGGATACGGACGCGGCCGCCGCAGTTCGGCAAGGGTCGCGGGACTCAGTGCGTGCTCCATGACAGCACGATAGGTCGGAATCACAAGTACGGCATTCGGGGTAATCCGCACCGGAAGCCGCCGTGGGTCTCCGGGGCGCACGGCCGTGGACCGCTTGCCGGACACCGGTGACGCGGCGCCCCCCGTGCGGCTACCGTACCGGCCAGTAACCGGACGCAGCACGCCCCAGGAGGCCTGACATGCCGCAGCTCGAAGTCGACGGAGCGGCCCTGACGTACGACGACGAGGGCCCCCGCGACGCGCCGGAGGTGCCCCTGGTGTTCGTCCACGGCTGGACCGCCGACCGGCACCGCTGGGACCACCAGATCGCGCACTTCTCGGCAGGACGCCGGGTGATCCGGCTGGACCTGCGCGGACACGGGGAGAGCACCGGAGCCGGGGTGCGCACGATCGCGGAGCTGGCGCGGGACGTGCTGGCCCTCCTCGACCACCTCGAGGTCGAACGGTTCGTGCTGGTCGGCCACTCGATGGGCGGGATGATCGCGCAGACCATCGCCCTGGCCCACCCCGAGCGGGTGGAGCGGATGGCGCTGGTGGGCTCCATCGGCCGGATGACGTACAGCCGCGGCAGGGGTCTGCTCATGGCCGCCTCCACCCTGGTGCCGTACCGGCTCTTCGTGGCCGCCAACATCCAGCGCGCCTTCGCCCCCGGCTATCCGCGTGAGGAGATCCGCGCCCACATCCGCGCCTCCGCCGCGACCCCGCGCGAGGTCGTGATGACGCTGTACGGCGCGATGCGCGCCTTCGACGTCCTCGACCGGGCCGGGGAGATCCGCACGCCCACGCTGATGGTGCACGGATACCACGACGTCCAGCTGCCGGTGCGGCAGATGCTGCGGATGGCCAAGGCCTACCCGGACGCGGTCGTCCGCATCCTCGACGCGGGCCACGAGCTGCCGCTGGAGAAACCGGCCGAGCTGACCGAGGCGCTCGACTCGTTTCTGGCCGCGAAGAAGTGACGCGCCGGCCGCTTGGCCAAGTTTTTGCCCGTGGCCGGTTCTCTGCGCCGCCGGCCCGGAGTCCCGGCGATCCGGGGATTTCGCGAAGGCAAAACCCGGCCGAAACCACGGGGGAGCGGGGGTCGTGCGTGTTACGGCCGCGTTGACCGCGTGGAACACCTGACGGAGGCTCGTCATATAGGTGCTCGATACAACTGGTTTGCTCGGCCGTGTGCCGGAGGCAGGAGGCAGCGCATGTGCGGCATCACAGGATGGGTTTCTTTCGACCGCGACCTGACCGCCGAGGCCACCACATTGCATGCGATGACCGAGACGATGGCCTGCCGCGGCCCGGACGACCGCGGCACCTGGGCCGAGGGCCCGGCCGCCCTGGGGCATCGCCGGCTCGCGATCATCGACCTCCCCGGCGGCCGTCAGCCGATGTCCGTGGCCACCCCGGAGGGCACCGTCGCCATGGTGTACTCCGGGGAGGCCTACAACTTCACCGAACTGCGCCGGGAACTCCGGGACCGCGGCCACCGGTTCACCACCGACTCCGACACCGAGGTCGTCCTGCACGGCTACCTGGAATGGGGTGACGCGGTCGCCGAACGGCTCAACGGCATGTACGCGTTCGCCGTCTGGGACGGCCGCCACGACAAGCTCGTGATGATCCGCGACCGCATGGGCATCAAGCCGTTCTACTACCACCCCACCTCCGACGGCGTCCTGTTCGGCTCCGAGCCCAAGGCGATCCTCGCCAACCCCGTGGTCCGCCGCCGGGTGACGCTGGACGGGCTGCGGGAACTGTTCGTCCTGGTCAAGACGCCCGGACACGCGATCTGGGACGGCATGCGCGAGGTGGAACCCGGCACGGTCGTCACCGTCGACCGCTCCGGCCTGTCCACCCGCGTCTACTGGCGCCTGCAGACCCGTCCGCACACCGACGACCGCGACACCACCGTCAGGACCGTGCGCTCGCTGCTCGACGACATCGTGCGCCGCCAGCTGGTCGCCGACGTCCCGCGCTGCACCCTGCTCTCCGGCGGCCTCGACTCCTCCGCGATGACCGCGATCGCCGCCCGGCAACTGGCCGGGCAGGGCGAGAAGGTGCGCAGCTTCGCCGTCGACTTCGTCGGGCAGACGGACAACTTCGTCGCCGACGAACTGCGCGGCACCCCCGACGCGCCGTTCGTGCACGACGTGGCCGAACTCGCGCGCACCGACCACCAGGACATCGTGCTCGACGCCCAGTCCCTCGCCGATCCCGCCGTACGCGAGCAGGTGATCCGCGCCCGCGACCTGCCGGCCGGTTTCGGCGACATGGACACCTCGCTGCTGCTGCTCTTCCGCGCCATCCGCGAGAAGTCCACGGTGGCCCTGTCCGGCGAGTCCGCCGACGAAGTCTTCGGCGGCTACCTGCAGTTCTTCGACGAGGAGGCGCGCCGCGCCGAGACCTTCCCCTGGCTCGCCACGTTCAACCGGCACTTCGGTGACGACGCCGACGTACTGCGCGCCGACCTCTCCAAGTCCCTGGACCTGGAGAGTTACGTCGCCGACGGATACCGCACCGCCGTCGCCGGCATCGAACGGCTGGACAGCGAGAGCGACTTCGAGTACCGGATGCGGCGGATGAGCCATCTGCACCTGACCCGCTTCGTGCGCGCCCTGCTCGACCGCAAGGACCGCATGAGCATGGCCGTCGGACTGGAGGTCCGGGTGCCGTTCTGCGACCACCGCCTGGTCGAGTACGTCTACAACGCCCCGTGGGCCCTGAAGTCCTTCGACGGCCGGGAGAAGAGCCTGCTGCGGGAGGCGGCCGCGGACGTGCTGCCGCAGTCGGTGTACGAACGGGTCAAGAGCCCTTACCCGTCCACGCAGGACCCGCGCTACGCCCGCGCCCTCCAGGAGCAGGCCAAGGAACTGCTCTCCCGGCCCTCGCACCAGGTCTTCGACCTCGTCGACCGCGACCGGCTCCGCCAGGCCGCCGAGCGCGAGGCGCCCGTCAGCACCCAGGCGGCCCGGCGCGGCCTGGAACGCGCCCTGGACCTCGCGCGGTGGCTGGAGGTCTACGCGCCCGAGGTGATCACCGGCTGAGGCCGATGGCCCGGTCCGCGGCCGCCCGCGTGGGCTGCCACCACGTCGTCACCGGCTCCCACACCAGGACGCGCTTCCCGGTGCCGAGCTGCGCGGCGCTGAAGGAGCGGCCCCACTGGGCGGCCGAGGCGGCCACGGTCACGGTGTCCACCCGGCGGGCCTCGGGGTCCGCCGGGTCGCCGATGGTGCGGACGTCGGCGTAGGCGGTCCGCCCGGCCGCGAGCCGGTAGGTGCCGGCGCCGCCCTCCGGTGTCGGCAGCGCGGCGCCGTCGAGGTCCCCGAAGGTCACGGTGGGCACCCGGTCCACGACGCACGCGCGGGCGCCGCGGTTGGTGACGCCGGCCCGCAGCACGGTCGGATCGCCGGGCACGGCCTTCGCCCGCACGGTCAGCGACGTCCCGGCGCAGCGGACGGACCCGGCGTGGTGGGCCGTGGCGGCCTGGCTCTGCGGTGCGGTCAGCAGCAGGCCCGCCGCGGCGGCCGAGGCGGCGGGTACGGCGATGGCGGCGCGGATGCGCATGATGGTGTCCCCCTTCGTGGTCGACTACGGGATACGGCGGCCGGAGCGCGCTCTGCCCGGTGTGACGGCCGGGAGTGCCGGGAGGTTGTGCCGGATTCGCGGCTGTTACCCGCGTGCGTCCCCGCTGTCATCAGTTGGTGGGGTTCAGGGTGACGTTCCAGTCGTTGCCGTCCGCCGGGCAGGAACTGCCGTTCGGCGGCAGGGAGCCGTAGAGCAGGAAGTCGTCGACCTTCCGGTGCACACACGTGGAGGAGGTGTAGCCGGTGTGGCCGTCGCCCTTGTTGTCGAGCACCACCGCCGACGGGCCGAGCCGTGCGGCCGTCTCCACCGTCCACCGGTACGGCGTCGCCGGGTCCCCGCGCGTGCCCACGAGCAGCATCCTCGCCGAGTCGACGTCCTTCACCCGGTCGCGGATGAAGTCGGTGCCCTTGGGGCGGCCGTAGCACATGAGCACCTCGGTCAGCCGGTAGCGGCCGAAGACCGGCGAGGCCTGCTCGTACTGGGTCTGCAGACTCTTCAGGTCCTTGGCGATCCGCGCCGCGCCGGGCCGGTCGGGGTCGTCGGCGCAGTCGATCGCCATCAGCGCGGCCTCGAGGTTGTCCGCCGGCACGTCCTGCGGATCGACCAGACCGCCGTCGCGGTGGCCGCCGAGGGTCAGGCCGGCGCCGCCGGCGGCGAAGTGCTGCACGCCCCGTGCGTCGCCGTCCTGGACCAGCGAGGCCAGGGCGCGTTCCAGGGAGGGCCACAGCTGCTTGCTGTAGAGGGCCTGCCCGATGGCGCCGACCAGGTTCTGTCCGGAGAACGAACCGCCGATGTCCGTCGGGACCGGGTTCTTGTCGAGCGCGTGCACGAGCCCGACGACCTGGTCCCCGGCCGTACGCCGGTCCTGGCCGAACGGACAGGCGACGTCCGTCGTACACCAGTCCAGGAAATCGTCCAGCGCGGTCTGCTGCCCCTCGGCGGCGGCCAGCCCCTGCGCGGAAAGCGGCTCGGTCAGGGCGTCCACACCGTCGAGGGCGAGCCGGCCGACCTTGTGCGGGAACTGCGTCGCGTACACCGCGCCGAGCCGCGTTCCGTACGAGAAACCGAGGTAGTTGAGCTTCTTGTCGCCGAGGGCCTGGCGGATGACGTCCAGGTCGCGGGCGGCGTTCACGGTGCCTATGTGGGGCAGCACCGGGCCGGAGTGCCGGGCGCAGTCGTCGGCGGCCTTGCGCAACCTGGCGAGCAGTGCCTGCGGATGGGCGAGGCCGGCCTCGTCGTCCAGCGCGGACGAGGCCTCTTCGCTGCCCTCGCCGCAGCTGACGGGGGAGGAGCGGCCGACGCCGCGCGGGTCGAAGGTGACCACGTCGTAGCCGTTGGTCAGGTCCATGAACTCCTTGCCGTCGGCGGCCAGTTCGGGAACGCCCGCACCACCGGGCCCGCCGAAGTTCAGCAGCACCGAGCCCTGCTTCTTGCCGGTGGCCCGGTAGCGGGCGAGGGCCACGTCGAGCGTGCCCGCGCGGGGCCGGGCGTAGTCGAGCGGGACGGTGACCTTGCCGCACTGGAGGTCCTTCGGCATGCCCGTGCCCTTGCAGGCCGCCCAGGTCACGTTCTGCCGGTAGAACCGGGACAGGTCGGGCTGCGGCGGGTCGGCCGCGGGCAGCCCGGCGCCGAGCAGCGTCAGGGCGAGGGCTCCGGTACCCGCACAGCGCCGCACGGCGGGCCGTGTGGACAGCTTGGCCAGCATCGATCGCCTCCCGGGACGCCTGTCGCGGGCGGTGGGGACGGCGCCCTCGCATCACCATAAGCGGGCCCCGGACGGCCCGCCTCCCGACGGGCGGGAGGGTGCGCGGTGCCGTACTCTCCGCGCCCTCGATGCCCGTTATCGATCATTGAGAGTCTTTACATGCAGTTCGATAACACTGTCGCTCGACGGGGTGAAAGACCGATAAGCCATAACTCGGATGGTTCGCCTGCGTTTTATGGGGTGCGGGTGAGTGCCCGCGACGAAGTCTGGAAGGCAGGGAACCTATGAGACGGGCTACCCGTAACGGTGTGATCGCCGCTGTCGCCGCCTCCGGTGCGATGGCCGTGGCACTGCCGGTGTCCGCCGCCTTCGCGGCCGGCGGTGCCGCCGCCGACGGCTCCGCGGCCGGCTCGCCCGGGCTGGTCTCCGGCAACGGCATCCAGCTCCCGGTGCACGTGCCGGTGAACGTGTGCGGCAACACCGTGAACGTGGTGGGGTTGCTCAACCCCGCCGTCGGCAACGCCTGCGCGAACCACGCGGACCACGGCACCGCAAGAGGCAGGTCGGCGTCCGGCGGCGCCTCCGCCCGCGGCGCCGCGAAGGACTCCCCCGGCGTGCTCTCCGGCAACGACGTCCAGCTCCCCGTCGATCTGCCGGTGAACGTCAGCGGCAACAGCGTCAACGTGATCGGAGTGGGCAACCCGGCCGAGGGCAACCACTCGGTCAACGGCTCCGTCGGCCGGCCCCGTACCCCCCGCAGCCCGGCACCCACCAGGCACCTCCCCGGCCCGCACACGCCACGCCCCGTCGCCCAGCCGGCGACGTCCGCGCTGGCCCACACCGGCACGGACATCGCACTGCCGGCAGTGGCGGGCAGCGCGGTGCTCCTCCTCTCGGGCACGGCCCTCTATCGCCGCTTCCGCTCCGCCCGCACCGACTGACCCACCCCCTCCCAGGCCCCACCGGACGTCGGCCCGGTGGGGCCTGGCTCGCGCGCGAGCCGGCGGTGCCGGTGGCCCACGGCGCACGGGATCCACCGGGTGACGGAGGACACGAGGAGGAGGGCGGGCGCTGCCGCACCGGGCTCGCCGGGCTCTGGCGTGCGCCCGGGGTGGCCGGGCCGCGTCGGGTGCAACGGCCGATCTCCCCGTGGCGCGGCCTTCGTTGATCCGGAAGGATGCGGCACGGCAGTCCGGTCCCCACGGAAAACGGAGCGCATCGATGACCCCTGCGGCCCCCCACGACCTCGTCGTCACCCAGGCCACCCCCGCCGACTGGCCGGTGATCGCCGGATGGGCGGCGGCGGAGGGCTGGAATCCCGGCCTGTCCGACGGGCCCGCGTTCTTCGCACAGGACCCCGACGGGTTCTTCCTCGGCCGGATCGACGGGGAGCCGGTGTCGGCCGTCTCCGTGGTGAACTACGGCCCGGAGTACGCCTTCCTGGGCTGCTATCTGGTCCGCCCCGACCTGCGCGGCCACGGCCACGGCCTCACCACCTGGAAAACCGCCCTCGCCCACGCCGGCAACCGCACCGTCGGCCTGGACGGCGTCGTCGCCCAGCAGGACAACTACCGCCAGTCCGGGTTCGAACTCGCCTACCGCACCATCCGGTTCACCGGTACGGCCCCGCAGCGCGAGAGGCCCGCGGGCGTCCGTCCGGCCGGGCCCGCCGACCTCGCCGCGATCACCGCCTACGACGGCGCCTGCTACCCGGCCGACCGTCCGCGCTTCCTCGCCCAGTGGCTCACCGGCCCCGGACACCGGGCCTTCGTCCGCCACGACGGCGCCCGCCTCACCGGCTACGGCGTGCTCCGCCCCGGCCGCGACACCCTCCGCGTCGGCCCCCTCTTCGCGGACACCGCCGACGACGCCCGCGCCCTGTTCGCCGCCCTCACCGCCGAGGCCGCGGGAGGCGAGGTCGCCATCGACGTGCCCGAGCCGAACGCGGCCGGTGTCGCGCTCGCCGAGGAGGCCGGACTCCAGGCCTCCTTCGAGACCGCCCGCATGTACACCGGGCCGGTCCGCGAGCACGCCCGGCACCGCGTGTTCGGGGTCACCACGCTCGAACTGGGCTGATCCCGGACCGTACCTCTCGGGGCCGGGCGAACTGTCCCCACCTGCCGTGTGCCCGACCCCTGAGGCGGCCGCCGGAACAATCCCGTTGCCCCGGGCCGGTCCGGCATGGTCGAGTCGGGGCATGGATCACTCGGCGGTGCTCGCCCTCTACGACCGTGACATGCGCGAGAACGCGGCTCCCGACGGACCCGCTGCCCGGATCGAACGGACCGGCGCCGTGGTGCGCCAGATCGCGGACGCCCAGGGGTGGAACGGCGTGCTCTGGTCCGGCCTGGACGCGGCGGACGCGGACCGGGCGATCCGCGAGCAGGTCGCGTACTTCACCGGCCTCGGCCGCGACTTCGAGTGGAAGCTCTACGGCCACGACCGGCCGGACGACCTCGGCGCCCGGCTCCTCGCCGCCGGATTCCGGGCCGAGGCCGAGGAGACACTGATGGTCGGCGAGACCGGCCGGCTCGCCGTGGCCGCCGAGCCTCCCGAGGGCATCCGCCTCGTACGGGCCACCGACCCGGCCGGCGTCGACCTCGTCGTGGACGTCCACGAGAAGGCCTTCGGCACCGACGGCACCCGGCTGCGGCACCGGCTGCTCGCCCGCCTGGCCGCCGACCCCGGCACGGTCGTCGCCGTGGTTGCGCTCGCCGGGGACGAACCCGTGAGCGCCGCCCGGATGGAACTGGTGCCCGGCACCCGGTTCGCCGGACTGTGGGGCGGCGGCACGGTCGAGGCCTGGCGGGGCCGGGGTGTCTACCGGGCCCTGGTCGCCCACCGCGCCCGCGTCGCCGCCGACCACGGCTACCGCTACCTCCAGGTCGACGCCTCACCCATGAGCCGCCCGATCCTGGAGCGCCTCGGCTTCCACGCGCTGAGCACCACAACCCCTTGTCTGTACGGCGGCTGACCCCACGTCAGTGACGGACGCGGGACCGGTCCAGCGCCGCGATCCCGACCGCCGCCAGGGCGATCTGGATGAACCACTCGATCCAGTCGGGGCCCTTGGTGTCCGCGACCCCGAACCCGGCGGCGATCGCCGAGCCCAGCAGCGCGGCCACGATGCCGACGACGATGGTCCACAGGACGCCGATGTGCTGTCGCCCGGGGACGACCAGGCGCCCCAGGACGCCGATGACGAGGCCGATGACGATGGCGCTGATGATGCCGGAGATCTCCATGTCCACCCCTTTTGGTCTTGTCTCCCGCCAAGCATGTGCCCGCTGTGGGCGGAGGCACTCCGCTCCGGTTATTGCCGGGACTTTCTGTTCATCCGCGCTTCATGCCATGTACCTTTCAACCAATCGACGCGTGTAGAACCCTCAAGCGGGCTCTACGCGCGCAGACTTGGCGCCGCACCGCCTCTCCCCACCCCTCATGGAGGTTCGCCGGATGCTCGGATCCAGGAGATCCCGCCGCAGACTCACCACCGCCCTGGCCGGTTTCGGGCTGCTCCTCACCGGAGCCGCCGTCCAGGTCGGCAGCGGCACCGCCGCCCACGCGGCGACCACGCACCGCATCCTGTTCGACAACGCCCACGCCGAGACGGCCGGCAACGCCGACTGGATCATCTCCACCAGCCAGCCCGACCCGCTCGGCCAGGACTCCTCCCCGTCCGCCGAGACCGACTGGACCGGCGCCCTGTCCTCCTGGGGCGTGGCGCTGCAGAAGACCGGCGACTACAGCCTGAAGACGCTGCCGTCGGGCTCCAGCCTCAGCTACGGCGGCTCGTCCTCGACCGACCTGTCGAACTTCGACACGCTGGTCCTGCCGGAACCCAACACGCTGTTCACGAGCGCCGAGAAGACGGCGATCATGAACTTCGTGAAGAACGGCGGCGGACTGTTCATGGTCTCCGACCACACCGGTGCCGACCGCAACAACGACGGCGCCGACGCGGTCAAGATCCTCAACGACCTGATGACGAACAACAGCGTCGACTCCACCGACCCGTTCGGCTTCTCGATCGACTCGCTCAACATCGGCTCCGACCACCCGGCGGCGATCAGCGACAGCACCGACCCGGTGCTGCACGGCTCCTTCGGCACCGTCACCAAGAGCCTGATCGCCAACGGCACCACCGCCACGCTCAAGCCGTCGGACAACCCGAACGTCAAGGGCCTGCTCTACCGCACCGGTTACTCCGGCAACACCGGCGCCTTCTTCCTCACCAGCACCTTCGGCAGCGGCCGCGTCGCGTTCTGGGGAGACAGCTCCCCGATCGACGACGGCACCGGCCAGTCCGGAAACACCCTGTACGACGGCTGGAACGACTCCAGCGCCACCGACGCCCCCCTCGCCCTGAACGCCACCGCCTGGCTGGCCGGTTCGGGCACCAGCAGCGGCGGGGGAGGCGGCGGTGGCGGCACCTGCACCGCCGCGCAGCTGCTCGGCAACAACGGCTTCGAGTCCGGCAGCACCACGTGGAGCGCGTCCAGCGGCGTCATCACCAACGCGACGGGTGAACCGGCCCATGCGGGCTCGTACTACGCCTGGCTCGACGGCTACGGCACCGCCACCACCGACACCCTGTCCCAGTCGGTGACCATCCCGTCCGGCTGCTCGACGGCCGCGCTCAGCTTCTACCTGCACATCGACACGGCCGAGACCTCGACCAGCACGGCCTACGACACCCTCAAGGTCCAGGTCCTGAGCAGCTCGGGCACGGTCCTCGGCACCCTGGCGACGTACTCGAACCTCAACGCCGCCTCCGGCTACACCCAGCGCAGCTTCGACCTCAGCGGTTACGCCGGGCAAACCGTCACGCTGAAGTTCACCGGCACCGAGGGCTCCCAGTACCAGACGTCGTTCGTCGTGGACGACACCGCGCTCAACGTGAGCTGAACCGGCCGGGGGCGGGCCGTACCGGTCCGCCCCCGTTCCGCCGGGCCGCCGGCACCGTCCGCTCCGCAGTGTTCCAGCCGGAGACCCGCACACCCGGCGCCGAGCCGTGCAGATCGGCCGTCCGGCAGGTGGCGGTCAGCGTCACCGACTCGCCCGGCCACAGGCTCACCTCGTTGTCCGACCAGCGCACCGGCAGCACCGGCCTGCCCTGCGCGTCCACGAGGTGGACGTCCGTCAGCAGTGCCGGGGTCTTCCCGCTCCCGGTGTTGCGCAGGGTGACCGTCGTGGTCGACGTACCGTCCGACGACTCGGTGGCCGCCGTCGCCGACACCGGGGCCTGCGCCATCGAGGCGAGCGCGCTGAGGTCGGCGTAGCTCGTCGTGGGCGTGTAGTACCAGGTGGTGCCGGACCAGTCGAGGGTGTCGGGCCGGGTGGAGAGCCAGTACACGTTACGGCTCACCTCCTTGCCGTCCGCGCCGGTCAGGACCAGGCGGAGCAGATACGTCGAGGACAGTCCGCCCACCGAGGACGGCAGGGTGAGCGCGGTGCCGTGCGCCCCGTCACCGCCCACCGTCAGCCCGCCCACCGTCTTGTCGTACTTCTGCGTCCCGTCGGGGTTGAACACGGTGGCCCGGACGGTGAGGCCGGTCGCGGAGGCGTGCCGGTGGTTGACGACGACGACCGAGCGGTTGTCGTACGAGTACTGGATGTGCAGCGGCTCGTTCGCCTTCTTCGCGCCGAAGTAGGCCCCGCCCTGATCGAGGTAGCGGTCCATCAGCTGCCAGTGCAGCGAGGTCCAGCCGCTGTTGAACATCCAGTGGATCACTCCGGTCGAGGGCTTGGCGGAGTCCGTGGCGTTGCGCTGGTACGCCTCGAACTGGGCGCGGACGTTCTCGTACTGGGCCAGCTGGGCCTTGCGCACGTAGTCGGCGAGGCTCTTCGGGGCGCCGTAGCGGCCGGTGAGGGCGGTGTCGTAGATCTTGAGCGTGCCGAAGACCGAGGACGGCGAGCGGTGGTACTGCTTCGCGTCCGGGTCCTTCCAGAGGGTGTCCAGCTCGGCCGGGGTCAGCATGCGGCGCAGGGTGTCGAGTGTGGGGATGCTGGGGCCCGCGCTCGTCTCGGAGTTGAAGCCGGTGGCCCCGCCCTCGCGCTTGGCGTACCAGTAGCCGGGCGGCACCCAGTCGTAGGGCCCTGTCATCTTCATGCCCGAACTGCCCAGCTGCGGCGAGGAGTTGTCCGAGGCGGCGGAGACCACCGGGTCGGGCCAGTCGGCGGCCTTCAGGGCGTCCAGGTAGGTCTTCTCGATCCTCGCGTCGGGCGCGAAGTCGCTGCCGATCAGGAAGGAGATCACGCTCGGGTGGTCGCGCAGCCGGGCGGCCTCGGCGGCCATGGACGCCTGTGCCACCGGATAGTCGGCCTCGGTCCACTTGTCGCCCGTCTCGCTGCCGTTGACCTGGCCTTCCCACTTGTCGCAGCACTCCCAGCCCGGCAGGGTGAGGATGCCGTAGCGGTCGGCCAGGTCGAAGAACTCGTCGGGCTCCAGGTGCCCTTCCAGACGGATGGTGTTGAGGCCCAGGTCGAGGGCGTACTTCAGCCGGTCCTCGGCAGATGTGGTGTCCCAGCGCAGGAACTCGTCCGGCGACCAGCCGCCGCCCTTGATCAGCAGTGTGCGGCCGTTGATCAGGTACTGGCGTGCGCCGTCGGCGTTCAGCGGGGCCCGCACGTCGCGGATGCCGAAGCTCTCGTGCGCGGTGTCGGACGTCGTACCGGCGACGGACGCGGTGAGGTTGAGGCCGTACAGCGGCTGTCCGCCCATCCCGGCCGGCCACCACACCTCCGGCGAGGTGAGATGCAGTCCCGGGGTGTCGGCGGGGGAGAAGGCGACGGTCTTCGTCTCGTGGGCGGCGAGCGGAACCCGCCGGGTGAACGTGGTCGCGCCGATGCGTCCGGTGACCTCGGCGGTGACCGCGCTGCCGGTGTCGTTGCGGGCCTGCGCCTTCACCGTCAGGTCGGCGGACGCGAGCGACGGCACGGCGAGCCCGGTGGTCACGTGCGCGTCGCGCAGCGCCACCGGGCCGCTCCTGCGCACCAGGACGTCACGGACGATGCCCATGTTCCGGTCGGGCGGAGGCTGGAGCCAGTCGATCCAGCCCATGGTGAGGTCCTTGTCCGGGTCGTTGGGCCGGATGCGGAAGGCGACCGTGTTGGTGCCGGACCTGACCAGTGAGGTGATGTCCAGCTCGTGGTGCGTGTAGGCACCGGTGACGTCCGCGGCCTGCGCCACCTGATGGCCGTCGACATAGACGTCGGCCGCCGGGATCACCCCGCTGAAGTCGAGGTAGGTGCGCTGCGTGGTGTCCTGGACGGTGAAGTCGGAGCGGTACCACCAGGGGACCTGGAAGTCGGCCTTCGGGATCTTCTGCTGGTTGGTGGAGTAGAAGGGGTCGGCGTACACGCCGTCGGCGAGCAGCGCGCCCAGGACCGTGGAGCGGGGGCCCGCCGGATACCAGCCCTGCGCCGGATAGCCCGGGGAGGAGATGACGTCCGGCGATTCGCTCACCTTCGCCGAGGACTGGATGGCGTAACCGGCCAGCGGTGTGCCGGTGCCGGCCGCGGCGGGGACGCGGGTGGTCCGGGCGGGCCCGTGCGGCGGGGCCGGCTGCCGGGCACCGGCCCAGGCGCCGCCGGTCAGGGAGCCGAGCAGGCCGAGGACGAGGGCGGTGACGGCGTACCGGCGTCCGAGGGCGGGGCGAGGGGACATGACAGGGCTCCCGGGCTGTAAAGTTAGGAAACTTTACTAATCTGGCTCAAGCTAGGGCGCCGTGCGGGGTCGTGTCAATGACGGTGGGCGGTGGCGCCGTTCGGGCGGTCAGGTTCCGGCCGTCCGGCGCTCGAACACCAGGTCCCGCGCCGTGTCCAGCGCCGTGGCCACCGCGCCGAGCAGCACCGCGTCCTCGCCCAGGCGGCTCGGCGCGATCCGCGGCCGCAGCGGGGTGAGCGCGCGCACCTGCTCCTGGACCGGGCGCAGCAGCAGGTCGACGCTGTGGCCGACGCCGCCGCCGAGCACCACCAGATCCGGGTCGAGCACCGCGGCGGCGGCCGCCACCGTGTGTGCGATGCGCTCGGCCTCCAGCTCCACCGCCCGCAGGGCGGCCGGATTCCCCTGCCGGGCCGCGTCGAAGACCGCCTTCGCCGTGAGCTGCCCGCTCATCCCGAACTCCCGGGCGGCCTCCACCACGGCCACCCCGGACACCGCGTCCTCCAGCCGCTCCGGCTTGTGCCGGCCCGGCCAGGGCAGGAAGCCGATCTCGCCGGCCAGCCCGTGCGCCCCCGTGAACAGCCGTCCCTCGCCGACCACGCCCATGCCCAGTCCGGTGCCGATCAGGATGTACGCGAAGAGCCGGCTGCCGGTGCCGACGCCGTACGTGTACTCGCCGAGCGCCGCCAGGTTTGCGTCGTTGTGCACCTCAAGCGGTACGCCCAGCTCCTCGCGCATCCGGTCGACGAGCCCCGCGCGCCCCCAGCCCGGCAGGTGCATCGCGTACCGCACCCGGCGCTGCTTCTCGTCGTAGACACCCGGCGTGCCGACCACCCCGTGCACCACCTCGGCCGGGTCCACGCCCGAGTTGCCGATCACCTGCCGGGCGGTGCCCACGACCAGGTCGGCCAGAGCGGCGGAGGCGCGGGCCCGGTTGCGTACGTCGGCCCGGGCGACCACCGTGCCGTCCAGGTCGACCACCGCAACGCGCAGCCAGCCGCGGCCGATGTCCACGCCGAGCGCGTACCCGGCGGCCGGGTCGGGGGCGTAGAGCACGGCGGTACGCCCGCGCTCCGGGGCGTGGGTGCCGACCTCGTGCACCAGGCCGGCCGTCTCCAGGGAGGCCAGCGCACTGGAGACCGTCGGCTTCGACAGTCCGGTCTCCCGGGCCAGTTGGGCGCGCGATGCCGCGCCGAGGGTGCGCAGCCGGTCCAGCAGCAGCCGCTCGTTGGTGCTGCGCAGCCGCCGGCGGTTCCAGGGCTGTTCCTGCTGCTCTATGACGTCGCTGGCGGCCATCGCACCATTCTCACGCATTCCCCGCGCACACTTGACGCGGCTAGTAAGGCTCCTTAACTTTATCGCCCAGTCAGCCCGGCCGGGGCGTGCCGCCTGCGACGGGCACACGGCCCGCGTGCCCGTCGCGTCAGGAGTCCCCATGTCCGGTAGTCCGCCGCCCACGGGTGGTTTCGTCCGTCGTGTCGGCCTGTTCCAGGCCACGGCGATCAACATGAGCCAGATGTGCGGCATCGGGCCGTTCGTCACGATCCCGCTGATGGTCACCGCGTTCGGCGGGCCGCAGGCGGTCATCGGCTTCGTCGCGGGCGCCGTCCTCGCGCTGTGCGACGGACTGGTCTGGGCAGAGCTGGGCGCCTCGATGCCCGGCTCCGGCGGCAGTTACGTCTATCTGCGCCAGGCCTTCCAGTACCGCACCGGCCGGCTGATGCCGTTCCTGTTCGTGTGGACGGCGATGCTCTTCATCCCGCTGATCATGTCCACGGGCGTGGTCGGCTTCGTCCAGTACCTGGGCTACCTCGCCCCGGATCTCGGGCAGACGGCGGGCGACCTGGTCGGCCTCGGCGTCATCGCGCTGGTCGTGCTGCTGCTCTGGCGCGGCATCGAGCACATCGCCCGGATCACCGCCGTGATGTGGGTGGTGATGATCGCCTCGGTCCTGCTGGTGATCGTCGCCGCGGCCTCCGACTTCAGCCCGCACCTGGCCTTCACCTACCCGTCGGGCGCCTTCGACCTGACGAGCAACCACTTCTGGCTCGGCTTCGCCGCCGGCCTGACCATCGGCATCTACGACTACCTCGGCTACAACACCACCGCGTACATGGGTGCCGAGATCAAGGACCCGGGCCGAATCCTCCCGCGCTCGATCCTCTTCTCCATCCTCGGCATCATGGCGATCTACCTGCTCCTCCAGATCGGCACCCTCGGTGTCATCGACTGGCGCCGGATGGCCGACCCGCACGACATCGCCTCCACCTCGGTCGCCTCGGCGGTGCTGGAGAAGACCTGGGGCAAGGGCGCGGCCGACACGGTCACCGCGCTGATCCTGATCACGGCCTTCGCCTCGGTCTTCACCGGCCTGCTCGGCGGCTCCCGGGTGCCCTACGACGCCGCCCGCGACCGCGTCTTCTTCCGGCCGTACGAGAAGCTGCACCCCAAGCACCGCTTCCCGATGCTGGGACTCGCCACCATGGGCGTGATCACCGCCGTCGGCTTCCTGATCGGGCGGCACACCGACCTCGCCACCCTCATCCAGCTCCTGACCACGGTGATGGTGATCGTCCAGGCGCTCGCCCAGATCGTGGCCCTCACCGTGCTGCGGCGGCGGCAGCCGCAGCTGCGCCGCCCGTACCGGATGTGGCTGTATCCGCTGCCGAGCCTCGTCGCGTTCGCGGGCTGGTGCGTGATCTACGGGTACGCCGACAAGAACTCCCCGGGCCGTCATCCCATCGAATGGTCCCTGGCCTGGCTGGCGCTCGGCTGTGTGGCCTACGTCGTGTGGGCGCGGCTGGAGAAGGTGTGGCCGTTCGGGGAGAAGGAGATCAGCGAGGAGTACCTGGCGGGCGCGGACCCCGACGTGGCCCCCGTGTGACAGCCGGCCTCTCACCGGCACGCACCAAGGCGCGGCGCCGTACCGACGTTGCCCGGCACGGCGCACACGCCGATGCGCCGGCTCTCCGGAAGGCAGGTCCGGAGAGCCGGCACACCGTCATTTCCCCTGCCGGGCCTGTCGGTCGACCTGCACGTGGACCGTGGGCTCGGCCGCGCTGGTCCCGGGGGCGTCGTCCACCCAGGACGTCACCCGGCCGTCCGGCTGCAGGAGGACATGCAGGCCGTTGTTCTGGCCGCGGGCGGCGTGGTCCTTGGCGACGAGGGTGCCGTACTTGGTGCCGTTGGCGTAGACGTCGGCTTCGTAGTGGTGGGCGCTGAGCCGGTAGACCTTGGCGGTCGAGGTGTCGTCGGCCAGTGTCGTGGTGGAGACGAGGATGCGTTCGGCGGCGGGCCGGAGCTCGGGTTGGGCCCGCTCGATCCAGGACGTCACCCTGCCGTTCGGGTGCAGCGTGACGTGCAGGCCGTTGTTCTGGCCGCGGGCGGCGTGGTCCTTGGCGACGAGGGTGCCGTACTTGGTGCCCTTCGCCCAGATCTCTGCCACGAACCGGTGCTTGCCGGTCTTGTAGACCTTGGCGACGGAGACCTTGTCCGCGAGCCGCACCGTCTTGACGGGGACGCGCTTGTCCTTGCAGGGGGCCGAGGCGTGGGCGACGGGCGCCGCCTCTGGTGCGGCGGCGGCGAACGCCCCGGAGGCCGAGGCGGCGAGGACGGCGGTGGCGCCGGCGGCGACGAGGGTGGTGCGCAGGGTGCGAAGAGCACGCATCGGTGAACTGTCCTTCGATCGGTTTCGTTCGTCGGTGTGTCTTGGACACTACGGACCGTTCATCAGGGTCGCCCGTACGTCGTGTAACAGATGTTCGTAGCGTTCTTCGCGAATCGGAACATAATCCAGGGTTCAACCGGGCGATCTGGACTGATTTCTTAGGTGATCAGGCGCCCAGGCCTGCCCTTCCTTGACATGCAAGTAACGGCCTGCATAACGTTGAGTGTGCGATCAGAAGACGACACCGGGATGGACAGGGTCTTCAAGGCGCTGGCCGACGACACGCGCAGGCGCCTGCTGGACCGGCTCCACGAGAACAACGGCCAGACCCTGGGTGAGCTGTGCGGGCGCATCGCCATGACGCGCCAGTCGGTCACCCAGCATCTGGCGGTCCTGGAGGCCGCCAACCTGATCAGCACGGTGCGGCGGGGGCGGGAAAAGCTGCACTACCTCAACCCCGTACCGCTCCACGAGATCCAGGAGCGGTGGATCGACAAGTTCGAGCGCCCGCGCCTGAGCGCGCTCGGCGCCCTGAAGCGACGAGCAGAGGAAGCCATGACCGACAAGCCGAGTTTCGTGTACGTCACCTACATCGCGAGCACACCCGAGAAGGTCTGGGAGGCACTGACCGACGCCGACCTGACGGCCGCCTACTGGGGCCACCGCAACGAGTCCGACTGGCGGCCCGGCTCCCGCTGGGCGCACGTGCGCACCGACGGCTCCGGCATCGCCGACGTGGTCGGCAGGGTGGTGGAGAGCGAGCCGCCGACCCGGCTGGTGACCACCTGGGCCGCGCCCGACGACGAGAGCCGGGCGGACCGCCACTCCCGCGTCACCTTCGAGATCCGCCCGTACGAGGACATCGTCCGGCTGACCGTCGTCCACGAGGACCTCAACGACGAGGGCGAGCGCTCCGACGTCGCCTCCGGCTGGCCGGCCGTGCTGTCCAACCTCAAGTCGCTGCTGGAGACCGGCCGGACGCTGCCGCAGGAGCCCTGGCTGGTGCCGGGGCGCTGAGCGGATACGCGGAGGCCGGCCCGCACGGGCGGACCGGCCTCCGCGTACTGCTCTCGTACTTCCTGTTCTTCCTGTTCTTCCTTTCCGCGCGTCTCCTGTCACGGCCTGGGCGTGCTCCGCGCCGCCGTACCGGCGCAGACCAGTCCGAGCACGAGCGCCAGTGCGCCGATGACGACGTTGTTGATGATCACGCCCTTGTCCGGGCCGCTGCCCACGATCCAGGGGGCGATGATCAACCAGATGCCCATGGCGCACATGGCCCAGCTGAGGCCGTACATCCGCTCGGGGGCCCGGGTGAATCCCAGTGCCAGCAGTCCTATCGCTATGCCCATGATCAGGTTGTGCGTCATGAGTGCGGGCTGGCTCGTCGTGTAGTGCACGATCCACGGGGATGCCGCGCAGTAGAGCCCGAGCAGGAAGACCGGCCCGTCCACGAGCGCCACATCACGACCGCCGAGCATGCGGGCGTAGCGTGCCCGCATTTCGGAGACATCGGGGTGGGTCGATATATCACCCCTGTGCACGTTGGCCATAACTCGTCTCCTTTGACTTGCAGGCCAGACCGTGTCTGGTGCGGTGTGCGTTTACCACCGTGTCCCAGTTTGCTCTTATTCTTTCTTTATGTGTAGGTCCGTGTCAGCACCGTGACCGACCACCCGGCACGCCCCGCGGCTGGGCCGACGCCGGCCGTGCGGCGCCTCACGCACCTCCCAGCGCCCGCAGCTGCGCCGCCCGGGTCTCGGCCGTCTGCCCCTGCACCAGCAGGAACAGCGCCTCCCGGGCGAGGCGCTGGGCGCGGCTCGTCACGGCCATGGACCGGCCGCCTCCGGCCACCACCGCCGCCGTGGTGGCCGTCCGCAGCACCTCGAACGCCTCCGCGCGCACCGCCAGCCGCTCCGCGACCCGCTCCAGTGGCTCCGGATGGTCGGCAAGGGCGTAGGCGCGCCGGCGGACGTCGACGAGCCGGGCCGTGAGCGGGGCGGCCGTCTGCGCGTCCAGCAGGGACAGGGCGGCCTCCGTGAGGCCGAAGACCGCGGGGCCCGCGTTCAGCGTCCTGGCCCGGTCCCGGGGCACCAACCGCTCGTACGGCATCCGCAGGGCCACCGAATCCTCCGGCAGCCACAGTCCGGTCAGCTCCAGCGACACCGTGCGCGCGGCGGTGAGCGCCGCGAGGCGCATCGGTTCCGAGGCCCGCAGCCCCTGCTGGACGCGCGCCTCGGCGAACGCGAGCAGCGCCTCGCCCCCGTCGGTCACCCCGGCCAGCAGCATCACGTCGTTCAGGCCCCACCCGGTGTACCAGGGCACCGTCCCGTCGAACCGCCAGCCGCCACCCTCCCGGCGGACGCGTACCGGCACGCGCGGATACGACCGCAGATGCGCGTACGCCACCCCGGACATCAGCTCGCCCCGCGACAGCGGACCCAACAACCGCTCGCGTACGGGGAGTTCGCTCTGCGCCAGGATCTGCACGGGCGTGTGGTGCTGGGTCTGCACGAACCACGTCGAACAGCACGCCCCGGCCAGGATCTCCGCGATCCGGCGGACCACGTCCGGCGGCGCGTCCGAGCCGCCGTACGCGACCGGAGCGCCCGCCCCGAGCAGCCCCGACCGTTTCACCGCCTCGATGTGGCTCGTCGGCACGCCCTCCTGGTCGACCCGCTCGGCCTCGGGGATCAGCAGGTCCGTGGCGAGCCGGTGGGCGCGGTCCAGGAGCGGATGTCCGGTGGTGGCTGTCATACGGGCGATTCTTTCGAAGATTTCTTCCGGCGCCGTGTCGATCCGGGGGCCGGCCGTTCGTGTAGGAGGTGTCTCGCATCCGAGAGACCCTGAAGTCACCGAGGAGGACATCATGAAGCACTACCTGCTCAGCGTGGTCCAGCCGACCGGCGGGACCACGCCCGCCCCCGACGCGCTCGCCGCGATCATGCGCGACGTCGAGGCCTTCAACGACGAGCTGCGCGCCGCCGGGGCCTGGGTGTTCGCGGGCGGCCTGCACGGCCCGGAGACCGCCACCGTGCTGCGCCCCAAGGACGGCGAGGTGCTCACCACCGACGGGCCCTACGCCGAGGGCAAGGAATACCTGGGCGGGCTCTGCCTGATCAGGGCCGCCGACCTGGACGAGGCCCTGGAGTGGGGTCGCAAGGCCGCCCTGGCCACGACGCTGCCCATCGAGGTACGGCCCTTCGTGGACCAGCACTAGCCTCATCCCCCGGATCACCTCGCGGCCCGGACGAGGCGGTCGCGAGGTGATCCGGGGTGGCCGGCAACGCCGCACCGCCACAGCCGCCTGCCGGATCACGAGGAGCAGCGGCGTGCCGCTCTCATGCCAGCCTCTCGTCCTTGACCGCCAGCTGCTGGTCTCCCCGCCGGAAGCCCACGGTGCGGATGCCGAGGGCGTCCTTCAGCCGGCGGGCGGGCACGACCTGGGGAGTGGGGGTGGCTGCCCGCCCCGGCTTCGGCAGTGGGTAGGCGGTGGTGGTGGCGGAGTGGAAGGTGATGTTGCCCTCGGTCTTGGTGAACAGCTGGTGGACGTGTCCGTTGAGACAGGTGACCGAGGAGAAGCGGCGCAGGAGCGCTATCACCTTCAGCGCGTCGTCCGTGCTCCAGCCCCACTGCGGGTACATGGCGAAGAGCGGGATGTGGCTGAAGACCACGACGGGCCTGTCCGACGGCAGGCCCGCGAGGTCCTTGCGGACGAAATCGATCTGCTCGGTGCCGAGGTGACCGAGCTTCTCCAGGCTCAGGGTGTTGACCAGGGCGAGGAAGTGCACACCGTGGGTGTCGAAGCTGTACCAGCCGTCGCCGAGCGTGCCCTTGCCGAAGATCTGCCGGTAGGCGCGGCCCGCGTCGCCGATGGAGTCGTGCTCGCCCGGCACGGTGAAGACACGATCCGTCCGCAGCCCGGCCATCATCTGCCTGACCTGGTCGAACTGTCCCGCCGTGGACAGATGTGTGAGGTCGCCGCTGTGCATGACGAAGTCGGGCCTGAATCCGAGCCCGTTGACCTGGTCGATCGCTGCGGTGAACGAGCCGACCACGTCCGTGTTGGCCGGGCCCTGGAAGCCGATGTGGCTGTCGGAGACCTGCACGAACCGCAGTGCGGCGCTCGGTGCCGCGGCGGCCCGGGCGGTGGTGTCCCGGGCGGTGGTGTCCCGCGAGCCGGCGACATGGCTGATCACCTCCCCGCCGGCCACGGTGAGCACCACGGCTCCGCCGAACCATCCGGCGTGCCGCATGAGTTGGCGCCGGGACATGCCGTGTTCGCGAGGGGGTTCCCCGGCTCCGCCGGCCGGTTCCGGGCTCCGGGGGGCGTCGTACGCGGTCATGAGGTCACCTCCACGGTGCCGGTCATGAACGGATGGATGGTGCAGACGTAGGCGTAGCTGCCGGGCTTGGTGAACGTGTGGGTGTAGCTGCCGTGCGTGGCGAGGGCGGCCGAGTGCAGCGGGCCGCCCGAGCCGGCGCTGGTGACGGTGTGGGCATCGGTGTCCTCATTGGTCCAGGTCACCGTCGTGCCCGCCTTGACCTTCAGCGTGGCCGGTGAGAACGCGAAGTTCTTGATCGCCACGGCGTGCGCGGACACCGGTGCGGCGGCCGTGTTCTTGCTCGGAGAGCTCACGGGCATGGTCGTGCCGGGCGTCGCCGAGGTGCCGGGCACACCGGCCGGCTGATGCTGACCCGGGCCTGGCGTGATGGAGGCGGTGCCCGAGGTGTGGGTCGACTGGCCGCACGCGCTCAGGAGCCCCAGTACGGCGGCGGTGGCGAGGGTCGGCCCGGCCGCACGGCGCGATCGGCGGCCCACGGGGCGGAAGTTGACGTACATGATGTTCATTCCCCAGTGATCGGGTTGATGCCGTGTGCGACGGCTTATGCCTGGTTTCACGGGCGGCGGTGTCGCACGGTTCGAGTGATATGCACTCTTTTGTCGGATTTCTCGACAGTCACTGGGTACGACACGACAAACCGGTGCATATGCGTGATGATCGGCCTATGCCATGGAGTGTCCGAAAACGTGGCGATGCGGCCGATCCGAATCGCTCCGGGCGCCGTGTCTCGGGTAACGGGACCATTTCGACCACGGACGAGGAACTGCTCCGGGCTCTGTATGCCGAGCACGCGGGCCCGCTGCTCCACTACGTACTGCGACTGACGTCAGGAGACCGGCAGTGGGCCGAGGATGTCGTGCAGGAGACGTTGCTGCGGGCATGGCGGCACCCCGCCGCGTTCGAACCGGAACGCGGCCCGGCGCGCGCCTGGCTGTGCACGGTCGCCCGGCGCCTGGTCATCGACATGCACCGGGCCCGGCAGGCGAGGCCGGCGGAGGTGGGGGGCGACGCCCTGGAGCGGGCCGCGGAGCGGACACCGGGCGAGGACCGGATCGAGCAGGCGCTGCAGAGCTGGGCCGTCGCCGACGCCATCCACACCCTCTCGCCGGACCACCGCGCCGTACTGCTGGAGACGTACTACCGGGGCCGGACCGTGGCGGAGGCCGCGGAGGTGCTGGGCATCCCGCCGGGCACCGTCAAGTCGCGCACGTACTACGCCCTGCACGCCCTCCGGCTGGCTCTGCGGGAACGGGGCATCGAGCGATGACCACGGCATGGAGGAGGTGCCGGCCATGAACGCGGACCACGAAGCCCTCCGGCTGGCGCTGGGAGCGTATGTGCTGGGCGTGCTGTCCCCGGCGGAGGCGGAACGGGTGCGTGCGCACCTCGCGGAATGCGACGAGTGCAGGGCCGAGCATGCCGAGCTGGCCGGACTTCCGGCGCTGCTCGCGACGGTCACCGCGGCGGAGGCCGAGGGCCGGCCCGTACCGGTCGGTGACGAGGATCCGGCCGATCGGCTGGTGCGGCGGGCGGCGGAGAGCGGCGGGGGCTCGCCCCAGGCGCCGCCCGGCACGGCCACGGCGCCTCGTGCTCCCGAGGCGGCACCACTCGACCGGATGCTGCAGCAGGCCGTTGCCAGGCGCCGCAGAACCTGGCGCCGGCAACTGGCCGGTGCGGCCGCCTCGTTGACGTTGGTCGCCGGGGCGGCGGTCGGCGGCACATGGCTGGCGGTCGGCGGATCCGTGGCCGGTCGGGCGACACGGCCCGTACCGGTCTCGCCGGCTCCGGTGCGCACCTTCTCCGGAAGCGACCCCACCACCGGTGTCACCGCTTCGGTACGGGTCTCGCCCTCGGCGTGGGGCAGTGTGCTGCAGGTCTCCGCCCACGGGGCGCCCGCGGGCATCACCTGCCGGTTGCAGGCGGTCGGGCCCGGTGGGACCAGGGCGGACGCCGCCACCTGGCGGGCGGGGGTGTATCCCGCCGGGACCACGATCCCCGGCGCGGTCCCGATGTCCCCGGCGGCCATCGAGCACTTCGAGATCGTCTCGGGCGGCGGCCAGAAGCTGGTCACGATCCGGGCGTGACGCGAACGCGGCCGCACCGGCCCGCCGCAGAGCGGGCGGCTCACTTCCAAGAAGTGCCAAGAAGTTCCAAGAAGACGCGCAAAAGGGGTAAACCGCTCGAACCATATGTGCTCGTCGTCCGTAGAACTGAATGAGTGCTCACACACGACAGGTTCCTACGCAGAAGAGCCAGAAGACCATGTTTGTCACCGATTCCGCCCGTGCCGACACCTCTCCCGCACGGTCCTGCCACCACCAGGCGATGCTCACCCTGCCCGCGCAGGAGGCCCATGTCCCCGCCGCCCGTCACCTCGCGGCGGAGCTGCTGGAGTGCTGGCGCGTGCCCGAGAGCGAGCGGGACTCCGCCGTCCTCATCGTCGACGAACTCGCCGCCAACGCCGCCCAGTACGGCCGTGAACGCATGACGCTGCTGCTCGTCCTCGACGGCGGCACCCTGCACATCGTGGTCACCGACTCCGGAACGGCGGTCGAGCGCGTCCGCCACGACGCCGCCCCGGACGAGCACGGCCGCGGCACCGGGATCGTCGACTCCCTCGCACAGTCGACCGAGATCCACCAGACGCGCGGCGGGCGAGAGGTCCGCGCCTGCCTGCGGTGCTCGGCGTGATCGAACCCGTACGCTTCCGACGACCGGCCACGGCAGGACCGCGGCCGGCCACCGGACCGCACTCCACCCCACGGCCGGCGTCGTCGGGGTCGCGGCCTGATCGGGCCGAGCGGCGTGATCGGGCTGAGCGGCGTGATCGGGCTGAGCGGCGTGATCGGACAGGAGGGCACGGGCGCCCATGGCGGACACCGTCGATGTCGAGGCCGTCTTCCGCGCCGAGTACGGGCGCGCGGTCTCCGTCCTCGTGCGCTTCCTCGGCGACATCGACCTCGCCGAGGAAGCGGTGCAGGAGGCCTTCACCACCGCCCTGCGTACCTGGCCGGAGTCCGGCGTGCCGCCGAGCCCGGCCGGCTGGATCATCACCACCGCACGCAACCGGGCCATCGACCGGCTCCGCCGCGAGTCCTCCCGGGACGCCCGGCACGCCGAGGCCGTCCGGTTGTACACGCCCCACCTGTACGCGCCCGACCCGCACGCGTCCGACGCACCGCCCGAGGAGGGCCCCGTGCGCGACGACCGGCTCCGCCTGATCTTCACCTGCTGCCACCCCTCGCTCGCCCTCCAGGCCCGGGTCGCCCTCACCCTGCGCCTCCTCGGCGGCCTGAGCACCGCCCAGATCGCCCGCGCCTTCCTGGTGCCGGAGCCGACCCTCGCCCAGCGGCTCGTCCGGGCCAAGGCCAAGATCCGTGACGCGGGCATCCCGTACCGCGTGCCCCGCGACGCCGACCTTCCCGAACGGCTCGGCGGCGTGCTCGCCGTGGTCTACCTGATCTTCAACGAGGGCTACACCGGCGACCCCGCCCTGTGTGCGGAGGCACTCCGCCTCGGCCGGCTGCTCGCCGCACTGATGCCGGACGAGCCCGAGGTGGCCGGCCTGCTCGCGCTCATGCTGCTGACCGAGTCCCGGCGGCCGGCCCGGCAGGGCGCGGACGGTGTCCTCGTCCCGCTGCCCGAGCAGGACCGCACGCTGTGGGACCGCGAGCTGATCGCGGAGGGCCAGGACCTGGTCCGCCGCTGTCTGTGCCGGAACCGACCGGGCCCGTACCAGATCCAGGCCGCGATCAACGCCGTGCACAGCGACGCGCCCACCGCCGAGGCGACCGACTGGGACCAGATCCTGCGCCTGTACGACCAGCTCATGGGCGTGGCGCCGTCCCCGGTCGTCGCCCTGAACCGGGCCGTCGCCGTGGCCGAGACCGACGGGCCGGCCGAGGCGCTCGCCCTCGTCGACTGCCTGGACCTCGGCCGGTATCACGTGTTGCACGCCGTCCGCGCCGACCTGCTGCGCCGCCTGGGCCGCACCGCCGAGGCGGCCGTGGAGTACGGCCTGGCAGCCGAGCTGGCCGCGAGCGAGGCCGAGCGCGCCCACCTGGAGCGGCGCCGTCGGGAGGCAGGCCCCCCGGCGACGGCGTGACCCGCGTCACCCCGACCGGCCGGAATGAACTTGAGGACCTGAAAGGTTGGCAAATACATCCACCGACCCAGGCCCGGGCCGAAGCCGCCCGTGCACCACCAGCGAGGCACACGTGAACCAACCCGCCATCGAGCAGCCCGCCGACCTCGTGGCCCGGCTGCGCGCCACCTTCGCCACCGGCCGCACCAAGCCCGTCGAGTGGCGCACCGGCCAGCTGCGCCGGCTGCGCGCGATGCTCACCGAGCGGGGCGCCGACCTCGCCGCCGCCCTCCACGCCGACCTCGGCAAGAGCAGCACGGAGGCGTACCGCACCGAGATCGACTTCACCGTCCGCGAGATCGACCACACCCTCGACCACCTCGAGGAGTGGCTGCGCCCGGAGCCCGCGCCGGTCCCGGCCCACCTCGGCGCCGACGCGACGGCCTGGACGCAGTACGACCCGCTCGGCGTCGTCCTCGTCATCGCCCCCTGGAACTACCCGGCCCAGCTGCTGCTCGCCCCGATGGCCGGTGCCCTGGCCTCCGGAAACGCGGTCGTCGTCAAGCCGAGCGAGCTGGCTCCGGCCACCTCGGCCGCCCTCGCCGGGCTGATCCCGGCCTATCTGGACACCGACGCGGTCGCCGTGGTCGAGGGCGGCATCCCGGAGACCACGGCCCTGCTGGCCGAGCGCTTCGACCACATCTTCTACACCGGCAACGGCACCGTGGGCCGGATCGTGATGCGCGCCGCCGCCGAGCACCTCACCCCGGTCACCCTCGAACTGGGCGGCAAGTCCCCGGTGTTCGTGGACCGCGGCACCGACCTCGACGTGGTCGCGGACCGGCTCGCCCGCGGCAAGTTCCTCAACGCCGGGCAGACCTGTGTCGCCCCCGACTACGTCCTGACCGACCCGGAGACCGCCGCCGCGCTGGAGTCCGCGCTGGTGCGTGCGGTCGAGGGGCTGTTCGGCACCGATCCGGCGCAGTCCCCGGAGTACGGCCGGATCATCAACGAGCGGCACTTCGACCGCCTTTCGGGCCTGCTCGGCTCGGGCCGGATCGCGGTGGGCGGCGCGAGCGACCGCGACGCGAAGTACATCGCGCCGACCGTCCTCGCGGACGTCGACCCGAAGGCGCCCGTGATGCAGGAGGAGATCTTCGGCCCGATCCTGCCGATCGTCACCGTGTCCGGCCTCGACGAGGCGATCGCCTTCATCAACGACCGTGACAAGCCGCTCGCGCTGTACGTCTTCACCGGGTCCGAGCAGACCCGGGTACGCATCGCCGCCGAGACCTCCTCCGGCGGACTGGGCCACGGGCTGCCGCTGGCCCATCTCACCGTCTCCGACCTGCCCTTCGGCGGGGTGGGGGAGAGCGGTATGGGCAGCTACCACGGCCGGTACTCCATCGAGACGTTCAGTCACCGCAAGGCGGTGCTGGCCAAGCCGCTGAGCTAATTCCCTTGCGCGGTACGGCAGATGTGCGACACTCCGCCGAATGACCGCTGAAACGATCACCGCGGACGCCTCCGACACCTTCGAACTCGGCGACCTGCCCGTCCACCGCATCGGCTTCGGGGCCATGCGGCTGACGGGCAGCGCCGCGTTCCACCTTGGCACGCCCAGCGACCGCGCACGTTCCACAGCCGTACTGCGGCGGGCCGTGGAGCTCGGCGTGAACCACATCGACACCGCCGCCTTCTACTTCTCCGCCACCCGCTCCGCCAACGAACTGATCAACACCGCCCTCGCCCCGTACGCCGACGACCTGGTCATCACGACCAAGGTCGGTCCTTTCCGCGACTACTACGGCGAGTGGGGCGACGCGGCGCGGCCCGACCAGCTGCGCGGTCATGTGGAGGAGAACCTGCGCCAGCTCGGACGCGACCACCTCGACGTCGTCAACTTCCGCCGCCAGGAACAGGATTCGATCGCCGAGCACTTCGGCGCGCTCGCAGAACTGCGCGAGGCCGGCCTGATACGCCACCTGGGAGTCTCCGGCGTCGGACCGCGCCACCTCGCCGAGGCGCTGGAGATCGCCCCCGTGGTGTGCGTGCAGAACCGGTACGCCCTGGACCGGCCCGATCCCGTCGACGACGAGATGCTGCGCCTCTGCGGCGAACACGGCATCGCGTTCGTCCCCTTCTTCGCCGTCGCGGGCAAGGCCGGACCCCGGGCGGCGGCCGACACCCACGACGACACCGTGCGTGACATCGCCCGCGCCCACGGCGTGAGCCCCGCGCAGATCCGCATCGCCTGGACCCTGCACCAGGGCCCGCACGTCCTCGCCATCCCCGGCACCGGCAACCCGGACCACGTCGCGGAGAACGTCGCCGCGGGCGCCGTCCGCCTCACGGCGGACGAACTGACCCGCCTGAACGCCCTCCACACCCACACGAGCTGATGTGTCCAGCTCACGCGTGGGAGGAGATGCGCTCACCCGGGTTCGTCCAGGCTCGTGCACGAGAGCCCAAAAAAATCGGACGGCGATGTCGAGAACCTGTGACTGGCTCCGTCCCCGGGGTGAACGCGACCACAATGGGTCGCACCAGCACCGAGGAGAACCACGATGGCCAAGTACTTGCTGCTCAAGCACTACCGCGGCGCCCCGGCTTCGGTCAACGACGTGCCGATGGACCAGTGGACGCCGGAGGAGATCTCGGCCCACGTGCAGTACATGCGAGACTTCGCCGCCCGCCTCGAGGAGACCGGCGAGTTCGTCGACAGCCAGGCACTCGCCCCGGAGGGGACCTTCGTCCGGTACGACGGCGAAGGGCGCCCACCGGTCACCGACGGCCCCTTCGCCGAGACCAAGGACCTCATCGCCGGCTGGATGGTGATCGACGTCGACAGCCACGAGCGGGCCCTCGAGCTGGCCGCGGAACTGTCGGCCGCCCCCGGAGCCGGCGGGAAGCCGATCCACGAATGGCTCGAGCTGCGCCCGTTCCTGGCCGAGCACTGCAACGTCACCGAGTGACCTCGGCGATGGACGAGGTCCTGCTGCGCAGCCTCACGCCGAACGTGCTCGCCGTCCTCGTGCGCCGCGGAGCGGACTTCGCGGCGGCCGAGGACGCCGTGCAGGACGCACTGGTCGAGGCACTGCGCGTCTGGCCGGCCGACCCGCCGCGGGACGCGAAGGGCTGGCTGATCACCGTCGCCTGGCGCAAGTTCCTCGACGCGGTGCGGGCGGACGCCGCCCGCCGCCGGCGCGAGGGCCTCGTCGACGAGGAACCGGCGCCCGGTCCCGCGACCGCCGAGGACGACACCCTCCAGCTGTACTTCCTGTGCGCCCACCCGTCACTGACGCCGTCGTCGGCGGTCGCGCTCACGCTGCGCGCCGTCGGCGGGCTCACCACCCGCCAGATCGCCCAGGCCTACCTGGTGCCCGAGGCGACCATGGCGCAACGGATCAGCCGGGCCAAGCGCACCGTCTCCGGCGTGCGGTTCGACCGGCCCGGCGATGTCGCCACCGTGCTGCGCGTCCTCTACCTGGTCTTCAACGAGGGCTATTCCGGCGATGTCGACCTCGCCGCCGAGGCCATCCGGCTCACCCGGCAGCTCGCGGCCGTGATCGACCACCCCGAGGTGGCGGGGCTGCTCGCCCTCATGCTGCTCCACCACGCCCGGCGCGCCGCCCGGACCGCGCCCGACGGCAGCCTCGTGCCGCTCGCCGAGCAGGACCGCGGCCGGTGGGACACCGCGTTGATCGCCGAGGGCGTCGGGATCCTCCAGGCCGCCCTCGCCCGCGACCGGCTGGGCGAGTTCCAGGCCCAGGCCGCCATCGCGGCACTCCACGCCGACGCACCCACCGCCGAGGAGACCGACTGGGTGCAGATCGTCGAGTGGTACGACGAGCTCGCGCGCCTGACCGACAGCCCGGTCGTCCGGCTCAACCGCGCGGTCGCCGTCGGGGAGGCCGACGGACCGCGCGCCGGCCTGGCGGCGCTCGCAGCGCTGGACGCCTCACTGCCCCGCCACGCCGCGGTGGCGGCGTACCTCCACGAGCGCGACGGCGACCCGGCGACGGCGGCACGGCTGTACGCCGAGGCGGCCCACAAGGCCACCAACCTCGCCGAGCGCGACCACCTGACACGCCAGGCCGCCCGGCTCAACACCCGCCAAGGCCGCTGACGGGTCGCGCTCGGACTTTCCCGCGGCACCGGCGCCCCCATGCCCAGCGCGGTCGCCTCGCCGTCACCCGACGGCGGCCCCTTACCAGCGGTCCTCCCATAATGGGTGCGGGGGCACAGCCGTACGAAGGCTCGATTGACTACTATCGTGTAGACGGTCGCCCGGCCGCACAGCCGCACACGAAGACGGGTGAGGGACGTTCCATGACCGAGGCGAAGGACGAGCGCCGGCCGGCCGGTGAGCTCGAGGCGAGCGTCATGGCCGCCCTGTGGGCCGCGGGCACCCCGCAGACGCCCGGCCAGGTCCAGCTGCGCCTCGGTGCCGACCTGGCGCGTACGACGGTGACCACGATCCTGACCCGCCTGTACGACAAGGGCGTCGTCGAGCGGCACCGTCAGGGCCGTGGCTACGCATACCTCCCGGTCCGGGACGTCCAGGACGCGCACGGTCTCACCGCCCGCCGGATGCACAGCGAACTCGACCGGGACAATGACCGCGAGACCGTCCTCGCCCGCTTCGTCGCCCAGCTCAGCCCCGGCGACGAACGGATCCTGCGGGACCTGCTCGAATCCGACGACCAATGACCGCACTCCTCCTGCTGCCCCTGCTGCTGCCGTTCGCGCTGCCGGCGCTGGCCCGCCGGGCCCTGGACCGGCTGGCTCCGGTCGCCGCGCTGTGGGCCGTCACCGGCTGTGCGGTCATCCTCGCCGGCTGCTCGCTGGCCGCGCTCGGCTCGTTCGTGCTCATCGGGCTGCTCAAGGTCCCGCTCTTCGCCGGGCTGGGCGAGCTGATCCACCCGCTGCGCACCGCCTCGGACCTCGTGGTGCTGCCGGCCGCCGCGACCTCCGTCGGCGTGCTCGCCGTCTGCGGCTGGACCCTCGTGCGCTCGGTGCTGCACCAGACCCGTGCCTTCCGCGCGGCTCGCACGGAGGCCGGGCGCGGCCCCTCGGCCGGCGACCTGTGCGTGGTGGACTCGCCCCGCCCGGACGCCTACGCCCTGCCCGGCCGCCCGCACCGTATCGTCGTCACCACCGCGATGCTGCGCAGCCTGGACGGCCCGGAGCGAGAGGCGCTGTTCGCGCACGAGCGGGCGCACAACGACGGCCACCACCACTACTTCCTCGGTGCCGCCGAACTCGCCGCGCACTGCCACCCCGCGCTCCGTCCGGTCCGCGAGACCATCCGCCTCGCCGCCGAGCGCGCCGCCGACGAGGCCGCCGCCGCCAGCGTCGGCGACCGGCGCCTGACCGCCCGCGCCATCGCCCGCGCGGCCCTCGCCGGACAGGCCGCCGGCCCAGCCAGCTCCGGGCGTCCCGACTTCGCGCCGGCCGCGACCACGGGCCCCGTCCCGCAGCGCGTCCAGGCCCTGCTGGCCGCTCCCCTCGGGCCCCGGGCCGGCCGTGCGATCGCCGCCCTCCTCGTCGTCTGCACGGCCCTCTCGTGCGCCGCCTCGGTGGTCGGCATGGCCGACTTCCACCACCGGGTGGAGGTCGCCCAGGGCGACGAGACGCCCTGACGCCCCGGTCCGGCCCCTGACCCCGCCCCGCCTCACCTCCATCCCTTGAACGCCCACGGCAACGCGCGTAGAACGATGACTGGCGCCCGTCAGGTTTTACGTATAACCTCACCCGCTAACCACCCACACCGGAAGGTCCCGATGCGACGCGTCGCCCTGGTCACCCTCGTCGTCGACGACTACGACGAGGCCATCCGCTTCTACACCGAGGCCCTCGGCTTCCGGCTGGCCGAGGACGCCCCTCGCCCCGACGGCTCCCGCTGGGTCGTCGTGGAACCGGGCGGCCCGGACACCGGCACCGGAGTGCTGCTCGCCCGCGCCAAGGACGAGGCCCAGCGGGCCCGCGTCGGCGACCAGACCGGCGGACGCGTCGGGTTCTTCCTGCACACCGACGACTTCGCCCGTGATCACGCCCGGATGACCGCGGCCGGCGTGACCTTCCTGGAGGAGCCGCGGCACGAGCCCTACGGCACCGTCGCCGTCCTCCAGGACCTGTACGGCAACCGCTGGGACCTGCTCCAGCCCGCCACCCGCTGATCACCACCGCACCACCTGCCGAGGAAACGAAACGCCATGACCGCGTCCCGCATCGACACCGAGACCCTCCGCCGGCTCCCCAAGGCCGTGCTGCACGACCACCTCGACGGCGGCCTGCGCCCCGCCACCGTCGTGGAACTCGCGGCGGAGGTCGGTCACACCCTGCCCACCACCGACCCCGACGAGCTGGCCGCCTGGTACTTCGAGGCCGCCAACTCCGGCGACCTGGTCCGTTACATAGCCACCTTCGAGCACACCCTCGCCGTGATGCAGACCCGCGAGGGCCTGCTGCGCACCGCCGAGGAGTACGTCCTCGACCTCGCCGCCGACGGTGTGGTGTACGCCGAGGTGCGCTACGCCCCCGAGCTGAACACGCGGGGCGGCCTGTCGCTGAGCGAGGTCGTGGAGACCGTGCAGGAGGGCCTCGCCGCCGGTATGGCCAAGGCGGCCGCCGCCGGCACGCCCGTACGCGTGGGCACCCTGCTGTGCGGCATGCGGATGTTCGACCGGGTCCGTGAGGCCGCCGACCTGGCCGTGGCCTACCGCGACGCCGGTGTCGTCGGCTTCGACATCGCCGGCGCCGAGGACGGCTTCCCGCCCGCCGACCACCTCGAGGCCTTCGAGCACCTGCGCCGCGAGAGCGTTCCCTTCACCATCCACGCCGGCGAGGCGCACGGCCTGCCCAGCATCCACCAGGCCCTGCAGGTGTGCGGGGCCCAGCGCATCGGCCACGGCGTGCGCCTGACCGAGGACATCGTGGACGGCAAGCTCGGCCGGCTCGCCTCCTGGGTGCGCGACCGCCGGATCGCCCTGGAGATGTGCCCCACCTCCAACCTGCAGACCGGCTGCGCCACCTCCATCGCCGACCACCCCATCACGGCGCTGAAGGACCTCGGCTTCCGGGTCACCCTCAACACCGACAACCGTCTGGTGTCGGGGACGACGATGACCCGGGAGATGTCCCTGCTGGTCGAGGAGGCCGGCTGGACGGTCGAGGACCTGCGCACGGTCACGGTGAACGCGCTCAAGAGCGCCTTCCTCCCGTTCGACGAGCGCAAGGCCCTCATCGAGGACGTGGTCCTGCCGGCTTACGCTGCCGCGCTCTGAATCAGCCCCCTGAGGTAGGCGGCCTGTCCGATGTGCTGAAGGTCGTCGGACAGGACGCTCACCAGGCGGAGGCCCAGGCTGACCGGGGGATCCCAGCGCTCGTCCACGATCCGTTCCAGATCCTTGGCCGCCAGCGAGCGCAGCGCTTCGAGGCTCTGCTCGTGCACGGCGTCGTAGTACCCGGTGAGCAGGTCGGCGGACTCGACCCGCACCTTCGCGACCTTGGCCGGGCTGTGCCCGTACCCGGTGTCGTGGCGGGGCAGGTCGAGGCCGAAACGCTTCTCCCAGCCCTGGGACAGCCACACCTGGTCGAGGTCGAAGGCGTCGGCGATGTGGTCGTCCTGCACCCGGGTCAGATGCCAGACGAGCCAGGCGATGGTGTTGGCGTCGGGCGCCGGGCGGTGGTGCAGCGCGTCCGGTCCGAGGCCGTCGAGGGCGGCATGGACTTGTTCCTGGATGCGGCCGTAGCCGTCGATGAGGATGTCCTTCGCATGCATACCGTCCACCATCCCAAACAGCGGGCGCTCACGCGTCCGGAATCCAGCTTCCGTGGAAGCCGAGCGGCACCCGCCCGGGCAGGTGCACCCGGGCCACCGGCTCGCCGGTGAAGTCCTGAGCGGCCAGGATCACCAGGTCGGCGGCACCGCGGTCCGGGTCGTGGACGTACGCGATCGCGTATCCGTCGTCCTCGGCCGTGCGGTGGTCGGTCGGGTGCCGCGGTACGAACACCGCCTCGCCCGCCGCCGCGCCCTTCGGCAGCCGGTGCACCTGGGTGGCGCCGCGCAGCAGGTCGTGCTTGACGAGCGCGTTGGAGAAGGCGTCGTCGGGCGGGGTGCCGCCGTCCGGTGTCAGATAGGCGGCCGTCATCTCGGCCGCCGCGGCCGTGTAGCCGTAGCGGTGCCGCCGCGACACCAGTGACTCGTTCACGCGCGGGAATTCCTGCGGCCGGTCGTCCAGCACCCGCTGCCGCACGCGGCCGTGGTGCAGATCGATCGTCCAGCGCTCCAGCTTCGTGGTGCCCGTGGCGTACGGACCGTCCGAGCCGCGCCCGGCGACGTGGAACGGCGCCGGGTAGGTCGTCAGGTCGACCACCACGGACCCGCCCTCGTCGTAGGCGTTGAGCGTGTGCGAGCAGAAGACGGGGTCGATCCCGAACCAGCGCACCGGGCCGCCGGTCCGGCGCATGACGCCGACCCGGGTCGGGTGGTTCCGGTTCCAGCTGTACGGCACCGGGGCGCCGCGTCCGGCCGCCGCCGCGTCGAAGGTGACCGGGATGTCGAAGAGCACGACGTGCCGCTCGGCCAGCGCGAAGTCGTGCATCATCGGGGCATCCGCCACCGGGATCCGGTGCGTGCGGGCGACCCGCCCGGCGCGGTCCACGACCAGGTGCCGGACGTGGTCCCAGGTCGCGTGGTAGGCGACGGCGTGCAGCTCACCGGCGCGCACGTCGAACTTGGTGTGCGCGGCGAACGCGCCCTCCAGGGTTCCCGCGAAGTCGTACGTCCCCGACGTACCGAGCTCTCCGTCGAGTTCGTACGGCAGCGGACCGCTCTCCTGGAGCGCGAGGATCCGTCCCCGGTAGGGGATCACATGGGTGTTGCACGCGAAGTCCTCCCCCGGCACCGGTCCCGGATACGCCTCGCCCAGCTTCCGCGCGACCTGCGCGGAGCGCACCCAGCGGTTGCGGTACCACTCGGCCCTTCCGTCGCGCAGCCGGACGCCGTGCACCATGCCCTCGCCGAGCATCCAGTGATGGGCCCGGGGGTCCTCCAGGCCGAGGACGTTGGGTCCGTTGCGCAGGAAGCGGCCGTTCAGCTCGCGCGGGACGCGGCCCGTCACCGCCAGGTCGAAAGCCGTCAGTTCCTCCGTGACGGGTGCGAACGCCCCTTCCAGAAAGGGATAGTGGCGATTCGTCAGCTCGCCTGCCGGGTGGGCCGCCGCCCGGCCGGTGCCCAGGCCGGTGAGGGCGCCCGCCGCCGCGAGACCGGCCGTGCCGCGCAGCACGGTCCGCCGTGTGTGTTCCGCCATGCCATGTCCTCCTGACCGTCGTCGTCCTGGCCGACGGTCCCGAGTCTCGTGCGGCGGGCGGCCGGAATCAGGAGGGCTGGGCCCCCTCCTGGGGTGGTGCCAGACCCCCTGTTGCGCCGCCGGTCTCCAGGAGCGTGACGAGCGCCCGGGCGGCGGGACTGGTGGCACGGTCCGGCGGCAGCAGCGCCACGGTCTCGTACTCCGTCTCGCCCGTGCCCTTCAGCGGCAGCGCCGTGAGGGAGGGCCGCTTGTGCCGGAAGTGCCGGGGTACGACCGCGATCCCCAGGTTCTCGTCCACCAGGTCCAGCAGGCTGTGCACGTCGTTGACCTCCAGCGCGACCGTGCGCCGGACGCCGGACGCGGCGAACGCGGCGTCGGTGGTGCGGCGCGGGCCCCAGTCCGGGTGGAAGTCCACGAAGACCTCACCGGCCAGATCGTCCGGGGTCAGCACCGCGCCCGTCGAGGCCAGCCGGTGGCCGGGATGGCACAGCACGGTCATCGGCTCGCTCGTCAGCGCCACCGAACGCAGCTGGTCACTGTCCGCCTGGGTGCGGTAGGCGAAGGCGAGGTCGAGCCGGCCGGCCGCCACCTCCTCGGCGAGCGCGCCCGAACCGGCCTGCCGCAGCCGGATCTCCACGTCCGGATGCCGCCCCCGGAACGCGGCCAGCAACCGTGCCGGGTGCACGCCCGCGATGCACTGCTCGGTGCCCAGCGCCAGCGTGCCGCGCAGCACGCCCTGCACCGCCGCGACCGCCTCGTGCGCCGCACGGACCTGCGCCAGGATCCGCTCGGCCTCCACCAGCAGCGCCCGCCCCGCCTCGGTGAGCGTCACCCGCCTGGTGGTACGCACGAACAGCGGCGCCCGCAGTTCCCGCTCCAGCGCCCGGATGGACGCCGACAACCCCGACTGTGACACCATCAGGCGCTCGGCGGCCCGGGTGAAGTGCTGGTCCTCGGCGACGGCGACGAAATGCTGGAGATGACGCAGTTCCATGATTGAGAAGCCTAGCCGCTGAATTCCATCGGATTCTTCTGTTGGACCGCTGTCCGGTGGACGGGAAAGAGTGGAAGCGGTCACCGGGAGCCGCAGGCCCCCGGAGCCGGGAACACCGTGTGCCAACCCCTCTGGAGTCGCGTTGTACACCGCACACCCCGACCGTTACGCCGACATGCCCTACCGGCGCACCGGACGCAGCGGACTGAAGCTCCCCGCGCTGTCCCTCGGCCTGTGGCACAACTTCGGCCCGGACCGGCCCGCCGAGACCCAGCGGGCCATCCTGCGCCGCGCCTTCGACCTGGGCGTCACCCACTTCGACCTCGCCAACAACTACGGCCCGCCGCCCGGCGCCGCCGAGTCCGCCCTCGGCGAGGCACTCAAGGCCGACTTCGGGCCGTACCGCGACGAGCTGGTGATCTCCACCAAGGCCGGCTACCTCATGTGGCCCGGCCCGTACGGCGAATGGGGCTCGCGCAAGTACCTGCTGTCCTCGCTCGACCAGAGCCTCGCGCGCATGGGCCTGGACCACGTCGACATCTTCTACTCGCACCGCTTCGACCCGGACACTCCGCTGGAGGAGACGATGGGCGCCCTGCACTCGGCCGTGCAGCAGGGCAAGGCGCTGTACGTCGGCGTCTCCAACTACTCGGCGGAACAGACCCGCGAGGCCGCCCGCATCCTCGCCGAGCTCGGCACCCCGCTGCTCATCCACCAGCCCCGCTACTCGATGCTCGACCGCCGCCCCGAGGACGAGGGGCTGCTGGACGCCCTGGACGAACTCCAGGTCGGCTCCATCGCCTACTCCCCGCTGGAGCAGGGCCTGCTCACCGGCCGCTACCTCGACGGCATCCCCGAGGACTCGCGGGCCGCGAGCGACAGCCCCTTCCTGAACTCGGACGCGGTCACCGGGGACCTCGTCGCCCGCCTGCGCTCCCTCGACGAGATCGCCAAGTCCCGCGGTCAGACCCTGGCCCAGCTGGCCCTGGCCTGGGTGCTGCGCGGCGGCCGGGTCACCTCCGCGCTGGTCGGCGCGAGCAGCCCGCAGCAGCTCGAGGACAGTGTCGGCACCATCCGCGACCTGGACTTCGACGCCGAGGAACTGGCCCGGATCGACGCGATCGTGCAGGGCTGAGCACCCGGCGGCGTACGGCAGCACGCCGGGCACTCCCCGGTTCCGCCGGGGCGGCCGGCTGGCTGTGGGCGCCGGCGGACGAGCGGCCGGCCCCCGCCCCGCACCCGATGCACGCCGACCCGGCCCCCCTGGCAGCTGGGGGAGCCGGCGCGCGCCGCCGCGATGTCGGGGACGGCCTTCGCCGTACGCTTCCGGGATGCCGCGGGTGTGCCGCCGCCGGCCTGTCCGCAGAACTGGCGCACGAGACCGGCCGCCCGTGCCCTGAGGCAGGGCTGCGCGCCGGTGGCGGAACGGGCATGCTCGGTCCGGTACAGCTCCGAGAGCACCTTCAAGCGCACCGTCGGCGTCGCGCCCCGCCGCTACCGGGAGTCGGTCGTCAGCCGAGCCGTTCCGCCAGGCGCACGGTCACGGTGTCGCCCTCCCGCTTGCCGATCGCCTTCCGGATGCCGGCCCTCACGGGGAGCTTGTGCCGGCCGTCTCCCAGGGCCATGAACGAACTCCGGAACGGGTGGCCGTCGACCGTGCCGCTGACCTTGACCAGGCCGCGGGTGCCGAAGAACTCGGCCGAGCGCGGCCAGACCACGTAGGTCCAGCCGCCGGCCTGCGGACTGCGCTGGAGAACCGCGGTGAACTCCACGTCCACCGGACCGCTCGTCTGCATGGTGTTCCTCCGTGTGCCGCCGTGCGCGGCGCTCTGCCGGGAATCGTGCGTCAGGGCAGACCGTCGCGCGCGGCGGAACTCATCGCCGGCCGGGCGGTGTCACACAGCCGCCGGCACGCGGTCCAGAAAGCCCAGCACCTGCCGGATCCGGCCCTCGTCGTCCAGCGTGACCACGTCGAACCCGGCGACCGGCGCTGAGCCGTCGGCCTCGTTCACCAGCTCCCAGCCGAAGCGCGCGGTGTCGTGGTGTCCGTCCACCGCACCGAGCGGGCGGAAGACGAACCCGGGGAACTGCTCGTGGGCCGCCGTGATCACGGCCGCGATGCCCTCGTGGCCGCGGACGTCGGCGAGCGGGTCGGTGTAGCCGCCGTCGGCGGTCCACGCGGCGGTGACCGCCTTCTTCAGGGCCTCCGGCCCGGTGGCGTTCCAGGCCTCGAAGTAGCGGGCGGCGGCGCTCTCGTAACGGTTGGTGTTCACGGACATGGTGAATCAGCCTCCATCGAGGTCGTAACTGCTGATTACTGCTGGTCAGAGCCGGATCCGGGGCTTCGCCGATCCGGTGTGACCACCATGCCGGAGCGCCGACGGGCGGGTCGATTACCTGCCTGGTAATGCCCGGCGGCCGCGGAGGCGCCGATGTGTTCCGGCCAGAACGTGCGGTGAATATGCCAACAGACTGGCCGGAAAGTCATGGTGACAGTGTTTCGGGAGTGGCGATACTCGAACATCAGGGGCACTTCACCGCACAGGAGCCGCACGGAGAGCGAGGCCGGGCCGGGCGCAACCAGCGAGGCGACGGGGGAGTGAGACGTGCACGACGAATTCCTGTGCCATGTCACCGCGTACGGCATGTGCGACGGCCGGCGCATCGGGGTACCGCTCGGCACCTACCGCGCCCCGACGCTGGCCCTGGCACTGTGGTGGCTGCGCGACCGCGCGTCCTGGATCGCGGAGCGTCTGGACCCGAGCCCGGAGGACTCCGCCTTCCCGGCAGGCTCGCTGGTGCCGGTCGCGGACACCGTGGCCGACGTGCCCGCCCTGCTGCGCGCCTGGTGCGCCGACGACGTCCGGCAGGAGCTGGTGGCCGACGAGCTGGCGGGCGGACGGCTGGTGCGGATCGCCGCCAGTGACGACACCACCGAGTACGAACTGCTCGCCGAGTCCGTCGACGCACTGCGCATGCAGCGCACCCTGCCGGCGCTGGTCGTACCCGTCGCCTGACACGTGTCCGTCGGCCGCCCGGCTCCCGATTCCGGGCGCATATGTGGACGAATCGGTAGAATTCTGGCCATGGCGGAGCGGCCGATCGCCCCGACGGCGCCCGAACTCGTCCTGGAGACCGACACGGGCTCCACGATCATGAGCCCGGGGCACGACTACCACGTCGGACGCGACCCGTTGAGCGACATCGTCCTGGACGATGCCCGGGTCTCGTGGCACCACGCCGTGCTGCGCTGCGACGACGATCGCTGGACCCTGACGGACCAGCACAGCACCAACGGCACCTACGCCGACGGCCGCCGGATCGACCGGTGGGGTGTGCGCCCCGGCAGCGTGATCCGCTTCGGCAATCCCACCAACGGCCCCCGCGCCGTCCTCGCCGGCGCCCCGCAGCCCGTCCCCGACCGGCCCTCCGCGGTGTCGCTCCCCCTGCTGACCGGCACCTTCCGCCGGCCCAGCAGCGTCCGCCCGCTGCCCGTGCGCCCGGTCCGCATCGGCCGGGCCGCCGACAACGACCTGGTGGTGGACGACCTGATCGTCTCCCGCCGCCACGCCGAACTGCGCGCCCACCCCGACGGCACATACGAGATCATCGACCTCGGCAGCCACAACGGCACCTACCTCAACGGCCGGCCCGTCACCCGCGCGCCCATGGGACCCGGCGACATCGTCGGCATCGGCCACGTCGCGTTCTGCCTGGTCGGCGACGAACTCCAGGAGTACGTCGACACCGGTGAGATCTCCCTCGACGCCCAGGACCTCACCGTCGCCGTCGACGGCGACCGCAAGGTCCTCCTCGACCACGTGTCCTTCCCGGTGGGGGAGAAGTCCCTGCTCGCGGTGGTCGGACCGTCCGGCGCCGGCAAGTCCACGCTGCTGAACGCCCTCACCGGGCAGCGGCCCGCCGACCGCGGCACCGTCCTGTACGACGGCCGCGACCTCTACCGCGACTACGCCGAACTGCGCCAGCGCATCGGACTGGTCCCGCAGGACGACATCCTGCACCCCCAGCTCACCGTGCGCGCCGCCCTGACCTACGCCGCCGAACTGCGCTTCCCCGAGGACACCGCCGCCGCCGAGCGACGGGCCCGGGTGGACGAGGTCATCCGGGAACTGGGCCTCGTACAGCGTGCCGACCAGCCCGTGCACAGCCTCTCCGGCGGACAGCGCAAGCGGGTCAGCGTGGCCCTGGAACTGCTCACCAAACCCTCGCTGCTCTTCCTGGACGAGCCGACCTCCGGCCTCGACCCCGGCATGGACCGGTCGGTGATGAACATGCTGCGCGGCCTCGCCGACGACGGCCGTACCGTCATCGTGGTCACCCACAGCGTCCTCAGCCTCGGCGTCTGCGACCGCCTCCTGGTGCTCGCCCCCGGCGGCAAGGTGGCCTACTACGGGCCGCCCGACGACGCCCTCGCCTTCTTCGGCTTCGAACAGTGGCCGGAGGCCTTCGAGGCCTTCGACCGCGACCCGGAACGCGACTGGGCCAGGGAGTACCGCGAGTCGCCGTTCCACCGGCACTACGTCACCGAGGCCACCACCCAGCCCCACCACCCGGGCCCCGCCCCCGTCGTCCCGGCACCGGTGCCCCGCCCACGCGGCTGGGAAGCCCAGCTCGGCACGCTCATCCGCCGTTACGCGGCCGTCCTCGGCTCCGACCGCACCTTCCTGCTCGTCATGATCGCCCTGCCGTTCGTCATGGGCGCCATGGCCCGCGCCCTGGCCGACGGCCGGCTCGCCCGCGACACCGCGATGAACGCGCTGCTCATCCTGTGCGTCGGTGCCGTGCTGACCGGCGCCGCCAACGCGGTGCGCGAACTCGTCAAGGAACGCGTCGTCTACCAGCGCGAACGCGCCGTCGGCCTGTCCCGTTCGGCCTATCTGATGTCCAAGATCGTGGTGCTCGGCACCATCAGCGTGGTCCAGGCCGTCGTCCTCACCCTGGTCGCCCTCCTCGGCGTCGACCTGAACACCCCCGGCGGCCGGGGCGTCCTGCTGCCGCCGCTCGCCGAGATCACCCTGGCCGCCGCCCTGCTCGCGTTCACCGCGATGACGCTCGGCCTGCTGGTCTCCGTGCTGGTGCGCAAGGAGGAGGTGACGATGCCGCTGCTGGTGCTGCTCGCGATCGTCCAGGTCGTCTTCTGCGGTGCGCTGCTCCCGCTCAACGGCGTGCCCGGCCTGGAGCAGCTGTCCTGGCTCGTGCCCTCCCGCTGGGCGCTCGGCGCGATGGCCGGCACGGTCGGACTGTCCCGGATCGTCCCGGGCAGCCTGACCGCCGACCCCCTCTTCCGTCACTCGACGGGCGTCTGGCTGCTCGATCTGGTCATGCTGGTGGTGCTCTCCGTCCTCTACGGGATCGTGGTCGCCCGGCTGCTGCGCCGGCACGAGCCCGCCGTGATGCGGAAGTAGGCGAACGCGATGGCACACACGCGGAAGCAGGCGTCCCGATGAGCAGAGCGCCCAGTCCCGGATTCCGGCCCACGCACGTCGTGCCGGCGCGCGGCATGCCCGCCTGGGAGGCCCCCGACCCGGCCCGGCCCACCCTGCCCCTCGACCCGCTGCTGCCGGTCGAGCTCGTGGAGCGGCGCGGCGACTGGGGGTACGTCCGCTGCGCCAACGGCTGGGGAGCCTGGGTCGACGGCCGCCGGCTCGTCGCCGTACCCGAGGACCCGCCCACCGTCGACGGCCCGGCGGACACCGCCGATCCACGGCCCCTGCTGGCCCGCGCCGAACAGGCCCTGGCCGACTACCGGTCCGCGGTGGAGGAGCTCGCGGCCGGCGCGCTGGACGGGGAGGACTTCGAGGACCGCACCCGGGGCCTCAGGATCGGGATCGTCGTCGACGGGGAGTCCATGTGGCTGTACGACCCCGAGGAGGGCCGCTGGGTGTACGGCGACGGACGGCGGCTGACCACCTACGCCACCGACCGGGAGGTCACCGGCGACGACGCCGCCGGGCACACCCCGACCCGGCTGGTCGCGCCCGAAGGTGAGCGCTGATGGCACACGAGACCAGCCAGTTCTCCGGCCGGCCCTCGGAGCTGATCGGCCGGCAGATCGCGAGCTACCTCATCGAGAGCGAGATCGGGCGCGGCGGCATGGCCGTCGTCTTCCGCGCCCGCGACCTGCGCCTGGACCGCACGGTCGCCCTCAAGCTGCTCGCCCCCGAACTCGCCCGCAACGACACCTTCCGCAAGCGGTTCACCCATGAGTCCCAGGTGGCCGCGGCGATCGACCACCCGCACATCGTGCCGGTCTTCGAGGCCGGCGAGACCGACGGCGTGCTGTACATCGCCATGCGGCACGTCTCCGGCAGCGACCTGCGCCATCTCCTCGACCAGAGCGGACCGCTGCCGTTGCCCGACGCCGTGCGGATCGCCGCGCAGGTGGCCTCCGCCCTCGACGCCGCCCACGAGCACGGCCTGGTGCACCGGGACGTCAAGCCCGGCAACATCCTGGTCGCCCAGGGCATCGACAGCGACCACCCCGAGCACGTGTATCTGACCGACTTCGGGCTCACCAAGAAGTCCCTGTCCCTGACCGGCTTCACCAGCGTCGGCCAGTTCGTCGGCACCCTCGACTACGTGGCTCCCGAGCAGATCTCCGGCCGCCCGGTCGACGGCCGCTGCGACGTCTACGGCCTGGCCTGCGTCGTCTACGAGACCCTTACCGGCCGCCCGCCGTTCCTCCGCGACGACGACATGGCCCTGCTGTGGGCCCACCAGTACGACGATCCGCCCCCGCCGAGCCGGACCCGCCCCGGCCTCGACCCCGCGGTGGACCCGGTCTTCGCCAAGGCCCTGGCCAAGAGCCCCGACGCCCGCTACGACACCTGCCTCGCCTTCGTCGCCGCCCTGCGCGCCGCCACGGCGCCCGCCGCCGGCCCGGCCCGCGTCCGCCCGGCGCCGGAGCCCGACACGGAGACGGACCACACGACGGTGAGCGGCCCTCCGAGCCCCCCGCACTGGGCGGACCCCGTCTACCGGGCGGAGGCAACGGAGCGAAACCCCGCCTGAGACCACTCACCGTGCCGACTCCGGCCGGAAGCCCTCGGTGGTCCGGCCCTCGACCGGCCGGGTCACTCGCCCGGCCCGCCCACCTCGCCCCGGCGCTGCACCCGGCGGGCCGCCAGGCCGCCCAGGAACCCGGCGACCAGTCCCCACAGCGCGCCCAGGCCGACCGTCCGCCACAGCTGGGGTCTGAGGAACAGCTCTCCCGACAGCCCGCCGCCCAGGTCGCCGATGCCGAGCAGGGAGAGTCCGTAGTGCGCCGACATGCGGCACGTCAGGCAGATCATCAGCACCGTCAGCGCAAGCGCCACGCCCAGGTGCACGGAGTGCTGCCACGGGCGGATCCGGGCCGGAGAGCTCGCTGCCATCCGGAAGGCCACGGCCAGCAGCAGGATCGCGTCCACGGCCACCAGCCACCACCACCTGCCGTCGTAGTCGGTGAGCGAGCGCAGGTTGAGCGCGGAGACGTCCGGGGTACGCAGGATCGCGTCCAGGACGTGCGGCATGGGCAGGCCGAACGGGCCGTGCACGCGGCCGTTCCAGGTCGCTCCGAGGCCGATGGTGAGGGCCAGCCAGGCCAGATTGGGCAGGCCGAGCAGGATCAGCGCGAAGGTCGCCTGGGCACGATCCCGGGTGGCCGCCGTGATCAGCGCGGTGACCAGGCCTACGACGACGCACGCGAGGAGCAGTACCACCATCGCGTGCGCCGCCGGGCGCACCGACTCCTGCAGACGCAGCAGCCGCCCCGGCAGCGGCGCCCCGCGCGCGACCAGCAGCGCCAGCACCAGCACCCCGGCCAGCCACAGCAGGCCGAACAGCACCGTCAGCGGCACGTCCGTGGTGAAGCCGATCCGGGGCGCGGCGCCGAACAGACCGGTCAGGTCGCTCAGCGTGCCGTTGCCCACGTCGACGGCGAAGGTCTGCCGGGCGCCGAGGGCCAGGCCGATCAGCACGAGCAGCCACAGCACCGCGATCCGGGCGGCCCAGCCGGCCAGCTCACGGGCCGAGGCGACCGCCCGGTGCCGCAGCGGGCGCAGGAAGCCCCCGCCGATCACCAGCGCGCCGACCAGGGTCACCGACAGTGGCATCACGGTGACCCCGGCGCGGGTCTGCGCCAGCGCGCCCGCGTTGCCGGAGAGTTCCACACTGCCGCCGACCGCCGTGACCAGGGTCGCGGCCACCACCCGCGGGAACGCGCCGTCCGGCAGGTCACCCGCTCCGGCCGCCCACAGTCCCGGCGCCGCCACCAGCACCATGACGGCCAGCCCGGTCAGCACCACCGCCACGGCCTGTGCCCAGCCGTGACGGGCGACGGGTGGGTCGACGGTGGGAACGCTCACGGTTGACACGCTAAGCAGCGGCCGGGCACCCCGCCCGCCGGGTGGGCCGTTCGCGTCGGCTTGCGAGCCTCACGACCCTTCGACACACAATGGGATCAATATGCAGCCAAATGCACCAAACGGGACTTGACTGAGAAAAGCCGCGCATCGCCCCGCGTATCGCGACGATCGCGACGGGAAGAAGTGCTCGTGAGCGCCGAACCTCCGTCCTCCGGCCGCCCGACCGGGCCGCCCTCCGGCCCGCTGTCCGGCTCGTCCCGGCCCCCTTCCGGACCGCCGCCCTCCCAGCCGCCGCGTGGCGGTGCCGGTGGCGGGGCCATGGGACCCCACGGGCCGTGGTGGAAGTCCGTGCCGCGGGTGGCGGCCCTCACCGCCGCCGTCGTCGCCGCCGTGGTCCTCGCGGTGGTCTTCACCCGTCCGGGCGGATCCGTCAGGGGCGGCGAGGTCTTCCTGCAGTCCGCGAACAGCAGCGGCCAGGACCCGTTCACGGAATCCACCGCGAAGGAGAGTTCCGCCCCGCCCCCGCCCTCCGCCGCCGCGCCCTCCGGCACGGCCAACGCGGTGCAGGGAATCGAGGGCGGCGCGCCCGGCCTGTACGGCGGCACCAATCGCACCCCCGCCTGCGACGTCGAGAAGCAGATCAAGTTCCTCCAGGCCGAACCGGGGAAGGAGAAGGCCTTCGCCTACGCGGCCGGCGTCCAGCCCGCCGGCGTGCCCGCCTTTCTGCGTTCGCTGACCCCGGTTCAGCTGCGCGTCGACACCCGGGTCACCAACCATGGCTACCGCAACGGGGGCGCCACCAGCTTCCAGTCGGTTCTCCAGGCGGGCACCGCCGTGCTGGTGGACAACCACGGCGTCCCCCGGGTGCGCTGCGCCTGCGGCAACCCGCTGAACCCGCCGGTCGCCCAGAAGAGCACGCCGAAGCTGGTGGGCCGCAGCTGGACGGCGTACCGGCCCTCGAACGTGGTCGTGGTGAGGCCCGCGCCGACGGTCGTCAGCGTCTTCGAGCTCTACGACAGCCACCACAAGAACTGGATCCACCGTCAGCGCGGTGACCAGTACGGCCGGCACGACCAGCACGCCAGGCCGCCGAAGTTCCCGCATCCCTGGAGCCCGCCCCGGTCCCCGTCCCGGTCCCCGTCCCCGTCGTGCCCGCCCGGCTCGAAGCACTGCCCGTCCACACCGGGCAAGCCGAGCACGTCGCCGTCCTCCTCGCCGTCGCCGTCCAAGTCCTCCCCGTCGGCGTCGAAGTCCCCGTCGGCGTCGAAGTCCCCGTCGGCGTCGAAGTCCCCGTCGCCGTCCAAGTCCTCCCCGTCGGCGTCGAAGTCCCCGTCGGCGTCGAAGTCCCCGTCGGCCTCGCAGACATCGGCGTCGAAGCCGCCCGCGTCGAAGTCGCCCGCGTCGAAGCCGCCCGCGTCGAAGCCGCCGGAGTCGAAGCCGCCCGCCTCGAAGTCGCCGGAATCGAAGCCGCCCGCGTCGAAGCCGCCGGAATCGAAGCCGCCCGCCTCGAAGTCGCCGGAATCGAAGCCGCCCGCGTCGAAGCCGCCGGAGTCGAAGCCGCCCGCCTCGAAGTCGCCGGA
>NZ_JAJHNP010000120.1 GCF_020819595.1 Streptomyces barringtoniae
GGGGACGCCGGTGTCGAACCGGTCGATGTGGCGTACTCGTTGGCGACGACGCGGTCTGCTCTGGAGCGGCGTGCGGTGGTCGTGGCGGAGGGCCGTGACGGGTTGCTGGCGGGGCTTGAGGCGCTGGCCGACGGACGTGGCGCGGTGTCTGGCCTGGTGACCGGGTCGGTGGTGGCGGGCAAGACGGCGTTCCTGTTCACCGGTCAGGGCAGTCAGCGGCTGGGCATGGGCCGGGAACTGTACGACGCGTATCCCGTGTTCGCCGAGGCGCTGGACGAGGTTTTCGCCAGGTTCGAACTTCCCCTGCGGGAAGCGGTGTTCGGCGATGACGCTCAGCTGATCGATCAGACGGCGTATAC
>NZ_JAJHNP010000121.1 GCF_020819595.1 Streptomyces barringtoniae
GCCGTCTTCTACGAGGTCCTGGTCCGCTCCTTCCAGGACAGCAACGGCGACGGCATCGGCGACCTGAAGGGTCTGACCGCCAAGCTCGACTATCTGCAGTGGCTGGGGGTCGACTGCCTGTGGCTGCCGCCCTTCTTCAAGTCCCCGCTCAGGGACGGCGGTTACGACGTCTCCGACTACACCGCCGTGCTGCCGGAGTTCGGTGACCTCGCCGACTTCGTGGAGTTCGTGGACGCCGCCCACCAGCGCGGCATGCGCGTGATCATCGACTTCGTCATGAACCACACCAGCGACCAGCACCCGTGGTTCCAGGAGTCGAGGCGGGATCCGGACGGTCCGTACGGGGACTACTAC
>NZ_JAJHNP010000122.1 GCF_020819595.1 Streptomyces barringtoniae
GGCCAGCTTGCCCGTGGTGGCCGTGGCGCGCACCAGGCCCGTGGCCGTCCCGTCCTCGGCGAGAGCCGTCAGGCCGGCGAGGAGGGTGTCCCGGTCGGTGCCGACGACCGCCGCGCGGTGGTCGAAGGCCGCCCGTCCGGTGGCCAGCGAGTAGCCGACGTCGGCGGCCGAGAGGTCCGGGTCGGCCGCCATACGGTCCCTCAGCCGCTGGGCCTGGGCGTGCAGCGCGTCGGCGGTCTTGGCGGTCAGTACCAGGGGTGTGGCCCTCGGTGCCGGGTCCGTCCGGACGGCACGTGCCGGCTCATCGGAGGGCGCCTGTTCGAGGATGGTGTGGGCGTTGGTGCCGCTGATG
>NZ_JAJHNP010000123.1 GCF_020819595.1 Streptomyces barringtoniae
GGAACGCACGGTCACCATGCACGGCATCGCCACCACTGTGCCCGAGCACGGCCGCGACCTGGGCCCGCACCAGGTCCAGCAGTTCCTTCTCGCGTTCGACGTCACCGAGGTCGGCCAAGCGGTCGGCGAGCGACGACGAGTCGCGCACGGAGTGCTGCTGGTCGTTTTCGGCGCGGGAGGCCTCCGACGACGCCTGGACGAGCCGCAGTTCGTCGAGGAGTGTGCTGGGTCGTACGGCGGTGAAGCCGGACGCGAAGCGTTCCCAGTCCAGGTCCACCACACACAGCGCCGGATCACCGAGCTCACCCAGGCCCACAGCCTGCTCCAGCGCCCGCATCGCCAG
>NZ_JAJHNP010000124.1 GCF_020819595.1 Streptomyces barringtoniae
TTTGCGATGCGGGCGCTGGAGCAGGCTGTGGGCCTGGGTGAGCTCGGTGATCCGGCGCTGTGTGTGGTGGACCTGGACTGGGAACGCTTCGCGTCCGGCTTCACCGCCGTACGCCCCAGCACACTCCTCGACGAACTGACCGAGGCGCGAAAGACCTCGCAGACCTCGGGCAACCCCCGTGTCGTCACCGACGCCAACGAGGCCACCACGGTCACCGAGCGGCTGATGGGCCTCACCGGGCCGGAGCAGCACCGCGAACTGCTGGACCTGGTGCGGGCCCAGGTCGCGGCCGTGCTCGGGCACAGTGGTGCCGATGCCGTCCATGGTGACCGTGCGTTCA
>NZ_JAJHNP010000125.1 GCF_020819595.1 Streptomyces barringtoniae
CCGAAGGACGAGACCGCCGCCCGGCGGGGACGGCCGGTCTCCGGCCACTCCCGCGCCTCGGTCAGCAGCTCCACCGCACCCGCCGACCAGTCCACGTGCGGCGTCGGCTCGTCCACGTGCAGGGTCCGCGGCAGCACACCGTGCCGCATCGCCATCACCATCTTGATGATCCCGGCGACCCCGGCAGCCGCCTGCGTGTGACCGATGTTCGACTTGACCGAGCCCAGCCACAGCGGCGTGTCCTCGGCCCGGGCCCTGCCGTAGGTGGCCAGCAGCGCCTGCGCCTCGATCGGGTCGCCCAGCGTCGTACCCGTACCGTGCGCCTCCACCACGTCGA
>NZ_JAJHNP010000126.1 GCF_020819595.1 Streptomyces barringtoniae
GGTGTGCTGTCTTTGCTGGCGTTGGACGAGGCTGCTGGTGTGGCGGTGTCTGCGGTGTTGGTGCAGGCGCTGGGTGATGCGGGCGTTGGTGCGCCGTTGTGGTGTGTGACGCGGGGTGCTGTGTCGACGGGTCGTTCGGATCGGTTGGGCAGTGCGGTGCAGGCTGGTGTGTGGGGTCTGGGCCGGGTTGCGGCGTTGGAGGTTCCGGCGCGCTGGGGTGGTCTGGTGGATCTGCCGCCGGGTGTGGTGGATGAGCGTGCTCTGGGCCGGTTGGCGGATGTGCTGGCCGGTCTGGGGGGCGAGGACCAGGTCGCGGTGCGTGGGTCGGGGATCTT
>NZ_JAJHNP010000127.1 GCF_020819595.1 Streptomyces barringtoniae
GAGTTGGAGGTTGGTGCCGAGCAGCCGTTGAGTGAGGTTGTGCCGGCGTTGTCGGCGTGGCGTCGGCAGGTGCGTGAGCGGTCGGTGGTGGACGGCTGGCGTTACCGGGTGGTGTGGAAGCCGGTGACCGGGCGTGCGGCTGGTGTCGTCTCCGGTACGTGGCTGGTGGTCGTACCGGCCGAGGGTGTGGACGCCGGTCTGGCCGGGGCCGTTGCGGCGGTGCTGTCCTCCCGGGGTGTGGATGTGTGCACTGTGACGCTGCCGGCGGGGCTGGCGCGGCATGAGGTTGCCGAGGTGCTGCGGTCGGCTGTGTCTTCGGGTGCGGGTGTCTCG
>NZ_JAJHNP010000128.1 GCF_020819595.1 Streptomyces barringtoniae
GGTGATGGCGATCCGTCATGGTGTGCTGCCGGCGACGTTGCATGTGGACGAGCCGACGCCGGACGTCGACTGGTCGGCGGGTACGGTGCGACTGCTGACCGGGGCTCGTGAGTGGCCGGAGACCGGTCGGCCGCGCCGGGCCGCGGTCTCGGCCTTCGGTGTGAGCGGCACGAACGCGCACACGATCATCGAGCAGGCACCCACGGTCGATGACACGCCGGTGCGTGCGGCTGCGCTGCCGGTGGTGCCGTGGGTGTTGTCGGGTCGGACCGAGGACGCGCTGCGGGCTCAGGCGCGGCGGTTGCTCGACCGTGTCGCT
>NZ_JAJHNP010000129.1 GCF_020819595.1 Streptomyces barringtoniae
GCCCCCGGGCCGCCAGTCACGGACCGCCGGGGTGCGGTCCAGCGGGGCCCGCACCAGCCGTCGTACGAACACTCCCGCGGGCCGCAGCGCGAGCTGGTCCTCGTCACCGGCCGCCGCGAGCATGTCCGCCAGACGATTCAGCGACCGTTCGTCGGCCTCGTCCCCGGCCCCGGCCGGCAGATCGAGCAGACCGCCCCACCGCTCACCGTGCTCCAGGGCGGCCACCCGGCCCAGGCCCCACACCAGCGCCTGCTCCGGATCGTCGAGTGTGTCGCCCTTGTTGACGGAGACCGCGCCGCGGGTGGCGCACCACAGG
>NZ_JAJHNP010000013.1 GCF_020819595.1 Streptomyces barringtoniae
CGCCGACTCGTCACCGAGCGCGTCCAGCAGCCACTTCCGGGCCGAGGTGGCGTTGGTGATCGTCTCGATGGTGGTGAAGGTCTTGGAGGCGATGATGAACAGCGTCTCGGCCGGGTCCAGGTCCCGCGTGGCCTCGTGCAGGTCGGCGCCGTCCACGTTGGAGACGAAGCGGACCGTCAGGCCGCGGTCGGTGAAGCTGCGCAGCACCTCGTAGGCCATCGCGGGGCCCAGGTCGGAGCCGCCGATGCCGACGTTGACCACGTTCCTGATGCGCTTGCCGGTGTGGCCGGTCCACTCACCGGAGCGGACGCGGTCGGCGAAGTCGGCCATCTTGTCGAGGACGGCGTGCACCCTCGGGACGACGTTCTCGCCGTCGACCTCGATCACCGCGTCCCGCGGGGCGCGCAGCGCGGTGTGCAGCACGGCCCGCTGCTCGGTGACGTTGATCTTCTCGCCGCGGAACATGGCGTCCCTGAGGGCGAACACGTCCGTGGCGGCGGCCAGCTCGCGCAGCAGCCGCAGCGTCTCGTCGGTGACCAGGTGCTTCGAGTAGTCGAGGTACAGGTCGCCGACCTGGAGCGTGTACCCCTCACCCCGCCCCGGATCGGCGGCGAACAGCTCCCTGAGATGGGTGTCGGCCAGCTCCTCGCGGTGCTTGGCGAGAGCGGTCCATTCGGGCGTCTGGTTGAGCCTGGTCCGGCCGTCTGCGTTCATTTCCGACTTCCGCCTTCTTTCGTGCCTGTCCCAGCTGTTCCAACCTAATTGATCACCGCACGGCACGAGCCGTCGTGGCACCGTCGTGCGGCGCAACAACAGGTACGTCCGGCTTGCGGGCCGGTATCAGCGCGGTGACGGACAGGACGAAGAAGGCCGCCGTCAGCAGGGCCGGCGTGTTGCGGCCCCACGCCGTGGCCACGGCGCCGCCGAGCAGGGCGCCCAGCGGGGCTCCGGCGACGGCGAGGGTGCGGAAGGCGGAGCTGACCCGGCCCAGCAGCCCGGCGGGTGTGCGCTGCTGCATCAGGGTCGTGGTGTTGACGTTCCAGAGCATGCCCATGCAGCCGAAGACGGCGAGGGCAGCCACCAGAGCGGTCAGGCTGCGCACGGAGCCCATGACGACGAGCGCGCCGATCTGCACGGCGCCGGCGAGCAGCACGGTCCGCAGCGGGCCGAGCCGGGCCGTGACCCACCGGTTGAGCGCGCCGCCGGCCAGACCGCCCAGGGTGTACGCGGTCGTCGCCGCCGCGTATCCCGCCGTGCCCGCGTGCAGCCAGCCGGTCACCAGGACCACCAGGGTGGCGATCAGGGCGCCCATGCCGATGTTGCACAGCGCCGTGGCGGTGCACAGCCCGCGCAGGGCCCGGTCGTGCCACAGGGTCCGCAGTCCTGCGGCGATCTCCCCGCGCAGACTGCTGCCCGCCGGTCCGGCCGCGCGCTCGGGTGCCTCGGTCCGCAGGGAGGCGACCAGCGCGGCGGCCGCGAGGAAGGTGGCGGAGTCGGCCGCGAAGGGGACGGCCGCGCCGGCGGCGATCAGCACCGGCACGACGGGCGCGCCCAGCAGACCGCCGACGATATTCTGGCCGGTCATCAGCCTGGCGTTGGCACTGCCGAGCGCCTGCCCGTCGACCAGGGCCGGCAACAGGGCCGTGGCGGCGTTGTCGAACAGCGTCTGGAGGGTGGTCAGCGTGAAGGCCAGGGCAACGAGCAGCGCGATCGAGGCGTGGCCCAGGGCGACGGCCACCGCGAAGGAACCCATGAGCAGCCCGCGCACGGCGTCCACGGTCCACATCGCGCGCCGCTGGTCGACGCGATCGGCGATCGCGCCGCCGAGCAGTCCGAAGACGACCCAGGGCAGATACCCGCAGGCGGTGACCGAGGCGATGAGCAGGGGCCGGTCGGTCAGCGACGCGGCGAGCAGCGGTAGCGCGGCTCCTCTCAGGGCGTCCCCGAACCGGGAGACCACGGCGGCCGTCCACAACCGCCCGAAGCCCCCGCGCCACGCCGGCGCATGCCTCTCCCCCGTCTGGACCATTGTCAGAACTCCCCCGCACGGTTTTCGCCTTCACGAAAAACCGTAGAGGGCACCACTGACAATCGGTCGGCCGAGCGGGGCGATACGGCTCCGGCCAGGCACCTCAAAGCGCCCGGCCGGTGTCAAGTGCTAGATCTCGCCCCGCAGTTTGGCGAGCGCCTCGGCGAGGATCGCCTCGCCGTCCGCGTCGCTGCGCCGCTCCCGTACGTACGCGAGGTGCGTCTTGTACGGCTCGGTGCGCGGCGGGTCCGGCGGGTTGTCCCGGTCCTGACCGGCCGGGAAGCCGCAACGCGGGCAGTCCCAGGTCTCGGGCACCTGCGCGTCGCTGGCGAAGCTGGGCTGCGTCTCGTGCCCGTTGGAGCACCAGAAGGAGATGCGCAGACGCGGCGCGGACTCGCCGCGCTCGGCCTCGCCCATCGGCCCCGCCCCGACCCGGCTTCCTCGGATCGCGTTGCCACTTGCCACGGTCGTAACTCCCTGCGTGATGGTGCCGCGAAGCGAGTCGGCGTTTCGCTTCGCTGCGAGCGCCTCAGTCTACGTAAGGCCCAACGCGCGTCCAGTGATTGGAGTTGCAAGGGCCCCGCTCCTAGACGCAAGCCCCATGATAGGCCGCGCCCAGGAGCGCGTACCGAACATGGGGCCTTACGTACGGAATATGCGTGATGTGTGTGCTGCGCGGCGTGTCAGCTGTTCATATCAGCTGTTCGTCTTCATCAGGATGCCGAGGACGATGACGCACGCGAACCACAGCAGGCCGATCACGATCGTGATCCGGTCCAGGTTGCGCTCGGCGACCGAGGAGCCGCCGACGGAGGACTGCATGCCGCCACCGAACATGTCGGAGAGGCCGCCGCCCTTCCCCTTGTGCATCAGCACCAGCAGCATCAGCAGCAGGCTGAAGACGATCAGGGCGATCGAGAACCCCAAAACCACGGCTGGACCAACTTCCTCGGATTCGGATGGACGACGGGGGCACAGCACGTCGGCTGTGCCCCCGCAAGGGTACGACGTATCGTCGCTACCGCCTACTCGCAGCGTGCGTCACTGATCGCGGAAACGCACGATCTTGACGAACTCGTCGGCGTCCAGCGAGGCGCCGCCGACCAGGGCACCGTCGATGTCGGCCTGCGCCATGATCTCGGCGACGTTGCCCGACTTCACGGAGCCGCCGTACTGGATGCGGACCTTGTCGGCCACGTCCTGCGAGTACAGCTCGGCGATCTTGGCACGGACCGCGGCGCAGACCTCCTGGGCGTCCGCGGCGCCGCAGACCTTGCCGGTGCCGATGGCCCACACGGGCTCGTAGGCGATCACGACGGTCTCGGCCTGCTCGGCCGGGAGGTCCTTCAGGCCGCCCTCGACCTGGGCGAGGGTGTGGGCGACGTGGTTGCCCGCCTCGCGGACGTCCAGTTCCTCGCCGACGCACAGGATCGGGGTCAGGCCGTGCTTGTAGGCGGCCTTGACCTTGGCGTTCACGAGCTCGTCGGTCTCGTTGTGGTACTGGCGGCGCTCGGAGTGGCCGATGACCACGTACGTGCACTTCAGCTTGGCCAGCATCGGGCCGGAGATCTCGCCGGTGTAGGCACCGGAGTCGTGCTGCGAGATGTCCTGGGCGCCGTACTTGATCTTGAGCTTGTCGCCGTCGACCAGGGTCTGCACGGAGCGCAGGTCGGTGAAGGGCGGCAGGACGGCGACCTCGACGGCCTCGTAGTCCTTGTCGGCCAGGGCGAAGGCGAGCTTCTGGACGTGCGCGATGGCCTCGAGGTGGTTGAGGTTCATCTTCCAGTTGCCCGCCATCAGCGGCGTGCGGGTGCTCAAAGGTCAGTCCTCCAGTGCGGCAAGGCCGGGGAGCGTCTTGCCCTCGAGGTATTCGAGGGAGGCGCCGCCACCGGTCGAGATGTGGCCGAATGCGTTCTCGTCGAAGCCGAGCGTACGCACGGCCGCGGCGGAGTCACCACCGCCGACGACGGTGAAGCCGTCCGAGTCGAGGAGGGCCTGGGCCACCGCCGCGGTGCCCCCCGCGTAGTCGGGGTGCTCGAAGACGCCCATGGGACCGTTCCAGAACACGGTCGCGGCGTCGGTGAGCTTCGAGGCGTACAGCTCCCGGGTCTTCGGGCCGATGTCCAGGCCCTCCTGGTCGGCGGGGATCTTGTCCGCGTCGACCACGTCGTAGACGGCCGGCGCCTTGGTCTTCAGGTCCGGGAACTCCCGGGAGACCAGGACGTCGACGGGGAGCACCAGCTCGACGCCCTGCTTCTCGGCGCGCTGCATGTACTCCGTGACGACCGGGATCTGGTCCTCCTGCAGGAGGGAGATGCCGACCTCGTAGCCCTTGGCCTTGAGGAAGGTGTAGGCCATGCCGCCGCCGATGAGCAGGCGGTCGGCCTTGCCGAGCAGCTGGTCGATGACGGCGAGCTTGTCGGAGACCTTGGCGCCGCCGAGCGCGACGACGTAAGGGCGCTTGACATCCTCCGTGAGCTGCTTCAGGACGCCCACCTCGGTGGCGATGAGGTAGCCGGCGTAGTGCGGCAGCCGGGCCGGGAGGTCGTACACGGAGGCGTGCTTGCGGTGGACCGCGCCGAAGCCGTCGCCGACGTAGACGTCGGCCAGGGCGGCGAGCTGGTCGGCGAACGTGCCGCGCTCGGCGTCGTCCTTGCTGGTCTCGCCGGGATTGAAGCGGAGGTTCTCCAGGACGGCGACCTGGCCGTCGGTGAGGCCCGCGACCGTGTCCTGGGCCGACCGGCCGACGGTGTCGGTCGCGAAGGCCACGGCGGAGCCGAGGAGTTCACCCAGGCGGGAGGCGGCCGGCGCGAGGGAGTAGGCCGGGTCCGGGGCGCCCTTGGGGCGGCCCAGGTGCGAGGCGACGACCACCTTGGCGCCCGCGTCCGCGAGGGCCTTGACGGTGGGCAGGACGGCACGGATGCGTCCGTCGTCGGTGATGGTGCCGCTCTCCAGCGGCACGTTGAGGTCGGCGCGGACGAAGACCCGCTTGCCGCTCACGCCGGCGGCGAGAAGTTCGTCGATCGTCTTCATTGAGTGGACTCCAAAGGAGGGCTCGTGGTGCACCTGATCGTAAAAGGACGTGGACCGTACGCGAGACAGGGCCCGGACAGCGCGGCGGTGCGCTGCCCGAGCCCTGCTCTCACTTCAAGGTCCTGCTGCTGCGATCTTCGGCGATCAGAGCTGGTTGCCGACGAAGACCGTCAGGTCCACGAGGCGGTTGGAGTAGCCCCACTCGTTGTCGTACCAGCCGATGACCTTCACGTTCTTGCCCTCCTGGACCATGGTCAGGGAGGAGTCGAAGGTGCAGGAGGCCGGCGCGTTGACGATGTCCGAGGAGACGATCGGGTCCTCGGTGTAGTCGAGCAGGCCCTTCAGCTCGCCCTCGGCGGCCTTCTGGAAGGCGGCGTTGACCTCTTCCTTGGTGACCTCGCGGCCGAGCTCCACGACCAGGTCGGTGACCGAGCCGGTCGGGACCGGGACGCGCATGGCGATGCCGTCCAGCTTGCCCTTGAGCTGCGGCAGGACCAGCGCGGTGGCCTTCGCGGCACCGGTGGTGGTCGGGATGATGTTCTCGGCGGCGGCACGGGCGCGGCGCAGGTCCTTGTGCGGGAAGTCCAGGATGCGCTGGTCGTTCGTGTACGCGTGCACCGTGGTCATCAGACCCTTGACGATGCCGAAGTTCTCGTCGAGGACCTTCGCCATCGGGGCCACACAGTTGGTGGTGCAGGAGGCGTTGGAGATGACGTGGTGGTTCGCCGGGTCGTACTTGTCCTGGTTGACGCCCATCACGATGGTGATGTCCTCGTCCTTGGCCGGGGCCGAGATGAGGACCTTCTTCGCGCCACCGGCGATGTGCTTGGCGGCGTCTTCCTTCTTGGTGAAGATGCCGGTCGACTCGATGACGATGTCGACGCCCAGCTCGCCCCAGGGGATGTCGGCCGGGTTGCGCTCGGAGAGCACCTTGATGGTGTGGCCGTCCACGGTGATGGTGTCGGCGGTGTGGGACACCTCCTGCTTGAGGCGACCCAGGATCGTGTCGTACTTGAGCAGGTGAGCGGTGGTCGCGGTGTCACCGAGGTCGTTGACAGCCACAACCTCGATGTCCGCCCCCTGCTCCAGCAGCGCGCGGAAGTAGTTACGCCCGATGCGGCCGAAGCCGTTGATGCCTACGCGGATCGTCACGAACCGATCTCCTCGTTGGTACGCCGGCCATGCGGTGCCGGCGAGCTCTGTTTGGGATGTCCCCGACCACCACCGACCCTACCTCCCGGAGGGCCCCGGGGTGACATCGAGATGGCCCATACACGGGCAGGCAGTTCGTACCCGCCAGTAGGGGTACGGACCGTGCCGGAACGGCAGTGGATTCACTCGTATTTAGTACGGAATGCCGGGCGGTTTTTGCGTCGTCTTCACTCGTTCGTGAGCGGGTCGGCTCACTTGATCAGGGCCCCTTCCGCGCACCGTTGAGAGGACTCCCGCTCACCTGTTGGAACAAGGCGAGCGGGATCTGTCAACGTGGCGCCCCTCACCCGCCGAGCGCCGCGAACGCCTTCCTCACCAGGGCTGCCCGGTCGGCCGCCGACGACACCTGTTCCAGGCCGAAACCGAGCAGCACGGTGTCGTCCGTGGTGACCGCCGCGTACGTCTGGAACAGCGCCCCGGAGCGCGCCCAGTCCTTCCGGGCCGGCGGGCTGCCCGCGGGCGGTCCGGCCACGTGCCAGGCGCCCAGCGACGACTCGAAGCCCTCGGTCTCCTTCGCCGTTCCGCCGACGACGAGCGAGGCGTCGTCGGCGAGCACGCCGTGTCCGCCGGTGCCCGGGTCGGTGATGTAGCTGATCGAGACCTCGACGGACTTCCCGGCGTAGGCGCTCAGGTCGAAGGTGGCCTGCTGCCAGCCGCCGGAGCTGCCGGTGAGGCTGTTCCAGGAGCCGGTCGTGCCGGTCGCGGTGCAGGCGTTGTCCGCGAGCGTCAGATAGTGCTTGAGCCAGGGGTGCTCGGCGATCAGGAACCCCTGCCCGCAGTCCGCCGGTACGGCCGTCTTCGTGGCGCCCCCGGCTTCCGGCAGCGTGGTCCAGTCGTCGGCGCCCACGGTGTGCGCCTCGATCACCGCGTGGTCGTAGCCCGGCTCGGTGTCCCACAACAGCCGGGTGGTGAGGGCCGGCTTGTCGGCGGCACCGACACCGGTGAGGTCGATGGTACGGGTGAGGCGCTTGTAGGCGTCGTCGGTGTGCACGGCGGCGGCCATGTACGAGCCGGAGTACGGCCCGTAGGGGCTCACCGCCCCGGCGAACCGGCCCGCGCCGGCGCTCTTGAACTGCGGATACGCGGACGCCGCAAGCTCGTCGGAGGTGACGCCGTAGGTGCCGGCCTTGTCCAGCGGATCGCCGGGCGCGTCGCCGAGGGCGGCAAAGTAGCCGTCCAGGGCGCCGGTGCCGGTGAAGCCGGTGGCTCCCTTGGTCGACGTACGGCTGTAGGCGCCCAGGTAGTACTGGCTGAAGTCGTCCGAGAGGGTGCCGTCGCCGAGGTCGACGTTGCCGCCTGCCAGCTCACCGGCCTCGATCAGCCGGCCGCCCTCGTTGAGGTAGGCGCGCAGCTGGAGCTGGGTGGCGTTGCCGGGGCCCTTCGCGCCCGAGTAGTGCACGACCCTCGGGAAGTGCTTCAGCACGCCGAGCGCGTCCGGGGCGCCCTGCGTGGCGACGTCCCACACGATCGCCCGGTGCCCGGCCGCCTTCACCGCGTCCACGTACTTCTGCGCCTGCGTTGCGGCCGCGCCCTCCTCTGCGACGACGAGCGTGTCGGCCTTGGGCCGCTCGGCGACGGTGTACGTGAAGTGCGAGCTGGAGACCTTCTTTCCGCCCTTCGTCCGGCCGGTGAACCACACCTCGACCCTGTCGCCCGGCTCGCCTCCCTGCACCCTTGCCCGGTACTCGTCGAAGTACAGGTCGTCCTTGCCGCCGTAGGTCTTGCCGCCCTTCCAGCGCCGCAGCGCCCGGTCGTGCGTACGGCCGCCGTCGACGCGGTACTTCAGCTCCTTGTCGTGGATCGCCTTGCGGACGACGACGGAGACCTCCTGGTCCGCGCCCCGGGAGTACGACGTGGGGAACGCGGCCGGGGTGAAGTCGGCGGCGCTCAGCCCGACCGAGGAGACCGGGTGGTCCGGGTGCACGGCGGTCTCGGCGACGGAGAGCGCGAACGGGATGTTCTTGGCGAACTCCTGCTGGATCAGCTTCTCGTCGTCGGGGAAGTTGAAGACCGACTGGCAGTCCTCGGGCTTCCAGGCGTCGTTCGGGTCGATCTGCGACGCGGTCTGGCAGGTCGACATCTCGGGGGTGAACATCGCGATGCCGTTGACGTTCGACGCGTGCCCGTCCGTCTCGCCGTTGGTGGTGTACAGCTCCGAGGAGACCTGCGAACGGTAGCCGGGGACGGCCGGGTTGTCCGGGGTGCCGGCGAGCGCCTTGTAGAGGACGTCGTCCGGGGTGGGGGTGGCGACCTGCCAGCCGACGCCGTAGAGGAGGAGCTCGGCGGCGGAGTGGTAGTTGACGGCGTACCTGAACCCGATGCGCTTCTCGAAGCCGTCCAGCGCCTTGGTCTCGGGCTCGGACTCGGGGCTCGCGCCGCGGTAGGTCTCGCTGGTCGGGTCGGGGGACGAACCCTCGTCGTCGTAGCCCCACTTGTAGGGGAAGTTGCGGTTGAGGTCGACGCCGTCACCCGTGCCGATGGCACCGTCCGCGTTGACGTCCCGCAGGTTCTTGCGCCACAGGCGGGTCGTGGAGTTCTTGAACGTGTAGTCGTAGCCGTCGGGGTTGGCCGAGATGACGAACCACATCTCGGTGGAGTCGACGATCCTCCGGATGCGCTTGTCGGACTTGTAGTGGTCCAGGTAGTAGTGCATCAGACGCCGGGTCATCTCCGGTGTGATCCACTCGCGCGCGTGCTGGTTGGACAGATACAGCACGGACGGCTTCGAGCCGTCCTTCGCCTTCCTTGCGTCCCTGGTCAGTTTGAGGGCGAGGATGTCCTGGCCGTCGACCGTCCTGCCGATGGACTCGACCTTGGTCAGGCCGGGGTTGGCCTGGGCGGTGCGGAGGATCTCCTCCTTGAGTCCGCCCTTACCGCTGTACGGGCGGAACACGCCCTGGGACGCCTTCTCGATGCGCGCCTGCGTCTTGGCCGGGACGGTGTGCTCGGTGAGGTCGACGCCCTGTGCGCGGAGTTTCGCGGCCTGCTGATCGGTGAGGTAGACCTCGACCTCGGACTTCCCGGCCTTTCCGCCTCCGGTGACCTGTTCGGCGAGTTCGTCACCGTCCTGGCCGGCCTGGAGAAGCAGGGGCATCTGCTGCCTGGTGACCTCGGCGCGGAAGACCTTGACCGCGTCCGGGTCGGACTTCGCCGGGCTTGCGCTCTGTGCCTGGGCTACGGGTGCGAGGCTCGCTCCGCCGATCAGGAGCGCGCCGACAGCGAGGATCGATCTCGCTCTGTGTCTCATGAACCCCCCTAGCGGTGGTCCGCCACAGCGGCGAACAGATTGCCAGGCTCATGTCAGTCCGAGATGGAGTCAAGAGCGCTTAACGGCCACCCGAACGAAGGGCCGCCGGGTACGCGAAGACCGGTACCGAAACTCCAACTGGGCGCCGGTACCGGCCTGTTGGTCTGGCTGGTTCAGCCGGCCAGGTTGTCCGCCAGCTCCTCGCTGAGGTTGGCCTCCGTGCCCGGGATGCCCAGGTCGGCGGCGCGCTTGTCGGCCATGGCCAGCAGGCGGCGGATACGGCCCGCGACCGCGTCCTTCGTCAGCGGCGGGTCGGCGAGCGCGCCCAGCTCCTCCAGCGAGGCCTGCTTGTGCTCCATGCGCAGACGGCCGGCGGCGGCGAGGTGCTCGGGGACCTCGTCGCCCAGGATCTCCAGCGCCCGCTGCACCCGCGCACCCGCGGCCACAGCGGCCCGGGCCGAGCGGCGCAGGTTGGCGTCGTCGAAGTTGGCGAGACGGTTGGCCGTGGCCCGCACCTCGCGGCGCATCCGGCGCTCCTCCCAGGCCAGCACGGACTCGTGCGCGCCGAGCCGGGTCAGCAGCGCGCCGATCGCGTCGCCGTCGCGGACGACCACCCGGTCCACGCCCCGCACCTCGCGCGCCTTCGCGGCGATCGACAGCCGGCGGGCGGCGCCGACCAGGGCGAGCGCGGCCTCCGGGCCCGGGCAGGTCACCTCCAGGGAGGAGGAACGGCCGGGCTCGGTCAGCGAGCCGTGCGCCAGGAAGGCCCCGCGCCAGGCGGCCTCCGCGTCACAGGTGGCCCCGGAGACCACCTGCGGCGGCAGCCCGCGGATCGGCCGGCCGCGGCCGTCGACCAGGCCGGTCTGGCGGGCCAGCTGGTCACCGCCCGCGACGACCCGCACGACGTACCGCGAGCCGCGGCGCAGCCCGCCGGGCGCCATCACGATCAGCTCGGAGCTGTGGCCGAAGATCTCCAGGATGTCCCGCTTGAGGCGGCGGGCCGCCATCGCGGTGTCCAGCTCCGCCTCGATCACGATGCGCCCGCTCACCAGGTGAAGGCCGCCGGCGAACCGCAGAATGGCGGAGACCTCCGCCTTCCTGCAGCAGGTCCGGGTGACGGGGAGCCGGGAGATCTCGTCCTTCACCGCTGCCGTCATCGCCATGGGCCGATCCTTCCATGCATCCGAAAAATACGGTCGTACGCGGCGGCCAACAGCTCCGGGTCGTGCCGGGGTGTTCCGTCGGTCCGGGCCACCGGCGCCAGCTCGATCGCGGCTCCCAGCCGTTTGGCGGCTTCGGTGAGCGAGTCGCGGTCGGGCACGGCGGCCTCGTCGGCCAGCACCACGTCCAGGGCGAGTTTAGGGGCGTGTCGCCCCAAAACCTCCAAATGACGCTGCGGGGAGAAGCCCTCGGTTTCTCCCGGCTGCGGGGCGAGGTTCAGCGACAGCACCTTGCGTGCCTTGGTCTCGGTGAGGGCGTCCAGCAGCTCGGGGACGAGCAGGTGCGGGATCACCGAGGAGAACCAGGAGCCCGGGCCGAGCACCACCCAGTCCGCGTCCAGCACCGCCGCCACGGCCTCGGGCACGGCCGGCGGGTCGTGCGGCACCAGGTGCACCGACTGGACCTCGCCGGGCGTCAGGGCGACGTTCGCCTGCCCGCGCACGGTGTCCACGTCCTCCGGGCGCTCCGGGTCGTGCCCCTTGACCAGGGCCTGCAGCTCCAGCGGCACGGCGGACATGGGCAGCACCCGGCCGTGCGCGCCGAGCAGCTTGCCGACCAGGTCCAGGGCCTGGACATGGTCGCCGAGCTGCTCCCACAGGGCGACGATCAGCAGATTGCCGACCGCGTGCTCGTGCAGATCGCCCTTGGACTGGAAGCGGTGCTGGATGACCCGGGCCCAGGTCTGGCCCCACTCGTCGTCGCCGCACAGCGCGGCCAGCGCCTTGCGCAGGTCGCCGGGCGGCAGCACGCCCAGTTCGTCGCGCAGCCGGCCGCTGGAGCCGCCGTCGTCGGCCACGGTGACGACGGCGGTGAGGTCGCCGGTGATCCGGCGCAGCGCGGCGAGCGAGGCGGACAGGCCCATGCCGCCGCCGAGCGCGACCACCTTGGGCTGAGCGCCCCGGCGCCGGGGACGGCCGCCGCGGGACTCGGCGGGGCGGGCCGTCCCATCGGCCGCGGCACGGCTGGAGTGCCCCTCCGGCACCATCCGGCGCAGCATGCCGAGCCGCCGTGTACGTTCCGTCATTCCCGTCCCATGTCCCGGTGCACGATCACCGTCTCCACGCCCTCGGCCGCGAGGCGCGCGGCGAGCTTCTCCGACATCGCGACCGAGCGGTGCTTGCCACCCGTACAGCCGATGGCGATGGTCACATACCGCTTGCCCTCGCGCCGGTAGCCGGCGGCGATGAGCCGCAGCAGTTCGGCGTACCGGTCGAGGAACTCCTTCGCGCCGGGCTGGTTGAAGACGTACGCCGACACCTCCTCGTTCAGGCCGGTGAACGGGCGCAGCTCCGGGACCCAGTGCGGGTTGGGCAGGAACCGCATGTCCGCGACCAGGTCGGCGTCGACCGGGAGGCCGTACTTGAAGCCGAAGGACATCACGGTGGCCCGCAGCTCGGGCTCCTCCTCGCCGGCGAACTGGGCGTCCATCTTGGCGCGCAGCTCGTGCACGTTCAGGCTGGAGGTGTCGATCACCAGGTCGGCGTCGCCGCGCAGCTCGCGCAGCAGCTCGCGCTCGGCGGCGATGCCGTCCACGATGCGGCCGTCGCCCTGCAGCGGGTGCGGGCGGCGCACCGACTCGAAGCGGCGCACCAGGGCCTCGTCGGAGGACTCGAGGAAGACGATCCGCCGGGTGACGCCCCGGGTGTCGAGGTCGGCGAGGGATTCGCGCAGATTGTCGAAGAAGCGCCGGCCGCGTACGTCCACGACCACCGCGATCCGCGCCACGTTGCCCTGGGAGCGGGCGCCCAGCTCCACCATGGTGGGGATGAGGGCGGGCGGGAGGTTGTCCACGACGAACCAGCCGAGGTCCTCCAGACACTTCGCCGCTGTCGACCGTCCCGCTCCGGACATGCCTGAGATGATCACCAGCTCGGGGATGGCCACTTCCGGGCCTGCGGCCGGCGTACCGTCCGTGCTCACCTGTGCTCCGTTTTCCTGGGCCGCGGGCTGCTCGCCGGCCGCGGGGTGTGGCTGATCCTGCCCCGCCTCCCTGTGGGCCCGATCTCGCTCCGCTGTGGGCTGTGCGTCGTGGTCCGTCATCTCTCCTGCCCCCGTCGTTCGTCCGGGAGGCCCGCGGTTACGGGCTCCCCCGAGGAACCCGCCGTCGTATCGGGTTCCTCGTCATCAATGATCTCTCCAGTCGCCGTGTTCACGGCGGGTGCGGCCGGAGCCGCCTGGGCGAGGGCCGCCGCGATGGTCTCGGCCGTCTTCCGGCCTATCCCGGGCACCTCCTGGATCTGTTCGATTGTGGCGGACCGCAGCCTTTTCACCGAGCCGAAATGCTTGATGAGCGCCTGTTTGCGTGTCTCGCCGAGGCCGGGGACGTCGTCCAGGGGGCCGGCCCGGAAGCGTTTGGCGCGCTTGGTGCGCTGGTAGGTGATCGCGAACCGGTGGGCCTCGTCACGCACACGCTGGAGCAGATAGAGGCCCTCGCTGGTGCGGGGCAGGACCACCGGGTCGTCGTCGCCTGGCAGCCAGACCTCCTCCAGGCGCTTGGCGAGGCCGCAGACGGCGATGTCGTCGATGCCCAGCTCGTCCAGGGCGCGCCGGGCCGCGGCGACCTGCGGCTGCCCGCCGTCGACCACGACGAGCTGCGGCGGATAGGCGAACTTCTTCGGCCGGCCGTCGTCGTCCTTGAGGGAGTTGGTGATCTCGTCCGGGCCGGTGAGCGTGCCGTCGCCGTCGGTGAGGGCGTCCTCGGTGCCGGAGCTCTCGGCCCACTCCCCCGTCTTCTCCTTCTCCGCGAGGTAACGCTTGAAGCGGCGGGTGATCACCTCATGCATGGAGCGGACGTCGTCCTGGCCCGCGAAGCCCTTGATCTGGAAGCGGCGGTACTCGCTCTTGCGCTGCAGGCCGTCCTCGAAGACGACCATGGAGGCGACCACGTCGTCCCCCTGGAGATGCGAGATGTCGTAGCACTCGATGCGCAGCGGGGCACTGTCCAGGTCGAGGGCCTCGGCGATCTCCTCCAGGGCGCGCGAGCGCGTGGTCAGGTCGGAGGCGCGCTTGGTCTTGTGCAGCGCGAGGGCCTGCTGGGCGTTGCGCTGCACGGTCTCCATCAGCGCCTTCTTGTCGCCGCGCTGCGGGATGCGCAGCGAGACGTTGGCCCCGCGGCGGCCGGTCAGCCACTCCTGGACCGGCTCGACGGGCTCGGGCAGTGCCGGGACCAGGACCTCCTTGGGGACGGCGTCCCCGGTCTCCTCGCCGTAGAGCTGCTGCAGGGCGTGCTCGACCAGGGCGCCGGTGGTGATCTCCTCGACCTTGTCGGTCACCCAGCCGCGCTGTCCGCGCACCCGGCCGCCGCGCACATGGAAGATCTGCACGGCCGCCTCCAGCTCGTCCTCGGCGACGGCGATGAGGTCGGCGTCCGTCGCGTCGGCGAGCACGACGGCGTTCTTCTCCATGGCCTTCTTCAGGGCTTCGATGTCGTCGCGCAGCCGCGCCGCCCGCTCGTACTCCATGTCCTCGGCCGCCTGCATCATCTGCTTCTCCAGACGGCGGAGGTAGGTGCCGGTGCGGCCGGCCATGAAGTCGCAGAACTCCTCGGCCAGCTCCTGGTGGTCCTCGGGGCTGATCCGGCCGACGCAGGGGGCGGAGCACTTGCCGATGTAGCCGAGCAGGCAGGGGCGGCCGGTGCGGGCGGCGTTCTTGAACACGCCGGCCGAGCAGGTGCGCACCGGGAACACGCGCAGCAGCAGGTCGACGGTGTCCCGGATGGCCCATGCGTGCGCGTACGGCCCGAAGTACCGGACACCCTTCTTCTTGTGACCGCGCATCACCTGCACGCGCGGGAACTCCTCGTTCATCGTCACCGCGAGGTACGGGTAGCTCTTGTCATCGCGGTACTTGACGTTGAACCGGGGGTCGTACTCCTTGATCCAGGAGTACTCCAGCTGGAGGGCCTCGACCTCCGTGGACACCACGGTCCACTCCACGGACGCGGCGGTGGTCACCATCGACCGGGTGCGCGGGTGCAGGTTCGCCAGGTCCTGGAAGTAGTTCGCCAGGCGCTGGCGCAGGCTTTTCGCCTTTCCGACGTAGATCACCCGGCGGTGCTCGTCACGGAACCTGTACACCCCGGGGGAGTCCGGGATCTCACCCGGCCTGGGGCGGTAGCTGGAGGGATCGGCCATGTCTCACACCCTACTGGCGAGCACCGACACCGCGTCGGGCCTGTGGACAACGCCCGCCCGTGCCGCTCACCTGTCCACAGCCCATCGCGTGTCCGCCGGCGGCAGGCCCGTACCGATCATGTGCCGGACGATCCGGAACGCCTCGTCGAGCGGCACGGTGTCCTCGTCGGGGTACGTGTCGCACTGCCCGTTCGCCAGCCGGAAACCCCCGCTCACCCCTCCCCCGGATCCCGCGGAGACGGCGTGGGCGCCCGGGTCGCCCTCTTCGTCGAGAAGCATCACCAGGGCGCGTTCGGTATTGCTCACCACGGTCAGCAGGCGCCCGGCGGAGCCGGTCAGCCGGGTCTCGAGACGGCTCTCGGCGATCCGCCTCCGCAGCACGATGACCGACTCCTCCGCCGTCACGGCCGTGCAATCACCGTCGAAGGTCCAGGTCTCGGTCACGCGTCGATCTTCCCATCGGCCGGCTGGGGCGGGCGTGACGGCCGTGACCGGAGGCTCCGGCGCAGACCCGCCGGCCCGGCCGGGGGCGGCCATGGCGGGTTCGAGGTGTTGTCGGGGTCTGGTCAACACGCTTCAATGCGGGGGAACTCGGGGCCGTGCACGCACACGTACCGGCGCGGCGTGCGCAGCCAGGGGCGTCCACGACGCCCAAGGGGGTGGGCCCCGGACACCGGCGCAGGCGGCCTGACCAGCCGTAGCGACACCTCACAGAAAGGCGCCCCGGCATGCGGCATGCCACAGAGCACGCGCACCTCCCCACCGCGGAACTGGACACGGCCCTGCGGGGCGGCCCCTTCCACGTGGCGCTGCGCGCCGCGATCGCCGCACGCGGGCTGCCGCTCCAGCGCGTCCAGCACCATCTGTCCCGGCACGGGGTCAAGGTAGGTGTCACCAGCCTGAGTTACTGGCAGCAGGGCGCTCGGCGCCCCCAGCGCCCGGAGTCGCTGCGGGCCGTACGGGCACTGGAGGAGATCCTCCAGCTGCCGGACGAGTCACTGATCCGGCTGCTCGCCGAGGCCGACGGGCGCGCGACGGCCGGCCGCCCGGCGGGGCGCTCCTACCGCTCCCTGATCGAGGCCTCGGACGTCCTGGACCGGCTCCGGGCCGAGCTCGGCTGGTCCCTGGACGGCGGGCTGCACACCCTGGGCCACCACGAATGCGTCCGCATCGGCGCCCGGCGCGAGCTGGCAGGCCGCGAGGCCCACCACATCGTGCGGGCCCACCGTGACGGCGTCGACCGCTTCGTCGCCGTGCACCACGGTGACCCCGGCTGCCGCCCGCACGACATCAGGGTGCGGGCGCTGGAGAACTGCCGCACGGGACGCGTCCGCTGGGACCAGGACACCGGTGTGCTGGCCGCGGAGTTGCTCTTCGACACCCGGCTGCGCGCCGGCGACACCTTCCTCTTCCGATACGGCATCGAGGACGGCACGGCCGGGCCCTGCCGCGAGTACCTCCACCGCTTCGGCTTCCCCGGCGGCCAGTACGCCCTCCAGGTGCGGTTCGCCGCTGCCGCCCTGCCGGCCCGCTGCCATCGCTTCGCCCAGCACTCGACGGCGGCCCCCCGCACCGGCCGCCACGACCTGCCGGTCACCGGCCCCCATCACTGCGTCCACGTGGTCGAACCACGGATCCGCCCGGGCATCGTCGGCATCGCGTGGGAGTGGGAGTGAAATCGCCTCGGGTGTGCGGCTCTTGAGGTTGAGACGGTGGGGATGCGTCGCGTGGGCGATGGGCCCGGGCTCGCCGGGGGGAAGGCGCGGCGGACAGGGCCCAGGACCGGCGGGAGTGCGGCTTGCCGGAGCAGCGGTGTGGCAGCACGGTCACGCCGGAGCATGGCGGCGCGCGCGGCTGTGCCGGCGGTGTTGTGCGGCCGTACGCCCCGTTCAGGCACGGTGCCGGCGCGGCTGTCCGTTCAGGCGCCCGGGCCGGCGATGATCCTGCCGTTCTTGGTCTTGACCGGCAGCTCGGCCAGGGGCTCGGTGGCCGGTGACTGGACCACCTTGCCCGTCACGGCGTCGAACTGGCTGCCGTGGCAGGGGCAGGTCAGGGTCGTCCCCTGGAGCTTGTTGATGGGGCACCCCGCATGCGTGCAGATGGTGCTGTAGGCCTTCAGCTCACCGCTCCCGTCGCGGCCGACGACCACGTTGTGGTCCCGGTAGAGCTTGGCGCCGCCCTTCGGGACCTCGCTCTCGGCACCGAGGTCCACCGGCGCGGTCGGGGTCGCCGCGACCGCGCTGCCCTGGCCCGGCGCCGAGCACGCGGCCAGGCCGAGCCCGGCGACCGGGGCCACGGCGGCCCCTCGAAGGACGGTACGACGGCTCGCGGACGGTCGGGCGGGCATCTGGGACTCCACTGCTCAAGGGGTGTGCAGGGCGACGATACCCGGGCACAAGCGCCGCCTGGCCGGCGGGGCGGTGACTGCGGGGAAGGGCGGGGGGCGTTGCAGTGAGGAGCGACGGGATGCGTGGGGAGGGTCGGGGAAGGAAGGCGCGTAAACGCTTGCGCAAGCGTTTACGCGGATGGAGCCGATGGGGTACGGTCCCGGCCGGAAGGACTGTGCTCGGTTCAGGAGGAAGAGACGATGCCCACGATGGCGGACGTCGCGCGGAGCGCCGGAGTCTCCGTGGCGACCGTCTCCCACGTCCTGAACGGCACCCGCCCGGTGCTGCCCCACACCCGCCAGGCTGTGCTCGACGCCATCGACGCGCTCGGCTACACCCCGAACACCCTGGCACGATCCCTGGTGACCTCCCGCACGCGCTCCATCGGACTCGCGGTGTCGGCGATCAGCAACCCGTACTTCACGGAGATCCTCCAGGGCGTCGAGGCCGCCGCCCTGGAGGCGGGCTACAGCCTGCTCATCGCGGACCCGCACGACGACCCCGGGCACGAACGCAAGGTCGTGCAGTTCCTGCATGAGCGCCGGGTGGACGGCCTGATCGTCGCTCCCTCCGCGGATCCCCACGAACTGGTCGGCTATCTCCGCCGCCAAGCCGTGCCGACCGTGTTCCTGGACCGGATGATCGACGCGGGCGCAACGGACGGCTCCGCGGCCGGTGCTGGGGCAGACGCCGGCCCCGACGAGGACGCGCCCTGGTACGACCAGGTCTGCGCCGACAGCGCGGAGCCGACCGCTCGCCTGGTCACCCACCTCGCCGGGCTGGGCCACCACAGGATCGGCCTGGTCGCGGGCCTGCCAGGGCTCAGCACCACCAGTGAGCGCGTCTCCGGCTACCAGGACGGCCTCAGCGCCGCCGGGCTGGACCTCGACGAACGGCTCCTCGTCTCGGGCAACTCCGAGTCCTCGGGTGCCGAGGAGGCCACGGCCACCCTGCTCGCCCTTCCCGAGCCGCCCACGGCACTCGTCACCGCCAACAACGCGATGACCATCGGCGCCCTGCGCGCACTGCGCCGGCACGGCCTGTCCGTACCGGACGACATCGCCCTGTGCTGCTTCGACGACTTCGCCTGGGCCGATCTGTTCTCACCCCGGCTCACCGTCATCGCCCAGCCCAGCAGGGAGTTGGGCGCGCGCGCCGTCCAGGTGCTCCTCGACCGTCTGGGCGAGCCGCGTCGGCCGACCCGCACGGTGCGGCTGCCGTGCGCGTTCGTCCATCGCACGTCCTGCGGGTGCCCCGAGGAGCCGGACGGGTCCGAGGAGCCCGGGCACACCGCGTCATCAACGCCGTCGGAGAAGGGAACCGCCTCGTGATCGTCGTCGCCGGTGAGGCACTGATCGACCTGGTACCGCAGGGCTCCGGCGCCCTCGCGACCCTGAAGCCGGCCCTCGGCGGCGGCCCGTACAACACCGCCGTGGCCCTTGGCCGGCTCGGTTCCCGCACCGCGTTCTGCTCCCGGACGTCGCACGACGCCTTCGGTGAGGCCCTGCTGGACGGGCTGCGGCGGGCGGGGGTGGACGTGTCGGGCGTGCAGCGCGGGGCGGAGCCGACGACGCTGGCGGTGGCCACGATCGACGGCAGCGGCTCCGCCGCCTATTCCTTCTATGTGGACGGCACCGCCGACCGCCTGTTCACCGCCCCCGCCGCGCTGCCCGCCGGTACCCGCGCGGTGTCCTTCGGCACCTGCTCGCTCGTCCTGGAGCCGGGGGCGAGCGCCTATGCGGAGCTGATGCGCACGGCGGCCGGGCAGGGGCTGTTCACCGCACTCGACCCCAATGTCCGGGCGGGGCTGATCCCGGACGCGGACGCCTACCGGGCGCGTTTCAAGAGCTGGCTGCCCTCGGTGACGCTGCTGAAGCTCTCCGCGGAGGACGCCGAGTGGCTGGGCGGCACCCCGCGCGAGTGGCTGGCCGCGGGACCGGCGGCCGTGGTGGTGACCCGGGGCGGGGACGGGCTGACCGCGTTCACCCGGGACGGCGCGGAGTGTTCCGTGCCGGGTGAGAAGGTCGCCGTGGTGGACACCATCGGCGCCGGTGACACGGTCAACGCGGCCTTGCTGCACGGACTTTCCGCCCTGGACGCGCTGTCGGAGGAAGCGCTCGCCGCCCTCGGGACGGAGGGCTGGACGCGGCTGCTGCGCTTCGCGGCACGCGCGGCGGGGCTCACCTGCTCGCGGGCGGGAGCCGAGCCGCCGTTCGCTGCCGAGCTCGGTGATCTGTGAGCGGCCCTCTTCTCTCGGCTGTATTCCTCTCTGCTGTTGTCAAGGTGCGGCCCGGAACATGAGGCGGGGGCCTGACGTACCTCGCAGCCGGGGTGGCTGATGGTGGAACGAGCGGCGCCCCGCGGGGAGTTCCCGCGGGGCGCAGCTTTTCTGGTGGTGTGTCAGGCCTTGCGTGCCCGCGTCGTCTTCTTCGCGGCCGCCGCCTTCTTCGTGACCGTGTCGGCCTTCTTGGTAGCCGTGTTGTTGGCCTTGGCCGTCACCGTCTTCTTCGCGGCCGTCTTGGCGGCGGCCGTCCTCTTGACCGTGCCGGCGCGCGGCGCCTGCACCGGTTCCGCGTCGCTGATGCGGTCGGCGCCGAGGATCTCGCGGAGGAACTTGCCGGTGTGGCTGGCCGGCACCCCGGCGACCTCCTCGGGCGTGCCTTCGGCGACCACGAGGCCACCGCCGGCGCCGCCCTCCGGACCCATGTCGACGATCCAGTCGGCGGTCTTGATCACGTCGAGGTTGTGCTCGATGACGATGACCGTGTTGCCCTTGTCCACCAGGCCGCCGAGGACCTTCAGCAGCTTGCTGATGTCCTCGAAGTGCAGACCGGTGGTCGGCTCGTCCAGGACGTAGACCGTGCGTCCGGTGGAGCGCTTCTGCAGTTCGCTGGCCAGCTTCACGCGCTGGGCCTCACCACCGGAGAGCGTGGTGGCGGACTGGCCGAGGCGGACGTAGCCGAGGCCGACGTCCTTCAGCGTCCTCAGATGCCGGGAGATGGCCGGGACGGCCTCGAAGAAGTCGGTGGCCTCCTCGATCGGCATGTTCAGCACGTCGGCGATGGACTTGCCCTTGTAGTGGACCTCCAGGGTCTCCCGGTTGTACCGGGCACCGTGGCAGACCTCGCACGGGACGTAGACGTCCGGGAGGAAGTTCATCTCGATCTTGATGGTGCCGTCGCCCGCGCAGTTCTCGCAGCGTCCGCCCTTGACGTTGAAGGAGAAGCGACCGGGCAGGTAGCCGCGGACCTTCGCCTCGGTGGTCTCGGCGAACAGCTTGCGGATGTGGTCGAAGACGCCGGTGTACGTCGCCGGGTTGGACCGCGGGGTCCGGCCGATCGGCGACTGGTCGACGTGCACGACCTTGTCGACCAGGTCGTCGCCGTCCACGCGCGTGTGCCGTCCGGGGACGTTTCTCGCGCCGTTCAGCTCGCGGGCCAGATGCGTGTACAGGATGTCGTTGACCAGCGTCGACTTGCCGGATCCGGAGACGCCCGTGACGGCCGTGAACACGCCCAGCGGGAACGACACGTCGATGTCCTGCAGGTTGTTCTCACGGGCGCCGTGCACGGTGAGCCGGCGGGACGGGTCGCGGGGACGGCGGATGTCCGGAAGCGGGATCGCCTTGCGGCCCGAGAGGTACGCGCCGGTCTGCGACTCGGTGTTCTCGAGCAGCTCCTTCAGGGAGCCGCTGTGCACAACCTTGCCGCCGTGCTCACCGGCGCCGGGGCCGATGTCCACGACCCAGTCGGCGACCTTGATGGTGTCCTCGTCGTGCTCCACGACGATGAGCGTGTTGCCCATGTCGCGCAGCCGGACCAGGGTCTCGATCAGTCGGTGGTTGTCCCGCTGGTGCAGCCCGATGGACGGCTCGTCGAGGACGTACAGGACGCCGACCAGGCCGGAGCCGATCTGGGTGGCCAGGCGGATGCGCTGGGCCTCGCCGCCGGAGAGCGTGCCGGCCGCGCGGTTCAGCGAGAGGTAGTCGAGGCCGACGTCGACCAGGAAGCGCAGTCGCTCGTTGACCTCCTTCAGCACCCGCTCGGCGATCTTCTTGTCCCGGGCACTCAGCTTCAGCTGGCCGAGGAAGTCCGCGCAGTCGCTGATCGACATCCCGGAGACTTCGGCGATCGACTTCTCCATGATCGTGACCGCGAGGACGATCGGCTTCAGGCGCGTGCCCTCGCAGGAGGGGCAGGGCACCTCGCGCATGTAGCCCTCGAAGCGCTCGCGGCTTGCGTCGCTCTCGGCCTCGCTGTGACGGCGCTTGACGAACGGCACCGCGCCCTCGAAAGGCGTGGTGTACACGCGCTCGCGGCCGTACCGGTTGCGGTAGCGGACCTCGATCTGGGTCTTGTGGCCGTGGAGCAGGGCCTTCTTCGCGCGCTGCGGCAGGCCCGCGAACGGGATGTCCGTGCGGAAGCCGAGCGCGTCCGCGAGGGCACCGATCAGGCGGCCGAAGTAGTCCTTGGTGTGCCCGTGCGACCAGGGGTGGATGGCGCCCTCGTCCAGGGTCTTTTCCTCGTCCGGGACGATCAGCTCGGGGTCGACCTCCATGCGCGTGCCGATGCCGGTGCAGTCGGGGCAGGCGCCGAAGGGCGAGTTGAAGGAGAAGGAGCGGGGCTCCAGCTCCTCGAAGGACAGGTCGTCGTACGGGCAGTACAGGTGCTCGGAGTACATGCGCTCGCGCTCGGGGTCGTCCTCGGGGAGGTCGACGAAGTCGAGCACGACCATGCCGCCCGAGAGGCCGAGGGCGGTCTCCACGGAGTCGGTGAGGCGGCGCTTGGCGGACTCCTTCACCGTGAGGCGGTCCACGACCACCTCGATGGTGTGCTTCTCCTGCTTCTTCAGCGTCGGCGGCTCGGACAGCTGGATGGTCTGCCCGTCCACACGTGCGCGGGAGTAGCCCTTGGTCTGCAGGTCGGCGAAGAGGTCGACGAACTCGCCCTTGCGCTCGCGCACGAGCGGGGACAGCACCTGGAAGCGGCTCCCCTCCGGCAGCTCCAGGACCCTGTCGACGATGGCCTGCGGCGACTGGCGGGAGATCGGGCGGCCGCACTCGGGGCAGTGCGGCTTGCCGATGCGCGCGAAGAGCAGACGCAGATAGTCGTAGACCTCGGTGATGGTGCCGACCGTCGAGCGCGGGTTGCGCGAGGTCGACTTCTGGTCGATGGAGACTGCCGGGGACAGGCCCTCGATGAAGTCGACGTCCGGCTTGTCCATCTGGCCGAGGAACTGCCGGGCGTATGAGGAGAGCGACTCCACGTAGCGCCGCTGGCCCTCGGCGAAGATCGTGTCGAAGGCCAGGGAGGACTTGCCCGACCCGGACAGGCCCGTGAAGACGATGAGCGAGTCACGCGGCAGGTCGAGCGAGACGTTTTTCAGGTTGTGCTCGCGCGCGCCACGGACGATGAGACGGTCGGCCACGCCGGTCCGCACCTTTCTTGAGAGAAGTGACAGGGGCGGGGCCCCCGTGCTTCTTCAGACTAGGGGGAGCCACTGACAACGCCGGTCGGATTGCCCGGTTGCATAACAACCCCCGGCCATCCAGCATGCCCGACGCCGCCTTCGACGATATAGCACGTGCTTTCGATTTGCGGGCGGGGTTCACCACCTTCACCCAAAGGTGTGGCCGGGCTAATGTCAGGCCCATGATTGATCACGCTCATGACCTGGCATGTGTACGTGACGCGACCGAACGGCTCCTCAGCGCGGTCGCCGAACTGGACAACGCGTCGCTCGCCGAGCCGTCACGGCTTCCGGGGTGGACCCGCGGGCACGTCCTCGCCCACCTCGCCCGCAACGCGGACGCGCTCGTGAACGTCCTCGAGGGCCGGCCCATGTACGCGAGTGCAGAGGCGCGGGACGCCGAGATCCAGCGCGATGCCCCGCGCCCCCTCGAGGCCCAGCTCGCGGACCTGCGCGAGAGCGCGGCCCGCTTCCAGGCGGCGGGGGACGCCCCGGCGGACTGGTCGCGCACGGTGGAGCTGCGCAACGGGGTCACCGACTCGGCGTCCCGGGTGCCGTTCCGGCGGTGGGGCGAGGTCGCACTGCACCATGTCGACCTCGGCATCGGGTACGAGCTGGAGGATCTTCCGGCCGAGTTCACGGACCGGGAGATCGACTTCCTGGCGGAGCGCTTCGCCGGACACAAGGAGGTGCCCTCGACCGGTCTGACCGCCGGCGACGGCCGGTTCTGGACCACGGGCGGCGGTGCGGAGGGGGAACCCGTCGCGGTCGAGGGTACGGCCGCCGACCTGCTGGGCTGGCTCGCCGGGCGGCGCGACGGCTCCGGCCTGACCGCGAAGGGCGGCTCGCTCCCGAAGCTGCCGCCGTTGTAGGTCCGCTACGGTCCGCGGGCCCTCCCCCGCTATAGGCTGATGACCATGACGTACACCGGAGAGGTCAGGGTCGGCGGACCGGCGGATGTGCACGAGCTGAAAGACCTGATGATCACGAAGATCGCGGTCGGCCCGATGGACAACAACGCCTACCTGCTGCGCTGCCGGGCCACCGACGAGCAGCTTCTGATCGACGCCGCCAACGCGGCGCAGACGCTCCTCGGCATGATCGGTGACGACGGCATCGCGTCCGTCGTCACCACCCATCAGCACGGCGACCACTGGCAGGCGCTCGCCGAGGTCGTCGCGGCCACGGGCGCGCGTACGTATGCCGGCCGCGAGGACGCCCCCGGCATCCCCGTGCCCACCGATGTCCTCGTGGACGACGGCGACGTCATCAGGGTGGGACAGGTGGAGCTCACCGCGCGGCACCTCGTCGGGCACACCCCGGGTTCGATCGCGCTGGTCTACGACGACCCGCACGGCCATCCGCACGTCTTCACCGGCGACTGCCTCTTCCCGGGCGGCGTCGGCAACACGCGCAAGGATCCGAAGGCCTTCGCCAGCCTGATCCACGACGTGGAGACGAAGATCTTCGACGTGCTGCCCGATGAGACCTGGGTCTATCCCGGACACGGCAACGACACGACCCTGGGCGCGGAGCGGCCGCACCTGCCGGAGTGGCACGCGCGCGGGTGGTGAGCGCCGGGCGCTTTCCTCGCCCGAGCGCCCGGCACGCTTCTCGTCGCGCGCCCCGTGTGAACGTTTCGCACGCGCCGGGGGCGCGTACGCGCTCCCCGCGCGCCGCATCACGCGGTCAACTGATGACAGCCCCGCAGAGGATGACGGCTCCTCTACGGCAGGGCCGCCGGTCTCCAACCCCGCCCTCGGCCGGCGGCCCAGGCCAACGGCCCACGTCATGACGGTGTTCACACGACTGCAACACCCGTTCCCAGTATGCGAACAGTTGCGGTCGTGACCTGGACAGACGCGGGATTCGCTGCCAATCTCCCGCCATGTACCCAGCGCTTCGCGTCCTGCGCCGTGCGGCAGCCGCCGCCACCGTAGCCCTGCTCGCCACCGCCGTCGGCTGTGCCCCGCAGCCCGAGGAGAAGGCGTCGGCCTCACCCTCCGGCTCGGCCGCGAAGAGCTGCGCCAAGAGCACGTTGACCACCAAGGCGTCCGGGAAGCTGACGATCGCGACGGACGAACCGGCGTACGAGCCCTGGTTCAACGACGACAAGCCCGCGAACGGCAGGGGCTTCGAGTCGGCCGTCGCCTACGCCGTGGCCCGGCAACTGGGCTATGGCAAGAGCGCGGTCGTATGGCAGAGCGTGCCGTTCAACAAGGCGTTCGCGCCCGGCGTGAAGAGCTTCGACTTCGACATCAATCAGGTGTCGATCAGCGCCGAGCGCAAGAAGGCCGTCGACTTCTCCTCCGGCTACTACGACGTCCGCCAGGCCGTCATCGCGCTGAAGGGCGGCAAGGCCGCCAAGGCGACGAGCATCGCGGACCTGAGGGACCTCAAGCTGGGCGCCCAGGTGGGCACGACGAGCCTCAACTACATCAGCGACCTGGTGAAGCCGTCGCAGCAGGCGGCCGCGTACTCCAGGAACGACCAGGCCGTCTCCGCGCTCAAGAACGGCCAGGTGGACGCGATCGTCACCGATCTGCCGACCGCCTTCTACGTCACCTCGGCCCAGGTGACCAACGCCAGGATCGTCGGCCAGTTCGAGAACCAGGGCGGCACGCCCGAGCAGTTCGGGCTCGTCCTCGACAAAGGCAGCGGCCTCACGTCGTGCGTGACGTCGGCCGTGGACGCCCTGCGCAAGGACGGCACGCTGGCGAAGCTGGAGAAGCAGTGGCTGTCCGACGCCGTCGACGCTCCGGTCCTCAAGTGACGGTCATGGAGGAGGAGTCCGGGGAGGACTCCGGCAAGGACGATGTGCGCGACGGGTACGTCCCGTCCGAGCGGCGGCTGCAGCGCGAGCGCCACAAGCGCGCGCGTGCCCGCCGCGCGACGGCCATCGCCGCCCTGTCGACCCTGGTCACCGGCGTCGTCCTCTACCTGGTCGTCGTCAACGCGCCCGGCTGGCCACGCACCAAGGAGACCTTCTTCGACGGGCAGTACGCGCGCGAGGCCTTCCCCAAGGTCCTCGAAGGGCTGTGGCTCAACGTCCAGCTGCTGCTGGTCTGCGGCGTGCTGGTGCTCGTCCTGGGCATGCTGATCGCCATCGCGCGCACCCTGCCCGGGCCCGTGTTCTTCCCCCTGCGGGTACTTGCCGCCGCCTACACGGACTTCTTCCGCGGGCTGCCGCTGATCATCAACCTGATGATCGTGGTCTTCGGGGTACCCGCACTGCGCCTCCAGGGCGTGACCGTCGATCCCGTCCTGCTCGGTGGTGCGGCGCTGACGCTGACGTACTCCGCCTACGTCGCCGAGGTGTTCCGCGCCGGCATCGAGTCCGTGCACCCCTCGCAGCGCGCCGCGGCCCGCTCGCTGGGGCTGACCCACCGTCAGGCGCTGCGGTACGTGGTGCTCCCCCAGGCGGTACGCCGTCAGGTGCCGCCGCTGCTGAACGACCTCGTGTCGCTCCAGAAGGACACCGGGCTCGTGTCGATCGGCGGCGCGGTCGACGCCGTACGGGCGGCCGACATCATCGCCCAGCGCAGCCTCAACTACACGCCGTACATCGTCGCGGGCCTGGTCTTCGTCGCGCTGACCATCCCGATGACCCGCTTCACGGACTGGGTGACGGCCCGGATGGACCGGCAGCGGGCCCAGGGAGGATCGCTATGAGCGACGCAGTCGCGCCCGTGCTGCGCATGGAGTCCGTCCGCAAGACCTTCGGCGGCTCCGTGGTGCTGCGGGACGTCGGCCTGGAGGTCGCCCCGCACACGGTGACCGCGCTGATCGGCGCCTCCGGCTCGGGCAAGTCCACGCTGCTGCGCTGCGCCAACCTCCTGGAGGAGATCGACGACGGCGCGATCTGGCTGGACGGCGAGGAGATCACCGACCCCCGCGCCGACCAGGACGCGGTCCGGCGCCGGATCGGCGTTGTCTTCCAGGCGTACAACCTCTTCCCGCACATGACCGTGCTGGACAACATCACGCTGGCGCCCCGCCGAGTGCACGGCGTCCCCCGCGCGGAGGCCGGGGAACGGGCCAGGGAGCTGCTGGAGCGCCTCGGACTGGGCGGCAAGGCGGATGCCTATCCGGACCGGCTCAGCGGCGGCCAGCAGCAGCGTGTGGCGATCGTACGGGCGCTCGCCGTGCGGCCCCGGCTGTTGCTGCTGGACGAGATCACGGCGGCACTCGACCCCGAACTCGTGGGCGAGGTGCTGGAGGTGGTCCGGGACCTGAAGGACGACGGCATGACCATGGTGCTGGCGACGCACGAGATGGGGTTCGCGCGGGACGTCGCCGACCAGGTTTGTTTTCTGGACGGTGGCGTCGTGCTGGAGCGCGGCACCGCCGAGCAGGTTTTCGGCGACCCGCAGCAGGAGCGCACGCGGCGCTTCCTGCGGCGGATCGTGGAGGCGGGCCGGCTGTGACGGCCCCGGACTACGCCACGACCTAGGCCTCCGCCTGGGCCGCGCCCACCAGCGCGGCGACCCGCTCCACACCGAACGCATAGCCCTGCACTCCGCATCCGGCGATCACCCCGTCGGCGCGCAGGGAGACGTAGGAGTGGTGCCGGAAGGATTCACGCTGGTGGATGTTGGAGACGTGCACCTCCAGCACGGGCATGCCGTCGCAGGTGTTGAGTGCGTCCAGAATCGCGACCGACGTGTGGGAGTAGGCGCCGGGGTTGATGACGATCCCGCAGTGGTTCAGGCGCGCCTCGTGGATCCAGTCGACCAACTGACCCTCGTGGTTCGACTGCCGGAAGTCCACGGTGCCGCCGTGCGCGGCCGCGGCCTTGGCGCACATCGCCTCGACGTCGGCCAGGGTGTCCCTGCCGTAGATCTCGGGCTGGCGCTGGCCGAGCAGGTTCAGGTTGGGCCCGTTGAGGATCATGATCGGGGCGTTGGCCAGGGTGCGGGGCACTTTTCCTCCGGTCCGTTCGGGGCGGTACGACGACGACCGCCGCTCGCACCCGGTCTATCACGGCGCCCGGAGCACAGGGCGGGCCGCGTGCACCGACGGCCTCGGCGGCGCACGCCACGGTCGCCCGATCGCCTCCGCGCGCCCCGTAACCGTTGATCACGTCGGGTGGTTGACGCGGCATGCAGCCCGTACGCGCCGTGAACGCCCCTTCGATGCCGAGACTCGCCGCGGCGTCCCTGGCGGGGACCGCGATCGAGTTCTACGACTTCTTCGTCTACGGGACCGCGGCGGCCCTGGTCCTGGGGCCGCTGTTCTTTCCGACGTTCTCACCGGTCTCGGGGACGCTGGCGGCGTTCGGGACGTTCGGGGTGGGGTTCGTGGCCCGGCCGCTGGGCGCGGTGATGTTCGGACATCTCGGCGACCGGCGCGGACGGCGGCCCGTGCTCGTCGTCTCACTGCTGCTCACGGGCGCCTCGACCGTTGCGGTGGGCTGTGTGCCGTCGTACGGGACGATCGGCGTCGCCGCGCCCCTGCTGCTGCTCGTGCTGCGCTTCCTGCAGGGTCTCGGGCTCGGCGGGGAATGGGGCGGGGCGGTGCTGCTGACCGCCGAGCACGCGCCGGCCGCGCGGCGCGCTCTGTGGTCGAGCTTTCCCCAAGTGGGGCCCGCGGTGGGCTTCGTGCTCGCCAACGGGGTGATGCTCGCACTGTCGGCGGTGCTGTCCGACGCCGAGTTCGCGCGGTGGGGCTGGCGCGTGCCGTTCTGGGTCGCCGGTGCGCCGGCGCTCGCCGGGCTGTGGCTGCGCTCCTCTCTCGCCGAGAGCCCCCGGTTCCTGGAAATCGACGACCACGCGCGCGTGCCGTTCGTCGAGGTCGTACGGCATCACGGGCGGCTGGTGCTGCTGACGGCCGGGGCGCTGGCCATCGGGTACGCGGTGTTCTACGCGGTGACGACCTGGTCGCTGGCGTATGCGACGGAACGGCTCGGGGTGAGCCGGACGGTGATGCTGGGCTGTGTCATGGCCGCGGTGGCCGTGAAGGGGGCTCTCACTCCCTTGGTGGCGCTGCTGGGCGACCGCTATGGGCGGCGGCCGATGTGTCTGACGGGGTGCGCGGCCTGCGTGCTGTGGATGCTCCCGATGGTGGTACTGCTGGCCACCGGCCGGCCGCTGCTGATGTTCCTCGGCATCCTGGGCGCGTTGCTCGCGTTCGTCACCATGTTCGCGGTCATCTCCGCCTATCTGCCGGAACTGTACGAGGCGCGGGTCCGCTGCACGGGCGCCGCAGTGGGCTACAACCTCGGCGGGGTCGTCGGCGGTGCACTCACCCCGGTCGTGGCCACGGCGCTCGCGGCGCAGGGCGGGCGTGTGCCCTGGGCCGTGGGCGTGTATCTGACGGGCATCGGGCTGATCAGCCTGGTGTGCTTCGCGCTGCTTCCGGAGACGCGACCGGTGCCCGTACCGTTGGTGGAGCCGGCGACGAGCTGATCCGGGCGGGAACCGGGACGACGGCAAAGGGCTACGGGCATCCCGCCGAGGGACCGGACGGGTGGGTCCGTTACGGATTGACGGCCAACTCCAGGTAGGCCGCGAAGAGCACCAGGTGGACACCGCCCTGCAGGGGCGTGGCCCGTCCCGGCACCACTGTCAGGGAGCTGACCACGATGGTCAGCGCGAGCAGCAGCATGTGCGTGGGGCCGAGGCCGAGGACGAGGGGTCCGGGCAGCCAGACGGAGGCGAGGGCGACGGCCGGAATGGTCAGGCCGATGCTGGCAATGGCCGAGCCGAGTGCGAGGTTGAGGCTGGTCTGCACCCGGTCGCGGCGTGCGGCGCGCAGCGCGGCGATGGTCTCCGGCAACAGGACGAGCAGAGCGATGATCACACCCACGACGGCCTGATGAAGTCCGGCCGCCGCCACACCCGACTCGATGGTGGGCGACACTCCCTTGGCCAGGCCGACCACGCCGATCAGGGCCAGCCCGAGCAGACCGAGGCTGAGCCAGGCGGTGCGCGTGGACGGCGGCCGGGCGTGGTCGGCGGCGGTGATGACCTCGCCTTGCCGGGTGATCGGCAGGAAGTAGTCGCGGTGGCGCACGGTCTGGGTGGTCACGAACAGGCCGTACAGGATGAGTGAGGACAGCGCGGCGAAGGTCAGCTGCACCGAGGAGAACTCGGGTCCGGGCTTGCTGGTGGTGAAGGTCGGCAGCACCAGGCTGAGGGTGGCGAGCGTCGCCACGGTCGCCAGGGCGGCGCCGGTGCCCTCGGGGTTGAAGACGGCGGTGCCGTGCCGCAGGGAGGCGACGAGCAGACAGAGTCCGACGATGCCGTTGCAGGTGATCATCACCGCGGCGAAGACGGTGTCCCTGGCCAGGGTGGAACTCTTGGCACCGCCGTCCGCCATGAGGGTGACGATCAGGGCCACCTCGATGATCGTCACGGCGATCGCGAGCACCAGCGAGCCGAAGGGCTCGCCGACGCGGTGGGCAATGACCTCGGCGTGGTGGACGGCCGCCAGGACGGAGCCGGCGAGCACGAGGGTCACCACCGCGACGACCACGGCTGGCAGGTTGCGGCCCCAGGTCAAGACCAGGAGGACGACCGCGAGAACGGGGACGAGCATCGTCCAGTGCCGGCTGAGCGCCCGGAGCCGAGTGATCATGCGGCGATGGTCGCAGAGGCGTACAGGATTCGCATTCCGTTCTTTTCCGATACTTCTCCTCCTTTCCCTTTCCGTCATGGGGCCCGGCGGCGGGAGCGGTGCCTGTGCCACGCAGTCCCGCCGCCGCCCCGGCCATTGCTGCCGCAGGCTCGGTCAGGCGTCGACACTGTCCTTCGGAGCGGCTTGACCGTCCGTGTGCGCCGCCTCGACGGCGGCCTGTTTCCTGGTGGCCATCAGGCTGGTGACGGTCGTGACGACCAGGACCGCACAGATCACACCGAGCGAGACCGGGATGCTGATCTCGGGGACGTGGACGCCGGACTCGTGCAGGGCGTGCAGCACCAGCTTGACGCCGATGAAGCCGAGGATGACCGACAGGCCGTACGAGAGGTGGACCAGCTTCTTCAGCAGGCCGCCGATGAGGAAGTACAGCTGTCGCAGACCCATGAGGGCGAAGGCGTTGGCGGTGAAGACGATGTACGGGTCCTGGGTCAGACCGAAGATCGCGGGGATGGAGTCCAGGGCGAACAGGACGTCCGTGGTGCCGATGGCGAGCATCACGACCAGCATCGGAGTCATGGCCCGCTTGCCGTTCTGCCTGATCCACAGCTTGGTGCCGTGGTACCGGTCGGCCACACCGAACCTGCGCTCAGCGGCCTTCAGCAGCTTGTTCTCCTCGTACTCCTCGTCCTCCTCGTCCGTGCGCGCCTCCTGGATGAGCTTCCAGGCGGTCCAGATCAGGAAGGCGCCGAAAAGGTAGAAGACCCAGGAGAAGCTGGCGATGATCGCGGCTCCCGCGGCGATGAAGACGGCCCGCAGGAGCAGGGCTATGAGCACGCCGACGAGCAGGACGCGCTGCTGGTACCGGGCCGGCACCGCGAACTTCGCCATGATCAGGACGAAGACGAAGAGGTTGTCGACGCTCAGCGACTTCTCGGTGATGAATCCCGCGAAGAACTCGCCGGCCGGCCGTCCGCCGCCGAAGACGAGGAGACCGAGGCCGAACAGCCCGGCCAGGGCGATCCAGACGACGGTCCAGATACCGGCTTCCTTGACCGACACCTCATGGGGCTTGCGCCCGATGAAGAAATCGACCGCGATCAGGGCGGCGAGGCCCACGATGGTCAAGACCCACAGGGTCATGGAGACTTCCACTGCACCTCCGGCGTTACGTAACGGCAAACACGTCAGCGTCGTCGCTGCCGGAGGTCTCTTCCACCCGCGTCGGGCCGACGCCCCGGGACCGGAAACCGGTCCGTACTGACGGGTGCGCCGCAGTCAGGGAGTACTCCCCTCCGTACGGAAAACAGTACCCAATCACCAAGGAAAGGTAAAGAGAAAGGTAAAATAAAGACCAAGATACCTGGTCAGGACACTTTAACTGCGCTTGGTCCGGGCTCTCGCCACCTCGGTGAGCACCTGATGCACGACCTGGCTCCCGGCCGGCACCAGCGACGGCTCGTAGGTCCAGGCGTGCCCCACCCAGGGGTCGGCGAAGTGGTCGTCGGGCACCGGGGTGAGTCGCATCAGCGAACGCCACAGCGGATCGAGCAGGGGGCCGTAGGCGGCGGCGTCCTCGCGGTCCGCCACGAGAAGGAGGTGGACACCGACGTCGGGCCCCTCGTCGGCGAGATAGCGCAGCCGGGTGACCGCCCGGTCGTCGAAACCGTGCGGGAAGTCGTTGACGATCAGCAGCCGGCGCGCGGTGTCGACATCGGCCGGCAGCGATTCGGGCGCGCCGCCGCGCACCGCCATCTGCACCAGGTCGACCCGCCGGGTGAGCCGCTCCAGCATCTCCGTCACCCCGGCCGCGCCGGTCGCGGGTGGCGCGGCGAGCACCCCGGCCCGCGTGAGCGGGGCGAACGCCGCGGCCCCGGTGCCGGCCGGGTCGATGATCTGCACGGCGAAGTCGCCGGCCGGATGCACGGCGAGCAGCCGCGCCGCGAGCGCCACCGCCGCCTCCATGGCCAGGTGCCGAAGTTCGGCGGAGTCGGGTGCGCCGCCGAACGCCGCCGGGCCGCTGTCGAACCACAGGCCGCGTTCCAGCGGCAGTCTGACCAGCAGGGGGATACGCAGCGACGCGCTCTCGGGCAGATGGAGGTCGCCGAGACGCAGGGCCATCGGCGGCTCGACGGGCACTCGGTAGCCGTGCCAGACGGGGTTGTCCCAGCGAGCATAGGCCGGCGGAAGCGCGGGCTCGACCACCTCGGACTCGGCGGTGAGCTGGGCGAGGTCACGGTCGAGGGCCACACGCGCCTGGTCCACCAGCTGCGTCCGGCGGACATGTGCCGCCTCGCGCGCGGCGTCGCCTGCGGCGCCGAGCCGACCGCGGGGGTCGGTGAGGGCCTGGTCGAGCTCCTTCTCCAGGCGGGAGTCGGCGAAGTCGACGGCGCTGCGGAACGCGGCGGTGGTGCGGGCCAGGTCCTCGAACATGCCCCAGACCTGGTTGTACAGCCGCTCCTCCATCGACCAGCCCACGGCGTCGCCCGCGACGGGCGGCGCGGGCCGGCCGTCGTCGGCGGCCGGAGCCGCCGGGGGCGGTGTGCCGTGCGCGCGACGGCCGGGGTGCGTGTAGTCGACCCGGGTGCCGGAGTCTCGCGGAGCTGCGCCGGGCGCCTGGGTGTCGTACGGGTTCCGCGCGTCGTACGACGGTGCCGGCTCCGGCTGCTGGGCGAAGGAGGGCGTCGGCCCGGGCGTCCCGGAGGCGGTGGTGCCCCGGGACTCGGGCGCGGCGGCGTCGTACGGCCCTGGAGCCGGGGTGACGCGCGCGGCGGAGGCGGACGCGTCGTGCGGTGGGGCCGGAGAGGTGGCCTGCGATGGGGCCGTAGAGGCGTCCTGCGGCGGGCGAGCCGAAGCCTCGGGCGCTGACGGTGCGGAGGTCGGCGCCGGCAGCATGCGGGACAGGCCGTGGGCCGCCTCGCCGGAGGCCGCCGCCGCATGGGCGGCGGCCGCGACGTCGGCGGCCTCGCGCAGGCCCTGGTCGGCGAACAGTGCGGTGAGCCCGGCCGCGTATCCCTGGCCCACCGCACGCACCTTCCAGGCGCCCTGTCGACGGTACAACTCCAGGGCGAGCACGGCAGTCTCGCTGTCCAGGCCGGTGATGGTGTAGCAGGCGAGTTCGGTGCCGTCGAGGCTCTCGACCGTCGTGTGCGGGGCGGCGACGGCACCGAACCGGGGCGGTGTCCCCGCCCCGGTGGGCAGGGCGAGGAAGACGGCGACGCGGTGGACGGCCTCGGGCAGGGCGCCCAGGTCGACGGCGAGCCGGTGTCCGGTGGCGGCCCGCCGGGGCACCTCGACTCCGGGCAGGGCGGGCGCGCCGGGGTGGGCCACCCACTGCGGACCGGGCACCGTGCCGTTCTCGTCGCCGAGCGTGGCTCCGGCCAGGACCGGCGCCCCGGCCGAGATCCGGATCGCCAGCCGGACCTCGGGCAGCGGGTGGTTCTGCCCCCGCACAAGCTCGGCCGTCATCGCCGTCGCCCCCCGTGTGTCGTTGTCGTTCTGTCGTGCGCCCCGCCGGTCGAGCAGGCGGCCCTACAGGTGCTGCTGGATCGTCGGCATCAGGTCCTGGAACGTACGGCCGTAGGCCGGGGCGCCCAGCGCGGTCATCGTCCAGCCCGAACCCGCGCGGTGCACCTTCGCCATGATCTGCGCGGTGTAGTCGCCGCCGCCGTCCAGCGTGTAGCGGGCCAGCTCCTGGCCGTTGGTCTCGTCCACGAGACGGCAGAACGCGTTCTGCACCTCCTGGAAGGTCTGTCCCGTGAAGGAGTTCACGGTGAAGATGATCTGGTCGATGTGGACCGGAACGCGCTGCAGGTCCACGAGGATCGCCTCGTCGTCACCGCCCTGCCCGACGCCGCCGACGAGGTTGTCGCCGGTGTGGCGGACGGAACCGTCGTCGCTCACCAGGTGGCGGAAGAAGACGACATCGACCGGCTGGTTCTCGGCGAAGAGGACGGCCGACGCGTCCAGGTCGATCTCGCGCGTGCGGGAGCCGAACAGACCGCGCCGCTTCGCCGCCTGCCAGCCGAGCCCCATGCGGACCGCGGTCAGGGTGGCCCCGTCCTTCTTCTCCAGGCTGATGGCCTGACCCTTGCTCAAGTTGACGGACACCGCTGAATCCCCTCTCGAAGGTCCCCTGTTGCCGCGCAGTGCGCGGTTGTCCAGAACCCTACGCAGAGGCACCGACAGTGCCGAACCCCGGCCCGCGCTTTGTGTCGGTGTTGCAACACTTGGCGCATATACCGAGGTCCGGCAGGGTGGCGGGGCTCAGGCGAGACCGGCTTCCCGCATCTGGCGCAGCTCCTTCTTCATCTCCGAGACCTCGTCGCGCAGCCGGGCCGCGATCTCGAACTGCAGCTCCGCGGCGGCGGCGCGCATGCGCTCGGTCATCTCCTCGATCTGCTCGGCGAGTTCGGCCGCCGGACGGTCCGTGGGCACCATGGCCGCCGCTTTGCCCTTGGCGGACTTGCCGGCCTTCGCGCCCTTGGCCGTCTTGTCGCCCAGCGACGGTACGGGTGCCTTGGCACCCTTGCCGTCCTTCGACTTGCGGTAGCCGCTGCCGAGGAGCTGCTCGGTGTCGACCTCCTCGCGGGCGATCTGCGCGACGATGTCGTTGATCTTCTTGCGCAGCGGCTGGGGGTCGATGCCGTTCGCCTTGTTGTACGCGACCTGCTTCTCCCGGCGGCGGTTGGTCTCCTCGATGGCCTTCTCCATCGCCGGGGTGATCTTGTCGGCGTACATGTGGACCTGGCCGGAGACGTTACGGGCCGCGCGGCCGATGGTCTGGATCAGCGAGGTGCCCGAGCGCAGGAAGCCCTCCTTGTCGGCGTCCAGGATCGCCACCAGGGACACCTCGGGCAGGTCGAGGCCCTCCCGCAGGAGGTTGATGCCGACCAGGACGTCGTACTCACCGGAGCGAAGCTCGCGCAGCAGCTCGACGCGGCGCAGGGTGTCGACGTCGCTGTGCAGATAGCGCACCTGGATGCCGAGTTCCAGGAAGTAGTCGGTGAGGTCCTCGGCCATCTTCTTGGTGAGCGTGGTGACGAGGACGCGCTCGTCCTTCTCGGTGCGCTTGCGGATCTCGTGCACCAGGTCGTCGATCTGGCCCTCGGTGGGCTTGACGACGACCTCGGGGTCGACGAGGCCGGTGGGGCGGATGATCTGCTCGACGACGCCGTCCCCGCGGGAGAGCTCGTACTGGCCGGGAGTCGCCGACAGGTACACGGTCTGGCCGATTCGCTCCTGGAACTCCTCCCACTTCAGCGGGCGGTTGTCCAGCGCGGAAGGCAGGCGGAAGCCGTGGTCCACGAGGGTGCGCTTGCGGGAGGCGTCGCCCTCGTACATGGCGCCGATCTGCGGGACGGTGACGTGCGACTCGTCGATGACGAGCAGGAAGTCGTCCGGGAAGTAGTCCAGCAGGGTGTTGGGCGGGGAGCCGGGCGAGCGGCCGTCGAAGTGCATCGAGTAGTTCTCGACGCCGGAGCAGGTGCCGATCTGGCGGAGCATCTCGATGTCGTACGTGGTGCGCATCCGCAGACGCTGGGCCTCCAGGAGCTTGCCCTGCTTCTCCAGCTCGGCCAGGCGCTCCCCCAGCTCCTTCTCGATGTCGTTGACGGCCCGCTCCATGCGCTCGGGGCCGGCGACGTAGTGGGAGGCGGGGAAGACGTACAGCTGCTGGTCGTCGCTGATGATCTCGCCGGTGAGCGGGTGGAGCGTGGACAGTGCCTCGATCTCGTCGCCGAACATCTCGATGCGGACGGCCAGCTCCTCGTAGACCGGGAAGATCTCGATGGTGTCGCCGCGGACCCGGAAGGTGCCGCGGCTGAAGGCCACGTCGTTGCGCGTGTACTGGATGTCGACGAAGCGACGCAGCAGCTCGTCCCGGTCGATCTCGTCGCCGACCCTGAGGGGGACCATCCGGTCCACGTACTCCTGCGGAGTACCGAGGCCGTAGATGCAGGACACCGAGGCGACCACGATGACGTCGCGGCGGGTGAGCAGCGAGTTCGTCGCCGAATGCCGCAGCCGCTCCACCTCCTCGTTGATCGAGGAGTCCTTCTCGATGTAGGTATCGGACTGCGGGACGTAGGCCTCGGGCTGGTAGTAGTCGTAGTACGAGACGAAGTATTCGACCGCGTTGTTCGGCAGGAGCTCGCGGAACTCGTTGGCCAGCTGGGCGGCCAGCGTCTTGTTCGGCGCCATCACGAGCGTGGGGCGCTGGAGCTTCTCGATCATCCACGCCGTGGTGGCGGACTTGCCGGTGCCGGTCGCGCCCAGCAGGACGACGTCCTTCTCACCGGCCTCGATGCGCTTGGCGAGGTCGGTGATGGCCGTCGGCTGGTCGCCGCTGGGCTGGTAGGGGCTGACGACCTCGAAGGGCGCCACCGTGCGTTCGATGTGGGAAACGGGCCGCATGTCATCCACCGTACGACCCCGCACTGACAACGGGGTCGGATCAGCGGTTCTGCGGGGTCCGGGAGACTGGGTGCTCGGGCCGGTGCCCCTGGTGGACGGCAGGACGCCGGTTCGGTTGGGAGGCGACGGCGGAGGCCGGGACACCCGGTTTGTGCTCGACGGGCCCGGGGACCGGCCGGCCCATGATCATCAGTGGGTCGAAGACCACCACGACGCCCGCGAGGAGCAGGAAGGCGAGCGGACCGATCAGCATGGGTGCGAGCACGGACGGCTCCGACGCTCCTCCGGCGGTGTGAGAGGTGCCGTCGAGGTGGACGCCGAGGGCGGCCATGCCCGTGTAGTGCATGCCGCTGACCGCGAGCCCCATGACGAGGCTCGCCCCCACGCTCCACATGAAGCCCCGGACGCGTCCGGCGGCCCACAGTGCGGCGGTGGCGGCCACGACCGCTATGACGACGGAGGCGGCGACTGTGTAGGTGTTGTAGGTGAACCGCCCGTGGAAGTGCACGCCGGCCATGCCGAGGTAGTGCATCGACGCGACGCCCAGACCAGTGATCGTGCCGCCGGTGAACAGCGCGGTGCCGGTGGCGCCCCGGTATCCGACGATGAAGATCCCGACGCCGACCATGACGATGGCGAGTCCGAGGCTTGCGTAGGTGATCGGCTTGTCGTAGTGGATCGGCGTCTCCTTGATGGCGAAGCCCATCATGGCGACGAAGTGCATGGTCCAGATGCCGGAGCCGATCGCGGCCGCCCCGAGGGCCAGCCAGGCTGGCCGCCGGGAGTGCGTGACCAGCAGGGACCGGGTGGTGCAGCGCAGGCCGAGGGCGCCGCCGAGGCAGGCCATCAGATAGGCCACCAACGGGGTGACGGCCCCGTAGCTGAATCCGTCGACCGTGCCTTGCATCCGCGGCTGCCCTTCCGCCCACTTGCGTCCCGGAATCCTTGAAATGTCCCCCCGGCCCAGGACCGCCGGGGCGGTCAGGCTTGTCGCAGAGAGTATGACCCCCACCAGAATGGTCGAACGATTTTCCGGCAAAGAAACACGGCCTTGCCGCAGTTGTGCGGCACCGGTGACGGGACTTGGGACACATCCACTTGGTTTGTGGGTGTTGTGCGCCCGAGTGCCGCTGACCGTCTGCTGTCACTGTGGTTGCTGTCTGTGTTCGCTCGACGCAAGGAGTCTGCATGCACGCGCGCGTAGTGGCCGCCACGGTCGTCGCGATCCTGGGGACGGCGGTCCTGCTGAGCCCCGGCTCCGACGCCCGGGCCGGCGATGCCGGCGAGCCCACGGTGATCGCTCACCGGGGCGCCTCCGCCTACGCTCCCGAGAACACGCTGGCCTCGATCGACAAGGCCGCGAAACTGGGCTTCTCCTGGGTCGAGAACGACGTCCAGCGCACCAAGGACGGCAAGCTGGTCGTCATCCACGACGACAGCCTGCAGCGCACCACGAACGTCGAACAGGTCTTCCCCGGCCGGGCGCCGTGGAAGGTGAAGGACTTCACCGCGGCCGAGATCGCCCGGCTGGACGCGGGCAGCTGGTACTCCCCCGCCTACGCGGGCACGCGCGTGCCGACGCTGCAGCAGTACATGCGCCGGGTCGAGCACAACCACGAGAAGCTGCTCCTGGAGATCAAGAACCCCGAGCTGTATCCGGGCATCGAGCAGCAGACCCTGAAGCTCCTCGGGAACGAGGGCTGGCTGGACCACAAGCACCTGGGCCGGCTGATCGTGCAGAGCTTCAGCGCCGACAGCATCCGGACCGTGCACAAGATGAAGCCCGCGATCACCACCGCCTACCTCGGGTCACCCACCGCGGCGCAGCTGCACCAATACGCGCGCTTCACCGATCTCGTCAACCCCTCGTACGGCTCGCTCTCCAAGGCGTACGTCGCAGCCGTGCACACCTTCGACGGACCGCACGGCAAGCCGCTCCGGGTGTTCGCCTGGACGGTGAACGACGCGGCCACCGCATGCAAGGTCGCGGGCTACGACGTGGACGGGATCATCACCAACAAACCCGACGTCGTGCGGACGGCGCTCGGCTCGGACTGAGCGCGGGGGGCATTGTCAGTGGCGGGCCGTACCGTGGGCGCATGGACAGCCATGGGCAGGATGAGCAGCGGGTCGTGTGGGCCTTGGTCGGCACGGACATCGGGCCGCTGATGCTGGCGGCGACCCGTGACGGCCTGGTCAACGTCGTCTTCCACGCCACGGACGCGGTGCGCGACCGCGCCCTGGAGCGGCTGGTGGCCCGGCTGGGCGCGGCTGCCGTGGAGGATCCCGACTCGCCGCTGCTGGCGGAGGCGATACGCCAGCTGCGGGACTACTTCGCGGGCGAGCGGCACGACTTCGACCTGCCGCTGGACTGGTCGCTGATCTCGGGCTTCAACCGGCAGGTGCTGCGCGAGCTGGCGACCGGTGTGCCGTACGGCACGGTGGTGGGGTACGGCGATCTCGCCGGGCGGGTCGGGCAGCCCGGCGGGGCGCAGGCGGTCGGCGCGGCCATGGGTGCCAATCCGCTGCCGGTGGTCGTTCCGTGTCACCGCGTGGTGGAGAGTGACGGCGGGATCGGCGGCTTCGGGGGCGGGCTGGAGACCAAGCGGAAGCTGCTCGCCCTGGAGGGTGTGCTGCCCGAGCCGCTGTTCTGACCGGCCCCGGCTCTTCCGTCGCTGAGGGGCGCGGCTACTCGGGGTCCCACCGGCCTCGGCTGCTCGTGTCCGACAGGTCCTGGCTACTCGTCGTAGTGGCGGACCTCGATGACGTTGCCGTCGGGGTCGCGGAAGTAGAAGCTGCGCGTGGCGTTGCCGCGGGCGCCGGAGAGGTCGTGGTCGATGCCCGACATGGCGACGTCGTGTTCCTCCAGACGGGCGCGCAGGGCGTCGAAGGCGTCGGCCGGCAAGGAGAGGCAGATGTGGTTGACGGGGTGGCCCGCGCTCTCGGGCGCACCGGGCAGCATCTTCATGTCTGCGGCCATGGCGAGCGGGGCGAGGTCCAGGATGGTCTCCTCGTTGACGCGCACGGAGGGGAAGGCCACCTTTCCCTCGGCGAACTCGGTGACCCTGATCGGCTCCAGACCGACGGCCTTCTCGTAGAAGCCGGCTGCGGCCACCGGATCGGCAACCCAAAGGACGACGTGGTCGAGACGCATGCTGTTCCTGGTCATGCGCCCCAGGCTGGTGGTGTCCCCCACAGTCCGCAAGCGCGCAGGCCGACAGGCGTTTAACGGCGGCCGGCGCCCGCCAGAGATGAGGAAAGGCCGACAGGACAGGAGGCGGTGCCCGTGGTGGTGTCGGAAGAGGTCCGGGAAGCGCTCGACGCACGCCGGCCGGTGGTGGCCCTGGAGTCCACGATCATCGCGCACGGTCTGCCCCGCCCGCGCAACCTGCAGGTGGCGCTGGAACTGGAGGACGCGGTGCGGCGGGAGGGCGCCGTACCGGCGACCATCGCCGTGCTCGACGGTCGCCCCTGCGTCGGCCTGGACAAGGAACAACTGGAGCGGATCGCCAACGAGGACGGCATCCGCAAGCTCGGCCACCGCGACCTGCCTCTGGCCATGGCGAGAGGGGCGAGCGGGGCGACCACGGTGTCGGCGACGGCACAGCTGGCCGCGCTCGCGGGCCTCCGGGTGTTCGCCACCGGCGGGCTGGGCGGTGTGCACCGGGAGTGGACGGTGACCCAGGACGAGTCGGCCGACCTCGGTCTGCTGGCCCGCACCCGGATCACGGTGGTCTGCGCGGGCGTGAAGTCGATCCTGGACGTGCCGGCGACCCTGCAGCGGCTGGAGACGCTGGGCGTGGCCGTCGCCGGATACGGCACGGACCGGTTCCCCGGCTTCTATCTGTCCGACTCGGGGCATCCGGTCGACTGGACACTGGACACCCCGGAGCAGGTCGCGGACGTCATGCGGGCCCAGGACGCGCTCGAGGCGCCACCGTCGGCGCTGATCGTCGCCCAGCCCGTCCCCGAGGCCGAGCAGCTCGATCCCGGGCTGCACGCGCGCGTGCTGGCCGACGGACTGCGTGCCTGCGCGGACCAGGGCATCTCCCGTCAGGCGGTGACCCCGTTCCTGCTGGACTACCTGGTCCGGCACACCGACGGGGCCTCCCTGAGTGCCAATCTGGCCGCTGTGCGCGGCAACGTACGGCTGGCGGCGCGGATCGCCGCGGCATGGACCAGAGGGTGACCGCGGGCCGGGACGGGGCCCTGCTGGTCGTCGGTGACGTGGTGACGGATGTGATCGCCCGGCACCTAAGGCCGCTCGCGGCCGGCACCGACACCGCCGCCGCGATCCGCATGCTGCCGGGCGGCGCGGGCGCGAACGTGGCCTGCTGGGCCGCGCACGCGCGCTGTGCGGACGTACGGCTGCTCGGGCGGGTCGGCCAGGACGCGGCCGCGTGGCACGAGCGTGAGCTGATCGCGGCCGGGGTGCGGCCCCGGCTGGTGGTCGATCCGACAGCGGCGACCGGGACGGTGATCTGCCTCGTCGATGCGGGAGCGGCGGCAGAGCGTACGTTCCTCACGGACAGCGGGGCCTCCTTGCGGCTCGAACCCGCCGACTGGTCTGACGCGTTGCTCGAGGGTGTCGGCCGGCTGCACCTGTCGGGCTATCTGCTGTTCACCGAGCCGAGCCGGGAGCTCGCACGGACCGCGCTCGCGGCGGCACGCGCGCGTGGCGTGCCGGTCAGCCTCGATCCCGCGTCGGCCGGCTTCCTGGTGCGGCTTGGACTGGATCGCTTCCTGGCCTTCGCGCAGGAGCTGGACGTATTGCTGCCCAGCCGGGACGAGGCATGCCTGTTGACGGGGCTGCCCGATCCGGCGGACGCGGCGGCCAAGCTGAGCCGTCTCGTCCCGCTGGTGGTCGCCAAGGCGGGTGCGGACGGTGCGCTGGTGGCCCGTTCCGGAAGCACACCCACCAGGGTCCCGGCCACACCGGCGGTCCCGCAGGACACCACGGGCGCCGGTGACGCCTTCACCGGCGCGTTCCTCGCCGCCCTGCTCGCGGGCGCAGACCCCGAGGAGGCCGCGGTACGCGGCTGCCGGGCGGGTGCGGAGGCGGTGGAACAGGTGGGCGCCAGACCGCCGCGTCCCGAGCGCGGCGACCCGCCACCGGACGGCGCCCTGATGACGCCGTCAGCCCGGATTCGGCCCGCGCCGCGCCGCTGACGCCGCGGCAGGGGGGCAGGCTGGGATCCGTGTCGAACCGACGAGCGAACGCCGCATGCCTTCTTCCCCGCCTGGCTAGTCCTTCCTTCCCCACGCCGAGATCATCGGCGCGGTGACCAGGTCCATGCTGCCGGCCTCGACGTTGCCCAGGTGCTGGTCGATGTCCTCGTCGGTGGCGAGCCCCGCGGTGACGAGTCGGTCCCGGATCTGACGGACCGTCGCGGCCTCAAGAGCGGTGCAGGCAGGTGACGTCATGGGGAAGAACGCATCGGCCTCCACCTCGCTCAGTCCGGCCTCGCGGAGCAGACGCGGGAGCTTTCGGCCGTACGACAGATCGGCACCACGTTCGGCGAGCAGCTTGCGGAAGCCCTGACGCAGGCGGTTGGCGAGCCGCTGTTCGGGGCCGTACTCGTCGGGGCAGATCAAGGGCTGGAGAGCCGGGTCGGCATCCTCGACGAGCAGTCGTCCGCCGGGCCGCAGTGCCTGGATCATGGACCGCAACGCCCTTTCCCGGTCCGGCACATGGACGAGGACGAGCCGGGCGTGGACCAGGTCGAAGCCCTCACCCGGCGGTTCCTCGGCGCCCACGTCGTGGACGCGGACCTCCACAGGCGGGTTGCCGGCCTGGGCCGCAGCGGTGATCCGCGAGGTGTCGATGTCCGTGGCGACGACCCGACCGGTGGGGCCCACTTTTCTGGCGAGCCAGGAAACCACCGAGGTGCCGCCGGCCCCGACTTCCCAGCAGCGCCAGCCGGGCCCGATACCGAACGCCTCGATGTGCCGGAAGGTCGTGGGATCGAAGAGGGCGGCGAAGGCGTCAAAGCGCTCTGCGGCCTCCTTCTGCCGGTTGTCCAGGAGGTATCCGTCGGATGAGGTCATGCCACGATCATTCCAGTCGCCCGGCCCGGCCGGACCGCCGGCGCTCCGGCCGGGGGCGGCTCGGGCCGAGGCCGCCGCGGCATCGATGATCCAGGGCCGGGAAAGAGTTCCGCCCACAGCCGGCAACGAGGTCCACCCACAGCCGGCAAAGAGGCCCGTCCACAGCCGGGAACCAAGCGGAACATCCTGTTCCCACAGGCTTACCCGCGCTTTGCCCTCGGCTGGCAGACTTGCCGGGCAAGGCGCAAAAGCATTGCGTGAGGAGATCCAGGCAAGGAGATCCAGATGTCCATGGCGGGGAATCTGCGGAAGGTCACAGGGCTGAGCAGGGTCGGCGGCCTGCGCAAGGTGGCGCGGCTGGCCCGGCGGCAGCCGCGCGTGGACCTGAGTCACCCCGCCCGGTCACCGCTGGGCTCGTCGGTGGTCAACTGTGTGACGTACCAGGACGGCGTGCGCGTGCCGCAGTGCACGGACCTGGTGGATGCCGTGCGGATGGTGCGCAAGACGGGCGAGGGGTTCGTCTGGCTCGGGCTGCACGAACCGACGGACCGTGAGTTCGCGGGCATCGCCGAGCTTTTCGACCTGCATCCCCTGGCGGTGGAGGACGCGGTCGAGGCTCATCAGCGTCCGAAGCTCGAGCACTACGGCGACACGCTCTTCGCGGTGTTCAAGACGGTCTGCTACGTGGAGCACGAACAACTGACGGCGACCAGCGAGGTGGTCAACACCGGCGAGATCATGGTGTTCGTCGGTGAGGACTTCGTCATCACGGTGCGGCACGGCCGGCACGGCTCACTGGGCCCGCTGCGCGAGGAGTTGGAGGCGGATCCACATCAGCTCGCCAAGGGACCGGCGGCGGTGCTGCACGCGATCGCCGACCATGTCGTCGACGACTATCTGAACGTCACGGACGCGGTGCAGGCCGACATCGACCAGGTGGAGACGGAGGTGTTCTCGGAGAACAGCGCACGACTCGACCCCGGCCGCATCTACCAGATGAAGCGTGAACTGCTGGAGCTGAAGCGGGCGGTGGTGCCACTCGGCCGCCCCGTGGAAGACCTTGCCACCCGGCCCATACGGGTCGTCGCCCCGGAGATACAGGCCTACTTCCGGGACGTGCTCGACCACCTGATACGGGCCAAGGAACAGATCGCCGCCTTCGACGAACTGCTCAACTCGATTCTCCAGGCCCACCTCGCGCAGGTGACCGTCGCGCAGAACGAGGACATGCGCAAGATCACGGCCTGGGCCGCCGTGATCGCCGTACCGACGATGGTGTGCGGGGTGTACGGCATGAACTTCGACCACATGCCGGAGCTGCACTGGCGGTTCGGCTATCCGCTGGTCATGGGCGTCATGGCGGCGGCGTGTGTGGTGCTGTACCGGGGCTTCCGGCGCAACGGCTGGCTCTGAGCCGCGGGGGCCCGCCCGAGCCTCGGGAACCTGCCGCCGGCCGCTCGGATCAGCCGCTCCAGGCCGGATGGCGGGGATCGTCGGCGCGTACCAGGACGTCCGCCGCGCCGGCGGGGGCGGTCTCGGACTCGTAGCGCTCGAAGGCGGGGAGCGTCCAGTGCTCGGTCTCGGGGGTACGGCGGCGCAGGGCACCCGGGGAGAGGAGGAGGTGCACGGTCAGATCGAAGGGGAACCAGTGTCGCAGCAGGAGGGGGCCATGGAGCAACAGGACGCCACCGGGCGGGAGTTGGACATAAGGGCTGCGGGTGGCCCGGTCGGTGGCCGGATCCCATAGATCGGGCAGGACGCGTCCGCTGCCGCCGGGGTCGAGCGGGCCGAATACCTCGCGCCACAGGGCGCCTGTGTCGAACCAGCCGCCGTAGTACGACTCCGCGTCGCGCCGCCCGTGTTCCAGGCGCAGCGAGGCGGGGCGCAGAAAGCCCTCGGTGCCGACCACGAGCGAGGGCCGGCCGCGCACCCGCAGCGCCTCCCCGACGCGTTCGGCGAGATCGCCGGGCCGGGCGGCAGGGGCCCCGTCGAAGCCGACACGCGACCAGGCGCTGCCGTCGGCCGACTCCAACCCGGCCAGCCGGTCGGCGAGCAGTTCGGCGAGCCGGTCCCAGGTGATCGCTTCGAGTCGCACAGGGTCATGATGCCGGGTGGCGGAAGGTGAGGTGACAGTGCCTGCCGGGACGGACCCGGCCGGCGGAGAGCGAAGTGACGGCACCTACCGGCGGACGGGCGGGGCGCTGAGACCGGGCACGGCCCAGTCCGGTGGAGAGAACGAGACGGCGGAGCCTGCTGGGGAAAGAGCTGCGCGGCGGGGCGCGGGAAGGGCGGGCCGACGCGCTGCTCGACGGACTCGCCGGGGCCCGGAGCGCGCCTGTTCCGCGCGGTGGGACTGGGCGCGGAGCCGCTCGACACGGTCGGACAGCTGGTGATGGACGCTCCGTTGGCCTTGCCGCCGGAGCTCCGCCGCATCGCACGGGCCCGCACCGCGGGAGCGGAGCGCCTGCGGGAAGGCACGGACGGCCCGTCGACTGGGTGATGCTCCCGCCCGCCGGACACCTGGGGCACGGCGGACCGCGGACGGACCGTAGCGCGTCGGCGGGAGCGGCTGCCCGGTGTCGCCGGAGGCTAGGGCAGATCGGGTGAGCCGTGGCTGTCGTACGCCGGTCTCGCGGCGCCGGCGATGGACGAGATCCAGGCTCCGGCGCGGCACCGTACGCGAGTGTCGGTGTTGGACTTCCAGAAGGAGTAGGCAAGGCGTGGGAGGTGCGGGCGGTGGCGGGGAAAGTACCGCGTATGGCGCTTCCCTCAACTCCCCACTCCCCCGGTCGGCTTGTCGTCATCCAGGCGCAGAAGCCCAAGCGGTGCGCCAGGTGCCGGCGCGGGCCGCTGTCACTGCTCGTGCTGGAGGACGGGGCACCGCGCTGCCTGGACTGCGCGGACCTCGGACACCTGGTGTTCCTGCCGCGCGGCGACACGGCGCTGACCCGCAGGTCGAGGGAGGAGAGCGGGCTGTCGGTTGTCGTGGTGCGGTTCAACCGGCGCAAGAGCCGTTACGAGCGGCAGGGCGTGCTCGTGGAGGAAGCCGCGCTGGCCCGGGCCGAGGCGCGCTGTCTGGCGGACGCGGAGGCGCGGCGCAGGCGGCGGGCGCGGGACGCACGACGCCGGGCGGCGGAGGACGAACGGTTCGCGGCGGCGTTCGCTGCCGAGATTCTGCGGCTCTTTCCCGGCTGCCCTGCCGACCGCGCGCGGGCCATCGCGGGGCACGCGTCCGTGCGCGGCAGTGGGCGGGTCGGGCGTAGTGCGGCCGGGCGGGCGCTGTCGGAGGGCGCGGTGGTCTCGGCGGTCGTGGCGGCCGTACGGCATGTCGACACACCGTACGACCAGCTGCTGATGAGCGGGGTGTCACGGTTCGAGGCACGCCGCCGGATCGCCCCGGCTGTGGAGAGCCTGCTGCGGGCCTGGCAGGACGCTGGGGCGGAGGCAGGCTGAGCGGGAGGGGAGGCGGGGGGTGGGGGGAGGGGGGAGGGGAGGCGGGGGGAGGGTGCGGAGGAGGAGGGAGACGCTCGCGTCTGTAGTCGCGCTTCCCGGCCATGGTCTGGGCCCGCTCCCGGGCATTCACTGGGGGGATGGTGACGCCGGGCGCGTACCGGGCGGAACGAGACGAGATGGGGCGTGGAATGATCGACGGGCCGTTCTTCGTGCTGGTCGTGGTGGGGATTCTCGGTACCGGGCTGATGGCCGGGGTCTTCTGCGCGTTCTCGACCTTTGTGATGCGGGGGCTCGCCGCCCTGCCGCCGGCACAGGGTGTCGCGGCGATGAACGCGATCAATGTCGCCGCGGTCCGGCCCGCCTTCATGTCGGTGTTCTCCGGCTCGGCGGTGCTGAGCGCGATGATCGCGGTGGTGACGTTCGTGGTGTGGCCGGACGAGGGAAAGCTCGAACTGCTGCTGGGCAGCGCGCTGTACCTCTTCGGCTCGTTCGGGCTGACGATCGTCGCCAATGTCCCGCGCAACGACAGGCTTGCACGGCTGACCCCGGGCGCCCCGGAGGCCGCCGTGTACTGGCCGGCGTATGTGCGCGAGTGGACGTTCTGGAACCACGTCCGCACCGTCGCCTCCGCAGCGGCCGCCCTCGTCTACGTACTGGCGCTCGCCTGATCTCCGTGAGGGTCCGGCCCCCTTCTTCTGACCCGATCCTGACAAGCGGCGGTCCCCCTGGTCCGCTCATGCCCGAGCGTCCCCCGACCCACCTCCGGCAGCCCCCTGGCTGATCCCTGATCAGCCCCCGACCACTCCCTGATCAACACCCGGACACTCCCTGGCCAGCCCCGGCCACTCCCCGACCACCCTGACCAACCCTGCCGCCACTCCCTGATCGCCACCCTGCCGACGCCCTGCCGACGCCCGACTGACGCCCAGTGATCGCCCACGATCACGGCCTGATCGGCCCGTAGCTGCTCCCCCGATCACGCCCTGATCGGCCTGTAGCTGCTGCTGCCCCGATCAAGCCCTGACCACTCCCCGACCACTCCCCGCCCCCCCCGATCACCCCTTGATCACCCCTTGATCATCCCCTGTCCGCCCCCTGAGGCCTCCTTGGCAGCGAGCCGGAAAGTTGCCCGTGCCGGGCTGGGCATGCGGCGTGAGAAAGCGCTGTCCGCCACTCTGCGCGGTGGTCGGCGCGGACGTATCGTGGCCGAAAGAGTGCCGGAAGAGTGCCGAGGGTTGCCGCCCGACGGCGTACGGCCCGTCGTACATCCGATACCCGCGCGGTATCCGTACGCGAGGAAGACGACCATGGCCGATCCCAAGGGGTTCATGACCACGCCGCGCCAGGAGTGGGCGCGGCGGCCCGTCGGGGAGCGGGTGCGGGACTGGGACGAGGTGTACGTTCCGGGAGCGCTGCTGCCCATCATCAGCAAGCAGGCCGACCGGTGCATGGACTGTGGCATCCCGTTCTGCCACGACGCCTGTCCGCTGGGCAATCTGATCCCCGAGTGGAACGACCTGGTCTCGCGGGAGGACTGGCGGGCGGCGAGCGACCGGCTGCACGCGACGAACAACTTCCCCGAGTTCACCGGGCGGTTGTGCCCGGCGCCGTGCGAGGCGGGGTGCGTGCTGGCGATCAACCAGCCGGCCGTCACCATCAAGAACGTCGAGTGCGCGATCGCCGACCGGGCATGGGAGGAAGGTTTCACCCAGGCTCGGCCGCCCGATCGGCTCTCCGGGAAGACGATCGCCGTCATCGGCTCCGGGCCCACCGGGCTCGCCGCGGCTCAGCAGCTGACGCGAGCCGGGCACACGGTCGCCGTGTACGAGAAGGACGACCGGATCGGCGGGCTGATGCGGTACGGGATCCCCGCGTTCAAGATGGAGAAGCGGCATCTGGAACGGCGGATCGAGCAGATGCGGGCCGAGGGGACGAAGTTCCGTACGTCGACGGCCGTCGGGCGGGATGTCGGGGCGGTGGAGCTGCGCGGACGGTACGACGCCGTCGTCATCGCCACGGGAGCCACGGCGTGGCGGGAACTTCCGGTCCCGGGCCGGGAGTTGAACGGGATACACCAGGCGATGGAGTATCTGCCGCTGTCGAATCGAGTCTGCGAGGGGGATCTGGCGGCTTCACCGCTGTCCGCGGCCGGCAGGCATGTGGTGATCGTGGGCGGCGGGGACACCGGGGCGGACTGTCTGGGGACCGCGGTGCGCGAGGGAGCCGCGTCCGTGACCCAACTGGACATCTACGCGCAGCCGGGCGCCGAGCGCGACGAATACGCCGAGCCGTGGCCGACGTACCCGAAGACCTACCGGCTGTCGGCCGCGCACGAGGAGGCCCGGGACCTGCGTACGGCACCGGCGGCGGACGCGGACGCACGGCTGTTCGCGGCGTCCACGCTCCGCTTCACCGGGGACGACGGCGGCCGGGTGAGTTCCCTGCACCTGGTGGAGGTCGACGAGGCGCGTCGCCCGGTGCCGGGCACCGACCGGGTGCTTCCCGCCGATCTCGTGCTGCTCGCCCTCGGGTTCTCCGGGCCGGACCAGGAGGACGGGCTGATCGGGCAACTGGGGCTGAGGCTCGATCCGCGCGGCACGATCGCCCGGGACGACGGCTTCGCGACCAACGTTCCCGGGGTCTTCGCCGCCGGGGACGCGGCGCGCGGGCAGTCGCTCATCGTCTGGGCGATCGCGGAGGGGCGGGCGGTGGCGGCGGCCGTCGACCGCTATCTGACCGGGAGTTCAAGGCTGCCGGCACCGGTCTCTCCGAGGGATCGGCCGATGAGGGTGTAGCCGGTGAGGGTGTAGCCGGTGGGGGTGTAGCCGGTGGGGGTGTAGCCGGTGGGGGTGCAGGTGCGGCCGACGGTTTCCTGTGGCCGTGGGTTGTCCTGGCCGACGGGGGTGCTGCCGGTTCGGCACCGCCGAATCACGCCATCATGAATGATCATCATTGCCGTTGATCACCATCGCCGTTGATCACCATCGCCGTTGATCACCATTGCCGTTGATCGGCATCGTGGTGGGATGAAGGTCACTGGCGGGATCAGGTGATCGGGGCCGACGCCGACCGTGCTCGGGTCATCCCTTCCGCTCGTCCGTCCCCGCCACCTTCCCCGTCGACAGGGCCACCCGGTTCCACGTGTTGATCGTGCAGATCATGGCGATGACGTGGGCCAGTTCCTGCTCGTCGAAGTGGGCCGCGGCCTCGGCGTAGACGGTGTCGGGGACACCGGCGTCGGCGACGAGGGTCAGGGCCTCCGTGAGCGCGAGGGCGGCCTGTTCCCTGGGGGTGAAGAAGTGCCGGGCCTCGCGCCAGACGGCCACCATGTGCAGCCGGTCCTCGCTCTCGCCGGCCTTGCGCGCGTCGTTGGTGTGCATGTGCAGGCAGTAGGCGCAGTGGTTGAGCAGGGAGGCGCGGATCTGGATCAGCTCCACCAGTGCCGGGTCGAGGTCGGCGCGGGCGGCGGCGTCGAATCCGATGAGGGCGCGGAAGACCTTCGGGGCGGACTTGGCGAAGTCCAGTCGGGCGCGGACGTCCTCGGCCTCGGCGATCGCGGTGGTGATGTCGGCTGCGGTGGTGCTCGTGTTCGTCGTCATGGCTTCAACCTAGGGGCCCGATAGACCGGCTGTAGGGTGCATTTTCATGACGGAATCGTGGGTCAATTCCGCGGAGCGGATCGGCGCCGACCTGCATCTGGAGCTTTCGGGTCCGGGCGGGCGGCGGGCGGCGCTGACCCGGGCGCTGCGGGAGGCCGTGCGCAGTGGGCGGCTGGCGGCGGGCACCCGGTTGCCGCCGTACCGTTCGCTCGCCGCCGATCTGGGCGTGGCCCGCAACACGGTGGCCGACGCCTACGCGGAACTGGTGGCGGAGGGCTGGCTGACCGCCCGCCAGGGTTCGGGCACCCGGGTCGCCGACCGGGCGGAGCCGTTGCGGCACGCCGTGCGCACGCCCGCTGAAGCACCTCCACGCGCGCGTGGCCCGCGACACGATCTGCGGCAGGGCACACCGGACGCGTCGGCGTTCCCGCGGGCGGCCTGGTCGGCCTGCTACCGGCGAGCCCTCCTGGCGGCGCCGAACGAGGCGTTCGGGCCGGGGGATCCGGCCGGGCGCCGGGAACTGCGTGAGGCGTTGACCGAATATCTGGCACGCGCGCGTGGCGTGCGGACCGAGCCGGGCCGGATCGTGATCTGCTCGGGCTTCGCGCACGGGCTGCGGCTGCTGTTCGGCCAGGGTGCGGGCGGGGTGCTGCGCGGTCCGCTGGGCGTGGAGGCGTACGGGTTGGGCTTCCACCGGGAGCTGCTCACCACGGCCGGGGTGCGGACGGTGCCGCTGCCGCTGGACGAGCACGGCGCGCGGGTGGACGTACTCGGGCGGGAGCGGGCCGTGCTGCTCACGCCTGCACACCAGTTCCCGACGGGCGGGCCGCTGCACCCGGAGCGCCGGGCGGCCGTGATCGACTGGGCACGCGCGCGTGGGACGGTCGTACTGGAGGACGACTACGACGGCGAGTTCCGGTACGACCGCAAGCCGGTCGGTGCGCTCCAGGGCCTCGATCCGGAGCGGGTGATCCACCTCGGGTCGGTCAGCAAGAGCTTGTCACCGGCGCTGCGGCTGGGCTGGCTGGTGCTGCCGGAGCGCTATGTCGGGCCGGTGCTGGCGGCGAAGGGCGAGCGGGAGGGCTGGGCGAGCGTCCCGGACCAGCTGGCCCTTGCGGAGTTCATCGTCTCCGGGTCGTACGACCGTCATGTGCGGCGCATGCGGCAGCGCTATCGGCGCCGGCGTGACCGGCTCGTCGCCGCGCTCGCCGGACACGCGCCGCATGTCGCGGTGACGGGCATCGCGGCCGGGCTGCACGCGGTGCTGCGGCTGCCGCCGGGAACGGAGCGGTCCACGGTGAAGGCCGCCGCGTGGCAGGGGATCGCCCTGGACGGACTCGCCGCGTTCCGGCATCCGGAGGCGATGGCGACTGCGGGTGACGGACTGGTCGTGGGGTACGCGGCTGCCGCCGAACACGCCTATGGGGCGGCGCTGGAGGCGCTGTGCGGGGTGCTGCCTCCCGGGTGAGGAGCGGGATGCCGCCGGCGTGCGCAGCGGATTGCCTCCGGCCCGCTGAGCTGGTCGCCTCCGGCCCACCGGACCCGGCCGCCTCCGGCCCACGGGACCCGGCCGCCTCCGGCCTGCGGAGCAGGTCCCCTCCGGCGTGCGGAATCCGGCTCCCCCCGGCCGACAGAACCCGGTCGCGTCCCGCCTGCACAGCGGGTTGCCTCCGGCGTGCGGAATCCGGCTCCCCCCGGCCGACGGAACCCGGCCGCGTCCCGCCTGCACAGCGGGTTGCCTCCGGCGTGCGGAATCCGGTGGCCTCCGGCCTGCGCAGCGGGTTGCCTTCGGACTGCGGTGCGGTGGTTCAGAGATCGGGGTCGGCGGCGGTGACGTAAACCTTCGCGCCCGGTGGCCGACTGCGGCCGGCTGCCGGGATCCGGTCGGCCGGAGCGGGTCCGGCGGATCGGGGGGTAGCGATGACTTGCGACGGAAGGATCCGCTGCCTGCGCACCTGAACCGCGAGCAGCGTAAGCGCTGGCGCTCGGCCGCGCAGCCGAATAAGCGCCGAGCGGGCCCGGGCAGGCCCTACCCTCCGATTACCGGGCGAGCCCGCCGCGGGACCCGGGGCGAGCCCGCCGCTCAGCAGGTGCGCGGCGCCGGCCTACCGTTTCCGGGCCACCGCCCCGTACCCCGGAATCACCCCGTCGTCCTGGCCCGGGACCGGCTCGCCCAGTTCCGGGTGCCACTTGTGGACGATCTCGACGCCGGGCTCGACGAGGTCGAGGCCGGTGAAGAAGCGGGTGAACTCGTCGCGGGGGCGCAGGGCGAGGGTGACGCCGGCCGCCTTCAGTTTCTCGGTGGCGGCCGCCGACTCCTCGGGGGTGAAGTCGGCCGTGGCGTGGGTCATCATCAGGTAGCTGCCGGAGGGCAGTTCGGCGAGCAGCCGGCCGACCAGGTCGTGCGCGCCGTCCTCGTCGGAGATGAAGTGCAGCAGGGCGATCAGGGAGAGCGCGACCGGACGGTCGAGGTCCAGGATCTCCTTGGCACCCGCGATGATCGCGTCCGGATCGCGCACGTCGGCCTGCAGGTACTCGGTCGCGCCCTCCGGTGTGCTGCGCAGCAGCGCCGCGGCGTGGGCCAGCACGATCGGGTCGTTGTCGCAGTAGACGATCCGGGCGTCGGGCGCGACCTGCTGGGCGATCTGGTGCAGGTTCGGCTCGGTGGGTATGCCGGTGCCGATGTCCAAGAACTGCCGTAGGCCCTGCTGGGCCAGCCAGCGGGTGGCGCGGTGCATGAACGCGCGGTTGACCCGGGCCAGCACCGGCACCCGGGGGTCGAGGGCCAGCATCTGCCGGCCCATCGCCTCGTCGACGGGGTAGTTGTCCTTGCCGCCGAGATACCAGTCGTACATCCGCGCGGGATGCGGCTTGCTGGTGTCGATCGCCACGGCCGTCCGGTCCTGCCCTGTCATGCGGCACTCCATAAGCGTCATGAACGTCCGGCGCAGTGAATGATCAAGTCAGTAATACGATAAGGAAGTTGAGCGGGAAGCAATACACGGTCTGGTCAGGACAGCAGGAAATCTGCCTCCCCCGCCTTGGCACCCTCTATGAACGCGGTCATCTCGGCGGTGGTGTAGATCAGCGCCGGCCCGTCCGGGTCGGTGGACTGGCGTACGGCGATCCGGCCGTCGGCCAGCTTCATCGCCTCCAGGCAGTTCCCGCCGTTGCCGCCGCTCCAGGGCTTGTGCCAGCCCTCGCTGCCCAACTCCCGCGCGGGCATGCCGTTGTAGACGCGTCCGCGCGGCGTGATGCGATCCATTCACAGCTCCTTGCGGAGGTCCCGGAGGATCTCCTTCGTGCGTTGTGCCGTAGCGGCCTGCGCCGCCATGCGGTCCATGACCTCGAGGTGGGTCGCCACCTCCGCGCGCGCGTCCAGGTAGACGGCGCCGGTCAGGTACTCGCTGTAGACCATGTCCGGCAGCTCCGGCATGGCGAATCGGAACAGCACGAAGGGCCCGTACGTCCCCGGGTGCGGCCCGCTCGCGAACGGGGCGACCTGGAGCGTCACATGAGGCAGCTTCGTGGCCTCGAGCAACTTGTCGATCTGCGCGCGCATCACCTCCGGCCCGCCGACCGGGCGGCGCAGGGCGGTCTCGTCCATCACCGCCCAGAAGCGGGGGGCGTCGGGACGGGTGAGCAGTTGCTGGCGTTGCATGCGCAGGGCGACGTGCCGCTCGATGTCGTCCGGACTGGTCTGGCCGATGGCACCGGACTTGAGGACACCGCGCGCGTAGTCCTCCGTCTGGAGCAGGCCGGGGACGAAGTGCGGCTCGTAGGAGCGGATGAGACCGGCCGCGCCCTCGAGGCTCACGTACATCGAGAACCAGCCGGGCAGGATGTCGTGGAAGCGCTGCCACCAGCCGGGCCTGTTGGCCTCCTCGGCGAGCTGGACGAAGAGTTCGGCCTCGTCGTCGGGTACGCCGTAGGCCTTCAGCAGCAGTTGCAGGTACGGGATCTTGAGGGCGACCTCGGCCATCTCCATGCGGCGGACGGTGGCGGGCGCGACGCGCAGGACGCGGGCGGCCTCCTCGCGCTTCAGTCCGGCGCGTTCCCGCAGGTCCAACAGGCGTCGGCCGAGGACCACCTGGCCCACCGTCGGCGCGGACCGCGGTTCGCTCACGCTCTCACCTCCACCGCACGCCTCCACCGAACGTTTCCTGACAGATGTTTCCCGGCAGCCCTGCTGTTTCCCGACAGCCCTGCGGCGCCATTCGAAGATGCATTCGAAGACCGGGTCGGGTCTCCGATGCCCCCAATTGGCGCCGCTCGACGTGCTGTTGCGAGCAGTGTGCCACGGCCTCTGACCGAGTCACACAGCACTCTGCATTTTTCAGAGTGATACTTGCCAAGTGTTCACGGCGGGGAGATAGTGGCAAGCGTGATTCCGTCCGCGCCCTTAGGAACAGACGCCGCCGCAGACCGTCCCGGTCTCGGCGCAGCCACGGGAGCAGCCCCTGACGGGGGCGCTGCCGGGCGCCGGTTCCGCTTCGAGCTGGCCGCACACCCGGGTTCCGTCGCCCAGGCGAGACGCCTCGCGCACGCCCGGCTGACCGGCTGGTCGGTGTGCGCGGACACCTGCGACAGCGCGGCCCTGGTCATGTCCGAGCTGGTCACGAACGCGATCGTGCACACCGCGAGCAGTCGTGTGGTGTGCGAGCTGCACGACCACGACGACACCGTGCGCATAGCCGTACGCGACGAGGGCTGTGCCCCAGGCGAACCCCACCCGTCCCCGCAGCGGCCCGACGAGGAGCACGGGAGGGGATTGCTCCTCGTCGACGCGCTGTGCCGGGCCTGGGGCGCCCAGGAACACGGGGCGGGGCTGCTGGTCTGGGCCGAGCTGGCCCGCCGGACCGACGCGGACCGCGACACCGCCGCTCCACGGGCCGACCTGGGCTGGGGCGCCCGCCCCAAGCCGGGCCGCCCGGACGACTCAGGCGAGGACGAGACGCCGGAGGGCCGGCAACGGGCCGCTGGGCGTCCCCACCCTCACACCCCTGAGCACCAGCACCGCCCCGGGACACCGGACCCCCACCGGCACCGCGCCCCGGACCGGCCCCCGCACCAGCCTCTGCACCGGTTCCCCGAGCAGCGCCGCGCGGGGGAGCGACCGTGACCGCGGAGTACCACTCCGGCGGCTACGGGCCCGGTTCCGGCGAGTACGACTCCCGCAGCCACGCCTCCGGCAGTTACGGCTCCCGCAGTCACGACTCCGGCGCTTACGACTCCGGCGGTTACGACTCCCGCAGTCACGACTCCGGCGGTTACGACTCCGACCGGGAGGGTGTCACCGGCCGCCTCCTCGGGGGCGACAGGCACAACGTCACGAGCCCCTTCCCGCCCGGCGCCGCCGGTGTCTTCGGTGCCGCCCGTTCTGCCAGTGCCGCCAGTGCCGCCCGTTCCGCCAGTGCCGTCGGCACCGTCGGCCGGGGGCCCGAACCGGCCCTCGGCCTGGACACCCTGGTGCGGCTGCAGCGGCGCAGGTCCGTCCCGGGCGTGCCCCGCCGGCTCGCGATGCCGGACGGCATGACCGCACCGCTCGGCTGCGACGCCGTGGCCGTGCCCGACCGCCTCGGCCCGCTCGTCGTACCCCGGCTGCCCCGGCTGGGCTGTGTGTACACGGACGGCGCCCGCTGGTGGTGGATCGTCCCGTCGGACTCCGACTACGCCCTCCCCTGGCCCTCCCCGGCCCAGTACGCCCCCGGCGCCCTGGTCACCGGCACCGCCCGGCTCATCCACCGCCCGTCGGGCACGGTCCCGTACACCCCGCCGATCCCGCTGTACCTGGCCCTGTGCCGGGTGACGGGGACGGCCCCGGACTGGTCCAGGGCCGTCGCGTAGGCGCGGCGCCGGTTCCGGCCGTGGGCGTGGCCGTGGGGCGTGGCGGGGTTGGGCGGGCTCGGTTCTCGGCTGCTGGGCGTGGACGAGCCGACGGCCGTGCTGGACGGTGTGCGTGAAGTCCGGGACGCCTCAGGAAATGCCGGCCAGGGGAGGTGTCCACGCCGAGCCGTACGCGCTGCGGGCGGAACGGTTCACGGGCGCGGACACGGGCGCCGAAGCGGGCTTGAGCACGGCCCTCCTGTGCATGAGCGACGGCACAGGCCGAGCGCATCGGACGGCAGTCGCGCGCTCACTCGGCCGACTCGGCGCCCCGCACGATCACCAGGAACGTGTCCGTCGCGAGGTCCATGACGACCTCGGCGGGCAGGCCTTCCAGACGCCGCGCGTGCGCGAACTCCTCCGCGGGCCAGGATCCCCGCGGACCACCAGCGGGAAAGCGTTCGAGCACTGTTCGCCCGTTCACCATCTCGCACCTCCAGAAAGCGTCGTGCTTCTAGGAGTTAACGCCCTGGAGAAGGGAAAGGCCTCGCTCGGTGACGGGACTGAGACATTACCTACACTCGTTCGGCGCGGAGAGTGAGAAAGCATTCACTTTCCGACATGAACCGCACCCTCCGTGTCAGTGGTCGTACTCGTCGTGAAGGCGCAGCCGGTCGCTGCCGGCGGGGCTGCGGCCGAGCGCGGTGAGGTCGAGCAGACCGGCGAGGGCGCCGAGTCCGTCCAGCCCGTCGTCGAACACCGAGTAGGTGTGGAAGACCCGGTCGTGGTCGCGCAGGAAGCAGCTGATGCCGGGCCTCTCGATCAGGCCCCGGTCTTGGCCCCGGTCTTGGCCCCGGTCTTGGCCCTGGTCTTGGCCCTGGTCTTGGCCCTGGTCTTGGCCTTGGCCCTGGTCTTGGTCTTGGTCTTGGTCTTGGCCTTGACCCTGGCCTTGGCCCGATTCCACGGTGGCCCCGAAGTCGAGGTTGAAGTCGCCGTGGGACGAGGAGTACCAGGGCACGACCCAGCCCATGCGCGCCTTGAACGGCAGGATCCGGGTGAACGGCGCCCGCGAGACGGCCGCGAAGGCGGTGTTCCGGGAGCGCAGGTGGGCGAGGTGGCCGACCTGGTCCAGGAAGGCCGAGCAGCACCGGCAGCCGGCCTCCCACTCCGGGGCGAACATGAAGTGGTGGACGACGAGTTGGGCCCGGCCCTCGAAGAGGTCCAGGAGGGTGGCCTTGCCGTCGCCGCCCTCGAAGACGTACTCCGCGTCGACCTCGACCATGGGCAGCCGGCGCCGCTCCTGCCCGAGCGCCTCGTGGGCCCGTCTGACCGCCTCCTCCTTGCGCAGCAATTCCTCGCGCGCCGCGCGCCACCGCTCACGCGAGACGATCTCCGGATGCGACATGGGCCCTCCTGTCCGACGGTCGGTCCGGGGTGGTGACCGTCGCCGGGAGGGGAACTCATCGCCGCGCGCGAAGATTTTTTTCCGGCACCTTCGACCTGCGCGGTGTCGGCCGACCAAGGTCCGCAGCGGTCCACGTGCGGCTACGCGGCGGCGGGCAGCGGCACCTCGACGACCCCTTGAAGCCTCAGCTCACCCAGTGCCTCCTGGAGTTGCCTGGTGTGCCGGGGCGTGAGCCGGCCCGTCTCGTCGAGGTGGACGGCGCAGGCCGTGGTCGTGTCGACAAGTCGCTCCAGGACGTCCGCGACGGCGTCCGTGCCGGCGGTGTGCCGGGCGAGGGCGGGCAGTTCGGCAGCGGCGAACGCGATGGCGGTACGGGCCTCGGCAAGGGTGCGGTAGGCCTCCCGGCGCAGCGCCCACCGCTCGGCGCGGTCGCCGGACTCGCCGAGGACGTGCACCAGATAGGCGTGCGCGGCGCTACCGGCCGCCGCGAGGCGGGCGCGCACGCCACCGCCGCGCTCCCCCGGCATCGGCAGATGGCCGACGACCAGCACGAGCGCGCAGGCCAGCAGGGTCTCGCCGATCCGGCTGACGGAGGCCTGCGGCTCGCCGCCGGCCATGACCAGGGCGAGGACGAGGACGGTGACGACGGCGGTCAGCGCGGCGAAGTGCCGAGTGGCGACCGGCACGAGCGCCCCGCAGAGAGCGACCAGCGCGATCAGCCCGGCGGGCCGGGGCAGCAACTCGGCGAGCCCGGCGAACACCAGGGCGCCCAGTACGGTTCCGGCGGCCCGGCACAGCACGCGGGAGGCGAGCGGCCCGAGGTCGGGCTTGACGAGGAAGACGGCGGTGGCGGGCAGCCAGTACCAGTGCTGGTGGTTGCCGTACCATCGGGTGTGGTGCAGCGCCTGGGCGATGGCGGCGCTGGCCCCGAAGCAGAGGGCGACCCGCAGCCCGTACTCGCGTCCGCCGGTGCCGAACGCGGCACGGACGGCGTGTCGCACGTCCCGGCGCCGGGCGGGCGGCCGCTGCTGTGCGTCCTCGGCCCGGTCGAAGGCCTCGGCGGCGCGCAGCAGGGCGTCGTCGAGGGCGCGCAGGGCGGGGGCGCAACGGTGGGGGGCGGGCAGCGGGCCGGTGCCGGCGTTGTCACGGACGGCGGCGGCGAGCCGCCGGGGTCCTTGCGCGGCCCGCGCCGGAACCGGCTCCCCGGCCCAGAACAGGGCGGTGGCGGCCTCGGCGAGGGGCAGCGCGGCCGCGAACTGCGCGTGCAGCCGCCGCTCGGCGGCGGAACTGGCGTACCGGCGCAACCGCGGTCCGGCGAGGGCGTCCTGGGCATGGTCGAGGGCGGCGGTGAGAGCGGCCCGCCGGGCGGTGGCCCGTTCACCGCCCACGGCGTCGAGCAGCGCGGCGACGGCGTCGTACACCCCGGCGACCGCCGCCCGCTCCCCGTCGAACCGGAAGTCCCCGGCGAGCGAGCCGGGCGTGGGCAGGGCGAGCCGCAGCACCATCAGCCAGCCGGCCCCGGCGAGGAACGCGAGCGCCCGCTGCCAGCCGCTCTCGGCCGCCGGCATCCCGGCGCCGATCGCGGCGCCGACGAGCAGTTGCGTTCCGGCGGCGGAGGCGACGGGCCCGACCGCGCTGATGCCACCGGCGACCAGCCCGAGCAGGGTGAACGCCAGGGTCAGCGGTACGGCGGCCAGCCCCTGCCCCGCGTACGTACCCGCGAGCAGCCCGAGCGCCCCGGCCAGCGCGGGCACCCCGAGCCGCCTGACGGAGGCGCGCCGGCTGCCGGGGCGGTCGTTGATGCCGGCGAGCATCGCGGCGATGGCGGCGAGGACGCCGGGGGCAGTGTGTCCCGTGCCGACTCCGGCGAGCAGCAGCGGACCGGCGGCAAGCGCGCCCCGGGTCACCGCGCTCCAGGGAACGGGGCCGCGCTGGGCGCGCAGGGCATGGGTCAGCCAGAGGGGTGCGGCGGGCCGGGACACGGGGCTCCTGTCGTACGCGGGCGGAAAGTGCGTTGCCTTCGGACGGCGGTGGCCGGGTGGGCTGTGCTACACGGTAAGGGGCGTTCCCGGTGCTGGCCGGGCGATCACGTTTCAGGCACGTGAACGATGCCCGGGCGGCCGGTTTCTTTATGAACGCAATCCACTTGAACGAATCCGCACGAACGCGATCCTCACGAACGCGATCCGTACGAACGCAATGCGCCGACGACGATCTCCTCGGCCTCGGTCACGGCGGCGACCAGGGCCTCCGGTGTGGCCCGCAACCCGCCCACCACCGAGTCGATCCGCCGCAACCCCGCCCGCTCCAGCAGCCGCTTCTCATTCGTCACCCACTCGCCGCGTGCCGCGAGCACCGCGTGTGCGGCCTGGGTGGCGGCCGTCGCGATGGAGCCGGCGGTCTCCGTGAGGCGGCTGTGGGGGGCGTGGTTGGCCTTCGCGTAGGCGAGGGTGGCGCGGGCGGTGCCGTGCCAGCGCTCGGCGGCGGTGACGCGCAGCTTGGCCGGGTAGCCCGCCGGTCGGGGCAGGGTGCCCCGGAGCACCTGGTTGACGGCCAGTTCGGCCACGATCAGGTAGGTGGGGATGCCGGCGAGGTGGAAGAGCAGCGGCTCCACCCGGAACCGTCCGGCCTCCGCCTCCGCCATCTCGTGCTCGACCACGTCCAGGTCCCGGTAGTGGACGTCGACCCGGCGTCCCTCGACGGTCAGCCAGGCCCCGCCGTTGAAGACCCCGCCGCCCCACCCGCCGACCTCGGACACCTCGCCCTCCCAGCCGACGGCGCGCAGGTCGTCGGGGTCGAAGGGGCCGCGGTAGTAGATCGCCATGTCCCAGTCACTGTCGGGGCGGTGTGTGCCCTGGGCGCGGGAGCCGCCGAGGGCGACCGCCTCCACCGTGGGCAGGGCGGCGAGGCGCTCGGTCGTGCGGGCGAGGAATTCGGCTTCGGAGGACCGGGACATGCCCTCAGCCTGCCTCAGCCGTCCCGGAGTCCGCTCCCGGGATTTCCGCGACACCCTCCGCGATCCGCAGCAACGGTCCGCGCAGCGCCGCGAGGTCGGCCCGCACCGGTCCTGCGACATCGCAGAGCCGAAGGTGCCGACCCGCAAGGTCGGGGTGTTCGAGCGCGTGAGGCGCAAGGACGGTTGGCGGGTGGAGAGCCCTTACGCCGACGCGACCGCCCTCGGTGTCCGCTCGCGCCGATAATCGGATGCGCTCAGAGCCGGGGAGAACCGATCATCGTGAGGTTGTCCCCAGCCGCCGTAGGAGCAGCTCTCGTGATCCAGCGCGTGACCGTACCGGCCCTCTTCCCGCCACCCGCCTATGCCCACGCCTCCGTCGTCGAGGCCGGGACGAAGCTGGCCTTCCTCGCCGGGGCCGTGCCTCTCGACGCCGAGGGCGAGATCGTCGGCCCGGGTGATCCGGTGCAGCAGGCCGAGCAGGTGATCGCCAACCTCCGGGAGCAACTGGCTGCTGTCGGCAGCGACTTGGCGCATGTGGTCGCGACGGACGTGTACGTGGTGAGCAGCGAGCCCTCGGTGCTGTCCGCGGTGTGGGAGGTCGTGGAGGCCTCCGGGCTGAGCACGGGTCCGCACTCGTCCACGCTGCTCGGGGTCGCCTGCCTCGGCTACACCGGGCAGTTGGTGGAGATCACGGCCACGGCCGTGGTGCCGGAGCAGGAGGGGAACCGGTGATGTCGGACGAGGTCGTGCTGCGCCGGGCCGTGGCGGCGGACGCCCGTGCCGCCGCGGACGTATATCTGCGGTCCTTCGATGCCGCCCTGCCCACCGTCGTGCGGCCGCACACCGACGACGAGGTGCGCGAGTACATCCGGGATGTCGTGGTGCCGTTGCGGGAGACCTGGGTGGCGGAGGCCGCCGACGGGGTCGTCGGGCTGATGGTGCTGGACGGGGAGTTGCTGTCGCAGCTGTATCTGGCCCCGGAGTGGCGGGGGCGCGGTATCGGTGACCGGTTCGTGGCGCTGGCCAAGGAGCGCAGCCCGGTTGGGCTGACCCTGTGGACCTTCCAGGTCAACAAGCCCGCCCACCGCTTCTACGAACGCCATGGTTTCGCCGCGGCCGAGTTCACCGACGGCAGCGGCAACGAGGAGCGGGAGCCGGACGTGCGGTACGTCTGGCGGCCGTGAGCCCGGCCGGTCCCACCTACGGCCGCAGGAACGCTCGAGGATGGTGACCACGCCGTAGCGGCGGCCGAGGAGGCAGGCGAGGTGGGCGGCGGCCCCGGTGATGTCCACGACCGGACCCAGGTCCGGTGCTGGAAGGCCGGTTACCGGAGTCCGGCCGACTGCGCCGCCGTGCGCAGTACCTCGCGGAGCATCTCCGTGGTGAGCCGGCCGGTGAAGGTGTTGCGCTGGCTGACGTGGAAGCAGCCGAAGAGGTCCAGGCCGTCGAGCGCGACCCGGGTGCCGTGGGCGAAGGCCGGGCGGGGCCGGGGCACGGTCCAGCCCGCCTCGCTGAACGCGGGCAGCGCGGCCTGCCAGCCGAAGGCGCCGAGCACGACCGCGGCCCTCAGCGTCGGGCGCAGCAGCCTCAGCTCCTGAACCAGCCAGGGGCGGCAGGTGTCCCGCTCGCCGGGGGTCGGCTTGTTGGCGGGCGGGGCGCAGTGCACGGGTGCGGTGACACGGACGCCGTACAGCTCCAACCCGTCGTCGGCGCTGACGGACGTGGGCTGCGAGGCGAGCCCCTCGTCGTACAACGCCTGGTAGAGCACGTCTCCGGAGCGATCGCCGGTGAACATCCGCCCGGTGCGGTTGCCGCCGTGCGCGGCGGGCGCCAGCCCGATGATCACCAGCCGTGCATCGACGGGGCCGAAGCCGGGCACCGGCCGCCCCCAGTACGTCCAGTCGGCGAACGCGGCCCGCTTCGTGCGGGCCACCTCCTCACGCCACTCGACCAGCCGAGGACAGGCCCGGCAGTCCGCGACCCGCCGGTCGAGCTGAGCGAGGGCGCTGCTGTCGTCCATACGGCCACCGTATGCCTGAACCGGCTCTCGTGAACGCGGCGCTCACCGAGCCAGGCGGGTGCCTCCGCCCGTACCCCGCACCGGCACCCCAGCACACCCCGGAAAAAAATCGCCTCCGGCTCACCCCGCCCGGAGAGTTAAGGTCGGGAGCATGGCTTCCGAGGATGCGGACGAGAACGTGAACCGTGGGCCCGGCGGACCGGACGGACCCGTCCCCGACCAGGACGCTCAGGACACTCAGCACGCCCAGGACACCCACAGCTCCGGTGCCTCCGGCGGGCAGCCCGTCGATCCGAAGGTCGCCGCCGCGGTGGCCGCCGCCGAGGCCGCGGGGCCGGGCAAGGGGGAGACGGTCCGCATCGACAGCTGGATCTGGGCCGTGCGACTGATCAAGACGCGCTCCCTGGGCGCCACCGCCTGCCGGGGCGGCCACGTCCATGTGAACGGCGAGCGGGTGAAACCCGCCTACTCCGTGCGCGTCGGCGACGAGGTGCGCCTGCGGCACGAGGGCCGGGAACGGATCGTGATCGTCAAGCGGCTGATCCGCAAGCGGGTCGGCGCCCCCGTGGCCGCCCAGTGCTACATCGACAACTCCCCTCCGCCCCCGCCCCGCGAGGCCGTCGCCCCCGCCGGCCTCCGCGACCGCGGTACCGGCCGCCCCACCAAGCGCGACCGCCGCGAAATGGAACGCCTCCGCGGCCCCGCGGGCCCGGGCGGCATCCCGGGCGGCGTCGACGCCTTCGGCGGCGCCGGAGGCCCCGGCGGCTTCGCCGGACTCGGCGGGCCCGGTGGATCCAGCGGCCGGGGCGGGTCCGGAGGCCGGGGCGGGTCCGGGGGCCGGGGTGGATCCGGTTCGGGCCTCCGCAGCGGGTCCGGTGGGCGAGGTCGATCCGGCGCAGCCGGTGGGTCTGGCGGATCCGGGTCCGGCAGGCGTGGTGGATCCGGGTCCAGCGGGAGCGGTGGGCGTCCCCGGGGACGGTGACACCAAGGCGCTACGGCGCTACCACCCGGCGCGCAGACCCATGTACAGGCATGCACGCCGATGTACGAGCATGCACAGGCCGGTGCCGTCGGCCGGGCCCCCTCGTCCGGCCGGCTGCGTCGGCGCCGTGCACCCGGGTCACCGCCGCCGCACCAACCGCAGCAGTTCCCCGTTGTGCCCGCGTCGCGCCCAGGCGATCAGGAGGAGCGGCACCATGAGGATCAGCGGGGTCGCCGCGTTCTCCCCGTCGAAGACCGTGAGCTGGACGATGAACGCGCCCACCATCAGGGCGCTGAGCGCGACCGCCGCCACGGACTGCAGCACGGGGATCAACAGCGCGACGGCTCCGGCGAGTTCGAGCGCGCCGATGGTGTACATGGCCCCGCTGCCCCAGCCGATCCTGTCGAAGGACTCTACGGCCGAGGGGTGCGCGATGAGCTTGGGCAGCGCGCTCGCGATGCCGTAGAACAACGCGAGCAGCACCTGCACGGTCCGCAGGGCGACGCGGGCCGCGCGCCTCCGGCCGCTGAGGGAGCCGGCGGAAGCCGCGGAAGCGGTGCGTGCGGCGGGAGCGGTGGTCTCGGACATGAGGGTCTCCTGGGGAAGCGGTGCCGATTGCTTTCACCGAGGTAGACCCGACAGGGTCCGGAAACTCATCGCTCTCCTGCCGCCCTGTGCGACCGAGTGCCCGCTATCGCTTCAGTACCGCCCGCACCCATGTCCGGTCCGGTGTCAGATACGTCTCCACCTCCAGCCCCGCTTCCTCCAGTGCCGACTCGAACTGCTCCTTGCTCAACGGCCGGGCCAGGAACGTCTGGGTCCAGTGTGCGTCCGGGAAGTCGTACTCGACGTGGACCGAGTTCGCTCCGTTGCCGACCGGCTCCGCGGAGACGATCCGCACGGTGAAGCCGCTCGGGTCGACCCGTTCCCTGGGCACGTTCGTGTGGTAGTCCTCGCCCTCCCGCTGGATGAGCACGCAGCCGCCTTTCGCCACGTGCCGGGCGCAGGTGCGCAGCATGCCTCTGCGGACCTCCTCGTCACCGGCGTGCACGAGGAACGACGCGAGCAACACCACGTCGAACTTCTCGTCACCCAGGTCGAGTTGCTCGATGGGCCCGCATATCGTGCGCGCCCCGCGGACCCGGCTCAGCATGTCGGCGGACTCGTCCACCGCCGTGACCGTGAAGCCACACTCGAGCAGGGGGTGGGTCATCCGTCCCACTCCGCTGCCCAGTTCCAGGATGTGCGCCCCGGGTGGTACCGCAGCGGCGATGATGTCGGGCTCGTCGCCGACCGGCAGCCGCTCGTAGAGCTCGACCGCGCAGCCGTCCGGGGTGATCGAGCCGGGTCCCGTGCCCTCGTATCCCTCACGCATTTCGACCGTCATGCCCGAACAACGGCCTGCCCTCGCACCGCCGTTCCCGTCCCACCACGGTTCACTCGTTCGAGTTGGTCCGCTGTTCGGCAGGGAACGGAAACCAGCCGTGCCCGATGTACCAGTGACCGCCCGCCCGCAGATGGTCCCCCACGGCCCGCTCCACGGACGTGCGGGCGGGCAGCTCCGCGACCGGCAGGCCGGGGTCGCCGAAGACGAACTGGACGGGTTCGGTGTCGGACGGCTCGGTCTCCTCGCGGACGGTGCGGAACCGTTCCTGGAAACGGATGATGTTGGAGTCGGCCGGCAGGTACCGCCTCAACTGCGGGTCGAGCAGCCAGGAGTGGCACAGTGCGGCCACCGGCCGCTCCTCGGGGAAGTGCACGGCGAAGAACTCACGGGCCCGGGCCAGGGAGCGGTCGCAGGCGGACGGGCTCAGCGGACCGTGGAAGTCGGGGATGTGCAGGCTCAGGCAGTCCGTGCCGGGAAGCGCGTCGAGCCCTGCCGCCGCGAGCACGGGGGCCGTGGACTGCCCGAGCCGCGCCCGCTCGAACTGCAGTCGGCCCAGCTGGTACAGCTCACCGCGGAAGTGGCGGACGAGCCAGCGCCGCGCCTGCACACCGGTCGTACCGTGCCGTCTGCGGTGCACGGCCATCTGACGGCCCAGGTCGGACAGGGTACGGCGGGATATCTCGGGCGGGATGCCGCGTTCCCGGTGCCGGGCAAGGGTGTGCGGGGCGGCGGCGACGAAGACGTACACGGCGAAGAGGCCGTTCAGCTCGTTCGGCGCCGCGTCGAGGAGTTCGGGGAGTTGGGGTGTGCGGCCGGTCTCCTCCGGATCGCGGAACAGTTCCTCGACGCACTCCTGCAGGAGTCTGAGCGCTCCCGGATCACCGGTCACCCGGCGCCGACCGGCCACCAGATCGTTGATGTCCTCGTGCGGCACGGCCAGGTCGAGGAGCAGTTCGGGCAGGTCGTCGGCGTCCGGCAGCAATGGATCCCCCTTCGACGAGCGACTCGACGCGCGACGGACGAGCGCCGTTGATGAACGTCGTCCCCGAAGAGTACGTTGCAGTCAGGAGTGGTGGTCCGATGCGTACGGGCAGTGAGCCGGTGACCGCGCGCAGTGCTCTGCGGGCGCGGTTCTGGCTGTGCGTGTGGGGACTGGTCTGGGCGGTCTTCGGCACGGTGGCGTTCGCGCTCGTCGGGCGCCCCGGCTGGGCGGCGGCCTGCGGGGTGCTGTGGCTGGTGGTCACCGCCGACATGGCCATGATCCTCAGGCACATCCGGCAGGGCCCGCACTACCAGCCGGGCCGTGACGTGCCGCCGTACCAACCGCCGGACAACGAACCGCCGTATCCGGGCCCACCGAGGCACCGCCACTCTTGACCGGCCCGGCGCGGCAGGATCGGCGCCGTCGCTCGGCCCACGATGGTCAGTCGTCGAAGGTCAGTCGTCGAGGGTCAGTCGTCGAAGTGTGCCGCCCGCACGTACTGCGGGTTCGGGTCCAGAGCGGCCGCGAGACGGAAATGGCGTTTGGCCTGGTCGGGGCGGCCTTGGCGTTCGTAAGTGCGGGCCAGTGCGAAGTGCGCGAACGCGTTGTCCGGCTCGCGCTCCAGTACGATCGTGAACTCCAGCTCGGCGGGCCGCAGTTGCGCCGCGGCGAAGAACGCACGCGCGCGGAGCAGCCGGGCCGCGGTGTTCTCCGGGTGCGCGGCGATGACTGGGTCGAGCAGCTTCACCGCACCCCGCGGGTCCCGTGAGTTGAGCAGATGCTCGGCTGCACGGAAGTCGATGACATGCGTCTCCGGAGTACGTCCGGTGGAACCGCTGGTCTCGGGCACGGCTAAGTCCTTCCCTCGCTCCGCCCTTTCAACGCACCGGGACAGGGCCGCTATTCCTGCGCTACTTCCCGGTACCCTCGCGAGCCCGCCGTACGAGCTCCTCCCACACCTCGGCGACACGCTTGTGCAGCGCCTCCAGCGGCACGTCGTTGTCGATCACGATGTCCGCAATCCGTCTGCGCTGCTCGCGGGTCGCCTGCGCGGCCATACGCGCGCGTGCGTCCTCCTCGGTCATCCCGCGCAGCCGGACCAGCCGGTCGAGCTGGGTCTCGGGGCTCGCGTCGACGACGATCACGAGGTCGTACAGCGGCGCCAGGCCGTTCTCGGTGAGGAGGGGTACGTCGTGGATCACCACGGCGTCGGCGTGCGCGGCCTCCTCCAGCTCGCGGGAGCGGGCGCCCACCAGGGGGTGCACGATCGAGTTGAGGACGGCGAGCCTCTCCGGGTCGGAGAAGACGATCGAGCCGAGTCTGGGCCGGTCCAGGCTGCCGTCCGCGGTGAGGACGTCCTCGCCGAAGGCCTCGACCACGGCGGCGAGGCCGGGGGTGCCCGGCGCCACGACCTCGCGCGCGATGCGGTCCGCGTCGATCAGCACGGCCCCGTGCTCCACGAGCAGCCGTGACACCTCGCTCTTGCCGGCGCCGATCCCACCGGTCAGGCCCACCTTCAGCATGTCCGGAAGCTTAGGCCCTGCCACTGACAGCGGGCCCGGCGACGGTCAGTTGTCGCCTTCCCGCTCCGCCAGGAAGCGTTCGAACTCGCGCCCGATCTCGTCGGCCGACGGGATGTCCACGGGCTCGGCGAGCATGTTGCCCCGGGTCTCGGCGCCCGCTGCGGCGTCGTACTGGTGCTCCAGGCCCTGGACGAGCGCGGTGAGTTCCTCGTCGCCCTCCTGGATCTGGCGGTCGATCTCCGTCTGGGTGCGGTACGCGTCCGTGCGCAGCGAGTGCGCGATGCCCGGGAGGACCAGCCCGGTGGCGGCCGTGATGGCCTCCAGGACGGTCAGGGCGGCGTCCGGGTACGCGGAGCGGGCGATGTAGTGCGGGACGTGCGCGGCGACGCCCAGGACGTCGTGCCCGGCCTCCATCAGGCGGTACTCCACCAGCGCCTCGGCGCTGCCGGGCACCTCGGCCTCGTCGAAGGGGCTGCGGTGGCCCGGGACGAGGTCGTTGCGGTTGCCGTGGGGGGTGAGACCGACCGGGCGGGTGTGCGGGACGCCCATGGGGATGCCGTGGAAGTTCACGGAGAGGCGGACGCCGAGCCGCTCCACGATCTGCCGCACGGCCGCCGCGAACCGCTCCCACTCCACGTCCGGCTCGGGTCCGGTGAGCAGCAGGAAGGGGGCGCCGGTGGTGTCCTGGACGAGGCGGACCTCGATGGCCGGGACCTCGTAGTCGGTCCAGCGGTCCCGCTTGAAGGTCAGCAGGGGCCGGCGGGCCCGGTAGTCCACGAGCCGGTCGTGGTCGAAACGGGCGACGAGCTGGTGGGGCAGCGAGTCGAGCAGCCGGTCGACGATCTGGTCCCCGGTCTCGCCTGCGTCGATGTATCCGTCGAAGTGGTAGAGCATGACCAGGCCGGCCGACTCCTGGGCGAGCGCCATGTCGACCACGGCGAGGCCCTTCAGCTCCCATGCGTACAAACCCTGCGGATCAAGCACTGTGACCGCTCCTCCTCGTGTTCCTCATGGACAACGTGCCCTGGAACGCGGGCATTCCCGCAACCGGCCACTGATCAGGGGTGCCCGTCCGGAGCCCTTGACGCCCCGTCAGCTGGTTCGCCGCAAAAACGCCTGAGGGGCCGCACCTCGAAAGGTGCGGCCCCTCAGGACCAGCTATCGGCTAAGCCCAGCTACCGGCGTTCAGCTCTGGCCGCCGGCCAGCTTCTCGCGCAGCGCGGCCAGCGCCTCGTCCGAGGCCAGCGCACCGGAGGTGTCGGCGCCCTCGGAGGAGTACGAACCGCCGGTCGCGGCCGGAGCCGCAGCCTCGCCACCCTCGGCCGCGGCAGCGGCGTCGGCCTCGCGGGACTTGATGACCTGCTGCTGGTGCTGCTCGAAGCGGGTCTGCGCCTCGGCGTACTGGCGCTCCCACTCCTCGCGCTGCTTCTCGTAGCCCGGCAGCCAGTCGTTGGTCTCCGGGTCGAAGCCCTCGGGGTAGATGTAGTTGCCCTGGTCGTCGTAGGACGCGGCCATGCCGTACAGGGTCGGGTCGAACTCGACCGCGGACGGGTCGGCACCGAAGGACTCGTTGGCCTGCTTCAGCGAGAGGCTGATGCGACGGCGCTCGAGGTCGATGTCGATGACCTTGACGAAGATCTCGTCGTTGACCTGGACGACCTGCTCCGGGATCTCCACGTGGCGCTCGGCCAGCTCGGAGATGTGGACCAGACCCTCGATGCCCTCGTCCACGCGGACGAACGCACCGAACGGCACCAGCTTCGTGACCTTGCCGGGCACGACCTGGCCGATCTGGTGGGTGCGGGCGAACTGCTGCCACGGGTCTTCCTGGGTCGCCTTCAGCGACAGGGAGACGCGCTCGCGGTCCATGTCGACGTCGAGAACCTCGACGGTGACCTCCTGGCCGACCTCGACGACCTCGGACGGGTGGTCGATGTGCTTCCAGGACAGCTCGGAAACGTGGACCAGACCGTCGACGCCACCCAGGTCCACGAAGGCACCGAAGTTGACGATCGAGGAGACGACGCCGGAGCGGACCTGACCCTTCTGGAGGGTCGTGAGGAACGTCTGGCGGACCTCGGACTGGGTCTGCTCGAGCCAGGCGCGGCGGGACAGGACCACGTTGTTGCGGTTCTTGTCCAGCTCGATGATCTTGGCCTCGAGCTCCTTGCCGACGTACGGCTGAAGGTCGCGGACGCGGCGCATCTCGACCAGGGAGGCCGGGAGGAAGCCACGGAGGCCGATGTCGAGGATGAGGCCACCCTTGACGACCTCGATGACGGTACCGGTGACGATGCCGTCCTCTTCCTTGATCTTCTCGATGGTGCCCCAGGCACGCTCGTACTGGGCGCGCTTCTTCGAGAGGATCAGGCGGCCTTCCTTGTCCTCCTTCTGGAGGACCAGGGCCTCGATCTCGTCGCCGACGGCCACGACCTCGTTCGGGTCGACGTCGTGCTTGATCGAGAGCTCGCGGCTCGGGATGACACCTTCGGTCTTGTAACCGATGTCGAGCAGGACCTCGTCCCGGTCGACCTTCACGATGACGCCGTCGACGATGTCGCCGTCGTTGAAGTACTTGATCGTCTCGTCGATCGCGGCGAGGAAGGCTTCCTCGTTACCGATGTCGTTGACCGCTACCTGCGGGGTGGTGGCGGTGGTCTCGGTGCTGCTCGTCATGTGGGAAAGGGCTCCGGTACGGACATTGAAGTCGTAGGTACTGCTTACGCCGGGAGCCCGTTTCGCTCTGCAGAAGCCGGACAGCCAAGGAAGCGCCACCTTAAGGACACCGGGTGCCCGGTGGCGCCTCGACAACCGAGGGGACATACAACAGATGCGAGCGCAGCCTGCTACGTCTGAGGTGCGCAGGCCCGCAGCGCAACTTGTAGCATACGGGGGCAGCCGGACATGGTCAATGCGCGAAGGCGCACACCCGGGGCGGATCGCCGCATACCCGGCACAAGAAACGTCCCAAGAGGCCACGCAGGCCTTCGGGGACCCTTCCGCGACGCGCGCCCGGCGGGCTGGACGGAAGAGTACGACGAGGGAGCCGATCATCCAAGAGCCGGAAGCGTACGAGCCCGAGGGAACCGAGACCTTCGAGCCGGAGGCGACACGCCGTGACGCCGGGGTCGCGGAGAGCTCACGGGCCAACCGGGGCTGGTGGGACCGCAACGCGGACGAGTACCAGGTCGAGCACGGCACGTTCCTCGGCGACGACCGCTTCGTGTGGGGGCCGGAGGGCCTGGACGAGGTGGAGGCCGAGCTGCTCGGCCCGCCGGAGGAGCTGAAGGGCAAGGACGTCCTGGAGATAGGCGCGGGCGCGGCGCAGTGCGCACGCTGGCTGGCCGCCCAGGGCGCCCGGCCGGTGGCGCTGGACCTCTCGCACCGCCAGCTCCAGCACGCCCTGCGGATCGGTGGATCGTTTCCGCTGGTCTGCGCGGACGCCGGTGCGCTGCCCTTCGCCGACGGCTCCTTCGACGTGGCCTGCTCCGCCTACGGGGCGCTGCCGTTCGTCGCCGACCCGCGGCTGGTGCTGCGCGAGGTGCACCGGGTGCTGCGGCCGGGGGGCCGGTTCGTCTTCTCGGTGACCCATCCGATCCGCTGGGCGTTCCCTGACGAGCCGGGCCCCGAGGGCCTGTCGGTGGCGTCCTCCTACTTCGACCGTACGCCGTACGTGGAACAGGACGAGGAGGGCCGCGCGGTCTACGTCGAGCACCACAGGACGCTCGGCGACCGCGTCCGGGACATCGTGGCGTCCGGCTTCCGCCTGGTGGACCTGCTGGAGCCGGAGTGGCCGGCCTGGAACACAGCGGAGTGGGGCGGCTGGTCCCCGCTGCGGGGCCATCTGATCCCGGGGACGGCGATCTTCGTGTGCGAGCGGGACTGACCCCTGCTGATCGTCGGGTGCACGCGCGTGTGGGGACGTTTTCTCCCGTGCACGCGCGCGTGAGGGCCGGTTTCGCCTTCGTACGACACTAGGGGCGTGATCCGTTACGACGCCCTGGACGCGCTGCCCGTGCGCTCGGCCCTGCCCGCCCTGACCGAGGCCCTGGAGGACGGCGGCACCGCCGTGCTCGTGGCGCCGCCCGGCACCGGCAAGACGACGCTGGTGCCGCTCGTGCTGGCGGGGCTGGTCGGGGGCGGGCCCGCGCGGCGGGTCGTGGTGGCCGAGCCGCGCCGGATCGCGGCGCGGGCGGCGGCCCGGCGCATGGCGTGGCTGCTGGGCGAGAAGCCCGGCGAGAGCATCGGCTTCACGGTGCGCGGTGAGCGGGCCGTGGGCCGGCACACGCGCGTGGAGATCGTGACGACCGGGGTGCTGCTGCAGCGGCTGCAACGGGACCAGGAACTGCCGGGCGTCGACGCCGTCGTCCTCGACGAGTGCCACGAGCGGCATCTGGACGCCGACACGGCGGCCGCGTTCCTGTGGGACGTACGGCAGGCGCTGCGGCCGGAGCTGCGGCTGGTGGCCGCGTCGGCGACGACCGACGCCGAGGGCTGGGCGCGGCTGCTGGGCGGGGCGCCCGTGGTGGAGGCGGAGGGCGTCGCGCACCCGGTGGAGGTGGTGTGGGCGCCTCCGGCGCGTCCGGTGCGGCCGCCGCACGGGATGCGGGTCGATCCGGCGCTGCTGACCCATGTGGCGTCGGTGGTGCGGCGGGCGCTGGCCGAGCGGGACGGGGACGTGCTGTGCTTCCTGCCCGGTGTGGGCGAGATCGCGCGCGTGGCGGGCCAACTGGGCGGTGTGGGCGACGTCGACGTGCTCCAGGTGCACGGGAGGGCGCCGGCCGCCGTGCAGGAGGCGGTGCTGTCTGCCGCAGGGCGGCGCCGGGTGGTGCTGGCCACCTCGGTGGCGGAGTCCTCGCTGACGGTGCCCGGGGTGCGCGTGGTGGTGGACTCCGGGCTCGCGCGGGAGCCCCGGGTGGACCACGCGCGCGGGCTGAGCGGGCTGACGACGGTCCGCGCGTCCCGGGCGGCCGGGCGGCAGCGGGCGGGGCGGGCCGGACGGGAGGCGCCGGGGGCGGTGTACCGGTGCTGGTCCGAGGCCGAGGACGGGCGTCTGCCGGCGTTTCCGGCACCGGAGATCAAGGTGGCCGACCTGACCGCGTTCGCCTTGCAGGCGGCTTGCTGGGGCGATCCGGACGCCTCCGGGCTGGCGTTGCTCGATCCTCCGCCGGGTGGGGCCATGGCGGCGGCGCGCTCCGCGTTGACGGCGGTGGGGGCGGTGGACTCCGCCGGTCGGGCCACGTCGGTCGGCCAGCGGCTGGCTCGGCTGGGGGTGCACCCCCGGTTGGGGCGGGCGCTGCTGGACACGTCTGGTGGGGGCGCCGAGGTTGTCGCTCTGCTTTCCGAAGAGGTGCCGCGGGACTACGGGGATGATCTCGCGGGTGCATTGCGACGTGCCCGGCGTGGTGGCGACGCCTACGCTGCGCGGTGGGCTGCGGAGGTGCGGCGGCTGCGGGCCGTCTCACAGGAGTTTTCCCATCCGCCCGCCGGTCGCCGTCGGCCAGAAGGCGCCGTCCGGGTCGGGCCGGGCACCGGTGACGACCGGCTCGCCGGGCTTGTCGCCGCGCTCGCCTTTCCCGAGCGGGTCGCGAGGCTCGACGGTGGGTCGTATCTGATGGTCTCCGGCACGCGGGCCGAGTTGAGTGATGCGTCGGCGTTGCGGGGTGCGCCCTGGATCGTCGTCGCCGTCGCCGATCGGCCCTCCGGTACGGGGCACGCGCGCGTGCTGCTCGGGGCCGCCGTGAGCGAGGACGTGGCGCGGGCCGCCGCCGGGGCGCTGCTCGGCGAGGGGGACGAGGTGCGCTGGGCCGGCGGGGATGTCGTGGCCCGGCATGTCGAACGGCTCGGCGCCGTCGAGCTGGCCGTACGGCCTCTGAGGGACGCCGACCCGGCGCTCGTACGCGCGGCCCTGCTCGAAGGGCTCCGGCAGGAAGGGCTCGGGGTGTTGCGCTGGTCGCCGGAGGCGGAGGCGCTGCGGCAGCGGCTGGCCTTCCTGCGGGTGCATCTCGGTGAGCCGTGGCCGGACGTGTCCGACGAGGCGCTGCACGCGTGCGTGGAGGACTGGCTGGAGCCGGAGCTGAGCCGGGCCCGGCGGCGGGCCGATCTCGGCCGGATCGACGCCGGGCAGGCGCTCCCACGGCTGCTGCCGTGGGCGAGCGGCGAAGCCGCGCGGCTGGACGAGCTGGCCCCGGAGCGGGTCACCGTACCGAGTGGGTCCAGAATACGGATCGACTATCGGGATCCGGAGCGGCCGGTGCTCGCGGTCAAGCTGCAGGAGATGTTCGGGCTGCGCGAGACGCCGGCCGTCGCGGGCGTGCCGCTGCTCGTGCATCTGCTCTCCCCCGCCGGGCGGCCCGCCGCCGTCACGGCCGACCTCGCCTCCTTCTGGAAGGGCGGCTATCAGGGCGTACGGGCGGAGCTGCGCGGGCGGTATCCGAAGCATCCGTGGCCCGAGGACCCGGCGGCCGCCGAGCCCACCCGGCACACCAACGCGCGGCTCAGGCGCTGACCGGTTCGGGTTCGGCCGGTTCCGTGGGTGCCGGATCCTGAGGTCGGCGGGCCCGGGCCTCCAGGCAGAGGGAGAGAGCGAGGAGCAGGGCTCCCGCGGTCAGGGAACCCCAGGGGACGTACGAGGTGAGCATCAGCACCAGCGTGCGGTTGTGCTTGACCAGGGCGACCGTGTGCTCGATGTAGTCCTCGCGCATCTTCACGTCCCCGGCGAAGGCAGTGACCCGGTCCCGGCCGCCGAGCAGGGTGCCGCCGCGTAGTTCCTCCTTGTGGAGCTCCTCGCCGTAGACGGGCGCGCCGGTGACGGGTTCGACCCAGAATCTGCGGACCGTGCTGTACCAGCGGGTCGTTCCCGTGTTGGCGACCGATTCGGGCGTGATGCCCTGGATGGGCATGGTCTTCGGCATGGGGACCTTGGTCCAGGGGATGGCCTGCTCGAAGTAGTAGACCTTCAGGCCGCGGAAGGTCCGGGTGCCCTTGTAGTGGATGGGGTTGGTGGTGCGGGTCTGGGCGTCGAAGTACTCGTAGTCGCGTTTCTGTGTCAGGAAGGGCCACTTGAACTCGATGCCCTGGCGGGTGACGGGGTCGCCGTCGACCATCTCGCCGGTGGCGTGCACGGGGTCCTGGCTGTGGGCGTCGAAGATGTAGCGCTCGGGGACCTTGGAGACCATCTTGCCGTCGGGGCCCTGGACGTAGGAGAGGCTGTCCCAGACCACGACCGGCCGGCCCGCCGTCCTCTCGATCCTCTTCGCGGCGTCCACGTCGCCCTTGAGCGTCTGCACGATGGTGACCCCGGAGACCTTCTTCGCGCGCATCGTGCCGTAGTCGAGGAGGGTGGCGCCCCTGGCCTCGAGAACCATGTCCTGGTACTGGTTCGCGGGGATCCTCGCCAGGCGCGGGAAGGCGTACCAGCGCAGCAGCGGGGCGAGCGCCGCGCAGAGGACGGCGCAGGCGAGCAGGACCAGGCTTGCCTTGCGGCGCATGGAAGGCCTCCCTCCCGGACGGGCGCGGCTACGGGTGCGAGGGCACCGTCGTCAGCAGCGGCTTGGGGGATGTCCGGCCCGTCGGCGTGCCCATGGCGGTCATCGCCAGGACCAGGGCGAACGCGAGGGCGAGACCTGTCGCGGCGGCGATCAGGGCGCGCATACGGGCCTCCCGGCGGACGGTCGTGTCCTGACGGCTTTCTGATGGCACGTCAGGTTCGGCACCGTAGCAACGGGCGGGTGAGATGAGAACAGCGGTGCACGGACGAACGAGGGCGCCCTCCCCGCCGGTGCGGAGAGGGCGCCCTGCCGGTCGCGGGTGTCAGGAGGCGGACGGGCTCGGGGACGGGGACGGGCTCGCCGAGGAGTCCGCGGCGGCGACCTTCAGCTCGACGGTGAGCGTCGCACCGCCGGTGGTGGTGATGCGGAGCAGGAAGGTGCCGGTGGTGTCGTCCGCGTACAGCTTCGGCAGGGTCAGCAGTCCCTTGGCGTCCGTCCGGAGGCCGGTGAGGGTGCGTACGGGCTTGCCGTCGGCGTCCTTGAAGTACGGGCCCTTGTCGTTCTCGGTGGCGTCGGTGTCGGACTTGATCAGGGTGGCGGTGGCCGCGACCTTGTCCGCGACGGCGCCCTTGTACGTCGCCTTCACCTGGACCTGGTCGGCGAACTCGCCGCCCGGGGTGCAGGTCAGCGGGGTGTCGCTGGTGCGCGCCAGGGTGTCGGCGGCGCGCTCGGTGACGGTGGCCGTGTAGCCGAGGCCCGCGACCGTGCGCCCCACGACGGTGGCCATGACCTTGAAGTCGCCGGTCTTCTCGCCCGCCTGGAGCGCCGGGGCGAGGGCGACGCCCTTGGCGTCGGTGGCGACCGTGGCCACGGTCTCGCCGCCGGCGAAGGTGGCGTCGGTGTCCCCGGTGATGGTGAACCGGATCCTGACCTTGGCGACGGCCTTGCCGGCCTTGGTCTCGGCGCGGGTGCCGATCTGCTCGGTGAAGCCGTGGCCGGCCATCGCGGTGAGCTTGGCGGTGCCCGCGTCCTGCAGGTGGTCCACGGTGTCGGTGGGGGTCTGCGGGGGCTTCGGCGGAACGGGCGGCTTCGGCGGCGCCGGAGTGGGGCTCCCGTGCCCGCCGCCGGGCGTGCTGGGCTTGGGGTCCGGCTTCGGGTCCGGCTTGGTCTTCGGCACCTTCGAGTGCTTCGGGGACTTGGCGCGCGGGGTTCCGTCGTCGCTGCGGCGGGTGGGCACGCTGCCGGTGCCGTCGGGCACGGAGTGGGTGCCCTTGCGGTAGTACTCCAGCCACGACAGGACCGTGTTCAGGTAGTCCTGCGAGTTGTTGTAGCTGAGGATCGCGCTGTGCAGGCCGTCCTCGCGCGAGAGGTCCCAGCCGTTGCGGCACAGGTAGTGGCCCGCGGCGAGGGCGGCGTCGTAGACGTTGTTGGGATCCTTCTTGCCGTCGCCGTTGCCGTCGCGGCCGGCCCAGGCCCAGGTCGACGGGATGAACTGCATGGGGCCGACGGCCTGGTCGTACTCGGTGTTGCCGTCGTAGACGCCGTGGTCGGTGTCCTTGATGAGGGCGAAGCCGTGGCCGTCGAGCGCCGGGCCCAGGATCCGGCCGATCGTGGTGCCGTACGCGTCGACCCGGCCGCCACGGGCCTGCCCCGACTCGACCTTGCCGATCGCGGCGAGCAGCTGCCAGGGCAGGTTGCAGCCGGGCTTGGCGGCACGCAGTTCGGCCTCGGCCTTCTTGTAGGCGTCGAGGACCGTCGCCGGGATGCCGGCCTCGGCGTCACCCTGGGCGACAGGGGTGCCGGTGGCGCTCGGCGAGGGGCTGGGGTTGGGGCTGTTGAGGGGCGGCAGGTCCGTGTAGTACGGCGAGTTGCCGGTGGCGTTGCCGTCGGAGGTCGCGGGGGGCACGGGGGCGGAGGCGCCGGCCGTCGCCTGTGTGCCGTGGTCCTCGCCGGGCATTCCCGGAGCCTGGGACGCGGACAGAGCCGCGACCGCTGCCGCGGCCACGGCGGTGGTCGCCGCCCCCTTGCGCAGCCGCCTTCCGAAATGCGCCGCCATCGAGTGAACCCCTCCTGTGGACGTCGTGCGTCCGTCTCCGGCTGTCTGCCTCACCCTGCTGTGACGGTTGACCCGGTGTTCCGGTTGCCCCTGTGACATCCTTCCATCTGTGCGACGCGTGTTCGACCACGCGCCCGGCGGGTCGCGCCGCAGGCGACCCTACGACAACTTGCTTCGTGTCGGGACCGGTTCACGTCCGTTTTTCACCCGTTGGCCAACTCCGGTTGTCACGCAGGACGCTCGAAAGGCGGCCCCGTGTACAGAGCGGGCCTGATCGGCAGATACTGGACAAACGCGATCACCGGCTCGGCGCCATGACCGACGACCGTTCCCGGGGGCTCCGTTGCCGTTCACACTCAGCCATGCGGCGGCCGTGCTGCCCGCGGTCCGCCGGGACGGGACCGGCCGCGGCCCGCTGGTGCCGGCGGTGCTCGTCGCAGGCTCCTTCTCGCCCGACATGCCCTTCTATGCAGCGAATGCCCTGCCGGGCGGCATGGAATTCGGCGCCGTCACGCACGCGTTCGCCGGGGTCTTCACTGTCGACGTGCTCATCTCGTGGGCGCTGGTGGGACTGTGGCTGCTCGTCCGCGAGCCGTTGCTCGCGCTGCTGCCCCGGGGCCGGCAGGGACGGGCGGCCGTGCTGCTGCGCGGCCGTGCGCCACGCGCGCGTGCCCGCGTGGTCACGGTGGTGCGGTGGTACGTCTCCGCGGTGCTGGGTGCACTGACCCATGTGGTGTGGGACGCGTTCACGCATCAAGGACGGTGGGGGACCCGGCTGGTTCCGGCCATCGGGCGGGACCGGGTGGCGGGCATGCCGGTGTTCTCGTGGCTGCAGTACGGCTCGTCCGTGGTGGGCGCGGTCGTGATCGCGGTGTTCGCCGCGCGGGCGCTGCGGCGTGCGCCGGGCGGGGCGCCGGCGGGGGTGCCCGTGCTGTCGGTACGAGACCGGTGGTGGGCCGGCGCGGTGCTCGGCGGCTGCGCGGCGGCCGGGGCGGTGCAGCGGGCGGCGCGTTGGCGGGCGCTCACGGGGGCACCGGAGCGGCCGTGGGAACTGGTGCCGACCCTGTGCTTCGGGGTGGGCGCCGGGCTGGTGGTGGGGGTGGTGCTGTACGCCGTCGGGGTCAGGGTGTGGCGTCGGGGCCCGGTCCCCGACGGTCCTGGCGGTCTCGCTGATCCCGCTGCTCCCGCTGGTCCCGCCGGTCCCGGTGGGGTGGTCGGTGCGGGCCGGGGGCGGCCGGTCGGTCGGTGAGGGACGCGACGAAGACGGTGAGGGTGCGCCGGGGGCGCGGTCTCGGGATCGCGGTGAGCGCGAGGGCGAGGTAGCCGCGGGCGAGGTCGGCCCACTGGCGCCAGTCGGGGGCGCGGTCGACGGGGGCGGTCAGGCCGGCGAGTCTGTGCCGGAGGTGCGTGGCGGCCCTGCGGACGGTCGCGGTCAGGTCGGCGGGGATGCGGGCGGTGCTTGCGTCGGCCGCGAGGGCCGGGACCGGCGAGGCGGGCATGGCCTGCGCCGAGGCGGTGTCCGCCCAGGCCCGGATGTATGCCTCGGGCGTCCGGCGGTGAAGCATGCGTATACCCATGCCCGCAGTTTTGCGGCTGTGGGGGGTGGGGGGCGTTTTGGCGGGGGCCACGTGAGTGACGGGTCCCTCCGGGGGTTCGGCCGAATTGCTGGCGTGCGCGCCGGGCTCTTGTACTGGAGGGGTGGACCGGGGCGCGAGTTTTCGGGGTGCGGGGCGGACCCGGACGTGATGCTGCGGTGGGCTCGGCACCGCCGGAGAGCACCACGGGGGCGGGGCGCCGCTGCGGCGCGATGTGAGGGGCCCGCGAATTCAGGGGGCGGGTCGGACCCGGCGTGGTGCTGCGGTGGGTTCGGCACCGCCGGAAGGCGCCGTGGAGGCGAGGCACCGCTGCGGCGGGATGTGAGGGGCCCGCGAATTCAGGGGGCAGGTCGGACCCAGGCGTGGGTCACGGTGGGTTCGGCACCGCCGGAGAGCACCGCGAGGGCGAGGTGCCCTGGCGGCGGGATGTGGGAGGCCGGGGATTCAGGGGGCGAGTCGGACCCGGCGTGGTGCTGCGGTGCTGCCGGAGAGCACCGCGAGGGCGGGGTGCCGTTGCGGTGGGCAAGGAGGCGCCGGCGGGGACGTGGGGGCCGGTGTCGGTGGTTGGGCCCTGCCGTGCAGCGGAGGGGGTGTTGCAGCCGAGGCCGGTTGCAACACCCCCCTCCGCCCGAGCGCCGCAGGCTAGTGCGCTGCCGACTCCCAGTCCGGGCCGACGCCGACGGAGACGTCGAGGGGGGCCCGGAGGTGGACGGCGGTGGACATTTCCCGGCGGACGATCTGCTCGGCGGCCGACCGCTCGCCGGGGGCGATCTCCAGGACGATTTCGTCGTGGACCTGCAGGAGCATGCGCGACTTCAGGTCCGCCGCCCGCAGGGCACCGTCCACCTTGAGCATGGCGATCTTGACGATGTCGGCGGCGGTGCCCTGGATGGGCGCGTTGAGGGCCATGCGCTCGGCCGCCTCGCGGCGCTGGCGGTTGTCGCTGTTGAGGTCCGGCAGGTAGCGGCGGCGGCCGAAGAGCGTCGCCGTGTAGCCGGTCGCACGTGCCTCGTCGACCGCGCGGCGAAGGTAGTCGCGGACTCCGCCGAAGCGCTCGAAGTAGGCGTCCATCAGGGCGCGGGCCTCCGCCGCCTCGATGTTCAGCTGCTGGGACAGGCCGAAGGCGGACAGGCCGTAGGCCAGGCCGTACGACATCGCCTTGATCTTGCGGCGCATCTCCGCGTCCACCGCGGCGGGCTCGACGCCGAACACCTGGGACGCGGCCGTGGTGTGCAGGTCCTCGCCGGAGGTGAACGCCCGGATCAGGCCCTCGTCCTCGGAGAGGTGGGCCATCACCCGCAGCTCGATCTGACTGTAGTCGGCGGTCATCAGCGACTCGAAGCCCTCGCCGACCACGAAGCCGCGGCGGATCGCGCGGCCCTCGTCGGTGCGGACCGGGATGTTCTGCAGGTTCGGGTCCGTGGAGGACAGGCGCCCGGTCGCGGCCACCGTCTGGTTGAAGGTGGTGTGGATACGGCCGTCGCCCGCGACGGTCTTGATCAGGCCCTCGACCGTGACCCGCAGCTTCGCCTGCTCGCGGTGGCGGAGCATGATCACCGGCAGTTCGTTGTCGGTCTGGGTGGCGAGCCAGGCCAGGGCGTCGGCGTCCGTGGTGTAGCCGGTCTTGGTCTTCTTCGTCTTCGGCAGGGCCAGCTCGCCGAAGACGACCTCCTGGAGCTGCTTGGGCGAGCCCAGGTTGAACTCGTGGCCGGCGGCCGCGTGCGCCTCCTTCACGGCCTGCTGCACGGCGCCCGCGAAGGTCTGCTCCATCGCCTCGAGGTGCGCGCGGTCGGCCGCGATGCCGTGGCGCTCCATGCGGGCGAGCAGGGCGGAGGTGGGCAGCTCCATGTCGCGCAGCAGGTCGGCCGCGCCGACCTCCTCGAGGCGGGTCGCGAAGGCCGTGCCGAGGTCGAGGACCGCGCGGGCCTGGATCATCAGGGCCTCGGCCTCGGCGCCCTCGTCGGCGCCGAAGGCCAGCTGGCCGTCGGCCGCGGCGGCGGGCGCCAGCTCGCGGTGCAGGTACTCCAGGGAGAGGGCGTCCAGGTCGAAGGAGCGGCGGCCGGGCTTGACGAGGTAGGCGGCGAGCGCGGTGTCCATGGACACGCCCTCGACGGACCAGCCGTGCTCGGCGAAGACGCGCATGGCGCCCTTGGCGCTGTGGAACACCTTGGGGCGGCCGGCGTCGGCCAGCCAGGCCGCGAACGCGTTCTCGTCGGCCTCGTCCAGCTCGGCCGGGTCGAACCAGGCGGCCGCTCCCCCGGCGGCGGCCAGGGCGACCTCGGCGACCGAGCCGGTGCCCAGCGCCCAGGTGTCGACGGTGGCGATGCCCAGGGTCTCGGCGCCGTGCTCGGCGAGCCAGGGGGCCAGCTCGCCGGTGCGCAGGATCTTGCCGTCCAGCTCCACGCCGTCGGTGGTGATCGGCGTGGTCTCGGCCTCCTCGGCGCCGGGGTCGACGGCGAAGAGACGCTCGCGCAGGGACGGGTTGCGGATCTCCAGGGTGTCCAGGACCATCGTGACGGCCTTGCGGTCGTACGCGGCCCGCTCCAGGTCGGCGACCGCCCTGGGCAGCTCGACCTGGCGCTCCAGCTCGGTGAGGACGCGGTTGAGCTTGACCGACTCCAGGTGATCGCGGAGGTTCTGCCCGGCCTTGCCCTTGACCTCGTCGACGCGCTCGACCAGCTCGGCGAACGAGCCGAACTGGTTGATCCACTTCGCCGCAGTCTTCTCGCCGACGCCGGGGATGCCGGGGAGGTTGTCGGACGGGTCGCCGCGCAGGGCCGCGAAGTCCGGGTACTGGGCGGGTGTCAATCCGTACTTCTCGAAAACCTTCTCCGGGGTGAACCGGGTCAGCTCCGAGACGCCCTTGGTCGGGTAGAGCACGGTGATGTGGTCGGTCACCAGCTGGAAGGAGTCGCGGTCGCCGGTGACGATCAGCACCTCGAAGCCCTCGGCCTCGGCCTGGGTGGCGAGGGTGGCGATGACGTCGTCCGCCTCGAACCCCTCCACGGCGAAGCGGGGGGCGTGCATCGCGTCGAGGAGCTCGCCGATCAGCTCGACCTGCCCCTTGAACTCGTCCGGGGTCTTGGAGCGGTTCGCCTTGTACTCGGTGAACCGCTCGGAGCGCCAGGTCTTGCGCGAGACGTCGAAGGCCACCGCGAAGTGCGTGGGCGCCTCGTCACGCAGGGTGTTGGCCAGCATCGACGCGAAGCCGTAGATCGCGTTCGTCGGCTGGCCGGTCGCGGTCGTGAAGTTCTCCGCGGGCAGCGCGAAGAACGCGCGGTAGGCCAGCGAGTGCCCGTCCATGAGCATCAGCCGGGGACGGGTGCCGCCGGGGATCTTGTCGGTCTTCTTCGATGCTGTCTCTGCCACGCCCCCGATCCTGCCACGCCCCACTGACACTCCGGGCCGCGTGCGCCGGCGGGCTGCCGAGGGTTGCCGGCCCGTCACTCGGCGTGTTGCCGCCGGCCCGGGAGTGGTCGCGCTCGCGGCAGGAGGGCGGGCGGGAGAAGGGGGCGGTGTCGTTGTCGGTGCCCCGTGGGAGGATCGGCACCGTACTTCTCACACGCAGTCGAAGGGGAGCGTGCGATGGCGACGAAGCCGCCCAAGGGTGATCCGGTTCAGGACGCGCCGCAGGTCACGGAGCCGAAGCACGCCGCGGCGGGGCTGCCCGCCATCGGGCACACCCTGCGGATCGCCCAGCAGCAGATGGGCGTGCGGCGCACGGCGCTGACGTTGCTGCGGGTGAACCAGAAGGACGGGTTCGACTGCCCGGGCTGCGCCTGGCCGGAGCCGGACCACCGGCACAAGGCGGAGTTCTGCGAGAACGGCGCGAAGGCAGTGGCCGAGGAGGCCACCCTGCGCCGGGTCACCCCGGAGTTCTTCGCCGCGCACTCCGTGGCCGACCTGGCGACGAGGAGCGGGTACTGGCTGGGGCAGCAGGGGCGGCTCACGCACCCCATGTATCTCGCCGAAGGCGGCACGCACTACGAACCGGTCGGCTGGGACCGCGCCTTCGACATCGTCGCCGAGGAGATCACCGCCCTCTCCTCCCCCGACGAGGCGGTCTTCTACACCTCGGGCCGCACCAGCAACGAGGCCGCGTTCCTGTACCAGCTGTTCGCGCGCGAGCTGGGCACGAACAACCTGCCGGACTGCTCGAACATGTGCCACGAGTCGTCCGGTTCGGCGCTCAGCGAGACCATCGGCATCGGCAAGGGCAGCGTCCTGCTGGAGGACCTCCACAAGGCGGACCTGATCATCGTCGCGGGGCAGAACCCGGGGACGAACCATCCGCGCATGCTCTCCGCGCTGGAGAAGGCCAAGGCGAACGGCGCGAGGATCATCAGCGTCAATCCGCTGCCCGAGGCCGGCCTGGAGCGGTTCAAGAACCCGCAGACGCCGCAGGGCCTGCTGAAGGGCGCCGCCCTCACCGACCTGTTCCTGCAGATCCGCATCGGCGGCGACCAGGCCCTCTTCCGGCTGCTCAACAAACTCGTCCTGGAGACGGAGGGCGCGGTCGACGAGGAGTTCGTCCGCGAACACACCCACGGATTCGAGGAGTTCGCCGAGGCCGCCCGCGCCGCCGACTGGGACGAGACCCTGAGGGCGACGGGCCTCACGCGCGCGGAGATCGAGCAGGCCCTCGGCATGGCGCTCGCCTCGAAGCGCACCATCGTCTGCTGGGCCATGGGCCTCACCCAGCACAAGCACGCCGTCCCGACCATCCGCGAGGTCGTCAACTTCCTGCTGCTGCGCGGCAACATCGGCCGGCCCGGCGCGGGCGTGTGCCCGGTGCGCGGGCACAGCAACGTCCAGGGCGACCGCACCATGGGCATCTTCGAACGGCCCGCTCCGGCCTTCCTCGACGCGCTGGAAAAGGAGTTCGGGTTCGCGCCACCGCGCGAGCACGGCTTCGACGTCGTACGGGCCATCCGCGCGCTGCGCGACGGCGAGGCGAAGGTCTTCTTCGCCATGGGCGGCAACTTCGTCTCCGCCTCCCCCGACACCGAGGTCACCGAGGCCGCGATGCGGCGGGCGCGGCTGACGGTGCACGTGTCGACCAAGCTCAACCGCTCGCACGTCGTCACGGGCGCGCGGGCGCTGATCCTGCCCACGCTGGGCCGCACCGAGCGGGATCTGCAGGCGAGCGGCGAGCAGTTCGTGACCGTCGAGGACTCGATGGGCATGGTGCACGCCTCGCGCGGGCGGCTGGCACCGGCGAGCCCGCGGCTGAGGTCGGAGCCCGCGATCATCTGCGGCCTGGCCCGCCGCGTGCTCGGCGCGGACAGCGTCGTGCCGTGGGAGGAGTTCGAGAAGGACTACGCGACGATCCGTGACCGCATCGCGCGTGTGGTCCCCGGTTTCGAGGACTTCAACGCGCGCGTGGCCCGCCCCGGCGGCTTCACGCTGCCGCACGCCCCGCGCGACGAGCGCCGCTTCCCGACCGCCACCGGCAAGGCGAACTTCACGGCGGCGCCCGTGGAGTACCCCGAACTGCCCGAGGGCCGGCTGCTGTTGCAGACCCTGCGCTCGCACGACCAGTACAACACCACGATCTACGGCCTGGACGACCGCTACCGGGGCATCACGGGCGGCCGCCGGGTGGTGCTCGTGAATCCCGGGGACGCGCGGGCGCTCGGGTTCGCCGAGGGGTCGTACGTCGACCTGGTGAGCGAGTGGAAGGACGGCGTGGAGCGGCGGGCACCCGGCTTCCGGGTCGTGCTCTACCCGACGACCCGGGGATGCGCGGCGGCGTACTACCCGGAGACGAACGTCCTGGTCCCGCTCGACGCGACCGCCGACACCAGCAACACCCCGGCCAGCAAGTCCGTGGTCGTACGTCTCGAAGGTCACACCGGGCAGACAGAGGGCCGTCTGGAACAATCGGCGACCGACTGAGCGTTTGCTCAGCCACCACATTCAGGTGTACGACGAAGGAGCCGGGCCCATGGGCGAGCAGCAGCAGGTGAAATTCCCGCAGGAAGTCATCGACGAGTACGCGGCGCTCGGTGTCGACCTGCCCGCCCTCTTCTCGGCCGGACACCTCGGCACCCGCATGGGGGTGCAGATCCTGGAGGCCTCGGCGGAGAAGGTCGTCGGGACCATGCCGGTGGAGGGCAACACCCAGCCGTACGGCCTGCTGCACGGAGGCGCCTCCGCCGTTCTGGCGGAGACGCTCGGCTCGATCGGCTCCATGCTGCACGGCGGCAGCTCGAAGATCGCGGTCGGCGTGGACCTGAACTGCACCCACCACCGCGCGGTCCGCTCGGGCCTGGTGACCGGTGTGGCCACCCCGATGCACCGGGGCCGTTCGACGGCGACGTACGAGATCGTGATCAGCGACGAGCAGGGCCGCCGGGTGTGCAGCGCCCGGCTGACCTGTCTGCTGCGGGACGTGAACGAGGCCGACGCCAGGCGCGTCCAGGGCACCGGCGCCTGACAGCGACCGCGAAGGGGCTGCTCCTTGCGGCGGCCCCTTCGCCGGGCGCGAACCTCGAGTGCGGAATGACAACCGACCGGTGCCGCCGCTGAATTGACGGGCCAACGGGCACACACCGCCCATGGCGCACGCACCGCGCCCGACCGCCCGTCACACGGCACGCCCCGGCCACCCCCGGCCACCCCCGGCCGCTCCCGGCCGCTCCCGGCCGCTCCCGGCCGCTCCCGGCATGGGACGCGAAGAAGCTCCGAAGCCTCGCCCTCCAGCCCCTCAACTTCCTTTTCCTGCGCGTAACCCTGCGTAATATGCATGCAATAGGCATTCATATTTTCATCACCGCGGCCCTGGATGCGCAACATCATCCGGGACCACGGAAGTCGCCTGCAGCAACGGCGTGAGGTAATCACCAAAACCCCCGAGACGCCTGAACCGATTATGGCAAGGCCTGCAGGTTCTCAGAATGCGGACAGGGTGAATCGGGCTGAATTCCTGCTTTCCCCCCACGCAGTACCGCTCTGCATTACCTCGTGTCATAACAAGAGCGTCACAGCCTTGGTCAAGCACTCCTCCACGTTCCTCACACACGCTTAGAGTCACCGCCAGTCACCGCTCCATAGGGAGTTCGGTACCGGCGCGGCAGCTTCGCACCCTCAAGGGGCGGAACGTGCCTGCGGAAAGGATCGATAGTGCGACAGCGTTCTCTGGTGATTCTTACCTCCGTGCTGACCACCGGAGCTCTGACTCTCACCGCTTGCGGCTCCCGGAACAACGACAGCAAGGGCGGCGACAGTGGCAACGTGACCGTCACGATCGGCGTCGATGCTCCGCTGACCGGCCAGAACTCCGCGACCGGTCTGGGTATTCAGTACGGCGCCCAGATCGCCGTCGACGACGCCAACAAGAACAAGACGGTCCCGGGCGTCACCTTCAAGATCAAACCGCTGGACGACAAGGCGATCCCCGCCACCGGCCAGCAGAACGCCACCCAGCTCGTCTCCGACAAGACCGTGCTCGGCGTCGTCGGCCCGCTCAACTCCGGTGTGGCCACGCAGATGCAGCAGGTCTTCGCCACCGCCAACCTGGTGGAGATCTCCCCGTCCAACACCAACCCCGAGCTCACCCAGGGCAAGAACTGGCAGACCAACAAGTCCCGCCCGTTCAAGACCTACTTCCGCACCGCCACCACCGACGAGCTGCAGGGCGCCTACGCGGCGGACTACGCCTACAACGGCATCCACGCGAAGAAGGCGTTCGTCGTCGACGACAAGCAGACCTACGGCGCGGGCCTCTCCAAGATCTTCACGGAGCAGTTCACCAAGCAGGGCGGCAAGGTCATCGGCACCGACCACGTCAACACCGGCGACCGTGACTTCTCCACCCTGGTCACCAAGATCAAGAACTCGGGTGCCGACCTGCTCTACTACGGCGGCCAGTACGACGAGTCCGAGGTGCTGACCAAGCAGCTCAAGGACGCCGGCGCCAAGATCCCGCTGTTCGGCGGTGACGGCATGTTCACCCCGACCTACATCAAGACCGCCGGCAAGGCCGCCGAGGGCGACCTGGTCACCTCCATCGGCGTCCCGGTCGACACCCTGCCCGCCGCCAAGACCTTCGTCGACACCTACAAGGCCAAGAAGTACCCCGGTGACTACGGCACCTACGGCTCCTACGCCTACGACGCCGCCACCGCAATCATCAAGGCCGTCGGCCAGGTCGTGAAGGACGGCAAGCTTCCGTCCGACGCCCGCGCCCAGATCGTCGACGCCGTCCAGAAGACCTCCTTCGACGGCATCTCCGGCAAGATCTCGTTCGACCAGTACGGCGACACCACGAACAAGCAGCTGACCGTCTACCAGGTCAAGAACGGTGAGTGGAAGTCCGTCAAGAGCGGAACGGCCAGCCCGAAGTAAGCCACCGAAACACATCGCCTCACCAGGGCCGCGCGGCGCAGACCACCGTCACCGCGCGGCCCGCCTTCTACCGCCCCCTTGACTCTCCCCACCACATGGAGGCCATGCGGTGAACACCCTGCCGCAGCAGCTGGCCAACGGGCTGTTCCTCGGCTCGATGTACGGGCTGATCGCCATCGGATACACGATGGTGTACGGCATCGTCCAGCTCATCAACTTCGCCCACGGCGAGATCTTCATGACCGGAGGCTTCGGCGCCCTCACGGTCTACCTCGTCCTGCCGGACGGCATATCCATGTGGATAGCCCTGCCGGCGATGCTGATCGGCGGTGCACTGGTCGCCGTGCTCATCGCCGTCGGCGCCGAGCGTTTCGCCTACCGTCCACTGCGCGGCGCGCCACGCCTCGCCCCGCTGATCACCGCGATCGGCCTGTCGCTCGCGCTGCAGCAGGCGGTCTTCAACTGGTACCACGTCGACGGCGACGCCAAGTCCGCCCGCGTCTTCCCGCAGTTGCCGTTCGGCCCGCTGCACATCGGCTCCGTGACCGTGCAGAGCGGTGACGTCTTCCTGATCATCGCCGCCCCGGTGTGCATGGCGGTCCTCGCCTTCTTCGTCCGGCTCTCCCGCACCGGCCGCGCCATGCAGGCCACCGCCCAGGACCCGGACACCGCCCAGCTGATGGGCATCGACACCAACCGCATCATCGTCATCGCCTTCGCCATCGGCGGCTTCTTCGCGGCCGTCGCCGGTGTCTCCTACGGCCTCAAGTACGGCTCGGTCTCCTACGACATGGGCTTCCTCGCCGGTCTGAAGGCGTTCACCGCGGCCGTCCTCGGCGGCATCGGCAACATCTACGGCGCCATGCTCGGCGGCCTCGTCCTGGGTCTGGCCGAGGCCATGGCCACCGCCTACATCGCCGACATTCCCGGCATGCACCAGCTCGGCGGCGGCAGCTGGGCTCCCGTGTGGGCCTTCGTCCTCCTCATTCTCGTACTCCTCTTCAGGCCACAGGGCCTGCTCGGCGAACGCGTCGCGGACAGGGCGTGAGCAGCATGACCGACACCACCACCGAGACCACCGCCCAGTCCCCGGAACCGGCCGGGCGCGGGCCCGTCCCGCTCCCGCCGGCCGCGGCCCGCCCGCTCATCGCGCTCGGCGCGATCGGCACCATCGCCAGCACGTTCCTCAGCTGGACCTGGACCCCCGACTTCCCCGGTGACCTGACGATCTACGGCTACCCGGCGGGCCTGCAGGTCATCGCCCTCGTGGCCGGCGCCCTCACCCTGCTGTACGGGCTCACCCTGTGGAACGTACGAGGGCTGAACTGGCTGAACCCGGGCAGGGCCACCTCCCCGGTCCTGCTGATCACGCTCTCGGCGTTCGCCGTCTGCTGGTTCACCGGCATCGCCATCGCCGTCGACCTCGGCGGCCTGGTGAACCTGGACCCCGGCGCCTTCGTGGCGATGGCGGCCTCCGCGCTGTCCGTCGTCGGCGCCCTCGCGCTGCCCCACCCGAACCCCGGTACGGGCCTGCGCGGCTACCTCACCAAGCCCGACCAGCCCCGTCCCGGCGCGCTCTCGCCGCTGGCCGAGCGTGCCGCCGTCACCGTCGCCACCGCTCTCGCCCTGGTGGTCTTCACCTACGGCATCGGCATCAACGACGACGACAGCGAGACCTTCATCGGGTTCCTGCTCGTCCTCGTCTTCGGCGCCTGGGGCCTGGTCCACGCCGGCCTCCTCGACCGGTTCGCGACGATGTCCGCCCGGCACAAGGGCTTCGCCACCACCCTGGCCTTCGTCGCCGCCGTGATCTTCCCCTTCACCCAGAGCGACGACCACAACGCCAACATCGGCGTGAACATCCTCATCTTCGCCACCGTCGCCCTCGGCCTGAACATCGTCGTCGGCCTCACCGGTCTGCTCGACCTCGGTTACGTCGCCTTCCTCGGCGTCGGCGCCTACGCCGCCGCGCTGGTCTCCGGCTCCGAGTACTCCCCCTACGGCGTCCACTTCCCCTTCTGGGCCGCCGCCCTCACCGGCATGGCCGCCTCGCTGGTCTTCGGCGTCCTGATCGGCGGCCCCACGCTGCGCCTGCGCGGCGACTACCTGGCCATCGTCACGCTCGGCTTCGGAGAGATCTTCCGCATCACCGTCAACAGCCTGGACGGCGACTCCGGACCGAACGTCACCCGCGGCCCGAACGGCATCACCCAGATCCCCGACATCAAGATCTTCGGGTTCAACCTGGGAGACGCCCACGACGTCGGCGGATTCACGCTCGGCCGCTTCGCCAACTACCTCTTCCTGATGCTCCTCATCACGGCGATCGTCGTCCTCGTCTTCACCCGCGCCGCCGACTCCCGCATCGGCCGCTCGTGGATCGCCATCCGCGAGGACGAGACCGCCGCCACCGCCATGGGCATCAACGGCTTCCGGGTCAAGCTCATCGCCTTCGCGCTCGGCGCCTCCCTCGCCGGCCTCGCCGGCACCGTGATGGCGCACGTCAACTACAGCGTCAACCCGCAGCCGTACCAGTTCGCCGGCGCCGCCCCGCCCAACTCGGCCTTCCTCCTGGCCGCCGTCGTCCTCGGCGGCATGGGCACCGTCAGCGGCCCGCTGCTCGGCGCGAGCGTGCTCTACCTGGTCCCGGAGAAGCTCCAGTTCCTGCAGAACTACGAGCTGTTCGCCTTCGGCCTCGCGCTGATCCTGCTGATGCGCTTCCGGCCGGAGGGCATCATCGCCAACCGCCGCCGCCAGCTGGAGTTCCACGAGACCGGCCAGCTCGACGTACCGGCGCAGAAGACGCTGACCGACGAACCGGCCGCCAGCAAGGCAGGGGCGTAAGGAACCATGACGACACCTGTACTCGAAGCCCGTGACGTCACGATGCGATTCGGCGGCCTGACCGCCGTCCGGTCCGTCGACTTCACGGTCAACAGCGGCGAGATCGTCGGCCTCATCGGCCCGAACGGCGCCGGCAAGACCACCTTCTTCAACTGCCTCACCGGCCTGTACGTCCCCACCGAGGGCACGGTCGCCTACCAGGGCAAGGTGCTGCCGCCCAAGCCGCACCTGGTGACGCAGGCGGGCATCGCCCGTACCTTCCAGAACATCCGGCTGTTCGCCAACATGACCGTCCTGGAGAACGTCCTCGTGGGCCGCCACACGCGGACCAAGGAGGGCCTGTGGTCGGCGCTGCTGCGCGGCCCCGGGTTCCGCAAGGCCGAGAAGGAGTCCGAGGCGAAGGCCATGGAACTCCTGGAGTTCGTCGGCCTCGCCGCCAAGCGCGAGCACCTCGCGCGCAACCTGCCCTACGGCGAGCAGCGCAAGCTGGAGATCGCGCGGGCACTGGCGAGCGAGCCGGGCCTGCTGCTGCTCGACGAGCCGACGGCCGGCATGAACCCGCAGGAGACCCGGTCCACCGAGGAACTGGTCTTCGCCATCCGGGACAAGGGCATCGCCGTCCTCGTCATCGAGCACGACATGCGCTTCATCTTCAACCTGTGCGACCGGGTCGCCGTGCTCGTGCAGGGCGAGAAGCTCGTCGAGGGCACCTCCGACGTCGTACAGGCCGACGAGCGTGTCGTCGCCGCCTATCTGGGTGAGCCCTTCGAGGGCGACCCGGGGGCGGCGGAGGTCGCGGAGGTCGAGGCCGCCGAAGCCGCGGCGGACGAGGCCGAAGCCGCGGCGGACGAGACAGCCGAAGCCGACTCGGAGGCGGAGTCGGCCGACGCGGAGAGCACCGGCACCACCAAGGGAGAGGCCCAGTGACCGCACTGCTGGAGGTCGAGGACCTCAGGGTCGCCTACGGCAAGATCGAGGCCGTCAAGGGCATCTCGTTCAGTGTCGAGGCCGGCCAGGTCGTCACCCTCATCGGCACCAACGGCGCCGGCAAGACGACCACGCTGCGCACCCTGTCGGGCCTGCTCAAGCCCACGTCGGGAAGGATCGCCTTCGACGGCAAGCCGCTCACGGGCGTGCCGGCGCACAAGATCGTCGCGCTCGGCCTCGCCCACTCCCCCGAGGGCCGGCACATCTTCCCGCGCCTGACCATCGCCGAGAACCTCCAGCTCGGCGCCTTCCTCCGCAAGGACAAGGAGGGCATCGAGAAGGACATCCAGCGCGCCTACGACCTGTTCCCCATCCTGGGCGAGCGGCGCAAGCAGGCCGCGGGCACCCTCTCCGGCGGTGAGCAGCAGATGCTGGCGATGGGCAGGGCGCTGATGTCCCGGCCGAAGCTGCTGATGCTGGACGAGCCGTCGATGGGCCTGTCGCCGATCATGATGCAGAAGATCATGTCGACGATCGCCGAGCTGAAGTCCCAGGGCACGACGATCCTGCTGGTCGAGCAGAACGCCCAGGCGGCGCTCTCGCTCGCCGACCAGGGCCACGTCATGGAGGTCGGCAACATCGTCCTGTCGGGCACGGGTCAGGACCTGCTGCACGACGAGTCGGTCCGCAAGGCGTACCTGGGCGAGGACTGACCCGTTCGACGACAGGGCCCGCGCCCCCTTCTCCGGGGCGCGGGCCTTTGTCACAGGGGTCAGCTCTTCTTCGCGGCCTTCTTCTCCTCGTTGTCCGCGATGACCGCCTCGGCGACCTGCTGCATCGACATACGGCGGTCCATGGAGGTCTTCTGGATCCACCGGAACGCGGCCGGCTCGGTCAGGCCGTACTCGGTCTGGAGGACGGACTTCGCGCGGTCGACCAGCTTGCGGGTCTCCAGGCGCTGGGAGAGGTCGGCGACCTCCTGCTCCAGCTGCTTCAGCTCGGTGAAGCGGGAGACGGCCATCTCGATGGCCGGGACCACATCGCTCTTGCTGAACGGCTTGACCAGGTACGCCATGGCACCGGCGTCCCGGGCGCGCTCGACGAGGTCGCGCTGCGAGAAGGCGGTGAGCATCAGCACCGGCGCGATGGACTCCTCGGCGATCTTCTCGGCCGCGGAGATGCCGTCCAGCTTGGGCATCTTCACGTCCATGATCACCAGGTCCGGCCGGTGCTCGCGGGCCAGCTCGACGGCCTGCTCGCCGTCCCCGGCCTCGCCGACGACGGTGTACCCCTCCTCCTCCAGCATCTCTTTCAGGTCGAGCCGGATCAGGGCCTCGTCCTCGGCGATGACGACACGGGTCGTCAGCGGAGGCACGTGCGACTTGTCGTCGTCGGGCGCGTCTACGGGCTGGGGCGACTCGGCGGTCACGGGGGCTCCTCGTTCCAGGCAGGGGTACTGCTGACAAGAGCCTACCTAGCTACGGTATGGTGGACGCGCGGAGGGTCGGGGGAAACCTTGGATTCTGCGAGCCCCGGTAGCCCAATTGGCAGCAGGCAACGGATTCAAAACCCGTACAGTGTCGGTTCGAGTCCGACCCGGGGCACTTTTCCTTGGATTCCAAGGTCAGCGTCCCTGAAAGGCCCCTCAGGTGAGGGGCCCTTTTTCACACCTTCAGCGCTCTGTTCCGGTGTCTTCAGCGCCCTCTTCCCATGCCTTCGGGCCGCCGTCCCATGCCTTCGGGCCGCCGTCTCATGCCTTCGGGCTGTCGTCCTCGCCGATGTGGTGGACGCGGACCATGTTGGTCGAGCCGGAGACCCCGGGCGGGGAGCCGGCCGTGATCACCACGATGTCGCCCTTCTCGCAGCGGCCGTACTTCAGCAGCAGCTCGTCCACCTGGTCGACCATGGCGTCGGTGGAGTCGACGTGCGGGCCGAGGAAGGTCTCGGCTCCCCAGGTGAGGCTCAGCTGGGAGCGGGTGGCCGGCTCGGGGGTGAAGGCCAGGAGAGGGATCGGGGAGCGGTAGCGGGACAGGCGGCGGGCGGTGTCTCCCGACTGGGTGAACGCCACCAGGAACCTGGCGCCCAGGAAGTCGCCCATCTCCGCCGCCGCACGGGCGACCGCTCCGCCCTGGGTGCGCGGCTTGTTGCGCTCGGTCAGCGGCGGCAGGCCCTTGGCCAGCATGTCCTCCTCGGCCGCCGCGACGATCTTCGCCATGGTGCGCACGGTCTCGACCGGATACTTGCCGACGCTGGTCTCGCCGGAGAGCATCACCGCGTCCGTGCCGTCGAGGACCGCGTTGGCCACGTCGGAGGCCTCGGCGCGGGTCGGCCGGGCGTTGTCGACCATCGAGTCGAGCATCTGGGTGGCGACGATGACCGGCTTGGCGTTGCGCTTGGCGAGCTTGATCGCGCGCTTCTGCACGATCGGCACCTGCTCCAGGGGCATCTCCACGCCCAGGTCGCCGCGCGCGACCATGATCCCGTCGAAGGCGGCCACGATGTCGTCGAGGTTCGCCACGGCCTGCGGCTTCTCGACCTTGGCGATCAGCGGGAGGCGGCGGCCCTCCTCGGCCATGATCCGGTGCACGCCCCTGGCGTCGTCGCCGCTGCGGACGAAGGAGAGCGCGATGACGTCGAAGCCGGTGCGCAGCGCCCAGCGCAGGTCCTCCTCGTCCTTCCCGGAGAGGGCGGGGACGGAGACGGCGACGCCGGGGAGGTTGAGGCCCTTGTGGTCGGAGATCACGCCGCCCTCGACCACGCGGGTGCGGACGCGCGGGCCGTCGACGGCGGTGACCTCCAGGCAGACCTTGCCGTCGTCGACGAGGACGCGCTCACCGGGGGTGACGTCGGCGGCGAGTCCGGCGTAGGTGGTGCCGCACCGGTGGCGGTCGCCCTCGACGCCCTCCTCGACGGTGATGGTGAACGTGTCGCCGCGTTCAAGGAGTACCGGTCCTTCCCCGAAACGGGCGAGCCGGATCTTCGGGCCTTGAAGGTCGGCGAGAATTCCGACGCTGCGGCCCGTTTCGTCGGCCGCCTTGCGCACTCGCCGGTAGCGCTCCTCGTGTTCGGCGTGGGTGCCGTGGCTGAGATTGAACCGGGCCACGTCCATTCCGGCGTCGACCAGTGCCTTGATCTGGTCGTACGAGTCGGTGGCGGGCCCCAGAGTACAGACGATCTTTGCTCGGCGCATATGTCGAGCCTAGGCCTTACCCGCGGGTAGAGAATCGGCCCCACATGACCACTCAACAACCTTTGCGTAAAGGGTTATTGACAAGTGTTGAATTGTGCGGTCACTCGCTCCGATGAGCGAATTCCCCTTCGGGATCATGTGCCGTCGACCAGTGGCGTGAGGTGCCGTGCCTGGCGGGCCTGCGGCATGCGGTGCCCGTGGTGCAGGGATGCCTCAAGTCCGAATGTGGTGAAAGCGGTTCGTGAGGGCTGCGGGTACGACTCCTTGCCGGTGAGCGAGTTGAGGATGGTGGCGCTGCGCCAGGCGGCGAGCCCGAGGTCGGGTGCCCCCACGCCATGGGTGTGCAGCTCGGCGTTCTGGACGTACACCGAGCCGGTCACGGACGGGTCGAGGACGAGCCGGAACTCCTCGTCGATGCGCAGGCGTTCGCCGCTGTCGCGGCGCAGATAGGGGTCGAGTCCGGCGAGGACGCGGCCGAGCGGGCGGTCGCGGTAGCCGGTGGCGAGGACGACCGCGTCGGTCGTCAGCCGGGAGCGGCTGTCCTGCTGGAGGTTTTCCAGGTGCAGCTCAACCTTGGTGGTGGCGATCCGGCCGGCGGTGCGGACCCGGACGCCCGGGGTGAGGACGGCGTCGGGCCAGCCGCCGTGCAGGGTGCGCCGGTACAGCTCGTCGTGGATGGCGGCGAGGGTGCCGGCGTCGATGCCCTTGTGCAGCTGCCACTGCGCGGCGACCAGCCGGTCCCGTACGGGCTCGGCGAGGGCGTGGAAGTAGCGGGTGTAGTCGGGGGTGAAGTGCTCCAGGCCCAGCTTGGAGTACTCCATCGGCGCGAACGCCTCGCTGCGGCCGATCCAGTGCAGCTTCTCCCGCCCGGCGGGGCGGTGGCGCAGCAGGTCGAGGAAGACCTCGGCACCGGACTGTCCGGAGCCGACGACGGTGACGTGCTCGGCGGCGAGGATGCCGGAACGGTGCTCCAGGTAGTCGGCTGCGTGCACGACCGGCACGCCCGGGGCGTCCACCAGGGGCTGGAGCGGATCGGGTACATGGGGCTCGGTGCCGACGCCCAGGACGACGTTGCGGGTGTAGGTACGGCCCAGCGCCTCGGCCTCGCCCTCGGCGTCGAGCTGGGTGAAGTCGACCTCGAACACGTCCCGTTCGGGGTTCCAGCGGACCGCGTCGACCTGGTGGCGGAAGCGCAGCCCGGGCAGGCTCTGGGCGACCCAGCGGCAGTAGGCGTCGTACTCGGCGCGCTGGATGTGGAAGCGCTCGGCGAAGTAGAAGGGGAAGAGCCGTTCGCGGGTCCTGAGGTAGTTCAGGAAGCTCCAGGGGCTGGTGGGGTCGGCGAGGGTCACCAGGTCCGCCAGGAACGGCACTTGGATGGTCGCGCCCTCGATGAGCAGGCCGGGGTGCCAGTCGAAGCCGGGGCGCTGTTCGTAGAAGACGGCGTCGAGTTCGGCGAGCGGATGGGCGAGGGCGGCCAGGGAGAGGTTGCAGGGGCCGATGCCGATGCCGACCAGGTCGCGGGGGGAGGTGGGCTCGTGGCGTGGGGGGTTGGTCATGCGGGGGTGCCTTCTTCTGCGAGTTTCAGGAGCTGGGCCAGCTGGTCCGGCCGGGTGTGGGGGTTGAGGAGGGTGGCCTTGAGCCAGAGGCTGCCGTCGAGCCGGGCGCGCCCGAGGACGGCCCGGCCCTCGTGCAGCAGTCTGCGGCGTACGGCGGCCACGGCGTCGTCGGTGGCGTCCGTGGGCCGGAACAGGACGGTGCTGATCGCGGGCTGGTCGTACAGCTCGAAGCCGGGGTGGTCCCGGACGAGCGCCGCGAACTCGGCCGCCCGGGCGCAGACCTGGTCGACCAGGGCGCCCAGTCCGGTGCGGCCGAGCGTCTTCAGGGTGACCGCGATCTTGAGGACGTCGGGGCGGCGGGTGGTGCGCAGGGAGCGGTCGAGCAGGTCGGGGATCCCCGCCTCGGTGTCGTCGCCGGCGTTCAGGTAGTCGGCGCGCTGGTGGAGCACGGCGAGTTCGCCGGGGCGGGCGACGGCGAGGAGGCCGGCGGCGACCGGCTGCCAGCCGAGCTTGTGCAGGTCGAGGGTGACGGTGTGGGCGGCCTGGATTCCGGCGAGCCTGTCGCGGTGCCGGTCGCTGAAGAGGAGGCCTCCGCCGTAGGCGGCGTCGATGTGCAGGCGGGCGCCGTACGCGGCGCACAGGCCGGCGATCTCGGGCAGCGGGTCGATGAGACCGGCGTCGGTGGTGCCGGCGGTGGCGGCGACCAGCAGCGGGCCGGAGAGCGTGGTGAGGGCCTCGTCGAGGGCGGCGAGGTCGAGGGTGCCGCCCGCCGCCGGGACGACGACCGGGTCGGGCAGGCCGAGCAGCCAGGCGGCGCGCGGCAGCGAGTGGTGGGCGTTGGCCCCGCACACCAGCCGCACGCTGCCGCCGTACGCCTCGCGGGCGAGGAGCAGGGCGAGCTGGTTGGACTCGGTGCCGCCGGTGGTGACGAGGGCGTCGGCGAGACCGGCGGCGCGGGCCAGGGCGCGGGTGACAGCGGCCTCCAGGGCGGAGGCCGCCGGGGCCTGGTCCCAGGAGTCCAGGGAGGGGTTGAGGACGCTCACGGCGAGGTCGGCGGCGGTGGCCACGGCGAGCGGCGGACAGTGCAGATGGGCCGCGCACAGCGGGTCGGCGGGGTCGGCGGCGCCCTCGGCCAGGGCGTGCACGAGGGCGCGCAGGGCGTCAGGGTCGCCCTGGTCGGGAAGCGCGTCGCCGAGCACGTCGGCGACGCGCGCGGCGACGGCCTCCGGTCCCCCGCCGGGCAACGGCCCCCCGCGCGCCCACGCACCGGCCGCGAGCGCGTCGAGGACGGTGCCGAGCAGGGGGCGCAGGGCGGCGGGGCCGTTGGGGCCCGAGGCGAGGGGCGGCGTGCACAGAGGTTCCTCACCGCTCATCGGCTGACCCTCCACTCGCGGAACGACCCCTGGATGCCGTCTTTTACGGACCCTTGGGCTTCCACCTTGTACGGGAAGAGCCCCGTGTGTCCCGAAAGCCCAACGATCGGAACCCGAAAGTGGGTACGGCGGAAGCGGAGCGCTCAGGCCTTTCCGCCGAAGTCGTCCGCGTGGTCCCGCGCCCACCGGGCGAAGGTGCGGGCCGGGGTGCCGGTGACCTTCTGCACGGTGTCGGTGATCTCCGGCGGCACGCCGACCGTCTCCTCGAAGGTGCGCAGCAGCCGTTCCAGCATGTGCGGCGGGACGTGCGGGAACAGCTCCGGGCCCGCCTCGCGGGGGTCGGTCTCCACGAACGTCAGCTCCCTGCCGACGGCCGCGCCGACCGCCGCGACCTGCTCGGCGTTGGTGGTCGCCTCGGGGCCGGTCAGCCGGTGCGCCACGCCCTCGTGTCCGCCGTCCAGCAGGACGCGCTCGGCGACGGCCGCGATGTCGTCCTCGTGGATCGGCGCGGACAGCCCGTTCGCGAAGACCCCGCGGACGGTGTTCCCGGCGCGGATCTGCGGCGCCCACTGCAGGGCGTTGGTGGCGAAGGCGTTCGGGCGCAGGAAGGTCCAGTCGAGCCCGCTGTCGCGGATCTGCTGTTCCACGGTGGCGTGCATGACGTGGATGGGGTGGGTCTCGTCGGCGCCCTCCTGGATGATGCCGCTGGAGAGCAGCACGACGTGCCGCACCCCGTGGGCGCGGGCCGCCTCCAGCAGTGCGGGCGAGCCGGCCTGGGCGTAGAGGTACAGAGCCGTCGCACCATCGAACAGGGCGGCCGGGTCGTCCGGTTGGAACCGGACCACCTCGGCGCCCTCGGGCAGGGCGGCCCGCTGCGGGTCGCGGGTGAGCGCCCGCACGGGCCGGCCCGCCGCGAGGAGCCGGTCCACGAGGGCGCGGCCGACATTGCCGGTCGCGCCGGTCACTACGATCATGGGGGGTGCCTCCCAAGGCTCGGCTGATCGTTCCTGACAGCTCGACCCTAGGAAGACCGTCCGGGCCGCCGCATCGTCGGCAGGGACCAGCCGCGCCCTAGGCCGACGGACCTACTCCGCCCGTGCTCCCTGTGTCACCGGCTCCTCCTGCCCGCCGCGCACCCGCAGGGCGCGGGCCAGGTCGTCGAGGCGGTCGGCGAGGGTGCGGCGCAGCGCCGGGGTGGGGTCGGCGTCGCGCAGACACGCCTCGCCGAGCCGCAGGTTCTCGGTGTCGACGGCATGGGCCGGGAAGGCCCAGCGGCCGGCGGCGACCGCTATGGCGGGTCCGCGCCGGGCTCCGACGGCGACGGCGTCCTGGTAGAAGCGCGGCACGTACTCCCGTGTCAGATCGGCCTGTTCGGGCTGCCAGAAGCCCTGGGCCGTGGCCGTGAAGAGGTAGTTGGACAGGTCGTCGCCGGCGAACATCGCCTCCCAGGCCGTCCGCTTGGCCTCCGGGTCGGGCAGGGCGGCGCGGCAGCGGGCGGCGCCCTCCTGGCCGGTGGCGCTCGGGTCGCGCTCCAGCTCGGCGGCGATGGCGGCCTCGTCGGTGGCGCCGAGGACGGCGAGCCGGCCGAGGATGCGCCAGCGCAGCTCGGGGTCGAGTTCCGGTCCGCCGGGGACCGTGCCGTCGGCGAGCCAGGCGGCGATGGTGTCCGGGTGGGCGGCCACGCCGATCAGGTGCCGCACGGCGATCAGGCGCAGGCCGGGGTGGTCGCCGTCCTCGGTGCGTCGCAGCAGGTCGCGGCAGAGGGCGGTGAGGGCCGACAGGGCGGCCGGCCGGTCCTCGGGCGTCAGGTACTGGTCGGCGATCTGGCCGGAGGCGAAGGCGAGGACGCCCTGGACCAGGGCGAGGTCCGTCTCGCGCGGGAGGTGGGCGCGGGCCGTCTCCAGGTAGGCGGCGGGCGCGAGTTCACCGTCGCGCACGGCGTCCCTCAGGGCGTTCCAGACGACCGCGCGGGTGAGCGGGTCGGGGAGTCGCGACAGGCCGGCGCGGACCGTCTCGAAGGACTCGGCGTCGAAGCGGACCTTGGCGTAGGTGAGGTCGCCGTCGTTGGGCACGAGCAGCGCGGGGCGCTTGCCGATGGGCTGCGGGGTGCTCTGCGGGACGTCGAGGTCGAGGCGCTCGCGCAGCACCAGCCGGCCTTCGTCGGCGACGTCGTGGTCGTACAGGCCGACGGTGAGGCGGTGCGGGCGGCTGCCCGCGCGGTCGACGGTCAGGGTGCAGGTGCCGTCGGCGGAGGTGACGCGGGGGGTGAGGGTGTCCACGCCGGTGGTGCGCAGCCAGCTGTCGGCCCAGGCGGGCACGTCGCGGTCGGTGGCGGAGGCGAGGGAGTCGATGAAGTCGGCGAGGGTGGCGTTGCCGAACCTGTGGCGGGCGAAGTGGGTGTTGATGCCGGCGAGGAAGTCCTTCTCGCCGAGCCAGGCGGCCAGTTGGCGCAGGGCGGAGGCGCCCTTGGCGTAGGAGATGCCGTCGAAGTTGAGCAGTGCGGAGGCCGTGTCGTCGACCTTCTCGGGGGCGACGGGGTGGGTGGTGGGCCGCTGGTCGGCGTCGTAGCCCCAGGCCTTGCGGGTGACACCGAACTCGGTCCAGGTGCCGGTGAAGCGGGTGGCCTCGGCGGTGGTCTGGTAACCCATGTACTCGGCGAAGGACTCGTTCAGCCAGATGTCGTCCCACCACTTGAGGGTGACGAGGTCGCCGAACCACATGTGGGCCATCTCGTGCGCGATGACCATGGCGCGGGTCTCCCGCTCGGCGTCGGTGACGGCGGAGCGGTAGACGAAGTCGTCGCGGAAGGTGACCAGGCCCGGGTTCTCCATGGCGCCGGCGTTGAACTCGGGGACGAACGCCTGGTCGTAGGAGTCGAAGGGGTACGGCTCCGCGAACTTCTCGTGGTAGCGGTCGAAGCACGCGCGCGTGACGTCGAGGATCTCCTCGGCGTCGGCCTCCAGGTGGGGGGCGAGGGAGCGGCGGCAGTGGATGCCGAAGGGCAGTCCGCGGTGCTCGGTGCGCACCGAGTGCCAGGGGCCGGCGGCTACGGCCACCAGGTAGGTGGAGATCAGCGGGGTGGGTGCGGCCTGCCAGACGCCGTCCGCGCGCCGCTCGGTGATGCCGTTGGCGAGCACGGTCCAGCCCTCCGGTGCCCGGACGGACACCTCGAAGACGGCCTTCAGGTCGGGCTGGTCGAAGGCGGCGAAGACGCGCTGGACGTCGTCCATGAACATCTGCGTGTAGACGTACGTCTCACCGTCGCTCGGGTCGGTGAAGCGGTGCATGCCCTCGCCGGTGCGGGAGTAGCGCATGGCGGCGTCCACGCGCAGCTCGTGCTCCCCGGCGGAGAGGTTCTTCAGCGGCAGCCGGCCGTCGTCCAGCGACTCGGGGTCCAGGGGCTCCCCGTCGAGCGTGACGGCGCGCAACTCGGCGGGCTTCAGCTCCACGAACGTGTCCCCGGCGGACCGCACGGTGAACCGGATCACGGTGCGGGAGTCGAAGGTCTCGTCCCCGGTCGTGAGGTCCAGTTCGACCGTGTAGCGGTGGACGTCGAGGAACTGTGCTCGGAGCTGCGCTTCGTCGCGCGTGAGTACGGACATGCAGGCCATGCTGCCTGATCGCACTGACAGCGCACAGGGGGTGGACGGCTTCACGAAATATGTCCGACTCGCTGCCCCGCCCCCTGCCCGTGGTCCGGCTGCCTCCGTCCGTCCCTCCATCGACTGCACTCGGCCGGACCGGGCTTGTTTCTGCGCGCTACGGACCACTCCCGCCCACTCCGGGCTCGTTCCTGGCCGCTCCGGGCAGCTCCGGGTAGCTCCGGGTAGCTCCTGGGCGAATGTCCGCTCCAGCCCACTCTCGGCCGCTACCGACAGCTCCTGGACGGTGTGACCCGCTCCCGGCCACCCACGGCCGCGTGACCCCCTCCCGGCCCTTCGCGTCCGACGAGCTCGGAGGGCCGCCGCCCGTCGATGTCGAGGGCAGCGGTTCCCGTGCAGGGTCCCCGCCCACTCTCGACCGTGCCCGTCCGCCCGGACGACCCACGGCCACTCCCGACCGGCCTTCCCGTACGATCCTCCACCGCCCGAGCCCGCCACCGGCGGCCGTCCTCGGGTCCGGCCCCCGACCCTCCGCACCCGCGCACGACGCCCGTGCAAGTCCGGCCCCCGACCTTCGGGGCCCACCCAGGGCGCCCGCCCCGCTCCGGCCCTCGACCATCCGCGCCCACCCAAGACGCCGCCTACTGCGACCCCGCTCCCCGCCCCCACCACCGGCGCCTGCCCATCCCGACCCCCGCCGCCCCCGCCGCGCCCGACCACCCCCGTCGGCTCCGTCGCCGCTGTCGGCCAGGCAGCGGCCGGCACCGGCCGGGTTCACCGCGTTCAGTCGTCCGTCTCTTGTCCGTTGGCGGTGTCCTCGGCGATGCGCTCGTGGTGCCGGATGACCTCGGCGATGATGAAGTTCAGGAACTTCTCGGCGAAGGCCGGGTCGAGTTTGGCGTTCTCGGCGAGGCGGCGCAGCCGCGCGATCTGGCGGGCCTCGCGCGTCGGGTCGGCGGGCGGCAGCTGGTGCACCGCCTTGAGCCGGCCCACCTGTTGGGTGGCCTTGAACCGCTCGGCGAGCAGGTGGACGACGGCCGCGTCGATGTTGTCGATGCTGTCGCGCAGGCGCTCCAGTTCCTGACGGACCTCGGGGTCCACGGCACCGCTTCCGGTGTTGCTGGTGGTCATGCACGTCACCCTATGGGTTCTGCGGGCCCGTCCTCCGGGCTGTCCGGAGAGTGGATCATCGGCGGATCGTCCGGCTCCGGTACGCGGTCGCTCCAGCCGCCGGGCACGCTGCGGCCCTGCTGGGCGCGGAAGCGGACCGGGGCGAGGCCCACCCGGCGGGTGAACAGCCGGGAGAAGTAGGCGGGGTCGTCGTACCCGACGCGGCGGGCGACGGCGGCGACGGGCAGCTCGGTGGCCGCGAGGAGTTCCTTGGCGCGGCCGAGGCGGATCCCGAGCAGGTAGTCCTTGGGGCTGCAGCCGGCGGCCCGGCGTACGGCGCCGCGCAACTCGGCGGGGGTCATGCCGTGCACGCGCGCGTGGTCGGCGACGCTCATCGGCGTGCAGGCGTCCCGTGCGAGCGCCTGGAGCACTTGGTCGCCGTCCGGCGCGAGGTCGGCGCGGGCCCGGCGCAGCGCGACGAGGAGCTCGTGCACGGCGGCGCCCGTCTCGACCTCCAGCAGCGGGTTGCCGCGGCGGGCGGCGCGGGCGATGCGGGCGACGACGGCGCGGGGCCCGGAGGCCTCGGAGAGCGGGACGACGGGCCGCTCGGGTTCGATGTAGCCGAGCTCGGTGTACGTCGCCGTGGCGGGCCCGGCGAAGTCCACGAAGCCCTCGTCCCAGCCGGTGCCGGGATCGGGCGCGTAGTGGTGGGGCACGCCGGGGGTGAGCCAGAGCAGCGCGGGCGCGGTGACGGTCGTACGGCGGCCGTCGGCGCCCCGGTACCAGCCTCGGCCCGCGCTGATCACGACGGCCACGTGGTGGTCGAGGGTGCGCGGGCCGACCGTGGGCAGGGCGCCGTACTGGAGGCCGACGCCGAGGCAGACCAGGCCGAGGCGGTGGTGGGCGGGGCCGGGGCTGAAGAACCGCATCCAGGTCTGGTACATCGGCGCTCCTCCCGGGCGTGCTGCACGGCGGACTTCCGTCCCCACGTTTTGTCCAAGCAGCGACGATCTTCGTCCATGGTGTGGACCGCCGGAAGGGGTGAGGCTGGGGCGCATGAGCGAGTTCACGGTGGGGGAATCGGACTTCCTGCTGGACGGGCGGCCGGTACGGCTGCTGTCCGGGGCGCTGCACTACTTCCGGGTGCACGAGGGGCACTGGCGGCACCGGCTGGCGATGCTGCGGGCGATGGGCCTGAACTGCGTGGAGACGTACGTGCCCTGGAACCTGCACCGGCCGGTCCCGGGCGGACACCGGGACGTGCAGGCGCTCGGCCGGTTCCTGGACGCGGCCCGTGAGGCCGGTCTGTGGGCGATCGTCCGGCCGGGCCCCTACATCTGTGCCGAGTGGGAGAACGGCGGGCTGCCGCCCTGGGTGACGGGCGAGCCGGGCACGCGCGTGCGCACGCGTGACGAGCGGTACCTGTCCCATGTGGAGCGCTGGTTCCACCGCCTGATGCACGAGGTCGTGCCCCGGCAGATCGACCGCGGCGGCCCGGTGATCCTGGTGCAGGTGGAGAACGAGTACGGCAGCTACGGCAGCGACACCGGCCATCTGGAGCACCTGGCCGCTCTGCTGCGCGCCGAGGGGGTGACGGTCCCGCTGTTCACCTCGGACGGCCCCGAGGACCACATGCTGACCGGCGGTTCGCTGCCCGGGGTGCTCGCCACGGTGAATTTCGGCTCCCACGCGCGCGTGGCCTTCGAGACGCTGCGCCGCCACCGCCCCGACGGCCCGCTGATGTGCATGGAGTTCTGGTGCGGCTGGTTCGACCACTGGGCCGGCGAGCACGTCGTACGGGACCCGGCAGAGGCCGCCGGCGCGCTGCGGGAGATCCTGGAGTGCGGGGCGTCGGTGAACCTCTACATGGCGCACGGCGGCACGAGTTTCGGCGGCTGGGCGGGTGCCAACCGGGGCGGCGGCGAGCTGCACGAGGGCCCGCTGGAGCCGGACGTGACGTCCTACGACTACGACGCCCCGGTGGACGAGTACGGTCGCCCGACCGAGAAGTTCTGGCGCTTCCGCGAGGTGCTGGCCGCGTACCACTCGGGGCCGCTGCCCGAACTGCCGCCGGTGCCCGACCCGTTGGGCCGCCCGGCGGAGGTGACGCTGGACGTCCGGGCGCCCTTGGGAGACGTCCTGGAGTCGCTGGGCGGCGAGGAGAGAGTCGCCCCCCTGCCGCCCGCCTTCGAGGAACTGCACGTCACCCGGGGTCTGGTGCGCTACGAGGTGGACGTGCCCGGCCCCCGGCGGCCGTACCCGCTGACCCTGCGCGGGCTGCGGGACCTCGCTGTGGTGTACGTCGACGGGGAGCGGGCCGGGGTGCTCACCGAGGAGGAGCCGCGGCTGAAGGAGCCCGTCGCGGGCCCCGCGCGCGTGGAGGTGTGGGTGGAGTCCCTCGGGCGGGTGAACTACGGTCCGCGGTTCGGCGAGGCCAAGGGGATCACCGGCGGCATCCTGCACGAGCGGCAGTATCTGCACGGGGTACGCGCGCGTGGGCTGGATCTGTGCGCGTTCGACGACGGCGTGGACGCGGTGCGGTTCGGCGCGCTGCCTCAGGAGGGCGCTTCCGGGCTGTACCGGGGCACTGTCGCGCTGCACGGGGCCGGGGACGCCCGGCTGGAGCTGCCCGGCTGGACGCGCGGGTTCGTCTGGATCAACGGCTTCAACCTGGGCCGCTACTGGTCGGTGGGCCCCCAGCGGTCCCTGTACGTGCCCGGCCCGGTGCTGCGGGAGGGCGAGAACGAGGTGTGGGTGCTGGAGCTGCAGGAAACCACCCCGGACCGCCCCGCGCCCCGTCTCCTTCCCGTGTGACCGGCCGCCCGCCGCGCCTACAGTGGAGAGGAGTTCCGGCGTCTTTGGGGGTGCGGACGTGGCGAACGGCGGACCGGTCCAGCACGGTAGTCCGCACCTGGAGACGGTGCGGGCCGCCGTCACGGCGCTGTACAAGCGGTTGTCCTGGACCACCGTCCAGACGTTTTCGACCAGCCTGGCCCCGGCCGACGTGGCCTTCTGCGACACCGACGACCTGCATCTGGGCGCGCAGCGGGTGGCCCGCGAAATCGTGCGGCACTTCCGGCTGCCGGACGCGCGGCTGATCGTCGGCTTCCGGGAGATGACCCACGCGGCGAACGTCGAACTGGCGGCGGGACCCGAGTACTTCGTGGAGCTGAACGACCGTTTCCGCGCCCACCGCCGGGACATCGGCGCGGCACTCGCCCACGAGGTGGCGCACGTGTACCTCCACCGCCTGGACCTCTCCTTCCCCACCACGGCGGAGAACGAAATCCTCACGGACACGGTGACGACGTATCTGGGCGCGGGCTGGCTGCTGCTGGACGCCTTCCGGGAGGACGCGGTCTCCTCGCAGAAGCTCGGCTACCTCACCCCGGAGGAGTTCGGGTACGTCCTGGCCAAGCGGGCGCTGCTCTTCCACGAGGACCCCTCGGTGTGGTTCACCAGCCCGCAGGCCTACGACGCGTACGGCAAGGGGATGGCCCTGGCCCGCCGGGACGAGCAGCAGCCGCCGCTGACCGGGGCCGGCTGGGCGGGGCGCCGGCGGTACGCCCACGACCGCCGGCACGCGCCCGGTGTCCAGCCGGCCGGCCCCTACGCCTTCAGCCCCGACCCTTCCGGCCATCTCCGTGTGTCCTTCCCCTGCCCTACCTGCCACCAGCGGATCCGGATCCCGGTGAAGGGGCGGGTACGGGCGCGGTGCGGTCTGTGCCGGACGGTGCTGGAGTGCGACACCTAGGTTCACGGCACCACGCTGGGGGCCGGAGCCCCCAGGTGGCCCGGTGTGTCAGCCGAGGTCCTCGGACACCGCCCGCCGGGGAAGCGCCGCGCACAACCCCGCGCACACCACGAACGCCCCGGTCACCCACGGCATCGCAGCACCCAACGCCCCGGTCATCCCCGTGGACACCCGCCCGAAGAACACCGTGCCGACCACGGCGGCCCCCAGCGCTCCCCCGAACTGCTGAGCCGTCGAGAAGATCCCGGACGCCCCACCGGCCAACTCCCCCGGCACCGCCGACAGCACCACGTTCACCAGCGGCACCACCAGGAACCCGAGCCCGGCCCCGGCGATCAGCAGCCCCGGCACCATCGGCCACGCCCCGGTGTGCGCGGCCGGCGCGCCGTCGACCACCGCTCCGACCCAGCCGAAGCCGCCCGCCATCAGCAGCGCCCCGGCACCGAGGACCAGCCGCCCGTACCGTACGGCGAGCCCGTCCGCGGCGGGTGCGGTGAGGAGACCGCCGGCCGAGAAGGCGACCGTCACCAGCCCGGCCTGCATCGGCGTGTACCGCTCACCGGCCTGCAGCCAGACCGCGAAGACCAGGAAGAAGCCCTGCATGCCGACGGAGAACAGCAGTTGGACGAGCACGCCCAGGGAGAACGCGGGGAGCCGGAAGGCGCGGGCCGGCAGCAGCGGCACGGTGCCGGGCCGGTGGCGCCGCGCCTCGTACACGCCGAGCCCCACGACCGCCACCACACCCGCCCCGAGGCAGACCCAGCCCCACAGCGGCCAGCCGTTCTCCCGGCCCTGCACCAGCGGCAGCACGATGGCGACCAGCCCGCCGGCGAGCAGCAGGCTGCCCAGGACGTCCGGCCGGCCCGCCGACCGATCACGCGTGGCCGGCACCAGCAGCAGTCCGCCGACGAAGGTCGCCACGGCCACCGGCACGTTCACCAGGAACACCGAGCGCCAGCCCCAGCCGAACAGGTCGGCGTCGGTGAGCACCCCGCCGAGCAGCAGCCCGACGGCGGAGGCGAAGCCGGCGACGGCGCCGTACATCCCGAAGGCGGCGCCGCGTTCCTTGCCCTGGAAGAGGGTGCGGAACGAGCCGATCACCTGCGGCACCAGCACGGCGGCGAGGACGCCCTGGACCGCCCGTGCGGCGATCAGCTGTCCCGGCGACTGGGCGATTCCGCAGGCCAGACTGGCCAGCCCGAAGCCGGCGGTGCCGGCGAGGAAGAGCGGGCGGCGGCCGATGCGGTCCCCGAGGTGGCCGGAGACGATCAGGGCGGCGGCGAAGCCCAGCAGATAGGCGGAGACGAGCCACTGCAGGTCGCTGGCCGAGGCGTGCAGGTCCCGGCTGACCGACGGCACGGCCACGTTGACGATCGTGCCGTCCAGCAGGTCCATGAGCGCCGCGATCATCATCACGACGGCGGCCGCCCAGCGGCGCGGATGGGGTTCCGCCGTTGTGGGGGCGGGTTCGGCGAGCGTTGCGGACATGGCGGTCTCCTCGGCTACTCGGAAGATTTATTTCGTTCGACCTAACGAAATAGTTGCACCGATACCGCCGCGCCCGCAAGTCGTTAGTTCGACCGAACGAAATTTTTGCTAGCCTGGGGATATGGCACAGGCAGAGGAGAAACCGGACGAGACGGCGCGCTCCGAGACGTTGCAGCAGCTCATGGACGTCGGCCGGGTCCACAGCGGGGTCACGGTCATGTTCCACTCGGCCGTCGCCGCCAAGCAGGGGCTGAACGCCACGGAGGAGAAGACGCTCGACCTCCTCCAGCGGCACGGCCCGCTCACCGCGAAGGACCTCGCCGAGCTGACCGGACTCGCGCCCGCCTCCGTCACCGGACTGCTCGACCGGCTGGAGGCCAAGGACTTCGTCCGCAGGGTCAAGCACCCGACCGACAAGCGCCGGGTGCTGGTCGAACTGAACGAGGAGAAACTCGCCGAGCTGGCGGGGTTCTTCGAGGACTGGGCGCGGGACATCGTCGAGGCCTGCGAGGAGTTCAGCACGGACGAGCTGCGGACCGTCATCCGCTTCCTGTCCGTCATGAGCGAGCGCCAGCGCGCCGCCGCGGCCCGCCTGACCGGCTGAACGCAGGCGGTTCTAGTCGCGTACGGCGATCCCGTCCAGCACCATCGACAGGTACTGGCGGGCGATCTCCTCGGGGCTGTGCCCGCCGCCGGGCCGGTACCAGGAGGCGGCGACCCACACGGTGTCGCGCACGAACCGGTAGGTGAGGCGGACGTCGAGGTCGGCGCGGAAGACATGCTCGGCGACCCCGCGTTCCAGCGTGCCGAGCCAGGCCTTCTCGAACCGCACCTGCGACTCGGCGAGGAACGCGAACCGCTCCTGGGCGACGAGCTGCCTGCTCTCCTTCTGGTAGATCGCGACGGCCGCGCGGTGCCGGTCGATCTCCCGGAAGGACTCGGTGACCAGCGCCTGAAGCGTCTCGCGAGGCCCGAGTCGGGAGGCGAGGACGGTGTCGTAGCCGTCCCACAGCTCGTCGAGGAAGGTCCGCAGGATCTCCTCGAGCATCGACTCCTTGGAGTCGAAGTGGTAGTACAGGCTGCCCGCGAGCATCCCGGCGTGGTCGGCGATCCTGCGGACGGTGGTGGCGTTGTAGCCGTGCTCGGCGAAGACCTCGGCGGCGATGCCGAGGAGTTCACCGCGCCGGGCCGCCGCCACGGTCACCTGGGGCTTCTTCTTGGTCGGCACGACCCCATTGTTTCAAACGGTTGTTAGGGACTCCGTACGACGCCCGCGGCGCGCGCGGCGGCCAGCCACTTCTGGAACTCGCCGACGAGCCGGTCGTACAGCTCGGCGTCCGAGACGCGGCGCGGGTCCTCGCCGGCGTGGAAGAACCCGGCGTTGTCCACGATCCGCTTGTCCGGCACGGCCAGCTCGTCCAGCTTCCGCAGGAACTCGAACTGCCGGCTGCCCGGGTCGCCGAAGCCGACGAACTGCCAGAACAGCGGGAGCCGCGCCGCCTTGCACAGATAGCGCTCGGCGGCGGGCTTGCTGACCGGGCCGCCGTCGGTCTGGAAGACGACCAGGGCGGGGTCGGTGGCGCCGCTGTCCAGGTAGTGGTCGATGACGGCGTCCATGGCCAGGTGATAACTGGTCCTGCCCATGTGACCGAGCCCGGCCACGATCCGCTCGACGCTGCCCTCGTGGTCGTCGAGGGCGATGCCGGTGACCGCGTCGACGTCCGTGGAGAAGAACACCACCGGCACCCGGCCGTCGTCGTCCAGGTGCGCGGACAGGCCCAGCACCCGGTCGGCGAGCGCCTGCACGCTGCCGTCCGCGTAGTACGGCTTCATCGAGCCGGAGTGGTCGATCACCAGGTAGACGGCGGCGCGCAGGCCGTCCAGGCCGTGCTTGGCGAGCGAGACCCCGGCCGACCTGTAGGCGCCGACGAGCGCGGGCGCGGTCTCCGCCACCTTGCCGAGACTGATCGCGGCCATGGTCCCCCCTCGGATTTCCGGGAAGCTTATGTGATCACCGGCCCCTGTTGTCGCTCCGGTCACACCAGTTCGCTATTTTGTTCGCCGCCGTCCCCACCGGCTCACCCCGTCCCGACCTTCCTCCAAGGAGCCGGCCGTGACCGCCGAGTCCGCCGTCACCACCTGCTTTCGTCATCCCAAGGTGGAGTCCCACGTCCGCTGCACCCGTTGCGACCGCTACATCTGCCCGGACTGCATGCGCGAGGCGGCCGTCGGCCACCAGTGCGTGGAGTGCGTGAAGGAGGGCGCGCGGTCGGTCCGGCAGGCGCGCACGGCGTTCGGCGGCCGGATCAGCGCGGTACCGCTGGTGACGTACGTCCTCATCGCGCTCAACGTGCTCGCCTACCTGGCCGAGCTGGCCCGGCCGTCGGTCGAGGACCGCTTCGCCATGCTCGGCACGGTGCCCGCGGGCTACCTCCCTCAGGGCGTCGCGCACGGCGAGTGGTACCGGCTGCTGACCGGCGCCTTCCTGCATCTGACGCCCGGCGAGGGCACGTTCGGCATCACGCACATCCTGTTCAACATGTTGGCGCTGTGGAACGTCGGCCGGGTGGTCGAGGCACAGCTGGGCCGGGTCCGCTGTCTCGCGCTGTATCTGCTGTCGGCGCTGGGCGGCTCGGTGCTGGTGCTGCTGCTCGCTCCCACCCAGTTCACGGTCGGCGCGTCCGGCGCGATCTTCGGCCTGGGGGCGGCGTACTACGTGATGGGCCGTCGCCTCGGCCACGACATGCAGGCGGTCAACCAGTACATGGGCGGGCTGCTGGCATGGCTGGTGATCTCCGCGTGGCTGACCTCCTGGCAGGCCCACCTCGGCGGCCTGCTCGCGGGCGGAGTGGTGACGCTGGCCTACGCGTACGCGCCCCGCGACGGCCGGCGCACGCTGGTCCAGGCGGGGGTGTGCGTGGCCGTCCTGGCGCTGCTGCTGGTGCTCACCTGGATGAAGGTGACATCGCTGACGGCCTGAGCGGGCGCGGGAAAAACCAGGTGTCCGGCCCGCGGAGCCGACCGTACGCTTCCGGCCATGCCCGAGCATCCGTGGTTCGTCATCGAGGCGGAAGACGTCGAGGAGTTCGAGTACACCGACGACGAGCGCGCCTTCGCGGCCGCCCTGCGCGAGCGGACCGCCGGTTGGGCCGAGCCCCACGTCGGCGGCGAGCTCCTGCGGCCGGACGCCTGGGACTCGCTGGTCGCCTGCCTGAACTTCGGTGACCCTCAGGCCCCGCGCCACCTCGTCGACATCGGCGTGCACTTCTACGGCGACCGGGTCCGCGGAGACCGTCTGCACAACCAGCTGTTCGCCCTGACCGACCGCCCGTCGAACTGGGCGCTGGAGGCCACCGGAACGGTGGAGGAGCTGGCCGACCGGTCGGCCAGGTGGTTCCGTGCGGTCCTGGACAAGCCCGTGGTGCTGTACGTCTGGCTGAACGACGACCGGTACGCCTACGCGGCACGCTTCGCCTTCGCCGACGACGACCGGACGATCAGCCAGCTGTACCGCAGGGACCTGGCTCCGGCGGGGCAGGCGGAGGAACTGATCGCGGCCGGCCATGTGCACGGCCGGGGCTGGATCCAGACCGCCGGACTGCCCGTGCCCACGCTCTACCAGCACGTCCGCGGTGATCTGGGCAGGGCCGTCCTGCCGTCCGGGGTGCGGGCCGTCGCCGAGCGCGGGCCGCTCGCGGGCGTCTGGTACGAGTAGCGCCCGGAGCCGGACATGCAACGACGCCTGCCCGGCGTCCGGTCGGGGACAGTTGGGCAGGCGCCGTCAGTGTTCCGTACGCCGTTGTACGGGACGTTCTTCGGGGTGCCGTCAGACCGCCAGGGCGCGGTCGGTCGGGCGGATCGGGGCCGGCAGGTCGCTGGCTCCGGTCAGGAACCGGTCGACACCGCGGGCGGCCGAGCGGCCCTCCGCGATCGCCCACACGATGAGGGACTGGCCGCGGCCGGCGTCACCGGCGACGAACACACCCGGCACGTTGGTCTGGAAGTCGGCGTCGCGGGCGATGTTACCGCGTTCGTCGAGGTCCAGGCCGAACTGCTCCACCAGGCCGTTCTCCCGGTCGGTGCCGGTGAAGCCCATGGCGAGGGTGACCAGCTGGGCCGGGATCTTGCGCTCGGTGCCCGGCTTGGAGGTCAGCTTGCCGTCCACGAACTCCACCTCGGCGAGGTGCAGCCACTGCACGTTGCCGTCCTCGTCGCCCTCGAAGTGGGTGGTGGAGGCGGAGTAGATCCGCTCGCCGCCCTCCTCGTGGGCCGAGGTGACCTTGTACAGGATCGGGAAGGTCGGCCAGGGCTGGTTGGTCGGGTGCCGCTCGTCGTTCGGGCGGGGCATGATCTCCAGCTGGGTGACGGAGGCCGCGCCCTGACGGTGGGCGGTGCCCACGCAGTCCGCGCCGGTGTCACCGCCGCCGATGACGACGACGTGCTTGCCCTCGGCCGAGATCGGCGCGGTGACGTAGTCACCCTCCTGGACCTTGTTCGCCAGGGGCAGGTACTCCATGGCCTGGTAGATGCCCTTGAGCTCGCGGCCCGGCACCGGCAGGTCACGGGCGGTCGTGGCGCCGGCGGCGATCACGATCGCGTCGTACCGCTTCTTCAGGTCGCGGGCGTTGATGTCGCGGCCGATCTCGACGCCGGTGCGGAAGCGGGTGCCCTCCGCGCGCATCTGCTCGATACGGCGGTTGATGTGCCGCTTCTCCATCTTGAACTCGGGGATGCCGTACCGCAGGAGGCCTCCGATGCGGTCCGCGCGCTCGTAGACGGCGACCGTGTGGCCGGCCCGGGTCAGCTGCTGGGCGGCGGCGAGACCCGAGGGGCCCGAGCCGATGACCGCGACCGTCTTGCCGGACAGGCGCTCGGGGATCTGCGGGGCGACGTCCCCGGTCTCCCACGCCTTGTCGATGATCGAGACCTCGACGTTCTTGATGGTGACCGGCGGCTGGTTGATGCCGAGCACGCACGCCGACTCGCAGGGGGCCGGGCAGAGGCGACCGGTGAACTCCGGGAAGTTGTTGGTCGCGTGCAGGCGCTCCTGGGCGGCGGCCCAGTCCTCGCGGTAGGCGTAGTCGTTCCACTCGGGGATCAGGTTCCCCAGCGGACAGCCGTTGTGGCAGAACGGGATGCCGCAGTCCATGCACCGGCTGGCCTGCTTGCTGATGATCGGCAGCAGGGAGCCGGGGACGTAGACCTCGTTCCAGTCCTTGACGCGCTCACCGACGGGGCGGGTCTTGGCGACCTCACGGCCGTGGTTCAGGAAGCCCTTCGGGTCAGCCATTGATCGCCGCCTCCATCATCTTCTCGGTGATCTCGGTCTCGGACAGACCGGCTCGCTCGGCGGCGTCCTTGGCGGCGAGCACTGCCTTGTACGTGCTGGGGATGATCTTGCTGAACCGTGCCGCGGCGCGGTCCCAGTCGGCGAGCAGCTTCTCGGCGACCGTGGAGCCGGTCTCCTCGGCGTGGCGGCGCACCACGTCGTGCAGCCACTGCTCGTCCGACTCGTCGAGCGCCTCGACCGACCCGGCGTTGCCGGCGTTGACGTTGTCGCGGTCGAGGTCGATGACGTAGGCGATGCCGCCGGACATGCCCGCCGCGAAGTTGCGGCCGGTCGGGCCGAGGACCACCGCGCGGCCGCCGGTCATGTACTCGCAGCCGTGGTCGCCCACGCCCTCGGAGACGACCAGCGCGCCGGAGTTGCGGACGCAGAACCGCTCACCGCTACGGCCGCGCAGGAACAGCTCGCCGCCGGTGGCGCCGTAGGCGATGGTGTTGCCCGCGATGGTCGAGTACTCGGCGAGGTGGTCGGCGGCCCGGTCGGGACGCACGATCACCCGGCCGCCGGACAGGCCCTTGCCGACGTAGTCGTTGGCGTCGCCCTCCAGGCGGAGCGTGACACCGCGCGGCAGGAACGCGCCGAAGGACTGGCCGGCGGAGCCGGTGAAGGTGATGTCGATGGTGTCGTCGGGCAGGCCCGCACCGCCGAACTTCTTCGTCACCTCGTGGCCGAGCATGGTGCCGACCGTGCGGTTGATGTTGCGGATGGCGACCTGGGCGCGCACCGGCTGGGCCTCGGTCGCGTCGTTCGCGGCCAGGGCGTCGGCGGCGAGCTTGATCAGCTCGTTGTCCAGCGCCTTCTCCAGGCCGTGGTCCTGCTCGATCAGCCGGTGGCGCACCGCGCCCTCGGGCAGGTCGGGCACGTGGAACAGCGGCTCCAGGTCCAGGCCCTGCGCCTTCCAGTGGTCCACCGCGCGCTCGACGTCCAGCGCCTCGGCGTGGCCGACGGCCTCCTCGATGGAGCGGAAGCCCAGCTCGGCCAGCAGCTCGCGGACCTCCTCGGCGATGAACTGGAAGAAGTTCACCACGTACTCGGCCTTGCCGGCGAAGCGCTCGCGCAGGACCGGGTTCTGGGTGGCGATGCCCACCGGGCAGGTGTCCAGGTGGCAGACGCGCATCATCACGCAGCCGGAGACGACGAGCGGCGCGGTCGCGAAACCGAACTCCTCGGCGCCGAGCAGCGCGGCGATGACCACGTCGCGGCCGGTCTTCAGCTGGCCGTCGGTCTGCACGACGATGCGGTCGCGCAGTCCGTTGAGCAGGAGGGTCTGCTGGGTCTCGGCGAGACCGAGCTCCCAGGGACCGCCGGCGTGCTTCAGGGAGGTCAGCGGGGAGGCACCCGTACCGCCGTCGTGACCGGAGATCAGGACCACGTCCGCGTGCGCCTTGGAGACACCCGCGGCGACCGTGCCGACGCCGACCTCGGAGACCAGCTTGACGTGAACCCGCGCCTGCGGGTTCGCGTTCTTGAGGTCGTGGATCAGCTGGGCCAGGTCCTCGATGGAGTAGATGTCGTGGTGCGGCGGCGGGGAGATCAGGCCGACACCGGGGGTGCTGTGCCGGGTCTTCGCGACCCAGGGGTAGACCTTGTGGCCGGGGAGCTGGCCGCCCTCGCCGGGCTTGGCGCCCTGGGCCATCTTGATCTGGATGTCGTCCGCGTTGACCAGGTACTCGGAGGTGACACCGAAGCGGCCGGAGGCGACCTGCTTGATCGCCGAGCGGCGCGCCGGGTCGTACAGGCGCTCCGGGTCCTCGCCGCCCTCACCGGTGTTGGACTTGCCGCCCAGCTGGTTCATGGCGATGGCGAGGGTCTCGTGCGCCTCCTTGGAGATGGAGCCGTACGACATGGCGCCCGTCGAGAACCGCTTGACGATCTCGCTCACCGGCTCGACCTCGTCGATGGAGATCGGCTGCCGGCCGGACTTGAAGCCGAACAGTCCGCGCAGGGTCATCAGGCGCTCGGACTGCTCGTTCACGCGGGACGTGTACTTCTTGAAGATGTCGTACCGGCCCGAGCGGGTGGAGTGCTGCAGGCGGAAGACCGTCTCCGGGTCGAACAGGTGGGGCTCGCCCTCGCGGCGCCACTGGTACTCGCCGCCGATCTCCAGCGCGCGGTGCGCCGGGGCGATGCCGGAGGCCGGGTAGGCCTTGGCGTGGCGGGCGGCGACCTCCTTGGCGATGACGTCGATGCCGACGCCGCCGATCTTGGTCGTGGTGCCGTTGAAGTACTTCTCGACGAAGGCCTCGTCCAGGCCGACGGCCTCGAAGACCTGGGCTCCGCGGTAGGAGGCGACGGTGGAGATGCCCATCTTCGACATGACCTTCAGGACGCCCTTGCCGAGGGCGTAGATCAGGTTCTTGATGGCCTTCTCCGGCTCCAGGCCGTTCAGGAAGGTGCCGGCGCGCAGCAGGTCCTCGACCGACTCCATCGCCAGGTACGGGTTGACGGCGGCGGCGCCATAGCCGATGAGCAGGGCGACGTGGTGGACCTCGCGGACGTCACCGGCCTCGACCAGCAGGCCCACGTGGGTGCGCTGCTTGGTGCGGATGAGGTGGTGGTGGACGGCCGCGGTGAGCAGCAGCGACGGGATCGGCGCGTGCTCGGCGTCCGAGTGGCGGTCCGACAGGACGATCAGCCGGGCGCCGTTCTCGATCGCCGCGTCGGCCTCGGCGCAGATCTCCGCGATGCGCGCGGCGAGCGCCTCACCGCCGCCGGAGACCCGGTACAGGCCGGAGAGGGTCGCGGCCTTGAAGCCGGGCATGTCGCCGTCGGCGTTGATGTGGATGAGCTTGGCCAGCTCGTCGTTGTCGATCACCGGGAAGGGCAGGGTGACCGAGCGGCAGGAGGCGGCCGTCGGGTCGAGCAGGTTGCCCTCCGGGCCCAGCGACGAGCGCAGGGAGGTGACCAGCTCCTCGCGGATCGCGTCCAGCGGCGGGTTGGTGACCTGCGCGAACAGCTGGGTGAAGTAGTCGAAGAGCAGCCGCGGGCGCTCGGACAGAGCGGCGATCGGGCTGTCCGTACCCATCGAGCCGATCGGCTCGGCGCCGGTGCGGGCCATCGGGGCGAGGATGACGCGCAGCTCCTCCTCGGTGTAGCCGAAGGTCTGCTGGCGGCGGGTGACCGAGGCGTGGGTGTGGACGATGTGCTCGCGCTCGGGCAGGTCGCCCAGCTCGATCTCGCCGGCCTCCAGCCACTCGGCGTACGGCTTCTCGGCGGCGAGGGCCGCCTTGATCTCGTCGTCCTCGATGATGCGGTGCTCGGCGGTGTCGACGAGGAACATCTTGCCGGGCTGCAGCCGGCCCTTGCGGACGACCTTGGCCGGGTCGATGTCGAGGACGCCGACCTCGGAGCCGAGGACGACGAGGCCGTCGTCGGTGACCCAGTAGCGGCCGGGGCGCAGGCCGTTGCGGTCGAGCACCGCGCCGACCTGGGTGCCGTCGGTGAAGGTGACGCAGGCGGGGCCGTCCCAGGGCTCCATCATCGTGGAGTGGAAGCCGTAGAAGGCGCGCCGGGCCGGGTCCATGGAGTCGTGGTTCTCCCACGCCTCCGGGATCATCATCAGCACGGAGTGCGGCAGCGAACGGCCGCCCAGGTGCAGCAGCTCCAGCACCTCGTCGAAGGAGGCGGAGTCGGAGGCGCCCGGCGTGCAGACCGGGAAGACGCGCTCCAGGCCCTTGTCGCCGAACAGGTCGGAGACCAGCTGCGACTCACGGGCGCGCATCCAGTTGCGGTTGCCCTGGACGGTGTTGATCTCACCGTTGTGCGCGACGAACCGGTACGGGTGCGCGAGCGGCCACGACGGGAAGGTGTTCGTGGAGAACCGGGAGTGCACGAGCGCGATCGCGGAGGCGAAGCGGCGGTCGGACAGGTCCGGGAAGAAGGGCTCCAGCTGGCCGGTGGTCAGCATGCCCTTGTACACGATCGTGCGCGCGGAGAGCGACGGGAAGTAGACACCGGCCTCGCGCTCGGCGCGCTTGCGCAGCACGAACGCCTTGCGGTCCAGCGCGATGCCCTCGCTGGCGTGGTCGGCGACGAAGATCTGCTTGAAGACCGGCATGGTGGAGCGGGCGGTGGCGCCGAGCAGCTCGGGCGCGACCGGGACCTCGCGCCAGCCCAGGACGGTGAGGCCCTCCTCGCCGGCGATCGTCTCGATCTTCGAGACGGCGTCCGCGGCCCCCTCCTCCGGCAGGAAGGCGATGCCTACCGCGTAGGAGCCCGCCGCGGGAAGGTCGAATCCGGCCACCTCACGGAAGAAGGCGTCGGGCACCTGGGAGAGGATGCCGGCACCGTCGCCCGAGTCGGGCTCGGAGCCGGTGGCGCCGCGGTGCTCCAGGTTGCGCAGGACGGTGAGTGCCTGCTCGACCAGCGTGTGGGACGCCTCGCCGGTGAGGTTGGCGACGAAACCGACACCACAGGCGTCGTGTTCGTTGCGGGGGTCGTACATACCCTGCGCAGCAGGGCGAGCATCCATGAACGACCAGTTCTGGCCATTCGCGGAGTGCTGGGACGGCTGGCGCGGCGTACGCATCGGCTCTCCCGTCGTCGTCATGAGGCATGTGGCAGGTGCCGAGGGACGACGTTGGCCCTCTGCGTGATCTCAAAATTTCGTGCAGGTTACATGATGGAGCGGTTCTCGGGAACCGGATACCCCGTTCCAACATGCGGACGCCACGGGGTCCGTGGCGCAGGCGCCGCACGGTGGCGGCGGGGTGCCGCGCGGGGCGGCGGAGTGCCACTCATGGCGGCGGTCTGCCGCGCGATCGCGGCAGGGCGCCGCACGGTCGCGGCGGGACCGCGCGTGACGGTCCGGGTGCCGCGCGATGGCGGCGAACGTGTGGGGGGGGGGACCGGACGGACGTGATCGGTCGGATCGGCGTCCGGCGGCCCGATGGGGGGCGGGGGAGCGTCTTCGCCCGTCCCGCGGGGGTGCGGCAGGCGTCGTTGCCCACAGCGCTTACGGCTCATGCCCGGTGGTCACACGGTCGAAACCAGCGAGTAACGAGCTTTCTCGGCTACTTATGCGGCCCAACGCATAAGTACCGGCGGCGCTATCCTACGGCCGTTCCGAACAGGGTGCCCAGGGCGTACGTCACACCGGCCGCCGCACCGCCCAGCGCAAGCTGCCTGAGGCCGCTGTACCACCAGCTCCGCGCGGTCACCTTGGCCACCACGGCACCGCAGCCGAAGAGCCCGGCGAGGGCCAGCAGCACGGTGGGCCACAGTGCGCTCGCGCCGAGCAGGAACGGCAGTACGGGCAGCAGGGCGCCGAGGGCGAAGGATCCGAAGGAGGAGACCGCGGCGACCAGCGGCGAGGGCAGATCGCCGGGGTCGATGCCCAGCTCCTCGCGGGCGTGGATCTCCAGGGCCTGCTCGGGATCCTTGGACAGCTGCCGTGCGACCTCCCGGGCCAGGGCGGGCTCCACGCCCCGGGCGACGTACAGGGCCGCGAGCTCGTCCTCCTCGTCCTGCGGGTGCTTGCGCAGCTCACGGCGCTCGACATCGAGCTCGGCCTCGACCAGCTCCCGCTGGGAGGCGACCGAGGTGTACTCGCCGGCCGCCATGGAGAAGGCACCCGCCGCCAGCCCGGCGAGCCCGGTGATGACAATGGTCTGCTGGCTCACGGATCCGCCGGCCACACCGGTCATCAGGGCGAGGTTGGAGACGAGGCCGTCCATGGCTCCGAAGACGGCGGGGCGCAGCCAGCCGCCGTTGACATCGCGGTGCGTGTGGTTGTCGCGGTGCGCTTCGTGCAGCGCGGCCTGGGTCTCGATGATGGCCATGCGGGCCCCCCGGATAGCTTAGCCAAAGCTAACTTTGGACGAGTTCTACTTTTCGACACCACTGAACCTACGCCCCTTCCTTCGCTCCCGCCAGCAAGGAAAGGCTGAGCTAACCTGCACCTTTACCCGTTTGCGCTCATCCGTGCATGATCTTGCTCAGTTGCCAAGCGGGTGACTTCGACTTGTGGAGGCTCGCGGGGGCGCACCCCGTGGCACACATCCGCAAAGCGCGTTCCCGGCCCCGAAGGAGTCCGCCCATGGCATCGATCGCCTGCACTCCCCCGGTTCCGGCGCCCGACGACGCCACCGGGCTGCGCGGCCGGGCCCGCGGCGCGCTGCTGGGCCTGGCCGTCGGAGACGCGCTGGGCGCGCCCGCGGAGAACCTCAAGCCGTCCGAGATCCGCGCGCGTTGGGGCCGCATCACGGGATACGTGGCCGAGACTCCGTGCGGCACGGACGACACGGAGTACGCGATCTTCTCCGGACTGCTGCTCGCCCGGCACGGCTCGGCGCTGACTCCGGCGCATGTGGAGGCGGCCTGGCACGAGTGGATCGCCGACCGCGCCGAGGGCCCCTTCCGGGGCGCCGGTTTCAGCGAGCGCGGCACGCTGGAGAACCTGCGCCGGGGCCTGGCCGCCCCCATCTCGGCCCAGCACCGGCACGCCTGGAGCGACGGTCTGGCCATGCGGGCGGCCCCCTTCGGCGTCTTCGCCGCCGGCCGCCCCGCCGAAGCGGCCCGCCTGGTGGCGATCGACGGTTCGGTCAGCCACGAGGGCGAGGGCATCTACGGCGGCCAGGCGGTCGCGGCGGGGGTGGCGGCGGCGATGACGGGCGCCCCGGTTCCGGTGGTGATCGCCTCCGCCCTCGCGGTGATCCCCGAGGACTCCTGGACGGCGCGCTCCCTGCGCCGGGCGGTGGCCGTCGCCCACCGCGGCGAGCGCGCGGTCCGCTCCGCGGTCGTCATCGGCGGCTACCCCTGGACCGACCTGGCCCCCGAGGCGGTCGCCCTGGCCTTCGGCGCATACGCGGCGGCCGACGGCGACTTCGTCCAGGCCGTCCTGACGGCCGTCAACATGGGCCGCGACGCCGATACGACGGCGGCGGTGGCCGGCGCCCTGTCCGGCGCGACCCACGGCATCTCCGCGATCCCCGCCCACTGGGCCGGCCCCGTCGGTCCCGCCCGCGGCCGCTGCCTGCCGTCCATGGCGGGCCACCACGTCCTGGACGTGGCCGAGCTACTGGTCCCGGGCGAGGGCGGGAAGTGGGGGACCAGACCGTCCCTGCCCCTCTCGCCCGCCGCTCGACCGGCCGAGCCGGCCGGACGGGTGGGCGACGGGAGGTCCAGGGAGCGGAGCCCCCTGGTCGGGGCGGGGAACGCCGGGCAGGCGGACGGGGAGGGTCAGTCATGACGGCGCGCCGTGTCGAGGGGCTCCTGCTGGGCCTCGCCGCGGGCGACGCCGCCGGCTGGCCGGCCGCACGGCACCGAGCCAGCCGTATGCCCGAGTGGACCCGCCGCCTCACCCGCGAGCTGGACACCTTCGCCGAGCAGAACGCCACCACCACCCTCCCGGTGCCGATCGCCCTCAACCAACCCCCCGAACCCCTCCGCCTCGGCCCCTCCGACGACGCCGAGTGGGCGGCCTTCGCCGCGGAGACGGTCCTGCGGGCCGGCGACGACGACGCCCTCGGCGATCTCAGCCGGGAGCGCCGTACCCGCGCCGCCATCGACCTCACCTGGACCGCCGTGGCCGCGGAGGTCGCCGCCGCGGCGGACCGCGCCCCCGAGGTCGAGTCCGCGGTACTCCCCCTGCGCGCCCGCATCTCCGTCCGCGCCGGCCTCGGCAACCTCGCCGCCGGCCTGCGCCCGCCCGCCACCGGCCACGACAACCCGCACTACTTCGACGACGCCGCCTGCGTCCGCGCCTGCGTCCTCGCCGTCGCACACCCCGGCGACCCCGAACGCGCCGCCGCCCTCGCCGAGTTCGACGCCCGCTACACCCAGGACGGCGACGGTGTGCACGGCGCCCGCGCCATGGCCGCCGCCCTCGCGGTCGCCCTCACCGGCGCGCCGACGCACACCTGCGTGACCGCCGCGCTCGCCGAACTCCCGCCCGACACCGAGATCGGCCGCAACGCCCGCCACGCGCTCGCCCTCGCCGCGGACAGCGACTCCGCCTTCGCCCTCGTCCCGCTCCTCGAGCACCAGATCGTGGACCACGTCTACAGCTACGGCATCGCCGCCGCCGAGACCGTACCGGTCGCCCTCGCCCTGGCCACCGCCGCCCACGGCCGTATCGCCGAGGCCGTCCCCGCCGCCGCCTGCCTGTCCCGGGTCGCCGACTCCGCCCCCGCCCTCGCGGGCGCCCTCACCGGAGCCCTGGGCGGCGGCGCGGCCATCCCGCGGACCTGGCGGGACGCCTGCCGCACCCTGTCCGGCTGCGCCCTGCCCCGCCTCGCCGACACCGACCTGGTGGAACTCGCCGGACTCCTGGAAGCCGCGCAACCGGCCCGCCCAGGAGGATGATTCGGGGCATGACGCCCATGGAGTCCAAAGGACTCAAAGAACAAGAAAGCAGCCGATCGTCGCTGCCCGGTCTCGACGACCGGATCACCGGGGCGCTCGTGGGAGCCGCCGTCGGCGACGCCCTCGGCGGCCCGGTCGAGGGGTACTCCCCCGACCAGATCGCCGAGCGCCACGGCGGCCGTGTCCACGGCATCGTGGGCCCCTGGCACGGCGACGCCTGGCGCACCGCCCGCCCCCTCGCCCCGTACCACAAGGGCGACGGCCACGTCACCGACGACACCCTGATGACGCACGCGCTGGTCCGGGTGTACGCCCGCGTCCGCGACCACCTCGACGCCTACGCGATCGCCGACCACCTGGTCCCGGACCTGATGACGAACCCGCGCTGGATCCCGGAGCTGGAGACCGAGACCCTGCCGGTGCACCGCCTCTTCCTCGCCGAGAAGTGGCTCGTGGCCCGGCTGGCCCACGGTCACGCCGACCCCCGGGAGGCGGGCGTCGGCAACATCGTCAACTGCGGTGCGGCGATGTACATGGCCCCCGTCGGCCTGGTGAACGCGGCCGACCCGGCCGCCGCCTACGCCGAGGCACTGGACATCGCCGGCGCACACCAGTCGTCGTACGGCCGTGAGGCGGCCGGTGTCCTCGCCGCGGCCGTCGCCGCCGCCGCGACCCCGGGCGCGACCCCGGACTCGGTGGTCACCGCGTGCCTGTCCCTGGCGAAGGACGGCACGCGCGAGGCGATCGAGAAGGTCTGCGAAGTGGCCCGCGGCCACAGCGACTTCGAGTCGGCGCTCCGGCCGCTGCGCGCGGCGGTGGCCCCGTACGACACCGTCGGCCCGGACTACCGCGCCCCCTCGCTGGCCGCCCGCCGCCCCTCACGGCTGCACGCGATCGAGGAACTGCCCATCGCCCTCGGCATGGTGCTGGTCTCCGGCGGCGACTACCGGCACGCCGTGCTCGGCGCGGTCAACTACGGCCGCGACTGCGACTCGATCGCGACGATGGCCGGTGCCCTCGCGGGTGCCCTGGGCTCGGCCGTCCCGGAGGACTGGGCGAAGACGGTGGCGGAGGCCAGCCGGCTGGACCTGTGGGAGCCGGCCCGCACGCTCGCCGAGGTCGCGCGGGAGGTCTTCGAACGGGACGTACGGCGCCGGCGCGCGCACGAGCGGGCGTTCACGGCCCTCGGAGGCACCGCATGCTCCGACTGACCTGGGTCCAGCCGGAGGACCTGCTCGGCCACGAGCTCCGCCAGGCCCGCCTGGACGGGCGGGAACCGTCGGCGATCGAGGCGCGCTGGCGGGCCGCGGGCGGCCCGGACGCACCGGACCGAGCGGGTGCGTCCGCCCACGGCGTCTCTCGGTATCTGCGCCTCCTGGCAGAAGACCTCCTGGACGAGCTGGCCGACCTCCCCAGCGGCTTGTCCCACGACGAGCCGACCGACCTGGCCCGTATCAAGTCCCTGTGCCCGAGCTGGCCGGACCCCCCGGCGCGGGCAGGCGAAACCCACACCCGGCCGGCACCGACCCAGGAGGCACTCGAAGCCGCCTGGCTCGGCAGAGCCATCGGCTGTCTCCTCGGCAAACCCGTCGAGAAGCTCCCCCTCGACGGCATCCGCGCCCTCGCCCGGGCAGCCGGCAACTGGCCCCTCGGCACGTACTTCACGGCACGGGGCGTCCCGGAGGACCTCCTCGCCGCGCATCCCTGGAACCGACGCTCGGCCCCCACCTCCCTGGCCGAGAACATCGACGGCATGCCGGAGGACGACGACCTCGACTACCCCCTGCTGAACCTCCTGCTCCTGCGCCGTCACGGAAGAACCTTCGGCACCGCGGACGTGGCCCGGCTCTGGCTGGACGAACTCCCGCCCGGCCGTACCTTCACCGCCGAACGCCTCGCCCACCGCAACCTCCTCAACGGCATCGAACCCCCGCACACCGCCCGCCACCGCAACCCCTTCCGCGAGTGGATCGGCGCCCGGATCCGCGCCGACATGCACGGCTGGACCAACCCCGGCGACCCGGCCGCCGCCGCCGAACAGGCACACCGAGACGCGGTCCTCACCCACACCGCCAACGGCGTCTACGCGGCGATGTTCACGGCCGCCGTCATCGCCACCGCCGCCACCGGGGGCCATGACGTCCACGCCTGCCTGCGCGCCGGCCGCCGGGTGATCCCGCCCCGCTGCCGGCTCGCGGGGGCGGTCGACCACGCCGTCCGGCTGGCCGAGTGCCACGAGGACTTCGACGACGTCGTGGACGAGCTCCACGCCCGCTACTGCCCCGCCCACCACTGGGTGCACGCCATCCCCAACACCGCCCTGCTCACCGCGGCCCTCACACACGCGGACGGCGACTTCACCGGCTCCGTCTGCCGTGCGGTGTCGGGCGGCCTGGACACGGACTCCAACGGCGCCACGGCCGGCAGCATCGCGGGGCTGCTCGCGGGCGAGCCCGCCGCGCTCCCCGAGCGCTGGCGGGCGCCGCTGAAGAACCGGCTCGCCACCACCGTCGCCGACTTCGACGGCACCGGCTTCGACACCCTCGCCCATCTCACCCACCTGGAGGCGACCCGCCCATGACCCACATCGTCGTCCTCGGCAGCACGAACATGGACCTCGTCACCTATGTCGCGAAGGCCCCGCAGCGCGGCGAGACGGTGACGGGGCGGGAGTTCCACACGATCCCCGGCGGCAAGGGATCCAACCAGGCGATCGCCGCGGCCCGCGCGGGCGCCACCGTCTCGATGATCGGCGCGGTCGGCAACGACGCCTTCGGCCTGCGGCTGCGCGACACCCTCGAACACTCGGGCGTGGACACCGACTTCCTGCGGACGGTGGAGGGCCCGTCCGGCACCGCGCACATCGTGGTGGACGACGAGGGCGCCAACTCCATCGTCGTCATCCCCGGCGCGAACGGCACCGTCGACCACCTCTCCCCCGGCGACGAGGGCTTGATCGCCTCCGCCGACGCCCTGCTGCTGCAGCTGGAGATCCCGCTGGCCGCGGTCGTCGCGGGCGCCCAGGCGGCGCGCCGGCACGGGATCCGTACGGTGCTCACCCCGTCGCCCGCCCGGCCGCTGACGCCCGAACTCCTCGCCGCCACCGACCTGTTGGTGCCCAACGAGTACGAGGCGGTCACCCTCACCGGCCGCACCGACCCGCGCGAGGCCGCCGCCCTGCTGGACGTGGTGCCGGAGGTCGTCGTCACCCTGGGCGCCACGGGCAGCCTCTACCTGGCCCGGGGCACCGACCCGCTGGTGATCCCGGCACCTCAGGTGACCGCGGTCGACTCCACCGGCGCCGGTGACACCTTCGTGGGCGCGCTCGCGGTGGCCCTCGCCGAGGAGAAACCGGTGCGGGAGGCCCTGTCCTGGGCGGCGGCCGCCGCGGCGATCTCGGTCCAGCGGGCCGGGGCGTCGGTGTCGATGCCGTACCGCCCGGAGATCGACGCCCAGTTCACCGCATGAGGTACGACGCATGAGTACGACGACACCGCCCCTCGCCGGTCTGCGGGTGCTGGACCTGGCCACCCTGTTCGCGGGCCCCATGGCCGCCACGCTGCTCGGCGACTTCGGCGCCGAGGTGATCAAGGTCGAGCATCCGCGGCGGCCCGACCCCTCCCGTGGGCACGGCCCGGCCAAGCACGGTGTCGGCCTGTGGTGGAAGGTGCTCGGCCGCAACAAGCGGGCCATCACCCTGGACCTGTCCAGGCCCGGCGGCCGTGCCGCTCTGCTCCGGCTCGCCGCCACCGCCGACGTCGTGATCGAGAACTTCCGCCCGGGCACCCTGGAGAGGTGGGAGCTGGGCTGGGCGGAGCTGGCCGCCGCCAACCCCCGGCTGGTCCTCGCCCGAGTGACGGCCTTCGGCCAGTTCGGGCCGTACGCACACCGCCCCGGCTTCGGCACGCTCGCCGAGGCGATGAGCGGCTTCGCCGCGATCACCGGCGAGCCGGACGCGCCGCCCACCCTTCCGCCCTTCGGGCTCGCGGACTCGGTCGCGGGCCTGGCGACCGCCTACGCCGTGCTCACCGCGCTGGCCGCGCGGGAGCGCACCGGCGCCGGGCAGGTCGTCGACATGGCGATCATCGAGCCGATCCTGTCGGTCCTCGGCCCCCACCTGACCTGGTACGACCAGCTCGGCCACGTCCAGGAACGCACCGGCAACCGCTCCGCGAACAACGCCCCGCGCAACACCTACCGCACCGCCGACGGGCACTGGGTCGCCGTCTCCACCTCCGCGCAGTCGGTCGCGGAGCGGGTGATACGTCTGGTGGGCCGCCCGGAGCTGGCCGAGGAGCCGTGGTTCGCCACCGGTGCGGACCGCGCCGCCCACGCCGACGTCCTGGACCAGGCGGTCGGCTCCTGGATCGCCGCCCGCACCCGCGCCGAGGTCGTCGCGGCCTTCGAGAAGGCGGAGGCGGCGGTGGCCCCGGTCCAGGACGTCCGGGACGTCCTGGCCGACCCCCAGTACCAGGCGCTGCACACGGTCATCACGGTCGACGACCCCGAGCTGGGCCCGCTGCGCATGCAGAACGTCCTCTTCCGGCTCTCCGCGACGCCCGGCGCGATCCGCTGGGCGGGCCGCCCGCACGGCGCCGACACCGAGGCCGTGCTCACCGAGCTGGGCCTCACCCCGGCCGAGCTGCGCGCCCTGCGCGACGAGGGCGCCCTGTGACCGCGCACCCGCTCACCTGGCTGTACGTCCCCGGCGACCGCCCGCCCGTGGTGGCCAAGGCGCTGGCGGCGGGTGCCGACGTGGTGGTGATCGACCTGGAGGACGCCGTCGCGCAGGACCGCAAGGAGTACGCCCGCGCGGCCACGGCCGAGCTGCTCAGCGATCCCCCGCCGGTCCCGGTCCACGTCCGCGTCAACGCGCTGGACAGCCCCTGGTCCGCCGGTGACCTGGCCGCTCTGGCCGCAGTCCCCGGCCTGGCGGGCCTGCGGCTGCCCAAGGTGACCGGTCCGGCCGAGATCGGCCAGGTCGGCGCGGCCACCCCCGTGCCGCTGTACGCCCTGCTGGAGACGGCCCTCGGCATCGAGCGCGCCTACGCCATCGCCACCGCACACCCCGCCCTGCGGGGCATCGCGCTCGGTGAGGCGGACCTGCGGGCCGACCTGGGGGTACGGGCCGACGCGGGCCTCGACTGGCCGCGCTCCCGGGTGATCGTCGCCGCCCGCGCGGCCGGCCTCGCGCCTCCGCCCCAGTCGGTCCACCCCGACATCCGCGATCTGGACGGCCTCGCCGCCTCCTGCGCCCACGGCCGTTCCCTCGGCTTCCTTGGCCGCGCCGCGATCCATCCCCGCCAGCTGCCGGTGATCGAACGGGCCTACCTGCCCACCCCGGCGGAGATCGAGCACGCGGAAACGATCCTCAAGGCAGCGGCCACGACCGAGGGGGCCCAGGCCCTCCCCGACGGCCGCTTCATCGACGCGGCGGTGGTGGCCATGGCCCGGCGAACCCTGTCGCTGGCGTGCAGGACCTAGCGTGCAGGAACCGGTTGCACGACGAGGGCGCCCGGAAAGATCTCCGGGCGCCCTCGGTGCGTGAAACCGGCCGTCAGCTCTTCTTGGTCGCCGACTCGGCCTCGTCCTTCGCCTCCACGGCCTCCGCGGACTCCACGGCCTCCGCGGACTCCGGATCGGCCTTGTCCTCGGCCTTGTCCTCGGCCTTGTCGGCGCCTTCCGTACCCTCGGCCGGACCGTCGGAGACACCCGGCTCGACGACGGCTTCCCTGCCGGGCCGCATCTTCGACGACACCACGATGTACGTCACCGCCAGCAGGAAGACGACCAGCGCGGTCCAGTCGTTCAGGCGGAGGCCCAGGATGTGGTGCGCGTCGTCCACGCGCATGTACTCGATCCAGCCGCGGCCCACGCAGTACGCGGCGACGTACAGGGCGAACGCCCGGCCATGGCCCAGCGTGAAGCGGCGGTCGGCCCAGATGACCAGGAGCGCCACGCCGACGCACCACAGGGACTCGTACAGGAAGGTCGGGTGGTAGTAGCCCGGCACCCGGCCGCCCTCGGAGGAGGTGATGTGCAGGGCCCAGGGAACATGCGTCTCGCGGCCGTACAGCTCCTGGTTGAACCAGTTGCCCCAGCGGCCGATGGCCTGCGCGAAGGCGATACCGGGCGCGACGGCGTCGGCGTACGCGGGCATCGGGATGCCCCGGCGGCGCGCGCCGATCCACGCGCCGAGCGCGCCGAGCGCGATCGCGCCCCAGATGCCCAGGCCGCCCTGCCACACCTTGAAGGCGTCGACCCAGTCACGGCCGGGGCTGAAGTACAGCTCGTAGTCCGTGATCACGTGGTAGAGCCGGCCGCCGACCAGGCCGAACGGCACGGCCCAGACCGCGATGTCGGCGACCGTGCCGGCGCGACCCCCGCGGGCGATCCAGCGCTTGTTGCCGAGCCAGACGGCGACGAAGACGCCGATGATGATGCAGAAGGCGTAGCCGCGCAGCGGGATGGGGCCGAGATACAGCACCCCGCGCGACGGGCTGGGAATGTAGGCAAGTTCCATGGCAAGTCCGACGCTACCGTGCCGGGCCGTGGGGACGGCAAGCAGCCCGGCTACGGGTCCATAACGGGGGCGTGAGGAAAACGGGCCCGGAGGGAAGATCCTTACCCGCGGTCGGCGGCCTCCACCATCTGCTTGAGCTTGGCGGGGGTCAGGGTCTGGTCCTGGTAGATGTTCTTCCCGCCGAGCAGGACCGTGGGCGTGGAGCTGAGGCCGCCGCTCTGGAAGGCCTTCTGGGACTTGTTCACCCAGCTGTCGTGGGTGCCGTCCTCGACGCACTTCTGGAAGGCGGGGGTGTCCAGGCCGCCGACCTTGCCGGCCAGGTCGATCAGCTTGGCGTTGTCGCTGTACGCGTCGTCGGTCTCCTTGGGCTGGTTCGCGAACAGCACGTCGTGGTAGTCGCGGAACTTTCCGGCGTCCTGGGCGCAGGCCACGGCGTTGGCGCCGCGCAGGGAGCCGGTGCCGGAGAGGTTGCCGTCGATCAGCCGGACCAGGTGGTACTCGATTCTGAGCTTGCCGGAGTCGACCAGTTGGTGGAGCGTCGGGCGGTAGGTGATCTCGAAGGCCTGGCAGGCCGGGCAGCGCATGTCCTCCCAGACGGTGAGCGTCGACTTGGCGCTGTCCTTGCCCACCGGGATCGCGAGGGCGTCCTTGCCCTGCGCGCCCGAGGGCGCCACGACCGGGCCCGCCTTGTTGCTGCCCTTGTTCTTGCCGGTGTTCGCGGCGATCACGCCGATCACCGCCGCAAGGCCCAGGACGCAGACGATGCTCGCGCCCACGATCAGCGTGCGCCGTCGCTTGTCCGCGGCCTTCTGCTTCTCGCGCTCGACCGCCAGCCGCTCCCGGGCGGTGCGCTTTCCGTCACGGTTCTTCTCGCTCACACCCCCAGAACGAACCGGGGAGGCGCAGCGCGCCTCCCCGGTCCCAGGTCCACCCGTTCGAGTGACCGAATCGTCCGTTGTGACTGACCGCAGTCGATTCTTACGTCTAATCACGGACGGTAACGGACGTCACGCCTGTCCGCGCACGCCCTTCGCCAGCTCTCCGGCCAGCTCGCGGACCGCTGCCACACCGGCGGCGTGGTCCGGGGCGTCGAGCATCCGCTTCACGAACGCCGAGCCGACGATGACGCCGTCGGCGAAGCCGGCGACCTCGGCGGCCTGGGCGCTGTTGGAGACGCCGAGTCCGACGCAGACGGGCAGCTCGGTGCCGGTGGCGCGGGTGCGCTCGACCAGGTTCTGGGCCTGCGCGCCGACGGATTCGCGGGTGCCGGTGACGCCCATCAGGGAGGCCGCGTAGACGAAGCCGCTGCCCGCCGCGGTGATCTGCGCGAGCCGCTCGTCCCTGCTGCTCGGCGCCACCACGAAGACGGTCGCGAGACCGTGCTTGTCCGCGTGCTCCCGCCACAGCGCCGACTCCTGGACGGGCAGGTCGGGCAGGATGCAGCCCGCGCCGCCCGCCTCGGCCAGCTCGGCGGTGAACCGCTCGACGCCGTAGCGGTCGATGGGGTTCCAGTAGGTCATGACGAGCACGGGCTTGCCGGTCGCCGCGTGGGTCTCGCGCACCGTACGCATCACGTCGGCGATCCTGACCCCGCCGCGCAGGGCGATGTCGTCGGCGGTCTGGATGACCGGGCCGTCGAGGACGGGGTCGCTGTGCGGCAGGCCCACCTCCACGACGTCCGCCCCGCCGTCGAAGGCGGCCTTGATCGCCTCGATGCCGCCGTCCACGGTCGGGAACCCGGCCGGGAGGTAGGCGATGAGCGCGGAGCGGCCCTCGGCCTCGGCGGCGGCCAGGGTGTCCGACAGCAGCTGGATGTTCCCGCTCACTTGGCGTCCCCCTCGATCTCGGCGGTGTCGGCTTCGTCGGCGGCCACCTCGGCGTCGGTGTCGTACAGGCCGAAGTAGCGGGCGGCGGTGTCCATGTCCTTGTCGCCGCGGCCGGACAGGTTGACGACGATCAGGCCGTCCTTGCCCAGCTCTCTGCCGACCTCCAGGGCGCCGGCGAGGGCGTGGGCGCTCTCGATGGCCGGGATGATGCCCTCGGTGCGGGAGAGCAGACGCAGCGCCTGCATGGCCGCGTCGTCGGTGACCGCGCGGTACTCGCCGCGGCCGGAGTCCTTGAGGTAGGAGTGCTCCGGGCCGATGCCCGGGTAGTCCAGACCGGCCGAGATGGAGTACGGCTCGGTGATCTGGCCCTCGTCGTCCTGCAGGACGTACGAGCGGGAACCGTGCAGGATGCCCGGCTCGCCCGCGGTCAGGGTGGCCGCGTGCTCGCCGGTCTCGATGCCGTGCCCGGCGGGCTCGCAGCCGATGAGCCGGACGCCCTCGTCGGGGATGAAGGCGTGGAAGAGGCCGATGGCGTTGGAGCCGCCGCCGACGCAGGCGATGGCGGCGTCCGGGAGACGCCCGGCGCGCTCCAGCAGCTGGCGGCGGGCCTCGACGCCGATGACCCGATGGAAGTCGCGGACCATGGCGGGGAAGGGGTGCGGGCCGGCGACGGTGCCGAACAGGTAGTGGGTGTGGTCGACGTTCGCGACCCAGTCGCGGAACGCCTCGTTGATGGCGTCCTTCAGGGTGCGGCTGCCGGACTTCACGGAGACGACCTCGGCGCCGAGCATGCGCATGCGGGCCACGTTCAGGGCCTGGCGCCTGGTGTCGACCTCGCCCATGTAGATGGTGCAGTCGAGGCCGAAGAGGGCGCAGGCGGTGGCGGTCGCGACGCCGTGCTGGCCGGCTCCCGTCTCGGCGATGACCCGGGTCTTGCCCATCCGCTTGGTGAGCAGTGCCTGACCGAGGACGTTGTTGATCTTGTGGGAGCCGGTGTGGTTGAGGTCCTCGCGCTTGAGGAACACGCGGGCGCCGCCCGCTTCCGCGGCAAAGCGCGGGACCTCGGTGAGGGAGCTGGGGCGGCCGGTGTAGTTGACCATCAGGTCGTCGAGCTCGCGGGCGAACTCGGGGTCGTGCTTGGCCTTGTCGTACTCGACGGCGACCTCGTCCACGGCGGCGACGAGGGCCTCCGGGATGAACTTGCCGCCGAACACGCCGAAGTAGCCTTCGGCGGTGGGGACTTGACCCTGTGGATCAGGGAAGAAGAAGTTGCTGGGCATGCCGAAACCTCACGGTGAGTGCGTGGAAAAACACTATTCGCCGTGGGGGCGGAGTTCGTCGTACGACCTCAGGCCGTGTGTGGCTGGTCGCGCAGTTCCCCGCGCCCCTTTGGGGCGCGCTGCCATCGACGTCCGTTCACCTGCCCGGGTTCGTCACCGATGACGTAACGCACGCGACGACCGTGCACGCGCCTCGCCGGGGCGCGGCAGCCCCTCGGACGGCAGCCGCGCGCCAGGCGGGCGTACCGGTCGACGGTCGTCACGGTGGGAGTCATCGGGATCAGCCTACCGGGTGATCAGCTCCGCCCGTGCCGCAGCGCGGGGTGTTCACCCGCGGCGACCAGGTCGGCGACGGCGGTCCTGGGGTCGCGCCCGGTGACCAGGGACTCGCCGACCAGGACCGCGTCGGCGCCGGCGTTGGCGTAGGCGATCAGGTCGTGCGGGCCACGGACACCGGATTCGGCGACCTTGACGATGTGGTCCGGGATCTCCGGCGCGACCCGCTCGAACGTGCCGCGGTCGACCTCCAGCGTCTTCAGGTTGCGCGCGTTGACGCCGATGACCTTGGCGCCCGCGTCCACGGCCCGCTCCACCTCGTCCTCGTCGTGCACCTCGACGAGCGGGGTGAGCCCGATCGACACCGCGCGCTCGATCAGCGACTCCAGGGCCGGCTGGTCCAGGGCGGCCACGATCAGCAGCGCGAGGTCGGCGCCGTACGCCCGGGCCTCCCACAGCTGGTACGACGTGACGATGAAGTCCTTGCGGAGGACCGGGATGTCCACGCGCGCGCGGACGGCCTCCAGGTCGGCGAGCGAGCCGCCGAAGCGGCGCTGTTCGGTGAGGACCGAGATGACGGCCGCACCGCCCGCCTCGTAGTCCGCGGCCAGCCCGGCCGGGTCGGCGATCGCGGCCAGCGCGCCCTTGGAGGGGCTCGAGCGCTTGACCTCGCAGATCACCTTGACGCCGTCGCCCTTGAGCGCGGCCACCCCGTCCTTGGCGGCGGGAGCCTTGGCCGCGCGCTCCTTGAGCTCGTCGAGGCTGACGCGTGCCTGCCGCTCCGCGAGGTCGGCACGGACTCCGTCGATGATCTCGTCGAGCACACTCACGCGAGCGGCCCCCTTTCAGACGGTGGTTCCTTCGGGTTTCGAAAACCCGTGGTCACTGCGATGGTATCCGCAGGAGCGCGGACCCCTCGCATCCGGTGGACGCCGGTCCCATCAGCTGGACCTTCCCCGGTTGTGATCAAGGATGCAGCCAGCCTCCCGACGGCAGGTTCCGCACGACCGTGAACACCAGCAGCAACGCGCCCATCGCCCACAGGTGCGCCGGCCGCGGTTCCAGCCGCACCGGCCGGCCGCGCACGGCGTGCACCACCCATACGGTCCACAGCACCGCGAAGCCCAGGTAGGCGGCCACTCCGAGCGCGTTGTCCCGCAGCGCGGTGAGCAGGTCGCCGTGGACGAAGGCGTGCGCGCCGCGCAGTCCGCCGCAGCCGGGGCAGTACAGGCCGGTGAGCCGGTACAGCGGGCAGACGGGGTAGTGACCGGGTTCGTTCGGGTCGACGGCGCCCACGTACGCGAAGGCCCCGGCCACGGCCGCGAACAGCCCTGCGGGGACGGCGAGCCGCCGCCACGCCGGGCCGGGCGGCACGGCCGGGTCCGGGACGGTCGGCGCGACCGGATACGGGGCGGTGGGCGCGACCGTGCTGCTCTCGGCGTTCACAGGAACATTGTCCCCGGCGGGGCGGCAGCACGCGCGCCGGTCCGCCGGGTGGGGTCTCCAAGAACACGAGGGGCGGCCCGGCACTCCGTCCGAGTACCGGGCCGCCCCTTGTGAAGCGGTGTGTGCGCTCAGCTCTCCGCGCCGGCCGGCTCAGCGGTCGCGAGGGGGGCGCCGACCATCTTCAGGGGCTTCGGGGTGTTGCCGAGACCCATGGCGCGCATGATGCCGCCGACCACCGCGCCGCCGAGGATGAGCGCCATGCCGGCCCAGAAGCCGATCGGCTGGCCCATCACCATGAAGGCGCCCGCGACCAGGAAACCGATGAAGGAAATGATGACACCGGTCCAGGCGGCCGGGGTGTGACCGTGGCCGTGGCTGCTGCCCGCCATGTCTGTGCTCCTCGTTGCTGTGTACGTGTCCCAGAAGAGCGGCGTACGTGTGTCGTACGGCTCCGAGCCCGCCCGTCACTGTCCGAGCCGGACGCTCTTCGTCCATTGTCCCGTACGCACACGCGTACCGGACGTGGGGGTGGCGTCTGTTTCGCCACACCCGCGGCGAGCGTCAGGCTCCGGTCGGGTCCTCGCCCCGGTCCAGCGCCTTCCACATCTCCTCGGGCCGTTCCGGGTCGACCGGGCGGGCAGTACGGCGCGGACGGTCGGTGCCGCGCTCGTAGCGGCCGGACATGGCGGGCCACCGGCTGCCGTAGCGCAGCGCCAGCAGACCGGCCAGCAGGATCAGCAGGCCTCCTGCGGCCGCGACGTAGGGCCAGCCGGTGTGGCTGAGCGCGGCCACGGTGGCGGAGGTGTCGCCGCTGGCCTGGGCGGCCTTGTCGTCCAGCGCGGAGCTGTCGGAGGCGGCCACGAGCGCGGCGGCCACGATGCCGGCGCCGGAGAGGGCGAGCAGTCCGGCGACGACCAGGCGGCCCGCCCGCCGGACGGCGAAGACGGCGACGAGCGCGGCGAGGCCCACTATGGCGAGGGCCGCGGGGACGCCCGTGACGTCGCTGCCCTTGACGGTGAGCGGGAACGCGCCGCCGGCCACCGTCGCGGTGCCCTCCGCCCAGCGCTGCCGGGTCGCGAGCAGCGCCACGGCCGCGCCGAGCGCACCGCACAGGAGGGCCACGGCGAGGCTCCGCCGGCTGGAGCGGGCGGACGCGGCGGCTTCGGTACGGGGGTGAGGTACGGCAGTCACGTACACCACTATCGCCTGAACCCCGGGCGAACCGACACCCGGGTCCGTCAACCCATGGGCGCCCCAGATCTTGGGCATGACGCGCTCAGGAACGGCACATGAATTCGCCAGGAAGGGCAAAGCAACGTTCGTGCTTCAACATCCATCTTGTTGACGCGGCCCCGACATCCGTACGTTCTGCGCGACCTCGGCGCGACACCCCGTGCCGTGGTGGCACCGCGCACCCCCCACAGCCCTTCCCGGTTCACCCACCTCGTGGAGGACGTACGTTGCGCAGAACCGTTTCCCTCACCGCCGTGGCCACGCTCGCCACGGCCGCTCTCGCCCTGGCCGCCCCGGTCGGCCAGGCGGCCCAGGCCACCACCTCGTCCCACGGCGTCGGCGTCGCGCACGCCTGCGCCGCCCCGACGAAGAAGGGCGAGATGGCCTGTAACGCCCTCAAGGTCACCTCGGGCACCCCGAAGTCGGCGCACGCCGAGAGCGACCTGACGGCGGCCGCCGCACCCTCCGGCTACGGCCCCGCCTCGCTCCAGGCGGCCTACAACCTGCCCTCCGCCGGCGGCGGTTCGGGCCAGACGGTGGCGATCGTCGACGCCTACGACGACCCGAACGCCGAGTCCGACCTCGCCGTCTACCGCTCCCAGTACGGCCTGTCCGCCTGCACCACCGCCAACGGCTGCTTCAAGAAGGTGGACCAGAACGGCGGCACCAAGTACCCGCGCGGCAACTCCGGCTGGGCCGAGGAGATCTCCCTCGACCTCGACATGGTCAGCGCGGCCTGCCCGAACTGCAAGATCCTGCTGGTGGAGGCCAGTTCGGCGAGCATGACCAACCTGGGCACGGGCGTGAACACCGCGGTCAGGCTGGGCGCGAAGTTCGTCTCCAACAGCTACGGCGGCTCCGAGTCCTCCAGCGACGCGACCTACGACTCCAGCTACTTCAACCACCCGGGCGTTGCCATCACCGTCTCCTCCGGTGACAACGGCTACGGCGTCGAGTACCCGGCGGCGTCCAAGTACGTGACGGCGGTGGGCGGTACGTCCCTGAAGACGGCCTCCAACTCCCGTGGCTGGACGGACACGGTGTGGAGCGGTGCGGGCTCGGGCTGCTCCTCCTACGACGCCAAGCCCAGCTGGCAGAAGGACTCCGGCTGCGCGAACCGCACGGTCGCGGACGTCTCGGCGGTCGCCGACCCCAACACCGGTGTCGCGGTGTACGACACCTACCAGCAGGGCTCCGGCTGGATGGTCTTCGGCGGCACCAGCGCCTCCTCGCCGCTGATCGCGGCGACCTACGCGCTGGCCGGCAGCCCGTCCGCCGGCTCCTACCCGGCGTCCTTCCCGTACGCGCACACCTCGGCGCTGAACGACGTCACCAGCGGCTCCAACGGCAGCTGCGGCGGCTCGTACCTGTGCACCGGCACCACCGGGTACGACGGGCCGACGGGGCTCGGCACCCCGAACGGCACCGCCGCCTTCACCGGCTGAACCCTGCTATGAGCTGAGCCTGTTGGCCGTGTGCACCGCGCGGAGGACCGCCGCCGCCTTGTTGCGGCACTCCTGGTCCTCCGCCACCGGGTCGGAGTCGGCGACGATGCCGGCTCCGGCCTGCACGTACGCCGTGCCGTCCCGCAGCAGGGCGGTGCGGATGGCGATCGCGGTGTCGGAGTCGCCCGCGAAGTCCAGATAGCCGACGCAGCCGCCGTACAGGCCGCGGCGGGACGGCTCCAGTTCGTCGATGATCTGCATCGCGCGGGGCTTGGGCGCGCCGGAGAGGGTGCCCGCCGGGAAGCAGGCGGTCAGGACGTCGAAGGCGGTGCGGCCCTCGGCCACCTCGCCGGTGACGGTCGAGACGATGTGCATCACGTGCGAGTAGCGCTCGATCGACATGAAGTCGACCACCTCGACCGAGCCGGGCTCGCAGACCCGCCCCAGGTCGTTGCGGCCGAGGTCGACGAGCATCAGGTGCTCGGCGCGCTCCTTGGGATCGGCGAGCAGCTCGTCGGCGAGGGCCTGGTCCTCCTGGGGGGTGGTCCCGCGGGGCCGGGTGCCGGCGATGGGGTGGACCATCGCCCGTCCGTCCTCGACCTTCACCAGCGCCTCGGGGGACGAGCCGACGACGTCGAATCCCTCGAAGCGGAACAGGTACATGTACGGGGACGGGTTCGTGGCCCGCAGCACCCGGTAGACGTCCAGGGCGCTCGCCGTGCACGGGGTCTCGAAGCGCTGGGAGGGCACGACCTGGAAGGCCTCGCCCGCGCGGATGCGCTCCTTGATGTCCTCGACGGCAACCTGGAAGTCGGGGCCGCCCCACAGCGCGGTGTACCCGGGCAGCTCGGAGGGCGGCAGCACGGCCGGGGGCTGGGCCACCGCGCGCGTGAGGTCGGCCTCCATGGCGTCGAGCCGGGCCACGGCGTCGGCGTAGGCCTCGTCCACCCCGGTGTCGAGGTCGTTGTGGTTGATCGCGTTGGCGATCAGCAGGACCGAGCCCTCCCAGTGGTCCATCACGGCGAGGTCGCTGGTCAGGAGCATCGTCAGCTCGGGGAGGCGCAGGTCGTCGCGCTCGCCGGGGCCGATCTTCTCCAGGCGGCGGACGATGTCGTAGCCCAGATAACCGACCATGCCGCCGGTGAACGGCGGCAGGCCGTCCTGGCGCGGGGTGTGCAGGGCCTGGATGGTGGCGTTCAGGGCCTTCAGCGGGTCGCCGTCGACCGGGACGCCGACCGGCGGGGTGCCGAGCCAGTGCGCCTGCCCGTCGCGTTCCGTGAGCGTCCCGGCGGAGCGGACGCCGACGAAGGAGTAGCGGGACCAGGAGCGGCCGTTCTCCGCGGACTCCAGCAGGAAGGTGCCGGGGCGCTCGGCGGCCAGTTTGCGGTACAGCGCGACCGGGGTGTCGCCGTCGGCGAGGAGCTTGCGGGTCACCGGGATGACGCGCCGGTCGGTGGCGAGCTTGCGGAAGGTCTCGAGGTCCATGGCGGCCGACCTTACTGATCAGATGCCGAAGCGGCGGAATCGGCGTCGGTGCCGGCGTCCTTCAGCAGCACGTCCTCGTCGAAGCAGGTGCGTGCGCCGGTGTGGCAGGCCGCGCCCACCTGATCGACCTTGACCAGGACGGTGTCGGCGTCGCAGTCCAGCGCGACCGACTTCACCCACTGGACGTGGCCCGAGGTGTCGCCCTTGACCCAGTACTCCCGGCGGCTGCGCGACCAGTACGTGCAGCGGCCGGTGGTCAGCGTGCGGTGCAGCGCCTCGTCGTCCATCCAGCCGAGCATGAGCACCTCACCGGTGTCGTACTGCTGGGCGATGGCGGGCAGGAGACCGTCCGCGCTGCGCTTGAGGCGGGCGGCGATCTCCGGGTCGAGGCTGCTGGGCCGGGGCATCCCGGTCGTACTGGTCATGGGTGCCATTGTGCCGCGCGAGTACGACAACGCCGGTGCCGTGTCCACTGCGCGGACTGAGCGCCTGGTCGTAGGCTGATCCCATGTCGACCTTCGCCAAGCGTGAACGGCTTCTGCTCGCCGACCTCTTGGAAACCGTCGGTCCGGACGCCGACACCCTCTGCGAGGGCTGGCGGACCCGGGACCTGGCCGCGCATGTCATCGTGCGCGAGCGCCGCCCGGACGCGGCGGGGGGCACGCTGATCAAGCAGCTCGCGCCGCGCCTGGAGAAGGTGATGGCCGAGTACACCGCGAAGCCGTACGAGGAGCTGATCCAGCTGATCCGTACCGGCCCGCCGCGGTTCTCCCCGTTCCAGCTCAAGCAGGTCGACGAGGCGGCCAACATCGTCGAGTTCTACGTCCACACCGAGGACGTCCGCCGCGCGCAGCCGGACTGGACCCCGCGCGAGCTGGACTCCGTCTTCCAGGACGCCCTGTGGTCCCGGCTGGAGCGCACGGCGCGCCTGGTGGCCCGGGGTGTGCCGACGGGTCTGGTGCTGCGCCGCCCGGACGGCCAGACGGCGGTGGCGCACCGGGGCGCACCGGTGGTGACGGTGACCGGCGAGCCGTCGGAGCTGCTGATGTTCGCCTTCGGCCGGCAGAACGCGGCCAAGGTGGAGGTCGAGGGCGAGGCGGACGCGATCACCAAGCTGAACGAGTCGAAGCAACTGGGTATCTGAGCCCGCGAACGGGCAGCCGAGAGGCCCGGTGACCGGGGCCGGGCGCCCGGCCGGACCTCCTGCTGCTGTCCGCGGGCGGTCCGGGCCTCCACCGCCGAGCCGTGCCGGCCGGCGCTGTACGCCGCGGGCATCCCGCGCATCCGCAGGAGCAGAAGCCGGTGCCGGCAGCGGTGTTCGTGGACGCCTCCGGCAACCTGGTGCAGCTGGTCCGGCCGAAGGAGTGCCCCGTGCTCAGCCCGGGAGTTCCGCGCGGCGCAGGGACGGTACGACGAGGGCGACGACCCCGCCGAGACCGCAGACGCCGGCGCTGACGGCGTAGACCGGCCCGAGCCCGAAGGCGCCGGTCGCGGCGGCCGCGAGCGGCATGCTGAGCGGGGCCAGGCCGAGGCTGACCAGGCTGGAGACGGCCGTGACCCGCCCCAGGCAGGCGGGGTCGGCCTGGGTCTGCAGCAGGGCCCCGCACAGGGCGCCGCTGAGCCCGGCGAGCAGGCCCACGAGCAGGGCCACACCGACGGCGGCGACGAGCGCGGGGACGAAGGCGAGGGCGCCGATGGCCACGGCCCCCGCGACACACGCCGCCCCGGTGACGAGCCCCGCACGCGGCACCCGCCCCCGGACCGTCAGCAGCAGCGAGGCGACTCCGGCCCCGACCCCGAACCCGGCCAGCACCCAGCCCATGCCGGAGGCACCCCAGCCTCGCCGCTCGGCCAGCAGGGCCAGACCGACGTTCAGCGGGCCGACGAAACCGAGGTCGCCGAGGGCGATGGCCAGCATCAGCGGGGCGAGGACGCGGTGGCGGCGGATGTGGCGCAGACCGGCGCGGAGGTCATTCCAGGCGCTTCCCGCCACCTCGGGCGTGTCGTCCTTCGGCAGGTCCCGTACCCGCACCGAGAGCAGCAGCGGCACCGAGACGGCGATGAGCAGCCCGGCCAGGGCGAACGCGGCCGCGGCACCACCGACGGCCACCCCGAGCCCGCCGAGCGGGGCACCGACCACGCCGGCGAACCGGATCGCGAGGCCGCGCATCCCCTGGACCCGGGCGAGCTGGCCCTTCTCGGTGAGACGGGCCGGCAGGGCGCCCACGGCGGGCATGAACACGGCGTCGACCGTGCCGAAGACCAGCGCCAGCAGGGCGAGCGGCCACAGCCCCGGGCTGGTCAGGAACAGCAGCGCGGCCACGGCGAGGACGGCCGCACAGCGCACGGCGTCGCTGCAGACGACGACCCGGCGCGGCCCGAACCGGTCGGCGAGCACTCCGCCGCCGAGCATCAGCACGGCCCGGGGCAGCGCGCTCGCGGACATCACGAGACCGGCCTGGGCGGGCGTTCCGGCCTGTACGGCGGCCCAGGACAGGGCGAGGTAGTACACGCTGTCGCCGAGCATCGAGGAGGTGTAGGCGGCGAGCCAGCGCCGGACGTCGGGGTCGCGGTGTGCCTGCGTCGCGGTCGCGGACGGTATGAGCGTGGCGGTCACGGGAGGGGGGATCCTCTCAGACGCGGAACGGGAAGCCGTACACGTGCAGCGCGACGTTCTCGCGCCCTTCGGTGTCGCCGGCGGCCTCACGGGCGCGCCCCTGCTCGTCGTAGCGCTTGAGCAGGTCGTGCAGGTCCTTCTTCAGCTCCGCGAGTTCCTCGGCGGTCAGCCTGAGCAGTGACTCCGAGTCGTGGGCGGCCCCGTTCCAGTCGGGCCCCCAATGGGCACGCTGATCGAGGTAGCCGCGGTACATCTCGGCCCGCTGGTCCAGGAACAACCGCGAGGCCGCCAGATGGGCCGCCACCTTCTCGGGGGCGTCCTGGAAGTCCTGGTCGCGAATGGAGACGCCCTCGGAGGAGGGCTGCCACCAGCGCTCGCGCCCGTCCGCGCTGCGCGGCTCGGCCTCCTCCACCAGCCCGTGCTCGGCGAGCTTGCGCAGGTGGTAGCTGACCAGCGAGACGGCCTCGTCGACCTGTTCGGCGAGGTGTGACGCGGTGGCCGCCCCGGCGACGAACAGCAGGCGGTAGAGCTTCATGCGCAGGGGATGCGCGAGCGCCTTCAGGGTGCCCACGTCGGTGATCCGGCGCTCCTCTTCACGAGCCATGCCCCGACCCTAGATACGAAAGAAAAGTTGCACAACAGATTTTGCGCAACTTCCCTTTCGTATCTGTCCAAGTTCAGCGCGGCGTCAGCGCACGGGATGTCCCGCCTCCCGCAGCGCCCGCTTCACCTCGCCGATGCGCAGGTCGCCGAAGTGGAAGACGGAGGCGGCCAGGACCGCGTCGGCGCCGGCGGCGACCGCCGGCGGGAAGTCGGCCAGCTTGCCCGCGCCGCCCGAGGCGATCACCGGGACGGTCACGTGCTTGCGGACCGCCGCGATCATCTCCAGGTCGTAGCCGTCCTTGGTGCCGTCCGCGTCCATGGAGTTCAGGAGGATCTCCCCGGCGCCCAGCTCGGCCGCCCGGTGGGCCCATTCGACGGCGTCGATGCCGGTGCCGCGCCGGCCGCCGTGCGTGGTGACCTCGAAGGAGCCCGACGCGGTGCGGCGGGCGTCCACCGACAGCACCAGCACCTGCCGGCCGAAGCGCTCGGCGATCTCGCGGATCAGCTCGGGCCGGGCGATCGCCGCGGTGTTCACGCCCACCTTGTCGGCGCCCGCCCGCAGCAGCCTGTCCACGTCCTCGGCGGTACGGACGCCGCCGCCGACCGTCAGCGGGATGAACACCTGCTCCGCGGTGCGCCGCACCACGTCGTACGTCGTCTCCCGGTTGCCCGAGGACGCGGTGATGTCCAGGAACGTCAGCTCGTCGGCGCCCTCGGCGTCGTACACCTTGGCCATCTCGACCGGGTCGCCCGCGTCGCGCAGGTTCTGGAAGTTGACGCCCTTGACGACCCGGCCGTTGTCCACGTCCAGGCAGGGGATGACTCGGACCGCCAGGGTCATGACTGCTCAGGCTCCTCTGAATGCTTCAAGTTCCACTTCCACCAGGATGCGCGGATCGACGAACCCCTCCACGACCAGCAGGGTCGAGACCGGGCGTACGGAGTCGAAGATCTCCTTGTGCGCCCGGCCCACGGCGTCCACGTCCCGCACATGGCTCAGGTACATCCGCGTCCGGATCACGGACCCGATGCCGAGCCCGAACTCGGCGATCGCCTCGATGGCGCTGGTGAAGGCCACCTTGGCCTGTTCGTACGGGTCGCCCTCGCCGTACAGCACATCGCCCCGGAAGGACGTCGTGCCCGCCACCAGCACCCGGTCCCCGGCCGCGACGGCACGTGCGAAACCGAAACTCTCTTCCCAGGGACTTCCGCTCTGCACCCGCCGCACGGCTTCGGACGTCATGACGACACAGCCTCCAAGGCCTCTTCCAGGGTGAACGCCTTCGCGTACAGGGCCTTCCCGACGATGGAGCCCTCGACACCGAGGGGTACCAGCTCGGCGATGGCCCGCAGGTCGTCCAGGGACGACACGCCGCCGGAGGCCACGACCGGGCGGTCCGTCGCCGCGCACACGTTCTTCAGCAGCTGGAGGTTCGGGCCCTGGAGGGTGCCGTCCTTGGCGATGTCGGTGACGACGTAGCGGGCGCAGCCCTCCTCGTTGAGGCGCTCCAGCGTCTCGTAGAGGTCGCCGCCGTCACGGGTCCACCCACGGCCGCGCAGGGTGGTGCCGCGCACGTCCAGGCCGACGGCGATCTTGTCGCCGTGCTCGGCGATGACCTTGGCGACCCACTCGGGGGTCTCCAGGGCGGCCGTGCCGAGGTTCACGCGGGTGCAGCCGGTGGCCAGGGCGGCGGCCAGCGAGGCGTCGTCGCGGATGCCGCCGGACAGCTCCACCTTGATGTCCATCGCCCCGGTGACCTCGGCGATCAGCTCACGGTTGTCACCGGTTCCGAAGGCCGCGTCCAGGTCGACCAGGTGCAGCCACTCGGCGCCGGACCGCTGCCAGGCGAGGGCGGCCTCCAGCGGGGAGCCGTAGGAGGTCTCGGTCCCGGACTCGCCGTGCACGAGGCGGACGGCCTGGCCGTCGCGGACGTCGACGGCGGGGAGGAGTTCGAGCTTGGCCATGGTCTACAGGGTTCCGATCCAGTTGGTGAGGAGCTGGGCGCCGGCGTCGCCGGACTTCTCGGGGTGGAACTGCGTGGCCCACAGGGCGCCGTTCTCCACGGCGGCCACGAACGGCTTGCCGTGCGTCGACCAGGTCACCTTGGGGGCCGCGATCACCGGGTTGTGCGACTCCAGCCGCCAGTCGTGGACGGCGTAGGAGTGCACGAAGTAGAAGCGGGCGTCGGCGTCGAGGCCGGCGAACAGCTCCGAGTCGGCGGGGGCCTCGACGGTGTTCCAGCCCATGTGGGGCACGACGTCGGCCTGGAGCGGTGCGACCGTGCCGGGCCACTCGTCCAGGCCCTCGGCCTCCACGCCGTGCTCGATGCCGCGCGCGAACAGGATCTGCATGCCGACGCAGATGCCCATCACGGGCCGGCCTCCGGACAGCCGGCGGTCCACCACCCAGTCACCGCGGGCGGCGCGCAGGCCCTGCATGCAGGCGGCGAAGGCGCCCACGCCCGGCACGAGCAGCCCGTCGGCGTTCATCGCCTTGTCGAAGTCGCGCGTGATCTCGACATCGGCGCCCACGCGCGCGAGGGCGCGCTCGGCGGACCGGACGTTGCCGAAGCCGTAGTCGAAGACCACGACCTTCTTGCTGCCACTGCTCAATTCCACACCCCCAGCCGCATGACGCCCGCGACCAGGCACATGGCCGCGCCGATCGAGAGCAGCACGATGAGGCTCGTCGGCATCTTCTGCTTGACGAAGGAGATGATGCCGCCGGCCAGGAAGAGACCGACGACGATCAGGAGGGTCGACAGACCGTTCATGGGTTTACAGCGCGCCCTTCGTGGAGGGGAGGATGCCGGCCGCGCGCGGGTCGCGCTCGGAGGCGTAACGCAGCGCCCGGGCCAGCGCCTTGAACTGGCACTCCACGATGTGGTGCGCGTTGCGCCCGTACGGCACGTGCACGTGCAGCGCGATCTGCGCCTGGGCGACGAAGGACTCCAGGATGTGCCGGGTCATCGTGGTGTCGTACTCGCCGATCATCGGCGCCATGTTCTCGGGCTCGGTGTGCACGAGGTACGGGCGGCCGGACAGGTCGACGGTCACCTGGGCGAGCGACTCGTCCAGCGGCACGGTGCAGTTGCCGAAGCGGTAGATCCCCACCTTGTCGCCGAGCGCCTGCTTGAAGGCGGCGCCGAGGGCGAGGGCGGTGTCCTCGATGGTGTGGTGGGAGTCGATGTGCAGGTCGCCGTCGGTCTTCACGGTCAGGTCGAACAGACCGTGCCGGCCAAGCTGGTCGAGCATGTGGTCGTAGAAGCCGACGCCGGTGGCGATGTCGGTTCTGCCGGTGCCGTCGAGGTCGATCTCGACCAGGACGGAGGTCTCCTTGGTCGTGCGTTCCACGCGTCCTACGCGGCTCATGCTCACAGCTCCTTCTTCAATTCCCGTACCGCGTCGAGGAACGCGTCGTTCTCCTCCGGGGTGCCGGCGGACACCCGCAGCCACCCCGGTACGCCGTTGTCCCGGACCAGGACGCCCCGGTCGAGGATCTTCTGCCAGGCCTCGTGGGCGTTGGCGAACCGCCCGAACTGCACGAAGTTCGCGTCGGACTCGGTGACCTCGTAGCCGATCGCGCGCAGCTCGGCGACCAGCCGGTCCCGCTCCGCCTTCAGCTGCTCGACGTACCCCAGCAGGGTGTCGGTGTGCTCCAGCGCGGCCAGGGCGGTCGCCTGGGTGATCGCCGACAGGTGGTACGGCAGCCGGACGAGCTGGACGGCGTCCACGACCGCCGGGTCGGCGGCGAGATAGCCGAGGCGCAGGCCCGCCGCGCCGAACGCCTTGGACATCGTGCGGGAGACGACCAGGTTCGGCCGGCCTTCGAGCAGCGGCAGCAGCGAGTCGCCGTGGCTGAACTCGATGTACGCCTCGTCCACGACCACCATCGACGGCTTGGCCGCCTGCGCCGCCTCGTACAGCGCGAGGACCGTCCGAGGCGGGACCGTGTTGCCGGTGGGGTTGTTGGGGGTGGTGATGAAGACGACGTCCGGCTTGTGCTCGGCGATCGCCCCGACGGCCGCCGCGACGTCGATCGTGAAGTCCTCGTTGCGCGGGCCGGAGATCCAGCCCGTGCCGGTGCCGCGCGCGATGAGCGCGTGCATCGAGTACGACGGCTCGAAGCCGATGGCCGTACGGCCCGGGCCGCCGAAGGTCTGCAGCAGCTGCTGGATGACCTCGTTGGAGCCGTTGGCGGCCCACACGTGCTCGATGCCGAGCGGGTACTTGCCCGTCTTCGTCAGGTACTTGGCCAGTTCGGTGCGCAGCTGGACCGCGTCCCGGTCCGGGTAGCGGTTCAGGTCGCGGGCGGCCTCGCGCACCCGCTCCGCGATCCGCTCGACCAGCGGCTCGGGCAGCGGGTAGGGGTTCTCGTTGGTGTTCAGCCGTACGGGGACGTCCAACTGGGGCGCGCCGTAAGGGGACTTGCCGCGCAGCTCGTCCCGTACGGGGAGATCGTCGATGCGGGTCACTTGCTCTCGGGTACCTTCCAGCCGAACCTCGCCTTGATCGCGGCGCCGTGCGCCGGCAGGTCCTCCGCCTCCGCCAGCGTCACCACGTGATGGGCGACCTCGGCGAGCGCGTCCTGCGTGTAGTCCACGATGTGGATGCCGCGCAGGAAGGACTGGACGGACAGGCCCGAGGAGTGGCAGGCGCAGCCGCCGGTGGGCAGGACGTGGTTGGACCCGGCCGCGTAGTCGCCGAGCGAGACCGGCGCCCAGGGGCCGATGAAGATCGCGCCCGCGTTCTTGACCCGGTCGGCCACCGCGGCCGCGTCGGCGGTCTGGATCTCCAGGTGCTCGGCGCCGTAGGCGTCGACCACGCGCAGACCCTCCTCGATGCCGTCGACCAGCACGATCGCGGACTGCCGGCCCCTGAGCGCGGGCACGATCCGGTCCTCCACGTGCTTGGTGGCGGCGACCTGCGGCTCCAGCTCCTTCTCCACCGCCTCCGCCAGCTCGACGGAGTCGGTGACCAGGACGGCAGCGGCGAGCGGGTCGTGTTCGGCCTGGCTGATCAGGTCCGAGGCCACGTGCACCGGGTCGGCCGTGTCGTCCGCGAGGACGGCGATCTCGGTCGGGCCGGCCTCGGCGTCGATGCCGATCCTGCCGGTGAAGAAGCGCTTGGCGGCGGCGACCCAGATGTTGCCGGGGCCGGTGACCATGTTGGCCGGCCGGCAGGACTCGGTGCCGTACGCGAACATCGCGACGGCGGTGGCACCGCCGGCCGCGTAGACCTCGTCCACACCGAGCAGCGCGCAGGCGGCGAGGATCGTCGGGTGCGGGAGCCCGCCGAAGTCGGCCTGCGGCGGGGAGGCGAGCGCGATCGACCCGACACCGGCCTCCTGGGCGGGCACGGCGTTCATGATCACGGAGGACGGGTACACGGACCGGCCGCCCGGCGCGTACAGCCCGACCCGCTCGACCGGCACCCACTTCTCGGTGACCGAGCCGCCGGGCACCACCTGGGTGGTGTGCGTGCTGCGGCGCTGCTCGCGGTGGACCAGGCGGGCGCGGCGGATGGACTCCTCCAGCGCGGCGCGCACGGCCGGGTCGAGGGCCTTGAGGGCATCGGTGAGCGCCCGGGCCGGGACACGGACGGATTCCAGCCGTACTCCGTCGAACTTCTCGGCGAAGTCGATCAGCGCCGCGTCGCCACGATGATGCACGGCCTCGCAGATCGGGCGCACCTTCTCCAGGGCGGCCGATACGTCGAAGTCGGCTCGGGGCAACAGGTCGCGCAGGGCGAGGCCCTCGGGAAGGGCGTCGCCGCGCAGATCGATTCGGGAAATCACAGTCCCAATTCTCTCAGACCGCCGTCACGAGCCGTGGGCGCGTATCAATGGCTGATACAGAACATGGCGGAACTCGGAAGATCTTCTTCACCTCTAGTGTTCCGGCAGTCACTGAGCGGGCATGAACGGCTGTACGAAAGCACTGGACCGGGAGAGGACAAAGGTGACCGAGGGGGCCGGCATCGTCGCCGGAGACCTGCCGGACGAGCTGACCGCGGCCGAGGCGGGCATGTGGCAGGCCTTCCGCAACGGCAGCGTGTACGACCTGGGCTGCGGCGACGCCGTGGTGGACGATCCGCACGGCGGACACCCCTGGGGTCCGGAGCGCACGGTGCGGGCGCGGATCGTGGCCTGGCTGCTGCTGGACGGCCCGCCGGCGCTCGCGGGCCGGGTGTCCTCGCTGAAGCTGACCGGCGTGCGGATCGCCGGCACGCTGGACCTCTCGGGCGGCACCGTACGGCCGTACGTCGAACTGCGGGGCTGCCGCTTCGACGAGGAGGTCCTGCTGCCGGAGGCCCGGTTCACGACGCTGCGCATGGTGGACTGCGCGGTGCCGCGGCTGGAGGCGGCCCGGGTGCACACCGAGGGCGACCTGCATCTGCCGCGCTGCCGGTTCCAGAACGGTGCCCGGCTGACGGACGCGCACATCGGCACCGATCTGATGCTCAACGAGGCGGTGGCGTACCGGGACCGCAGCGGGCGGTCGATCTCGGCGGACGGCATGACCGTCGGCCAGGACCTGCAGGCGGAGATGCTGCAGTCGCACGGCGAGCTGCGGCTGCGCGGCGCCAAGGTCGGCGTGTCGCTCAGCCTGCGCGGCGCGAACCTGGACAACCCCTACTCCCGCTACGCCCTGAACGCCCCCCAGCTGACCGTCGAGCGCACCCTGTACCTGACCCCGGCCGGCGTGGGCAGCCCGCTGCTGAGCGGCACGACACCGGCGCGCGGGACGCGGATCCAGCGCTTCGAGTGCCGGGGTGGTATACGGCTGGACGACGGACGATTCGGGGACGCCGTCGACTTCGAACGGGCCCGGTTCACCCTCACCGACGACCAGGAGCTGTCGCTGCGCCGGGTGCACGCGTCGGAGCTGCGCTTCCTCGGGGACGGGCCGCAGCGCGGCAAGGTGGTGCTGTCCGGCGCGCGGATCGTCAGCCTGGTGGACCGGGCGGCTAGCTGGCCGGGCCCCGGCAACCTGCACATGGGCGGGTTCGTCTACGAGAACCTCGTCCCGCGCGGTCCGTTCCCGCTGACCGGCCGGCTGGACTGGGTGGCGGCGGCCACCGCCGAGTACGCCCCGGAGCCGTACGAGCGGCTGGCGGCCGTGCTGCGGGGCGCGGGGGAGGACGAGGACGCGCGGGAGGTGCTGCTCGCCAAGCAGCGCCGGCGCCGCGAGACGCTGCCGCCGGCCGCGAAGGTCTGGGGATACGTCCAGGACTGGACGGTCGCCTACGGTTACCGGCCCGGCCGGGCCGCGGTGTGGATGGCGGTGCTGTGGGCGGCGGGCACGCTGGCGTTCGCCCATGCGGACCATCCGCCGATGAACCATGACACCCACCCGTACTGGAGCCCGGCCCTGTTCACCCTGGACCTGCTGCTGCCGGTGATCGACCTGGGCCAGGTCGGCCAGTGGCAGCTGCGCGGCGGCTGGCAGTGGCTTGCGGCGGTGATGGTCCTGCTCGGCTGGATCCTGGCCACGACGGTGGCGGCGGGGGCGACCCGGCTGCTGCGGCGGAGCTGACGCGGACGGGAGACGAAGCGGACCGGGACGTATCCGGCCGGGACGGTGCGGATCAGGATGACCCGAACAAAAGTTGAACAGTCACCTTTTACCGGTCCTTGACCCTGGGCCGTACAACTTTCCGCGACTTCCCCACACCCTCTGGCGCTGCGCCGACCTGCGGACTTTCAATGGTCGGCACCATGGTTGCGCTTCCCCCGTTCATCCGCCCGACCCGGATGACCAAACGCTCCGCGCGCCCGGCCGGCCGACAGCCGGCCGGGGACGAGGTCGTGCTCGACGCGCCCGACGACCGGCTCTCGCCCTCGCTGGTCGGGGCCGGCCGGGGCGAGTACCGGGCCGCCGCCGACCTGCTCGCGACCACCCGCGCCGGCGCCGAGTGGGAGAACCACGACCGGTACGCCCGTCGCCTGGCCGCCTTCGCCCGCTCGCGCCCGGAGTGGTTCGAGGCCTGGCGCACGAACGCCTCCGAGGACCCCGGCGCGCTGCTGGTCGGGGCACAGCTGGCGGTGGACCGCGCCTGGCCCTCGCCGGCCCGCGCCGAGCTGCTGCGCGAGGTCAGCCCGCAGATCACCGCCGCCGCCCGTGCCGACGACCGCGACCCGGTGCCCTGGCGGATCGCACTGGACCACGCACGCGGCTCGCGCGCCGGGCACCGGTACTTCGAACAGCTGTGGGAGGCGGCGGTGCGGCGCGCCCCGCACCACTACGGCTGCCATGTGGCCGCCCTGCGCTACCTGGCCACCTTCCGGCGCGGTTCCCACGGCGCCTGCTTCGACTTCGCCGAGCGGGCCGCCCAGGACGCCCCGGCCGACTCGCCCGTCCAGGCGCTGCCGGCCCGGGCCGCCTTCGGCTACCTGACCGACGGCCGCGGCCCCGAGGTGGCACGCGCCCGTCTGCACACGGCCGCCGACCGCGCGATCGCACTCTCCGCGCGCTTCCCGGCGGCCGACCCGTGGCCCGCCGAGATCCGCAACAAGCTCCTGTACGTCCTGATGCGCCTGGACCGCTGGGAGGACGCCCGCGACCAGCTGCGCCTGATCGGGCCGTATGCCACGTCCTTCCCCTGGGAGCGGTTCTCCGAGGATCCGCTCGGGCACTTCCTGCGGCTGCGCGAGCACCTGCTGACGGCGGCTTCCCCAACACCCCCGGCCGGGCTGATCCCGGTCTCCCCCGACCGCGTCGGCGAACACGGCGGACACGCCGGTGCCGGTGACCACTAGGCTGGTGCGTCGTGACCACCGTCCGTCTCCCGCTCTTCCCGCTGAACACGGTGCTGTTCCCGGGGCTCGTGCTGCCGCTGAACGTCTTCGAGGAGCGCTATCGCGCGATGATGCGCGAATTGCTCAAGACACCGGAGGAGGAGCCGCGCCGGTTCGCCGTCGTGGCCATCCGTGACGGCTACGAGGTGGCGCCGAGCGCCCCCGGCATGCCGGATCCCACGGCACAGCCCGACCGGGGACCGGCCGCGGGCTTCGGCCCTGACCCCGTCAAGGCCTTCCAGCAGGTGGGCTGTGTGGCGGACGCGGCGACCATCCGGGAGCGGGCCGACGGCACGTTCGAGGTGCTGGCGACGGGCACGACCCGGGTACGGCTGCTCTCCGTCGACGCGTCGGGCCCGTTCCTGACGGCGGAGCTGGAGGAACTGCCGGAGGAGCCGGGCGACGAGGCGGGCGCGCTGGCCGAGGGGGTGCTGCGCTCCTTCCGCCAGTACCAGAAGCGGCTCGCGGGCGCCCGCGAGCGCTCGCTGTCGACGGGCGCGGAGCTGCCCGACGACCCGTCGGTGGTCTCCTACCTGGTGGCGGCGGCGATGGTGCACGACACGCCTACCAAGCAGCGGCTTCTCCAGGCCCCCGACACCGCCTCCCGGCTCCGTGACGAGCTGAAACTCCTTCGCGCCGAGACGGCCATCATCCGTAGTCTTCCGTCGCTGCCCGCATTCGAGCTGACGCGGGCGCCGACGAGCCTGAACTGAGGAAAGACGGCAGATGGCGAAGAAGCCGAAGAAACAGTCCGGCGGCACCCCCGCGACGGTCGCCCTGTCCTCGGCCGGCGTGGCCTTCACGGTGCACTCCTACGACCACGACCCCTCCCACCCCTCCTACGGCGAGGAGGCGGCGGAGGCGATGGGCGTGTCCCCCGACCGCGTCTTCAAGACCCTGGTCGCCGACGTCGACGGCGCCCTGACCGTGGCGGTGGTCCCGGTGTCCGGCTCCCTGGACCTGAAGGCCCTCGCCGCGGCGGTGGGCGGCAAGCGGGCGACGATGGCCGACCCGACGCTCGCCGAGCGGACGACGGGGTACGTGCGGGGCGGCATCTCGCCCCTCGGCCAGCGCAAGAGGCTGGCGACGGTCCTGGACGACTCGGCCGAGGCCCACGAGACGATCTGCGTGTCGGCGGGCCGTCGGGGCCTCGAGGTGGAACTGGCTCCGACGGACCTGGCCAAACTGACGGGAGCGGTGCTGGCGCCCATCGGACGGGGCTGAGGCGACCCGGGCCCGGGGCCCGGCCCCCGGGCTACGCCTGCGGGTACGGCATCTCGGGATCGCGGGGCCCGAACAGCGCCGTGAGCCCGAGGTGGACCAGCAGCGCACCCAGCGGCCAAGCCAGCAACGCCCCCTTGGCCCCCAGCTTCAGCGGCGCCGAGAAGGTGACCCCCTTCCCCACCTGCCTGGCGTGCGCCAGCACGTCGGACGTGGGCCCGAGCCACATCCCCAGCCGCCACGCCACCACCGACCCGAGCAGCGCCCCGAGTCCGAGTGCCACCACGACCGGCACGCCCCCACGCCGCCGCAGCAGAAAGACGGCCACCGCGCCGACGAGCCCGAACCCGAGGCCCAGCAGGGCGAACGTGCCGTCCACCCCCACGGCCTGCTCACCCTCGCTGTCCTTGAGGTATACGACCCAGCTCTTGTCGGCCACGTCGCCGACCAGCGGTACATGCGGCGCGAGCCACCACCACAGCAGCCCCAGCAGCACCCCGGCCAACGCCATGGCCACCGTTATCACGGCGGCGTCCCGCAGTTCGGTCTTCATCCCGGGGCCGTCCTGTTCGTACCCGCCCGAGCCCGGCGCCCCGACAGGCGGCGGCGCCTGCCGGACGTCGTGTGCGGAGTTCTCGTGCGGTGGTGGAGTCAGCGGTGCGGTCACCCTGACATCGTGCCAGGTCGCGCTGTGGGCCGCGTCACCGGACGGCGGCCCTGCGGTACGCCCGGGCCGCCACGGCCAGCGAGACGACTCCGACACCCGCGCAGACCCCCAGGTCGACCAGGACGGCGGCCCAGTCCGGATGGGCCCCGAAGGTGCGGGCGTACGCCTCCACGCCGTACGTCGACGGCAGCAGATCGCGCGCCAGCCGTACGATCTCCGGCATCCGGTCGGCCGGCAGCACGCCCAGCAGCAGCGCCGCCGACATGCCCAGCTGCCCGAGCAGCGTGGCCAGCTCGGGCCGCGGGGCGAGCAGCCCGCAGGCCGCGCCGAGCCCGGACAGCGCGGCCCCGGCGAGCGGGATGACGGCCAGCAGGATCCACAGATTGCCCAGCGGCAGGCCGAACAGCACGCACCCGAAGACGGCGGTCACCAGCGTCCCCGGCACGGTGAAGGAGGCGTACGCCGCCGCCGCGCCCAGCACCACGGCCGCGGGCGGCACCGGCAGGGTGGCGTAGTGGTCGAGCCCGCCGCTCGCCCGCAGCTGCCCGAAGTACTGCGACAGCAGATTCAGCGCCACATACGCGACGACCAGCACCGACGACCCCGCCACCACGGACTGGGCCTCGCCGCCGCTGTCGACGACACCCCGCATCATCACGGCGATGCCGACGGACTGGAAGGTGGCCACGAACAGCAGCGGGATCCGCGCCACCCGGGCCCGGGACAGCTGCGCCCGGTAGACGGCCGCCAGCGACGGCCACAGCCGCGCGGCCGGCCCGAGCTCGGCCGGGCCCCGTGCCGTCTCCGGCACGGCCGGGGCACCGCCCGGCAGAACCTCCGCGGGTACGACACTCACGTCGAGCTGCTCCTCTTCCCTGCGGCAGTCGCGCAGACCGGCGTACAGACCCATACGCACCGTACGTCCGCCGCGCTCACGCCTTCACCAACCCCTGCCGGGCCGCGCCGCCGAGGGCCAGGTAGACGTCCTCCAGGCTGGGCGTGGCGAGCGTGAAGTCGTCCAGGGCGGCGAAGGCGGCACCGCCGGTCACGGTGGCGACGGCGGCGCGGGCCTCCTCAGGGGCGAGCCGCAGCGTCCAGCGCCGGCCGGACTCCACGGCGCGCTCGCGCAGCGCGGCGACCTCGGGCACCTGAAGCGGCGCCCGGTCCCGCCACACCAGCTCGACCCGCACCTCCCCGGCGACCCGTTCCTTCAGCCCGGCCGGGGTGTCACAGGCGATCACCCGGCCCTGGTCGATGACGGCGACCCGGTCCAGCACGGTCTCGGCCTCGATGACGTTGTGGGTGACCAGCAGCACGGTCGTACCGTGCTCGGCGCGCCGCCGGTCCACGGCCGCCCAGACCGCGCGCCGGGCCACCGGGTCCATGCCGGTGGTCGGCTCGTCCAGCACGAGCAGCGGCCGCTCACCGACCAGTGCGGCGGCGAAGCAGGCGAGCCGCCGCTGCCCCCCGGACAGCTTCTTCAGCGCCCGCCCGGCGATCGGCGTGAGCCCCAGCTCCGCCAACACGGCGTCCCGCTCGGCCCGGGCCCGCCTCACGTCCAGGCCGCGCAGGCGTCCGGTGGTCTCGGCGGCGAGGGAGACGGTCAGCTCGTCCAGCGCGGAGGACTCCTGCCCCAGGTAGGCGAGGAGGCGCGCGGCCCGCTCCGGATGCCTGACGATGTCGTGCCCGAGGATCTCGACGCTGCCGGTGTCCGGCCGCAGCAGCCCGGTGAGCTGCCGTACGAGCGTGGACTTGCCGGCGCCGTTCGGCCCGAGCAGCCCGAAGACCTCGCCGCGCCGCACGTCCAGCTCGACCCCGTCGGTGGCCCGCACCTCCGGGGTGCCGGGCGCACCACGGCGCCCCTTCACGGCCGGATAGGTCTTGTTGAGCCCGCGCACGCGTACGACCTCGTCATACCGAGGTGCCTGTGCCGCGCGCGTACTCACAAGGGACGAGGGTACGGGGTCGTGGCCCTTTACTCGCCTTTGGGGGCACTTCCGTCCTCGGCCGGTAAGAACTGCCCGCCGTCACTCCCCCGTGGCGCTCTCCGCCGCCGCCGGCACGTCGATCTCCCGCCAGAACCCCGCCCGAATGGCGTAGCGGTCGTGTTCGTCGATCTGGTCGTCCTTGTGGGCGAGCAGTCCGAACCGCGCGGCGTAGCGCAGCAGCTCTCCGTCGATGCGGTGCGGGATGCGCGGATACAGCTGGGAGAGCTTCTGCAGCTGGCTCTGGTCGCCGAGCCGGGACATCCAGCGGCGGGCGAAGACCTGCCCCACCTCGTAGGGGTCGCCGCCGACGGTGGTGATGTCCTCCTCGCGGTCGGCCCACCGCTGCTCCGCCGTGGTGAGCTGGGCGAGCGTCGGCATGGCGGCGACCTCGGGCGGTTCGGCGACCGCACCCGGCCGGTCCACCCAGCCCTTGTCGGAGGACCAGCGCAGGGTCGCCGTCGCCGGCTGCTGGGCGGGCTGCGCGCCGGGGGCGCGCAGCGCGGCGAGGTCCTTGGGGGTGGGGACGCCCTTGTGACCGCCGGCCCGCTCCTGGGTGCCGTTCTCCGTCGCCGCGGCCGGCTGGGGCGCGCTCTGTTCGGCCGGCCGCTCGGCCGCCGCCGCGAGCGCGGACTCGGGCAGCGGGGCGGAGAGGATCGCGGCGATCTCGGGCCGGGGTGCGGGCGGCGGGGCGCAGACGCCGGTCAGTTCCTTGGCGCGGACGGCCTGGGTGATCCAGGCACGGTCCAGCACGCGCCGCTCGTCGGCCTCGGCGACCAGGTCCTCGGACTGGTTGTAGTCGCCGTCCGCGGCCTGTACGGCCCACAGGTGGACGGCGACGCCGTGCTCCTTGGCGGCCATCATGCCGGGCAGCAGATCTCCGTCGCCGGTGACGAGGACGACGTCGGAGCAGGCCCGGTTGCGGGCCAGCTCGGTCAGCTCGGCGTGCATGGCGGCGTCCACGCCCTTCTGCGCCCAGCGTCCGTCGCTGCGGGTGAGGGCGCCGAGCCGGACGGTGACGCGGGGCATCACACGCAGGCGGCGATGCTCCGGTTGGGGGACACGGTCGGGGGCGCCGTCGAACCAGTAGATACGCAGGAGCTGGCGCTCGGTCTCCGACTCGGCGCGTACCCGCAAGGCCTGGATCAGCGCAGTGTGATCGACGGTGATCCGGGACCGCGAGGGCTCACCGGCGAGGAGGCTGGCGGCGGCTCCCAGCAGGTACCCGGCGTCCACCAGGACGATGCAGCGGTCCACGCGACTCACCCTCTTCCCGGGAGGTTTTGCTTCGGACTTCCTTCGAGTCTGCCCGACGGCGCGGGGGTTAACGGCCCGAACTCGATCTTCGGCGTGGCGTTTGCGGATCCCGTCGGCCCACCGGCCCTGTCACGCACGGTAATTATCCGACATGCGATTGATGTCAGCGTATGTGAATCTGGTCCCGGCCCTGGCCCCTAGATCCCCCACAGGAGGCAGATCACCATGGCCAAGAACAAGAACCGCAAGCAGGCCGGCCCGCAGAACCGCGCGTCGCACGCCGAGCAGAGCCAGGAGCACGCGCAGCGGCAGACGGAGGCGCACGAGTCGCCGGTGTCGCACATCCAGGGCAGCCCAGCGGATGTTGCCGGCAAGAAGCGTAAGAGCTTCGGCCACAACTAACGGGCAGTTGAAGCCCAGGCACACAGGAGGGGCGCACCCTTGGCGGGTGCGCCCCTTCGCGCGTGCCGCGGCGTGGTGCGGCGTCAGCCTGCCAGGCAGGACGGGCCGAGCAGCACCTTCAAGTCGCCGAAGAGCGCGGGGTCGGGCTTGACCCGGTGCCGGTCCAGGCGCAGCACGGTGGTCTTGCGCGGGCCCTGGAGCCTGATGCGGACCTCGCTGTCGCCCTTGTGGTGGCTGAGGATCTCGCCGAGGCGGCTGACCATGGGCGGGGTGACCCTGGTGGCGGGGATGGTGAGGATCACCGGCGCGTTGGTGCCCGCGTTGGACAGGTCCGGGACCATCAGCTCCATGGCGACGAGCCGGGGCACGTCCTCGCGCTTGTCGAGGCGGCCCTTGACGAACACCACGGCGTCCTCGACGAGTTGGGTGGAGATGAGCTGGTAGGTCGCCGGGAAGAACATGCACTCGATGGAGCCGGCGAGGTCCTCGACGGTGGCGATCGCCCAGGCGTTGCCCTGCTTGGTCATCTTGCGCTGCAGGCCCGAGATGATGCCGCCGATGGTGACGACCGCGCCGTCGGCGTGCTCGCCCCCGGTGAGCTGGGAGATGCCCGCGTCGGCCTTGTCGGCGAGGACGTGTTCCAGGCCGAAGAGCGGGTGGTCGGAGACGTAGAGACCGAGCATCTCCCGTTCCTGGGCGAGCAGATAGGTCTTGTCCCACTCGTCGGTGGAGAATTCCACGTCGAGTCCGAAGCCGGGCTCGCTGGAGGTGTCCTCGCCCATGCCGCCGAAGAGGTCGAACTGCCCCTCGGCCTCCTTGCGTTTGACCGCGACCACGTTGTCGATCATCGGCTCGTACTGCGCCGTGAGCCCCTTGCGGGTGTGCCCCATGGTGTCGAAGGCGCCGGCCTTGATCAGCGATTCCGTGGTGCGCTTGTTGCAGACCACGGCCTCGACCTTGTCGAGGTAGTCGGGGAAGGAGGCGTACTTCCCCTTCGCCTTGCGGCACTTGATGATCGACTCGACCACGTTGGTGCCGACGTTGCGGACGGCGGAGAGGCCGAAGAGGATCACGTCGTCGCCCTGGGCGGCGAAGTTGGCCTCGGACTCGTTGACGTTCGGCGGGAGGACGCGGATGCCCATGCGGCGGCACTCGTTGAGGTAGACCGCGGACTTGTCCTTGTCGTCCTTGACGGAGGTCAGGAGCGCGGCCATGTACTCGGCGGGGTGGTTGGCCTTCAGGTAGGCGGTCCAGTAGGAGACCAGGCCGTACGCGGCGGAGTGCGCCTTGTTGAACGCGTAGCCGGCGAACGGGACCAGCACGTCCCACAGGGCCTGGATCGCCTCGTCGCTGTAGCCGTTCTTACGGGCGCCGGCCTGGAAGATGGTGAAGTTCTTCGCCAGTTCCTCGGGCTTCTTCTTGCCCATCACGCGGCGGAGGATGTCGGCCTCGCCGAGCGAGTAGCCGGCGATGATCTGGGCGGCCTTCTGCACCTGCTCCTGGTAGACGATCAGGCCGTAGGTGACGTCCAGGACCTCCTTGAGCGGCGCCTCCAGCTCGGGGTGGATGGGCGTGATCTCCTGCTGACCGTTCTTGCGCAGGGCGTAGTTGGTGTGGGAGTTCATGCCCATCGGGCCCGGGCGGTACAGGGCCGACACGGCGGAGATGTCTTCGAAGTTGTCCGGCTTCATCAGCCGCAGCAGGGACCGCATGGGGCCGCCGTCGAACTGGAAGACGCCGAGGGTGTCACCGCGCTGGAGCAGCTCGAAGGTCGTGGGGTCGTCGAGCGGCAGGGACAGCAGGTCGATGTCGAGGCCCTTGTTGGCCTTCACCATCTTGACCGCGTCGTCCATGATCGTGAGGTTGCGCAGGCCCAGGAAGTCCATCTTCAGCAGGCCGAGCGACTCACAGCTCGGGTAGTCCCACTGGGTGATGGTCACGCCGTCGGTGTGCCTGACCCAGACCGGGACGTGCTCGGTGATGGTCTCGCTGGACATGATCACGCCGGCGGCGTGCACGCCCATCTGCCTGACCAGGCCCTCCACACCGCGCGCGGTGTCGATGACCTTCTTCACGTCCGGCTCGTTCTCGTACATCCCGCGGACCTCGCCCGCCTCGCTGTAGCGGGGGTGGCTGGGGTCGGTGATGCCGGACAGCGGGATGCCCTTGCCGAGGACGTCGGCGGGCATGGCCTTGGTGATGCGGTCGCCCATCGCGTACGGGTAGCCCAGCACGCGCGCGGAGTCCTTGATCGCGTTCTTGGCCTTGATGGTGCCGTAGGTGCCGATCATGGCGACCTTGTCGGCGCCGTACTTCTCGGTCACGTACCGGATCACCTCGACGCGCCGGCGCTCGTCGAAGTCGATGTCGACATCGGGCATCGAGATGCGCTCGGGGTTGAGGAAGCGCTCGAAGATCAGGCCGTGCGGGATCGGGTCGAGGTCGGTGATGCCCATGGCGTAGGCGACGATCGAGCCGGCCGCGGAGCCTCGGCCGGGGCCGACCGCGATGCCGTTGTTCTTGGCCCACATGATGAAGTCGGCGACGACGAGGAAGTAGCCGGGGAAGCCCATCGAGATGATGACGTCCATCTCGTAGTCGGCCTGCTTCTGACGGTCCTCGGGGACGCCGCCGGGGAAGCGGCGCTCCATGCCGCGGCGGACCTCCTCCTTGAACCAGGTGACCTCGGTGTAGCCCTCGGGGATGTCGAACTTGGGCATGAGGTCGCGCTTCTCGAACATGCCGTCCGTGTCGACCATCTCGGCGACGAGCAGCGTGTTGGCGCAGCCCTCCTGCCAGGCGTCCGAGGAGTCGATGGCGTACATCTCGTCCGTGGACTTCAGGTAGTAGCCGGTGCCGTCGAACTTGAAGCGGTCCGGGTCGGAGAGGTTCTTGCCGGTCTGGATGCACAGCAGCGCGTCGTGGGCGCCGGCCTCGTGCGCGTAGGTGTAGTGCGAGTCGTTGGTGACCAGCGGGGGGATGCCGAGCTTCTTGCCGATCTCCAGCAGGCCGTCGCGGACCCGGCGCTCGATCTCGATGCCGTGGTCCATCAGCTCCAGGAAGTAGCGGTCCTTGCCGAAGATGTCCTGGTAGTCGGCGGCGGCCTTCAGGGCCTCGTCGAAGTGACCGAGGCGCAGCCGGGTCTGCACCTCGCCCGAGGGGCAGCCGGTGGAGGCGACGATGCCCTCGGACCACTGGGCGATGGTCTCCTTGTCCATCCGCGGCCACTTCTGCAGCCAGCCCTCGGCGTAGGCGTCGGAGGAGAGGCGGAAGAGGTTGTGCAGGCCGGTCTTGTTCACGGCCCACATCGTCTTGTGGGTGTAACCACCGGAACCGGAGATGTCGTCCCGCTTCTGGTGCGGCTGGCCCCAGAGGATCTTGCGCTTGTTGCGCCGGGACTCGGGGGCGACATACGCCTCGATCCCGATGATCGGGGTGATTCCGGCCTTCTTCGCGGAGTGGAAGAAGTCGTACGCCCCGTGGAGGTTGCCGTGGTCGGACATGGCAATGTGCGTCATGCCCATCTCGTTGCAGGCGTTGAACATGTCCTTGAGCCGCGCGGCACCGTCCAGCAGCGAGTACTGGGTGTGGACGTGCAGGTGCGTGAAGGGCGGCTTTGACACGGTATGGCCTCCAACGGAAACACTGGGCGGCGGGCGGGGGACAGTTCTGGGGTCAGCGTCGAAGTCTATGCCCCGGCACTGACACTCGCGGGGGATCCCCACGTACCTTCATGCGGGAACCGGGCACTCCCGCGTGGCGTCGCCCGTTGGAGACGGCAGAAACGCTGTCGTACAGGTAATGCACCAGGAGGCACCCAGCGATGTCGGCACCTCAGCTCAGCAACGAGCAGCGCGGCGAGGAGATCCTCGCCGTCTTCGACACCGCCTTCGGCCGGCTCCTGGCCGCCGACCCGGCCGCGTTCCGGGTGAAGTTCCGGAAGATGGCGGCCTCGGCCTTCGCGTTCTACCGGGGCACGGCGTGCCTCTTCTACCACGACCTCGACGCAGAGAAGCGCGGTGGTCCATTCCTGGACGACCGCACCTCGCGCGTCTGGATCCACGGTGACCTGCACGCGGAGAACTTCGGCACGTACATGGACTCCAACGGCCGCCTGGTCTTCAACGTCAACGACTTCGACGAGGCCTACGTCGGCCCGTTCACCTGGGACCTGAAGCGCTTCTCGGCGTCGATCGCCCTCGTCGGGTACGCGAAGGCACTCGGTGACGAGCAGATCACCGAGCTGGTGCGCGTCTACGCGGGCGCGTACCGCGAGCGCATCCACGCGCTGGCCACCGGCGCGAAGAGCGACGAGGTGCCCCCGTTCACCCTGGACACCGCCGAGGGCCCGCTGCTGGGCGCCCTGCGCGCCGCCCGCTCGATGACCCGCTTCGAGCTGCTGGACTCGATGACGGAGATCCGGGACTTCGAGCGCCGCTTCGCGCCGGGCGGCGGCTCCATCGAACTGGACGCGGCCACCCGCTACAAGGTCCTCGCGGCCTTCGACGGCTACCTGGAGACCCTGCCGGACTCCTCCCTGGCCCGCCCGGACTCCTACCGCGTGAAGGACGTCGTCGGCCGCCGCGGCATCGGCATCGGCTCGGCCGGCCTGCCGTCGTACAACATCCTTCTGGAGGGTCACAGCGACGCCCTGGAGAACGACGTCGTGATCTACATCAAGCAGGCCCAGACCCCGGCCGTCTCCCGGCACATCACGGATCCGGCCATCGCCGGCTACTTCCAGCACGAGGGCCACCGCACGGTGATCTCCCAGCGCGCCCTGCAGGCGCACGCCGACCCGTGGCTGGGCTGGACCGAGCTGGACGGCGCGGGCCAGCTGGTGGCAGAGGTCTCGCCGTACGCGGTCGACCTGGACTGGGGCGACATCGACGACCCGGAGGAGATCGCGCAGGTCGTCGCCGACCTGGGCAGGGCCACGGCGACCATGCACGCGGCGGCGGACGACACCTCCGGCGAGTCCCTGGTGCCGTTCTCCACCGAGCGCGCCATCGACGCGGCCATCGCCGCCGACGAGGAGGGCATCGCGCCCCTCCTGGTGGACTTCGCGCACGCCTACGGCGCACGCGCGCGTGCCGACCACCAGATCTTCGTCGACCTGTTCCGCAACGGCCGGATTCCGGGACTGTAACCTTCGCGGACTCACAGGCACCCTTTAGGGGTCCCTTAACCGCTTACGTGTCACACTCGTCTCTCGCTATGGACATATCCGGGACCCAGCTCAGAGCCGTGCGCGCGGCGCTGTTCACGGCCGTCGTCGTGACGCTCAGCACCGCGTCGCACGTACTGCTGTCCCGGGCCCCGCTGCCGGTGGCGACCGTGCTCGCGGTCGCCGCCGCGGTGTTCGCCACCGCGTATGCGCTGGCGGGCCGCGAGCGCGGCTTCGGCCGGATCGCCGCCCTGCTGATCCCGCTGGAACTGGCCGCCGACACGGTGTTCACCACCGGACAGAACACCTGTTACGGCAGGGCGGGCGGCCCGGTCGCCGGCCCGCTGCACACGTTCGGCTTCGACGTGCTGTGCCAGGGCGGTGCCGTCGGCTCCCCGCTGGCACAGATGACCGGGGCCCACGGCCGCCCCGGGGCGCTGCTCGCGCACGCCAGTCCGGCGGCCGCCTGGCTGCTGCTCGCCGCGCACGTCGGCGTGGGTCTGCTGGCCGCCGCCTGGCTGCGCCGGGGCGAGCGGGCGCTGGTGCAGCTGCTGCGCGCGGTCGGCGCCACCACCTTCCGGCCGCTGCTGCTCGCGGCGGCCGCGGTCGCCGTCCGGCTGACCCCGGCCCGCCGGCTGCCGCGCCCGGCCCCGCGCCGCGCCGCCGCCCGCGACCGGCTTCTCGTGCACTCCCTGGGACGGCGTGGACCGCCGTGCTCGCCCGCCCTCGCCGCCGGCTGAGCGGCGAGACCTGAGCACTCCCAGTCCCCCACACGTATCCCGCGTACGGCATGTGCGCGTCCCACACGGAGATCATCAACATGAGCAAGCGGAACACCCAGTCGGCGAAGACGGCGGCCCGGGAGCGGCTGCGCGAGGAGCGCGAGCGCCAGGCCAAGCGCGACAAGGCCAGGCGGCAGGTCATAGTGGCCGCCTCGGTCGTGGCCGTACTGGCCGCGGCCGGCGGCATCGGCTATGCCGTCGTCCAGGCGAACAAGCCCAGCTACTGGGAGGGCATGAAGAACGCCGACGTCGTCGCGCCGGCCAACACCACCGGCAAGGACGGCACCACGGTCGTCATCGGCAAGGACAGCGCCAAGAAGACCCTCAAGATCTACGAGGACCCGCGCTGCCCCGTGTGCGCCCAGTTCGAGCAGAACGTGGGCGCGACCGTGAAGAAGGACATCGACGCCGGCAAGTTCAAGTTCCAGTACGTCGGCGCCACCTTCATCGACCTGAAGGACAACGGCCAGGGTTCCAAGAACGCGCTGAGCGCCCTGGGTGCCGCGCTGAACGTCAGCCCGGAGGCGTTCCTCGAGTACAAGTCCGCGCTGTACTCGACGAAGTGGCACCCGGACGAGACGGTCGACAAGTTCAAGGACGACAGCTACCTCATCCAGGTCGCGAACACCGTCCCGGCCCTGAAGAACAACGCCAAGTTCCAGGACGCGGTCAAGAAGGGCACCTACGACGCCTGGGCGATGCACATGTCGAAGACCTTCGACGACAACAAGGACGGCGTGACGGGCACGCCGGGCTTCGTCATGGACGGCAAGCAGCTCAACGGCGGCACCCCGCTGCTGACGGTGGCCGACTTCGACAAGGTGGTGGACGCGGCCCTCAAGGGCTGACGCCCCCCGCGGAATAAAACCTTCCCGTGAAGAGCGGGCGAACATTGAGAGTTCGCCCGCCCTTGGGCTCATACCGGTCAGTAACCTGATCGGTCGTGACCAGTCGAAAAAGATCACTTTCGGCCACTGAAGGCCTTGCTTCCCTCTCTCCCCGCCGCCGTACGGTCGTCAAGGCCGCGGCGGCGACCGCTGTCCTGGCCGGCCCGCTCGCCGCCTCCCTTCCGGCGCGCGCCGCAGACCAGGCCCCCGCCTTCCTGCACGGTGTCGCCTCCGGTGACCCGCTGCCCGACGGGGTCCTGCTGTGGACCCGGGTGACCCCGACCCCGGACGCGACACCCGGCTCGGGCGTCGGTCCGGACACCGAGGTGAGCTGGGTCGTCGCCAGGGACAAGGCGTTCACCGGCATCGTCGCCAAGGGCTCCGTCACCGCGACCGCGGCCTCCGACCACACCGTGAAGGCCGACGTCCGCGGCCTGGAGCCAGCGACCGACTACTGGTTCCGGTTCTCGGCCGGCGGCACCGACTCCCCGTTGGCGCGCACCCGCACCGCGCCCGCGGCGGACGCGAACGTGCCCTCCTTGCGCTTCGGCGTGGTCACCTGCGCCAACTGGGAGGCCGGCTACTTCGCCTCCTACCGCCATCTCGCCGCCCGCGGCGACCTGGACGCCTGGCTGCATCTCGGCGACTACATCTACGAGTACAAGTCCGGCGAGTACGCGGCGCGCGGCACGGTCGTCCGCCCGCACGCGCCGGCCAACGAGATCATCACGCTCGCCGACTACCGGATCCGGCACGGCAAGTACAAGACCGACCCCGATCTGCAGGCCCTGCACCTGAAGGCGCCGGTCATCGCGATCTGGGACGACCACGAGTTCGCCGACAACGCCTGGTCGGGCGGTGCGGTCAACCACACCGAGGGAGCCGAGGGCACCTGGACCGCCCGCAAGGCGGCCGCCAAGCAGGCCTACTTCGAGTGGATGCCGGTCCGCACCGCGATCGAGGGCACCACCTACCGCCGGCTGCGCTTCGGCAGGCTCGCCGACCTGTCCCTGCTGGACCTGCGCTCCTTCCGCTCCCAGCAGGCGTCCGCCGGCAGCGGCTCGGTGGACGACCCGAACCGGACGATCACCGGCCGGGCCCAGCTCGACTGGCTGAAGGCGGGGCTCAAGGCCTCCGACACCAAGTGGCGGCTGGTCGGCAACTCGGTGATGATCGCGCCGTTCGTGATCGGCTCCCTCACCGCCGACCTGCTCAAGCCGCTCGCCAAGCTGCTCGGCCTGCCGCAGGACGGCATCGGCGTCAACACCGACCAGTGGGACGGCTACACCCACGACCGCCGCGAACTCCTGGACCACCTGCGCTCGAACGCCATCGGCAACACCGTCTTCCTGACCGGCGACATCCACATGTCCTGGGCCAACGACGTGCCGGTGGACGCGGGCACCTACCCGCTGTCGCCGTCGGCGGCCACCGAGTTCGTCATCACCTCGGTGACCTCCGACAACCTCGACGACATCGTCAAGGTGCCCGAGGGCGTGGTGTCCGCGGTCGCCGCGCCGCTCATCGAGGCCGCCAACCGGCACGTCCACTGGGTGGACACCGACCGGCACGGCTACGGCGTGCTCGACATCACCGACGACCGGGCGCAGATGGACTACTACGTCCTCTCCGACCGCACGGACCCGAGCGCGACCTCCAAGTGGGTGCGCTCCTACCGCACCCGCAGCGGCACGCAGAAGGTCGAGCGGACCTACGACCCGGTGTAGCCGTCCGTTCCTGCTGGTCCGGAGGCAACCCTCGGCGGAATTCCTACGTCAGACGGTGTAGGTGACAGACCGTCACCATGACCGTGATGGGAGACATATGGCCACCCCCCACGGTGCCCTGAAGAAGACCGCGACGCTCGCGGCTGCCATGACCCTCGCCGGACTCGCCTCCGTCGCTCAGGCGCAGGAGGCCTCGGCAGCACCCGCGTTCGTCAATCTGACCGTGCTGGACCACAACGGCGCACCGATATACGCCGAGCCCAGGGACTCCTCGCACCGGTACGGCACGGAGCGGTTCGGGACCACCCTGCGGATCCAGTGCTCGACCACCAAGACCCCTTCGGGCGCCCGGTGGTTCAGGATCTACGACTCCCAGCCGACGGCCTGGGTGTGGTCCGGGCACTTCCAGTCGCTGGTCTACCCGCCCAAGGAGTGCTTCCCGGGCTGAGGCTCCCGGCACCGGCACAGCGCCGGCAGCCGCAGCCGGGCACTCGGCCCGGGCCGTGCGCGCACGGCCCGGGCCGGCCCGTCCCTACGCCGTCTGCAGACCGTCGAGGAAGCCGAGCGCCACCCGCCAGGTGGCCTCGGCGGCCTCGGCGTCGTAGTCCGGCAGCCCGGGGTCGGTGTAGAGGTGCCCGGCGCCGGCGTAGCGGTAGACCTCCACGTCGGCTCCGGCCCGGCCCATCTGCAGATACCAGGCGGTCAGCCAGTCGTCCGTCTCGAACGGGTCCGGCTCGGCCACATGCAGCTGCACCGGCAACTCGTCCACGTGCGCCGTCGGCGCGATGTCCGACGTGCCGTGCAGGAGCAGCAGCCCGCGCGCCTTGTCGTCGCCGAGGGCGAGGGTCTGGGCGATCGAGGCGCCGAGCGAGAACCCGGCGTACACCAGCCCTCGGTCCGAGTAGGGCGCCGCCGCCAGCACGGCCCGCTTCAGCAACTCCTCCTTGCCGATCGACTCATTGAACTCCATGCCCTCCTCGACGGTGTCGAACGTGCGCCCCTCGAAGAGGTCCGGCGTCCACACCTCGTGGCCGGCTGCGCGCAGCCGGTCCGCGGCCTCGCGCACCGCGGGCCTGAGGCCGTAGGTCGAGTGAAAAAGCATGATGTTCATGAGGCCATGGTGCCAGCCGGTGCGACACCGCCGGCGCCCCCGTACCCGGGAACACGCAGAACTCACATGTTCATGCCCGCGTGGCGCCGGTTAGGAGCGCAGGCATGGAGAACCTAGTCCGCCCTGTGATCGTGATCGGCGGCTCGGTGCTGCTCACGCTTGCGATCGGCTGGGCCACCGACCGACTGCTGCGCAAGGCCGACCAACGCGACCACGACTCGCCGCTGTGGGAGCTGCTGCGCCGCGGCCGCATCCCCTACCAGCTCGTACTGTGCGCCGCCCTGCTCCGCGGGTCCTACGACCAGGCCAAGCTGCTGGAGCAGCACCAGGTCGGCATCGGCCGGGCGCTGACGCTGGTGCTGATCGGCTCCGCCGCCTGGCTGGTGATACGGATCGCCGCGGCGATCGTCGAGACCACCTACAGCCGCTACGCCCGCGCGCACCGGGATCCCGCCCGGGTGCGCAGGGTGCGCACCCAGGTGGAGCTGATCATGCGGGTGGTGTCCGCGATCGTCATCGTCGTGGCGATCGCCTCCATGCTGCTGACGTTCCCGGCGATGCGCGCGGCCGGAGCCTCGCTGCTGGCCTCGGCGGGCATCCTCGGCATCGTGGCCGGTGTCGCCGCCCAGTCGACCCTGTCGAACATCTTCGCCGGGCTGCAGATCGCCTTCGGCGACATGGTGCGCATCGGTGACACGGTCGTCGTGGACGGCGAGTGGGGCACGGTCGAGGAGATCACCCTGACCTTTCTGACGGTACGGACCTGGGACGAGCGGCGGATCACCATGCCGGTGTCGTACTTCACCTCCAAACCCTTCGAGAACTGGTCGCGGGGCACCCCGCAGATGACCGGGACCGTCTTCTGGCACCTCGACCACAGCGCGCCCATCGAGGCGATGCGCGAGAAGCTGCGCGACATCCTGCGCGAGAGCCCTGCCTGGGACGGGCGCGCCTACGGCCTCGTGATGACGGACAGCACCCCGAACACCGTCGAGGTGCGGGCCCTGATGACCGCGAAGGACTCCGACGACATCTGGACGATACGGGTCACGGTCCGCGAGCAGATGATCACCTGGCTGGCGGCGGAGCACCCCTACGCGCTGCCCCGGGTCAACACCGCCGATGCGGTGCGGCCCCCGCGGAGCCCGTCAGTGTCCGCGCTCCGCACCGCCGTTGACCTGGATGACCTGTGAGGTGACGTGCGCGGCGCCGGGCGAGGCCAGCCAGTGCAGGGTCGCGGCCACGTCTCCCGGTATCCCGGCGCGGCCGGTGAGCGTGTCGGCGACGAGCCGTGCCCGCCGGGCCTCGTCCATGGTGTCCCCAAAGAACTCGGTGTCCTCGACGAACCCCGGCGCGACCACGTTCACGGTGATGCCGCGCGGTCCCAGCTGCCGGGCCAGGTCGTGAGCGTAGGGATGCAGCCCGGCCTTGGCCGCCGCGTAGGCGCCGCTGCCCGAACCCCGGTAGGCGGCGATGGACGAGATGAACAGCACCCGCCCGCCGGGCTCGGCGAGGCGGTCCTTCAGCGCCTCGGTCAGGAGCGCGGCCGTCAGCGCGTTCTGCCGGAAGTTGACGGTCCAGTCGTGGGCCACCCGGTCCAGCGGGTCGTCGCTGTCGGCCGGCGGCTCCAGCTGCCCTGCGCCGCCCGCACCGTGCACGAGAACGTCCACCGTGCCGAGCTCGTCGGCGACGAACCGGGCCACGCGCCGTACCTGATCGGGCTCGGAGAGGTCTGCCGCACAAGTGAGCGCCCCGGGCACCGCGGCCTTCTCCAGCACCTCCGCGCGCCGCCCCAGCAACAGCACCCGGTCGCCGTCCGCCGCGAACGTCTGCGCCGCCGCCAGCCCGATGCCCGTACCGCCACCACTGATCACGATGTTGCGAGTCATGATCCGAGAGTAGGAGCGAACCGCCGAAGGTGCCGGGATTCATCCACAGGTTCGGCATGTTTGTACGACTATTCGCGCACTGTGGCCGTTCATCCACAGGGCCGTTCATCCACAGGGGTCACCGCAGACTGCGCACATCGAGATGCCTGAGCACCCGGTCCACGATCTCCGGATCCGCTCCCGGCTCGCTCCGCGCCGCCAGGACCTCGTGCCGCGCCGCGCTCAGCATCTCGTTCTGGATGTTCCGGACCCGCCTCAGCCGCCTGACCCGCTGGTGCTGCGCCTCGCGCCGCTCCTCCTCCCCCATGTCGGGACTGATCCGGATCCCGATGTCGAAGGCCCGGCGCAGCATCTGCTCGGACAGCTCCTCGGGCAGGTCCTCCACCTGCTCGATCTCCCGCAGCCTGCGCTTGGCCGCCTTCGCGGCCCGCACCGCCAGCTCCTTCTCGAACTCCTTCTCCCGTTCGGAGTCGGCCCGCACCCCGAGCCGTCGCACGAGGGACGGCAGTGTGAGCCCCTGCAGGACCAGCGTGACGATGATGACCCCGAAGGCGATGAAGACGATCTCGTCCCGGTCGGGGAACGGGGAGCCGGCGTCGGTCCTCAGCGGGATGGCCAGCGCCAGCGCCACCGAGGCCACCCCGCGCATTCCGGACCACCACATCACGACGGTCTCCCGCCAGCTGACCGGGATCTCCTCGTCGTAGTCGCGCCGCGCGTGCAGCCGCTTGGTCAGCCAGGTCGCCGGCAGCAGCCACACCAGCCGTACGACGATCACCACGCCCGCCACGGTGGCGGCCCAGCCCAGCAGCTCGCCCCAGCGTCCCTGGGCCGTGCGGATGGCGTTGTGCAGCTCCAGGCCGATGAGCCCGAACGCCACGCCCGTGACCAGGGTGTCGATGATGTCCCAGAAGGTGTGCCCGGCGAGCCGGGTCATCACGTCATCGGCGTCCGTGGCGTACTCGGCGAGGAACAGCGCCGTGGTGAGCACCGCGAGCACCCCCGAGCCGTGCAGCTTCTCGGCGAGCACATAGGAGGCGTACGGCACCAGCAGGGTCATGCCGATCTGCAGGGTCGGATCGCCCAGCAGGTCCATGACCTTGTTCGCGCCCCAGCCGAGCCCCAGGCCCACGGCCAGCGCGACGACGGCGGACAGCACGAGGTCGAGGCCGGCCTGCCACGCGGAGAAGGAGCCGCTGACGACCGCGGCGACCGCCACGTGGTACAGCACGATGGCGGTGACGTCGTTGAAGAGCCCCTCGCCCTCCAGGATCGACACCAGGCGGCGCGGCAGCCCGAGCTGCCCGGCGACGCTGGTCGCGGCGACCGGGTCGGGCGGGGCGATCAGCGCGCCGAGCGTGAAGGCGGCGGCGATGGGCAGCCCCGGCACGATCGCGTTGGCGACGAACGCCACGCACACCATCGTGACGAGCACCAGCGCGACGGCCAGCAGGAGGATCGGGCGGACGTTGGCCGCGAACTGCCGCCAGGAGGTGCGCCGTACGGCGGCGTAGAGCAGCGGCGGGAGCAGCCCGGGCAGGATCAGCTCGGGCGGGATGTTCACGTTGGGCACGAAGTCGGCCACCGCGAGAGCACCGCCGAACAGGGTCATCAGCACCGGCGCCGGCACCTTGAGCCGGTCCCCGACCGGGACGCTCACCAGGGCCCCGAGCAGCAGGACGAACAACAGAGCCAACTGATCCACGGCCGGCGCTCCGGGGTCGACGATCACACAGCAGGCCTCAAGCCTGCCATCCGACCGGCGGCAACGCCCGCCGCCGAGGCGGCGCGACGCGAAGGCCTACAGGGCGCGGCGCATCGCCCGGTGCGGGATGCCGGCGTCCGGGAACTCCGGGCCGTACGCCGCGTAGCCGAGCCGCTCGTAGAAGCCGAGCGCGTGGGTTTGTGCGTGCAGGTCCACCGCGGTGAGGCCACGCGCGCGTGCCGCGTCCTCGATGGCCCGCACCAGGGCCACGCCGACGCCGAGCCCGCGGGCCTCCCGGACGACGGCGAGCCGTCCCAGGGAGCCCACCGAGGCGTCCGCGCCGGTCTTCGCCGCCGCGGCCTCGCCGTGCAGCAGCCGGCCGGTGCCGAGCGGCACACCGTCCTCGCGGATCGCCAGCACATGCACGGCGACCGCGTCGTAGGCGTCGTACTCGATGGTCTCGTCGACGCCCTGTTCGACGACGAAGACCTCCTTGCGGACCGCGAAGCAGGCCTCGCGGTCGGCGGGGTCCTCGGCGAGCCGGACGGTGTACGGCACGCTCACGCGTACGTCTCCTCGCGGACCTGGTCGAGGGCCTTCTGCAGGTCCTCGGGGTAGGCGCTCTCGAACTCCGCCCACTGGCCGTCCCCGGGGTGCTCGAAGCCGAGGCGCACGGCGTGCAGCCACTGGCGGGTCAGGCGCAGCCGCTTGGCGAGGGTCGGGTCGGCGCCGTAGGTGAGGTCGCCGACGCAGGGGTGGCGGTGGGCGGACATGTGGACGCGGATCTGGTGGGTGCGGCCGGTCTCCAGCTTCACGTCCAGCAGGGAGGCGGCGCGGAAGGCCTCGATGAGGTCGTAGTGCGTGACGGAGGGCTTGCCGTCGGCCGTGACCGCCCACTTGTAGTCGTGGTTCGGGTGGCGGCCGATGGGCGCGTCGATGGTGCCGCTCGTCGGGTCCGGGTGGCCCTGGACCAGGGTGTGGTAGCGCTTGTCGACCGTGCGCTCCTTGAACTGGCGCTTGAGCGAGGTGTACGCCCGCTCCGACTTGGCGACCACCATCAGGCCGGAGGTGCCGACGTCCAGGCGGTGCACGATGCCCTGGCGCTCTGCGGCTCCGGAGGTGGAGATCCGGTACCCGGCGGCGGCGAGACCGCCGATGACGGTCGGGCCGCTCCAGCCCGGCGACGGATGCGCGGCCACGCCGACCGGCTTGACGATCACGACCACGTCCTCGTCGTCGTGCACGATCTCCATGCCCTCGACCGGCTCGGCGACCACCTGCACCGGCGCGGGCGCCTGCGGCATCTCGACCTCGAGCCAGGCGCCGCCGCTCACGCGCTCGGACTTGCCGACCACCGAGCCGTCGACCTGGACCTTGCCGGCGGCGGCCAGCTCCGCCGCCTTGGTGCGGGAGAAGCCGAACATGCGGGAGATGGCGGCGTCGACGCGCTCGCCCTCCAGGCCGTCGGGCACGGGCAGGGTACGGATCTCGGGAAGCGTGCTCACCCGTCGAGTATGCCGGACGGGTGGAACCGGCCCGCACGAGCCTGTGGAAAACCGCCTGTGGAGGAAGGTGGTCTCAGTCCTTGTGGACCGTGCCGTCCGGGTCCAGGCCCCGGAAGGACAGCAGGACGATCAGGATGCCGCCGCACACGATGGCCGAGTCGGCCAGGTTGAACACGGCGAAGCCCTTGGGCGCGATGAAGTCCACGACCTTGCCCTCGAACACCCCGGGCGACCGGAAGATCCGGTCGGTCAGGTTGCCGAGGGCGCCGCCGAGCAGCAGGCCGAGCGCGATGGCCCAGGGATAGCTGTAGAGCTTGCGGGCCAGGCGGATGATCACCACGATCACGGCCGCGGCGATCAGGGTGAAGATGATCGTGAAGGCCGCGCCGAAGCCGAAGGCCGCGCCGGGGTTGCGGGTGGCGTTCAGCTCCAGCCAGTCCCCGACGAGCCTGATCGGCTCGCGGCCCTCCAGCTTGGCGACCACCAGCAGCTTGCTGATCAGGTCGAGGGAGTACGCGAACGCGGCCACAGCGAACAGCAGGGCGATCCGGCGCCCACGCGGGCCCCGGGGCGGGGACTGCTGCTCGCCCGTGCCGGACGCGGCGGCCGGGGTGGCTGCGCCGGAGCCGGCGGCCCCTGCGGCCGCCGCCTGCTCGCCGCCGTCGTCCGGGGTGTCCGGCGTACCGATGATGCGCTCCGCCTCTGCCACGTGAGTCCCTCAACCTAGGTGCCTGACTGAGGACGAGACTACGGCACGGCCCCGCACAGTCAGGAGCGGCGTTCCTGCTTCTGCTTGCACTCGACGCACAGCGTGGCCCGGGGGAAGGCCTGCATCCGGGCCTTGCCGATGGGGTTGCCGCAGTTCTCGCACAGGCCGTAGGTGCCCGCGTCCAGCCGCTCCAGTGCGTGCTCGTTCTGGACCAGCATCTCGCGCGCGTTGGCGGCGAGCGCCAGCTCGTGCTCGCGCGTGATGTTCTTGGTGCCGGTGTCGGCCTGGTCGTCTCCCGCGCCGTCCCCGGAGTCCCGCATCAGGCCCGCGAGGGACGCCTCGGAGGAGCTGATCTCGGCGCGCAGCCGCTCCACCTCGGACAGCAGCTCGGCACGGGCCTCCGCGACCTCTTCCGGGGTCCAGGGGTCCTCGCCGGGGCGCACCGCCAGCTCGCCGGGCTCCGCCGCGGCGACCCGTGCCTTGGGAACGGCGGTCTCCGCCGTGGCCGTGCCAGGAGTCTTCTTCGCAACCACTGTCGTGGCTCCCGTCTGCTTCGCGGCCCGCGCCGCGCCCGCTTTCTTGGCCCTGCTCGTGTCGGCCGCCTCCGCGGAGACGCCTCCCGCGGCCGCCTTCCTGCCGCCGGCCTTCCCGGCCGACGCCTTCTTGACGGCCGTCTCCTGCACCGCTCCCTTCGCCGCCGGCTTCTTCCCGCCGGCCTTCTTGGCCACCGCCTTCTTCGGGGCCGCCTCGACCACGTCACCGGCGACCGCCTTTTCGGCCGACGTCTTCTTGGCGACGGCCTTCTTGCCCGGCTTCTCCTTGGCGGCGGTCCCCTTGCCGGCCGCCCTCTCGGCAGTACCGGCCGTCTTCTCGGCGACGGCCTTCTTCGGTGCCGTTCCTTCCTTCGCGGCCGCCTTCTTGGCAGCCGGCTCCTTGGTCGTGGACTTCTTTGTCGTGGACTTCTTGGCAGCCGTCTTCCCGGCGGCCGTCCTCGTGGCAGCCGTCTTCTTGCCGGCCGTCTCCTCCTCGGCCGTCGTCACCCCGGCCGCGGACCTCCTGGCGGCCTTCTCCTCGGCGGCCGGCTCCTTCGCCGCTGTCCTCCTGCCGGCGGGCTCCTTCGTGGCGAGCTCCTTCGCGGTCGGCTCTCTCGGCACCGCATTCCTCGCGGCCGGCTCCGCGTCCCTCCCCCCGGTCGCCCTCCTCGTCCCGCCCGCTCCCTTGGCCTCGCCGCCGGAGGCAGCCGCAGCTCCGGAGGCGGCTGCGCCCCCGCGCCGACCGGTCGCCGGCTGCTGTACGGCGGTCCTTTTCGCCACCATGGCCGCGACCCCTTCACATACTGTGATGTTGCTCGCGAATCGTGCTGGGACGATAAATCGACTTGAGTCCCGCGGCAACGGGGCACACCGCCCGATTCGCCCGCCCGCACCCCCCGCGCAGCGGGCCTGCATCCGTTGTGCCCAGCTCCCCGCCGGGTAATCCGCCGCGCCCGGCCTGCGCGGACCCGTACGCCTGCCCCCTGGCCATTCGGGTCATCCCGGACCCTCGCGTGGGCGGCGGGCGCACCGCGCGGAAAACCGGTCGGCCGCTGTCCGCGCGGCGCCGTACACTGGGCGGAGCGAAAAGCGTGGATGGGAACGAGTAGCGGCGTACGCAGCCCAGAGCGACCCGGGGACGGTGTGAGCCCGGGGGCGAGCGCGACGTGAAGATCACCCCGGAGCCGCCGGAAGAAAGCCGCAGCCAGCAGGCCAGGGCGAGTAGAACCGGCTTCGCGACCCCAATGAGGGGGCTCCCCGGCGCGTACGGCGCGGCGGAGAGCCAAGGAGGGTGGTACCGCGGGAGCGCGCCGCACACGGCGTAGACAGGATCGAAGGCTCTCGTCCCTCCGACGGAAGGCAGCAAGTCCGTTGGAGGATGCTCGCAGATGACAGCGCCGACGTACCGCCAGGTGCCCGCACAGGTCGACCTGCCCGCTCTTGAGCACGCCGTGCTCGACTTCTGGCGCGAGCAGAAGATCTTCGCCAAGAGCCTGGAGCAGTCCGGGGGCCGACCGGAGTGGGTGTTCTACGAAGGCCCGCCCACCGCCAACGGCATGCCCGGCGCCCACCACATCGAGGCGCGCGTCTTCAAGGACGTCTTCCCGCGCTTCCGCACCATGCGCGGCTACCACGTGGCCCGCAAGGCCGGCTGGGACTGCCACGGCCTGCCCGTCGAGCTGGCCGTGGAGAAGGAGCTGGGCTTCTCCGGCAAGCAGGACATCGAGGCGTACGGCATCGCCGAGTTCAACGCCAAGTGCCGCGAGTCCGTGACCCGGCACACCGACGCCTTCGCCGAGCTGACGACCCGCATGGGCTACTGGGTCGACCTGGACGACGCCTACCGGACCATGGACCCCGAGTACGTGGAGTCCGTCTGGTGGTCGCTGAAGGAGATCTTCGGCAAGGGCCTCCTCGTCCAGGACCACCGGGTCGCGCCCTGGTGCCCGCGCTGTGGCACCGGCCTGTCCGACCACGAGCTGGCGCAGGGCTACGAGACGGTCGTCGACCCCTCCGTGTACGTCCGTTTCCCGCTCACCTCCGGTCCGCTGGCCGGCGAGGCCGCGCTCCTGGTGTGGACGACGACCCCCTGGACCCTGGTGTCCAACACGGCGGTCGCCGCGCACCCCGAGGTCACCTACGTCGTCGCGACCAACGGCGAGGAGAAGCTCGTCGTCGCCGAGCCGCTGCTCGCCAAGGCGCTCGGCGAGGGCTGGGAGAGCACGGGCCAGACCTTCACCGGCGCCGAGATGGAGCGCTGGACGTATCAACGTCCATTCGAGCTCGTGGAGTTCCCGGAGCCGGCCCACTACGTGGTGAACGCCGACTACGTGACCACCGAGGACGGTACGGGTCTGGTCCACCAGTCCCCCGCCTTCGGTGAGGACGACCTCAAGGTCTGCCGGGCGTACGGCCTGCCGGTGGTGAACCCGGTCCGCCCGGACGGCACCTTCGAGGAGGAGGTCCCGCTGGTCGGCGGCGTCTTCTTCAAGAAGGCGGACGAACAGCTCACCGCGGACCTCCAGCAGCGCGGCCTGCTCTTCAAGCACGTCGCGTACGAGCACAGCTACCCGCACTGCTGGCGCTGCCACACCGCGCTGCTCTACTACGCGCAGCCCTCCTGGTACATCCGCACCACGGCGATCAAGGACCGTCTCATCCAGGAGAACGAGAGGACCAACTGGTTCCCGGACACGGTCAAGCACGGCCGCTTCGGCGACTGGCTGAACAACAACATCGACTGGGCGCTGTCCCGCAACCGCTACTGGGGCACCCCGCTGCCGATCTGGCGCTGTGAGGACGACCACCTCACCTGCGTCGGCTCCCGCGCGGAGCTGACCGAGCTGACCGGCACCGACCAGTCCGGCCTCGACCCGCACCGGCCGTACATCGACGACGTCACCTTCGCCTGCCGTCACGACGGCTGCGGCAAGACGGCCACGCGCGTGCCGGAGGTCATCGACGCCTGGTACGACTCGGGTTCGATGCCGTTCGCGCAGTGGGGCTACCCGTACAAGAACAAGGAGCTGTTCGAGAGCCGCTACCCGGCGCAGTTCATCTCCGAGGCGATCGACCAGACCCGCGGCTGGTTCTACACGCTGATGGCCGTCGGCACGCTCGTCTTCGACAAGTCGTCGTACGAGAACGTCGTCTGCCTGGGTCACATCCTCGCCGAGGACGGCCGCAAGATGTCCAAGCACCTGGGCAACATCCTGCAGCCGATCCCGCTCATGGACCAGCACGGCGCGGACGCGGTGCGCTGGTTCATGGCGGCCGGCGGCTCCCCGTGGGCGGCCCGCCGGGTCGGCCACGGCACCATCCAGGAGGTCGTCCGCAAGACGCTGCTGACGTACTGGAACACGGTGGCCTTCCAGGCGCTGTACGCCCGTACGTCCCAGTGGGCGCCCAGCGCGGCCGACCCGGCCCCGGCCGAGCGCCCGGTGCTGGACCGCTGGCTGCTGTCGGAGCTGCACGCGCTGACCGACCAGGTGACGCAGGCGCTGGAGGCGTACGACACCCAGCGCGCCGGCAAGCTGCTGTCCGCGTTCGTCGACGACCTGTCCAACTGGTACGTCCGCCGTTCCCGGCGCCGCTTCTGGCAGGGCGACAAGGCCGCGCTGCGCACGCTGCACGAGGTGCTGGAGACGGTCACCAGGCTGATGGCGCCGATCACCCCGTTCATCACCGAGCGGGTGTGGCAGGACCTGATCGTGCCGGTGACCCCGGGCGTGCCGGAGTCCGTGCACCTGGCCTCCTGGCCGGAGGCGGACCTGCCCTCCATCGACCCCGAGCTGTCGAAGCAGATGGTCCTGGTCCGCCGGCTGGTGGAGCTGGGGCGCGCCACGCGCGCGGAGTCGGGCGTCAAGACGCGTCAGCCGCTGTCCCGCGCGCTGATCGCCGCGACCGGCTTCGAGTCCCTGGACCCCGGGCTGCACGCGCAGATCACCGAGGAGCTGAACGTCTCCTCGCTGGCGTCGCTCTCCGAGGTGGGCGGCAGCCTGGTGGACACCACCGCCAAGGCCAACTTCCGCGCGCTGGGCAAGCGGTTCGGCAAGCGGGTGCAGGACGTGGCCAGGGCGATCGCCGCTGCCGACGCGGCCGCGCTGTCCCTCGCGCTGCGTGAGGGCACGGCCTCGGTGGAGGTCGACGGCGAGACGGTGACCCTCGCTCCCGACGAGGTGATCATCACCGAGACCCCGCGCGAGGGCTGGTCGGTGGCCTCCGACTCCGGTGCCACGGTGGCGCTGGACCTGGAGATCACCGAGGAGCTGCGGCAGGCGGGCCTGGCCCGTGACGCGATCCGGCTGATCCAGGAGGCCCGCAAGAACAGCGGTCTGGACGTGGCCGACCGGATCGCGCTGCGCTGGGTGTCGACCGACCCCGCGGTGGTCGCTGCGCTGGCTGAGCACAGCGAGTTGATCGCCGAGGAGGTCTTGGCGACCGACTTCGGGCAGGGCGAGGGCGACGACGGCTTCGGTGAGCCGTTCACCGACGAGGGGCTGTCTCTCACGTTCCGGCTGCGGAAGGCGTAAGCGCCGAGCGGTTCGAGAAAGGGCCCGGTCTCCGGTGAGGAGGCCGGGCCCTTCCTCATGGGTTCGGTCGGAGGCCACCGCCCTCGCCCGTGCGGCGCAGGGCATCGGCGCCCACCCGTCGCAGCAGCGGCTCTGGTGGGGGGCGTAGTACGTACAGCTGCTCGGGCACCAGGTCGTTCGGGCTCTCCCCCGCAGCGCCGGGTCATGGGCGTCCTGCCGTTGCGCGGCCCGCATCGAGGCCGTCCGCAGCACGGGCGCCGGGTGCCGGCCGACGTACCCGCCGTCCGCCTCGTCGGCTCCGGGATCGACGGTCACCTCGACGCCGCCGCTCACCGCCACGTCCATGCGCTCCGCCTGCACCGGCAGCCCTGCCGCCGCGAGCTGCGTCCGGACCTCGCCCGCCCACACCTGCCGGCGGTGCAGCGGTCTCGGCGTCCGCGCGCTCGAAGCCGTAGGACGTCTGTTCTCCCATGGCCCCGCACGCTACGACCCGCCGCTGACACCTCCGTCAACCCGCGTAAAAAGGGCGGGCCCCCGGGACCGAAGTCCAGGGGGCCCGCCCTCGTTGAGCGCTGCCGACGCCGTTGTCGTACTAGTGCCCGGTACTCAGTTGTCGTCCTCGTCGATCAGGAACCCGCGCATCGGCGAGGGTGCCTGACCCATCGGGGACGGGCCCTGCGGGCGGACCGGCGCCATCGGCTGGGTCATGGCCGGCGTCATCTGCTGCTGGCCGCCGTACGACGGGCCGGACGGAGCGGAGTTGCCGCCCATCGTCTGGTTGCCGCCGTAGGACGGGGCGCTCGCGCCGGCCGGTGCCATGGAGGGCGCCGGGGACGGCGGCAGGGACGCGGCGGCCGGGGTGCGCGGCGGGGCCAGGGAGTCGTCGGCCTGGGTCTCCAGCTGGCGCAGCTGGGACTCGAGGTACGACTTCAGGCGCGTGCGGTACTCGCGCTCGAAGCCGCGCAGGTCCTCGACCTTGCGCTCCAGCGTGGCGCGGGCGGACTCCAGGGAGCCCATCGCGACGCGGTGCTTCTCCTGCGCGTCCCGCTCCAGGGCGTCGGCCTTGGCACGGGCGTCACGCTCCAGACCCTCGGCGCGGCTGCGGGCCTCGCCGACGATCTTGTTGGCCTCGGAGCGGGCCTCGGCGATCGCCTGGTCGGCGGTCTGCTGGGCCAGCGAGAGGACTCGGGCGGCGCTGTCGCCGCCGGGGCCCTGACCGGGGCCGCCCATCGGACCGCCCATGGGGCCGCCCATCGGGCCACCCATCTGCTGCATGGGCGGCTGGCCGCCCATCGGGCCCTGGCCCATCGGACCCTGACCCATCGGGCCCTGACCCATCGGGCCCTGACCCATGGGACCCTGGCCCATCGGGCCGGGACCCTGCGGGCCGCCCTGTCCGCCGGGACCGGCGGGCAGCTGCGGGGCGCCGCTCGGCAGCTGGGGCGGGCCACCCATGGGGCCGCCCATCTGCTGCTGCGGCGGGCCCGATATGCCGGCGGGCACCGGAGCGCCGGGACCTCGCATGCCCTGCTGGGGCATGCCCTGCTGCTGCGGGTGCGGCTGCTGGTCCTGCTCCGGCGGGCCCTTGCGCATGTTCTGCTGGTTCTGCGCGGCCGCACGGGTCGCCGCGGCCAGCTTGGCGCGCAGGTCCTCGTTCTCGCGGAGCAGACGGGTCAGTTCGGCTTCGACCTCGTCGAGGAAGGCATCGACCTCGTCCTCGTCATAGCCTTCTCGGAGGCGGACGGTCGTGAACTGCTTGTTCCGCACGTCCTCGGGGGTCAACGGCATCTCTTCACCTCAACGTAGTCATCGGCAGTCGGCAAGACCGTATCGTCCACCCTCATCACATGAAGCTCCCCGTGATGGAGAGGAGGATGTAGACGATGATCATCAGTACGAAGAAGGACAGGTCGAGCGCCACGCCCCCGAGACGCAGCGGCGGGATGAACCGCCGCAGAAGCTTCAGCGGTGGATCGGTGACAGTGTAGGTGGCCTCCAGTACGACCACCATCGCCTTGCCGGGTTGCCACGAGCGGGCGAACTGGAACACGTAATCCATGACCAGCCGGAAGATGAGCACGGCGAGGAACACCAGCAGCGCGGTGTGGACCACCGTGACGAACACGCTCATGGCCTGCGCTTCCCTCTCCCCTGTTCCATGCTCTTCCGAGCCTCGATCCGGTTGTTGCGTCTCAGCTCTGGTTGAAGAACCCGCCCTCTGCGATGCGGGCCTTGTCCTCCGCCGTGACATCGACGTTAGCAGGAGACAACAGGAACACCTTCTGCGTCACCCGCTCGATGCTGCCGTGAAGACCAAACACCAAACCGGCCGCAAAGTCGACAAGTCGCTTCGCGTCTGTGTCATCCATCTCAGTCAGATTCATGATCACCGGGGTGCCCTCACGGAAGTGTTCCCCGATGGTACGGGCCTCGTTGTAGGTCCGGGGGTGAAGCGTGGTGATCCGGTAAGGCTCTCGCTCGGACACAACCTTGGGCATGATCACCGGTGCGTTCTTCTCGAGGGACTGACGTTCTTGTGTGATGGATGCCACGGGCGCGATCCGCGCCGGACGTCCGGATTCCGCGGCGAGTGCAGTCGAACGGGCCACCGGCTCGCGCGGCGCGGGCGGTTGCACGATTCGCACCTCTTCATCCCTTTGGGACTGATGTGCGCCGTGCGATTGGTGTGAAGATTCATGCCGTCGGTGATCCCGCTCGGGTTCCGGGTCCAACTCGGGCTCGAAGTCGTCGTCGGGGTCGAATCCGCGGCCGTCGTACCCATCGTCCTCCACGAGGCCGAGGTAGACCGCCATCTTGCGCATCGCGCCGGCCATGCTCTGAGTCCTCCGCTCTGTGGTGGATCGGCTGACGACTGCCAAGTGCCCGCGATCCACGAGGTCGTTGTGCCCGCTTTTAACGGACATTGACCATATTTTCTGCTGTGGTCCGACTTCTTGGCGACGTTACCCGAGCCTAGGGCGGACTCCGAGTACCGCAGTGCCGACGCGCACATGTGTCGCCCCGGCTGCCACGGCCTGTTCGAGGTCCGCACTCATCCCTGCTGACACCATGGTTGCAGCCGGATGGGCTCGGCGCAGGTCAGTCGACAAATCCACGAGCCGTTCAAACGCCGCCTGTTCGCGTCCCGCGTACTCCCCGGTGAGCGGAGCGACGGTCATCAGCCCGTCGAGCCGCAGTCCCGGAGCCTCGCCGATGAGGTCGGCCAACTCTTCGATTCCGTCCGGCGCGACGCCTCCGCGCTCGCCCCTGCCGCTCGCCCCCGCGTCCAGCGCCACCTGGACGAGGCAGCCCACCTCCCGCCCCGCCCGCACGGCCTCCTTCGACAGGGCCGTGACGAGCCTGGGACGGTCCACGGACTGCACGACATCCGCGTAACCGACCACGGAACGGACTTTGTTGGTCTGCAACTGACCGACAAAGTGCCATTTGAGGGGCAGGTCCGCACATGCCGCGGCCTTCGGTGCCGCATCCTGGTCACGGTTCTCGGCGACATGGCGCACACCGAGTTCCGACAGGATCCGCACATCGCTCGCCGGGTAGGTCTTGGTGACCACGATGAGGGTCACCTCCTCCCGCTTGCGCCCGGCCGCCACACACGCGGCGGTGATGCGCTCCTCCACTTTCGCCAGGTTTCCGGCGAGTTCGGTCTTACGGTCCGTCATGCCCCATCAGTCCAGCCAGACATAGCCCGCGAGCCGCCCGGTGGTGCGGTCGCGGCGGTACGAGAAGTGGTCGCCCGACTCCAGCGTGCACTCCGGCGACTGCGCCCGGTCGCACACCCCGAGCCGGTCGAGCTGCGCGTGCACCCCGGCGCTCACGTCGACCGCCGGCGTGCCCCAGCCCGTCTCAGCGTGCGCCGCCGGCTCGACGGCCGCCACCTCGGCGCGCATCGCCTCCGGCACTTCGTAGCACCGCCCGCACACGGCCGGGCCCGTGCGGGCGACGATCCGGCCCGGCTCGGCGCCGAGTTCGGCCATGGCCCGTACGGCGGCCGGGACGACGCCCTTGACCATGCCGGGCCGGCCCGCGTGCACCGCCGCCACGACCCCGGCGACGGGATCGGCCAGCAGCACCGGCACGCAGTCGGCGGTGAGGACGGCGAGGGCGAGTCCGCGGCGGGCGGTCACGATCGCGTCGACCTCCGGCACCGGACTCCCCCACTCTCGACTTCGCTCGAGCGGGGGGACCCCCACTCCCCAGGGCTCGTCCACGACGGCCACCTCGGCGCCGTGCACCTGGTTCATCCAGACGACCCGGCCCGGATCGAGGCCGAGCGACTTGGCCGCGATGTCCCGGTTGGCCCGTACGGACTCCGGGTCGTCGCCCACCGCGCCGCCGAGGTTCAGCTCCTCATACGGAGCGGCGCTCACCCCGCCCCACCGGTCGGTGAAGGCGAAGTGCGCGCCGCTCACGTCCTCGCGCGTTCCTATCACTTGAGGAAGTCCGGCACGTCCAGCTCCTCGGCCGCGCTGTCCGCGTAGGAGGTGCGGGGCGCCGGCGTCACCGGCGGGGCGGCCGGGATGTCGGCCACCGGCTCGGGCGCCGGCTCCGGCTCCTCCTTGGGCTTGACGCTGCCCAGCGAGCCGAAGGACGGACGGCTGGGCTCGCTCGGCCGGGCCGGAGCGGGCTCGTCGCGGCGGGAGCCCGCCGAGGCCGAGGCCGAGCCGAGGACGTTGTCCCGGCGGGCCGGGGGCTGGCCGCCGTCGAAGCCGGCCGCGATCACGGTGACCCGGACCTCGTCGCCGAGGGCGTCGTCGATGACCGCGCCGAAGATGATGTTGGCCTCGGGGTGGGCGGCCTCGCTGACCAGCTGGGCGGCCTCGTTGATCTCGAACAGGCCCAGGTCGGAGCCGCCGGAGATGGAGAGCAGCACGCCGCGGGCGCCGTCGATGGACGCCTCCAGCAGCGGCGAGGAGATGGCCATCTCGGCCGCGGCCACCGCGCGGTCGTCGCCGCGGGCCGAGCCGATGCCCATGAGGGCCGAACCGGCCTCGGACATGACCGACTTCACATCGGCGAAGTCGAGGTTGATCAGGCCGGGGGTGGTGATGAGGTCGGTGATGCCCTGGACACCGGAGAGCAGGACCTGGTCGGCGGACTTGAAGGCGTCCAGGACCGAGACCTGGCGGTCCGAGATGGACAGCAGCCGGTCGTTGGGGATGACGATCAGGGTGTCGACCTCTTCGCGCAGTTCGGCGATGCCGTCCTCGGCCTGGTTCGCGCGGCGCCGTCCCTCGAAGGTGAACGGGCGCGTCACCACGCCGATGGTCAGGGCGCCCAGCGAGCGCGCGATGTTGGCCACGACGGGCGCGCCGCCGGTGCCGGTGCCGCCGCCTTCACCGGCCGTCACGAAGACCATGTCGGCCCCCTTGAGGACCTCCTCGATCTCCTCGCGGTGGTCCTCGGCGGCCTTGCGGCCGACGGCCGGGTTGGCTCCGGCGCCGAGTCCGCGGGTGAGTTCGCGGCCGACGTCGAGCTTGACGTCGGCGTCGCTCATCAACAGCGCCTGTGCGTCGGTGTTGATGGCGATGAACTCGACACCCTTGAGACCGACCTCGATCATCCGGTTGATGGCATTGACACCACCGCCGCCGACACCGATGACCTTGATGACTGCGAGGTAGTTCTGCGGTGCTGCCACGTCGAAGGCCTCTCGCCTCGAATTACGTTGTCGCCGCCGTGCGGTGCCCCGCGCCGGGACGACGGATGCCGAATGGGACGGTCCGTAACGCCGACCCGAACCCTAACCCTGAAGTTTAGGGTTACCAGTGTGTCTGTTCCCTGGAGTCTTCTGAACAGGACACTAAGTCGACAAGTGGCGCCCGTTCAACGAACACGCCGAACCTCCCGTTTTTCTTTTCACCCTATGTGATCAGCCATAGCAGTGCCCAACCAGGGTGCTGGCCTGCGCTGATGCGCGTCAACTCCCCGATGACGCAGGGGCGGTGGGAACGCTGACGTCGAAGTGCCGCGCGCCGGGAGCTGCTTTCATGAGAGCTGCGAGGGTCCGTGCCTTGGCCCGGCCGTTCTCGCTGCTGCCCCACGCGACCGTGCGGCCGTCGGCCAACACCAGCGAGATGGCGTCGTAGGAACGGACTTGGACGGTCCGGGTGTCCGCCGCCACGGCGGCCGGCAGTTCGCCCGCGACCCGGACCGCCTCGCGCACCAGCCGGTCGGTGCCGAAGCGCCGGAAGCTCGCGGCGGCGGAACCGGTACGGGAGACGGACAATTCCAGTGCCGGAACGCCATTCGGTGCCTGCGAAACCGTGGCGAACCGGACACCTTCGTGGTCGATTTCGACGAAGTCCCGGCCCTTTCGGCTCAGCAGAACCGGAGTGCGCTCGGTCACTTTCAGACCGATTCCATGGGGCCATGCACGGACCACATCAACCGTGTCAATTCGGGGCAGTTTCCGGCGAAGTCGGGCTTCGATGCCGTCCGTGTCGACCGAAATCATCGGCGCCCCGACCGGTACGGCCGCCGCGTCCAGCACCTCGGCGGGGGTCAGCACGCGCGTGCCGGACACCGAGACGTGCTCGACGCGCACCCACGTCGATCCGTACAACACCCAGGTGCCACCGGCCCCGAGGAGCACGGCGAGCACGGCCAGGATGACGATCGTACGAAGGCGCGCTCTTCCGGGCCCGCGGACGGGCGGCGGGCCGGACGACTCCTGCTGGCGTTCACCGCGCTCGGCGGTGGAGGGTCCGGCCACGCTCACTGCCCTTTCGTCATACGGTCCTAACGGCGCGAGGCGATCGCCTCGTACACCATGCCGACGAGCAGCTCGTCGGCGTCCCGGCGGCCGAACTCGCTTGCCGCGCGGGACATCTCGTACAGCCGGTGCGGATCGGCGAGCACGGGCAGGACGTTCTGCTGCACCCACTCGGGCGTGAGTTCCGCGTCGTCGACGAGGAGCCCGCCGCCGGCCTTCACCACCGGCTGGGCGTTGAGCCGCTGCTCGCCGTTGCCGATGGGCAGCGGGACATAGGCGGCCGGGAGTCCGACGGCGGAGAGTTCGGCGACGGTCATCGCGCCCGCGCGGCAGAGCATCATGTCGGCCGCGGCGTACGCGAGATCCATCCGGTCCAGGTAACTTACCGGGATGTAGGGGGGCATTCCCGGCATCTGGTGCACCTGCGGCAGTTCGTTCTTCGGGCCGACCGCGTGCAGGATCTGGATGCCGGCCTGCTGGAGCCACGGAGCGACCTGCTGGACCACCTCGTTGAGGCGCCGGGCGCCCTGGGAGCCGCCGGAGACGAGCAGCGTGGGCAGGTTCGGGTCGAGGCCGAAGCGGTGGCGTGCCTCGGGGCGGGCGGCCGCACGGTCCAGGGTGGCGATGGAACGGCGCAGCGGGATGCCGATGTAGCGCGCGTCGCGCAGCTTGCTGTCGGGCGTGGAGACGGCGACCCGGGCCGCGTACCGCGAGCCGATCTTGTTGGCCAGGCCCGGGCGGGCGTTGGCCTCGTGGATCACGATGGGCACGCCGAGGCGCTTGGCGGCCAGGTAGCCGGGCAGGGCGACGTAACCGCCGAAACCGACCACCGCGTCCGCCTTGGTGCGCTCCAGGATCTGCTCGGCGGCCTTGATGGTGCCGCGCAGCCGGCCCGGGACGGTGATCAGCTCGGGGGTCGGCTTACGAGGCAGCGGCACCGCCGGGATCAGCGCCAGCTCGTAGCCGCGCTCCGGGACGAGCCGGGTCTCCAGGCCGCGCTCCGTGCCCAGGGCCGTGATCCCCACGGTCGGGTCCTGCCTGCGCAGGGCGTCCGCGAGGGCGAGCGCGGGCTCGATGTGGCCGGCGGTCCCCCCACCGGCGAGTACGACATGCACCGAAATTCACCGCTCTCCGGACGAACGCGCCGCCGAGGCACGCCGTCGCATCGTGTTCCATCTCCGAGGCCCCCGCGCACCGCCGGAGCCTCCCGCCCGCTTTCTACCAAAGCGAGGTTGCCGCATCGCAAGCGCCGCCCGCGCAGCGGGCTCGTCGCGCGCGAAAGCGATCAGCAGCCCGATGGCGAACATGGTCGGCAGCAGGGCGGACCCTCCGTAGGAGAACAGCGGGAGGGGGACGCCGGCGATCGGCAGCAGACCGAGCACCGCACCGATGTTGATCACCGCTTGGGCGGTGATCCACGTCGTCACGCCTCCCGCGGCGTACCTCACGAAGGGGTCCTCCGTGCGTCCGGCCACGCGGATACCCGCATAGCCTAGAGCCGCGAACAGGGCGAGCACCGACAGCGTCCCCGACAGGCCCAGTTCCTCACCGGTGACCGCGAAGATGAAGTCGGTGTGGGCTTCGGGGAGTTGGCCCCATTTCTCCACACTCGCACCGAGACCGGAACCGAAAATTCCGCCGGAGGCGAGGGCGTAGATGCCGTGCACGGCCTGCCAGCAGTCGGCGATCCCCGACTTGGGCTGGGTGGCGCCGATGCAGGCGAGCCGGGCCATCCGGTTGGGGCTGGTCTTGATGAGGACGCCGCCGATCAGGGTCGCGACCGTCAGCACCCCGGCGAACAGCCGGGTGGGCGCCCCCGCGAGCCACAGCAGGCCGAACAGGATCGCCGTGAGGATGATCGCGGTACCCATGTCGCCACCGAGCATGATCAGCCCGAGCAGCAGGAAGGCGACCGGCACCAGCGGCACCAGCATGTGCTTCCACTGGGTCAGCAGCCTCTTCTCCTGCTTGCGCGCGATCAGGTCCGCGCCCCACAGCACCAGGGCGAGCTTGCCGAACTCGCTGGGCTGGACCTGGAAGGAGCCGCCCAGGGCGATCCAGTTCTGGTTGCCGTTGACCGCCATCCCTATCCCGGGCACCTGCACCAGGGCCATCAGGAAGACGGCGGCGGCGAGGATCGGGTAGGCCAGCGCCCGGTGCAGTTTCACCGGCATGCGGGAGGCCACGAACAGCAGTACTCCGCCCAGCACGGCGGCCAGCAGCTGCTTGCGGAAGAAGTACGACCCCGGCAGTGACATCTGCAGCGCGGTGATCTGGGAGGCCGAGTAGACCATCACCAGGCCCAGCACGATGATCAGCACACTGCCGCCGACGATCAGGTAGTAGGCGGTCAGCGGCCGGTCCCAGGCCTTGCGCGCCCGGCCGTAGAGCCGTTGTACGGGGTTCTCGCTCGAGGGCCGGGCAACGGCGGGACGCGGACGCCGGGACGCCCGCTGCACGGGCGGCTTTCCGGTACGGCTACTGGGCATCGGCGCCTCCACTGAACGTCGACCGTCCCACGCGTCCCTCCCAAGATCCGCCCGGCGGGCGGCCGGGGTCAGGCTTCGAGTCCGCGGACCGCCGCCGCGAACGCGTCACCGCGCTGGTTGTAGTTGGTGAACATGTCCATGGAGGCGCAGGCCGGGGCCAGCAGCACCGTGTCGCCGGGCTGAGCGAGCCGCCTCGCCTCCGTCACCGCCTGGAGCATCGCCCCAGTGTCGGTCCGGTCGAGGTCGACCACGGGTACTTCCGGGGCGTGTCGCGCGAGGGCGTCGCGGATCAGCGCCCGGTCGGCGCCGATCAGGACGGCGCCGCGAAGTCGCTTTGCCGACTTGGCGACCAGTTCCTCGAAGGTCGCGCCCTTCGCCAGACCACCCGCAATCCATACAATCGACTCATATGCCGCCAACGAGGCTTCCGCGGCATGGGTGTTGGTCGCCTTGGAGTCGTCCACGTACGCGACGCCGTCGAGGTCGGCGACGTGCTCGATGCGGTGCGCGTCCGGGCGGAAGGCCTTGAGGCCGTCCCGTACGGCCTGGGCGGGCACCCCGAAGGCGCGCGCCAGGGCCGCCGCGGCAAGGGCGTTGGCGATGTTGTGCGGGGCCGGCGGGTCGATGTCGGAGACCTCGGCCAGCTCCTGGGCGTTCTTCTGCCGGTTCTCCACGAAGGCGCGGTCGACCAGGATGCCGTCCACGACGCCGAGTTGGGAGGGCGCGGGGCTGCCGAGGGTGAAGCCGATGGCCCGGCAGCCCTCCTCGACGTCGGCCTCGCGCACCAGGTCCTCGGTGAGCTTGTCGGCCACGTTGTAGACGCAGGCGACTCGATTGCCTTCGTAGATACGGCCCTTGTCCTTGGCGTACGCCTCCATGGAGCCGTGCCAGTCGAGGTGGTCCGGGGCGAGGTTGAGGACCGCGGCCGAGTGGGCACGCAGCGAGGGCGCCCAGTGCAGCTGGTAGCTGGACAGCTCCACGGCGAGGACGTCGTACTCCTCGTCCCCGAGCACGACGTCCAGCAGGGAGACGCCGATGTTGCCGACGGCGGCCGTGCGCAGGCCCGCGGCCTTCAGGATGGACGCGAGCATCTGCACGGTGGTGGTCTTGCCGTTGGTGCCCGTGACGGCCAGCCAGGGCGCCGCGTCGGGGCCGCGCAGGCGCCAGGCCAGCTCGACGTCGCCCCAGACCGGCACGCCCGCTTCGGCCGCCGCCAGGAACAGCGGCTTGTCGGGCTTCCAGCCCGGCGCGGTGACGATCAGCTCGGTGCTCTCCGGCAGGGTCGCCCCGTCGCCGAGGCGCACGGTGATGCCGAGCGCCTCGAGCTCCGCGGCCTGCTCACGCGCGCGTGCGTCGTCGCCGTCGTTGACGACCGTGACACTCGCCCCGCGCGCGTGCAGCACCTTGGCCGCCGGGACGCCGGAGACACCGAGCCCGGCGACGGTGACGTGCTTGCCCTGGAAGTCGTAGAGCTCCGAGGTGGAGGTCACTTGTCCGCTGCCCATCCTGCATAGAAGAGGCCCAGTCCGACAATCACACAGATTCCCTGGATGATCCAGAACCGGACCACCACCAGGACTTCGGACCAGCCCTTGAGTTCGAAGTGGTGCTGGAGTGGTGCCATCCGGAAGACGCGCTTGCCGGTGAGCCGGAAGGAGCCGACCTGGATGACGACCGACATGGTGATGAGGACGAACAGGCCGCCCATGATGGCCACCAGCAGCTCCGTGCGGGAGAGGATGGCCAGACCGGTGAGCACACCGCCGAGGGCGAGCGAACCGGTGTCGCCCATGAAGATCTTCGCCGGCGAGGTGTTCCACCACAGGAAGCCCAGGCAGGCGCCCATCAGCGCGGAGGCGATCACCGCGAGGTCGAGCGGGTCGCGCACCTCGTAGCAGGCGGCCGGGTTGGTCAGGGTCTGCGCGTTGGCACAGGACTCCTGGAACTGCCAGACGCCGATGAACGTATAGGCGCCGAAGACGAGCACGGAGGCGCCGGTGGCGAGGCCGTCCAGACCGTCGGTGAGGTTCACGCCGTTCGACATCGCGAGGATCATGAACAGCGCCCAGACGACGAACAGCACCGGGCCGATCGTCCAGCCGAAGTCGGTGATGAAGGACAGCTTGGTGGAGGCCGGGGTGTTGCCGCGGGCGTCGGCGAACATCAGGGACAGCACCGCGAAGGAGATGCCGACGATCAGCTGGCCTGCCATCTTCGCCTTGGCCCGAAGACCCAGCGAACGCCGCTTGACGATCTTGATGTAGTCGTCGAGGAAGCCGACCAGGCCCATGCCGAACATCAGGCCGAGGACCAGGATCCCGGAGTAGGTGGGCGGGTAACCGGTGATGAGCTTGCTCAGGAAGTACGCGGCGATCGTCGCCAGGATGAAGGCGATGCCGCCCATGGTCGGCGTACCGCGCTTGCTGGCGTGCTCACGCGGGCCGTCGTCACGGATGTACTGGCCGTAGCCCTTGCGGGCGAGGAGCTTGATCAGCAGCGGGGTGCCGATCAGCGTCAGGAAGAGGCCAATGACTCCTGAGAACAGGATCTGCTTCATCATCGGGCGGCAACCTCGCCCTCGGCACCGGTCTCGACGAGCGCCTGGGCAACGCTCTCCAGACCCACCGAACGGGACGCCTTCACGAGCACGACGTCCCCTGGGCGCAACTCGCTGCGCAACAGGTCGATCGCCGCCTGTGCGTCGGACACGTGCACCGACTCCTCACCCCACGAACCCTCGTTATATGCGCCCAGTTGCAGCCAGGAGGCCTCAATCCCCCCGACGGCGACGAGCTTGCTGACGTTGAGCCGGACGGCGAGCCGTCCGACGGCGTCGTGCTCGGCGAGCGCCTCGTCCCCCAGCTCGGCCATCTTGCCGAGCACCGCCCACGTGCGGCGCCCCTTGCCCATGGCCGCGAGCGCCCGAAGGGCGGCCCGCATGGACTCGGGGTTGGCGTTGTAGGCGTCGTTGACGATGGTCACGCCGTCCAGGCGCTCGGTGACCTCCATCCGCCAGCGGGAGAGGGAGCCCGCCTCGGAGAGCGCGGTGGCGATCTCTTCCGCGGACATGCCCAGCTCATGGGCGACGGCGGCCGCGGCGAGCGCGTTCGACACGTGATGCTCACCGTACAGGCGCATGGTCACATCGCTTGCACCGGAGGGTGTGAGAAGCCTGAAGGAAGGCTGTCCGCTGTCCGTGAGTCGCACGTTCTCGGCGCGTACGTCCGCTTCGGCCGACTCTCCGAAAAGGACCACCTTCGCCTTGGTACGGGAGGCCATGGCGCGGACCAGCGGGTCGTCGGCGTTGAGGATCGCGGCGCCGTCCTCCGGAAGGCCTTCGACGATCTCGCCCTTGGCCTGCGCGATCTGCTCGCGGCCGCCGAACTCGCCGATGTGGGCGGTGCCGACGTTGAGGACCAGGCCGATCCTCGGGGGCGTGAGGTCGGTGAGGTAGCGGATGTGCCCGATGCCGCGGGCGCCCATCTCCAGCACGAGGAACCGCGTCTCCTCGGTGGCGGACAGGGCGGTCAGCGGCAGCCCGATCTCGTTGTTCAGCGAGCCGGGCGTGAACACGGTCGGCGCCTTGCGCTGGAGCACCTGCGCGATCAGATCCTTGGTGCTGGTCTTGCCCGCCGAGCCGGTCAGGGCGACGAGGGTCGCGCCGAGCCGGCGTACGACGTGCCGGGCCAGGGCGCCGAGCGCGGTCTGGACGTCGTCCACGACGATCGCGGGCACGCCGACCGGGCGCGACGCGAGTACGGCGACCGCGCCCGCCTCGATCACCTGCGGTGCGTAGTCGTGGCCGTCCACGCGCTCGCCGACGAAGGCGGCGAACAGGCTGCCGGGCACCACCTCGCGGGAGTCCCGGACGACCGGTCCCGTGACCTCGACGGACGGATCCGGTATGTCGTGCGTCTGCCCGCCGACGACTGCTGCGATCTCGGCGAGGGAGAGGGCGATCACAAGTTCATCCCCTGGGTCTTCTGGATTTTCATCCCTGGGTTTTCTGGATGGCTTCGCGGAGCACCTGGCGGTCGTCGAAGGGACGGACCACACCGGCGATGTCCTGGCCCTGCTCGTGCCCCTTGCCCGCGACCAGCACGGTGTCGCCGGCCTGGGCGCGGCCCACGACGGCGGCGATCGCGGCGGCCCGGTCCTCGAACAGGAGCACCTCGCCGCGCTCGTGCGCGGGCACGGAGGCGGCGCCCTGGAGCATCGTCGCGAGGATCGCGAGGGGGTCCTCGGAGCGCGGGTTGTCGGAGGTCAGTACGGCCGTGTCGGCGAGCCGGGCCGCGGCGGCACCCATCGGGGCGCGCTTGGTCTGGTCGCGGTCGCCGCCGCAGCCGAGGACGATGTGCAGGCGGCCCTTGGTGACCTTGCGCAGCGCCTTGAGCACCGACTCGACGGCGTCGGTCTTGTGGGCGTAGTCGACGACCGCGAGGTACGGCTGCCCGGCGTCCACGCGCTCCAGGCGGCCGGGGACACCCGGGACGGCGGCGATGCCGTCGGCGGCGGTCTGCGGGTCGAGACCGGCGGCGGCGAGGGCGACCACGGCGGCGAGGGTGTTCGCCACGTTGAAGGGACCGGCGATCGGCGACTTGGCGTGTACTCGCTCGCCGTTCGGGCCCACGACGGTGAACGTCGAGTCCATGGGGCCGACCTGGACGTCCTCGGCACGCCAGTCGGCGTCGGGGTGGCCCTCGGCGGAGAACGTGACGACCGGGACCGTGGCCTCCTCGGCGAGCCGGCGGCCGTACGCGTCGTCGGCGTTGATCACGGCGAGTCTGCTGCGTTCCGGTGTGAACAGCTGCGCCTTGGCCCGGAAGTAGTCCTCCATGTCGGAGTGGAACTCCATGTGCTCCGGGCTGAGGTTGGTGAACACGGCGATGTCGAAGACACAGCCGTCGACCCGGCCGAGGACCAGGGCGTGGCTGGAGACCTCCATGGCCACCGCCTCGACGCCGCGCTCGCGCATGACGGCGAACAGGGCCTGCAGGTCGGTGGCTTCGGGGGTGGTTCGCTCGGACTTGATGCGCTCGTCGCCGATGCGCATCTCGACGGTGCCGACCAGGCCCGTGGACTTCGCGGTCCTGAGCCCGCCCTCGACCAGATAGGCGGTGGTGGTCTTGCCGGAGGTGCCGGTGATGCCGATCTGGAGCAGGTCACGGCCGGGATGGCCGTAGATCGTCGCCGCCAGCTCGCCCATCCGTCCGCGCGGGTCGTCGACGACCAGGACGGGCAGTCCGGTCGCGGCGGCGCGCTCGGCGCCCGTCGGGTCGGTGAGCACGGCGACCGCGCCGAGGCCGGCGGCCTGGGTGACGAAGTCGGCGCCGTGCAGGCGGGCGCCCGGGAGGGCGGCGTACAGGTCGCCGGGACGGACGGCGCGCGAGTCGTGGGTGATCCCCGTGACCTCTGCGGCGGCGTCAGGAGCGGCGGCACCCAGCTGATCGGCCAGTTCCGCGAGGGGTGTGGCGGAGACCTGAACCGGTCGCGGCGGCCCCGGATATGTCACGGAAGCGCCCTTCTGGGTGGTTTGGGACTGATCAGCGTGTGGCACGGCGGTGAGCGTACCGGGCGTACCCGCCCCGGAGCGAAGCGAGGGGTTCTCGGCCCCGTAGTTCCCGGCGTCGGGGGTGATCGTTGTCACGAGCGATTCCTGGTGTTCCGGTGCTGATCAGGGCTTGTAGTCGACGGGCAGGTTCGCGGCCGGCGCACCGGTCGGCGGGACCTGGAGGGTCTTCAGGGCGAACTCCATCACCTGCTTGTAGATGGGACCGCAGATCTGGCCGCCGTAGTAGCTGCCGGAGGTGGCGTTCTGGATGGCGCAGTAGACGGTGATGCGGGGGTTGTCGGCGGGCGCGAACCCGGCGAAGGACGAGGTGTAGCCGCGGTACCTGCCGGTGGCCGGATCCACGCGGTTGGCCGTGCCGGTCTTGCCGGCGACGTTGTAGCCGGGGATACGGGCCTTGATGCCGGTCCCCTGCTCGTCGTCCACCACGGACTCCAGCATCTGCGCGACGGTCCTGGCCGTCTTCTCGCTGACGACCCGGGTCTGCCTTGGCTTGTGCGCGGGTGTGAAGCGCCCGTCGGCCCCCTTGGTGCCGCGCACCAGGGTCGGCTCGATCCGGACCCCGCCGTTGGCGATGGTCGAGTACACGGAGGCGGCCTGTACGGCGTTGATGGAGAAACCCTGGCCGAAAGGAATCGTGTACTGCTGCGAGGTGGACCACTTCTGGTACGGCGCGAGGATGCCGGGGGTCTCGCCGGGGAAACCGAGTCCGGTGTAGCTGCCGATGCCGAACTTGCGCAGGTACGAGTAGAGCACCTTGTCGGCCTCGGACTGCGTCCTGCCGAGCTGGCCGGTGGCCAGGATGGTGCCGATGTTGCTGGACTTGGCGAGGACGCCGTTCAGCGTGAGGTACCAGGTGTCGTGGTCCACGTCGTCCTGGAAGAGCCGGTCGCCGCGGTGCAGCCGGTTGGGTACGACGACGTGGGTGAGCGGGGTCGCCGCGTTCTCCTGGAGCACGGCCGCCATGGACATCACCTTGGCGGTGGAGCCGGGCTCGTACGCGTCCTGGAGGGCCGCGTTGCCCAGGGCCTCGCCGTCGGCCTTGGACAGGTCGTTGGGGTCGAAACCGGGCGAGTTGGCCATGGCCAGGATCTGCCCGGTGCGGGTGTCCTGGACGACGACGTAGCCGCGGTCGGCCCTGGACTTCTGCACCTGCTCGGTGATGGCGTGCTGCGCGGCCCACTGGATGTCGCGGTCGATGGTCAGCTCGACGTCGGAACCGGGCACGGCGGGCGTCTCCGTCGATCCCGCCGTGGGCACCTCACGCCCGCCGGACTGGGCGTAACGGATCTTGCCGTCCTTCCCGGTGAGCTGCTTGTTCAGCTCCTGCTCGATGCCGCCGCCGCCCTGGCCGTCGGCGTTGACCCAGCCCAGTATCCCGGCGGCGAGATCGCCGTTGGGGTACACGCGCTGGCTGCTCGGGTCGGCGAAGACTCCGGCGAGCACGTTGACGGTGGTCTTGTCCGTCTCCGCCTTCTTGGCGAGCGCACTCTTCAGGTCCTTGATCTGCTTCCAGACCTGCGGGGTCTGCCGGGTGGCGAGCCGGGCGTACCGGGAGTTCGTGTTCTGGGGCCGCAGCTTCTTCACGATGTCGGCCTGGCTCTGCCCGAGGATCGGCGAGAGCAGCGCGGCGGCCTGCTCCGGGCCGTCGCCGATCTTCAGCTGCTTCCTGCTGAACATCGTCGGATCGGCCGTGATGTCGTACGCGTCCTCGCTGATGGCGAGGGCAACGCCGTTGCGGTCGGTGATACCGCCGCGCTCGGCGGCCAGCGTGTGCACGACATACCGGTTCTGTTCGGCCCGCGCGGCGTACGCGCTGGCGTCTACGGCCTGCACCTGGAGCAGCCGTACGACGAAGGCGATCAGCACCAGGGTCAGCGTGAGGCTGACCAGGCGCAGCCGGGGCCGCGGGCTGCCGAGCCGGAGCGGGCGCTGGGCCAGCGGCCGGGCACCACTCGGACGTCGCGCCGGACGCGCACCGGGCCCGGGCTGCCGCCGCACGGCACTACTCGGCCGCGGCGGCCTGGCCGGCCCGGGCACACGACGGCGCGGTTCCCTGTCGGACACTTCCGTCACCTGCCGGGAGTCGGGGTCGGAACGGGCTGGGACATCGAAAACGGCGCCGCGACACCTACCGGAACGGCGACCGGGGCCGGACGCCGACGCGGCACGAGCCCGACCACACCGACCCCACGCCAGGACCGGCGCCCGGCCACACCGCCACGCGGGCCGAGCGCGCACGCCGGCCCGACCACACGACGGCGCGGCAGTTTCCTGTCGGACACTTCCGTCACCTGCCGGGAGTCGGGGTGGGGGTGGGCTGGGAGATGGAGGGGGGCGGGGGGATGGCCGCGGCGGGGTCGGAGGCGACGGCGGCGGACTGGGGCTGTCCCTGTGGCGGGGCGGCGGGCGACGGCGTGGCCGGGGCCGGGGTGGCGGGCGCGGTGGGGGCCGGGACGGTGGGCGTGGCCGGGGCCACGGTGGTGGGCGCGGCCAGGGCCGTGGAGGGGGCCGTGGCCGGGGTCAGGGACTCGGGGGCGACGGGGTCGGTCAAGGCGGCGGACTCCGGTCCGGCGGCGCCCGGGACGCCCTTGATCTTGCCGTCCGAGCCGAGGAAGGCCGGGTCGCCGCCCGGGACCATGCCAAGTTCGCGGGCGCGGCGCTGGAGGGCGTCGGGAGCGGAGTAGGCGTCGATGTCCCGCTGGAGGGCCTGTTCCTCGTCGGTGAGGTTCTTCGTCTGCTTCTGCAGGTCGGCGAGTTTGAACGAGCCTTCGCTGAGCGCGGAGTTGAGCACCAGCAGTCCGATGAGGCCGCCGCCGAGGAGCAGGACGACGAGCAGGACGAACGGGGTGCGGGCGGCCCTGGCACGGCCGGCCGGGAAGAGCCGGGCGAGCCGCGCGGCCCGCCCCCTCAGTACGGGTGTCCTACTCACGGCTCCCCCGGTCGGTCCGGAGGCCTTCGCGGCGCTCCCGGTGAGTTCGGGAATCCAACCGACCCGTCTGCGTCACTCGGCGTCCTCCCTGATGCGTTCGGCACCGCGCAGCCTGGCCGGTGCGGCCCGGCGGTTCTCGGCGACCTCTTCCTCGGTGGGAAGTTCGGCACCCCGGGTGAGCAGCTTGAGCCGCGGCTGGTAGCGCTCCGGCACAACCGGGAGGCCGGGCGGCGCGGTGGACGCGGCCCCGGCCGCGAACACCTGCTTGACCAGGCGGTCTTCGAGCGAGTGGTACGACAGCACGGCGATGCGGCCGCCCACGTCGAGGGCCTTCACCGCCGCCGGGATCGCCCGCTCCAGGACGGACAGTTCGCCGTTGACCTCGATGCGCAGCGCCTGGAACGTGCGCTTGGCGGGATTGCCGCCGGTGCGCTTGGCGGCCTGCGGGAGAGCGTCCCGGATCAGCTCGACGAGCCGCGCGCTGTTACTGAACGGCTCCTTCTCGCGCTCGCGCACGATCGCGGACACGATCCGCTTGGCCTGCTTCTCCTCGCCGTACGCGCGCAGGATCCGCACGAGTTCGCCGGCCGGGTAGGTGTTGAGGACCTCGGCGGCGCTGATGCCGCTCGTCTGGTCCATCCGCATGTCCAGCGGCGCGTCCTGGGCGTAGGCGAAGCCGCGGTCGGCCTCGTCCAGCTGCATGGAGGAGACCCCGAGGTCGAACAGAACGCCCTGCACGCGCGCGATGCGGAGCTTTTGCAGTACGTCGGGCAACTCGTCGTAGACGGCGTGTACGAGGGTGGCGCGCTCACCGTAGGGCGCCAGCCGCTCGCCCGACAGGCGCAGCGCCTCCTTGTCCCGGTCGAGGCCGATCAGCCGCGCCCCGGGGAACCTCGTCAGCAGCGCCTCGCTGTGTCCGCCGAGGCCGAGGGTGCAGTCGACGACCACCGCTCCCGGGCGCTCCAGGGCGGGCGCCAGCAGGTCCAGGCACCGCTGGAGCATCACCGGGACGTGTCGACTCTGACTCAAGGGGGCCTCTCATCTTCCGGCGGGCCGTACGCACCGCCGGGTCCCCGCCAGCTCGTGAAGGGTCGGGCCTGCCGGCGCCGGAAGCGTCAGCCGGACCGGGAGCGGGAGGAGGCCGAGCCGTACGTACGCGCCGCGCACGTGGGGAGACGGTCCGGGGTGAGCCGGGGTCTCCGGGGGTTTCACCAGCAGGGAGAGCCGCGTCTCCCGCTTCGCGTCACTTTAGTCCACCCCGTCTCGCGGTCAATCAACCGGCCTGCGCGTCGCCTACCGCATCACGGCGGGCGCCGCAATTCGACGGGATTCACCCGCCCGGGGCAGGTTTGCCCTCCCTATGGGATGGCTCACAACAAGCCACGATGACGTTTTTTGTCCCGCTCTCACAGCAGGACGGGACCGGGGGTGACCAGTAACGTCATGAGTATGACGACTTCCGCAGCAGTTCCCACTGGATCCGAAGACGCCATAACGAACGGCGGCACCGTGACGGACCGCCTGGTCGAGGCCAACCAGGCGTACGCCGCCGAGTTCACCGACCCCGGGATGGACGCCCGTCCCGTTCTCAAGGTCGCGGTCGTGGCCTGCATGGACGCCCGTCTCGACCTGCACGCCGCGCTCGGCCTGCAGCTCGGCGACTGTCACACCATCCGCAACGCGGGCGGCGTGGTCACCGACGACGTGATCCGCTCCCTGACCATCAGCCAGCGGGCGCTCGGCACCCGCAGCGTCGTGCTCATCCACCACACCGGGTGCGGCATGGAGAGCATCACCGAGGACTTCCGGCACGACCTGGAGATGGAGGTCGGCCAGCGGCCGGCCTGGGCGGTGGAGTCCTTCCGGGACGTCGACCAGGACGTGCGCCAGTCCATGCAGCGCGTGCGCACCTCGCCGTTCCTGGTGCACACCGACGACGTGCGCGGTTTCGTGTTCGACGTGCGCACCGGTCTGCTGCGTGAGGTCGACCCGGCCTGACCGGGCACACCGGCCGGCCGCCCCGGAAGCATCCCGCCACCGTATCGCCGCATCGAAAATACGGTCGAAAAAGATGTAAGACCGACATCGTGCGGGCAGTTGTCCACAGGCGAGTGACACGAATCGGTAACGGCGGCAAGAATGCGGGTGTGGCGTCACGCGGAACCTTTCCCGCGTGGTGTCCGTGTTTCGGGGTGGGCCGGTTTCGCAGGCAGCGTCGGCCCGGATAGAACGGGCCGAGGAGGGCCGGGTGACGACCTATGACGATCGAGCGAGCCTCACTGATCTGACCGCCACGGTGGAGCGGGTGCGCGGTTCGGTGGAGGGCGTGATCGAGGGCAAGCCCGAGGTCGTACATCTCGCGCTGACCGTGCTGCTCGCCGAGGGCCACCTGCTGATCGAGGACGTCCCCGGGGTGGGCAAGACGATGCTGGCCAAGGCGCTGGCGCGGTCCATCGACTGCTCGGTGCGGCGCATCCAGTTCACGCCCGACCTGCTGCCCTCGGACATCACCGGTGTGTCCATCTGGGACCAGCAGCGCCGGGACTTCGAGTTCAAGCCGGGCGCCATCTTCGCGCAGATCGTGATCGGCGACGAGATCAACCGCGCCTCGCCCAAGACCCAGTCGGCGCTCCTTGAGTCCATGGAGGAGCGGCAGGTCACCATCGACGGGCAGACGTACGAACTGCCCAGTCCCTTCATGGTGGTGGCCACGCAGAACCCGGTCGAGATGGAGGGCACCTACCCGCTGCCCGAGGCCCAGCGCGACCGTTTCATGGCCCGCGTCTCCGTCGGCTACCCGAGCGTGGAGGCCGAGCTGCAGATGCTCGACATCCACGGCGGGGTGAGCCCTCTGGAGGACCTGCAGCCGGTGGCGCACGCGCACGAGATCGTGAAACTCGTCGAGGCCGTGCGCACCGTGCACGTCTCCGAGCCGGTCCGGCGGTACGCGGTGGAGCTGGTCGCCGCCACCCGCACCCATCCGGACCTCAGACTCGGCGCCTCCCCGCGCGCGACGCTGCATCTGCTGCGCGCCGCGAAGGCGTCCGCGGCCCTCGCCGGCCGGGAGTACGCACTGCCGGACGACGTCCAGGCGCTCGCCGTCGCCGTCCTCGCGCACCGCCTGCTGCCCACCGCCCAGGCCCAGCTGAACCGGCGTACCGCCGAGCAGGTCGTGCGGGAGATCCTCCAGCACACCCCGGTGCCCGCGGCACCGGGCCCGCACAGCGGCTTCGGCGGCCTCGGACAGGGCGTCCCGGCGTATCCCCAGCAGCCCCCGCGGAGTCTGTGATGAGCGCCGGGGGGACGGGGCAGGCGGAGGCCGACCGCGGGGAGACGGGCGGTGTCCGTACCGCCCTGGCGGGCCTGACGACCCGCGGCCGTTCCTTCCTGGCGGCCGGGATCGCGGCGGCGATCTGCGCGTACGTGCTGGGCCAGAGCGATCTGCTGCGGGTCGGCCTGCTGCTGGCCGCACTGCCGGTGATCTGCGCGACCGTGGTGTACCGCACGCGCTACCGGGTGGTCGGCACCCGCCGGCTCTCCCCCGCGCGCGTGCCGGCCGGCAGCGAGGCACGGGTGCATCTGCGGATGGACAACGTCTCCCGGCTGCCCACCGGCCTGCTGATGCTCCAGGACCGCGTGCCGTACGTCCTCGGGCCGCGCCCGAGGTTCGTGCTGGACCGGGTGGAGCCGGGCGGCCACCGCGAGGTCTCCTACCGGGTCCGCTCCGACCTGCGTGGCCGTTATCCGCTGGGCCCGCTGCAGCTGCGGCTGACGGACCCCTTCGGGATGTGCGAACTCACCCGTTCCTTCTCGGCGTTCGACACCCTCACGGTCATCCCGCGTGTGGAGCCGCTCGACCCGGTCCGCTTCAGCGGTGAGGCCAAGGGGTACGGCGACGGGCGGCAGCGCTCGCTGGCCCTGGCCGGCGAGGACGACGTGATCCCGCGCGGCTACCGCTACGGCGACGACCTGCGCCGGGTGCACTGGCGGTCCACCGCGCGCTACGGCGAGCTGATGGTGCGCCGCGAGGAGCAGCCCCGGCGCTCCCGCTGCACCGTCCTGCTGGACACGCGGGGCGGCGCGTTCGAGGGCGCGGGCCCCGACTCGGCCTTCGAGTGGGCCGTCTCCGGGGCCGCCTCGGTGCTGGTGCACATGCTCGAACGCGGCTTCTCGGTACGGCTGCTGACCGACAGCGGCAGCGTGGTGCCCGGCGCGGGCGCCGACGGGTTCGCGGGCACCGGCCAGGAGACCGCGGAGGCGGCCGGGCTGATGATGGACACCCTCGCAGTGATCGACCACTCCGACGGCACGGGCCTGTCCCGGGCGTACGACGTGCTGCGCGGCGGCAATGAGGGGCTGCTGGTCGCCTTCCTGGGCGACCTGGACGAGGAGCAGGCCGCGACGGTCGCCAAGATGAGCCGGCGCAGCGGCGGTGCCGTCGCCTTCGTGCTGGACCCGGACACCTGGGTACGGGAGGCGGCCGATGTGCCGCAGCCGGGCGACCGGCACGCCGAGCGGCTGCGGATGCTGCGCGAGGCGGGCTGGACGGCGCTGAGCGTGCCGCGCGGCGCCGCGCTCAACGGGCTGTGGCAGCAGGCGGACCGGGAGCGCTCCGGCCTGGCCGCGGTCGGCGGGGAGGCGGTGCGATGAGCGGGCGGGCACGACTGGCACTGTGCGCGGCCGCGGCCACGCTGATGGCGTCCAGCGCGCTGCTGCCCCTGGTGGCGGAGCCGACCTGGCTGCTGCAACTGGTCCCGCTGGTGGCCGTGCAGACCGGGGTGGGCGCGGCGGCCCGCCGGGTGCCGCTGGGCCGGCCGCTGACCGTGGCGGCGCAGGCGCTGGTCACCCTGGTGCTGCTGACCCTGGTCTTCGCCCGGGAGCACGCGGTCATCGGCCTGATCCCCGGCCCGGACGCCTTCCGGTACCTGGCCGACCTGCTCCAGCAGGGCTCGAACGACGTCAGCGAGTACGCGATACCGGCGCCGCTGACCGACGGCATCAAGCTGATGCTGATCGGTGGCGTGCTGCTGATCGGCCTGCTGGTGGACACGCTCGCGGTGACCTTCCGCAGCGCGGCCCCGGCCGGGCTGCCGCTGCTCGCGCTGTACTCCGTGGCCGCCGGGCTGTCCGACGGCGGGGCCGACTGGCTGTGGTTCCTGGTGGCGGCGGCCGGCTATCTGATGCTGCTGCTGGCGGAGGGCAGGGACCGGCTGGCGCAGTGGGGCCGGGTCTTCGGCGGTGCTCCGCGTTCCCCGGCCTCCCCGGAGGGCGACGCGGTTGCCCCGGTGCGCACCGGGCGCCGGATCGGCGCGGTCGCGCTCGGTGCGGCCCTGGTGGTGCCGCTCGTCCTGCCCGCGATGCAGGGAGGCCTGCTGGACACCGCCGGCACGGGCGTGGGGGTCGGCGACGGCAACGGCGGCACGATCTCCGCGGTGAACCCGCTGGTGTCGCTGCGCGACAGCCTGAACACGAACAACGACCGCCAGGTGCTGTCCGTCAAGACCAGCACGGACGACATCTCGGACCTGTATCTGCGGATCGTCTCCCTGGACGACTTCGACGGCACCACCTGGAAACCGGCCCAGCGGCACATCGTGGGCGTGCCGACGCAGTTCCCCACGCCCATCGGTCTCGGCGGTGACGTCAAACGCGGCACGGTGACGACCACGGTCACGGCGTCGGACTGGTACGCCCAGGACTGGCTGCCGATGCCGTATCCGCCGAGCGGTGTGAAGATCGGCGGCCGGTGGCGCTACGAGCCCGTCGGCATGACCCTGGTCGGGGACCGCGGCCAGACCACGCGTGGCGAGACCTACCAGGTGACCAGCCTGGACGTGCAGCCGACCGCCGAGCAGCTGTCCACCGCGCCGGAGCCGCCGGCGGCCCTGAAGCACGAGTACACGAAGGTGCCGTCCGCGCTGCCGAAGGTGGTGGCCAGGACCGCCAAGGAGATCACGGCGGGCGCGCGCAGCCACTACGAGGAGGCCGTCAAGCTCCAGGACTACTTCGCCGTCACGGGCGGCTTCCAGTACGACACCCAGGTCGAGGTCGGCCGCGGCCCCGACGCCATCGCCAACTTCCTGAAGAAGAAGGAGGGCTTCTGCGTCCACTTCTCCTTCGCCATGGCGGCGATGGCCCGCACCCTCGGCATCCCGGCCCGGGTCGCGGTGGGCTTCGCGCCCGGTACCCCGCAGGCCGACGGCACGATCGCGGTGAACCAGAAGGACGCGCACGCCTGGCCCGAGCTGTACTTCGAGGGTGTGGGGTGGACGCGCTTCGAGCCGACCCCGACCCGCGGCACCATGCCGTCGTACACCCAGTCGGACACGCCCGGCACCTCGCTGCCGGACCAGGACCTGCCGTCGCACCAGTCGTCCGCGGCGCCCTCGGCGTCGGCCTCTTCCAGCCAGAGCTGCACGCCCGAGCTGGTCAAGCTGCAGGGCTGCGACACCGCGTCCGCCGCGGCGGCCCCGCCCAGCGGCGGCGGTGGCCCGGGCCCGTGGTGGTATCTGCTGATCGGTGCGGCCGCGCTGGTGGTCCTGGCGCTTCCGCTGTCGCCGCTGCTGTGGCGGATGCGGGTGCGCTCGGTGCGGCTCGGCGGGCACGCCCGGACCGAGCAGGGTGCGGCGGCACACACCCTGGGCGCCTGGCAGGAGTTGACGGACAGCGCCTGGGACCACGGCATCGCGCCGGACGAGTCGCTGACCCCGCGGCGGGCGGCCGCGCGGATCGTCGAGCTGGGTCGGCTGGACCCGGCGACCGGGGCCGCGGTGCACCGGGTCGCGGACGCGGTGGAGCAGGTGCTGTACGCGCCCCGGCCGCGCCCGGTGGGGGGTACGGCGGCGGACGTGCGCCGGGTGATCGAGGGGCTGCGGGGCTCGGCGAGCACCGGCACGCGGCTGCGGGCGCTGTTCCTGCCCCGCTCGTCGGTGCATGTGCTGTGGGCGGTGTCGGCCCGCTGGTCGGCGCTCAGGGCGCGGGTGGCGGGGGCCCGGCCCGACGGTTTGCGGCGACCGTCGCAGCAGCAGGGCTGAGAGCACGGGTGAGGGGCGACCACCGGCGGTGGTCGCCCCTCACCCGTTGTCTGTCGTCGTCGCCGCGTCCGCGGGAACGACCGGAGGTCAGTGGCCCTGTTCGTCCCGGCGGCGCTGCCAGCGCTCCTCGATCCGCTCCATCATGGAACGCTTCGGCCGCACCTGGCGATGGACGGCACCCGCCGCGGGCTGCTCGCCCGGCTTCGGGGCCTTGCGCCAGCCGGTGACGGCGAGTACGGCACAGCCCAGCATGACGAGGAAACCCACCACGCTGACCCAGATCAGCTGCATGACCATTCCGGTCATGAGGAGAGCGATACCAATGAGGAAGCCCGCAACCGCCTGGTAGACCCGCCGCCGGGTGTACGTCCGCAGCCCGTTTCCCTCAAGCGCTGACGCGAACTTGGGATCTTCGGCGTACAGCGCTCGCTCCATCTGCTCGAGCATGCGCTGCTCGTGCTCCGAGAGCGGCACGGAGTCCTCCTCATCGTGCAGTCGCCGGGGCGACCCGGGGGGTCCCTTCAGGATAGGCAGGGAATCGCCCCCGTGAAACCCGCCCCTCTACGCCAATTGGCCAACCGGAATCCGCCATGGCCGTCCCGGCTCGCTGAGGCTTCCATTCCCCGGCGGCCGACCCGTCATGCCGGGTGGTGTACCTCGATCATACGGCGCAAACCCCTCGATCGGGGGTCTTGTGGCGTACTCCATCCGCCGCCGAGGCCCTGATCAGCGGCGGGTCACGGTCGTCCGCTCAGGCCTCCGCGGCGCCCGGCGTCTCACCGAGCACATGCAGCTGCGTGGCGACGGAGTGGAACGCGGGCTGCTCGGCCGCGGCGGCCTCCAGCTTGAGGAGCGCGTCCAGGGCACCGGGCTCGGTGTCCACGAGGACGCCGGGGACCAGGTCGGCGAAGACCCGCACGCCGTGCACGGCGCCGACCTCCAGGCCCGCGCCCTCCACCAGGGTGGTGAGCTGCTCGGCGGTGAACCGGCGCGGCATCGGGTCGCCGGCGCCCCAGCGGCCCTCGGGGTCCTGCAGTGCCTGCCGGGCCTCGGTGAAGTGGCCGGCGAGGGCGCGGGCGAGCACGGCGCCGCCGAGGCCGGCGGCGAGCAGGCTGAGGACACCCTCGGAGCGCAGCGCGGCGACGGCGTTGCGGACGCCCTCGGCCGGGTCGTCCACGTACTCCAGGACGCCGTGGCACAGCACGACGTCGTAGCCACCTCGCTCGACCACGTCGAACAGGCCGTGCGCGTCGCCCTGGACGCCCCGGACGCGGTCGGCGACGCCGGCCTCGGCGGCCCGGCGCTCCAGCGCGAACAGCGCGTTGGGGCTGGGGTCGACGACGGTGACGCGATGGCCGAGCCGGGCGACGGGCACGGCGAAGTTGCCGCTGCCGCCTCCGGTGTCGAGGACGTCCAGCGACTCCCGGCCCGTGGCCTTGACCCGGCGGTCGAGGGCGTCCTGGAGGACCTCCCAGACCACGGCGGTACGCAGGGAGGCGCGGGGGCGCATCGGGTCCGACACGGCAGTTGACTCCTCGGCAGGGCGGAAGACTGAAGGCTTCAGACGTCCTCCACCCTATTGCCTTTGCTGCCGTACCCGGTCACCGCGGGCGGGTACCGCCGTCCGCGTCTCGCACGCCGGACAACCCTTCCGTCCGCTCGCCCGCGGGGCCGCTCCGAGCCGGTGGTCAGCCCGCGTCCGGAAGGTCACCGCGCGCTCTCGGACCGTCCGGTTCTCCGGGGTCCTGGCGGGGCTGGGGCAGGACCGGCTGGAGGACGAGCATCCGCTCGACGATGCGCAGGAACATCGCCACGTCCCGTATCAGGTCGTCGGCGTCGCGGCGGCTCGCCGCGCCCTGGATGCCGGCCTCGGCGCGGGCGCGGCGGGCGGCGCCGGAGGCGAACAGCGCGCTCCACTCGGTCAGTTCGGGGGTGATCTCGGGCAGTACCTCCCAGGCGCTGCGGATCCGGGTGCGGCGGCGCGGGGAGGTCTCGGGACGGCCGCGGGCGGCAAGCACGGCGGCGGCGGTGCGCAGGGCGGCGAGGTGGGCCGTCGCATAGCGCTCGTTCGGTGTTTCCAGGACGGTGGCCTCGTCCAGTGCGGCGCGGGCCTGGGCGAGCAGGTCGAGGGCGGCGGGCGGGGCCGTGGTCCGGCGGAGCACGGGGTGCACGTCGCTCGCCGGGCCGGTCAGTGAGGGGGCAGGGCCGGTGGCGCGGCGCCGGCGGGCGGCGGCTGCGGACGGGTTGGCCATGACGAACCTCCTGTCGTCTGGGTGACGGCACGGGTGCCGTATGTGCCCATCGTGAGGTATGGCACTGACAATCCGTTCTGACCTGGGGCTTTGCCTCGATCGTAGTTTCGGGCGTATTTTTGCACTGACCAGTCAGTTCAAAAACACGAAGCCGCAGGGGGGCTTGTGAACGGCGTGCACGTCAAGGCCGAGGGCCTTGGCCTCAAGGGACCGCGGGGGTGGGCCTTCCGCGGCGTCACCCTCGACGCGGAGCCCGGCTCACTCATCGCGATCGAGGGACCGTCCGGCTCCGGGCGCACGTGCCTGCTGCTCGCACTCACGGGACGGATGAAGCCCACCGCGGGCACGGCCACCGTCGGCGGTTTCCGGCTCCCGAGGCACATGGCCCGGCTGCGCCGGGTCAGCGCGGTGGCCAACGTGGCCGGGGTGACCGATCTGGAGCCGGCCCTGACCGTCGGCGAGCACCTGCGCGAACGGGCCCTGCTGCAGAGCCGTTTCGGCGACTCCCTGCGCGAACTGCTGCGCCCGCGCACCCAGCGCGTGTACGAGGCACGGCTGCGCGTCGACGCGGCCCTGGCCGCCGCCGGGCTCGACCTGGAAACGCTGCCCAAGGGCTCCCGGACGGCCGTGCGCGACCTGGAGCGGCCGCAGGAACTGCGCCTGTCCATCGCCCTGGCGCTGCTCGGCAGCCCCGGACTGCTCGGCGTCGACGACATCGACACCAAGCTGTCGGACGCCGAACGCGCCGACCTGTGGGATCTGCTGCGCTCGCTCACGCGGGCGGGGACGACGGTGGCGGTCGTCTGCCGCACGGCCCCCGGCGACTGCGTCGTCGTACCGACCCAGTCAAGGGACACGGGCGCGCAGGCCGGCACGGGCGGCGGGAGCGGGAAGGGCGACCCGCACGCAAAGAGCGATCCGAAGGAGGACGTCGATGCGCTCGCCTAGGCTGGCCGCGCTCGAGCTGAGGCGCTTCGGCCGCGGGCGGCTGCCGCGCGCCGCCCTGGTCGCGCTGCTCGTGCTGCCGCTGCTCTACGGCGCCCTGTACCTGTGGTCCTTCTGGGACCCGTACGGCCGTCTGGACCGCATCCCGGTGGCCCTGGTGAACGACGACAAGGGCGCCACCACGGGCGGGAAGAGGATCAGCGCCGGCGACGACATCGTGGACGGACTGCGCGACAGCCGGAGCTTCGAGTGGCACGAGGTGAGCGACGAGGAGGCCCGCGAGGGCGTCGAGAACGGCACGTACTACCTGTCGCTGACGATGCCGGCGGACCTCAGCCGGCGGATCGCCTCCAGCTCCGGCGACTCCCCGGAGACCGGCGCCCTTCAGGTGCGCACCAACGACGCGAACAACTACATCGTCGGCCAGATCTCCCGGACCGTCTTCCACGAGGTCCGCTCGGCCGCCTCCGCCAAGGCCTCCCGGACCTTCCTGGACAAGATCTTCGTCTCGTTCTCCGACATCCACGACAAGACCGTCACGGCCGCAGAGGGCGCCGACCGGCTGAACACCGGCATAGGGAAGGCCGAGAAGGGCTCGAAGAACCTGGCCGACGGGCTGAAGGACGCCAAGAGCGGCAGCGGCAAGCTGGCCAAGGGCCTGAAGAAGCTGAACACGGGCGCCGGTGACCTCCAGGACGGCTCCCGCGGGGTCGCCGACGGCACCCAGGCGCTCGCCGACAAGGTAGACGGCGTCCACGACAAGGCAGGTCCCTACCTCAAGGACAACGAGAAGACCATCGGGGACACCGCGCGCCTGGTCGCCGACTCGGCCAGGACCGTCAAGGACAACCTCGACGTCCTGGTGAAGCTCGCCCCGGGCGCCGCGAAGACCGCCCACACGAACTCCGCCGTCCTGGAGGAGATCTACAAGGCGCGCTGCGAGACCGCGGCCGTTCCCGACCCGTACTGCCCCCAGCTGAAGCGGGCCAAGACGGCCGCCGCCGAGGTGGCCACCGTCGCCGACGACCTCAACACGCTGATCGCGGACCAGGACGGCGACCTGAAGACGATGCGGGACAACCTCGGCACCCTCCAGAAACAGGCCACGGCCCTCGAAAAGCGCGCACCGCACCTGTACGAGGACGTCGAGGACGCCGTCAAGAAGATCGACAAGCTGAACGCCGGCGCCCAGAAGGTCGCCGACGGCGCCAAGAAGCTGCACACCGGGCTCGGTACCGCACAGACCGCCGCGACCACGCTGGACAGCGGCATCGGGACGGCCGCGTCGGGCGCCACGACCCTGAACGGCGGCCTGTACAAGCTGTCCGACGGCTCCGGAAAGCTCGCCGGCGGACTGCACGACGGCGCCGGGAAGATCCCGGACTACGACAAGAAGGACCGCGACCGGCGCACCGGCGTGATGGCCGACCCGGTCCAGCTGGCCTCGCACGACCTGCACAAGGCGCCGAACTACGGCACCGGATTCGCCCCGTACTTCATCCCGCTGTCCCTGTGGGTGGGCGCGATGGTCGCCTACATGCTCATCCCGCCGCTCAACCGGCGTGCCCTGGCGGCCGGTTCGCCGGCCTGGCGGATCGCGCTCGCCGGCTGGCTGCCGGTGGTCGCCGTGGGCGTGCTCCAGGTGGCCGCGCTGATGGCCGTACTGCACTGGGCGATCGGTCTGCAGATGCTCCGCGCGGCCGGCACCATCGGCTTCCTGTGTCTGGTCACGGCGTGCTTCGGGGCGATCGTGCAATGGCTGAACGCCCGCTTCGGCGCGGCCGGCCGGATCCTGGTGCTCGCGCTGCTCATGCTCCAGCTGACCTCGGCGGGCGGCACCTACCCGGTGCAGACCAGCCCGGGCTTCTTCAACGCGATCCACCCGTTCCTGCCGATGAGCTACATCGTGGAGGCGCTGCGCCGGCTGATCACCGGCGGCGGGCTCGGCCCGGTCTGGCAGGCGTGCGGTGTGCTGACCGCGTTCACCGCGGGCGCGCTCGCGCTGACCGCCCTCGCGGCCCGACGCCGCCAGGTGTGGACCCTGGACCGGCTGCACCCGGAGCTTAGCCTGTGATCGAGAGGGAGGCCCCGCACGCGCGCGTACCTGTGAGAATCAGGGCCATGGAAAGCAGCAGCGCCAGGTCCGGCGGCAGCACGCGCCGCGAGGCCACCCGGCAGAAGCTCTACGAGGCGGCCGTCACGCTCATCGCCGAGCAGGGCTTCTCCGCCACCACGGTGGACGAGATCGCGGAGCGGGCGGGGGTCGCGAAGGGGACGGTCTACTACAACTTCGCGAGCAAGTCGGTCCTCTTCGAGGAGTTGCTGCGGCACGGGGTGGGCCTGCTCACCGCCTCTCTGCAGGAGGCGGCGGAGCGGACCGCGCGGGCCGGCGGCAGCAGGGTGGACGCACTGGACGCGATGGTCCGCGCGGGCCTGGTCTTCATCGACCGCTACCCGGCCTTCACCCAGCTGTACGTGGCCGAGCTGTGGCGCACCAACCGGGCCTGGCAGTCCACGCTGATGGTGGTCCGGCAGGAGGCCGTCGCGGTGGTCGAGCAGGTGCTGCGCGAGGGTGTGGCGGCCGGAGAGTTCAGCGACGAGATCGACGTCCAGCTGACGGCGGCCGCGCTGGTCGGCATGGTCCTGGTGGCCGCGCTGGACTGGAAGTCCTTCCAGCCGGAGCGGTCCCTCGACGACGTCCACGCGGCCCTGTCGCGGCTGCTGCAGGGGCGCGTGAGCGGCAAGGGCTGAGCACGTACGAGGAGGGCGCCGGTCCGCTGCCGGACCGGCGCCCTCCCACTCCCCCGTACTCCCCCTGTGGTCCCCCGTGGGTGGTCGTCCCCGGGTCCCCCGGCTCGCTTCCGCCGACGGATCGGCGGAAGGAGCGGCCGGGTGGCGGGCGCCGTTCCGCCGCCCCGTGTCGGCGGTGCCGGGCCGCGCCCCCTTGCCGTGCCTCCACTGTCCCGTTCGCCGAGGCCGCGGCCCATCCGTGCGCGTACTCATCTCGCGGCCTGAGTACGGATACTCAGCCGTGCGCACGCGTGCCCACGCTTCCGGCCTGCCTCGCGGGCACCCCGGCCTCCCGCGGGGCGGGTTGTCAGTGGCGGTCGATAAAGTCGCAGACATGGCACGGATTGCGGTGATCGGCGCCGGGATGGGCGCGATGGCGGCCGCCGCCCGGCTGGCCGTCGCGGGCCACCGGGTGGTGGTGTACGAGCGCACGGACACGTACGGGGGTGCGGTGCGCCGCTTCGAGCGGGACGGGTTCGGCTTCGACACCGGCCCGGGACTGCTGACGCTGCCCGCCGTGTACCGCGATCTGTTCGTCAAGACCGGCAAGGAGCCGCTGGAGGACTGCGTCGAGCTGGTCCAGGTCGATCCGTCCTCGCGGCACCTCTTCGCGGACGGCACCGAGGCGTCGCTGCCGAACGCCTCGCGCGCGGGTGTGGTCGCGGCCCTGGACGAGGCGCTGGGCGGGGGCGCGGGCGAGCGCTGGGGCGAGTTCCTGGTGCGGGCCCGGGAGGCCTGGGACCGCACCCGCAGGCCGCTGCTGGAGGAGCCGCTGTGGCCCAACTGGCGGGTGCTGGCCGAGAAGGAGCCGTATCCGGCCGTCCCGCACAAGCGTCTGCTGCGCACTCGGCGCGCGAGCACGCTGGCCGAGATCGGCACCTGGGAGCTGCGCGACGAACGCCTCGCCGCCCTGCTGCACAGTTCCGCGCTCGCCCACGGCCTCGATCCGCGCACCGCTCCGGCGAGCGCGGCCGTCCTGCCCTACATGGAGCACGCCTTCGGTACCTGGTATGTGCGCGGCGGCATGAGGGAGTTGGCGCGCGCCGTCTACGAGCGGTGTCTGAAGCGGCGGGTGGAGTTCGTCTTCGACGCGGAGGTCATGCGCATCCTGGACAAGGACGGCCGGGCCTCGGGCGTGGAGTTGAGAGACGGCACGGTGGCCGAGGCGGACCATGTCGTGGCGGACGTGGACCCGGCATGGCTGAAGGCGCTGACGGACCGTCCGCTGGACGAGAACGGGGATGTGCGGGCCGATCCCTTCGTGACCCGTCCGGGGCGGTTCGTCCTGTTGCTGGCCCTGCGCGGCGGGCGCGACGCCGGTGCCGCACACCGCACGGTCGTCCACGCGCCGGACCCGGAGTCCGAGCTGGACTTCCTGGCCTCGGCGGACGGGGACCAGCCGCCACCGCCCACGGTGACCGTGCTGCGCCCGGACGACCCCGCGCTCAGACCGGACGACGGGCACGAGTCCGTGGTGCTGTCCGCGGTGGTGCCGAGCGCCGCCGACTGGGACGAGGAGGGCATGGTCCGACACTGCACCGAGCATCTCCTCGAAGCCGCCGAGGCCGCGATACCGGGTCTGCGGGACCGCGTCCTGTGGCAGGAGGTGCGCACACCCGACAACACCGACGACGAGACGGGTGCCTTCCTCGGCGCGGTGCCGGCCCCCTCACTGGCCGCCGGCCGGGGCCGTTTCCTGCACCCGTCGAACACCACACGGCTGCCCGGTCTGTACCGGGTCGGCGGCTGGTCCCACCCCGGCGGCGGGCTGCCGCACGCGGGCATGTCGGGCGCGCTGGTGGCGGGGCTGATCGTGGAGGGCCCGGAGTTCCGCGGCTCCCAGTGAGCCGAGCCCGGCCTCCGGAAACGGTACGCCTCGGAAGCGATACGGCCTCAGAAACGGTACTGCTCGTCGTACCCGGCACCGGGCTGCTGCGGGGCCTGCCCCTGGTTCTGGTACGGGTACGGCTGCTCCTGGGGGAGTTCGCCGCCGTAGGTCTCGTCGGTGCGCTGCTGCGGCACCCACACCCCGCCCGACGGGGTCTCGCCGTAGCCGCCGCCGTACGGGGCCTGGGCATAGCCCTGCTGGGCGTACTGGCCGGAGTAGCCGGTGTCGTACGCGGCGTCGCCGTAGGACTGGCTGCCGATGTACGGGTCGGAGTAGTTGGCGTAGCCCTGCTGGGCGCCGGCGTCGTAGCCGTACCCCTGCTGGGCGTAGCCCGAGTAGTCGTAGGCGTAGTTCTGCTGCTCGGCGTTCTGGGACTGGGCCGCGGCCGCGTAGGCGGTGTCGCCGTAGACGCCGTAGGAGCCGGTGTCCTCGGGGATGGGCTGCGGCTCGTAGATGGTGGTGGTCTCGGCCGCGCTGGGCTCCGAGGCCGGCCGGCCGGCCGGGGTGAAGACGTCGTCGCGGTCGTAGTCGTCGTAGTCGCCCGGCCCCTGGCCGTAGCCGGCCGGGTCGGCGTCCCGGTCGTCCTCCGGGCCGACGGGCCCGAGGTCGGTGTCGTCCAGGGCCGGGTCGTGCCGGTCGGCCCTGCCGCGACGGCGCTTGCTGCCGCCCGCGGGCTCGGCCCCGGCGTCGGGGCGCTTGACCGCCCAGCCGGCGGCGAAGCCGCGGCGGAACGACAGCGTGACATAGGTCTGGCCGACCGCGAAGGCGATGGCGCCGACGCCGATCACGATCACGGACGGCATCAGCACGCCGACCACGACCCCGAGGAAGCCGGCGAACGCCAGCAGCCGCCAGCGCAGGCGCGCCTTGTACTGCAGCAGCACCTCGCCCAGCAACCACAGTGCGACGATGCCGAACGCGATGTAGAGGACCGTCCAGCCCATGTACGCCCCTCTCCCAGTAACCGCTACGCAGTGTGTCGTATCACGGTGCGGCCGGTCTAGGCCTGCGGGGGGTGGTGCAGGCCCAGGTTCTCGTAGATTTCCAGGGTCGCCGTGGAGTTGTTGAGCGTGATGAAGTGCAGTCCGGGCACTCCCTCGGCGAGCAGCCGAGCACAGAACTCCGTGGCGAACTCGATACCGATGGAGCGTACCGCCGCCGGATCGTCCTTCGCTGTGAGGATCCGCTCTTTCAGGGCGTCGGGGAACAGGGCGGTGCTGAGCTTGGGCACCCGTTCCAGCATCTTTACGCTCGTGACCGGCAGAACCTCGGGGATGACGGGCGTCTCGCAGCCCGCGGCCACCACGCGGTCGCGCAGCCGCAGATACGACTCCGGGTGGAAGAACATCTGTGTGATGGCGTAGTCCGCGCCCGCACGGCACTTGTCCACGAAGTGGGCGACGTCCGTGTCCCAGTCCGCGGAGCGGGGGTGCATCTCCGGGAAGGCGGCGACGCCCACGCAGAAGTCACCCGACTCCTTGATGAGCCGGACGAGCTCGGCCGCGTAGGTCAGTCCCCGGGGGTGCGGTACCCACTCGCCCATCGGGTCGCCGGGCGGGTCGCCCCGGACGGCGAGCATGTTGCGGATCCCGGCGTCCGCATACTGGCCGATGATGTTCCGCAGTTCGGCGATCGAGTGGTCGACCGCGGTGAGGTGGGCGACGGGTGTGAGCGTCGTGTCCACGACGATCTGCTGCGTCTCGCGGACCGTGGTCGTGCGCGTGGTACCGCCGGCGCCGTAGGTGACGGAGACGAAGTCGGGCGCGACGGCCTCGACCCTCCTGAGCGCGTTCCACAGGTTCCGCTCACCCTGGGGGGTCTTCGGCGCGTAGAACTCGAACGAGTACGTCGCCTTGCCGGTGGCGAGCATGTCGCGCACGGTGCGTGCGCGATCAGTCCTGGTGGAGGGGGTTCCGAGGGCCATACGGGCAGGTTAGCCAGGGGCGGGCGGTCCCCCAACCGGACGACGGACATTTGCCCGAATTGTCACCCTCCTGTCCACGCCTTGGACAAAAACACGGACAGAAGCACGAATCGAGACAGGGGCAGGGGCTCCCCGCCGGTGCCGCTAGCCCTGCCGCAGCCGCTTCGCGAACTCGGCCGCGGCCGCTCCCGGGTCGTCGGCCTCGGTGATCGCGCGCACCACGACCACCCGGCGGGCACCCGCGTCCAGCACCTGGTCGAGGTTGGCGAGGTCGATCCCGCCGATCGCGAACCAGGGGCGGTCGGTGCCCAGGCCGGCCGTGTACCGGACCAGGTCGAGGCCGGGCGCATGGCGGCCGGGCTTGGTCGGGGTGGGCCAGCAGGGGCCGGTGCAGAAGTAGTCCACGCCCTCCTGCACGGCGGCCGCGGCGGCCTCGGACTCGGCGTGCGTGGAGCGGCCGATCAGCACCTCGTCGCCGAGGACGGCGCGGGCCGCGGGGACCGGCAGGTCGCCCTGGCCGAGGTGCAGCACATCGGCGTGGGCGGCGTGGGCGACGTCCGCGCGGTCGTTCACCGCGAGGAGCTTGCCGTGCCGGGCGCAGGCCTCCGCGAAGACCTCCAGGTGCGCCAGCTCCTCGGCGGCCTCCATGCCCTTGTCGCGCAGCTGCACGATGTCGACACCGCCGGCCAGGACCGCGTCCAGGAACCCGGGAAGATCGCCCTGGCGCGTGCGCGCGTCCGTGCACAGGTACAGGCGGGCGTCGGCGAGCGCGGCGCGTGCGGTGTCGGACATACGTGGGTCCCCCCTGGTCGGTGTCCCTGACGGCTTCGGCGGGTGGCGTACGGGCTACGACGGCCCGCACACCACCTCTTCGTGTGCGATTCGGCTCAGACGGCGAGCGCCTGGGCCCGGCGCTTCACCTCCGTGCCGCGATTCTCGCTCAGGGCCTGTGCGGGGGTGCCGGGCAGGGTCGGGTCGGGGGTGAAGAGCCACTCGATCATCTCTTCGTCCGTGAAGCCGTCGTCCCGCAGGAGCGTCAGGGTGCCGGACAGGCCCTTGACGACCTTGTCCCCGTCGATGAAGGCGGCGGGGACGTGCAGTGCGCGGTTCTCACCTCGGCGTACGGCGATGAGCTGGCCCTCCTTGACCAGCTGCCGCACGCGCGTCACCTCGACGCCGAGCTGTTCGGCGATGTCGGGGAGGGTGAGCCAGGCGGGGACGAGAGCATCGATTTTTGCGTCAATCTCGGTCACGAGAACAAGCCTGCCATCCCCCACTGACAGTCGGAAGTCAGGCAGGTCCGGCCGGGATGACCGGGCTAGTCGGCCGTGGCGTCCTTCAGGGGCTTCGAGGGGTCGGCCAGGGCCTGCGTGTCCATGCGGCGGCCCGCCTCGATCAGTCGGCGCCCCTGCGCCAGATCACGCGGGCGGCCGACCGCCAGGAGGGCCACCAGGTGGTCCTCGCGCAGCCAGCACACCGTCCAGGCCGGGCCCGTCGGGTCGCCGCGCCGCACCAGGCGGTCGGCGGCGACGTGGTGGCCGGCGTACTGCACGAAGCGGCCGAACTGCTCGGACCAGAAGTACGGCACCGGGTCGTAGACCGCCGGGGTCTCGCCGAGGACGTTCGCGGCCACCGTGCGCGGGCCCTGCAGGGCGTTGTCCCAGTGGTGCACGAGCAGCCGCTCGCCGTAGCGGGCGGAGGGGAAGGAGGCACAGTCGCCGACGGCGTACACGTCCTCGACCGAGGTGCGCAGACGGTCGTCGACGAGGACGTCCCCGTGCGGGCCCAGCTCGACGCCGGAGCCGGCCAGCCAGGCCGTGGCGGGGCGGGCTCCGATGCCGACGACGACGGCACCCGCGGGCAGCCGGGTACCGTCGGCGAGGATGACCTCTCCGGGCTCGACGCGCTCCACGCGCGCGTGCGTGCGCAGCTCGACGCCCGCGTCGGCGTACCAGGCGGCCATGGGTGCGGCGACCTCGGCGGGCAGGGCGCCGGCGAGCGGCCGGTCGGCGGCCTCCACGACGGTCACCGCACAGCCGGCCTCGCGGGCGGCGGTGGCGAACTCGGCGCCGATCCAGCCGGCCCCGACGACCACGATCTCGTGCTGGCGGGCGAGGACCGGCTTGAGCCGTTCGGCGTCGTCCAGGGTGCGCAGCAGATGCACGCCGGGCACCCCCTCGGTGCCCGACAGGGTGATCGGCTCGGCACCGGTGGCGAGGACCAGCACGTCGTACGGCACCGGGCCCGCCTCGGTGTCCAGTTCACGCTGGTCGGGGCGCAGGCCCAGCACCTCGCAGCCGAGCCGCAGTTCGACGCCGAGGGACTCGAAGTCCACGTCGAAGGCGGAGTCCTCGGCCTTGCCGAGCAGTACGGCCTTCGACAGCGGCGGCCGGTCGTACGGCTGGTGCGGCTCCGCGCCGATCACGGTGACGGGGCCCTTGTAGGCCTGCTCCCGCAGGGCGACCGCGGTCTGCACCCCGGCCATGCCCGCGCCGACCACGACCACGCGCCGCCTCGCCGACGTGCCCCCTTGCGCTGTCTGCTCGCTCACCCGATCACCATAGACACGTGACAACGCGTCAGTCAGCGGGCGTGCCCGGTGACCTGTTCCACAACGCTCGTACCGGCGCCCGCCTGGGACTCCCACTCCCAGCTCTCCTCCAGCCGCACCCGCCCGTCCGGCAGCTGAACGACCGTGGAGACACAGTGCCCCGAAGAAGTGGTCCCGTCGGTCTTCAGCTGGACATAGCGGAAGTCCAGCCGGTCACCCTCGCGGGTGCCGACCAAATGGCCGCGCACGACATCGCCGCCCGCGTACTCCGCCCAGATCTCGCCGTCCTTCTCGTGGTACGCGAACCGGGTGCGGGTGCCCACCTGACCTGGGGCTTGGTCCGCCACGGGGGCGAGGATCAGTCCGTCGAGCGACCGGGCCACGGGCGGGGGCTCCCTTACGGGTGACGAGGGGGGCGGGCTAGGGTGGCCACCGTACAAGCACTCGCGGGAGCCCGGACGCACCGGGCTGAGAGGGAGGCTGGCGGCCTCCGACCGTACGAACCTGATCCGGGTCATGCCGGCGAAGGGAGGGGCTGGACGCCCATGTCGTCACGTACGTCCGACACGTCCGACACGTCCGACGTCCTTGTCATCGGGGGCGGAATCATCGGCCTGGTCACGGCCTGGCGCGCGGCGCAGCGCGGGCTCGCGACCGCCGTGGTGGACCCCGAGCCCGGCGGCGGGGCGGCGCGGGTCGCGGCCGGAATGCTGGCCGCGGTCACCGAACTGCACTACGGCGAGGAGCAGCTGCTTGCGCTGAACCTGGAATCGGCCCGCCGTTACCCGGACTTCGCGGCCGAGCTGACCGAGCTGACCGGCCACGACCTCGGCTACCGCCGCTGCGGCACCCTCCAGGTCGCGCTCGACGCCGACGACCGCGCGCATCTGCGCGAACTGCACGCGTTGCAGCGGCGCTGCGGCCTGGAGTCGGAGTGGCTGTCCGGGCGGGAGTGCCGGCGACTGGAGCCGATGCTGGCGCCCGGGGTGCGCGGCGGGCTGCGGGTCGACGGCGACCACCAGATCGACCCGCGGCGGCTGGCGGCGGCCCTGGTGGCCGCATGCGAACGGGCCGGCGTGGTGTTCCACCGCGCGTGGGCCGATCGGCTGGACGCCGTACGGGACCGGGCCGCCGGGGTCACGCTCGCGGACGGCACCGGGCTGCGCGCGGAGCAGGTCGTGCTCGCGGCCGGCAGCATGAGCGGGCGGCTCGCGGGCGTGCCGGAGGCGCTGCTGCCGCCGGTACGGCCGGTCAAGGGGCAGGTGCTGCGGCTGACGGTGCCGCGCCGGTACGCGCCCTTCCTGAGCCGTACCGTGCGGGCCATCGTGCGCGGCGGCCACGTGTATCTGGTGCCCCGGGAGAACGGCGAACTGGTCGTCGGCGCGACCAGCGAGGAACTGGGCTGGGACACGACGGTCACCGCCGGCGGGGTGTACGAGCTGCTGCGCGACGCCCATGAGCTGGTGCCGGGCATCACCGAACTGCCGCTCACCGAGACCCGGGCCGGGCTGCGACCCGGCTCCCCCGACAACGCGCCGCTGCTCGGCCCGTCCGGGCTCGACGGGCTGGTGCTGGCCACCGGGCACTACCGCAACGGGGTGCTGCTCACGCCGGTCACCGGGGATGCGATGGCCGAGGTGCTGGCCGGTGGCCGGCTCCCCGAAGAAGCCCGTCCCTTCACACCGCAGCGCTTCGACGCCGCCGTCCTCATGGAGCAGCCCGCATGAGCATGTCCGCCACTGTGTCCGTCTCCGTCAACGGAGAGCGCCGGGAGATCGCTCCGGGTACCGCTCTCGACGACGTCGTACGGTCGCTGGTGTCGGCGCCCTCCGGGGTGGCCGCCGCCGTCAACGAGACCGTCGTCCCGCGCGCGCAGTGGGCGACCACGGCGCTGGCCGAGGGCGACCGGGTCGAAGTCCTCACCGCCGTGCAGGGGGGCTGAGCCATGGCCGACGATCCCTTGGTTCTCGGGGGTACGACCTTCTCGTCGCGGCTGATCATGGGGACGGGCGGGGCGCCCAGCCTGGAGGTGCTGGAGCGGGCGCTCGTCGCCTCCGGTACGGAGCTGACGACGGTCGCGATGCGGCGGGTGGACCCCTCCGTGCACGGTTCGGTGCTGTCGGTGCTGGAGAAGCTGGGCATCCGGGTGCTGCCGAACACGGCGGGCTGTTTCACGGCGGGCGAGGCCGTGCTGACCGCGCGGCTGGCGCGGGAGGCGCTGGGCACGGATCTGATCAAGCTGGAGGTCATCGCCGACGAGCGGACGCTGCTGCCGGATCCGGTGGAGCTGCTGGAGGCGGCGGAGACGCTGGTCGACGACGGGTTCACGGTGCTGCCGTACACCAATGACGACCCGGTGCTGGCGCGGAAGCTGGAGGACGTGGGCTGCGCCGCCGTCATGCCGCTGGGGTCGCCGATCGGGTCCGGGCTCGGGATCCGCAACCCCCACAACTTCCAGCTGATCGTCGAGCACGCGCGTGTGCCGGTGATTCTGGATGCGGGGGCCGGTACGGCGTCCGACGTCGCGCTGGCCATGGAGCTGGGGTGTGCGGGGGTGATGCTGGCCTCCGCCGTGACCCGGGCGCAGGAGCCGGAGCTCATGGCGGCGGCGATGCGGCATGCCGTGGAGGGGGGTCGGCTGGCTCGGTTGGCGGGGCGGATTCCGCGCAGGCACTTCGCCGAGGCGTCGTCTCCTGCGGAGGGCTTGGCCGTGCTGGATCCCGAGCGCCCCGCGTTCTGACCCGGCGCTGCAGCCACCCACCGCTGCTCACCCACCCACGCACCACCCGCCACCGCCCACTGGAGGACTGGACTTTCCCGTGGGACGCATTCACCATCGGCGACCGCAGGTCGTGGGGAGGGGCCGCGGGGGCCGACGGCGGCAGCGGAACGGCAGCGCCGTCAACCGCCGCGAGTCGTGGGGGCCCGGGCCGGTGACACGGGTCCGAGGCGGGCGGCGAGCTGTACGGCGGTTGCGGGCGGAAACGAGCGCCACGGACGGGGGCTGGCACCGGCTGTCGGCACGGATCGCGGGAGCGCCAGCCGTCGCTTGCCAACGGCCCTGGCCGGGGCGCGGTCAGCCGGTGTGGTCGGCGCGGGGGCAGTCGGCGGGGTGGGCGCGCGGGCGGTCGGCAGGGGCGTGGGCCGCGGGGCACCGGCTGTCGGCACGGATCGCGGGAGCGCCAGCCGTCGCTTGCCAACGGCCCTGGCCGGGCGGGGCCAGCCGATGAGGCGGGCGCGAGGGCAGTCGGCGGGGTGGGCGCGGGGGCGGTCGGCGGGGGCGTGGGCCGCGGGGCACCGGCTGTCGGCACGGATCGCGGGAGCGCCAGCCGTCGCTTGCCGACGGCCCGGGCCGGGCGGGGCCAGCCGATGAGGCGGGCGCGGGGCCAGTCGATGAGGCGGGCGCGGGGCCAGCCGATGTGGTGGGCGCGGGGGCAGTCGGTGGGGTGGGGATGTGAGGTGGGGTCGTGTGTCGCGTCACAGGTCGGCTTCAGTGGCTGGGGGAAAGCGGTCTCGGCGGGGGAAGTGTCGGTGCGTCCTCGTAGACTCCCCTGCGTGGATACGACCCTTCAGGACCCCCTCGTCGGGCAGGTGCTCGACGGCCGTTATCGCGTCGACGCGCGGATCGCGGTCGGCGGGATGGCCACGGTCTACCGGGCCCTGGACACCCGTCTGGACCGTGTGCTCGCGCTGAAGGTGATGCACCCGACGCTCGCGGCCGACGGATCGTTCGTGGAGCGGTTCATACGGGAGGCGAAGTCCGTCGCCCGCCTGGCGCACCCGAACGTGGTGCAGGTCTTCGACCAGGGGACCGACGGGTCGTACGTGTACCTGGCGATGGAGTACGTCGCCGGGTGCACCCTGCGGGACGTGCTGCGCGAGCGCGGGGCGCTGCAGCCCCGCGCGGCCCTGGACATCCTCGAACCCGTCCTCGCCGCGCTCGGCGCCGCGCACCGGGCCGGGTTCGTGCACCGGGACATGAAGCCCGAGAACGTACTGATAGGCGACGACGGTCGGGTCAAGGTCGCCGACTTCGGGCTCGTGCGGTCCGTGGACACCCAGACCAGCACCACCGGCACCGTGCTCGGGACCGTCTCGTATCTCGCGCCCGAGCAGATAGAGACGGGCACCGCCGAGCCGCGCGTCGACGTCTACGCGTGCGGTGTCGTGCTCTACGAGATGCTGACCGGCGGCAAGCCGCACTCCGGGGACTCCCCCGCCCAGGTCCTCTACAAGCACATCCACGAGGACGTGCCGCCGCCCTCGGCACTGGTGCCGGGGCTGCCGTACGAGCTGGACGAGCTGGTCGCCTCGGCCACCGCACGCACCCCGGACATCCGGCCGTACGACGCCGTGGCACTGCTCGCCCAGGTGCGCGAGGCGCGCCGGGGGCTGAGCGACGAGCAGCTGGACGCGGTGCCGCCGCAGGCGATCGCCGCGGAGCACGACAACGCCGGCGACCGTACGAGCGTGATACCGCGCTCGCTGACCGTGCCCCGGCCGCTGCCCGTCAACGAGGAGGAGCCGGCCGAGGGAGTCGTCCGGCACACCACCCGGCTGCAGGCGCCGCCGGCGCCGCCCCGCCGCTCGAGGCGGCTGGTGCTGACGATCGTCGCCGCCGTGCTGGTGGTGTTCGGCGTGGGCGCCGGGGTCTGGTACATCAACTCCGGCCAGTTCACGAAGGTCCCGCCGCTGCTGTCGAAGACCGAGGCGCAGGCCCGGCACCGGCTGGAGTCGGCCGGGCTGGAGGTCGGGCAGGTCAAGCGCGAGTACAACGACACCGTCCAGCGGGGCACGGTCATCGGCACCGACCCGGCGCCCGGAGCCCGGATCCGCGACCACGACTCGGTGACGCTGACCGTCTCCCTGGGCCCGGAGACGGTGAAGGTGCCGGATGTCGCGGGCCGTCCCCTGGCCGAGGCGATGGCCCGGCTGAAGGCGGACGGGCTGGAACCGGGCATGGTCACCCGGGAGTTCAGCGAGGACGTCGCCCAGGGTTCGGTGATCGCGACCACACCGCAGGCCGGCACCAAGCGGCACGCCGGGTCGGCGATCGCGCTGACCGTCAGCAAGGGCCGCCCGGTCGACGTGCCGGACGTGACCGGTGACGATCCGGCCGACGCCAGGCAGGAGCTGACGGACGCCGGGCTGAAGGTGAAGATCGCGTCCCAGCAGGTCAACTCCGAGTACGACAAGGGCAAGGTGGCCCAGCAGTCCCCGGGCGACGGCAGTCAGGCCGCCGAGGGCGACACGGTGACGCTGACGCTGTCCAAGGGCCCGGAGATGGTCGACGTGCCGGACGTGGTCGGCGACAGCGTCGACGACGCCCACAAGGCGCTGGAGGACGCCGGGTTCAAGGTGGAGGAGGACCGCGGCCTGCTCGGGCTGTTCGGCGACACCGTGAAGAAGCAGTCGGTGCAGGGCGGCGACAAGGCGCCCAAGGGGTCGACCATCACGATCACCATCCGGTGACCAGGGCACGTTCGGACTCATCGGCACCAGTGCCAACTGGCCGCCGATGACGGTCCGTTACCCGCTCCGCCCGCCCCCGCCGAGGCCGCTGTCATGGCGAGCGTATCCCCCGGCTGCGGGAGAAGGCCGCACGCACGCCGGGTCGGATCCGGACACCTCGGCCGCGGCCGCGCCGAGGCCCTCCTGGGCACGCCTGACGACCGTGCCGCCGTTGACCGAGATCTCCTCCAGGCCGTAGACGTCCTCCTCGGCCGGCTCGAAGAGGCCCCTGACCTCGTCCGGCAGCGAGAAGCTGACGGCGTCCCCCGTGTCCGGCCTGCCCTGGCGTCCGCACGGGTACGCTGGTGCAGTCGTACCCTGACCGGGGGCGTCTCCACGCGTCCTGGCATGCTGGGTGGGCCATGACCTCACCATCTTCCCCCTCGCTCCCGGCCCCCCTCGCGCGCAACCCCGTCGGCGGCCATGTCCCCGTGGCCGGCGGCCTGCACTCCGTGGGGCTGTCGTACGCCCGTGAGCTGCGGGCGGAGACCGTGCAGGTCTTCGTGGCCAATCCGCGGGGCTGGGCCACGCCCGCCGGGAACCCCCGGCAGGACGAGGCCTTTCGCGCCGCCTGCGCCGAGGAGTCGATCCCGGCGTACGTCCATGCCCCCTACCTGATCAACTTCGGCTCGCACACCGAGGCGACCGTGGAGCGGTCGGTGGAGTCGCTGCGGCACTCCCTGCGGCGCGGGCGGGAGATCGGTGCGCTGGGTGTGGTCGTGCACACCGGGAGCGCGACCGGCGGGCGGGCCCGCGAGGTGGCGCTGAAGCAGGTGCGCGCGCACATGCTGCCGCTGCTGGACGAGCTGACGCACGACGACGACCCGTTTCTGCTCCTGGAGTCGACGGCCGGGCAGGGTGCCTCCCTGTGTTCGCGCACCTGGGACTTCGGCCCGTACTTCGAGGCGCTGGACGCGCACCCCAGACTCGGGGTCTGCCTGGACACCTGCCACATCTTCGCCGCAGGTCACGACCTGACCGGTCCGAGCGGCATGCACCAGACCCTGGACCTGCTCGTGGACACCGTCGGCGAGGGCCGCCTGAAGCTGATCCACGCCAACGACTCCAAGGACGTCGTCGGCGCCCACAAGGACCGCCACGAGAACATCGGCGCCGGGCACATCGGCGAGGACCCGTTCCGGGCCCTGATGACCCACCCCGCGACCGAAGGCGTACCGCTGATCATCGAGACACCCGGCGGCAGGGCGGGACACGCGGCGGACGTGGCACGACTGAAGAAGCTCAGGGACGGCTGACGGCGCCCGGCCGGTTCACAGCTCCGGCCCCTCCCCCGGTTGCTCCTGATAGGAGTACCGCTGTTCCTTCCACGGGTCGCCGATGTTGTGGTAGCCGCGTTCCTCCCAGAAGCCGCGGCGGTCGGCGGTCATGTACTCGACGCCGCGGACCCACTTCGGGCCCTTCCAGGCGTACAGGTGGGGCACGATCAGGCGGACGGGGAAGCCGTGCTCGGCGGTGAGCAGTTCGCCGTCCTTGTGGGTGGCGAAGATCGTGCGGGCGGAGGCGAAGTCCGACAGGCGGAGATTGGAGCTGAAGCCGTACTCGGCCCAGACCATCACATGGGTGACGTCCGGCGCCGGCGGGGCCAGTTCGAGGATGGTGCGGGCGGGGATGCCGCCCCACTCCGCGCCGACCATGCTGAACTTGGTCACACAGTGCAGATCGGCCACCACGGTGGTGTACGGCAGGGCCGTGAACTCCTCGTGGTTCCAGAGGTGCTTGTCACCGTCGGCGGTGGCGCCGAAGACCCGGAACTCCCAGCGCTCGGGGCGGAACTTCGGTACGGGGCCGTAGTGCGTGACCGGCCAGCCGCGCTGGAGACGCTGACCCGGCGGAAGCTCGGACCCTGCCGTTGCTCCAGACTCTCGCTCCACCGGATGACCCATGTATCCATCCTGACAGACCCCGGGCAGTGCCCTTGACCATGAGTCGACCAGGAGCCCACGGATCGGACAAATCCCATCAAGCAAGCACTTACTTACTAAGTACCCACTTACTGGACGATCTTCGTCGCCGGTGCAATCATGCGGCCGGACACCCCCGTGTTTCCCGTGTGGAAGGAGCCGCTGCGATGCAGGGCGACCCCGAGGTCATCGAGTTCCTCAACGAGCAGCTCACCGGCGAGCTGACGGCGATCAACCAGTACTTCCTGCACGCGAAGATGCAGGAGAACTTCGGGTGGTACAAGCTCGCCAAGTACACACGGCACGAGTCGTTCGACGAGATGAAGCACGCCGAGGTGCTCACCGACCGGATCCTGTTCCTGGAGGGGCTGCCGAACTACCAGCGGCTGTTCCACGTGCGCGTCGGGCAGACCGTGAAGGAGATGTTCGAGGCCGACCGGCAGATCGAGGTCGAGGCGATCGACCGGCTGCGCCGGGGCATCAAGGTGATGCGCGAGAAGGGCGACGTCACGTCCGCCAACATCTTCGAGGACATCCTCGCCGACGAGGAGCACCACATCGACTACCTCGACACCCAGCTGGACCTGGTGGAGAAGCTGGGCGAGGCGCTCTACATCTCCCAGGTCATCGAGCAGCCGGAGAGCTAGGCGGCTTCCGGGAACTCGGAGAGGACCGGCTTGCCCTGGTCGGCCAGTTCACGCCGGGGGCAGGCGCCGCGGCCGAGGAGGGCCTGGATCCGGCGGACGCAGGAGCCGCAGTCCGTGCCCGCCTTGCAGGCGGAGGCTATCTGGCGGGGGGTGCAGGCACCGTCCTCCGCGTGCTCCTTGACCTGGGCCTCGGTGATGCCGAAGCAGCTGCAGACGTACACGCGGATTCACCTCCCGACGGGGTCGCTCTCTTGACTGCCATCCCCGTTATCGGTGAGGCAAACCTAACCTTACCCGCCCCACCGGGGCCCGCAAAAGTAGGCAGGGGCGCGGATCGGATGTGATCCGCGCCCCAGATCGCCCACAGGTCCTACTGGTCCCGGTACATCTCCGCGACCAGGAACGCCAGGTCCAGCGACTGGCTGCGGTTCAGCCGCGGGTCGCAGGCCGTCTCGTAGCGCTGGTGCAGGTCGTCGACGAAGATCTCGTCGCCGCCGCCCACGCACTCGGTGACGTCGTCGCCGGTCAGCTCCACGTGGATGCCGCCCGGGTGGGTGCCGAGCGCCTTGTGGACCTCGAAGAAGCCCTTGACCTCGTCGAGCACGTCGTCGAAGCGGCGCGTCTTGTGCCCGGAGGCCGCCTCGAAGGTGTTGCCGTGCATCGGGTCGGTCACCCAGGCCACCGTCGCGCCGGACGCAGTGACCTTCTCCACCAGCTCGGGGAGCTTGTCGCGGATCTTGTCGGCGCCCATCCGGACGATGAAGGTCAGCCGGCCCGGCTCCCGGTCGGGGTCGAGACGGTCGATGTACTTCAGCGCGTCCTCGGCCGTCGTGGTCGGGCCGAGCTTGATGCCGAGCGGGTTGCGGATCTGCGAGGCGAACTCGATGTGCGCGTGGTCCAGCTGCCGGGTGCGCTCACCGATCCACACCATGTGCGCGGAGACGTCGTACAGCTTGCCGGTGCGCGAGTCGACCCGGGTGAGGGCGGACTCGTAGTCCAGCAGCAGCGCCTCGTGCGAGGAGTACAGCTCGACGGTCTTGAACTCCTCCGGGTCCGTACCGCAGGCCCGCATGAAGTTCAGCGCGTTGTCGATCTCGCGGGCGAGCTGTTCGTAGCGCTGGCCCGACGGCGAGGTCTTCACGAAGTCCTGGTTCCAGGCGTGCACCTGGCGCAGGTCCGCGTAACCGCCGGTGGTGAAGGCGCGCACCAGGTTCAGCGTGGACGCCGACGCGTGGTACATGCGCTTGAGCCGCTCGGGGTCCGGGATCCGGGACGCCTCGGTGAACTCGAAGCCGTTGACGGAGTCGCCCCGGTACACCGGGAGCGTCACGCCGTCGCGGGTCTCGGTCGGCTTGGAGCGGGGCTTGGAGTACTGCCCGGCGATGCGGCCGACCTTCACCACGGGCACGGCGGCCGCGTAGGTGAGGACGGCACCCATCTGGAGCAGCGTCTTCAGCTTGTTGCGGATGTGGTCCGCGGACACCGCGTCGAAGGCCTCGGCGCAGTCGCCGCCCTGGAGGAGGAACGCCTCTCCCTTGGCGACGGCCGCCATCCGGGCGCGCAGCTGGTCGCACTCGCCCGCGAAGACGAGCGGCGGATACGACTCGAGGTCCGCGATCACTGCGCGCAGAGCCTCGGGGTCGGGGTACTCGGGCTGCTGCGCCGCGGGCAGGTTTCGCCAGGTGTTGCCAGCGCTCGGGCTGGTCTTAGCGTTCACGGTCACCTCGTAAACATTACGGGGTCGCGTCGCATGCCCCATCTTCTGGCTCGAAGGGTGAGACGCGACGGTTGTCCTGTGGACCGGGGGACGGGTGCGGTAGGGTTTGCGCCATGTTCGCGCTTTCGATCCAGAACTGGTGGTGGACCGCTTCTCCGGCGGCCCACTGATCGCGCGTACGCAAGACTTCGCGAAGGCCGCCCGAGGGGCGGCCTTCGGCGTGTCCGGGGTCGTTCCTCACCGACATCGACGGAAGAGGACCCATGGACCTGGCACAGCTCCTGCACGACGACCGCCCCTTCGCCCTGCTCCGCCGCCGCACCCCGGGCCGCGACGAGCACCCGGTGGAGGTGCTGCTCGGCCCGGTGACCTGCTGCGACCGGCTCGCCGATCTCCCCGACGCGGGACTCGCACTCGTCCCGTTCCGGCAGATCCGCGAGCGCGGCTTCGACGTCCGCGACGACGGCACCCCGCTGCTGGTGCTGACCCCCGAGGAGTCGTACGAGCTCCCGCTCGACGTGGCGCTGGCGCAGCTTCCGGCGCACGAGGTGCGCGTCGAGGGCGGCGGCTTCGACGTCGGCGACGAGGAGTACGGCGAGATCGTCGGACGCGTGCTGGCGGAGGAGATCGGCCGGGGCGAGGGCGCGAACTTCGTGATCCGGCGCACCTACGAGGGCGACATCCCGGGGTTCGGCCGCGCCGACGCGCTCGCGCTGTTCCGGCGGCTGCTGGAGGGCGAGCGGGGCGCGTACTGGACGTTCGTCGTGCACACCGGAGACCGGACGCTGGTCGGGGCCAGCCCCGAGGTGCACGTGCGGATGTCCGGCGGCACGGTCGTCATGAACCCGATCAGCGGGACCTACCGCTATCCCGCCGAGGGCCCGACCCCGGAGCACCTCCTCTCCTTCCTCGCCGACGGCAAGGAGATCGAGGAGCTGTCGATGGTGGTCGACGAGGAACTGAAGATGATGTGCACCGTCGGCGACATGGGCGGGGTGGTCGTCGGGCCGCGGCTGAAGGAGATGGCGCACCTCGCGCACACCGAGTACGAGCTGCGCGGCAAGTCCTCCCTGGATGCGCGGGAGGTGCTGAAGGAGACCATGTTCGCGGCGACGGTGACCGGCTCGCCGGTGCAGAACGCCTGCCGGGTCATCGAGCGCCACGAGGTCGGCGGGCGCGGCTACTACGCGGGCGCGCTGGCGCTGCTCGGCCGGGACTCCGGGGGCGCGCAGACCCTGGACTCCCCCATCCTGATCCGCACCGCCGACATCTCCTCCCGGGGACAGCTGCGCGTGCCGGTCGGAGCGACCCTGGTGCGCGGCTCGGACCCGGCGGGCGAGGTCGCGGAGACACACGCGAAGGCGGCGGGGGTGCTGGCGGCCCTCGGCGTACGGCCGTCGAGGCCGCGCGAGGAGCGCGAGCGGCCCCGGCTCGCCGACGACCCGCGGGTGCGGGCCGCGCTGGACGGGCGGCGGGCCGCGCTCGCGCCGTTCTGGCTGCGGATGCAGCAGCCGGCACGGGAGCTGACCGGCCACGCCCTGGTCGTCGACGGCGAGGACACCTTCACCGCGATGCTGGCGCACGTGCTGCGCTCGGGCGGCCTTGAGGTGACCGTGCGGCGGTACGACGAGCCCGGGCTGCGGGCGGCCGTGCTCGCGCACGAGGGGCCGGTGGTGCTCGGCCCCGGCCCGGGCGACCCGGCGGACCTCGCCGACCCGAAGATGCGGTTCCTGCGGGAGCTGACCGCCACCGTGATCCGGGAGCACCGGCACGGGGTGCTGGGCGTCTGCCTGGGCCATGAGCTGATCGCGGCCGAGCTGGGGCTGGACATCGTCCGCAAGGAGGTGCCGTACCAGGGGGCGCAGACGGCGGTCGACCTGTTCGGGCGGCCCGAGACCGTCGGCTTCTACAACAGCTTCGTCGCCCGCTGCGACGAGGAGACCGCCCGGGAGCTGGCCGCGCACGGCATCGAGGTGAGCCGGGCGGCGAACGACGAGGTGCACGCGATGCGCGGTCCGGGCTTCGCGGGCGTGCAGTTCCACCCGGAGTCGGTCCTCAGCCTGAACGGGGCCGCGGTGGTGCGGGAGTTGGTCGGTCAGCTGCGCGGGGCGAGCAGGGCGGGGTGAGCGGACGGGCCCGGGGACCGCTCGGTCCCCGGGCCCGGACCGGACTGTCAGCCGAAGAACACCCCGACCTCCTCGTACAGCTTCGGGTTCACCGTCTTCAGCTTGGCGGTGGCCTCCGAGATCGGGACCCGGACGATGTCGGTGGCGCGCAGGGCGACCATCATGCCGAAGTCACCGTCGTGGACGCAGTCGATGGCGTGCAGGCCGAAGCGGGTGGCGAGCCAGCGGTCGAAGGCGCTGGGTGTGCCGCCGCGCTGGACGTGGCCGAGGACCGTGGTCCGGGCCTCCTTGCCGGTGCGGCTCTCGATCTCCTTGGCCAGCCATTCGCCGACTCCGGACAGGCGCACATGCCCGAAGGAGTCCAGCGACCCGTCCTTGAGCACCACGTCCCCGTCCTTCGGCGTGGCGCCCTCGGCGACGACCACGATCGGCGCGTACGACGCCCGGAAGCGGGAGGTCACCCAGGCACAGACCTGGTCGACGTCGAAGCGCTGCTCGGGGATGAGGATGACGTTGGCGCCGCCGGCCAGGCCGGAGTGCAGGGCGATCCAGCCGGCGTGCCGGCCCATCACCTCCACGACCAGGACCCGCATATGGGACTCGGCGGTGGTGTGCAGCCGGTCGATGGCCTCGGTGGCGATGTTGACGGCGGTGTCGAAGCCGAAGGTGTAGTCGGTGGCGGACAGGTCGTTGTCGATGGTCTTGGGCACCCCGACGCAGGGCACCCCGTACTCGTCGGACAGCCGCGCGGCCACGCCCAGGGTGTCCTCGCCGCCGATCGCGACGAGGGCCTGCACGTCCAGCTTGGCCAGGTTGTCCTTGATCCGGCGGATGCCGTTCTCCGCCTTGAGGGGGTTGGTGCGCGAGGAGCCGAGGATGGTGCCGCCGCGGGGCAGGATGCCGCGCACCGCGGGGATGTCGAGACGGACGGTGTCGCCCTCGAGGGGACCCCGCCAGCCGTCCCGGAAGCCGACGAAGTCATAGCCGTACTCCTGCACGCCCTTACGGACGATGCCCCGGATGACGGCGTTGAGCCCGGGGCAGTCGCCGCCTCCGGTCAGTACTCCCACCCGCATGGAAAAGTCCCTTCACCGCGGTTCCCTGACAGAGAGTCACGCTAATGGTGATTCACGTCACATCGGGAGAGGCGGGAAGGGTGATTCCGGCGTGTACGGCTTCGAAGCCCGACCTTGTTCGACTGGCGGGCGCTACTCGTCGTCCAGTCCGCGCTCTATGGCGTACCGCACCAGCTCGACCCTGTTGTGCAACTGCAGCTTGCCCAGGGTGTTCTGCACATGGTTCTGCACCGTGCGGTGGGAGATGACGAGGCGTTCGGCGATCTGCTTGTAGCTCAGGCCCTTGGCGACCAGCCGCAGCACCTCCGTCTCCCGGTCCGTCAGCCGGGGCGCGCCGGGCTCGTCGGTCTCCGGGGCCGGGGCGGGCTCGGCGGCCAGCCGGCGGTACTCGCCGAGGACCAGTCCGGCGAGGCCGGGCGTGAACACCGGGTCGCCGACGGCGGTACGGCGCACGGCGTCCAGCAGCTCCTCGGTGGAGGCCGACTTCAGCAGATAGCCGGTCGCGCCGGACTTCACCGCCTCCAGCACGTCGGCGTGCTCACCGCTCGCCGACAGGACGAGGACCCGCAACGCCGGGTTGTGGGCGACCAGTTCCTTGCACACCTGGACGCCGGGCTTGGCGGGCAGGTTGAGGTCCAGCACGAGGACGTGGGGGACGGCGGCCTTGGCGCGGCGGACCGCCTGCTCGCCGTCGCCGGCGGTGGCGACCACGTGGAAGCCGGACTCGGCCAGGTCCCGGGCGACCGCGTCGCGCCACATGGGGTGGTCGTCCACCACCATGACCTTGATCGGGTCCTGCTGCTCGCTCATCGACGCCCCGCCTTCGCGTTCTTCGGTACCTTCAGTTCCACTTCCGTGCCCTGCCCGGGGACGGAGACGAGTTCGGCGCCGCCGCCCAGGTCGCGCAGCCGCCCCCGGATCGACTGGGCCACGCCGAGGCGCCCCTCCCCCTCGGCCTGGGCGAGCCGGCCCTCGGGGATGCCGGGGCCGTCGTCCCGGACGGTCACGAGGACCTCGTCCGGCTCGTCCTCGACCAGGATCCAGGCCCGGGCCTGCTCGCCCGCGTGCGCGCGCACGTTGTCCAGGGCGGCGCCGACCGCGGCGGCCACTTCCCGCGCGGCCGGCCGGGGCAGCTCGACCGGCGCGCCGGGCTCGGCCAGGCTCACCCGGGCACCCGCGTAGGGCGCCAGCAGGGTGCGCAGGTCGACCGGTCCGTCGTCGTCGGGCTCTTCCACCGCGCGTACGACGGCTCCCGCGGAGGCGTCCTCCGAGACCCGGGAGACCGGCAGCAGACCGCCGGAGACCAGCGTGCGCAGCGCCACCTCCTGCTCCCCCGCGAGCCGCCCCAGCTCCGCCGCCTCGCCGCCGATGACCGCGCCGCGCCGCTGCACCATCGCCAGCACCTGGAGCACGCTGTCGTGGATGTCCCGGGCCAGCCGCTCCCGTTCCCGGGTCGCGGCCTCGATCTCCAGGGCGCGGGCGAGGGTGCGCTCGGAGGCGCGGGCGACCTCCACGACGTAGCCGATGGCGATCGAGGCCACCCAGAGGAGGATCAGGCTGTGCACGGTGTCCCGGGCGGGATGGCCCCGTTCGACCAGATTGGCCAGCGCGACCGGCGTGGAGGCGACGGCGGCCCAGCGCCAGCCGCCCTTGATCGCGAAGGCCAGCACCGCACCGCCGGTCCATATCGACGGCAGCGTGGGGCCGCCCGCGATCCGCTGGTGGCTGTCGGCGAGCGGGGTGATCAGGACGCCGGTGAGGGCGACGGCCAGGTCGACGGCCAGGAAGCGCCTGGTGCAGCTCGCCGCGTTGCGCACCCTCGGCAGGGTGGCGAGGGTCCAGACGAACAGGACGGCGAAGTAGCCGACGGCGACCCAGGGGCGCGTGAAGAGGTGGTACCTGGTGGCGCCCAGGCCGATCGCGTACAGCATGGTCAGGACGCGGTAGCCGGCGAGCGCGCGCCACAGCGGCAGCTCGACCGACATCCTCATCACGCGCTCGCGCCTGGGCATGTCCCCCCGTTCCCCCGGCCCTCCGTCAAGCCCCTGTCTTCTTCTCGGCTTCCTTCTTGTCGGCCGCCTTGGCCGCCTTCGCCGCCTCCGCGATCTGCCGCTTGGCCGCCGTCGCGTACATGTCGACGTACTCCTGGCCGGACAGCTTCATGATCTCGTACATGACCTCGTCGGTCAGGGCGCGCAGCACGAAACGGTCGTGCTCCATGCCGTGGTAGCGGCTGAAGTCCAGCGGCTTGCCGATGCGGATGCCGGGCCGCATCAGCTTCGGCATCACCTTGCCGGGCGGCTGGATCTTCTCGGTGTCGATCATCGCCACCGGGATGACCGGCGCGCCGGTGGCGAGCGCCACGCGCGCGAGGCCGCCGGGCTTGCCCCGGTACAGCCGGCCGTCCGGCGAGCGGGTGCCCTCGGGGTAGATGCCGAACAGCTCGCCGCGCTCCAGCACCTCTATGCCGCTCTTGATCGCGGCCTCGCCGGCGCCGCGCGCCCCGGAGCGGTCCACCGGGAGCTGTCCGACGCCCTTGAAGAACGCGGCGGTCAGCCGGCCCTTCACCCCGGGGGTGGTGAAGTACTCGGCCTTCGCGATGAAGGTGACCTTGCGGTCCAGGACCGCGGGCAGGAAGAACGAGTCCGAGAAGGACAGGTGATTGCTCGCCAGGATGGCGGGACCCTCGGCCGGTATGTTCTCCAGTCCCTCCACCCAGGGCCTGAAGGCGACCTTCAGCGGCCCACCGATGGCGACCTTCATCGTGCCGTACAACACCCGCGTGCCTCCTGTTTCCGTCGAACAGACCTTAACCCGTCGGGACCGTCAAAGGCCCCGACGACCCTGGTCGGTGTCAGTGCGGTCGCGTACGGTGAAGCACATCCGCACGTTTCCCGCACGCCGCCACCGGTCACCGGATGGGGGCTCTCTTCAGGAACAGGAGCGCCGAAGGTGCCGGTCCTCCCCGGAGCCGAGCCGTACCGCCACGAGGGCGGGGAGGTAGGGGTCCTCCTCTGCCACGGCTTCACCGGCTCGCCCCAGTCGCTGCGCCCCTGGGCGGAGCACCACGCGGCGCACGGCCTGACCGTGTCGCTCCCCCTGCTGCCCGGCCACGGCACCCGCTGGGAGGACATGCAGGTCACCGGCTGGCAGGACTGGTATGCGGAGGTCGACCGCGAGCTGCGCCTCCTCGCCGAGCGCTGCTCCCAGGTGTTCGTCGCGGGCCTGTCGATGGGCGGCGCGCTGGCACTCAGGCTGGCGGCCCGGCACGGCGAACGGGTCGCGGGCGCGGTGGTCGTCAACCCGGCGAACAGGGTGCACGGCCTGTCGGCGTACGCCCTTCCGGTGGCCCGGCATCTCGTGCGGACGACGAAGGGCATCGCCAGCGACATCGCCAAGGAGGGCGCGGCCGAGCTGGGCTACGACCGGGTGCCGCTGCACGCGGCGCACTCGCTGCGGGTGTTCCTGCGCCGGCTGGACGGCGAGCTGCCCCAGGTCACCCAGCCGTTGCTGCTGCTGCGCAGCGCCCAGGACCATGTCGTCCCGGCGGCCGACTCGGCCCGGGTGCTGAGCCGGGTGTCGTCCACGGACGTGACGGAGATCGTGCTGGAACACAGCTACCACGTGGCGACGTTGGACCAGGATGCGGACCGGATCTTCGAGGAGAGCCTCGCCTTCATGGGCCGGCTCGCACCCAGTCTCGGCAAGGAAGGGACGGCCACAGGTGGCTGAGCACGAGTCCGACCGCGAGGGCCGCGAGGGCCCCGAGCCGGACGAGCAGAAGGTGCCCTTCGACGAGGACGCCGCCTGGCGGGCCATCGTCGCGGGGTACGGCGCGGAGCCGCCGGACCCGCCGGGCGCCAGGCCCTTCAAGCCGGTGGAGGACCTGGCACTGCCGGAGCCGGAGAAGGACACCGAGAAGGACGCCGCGAGCGACACCGACAAGGCGCCGGTCCGGCCGCTGGGCAGCTCGGTCTCCTTCGCGCCCGGAGTCGGCCCGCGCGACTACAACCCGCCCGAGCCCTCCGAGGACGACTTCGACGAGGACGACGAGGGCCACTTCGTCCCGCCGGATCCGCCGCTGCCGGAGGCCGACACCACCGCGAAGTTCGCCTGGCTGGGCGTGGTCGGCGGGCCGATCCTGCTGCTGCTGGCGGTGCTGCTCGGCTGGGACATGACCTGGTGGCTGACGACCCTCGGCATCGGCGGCTTCCTCGGCGGCATCGCCGCGCTGGTGATGCGGATGCGCACGGACGAGGAGGACGACGACCCGGGGCGGGGCGCGGTGGTCTGAACTTTGTACAAGTGCCGCGGGGCTCACCTAGGGTGAGCCCATGCCGCGCGACACGCTCACCCAGGAACAGATCGTCCGGACGGCCGTGCGGCTGCTGGACGACGAGGGCCTCGAAGGGCTCAACATGCGCAGCCTGGGCAAGCGGCTGGGGGCCGCGGCGACCGCCGTCTACTGGCATGTGAAGAACAAGGACGACCTCGTACTGCTCGCCGCGGACCGGGTGTGGCACGAGGTCGACCTGCCGACGCTCGACGCGGACGACTGGCGGGGCACGGCCACGGTGATGGCCGACCGGCTGCACGCGATGCTCGTACGGCATCCGTGGCTGGTGCAGGCGATCGGTTCCCATCTCCTCTACGGCACCGGCAAGGCCCGTTACGACGACCATCTCCTCGGCGTCTTCGAGACCGCGGGGTTCACACCGCAGGAGGCGGACCGGGCCGCCGGTGCGGTGGTGACGTACGTCCTGGGCAACGCCCTCGGCGCGTCCGCCACCGCCTCCCTGACGAGGAAGGTGCGGCGGGCCGGGGAGGACGCGGAGGAGATGTTCTCGGAGACCCTGGCCAAGGCGGCTCAGGCGGCGGAGCCGTTTCCACGGCTGCGGGCGCGGCTGGGGACGACGGCGGCTACCGAGTACGCGGCCGCGGCCGACGGCAGCTATGCGGCGGGGTTGCGGGCGCTGCTGGAGGGGCTGCGGCCGGAGGACAGCGCCCCGTAAGGGGCGCGGGGCTGTGTCTGATACGCGACTGCGGGTGCGTGGGCGCGACCAGCCCCCACGCACCCGCAGTCGCGTACGGCGAATCAGGCCCGAGTGAAGAGGCGCCCCGCCAGGTCGACCCCCGTCACCGTGCCGTCGGCCGCGCGCGAGAAGAAGCCCTTCTGCCCCTTCAGGCCCCCCTCGGTGACGATGTACTCGTCCCCGTCCCCCGGCAGGAAGCCGACCCCCGCGGCCGGATGGTCCGGCGGCATCTCCGCGTCCGACGCCGCGCGGATCTCCGGCTTGATGCCGACGGCCAGCGTGAGCCGGCCGTCGGCCACCGCGATGTCGAGGTTCATGGCGTCGATCTCGTACCGCCCGGCGACCTCCCGCGCCCGCTCCTCGTCGTACGGCAGCGGTTCCGGCTCCCGCTCGACCACACCGAGGAACAGCTCCAGCGCCCGCTTCAGCACCGCCTGGTTGAACTGGTAGCCGTCCGGGCCGGAGTTGGCGAGCGAGACGACGGCGAAGTCCCGCTCCGGCACCAGGAGCAGCTCGGCGAACTGGCCGTTGCCCGAGCCCCCGTGACCGGCCGTGCGTACACCCTCCACCTCCCGCAGGAACCAGCAGATGCCGAAGGCGTCGCCGAGCGTGCTGCCCCGCAGTTCGACGGTGGGTTCCCGCATGCCGCGCAGCGTCTCGGCGGCCATCAGTCCCTCTCCGTCGCCCAGCTGGAACCGCGCCCAGCGCAGCAGGTCGCTCGCCGAGGAGACGACACCGCCGCCGGGGTTGTTGCCGCGCAGTCCGGCCCGCCACGACTTCCAGGGGCGGGCGAGGGTGAGGGAGCCGTCCTCGGCACGGTTGTGGCCCACGGCGAAGCGACGGACCACGACGTCGTCCAGGTCGAGGACGGTGTCCGACAGGCCCAGCGGCTCCAGGACCAGTTCGGCCAGCGCCTTCTCGAACGGCAGGCCGGTGACGTTCTCCACCACCCGGCCGAGCAGGTTGTAGCCGGCCTGGCTGTAGGAGGCGCGGGCGCCGGGCGGCGCGATCAGCGGCAGCCGGTTCAGCTGTCCGACGAACGCGGCGAGCGAGCCGTCGCCCTCGTCGGCGTCGACCAGGTTCCAGTCCAGGCCCGCCGTGTGGTTGAGCAGGTTCAGCACGGTGATCCGGGCGGCGGCCTCCTCGTCGGCGAGGCGCAGCTCGGGAACGTACCAGCGGACCGGCGCTTCGAGGTCCACCCGGCCCTGCTCGGCCAGGCGCATCAGCGCGGTCGCCGTGAAGGTCTTGCTGACCGAGGCCAGGTGGAAGAGCGTGTGCTCGTCCACCGGCAGGGGGTGGTCCACGTTCGTCACCCCGTGGTGGACATGGATCTCCTCGCCGCCGGTCAGCACGGCCACGGCGACCCCCGGCACCCCGAACTCCTTCGCCGCCGTCTCCACGAACGCGGCCAGTGACTCACGCTTCCCGGACATCCGTTCCCCCTCCTGGTCACTTGAACTAAGTACAGGAAGGACAGTAGGAGACCGTGGCGGAGGTGCACAAGGGGTTTCCTGTACTTAGTTCAAGCGGACTCACGCCACCGGTACACGCAGCGCCGCGAGGACCGGCAGGTGATCCGTGGCCGCCGTCAAGTCGGCCCGGGTGACCCCTGGTCGGTCCAGCGGAACACCGCAGCCGAGGACCTCGATGCCCTTGGTCGCGAAGACGGCGTCGATGCGCTGCGGGGGGTCGCTGTGCGGCCAGGTCGTCTCGCCGCCCCAGGGGGCCACGGCACGGCAGTCCTGGAGGCTCGCGGAGAGCAGACGGAAGGCAGGGCCGTCGGGGCCTTCGTTCAGGTCACCGCCGGCGATGGCGTGCTCCGCGCCCAGGCCGGTGAGGCGGTCGAGGAGCAGGCCGCCCTGTTCGTACCGCTCTTTGCCGTCCAGGCTCAGATGGCAGCTGATCACCCCCAGCCGGACCACGCCGAAACGGACCACCGCCGTGGCGAAGCCGCGCCGGTGCAGGCCGGGAGTGAGGGGCAGCAGGACGTCCTCCGTCCGCTCCACGGTGGCCCGGAGCGAGCAGAGGATCGCGGGGCCCGCCGCGGTGGCGCCGCCGGTGAGGACCACCTGGCCGGAGGCCGCGGCGAGGCGGGCCAGCTTCTTGCGCCAGCGGAAGAAGCGGGGCGCCTCCTGGACGAGGACCAGGTCGGGGGCGCAGGCGGTGATCACCCTGGCCAGGGCGTCGGTGTCGTCGCGCATCGAGCGGATGTTGTAGCTCAGGACGCGGATGAGGGGTGAACCGTCGGGTTCGGTACGGGAGTTGGGAAGCAGCGTGCTGGTCGCCATGCCGCTCAACATACGACGATGCCCGCCCGTCCCGGGACCGGACGCGGCGGGCACTGTCGTACGACCCCACTACATGATCGGGTCGGGCTCGCGGGCCAGGTCGGCCGCGCCGACGAGGCCCGCCTTGTTGCCGAGCTGGGCGGCGATCACGTCGGCCACCGGGCGCCAGTTGCCGCCGACCAGCCAGCGCTTGTAGGACTTGCGGATCGGGTCGAGGACCAGTTCGCCCTCGTCGGAGAGGCCACCGCCGACGATGAACGCGGACGGGTCGAAGAGGGAGGCCAGGTCGGCGAGGCCCGCACCGGCCCAGCGGGCCAGCTCGCGGTAGGAGTCGACGGCCACCGGGTCGCCCTGGCGGGCGGCCATGGAGATGTGCTTGCCCTCGATGCCGTCAGGGGTGCCGTCGCCGAGCGAGAGCAGCAGTTCCGCGTTCTCGGGGGTGGCGTTGGCGCGCTGCTTGGCGTATCTCACCAGGGCCCGCCCCGAGGCGTACTGCTCCCAGCAGCCCTGGCTGCCGCAGCCGCACAGCAGGCCGTCCGGGACCATCCGGATGTGGCCGAACTCCGCGGCCACGCCGAAGTGGCCGCGGCGCAGCTTGTTGCCGATGATGATGCCGCCGCCGAGGCCGGTGCCGAGCGTGATGCAGATGACGTTGCGGTGGCCCTTGCCGGCGCCGAACTTGTACTCGCCCCAGGCGGCGGCGTTGGCGTCGTTCTCGACCACGACCGGGAGGCCCACGCGGGCCTCGACCTTCTCCTTCAGCGGCTCCTGGCGCCAGTCGATGTTCGGCGCGAAGTACACCGTCGAGCGCTGCCGGTTGACGTAACCGGCCGCACCGATGCCCACGCCGACGATCTCGTGCCCGGCGCGCGCACCCTCCACCGCCGAGGCGATGGCGTCCACGATGGCCTCGGGCGTGGTGGGGGTCGGCACCTTGAAGGTCGAGAGGATGTTGCCTTCCTCGTCGACCACGCCGGCCGCGATCTTGGTGCCGCCGATGTCGACGCCGATGGTGAGTCCCATGAATCCCTCAGTTTCGGTCGAGCCCCGCTACGGCCAACCGTACCCGAGGCCCTGCCGGGAAAGCGCTTCAGTCCAGGTCGATACGCTCCCCCGGGCCGGTGCCCTCGCCCTTGTCCCGCCGGTCGTCCTGGGCCTCGTGGCTCAGGTCGTCGGCGGTGCGGGCGGTCCAGCGGCGCTCCTGGGCCTGGACGGCGGAGCGGTAGGCGGCGAGCAGTTCGCTGCCGGCCGCGGCCAGGTGGTCGAAGACGTCGGGGTTGCGGTCTATGACGGGCTCGACGGCGGCCTTGGCCTGCTGGACGACCTGGCGCACCGCCTGCTGGGCGGCGGGTCCGGCGAGGCTGCCGAGGAGCGGTGACGGGAGGCCGGAGAGCTTGTCGGCCACCGTGTCCACGAGCTTCTTCAGCTCCTCCGCGGCCGAGCCCGGCTGCGGGCCGTACTCGGCGCGGCGGCGGGCCTTCTCGGCGGCGAGGTCCTCGGCGCAGGCCGTGGACCAGGCGTCGGCGTCGGCCGCCCGCCGCTGTTCCTCATATCCCTCGTGCGAGTCGGATGCGGGACGCTCTTCGCTCATGGCGGACTCCTGACTACGGTTCGCCTTTACGACGTTACCCGAACGGGCGTACCCGGATCATCAGCGTCCCGTGGCGGGCCACAGGTCGGGGTCGGGGGCGAAGCGGACGCGCAGCTCGCCCTCGCGCAGGCCGGCCCCGGCGACGGTGCAACGGCGCAGGGCGGAGGGCAGCGGGACGATCCGCCGGAACGGGCCCACGGTGATCACGAGCTCGTCGCCGCGCCGGATCAGGTCCAGCTCGTCCCGTATCGCGCCGGGCAGCGGGATGTGCCAGACCAGCACGCCCTCGTCGCTCCTGCGGTCGGTGACGGGCCACTCGACCGGGGCGGGTGCCGGGTTGACGGGGGGTACGGCGAGGGCGGCGAGGTCGTCGGCGCCGCGCGGGTCGTGGCCGAGGTGCGGGACGGGGTGGACGTCGTACGGCTGCTCCTGCCAGTCGGCGAGTGCCTTGCGCTGCTGGGCGAGGAGTCCGACGAGCAGGCTGTCGGGATCGGTCTCGGGCAGGGTGCGGTTGGCGATCAGTATCTCGGTGCGCAGGCCGCGCAGGGCGAGGCCGAGGCCGGCGGTCCGTACGGCGTCGGCGCCGGCGGGGCCGGGTTCGGCGACCAGGCGTACGGCCGTGTTCCGGTCGCTGAGCACGGCCTCGACGGCGGCGAGTTCGACGTCCCAGCGGGCGGCCGTCTCGTACAGCCAGTCGGACGGCATCGGCACGCCGGCCAGCCGGCCGAGGACGGGGCGCAGGGCGCGGGCCGCCTGCCGCTCGGGCGGGAGGAGACGGCGCAGATAGCGGCGCAGCTCCTCGGGGAGGCCGAGCAGGGCGAGGGCCTGCTGGAGGGGCGGAAGGTCCACCACGAGCAGGTCGTAGCGCTCGGACAGCGCCGCGTCCCGCAGGGCCCGCAGGAAGGACAGCTCCTCGGCGCCGGGCAGCGGGGTGACCTCCTCGGCGTCCAGCCGGGCGGCGCCGAGCAGGTCGAGGACGGTGGCCGCGCGGCTCTGGAAGGCGGTGAGGTCCTGCCGGAAGCGGTCGACGGCATCGGGCCGCCAGGTGGTGAGGTTCGCCGCGGCTTCCTCCGGCACCGGTCCCGTCGCGGAACCCAGCGCGGCGCCGAGGGTGTCGGTGCGGTCGGCACTCAGCAGAAGCGTGCGGACGCCTTCGCCTGCGGCGCGCTGTGCGGTGGCGGCAGCGACAGTGGTACGACCGCTGCCGCCCGGGCCCGTGATCAGGATGGTGCGCATGAGGCTGAACGGTAACGGAGGCCGGGGGCACGGGGCGTTGGCCGGTGCCCCGAAGCGACGCCGGTGGACGACACGGGGAACGGGGCATGGGCAGCACCCGGAGCTGCCCTACAGGGCGGAGCGGCACCCCCGGGGGGCTCGGCCGCGCGCCCCGGCACTGACGGGTTGCCGCCCGCGCCCACCCGTGCCGCCCCAGCGACACGACTGCCCACGGCTGGGCCGGGGAGGGTGCGGCACGCGGCCGGGCGCGGCTGGGCGGGGCGGGTGCCGCACGCGGCCGGGTGGTGGGTGTGGGGCGTGGCCGGGCTGGGTTAGGCGGCCGGGCGCAGTTGGGCGGGGCGGGTACGGCACACGGTCGGGCGCCGCTCGGCGGGGCAGGTACCGCACACGGCCAGGCGGGGCGGGTACGGCACACGGCCGGGCGCAGTTGGGCAGAGCAAGTGCCGCACACGGCCGGGCGGTGGGCGTGGTGCGCGACCGGGCACCGCTGGGCGGGGCAGGTGACGCACACGGCCAGGCGCGGCTGGACTGGGCAGGTACCGCATACGGCCGGTTGGCGGGTGCGGGGTGTTGCCGCACGCGGCCGGGTGCCACGGGGTCGGCCATCGGCCCGCCTGCGATCGGCAGCAGCACAACCGCGCGCAGCTGAGTGGACGGGGTGCGGCGCACGGCCGAAGGCGGCTGGGCGCCACGAGTAGCGGCCGGGCCGCCTGCGGTGGGAGCAGCGTGACCGTGTGCGGCCGGGCGTGGCTGCGGGGGTTGGGGTTACTGGTCGGACTCGACCCTCTTCTTCAGGCCCGCCAGGGCGCGGTCGATGATGACCTTTTCCGCCTTGCGCTTGATCATGCCGAGCATGGGGATCTTGACGTCCACCGTGAGGAGGTAGGTGACCTCCGTCGTGGCGGGACCCGTGGGCTTGAGGATGTAGGAGCCGTCGAGGGAGCGGAGCATCTGGGACTTGACCAGGGTCCAGGAGACCTCGTTGTCGCCGGTCCAGGTGTAGGCGAGGGTCTGGTCGTCCTTGATGGCGCCGGCGTCCATGACGAGCCGGACCTGCTCGGCGCGGCCCTGGTCGTCGGTCTTGAGAACCTCCGCCTCCTTCACCTCGCCCGTCCAGTCCGGGTAGCGGGCGAAGTCGGCAATCACCCCCATGACGTCGGCCGGTGCCGCCTCGATCGTGATGCTCGAGCTGGTGTGTTCCGCCATCGCCGTGGCTCCTCCAGATGCGGGCCGGTACAGAGGTCGTCGTGCGCACGTGTGTGCAGCGTGAAGGCTACCGCGCCGCCGACCAGCCGCCTTCACCCCATGTCCCACACAGCGCCGGCCGGTCACCGGCGGATCACCATTCGAGCGCCCAGGGGCGGCCCGTCCCGGCGAAGTGGCCCACGTTCACGCACTCGGTCGCGCCGATCCGCATACGGGGTGCGAGCGGCTGGTGGACGTGACCGAAGAGCGAATAGCGGGGCCTGGTGCGGCGGATCGCGGCCAGCAGGGCGCGGCTCCCCCGCTCGAAGCGGCGCGCCACGGTGTCGTAGACCAGCTCGGGCACCTCCGGCGGGATGTGCGTGCACAGCACGTCGACCTCGCCGACCGCCTCGATCTTCGCCTCGTACTCCTCGTCACTGATCTCGTACGGCGTCCGCATGGGCGTGCGCAACCCGCCGCCGACGAACCCGAAGGTCCAGCCGCCGATCTCCACCCGCTGCCCGTCGAGCACGGTGGTGCCGGGATGGGCGTACTCCTTCCACAGCGGCGGCATGTCGACATTGCCGTAGGTGGCGTACGTCGGGGTCGGGAACGCGGCGAACAGCTCGGCGTACTGCTTGCGCACCGCCTTCTCGATGGCCGCGGCCCGGTCCGTGCCGATGCCGGCCCACAGCCGGGCGCCGAAATCCCGGGCCTCCTCGAAGCGCCGGGCGGTGCGCAGCTCGACGATCCGGTCGGCGTTCTCCCTGCCGAACAGGTCCGGGAAGATGCCGCGCGAGTGGTCTGCGTAGTCGAGGAAGAGCACGAGGTCGCCCAGGCAGATCAGGGCGTCGGCGCCCTCCCCGGCCCGGGCCAGGTCCCGGGCGTTGCCGTGCACGTCGCTGACGACGTGGACGCGGGTCCTTCGGTTGCCGGAGGGTGTCGGTGCCATGGTGATCAAGGGTAGGCGTGTGCGGTCTGCGTGAACAGTGTCGGTCCGGCCTGCGGTTACTCGCCGGTCGGTTCAGCCGTGGACTACTGTGCGCGAAGGAACGCCAACATGTGTGACGCAGCGAACATCTCACCGGGAACCCCTGTCGGGAAAGCCATACCGGCGGGTAACGTCCGGGCAGTCCAGTCGTGCTCTGGATTTCAACAGCTGGATTCCCGAGCACCTGCCCGAGCCTTGGACCGCACCGTCGCATCACACAGTGTCGTGGCGCCGGCGCCCTATGAGGAGCAGCAGTCTTGCGCGAGTTCAGCCTTCCGGCTTTGTACGAGGTCCCTGCGGACGGCAACCTGACCGACATCGTCCGCAGAAACGCCGCGCAGCATCCCGACGTCGCCGTCATCGCCCGCAAGGTGGGCGGTGCCTGGCAGGACGTGACGGCCCGGGAGTTCCTGGCCGAGGTGCACGCCGCCGCCAAGGGCCTCATCGCCTCCGGGGTCCAGCCGGGCGACCGGGTGGGCCTGATGTCCCGCACCCGTTACGAGTGGACCCTGCTCGACTTCGCGATCTGGAGCGCGGGCGCGGTCACCGTGCCGGTGTACGAGACCAGCTCCCCGGAGCAGGTGCAGTGGATCCTGTCCGACTCGGGCGCCACCGCCTGCATCGTGGAGCTGGAGAACCACGCGGCGGCCGTGGAGTCGGTGCGCGAGTCGCTGCCCGCCCTCAAGCACGTCTGGCAGATCGAGGCCGGCGGCGTGGAGGAGCTCGGGCGGCTCGGGCAGGACGTGTCGGACGAGACGGTCGAGGAGCGCAGCTCGCTCGCCAAGGCCGACGACCCCGCGACCATCGTGTACACGAGCGGTACGACCGGCCGCCCCAAGGGCTGTGTGCTCACCCACCGCAGCTTCTTCGCCGAGTGCGGCAACATCGTGGAGCGGCTGCGCCCGCTGTTCCGTACCGGCGAGTGCTCGGTCCTGCTCTTCCTGCCGCTGGCGCACGTCTTCGGCCGCCTGGTGCAGATCGCGCCGATGATGGCGCCGATCAAGCTGGGCTGCGTCCCGGACATCAAGCACCTCACCGACGAACTGGCCGCCTTCCGGCCGACGCTGGTCCTCGGTGTCCCGCGCGTCTTCGAGAAGGTCTACAACTCGGCGCGCGCCAAGGCGCAGGCGGACGGCAAGGGCGCGATCTTCGACAAGGCGGCGGACACCGCGATCGCCTACAGCAAGGCGCTGGACAGCGCCTCGGGCCCGGCGTTCGGCCTGAAGGTCAAGCACAAGGTCTTCGACAGGCTGGTGTACAGCAAGCTGCGCGCGGTCCTCGGCGGCCGGGGCGAGTACGCCATCTCCGGCGGCGCCCCGCTGGGCGAGCGGCTCGGCCACTTCTTCCGGGGCATCGGCTTCACCGTGCTGGAGGGCTACGGCCTGACCGAGTCCTGCGCGGCGACCGCGTTCAACCCCTGGGACCGGCAGAAGATCGGCACGGTCGGGCAGCCGCTGCCCGGCTCGGTGATCCGGATAGCGGACGACGGCGAGGTGCTGCTGCACGGCGAGCACCTGTTCAAGGAGTACTGGAACAACCCGGGCGCGACGGCGGAGGCGCTGGCCGACGGCTGGTTCCACACCGGTGACATCGGCACCCTGGACGAGGACGGCTACCTCAGGATCACCGGCCGCAAGAAGGAGATCATCGTCACGGCGGGCGGCAAGAACGTGGCCCCGGCGGTGATCGAGGACCGGATCCGGGCGCACGCGCTGGTCGCGGAGTGCATGGTGGTGGGCGACGGGCGGCCGTTCGTGGGCGCGCTGGTCACCATCGACGAGGAGTTCCTGGGCCGTTGGGCGTCCGAGCACGGCAAGCCGGCAGGTGCCACCGCGGCGTCGCTGAAGGACGACCCGGATCTGGTCGCGGCGATCCAGACGGCGGTCGACGACGGCAACGCCGCGGTGTCGAAGGCGGAATCGGTGCGGAAGTTCCGCATTCTGTCCTCCCAGTTCTCGGAGGAGTCGGGCCACCTCACCCCGTCGCTGAAGCTCAAGCGGAACGTGGTGGCGAAGGACTACGCGGCCGAGATCGAGGCGATCTACGCGAAGTAGCACGCCTCCTGACGGAGTGTCATGGCGCGGTGTCCTCGGCGAGGACCCGCGCCATCGTGCGTTCGGCGAGCGCGGTGATGGTGACGAAGGGGTTCACGCCGATGTTGCCGGGCACGAGCGAGCCGTCGGTGACGTACAGCCGGTCGTACCCCTTCACCCGGCCGTAGTCGTCCGTCGCCTTGCCCAGCACACAGCCGCCCAGCGGGTGGTAGGTGAAGTCGTCGGCGAAGACCTTGCTGGTGGCGCCGAACAGGTCGTAGCGGTAGATGGTCGCGTTGGCCAGGTTGATCCGGTCGAACAGCTTCTTGGCCATGCGCACGGAGACCGCGCTCTGGGCGGCGGTCCAGCCGAGTTTCACCGCACCGGAGGCGGAGTCGTAGGTGAAGGAGGCCCGTTCGGGGTTCTTGGTGATCGCCAGGTAGAGGCTGACCCAGTGCTCGAACCCCATGGGCAGCGGGGCGATCTCGGCGAAGACGGGGTTGTCGGCGTTGGCCCAGTCGTCGATGCCCATGACGGGCATGGTGGCCTGGTCGGCGCCCACGGTGTCCCAGACGTGGTTGGCGCGGCCGAGCATGGTGTTGCCGTTGGTGCCCCAGCCCGCACCCACGGCGGGGTTCAGGTCCGGCAGGGTGCCGGTGTCGCGGGCGCGGACGAGGAGTTCGGTGGTGCCGAGGCTGCCGCCGCCGAGGAAGAGATACGTGCAGCCGTAGCTCTTGGTCTCGACGACCGTGCCGGTGGCGTCGATCCGGTCGGCGGTCAGGACGTACGACCCGTCGGCCGCCCGGCTGACGGACCTCACCTTCTCCAGGGTGTGGATGGTGACGTTGCCGGTGCCGAGGGCGGCGGCCAGGTAGGTCTTGTCGAGGCTGCGCTTGCCGTGGTTGTTGCCGTAGATGACCTCGCCGGCGAGCGCGGACTTCGTGGCCGCGCCGGCGGCCTCCTGCTGCATGTAGCCGAAGTCGTAGACGTTCGGCACGAAGGTGGTCTTCAGGCCCGCGTTGCCCGCGGCCTTCCGGGAGGTGCGGGCGAACCGGTACCAGTCGGTGGACTCGAACCAGGCCGGGTCGATCGTGTTGACGCCGAGCACGGTGCGGGCGCGGGGGTAGTAGGTGCCGTACATCTCGTCGGCGTCCACGGTCGGGAACTGCTCGGCGAAGTACGACTTCAGGGGCGTGACCGCCATCCCGCCGTTGACGAGGGAGCCGCCGCCGACGCCCCGGCCGACGTAGACGGACATGGCGTCGTAGTGCACGCGGTCGAGCACTCCGGGATAGGCGCCGATGTTCTTGTTGACCACGTCCAGCCAGAGGAAGGTGGCGAGCGGGGCCTCGGTGCGGGTGCGGAACCACATGGAGCGCTGGTCGGGGGCGGCGGTGGAGCAGAAGATCTTGCCGTCGCTGCCCGCGGTGTTCCACAGGCGGCCCATTTCCAGGACGAGGGTACGGATGCCGGCCTGGCCGAGGCGGAGGGCGGCGACCGCACCGCCGTAGCCGGAGCCGATGACTATCGCCGGGGCGTTTTCGACTGCGTCGGGCTCGGCCGCCCGGGCCGACTGGAGTCCTATGCGGGTGAAGCCGAGGGCGGCCGCGGTCTGCAGTGCGGCCATACCGAGTATGTGACGTCGCGTCAGCTGACGTCTCATCAGGTTTGCTGTCATGGGCGCAGCATGGGCGGATTATGGGGTTCCGCCAAGGGGCTCCGCCAAAGGGCTCCGCCGGTACGGGGCCCCATCCGGGGTGCCGGGTGCCCTTCATCGGCGGGTGCGGGTTCGCCTTCGGCTGGTCGCGCAGTTCGCCGCGCCCCTTCAGGGGGTTCGCCCTAGTGACCTGAGTCAGAGATTCGTCGGCAGTAGGCGGCTACTTTGTCGAGAATCTCGTCGGCGGTCTTGGTCCAGGCGAAGGGC
>NZ_JAJHNP010000130.1 GCF_020819595.1 Streptomyces barringtoniae
GTTCCTGGATGCTCTGGCCGAGCATCGCAGGGCCGAGGGTCTGCCGGCGGTGTCGCTGGCGTGGGGTCTGTGGGAGGCGGCCCCGGCCGGTGAGGCGGGTATGGGTGCGGCCGCCGATGCGGAGCGTTTGCGGCGGGGCGGGGTTGCGGCCCTGTCGTCGCTGGAGGGGCTTGCGCTGTTCGATGCGGCCGAGCGTTCCGGTGGGGCGCTGCTGGTGCCGATGCGGCTGGATCTGGCGGGCTTGCGGGCGCAGGCGGGCAGCGGCATGTTGCCGCCGTTGCTGCGGTCCCTGGTCCGGGTGCC
>NZ_JAJHNP010000131.1 GCF_020819595.1 Streptomyces barringtoniae
CCGGCGATGGTGCGTGGGGTGTGTCGGCGGGTGTGGTGCGTGGTGTGGTGCACCGGGTTTTGGGTGTGGTGCAGGCGTGGTTGGCTGATGAGCGGTTTGCGGATGGTCGTTTGGTGTTGGTGACCCGGGGTGCTGTGGAGGCGGTTCCGGGTGAGGGGGTTGTGGATCTGGCGGCTGCTGCGGCGCGGGGGTTGTTCCGGTCGGCGCAGTCGGAGAATCCGGGTCGGCTGGTGCTGGTGGATGTCGATGATTCGGTGGTGCGGGTGGATGCCGCGTTGCTGGGTGTCGGTGAGCCGGAGT
>NZ_JAJHNP010000132.1 GCF_020819595.1 Streptomyces barringtoniae
TCCAGCACCCCGTCGTCCAGCACACCGGCCGTGTGCACGACCGCCGACAACGGAAACTCCTCCGGCACCGACTCCAGAAGCCGGCCCAACGCCTCCCGATCCCCCACATCACACGCCGCCACCGTCACCCGGGCACCCAACGACCCGAGCTCCGCCTCCAGCTCCACCGCCCCCGGCGCCCCGGAACCACGACGACTGACCAACAGCACATGATCAGCACCCCGACGCGCAAGCCACCTCCCCACCTCGGCACCCAACGCACCCGTACCACCCGTCACCAGCACCGTGCC
>NZ_JAJHNP010000133.1 GCF_020819595.1 Streptomyces barringtoniae
CGAAGCCAGCGACTGCACATCCCCCTGCTCCACCACTTCCCAGAAACGCGCATCCACCGAACCGGCTTCGGCCGCAGCTGCGGAGTTGGCAGCAGGAACGGCCGGAATTTCCAGCCAGTAACGCTCCCGCTGGAAGGCGTAGGTGGGCAGGTCGACCCTGCGCGCCCCCGTCCCGGCGAAGTGCTTCTCCCAGTCGATGCCGACGCCCCTGACGTGCGCCTGGGCCACGGCCGTGGTCAGGCTGGTGACCTCGGGACGGTTCCGACGCAGCACGGGCACGAACGCATG
>NZ_JAJHNP010000134.1 GCF_020819595.1 Streptomyces barringtoniae
GGAAGCCAGCGACTGCACATCCCCCTGCTCCACCGCCTCCCAGAAACGCGCATCCACCGAACCGGCTTCGGCCGCATCCCGGCCGGCAACGGCAACAGCCGGAACCTCAAGCCAGAACCGCTCCCGCTGGAACGCGTACGTCGGCAGCTCCACCCGCCGCGCGCCCGTCCCCTCGAAATACGCACCCCAGTCGGCACCGAAGCCCCTGACCTGCACCTGGGCAACAGCCGAAACAACCGCTTCCACCTCAGGACGGCTCCTGCGCAGCACGGGCACGAACACATA
>NZ_JAJHNP010000135.1 GCF_020819595.1 Streptomyces barringtoniae
GGGCCAGGACGCCGTGTCACTGTCCCTGGCCGACACCACCGGCCGGCCCGTCGCGTCGGTGGACTCCTTGGTGCTGCGGCCGGTGTCGCCGGAGCAGTTGCGCGTCTCCGGTGACGGTCCGGCCGATTCGCTGTTCCGCGTGGAGTGGACTCCCGTGGAGGTGCCGACGACGGTTCCGGTGTCCGCCGCGGACTGGGTCGTCCTCGAACCTGAGGGCCTGGATGCGCTCGATGTGGTGCCGGGGACGGTGGTGGTGGATGGGCTGACTCCGTGTGGTGGGGTGC
>NZ_JAJHNP010000136.1 GCF_020819595.1 Streptomyces barringtoniae
CACCACCACCGCACGATGCTCCAGACCCGCACGGCCCACCGCCAGCGACACACCCACATCCACCGCACGCACACCCTCATGCGCGTCCACCCACGCCAGCAACCGCCCCGCCTGCTCCCGCAACGCCGCCGCACTCCTGCCCGACAACGCCCACACCACACACCCACCACCAGCCACCAGACCCGGCTCCCCCACCGACCCCGGCCCCGACCCCGGCTCCAACCCCTCCTCCACCGGCGCCTGCTCCACCACCACATGCGCATTCGTCCCACTGAAACCGAA
>NZ_JAJHNP010000137.1 GCF_020819595.1 Streptomyces barringtoniae
CGGCCAGGACGCCGTGACCCTGCAACTCGCCGACACGACCGGGACACCGGTGGCCTCGGTCGACTCCCTCGCCCTCCGCTCGGTGTCCCCGGAACAGCTGCGTGCCTCCGGGGACGGTGCGGCGGAGTCCCTCTTCCGCGTCGAGTGGACGCCGGTCACGGTGCCGTCGGGCGTCGAGCCGGACGGCGGATGGACCCTGATCGAACCCGAGGGCCTGGATGCGCTCGATGTGGTGCCGGGGACGGTGGTGGTGGATGGGCTGACTCCGTGGGGTGGGCCGG
>NZ_JAJHNP010000138.1 GCF_020819595.1 Streptomyces barringtoniae
TGGGCATGCTGCTGGTGGAGCGGCTGTCGGATGCCCGGAAGAACGGTCACCCGGTGCTGGCGGTGGTCCGTGGCTCGGCGGTGAACCAGGATGGTGCGAGCAATGGTCTGACGGCGCCGAACGGTCCGTCGCAGCAGCGGGTGATCCGGCAGGCGCTGGCGAGTGCCGGGCTGTCCGCCGCCGATGTGGACGCGGTGGAGGCGCACGGTACGGGTACGACGCTGGGTGACCCGATCGAGGCGCAGGCGCTGCTCGCCACCTACGGGCAGGAGCATGGCGGA
>NZ_JAJHNP010000139.1 GCF_020819595.1 Streptomyces barringtoniae
TGTCTGCCGGGGTGGTGCGTGAGGCGGTGCGGCGGGCGCTGGCTGTGGTGCAGGGCTGGCTGGCCGGGGAGCGGTTCGCCGGGTCGCGTCTGGTGGTCGTCACGCGTGGTCTTGCGGGTGCGGCGGTGCGTGGTCTGGTGCGGTCGGCGCAGTCGGAGAACCCGGGCCGGTTCGTGCTGCTGGATGTGGATGAGTCGGTGTCCGGGATCGATCCGGCGTGGCTGTCGGTGCCGGAGCCCGAGCTGTCGGTCGGTGTGCGGGGTGTGCGCGC
>NZ_JAJHNP010000014.1 GCF_020819595.1 Streptomyces barringtoniae
GACTCGAGGCGTCTCCCTGGCCGGGAAGCCGCCCTCCGGCCCTCATTCACCGGCGCAGCGTCAGCCCAGGGAGACCCCCCAACTGCTCCCGGGACGCGGCGGTGAAGCGGGCCCAAAACGCCGGGCACCCAAGCCTGTCTCACCCCTTCAGGCCGAAGGCGGCGAGCGCTCGGTGGGGCGCCGGGATACTTCGAGCGGCCGGCCCGGCAAGCACTGTTCGCCCCAGATCACCTTGCCCGAGGCGTTAGGACCACTCCCTCCCCCCGGCGAGCCGGGACACGAGATAGTCGAACTGCCAGGCGCGCTGCACGGCCCGGCGGATGCCCATACCGCTGGCGGCAGGAGGTCGGCGCACTTGAGCCGGCGGACCCGGAAACATCCGCGCGGACCACAGGCCGACGCCGCACACCGCGGTGCCGCGAGCGCAGCGGCGTCGTCGATGCCTGCATGTCCTCCAGGCCGATGGCCCCACCGCCTGGCGCCGGGCGAGGTCGTGCAGGTGGCTCGCCATGGCCCGGGACAGTCCGCAGAAGCGCAGACCCCCCACGTCCAGGACGAGGAGCCCCTCGAGGCTGACGGAGCCGCCCGCCACGGCGGTAGATGGTGAGGGCCGCCGCGGTGGAGATCTGTTGGCCCACGATGTGCAGGGCCATGTCCTCGAAGTTCGTCGACGACGGGTAGTCGCGCTCCGCCCAGGTGAACGGGTCGGGCCGCCCGACCCGCTCGGCGAGCTGCGCGAGGACGGGATCCGCGGCGGCCAGATGGTCGTAGGCCGCTGTATCGCGGAGAGGCAAAGCTGCGCCATGCATGTCGTGGCGGAGCGATGCGGCCGGCCTCGCCACGTGCGTGGTCCCTGCGGCACTGACAGCCGCGCTGCCGGGCCTGGGCCTGGGCAGGAGCGGCCCATGCGGCCGGCTTGCCCGCGAACGTCCTCCCTCACGACCGGTCGCCGGCCCCCGGTCTTCCCACGCGCGGCTCCCGGCACCCCTGAGTACCTGAAGAGCGCGTGCCGGGTGCGCCCTCGGCATCTACCTTTGGTCTTGGCCAGTGCTCCGGCGTTCACGCCGGGGGCGAAGGCCGTCTCAGAACTGCTCTGACCCGCGCGTGAGTATGGGTTCGCAGTGCTCAGCTCAGCCCACGGGGCGCTTCTGGTTCTCGATGTACTGCTTCACAACGGTCAGGGGTGCCCCGCCGCAGCTTCTGGCGAAGGAGGAGCCGGACCAGAAGTGTCCGCCCACAGGTACCTGCGGACGTGCGCGTCGTACTCCTTGCGAAGCAGGCGGGAGACTCCCTCGAGGGAGTCGACCGGGTTGGGGAGCTGAACCTTTGCCGGGTAGTGCACGAGCAGGTGTACGTGATCGTGCTGCACGCGGCGGAGGGCGGCCGCGATGTTGCTGTGGCCGTCCTGGCGGTGGACGCGGTCATGGGCTTCGACACCCACATGATCACTGGCGCCGTGCCTGCTCTCGCTTCCGGACGGGGCTTCTGAGGCTTTCACTTCGGGGTGACGTGCTCGTGGAAGCGGGTGTAACCCCCGGCCCTCGTCACTGGCCCACCCTCCCGTCGATGCGCTCGCGCAACAGGTCGGCGTGCCCGCAGTGACGGGCGTACTCCTCGATCCTGTGCACCATCAGCTCCCGAACTGCGATCCGGTCCTTCCCCAGACGCTCGCCCAGATCCGGGTGCTCGGCCAGCGCGGCATCGGTCGCGGCCTGCTCGCGCCCCAGAGCGGAAAACGCGGCGTCGACCTCGGCCTGCTCGGCGACAGCTGCGTCGAAGTCCGCGTCCTTCTCGCCGTACAGCGTCGGCAGCGGGTCACCGTCGCTGATCCAGTTGCGCCAGTCCCGTTCCACCTCTGCGAGGTGCCGAACCAGGCCGAGCAGCGACATCGTCGACGGCGGAACCGACCGACGCGCGAGTTGCCGCGCATTCAGGCCCTCGCACTTCATCCGCAGGGTCATGCGGTAGTTCGTCAAGAAGTCCTGCAGCGTCGCAAGTTCGCCGTCCGGGCCGGGACCTTCTGTGTTGCGGGGGTCGTCATCCGGATTGGCCCACATGTCGGGGTAGACGGTTGCCTGGCTCCATCGCGCGGGTTGGTCACTCATACGTTGCATGTTCGTCTGTGACGGCCCAAGCCAGCCACTGGGTTTTCGCTTCGAGGTGATGTCACCCACCCGCACGTCACCTCGAAGTGAAAGCCTCGGTTGTGGCTCTCGGGCGCGGAGGAGACACCACCGCGTTTCCCTATCAATCACCCAACTCCACTTCTCCCAGAGACCCTGGCATCTCATCGGTGAACGCCTTCCGCCGATACTTGGTGACAAACACCAAGTGGACATCAAGGTTGTAGACGACGTGACGTCCGCTTCGAGCAAGCCGTGGCTGGGCGAGGAGGGTCTGTGTAGCGAACGGTGGAACTCAGTCGGAGTTGTTCAGCGGCGTCCGGCGGTGAGCCGGCCGTCGAAGGTGATGTCGAAGGCTTGGAGTGCGGCCTTCCAGCGCATGGTCCAGCGTTTGCGTCCGGTGCCGGTCGGGTCCAGGCTCATGACGGCCAGGTAGACGCATTTGAGGGCGGCCTGGTCGGTGGGGAAGTGTCCCCGGGCCCGGACGGCCTTGCGGATGCGCGCGTTGATGCTCTCGATCGCGTTGGTGGTGCAGACGATCTTGCGGATCTCCACGTCGAACCGGAGGAAGGGCACGAACTCCGCCCAGGCCGCCTCCCAGAGCCGGACGATCGCCGGATACTTCCCGCCCCAGGCGTCGGTGAACTCCACGAACCGCTCGAGCGCGGCGTCCTCGGTCGGCGCAGTGTAGACGGGCCTGAGCGCCTTCGCGATCTTCTCCCAGTCCTGCCGGGCCGCGTAACGGAAGCTGTTCCGCAGCAGGTGAACGATGCAGACTCCCCCTGTCAACCTTCCGGTTTGTGGATCACGAGGCGTTTGTTCTTTCGGCAGGGTTGCGCGCATGCCAAAGAGCCGAGGGTCGATGACGTGATCATCCCGCGGCTTCGGTCAGACGGGCCAGGAGGTCTTCAGGCTGTCAGGTCGGCCTCCGGGCGGTTGCCGACGTGGAGGTCGGGGTCGTAGAGGGTGTGGTCCTGCCAGCAACGCCAGAGAACGCGGACCCAACGGGCGCCGAGGCCGCGGATAGCGCGGTTGTGGGGCTGACGGCGGGACCTGGCCTGCTCGTATGCCTCGCGCACCCAGGGCACTTCGCGAGCCATATTGAAGACCCACCAGTCCACCGCGTGGCGCATTCGCTTGTTGGCTGCGTAGCGGAAACGGACCTGCCGGGTGCGGCCGGAGGACCGGGTGACCGGGGCGACTCCGGTCTCGGCCATGAGTGCAGCCGGGGTGGGGAAACGATCGCGGTCCTCGCCCATCTCGGCCAGCAGAGTTGCCGCGCAGGAACGGCCCATGCAGGGGAAACTGAGGAAGATGGGCGCGTCGGGGTGCGTAACCAGGAGCTCGTCGATCCGTTTGTTGAGGATGCGGATGTGGTCGTTGAGCAGGGCGAGTTGCTCGGCGAAGAGCACGGCGGTCAGCTGCTTGCCGGCGACCGTGCCTGGGGCTGCGGACAGCAGGTGCGTACGCAGTCGTTCCACCAGCACTTCGGGGCGAGTGCGCCCGGAGTAGCCGTGACGGCCGGTGAACGCCTTCATTCGCTCAGGACCGACGCGGCGGGCCTGCTCAGGGGTGGGGTAGTCCTGCAGGAACGCGAGACTGATGTCGCGGTCGAGGGAGGAGAACAGGTGCAGCACGGCCGGGTGGTAGGACTCGAGGATGGCCCGCAGCTGGTTCTCCAGGTCGCGCTGGTTCCAGACGACGCGTTCGCGATCGCGGATGACGGCCCGCAGCTCGGCCAGCTTCGGTGAGGCGACCGGCAGCGGCCGCCAGTGCCGGTATTCGTGCCGGAGAGTGTCAGCCAGGACGAACGCGTCGAAGGCATCGTCCTTCTTCGGTGCCATCCGGTAGCGTTCCCGCGCTCGCGCGGAGACCTTCGGAGAGACGCAGTAGAGGGTGTGACCCGCGGCTTGAAGGCGCTCGACCAGCAGGCCCTCGCCTCGTTCGATGGCTATCCCGGCCAGTGGTGCGTGACGGCGCAGGTGCCGGTCCAGACGCTCGAGGCCGTCAGCGGTGTGCGCGTAGCGCCTTTGGTGCACGACCTGGCCGGCCTCGTCCACAAGGCAGAGCTGCTGATGGGCGTTGCCCCAGTCGACGCCGGCGAAGACCCCACCCGGATCTGTGGTGTTGGTGGGTAACGAATGGTCCATGGATACCGTCCTGTCGGTCCTGGTCACCGGCTGGGCGGCCCCGCTGGTACCTCATCCCGGCGCTCGAGGCGCGACTCCCGCTGGCCAGTTCGCGGCCCGCCTCCAGCGGGAGGGACTGGTCTGCATGGGGGCCTCGAAGGCAACGCGTCTGCATAGGTCCTCTCCCGCTGGCGCGGTGACCGGCGGGGAATTCCCGCCACCAAGGAGTGTGCACGGATGAGGTCTGGACGATCGTCGCAGGCCAGACGGTGTTCACGGCGTCCGGGAGGCCGGTCAGGCCGTCGCAGACCAGCATCAGGACATCGGCCGCGCCGCGGTTCTTGATCTCGGTCAGGACCTGGAGCCAGTACTTCGCGCCCTCCCCGCCATCGCCGATCCACAGGCCTAGGATGTCCCGGTGTCCCTCGGCGGTGACCGCCACCGCCATGTAGACAGGCCGGTTGGCGACCTGCCCATCCCTGACCTTCACGTTCACGCAGTCAATGAAGACGACCGGATAGACGCTGTCCAAGGGACGGTTCTGCCATTCGCTCATGCCGGCCATCACGCTGTCGGTGATCGTGGAGATCGTGGACTTGGAGATCTCGGCGCCGTACACCTCGGCGAGATGCGCGGAGATCTCCCCGTGCGTGAGCCCTTTCGCCGACAGCGACAGGACCATCTCGTCCACCCCGCCCAGACGCCGCTGCCGCTTCTTGACCAGCTGCGGCTCGAACGACCCGGCCCGGTCCCGCGGCACCGCGATCTCGACCGGCCCCGACTCGGTGATCACCGTCTTGGATCGGTGTCCGTTGCGGTAGTTCTCCCGGCCGCCCTCGGCCCGCTCACCGGGCTCGTGGCCCAGATGATCGGTGAGTTCGCCTTCCAGCGCGGACTCCAGCACCCGCTTCGTCAGCTGCTGCAGCAGGCCGCCCTCCCCGGTGAGCTTCACCCCACCAGCCTGGGCCCGGGCCACCAGCTCGGCGACCAGCCCGTCATCCACGGCGCCCGCTCCACTCACAGCGGCCTTCCCAGCCTCGGTGTCACTCGTCACGTCAGTCATCAACTGTCGCTTCCAGCTTGGGAGTTACACCACTCACCGGGCTCTGTACCGTAGTCGGTGGTAACGGCATGCGACGGGCATCGTTGGCGCTATATGGGTGATGACAACTACCTTGTGGCAACGGTGTTTTCAGGGCTGTCGGCGTTGGTCATCGATGATGTGGCAGACGATGGTGAGGTGATCCGGGTCTTGGCCCGGACACGGGATGTTCCCGTTCCCTGCCCGATGTGCGGGGTGCTGACAGGGAAGGTGCACGGATACCACGGCCGGACGGTGGGGGACGTGCCAGTGGATGGCCGTCGCGTCGTGATACGTCTACGGGTCCGGCGCCTGGTCTGTCCGGTTCTGGGCTGTCGACGGCAGACCTTCCGCGAGCAAGTCCCCGGTCTGCTGGAACGCCTGCAGCGTCGCACCACGCGTCTGGCCAGCCAGGTCTCGGGAGTGGTCAAGGAGTTATGCGGCCGGGCGGCCGCCCGGCTCACGTCCCTGCTGGCATTTCCGGTCTCCTGTGCCACTGCTCTGCGTCTGCTGCGGCGTATCCCCATCCCGACGGTCCCTGTCCCGCGGGTGATTGGGGTCGACGACTTTGCCCTGCGCCGGCGCCACCGCTATGCGACGATCGTCATCGATGCCGAAACGGGCCGGCGCGTCGACGTGCTGCCCGACCGCGAGGCCGCCACATTGACAGCCTGGCTGCGCTCTCGTCCTGAGGTCGAGGTCGTGTGCCGGGACGGCTCGACCACCTACGCCGAGGCCATCCGCCAGGCCCTGCCCGACGCGGTTCAGGTCAGTGATCGCTGGCATGTGTGGCACAACCTGTGCGACAAGGTCCAGGCCGAGGTCCGCGCCCACGCCCCGTGCTGGGCCACCATCAATCCGCCCCGCCCCGGCGGCATCCGCGAGCAGACCACTCGCGAGCGCTGGCACAAGGTCCACGCCCTGCTCGGCCAGGGCGTCGGCCTGCTGGACTGCTCCCGCCGCCTGGACCTGGCCCTGAACACCGTCAAGCGCTACGCCCGCATCCCCGAGCCTCCCACCGAGCGCATCACTCCGCGCTACCGCCCCACTCTGGTAGACCCCTACCGCGAGCATCTGCGCACGCGACGCGCGGCCGAGCCCGGCGTGCCCGTCACCCACCTCCTGCACGAGATCAGGGAACTGGGATATACCGGCAGCGCCAACCTGCTGGTTCGCTACCTCAACCAGGGCCGCGCCGAAGGCGACCGCCCCGTGACCACCCCCCGCCGTCTTGCCCGGCTCCTGCTCACGCACCCCGAACACCTACGGACGAAGGACACCGATCTGCTCGGGCTGATCACTGCGGCCTGCTCCGAGATGACTGAACTTGCGGCACTCATCCGTGACTTCGCCGTCCTGCTGACCCCTGCCGGCAGCAACGACTCCAAGCTCACCGACTGGATCACTCAGGCCCGCGGCGCCGACCTGCCCCACCTGCACAGCTTCTGCAACGGCCTCGAACTCGACCGTGCCGCCGTCAACGCCGGCCTGACCCTGCCGTGGAGCAACGGCCGTACCGAGGGCGTCAACACCCGCACCAAACGGATCATGCGGCAGATGCACGGCCGTGCAGGTTTCGAACTCCTCCGCCACCGCATTCTGCTCAGCACATAGCCACACAACGTCACCACCGACTACGGTACAGAGCCACTCACCGTACAGACCCGTCGAGGACGGTCTGTGGGAGCGGATCGAGCCGCTGCTGCCGGTGGTCGAGCGGCGTTTCCGGTATCCGGGGCGTCGGCGTATCGATGACCGTCGGGTGCTGTGCGGGATCCTGTTCGTGCTGTACACCGGCATCCCGTGGCGGTACCTGCCGCAGGAGCTCGGCTTCGGATCGGGGATGACCTGCTGGCGGCGGCTGCTGGACTGGAACGAGGCCGGGGTGTGGCAGCGGCTGCACGAGCTGCTGCTGGCCGAGCTGCGGTCGGCCGGGATGTTGGACTTCTCCCGGGCTGCCGTCGACTCTTCGCACTTGCGCGCGATGAAGGGCGGGCCGGCCACCGGACGCTCCCCGGTGGACCGGGGCAAGACCGGCAGCAAGCACCACGTGATTGTCGAGGCGCACGGAATCCCTCTGGCGGTGTCCCTGACCGGTGGAAACCGTAACGATGTCACACAGCTAATCCCGCTGATCCAGGCCGTTCCGCCGATTCGTGGCAGGAGCGGCCGAGCCCTGCGCCGCCCCCGCCGGGTCTACGCCGACCGCGGCTATGACCACGACGTCTACCGCGACAAGGTCCGCCGGTTCGAAATCACCCCGGTTATCGCCCGACGCGGCGCCGAATACGGCTCCGGCCTCGGAGTCCACCGCTGGGTCGTAGAGGGCGCGGTCGCGCTGCTGCACTGGTTCCGACGCCTTCGCATCCGCTGGGAGATCCGCGACGACATTCACCAAGCCCTCGTCACCCTCGGCTGCGCCATCATCTGCTGGCGACGGCTGAAGACCTCAGTCTGATCCCAGTTCTCAGGGCTGGGCGTCGTTGTCGCTGCCGAAGTCGGGTACGCCTGCGGACAGCAGGTGCTCGGCGCCGCCTTCGAGGGCCTTGGCCGTCTCGGTAGAGCGGGGGAGCATGGTCTTCTCGTAGGTGCGGATCGCGTCGTCGATGGTGGCGGAGTTCGCGAGAGCGAGGGCGATTTCGCTGGCGTCGAGCATGGCGAGGTTGACGCCGACGCCGAGCGGGGGCATGAGGTGGGCGGCGTCGCCGAGCAGGGTCACCGTCGGGTTGTGTTCCCAAGCGTGCGGGACAGGGAGGGCGAAGATCGGGCGGTCGATGTAGGGGCCGTCGTTTTCGGCGATCATCTGGTGCATGCGGGGCGACCAGTGGGCGTACTCGCCGAGGAGCAGGGCGCGGATGCCATCGGTGTCCTCGACGGTCAGGCCGCTCGTGCTGATCCAGTCGACCGGGACTCGTCGGATGATGTAGACGCGGATGTGGTTTCCGCTGTTGCGCTGGGCGAACAGGCCGCGCTCGCCGTCGGCTGCGTGGGCGCTGCCCTGGCCGACCAGGTCGGCGATGCCCGGGTGCCGGTTCTCGACGTCTGAGAACCATGCTTCCAGGAAGCTCACCCCGGTGTACTCGGGGGTGGCGGGGGACAGGGCCGGGCGTACCCGGGAGGAGGCGCCGTCGGCGCCGATGACCAGATCGGTCTGGATGGTCGTGCCGTCGGTGAAGTGCAATTGCCGCGGTCCGTCGTCGGGTCCGCTGATCGTGTCGAGGGCGTGGCCCCAGTGCACGGTTCCCGGTTGCAGGGAGTCGAGCAGCAGGTTGCGTAGCTGTCCGCGGTCGATTTCCGGCTTGAACAGTTCGTCGATCTCGGGGACTTGATGGGACGTGATCGTGCCGATCGGGTCCATCTGGCGCATTTCCTGCCCTTCGGGGCGAGCGAGCTTGAAGAACTCGTCGAACAGGCCGGCTTCGCGCAGGGCGATCTGGCCGTTGTCGGCGTGCAGGTCGAGCGTGCCGCCCTGGTTGCGCGCGTCGGGGCCCGGGTCGCGGTCGTAGACGGTGACCGCTATGCCGCGCTGCTGGAGGATGCGGGCGCAGGTCAGTCCTCCGGGGCCGGCACCGATGATGCTGATGCGGGCCCGGGCGGGCTCTGGGGAGTTCATGGTTGTTCCTTTCAGCCGGCGAAGAGGGGGCGAGCAGGGCCGGGCATCTTCGACCTCGGCACCGGACGTGCCACGCAGGGGGCCACCCCGATGAACAGGTCGGCGCGGTGCAGACGATGACGAGGCCGACGGCGATGTGCCGGTCAGGTACGCACAGCGTCCATAAAATCAGAGCAAGTAGAAAAGTACAACGACTCTACTTAGCGATTGATTCGACTGTCGGGTACGCTCTAACCATGACCGTGCCCTCTGTCAGCCGCCGCGACCGCAAGAAGGCGGCCACCCGGCAGGCGATCGCCGACGCCGCACTGCAACTCTTCTTGGAGCGCGGCTACGATCAGGTGAGCATCCGTGACATCGCCGACGCCGCCGACGTGTCGACCGCTACAGTGTTCAAGCACTTCAGCGGCAAGGAGGCGCTGGTCTTCGACCAGGACGAAGACCGAGAGTCACAATTGATCGCTGCGGTGCGGCAGCGGCCCTCTGGGCAGAGCATCCTCGATGCCCTCCGACAGCACGTGCTGGACACCTGGCCAGCGATCGGGGCACATCCTCAGGCGGCCGAGTTCACCAACCTGGTGAACTCAACACCGGTGCTGCGCGCCTACGCCGAACGCATGTGGACCCGGTACACCGACAGCCTCAGCGCAGCCATCGCAGACGAGTTCGGCGTGGACCACGACAACCTCGCGTGTGTAGCCATTGCCCGATTCGTACTCGAGATCCCGGTCCTCGCTCGCGGCCGGCAGGACCGCCAGGCCGCCGTCGGGGCACTCTTCGACATCCTCACCCACGGCTGGGAGCCGCCTAGCAAGTCGCCCGGGCGGTAGACCCCTGGGCTGCTTCCTGAGCCTGCTCTCGACCAGCCTCGGCTTGCGCGTTTCGGTCGCACCCACCCCCTGCCTGGCAACGAGAACTGACATCCCGTCACCCCTGAGTGGCAAGCACCTCATTCTGATCCCAGTCCTAAAGGCCTCGGCTTCCTCGTCAAGCTGCCAGCGCAGGCATCCTCGTACTCCAGCGTTAGATCGTGATCCTGGCGACCGGACGACTTATTTTGGTGGCTGCTGGAGATCGGGCGGCGTTCAGTCAGTGTCGGATCCGGTGCTCCAGGCGAGGCGGAGCTGCTCTGCGGCATCGGCGGTTTGGCGAAGACCCGCCTGGTAGGCCGGTTCCCAGACCGTCCGGTCATTCAGGTCCGAGCCGAATGCGCGTATTGATGCCGGATCGGGCTCGATGGTCACCACTGTGTGCGCCGCGGCGACCGCAAGCTCCTGGTGCAGCAACTCGCGGGGAAACAGGTGCGCCTGCGGGTCGATCACGACGAGCGTGCGGGCTCCGGCCGCGAGTCCGGCATTGGTCGCCGACTGCAGGGAGCCGTCCATGTAACGGCGGCCGTTGATGGTGATCGGTGGGTAGATGCCCGGGAAGGCTGTGCTTGCCGCCACGGCGGAGGGCAGCGGCGCGCCACTCGCGCGGTCGAAGACCTCCGGCTCGCCGGTCTCGGCGTCCATCACGGGGATGAGCAGCTGCCGGTCCGGCCATTGGTCCGCGCCGACCATGGCGCACATCCGGGCGACATGTGCCTGCTCGGGGCCGGTCTCGGCAGCGAGCGCGATCTGGCCTACTCGGCGTCGCGCCTCGGCCGGGTCCGAGGCGGCATTACCGAGCACGGCGAACGCCTCTGCCAGCCGGCGCCTGTCCACTTGGGGAGGAATGCTGCCGGAGTCGGCGGGGCGCACTGGGGTGGCGAGCCGGTCGGGGTCCTGTTCGGTGGCCAGCAGTGCGGCGGTGATCGCGCCGGCCGAGGTGCCGACGATCAGTTCAGCCTCGCCGAGATCCACCCCGCCGCGGCGCAGTCCGCGGGCAAGCCCAGCCGTCCAGGCCGTGCCGACGAGACCTCCGGCGCCCAGTACGAGTGCCCGGTCGAGTGAGTGCACGACTGTCTCCCTCCCATTATTGAAACAGTCGTACCATATACTGACGCAGGCTCAGATCCGCAGGACCGAAAGGGTGATCCTCCGTGGGGCGACCCCCAGATCCCGCCCGACGGGAGGCCACGCTGGCGCGGGCAACCGATTACGTCCTGGCGCACGGACTGGCCGGGTTGAGCCTGCGGCCGCTCGCCGCCGCTCTCGACACCAGCCCGCGGATGCTGCTCTACGACTTCGGCAGCAAGCGGCAGTTGGTGTCAGCCGTCCTTGCCGAGGCCCGCCGCCGCGGTGCGACACGACTGGCTGAGAACCTCCCGGCGGAGGCAGCCTCGCCGGAGGAACACCTACGCGGCATCTGGGCCTGGGTCAGCGCACCCGAGCGCGCCCCGTTCGTCCGGCTGTTCTTCGAGGTGCACGCCGACGGCCTCGCTCACCCCGAGAACTACCCGGACCAGGCCGCGGCGATCACGGACTGGTTCCACACCCTCGGCGCCACATTCCGCGACATCACCACCGGCCCTGACGACACCGTTACTCCCACGTTGGTCATGGCCGTTATCCGGGGCCTCCTGTTCGATCTCACGACCACCGGGGACCGCGGCCGCACCGACCGTGCCCTGGACCGCTTCTGCGAACTCCTCCGTCATTGAATGAAGACCAACGATCACGCGGTGACCGCAGGTCACAGCGCAGACTCTGCCCGCTGGCAGGAGGCATTCCAGGCCCTGATGGACCGGATCGCGGGCCGGTTCACGAGGGTCGAACCCCGTCGGTGGACAAAGCGGTCGGTGCTCGGCCTGCTCTCGGATCTGCCCCGCAGGAACTGCTGGACCATCGCCGAGTGGGCCGGGGAGGCGACCACGGACGGCCAGGCGGTACTCGTGGTCGACGAGACCGGTGACGTGAAGAAGGGCAGCCATACGGTCGGCGTCAGCGCCAGTACACCGGCACAGCAGGGAGAAACTGCGCACCGCCCTGGAGTCACGCGGTACCGGCTACGTGCTCGCGGTCGTCTGCAACCACGAAATCATCACCCAGGCCGGGCAGTCCCGCCCGGATGCCCTGGCCAAGAAGATCCCCAAGCGGGCCTGGAGAAGCTGTCTGCCGGAGCCGGAGCCAAGGGGCAACGCTTCTACGACCGGGCCCACATCGACCTATCCATCACCGCTTCCGGCCACCGCCACCTGCTGATCCGCCGAAACCGCACCACCGGCGAACTCGCCTACTACCGTTGCTATTCGCCTCAACCAGTGCCACTGGCGACCCTGGTCCGGGTCGCTGGATCAAGGTGGCGAGTGGAGGAGACGTTCCAGTCCGGAAAGGGCTGGGCCGGACTGGACCAGCACCAGGTCCGCCGCTACGCATCGTGGTCTCGCTGGGTAACCCTCGCGATGCTCGCCCACGCCTTCCTCGCCGTCGTCCGCGCCGACGAACACACCCGCCGGCCCGCCAGGGACAAGCTGATCCCGCTCACTTGCAACGAGATCGCCCTCTTGTTCACCGTCCTCGTTGCCCAGCGCGTCCACGACACGGCCCACCGGCTCTGCTGGTCCCGCTGGAGACGCCGTCACCGGTCCCGATCTCAAGCGAGCCACTACCAACGGCGAGCCGCAGCCCCAGCATGATCACGATCTACCGCCGGAGTACCAGGTGTGCCGTCTCATGACATTGGTTCCTCGCTGTCAGGTTCGGCGGGCGTAGGACGTGAGGCGATCGGCGAGCGCGATGACGAGGTCGCGCAGCTCAGCGGGGCGCTCGATGACGAACGGCCGGTCGAGTGAGGCGAGTACCCGAGGCAACCAGTCGAGCTGTTGCGCCCGTAGCTCGACGCGCAGCCAGTGCTCGGCCGCCGGGTCCTGGCCGGCCGCGGGCTCGTACTCCTCCAGGCTCGCGACGCTGGCGGGGAGGTACGCGCGGATTTGCTCAACTGTCCCGTGGATCCGCAAGGTCACCTCATGCCGGTACTCGGCCGTGGCGAACCCCGACAACACGCGCTGTGCCGGATCGGGACCCATGGGTGCTTCGAATGAGCCGGGCAGGGTCCGCGCGTCTGCGATGCGATCGAGCCGGAAGGTTCGGTCCTCGCCGACCTGGGCGTCCTTGCCCGTGACGTACCACCGGCCCGCATGGGCGACGATCCCGTACGCGTGCAGTGTGCGTTCGCTGCGCCGTCCGTCGCGGTCGGTGTAGCGGATTGAGACCGGTCGGCGGTGGCGCACCGCATCGGCGATGGTGAGCAGGAGCCCGGCGTCCGGGTGGTCCAACTCGCCGGGGTGATCCGTGAAGGCGAGAGCTTCCAGGAGTGTGTCGAGCCGGCGGGCGATGTGCTTGGGCAGCACCCGCCGGATCTTCGCTGACGCCGTCTCGTTGGCCGTGCGCTCCGTCGTCGTCAGCCCTGCCTGGCGGCCGGCGACCAGGCCGAGCAGCACGGCCAGCGCCTCGTCGTCGCTGAGCATGAGGGGAGGCAAGCGGTACCCGGGAGCCAGCCGGTACCCGCCGTAGCGGCCGCGCACCGACTCGACGGGCACGTCCAGGTCGATCAGCTGGTCCACATACCGCCGCACAGTGCGCCCTTCGACGCCGAGACGGTCGGCGAGCTCGGCCACCGTCCGGGTGCCGCCCGACTGCAGCAGCTCCAGGAGTGTCAGCACGCGGCCGGTGGGGCGTGGCATGTTCGCAGTCTAACGCGAATACAGGACCGATTCTGTCCACTATTTCTCCTAGCCTGCGATGTGTACGCCTTCAGCACAGCCAAGGAGATCCCCATGGACTTCGTCTCGATCCGCATCATCACCAGCGACGTCGCACGCCTCGTCGAGTTCTACGAGCGAGCCACAGGGATGAAGGCGATATGGGCCACCGAGGACTTCGCCGAACTCAAGACCGCGGGCGCAACCCTCGCGATCGCCAGCACCCGCACGGTCCCGCTGTTCGCCCCGGGCTCTGCCCGCCCTGCGGACAACCACAGCGTGATCACCGAGTTCCTCGTCGACGACGTGGACCGCGTTCGCCAGAACCTGACCGGCTTCGTCACCGACTTCGTCAACGAGCCCACCACGATGCCCTGGGGCAACCGGTCGCTGCTGTTCCGTGACCCCGACGGCAACCTCGTCAACTTCTTCACGCCCGTCACCCCAGCGGCCATCGAAAAGTTCGCACGCTGACGCCACGCACAGCCGCTCACGCGGGAGACCCGAGATCCCAGGGCTCCCGGTGAACGCGGCCCCCGAGTCCAGGAGGGGGAAGCGGCTTCTGGGCCGAACGCGTTCTGATCAGCGCCGATCATGCGGCAGCCTGTCCACCCGGGCTGGACGCCGTGCACGCGGCGGCACTGCCGGTCAACGGACTCACCGCGTTGCAGGCCCTGGAGAAGCTGGACCTCAGCCTAGTAGTGCTTCGTTAGGTTCTGTTTCTGCTGGTCGGCAGGGGCCGGCCGCAGGTGGTGCAGGTGCCGGTCCAGCACCTCAACAGGTCCTGGAGCTCGTCGAGGACCTGGTAGAGGGTCAGGCCGGCATCTGGGCTTTTGGGTCGAGCCGCCGCAGGGTGAGGAAGGCCTGCGCGGCGGTGACGAGGGTGACGTGGTGGTGCCAGCCGCGCCAGGTGCGACCTTCGAAGTGGTCCAGGCCCAGGCCGTGCTTGAGTTCGCGGTAGTCGTGCTCGATCCGCCAGCGCATCTTCGCCCACCGGACCAGGTCGGCGATCGGGGTGGTGGCGGGCAGGTTGGTCATCCAGTAGCCGGTCGGCTCGTGAGCTTCTTCGGGCTGTTCGACCAGCAGGGTCCGCAGTGGCAGCACACCGTCCCACCGGTTGCGTCCTCCGGCCTGTTCCTGGGCGGTTCGGCAAGCTTCCTTGCCCGAGGGCCGCACCTGAAGCACGGCGAAGTGCGAGGTCATCTTGCCTTTGCTGCCCTGCCGCCAGGTGACCTCCTGGAACACGGCGGTCTCTTCGACGAGGCCTGGCAGCGGCCGGGGCGCCTCGCGGTATCGGGGCAGGGTCGGTGGGCCCAGCCCGCCATAAGCGGGTTGATACGGCTCGGCGTCGGCAGGTCGTGCGATCTCTTTAGGATCGACGGCCATGACATAGGCCCAGCCGCGTTGCTCCAGCGCGGGCCGGAAGGAGACGCTGCGGCCATAACCGGCATCGGCCACGATCACCGGCACGGTCAGGCCCTGCCCGGCCAGGCGGTCCAGCAGTCCCAGAGCCAGGTGCGTCTTCGACGCATGCCCGACCTCCTGGGGAATCCCGGCCCGCCGGCGCCGAGCGTCGTCACGTGTCCACTCCTCTGGCAGGAACAGCTCCCACTCCAGCGGGCACGATGCCGTGTCGGTGGCCGCGTGCACGCTGACCGCGACCTGGCAGTTCGCCCGCTTGCCCAACGCTCCGCAGTACTGCCGGGCCACCCCTGCCGAAGCGGTGCCGCACTTGGGGAACGACACGTCGTCGACGACCCACACCTCAGGGCGGATCGCCTTGCACAACCGCTCGGCGATCCGCCGCCGCACCGGCAGTGGGTCCCACGGCGACTGGTTCACGAACTGCTGCAGGGCCTGCATGTTGCCGTCCGGCAGCCGTTCGGCCATCGGCTGGATCGACTTGCGCCGGCCGTCCAGCATCAGACCCCGCAGATAGCACTCGCCCCACCGACGCTGATCCCGTCGCGGCACCGACCCGAAAACATCGGCAACGAACTCCGCTAACTCACCCCGGAGCCGTTCCACTTCCCCCAGCCTCACACCACGAAGATGCCCACCAGCAGGCGAGATCACTCGACGTAACGAAGCACTACTAGGACAGCGGCTCCTGATCACCAACGGAGGCGGGGCCACCGGAGCCCTGGCCATCCAGCTCGCCGCGGCCAAGGGTATCGAGGTGACCGCGACCGCGTCTGCCGCCGCCGCCGAGCGCCTGCTCGGTCTGGGAGCGAGGGAGGTCGTCGACTACCACGACCCGAACTGGTCGGCCAAGGTACGCGGCGGGTTCGACGCCGCCCTCATCATCGCCACCAGCACGGCGGACGCGGCCCTGCCCTTGGTGCGGGACGGCGGCCGGCTGTGCTCCCTGACCTCGGACGCGCCTCCGGAGGAACGAGGCATCACGAGTTGGGACCTGTACGTCGAGCCCAACGCCGCGCAGCTTGTCCAGCTGGCGGAGCAGGCCGCCGCGGGAACCTTGAAGCTCGCACCGGAACCCCTGCCGCTGAGCGAGGGACCGGCTGCGTTCGCCCGGGTGGTTACCGGACGGGCCGGCGGTAAGAAGATCGTGCTCACCCGAGCATGACCCGACCGGGCACCGCCCGATCCCGATGGTGGGCCACGGTGCCCGCCAGGCGGCGTATCAAATCTGACCCACTTGGTGATCTTCATCTGATCCTGGCCTTGGTGATCAAGGTCAGGAGGGAAGAGGTGATCCACGTGGAAGACTGGGCAGAGATCCGCTGGCTGCACCGGGCCGAGCAGATGCCGATCAGGGCGACCGCCCGGCACCTGGGTATCGCGAAGAACAGTGTTGTGCGCGCTCTGGCGCACGACCGGCCGCAGAAGTACGAGCGTCCGCTGCAGGGCTCGGCGGTGGGCGCGGTCGAGGTGCAGATCTGCGAGTTTCTGCGGGAGACGCCGACGATGCCCGCGACGGTCATTGCGGAGCGGATCGGCTGGTAGCGGGGGATGACGATCCTCAACGAACGCGTACGTGAGCTCAGACCGGCGTGTTTGCCGGTGGGCCCGGTGTCCCGGACGACGTATCGGCCGGGCGAGCTGGCCCAGTACGACCTGTGGTTCCCCGAGGCGGACATCCCGCTCCGCTGTGGGCAGACGGGCCGGCCGCCGGTCTTGGTGAGGGTGTCCGGCTACTCGCCGGTGATCGCCGCGAGGATGCTGACCTCGCGGCGGACCGGGGACCATGATCCTGGCCCCGGTACGGGAACCGTTGGCGATCGCCACCGCCGAGCACAACAATTGCACCTACTGCCTCTCCGTACACACCTGCATAGAGGCATACGTCGCCAAGGTCGACGCCGAGGAACTGGAGTGTGCCCGCCACGCCGAGTCCGCCGAACCGCATGCTGCCGCAGTGCCGGCCCTGTCCGACGCCATCCCGCGGCGCCGGCCATATCGACGAGACGCAGCTCAAGACGGCCCGGGCCGTGAGGGCCACCGACGCCGAGATCGGCGAGTGGTGGGCAATCTGGCGTTGAACATCCTTACGAAGTACTTCAAGGTCCTCGCCGACACCGGCAACGAATGGCCGGTCCTCACCCGCACACCCACGGCTGACCGACGCGCCCTGGCCTGGTCGGCGAGCCCCCGGCAGTTGCGACCAGGCTTGACGGGCGGTGTCAGCACCACCTCGACCGTCCTCAGGCACTCCCAGCAATGCGAGGAAGAACATGAGCGAAGTGGATGAAACCCAGGAAGGCACCACGTACGACGTGGTCGTGCTGGGTGCAGGCCCGGTCGGTGTGAACGTCGCCGACCGTGCCCGGGTCGCCGGCCTCTCCGTAGCGGTAGTGGAACGGGAACTGGTCGGCGGCGAATGCTCCTACTGGGCGTGCGTGCCCAGCAAGGCGCTGTTGCGGCCGGTGATCGCGGTGGCCGACGCGCGCCGGGTGGACGCCGCCCGGCAGGCCGTCACCGGACGTCTCGACACCGACGGCGTGGTTCGTCCAGGGCCGGGCATCCTAGTGCCGCATCAAGCAACGTTCGCCCTGTTCACTACCTCGCGGAGGCGGTTGTCGGCGGCATGCTTGTTCCGCCAGATGACGTAGCGACGGATCATGCTTCCCTGCTCCTTGTGACTGGCGTGGTCGGTGCCGTCGAGGGCGAAGTAGCGCAGGGCGGTGAACTGGGCCTCGATCCGGTTGAGCCAGGAACTGTTTGTCGGGGTGTAGGCGATCTCCACGTTGTTCGCCGCCGCCCACGTCCCGACTCGCTGACACCGCTTCGTCGTCAAGTGCGGTGAGTAGTTGTCGCAGACGATGGCGATGCGTACGTCCCTCGGGTGCAGGGAGCGCAGGTAGCGGCAGAACTCCAGGAACTTCGACCTGTTCTTGGTCTTCTTGATGTGCCCGTAGAGCTGGTCTTTGGCCAGGTCGTAGGCGGCGAACAGGTGGCGGACCCCGTGAGGGCGGGTGTAGGTCGCCCGGCGGCGAGGACGGGGCTCGCGGTCGGGGTCCTTGTGTCTGCCGCCGCGTTCGGCCCAGTGCCGGCCAGGGTGCGGCTGGAGGTTGAGCGGCCCGAACTCATCCATGCAGAAGATGACTTCGGGCTCGCCTTCCTCGGGTATGACGTCACCGTCGGCGATCGCATAGAGGTGTTCGACACGGGCCTTCTTGGTCGCGTAGTCGGGGTCGCGGGAGGTCTTCCAGGTCTTCATGCGTTGAAATGAGACGCCCTCCTCGCGGAGCATGATCCGAAGGCCCTCGTGGCTGATGTCGTCGACCACCCCCTCGGCGACCAGGAAGTCGGCCAGCTTGGCCAGGCTCCAGGTCGAAAACGGCAGGCCGTGCTCGGCCGGCCTGGACTTGGCGATCTTCTTGATCTCCCGGCGTTCGGGGAGAGTGAAGGTCTTCGGCCGGCCACCCTTGTACTTCGGGTAGAGCGAGTCGAACCCGTCCGTGTTGAAGTTGTGGATCACATCCCGGACCCGGTCGTCGCTGGTGAACGTCACCTCGGCGATCTTCGTCACGGGCATGCCCTGCGCGGATAACAGCACCATCTGAGCCCGCCGCCAGGTCACCACCGAACCGGTGCCCCGGCGGATGATCCGCAGCAACCGCCTGCCCTCGTCGTCATCAAATTCCCGGACCCGCACGCGTTCAGCCACGTGATCATTCTGGCCGTCTGGGGCTTCCCGGCGCAGCAACTGGGCGACACATTACGACAGGGCGAACGTTGCTTGATGCGGCACTAGAGCGCCGCACAGGCGGTCGACGTCGGCTACCGCATCAAGACCGTCGACCTGGACTTCAACGCCGCCCAGGGCGCCAACCTCTACGCCGACGGCTACCGGGGCCATGCCCGGCTGGTTGTCGACCTCGACCGGGAAGTTCTCCTCGGAGTGACGTTCGTCGGCCCGGGCGTCAGTGAACTCCTGCACTCGGCGACCATCGCGGTCGCCGGCGAGGTCCCGATCAAACGGCTCAGGCATGCGGTCGCCTGCTTCCCGACCGTCAGCGAGATCTGGCTCTTCCTCCTCGCCGCCTACCGGCACGATCAGGAGACGCTGTAGGCCACCGCCAACTGACACCCTCGCCTCCCCGGTCCGGGGCCCTCGACGCGGCCGCACGCACAGGACTGGCAGCGACCCGGTAACCCGAGCTGACGAAAGGACGAGGAGCGAAAAGCAAGCGGGGTCTCCGCGCCCGGGGCGAGGGAGGTCATCCTCCTCAACCTTTCCGAGCCCCCGGCGTCCAGCACCGGCCGGGTACTCATCGAGGTCGAGGCCGCCGGCGTGGGGCCGTGGGACAGGCTGCTGAACACAGCGGCCGGGATGTCGGCCTGCGTCCCCCCGCCGCACTGGGCGTCGAGGGCGGCGGCCGGATACGCACCGTCGGCGCCGGTGTCCAGGGGATCTCCGTCGGTGACCGTGTGGTGGCGCATGAGGCGCCGCTTCCGGGCGGCAGCGGCTTCTGGGCCGAGCAGGTCCTTGTCACCGCCGCCCACAAAACCCCCGTACCCAGCGAACTGGAACCCGCCGCGGCGGCCGCACTCCCCGTCAACGGCCTCACCGCACTGCAGGCCCTGGAGACGCTGGGGCTCACCACAGGGCAACGCCTTCTGATCACCAACGGAGGCGGCAGCACCGGCTCCCTGGCCATCCAGCTGGCGGCGGCCGCCGGCGTGGAGGCGACGGCAACAGCCTCGCCCTCCGCCGAGGGGCGCCTGCGCAGCCTCGGAGCCGCCGAGGTCATCGATTACCACGTGCTGGCATGGCCTCGACGAGCACACCGGCCACCGCCCCAAGACAGCGACCTGACCCGCGTCGTCGCCGTCCTCGCCCGGGCCCAGCAGGACGCGATCTGGAATCGCCAGCGTGCGACACGAAGTCACACCAGAGAAGTGAGGACAGCCGCATGGAGGGAAGCTCGGAGCGAGGGTCGGCACCGGAGCGGCTCCTGACCGTGGTGAGGACGGTGAGAGTGCGACGGACATCCGTTCGCGTTCCGTCCTGTTCGCGGTGGCCGCGGCAGAGGTCGTCGAGCGCCGTGGGGGCCCAGTCCGGGGCGCCGGGGCGCTGCGTGTCGGCGAGGTAGTCCTCGGCGCCGGCCGCCGGCAGGGCCGGGGGAAGGGCCGCGTGGTGGCCGAGGCGGCGGGCGTCGAGGGCGGCACTGATGAGCGCCTGCTCCGGCGCGGTGAAGAGATCGCCGTCTACGAAGTGGCTCAGGAGCTCCGGGCCGCCGGTCAGGTGCTGGTGCACCCGTCCGTCCGCGGCACGACGCATGGACGACGATCCCCTGGCGGTCCTTCGGCTGGGGTGGATGAGCCCGGCTATGGCTGGCGCATCTGCCGTGGCCGTGGGTAAGCCGTCCCCCACTTTTCATGCGGGCAACTGTCGTCCGACCGACGCGTATGGCGCCCTACAGGGGCAGACCAATGCGCACACTGGGGCATCAGGATGCGTCGTCCGTCGGGCAGGCGAAGCGGTCATCGGGGCCCCAGCGGGTGACGCGTTGCGCGCCCTTGGCGAGCACACCGCAGGTGAGGTCGGTGAGTGGCCCCCCGTTGGGGGGAATCTCGCGGACGTGGATCTCCTTGTCCGGCGGGTAGTTGTGGTCGCTGTTCAGCGTGATGACGCCGGACTCGCCGACGTACTGGGACACGCCTGGATCCTGGAGCTGGGTGACCAGGGAACTGGGTGTGAACTCGGGATCGGTGGTGAAGATGGCGTCCATGACGTCGGAGAGGACGTTGACCGCGTCGTAGCCGACGGCCGCGTCGTTCTCCGCGGACAGGTGGAATGCCGCTTGGAAGAGTCCTGCGAACGGTCCCTGGGGATCGGGCAGGCTGAACTGGTTGTAGAACAGCGTCAGTGCGTCGTATTCCTGCTGCATCCGTTCCGGATGCAGGGTCAGGTCCGGGGCGGGACTCTCGGCCATGACCGCCACCCGGTTCCGGCGGGCGCGGCATCCCGGGTCGCCCTGCATGTAGTGGAACAGGTCCTCCATGACGCCGGAGCGGCCGGCGTACAGAACGAACCCGTTGGTCCGGTGAACGAGTGCGCAGACCGTCTGGGCGACGTTGGAGGTTCGCCGGTCGTCCACCTCGCCGTACGGCACCCGGTACACCGGCCCGGCCGCGTGGTAGTCCGTGTCGAAGCGGTTCGCCAGGTCGTTGCTGAAGTACTTGTCACTCGGGTCGTAGACGACCACGGCGGCCGGTGCCGTGTGGCCCGCGGTGGGCTTGGCCAGGGCACCCAGCCGGGGCGAGTGCTGGGCGAAGGCGGCCATGACCGAGGCGATGCGCGCATCGGGCGGGGAGAGCTGGAAGTAGGACACGGGCGATTCGCCCTCCACCATCCGTTGGCCCGTGACGCCGGTGCCGAGCACGGCGAGGCCTTTGGTACCGAGTTCGATCGCGGCCTGCTGGGACTCCGGACGGCTCTGGGTCAGGCCCATGACGGCCGCGATGTGGTCCGTGCTCGCCCTGTCGAGGATCATCTGTGCGACGTCCACGTTGGTGTGATTGGTGGTGTTGAGACCGCCGCTCGAGCCGTAGCTGAAGTACTCGCCCGCGTTGGCCACGAGCAGCCGGACGGGCACCTGGGATTTCAGATGCCGGTCGTTCACCTCCTTCTGGGCCAGCAGGGCGCCACGCAGCATCTGGAATCCGGTGGGCACGGTGCGCTTCGACTCCGAACCCACACTGAGCGGTGCGAAGAAGACGAGCGTGCGGTACGGGCGGTCCGTGTCGACCAGCGCGTTCTGCTGACCGAGGGTCCGCTCCAGCTTCCGCAGCTCCGGCGCGTACAGGCCATGCGCCAGGTCGCAGCCGTCGTTACCGTCGGTGAGGCCCACGACCTGCCCGGTCGCCACCTGCCGGCAGGAGGCGGCGGAGCGTCCGCCGGGCAGGAGGGACAGCACCGCCCGGTAGCCGGCGAAGCCCCCGGCAAGCAACAAGGTGGCCGCGAGGGCGGCGGCCACAGGACGCCACCAGTCCCAGGCAACGGCGCGACGAGACCCGACGATACGGTGCCCGGCGAGCCACTCTGCCGCGGTGCCGTCGTCCGGGGTCCGGGGCAGCGGCAGCACATGCACGGCCTCGGTGCTCCGGCCGGCCATCGCCGCAGAGAACAGCGCGGCCACCGCCCGGCCTGCTCGGTGGGCGCGGGAACCGCTCTGGGCCGGTACGACCTGGGGTGGGGGAGGCGTGGCATACGACGGGATGCCATCCGTGGCAGCCCCCAGAACGAGCAGAGGGCTGGGACCGGCGTCGCCGGCTGCGGCGGCATAGGTGTCCAGGAGCTTGCGGCAGGCGGACCCCTCGCCGCCCACGGTCGGCAGCAGCAGGACGAACGACCATGCGCGCCGCGGGCGGCGCCGGCTCCACGCCGGGGGTCGTGCCGCCTTGGCCAGGTCGTGGATCAGCGCGATGAGCAGAACCTGGCGGACCACCGCTTCGTCGCGGGCCGCCATGGCGGCCGACTCCGGGGGCTGGGTCTGTGCCGTGTCTTGGGCCCTTGAGTACTGGTGCGCCGCGCGCAGGGCCAGCGCCGCATCGAGGAAACTGCGGCCGGGCTGGTTCAGCCGGGAACCCAGCCAAGGCTGCTGCCGGTCGACACGTATGCCGTACCACAGGCGCCAGAGCCATCCGACCGGTACAGCGGTGACCCACCGCACGGCTGCCGCCCATGGTCCACCGACGGCGTCACCGAGCTGTGCGGCTCCAGGGGCCGGCTGGAACCTACGGGCCTCTCTGTCGACCAGCATGTCCCGCAGAGCTTTCCGGCCGGTCTCGGTGTCGTCCCCCGGTGTCAGCGGGGAACGCAGCACCGTCAGGAGTGTGTCGAACTCGCGCAGCCGTAATGCCCCGGCCCGGTCCGGCATGGAGGTGCGCAGCTGACGGGCCACTTCGTCCAGGAGCAGCACGTGTGGCCCGCCCGCCTCCTCCTCCCGCGGGCCGCCCCTGGCGAGAAGTGCGTCGTCGACGACCGCGTGCGGTGCCAGGCCGGCGAGGTGCTGGACCGGCTCATGTCCCGTGGACAGCAGCCGCTGCCGGTACGCCAGGACCAGAGCGGTGAGTGCTGGGTCCGGTTCGGCGGCGCCTGCCACCGGGTCGCCCTCCGGGTCGCGTGCGAGGAGCACGGCCGGTAGCCGGCGCCCGCGGGAGTGTGCCCGCCACGGCAGGCCGGCCCGTCGGTCGGCGACGTAACGGTCGAGCACGCGGACGACCGCATCGAACCCGGTGGGCAGGACGAGCTGTTGGGCGTCCTCTGGGGGTGGGTGCAGCACGCAGAACCTCCGTGAGTCATATGTCGGCGGACTGTTCGGCGAGCCTAGGGACGCGGCCGGGGAGGCGGGGGGTTTATCTCTATTCGATCGCTTCTGAAACAAAATGAGTGCGTTCTGCCTGCGGGTGGCGCTTCCCACGCGGTCAGCAGCCGGGCAGGACTCCGGTTGCCCCTGCCGGATCGCACCGCCGCTGTCGCGGTCCGCGAGGCAGGGCCGGCCGACCTGCCCGACGTCCGGTCCACCACATTCCCGGAGGCAAGGATGTCTGCGGGTCGCTCGTGCATGGGGTCCGACGGTCAACTGGTCTTGTGGCCCCACTGCGGCCCGACCAGGGCCCACTCCCTGTCCCACTCCTTGATGCGCCGACGGTCGAGGTACCCACGGCCGACGCTCCCGATCCCGAACACCGCGCCGCTCAGGGCGAGGGCGGCGGAGGCTCCAAAGAGTCCCGCCTCGACGGCCGCCTTGCCGGGTGTGGGCGGCTGTGTACTCAGCTTCCCATGGGTATCGATCCAGATCCTGACCGTGGAGCCGGACTTCTTCCCGGTGGTCACCAGCGTCATGCCGCTGCGCGTGGAGCCGTCGGGGTTCGTCCAGCGGACCTTTGCCGAGGCTAGGTCCCTGCCCATCCCCGAGGTCGCGGGACGCGGGACGTCATCGAGGAGAACGGCGCGGACGGGGATCCGGTCGGCCCGCTGCTGGGCGAAGACCTGGTCGGCTGCACGGGCCGTCACCACACCGACCGCCGTGCCACCCACCGTGATGAGCACCCATATGGCCAGCACGAGCCATGCCTCGAGGACGTCGTCGCGTCGCCGGACCGGGTTACTCCGCCATCGCCACAGCGGCACCCTCGTTCGCCTGCGCTTCCTGTTCGCGGGCCTCTCCTCGCGCATCTCTCCGCACCTCCTCGTCGTCATACACACGAAGGTGACAGCCGCAGCCCTTCCGTGGCATGGGCCGATCAGGCGGAAGCGGAGGGCCGATCGGGCCAAGCCCGGGTTGGTGCCGAGCCGTTCGGCCCAGCACACGCACGGGCCGTGGACTCACCGTGGCTCTGTGCCCGTGCGTGGTGGTCGGTGTGCACTGAACGGGCCCGGGAAGGGGACCATCGGCCCCTCACCGTTCTGCCGCGGTGCTCTCACGCTCGTAGGACATCCGCACCCGTCCCACTTCGTAGGGGAGTAGGCCATCATGCGAACTGCGCCCGTCGACGCGGCGTCCCTGGAAGCCTGCATCTCGGCCGCCGGGGCCGCGCCCTCGATCTACAACACCCAGCCGTGGCGCTTTCGGCTCGCCCCGGACAACGTCGCGCTGGAGGTACGCGCCGTGCCAGAGCGTGGCTTGCGCCACGCCGATCCTGTCGGCCGGGCTCTGCATCTGTCGGTGGGTGCCGCCGTCTTCAACCTCCGCGTCGCAATGACCCACTTCGGCTGGGGAGCCGTCGTACGCCTGCTGCCGGAGCCTGAAGACCCGAGCGTGCTGGCCACCCTTCGGCTGTCCGGGACGGGCCAGCGGCACACTGCGGGACACCGCCCCGACCTCTACCCGATGATCTGGCGCAGGCACAGCAGCAGGTTCCCCTTCTCCGGCAGGCCGCTTCCCGCGAACGTTCGAGCGGAACTTGCCGAAGCCGCTCAAACGGAAGGTGCCTCACTGACCTTTTCCCGGCCTGACGAGACGGCACGGCTGCTGCGCGTCGCCACGGAGGCCGAACACCGCAACCGCGCCGACCCCGACCGGGCCGTGGAGAGTCGCCGATGGGTGCACCGAGACCCGGACCACTCCAGCGAAGTCGGCATACCGCAGACGGCGCTGGGGCCGCAGGACGCACACGAGCAGCTGCCCCTACGTGACTTCACCGCACAACGGCACCCTGAGCGGCTCCCCGCCCAGCCCTTCGAGTCCCGTCCTGTGGTAGCCCTGCTGACCACCGAGCACGACCGGCGCAGCGACTGGCTGCGCGCCGGACAGGCCCTGGAGCACCTCCTGTTGGTGGCCACGGCGCACGGTGTGCGTGCCTCCCTGCTGCACCAGCCGATGGAGTGGCCCGATCTGCGTCGCGACCTGAGCCCCGCCCCGGACCTCACCGGGCATGCGCAGATGCTGATTCGTCTCGGGTACGGCCCGGAGGGCCCGGCCACTCCGCGGCGTGCACCGGATCAGGCGTGGTGAGGCTCGACGACCGGGCTGCTTGAGTAGCCGTGAGCCTGGAGCCGCGGCCACTCCGACGGCGTCGGGTGGTTGCGGGTCGCGCCCTCAGACTTGTCAGCCCACTGTGGCGGTGAGGAGCCCGCCGGGCACGGCAGCCAAGGCTTCGGGCAGGTGGTCGTACATCTCGAACACGCCATCCAGCCCCGCACCACGAAGAATGCGAAGGAACTGGTTGCTGTCAGTGACAAGGCGCAGCCGACCGTGCCGTTCCATGACCCTGTTCCGCGCCCGGCACAGCACCCGCAGCCCGGAACAGTCGATGAAGGACACGGCACCGAGGTCCACCACGAGGTCGGGGAGAACGACGGCCGTCAGATCGTCCAGGCGTGATCCAAGGGGCGCTGCCGTGAGGATGTCGATCTCACCGCGCAGCTCCAGGACGGTCGTCCCGCCGACGGCACGCTCGGTGTGGCGGGGTGCGAACGAGATGAGGGTTTCGACCATGGTCAGAGGAAATCCGGGCCGATGGGTGTGCCGGAAGGGCCGTCCGGCCCCCCTTCGCCGGCACGTTTCCTCGGGCCGTTCTCCGGCCAAGGCGGGACCCGTGGCCCTCACCAGCGGCCGCCGGCGGGCTCAGCATGGAGTGTGATGCCCCACCGGGCGAAGGGCGGGCTGACTCATGTACCCGAACGATGGTTTCCGCGAACTCGGTCGTCACGAGTGCCTGCGCCTCCTGGCGACGGCTCCCGTCGGCCGCATCGTCTACACGCGCCAGGCGCTGCCCGCGGTCGTACCGGTCAACTTCGGCCTGGACGCCGACGGAGCGGTACTGCTGCGCACCTCGGCGGCCTCCGAGCCGGCCCGCGCAGTCGACGGCGCGGTCGTCGCGTTCGAGGCGGACGCGGCCGATGTGGAGACGAACTCCGGCTGGAGCGTCGTCGTCACCGGCCGGGCCGAAATCGTCACGGATCCGGCCGAGGCGGCACGCCTGCAGCGGATCGGCCCGCTCTCCTGGGCTCCCTCGCCCGAGGAGGTCTTCGTGCGCATCGAGCCTGAACTGGTCACCGGGCGCGAACTCGTCGGGGGCCGCACGATGTACGGCCTTCACCTCTCCGCCTGACCACTGCGCATCTGAGCCGTGACCTGGCCCGAAGGGCCCAACGGTCCGGGGCCGGACGGCGCGGCGACGGGTTCCCGCCGGCCCTGCCCCGGGCAGGGGCACGCGAGGAGCATCGTCAGCGGAGCCGCTCACGGAACCGTCCGTGTGCGGTGTCGCGAACGATGCGGAGGCAGTGATGACCGTGGCAACCCGTCCGGACGTGGACGCACCCGCCGAGGCCTGGCGTGGATTCGCCGGCCGGCGCTGGCGCGAACGGATCGACGTACGCGACTTCATCCAGGCCAACTACACGCCGTACGAAGGCGGTTCCGAGTTCCTGACCGGTCCGACCGAGCGCACGCTCGCCGTCTGGCACAAGGTCAGCGCCCTGTTCCCCGAGGAGCGCCGCAAGGGCATCCTCGACGTGGACACCGCCACCCCGTCGACGATCACCTCGCACGCTCCTGGCTACATCGACCGGGAGCGCGAGCTGATCGTCGGACTCCAGACCGACGCCCCGCTGAAGCGCGCGATCATGCCCAACGGCGGACTCCGGATGGTCGAGAACGGCCTGCGGGCCTACGGCTACGAGCCCGACCCCTTCGTCACCAAGGTCTTCGGTACCTACCGCAAGACCCACAACGACGGTGTCTTCGACGCCTACACCCCCGAGATGCGAGCCGCCCGCAAGGCGGGCATCATCACCGGGCTCCCGGACGCCTACGGCCGGGGCCGGATCATCGGCGATTACCGGCGCGTCGCTCTGTACGGCACCGACCGGCTGATCGAGGCCAAGCGCGCCGAGCGCGCCCTGCTGGACAGCCGGCCCTCCGCCCCGCACGTCATCCGTGACCGCGAGGAACTCGCGGAGCAGATTCGGGCGTTGCGCGAGCTGGCGCGGATGGCAGCCTCCTACGGCCGTGACGTCACCCGCCCCGCGTCCACCGCCCACGAGGCCGTGCAGTGGCTGTACCTCGGATTCCTGGCCGCGGTGAAGGAGCAGAACGGCGCCGCGATGTCGCTGGGGCGCACCTCGAGCTTCCTGGACGTCTACTTCCAGCGCGACCTGGACGAGGGGCGTATCGACGAGGCCCAGGCGCAGGAGCTGATCGACGACTTCGTCATCAAGCTGCGGATCGTACGCTTCCTGCGCACCCCCGAGTACGACCAACTGTTCTCCGGCGACCCGACCTGGGTGACGGAGTCGATCGGCGGCATCGGCACCGACGGCCGCACACTCGTGACCCGCAGCTCCTTCCGCTTCCTGCAGACGCTGTACAACCTCGGGCCCGCGCCGGAGCCGAACCTCACGGTGCTGTGGTCGCCGCAGTTGCCCGAGGGCTTCAAACGGTTCTGCGCCCAGGTCTCGATCGACACCAGCTCCATCCAGTACGAGTCCGACGACCTGATGCGTCCGCGCACCGGCGACGACACCGCCATCGCGTGCTGCGTGTCGGCGATGGCGGTGGGCAGGCAGATGCAGTTCTTCGGCGCACGCGTCAACCTCGCCAAGGCGCTGCTGTACGCGATCAATGGCGGCCGGGACGAGATGACCGGCGAGCAGGTCGCACCCGAGATGCCCGCCCTGACAGGGGAGTACCTGGGCTACGAGGAACTGACGGCGGCGTACGACCGGATGCTGGACTGGCTGGCGAAGACGTACGTCAACACGCTCAACGTCATCCACTACATGCACGACAAGTACGCCTACGAGCGCATCGAGATGGCTCTGCACAACCACCCCGTTCACCGCTACATGGCATGCGGCATCGCCGGGCTCTCCGTGGCCGCCGACAGCCTGTCCGCTGTCAAGTACGCCCGGGTGAAGGTGATCCGGGACGACACCGGTCTGGCCGTGGACTACCGGGTCGAAGGCGAGTACCCGGCGTACGGCAACAACGACGACCGCGCCGACGGCCTCGCGGTCGACCTGGTGGAGTCCTTCATGGCCAAGGTGCGCAAGCACCCCACCTACCGGGACGCCGAGCATACCCAGTCGGTTCTGACGATCACCTCCAACGTGGTCTACGGCAGGCACACCGGCAACACCCCCGACGGACGGCGCGCAGGACAGCCCTTCGCACCCGGCGCCAACCCGATGAACGGCCGGGACCGGCACGGGGTCGTCGCCTCGGCCCTGTCGGTGGCGAAACTGCCGTACGAGGAGGCCCGCGACGGGATCTCCCTGACCACGACCATCACGCCCGAGGGACTGGGCCACAATCCCACGGAGCGTGCCGGAAACCTGGTCGGCATCCTCGACGGGTACATGACCTTCGGTGGTTTCCACATGAACGTCAACGTGCTGCACCGGGCGACGCTCGAGGACGCCATGGAACACCCCGAGAAGTACCCCGAGTTGACGATCCGGGTGTCCGGATACGCGGTCAACTTCGTCCGGCTCACGCGTGAGCAGCAGCTCGACGTGATCAGCCGCACCTTCCACGGGTCGCTGTGAACACCGCGGCGACCTCAGCGTCCCGGCAGGCGGTCCCGGCAACGGGACCGCTCACGGGCCGGGTGCACTCCTGGGACCTGTCCACCGGCGTGGACGGTCCCGGGACCCGGTTCGTCCTGTTCGTCAGTGGCTGCCCGTTGCGCTGCCTGTACTGCGCCAATCCGGACACCTGGCACATGCGCGACGGCCGGGAGACCTCGGTCGGCAAGGTCATGGGGGAGATCGAGAAGTACCGGGGTTTCCTGACCACCGCCGGGGGAGGGGTGACCATCACCGGCGGGGAGCCGCTGCTCCAGCCGGCATTCACCGGCTCCCTCCTGCACCGCTGCAAGGAGGCCGGACTTCGCACGGCCCTGGACACCTCCGGCTTCCTCGGCACGCGTGCCTCCGACGAACTCATTGCCGACACAGACCTGGTGCTGCTGGACATCAAGTCGTTCGACGCCACCACCTACCGCAGGCTCACCGGCGGCCCGCTGGCCCCCACGCTCAACTTCGCCACCCGCTTGGACCGGCTGGCCGTCCCCGTGTACATCCGTTACGTCCTCGTCCCAGGTTGGACGGACGACCCGTCCGCCGTGGACGCTCTCGGCGCCTTCCTGGCCGGGCTGAGCAACGTCGACCGGGTGGACGTCCTGCCCTTCCACAAACTCGGCGCCCACAAGTACGACGCTCTGGGCATCGACTTCCCGCTACGTGACACGCCCGTGCCCGATCCGGAGCTGACGGAACGCGTGCGCGAGCAGTTCCGGGAGCACGGGCTGCGGGCGTTGTGAGTAGGCCGATCTCCGGCGCACGTTCACCGACGCGTGGACCACTCGGCCTCCGCACAGGGACCTGAGGCCCCTCCTGCCCCAAGTACACGGCCTCGACACTGAATTCGTGACTTTGAAGGAGGCCGAGATGCCCCGCACCATCACCGCAGGCCTGGACGGATCCTCGGAGAGCCTGACCGCCGCCGAATGGGCAGCCAGGGAAGCCCTGCTCCGGGACCTCCCGCTGCACTTGGTCCACGCCCTTGGGCGGCAGCTCTACGCGCCCCTGGGCGGGGCATCCCAGCCGTCCCTGGGCCCGGACGAGCAGATTCGCTGGGCGGACCACATGCTTCGCGCGGCCGAAGCGACGATCGCGCGGCGCCACCCGGGCCTGCGGATCACCACCGACCGTCTCACCGAAGAACCCGTCACCGCCTTGCTTGGCGCGGCTCGGACAGCCGACCTACTGGTGCTGGGCTCTCGAGGCCTGGGCGGTACAGCCGGATTCCTGGCCGGGTCCGTCGCCCAGGCGGTCGTGGCGGGCAGCCGGCGGCCTGTCGTCCTCGTGCGGGGCGGCCTGCGTTCCGAGCAGTGCCTCGTAGCGGGCCAGCTCATGCGAGTCGGTCACCAGTTGGGCGTAGCCGGTGACCACGACGCTCCAGCCGAGGTGGTCTCGGGGTCTATGGAGTCGGCCTCGTATGCCACCACGACGCCCTGGCCGTCGGCCTGCCCGGCGCGGGCGGTCAGTGCCGCGCCCTCATGGGTGCGGATGACGATGTCGCCGTTGTCAAGGACGTGGTTGACCGGGCGGACGGTCGGCAGTGCCTGGCGGGTGAAGACGATCCTGCCGAAGGAGACGCTGCCCAGCAGCCGCAGGGCTTCGTCGCTGTCGAGCTCTATGCTTCGGCGCGGCCCGGTCGGGACAGTCTGCGTGGTGTCAGTGGTCATGGAGTGGCTTCCGTGCGGTTTCGTTGCTCACAGCTGTGTGTCTTCGGCTGGCGTGACCAGGCGGATGCGTGATCTGTCAGGGTGGCGACGGGCGGTGCACCGGTAGGGCCTGTGTGACGTCCCTTCGAGGCCTGCGCGGCTGCCGGTCCGCGGCGCACCAGGTCGGGCGCCGCGGGCAGGCTCGATCCGGTCACTGGAGCGGCCTCGGGGCTCTTCACGCCAGGGCCGTTCGGCCCTTGTCCGTGTCCGGCCGCCCTGGTTCGTCGCCGTAGTAGGCCATGCGCATGATCTCCTGCATGTCGTCGAGCATCGGCATGCGTGGGTTGGCGGGCGCGCACTGGTCTTCGTACGCGTTCAAGGCCTGTCGGGGCAGGGCGTGGAGGAAGGCGCGCTCGCCGACGCCGAGGGCCTGGAAGGACGGCTCGATGCCCACGGCATCGCGTAGCCGCTCCACCGCGCGGGCCAGCGACTCCACGCCCTCCTGCGCGGTGGAGGCGGGCAGGCCGAGGGTACGGGCGATGTCCTGGAAGCGTTCGGGGGCGCGGTAGTGCTCGTACTTGGGCCAGCCCGTGGGCTTCGCCGGAACAGCCCCGTTGTAGCGGATGACGTACGGCAGCAGGACCGCGTTGGTGCGGCCGTGTGCGATGCGGAAGGTGGCGCCCAGGGTGTGCGACATGGCGTGGACGATGCCGAGGAACGCGTTGCCGAAGGCCATGCCCGCGATCGTGCCGGCGTTGTGCATCCTCTCCCGCGCGTCGGGTCGGGCCCTGCGGTCGTTCACCGCCGCTTCGATGTTGTCGAAGATCAGGCGGATCGCGTGCAGGGCCAGGCCGTCGGTGAAGTCGTTGGCGTAGACGGACACGTACGCCTCGATGGCGTGGGTGAGGGCGTCGAAGCCGCTGTCGGCCGCCAGCGCCGGGGGCAGGTCCGCGGTGAGCAGTGGGTCGACGATGGCCACGCTCGGGGTCAGTGCGTAGTCGGCGAGCGGGTACTTCTTGCCGCTCGCGGGGTCGGAGATCACCGCGAAGGGGGTGACCTCCGCGCCGGTGCCGGACGTGGTGGGGACGCACACCAGGCGGGCCAGGGTACCGAGGACCGGGAAGCGGAAGGCTCGCTTGCGGATGTCGGAGAACTTCTGCCGCATGTCGGCGAAGTCGACGTCCGGGTGCTCGTACAGCAGCCACATCACCTTCGCCGCGTCCATCGCTGAGCCGCCGCCCAACGCGATGATCGTATCGGGGCCGAAGTCGCGCATGAGCTGGGCGCCGCGCTGCACGGAGTCGATGCTCGGCTCGGGCTCGACGCTGTCGATGATCTGGAGGGTGACCGGTTCGTGACGGCGTTGCAGGACGCGGCTGACGCGGTCGACGAAGCCGAGGCGGGTCATGGTGGCGTCGGTGACGACCGTGACGCGGTGGACGTCCGGCATGGAGGACAGGTAGCGCAGGGACTGCGGCTCGAAGTAGATCTTCGGCGGCACCTTGAACCACTGCAGGTTGTTGCGGCGCGCGCTGACCCGCTTGATGTTCAGCAGCTGGACTGCGGAGACGTTGTTGGAGACCGAGGTGTGGCCCCACGAGCCACAGCCCAGGGTGAGCGACGGCAGTAGGCTGTTGTAGATGCCGCCGATGGCTCCCTGCGAGGAGGGGGCGTTGACGATGATCCGTACGGTCTTCATGCGCCGGCCGTATGCCTCCGCCAGCGCCTGGTCCTCGGTGTGGATGACCGCGGTGTGGCCCTGGCCGTGGAAGGCGACCATGTCGGCGGCGAGGTCGAAGCCCTGCTGCTCGGAGCCGGCGCGCAGCACGGCCAGCACCGGGCAGAGCTTCTCACGGGTCAGCGGCTCGTCCGGGCCCACACGTTCGGCCCGGACCAGGATCAGTGAGGTGTCGCCCGGGACGGTGAAGCCTGCCTGCTCGGCGATCCACGCAGGGCTCTGGCCGACGGCCCTGGCGTTGACCTTGGGCTCGCAGCCCGCGTTGGTGCGGCCGGTCGGGAACAGGAAGGCTTCCAGCTTCGCCTTCTCCTCGGCGCTCGCCAGGTGGGCGTGCAGGGTGTGGAATTCGGCCAGTGCCGCGTCGTAGACCTCGTCGTCCAGGATGACGGCCTGCTCGGAGGCACAGATCATGCCGTTGTCGAAGGACTTGGAGAGCACCAGGTCGTTGACGGCCCGCCGCAGCTTCGCGCTCTTGTGCACGTATGCGGGAACGTTGCCCGCACCGACTCCAAGGGCGGGCTTGCCAGCCGAGTAGGCGGCCCTGACCATGGCGTTGCCGCCGGTGGCGAGGATCAGCGAGACGCCGGGGTGGCGCATCAGTATGCCGGTCGCCTCGACCGACGGGGTCTCGATCCACTGCACGCAGTGCTCCGGCGCGCCGGCGGCGACGGCCGCGTCCCGTACGATCCGGGCCGCCGCCGTGCTGCACCGCTGGGCCGAGGGGTGGAAGGCGAACACGATCGGGTTGCGCGTCTTCAGCGCCATCAGGGCCTTGAAGACGGTGGTGGAGGTCGGGTTGGTGACCGGCGTGATCGCGCAGACCACGCCGACCGGCTCGGCCACCTCGATCATGTCCTCGATGTCGTCGCGGGCGATGACGCCGACGGTCTTCATCGGGCCCATGCTGTGCGTGACGTGCTCGCACGCGAACATGTTCTTCGCGGCCTTGTCCTCGAAGACCCCACGCCCGGTCTCATCCACGGCGAGGCGGGCCAGCGCGGTGTGCTGGTCCAGGGCGGCGACCGATGCCTTCTTGACGATGTGGTCGACCTCCTCCTGGGTGAGGGCGTCGTAGTCGGCGAGCGCCTTGAGTCCGTTCGTGACCAGCTGGTCCACGGCGATGGTGATGTCGGACGGCGCGTCGGCAGCTGCCATTGCCTGGATGCCGGCCTCATGACGGGTCATTGGGGAGCGCCTCCGTTGACGAGAGCCGTCGGCGGCGGCCGACGGTGGGCGGACGGGAGCGGCACCGCGGGGGATCGGTGTCGCTCACGCCTCCACTCTCGTTCTGCCTGATCCCGACACCCAGGTGCCGATGGTCCCTTCTGAGGGCTGACCGGCACTGGTCCGGCGAGGCCCGGCGACCCGTCCGGGCAGCTCCCTCGCCGAGGCGCAGGAACCACACGTACGCGAAGGAGGGCGACCGCGCTGCGAGGGTGGAGTGGCCGTCCAGCGGGCCGCCTCCTTGCGGTGCAGGACACGATTCGCGTGGCTGCGCAGCCGGTCCTGAAGCCGGTCCGCCAGTTCGTGTCCCGTGGCTTCCTGGGCATTCATGCCGGGCCGGCCGAGGACCGCCTCGACTTCTCCCGGAGTAAGCGACGGCTGCCTCGTCCACATTGCCTTCCACGCGCACCTCCACCGGTCCTGGCCCAGGGGGTCCTGTGGCCAGGAGCACCGGAAGCGGACGAATTGGGCTGTCCAGGCCCACGGCAGCGGGACCATCGGGGTCGGGCGCGGGCCGTGTGGCCGCTGACTGTGCGCGGCTGACGGGCAGAAAGATCAGTCGCGGATCGACTCACCCACACTGATCTGTAAGGAGCCTCAGCCATGCCCAGAACCACAGGAGGCGGAAAGGGGACTGCGCCCACAGCGGCGCTCGGCCTTCCCGCCGCCTCCGCTCTCGTCATCGGCAGCATCATCGGTACCGGAGTCTTCGCGCTACCCTCCGCCCTCGCACCCTACGGGCCCATCTCCCTCGTCGCCTTCATCGCCGTCACCCTCGGCGCGCTCGCGCTGGCTCTGACCTTCGGGGCGCTGTCCAAGCGCGTTCCGGCGAGCGGCGGCCCGTACGTCTATGCCCGTGAGGCCTTCGGTGAGTTCGCCGGGTTCCTCAACGCGTGGTCGTACTGGATCACGGCCTGGGCCGGCAACGCGGCCATCGTCGTGGCATGGGTCGGCTACGTCGAGGTGTTCGTGAACACCGGGCACGACAAGTGGGTCCCGGTACTTCTCGCGCTGGTCGGGCTGTGGATTCCCGCCGCGATCAACCTCACCGGCATCCGCAACATGGGCGCGTTCCAGGTGATCACGACCGTGCTGAAGTTCGTACCGCTGATCTTCATGGCCACCGTCGGGCTGCTGTTCGTCGACTCCCACAACTTCGGCCCGTTCAACGCCAGCGGCCAGTCGGCGCTGGGCGCGATCTCGGCCGCCGGTGCCATCGCCCTGTTCAGCTACCTGGGCCTGGAAGCGGCCTCCGTCGTCGCCGGCCGGGTGCGTGAGCCGGAGCGCAACGTCCCCCGCGCCACCGTCTACGGCACACTCATCTGCGCCGTCATCTACATCCTGGGCATCCTCGCCGTCTTCGGCACCGTTGCTCACGGCAAGCTGGGCGCATCCACCGCTCCCTTCACCGACGCGGCGAACAGCATCTTCGGCGGCAGCTGGGCCGGAGACATGGTGGCCGTCGCCGCGATCATCTCGGGCATCGGCGCTCTCAACGGGTGGACCATGCTGTGCGCGGAGATGCCGTACGCGGCCGCTCGCGACGGACTGTTCCCGCAGGCCTTCGCCCGGCTGCGCGGCGAGGGCGGCGTCCCGGCCTTCGGCATCGTCGCCTCGACGGTGCTGGCCTCACTGATCACCGTGTTTAGCTACACGCGCTTCGACGACGTCTTCACCAAGATCGTGCTGCTCAGCGTGCTGACCGCCGTCATCCCCTACCTCTTCTCCGCCGCCGCCCAGCTGTACTGGCTCCTGGTCCGCGGCCGGGACAGCCTCAGCCCCCGCAGGCTCGCCCGTGACATCACCGTCGCCGCGCTCGCCCTCGCGTTCTCGTACTGGTCGATCCAGGGAAGCGGCTACCAGACCGTGTACTACGGCCTGTTCGTTCTGCTGCTCGGCGTCCCCGTCTACGTCTGGCTGAAGCGGGGGCAGGACACCTTCGGCGAGGCCACGGTGCCGAGGACCGCGGCGACCGTGGACCGGTCGGAACGCGCACCCGAGACGCCCCCGCCGGCCCAGCGGCTCTCCCGAGGGCTCCGTACCAGCCGCATCAGCGGAGCCCGGAAGCGCAATGACTTCCGCCACCACGACTGACCGCCCCAAGCACAGAGGAACCTCCGCGATGAACACCTTCCACGTCGACTCCGAGACCGGCCGCCTGCGCCAGGTGATCCTGCACCGCCCCGGCCTCGAACTCTCCCGCCTCACCCCGCGCAACGTCGACGCCCTGCTCTTCGACGACATCCTGTGGGCCAAGCGCGCCCGCGAGGAACACGACGCCTTCGCCCAGGTTCTGCGCGACCACGGCGCCCGCGTCCACTACTTCGCCGACCTGCTCGCCCAGACCCTGGATGTCCCCGAGGCGCGTGACTGGCTGCTGGACCGGGTCGTCACTCCCGGGACCGTGGGCCCGGCCCTCATCGACCCGGTACGCGAGCTGTGCGCCGAACTCGACGGCGATACCCTCGCCGGTTACCTCATCGGCGGCCTCCTCAAGAGCGACCTGCCGCTCGCCACCCCGCACAGCCTGGTGTGGAACGCCCTCGGCACCGACGACTTCGCCCTCGCCCCGCTGCCCAACCACCTCTTCCCGCGCGACAACTCCTGCTGGATGTACGACCAGGTGTCGGTCAACCCGATGGCCAAGCCCGCCCGGCGGCGCGAGAGTCTGCACGCGCACGCCATCTACCGGTTCCACCCGATGTTCGCCGGCGTCGCGCCCGCACCCCTGCTCGACGGACCCGTCGGCACCCTCGAAGGCGGGGACGTCCACGTCCTCGGCAACGGCACCGTCATGGTCGGGATGGGGGAGCGCACCACGGCCCAGGCCGTGGAGAACCTGGCCACCCGGCTCTTCACGGCCGGTACGGCGAGCAGGCTGATCGCCGTCCAACTGCCCGCAGCCCGTGCGTACATGCACCTGGACACCGTGCTGACCATCGTCGACCGCGACGCGTTCGTCATCTACCCCGGCCTCGCCGACTCCCTGCGCTCGTGGACGTTGCGCCCCAGCTCCGAGCGTGAGACCGGGTTCGACGTCACCGCGAACTCCGATCTCGCGACCGCGCTCGCCGAAGCACTCGCCTTGGACAAAGTCCGCATACTGTCCGCCCCCCAGGACATCCGCAACGCCGAGCGCGAGCAGTGGGACGACGGCAGCAACTTCCTCGCCGTCGCACCCGGCGTGGTCGTCGGCTACGAGCGCAACGTCACCACCAACACCTACCTGCGCAAGCAGGGCATCGAGATCGTCACGATCGCCGGTGCCGAACTCGGCCGCGGCCGGGGCGGACCCCGCTGCATGAGCTGCCCCATCGAGCGCGACCCGGTCGCCTGACCCCGTAAGGACACCATCATGACCGTCGACCTGCGAGGCCGCTCCTACCTGAGCGAACTCGACTTCACCGCCCCCGACATCCACCACCTCCTCGATCTCGCCCAGGACCTCAAGGCGGCCAAGCGCGCCGGCACCGAACAGCCACAGCTGGCCGGCAAGCACATCGCCCTGATCTTCGAGAAGACCTCCACCCGCACCCGCTGCGCCTTCGAGGTCGCCGCCGCCGACGAGGGCGCCCGCACCACCTACCTCGGCCCCGGCGACACCCACGTCGGACACAAGGAGTCCATCGCCGACACCGCCCACGTCCTCGGCCGCATGTTCGACGCCATCGAGTACCGGGGCTCCGCCCAGTCAATCGTCACCGAACTCGCCGCCCACGCCGGCGTCCCCGTCTACAACGGCCTGACCGACACCGCCCACCCCACCCAGAGCCTGTGCGACACGCTCACCATGCGCGAGCACAGCACCAAGCCGCTCACGGACGTCAGCTACTGCTACCTGGGCGACGCCCGCAACAACATGGGAAACTCGCTGCTGTCGATGGGCGCGCTGCTCGGCATGGACGTGCGCATCGCCGCGCCCCAGGCGCTGTGGCCGGACGCCGCGCTGGTCGCCACATGCCGTGAAGCGGCCGGCCGAAGCGGGGCGCGTATCACGCTGACCGAGGACGTGGAGACCGCCGTGCAGGGTGCCGACTTCCTGCACACGGACGTCTGGGTCTCCATGGGCGAACCGGCCGACACCTGGCGCGAGCGGATCGAGCTGCTGCTTCCGTACCAGGTCAACGACAAGACGCTCGCCCTCACCGGCAACCCGGACGTGAAGTTCATGCACTGCCTGCCGTCCCTCCACGACCACCGCACCCGACTCGGCCAGGAGCTGTTCGAGGCCTACGGCCGGGACGGGCTCGAAGTCACCGACGGGGTCTTCTCCTCGGCCGCCTCGATCGTCTTCGACCAGGCGGAGAACCGGCTGCACACCATCAAGGCCGTGCTCGTCGCCACCTTGGAGGACTGAACCATGCGCATCGTCGTCGCCCTCGGCGGCAACGCCCTGCTACACCGCGGCGAACGCCCCGACGCCGCCGTCCAGCAGGCCAACATCGACCGGGTCGCCACCGCACTGGCCGCCCTCGCCCACGAGCACGAGCTGGTCATCACCCACGGCAACGGCCCGCAGATCGGCCTCCTCGCCATGGAGAGCGAGGCCGACCCCGCGCTCAGCGCCCCCTACCCGTTGGACCTGCTCGGTGCCCAGACCGAGGGCATGATCGGCTCCCTGCTCACCCGTGCGATGCACGATGCTCTGCCCGGGCACCGGATCGCCGCCCTCGTGACGCACACCCTCGTGCGGGCCGACGATCCCGCCTTCGAACGGCCCACGAAGTTCGTCGGGCAGGTGTACTCCGCGCCGGTGGCCAAGGCACTGTCGCGCAAGCGGGGCTGGCACATCGCCCGGGACACCACCGGCTGGCGGCGCGTCGTCGCCTCACCTGCACCCGAACGCATCCTGGAGACCGACACCATCCACGAACTGCTGAACAGCGGCACCCTGGTGATCTGCGCCGGCGGGGGAGGGGTACCCGTCACCGCCGACCGCGACACCGGCGCACTGACCGGGGTGGAGGCCGTCGTCGACAAGGACCTCACCGCGGCCCTGCTCGCCGAGGATCTCAAGGCCGACTTCCTGCTCATCCTCACCGACGTCCCCTGTGTCTACGAGGGCTACGGCACCCCTGACCAGCACCCGTTGCGCGACGCCACCCCCCGCGACCTGCGGCACGGTGGTTTCCCGGCCGGCTCCATGGGTCCCAAGACCGAGGCGGCTGCCCGCTTCGTCGAGCACACCGGCGGCCTGGCCGCGATCGGCGCACTGGACGCAGCCCACGAGATCGTCCACGGCAGGTCGGGCACGCTGATCCGGCCGGACCTCACGGTCGGGTGACAGAGAGGGTGGCCGGTCCCGCTCCTTGCCGCGCGTCCAGGACCGGTTCCTCTCGCTCGCCGTTCCACTCGCGGTAGGCGGCCACCGCGGTGGGCAGCGTGGGGAAGATGAGGGCCGTGCCCACGGAGTCCGCCAGGCCGTAAGCCCTCAGGCCGTCCATCAGGTCCTGCTTGACCCGGGCGAGGGCGAACACGACGCCCCGGCGGCCGAGTTCGCGGCGCAGCTCTTCCACCGCGTCGAGCGCCGTGATGTCGACCTCGACGTTCGCCTCGGTGTTGAGCACGAACCAGCGGACGGGAACGGTCTGTTCGTCGACGGCGGCCAGGGCCCGGCGCCGGGAGTCCTCCGCGTTGGCGAAGAACAGCGGAGAGTCGTAGCGGTTGACCAGCAGGCCCGGGATCGTGCGGGCCTGCGGATGGTCATCGATGTCGTGCATGCCGGCCAACCCGGGCACCAGCCCCTCGACCGCGTCGTGCGGCCGCGCCACCCGCGTCAGCAGTTCGGCCACCGCCAGGCCGACCGCCACGATCACCCCGTACAGGATGTAGAGAGCGAGCACGCCGGCCAGACAGCCGAGTGCGAGCAGGAGTTCACGGCGGCGGAAGGAGGCCAGGCGGCGGAAGCCGGCCAGGTCGATCATGCGGGCGGCTGCGTACACGACGAGCGCTCCCAGCACCGCCGAAGGCGTCCGGCTCAGCAGGGGGCTCAAGAACAGCAGGACGGCGAGGACCACCGCTCCGGCCGCCGGCGAATAGCCCTGGCTGCGGGCGCCCGTCGAGGCGGCGAGCGCGGTACGGCTGGCGCTGCTGCTGACCGGATAGCCGTGCAGGGCGCCCGCACCGAGGTTGGCTGCACCGAGCGCCAGGAGCTCCTGGTTGGGGTCGAGGCACGGCTCGTCGTCGGTGCGCCCGGTGAAGGCGCGCGCGGTGAGGATGAAGTCGGTGTAGGCGACGATCAGGACGCCCAGTGCGGGCAGTACGAGGTGCGGCAGCTCGCCCGGGTCCGGCAGCGCGACCGAGGGCAGCCCCGACGGCACCCCGCCGATCACCTTGATGCCGTGCCGGTGGTCGAGGTCGAAGACGGTGACGGCGACCGTGCCGAGTACGACCGCGAGCAGCGGTCCCGGCAGCGCCGGTACGTACCGCTTCGCCGTGAACAGGAACACCAGCGCGACGGCTGAGAAGACGACCGTGGCCGCATCGACGTCCGGAAGGACGACGGGCGAAGGACCAAAGTTGGGGGGGAAGCTGCGCCCCGGTTGTCCGCACGCCGGTGAGCCGGGGCAGTTGGTTCACGATCATGATCAAGCCCACCCCGGCCAGATATCCGACCGGAACAGGGCGGGAGAGCAGGTCCGCGAGGAAGCCCAGCCGCACCGCCCGCGCGACCAGGCACAGCAGGCCGACCGTGACGGCGAGGGCTGCGGCCAGCGATGCGTAGCGCCCGGCGCTCCCGCCGGCGAGCGGGCCGACCACGGTGGCCGTCATCAGGGCGGTCGTCGACTCGGGACCCACCGACAACAGCCGGGAGGAACCGAACAACGCGTACAGGGCCAGGGCGGGCAGGATCGCCCACAGCCCGGCGACCGGTGGCAGCCCGGCCACGCCCGCGTACGCCATCACCTGCGGGACGAGGTACGCCGCCACCGACACGCCGGCCAGCAGGTCGTCTCTCAGCCACGAGCGCCGGTAGCCGAGCAGGGCGTCGAGGCCGGGTACCAGCCGACGCCACCACGAAGACCGTCTGCCCGCGACCTCGGCCATATGCCGCCCCTCTCTGCCTGTGCTCAGCATCCATGGCCGCGCGATCAACCGCGACACTCGCCCGGTGTCCAACCTGACCGGTCCGCCACCGCCAGCCCAACGGGCCTCGCATGCAGGGACGTTCAGCCCAACGGCCGGAGACCTTCGGCATCCGGCGTGGCGTCAGGCATCGGACGAGAGTGAGACACGTCAAGGAGAAGACGATTCATACATTCCCGAAGGGATCACCATCATGGCCGTGCACGAGCACCCTCACCGGAGCCCGGGCTTCCACCTGTCGGCCGCGTTCCGCTGGCACAGGACCGGCTCCAAGTCCGCTGTGTCGGCACGTCTCGGCACGCACACCGCGCAGGCCCACGCCCTCGCCTCACTGCGCATCCTGACCGGGTTCGTCTTCCTCTGGGCGTTCCTGGACAAGACCTTCGGCCTGGGCTACGCGACCGCGTCCGGCAAGGGCTGGATCGACGGCGGGTCGCCGACGAAGGGCTTCCTCAACTCCGTCGCAGCCGGGCCGATGGAGTCGACGTTCCACTCCTGGGCCGGCGACACCTCGGCGGACTGGCTGTTCATGCTGGGCCTGCTCGGCATCGGCCTGGCCGTCATGACCGGTGTGGCGCTGCGGCCGGCCGCGGGGGCGGGCACGGCGATGATGGCGCTGATGTGGATGGCCGAGTGGCCGCCGGCCAGGCACCTGGCGAACGGCTCGCCGAGCATGTCGACGAATCCGTTCGCCGACTACCACGTGATCTACGCTGTCGCGCTGATCGCCGTGGCGGCAGCGGGCGCGGGCGCCACCTGGGGCCTGGGCCGGCTGTGGGCTCGGCTGCCGATCGTTCGCGACCACACCTGGCTGCGCTGACCCGCACGCGGCGGGACGGGCCTCGCCCCGGGCTGGTCCCCCGATCCGTGCGCTGGGCCCATGGTCCCCGCCGAAGGACCAGCGGCCTCTGCCCCGCCAATCCCCGAACACGACGCTGGAATCGGGCCTCTCGGGCCCCGATTCAGGAGGTGGAGAACATGCCCCGCACCATCATGGTGGGTCTCGACGGCTCGCCCGAGAGCCGCGCCGCCGCGGAATGGGCGGCCCGCGAGGCGCAGCTGCGCGGACTGCCGGTGAAGCTCGTCCACGCCTGGGAGCCGATCCCCGGGCACCTGGCCGAAGCGACGCATCGCGGTGCCGAGACTCTCCAGCACTGGACCGAGCGAAGCGAGATGGGGGTACCCCCGGCCGAAGGCTGGGGGAGGATTCCCCGCGAGGCCGCCGAGGGACTGCGGCTGCGCCACCCTGGCGTCGAGGTGACCACGGAGCAGCTCACCGGACTCCCCTCCGAGGCCCTGGGCCGGGCGGCGCAGGACGCCGAACTGCTCGTCCTCGGCTCACGCCGCCTGGGCGGCATCGGCGGCTTCCTGGTCGGCTCGGTCGGTCTCGCGGTCGTGGCGCGCACCGAGCGGCCCGTCGTCCTGGTCCACGCCGGCGAGCAGGCCGCGGACGAGCACGAGATGGACCCCGCGGGCATCCCGTCCGCGGGCACAGGGTTCCGTCCCGTCGTCCTCGGGCTCGACGTCGCCGGCCCCGACGAGGCGCTGATCGGGTTCGCCTTCGAGGCCGCGGCGCGACGCTCGGTGCCGCTGCGGGTCGTGCACGCCTGGAACCCGCCGCCCTACTACGCCTACGGCATGGCCCTGGAGCCCGCGGTCGAGCGGGAGATGGCGAAGAGCGACGCCGTAGTCCTGAGCGAGGTGCTGCGCCCCTGGCGGCAGAAGTACCCCGTCGTCGAAGTCGTCGAGCAGTCGCACTACGGCAGCCCCTCGCTCCTCCTGATCGACGCCTCCCACGAGGCCTCCCTGGTCGTCGTCGGCCGCCGCATCCGCCGCTCCTCCGTCGGCGCCCACATCGGCACCGTCGCCCACGCCGTCCTGCACCACTCCACCGCCCCCGTCGCCGTCGTCGCCCACGACTGAGAGACCACCGACGCACCCCTCCGGAGGAGAGAACAGATCATGAAGGCAGCGGTCGTACGAGCCTTCGGCGAGCCCCTGGTCATCGAGGAGCGCCCCGACCCCGAACCCGGCCCCGGCCAGGTCCGCATCCGCGTCGAGGCCTCCGGGCTGTGCCACACCGACATCCACGCCGCCCACGGCGACTGGCCCATCAAGCCCACCCCACCCTTCGTCCCCGGTCACGAAGGTGTCGGCGTCGTTGAGAAGCTCGGCGAGGGCGTCACCCACCTGTCCGCCGGGCAGCGCGTCGCGGTGCCGTGGCTCGGCAAGGCGTGCGGGCGGTGCGAGAACTGCCTGTCCGGCTGGGAGACGCTGTGCGAGCAGCAGATCAACACCGGATACGGCTGCGACGGCGGCTACGCCGAGAAGATGCTGGCCTGGGCCGACTTCGCCCAGCCTGTGCCCGACGGCGTCACCCCGTTCGATGCGGCCCCACTGACCTGCGCCGGCGTCACCACGTACAAGGCCCTCAAGGTCGCCGGCGTCCGCCCCGCCCAACTCGTCGCGATCTCCGGCGTCGGCGGCCTCGGCCACCTCGCCCTGCAGTACGCCAGAATCGCCGGAGCCACCGTCGCAGCCATCGACGTCACCGACGACAAGCTTCAGCTCGCCACGGAGCTGGGCGCCGACCTCGTCATCGACGCCCGCAAGCAGGACGTCGGCAAGGAGCTGAAGAAGCACGGCGGCGCCCACGCGGCGATCGCCCTCGCGGTGAACCCTGCCGCGTTCGAGGCGGTCAACTCCGGTCTGCGGCGAGGCGGAAAGCTCGTCATGGTGGCCCTGCCCGCGCACGGCACGATCCAGGTCCCGCTCTTCGACACCGTCCTCAACGGCACCTCGGTGATCGGCTCGATCGTGGGCACGCGCCAGGACCTCGCCGAGGTCTTCCAGCTCCACGCCGCCGACCGGACCGAGGTCATCTACGAGACGCGCCCGCTCGCCTCCGTGAACGAGTCCATCGATGCCGTGCTGCGCGGTGACATCAAGGCCCGGATCGTCTTCGACCTGGACGCGGGAAGGTGAGCACGATGGAACTGCCCCTGGTCGTCGGCGTCGACGGTTCGGAGCCGAGCCTGCGCGCCGTGGACTGGGCGGCCGACGAAGCCGCGCTGCGCGGGCTGCCGCTGCGGCTGGTGTACGCCTCGCTGTGGGAACGGTACGAAGGCACCGCGCTGGCGCAGGATCTCGGCAAGCCTTCCGAACAGGTGATGGCCGAGGACATCGTCGAGACCGCCGCACGCCGTGTCCGCACCCGCCGACCCGACGTGAAGGTCACCACCGACGTGCTGCCCGAGGAACCCGAGTACGCGCTGGTACGGGAAAGCCGCACCGCCGCTGCCATGGTTCTGGGCTCTCGGGGCCGGAGCAGCCTGGCCGAGGCGCTCCTCGGCGCCGTCAGCGTGACGGTGGCCGGCCACGCGCACTGCCCCGTGATCGTGCTGCGCGGCAGCCACGACAACCGGGCCGTACCCGGCAGGCACGGCCGCATCGTCGTGGGCGTCGGCGAGGAGCCGGCGGACGCGGCTGCGATGCGCTTCGCCGTCGGGGAGGCACGGCGCCGAGGTGTGCCGCTGGAGGCCGTGCGGGCCTGGCGCTGCCCCGCGCACGAGACGACCGACCACCCCCTGCTGGCGGGTGAACCGGCCCGACTGCACGAGGAGCGGGCCGCGGAGGTGCTGGAAGTGGCGCTGCGGGACGTCCCGGCTGATGTGGAGGTGCATCGGCGTACCGTCGAGGGGCACGCCCGCCAGGTGCTTCTCGGTGCCTCGGCCGACGCCGACCTGCTCGTGGTCGGGGCCCGGCGCCGCGAGGGCCACTATGGCCTCCAACTCGGCCGTGTCGCCCACGCGGTGCTGCACCACGCCGTCTGCCCCGTCGCCGTCGTCCCCCAGCGGGCGTGAGCGAGGTGACCGGCTGCTCAGAGGCGCGCCGCGTGATCGGGCACGTACGTCTGCAGATCACGCGGCGGGCGCTCGTAGCCGGTCGACGGCGGCCAGTGCGGAAGCTCCATCACCGGCGGCGACACCTCGTGACACGGAACCGAGCTCAGCAGGTGGGCCATCATGTTCAGCCGCGCCCGGCGCCTCTCGTCGCTCTCCACGACGTACCAGGGCGCCTCGCTGATGTCCGTGTGGATCAGCATCTCGTCCTTGGCCCGCGAGCAGGCCTCCCAACGGGTGATCGACTCCAGGTCCGTCGGCGACAGCTTCCAACGGCGCAGCGAACCCTCCAGACGACGCCGGAACCGCTCCTGCTGCTCGGTGTCGCTCACCGGGAACCAGTACTTGCGCAGCAGGATCCCCGTCCTCCACGAGCATCCGCCACCCGCGGGTTCAAGTTCTCAGGGACCCGCTCGATCGTGCCGCCCTCGCGCGCCGCGTCCCGCCCCTCGAAGATCACGACCAGCCGGACGCCCTCCGCCCGCACCTACTCCTGCAGCTTCACCAACTCCGTCTGCAGACGCAGCAGTTCCTTCTCATACACCTCGCGCGGCAGCTTCGCCGCCTTCTTACCGGCCATACCGCCTCCACCACCGACGACTCACTGAGTCACTTCTGACCACGGTAGGCCCCCCCGACTGTAAAGGAGCTCCTCACCATGACCGTACGCGTCGGCATCAACGGCTTCGGCCGCATCGGCCGCACCTATCTCCGCGCGGCCCTCGACCGCGCGGAGGCGGGCACCCAGGACGTCCACGTCGTCGCCATCAACGACATCGCCCCGCCCGCCACCCTCGCCCACCTCCTGGAATACGACTCGACGTTCGGGCACATCGGACGCGAGGTCGTGCACGACGACAGCTCGATCACCGTGGACGGCCGGCGTATCGCCGTCACCGCCGAGCGCGACCCGGCCGCCCTGCACTGGTCCGACTACGGAGCCGACATCGTCATCGAGTCCACCGGCCGCTTCCGCGACCGCGACGCCGCGGCCCTGCACCTGAAGGCAGGCGCCCACACAGTGCTCCTGTCGGCGCCCGGCAAGGGCGTGGACGCCACCCTCGTGGTGGGCGTCAACGACGACACCTACGACCGGCACCGTGACCGGATCATCTCGGCCGCCTCCTGCACCACCAACTGCCTCGCGCCGATGGCCAAGGTGCTCGACGAGGACTTCGGCATCGACCGTGGCCTGCTGACCACCGTCCACGGCTACACCAACGACCAGTCCCTGCTCGACGGCCCCCACAAGGACCTGCGCCGCGCCCGCTCGGCGGCACTGAGGGCTTGCAGATCATTAACGCGTTGTCTTGATCATGCTGTTGGGGTCGCCACTCAGGGCTTGAACCCGAGCCTGGAGGGCTGTGAGGGCGGAGGGCGGGGTAGCTGCCGGCGGGATGACGATGCTGTGGGCCTTGAGTAGTGTCCTGATCTTCAGCAGGGTGCGGTGCATGGCGGTGCGACTGCTGTCGAACAGCACGGCGAGGGGTTCCGCGGCCAGGGCGACCCGCAGGTGAAGGACGGCCGCCAGGACCTGGTCGGGGAAGGCGAGTCGGGGCGGGCGTCCGCGCTTGACGTTGCCGTCGACGGCCAAAGTGTCGGTGAGGTCGCTCAGTTGCTGCCGGGTCATGCCGGTCATGGAGGGATCGGACAGTAGAGCATGGTCCCAGTCCGGGGCCGGCTTCTGCGGAGTCCGTGGTGCTGGGACGGCAGGGCACGGATGAGGGTGCACGGCGTAGTTCCAGTCGCCGTGGAAGGGGTGTCGGGCCAGTGGCAGGGCCGCCATCTCCGCGTCGCCGATCTGGACTCCGGTTGGGTAGGTGTTGGTGTCCAGCTCGGCCATGACGCGCAGTCCGGTGCGGGTGGTGGTCGCGGTGATGGACTGGACGATGACTTCGTGGCTGGTCAGCGGGCGGCCGCGCCAGTTCATGGTGATGTGCGAGAAGAGCCGATGCTCGATCTTGTTCCACTTCGATGTGCCCGGCGGCAGGTGGCAGACGGTGATCGTCAGTCCTGTTTCGGCGGCGAGCCGGGCGAGTTCGAGCTTCCAGGCCCGGGTGCGGTAGCCGTTCGAGCCGCCCGCGTCCGCGGTGATGAGCAGTCGTGTCGCCTGCGGGTAGGCGGCTCGGCCCTGGCCGGACCACCAGCGGCGGATCGATTCCACTGCGAACGCGGCGGTGTCGTGGTCGGTGCCCACGTTGACCCAGCCGGTGTCTGCCGCGAGATCGTAGATCCCGTACGGGACGGCCTTGCCCAGCTGGGGGTCGGCGAAGTCATGGACCTTCACCGGCACCGGATCAGCCGCAGGCCGCCACTGGCGTCCGTTGTTCTTGAACTCGCCGACGAGCTCCTTTTTCTTGGTGTCCACGCTGATCACCGGCTGGCCGGCGTCCCGGTGATCGCGAGCCTGCTCGTTGAGATAGCGGAACTGGGCATCCCGGTCGGGATGTTGGCTTCCCTCGATGGTCTTGGCGTTGGCCTGCAGGCTGAAGCCTTCCTCCCGCAGCAGGTCGGCGACGGTGTCCGCACTGACTTTGCGCCCGGCCCGGGCCAGCTCCCGCGCAAGGTTACGGGTCGACTTGACCGTCCACCGCAGTGGCGACATCGGATCACCGCGCTCGTCCGGCTCGACCAGCGCCAGCAGTGCCGGCCGCAGACCCGGATCGAGATCTGCGACCCTCTTGCGACCCCCACCTGGCCGCCGCACCCGTCCCAGAGGCTCCTCACCGGCCTCCAGCTCGAACACGCCCTTGCGGACCGTGGTCTCACTCACCGAGGCCGCCCACGCGACGGCCCGAACACCACCGTGTCCCAGGACACGGGCCTCTGCGGCCATCAGCAGCCGTCGCTGCCGCTCATCCAGATGCGGGAACAACACCTCGAACTTCACAGCGAGTTGGGTACGGATCTCGTCCGGAATGCGCATACCACAACAACGAGCCTTCGGACGGGAAGCAACACCTTGATGATCTGCAAGCCCTGAGCATCATCCCGACCAGCACGGGCGCCGCCCGCGCCGTCGGCCTCGTACTGCCGGAGCTGGCCGGCGCGCTGGACGGGATCGCCGTCCGGGTGCCCGTGGAAGACGGTTCGCTCACCGACCTCACGGTGGTGCTGAACCGAGAGGCCACGGCCGACGAGATCAACGCCGCCTTCGCCGCGGCCGCCGACGGCCCGATGAACGGCATCCTGCGCCTCTCGACGGCGCCCATCGTCTCCCGAGACGTCATCGGCGACCCAGCCTCTTGCATCTTCGACGCCGCCCTCACCCAGGCCAACGGCAACCTCGCCAAGGTCTTCGGCTGGTACGACAACGAATGGGGCTACACCAACCGGCTGCTGGACCTCACTGCGCTGGTCGCCGACGACTGATGGACACGGAAGCGACCAATGCCCCTGTGCCTCAAGCGTGGGGCACAGGGACGCTGGCCCGCTGCACGCGCACTGAGATGGGAACTTGGCACCGCTGAGCAACGGCCAGCAGCTGTAGGCAGTCGCTGGAACCCGGTCAACGAGAACGGCGTAGCACACGGGTCACACGGGCCAGGTTCAGCCCGTATCCGACGCCGAAGGCGTGCGGCGTGAAAAAGGCATCGCTGTCGGGATCCCAGAATTCGCGGGCGATCCTCTCCGGTGTGGGCCGCCGGAAGTCGTACGGGAGGCCGAAGACGCGCCCTGTCCAGGTGCGCGCCTTTGAGGGTTTGCGGAGTTCCTTCGCCAGGGCTGCAGCGACGACCGCGCCGGCGGCAACGAGCACCACGTTCTTTCGCAGTTGCCTGTTCATGGTCAGACGCTACGCGGCGTCCAGCCACGAGGCCAAGGCCACGGCGCAGCGCAACCGGGCACCCGCGTAGCAGGTGCTCCTGGTCGCCCGTGCCGGCAGCAGACTTAGAACCCCTCACAGAATGGACGATGTGAGAGGCGCTTAGGGCCTTCGCCTTCGGTTGACGAGAAGCAGTGCGCAGCAGACGACGGAGCAGGCCAGCCCTGCGTACAGCAGGGGCGCAGTCCAGAACCACACCGCTTCGGTGCTGTGGCCGCTGGTCCAGTGGCAGGTGATGGACGGAGGGAAGCTGTCCACGCTCACCGATGTCAGCCCGTAGTCCCGCCCGGCGTCCATGTACACGCCGTCACCGGTCTTGTCTCCACACACGTCGAGCGGATTCGTGAAGGCGATCCCGTAGACGGTTCCGGCCCCGTAGGCAGCGATCGCTGCCGCGCTGCCGATCACCGCCCAGCGGGCCGCCCGCGAGGGCTTCCTCCTGGCCACCCACAACGCGTACGGAAATGTCCCAGCGGCGAAGAGGAGAAGTGTGATCGCGGGCGGACCGAAGAATGCGAACAGAGACACCATGCGCCCTGACGTTACTTCGAGCAGGGGAACTGCTGCCGGTTCGCCCGGTACTCAGCCCGTCGGAAGGTTCTCGTGGAGGCGCGCTGCACGAGGTTTTGTCGCCGAACCGGAATCTCCCACCGGAGTCCTTTCAGGCGCCGCCAGCAGAGCAGTCCACATCCGAGAGTGAGGAAGGCCTCGTGGATGTCGTCGGCAGACCTCCCAGCGGATCCGCAGGCGGCGGAACCAGTGCAGACGGGCGAACGCGCGCTCCACCACCCAGCGTTGGGTCACGCCAAGGTCCCACACCAGGCGGCGGCCGCGCTTGCCGCGAATGGGCGGCACGGCTTGGAGGAGCGGCAGCACGGCGAGCAGGGCCTCGTGCAGCCGGGGCCACACCCCGGACTCTTTCCACTCCGCCAGTCGGCGCCAGCAGGTCATGCCCGAACCGAAGCCGAGTTCCTGCGGCAGGTGGTCCCGGGCAATTCCGGTGTGCAGCACGAACAGGATGCCCTGGAACACCAGCCGGTCGGGATGCCGCCTGCGTCCTGGGTGCCGCATCCGGCGCTCGATCTTGGGCAACAGCGGCTCGATCACCGCCCACAGCTCGGCATCGACTTCCCGTGGTTTCGCCCGTGCCACCCCGCACCCCCAGATCACCAGTCCTGGAGTGGTCCAACCACTGCGAAGATCATTTCGTTAGAAGTTCTTACAGGACGCCGCCACTGGACAAGACGTGTGCCTCGGCGCCGATGCGGGCCGCCTCGATCTTGTTGCCCCACCGCCGTCACCTCTCACAGACGCGCGGCCGTGAAACGTGAGAACTCGGGGCCAACCGGCCCAACGCCCGGCCCCGGACAGCCCCTGGGACTGCCCTGCCGTCCGTTGGATGCTCGAACCATCGAGAAGCTTGGAGGAGATCCCTGATGCCGGACGCCTTGCTCAACCGACCCCCGGTTCACGCCCTGCTCACTGACGGCACCACCGTGTGCATCCGTCCTGTGACCCCGGCTGACCACGACCAGGTGCAGGGGCTCTACGAGGAGATGTCCCCGGAGAACCTCCGTCTCCGGTTCTTCTCGATGAGCCCCCGGTCCGCCGCAACGGCCGCCGACCGGGCCTGCGCCCCGGCGCACCCCGGCTACCGGGCCCTGCTGGCCGAGACGCACGGTCAGGTGATCGGGCTCGCCGAGTACGACACGGCGGGTGAGAAGGACGAGGCCGAGATATCCATCGCCGTCTGCGACGGGCTGCACCACCGCGGGGTGGGCACCCTGCTCGTCGAGCACCTGGTCTCCGCGGCCCGGGCCGAGGGCATCACGACCTTCACCGCCGACGCGCTCAGCGAGAACCGCGAGATACTCCGGCTCTTCGCCGACCTCGGCCTGCGGACGGCCCGCCACTTCGAGGGCCCCGAGGTCCACTGCACCATCCGGCTCGACGCGGACGACGCCTATCTGTCGGCCGTGGAGGCCCGGGGCCGGGCCGCCGACGTGGCCAGCCTCGAGCCGCTGCTGTGCCCGAACGTGGTCGCAGTCGTTGGTGCCGGACGCAAACCCGGCTCGGTCGGCCGGGCGATCCTGCACCACCTGAAGGCGGGCGGTTACACCCACCGCCTGTTCGCTGTGAACCCGAGCGTGAACCACATCCTCGGCGTGCCGTCGTACCCGTCCGTGAGCGCGCTGCCGAAGACCCCCGACCTGGTCGTCGTGGCCGTCCCGGCCGCAGTGGTCCCGGTCGCGGCCGAGGAGTGTGGCAAGGCCGGCGTCCGGGCGCTGCTCGTCGTCACCTCCGGCCTCGACGCCGGCCAGGCGCAGGCGCTGCTGGACACCTGCCGTACCCACGGCATGCGCCTGGTGGGACCCAACTGCCTCGGCATCTCCAACACCGACCCCGACCTGCGCCTGGACGCCACCTTCGCCGCCGATCACCCCCGCCCCGGTACCGCGGGCGTCGCCGTACAGTCCGGCGGGGTCGGCATCGCCTTGCTCGACGGACTGTCCCGGCTCGGCATCGGCGTCTCGTCCTTCGCCTCCCTCGGCGACAAATACGACGTCAGCGGCAACGACATGCTCCAGTGGTGGGAGAGCGACGGCCGCACCGAACTGGCGCTGCTGCACCTGGAGTCCTTCGGTAGCCCCCGCGCGTTCTCCCGCACAGCCCGTCGCGTCACCCGCCGCATGCCGGTGCTGACCGTCGACGCAGGACGTACCGAGGCGGGCCGCCGGGCCGCTGCCTCCCACACCGCGGCCGCCGCCACCCGCACCATGACCCGGCAGGCCCTGTTCACCCAGGCCGGCATCACCGCCACCCGCTCCGTCGGCGAACTCCTCGAAACCGCCGCCCTGATGCACTCCCAGCCGCTCCCCGCGGGCACCCGCGTCGCGATCGTCACCAACGCGGGCGGTGCAGGCGTCCTCGCCGCCGACGCCTGCACAGAGTCGGGATTGACCCTGCCGCCGCTGACCGCTGACGTCGTCGACGACCTGCTCGCCGTGCTCCCGCAGGGTGCGGCGGTCGGCAACCCCGTCGACGCCACCGCGGCCGTCACGGAGGACCAGCTCGCGGAGTGCCTGGACCGGCTGACGCACCACCCGGGCATCGACGTCGTACTGGTGGCCCTCGTGCCCACGGCGGTCGCCGCCGCGACCGGTGACGACCTCGTCCGGGCTCTCACCGACGTCCCCGCGCACCGGGCCAAGCCGGTTGCCGCAGTACGCCTCGAACAGGACTTGCCGGTCAGGCTGCTGCCCGCCGCCGACGGCGGCACGATCCCTTCGTACGCCGAACCCCAAGCGGCGGCACGGGCACTGGCTCACGCCGCCCGCCGCGCGGCCTGGCTCGCCCGGCCCGTGGGTACGGTCCCGGAGCCCGACGGCATCGACACCACCCGCGCCCAGGAGATCACCGGCACCTTCCTGGCCGCGCATCCGGACGGTGGCTGGCTCGACCCTCGGACCTGCGCCGACTTGCTGGCCTGCTATGGCATCCCACAGCTGCCGTGGGCGTGGGCGGAGACCGAGGACGATGCCGTTCTCGCGGCCCAGCGGCTGCGCGGCCCGGACGGCCGGGTGGTCATGAAGGCCCACTGGCCGGGACTGGTCCACAAGAGTGAGCAGCGTGCCGTGCATCTCGACCTCCAGGGCGATGCCCAAGTCAGGGCCGCCTTCCGGGACTTCGAGACCCGGTTCGCGGGGCTGCTCACCGGTGTGGTCGTGCAGCCGCTTGCCGCGCGCGGCACCGAGCTGTTCGCGGGCGTCGTCCAGGACGAGGTCTTCGGCCCGCTCGTACTGTTCGGGCTCGGCGGCACCGCGACCGAGGTCCTCGGCGACCACGCCGCACGACTTGCCCCGCTCACCGACCACGACGTGCACGACCTGATCACCGCGCCGCGCTGCGCCCCGCTGCTCTTCGGAGCCCGAGGCGGCGGGCCGGTCGATCTCGAAGGCCTGGAGCAGCTGCTGTCGCGCCTGTCCCGCATGGCGGCCGACCTGCCGCAACTCGCCGAGGTCGACTTCAACCCCGTGCTCGCGACCACGGCCGACGTCTCCGTGCTCGACGCGCGGGTGCGGCTGGTGCCGCGCCGGCCCCAGGACCCCTATCTGCGCCGACTCCGCTGAGGAGGAACCGGAGATGAAGCACAACAAGGTCGGTTCCGTGATGGCCACGGACGTCGTCCGTGCCTCGTACGGCACCCCCTTCAAGGAAGTGGCACGGCTGCTGGCTCACCACAGGATCAGCGGACTGCCGGTCGTGGACGAGGACGAGAAGGTCATCGGCGTCATCTCCGAGACCGACTTGATGGCCCGCCAGGCCGAAATGCCCGACCCGTACGCGCCGAAGCGCCGCTTCCGGGCCGTGGCGTTGACACACAGCGGAAGGCGGAGGGCCGCGAAGGCGGCGGCCCGCACCGCCGGCCAGCTGATGACCGAACCGCCCGTCACCGTGCGCGCCGAGGACACCATCGTCGAGGCCGCGCGGACCATGGCTCAGCGGCGGGTGGAGCGGCTGCCGGTCGTGGACGAGGAGGACTGGCTCGTCGGCATCGTCACCCGTCGGGACCTGCTCCAGGTCTTCCTGCGGCCGGACACGGAAATCCGCGACGAGGTGGTCGAGGAAGTCCTCGTCCGCTCGCTGTTGCTGCCGCCGCAGAGCGTCGACGTCTCCGTGGTGGAGGGTGTGGTCTCGCTCGCCGGCCACATGGAGCGCAAGAGTGAGACAGAGATCGCCATCTCCATGACCAAGCAGATCGACGGCGTGGTCGCGGTGGTCGACGACCTCACCTACCGCTTGGACGACAGCCACGCCCAGCCCGCCGAACAGGCCCTGCACGGCGTGGCCGATGACTGGCTGCGCAAACTGTGAGGGGAGGCGGACCGCCATGACCGGCAAGGTCCTGGTCGCGTACGGGACGACGAACGGATCGACCGCGCAGATCGCCGAGGCCGTCGCCCAAGTCCTGTGCAAGGAGGGGCTGACGGCCGAGGCGCGGCCTGCGCCATCCATGGCAGGCATCGAGATGTACGACGCTGTGGTGGTCGGGGGCGCACTGTACGCCGGCCGCCGGCACAAGGACGCGCGCGGCTTCGTCCGCCGCCACCGCCGCGCCCTGGGCGAACGCCCGCTGTGGTTCTTCAGCAGCGGCCCGCTGGACGCTTCAGCCTCGGAGCGGAACATCCCGCCCGTGTCCGGCGTCAGGCGCGCCATGGAGCGGCTCGGCGTCAGGGAGCACGTCACCTTCGGCGGCTGCCTGGAGGAGGGCGCGCGGGGCAGAGCCGCACGGATGATCCTCCGCAACGGCAAGGGTGGTGACTTCCGCGACTACCCCGCGATCGAAGCCTGGGCGCAGCGGGTAGCAAAGGAACTGACGGCAGCTTAGGTCATCACTTCCCAGCCTTGGCCCGCCTACGCTTCCGGCACGATGGCCACGGGACACCGGGCTTCGCGCAGCAAGGCTTGCACGAAGCCCGCGTCCCCGCCGGAGCCCCGTCCCACGACCAGGAGAGCGGCGCCCTCGGCATGGTGGAGCAACGCATGGGCAGGGTCGAGCCGTACGACGTCCTCAAGCACCGGAACCCGCAGGTACTTCACCCGCCAAGGCCGCAGCGCGTCGGCCAGCAGTTGCACTTCGTGGTCTTCCCAAGTGGCACGGTCCTCCTCGGGAATGCCGAAGGGCAACCCGGCGGCGCAGGAGGGAAGTTCCCAGGCATGTACGGCGTGCAGCCGTACACCCCGGACCCGGGCGGCGTCGAAGGCGAAGTCGATGGGCCGCTCAGCCGGGTGACAGGCGTCAATCCCGAGGGTGACCTGTGTGACCCGGCGTGCCGGAGCTGCGACGGGGACGATGGCGTCCGGTAGGAGTACCACGGGGCACGCGGAGGCGGCCGTAAGGGCGAGTACGGCCGGGCTCGTTGCCAGGCCGGTGGTGTCGTGACTCGGCTCACGACGATCGCCTCCCTGGGCCACGGGTGACCCACTCGCACGCCTCCTACCGTGCCGACCACCCCAGGACCGGCGCAGGGGCCGAATGGACCTGCGAGAGCCCTTGCGGCCCATACCCGACCGGGTCACCTCAGGAAGACGCTGGCAGTACCGAGCAGAACAAGCGCAGGAGGTGCGCACCATGCTGTCGCCCGTCATCGCCGGAGTAGACGGATCGACCGAGAGCCTCGCCGCCGCCGAGTGGGCCGCCCGCGAGGCCGTGCGTCGTGACCGACCGCTGCGACTGGTGCACGCCTGGAACTGGCATCCCCGCCAGACGGAAGGGGAGCCGGCGAACGCCGCGCAGCGGCATCTGGCGCGCCGCGTCCTGCGGCAGGCGGAGGAGCGCATCCGCAGCGCCGTACCCGGCGTACATCTCACCGACGAGAAGGTCGAGGGCCCGGCGACCGCGGCCCTGCTGAAGGCCGCCGAACAGGCCGAACTGCTGGTCCTGGGCTCGCGCGGCCTGAGCGGCTTCACCGGACTTCTCGTCGGCTCCGTCGCCCAAGGGGTTGTCGCGAAGGCCACCCGTCCCGTGATCCTCGTACGGACAGGGGAGGAGGCGGAGGACGAGCACTTCCCGGCGGACGACGGTAGCCCGTCCACCCGGACCGGATACCGCGATGTAGTGCTCGGCATCGACCTCGCTGATGCCTGCGACGAGGTGATCGAGTTCGCGTTCGAGGAAGCCCAGTTGCGGCAGGCCCGACTGCGTGTCGTGTACGCCTGGCAGCCGCCTTCCGCGATCAGCCTCGGCCCCGGAGACATCGCTCTGGTCAACGATCCCGAGCGGGCCGAGGAGTGGCAGGGATTCCTGTCCGCCGTCCTGAAGGTGTGGCGGGACAAGTACCCCGGGACCGAGGTCCTGGAGACCGTTGTGGAGGGCAAGGCCTCCACCGCGCTGGTCCGGGCCGCCTCCGCAGCGAGCCTCCTCGTCGTCGGCCGCCTGGCCGAGCGGCCGACGGTTCCGCGCACAGGCCCCGTCACCCATGCCGCCGTCCACCACGTCGGCTGCCCGCTGGCCGTCGTGCCCCACGAGTGAGAGACCGGAGAGCGCGATGGTCACACCGACAACGTACGTGTACGCATTCGCCGAGGGCCGCCGGGAGATGGCCGACCTGCTCGGCGGCAAGGGAGCCGGCCTGGCCGAGATGACCCGGCTCGGACTGCCCGTGCCGCCGGGCTTCACCGTCACCGCCGAAGCCTGCAAGGTCTACCTCGCGACGGGGCAGGAGCCACCCGAACTCGGCATCGAGGAGGCCCGCGTCCTGGCCGGCCTGGAACGGGTCATGGGACGCACCCTCGGTGCGCCCGACGATCCGCTCCTGGTCTCCGTACGCTCCGGCGCCCGCTTCTCGATGCCCGGCATGATGGAGACCATCCTCGACATCGGCCTCAACGACGAGTCCGTCGCCGGCCTCGCCAAGGCCTCCGGACAGGAGCGGTTCGCCTGGGACTCCTACCGGCGGCTCGTGCAGATGTTCGGCCGCACGGTGATGGGCGTCGACGGCGACCTGTTCGAGCAGGCCATCGCCGTGCACAAGGCCCAGCGCGGGACGCGTGACGACCACGACCTCGACGCCGGTGAACTCGCGCTCCTCACCAAGGAGTTCAAGGCGATCATCCGCCGGGAGACGGGTGAGGACTTCCCTCAGGATCCCGTCGAGCAGCTCCAGCGCGCCATCCGTGCGGTCTTCGACTCCTGGAACGGCGAACGCGCCTGTGTCTACCGCCGCCGCGAACACATCCCCGACGACCTCGGCACCGCCGTCAACGTCCAGGCGATGGTGTTCGGCAACCTGGGCTCCGACTCCGGCACCGGCGTCGCCTTCACCCGCGACCCCGCCACCGGCGCCCGCGGCATGTACGGCGACTACCTGCCCGACGCCCAGGGCGAGGACGTCGTCTCCGGAGTCCGCGACGCCGTACCCCTGAGCGAGCTGAAGACCCTCGATCCCCGCTCCTACGTCGAACTCGGCGACCACCTGCGCACGCTGGAGAACCACTACCGGGATCTGTGCGATGTGGAGTTCACCGTCGAGCGCGGCCGGCTGTGGATCCTCCAGACGCGGGTCGGCAAGCGGACCGCCGAGGCCGCCTTCCGTATCGCCCACGACCTGCGCGAGGAGAAGACGATCACGGCCGACGAGGCACTGGCCCGCGTGGACGGAGCCGAGCTGACCCGGCTGATGTTCCCCCGCTTCGACACCACCCCCGCCGACGTGCCTCTCGCGCAGGGCGTACCGGCCTCACCGGGCGCAGCGGTCGGGGTCGTCGTCTTCGACTCCGCCGAGGCCCAGCGCCGAGCCGCCGGCGGGCAGGACACCATCCTCGTGCGCCGTGAGACCACCCCCGACGACCTGCCCGGAATGATCGCCGCCCAGGCCGTCCTCACCAGCCGCGGCGGCAAGACCAGCCACGCCGGCGTCGTCGCCCGCGGCATGGGCAAGGTGTGCGTGTGCGGGGCCGAGTCGCTGACCGTCGACCCGGTCGGCCGCCGCCTCACCACGGACACGGGGGCCGTCGTACGCGAGGGCGACACCGTGTCCGTCGACGGAACGGCGGGCACCGTGCACCTCGGTGCCCTGCCGCTCACCGCCTCCGACGTCGGTCGCGCGCTGGAGACCGGTGAGAGCACCGGCCCGCTGACCGAGGCGGTCCTGGCGGCACTCGCCCACGCGGACTCCGTCCGCCGCCTTCAGATACGGGCCAACGCCGACACGCCCGAGGACGCCGCACGCGCCCGCAGGCTCGGCGCCCAGGGCATCGGCCTGTGCCGCACCGAGCACATGTTCCTCGGCGACCGCAGGACGCTGGTCGAGGCGATGATCCTCGCCCGCGGCGACACGGCCCGCGAGGAGGCTCTGGCGGCGCTGCTGCCGCTGCAGCGCGAGGACTTCATCGGCATGCTCAAAGCCATGGACGGGCTGCCGGTGACCATTCGCCTCATCGACCCGCCGCTGCACGAGTTCCTGCCCGACCGCACCGCGCTGGCCGTCCGACTGGCGAGCGCCACCCACCCGGACGTCCACGACCGCGAACTGCTCGATGCCGTCGAGCGCCTGCATGAGCAGAACCCGATGCTGGGATTGCGCGGCGTACGGCTCGGACTGGCCGTTCCCGGCCTCATGGCCATGCAGGTCCGCGCCCTCGCTGAGGCCGTCGTCCACCGACTGCGCGAGGGCGGCCGGCCGCACGCCGAGATCATGATCCCCCTCGTCGGAACGGTCGAGGAACTGCGCCTGGCCCGGACGGAGGCGGAGCGCGTGCTCGCCGAAGTCACGGCAGAGACAGGGAAGTCCCTGCACCTCCCGATCGGCACAATGATCGAACTGCCCCGCGCGGCCCTCACCGCCGGACGCATCGCCGACGCCGCCGATTTCTTCTCCTTCGGCACCAACGACCTCACCCAGACCACCTGGGGACTGTCCCGCGACGACGCCGAAGCGTCCTTCTTCCCGCTGTACCTGGAGAAGGGCATCTTCAGCGTGTCCCCCTTCGAGACCATCGACCAGGAGGGCGTCGGCAAACTCGTAGGGCTGGCCGTGGAGGCGGGCCGCGCCGTCAACCCCGGGCTGGAGACCGGAGTGTGCGGCGAACACGGCGGCGACCCGGAGTCCATCCACTTCTTCCACCGGGCGGGCCTCGACTACGTCTCCTGCTCCCCCTTCCGCATCCCGGCCGCCCGGCTGGAGGCGGGACGAGCGGCCCTCACGGAAGCCGAAACCAGCAACAGCCGGTGACGGTCAGGTCCGGCTTGGCGATCGGGTCCCCAGTACCCCAGCGCCGCCCGGGTGTTGCGCGTTCTGGACTTGCCCTGGCCTCCCCTCCGGTGGGAGGGAAGGCCACAGCGTGTGACCGGAACCGCATCCACCGGGGGCGTGGATCTGCAGCTCGCCCCTTCGTTCCAGCCGCCCAAACGGGGGCACGCTCACGCCGCCGGTGAGGACGGGCGTGGGGACTTTCGCGGAGGGAAGCGCGTCGTCCTCTCCCCACGACCTCCGCAGTCAGCGCGGCGGCCCGGTGCCCTGGGACGACGGAGCCCACCCCGGAGCCAATCGGCTCCCGTTCCTTCTGCGATCCCGGCCTACGGCGGAGGTGATCACCCGAGCGACGGGAGGAGAGCAGGTGGAGATCGTCGCGTACGGCGTTCTCGCGGACGAGGAGCCGCTGCTGAGGGACGCGTTCGCCAAGGCGTTCACGGGCCGGCATGAGCTGAGGTGTCTGGGGCTGCTCCTGCACGGGGACACCGTCCCGACGGCCGCGGGCAGCGAGGTGGTCCTCAGCAGCGTCAACGACACCCTGGACGCCGGCGTTCTGCGCTCGCTGGCCAGCCGGCGCCTTTCATCGAACCGTCCCGGTCTCAGCGTCAGCACATACGAGCAATCGGTTCACCAGGCCGTCGGCGAGGGCGCACGCTTCCTCGGCGTGGAGGTGCTGCCCCTGGTAGTAGATGGCAATGGTGATCGTCCCGTCGGGCTCCTGCGTCACGTCCACGGTGCAGGGGTAGGGGGACTCGGGCAGTCTGAGCTCTTCGACGCTCCACGTGCTGTTTCCCACCGCACGTGATGTGTTCCAGGACGAACGCACCGACAACGAGACCTCGATCGGCTTGCGCAGTCGCAGCATGCGGAAGATGCGTGCGGAAGGCGTGCTCGCGTGGTCCAGCAGGTCGAGAAGGCCCTCGCGCACCTGGCTGAGCAGGTTGTCAGCGGTGGAGGGCGAGGGGTCGGGCACCTGGACCCTGAGGGGGAGAACGTCGACGAACATGCCGACCGTGTGCGCATACTCCGGCGGCCGGTGGTCAACGGCGATCCCGATTGTCACCTCGGTGCGTCCCCGGTCCTCAGCGAGCTGGCCGGCCAGCGCCGCGCCGAAGAGTGTCGGGAGCCCGGCTCGGCGAGTGCGAGCAACGCGTCGCAGCGAGGACGCTGTGGTCACGTCGATCGACCGGATGACCAAGCCGTCGCCACTGGCGGGCACTGCTGTCGACCGGGCGAGCAGTGGCTCGTACGGCAGGTCTTCGAGTGCCTTGACCCAGAAGTCGTCCGCCAGGTCGCGCTCGCTTCGCCGGGCGTCCTGGTTGCTTCGCGCAGCGTACGCGTACAGGTCGCCCTCAGAAGCCGCATCGGGAACCGCCGTATCGCCGACCGCGGCGAAGTGGGCGGCCGCCAGCTCGTCGATCAACTCAGGGCCGCTGTAACCGTCCATCACCAAGTGATGTGCGATGACCAGGAGCTCGGAGTGCCACTCGTCGACTGGCCACCACCACACGCGCACGAGAGGATCCTCGAGGCTTTCGAAGGGCTGTCGGCAGAAATCGACGATGCCTTCGCTCGGGCGCGAAGGCCGCTTTCCCTGCTTCGTCGGAACCCACGTGAGCACGCAGCATGGATTGGCGACCGGCGACCCGACGCAGCGCGTGTACCTGGACTCACCAACTCCCCAACGTAAAGCTGTTCCTGCTGGGGGATAAAAGGCATGATTCGGGCAAATCCAGGAGGGCGTCCTCCGCCTTCTGTCGGATTTCCCTTCGATTCAATCGACGTTTCGGGATTACCAGAGAATCCGTTCACGAAAAACCCCCTTGCCTCATAGAACTTCTTCAATAATGGATGACGCATCGCTACATGATGCGATATAACGGCCAACGTGACCTTTGAATTCTTCGAACACTCCGAGCCCATTCCGGGCAGCCGATGAACGGCCTGGTCGCCACGGCCGACCGATACTTCGACGCCGCACCGCGCCCGGACGCCGACGCAGTGGAGGTGGGAGCTTTCACGCTCTTCGTCAGCCGCACGCCGTGGAGCTATTACGCGCGCCCCTCGCTCCACAGCGGACGCCCCATCGAGAGCACAGACCTGGACCTCCTGGCCGAGGCCTGCCGGAAGCATGACGTGGACCTTGCCATCGAGTGGGTCCACGAGACCCGTCCGGAGCTGCGAGAGCTGACGCAGTCGTACGGACTGTCCCGCGACGACCACTCGCTCATGGTCGCCACAGTCGACCAGGTCCGCGCCCAGGCAGTACCGGGCGTCACCTTTCGGGTGGCGCAGCCCGGCGGCGACAGTCTGCTGGCCGGTCGTGCCGTCGCCGAGGTGGCTTTCGGCTACGGCGGAACCGCCGTCGGCGTGCCCGGCGCGAGCGAGCGGGACGCCGCGCTGGCCCGGATCTCCCCCGAAATGGCCGAGCACCTGCGGTATCGGGCTCAAAGCGGACTGACAGTCACCGTGGTGGCCGAGACGGCTGATGAGGGCGTAGTGGCCGCCGGCTCGTACCAGCCGATGAGGTCGACCGCCGAAGTGCTCGCGGTAGCCACCCTTCCGAGCGCCCGGCGGCGGGGCATCGCTGCGGCGTTGAGCGCCCAGCTCGCACAGCATGCCCACGGCGCGGGCGTCGAGACGGTCGTCCTCTCCGCACAGGATGCCGACGTCGTCCGGGTCTACGAGCGGGCCGGCTTCACCACGGTGGGGACCGTCCACGCTGCCGAGCTCCCGCAGGACTGACGGCACGACGGGCTCAGTCGGGAAGGCCGGCCGCACCGACTCCAGGCAGGCATCCGAGTAGTAGTTCATCGTCACCACAGCCCGGACCACGTTCGGATCGCGCAGCGGGCGCACGTAGTGCGGGTTGCGCCGGGCGTCGAAGAACAGCAACTGGCCGGCCTTCGGGTAGATGAGCATGCAGTCCGCGTCGACTTCCTCTGTGGTGCGTGCCCCCGCGTCACGCGCCACCGCCAGCTCGCCGCCGGTGTGTTCGTCGCAGTCGGTGAGGTAGAGCAGGCCCTCGACGGGGTTGCTGTCCACGTGGCAGGGGTAGCGGACACCCTTACGTCGGTTCCAGCCTGCCCACCGGTTGGATCCAACACTTGCTGGTTCCGCGCCACCGGCATCGGCACCGAGCGCGGCGAGGAAAGCGTGGCCCGGATCAAGGAGCTGACCGGCGGCATCGGCGCGGACAGTGTCGTGGAGTGCGTGGGCACCACGCAGGCCATGCAACAGGCCCTGCACGCGGCGACTGCTTGGCGCGGACGTCGCGCAGCATGGCCGCGTACGCGCTCTCGGCGGCGAACGCCCTTTCGGAGGGCACAGCGTCACGCTCATAGCGCGCGATGCCAACCGTCGTACTGGAGCGGACCGTCTGACGAAGAGTCCGGCCCCCCGATGTACGGTGCCCCGCATCCGGTAACGAGACGATCAAGGCTGCCTCCATGCCGTCGCTCACGGAGCGAGGGAGAAGTAGTTCTCCTCCTCCTGGGTGAAGTGCAGGCGCAGGACGGTGTTGAGGCCGTAGAGGCAGGAGCGCAGGTCGTCGAGTTGTTCGGAGGCCAAGCCGCCGCCTGCGTGGGCCAGTTGCAGGTGAGTGGCGATGCGGCGGGAGAGACGTTCGATCTCGGTGTGGGCGCGGCTCATGGTGGCGGTGGCCTCCGGGCCGCCGAGCGTCGGCGCGAGGGCGGGGTAGAGCTCGTGTTCCTCGGCGTACTCGTGCGGCAGCAGCCGCTCGGTCAGCAGCCGGTGTGTCTCCTCCACGGCCGCGAGGGCGGTCGGGCCCGAGCTGTCGGACAGGCGGTCGGCCGCGTCGCGCACGGCTTCCAAAACGTCCTGGAGGTCGTCGTGTTCGGCGGCGAAGCGGTGGACGAGGGCTTCGGCGGCGGGGGTGAGGGCCGGTCGTGCAGCCTGGTCGACACGCAGGGCGCGCAGAGCATTGAGGATGACGGCGACGTCGATGCCCTCCTGGAGCAGGGCGCCGGCGGCGGGCGGGAGCATGCCGTAGGCGGCTGCCATCATGGCGGCCAGGGACATCAGCATGCCACCGAGCGCGCTTTGTACGGCGATACGTCGGGAGCGTTGGGCAATGGTGACGGCGTCGGCGAGGCGGTCCACGCGGTCGGTGGTCAGGACGATGTCGGCGGCTTCGGAGGAAGCGGTCGAGCCGCGGGCGCCCATGGCGACGCCGATGTCGGCGGCGGCGAGGGCGGGTGCGTCGTTGACGCCGTCGCCGACCATCACGGTGACTGCTCGCTCACGTTCGGCGCCTACGGCGGCGACCTTATCGGCCGGTGTGAGTTCGGCGCGCACGTCGTCCAGGCCGAGGACGGCGGCGACCTCGTGGGCGGGTGCGGCGCGGTCGCCGGTGAGCATCAGCAGCCGGTCGATGCCCGCCGTACGCAGGTGGCGCAGGGTGCGGGGGGCGTCGTGGCGCAAAGGGTCGCGCAGCAGGACGGCGCCGGTCAGGTGTCCGTCGACGGTGAGCCATGCGATGGCCGCGCCGTCGAGAAGTGCGCGGGTGTCGACCGCCTTCGCCCAGTCCGGCCGGGCGGTCGAGACGCCCATACGACCGACGGACATCCTGTGGCCATCCACGTTTCCGATGGCGCCGCGGCCGGGCTCCTCGGTGACATCCGTCGGCACTGAGAGATCCAGTCCGCGTTCGCGGGCGGTGTCGACCATGGCCTGGGCGAGGACATGCGGCGAGAACTGGTCCAGAGAGGCGGCCAGGCGCAGCACCTCTGCGGGTTTGACCTCTGGAGCGGCGATGACGTCGAGCACGCGGGGGCGGCCGCGGGTGAGGGTGCCGGTCTTGTCCAGCAGGAGGGTGCGGGCTCGGCCGAGGTTCTCCAGCGCTCCGCCGTCACGGATGACGACACCGAGGCGGGAGGCACGGGACAGGCCGGAAACGATCGCGACCGGCGCGGCCAGCAGCAGCGGACAGGGGGTGGCGACCACCAGCACGGCGACCGCGCGCACGGCGGAACCGCTGATCAGCCAGGCCAGTCCCGCCACCGCGAGCGACAGGGGCAAGAACCATGCCGCATACCGGTCGGCCAGCCGTACAACGGGCGCTGACTCGGCGCCGGCCTGCTGGGCCAGCCGTACGATCCCGGCGTAGGTGCTGTCCTGCTCGGTCGAGGTGGCGCGCAGTTCGAAGGCGCCGCCGGCGTTCACCACCCCGCTGCGCACCAGCTCGTCCCGTGCCCGCTCGACCTGGAGGGACTCCCCGGTGAGCACCGACTCGTCGAGAACAGCGGCGGTGCTTTCCACTCGGCCGTCGACGGGGACGACCTCGCCGGGGCCGACGACAAGAAGATCGCCGACGGTGACCTCTGACAGCGGCACCGTGGCCACGCCGGTCTCGGTGCGGCGGCGGGCGGAGCGGGGGGCGTGTTCCAGCAGGGCCCGCAGGTCGTGGGAGGCGCGGCGCCGGGCTGCCGCTTCCAGGGTCCGGCCGGTGGCGAGCATCAGGGCGATCAGTGCGCCGGCCAGGTATTCGTGGACGGCCAGGGTGCCGCCGAGCGCGAGGACGGCGATGAGGTCCACGCCCACGTGCCCGTGCCGCAGCGCGGCGAGCACCCATCCCACGGCGGGGACGACCGCGGAGAGGGTGCCCAGCCCCCAGAAGAGGTCGGCGAGGCTGCCCACTCCCGTGAGCCAGGCGATGCCGCCGGCGACCAGAGCCGTCGCCGTGACTGCCAGAAGGACAGGTTCGAGGCGTGGCGACACGACCGCCGCAGTCAGGCGGCGCAGCCGTGCTGTGAACGTGCGGTGCTTCATCGCGTACCTCGGTCCGTACGGCGCTGGGACCGTTGGGTCGGTCCCCATCCAGCACAGCGCACGCTCACGTGCTGGCGGCAGGGGACGTCCGGCCCTGCTTCAGGGCCATGCAGACGGTGCCTGTGCGTGCTGGTCATGGCCGGCCCCGGTCGGTGTGGAGGGCCAGGCGGGGGCAGGCGGCGACGGCTTGGCGGGCGTGGGTGCGCAGCTGGTCCGGTACCGCTCGGTCTTTCAGGAGGGGGTAGCCCCATTCGTCGAGGTCGATCAGTTCGGGCAGGAGTTCGGCGCACAGGCCCTGGCCGGTGCAGGTGATGCGGTTGACGCGCAGGCTTCGGGTGCTGGTCATCGCCAGGTCTCCGGGGGTGTTGCGGGTGGTATGGGGATGCGGGGTGGCTGGTGGGCGGCGGGGCAGGGGCCGTGGGTGAGGTGGTGGTCGACGTCGTCGGCGAAGGCGCGTAGGGCGGAGGCGGCGAGGCGGGCGGCACCGTCGGGGTGGCGGCAGGCGCCACGGTCGGGCAGTAGGCCGGTGCGGCGGCGCAGGCGGGGCAGCAGCCCGGGGTCGGCTCGTCCGGCGGCCAGGGCGGTGAAGTCCTCGGCCACGGCGGGCAGCCCCAGATGGCAGGGGCCGCACTGGCGGGCGCTGTGGGCGGCGAGGTAGGCGAGTATCTGTGCCGTCTCGCTCAGCCCGCAGGCTGCTCGGGGCAGCGCGATGAGGACCCCGGCACCGGGTGCGGCGCCCAGCGGGGCGAGGTCGCGCCGGGCGAGGGGTGTGTGCAGATGTGCCCTGGGGAGCCAAGTACCGGCGAAACCGCCGAGCAGCACCGCTTGCAGGGGTTCGGTGGGCTCTCCGGCACGGTCGAGGAGCGTGGTGATCGATGTGCCGAGTGCTGCCTCCAGGACACCCGTGGCGGCGACGGCGCCGGAGAGGGTGACGAGCGTGGTGCCGGGCTCGTCCGGGGTGCCCGCCTGCCGGTACCAGTCGGGTCCGTAGCGGGCGATGAGGGCGAGGTGGGCGAGGGTCTCGGCGTTGTTCACGAGTGTGGGGCGCCGGTGGACGCCGCGTTCGTGGGTGCGCGGTGGGCTGCCCTGTGGCCGGGCCGGGCCCCCGTTGAGCCAGCGCACCAAGGAGGTCGATTCGCTGGAGACGTAGGGGTGCGGAAGGGCCTGCAGACGCAGCCGGACCGGGTCGAGGCGGGCGCGCCGGCGTTCGTCCAGCGCCGCGCTCAATTGCCGGTGTTGGGTGGCGCGGTCGCGCGGCAGGCATATGTGGACGGTGTCCGCGCCGACCGCGGCGGCGGCCAGTACGGCACCGTCGAGCACGAGGTGGGGTGCGACGGTGCTGAGGAACTGGTCCTTGCAGCTTGCCGGTTCACTCTCCATGGCGTTGACGACGACCACGGCGCGGCCACGGCGTTCTGCCACGGCGCGCAGCTTGCGGGCGGTGGGGAAGCCCGCGCCGCCGCGCCCGGTGAGTCCGGCCGCCTCGACGGCCTCCACCAGCGGCACTGACGTACGGCTGCCGAGCGCGGCAGCGACAGGGGGTGGCCCGTAGCGCGTCAGGTGGTCGTTCAGGGTGGCCGGTCGCCCGGTGGTGTACCAGTCCGCCAGCAGCCGCGTTTCGCCGGGAGGTGCTGAGGGGTGGGGGAGGGCGAGAGGCATCATGGCGGCGGAGTTCACCGTCCACCTCCCAGGACGAACGTCGTGGCGGCCGCCCGCTGGGCCCAGCCGGGCTGCAGCGGGCCGGTCGCGAGGAACGCGCCGAGTACGACCGGTACGGCCATCGCGGCCGTGGCGGCCGGCAGGCGCCCCGTGATGTGCCCCGGGCCGGCCTTGGCCAGCCGCCACCACACCGCTGCCACCACCGCGCCGAGGCATCCGGCGTGAAGCCACAGCTGCAGCGGCAGCCGGGTGTCGGTACCGGTGCCGACGCCGTGGAAGAGGGCGAGGGGCCAGGCCGCGTACGCCATCCAGTGCACGGCCTTCCAGCGGCGCACGCCCAGGCGCTGCCGCAGGGCGCTGGTGACGAGCACCGCGAGCAGCTGGTCGAGCGCGGCCGTGCCCAGGCCGAGCCAGAGCGGTCGGTACGACGCCCCGAACGGCACCACGGCCACCGCCCACCCCAGGTGGACGAACGGGTCGAGTACGGCCGTCACCACGTGCATGGTGAGGAACGCCAGCGTGAGCAGGGACAGGTTGCGGTGCAGCAGACCGATCTCGAACCGGCCGATGCAGCGGGGTGCGGCGCGCCCGCCGGCGGCGATGCCGAGTGTCACGGTGGCGGTGAGCAGCACCAGGGCGAGGGTGCCACTCGCGCGGCTGGCGTACCACAGGGGGCTGCCCGTTAGGGCCAGGGTCGTCGTCATCGCGGGCCTCCTGGAGCGGGAGTGTCGGAGTCGGGTGGCCAGCCGCCGAGACGTATGACGTGGCCGTCGAGGCCGACCAGCCGGGCGGGCAACGCGGTGCGGCGCAGCCAGTCGACGGCCCGGTCGCCCAGCACGATCGCCGCGGTACTGGCGGTGTTGGCGTCCACGCAGGTGGCCGCGGCGACGGTGACGGTGCGCCAGACGGGGGCGGCGGGTTCTCCGGTGGCCGGGTCGACGATGTGGTGCAGGGTGCGCCCTGCGCGTCGCCAGGTGCGCACGCGGATGCCGGAGGTCGCCAGGGCGCAGCCGGTGATCGCGACGGCGGGGCCGTGGTCCGTGGCAGGCTGGGCGTGGTCGTCGGCCAGCGCGATCCGCCACCCGTCCTCGGGTGCCGGTCCGGCCGTCGCCAGATCGCCGCCGAGACTGACGAGGACGCCGCAGCCGGCGGCCGCGGTCGCGTTGCGGGCGGCGCGGTCGGCGGCGAGGGCCTTGGCGGTCGCACCCAGGTCGAGGCGAGTGTGCGGGGGCAGGCGCAGCCGCCGGGTGTGCGGGTCGAAGGCGATCCGGCGCCATCCGGGGACGGGCCGGGGCGACGGCATGGGGCGGACGTCCTCGGGGCGCAGGGAGGCGAAGGTGCGGTCGTAGCCGAGCGCGGCCATCGCGTGGCCGACTGTCGGGTCCACCGCGCCGTCGGTGAGCCGTGCGGCCCGCAGCGCGACGTAGAGGGCTTCGGCGAAGCCTTCGCTGACCGTCGTCGCGGTGCCTGCGGTGAGGTTGACCCGGGTGAGTTCGGAGTCGGCGCGGAATCGGCTGCAGGTGCGGTCTGTGGCTGCCAGTTCGGCGCGCAGGATCGCTTCCGCGGCGAGCAGGGCGGACGGCTCGGTGACGAGCAGTGCGGCCGTGGTCCCGAGAGCCGGGAAACTGACCTTGGCCAGGGTCGGCTCGGGGCTGTGTGTGGTCATGACGCCCCCGTCGTGGTGTGCGGCTTCTGCTGGGTGGGCGTGGGTGGCTGGGCCGGGGCCCGCGGTGTGGGCTTGGTGACGGCCGCTGCCGCCTCGTCGTCCGACGTGCCCTCCCGGTCGTCTCCTTTGGACGTGGTGGTCGACGTCGGCGGGCTCTGCCCGGCTGGGGGCGACGACGCGGGGGAGGGCGGACTCCCGGGGATCAGGTGGGTGTACACGCCGCCGAGGGCGGCCGTCGCGGCCACTGCGGTGACGGCGAGCCACCGGGTGAGGCGGCGGGTCCGTCGCAGTCCGCGATCGCGAGCGCCGGGTGAACCGGCCGGGGGAACGGTCTGGTCGAAGGCGTCGGGTGAGAGTGCCATGGCAGCGGCTCCTGGTGATTCGGCGGCCCGGATCGGCTGCGTGCACTTCCAGGCTGTGACGGAGGCAACCAGGAACTCGCTCACGTCTCTTTCAGGACTGGTAAAGATCTCGGGTGACCGAGTCGCCGGCCCGAGTCAGCCCTCCGGCGCCAGTGGCAGATCAAGTACGACGGTCAGCCCGCCACCCGGCGTGTCCTCCAGCCGTGCCGTACCGCCGTTGGCGGTGACCAGCCGATGGACGATGGCGAGCCCCAGACCGGTGCCCCTCGCCTCCGGATTGCCGAACCGGCGAAAGGCGACCGCCTTCGCCTCCGCACTCATCCCGGGGCCGTCGTCCTGCACGCGCACGCGGGCCAGTTCGTCAGTCGCCCTGTGGTCGAGCGTCACGTGACCGCCTTCGGGCACGGCGTCCACGGCGTTGGCGATCAGGTTGTCGAGGATCTGCTCCAGGTGGCCCGTACCGAGCGCGGCGGTCAGCGAAGGCCCGTCGGAGACGGTCAGCCGTACACCGCGTTCCCCGGCCACCGGCGCCCAGGCGGCCACCCGCTCGGCCATGACCTCGTCGACCCGGACGGCCACAGGCCGGGGCGTCGCCTGCTCGGCGCGCGCGACCGCGAGCAGCCCGTCAACCAGCCGGGACAGCCGGGTGATCTCCTCCTCGGCGGAGGCCAACTCGGCGGCGGTGTCGCCCTCCGCCCCGGCGGCGAGGACATCGAGGCGCAGCCGCAACGCCGCCAGCGGGGTGCGCAACTGGTGGGAAACGTCGGCGAGCACGGCCCGGTGACCGTGCACGAGGGCCTCGATGCGGGCCGCCATCGTGTTGAAGGTGCCGGCCAGCCGGCGTACCTCAGGGGGTCCGTCGCCGACCTCGGCCCGCTCGCCGAGCGCACCCTCGCCCAGCCGCTGCGCGCTGACGTCCAGTCTCGACAGGGGGCGGCCGACCCAGCGGGCGAGGCGGACGGACAGCAGCACGGAAGCGGCCAGCCCTGCCGCGGCGATCGCGGCGGACCAGCCCCAGATGGCGGCGATCCGGGCGCCGAGCGGGGCCGCGGAGCGGGCCAGGACGACCGCGCCGGAGGGTGCACGGACCTCACCGGCCGGCTCCGCCGTCAGGAGCCGGCCCTCGTTCTCCGGCGGCTCCGGTTCGCGTCCGGCCAGGACCTTCTCCGCCAGTTCCTTCGCCTCCCCGCCCTGGGCCGCTGTACAGGGCGTACTGGCCACCAGCCGCGCGGAGGCGTCGTACACGGCGGCGCAGTCCCCCACGCGGGCCGCGGCGTCCAGCTCCTGGCGCATGACGGTGGCCGGCTTTTGGTCGGAGAGGTGTTCCTCGGCCGCCGCGGCGATCGTCCGGGTGGCGGCACGCTGGCTGTCGCGGAAGGCGACGCGCTCACGGGCCGTCATCGACGCCGCGAGCGGTACGACCGCCAGCACCAGGAGCACGGAGGTCAGGACCAGGAGCGTCCAGGTGATCCGGCGGGTCACGACCGTTCCCGGGACTCCTGGACCGCCCCGAGCCGGAACCCGTGCCCGTAGACGGTTTCGATCAGCCCCGCCACGGCGAGCTTGCGCCGCAGCGCCGCGATGTGCACGTCCACCACCTTGGTGGGGCCGTACCAGTGGGCGTCCCACGCCCGATCCAGGATCTGCTGCCGGCTCACCACGCGGCCGGGGTCGGCGGCTAGGCACTCCAGGATGCCGAATTCCTTCGGCGTCAGCGCGACCACGTGTCCGTCGACCGAGACCTGCCGGGTGCGAAGGTCGAGCGCCAGCGGGCCGTGGCGAAGAATCTCTGGTTCCGTCGGGCGCCGACGGCGCAGTACGGCCCGCATCCGCGCGAGCAGTTCGGCCAGCCCGAACGGCTTGACCAGGTAGTCGTCGGCGCCCTCGTCCAGAGCCACCACCCGGTCCGCCTCCTCGCCGCGCGCGGTCACCGCGATGATCGCGGCGTCCGACCGCGCCCGCAGCCTGCGGCACACCTCGACGCCGTCGATGTCGGGCAGCCCCAGATCGAGCAGCACGACATCGGGGCTGGGCGCCGACAACGCCGCCCGCCCGGTTCCGACGCCCTCCACCGCATAGCCGGCCTGCCGCAGACCGCGCACCAGCGACTCCGCGATGCCGCGGTCGTCCTCCACGACCAGCACCCGTGTCTCCTCGGCCACGCCTGCGACCTCGGCGCTCATGCCTGGCACCCGCCTCCCTGGCGGTGGGATCAGCTGTCCGTATGCGACATCCAGCCTGCTCCCCTCACCGGATGCGAGGGCAGGGCCGTTCGTCCCTGGACCGCGCTGTTCGGACCGCCTCGCCGCCCAGGCACACGGTCCCCGACCGGGCGGGCGAGGGCACCGGCCGGGTGGGCGAGGGCACCGGCCGGTCGGGCGTTTCGCGGCAGGCAGTTCGGGGCGGGCCAGGGGGCGGCGCTCAGCGCAGCCGGTTCAGCGCCGACTGGAAGGCGGCGGCGTGCCGGGCCTCGTCCGCGGCGGTGTTGCGGAAGAAGTTGGCGGCAGCGGTGTCACCGACGGCGGTCGCCTGCTTGGCGAATCCGGGGTAGAGGGTGGTCGCCTCGGAACGTTCCCCGGTAATGGCCTTGTCCAGGTTCTCCTTCGTGGTGCCCACCCGTCCGGCCAGGACCGCCTCACCGGCGAAGTGCTCGTGCAGCTCGACGGCGGCCGTCCCCTCCCACAGGCGGGCCAGCGCGGAATTCCCGGACTGCTTGGCGTGCGCTGCGAAATTCATGTACTTGGCGTAGGCCAGGGCTTCGCCGTGCATCGCGGTGTCCAGGTTGGCTTTCGTGCGGGCGGCACGCACCTGCGGCAGCCCGGCGGGTACTGCGACGGTCCTGGCGGCGCTTGGCGCCGGTACGGTGCCGTGGCCGGAGGTCACGGCTGCGAGTGCCGTGCGGAAGGCGTCGCGGTGGCGGCCCTCGTCGGCGGCTATCTCCGTGAACAGTTCGGCGGCCTTCGCATCCCCGTCCTGCCGGGCCTCCGCCGCGAAACCGCGGTACATGACCTGGTTCTCGTACGTCTCCCCGTTGATGGCCTGGCGCAGGTTGGCCGCGTTCGTGCCGACCAGACCGGCCAGCGTGGCCGCCTCGTGCAGGTGCTCGTTCAACTCGGTCTGCGCCGTGGTCCGGAAGAGCCGGCCGACGGCAACGTGGGCAGCGCCGTCGGCTTGAGTGCCGAAGAGGCTGTAGGAGGCGTAGGCGAACGCCTCGCCCTTGATGGCGGTGTTGAGGTCCGAGAGCGTCTGCGCTCGAAGAGCCCGGGCGGCTTGAAACTGCGGGTGGGGGCTGGCCGGGGCGGCGAGGGCCAGGGCGGGGGCCGCCTGCGATGCCGCCGTCAGCGCGCACAGACTCACCAGGAACGTACGTATCGAGTGGCGGAACACGACTTCCTCCTCCGGGGGCCTCTTGGGTGACAGCGCCCCTTCCTCATGGGAGCCGTTCGGGTGCACCCATGCCGTGTCTGCTGAGCCTTCCGGGTGATTACTGCCCGTGATCAGGAAGGGGGTGGTTACCGCGACAGCGGTGGTACGGCGGCGCCCGGGAGCACGTCCACGGACGCGTACGGCACCGCTGTCTCGAAGGTGCCGGGAAGGCCATCGGGTCCGATGCGCTGCGCGGCACAGTGGCGGAGGATGGACGAAGCCGGGCAGGCGGCCGCAAAGCCGGCCTGGCGAGGAGGCGCGGCATGGCGAAACCGGTCGTAGTGGGAGTCGACGGCTCACCGTCCAGCCTGGACGCGGTCGAGACGGCGGCACACGAGGCGGTGTTGAGCGGGGTCGGCCTGCGGCTGGTGCACGCCTTCGGGTGGCCGTCGATCCATCCACCGCCTGGTGGGTCTCCTTGGAGTCCTGCCAGGGCGGGGGTGCGAGAGCTGGTGGACGGCACTCTGGCCGAGGCCGAAAAACGGGCACGCGAGGTCGCGCCACGTGTGGACATCACACGCGAGGTCACCGTCGGCGAGCCGCTGATGGTGCTGGAGATCGAGTCGCGAACCGCCTCGCTCGTCGTGGTGGGCAGCCGCGGGCTGGGCGCGTTCGGCAGCCTGCTCCTCGGTTCCACTGCCGTGCATCTGGCCGCGTATGGCCACTGCCCGGTGCTGGTGGTACGAGGCAGGCCGAACCCGACCAGTCCCGTACTACTGGCGGTGGACGGCTCCTCGGCGGGCGAACGCGCCGTCGAGTTCGCCTTCGCCGAGGCGTCGATGCGCGGTGCGGACCTGCTGGCCCTGCACGTGTGGAACACCTGGAGCGAACGGCCCTACGAGGGGCCGGGTGACCCGCTGAACATGGTGGTCGACATCGACCGGCTCCGCGAGGAGGAGCAGCAGCTGCTGGACGAGACCCTGTCTCCGTGGCAGACGCGCTACCCCCAGGTCGCTGTGGAGCGGCGCCTGGTGCGCTCCCGGATCCGCCCGGCCCTGATCGAAGCCAGTCACGACGCGCAGCTGGTCGTGGCCGGTGCGCGCGGCCGCGGTGGCTTCACCGGCCTGCTGCTCGGCTCGGTCAGCCAGGCCCTGCTGCATCATGCGCACTGCTCCGTCGCGGTGGTCCGAGGCAAGGAGTGACCGTCGCCACCCGTTCGTCGGGCCGTCGACGTCCGCACCGGTTACGAGAACCGGCCGCCGGCGAGGGTGGCTGCGAAGTGGGTGAAGGTGACGGCCAAGCCCAGGGTGGTGAACGGCCTGGGTGGCACGTCGTGCTCTGCGAAGCGTTTCCACACAGCTGCGAACGGCGGAGTCCGATGGGGTGTTGGGTCCCCCGGCCCTGCATCCGGGAACTGTGGCCCAGCGCGGTTGAGGTCTCACTGATCCATCCTGGTAGCGCGGGAGCAATCAGCCGAGGGAAGTGATCGGCATGATGTGGTACGGCGGCGGATGGGGCGGCTGGATCATCATGACGGTGTTCATGGTGCTGTTCTGGGCCGTCCTGATCGTTGGCCTCGTCGCACTCGTGCGCTACCTCGCCGGTGCCCGTCATCAGCAACCGGGCTCGCCTCCACCGCCCGGCGACGGCGAGTGGCAGGACCGGCGGGCCGAGCACCTGCTCGCCGAGCGGTTCGCACGCGGGGAGATCGACGAGGACGACTACAAACGCCGGCTCGCGCTGCTTCGGGAGCACCGATGAACGCGCATGGCCGCCGAGGGGTCTGGGCGGCGATCGCCATCGCCGCGGCGGCCCTGGTGCTGGGCGTCGCCACGACAAGTCTGATGGCTGCGTCCGGCGCCTTTCACAGGGCGGGACCGGCGTCCTGGCGAGCGCAGGGCGCCCGATGCGCCGCGCCGACCGCGACAGGCAGTGCGGTCGACGTGACCGTGTGGGACACGGGACGCATGATGTGGGGCCCGAACTGGCCTGCGCCGAACAACGGCCACCCAGGTTGGTACGGCATGAGCATGATGCGCCTGGTAGCCCACCCCACGACCGTTCCGGCGGGAAAGGTCACAGTGCGGGTAGTCAATGCGGGAACCCTCACACACGAGGTGATCGTGTTGCCGATGCCGACGGGGCAGGCCGCGGGACAACGTGCCATCGGCTCCGACGGTCGGGTGTCGGAAGCAGGCAGTCTCGGCGAGGCGTCCCGCACCTGTGGCAGTGGCGCTGGGGACGGCATCGCCTCCGGTGCGGCCGCCTGGACCACGGTGACGCTGCGGCCGGGCCACTATGAGCTGCTGTGCAATGTCCCGGGTCACTACGCGGCCGGGATGTACACGGAACTGGACGTCACTCGGTGAGTGGTCCGCACCAGCGGCAGGGGTCTGCCGTAGAGGGTTCCCGATCATCGCCGGATTCCGCGGGAAGCCGCTGTCCCGGTCCAGGCCGGCAGCAGGGCGATGCTGGCCTGGAACGGCGGCCGGAGCGGCGGCAGTCCAGGACCCGACCTGTGCACCGGCGATGGTGCCGACTGCGGCGCGGACCAAGACGGGCAGCTGGGGCATGTGCCGACCGGTGCGGGCAGCGGAGCGCACGACAACCCGGCTGGCACCAGCAAGGTGTCGCCGGGCGGCCGTGTCTGTGATCCATCGAGTATGTCAGGGAAGAGCCCGGGGGACCGGGTCTGCGGCGCCGGGTGACCTCGGCGAGGCGCGCTGTGCCGGCCCAACTCGTCGCGTACCTTCGGCATCCGGACCCTCACGCTGCCTGGCGGGAGTGATGGCCGATGTCCGGGTGGCGGGATCCCGAAGCGGTGGGCGGAGGGTCGTCCCGCGCGACCAGGCCCGCTGTGGTGGTCGGTGACCGTTCTCCTGGCGGCGGCAGTGGTCCTCATCGCAATCCTGCTGCGGCGTGAACTGACACAGGCCCACCACCTCATCGCGGGAGTACACCCGCTACCGATGGCGGGCGCCGTGGTGTGCCAGGTGCTGTCGATCGTGTGTTTCGCCGTCATGCACCGCTGGCTGCTCGGGGCGGGCGGGATCCGTTGGAGCCCGCGGCGCACGACGGAGATCGTGGTGGCCGCCCACGCCGTCGCGGGTGCGTTGCCCGGAGGGCGGCGTTCTCGGCCTGGGTCTTCCGGCAGCTGCGCCGCAGGGGTGTGGAACAGGTACTCGCGGCCGCCGTGCTGGTGGTGGCCGGTGCGCTGGCGATACCGCTTCTCGGGCTTCCGTCACGCGGTGGGGCGAGTCTGGACGAGTGCCGGGACGCGCTCCCGCCGCGTCCAGCAGGCCAGGAGGCACTCTCCCGGCTGGTCGCACAGGCCCGCGGTCTGCACCCCGGCCTGCGGCCGTGGCTTCGACCGTTCGCGTTCGTGCTGCTGAACTGGGTCTTCGACGTCGCTTGTCCGGCTGCCGGCCTGAGGGCGCTGGCTCGCCATCACCCTGCATACCGGTGCGTCGAGCTCCCCGCCACCCCACTCGGCACGACGCGGCGGGCCCCACGGAGAACGTACTGTGAGTGGAGATCCCAACGGCGGCCGAGCCGGCGACCGCCGCAGCGTCAGTCCTTCGGCAGAAGGAGCGTGCACGTCTCGCCCGGGGCGATGGTCACTGCTCGGTCGGCCAGCACCACGCGGATCGCCGACTCTTCCGAGTCGGGTACGGCGATCTCCAGTTGCCCGCTTCGGCGGCGCACGCCGACACCCCAGTGACCGCGGTAGTGGAGCGAGAATCCGTACTCGGACAGGGCTGGGAGAGGCACCGGGTCCAGCCAGAGGGCGTCCTCGCGTGTCTCCAGTCCCGTCAGGCCGCGCTGGATCAGGTCGAGGGTTCCGGCCATGGCGCCGAGGTGGATGCCTTCGCCCGTGGTGCCGCCCTGGATGTCGGCGATATCCGCCTCCAGGGCTTCATGGACGTACTGCCATGCGTCGGCCCGTCTGGCTCTGGCGAGGACCAGGCCGTGGACGAGTTCGCTGAGGGTCGAGCCGTGGCTGGTGCGCTGGAGGTAGTAGTCGACGGTGCTGCGCCAGATCTCGTCATCCAGGTGGTACCCGAGACGCCGGAACAGACCACGCAGTTCCGTGGGCGAGAACAGGTAGCCGAGCATGAGGACATCGGCCTGCTTGGACGCCTTGTAGCGGTTGACCGTGTCGCCCTCGGCCTCGAGAACGCGGTCCAGCCGCCGGATGGTGCCGTAGCGGGCGCGGTAGGCGTCCCAGTCGAGTTCGGTGAGGTCGTCGTAGCCCTCGAACTGGCTGATGACGCCTTGGTGGAAGGGCACCCGCAGGCGTCTGGAGACCTCCTCCCACTCCGGCAGCGCGTCGGTGCTCAGCCGGATCCGTTGGAACAGTTCCTCGCGCCGCCATGCGGGAAGGCGCCGCACGAGTTCCAGAGCGCGGGTGAGGACCCAGGCGGCGGTGACGTTGGTGTACGCGTTGTCGTCCAGCCCGGGCTTCGCGGCACCGGCATAGCCGTCGTGGTACTCGTCGGGGCCGACGACGCCGCGGATCCGGTAGCGGCGCGTGTCATGGTCGAAGACTGCCAGGTCCACCCAGAAGCGGGCGATCTGCAACAGCATTTCCGCGCCTTTGGTGTGCAGGTACTCCGTGTCACCGGTGGCCTCGCAGTACTGCCAGACGTTGTAGGCGATCGCCGAACCCACGTGGTGCTGGAGGCGCGAGTGGTCCGGCAGCCAGCGGCCCGAGGCGGGGTTGAGATGCCATTCCTGGGACTCCTCACGCCCGTTGCTGCCGCTCTGCCACGGATACATCGCCCCGGCCCTGCCGGCTGCGCTCGCCGCCGCGCAGGCCCGAGGGAGGCGTCGGTGGCGATAGTTCAGCAGCGCCCGGGACACCTCCGGAAGGTGCAGGTTCAGATAGGGGAGGACGAAGAGCTCGTCCCAGAACACATGACCCCGGTACGCCTCGCCGTGCAGGCCCCGGGCCGGGACGCCCACATCCAGCTCCGCCGTGTGCGGTGACAGCGTCTGCAGGACGTGGAAGAGATGGAAGCGCAGGATGCGGCCGGCCTCTCCGGGCACCTGTACGTCCGTGCGTCGCCACAGCCGCTCCCAGGCTGCGACATGGGAGTCGAGCAAGGCCGGGAAGTCCGCCGCCACGGACACCCGCTCGGTGGCCTCGCCGAGGGGATCGCTGATCGCTGTGTCCCGCGAGGTGTGCAGTGCCACCGTCTTGTCCACGGTGACGGGCCTGCCGCGGGTGATCGGGACGACCAGACGGTGGACGGCACGGTGGCGGGCGGGCCGAAGCACCGATGAGGCCGGAGCCTCGTCCGCACGGACCGTCGTCCGGGCTGCCAGGGCGACGGTGATGTCCGAAGTGCCGGTCCGGCAGCTCAGCCAGATGGTGTGGGGCTCGTGCGCACCGGTTCGCACGTGGTTCAGGTGGTGGCGGTCGAGTGCGCGATAGCGGTGCACATTGCCGTTGATGACATCGCCGTCCAGAGAGCTTTCGATCTCGATCTGGCCGGTCCAGTCCTCGGCCGTGAGTACCGTCCGCAGTGCGGCCAGGTGCGGGTCCTCCATGTGCACCAGGCGGGTCTGCTCGACGTGGAGCACACCCAGTTCGTCCTTCCGGTGGCGGGAGGACCGTGCGAGTGTGCCTCGGCGCAGATCCAGGGTGTGCCGGTGGTCCAGGAGGGTGTGCGTGCCGGGGGAGAACCACGGGCTCCACGTCCCGTCCGTGCAGCGCGCCCGGAACCGGAGAAAGAGCCAGTTGGGGAGGTTGACCACGTCTTCGTTCACGACCTGCCGCCCCGCCACGGCCGACTCCAGGCGGTTGTAGCACCCCGCTGCATAGGTGCCTGGATAGTGCACCAGGCCGGCCCGGTGTTCCGGCAGTGCGCCGCGTGTGGCGAAGTAGCCGTTGCCCAGTGTGCAGAGGGACTCACGCAGCTGCTCGGCGGCGGGATCGTATCCCGTCCACTCCCAAGTCCACTCCGACATCCGCCACCTTTCCCTCTCCTTCGCGGGCTGTGCCGGCCCAGGTGCCCGCGGCGGGCCTCAGACCGGCTGGGGGACGACGGCGACCGGGCAGTCGGAGTGGTGCAGCAGGGTGTGGCCGACCCGGCCGAGCTGCAGACCGAAGTGGCCGTGCCGGCGCTGGGCACCGACGACGATCAGGTCCGCTTCGGCCGATTCCCGCAGGAGGACCCGGTGGGCGGTGCCCTCGACCGCCTCGCGACGGACATCGACCTGAGGGTGCTCTCGTACCGCCTCGCGCAGGGCGTCTTCGAGGCTGGTCGCGGCCCGCTCCTCGCGGAGCCGGGCGGCGTCGTCAGCGATCAGCATGTGGTCCACGGGTTCTTGTGACGGATTGCGCCAGGCCCGTACGGCTGTCAGGGCACAGCCGCGCACCTCGGCTTCCCGGACGGCGAACCGTACGGCCGCCGCACCACCGGACGCGTCACCGACCCCCACCACCACGCGGCCGTAGGCTCCCCGGCGGTTGGCTTCCGCGCCCCGGATGACGACGACCGGGCAGACGGCGCGGGCCGCGACCGCGAGGCTGACGGATCCCAGCAGCATCCCGGCGATCTCGCCGCGCCCACGTGACCCCGTGACCAGGGCGAACGCCTCGGGCGCCGTCCGTAGCAGCGCGGATACGGCGTCCTCCGGCAGCGCCTTGCCGGACACATTGACCTCGGGATTGCGTCGCCGGGCCCGTTCCACGCACGACGCGACGATGTGCTCCGCCATGACCTCCTCGGCCGGACGGTCGGTGCTGAAGGACGGTTGGGCTCCCTCGTACAGCTCCCAGAGAGAGGCATGGACGAGATGGAGGGGCAGACCGTGCCGTGCCGCCTCGTCCACGGCCCAGTCGACCGCTGCCAGACTGGAGTCCGATCCGTCGACGCCCACGACCAGTGGGAGTTCCATAGCCGTCACCGCCTTCTCGCCCGGCTGCCGAGGTCCTCCTGTGAATACCGTCGCACTGCCTGCCCGGCGCCGCGACACGCCACCGGGTCCCGTTGCCAGGGCGGCTCTCCGGCCGGTTTGCGACCTGTCAGGTCATGGTGATGCTTGAGGCATCGGCCGAGCCGGGTTCCCCGGCCGCCTTTCGAGGACCGAGACATGCCCGTCACTGTTGCGCACATCGTGAACGATGTGATGACCACGCCCGCGGTCGCCGTCGGGCGCGACGCGCCGTTCAAGGAGATCGTGCGGGTCATGGACGAGCGGCACGTGAGTGCCGTGCCGGTCGTGAACGGCGAAGGGCGGGTCGTCGGCGTGGTGTCCGAGGCCGACCTGCTGCCCAAGGAGGAGTTCCGGGATCGCCGGCCCACCCGCTCCGAGCGCATGCGACTGCGGTCCGACCTGGCCAAGGCGGAAGGTGTGACCGCTGAGGAGGTGATGAGCGCGCCCGCTGTCACGGTCCGCCCGAACGACACCCTGGCCCGGGCAGCGCGCCTCATGGCCGTGCACCACGTCAAACGGCTCCCCGTCGTCGGTGCCGAGGACGGATTGCGCGGCATCGTCAGTCGTGGCGACCTGTTGCGGGTCTTCCTGCGGTCGGACGAGGACATCGAGGAGGAGGTCCGCCGTACGGTGGTGTCCTACCTGTTCCCCCTGCACGCCCACGCCATTCACGTGTCCGTGCGGGACGGCGTCGTCAGGCTCCGCGGGCCCGTCCACGACACCTCGCTCATCTGGGTCGCCGAGCGCCTCGTGAGCGGGTTGGAGGGCGTGGTGGGCGTCGAATCACGACTGCGCGGCGAGGGTTTCGGACCGGACAGCCCTGCGTCCGGGCCATGACCGGCTACTGATCGGCAGGGGTGATCCGGCGGCCCGTGTGGTTGGTGGGTTCGATCGACACCCACATTCCCGCGCTCGCCGCCCGCCCACTGCGTGGTGTGCGCGCGTTGGGCGAGCCTGCGTACCGCCTCGGGGTCCGGTACCACACGTGCCGGTGCGACGGCGAGCACGCTCCGGCTCTGGCTCAGGGCGTCGTCCACGTGGTCGACCTCGAAGGCGACCTCCCTCTCCGCTGCCGCCGCCGTCACGGATTCGGGCGCGGTCCGGAAGATGATGGCGTCATCGACGCATGCGTAGTTGACCGGGACGACCGCCGTGCGGCCGTCGGCCGTCGACACCGCGATCCGCGTCCCGAAGCCGGGGGTGCAGCAGTGCGTGGCCCTGACCGGGCGGGAGATCCATGCCTCCGCCACGCAGTGCGGCGACCGAGGTGCCCAGCGCGTCGGCCGGTCTGATGAGCGTCGCCAAGGCCGGATCGGCGGGCTGTTGCTCCGGGTAGGCCAGTAGTAGGGCGACATTCGCGCGCGGCCGACCGTCTCCTCCCGGCTGAGACCCCGCCTACGGCGTTCGACGGCCGCGCGCCGGCCGACGTCACCTGGACTGCCCGTCCCGGCCGGCCTGGTCATCGTGGACGCGGTCGCCGCCTCGCCGGTTGCCGGCGGCGCCTCGCCCGCCCCCCGGGGGGGCTGCTCGTACTCGAGATGGCGGATGTGGGCGTCCGGCCCGGGAAACACCAGCGTCATGTCGTGGGTGTCGGACCAGCGCACGTCGTAGGGGGTGTGCCGTCGTCGTGGGGGAGTCCGACGATCTCGCCGACGCGCCTGGCGTCGCCGGCCGCCGGCCTCTCGATGACGAGGTGGTCGCCGAGGTGCGCTCGCATGATCGCCGCCCTCTCCTCAGAATGGTGCTGTATCCAACCTGCCACGCGGGCCGCACTGCCGCACGGGGCGGCGGCCTCGTATCCGCGAGGTGGGTGTCCCGCACCCGGGAGGCACCATGCATCACCGAACAGTCGAGGAGCTCATGTCCCGGGATGTCGTCCGGGCACGGCCCGACACGCCGTTCAAGGAGCTCGTCAGGCTGCTGGAGGAGAACGACGTCACCGCCGTACCCGTGGTGGACGAGCTCGGCCGTCCGATGGGCGTGGTGTCCGAGGCCGATCTACTGCGCAAGAGCGCCGACCAGGCCGACCCGACCGGTAGGACCCCCATTCCGCATCTGGAGGCCTGGGAGCGGGCCAAAGCCGAGGGGTCCCGGGCCGAGGAACTGATGTCCGCTCCCGCGGTGTGCGCGCGGCCCGAATGGACCGTGGTCGAGGCCGCCCGCCTCATGGAAACCCAGAACGTCAAACGCCTGCCCGTTGTCGACGAGGCCGATCGGCTGCTGGGCATCGTCAGTCGCGGTGATCTGCTGCGGGTCTTCCTGCGCCGTGACGAGGCCATTCGCGAGGAGATCACCGGAGACGTTCTGCGGCGCACCTTGGGGCTCGATCCGAGGGACGTGACCGCGGAGGTCCGCGACGGGCGGGTCGCCCTTGCGGGCACCGTGGAGCACAGGAGTCTGATCCCCGTCATCGAGCAGTTGTGCCGGGGCGTCGACGGCGTGGTCTCGGTCACCGCACAGATCACGTCCCGGACGGACGGCGCCCGGGACACACCTACTGGGACCCCGTAAAACGACTGGGATTCACCGGGGTTGTCCGGCGATCTGCCGGATGCTGTGCCGAGCCGAAGGTTCCGGGCCACCGCCGGGCCCTGGAAGCCGGTGCTGCGGCCAGGTTCTGCGGCGGTCACATCTGGGGTACGACGGCCACGGGACACGGCGCGTGATGCAGCAGTGCGTGGTTGATCAGGCCGAGTTGCAGCCCCGGATGCCCAAGTCGTCGCCGAGCACCCACGATCAGCAGATCTGCGGTCGACGCGGCCTCCAACAGCGCCTGGCGCGCCGGTTTCTCGATCAAGCGCCGGCTCACCGCGGCGTCGCCGTACCTTTCCGCAGGCCGGCGCAGAGCGTCGTCGAGCACCTGCGCCGGGGGACGCCGGTGGGCCTCCAACTGCCACGAGGGTGCCTGTGGTGTCGTACAGGCACCGGACGGTGCGCTCCAGGCGTGCACGGCCTCGAGTCGGCAGCGCCGCACTTGGGCCTCGCGCACCGCGAAGTCCACGGCCGTGCCGCTGCCCTCCCCGTCCTCGACACCCACGACGACGCTTCCGAACCGGGCAGCGCGGTGCTCCGAACTGCCGCGGACCACGACCACCGGGCAGTCGGCGCGTGCGGCCACGGCGAGGCTGACCGAGCCGAGGAGCATGCCGGAAAGATCTCCGAGTCCCCTGTTCCCCAGTACCAGCGCGAAGGCATTACGCCCCTTGCCGACCAGGGCGGAGGCCGCGTCATCGTGCGACACCTCGCTGGACAACCGCACCGCTGGAGCGCCCTCTCTGGCGCGCGCCGAGGCAGCGCTGATCACGGCGGACGCCTCCTGTTCACCGGCCGCCGCGTGCAGCAGGTGGAGCGGGATCCCGTGCCGGGCCGCCTCGTCGGCGGCCCAGTCGACGGCCTCAAGGCTCGTCTCGGATCCGTCGACGCCCACCACCAGGGGAATCGTCACCGCGCCTGTCTCCTCTCCTGCCGCCCGCCCCGCTTTCGCGCCCGCCCCCGAGGTCCACATGCGCCGTGGCGAGGACCGGGAGATCCTCGAAGGGGAGAAACTCGCCGCTCCCGGTATGCAGGCGATGTCCGGACCGTTCACACGATCGGACTCGTTCGCCGTCCCTTCCAGCTTCTTACGAGACGGAGACCGCCGCCATGCAACCAGTCGTCACCGTGGGCCTCGACGGCTCGCCCGAGAGTCTCGCCGCCGCCCGTTGGGCCGCCGATGAGGCCGGGAGGCGAAAGCTCACTCTCCGGCTACTGCACGCGTGGCCGATGCTTGCCCCGGAACCGGCTCGTCTTCCCGCGGAACTCGATCAGAACTACTGGGCGAAGCATCTTGTCGACACAGTGCAGGCGGAACTCCGGACAGGCCACCCGGGCCTGGCCATCGGCAGGAACCTGGTCGCCGACGACGCCCAGCACGCCCTGCTCCAAGCGGCCTCCGAGTCGGAGATGGTCGTCCTGGGCTCCCGAGGACTCGAGCCCGTCGAGAGCTACTTCCTCGGGGACGTCAGCATGCCCGTTGTGGCACGGGCCGAGCGGCCCGTGGTGCTGGTGCGCGCCGAACTCCGGGACGAGGGGAGACCAGCCACGGCGGCGAGCCGTGTCGTTGTGGCCCTGAAACTGCACGGATCGTCGGACGACCTACTCGATTTCGCCTTTCATACCGCTGCGGCCAGGGACGTTCCTGTCCTCGTCGTCCACGGCCGCAGCGTGCCGCTCAGCGCACGTACGCCCTGGGGAGTGGACCACGGCTTCAGCGAGGAGACGACCCGGGACGCGCACGAGCAGGTGAGCAGAGCGCTGCAGCCGTGGCGGGAGAAGTACCCGCAGGTGGACGTGGCCGACAGCATCCGTCTCGAAAGCCCCGCCAAGGCCGTCGTACGAGCCGCGGAGGGCGCCTCACTGCTGGTCGTCGGCCGACGCCGGCACCGTACCGGTCTGGCGCCCCACCTCGGTCCGGTGGCGCAGGCCGCCGTCCATCATGGACGCTGCCCGGTCGCCGTGGTTCCTCATGACTGAGCCCGGTCACCACGAGCCGCGTGCCGACGTGTCCGCTCTGCGGCCGAGTGCTCCGCACGACGGGGAGCCGCTGTCGCGCGCTGCGGTGTGCGAGACCCACACCGCGACGCTGTTCTTCGTCGGCGACCGAGCCTACAAGCTCAAGAAGCCGGTCGATCTGGGATTCCTGGACTACACCACGGTCGCTGGCCGCCGAGCCGCATGCGAGCGCGAAATAGCCCTCAACCGCCGGTTCGCCCCCGACGTCTACGTGGGGCTCGGTGAGTTCCGCAGTCCCGATGGGGAGTCACCTGAACCACTCGTGGTGATGCGTCGCATGCCGGAGGAGCGCCGCCTCTCCCATCTCGTAAGGGCGGGGGCTGTTGTGGACGACGTCCTTCGCACCGTCGCCCGGCAACTGGCGGCATGGCACGCGCACGCGCCCCGTGGCCGCGACGTGGACGAGCAGGGCACGCGGGATGCGCTGTCGGCACGATGGGAGGCGAGCTTCTCGCAGGTCCAGACACTGGCCGCGGACGGCGCCGTGCCCGACTGCCTGACGGAGATCGAGGGGCTGGTGCGCCGCTATCTCGCAGGTCGCAAGCGGTTGTTCGACGCCCGTATCGAGCAGGGGCGGGTGATCGACGGCCATGGCGACCTGCTCGCCGAGGACGTCTTCTGCCTCGACGACGGTCCCCGGGTCCTGGACTGCCTGGAGTTCGACGACCGCCTCCGCTACGTCGACGGCCTCGACGACGCCGCCTTCCTTGCCATGGACCTGGAACAGCTCGGGGCCCGGGAGGCCGCGGCGTACTTCCTCGCCCGGTACGGCGAATACTCCGGGGATCCCGCGCCCTCGTCTCTGTGGCACCACTACGTCGCCTACCGCGCCTTCGTCCGGGCCAAGGTCTCGGTGATCCAGGCCCGGCAGGGCGCGCCCGGCGCCGAAGCCGCGGCGCGGCGGCTCGCCTCCATGGCACTGCGCCACCTGCGCACCTCCGCTGTCGGCCTCACCCTCGTCGGCGGACTGCCGGGCAGCGGGAAGTCCACCCTCTCCGGAGCCCTGGCCGACCGGCTGGGGGTCACCCTGCTCAGCAGTGACCGCATGCGCAAGGAACTGGCGGGCATCCCGGCGGAGCAGTCCGCCGCGGCGGGCTACGGCGAAGGGCTGTACACGCCCGAATGGACGGCCAGGACCTACGCCGCGCTGCTCGACCGCGCGGCCGCACTGCTTTCCTCCGGTGAATCGGTGGTCCTCGACGCCACCTGGTCCGACGCCGCACAGCGCGAAGCAGCTCTGCGCCTGGCCGACCGAACCAGCGCCGACCTGGTGGCCCTCCACTGCCAGGTGCCGGGCGAGCTGTCGGCGGCTCGCCTGAGCACGCGCGCCCCGGGCGTCTCCGACGCCGGTCTCGGCATCGCCACCGCCATGGCTGCCAAGGAGCCGCCGTGGCCCGAGGCCGTCCCGGTCGACACCAGTGGCGCGCTGGAGTCCGCGGTGGCCCAGGCGCTGGCGGCCGTATGCCCGTGGGGCAGCGGTCAGGCACCGGTCTTCCGCCGCCCGTACATGGAGCCGGACTGAGCTGTTGCGAGTGGCCGTGTTGCCCGGGTGCGGTGCGGGGGTGACCGTGGAGGTGGGGGAGCGAGGGAGTAAACGCGGTGCGAGCGCTCGTCTACCACGGCCCGGAACACACCTCCTGGGACACCGTCCCCGATCCGGTGATCGAGGAGGCGACCGACGCGATCGTCCGGGTCGACGCAACGACCGTCTGCGGCACCGATCTGCACATACGGCGGGGCGACTTCCCCGAGGTGAAGCCGGGGACGGTCCTCGGTCACGAGGCCGTCGGCGAGGTCGTCGACGTCGGTGAGCAGGTCCACCACCTGCGCCCCGGCGATCAGGTGATCGTGTCGTCCGTCTCTGCCTGCGGTGACTGCGCGGAGTGCCGCGACGGCAGGTACGGACAGTGCCGTGGGGGTGGCGGATGGATCCTGGGCAGTCTGATCAACGGCACCCAGGCCGAACTGGTGCGTGTGCCGTTCGCCGATCACTCCACCACCCGACGGCCCCCGGACCTTCCACCCGTTGACGCCGTACTGCTCGCCGAGCTCCTCCCCACCGCCTACGAGGTCGGGGTCCGCAACGGACACGTCGGCCCGGGAGACACCGTCGTCGTGGTGGGCGCCGGCCCCGTCGGTCTCGCCACGGTGGTCGTTGCCCGGCTCTACTCGCCTCGCAGGATCATCGTCGTCGACCTGGCCGGCGCTCGGCTGGAGAACGCCAAGCGTGTGGGGGCGGATGCCGCCGAATCGCCAGGAACCATGATCGCCGACCTGTCCGAGGGGCCGGGGGCCGACGTGGTCATCGAGGCGTCCGGCGCCCCGGACGGTTTCGTGCTCTGCACGCGCGCCGTCCGCACGGGAGGGCACATCGCCAACATCGGCACCCACGGCAAACCGGTGTCACTGCATCTGGAGTCCCTCTGGCGCAAGAACGTGACGATCAGCACGGGCCAGGTCGACACGTCCTCCACGCCGTGGCTGCTGGAACTGTTGAGGTTCGGCCATCTGCCCGTCTCCCCGTTGGTCACCCACACGTTCGGCCTCGACCGGATGGAAGACGCCTATGAGGCGTTCGCGCGCGGCACCAGCACAGGCGCCCTCAAAGTGGTGCTGCAGCGGGAGTGAACGCGGAAGGAACGTGGCCGTGGGGCGTACCGGGCAGCCGCGGCCTCGGCGTGTCACAAGGTGGTCATGATCCCTGGCCGGTCCTTTCGACCAGGAACCGCGTCGTGTCGGACAGCGTGGTCAGGTCCGGGTAGTCCTCTTCGCCGATACGGACGCCCACCCGCTCGGACAGCAGCTCGACCAGGCTGAGGAAATCGAGCGAATCCAGTTCGAGCACATCGCGGAACTTGTCGTCCGGTTCGACCAGAGTGAAGTCGGCGTCGGGGATGATCTGCGTGATCGACTCCTTGATCAGCGACAGGGCCTCCGCGTCGTTCAGTGGCTTCATCTGACTCACAACTCCTCCGGTCTCTGCAGAAGTCGGTCGACCGCCGTGAGATAGCGCGCCCCCACCGCGCCGTCCGTGGCCCGGTGGTCGGCGGCCAGGGTCGCGGTCACCACCGGACGCACTCCGAGCATGCCGCCCGCGGCCCAGGGCCGCTCGACGACCGCGCCGAAGCCCACCAGGGCCACCTGAGGCGGGTGGATCACCCCGAACACGGCCTCCACGCCCTGGTCGCCCAGGCTGGTGACGGTCAGAGTGGCGCCGGCCATCTCGCTCCCGCGCAGCCGCCCTCGACGGGCTCGCTGTACCAGCTCCTTCAGACGGGTCATGAGGGCGTCGGGCGGCAGTGTGTCGGCGTTGTGGATCACCGGGGCGAGCAGTCCGCCCTGCCGGAGTGAGACCGCGATGCCCACATTGATCTCGGAGGCGGGGACGAATCCACCGTTCTGCCAGTAGCCGTTGAGTGCCGGCACCTCACGTGCCGCGACGGCGGCGGCTTTCAGGAGCAGGGCCGCCGGTACGAGTCGGTCGGCGGGCGTACGAGCGCGGTTGACCCGGCGGAGCCAGTCGTCGGCCGCCGTCAGGTCGATGGTGGTGGACAGGTAGTAGTGCGGGATCTCCCGCTTGGAGCGGCTCATGAGGTCGGCGATGGCACGGCGCATGGTGTCCGTACGGTCCTCCGGGCGGCTGTCTCTTCGTGCGGCGGCGTCCGGATGCTGGTCGCCGTTCAGCGGGCCTCGATCGGGTCGCTCGGGTCCGCTTCCTCTTCCTCCGGCAAGGGTGCGCATGGCCGTACGCACGTCCGCCGCCCGCACGGCTCCGCCGTCCCCGGTGCCCCGCACCGCCGCCAGGTCGACGCCGAGGTCTTGGGCGAGGCGCCGCGCGTACGGGGTGGCCCGCACTCTCGGGGCGAGGGGCGGCTGGGCGTGCTCCACGTCGGCACGTGTGATCCGGCCGCCCCGGCCGGTGCCGTGCAGTGTCGTCAGGTCGACACCGCGCAGCACGGCCAGGTGCCGTACGAGCGGACCGGCGCCGATCACCGAGTCGGCTCCACCGGACGGCTTCGGGGGCGCGGGTACGTGCTCGTCGGTCGGCTCCTTCCGGGATGCGGCGAGTGCCGGCTCCGGAGTCGCCTCGGGCTTGCGGGCCGCCTTCTTCCGAGGCGCCGGACGCTGGTGCCGTGCGGCCGGTGCCTGGTCGGCCGCCGCGCGCGTCAGCGCCTTGTTCAAGACGGCCTCCCCGGTCGGCTCGGCGGACCAGGCCGGGACCCGCTCCGCCCCGGCCGTCACCGGCCCGCCGGAGACGCCCGCCCGCACGTCCGGCACGGCTTGGTCCTCGATCAGCGCGAGCGGTGTTCCCACCGGTACCCGGGTCCCGGGCTCGACGAGCAGCCGCCCCACCGTCCCGGACTCGAAGCACTCGACCTCTATGGCGGCCTTGTCCGTCTCCACGACCGCCATGACATCGCCCTTGTGCACCCGGTCCCCGGGACTCACGAGCCACTCCTGCAGCAGCCCCTCGTCCATGTCCGCGCCGAGCGAGGGCATGGTGAACGCGGTCATCTCAGCCCGACCTTCCGGTCACCGGTTGCCGTTCCGCCCCGTTGGCTCCGGTCGGCACTGGTTCACCCACGGCGCGGTGCGCGGCTGCGACGATTCCGTCGACCTGAGGCAGCGCGGCCTCCTCCAGCCTGCGTGCGTAAGGTATGGGCACTTCGGCGCTGCACACCCGCTCTACGGGGGCGTCGAGGTCGTAGAAATGCTGTTCCGTGAGGCGCGCCGAGATCTCCGCGGCGAGGCTGCCGGTGCGCCAGCCCTCGTCGACGACGACGGCACGGTGGGTGCGCGCGACCGAGTCGCCGACGGTGGCGTCGTCCAGAGGGCGCAGCGTGCGCAAATCGATGACCTCGGCGCTGATGCCGCCGCTCGCGAGGTCGCCGGCGGCGGCCAGCGCTTTGGGGAGTGACCCGCCGTACGCGATCAGCGAGACGTCCGTGCCGGGCCGGCGGACGGCCGCGTGGTCGATGTCGACCGGCCCTGCGTCGGCGGGCAGGTCGCCCGAGACGTTGTACAGGCTGCCGTGCTCGAAGATCAGCACCGGGTCGGGGTCGGCGAGCGCGGGGGCCAGCATGTAGCGGGCGTCGGTGAGAGTCGCCGGGGCCAGGACACGCAGGCCGGGGATGTGCGCGTACCAGCCCTCGAGGCTGTGCGAGTGCTGAGCCGCGAGCTGTCGTCCCGCGCCCGTGGTCATCCGGATCACGATCGGTACGGGCAGTTGGCCGCCCGACATGTGCAACAAGGTCGCCGCGTTGTTGAGGATCTGGTCGAGGGCCAGCAGGCTGAAGTTGACCGTCATGATCTCGACGATCGGCCGCATGCCCGCCAGGGCGGCACCGATGCCGGCGCCGACGAACGCCGACTCGGACAACGGGGCGTCGCGGATCCGCTCGGGCCCGAACTCCTCCAGCAGACCGAGGCTGACACCGAAGCAGCCGCCGTACCGGCCGACGTCCTCGCCCATCAGGAACACCCGCTCGTCGCTGCGCAGCGCCTCGCGCATGGCCTCGCGCATGGCCTCCCGGTACGTCGTCTTCCGGTCGGAAGGCGCGGTGGCTTCGGCGACACGCGTGTGTGTCGTGGTCATGGCCGGGTCACCTCCACCGGGCTGGTGACGTACTTCAGCAGATCCTCGACGGGCTCTTCCGGAGCCTGTTCGGCCGCTTCCACGGCTGCGTCGATCTCGGCGGCCAGACGATCCTCCAAGGTGGTGCGGGCCTTGTCGGACAGCTCCTTCGCATCCCGCAGCCGCCGCGCGAGCCCCTCCACCGGGTCGCGTTCCTTCCAGTGCTCGATCTCGGCCTTGTCGCGGTAGCGGTCGGAGTCGTACATGGAGTGGGCGCGGAAGCGGTACGTGCGCATCTCCAGGAAGTGCGGCCCGGTTCCGGCCCGCACCCCTTCGGCGGCCCGCCGGGCGGCGTCCTCGACGGCGAAGACGTCCATGCCGTCTACGGCCCAGGAGACCATGCCGTACGCGGCCGCGCGCAGCGCGAGGTCCGTCTGGGCCTGGTGGCGGGCCAAAGCGGTGCCCATCGCGTACAGGTTGTTCTCGCAGACCAGCAGCAGGGGCAGTTGCCAGAGCGCGGCGAGGTTGGCGGTCTCGTGGAACTCGCCCTCGGCGAAGGCGCCGTCGCCGAAGAAGCAGCAGGTGACGCGGCCCTGGCCGGTCATGCGGTCGGCGAGGGCGAGACCGGCCGCGAGGGGGAGCCCACCGCCGACGATCGCGTTGCCGCCGTAGAAGCGGCGGCCGGCGTCGAACAGGTGCATCGAGCCACCACGGCCGCGGCTGCAGCCGGTGACCTTGCCGAACATTTCCGCCATGATCGCCTCAGCCGGAACGCCACGGGCGAGTGCGTGCCCGTGTTCGCGGTACGTCGACACGACCGCGTCGTCGTCCGTGAGTGCCTCGTTGACGCCGACGGCCACGGCTTCCTCGCCGATGTAGAGGTGCATGAAACCCCGGATGCGCGCCGCGCTGTACAGCTGCACACAACGTTCCTCGAACCGGCGGACGCGCAGCATGGACTCCAGCAGCGCCAGGCGATGTGCGTCCTGACGGTTCGGCCGGGCGGCGGGCCGTGGTGCGCGGGGGCTGCGTGTGGTGGTCATGCGGGCTGCTCCGTCCTCGCCGCGGAGGCGGCCTGCGGGGCGGAGTCCTCCAGGGTGGAGATGTCGCCCTCGGGCAGCCCGAGTTCACGGGCCCGCAGCAGGCGGCGCATGACCTTGCCGCTGCGGGTGTGCGGCAGGTGCTGGTCGAATTCGATCTCGCGGGGCGCCACCGCCGGGCCCAGCCGGCGCCTGGCGAAGGCCAGCAGATCCTGGCGCGTGGTGGTGGACGCCTCGAAACCCGGCCGCAGCGTGACGAACGCCTTGACGATGTTTCCGGCGACGGGATCGGGGCGGCCGATGACCCCGGACTCGGCGACCGCCGGATGCTCCATCAGAGCACTCTCGACCTCGAACGGCCCGATGAGGTGTCCTGCCGATTTGATGACGTCGTCGGCTCGGCCGACGAACCAGTACCAGCCGTCGGCGTCGCGCCGCACCAGGTCACCGGTGAGGTACCAGCCGTCAGCGAAGGCCGCCGCACTGCGTGGCTCGTCGTGCAGATAGCCGCGGAACATGGACGGCCAGCCGGGCCGGAGCGCCAGCTCACCCTCTACGCCGGGCTCCTCCAGTACGGTGACGCGCCCGCCGACGACCCCGGCCCGGCCGTCCTCCCCGCGCCGCAGCACCGCCGCCTCCACACCGGGCAGCGGGCGCCCCATCGATCCGGGGCGGATGTCGCAGCCGGCGAAGTTGGCGATCATGATGGCGCCGGTCTCGGTCTGCCACCAGTTGTCGTGCACCGGCAGCCCGAGCACGTCCCGCCCCCACACCACCGCCTCCGGGTTGAGCGGCTCGCCGACCGACGCGATGAACCGCAGCGCACTCAGGTCGAAGGAGCGGGGCAGGTCGTACGGCCCCGTCCTCGGCGTCGTGCGCATCAGCATGCGCAGAGCCGTCGGTGCCGTGTACCAGACGCTCACCCGCTGCTCGGCGAGGATCCGGTACCAGCGGCGGGCGTCGTAGTCGCCCCCGTCCACCACGACCGTCACTCCGTGCATGAGCGGGGCGACGATTCCGTAGGACATGCCCGTCACCCAGCCCGGATCCGCGGTGCACCAGAACACGTCGTCCTCGTGGAGGTCGAGGGCGTACAACGCGGTCATGTAGTGGGCGACGGCCGCCTCGTGCACGTGCACCGCACCCTTGGGGATGCCGGTCGTGCCGCTCGTGAAGTGCAGCAGGGCCATGTCGTGCGGCGAGGTCGGCCGGATCGTGAAGGTGTCGTCCGCGTCGGCCATCAGCGCGGTGAGGGACAGGGTGCCGGGCAGGTCGTCCGCCCCGTCGCCGACGATCAGTACGTGGCGCAGGGCGGCGAGTGCGCCGCGTCGCGCCGCAACCTTCCTGCGATACAGGTCCGCCGTGGTGACCAGGACCTGCGCGTCGCCCAGCGTCATGCGCTGGAACACCGGGTCGGGTCCGAAGGCGGAGAACAGCGGGCACAGGACACTGGTGTTCTTCAGCGTGCCGAGGACCACGGTGTACAACTCGGGGCAGCGCCCCAGCAGCGTCACCACCCGGTCGCCGTATCCGATACCGAGGCCGCGGAGCACGTTGGCGAACCGTGCCGTCGAGCGGGCCAGCTCCCCGTAGGTCACCGAGGTGACGGAGTCGTCCCGTCCCACACAGCGCAGCGCGACCGCTGTGGCCCGCTCCGACGCCGCGTGCCGGTCCACGGCCTCGTGCGCGATGTTCAGTCCCCGTCCACCAGGCAGTCCCTGCAGCCTGCGGCGTGCCGCCTGCCACGAAAAGCCCGCACACTCATTGTCCTAGTCGCGCAGATTGGGGGCGGTGCGCAGCGCGACGTCCTTCCGGATGGTCTCCCATGGCATGCCGGCCCCTCCTTCCCTCGGGCCCTTTTCGACCATCCGCCCGGCTCGCCCCGTCCGCACTGGGTCGAAGGGCCCCCGTCGGCGGCCGGACGGCTCAGATCCGCGTCATCCTTTTACTCGGGGGAGAGGCCCCCGCAAGTTGCAGGTGGGTGGCGATGCGGCGGGAGAGACGTTCCCTTTCGGTGTGGGCACGGCTCATGGCGGCGGTGGCCTCGGGTCCGCCGAGCGTGGGCGCGAGGGCCGGGTACAGCTCGTGCTCTTCGGCGTACTCGTGCGGGAGGAGCCGTTCGATGAGCAGCCGGTGGGCCTCCTCGACGGCTTCCAGGGCCCTGCGGGCCAGGGGAGTCGGAGAGTCGGTCGACGGTGTCGCGGACGGATTCGAGGACGTCCTGAAGCCCTTCGTGTTCGGCGGCGAAACGGTGGATGAGGGCCTCGGCAGGGGGAGCGAGGGGCAGCCACGCAGCCTGGCCGACTCGCGGGGCGCGCAGGGCGTTGAGGGTGACAGTGACGTCGATGCCCTCCTGGAGCAGCGCGCCGGCTGCGGACGGGAGCAGTCCGACAGCGGCCGCGGCCATGGCCGCCAGGGACATCAGCATGCCGCCGAGGGCGCTCTGGGCGGCGATGCGCCGCGCGCGTCGGGCGATGGCGACGGCGTCGGCGAGGCGGTCGACGCGATCGGTGGTCAGGATGATGTCGGCCGCTTCGGATGAGACCGTGGAGCCGCGTACGCCCGTGGCGATGCCGATATCTGCAGAAGCGAGGGCGGGCGCGTCGTTGACGCCGTCGCCCACCATCACCGTCACCGCGCGCTTGCCTTCCGCCCGTACGGCGGCGACCTTGTCGGCGGGGGAGAGCTCGGCGCGTACGTCGTCCAGACCGAGTGCGACGGCGTGCGGAGGGTGGTGCGTGTTCCAGCAAGGTACGCAGGTCGTGCGAGGCGCGTCGCTGGGCTGCGGCCTCCAGGGCGCGGCCGGTGGCCAGCATCAGTGCGATCAGGGCACCGGCAAGGTACTCGCGCACGGCCAGAGTGCCGCCGAGCGCGAGGCCGACGATGAGGTCCACACTGCGCGGCCCTGCCGCAGCGCGGCCAGCACCCATCCCACCGCGGGAACGAGGGCAAAGAGGGTGCCCACTTCCCAGCAGAGGCCGGCCAAGTCGCCGACGTCCATGAGCCAGGAGATGCCACCAGCGATCAGGGCCGCTGCGGCCACGGCCAGCAGGACGGGTTCGAGCCGCTGCGACACACCCGCCGCGATCGAGCGACGCAGTCGTGCCGTGAGGGAGGACCGGTCATTCCTGGCATACCCGGGTGCCGGGTGCGATGACTCTCGGGTCGGTCCTTCTTCATGACATCGCCGCACTGCGAGTACGCGCCAGGGGACGTTCGTTCCTGTTCCAGGGCCGACCGCCGACCGCATCCCGTCGCACTCGCCGCCCTCGGTGCGAGCGTGGCCGGAACGGACCGCCGCCGTCACGACCGGTGCGGTGCCGTTGGTCCTGTTCGCCGTCGAGGGCGTCACCATCCTCTTCCTGGGCCAACTCCGCACCCTTGTCGCCACGGGAGTCGCCGTCCTCGGCACCGGAGTGACGCTGGCTCTGCTCGGGCGCGGCACCGGTCCTCTTCCGGTGCTTCTGCTGCACATGGCCGGCTTCATCTGCTGGGCCGCCGTGATGGCCGTGCACGTCCTCGCCTACCTGTGGCGCCTGCCGCGCCTCATCGGCGCCGACCTGCGCCGCCGTCCCGCACGTCACGGGATCGCAGTCCCGCGACGCGCCGGCCGCTGGTGCCTGCCGGCGCCGTCGGTAGGCGCGGGCCTGATCGTCGCGCTCGCAGGGGTCTATCTGGTCTCCGGCTGGACCAGGCAGGGCCTGGGTCCGTCCGTCTCCGCGAGAGATCGTGGCCGCTCCGGATCGCCTGCCCGTAGTTGCTCTCTGTCACCACAACTGCCGGTTCCGGTCAACGGGACCAATGGACCCGGCGTACGTGTCCACGTGGCTCTGTCGGTGCCGCGCCACAGCGGAAATGCTGCGATCGTGGGTCTGAAGGGACGGCGGGGCTCCACGTGCCGTCCGCTGTGCCGAAGGAGGCCGGTCATGAGCACCGACGCCGATGCGCATGCCTCCCAGCTGCCCGCGTCCGACGGGCTCGTCATGGGCAAGGACGGTATGGCCGCGCTCGTGGACGTGCTGATCCGACGCGGGTTCACCGTGGTCGGGCCCACCGCGCGGGACGGCGCCATCGTGCTGGCGGAGCTGCGGTCGGCCGACGAGTTGCCGTACGGATGGGGTGTGGAGCTGGAAGCCGGGCGGTACCGGCTGCGGGAGCGGCCGGACGGCGCGGCCTTCGCGAACGCGGCGGGTCCCCAGTCGTGGAAGTCCTTCCTGCACCCGGCACGGGTGCGGGAATGGAGCGCCGACCAGGTGGATGGTGATCTGGTCATCACGGCCGACCAGGCCACGCCGCCTCGGTACGCGTTCCTGGGTGTGCGCCCCTGCGATCTGAGGGCCATCGCCATCCAGGACCGCGTACTGACCGGTGGGGCGCACCGCGATCCCGGCTACGAGGGGCGGCGTTCCGGGGCCCTGCTGATCGTGGTCGAGTGCACGGAGCCCGGCGCCACGTGCTTCTGCGTCTCGATGGGCACCGGACCCGCTGCCGGTCCCGGCTACGACCTGGTGATGACGGAAGTCGTCGATGAGGACGGTCACCGCTTCTGGGTCCGCGGCGGCAGCCGGGAAGGCGCGGAGATCCTGGCCGAACTGCCCGGCCGCCCGGCCGACCCGGAAACCCGGGAGACGGCTCGCGCAGGCGTCACGGCCGCCGCGGAGCGCATGGGACGGACCATGCCGGAGGCGGACCTGCGGGAGCTGATGGCCGGAACCCTCGACGCCCCCCGCTGGGACGACGTCGCAGGGCGGTGCCTGACGTGCGGCAACTGCACCATGGCGTGCCCCACCTGCTTCTGCACCACCACCGAGGACGTCACCGACCTCACCGGCGACCACGCGGAGCGGTGGCGGCTGTGGGACTCCTGCTTCGACCTGGACTTCTCCCAGCTGCACGGCGGTCCGGTCCGCGCCTCTTCCCGCAGCCGCTACCGGCAGTGGATGACCCACAAACTCGGCACCTGGTACGACCAGTTCGGGTCGTCCGGCTGCGTGGGCTGCGGACGCTGCATCGTGTGGTGCCCCGTCGGCATCGACATCACCGAGGAAGCGGCCGCACTGCACGACTGGACACAGTCCGGGAAGTCGGCATCGGCGCCGGAGCCACCATGAGCACCGTGATGCCCCCGCTGCCGTACCGGGTCGCCGGCACCTGGGACGAGACCGGCGACACCCGGTCGATCGAGCTGGTGCCGGCCGGACGGAAACTCCCGCCTTTCGCACCAGGACAGTTCGCGATGATCTACGCGTTCGGGGTCGGTGAGGTGCCCGTCTCTGCCAGCGCCGTGCAGGGCCGCCACGGAGGGCTCGTACACACCGTGCGTGCGGTGGGTGCGGTCTCCGCCGCCCTCTGCCGGCTGCGCCCCGGTGACAGCGTCGGGCTCAGCGGGCCGTACGGCACCGGCTGGGACCTCGAAACGGCGGCCGGCCACGATGTCCTGATCGTCGCCGGAGGCATCGGTCTGGCACCGTTGCGGCCGGTCGTCCACGCCGTCCTGGACCGGCAGGCGGCGTACGGTCCGCTCGCGGTACTGCTGGGCGCGCGCACTCCTGCCGACCTGATCTACCGCGAAGAGGCGGAGAGCTGGCGCGGTCGGGCCCGGGTGGAGGTGACCGTCGACCGGCCCGCCCCGGGCTGGCAGGGCGCGGTGGGCGTGGTCACCACGCTCCTGGACCACCTCGAACTGCGCCCGGAACGGACCTGCGCGTTGGTGTGCGGGCCTGAGGTGATGATGCGTCACACGGCACGCGACCTCGTGACCCGGGGCCTGGCCCCGCACTGCATTCAGGTGTCCCTGGAACGCAACATGCACTGCGCCACCGGCCACTGCGGCCACTGCCAGCTCGGTCCGCTCCTGCTGTGCCGCGACGGGCCGGTCGTCGGCTACGACCGCGTGGCGCCCCTGCTCCTTGTGAGGGAGTTGTGACATGGCCACCGAACCTGGGCAGGCCCGCGACCCGCGGCCGACGCTCGCCGTGTGGAAGTTCGCCTCCTGCGACGGCTGCCAGCTGACCCTGCTGGACTGCGAGGACGAACTCCTCGGCCTCACCGAGCGCGCACGGATCGACCACTTCCTGGAGATGACCCCGGCCGAGGGCGCCGACCGGGCACGTGCACGGCTGGAGGGCCGGGGGCCGTACGACCTCTCCCTGGTCGAAGGGTCGATCACCACCACCGAGGACGCCGAGCGGATCCAGCACGTCCGCCGCATCTCCCGGTACCTGGTGACCATCGGGGCCTGCGCCACCGCGGGCGGCATCCAGGCACTGCGCAACTTCGCCGACGTCGACGACTTCCTCGCCGCCGTCTACGCCCGGCCGGAGTACATCGCCACCCTGGAGACCTCGACACCGATCTCGGCCCACGTGCCGGTCGACTTCGAGCTGCGCGGGTGCCCCATCGACCGTCGCCAGCTCCTCGAGGTCATCACCGCCTACCTGGCCGGCCGCAGGCCCCAGATCTCCGACCACAGCGTCTGCTTCGAGTGCAAGAGGCGCGGCACCACCTGCATCACCGTGGCCCACGGCACCCCCTGTCTGGGCCCGGTCACGCACGCGGGGTGCGGCGCCATCTGCCCCGCCTACGGACGCGGCTGCTACGGCTGTTTCGGACCGTCGAGCAAACCCAATCTGCGCTCCATGATCGCCCAGTTGCGCCACGACGGGATGAGCGAGCGGGACATCCAGCGTGTCTTCCACACCTTCAACGCCGCGTCGCCGGAATATGCCCCCGTACCCGACCTCACGGCCGAGGAGCGACAGGGCCCTCCGGCCTGACGGACCCCCGCCCGGAAAGGCTCGCATGAACCATCGCGGAACCCGCGTCCTGCGGCTGGACGCGCTGGCCAGGGTGGAAGGCGAGGCTGCCCTCCACCTGCGCGTCGAGGGTGACACGGTCGCCGAGACGCGGTTGCGCATCTACGAACCCCCACGCTTCTTCGAGGCCTTCCTGACCGGCCGGGGCCACACCGAACCCCCTGACATCACCGCCCGTATCTGCGGCATCTGCCCGGTCGCCTACCAGATGAGCGCCTGCCAGGCGATCGAGAACGCCGGCGGCGTCACGGTCGACGGCCCCCTCGCGGAACTGCGCCGCCTGCTGTACTGCGGCGAGTGGATCGAGAGCCACACCCTGCACATCTACCTGCTGCACGCCCCGGACTTCCTGGGGCGTGCCGACGTCGTGGAACTCGCCCGCGACCAACGAGCCGCCGTCGAGCGCGGCCTGAGGCTCAAGCAGGCCGGCAACGCGATCGTCGAACAGCTCGGCGGCCGCCCCATCCACCCGGTCAACGTCCGGATCGGCGGCTTCTACCGGACGCCGACGCCGGACGAGCTACGCCCTCTGGCGGAACGGCTGAGACAAGCCCGGGACGACGCGCTGGAGACCGTCCGCTGGGTGGCGGCGTTCGACTTCCCCGACGCGGTGTGCGACCACGACCTGTTCGCGCTGCGCGACCCCGGCCGGTACGCCGTCGACACCGGAACACCGGCGGTCATGGCCGCTGCCGACAACGGCCGGGAGCCGCACCCGATCCCCCTGTCCGACTTCGAACAGCACGTCCAGGAAGGGCAGGTGCCCCACTCCACCGCTCTGACGGCCACGCTCGACGGCCGCCGCTACCTCACCGGCCCGCTGGCTCGCTACGCGATCAACGGCCAGTGGCTGCATCCCGTGGCCGCCGAGGCGGCGAGGGCAGCCGGTCTCGGTGATCACGCGGCCGGCGCCATCTGCGACAACCCCTTCCGCAGCATCGTCGTACGGGCCATCGAAGTGGTGCAGGCCGTAGAGGAGGCTTTGCGGATCATCGACGGATACGAACGACCTCCCCGGCCGGCCGTCGAGGTCCCGCCACGCCGGGGCGTGGGCCTCGGGGCCACCGAGGCGCCCCGCGGCCTGCTGTACCACCGCTACGCGCTGACGGAGGACGGCACGCTCACCGAGGCCCGTATCGTCCCGCCCACGGCCCAGAACCAGACGGCCATCGAGGAGGACGTGCGCAGAGCCGTCCAGGCTCGCCTCGACGGGCCCGGGCCCGCCGCCGACGACGAGGAACTGACTCGTCTCTGCGAACGGGCCATCCGCAACCATGATCCCTGCATCTCCTGTGCCGCCCACTTCCTCGACGTGACCGTGGAACGCGCGTGAGCGGGCGGGTCGTGGTGATCGGCGTGGGCAATCCCCTGCGTGGCGACGACGGAGTCGGCCCCGCGGCCGTCGAGGCTCTGCGAGGCCGTGTACCCGACGGCACCGCCCTGGCGGTCAGCGACGGCGAACCCGCGCGCATGCTGGACCTGTGGCGTGGCGCGGACACGGTGGTCATGGTGGAAGCTCTCAGGACACGGTCGGCCCGGCCGGGGGAACTGCACATCCTCTCGGCGGCCGACGCGGCCTCCCGGACAGTGGCCACGGCGAGCACGCACGCGCTCGGGCTCGGAGAGTGCCTGGCCTTGGCAGCGGCCCTCGACCAGCTGCCGCCGAGACTCGTGGTGCACGCCATGGAAGTGGCCGACGTGGAACTGGGCGAGGGGCTGAGTGAAGCGGTGCGGTCGGTGCTTCCCGAGTTGATCGACCGGGTCGCCGCTTCCGTTCGACAGGCGCACGGACAAGACCCGGAGCAGTAGGGGGCCGACTGTGGGAGCGCTATGAGGCCGGGCTTCCTTCGTTGGGCCTGGGGCGCCCTTCCGAGCAGGTGCTGGCCGCGCACATCGTGGCTTCGGCGGCCGATCGTGCCGAACGGCGCAACCCGGATGTGAAGGTCACCACCGGCACCGTGCCCGATGGGGCCCAACGGCACTCACAAGGACCGTGAGGCCCTTGTCCGGCCGGTTGGCGAGGCGGGACGGTCAAAGGGCGCAAAGAACCGACGGCTCCAGGGCGGAGGCCCGTGCCATGCGGACACCTCGGACTCCCGGTCACCGGCCCGCCTCCGGCTCGCCCGGTGAATCCTCGCGCGGGCCCGGGGTCCGAAGCCCTTTGGAACGGGCGGTGGACCGGTGGGAGCGCAGGCTGCGCGTCATCCTGACAGTCGTCACCCTCGTGGTGCTGCCGTTGGTGGCGTGGGGTGCCGGACAGGCGGTGTACGGCCACTACACGCAGGTACGACAGGTTCAGTTGGCCCGACTGCATCCCGTCGCGGCGCGGCTGCTGACGGACGCGAGGTCGTCCGGTGACCGCCGCGGGGCGCAGCCGGGCTTCCATGCGCTGGTGCGCTGGAGCGACCGGGACGGCAGCCGAACGGGCACCGCGCCGGTCAGGGCATGGCTTCACCGGGGCGCCACGGCGACGGTATGGCTCGACGCCCGCGGGGTCATCGCCGTTCCGCCCGAGAACCGGGACTTCGCCGTGACCGCCGGTGTGGCGATGGGCTTCGCGACGGCTTTCGGCGGCGTGGCTGCCGCCTACGGCGCCCGGCGGGGCATCTACCGCAGCATCGACCGCCGACGCCTCGCCCAGTGGAACCGCGAGTGGGAGCGCGTGGAGCCCGGGTGGGTGACGCGCTACGGGCGTTGACGGCACCGTCGCTCCCGTCGCCCGTCATGCCGCCGGATGCTCATCGCTGGCGGTGCGGCGAGGGGGCCCTCAGCGTGGTGAACAGAGGTGCACCGGCCCGGCGGGCACAGACACCGAAAGAGATGTGGGACGCATGGACAAGGATGCCTCCGAGCACCGGGTGGTGGTCGGTGTCGACGGGTCGCAGTCCTCGTACGAGGCCCTGCGCTGGGCAGTGCGCTATGCCGGCCTGGTCGGCGGCACCGTGGACGCGGTCGCGGTGTGGGAGCTGCCGGGCCTGTACGGCTGGTCGGGGCCCGCTGTGGACCTGGACGTCGACGAAGACGAGACCCGGCAGAAGATGAACCAGGAACTGATCGATGTTCTCGGCGCGGGAGCTGCCGACGCGGTCCGGACCCACGTGGTGCACGGCAACCCCGCCGACGTCCTGCTGAGAGCAGCCGAAGGAGCCGAGGTCGTGGTCGTCGGCAGCCGGGGCAGGGGCGGGTTCGCCCGTGCCCTGCTCGGCTCTGTCAGCCAGCATGTGTCGCAGCATGCGAGCTGCCCGGTCGTGATCGTGCGCTGCCAGAAGCAGTGACGCGAAGCCGGTCCCGTGCCGGGGGGGGGGCAGCTCACTGGAAGGCCGCGTGGATCTCCTGCTCGGTCGCCTCGTGCGACACGAGCAGCAACTCGTCGCCGGGGAGCAGCCGCACCTCGGGACTTGGGACAGTGGGCTGCCCGCCGCGTACGACGGTGGCGACCACGGTGCCGGCGGGCAGGGAGACCTCGCCCAGCGTGTGACCGGCGGCCCGGGACCGTTCGGTGATCGCGGTCTCGATGACCTCGACACCGGCCTTGCTCAGTCGCAGCAGGGCCACCGTGTCCGTGGCTCCGGTGGCTTCCTCGATGAGGGAGATCAGCGGGGTGGCGGCGGGCACCGCCGCGTCCACGCCCCACCGCTGGTCGAAGAGCCAGGCGTTCTCCGCCTCGTTGACGCGCGCGGCAACCCGCCCCACCCCGAACTGCCGCTTCGCCAGCAGGCTGATGACCAGGTTGTCCTCGTCGCGGCCGGTGACCGCGATGACGAGGTCGCAGGCCAGCGCGCCCGCGCTCTCCAACAGACCCGGCTCGCAGGCGTCCCCCCTCACGAGGCGCACGTGCGGCAGGCCTCCGAGTTCCGCCACGCGCTCGTCGTCGTACTCGACGAGGGTGACGTCGTTGCGGGCGGCGGACAGCACCTGGGCGATCTGGGTGCCGAGTCGGCCCGCGCCCGCGATCAGGACCTTCACGTTCCCAGCTCCTTGTCGAGAAAGCCGCTCAGCCGGCCCAGCGCCGTTGCGGCGACACCGAAAGTGACGAGGTCGCCGGGCTCGGCCAGGACACCGCGTGCGGGGAGCAGCGAGCGGTCGCCACGGGTGATCTCCACGACCCGGATCTCGCCGTCGACGTCGAACTCCGTGACCTGCCGTCCGGTGAGATAGGACGGCAGCTGGGAGCGGACGAGGAGCGTCTCGCCGTTGCCGAAGGAGACCTCCGGTGTGAGGTGCCGGTGCAGCAGCATCTGGTGGATGCGGCCCACGGCCCAGCGGACGCTGGAGATGGTCGGGATTCCCAGGTCCCGGTAGATGTCGGCGCGGCGTGGATCGTGGATGCGGGCGAGGACGATCGGGACCCGGTACGTCTCCTTGGCGGTGCGCGCGCTGACGATGTTGCTGTTGTCCCCGGAGGTGACGGCGACGAACGCGTCCGCATGGGCGATGCCGGCCGATTCCAGCGCGGACCGGCTGAAGCCGTTCCCGACGTGGAAGGCGCCGGGGAAGCCCGGTGACAACCTCTGCCGCGCTTTGGGCTGGCGGTCGATGAGGCGGACGTCGTGGCCCTCGGTGACGAGTTGCGTGGCCAGGGTGGCCCCGAGCCGACCGCAGCCCGCGATGATCACTCTCATGGCGTTCCTCCCTTCGGGGATGCTCTCCGGTGCCGCAGCGTCCACTTGCGGAGTTCCTCGGCCGCCAGCAGCAGTGCTCCGAACGCCACCAGGACCGCCCAGTCGGCTGGGGCCAGCGGCGCGGTGTTGAAGACGGCCTGGAGCGGTGGCGCGTAGCTGATGGCGGCCATCAGTCCGATGCCGAAGCAGCCGGCGGCCAGCAGCCACGGATTGCTCAGCAGACCGGCTCGGAAGACGCTCTGCCGGTCGGTGCGCACGGCCAGCGCGTTGAAGAACTGGCTGACGACGATGCCGGCCTGGACCATGGTGATCGCCTCGCGGTAGACGGGGTTGTCCTTGGTGAAGTCCGCGTAGGGGATGCCGGAGGCGTGGATGTGCCAGAAGAAGACGGCGCACACGCCGAGGGCCTGGATACCCCCCAGGAAGAGGATGCGGCCCATGACGGCGGCCGAGAAGAGCCGCTCCTGGCGGGGCCTCGGCGGGCTGTTCATGACGTCGGGTTCCATCGGTTCCGCGCCGAGCGCGAGGGCGGGCAGCACGTCGGAGCCGAGGTCGATGGCGAGGATCTGTACGGCCGTGATCGGCACCAGCGGAAACCCGGCGAAGGTCGCCGCGAGGATCGGCATGAGTTCGGCGATGTTGTGGCTGAAGAGGTAGATCAGGAACTTGCGGATGTTGCGGTAGACCGAGCGGCCCAGTCCCACCGCGGTCGTGATGGAGGCGAAGGAGTCGTCGAGCAGCACCATCACGGCGGCCTCGCGGGCGACGTCGGTGCCGGAGGCGCCCATGGCGACGCCGATGTCGGCGTGCTTGAGGGCCGGGGCGTCGTTGGCCCCGTCGCCGGTGACGGCTACGACCTCTCCGCGCCGCTGCAGCGCGGTGACCACCCGCATCTTGTGCTCGGGGCTGACGCGGCACAGCAGTAGTTCGGTGGAGCCGGCCAGCAGGTCGTCCAGCCCGCTGTCGTCCATCGTGTCCAGCTGGGTGCCGGTCGCCACGGCCGGAGCCGTCTCGCGCACGATGCCGACGCGACGGGCGACCGCCTCCGCGGTCAGCGGATGGTCCCCGGTGACCATGACGATGCGGATCCCGGCCCGCCGGCACGAGTCCACCGCGTCCCGTACCTCTGGCCGGGGCGGGTCGTACATCCCGGCGAGCCCCAGCAGGGTCAGCTCCGACTCGACATGCGCGATCGGCGGCCGAGGCCCGGAGACCTGCCGTCGGGCGACCGCCAGCACGCGCAGGCCCTGCCCGGCCATGCCGTCCGCGGCTGCGACCACACGGCTGCGATCGGCCTCCGTCAGCGGCGTCTTCCCGTCACCGTGGTCGAGGGCGTCGCAGCGGGTGAGCAGTTCGAGGGGGGCGCCTTTGGTACATGCGAAATACGTCCCGTCGCTGTCGCGATGGACGGTGCTCATCAGTTTCCGCGCCGAGTCGAAGGGATACTCCGCCACCCGGGGTGCCCGCATCTCCTCCTCGGCGGGGTCCAGACCGGCCTTCATGGCCGCCACCAGCAGCGCACCCTCGGTGGTGTCTCCCAGCACCCGCCACGCGTCCCGTCCGGTGGGCCGCACCAGTCGGGCGTTGCTGCACAGAGCTGCCGCCCGCAGCAGCTCCCGTACGGGCGGGGCGTCGGCGATCTCACCCACCGGCGCGTACCCCACTCCCGCCGCGGCGTGCGACACCCCGTCCGCCCACAGCTGCACGACGGTCATCTCGGCCTGCGTGAGAGTGCCCGTCTTGTCGGTGCAGATCACGCTGGTCGAACCCAGGGCCTCCACGGCGAGCAACTGCTTGACCAGTGCGTGCCGACGGGCCATGCGACGGACACCGATCGCCAGCGACACGGAGAGCGTGGCCGGCAGCCCCTCGGGCACGAGAGCGACCATAACTCCCAGCGAGAAGACGAACGTGTCGACGAATGGCTGCCCGCTGGGCACGCGCACCGCGAACAGGGCGGCGCCGGTTGCGAGTGCCACAGCCGCGACCCGGCGGGCCATGACGGCGACCTGCCGCTGCAGTGGGGTCTGCTGCCTGGGGGCGGCGGCGGTGAGCCGGAAGATCCTCCCGAACTCGGTGGCCGTGCCGGTGGCGAACACGACGGCCTTGCCGGTGCCGGCGACCAGATCGGTACCCATGAAGACGCAGTTGCGTGCCTCCAGCGGCGGCCCCGGCGGCACGGGTTCCGCGATGCGCGTGACGGGATCGCTCTCACCGGTGAGCGCGGCGTTGTTGACGGCCGCTTCTTGAGCCTCGACCAGCCGGCAGTCGGCCGGGACCGCGTCGCCGGCCTCCAGGACCACCACATCGCCCGGCACCAGATCCCGCGCGGACGACTCCCGCCGTTCCCCGTCCCGCAGTACCCGGCAGGTGTGCGGCACCATCGCCTGCAAGGACTCTGCGGTGCGCTCGGCGGAGTACTCCTGTGCGAAACCGATGCCGGCGTTCAGCAGCACCACACCGAGAATGGCCAGGGCCAGTTGCAGGGTGGCCGGGTCCCGGGGCTGTCCCAGCCAGTAGGCGAGGAACGTGATCGCCGCGGAGACGAGTAGGACGACCGCGAAGAGGTCGGTGAACTGGGCGAGCAGCCGACGCCATAGCTGGCCGTGGCTCGCTTCGGGCAGCTCGTTGGGGCCGTAGCGGTCCCGTCGGGCGGTGGTCTCGGCCGGTGTCAGACCGCGCGGGGAGCTTTCCAGAGCGGCGAAGACCGCGGGAACCGGCAGGGAGGGGATCGACGGCACAGGGGTGCTCGGCCGGTCCGTGGGTGGCGCCTGTGCCGCGGTCTCGCCGCCCGCCGCCGGACCGTCCTCGTGGAGCGCGGTCGTGCCCTGCCGGGCCTGTTCAGGGTTCATCCGGGGCTCCGGCCTCCTGGGGCGGTCCCGGAGGCTCCTGCAGGACGCTCCAGGCCACCGGTCCCAGGAGGTCGGCGAACCGCCGGAAGAGGTCGAGGAAGAGGTCGTCGATCGTCAGCACCCCCACCACCCGGCCCGCGTCCAGGACCGGAAGCCGGCGGACCCCCGTGCGACGGAACGTGCGATAGGCAGCCCCTAGATCCTCGACGGCCTCGACCGTGACGACGCGGGTCGACATCACCGCGTCCACCCGGGCCCTCGCGTCCAGGCCGCCGCCCATGCCACGAACGGCGAGGTCGCGGTCGGTGACGATGCCGTGCAGTGCTCCGTCCTCGACCACCAGCACAGACCCGACGGCGCTCTCGGTCATCTGCCGGGCCACCTCGACCAGGGTGGCGTTCGGCGCCACGCACACCGGAGGAGCCGTCATCACCTCGGAGACCTTCATGCGCTCCTCCTCGCTGTCCAATGGTTCGCAAGGTCCGACTCAGAGAACGTCGAGCACTTCGGGCACCGCCCGCCGTGGGCTCGCGGGGCCTTCGGGGCCGTGACCGAGCCGGATGACCATCTGGACATGAGCCATCGCGGAGACGGGGTCGCGGACGGCCCACCGGATCTCGGGCCACTCCAGGGGCTGGGAAGTGACCGAGGCGACGAGCCCGTCCGTCGTGGCCTGGAGCAGGACCCGTTCCAGTGCCTGACCGGCCGACAACCAGTCCGCGGGCCCGTCGTGGGCCGTGCCCAGCAGGGCGATGTTCGGTTCCCTCTCGAAGGGCGCCCAGCCGCGTTCGGGCAGCGGACGACCGACGGCGAAGTCACGCACGGGGACCGAGGTGTGGCGCTGCCGAGGACCGAAAGCCTCGGCGGCGATGCCGTCAACGGCCCCGGCATTGCCGGAAGAGCCGGTGTGCGCCCAGCGCGCCGTCTCCTCACGCACGTCCGGCGCGAGCGCCTCCCTGCCCTCGGCATCCCGCACCAGCTCCAGGATCGACTGCACGTGCCATGCGCCGGGGAACAGCAGCTGTGCGCCCTCGGCGAGCGCAGCTTCCTGCAACGTCTCCTGCACGGCGACGGGGAGCGTCTCCTCGCGGAAGGGGAAGCGGCTGGAGTGACGGCGATGGATCGCAGGACTCAGCCGGGCGAGCGCCCCGTCGGGGGTTCCCGTGCCGCACAGATGCGCCTCGGCGAGGAACTCCGGGCAGGCCGGGTCCGGTAGCAACCGGACGACCGGCGCGAGCCCGGCTGCCGCGGCGGCCACGCGCAGGTTGAGCAGCGCGGCGCCGCACCCCACGTGCAGGCCGCGGTTCTCGGGGTCGGTTCGCGGGAGTGCCCGCTCCAGGTCCGCGTACAGCCGCAGGACACCGGTGTCCCGCAGGTAGCGGAAGGTCCAGGGCTGGGCGTTGTGCAGCGAGGGCGCCGCCGCGGCATCCGCCACGAGCCCGGCGACGGTGTCCACGTCGAGAGGTTGTGCAGTCACGGCGGCTTCCCTTCGTGCCGGTCTGCCGGTTCACTCGCGGGTCGGTACGGCGATGAGAGGGCAGCGGGCGTGGTGCAGCACGCCTTGGCTGACCGAGCCCAGCAGCATGCCGGCGAAGCCTCCGCGGCCCCGGGTCCCCACCACCAGACCCAACGCATGCGCCGAGGCGTCGGTGAGCACCTGGACGGGATGCCCGACGAGCACTTCGTGGTGCAGGTCCACCTCGGGATAGCGGGCGTGGCGTCCTGCCACGATTTCCGAGAGGAGCCGTCGGCACTCCTGCTGCGGCTGGTGCTCGTCGAAGACCCTCAGCGCTCCGGGCTCCCAGACGAGCAGGGCCCGCAGCCGGGCGCCGCGCAGGGCCGCCTCCTCGAACGCCACGTCGACCGCGGCGGCGGAGTGCTCGCTGCCGTCCACACCGACGACGAAGTACGCCGGCTCCTCGGTGATGTGTTCCGGCTCGGGGACGACCACCAGGGGACAGCGCGTACGGGCCATGACCGGCAGGGCAACCGACGCGGAGCCGAACACCTCCTGCTTCCGGCTCAGGTGCCGCGATCCCAGCACGACGGCGGTGGCGTCGCGGCTCTGCTCGCGCAGCACCCACACCGGATCGCCCTCCGCGAGCAGCGCGTCGACCTGGAGCTGCGGGTGCCGGGCCGCCACGAAGTCCACGGCCTGCCCCAGCACCTGTTGGCCGGCCTTGTGCAGAGCCTCGTTCCACTCCTCCCACGACGGCGGGACTTCCTGCCTCCGATAGCCCCTGGTGGGCATGCCCTCGACGTGGACGGCGCGCAACGGCAGCCGACGGCGGGCGGCCTCGTCGGCCGCCCAGGCCAGTGCCATCCGGTGGACGGGATCGGGATCGACACCCACCACGATCGGCCGGCGGTCACCGGGCCCGGACATGCCCGCCTCCGCTCACCAAGTGCCGGACGTACGCATCAGGACCCGGGAAGTACAGGGTCACTCGTCCGTCCTCGGCCCACCGTACGTCGTAGGGCGGGCTGCCGTCCTGATGGTGGAGGCCGACGATCTCGCCGTCGCGCGCGACGACCCCGGCCGTGGTCCCACTTACCACGATCTCGTCGCCCACACGGGCGCGCATGGAGGTGCCTGTTGCCTCTGGACCGGCCTGCGCGACGGCCTGCGCGTTCTTCGCTGGTGCGGGAAAGGACATCGCCCTCGCCTCCTCCCTGCGGTGGCGCGGAGGGATGCCGCCGCCACTTCCATGGAAGGCGTTGGCAGCGCCTGCCTGCCAGGGGCCGATGGTCCCCACCGGAGGCCTGCCGACCCTCCGCCGTCACGCGGCAGGTCAGTGTCCGGAGACCGAGAGCGTGGCGGAATGCGGGCCGGCAACGTCCGACGGCGCGGGGCGGTGCTCCGGGCACCGGCGGACTTCGATGTCGGCTCGTACCGAGGCCGTCAGATGGTCGAGCGCCTCGGACCGCACCGGGCGGACCGGCTCGGGATTCTCGATCCGGCGCGCCGAGCCGGGCAGATCGGCCAGGTCCTCGCGGAGCCGCTTGCACGCGTCCAGCCAGTGGTCCGGCGCCCCCGTCCGCCGCCCACGCCGCATGACCGTGCGCAGCAGCGGCTGTGCGGAGTCCGGTGGTTCCTCGGCCGCCAGGGCGATGACGTCCGGCCGCCCGGACCGGCGGAAGACCTGCTTGCGGCCCGGGGCCGTGACCTTCGCCGAGGACAGTTTCATCACGGGACGGCCGTCGTACTCGACGAGCTTGTAGGCGGCGCCCAGGTACGGGGCGTCCGCGGCGACGCCCACCTTCGTGCCCACGGCGTACACGTCGATCGAGGCTCCGGCGCGTATGAGCCGGTCCACCCCGTACTCGTCGAGTCCGCCGCTGGCCACGATCCGTACGTCGGTCAGCCCGGCGGCGTCGAGCAGCGCGCGCGACCGCCGCGAAAGTGCGTCGAGGTCTCCACTGTCCAGGCGGATCGCGCAGCCGGGACCATGCCGCAGATCGGCCAGGACCCGGGCCGCGATCCTGACACCTTGATACGTGTCATAGGTGTCGACGAGGAAGGTGACCGGACCGGGGTGACAGCGGGCGAGTGCGCGGAACGCCTCCTCCTCACCGGGGAAGGCTTCGATGTAGGAGTGGGCCATGGTGCCCGAGGCCGGAATGCCCAAGGATGCGGCGGCGACGACGTTGCTGGTGCTGGTTGGTGATCTCCAACTGTGGTTTGGCGCTACGGCCGTTCCCGAACTTGTAGGGGGCGAGGCCGAGTTTCGGTGCATCTCGGTACCCCCACGTGATCGACATGTTGAGTACTCGGCGGTCTGCTTGGCGTTCATGATATTGAGGCCCAGGTCGCAGACGCGGCGACGTCCCCGCCCCGGACGGTTATCGAGCAGTCCGTCCGTCGGCAGGCGGACAATCGTTGCCGTTCGCCAGCAGGTTGATGACGAGCCTGGACGGTGTACGACGGGCCTCGGCTGACCCGAACGCCGGACTTCCGCGCGTGTTGCTCCGGGGGAACCCGACGGTACGTGGCGGCCGGGTTAGCGTCGACCGGCATGCGACGTGGGAGTGCGGGAGGTGTCGCGGTGCCGACGGTCGGGCGACGCACGAACGTGACGACCCTGCCGATCATTCTCGGCCTCGCCCTCGCTTTCACGGTCACGGTCGTCGACCCGCTGGTGCTCAGCCTGAATCTGCCGCAGGTGAGCCGGGCCCTGCATGCTCCGCCGCACGTCCTCGGGTTGCTGAGCGGGGCGGCGACGCTGGTGATGGCTGTCGCCGTCCTCGCCGCGGGCCGCCTCGGGGACGTCTTCGGCCTCAAGCGGCTGCTGATGCGGGGACTCGTCGTCGTCACGGTCGTCGACCTGATCTCCATGCTGTCCCCCGGCTATGGCTTCCTGCTGGTGATGCGCCTCCTGGCCGGGCTGGGGATGACAGCGCTGCTGGGAGTGCCGTTGGCCCTGGTGAAAGTGGCGGTACCGCCGGAGAAGCGCCCTGTGGGCATCGGCATCCTGATGGCCGTCACGACGATCCTTTGCGGGGTGGTTCCCGCGTTCACGGGCTGGATGGTGGCGGCCGTCGGCTGGCGGTTTCTGTTCCTGATCGGTCCACTGATGTGTCTGGTCTCGCTCTGGTTGACGGCCCGCTACGTCCCTGAGTCCCCCGTCCAGCGGGGGCGTCGTCTCGACATGGGCGGCGTGACCATGATCGGGACCGCCCTGCTGGCCCTTGTCGTCGGTCTCGCGGCGGCGCAGAACGGCATCTCCCGGCCAGAGACCTGGGTGCCGCTGGTGATCAGTGCGGTCGGCGCCGTACTTTTCGCGCTCCACGAACGTCGCACTGCCGAACCAGCCCTGGACCTGGTGCTGTTCCGCAGCACACCGTTCAGCGTGGCCCTGGCGGCGACCCTCACACTGAACTTCCTCGCCGCCGGACTCGGCCTCGTTCTGGGGCAGTTCGGAAGCATCGTACTGTCGCTGTCCCCCGAGACCATCGGCCTGCTCTACCTGCCCGGCACCCTGCTGATCGCCGGTGCCGTCATCCTGGCCGGGCGCCTGGTGGGGAAGTACACCCCGCGGCCGGTCATGGTCACCGGTCTGCTGGTGATGGCGGCGAGCGGGCTGCTGCTGGCGGGCACCGCCGGCCCCACGATGGCGCTGTGGCTGCTCGTTCTGGCCACATGGCTGTGCAACCTCGGGTCGCTGGTCACCTCCACGTCCGTGTCCGAGACGGTTCTCTCCCAAGCACCGCCCGGGCATTCCGGCACGGTGGCCTCCGTTCAGATGGCCTTCGCGATGACGGGCTCCGCGTTCGGGCCCACCGTCTACCTTCTGCTTTTCGACTTCTTCTTCCAGCGACGGTGGCTGGCGGACGCGAAAGCACGCGATCTGTCGGTGAGGAAGGCCGAACAAGCCGTGGATGCCGTGCGCAGCGGGATGGCGCAGCACCCGGGTGGCAACGGATACGACCCGAACCTGCTCCGACAGGCCGCAGGACTGAAACTCGGGCTGGACTTCGCCGAGGGCCTGCGGCTCGCCATGCTGACGGTCAGCATCCTGCCGCTCGCCGTGGCGGCACTGGCCTTTGTGCTGATGCCTCGCTGCAAGGAAGCCCGGGCGTAGAGCTCAAGCCACGGCTCACGTCAGTCTCGACGGCGCCACGGTCGCTCCGCCGTGTCGTCAGGCGACGCGGTTGATCGGCGGGCACTCCCATCGGGTGTCGATGACTTCGGTTCGTGGCAGGTACATGCGCAGCGCGGCGAACCAGGTGCCCTGCGCCGGCGTGGGCAGCCAGTTGGGCTCCTCGGCAGATCCCGGCGAATCGGGCTGCAGGCGGATGGTCAGGCTTCCGTCTGCGTCGGTGACCAGTCCGGGGGTGCGGTCACCGATGGAGTAGCGGTCGATCGGGTTGGCGACCAGGTTCCCCGAACCGTCCCATCTGTGGTGGTGGGTAGCGCCAGCCGTTGACGACGTGGGCCCATTCGCCACTGAGCAGTTGCTGTTCGAGCATGGCTACACCGGTGGCTGCGGCCCGGATCAGGCTCTGCTTGACGGGTTCTGGCTGGACTTCGACGTCGATCCCGGGTCCTATGCCGATCTCCGCGAACTGCTTGAGCAGGACCTCGTGGTGCCGCGGCGGCGGCGTCGGGCCGGTTGGTGGCGGCGCGGCGTCATCCGAGCGCGTCGATCTCGTCGATGAAGATGATCGACGGGGGCATGCGGGCTGCTCCGAACAGGTCGCGCACCTGGGAGACACCGACGCCGACGAACATCTCCACGAACGACGAGCCGGCTACGGACAGGAACGGCATGTGAGCCCGCGGCACGGCGCTTACTTGCACCTTCGTCGAGCAGCCAGCTCGGTGCCTTGATCCGGAGCCGTGGGGGAGTGGTCCCGTGCCCCCTCCTTGGAAGAGCCCCAGATGGCGTGTCGGCACGTGCACGGAACGGCACCTGAAACGCTGAAGGTCAGCCCGGCGAGAAAAGTGCCTCCTGAGCCGGCCCTCCTCTCTGTGCCCGCGGCGGGATCCGAACCTGCGACAGCCGCTTCAGGAGAGAGGTGGGGAGGGCGCGCCGGTGACCTGGGGTTTCGATACCTAGTGAGGCGGTTGCGAGCTCGACCGCGAGACACCCTCGTTGACTGAGGCTAACCGCTGCATCTGGCACGGTTGTGGCACGAACCTCAGCCGACGATAGTCAGGCACGACGGCAGGTGCGCCGCCCGATCAGGCGTGCGTGTGTCTCACTGCACCCCCACCGGCACCAGCCACGCTGCTCTTTTCCGGACTAAGAACATGATCAAGCTGGGCTATCGAGGTGAGCCCAAAAGGGGCCATGGGCGGCTTCAGCACGGCCGCCTGAACGGCCCGGGGCGCCGCAACCGCTCTGAGCGCCCAAACCGGTGAGGAGACTGCGCGGCGGCGCGCCTGCACGGGGGTTTGAGGGTACGCGCGTTGCGTAGGGCCAGAACGCTCAGGCGGAGGGCGGGTGAACATGGACAAGCCTGCCCGAAGCCGAGACCGCCCTCAGGCCGTTCTGAAGCCGCTGGTGACCGCGTCGGCGGCGTACGAGGGCGGCCCTGCCGACATCGCCGCCGCCCGCCATCTCGCCCGCGGCTTCCTGGACCGGGTGCAGACAGAGCACTGTCTTCCGGTGTCCGGCCGGGCGATGGGCATGGTGCAGCTGGTCGTCAGCGAGCTGATCACCAACGCCTGCAGGCACGCGCCCGGGCCGTGCCTGCTCGATCTGGAAGTGGACGGCGGCACCGTCAAGATCACGGTCTGGGACAGTGAACCCATGCTTCCGAATGGCACGGGCCGCCGATCCAGGCCGGTGGGCCAGCACGGCCTGGAGATAGTCATGGCCGCGTGGCAGGACTTCGAGGTACACCGGGAACCGGTCGGCAAGCGCACGGTCGCGTCGGTGATGCTCGCCGACGACCCCGGCGGAGTCGTCTCGGGTAGTCACCGCTGAGGCCATCTGCCCCTTGTGGAGCGCGTCAGGGTGTTTGCCCGGACCAGGCCGCCCTACTCTGGCCGCAGCCGTCCTGGTGCACGGGCCGGAGTGGACCGCGGTGTCCGCATCCTTCATCCTCCGGCCGGCCGGTGCTCCTGGCACCAGCCACCGTGCCCCAGGGCGGCCGCTGTCTTGGGGGCGAACAAGGCCGGGTCGTCGCCGCCTCCCAAGGGTGACCAGGGCCCGGTCGCCATCGACGGGGTGAGTAGCTTCTGTTCCCGGCCGGTCGTTGGGCTGTGCGTGGATGCTCGCCATGACGGCGCCAGCCCCTGCGCGCCCTGGCCGGGGGCTTCCGGCGCCGGGCCGAATCGGATGATCACAGCAGGGTCACCGAGCGGGCGCGCGGGAGACTGCGGCCGAAGGCGTGGAACGGGCGGGCGGGATGGGTACCCGAAACTGCAGGAGTACCTCCGTACCAGCCAGGTACCCCTACTCGCGGTCTGGGGCGAGCGGGATGAGATCTTCGGGCCGGACGGCGCGCGAGCGTTCTCCCGTGACCTGCCGGACGCCATCAGCGGATACATCCACGGATTCCTCGGGCGTGTCCTTACATGACGTGCCCCCACATGAGGCGCAGCGAGACTCACGCACTCCGCCTGATCCTCAGCGGACGCGGCGGCCGATGCGACCTCAGCTTGGGAAGATCGTGTCTTCTGACGGCAGTTGGCGCGATGTACTGCGGTGAGGCGATGCAGCAACTCCGGCCGTACCCGTGCCCAAGTCCCTGTTGTTTCCCGCGATTCCCCGTGGCATCCGGCACGCGAATGGCACGCCCCGTCCACTCAGGAGACCGACCCCTGAGCGGAAGCTTTGTCTTGGAGAAACCACGTTGGCGGGTACGTCGACCGACGGGGCGCGCGTGTTTCGCAGTACCCCAGTCGGTCTGAGCCACGCTGCCGCGTGACGTCCGTGAGAGCAAGGTGCAACGGCAGAACCCAGGTGAAGCACGACCGCGGTACGCCAGCTTTGAAAAGGGAAAACCTGGCGGCCTGCGTAATGCAGATCGCCAGGTTCGGCCAGAACGGATGCGGTGTATCAACGTCTACGGCTGGCGCACCAGTTGATCGAGTCTTTTCAGTGTGAGTACTCGGGGCAGCTGGAGTTGCGGTGTCGAGCCAACGGCCAGGGGCCGCATCATCTCGATGGCGCCGCCTGTCGAAGCGCCGTCCTCATGAGAGAGGATGTGGCAGTGCCAGACTGAGGTACCCGGGATGGTGTATGTGCCCACCCATGCGGTGATGTAGTCCGGAGGGGACATGAAGGTGTCCTTGGGCCCGGATTCATAGGCGTTTGCCGGTTGGAAGGGGCCGATAGTGCCGGGAACCGGCCTGCCGTTGGCATCCCACTGTCCGACGTGCCATTGTCCGATCAGCCGGAGCTCCACGATGTGTTCGTGGAAGGGGTGCGCGTCCGGACTGTGGTTGCGCATCGCCCAGACTTCAGTGGAGCCGAGTTGCGGGGTCTCGGTAGGCGGGTCGAAATAGTTGAGCAGCTGGTTCTTGTCCCCGATCTGGGGAACGCCGGGCGTGTTCTCGCCGGCCTGGACCGTTCGAAGACGTGCCTTCGCCAGCTTGACCGCCGACGACTCGCCGTTGTTGGTCTCCCGAATTGTCTTCGGCACACGTGAACGGTCAGGAGACGTCACTTTGCAGTCGACGTCGAACCGCATCAGCTGAGGAATCAGAGGAGCTGCGTTCGGGCCCGGGTAGGGCGCGGGAGCATCGTTGGCCAGCACCCACTTCTCCCCCTTGTGGCCGGTGAAGTCGACGACCACCTTGTAGCGCTCTCCGGGCGCGATCAGCAGGTCACTGATCGGCGCGGGATGCCGCAGATAGCCCTCGTCATTGCCGACCACGGTCATTTTCGGTGCGGCCGACGGAGATCCACCGGCCTGCTGGAGGCTCAGGTGGTAGAACCGAGAGTCGGAGCCGTTGACCAGGGTGAAGGTATAACGACGGGGCTGCACCGCCTGTTTGGGTGCGATGGTCCCGTTGATCACCGGCAGGTCGCCGAAGAATTCCGGATCGGCGTGCGTGTAGCACAGCGAGTGGTCGGCGTTGAACGACTTGTCCTGGAGTACGTAGGCCTTGGCGAAATTACCCTGAGGCAGTCCGAACGACGGCTCCAGCTTGTCGGTGTTGGGCGCCAGTCCTGCCAAGCCCTCGTAGACGTGGTACGAGTCGTGTGCATCGGCGTGGTCGTGGTACCACAAAGGCGCCGCGGCCTGGTTGTTCGGGTAGTTCTGCGTCTGCGATCCACCCGGCGGTACTTCCACACCGTTGGGCAGTGGGACGCCGTCGCTTGCCACGGGCTGAAGACCGCCGTGGCGGTGCGTGGTGATGGTGTTGTTGTCGTTGGGCTGGTCGAACGGAAACACGGGTGTGCCCGCTGCGGGCAGGTTGTTGATGACCCGCACCTTGATGGGACGGTTCTTCTGGGTGACGATGGTCGGCCCGAGGTAGTCCACGGTTGCGTTGGCCGTGCTGTAGCCCAACGTCTTGGTCGGACCCCACGCACTGCTGAACTTGTGGGTGTTATGGACGCGCACCGTGAGTGTGTAGTGATTTTTTCCGTCCGGTGCGGCGACCGGTGGCTGCTGCACATTGTCGACGAAGGGTGTCACTGCGGGCGAGGGGCCGCAGGACGCCGCGGCAGCCAGTGCCGGTGTCGTGAACGGTCCAGCTGCCAACAGCGGTCCGGCCCCGACTACAGCTACGCCGGTAATACTCGCCAGCATTCGCTTCGGTACCAGATGCCTGGTAGGCCGCCGGCTCTGGCTATGCAACTTCGCTCCGAGCAAGAAATCCTCCCATAACGCGTTACCGGGGCCCACACACAATGACCCCATTGAATTGGGGGTCACCAACCGGCTCTATCGGTGGGCTCGACGTGTCTGCCGTCAGGAAACTCTCGCGAACGGCGTCCAGTTGAACACGTCGGCACAAGGATGCACGCCTGCACATATGCCCTTCAGCAACACGTCGGTCTGAGCTACGAATTCGTGATGAGACCACTCGAATGCGGTAAGGGCTGCTGACACGGCCGCGCGTGACGACGTACGACGATGCCTGAGGTGCATTGGGTGGTGCCGATCGGTCCTATGAACTCGTAACACGACGATCGTCCGCCCATACGTGCTGCCTTGGGCAGGCGACCAGCGAACGCCGATGAAGTTCTGTGCCGCTGCTCCTCCGTGTCCGGCACCGAACTCGTTGCCCGCCGCGCGGCCCTCTTCGCCGTGCAACTCCTGGGTCGGTGGTCGGGAATGGTTCAGCGGTACCGGCGCTCGGCGGTCGCGGAGCGCCGGTCGCTCTCCAATGGCTGGGGCCTATGCCCTCTGCTGCCGCAGGTCGCGGCCGGTGCTGATGGCCGTGGCGGCCAGGAGGCCCAGTGCCGTGCTCTCGGCCAGGGACCCTGGGTGAGGAGCGGTCCGGACGACGGCGAGGAGGTTCTGGCCCGCGGCGAGGGTCAGTCCTGTGCCGATGTGCAGAAGGGCCGTGGACAGCCGGCGCGTGGTCGGCAGGGCGGCGGTTCGGGCGATACGGGCGACGAGGACGCACAGGCGGAACGCGACGAATCCGAGCGTGAGCCAGTAGTACGTGACCACGGCTGTGCCAGCGAAGCCGGTGAGGTGTTCGGCCACGCCGCTCCATGCCATCAGGCACAGGGCGACGACCGCGGCGGTCGGGGCGGCCAGGGTGCGGAACGCCGCGGCGGTCAGGCTGCGGAGTGCTGCCCCGCTGAGCGGGGGAAGCGGTGCGGCGAGGCCGATGCCGAGCAGGAGCGGGGCGAGCCACAGGCTGGTGGCGGGGTGATGGATGTCTGCGGTGAGGGTGGTGGAGGGTTCGGCCGAGCGCAGCAGCAGACCGGTGGCCGCGGTGAGCGTGAAGAGTGCGACGGTCAGCACGCGGCGGGTCTGTCCGGTGAACGTCTCGGGCCAGTCGCCGGGGTGGAGCCAGAGGCGCGCGGCCCCCGCGAGGGTGTCGGGCCAGGACCGGACTCCGCCGGCGGACACCTCGTGCCGGATGTCCTCGCCCCATCGCTCACGTACGGCCGGCGGGTAGAGCCGGGTCAGGAGCGTGGCCGCGTTCATGCCGGGTTGATCCCGAGTGCGCGCAGGCCGACGGCGGAGATCCGGGCCATCTGCTGGAGTTCGGCGCGCAGTTGGTCGCGGCCGGCGTCGGTGATCTGCACGGTGCGGTGGCGTTCCTGGGGGCCGGTTGTCTGGTTCGCGGGCTGGATCAGCCCGCGCCCCTCCAGTCGGGAGAGGGCGCCGTAGAGGCTGCCGGGGCCGAGTCTGCGGCCGGTGAGCTCTTCGATCGCGGTGTTGATGGCGTATCCGTGCCGCGGCCCGTCCGCGAGGACGGTGAGCACGAGCATCTGGGCGTCGTTGCTGTGCATGGGTCTCCTTGCCTCCGGCCCACATGGTACGAGTCGCGATACTACTTGTCACGTAGTACGAGACGCGTACTATTGCGGGCCATGGAACACGTGAAGGAGAACGGCCGGGCTTCCTCGGCCGTGGTCTGGGCGAGCCTCGGCGCGGCCGGAGTGTTCGAGGTGTTGACGGTGCTGGAGACCCAGGACAAGACGGTGAGGGCCGCCAGCCCGTGGCAGGACGACCCGTACGACGTGGTGGTGTCCCTGGCTCAGTTTGCGGTGCCGATGCTCGCCCTGGTGATCGCGTTACGGCTGCTCGCGTGGCGGGCGCCGGGGGGTGCGGAGCGGGTGCGGCAGACGGCGCGTGCGGCGGGGGCGATGGTCACGCTGGTCGGACTCACAGTGGTGTCCGAGTGGGCCGCGGTCATCGCCAGGACGCCTGCCTCGTCCTCGGGGACTTGGGCATCGGTGCTGATCGGCGGGCTGGTCGTCAACTCCGTACTCACCGTGGTGGCAGCGGTGTCGCTCGGGCGATGTCACCGCTGGCGCCGCTCGTCCGGCGGTTGGCGGAACGACTGGCTCGGCGACGCCGTCTTCCTCTGCCGACGGATTCCCGTACTGCGGCGCTGGGTTGGTCCGGACGCGGCGGTCTGGGCACGCCGCCGCGCCCTGACGGTGTTCATCACGCTGAGCACGCTGGCCGCGGCGGCCATCACCGGTGCGCAGGCCGTCGGCGAACGCTGGACGGATCCGCTGCTCGTCGTCTGGATGCTGATCGTCGTGGCGACCTCCAACCTCGCCTTCTGCGTGATCGGCAACGCGGTCGCGGGATTCATCGCCCGGCCGCCGCGCACCCGGGCCCGCCGCATCGCCGAGACATCGGCCGTCGCCGGATGCGTCGCGATCAGTGCGGCAACGGCGTTCCGCGACACACTGTGGCCGGTGTTCGGGACAGGATCGCTGACCTCCGTCCCGGCCCTGGGCGCCCTCACACTCGGCGCCGGTCTGGCCACCTCCCTGGTCACAGCAGCGCTCCTGCTCGCCTGCTTCCCGTACGACTCCACCGGCTCGCGGCGCCGCTTCGGCGCGGCCGCCACTCACCTTCGACGACCGGACAAGCACCGGCGAAAGGCGTGACAATGCACCTGTCCACGGCGCACGAACTATCAACACCGACGATCTGTGACCGCGAGCTGTCCAAACGGTACGGACGCAGGCAGGCCGTCAGCGGGCTCGGCCCCACTGTGGAAGCCGGCCAGATCTGCGCGCTGCTCGGCCCGAACGAGGCGGGCAAGACCTCCACGATGCGGATGCCGGTCGGCCGGTCGTCCTCGGACACCGGCAGCGCGAGCATCCTGGGCGAGCTCGTCGGCCTGGGCACGGACGTGCTGAGTCGCGTCGGCGTACTCATCGACGGCCCAGCTTTCGTACCGTGCCTCACCGGCCATGCCAACCTGCGGCTCCTGTAGTTGGCGGCACGACAGGCATGGCTGCCCCCCTCTGGACGACGCCCTGAACCTTGCCGGGTTCGGCGAGGCGCTCGACCGCAAGGTCAAGGGCTATTCGATGGGGATGAAGCAGCGACTGATGCTGGCCCAGGCCCTGATGCGGAAGCCCGGCGTGCTGATCCTTGACGAGCCGGCTAACGGAGGGGACCCCGGCGAGGTCCGAGCCCTGCGTCTGCGCGAGCACCTGGGTGAGCTGGCCCGACGAGGGGCCGCCGTACTCGTCTCCAGCCACCAGCTCGCCGAGGTGCAGCAACTGGCGACCCACGTCGTCGTGATGAACCATGGCCGGCTGATCGCCGCAGGACCGATGGGCGAACTGCTCGGCGAAGCCGGCACTTACCGCCTCCGGGTGGACGACACCGAGCAGGCGACCGCCGTGCTGCGCGCACTGCCCGGCGTCGCGTCGGCCACGACGCAGCGGGACGAGATCGTCGTCACCGCCCCCGGTGTGCTCTCCCGCGACCTGGTCCGCGCGCTGCTCACGGAAGGCATCGGCGTCACGTCCGTGCAGCAGGAGGGCAAGTCCCCGGAAGAGGCGTTCCTGACCATGACCGAAGGAGCCGAAGAGCATGCTGCGCGTTGAACTGACCACCCCACTACTGCGGATCCACACCCTCCCTCGTCATGCTCGCCTGTCTGGCCGCCGTACCCGTGCTGTCCGACTTTCCGTACGCCTCCGAGGCGGGGCATCGCAACGGCCGTCAGACCGGCCTGTTCGGCGCCTCCCCCACTCCGCGCTCAACCACGCCATGGCGAGCATGGAGTTCATCGAACCGCTGCTCCTCCCGATCATGGTGGCCTTGCCGGACGCCGCGATCGCCTCGTCCGACCGGGAGTGGGGAACCCTGCGCCACCTGTACGTCGCGCCCATAAGCCGAGCACGCCTGCTGGCGACCAAGCTCGGAGCTCTGGCCGTTGTGACCGCGATCGCCACCCTGTTTGTGCTGACGGCCGGCCTGCTCGCCGGTGTTGCCATCTACGGCTGGCACCCGTTCCACATCGTCGGCGCTCCGAATCTCACCGACGGCGAGACGGCCACCCGCGTCCTGTCGGCGACCGGCTAGTGCCTGCTGTGCATGCTGAGCATCGCAACGATCGCATTCACCCTGGGACTCCTCCTGCCCCGCGGGATCGAGGCCCTCGGCGCCGTCGTCGCCTTCATGATCGCTGCCGGCATCCTCAACGGCGCGCACACCCTGCACGCCGTGCAAGTCGCCCTGCCCGTGCACTACTGGCAGGACTGGATCCACGCCTTCGACCCTTCAGGGACCGCCCACCTCGGCACCGGCATCGTGGCGCAGGTGGCCACGATCACCCTGCAGGGCTGATTCATAGTCCTGGCGGCTCTGAGAACCTGCAGGTCACAGGGATGTGACGAATCTTCACCCCAGCAGTGCTGCACGCAACGAAGCTCCGATGATCAAGAGGACCTACCAAGTCGCCCGATCATCGGAGCTTCGATGTGCCGTCAGTCTGCCATGGTCTGTCTGGTCAAGCCCTTCTCGCGTCAGCAGCGTGAACTTCCCGGAGTGGAGGCCCGCCTGGCTGTCCTGCCCGATCCGCGTCACCGGCGTGGACGGCGGCACACCCTCGCCTCGGTTCTGCTGACCGCCGCGTGCGCGGTCCTGGCCGGCGCCCGCTCCTATCGGGCCATCGGGCAGTGGGCCCGCCACGCACCCCAGGACACCCTCGTCCGCCTGGGGTTTCGCGCGTGTGGGCCGCTTGGCGTGCGCCGTCCGGCCGGCCTGTCCACCCTGCGCCGGGTGCTGGTCCTGGTGTGTCCCGGCGGGCTCGCCGACCTGCTCGGCCACGGCCCGACCGGGACGGAGACGGTCGCGGTGGACGGCAAGAGCGCCCGCGGCTCGCGCACCGATACCGTGCCCGCCGCCCACCTGCTGTCCGCCGTCACGGCCGCCGGCCGCATCGTCAGCCAGTTACGGGTGCCGGACAAGACCAACGAGATCTCCGCGTTCACCGCCCTGCTGGCCCCGTTCGACCTGGCCGGAACCGTGGTGACCGCGGATGCCCTACACACCCAGCGCGAGCACGCGAAGTGGCTGGTGGAGGTGAAGAAAGCGCACTACCTCCTAGTCGTCAAGGGCAACCAGCCGAACCTGCACGCGGCGCTCAAGGCCCTGCCGTGGAAGGACGTGACCGCCCGCCGCTACGACCGCGAGCGCGGCCACGGACGGCGTGAGACCCGCTCGGTGCGCACGCTCACCGTCACCAGCCTCGGCCTGGACTTCCCGCATGTGGTCCAGGCGGCGAAGATCCTGCGCCACCGCACCGACCTGAAGACCGGCAAGGTCACCCGGCAGACCGTCTACGCGATCACGGACATGGCGGCATCTGAGGCATCGCCGCAGCGGATCGGCCGTCTCACCAGGTCGCAGTGGGGCATCGAAGCGGTGCACCACATCCGGGACACCGCCTTCGCCGAGGACGCCTCCAAGGTCCGCACCGGCCACGGCCCCGCGAACATGGCCACCTTACGGAACCTGGCGATCAACACCCTCCGAGACGCCGGCCACCGCAGCATCGCCGCCGGACTGCGAGAGGTTTCCTACGAACCGTTCACCCGCCCACTCGACCTGCTGAAACTCCCGTGACCTGCAACAACACCCCAGCACCGAGACTTTGAACCAGCCCTGGATCACCCTGGCCACCTGCGCCGCCGTCCTCGTGCTCCTTCGGCGGGACCCCGCGGCATGACACCGGTCCGTTCGCGATGCCCGAACTCCGCGAAGGGAGCCTTGCCGCGGCCTGCCGCTGCTGGTGAGACGACGGACACCGCCGCGCCGGCAGTGGCGACCGCGACGCCCGGCTATGCCTCGGCCACGACGATGTAGAACGTCACCGCTGCGAAAAAGGGGCCATGCGTGAGATGGGTCAACCAGGCTTCCGCCGCCTGGTCGCTGAAACAGCCTGCCTCGACGGCGCGCCGAGTGGTGCGTTCCAGGCCGAGGATCCTGTCCGCGACCTGGACGTCCCGGAAGACCGGTGTGACAGGGATGACGGTGGGCACCGTGAAGCCGCTCTCGGCCGCCAGGCGGGCCAGCTGCCTGCCGATCCCCGCGTTGCGGACCACCCTTTCGGCCACATGGCGGGTGTAGGCACGCGTCAGGCCGCTGTCCGGATGGTCGACGGCCAGGGTCTCCCAGTCTGGCTCGCCCATCACGAGCCGCCCGCCCGGCCGCAGGACCCGGCGGATCTCACCGAGCGCGGCCAGGGGATCGGCGACGTGCTGCAGGACCCGGTCGGTGCGGGCGCGGTCGGCGATGTGGTCGTGCAGCGGCAGGTCGTGGATGTCCGCGTACCGGACGTCCACCACGGCTTCACTGGCGGTGCGGGCCCGCGCGGCGTCCACCATCCTTGATCTTGCGTGGGTATCCCCGGCTTCAGCCGGGGAGGGAGACGCATCCTCGGGCCGGAGGCGCGCAGCGCCGGAGTTCGCTGCGTCTCTTCGGTGACGGTCAGGTGGGCCGCTTCTGGCCCTTGATGTACTGGCGGACGATGCTGAGCGGTGCACCGCCGCAGGAACCGGCGAAGTAGGAGCGGGACCAGAAGACGGAGCCGAGTCCGATGCGGTTGATGCGGCCGGTGTACTCGGCTCGCAGGTATCGGGAGCTGACGCCCTTGAGGCTGTTGATCAGCTTGGACAGGGCGATCTTCGGCGGGTAGCGCACGAGCAGGTGCACGTGATCGCGCTCGCCGTTGAACTCCTTCAGCTCTGTCTCGAAGCTGTCGCACACCTCCCGCATGATCTCCTCGCACCGCTTCAGCATGGCGTCATCAAAAACGTCCTTGCGGTACTTGGTGACGAACACCAAGTGAGCGTGAAGGTTGTAGGCGACGTGACGTCCAGTACGAATATCGGGGTTTGTTTCCCAGCGTGGTGACATACACCAAGGGTAGTGTGATCACGCGAACCGACGTGGAAGGAGGTGGGCCAGATGATCCGTGCGTACAAGTTCCTCATGCGGCCCACCGTCGGCCAGGCCGTCGCGCTCGGCGAGATGCTGCGTGATCACTGCTCGCTCTACAACGGAGCCTTGCAGGAACGCCGCGACGCCTACCGGCACAGCTCGAAGACGACAGTCCGGTACGGACAGCAGTCCGCGCAGCTCAAGGACATCCGGGCCTTCGACGCCGAGCGTCAGGGACGCTGGTCGTTCTCCAGCCAGCAGGCGACCTTGCGGCGTCTGGACAAGGCGTTTGCCGCGTTCTTCCGGCGCGTGAAGGCCGGGGACAAGCCGGGGTATCCGCGTTTCCGGTCGAGCAAGCGGTTCGACACCGTCGACTTCCCCAAGGACGGCGACGGCTGCCGCTGGGACTCCACCCCGCACGACCCCGTCACCCGCGTCCGCCTCCAAGGCGTCGGCCACGTCAAGGTGCACCAGCACCGGCCCGTGGTCGGCAAGGTCAAGACGATCAGCGTGAAGCGCGAAGGGCGACGCTGGTACGTCATCCTGACTGCTGAGCAGGCCCAGCCCGAACCGCTGCCGGCAACCGAGTCTGTGATCGGCGTCGACATGGGCATAGCCAATTTCCTCGCCGACTCAGGCGGCGAGTTCGTACCCAACCCCCGCCACGGGGCGAAGGCAGCCACGAAACTCGAAGCCGCACAGCAGGCCCTCAGCCGGTGCAAGCGCGGCAGCAAGCGCCGCCGCAAGGCCGTGGAGACGGTTGCCCGGCTGCACCGCAAGGTCCGCCGTCAGCGGCTGGACCACGCGCACAAGACCGCGCTCGGTCTCGTCAGTGAGCACGACTTCATCGCGCACGAAGACCTCAAGATCCGCAACATGAGTAAGGCTCCCGCGCCGAAGCCGCACCCCGGACAGCCGGGCAGTTTCCTGCCCAACGGGGCCAGCGCGAAAGCGGGACTCAACCGCTCGATCGCTGATGCCGGGTGGGGGGTGTTTCTCGCGATCCTGGCCGCCAAGGCGGAAGGAGCCGGACGGCAAGTGATGGCGGTGGACCCCCGCAACACCTCCCGGCGATGCCCCGAATGCGGGCACACCGCCAAGGAGAACCGGCCCACTCAGGAGAAGTTCCACTGCCAGGCGTGCGGCCACACCGCGCACGCTGACACGGTGGGCGCGATCAACGTTCTACGGGCCGGGCTGGTCCGTCGCGACGCCAACCCGGCATAGCGAGAAGCCCCCTCGTTCACGAGGGGGAGGAGTCACGTTCCGGTCGTGGTCGACGCCGACGACAGCGCCGGCCGGGGTGACTGCCTGGGCGAGCGCCTCAAGGTCGGTACCGGGGCCGCAGCCGAGGTCGAGCACCCTGTGTCCGGCACGCAGGTGGAGTTCGTCGAGCATCCGCCGCTTGTAGGAGCGGCCGAGATCGCTCGTGGCGAGCCGGTCGAGATAGCTGACGGGATCGGGCCTGTACGTCTCGAACGCAGATGACGTCATGCGTCCCAGTCAACCAACTACCCAGGCGGCCATACGGGTTGCGACGCGACAAAATATGGCTCTGCGGCTCAAACCGTACCGATGCGCTACTCCGGATCAGTGTCTTCGTTGAAATTGCCCAAATGCACAGGGGCTCGATCAAGACCCACGGCCGACAGCGCATCGGGCAGGAGAGAAGCCATCCTCTTCGGTCGGACGGTCTCCGCAGTGGTGGCGAGTTCCGCTGCCGACCACCAGCGATGCCCGTAACGAGCCTCCTGTGTCCGGACGTTCATTCCGCGGACCTCATCGGCAGTGACGCGGGCAAGACGGTATTCCTCGTACTGGTCGAAGACACGGCCGTCGACGCTGAAGATCGCCTGCCGGGTCCAGACAACGGGGCCCAAGCGCCCAACGGGGAGAGACAGCGCCGTCTCCTCCCACACTTCACGCACGGCGGCCTGAGGATAGCTCTCGCCGTCCTCGACGCCACCACCGACGGTGAACCACCATCGTGCCCCGGGTCTGCGCGGATCACGGCCGCACAGCAGGAGCAGACGATCGTCGCCGTCCACCAGGAGAACACGGGAAGTCCACCGCTGCGTCAGCGTCATGAAGCCCGATGCTATCCACAGGTCACATGATGAACCGCCGTGGACGTCACGCTGGTCGGCCGCTACTGCGAGCGGTTTGCCGACCACGCGGTATCGGTAGCCCGGCGTGTGGCCCACCTGGTCACGGGCGAGCATGCGGACGAACCCCCACCACCGGACCTGCACACGACGACGTGAGGTCCCTCGTCCCGGCGCGGCGTAGAGACAAGCTCCGCCATCTTGAAGTGACTGGTCAGCGAGGTGGCGTGACCTCGTTCCGGGGTGCTCGTGCTCGTCGTGGGCGGCAGTTTGTGTTGTAGATCGTCCGGTGGGGTTGTTTTGCCGATGAGTTCACTGTCCTCGAACGGTCTACCCAGCGACACGACCGTTCTCGACAGGAGTGCCATGTCCACCATCCAGCCAGTGATCATCACTGCCGACCAGGACGTCCTGCTCGGCTTCTATACGAAATTGTTCGGCGCCGAGGAGATCTTCCGGGTATCGGCGGAAGGCCCGGCCTTCTACCTCGGCTTGCGCATAGGCGACACCGACCTCGGGCTGGTGGCCAAGGCGGACCCGGGGACCGGGGCGGCACCGCGGATCCTGCTCAGCATCGGTGTCGACGACGTCGACGAGACGCTCGGCCGGGTCGAGGCGCTGGGCGGCTCGGTCCGCAGCGGCCCCAACGACATGCCGTGGGGACAGCGCGTCGCCCACATCCAGGACCCCGACGGCAACCCGGTGAACCTCACCCAGCCGATCCCGGCCGGGTGAGGCTGTTCCGGCGGCATGTGCGGCGCCGAGGGATGGCGCCGCACCGGAATGTCCAGGGCAAGCAGCTGAGGGTGACTCCTGTGCCGTTGCCGACGGGGTAGATGACCATGCCTGAGGCCGCCCGGTGGGGTGTTGGCAGATCGGAGTCGGCTGAGGGTCAGTTGAGTGTGAGGGCGGTGTCGTCGATGACGAATGAGGTCTGGAGGGAGGTGTCTTCGGTGCCGGTGAAGGTGATGGTGACGGTCTGGCCGGCTAGGGAGGAGACGTCGAAGGTCTTCTGGGTGTAGCCGGCGGCGGCGTTGAGGTTGGAGTAGGTGGCCAGTGTGGTGGCGCCGGCCTTGACGGTGAGCTTGTCGTACGCGGTCGAGGTCGTCGTTTCGGCGGTGTCGATGTGCAGGTACAGGCTGAGGGTGGCCTTGCAGCCGGACGGGATCGTCACGGGCTGCGAGAGGGTGTCGGTGTGGGAGCTGCCGTAGCCATCAAGCCATGCGTCCCATGTACCGCCGTGCGGGGGCTCGCCCTGTGAGCCGTACTGCCCGATGACGCCCGAGCTGGCGGACCATACCGTGTTGCCGGACTCGAAGCCCGGGTTGCTGAGCTTTTGGCCGGTGCTGGTGCAGGTTCCGCCGCCTGCCGGGTTGATTGTCCAGGTGAATGTGGTGGAGCCGGTGGCGCCTGTGTCGTCGGTGGCGGTGGCGGTGACGTGGTAGGTGCCGGCGGTGGTGGGTGTGCCGGAGATCAGGCCGGTGGTGGAGGCGATGGTCAGGCCGGGTGGCAGGCCGGCCGCGCTGTAGGTGAGCTTGGCGGACGAGGAGGAGTCGGCCGCTGCGATCTGCAGGTTCACCGCGGTGCCGGCGGTGCCGTTCTGGTCGCCGGGGTTGGTGACGGTGACGGTGTTGCCGCCTGGCTGGCCGCTGCCGATCGGCAGGCCGCCGGTCGGTGCGTACATCGCCACGTCGAAGGTGCTGTCGCTGGGGGAGTGGGCGATGGGGATCACGGTGACGGCGTTGCCGCCGGACAGGACGGACGTGGATATGTAGTCGCCGAACATCCGGCCCTGTGTCGTGTTGGGTAGCCAGGCCAGTGTCATGGGGCCGGCGAGCTGCGTGGGTGCCGCCCACGTGGCGCCGCCGTCGGTGGACGAGACGTAGCCTGCGTCGAGCTGGCAGGTGGTGTCCGTGCAGGATGCGTTCGGGTAGTAGTAGTACGTCAGCCCGATGCGGGCGGTGTTGCCTGCGCTGCTGGGATCCACGCCGATGCCGGGCACGAAATGGTCGGCGGAGCTGTTGGCGGCGTCGATCGGCACGCGGGCCGGCGAGCTCCACGAGGTGCCGTTCGTCGAGGTCGACATGATGATGTCGTTGTTGGTGCAGTTGGTGCGGAAGCGGCAGTCGGACCAGACCACGTAGACGCGGCCGGAGGCGTCGATCTCAGCGGACGGCAGGGGCCCCTCGCGCAGGCTGTCCAGCCGCGACATGTCGGCGGCGTCGTCCTCCAGACCGGCGACCGGGTGGTGCGAGACAGTGGCGATCTGCACGCTTGAGCCCCAACTGCTGCCGCCGTTGGTGGAGATGAACGCCCGTTCACTGTCCTCACTGCCGGAGGAGAACGGTACGACGACGGTGCCGTTGGGCTGCACGACCGGCTGGCCGCCGAGTCCGCTCGGGCTGTCGGCCGGGCTCGCTTGCGCGCCCCAGGTCGCGCCACCGTCGGTGGAGGTCTTCATGTGCTCGGCGTCGCCGGCGTTGGCGTCGTCGTATTCGGTGTAGCAGCGGCCGTAGTACGGGCTGGACGGGTGGTTGTCGCAGACCGTCCAGTTCTTGTCATCGAAGGTGCCGGTGGAGACGGTGACCGGGGCGCCCCAGGTGTGGCCGCCGTCCGTGGAGCGGCTGACGTCGACATCGACGCTGTTGCCGGAGCGGATGCCCAGCCAGGAGACCATCCACACGCCGTCCTTGGCGTCGTATGCCACGGAGGCGTCACTGGCGGCGGAGTACGAGCCGCCGGTGTTCGTGGTGGAGTTGGGCAGGAAGCCGTGCGTCCAGCTCTGTCCGTTGTCGGTGGAGGTCGCCCACCCGATGTTGGACGCCCCGCCGCCGGAGACCCTGCCGACCTGGAAGGCGGCGACGACGGTGCTGCCGAAGCTGTAGGTGTCCGGCTCGACTTCGGTGGCGTGCTGGGCCTGCGAGTCGGAGTACGGGTCACTGCTGACCTGCGCGAGAGAGGGAGCGGTGGCATGGGGGGCCACTAAGGCGGTCGCGGAGTCCGAGGGGCTGGCGAAGGCGGGCGCGGCGAACGCCATCGCCGCGGCCAGGACACCGATGAGCAGGGGGGTTCTTCCTCTTGCCGGTCTGGACATGTCTCTCCTGGCGGTTGGTGTGGGGCACCGGCGGCCGCTGACAGACGCGGCACAACCGGCAGGAAGGCGATACGGCGGGCTGGCGTCAGGTGGTGCAGGGGCTTTCGCGCAGTTGCACCACGGGCTGGACCATGCGCGTCGTGCTCGGGTCTGGCATGCGACGCAGCCACACCGCCATCGATCAACGCGGAGGCGCGCTCCAAGTGGCGGCAACGTTCAGCGGGTTGGTCGTCCTGATCGCGCCCATGGTCGGCGTCGCCAACTTGGCTCCTGCTTTCCCGCCGCTCCAAGTTGCTGGGCTGACTGTGGCCGCACGCGTGGTGAATGCGGTGATGAGGCGTCTTCGGCCTGGTGTGGAGCGTGACACTGAACATCCCTTCAGGCAGCCGGTGGTCGACCGGCGGTGGGGGTGAAGGACGTTCGCGCGAGGTGCACGCGTGTTCGCAAGCCGGAGTCTGGACCCGTACATGACAGCACGCAAGAGGGCGGCGACAAGTCCGCCAGCACCCCGCACCTCCCGAACCCGGTCGAGGCCTCACGCAGCGCAGCCGGGCGAACGCCAGCCGAGGCAGCGACGCCGTTGTCCGCGCCACGGACACGGCCGCAGCCGTCTGTGTGCGGGTCCTCGGGCAACATGCGGCGTGCGGCCCCGTCATGGCGGCGTCTTGCGGCCCGGCTGGAGGCGACGGTTTGACCGGCTATTCCTGGCCGACCAGGGTGGCCTGCCAAGCTCCTGAGCGGCGCCCCTGACCTTCGGTCTCACCGTGATCTTCGGGGTCCTGCTCAAACAGGACCAGCTCAAGGCACTTGGAAGCCGGGCCTGGAGCGTTCAGGCGACGGCTGTAGCGCTTCTTCTCGCCGCCGTCCTCTACTTCGCGACGCTGATGCGTACGACTCACTCCTGATGCCCGAGCGCTTCGGCGGCGAGCGACGCGGCGCAGGAGGAGAGCGCTCGCGTCGTCGCAGCTGGCGCGTGGCGCGACCGCCCAGTTCCGCAGCCTGGGTGCTGTATCAGAACATGATGCGGATGTGGTGCTCTCTCTTCACCACAGCCACCGTTCTCACGACCTCGGGGATCGCGCTTCTCGGCTACGGCGCCCTCACCTTCCCTGCGCGGCTGGCAAACGTCCTCGTCCTGGGCCTGGGTGCTGTCGCGAGAGCTTGGACCTGGTGGTTTTGGCCGGACCGTCCCCTGCTGCTGGACGACTGTCTCGCCGGCACCGGTCTGGCCTTCGAGGCGTGACCAGCATGGGAACATGCCACCCGAATGCGCGTTCGGCAACATCGCGTCGCCTGGATGAAGTTCCGCCTGACGAATCGAGTGAGCCCGTGAGTGACGATGTCCTCTCTGTCATTCCGACCGACCCGCACTGGCAGCCTGAGCAGGCCTCGGCTGAGCGTGCTGCGTCGATTGCGGAGGACCTGGCGCCCGGGCTCCCCGATGGCGTTGATGTGGAGATCGACGTCACCTGGCACGACACGCTCACCGTTGTCGACTGTGGTCAGAATCTGGAGAAGATCGGTTGTCCCCACTGCGGTGCGTCGATTGACACCGAGTGGTGGGCCGATCTGCTCGAAGCTCACTGCGAGGACGGCTTTGCAACCCTCGCCGTGGTGGTTCCCTGCTGCGGTGCCGCGACCTCGCTGGACGCGCTGGACTACGACTGGCCCTGTGCCTTTGCCCGCTTCGAGATCGCTATCTGGAACCCAGAGCGTGCCTGGTTCAGCGACGAGGAACTGACCGCCATTGGAGACGCCCTCGGACATCCGGTGCAACAAGTCAGGGCCCACATCTGACGCAGGTCAACCCACGAGGAATCCGACATCACGAGTTCAGGTTCAGCAGTTGGCTGGAATTTCCCTCCAGCATAAGTCTCAGTCCGCCCCTACGCTTAGCAGCAAGTCGGGGGGCGCAGGGCTCTCCGATGTGTCCACACGGGGGGAATGTGCGTATCAGCACCAAGCGCCGAGGTGCCAAACTGGCGGTCGTCGGCGCAATCGCCGCTTGCGGCTTGATCTTCTCCACGACCAACGCGTCAGCCGCTACAGGCGAAGTCACGACGGCCGACTGCGACGCCTGGATCATTAACGTGGGGGGGTCCACACTGGGGTGCCGCTGATCTCGACGGCCTCTCGAACTGCGAAGGGCGGCTGTGGCAGACCAATATCAACACCGGAGGGTGGACGAACACTGGCTGGGACGTCAGCCCCGGCGTGACCGCAACCCTCTATCACGGTGATGGTGTCCACGAGCTTGAGATCGAGATCTACGACCCCAACACGGGTCAAGACGCCTGGGGGCCCATGGTCTACTGACCAGACAGGCCGTCACTTTGCCAACGGGGTGCCCCATGCATTGATTGGCAGCGAGGCATCCCTCGGCTGAGCGCTGCATACGGGTCATACGGGCGCTCGGGGAGTGACCGGTGGTCACACCAGGCTGTAGAGCTGCTGAAACCTCATTCGGGATGAAGAGGCCGTGGGTTCAAATTCCGCGACCCCGAACGAGTAATAGCAGGAAGGACCCTGTTGGATAGGGCGCTTTCATGAGCGGGGCGGCCCGAGGTGTGATCAAAAGAACCAGGAGTGCCGCTGACCCGGGACGAGAGGGCCATCGCCTCGATCGCCACGGTTGGACCGGCCTTTTTCCATAACCAGCTGGTCACGACCGTGTGAGCCAGGTCAGCCGGACGTGGTGGTAACCCACCCGGCGCTCTGCATCCTCCGCCAAGTCTGCCGGGTGCCGGGCCTTCCATCTCGTCGTAGTCCGGTAGGCGGTGGCCCGATGAGCAGGTGAGCACAGTGGCCAGCACGTTGGCCGCATAACCTCGCGGAGTGGTGAACCAGGTCGCAGGTGACGGCTTGCTCGATGCCGGCCGGCTGGTCGTTCGGCCGGGGACGACGCAGAAGGAGCCCGCTGTTGCGGGCCCCTTCTTCTGGTACAGGCTTGGCGGCCGCGGCGCGTAACCAGAATGCGCCGCCGAGCCCGGCATGCGATGGCGTAGTGAGTGCCTGTACGGCGCCGCAGTGCAGGATTGTTCGACGATACGGCCGTTATGCTGCATTTCATGCCACGCCCTGTACGACCGTATCGACCGGGCGATCCTGGACCACCTCACGCGCCACGGACGCACCCCCAACGTCGACGGCTACCGGGCCGATCTGTACCGCGAGCGCCTCGACCTCGGGCTGACGGTGTTCCTCTCCCTCGAAGTCGAGCACTACCGCACCACCTGCCAGTTGGGCGAAGAGGCACTGAAGGCGATCGACCACGTGGTCGCCTGCCATGTGGTCTCTGGCGACGCCGATTTCTTCGTTGAGCTCGCCGTGCCGGACCGGCGCACCTTCGAAAAGGTGCTCACCGGCCCGATCCTGGCCATCGGTCCCGTTCGCGACGCCCGCAGCACCTTCTGCATTCGCACCGTCATCGACCGCGGCCCGCTACCCCTCATTTCCCGGTCCGCCCCGCGTGCATGATCGGACGACACAGCTTCACCTGCTTGGGGAACACCGCGATTCCCCGGCCCGAAGATGGGGCAGCAAGCTGAGCACCGGAGTGGCTTCCCAATGGAGAAGCCAAGCTGTGTCGCGCGACGGATTTCCGTGATCAGTCGAACCAGACCACGAGTCGCACGTGTTCTGGTCCATGCAAGTCGGCAAGTGTCCGCATCACATCCCAGACCGGCGCCCATTGGGTCCCCGGCCCGGCGACCGTGCTGCGGCTGCGCGTGCCGGACCGATCGGTCTCGTCCCAGTTGGCAGCTGCCAACTCGGCCCAGTTGATCCACGTCGTTCCGTGTGCGTCCTGTGGCGCGCCCCACGCGTTGAACGCGGCCCGCAGCCCGTCCGAGGCGTCGTCCGGCAGGCCACGGTCTTCGGTCAGCGGCTGGAATCCGAAGGAGTTACGGACGCCGAAGAGGCAGGCGAGTGCGTCATAGGCGTTGCCGGTGTTGAGGAGGAAGAGGTCCATGGCGGCGTGCCAAACCGCGTCCTCGTCGTCCTCGCCCCAGATTTGGGCCAGAGGTCTGCACTCGATCATCCCGCTCACATCGGTGGACATGTCGGCAGTCTGCCGAGAAGGGACAAGGCTCGTCGCCTCGATTTCGACGCAGAACCCAACCGGTGGGCTGGGGTGACTTCGTACAGGCGCCGGTCCCGAATCAGGCCCACAGTACGCGTAGGCGGCGACCGTCGCCGTCCCGCTCGTCGACCAACTCGGTAGCGCAGCTGTTGACTTCGGCTTCCAGCCCCGTGGCCAGCATCCGCCGGGCGCCCTCGAGGACGATCGCGTCAATCAGGGAGCCGGTTGGTGTGGAACCGTCAGCATTGACTACCGTGAGCACAGGCGTGGCTTCCCGACCGACGCGCCGACGTCGGCCACTGGATGATCGCCACAGGATCATTCGGGAAGGTAGGCCCTTCGCGTTGCCTCGCCGACACCGATCCACAGGTCTTGAGCATTGCTCCACCATCAGGCGACGACAGAAACACTCATAGGCTTACCAACCGTCTCTCATACGGTCGCTCCCGCCGCTCCCGCAGCCTTGCGCCGGGCCTCCTTGCCCGGCAGAAATGGAAGCGCCGTTCCTGCGGCAACGGGGCTCACGGCCGCAGGGGCTTGCCGGGTGCGGTGCGAGTCTGGTTGGGTACCACCGCCCCAGACACACATGGGGCGTGCCGGGCAGGGTGGGGAGCGGAGCAAACAGCGTGCACACGACGGTACGGCAGGACGGCCCGTGGCCCTTGCCCGACGGGCTGGCGGAGGCGATTCGTGGCACTGCTGAGGAGATCGCCGCGCTGGTGCGCGGCGCGAGTGACACGGCGCTTGCCGTGCCGGGGTCAAAATGGACCGTCGGCGAGGCCGCGGCCCACTTGGCCATAGCCAACGAACTGATGGCCGACCTGGCAGCCGGACGGGAGCGCCCCTACGGCGACGGAACGCCCCAAAGCCTGGCCGAGGCCAACGCACAGTCCCTCGCCGTCTTCGCAGAACGTCGGGCGGAGCCACTCGCGACGATGATCGAGGAGCAGGCCGAGGCGTTCCTGGACGCTGTCTCGCGCTCTGCGGCCCCCGGCCCCGAACCAGCCACACCCCTGGGCACGATGAACCGGTCCGTTCTGGCGTCGTATCTGCTCACGCACATGCTCGGCCATGGATACGACCTGGCCCGCGCCCTGAAACGCCCGCACATGGTCGACCGGGCACGGGTGGGGCTGTGCATGCCGTTCATGCTCTCGGTCATGTCGCGTGTCGCGGACCCGTCAGCCACGGCCGGGCTCGCGGCCCGTTACCGGATCCGGCTCCGCGGGGGCGAGACATTCGGCGTGGCCCTGGCCGACGGTGCCGTGCAGGTCACCCCGGGCGCGATGCGACACCGCGCGGACTGCACCATCCTGCTCGACCCCGTCGCCTTCCTGCTCATCGCGCTCGGCCGGCTGAATCCCTGGCGTGCCATCGCCCAAGGGCAGATCCTCGCCTGGGGCCCCCGGCCCTGGCTGGCCCCCCGCTTCCCGACCCTGTTCATCGCACCCTGACCCAGCTGACAGGACGGACGCCGTGCGTTCGGGGGTATGGCCGGTCAGGCGTCCCGGGCCGTGCGGATGACCTCGTCCAGGGTCTCCCGGGAGCGGCGCAGATCGGCGATCATGCGGTCGATCCGGTCGCGCTCGGCGGTCAGGTCCTGCACCAGACGCGGGGTGGCGATCGCGGAGGGCCCGCCGTCCCGGTCGCGCATGCAGGGCAGCAGCTGCCGGATCTTCTCGCTGTGCAGCCCGGCCGCGTACAGCTCCTGGATGCGGATGACCCGGTCGACGGCCGTCTCCGGGTAGTCGCGGTGGCCGCCGGGGGTGCGCTCGGCGGCGAGCAGCCCCTGGGTCTCGTAGTAGCGCAGCGACCGCTCGCTCACGCCGGTGCGCCGGGCCAGTTCGCCGATCCGCATGTACGCCTCCGCCAGCAAGAGGGCTTGAACCTCACATCAGTGTCAAGTTCTACCGTGCCGACATGACGCGGACAACTGACTTCCTCGCCCCCGCCCGGCTCGGCCGGCTCGCCCTCCCCAACCACCTCGTGATGGCCCCGCTGACCCGGAACCGCGCGGAGGCCGACGGCACCCCGACGGACCTGATGGTCACCCACTACGCACAGCGCGCCTCGGCCGGACTGATCATCGCCGAGGGCTCGACGCCCAACCCGGCCGGACAGACGTACCCGGACATCACCGCGATCCACACCGACCGGCACGCGGCCGGCTGGCGGCGGGTCACCGACGCGGTGCGGGCGGCCAGCGGGCGGATGTTCCTGCAGCTCCAGCACGGGGGCCGAGTCAGCCACCCGGCGACCACCGGCCTCACGCCCCTCGCACCCTCACCCGTCCCACTGCCGGAGACGATCTTCACACCGCAGGGCCACCGGCAGGCCGCCGTCCCGCGCGCGATGACGACGGACGACATCCGGGCCACGATCGTCGACTTCGCCGCCGCCGCACGCCGGGCCATCGTCGCGGGCTTCGAGGGCGTGGAGGTGCACTCGGCCAACGGGATGCTGCTGCACCAGTTCCTCGCGGACAACACCAACCGCCGCACCGACGGCTACGGCGGCTCGGTCGAGCGGCGGGTGCGGTTCGCGGCGGAGGTGACCGAGGCGGTGGTCGACGCGATCGGCGCGGACCGGGTGGGCATCCGCATCTCCCCCGCGAGCACGGTCAACGGCGTCCTGGAGGAGGACACCGACGGCCTCTACGCCACGCTCCTGGACCGCCTGAAGGGGCTGGACCTCGCCTATCTGCACCTGGTGCGGTCCGACCCGGCCACCGGCTGGTACCGGCGGATCCGCGCCGACTGGCCCCGCGTCCTGATCGGTAACCCCGACCTGACCGACCTGTCCACGCAAGCCGTCACCCGGGCCGCGCGGGAGATGCTGGCGGCCGGCGCCGACCTGGTGGCGCTCGGCCGACCCTTCCTCGCCAACCCGGACCTGGTCACCCGGCTGCGCCTGGGCGCACCGCTCAACCCGGTCCGGGACCGGTACTTCATGTACGTGGGCGGGGTCGCCGGCTACAACGACTACCCCGCCCTGGCGGATCAGGCGGGGCCGCCGTCCGGCGACTCGATGGTGGCGTTGGACGGGACACGGGTCGCCTGAAGATCACGGGCCATGTCCTCCGCCGCGCCCAGCACCCGCACCGCCACGGCGAAGTCCGCACCCGACCGACCAGGTGCGCGCGTATTTCCAGCGAACTCGTTCGTTCGCTGAAAGACCGTCGGTCTTGGGCGGGGCCTGGCTACGGTCCGCCTCATGCCCATCCGCATCCGCCGGTCCGGGGACCCGCTTACCCCCGAAGACATCGGCCTCCGCGAACGCCTCCAGGCCCAGCCTCACCCGAACAAGGAAAGCCGCAGCTAGACCCCGTGATCAATCTCAGCGCCAACGGCTGTACCGACGTACCAAGGCCGTTCATTGCGTCCGCAGCCGAGCTGCGGCCGGCGCGGGCCCCGCCCAGGGGCGGAACCTCTGCCCCCAGGGCCGACGGGGTCAGCACCCGAGCACCCGGGTCCCGTCAGGGGGCGTCTCAACGCCTATGCCAATCGCCCCTGGCGGGGGCGGGCAGCCGTCCCTTAAACGAGTGACGTAAAGCGTGCGGGGGCCTGGCGGGTGGGATGTCTTATGCCTGTCCTTACGCCCAGGGTCTTCTCCTCACCGGGAGGGAATCACCGTGCTGTCTGTTCGCCGCATCGTGATCGTTGCAGCAGTGAGCGCGCTGCTTTCCCTTGGAGCGGTCGTCCCGGCCATAGCTGCCCAGGCACCGGGCCCCGACGACGTCACCGACGGTCTTCTCGATCAACCCGTCAGCACTGTTGTGGGCTCTCCCCTCGGCCTCCCCCTCGGCATCTGAAACCGTTGGTCGGTTCGGGTTTGTAGCGTCCGCCGCCCCCCGATAGCCGCTCATCAGCCCCGTCACTAAATGTGACGGGGCTTTCCCGTGTCCGGTCAATGGCCGGCCCCTCGCTTCGAGAGTCGGTGTTGTCCGGCGTCTGTCAGGCGTGGCGGCCACCGCGCCGTGGCGCCCGGCGTGCTGTGTGCCGCTCCAGCCGGGCCGCTCGGGCCCGCGCCCGTACCCGACGTCTCGCGTCCAGTCGAAGCCCGCCAACGAGGGCTGGGGAGCCGAACTGGTCCAGCAGTCTGAGGACGGCCGGGTGGTGGATGGGCGGGCCGAGGACGCGTTCCAGGTGAGGGTGGATCTGGGTGAGCAGGCCACGCAGTCGGTTGCGGATGCGAGTGGCCTCGCCGGCCAGGTCGTCGTCGAAGTCAACGATCCTCTCCAGCTGGAGGGTGCGGCCGGGCAGGGCCTGGTGGAGCCGGCCGACCGGGAGATGCGTGCGGAGTCGTCCGTGTATTGAGGGCGGGCCTTCTGCCCGGTGGGCGGCCCGCCCACCGGGCAGAACCGGGATGTGCTCGTCTACACCGAGGCAGGCCCCGCCCCCGACCACCAGTGCGAGGGCCGGGCCGCGGTGAGCGTCTGGTGGAGCTGCGCCGCTCGGGGATGGACGCGCTGCGCCTTCACGTGCACCTCGGTGCCCGGCTGCGTGCCTTGATCCAGGGTCTCGGTGCCCACCGGCGGGTTACCGCCGACGCGGATTTCGGCCGTTGAGCCTCCTGATCCGTCACGCTGCGTCGAAGTCCGACCGGGGCCGGACCTCCACGACGAAGTCCGCATCCTCCATCTCGCCCGCCTCGTCGTGCCAGAGGAAGACGCGCACGTGCATCGCGTGGTGGAGGCCGGTCCTCTCCCACTCGGTCATGAGGGCGGCGACGATGCGGCCGATGGCGTGCTTGGCGCCCTCGTCCGTGTCGGCGGCGGTGATCGCGCCGTGCCACTGTTCGGGGTCGCTGCCGTAGGGGCGCCAGCCCTCGGACCCGTGCGGCTCGAACACCCGGTAGGCCCAGTCCGTATTGGTGTTCATAACACCGATCGTGCCACCTCGAGGAGCCTCATGCGCCGCATCGGATCGACGCCCGCCGAGCGCGGGTCCGTCGGAGCGAACAACTGCCCGGACGTCCTGGAGCTGGACGACGGCGACTTCTTGGTGATCGGGAAGCTGCATCTCTTGACCGCGCCGGAGGCGGAGCGGATGAACGAGCTGGGCGCCTCGATCGGAGAAGGTGAGGCCCTGGTCTTGGTACCGCGCGACTGCCTCCTGGCCGCCGCGAAGCAGCTGGCGGGTGAGGGGGTCGCCGGGGCGGGGTGATAGGGGGCGGTCGGCTGCGCCCGTCGGGTAGCGGGCGTGGCCTCTGACACGAGCAGAACCCAGCTTGGCAAGGTTCGTCTCTCATGCGGATCGTCCGGATCACGCTCCTGGTGGTGGGAGCCATGGTCACGCCCTTCGTGGGGTTTGTTCTTGGCGCGATGGCTGCCGCCGTCCATGCAGGGCAGTTGACCGGTGCCCCGGATACGGCGGACACAGGGATCCCGCTGGTTGGCACCGGCGGAGCTGCTGCCGCTGTCATGAGCTGGACCAGGCTGCGCTTTGCGCACTACCGGCGCCTGCGACGGCTGCGGCGCTCCGGCCCGGCATGCGGGGGAGGGTCGTCGTGGCGCGCACCGCAAGTTCGATGTCCAGTTCTTGGTCTGCTGGTCGTACACCTTGCATGTGCGCCCTGACCAGCGCAAAGGGACCCGAGCGGGACAGAGATCGAGCGGTTGGTCCGCAGCCGGTCCGAATCCTGCTGCCGGGGCGCGGCGCAGGGACGGGCGTGAGTAGCGGCGGGCGCCAGGGTCAGGGTCGAGGCAGGTGGGAGAGCGCGGCGCGGCCGATCTGCAGCAGGGCCGAAGCGTCCATGTTCGTCTTGGCGAGAAACTCGATGCCCTGCAGGACGGCGAGGAGCAGACGTCCCAGTTCCTGCGGGTCGGCACCCGGATCCAGGTCTCCTTCAAGCTGCGCATCCCTCACGCAGGTGATCAGAAGGTCTTCCACGCCCTGATATGTCGTTCGGGCCCGCGAGACCACCTCCGGATCCTGGCTGTGCAACTCCGACGTGCTGTTGACCATCAAGCAGCCGCGCCGGTGCGCGTCTGCAGCGAACCCATTGGCGGCGCTTTCCAGGAGGAGGGTCAAGCGCTGCAGGGCCGGGTCCGGTCCGGTGAGGATCTGCCGGACGCCGGTCAGCTGCTCGTCGCGATAGCTGTCCAGTACCTGCAGGAACAACTGGTGCTTGTCGCCGAACGCCCCGTACAGGCTTCCCTTGCCCAGGCCAGTGGCGGTCATCAAGTCCTGCAGCGACGTTGCGGCATAGCCTCGGTTCCAGAACTGCTCGCGCACGGACTCCAGAACTTGGTTCTCGTCGAAGTTTCGGGGACGGCCCATAGGTGTCACATTACCTCTTCTGGACCTTTCGGTCCATATAGGCTTGCATGGGAGGCAACAGCGTCAGTCTTTCGGCTGGGTGCAGCGGGTTGGCTCGCTGACGCAGCATCGTGGCCCATTGCCACCTTCCGCCGAGGTCCGGGACGACTCGAAACAGTCCGATCAAGAACTCGCGCACATAGCTTCGGGACCGACCGTTCGGGTCGGGAGGTCAATGGATTCGAGGTACGGCAGTTCAACGGCGCCGTCCTCGGCAAAGAGGCACGAGGCGCATCTCGGGTTTGCGGTGTAGGCCGCGTAAGCGAGCAGCAGTTCCCGGGCACTCATCGTGGATTGCTCATTTCGCTGGGTGTGCGTCATGTCGCTGCACACGGCGTCCGCTCGGCAGGCCGGTTTTCGGGTCCCCCGGAGGATCGCAGTGGCGTGCATCTCCCACATGAGCACCTCGGCACCGAGCTGCTGCGGTAATGCGCTGGCCCTCAGCAGCCGTGATGCGTGCCGCATCTCCGTGAGCGATCCGTGAGCGAGCAGGTCGGAGCCCTCCAGGCAAGCGCGCCCTTGGCGACGACGAGATGAACGACAGGCACGGTCGCGTTGCGCAGGGGCTCGGCGGGACGAAGGCGCCCCGTGCACCGTGGCATGCTGACGGCTGATGGCCCGTATGCCGGAGTGCCTGGCATGCCCGATGCCAGGATGGCCCACCCGCCATGTGCGAGCTGGGCATTGATGTCCAATTGCTCGTACGCCGGGGTCACGTCGGCAGTGTCGGGCAGGACCCCCATCTGGACGAAGTGCACCGGGTTGCTGTGTTCAGGGTTGCCGGGCAGCGTCCACGAGTCGTTCGTCTTGCTGTGAAGAATGCCCGCGCCGGCGGTCATTCGCTGGGCGAGGCCCTGACCGGAGCCAGTCGGTGCGGGCGAGGTGGCGGGGGGAGGAACGGCGAAGGTCGATCGCAGCGCGCAAGGCGGCTTCCTTGAACGATGTGGAGGCCGGGCTTCTGCGCAAGGACACGGCGCAGGGGCCAGCCGCCGGCTACCGCGTCCGCGGCGCGAGGGCCGCTGATCGGCCTCGGGCGATGGAACGGAGATCAGGCCCTCACTGGGCGTATGCCTGAGCGACCTTGAAGGTGTCTTCGTAGAGATGCAGCTTGATGATCTCCCCGTCGGCGACCTGGAAGTGGATGGCGATGGGCATCTGATACGAGCGGCCCGTGCTTCTCGCCACTCGCGAGAACTCTCCGAGGAGGACAGCGCGGTCACCATCCACGACGAGAGCTTCGATGCTGTCGACGTTCTCTTCCGGAACGATGTGCTCGCCCAGTACGCGGAGGTAGTCGGCGACCTCGGCAGGTGTCGTGCGCCGGCCGGTCCAGGGCAGTTGTCAGAGAAAGTGGCAGGTGGAGCGCATCCGGCGCTGTGCGCCACTCGCGGCGCCGACGGCCGCTGCACGGGAGAAATCGGAGGACCGCGTGGGCGCCAAGACCCCGCGCTCCGCAAACATCTATTCGAGTAGAACAGATTCGGACCGACCGGTCAAGAATCCCTCGCGGGAGGGCGCTCACTGACTCGTCGCAATGCGACAGGATCGATCGTCAGGCCCTTTGTCACCACGCCGGGCGAAACGACGATCGTCTACAAGAACTGGGGAACCGGACAACCCGTCGTTCTCAGTCATGGCTGGCCGCTCAACGTCGCTTCCCTGATGTCGACCATGCGCCGCCAGTCGTTCAGGTCCGCGCCTGGAGCGCCCGGGCGGCATGAGACTGGCGTTGTTGACCTGGATGTCCGGGCGGCCCCAGCTCTCAATGGCCGCTCGAGCGCTCCCGCGGCGGCCTGCGTCCTCGGTGGTGGCCTCGGTCCACTCCACCGAGGCGGCGGTGGAGTGGACCGAGGTGCGGGTGCCGGGGGAGTGGTCAGGTGCTGGAAGTACGACGACAGCCGCTGACGCAGCCTCTCGGCCTTGCCCGCGTAGGAGACGCGGTCGTACTGGTCTGCTGGGGAGGCGGCTCAGCTGGCGCAGCGCGTCCGCCGCATGCGGCGGACGCCGAAGCAGGCTCCGAGCAGGGCGGCGACGGCCGTGGCGGCGGAGCCCGCGGTGATGGCTTCGCCGGCGGTCGCCGCGGCTGCGGCGGACGTGCGCCGGGTCGCGGCTGTACGGTCGTAACCGCCGCCTTCGCCCGCCCGGTCGTAGGCGGACCCCGGGAGCTTGTCGCCGTATTTCGCGTGTACCAGGCGTTGGTAGGCGCCCAGGGTCACGCCGCCCTTTCCCACGGCGCGTCGCGCGTCGGGGTCGAGCGGCAGCACACGGCCGTCTCGCACCACGTACCAGGCGTCGATCTGCGGTTCCCGGAAGACGGGCCCGAGGTCGTGCGCCTCGCTGACGTAGTTGGTCTCGTCACCGCCGGTCGCGATGTTGACGACTTTCCACCCCTTCTCCGTCCGTACCGTCCATACCGAGGCGACCTGGCCGTCCGCGGAGACGACCTTGCTCGCGATGAACTGTGGATCGGCGACAGGGGCGCCCGGGCGTCCGGCGACGAATCCCGGGTCCAGGTAGTAGACGGTTACCGAGGGTCCGACCAGGTGTGGCCCGGCCGCGCTCTGCGCGATCGCGCCATCGCGGGCGAAGAAGCGCGAGAGGGTGAGGAGGGTGGCTGGGGTTGACGCCGCCTCGCGTGCCTGAGCGGTGTCGGCGGCGGTGAAGGGCGTGGGGAAGTCGCCGGCGGCCGCCGCGTGGGCAGTGGCGGGGGTGAGTGCCCCGAGGGCCGCGGTGGCGGCGAGTACCGCGCCTGCCGCGCTTTTGCGGATGGGGTTGTGGCGGGCGGGGGCGTGTTTCGGTGCGCGGCGCTTCGATGACGGCGGTGTCGATGACGTGCCGCTCGATGACGCCAGGGTCGGTGGGGTCTGGATCGGCGACGTGCGGATCGGGATCACGGGGTCACGCTCCGATCCCGTAGAGCGAGTGGGTCCACGTGAACGAGTTGTTGTTCACGTAGTAGTCGTAATCCCCCCAGTTGTACCGGTAGTTGGAGGGCCAGGGGTCGCCCCAGTAGACCTGGCTGTCGGAGGTGTCGTAGCCGTACAGCACATGCATGTGCCCGCCTCCGGAGCTCCACTCGATGCGCGTCTCGATGGGGCGGTCGGCGTTGATCTCCTTCTGCACGGTGTTGTAGCGCAGGTAACCGCTCACGTACGTACCGGGGTTGATGCCCATCCAGTCGAGGGCGTTCTGCACGTCGTCCAAGGCCGCCTGCCAGTTGCCGCAGGTGCTGCCCTGGGGCCGGTTGAAAGCGGCGTCGCAGAACTGGTTCTGGGTGTAGTCGCGCCCGAACCACGACGCGATGGTGTTGCCGCTCGCCGCCCAGCACCAGTTGCTGTTCTGCTGCGCCTGCATGGTGATGTTGAGGCGCTTGGCAGTGGGAACGGCCGGGTGAGGGGCGGCTCGACGAGCGGTGTCCGCAGCGGAGACCGGAGCGGCGTGAGCGGTGGCCGTTGGCACCAGGACGGGCGTCAGGACGGCGACGGCGGCGAGGACCGCTGACGCCAGCCGTCTACGGCCCCGGGTGGTAATGGACATGGCGTTCCTCCCAGTCGGGGTGGGGGTGGAGGAGCGCGTCCGGACGCTGCGACAGCAGCATCGATCTCTTGTCGGGTGCCGGTCAATGAAGTTATCCACAGGGCTGGCGGCGAAGTGAACTCCACCCGTACGGTTGTGAACGCCGCAGCAGGTACCAACAGGTGGCAGCGCAAGTAGCGCCCCGTTCCGGGACGGGGAAGTGAACGTTCACGCTTGAGTGATCAGAGGGGGTGGGGGGGAGGGGCCCAATGGCAGCACACAGTGCCGATCGCCGTGTTACCCCGCGCCCCGGCGACCCAGCCCTCGGCTCGTCCCGCCGCCGCACCCCCGAGGCCGAACTCGCCGAAGTCCTGCGCACGGGCCCGTTCTCCGCCGCGCTCCGGGCCGCGCTTGCCGCACGGGGGCTGGCTCTGCATCGCGTGCAGCACCGGCTCGCCCAGCGCGGCATACGTGTCAGTGTGACCAGCCTCAGCTACTGGCAGCGTGGTGTGCGGCGGCCCGAGCGGCCCGAGTCGCTTCGTGCCGTCACCGCGCTTGAGGAGGTCCTGGAGCTTCCCCCGCACGCCCTTACCCGCCTGTTAGGCCCCCGTGCCACCAGCGACCATCCCCCGGCCCGTCCGTATCGCTCCCTTCTGGAGCCCGCCGCCGCGCTCGAATCGCTGCTGGGGAGTCTGGCGGCACCGGCGGACGGCGGGCTGCACACCGTGATCCACTACGAGCACGTGCATATCGGTGCCCACCGAGAGCTCGCCGCCCGCGACTCACACCACGTCGTACGGGCCCACCGCGATGGCGTCGACCGCTACCTCGCCATCCATCACGGCGACCCGGGCTGCGACCCGGAACAGGTCCGGGTGCGCGGCCTCGGCAATTGCCGGGTCGGGCGCATCCGGCGGCACGGGGCTTCGGGGGTGATCGTGGTCGAACTGCTCTTCGACGGGCGGCTGAGAGTCGGGGAGACCGCGGTCCTGGGGTACCGCTTCGAGGACGGAACCGGCGCGCCCAGCCATGAGTACGTTCGCGGCTTCACCTATGCCGGCGGCCAGTATGTCCTCCAGGTCGGCTTCGACCGCGCCGCACTGCCCGTCCATTGCCGCCGCTTCTTCCGTCGCTCGCCGACCGCCCTTCGCGAGGCGGTCGCCGATCTGACAGTGAACGCCTATGGCTCGGTCCACCTCGTGGAGCAGCAGATACGGCCGGGCGTCCTCGGCATCACATGGGAGTGGGACTAACAAGTCCTCACAGCAGTGCTTGATCATGTGACTGCCCGCTTATCCGCTTGTTGGGTCCGGTTGTGGGGAAGCGTCAGTCGCAGCCGTGGATCGTGGCGGATGAACCGTGGGCGCTGATCGAGCCGTTGCTGCCCAAGCCGGGCTGAAGCCGACCGAGGGACGGCCGCGGGGGCCGGACCGCAGGCGTTGTGCGGCTGGACGACGAGGACACCGCGGAGGAGATCCCCCGGTGGTACGCCCTGCGGCGGGCGGTACTGGGCGTGGGCCGGTTCGATCCGGACGCGGTCGACGCCTACTTCGACGAGCAGGTTCCGGCGGGGCGGTTCTACCTTTTTGATCTTGGCCAGTGCTCCGCCCTTTTGGGCGGGGGTGAGGGCCATCTCGGAACTGTTCTGACCCGCGCCAGGGGCACGGGTCCGCAGTGTTTGCCTCAGTCCACGGGGCGCTTCTGGTTCTCGATGTACTGCTTCACGACGGTCAGGGGCGCCCCGCCGCAGCTTCCGGCGAAGTAGGAGCCGGACCAGAAGTGTCCGCCCCACAGGTACCGGCGGACGTGCGTGTCGTACTCCTTGAGCAGGAGCCGGGCGGAGACGCCTTTGAGGGAGTTGACCAGCTTGGAGAGCTGGACCTTCGGCGGGTAGTGCACGAGCAGGTGTACGTGATCGTCCTCGCCGTTGAACTGCTTCAGTTCGGCCTCGAAGTCCTCGCATACCTCCCGCATGATCTCTTCGCAGCGCGTCAGTATCGCGTCCGTCATGGCCTTGCGCCGGTACTTCGTGACGAAAACCAAATGAACATGCAGGTTGGAGACGACGTGACGGCCGGTACGCACATCGGGATTTGGGGTCCAGCGTGGTGACATGAACCAAGTATGTATGGTGATCGCTATGCAGCTCAGGTACGGGTTCCGTCTGTACCCGAACGGTCCGCAGCGCTCGGCGCTGGCGAGGGCGTTCGGGTGCGCTCGGGTGGTCTTCAACGACGCGTTGCGCGTCCGTGAGGACGCTCGTGCCGCCGGGCTGCCGTCCGTCACCTCGGGTGAGCTGTCCAAGCGGCTCACGGCGTCGAAGAAGACACCGCAACGGGCCTGGCTCGGGGAGGTGTCGTCGGTGATCCTCCAGCAGTGCCTTCGGGACCTGGACACCGCGTACCGGAACTTCTTCGACTCCCTCAAGGGCAAGCGCCCCAAGATGGGACCGCCCCGATTCAAGTCCAAGCGGGACACCCGGCAGGCGATCCGCTTCACCGCGAACGCCGGATGGAAGATCACCCCCGGCGGAAAGCTGCGCCTGCCCAAGGTCGGCGACGTCCCGGTGAAGTGGTCACGCACCCTGCCGTCCACTCCCACCACCGTGACCGTCATCAAAGACAGTGCGGGCAGGTACTTCGCCTCATTCGTCATCGAGACCGGTCCCGAAGAAGCCCTCACCCCCGTCACGCCCGAGGTCGGCACAGACCTGGGCCTGGGGCACTTCGCCGTCCTCTCGGACGGCCGGAAGATCGACAGTTGGCGCTTCCTGCGCCGGGCTGAGAAGCAGCTCAAGAAGGCTCAGCGCGCCCTGTCCCGCAAGGAGAAGGGCAGCGCCAACCGGAATAAGGCCCGCATCAAAGTCGCCCGCGCTCACGCACGGGTGGCCGACGCACGGCGGGAGTTCCACCACCAGCTCTCCACCAAGCTGATCCGCGAAAACCAAGCCATCGCGGTGGAAGACCTGGCGGTCAAGGGACTCGCCCGCACACGTCTGGCCAAGTCCGTGCACGACGCCGGATGGTCACAGTTCGTGACCATGCCGGAGTACAAGGCCACCCGGTACGGGCGCACCTTCGTGCGCATCGGCCGCTTCGAGCCCACCTCTCAGGTCTGCTCGGCCTGCGGCGTCAAGGACGGCCCGAAGCCCCTGCACGTCCGGGAATGGACGTGTGCACAGTGCGGGGCCGTCCTGGACCGAGACATCAATGCGGCGGTCAACGTCGCCAAGGCGGCCGGACTGGCCGTGTCAGCCCGTGGAGCGCAGGTAAGACCGGAACCCCTACCGGCACAGCGCGATGAAGCAGGAACCCACCCGGAGCCACGCCCGACAACGGCGCGACAGACGGGAATCGCCCTCCTCTAGGTGGGCGAGGATGTCAATTTTTCGATCAGGAGCGGCCGTTTCTGCAGGATCCGCGGCTTGCCAAGGAGTGTGTCGACGCGCAGGGACGGCCGAACCCCTCGGGTGTGAACAATCTCGTGATGGGCCGTCCGACGGGGGTGAACGGCGCCGTGCTGTTCGGGCACTTCACGGACGGCGATCCGGTGCCGGTGATGGCGGCGGAGGCGGTGTGGCATCTGATCGCGCAGTTGTACTTCGGTCCGTCGGGGCAGTGCACACCGCGGCGGATCGCGGGTCGCAGGGACGGTCGGCTGCCACCGTCCCCCTGTGCCCACGCAGCGCACCGCCGGACATGCAGCGCGCCGGCCGCACCTCGTGCGACGAGTACCCGTTCGCCTCCACCTACGAAGGCGGCACCCACCTGCCCGCCAGCCACCGGGAAATCACCGGGCCAAGGTCAACGAGAACTAGGCCCAGGGCGGACGTATCACCGCGTGGCGCGGCCGGATGCACGTCATGGACCACGACCCCTTCCACGTGATCGTCTAACCGCGCCTACACTCGCCGCCAGGCAGGGTGCCCCGCATCCCACCGTGTTCGGGAAGCGGGGCACCTCTCCGACGAAGGAGGCTCTGCATGCTGCTGCGTGAAGCGACGTTCACCCTCGACGTCGGCGAACACGGCTACCTCATCGGTTTCGACGACGACTACGACTTCCCACCCGAGATGCCGTTCGGCTGGCGCTGCGGGCCTTTCACCGAGACCATCGCCGTCGTCCTGCCCGCCACCGACACCGGCCCGCTGCAGATGACCGTCCAGGCCCACGACGCCCCGCCCGGCCCTGAAACAGACGGCGGCTGGGAGCCCGCGGAGGAGATGAGCCTGCGGGCCGGCGCCCCTGCCCTGTGCCTCGCCACCATGGGGCAGGGCGACTTCTGGGACGCCTGGCCCGAAGAGGAACCACCTCTGGACGTGCCGTCGGCCGCCCAAGGCGGTGACTGGGTCCGCATGCGCCTGTACTGCCACGCCGACGACCCCAACCCCGGCATCGGCGACCACGGAGAACACCACCTGATCCAGCTCTGGCGCGCGTCGGCCACAGACCCCGTACACCCTCCACTCAGCGACGAGGACCGGCAGGCGCGGGCCCAATACGCCGCAGACATGGCCACGCCTGTCGAGGACTACACCACCGAGTACCCGATCCCCTACAGCGGCGAGAGCCTCGATACCCAGCCTCCGCCGTGTGCCGAGCACACCGGATCCGACGCCGCGGCACTTCAGCGTATGGGAGGCGGGGGACGAATGATCGGCTCGACCAGCTCAGCCCGCGTGGATGCCCCGCGGCGGGGTGACCGGTAGGCGGTGTGGCGATCGCGTTGACCGCGGTGGCGACTGACACTGACCCAACGGCGGATGGAGCAGGCTCATAGCTGGGACAGCGCGCAGGTCGCCTCCTCCGAGCGTGGAGGAGGCGACCTGCGCTCTACGGCGGGCTACTTGATGGAGAACCCGGCAGTGATTGCGGAGCATGCCTCGTCGAAGTGAGAGGTGAAGAGCAGTGCCTCCGTTATTGGAGCGGGAAGGGGCCGGGGGAGCGAAGCGCGCTGCGCGAGCCTCTCACACCGGTTTAGATCGACGACAAACCTCATCTGGAACCCCGCTCCTTTCTGGGGTCGCTGCGACCGCAGGCTCCGCACCCGCTCTGCGCTCGGTCCACTCGATGAGTGGGACTGCCTCGCTCACGGGGTAGCTCGGTGGGAGGCCTCGCGACTCGGTATCTGCGCAGACAGCGATCCACCGGATACCCGCCCGACTGGGGCCTGGGGCCTGGGGCCTGGGGCCTGGGGCCTGGGGCCTGAGGCCTGAGGCCGGCGACGGCAGTGGCGTCAGGCGTAGCCCTTGCGCTGTACGGCGCGCAGGGCCAGGGCGCCCAGTGGGACGTTCAGCCAGAAGGTGAGCAGCCGGTAGACGAGCACGGCCGAGGTGGCTGCGCCGGCTGTGACGCCGAGCGCGGTGAGACCGGCGATGAGGCCGGCTTCGAGGGCACCCAGTCCGCCGGGGACAGGAGCCGCGTTGGCGACGAGGCGTGCCGCCATGTAGACGGCGCCGGCCTGGACGAAGGGAAGATCACCGCCGAACGCGCGCACGCTCAACGCCAGTCCGACGACCTGGATGAGGGGCAGGCCCAGCGCGCCGGTGACGAGGAGAGCCAGCTTGGCGGGATCGGAGGCGACCCCCGTCACAGTCGACGCCGCCGCCCGCAGGAACGGCCACACCTTCTCGCGGAGGAAGCGCCGTCCGGCCGGGGTGACACCGAGCAGACCCCCTGCCGCGAGGGCCAGGGCGAAGGCCGGCAGCACATACCGGCCTACGGGCACGTGCAGGTGCACTTCGGTGTGGTGGCGTCCGGCCCAGGCGAGAAACCAGGCGGCGAGCAAGGCGTTGGAGACGGCGCTGACGAGACTCTGCAGGCCGACAGAGGCTGTGGCGGCCCCCGTCTCGATCCCCGTCTTCTGCAGGTAGCGCAGGTTGAGCGCCATGCCGCCGACGTTGTTCGGAGTGATCCGGTTCAGGAACGAACTGGCGAACTGCACCTCGTACGTGGGGCCGAACGGCAACCTGGCCGGAATGGTGCCCATTTGCAGGCAGGTGGAGAACACCTGGGAGATGAAGGTGACGGGCAGCGCCGCGAGCACCCACCACCAGTCGGCCTTTCGCAACGCGGCCACCACCGCTGGGGCACTGGCGAACTGCGGCAGCACCAAGTGCAGGACAAGGAATGCACCGGCCAGGCCGAAGATGGTCTTCCAGGTGAAGCGCGCGAGGGGCGCGAGGGGAGCGGGCTCGGCACCGGTCGCCTCCACGACCGCGGCAGAGAGGTCACGCAGCAGGCTCGGGCGGCCACCGGGGCGCACCGCGCGCCGCTTGGTGCCCGCTCCCGCCGCACGAGCGCGGGCCTGGTCGTGCCGGGCGACCTCGCGCCGTGCGGGGCCGAGCAGCGCGAGCGGCTGCAGGTAGGGCAGGGCTGTCGCCAGCAGCGGCGGGCCGAGGCTGGCCAACGCACACTGGGTGGCGCGCGGCACCCCTATGCGTGTCGCGGTGGTGGCCAGCAGTTCGGCAATGTCGCTGCCGAGCGCGTCGGGCGTGGCGCCCAGCCGGGCGCGTGCGAACGCGATGAGCCGGGACGCACCGTCCGGCTCGACGAGGATGTGTTCCGGGCGGAGCGCCCGGTGCGCCAGTCGGTGCTTTTGGAGGCGGGCCACGGACGTCCATACGCCGGTGAGTATCTGGTCGGTGATCTCCTCGCCCGGGAACGCGGACAGCGGACGGGCGGCGTGCTCGATCGTCACCAGGAGTGCGCCGCCCTTGGCCACCGGGTACGCGATCACCGGCTCGGCCGCACGGGCGCCGGTACGGCCTGCGAACACGAGCATGAGGAGTTCGTGCTCGACCGCGGCGAGCGGGGTATGCGCGTCCGTGTCGGCGGGGTGGCGCAGCAGCGCGAGCCGGGCCAGCCGGTGGAAGAGGTCGCGGTTGCGGTCCTCGGGGCCGAGCACCTGTACCGTGAGCCGCGCACCGGTGGTGGTCTCGGCGCCGTAGCCGACCCCTTCCCCGGAGCGATGATCGGGTGGCGGCGTCTCCCGCAGCGCGGCGAGCGGGATCCCGCACGCGACGAGTGCGTCGGCGACCGCCTGCGGGGCCGGCCGGTCCGCTGGGGCTCCGGCCAGCAGAAGTACGGCCGATCCGGCCACACCTCCTACGGCGAGCGCGGCGACTGCCTCCAGCGGCATGATGGCGGCGGCTGTGATGCTCAGCCCGGCGCACCCGACGGTCAGCGTCCACCACGTCCGCCGCAGACGCGTGTCCAGCCACGGACCTGCCGCCACGACCGCCGCAGCGCAGGCGGCCAGATACGCTGCCGGCGGCCAGCCGGCATCCACCAGCGCGCCCCGCCCCGCCAGCACCTGCGGCCATACGCCTGGTCTGCTACGCGTCATGGCCAGGTGGGTGACGGGCCACGAAAGCAGCACGCCCAGGGCCGCCGCGGGCACGACCCGCAAGATCGCGTCGCCCCGCCGCCGGAAGACTAGTACGCCGACGGCCACCACCGGCGCGACGACAGCGACCACCTGCACCGCCCCGAGGACACCATCGCGCAATCCCGGCGGTAGGGCGGTCGTCGCGTCGAGCAGCCCCTGCTGCATCCTGCGGGTGGATGCGTGCGCCGCGACGGCCGGCAGCACCGTCACCACCAGCACGGCGCCGGAGACGAGCAGCCGCGACAGATCGGCCGCCCGGCGCACGTGGCGCGACGGCGGGGCGTCGATCACCGGCGTTGCCGCCGTCTGAGCATCTCCGGCAGCAACGGAGAGTGGGAGGATGCCAGGGCGTTCATTCACAGTCGGCCGCCCAGGCGGATCCGGCCTTGGCCATGTCGGCTCCTCGTCGGTAGGCCGAGGCCCGAGGCGGGCTCTGGCGGGCACCGCCGCTTCATCCGACCAACCGATGCGGGCAGACGGGTCCGCTCTTCCGTCATTCGAGCGCGTCCGAGACCGGTCCGCAAACCCACGCCATCCAAGAGCAAGCGATGGGGTGCTGATCGGCCTTTGTCGCTGTCCCTCTGCATCTTGCTCGCCATGTGTCCGCCCGTGGCGACACCGCCCTCGAAGTCCTGGCCGGGCAGTCAGGGCGTAGGGCAGGTGCATCACCCCCTCGCTCTGCCAGAGGCTGAGGAGTTGGCAGCCAGAGTCGGCCTGGACACGGTGCCGGTCAAGGTGGAGGCACTGCGTTCGAAGGCGGAGCGCCTATTCGTGCTGGGGTGGTTGGCCGAGCGGCAGCCGGGCCAGTTCACCCTCGCCCAGGGCCCGGCCGGGCGAGGCGGCGCGGCATGAGCGGGTCACCGAGCGGTACACCGTCGTCTCGGCCCCAGAAGATCGTCCGCAAACAGACCGTTTGCGATCGTCGGAGGGCGGGACGAGTATTTTTTAGGGCGCGACGACCAGGGCCCACCTGATGCCGACGCTGTCGATGTACCGCCCCCTTCCAGCTGTGACGCTCACAGCCGACAAGCGTCACCGTGAACGCTGCGGCGCAGCGAACAGGACCGAAGCTGCTTAGTCGGTGGCCTCGGCCCAGGCGACGGGTGGGGCATCCAGCCCGGTCGCCTGACGGGAGGCCTGAGAACCGTCCCATAGTTCATGACCGAGGCTTCATGACCCAGTCGATGGTCGCCGTGGGGGCGGTAGGCAGAACGGAAGGAGTCTGCCCATGCGGATCGTCGTGGACCTGAATCGATGCCAGGGATACGCACAATGCGTGTATCTGGCGCACGAGGTCTTCAGGTTGAATGGTCAAGAGGCGCTCACATATGAGCCGAACCCCGATGACGCGCGGCGCCTGCAGGTCGAGCGAGCCGCCGCGGCGTGCCCCGTGCAGGCGATCGTCATCGACCGCTTGGACGGCGCGGAGCGGGGCGAGACGTCATGACCTTGAGGGCAACGGTCGCGGAGCTGGTGCGCGAGTTCCGGGCCAGCGGCCGGATCGTCATCGTGGGTGCCTCTCTGGCCGGGCTTCGGGCCGCGGAGACCCTGCGTGAGGAGGGCTTCACCGGTTCTTTGACCATCATCGGGGACGAGCCGTACGAGCCCTACGACCGTCCCCCGCTGTCCAAGCAGGTACTCAAGGGCTGGGTGCCGGCCGATCACACCAAGCTGCCCCGCATGCGAGAAGTGGACGCGGACTGGCGGCTCGGGGTGGCCGCCGCCGGGCTGGAACGGGTCACCAAGCAGGTACGCCTGGCCGATGGTGAGCAGGTCCCGTACGACCGGTTGCTGATCGCCACGGGCACCCGCGCACGCCAGTGGCCGAACCCGGTCGAGGCCGCCCTGGACGGGGTCCATACGATTCGCTCGCGTGATGATGCCGCGCAGCTGCAGAAGGCGTTGGCCGAGTCGCCGTCGCGGGTCCTGGTCATCGGTGCCGGATTCATCGGCTCGGAAGTGGCCTCTGTCTGCCGGGAGCTCGACGTCCCGGTGACCGTCGTCGAGCGGGGTTCGGCGCCGCTGGTCGGTGCGCTCGGTGGGGTGATCGGGGAGATCGCCGCGCAGATGCAGCGTGATCACGGTGTGGACCTGCGCTGCGGGCTGGACGTGTCGTCACTTGAGGGCGACGCCGCCGGACATGTCCGGCGTGCCGAGCTTTCGGACGGATCCACGGTCGACGCCGACGTGGTGGTGGCCTCGCTGGGGTCGATCCGAAACGTGGAATGGCTGGAGGGCTCCGGGCTGGCGGCCGGTTTCTGGGGCGTCGGGTGTGACGCCGGTGGCCGTGCCTTTGACATCAACGGGGTGGTCACCGACAGCATCTACGTGGCAGGGGATGTGGCGCGTGCGCCGCATGTGCTGTACGAGTACCAGTTTCTGGCGATGGAGCATTGGGACAACGCCGTTTTCGGCGCCGAGGTCGCGGCGCACAACATGGTGAACCTCGAGCCCCACTATCGCCCGCATCTGCTGCTGCCCGGCTTCTGGTCCGGTCAGTTCGGCATCAATATCAAGTCCGTCGGTGTGCCGCCGTTCGGTGAAGAGATCGTCTTCACGCAGGGGTCTGTTGCAGAGCGTCGTTTCGCAGCGGCTTACGGATACCGGGGTCGCATTGTCGCGGCCGTGACCTTCGATCACGGCAAGTGGCTGGAGTACTACGCAAAGCTGATCGAGCAGTCCGGTCCGTTCCCGCCTCCGCCGCCGGGCTGGGACCAGCCGTCCGACACGAAGCCGATGCCGGCCGAGTTCCCGGACCCGAGGGTCCCGACGGCGATCCCCGACGTCGTCCTGACGGGCCATGCCCCGAGCGAGCGCACGGCCGAGTTCCGGCCGCGGCGTCACTGACGCGGCCCGCCGGGTCAAGCGTGCAGGCGGACAGCACCGACAGGAAGAAGGAGGGGAGCCGTGGTCGAGGAAACCCCCTGGCAGCAGGCCCTCCGCTACGCCAACCGCGCCAACCCGTACCCCTTCTACGAGGAACTCCGCAAAACGCCGGTGGCGCGGCAGCCGGACGGCACCTATGTCGTCAGCACCTACCGGGAGATCGTCGCGCTGCTCCACGACCCCCGGGTCAGTTCGGACCCACGAAAGTGCCCCGCCCCGGCCACGGTCCAGGCAGAGGGCTCGGCGGAGCCGATCAGGGAAGTGCTGAGCGAGCCGAACATCATTACGTGCGATCCACCCGAGCACGATCGGGATCGACGGATGATGATGCCGCACTTCGTCGGCCCCCCTCCTTCACCTCACTTGATCTCCGACCTGGAGCCCGAGATCCGCCGCATCGTCGACGGACTCCTGGACGACATGAAGGGCAAGAATCGGGTCGATGCCGTCGATGACTTCGCTTACCCCCTGCCGGTGACGGTGATCTGCAAGGTCTTGGGCGTGCCGCTGGAGGACGAGCCACGCTTCCACCAGTGGATCGAGACCGCCCTGGACGCTTTGGACTTCGGCCCCGAGGCCACCTCCGAAGAGATCCGAAGCCGGCAAGCCGGGGGTCGACAGGCCGTGCGAGACTTCGGGCAGTTTGCAGTCGAGCTGCTCGACAGGTACGCCCGGCAGCCCGGCCCCGGCATGCTCTCAGCATTGGTGAACGAGGACGGCCCGGAGGGACGGATGTCCAAGGGCGTCCTCGCGAGCAACGCCCTGCTCCTGATCTTCGCGGGACACGAAACCACGGTCAATCTCATCGCCCACAGTGTCCTCACCCTGCTGCGCCACCCCGACGCGCTCGAGAAGCTGCGGCGCCGGCCCGAGCTGATCGTGCCCGGGGTGGAGGAACTGCTGCGCTTCGAGTCGTCGGTGCAGTTCTGGCACACTCGCTCCGCCGTGGAAGACATCGACATCGCCGGCACTACGATCCCGAAGGGGGCGCCGATCTTCCTGGCGTACGGCTCGGCGAACCGCGACCCGGAACGGTTCACCGACCCCGACGCACTCGACCTCGAGCGTCGCGACAACCAGCACCTCGGGTTCAGTCAGGGCATCCACTTCTGCTTCGGCGCTCCGCTTGCGCGGCTCGAGGTCCAGGTCGCGGTCGGTTCGTTCGTCCGCCGGGTGCAGAATCCCCGGCTGGTCGAGGACCCGCCGCCGTACCGGCACAACCAGATCTTCCGCGGCCCGCGCCACGTCCTGGTCGACATCGACGGCATCCGCGACTAGCCAGTGTCTGCGTGAAGGATCGCGATGCGGGCTTTTCAACTCGTCGGATGGCGGCAACCGCCCGAGCTGCGCGAGGTGCGGGTGCCCGCGCCCGCGCCGGGGCAGGTCCTGGTGAAGGGGGGGTGCCGGTGCATGCCATTCCGATCTGCACATCATGCAGGTACCCGCACCGCTACCCGGCTTCACACATCTGCCCTTCACGCTCGGCCATGAGAACGCGGGATGGGTGCAACGGCTGGGGCCCGGTGTTACCGGGTTCGCGCCGGGAGACCCTGTGATTGTCTACGGCTCCTGGGGCTGTGGGGTGTGCGCCAACTGTCGTCAGGGCCGGGAGAACTACTGCCAGAACCTCCGTGGTCAGGGCCCGGGCCTGGGAGGGGGCACGACGGCGGAATGGCCGAGTACCTGCTGGTCCCGGCGGCGCGACACCTCATTGCGCTGGGCACCCTTGACCCCGCCAGGCCGCCCCGCTCAGCGACGCAGGACTGACCAGCTATCACGCCGTCAAACGGTCGCTGCACCTGCTGGGACCGGGCTCGACCGCCGTCGTGATCGGGGCCGGCGGCCTGGGCCAGATGACCATCCAGATTCTGCGCGCGCTGAGCGCGGCGACCACCGTCGTCGCCGTGGACACCGACGCCGGCAAACTGGAAACCGCCAAGCGCATGGGTGCCCACGAGGACTGCTCTCGGGCGACGAGACGATCGCGCGCATCAAGGACATCACGGCGCAGCAGGGCGCTCAGCTCGTGCTGGACATGGTCGGCATAGACCCGACGCTGCGGATGGCTGCACAGGTGGCCAGGACGCTCGGCCACCTGACCATCGTCGGCCTCGGCGGCGGAGCCCTCCCCGTCAACTTCTCCAGCCCGCAGCACGAGTGCTTGGTCGCCTCGCCCTACTGGGCTCGCTCCCCGAACTCATGGAAGTGATCACCCTCGCCCAGCAGGAAAAGATCACGATGCTGGTCGAGCACTTCCCCCTGCAACGCGCCGGCGCGGCCTACCAGCTCCTGCACGACGGCAAGATCCAGGGACGCGCCGTCATCACCCCCGAGGCATGAGTCCGACGTGTCAACCCGAACGGGACAGCAGGACATGTGCTGTGGCCGCTGGCGCGGGGCGGCCCGGGGAACTCCCATCCTGAGCTCCCGCCGAGGGGCTGTCCGGATGAGTAGCCGGAGGAGCTTGTGCGTGGAATACCTCCTGCGCCACACCCCCGCCCTCTCCAGCGAGCAACATGAGGCTGATCGGGTGACGATGGGAATAGACGAATGTGACGACGCTCGCTCCGAGAAGGAGGCAGGTGCCATGACAGCTCCTTCACATTCCTCCGGCCCCGTTTCCCCACACGGCACCGAGCCGCAAGAGGGCCCCCTGACCGAAGGCATGGCAGCACTGGCGAACCTGGGCTGGCAGTTCCTGCTCACCATGGGCCTCGCCACCATCGCCCTGGGCGTCGTCGCGCTGGTCTGGCCCGGTGCGACGCTTCGCGTCGTCGGCGTGCTCTTCGGTGTCTACCTGCTTGCCACTGGTGTCTTCCAACTCGCCGCCGCCTTCGGCACCCACGTCCCCCGGCATCTTCGCGTACTGCACTTCATCACCGGCGCGGCCTCCATCCTGCTGGGACTGATCTGCTTCAAGGGCACCCTCGAGTCGATCTTTCTGCTCGCCCTGTGGATCGGCTTCAGCTGGCTCATGCGGGGCACCCTGGAGACGGTTGCCGCAGCCTCCGATCAGGCCATGCCGGGGCGCGGCTGGCACGTCGCCTTCGGCATCATCGGCACTATGGCCGGCATCGTGATGATCATCATGCCGTTCGCATCTATCGCGACACTCACACTGGTGGTGGGCGTCATGGCTATAGTTCTGGGCCTGACCGAGGTGGTCCGCGCCATCAGGACACGCGTCGAGCTCGGCCATCTCGCTCCCGGCACGGCCACCCAGCGGCGCCCTCTGTTCCACGCGCGTGCGCACCCCCAGCACTGATCGGCCGGCGGGGGGCGTTCTCGGGTATCGGCTCATCAGGGCCGTACTCACGTACCGCCCGAGTCAGGGGAGTGGAGAAGTCGTCCACGATGTGACCACCACCGCGGCGGCATCGGAGCTGCGCGGATCAGGGACCGAGCGCGCTGGGCATTCCTGCTCGGGCTGCTGAAGCACGAATAGCGTATGAGCGGCTCGAGTGACACGGGCAGGCTCGGCGAGCATGCGTCTGTTGGGTCTGCCTTGCGAGGGCGGATCACCGACTGCGTCGGCCGTAGAAGCCCGGCCGGCCGGAAAATGCCGAGTCGCACGGCGGACGGATGCGGGATTCCGGCGGATCAGGCAGATGGGGTCCGAGGAACGGGGGAGTGGGGAGACACGGTCGTGCCCGTCGGGTGCGGCCCCTTCACCGGCGGACGGCGGAGGGCTTGCCGGTGCGGCAGGCGGGTGACGGTGCTGAACCGTGCTGCGCGGCGGCGCAAATGCCGGTGGCCGGGAGCGGGTTCGGGGCGAGCGTGTGGCCCCGTGGTCCGGTAGAAGATCCGTTTGCCGAGCTCGACGAGGAGCAGGTAGACGACGACCATGGTAGCTACCGCGGCGAAGAAGGCAGTCGGTAGGGGCTGGAAGCCGAGGACGTGGGCCAGGGGAGTGGTCGGCAGGGCGGCGCCGAGCGCGACGACTCCCAGCGCGGTCAGTGTCAGAGGCAGGCTGGGGCGACTGCGCCAGAACGGTATGCGGCGGGTGCGGATGGCGAAGATCACCAGGGTCTGCGTGGCGAGGGACTCCACGAACCAGCCGGTGTGGAACTGGGCGGCGTCGGCGTGGAAGACGCCGAGCATCACGGCGAACGTGACGAAGTCGAACAGCGAACTGATCGGCCCGAAACAGATCATGAACCGCCGGATGAAGGCGATGTCCCAGTGCGCGGGGCGGCGTACCTGCTCCTCGTCGACCTCGTCGGTGGGGATGGCGAGCTGACTGGTGTCGTACAACAGGTTGTTGAGCAGGATCTGGGACGGCAGCATCGGCAGGAAGGGCAGGAACAGCGAGGCTCCGGCCGCACTGAACATGTTGCCGAAATTGCTGGACGTGCCCATCAGGACGTACTTGATCGTGTTGGCGAAGATGCGTCGCCCCTCGGCGACCCCGTCCGCCAAAACCCCGAGGTCCTTCTCCAGCAGGATCACGTCGGCCGCGTCCTTGGCCACGTCGGTGGCCGAATCCACCGAGATGCCCACGTCGGCGGCGTGCAGCGCGAGCGCGTCGTTGACGCCGTCGCCGAGGAAGGCGACGTCGCCACCGGTCTTCCGCTGGATCCGCACGATGCGAGCCTTGTGCTCGGGGCTGACCCGGGCGAATACGGTGGTGTCGCGTATGGCTTCGGTGAGCCGCTCATCGTCCATGGCGTCCAGGTCGGTCCCGGTCAGCACGGCGGCGTCGGTCAGCCCCAAGTCCTGGCAGACCTTGGCGGCGACCGTGGGGTTGTCCCCGGTGACGATCTTCGTCGTGATGCCGAGCGCGTCCAGCTGCCCCAGAGCCTCGGCCGCGTCGGGTTTGGGCGGGTCACGGAAGACCAGCAGGCCGGCCAGGCGGAGGCCCCGCTCGTCGGCGGCACTGAGTGCGGTGGCCGGGTGGGCGGGCCGGGTCGCCACCGCGACCACCCGGTTCCCGGCGGCGAACTCCGCGTCCAGCGCCCCGCGGACCGGCTCGGGGACCTCCGCGCAGCGTTCCAGTACCGTCTCCGGAGCGCCCTTCGTGATGAGCAGGGTGTCACCGGCGGGATCGGTGACGGTGACGGAGACCATCCGCCGCTCATGGTCGAAGGGCAGGACGCCGACCCGCTTCCAGCCGCTGAGCACCGGGCGCTGGGCGGCGGCGGCCGGTGAGTCCCACAGGGCGTCGTCGAGCGGGTTTCCGCCCACCGGCCGGCCTTGGCCGTCCACGTCCGATTCGGTGCACAGCAGTCCCCGGTGCAGCACGTCCTCTGCCGAGGTGCCGGGGACGGGTACGGCCCGCATGAAGTCGATGCGGCCCTGGGTGAGGGTTCCCGTCTTGTCGGTGAACAGCACATCGACGTCGCCGAGATCCTCGATGCACACCAGCCGTTTGACCAGTACCTTGCGCCGGCTCATCCGCCGGGAGCCGGCGGCGAGGCTGGTGGAGACGACCGCGGGCAGCAGTTGCGGGGTGATGCCGACCGCGATGGCAAGAGAGAACAGCAGTGCATCGATGAGCGGCTTGTGCAGTGCGACGTTGATGATGAAGATCGATGTGGTCAGTGCCCCGGCGACGTAGACCAGGAGCATGGAGAAGCGGCGCAGACCCACCTGGAACTCGGTCTCCAGCTGGTGTCCGCTCAGGCCGGCGGCGATCTTCCCGAACTCGGCTTCGGCACCGGTGGCGACCACGACACCGCGGCCGCTTCCAGCGTGCACCACCGTGCCCATCAGGGCGCAGCCGGACAGGTCCGCCAGCGCCGTGCCGGCCGGCACGGCCGCGGTGTCCTTCGCGACCGGCAACGACTCGCCGGTCAGCACCGACTCGCTGCACTCGAGCCCGGCTGCCTGAAGCAGCCGTAGGTCCGCGGGCACGATGTCGCCGAGCCGCAGCTCGACCACATCACCCGGCACCAGGGTGGTGACCTCCACCTCCTGTGGTCGCCCGTCGCGCAGTACGACCGCGCGGTGCCGGATCTTCGCGTGCAGCGACTGGGCGGTCTTCTCCGCCCGGAACTCGTTGACGAAGCCCAGGCCGACGGAGAGCGCGACGATCACCGCGATGATCATGGCGTCGCTGCGCTCCCCGACGAAGTACGACACGACGGCCGCGGCCAGCAGCAGGCCGAGCAGTGGGGACCGCAGCTGATGCCACAGCACCAGCCACGCCCGAGCTCGGTGGGAGTGGACGGCGTTCGGGCCCCAGCGCTTCAGCCGTCTTGCCGCCTCCTCCGACGACAGGCCGCCTTCCGGCACCTGGAGATCACGGAGCACCTGCGCGGTGGGCAGGGCGGCCGCCGAGACGGCACGCCCCCCGGCCACCAGCCTCGCTCCGACAGTGGTCACCATCAGCGCCCACCGCCCGGGCGTGTGCCCTCGCGCACAGGGAAACACGCATGGCTGAATGAACGTTCGACAGTGCTGAGCGGACGGGAGAACGGGCCCGCGCCCGGATCATCTGGCAGTAGCCTCACCATCCCACCCTCCGCCCTTCACCGGTCACCCCCCATGGGCCGTCGGGCCCTGTCTCCGGGACCTGCTGCCCACCATGCAGCGTGCTCCGGTCAGTCGGTGTGACGGCCATGAGACCGCCCGACGAGTGAGGCCGCCCGCTGGACGACGGCCCATCCCGGCGGCCGCCGTCCGGTGGGCGCGACGCCCGGCCGATGGCGGGGAACCCATACTCGAAGCGTTCGGGGACTGATCCGGCACCGTACGGGAGTGCGCAGGGTGACGGCTTCGCCGTCCAGCCCGGCGGCGACGACCGGGGGGTCGGCGTGGATGACGACGTCGTCGGGTGTCGCCAGACGGGTCAGCCCGTGCATCTGCCCGCTTCGCAGCCTGGCGGCTGTTTCGGCGGGTGTCTCCGCCCTGGCGGCCAGTACTCCCAGGAGTCCGGAGTCGAGCTGCGCACGCCTGTCGAGCCCGGCTGGGTCGTCGATCTGGTAGGGGTTGTTGCTCACCAGAACGGCGTCCGGCCGGTCCACGGTGAGCAGCCCTGTGCGTACCACCAGCTCCGGACCCTGGTGGCGGGCCAGGAATTCCGGGAGGATCCGTACCATCGTGCCGATCTTGTCCTCCCGGTAGGCGGGGTCCTGCACCAGGGCGGCGTACGCTCCGAACGACACATTGTTGACGAATGCCCGCTCGCCTGCGTACCCGAGATCCACGCGCAGCTCGACGCCGTCCCTGAGGGCCTCCAGCGCGGCCGAAGGGTCCTCACGGTTCAGGCCGAGATCCATCGCGAAGTGGTTGCGGGTGCCCGCCGGAATGACCATGAACGGCAGGCCGCTTTCCGCGGCCACCTCGGCGACGAGTGCCTGCGTGCCGTCTCCACCGGCCACCCCGAGCAGATCCGCACCGTCGTCCACGGCGCGTCGCGCGACAGTCGCCAGGTCCTGGGGCCGGGAATGATCGATCAGGAAAACCTGAGCTCCGTACGCACGGGCGCGTTCCGCGATCCGGAACCGGCTCGCCTTCCCTCCCCCTGAATGCGGGTTCACGATCAGATAGGGCCGTCGCGCGCCGGTCGCCGGTCGCGACGCGTTCTCAGTCACGGCATGTACCGGCAAGCCGCATGCATCGGCCCGGCGCACATCACAGGCGACAGCAGGGCTGCCGCGAACACACCCGCAGCTGGCGGCGCCGTCCCCCACCGGGCCGACGCTCCGGCGATCCCACGTGTGGCCACCGTCACCATGACACTTCCTTCGACAGTCGCGGCCTACGGCACCAGCTTGCAGCGGGGCCTGAGCATCCGCACTTGGGACGTAGGTGGTCGACCCGCCACCGTCGTTGATCCACCGTGCCATGGACGGGTCCCCGCAACGCGTCCACCGCCGCCGCCGGACCCCCGCCTCTCCCGTCCTGCGTGCCCGGGGGTCGGACGGCCCACGGATCAGGATGTGGATGAGCCACGGAAGCACGCTCACACAGAGGGTTCGCTACCGCTCCCACTGCACGGCATCAGCCACCAGGCCAGCGCCTGGGGTGATGAGCGGCAAGCCCTTGAAGTGCTCCGCGGCCTGCTCGGTCGAGATGTTCAGGTGCCGACCGACATGGGCACGATCTCCTACCGTGGTGCCCACTTCAGCCGCGGCGTACAGATGAGAGCTCGGGGCCTTCTCCAGCGCCGACCGATCGAGGCGGCCAATGCGCAAGGCGTGACCGGCCTCCCAGCGGTTGGTGTCAGCCGCCGTAGCCGGACACGGCCGCCTCGGTGGCGCTCCACGGGGGATGGGCGAGGCATCCGCTGGTTGTGTCCACCTACTCCCATGTCGGCCGGCGGCGACTTGGCGCAGCCCGTGTCAGAGGCCGGCACGTGTGACAACGCAGGGAGATCACGTCCCTCCGAGCGATGAGGGCTCCTCGTTTCCCGAGACTGCGGCTGGGCACCCAGTGCCCATGGCGACGCGTCCAGTTCCGGTGCGAACCATCCTCGCCACCATCGGTCTGGTACTCGCCACCTACGTCGTACTCGAGTTGGTGGTGCAGGCTCGCCGGGTCTTGATCTGGGCGGTCATCGCGTTGTTCTTGGCCGTCTCCCTTCATCCCGTGGTCGAGGCGCTGCAACGACGGGTGCCGCGGTGCCGACGGTCGGTTGCCACCTTGCTGGTCTTTCTGGCCGCGGCCGCGGCCGTTGGCGCGGTGGTCGCCCTGTTCGTCATCCCCCTGGCTCAGGAAGGAAGCCGGTTCGCCGGTCGTCTGCCCGTGATGATCAGGGACGCCCGGGCCGGCCGCGGGCCAGTCGGTAACCTGCTGGAGCGGACCCATGCTCTGCGGTATGTACAGCGGCATCAGGCGCAGATTCGCGCGTTCACCACCGGGCTGAGCAGGCCTGCCTTGAGGTTCATCCGCAGTGCTACGACCACCGTGACAGGCGCTCTCACCATTTTTGTCCTGGCCTATCTGATGGTGTTGGAGGGCCCCAAGACGATAGATCGGTCCCTGGCGCTCGTGGACGAGGCGCCCGCGGCCCGCATACGCCGCGTCGGGGCCGCATGCGCCCGTACTGTCAACGGCTACCTGACCGGAAACTTGCTGATCAGCGTCATCTGCGGGCTCCTGACCTACGTGGTGCTGCTGGTTTCCGGAGTGCCGTTCGCCGGCCTGCTGGCCCTCTTCGTCGCCGTGACCGACCTCATTCCCTTGGTGGGGGCCACCATAGGGGCTGTCGTCGCCTCCTCAGTAGCGTTCGTTCATTCCTTGCCGGCCGGTATCGGAGCCATCGTCTTCTTCATCGTCTATCAGCAGGCCGAAAACCACCTCTTGCAACCGGTCATCCTGTCTCGAACGGTCAAACTCAACCCCCTCACCGTGCTGCTGGCCATCCTGATCGCTGCCGAAGTCGCCGGGATACTCGGTGCCCTGCTGGCGATTCCCGTCACCGGCATCATCCAAGTCGTCCTCGGTGACATCTGGGCTCACCGCGGCGGTCGGCGGCTGGGGCTGCCGATGCGGCCAGACAACAGCCCCGCGAACGCCGACCGGTCCGACGCCGCCGAATGACCGCAGTACGGAATCCGGCCGCCATAAGGCAGCGCTTAGTTGTCCCAGGTCAGGTCAGGCCGGGCGCTGCTACGTGACCTCCAACCAGGTACCGAAGCAACGTGAGTGGATGTTCCACGGCGTCATCGACTGCCGTACCACCTCACAGCTAAAGAACAAGCTTTCACTAGCTGTAATGACCCGCAGGGTTCTTGACGCGGCTGATGGGTGGTTGGCCGTCGAGTGCGGTATGGCACCGGTGGTAGTTGTAGGTGTGGAGGAAGTCCGTCAGGGCTTCGGTGCATTCGGCATGGCTGGAGTACGGGCGCACGTACGCCCATTCGTCGAGCAGGGTGCGATTTACACCGTGTCCTATGTGGTGAGTTTGAGGAGTCGTTTGTAGCAGCTGAGGGCTGCGGCGAGGCCGAGAAAGGCGAGGTAGTTGCGGGGATGGCGTTCGTAGCGAGGGCTGGGCCTGCGGTAGCCGCTGAGCCAGGAGATGGTGCGTTCGATGACCCAGTGGTGTCGCCCACGCTGGTCGCGGGCGGCAGCCTGCGGGGTAGATCGTCCGGCAGCGGTCGACTCCTAGGTTCGTTGGCACGAGCAAGGCGGGGAGGACCCCGGCTAGCACACGCACCGACGAAAACGACACCACCACTTGAGGAGGCGCATGCCCATGGGGCCGGTCATCAGCGGAAGGCAGACGTGCCTTGTCCCCACGTCCGAGGCCGACCTGGACCTGCTCGCGCGCTGGTTCGCCGACCCCGAATTCGTGGAGCACTGGGGCGGGCTGCCGATGCCGCGTGAGGAAGTCGCCGCCAAGTGCGTGGGCCGGCGCCGCCCGCAGGTAGATCCTTCCTGATACACGCTCAGGGTATAGCCGTCGGCTACGCGCAGCATTGGCATGCCGGCGCTGATGAGGGCGGAATCGACATGGTCCTGGCCACCGAGGCACGAGGCCGCGGACTGGGACCGGATGCGGCCCGCACACTGATCACCTATCTGTGCAAAACGCTCGGGTGGCGGCGGGTGACGGTCGACCCCTCGGCGACGAACGTTCGGGCCGTGCACGCGTGGGAGAAGGCCGGCTTCCAGCGCATGGCAGGTGAGGGAGAGATCCTGGCGATGGAGTACCGGCCCGCGCCATGACTGATAGTCGAATGCGCCGCCCTCAACCGGTCCGCTCCACTGCACCGAGCCCACCCGAAGCGCAACACTCGGCGCCGGCGGCCGCTTCGGTGCGCACCGCCCACCGAGTGGATGCGCACCTACCAAGACAGCCGAGCCTGAATACACAACCTGCCGTGAAGCACCCTTCCAGGTGTAACGGAGGAAATCTGTCATGGCTGAGGTAGACATTGGCCATCCACAGGGCTATGGTTTCTACCGTACCCAGGAAGTCGAAGTGGGCACGGCAGACAGGAACTGCCGTGCATGCAGGGCAAGCAGGACGCGACCCGAAGGGGTCGCGAGCAGTACCCGCGTTATCCAGCAGTACAACCGAGTAACCGAAGGTAAGGAGCAGAACGCCATCAGGATCGCCCGGGCGAGGAAGCAGTCCGCCCGGGTACCGCAAGGCCCCGGATTGGAAGGTGGTCCCCGGTCACGCATACGCGATCCCCGCAGCCCCGCCCTCCCAGGCGGAACCTGCGGACAAAGAAGGCCGGCGCAGTCGGCCGGTAGATGGTGTTGAAAGCTCGGGGCCCGGGTGCCAGTACGGCATCCGGGCCCCCCGACGCATCCCCCGGAAGAAGAGGTCTATGCCCCCTCGCAGTACCCGGCCCGCCGACATCCTCGACGACGACGACTACCCCGCCTACACCATGGGCCGGGCCGCCGAGATGCTCGGCACCACCCCCGCCTTCCTCCGCACCCTCGGCGAACACCGCCTGATCACTCCCTTGCGCTCCGAAGGCGGCCACCGCCGCTACTCCCGCTACCAGCTGCGCATCGCCGCCCGTGCCCGCGAACTCGTCGACCAGGGCACCGCCATAGAGGCCGCCTGCCGCATCGTCATCCTCGAAGACCAGCTCGAAGAAGCTCAGCGCATCAACGAGCAACTGCGCGCCCAGGGCGGCCAGCCGCAGTCGAAGCCCTCAGCCTGACAAGGACGCCGGGTACGGGCCCCACACCGACCGACCAGCGGACCAGGCACCCCTGACAGTTCCGCGCCGCCGCCTCGCGCTGGGTCGCAACGAGTACGCGCACAGCACTGCACAAGGCCCCCGACACACCTGCCGGGGGCCTTGGCCGTTCAAGTGCGGCCGCCTGATTGCATCCCCCTCGGCAGCGTCGACGACGAGGTGACCGACGCGGTCGCTGAGCAGACCGGCGCAGGCCCGGACCGCGGGGTGCACGCTGTGGCCCCCGGTGGAACCGAAGACCGGAGGATGGACCTTCCTCACCCATCACGCCCGCGTCCTGCTGGTCATCGCACGCGCTCCTGACCTGCACCTGCACGACATCGCCGCGGCCTGCGACATTACCGAACGCACCGCCCAGAGCATCGTCACCGACCTCGAACAGGCCAATCTCCAGCAGCGCCTGGCGCAAAGCGTGCGGATGCCCTCATACTCTGCGTCCCGCCGCCCGGCGGCATCCAGGTCACCCGTCGGCATCCATCCCACGGCTACCGCATCCGGCTCCCGGCGAATCCGCAGCCCCGTCCGATCGCCCATGCCTGCCGACGCGATGTCGAACCCGGCATGGGCAGCGTCTGGCACACGTCATCGAACAGGCCTTGCAGGGCAGCCTCGTCAGCCACCGGCCACACCTACACAGCCCGTCATCGGCCTTCCGGGCTCTGGCCACGAGGCTCGTGCGGTGACACCGGCCTTCGTCGTGCGGACATGACCGCGGAGCCCGGCCAATCCCGGCAGGCTCCGCGGGTGAAGGATGCAGCCCACGGCTCGTGAGCCGAACCGTGCTCCACTCGCCTTGAGTACCGCCGACCGCAGATGCCAAACGCCCGAGGGGCGCCTGGTCATCACTCGCGGCCGACCGCATCTCCGAGGGGTCATCGGCAAGATCGATGGTCGCTGTGATGCGCTTGCCGACCGGCTCACGGTGCACCTCGAAGCTCCGGCAGACCGCCGTCACGATCTCCAGGCCGTGCTGCCCCACCCGTTCCGGGTCGGAGTCCTGGATCGCCGGCAGCCGGGGTTCGGTGTCCCACACGGTCACCTCCGCGGCGCCGTCCCGGGCCTCCAGGGTGAGCAGCGACGGGCCCGGCGCATACTTGCGGGTGTTCGTCACCAGTTCGCTCACAACCAGCTTCACCATGTCCACGGATCTTTGGGGTACCGGCACCCCGTGTTCGGCCTGCAGGTCCATCAGGAAGGACCAGGCGCGATCACGGGCCTCAGCGATCGCCTCTCTGCCCTCGAACGCGGCAGACAGCGCTATCGGACCGTCGGCCGGCGACCGCCGGCCCTCTCCGCCCTCGAGGTCGAATTGACGAGGACAGCCCCGGCGCGGGCGTCTGCGGCGGTGTAGCTTCGGCCGCTTCGTCAGCAGGAGGTCCTGCTGAGACTGCGGATTCCGCGTCGCGTTAGCAATGTGCCGATCGGCTGATCTTCAGCAATCGCGTGGCCCGCCGGGAAACATCGTCGGAGTGGAGCCCGGTCCGGCTGGGGCTGTTCAGTCGGCAGTCTCGATCCGCTCCGGGGCGATGCCCAGGATGAGCTTCTCCAGCGCGTCCTGGGCAGAGCCGAACGTAGCCAGCCAGGTCTCGACCAGGTAGATCTCGCTGTTCTCGTCGATGCCGAGGAAGAATCTGCCCTCATCGAGTTCGCCGAGGGGGAAGATGGCGCGCCCGATGGCGTGACTCCAGTCGGCGAAGCGGTCTTCCTCGCCGATCAGGTTGTCCGGGTCGAAGTTGAAGGGGGTCTTGGCGCAGGTGATCCCGGGGCCGCTGATCTGGACGTCCAGGCCACCGAACTCCGCCAAGAAGGCTTCAGCGGCATCGTGCATGCGGACCAGGCCGGTCTTCTCGAGCGTCTTGCGCCAGTGGTCCGTCGAGACGTGCCGTCCCGGCCGCCAGCCTGCAGAGCGCAGTGTCTCCTCGATCACGCCAGTTCCCCGTAGATACGTCGCCGCTGCATCGACCCATGCCTTGTCCACCGGCACGTCTTCTGGCCAGCCGGGCCGCCAGTCCGCCTGCCAGTGGGCGAAGTCGTCACGCAGGAACTGCGGGTCAACTGGCTTGAGTCGCACTTGCTGTCGCTCATCGGCCCACCAGACCTCGAATTCGGCCTCGGTTCCGTTGCTTGGCCAGCGTTCTGCGACCGTCGGCAGAAGCAGAACATCGACGAACCCTCCGACCGGAAGACCGATGTCGACGAAGATCCCGATCGCACCCGGCCTCGGGACTGCCGTCACCGTCCCTTGGAACCTTTGCCCGAACCGCAGGCCGCGACGGATTCGAATCCACTCTTCAGCGCTGACCACCCGGACATCCTGGCATCCCGCTGTTGCGGGTGGCGGCCGGACAGTCGTGGTGGTGGGGCTGGGGGCCAGCGACGTTGAGGATGGGCTCTCCCCCTTCCGGGATTTCGAAGACGAAGACGACGCCGGAGGGGGCGGCCTGGATGGCGCACTGGTTGTCGAAGGTCAGGGGCGCGTATGGCTGCCAGGCGCAACCGACGCGGCCGAGAGCTTCGATCACTTCGGCGTACTTGGGGTGGCCGGTGAACGACCGCTTCTCGACCAGTCCCGCAGGGAGTTCAACGGTGTCTCGCCAGGTCTGGAGGCAGATCAAGATGATCTTCTGGCAGCGGCAGACGCTCAGCTCAAGGTCGCCGTAGGCGAACAGACGCGGCCATGACCGACGCTTCCCCACGACCACTTCAAAGGGCTCGCCGAGCGCTTCGGCAACCGCGCCCCAGGCGGCGCCGTTCGCGACCGGACCCAGCTGCCCCGACCGGGCAAGTTCCGTCAGGACGTCGAGTAGCTCCATGTGGCGGAAGCCTGCCATCTGCGGCGATGGACGGTCGAGAGGCTTGGGGCTGCCTCGGCCGCTGCGGGCGCCGCAGCCCTCAGCGGACATGGAAACCGGTGGGTCAGGGTGTACTGGGGAGGCAGGATTGGGCGGTGGCTGAACTGCTGTGGGACGACGTTAGATGGTTCTTCGACCCCGAGATGATGGGGTCGCTGCCGGACGTGTGGGTGCCCAACGCCTCGGAGAGGGACTGGCAGGCGGTTCTCGACCTCGTGGTGGAGCGGGGCTGGGCCTTTCAGTACCGCGAGGGCTCGGCAGCGCTGCCGCTGCCTCCGGCAAGGGCCGTGCTGTCGCGCCCGGCCGACGCCGAGCAGCCTCATCTGGAGGTTCGGCCGGTGCAAGACATGTTGGCGATCTTTCGGTTCTATGCAGCAGAGGAGATCGATTTCGATGTCGACCTGCGGGAGATTCAGGGGCAGGAGCCACTCGATGCCCTGAGCGGATTCCTCGCCGCGATCGGTCGCCGGCTGGGTAAGCCGGTGCTGATGGGTGCCGAGGGTGGTGATGGGAGTCGTCCCGTCCTCGGGTTCGACGTCGAGGCGGACCGCGTCGTGATGCTGGTCGAGCCGCCGGTCAGGTGACGGAGGATTGCACTGCGTCCAAGAGGCTGAGCAGGCGCTCTGCTTCGTGGATGAGAGCGGTGCCCAACACCTACGACGACTACGGCCGCGAACTTACCGAAACGGACGCCGACAACCGCACCACCACCACGACCTACAACCCCACCACGGGCACCGCACCGACCTCCATCAAGGTCACCCAGCCCAAGGTCACTGGCCAGACCACGGCCTTCAGCACCACCACCCTCGACTCGGCCCGCGGTCTGGACCTGAAGACCACCGACGCCGCCGGCTACTCCACCGCCAGCACCTACGACCCGCTGGGCCGGCTAACCGCCGTATGGAACCCGGGCTTTGCAACGAGCAACAATCCGAACACCAAGTACAGGTACAACCTCAACCCTGCCGGGCCGTCGACGGTTGGTATCCCGGCTCGCCGACGGCGACGAACCGTGCCAGGGACCGCTCCAGCAGTTCGAGGAACTGCCGCACGTCATCAGCTACCTTGTCGAGCTCGGGTTCGTCCAGCGACGCCGTCCGCGTCCGGTAGATCACCCCACCAGGGCCGGCTATATAGGAGAGGCCGCCGCCGTTCGAGCCGATGACCAGGCCACTGGCTTTGTGGTCGGCGCCGATGTCGACAGCGCCGTACTCCTTGAGTGCCAGAAGGACATCACCTACTGGGTCGACGAAGTAGCCTTTGCCGACGTCCGCCCAGGTGATGTCTCCGATGCTGTCGTAGAAGGTGACCAGGTCAGCAGGTACGAGGCTCGCTTGGGCAAGCGCGCGAGCCGCAGCCTGATCGTTGTGGTCGGCCGGCCGGACCTCATTGGTGCCCGGGGGAAAGCCATGGCGATGCTCGAACTCGTCTGTCATTGCTTTCAGGGCCGGGGAGACCCGGCTGATCCACGAGGCCAGCCAGGCGGGTGAAAGGGAAGGGTCACTCATGAGGCCGGATCATGGCATGAGCCTCGAGCGTATAAGAGGTGGCCTGCAGCTTCGCTGTTCACGTCAGCACAAGGCCCTGAGCTGTCGATGGGTGATTAGGCAGCAGGCGAGCTTGAGGAACGCTTCGTGCATGTCGGCCCCCTGCGTTCCGACCGGATGCGCAGGCGTCGGAAGCCATGCAACCAGGCAAACGTTCTCTCGACCACCCAGCGGTGGGTGCCCAGGCCAGTGCCGTGCCGTGTTCCACGCCGAGTGATCGCCGGGACGATGCCACGAGCCCGGACCTGATCACGGTAAACGTCATGGTCATACCGCGGTCCGTGAACAGTGGGTCGGGCTTGCGGCGCGGCCGTCCGACGCGACCACGAACGGGCGGAACCGCGTCGAGCAGAGGCAGGAGTTGGGTGACGTCGTTGCGGTTGCCGCCGGTCAGCAGGATCGCGAGTGGATGTTTGCCCCAAACGCGCGTCTTCGAGTCCGTCGAGCCGACGACTTGGCCGCCCATTTACTTCGCTTCTTGCCCATGAAGTCCGTCTGGTTTGAAGATCAGGCAGAAACGCCCAACAGAGCGGAACAGCACCGTCCGCCGCATCCATGATCACGCTACGGCGTGAGCCAGCGGAAACCCACCCCAGCGACCTGTCCGACGCCCGATGGGCCTTGATCGAGCCGACGTTGACGGCCTGGAGAAAGGCCCGGCTCGACCGCAGGCCCACCGGGCAGTCGGCCAAAGTCGACCTGCGCGACGTGTTCAACGCACTCCTCTACGTCAACCGCACCGGAATCCCCTGGAAATACCTCCCGCATGAGTTCCCCAGCCACGGCACCGTCTACGCCTGCTACGCCGCCTGGCGCGACGAGGGAATCCTCACCCAGCTCAACTACGACCTGACCCGTCTGGCCCGCGTAAAGGAAGGACGCAAGCCCGAACCGGCCGCTTCCGTGATCGACACCCAGAGCGTGAAGACCTTGTACGCGGCGTCGAATGCCTCCCGGCCCGTCGCGTCCGGGATCAGGTCGGCGGGGCAGGGTGCTGGCAGGGGCGGCATGAGACGCATCGTTCCAGGGCGGGTGGGCCGCGGTGACGTCGACACGGAGGGCGTTGGGCCTTGGTGCACCGGTACAGCGCAGTTGGTGACCGGTCCTGTGCAGGCCCATTAACCGGCCACCAACCGCGTCCCCGACCTCGCTCAGAAGTGGTGGCTGTGGAGGTCGCCCAGCAGGATGTTGAGCTGCTTTTCCTGCTCGGCGGCTGGAGCCGGCTGGATGTTGCCGTGGTCGATGGCGTATGCCTTGAGGACCTCATCCATCTGGTGGTCGAGCAGGGTCCAGGTCGTGTTGTTGACCGCCTGCAGGGAGGTGGCGTCGGCGTCCCAGTCGTCGCGCATCTTCTGCACGGTGGCATGGGAGGCCGCGGCCGTCCCGGCCCGGTCCTGAGCGATCGCCGTCTGGGCAAGCTTCTCGTACTTTGCCACTGCCGCGGTGGTCTGGCTGCCGGTCAGGGCCGCCTTCGGGCAGGCCGGCATCGTCTCGCTCTGACCGGTCGGGTCGCAGGTGACGTGGGGCTGGTTGTGAGCCCAGATCATGAGCGCGACGGTGCCGGCGGCGATCAGCGCGAAGCCTCCGAGCGCGACGCGCTCCCTGCGCGCGTTGGTGACCGACGGCTCGTGCGTCGTCTCGGAGGTCTCGGCGACGTCCCTGCGGCTGATGGCCAGGTAGATGACCGTGGCCAGGATGGCACCGAGGAAGATCAGGCTCGTGGCGAAGGTGCCCAGGCCGAGTCCCACCGGGTCGCCGGGGTTGGCTGCGGCCTTCGGGGAGGCGAGCCAGTCACCGATGTTGGCGCCGAGCGGGCGGGTGAGGATGTAGGCGAGCCAGAACGAGAGAACCGGGTTGGCGCCGAACTTCCACAGTGCGGTGATCGACGCGATGAGGCCCAGCGGCAGGAACACCGACTGCGCGGGCGTCCAGTTGGTCAGCTCCAGCGTCCAGTCACCGAGGGCGGTGCCCAGCGCGAACGTCACCAGGACGGTCAGCCAGTAGAACGCCTCACGCGGGAAGGTCGTGATGCTGTGGATCGACAGGGTCCGCTCGCGCAGCCACCAGACCCCGAAGACGAGGGCCAGCAGGACCGAGAACACCGTCGAGCTGAGCCACAGCGGGACGTGTTGCTTGTCGGTGAGCATGTCGGTGTACAGCGTGCCGGTGACACTGACCACCACCACGGTGAGCCAGTACGGGAAGGGGCTGTAGCGCTTCGTACGGAACTGGACCGCCAGCACGATCGCGAATACCGCGGTGAACAACAGCATGGTGTTGGTCAGGCCGAAGCCCAGCGTCTCGTTGATGTAGTCGGCGAAACTCTCGCCGACGGTGGTGCACAGGATCTTGATGATCCAGAACCAGGCCGTGACCTCGGGCACCTTGTTCAACAGGGGACTTCCCGCAGCATGACGAGGTGTCGTCGCGGTAGTCGTCGAAGTTGTCATGCAGTCCTCACATGGAAGGGGTCGCAGTACAGAGGGGGCGCCCCTCACGTCTGCGGAACGGTAACTGTCCACATATGTGCAGACAAGTGCGGCCTCGGACCTGCTTGGCGGTGGATGACTCCAATTGCTCGTCAGTCCACTCGGGCCGCGCCGCTGAAGGCGTAGTCCGTGACACGGTTCACGTTCTCGGAATGGCCTCCGCTTTTGTTCTTTCCTCGGTCTGCGCGAGGGCTTTCTGTATGTCCGTTATGACCCGGTGGGCGGCGCACCTTTTAACGCGGGATCTTGAGATATTCCTATGTGATGCAAGACATGCCCTTACTGCCTGCGCCGCCCGGCGGGGAGGTGCCAGGAAGGCGCCGATGCATCTCGTGGGAGCCGCTGAGATCAGAGAGACTTGGTACCGTAGTCATCAACGGCCGAGCATGGGCCGCCTCGGAAGCCTTCGGCTTCTCAGGTCAGACCGCGCCCCTGCTGGTCGGCCGGAACGCCCCACCCCCTGGCCGGAATTCGTGGAGCCAATTCGCGCTGTGGCCGGCGGGGTTGGCCAGAATTCTGGGAACCTCGTCCCGGAGTCCACTCGCCATCCAGTGTCGGCGAGGGGGTGCGAGCCCGCCTCAGCCAGTTGTTCGCCGACTCGCTTCCGGTCTCCTTGCCACGTGGCCACCTCTGGAACCACCGGACTCTCAGGCGTTTCATGGGTCATACCGCACGACTGTGCCAGCGGCAACCTGAACACATCCTGACTGCGGCTCGTTGATCACTTGCGCAACACGAGCAGCACGGCGTCATGCACACACGCACCTTCTCCATAACGGCCGTCCGGCACACTTGGCATGCCGAGCCCGGCCGGAACGTGCGCGTCCGGCCCACCGAACCACCGTGTGGCTCAGGCCACGAATTCCGTCGCCTGCTCCGGTTCGGCGACGTCCCTGCGGGTGACGGAAAGGTAGATGACCAGCCCGAGGATGACCGCGAGGAACAGAACGCTGGTCACGACGGTGCCGAGGCCGAGGCCGTCGGTGGGCTGGGAGAGGTAGTCGCCGATCGAGGCTCCGAGCGGGCGGGTCAGGATGTAGGCGATCCAGAAACTCCACACTGCGTCCAGGTCCAGCGCGAAGTGCGCGATGGCCACGGCGGCGATGGCCGCCGCGAACAGGACGGCGGACAGCCAGTATCCGAGGTCGATGCGCTCGGACACCAGGTCACCGGCCGCGGTGCCCAGGGCGAAGGTGAACAGCACTGCCAGCCAGTAGAGGGACTCGCGGCTGGTGGTGTCGATGTGGTGGAGGGACAGGGTCCGCTCACGCTGGTACCAGACGATGAAGACGACCGCGAGGACGATCGCGAAAACCGTGGTGCTCGTCTCCAGCGGCACGCCCATGGTGTTGGTGAGGTTGTCGCTGATCAGCGTGCCGACGACGCTGATCAGTGCCACCGCCGGCCAGTACACGCCGACGCGGTAAGCCTTCGTTCGGAACTGGACGACCAGGGCGACGGCCAGCAGGGCACTCAGCAGGAACGACACGCCGGTCAGCCCGAGCCCCGCCTTCTCGTTCAGCAGGTCCGCCGCGGTTCTGCCGACCGTCGTGCACAGGACCTTGATGATCCAGAAGGAGAGGGTGACCTCGGGCACCTTGATTTCGCGCGGCCGGTGACGCGAACGGGGCGTCCGGCCGTCCTCTGGTGCCGCCTGGCTCTCCGACGTTTCGTAGGTCACGTTGTCCGACCGTGCCACCGGGCACCTGAACGCATCCTGACTGCTGGCGCGCTTCGCCCACCCAGGCCGTCCTGTATGAGCAGGATGACGCCATGCGCACGCACACAGACGGTCTCTGCATAGCGGCCCTCAGTTCCTCCCTTGCCCACGTGATGGAAGAAGGCCGCCTTGAACGCTCCGACCACCGCCCTTGCGCCGACTGACCGCGCGACCGCATGGCTGCGGCGCCGGCTGGGCCGGGCCGTGCTGCTGTCCTACGTCTGTGCTCTGTTCATGCCGGGGCCCGGCATTTGGCTGCGCCACACGCATGCCCTGCCGCTCGGGCCACTCATCCACCTGCCGGTGTCCGCCGCCCCGTGCCTGCTGTCGCTGGTGCTGTTCTCGGCAGGGCTCCAGGTCCCCGTCCGTGAGCCGGGCGACGTCCTGCGGCGTCCGAGTGCGCTGCTCGCGGGGCTCGCGCTGCACCTGACGATTCCGCTTAGGTGGCGAGTCGTACCTGCTGGCGGTACCGACTGTCTCGGTTGTCCAAGGGCAGCACTTCGTCCCGGAGTGCATCCCTGGGTGTGACGGTCGCATGACGTCGGGAGCCGCCTTCGCCGCGGTGTCCCCCTCTCATGTCTGGGCGGACATTCCTGGCGGGCGGACAAGCAGGCTGTGACAGTGATGCCTGGACATGGGCGCCGAGGGACTGAAGGCCAAGGAGTCCTGACGGGGACTTACCTTCATGTGGCGGTGCATCACCTGACGGGGCTGCGGCCGGCGACCATCGAGTAGAGGTCCTGTCCTTGCCTGTCAGCGGCCACCAGCGCCGCCCGGCGAGCGGACGCGGAGTCGGCGGCAGCAGCAGCTTGAGAGCCCGTGGTCGCGAGTCGTTCGCTCGCCAATGATCTCCCGGTGGGGATTGTGGAACTGAGATCCTTCTCAGTGGCGTTCAGCGAGTTCTCGGCGGCGTCGTGGGACAGTAGTGCCACGTTAGGCGAATTTGCGATAGGAATCATCGGACAATAGTCAGTCCGCTTAAATGGGCTCGCGGGAGATATCAGCTCCCTCACGCCGCGCACATTGCTGCGTGAGTCGGGTTCTTGCGCGCCATGACGGAATAGGAAGACAGGAGACGCCCATGGCTATCACCGAGCCCCGGACCTCCAGATTGGGCCACCCAGCCAAGTATGTACTACGGAAACTCCCACACGTGACGGCGTTGTTCTGGGCACTGAAGATCGTCGCTGTGACTCTCGGGGAAACGGGCAGCGACGAGTTTGCGATTCAGCTCAAGTTCGGCTATGTCGCCTGCGTGCTCGGCTTTTTCCTGTTCTTCCTGATCGTGGCTGGCATCCAGCTGCGGGCCAAACGATTCTATCCGGGAATTTTTTGGACGGTGATCTTCAGCACCAGCATCGCCGGCACTGCACTCTCGGATCTCATGGACCGCGGAATTGGCAATTCCGGCACCGTGACCAAGAATGGGATCGGTTACGGGCCAGGCGCGGTCATCCTCACCAGTCTCCTAGTGGTCGTCTTTCTGGTGTGGTGGCGTACCGGACAGACCTATGATGTGGAGAAGATCGCCACCCGCAAGGGCGAGATCCTGTACTGGATCGCGATCCTGGTGTCCAACACCCTCGGCACCGCCAGCGGGGACTGGCTGTCCCACAGCACCGGACTGGGATTCCGCGATGCCTTCTTCATCATCGCCGGAATCATGCTGGTGCTGCTCGTCGCCCACTACGTGACCAACATCAACAGCATGGTGTTGTTCTGGCTGGCGTTCATCCTGACCCGCCCATTGAGCGCCGCCGCCGGTGACTCGATCACCAAACCTGTCAGCGAGGGAGGACTCGGACTGGGAACGCTGTGGGGCTCGATGGCCCTCGTGGGAGTGTTGGCCGCGTTGGTCGCCTACCAGACCTGGCAAATCCGACGCCACCCGCTCGACCTGCTGCCGGCCCCGACCCACAGGATCACCGGACAACCACAGCGGCCCAACGGGCAGGTAGTCCTGGCCTACGGTCCGCACCCCGACCAGATCGTCGAGGCCTCAACGAGGGCACCTCGATGAGGCTGAGGCGGCCGCCTGGGTGTTGTCTCGATGTGGGTGGTGCCGTGGTGGCCACCGCGAACGGCACCCCCGTCGCTAGGCCCTCGGCTCAGTCGTAGAACCGGCTCACCGCAGTGACCTGCAACTCCCCAGGACGAGGACCTCCAGCCGTTCCTCCAACGGCCCTGACAGCCGACGGTCCGCCTACGTACCGAGCGCGGCGAGCAGCTCCTGCCGCGTACCGAACACCTCGACGCGGTGTCGCCGCAAATGCATCGGCCAGTCCCGGGCCGCCCGCGCATACGCCCCGCCACGAGATCGGCGACGGCGCCCCGCCCGACGGCAGCGTACGAAGCCAGGCGTTCACCGCCCGCGGGCCGTACTCGTCCTCGAACACGAAGTCGTCGTCGAACAGCACCAGCGTCCGCTCGACGGCTCCTCCTGCCGGCATCTGGCAGGAGAACCCGTGCCGGATCAGTAGCTTGCGCACACCTGCAGGGTGTAGCTCGTGTGGAAACCACCTGAGGGGGAGAAGGGGACGCCGAACCGCCGGGGCTGTCCTTCCGTGCACCGGGCGGGGTATGTGGGTGCTAAAGGGAGGCCCGCAGGCCCTCCAGGACGAGCGAGAGCAGCGTCGTGTCCAGCTCGGTGGCCTCGGCGGCGGCTCGCCCTTTGGCGTGGCACTCAGCGAGTCGTCCGCGCCATGCGGCCTCGGCGCGCATGACTTCGGTGCGGATATCCGCCAGCGCCAGATCGGTTTCGGTGCGCAGTCGTACGAGGTCGGCGGGTGTAGGCGCAGGGTGAGGACGGTGATCGTGCCCTCCGTGCGGCGGGGTACGGCCAGCTCCACGCATCGCTCCGGATCGGCGACGCCCGCCAGCTCGTCTTCGGGCAGCAGCCGCAAGGTCAGCATGCCGGGACCGCCAGCTCCGCCCAGACGGTTTTGCCCCAGCGCTTTCGGTCGTAGCCCCAACGGTGTGACAGCGCGTCGATCAGTACGAGGCCGCGTCCAGTCTCGTCGCCGCCGGCGACCGGACCCATTTTCGGCAGGGCCTGGGATTTGTCGGTGACGCCGATCCGTACGAGATCGTTCGTGACGCGCCGGACGGACACCCGAATCAGACGGCACGGGGTGTGGCGGACTGCGTTGCCCACCAGCTCGGAGACGATCAGCGCGCCCGCATCGGCCATCTCGCCTATGCCCCACGTGTTCAGTGGAGCCGAGAGGAGTCGCCGGGCCCGGCGGGCCGTCTCGGGCTCGCAAGGGAGGGTTTCGGTGTAACCGGCCGGTCCGACTGTGGTGGGTCTGGTCATGACGCTCACGGGGTCGTCTCCTTGGGGCCGGACGTCCCGCTCGCCACCGGGGGGGTGCCAGCGGGACTCTCCTCCACTGCGGCCGAAAGGAGCCTGGTCTGCCCCGGCGACGCCAACGACCGTACGGAGAGCCGGAGTTTTGCCTCAACGGTTGCCGGGAATTGCGCGATGTCATCCGAGGGAGTCGATCGCCGTGTTGATCAAAGCGCGGGGCGGCGTTGCCGTGGACAGCCATCTTCGTCAGCTCACCGAACGCCTTGCGATAGTCGGCAAGTTCGCGCGGTTGCACCACGTTGACCTCGGCCGTGAGGGTTTCCACGACGCTGCGTGAGCCGTCATGGAGGTAGAACGCCTCCAGCGGCCACACGGTCCGCAGTGCGGTGAAGGGGATGATGCCCAGTTGTCGCATCCCTTGGAGACGCGGTCGTATCCCGCGGTCGGGTTCCACGTCGCCTCGGTCCACTCGATCGCGCTGCGGTCACTCACCGGCCGGCCCTCCATCCCCTCGAACCGAGCCTCATCACCGACGGAGCAGTCGCGGCCCGCTGTAAGTGGGTGGTTCGTAAGGTGATGTCCGTTTCTGGATGAGGCTGAGCAAGGTCGCTGGTGGAGGTTCCGTCGGCTATGGCTTCCTGGCGAAGTTGCCGGTGTCGGCCTCGGTGAGGATCCCGAGTTCGACCAGGCGTTTCAGCTTGGCGCGAGTGCCTTCGACGTTCTTGGGCAGCAGTTCGTGGCCGAGGGCTTCGCAGACGTCCTTGGCCCGTAGCGGGCCGGTCGCGTGATTGAAGGCGGCGAGGATGCGGGGGTAGTCCGGGTGCTCGGGCAGGTCCGGTGTGTAGGCCGGGAGCCGGTCGGCGAGGCCGGTGATGGTCTTGCGGGTGATCGCGAGATGCTCCAGGTGGGTCTCGGCCTCCCGCAGCCGGGTCTGCAGGTCGTCGATCTGTGTGCGGAGGTCGTCGGCCAGGATCCGGGCGGCGTCTTCCTGGAGGTCCAGGGCGTCGAAGAGGGGCTCGATGTTCACGCTGCCACCGCCTGCGTCTCGCGCCAGGTGGGGGCGTTCGCGCCGGTGAGGCGTCGGGTCATGACGTGGGTCATCGCCCAGTAGACGCGGGAGGCGGAGGAGGAGGTGTAGTGCTCGTAGTCGCGGACAAGGCGCCGGTGCAGTATCAGGATCCCGTAGGTCTGCTCGACCTTCCACCGCTTCGGCTGGGGCACGAACCCCTTGACCTGCGGGTTGCGTTCGACGATCTCGACATCGATGCCCAGGTCGGCGCCGTGCATGACGACCTGATTCTTGAAGCCCTGGTCGACCAGGGCTTTGCGCACGGTTCCGCCGGCGTGCTCGGCGACCTGGTCCAGCAGGACGATGCCCGCAGTGTTGTCGTGGGTGTTCGCAGCGAGGACGACGACCGCGATGACCAGGCCAAGGACGTCCACGGCCAGGCCGCGCTTGCGGCCGGGCACCCGCTTGGCCGGATCGTGGCCACTCGTGGAGGCGGGGACCCCGGCGGCCACGTGGACACTCTGGGTGTCCAGCACCACCAGGGTCGGGTCCTCTAATCGTCGGGCCCTCTCCCGGACCTGGCAGCGCAGGAGTTCATGAATGACCTGGTCGGTCCCGTCGTCCCGCCATGCGGCGAAGTAGTAGTACGTCGCGCTCTTCTGCGGCAGATCGTGCGGGAGATAGGCCCACTGGCAACCGGTCCGCCCCTGGTAGAGGATGGCGTTCACGATCTCCCGCATGTCGTAGGCGCCCTGATGACCGCTGACCGAGCGGTGCCGGTCCTTCCACGCGGTGATCACCGGCTCGATCAACGACCACGGCTCGTCCGATAAGTCACTCGGATACGGCTTGCGTTCACTCACCCGGTCACATCACCAGATCACCAACCGCGGACCGGCAGAGTCCGCCCCACCGCCACACGATCAGGCGACAGCAGATCCACTCAAAGACTCACGAACCGCCCACTAAGAACTCCTAACGAAATGATCTTCGCGGTAGTTGGATTGCTCCGGGCTTGGTGATCTGGGGGTGCGGGGTGGCGCGGCCGAAGCCATGGGAAGTCGACGACAAGCTGTGGGCGGTGATTGAGCCGGTGCTGCCCAGGGTCGAGCGTCGGCCCCGGCACCCCGGGCGCAGGCGGCATCCGGACCGGCTGGTGTTCCAGGGCATCCTGTTCGTCCTGCACACCGGGATCGCCTGGGAACACCTGCCACAGGAACTCGGTTTCGGTTCCGGCATGACCTGCTGGCGGCGCCTGGCCGAGTGGACCGAAGCTGACGTATGGCCCCGGCTGCACGAGGTCTTCCTCGCCAAGCTCCGCAGCGCGAACGCCCTGGACTTCTCCTGGGCGGCCGTAGACGGCTCACACATCCGGGCGTTAAAGGGGGGCTCCAAGACCGGACGAAGCCCCGTCGACCGGGGCAGAACAGGCAGCAAACACCACCTCATCACCGACGCCACCGGCATCCCGCTCGCCGTTACCTTGACCGGCGGCAACCGCAACGACGTCACCCAGCTGATCCCACTGCTTGAAGCGGTGCCGCCGGTGCGGGGCAAGCGCGGCCGGCCCCGCCGTCGCCCGGACGTGGTGCTGGGCGACCGCGGCTACGACCACGACAAGTACCGCCGTTTGGTCTGGGATCTCGGCGTGAAGCCGCTGATCGCCCGCCGGGGCGCCGAGCACGGCTCCGGACTCGGCACCCACCGCTGGGTCGTGGAGCGCGCGTTCGCCCACCTGCACTGGTTCCGCCGCCTGCGGATCCGCTGGGAGATACGCGACGACATCCACGAAGCCTTCCTCACCCTCGGCTGCGCGCTGATCTGCTGGCGACGCCTGAACGCAGGTGTCGCTCGCTAGTGCCGCATCAAGCAACGTTCGCCCTGTTCACTACCTCGCGGAGGCGGTTGTCGGCGGCATGCTTGTTCCGCCAGATGACGTAGCGACGGATCATGCTTCCCTGCTCCTTGTGACTGGCGTGGTCGGTGCCGTCGAGGGCGAAGTAGCGCAGGGCGGTGAACTGGGCCTCGATCCGGTTGAGCCAGGAACTGTTTGTCGGGGTGTAGGCGATCTCCACGTTGTTCGCCGCCGCCCACGTCCCGACTCGCTGACACCGCTTCGTCGTCAAGTGCGGTGAGTAGTTGTCGCAGACGATGGCGATGCGTACGTCCCTCGGGTGCAGGGAGCGCAGGTAGCGGCAGAACTCCAGGAACTTCGACCTGTTCTTGGTCTTCTTGATGTGCCCGTAGAGCTGGTCTTTGGCCAGGTCGTAGGCGGCGAACAGGTGGCGGACCCCGTGAGGGCGGGTGTAGGTCGCCCGGCGGCGAGGACGGGGCTCGCGGTCGGGGTCCTTGTGTCTGCCGCCGCGTTCGGCCCAGTGCCGGCCAGGGTGCGGCTGGAGGTTGAGCGGCCCGAACTCATCCATGCAGAAGATGACTTCGGGCTCGCCTTCCTCGGGTATGACGTCACCGTCGGCGATCGCATAGAGGTGTTCGACACGGGCCTTCTTGGTCGCGTAGTCGGGGTCGCGGGAGGTCTTCCAGGTCTTCATGCGTTGAAATGAGACGCCCTCCTCGCGGAGCATGATCCGAAGGCCCTCGTGGCTGATGTCGTCGACCACCCCCTCGGCGACCAGGAAGTCGGCCAGCTTGGCCAGGCTCCAGGTCGAAAACGGCAGGCCGTGCTCGGCCGGCCTGGACTTGGCGATCTTCTTGATCTCCCGGCGTTCGGGGAGAGTGAAGGTCTTCGGCCGGCCACCCTTGTACTTCGGGTAGAGCGAGTCGAACCCGTCCGTGTTGAAGTTGTGGATCACATCCCGGACCCGGTCGTCGCTGGTGAACGTCACCTCGGCGATCTTCGTCACGGGCATGCCCTGCGCGGATAACAGCACCATCTGAGCCCGCCGCCAGGTCACCACCGAACCGGTGCCCCGGCGGATGATCCGCAGCAACCGCCTGCCCTCGTCGTCATCAAATTCCCGGACCCGCACGCGTTCAGCCACGTGATCATTCTGGCCGTCTGGGGCTTCCCGGCGCAGCAACTGGGCGACACATTACGACAGGGCGAACGTTGCTTGATGCGGCACTAGTTTTTCTGCAGGGCGCGCGTGACACCCGCGATGACGGCGGTCGTCAGCACCCAGCCGAAGGCGATCAGCAGGTAGGCCAGCCATTGGAGGCTGTCGTTCGGCCAGAACCAGGCCGTGCGCTGGCCCAGACCGCCGATGGGGATCAAGAGGTCGAGTGTGTAGACGAGGGGCTGGAACGGGGCGCCTTGGCCTCGTTGAACCGGGTCGGGGGAGTGAGTACCGAAGGACAGCGTGCCCAGCAAGGTCAGCGCGAGGAGCCAGACGCCGGCCAGCCAGGGGCGGTAGCCATAGCCGACAGTCGCGTCGAGCAGGTGCCCCCACACTCGCGCGGCCGGGTGAAGAGTTTGACGCCGATGGCGCTGCTTGGCCAGGAGTACACGGCGGGCGTCGTCGTCGTGGCCGGCCTTCCGATACCAGCTCGCCAACTGCTCATAGGGCTGGGGGTTGTAGCCCGGGCTGCGTCGTATCCACGCCACACGGTGGGCCACGGAATCCCGCCGCCCCACTGCCTCCCGCCGCTCGCCGGCCTCGTCCACCTTGATGGAGCCGTAGACAAAGCCGTCCAGCTCCACCACGTCCGGCCAGCTGTGCTCGCTGTCGTGGAGGTAGGACACCTGCGCACCCCGCAGGTCCACGATGCCGGACGGTGGCCGGGCGAGGATGAAGTCGAAGTCGACGGCCTGCATCAACAGGGCGACCAAAGAGGGGCCGCTGCCGTCGGGCGGCCCGTTCAGGACGGCCCCTTCGAAGGTCAGATTGTCCGAGATCCGGACACCCCGCAGCCGTACGGTCCCGTTCGCGGTGAACCCGCCGGAGAGGTTGATCGACGAGGCCACGGCGTTGTCCAGGGCGAGGGCCACTCCGCGCGGGCCGGGCTGTTCCAAGCGCGCGCCCTGCATGAACAGCCCACCCGGCAACTGTGCCCCCAGCAGGCGCACTTCACCTCGCGCGACAAACCCGCCCCTGCAGAAGACGCCTCCTTCCATAACCAGGCCACCGGCGGCCACGGCCCACCCTCCGGGCGCGTTGATCTCAGCCTTGTTGAGGACCACGCCGCCGGTCACGCGGGCGTTGGTGAGCGACAAAGCGGTAATGTCGTGGTGGAAAGGTCCGGGAGCGCCGCTCTCCACGAGCGAGCGCCGCAGGTCGAGGTTTCCCTCGATGCGGGCCGACCCGGCTTCGATGCCGGGCACCCGGCTGCCCGTGATCACGAGCGTCTGCGTTGACGCCCCGAGAAGGTTCACCGGCTCATCGAACCAGCAGTCCTCGATCCATAGGGAGTGACCGATCTGTGCGCCGGCCAGGTTGAGGTGGCCCGATATCCGAGCCCCGGTGAGCCTCAGGCATGCGACGGCGCCCGGTTGCGTGGTGTTCGCGCCCAGGAGGAGCGCCACGATCACGGCAGCCCGGACGGCCCGCCCGGGGCCCCATTGCCCACCCGCGGCGACACGATCGTCCTCGGGCGCACCCGTGCGCAAGTCCACGCGGCGTCCTTCGGGGAACGCGTCCCACAACTCACGCTCCGAGGAAGTCAACTCGTCGTATGAAAGCACTCCTGCAGAGTAGTGATCTACCTTCGCGCTCGCCTTGCCTCACCCCGCGCGGCTTGGAGGGCGGTCCATTCTGTTAGGAGTTCTAAGCCCAACGAGTCGCTACAGCACCGGATACCGGCATCCAACCATCCGACGGCCGTGCCGTACTCCCTATCCCAAAAATGAAACATGCGTTCCCTTCTGTGTGGGAGCCCCCGCGCTGAAATCCGGCCACACCTCAAGCCCTGGGCCCGAGGCCCCGTTCACGCTGTGGACCGCAGCGCCGCCGACTCCTTCACCGCGGCCGCCGTCTCGGGCTGTCGTCCTGCTCGTTCCGCGCGGGCCCGACGCAAGGCCGCCGCTTGGGAGGCGTCGGCTTCACGACGACGCCGGATGCGTGCCGTGCCGATCGGAGACGGCTCGTCGGCGGCGAGGCCCTCCGATTCAGCGGAATCTAGCGAGGAACCCCGGTCCTTCAGGCCCGGGAGGAATCGCTTCTCAAAATGGGGGTGACCCGTGCCGGAGCATGGGTCTGCACTGTTGACCTCAGTCGGGATGCTTCTGATTCGCGATGTACTCCTTTACCACGGCGAGCGGTGCGCCCCCGCATGAGGCGGCGAAGTAGGACGGCGACCAGAAGTGTTCGCCCCACAGGTACTTGCGGATGTGGCCGGGGAACTCCTGCCGGAGCCTGCGGGCGGAGACACCCTTGAGACTGCCGACGAGCCGGGAGATAGCCACCTTGGGCGGGTAGTGCACGAGTAGGTGTACGTGGTCGCGTTCGCCGTTGAACTCCCGCAGCTCCGCGCCGAAGTCGGCGCATACGTCGCGCATGACCTCTTCGCAGCGTTTGAGGATGTCGTCGGTGAACGGTCCGCAGCGGTACTTGGGGGTGAAGACCAAATGCGCGTGGAGAGTGTAGGCGACGCTACGGCCCCTGCGGATATCGGGGTTTGGCTCCCATCTTGGCGACATAGATCAATGATATTTTCGTACCCTTGAAGATCGTGACGCAGGTGAAGCTGATGCCGGAGGCCGCGCAGGCCGCCGCGCTGTCGGCGACCCTGCGCACGGTCAACGATCTGGCGTGCTGGGTCTCTGAGGTTGCGTTCGCCCATGGCGTGCCGCGTGAGTACGAGCTGCGCAAGCACACGTACCCGCACCTCAAAGCCTGCGGGCTCGGGGCGCAGGCGGCGCAGCACGTGATCAAGAAGGTGCGTGATGCGTACACCACGCTGCACGCCAACATTCGCGCCGGGAACCTGGGCAAGCCGAAGTCGAAGCGCCGGATCAAGGCAGAGTCCAAGCCGATCACGTTCCGCCCCGAGGCCGCGCAGCCGTATGACGACCGGTGTTTGTCCTGGCAGTACGACCAGCAGACCGTGTCGATCTGGACCACCGCCGGACGCATCAAGAACGTCCGCTTCTCCTGCTCCGCCGACGCGCTCAAGGTGCTCCAGCAGTACCGCAAGGGCGAGTCCGACCTGATCGAGCGTGACGGCAGCTTCTACCTGATCGCCACGTGCGAGGTTCCCGAGGCCGAGCCCTACGAGCCGGACGGGTTCATCGGCGTGGACCTCGGCATCGTCAATATCTCCACTACGTCCACCGGCTACCAGGCCGCCGGGCGCGGCCTGAACCGGTACCGCAGGCGGCAGCTCGCCCTGCGGGCCAAGCTCCAGAAGAAGCGCACCAAGAGCGCCAAGCGCCGGTTGAAGGAGCGCTCCCGCCGCGAGGCGCGGCACGTCAAGAACACCAACCACATCATCGCCAAGACGATCGTGACCGAGGCTGAACGCACCTCGGCCGGGATCTCCCTGGAAGAACTCAAGGGGATCCGGCAGAGGGTACGGCTCCGCAAGCCCCAACGGGTCGCACTCCACTCCTGGGCTTTCGCCCAGCTCGGAGACTTCATCGTCTACAAGGCACGCAGGGCCGGTGTCCCGGTCGTGTTCGTGGACCCCGCCTACTCCTCCAAGGAGTGCGCGGACTGCGGACACGTCGACCGGCTCAACCGGATCTCCCAAGCCAAGTTCGCATGCCGGTCGTGCGGCGTCGTTGCGCACGCCGACCGGAACGCTTCCCGTGTCCTCGCCCGCAGGGGCAAGGACGCGTGGACTGCGGGGCGTGAGTCACGCGCCCCTGCCACCCCATAAGGGTGTCTGGACGGAGGAGCCAACCCAGCAGCCAGTCGGGCGCTACCTCCAAGCCCGGTCCTTTAGGGCCGGGTCAAGTTGACGGAACACCCGGAGGCTGAGCGCACGCATCGCCTTCGTCTGTCGCTCCACCGCCTCCGCGATCGACGGGTCGATGCGGCTCGGGAGCGCGACCGTCTGGTGCGCGGCGAGGGTCTCCCTGTAGCCCGTGGCGCCGTCACTCAGTCAGCCGTTGTGCGGAGTGCCGCTTCGGCTTGGCGGATGCGCCATTCCTCCACGGTGTCCTGCTGTCTTCGGGCTCGCTCCAGCAGCCTGTCGAGCAGGGCTGGATCGAGGCGTTCGTCCGTCCCGGTGAGCTGACGCAGAGTCTGCCATCCGGCCGTCTTGCCCTCCACCCCCAGCCGCAGCGCCTCCAGTTCCAGCACGGTGCTCAGCGGAGAGCGTCGCACCAGGCGGCCGTTGCCCTTCAGCCGTGCCAGTTTTTCCGCGACCCAGCCCGCGGAGACCTTGTAGCGGTGTACGGGGACACCCAGGTCCCGCATGATGCCGACAAGCGCCGTGCGGTCCTGGGCGATGTCGGTGGCGACAGGCCCGAGCGCGCGGCCGAGCGCGGAACCACGGGCGACACGTGCCAGGTGGCCGGCCCGCTGGGTGCCCGCGGTGGCGCCGGCGAGGTGGTCGTTCAGATAGATGCCGAGCAGCTTCATGTCGGCGCCGCGTGCGGGCGGGTGGCGCCGAGGTGAGCTCCGTGGTGGGGCGTTCATCAGAAGCCTCCTTCTTGTGCGGGTGGCTGCCGTGCAGCCGGGGATGCAAGAGGTTCGGGCGTGCGCGGTGTACTCACCGTCGTCGTGACGCGTACGAGGCAGGGCGTGCGGGGCGTGGAGCCGAAGCCGAACCGTACGGGCGGTTCCACTGCGGTGAGGGCGCCGAGGTGGCGGCCCTCGAGAATCACGGTGGCCGCGGTGATCAGATGCAGGTCGCGGGTGCCGTACCACTCGCGTCGGCCGGCGCCGGCCGTGCCACGGGTGCGCACTCCCAGGAGGAGACGGGCGAGCGGGTCCGTCACCACCGTCCAGAAGGGCCGGGCGGCCAGGACATCGGGGACCGTCCGCAGGAGCAGCCCCACGGGGCCGCGTCGGCCGGCTGTGAACCGGAGGTCGAGGAGCGGGCCTGCGGTGACCGTCCAGTCGGCGCCGGTGACGTGGACGCGTACGGGTTCGATGCGGACCTCGTCGAAGGCGTAGGTGCCGGCGATGAAGTCCGCCGTCTGCCGGGTGGGTGCCAGCAACAGACGGTGGCCGTCGGTCCGTTCGAGCATCACGTTGCTGTACGGCCCGAGGGAGGAGCGGGGCCAGTGGCCGAGGATCAGGCGGGCGCCGGACGCCGTGCCGATCCCGGCGATCCAGCCGTCGAAGCGCCACTGGGTAGTCCGCGGGGATCGGCGCATCAGGGTGCCTCGGTGGTGGTCGGGTTCATCTGCCCGCGGGCGGCCCGAGTCGGCCGCACCGGCGCCATGCCAGGAGCCATCCGATCTGCATCGCCGCGTCCAGCAGATGGGTCGGACGGATCCGGCCGATGGGCACGTACACCAGGTCGACGGCCAGGAGGGTCACGGCCGTCCCGAGGCCCGTACGGCGGGCCTGGCGCACCGCACCGGCCGGGGTGAACAGCATGCTCCAGTCTGCCGTGGCCAGCAGCCCGGCTGTCGTGCGCTGGAGCCATTCCTCGGACTTGGGTCCGAAGACGCGCTGGAAGCTGCGCAGGTGCAGCAGCGGCCAGCCGCCGCCGACCAGGTTGAACAGCCTCTGGGCCCGCGCCACGAGCACCGGGTTCATCCCCGTCTCCTCACTGTCGGCCGCACTGGGCTGGAGACCCCGAAGCGGACCTTGTGGACGCCGTCGGAGAAGTGCACGCGTGGCGCCTGTGCGGGCGGCGGTAGCCCGGCCGCCCGGGTGAGGGTCTCCGCGAGGTCTTCCAGGCGCGCCGCGCGCAGCGGCCAGGGCTCGTGCTCGACGGGCGTCTGCCAGAGCACGCCGCAGCCCATTGTGAAGGCCCGCCACCACGACGTCGGCCACACATCGCGCGGGCTCGGCCTGACCGGCTCGCCCGGACGGACCACCACGCGGTACGACGGCCCGCCACGCCCCCGCGTAGGTCACTACATCACCGCCCCGCGACAGCGTCAGGTGCCCGAGGTGGTACGGCGCACCGATCGCACGGGCGGCCAGCATGACCCGGGAACTCACCTCGAGGGTCAGGAACCACAGGCCATCCCTGCCGCCCCGTTCACGTACATACGTGCGCAGGTTGGTCTCCGCGAAGGAGGGCGGAGCAGCAGGTACACCCGGCGGGCGCATCCGGGCCATCACGAACGGCGTGAGGCTCACCCACGCCCACTGATCATGGGTGTCGACCGTCAGCCCCTCCGGCAGCAGACGCTGCACCTGCTCGGGGGAGTAGGCCCAGTGCACGAACGTCTGGGTGAGCCAGTCGGCGCGCAGTGCCGGGAAGTACACGCGCTGCTCCGGTCCGTAGGACACCACGCGCACCGACTCCCCAGGAGGTCCGCATCAAAACCCGGCACGACCCGATGCGGACGGGCCTGGGGCTCTCACCTGCCCCCAGCAGACCAGGACAGAGTTCGGCCGACGGTGCGGGCAGCGCCCCGCTCGTTGTACGCGTGTGGACGACGAATGGGGTGTTCTGGGCCAGCAGCGCCCGCGCTGCGCTTCCGCACCGAGCCGTTCTCGCCCGGCGCCCGGGGGGCGATGGGCAAGCCGTCACCTGCGCCCGGGTCCCGCGAGTTGCGGCGGGGCCGGGCGGTGTGACGGCCGGTGCCGGTTGGCGCCGAGATTGATCACGACCGTCGCCGGTTCTTTGTGCTCCTAGGATTGCGAGAGTGATGGCAAGAACCAGTGACATCGAGAATGCGGCCGACGTGCTGCGCGCCGGCGGCCTGGTGGCCCTGCCGACCGAGACCGTCTACGGTCTGGGCGCCAACGCCGAGGACCCGGCCGCCGTCGCGCGCATCTTCCAGGTCAAAGGGCGTCCGCCCTCCCACCCGCTGATCGTCCACATCGGCGGCGCGGAGCAGCTGGACGACTGGGTCCAGGACGTGCCCGCGACGGCGCGCCTGCTGGCCGAACACTTCTGGCCGGGGCCGCTCACGCTGGTCCTGCGGCGCGGTTCCCGGGTGCCCCTCGAAGCGACGGGTGGCTTGGAGACGGTGGCCGTGCGCGTGCCCGACCACCCGGTCGCACTCGCGCTGCTGTCGGCCTTCGGCGGCGGCGTTACCGCCCCGTCCGCCAACCGCTTCGGCTCGGTCAGCCCCACCACCGCGGACCACGTCCGTGCCGAGCTCGGCGATACGGTCGACTTCGTGCTGGACGGCGGCCCCTGCGAGGTCGGCGTCGAGTCGACCATCGTCGACGCCACGGGCGATGCCCCGAGCATCCTGCGGCCCGGCGGGGTGACGCGCGAGGACCTTGGAGCGGTGCTCGGGCACCCGCTGGCGGTCCCTTCGGCGAGCCGTGTCCGGGTGCCGGGCCAGCATCCGTCGCACTACGCGCCGCGTGCGCGGGTCGTCCTCGTCGAGCCGGAGAAGGTCGTCGCCGAGGCGGAGCTCGCGCAGGAGCTGGGGCACCGGGTGGGTGTCTTCCTTCCCTCCGCTTTCGCCGGCACTGCGGTGAAGGCGCACGCCGTGGTGGCTCTCCCGGGGTCGATGGCCGCCTACGCGCGTGGGCTGTACGGGTTCCTGCGCGAGCTCGACCAGCAGGGGTGCGACCTCATCGTCGCGTCCTTGCCGGCGGAGGAGGGCCTGGGGCTGGCGATCGCCAACCGGCTCCGCCGCGCCGCGGGGCCCCGGCCCTCCCCGGTCCCCGGCCTCCAGCAGCGCTGAACACCGGGGTGGCCGGCAGCGGGTTTCACCGTGTGAGGGAAGCAGCCCTGCTCAGGCCGTGGGAGGCGACCAGTTGTGCACTGCCGTCGGCCAGGCGGTAGGACAGACCCACCACGGCAAGTTGGCCCGCGGCCACTCGCTCGGCCAGCACGCGGGAGCGTTCCAGCAGCAGATCGACGGTAAGCCTTATGTCCGCGGCCAGGATCTCCTCGTGCTGCTCGCGTCCGGCGGCGCGGGCCGCCAGCACACTAGGGGTCACACGCTCGACAACGTCACGGACGAAGCCGGCGGGCATGCCCGGCGTTGCGCACGACGAACAGGTCCCCGAGCCCCCGGTCGAAGATGATCTCGGCGGCCAGCCGGGAGTCGGAGCAGCCGAACAGCACCGCGTAGGGATTCTGGGCCGGGGCGGTCCCGGCGCGGCGCGCGGCGTCCTGGTTGGGGTGCTCGGACGAGCACCCCCCAACTCACAGCACCTGATGGCTGGCAAGGTGCTGACCGATCCGGTCCGGGTCCGCCGCCAGCACCGATCGCAGCATCGTGCTGCTGTCCCACACACTGACCGCGACGGTTCCCTCCTCGATCTCCAACGTCAGCAGGCAGGGGCCAGGCGCGTACTTGCGGGCATTGGTCACCAGCTCACTCACCACAAGCTGCACCATGCCCATCGCCGGCCGGAAACCGGCAGCCCATGCACGGCCTGAAGGTTCACCAGGAACGGGCATCCCCAGCAGCACCAAGGCCCGCGACGAGGCATGGCTGGCCATGGTCGGGCGCCGTCCACTGGAAGATGCTCGCCGATCTCCTCGGCCTCGCCGACGGCACGGCCCGCAAATGGCACAAACTCACAGGGGGGAGACCGCGCCAGCTACGTCGCCAGCCGACTCAAAACCTCTGAAGCACCCGCGGGACCCGAGTAGACACCAGCCCCGTCACTCGACTTTGCCTCGATGATGCCTTGGGTTCGAGCCGCGGTCAGGTCGTGCACCGCACCCGGCAGGGTCGGTGAGGCCCAGGTGCGAGCCAGCAAGATCCGCACCCGCGGCGAACAAGCGATCACACTCTCAAGACCTGGAAGATCTTGGTCAAGCTGCGCTACTGCCCGCGATAGTCGTGCACACCATTCTTGTCCTGCACGACATCGAATCGAACCGCTATGCCGGCTGAGAAGGCTCAATGTCAGGCGGGGTTGTTCGTCGTTTCCGTCCGGTCAGGACGGAAGATTTCCTCGATGGTCAGGCCGAAGACGTCGGCGATGGTGAACGCCAGGGGCAGGCTGGGATCGTACCGCTCGGTTTCGATGGCGTTGATGGCCTGCCGGGAGACTTGGCACCGGTCGGCCAGGTCGGCCTGGCTCCATCGGCGGGCTGCACGCAGTTCGCGTAGTCGGTTCTTCACAACGCGCCGTCACCGGTTCAGGCGGGTACGCAAGTCCGCGATCGTCATCCAGATGGCCACGCCGCCGAGGAGGATCAATTGCGCGAGCTGATGGAGCTGGATGATGCCTGCGGCATCGAGCAGGGTGGCCACTTGCAGCCCCACGAGGACTGCGGCGAAGGCGATGGCCATGCTCTCCAACTGAATGCGGCGCAGGTATTCGTCCGCGCGCCGGAATGCCCGCAGCAGCACCCAGGCGATCGCGAGGGTGAAGACTGCGGTGGTCGCGATCCACCAGGCCTTCTGGGCGGTGCTCTGATGGGGGTTGCTGCCCAGCGCCAGGGCTATCACCCCCAAAGCGGACACGGGTATGCCGTCGATGAGTACAGCGCGGCGGGCCGCGCGCGTCACATGGTCCTGCTGTGCCTGCTTTGCCATGTGAGGAATGTAAGGTGTCCTTTCCATGAAGTCAAGCGTCCTTGACTCGATGGAAAGGACACCTTACATTCTGGCCATGTCGAACGCGAGACGGCTCCTGACCCGCCGAGCACTGCTCGGTACCGCCGTGGCGTCAGCCATCGCTTCCGTCCCGATATCCACCGCGGCATCCGCCCAGCCGCGACCCGCCGCGGGCTCGCCGGTCGCCGCCAGCCCCACGCCGACTCCGCTGCGGCTTACCCTGCCCGCACCAACCGGTCCGCATCCCCTGGGTACGATCCCCCTGCACCTGGTCGACCGGTCGCGCGTCGATCCCTGGCAGGATTCCCGCCCGGCTCGGGAACTCATGATCCAGCTCTGGTACCCGGCACACGCCGCCCATGGCCACCCGCCCGTGCCGTGGATGTCACCCGGCGCCGACCCCGTCTTCGAACGGGAACAGGGCATCCCGCCCGGCACGCTGCTGCTGCCGACCACGCACGCCCACCTGGACGCACCGGTGGACCGCGGCCGGTGCGGGAGGCCGGTCGTCCTGTACTCACCGGGCCTGCGCAGCGACCGCAGCCTCGGCACTGTTCTGATCGAGGAACTAGCCAGCCACGGCTACCTGGTCGTGGCCATCGACCACACCTACGACGCCGATCAAGTCGAGTTTCCCGGCGGCCGGGTGGAAACCTTCGCCATCACCGGCGACATCGACGATGCCCTGATCGCCAAGGCCCTCGCTGTCCGCACCGCAGACACCCGGTTCGTGCTGGACCAGCTCACCGCGCTCAACGCCGGACACAACGCCGACGTCGGACGGCGACCCCTGCCACCCACCCTCGCCAGCGCGTTCGACCTGTCCCGCGTCGGCATGCTCGGCCACTCCCTCGGCGGCGCCACAGCCGCCGCAGCCATCCACGCCGACCGGCGCCTGCGCGCCGGCGTCAACCTGGACGGCAGCCTCCTGCCACCCGTCACCGACGGCACCGACCGGCCCTTCCTCCTCTTCGGCAGCGACCCCGGCCCAGGCCCGGAGGATTCCAGCTGGGATCAGTTCTGGACCAGCCAACGCGGCTGGAAGCGCGAACTGGCACTCATCGGTTCCACCCACACCTCGTTCACCGACCTGGAAACACTGCTACCCCAAGCCGCGCCTGCCCTCGGGTTGACGCCCAGCCAGGTGACGCAAGCAATCGGCACCCTCGACCCGCACCACGCCATCCACACCCAACGCGACTACGTGCGAGCTTTCTTCGACCTTCATCTACGCCACCTCGACAACAACCTGCTCCAGCACCCCTCACCCCGCTACCCACAGATCCGGTTCCTCCGATGAGGCACCCGCCACCCCTGCGCCATCGCAGCCCTTCAAGCCTGCGGTGCTCCCGAGCCTACGGGCGCGTATTCGGTCGTGATCAATGGGTGGTCCTGGTGAGGCCCTTGATCCAGATCATCCCGCCGCGAAGGTGGAGGCCGGCGCGGTAGCTCTCCGGGGCCTTGTCGTACCGGGTGGCGATGCCTCGCCAGGCCTTCAGCTTGTTGATCAGGCGCGCGTCGTGGCTGACGGGCCGGGCTCCTGCTGCCCTTCTTCTTCCGGTTGGCGGCCTGGTCTCTCTTCGTTACGAGTGGTCCGAGGAGTTCCTGACCGCGGTGACCGGGCTCGTCGCGGGGGAGACGGAGACCCGTGTCCAGGGGGGAGCGGTGCGTGGTTGGCCTGCGATCGCTCGCTCTGGCTGGCTCTGGCAGGTCCGCTTCGTTGTGACAGAAGTGCTGGGGTCCGCCCGGGGCCGGGAGCACTGACGATTCTGCCGGTTGGGCGGCTCCGAATGTTGATGCCGCGAGCAGCCTGCCTTTCGTCGACTCTTGGCGCGAAAGGTGAGTGGGGTGTTGTCAATTTGGCTGCGTTGCAGTTAAAAAGGTGCCGGTCATGCGGGTCGTGGGGCTCCCCGGGTCGCGAGGCGGCTGCGGGCACCCCTTTGTGTTGAAAGGCGAGACGTGATGGGCCAGTTGTCCTCGTTGTCCAGTGCGGCGTTCGGCGTCAGGGTCGACGTATGGGTCGGCCAGAGCGGACGCCTACGGCGCCGAGCGGTCACGGCACGGATCGCGCAGGACGCCCATTGCCCGGCGGCGTTGCGGCGGCTGGTTGAGGGAGCGATCCGGTGACCGGGCCTGCCCGGATGAGGCCACACGTCGCGGCCGGCCTGCATATCGAGGCGCTGCTGACCAGCGACTGTGCCGCCGTGTACGTCGCCGGCGAACTCGACCTGGACACCGCCGAGCAACTGGTGCAGACAGTCCGGACCTGCCTGACCCACCGTCCGAACGTGGTGCGCGTGGAGGTCTCCGAACTGGCCTTCTGCGACTGGTACGGCCTCAAGACCCTGCTCAGCCTGCACCGCGAAGCCCAACGCGCCGGATGCGCCCTTAAGTTGTCCGGGACAGCGCGGCCGCAGCTTGTCCGCCTGCTCGCCGCGACCGGCACCGGGCACCTGCTGACCGCGACCGGCGCGCAACCGACCGGTACCGCTCGGCGCCGTCATTGCGCAGCTGCCCCGTTGACAGCGCCGAACCCTGCCCCGGGCGTCCCTTCGGCCCGGCCTGCCACCGTACCGGCACCGGCGGTGGCCTGACGGAACCCGGCCGCAACCGACCGAAGTCTGCCAACGGCCCTGCGGCGGTTCGCCTGTGCATCAGCCGATGCCGAGCCAGCCCAGCAGGGTCTGCAGGAGGACGACGGCCGACAGCAGGGCGGTCGCGGACACGCACACGGGGCCACGGCAGAGCACCTTGACGGCCCGATGCATCAGGTCCACCCGCATTATGGCTCCCAGACGGCAGGAAGCAGCCTGCCAATCGAGCGCATCGGCCCATACCGGTGACCGGACAGGGCTCCTCAGACCCGCCATAAGGGCGGGCGGCCTCACGCGGAGATGTCAGCGTCCGACGGCGTCGCGATCGTCGCGCGCCCCTCCAAGCGCGGAGAATCATCCTCCGTAGGGCTGTCATCCCCGGCAACACCCAGCCGTCCCATGAACACGGGCTCGCTGAGTGCCAGGACACTCTGCAGCCGCTCCCGCAGTTCCGTGTACGGCACTCCTGTGCCGGGTCGCTGTGCTGCCACGGGAGAACAACGAGAGGTGCCAGGCGGGCGATGTCCGCCGGATGGGTGGGGTTGCGAAGCCGCTGCCAAGGGGGCATGGCCGACTGGGACGGATCAGGCTGAGAGCAGACAATGTGCGGGGCTGGAACTCCGGCCAGACACTTGAGTGAGATCGCTCGCTGCCTGCATGGAAACCGGGGTGCGATGGCCATGAAACATGGCACGACACGTTCTTCCACCGGAACGGACGTCGTGTACACGGATTCTGTGTCCGGCGCACCGTGCTGGGTGAGCCTGACCAGCCGCGATCTCGACGCAACGCAGCGTTTCTACAGTGCCGTACTGGGCTGGCAGTGGCGCACTGCCAGACTGGGTGACCGTTTCCTGACCGCGCTGGCGGACGGGATACCCGTCGCCGGGGTCGCGGGGATGGCCACTGTCTGGCATATGCCGGTGACCTGGACGCCATACTTCGCCGCCGCAGACGCGGACGAGACGGTCGCCCGCGTCCGGGAGCGTGGCGGGACCGTGGCCGTGGGGCCGATCTCCTTTGCGCCCGGCAGGGCGGCGCTGCTCGCCGACCGCGACGGGGCCATCTTCGGGATATGGCAGGGCAGGCTCGTCACCGAATGGGAGGCGTGGCGGCAGGCGGCACCGGTGTTCGTCACCCTCCACACTCGCGACGCTTTCGATGCGGCGATCTTCTACGGCGAGATCCTCGGCTGGGCCTCGGGTCCCTCTGGCTGCTGCGAGGTGGAGTACGAAGGGGAAGAGGTGGTGCTGCGCAGCCAGGGTTCCGTCGTCGCGCGCATCGAGTCTGGCGCCGTGGATACAGCGCCTGATCGCTCGGTCCGGCCTCACTGGCAGGTCCACTTCGTGGTGGCAGACGTGTCGGGGTGTGCCCGAGCCGCACGAGAGCACGACGGCGACGTCCTTGCGGAGTGCGAACACGAGGTGGTGCTGCGCGATCCTGACGGAGCACTCTTCGTGGTGAGCTCCAGCCGGGAGCACTGACGCTCTGGCTGGTCGGCCCGGAGGCGAGTTGTGCCGGTGTCCCCTCGAACCAAGGATCGGAACGCAGGACGGACTTTGTCCGTCGAACGGCTCTTTGCCCTGAGGGAAGCAGACGCCGCCGCACCGGCACTCGGAAGGGACGGTGGCCGCGTGGGACAGCATCGGGGACGATTGACGACAGAAGCCATCCAAGGTGCACGGAGGGAGGAACACACAATGGCCGACACCTCGATGTCCGACCGGGCGGGATGGCGGTCCATGCTCGACGAGGTCACCGATGCACACAGCGGTGAACTGGTCACCATCGAAGTGGTGGATCCCTCGATCGGAAGCCAGCACGAAGCGGAGCGGCTGCCGTTCTCCTACCTCACCTATTGCCGTATCAAGCAACGTTCGCCCTGCGATGAGGCGTCGCTCTATTGCTGTCCTGGGCGGCGCCGGACGGCCAGAATGATCGCGTGGCTGAACGTGTGCAGGTCCGGGAGATCGATGACGACGAGGGCAGGCGGTTGCTGCGGATCGTCCGTAGGGGCACTGGTTCGGTGGTGACCTGGCGGCGGGCCCAGATGGTGCTGTTATCCGCGCAGGGCATGCCCGTGGCGAAGATCGCCGAGGTGACGTTCACCAGCCCGGACCGGGTCAGAGATGTGATCCACAACTTCAACGCGGACGGGTTCGACTCGCTGTATCCGAAGTACAAGGGCGGCCGGCCCAAGACCTTCAGCCTCCCCGAACGCCGTGAGATCAAGAAGATCGCCAAGTCCAAGCCGGCCGAGCATGGCCTGCCGTTCTCGACCTGGAGCCTGGCCAAGCTGGCCGACTTCCTGGTCGCCGAGGGGGTGGTCGACGACATCAGCCACGAGGGCCTGCGGGCACTGCTCCGCGAGGAGGGCGTCTCGTTTCAACGCGTGAAGACCTGGAAGAGCTCACGCGACCCCGACTACGCGGCCAAGAAGGCCCGCGTCGAGCACCTCTACGCGATTGCCGACGGGGAGGTCGTCCCCGAGGACGGTGAGCCCAAAGTCGTCTTATGCCTCGACGAGTTCGGACCACTCAACCTCCAGCCCCACCCCGGTCGGCACTGGGCCGAGCGCGGTGGGAAGCACAAGGATCCCGGCCGCGGGCCCCGGCCCCGACGCCGGGCGACCTACACACGACCACACGGGGTCCGCCACCTGTTCGCCGCCTACGACCTGGGCAGGGACAAGCTCTACGGCCACATCAAGCCGAAGAAGAACCGGACCAGATTCTTGGAGTTCTGCCGCTACCTGCGCAGCCTCTACCCGCCCGAGATCCGCATCGCGATCGTGCTCGACAACTTCTCCCCGCACCTGACCACAAAGAAGGACACCCGGGTCGGCGACTGGGCAGCGGCCAACAACGTCGAGTTCGCCTACACGCCGACCAACAGCTCCTGGCTCAACCGCATCGAAGCCCAGTTCACAGCCCTGCGCTACTTCGCTCTCGACGGCACCGATCATGCCAGCCACAAGGAGCAGGGCAGCATGATCCGCCGCTACATCATCTGGCGGAACAAGCACGCTGCCGACGAACGCCTACGCGAGGTCGTGGACAGGGCGAACGTTGCTTGATGCGGCACTATGATCCGAAGGACGACGTGGTGGTCGTCGCCGTCGGGGGTCAGTCACCGCGTTACCCGGTCGTCCTGCGCCACATGGTCCCGCACTCCAAGGAGGTCGACGTCTCTACGCCAGACGTCACTGAGGCGGCAGTCCGAGTGGTGGACCCGGAGGACACCGCAACCTTGATCACTTTCTTCCCTGCGGAGTCCAGGACTGCCTCATGACCAGCCCTGACCGAACGGTCCGGCGCCGGGGGCTTCCCTGAGCGGAGCCGCGGGCGCCCACTCTCTGGCCGGATCGGCCAGCGGGGTCAGCCCTGCCGAAGAGGGTGGCGTAGCCAGATGACAGCTGGCTGATGATCTGGTTCAGTTCGCCGCCGGAGACCGCGTCGGCCAGGGTGGACAGCACCGCGCTGGCGTCCCACCCGGCCGTACGGGGACGAGCGCCGGTGCGCTCGGCGACGCGCTGGCAGAACTCCTCGACCCCGAAACTCTCCGCCTGCCCTGTCCGTCACCCTTGAGGGGCGCGCCGAGCGGTTCGGGTAGCTGTGCGGCGACGTCAGACGCCTCTCCCGGGGTGATCCGCTGCGCAAGGACCTCAAGTACCGCAGTGGTGATCTTCGCGGCCTCCTCCTGGCTACGTGCCGTGATGCGCCGAATGATGAGTAATAGGTCTACCGGGCAGGGACACTCCCGGAACGCGGCCGACCGTCGCTCGCCACATCAAGGAAAGAAGCGCCCGGTATGGAGGTCGTTGTGACAGCCCATCCGGATCCCTTCACCGGCTCGTGAGCCCCGGTGAGCGTCACGGAGGTGGACGGCTGCGCCATCCTGCGCTTTGCCGGCGAGCTGACCGCTGACAGCGTGCTGGACTTGGAGCAGCAGCTCCTCGATGTGCGTCTTCCTCAGGTCCGCGAGTGGGTGCTGGACATGAGTGACCTCACCAGCATGGACTTGACCTGTGCCTATGCTCTGCTGCGAGCGGCCACTCGCGTTCCGGCAACTACTACGGTCCGGGTACGCAGCGCACGGCGCACCGTCCAACGCATGCTGCAGCACGCCGGTGTCGATGCGCTCGCCGCCATCGAGGAGCCCCTGCCCCCTGCTGCTGCCGCCGCCGCCGTCTCACGCACTTGCCGCAATGGTCACCGAAGCGGCCGCGTCCAGCTCGCCGGTCCCACTGTGCTCCTGCACGGTGGAAGCCGAAAGCCGATCCTCTCCCCGAGGCCGAGGATGGGCAGCGCAAGGGCGGCCGGCGCTTTCGCCGCATGAGCCGGCCGCCCCTTCTTCTCGCTAGCCCGGTCCGCCACCGGTTCCGGCCGATGCCGCCCGGCTTGCATCAAGTCGGCGTCATTCCCGACCGCCGGGGCGGACCAGATGAGTCAGCGTCACGCCTGCCGGGCCGGCTGGGTGGCTTTAAGGATCGTGTGGGCGATCAGTTCGGGCGCGTCCAGCATGGGCACATGTCCGCAGCCGGGCAGCGGCACCAGTCGTGCCTGAGGGATCATGGCGCGGGCCCGGGCCGCCTGCCGCGGTGGCAGGATGCGGTCGCGGGTGCCCCAGGCGATGGTGACCGGCACATCGGGGATGTCACCCGTGAACAGGCCGGGTGTGCGTCCGGCTCGCAGCGTGGCCTTGAAGGCCGGTGTGTGCTGCAAGGTCCGCAGGGCCGCGGCCACGGGCTGCGGCGGGCATGCCTGCGAGCGATCGTACAGGGTGCCGGTCAGCACGGCACGGGCAGGCGCGGTGCCCACCAGGGCCTCAAAGGCCGGCTCGGGCAGCAGGCGTACACCGTAGTGGGTGGCATGGAGGACGGCGTAGGTGTAGCGGCGCTCGGCGGGGGTCCAGAACCCGGCCGGGGCCAGCGCGGTCACGCTTCGGGCGAGCCCTGCCTGCCCCAGGTGCAGAGCGATCAGTCCGCCCAGCGAGGGGCCGACCACGTCCGGCCGCTCGACGCCCAGGGCGGTGAACACCGAGCCCAGCCACAGCATGGCCGTCTCCAGGTTGCGGGGAACGCCGGGGTCGAGGTCGGGAGCCTGCCCGAAGCCCGGCAGGTCCATCGCGATGATCTCACTGCTGTCGGTCAGCAGCGGGATGACCGGGTCCCAGGTCTGCTGGTGGCATCCCAGGCCGTGCACCAGCACGACCGGTTCACCGGACCCCTGCGCTCATACGCCACCCGTCACCGGGCCCAGGCCGGTTGCCTCGCCCTGGACGTACCAGGCCGACCGTGGCTCCAGCAGGAGGCGGCCCCGTTCACCGTCGGCCCCATCGGTAGCGGGAGTCTTCAGACGGCGCAGGCACGCCGCGACCCGTGCTGCCCGGTCACCGCCGTGGCCGGCAGCCGACGGGAGAGCAGATACCCAAGCCATCGTCGTGCGCCTCGCACACCACGTGACATTGACTGCCGTCACAAAGGCGACACCGCCCACGCAGTGCCGCAGCAGTGTCAACCACGAATGACACGGGTGTATTTCCGCGCGACCGCGTCGCACGCCGGGAGCGCGACTCAAGAACGAAGGAGCCGCGCCGCTCGCGACGGTGTGGCCTTGGAAGCGGGTGGGGCTCGGCGGGGCGCGGCAGTGCGGTCAGGGCCGGCTGGAGCTCAGCTGCTCGATGGCTTCCAGGACATGTTTGCGGCGGGCGTGCGTGCGCTCGTATCCCTCGAGAACGCGCAGGTCGGACTCGGACAAAGAGGGCAGGCGCCGCTCGATCTCCTCAACGCTGAGCTGGCTGAAGCCGACGATGGGCAGGCTTTCCTCGCTGCTGGCCGCGCCTTGGATCTGCTCGGCCGCGGCGGTCACTTCCGGCTCCTCCGCCACCGGCCTTTCGTCTTCGGGCCTCGGCCCGGGGCGTGCCGCGTGGCGCAGCCGGTCGGCGACAGCCCGCAGCGGGCGGGTGGCCGCATGGGCGAGGCCGCCGTTCGTCGTCTGTTCCACGCGGAAGCCGTCGCCTGCGGCGACCACGGTTCGGGCCTGCCGGGCGAGGCTGTCCTCGAGCAGTGCCAGCAGCTCCTGGTCCTTGCTGCGAAGTTCCTGCAGCAGGTGGAGGGTGGTGTCGTCCTGGGCCTGGTCGGCGAGGACCTCCCCGGCCAGAGCGCTGGCCAGGGCCCGGGCAGCAGCGGCGTACTCGTCCTCGGTGTTCCTCAGCAGCTGCTGGTCGTCGGCCGGCCCTCGGCCGTGCATCACCCCTGTCACCGTCTTCTGCCCGATGGTCAGCGGCAGCATGGCTGTTCTGAAGGTGGTGCGGGCGGCGAACCGCGCCATGTCGGCCGCGCTGCCGAGCAGGCCGCGGGGCCGCAGTCCGCGGACATGGCCTTCGATGCGGCGCACCCGGCCCTGCATCTCATCGGCCTCGCGCTCAAGCATCTGCCGGTGGGCGCCGGGCGGCGCGAGCGCCGCATCCGCCCACAGCCGGTCACACGCTGCGGCATGAGCGTGGCGAGCATCCTCCAGCACCGGTATCAAGGTCTGCGTCATAGCCATGGGAGGCTGCTCCCTTCATGCGGTGTCAGGCGGGTGATGAGCGGCTGCCCAGCCGGCCGTCCTCCTGCGGCTGAGCAGCCGGGATCATCCTGCGCGGACCGCGCGAAGATCACCCGCCTGGGAGCGCGCCCGCCCTGCGGGCCCCACGGCACAGGAGCCCGGCTTTACCCGCTGCCGCAGGTGCGGAGACAGTCTGCCGGCGGTTCCACCGTCCGGGTGAGGGCGCGTGTGACGGCCGAGTCGTCCTGGGCACCGCGCGGCCAGTCACGTACAGCCGTCATCGGCACGCCGTTGAAAGCCCCACTCGAATGTCCTGGACCGTCACAGGCTTCAGAGAGCGCGAACGCGCACCAGCCCCGAGGCTGAGCGCAGTCGCGGCCCCGGTACCTCGGGGCCGGTCCTCCGCCCCTACGATGACCCGATCCGTGATCAACGGTAAGCGCTGGCGCCGTTGACACAGGCGCGAGTCAGGACGACCGGCCCGGGTACTCCGGCTCCCCGCCGTCAGCGTCGAACATCTTGGTGAAGGTGGCACCGCACCGGCAACGCGAGTACTCGACCAGTTCCCCCTCTTCCGACACGCTCAGCCCCTGGCTGAGTCGCACATGCACATGATTACCCATGAGGAGCTGCCTTCCTTGACGTCTGTCGTCCGCCTCATCGTGGGCGCCGGCCGCTCACGCTGACAATGCCGCAGCTCACACAGTTCACGAGTGCGACCACGGCACTTCTCCATGTGGCCGCAATCCGGCCGTGCCGCGAAGCACCACCAGGAATAGCCTGAAAGTGACAGAAGGTACGTTCGTGCGGAGGTGAGGAGTAATGGCACTGCCTGCGCGACGCGGCGGGCCCCTGGCTGAACGGCGGTTCCCGGGCTGGGGCACGGATCCTCTCGCCGAGCTCAACGACCTCTTCGGCAGGATGGGCATCCTCCTGGAGTCCACCGCGGGCGGCGCCATGGGCCCCATGACGGAGGGCATGGCCTGGTCGCCGCTGGCGGACCTGTCGGAAACCGATGACGCCTACCTGGTCGAAGTCGAGGTGCCAGGCGTCAAGCGCGAGGACCTCGACATCGAGATGACCGAGCGCGAACTGACCATCACCGGCGAGTTCAAAGAACGCGAGCGCACCGGCATGCTGCGCCGCAGCACCCGCAGGACCGGCCGGTTCGAGTACCGCGCCGCGCTGCCCGGCGACATCAGCCCCGAGAACGTCGAGGCCACCCTCGACAACGGTGTGCTGACCGTCAAGGTACCGAAGGCGGAAGCCACCAAATCGCGCCGCATCGAGATCACGTCCGGACAGTGACCCCAGCTCGGACAGTGAGCCCTGCCCCCGTGCGGTGCGCGCCGTACGAGGGCAGGTGCGGGTTGGATGCGGTGACCGTCCCGGGCCGACTGGCCGATCAGGACGTATCCGTGGACGGATGCTCGGCTCGCGCGTGCGCCTGGGGATGGCCGGCGGCGTGCAGCATCGGTGCGGTGTGCCGTTCGGGGCGGTGTTCGCCTTCGGCCGGAACGCGGCTGCGCGGCCCTTCGGCGTCGGGCAGGGGAACGGGGCGGCGGGCCACGAGGCGCCCGACCCAGCGCCGACCGCAGTGTTCGCAAGGCGGAGCGCCCTGCGGCGTGTAGGGGGAGGAAACCGCCGTGTTGTCGCGGTAGAAGACCTCCCACTCGGCATCGAGGGCGTCCCGGTAGCGCTGCACGTCGTAGTCGACACTCCAGCGGTGCCAGCACGAGCCGCAGATGAACTCGACTCGTTCGACGGCAAGTTCAGTGATCACGGCAGGGCACCTCCCATCCGGCTGGCGACTGTGGTCCGGGGCGCTGTGAGCGCGGCCTCGAGGGAGGGGTAGACGGGCAGGGCCTGGGGGAGTCCGCTGTCGCGCAGGAGCCGCTCCACCCGCCCTTCGGGGCATACCAGGCGTAGCTCTCCCTGCTCTCCCTGGTCCTCCTCCAGCATGGCCCGGACGGACATCAGGGCAGCCAGGCCGCCGGTGTCGGCCCAGGTCCGCTCGGACAGGTCCACGATCAGGTCGAGCAAGTGCCGGTGCTTGGCGGTGACGGCGGCCACGTAATCACACAGCTCACGGGCCGTGGTGGTGTCCAGGGCTCCTTTGATCTCCGTCACGGCCCAGCCGTTCTCCCAGTGGGAGGCGAGGAACACAGCCATGCTCCTCACTCCTGCCGCTCAGCGCCCGCCGTGGCCCGCCGCACGACGTTCAGGGTGCGGAGGCCCACGGTCATGTCGTCGATGCTGCGGTCTGCTGTTGTCTACCTGCATTCACTCCTTACATGTCACTTCTTCCGCTTGCTTCCCACGGGGCGGGATGCCAGCTCTCGATCTGCTGTGACTCCGCGCCCTTCCGGCCGATCTCGATGGGGCGGGGCTTGGCCTCTTCCGTCACCGGGATCTTCACGGTGAGCACGCCGGCGTCGTAGTGGGCGGTGATCTTCTCAGGGTCGAGCGAGTCGCCCGGCGGAAGCTGGCGACTGAAGACGCCGTGGGGCCGCTCGGCGACGAGCAGGTCGGCCTCCGTGGTGTCCGGGCCGGGCCGCTCGGCTCGCACGGTCAGCATGTTGCGCTCCACGTTGAGGTCCACGGGTGTCGGGATCGACGCCGGGCAGGTCGAAGTGGACGACGAAGGCGTCGCCGCTCTGATAGGCGTCGATCGGCATGACGGCCGGCCGTGCCAGGGAGCCGAACATCTGCTGGGTTAGCCGGTCGAGGTCCCGGAAGGGGTCGGTGCGGATGAGCGCAGCCATCGTGCAGCTCCTTCCACCTGGCGGTCCGCCCATTCCGGGCTCAGGGAGTCCGGAATGCCTCCGAAACCCCATATACCTCCCCTCATCAAGCCTTGACAAGATGAGACTCAAGTTTTATCTCAGGAATTGAGGCAAGTAAGGGTGAAGTCGCAGCTCGCAGTGGGCGAGGAGGTGGCGGGATGCCGGCGCGGGACCAGGGTGGAGACCTGTATGCGGTGCTGGGGGTGGAGCCCTCGGCGACAGCCGAGGTGATCACCTCTGCCTTCCGCGCCCGGGCGCGGGAGCTGCGCCCCGACACCCGCGTGGATGCGGTCACCGCCGAACGGTTCGGCGAGGTGCGGTCGGCGTACGAGACGCTCCGCGATCCGGTCCTGCGCGCGGCGTACGACCAGACGTACCAGCGGACGGCCGAGCGGACATACGAACCCGGCCCTGTCGTCGCGCGGCCGGTCCGGCCGGCGCCACGTTACCTCGTGGTGCTCGGGGTCGTGCGTCCCGAGCCTGCGCTGCGGGCCGGTCCCGTCCGGTGGGAGCCGGCATCCCGATGAAGCCCCGATCGCAAACGTGAAGCAGAGGATGGTGAGGAGGGAGAAGCAGATGGCGCGCTCGGTTGGTATCGACCTGGGAACGACGAACTCGGTGGTCTCGGTCCTGCAGGGGTTTTGCTGCGCGACCGGGCCGGCCGCACGATCGAGGCCGAACCACGAGCATGCCCGCTGCTGAACGGCAAGGGCGACGTGCAGTGGTTCCTGCAGGCGTCCGTGCCCCAGGAGAGCGACGGCGCCGCCCTCGCACTGCAGCGCAGCCTGCTGCAGCACCGCCTCCCCGCCCAGCAGGCGCTGGAGACAGCCGCCCGCTACCTGCCCGCCGATCCCCACGCCGGCGTCGGGGGGACTGGTTCGACGTCATCGCCCTGTCCGGCGCACGGATGGCACTGGTCGCCGGCGACGTCGCCGGCCACGGCCTGAACGCCTCCGCGGCCATGGGACGGCTACGCACGGCGGTGCGCACCCTCGCCGATGTCGACCTGCCCCCGGACGAGCTGCTGTCCGACCTCGACGACCTCATCCTCGACGAAGTCAGGGACGGCACCGAGATGGCCGGGGAGATCGGCGCGACCTGCCTGTACGCGGTGTACGACCCGGTCACCTGCCACTGCACCCTGGCCAGCGCCGGCCACCCGCCGCCCGCCGTGCTCACCCCGGATGGCACCGTCTGCTTCGTCGACGTCGAACCGGGACCGCTGCTGGGGGTGGGCGGCGCGCCCTTCGACGCCGTCGACATCGCCCTGCCGGAAGGCAGCCTGCTCGCGCTGTACAGCGACGGCCTGATCGAAGCCCGCGACCGCGACATCGACGCGGGCATGAAGGCTCTGCGCGAGGCGCTCGACCGGCCGGTGCCCTCCCTGGACGCCCTGTGCGACACCGTCCTGGAGACCCTGCTGCCCGACGGCCACGCCGACGACGTGGCACTCCTCATCGCCCGCACCCACGCGCTGGACGCCGCGCACGTCGCCTCCTGGAAGGTGCCCGCCGACCCGGCTGCCGTCGCACAGGCCCGCCGCGAGGCCGCAGCCCAGCTCAGGCGATGGGGGCTGTCCGATGCAGTGCCCACCACCGAACTGCTCGTCAGTGAACTGGTCACCAATGCCATCCGCCACGCCAGCGCCCCCATCGAGCTGCGCCTGATCCACGACGGCAGCCTGATCTCCGAGGTCTCCGACGCCAGCAGCACCTCCCCCCACCCGCGCCGCGCCCACATCCTGGACGAGGGCGGCCGCGGCCTGCTGCTCGTCGGACAGCTCTCCGACCGGTGGGGCACCCGCCACACACCCAGCGGAAAGACCATCTGGACCGAACAAGAACATCCGCTTCGCGCCACCACGGCCCCGGACACGGACGCCAGCGGGCATCCGCCGGTGCCGGCCGCCTAGGGAGGACAGCATGCGACTCGAGTGGGACGCCTTCATCGCCGCAGTCCAAGAACGCGGAGAATACCCGTCACAGGAGGAGGCGGAACGGGCCTCCCGGGTCGTGCTGGCCCTGCTGGGCGCTCACCTGGTGGGCGAGGTGCGCGCCGAGTTGGCCGCCCGGCTTCCTGAGACGCTTGCGTATGTCCTGCTCAACCCGCTCCAAGCACATGAACCGCTGCCGCCCGAGAGGTTCATCCGGGCGACCGCGGCCTGGATCGAAGGCGCCACGGAGAAGACCGCCACATGGGACGTCAGCGCCGTACTCAGCGTCGTGGCCGACAACGCGGGCGAGGACCTGATGAACCACATCCTGCTCCAGCTCCCGCCCGGCTACGACCTGCTCTTCGGACACCCGCGACCGAGCTGACCACCACCGGTCGTCAGCCGGCACCGGCGGACGCTGGGGCCTCCGGTGCACCGCTGTTCAGCGGTGCGTGGTGGTGGAGATCGAGGTTGATCAGGCGAGGCTGGAGTTCGGCCGTTACCGGCACCGACCGCGTGTCCGACGGGTTCGCGGGGACCTGACGCCCGAGCTGGTCGACGAAGAACGTTGATCGAGGAGGTGTGCTTGAGCGCTTCAATCGCTGGGTTTCGCCATGCGCCGCGCTCCCCTGGGTTCGGGGGCAGGCCTACCAGCTGATCGTGAGTATCCACACGCTGCCCAATGGCTGCCCCCAAGGTTTCAGAGGGCGTTTGATCTAGGTGGATTGCCCTTTATCTCCTAGTAAGTTCCTCGCCAGGTGGGTGTTGTCTCGTCCGTTATGCGCTTGGTGAGGTTGTCGATCGATGCGACGTGGATCATGGCTTCGGAGCTCGCAGGCAGGGTCTCGTAGTCTCGGGCGAGGCGCCGGTGGAGCATGATCCAACCAATACTTCGTTCGACAACCCAGCGCCTTTTAACAACGTGGAAGCCGCGAACTCCTGGGTTTCTGTTGACGACTTCGACGTCGATTCCGAGGCTGGCGCCGTGCTCGATGACGGAGTTCTTGAATCCCGTGTCGACCCAGCTCTTGGAGATGGTCGGGTAGGCCTTCTTGGCCTGGTTGAGGAGCTGGATTCCGACGGCGTTCTCGGAGAGGCTCGCGGCGGTGACGGTCACGGCGAGGATGAGTCCGATCGTGTCGGTGAGGATGCCCCGTTTCCTGCCGACGATCTTCTTTGCGGCGTCGGTTCCCTGGCTGGTCAGGGGCACGTTGGTGGAGGTCTTCACGCTCTGGGTGTCGATCACGGAAGCGGTCGGTTCGGGCTTGCGTCCTTCCTTCACGCGGGCTAGTCCGGTCAGGTCGTAGTTGAGCTGGGCGAGGATTCCCTCGTCGCGCCAGGCGGCGTAGTAGGCGTAGACGGTGCCGTGGTTGGGGAAGTCGTGCGGGAGGTATTTCCAGGGGATTCCGGTGCGGTTGATGTAGAGGAGTGCGTTGAATACGTCGCGCAGGTCGACCTTTGCCGGCTGCCCGGTGGGCCTGCGGTCGAGCCGAGCTTTTCTCCAGGCAGTCAACGTCGGCTCGATTAAGGCCCATCTGGCGTCGGACAAGTCGCTGGGGTACGGCTTCCGCTGGCTCACGCCGTAGCGTGTTCACGGATGCGGCGGACTGTGCTGTTCCGCTGCCGCTGGGCGTTTCTGCCTGATCTTCAAATCAGCCGGACTTCGCGCACGAGAACCGGACTAAACGGGCGACCAAGTTCACAGCTCGGCGAATGCGAGGGCGCGCGTATGGGGCAAACACCTCAAGCCTGACGGACACGAAAGTCACTTACCGATATAGATCATCTTTAAATGCCCACTCAGATGTCCGGCATGCCGACTCCTTCTTCGAGCCGGTCGACAAGGATCATCGCCATGTCGTCCGCCAAGTGGCCTTCGGTGTGGCCGATCAATGTGTGTTGCAGTTGCTCAAGAAAGTCTTTAGGGGTGGTGCTGAAGCTGATCGACTCCATGGTCTCCGGCAGAGGGAAGAAGTCGTTGACAGGGTTGCGGGCTTCGATCACGCCGTCGGTGTAGAGGAGTAGACGGTCTCCGGGGACGAACGGATAGCTCTCTGGTTTCTCGGGAGGGCTGGTGATCAGATCCTCCAGGCCCAGGGGCGGACGGGGGGAGGTGGGCATCAAAGGCTGAGTTCGGCCCTTGTGGAGTACCAGCGGGGGCGGATGGCCGCGGTTGACCAGTTGCACTACGGGTTCGTCGTTCGGCACCTGAGCGATGAGCGCGGTGGTGAATCCCTCCGTCAGGGCTTCCTCGGGAAAGGCGCCCGGCACGGCCGCCTCCCGGCGAAGTGCAGCCGCGCAGTGGTTCATGACCCCCACCAGGTCGTCCTCGTAATGTACGACCACCCGGAACGCGCCCAGCGCCACTGCGACAGCGCGCATGGCAGTCAGCCCCTTGCCGCGGACGTCCCCCACGATCATCCGGACGCCGTACCGCGTCTGCACGGCCTCGTACAGATCACCGCCGACCTGCGCCCCGGTCCCGGCGGCGAGGCACAGGCTGGCAGCGCGCACCGGTCCCAAACGCTCGGGGACTGGCCGCAGAATGACCTCCTGCGCGCACACGGCGATCCGGCGGACCTGGTCGAGCTCGCTCCTTCTGCACGCACGTACGACGCTGCTCGTGATGAAACCGGCGACGGAGACCAGAGCCAGAGCCAGGAAGTTGGTGTAGACCTGCAGGGTGCCCCATGCCTGGTTGTAGGTGGCTGTGGTCACGCTGACCGCCAGCGCGAGAGCCACTGCCAGAGCCGTGCCCCTGGGGCCCATCGTCACCGCCGCCAGCGCCGGCACCGCGGCGAGAAAGGGTCCGGTATAGATGAAGTGAGCGGGGGTGAGCTCGATGATCAGAACGGCCAGCGCGATCACAAACGGTACGCACTGCGCCAGTGCGAGCAGAGCCCTGCTTTGACTGCCCGCTCCTGCTCGAGAGGGTGAGCGGAAGAATGACACCACACATTCAGCCTGCCTCGCCGACGCTCTGGCGGCCTCCCAGGGGACCAGACTCCGCCAGGTGAAGCAGTGAGGCCGCCAACCTAGCCGCTGCTCCGTCGGCTGAAGCGCTCAGTCAGACACAAGAACATGAGACCTTCGCCAGCGTGGTGCGGTGCGGCACCGGCACCCGATCGTCAAACTTCTCCAGCACGTACTGGTGGATCATCCGCTCCTTGGTGGTCATGCTGACCTTCGAACGGTGCAGACACTCGGCATGGACGGCCCGGATCGCCTCGGTAATCGCCCGCCGACCACGCAGCGGCGGCGTCCACCGCCCGTCCGCCAGACCCATCAGGCCGTGCTCGGCGTACTGAGCAGCCATCCGCTTCAGCGTGCGCTCACTGATCCACTCCAGACCCAGTTGCTTGGCCTCCCGCCGATCCAGCCCCTTCAACTCGGCCACCTTCGCCCGCCGCCGCTCCGTCAGCGTCGTCGACTGCGGGTCGTACTCCGCCCGAGGTTCATCGGGCCGGGCCCAAAACCGGCTGCCGCTGCGATAACCGGTCTCCACCTCGAGCAGATGCGCCTGCCGGATCTCGGCCCGCGCCAGGTCATGGCCCTGCAGATCCTCGCTCTGCGGCCGCTGGCGCCCCTCAGTCATCGCCGCCTCCCCGCCGGGTAGATCCACGCGGCATCCCCCAGCGGCTGAGCAAGGTCCACCGCCAGCCGCCGGTGCCAGAGGAGATGAACGGCGTGCGCGCGGGCAACGGCCGGCAGCGACGTGGCATCCACCAGCTCCCCGAACCGCCGAGGCCGCTCCTGAACCAGCTCCAGAAGATCGCCATGCAGGCCGAGGCGGTCGGCCATCGGCCGACGCCGGGCGGACAGCGCATCCAGCCCGGCAGCGACATGACGGCGCCAGCCAGTCACCACCACGTAGCGCCATCCGGCCGCAGCCGCCGCCCGCTGCGCCGCTGCGAACTTCACGGCATCCTCATCCTTGATCAAATGAGCGGGCTGGACGTCGACCAGCACCGCCGTCCCCGGCAGCAGCACCAGGAAGTCCGGCGTGTGATCCTCACTGCCGTCGACAGTGGCAAACCGCAGCCGGAAGGGCTGGGAGAGCACCTCATCGACCTCACCCGTAAAATCCAAGGCCAGCAGCACACGGCGCTCGGCCAAGCTCTCGAAGCCATGCATCCGGCGTGACTGCGAGGTACTGCAACCCCGGGCGGTGCCTCTGGTGTGCTCGCCAAGTGAACTGACGTACCGGCGCCGAAGCCAGCGCGGGAAAGCCCGCCAGATCCTGGACCGGACAGATCACCTCAGCCTCAGACGCCTTCCACAACGCTGTCCAGCGCCGCCCCCAGCCCGAGCCCGTATCCAGACGAGCAGCCGCCTCCGCATCGACGGCGTAGCAGGTGGCGAGGTCATCCAGAGTGCAGCTATGCGACCACACCGGTGCCGACTCCGCAGCAGTCGTACGAACGGAAGCCTTCATGCACCCAGCACAGCCCGAGCAATTGGCATCCCGTACCACTTCCCGCGAATTCCCGCAGGTAGGAGAGCCGACCGCTACCCTGCGGGCCAACAGCACCGCGCAGAAGGCCCAACTACACCGCGCTCACGGCCCAGGTGAAGCGCTCGTGGGCCCCTGTGGTTGGCCCGTCTGAGCGGTGCTGTTGGCCTGCTGCGTGCGACTTTTCGAGTTGGGTGACACTTGGTGACCTAAAAGGCGGCGCCCGCTCGCCGTCACCACCACGCGCCGCAGCGCCCCAGCCATCTGCTGATCACTCAACCTGACCCGCCATCGCGTGGCGTGTGCGCAGGGATCTCACCTGTGGGCAGAATGCCCTGGTGCAGCCTCTGCCGGTTCCCTGCCCCGCGCACCTCATCCCGGATGCCACCGGCACCGACGTCTTCCACGACGTCTACCGCAACGCCATGGCGCACAACGCCGTATTCGTCGCCATCGAATCCGAAAAACGCCAGCGGTGGACCGTGAAAGCGGACACCCTCACCGCCGGCTCTGGCCACGCGGTCGCCGATACCGTCAACGAGGCCATCCGGGACGCGATCAGCCGCCTGGTCCACAGCCATGAGGTCGACCTGGACGCCTACGCGGGGCCGGTCTACTTCTTGATGCACGGCGTGCGCAGCGAAGAACGCGCCCGTGAACTCGCGGCCGCACTCCACGCCGCCCTCTATGGCAACCTGGAACCCCTGGCCCGCGCCGTCCCTCCCGCACCCTGACGCGCTCGCAACTCCCACGGCCGGCACCTGTGTGCACGCAGCGCACGGGCACGGGGCGGCTGCACCGCTGGGAGAACGCTGCAGCCGGGCGGGCGGCCCCGCAGGATCCGCGGACACAGCCCGCACCCGCGACATCGTCGACCCGATCACCCACGGTGGCGAGCCGGTCGGATCGCCCCCCACCAGGGATCAGGAGAGTGCCCAGAGCACGGCAGCCACGATATCCACCTCCCAAAAGATGACCAGGGTGACGACGAGGGCGATGATGAAGGCAAACAGTCCCAGCGCCTTCAGCGCCACCCTCAGGCTGTCCGACTGCGAGCGGTTCTTCCGCCGGTTGCGGCTGCCCGCGTAATTCTCGGCCTGCTCGAGCTTCTTCTTCGCCGAGTTGTACGCCTTGCGGTCGTACGGCCGCCCGTTGGCTTCGTTGACGGTGGGCCCTGCGGGAACGCCGGAATCCGCGCACGGTGAGCAGCGGCCGTGTCGGTGGGTAGTGAGCAATCGGTGGTTCTCCGCGAGCGGGGTCGGTGACACCACTGAATGAGTGACCGATCCCGGCATCGCCTCAGGTGGCGGCGAGGATGTCGAGGACCGAGATCACCGTGGCGCCGGGCTCCAGACCCTTCGGGGGATGCAGACCGTACGCCAGTTTCGCGGGGATGACGGCGAGGATCCGGCTGCCGACCCGCTGGCCGACCAGGGCGCGGTCCCACCCTGGGATGACGTTGCCCCGGCCGATCACGACCGTCAGCGGGCCGCCGTCCGCGTGGGAGCTGAGGAAGAGCTCGGCCTGGTCCTTGCCGCGGGCGGGCTCCCATGCGGCCGAGGAATGCTGGAGGACCAGGGTCTGCCCGGCCTTCACCACCGGGCCGGTGCCGTCCACCAGGCGCTTGATGACCAGGCCCTTGGGGGCCGCCTGGTCGGGGACGGTCAGGGTTGCGGTGCCCTCGCCCTTGTTCATGCCTCCCTCGGGCAGCGCATTGGAGACCGAGTGCTGCTCGCCGGGGACGAGGGCGTGGGCGCCGATGACGTTCAGGATGTCGACGGCGAACACGACGGTGTCCTTGCCGGTGACCCCGAGCTCGGCGCTGCCGGTCGTCCCGTAGCTTTACGGCCGACACGAACGGCCGGACCACTGGCAGCGTACGCGTGCAGGAGACCAGCCTGGCAGCAGACCAGCTTGCCTTCCTCAGGCTGGAGCTGGCCTCCGCGCGCGTCTTCAAGACCTGTCCGCACCTGGGCAGCACGGCCGCCAATCGTGCCTGGGCTGCAAAAATGGCGGCCGCGCTGGACCATGAAGCAGGTGGCCTCGAAGCCGCCCACTGGTCGGCCGGTGCGAGGCCCAAGGTCACCGTCTACGTCGGGGAGCTTCGAAGGAGCGCCGAGCTGTGGCGCGAGGCCGTGGCGGCACGTTCTGACAACAGTTACTGGGCCCGTTCCGACGACGCCTGGAACCAACCTTCCTCCAAGTATCAGCGGGACGTCCGGAAGGCTCTGGGACTGGCTTCGGATCTCCCCGCCACCTCTTTCGGGCCGCCGTTCTAGGTTCGACACGCCCCGGGTTGCTGATCGAGCCCGCCTGTTTGAGCCGGCTGTCGAACCGAAGCGCCCTCAGCACAGTTCAGTGCGTTCGGGCGCACGGTGGAAGCGGTGGCTGGCCCCATCCTGTCGGGTGGCTACCCGGCGTGGGTGACTGCTCGCCGCCGCCTCCCGCTGGATGCCGCAACCTCAGGGCATGGCGGATCCTCGCCAAGTTCCGCACCGGCCCTGACCGCGCCGCCCCCCTGCCCGGAGGAAGTGGGAAGACCTCTCCCACGTCTGGTTCAGGAGGTATGACCGAAGCCGCTCGAGTGGACGGCCGCCAATCGTGCCTGGGATGCGAAGACGGCGGCCGCGGTGGACCGTGAGACCTGATCGATGCGCCGTGCTGGGGTCCAGTCTGTGGTTGCGTGGCCACCGGTCGCGACTACGCGGGGCTTTCAGGTCCCAGGGACGGAAGCACGGGGGCGAGGCCGGCCAGCGAGAGGGCGCAGGTGATCACGTTTTCGATGTCGCGGCGGGACTGTTCGGCCTCGTGGTGTACCTCGTACTGGATGATCAGCCCGTCGATCGCCGCGACGAGGAACCGCGTCAGCGCCGCCAGGTCCATCGGCGGTGGTGAGGTCTCGTGGGCGAGCGCGGAGCGGAAGACGTCTTCGACGCAGGCGCAGTAGCGGGTGTACTGCCAGGCGGCGAGCCACTCGAAGCCGGGGTTGCGGCGGCAGTAGATCATCAGCTCGTATTGCATCAGCTGGAGCCCGTCGTCGCCCACCACGAAGGCCCAGAAGGCGCGTGCTGCGTCGCCGATCGCCGCGGCCAGTCCCTTTTCGGGCGTCACCGCGTCGCGCAGGATCTGCTCGACCTGCTCGGTCACCGTGCCGATGACGGCGGTCAGTAGTTCGTCCTTGCCTCGGAACGCGTAGTGGATCGCGGCCTGCGCTGTTCCGGCATGTTCGGCGATGCGGCGCGTCGTGGCACGGTCCAGACCTTCGCGGGCCATGACCTCGATGGCGGCCTTCACGAACTGCTCGCGGCGCTCTTCGACCTTCATCCGAGGCAGGGTGGCCACCTTCTTCCCCAGGTCCGCGACCGGGTCTTCCGGTCACCTCTTGACACCTTCACCGAAGCATACTTCACTCTGGCCACCCGACTTGGTCAGCTGACCAATTCGATTGACCTGTTCATCTGACCAAAATCTGGAAGGTGGCCTCGTGCCCGAGAATTACGACACCGACGTCGTCATCGTCGGAGCCGGACTGGCCGGGCTGACCGTCGGCCGCACCCTGCACGCTCAAGGCGTGGACGTGCTTGTTCTGGAGGCGCGTGACCGGGTAGGTGGGCGCACCTGCTCCGTGGTCGAGGACGACGGGCGGCTGGTGGAGTACGGCGGGCAGTGGATCGGCCCGACCCAGGACCGGATCAACGCGCTCGTCGAGGAGTTCGGTCTGACGACGTTCACGCAGTACAGCGACGGGGACAACCTGCAACGCACCGAGGACGGCAGACTGCTGCGTTACCACGGGGCAATCCCCACCGGGGACCCGGTGGTGGCCGCGGACCTCATGGAGGCCATGGTCGAGCTGACCGCACTGGCCGCCGAGGTCGGCGCCGAGGCCCCGTGGACCCACCCGCAGGCCGCTGTGCTGGACGCCACCACCGTCGAGAGCTGGATCGGCGCGCAGCCGTACTGCGACGGCGCCAAGGAGTGGCTGCGCGCGTTCACCCGCGCCCTGTTCCCCGCCGAGCCGGGGGAGGTGTCGCTGCTGCACGCGCTGTTCTACATCGCCTCCGGCGGCGGCGTGGAGCGGATGATCGGGGTCATCAACAGCGCGCAGGAGACCCGTCTCAGCGCCGGAGCGATGGGCGTCTCCCTCGGCCTGGCCGGGGTGCTTGGCGACCGGGTCCGCCTGTCCTGCCCGGTTCACCGGATCGACCAGGACGAAAGTGGTGTCGTCGTGCACCACGAGCAGGGCCGGGTGCGTGCCCGCTACGCCGTCGTCGCCGTCCCGCCGCCGCTGGCCGGCCGGCTGCGCTACAGTCCGGCGCTGCCGGGCCTGCGCGATCAGCTGACCCAGCGGGTGTTCATGGGCTCGGCCATCAAGACCACCGTGGTCTACCCCGAGCCGTTCTGGCGCGCCGACGGCCTGTCCGGGCACAGCACAGGACACAACACGTTGACCTTCGACCAGAGCCACCCGGACCGTGCGGAGGGCGTGCTGGTCAGTTTCACGGACTGCGACGCCGCCCGGCGCGCGCTGCGGATGAGCCCCGAAGAACGGCAGCAGCAGGTCGTGGCCGAACTGGTCTCGGTCTTCGGCCCCAAGGCGGCGCAGCCGATCGCGACCTACGAGAAGGTGTGGCTCGAGGAGGAGTGGTCCCGCGGCTGCTACACCGGGATCCTGAGCCCGGGCACCTGGTCCACGCTCGGCCCGGCGCTGCGCGAGCCGGTCGGCCGGATCCACTGGGCCGGCACCGAGTACGCCACCGTATGGAGCGGCTACATGGACGGCGCGGTGCGCTCGGGCGAGCAGGCTGCCGCCGCGGTGGCGGCCGAGCTGGGCGTGGGCGCCGGGCTGAGCGAGTCGGTGGAGGCCGCCCGATGAGCGAGGTGATCCGTGAGAGCGTCGGGGCGGACGAGCTGCTGGACGCGCTGAGCGAGTACGCGACCAAGGCTGGGGCCAGTCCCCGGGTCGGCAAGACGCTGGGCGGCTGGAACTGCCGCATCCACATCCTGGCCACCGACCACGACGCGGCCTTCACCCTGGTGATCTCCGGCGGAAGACCCGCAGCGCCGACGGCCGGCCTGTCCGGCGCGGCCGATCTGGTGGTGCGCGGCCACAGCTTCGACCTGGCCGAGATCTTCTGGGGCGACGCGAACCCGGTGTCCAACTACATGCAAGGAGCGATCCGCACCCAGGGCCGGGCCGAGGACGTCATGCGCCTGGACGCGATGGCGATGTTCGTCTTCCTGGGCCAGTAGCCGACACCGCGCGGCACGGGCTCGTGCCGGGGCGTGGCCCCACGCCCCGGCTTGCATGCCCGCCTTCCCGCCGCCCGTCAGCGGCTCGGCCGGGGGCAAGTCCCTTCCGGCGCGGCCGGCCGGGAAGGCCGCGCCACGCCACCTTGCGACATCCGTGATCTTGTACCCGAGCATCAGATAGGAACACCATGGCCGAACCTTCGCCGCAGCCGGTGCTGCGGCGGGCGCTGTCGTTCGGCGGCGCCTCCGCGATATCCACCGGACTGGCGTTCGCCGCGATCAATTTCCTGGGCCTCGCGCAGCTGCTGACCTATGTCAGCGGGCCGATGTCCTGGCTGGCCATCGCCTTTGGCGGCCTGGTCATGCTGGCGGTGCGGTCGGTGTTCGCCGAGCTGAACGGCATGCACCCGACGGCGGCCGGCATCCGGCTGTGGCTTGCCCGCGCCATGCCGGACAAGGCGGCCCTGACCATCACGTTGACCTACATGGTGGCGATCGTGCTGGTGATCGCCGCCGACGCCTACATCATCGGCGAAGCGCTTGCCTACGCCTTCGGCAACGGCCGGCTGATCGCGGTCGGCTACGTCGGCGTGCTGCTCCTCCTGGCGACCTGGCTGAACCTGCGCGGGATCAAGCTCGCCGGAGCGGCCGAGCGGATCGTCACCACGATCGTGGTGCTGGCCACCGTCGCGATCGGCGTCGCGGCCATCTCGCACCCGGGCCACCACGCCGCGCTCGGCGCGGGCTCGTCGAGCTCGCCGATCCAGGCGCTGATCCTCGGCATCTTCGTCTACACCGGTTTCGAGTGGGTGACCACCAACGCCGAGGAGGTCACCGAGCCGCGAATCATCCCGCGGGCGATGCTGGTCGCCGTGCTGGTCCTCGCCGGTTCCCAGGCGGTGTTCGCGGTGGCGATGGGCGCCACCCTCGACGGCGCCTCGCTCGGCACCGCCTACCCGCAGCTGCTGGTCGCCCAGCAAGCGCTGGGCCGGGCCGGGATGCTGGTGATGCTCGCCGTCACGGCACTGACCGCGGTCAACACCTTCAACGGCGGGTTCGTCACCCTCTCCCGGTTCATGTACGCGGTCGCCCGCGAAGGCAAGCTGCCCCGCCCGCTGACCCGGCTCAACGAGCAGGCGGTGCCGGTGCTCCCGGTGTGGATCCTGGGCGGTGCTTCCCTGGTCCTGGCTGCGGTCGTGGCCGCCACCGGTTCCTTCGCCGTCATCGTCTCTTTGTGCGCGGCTTTGGAGATGGGGGTGTACAGCGCCGCCGGGTACTGCGTGTGGAAGCTGCGGCGCCGCGAGCCCGGCACGCACCGCCCCTACCGGCTGCGCGGCGGCGTGTCTGTGGCAGCCGCGCTCACGGTGGTCTTCGCCCTGATGGGGTTGCTGGCCTCGGTCAGCGTCGGCCCGCAGTTCACCGTGGCCCCGCTGGTGCTGCTGCTGGCCTGTGCCGGGCTGGTGGCGGTGTACGTGTGGACCTACGTACCGCGGCTGGAGCGGCGCGAAGCCGAGGAGCTCGCAGCCCGGCGCGCGGCCCGGGCCGCGGCCCGCGGCGCCGCCCGCACCGCCTCGGCCGTGCGAGCAGAGATGCCGGAAGCCGAACAGGAGCCGCGGCAGTAAGCACACCACCGGACTTCGGCACCGCCCCGATCGACCAGGTGCTCGGCGTGGCCACGGTCGACCCGCCTGAACGGATCGCGCTGTGGAACGGCTGACGCTGCGGATCACGCGGCCGGCCAAGGACACGCCGACCGCGGCCGCGAAGGCTTACGATCCGGGCCTGCCCGTCGCTGCCGAGGAGCGGACCGACGGTCCCTGGGCGACGGCGCAGAACGCTAGCGCCCTGGTGCTGACCCTGCACCGGATCGCCGCCAGGAAGGAGCCGGTCCCGCCACGGCGCCGTGCATGACAAGGCCGGATGCCTCAGGAGCAGTGTCCTCAGGTGGCAGCGTGTTGCACGCGGACGTTCCGCCACTTGGGCGTTCCGGCGCTGCCACACAACCTGCGGGACAGGCGAGCGGCACTGTCGTCGGTGCCCTGCACAAGTCACCTCTTCGAACCGCGCGGGTCCAGCCCGTGGTTGTGGAGCGGATTCATCCAGGAAAGGAACCGCAGGCTGTGTCCACCGCATGGCACTTGGAACTGCGTCGGGAACGCACTCGGTTCATGGAGACCATGAGCGAGCTGACCGACGATGAGTTCAACAACGCGAAAACCCTGTGTGCGGATTGGGCCCCACGGGACGTCCTCGCACATGTGGTCGGCCTGGACCGAATGGCATCCCATTATTTCCGGCCGTCGACACTGACGGTGAATCGGGGAAACGCACGGATGGTCGCGCACGGCAGGACGCTGAGCCGTGCGGAGCTGACCGACCTCGGGTGGAAGGCCGCCGAGGAGCCCTCCGGTCAGGCACAGGCCATGGCATGGCTGCTCACCGGAGACATGGCGATGCATCACCAGGATGTTCTGCGTGGCCTGGGCCGCAACCGCGAGATCCCCGACACGGTGGCCCGCGCCCTGTTCCGTGAAGGAGTCATCTGGAGCTGGCCGTTCGGCCGCAAGCTCACCCGCTACCGCGTCGTCCCCACAACACCGGGCGGAAGGCCGCGCGGCCGCGGCCGGCTGGTGAGCGGCACCACCGAAGCGTTGAGCATGTGGCTCGCAGGGCGCGAGAGCGTCGCCAACGAGCTCACGTTCCAGTAGGCCAGCGACAAGTGTCCGGCCAGCGGCTGCGCCGTGGTGTGCACAGTCGTTGGGCCCGTGCCCGCCTGGGCGGCATCACGCTGATCATCTGCGTTCCGTCCTGCCCGGCCCTGCCGGGACTTCCGCACGGTCTCCTCACCGTGCTCCTGCGGCCGGGGTTCGGTCTGGCCGGCGTGATGACCGGCACGCCTTGACGACCGTCGCCGAACTCGCCCCCGGTCGGCGCCGCGGTGGGCGCTGGGCCCTGATGACCACCGCCGGACCGATCGCCCCAGCGCCGACCGGCTCGCTGGCCGACACTCACGGCACCGCCGGCTACCCGAACGCCGTGCGACTCACCGCAGTTCTGTTGCTGCCTGGCGGCACCGCCACCGTCGTCCCGATCGACCCCGCCCGTGACGGGCGCCTTCCGGGCGAGCGAGCCGCCCCAGTTCCTGCCCCACTTGTTCGCACCGCCAAGGAGTGACGTGAACAACACCCCCCTCGACACCGCTGCCCTCGACCACGCCCTGCGCGAACTGCGGGAGAACGCCGCGTCCTGGGCCGCGGCACCGCTCGCCGAGCGGATCGGCCTGCTGGAGCGGCTGATGCCGGGCATCCGCGACGGAGCCGCCGAGCTGGCCGCGGCCGGCGCCCACGCCAAGGGGTACAGCCCCGACTCCCCCTGGGCCACGGAGGACTGGGCGGGCGGCCCATGGGCGCTGGCCCAGAACGTCAGCGCCCGCCTGCACGTCCTGCGCCGGATCGCCGCCGGCCAGGACCCGCTGCCCACGCGGGCGGTCCACGAACACGGCGGCCGTACCCGGGTGGACGTCTTCCCCGCCACGGGCTGGGACCGGCTGCTGCTCAGTGGCTACTCGGCCCAGGTCCGGATGCCGCCGGGCACCACCGCCGAGCAGGTGCGCGAGCGGGCGGCCGGACAGTACCGCGGCCGTCCGGAGCCGGCCGGGGTGGCACTGGTGCTCGGCGCGGGCAACGTCGCCGCCCTGACCGCCGTCGACATTCTGCACAAGCTGTACGCCGAGAGTCAGGTCGTCGTCGCCAAGATGAACCCGGTCAACGCCTATCTACGGCCCCACTTCGAGCGGATCTTCGCCGAGTTCACCGAGCGCGGCTGGCTGCGGTTCGTCGACGGCGGCCCGGCCGAGGGCGCGTACCTCACCACCCACGACGATGTGGACTCCATCCATGTGACCGGCAGCGACCGCACCCACGACGCCATCACGTGGGGCACCGACGACCGGGCCGAACAGCGCCGCCGCGACGACCAGCCGCTGGTCGACAAGCCGTTCACCAGCGAGCTGGGCGGGGTCAGCCCGTGCATTGTGGTGCCGGGAAAGTGGAGCACGGCGGACTTCCGCTTCCAGGCCGAGCACATCGTCACCAGCAAGATGAACAACTCCGGCCACAACTGCATCGCCAGCCAGGTGCTGGTGCTGCCCCGCTCCTGGGCCGGCACCGAGCGGCTGCTCGACGAGATTCGCAAGGTGCTGTGCGAACTGCCCGCCCGCAGCGACTACTACCCCGGCGCCGACCGGAGGCTGGCCGCGGTCCGCGAGGCACATCCGGAGGCCGAGAGCTACGGCGACGGCTGCCGGCTTCTGGTCCCGGACATCGCCGACCACGATGACGTGCTGCTCAGCGGCGAGGTGTTCGCCAGCGCCCTCGGCGTGGTGCGCCTGCCCGGCGAGACCCCGGCCGAATTCCTGGGCAACGCCGCCGACTTCGCCAACGACACCCTCCCCGGCACGCTCGGCGCGACCCTGATCATCCACCCGGCCACCGAGCGGGCCCACCGGGCCGTGGTGGAGGCGGCCATCGCCGACCTGCGCTACGGCACCCTCGGCGTCAACTGCTGGTCCGCCGTCGGTTTCCTGCTCGGCTACACGCCCTGGGGCGCCTACCCGGGCAACACCCGGCAGGCGATCGGCAGCGGCATCGGATTCGTCAACAACGCCTTCATGCTGGAGGACGTCGAGAAGACCGTGGTGCGCGCGCCCTTCGCGCCGGCCCCGCGTGGCCTGTTCACCGGCTCGCCGTCGCTGTCGCCCCGCCCCCCGTACTTCGTCACCAATCGCACCGGGCGCACCACCCTGCGACGCGTCACGGGCTTCACCACCGCACCCGGCATCACCCGGCTGCCCGCCGTCTTCGCCTCCGCGCTCCGCGGCTGACAGGAAGCGATCCCCCCTCATGAACCTCAACGACCTCCTCGTCCGCGCCGCCGCCGAGCACGGCTACCGCCGTGCGGTCGAGCTCGGCGACCAGGGGCTGAGCTACGCCGAGCTGGCCGCTTTCGCTGGTCGTACCACCGCACTCCTCGCCGCCCATGGGGTCGGCCCCGGCGACCGGGTCGGCCTGATGCTGCCCAACCTGTGCGAGTTCCCCGTCCTCTACTACGGCGTGCTGGGCGCCGGTGCCGTCGTGGTGCCGATGAACCCCCTCCTCAAGCCCCGCGAGATCGCCCACCAGGTGCGCGACTCCGGCATGGCGCTGCTCCTGGCCTGGGACGGCGTCGCCGACCAGGCCCGGGCCGGCGTCGACCACACCGGAACCCCGGTGGTGCCGATCGTGCCCGGTGGGCTTCAGACGCTGCTGGTCGAGCAACCGGACCCGGCGGCGGCCGTGCCGCGCAGGGACGACGACCTCGCCGTCATCCTGTACACCTCCGGAACCACAGGCGCACCCAAGGGCGCCATGCTCACCCACGCCGGGATGGCCCGCAACGCCGAGATCGGCGGTCGCACCCTGCTCCGGCTCACCCCGACGACGTGGTGATGGGCTGTCTGCCGCTCTTCCACGCCTTCGGACAGTCCTGCGCCATGAACGCCGCCGTGGCGACGGGTGCCCGGCTCACCCTGCTCGCCCGCTTCGACCCGGGCCAGGCCCTCCGCACCATCGACGAGCGGCGGGTCACCGTCTTCGAGGGCGTGCCGACCATGTACGCCGCCATACTCGCCGAACACGAGCGCGGCACCGAGAAACACGGCACCAGCTCGCTGCGGCTGTGCGCCTCTGGTGGAGCGTCACTCCCGGTGGAGGTCCTCCACGCCTTCGAGGCCGCCTTCGAGTGTCCGGTCCTGGAGGGCTTCGGCATGTCCGAGACCTCCCCGATCGCATCCTTCAACCACCCCGACCGGCCCCGCAAGCCCGGCTCCGTCGGCACACCCGTCGAGGGCGTCGAGATGTGCCTCCTCGACCCGCAGCACGGTGTCGGCGAGCTCTGCGTCCGCGGGCACAACGTGATGGCCGGTTACTGGAACCGTCCCGAGGCGACCGCCGAGACCATCGTCGACGGCTGGCTGCGCACCGGCGACCTGGCCCGCGTGGACGAGGACGGTTACTACTACATCGTCGACCGGAAGAAGGACCTCATCATCCGCGGCGGCTACAACGTCTACCCGCGCGAGATCGAGGAGGTGCTGTACGAGCACCCTGCCGTGGCCGAGGCTGCAGTGATCGGCATACCACACGTCACGCTCGGCGAGGAGGTCGCTGCCGTGGTCGCGCTGCGCCACGGCAGCGCGGCTAGCCCGGACGAGCTGCGGGAGTTCGTCCGCGAGCGGGTGGCGGCGTACAAGTACCCGCGTGAGGTCTGGCTCGTCGACGCTCTGCCCAAGGGCCCCACCGGCAAGATCCTCAAGCGCCAGATCACCGCGCCGGAGAGCCGCTGAACTGAGGCCGGACAACCGGCCGGCGTCCGAGCGCCGCCCCAAGGCGTACGGTCATCGGCCCAGATGCCGATTCAAGGGAGAAGGGGCGCGACCATTCCGTCTGAGACCGCGTACGCACCGTCCGGCACGCGGAGGTGACGCTCCGACAAGTCTGCGGCTGTTCCCGCCAGCGAGGGCTGTGGCTGGCGACGGTACTCGCCATACAGGCCGACGCATCGTTTGGGGACTCGCTGGTCTTCGACCAGGATCGACGACGTGGACGTCGAGGCGGTGTCCGCCGTCTTCGGCACGGTCGAAGTGGTGGCGAGAGGCCGGGCGGCCGGCGCGCCGTGTCCGGACTGCGACCGCTGCTGAGGCCGCTCCCCCGCAGCCCCAAAACACGGCGCCGGGCCGGTCGGCGATGGCCCGGTCCCGTTCGCTGGTCATGTGCTGATGGATCAGCGCGGCCCGTGAGCTGCTGTGGCCCAACCAGGACCAGGCGGCATTACTGGGCGTGGTCATCCGGGCTGCGTGCTGGTCTGCTGGGGGCAGGCGGTTGAGCTGGTCGTTGCAGGGCGGGCGGGTACCGGGGTCAGGGGTGTGCAGACAGGTGTGGCGACTCCGACGAGTTCAACCAGGCCGTTGCCGCCGGTGGGTGGCAGGAGTTCGGACCAGTTGTTGGCCAGCCAGACGTTGCCGGACTGGTCGAGTTGGATGGCGGTGAGGTGCTGGATGGAGTTGCTGCGATAGCCCTGGGACGGCGTCAGCGGGGAGCCGGTGGAGGAGCTGGGTGGGCAGGCGCCGGCGTTCACGCCGCACAAGACGGAGACGGAGGGGGCACCGAAGCCGGCGACCCATACGCGGTCGGCTCCGTCGATGGCCACGGACCAGGGAGCGATGGCGGTCGGCAGTTTGTAGACGCCCGCGATCTTTCCGCTCGGCCCGATTTCGGTGACCGAGTTGCTGACGAAGCCGGGCACCCAGACGTTGTTCCTGGAGTCGACGGCCAGGCCGAGAGGCCAGTCGAGTGAGTTGTCCTTGATGGGCGAGAACGAGGTCGGCTTGAAGTCGGGCCCGATCACTGTGACGCTCCCACCGACGTGGCCCTTGGGTACGCGGCTGTCCAGGAGCTTTGCCCCGTTGAGACGGGCATTGCTGACCCAGGCCCGGCCGTAGCCGTCGATCTGGATGGAGAACGGGTGGTCGAGACCGCCACCCTTGATGGTGATCGCCTTTGAGGGGTCCCCGTGAGGGTAGACGATCACGCTTCCCTGGCCGCGGTTGCCTTTCAGGCCGTAGAAGTTCGCAATCCAGATGTTGCCCTTCTGGTCGACTGCGGTGCCCTGGGGATGGTTCAGGTCGCCATTCTTGAATCCTGTGCCGGGCGACAGCGGCTTCCCTGCCGCTGAGTACTTCGCCATGGCGTCGCCGCCGTAGCTGGGCACCCACACGGCGCCGTCGTGGTCGATGGCGATGCCCCAGGCGCCTGCCTTCATGCCGCCGCCGCTGATGGGGCTGTTCAGCGTGGGATTGCCCACCGGATCCTGCACGGTGACGTAAGGGCTGGGGCTTCGCGTTCCGGGCAGCCAGTTGTTGGAGGCCCAGACGTTGCCCTTGGCGTCGATGGCCATCCGGCCGGGGGCGTAGACGTCGGGGGCGGTGTAGTGCAGGGCCAGGACCCAGGCTGCCGGTGCCGCGGTGAGCGCGGGGGTGTAGGTGTGTGCCCGGCCGGTCAGGGCGTACAGCTTGCCGGTGGCCAGTCGCGGGTTGTGGGCGAGGTTGAGCACCGCTTGTGCCGTGTCGGCGGGAGTGGTCCCGTTTCGCGGTGTTGCCAGGCGCAGCATGTCCTGGCATCGCCCGGTGTCCGCTCCCGGCGCGCAGAGGGAGACGAGGTTGGCCAAGGTGCCAAGGGTGGCCAGCGTGTCGTTCTTGCTGCCGTTGTTCTGGTCGGTGACGACCTTGCCAGGTCTGCCGGAAGCCGGATCGGCGAGGTTGTAGGACGTGGCTGCGGCGTTTTCCAGGCCGGGGCTCGGCCCGGTGATGCCGTGGGGGTCGGTGAACTGGGCCAGTGCGTAGGCGGCGGCGACGGTGGTGAGTTCGTTGACCGTGACAGCGGACTCGGAGCGTTGGGCGACGCCGCCTCCGGAGCCGAATCCCACGACGGAACGCAGACGCAGCGACCGGTCGCCGTGGGGCGCGGCGTCGACGTACATCACCGAGCCCGTAGGCCGGGTGGACCTGATCTGGAAGGCTCCCTTGGCGTCGGTCATGGCGTGCCCCAGTTTCCGGACGCCTTGCCGGTCTCCGGTGAGGAGAGTGACGTCGGCATGAGACAGCGGTTTTCCCGCGCTGGTGACTGTTCCGTGCAGCGCTGTCGGCGTGCTGGGGGGTGTGGCGGCAGGCAGTCCCGTCAGGGCCAGTGCCATGGTGGCCGATGCCGCCAGGGCAGCGACCGGCTGGTGCCGGGAGAACTTGGCCGGTGCCATGCCGCGCGACGTGTGAGGTGCGACTGTGCGGGGGCAACTCGTAGAGGGAGGCAATGTCAGGACCTCTCGTGATGTCGGCATGGTGCTGAACCCTCACCCGCGCACCGAATACCCGACGCGCTGACGGGTCTCGCTGAGTGTTCGCGGGGAGGCCGCCCTGTCGCGGCGGGCGCTTGGAACGGCGGTGGTCAGGACGCCGTCGGTTTCGCCCGGTCGGCCCTATGTATCACTGTTGTCCGCATTGTTCGGGCCGCGCAGCGTGAACCAGCCGATCTTGCGGCCGGCTAGCCAGATCAGGCCCAGGTACAGGTCCGGGCCGACCTGACGGAGCTCGTCGCGCACGCCTCCGAACACCAAGGACGTGTGGGAGTAGTCGATGACGATGCACTCCTGGTCGTCCAGACGGCTGGGGCCGGGCCCGACCATGGCGACGATGGACAGGATGTCCATCGCGGTGAGCCGGTTGCTGAGGTAACCGTCCGGGCTGAAGACCTTGCCTCGCCATGCGGTCAGGTTCACGACACTGGCGAGCAGCCACGCTCCCGCACGTCCTGCCACCGGGAAGATCGCCAGACCCTCCATCGGGCCTTTGGGGATCTCACCGGCTGGGCTCTTGCGAAACAGCTCCTCAAGCCGCTGATCGTCGGATTTGAGAAGTTCAGACTCTGTAGTCATCGCAGCCTTCCTCACCCCGGCACCGCTGCGTTCACGGACTGGCCTCCGAGCAGCCAGCACGCCAGCCACACGTTTTGGCATGTGATCCGGCGCTGTCTCCATCCTGAACCCCCGAGGCGGGGCTCACCACCGGTGCCGACGGCTGAGGTCCGCGCAATGGTGCATGGCGGAATCCAAGCAACAGCGTCCATCCACCGCAGCCAAGAGGTGTTCAACGCTTGGTCACCGTAGACCGGCGCGCATGCCGGCGCGAAAGCCACTCCGATACGAGCAATCTGCACGAGCCACAGCAGGCGGCACACGGCGAGGCCCGCTGACCGATGGCCGGAGCCGTCATCGCCGCCGCGGTGCTGACTCTGCTGCTGCCCGACGACCTACGCCGCGACCCCGCTGGGCGCTCCCTCTTGTCGAAGGACTGCTCCTGGTGGCGCTGATCGCGGCCGATCCCGTTCGAATCAGCCGCCGCTCGGCTGCCATGCGTATGGTATCGATCGCCCTGGTCAGTGTGCTGGCGTGCGGCGCCATCTGGTCGACCCTCCAGCTGATCGACGACCTCATGCACGGTGGTAGAGAGACCAACTCCGCCGATGCTCTCCTGCAGGCCGGCGGCAGCGTGTGGGTCTCCACCGTCCTCGCGTTCTCCCTGCTGTACTTCGAGCTCGACAGCGGCGGAGCCGCCGCCCGGGCCCACCACATGCCGCCCACCCCCGCTCTCGCCTCTCCCCAACACCTCAGCCCCGAACTGAACGCTACGCACTGGCGCCCCCGCTACATCGACTACCTCTACCTCGGATTCACCAACGCCACCGCCTTCAGCCCCACCGCCGTCATGCCACTGGCCCCTTGGGCCAAGATCGTCATGACTGTCCAGTCCGTCGTCTCCCTACTCATCCTCGGACTCGTCGTCGCCCGAGCGTCAACGTCCTCGTCTGACGACCCGCAGTGGCACATCACCGCAGGGCGAACCGCTACACCTCGACCGCGAAGCCCGGAAGACCATGGCCGATGGGATCACGAGCGTTTGGGCAATGAGGGACGACATCGTTGGTCGGCGCGGTCCGCCGATGATGGACCCACCCATCACGCCGCAGTGTCCTGGGGGCCGGCCTGTTCTCCGTGGCCCTCACCATGTTCTTGGTCCGCTGCCGGTGGTCGCTCCGCCGCTCACGGTCGCCTGCGCGGGGCTCCGGCTGAGGGCGCTGGTCGGATTCCTTGCCGCAGGGGCGCAGGCGTGTGTCGGCTGGCACTTCGGCGTGCTGTTCAACACGATGGCCCTTCCAGCCTCCCTGCGAGGCAGGGAGGCCGCACCCGTCCCAGGACGTGCTCCCAGGTGCCGCCGTACCACCACCCCGGCAATACCCGCTCCTGGAGCCTCGTATTCTCGGAGCATGGTCGGGGCACAGACACAGAAGGCCGAACGCGGACCGGGGCGGCCGCGGCAGGAGCGGGTCACGGGCGACACCCTCGACGCGGTGATCGAGCTCGTGACCGAGCAGGGCGTGAAAGCGGTGACGATGGATGCCGTGGCGGCACGTGCCGGGGTGAGCAAGCCCGCCATCTACCGGCGCTGGCCCTCCAAGCAGGCCCTGATCATCGCGGCGGCCGAGTCACGCATCGGCCCGCTGTCGGTGCCGGACCTGGGTGACATCCGGGCCGAGCTGCGCGAGGTGCTGACCGCGCGCTTGGCAGCGTACCGGCTGCCGGGTACGGCGCGGCTGCTGACGGAACTCATGGCGTCGGCCGCCGAGGCGGGCCGGGACAGCGGAGAGTACGCGGACTACACCGAACGGATGATGGCCGAGACGCGCCGCATCCTCCAACGGGGCATCGCCCGCGGCGAGGTGCGGCCCGACGTCGACATCCGGTCGGCCGCCACGCTGGTGGCGGCGCCGCTGGTGTACCGCCTGCTGGCGGAGCGTGAACTGCCCAACGCGCACTTCGTGGAGGACCTGGTGGATCTGGTCGTCCGGGCGGTCGGCCACCCGGGAACCTGAGAACCGCGGGCCCGTGGCGGCCGGCTGCGTGCCGACCGTTCCGCCGTCGTCCGGACAGAACGGTCCAGCGGAGCACCACGACGACGGTCAGGGGGCCAGGCGCCGGGCGTCGCGGGCCGGGTCGATCAGTGTCACGGCGGCCGTGCCTCCCAGCGCGAGGAGTACGGCGGCGAGGAGCACGGCGTGCTGGTAGCCGGCCCTTGCCTCGGTGTCGACCAGATACCCCGTCAGGGCGGGGGCGATCAGGCCGCCCGTCGTGACCACGGCGTTCATCAGGCCGAGGGCGCCACCGCGCCGGCGGGCCGGGACGATTTCGGCGACCGTGGTCACCGCGACCGTCGACATCGCCCCGCACAGGCCGAAGCCGACGACCAGGAGCAGCACGGTGACCGGCCCGCGTGCGGCCTGGGACAGGGCGCCGCAGCCGAGGGCGGAGACGAGCAGGGAGATGCCGCCGACGCGGCCACGGGCCCACCGGCTGCTCACTCCACGTCGTAGCAGCCCTCCGGTCACTGCGGCCTGACCGAGCAGCGCCATGCCGTTGACCGCCCAGATCGCGGCGACCAGGGCGGCGGCGGTCGTGGTGGAGTAGCCCAGGCCGTCGTGCAGGTAGGAGGGCACCCACACCAGTGACAGGGCGATCATCCAGTACGTGCAGAAGTAGCCGGTCGTGGCGCCGATCCAGGTCCTGGTGGCCATGATGCGACGGTACGAGGGGGCGGGCGAGCTCTCCTCGCCGCCGGCGGAGTCGGCGCCGACACCGTGGGCTTCGGCTTGCGATGCCCGGTCCTTGCCGAAAGCGGCCCAGGCCGCCGCCCACACCACGCCGGCGACGGCGACCGCGGCGAAGGCGGAGCGCCAGCCGTGGTGCTGGATCACCCAGGTCAGCCCCGGGGCGGCGAGCACCACGCCGAGGGCGATGCCCACGCTGAGCAGAGCGCCGGGAAGGTTGCGTCGCTTGTCCGGGAACCATGCCAGGGCGCTGTGCTGGGCCACCGGGTAGGCGGGTCCCTCCGCGGCACCCAGCACGATCCGCGAGGCGACCAGCGCGACCAGTCCTCCGCCGAGGGCCATCGGCAGCTGGGCGAACGACCACAGCAGTGCCATCCCCAGCAGCAGCCACCGTGCCCGCACCCGGTCCGCCAGCAGCCCGCCCATGGCGCCGCAGATCGAGAAGAGCAGGAAGAACGCGCTGTTGGCCAGCCCGAAGCCGGTCGCCGACAGACCCAGGTCATGGCGTATCGGGTCGGCCGCCAGTCCTAGGACGGACTTGTCGGCGAAGTTGACCATCATGAAGACCACCAGCAACCCGGTGACGGTCCAGGCCTGCCGTCGGTGGCCGCGGCTCGTCGGGACGGGCTCGGTGAGCGTGACGGGAGTGAGCTCGGTGTTGGGCACGGGGGCTCCGCGAAGGTAGCTGTTCTCGGGCAGGCGTGGTCGGCGTGCAGCGTGGGGGAGGGAACGTCGGCGAATCGGGGCGCGTCGGCACACACCGATCGCAACGACACGCAAATCGTTACGTGAAGTATCGATACGGTTGGGCGTGACGACAAGGCCTGTTCGCTGCGAATACGGATCACTGCCTGGGCGAGTGGCGTGGCGAAATGGTCATGGTGGAACCCCTTGCGGCCGTCCATCTGAATATCGATACTTCGCGTAACGATTTTTTGGATGCGACCGTGGAGGACCGCATGGAGACCACCGGAACCGACACCAACCCCCTGCTGGAGAAGCCGCTGATCCACTTCGGCCGGCGTGTGCTCGAGCGGACCGCGCCCGGTACGGCACCGGCCGAGTACCGGCTGCTGCGGATCGCGTCGATGACTCCGCACATCGGTGCGGAGATCGAAGGTGTGGACCTGTCCCGGCCGATCGGCGAGGAACTCGCGGAGGAG
>NZ_JAJHNP010000140.1 GCF_020819595.1 Streptomyces barringtoniae
GGACCGGCCGCTGACGGCCGTGGTGCACACCGCGGCCGTACTGGACGACGGTGTCATCGAGGCGCTCACGCCGGACCAGCTGGACCGGGTGCTGCGGGTCAAGGTCGAGGCGACCCGGCACCTGCACGAACTGACCAGGGACCTGGACCTGTCGGCGTTCGTGCTGTTCTCCTCCTTCGCCGCCACCTTCGGCGCCCCCGGCCAGGGCAAC
>NZ_JAJHNP010000141.1 GCF_020819595.1 Streptomyces barringtoniae
CCGGCTGCCAGTGGGGCATCTTCCTGCGCAACCACGACGAGCTGACCCTGGAGATGGTCACCGACGAGGAGCGCGACTACATGTGGGCCGAATACGCCAAGGACCCACGCATGCGCGCCAACATCGGCATCAGGCGGCGGCTCGCACCCCTGCTCGACAACGACCGCAACCAGATCGAGCTGTTCACCGCCCTGCTGCTC
>NZ_JAJHNP010000015.1 GCF_020819595.1 Streptomyces barringtoniae
TCCGGACGTGGTCAAGGCGGTCACGGGTGAGGAGATCACCCAGAACGGGCTCGGCGGCGCCGACGTCCACGCGGAGACCTCCGGTGTCTGCCACTTCGCGTACGACGACGAGGAGACCTGCATCGCCGAGGTGCGGTACCTGCTGTCGCTCCTGCCGCAGAACAACCGCGAGAACCCGCCCCGGGTGGACTCCTCCGACCCTGCCGACCGCCGCAGCGACGTCCTGCTCGACCTGGTCCCGGCCGACGGCAACCGGCCGTACGACATGGCCAAGGTCATCGAGGAGATCGTCGACGACGGCGACTACCTGGAGGTCCACGAGCGCTGGGCGCGGAACATCATCTGCGCGCTGGGGCGCCTGGACGGCCAGGTGGTCGGCATCGTCGCCAACCAGCCGCAGGTCCTCGCCGGCGTCCTGGACATCGAGGCGAGTGAAAAAGCTGCGCGCTTTGTCCAGATGTGTGACGCTTTCAATATCCCGATCGTCACCTTCCTGGACGTGCCGGGGTTCCTCCCCGGTGTCGACCAGGAGCACGGCGGAATCATCCGCCACGGCGCGAAGCTGCTGTACGCCTACTGCAACGCGACCGTGCCGAGGATTTCGCTGATCCTGCGCAAGGCGTACGGAGGTGCCTACATCGTCATGGACTCCCAGTCGATCGGCGCCGACCTCACCTACGCCTGGCCGACCAACGAGATCGCCGTGATGGGCGCGGAAGGCGCCGCGAACGTCATCTTCCGCCGCCAGATCAGCGGCGCGGAAGACCCCGAGGCCATGCGCCAGAAGATGGTCAAGGAGTACAAGGCCGAGCTGATGCACCCGTACTACGCGGCCGAGCGCGGCCTCGTGGACGACGTCATCGACCCCGCCGAGACCCGCGAGGTCCTGGTCAAGTCCCTGGCCATGCTGCAGTCCAAGCACGCCGACCTGCCCTCCCGCAAGCACGGCAACCCCCCGCAGTAACCCAGCGGACCCGCCGCGGCAACCCCGCGGACCTCTCTCTCACGGAGACTGACACCCATGAGCACTCCTGACATCCGCGTCGAGAAGGGCCACGCCGAGCCCGAGGAGGTCGCCGCCATCACGGCCGTACTCCTGGCCCGTGCGGCCGCCCAGCCGGCGCCCACGGCCCACACCCACCGAGGCCGTGCCAAGGCCGCCTGGCGCCGCCTGGAGCGCGAGGGCGGCTTCCGTGCCCCGCACAGCTGGCACGGCTAGGCTGCGCCGCTCCACCGGTTCTTGAAGGGCCCCTCCATTGCGGAGGGGCCCTTCTCGCTGTGTACGCAGCCGGGCGAAAAAGAATCCCCGCGCCCCGTAAGGGGCGCGGGGAACTGCGCGCGAGCAACCAGGAACCACCCGCAGACGGCGTACGACCTGCCGGCAGCCCAGTGGCCGAACTACCGAAGCCGGGCCATCAGAGCGTGCTCCACCAGCGTGATCAGCGTCGACTTGGCGTCAGCCCTGTGGCGGGCGTCGGTCGTGATGATCGGGGTGTCGGGGCCGATCTGCAGCGCCTCGCGGACCTCGTCGGGGTTGTACGGCTGGTTGCCGTCGAAGCCGTTGAGGGCGATGACGAAGGGCAGGCCGCTGTTCTCGAAGTAGTCGACGGCCGGGAAGCAGTCGGCGAGGCGCCGGGTGTCCACGAGCACCACCGCGCCGATCGCACCGCGTACCAGGTCGTCCCACATGAACCAGAACCGGTCCTGACCCGGGGTACCGAAGAGGTAGAGGATCAGGTCCTGGTCCAGGGTGATGCGGCCGAAGTCCATGGCGACGGTGGTCGTCGTCTTGTCTCCGGTGTGGGTGAGGTCGTCGATGCCGGCCGAAGCGGACGTCATGACGGCCTCTGTGCGCAGCGGGTTGATCTCCGAGACGGCGCCGACGAACGTGGTCTTGCCCACGCCGAAGCCGCCCGCCACCACGATCTTCGCGGAGGTGGTGGAGCGGGAAGGACCGCCGCTAGAGCTTGCGAAGTCCACTGAGCACCCTTTCGAGCAGTGTCACGTCTGGCTGGCCACCGGCGTTCTCGTCGCCGCCGGGCTGATGGATGGCGACCAGGCCCGCCTCCGCCAAGTCGGCGACGAGGATCCTGGCCACGCCGAGGGGGATTGTCAGGAGCGCGGAGATTTCGGCTACCGACTTGATCTCACGGCAGAGGTTGCAGATCCGCTGATGCTCGGGCAGTTGACCCTGCATCTGGTGCGGAGCGGCGGTGGTGTGCACCAGCGCCTCGATGGCGAGCTGGTAGCGCGGGCGGGTCCGGCCGCCGGTCATGGCGTACGGACGCACCAAGGGGTTGTTGGATGCCGTGGCCGGCGCCGGCTCGGGGCGGCGCTGGGGCTGCACCGGCTGGATGCGCGGGGCCGGGGGCTGGTCGTACGGCGAGGGGCCGGGGCCCTGCGGTGCGTACGGCTGCCTGTGGGTCGGTGCGGAGGGGAAGTTGTAACGGTTCGGGTTCTGGGAACCGTCGCCCCGGCCCTGGCCGGGGCCGTACGACCAGTTTCCCGAATTCGAACCGCCTGGGGGTGTTGCCACTCTCTTCTCCTCCTCCGACTGCGTCGGGCACCCATCCGTGTGGAGCCGCGTCCCGAAACCTTACGGCCACGGGACGCGAATACGCATCGTCCCTTAATTAGTTGAGAAGGCTTCCCTGGAGCTCCGCACGGAGATCCGGGGTGAGGACCGTGCCCGCGCGGTCCACCAGAAGGGCCATCTCGTACCCGATGAGGCCGATGTCCGCTTCCGGGTGGGCCAGGACCGCGAGGGAGGAACCGTCGGAGATGGACATGATGAAGAGGAATCCCCGCTCCATCTCCACAACCGTCTGATTCACGCTGCCCCCCTCGAAGATCCGGGAGGCGCCTGCCGTCAGAGACGTCAGACCGGAGGCGACGGCCGCGAGCTGGTCGGCGCGGTCGCGGGGGAAGCCTTCGGACATCGCCAGAAGGAGTCCGTCGGCGGAGACCACCACCGTGTGGGACACCCCCGGGGTGTTGTCCACGAAGTTGGTGATCAACCAGTTCAGGTTCTGTGCCGCCTGGCTCATCGGGCTCACACTAACGCTCCTGGTTGTAGGTGCTGTCAGGACCGAAGCCCTGGCCGTTCGTTTCACTGCCTGCGCTGCGTCCGCGCTGGACGCCCCGACGCAGGTTGCTCAGCCTGCCCCGGACGTCCTCCGGGGCGCGGGAGACCTGTGGGCCCCCCTGGGGGGTGGTTTCGGCGGCACCCGAGACCAGATTGGCCTTGGGTACCCGCCGCGGCAGGCCCGAGGCGGTGACCCCGCCTGCCTTGGGCTTCCGGAGCTGCGCCGCCTGCTGCCACCGCTCGTCGTTCTGCGAGCGCCAGCCGCTGTCGCCGTTCGTCCCCGGAGTGTTGCCCGGTGCGGGAGCCGACGCTTCCTGCTGCCCGCGCGCCGCGCCACCCGAGGTACCCGAGCCGTTGGAACCGCTCGCGACGGATCCGCGGCGGGGCAGCCCGGCGTCGGTCAGCTCGTGGGCGGCGGGAGAGGCCGGTCCCGGACGGTCGAAGCCTACGCGGTTCCGCTCACTTGCGTCAGCGGCCTGCGAGGATTCCGTTTCCGGAGCGTAATGAGCCGGATAGCCGTTCTGGTAGCCGTCCTGCTGGGGCTGCTGCGGCCAGTCGTCCTGGTACGACGGGCTCGCGGCCGGCTCCGCGTACGCGGGGTCGGGGTAGCCGCCGTTGGAGGGGTAGTACTGCTCGTCGTACGGCTTGTCGTACGACTGCTCCTCGAACGAAGCCTGCTGCGGCTCCGCGTAGGCCTGCTCCTCGTACGTCTGCTGCGGCTGCTCCTGGTAGGAGCGCTCCTCGTACGACGGCTGCGGGCGCTCCTGGTACGCCGACTGTTCGTCGAACAGCGGGTCGGAGTAGCCGGTGGGGGCTTCCGCCGCCTCCTGCTGAGGCTGCCCGGGCTGCGGGCCGTGCGTCTGGGCCTCCAGGGCCGCCCGGCGCTCCTCGCGCATCAGGGAGCGGCCGACGGGGTCCAGATCGCGGATGTCGTCGGGGACGTCCACGTACTGGCTGTCGTCGAAGCCGAGTTCGGCGGCGGTGCGCATCGGCTGCACCTGGTTGAAGCTCTCACCCTGGAAGTGCTGCTCCGGGATGATCTGCGAGACGGTGAACTCCTCGCGGTCCAGCGGGGTCTCGCCACCACCGCCGTGCGTGATCGCGTCCGGCAGCATGACCAGCGAGGTCGTACCGGCCTGCTCGCCCGAGGGGCGCAGCTGGACGCGGATGCCGTGCCGGTCGGACAGCCGGCCGACCACGAACAGGCCCATGCGCTGCGAGATCGCGGCGTCCACGGTCGGCGGGTTGGCCAGCTTGTGGTTGATGTCCGCGAAGTCCTCGGCGGTCAGGCCGATGCCCTTGTCGTGGATCTCGATCATGATGCGGCCGTCGGGCAGACGGGTCGCGGTGACGCGGACCTTGGTCTGCGGGGAGGAGAACGTGGTGGCGTTCTCCAGCAGCTCGGCCAGCAGGTGCACGAGGTCGGTGACCGCGCGGCCGTGGATCTCGGCCTCCGGCACGCCGGACAGCTCGATGCGCTCGTACTGCTCCACCTCGGAGGAGGCGGCGCGCAGCACGTCGACCAGCGGGACCGGCTGGTCCCAGCGGCGGCCGGGCTCCTCGCCGGCGAGGACCAGGAGGTTCTCGCCGTTGCGGCGCATACGGGTGGCCAGGTGGTCCAGCTTGAAGAGGTTCTCCAGCTGGTCCGGGTCGGCCTCGTTGTTCTCCAGGTCGGTGATCAGGGTCAGCTGGCCCTCGATCAGCGACTGGTTGCGGCGCGAGAGGTTGGTGAAGATCGCGTTGATGTTGCCCCGCAGCAGGGCCTGCTCGGAGGCGAGCCGGACCGCCTCGCGGTGGACCTGGTCGAAGGCGCGGGCGACCTCGCCGATCTCGTCCTTGGTGGTGATCGGGATCGGGGCGACCCGGGTGTCGACCCGGCCGGGGTCGGTGCGGGAGAGCTGGTCGACCAGCATCGGCAGCCGCTGCTCGGCGATGCCGAAGGCGGCGTTGCGCAGCTGGCGCATCGAGCGGCTCATCTGGCGGGCCACGGCACCGGCCAGGATGAAGGCGAGCAGCAGGGCGATCACGACGACGGCGCCGGTGATGAACGCGGAGTTCTTGGCGTCGTCGGCGATGCCGGAGGCCTCGTTCACCGCCTTGTCGGCCATGTCCGACTCGATCTTGCGGTACGCGTCGAACTTGAGGGTGTTGACCGCCCACCAGTTCTCGGCCGTGATGCCCCTGAGCGCGAGCTGCTGGCGCGCGAGGGTGCTGGTGGAGTCCAGCGTGGCGAGGCCCGTGACCATGTACTTCGGGTCGGACGGCGGCGGGACGTAGTTCGGGTTCTTGGCCTTGGCCTGCTGGGCCATCGTCACGGCCTTGGCCTGGATGTCCTTCTTCGCCGTGTCCAGCTTCGCCGCGTCGGCCTCGGTGCCGCCGCCGATGTACTCCTCGACGGCGATGCCCTCGAGGTAGGCGTAGGAGGAGAGGGCCACGCGCTGGCTCGCCAGGTTGGGGGCGTCGGGACCCGGCTTGAACAGCATGTGCATGCCGATCGAGCGGTCCAGCGACAGCGCCGCCTTGGTGAGCGACATGGCGTAGACGGTACGGCCGTAGGAGGTGATGTTGCCGGTGCCCAGGCCGAGCTCGTTGGCGAACTCCATCAGCGGGTGGGCGACCTTGACGTAGCCCTCCTCGGTCTGGACGCCGGGGAACTTGGAGGTGTACGCGCCGGCGCGCAGCGTCTGCAGGAAGGGCTCGGCCTCGCGGAACAGCTTCAGCCGTCGCTCCAGGCCGGCCTCGTGCGGCATGTTCTGCGCGGCCTGGTCGAAGCCGTCGGCGGCCTGGTCGGTGGCGTTGCGGGCCGCCGTGATGGTCGCCTTGTCCTGGGCGGTCGCCAGCTTGCCCTTCAGCAGCGGGGCCGCGGTGATGTCGCGCTCGTTCTCGAGCGCGTTGGCGTACGACAGCGAGGCGCGCACCAGGCGGGCGGTGTTCTCGGCGTCGCGGGCCTGCTGCCAGGTGTCGATCGAGGTCTTCACCTGGAAGCCGCCCATGACGAGACCGACCGCCACGGGTATCAGCAGGATCGCGTTCAGTCTGGTCGGCACGCGCCAGTTGCGCGGGGAGAACCGGCCGCCACTCGGCGCGGGAGCTGCCGCCGGCTCCGCACCGGTCACAGGGGTGGGCGCCGCAGCGCGCGGCGGCGGGGTGAAGTTGCCCCGCGCCGACGGCTCGGGACCGTTCTTGCTTCGCCTCACTCGACCAACAACCTCTCGGCGGTCGGCACCTACGTCGTGCCGCAGTCTCTCAGAGCCCGGTTCGTCATCGACTAGTGAGTACGTCTTTGACTATTGGGCAGTTCAGGCATTCCAGCACGTGGACCAGTGCTCTTCCAAACAGCGGAAACCCTTGAGTGACGCTCTTGTAAGGCCCAGATAAAACGGTCATAAAGAGCGAGCCCCGGCAAAAGGCGGGGCGATTGTGAGCACAGCGGTACTGCGCGACCGCGTCGCGTGGTGATACCGGGGGATTCCTCTGCCGAACTGTTATGAACACCGGAGCCGACCGTGTCAAAGGCCACAGTCGGCTCCGGCGTCCCGTCACGACAACTGCCGTACGCGACGTCGCACTTGAGTGCGTACGTGTGTACTACTTGAGCCGCGCCATCAGGGCGTGCTCGACCAGCGTGATCAGCGCACTCTTGGCGTCCGCGCGGTGGCGGGCGTCGGTCGTGATGATCGGGGTGTCGGGGCCGATCTGCAGCGCCTCCCGCACTTCCTCGGGGGCGTAGGGCTGCTGGCCGTCGAAGCCGTTGAGGGCGATGACGAAGGGCAGGCCGCTGTTCTCGAAGTAGTCGACCGCGGGGAAGCAGTCGGCGAGGCGCCGGGTGTCCACGAGGACCACCGCGCCGATCGCACCGCGCACCAGGTCGTCCCACATGAACCAGAACCGGTCCTGACCCGGGGTGCCGAACAGGTACAGGATCAGGTCCTGGTCGAGGGTGATACGGCCGAAGTCCATCGCCACCGTGGTGGTGGTCTTGTCCCCGGTGTGGGTGAGGTCGTCGATGCCGGCCGAAGCGGACGTCATGACGGCCTCTGTGCGCAGCGGGTTGATCTCCGAGACGGCGCCGACGAACGTGGTCTTGCCCACGCCGAAGCCGCCCGCCACCACGATCTTCGCGGAGGTGGTGGCCCGGCCCGCGTCAGAGCTTGCGAAGTCCACTGAGCACCCTTTCGAGCAGCGTCACGTCAGGTGCGCCGCCGTTGTTCTCGTCGCCACCCGGCTGGTGGATGGCGACCAGGCCGGCCTCGGCGAGGTCGGCCACCAGGATCCGGGCCACTCCGAGCGGCATGGCCAGCAGCGCGGAGACCTCCGCGACCGACTTGACCTCACGGCACAGGTGGCAGATCCGCTGGTGCTCCGGGAGCAGTCCCATGAGCGCTGCCGGATCGGCAGTGGTGCTGATCAGCGCCTCGATCGCGAGCTGATACCGCGGCCGGGTCCGGCCACCGGTCATCGCGTACGGCCGTACCAGTGGCTGGTCGCCCTCGTCCCCGTACGGTTCCGCGTACGGATCGTGATGAGCGGTGGGCGGGGTCATGAATCCTCCGGGCGGGACAGCAAGTCGGTCAGTCAAGCCGTCGGACGGGGCCGGTGGGGGGATTGTGGCGGCCGGACGGTGTTTTCGTGAGGTGGGTGGTGCCGGGGCGGTCAGTGAAGCAGACTGCCTTGGAGTTCGGCGCGCAGGTCCGGCGTAAGTACCGCCCCCGCGCGGTCGACGAGCAGTGCCATCTCGTAGCCGACGAGACCGATGTCGCACTCCGGGTGGGCCAGTACCGCGAGGGACGACCCGTCCGAGACGGACATCAGGAAGAGGAACCCGCGCTCCATCTCGACGACCGTCTGCGCCACGGTGCCGCCCTCGAAGATCCGGGAGGCCCCGGCCGTGAGGGAGGTCAGTCCGGACGCGACGGCCGCCAGCTGGTCGGCGCGGTCCCGCGGGAAGCCTTCGGACATCGCCAGCAGAAGGCCGTCGGCGGAGACCACCACTGTGTGGGACACCCCAGGGGTGTTGTCCACGAAGTTGGTGATCAACCAGTTCAGGTTCTGTGCCGCCTGGCTCATCGGACTCAACTAACGCTCCTGCTGGTGAGTGGGGCTCGGGAAGCTGCCGGTCTGGCCGCTGCCGGCCTGACGGCCCTGAGCGATGCCCCGACGGAGGTTGGTCAGCCGTCCGCGTACGTCGTCAGGCGCACGCGAGACCTGCGGACCGGCTTGGTGCTGTTGCTGCTGAGCCGTGCCCGGGACGAGGTTCGCCCGGGGCACCCGGCGCGGCAGGCCGGAGGTGGTGACGCCGCCCGCCGCGGGCTGCCGGACGCGCTCTGCCTGGCGGACGATCTCGTCGTTCGGCGAAGTGCGCCAGGAACCGGTGGCGGAGCCGTTGCCGGCCGCCTGCGCGCCCGCGGGACGCTGCGGAGCCGGGGCGGGCGCCTGCTGCGGCGCGGGCTGCTGCTGCGGACCGCCGTGGAACCAGTTGGTCTCCAGCGTGTCGTACAGCGGGGTGCGGCCGTCGAGCGGACCGCTGGCCGGCGGCAGCGCCTCCGGCTCGCGCTGCGCCGGACGCTGCTGCTGCGGGGCCTGCGGACGCGGGGCGCCGAAGTCGTCCCGGCCGGCCGGCTGCGGGCGCTCGAACTGACCGGTGTGCGCCGGGTTCTGGCGCCCGGGCAGGGCGTGCTGGCCGGTGGAGCCGCCGTCGTAGCCGCCGTCGAAGCCCTGCGGGGCCGCGAACTGGCCGGTGTTCCGGCCCGCGTTCCGGGCGCTGTCGTCCCGCTGCGGCGCCGGCGTGCCGAAGACGTCGGAGCGGACGAACTGACCCGAGCCGTCCCCGGCGCCGGAACCGTCGAAGCGGCCGGGCAGCTGGTCGGCGTCGGGACGCTCGAACTGGCCGGTCTGCTGCGGGCTTTCGGGGCGTGCGAACTGGCCGGTCTGCTGCGGGCTTTCGGGGCGTGCGAACTGGCCGGTCTGCTGCGGGTTCTCGGGGCGTGCGAACTGGCCGGTCTGCTGCGGGTTCTCGGGGCGTGCGAACTGGCCGGTGTTCTGGGGGCCGCCCAGGCCGTTGAGGTCCGGGCGCGGGAACTCGCCCGTGGCCGCCGGACCCTGTGCGTCGTACCGGGGAATCGCCGGTATCTCGGCGGTCGAGCCCGGACCCTGCCGGTCGTCGACCCGCGGCATGCGCGCGGTGTGCGCCGGACCCTGCTCGTCGTGGCCGCGCGGGGCGTCCAGCGAGGCGCGCGACAGCGGGGCCTGGGTGTCGCTCCAGTCCGGGGTGCGCGGCTGGTCACCGCCGGGCAGCTCGGCCCGCGGGCCGCCGCGCGGCGGCAGCTGGGGCTGGCGGCCCTGGTCGGAGCCGGCACCGGACCGCTGCGGGCCCCGGCCGCCGTAGGCGTCGGTGCCGAAGGGGTCCTGCTGCTGGCCGCCCGGGTTCGCGGCCCGCAGGCCCTGCGGGGCGCCGGGCGCCTGACCGCCGAAGCCGCCCGCATCGGCACCCGCGGGCACCTGCCGGCCCTGCTGGCCACCGAGACCGGGACCGCCGGGAGCACCGAGGCCGCCCTGGGGACCGCGCGCACCGCCCGGCGCACCGGGACGGCCGCCCTGGCCGGCGCCGGGCAGCGCGGCCCGGGGACCCTGGCCCGCACCGACCTGGCCGCGCGGAGCGGGACCCGCACCGAGCAGACCGCCACCGGACGGGGCGCCGCCGAGGGCACCGCCGCTCGCGTTGCCGGCCTGGCGCCGGGCCGCGGCCGCACCGGCGGCGGCCTGCGCGGCGGCGGGGCCGCCGGGCGCGCCCGGCTTGCCCGGAGCGGGCTTCTTGCCGCCCTGGGCCACGTCCACGGGCAGCATGACCAGCGCGGTCGTACCACCGGAGTCGGACGGGCGCAGCTGGATGCGGATGCCGTGCCGCTGGGACAGCCGGCCGACCACGAAGAGGCCCATGCGGCGGGAGACGGAGACGTCCACGGTGGGCGGCGAGGCGAGCCGCTCGTTGATCGCCGCGAGGTCCTCGGGGGACAGGCCGATACCGGTGTCGTGGATCTCGATCAGCACGCGGCCGTCGGGCAGCGCGTGACCGGTGACCTTGACCTTGGTCTGCGGCGATGAGAACGAGGTGGCGTTCTCCAGCAGCTCGGCGAGCAGGTGCACGAGGTCGTTGACCACACGGCCGGCGACCTCGGTCGTCGGCACGGAGGCCAGCTCGATGCGCTCGTACTGCTCCACCTCGGACGCGGCGGCGCGGAGCACGTCGACCAGCGGGACCGGGCGGGTCCAGCGGCGGCCGGGTTCCTCACCCGCGAGGACGAGGAGGTTCTCGCCGTTACGGCGCATACGCGTGGCGAGGTGGTCGAGCTTGAACAGCGAGGACAGCTGGTCCGGGTCGGCCTCGCGGGACTCCAGTTCGGAGATCAGCGACAGCTGGCGCTGGATCAGACCCTGGGAGCGGCGCGAGAGGTTGGTGAACATCGCGTTGACGTTGCCCCGCAGCAGGGCCTGCTCGGCGGCGAGGCGGACCGCCTCGCGGTGCACGTCGTCGAAGGCCGCGGCCACCTGGCCGATCTCGTCCCGGGAGTGCACACCGACCGACTCCACGGAGGTGTCGACGTCCTGCGGGTCGGACTCCGACAGCTGCTTGACCAGCTCGGGCAGGCGGTCCTGGGCGACCTTGGTCGCGGTCTCCTGCAGGCGGCGCAGCGAGCGGATCATGGAGCGGGCCACGATGAACGCGCCGACCAGCGAGACACCGAGCACGAGCAGGATCAGCGCACCGGAGATGATGGCGTCCTGCTGGGTGGCGCTCTTCAGCTCGCGGGCCTTCTGCTCCATCTCCTCGAGCAGCGTGTGCTCGATCTTCTTCATCTGCTCGATCTTGGTCGAGCTGTCGTCCACCCAGTCGCGGTAGGAGCGGGCGTTCAGGCTCTGCAGACCGTCGGGGGAGTCGAAGACGCGCTTGGCGTAGGTGTCCGCGGACTCGATCGTCGGGTTGCCCTCGTCGATCGGCTTGAGGAGTTCCTCGGCGTTGTTGTTCGCGTAGATCTTCCGGAAGATCGCGATCTCGGAGTTCTCGCTCTGGTACGCCGACTGGCCGTAGAGGCGGTCGTTCGTCGACAGGTCGCCCTTGGTCGACGTGGTCGCGGGCAGCGCGGCGGCGATCGTGGCGCGCTGCACGGAGGCGTACTCCTTGGCGGTGGAGAAGGCCGCCAGGGCGCGGGTGCGCGAGATCATCTCCGGGTTGCTGGACGCCTGGGCCATGTCCTGGGACAGGTCGATCAGCTGGCTGATGAGCCGGTGGTAGGACTCGATCGTCTGGGTCGAGTTGCCCTTCGAGGAGTAGGCGCCCTTGCGGATCTTGGCCAGCTGGTCGAGCTGGTTGAAGATGCCGACCAGGTTGTCGCGCACGCCCTGGAGCTGGCCGCCCTTGCTGGCGGCGTCGATCTCCTGGGTGGAGTTCTCGAAGTTCGCCAGGGCCCGGTCGGTCTTGTCCCGGTAGCCCTTGACCGTGTAGTCGCTCGCGTTCAGGCCGTGCGCCAGGGGACCGGCGGACTGGTCGCGCTCCTCCTGGAGCGCGGCGGCCAGCTCGGTGGCCTGCTTGGTCATGTCCGTCAGCAGCTTCATGTTGTCGAGCTGCTGGATGTCGGTGATGTTCTGGTCGATGCGCAGCGCGCCCAGCGAGGTCGCCGCGACCACGGGCAGCGCGAGCAGCGACACCAGGCGCGTGGAGATGCGCCAGTTGCGCAGGGCCATGCGGGAGCCGGGGCCGCTGGGGCCCTTGGCGGGCTTGATGGCCGGCGCGGGGGTGGCGCCGGAGTTGCCGGTCCCGGTGGAGGCCGACGAGGCCGACACGCCGGGGCGTCCGCCGCGCTCACCGCCGTCCGCCGACGGGGCCGGGCCCGGGTTCTGGGCGTGCTGGGGCGAGGAGCTGCCCTTCATGGGGCCAGTCCCGTCGTGCGACTCCGGCTCCGCCGAAGCGCTGCCATCCCTCTTGAAACGTCCCTGCACTAGCGTCGCAACCTCTGGACCAGGCACCCCTCCGCGCGAACGGAGGGACACGGTGTCGGCGTTTTGGAGAGCGCCCTGAATACGCCCCCCGGTGGTCTTGAGTGACCGGCGCTGGTTCCCCCCTGTCTCGGCCGCCGCTCGGCGCTGCTTCGCGCCCCTTGCGCCGGCTCGATTCCCGCGGCGGTCCGTGGAATTCCAGCACAGTGCCGGATCTCCAACAAGGGCCGTGTCCCGAGCTGTGACCTACGTGACGGGCTGTGAGTGCCGCGTCACCAGCCGTGGAGGCCGATCCCGAACATATCGGACGTATCCCTGCGAGTCAGCGGTCGGTGCCTGGTGTCTGAGTCGCCATGATCAGGAGCGGAATGATGGCTTCAGGTGGCCAATGTCCGTTTCGAGGGGGCGTGTTGCCGGTCAGATTTGACCGAATTGTCCGCGAGGTCGTGAGCAAACTCACACGGATCTCGTGGGCAGTTGGCGCCTTGGGCAGGGAATTGGATGTTTAGCCTGACGCTTTACATCAGGGACGTATCTGTAACCCCGCCGACACAGGACTAGGACGCCCACAACCGTGAAGACGACGATGATGTTCCACAGGATCGCCAACCCGCGACGCACCACCCTGGCGCACCTGAAGGACGCCGGCGAACTGCAGACGCCCGAGCAGGAGCACTCCGTCGACCTGCCCGCCCAGACGGCCAACCCCCGGCGCACGGTGCTGGTGGACGTCCCGGTCGGCGCGGCCGCCTCGGCCGGAGAGTAGCGGACGGGCGCCCACCCGATGCGCCGAGCCGCCGGCGGCCGTGCTCCCGCGGCCGCCGGCGTCCGTACGGCCCACGGCATGGCCCCGTAGGGGCACGCCGGACACCGCGAACCTGGATCACCACCGGTTAACCTGGGTCGTCAGTACGCCGGTTCTCAGTAAGGGGCGCAAGGATCCCGTGCGCATCGCCAGGTTCTCCATCGACGGGAACGTAGCCTTCGGCGCGGTCGAGGGCGACAAGCAGGACGAACTCGTCCTCGACATCATCAAGGGCATCCCGTTCGCGGACTACGAGCTGTCCGGTACGAAGGTGCCGCTGAGCAAGGTCAGGCTGCTCCCGCCGGTCCTGCCCAACAAGGTCGTGGCGTTCGGCCGCAACTACGGCGAGCACGCCCGCGAGCTGGGCAACGAGGTGCCGGACACCCCCTTCGCCTTCTTCAAGCCGTCCACCTCGGTGATCGGCCCCGGCGACGAGATCCAGTACCCCTCCTTCTCCGAGGAGCTGCACCACGAGGCCGAGCTCGCCGTCGTCATCGGCCGCATGTGCCGCGAGGTCCCGCGCGAGCGCGTCAAGGACGTGATCTTCGGCTACACCTGCGCCAACGACGTCACCGCCCGCGACGTGCAGAAACGCGAGAAGCAGTGGGCGCGCGCCAAGGGCTTCGACACCTCCTGCCCGCTCGGCCCCTGGGTGGAGACCGGCCTCGGCCTCGACCGCGCGAACGACCTCACCATCCAGCTCACCGTCAACGGCGAACAGCGCCAGCTGGGCCGTACGAGCGAGATGATCCACCCCATCGAGGACCTGGTCGTCAACATCTCCGAGGCCATGACCCTGCTCCCCGGCGACGTCATCCTCACCGGCACCCCCGCAGGGGTCGGCCCCCTCAACGTCGGCGACGAGGTCGCCGTCTCCATCGAAGGCATCGGCACTCTCACCAACAAGGTTGTCAAGCGTGGCTAGCGCACCCGGCTCACCCGTACGCGTCCGTTTCTGTCCCTCGCCCACCGGTAACCCGCACGTGGGCCTGGTCCGCACCGCCCTGTTCAACTGGGCGTTCGCCCGGCACCACCAGGGCACCCTGGTCTTCCGCATCGAGGACACCGACGCCGCCCGCGACTCCGAGGAGTCCTACCACCAGCTGCTCGACGCGATGCGCTGGCTCGGCTTCGACTGGGACGAGGGCCCCGAGGTCGGCGGCCCGCACGCGCCGTACCGCCAGTCGCAGCGCATGGACGTCTACCAGGACGTCGCCCAGAAGCTCCTGGACGCCGGCCACGCCTACCACTGCTACTGCTCCCAGGAGGAGCTGGACACCCGCCGCGAGGCCGCCCGCGCCGCCGGCAAGCCCTCCGGCTACGACGGCCACTGCCGCGACCTGACCGAGGCGCAGGTCGAGGAGTACCAGGCCCAGGGCCGCACCCCGATCGTCCGCTTCCGGATGCCGGACGAGACGATCACCTTCAACGACCTGGTCCGCGGCGAGCTGACCTTCACCCCGGAGAACGTGCCGGACTACGGCATCGTCCGCGCGAACGGCGCCCCGCTGTACACGCTGGTCAACCCGGTCGACGACGCCCTGATGGAGATCACCCACGTCCTGCGCGGCGAGGACCTGCTCTCCTCCACCCCGCGCCAGATCGCGCTGTACAAGGCGCTGACGGAGCTGGGCATCGCGAAGCGCGTCCCCGAGTTCGGCCACCTGCCGTACGTGATGGGCGAGGGCAACAAGAAGCTCTCCAAGCGCGACCCGCAGGCGTCGCTGAACCTGTACCGCGAGCGGGGCTTCCTGCCGGAGGGGCTGCTCAACTACCTGTCCCTGCTGGGCTGGTCGCTCTCCGCGGACAAGGACGTCTTCTCGATCGAGGAGATGGTCGCCGCCTTCGACATCTCCGACGTGAACCCGAACCCCGCGCGCTTCGACCTGAAGAAGTGCGAGGCGATCAACGGCGACCACATCCGCATGCTGGATGTGAAGGAGTTCACCGAGCGCTGCCGTCCCTGGCTGAAGGCCCCGTTCGCGCCCTGGGCGCCCGAGGCCTTCGACGAGGCCAAGTGGCAGGCGATCGCCCCGCACGCCCAGACCCGCCTGAAGGTGCTGTCGGAGATCACCGACAACGTCGACTTCCTCTTCCTGCCGGAGCCGGTCGAGGACGAGGCTTCCTGGACCAAGGCGATGAAGGAGGGCAGCGACGCCCTGCTCCGCACGGCCCGCGAGAAGCTGGAGTCGGCCGACTGGACCTCCCCAGAGTCCCTGAAGGAGGCCGTCCTGGCCGCCGGCGAGGTGTACGGCCTCAAGCTCGGCAAGGCCCAGGCCCCGCTCCGCGTCGCCGTCACCGGCCGCACCGTCGGCCTGCCGCTCTTCGAGTCCCTGGAAGTCCTGGGCAGGGAGAAGACGCTGGCCCGCATCGACGCGGCACTGGTGAAGCTGGGCGCGTAGCCGGCCCATGCGTCAGGGGCGGCATCCGGAGGGTTCCGGGTGCCGCCCCTGTTGCGTTGGTCACTGTGCGTCGGCTTCGTCGATCAGATAGGCGCTCTCGTCGAAGATCTCCAGCACGACGACGACCATGATCGCGCCGGCCAGCATGTACTCCAGCACGACGCCGGGGGCCACGTATGCCTTGCGCAGGTTCTCGTCCGGACCGAGCGGCGCGGTCGAGGTCTTCCGGAATGGATCGCGGGCCAGGATGCGCACGGCCTTCTCCAGCTGGGCCCGGCGCTCGGCGGGCAGGGCGTCGAACGTCGCACGGGCCTCGACGGTGAACTGGACGCGGTACTCGCTCATGCCGACCAGTCTGCCAGCCGTTCGGCGGTACGGTCGGTGTCATGACGATCAGAGCCGTGGTCTGGGACGTGGACGACACCCTGTTCGACTACACGACCGCCGACCGCGCGGGGATGCGGGCGCATCTGGCGGCGGAAGGGCTGCTCGCCGGGTACGACGGCCCGGAGCAGGCCCTCGCCCGGTGGCGGGAGATCACCGACAGCCAGTGGGCGCGGTTCTCGGCGGGGGAGGTCAGCTTCGAGGGGCAGCGGCGGGACCGCGTGCGGGTCTTCCTGGACACGGAGCTGACCGACGCCGAGTGTGACGCCTGGTTCCAGCGGTACATAGGGCACTACGAGGCCGCCTGGAGCCTCTTCCCGGACGTCCTGCCCGCCCTGGAGGCCCTCTCCGCCAGCCACCGGCACGCGGTGCTGTCCAACTCCAGCCTCACGGTCCAGGAGCACAAGCTGCGCACCCTCGGCCTCCTCGACCGCTTCGAGGTCGTGCTGTGCGCCGCCGAGATGGGCGTCTCCAAGCCGGAGGCCGGCGCCTTCCTGGCCGTCTGCGAGGCGCTGCGGCTGCCTCCGCACGAGGTGGCGTACGTCGGCGACCACCCGGAGATCGACGGGCGGGGCGCCGCCGAGGCCGGGCTGCTGTCCGTGTGGATCGATCGCGGGACGGGCTCGGCGCAGGGGGCCGGGGAGGTCGTCTGCCGCCGGATCTCGACCCTCGCCGAACTCCCCGCGCTCGTCCGCGCGGATACCCGTTTTGGAGCCCCGTCCACCTTCGGGTAATGTTCTTCCTGCGCCGAGGGGAGCGGGCCGGAAGGCCGGAGCCCCGAGGAGCAAGCTAGAACGAGGACCCCGCAGGGGCTTGAGTTCCAGTGGCCTATGGTGTAATTGGCAGCACGACTGATTCTGGTTCAGTTAGTCTTGGTTCGAGTCCAGGTAGGCCAGCTCGCAGAGCTTATCTGCAAAGCCCCCGTTGTGTAGCGGCCTAGCACGCTGCCCTCTCAAGGCAGTAGCGCCGGTTCGAATCCGGTCGGGGGTACTGATCCTGATCCTGTCGGGATCGCTAGGGCCCCCGTTGTGTAGCGGCCTAGCACGCCGCCCTCTCAAGGCGGTAGCGCCGGTTCGAATCCGGTCGGGGGTACTGACTGGTCTAAACCATCATTGGTCTATGGTGTAATTGGCAGCACGACTGATTCTGGTTCAGTTAGTCTTGGTTCGAGTCCAGGTAGACCAGCTCGGACCTGCGGAAACGCAGAGTCCATGCCCCCGTTGTGTAGCGGCCTAGCACGCCGCCCTCTCAAGGCGGTAGCGCCGGTTCGAATCCGGTCGGGGGTACGCACAGGGAAGGCCCTCCACTTCGGTGGGGGGCCTTCGCCGTACCCGGCCCTACTCGAAGCCGTACCGTCGGCCCGACTCCTCCTCCTGGGCCAGCCGGCGCAGCGCCTGCAGCATCGACTCGGTCAGTACGGCACCGAGCACCGCCGTCTCCACCTTCTCCGCCTCCGACGGGTACGTCTCCACGACGTCCAGGTCGAGTTTCGCGACCTCGTGCATCAACTTGCCGTACTCCACCAGCAGTTCGGCGCCCCAGTCGTAGCCGAGCCTGCGGAACGCGGCCACCGACACCACCAGGGAGCGGTACGCGGGCGAGATGGTCGTCAGCAGCCGGGCGTTGGACCAGCCCAGCGCCTCCAGCAGCCCGTCCGCTTCCCGGTGCGCGGCCCGCACGAAGTCGTCCTCCTCGTCCGGCTCCGGCACCTGCGGAAGCGCCCACAGGGCCGCGCCCAGCCGGATCGTACGGCTGAGGGACTCGTCGTCGACGTTCCGCAGCACCTCACGGACCGCGGCCACCGGCAGCCCGCCGACCTGGATCATCGCGCGCACCAGCCGCAGCCGGCGCAGGTGCTCCTCGTCGTACTCGGCCGTGGTCGCGTTGAGCTGGCGGCCCGGCGGCAACAGGCCTTCGCGCAGGTAGTACTTGATCGTCGCGGTGGACACACCGCTGCGTCTGCTCAGTTCGGCTAGCCGCATGTCTTGCGCCCCCTCTTGGGTAACGGCACTATCCAAGCATCGGCACTTGGATAGCGCAGCTCACCAACGAGGGGGAAGTCATGGTGTCCCGTACGACCGCCGACGCGGAGGGCGAGGTCGTCGTCCTGCTGATCGGCATGCGCATCAACCGTTTCTGGGCCGTGCACCTGTGGCTGCCGGTGATGCTGGGAATGTTCCGCATGCTGCGGGAGCTGGAGAAGGACCCCGCGCGGGGCCTGCGCGCCAAGGTGCTGCTGACGGCGTCGCCGCGGACGTACTACGTCGTGCAGTACTGGGAGTCCAAGGACAAGCTGTACGCCTACGCGACCGCGCCGGACGCGTTCCACCACCGGGCGTGGGCCGCACTCAACCGCAAGGAGCGCAGCGGCAGGCTGCGCGGTCAGGTCGGGATCTGGCACGAGGCGTACGTCGTGCCGGAGGGCTCGTACGAGGCGATCTACGGGGACATGCCGGCCTTCGGCCTCGCGGCCGCGCACGGGCAGATCCCGCTGGAGAAGCGGGGCCGGTACGCCAAGGACCGGTTCGCCCACCGGACGCAGAAGGCGCCGGAGGCCGAGAAGGCCGGCTGACCGGGATCGGGGGAGCAAGGAGGGCCTGCCGCGGCGTTGGGGCAGGCCCTCCTCGGTGTTCCCGGACATTCCCGGGCGTCGGGCTCAGCCCGAACGGCGCAGGGCCTCCGAGAGGCGGGCGGCGGCGTCGATGACCGCCTGGGCGTGCATACGGCCCGGGTGGCGGGTCAGGCGCTCGATCGGCCCGGAGACGGACACCGCGGCCACCACGCGGTTGGAGGGGCCGCGCACCGGCGCGGAGACGGACGCGACGCCCGGCTCGCGCTCGCCGATGGACTGGGCCCAGCCGCGCCGCCGTACGCCCGACAGGGCCGTCGCCGTGAAGCGGGCACCCTGCAGACCGCGGTGCAGCCGCTCGGGCTCCTCCCACGCCATCAGGATCTGGGCCGAGGAGCCGGCCTTCATCGTGAGCGTCGAACCGACCGGGACGGTGTCCCGCAGGCCGGACAGCCGCTCCGCCGCGGCCACACAGATCCGCATGTCACCCTGGCGCCGGTAGAGCTGCGCACTCTCGCCGGTGACGTCACGGAGGTGGGTGAGCACGGGGCCCGCCGTCGCCAGCAGGCGGTCCTCGCCGGCCGCCGCCGCCAGCTCCGCGAGACGCGGGCCGAGGATGAAACGGCCCTGCATGTCGCGTGCCACCATGCGGTGGTGTTCCAAAGCCACGGCCAGGCGGTGAGCCGTGGGTCGTGCCAGTCCGGTCGCGCCGACCAGACCCGCGAGGGTGGCCGGACCGGACTCCAGAGCGCTCAGGACGAGGGCCGCCTTGTCCAGAACGCCGACGCCGCTACTGTTGTCCATGCAACGATACTTGCGTCTCACTCTGTGAAACGCAAGTTCAATTTTCCGTGGAACGCGCCACTCTGGAATCACACAACGGCCCGCAGACCAACGGGCCCGGCGGTGGACGCCCGGAATCACCACTTCATGGGGCCCTCAACAGGGCAGTCGCCGCTTCCTCAAGATCTCTAGTTGGGCCGGTGGACGTTTGCCGGCCGGAGGGAAAGCGATGGGTAGGACACTCGCGGAGAAGGTCTGGGACGACCACGTCGTCCGGCGCGCCGAGGGCGAGCCCGACCTCCTCTTCATCGATCTGCACCTGCTGCACGAGGTGACCAGCCCGCAGGCCTTCGACGGGCTGCGCCAGAACGGCCGCCAGGTGCGCCGCCTCGACCTCACCATCGCCACCGAGGACCACAACACCCCGACCCTCGACATCGACAAGCCCATCGCCGACCCGGTCTCCCGCGCCCAGCTGGAGACGCTGCGCAAGAACTGCGCCGAGTTCGGTGTGCGCCTGCACCCGCTGGGCGACGTCGAGCAGGGCGTCGTGCACGTCGTCGGCCCCCAGCTGGGCCTGACCCAGCCCGGCACGACCGTGGTCTGCGGTGACTCCCACACCTCCACGCACGGCGCCTTCGGTGCGCTGGCGTTCGGCATCGGCACCTCCCAGGTCGAGCACGTGCTGGCCACCCAGACGCTGCCGCTGGCCCGTCCCAGGACCATGGCCATCACCGTCGAGGGCGAGCTGCCCGAGGGCGTCACCGCCAAGGACCTGATCCTGGCGATCATCGCGAAGATCGGTACGGGCGGCGGCCAGGGCTACATCCTGGAGTACCGCGGCTCCGCCATCGAGAAGCTCTCGATGGAGGCCCGGATGACCATCTGCAACATGTCGATCGAGGCCGGCGCCCGCGCGGGCATGATCGCCCCGGACGAGACCACCTTCGAGTACCTCAAGGGCCGCCCGCACGCCCCCGAGGGCGCCGACTGGGACGCCGCCGTCGCGTACTGGAAGACGCTGAGGACGGACGACGACGCCGAGTTCGACGCCGAGGTCGTGATCAACGCCGACGAGCTGTCGCCGTTCGTCACCTGGGGCACCAACCCCGGCCAGGGCGCGCCGCTTTCGGCGAACGTCCCCGACCCGGCTTCGTACGAAGACGCTTCGGAGCGCCTCGCCGCCGAAAAGGCCCTGGAATACATGGGGTTGGACGCCGGCCAGCCGCTGCGCTCCATCAAGGTGGACACCGTCTTCGTAGGCTCCTGCACCAACGGCCGCATCGAGGACCTGCGCGCCGCCGCCGACCTCCTCAAGGGCCGCAAAGTCGCCGACGGCGTACGGATGCTGGTCGTCCCGGGCTCCGCGCGCGTGGGTCTGCAGGCCGTCTCCGAGGGCCTGGACGTGGTCTTCAAGGAGGCCGGCGCCGAATGGCGGCACGCGGGCTGCTCGATGTGCCTCGGCATGAACCCCGACCAGCTGGCCCCGGGCGAGCGCTCCGCCTCCACCTCCAACCGCAACTTCGAGGGCCGGCAGGGCAAGGGCGGTCGTACGCACCTGGTGTCGCCGCAGGTCGCGGCCGCCACCGCCGTCCTGGGCCGCCTGGCCTCGCCCGCCGACCTGTCCGACGCCCCTGTGCCCGCTGGAGTCTGAGAAATCATGGAAGCCTTCACCACCCACACCGGCCGGGCCGTCCCGCTGCGCCGCAGCAACGTCGACACCGACCAGATCATCCCTGCTCACTGGCTCAAGAAGGTCACGCGGGACGGTTTCGAGGACGGGCTGTTCGAGGCCTGGCGCAAGGACGAGAACTTCATCCTCAACCGCCCCGAGCGGCAGGGCGCGACCGTCCTGGTCGCAGGCCCCGACTTCGGCACCGGCTCCTCCCGCGAGCACGCCGTCTGGGCGCTGCAGAACTACGGCTTCAAGGCCGTGATCTCCTCCCGCTTCGCGGACATCTTCCGGGGCAACTCGCTGAAGAACGGCCTGCTCACGGTGGTCCTGGACCAGAAGATCGTGGACGCCCTGTGGGAACTGACGGAACAGGATCCCACTGCTGAGGTCACTGTTGACCTTGAGACTCGTGAGGTTCGCGCGGAGGGCATCACCGCCTCCTTCGAACTGGACGAGAACTCCCGCTGGCGGCTGCTGAACGGCCTGGACGACATCTCCATCACGCTCCAGAGCGAGGCCGACATCGCCGCGTACGAGGCCAAGCGGCCGTCCTACAAGCCGCGGACGCTCCAGATCTGATCCAACCCGCCGAGCGCGTCGCGTTTCGGCCACCCAACACCCCGGCCGTACCCCCGATCGCCACGATCGGGGGTACGGCCGTGTCTGCACCCGAACGGCCCCGTGAGGTTCTCACTCCGCGCTCAACTTGCCACGTTACCAAGGCCGTTGCCTGGGTACGTGAGTGCTGGGATCGCGTCCTCCGCAAGTGCCTGGAAGGCCATTTGAGGCGGCAGTTGCCCCCTGCGCAGGCGACAACTCGCCCCAGATGGCACAATCTGTGCATGGGACACGACGGCCAACTCCAGCTCTATACGGCGGTCGCGAACCAACTCAAGGAAGCGCACTCAAGGGTGCGCGCACTGCAAGTCCCGGAGGGCGTACGGATGGCGCTGACCCGGAAGCTGCTGGTCATTACGGCCGCGGCCAAGCACGATCTCGCCGCTGCGGCAAGGCGGCTCGAGCGGTTCAACGCGGACCTCGACGAGGGCCGGATCCCCGGCGAGGACGACTGAACAGCCCGAGGCCACCGAGTCCGTTGCGGCACAAGGGTGATAAGCCCGTTTCGTGTTTGATTTGCGGTATATATCTGCCTAACGTGCGAAAAAGCTTGAACACTTTCGTTCTGGCGATGTCTCCGAAGGGGAAGACGTGAACAAGGCGCAGCTCGTAGAAGCGATTGCCGAGAAGGTGGGTGGCCGCCAGCAGGCCGCCGAGGCTGTCGATCATGTCCTGGACGCCATCGTCCGCGCGGTCGTCGCGGGCGAGCGGGTCTCGGTCACCGGCTTCGGCTCCTTCGAGAAGGTGGACCGCCCCGCCCGCTATGCCCGCAACCCTCAGACCGGCGAGCGGGTTCGGGTCAAGAAGACCTCCGTGCCGCGCTTCCGCGCCGGTCAGGGGTTCAAGGACCTGGTGAGCGGCTCGAAGAAGCTGCCGCGCGGTGGCGAGGTCTCGGTCAAGAAGGCGCCCAAGGGCAGCCTGACCGGCGGGGCCGCGGCGACGGTCAAGAAGGCCGCCGCGAAGAAGATCACCAAGGCGGCCGCGAAGAAGGTCACGGCCAAGAAGGCGGCGCCGACGAAGAAGGCGGCCGCCGCGAAGAAGACCACGGCGAAGAAGGCGCCCGCCAAGAAGACCACGGCGGCCGCCAAGACCACCGCGGCGAAGAAGACCACCGCCAAGAAGGCGGCGGCCAAGAAGGCCCCGGCGAAGAAGGTCACCGCGAAGAAGGCCCCGGCCAAGAAGTCGACGGCCCGCAAGACCACCGCCAAGAAGGCCACTGCCCGCAAGGCGACGTCGTAAGGACGCCAGGGCACTCACGCGCCGGGCCGGACTCCCCAGGGAGCCCGGCCCGCGGCGTGTGTAAGGGCAGTTACAGCGTTTGAAGGGTTACGAGGGTGATGCGCAGGGCGTCACCGGTTCCCTCCGTCTCGATCCGCACCCGCTGCCCGGGGCGCAGCAGCAACAGGCCCCCGGCGGTGAACGCGGCGGCGTCGAACGGCACCGGGGTGCCGTCGTCGAGGAGCACCTGTCCGCTGCGGGTTTCGGGGTCGTACGTGTATGCGGTGGCCTGCATGACGGCCAGCCTAGTGTTCGCCGGTGCGGGATGTGCCGCGGGGCTGCGGCCGTTTGCGGGCTGCGGGCCCGTCGTGGCCGGTCGCGCCCACGCGGCGGAGCCGCACATCGACACAGCCCCGCGCCCCCCAGGGGTTGCGGCCGCCGCACCCGCGTTCGCGCCGTGGCTGCGGCACCTCTGGGCGAGCAGCGCCCCCAGCCCTGCCCGGCCCCGGCCTGCGTTCAGAATCCGGGGATCAGCAAACCCGCCGAAACCGCGGCCGTATACGGGCCGACGCCCAAGGCCAGCGCCGCCCGCAGATCGTCCCCGGTGTCCACGTCCTGCCGTACTGAATCCACGCCCGCCAGCCGGAGTTCCTCTGCCCCCGAGCCCCGGTGCCGGGAACGGGAATCAATGCCGAACTCCGGCTGCAATTCCCCGTCGGGCAGCGCGGCCAGCAACGTCGTGCCCAGCCCCGCCGCATCCGCGAGAAACGCCCGGGAGAACTCCGCCGCCGCGCCCAGGACGACGGCCAGTTCCGCCGGGCGCAACGCCGGCAGATCGGCGTTCAGGGCGGCAACAGGTGTGCGCGGGCGCATTTCCCGTACGACCGCCGCGCCGTGCGCCAGCGCGGCGTTCAGACCGCTTCCCGGCGTGTCCGGGACGATCCGCGCGCCCAGCGCCGCCAGCTCGCGCGCCGCCCGCTCGTCGTCCGTGACGACCGCCACATCCGCCACGGCCGTACAGGACAGCGCCGCGGCCACCGTGTCCTGCGCGAACGCGAGCGCCAGCCCCGGGCGCACCCCGTCCCCGGCGGTGTCCGAGAGCCTGCTCTTGGCCCGCGACAGGGGCTTCAGGGGGATGACCAAGGTCCACTGCACCGGCGTACCGTCCCTCTCTCGTCACGATCATTGTCCCCCGCGCCATCTGGCACTTTCGGTGGCGGGGCGTACGGTGTCCTCGACAGACCGGCGGCACGGGGCGACAATCGTGCGGCCCCCGCCGGGGTGGCAGCCCCTAGAGGAAGGTGTCCTTGTGCCCCGCCGCAGAATCGGCTTCTGGTACCGCTTCGCCGCGGTGATCTGCAAACCGCCGCTGGTGGTTCTGATCAAGCGGGACTGGCGCGGAATGGAGCACATTCCGGCCGAGGGCGGATTTATCACCGTGGTGAACCACAATTCCCACGTGGACCCCTTCGCGTACGCGCACTATCAGTACAACACCGGACGGGTTCCGCGATTCCTCGCGAAGAGCGGGCTTTTCAAGAAGGGATTCGTCGGCGCCGCCATGCGCGGCACCGGACAGATCCCCGTCTACCGCGAGTCGACGGACGCGCTCAGCGCCTTCCGGGCCGCGATCGACGCCGTGGAGCGCGGCGAGTGCGTCGCCTTCTACCCCGAGGGCACCCTCACCCGCGATCCGAACGGCTGGCCCATGACCGGCAAGACAGGTGCCGCGCGCGTCGCCCTGCAGACCAAGTGCCCGGTCATCCCGGTCGCCCAGTGGGGCGCCAACGAACTGCTGCCGCCGTACGCCAAGAAGCCGAACCTCTTCCCGCGCAAGACCCATCACGTGCTCGCGGGCCCGCCCGTGGACCTCTCGCGCTTCTACGACAAGGAGATGACCCCGGACCTGCTCAAGGAGGCCACGGAGGTCATCATGGCGGCCATCACCCGCCGGCTCGAGGAGATCCGCGGCGAGAAGGCGCCCGAGACGCCCTACGACCCCCGCCGCGAGCGGATCGAACAGCGGCGCCGCACCGAGGCGCAGACGGCGCAGACGGCGCAGGCCAAAGGCAAGGAACCGGAGGGGCAGGGCAAGTGAGCAAGGCGGTCAAGGCGGCGGTCATGGGCACCGGCTCATGGGGCACCGCCTTCGGTATGGTGCTCGCCGACGCGGGCTGCGAGGTGACCCTGTGGGCCCGCCGCCCCGAGCTGGCCGAGGCCGTCAACTCGACGCGGACCAACCCCGACTACCTGCCCGGCGTCGAACTCCCGGAGAACCTCAGAGCCACCTCGGACCCGGCCGAGGCCCTGCGCGACGCCGACTTCACCGTCCTCGCCGTCCCCTCACAGACGCTGCGCGCCAACCTCGCCGAGTGGACCCCGCTGCTGGCCCCGGGCACCGTGCTCGTCTCCCTGATGAAGGGCGTCGAACTCGGCTCCACCATGCGGATGAGCGAGGTCGTCGACGACGTCGCCAAGGTCGGCTCCGACCGCATCGCGGTCGTCACCGGGCCCAACCTGGCCCGTGAGATCGCCGCCCGCATGCCGGCCGCCGCCGTGGTCGCCTGCACCGACGCCTCCGTCGCCCAGCGCCTCCAGGCCGCCTGTCACACGCCGTACTTCCGGCCGTACACGGAGACCGACGTGGTGGGCTGCGAGCTGGGCGGTGCCGTGAAGAACGTCATCGGGCTCGCCGTCGGCATCGCGGACGGCATGGGGCTCGGCGACAACGCCAAGGGCTCGCTCATCACCCGGGGCCTCGCCGAGACCGCGCGGCTCGGCGTCGTGCTCGGCGCCGACCCGCTGACCTTCTCCGGACTCGCGGGCCTCGGCGACCTGGTGGCGACCTGCTCCTCGCCGCTGTCCCGCAACCACACCTTCGGCACCAACCTCGGCAAGGGCATGACCCTGCAGGAGACCATCGCGGTCACCAAGCAGACCGCCGAGGGCGTCAAGTCCTGCGAGTCCGTGCTGGATCTGGCCCGCCGGCACGGCGTCGACATGCCCATCACCGAGACGGTCGTCGCCATCGTCCACGAGGGCAAGTCCCCGGTGGTCGCCGTCAAGGAGCTGATGTCGCGCAGCGCGAAGCCCGAACGACGCTGAGCGAACCTTCTGAGTCGGCGCTGTATCCGGGCTCTACCAACGGGTACTCTCAACGCGATATGAGCACCGAGAACCTCCCCCAGAGCCCTGAGCAGCCGCCTCGCAAGCCGCGCGTGGCCGTCGTGTTCGGCGGGCGCAGCTCCGAACACGGGATCTCCATGGTCACCGCCGGGGCCGTCCTCAAGGCCATCGACCGGACCAAGTACGACGTCCTGCCGATCGGCATCACGCGGGAGGGCCGTTGGGTGCTCACCGCCGACGAGCCGGAGCGGATGGCCATCACCGACCGCCGCCTGCCCGCCGTCGAGGAGCTGGCGGAGTCGCACGAGGGCGGCGTGGTGCTCCCCGTCGACCCCGCGAACCGCGAGGTCGTCTACAGCGAGCCCGGCTCGGTGCCCAAGGCGCTCGGCGAGGTCGACGTGGTCTTCCCGGTGCTGCACGGCCCCTACGGCGAGGACGGCACCCTGCAGGGCCTCCTGGAGCTGTCCGGGGTGCCGTACGTGGGCGCCGGTGTGCTCGCCTCGGCCGTCGGCCAGGACAAGGAGTACATGAAGCGGATCTTCACGTCCTACGGGCTCAAGGTCGGCCCGTACGTGGTGATCCGGCCCCGCGAGTGGCAGCAGGACGAGTCCGCCGCCCGCAAGAAGATCATCGACTTCGCGGGCGAGCACGGCTGGCCGCTGTTCGTGAAGCCCGCGCGCGCGGGCTCGTCCATCGGCATCACCAAGGTCGACGACCTGTCCGGACTGGACGAGGCGATCGCCACCGCGCAGGCCCACGACCCGAAGATCCTCGTCGAGGCCGCCGTACGCGGCCGGGAGATCGAGTGCGGCGTCCTGGAGTTCGAGGACGGCCCGCGCGCCTCCGTCCCGGCCGAGATCCCGCCGCCGGACGCGCACGCGTACTACGACTTCGAGGCCAAGTACATCGACTCCACGCCCGGAATCGTCCCCGCGCCGCTCACCGGGGAGCAGACCGCCGAGGTGCAGCGGCTCGCGGTCGAGGCGTTCGAGGCGGTCTCCTGCGAGGGCCTGGTCCGCGCGGACTTCTTCCTCACCGAGGACGGCGAGTTCGTGATCAACGAGATCAACACCCTGCCCGGCTTCACGCCGATCTCGATGTACCCGCAGATGTGGCAGGCCAGCGGCGTCGGCTACCCGGAGCTGATCGACCGCCTGGTGCGGGCGGCGCTGCGCCGCTCGACCGGACTGCGCTGAGCGGCCCGCGAGTCACCCGCGCATGGAGGCGATCCCCTTGGGGATCGCCTTCTTCACGGCCGCCGCGAGATCCGTGAGCACGGCCGTGCCCTCCTCCTGCGCGGACATGCCCTTGGGCAGGCCGATCTGCACGTACGCCGCACGGCCCGCGGTGGTGAACCGCCAGGTGCCGTCGGCCTGCTTCTCCATCAGCCAGTCGACGCCGTTCACCCCGCCCGCGATGGCGTCGGGGTCACCTCCCTCGGCCACCTTGGGGTCGATCATCTTCGGCGGCCGTACGACACCGCAGCGCAGTATGATCGCCGGGTTTCCCCAGCCCGCCGTGTAGGCGGACCGGGGTTCGGGGTCGTTGCGGCTTCGCCCGTCGAGCTTCTGGGGCAGCACCCGGTGCAGCGCCCGGCACACCGGCGCCGTCTTCGCGTCGGGGCTGGGAACCGCCACGGCGGCGCTGTCGTCTGCCGAGGAGCAGCCCGCGACCGCGATCAGCAGCGCGGGCGCGAGCAGACCGAGGGGCCGGTGACGGAAGATGTTCACCGGCCAAGCGTAGACGGGGGCTACAGATGCACGACCGGACAGGTCAGGGTGCGGGTGATGCCGTCCACTTGCTGGACCTTGGCGACCACCATGCGACCGAGGTCGTCGACCGTGTCGGCCTGGGCGCGCACGATGACGTCGTACGGTCCCGTCACGTCCTCGGCCTGGATCACTCCAGGGATCTTGCTGATCGTCTCGGCGACGGTCGACGCCTTGCCGACCTCCGTCTGGATCAGGATGTACGCCTGTACCACGGAACCTCCAGGGCGGCCACGAGGATCATGTGGGGAAAAGGAACGCCACGGTATCGCGTTGCCGCTCCCCGCGGGGAGACCTGCGGGAACCGGGCTTGCGCGCCAGGGTGCAGGCACGACGGAAGTTGACGGTCGCAAGGACCGTTCCGACGGTCTTCCGGACCGTATCGACAGTCACCTCGACCGTATCGGGGACACTGATGACGCGCGACTGGGCACGGCATGGCAGAGAAGGGGAGCAAGGGCAATGAAGGGCACTGTTGGTGAGCTCGGGGAGTTCGGGCTCATCAGGGAGCTCACCTCCCGTCTCACCACCACCCCGGCGGTCCGGATCGGCCCCGGCGACGACGCCGCGGTGGTCGCCGCGCCCGACCGGCGGGTGGTGGCGAGCACCGACATCCTGCTGGAGGGGCGGCACTTCCGCCGCGACTGGTCCACGGCCTACGACGTCGGCCGCAAGGCGGCGGCGCAGAACCTCGCCGACATCGCCGCGATGGGCGCCGTACCGACCGCCCTGCTGCTCGGCCTGGTCGTCCCGGCCGAACTCCCGGTGACCTGGCCCAGCGAGCTGATGGACGGCCTGCGCGACGAGTGCCAGGTGGCGGGCGCCTCCGTGGTCGGCGGTGACGTCGTACGCGGTGACACGATCATGGTGTCGATCACCGCGCTCGGCGATCTGCGCAACCAGGAGCCCGTCACACGGGCCGGTGCCCAGCCCGGCGACCTGGTGGCCGTCACGGGCTGGCTGGGCTGGTCCGCGGCCGGTTACGCGGTCCTCTCCCGGGGTTTCCGCTCCCCGCGCGCCTTCGTGGAGGCCCACCGCCGCCCCGAGCCGCCGTACCACGCGGGCCCGGCGGCCGCCGCGCTCGGCGCGACCGCGATGTGCGACGTGAGCGACGGGCTGATCGCCGACCTCGGGCACATCGCCGAGGCCAGCAAGGTCCGCATCGACATCCGCTCGGGCGCGATCGACATCCCGACCCAGATGAACGACATCGGGCAGGCCGTCGGCGTCGACCCGCTGCAGTGGGTGCTGACCGGGGGAGAGGACCACGCGATCGTCGCGACCTTCCCGTCGGACACCAAGCTCCCGGCCCGCTGGAAGGTCATCGGCGAGGTCCTCAACCCCTCCGCGCTGCCCCAGGTGACCGTCGACGGGGCGCCCTGGACCAGCAAGGGCGGCTGGGACCACTTCGGGGACATCGAGTCATGATCCCGCGCGTACTGACCGTGGCGGGCTCGGACTCCGGCGGCGGGGCCGGCATCCAGGCCGACCTGAAGACCATGCTGGCGCTGGGCGTGCACGGGATGAGCGTGATCACGGCGGTGACCGCACAGAACTCCCTGGGCGTGCAGGGCGCCTGGGAGCTGCCCGTGGAGGCGGTACGGGCCCAGTACCGCAGCGTCGTGGACGACATCGGCGTCCAGGCCGTCAAGACCGGCATGCTGGCCTCCGCGGAACTGGTCGGGACGGTCGCCGAGTTGATCTCCGGTACGGACGCTCCGGCCGTCGTGGACCCGGTGGGCGTCTCCAAGCACGGCGACCCGCTGCTGGCCGCGTCCGCGCTGGACACCGTACGCACGCAGCTGCTCCCGGCGGCGACCGTGGCGACCCCGAACCTCGACGAGGTGGCACAACTCACCGGGGTGCGGGTCGAGTCCGAGGACGACCTGCGACCGGCCGCGGCGGCCGTGCTGGAGTACGGGCCGCGCTGGGTGCTGATCAAGGGCGGGCACCTGTCCGCAGACGCAGGGCGGGCGGGCGGGAACCAGGCGGTCGACCTGCTGACCGACGGCTCGGCCGAGCACTGGCTGCGGGCGCCGCGCCACGACAACCGGCACACGCACGGCACGGGCTGCACACTGGCTTCCGCCATCGCGTCGGGGCTGGCCAAGGGGCTCTCCGTGCCGGAGGCGGTCACGGCGGCCAAGGAGTACGTCACGGGGGCGATCGCCGCCGGATTCACGCTCGGCGCGGGGATCGGGCCGGTGGATCACGGCTGGCGGCTGCGGGGGTGACCCGGGCCGGGGACGGCAAAGAGCCCCGGGTACGGCAGAGGGACGACGGCCGGGCTCCGGGTACGGCAAAAAGCCGGTCCACCCTCGGGTGGACCGGCTCAGTGCAGCGAACCAGGCAGTGGCCGCGCGCTCAGCTGTAGCGTCAGCGCGAGACCTTGCCGGCCTTGATGCACGAGGTGCAAGCGTTCACGCGCTTCGGCGTCCCGCCGACCACGGTACGCACACGCTGGATGTTCGGGTTCCAGCGACGGGACGTACGGCGGTGCGAAAACGAGATGTTGTTGCCGAAGCCCGGCCCCTTGCCGCAGACGTCGCAGTTGGCAGCCACGGGTCACTCCAAAGACTTCAGATGCACTTACGGTTAATCCCGGCATGCCGGGATCGAGATCTTAAGACCTGAGATCTTGAGTGGCGTTGCCAGGGGAACGGCCCGATCGGATCGGGCAACCGGAGCAGCATACAACGGCTGCGCCCGTACAACGAAACTACCATGGCAGCTCAGGGCCCCGCTCCCGGCCCTCTTCCGGTGGACAGGGTTCCTGGGTCTACGCTGCGACCACGTTCAGCCAGCAGGTCAGGGAGGCGCAGGTGGCGCAGGTGCCGCAGACATTCCTCGATGCTCTCGCGGTGCGCACCTGGTGCGGTCTGGCGCTCGGAGCGCTCGGTCGCGCGCGTGAGGAGATCGACGCGATCAATGTCTATCCGGTGGCCGACGGCGACACCGGAACCAATCTCTACCTCACCCTGGAATCGGCGGCCACGGCCGTGGAGGCGGTGTTCGCCGGGTACGGGACGGGCGCGGGGGAGCCCTCCCTGGCGGACGCCGTGCACGCGATGGCCCACGGGGCGCTCATCGGGGCCCGCGGCAACTCCGGGACGATCCTGGCGCAGCTGCTGCGCGGCATGGCGCAGGTGCTCGCCGACGACACCGGGCGCGAGGCGCCCCGGATCGAGGGCGCGGCGCTGCGGCGGGCGCTGCGGCGGGCTGCCGACTCCGCCCGGCAGGCCGTGGCCCACCCCGTCGAGGGCACGGTGCTGACCGTCGCCTCGGCCGCCGCCGAGGCCGCCGAGGAGGCCGAGGGCGACTGCGGCGCGGTCGCGCGGGCGGCCTACGAGGGTGCGCGTACGGCACTCGCGGCCACTCCGGGCCAGCTGCCCGTGCTCGGCCGGGCCGGGGTGGTCGACGCCGGCGGACGTGGGCTCGTGGCGGTGCTGGGGGCGCTGGTGGAGGCGTTCACGGGGGAGGCGGTGCGGGAGCCTCCGGCGGCCTGGGAGAGCCCGGCGGTGCCGGAGAGCCCGGAGACCTCGGCGGTAGGGCGGAGCCCGCAGGCCCTGGCCGCCGGTGAGGACGCGGACGCGGTTCCCGGCGCTCGCGCGCGCGTGGGCGGGCCCGCGCGCGGGGAGGGCATGTCCGACGCCGGCCGGTGCGCCGACGCCGACGGGCCCGCCTACGAGGTGATCTATCTGCTGGAGGCGGGCGACACGGCCGTGGCCCGGCTCCGGGAACGCCTCGACGCGCTCGGCGACTCCCTGGTCGTGGTCGGCGGCGACGGGCTGTGGAACGTCCATGTGCACGCCGACGACGCGGGCGCCGCCGTGGAGGCGGGCGTGGAGGCCGGACGGCCGTACCGGATCCGGATCACCCACTTCGGGCTCGGGGACGTGCACACCGGCGGTGAGCGGCCCCCGCGCGAGCGCGCCCAGCGGGCCGTCGTCGCCGTCGTACCGGGCGAGGGCCTGGCCGGGCTGTACACCGAGGCGGGCGCCACGACCGTGCTCGCGCGTCCCGGGGAGCCGCCCGCCAGCGGGGAGCTGGTGCAGGCCGTACGGCGGGCCCACGCGCGCGAGGTGGTCCTGCTGCCCAACGACGCCGAGCTGCGCCACACGGCCGCGGCGGCCGCCGAGCAGGCCCGCGCCGACGGCATCCGGGTGGCCCTGATCCCGACCCGCTCGGCGGTCCAGGGCATCGCCGCGCTCGCCGTGCACGAGCCGGAGCGCCGGTTCGACGAGGACGTGGTCCAGATGACCGCGGCGGCGGGCGCCACCCGGTACGCCGAGGTCGTCGTCGCCGAACACCAGTCCTGGACGACGGCCGGCATCTGCCAGGCCGGGGACGTGCTCGGGCTGATCGACGGCGACGTGGCCGTGATCGGCGCCGACGTCACCACCACCGCCGCGACCGTCCTGGACCGCATGCTCCAGGCCGGCGGCGAACTCGTCACCCTCGTCGTCGGCGACGAGGCCCCCGAGACCGTCGCCGAACACCTCGAGGCCCGCGTACGGGAGTCCTACCTCGCCGTGGACACGGTCGTGTACCGGGGCGGCCGGCAGGGGACCCTGCTGCTCATCGGCGTGGAGTGACCCCGCGCCTCACTCTTGCGGCCCGAGCATCCCGGTGGCCTCCGCCCGCCGCGCCCGGACCGTCCCGTCCTCGTCGTCGGCACCCGCGTAGGCCGCGAGCACGGCACGCGCGCGTGCCGCCGCCTCCGCGGGCCGGCCGAGGCCGGCCGCCAGCCGGCCGGCGGCCAGTTCGGCACCGGTACGGTCGTGCAGCCCGTCCGCGCCCAGCGTGCCGAACAGATCGGCCGCCCGGTCCATCTGGACCAGCGCTGCCTCGAACAGACCCTGGATCACGCCGCCTTCGGCCTCCTCGTCCTGCCCGTCGTCCTCCGCGTCCTCCGCGTCCTCCTGGTCCCGCTCGATCGCCGAGCGGGTCAGCAGGTCGCCGAACTGGTGGTGGGTGTGGGCGAGTTCGCCCGTGAGCTGTTCCCGGGACACCGGGTCGGCCGCGGCCTCCCGCGCCCGCTCGCACTCGCGCACCGCCTCCGCCATCAGCTCCCGTGCGCTCTCCGATCCGCCGTCCCCGCGCAGGGCCAGCCAGCCGCGGGCGCGCAGCGAACGGACGAGGAAGGCCGGGTTGCCCAGTGCGCGCCACAGTTCACCCGCCCGCGCGTAGGCCCGGTCGGCTTCCTCCGGCAGACCGGCCTTGCCCAGCGACTCGGCGGCGAGGTGGGCGAGCGTGGCGTGATCCTGCTGCTCGGGCCAGTGCCGGGCGGTCTCCGCCGCCCGCAGCCGGTGTTCGGCCGCCGCCCGGTGCTCGCCGAGCTCGCCCAGACAGTCCCCGAGCCACCACCGCGCCTGTACGACGGCCCCGTCCCCGTGCGTCTCGGCGGTCAGGTCGGCCAGCGCCGACTCCAGCACCTCGGCGGCCTCGGCGAATCGACCCTGCCGCAGCAGGAACCCGCCCAGCTGCTGCCGCGCCCAGGCACCCAGCGTGCCGCTCTCGCCCGCCTCGTCGGCCCAGTGCGCGGCCTCCAGCGCGTGCTCGGCGGCCTCGGCGATCCCACCCCGGGCGCCGACGACCTCGGCGAGCTGCAGATGCAGCTGGGCCCGCCCGACCGGCTCCACGTACGGCCCGCCGTGCTCCAGCGCGACCCGCAGAGCCCGCTCGGCCCCGGCCGGGTCACCGGCCTGGTGGGCGAGCGCGGCGACCTGCACCTCGTACTCCACGGCGAACCACGGCAGTCCGGCGCTCACGTACGCGTCGGCGGCCCGCCGGAACAGCTCCGCGGCTCTCCCGGCGTCCCCGCGCAGCCCGGCGAGCTCGGCCAGCATGCCCCGCGCCTCCGCGGCCCGAGCGGCCAGCCGCACATCGTCCGCGCCCCGCCCGCCGACCAGCGCCAGCACCTCACCCACGGCCTTCTCGACCCGCACGAGCCGCTCCTCCACGGCCCCACCGGAGACCGGCTCACCGGGCCCGCTGTCCCCGACCCCTGGCCGATGGGCGGCTGCGTCACCGGAGGCCGGTTCGCCGGACCTGTTGTGCCCCGGTCCTGGCCTGTGGGCGGCTGGTTCGCCGGCGGCCGGCTCGCGGGAGGCCGGGCCGCCGGGCAAGCTGTCCTCGGGCCCTGGCCTACGGTCGGCTGGTTCGGAGGCCGGCTCGCCGGGCGCGCTGTCCGGGGGGCTTGGCCGGTGAGCGGCTGTCTCGCCGGAGCCCTGCTCGCGGAAGGCTGGCCCGCCGGGCAAGCTGCTCTCGGGGCCTGGCCGGGGGGCGGCTGGTTCGCCGGGTGCCCTGTACTGGGGCGCCGGCCGATAGGCGTCCGGCTCGCGGGAGGTGGGCCCGCCGGGTGCACTGTCCTGGGGTTCCGGCCGATGGGCGCCAGGCTCGCCGGATGCGCCCCCGGGCCCCACCTGATGGACGGTGGCCTCGCCGGAGGCAGGTTCGCCGGGCCCGTTGTCCCCGGGGCTTGGCCGGGGGGCGGCTGCCTCTGCGGTGATGGGCGCGCCGGGCACGGCCTCGTCGGGCTTCGGCTGAAGGGATGCCGCTCCGCCGGAGGTCGCTCCGCCCGGCAGCAGGCCCTCGCGCTCCGGCTCGTCCGAGGCCGGCGCCTGGACCGTGGACCGAGGGGCGGGACCGGTCGTGTTCGGGGCCGGGTCCTCCAGCACCGGGGTTCCCTCGTGGGCGTACCGCATCAGGATCCGGGCCCGGCTCATCAGCACCGACGCCGTCTGCCGTACGCCGGTGGCCTCCTCGGCGTACAGGGCCAGCGCCTCGTCGTACAGACCGTTGACCGTCGCCAGTGCCGTGTCCACATCGCCCGTCAGCGCGCGGACGTACGCTCCACGCGCGCGTGCCGCCAGGGCCTCGCCGAGGTCGCCCGCCTCCGCGTACAGGGCCGCTGCCCGCTCGAACAGCTCGAGGCCCGCAGGGCCGCGGGACATCGCCTCGTGGTCGGCGAGCTCCGCGCGGTCGCGCGGCTCCAGCTCCCTGCCCTGCGCGGCCAGCGCGACCGCCGCCCACGCCTGGAGCGCGTGCGGCTGCAGGGTGTCCGACAGCCGCCGTGCCTCGGCGAGCAGGGCCGCCAGGTCGGGCTCGCCGGGCCCCTCCGGCGGCGGGGGCGCGGCCACCGGTGCCGGCACGGGGCGCACCGTACGCACGCCCAGCGGCAGCCGGTCCACCAGTGGCCGCTGGGTCATACGCGCGCGTGCCCGGTCGCCGACGCTCGACGTGCCGTTGCGCCGGTCGAACCGCTCGGCCAGTTCCCGCGTCTCCACGCGCGCATGGGCGGCGAGTTCGCCCGCCGTCCAGGTCCGCCCGGCCGGCCCCGGCACCCGCTGATCGCCGAGGCCCAGCTCGGTCAGCCGGTCCATCAGCAGCGTCACCACCGACGTGAACTCCAGCCGGCTGCGCGGATGCCCGGTGTCCGTGAAGTAGGCGGGCCGCTCGGCGAGCAGTTCCAGTGCGCGCGCCTCGTTCCCGGTCAGCGCGCAGAACTCCACATGGTCGGCGTACGCGCCGCGCATCGACTCCATCGGGCGTACGAGGCGCAGGCCCCGCAGATGGTTCGCGCGTGCCTCGTCCACGCGTCCCAGTCGCAGCAACGGGGCCAGCGAGGAGGCGAGCACGGTGTGCGGTTCGTGCGCGCACGCGAACTCGCCCTCCAGCACCGGCCGCCACAGCTCGAGCGCCTCCTCGTCCCGCCCGCGCTCGACCTGCCAGACGCCCTGCCCGTGCAGCTCGCAGGCGTGACAGTCGGCCATCTCGTCGCGGTCCGCGGCGAGCCACGCCGCGTACGCCCGCTCCGCCCGCGTCACGTCGCCGATGTGCGCGGCCACGCTGAACTCGGCGCCGCGCACGGCCCGTTCGGAGTACCCGGCGAGCCGGTAGCGGTGCTCCATCTCGCCGAGCCACTGCTCGATCGAGGCGAGCGGGATGTGCGGCTGGCCCAGCATGCCCGCCGACATCCACTTGAAGACCCAGTGCAGCGAGTGCGCCTCGTACGCGTCGAAGTCCTCGGGTCGTTCGTCCCACATGCGCAGCAGCCGCGCGAACGGGACGAACATCTTGTCCTCCTCGGAGCTGTAGTTGTAGACCTTCAGCTGGTGCCCGAGCGCCTCGATGACGGCCAGCGGGATGCCGAGGCCCTCCGCCGCGGCCAGCAGCTGCTCCGCGCGCGCGTTGCGGGCCGGGCCCTCCGGCTGCTCGGAGTTCTCCGCCATCGCCCGGCGCAGCGCGTCGAAGTCCGTGATCGCGCTCATCGCCCGTCACCCTCCCCATGGGTCGCCCACTCCAGCAGGCCGATGAACGCCCGGTTCAGCAGCGCCGAGTCGGCCGGCCTGAGCGGGCGCTGCGCCATCAGCAGGGCCTGCCCGTACAGCGACTCGGTGGCGGTGCCGATCAGTTCCGGGTCCTTCAGCGAACCGATGCGCCGCACCAGCGGGTTGAGATGGTTGAGCACCAGACGCGCGCGTGGTGCGCTGCCGCGCAGCGAGCCGAGGATGCCCGCCCACAGGTCGTCGGCCTGCTCCTCGGCCGCCGCGCGCGCCTGCTCGTGCCGTGCGGCCCGGTCGTCCAGGTGCAGCGCGGGCACGGACAGGGGGTGGAAGGCCCGTAGGACGACGTCACAGCCCAGCGGGTCCAGCTTCGCCCGCGCGGCCGCCAGGAAGCCGGACAGGGCCAGCTCCTCTCCGGGGTCGATCGAGTCCAGGTGCGCGGTCACGGTGTCCGCGTCCAGCTCGGCGACCACGGTCCCCGGCCGCACCGACGGCAGCGCCTCGACCAGCTCGCCGTCGTACGTGTAGCCGCCGTTGACCACGCCGACGCCCTGTGCGGAGGCGATCGGCGCGACCTGACGGTACTCCTCGACGGTCCGCGTGAAGTGCACCACCGGGTGCCGCTGCGCGAACTCCTCCAGGGACAGCTGCCCGTCGGTCGTCTCGAACGGCAGCCAGGGCAGCATGGTGCGCAGCATCTCGCGGTCGTGCCGGGCGAGGGACTTCACACCCAGGTGGTGTACGGCGAGGAAGGCCGCGAGCCGCTCCGGATCACCGGCGGCGAGCCCCGTGAGCCAGGAGCGGATCCTTTCCCCGAGCGCCTCGCGCACCGCGGCCAGCGTCTCGTCCTCGTACAGCGACTCGCGCGAGGCCGTCGGCCGCAGGCTGTCGGTGTCCAGCACGCAGCGCACGAAGAACGCCCAGTCGGGGAGCAGCTGTTCGGCCCGCTCGGTCAGCAGCATGCCCTTCAGGTGCACTCGGTGGCCCGCCCGCTGGGCGGGGCTCACGGCCGCCGGCAGTACGTACGCGACCCCGCGGATCCCGGCCAGCGGCACGTCCAGGTCGATCGAGTCCAGCGGGGTGAACCCGAACAGCTCGTGACAGTGCCGGGCCAGCGCGACCCGTCTGCGCGCAGGGCTCGGATAGGGCCGGTCCCAGGGCGCGGGCAGATCGGTGACCGGCTCCTCGCCCACCCGGACGTCGTAGGGCAGCAGCGCGCCGAAGTCGCGGGCCAGGGTCAGCACCCGCTCCGGCGCCAGCCACTCGGCCGCCCCGGGCCGCGCGGTCAGGTGGACGGTCGTGCCGGGCTCGGGCCGCGCGGAGGCGGGCAGCGTCCGCACGGTGTACGAGCCGTCGTCGCGCGCCGTCCACTCCACCGGCGGCGCGCCGGGCGTACGGGCGCTGCGGCTGACCACCCGGATCCGCTCGGCGACCACGAAACAGGCCAGCAGACCGATGCCGAACTGGCCGAGGAAGTCCGAACGGGCCTCCTGCAGGCCCTCGGCCCGCTTGGAACTGCGCCCGATGGTGGCCAGCAGGTCGTGCACGTCGGCCTCGGTGAGCCCGATCCCGCTGTCCTCCACCCGCAGGCCGCCCTCCGCCGGGTGCAGCCGGACCAGCGCCGGCGCGTCCGGCTCCGCGGCCCGCCGGGCGGTGACCGCGTCCACCGCGTTCTGCAGCAGCTCGCGCAGGTAGACCTTGGGACTCGAGTAGAGGTGGTGGGAGAGCAGGTCCACCAGGCCGCGCAGGTCGACCTGGAACATGTGAGGTGGGGGAGGTGTATGAGGTGACTGGGATGCCTGGGATGACTTCGGGGTCTGGGAGTCCATCGTCACTGCGCCGCAGGGGGAGTGCGTGCGGCGCGGGGTCGGGCGGTCCCGGCGGGGCGGTGACCGCGGGGGATGGCCGGAGCGCGCCATCCTAGAGCCGGAACAGTCCGGCCGACCAGGGGTTTCCCCGCATTGTCAGTGCCGTGGTGTGCAATGGATCTCGTGCCCGCACTGCAAGAACCACTGAAGCAGCCGCTGAAGTCGGTGCTCGGCCCCGCCACCGCGAAGGTGATGGCCGAGCACCTCGGCCTGCACACCGTCGGCGACCTCCTCCACCACTACCCGCGCAGATACGAGGAGCGCGGCCAGCTCACCCGACTCGCCGACCTCCCCATGGACGAGCACGTCACGGTGGTCGCCCAGGTCGCCGACGCGCGCCTGCACAGCTTCGCCTCCGCCAAGGCCCCCCGCGGCAAGGGCCAGCGCCTGGAGGTCACGATCACCGACGGCAGCGGCCGGCTCCAGCTGGTCTTCTTCGGCAACGGCGTCCACAAGCCCCACAAGGAGCTGCTGCCGGGCACCCGCGCGATGTTCGCCGGAAAGGTCTCGGTCTTCAACCGCCGTCTCCAACTGGCCCACCCGGCCTACGAGTTGCTGCGGGGCGACAGTGACGAGACGGTGGAGAGCTGGGCCGGCGCCCTGATCCCCATCTACCCGGCCACCGCCAAACTGGAGTCCTGGAAGATCGGCAAGGCGGTGCAGACGGTGCTGCCCACCGCCCAGGAAGCCCTGGACCCCCTCCCGCCGTCCCTGCGCGAGGGCCGTGGCCTGATCCCGCTCCCCGAGGCCCTGCTCAAGATCCACCGCCCGCACACCAAGGCGGACATCGGCGACGCCCGCGCCCGCCTGAAGTGGGACGAGGCCTTCGTCCTGCAGGTCGCCCTGGCCCGCCGCCGCCACGCGGACACCCAGCTCCCGGCCGTCCCCCGCCGGCCGAGGCCCGACGGCCTCCTCGCGGCCTTCGACGACCGCCTGCCCTTCACCCTCACCGACGGCCAGCAGAAGGTCTCCAAGGAGATCTTCGACGACCTCGCCACGGAACACCCGATGCACCGCCTGCTCCAGGGCGAGGTGGGATCGGGCAAGGCTCAGCCACTGGACTCGCTCGTCCTCACACCCGCCGGTTTCCGTTGCATGGGCGACTTGAAGGCAGGGGACGAGGTCATCGTGCCGGACGGGGAGGTGGCCCTGATCGACGGTGTCTTTCCGCAAGGAGAACGCGACGTCTGGCGTTTGGTCCTTTCCGATGGAAGTTCCGTGGAGTGCGACGACGAACATCTCTGGATCGTCGGCACGAGCTGCGGGTGGCATCGGGGTGAGAAGCCCAAGGTCATGACGACCCGGGACATTCGCCTGGACATGTTCGAGGCAAACGGATCCTCGAAGTGGTACATCCCCGCAGCAGCCCCCGTCGACCTCGGAGGCGACTCCGGTCTGCCGATGGATCCCTACCTGTTCGGCCTTCTCCTCGGAGACGGCTCGTTCCGCCACAACCTGCGTCTCTCCACGATCGACGACGAGATCCGAGATGCCGTGGAGGCCGCCGTGGCGCCGGGATGCCGACTGGTGCCTGTGAAGGACTCCCGCTGCGACTACACGATCCAGCTCACACAACGCGTCGGCGGGGTCCGCAATCCGGTGATCCAAACACTGCGAGACCTGAACCTGTGGGGCAAGACGTCGCATGGGAAATTCGTTCCCGACGACTTCAAGAACACGTCGATCAAGAACCGTCATGCATTGCTGCAAGGGCTTCTGGACACCGATGGAACTGTTCACGCCGATGGCATGAGTGTTTCGCTCTGTTCCGCTTCGCGCAGGCTCGCTGACGACGTCGCCTGGCTCGTACGTTCGCTCGGCGGCCGTGCGCGCGTCCTGCCGAAGCGCGATGCCTTCGACGTGTCAGTGGCGCTGCCCGACGAATACGCTCCATTCCGTCTGCCCCGTAAGGCCGCCCGTGTCCGACCCCGGCCGAACTACGACACGTTCCGACGCGGAATTCGCGCGGTCGAGTACGTGGGGCGAAAGCCGGTCCAGTGCATCAGTGTTGTCCACCCGAGCCACGCCTACGTCACCGACAACTTCACGGTGACCCACAACACGATGGTCGCCCTGCGCGCCATGCTCGCCGTGGTCGACGCGGGCGGTCAGGCGGCCATGCTGGCGCCCACCGAGGTGCTCGCCCAGCAGCACCACCGCTCGGTCACCGAGATGATGGGCGAGCTGGCCGAGGGAGGCATGCTGGGCGGCGCGGAGCACGCCACCAAGGTCGTCCTGCTCACCGGCTCCATGGGCGCCGCCGCCCGCCGCCAGGCCCTGCTCGACCTGGTCACCGGCGAGGCCGGCATCGTCATCGGCACCCACGCCCTGATCGAGGACAAGGTCCAGTTCCACGACCTCGGCCTGGTCGTCGTCGACGAGCAGCACCGCTTCGGCGTCGAACAGCGCGACGCCCTGCGCGGCAAGGGCAAGCAGCCCCCGCACCTTCTGGTCATGACGGCCACCCCGATTCCGCGCACGGTCGCCATGACGGTCTTCGGCGACCTGGAGACCTCCGTCCTCGACCAGCTCCCCGCCGGCCGCTCCCCGATCGCCAGCCACGTGGTCCCGGCCGCCGACAAGCCCCACTTCCTCGCCCGCGCCTGGGAGCGGGTCCGCGAGGAGGTCGCAGGCGGCCACCAGGCGTACGTCGTCTGCCCCCGCATCGGCGACGACGTCGACGAGGCGGCCGACCGGAAGAAGGCCCAGCAGAAGTCCCCCGAGGACGAGGCGGAGAAGCGCCCGCCGCTCGCGGTCCTGGACGTCGCCGACCAACTGGGCCGCGGCCCCCTGCAGGGCCTGAAGGTGGAGGTCCTCCACGGCCGTATGAACCCGGACGACAAGGACGCGGTGATGCGCCGCTTCGCGGCCGGCGAGACGGACGTCCTGGTCGCCACCACGGTCATCGAGGTCGGTGTGAACGTCCCCAACGCCACGGCGATGGTCATCATGGACGCCGACCGCTTCGGCGTCTCCCAGCTCCACCAGCTCCGCGGCCGCGTCGGCCGGGGATCGGCCCCCGGCCTGTGCCTCCTGGTCACCGAGATGCCCGAGGCCAGCCCGGCCCGCCAGCGCCTGAACGCCGTCGCCGCCACCCTCGACGGCTTCGAGCTCTCCCGCATCGACCTCGAACAGCGCCGCGAGGGCGACGTCCTCGGCCAGGCCCAGTCCGGCGCCCGATCCTCCTTGCGCGTCCTCGCGGTCATCGAGGACGAGGAGGTCATCGCGGAGGCGAGGGAGGAGGCGACGGCCCTCGTGACCGCCGATCCCGAGCTGGAGCGGCTGCCGGGTCTCCGTACGGCGCTGGACGCCCTGCTGGACGAGGAAAGGGAGCAGTACCTGGAAAAGGGCTGAGGCGGCGGCGCCCCGAGTCAGGCGCGGGGCCGTGCTCCGCCTGCGGCTACCGCCGCGTGGGCGCGACCGGCCACAATGAACGTAAATCCGCCCACGAAGAAGGACCCCACATGACCCGCGTGATCGCCGGCAGGGCCGGCGGACGGCGCCTCGCAGTACCCCCCGGCACCGGAACCCGGCCGACATCGGATCGCGCCCGCGAAGGTCTCTTCTCCACCTGGCAGTCCCTCCTGGGCGGCCCCCTGGACGGGGAACGAGTCCTCGACCTCTACGCCGGCTCGGGCGCGGTAGGCCTGGAGGCCCTCTCCCGGGGCGCGAGCCACACGCTCCTCGTCGAAGCGGACGCCCGCGCAGCCAGAACGGTCCGCGAGAACGTCAGGAACCTCGGCCTCCCCGGCGCCGAGGTGCGATCGGGCAAAGCGGAACAAGTGATCCGAACCGCACCCCCCGCCGCGCCGTACGACCTCGTCTTCCTCGACCCCCCGTACGTCGTCACAGATCACGATCTTCGCGAGATTCTGCTCACACTCCACTCGGAAGGCTGGCTCGCTGAGCAAGCGCTCGTCACCGTGGAGCGCAGCACCAGAGGCGGCGAATTCCGTTGGCCGGACGGCTTCGAGGCGATCAGGTCCCGTCGCTACGGCGAGGGAACGTTTTGGTACGGTCGCGCCGCCTCTACGTGCGAAGACGCACGATGACCGGACCGGAGAGCGAGGGATCACAAGTGCGCCGCGCCGTCTGTCCCGGGTCGTTCGACCCGATCACCAACGGACATCTCGACATCATTGCCCGAGCCTCCCGCCTGTACGACGAGGTCTACGTCGCGGTGATGATCAACAAGTCCAAGAAGGGCCTGTTCGAGATCGAGGAGCGGATCGAGCTGATCCGCGAGGTCACCGCCGACTACGCCAACGTCCGCGTCGAGGCCTTCCACGGCCTCCTCGTCGACTTCTGCAAGCAGCGCGACATCCCCGCCATCGTCAAGGGCCTGCGCGCCGTCAGCGACTTCGACTACGAGCTGCAGATGGCCCAGATGAACATCGGCCTCACCGGCGTCGAAACCCTTTTCGTGCCCACCAACCCCACCTACAGCTTCCTCTCCTCCTCGCTGGTCAAGGAGGTCGCGGCCTGGGGCGGCGACGTCTCCCACCTGGTGCCGGCCCCGGTGCTCGAGGCCCTGAACAAACGCCTGCGCAAGGTCTGATGGGACCGATGGGACTACAGTCGTCCCGTCCGTCTCCATCCCGGCTGTAGAGAGTGGCGAGCACAGGTGGACGTGCAGAAGAAGCTCGACGAGATCGTCTCCGCGGTCTCCGGCGCCCGGTCCATGCCCATGTCGGCGTCCTGCGTGATCAACCGCGCCGAGCTGCTCGCGATGCTGGAGGAGGTGCGCCAGGCCCTGCCCGGCTCCCTCGCGCAGGCGCAGGAGCTGATCGGCGACCGTGAGCAGATGGTCGAGCAGGCCCGTCAGGAGGCCGAGCGGATCATCTCGAACGCGCATGCCGAGCGCGGCTCGCTGATCTCCGACACCGAGATCGCCCGCCGCTCCCAGGCCGAGGCCGACCGGATCCTCGCCGAGGCCCGCAAGGAGGCCGAGGAGGTCCGCGCCGAGGCCGACGACTACGTCGACTCCAAGCTCGCCAACTTCGAGGTCGTCCTCACCAAGACCCTCGGCTCGGTGGGCAGGGGCCGGGAGAAACTGCTCGGCACGGGCCCCGGCCTGGACGAGAACGGCTACGAGGACGAGGACGCCCCCGAGCGCAGCCACGACCCGGAGACCCTGCGCCACAACGCCGACCAGTACGTCGACGTCAAGCTGGGCGCCTTCGAGGCGGTCCTCGCCAAGACCCTGGAGGCCGTCGGCCGCGGCCGGCAGAAGCTGCACGGCCGGATCGCCACGGACGACCTCGGCGCCCTCGCCGACGACACCACGACCTTCCAGCACTCCAGCGACGCCGACTACCTCGCCGACCTCGCCGCCCTCGCCGAGCAGGACACCCCGGCCGAGCGCCCGGACCGGCAGCAGCAGCCGCAGCAGCCGCAGCAGCCGTCGTACGACCCGCAGCCGGCCTACGCGTCGTACGAGCAGCAGCAGCAGCCCGACCCCTACGGGGGCTTCCCGCAGCAGCCCGCCTACGGCCAGCAGGACCCGTACGGCTACCAGCAGGCCGACCCGTACGCGGCCTACCAGGGCTCCTACGACCCCCAGCAGGCCGCCTACGACCACCAGCACGCCCAGCAGCCCCAGCACGCCCAGCAGCAGGGGTACGCCCTGGACGAGACCAGCCTCTTCGACACGGGCATGATCAGCGCGGAGCAGCTGCGGGCGTACGAGCAGGGGCGCGGGCTGCAGTGAGGCACCGGATTGGGCCCTGAGCGAAAGGTCCAGTATCCTGGCTCTTCGGTCGCGCGTACGTCCGCGATCACCGCTGCCCTCGACATCGACGGGCGGCGGCCCTCCGAGCTCGAAGATCGAAAGCAGGAATGGCCTCCAACGCCCGCCTCGACCACCGCAACCCCCTCGTGTTCGACACGCACGAGCTGGGTCGGCGTCCTGGCGCGCTGCAGCGCCTGACCCGCACGATCGACGCTCCCGCCGATCTCGGCATCCAGGGAGTGATCGGAGTGCCGGAAGGCGCCCCGGTGGAGCTCGAACTCCGGCTCGAGTCGGTCATGGAAGGGGTGCTCGTCACAGGCACCGCCCGTGCACAGGCCGAGGGGGAGTGCGTAAGGTGTCTGGAGCCGGTCGGGCTGGAGCTCGAAGCGGACTTCCAGGAACTGTTCTCGTACCCTGACGCCGACGACCGGGGCCGCGTGATCGCGGAACCGGGCGACGACGCCGAGGACGACGAGGACAGGTTCTTCCTCGAGGACGGACTCTTCGACCTCGAACCTCTGCTGCGCGATGCGGTGGTGCTCGCACTGCCGATGCAGCCGGTGTGCCAGGAAGACTGCCCGGGCCTGTGCTCCGAGTGCGGAGCGCGGCTCGCGGACGACCCGGACCACCACCACGACGCCGTCGACATCCGTTGGGCGGCATTGCAGGGACTCGCCGGTTCACTCGAAGACGGCGAGAAGGACGAGATGAGCGGCGCCGAAGCGGGCGTCGACGAGAAGCAGGAGAAGTAGCCGTGGCTGTTCCGAAGCGGAAGATGTCGCGCAGCAACACGCGCCACCGCCGGTCGCAGTGGAAGGCTGCGGTCCCCACCCTGGTTGCGTGCGAGCGCTGCCACGAGCCCAAGCAGCAGCACATCGCGTGCCCGTCTTGCGGCACCTACAACAAGCGCCAGGTCCTCGAAGTCTGAGTGGGCTGGTGAGAGGCACTGTGTCCAGTCCCAAGAAGGCGGAAGACGCCAAGGCGGACGCACCCGCCAAGAAGAAGGCGGACAACCAGGCCTCGTCCCACACGCTTCTGGAAGGGCGGCTCGGCTACAAGGTCGAGTCCGCCCTTCTGGTGCGCGCGCTGACCCACCGTTCCTACGCGTACGAGAACGGCGGTCTGCCGACGAACGAGCGGCTGGAGTTCCTCGGTGACTCCGTCCTCGGACTCGTCGTCACGGACACGCTGTACCGCACCCACCCCGACCTGCCCGAAGGCCAGCTGGCCAAGCTGCGGGCCGCGGTGGTCAACTCGCGTGCGCTGGCGGAGGTCGGCCGCGGCCTCGACCTGGGCTCCTTCATCCGGCTCGGCCGCGGTGAAGAGGGCACGGGCGGCCGGGACAAGGCGTCCATCCTCGCCGACACCCTGGAAGCGGTGATCGGCGCGGTCTATCTCGATCAGGGCCTCGACTCGGCGTCCGAGCTGGTGCACCGGCTCTTCGACCCGCTGATCGAGAAGTCCTCGAACCTCGGTGCCGGCCTGGACTGGAAGACCAGTCTCCAGGAGCTCACCGCGATCGAGGGGCTCGGCGTGCCCGAGTACCTCGTCACGGAGACCGGTCCCGACCACGAGAAGACCTTCACTGCTGCTGCCCGCGTCGGAGGCGTCTCGTACGGCACCGGCACCGGCCGCAGCAAGAAGGAGGCGGAGCAGCAGGCCGCCGAGTCCGCCTGGCGGGCCATCAAGGCCGCCGCGGACGAGCGCGCCAAGGCGGCCAAGGAAGCGGCCGCCGCGGACGCCGAGGCGGTCAGGGCGGCCAAGGAGGCCGCTGCCGAGGGCGGTGATCCGGCAGCCGGACAAGCCGCCGCCAAGGACGGCGACCCGTCGTCCGCTCCCGCCTGACCCACAGCAGTACCGAGCGCCCGCCCCGCCGTTCCCGACGGGGCGGGCGCTCCGCTCGTCCACCGCTTCGTACGGGGGGTCCCGATGCCCGAGTTGCCCGAGGTCGAGGTCGTACGGCGCGGTCTCGCGCGCTGGGTCGCCCACCGCACCGTCGCCGAGGTCGAGGTGCTGCATCCGCGCGCCGTGCGCCGGCACATCGCGGGCGCCGACGACTTCGCGCACCGGCTCAAGGGACACCACATCGGCATGCCCAGCCGCCGAGGCAAGTACCTGTGGCTGCCGTTGGAGGAGACGAACCAGTCCGTGCTCGCCCACCTCGGCATGAGCGGCCAGCTGCTGGTGCAGCCGCACGAGGCACCCGACGAGAAGCACCTGCGCATCCGGATCCGGTTCGCCGACTCCCTCGGCACCGAACTCCGCTTCGTCGACCAACGCACCTTCGGCGGGCTGTCGTTGCACGACAACACCCCCGGCGGCCTGCCCGACGTCATCGCGCACATCGCCCGTGACCCCCTCGACGAGCTGTTCGAGGACGAGGCGTTCCACCTGGCGCTGCGCCGCAAGCGGACCACCATCAAGCGGGCCCTGCTGGACCAGTCGCTGATCAGCGGCGTCGGCAACATCTACGCGGACGAGGCGCTGTGGCGCGCCCGCATCCACTACGAGCGCCCGACGGCGAACTTCACCCGTCCCGTCACGACCGAACTCCTCGGTCACATCCGGGACGTGATGAACGCCGCCCTCGCCGTGGGCGGCACCAGCTTCGACAGCCTGTACGTCAACGTCAACGGCGAGTCGGGCTACTTCGACCGGTCCCTGGACGCGTACGGCCGCGAGGGCGAGCCCTGCAGGCGGTGCGGCACCCCGATCCGCCGCCGTCCCTGGATGAACCGTTCCAGCTACTTCTGCCCGAAGTGTCAGAGGGCGCCGCGCGTCTCGTCGTAACGCTCCCGTGCCGCGAGGACGTCGTCCATGGCGTCCTCCACGCAGTGGATGAGCGCCAGCAGCCGCTCGGCCACCTGCCGGCCCAGGGGAGTCAGCCGGTAGTCCACGCGCGGCGGGTTGGTCGGCTGCGCCTCGCGGTGCACCAGGCCGTCGCGCTCCAGCGCGTGCAGCGTCTGGGACAGCATCTTCTCGCTCACGCCGTCCACGCGGCGGCGCAGCTCGTTGAAGCGCAGCGAGCCCTCGTACAGCGCGCCCAGCGTCAGTCCGCCCCAGCGGCCCGTGACGTGCTCCAGCGTGCCGCGCGACGGGCAGGCCTTGGCGAAGACGTCGTAGGCGAGGTCGTCGTGGTCCTGGGTGGTGGCACTCGTACCGGCGGTCATGGCACAAGGATACGCCCGCACAGCGCTAACCACCAGGTTGCACTAACTGATGGTTAGTGCTTTCCTTGGGTCACTGCTTCCGAGCTGCCCATTCGAGGAGTCTTTGTGACCACCCCTGTCGTTTCCATCGCCTACCACTCCGGCTTCGGCCACACCGCCGTCCTCGCCGAGGCCGTCCGTGCCGGTGCCGCCGGCGCGGGTGCCGAGGTGCACCTGATCAAGGTCGACGAGATCACCGACGAGCAGTGGGAGACGCTGGACCGCTCCGACGCGATCGTCTTCGGCTCGCCCACCTACATGGGCACCGCCTCCGGTGCCTTCCACGTCTTCGCCGAGGCGACCTCCAAGCGCTGGTTCGGCCAGGACTGGAAGGACAAGCTGGCCGCCGGCTTCACCAACTCGGCGTCCAAGAGCGGCGACAAGCTGCACACCCTGCAGTTCTTCCAGACGCTCGCCGCCCAGCACGGCATGACCTGGGTCAACCTCGGCCTGCACCCGGGCTGGAACGCCAGTACCGCTTCCGAGAACGACCTCAACCGCCTCGGCTTCTTCTCCGGCGCCGCCGCCCAGAGCAACAACGACGAGGGTCCCGAGGGCGTCCACAAGGCCGACATAGCCACGGCCGAGCACCTGGGACGCCGGATCGCCCGGACGGCCGACGTGTTCACGCGGGGGCGCGCGGCCTGAGGGCTCGGTGACGGTTCAGGGCGGAGGACCGCCGACCGCCGGCGGGCGCGAGGGCATCGCCGTACGCGGCACCTTCGCCCGGACCGTCTCAGTACCCGAAGTCCTGCGTCCACCAAGGCCCGCCCGGCCCGAAGTGGACGCCGACGCCGAGGGTCTTGAAGTCGCAGTTCAGGATGTTGGCGCGGTGGCCGGGGCTGTCCATCCAGGCCTGCATCACAGCCGCCGCGTCGGCCTGGCCGCGCGCGATGTTCTCGCCGCCGAGGCCGGTTATCCCCGCCGCCGCGGCCCGGTCCCACGGCGTCTTGCCGTCCGGGTCGGTGTGGTCGAAGAAGTCCCGCGCCGCCATGTCGTCGCTGAACGACTCGGCCAGCCTGGTCAGCGAGGAGTTCACGGTCAGCGCGCTGCAGCCGACCTTCGCCCGCTCCTCGTTGACGAGCTTCAGCACCTCCGCCTCGGTGGCGTTGGCCGTGGCCACCGCCGCCGGTGCGGCACTCGTCCTCGGCGCCTTGGACGCCGTGCTCGACGGGGTGCTCGTCGGCTTGCCGTCCGGCGTCGCCTGCGGGGTCGGCGTCGCGGTCGCCGACTTCGACGGGGTGGGCGTGGAGGCAGTGGGCGTGGGGGAGGCCGACGCCGACGCCGGTTGCGACGCGGAGGCGGACGGGCTCGGGGGCTGCGAAGGCCCGGAGCCCGGGCCGGCGCCGCCCACGGGGCTGTCGGCGCTGCCCCAGGTGCCGCCCTGCTCGGCGGCCGTGTTGCTCGGCGTGTCCACCACCTGCACCCGGTCGGCGCCGGTGGTGTGCGTGACGCCCCCGAGCCGGAAGTTCTGCAGACCCGGCACCACACCGGTGGCCACGGCGGCCGTACCGAGGGCCACGGCCACGGACACCCCGAGCAGGCCCGCGCGCACCGGCCTCGCGCCCTTCTTCCGGCGCCGGTGGCCGGGGGAGGAGTCGCCGGCCAGGGTGAAGCCGCCGCCCCCCGGGCCGCCCGGGCCGTCGTCCTCGGCCGAGAACAGATAGGCGTGCGCCTTGGCGGTCGCCTCGGCATAGGCCAGTGGCTGCAGACCGGTCGCCGGGGTGTGGGCCTCGGGGTTCAGGTACGGCGCGATGCCCCGGGGCGCCTGTTCACGCCGGACGAGCTCCGTCCGCTCGCGCCGGACGATCTCACCCGGGTACGACTCCCGCCGGCCGCCACCCGGATACGGGTCCTGCCGGGCCCAACCTGGATACGAGTCCTGTCGGCCGCCTGGATACGAGTTCCGCAGGGCGCCGCCTGGGTACGAGGCCTGCCGGGCGCCACCCGGGTACGGCTCCCGGGCGCCACCCGGGTACGGATCCTGCCGGAGGCCGGTCGTGTACGGGTCCTGCCCGAGGCCACCGGTGTACGGGTCCTGCCGGCCGCCACCCGGGTACGAGTTCCGCAGGCTGCCGCCTGGGTACGAGCCCTGCCAGGCGCCACCCGGGTACGAGCCCTGCCGGGTGCCCACGGTGTCCAAGTCCTGCCAGGCCTCACCCGCGAACGAGTCCTGCGGGGTGCCGCTCCCGGGGAGGGAGCGCTGCGTGTGTGTGACCCCCGTGGCGCGGCCCTTGGCGGCGCGGCCGGCGGCGGAGCGTCGGTGGCGGCCCATGCCCTTGCCCTCTTCCTCGTCCTCGCGGTCGGCCGGTGCCTGCGCGGCGAGTGACTCTCCATGGCCAACCCGACTCACCCGATCGAGTGAGTTTCATATGAGATGCATTGGCTCGGGACGGTACCGCATGCCGCCGACGGGCGATGTGTCCCGCGCGACACCGGCCGGTTAGGTTGCACCCATGAGCGAGGATGTACGGCTGGTCGCCTGGGTGCGTGGACGCGTGCAGGGCGTGGGTTTCCGCTGGTTCACGCGTGCCAAGGCGCTGGAGATCGGGGGCCTGAGTGGTTTTGCTCTCAATTTGGCCGACGGTCGCGTCCAGGTCGTCGCGGAGGGGGCGCGCGAGGGCTGCGAGGGACTGCTGGAGTGGCTCCAGGGCGACGACACGCCCGGACATGTGGACGGAGTCACCGAGATCTGGGACACACCCCGCGGCGGCTACGACGGCTTCGCCATTCGCTGAGCCGGTTCTGTAAAGGCGCGCAGGCAGGCGCACGGGGAGCTGCCGGGGGCACATGCGCACAGCAGAAACGACCTGGTGGTTGCCAAGAACGGCCCGGCATGGCAGGCTCCGCAGGAACAGCTGATCGTCACGCCCTGAAGGCCCCGGATGACTCGCTGCGCCGCCGTTTTTCCGGCCGCGCGCCCCGGTTTGCCCGCCAATACAGGGCGTGATCGTGTTGACCGTCAAACTTTTTGGTGAGACGCTGAAAGCCCCGCGCACCTTAGCTGTTTGGCATGGAGCAGCAGCAGAGCAACACCCGGATGTGCCAAGCACCGCGGGTGCAATCCCTCACGACCCACACCGCATCGGTCGGTCACTCATTGTGGAGGACCATCCATCATGGCAAAGGCGCTTCTCGGTTACGTCGGCGGCTCCGACCCTCGACTCCTCGCCGAGATGCGACGGCTGCAGCAGCGTGTCCAGGACCTGGAGTCCGAGCTCGTTAGGATCCAGGCGGAGAACGAAGCGCTGGCGGCTGCCGCCTCTCAGGACAGGATCATGGAGAGCATCGACGCACACCAGGCGGAGCCTGCGCTCACCTGATCACTGCATCGCTCCACGACAGCAGTCGCAGCGATCTGGCTGCCGTATCAACCGCTCAGTTGATCGGACGACCGTAACCCGGCCGTCAGAGTTGCAAGGGACGCTTCGGCGTCCCTTCTTTCTTTGCCCCCGCATCCTTTCACCTTCTTTAACGTACGGTCTGCCCTGCATGTTCAATGGCGAAACCGTGGGGTTGCGAGTGTTCGTGGAGTGAGATAGCGGCGCCCGGTAGAGTCCAGCGGCGTGCACCTCAAGGCCCTGACCCTCCGCGGGTTCAAGTCGTTCGCCTCGGCGACCACGCTCCGGTTCGAGCCGGGCATCACGTGTGTCGTCGGCCCGAACGGCTCGGGCAAGTCCAATGTCGTGGACGCGCTCAGCTGGGTCATGGGCGAACAGGGCGCCAAGTCGCTGCGCGGCGGCAAGATGGAGGACGTCATCTTCGCCGGCACCACCGGCCGCCCCCCGCTGGGCCGCGCCGAGGTGTCCCTGACCATCGACAACTCCGACGGCGCGCTGCCCATCGAGTACGCCGAGGTCACCATCACGCGGATCATGTTCCGCAACGGCGGCAGCGAGTACCAGATCAACGGCGACACCTGCCGCCTCCTGGACATCCAGGAACTCCTCTCCGACTCCGGCATCGGCCGGGAGATGCACGTCATCGTCGGCCAGGGCCAGCTCGACTCCGTCCTGCACGCCGATCCGATGGGCCGCCGCGCCTTCATCGAAGAGGCGGCCGGTGTCCTCAAGCACCGCAAGCGCAAGGAGAAGGCCCTGCGCAAGCTGGACGCGATGCAGGCCAACCTCGCGCGCGTGCAGGACCTGACCGACGAACTGCGCCGCCAGTTGAAGCCGCTGGGCCGCCAGGCGGCGGTGGCGAGACGGGCCGCCGTGATCCAGGCGGACCTGCGCGACGCACGCCTGCGACTCCTCGCCGACGACCTCGTACGCCTGCGCCAGGCGCTGAAGGCCGAGATCGCGGACGAGGCGGCCCTGAAGGAGCGCAAGGAGGCGGCCGAGCGGGAACTGAAGAAGGCCCTGCACCGCGAGGGGCTCCTGGAGGACGAGGTACGGCAGCTCACGCCGCGCCTCCAGCGCGCCCAGCAGACCTGGTACGAGCTCTCCCAGCTGGCCGAGCGCGTCCGCGGCACCGTCTCGCTCGCCGACGCCCGGGTGAAGAGCGCCACCTCCGCGCCCCCCGAGGAGCGGCGCGGCCGCGACCCCGAGGACATGGAGCGCGAGGCCGCCCGGATCCGTGAGCAGGAGGCCGAGCTGGAGGCGGCCCTGGAGGCGGCCCAGCGTGCCCTCGACGACACGGTCGCCCACCGCGCCGAACTGGAGCGGGAGCTCGCGCTGGAGGAACGCCGGCTGAAGGACGTCGCCCGCGCCATCGCCGACCGCCGCGAGGGCCTGGCCCGGCTGTCCGGCCAGGTCAACGCGGCCCGCTCCCGAGCGGCCTCGGCCCAGGCCGAGATCGACCGCCTGGCCACCGCCCGAGACGAGGCACAGGACCGCGCGGTGCGCGCCCAGGAGGAGTACGAGGCCCTGAAGGCCGAGGTGGACGGCCTCGACGCCGACGACGCGGACCTGGCCGAACAGCACGAATCCGCCAGGCGCCGGCTCACCGCGTCCGAGGCCGCCCTGAGCGCGGCCCGCGAGGCACTCACCACCGCCGAGCGCACCCGTGCCGCGACCCAGGCCCGCCACGAGGCGCTGGCGCTGGGCCTGCGCCGCAAGGACGGCACCGGCATACTCCTCGGCGCTCGCGACCGCCTCACCGGGGTCCTGGGCCCGGCGGCGCAATTGCTGACGGTCACCCCCGGCTACGAGGTGCCGCTCGCCGCGGCCTTCGGCGCGGCGGCGGACGCGATCGCCGTGACGACCCCGGCAGCGGCAGCCGAGGCGATCCGCCTGCTGCGCAAACAGGACGGCGGCCGAGCGGCACTGTTGCTGGCGGGGGAAGCGCCCGGAAGGGACGCGGGGCGGGACATCACGCGGCTCCGCCGCGTGGGCGCGCCCGGCCACGTTGAACCCGCGGACACCCCAGGGCCCGGCGCCCCCCTCCTCGCCGCCGAACTCGTCCGCGGCCCCGCCGACCTCATGCCCGCCGTCCACCGCCTCCTGCAGGGAATCGTCGTCGTCGGCACCCTGGAGGACGCCGAGGACCTCGTCTACGCGCACCCGGAACTCACCGCCGTCACCGCCGAGGGCGACCTCCTCGGTGCCCACTTCGCCCACGGCGGCTCGGCCGGCGCCCCCAGCCTGCTGGAGGTACAGGCCTCCGTGGACGAGGCCGCGGCCGAGCTGGCCGACCTGGCGGTGCGCTGCGAGGCGCTGGCCCAGGAGCAGCGGGCGGCAGCCGAACGGCGCACCGAGGCCGCCACCCTGGTGGAGGAACTCGCGGAGCGGCGTCGCGCGGCAGACCGGGAGAAGTCGGCCGTCGCCCAGCAGCTCGGCCGGCTCGCCGGGCAGGCGCGGGGGGCGGCGGGCGAGGCCGAACGGTCCGCCGCGGCCGCCGCACGCGCGCAGGAGGCGCTGGAGAAGGCCGTACAGGAGGCCGAGGAGCTGGCCGAGCGGCTCGCCGTGGCCGAGGAGATGCCGGTCGAGGACGAGCCGGACACCTCCGTACGCGACCGGCTCGCCGCCGACGGCGCCAACGCCCGGCAGACCGAGATGGAGGCCCGGCTCCAGGTCCGTACCCACGAGGAGCGGGTCAAGGGGCTCGCCGGGCGGGCCGACTCGCTCGACCGGGCCGCCCGCGCGGAACGCGAGGCACGCGCGCGTGCCGAGCAGCGCCGCGCCCGGCTGCGGCACGAGGCGGCCGTGGCGGAAGCGGTCGCCTCCGGCACCCGGCAGCTGCTCGCACACATCGAGGTCTCCCTCGCCCGCGCCGAGCAGGAGCGCGCCGCCGCCGAGGCCGCCAAGGCGCAGCGCGAGCAGGAGCTGACCGCCGCGCGCACCGCCGGACGCGAACTGAAGGCCGAACTCGACAAGTTGACGGATTCGGTGCACCGCGGCGAGGTACTCGGCGCCGAGAAGCGGCTGCGGATAGAGCAGCTGGAGGCCAAGGCGCTGGAGGAGCTGGGTGTCGAGCCGGAGGGGCTGGTGGCCGAGTACGGCCCGCACCAGCCCGTGCCGCCCTCGCCCCCCGCCGACGGCGAGGTGCTGCCCGAGGACCCCGAGCATCCGCGCAACCAGCCCAGGCCCTTCCACCGCGCCGAACAGGAGCGGCGGCTCAAGGCCGCCGAGCGGGCGTACCAGCAGCTCGGCAAGGTCAACCCGCTGGCGCTCGAGGAGTTCGCGGCGCTGGAGGAGCGCCACAAGTTCCTCAGCGAGCAGCTGGAGGACCTGAAGAAGACCCGCGCCGACCTGCTGCAGGTGGTGAAGGAGGTCGACGAGCGCGTCGAGCAGGTCTTCACCGAGGCCTACCGGGACACCGCCCGCGAGTTCGAGGGCGTCTTCAGCAGGCTCTTCCCCGGCGGTGAGGGCCGTCTGGTGCTGACCGATCCCGACAACATGCTCACCACGGGCGTGGACGTCGAGGCGCGCCCGCCGGGCAAGAAGGTCAAGCGGCTGTCCCTGCTGTCGGGCGGCGAGCGCTCGCTGACGGCGGTGGCCCTGCTGGTGTCGATCTTCAAGGCACGCCCGAGCCCCTTCTACGTCATGGACGAGGTCGAGGCGGCGCTGGACGACACCAACCTCCAGCGGCTGATCCGGATCATGCAGGAGCTGCAGGAGGCCTCGCAGCTGATCGTGATCACGCACCAGAAGCGCACCATGGAGGTCGCCGACGCGCTCTACGGCGTGTCGATGCAGGGTGATGGCGTCTCGAAGGTCATTTCCCAGCGCCTTCGTTGAGCGCAGTCATCAAGATCAACTCACTCTGTGTTCAAGAAGTGAACATAGAGTCCTCGGGTGCATCGAAAAACTCACAGCCGTTGAAGTATTGACTTCGAAACTTGAAGGCATAGTCTCTGCAACGTTGCTTTTACCTTCAGGTCTCACCTGTAAGGGCTCGCCCCCACCCGCGGCAGCGTTGCCGTGGCCCGAGGAGATACCCCGTGACCAGCACAGCGCAGGCACCTCAGTCAGGAGCCAGGACGGCTCAGCCCGAGCATCTCGGGCACGTCATCTTCATCGCGGCGGCTGCCGCCATGGGCGGCTTCCTCTTCGGTTACGACAGCTCCGTGATCAACGGCGCGGTCGAGGCCATCCGCACCAAGTACGACATCGGTTCCGCGGCCCTCGCCCAGGTCATCGCCGTCGCCCTGATCGGGTGCGCCGTCGGCGCCGCGACCGCCGGCCGCATAGCCGACCGGATCGGCCGCATCCGGGTCATGCAGATCGCCGCGCTCCTCTTCGTCGTCAGTGCTGTCGGCTCCGCGCTGCCCTTCTCCCTGTGGGACTTCGCCTTCTGGCGCATCGTCGGCGGCTTCGCCATCGGCATGGCCTCCGTCATCGGCCCCGCCTACATCGCCGAGGTCGCCCCGCCCGCCTACCGCGGCCGGCTCGGTTCCTTCCAGCAGGCCGCGATCGTGGTCGGCATCGCCGTCTCCCAGCTGGTCAACTGGGGTCTGCTGAACGCCGCCGGCGGCAACCAGCGCGGTCACCTGATGGGCCTGGAGGCCTGGCAGGTCATGCTCGGCGTCATGGTCGTCCCGGCCGTCCTCTACGGCATGCTGTCCTTCGCGATCCCCGAGTCCCCGCGCTTCCTGCTCTCCGTCGGCAAGCGTGAGCGTGCCAAGGAGATCCTCGCCGAGGTCGAGGGCAAGGACGTCGACATGGACGCCCGCGTCGCCGAGATCGAGCACGCGATGAAGAGCGAGCACAAGTCCACGTTCAAGGACCTGCTCGGCGGCGGCTTCTTCTTCAAGCCGATCGTCTGGATCGGTATCGGCCTGTCGGTCTTCCAGCAGTTCGTCGGCATCAACGTCGCGTTCTACTACTCCTCCACCCTCTGGCAGTCGGTGGGCGTCGACCCGACGGACTCGTTCTTCTACTCCTTCACGACGTCGATCATCAACATCATCGGCACCGTGATCGCGATGATCTTCGTGGACCGCGTCGGCCGCAAGCCGCTCGCGCTCATCGGCTCGGTCGGCATGGCCGTCGGTCTCGCGCTGGAGGCCTGGGCGTTCTCGTACCACCTCGTCGACGGCAAGCTCCCGAGCACCCAGGGCTGGGTCGCCCTGATCGCCGCCCACGTCTTCGTCCTCTTCTTCGCCCTGTCGTGGGGTGTGGTGGTCTGGGTCTTCCTCGGCGAGATGTTCCCGAACAAGATCCGCGCCGCCGCCCTGGGCGTGGCCGCCTCGGCACAGTGGATCGCCAACTGGGCCATCACCGCGAGCTTCCCGTCGCTGGCCGACTGGAACCTCTCCGGCACCTACATCATCTACACGGTCTTCGCCGCGCTCTCGATCCCGTTCGTCCTGAAGTTCGTCAAGGAGACGAAGGGCAAGACGCTGGAGGAGATGGGCTGACCAGCCCCGTGAACTCGGGGAGAAGGGCCAAGTCCCCGCTGCCCCTCTCCTCGTACCTTCCGCCGCCCCCGGCCCGGCACTGCCCGGTCCGGGGGCGGCGGTGTCGTACGCGCCGGTCACCAGACGAGAATGCGGGCTCCGAGTCGCTGGGCCCGTGGCGTCGCCGCCTCGATGGTGTCCAGGCGGCTCTCGATCCCGTACGGACGCTCCCCGAGCGCCGCGCAGATCGTGTCCCGATGGGTGCGCAACAGGGCGATCTCCCTCAAGGAACCGGGGAAGCTCCTCGGCCGGGACCTCCATCCAGTCGCCGTCGAGCAGGGGAAGGTAAGGGGCGCCCAGTGAGCGCACCACCTCCGATCCCACACCTTCCACCGCCAGGACTCGAACCCCGCCGAGTCGTTGCATGACCCGCCCGGACCACCGGATGGACGCCGCAGGTCAGTCGCCCAGTGCCGGAATCACCCGCTCCGCGAACAGCCGCAGGCTCCGCCACCCCTCCTCCAGCGGCATACCGCCCACCAGCGGATGCAGTACGAGGCTGTCGGCGCCCAGTGCCACGCACTCCTCCGGGGTGAGGACGCGGTACACACCCTCCTCGCGCAACTCCTCCGCCGTCGTGGCCGCCGACTTCACCGCCGAGCGGATCCCACCCGACTGCCACGAGGCGTAGGTCCGCGCCTCGTGCAGGAAGTGCTCGCCGTACTTGGCCCACGCCCGGTCCGGGTCCTCCGCGATGTGCAGCAGGGGAGTTTCGGCCGCCGGCATCATGACCCAGCCCTCGGTGCCGTACTCGGTGAGCCTCTCCTTGTAGTACGACTCCAGCTCCGGCAGATGGGCGCTCGGGAAGAACGGCAGACCGAGGCGGGCGGCACGGCGGGCGGCGGCCTTGGAGGAGCCGCCGACCAGCAGGAGCGGGTGCGGGTCGGTGTACGGGCGCGGGGTGAGCCGTACCGTGCGGCCCCGGTAGGTGAACTCCTCGCCGGACCACGCCTCGAGCAGGGTCTGAAGCAACTCGTCCTGGAGCCGGCCCCGGCGTCCGAAGTCGACGTCGAACAGGGCGTACTCCTCGGGCCGGTAGCCGATCCCGGCCACCGTCACCAGCCGTCCGCCGCTCAGCAGGTCCAGTACGGCGATCTCCTCGGCCAGCCGCAGCGGGTCGTGCAGCGGGCCGATCACCGCCGACACGGTCACCGCGATCCGGCGGGTCGCCCCGAACACCGCGCCCGCGAAGGCGAACGGCGACGGCAGCCAGTTGTTTTCCGCGCCGTGGTGCTCCTCGGTCTGCACGGTGCTGATCCCGTGCTCGTCCGCGTACGCGGCCATCTCCAGGGCGGCCCGGTAGCGGGCGGAGAGGGCGGCCGGGGTGGCGCCGGGAGCGACGAGGTTGAAACGGACGACCGTGACGGGCATGGGAAGTCCCCCTCCGGTGCGATGCGGTGGAGGGGGACGGTAGCTGACGTAGCGTCAGATGGCCATGGAGAGGCGGGAGGTAGAGACGCGGGATGACCGATGCCGTACCCACCGATCCACGGGCGGAGGCCGGCCGGAGCCGGGTCGCGCTGTGGCTCGACCCTGCCGACCTGCGGTGGTCGGCCGGCCACTGCTGCTGCCCCGACGACGCGGACCAGGACACCCGGGACCGCTGCGGCCGCCTCCGATTCCGCGCGAGTGCCGCCCTGCACAAGAGCGGCCTGCCCGGCTGAGGCCCGTCACACGGAGGCGGTCGCGCGCTCCTCGGCCGGCTCGGTGACCTCGGCCGGCCTCGTCACCGCCGGCTTGGGCAGGGCCAGGTACAGCAGGCCCGAGATCACGATCGTGGCGACCCAGCCGAGGCCGTACTCGCCGATGACGTTGTTCTTCGCGAGCGGGCCGGTGAACCAGTCCGAGGTCGTGAACATCAGGCCCGACACCAGGCCGATCGCCCAGGAGGCCACGGCCGCGGGGGAGAAGCCGCCCTTGTACCAGTAGGCGCTGGTGCGGGTGGTGTCCGTCATGGCGCGGCCGTCGTACTCGGTGCGGCGCAGCATGTCCGCGCCGAAGACGCCCACCCAGGCGGAGAAGGCGACCGCCAGCAGCGACAGGAAGGCGATGAACGAGCCCATGAAGCTCGTCGCCACCAGCATCAGCACACCGCCGAAGACCAGCGAGATCACGGCGTTGACCGAGACCGCCCAGTGCCGCGGCACCTTGAAACCCAGGGTCTGCGCGGTGAAGCCCGCCGAGTACATCGACATCGAGTTGATCAGCAGCATGCCGATCAGCGCGATGAACAGGTACGGCACCGCGATCCACGTCGGCAGGATCTCGCCGAGGAAGGACACCGGGTCGGTGGCCGAGGCCAGGTCCGGCGTGGACACCGCCATCACCGCGCCCATCAGGACCATGGGCAGGACGACGATGCCGGCACCGCCCACCGCCGTACCGACGATCGCCTTCGAGGACGCCGTGCGGGGGAGGTAGCGGGTGAAGTCCGGCGCGGACGGGATCCAGCTGACACCGCCGGCCGCGATCATGCCGACGCCGGTGATCACCGCGGCCGTCGAGCCCCCGCCGTGGTGCATCACCTTCGACCAGTCGGTGTTCGCCGCCAGGTAGACCAGGACCAGCACCGAGAAGACGCCGAAGAGGTACGTGGCGTACTTGTTGCACTTCTGCACGGCGTTGATGCCGAGGCCCGAGATCGCGAAGGTCGCGACGACGAACACCAGCAGCATCACCATGTCCAGCACGCTGTTGGCCTTCAGCCCGAACACGATGTCCAGGATGGTCAGCATCGCGTAGGCGCCGGTGACCGCGTTGATCGTCTCCCAGCCCCAGCGCGCGACCCAGATCAGCGAACCGGGCAGCAGGTTGCCGCGCTGGCCGAAGACCGCACGCGAGAGCGCCATGCCGGGCGCGCCACCGCGCTTGCCCGCGATACCGATCAGACCGACCAGGCCGTACGACACGAGCGGCGCCGCCGCCGCGACGACGAGCGCCTGCCAGATGTTCAGGTGGTACGCCACGACGAGGCTCGCGCCCATCGTCAGCAGCAGCACGCTGATGTTGGCGCCGACCCAGGTGGGGAACAGCTCACGGGTCTTGGCGGTGCGCTCGTGATCCGGGACCTGCTCGATACCTCGGGTCTCGAGAGCGCCTTCGGTCTCGACGGTTTTGCTCATGAAAAAGGGGCACCAGACGTGGGGGGACAGGGGACGGTCGGGACTCTACGCGCGTCGACCGAGTCGCCACCATCGTACTTTGCTCCGAGTCCTCGTATTAAGTGGCGTTTGTCTCTCAGAGGAAGACACAAACAGCCTTCCGTGACAACCCATGGCTGATACTGGACCCGTTATGGAAACCGTCATCCTTGCTGTAGTCATCGCCGTCGTCGTGCTCGCGGCGCTCGGCGGGCTGCTGGTCGGCACCCGGCGCAAGAAGCCGCTGCCTCCGCCGCCCCCGAAGACGCCCGACATCACCGCGCCCCCGGCCGAGCCGCACGTCGGCGAAGAGGCCGAGACGCCGCGCGAAGAACCGCGCCGGACCATCGAGGAGGTGGATCTCCCCGGCGGCCCCGCCCCGGTCGTCGTGGAGGAGCCTCCCGCTGTCGAGGCTCCCGAGATCGAGATCCCGGAGCCCACCGCGGGCCGGCTGGTCCGCCTGCGCGCCCGCCTGTCCCGCTCCCAGACCGCCCTCGGCAAGGGCCTGCTCACGCTGCTCTCGCGTGAGCACCTGGACGACGAGACCTGGGAGGAGATCGAGGACACGCTGCTCACCGCCGACGTCGGCGTGCAGCCCACCCAGGAGTTGGTCGAGAGCCTGCGCGAGCGCGTGAAGGTGCTCGGCACCCGCACCCCCGCGGAGCTTCGCAACCTGCTGCGCGAGGAACTGCTCAAGGTCGTCGGCACGGACTTCGACCGCACCGTCAAGACCGAGCCCGAGGACCGCAAGCCCGGCATCGTGATGGTCGTCGGTGTCAACGGCACCGGCAAGACCACCACCACCGGCAAGCTCGCGCGCGTGCTCGTGGCCGACGGCCGCACCGTCGTCCTGGGCGCCGCCGACACCTTCCGCGCCGCCGCCGCCGACCAGCTGCAGACCTGGGGCGAGCGGGTCGGCGCCTACACCGTGCGCGGACCGGAGGCCGGGGACCCCGCCTCCGTGGCCTTCGACGCGGTCAAGGAAGGCAAGGAGATGGGGGTCGACGTCGTCCTCATCGACACCGCCGGCCGCCTGCACACCAAGACCGGCCTCATGGACGAGCTCGGCAAGGTCAAGCGGGTCGTGGAGAAGCACGCGCCGCTCGACGAGGTGCTGCTCGTCCTCGACGCGACCACCGGCCAGAACGGCCTGGTCCAGGCCCGCGTCTTCGCGGAGGTCGTGGACATCACCGGCATCGTGCTGACCAAGCTGGACGGCACGGCCAAGGGCGGCATCGTCGTCGCGGTCCAGCGCGAGCTGGGCGTACCGGTCAAGCTGGTCGGCCTCGGCGAGGGCGCGGACGATCTGGCACCGTTCGAGCCGGAGGCGTTCGTGGACGCGCTGATCGGTGACTGAAGGCCCAGCAGATTTACCCAGTGCTTTCGAGGAGCGCCCGCCCCAAGGTCCAGTGGGGACGGGCGCTGCCTCTTTCTGCGCCCGATCCGGCCCCGCCCTCGCGGACGCGGTCGCTCGCCGTCGCGGTGCCTGAACGGATGGTTGCTGTGCCTGCCCGGTGATGGTTGCCGTGCCTGACGGCCCGGATCACGCCCGCGCCCGCGACCGTGCGCCACAGACGCCGATGTCCCCAGCGGCAGCCGTCGGGTGGGGCGCGGGTGGGTGCGGTTGGTGGGCCGGGTCAGGTTGCGTCGGGGGTGCTGGTGGAGGCGCGGCGTGGGTGGCCGTGTCGTGGGTCGGGTGCGGCCCGGGCGCGGTCGGTGGCCGGGTTGGGGTCGGGCGGTAGGTGTTGGTGGGCGTGTGCCGCAGGCGGCTTTGTCGTTGGGTCGGGCGTAGGCGGTGGGTCGGGTTGGCGGCGTGCGGTGGGTGTTGGTGGGCGTGTGCCGCAGGCGGCTCTGTCTTCGCGTCGGGCGCGGCCGGTGGGTCGGATCGAGGTCGTGCCGTAGGCGTTCGTGGGCGTGCGCCGTGGGCTGTTGTGGCGTCGCGTCGGGCGTAGTCGGCGAGGTCGCGTCGGAGGCGTGGGCGGACGTGTGGCTGGGCGGTTACCGGATTCGGTGGCCCGCAAGAAGCGCCCGGCCCCAAGGTGCAGTTGGGGTCGGGCGCTTCGCCCTGCCGGTGCGCGTGCGGCCGATTACGTCCGTGCCCGCGACCGGTGCGCCACATATGCCAGTGTCCCCAGCAGCAGCCGTGCCGCCGGAGGCCGGGTCGCCGAGTCCAGCGCGGGCGGGCGCAGCCAGCGTGCCGGGCCCAGGCCGCCGCGGTCGGAGGGCGGGGCGGTGATGTGCGTACCGGGGCCGAGGCCGCGCAGGTCCAGGGCCGAGGGGTCGTCCCAGCCCATGCGGTAGAGCAGCCGGGGCAGCTCGACGGCGGCGCCGGGCGCGACGAAGAAGTGGGCGCGGCCGTCCGGGGTCGCGGTCACCGGACCGAGGGGGAGTCCCATCCGCTCCAGGCGGGCCAGGGCGCGGCGGCCGGCGGCCTCGGAGACCTCGATCACGTCGAACGCCCGGCCCACCGGCAGCATCACCGCGGCGCCCGGGAACTCCGACCAGGCCTTGCTCGCCTCGTCCAGCGTGGCCCCGGCCGGCACGGGGGGCGCGAAGTCCAGCGGATGCGCGCCCGGCGCCGGGCAGTCGGCGTGTCCGCACGAGCAGACGCCCGCCGCGGCCCGCGCTCCGGGCACCACGTCCCAGCCCCAGAGCCCGGTGAACTCGGCGACGGCGGTGCAATCCGACGAACGGCCGCGCCGGCGCGTGCCGGAGCGGATCTCGCGAATGCCGCCGATCGTGAAGCCCATGCCCCCTCCAACGGGTCCAGCGCGCCGGTGGTTACGACACGGAACGAGACGGAAGCGGAACGTAACGCTACGGCTCCGCCTTCCCCGTTCGGTGCGAGGCGAAGGCGGCGCCTTGAGGTGCAACGGGTGGCGCATCGGGGTGTTCGCGCCCCCGTGCGCATCACTCCGCCCACTTCCGGCCGTCCTATGTCAAGTGAATCGCGTACGGCCGACCGTGAGTTCATTCGAAGGGGTGGCGAATGGTGGCGTTTCCGGGATCCCCGTGGCTGGACGGGTGATCGTAGGATTACTGTGAGTGTGCGAGTCCGGGCGGCATATGCATGGTTGGGTATGCCGGAGGCGAGTCGTCAGCTCGTTCGAAGAGTGAGAACCGGCGGACAGGAAGCCGTATTTACCGGCATTCTGATAAGGCTTGGCGCACTCGACGACAAGTGGTCTCAGGGATGGGGGCGTTCCAGTGAGCGGCAACGGCGGTAGCGTGACGAACGCTGACAAGCGCCCCAATGAGCTGCTCGGCTCGTGGTTCGTGCGCAGCGGCTGGTCCAAGGGCGAGCTGGCCCGCCAAGTGAACCGCCGGGCACGCCAGTTGGGCGCCAACCACATCTCCACCGACACCTCGCGCGTGCGCCGCTGGCTGGACGGGGAGAATCCGCGCGAGCCGATCCCGCGCATCCTCTCGGAGCTGTTCTCCGAGCGCTTCGGCTGTGTGGTCTCCATCGAGGACCTCGGCCTGCGCGCCGCCCGCCAGTCACCCTCCGCGTCCGGTGTCGACCTGCCCTGGACGGCACCCCAGACGGTCGCCCTGCTCAGCGAGTTCTCGCGCAGCGACCTGATGCTGGCCCGGCGCGGCTTCCTCGGCACCTCCCTGGCGCTGTCCGCGGGTCCCTCCCTCATCGAGCCCATGCAGCGCTGGCTCGTCCCGAGCCCCACCTCCCCCCTCCCGCCGGAGCCGGACCCCCTCCTCGACTCCCGCAGGCCGGGCCGCCTCTCCAAGCCCGAGCTGGACCTCCTGGAGTCCACCACGCGGATGTTCCGGCAGTGGGACGCCCAGTGCGGTGGCGGCCTGCGCCGCAAGGCGGTCGTCGGCCAGCTGCACGAGGTCACCGACCTGCTCCAGGAACCCCAGCCCGAGGCCACCACCCGCAAGCTCTTCAAGGTCGCCGCCGAGCTGGCCGAACTGGCGGGCTGGATGTCGTACGACGTGGGCCTGCAGCCCACCGCGCAGAAGTACTTCGTCCTCGCCCTGCACGCGGCCAAGGAGGCCGGCGACAAGCCCCTCGGCTCGTACATCCTCTCCAGCATGAGCCGCCAGATGATCCACCTCGGCCGGCCCGACGACGCCCTGGAGCTGATCCACCTCGCCCAGTACGGCAGCCGCGACTGTGCGAGCCCGCGCACCCAGTCCATGCTGTATGCGATGGAGGCCCGTGCCTACGCCAACATGGGCCAGCCCGGCAAGACCAAGCGCGCGGTCCGCATGGCCGAGGACACCTTCGCCGAGGCCGACGAGTGGGACGAGCCGGACCCCGACTGGATCCGCTTCTTCTCCGAGGCCGAGCTGTACGGCGAGAACTCCCACTCCTTCCGCGACCTCGCCTACGTCGCCGGACGCAGCCCCGCCTACGCCTCCCTCGCCGAGCCGCTGATGCGGAAGGCGGTGGAGAAGTTCGCCGACGACGGCGAGCACCAGCGGTCGTACGCGCTGAACCTGATCGGCATGGCCACCGTGCACCTGCTCCAGCGCGAGCCCGAGCAGAGCACGGTGTATGCCTCCCAGGCCATGGACATCGCCAAGAAGGTCCGCTCCGAGCGTGTGAACACTCGTATTCGAAAGACGGTCGACACGGCCGTACGGGACTACGGCGACCTCACCGCCGTGGCCGACCTCATCGATCAGCTCTCCGTCGAACTGCCGGAGACCGCCGAAGCGGTCTGACGCACCCGGCTCCCCCCGCCCCGGCCGCGGCCGGTCCTCTCGAACTGCCCGACTCGGCTCCCCCACGCCAGGTCATCGGGAGGCCCGCCGCGGCCGGCCTGTGTCACCGCGGGGATGATCTTCCGGCGATGGTTGCGTCACGATAACGATCGCCGAGCCGCGAATCCGGTGGTTCATCCAGGCGTAACAAGCAGGGTGCCTTCGTCACCCCGGCGAAACAACGAGGGGCTTCCACCGAAACCGCGCTGCGTCAATCTCGTGGCGCATAACCGGCCCACACCCCACACCCGCCGGACCGCTCAGGCACCGCCCGCACGGGGCCGTACCAACCGACGAGGAGACGCCGATGGCACCAGCCATCACGCTTGCCGCGGAGGCACCCAAGCTGTCGTCCGCGAACACAGGCTTCATGCTCATTGCTTCCGCCCTGGTGCTGATCATGACGCCGGGTCTCGCCTTCTTCTACGGGGGCATGGTCCGCGTCAAGAGCACCCTGAACATGCTGATGATGAGCTTCATCAGCATGGGGATCGTCACCATTCTGTGGGTGCTCTACGGCTTCTCCCTCGCCTTCGGCACGAACAACGGCCTCATCGGCTGGGACTCCGACTGGTTCGGCCTCCGCAAGATCGGTCTGACCGAGCTCTGGCCCGGTTACACCATCCCGATCTTCGTGTTCATGGTCTTCCAGATGATGTTCGCGATCATCACCCCGGCCCTGATAAGCGGCGCCCTCGCGGACCGCGTCAAGTTCTCGGCCTGGTCGCTGTTCATCGCCCTGTGGCTCACGCTCGTCTACGTTCCGGTCGCCCACTGGGTCTGGGGTGCCGACGGCTGGGCCTTCAAGCTCGGTGTGATCGACTTCGCGGGTGGTACGGCGGTCCACATCAACGCGGGCGCGGCGGCGCTCGGTGTCATCCTCGTCATCGGCAAGCGCGTCGGCTTCAAGAAGGACCCGATGCGCCCGCACAGTCTCCCGCTGGTCATGCTCGGTGCCGGTCTGCTGTGGTTCGGCTGGTTCGGATTCAACGCGGGCTCCTGGCTCGGCAACGACGACGGCGTCGGCGCGCTGATGTTCGTCAACACGCAGGTCGCGACGGCCGCCGCCATGCTGGCCTGGCTCGCCTACGAGAAGATCCGCCACGGCGCGTTCACCACGCTGGGCGCCGCCTCCGGCGCGGTCGCCGGTCTGGTCGCGATCACCCCGTCCGGCGGCGCGGTCTCCCCGATCGGCGCGATCGCCGTCGGCGCCATCGCCGGTGTCGCCTGCGCCGCGGCCGTGGGCCTGAAGTTCAGGTTCGGCTACGACGACTCCCTCGACGTCGTCGGCGTCCACATGGTCGGCGGCATCATCGGCTCCCTGCTGATCGGCTTCTTCGCCACCGGCAAGGGCCAGTCCACCGCGACCGGTGTCTTCTACGGCGACCACTCCTTCACCCAGCTGTGGAAGCAGTGCGCCGGTGTCGGCGCGGTCCTCGCCTACTCGCTGATCGTCTCCGCGGTCCTCGCCTTCCTGCTCGACAAGACGATCGGCATGCGGGTCACCGAGGACGAGGAGATCTCCGGCATCGACCAGGCCGAGCACGCCGAGACCGCCTACGACTTCAGCGGCGCCGGCGGCGGTGTCATCGGCTCCGCCGCGCACGCCCCCGCCCCGGCCGCCACGCAGATCAAGAAGGTGGACGCATGAAGCTCATCACCGCCGTCGTCAAGCCCCACCGGCTGGATGAGATCAAGGAGGCCCTGCAGGCCTTCGGCGTCCACGGCCTGACGGTCACCGAGGCCAGCGGCTACGGTCGTCAGCGGGGCCACACCGAGGTCTACCGCGGTGCCGAGTACACCGTCGACCTGGTCCCGAAGATCCGCATCGAGGTGCTGGCCGAGGACGACGACGCCGAGCAGCTGATCGAGGTCATCGTCAAGGCGGCCCGAACCGGCAAGATCGGTGACGGCAAGGTCTGGTCCCTGCCGGTCGAGACGGCCGTACGGGTCCGCACCGGCGAGCGCGGCCCGGACGCGCTCTGACACGACGGGCACAAGACAGGAGTCGCTGGGTGACGGGAGCGGACGTGCGCACGGAAGCAGAGGACTCGGGACCCAGCGGCTACGCGGCGGCCCGGCTGCGCCTCCTCACGGAGGGGGCGCGGTCCGGGCCGCCGCGCCGTGCCGCCCTCGCGGAACTGACCGACGACTGGCTCGCCGGACTGTTCACGGCGGCCGCCGAGGGGCTCTCGGGCGTATCCCTGGTCGCCGTCGGCGGCTACGGCCGGGGCGAGCTGTCCCCGCGCAGCGACCTGGACCTGCTCCTGCTGCACGACGGCTCCGACCAGAAGGCGGTCGCCGCCCTGGCCGACCGCCTCTGGTATCCCGTCTGGGACCTGGGACTCGCGCTCGACCACTCCGTGCGCACCCCGGCGGAGGCCCGCAAGACCGCCGGGGAGGATCTGAAAGTCCAACTCGGGCTCCTGGACGCCCGTCACCTCGCCGGTGACCGCGGCCTCACCGCCGGCCTGCGTACGGCCGTCCTCGCCGACTGGCGCAACCAGGCCCCCAAACGCCTCCCCGAACTGCAGGAACTCTGCTCCGAACGCGCCGAACGCCAGGGCGAGCTGCAGTACCTGCTCGAACCCGACCTCAAGGAGGCGCGCGGAGGGTTGCGCGACGCCACCGCCCTGCGCGCCGTAGCCGCCTCCTGGCTCGCCGACGCCCCGCGCGAGGGCCTCGCCGACGCCCGCCGGCGCCTGCTCGACGTCCGGGACGCCCTGCACCTGGCGACCGGCCGCGCCACCGACCGGCTCGCGCTGCAGGAGCAGGACCAGGTGGCGGCCGAGCTGGGGCTGCTGGACGCCGACACCCTGCTGCGGCAGGTCTACGAGGCGGCGCGGGTCATCTCGTACGCCAGCGACGTCACCTGGCGCGAGGTGGGGCGCGTGCTGCGTTCGCGGGCCGTCCGTCCGCGGCTGCGCGCCATGCTGGGCGGCGGCAAGCCCGTCACCGAGCGCTCCCCGCTCGCCGAGGGCGTGGTGGAACAGGACGGCGAAGTGGTGCTCGCCCGTGCCGCGCGCCCCGAACGCGACCCCGTGCTCCCCCTGCGCGCCGCGGCCGCCGCCGCGCAGGCAGGCCTCCCGCTCTCCCTGCACGCCGTACGGCGCATGGCCGCCATCGCGCGCCCCTTGCCCACGCCCTGGCCCGCCGAGGCCCGCGAGCAGCTGGTCACGCTGCTCGGCTCCGGCCGGCCGACCGTGGACGTCTGGGAGGCACTGGAGGCGGAGGGCCTGATCAGCCGCCTCCTGCCGGACTGGGAACGGGTCCGCTGCCGCCCGCAGCGCAACGCCGTCCACCTCTGGACGGTCGACCGGCACCTGATCGAGACGGCGGTCCGCGCCTCCGAACTGACCCGCCGCGTCAGCCGCCCCGACCTGCTCCTGGTCGCCGCCCTGCTGCACGACATCGGCAAGGGCTGGCCCGGCGACCACTCGGTGGCCGGCGAGATCATCGCCAAGGACGTGGCGGCGCGGATCGGCTTCGACCGCGCGGACGTGGACGTGCTGTCCGCCCTGGTCCGCCACCACCTGCTGCTGATCGAGACGGCCACCCGCCGCGACCTCGACGACCCGGCCACGGTCCGCTCGGTCGCCGAGGCGGTCGGCACCCAGAGCACGCTGGAACTGCTGCACGCCCTGACCGAGGCCGACGCGCTCGCCACCGGACCCGCGGCCTGGTCCTCCTGGCGCGGCTCCCTCGTCGCCGACCTGGTCCGGCGGGTCTCCGCCGTGCTCGCCGGCGACGCCCCCGACGAGCCGGAGCCCGTCGCGCCCACGGCCGAGCAGGAGCGGCTGGCGATCGAGGCGTACCGCACGCGCGGCCCGGTCCTCGCGCTGCGCGCCCAGACGGAACCGGCCACCGACGAGGAGGCGTCCGGCGAACCCCTCGGCGTGGAGCTGCTCATCGCCGTACCCGACCAGCCCGCCGTCCTCCCCGCCGTCGCCGGTGTCCTCGCCGTGCACCGCCTCACGGTCCGTACGGCGGAACTCAGCGCCCTGAGCCTGCCCGACGACGTCGACGACGGCTCGGTGCTGCTGCTCAACTGGCGGGTGGCCGCCGAGTACGGCTCGCTGCCGCAGGCGGCCCGGCTGCGCGCCGACCTCGTCCGCGCCCTGGACGGCACTCTGGACATCGCCGGCCGCCTCGCCGAACGGGACGCGGCCTATCCGAGGCGCCGTGGCTGGGTCGCCCCGCCACCGAGGGTGACCGTCGCTCCGGCGGCCTCCCACCACGCCACGGTGATCGAGGTGCGCGCCCAGGACGCCCCGGGCCTGCTGCACCGGATCGGCATGGCCCTGGAGAAGGCCGGCGTGCGGGTGCGGAGCATGCACGTCAGCACGCTGGGCTCCAACGCGGTGGACGCGTTCTACGTCACGACCGGTACGGGGGCGCCGCTGCCGGCGCAGGACGCGGGGTCGCTCGCGCGGGTGCTGGAGGAGACGCTGCGGGGGTGACCTCGCGACCGTGTGTTCCCCGCCGCCGCAGGGGTTTCGCCCTCGTCCGCCCACTCTCGGGAGTGGGCGAGGACGAATAGCTTGCGGGGCCGGATACCCTGGAGGGCAGCCCGAACCGACTCCGACCTCGAGGACCGACGCCACCGTGTTCGACACCCTCTCCGACCGCCTCAGCGCGACTTTCAAGAATCTCCGCGGGAAGGGGCGCCTCAGCGAGGCGGACATCGACGCCACGGCGCGCGAGATCCGTATCGCGCTCCTCGAAGCGGACGTCGCCCTCCCTGTCGTCCGGACCTTCATCAAGAACGTCAAGGAAAGGGCTCTGGGCGCCGAGGTCTCGCGCGCGCTGAACCCGGCCCAGCAGGTCCTGAAGATCGTCAACGACGAGCTCGTCACCATCCTCGGCGGCGAGACCCGGCGGCTTCGCTTCGCCAAGCAGCCGCCCACCGTGATCATGCTGGCGGGTCTGCAGGGTGCCGGTAAGACCACCCTCGCGGGCAAGCTAGCCAAGTGGCTCAAGGAGCAGGGCCACTCGCCGCTGCTGGTCGCCGCCGACCTCCAGCGCCCGAACGCCGTCAACCAGCTGAGCGTGGTCGCCGACCGCGCCGGCGTCGCCGTCTACGCGCCCGAGCCGGGCAATGGCGTCGGTGACCCGGTCAAGGTCGCCAAGGACTCCATCGACTTCGCGAAGTCCAAGGTCCACGACATCGTGATCGTGGACACCGCCGGCCGCCTCGGTATCGACGCCGAGATGATGCAGCAGGCCGCGGACATCCGGGACGCGGTCTCCCCGGACGAGATCCTGTTCGTCGTCGACGCGATGATCGGTCAGGACGCCGTCAACACGGCCGAGGCCTTCCGTGACGGCGTCGGCTTCGACGGCGTGGTGCTCTCCAAGCTCGACGGTGACGCCCGCGGTGGTGCCGCCCTGTCGATCCGGCAGATCACCGGCAAGCCGATCATGTTCGCGTCCAACGGCGAGAAGCTGGACGACTTCGACGCCTTCCACCCTGACCGGATGGCCTCCCGCATCCTCGACCTGGGTGACCTGCTCACCCTGATCGAGCAGGCGGAGAAGACCTTCAGCCAGGAAGAGGCCGCCAAGATGGCCTCGAAGCTGGCGTCCAAGAAGGGCCAGGACTTCACCCTGGACGACTTCCTGGCCCAGATGGAACAGGTCCGGAAGATGGGCAGCATCTCCAAGCTGCTCGGCATGCTCCCGGGCATGGGCCAGATCAAGGACCAGATCCAGAACATCGACGAGCGGGACGTCGACCGCACCGCCGCGATCATCAAGTCGATGACCCCGGGCGAGCGCCAGGACCCGACGATCATCAACGGCTCCCGCCGCGCCCGTATCGCCAAGGGTTCCGGCGTCGAGGTCAGCGCGGTGAAGAACCTGGTCGAGCGGTTCTTCGAGGCCCGCAAGATGATGTCCCGCATGGCCCAGGGCGGCGGCATGCCGGGCATGCCGGGGATCCCGGGCATGGGCGGCGGCCCCGGCCGGCAGAAGAAGCAGCAGAAGAAGGCCAAGGGCAAGCAGCGCTCCGGCAACCCGATGAAGCGCAAGCAGCAGGAGCTGGAGGAGGCCCAGCGCCGCGAGGCCGCCGCGCAGGCCGGAAACGCCTTCGGGCTGCCGCAGCAGAGCGGCCAGGACTTCGAGCTGCCGGACGAGTTCAAGAAGTTCATGGGCTGAGTCCGTCCCAGAAGTTCATGGGCACGGTCCCGCTCGTACGTCCTTGAGGGCGCTCCCCGGCCGAGGGGGGCGCCCTCAGCGCATGCCGACGTCCGCCATATGCCTTAACGTCCAGATATGAGCGATGCGGCGCCACCACGCAAAGCCCCTGACCAGCCGTGGCGCACCGAGGGTACCCCCGACGAATCGCCCCCGCGGCCCGGCGGCGGAAGGTTCCGCGGCGGAAAGTGGTGGGGGCTGCTCGTCACCGCGGTGATCGTCTTCCTGCTGGCCTATGTCGGACTGAACTATCTCGGCCAGGGCAACCAGCCGACGATCTCGTACACGGAGTTCAGCCGGCAGGTCGCCGCCGGGAACGTCGCCAAGATCTACTCCAAGGGCGACGCGATCCAGGGCCAGCTCAGGAGCGCGCGGGCCAATCCCGAAGGCGGCGGGAAGTACACCCGGTTCAAGACACAGCGCCCGGCCTTCGCGGACGACAGGCTGTGGCAGAACCTGAGCAGTCACGGCGTCACCGTGACGGCACGGCCGGTCGTGCAGGAACGCAGCCTGTGGTCCAACGTGCTGATGTCCCTGATCCCGATCGTGGTCCTGGTCGCGGTGTGGATCTTCTTCACGCGGCGGCTCGGCGGGGCCCTGCCCGGCGCGGGTGGCCTGTTCGGCCGCCGGGCGCCGCCCAAACCCGTCGGGCCGCGGCCGGGCACCGAGCGCAGGACCTTCGCGGACGTGGCCGGCATCGACGAGGTCAAGGGCGAACTGGACGACGTCGTCGACTTCCTGGAGCACCCCGACGTCTATCGCCGGATGGGCGCGAAGCTGCCCCGCGGCGTGCTGCTCGCCGGCCCGCCCGGCACCGGCAAGACCCTGCTCGCTCGCGCGGTCGCGGGCGAGGCCGGCGTGCCGTTCTTCTCCGCCTCGGCGTCCGAGTTCATCGAGATGATCGTCGGTGTCGGCGCGTCCCGTGTCCGCGAACTGTTCGCCGAGGCCCGGAAGGTGGCGCCGTCGATCATCTTCATCGACGAGATCGACACCATCGGACGGGCGCGCGCGGGCGGTGCTTCCATGAGCGGGCACGACGAGCGCGAGCAGACGCTGAACCAGATCCTGACGGAGATGGACGGCTTCTCGGGCGCGGAGGGCGTGATCGTCATCGCCGCGACCAACCGCGCGGACATCCTGGACCCGGCCCTGACCCGTCCCGGCCGCTTCGACCGGGTGGTCAACGTGGCCCCGCCGGACCGCTCCGGGCGCGAGTCGATCCTGCGCATCCACACCCGGGACATCCCGCTCTCCGGTGACGTTGACCTGGCCCAGATGGCGCGCGTGACGCCCGGTATGACGGGTGCGGATCTGGCCAATCTCGCCAACGAGGCCGCGCTGCTCGCGGTGAAGCGCAAGCAGGAGCAGGTGACCGCCTCGGACATGTCGGAGGCGCTGGAGAAGGTCCAGCTGGGGGCCGAGCGCACCCTGGTGATGCCCGAGGAGGACCGCCGGCGCACCGCGTACCACGAGAGCGGCCACGCCCTCCTCGGCATGCTGCAGCCCGGCGCCGACCCCGTCCGCAAGATCACCATCGTGCCGCGCGGCCGGGCACTCGGGGTGACCATGTCCACGCCCGAGGTGGAGCGCTACGCCCACTCGGAGGAGTACCTGCGCGGTCGCATCATCGGCGCCCTGGGCGGGATGGCGGCGGAGGACGTCGTCTACGGAGTCGTCACCACGGGCGCGGAGAACGACCTCGAACAGGTCACCAACATCGCGCGCGGGATGGTGGCCCGCTGGGGCATGAGCGAACGGGTCGGCCGTCTGTCCGCCCTCCCGAGCGACGCACAGCAGGCCTACGGCCTCGCCGCGGCCCCGCAGACCCTCGACGTCATCGACGCCGAGATGCGGCGGATCGTCGACGAGTGCTACGACGAGGCGTGCGCCAAACTCCGCGACCACCGCGGCCAGTTGGACGCCCTCGCCCACGCGCTGCTGGAACACGAGACGCTGGAGGAGGCGGACGCCTACCGGATCGCCGGGATCACACGCCTGACCAAGGAGGGCGACTCCTAGGGCACGCGCGCGACGAGGTAACGGAAGACGTTCGGCATCCACACGGTCCCGTCCGGGCGCCGGTAGGGGTGCAGGGCCTCCGTCAGCTCCTTGTCGACCTGCTTGGCGTCCGTCGCCGCGATCGCCGCGTCGAACAGGCCGGTCGAGAGCAGCCCCCGTACGGCGCTGTCGACGTCGGCGTACCCGAACGGACAGGCCACCCGCCCCGAGCCGTCCGGTTTCAGCCCCGCCCGCTGGGCGACCTCCTCCAGGTCGTCCCGCCGGGCGGGCCGCCAGCTGCGCGCACTGCGCAGTGGATCGGCCAGTTTCGTCGCCACCCGCAGCACCGAGGAGGTGGCGCAGCGCTCCGGCGGACCCCAGCCGGCCAGCACCACGGCGGCCCCGCGCACGGCCAGCGGCAGCGCGTCCGCCAGCAGCTCGCCGAGCCCCTCGGAGTCGCCCGCGAGGCACCCGATCGGCTCGAAGACGGTCACCAGGGTGTAGGCGGCGGTCTCCGCCCCGGGCACCTCACGGGGTGAGCCCGCGACGAGTGTCACGGCACGCGCGCGTGTGGGGCCGCTCGCGCCGTGCCCCCCGCCGTCGCCGTACCGGGCGCGCCCGGTGCCGCCGCGCACACCGGGCGTGCCGAAGGCGCCCCCGTCGGCGGCGCGCGAGGTGTCCGGCAGCAGGCGCTGGCGGGCGAGCGCGAGCCGCTCGGGGGAGGCGGCGTCGACCCCGGTGACGGTGGCACCTCTGCCGGCCGCCAGCAGCAGCGCGAGCCCGGCGCCGCAGCGCAGGCCCAGCAGCCGGGTGGCGGGACCCGCTTCGAGTCGTTCGTAGACGGCTTCGTAGAGCGGCACCAGCATCCGCTCCTGGATCTCGGACCAGTCACGCGCGCGTGCGCACAGCTCCACGCGGGGTGCGGAATCCGCGTGAGGCAGGTGCTGCCGCACGAGCGTAGGTGTCATAGGTAAGCGCCCCAATCCGCCGTGAGTTCACCGCTGTGCCCGGTTGCGTGGCCCCCGTGCCGTGCGCACGCACTTCCCACGTATGTCAGGTAACTCCCGGCTCGCTGCCCCGTCCAGGGGTCGTGGGGCCCCGCTTGGGCTCCGGGCGCCGGTGTGGCGAGATTTCACGTCCCGGCAATCTGGATGGCCGTACGGTGTCCGCTCCGGGCGAACCGGCCGGTACCGGGGGCCGGACGGGTGCGGGGGTAACGTCACGCGCGCCGCGGACGCTGACCGGAGTGAGGCCGCACGACGAGAGCGGCCGAAACGCCTCTTGCGCACCCGCCGACCACAACCGCGCCGGGCGCTGCAGGCCAAACCCGGGGGGCCCGCAGGGCCTCGTTCGAGGGTGGTGGTGGGCGACGGATGGGCGTACGGCGGACTACGCACCAGCTTGTTACGAGCTGTGCGGCTTCTCCGCAGATCAGCGCACCCGCCCTCGTCCGGACGCATCAGTGCCAACTGACGGGTACGTGCAAATTATTTGGGATGGCCCGGAATAGGAACACATTCGAGCTCCCGCTCGTTGTCATTACGTGAGCACGACACAGACACCACCTGTACTCGCCGCAGAGCTGGCGCAGGCGTGGGCCGACATTCAGCGGTACCACCCCGAGCTGCCGGACCTTGCCGCGCCAGAGTCCCTGATCGGGGAGTCGTCGTCCGCGTGCGGACACGAGCTCTCCTTCGAACGACTGCTCCATGAAGCAGTCCATGGCATCGCCGCCGCCCGTGGGATCCGCGACACCTCCCGCGCCGGCCGTTACCACAACCGCCGTTTCCTCGCGATCGCCGAGGAGCTGGGCCTGGACCACCCCGAGGAGCCGCACCCGAGCAGCGGCTTCTCACTGGTCACGCTCAACCCCGAGGCCAAGCGGCGCTACCGTCCCACCATCGAGCGGCTGCAGCGCGCGCTGAGGGCGCACACGGCGGCGACCTCCTCGGACACCACCCGCTCCTTCCGCGGCCCGGCCGCCCGGCACGGCTCCTCCGGCGGCGGAGTCCGGGTCAAGGCGGTCTGCGACTGCGGCCGCAACGTCCGCGTGGTGCCCTCGGTCCTCGCCCAGGCCCCCATCGTCTGCGGCGGCTGCGGCAAGCCGTTCAGAATCCCGGAGGTCGCGGGAGCGGCGTGATCGCGAGCCGCGGAACACCGGCATCTCGTGGGTGCCGGTAGTGGCACCTCGTGACGCCGAGCAGCGCACCCGACGTACGGTCACCTCCACGCCGGGTGCCGCTGACCCATGCCCGGCCCCGGCCCGCCCACCCGCGGCCGGAAGCGACCCGCGGGGTATGGCACAATGGCTAGCTGTACTCGACAGCCGCACAGGACCCCTCTCTCCTCCGGCTGACGCGTCCATCGGGCACTCGGGTACCGCAACCCCACGCGGCAGCTCGCCGTGCCCAACCACGTCAAATCCAGGAGAACCCACTCCCGTGGCAGTCAAGATCAAGCTGAAGCGTCTGGGCAAGATCCGTTCGCCTCACTACCGCATCGTCGTCGCCGACTCCCGTACCCGCCGTGACGGCCGGGCCATCGAGGAGATCGGCAAGTACCACCCGACCTACAACCCGTCGGTCATCGAGGTGGACGCCGATCGTGTGGCGTACTGGCTGGGTGTCGGCGCGCAGCCGACCGAGCCGGTTCTCGCCATCCTGAAGAAGACCGGCGACTGGCAGAAGTTCAAGGGCGAGCCGGCCCCCGCGCCGCTGCTCGTCGCCGCGCCGAAGCCGGCCCGTCCGTCGTTCGAGGCGCTCGGCGGTGACGACGAGGGCAAGGGTGAGGCGATCACCCAGAAGAAGAAGGCTGAGAAGAAGGACGAGGCGGCTGCCGAGTCCGAGTCGACCGAGGCCTGAGCAGCATGCTCGAAGAGGCGCTTGAGCACCTCGTGAAGGGCATCGTCGACAACCCTGACGATGTGCAGGTGGCCTCGCGCAACCTGCGCCGCGGGCGCGTGCTCGAGGTCCGGGTCCACCCCGACGACCTCGGCAAGGTGATCGGCCGCAACGGCCGTACCGCGCGCGCCCTGCGCACCGTCGTGGGCGCCATCGGCGGTCGCGGTGTCCGCGTCGACCTCGTCGACGTGGACCACGTCCGCTGACGCTTCATCGCAACCGGCTCGGGCCGGGGAGGGCCACTGGGCCGTCCCCGGCCCGCAGTCGTATGACAGGAGATCAAGCACAGTGCAGCTGGTAGTCGCGCGGATCGGCCGCGCCCATGGCATCAAGGGCGAGGTCACCGTGGAGGTACGTACCGACGAGCCGGAGCTGCGGCTCGCCCCGGGCGCCGTCCTGGCCACCGACCCGGGCTCCGTCGGACCGCTGACCATCGCCACCGGCCGGGTCCACAGCGGCCGCCTCCTCCTGCGCTTCGAGGGCGTCACCGACCGCAACGGCGCCGAAGCCCTCCGGAACACCCTCCTGATCGCCGAGATCGACCCGGAGGAACTGCCCGAGGGCGAGGACGAGTACTACGACCACCAGCTCATCGACCTCGACGTGGTCACCGAGGACGGCGTGGAGGTCGGCCGGATCACCGAGATCTCGCACCTGCCCTCCCAGGACCTGTTCATCGTGGAGCGCCCGGACGGGACCGAGGTGATGATCCCGTTCGTCGAGGAGATCGTCACCGAGATCGACCTGGAGGAGCAGAAGGCCGTCATCGCCCCTCCGCCCGGCCTGATCGACGACCGTGCCGAGATCGCCTCCTCCCGCGACACCGGGGAAGAGTCGTAATGCGCCTCGACGTCGTCACGATCTTCCCCGAGTACCTGGACCCGCTGAACGTCTCCCTCGTGGGCAAGGCACGCGCGCGTGGGCAGCTCGATGTCCATGTGCACGACCTGCGCGCGTGGACGTACGACCGCCACAACACCGTCGACGACACCCCGTACGGCGGCGGCCCCGGCATGGTCATGAAGACCGAGCCCTGGGGTGACGCGCTGGACACGCTCCTCGCCGACGGCTACGAGACCGGATCCCGGGAGCCCGCGCTGATCGTGCCCACGCCCAGCGGCCGGCCCTTCACCCAGGAACTCGCCGTGGAGCTCTCCGAGCGCCCCTGGCTGATCTTCACACCGGCCCGCTACGAGGGCATCGACCGGCGCGTCATCGACGAGTACGCCACGCGCGTGCCCGTCTACGAGGTCTCCATCGGCGACTACGTACTGGCCGGCGGCGAGGCGGCCGTCCTGGTCATCACGGAGGCCGTCGCCAGGCTGCTGCCCGGCGTCCTCGGCAACGCCGAGTCCCACCGGGACGACTCCTTCGCGCCCGGCGCGATGGCGAGCCTCCTGGAAGGCCCCGTCTACACCAAGCCGCCCCTCTGGCGCGGCCGGGACATCCCGGACGTGCTGCTCAGCGGCCACCACGGGAAGATCGCCCGCTGGCGCCGCGACGAGGCCCTCAGGCGTACGACCGCCAACCGGCCCGACCTGATCGAGCACTGCGCCCCCGAGGCCTTCGACAAGAAGGACCGCGAGATGCTCTCCATCCTGGGCTGGGAGCCGGACCCGGAAGGCCACCCGTACGGCCGATTTTGGCGGCGGGCCGAGGGCATGGGAGAATAGGCCGCTGTTGTGCGCCCGTCCGGCGTGCGCCCCTGCCACAGGGGGACACGACGCCCGCCTCGACCCGCACACGGCTTCGTGCAAACACCTAGTTTCCGTTGATGACCTGTGGCATCAGCGAAGAAAGCAGACGAAATGTCTCACCTGCTCGACTCCGTCGACGCCGCGTCGCTGCGCAGCGACGTCCCCGCCTTCCGCCCGGGTGACACCGTCAACGTCCACGTCCGCGTCATCGAGGGCAACCGCTCCCGTGTGCAGCAGTTCAAGGGCGTTGTGATCCGTCGCCAGGGCTCCGGTGTCCGCGAGACCTTCACGGTCCGCAAGGTCTCGTTCTCCGTCGGCGTCGAGCGCACCTTCCCGGTGCACACCCCGATCGTCGAGAAGATCGAGCTCGTCACCCGCGGTGACGTGCGTCGCGCCAAGCTGTACTACCTCCGTGACCTGCGCGGCAAGGCCGCGAAGATCAAGGAGAAGCGCGAGAGCTGAGCACTCTCCGGGGCCCATGGCCGGGCGGGATAGCATCTCGCCCCGATGGACACCGAAGCACAGCCGACGGAACGCGACCGCTCCTCCCACCGGGATTCCCCGGGGCCGGAAGGACGGTCGCGTTTCGCGTTGGCTGCGCGCATCGCCGACTGGCTGCCGGGCGGCCTGATCACCCTCACACTCTTGCTCTGCCTGGCGTTTTTGCTCGTCCTCAACACTTTCGTGGTGCAACCGTTCCAGATTCCGAGCGGATCCATGGAACAGGGCTTGAGGATCGGGGACCGCGTTCTCGTAAATAAGTTGGCGTACCGTTTCGGTGCCCAGCCGCGCCGCGGCGACGTGATCGTGTTCGACGGTACGGGGTATTTCGGGGACGCCGACTACATCAAACGCGTTGTCGGTGTGGGGGGAGACCATGTGGTCTGCTGCGACAGACAGGGGAGGATCGAGGTGAACGGCCGCGCCGTCGACGAGTCGGCGTTCCTCTATCCCGGGGACAGCGCCTCCAGCGTGCCCTTCGACGTCGCCGTACCCCCCGGCCGTCTGTTCGTCCTCGGCGACCACCGCAGCGACTCCAGCGACTCCCGCGACCATCTCGGCTCGCCGGGCGGCGGCATGATCCCGGTCGGCGACGTCATCGGCCGCGCCGACTGGATCCTGTGGCCGTACGACCACTGGACGCACCTGACGCGGCCCTCCGCCTACGCGCGCGTGCCCGCCCCGGAGGGCGCGCATGGGTAACCGCGGCAAACCGCGCGGGGTGCCCAGCAGTCCCGCCGACAATCTGCTGCCCACCGGATCGCGCCGCACCTCCGCGCCCGGCGGCGGCCGTACGCGCGCGGAGCGGCGGAAACTGCAGCGCAAGGTCAAGCGCAAGCGCCGGCGTTCAGCCGTCCGGGAGATCCCCCTTCTGGTCGGTGTCGCGGTCCTCATAGCGCTCGTCCTGAAGACCTTCCTCGTCCAGGCGTTCGTGATCCCGTCCGGCTCCATGGAGCAGACGATCCGGATCGGCGACCGCGTCCTGGTCGACAAGCTCACCCCGTGGTTCGGCTCCAAGCCGCAGCGCGGGGACGTCGTCGTCTTCCACGACCCGGGCGGCTGGCTGGCCGACGAGCAGACGGCCAAGAAGCACGACCCGGTCGTCGTCAAGCAGCTCAAGGAAGGCCTCACCTTCATCGGGCTGCTGCCCTCCGACAACGAGAAGGACCTGATCAAGCGGGTCATCGGGGTCGGCGGCGACCACGTCAAGTGCTGCGACAAGCAGGGCCGGGTCACCGTCAACGGCGTACCGCTCACCGAAGGGGACTACATCTATCCGGGTGACGCCCCGTCCGCCCAGCCCTTCGACATCACCGTCCCCAAGGGCCGGCTGTGGGTCATGGGCGACCACCGGGGCAACTCCGCGGACTCCCGTTTCCACCAGAACACCTCGTACGGCGGAACGGTGTCCGAGAAATCCGTGGTCGGCCGTGCCGTCGCCATCGGCTGGCCGATCGGCCACTGGACACGCCTCGAGGAACCTAAAACCTTCGCAAGCGTCGCCGACTCCGCGTCGCGTACGACCGCCGGTCCCTCGCTGTCGCATAGGGTTGCCCCCGAGAATCCGAACGGAACGACCCAGCTCCCGACCCCTGCGGAACTCCCGCTCGTTATGGGAGTAGTGGGCCTGCGTCGAATGTGGGGCAGGCGGCGGCACAGAGTAAGGAGTTGGCGTGGGGGATGTGGCGGTTGGCGCACGGTCGGGGCACGACGGCGAGGAGCACCGCGGGCACCCCGTGGAAGCGAACGCCCCCGTGCCGGACGGCGCCATGACCTCCGGGAATGACGCGGCGGGCGACCAGGGCACGCCGGACGACGGGCAGCCGCCCAGGACCGAGGGCGCAGGTGCGGGCGAGGCCGCGGACCGGCCGAGGAAGCCGCGCTCCTTCTGGAAGGAGCTGCCGATCCTCGTCGTCATCGCGCTGGTGCTGGCGCTGCTGATCAAGACGTTCCTCGTGCAGGCGTTCTCGATCCCGTCCGCCTCGATGCAGAACACCCTCCAGGTGGGTGACCGCGTCCTGGTCGACAAGCTCACCCCGTGGTTCGGCTCCAAGCCCGAGCGCGGCGAGGTCGTGGTCTTCCACGACCCGGACAACTGGCTGGCGGGCGAGCCGGCGGCGACCCCGAACGCCGTGCAGAAGGTCCTCAGCTGGATCGGCCTGATGCCGTCCGCCAACGAGAAGGACCTCATCAAGCGCGTGATCGGCGTCGGCGGCGACACGGTCCAGTGCAAGAACACCGGCCCGCTGCTGGTCAACGGCAAGCCCCTGAACGAGCCGTACGTCTACCCCGGCAACACGCCGTGCACCGATGACGAGCTGGGCGGCCAGTTCAAGGTGACGGTCCCCCAGGGCTACATCTGGGTGATGGGCGACCACCGCCAGAACTCCCGCGACTCGCGCTACAACCAGTCCGACAAGCACCACGGCATGGTCCCGGTCAGCGACGTCGTGGGCCGCGCGATCGTCAAGGCCTGGCCGATCAACCACTGGGGCACCCTGCCGGTCCCGGACACCTTCGACCAGCCCGGCATCAACCAGCAGTCCACGGAGTCCGCCGCCCTGACGGTGGCCCCGCAGGGCGTGGCCGTCGCCGCGGTACTGCCGGTGGTGGTGTGGCGGCGCCGGCGCGCGGACCGGCTGGAGTCCAAGGCCGAGCGGAAGACGGCCGCGGGCAGCCGCTGACCGGAGCGGTCCCGGCGCGGCTCGGCGGGCTGTTCGGCCTGGTACGGGTCCGACCTGGCCAAGGCGATACGGAACCTGTTGGTCCGGCGTCTGCCGAGTCTTTGCCCTCGCTCCGGCGGCGGTCGGGAAACAGGGGCTGCCCCCGCCCGGTACCGCCGGGTAGGGTGCGGGTCCATGGGTGGCGAGAGCACGACGCGTACGGCCCCGCACAGCGGCGGGACAGGCACGGCACAGCCCGGCGGCAGCCGGCTCGGACAGCGGCTTTCCTCAGTGGCCGTGGCACTGGGTCTGGTGCTGTTCCTGGGCGGATTCGCCTGGGCGGCGGTGACCTACCGGCCGTACACCGTGCCCACCAGCTCGATGACGCCCACGATCGACGCCGGCGACCGGGTGCTCGCGCAGAAGGTCGACGGCGGTCAGGTCAAGCGCGGTGACGTCGTCGTCTTCACGGACAAGAGCTGGGTCACCAACGCCAAGGTGGTCAAGCGCGTGGTAGCGGTCGGCGGCGACACCGTCTCCTGCTGCACGAACGGCAAGCTGACCGTCAACGGCAAGCAGATCGACGAGCCGTATCTGCCCGAGGGCAGCCTGGCCGAGATCAAGAACTTCCCGACGGTGACCGTCCCCCAGGGCCGTCTGTTCCTCCTCGGTGACGAGCGACAGGGTTCCCTGGACTCCACGGCCCACCTCACCGACGCGGCCAAGGGCACGGTCTCCCGCGACGCCGTGAACGCCCGCGTGGACGCCGTCATCTGGCCCTGGAAGGGCTCGCTCAAGCGCCCCACCGGCTTCGAGGCCCTCGGCGCGCTCTCCCAGCCCGGTCCCCTGTCCACGATCGAGGCGCTGATCGTCGCCGGCGCCGTCCTGGTGCTGGCCGGTGGCGCCTACGGCCCGATCGCGGGGCGCATGGGCCGCAAGCGCGCCCGTAGCGCGCGCCCGGAGGCGGCCGGTGTCCGCTGAGACCACGCGGACCGGCGAGGACTCGTACGAGGGCGGCCTGCGCAAGGTGGCCCGGGTGGTCCTCCTCGACCCGGAGGACCGCATCCTCCTCCTGCACGGCCATGAGCCGGACGATCCGGCCGACGACTGGTGGTTCACCCCCGGCGGAGGCCTGGAGGGCCGCCGAGACGCGCGAGGATGCCGCGCTCAGGGAACTCGCCGAGGAGACCGGCATCACCGACGTCGAACTCGGCCCGGTGCTGTGGCGCCGCATGTGCTCCTTCCCGTTCGCGGGTCGCCGCTGGGACCAGGACGAGTGGTACTACCTGGCCCGTACGACGCAGACGGCCACCGCTGCGCAGAGGCTGACGGAGCTGGAGCGGCGCAGTGTCGCCGGAGCGCGCTGGTGGACGTGTCAGGAACTGACCCGGGCACATGAGACGGTGTATCCGACCAGACTCGCCGAGCTGCTGCGCACGCTGCTCGACGAAGGTCCCCCGGCCAGTCCCGTGACCCTCGATACGGAAATCGTCTGAGGGCCCGTCGGACTGGCGCACAATGGGGGGATCGCACGGCTGAAGGGGAACATGCCATGAGCGCCGAGGACCTCGAGAAGTACGAGACCGAGATGGAGCTGAAGCTCTACCGGGAGTATCGAGATGTCGTCGGTCTGTTCAAATACGTGATCGAGACCGAGCGGCGTTTCTACCTCACCAACGACTACGAGATGCAGGTGCACTCGGTCCAGGGAGAGGTGTTTTTCGAGGTGTCGATGGCTGATGCCTGGGTCTGGGACATGTACCGGCCGGCGCGCTTCGTGAAGCAGGTACGGGTCCTCACATTCAAGGACGTGAATATCGAGGAGCTGAACAAGAGCGACCTGGAGCTTCCGGGCGGGTGACGGCTGCTGTCGCTCGTGTGGGTGACAAGGTTTTCCACAACCGCTGAGTAATCCACCAAGATCAACACGTGTCGGCCGGATGCGTGACCGTTGGCGCCGGAGGTGGTGCCGACATGAACGCACGAGAGGCACTGGGCAAGTACGGCGAGGACCTGGCCGCCCGGCGGCTCGCCGAGGCCGGAATGACGATCCTGGAGCGCAACTGGCGCTCCGGCCGTTCCGGCGAGATCGACATCGTCGCGCGCGACGGTGACGCGCTCGTCGTCTGCGAGGTCAAGACCCGCAGGGGCGGCCGCTACGAACACCCCATGGCCGCGGTGACCCACGAGAAGGCGGCCAGGCTGCGCGCGCTGGCCGAGCACTGGATCCAGGCCCACGGAGGGGCACCGCCGGGCGGCGTCCGCATCGACCTGATCGGCGTCCTGCTGCCCCACCGCGGCGCCCCCTCCGTCGAGCACGCGCGGGGGGTGGCCTGAATGGGATTCGCCCGCACCTGCTCCGTGGCCCTGGTCGGCGTCGAGGGAGTGGTCGTCGAGGTCCAGGCCGACCTGGAACCCGGCGTCGCCGCGTTCACCCTGGTCGGCCTCCCGGACAAGAGCCTGACGGAGAGCAGGGACCGGGTCCGGGCGGCGGTGGTGAACTCGGGCGGGGAGTGGCCCCAGAAGAAGCTCACCGTCGGACTCAGCCCGGCGTCGGTGCCCAAAGCCGGCTCCGGCTTCGACCTGGCCGTCGCCTGCGCGGTGCTCGGCGCCGCCGAGCGGATCGATCCGCGTGTCCTCGCGGACATCGTCATGATCGGGGAGCTGGGCCTGGACGGCAGGGTCCGACCCGTCCGCGGCATTCTCCCGGCCGTCCTCGCCGCTGCCGACGCCGGCTACGAGCAGGTGGTCGTACCCGAGTGCGCCGCCGCCGAGGCCTCGCTGGTACCCGGCGTCTCCGTGCTCGGCGTCCGCAGCCTGCGCCAGCTCATCGCGGTCCTCACCGAGGAGCCCGTCCCCGAGGAGGAACCGGACGAGCAGGGCCGCCCCGACCCCCTCCTGGCCGGTCTGCGCGTGCCGGGCACGGGCGCGGCCACCGGCATGCACAGCGTCGGCGCCGCACAGCACGAACACGACCACGACCTGGCGGACGTCGTGGGCCAGACCTCGGCCCGTACGGCCGTGGAGGTCGCCGCCGCCGGTGGACACCACCTGTTCCTCGAGGGCCCGCCCGGCGCGGGCAAGACGATGCTCGCCGAGCGGCTGCCCGCCGTCCTTCCCCGGCTCACCAGGGAGGAATCACTAGAGGTCACGGCGGTGCACTCGGTGGCCGGGCTGCTGCCACCGGGCAAACCGCTCATCGACGCGGCGCCCTACTGCGCCCCGCACCACTCGGCCACGATGCAGTCGCTCGTCGGCGGAGGCCCCGGCGTCGCACGCCCCGGGGCGGTCTCCCTCGCCCACCGTGGCGTGCTGTTCCTGGACGAGGCGCCCGAGTTCCACGGCCAGACCCTGGACGCCCTGCGACAGCCGCTGGAGTCCGGCCACGTCGTGATCGCACGCAGCGCGGGCGTCGTCCGCTTCCCGGCCCGCTTCCTCATGGTGCTGGCGGCCAACCCCTGCCCCTGCGGACGCTTCTCGCAGCGCGACTCCCTGTGCGAGTGCCCGCCGTCGGTGATCCGCCGTTACCAGTCCCGGCTCTCCGGTCCGCTGCTGGACCGGGTGGACCTGCGCGTGGAGGTCGATCCGGTCACCCGGGCCCAGCTCACCGAACCCGACGCCCGGGGCGAGTCCACGGCGACCGTGGCCGAGCGGGTACGGCACGCCCGCCGGCGCGCGGCGGCCCGCCTGGCCGGAACCCCCTGGCGCACCAACAGCGAGGTCCCCGGCCGGGAACTGCGCAGTCGCTACCACCCCGTCGCCGGCGCGATGGACGAGGCCGAGCGCAGCCTCGAGCGGGGAGTGCTCACGGCCCGAGGCATCGACCGCGTCCTGCGCGTCGCCTGGACGGTCGCCGACCTCGTCGGCCACGACCGCCCGGACGCCACCGACGTCGCCCTGGCGCTGCAACTGCGCACCGGAGTGCCGCGTGGGGTGCCGATGGCCATCGGGGCGCTGACATGACCCCGAGCGAGGACTCCGCAGACGAACTGCTCGGACGGGTCCTCCTCTGCCGGGTGATCGAGCCGGGGGACGAGGCCGGTGGGCGGTGGGTCCGGGAGTTCGGGGTGGGGGAGGTGGTGCGGCGGCTGAGGGAGGGGGTGTCGGCCCTGCCGGGGGTGAGTGAGGGGCGGTGGGCCGGGCTGGTCGCCCGGGCTCGGCGGGCCCGCCCCGAGCGGGATCTCGCGGTGGCCGGGGAGGCCGGGGCGCGGTTCGTGGTGCCCGGGGGCGCCGAGTGGCCCGGGCAGCTCGATGACCTGGGGGATGCCCGGCCGATCGGGCTGTGGGTGCGCGGGCGGCCCAGCCTGCGGATGTGGGCGCTCCGGTCCGTCGCCGTGGTGGGCGCGCGGGCCTGCACCGAGTACGGCACCCATGTCGCCGCGACCCTCGCCGGAGGCCTCGCCGAGCGGGGCTGGGTGGTCGTCTCCGGTGGCGCGTACGGCATCGACGGCGCCGCCCACCGAGGCGCCCTCGCCGCCCGCGGGGCCACCGTCGCCGTCCTGGCCTGCGGCGTCGACCGGCCGTATCCCCGCGGCCACGCCGCCCTGATCAGCAGGATCGCGGACCAGGGACTGGTGGTCGGAGAGTTGCCGCCGGGCGACCATCCGACGCCCAGCCGGTTCATCCTCCGCAACCGCGTCATCGCCGCGCTGACCAGGGGCACCGTCGTCGTGGAGGCCGCCTGCCGCAGCGGCTCGCTGGCCACCGCGCGGGCGGCGGAGCGCCTCGGACGGTTCACCATGGGCGTGCCCGGCCCCGTGACCAGCGCCCTCTCCGCGGGCGTGCACGAACTGCTGCGGGCAGGGGCCGCCCTGGTCACGGACGCCGCGGAAGTCGTCGAACTCGTGGGTGACATGGGTGACCTCGCCCCACCCCGCAGGGGCCCCGTGCTCCCACGTGACCTGCTGGAACCCGCCTCCCGGGCCGTCCTCGCCGCCCTGCCCGGCAACCGCGCGGCCACCGTCGAGGAGATCGCGCTCGGTGTGCCGACGACCCGCGACGAGGCGATCGCGAAACTGTACGAACTCCGAGCACTTGGATACGTCGAACGACATGGCGACGGCTGGAAGTTGACACGCCAGGCGATGATGTCGGTCCGCACCGGTCACGGTCCGTGTTGACCGAACGTGTTCGGCCGTCCGGGGGAACCTCCGACGCCCTTGATGTTTCCCGGAGTTGACGCTCCGGCCGGTCACACAGAGCGAGTCGTGGAACCCGCGCGCGGGACCGGCGGGAGCGCCCCGCGCACGGGTGGAGCCGCATTGTTCGCACACCGCGACACCTCAGTCACGCTACGCTCACGAAGGCGCCGACACAGATCGCGCCAACTCGACACCAGACCGACAGCTCACCCAGGTAGCCCACTTCACCCACCGACCCCCACCCCATCCCACTCAGAGCACTTCACAGCACTTCACGGCAGAACGGCACAAGGCGACGAATGCCCCAGCACACCTCCGGGTCAGACCGGGCGGCGATCCCCCCAGCCGCCCGCGACGGTGGCAGCGTGCGGCCGCCCGCTCCCTCGACGCTCGACGAGCTGTGGCGGTCGTACAAGGCGACGGGGGACGACCGGCTGCGGGAACAGCTGATCCTGCACTACTCGCCGCTCGTGAAATACGTCGCGGGCCGGGTGAGCGTAGGCCTGCCGCCCAACGTCGAGCAGGCCGACTTCGTCTCCTCCGGGGTCTTCGGGCTGATCGACGCGATCGAGAAGTTCGACATCGACCGGGAGATCAAGTTCGAGACGTACGCGATCACCCGGATCCGGGGCGCGATGATCGACGAGCTGCGGGCGCTGGACTGGATCCCGAGGTCGGTGCGGCAGAAGGCGCGGAACGTGGAGCGGGCCTACGCCACGCTGGAGGCGCGGCTGCGGCGCACCCCGTCCGAGGGCGAGGTCGCCGCCGAACTGGGCGTGGAGGTCGACGAACTCCACGCCGTGTTCAGCCAGTTGTCGCTGGCCAACGTGGTCGCGCTGGAGGAGCTGCTGCACGTCGGCAGCGAGGGCGGGGACCGGCTCAGCCTCATGGACACGCTGGAGGACACCGCCGCGGACAACCCCGTGGAGGTCGCCGAGGACCGGGAGCTGCGCCGCTTCCTGGCGCGGGCGATCAACACGCTGCCCGAGCGGGAGAAGACCGTGGTCACGCTGTACTACTACGAGGGGCTCACCCTCGCCGAGATCGGCAACGTCCTCGGGGTCACCGAGAGCCGGGTCAGCCAGATCCACACCAAGTCGGTGCTGCAGCTGCGGGCAAAGCTGGCGAGCTTCGGGCGCTGAGCGCGCGGGCCCGGGTGACCGGATCGACGGTTCGGGTGACCGGATCGGTGGTTCGGGTGGTGCGGCCGGCGTCATGGGGGAGAGCGGCTCCCGTTCGGGTGGGGGCGTCCGTAAAGTGGTTGACGTGCCAAGGATTCGAGCGGCCTCCGTGGCCGAGCACCGGTCGATGCAGCGAGCCGCCCTGCTGGACGCGGCCCGGTCGTTGTTGTCCGAGGGCGGGACGGAAGCGCTGACGTTTCCCGCGCTGGCCGAGCGGACCGGGCTGGCGCGCTCGTCCGTGTACGAGTACTTCCGGTCGCGGGCCGCGGTGGTCGAGGAGCTGTGCGAGGTCGATTTTCCGCTGTGGGCGGCGGAGGTGGCGGCCGCGATGGAGCGGGCCGCGTCCGCCGAGGGCAAGGTCGAGGCGTATGTGCGGCAGCAACTGGCGCTGGTCGGGGACCGGCGGCACCGGGCGGTCGTCGCCATCTCCGCGAGTGAGCTGGACGCCGGGGCGCGGGAGAAGATCCGGGCGGCGCACGGCGGGCTCGTCACGATGATCGCCGAGGCGCTCGGGGAGATGGGGCATGAGCAGCCCCGGCTCGCGGCCATGTTGCTGCAGGGGGTCGTGGACGCGGCGGTGCGGCGGATCGAACTGGGGGCGGCGGAGGATCCCGCGGTGGTCACGGATGCGGCCGTGGCCATGGCGCTGCGGGGTGTGAAGGGCTGAGGCTCGCTGCTGCCGGGCTGCGTCCCGGTGCCCGCAGGGTGCCCTGTGCCGTCGCCGGGCGGGGACGGGGCCGCTGACCGGCCGCGGCTGGGCAGCTACGGCAGCGGTACCCCCAGCACCGGCAGCAGTCTCGGTGGCCCCCTGTGCAGGAGCCACGGCGGCAGCAACGACAGCGGGTCCAGGTAGGAACGTCCGCGGCGCAGGCCCCAGTGGACGCACGTGGTGGGGCAGTGGGAGGCGGCCGTCGGGTCCAGCGTGCCCACCGTCTCTCCCGCCCCCACCTCGTCCCCCTTTCGCACCAACGCGGTCACCGGTTCATACGTCGTACGAAGATCCGTGCCCGTCAGGTCGACCGAGACGACCCCGCGTCCGGCCACCCGGCCCGCGAAGGCCACCCGGCCGGGTGCGACCGCCCGCACCCCGGAGCCGGGCGGTGCTGCCAGGTCCACGCCCCGGTGACCGGGGCCGTACACCGTCGCCGGCGGCTCCCAGCCCCGTAACACCAGGGGGCGGACGCCCACCGGCCAGGTGTGCGCGACGGCCGGGACCGGGGCCGCGGGGGGCGGTGCGGGGGCCGGGGACGGGGTGTCCGCCCAGGAGCGGCAGGGCGCCAGGGCGGCCGGTGCCAGGCCGAGGAGCACAACCATCGACAGCAGGACATATCGCATCGCTTCTCGCATGGGACAACCGTCCCGCACCCCCGCCGATCACGGCCGGACACTGTGGACAACTCACCGGTTGTGGACAGCGGCGTCACCCGGTGCCCCGGCGGTCCCGTACACTTCTTCTGGCGATCCGGGTCACCGGGTCGACTTCGCACGCCCCGACACCAGGCCGTCAAGCGGTCGGTGTCAGCGCCTCTCGGTCCTCAGCGGCAAGGCGCGTCGCGGGCGTCAGGCGCGGGAGCCGTCCGGCATCCGCGGCACAACCGAGAAACTCAAGGAGATACGGCCATGGCCGTCGTCACGATGCGGGAGCTGCTGGAGAGCGGCGTCCACTTCGGTCACCAGACCCGTCGCTGGAACCCGAAGATGAAGCGCTTCATCTTCACCGAGCGCAACGGCATCTACATCATCGACCTGCTCCAGTCGCTGTCGTACATCGACCGCGCCTACGAGTTCGTCAAGGAGACCGTCGCCCACGGCGGCACGGTCATGTTCGTCGGCACCAAGAAGCAGGCGCAGGAGGCCATCGCCGAGCAGGCCACCCGCGTCGGCATGCCCTACGTCAACCAGCGCTGGCTGGGCGGCATGCTCACCAACTTCTCGACCGTCTACAAGCGTCTGCAGCGCCTGAAGGAGCTCGAGCAGATCGACTTCGAGGACGTCGCCGCGTCCGGTCTGACCAAGAAGGAGCTTCTCGTGCTCTCGCGCGAGAAGGCCAAGCTGGAGAAGACCCTCGGCGGTATCCGCGAGATGCAGAAGGTGCCGAGCGCCGTCTGGATCGTGGACACCAAGAAGGAGCACATCGCCGTTGGTGAGGCCCGGAAGCTGAACATCCCGGTCGTCGCGATCCTCGACACCAACTGCGACCCCGACGAGGTCGACTACAAGATCCCGGGCAACGACGACGCGATCCGCTCCGTCACCCTGCTCACCCGTGTGATCGCCGACGCCGTCGCCGAGGGCCTCATCGCCCGCTCCGGCGTCGCCACCGGCGAGAAGGGCGAGAAGGCCGCGGGCGAGCCGCTCGCCGAGTGGGAGCGCGACCTGCTCGAGGGTGAGAAGAAGGACGAGGCTCCGGCTGCCGAGGCCGCCACCGAGCCCGCCGCCGAGGCCGCCACCGAGGCCGCTCCGGCCGAGGAGAAGGCCGCCGAGGGCGAGCAGGCCTGACGTCAGCGTTGACGGCGGGGGTGGTACTGCATCCCACAGCGCCTTGGGCGCGGTGAAGTCCACCCCCGCTGTTCACCCGTAGGTCGGCACGACGTACGCGCTCCGCGGCTACATGTGGAACGCAACCGTGCGGATCTGAAGATCTCCCAGACTTCGAGAAAGACTCACAGACTCATGGCGAACTACACCGCCGCCGACGTCAAGAAGCTCCGTGAGCTCACCGGCGCCGGCATGATGGACTGCAAGAAGGCGCTCGACGAGGCCGAGGGCAACGTCGAGAAGGCCGTCGAGGCGCTGCGCATCAAGGGCCAGAAGGGCGTCGCCAAGCGCGAGGGCCGCTCCGCCGAGAACGGCGCCGTGGTCTCCATCATCGCCGACGACAACTCCTCCGGCGTCCTGGTCGAGCTGAAGTGCGAGACGGACTTCGTCGCCAAGGGCGAGAAGTTCCAGGCCGTCGCCAACAAGATCGCCGAGCACGTCGCCGCGAGCTCCCCGGCCGACCTCGAGGCCCTGCTGGCCTCCGAGATCGAGCCCGGCAAGACCGTCCAGGCGTTCGTGGACGAGGCCAACGCCAACCTCGGCGAGAAGATCGTCCTGGACCGCTTCGCGCAGTTCTCCGACGGCTTCGTGCTGGCCTACATGCACCGCACCATGCCCGACCTGCCCCCGCAGATCGGTGTCCTGGTCGAGCTCGACAAGCCGAACGCCGAGGTCGCCAAGGGCGTCGCCCAGCACATCGCCGCCTTCGCGCCGAAGTACCTCTCCAAGGAGGAGGTGCCGGCCGACGTCGTCGAGTCCGAGCGCCGCATCGCCGAGGAGACGACCCGCGCCGAGGGCAAGCCCGAGGCCGCGATCGCCAAGATCGTCGAGGGTCGTCTCAACGGCTTCTTCAAGGACGCCACGCTGCTCGGCCAGCCGTACGCGCTGGACAACAAGAAGTCGGTCCAGAAGGTGCTGGACGAGGCCGGTGTCACCCTGAAGCGCTTCTCGCGCATCAAGGTCGGCATCTGAGCCCGTTCCGCGATCGACGCGCGACCCACGGGAAATTCTCGGTAGGGTCGACAGCAGTCGTCCGCGCACACCGCCACACCCCGGGGTGGGGCGGACGGCAGCAGATCTGACGAGGAGGCCATTGCCGCGCATGGGAGCGAAAAGCGACCCCACCGGCAATGGCCTTCTTCGTATGTGCAACACGTGAAAGAGGCGGGATCTCCCATGACCACCAAGGCCCAGAAGAGCGACGACGGCAAAGTACGCGGCCGGTTTCTGCTGAAGCTGTCCGGAGAGGCCTTCTCCGGTGGCGGGGGCCTGGGCGTGGACCCGGACGTGGTGCACAAGATCGCCCGGGAGATCGCGGCCGTCGTACGGGACGGCGCGCAGGTCGCGGTCGTCATCGGCGGCGGCAACTTCTTCCGCGGCGCCGAACTCCAGCAGCGCGGCATGGACCGCGCCCGCTCCGACTACATGGGCATGCTCGGCACCGTGATGAACTGCCTCGCCCTCCAGGACTTCCTGGAGAAGGAGGGCATCGACAGCCGGGTGCAGACCGCCATCACCATGGGCCAGGTCGCCGAGCCGTACATCCCGCTGCGCGCCGTGCGCCACCTGGAGAAGGGCCGCGTGGTCATCTTCGGCGCCGGTATGGGCATGCCGTACTTCTCCACCGACACCACCGCCGCCCAGCGCGCCCTGGAGATCGACGCCGAGGCGCTGCTCATGGGCAAGAACGGCGTGGACGGGGTCTACGACTCCGACCCCAAGACCAACCCGGACGCCGTCAAGTTCGACGCCCTCGGCTACGGCGAGGTCATCACCCGCGACCTCAAGGTCGCCGACGCCACCGCCATCACGCTGTGCCGCGACAACAAGCTCCCGATCCTCGTCTTCGAACTCCTCGCGGAGGGCAATATCGCCCGCGCCGTCAAGGGTGAGAAGATCGGCACGTTGGTGGGTGACCAGGGCAGCCGGGACTGACCCGGCATCAACCCGGCCGGAGGCGCGCGGCCCCGTAAGGGGGCCTCACCCTGGCCGGGGGATGGACAATGTCCTGCCGGTCGGGAACCGTGCAGGAAGAAGACGCGACGCAGCCGGCCGCCGCCCGCCAGAGGAACCGCAGCCGGGCCTTACTCAAGACACGCAGGAGCAAGTGGTGATCGAAGAGACCCTCCTCGAGGCCGAGGAGAAGATGGAGAAGGCCGTCGTGGTCGCCAAGGAGGACTTCGCCGCGATCCGCACCGGCCGTGCGCACCCGGCGATGTTCAACAAGATCGTGGCCGACTACTACGGTGCCCCGACGCCGATCAACCAGCTAGCCTCGTTCTCCGTGCCGGAGCCGCGCATGGCGGTCGTGACCCCGTTCGACAAGAGCGCGCTGCGCAACATCGAGCAGGCGATCCGCGACTCCGACCTGGGCGTCAACCCCAGCAACGACGGCAACATCATCCGGGTGGTGTTCCCCGAGCTGACCGAGGAGCGCCGCCGCGAGTACATCAAGGTCGCCAAGGGCAAGGGCGAGGACGCGAAGATCTCGATCCGTTCCGTGCGCCGCAAGGCCAAGGACGCCATCGACAAGCTGATCAAGGACGGCGAGATCGGCGAGGACGAGGGCCGCCGTGCGGAGAAGGACCTCGACGACACCACGGCGAAGTACGTCGCCCAGGTGGACGAGCTCCTGAAGCACAAGGAATCGGAGCTGCTCGAAGTCTGATGAGCGACTCATCCTGGGGGGCGCCGCCGTCGGTGGGCCAGGCCGGGTACTGGGGGCCCGCCGAGGGCGGGCCTGCCCAGCCTGCCCCGGGGGCCGTCCCGGCGGGTCCCGCGTACGATGCGCCTGAGGCGCACCAGACTCGCCCCATGCCCATCGTGCCCGACGAACCCGCGTACGGCTCAGCCCAGGACGGCGACCGGGGGACCGCTCGGCGCAGCGGCTCCTTGTTCCAGGAATTCCAGGACGAGTTCCACCCCGAGCCCCCGCAGGCCCGCACCCTCCCGGCCGAGAACCAGAATCCGGAGCCCATGCCCGACGCCCACCAGCCGGCCCCAGCGCCGCAGAAGAAGAGCGCGGGCCGTGACCTGAGCGCGGCCATAGGCGTCGGTGTCGGGCTCGGTGTGGTGATCGTCGCCTCCCTGTTCGTCAAGAAGGCTCTCTTCGTCGGTGTGATCGCGGTCGCCGTCGTCGTCGGCCTGTGGGAGCTGACCAGCAGGCTGCGGGAACGCAAGGAGATCAACGCGCCGCTGGTGCCGCTGGCGGTCGGCGGTGCGGCGATGGTCGTCGCGGGGTATGTGCGCGGCGCCGAGGGCGCGTGGGTCGCGATGGCGTTGACCGCGCTGGCGGTTCTGGTCTGGCGCATGACGGAGTCGCCGGAGGGCTACCTCAAGGACGTCACGGCGGGCGTGTTCGCGGCGTTCTACGTGCCCTTCCTGGCCACGTTCGTGGCGATGATGCTCACCGCGTCCGACGGACCGTGGCGGGTCCTCACCTTCCTCCTCCTGACGGTCGTGAGCGACACCGGCGCGTACGCGGTCGGCTGGCGGTTCGGCAGGCACAAGCTGGCCCCGCGCATCAGCCCCGGCAAGACCCGCGAGGGCCTGGCGGGCGCGGTGCTGTTCGCGATGGTCGCGGGCGCGCTGTGCATGGAGTTCCTCATCGACGACGGCACCTGGTGGCAGGGCCTGCTGCTGGGCCTCGCGGTGGCGGCCAGCGCCACGCTGGGCGACCTCGGCGAATCCATGATCAAGCGTGACCTGGGCATCAAGGACATGGGCACCCTGCTCCCCGGCCACGGGGGCATCATGGACCGCCTCGACTCTTTGCTTCCCACTGCGCCGGTGGTGTGGTTGCTGCTGGTGGTGTTCGTCGGCTCCGCGTGAGCGTCGTGTCGTACGGCTTCCGGGCCCCCGTCCTGTCCGAGGGCGGGGGCCTTCGGCATTGGTCGTACGGCACTGGCGGTGGGACGATGCTGGATGTAAGCCCCCTCTCCGGAAAAGGAGGCCGTCATGTCCGCCTTCCATGAAGAGATCGACGTCGACCGGTCTCCCGGCGAGGTCTGGGCGTATCTCAGCGACCCGTCCCACCTGCCGGAGTGGCAGAAGAGCGCGGTGTCGGTCGAGCAGCTCGACGACAGTCCCTTCGGACTCGGGTCGCGGGTCCGGATCACCCGCCACGTGGGCCGCCGCGACGTCCCGCTGACCATGCGGGTCACCGAGTTCGAGCCACCGCGCTCATGGAGCATGCGGGGCACTGACGGTCCGGTCCGGGGAAAGGTCCACGGCGAGGTCACCCCGCTCCCCGACGGCCGTACCCGCGTGACCATGGACCTGGACTTCGAGGGCCACGGTCTCGGCAGGGTGCTTGTCCCCCTCGTCGTACGCCCCCAGGTCCGCAGGGAACTGCCGGAGAACGAGCGGCTGCTCAAGGAGCGGCTGGAGCACACCGCCGGCTAGGCCCCGTCGCCGGGCGTTTCTCAGGTGGCCCGGATGGCGGCGATGTCGAACTGGAGGCGGACCTTCTCGCTCACCATGGCCCCGCCCTGGGCCAGCCGGGCGTCGTAGGTCAGCCCCCAGTCCGAGCGGTTGATGGTGGTGGTGCCGTCGAAGCCGACCCGCTCGTCACCGAACGCGTCGATGACATGACCGATGTAGGTGAGCTCCAGGTCGACGGGGCGGGCGATGTCCTTGATCGTGAGATCGCCGGTCATGCGGTAGACGTCCTCGCCCAGGAGCTGCACGGCCGTGCTGGTGAAGGTCATCCGCGGGTGCGCGCCGGCGTCCAGGAACTGCCGGCCGATCAGGTGCGCGTCGCGCTGCTCGACACCCGTGTCGACGCTGGCCGTGTACAGCACGATGTCGGCCCGGGAGCGGGCCGGGTCGCGGCCGTCGAAGTAGAGGCGGCTCTCGTACTCGCTGAAGGCTCCCCGCACCGTCGTCACCATCGCGTGCCGCACGGAGAACCCGATCCTGCTGTGCGCCGGATCGATCAGCCACTCGCCGGTGAGGCCCGCCAGATCGGGATCGGGGAGAACGGCGGTGGCACGGGCCACCGGCGCGGCGGTCGCCACGGGAGTTGCGGCGGACGGCTGCGCGCGCCGGTGGGAGGAGTTGCGGCCGAAAAGGTTCATGCTTCATGTGGTTAACGCCAGGCCGAGGGGCGAGACAAGGTCCGACCAGGAAACCCGACCGTTCGTCAGCAGAACTTCACAGCCCCCGGAGCTCTCAGAGGCCACCCCATCGGATCGGCGACATCGGTGGAGTAGCCAGTTTTAATGGCTAATTTCCGATTTGGGCTGTTGACGCCATGCCTGCGGCATATGACGATATGCGGAACAGCGAGCGCCGAACCGTCGCCCTGTGAACCCCACGGCGCTCCCGTCCCGACCCGAAGGAGGGCGGCAATGAAGACAGTCCGGAGGCGCATGCCGGGCAAGAAATCGGCGGTGGCGGTAATGATCCTCGGGGTGACCCTCCTCGTCGCTCCGACCGCGACCGCCGCCACCGAGAGCCCGAAGCCCCAGAGCCCCAGCCTCGACCGCTGCATCCACAGCGCTGGTCCGGCGGGGCGCTTCTATTACCCGGGCTACGCCAACGTCCCCTGCATCTGAGTGGCACATCGAACCAGGAGGGCTCAGCCGTGCTCGGCTGAGCCCTCCCCCTGATCGGGCGGCCGCCGTACGAGCCGGCGGTCACAGGTCACGGAGCCTTCCTGCTTCCGGCGGCCGGGCCGTCCCTGGGCCGTCAGCCCGCATTCTCGATCGCTTGTCGTGCTGCGGCTGTGAAGGCGGTGCGTCTCAACAAGCGCATCGTGGAGCTGGGGGCTCGAACTCCTTGTATGCGCGGGAGTAGAGCTCTGCTGCCTCCATGTCGATGGACGGTGAGCCGTGCAGGCAGGCGGCATGGAGGGCTGGTCGAGTCGCTTGAGAGCCGCCAGGCCTTCGCCGGCCTCCGGGCCCATCGGGTCGTTCATGTTGTGCGGCGGTACAAGTTTCCACATCTCGTCGATCGCGACCATGTTTCCGTCGATGCGGAGAGCAAGCCGGCATACGCCGTGCGACGAGCGTCCTCACGGGCACGCAGTCCTTCAGCTGCAGCCTGCCGACGCTGCAACCGGAGGGTGATGGCCCCGGTCAAGCCGGCCGCGAAGAGTGTGGAGAGCGCCGTGATCAAGGCGACTGCGACTGTGTCCTGCATGGCGTCAATCTCCTGCCTCTGACGGCCACTTGACGCTCTCACGGAACGTGTGACGAGGCCGGCGGCCGCAAGCGTGGCGGTGAGCAGCGGGTCACTCAGCCCCTGCCGTCAGGCGACCAGTGCACTATGTTGAACGCGTTCAAATCTGGGGCTCGGACATGGGGGCAGGGATGGGGGCAGAGGTGGGGGCAGAGATGGGAGCCGCCCGCAGGCTTGGGTACATCCTCGGGCGAATGGGGCGGTGTGTGCTCACATATGTGCTCCTCCACACCGCAGCGTGGGTGGCCATCTCGCAGACCGTCTGGTGGAAAGACGGCTTCCTGGAGATCATGACGCTGGGCATGGGCATGCTGCTGATCATCGGTATTCCCACCTTGTTCATCGCCGTTTTCGCGGTCTGGGTCCACAGCCGGATGGAGACGGTCCGGTTCCGTGTGCTGCTTGCCCTTCCGCTGGTCGTCTGTGCTTGGCCCCTTCTTGCGAGCAGCGCCGGCGAACCCCTGGCGTTCCAGGTCTTGGCCCAGATCGCATTCGCGGCACTGATCCCCACGCCGTTCTTCCCCGCGGGGTGGCTCGAAGAGGCCACGCGGTGAATCCCGGCAGGGCAACGGTGATGCCCGTTTCGACGGCCTACGGGGGGCGCAGCAACTGGACCTCAGTGGCCGGTCGACCGGGGCTCAGTGCCGGTTGGGCGACGTTGCCGCATCCCCGTGATCGACCTGACAAGGATGAGCACAGACCTCAAAGCCCCGGTCTCGAACGGGCGCCGTCCTCGCTGTCGGCCGGCGCCCGTCGCCTCGACGTCGCCGGCGTGATGTACGGAGTCGGTGGTCCTGGCCGGCGAAGGCCCCCCGTCACGGCTGACGGGGGGCCTGGAAGTTCTGCGGTGGTCAGTGCGTCAGGCGGTGTGCCCGACGCGGCCACGGCATCACGTCCCTCAGGTGCCGCCACCACCGCACCAGCGCCGGCGTGTCCGCCGAGTGGTCGACGCTCGGCACGTGCTGCCAGTCCGACAGCGGGGCGAGCGGTGTTCCTTCGGGGGAGTACTTCCGGGGCACGTCGGGCATGGCTCCTCCTAGGGCCGGTACGTACCGCAGTTCTTGCGCAGGTCGTTGTCCGACCGAGTCGTAGGGCTGGACCCGAAGCTGGCCACACCCTTCATAACGGGATAGTACGTGTAGGTGCCGCCGCCATCGTTGCAGTCGGCCGACCATCCGTAGTCGACGGTGCTTTTCGTCGTCTTCGGCGACTGGTGCCAGGGGGTGTAGCCGCGCGGGCCGCTCCAGGAACTGCGCCACATCTGGGTCCGGATGTACTGCCACCCGTAGTTCCCACTGCATATCTGGGACGTCTCCCACTGGAACCAGGCGCCGGCGCCGGCCCCGTGGAACTTGACATCGGAGATGTAGATCGAGCAGTGGGCAGCGGCTGCGATCGTGCGCGGCTTCGGCTGACTGGCGCGGTAGGTGAAGTGGTACGGCTTTCCGTCCTTTGTCTTGCCCCACTCGATGACCTGCGTTCCCGGTACTGCCCGGTGACCTTCGACCATGGCAGTTCCGGCGGCATGCGCGGCCGGTGCGGCTCCCAGCGTCAGCAGGAGTGTCCCGACAGCGGCGGATATGCGCCCTCTCGCGAGTAATGTCATGGTCATGAACCCTATGGAACCGACACGGACAGTCTCGAACGATTTGTTGAGTCAGACGTAGGGTTTCGGTCATTCCCCGGAGGTCCGTGAGCTGCATCGACCTGGAAGGGACTGGCGGGACGGGGCACTGCTCGATGGGATCTTCCGCCATTTGATGACGCGATAACGCTCAAGCGCTCGTCCCTGTGCCGTCCGACGCCGCTCAGTGCTGACGGTGACGACTGCCAACGACGGCCGTAGTCGGCGACACCCTCAGGTCACCCAAGTGGATCTGCGACACTGGTACAGCCATGCCTAAGCCCGGAGAACTCACTTTCGTCGCCCCGCGCGGTGCTCAGAAGCCGCCGCGGCATCTTGCCGACCTCACCCCCGCCGAGCGCAAGGACGCGGTGGCCGAGATCGGTGAGAAGCCGTTTCGCGCCAAGCAGCTCGCGCAGCACTACTTCGCGCGCTACGCGCACGACCCGGAGCAGTGGACCGACATCCCCGCCGGATCGCGTGCCAAGCTCCAGGACGCGCTGTTCCCCGAGCTGATGACCGTCGTCCGGCATCTGTCGACCGACCAGGGCACGACCCGCAAGACGCTGTGGCGGCTGTTCGACGGGACCCTCGTGGAGTCGGTGCTGATGCGGTACCCGGACCGGGTCACCATGTGCATCAGCTCGCAGGCGGGGTGCGGGATGAACTGTCCGTTCTGCGCGACCGGACAGGCGGGGCTCGACCGGAACCTGTCCACCGCCGAGATCGTGCATCAGATCGTCGACGGGATGCGGGCGCTGCGGGACGGGGAGGTGCCCGGTGGGCCTGCTCGGCTCTCCAACATCGTCTTCATGGGCATGGGTGAGCCGCTCGCCAACTACAAGCGGGTCGTGGGTGCCATTCGGGCGCTCACCGATCCGGCTCCGGACGGGCTGGGACTGTCCCAGCGCGGCATCACCGTGTCCACCGTCGGGCTCGTGCCGGCCATCCACCGGTTCGCCGACGAGGGCTTCAAGTGCCGGCTCGCGATCTCCCTGCACGCCCCCGACGACGAACTCCGCGACACCCTCGTTCCCGTCAACACCCGCTGGAAGGTGCGCGAGGTGCTGGACGCCGGGTTCGAGTACGTCGAGAAGAGCGGGCGCCGGCTGTCCATCGAGTACGCGCTCATCCGCGACATCAACGACCAGGCGTGGCGGGGGGACCGGCTCGGGCGGCTGCTCAGGGGCAAGCCCGTGCACGTCAATCTCATTCCGCTGAACCCGACGCCGGGCTCGAAGTGGACCGCCTCGCGGCCCGAGGACGAGAAGGCGTTCGTCGAGGCCATCGCCGCCCATGGTGTGCCCGTCACCGTCCGGGACACCCGGGGCCAGGAGATCGACGGAGCCTGTGGTCAGCTCGCGGCCACCGAGCGGTAATCTGGGCCGGTCCACATATCTTCATATCCAGACACCTTCATATTCCGACAGGGGAGCGCCACAGCGCTGAGAGTGCGGCGGACAGGGCCGCAGACCCTCTGAACCTCGCCCAGGTCATTCTGGGTAGGGAGTTCGGTCATCACTCAAGCTGTTGCGCCCTGCCCGGGTCCTTTCCGTAAGGGCCGGGGCAGGGCCGCGTCTCTTCCTGGCCAACCCCAGGAGGATCCAGTGCAGAACAAGACCTTCGTGGCCGTGGCGGTCGGGCTCGGCCTGATCACGCTGTCCGCGTGCGGATCGACGGACGCCAAGTCGTCGGCGGACTCCAAGTCCGTGACCCTGGTCAGCCACGACTCGTGGGCCGTGTCCAAGAACGTGCTCCAGGACTTCGAGAAGAAGACCGGGTACAAGGTCCACGTCCTGAAGGACGGCGACGCCGGGCAGGCCGTCAACAAGGCGATCCTGACCAAGGACAACCCGCAGGGCGACGTCTTCTTCGGCGTCGACAACACCCTGCTGTCCCGCGCCCTCGACAACGGCCTCTTCCAGCCGTACACCGCCAAGGGCCTCGACAAGACAGGCGCCGCCTTCCAGCTCGACAAGGACAGGCACCGGGTCACGCCGGTCGACTACGGCGACATCTGCGTCAACTACGACAAGAAGTACTTCGCCGACCACCGTCTGACTCCACCGCAGACGTTCGCCGACCTGGCCAAGCCGCAGTACAAGAACCTGCTGGTCACCGAGAACGCCGCCACCTCCTCGCCGGGCCTCGGCTTCCTGCTCGGCAGCGCCGCCCAGTTCGGCGACGACAACTGGCAGGGCTACTGGAAGAAGCTCAAGGCCAACGGCGTCAAGGTCGTCGACGGCTGGGAACAGGCCTACTACCAGGAGTTCTCCGGTTCGTCGGAGGGCAGGAAGGCCGGCGGTGACCGGCCGCTCGTCGTGTCGTACGCCTCCTCCCCGCCCGCCGAGGTCATCTACGCCAAGAAGCGGCCCGGCACCGCCCCGACCGGGGTGTCGTACGGCACGTGCTTCCGGCAGATCGAGTTCGCCGGGCTGCTCGGCAACGCCCAGAACCCCAAGGGCGCCAAGGCGTTCATCGACTTCCTGGTCTCCAGGGAGTTCCAGGAGGACATGCCGCTGAACATGTATGTCTACCCGGTGGTGCAGGGCGCGAAGGTGCCCGCCGAGTTCACCGAGTACGGCAAGGCCGCCGAGCACCCCGAGACCATGGCCCCCGGCAAGATCGCCGCCAACCGTGACCAGTGGGTCAAGTCGTGGACCTCGCTCGTACTGAAGTAGCGTCCCGGAAGGGCCGTACGGGGAGCGCGGCGCGGCTCGGGCTGATGGCCCTGCCCGTCGCGTTCTTCGCGCTGTTCTTCGCCTGGCCCGTGGCCGCGATCGTCGCGCGCGGCCTGAAGGCCGACGGCGTCTGGCAGTGGGGGCGGATCGCGGAGGTGGTCACGCAGCCGGACATCCGGCACGTGCTGTGGTTCACCACCTGGCAGGCGCTCGCCTCCACCGCGCTCACCCTGCTGCTCGCACTGCCCGCGGCGTACGTCTTCGCCCGTCTCGACTTCCCCGGCAAGCAGGTGCTGCGGGCCGTCGTCACCGTGCCGTTCGTGCTGCCGACCGTCGTCGCCGGCAGCGCGTTCCTCGCCCTCGTCGGGCACGGCGGGCTGCTCGACGAACTGTGGGGCGTACGGCTGGACACCACGGTGTGGGCGATCCTGCTGGCCCACGTCTTCTTCAACTACGCCGTCGTCGTACGGACCGTGGGCGGGCTGTGGTCCCAGCTCGACCCCCGGCAGGAGGAGGCCGCCCGCATGCTCGGCGCGTCTCCGCTCGCTGCCTGGCGCAAGGTCACCCTCCCGGCCCTCGCGCCCGCCGTGGCCGCCGCCGCGCTGATGGTGTTCCTGTTCACCTTCACCTCCTTCGGCGTCGTCCAGATCCTAGGCGGCCCCACCTTCTCCACCCTCGAAGTGGAGATCTACCGGCAGACCTCCGAGGTCTTCGACCTCTCCACGGCCGCCGTCCTCACCCTCGTCCAGTTCGCCGCCGTCGGCGCGATCCTCGCCGTGCACGCCTGGACGGTACGGCGCCGGGAGGCCGCGCTGCGGCTGGTCGACCCCGGGGCGACCGCCCGCCGCCCGCGCGGCGCCGGGCAGTGGGCCCTGCTCGCCGGCGTCCTCGTCACCGTCGCGCTGCTGCTCGTCCTGCCCCTCGCCGTCCTCGTCCGCCGCTCCCTGGACGCGCCGGGCTTCGGCTACTACCGGGCCCTGACGAACGCGGACGGCGGTACGTTCCTGGTGGCGCCGGTGCACGCGGTGTGGACCTCTCTGCAGTACGCCGTCGCCGCCACCACCATCGCCGTCGTGATCGGGGGGCTCGCCGCCGCCGCGCTGGCCCGCCGGGACGCCGGACGGCTGGTCCGGGGCTTCGACGCGCTGCTGATGCTGCCGCTCGGCGTCTCCGCCGTGACCGTCGGCTTCGGCTTCCTGATCGCGCTGGACAAGCCGCCGCTGGACCTCAGACAGTCCTGGATCCTCGTCCCGCTCGCCCAGGCGCTGGTCGGCGCCCCGTTCGTCGTACGGACCATGCTGCCCGTGCTGCGCGCGGTGGACGCACGGCTCCGCGAGGCCGCCGCCGTGCTCGGGGCCTCGCCCTGGCGGGTGTGGCGGGAGGTCGATCTGCCGATGGTGCGGCGGGCACTGCTGGTCGCGGCCGGGTTCGCGTTCGCCGTCTCGCTCGGAGAGTTCGGGGCGACCGTGTTCATCGCCCGGCCCGACAACCCGACGCTTCCGGTCGCCGTGGCGCGGCTGCTCAGCCGCCCCGGAGACCTCAACTACGGCCAGGCGATGGCCCTTTCGACCATCCTGATGGTGGTGTGCGCCGCCGCGCTGCTGCTCCTGGAGCGGCTGCGCACCGACCGGACGGGGGAGTTCTGATGCCGCTGACCGAACGGGGGAGTCCCGATGCCGCTGACCGGACCGGGGAGTTCTCGATGCTGCTGAGCCTCGATGCCGCGACCGTGCGCTTCGGCGGGCGGTCCGTGCTCGACGCGGTCGATCTCGACGTCGCCGAGCACGAGGTGGTGTGTGTGCTGGGCCCCAGCGGCAGCGGGAAGTCGACCCTGCTGCGGGCGGTCGCCGGGCTCCAGCCCCTGTCCGACGGCCGGGTCCTGCTCGACGGGCGCGACCAGTCGGGCGTGCCCGCGCACAAGCGGGGCGTCGGCCTGATGTTCCAGGACCACCAGCTCTTCCCGCAGCGGGACGTCGGCGCGAACGTGGCCTTCGGGCTGCGCATGCACGGCGTCGCCAGGGGGCAACGGGACGCCGAGGTCGGGCAGTTGCTGGACCTGGTCGGGCTGCCCGGGGCCGCGCGGCGGGCCGTGGCCTCCCTGTCCGGTGGCGAGCAGCAGCGCGTGGCCCTCGCCCGGGCGCTCGCCCCCAGGCCCCGGGTGCTCATGCTGGACGAGCCGCTCGGCCAGCTCGACCGCTCGCTGCGCGAACGCCTGGTGGTCGAACTGCGGGAGCTCTTCGGCCGGTTGGGCACCACCGTGCTCGCCGTGACCCACGACCAGGGCGAGGCGTTCGCGCTGGCCGACCGGGTGGTGGTGATGCGGGACGGGCGGATCGCGCAGTCCGGCACGCCGCTTCAGGTGTGGCAGCGGCCCGCCGACGCCTTCGTGGCCCGCTTCCTCGGTTTCGACAACGTGGTCCCGGCGACCGTCGCCGGTACGGTCGCCGACAGCCCCTGGGGCAAGCTGCCCGTCCCCGACGGCTCCCCGCAGGGCAGCCGCACGCTGCTGGTCCGGCCCGCCGGAGTACGGCTCGTGCCGGCCGACAGCGGCCTGCCCTGCACGGTGACCGCGCGCACCTTCAAGGGCACCCATGTCGCCGTACACCTCCAGCCGGGAGACGGGCCGCGCCTGGAGGCGGCCTGCGCGCTGCGGGAGGCACCCGAGGCCGGGGACGGGGTGGGCGTGGAGTTCGACGCGGCCGAAATCGTCGTGCTCGACTGATCGACGCGCCCCTAGGGTGAGGGCCATGACCTTGCTTGCGCATGAGCGCTACTGCGACGAGATCGCCGACCAGGTGGGCAGGTTCAGGACCCTGGTGACCTCCGGCGCCGATCTGACGGCCACCGTGCCGACCTGCCCCGAGTGGACGCTGGAGCAGCTCGTACGGCACATGGGAGGCGCCCTGCGCTGGACGGCCACACTCGTGCGGACCCGGGCCCAGGAGATGGTCCCGCACGAGCAGGTACCGCTCGGTGCGGGTCCGGACGCCGAGGGGGACGCGGCAGCCCTCGGCGCATGGCTCGCGGAGACCGGCGAACTGGTCGTCGGGGCACTGCGCGAGGCCGGTCCCGACGCCAAGGTGTGGTCCTGGACCGGCATGGCCACGAGCGGGTTCTGGGCCCGCCGGATGACCCACGAGATCACCGTTCACCGCGCGGACGCCGCGCTCACCGTCGGGGCGCCCTACGAGGTCGCGCCCGAGGTCGCCGTCGACGCGCTGGACGAGTGGCTGCAGATCGTGGAGTGGGTGCAGCGCTCCGGGACGCGGGAGTGGGCCGCCGGGCTGCGCGGTCCGGGCCGCAGCATCCATCTGCATGCCACCGACACCGCGCCCGCGCTGGACGCCGAGTGGCTCATCGAGCTGGGCGAGGACGGCGTCAGCTGGCGGCGCGGTCATGAGAAGGCCACGGTCGCCCTGCGCGGCCCGCTCACCTCCGTGCTGCTCGCCTTCTACAACCGGCTGCCGCTGGACGCCCCCGGCCTCGAGGTTCTCGGCGAGCGTGAGCTGCTGGAGTTCTGGCTGAAGCAGGCCAGCTTCGGCTGACACGCAACCGCGGCCCGTCCCCTGGGGATAGGGGGACGGGCCGCGGCGTCGTACCTGTTGCGGAAGGGCGTCAGCCGTTGCCGCGGGCTCCACGACGGCGCATGCCGAAGTAGACCGCGCCACCGCCGACGACGACCAGCGCGCCCGCGATGCCGGCGATCAGGCCGGTGTTGGAGCCGGCACCGGTCTCGGCGAGGTTCGAGTCACCGGCCGCCGGGGTCGGCGCGTTGCCGACCGTGCCCGCCGGGGCGGAGCTGGACGCGGAGGCCGACGGGGTCGGGGTCGCCGACTCGGCCGGGGCGGACGTCGTCGGCGTCGGCGTCGGCTTCGAGGGGGCCGACGCCGTCGGGGTCGGGCTGTCGGTCTTGCAGGCGAGGGCCGGGGTGGTCAGCAGGTTCTGGAGGTCCTGGTCGACCCGGCCGGCCGTGACGTGAACACGGTACGTCGCCTTCGGCTGCCAGTTCTCCGAGAAGGTGACCTGGGCGCCCTGGGCCGATCCGGTGACCTTCTGCTGACCGATCTGCTTCTCGACTCCGCCGGCGTTCTCCCGGTAGACCGTGATGGTCGCGGGGGTGGCGGAGGCATCGGTGTCGGTGACGACGATGACGCCCTTGTTGCCGTCGCACTTGGCTTCGGCCTTGAAGTCGCTGATGGTGCACGCCAGCGCGGAGCCGGACAGCCCCAGTACGACCGCGGCCGAGGCGGAGGCAACACCCAGAATGCGCACGGAACGGCGTACGCCACGGTGAGTTATGGACAACGTTTGTCCTTTACAGAGTGCAACTGCGGGGGGTTCAGGGGGCGTTGAGGCACCGGATGAGGTGAGTGCCCCAGCACCCCCAAGAGGCTCACAGGTTTATAAGCGCTCCGTAAGAGTGTCAACGCATATGCCACCAGCGGCCGTTGACTTTGCCTGCTTATTAATCACCGTGACGTTTGACGACGATTTGGGCGGCGGGGCGGGTCAGCCCTGGACCGCCGCCGGGTCCATCCAGATGACCTCCCAGGTGTGGCCGTCGAGGTCGTCGAAGGCGCGGCCGTACATGAAGCCGAGATCCTGGGTGTGGCCGCTCGGGGTGGCGCCCGACGCGAGGGCCTTGTCCACGAGTTCGTCCACCTTCTCGCGGCTCTCGGCGCTCAGTGCGACCAGTACCTCACTGGTCTTCGTGGCGTCGGCGATCTCCTTCTCGGTGAACGTGGCGTAGAAGGGCTTGGTGAGCAGCATCGCGACGATGGTGTCGCTGATCACCACGGACGCGGCCTTCTCGTCGCTGAACTGCGGGTTGATCGTGTAGCCGAGCGCCGTGAAGAACTTCTTCGAGGCGTCGAGGTCGTTCACGGGCAGGTTCACGAAGATCATCTGCTGGTACATGAGGGCTCTCTCCCTGGTGGTTCGTGCTGGGGTCGGCGTGTTCGATGGGGTAGACCAGGGGCCCCGGGAGAACTCATCGGTCGCCGGAGATCTTTTTTCAGCGGTTCACGGGGAGGGCCGCCAGCGCGGCGACGGCCAGGGTGAGCGGACCGAACAGCGCCAGCAGGGCCGCCGCGCGCAGGGCCGCGGCCGTGCGCAGCATCGAGGCGGGGGCGCCGAGACGGAGCAGCGCGGCGGTCGTGTCGGCCCGGCACTGGCGGGTCTCCACGGCCGCGGTGAGGAGGGTGGCGACCGTGCAGCCGGTGACGAGCAGCGCGCCGAGGGTGGTCAGGGGCCCGAACGCCGGTGCCGAGCCGGCGTGCAGCGTGGTCATGGCGTAACCGGCGGACGCGACCGCGCAGACGACGCCCAGGGGGCGGCCGATGCGGATGGCCTCCGCCATGAGGACCCGGCCGGCCAGGAGGCGCAGGGCGCCGGGGCGGGTGGACTGCAGAAGACGGCCGCACAGGTGGGTGAGGCCGGGGGCGGCCAGCACCAGGCCGGTCGCGGTGAGGAGCCAGCCGAGGAGCACGGCGGCGTGCGCGCGGTCGGCGTAGGACTGGACCGCGAGGCCGGTGGCCAGCAGGGCGATGCCCCAGGGCAGACCGATGGGGGCGGTGTGCCGGGGGCCGGGAAGGACGTCGGCCAGGTCGCCCTCCGGCATCGGGGGTTCGGGGTCGGTCGAGTTGCCGGGCGTCGTGGGGGTGCCGCCCTGCCCGGGGCCGGGAGCCGCCCCGGCGGCACGGCCGTCCCCGGCGTGCGGAGGGGGTTGCGCGCCGTCGTCGCGTGCGCCCGCGGGCCGACGACCGGGCCGCTCGCCGTCGTCCACCGGCCCGTGCTTGTCCTCTGCCTGCCCGTCCTGTACGTGCTCGTCCTGACCCTGCTCGTCCTGTACGTGCTCGTCCCTTCCGTGCCTGTCCCGTGCGTGCTTGCCGCGAGCGTCCCCGGCCCCCGGCCGCAACCGCGCCCCGAACCTCCCGTACGCCCCGAACGTCTCCCGCGCCATCGAGGAGCCGTACGCCCCGAAGGGGCCGTACCTGCGCAGGAGCGGGGCGGCGGGGCGGGGGTCCGTCGGGCGCAGGGCCAGGGCCACCGTGGTCGAGGCGAGGGCCGGGACCACGCCCAGCAGGGTCAGGGTCGCCGGGACGGGAAGGTGCCGGCCCGCCGCCAGGAAGCCCGCCGCCGCGCCGTCGAAGGGCATGCCCGTGAGATCGCCGCGCAGGTCGAGGAAGACCAGCAGGGCCAGCAGTGAGCCCAGCGTGCAGGACAGCGCCGTGGTCAGCGCGGAGACCGCCATCAGGCGCGCCGGACCGAGGCCCACGGCGGACAGGCCCGTGAGCGGCCGGGCGCCGGGGTCGGTGCGCGCGACGGCGATCGCGAAGTACACCGTCGCGGCGAGCGGCACCGTGCACCAGGCCAGCCGCGGCGCGGCGGCGTCCGCGGCCTCGGGGTGGTTCAGGGCGTAACCGAAGCAGGACAGCAGGAGGAAGCCGGTGCCCGCCGAGGCCGCGGCCACCAGCAGGCGGCGCAGCTGGACGGCGGGCCGGGCCGCCCGGGTCAGACGGAGAGCGACCACGCGGCGCGGCCTTCCGTCTCGGGGGCGTCGGGCAGGTGCACGGTGCTGACGCGCCGGCCGTCCAGCAGGGCCACGGTGCGGTCGGCGAGGGCGGCGTTGTCGGCGTCGTGCGTGGCGAGGACCACGGTGATGCCGTGCGAGCGGGCGGCCGTGGTCAGGGTGCGCAGCACGTGGTTGCGGTCGGCGCGGTGCAGCGGAGCCGTGGGCTCGTCGGCGAACAGGACCGTGGGGGCCGGGGCCAGCGCCCGGGCGATGGCGACACGCTGGCGCTCGGCCTGCTGGAGTTCGTGCGGGCGGTTGCGGGCCCTGTCGCCGACGTCGAGCCGTTCCAGCCACTCCAGCGCCGCGACCTTGGCCCTGCGGCGGCCGGCGCCGCGCAGCATGAGGGGCAGGGCGGCGTTCTCCCAGGCGTTCAGCTCGGGGACCAGGACCGGCGCCGGGTCGATCCAGCCGAAGCGGTCCCGGCGCAGCCGCTCCCGGCGCATCGGGCCCAGGGTGTGCAGGGGCGCGCTGTTGAACCACACCTCGCCGCTGCGCACCGGTACCAGGCCGGACAGACACCGCAGCAGGGTCGTCTTGCCGCTGCCGCGCGGTCCGGTGACGGCGAGGATCTCGCCCTCGCGCACGCCGAGCGAGACCCCGGCGAGCCCGGGGGAGCCGTCGGGGTGCCTGAAGTGCAGGGAGCGTGCCCAGAGCACGTCGTTGTCCGGCGGGGCCTCGGCCTCCATGGCTGCACACCTCGTTCTGATCCGTTTTCCCGTGCCTGTTCCCTCGTCCGGGGGAACGAAGGCTGGGCCGATCGGTCACTGGAACGCTAGGCAGCCGTCACCGGGAGGCCGGACAGCACACGGCCCCGGGCCGCCGTTCTCACTCGAACGGGCGGCACCGGGGCCGGTACAGATCAGCTGATCGGACGAATCAGGCTCAGAGCTTGGTCCATGCCTCCGTCAGCGTCGCGCGCAGGATCTGCTCGATCTCGTCGAAGGTCTCCTGGTTGGAGATCAGCGGCGGGGCGAGCTGGACGACCGGGTCGCCGCGGTCGTCGGCGCGGCAGTACAGGCCGTTGTCGAACAGCGCCTTGGAGAGGAAGCCGTACAGGACGCGCTCGGTCTCCTCCTCGTTGAAGGACTCCTTGGTGTTCTTGTCCTTCACCAGCTCGATGCCGTAGAAGAAGCCGTTGCCGCGGACGTCGCCGACGATCGGCAGGTCGTGCAGCTTCTGCAGGGTCTGCAGGAAGGCGCCCTCGTTGTCCAGCACGTGCTGGTTCAGGCCCTCGCGCTCGAACAGGTCGAGGTTGGCCAGACCCACCGCGGCGGACACCGGGTGGCCACCGAAGGTGTAGCCGTGCAGGAAGGTGTTGTCGCCCTTGTAGAACGGCTCGGCGATCCGGTCGGAGACGACGCAGGCGCCGATCGGGGAGTAGCCCGAGGTCATGCCCTTGGCGCAGGTGATCATGTCCGGAACGTAGCCGAACTTGTCGCAGGCGAACATCGTGCCGAGGCGGCCGAAGGCGCAGATGACCTCGTCCGACACGAGCAGCACGTCGTACTTGTCGCAGATCTCGCGCACGCGCTGGAAGTACCCGGGCGGCGGCGGGAAGCAGCCGCCGGCGTTCTGCACCGGCTCCAGGAAGACCGCGGCGACGGTGTCCGGGCCCTCGAAGAGGATCTGCTGCTCGATCTGGTCGGCGGCCCAGCGGCCGAAGGCCTCCGGGTCGTCACCGAAGATCGGGGCGCGGTAGATGTTGGTGTTCGGCACCTTGTGCGCGCCCGGGACGAGCGGCTCGAACGGCGCCTTCAGGCCGGGCAGACCGGTGATGGACAGGGCGCCCTGCGGGGTGCCGTGGTAGGCGACCGCACGCGAGATGACCTTGTACTTGGTGGGCTTGCCGACCAGCTTGAAGTACTGCTTGGCGAGCTTCCAGGCGGTCTCGACGGCCTCGCCGCCGCCGGTGGTGAAGAAGACCTTGTTCAGGTCGCCCGGGGCGTAGTCGGCGATGCGCTCGGCCAGCTCGACGGCCTTCGGGTGGGCGTAGGACCACACCGGGAAGAAGGCCAGCTCCTGGGCCTGCTTGAAGGCGGTCTCGGCGAGCTCCGTACGGCCGTGACCGGCCTGGACCACGAACAGACCCGCGAGACCGTCGAGGTAGCGCTTGCCCTTGTCGTCGTAGATGTAGGTGCCCTCACCCCGGACGATGGTCGGAACGGGGGAGTTCTCGTACGAGGACATGCGGGTGAAGTGCATCCACAGGTGGTCGTACGCGGTGCGGCTGAGGTCCTTGGTGCTCACGGTTATCGGGTCCTCACGGTTATCGGGTTCCCCACATGTAGGTCTGCTTCTTCAGCTTCAGGTAGACGAAGCTTTCGGTGGAGCGCACGCCGGGCAGGGACCGGATGCGTTTGTTGATGACGTCCAGCAGGTGGTCGTCGTCCTCGCAGACGATCTCGGCGAGGATGTCGAACGAGCCCGCGGTCATCACCACGTACTCGACTTCCGACATGTCGGTCAGCGCGTCCGCGATCGACTCGACATCGCCCTCGACGTTGATCCCGACCATCGCCTGCCGGCGGAAGCCCACGGTGAGCGGGTCCGTGACGGCGACGATCTGCATCACGCCCTGGTCCAGCAGCTTCTGGACGCGCTGGCGCACGGCCGCCTCGGAGAGCCCGACCGCCTTGCCGATCGCGGCGTACGGCCTGCGGCCGTCCTCCTGGAGCTGCTGGATGATGGCGAGGGAGACGGCATCCAGCTGGGGGGTGCCGCCGTTCCTGGACTCGCGGGTGGAGTCCCTCTGGTCTGCGCTTCGACTGGCCACGACCTCACTGTGCACGAGGTCTCGACAGTTTCGCAAGCCCCGATCGATGAAATTCGTTGTTTGAGACTCTCGGTCGTGCGGATTTCGCAGAACTCGCGGCCGCGGGGGTGTTGAAAACGTGGGCCCGACGGCTAGGGTGGGTGTCTCAGTGAGTGGACGGAAAGAACCAGATCAGGAGGCCGGCAGTGAGCACCGAGCTGCGTCGTCTGCGCAACTACATCGACGGTGAGTTCCGGGACGCCGCCGACGGACGGACCACCGAGGTGGTCAACCCGGCGACGGGCGAGGCGTACGCGACCGCGCCGCTGTCCGGCGAGGCGGACGTGGACGCCGCGATGGAGGCCGCCGCCCGCGCCTTCCCGGCCTGGCGCGACACCACCCCCGCCGAGCGCCAGAAGGCCCTGCTGAAGATCGCGGACGCGTTCGAGGAGCGCGCCGAGGAACTGATCGCGGCGGAGGTGGAGAACACGGGCAAGCCGATCGGGCTCACCCGCTCCGAGGAGATCCCGCCGATGGTCGACCAGATCCGCTTCTTCGCGGGCGCGGCGCGGATGCTGGAGGGCCGCTCGGCCGGCGAGTACATGGAGGGGATGACCTCGATCATCCGCCGTGAGCCGGTCGGCGTCTGCGCGCAGGTCGCGCCCTGGAACTACCCGATGATGATGGCGGTGTGGAAGTTCGCCCCCGCGATCGCCGCGGGCAACACGGTCGTCCTCAAGCCGTCGGACACCACCCCCGCCTCCACCGTCCTGATCGCCGACATCATCGGCTCGATCCTGCCCAAGGGCGTCTTCAACGTCGTCTGCGGCGACCGCGAGACCGGCCGGCTGATGGTCGAGCACGACACCCCGGCGATGGCCTCCATCACCGGCTCGGTCCGCGCCGGCATGTCGGTGGCCGAGTCGGCGTCGAAGGACCTCAAGCGGGTCCACCTGGAGCTGGGCGGCAAGGCCCCGGTCGTCGTCTTCGAGGACACCGACATCGCCAAGGCCGTCGAGGACATCTCCGTCGCGGGCTTCTTCAACGCCGGCCAGGACTGTACGGCCGCCTGCCGTGTCCTCGTCCACGAGGCGATCCACGACGAGTTCGTGGCGGCTCTGGCGAAGGCCGCCGAGGACACCAAGACCGGCCAGCCGGACGACGAGGACGTGCTCTTCGGCCCGCTCAACAACCCCAACCAGCTCAAGCAGGTCGAGGGCTTCATCGAGCGGCTGCCCGCCCACGCGCGCGTGGAGGCCGGCGGCAAGCGCGTCGGCGACAAGGGCTACTTCTTCGCGCCGACCGTCGTCTCCGGCGTCAAGCAGGACGACGAGATCATCCAGAAGGAGGTCTTCGGCCCGGTCATCACCGTCCAGACCTTCTCCGACGAGGACCAGGCCGTCGCGTACGCCAACGGCGTGGAGTACGCCCTCGCCTCCTCGGTGTGGACCAAGGACCACGCCCGCGCGATGCGCATGTCCAAGAAGCTCGACTTCGGCTGCGTGTGGATCAACACCCACATCCCGCTGGTCGCGGAGATGCCGCACGGCGGCTTCAAGAAGTCCGGCTACGGCAAGGACCTGTCGGCGTACGGCTTCGAGGACTACACGCGGATCAAGCACGTGATGACGTCCCTGGGCGAGTAGGCACGGCGCACGGCAGCGCGCGGCCCCGGACGGGTTCACGTTCCCGTCCGGGGCCGCGCCGTGTCACGACCACAGGCCCGTCGACACGGCGATCAGCATCCCCGGAACCCCGCCCAGCAGGAGAGCGAGCCCCAGCAGCAGGAGCGGCACGCCGACGACCAGGAGCAGCGGGGTGAGGTACAGCTCCGTGGAGGTGATCAGCGTGCGGTCCCCCTGGCTCTCCTCCAGTAGCCACAGGCGGCGGACCGGCACCGCGGCGAGGGACGGGCTGGGCACTGTCCGGCCGTACGCCGTCTCACGCCCGGCCGTGTCCGTATGGACGTATCGCTGTTCCCACGGGCCGCGGACGCCGTGGGTGCGCTCGGTGCCGCGGTACTCGGCCGCGACACGGCCGCCTCGCACGGCGCTGCGGGTCCGCGAGAAGACCAGCCGGCAGACCATGGTCCCGAAGCCGGTCAGCCCGGCCCCGAAGTTCACGAGAGGGACGCAGGCCAACGCCGGGCCCCATCCGCCGACGAGCCCCACCAGCACGCAGTAACACGCCAGCACGACAAGGGCGGCGCGGACCAGCAACTGCCAGGCGGTGAAGCGCTCCCTCAGCCGCGGCCGGGAGGCGGCTTCCCGCGCCGGCGCGGTCTCCGCGAGCGCGCCGGTACCCGCTTCTTCCGGCGCCGTCGGCCGCTTGGGTGCCGTTGGCATCGTCGGCGTCGTCGGTGGCTTCGGCGTGAACCCGCTGCCGCCCGGCGGCCGTACCGCCCCCGCGCTGTCGGCGGGCTGCGCCCCGACGAGAAGGGCGTTGAGACGGTGCAGGGCCGCGAGACCCTCGGCCAGTTCACGCCGCGCGGACACCGGATCCCGCTCGGCCACCCGTGCCGCCTGCTCATAGGCGTCCAGAGCCCGGGCGTACTCCACGGCCATCACATGAGTGGCACCCGGACGGTCCGCGGTGAACGGATGCCCCGCGAGCAGCTCGCCGAACGCCGTCAACCGGCCCTGCAGCCGGGCCGATTCCTCCCGCGCCTCGCGGCGCCGCTTCCCTTGTGGCAGCACCCGGTCATCGTCCTCCCGGGAAGCGGCCAGGACATGGTGCGGTGCGGGACGCATATCCGGGCCGTACGTTTCCGCACCCCGGCAACGGCCGTTGATCGACAGGGTGTCCGGCAGCCGCGGGCATGCTCGACGCAACGTCGATTGCCGGTCCGAGCGGCGGGGCGGCATCCTTCCGGGATGCCTCGGACCTCTTCCCGTACGTCGCCGGTGTCCCGCCGCTCCCTCCTGCGCGCGCTCGGCGGCACCGCCGCGCTCGGCACCCTGGCCGGCTGCGGGGTGCCCGCCGCCTATGTCGCGCCCGGCGAGCGGGCCGTCGCCGACGAGTCCCTCGCCGACAAGAAGCTGACCTGGGCGAACTGGCCGCTGTACATCGACACCGACGACGACAACCCCAACCGGCGGCCCACGCTGGAGGCGTTCGAGAAGCGCACCGGGATCTCCGTGGACTACGCCGAGGAGATCAACGACAACGACGAGTTCTTCGGCAAGATCAGCCCGGCGTTGATGAACCATCAGTCCACCGGCCGCGATCTGATCGTCATCAGCGACTGGATGTGCGCCCGGTTCGTCCGGCTGGGCTGGGTCCAGGAGATGGACCGGGCCCGCCAGCCGAACGTGGCCAAGTACCTTGACCCGCTGCTGCGTTCGCCCGCCTTCGACAAGGGCCGCCGGTACACGGTGCCGTGGCAGTCGGGCATCACCGGCATCGCCTACAACCGCAGGAAACTCGGCCGCGAGATCCGGCACGTCAAGGACCTCTGGGCGAGCGACCTCAAGGGCCGCGTGACCCTCCTGTCCGGCCTGGACGAGTCCTTCGCCCTCCTCATGCAGGGCAACGGCGTCGACATCTCCACATGGACGGCCGACGACTTCCACAATGTCTGCGACGAGGTGGAGCGCGAGGTCCACCGCGGCCAGATCCGCCGCTTCACCGGCAACGACTACACCAAGGACCTGGTCAGCGGAGACGTGCTGGCCTGCCAGGCCTACTCCGGCGACGTCATCCAGCTCCAGGCCGACAACCCCGACATCCGCTTCCTCGTCCCCGAGGAGGGCGCCGAGCTGTGGTCGGACTCCCTGATGATCCCCAACCGGGCCCGCCACAAGGCCAACGCGGAGCGCCTGATCGACTACTACTACGTCCCTGAGGTCGCCGCGGAGCTCGCCGCCTGGGTCAACTACGTCTGCCCCGTCCCCGCCGCCCGGGACGTCCTGGCCTCCTCGAAGGACAAGGACACCGCGGCCCTCGCCGACAACCCCCTCATCTTCCCCGACAGCGGCATGCGCAGGCGCCTGATGATCGCCCGGGACATCACCGCCACGGAACGGGTGGAGTTCGCGAAGCGGTGGAACAAGATCGTGGGGCTCTAGGGTCTGCCAGTAGGCTGCCGCGTACGGGCAGGAACGGGGCGGGTACATGACGGTGTGGGCGTTGGTCGTCGAGACGACCGTGGGGACCAGTGAGCGCAAGCACGTCGAGGCCCATGTGGTGGCGCACGTCTCCGGGTCTCGTGACGACGCGCTCGTGGAGCTCGAGCGGCGGGCCCGGAGCTACGGGCCCGAGCACCCCAGAAGTCCCAGGCGCCGTCGGCTCCTTCGGGAGCGCGACGGATTCCTGCTCGTCGTCGACGGGGCGTGGCAGTCCTTCGCCACCCGGTTCACGGTGGCGGAGCTGCTGGAGGACTCCGACGCGCCCGTCGCCGTCCCGGAACCTGTCGACGAGCCGGTGGATCAGGTCGAGCGGTACACGGACGGAGTCCCGGTGAAGCCGGCGTGGCTGGGACGCGACGACCTTCCCTGAGCGCGTCCGCCGCATTCATGGGGAAATGGTGCCGTTCCCCGGGGAAAAGGTGCCGCGTTCACGGCCGATTGACGCATGGCTGACCAACTCCCCTTGCTCCTACGATGGAAGCCACCGTCGGGGGAGGGTGGACGTGACGAGGAGTACGCCACAGGGCGCCGGGCGCCGGCTGGAGAACGGGATCGCCTGGGCGGTCCGGAACCTGGACGGGATCGTCGCCATCGCCGTCGCCCTCGTCGTCGGGCTGATGGACGTCCTCAACCAGAACATGGACGACAACATCGTCTCCGGCGCCACCCTGCTGGTCCTCGCCGCGCTGGTGTACGGCTCGCTCACCGAGCGCCGCCGGCGGATGGCCGACCTGCAGGCCGCGACCTCCGGGACCAGCCGGGCCATCGAGGACCTGGCGATGGTGCGCACCCTCTCCGGCGCCGAGGTCGCCCTCGCGCACGAGCGGGCTCGGCGCGCCACCACCCGCTGGGTGTTCAAGGGCGGCACCGGCACCTATCTGCGCGCCGTCACGCTGCCCGAGTGCGTGCTGGAGGCGCAGCGGCAGCGGCGGTCCCTCAGCATGAAGATCGACATCATCAATCCCGCAGACGAGCAGGTGTGCGCCGCCTACGCACGGTTCCGCAGCACCTTCGGCCCCGGCCCCGGCGACGCCGAGTGGACCGTCGAACGCACCCGCAAGGAGGCGTACGCCACCGTCGTCGCCGCCGGCTGGCACCGGCAGCGGCTCGACACCCTGGAGATCGACGTCCATCTGTCCTCCGTCGCACCGGCGCTGCGGTTCGACCTCTCGGACACCTGCCTGATCATCACCCAGGACGACCCCAGCCGGGTCAGTCTCTACGTGGAGCGCGACCGGCCGCTCTACGACTACTACGTCACCGAGCTGCACCAGAGCCGCGAGCAGGCGGTCAAGCTGGATCTGCGCGAGGCCGTCCCGCTCGCCGACGAACCGACCGTCGACGAGGTCAGACGTCTGCTCGACCGGCTCGGCCTGCCGCTTCCGCCGAGCTTCACCGACCGTGACGTCGGCGACATCATCGCCAAGGCGCTGCGTGCGGAGAACCCGTACCGCAGGTGAGCGAGCGCCGTGTTCCGGCCAAGGGGGCAGAGGGGCCGAGAGGGACCCGAGGGGACCAAGGGGGAAGGAACATGGACTATCCGGCCCTGGAACGGGCCGCCCGGCGGCACGCCACCGCCGAGCTGATGGGACACGCCGTATCGGAACTCGACCGGATCGTCTCCGGCCGCCGCACCCTGCACGCGGTGCGCCACCCACTCGGGTTCGTCTGCCTGCCCATCCTGCGCGACGGCAGCGACGGCGTCTGCGTCCACGTCTTCGGCACACCGGAGGCGCAGCCCGACCGGTCCGTGCCCCAAGTGCACTGTCACAGCTGGCAGTTGACCAGCACAGTGCTGTACGGGCAACTCGACAACCGGCGGGTGGTGATCGATGACGACACCGGGGAGCCCACGCATCGGGTCTTCGAAGTGCACAGCGATCCCTCGGGCGTGGACGAACTGCGGCCCACCGAGCGGCTGGTGCGCTGTCGGCCCGGCGTGCGGCAGACCAGCTCGCGGGGCCAGAGCTATGCCCTCCCGGCGGGTGAATTCCACACCAGCGTGGTGCCGGACGGCCGCCCCACCGCCACGCTGGTCCTGGGCCGGACCCTGCCCGGCCGGGTGGACCTCTCCCTGGGCCCGCCGTCCGCCCCGGGGCACCGCATGGTCCGCCGGACCTGCGACGCGACCCAGACCGCCCGGATCGCTCGGGCCGCCCTCAGGAGGATCCATGAGCCCGAACCCTGACCCCTGGTCCTCCGAGCGCAGTACGGCCGTGGCCGCCGCCGAGGAGGCCGGGGCGCTGCTGCGGTCCCGCTTTCCCGACGGCTTCGCCGCCCGGCCCAAGGGCCAACTCGGCGATGTGGTCACGGACTTGGACGTGGCCGCCGAGCGACTGGTGGTCGGCCGGATCCGGGAGCGCTTCCCGCACGACCGGATCCTCGCGGAGGAGTCCGGTGAACTGGTGGGGGACGGCGGGGGCCGTACCTGGCTGGTGGACCCGCTCGACGGCAGCAACAACGTGGTGATCGGGCTGGCCGTGTACGTCGTCGGCATCGCGCTGTGCGTCGATGACACACCGGTGGTCGGGGTCGTCCACGATCCGATGACGGGCCGGACCTGGTCCGCGCTGCGGGGTGGCGGCGCCCACGGTCCGGGCGGGCGGTTCGCCGTCGCCGCGAACGGCCGCCCGCTTCCCGCTGCCGGGCCGCTGCTGGCGTGGACCCAGGGCCACTCCGTCTCCCGCGACGACCCCCTGGCCTGCTCCCTCCGGCACACCCTCGAACTCCGCTCCCGGCGCCTGCTCCAGCTCTGGGCGCCCCTGGTGGCCTGGGCGATGCTGGCCCGGGGGGACATCGACGGCTTCGTCGGCTACCGCGCGGAGGCGATCGACCTCCCCGCCGGAGCGCTGCTGGCCCGCGAGGCCGGCATCGCCCTGCGGCACCTCGACGGCGCGGAGTTCGGCGGCGGCTTCGGCGGCCCCGACACCGGGCGCTCCTTCGTCGCCGGGCGCCCGGAACTCCTGCCGCACCTGCTGGACCTCGTCAGCCCTTTCTCTCCCGGCACCGAGGACACTCACACGGCGGAAACCGCCCCGACAGGTCCAACGGCGCGGCGTTCTTCGGCGGCCGGTACGTCACCCTGGGTCCCCACGTCCGGCCACCGTCCCGGGAGACCCTCAGCGTGAGAAACACCCTGACGTAGCCGTCTTCCTCGTCGTGCATCACAACGCCCTTTCACTATCAGTGGCGATCCGTGCACAGAGTGACGCGGGCGCGAGTACCTTCGGAAGATGACCGAGCGTGACGACGCAGTCAGCACGAGGGGGAGTTGAAAGGTGGCCATCGAGGACAACCCGATCTCGCGCGTGCGGTACGGGGAGGAACTCAGGCGGCGGAGGGAGGCGGCGGGGCTCACGCAGGAGGAGCTGGGCCAACGTGTCGTGATGTCCCGCACGCACATCGCGCACATCGAGGCGGGGCGCCGGCGACCCGACGTGGAGGACGCGCGGCGGCTGGACCGCGAGCTGGGCACGGATGGGTTCTTCGAGCGGTTCCTGCCGACGCTGGACGGCAGGAGGGTGGCGGAGCACTTCGCGGAGGCGCTGGAGTTCGAGAGCCAGGCGGCGATCATCAAGGAGTACGCGCCGAGCCTGGTGCCGGGCGTACTTCAGACGCAGCAGTACGCGTACGCGGTGCTCAACTCCGGCTACCCACGCAAGAACGACGAGGAGCGTGACAAGCTCCTGGTCACGCGACTTGAGCGGGGCCGCATTCTCGAGAACTTCGACTCGCCCGAGTTCTATGCGCTCCTCAGCGAGGCGGTGCTTCGACAGGTCATCGGCGGTCCGGACGTCATGTGCGAACAGCTACGGCACATCATTCAGTTGGGGGAGGCCCGCCGCATTCGTGTACACGTGCTCCCTTTCAGTGTGGGCGCACACCCATTGCAGGCAGGCTTCCTTTCCCTCATGTGGTTCGACGAGTTGCCGCCCATTGCGTATGCCGAGGGAGTGAACAGCGGCCGGATCCTGGAACTACCGTCCGTGGTACGGGAGTGCCAGGAGCTCTACGATCATGTGCTGGGCGACGCCATGTCGCACCGTGAGTCCCTGGACCTGCTCGGGTCCGTCGCGGAGGATTACGAACATGAAGCGCAGCGAGCCCACCATCCCTGACGCCTCGGCGTTGTCCGGCTGGCGTAAGTCCAGTTACAGCGGCGGAAGCAGCGACAGCTGCCTCGAAGTAAACGACACCGCCGCCCCCACCCACGTCCCCGTCCGCGACAGCAAGAACCCCACCGGCCCCGCCGTCGTCTTCTCGGCACCCGCCTGGTCGGCGTTCCTCGGTGCCGTGAAGACGAGCGGCTAGCGCGTCAGAGTCAGCGCGGCCACCGCCGCCGCCACCGCGCACGCGGCCAGTACCGTGCCGGTGCCCATCAACCGGGTGACCGGCACCCGTACGCCGTACGCATGGCAGCGCTCGTACCACAGCAGCGTGGCCAGGGACGCCCACGGTGTGATCACGGGGCCGGCGTTGGTGCCGATCAGCAGGGCGAGGAGCTGGTCGTGGTTGCCCACGGGGACGGCCGCCTCCCCGGCCAGGTACACCGGGAGGTTGTTGAGGGCGTTGGACAGGCCGCCGCCGACCGCCGCCGCGCGGAACAGGCCGAGCGGGCCGCCGTCGGTGCCGACCGCCGAGGCCAGCAGGTGGTGCAGCCCGTGCGCGTTGACCGTCTCCACCACGAGGAACATGCCGGGGACCATCACCAGCAGCCGCCAGGGGACGAGCGAGAGGCGGATCGCCGACCGGTCGCGGACCGTGAACGCGGCCACGGCGACCAGCGCCGTCGTCCCGGACGCCATCCACAGCGGTACGTCGGCCACCAGGATGGCCAGCAGAAAGCCGGCGCAGGCGAGCGCGCAGGCGCGGAACAGCACCGGGTCGGCGGGGCGGTGCACGGCGGGCGGCACATAGCGGTCGGCGGTGTCCGCCCGCACGTCCGCCGCGCGCGCCGCACCCGGCCCCGACAGCGCCATGTCCGCCATCAAGCCGGATCCGTCGACCACCGGCCCCCCACGCCTGCCCCGCCGCCAGAAGAACAGCCACAAACAAGCCATCGTCACGGCCAGTGCCGCGAGTTGCGGTGCCCACATCCGTCCCGCCAGGCCCAGCGGGGACAGCGCGACCCGGTTGGCGGCCAGCAGGTTCGTCAGGTTGGACACCGGCAGGAGAAGACTCGCCGTGTTGGCCAGCCACACCGTCGTCATCGCCAGCGGCACCGGTGCGATGCCCACCCGGGAGGCGAGCGCCAGCATCACCGGAGTCAGCAGGACGGCCGTCGTGTCCAGGTTCAGGGCGATCGTCGTGACCGACGCGAACAGCACGCACAGCAGGAACAGCAGCGGATAGCTGCCCCGCCCGGCCCGCGCCACCCGCGCCGCGATCACGTCGAACACCTCGGCCCTGCTGGTGAGTTCGGCCAGCACGATCACCGTGCCCAGGAAGGCCAGCAGCGGGGCGATGCGGATCATCGCCTCGGACGCGGAACCCGTCGGCAGCAATCCCGTGGCCACGCACAGCAGTCCGGCCGCCAGCAGACCGACCGCCACCCGGTCGAGGACATGCAGACGCAGCAGTAAGGCACGCACGGTTGGAAGGGTCGCACGTTTGTGCGTCGCTGTGACCAGGGTGCCGGCGAACGCCTCGAAACGACCGGTCTCCGCCTCTCTTTTCACGGCATCATCAATACATGGTGGCTCGTCAGAACACCCCGGGGGACACCGGGCCATTGGACTTCTTCATCAGTTACTCGCCGGCGGACGAACGCTGGGCGTCCTGGATCGCCTGGACCCTGGAGGAGGCCGGGTACCGGACGGTCCTGCAGGCCTGGGACTTCGTGCCGGGCACGAACTTCGTCGACTTCATGGACCGGGGCGTGAGCGAGTCCGCCGCCGTCATCGCCGTACTGTCCCGGAACTACGAGCGCTCGCGCTACGGTCGGATGGAGTGGCAGGCCGCGCTGCGGGCCGACCCGGACGCGCCGGAGCGGCGGCTGCTCACCGTACGGGTCGAGGACATCCCGGTGGAGGGGCTGCTGGCCACCATCACCTATGTGGACCTGGTGCCGGTCGCCGATCCGGCGGCGGCCCGGGAGCTGCTGCTCGCGCGGGTCCGGCAGGCCCTGGACGGGCGGGCCCGGCCCAGCCTGCCGCCCGGCTATCCGGGTGGTGCGAACGGCCGTCCCGTGCCCGCCGTCCCGGCGGCACCGAGTCCCGGGCGGCCGCTCGGCGGGCCCGGGTGGGCGGGGCGCCGCAGACCCGCCGCGCCGCCGTCGTACCCGCGCTTGTCCGGGGCGGAGCGGGAGCGGGACGCGGTCACCGTGCTCCAGCTGGCCGGGCCCGCCTTCGGCCGGGGGCAGGAGCCCGCCGAGTTGCAGGCGGCGATCTGGGGCGACCTGGTGGAGCTGGCGGACTCGGGGGCGCCCTCGCCCGATCTGCTGGTCGTGACCGGGGATCTCACCGCTTCCGGCAGCCGGCGCGAGTTCGAGCAGGCCCTCGCCTTCCTCACCGGGCTGCGGGCCCTGCTCGGGCTCGAACCGCACCGGGTCGCCCTCGTCCCCGGCGGCCAGGACGTCAACCAGGCCGCATGCCACGCCTACTTCAGCACCTGCGAGGCCGACGAGATGCCGCCCCGGCCGCCGTACTGGCCCAAGTGGCGGCACTTCGTCCGGCTGTTCCAGGAGCTGTACCAGGGGCTCGACGTCGTCTTCGACAGCGATCAGCCGTGGACCCTCTTCCCCGTGCCGGAGCTGCACACCGTGGTCGCGGGGCTCAACTCCTCCATGGCCTACAGCCATCGGCGCGAGGACCAGTACGGGCTGATCGGGCGCGAGCAGGCCGCCTGGTTCGCGCAGGCGCTGCGGCCGCACGAGACCGAGGAGTGGCTGAGGATCGGGGTCGTACGGCACTCGCCCGGTGCCGCCCGCGTGGCCGCCCCCGGCGTGCGGCGTGCCGGTACGGCCGCCCTGGACGGTGCCGGGCCGCTCCGCGACACCGATGTGCTGAGCCGGCTGACCGCGCCCCGGCTTCATCTGCTGCTGCACGGTCCGGCCGACCCCGGTGCCGCGCTGCCCGCGCTGGCCACCGGCTCCGGCGAGGTGCCGGTGATCGGCGGTGGGCGGCCCGGCGCGCACCAGCTGGTGCGGGTCGGCCGGGAGGGGCTGGCCGTGTGGGAGGGGCCGGGGGAGCCGCGGCGGCGGGCGGTCCAGTGGCGGCGGGCCGACCGTGCCTTCGGGCCGCAGGCCACGCCCGCCGACGACCGCGACCGCACTCCCGCGCCCGCCCCCGAACCCGAGCCGCGAGCCGTACAGACCCCTGCCGAGATCCTGCTCGCCCGGGTCGCCGAGGTCTGCCGCACCCGGCACGAGGGCGCCCAGATCCGCCCGGTGGACGGGCCGGTGCCGCAACTGCTCGTCACCTGGAGCCAGTCGGGCTTCGTACGGCAGCAGCGGGTGGCGGTCCACATCGGCACCCCGACCGCGCAGGACGTCGACCGGTTCGTGGTCCTCGTGCACGCCGCCGACGCCGAGGCGGAGGCCGAACTCGTCCACGACGGGCCGCCGCCCGCACGCGAGCTGCGCGACGCGGCCCGGCGGCGCGGCGTCCGCGTGCGCAGCTTCACCGAGTTCCAGGGGCTGCTGGACCTGCGCGGCTATGTCGCGGGGCAGAGCGAGCGGCTGCGCACCGACCCCCGCTATCCCCCGGGCATGTACCTGCCGCAGCGGTACCGGGAGGTGGAGCGCCTCGACGCCGAGGACCGCGACGGGCTGGTCGATGAGATGCTGCGGCTGCTCGACTCCGACCAGGGGCGCTTCCTGCTGCTCCTCGGCGACTTCGGGCACGGCAAGACCTTCGCGCTGCGCGAGCTGGCCCGCCGGATCCCCGGTGAACTGCCGCACCTCGTCCCGCTGTTGATCGAACTGCACGCCCTCGACCGGGCCTATTCCTTCGAGGGTCTCGTCGCCGCGCACCTCGCCGCCCACGGCGTCGACAACATCGATCTGCGGGCCTTCAGGTACATGCTCCAGCAGGGGCGGATCGTGCTGCTCTTCGACGGCTTCGACGAACTCGTCAACCAGGTGACGTACGACCGCGCCGCCGAACGCCTCCAGGTGCTGCTGGACTCCGCCGTGGACAGCGCCAAGATCCTGGTCAGCAGCCGTACCCAGCACTTCCGCTCCCAGGGCCAGGTGCTCACCGCGCTCGGCGAACGCGTCGGGCTGCTCCCGCACCGCCGGGTGCTGGCCGTGCAGGAGTTCAGCGCGCAGCAGATCCGCGCCTATCTGGTCAACCGCTACGAGGGCGACGAACGCGCCGCCGACCACCGGATCCGGCTGCTGGACGCCATCCCCGACCTGCTCGCCCTGTGCCGCAACCCCCGGCTGCTCGGTTTCGTCGCCGACCTCGACGACGACCGGCTGCGCGCGGTCGCGGGCGCCGGGCGCGCCCTCAGCCCCGCCGGACTGTACGAGGAGGTGCTCACCGCCTGGCTGGGCTTCGAGGCGCAGCGCGGCAGCGGCAGCCCCGGCCGGGCGCCCGGGCTGTCCCTGGAGCAGCTGTGGGACGCGGTCACCGCGCTCGCGCTACGGCTGTGGGAGAGCGGGCAGGACTCGCTGCGCCTCGACGAGCTGACCGATGTCGCCGAGACCCTGACCGGGCTCGCGGACGCCCGGCTGTCGGTGCCGCAGACCGCCCACGCCATCGGCTCCGGCAGCCTGCTGGTGCGCAGCGACGACGGCGTGTTCCGGTTCATCCACGGCTCGGTGGTGGAGTGGCTGGTCGCCCGGGAGTGCGCCCGCAGGATCACCGACGGCGACAGCGGCCTGCTGGCCCGGCGACAGCTCAGCCAGCTCGCGGTCGAGTTCCTGTGCGACCTCGCCGACCACCGGATCTGCCAGGCCTGGGCCGAGCGGGAGCTGTCCGGCACCGCCTCGGACGCCTCCGTGGACGCCACCCGCGCCAATGCCGTGAAGATCCTCGGCCGGCTCCGCGTGCCCGCCCACACCGATCTGCGCGGCGCCGCCCTGGCCGGGGAGGACCTGTCCCACCGCGACTTCTCCGGGGTGGACCTCACCCGCGCCGACCTCACCGACGCCCGGCTGGTCCGCGCCAACCTCTCCGGCGCCGTCCTGCGCGGCGCCCGGCTGACCGGGGCCCGGCTCGACGGCGCCGATCTGACCGGCGCCGACCTGCGCGGCGCCGACCTCGGCCGGGCCCGGCTGATCGGCACCGACCTGACCGGCGCCCGGGTGGCGGGCGGCCGGTGGCGGCGGGCGGCGCTGATCTCGGCGACCACCGGCCCCCTGGACCGCAGCCCCGAGCTGGCCACCGCCGCGATCGCGCCCGGCATGGCCGTCGACTCCGGCTTCCGGCCCTCCGCGGTCGGTGTGCCGTACGGCTTCGACATGCGCACCAGCCGGCTGCCCGAACCCATCTCCTACAGCCCCGACGGCGAACTGCTCGCCGTCGGCAGCGAGGACGGCGGGGTCCTGGTCTGCGAGGCCGCCACCGGCATCCCCCTGCGCACCCTCCAGGGCCACACCGGCCGGGTCTACGCCGTCAAGTTCCGCGGCCGCGTCCTGGCCACCGGCAGCGCCGACGGCACCGTACGCCTGTGGGACCCGGTCTCCGGCCTCTGTCCGCACCGGCTGGAGATCCACGCCGACGGCGTCTGGCCGGTCGTCCTCGACGCCGAGGGCGCCCTGCTGGCCACCGGCGACGCCGATGGCGTGGTCACCGTCTGGGACACCGCCTCGGGCACCGCGCTGCACCGGCTGCCCGGCCACTCCGCGCCCGTCTACACCGTGTCGTTCGGGCCTGGCGGCACCACCCTGGTCACCGGGGACGCCTCCGGCGCCGTACGGCTGTGGGACCTGGGCAGCGGGCGGCAGACCGGCGAACTGGCCGGCCATCGCGGCGCGGTGTACCGGGCACGGTTCGGCCCGGACGGCACCGTGCTGGCCACCACCGACCAGGGCGACGAGCGCCACGGCGGCACCGTACGGGTGTGGGACCTCGCCACCGGGACCCGGCGGCACGAGTTCACCGGGCACTCCGGCCGCGTCTACACCCTGGACTTCCACCCCGGCGGCACCCTGCTGGTCAGCGGTGACACCGAAGGGGAGGTACGGCTGTGGGACCTGGCCGGCGGGCGCTCCGCCGGGCTGCTCGGCGGCTGCCGCGGGGCCGTGTACCAGGTGCTGTTCGACCCCGACGGGAGCCTGCTCGCCGCCGGGGACAGCGCCGGGGTGGTCCGGCTGTGGCGGATCGAGCCGGAGGCCGACCCGGTCGCGGCGCCGCTGAACCGGCAGCCCGCCGAGCACCGCGGCTCGGTGTGGGTGTGCAAGTTCCGCCCGCACGGCGACACGCCCTCTCAAGGAGCCGGCGCGCTGCTGGTGACCGGCGGCAACGACGGTGTCGTACGGCTGTGGGATCCGGCCACCGGCCAGGGCCGGCGCATCCTGCGCGGCCACGGGCGGCGGATCGCCACCCTGTCCTTCAGCGCCGACGGCGCGCTGCTGGCGGCCGGCGGCAACGACGGCGTGATCCGGGTGTGGCAGTCCGCCTCCGGCCGGCGGCTGCGCGAACTGACCGGCCAGAGCGACCGCCTGGTCTCGGCGGTGTTCGGCCCCGCCGGCCCCCTGCTGGCCACCGCGAGCAGCGACGGCGACCTGTACCTGTGGAACGCGGCCACCGGCGAGTACCAGCGCGAACTCGACGTGGAGACCGACCATGTGTGGGCGGAGGCGTTCAGCGCCGACGGCGAACTCCTCGCCACCGCCAACGACGACGACACGGTCCGGCTGTGGTACCGGGCAACCGGGGCGCACGTCGCCACGATCACCGAGCACTACGGACGCGTTCGCGCGATCGCCTTCCGGTCCGACGGCGCGGTCCTGGCCACCGGGTGCGACGACCGCAAGGTGCGGATCTGGGACATGGACGGCCGCCGCCTCACCGCCGAACTCGACGGCCACGCCGACCGGGTGTACGCCGTGGCCTTCGCCCCCAACGGCTCCTGGCTGGCCAGCGCCTCCTGGGACGGCACGGCGGTGATCTGGAAGGACGGCGAGGCCGACCACCGGCTGACCGGCCACACCGGCAAGCTCTGGACGGCGGCGGTGCATCCGTCGAGGCCCTTGCTGGCGACGGCGGGCGACGACCGGACCGTCCGCCTGTGGAACCCGGACACCGGCGAGGAGACGGCTGTCCTGACGGGCCACACCGGCCGGATCCTCGCGGTGGCCTTCAGCCCCGACGGCTCCCTGCTGGCCAGCGGCGGCGAGGACGGCACGGTACGGCTGTGGAACGTGCCGGCCGACGGCCCGGCCACCCTGCGGGTCACCCTGGTCGGCATGCCCGGCGGCTGGGCGGCGCTGTCCGCGTCCGGTGGCTACAAGTACGAGGGAGACGTGACGGGCGAGTTCTGGCACGCGGTCGGCATGTGCCGCTTCGAACCGGGGGAACTGGACGGCCATGTGCCGGGGGTGTGGCAGGTGCCGCTGGACGACCCGCTGGGGTGACGCCGGGCAAACGGAGGGAGGGGGCGCTTTTGAACACGTTCAAAAGCGGGCGTACGCTCCTGCCATGAGCGACAGAGCCGCCCTCCTCAAGGGCATTCGCGTCTGGTTGGTCCTCTTCGTGGTGTGCCTCGTCCTGAGCGGGGCCACCGCCTTCCCCCTGGTGCACGAACTGCGCTGGACCGAGAGCGCGTTGCGCGCGCTGTCCGTGCCGGGCCAGCTGCCCGGGCTCATGGCCTGGATCTCCCGGGTCCGTGACGGGCTCGACACGGCCGACGCCGACTACCCGTTCCTGCTCTACGGCACCGACTGGCTCGCCTTCGCCCACCTCGTCATCGCGGTCGCCTTCTACGGGCCGTACCGCGACCCCGTCCGCAACATCTGGGTGGTCGAGTTCGCGATGATCGCCTGCGCCGGCATCATCCCGCTCGCCCTGGTCTGCGGGCCGATCCGGGGCATCCCCTTCTGGTGGTCGCTGATCGACATGTCCTTCGGGGTGTTCGGGGTCGTCCCGCTGTACGTCGTACGGAAGAAGATCAAGCGGCTGGAGGCGCTCACGGCTGCATCGACAGCGCCGTGATCAGCCGCAAAAACTGTTGTCCGCCGGGCCCGCGCTCCGTCTCCTGCACGTCCCGCCTCCTCACGCACGGAGCCACCCCCCCCATGCCCACCCCCACCCACAAGCGCGTCAACAAGCACCGCCTCACCCGCCGGGGCCTGTTCACCCTCGGTGGCGGGCTCGCGGCGGCCGGAGCCCTCGGCGGTGGGATCGCCGCGTTGTCCGGTGCCGGGGCCGACGCGGCTCAGAGCACGTCGGCGAAGAAGCGGGCGTTCGCCCACCCCGGCATGCTGCACAACGCCGGCGACCTGCACCGGGCCAAGGTGCGGGTCGCCGCGGGCCGGGACCCCTGGCCGGCCGGCTGGCGGCGGCTCACCGCCAACCCGCACTCGCAGAGCACCTGGCAGGCCCGCCCGCAGGCCACCGTCTACCGCGGCACGGGTTCCGGGCAGAACTACCCTGCCCCACCGGCCCGAGACCGGCATCACCAGCACCGGCGGCGCCCACGCCGTCATGAACCACCGCGGGGAGAGCGTGACCCTGCGAGGCAAGGGCTATGTGCTGGTCCGCCGGCAGATCTCGCCGCAGTGCCGGGCCGGCGGCCTGGTCATGCCGGCCTGGACCGGTCTGAAGGGCAGGCTGTTCCACGTGGCCTCGGGCGGCGGCCGCCGCATGGACGACCCCCTCGGCACCGACCCCGCCGCCACCGGCATGGGCGACCCGGCCGTCGGCTACGACGTCCTGCCGGCCGGCACCCAGCAGATGTGGCAGAACGAGTACTTCTACCTCGACGGCAGCGTCACCCTCACCCAGAACGAACGCGGCGCCGACTACGGCCTCGGTGTCTTCCCGACCACCTGGGCCGCGGCCGGGAGGGACGTCACGACCGGCCCCGCGCAGGGCGCGCGGCGGTACGGCCTGGTCCGCGACACCGGACGCGACGACACCCCCGTCCCGCAGTACCTCACCCGCGCCACCCCGCCCGACACGGCGACGGTGCCGCAACGCTCACGGGTGCAGTGCTCCCGCGCGGCCATGACCTCGTCGCCGTGCTCGAAGGCTGCCGGTGTCTAACGGCCGCCGAGGCCCGCGCCGTTGCGCAGGCCGTGCAGGACGTCGACCCGGTTCGTGGTGATCGAGTCGACGCCCAGCTCCAGCAGGCGGCCCATCGAGCGGCGGGTGTCCGGGGTCCAGACGGACAGCAGGTAACCGTCGTGGTGGACGCGGGCCGCCAGCTCCCGGCTCACCAGGGAGAAGCGGTAGTTGAGCCAGCGCGGGCGGACCACGTCCAGCAGCGCGGGCCGGGGCGGGGCGAGGCTCGTCCAGGTCAGCGCGATCTCGGCGGCCGGGTCGGCGGCGCGCACGGCGAGCATCGCCTCGGCGCCCGCGCAGTAGTAGACGCGCTCCCGGGCCCCGCTCTGCCGGACCACGTCCATGACCCGGTCCACCGTCCGCCGCTCGACCCGCCCGCACAGGTCCACCATCACCCGGCTGTCGCCGGTCGCGGCCAGCGTCTCCGCCAGCGTCGGCACACCGCCCGCCGTGAGCCCGCGCAGTTCCTCGGCGGACAGCGCGGCGAGCGGCCGGCCGACTTCCCACAGCCGCTGCAGCGTGTCGTCGTGCAGCAGCACGGGGACGCCGTCGCGGGTGAGCCGTACGTCGATCTCGACCGCGTCCGCGCCCCGGCCGAGCGCGGAACGCAACGAGTCGATGGTGTTCTCACGGACACGGTAGGGGTCGCCGCGATGGGCCACGGCGGTCACGGTCTGCATGACCCCCATTGTGGGGTGCCCCCTTGCGAGCCGCGTCAGGAGGCGAGCCAGGTACTGGTGTACGTGTCGATCTCCGCCGCGATCCGGGCCTTGCCGTCGGCGTCCAGGAAGGAGGCCTCCACGGCGTTCTTCGCGAGGCCGGCGAGACCCCGCTCGTCCAGGTCGAGCAGCCGGGCGGCCACCGCGTACTCGTTGTTGAGGTCGGTGCCGAACATCGGAGGGTCGTCGGAGTTGATCGTCACCAGCACCCCGGCCCGCACGAACTCCTTGATCGGGTGCTCGTCCAGGGTGCGGACCGCGCGGGTGGCGATGTTCGAGGTCGGGCAGACCTCCAGCGGGATGCGCCGTTCGGCGAGGTGGGCGAGCAGCTTCGGGTCCTGCACGGAGCTGGTGCCGTGCCCGATGCGCTCGGCGCGCAGATGGGTCAGCGCGTCCCACACCGTCTCCGGGCCGGTCGTCTCGCCGGCGTGCGGGACCGAGCGCAGGCCTGCGGCGACGGCCCGGTCGAAGTACGGCTTGAACTGCGGCCTGGGCACGCCGATCTCGGGGCCGCCGAGCCCGAACGACACCAGGCCCTCCGGGCGGATCCGGTCGTCGGTGGCCAGCCGCGCGGTCTCCTCGGCGGACTCCAGCCCCGCCTCTCCCGGGATGTCGAAGCACCAGCGAAGGACGGTCCCGAACTCGGCCTCGGCCGCCTTGCGGGCGTCCTCGATCGCCGCCATGAAGCCCAGTTCGTCGATGCCGCGCCGGGCGGAGGAGAAGGGGGTGACGGTCAGCTCGGCGTAGCGCACCTGCTGCCGGGCCAGGTCGCGGGCGACCTCGTAGGTCAGCAGCCGGACGTCCTCCGGGGTGCGGATGAGATCGACGACCGACAGATACACGTCGATGAAGTGCGCGAAGTCCGTGAACGTGAAGTAGTCGGCGAGCGCCTCGGGGTCCGTCGGCACCTTGGAGTCGGGGTGCCGTGCGGCCAGCTCGGAGACGATGCGCGGGGAGGCGGAGCCGACGTGGTGGACGTGCAGTTCGGCCTTGGGCAGCCCGGCGATGAAGGTCCGCAGATCGCGGTCGGCCGTGCCGGCGGCGGGTACGGAGCTGTCGGTCATGGGGTCCTCCCCGAGCAGGGCGCCGGCGGCCCGGTGCGGGCGCGGCGCGGGTGATCGGCTGATCGTCGGTACGGACGACATCGTAGGCGGACGGGGGGTGCGGGCTGCTCGGCGGAGGGGCGGTGCGGCCGGCCCCGGCGCCTGGTCCGAGGGTGTGGGGCGCGGTGCGATCGGCGCGGTGGCGCCCTCTCGGCGGACCGGTCACGCGGCGGAGGTCTGCCCGCGGATGTGCACGCCCGGGATCCGCCGGATCCGCCGCCGGGGCCCTGCGTGGCTCCGCTGGGACCGGGCCGCGGTCGCGCGGCGGCGACGCCGTAGCATGGCGGGACGAACGACCGAGGGGGACATGCCAGTGAGCGACGGAGCGCAGCCGAGTGGAGTCCCGGGGGGCGACCACAACCCGTGGGCGCCGCCCGAGCACCGCACTTCGCTGGAGAAGAAGCAGCCCCAGCCGCAGGATCAGCCTCCCGTGCAGCCGCCGTCCGTGCACGACCAGGCGACCATGACCTCCCTGCCGACCGACGGCTTCGCCCCGCCCGCGTCTGCCCCCGGCTTCGCCCCGCTCGCGTCTCCTCCCGGCTTCCCACCGCCGGCCGCCTCCGGATTCGGCGTGCCGGGTACGGCCCCGGCGGGCGGCGAGGCGGTACCGCCTCCGCCGATCGGGCCCTCGGGGCCCGGCATACCCGTACCGCCCGCTTCCGGCGGCTACGGCTACCCCGGCTATCCCGCGGGCTACGGCTGGCCCAGCATGCCGATGGCCCCGCAGAACGGCATGGGCACCGCGGCGATGGTGCTCGGCATCCTCTCCCTGTGCCTGTTCTGCATGTACGGCGTCGTCTCGGTGGTCCTGGGCATCCTCGCGGTGGTCTTCGGCATCAAGGGCCGCCGGCGGGCCGATCGCGGCGAGGCCACCAATCACGGTCAGGCCCAGGCGGGGCTGATCATGGGCATCATCGGCATCGTGCTCGGCATCGTCGTGATCGTCCTGCTCGCGATCGGTATCACCGCCGCCATCCATGACGGGCGCACGCACTCCGGCCCGTACGACGACGACTCCGCCCGTGGCGTCTCGGTGACGGTGGCCGCGGACCGCTGAGTCCGCCGGGCCGTGGCCTCACGGCACCCGTCCGTCGGCCTGAACCCACCCCCTCCTCCTGTGTGCGCCATTACGATGCCTTGATCGTCAACGGAGGGGAAAGCACTTCATGTCCAACATCAACCCAGAAGCCGGTGGTTTCGGTCAGCCGGCTCCGCAGCAGCCGCCGGGATACGGATACCCGCAGCAGCCGGGGCCCGGCTACGGCTACTCTCAGCCGGGGCCGTCCTACCCGGCCGCGCCGCCCGCGGCATATCCGCAGATGCCCGGGTACGGGATGCCGATGCAGCCGAGCAACGGCATGGGCACCACGGGACTGGTGCTGGGCATCATCGGCGTGGTCTGCAGCCTCACCATCGCCATGGAAATCCTCGGGATGATCCTGGGCATCCTGGCCATCATCTTCGGTGCCATCGGCCGGGGTAAGGCCAATCGGGGCGAGGCCACCAACAGGGGCGCGGCGACCGCCGGTCTCGTCTGCGGCATCATCGCCACGGTGCTCCTGCCGCTGCTGGTCTTCTTGTTCTTCGCCAGCATGTTCAGCGCCGGCACGTTCTGACGACGGCCCGGGACCCTGCGACGGCCCGGGACCCTGCGACTGCGCGGGCGCCGCGACCGACCGGGAGCCGACGCCGGGGGGCCGGCCTTCAGGCCGGGCCCCTCAGGCCCCGGCCCGCCGCAGGGTCCCGGCCCCCTTCACGCCCTGGCCCCCATCACGCCCCGGCACCCGCCAACCGCTCACGTGCCTCCATCAGCGCAAACCCCAGCAGGTTCGGCCCCCGCCAGCGCTCCGGATCCGAGGCCGCCTCGTCGTCCGCCGCCAGCCCGATGCCCCATATGCGGTCCACCGGGCTCGCCTCCACCAGCACCCGGTCGCCCGTGCCCAGCAGGAACGCGCGCAGATCGTCGTCCGACGCGAACTTGTGCACGCTGCCCTCGACCACGATCCGGAACCGCTCCCGCTCCCACACCGCCTCGTCGAAACCCCGGACCAGCCGGCCGGCCTTCTTGGCCTGGGAGGGATGCCCTGCGGCCAGCACCCTGCGCTCCGCCTCCGCGTCCCCGAACAGCCGTGCCTTGCCGGCCATCATCCAGTGCTCGGCCGTCGCGTACTCCACTCCGTCCACCGTGAACGGCGACGGCCACCACTGGCTCAGACAGCTCGCGCCGATCCTGCCGTCCGGCCGCGGCCGGTGCCCCCAGAAGTGGAGGTACCTGATCCGGCCGCCCGCCCGGACCTCCCTGATCAGGGCTTCCACCCCGTCGATCTTCCCCATGCACGCGAGTCTGGCACGCACCACTGACACTCCGTCCGCCCTTTTCCGCCCCGACTCGACACCTGGTCGACAGATTCCGTCGCGTAACCAAAAGGCAACAACGGAATCACTTGTTGGAGTCCTATTGCTCTGTCAGGATCGGCACTCAAATCGAGCTGGAGCTACGCCACCCACCCCCCGGGACGGGGCGCACGGCGGAGGAGAGCGACATGCACAACCCGGGCACCGCCACCCCGGAACGATTCCCCGCACAGGAGCGATTCGCCGAGGGCGCGCAGTTCATCGGCGGCCGACCGACGAAGGGCACCTCGGGCCGTACCCACGCCGTGGTCGACCCCGCCACCGGCGAGGAGGTGTACCGCTACGAGCTGGCCGGCACCGACGACGTCGACGCGGCCGTCGCCGCCGCCCGCGCGGCCTTCCCGGGCTGGGCCTCGGCCACCCCGGGCGAGCGCTCCGACGCCCTGCACCGGTTCGCGGCCGTGCTCGCCGACCGCGCGGAGGACTTCGCCCGCGCCGAGTCCCTGCAGTGCGGCAAGCCGCTGAAGCTGACCCGCGAGTTCGACGTGCCGGGGACCATCGACAACACCGCCTTCTTCGCGGGTGCCGCCCGGCACCTGGCGGGGCAGTCCGCCGGTGAGTACTCCGGCGACCACACGTCGTACGTCCGGCGCGAGCCGATCGGTGTCGTCGGGTCGATCGCGCCCTGGAACTACCCCCTCCAGATGGCCGCCTGGAAGATCCTCCCGGCGATCGCCGCCGGCAACACGATCGTGCTGAAGCCGGCCGAGCTGACCCCGCTCACCTCGCTGCTCTTCGCCCAGGCCGCCACCGACGCAGGCATCCCCGACGGTGTGATCAACATCGTGACCGGGGCCGGGAAGGAGGCGGGCGAGCACCTGGTCGGCCACCCGGATGTCGCCATGACCTCCTTCACCGGGTCCACGGCCGTCGGCAAGCGCGTCGCCGAGGTCGCCACCGCCACGGTCAAGCGGCTGCACCTGGAGCTCGGCGGCAAGGCGCCCTTCGTCGTCTTCGACGACGCCGATCTGGAGGCCGCCGTCCACGGCGCCGTCGCCGGTGCGCTCATCAACACCGGGCAGGACTGCACGGCCGCCACGCGCGCGTACGTGCAGCGGCCGCTGTACGAGGCCTTCGTGGAGCGGACCGCCGCCCTGATGGAGACCGTGCGGCTCGGTGACCCCTTCGCCCCCGGCACCGACCTCGGGCCGCTCATCTCGCACGTCCAGCGGGACCGGGTCGCCGCCTTCGTGGACCGCGCCCGTGCCTACGCGCGCGTGGTCACCGGCGGCGAGGCACCCGAGGGCGATCTGGCGAAGGGCGCCTACTACCGGCCGACCCTGATCGCCGACGCCGCCCAGGACAGCGAGATCGTCCAGTCCGAGATCTTCGGTCCGGTACTGGTCGTCCTGCCCTTCGACAGCGATGACGACGGCATCCGGTTGGCCAACGACACCCCGTACGGCCTCGCCGCCTCCGCGTGGAGCGGCAACGTCTACCGCGCGAACCGAGCCACCCGCGAGATCAAGGCGGGCTGCGTGTGGATCAACGACCACATCCCGATCATCAGCGAGATGCCGCACGGCGGCTACAAGGCGTCCGGCTTCGGCAAGGACATGTCGGCGTACTCCTTCGAGGAGTACACGCAGGTCAAGCACGTAATGTTCGACAACACGGCGGTCGCCCGCAAGGGCTGGCACCGCACGATCTTCGGGGACCGGTAGCAGCCGTTTGTCCGGCTGCCGCCGGGTGTGACGCTCCGGCCCTCGACCAGGCCGACCACTCAACCCTCCCGAAAGGGCACCATGCGCATGGAGCAGTACGAGCCCGACCGCCTCACCCCGGTCGAAGTCGCCGCCATACGGCGCAGTCTGCGCAGCGGCCGCGCCGCGATGACCCGCCGTTCGCTGCTGCGCGCCTCCGCGGGCGGCGCGCTCGCGGTCGGCGGACTCGGGGCGCTGAGCGCCTGCGGGATCCCCGCGGCGACCAAGACGCAAGGGGGTGTGTCCGCCGACGACCACTCGGCCAAGGAGAGGGTCGTCAACTTCTCCAACTGGCCCGAGTACATCGACGTGGACGACAAGACCAAGCGGCACCCCACGCTCGACGCCTTCGCCAGGCGGACCGGCATCCAGGTGAAGTACACCGAGGACATCAACGACAACGACGAGTTCTTCGGCAAGATCCAGCCGCAGCTCGCCGCGGGCCAGGACACCGGCCGTGACCTCGTCGTGCTCACCGACTGGCTGGCCGCCCGCATGATCCGCCTCGGGTACGTCCAGAAACTGGACCCGTCCAACCTGCCGCACGCCTTCGCCAACCTGTCGGACCAGTTCCGCGCCCCCGACTGGGACCCGGGCCGGGCCTACTCGTACCCCTGGCAGGGCATCTCCACCGTCATCGCCTACAACAAGAAGGCACTCGACGGCATCGAGGTGAAGTCGGTCTCCGACCTGCTCGACAACCCCAAGCTCAAGGGCCGCGTCGGCTTCCTGACCGAGATGCGCGACAGCATCGGCATGACCATGCTCGACATGGGCAAGGACCCGGCGAAGTTCACCGACGACGACTTCGACGCGGTGATCGCCCGCCTGCAGAAGGCCGTCGACAAGGGCCAGATCCGCCGCTTCACCGGCAATGACTACACGTCCGACCTCAGCAAGGGCGACTTCGCCGCCTGTATCGCCTGGGCCGGTGACATCGTCCAGCTCCAGGCCGACAGCCCGGACGTCGGCTACGTCATCCCCGACAGCGGCTACATGACCTCGACCGACAACATGCTGATCCCCAACAGGGCGCGCCACAAGACGAACGCCGAGCGGCTCATCGACTTCTTCTACGAGCCCGAGCCGGCCGCCGAACTCGCCGCGTACATCAACTACGTGAGCCCGGTCGCGGGGGTGAAGCCGTATCTTGCCAAGATCGACAAGAGCGCGGCGGACAACCCGCTGATCCTCCCCGACAAGGCCATGCAGGCCCGGTCCCACGCCTTCCGCTCGCTGACGCAGAAGGAAGAGACCGCCTACCAGCAGAAGTTCTCGAAGCTCACAGGGGCGTGACGACGATGACGACACCAGACAACAGCGGCGACGTCCGCCTCTCCGGTATCAGCAAGACGTACGACAACGGGTTCACCGCCGTACAGCCGCTGGACCTGACCGTGCCGCAGGGCTCCTTCTTCGCCCTGCTCGGCGCCTCCGGCTGCGGCAAGACCACCACCCTGCGCATGATCGCCGGCCTGGAGGAGCCCACGACGGGCACCGTCCACCTCGGCGACCAGGAAGTGACCAACCTGCCGCCCTACAAGCGGCCGGTGAACACCGTCTTCCAGTCCTACGCCCTCTTCCCGCACCTCGACATCTTCGAGAACGTCGCCTTCGGGCTGCGCCGGCGCGGCATGAAGAGCGTGAAGAAACAGGTCGAGGAGATGCTGGAGCTGGTCCAGCTCGGCGAGCAGGCGCGCAAGAAGCCGCACCAGCTCTCCGGTGGCCAGCAGCAGCGCGTCGCCGTCGCCCGCGCCCTCATCAACCACCCCAAGGTGCTGCTGCTCGACGAGCCGCTCGGCGCCCTCGACCTCAAGCTGCGCCGCCAGATGCAGCTGGAGCTCAAGCGCATCCAGACCGAGGTCGGCATCACCTTCGTCCATGTCACGCACGACCAGGAGGAGGCCATGACCATGGCCGACACGGTCGCCGTGATGAACGCGGGCCGCGTCGAGCAGCTGGGCTCGCCCACCGACCTGTACGAGAACCCGAACACGACCTTCGTCGCAAACTTCCTCGGCACCTCCAACCTCATCGAGGCCGAGGTCGACACGAAGAACGGCGACGACATCGTGCTCAAGGCGGGCGGCGGCAAGCTGGTGCTGCCGAAGGCGCGATGTGCGGCCCCGACGACGGCCGGCGGCAAGGTGCTGGTCGGTATCCGCCCCGAGAAGATCTCCCTCACGCACGCCGACGACGCGGGGGACATCCCCGAGGGCCGCAACCGCCTCACCGGCAGGATCGCCGACGCCAGCTTCATCGGTGTCTCCACCCAGTACGTGATAGACAGCCCGGTCTGCGACGAGCTCGCGGTGTACGTCCAGAACGTCGAGCGCGACGGCCGGCTCGTGCCCGGCGCGGACGTCGTACTGCACTGGAGCCCGGCGCACACCTTCGGCCTGGACGCGGCCCAGGACATCGACGCGGGCACCGAGGAAGAGGCGGCCGCCTGATGACGACGCTCACCGAAGCCGAGGCGCCCCCGCCGCTCGCGCCCACCGCACCGGAGCAGAAGCCCCCGCGCAAGCGCGGCCGGTTCACCCCGTACTGGCTGCTGCTGCCCGGCATCCTCTGGCTGATCGTCTTCTTCGCCCTGCCGATGATCTACCAGGCCTCCACCTCCGTGCAGCAGGGCTCCCTGGAGCAGGGCTACAAGGTCACCTGGCACTTCGCCACCTACTGGGATGCGTTCAGCGAGTACTGGCCGCAGTTCCTGCGGTCCGTCTTCTACGCGGCCGGCGCCACGGTCCTGTGCCTCCTGCTCGGCTACCCGCTGGCCTATCTGATCGCGTTCCGCGCGGGCCGCTGGCGGAACCTGATCATGGTCCTGGTGATCGCGCCGTTCTTCACCAGCTTCCTGATCCGCACCCTGGCCTGGAAGACGATCCTCGCCGACAACGGCCCGGTGGTGCACGTCCTGAACTCGCTGCACGTCCTGGACGTCACCAACTGGCTCGGCTGGACGGCCGGCGACCGCGTCCTCGCCACACCGCTGGCGGTGGTGTGCGGACTGACGTACAACTTCCTGCCGTTCATGATCCTGCCGCTGTACACCTCGCTGGAGCGGATCGACGGGCGGCTGCACGAGGCGGCCGGCGACCTGTACGCCAGGCCGTGGACCACCTTCCGCAAGGTGACTTTCCCGCTGTCGATGCCGGGCGTGGTCTCCGGCACGCTGCTGACCTTCATCCCGGCGGCCGGTGACTACGTCAACTCCGAACTGCTCGGCTCCACCGACACCCGCATGATCGGAAACGTCATCCAGACGCAGTTCCTGCGGATCCTGGACTACCCGACCGCCGCGGCGCTCTCCTTCATCCTCATGGCCGCGATCCTGGCCATGGTCACGATCTACATCCGCCGGTCCGGGACGGAGGACCTGGTCTAAATGCCCTTCGTCAACTGGCTCAAGCGCCATCTCGTCGTCATCGCGGGAACCCTGACCCTCGCGTACCTGCTGCTGCCCAACGTCATCGTGACGGTGTTCTCCTTCAACAAGCCGAAGGGGCGCTTCAACTACGAGTGGCAGCAGTTCTCCCTGGACGCCTGGAAGCAGCCGTGTGGGGTCGCCGACATGTGCGGCTCGCTGTCCATCAGCCTCCAGATCGCGGTGTGGGCGACGGTCGGCGCCACGATCCTCGGCACGATGATCGCCTTCGCGCTGGTCCGCTACCGCTTCCGCGCCCGCGGCTCCGTCAACTCGCTGATCTTCCTGCCGATGGCGATGCCCGAGGTCGTCATGGCCGCCTCGCTGCTCACCCTGTTCCTCAACATGGGCGCGCAGCTCGGCTTCTGGACGATCCTCATCGCCCACATCATGTTCTGCCTCAGCTTCGTCGTCACCGCGGTCAAGGCGCGCGTGATGTCGATGGACCCGCGCCTGGAGGAGGCCGCCCGGGACCTGTACGCCGGTCCCGTGCAGACCTTCCTGCGGGTCACCCTGCCCATCGCGGCACCGGGCATCGCGGCGGGCGCGCTGCTGTCGTTCGCGCTGTCCTTCGACGACTTCATCATCACGAACTTCAACGCCGGCTCGACCGTCACCTTCCCGATGTTCGTGTGGGGTTCGGCGCAGCGCGGAACACCGGTCCAGATCAATGTGATCGGTACGGCCATGTTCCTCGTCGCCGTCCTCATCACCCTGTTCTCGATGCTCGTCGGCAACAGCCGCAACAAACAAAGGGCATAAGCCTTTTCAGGAATTCCCCGTCGGGAAAGTCCACTGTAGGGAGTTGAAATCATGGCCCCAAGCGCCATGAGTCGTGGCAAAGACAACTGGATCGCTTCTCTCTCCGAAGCCCAGCCGGTGCCGTACTGGCTGGAAGACCCCGGCAAACCCCACCCCGAGCCCGCCCTCACCGGCACCGACACCTGCGACCTGCTGGTCGTCGGCGGCGGCTACAGCGGACTGTGGACCGCGCTCAACGCGAAAGAGCGCGATCCGCAGCGGGACGTGGTCCTGCTGGAAGGCCGCGAGGTGGGCTGGGCCGCCTCCGGCCGCAACGGCGGCTTCTGCGCCGCCTCCCTCACCCATGGCCTGCCCAACGGCCTCACCCGCTGGCCCGACGAGATCCAGAAGCTCGAGGAACTGGGCCGGCGCAACCTGGACGAGATCGAGGCCGCGATCGCCCGGCACGGCATCGACTGCGACTTCGAGCGCACCGGCGAGATCGACGTCGCCACCGAGACCTACCAGGCCTGGGAACTGCGCGACTGGCACAAGGAGTTGGCGGAGCAGGGCCTCGCGGACGGCATCGAGTTCCTGGACGCCGACGCCGTGCGCGAGCAGGTGAACTCGCCCACCTTCGAGGCCGGTCTGTGGGACCGCCGGGGCGTGGCCATGCTGCACCCGGCGAAGCTGGCGTGGGGCCTGAAGAAGGCGTGTCTGCAGCTCGGGGTGCGGGTGTACGAGCACACGCCCGCGCTGACGTTGAAGCCGTACGGCGCCGGGATGGCCGTACGCACGCCGTACGGCGCGGTCCGCGCCCGCAGGGTCGCGCTCGGCACCAACATCTTCCCCAGCCTGCTGCGCCGCGTGCGCTCCTACACCGTCCCGGTCTACGACTACGCGCTGATGACCGAGCCGCTGAGTGACGCGCAACTGGAGTCGGTCGGCTGGAAGAACAGACAGGGACTCGGCGACTCGGCCAACCAGTTCCACTACTTCCGCCTCTCCGCCGACAACCGCATCCTGTGGGGCGGCTACGACGCGATCCACCACTACGGCGGCCGGGTGCGCGCCGAGTACGACGACCGGCCGGAGACCTACGCCAAGCTCGCCGGCCACTTCTTCACCTGCTTCCCGCAGTTGGAGGGCGTCCGCTTCACGCATGCCTGGGGCGGCGCGATCGACACCTGCTCGCGCTTCTCGGCGTTCTTCGGCACGGCACACCAGGGGAAGGTCGCGTACGCGGCCGGGTACACCGGCCTGGGTGTCGGAGCGACCCGCTTCGGCGCGGACGTGATGCTCGACCTGCTGGACGGGGAGCGCACCGAGCGGACGGAGCTGGAGATGGTCCGCAAGAAGCCGCTGCCGTTCCCGCCCGAGCCGTTCGCCTGGACCGGGATCGCCCTCACCAAGTGGTCCCTGGCCCGCGCGGACGCGCACGGCGGGCGGCGCAACCTGTGGCTGCGCACCATGGACCGGCTGGGGCTGGGCTTCGACAGCTGAGGCCTTTCGTCGGCCTGCGGGGCTTGTACCCGGCCCCTGTGGCTGGGTCAAGCCCCGAGTTTCCGGAGCATGACTCCGCCGCCGCGTTCCGGCGTACTTGAAGCACGGGCCTCACCGGGAGGCACCGACTTCCACACCGGAACAGCAGGAGAAGACCATGACCCTCATCAACCGCTTCGACCGCAAGCACGACGACGCCCGTCCCAAGCGCCGCCTGGGCGGCCTGGCGACGGCGGTGGCCTCCGCCGTCGTCGTTGCCGGAGCCGTCATGCTGCCGGTGGCGGCCGCCACGGCGGCGCCGATGCACCAGACGTCCGCGGTGACCATGACTCCCCGCCACGACCATCACGACGGGGACTACTGGAGCTACGACTGGGACCACCACCACCGTCACCATCACTGCGACGACGACTGGTACTGGTACTACTACTGACGGTCACCCCCGGCCCGCTAGCGAAATGTGACCCAGGTCACCTCGATGGGGGCGTGGAACCCGCGTAATGCCCTCGGGAAGGCCTCCCTCTCTCCTCCTGACGCGACCGCTCCGGACGGTCGGGCGAGAGACAGGGAGGCCTTGACGATGACTGGGGCGAAGACGGCCGTCGAATGGCTGGCATCCGCCGCACCGGACCCCGAAGCCTGCCGCTGGGAATGGGAGCGCAATCCCCTCGGGGTCGCGCTGCTGCCGGCCGGCAGGGCCTGGGACGTACTGATCCTGCCGGGTGACCTCGGCTATCCGACGCTGGACGTGCTCATCCGCGTACTCGACCGACCCGGCCCGGTGCTGGTCGACTTCGGCGACAACCGGGTCGGGTTCTTCGTGCCGCCGGGCACCGCGGCCCGCTGGATCGGCACCGGCATCCGCACCGCCGGGCCCGGCACCTGGATCGTCGTGCCGTATCCGGGCCGGGCGACCCGTGGCGTGCGCTGGCTGGTGCCGCCGGACGGCTCCGGCACGCTGACCGACCCGGCGCTGCTGGAGCTGGCGATGCACGAGGCGGCGGCGCGGCTGGCCGGGGGAGGGGACGGGGACCGGTAGCGCCGCATGGGACTCAGCCGGAGCCGCGCGTCCCTTCCTCCGTCAGGACACCCGGCTTCGTCAGGACACCCGGCCCCGTCAAGGCCTCCGCCTTCTTCAAGACGCCAGGCTTCTTCGAGACCCCCGGCACCAGGGAAAGGGCGGTCAGCAGCACGGTGCACAGGCACCAGCTGGCCACCACGTCCATCGGCCAGTGCCAGCCGTGCCGGACGAGCCCGTACGACACTCCGAGCACCAGGACCGCGCACCCGGCGACCAGGCTCCGGCGGGCGGCCGTTGAGCGCAGCCAGGGCAGCAGGAGCAGTGTCGCGGAGCCGTAGGCGACGGCCGCCGTGGCCGTGTGCCCGGAGGGGAAATAGCCGACAGCCGGAGGCACCACGGGGGTCCCCGGCCGTGCGGTCCAGTCCTTGAGGGGTACGACGATCGCCGGGACCAGCGCCATGAGTACGGCCGCGGCGGCGGGTGGCAGCCACCACCGTTCCGTACCGGTGGACCGTCCCCGCCAGAGGACGTAGAGCACGGCCGCGGCGAGCACCGGGACGGCGACCTGGATGTTGCCGAGGTCGGAGAGGTACGCGCCGAATCCGTCCCGATGGACCAGGTCCCGGCTGAGGCGGGAGTCCAGGCGCAGCAGCGGGCCGTGGGTCACGACCTGCCAGGTGATCGCGGCGAAGAGGCCGGCCGGGAGACCGAGGAGCGCAAAGAGGCGGGCTGAGGTCGACACGGTGCCCAGCTTCGCAGGTCCGTTCGGCCCGGAACGCATCGTCGGGCCATGTCCGGGAAACCGGCTCGATCCGGACCGGGACCGCCTGGTGCAAGGCAAGGAGAAGGAGGTCGGCCGCCCCGGAACAGGGGGGGTAGTTCCGAGGCGGCCGTCCGGATCGGAACGTCGCGCGCCCCGGGGGGTTTGGGGCGGCGACCGTCCGATCGGTGAGGAGATCCCGGAGCCGTCAGGCGCCGGTTGTTGTGTGCGCGAGGGCACGACCAGGTCGAAGCTGGGGAGGCCCCGGCCTGAAATCGCCCACAGTCCCCTGTGGGCGGGGTGTATCTCTCATCTGGGTAGAACCTACGGCAGGCCGGGCCGCTTGGGCAGACGGAATCGGCTCCCGTCATCCACCCCCCACACGTTCTTCACACGGCCTGCCGCAGGCACCCGTTCAGAGGTGCGGACCAGTCGCTCAGATGCGCGCGAAGGCCTGCTCGATGATGTCGAGGCCCTCGTTCAGCAGGTCCTCGCCGATCACCAGCGGGGGCAGGAAGCGCAGCACGTTGCCGTAGGTGCCGCAGGTCAGGACCAGCAGGCCCTCGGCGTGGCAGGCCTTGGCGAGCGCGGCCGTGGCCTCCGGGTTCGGCTCCTTGGTGGCACGGTCCTTCACGAGCTCGATCGCGATCATCGCGCCGCGCCCGCGCACGTCACCGATGACGTCGAACTTCTCGGCCATGGCGGCGAGGCGACCCTTCATGATCTCCTCGATGCGCTTGGCCTTGCCGTTGAGGTCGAGCTCCTTCATGGTCTCGATGGCACCGAGGGCACCCGCACAGGCGACGGGGTTGCCGCCGTACGTACCGCCCAGCCCGCCGGCGTGCGCGGCGTCCATGATCTCCGCACGCCCGGTGACGGCGGCGAGCGGAAGCCCACCGGCGATGCCCTTGGCGGTCGTGATCAGGTCGGGGACGATCCCCTCGTCCTCGCAGGCGAACCACTGCCCGGTCCGGCAGAAACCGCTCTGGATCTCGTCGGCGACGAAGACGATCCCGTTGTCGGAGGCGAACTGCCGGATCGCCGGGAGGAAGCCCTTGGCCGGCTCGATGAAGCCACCCTCGCCGAGCACGGGCTCGATGATGATCGCGGCCACGTTGTCCGGGCCGACCTGCTTGGTGATCTGGTCGATGGCCTGCGCGGCGGCCTCGGGACCGCAGTTGTCGGCCCCGGTCGGCCAGCGGTAGGCGTAGGCGACCGGCACCCGGTACACCTCGGGAGCGAACGGCCCGAACCCGTGCTTGTACGGCATGTTCTTGGCGGTGAGCGCCATGGTCAGGTTGGTCCGCCCGTGGTACCCGTGGTCGAACACCACGACGGCCTGCCGCTTGGTGTAGGCACGCGCGATCTTGACGGCGTTCTCGACGGCCTCGGCGCCGGAGTTGAACAGCGCGGACTTCTTGGCGTGGTCACCGGGGGTCAGCTCGGCCAGGGCCTCCGCCACCTCCACGTACCCCTCGTACGGGGTGACCATGAAACAGGTGTGGGTGAAGTCGGCGAGCTGGGCGCTCGCCCGCCGTACGACGGCCTCGGCGGAGGCGCCGACGGAGGTCACGGCGATACCGGACCCGAAGTCGATGAGCCGGTTGCCGTCGACGTCCTCGATGATCCCGCCACCGGCGCGCGCGGTGAAGACCGGCAGCACGGAGCCCACGCCCTGCGCGACCGCGGCGGTACGGCGGGCCTGCAGCTCCTGCGACTTCGGGCCGGGGATGGCGGTGACGACGCGGCGCTCCTGCGGAAGTGCGGTCATGGGGGCTCCTGATGATCTTGCGTACCGGGCGGTCTTGTCTGGCGTCCCGGACGATTCCGGGCAGTGCGTTTTCGGCCGCATACCTATCTTTCTTCGCAGGCTAGGGCCGAGGGTGGGGGGTGGGCATGCTCCATGTGGGCGTTGTCGGTCACCCCGGTTGTCCGTCATGGACATAGCCGTCCGGCCGGGGTACGCCCAGTCGGCGGGCGCTCTCGGCCGCGTAAGCGGTGAACTCCCCCTGCCGGGGCGTTAGATTGCTCGCTGACGGTGGACGGAACGGCTGGTCAGGGGGCAAGGTCGATGGACGGCGACGGCACGCGCGACGCACGCGGCACGCATGCGAATCCTGTACCTCGCCCTGCGGTACCACGCGAGGGGAGCGCCGTGCCACCCATGCCGGCGGCACCTCCCAGTGTGCCGCCGCAACCGGACGGCTCCGCCTTCCTGAACTGGCTGCGCACAACCCGCCCCGAGGCGGCGCCCGGCGTGTGGCGCCTCGGACACCGGCCCCGGCCCGAGCAGGAGCCCGAGCAGATCCCGGCCCGACAGCTGATCAGCGGTGCTTTCATCGCCTTTCTCGTCGGCTGGCTGGTCTGGTCCTTGCTGTGGAACGGCTATCTCGGCAGCTGGTGGGTGCTGCCACTCGAACTGCTCGTCCCCGACTCCTGGCGCAACAGCGACAGCAATGTGTCGCGCGCCTTCCTCTGGTACGGCTACTACACCGTCATCGGTCTTGCCATTCTGCTCATCGTCGGCCGTCTCGGCCGCTGGGGCGAGGTCTGGCGCCGCTACGGCCCGCCGGCCTGGCGGCCGGCCCTGCCGGTGGTCGAGCGCCCGCCCACGCCCGAGCAGGACCCGGCCGAATGGCCCCACCTGCGCCGCGCCGGTGCCCACGAGGCCGCCGATCGGCTTGCCGCCGAGGCGAAGGCCGGGCTCATGCGGGACGTCGATCATGCGCGCATCAGCCGGGCTTGGCAGGGGGTGCGGGCGGGACGGCACACGCTGGCCACCTTCACCGGCGCCGTGGTCAAGGACGGCTCCGCCGCCTGCCTGCACCCCTCCGGCGAACGCGACCTGCCCGCGCGGCACGCCCGCCACGACCTGCTCACCGGCCAGGTCCGGCTCGGCACCGCCGTCGACGACCCCCGCAACCCCTACCACTACCGGGGCGCGGGCCTCGGCCTCGACCCCGGCCTGCTCGGTACCTCGCTGCTCGTCGTAGGCCCGTCCGGCTCGGGCAAGACCCGCGCGGTGGTACGGCCGCTCGCCGAGTCCCTGTGCCTGCACGCCCTCGCCGGGCGCGCCTCCGTCGTGGTCGTCGGCGCGGCGGGCACCGGACTCGGCCCGGCCGAGGCCTACGACGTCGTCGTACGCATCGGGCACCCGGAGTCCGTCTACGACCTCGACCTCTACGGCGGCACCACCGACCCCGACGAGGCGGCTGCCATACTCGCCGAGGCCCTCGCAGGCGACCTCGCCGATGCTCACCCGGGCAGCGACAGCCGCCGCTCGACCACTGTTCTCGCCCAGCTGCTCGGTCCCTTCCGTGCCGTCCACGACCGCTTTCCGTCCGTGCCCGAGCTGCGCCAGCTCCTCGACGGCGCCCCCGGCCCGCTGGCCGCGCTGCGCAAGGCGTTGACGGACACCGGACAGGAGGGGCTCCTGCGGGAACTCGACGCCCGCGAACGGCAGATGGCCCACCCGGGCGACATCGGCACCGTGCTCGCCGACCGGATCGCGCTGCTCGACAGGCCTGTCTTCGCCGGCTTTTTCAACACCTCCGACCAGGCCCGGCCGTTCTCACTCAAGGCCCTCGACCATCCGGTGCGCGTCCGCATCGACCTGCCACAGCGCGGGCACGCCGACGCTTCCCGGATCCTGGCCCGGCTGGTGCTGGCCCAGTTCACGGCGGCCGTGACCGTACGGGAGGACCGGTCGCTGTTCGCCTGCCTGATCCTCGACGACGCCTCCGGTGTCATCACCCCGGAGGCGGTCCGTGGCGTCCAGCGCCTTCGCTCGGCCGGTGCCGGTGCGGTGCTCACCCTGCGCACCCTGGACGACGTACCCAGGCCGCTGCGCAGTCCGCTGCTCGGCGCGACCGGCTGCCGGATGGCACTGGCCGGGGTCACCCCCTGGGACGGGCAGGACTTCGCCGAAGTGTGGGGCAAGGAGTGGATCGAGACCCGGGACGTCACCGATCGCCAGATCATCGCCGAGACCCCGGCCGGCAAGGCCGTGCACATCCTGCGACGGGTCATCACAGGACAGGCGCCCACCGCCCGCGCCGTCACCGTCCGTCAGGTGGAGCGTGAGCGCTGGTCTGCGTCCGAGTTGGCTCATGGGGTGCCGGCGGGGCATGCGGTGTTGTCGTTGACGAGTGTGCGGGGGGAGCACGCGCCGCCGTTGCTGGTGGATCTGAGGGGGTGAGGAGGCGGCGGGGGATCGTACGGTGAGGCAGAATCGGTGTAGGCCGTTCATACGGTTCGGCCAAAGGATACGAAGGATACGAAGGATCCGGACGACCACGGTCCGACCATGAGATCCACTCATCCGAACGCTCGATCCGCCGTCGACTGAAGGCCTCATGCCCCCGACCCTCGCCTCGCTCGTCCACCACTCCGCGCTGAAGCTGACCGTGCGCGCGGGCGAGGACCGCCTCGACGTGCCCGTCCGCTGGGCCCACGTCAGTGAGCTGGCCGACCCCGTGCCGTACATGGAGGGCGGTGAGCTGCTGCTGATCACCGCGCTCAAGCTGGACGCCGAGGACCCCGAGGCCATGCGGCGGTACGTGAAGCGGCTCGCAGGGGCCGGTGTCGTCGGGCTCGGGTTCGCCGTGGGGGTCAATTACGAGGACATCCCGGCGGCTCTCGTCGACGCCTGCCGGCAGGAGGGGCTGCCCCTGCTGGAGGTGCCCCGCCGCACCCCCTTCCTCGCCATCAGCAAGGCCGTGTCCGCCGCCATCGCCGCCGATCAGTACCGTGCCGTCACCGCGGGGTTCGCCGCGCAGCGGGAGCTGACCAAGCAGGCGCTGAGCTCCGGGCCCGAGGGGCTGCTCGGCGCGCTCGCCGGGCAGGTCGACGGGTGGGCCGCGCTGTACGACGCCTCCGGCGCCGTCGTCGCCGCCGCGCCCGAGTGGGCCGGCCGGCGTGCCGCCCGGCTGACCGCCGAGGTCGAGCGGCTGCGGGAGCGTCCCGCGCCGGCGTCGTCCGTCGTCGGCGGGCCCGAGCACGAGGACCGGGTCGAGCTGCACTCCCTGGGGACCGGGCGGCGGCCGCGCGCCGCGCTCGCCGTCGGCACCGCCGCCGCCCTCGGCACCGCCGAGCGCTACGCCGTGCACTCCGCCATCGCCCTGCTCACCCTCACCACCGAACGCTCCCGCTCCCTGCACGCGGCCGAACAGCGCGTAGGCGCGGCCGTGCTGCGCATGCTCCTGGCCGGGGAGCCCGACCACGCCCGGGCCGTCGCCGGGGACCTCTACGGCGGGCTGCTGGACGCGCCGTTCCGGATGATCGTCGCCGAGGCGGCGTCCGGATCCGCCGCTCGGGCGCACGCGGACGCCCACGGCCACGGCCACGTGCGCGGGCCGGGTACCGGTGGCGCCGTGCCTGCCGCCGGTGCCACGAGCGGTGATCCGCTGGGCGGGCTGGCGGAGGCCCTGGAGTCCGCTGCCGCGCGCTCCGGGGAGGCCGTGCTGGTCGTGCCCGAGGGGGAGCGGCTGGTGGTGCTCGGCGCCGACGGCGGCGCGGCGGTGGCCGCCTGCACGGGTCACGCGGCGGCGCTGGAGGCGGCGCGGGCCGTGCCGGAGCAGACCGGGGGCGACGAGGAGGAACTGGTCGTAGGGCTGTCCGCGCCGGCCGGGCCGATCGCCGCCGCGGCGGCCTACAAGCAGGCCGAGCAGGCGCTGTCGGTGGCGCGGCGGCGGGGGCGGGTGCTGGTGGAGCACGAGCAGCTGGCCGCGGGGTCCGTGCTGCCGCTGCTGGCCGACGACGCGGTGAAGGCGTTCGCGGACGGGTTGCTGCGGGCGCTGCACGAGCACGACGCGACGGGGCGGGGGGATCTGGTCGCCTCGCTGCGGGCGTGGCTGTCGCGGCACGGGCAGTGGGACGCGGCTGCGGCGGACCTGGGCGTGCACCGGCACACGCTGCGGTACCGGATGCGGCGGGTCGAGGAGATCCTCGGGCGGTCCCTGGACGATCCCGACGTCCGGATGGAGCTGTGGCTGGCGCTGAAGGCGACCAGCGCCGAGTAGTCCGAACAGACCGGCGCCGAGTACTCCAAGTAGTCCAAACAGTAGTGCCGGGGCTGCCCACTGCTACGACTCGGACAAGCGACCCCCGGTCGGCCCCGCCCTACCGTGGACCACGAAAGCCAAGCACACCTCCAACGCGGAAGGGCCGGGAACCGACACATGACTTCCACCCACGCCTTCTGGCTCGCCGGCCGCCAGGTCACCGGCGAGGACAGCTTCGACGTCACCTCCCCGTGGGACGGGCGCCTCGTCGGCAAGGTCGGCGTGCCGACCGACGCCCAGGTAGAGGAGGCCGTGGCCGCCGCGTACGCCGTGCGCGACGAGTTCGCCGCCACCCCGGCGCACGTGCGCGCCGCCGCCCTCGACCACGTCAGCAAGCGGCTGGTCGAGCGCACCGAGGAGATCGCCCAGCTGATCTCCGCCGAGAACGGCAAGCCCGTCAAGTGGGCCCGGGGCGAAGTCGGCCGTGCCGTCTCCGTGTTCCGGTTCGCCGCCGAGGAGGCCCGGCGGTTCAACGGCGGCGAGGCCCAGCGGCTGGACACCGACGCCGGCGGCCAGGGCCGGCTGGCGCTCACCCGCCGCTTCCCGAAGGGTGTCGTGCTCGGCATCGCGCCGTTCAACTTCCCGCTGAACCTGTGCGCGCACAAGGTCGCCCCCGCGATCGCCGTCGGCGCGCCGATCATCCTCAAGCCGGCCCCGGCCACCCCGCTCTCCGGCCTGATCCTCGGCGAGCTGCTGGCCGAGACCGACCTGCCGGCCGGTTCCTGGTCGGTCCTGCCGGTCCCGAACGACCGCATGCCCGCCCTGGTCCAGGACGAGCGCCTGCCGGTGATCTCCTTCACCGGTTCCGACAAGGTCGGCTACGCGATCATGGACTCGGTGCCGCGCAAGCACTGCACGCTGGAGCTGGGCGGCAACGGAGCCGCGGTCGTCCTCGGCGACTACGCCTCCGACGCAGACCTGGACTGGGCCGCGACCCGCATCGCGACCTTCTCCAACTACCAGGCCGGCCAGTCCTGCATCTCCGTGCAGCGCGTGATCGCCGACGCCTCCGTCCACGACCGCCTGCTGCCGCGCATCGTCGCCGCCGTCGAGGCCCAGGTCACCGGTGACCCGTCCGACGCCAAGACGGACGTGGGCCCGCTGGTCAGCGAGGACGCGGCCAAGCGCGTGGAGTCCTGGGTGAAGGAGGCGGTCGAGGCCGGCGCCACGCTGCTCACCGGCGGCGACCGCGACGGCGCCTCCTACGCGCCGACCGTCCTCACCGACGTACCGGCGGACGTCACCCTCGCCTGCGAGGAGGTCTTCGGACCGGTCCTCACCGTGCAGAAGGTGGACGGCGAGGCGGAGGCCTTCGCCGCGGTCAACAACTCGAAGTACGGCCTCCAGGCGGGCGTGTTCACCCACGACCTGCAGGTCGCCTTCCGCGCCCACCGCGCCCTCGAGGTCGGCGGCGTGGTGATCGGCGACGTCCCGTCCTACCGCGCCGACCAGATGCCGTACGGCGGCGCCAAGCAGTCCGGTGTGGGCCGCGAAGGCGTGCGGTTCGCGATGGAGGACTACACCTACGAGCGCGTGCTGGTCCTGACCGGTCTCGCGCTCTGACCTGCCACGGACAGGTCGGACGGAACGGCCGGTGCCCACTGTGCGGGGGCACCGGCCGTTCGTGTTCCCGAAAGCTCTGGCCGGGTAAAGGATTCGGCATCGGCCGGTCAATAATATTGATCTGTGCATGACTCAGTCGGCCGTCTGTGTGTCTGCTAGGGCGACCGATCAAGTCCGACTTCGGACCACTCAGGGGAACACATGCACATAGCCCGTACCGGGCGCGGCCTCGCGGCCTCCGCCGCCACTGCCGCACTCGTCGCCGCAGGACTGGCGACCATCTCCTCGGCAGGCGCCACCACCGCCGCGCCCGCCGGCGTGCCGCACACCTTCGCGCAGCCGGCCGTCGCGGGGCAGACCCTCGTCCACGACGTGGCCAGCCCCCTCCCCATCGCCCAGTGCCAGGCCAAATGGCACATCAACTGCTACAACCCGCTCCAGTACAGAACGGCGTACGACCTGAACCCGCTGTACAAGAAGGGCATCACGGGCAAGGGCCGTACGATCGTGATCGTCGACTCCTTCGGGTCCCCGACCGTCCAGCACGACCTGGACGTCTACAGCAAGCAGTTCGGGCTGCCCAGCACCAAGGTCGACGTCGTCAAGTGGGGCCATGTCCCCAAGTTCGACCCGAAGAACTCGGACATGACCGGCTGGGCCGGCGAGACCACGCTGGACGTCGAGATGGCCCACGCCGTCGCGCCGGGTGCGAAGATCGTGCTGGTGGAGACGGCGGTCTCGGAGACCGAGGGCACCACCGGCCTGCCGGAGATGATGTCCGCCGAGAAGTACCTGATCGACCACGGTGTCGGCGACGTCATCACCCAGAGCTTCGGCGCCACCGAGAACACCTTCCCGGGCTTCGACAAGGGCGACTTCTCCAGCATCAAGAAGCTCCGGTACGCCTTCGAGGCCGCGCAGCGCAAGCACGTGACCGTGCTCGCCTCCTCCGGTGACGGCGGCGCCACCGACATGAAGCTGGACGGCAAGACGTACTACAACAAGCGCGTCAACTCCTGGCCGTCGTCCGACCCGCTGGTCACCTCCATCGGCGGCACCCAGCTCCACCTGAACGACAAGGGCGAGCGCGTCAAGCCGGACAGCGTCTACAACGACTACGGCGCGGGCGGCGGCGGCCAGTCCCACGTGTTCAACCGGCCGGCCTACCAGGACGGGGTCAAGAACGTCGTCGGCACCCGCCGCGGCACCCCGGACATCTCGATGGCCGCCGCGGTCAACGGCGGTGCCTGGGTGTACTCCAGCTACGACCCGACGGCCACCGGCTGGGACGTCTCCGGCGGCACCAGCGAGGCCAGCCCCCTGTTCTCGGGCATCGTCGCCCTCGCCGACCAGGCGGGCGGCCACCGCGTGGGCAACATCAACGCGGCCCTCTACACCCTGCTGAAGCAGAAGAACCCGGGCGTCGTCGACGTCAACGACGGCACCGACAACAGCTACCAGGGCGTGAAGGGCTACAAGGCCGTCAACGGCTACGACATGGCCACCGGCGTGGGCACCCTGGACGCCCTGCGCTTCGTGCCGGCCCTCGCCAAGGCGAGCCGCGGCTGACGAGTCCGACACCCTGACGCCCGCGGTCGCACGTCACCGCACGTCAGCCTGCAGAAGGGGCCCGGCACCGCTGCCTTTCGGTGCCGGGCCCCGTCCCGTCGTCGGCCGATCCGGACCCTCGACCGGAGAAGCCGACGTGCGCGAGCCGCAGCGGGCCGCGCAGCCTGAGGCGGACGTCGTGCACGCCGGCGGCGGCGATGGCGGCGATGGCGGCGCCCAGGGTGGTGTAGGCGTAGGCGCCTGCGGTGGGGGTGGACGGTGCCAGGTTGGCCAGCACCGGGCCGCCGTCCAGGGACACCTCCAGCACGCCCTCGCCCGCCACCTGCGCCGTCACCTCGCCCACCCCCGTACCGAAGTCGCAGGAGCGGTGGACGAGTTCGGCCGTGCCGCCGTGCGCCGGTGTCACCGCGTCGCCCGCCGTCCTCGTCCGGTCCACGATCGCGATGCCGGACTGCTCGTCGAAGCAACGACATCTGGGGCGCCGGCGCCGGCAGCCCGTGCATCTGGGCCGACTCCGGCACCAACTGGGGCGTCTGGGCGGTCAACAAGACCGGCGCCGTCGGCCCGCTCGGCACCTCCCAGGGCACCCTCACCCTCGGCGACTCCACCTGGACCGTCTACAAGGGCAACAACGGCTCCAACGACGTCTTCTCCTTCGTCCGCAGCTCCAACGCCGGCTCGGGCACGGTGAACATCCTGCCGATCCTGAAGTGGATCAAGGAGTCGCACACGATCGCCGATAGGGGCAGGCCCCGGCGCTTGTACTCCCGTGCCACGTCCAGGAGTTCGCTCTGCGTGCGGTAGCGCAGCTTGCACTGCCAGAAGCCGGCCGCCCACTCCGGCAGCATCGGGGAGCGCCCGGTCACCGCGCTGTAGGCGCGCTGCCCGTCGGCCGGCGTGCCCGCCGTGATCCAGTAGTCGATCTGCCGGGCCGAGTCCGCTACCCAGCGGGTGCCGTTGCCCGCCAGTTCCCCCCGGCCGATCGCCGGGTTGTTCCACAGCAGGGTGTAGCCCCGGCTGGACACCAGCACCGGCACGCTCACCTCGGCGTTGCGCTGCACGAGGTCCAGCACCAGGCCCTTTTGGTCCAGGCGCCCGTGCTGGTGCTGGCCCAGGACGTACAGCTTCTCGCCCTCGCAGGCGGCGAACCGCTGCTCAAGGCGGTGGTGGCCGTTGCCGACCGCCGTGTACAGCCGCGACCCCGGCCACCAGAAGTGGGCCCGCTCCTCGGCGAGCAGCTCCGTACGGTCCTCGGTGCGCAGAAAGCGGACCAGGCCCTCGGCGCTCACCTCGGCGGTCAGTGCGCCGACCGTCAGCCGCGCCGCGCCGCCACCGATCTCGACCCCGGCGTCCTTGTGCGGGCGGGGAGTCGAGGAGCGCGCCCGGGAGCCCCTCCAGCACCGGGCCGCCGAGCCGGGCGCGCACCCGGACCGCGTCCGGATCCCACGGCTCGATCCGCACCGTCTCCTGACGGCCGCTCCACTCCAGCGCGCCGTCCCGCTCGCGGAAGGTGCCGACGGTGGGGGAGGACCGGGCGAGGCTGACCTTGGGCTGCGCGACGGCATGCTGGTTCACGGCGTGATCCTGAAACAGTGCGGACAGGGTCAAGGCAGGCGGAGCCGTGCCCCGGACGCACCGGAGCCACGGGAAGGTACGTCAGGACGCGGCCGGCGCCGGTCCCGAACTCGCCCGTACCGTCAGCTCGGGCACGATCAGCACGACCTCGTCGCCGCCCCGCCCGTCCAGCTTGGCCACCAGGTGCTCGACCGCGTACCGGCCCATCTCCTGCGCCGGGATGGCGACCGAGGTCAGCCGGACCGAGGCCTGCACGGCGACCTGGTCCGGGCAGACCGCGACCACGGACACGTCCTCCGGCACGGCCCGTCCCTGCTGGCGCAGCAGCGCGAGCAGCGGCTCCACCGCCGACTCGTTCTGCACCACGAACCCGGTCGTCGCCGGGCGCTCGTCGAGGATCCGGGCCAGGGTCACCGCCATCGCGTCGTATCCGCCGTCGCACGGGCGGTGCAGCACCCGCACGCCCGTCTCGCGGGCCCGGGAACGCAGTCCGTCGAGGGTGCGCTCGGCGAATCCGGTGTGGCGCTCGTAGACGGCCGGGGCCTCGCCGATGACAGCGACGTCACGGTGCCCGAGCGCCGCCAGATGCTCCACGCACAGCGCGCCCGTCGCACTCCAGTCCAGGTCCACGCAGGTCAGACCGTCCGTGTCGGCGGGCAGGCCGATGAGCACCGAGGGCCGGTCGGTCTGCCTGAGCAGCGGCAGCCGCTGGTCCTCCAGCTCGACGTCCATCAGGATCATCGCGTCGGGCCCCTCCTCCCCGGTGAGGAGGAGGACGTCGTAGCCGTGGGTGCGGGCCGTGGCGGCCGCCGCGATGGCGATCTCCATCATCACCGGCACGTACATGTCGGTGCGCAGCGGGATCATCAGCGCGATGATGTTCGACCGCTTGCCGGCCAGGGCGCGGGCGCCGGCATTGGGGTGGTAGCCCAGTTCCCGGATGCTCTGCTCGACCCGCTGCCGGGTGGTCGCGGAGATGGACCGCTTGCCGCTGAGGACATGGCTCACCGTGCTCGCCGAGACTCCGGCGTGCTGGGCGACCTCGGCAAGGGTGACCATCCGTGCTCCAAGCCTTGTGAAGCGCTTCGACCGACCGCGCGTTGCTTACGGGGGCGAGTGAGGATGAGATTGACGCCAGCCTCAGCCAGGGCTGGGAGTCCAGAAGCTGTCGAAGCGCTTCGACTGCTTTTCCCGGGAGGTGGTACGAGGCGCGCGCCGGGAAACCAGTACACACCCGCGCGTGGAGTATCCGGCCGGGCTTTCGGCCGGATGGACGCGCGAGGGGTGGTGGGGTCGGCCCGTTTCGGGTACCAACGATCCAGTAGCACTGGTCGGTAACGAACGGTCCAATTCATCCCTCTTCGCGGCGAGGTGAGCCTCAATGTCCGCCCCCACCAAGTCACGCACCAATGTCACCGAGCGCGAGGCACGTCGGGTGGCGGAGGCCGCCCGGCAGCAGGACTGGCACAAGCCCAGCTTCGCCAAGGAACTGTTCCTCGGGCGCTTCCGGCTCGACCTCATCCACCCCCACCCGCTCCCGGACCCCGACAGCGTCCGGCGTGGCGAGGAGTTCCTCGGCAAGCTGCGCGCGTTCTGCGAGTCCACGATCGACTCCGCCCGCATCGAGCGCGAGGCCCGCATCCCCGACGAGGTCGTGACCGGCCTGAAGGAACTCGGCGCCTTCGGCATGAAGATCGACCCCAAGTACGACGGTCTCGGCCTCACCCAGCTCTACTACAACAAGGCCCTCGCCCTGGTCGGCTCCGCCAGCCCCGCCGTCGGCGCGCTGCTCTCCGCCCACCAGTCGATCGGCGTACCCCAGCCGCTGAAGCTCTTCGGCACCCAGGAGCAGAAGGACACCTTCCTGCCCCGCTGCGCCCGCACCGACATCTCCGCCTTCCTGCTCACCGAGCCGGACGTCGGCTCCGACCCGGCCCGCCTCGCCACCACGGCCGTACCCGACGGCGACACCTACGTCCTCGACGGGGTGAAGCTGTGGACCACCAACGGGGTGGTCGCCGACCTGCTCGTCGTCATGGCGCGGGTACCGAAGTCCGAGGGGCACAAGGGCGGCATCACCGCGTTCGTGGTGGAGGCGACCGCGGAGGGCGTCACCGTCGAGAACCGCAACGTCTTCATGGGCCTGCGTGGCATCGAGAACGGCGTCACCCGCTTCCACCAGGTGCGGGTCCCGGCCGCCAACCGGATCGGCCCGGAGGGCGCCGGCCTGAAGATCGCGCTCACCACCCTGAACACCGGGCGGCTGTCGCTGCCGGCGATGTGCGCGGGCGCCGGGAAATGGTGCCTGAAGATCGCCCGCGAGTGGTCGGCGGAGCGCGAGCAGTGGGGCAAGCCGGTCGCGCTGCACGAGGCCGTCGGCTCCAAGATCAGCTTCATCGCGGCCACCACCTTCGCCCTGGAGGCCGTCCTGGACCTGTCCTCGCAGATGGCCGACGAGGACCGCAACGACATCCGCATCGAAGCCGCACTCGCCAAGCTCTACGGCTCCGAGATGGCCTGGAAGATGGCCGACGAACTGGTCCAGATCCGCGGCGGACGCGGCTACGAGACGGCCGAGTCCCTCAGGGCCCGCGGCGAGCGCGCGGTTCCGGCCGAGCAGATCCTGCGCGACCTGCGCATCAACCGCATCTTCGAGGGCTCCACGGAGATCATGCACCTGCTGATCGCCCGCGAGGCCGTCGACGCCCACCTCTCGGTCGCCGGTGACCTCATCGACCCCGACAAGTCCCTGTCCGACAAGGCGAAGGCGGGCGCGAACGCAGGCGTGTTCTACGCCAAGTGGCTGCCCAAGCTGGTCGCCGGGCCCGGACAACTGCCCACCGCGTACGGCCAGTTCAAGAACGGAGTCGACCTGTCCGGGCATCTGCGCTACGTCGAGCGCACCGCCCGCAAACTGGCCCGCTCCACCTTCTACGCCATGTCCCGCTGGCAGGGCCGGATGGAGACCAAGCAGGGCTTCCTCGGGCGCATCGTGGACATCGGCGCCGAGCTGTTCGCGATGAGCGCGGCCTGCGTCCGGGCCGAGCTGCTGCGCAGCCGGGACGACCACGGCCGCGAGGCCTACCAGCTGGCCGACGCCTTCTGCCGGCAGGCCCGCATCCGGATCGAGGAACTCTTCGACCGGCTGTGGACCAACACCGACGCCCTCGACCGCAAGGTGGTCAAGGGCGTGCTCGGCGGGGCCTACACGTGGCTCGAGGAAGGCGTCGTCGATCCGTCCGGGGACGGCCCGTGGATCGCCGACGCGACCCCCGGCGCCTCCACGCGGGAGAGCGAGCGCCGCCCCTTCGGGGACTGAGCCGCCCTCCCGCCTGTCGACCGGGTGCCCGGGGCGGGTCAGTTGCCCCAGGTGCCCTGGTTCACGGCGCAGTTCCAGCCCGAGCCGTGCAGGGTGAACTTCAGCTGGTAGCTACGGGTGTTGAGCAGGTGTGTGGGGATCCTCATGCCCAGGCTCGCCCTGCCCTTGAACGTCCCCGCGTAGACGGACACCGAGGTGGTCGAGTTGTGGGTGATCCTGCCGCCGGTGGGCTTGGCCTTGCCGAAGCGGAGGTTCTTGACGTTCGTGACGCTGAACGTGACCTTCTTGAAGCTCGTGGCCGTCTTGCTCTTGATGCCGAAGTACAGGCCCCCGTTGGTGACCCAGCCGTGCGAGTCGACGTAGAAGCGGCTCGGGTACACGATGTTGATCGGGCAGCCGGTGCTCTGCGGAGCCCGGGTGGCGGCGGCCGCGCCCCCGGCGAAAGCGAGCTGAGTGGCTGCCAGCACGCCGGCGGTGGCCAGCGCGGCCGCGGTCGTACGCATGCGGTTCAAGGTGATGTTCCTCCCCCTGTTGTTCCCCCAGTTGTGCGCGCCCTTCGCGAAGGGCGCCACGGGAAGGATGCCATCACCGGCGGCCGAAAGCGCGCGATTTCAGAAATATGATCTTCACCACGCCTTGACAACGGGAAAACCCTCCATCCGGCGACGAAAGACGTTCACGCACCCGCCCGGGGGACGCCCTGTCCTGCCGGTCACCGGTTGCGGCAACAATGGGGGGATGACCGACAGCCCCGCCCATCCGGCACCCCTCGCCGATCCGCACCTCGTCTACGATCCCCTCGCGGGCGACAGCCCCAAGGACGTGGTGATCCTCGGCTCCACCGGATCCATCGGCACCCAGGCCATCGACCTCGTGCTGCGCCACCCCGACCGGTTCCGGGTCACCGCCCTGTCCGCGAACGGCGGCCGCATCGCCCTCCTCGCCGAGCAGGCGCGCCGCCTGCGCGTGCGGACCGTCGCGGTCGCCCGCGAGGACGCCGTACCCGCCCTGCGCGAGGCGCTCGCCGCCGAGTACGGCCCCGGCGAGCCGCTGCCCGAGATCCTCGCCGGACCGGACGCGGCGACCCAGGTCGCCGGCTCCGACTGCCACACCGTGCTGAACGGCATCACCGGCTCCATCGGCCTCGCGCCCACCCTCGCCGCCCTGGAGGCCGGCCACACCCTGGCGCTCGCCAACAAGGAGTCCCTGATCGTCGGCGGGCCGCTGGTCAAGACGCTGGCCAAGCCGGGCCAGATCATCCCGGTCGACTCCGAGCACGCCGCGCTCTTCCAGGCGCTGGCCTGCGGGACGAGGGCCGATGTGCGCAAGCTGGTGGTCACGGCGTCCGGAGGGCCCTTCCGGGGCCGTACGAAGGCCGACCTGGCGCACGTCACCGTCGAGGACGCCCTCGCCCACCCCACCTGGGCGATGGGCCCGGTGATCACGATCAACTCCGCGACCCTGGTCAACAAGGGCCTGGAGGTCATCGAGGCACACCTGCTCTACGACATTCCCTTCGACCGCATTGAGGTGGTCGTGCATCCCCAGTCGTATGTCCACTCGATGGTCGAGTTCACCGACGGATCCACGATCGCCCAGGCGACGCCCCCCGACATGCGCGGGCCCATCGCCATCGGTCTGGGCTGGCCCGAACGCGTTCCCGACGCGGCGCCCGCCTTCGACTGGAGCAAGGCTTCCACCTGGGAGTTCTTCCCCCTGGACAACGAGGCCTTCCCCTCGGTGAACCTCGCCCGGCACGTGGGGCGGCTCGCGGGGACCGCGCCGGCGGTGTTCAATGCGGCCAACGAGGAGTGCGTCGAGGCCTTCCGCACCGGCGTGCTGCCCTTCAACGGCATCATGGAGACCGTCACCCGGGTGGTCGAGGAACACGGCACCCCGGCCACGGGAACTTCACTCACCGTGTCGGACGTCCTCGAAGCGGAGACCTGGGCCCGCGCCCGGGCCCGCGAACTCACAGCCACGACGGCGACCGCGGAGGCGCGTGCATGACGACCTTGATGTTCATCCTCGGCATACTGGTCTTCGCGGTGGGCCTGCTCGTCTCGATCGCGTGGCACGAGCTGGGGCACCTGTCCACGGCCAAGCTCTTCGGCATCCGCGTCCCGCAGTACATGGTCGGCTTCGGCCCGACCGTCTGGTCGCGCAAGAAGGGCGAGACCGAGTACGGCATCAAGGCGGTCCCGCTCGGCGGCTACATCCGCATGATCGGCATGTTCCCGCCCGACGACCAGGGCCGCGTCTCCGCCCGCTCCACCTCCCCGTGGCGCGGCATGATCGAGGACGCCCGCTCGGCGGCCTTCGAGGAGCTCCAGCCCGGCGACGAGACGCGCATGTTCTACACGCGCAAGCCGTGGAAGCGCGTCATCGTCATGTTCGCGGGCCCGTTCATGAACCTGATCCTCGCGATCGCCCTGTTCTTCACGGTCCTCATGGGCTTCGGCATCCAGCAGCAGACCACCACCGTCGCCTCCGTCTCGCCCTGCGTCATCGCGCAGAGCGAGAACCGCGACAGCTGCAAGAAGTCCGACATGGCGTCCCCGGCCCAGGCCGCCGGCATGAAGAAGCGCGACAAGATCGTCTCCTTCGACGGCAAACCGACCAAGGACTGGAACACCCTGTCGGACCTGATCAGGGACAGCGCCGGCAAGACCGTCCCGATCGTCGTCCAGCGCGACGGCAGGCAGGTCACCCTGCACGCCAAGATCGCCACCAACCTGGTCGCCAAGAAGGACTCCAGCGGCCAGTACGTCCAGGGCCAGTACGTCAAGGCCGGCTTCCTCGGCTTCAGCGCCGCCACCGGCGTCGTCCACCAGGACTTCGGCCAGTCCGTGACCTGGATGACCGACCGGGTCGGCGACGCCGTCGACTCCCTGGCCGCACTGCCCGCCAAGATCCCGGCCCTGTGGGACGCGGCCTTCGGCAACGCCCCGCGCCAGCCGGACTCCCCGGTGGGCATCGTCGGCGCCGCCCGCATCACCGGCGACATCGCCACCCTCGACATCCCCGCCTCCCAGCAGGTGGCGATGTTCGTGATGCTGCTCGCCGGCTTCAACCTCTCGCTGTTCCTGTTCAACATGCTCCCGCTGCTCCCGCTCGACGGCGGACACATCGCGGGCGCGCTGTGGGAGGCGCTGCGCAGGAACGTGGCACGGGTGCTGCGCCGCCCGGACCCGGGCCCGTTCGACGTGGCGAAGCTGATGCCGGTGGCGTATGTGGTGGCGGGGATCTTCGTCTGCTTTACGATCCTGGTCCTGGTGGCGGATGTCGTTAACCCGGTGAAAATCTCCTAGCCGCACGACGTTCGAGGCAGCCCGGAAGCCTGTCCTCCGGGCCGCCCTCCATCGAGTGGGTTTGCCGGGTGGGATGTGCTGGCGCCAAGGCCGGTGCCGTAATCTCGAAGCCTGGAGCCCGACCGTAGACGGGACCGGACCTTGATCCACGACTTGGGGTTGCACAGCAGATGACTGCGATTTCTCTCGGCATGCCGTCCGTTCCGACCAAGCTCGCCGAGCGCCGGAAGAGCCGGCAGATCCAGGTCGGAAGCGTGGCGGTCGGCGGAGACGCGCCCGTTTCGGTCCAGTCGATGACCACGACCCGTACGTCCGACGTCGGCGCCACCCTCCAGCAGATCGCCGAGCTGACGGCGTCCGGCTGCCAGATCGTCCGCGTGGCGTGCCCCACCCAGGACGACGCGGACGCCCTCGCGACCATCGCCCGCAAGTCCCAGATCCCGGTGATCGCGGACATCCACTTCCAGCCGAAGTACGTCTTCGCGGCGATCGAGGCGGGCTGCGCGGCGGTCCGGGTGAACCCCGGCAACATCAAGCAGTTCGACGACAAGGTCAAGGAGATCGCCAAGGCCGCCAAGGACCACGGCACGCCGATCCGGATCGGGGTCAACGCCGGTTCCCTGGACCGGCGCCTGCTCCAGAAGTACGGCAAGGCGACGCCGGAGGCCCTGGTCGAGTCGGCGCTGTGGGAGGCGTCCCTCTTCGAGGAGCACGACTTCCGGGACATCAAGATCTCCGTCAAGCACAACGACCCGGTCGTGATGATCGAGGCCTACCGGCAGCTCGCCGAGAGCTGCGACTACCCGCTCCACCTCGGGGTGACGGAGGCGGGCCCGGCGTTCCAGGGCACGATCAAGTCGGCGGTGGCCTTCGGCGCGCTCCTCTCCCAGGGCATCGGCGACACCATCCGCGTGTCCCTCTCGGCTCCCCCCGTCGAGGAGGTCAAGGTCGGCCTCCAGATCCTCCAGTCGCTCGGCCTGCGCCAGCGCGGCCTGGAGATCGTCTCCTGCCCGTCCTGCGGCCGCGCCCAGGTGGACGTCTACAAGCTCGCCGAGGAAGTCACAGCCGGCCTGACCGGCATGGAGGTCCCCCTCCGCGTCGCCGTCATGGGCTGCGTGGTCAACGGTCCGGGCGAGGCCCGCGAGGCCGACCTCGGCGTCGCCTCCGGCAACGGCAAGGGCCAGATCTTCGTCAAGGGCGAGGTCATCAAGACCGTCCCCGAGTCCAAGATCGTGGAGACCCTCATCGAGGAGGCCATGAAGCTGGCCGAGCAGATGGAACAGGACGGCGTGGCCTCGGGTGAGCCGTCGGTGTCGGTGGCCGGCTGATCTTTTCGGCTTTCGTGAGTCCCGTTACCGCTGGTGGCGGGACTCAGCCATACCTCCGCCCAGACGGATTGGCGGCGTGCCGCCCCACTTGTCGGCGAGCGCCGCGACCAGCAGCAGCCCCCGCCCGGACTCGTCGGCCGGTACCCGCAGCCCGGGCAGCCGCTCGGTACAAGTGCCGCAGACCTCCAGGCGCAGGGTGCCGGACGACTCGGTGAGCCGCAGGCGGAGGTCCCGCCCGGGTACGTGCCCGCGCCGGACCGCATTCGCTACGAGTCCGGCGGTGATCAGAACGGTGGGCCGCTTCGACTCATGGTGTGCCATTCCGGGGCGGACAGCTCAGGTATCGCCCAGCAGATAGCCAACGAAATGGGCGTCACCGTAAGGGCACCCACGGACAGGGCAGGCACCAATCCGCTGCTGGGCCCGGGGCAGATTCCGCAGATCGACAACGGTGGATACTGGCGGACCTTCCTTCCCGTCGTCGCAGGCCAAGACGAAGTTGATCGGCTTTTACCAGGAAATGGATCCAGGGTATTCACAATCCTGGGGCGGATTCGTGCCTCGGCCTGAATCGTGTGCGGGAAAGTACCCGGTAGACGATGTGGTCGGCCCCATCCTCGACATGATGGAATTGACCATCGATGTCATGGGTGGAGCTTTCCGCGTGCCGGGCGGAGCTACCGCACTCCTTCAGTCCAGCACGAAGCGCTGCTCAACATCTCCGTCGAAGTGAGCCTGCCCCTTGCCCTCCCGCGTACCGGCCTGATCCACTCGGCCCGGATGCAGGGCCAGGAGATGTGCGACGCCGACGGGGTGTTCACCCAGTTCTACGAGGCGCTGCGCCTGCCCGACCGCTTCGGCTGGAACGGGCACGCCCTGCGGGACCGCCTGCGTGATCTTCACTGGCTCAAGGCCGCTCGCAAACGCGGGATCCTCTGGCGGGCCCTGAACGACGCCGTGACGTTCTGGGCGGGAGGACCCGAGCTGCCGGGACAGGAGAAGATCACCTTCGACGTCGTACTGCTGTGCCCGCCCGAGGCCGGAAAGAGGTCCAGGAAGAGCTGCGCCGGGAGCTCCTTCGCAGGTGGGCCCCCCTTCCTCGCCCCGAGGCGCCGCACAATCGCACGAGGTAAAGTGCCGGGACCAGCAGAACCCCAGGGTGAGGCCCCGCACGTGTTGACCCAGACCACCTCTCGGGTGCTCGAACCGAGCGACCTTGACGCCGCGCTCGCCATACTCGGCCGCGAGCCGGTCGCGAACGCCTTCGTGACCTCACGGGTCCAGGTCGCCGGTCTCGACCCGTGGCGCCTCGGCGGCGAGATGTGGGGCTGGTATGAGGACGGCATGCTCACGTCCCTGTGCTACGCGGGCGCCAATCTGGTCCCGGTCTGTGCCACCCCGCGCGCCGTCCGCGCCTTCGCGGACCGGGCGAGAAGGGCCGGCCGCCGCTGCTCCTCCATCGTCGGTCCCGCCGATTCCACCGCAGCTCTGTGGCGCCTGCTGGAACCGCACTGGGGACCCGCCCGCGAGGTCCGCCCCCACCAGCCCCTGATGGTCACCGACCGCATGCCCGCCGACATCGCCCCGGACCCCTACGTCCGCCGCGTCCGCAAGGACGAGATGGAGACGATCATGCCGGCCTGCGTGGCGATGTTCACCGAAGAGGTCGGCGTATCGCCGATGGCCGGCGACGGCGGCCTGCTCTACCAGGCCCGCGTCGCCGAACTCGTCGGCTCCGGCCGCTCCTTCGCCCGCCTCGACGAGCACGGCAAGGTCGTCTTCAAGGCGGAGATCGGCGCGGCGACCAGCCAGGCCTGCCAGATCCAGGGCGTCTGGGTGGCTCCCGAGCACCGGGGAAGGGGCCTGGCGGCACCGGGGATGGCGGCCGTCCTGCGCTATGCCCTGGCGGACGTGGCGCCCGTCGTCAGCCTGTACGTGAACGACTTCAACACGGCGGCGAGGCGGACGTACCACAGGGTGGGCTTCCAGGAGGTGGGCGCTTTCATGAGCGTCCTGTTCTGAGCCCCCTGTACGCTCCCGGGCATGGACCTCGTGATCGGCTCCCTGGACCTCGCTGCCCGCGTCGACGAGGCCCTGGCCGTCCAGGCCGTAGCCTTCGGTCTGGGCCCCGACGAGGTCGCCGTACGCCGGCAGATCGTCCAGCGGCACATGCAGTTCCCGGGCGCGCGGGCCCTCGGTGCCACGGTGGGCGATCACCTCGTGGGCTTCGTGTACGGCATGCCCAACTCCCGCACCCACTGGTGGTCCACCGTGGTGGAGCCGTATCTGCGCGCCAACGGCAACGACTTCTGGCTGGACGACTCCTTCGTGATCACGGAGCTGCACGTCCACCCCCACCACCAGAACCGGGGCATCGGGCGGCGGCTCATCACCACGATCACCGACACCGCCGGCGAACCGCGCTCGATCCTCTCCGCGATCGACACCGACAGCCCCGCCCGTGGCCTGTACTTCTCCCTCGGGTACGTCGACCTCGCCCGCCAGGTCCACTTCCCGAGCGCGCCGAAGCCGTACGCGGTGATGGGCGCCCACCTGCCCCTCCGCAGGCACTAACCGATTTCCGCCCCCGCAGCAAGCCCGGCTAACCTCCTTGCCATCACCGTTTTCCCGGCAGGAGTACGAGAATCATGGCGAACGCACCGGTCCAGCGCATGTCCCAGTTGATGGCGAAGACGCTGCGCGACGACCCGGCGGACGCCGAGGTCCTCAGCCACAAGCTCCTCGTCCGCGCCGGCTACGTCCGCCGCACGGCCGCCGGTATCTGGAGCTGGCTGCCCCTCGGCAAGAAGGTCCTCTCCAACGTCGAGCGGATCGTCCGCGAGGAGATGGACGCCATCGGCGCCCAGGAGGTCACCCTCCCCGCCCTGCTGCCCCGCGAGCCGTACGAGGCAACCGGCCGCTGGGACGAGTACGGCCAGGAGCTGTTCCGCCTCAAGGACCGCAAGGGCGGCGACTACCTCCTCGGCCCGACCCACGAGGAGATCTTCACCCTCCTGGTCAAGGACCAGTGCACGTCCTACAAGGACCTGCCGGTGATCCTGTACCAGATCCAGACCAAGTTCCGCGACGAGGCCCGCCCCCGCGCCGGCATCCTGCGCGGCCGCGAGTTCCTGATGAAGGACTCGTACTCCTTCGACCTGGCGGACGAGGGGCTCGCGCAGTCGTACGCCCTGCACCGTGAGGCCTACCAGCGCATCTTCGAGCGCCTCGGCCTCGACTACCGCATCTGCGCGGCCACCGCCGGCGCGATGGGCGGCTCGAAGTCGGAGGAGTTCCTGGCCCCGGCCGAGGCCGGCGAGGACACCTTCGCCGACTGCCCGAACTGCGACTTCGCCGCCAACACGGAGGCGATCACGTACGCGCTCCAGCCGGTGGACGGCTCGGCCGTCCCGGCCCTGGAGGAGATCCCGACCCCCGACACCCCGACCATCGAGACCCTGGCCGCCTCCCTCGGCGTCCCGGCCTCCGCCACGCTGAAGAACCTGCTGGTGAAGGTGGACGGCGAGATCGTCGCCGTCGGCGTGCCCGGCGACCGTGAGGTCGACCTGGGCAAGGTCGAGGCGCACTTCGCCCCGGCGGTCGTCGAGATGGTCACCGAGGGGGACTTCGCGGGCCGCCCCGACCTGGTGCGCGGCTACGTCGGCCCGCAGGGCCTGGGCGAGAAGGTCAAGTACATCGCCGACCCGCGCGTGGCCCCCGGCACCGCCTGGATCACCGGCGCCAACAAGGACAACACGCACGCGAAGAACGTCGTCGCCGGCCGTGACTTCGAGGTCGACGAGTACGTGGACGTCGTCGTGGTGCAGGAGGGCGACCCCTGCCCGAAGTGCGGTACCGGCCTGAAGCTGGACCGTGCCATCGAGATCGGCCACATCTTCCAGCTGGGCCGCAAGTACACCGACGCCCTCAAGCTCGACGTCCTCGGCCAGAACGGCAAGCCGGTCCGCGTCACCATGGGCTCCTACGGCATCGGCGTCTCCCGCGCCGTCGCGGCCATCGCCGAGCAGAGCGCCGACGACAAGGGCCTGGTGTGGCCCAAGGAGGTCGCCCCGGCCGACGTGCACGTGGTCGCCGCCGGCAAGGCCCTGCAGACCGAGCTTGCCCTCGACGTCGCCGAGAAGCTGGCCGCCGCGGGCGTCCGCGTCCTGGTCGACGACCGGGCCGGCGTCTCCCCGGGCGTGAAGTTCACCGATGCCGAGCTGATCGGCGTCCCGCAGATCCTGGTCGCCGGCCGCCGCTCCGGCGAGGGCGTCCTGGAGCTGAAGGACCGCAGGACCGGCGAGCGCGAGGAACTGCCGGCCGAGGACGCGATCGCCCGCCTGACGGCCTGACGGCCTGACGGACGGTGAGGGCGGCGGTCACGTGTGCGAGCGCCGCCACTCCTGCCGGGAGAGCGTCCAGTACTCCCGGCTTCTGAAGGTGACGGAGGAGACGGTGCCGTAGCGGGCGCGTGCCTCGGCGAGGGTGGTGCCGCCGGGCTCCAGACCGCACCGCCCGTCCGGGGCGGGCGAGGGACACGGCGTGGGGTCCTGGACGCGCCACGCCGGGTCCCACGGGTCGTCCCACTCGACGGTGAACGACGGATCGTTGAGCTCCGGCTCGGACAGGCGCAGCCCGTCGGCCTGCCGGCCCTTGTCCCGCTGGTACTCCAGGGCGTACCGGAGCCCGCCGACCCCGCCGGTGTCCGGGTCCCCGCCCGTCGGGCCGCCCCAGTCGCCGAGGTGCGCCCGGCCGATGTCCCGAAGCGTCGGCGTCACCCCGCGGGGCGCGCCGTAGTAGGCGATGGCGTCCATCCGGCAGTGCACCACGTCGGGGTCCTCGGACTGGTCGAAGAGATCGGGCTGGCGCCGGCCGAAGCAGAAGTCGCTGAACCGCAGCAGGACGGGTTCCAGTGAGGGAAGCGCGGCGAAGGCCTTCGCCCGCTCACGAACGGCCAGTTCCGCCGCTGCCCGCTGGTGCCGCGCCGCCGACGAGATCGCCGGACGGTGTGGCGTTCGCCGGCATCCGGCTGCGCGGCGGAGCAGCCCGCCACCAGCAGCCCGGCCGGCGCCGTGAGCATCCCCCTGCGCCATGTTGGCCGCATGCGGCGACTCTGCCCGGCACCCGGCCCAGCCGGCACGGGTCCGCCTACCCATGTGCATGAGTACGCCTACTCATGCCTAGAGCCAGCTCGCGAACTCCAGCAGCAGTTCCGCGTCCTTCTCGCGGCCGACGCGCCGGGCCCGTACCCCCGACTCCACCGCCCGGAACAACGTCCACCCCCGCAAGCGCTCCTGGTCCACCTCCAGCGACTCGGCGAGCCGCTTGATGCGCCGTCGTGTCGTCGCCGCGCCCGCCGGTGCCGCGATCAGGTCCTCCACCCGGTCCCGCACCAGCCGCGCCAGATCGAAGGCGCACTCGCCGACCACCGGATCAGGGCCCACCGCGAGCCACGGCATCCGCTCCCCGGCCAGCACCTTGCTCTGCCGGAACGTACCGTGCAGCAAACGGTGTTCGGGCGGCGCGGCCAGCAACTCCTCGCGGGCCGCGAGCGCCGCGTCGACCAGCGGCGCCACCTCGGCGTCGGCCTCCGCGCCCGCCCGCATCGCCGCCGCCTGGCGCCCCGTGCGCTCGGCGACGGACTCGAAGGCATGACCGGCCGGCGGCTCGACCCACAGCCGTCGCAGCGTGCCCGCCGCCTCCAGCAGCGCCTTCGCCTCCGGCAGCGACCGCACGGACACATCCGGGTGCAGCCGCTCCAGCAGCAGCGCACCGTCCTCCGCGTCCGCCTCCAGCAGTTGTACGGCGCCCAGCCCGCCCCAGTGCGCCAGCGCCGCCCGCTCGCTCTCCGGACGGGCCCTCGGCGGGGCCAGCTTCAGCACGGCCGGACTGCCGTCGGCCCGCCGCACCAGCACCACCAGGCTGCTGCGCCCACCCGGTACCTGAACCCGCTCCACGGTCAACTCGCGCCTGGCAACGGCCCGTTCGGCGGACACGGGCAGCTGGGCGAGCCAGTCGTCCCCGGCCGGTGCCGTCTCACCGAGCGCCCGTACCAGGCGCGGCGGCGGTTCGAAAGCCATGCGTGAGTCGTTCCCTTCCTGTCCGGGTCCTGTCGTACGGGCGCCTCATGCGGTCACGGGGAGACCGAGGCCGAGGCGGGGGCCGACGGTGTCGTACCGGCCGCACCGGTCCCTTCGCCGGAGGACCGCTCGGCGAGCCCAGGGAAGGCTACGCTCTCCCCGCTCCAGCGCGCCGCGCGCACCGCGGCCTCCCGCAGCGCGGCGGCGGCCGCGCCGCGCCGCGCGCCCGTCGCGGCCCGCACCAGGTCCGCGTAGACGCCCGCCACCCGCTCCTCCAGCCGTGCGGCGAGCCGCACGGCGGCGGGCGAATCCGGCACCGGGAACGGCAGCGCGTACCCGGCGTTCGCGGCGACCGGCTCCCCGCCCAGGTCGCGGACCTCGCGGATCAGCGCGTCCCGGCGCGCCCGGTGGGCGTCGTACGCCGCCCGTGCCTCGCTCCGCCGCGCCGCGCCGATCCGGCCGCCGACGACACCGTAGCCGTACACCGCCGCGTGCTCCGCCGCCAGCGCCGCCTGCAGTGCGGTCAGCTCGGCCGGCCTCGTCCCGTCGCTCACTTCGCCCCCTTCGTCAGCAGGTACGCGTGCGTGGCCCCGGCCGCCGCCACCGACGCCAGCAGCCGCGCCAGCTCGCCCGGCACGTCCAGCAGGCTCCGGGCGCGCCGGTCGGCGAGCGTGCGCTCGGCGGCGGCCAGGGCGGCGAGGGCGTCCTTCTCGGTGGCCGGCACGGGGGTCGAAGAGTGCGACACGGACGGCGACTTCGAGGGCGCAGGCGTCGCGGACCCTGCGAAGGCAGCGGTGTGGGCGGCGACCTGGGCCCGCAGCGGGCCCAGCCGCTGCGCCAGCCCCGGGTGCGCGGCGAGGACGGCGTCGTACCGCTCCAGCAGCGCCTGGCTGTCCCGCGCCGCACGCGCGCGTGCCCGCTCCTCCGCCGACGAGGCGCTGCTGCCGCCGGAGTCCGGACCGGCGGTGCAGCCCACCAGCAGGGCGGCGCCGGCGGCCGAGGCGAGCAGGGATCTTCTGCGCGGCCCCGAGGGGGCACGCAAGGGTGGCGGGTACGGCACGGCTGACGTCCTCGGGGGCTCGTACGAACACACGGGCGGGAGGGCAGCCCGCCGGTGATCACGGTACCCGCGCACACCCTCGCCCCATGTCACCGGCTCAGGGGACCCGCCCAAGGGGCGCGGGACTGTATCCATGTGCGGCTCCGCCGCGTGGGCGCGAACGGCCCCCACGACCGCACCCGCCCGAAGACCCGGCCCTCCGAGCTCACAGGCGCCCCGCCCCACCCCCGGAGGGGACGGCAACACCCCCTGCGACCGGATACCCTTTGACCAGACACGCGACCCATCCCACAACAGCACACGCGGCCGAGGAGTCACCCGGATGAGCACCACCCAGAGCGAGAGGCTGCGAGAGCTGCTGGAACCGCTCGTCACGTCCCAGGGGCTGGATCTCGAAGAGATCGCCGTCGACTCCGTCGGACGCAAGCGGGTGCTGCGCGTGGTCGTCGACTCCGACACCGGAGCTGATCTGGACGCCATCGCCGATGTGAGCCGTGCGCTCTCGGCGAAGCTCGACGAGACCAACGCGATGGGCGACGCGGCGTACGACCTGGAGGTCGGAACCCCCGGCGCGGAGCGCCTCCTCACCGAGCACCGGCACTTCGTGCGCGCCACCGACCGGCTCGTGAAGTTCCAGCTGACCGAGGGCGGCGAGCTGGTCGCCAGGATTCTGAAGGTCGACGACGAGGGCCTCGACCTCGAGGTGCCCGGGGTGAAGGGCCGCAAGGCCACCACCCGCCGGCTCGGCTTCCCGGAGATCGCCAGGGCGCGCGTGCAGGTCGAGTTCAACCGCAAGGACGAGAAGGCCGAGAAGGACATGAAGGAAGAGGAGGAGGCGTAGCCGTGGACATCGACATGAGCGCCCTGCGGGGCTTGGTTCGGGAGAAGGAGATTTCCTTCGACCTGCTGGTCGAAGCGATCGAGTCGGCCCTCCTCATCGCCTACCACCGCACCGAGGGAAGCCGCCGACACGCGCGCGTGGAGCTCAACCGGGAGACCGGGCATGTGACCGTGTGGGCGAAGGAGGACCCCGAGGACCTGGAAGAGGGGCAGGAGGCCCGCGAGTTCGACGACACCCCGTCGGGCTTCGGCCGGATCGCCGCCACCACCGCCAAGCAGGTCATCCTGCAGCGGCTGCGCGACGCCGAGGACGACGCGACCCTCGGCGAGTACGCGGGCCGCGAGGGCGACATCGTCACCGGCGTGGTCCAGCAGGGCCGCGACCCGAAGAACGTGCTGGTCGACATCGGCAAGCTGGAGGCCATCCTGCCGGTGCAGGAGCAGGTCCCCGGCGAGACCTACCCGCACGGCATGCGCCTTCGGTCGTACGTCGTCCGGGTGGCCAAGGGCGTGCGCGGACCGTCGGTCACCCTCTCCCGTACGCACCCCAATCTGGTGAAGAAGCTCTTCGCCCTGGAGGTGCCGGAGATCGCCGACGGCTCGGTCGAGATCGCCGCGATCGCCCGTGAGGCCGGTCACCGCACCAAGATCGCCGTACGGTCCACCCGTTCGGGCCTGAACGCCAAGGGCGCCTGCATCGGCCCCATGGGCGGCCGGGTGCGCAATGTGATGGGCGAGCTGAACGGCGAGAAGATCGACATCGTCGACTGGTCGGACGACCCGGCCGAGATGGTGGCGAACGCACTGTCACCCGCTCGGGTGAGCAAGGTGGAGGTCGTGGACCTGGCCGCCCGCTCCGCCCGGGTGACCGTGCCGGACTACCAGCTGTCGCTCGCGATCGGCAAGGAGGGGCAGAACGCCCGCCTCGCCGCCCGGCTCACCGGCTGGCGGATCGACATCCGGCCCGACACCGAACAGGCGGCCGAGTAACACTCGGATAACACCTTGTGACGCCGAGGAGCCGGGCGGCGGCGGGAATAGATCCAAGCCGCAGGTCGCTTGGTTTACGACAACAGCCGTTCGATCTTTGCCCCAAAGGGGTGAGGTCGGTACGGGGAGGTAGACTTAACTGTGTCTGGCCGGACGCACGCCGGAGCATGCCCTGAACGCACCTGTGTGGGGTGCCGGGAGCGGGCGGCCAAGAACGATCTGCTGCGGATCGTGAGGATCGAGGACGCATGCGCCCCCGATCCTCGCGGTACGCTGCCCGGCCGGGGTGCCTATGTACACCCCGCACTGGTCTGTTTCGACCAGGCGGTACGCCGCCGGGCGTTCCCGCGGGCACTGCGCGCCCCGGGGCCGCTCGACACAAAGGCGTTGCGCCGATACGTCGAGCAGACAACAGTTGCCGAGCAGGCAACACCGTAAGACGTGCCGTACGGAACACCGTGCGGCCTGGTACCTCGCGAGTCGAAAGCAGGTCGAGATTGCGATGAGCACTCGATGAGTACGCGATGAGTACGCCCATGAACTAGCGACGGTCCGGCTTCACCCGGACCTCAAAGGAGCGAAGTGGCTAAGGTCCGGGTTTACGAACTCGCCAAGGAGTTCGGAGTTGAGAGCAAGGTCGTCATGGCCAAGCTCCAGGAGCTCGGTGAATTCGTCCGTTCGGCGTCTTCGACCATCGAAGCGCCCGTAGTACGCAAGCTGACCGACGCCTTCCAGGGCGGTGGCAGCGGCAAGTCCGCCGGTAAGCCCGCCCCGCGCAAGGCTGCCCCCAGGCCCGCCGCGCCCTCTCCGGCGCAGGCGGCCCGTCCGGCTGCCCCGAGGCCGGCCGCCCCCAAGCCTGCGACGGCGCCCGCTGCCCAGCAGCCGGCCGCCCCGGCGGCTCCTGCCGCCCCCGCGGCGCCCGCGGCGGCCCCGGGTCCGCGTCCGGTTCCGGGTCCCAAGCCCGCGCCGCGTCCGGCTCCGGCCGCCCCGGAGTTCACCGCTCCGCCGGCCGCCCAGGCCCCGCAGGCCCCGGCCGCGCAGGGTCCGCGTCCCGGCGCCCGTCCGGGTGCCCCGAAGCCGGGCGGTGCCCGTCCGGGCGGTCCCGGTCAGGGTCAGGCCCGTCCGGGCCAGGGTGCCCCGCGTTCCGGTGGTCAGGCCCCGCGTCCGGGTGCCCGTCCGGCCGGTCCGCGTCCGGGTAACAACCCCTTCACCTCCGGTGGCTCCACCGGCATGGCCCGTCCGCAGGCCCCGCGCCCGCAGGGCGGCCCGCGTCCGGGCGGTCCGGGTGCCCCCGGCGCCGGTCCCCGTCCGCAGGCTCCCGGCCAGCAGGGTGGCGGTCCTCGTCCGCAGGCTGCGGGCGGTTCCCGTCCGTCGCCCGCCGGCATGCCGCGCCCGCAGGGCGGTCCGCGTCCCGGCCCGTCCGGTCCGCGCCCGAACCCCGGCATGATGCCGCAGCGTCCCGCTGCCGGCCCGCGTCCGGGCGGCGGTGGCCCCGGCGGCCGCGGTCCCGGTGCCGGCGGTCGTCCCGGTGGCGGCGGCGGTCGTCCCGGCGGCGGCTTCGCCGGTCGTCCCGGTGGCGGCGGCGGTGGCGGTGGCTTCGCCGGTCGTCCCGGCGGCGGCGGCGGTGGCGGTGGCTTCGCCGGTCGTCCCGGCGGTGCTCCGGGCGGTGGCGGCGGTGGCCGTCCCGGCTTCGGCGGCCGTCCCGGCGGTCCCGGTGGCCGTGGTGGCACGCAGGGTGCCTTCGGTCGTCCCGGTGGTCCCGCGCGTCGTGGCCGCAAGTCGAAGCGGCAGAGGCGCCAGGAGTACGAGGCCATGCAGGCCCCGAGCGTCGGCGGCGTGATGCTGCCGCGCGGCAACGGCGAGACCATCCGTCTCTCCCGCGGCGCGTCGCTCACCGACTTCGCGGAGAAGATCAACGCCAACCCGGCGTCGCTCGTCGCGGTCATGATGAACCTCGGCGAGATGGTCACCGCCACGCAGTCCGTCTCCGACGAGACGCTGCAGCTCCTCGCCGACGAGATGAACTACACGGTTCAGATCGTCAGCCCGGAGGAGGAGGACCGCGAGCTGCTCGAGTCCTTCGACATCGAGTTCGGCGAGGACGAGGGCGACGAGGAGGACCTGGTGGTCCGTCCGCCGGTCGTCACCGTCATGGGTCACGTCGACCACGGCAAGACCCGCCTGCTCGACGCCATCCGCAAGACGAACGTCATCGCGGGCGAGGCCGGCGGCATCACCCAGCACATCGGTGCCTACCAGGTCGCGACCGAGGTCAACGACGAAGAGCGCAAGATCACCTTCATCGACACCCCGGGTCACGAGGCGTTCACCGCCATGCGTGCCCGTGGTGCGAAGTCGACCGACATCGCGATCCTGGTCGTCGCGGCCAACGACGGCGTCATGCCGCAGACGGTCGAGGCGCTCAACCACGCCAAGGCGGCCGACGTGCCGATCGTGGTCGCGGTCAACAAGATCGACGTCGAGGGTGCCGACCCGACCAAGGTGCGCGGTCAGCTGACCGAGTACGGCCTGGTGGCCGAGGAGTACGGCGGCGACACCATGTTCGTCGACATCTCCGCCAAGCAGGGTCTGCACATCGACTCGCTGCTGGAGGCCGTGATCCTCACGGCCGACGCCTCGCTCGACCTCCGGGCCAACCCGGCCCAGGACGCGCAGGGCATCTCGATCGAGTCCCGCCTCGACCGCGGCCGTGGTGCCGTGGCGACGGTCCTCGTCCAGCGAGGCACGCTGCGGGTCGGCGACACGATGGTCGTGGGCGACGCCTACGGCCGCGTCCGCGCCATGCTCGACGACAACGGCAACAACGTCGCCGAGGCCGGCCCGTCGACGCCGGTCCAGGTCCTGGGCCTGACCAACGTCCCGGGTGCGGGTGACAACTTCCTGGTGGTCGACGAGGACCGTACGGCCCGTCAGATCGCCGAGAAGCGCGCCGCCCGTGAGCGCAACGCGGCCTTCGCCAAGCGCACGCGCCGTGTCTCCCTGGAGGACCTGGACAAGGTGCTCAAGGCCGGCGAGGTCCAGCAGCTGAACCTGATCATCAAGGGTGACGCTTCTGGTTCCGTCGAGGCCCTTGAGTCCTCCCTGCTCCAGCTGGACGTCGGCGAAGAGGTCGACATCCGCGTCCTGCACCGCGGCGTCGGTGCGGTCACGGAGTCCGACATCGACCTGGCGATGGGCTCCGACGCCATCGTGATCGGCTTCAACGTCCGCGCGGCAGGCCGCGCGGCGCAGATGGCCGAGCGCGAGGGTGTGGACGTCCGGTACTACTCGGTCATCTACCAGGCGATCGAGGAGATCGAGGCGGCCCTCAAGGGCATGCTCAAGCCGGAGTTCGAAGAGGTCGAGCTGGGCACGGCGGAGATCCGCGAGGTCTTCAAGTCGTCCAAGCTGGGCAACATCGCCGGTGTCCTCATCCGCTCCGGCGAGGTCAAGCGCAACACCAAGGCGCGCCTGGTCCGCGACGGCAAGGTCATCGCAGAGAACCTCAACATCGAGGGTCTGCGTCGCTTCAAGGACGACGTCACCGAGATCCGCGAAGGCTACGAGGGTGGTATCAACCTCGGAAACTTCAACGACATCAAGGTCGACGACGTCATCGCGACGTACGAGATGCGGGAGAAGCCGCGGGTGTAACGGCCGACGGCTCGTGCTGGCCGGCGGGACTGCGGTCCCGTCGGCCAGCACGCCGTTCCGGGGGCTCCGCCCCCGGCCGACGGTGCCGGGAAACCCTGTCGAGCCACCGGCGGGTACGCGGTACCGTTCTTGATGTCCCCGACCACACGGCCCCGGGGCCATCGATCCCGTACCGGCGGGTAGACCCGGCACACAACATGTACGTGGGGACTCTGTCCTTCGACCTCCTCCTCGGCGACGTCCACTCGCTGAAGGAGAAGCGCTCCGTCGTCCGCCCGATCGTCGCCGAACTCCAGCGCAAGTACGCGGTGAGCGCGGCCGAGGTGGACCACATGGACCTCCACCGGCGAGCGGTCATCGGCCTCGCCATGGTCTCCGGCGACGCGGCGCACCTCACCGACGTACTGGACCGGTGCGAACGGCTGGTCGCCGCCCGCCCCGAGGTGGAGCTGCTGTCCGTACGACGGCGCTTCCACGGCGAAGACGACTGACGACCAGACCCAACACCAACGCAAGCAGAAGAAAGAACGGGAGACGGACCAGTGGCCGACAACGCGCGGGCGAAAAGGCTGGCGGACCTCATCCGGGAGGTGGTGGCCCAGAAGCTGCAGCGCGGGATCAAGGACCCGCGGCTCGGCTCGCACGTCACCATCACGGACACCCGGGTCACGGGTGACCTGCGGGAGGCGACCGTCTTCTACACGGTCTACGGCGACGACGAGGAGCGGAAGGCCGCCGCGGCGGGCCTGGAGAGCGCCAAGGGCATCCTGCGCTCCGAGGTCGGACGCGCGGCCGGTGTGAAGTTCACGCCGACCCTGACCTTCGTCGCGGACGCCCTGCCGGACACCGCCCGGACCATCGAGGACCTCCTCGACAAGGCACGGCAGTCCGACGAGAAGGTCCGCGAGGCCTCCGCGGGCGCCAGCTACGCGGGCGGCGCGGACCCGTACCGCAAGCCGGCCGAGGACGACACGACCGAGACGGACGGCGACGCCGCGGAATGACCCAGAAGCACACCACGCCCGACGGCCTCGTCATCGTCGACAAGCCGTCGGGCTTCACTTCGCACGACGTGGTCGCCAAGATGCGCGGCATCGCCAGGACCCGCCGGGTCGGCCACGCCGGCACCCTCGACCCGATGGCGACCGGCGTCCTGGTCCTCGGTGTCGAGCGCGCCACCAAGCTCCTCGGGCACCTCGCCCTCACCGAGAAGGAGTACCTGGGCACCATCCGCCTGGGCCAGAACACCGTCACCGACGACGCCGAGGGCGAGGTCACCTCGTCCACCGACGCCTCCAAGGTGACCCGGGACGCCATCGACGCCGGCATCGCCAAGCTGACCGGCGACATCATGCAGGTCCCGTCCAAGGTCAGCGCCATCAAGATCGACGGCGTTCGGTCGTACAAGCGGGCCCGCGAGGGCGAGGACTTCGAGATCCCCGCCCGTCCGGTGACCGTCTCCTCCTTCTCGGTGTACGACGTCCGGGACGCCGTGACCGACGACGGCACCCAGGTCCTCGACCTGGTCGTCTCCGTCGCCTGCTCCTCCGGCACCTACATCCGCGCCCTCGCCCGGGACCTGGGCGCCGACCTCGGCGTCGGCGGCCACCTCACCGCGCTGCGCCGGACGCGCGTCGGGCCGTACAAGATCGATGCGGCGAGGACGCTGGACCAGCTCCAGAAGGAGCTGGCCGTGATGCCGATCGCGGACGCCGCCGCGGCCGCGTTCCCGCGCTGGCAGGTGGACGCCCGGCGCGCCCGGCTGCTGCTGAACGGCGTCCGGCTGGAGATGCCCGACGAGTACGCGGGCACCGGTCCCGTCGCCGTCTTCGACCTCGAGGGCCGCTTCCTCGCACTGGTCGAACAGCACAAGGGCAAGGCCAAGAGCCTGGCCGTCTTCGGCTGAGACGTCTGGACCGTCTCCGGCCGACACGAATGCCGAGACGGATGCCATGGGCGCTTGCGACGGATGCCATGGGCGCTGCCCGTGGAGCGGCGGCCGGCCACGGGGTGGGCCCCCTGCCGCCGCTCCACGGTCCCCCCTCGGTTCCCCCATCCCTAGGGTTATCCAGCCGCACCCGCCCATTCACCCGACCGGGCAGGCGCTCGGAGTGAACCGGGGGAGCGGAAGGGGGCGCGTTCGCCACACGAACTGTCCCGCCGATCATCACCCGCCTACCGTCTTGAACAGGGCACAAGGGCAAGGCGGGGAGGTACGGCCATGACGGGACGGGGTCCGCGCACCGGAAGCGGTCGCCGGCCGGTGGCGGACGGTACGGGGGAGGCGGCGGACGGCTTCCGCCGGGGACACCGGAACCGTAAGGACGACAGGTGCGCCGGCGCCACCACCTACACCACGGGCACCATCGGCACCACTGGCACCGGCAGCATCGTAGGCCTCTCCAACCCCACAGCCACCCCGGGCACGCACCACGACGGCCCCCGCCCCGACCCCGCCCTCGTCCAGATCCGCGACCTCGCCGGCCGTCTCCGAGGCGTCGGCTTCCTCGCCGATCACCAGGGCACCCTGCTCACCAGCCACGAGACGGTCGACGGCCTGCCCCGGCTCGTGCTGCAGGTCGCGGGCGGCGACCGGACCTGTGTGGTCGCCGCGGACGCCGTCACCGCACTGCCCGAGCGCGACCTGGCCCTGGTCCGCACCGAGGGCCTGGGGCTGGACCCGCTGCCGCTGTCCGTGCGGGAGCGGATCGATGCCGGAACGTATGTACGGATCCCCGCGGGCTGCTGGCGTCAGGCGCGGGTGCTGGCCGCCACCGAGGTGACGTACACCGCCACCGACCGCTTCCACCTCCTCCAGGACGCGCTGGAGTTGGCGATCGGCACCGCCGGCCGGGACGCGCTGCGGCTGGGCGGCGGGGCGGCCGGGGGACCGGTGCTCGACGCCCAGACCGGCGCGGTGATCGGCGTCCTCGGTACCGCCCTGCACTCCGCGCAGCGCGACATCGGCTTCGCGGTCCCGCTGCGGCCCGGCGACGGCCCCCTCGGCGAGCTGCTCGCCCGCAACGCGGCCACCGTGCCCGCCTACGGCGCCGACCTCAACCTGGCCGGCATGCTGCAGCTGACCGCCACCTCGGTCGGCCAGGACGGACCGCAGCGCTTTCTCGCCGGTGCCGTGGAACCGGTCGAACGCCACGGTGTCGCACAGGAGTTGGCCGCCTTCATGGACGGCGACCGGGCCGTGCTCGGGCTCGTCGGCGCCCCCGGCAGCGGCCGTACGACGGCACTCGCGGCCCTCGCCGCCCGCCGGGCCCACGGCGAGCGGCCCGCACCGACGCTGTGGCTGCGCGGCGCCGACCTGGAGGATGCCGACGACTCGGTGGCCGATGCGGCCCGCCGCGCCCTGGAACGGGCCGCCAGGATCGTCGCCGCCGCCCGCTCCGTGCGCCCCGAATCCCTCGGCGACCTCACTCCCGAGCACCTGGCCCACCTCGCCGCCCGGGCCGGCCGTCCGCTCCTGCTCCTCCTGGACGGCCCCGAGGAGATGCCCCCCGTGCTCGCCCACCGCCTCCCCGACTGGACCAGGGGGACGGCGGCCTGGCTGCGCAGCACCGGGGCGCGCCTGGCGGTCGCCTGCCGGGAGGAGTACTGGGAGCGAGCGGGAGCCCACTTCCCGGCCGACCTGCTGCACACACCGACGCCCCTCGCGGCCACCACCACTCCGCCGACTCCGGCGACTCCGCCGACTCCGCCGACTCCGGCGACTCCGGCGACTCCGGCGACTTCAGCTCGTTCCGCCGGTTCCGGGGATCCGGCGGGGTCCGCTGCTTGTGCGGGTTCGGCGGGTTCCGCTGGTTCCGGGGTTTCGGCCGGGTTGGCTGGTTTCGGGGTTTCGGCGGGGTCCGCTGCTTGTGCGGCTTCGGCGGGTTCCGCTGGTTCCGGGGCCTCGGCCGGGTTCGCTGCTTGTGCGGGTTCGACGGGTTCCGCCGCATCCGAGGTTTCGGCGGGTTCCGCCGGAGCCGAGGCTCGGATCGGCTCCACGGTTCCGGGCGGTCTTGCCGCTTCCGGGGCTTCGGCCGGTCCTGCGGCCTGCGCTGCTTCAGCCGGATGCGAGGCCCCAGGCGCCCCCGACGGTCCCGTAGCGCCGACGGGCTGTGCGGGGCCGGGGATTCCCGACGCACAGGGCACCCCGCCCGGCACCGCGCCCACCGGGCCCACGGCACCCCTGCCGCCCTGCCTGCACCTTCCCGACCTCACGGCGGAGGAGGCCCGTCTGGCCCGCGTGCGTTACGCGATCCCCGACGGTGCCCTCGCCGAGGGCGACGCCCGGCATCCGCTCACCCTCCGGCTGCTGTCCGAGGTCCGGGCCGCCACCCCGGATGCGGAGATCGCGGGGCCGGTCGACCGGCACGAGGTGTTCGCCGCCCACCTGGACCTGATGTGCCTGCGGATCGCGGTCCGGCTGGCCGCGGAGAGCGGGCTGCGCGGCACCGCCGTACGCCGGCTCGCCGCTCGCGTGGCCGGGCAGGTCCACGAGGCCGCCCGGCGGAGCCTCGGGCCCGGGCAGGGCGAGCTGGACCGGGCGTCGTTCGAGGCGGTGTTCCCCTGGGGGCCCGCCCCGGACCGGCTCGGCGGCGGCAGCGGCTGGGCGTCCGCCGTACTGACCGAGGGTCTGCTCGTCCCGGCCGGCCGGGGCTACCGCTTCGCGCACGAGGAGCTGGCCGACTGGATCCAGGGCATGCACCTCGACCTCGACGAGGCCCTGCGTGCCCTGGTCCACCGCCCCCGTGGCGACGGCGAGACCGCTCCCGTGCCGGTGCCGCGCCATCGCGTCGGCCCCGTCGTCCAGGCCCTGCTGCTCCTCGCCCGGCAGCACGGCGAGCGCCAACTGGCGTCCCGTCTGAGGGACTTGACGGACGCCCTGGACCGCGACCCCGGCTCCTGGTGGGCCGCCCGGCTGCTGGCCCGCACCCTGCTGCAGGTCCCGGACGCGACGCCGTACACCCAGGTGCTGCGGGTGCTGGCCGACCGGATCGTCGCCTGGCGCCGTGCACAGCGGCCCGTGCCGGCCGAGTTCGGCCCCGGCTTCTGGACCGAGCTGCCGGTCCGCGACAGCGAGCGGCTCGAGCTGCTGCGCCGGCTCGTGCTGGCCGACCAGGCGCCCCCGGAGGCCGGCGAGCGTTACCTCGACGCCGTCGCCCGGCTGCTCACGGCCGCGCCCGCCGTCGTACAGCCGAGGCTGACCTGCTGGTTCGACGACGAACGGCCGCTGCCGGCAACCCCGCACGCCACTGTGGCGACCGCCGCGCAGGCGCTGCTGCACACCCACCGGCACGGCGCGCTGGACGATCTCACCGAGATCCTGGTGGCCGCCGCGCACCGGCGTGCCGACGAACTGCTCGCGACCCTCGCCGAGGACGAGCCGTCGGCCGTCTGCCGGGCGGTCGACCGCTGGGCGCACGACGAGCGCCCCGCCCGCCGGGTCGCGGCCGTGACCTTCGGCCTGCGCGTGGCATCGCACGTCCGTTCGGAGGCCGACCGCGAGCTGCTGCGCTACGCCGCCCTCGCCCTGCTCGCCCGCCCCGCCGACTGCACCCTGCACGGCGACGCCCTCGCCCTGCTCGTCCACGACCCGCACACCCGCGACCGGCATCTCCCTGCGGCCCTGCGGCACTTCGCCGACGGCGACCCGCAACTCCCGCCGAGCGCCCTGGCCCCCGCCCTGACCACCCACCCCGAACCGGTCCTGGAGGCCTTCCGCGCCCGGCTGCGCGGCCCGCACGCGGAGGAGGCCCTGGGCACCCTCACCGACGTCACCACGCCGGCCCTGGCCCGCCAGGTGGCAGACCTGATCCGGGAGGCGGTACGGCTGCGCCCGCAGACCGCCGGCCGCCTCGCCGCCCACGTCGACCGCCGCCTGGCCCAGGGCCCCACCGTCCGCCCGGTCCTGCTGCCCCTGGTCACGGGCCTGCTCGAGGACGCCCCGGAACAGCTCCGCGCCGCCCTCGCCACCGTCCTCGCCGCCGCCGGCACCCCCGCCTCCCGCCCGCTGCGCCGGGAGCTGCTGGAGGTGCTGCTCGCGCGGGAACAGGAACCGTCCGTGCTGGACGCCGTCCTGCACGCGGCGGCCGAACCCGGCAACGGCAACGGCGACAGCGACAGCGACGGCTGCGGCGAGGGCGACGGCGACCGCGACCGTCGCGACGAGGAGATCCGTGGGCTCGTCCACCGCACCGGGCTGCTCCTCGTCCGCACTCCCGAGGGCGCCGCACGCTTCGACCGCGGCCTGGTCGACCTGGGCCGGCACGTGCCCGGCTTCGCCGCGCGCATGGCCGGCTGGCTGGCCGCCACCCCGGACGAATGGGCCGCCGTCGTGGGTCCCAGCACCCGCCGCATGCTGGAGAACCTCGCCGGCGTCCGCGTACCGGCGTGAGCGGCACGGACGTAGGGCCCGAGCGGAGGCGAAAAGGGACGGCCGGGAAGCCGGCCCGGAACGTGCGCCCGGTCACAGCCCCGATACCGATGCGGGTCCGGGGCACCCGGCATGGCACCCTTAGATCTGCGCAAGTCTTAGGCGTCGATATGGACACGGGTTCGAGGAGCGGTCACAGTGCAGCGCTGGCGTGGCTTGGAGGACATCCCCCAGGACTGGGGGCGCAGCGTCGTCACCATCGGTTCCTACGACGGCGTCCACCGCGGCCACCAGCTGATCATCAAGCACGCCGTCGACCGCGCCCGCCAGCTGGGCGTTCCGGCCGTCGTGGTCACCTTCGACCCGCACCCCAGCGAGGTCGTCCGCCCGGGCAGCCACCCGCCGCTGCTCGCCCCGCACCACCGCCGCGCCGAGCTGATGGCGGACCTGGGCGTGGACGCGGTCCTGATCCTCCCCTTCACCACCGAGTTCTCGAAGCTCTCGCCCGCCGACTTCGTGGTGAAGGTCCTGGTGGACAAGCTGCACGCGAAGGCGGTCGTGGAGGGCCCGAACTTCCGCTTCGGCCACAAGGCCGCCGGCAACGTGGACTTCCTCGCCGAGCAGGGCAAGACCTACGACTTCGAGGTCGAGGTCGTCGACCTGTACGTCACCGGTGAGGCGGGCGGCGGCCTGCCGTTCTCCTCGACCCTGACCCGCCGCCTGGTCGCCGAGGGCGACGTGGAGGGCGCCCGCGAGATCCTGGGCCGCCCGCACCGTGTCGAGGGCGTGGTCGTCCGCGGCGCCCAGCGGGGCCGTGAAATGGGCTTCCCGACGGCCAACGTCGAGACGCTCCCGCACACCGCCATCCCCGCCGACGGCGTGTACGCCGGTTATCTGCACGTCGAGGGCGAGGCCATGCCGGCCGCGATCTCCGTCGGCACGAACCCGCAGTTCGACGGCACCGAGCGCACGGTGGAGGCGTACGCCATCGACCGCGTCGGCCTCGACCTGTACGGCCTGCACGTCGCCGTCGACTTCCTCGCCTACGTGCGCGGCCAGGCCAAGTTCGACACGCTGGAGGCCCTGCTGGAGCAGATCGCCGCGGATGTGAAGCGGTGCCGGGAGATCGTGGCGGCGGAGGAGTAGGCCTTCGGCGGTTCTACGACCCCGAAGGGCGGCCGGTGCGATGAGCACCGGCCGCCCTTTCGCTTACTGCTGCGGTTGCTGCGGCGGCGGGGCCTGCGGAGGCTGCTGCTGCGGGTAGCCGGGCTGCGGCTGCTGCTGCCCCTGCGGCGGCTGGGGGTAGCCGTACGGCTGGCCCTGCTGCTGCGGCGGGTAGGGCTGCTGGCCCGGTGGCTGCGGGTGGGGCTGCTGGGCCGGTGCGGCCTGCGGGTACGGCTGCTGGGCCGGTGCGGCCTGCGGGTACGGCTGCTGGCCCGGTGCGGCTTGCGGGTAGGGCTGCTGACCCGGTGCCTGCGGGTACGGCTGCTGGCCCTGCTGGGGCGGGTACGGCTGCGGAGGCCCGGTGTACAGGTCCTGACCCGGTGCCTGCGGGTAGGGCTGGCCCGGCATGGGCTGGCCCGGCATCGGTGGGGCGGCCACCGGCGGCGGGTTGCCGTCGCTGGTCCACAGGCCGTGCGCCTGCTGGTGGCGTACGAAGTCCTCGGCGACCAGTGCGGCGAGATTGAAGTACGCCTCGCGCGTCCTGGGCCGCATCATGTCGAGGTCGACCTCGGCACCGGCGGCCAGATGCTCGTCGAAGGGCACGACCACGACCGCGCGCGTCCGCGTCTCGAAGTGCGCCACGATGTCCTCGACCTTGATCATCTTGCCGGTCTCACGGACACCGGAGATCACGGTGAGCGAGCGGGAGACCAGGTCGGCGTACCCGTGCGCGGACAGCCAGTCCAGCGTCGTACTGGCGCTGCTCGCACCGTCCACGGACGGCGTGGAGATGATGATCAGCTGGTCGGCGAGGTCGAGCACCCCGCGCATGGCGCTGTACAGCAGACCTGTGCCCGAGTCGGTCAGGATGACCGGGTACTGCCGGCCGAGGACGTCGATCGCGCGCCGGTAGTCCTCGTCGTTGAACGTGGTCGAGACCGCCGGGTCCACGTCGTTGGCGATGATCTCCAGACCGGAGGGCGCCTGCGAGGTGAACCGCCGGATGTCCATGTACGAGTTCAGGTGCGGGATCGCCTGCACGAGGTCACGGATGGTGGCACCCGTCTCCCGGCGCACGCGCCGCCCGAGCGTACCGGCGTCCGGGTTCGCGTCGATGGCGAGGATCTTGTCCTGCCGCTCGGTGGCGAGGGTGGAGCCCAGCGCGGTGGTCGTGGTCGTCTTGCCGACGCCGCCCTTGAGGCTGATGACCGCGATCCGGTAGCAGGAGAGCACCGGCGTACGGATCAACTCCAGCTTGCGCTGCCGCTCGGCCTCCTCCTTCTTGCCCCCGAGCTTGAACCGGCCGCCCGCGGCCGCGGGCCGTCCGCTCTTCGCCTTCTGCTTCTTGTTGTTCAACAGCCGGTCCGAGGACAGCTCCACGGCGGCCGTGTAACCGAGCGGCGCGGCACCGGGGTTGGTCGGCTGCCGGTGGTCGTGCCGGACGGGCTGCGGCCACGCGGCACCGGACCGCGGATCGACCGGGGCCTGCGCGGCCTGCGGCGGCGCCTGCGGGGCCGGGGCCTGCGCGGCCTGCGGCGGCGCCTGCGGGGCCGGGGCCTGCCAGCCCTCGGCCGCCGGCGCGCCGTCCGGCCCCTGCGGGTGCTGCGGGTGCTGCGGGAAGCCGTAACCACCGGAAGCGCTGGGGTTGTTGGGGTTCGGCTGGGGCGCGGGGGGCTGCGGCGGGAAGCCGTAACCGCCCGGCTGGGGCTGGGGCTGGGGCTGGGGCTGGGCGTTGGGGGTGCCGGGGTGGGGGAAGCCGTAACCACCGGCGGCGTTGGGGTTGTTGGGGTTGGGCTGGGGCGCGGGAGGCTGCTGCGGCGGGAAGCCGTAACCGCCGGACGCGTCGGGGCCCGCCGGGTTCGGCTGACCCGGCTGACCGGGCTGCGGTGCGAAGGGTGCGCCAGGCTGGTTCGGCTGGCTCGCCTGGTTCGGCTGGCTCGCCTGGTTCCAGGCGGCGGGCGCGGGCTGCGGGGCCTGCGGCTGGAACGGCGGCTGCTGGCCGGGTCCGCCACCGGGGCCCTGCGCGGCCGACGGCTGCGGCTGGGCGGGCATCGGGCCGGGCTGCTGCTGCGCGGGCCACTGGGCCGCCGGAGCGGGCGCCGCGGGCTGGTAGGAAGGCGGCAACGGGGGCACCCCGCTCTGCGGCGCGGGCGGAGGCGCCCAGCCGGGCTGGGCGTCCTGGGGCACCGGGGGAGCGGGCGGTACGGCGGCCTGGGCTGCGCCGGTCTGCGTGGTGCCGTCCGGCTGGGCGCCGTCCGCCGCTGCGCCGGGCTGAGGCACGCTGTCCTGCACACCGGCCTCGGCGGCGCTGGCGTCGGCATCCTGCGCGACTGCATCCGGGGTTACAGCGCCGTCGGACTCGGCGTGGCCGGCCTCGGCGTCGTCGGAGGCGGCGTTGTCGGCGGACCCGTCCGGGGCGCGGTCCGTCTCCTCTGCCTCGGCACCGGCGTCGCCCTCGGCCGTGTCCTCGTCCTCGACCTCGGCCCGTGCCCTGCCGTCACCGTCGCCTTCGTCCTCATCCACATCGGCCCCGGAAACAGCCGAGCCCTCCCCGGAACCGACGTCATGCCCGGAATCGGAACCGGAACCGGAATCGGCCTCCGCGGAGACCGCGTCCGCAGATGCCACTACCGACCGCTCGTCCGCGCCTTCGGCGGAGCCTTCCGACGCCGACGCCTCGCCCTCACCACCGGCGGAACTCGTCGCCGGAGCGGTCCCCTCCGCGGAGCCCTCCTCACCGGCGCCGTCCCGCACCGCGGCCGCGCGCTCGGCGATCTCCGCCATCTCGCGCTTCAGGGCCACGGCGGAGAACCGCATGGTGGCCCCGCTCTCCAGGTCCCCATTGCTCGTCTCCGGCTCGACCGCGGGCGCCGGGGCGGGTGGCTGTGGCTGCTGAGCCGGCTGGGCGGCCTGCGGCTGCTGCGCCTCGAAACCCTCGGGCAACTGCGGCATCGGGACGGGGTTCCCGGCGGGCGGCGCGGGCGGCATCGGCGCGGCGTAGGGGGCTCCCTGGTCCGGCGAAGGCGGGGCGTACGGAGCGCCCTGGTCCGGCGAAGGCGGGGCGTACGGAGCGCCCTGGTCCGGCGAAGGCGGGGCGTAAGGGGCGCCCTGGGCGGGCGGAGGCGGGGTGTAGGGCGCGCCGTGCACCGGCGGGGGTGGCGGGGGCGCCGGAGCCGACGAAGGCGCACCGGACGAGCTCTGCGCGTTCTGCGCGTTCTGCGTGTACCAGGCGGGCGGCGCGTAGTCGATGGTGAACTCGCCCGTCATCTCGATGGCGGACTCCGCGTCGGTCTGGTCGTCGTCGGGTGTGTCCCAGCCCCCGCGGATCCCGTCCCGATCGCTGTTCACAGTTCCTCCTGGTGTGGTCGAACACCCTCATGCCGTGCCGGGGCGACCATGTCGTGTCGTTCCGAGTCGTCCGTGGTCATTCGGGGCAGTCCGAGCCGACCGTCCTCCCCTGGGACACCGATCGCCCGGTCACGGGTCGTGCCATCGCGCCCGCTCCCAGCCTAATCACCACGAGGCGTCCCCCGGCAGGCCCGCCCGCCTCCGAGCACACATCCACCGGGTCCCCGCGCACCCCGAACGGCCCCGTCTACCACGGTGCTTGCCGGATGGATTGGGGAGGAATCGGTGGACAACGGACGCACAGGGGACGCGGCCACCGCGAACAAAACAGACAGGAAGGGCAGTTCAGTCCATTCGGCGAGGTGTGCCCAACAATCCGATCTCGGCGTCAGTGGGTTGGGTCATCACGTACTGCCGGTCACGATCCGTGCACCACAGGGTGACGCCGTCGGGCAGCGTCGGCAGCGTCTCCACCTCGGTACGCGTCAGCCCCATGGTGCGTCCGAGTTCGGCGGCCTCGTCCGGCGAGACCCGCTGGATGCCGGCGAGCCGCGCCTGGCGCAGCAGCCGCGGTGCGACGGGGCTGAGATACGGCAGCAGGGTCACCACCGATTGCCAGGGCCCGGACACGACGCGCCCGCGGGGCGGCCGCATACCGCAGTCCCGCACCACCAGCACCGGCGTACCGGCGGAGGCGCCCTGTGGCGGCACCCGGCCGACGTCGAACACGGACAGTCCGTTCTGCCCGCCGCCCATCGCGTGCACCATCTGCATCCAGGCTTGCGGCCGGCCGGTCTCCACCGCGACCCGGGCGCCGGTGGCCGCCGAGCGCAGCGCCAGTACCTGCGCGGTCCACAGGCCACCGATCAGCACGACGTCGTACGGAGTCGGCCGGTTGATGCCCAGCACGGCCGGCTGGCCCTCGGCGTCGACGCCGGCCACCACGCCGTCGTCCCCGATGGGCAGGGCGAGCGCGTCCAGTTGCTGTGCGGGCAGTCCGTGCCGCCCGTGCCGGGGCCCGATCAGGCCCAGTCCGTGCCGCAGCAGCTCGCCCGCCCGGCGCGGACCGGACGCCGCCGGTGCGTCCGCGCCCGGCATCGAGGACATCGTCGGAATCGTCGTCACCGCGCACCTCCGAGAGGCAGTGTGGCGAGCATGCCGGGCAGCTGTTCCCGGTCGAGGCGGGCCAGACCGGCCCCTGCCTGCCGGGCGGCGCCCTCCAGCGCGCGTCGCGCCGCCACGAGTTCGTCGTCGCTGCGCCCGGTTACCCGCAGATGCGCGGACAGGGCCACTTCCTGTCGCTCGCCGTGCGTAAGAGTGAGGCTGAACGTGGTCGCGAGGGCCGGTATCGCCGTGACCCGGGCGACGAAGTGCGGCAGCGACTCACCCCGGCCGCCGCCCAGTTGGGGCCAGCGCCTGACCCAGTACGTCGTGTGCCGCCGGTTGTCGCAGCGCCAGCTGCGCCCGGACTCCTCCGTGCGCCGCTCCCGGGTCTCGCTGCGCCCCGCCTCGGCGGTGACCAGCGGGTTGGCGCAGGCCGAGGTGGCGAGCGCGGCGACCAGCTCCTCCTCGTCGAGCACGCGCGCCCGGAACCCGGCGCCCGTCAGCCGGCTCGCGAGGTGGTCCGCCGCCCGTACGACACATTTCTGCGCCCCGAGCAGGCCGCCCCCGCGCGCTGCCACGGCCTCCGCGCACGCCTCGGGGTCGAGCTTCAGCGCGATCCAGGTGATGCGCACCGCCGGGGCGCCCGTCTGTTCCTGCAGCGGAAGGTAGTTGGACACGGCGACGGACTGCTGGGGCAGGTGCAGCGCGGGGGCCGGCTGGGTGTGCAGCACTATCTGGGCCGACTCCAGCCGGATGTCGTCCACTTCCAGCGCGTCGCGCACCAGGGCGACCGGCAGCGGCTGCCGACTCCGCTCGGCCCGCAGCGCGGTCGCGTCGGCCTCGACCTGGAGCACGGCCGTGACGAAGGTGCCGTCCCCGACGATGCCGACCGGGCGCCGGTCACGCGGGCCGTGGGAGTACGTGCGCAGGGCGGGCTCGCACTCGAGTGCGGGCACCAGCGCCGGTTCGGTGCCCGGCGGTATCGACGTACTCGCGGCCCGCCGCTGGCGCGCCTTCAGTGCCCGTGCGGTGGCGAGCCATTCGGGCAACGACCGCCCCCGGCGCCGAGCGAACGCCAGCACGATCAGCAACAGCGCGACGACCGCGGCGGGCACCAGGGCCATGGGGCCGATGACCCAGCCGACGACGACCGCCGCCACAGCGAGTTCCGGCAGTACAAGCCGTTGCAGGCGGAATGAACCGGACTGCATCGGACGGACAGCCGAACGCGCCGCGTCCGGGACCTGCCCTTCCCGGCGCGGCCTCGGCAGCTGCCCCGCCGGTTCCGGACCGGCCGCCGCAGGGCCGGGTGTCCGCTCCTGTCGGCGAGTACGGGACCGCGTCCCCGAAGCCCTCAATTCATCCCCCCGTTTTCCTCACAGTTCGTTGGAATTCCGCCCCCGAGTACGGCCTTTGAGAGCCCGGGTACCCTACCCGCTCCACGGAGCCGATCAGATACCAGGCATAGTAGGGGGTCGGTCCGACAACGGAGGAACGGAGACAGTGGTCTCCGGCCGTCATCCGGGCGGCACACGGGGAGAAACAGGGCAGATGGCATCTCGGCGGGATCAACTCAACGCCTACACCTTTGCGAAGCAGCGCATGCTCGCGGCGTTCGTCCAGCCTTCCTCGGACGGCTCGGAGGAGGGAGCTCCCAAGCCCTTGCGGGCGATCGTGCCCAGCACCATCGTCGGAGTGGTCGTCATGGCCGCGTTCGGCGCCTGGGGCATGTTCCGGCCGACCGCACCACAGGGCTGGGACACTCCCGGCGAAAAGGTGATCATCGCCAGCAAGTCCACCACGCGGTACGTCGTCCTCACCACGAACGGCAAGACCGAGCTGCACCCGGTGCTCAACATGGCGTCGGCGAAACTCCTCCTTGCCGACGGCAAGGGCGAAGTGGTCACCGTCGACGAGTCGATCCTGGACAACGGCAAGATCCCGCACGGCGTCACCATCGGCATCCCGTACGCCCCCGACCGCCTGCCCTCCAGCGAGGGGGCGGGTGCCAAGAAGCGCTGGGCCGTCTGCGAGCGCCCGAGCGCGGGCGGCACGGCCATCCAGAAGGCGGCGTTCGTCCTCGCCGCCCGGGACATGAGCAAGACCGAAGGGAGCCACGAGAAGCTCAGCGGCGGCGAGCTCCTGTACGTGGCCGACCCGAACGGGAAGCGCTACATCGTGGACGCCCAAGGCACCGCGTACGAGGTCGACAAGAACGACGAGTTGCTGCTGCGTACCCTGGTGGGCGCGGGCCGGCAGCCCGAGCGGGTGTCGCGGGAATGGCTCGCAACCCTTCACACCGGTGATCCGGTCGAGTTCCCGAAGGTCGAGGGAAACGTGAGCGCGCCCGCCGGTGTCCAGGGCGGCCTGCCGGACAAGGCGAACCGGGTCGGCATGGTTCTCCGGGCTCCCAACGGCGACCACGAGCAGTACTACGTCGTCGAGCAGGGAAAGGTCCTGCCCGTCTCGGACTTCACCGCGAAGCTGCTCCTCAACAGCAAGGAACTGGTCCGTCTCGGCCAGGCCGGAAAGGCCCTCGACGTCAGCGCGGGTGCGTTCGAGCCCGACGCGACCGCCTTCGCGGCCGACCACAAGTGGCCGAGCCTCACCCCCGAGGTCGTCAACGACCCGGGCCTGTCAGGTGGCAGCCGCAACACCATCTGCAACGTCCTGCGCGACGTCGACAAGGACGACGGTACGCGGACCACCCTGAGCACCTGGGCGGGCACGGACTTCCCGGCCGCGCTCCCCACCGGGTCGTCGAGTGCGTACGTGACCCCCGGCTCGGGCCAGCTCTACCGCCAGTACCAGGGCACGAACACCAAGGTCGGCGGGCTGTTCCTCGTCACCGACACCGGCCTGCGCTACGCGATGCAGTCCAACGCCGACAGCGACACGGACGGCACCGAGTTCGGCATGACGGCGAAGCAGCGCAAGGAACTGCGGCAGGAGGCCCAACTCGCCCAGATCCGCCTCGGATACTCCGATGTGGACCCCGCTCCCGTACCGGCGGCCTGGTCCCTGTTCCTGCCGACGGGACCGCGTCTGTCGACCACGGCGGCGAGCCAGCCGCAGGGTTCGTAGGAGGGCCTGGTGTCGTACGCTCCGTCGTCCTCGCGTCTGCTCCGTACCGCGGCGACCGCGGCCGCCGCGCTGTGCACCGCCACCGTCGCACTCGCGCCGCCTGCCGCTGCCGACTCCTTCAGCGACCAGTGCACCTTCCCGAACAAGAAGTACCCCGGCACACCCTGGGCCCTTCAGCGCGTCAACCTCGACGAACTGTGGAGCCAGTCCAAGGGCAAGGGGGTGAGGGTGGCCGTCATCGACACGGGTGTCGACACGGCCAACCCGCAGCTCAGCCGGGCGGTTGACGGGTCCCTGGGCACGAACCTCCTGCCCCCCAAGGACAGCAAGGGCAAGCCGGTCGACGGCGCCAAGTCCAAGCCCACGACCGACACGGTGGGCCACGGCACGCGCGTGGCCGGCATCATCGCCGCCCGGCCCATGAAGAGCACCGGCTTCGTCGGCCTCGCCCCCGAGGCCACCATCGTCCCGATCAAGCAGAACGACGCCGAGGGCCACGGCACGTCCAAGTCCCTCGCCCAGGCGATCCAGCACGCGATCCAGGTCAAGGCACAGGTCATCAACATCTCCCAGGACACCACGAACGCCGTGGCACCGGGCGACGACCTGCACAACGCGATCAACGAGGCCCTGAACCACAAGATCGTCGTGGTCGCCTCGGCAGGCAACGACGGCCTCGACGGCAACGTCAAGCCCACCTACCCCGCTTCCTACCCCGGCGTCCTGGCGGTCGCCGCGTCGGACCGCAACAACGAGCGCGCGCCCTTCTCCCAGTCCGGCGACTTCGTGGGCGTTGCCGCCCCCGGCGTCGACATGATCTCGACGGTCCCCAAGGGCGGCCACTGTTCCGACAACGGCACGAGCTTCTCCGCGCCGTACGTGGCCGGCGTGGCCGCCCTCATCAAGGCCAAGCACCCCGACTGGACACCCCGCGAGATCGTGGCCCAGATCGAACAGACGGCAGAACGCTCCGTCGCCGGCCACGACCGCCTGGTCGGCTGGGGTGTCGTCGACCCCGTCCGCGCCCTGACGGAGGACGACCGTCCCATCGAGCGGCCCGAGCCGCTCGAGGGCCTCAGCCGGGCCGAGGCTCCGACCCCGGCCCGACTGGAACTCGGTGAAACGGCGGACGAACGCAACGCCCGTCTGGCGACGTATGTCTCCGTGGGCGCGGCCGTACTGGTGGCCGCCCTCGGCGGGGCGGCGGTGGCGATCCGCGACGCGCGCAGGAAGGCGGGGACCAGCGGACCGGGCGAGGTCGCAGCCGTGAAAGATGCGTGAAGACCGCTTGGCAGTAGCAGAGTTGTCACACAAGTCAGTTGGGGGTGTCAGATCCGTTGACTAGAGTGACTGCATTGCGAAAACGAATGCTCGAGGCGTGCGCTTGCCTCGGGCAGGGGACAGGAATGGGGGAGGCGCAACGTGCTGCCTGACGGGGGCGGAAGCGATCTGAGGCGCGGTCTGGAGGCCCTGCAGACCTTCAAGTCGCGGGTGGATGCCCTGCTCGACACGTTCGAGCGTTCGCCGGGTGATCCGAAGAAGGTGGGGATGCACACGCTCTCCCTTACCTCGTTCTGCGGCACGGGCCAGTTCGCCGAGGCCACTGATCTCCACAGCCATTACCAGACCGTCCACGAGCAGATCACGTCACTCTCCCAGACGCTGAAGCTGCAGATCGAGGCCATGCAGATCGCCGTGCACGGCGCGGACATCGGCTACGACAAGCTGGAGGACGATCTCCGGCGCCGCTTCCACGAGATCCGGACCCAGGTCAACGAGCAGATCGACGAGCAGGACGCCAAGACGCAGGCGGGCACCCAGCAGAAGCGCACCGACCAGCACCAGTCCAAGGCGGGGTACTGATGGGCGACAACCACAACCAGCCGGACCGCTACCAACTGGAACGCGAGCTGGCCCAGGCGGAGATCCACGACGTGGACGCACAATGCGTCCCCCACCACGGGCGTACCAATTTCGAGAAGCACCAGCTGAACGAAATGAAGGACATGGTGGACCTCGCGAAACCAGAGCATCTGGAGGACGCGGGCAAGGCCCTCTGGGACGCCCGCGACGCGATCAACGCCGCCGCCGACGAACTGAGCGCACACATAGGCCGGATCGACTGGCACGGCGAGGCGGCCACCGCGTTCCACACGTGGGCCTCCGGCTTTGTCGCCAGCGTTTACACCTTCGCGGACCACGTGGAGAACGTGGGCTCGCACATCACCGCGGCCAGCACCGGACTCGCCTCCGTACGCAAGTCCATGCCGCCCCGCGACACCCGGCTCATGCCCAAGAGCGTCCACGACTTCCCGCTGGTTACCCAGGTCGACGGCAACAAGGAGTACCAGGCGGCCCTCACGGTCGAGAAGCACCGCCAAGAGGCGATCAACCAGATGAACCGGTTGGCGTCGTACTACACGGTGACCGGGGAGTCGTTGAAGTCGGGGTCGGTGCCTACGTTCGGCAAGATGCCGGAGATGGGTGTGCCGCAGGCGGCCGGCGGGCAGCGGGACGGCGGAGGCCAGGTGCCTGTCTCACACGCTCATGGAGCCGCTGGCGTTGTCGGAACGACGAGCCATCACTCGTTCTCCGCACCGGCCGGGCCTGGCACGGCAGAGACTCCCGACTCCGGGAAGAAACTGCACGACGTCGTCGCGGTTCCGGATCGGCACACCGGTCCGTCTCAGCCCGTGGGTACGGACATCGACAGCGTGAACACGCTGCCGCCGGATACTACGAGGTCGACGACCCCTGTCACACCGCCGACTGCACCTGCACCCAGCGGAGGCGGACCGGTTCCTCCCGTCCCCACCGTTCCCATGCCCCCGACTGTGGGCTTGCCTATGGGCCGCGGCGGAATGGGCGGGTCCCGAGGCCCGGTCGTGGCGTCGCCGCGTATGGCCTCTCCTGCCGGTGGTTCATCCCGAGTCGGTGGTGGAACAGGACGCGGCCGCATCGGCCCCCTGGAAGAGCCCGCGGGCCAGGCGGGAGCGCGTGGGCCTGTGTCACCGGTCGGCAGGACGCCCTTGGGCGAGGCGCCCGTGAGCAGGACGCCTGTAGGCAAGGGCCCGGTCGGCCGTAGTGTCGTCGGTGGTACGCCGAGGAGCATCGGCGTGCCCGCCGAGCGCATGGGCGGTACGGGTCCGACCGGAGCAGCGCGCACCAGCGGTGTCGTCGGCGGGAGGCCGACCACGCCACCTGCGCAGACCGTGAACGGCTCCAAGGTGCCGCGTGGCACGGTCGTCGGTGGCGAGACTGCTTCCCGGAAGCCTCGTGTCAATGAGCGGCCTGGGCAGCGTGGGGTGTTCAGGATGCCGGAGCAGGAAAGCGGCGACGGACAGGCGTCGCGTAGGCCTGTCTCGCCCCCTGGCAGTGTGGTCGGGACGTCCGACGGCAAGGCATCGGCGGCCAGGAATGGCGTTCGCGCCCCCGGCGAGAACGTTCCGAACCGCGCCTCCGCGGCCAAGCGAGGTTCCGCACGGGACGGCGACAGGAAGCCGTCGCGTCGGCAGCAGTCGCCGGAGACCGAGTAAAGACAGATGAAGCGAGGACGTACGAGAGGCATGTTGTCCGCGAGCACGAGACGAGTGACCGCCGTATGCGCAGCACTCGGCGCACTGATGGCTCTGCCGGTGGGCCTGGCCCCCGCTGCGGCAGCCGCCGACGTCCAGCCGCAGCAGTGGTACCTGTCGGCGATGAAGGCCGACGAGATGTGGAAGGTGAGCACCGGCAAGGGGGTCAAGGTCGCCGTCGTCGACACGGGCGTCAATCCGTCGACCCCATCCCTCAGAGGGCAGGTGCTGGCCGACGAAGTACCGAAATCCGTCGCGTACGGGGCAACGAAGGACTTCGATGGCCACGGCACGACGATGGCCGAAATCATCGCTGGTACGGGTGCTGGCGGAGGGTTGAAAGGCCTGGCCCCAGGCGCCAAAGTCGTGCCCTATCGTGCCGCCCTTCGCGGGCTCTCGCTGTCCGAGGAGAACAAGGCTCCTCGCGTGGGAGCGGTGATCAAGGCCATCGCCGACAGTGACGCGAAGATCATCAACATGTCCTTCGGGAGCGACATCAGCTACGACGACGAAGAGGCGGCGATCAAGTATGCCGCTTCCAAGGGCAAGTTGATGTTCGCCGCGGAAGGGAACGACGCCAAAACGAAGAACAACGCCGGATACCCGGCCTCGTATCCCTATGTCGTCGGCGTCTCCGCCTCCGACAAGACCGGTACGGTCGGTAAGTTCTCGACCCACGGGCGCTACGTCGATCTCGCCGCTCCCGGAGTCGACGTGCCCGCATGGTGTGACGCGACCTTCCGTTCTTACTGCGTCCACGGGAACGGAACCAGCATGGCCACCGCCGTAGCCTCCGCCTCCGCCGCCCTGATCTGGTCCGCCCACCCCAACTGGACCGCCGACCAGGTGCTCCGCTCGCTCATCGACACCGCCGGCCGCGACTGGCCCAAGGACACACCCAGCAACTACCTCGGCTACGGCCTGATCCGCCCCCGCATGGTGCTGGAGAACCCGAACTACAACCCAGGCCCTGCGAACGTCGATCCGCTCGCCAAGGAGAACTCGGCCGGCAACAACGGGGCTTCGCCCTCCACCTCCTCACCGCCCGCCAAGTCCTCCTCGGGCGGCCAGACTTCGGCGACCGGAGAAACCTCGAAGTCGTCCGGCGGTGCCCTGCCCTGGGTGGCCGTCGGTGCGGTCGCCGCGCTCGTGGTGATCGGCTGCGCAGCCTTCGCCGTCATCCGGTCACGACGACGTGCCTGACGGCTCACAGGAAGGGCGCCACCACCCGGTGACGCCCAGTCAAGACGAAGTACAGCTCTCATGAAGGGGAGTGCCGAAATGGCTGATGGCCGCAAGTTTCAAGACGATCACGCACAAAAGCTCCAGACGAACGTCATCGACCGGTACGAGTCCGTCAAGAAGCAGCTCGGCAGGCTCCAGGGCACGATCGACATGATCGAGGCCAACTGGACGGGCCACGGTGCCAACGCGTTCAAGGGGAAGCAGCACGAGATCAACCAGCACATGGCTGCCATCGGGCGCATGCTCGAGGACTTCCTCGAGGGCGTCCGCCTCAACAAGAGCGACAAGACCAAGCTCGAGGACGAACTCCACTCGACCATCTCGAAGATCGAAGTGGACGCCGGCGCGGGCACCTCGGCGCTGAACCTGTACTGACGGGCCTGAAGGGAAGAGGAAGACATGACCGGCACTCCGCACTACCAGGACCTGTCCGTCAAGTACGGCGCCCTGGACGCGCTCGCAACTGAGCTCGGCAACGTGGCCAAGCAGCTCGAGGAGGACCTCACCGCTCTGAAGAAGGGCGTTCTCGACGTGGCCGAAGGCTGGAGCGGTGAGGCGTACGACGCCTTCCAGCGCAAGTCGAGGAAGTGGGACGAGCACGCCACCGGTATCCACCAGGCGCTGCTCTCCATCACGCACCGCGTGCACGCCGCCGGCGGTGACTACCGCGGTGGCGACCTCAAGGGCGCCAGCTACTTCGAGTGAGGTACGCGCAGTAGGAAAAGCGGGGGTGGGCACGCGCGGGAGGTGCCCACCCCCGTTTTGCACGTTGGCGACGCACGCGGATCGAGGGCACAGGGGGTCGGCAGCGGGGCTGCACACCCGGCCGGTATGCAGCTGAGCAGCTGAACCAGTTCGCGGCCGACCAGGCAGGGTCCGCGGGACTTTCGGGGTGGGGCGGCGGCCAGAAGGATCTCGTGTCCTCTCCGGCCCAGAATCGGGCCGCGCCCGGGCGATCGAGAAGGACATCGAACCTCGTACCAAGGGTGCCGCCCGCCAATGAGGTGGAGCGGACCACGAAGACCCGCATGCGCTTCGTCCCTGCCGAGCGTGAGGTACATGTCCTCGACGAGGTACGGGACGTCGCCCTGGTCGGCAACCCCCCGCGGCGAGTGGCAGCCCCCCGCGGCGAGTGGCAGCCACCCGTGGTGGCCGGCCCTGAGGCGCCGGCCTTTGCCGCTGCCCCGTTCCACGGGGCAGCGGCGATGCGGCAGGGGCGGGAGCCGGACACACGCGTCCGGCTCCCGCCCCGTCAGCCGCTGCGGCCGCTGAGCGCCTGCACCTCACTCAGTAATCGCCGCTGACCAACCCCGTCTGCACCAGCATCTTGCCCCGCCTGCGCGAGACGAAGACGCCCCGCCCCGCCGGCATCGGCCGCGGCCGCACGCCGCCGAGCAGGTCTCCTTCGCCGGGGTCGCCGGCCAGCACCACGCCTTGCGCGCCCAGCTCCGTCATCCGCTGCATGAACGGCTCGAAAGAGGCCCGCCCCGCCCCGGCCGTCGACCGCGCGATGATGAACCGCACGCCGACATCACGGGCGAACGGCAGGAGCTCGGCGAGACCGCCCAACGGGTTGCCGCTGGATGTCGACACCAGGTCGTAGTCATCCACGACCACGTACACCGTCGGACCGCGCCACCAGCTCCGCTCCCGCAGCTGCTGGGCCGTGACGTCGGCGGTGGGCGTGCGCCGCTTCATCAGGTCGGCGAGCGCCACCATGTGGTGGTCCATGGCGTTGGACATGGGGATGTACTCGGCCAGGTGCGAGGCAGGGGTGACGTCCAGCAGGGAGCGCCGGTTGTCGACCACGAAGAACTTCGCCTCGTCGCCCGAATAGCGCTGCGTCAGCTGTGCGATGAGCAGCCGCAGCAGGTTCGACTTGCCCGACTCGCTCTCGCCGAAGACCAGGAAGAAGGGGTCCTGTTCGAAGTCGACGAAGACGGGTTCGAGGTTGTCCTCGTCGAGGGCGAAGGCGATGCCGTGCTGAGGGAGGCGGTCGCCCGGAGGCAGCTGCTCCGCGGGGAACTCCCGGGGGAGGAGCCGCACCTGCGGTGCCCCGGGCGCCTGCCAGTGCCGGGAGACCTCGGCCGCCAGGGCCGCCGTCGCGTCGGCGAGGTCCGTGTCGGACGTCAGGCCGTCTATTCTCGGCACCGCCGCCATGAAGTGCAGCTTCTGCGGCGACACACCGCGCCCCGGCACTCCTGCCGGAACGTTCGCCGCCACCTTGCGGTCGATCTCGGAGTCCATGGTGTCGCCGAGCCGCAGTTCGAGGCGGTTCATCACGTGGTCCTTGAGGTTTGCCCGGACCTCCATCGAACGTGATGCCGTGAGGATCAGATGGATGCCGTAGCCGAGGCCGCGTGACGCGATCTCGAGGATGGCCGGTTCCAGGCTCTCGTAGTCCGAACGGAAGTTGCCCCAGCCGTCGATCACCAGGAACACGTCGCCCCACGGCTGGTCGGTGACCGAGATGTCGCCGCGTGCCCGCCGGGCGCGGAAGTCCGCGATCGAGGCGATGCCCGACGACCGGAAGTACTCCTCCCGGCGCCGCAGTACGCCGTACACCTCCGACACCGTACGCCGTACCCGCTCCGGGTCCAGCCGGGAGGCGACACCGCCGACGTGCGGCAGGCCGCTCACCGACACCATGGAGCCGCCACCGAAGTCCAGGCCGTAGAACTGCACCTCGTACGGCGTGTGTGTCAGCGCGAAGGAGCAGATCAGCGACCTCAGCAGGGTGGACTTGCCGGACTGCGGGCCGCCGAGGATCTGCAGGTGGCCCGCGGCCCCGGAGAAGTCGAGCCACAGGGGCTCACGGCGCTGTTCGTACGGCTTGTCGACCAGGCCCGCAGGGATGACGAGGCGTCCTGCGCCCTCGTAGCCCGGCTGCGTGAGTCCCCGTTCCGGCACGGCCGTGAGCTTGGGCAGCAGCCCGTCCAGCGAAGGAGGGCTGTCCAGCGGCGGCAGCCACACCCGGTGCGCCGCGGGCCCCTGCGCCTCCAGCCGGCGCACGATCACGTCGAGCACCGTGTCCGCGAGGGCGTCGTCGACCTGTGACGTCGACTCCGTACGCTGCTGCGGCACCGGCGCGTACTGCACGGGCACCTCCGCGGCCGTGAACAGCACCGGGCGCCGGTCGACGGGCAGCGACCCCCCGTCCGAGGCGGCCTGCCTGTTCCCGGAGCGGTACACGCCGGAGACGTACGCCGCCTTGAAGCGCACCATCTCGTCGGTGCCGAACTTCAGGAAGCCGGAGCCCGGGACGTTGGGGAGTTCATAGGCGTCGGGGACGCCGAGTGCCGCACGGGACTCGGCCGCGGAGAAGGTGCGCAGGCCGATCCGGTAGGACAGGTACGTCTCCAGGCCACGCAGGCGGCCCTCCTCCAGACGCTGCGAGGCCAGCAGCAGGTGCACGCCCAGCGAACGGCCGATACGGCCGATCTGCACGAACATCTCGATGAAGTCCGGCTTCGCGGTCAGCAGCTCGCTGAACTCGTCGATGACCAGGACGAGGGACGGGATCGGCTGGAGCGGGGCGCCGGCCGCGCGGGCCTTCTCGTAGTCATGGATGTTGGCGTAGTTGCCCGCGTCGCGCAGCATCTCCTGGCGGCGGTTCAGCTCGCCGCGGATCGAGTCGCCCATGCGGTCGACCAGGGTGAGGTCGTCGGCCAGGTTGGTGATGACCGCCGCCACGTGCGGCATCTGCGCCATGCCGGCGAACGTCGCACCGCCCTTGAAGTCGGCGAGGACGAAGTTCAGCGTCTCGGAGGAATGGGTCACCGCGAGCCCGAGCACGAGCGTGCGCAGCAGTTCCGACTTGCCGGAGCCGGTGGCCCCCACGCACAGGCCGTGGGGGCCCATGCCCTCCTGCGCGGCCTCCTTGAGGTCCAGCATCACGGGACGGCCGTCCACGCCGACACCGATCGGCACCCGCAACCGCTCGGCCAGTCCACGCGGCCGCCAGGTGCGCTGGGGGTCGACGGACGCCGCGTCCCCGAGGTTCAGCAGGTCGGTGAACTCCAGGTTGGCGAGCAGGGGTTCGTCGTCGTCACCGCCGGAGGCGAGGCGCAGCGGGGCCAGCTGCCGGGCGAGGGCCTCGGCGGACTCGTAGGACAGGGCGTCCGGCGTGCCCTCGTAGACCTCGCCGCCCGCCGACTCCAGACGCAGGGCGGTGGGCCGTACGACGACCGCGAGGTCGCCGCGTGCGGCGGTGGGTTCACCGGGCACCACCTCGATGACGGTGACGCCCTGCAGCCCTTCGAGGTTGGCCAGCACGGAGTCCGGCGGCAGGGAGACACCGTCGAGGACGACGACGATGTGGGGCTCGTCCAGGAGGGGCGCGGCACCCGGGTGGAATCGCGGGCGGCCGGAGAGGCGAGCGGCCAGCAGGGTCTCCAGATCGCGGGCGTCAGGGCCGATCAGGCGGCGGACGCCCGCGCCGTCCACGGCACCGGCCGCCTGAGCGTGCGGCAGCCACTTGGCCCACTCCCACTGCGGGAGCGTGTCGGGTCCGGCCGCCACCGCGAGGACCAGATCCTCCGGAGAGTGCAGCGCGGCCAGCGAGCCGGTCAGGGCACGGACACAGGCGCGCACGGATTCGGCGTCACCGCTGACCGTGACGTGGTAGAAGGCGCGCAGCGACACGGCCATCGGCAGGTCGTTCAGGGCGCCGTGGACGTCGAGGAAACGCTGCACGGCACCCGCCGTGAGCGGTTCCAGCCGGCCGGCCGGGCCGGTCTCGGGGGCGACGAGCGGCGTGGCCAGCTCCTGGGCCCCCAGGCCGATGCGCACCTGGGCGAAGTCCTCGTCGCCCGGCCTGCGTTCCCACACCCGGCTGCCCTCGGCGACCAGCGCCCACAACTGTTCCGGTGAGGGGTGCAGGTAGTACTGCGCGTCGCGCTGTGTCTTCGCGGTGTCCACCGCCGCGCGCCGGGTCTGTGACAAATACCGCATGTAGTCGCGCCGCACGTCGGCGAGTTGACCCTGGGAACCACGCCGGAAGCGGACCACCATTGCGATGGACATGGCGACCGTGGAGGCGATCATCACCATGCCCATGATCTTCATGAACGGCTGTCCGTTCGTGAAGAAGAAGACCACCGAGCCGCCCATGCCGAGCGTCGGCAGCAACTGCATGAGGACGCTCTCCTGCGGCCCCCGGGGCAATTCCGGGGGAGGCTGGAGAACGACCTCTTCTGTGGGCACTTCGGACGGCAGCGCCCGAGGCGGGCGCTTCACGACGATGTGACTCACTGCTCCCCAATTCCTTTGCCGGGCCCCAAGAATGAGGTCCGCCCCCCGTTGATGGACGGACGCAGGCCGCCGCGTGATCCTACTGACTCCACGAGTGACCGGTGCGCGGTAGGGTGCCGGGTGTTCGCTCGAGCACACGCGAACACACCCCGCGAACCGGGGTATTCCGTGCGAGGCGTCACCGCACGCCGGCCCTGGCGGAGCCCGGTGGCGCCCTTCGCGTCACCCTCCGGCGGTCCCGGCCGGGGACGGACGCAGGATTCTCACATCACGGGCGCAGAACCATCACTGAGGGGGAGCACAAGGTGAGCACGACAGCCACGGGCACAGCGGTGCCCGGCTCGGGGGCGGGGTCGGGGCTCGGTTTCTGCCGGGTCACGATCGTCGCGCCCGACAGCCGGATCGACGTGGCGCTGCCCGACGACATCCCGGTCGCCGACATCTACCCGGAGATCCTCCGGCTCTCCCGGCAGCGCCCCGCCGAGGGCGCGCCGGTCGGCTACCACCTCGTACGCCGGGACGGCACCGTTCTCGACAGCGCACGCTCCTTTGCCGCACAACGGATTCTCGACGGTGAACTGCTCACGCTGCGCCCCTTCTCCGAGTCGTTGCCGCCCGCCGTCTTCGACGACGTCTCCGAGGCGGTCGCCTCGGCGGTGACCCGGCACCGCACCCTGTGGAGCGGCGACCTCACACGCGCCGCGGGACTCGCGGGCGCGGGCGTCCTGTCAACCCTGCTCGCCTTCGTCGCCTGGAACGCCGATCCCCGGCACGACATGCACAGCCTGCCCGGGATACTCGCGGGCGTCGCCGGGGTGCTCCTCGTGGTCTTCGCCGCCGTACGGGGCCGGGTCTACGACGACCGGGGCTCGGCGACAGCCCTGGGTCTCGGCGCTCTGCCCAACGTCGGCGTGGCCGGATCGGGACTCCTCTCCCTCGCCCACGGCCAGGGCATCGGCAAACTGCAGTTCCTGCTCGCCTGCGCAGCGGTCCTGCTCGCCTCGGTCATCCTGACGCTGTGCACACCGGGCGGGGACGCCCCGTTCGTCGCGTTCGTCGTCGCGTCCGCGCTCGGCCTGATCACCGTCTTCACGGCGATCCTCGTGCACTGGACGCCGAAGGAGATCGCCGCCCTGTGCGCGCCGGTCGCGGTGGCCGGCCTGGCCTTCCTGCCGGGACTGTCCATGCGCTTCGCCCGGCTGCCCATCGGCTTCGACCCGCCGAACTCCGCGCAGAGCAGCGTCTACGGCACGGAGACGGCCGTGCAGGAACCGGTAGACATGAGGCGGATCGAGGCCCAGGCCCGCCGTGGCCACGAGATCCTGGTCGGTCTCGTCGGCGGCTGTGCGCTCACCGCGCTCGCCTCCTGCGCGGTGCTCGGATTCTCCGACGACGTCTGGGCCCAACTGCTCGCCTGCGCAACGGCCGTGGCGCTGCTCATGCGCGCCCAGCTCTTCCGCTACACCGGCCAGGTCGCCCCGCTCCTGGCGGCCGGACTCGGCTCACTCGTCCTGCTCGGTCTGGGCCTGGCACTCAACCCGCCGCACTCCGTGCTGCGCGAGGCACTCACCGGAGACCGCTCCGGCCTCGACATCCGTGCGACCTGGCTCGCCGCGGCCATCGCGGCCGGGGCGGCCCTCGTGGCAGCCCTGGGCCTCGTCGTCCCGCGCCGGGGCCTCGGCCCCTTCTGGGGCCGCTTCCTGGAGATCATCGAAGGCTTCGTGCTCCTGACGCTGGTGCCCCTTGCGCTCGCCGTGTTCGACGTGTACGCGACGGCCCGCGCGATGACCAGCAAGTGACCCGGGCCGGCCTCGTCGGCCTCCCGGCCCCTGTCAGCGGCGGCGAAGAAAAGGATTCAGCAGCGTGAGCTTCGGCCCACCCCCGTCCATGTACACCCAGTCCGCGCCGACGGCCGACCAGCCGCGGAACAGACCCCGCAGACGCGTACTCGGCGCGGTCGCCGCGGTGGTGGCCGCCGTCGTGTGCCTCGGCGCGGGTCTGTTCTGGTACCACTCGGCCGACCGGACGAAGGGGCGGACTGACGCCAAGGCGGTCCGGCAGGCCCCGGACGCCATACGCGAGACCGTGGAGAAGGCCCCCGTCTCACCGGAGGGCCAGGTCGTCGTCCAGCACAACGAAGGCGGCCTCACCGGGAAGCAGCAGCGGTTCGCGCCCGCCACCTGGGCCACGGACACGATCGTCGCGCGGACCCTCGCCGACCGCATCGAGGGCTACAAGATCGAGCCCGACCCCGACTGGGACGCCAAGGCATGGACCCTCCAACTCGGCGGCCACGTCTGCGCCGTCAGCCGCGACGTCACCGCCGACGGCCGGACCGCCGTCGTCGTCGAGCCCGGGCGCACGGACAACCCCCAGGCCGGTGTCTGTGACGAGGTGGTCATGGTCGACCTCGGCACCGGCAAGAAGCTCTGGCAGGAGAAGATGCCGGCGGCCGACGCCGCCTCCATCATCACCACCAACATCTCCCTGACCCGGGGCGTCGTGGCCATCGCCTGGGGCGAGGGGTCGGTGGCGTACGACATGGACAGCGGAAAGCGGCTGTGGAAAACGCTCGGCACGTCACAGTGCCGCGACTCGGCCTATGCCGGTGGCGGGGCCCTGCTGGCCCTCGTCAAGTGCGGCGACTCCAGCGCCCCCACCTACCGGGTGGAGAAGCTCGAGCCGCGCACCGGCAAGGTTCTGTGGCGCTACTCCGTCAGCAACGGTCTGCTGAACATCTACCTGCCGTCGGCCGACCCGCCCGTGATCGCCGTCGAGGCGGGGGACTACCGGGTCACGGACCTGATCACCCTGGATCCGAAGAACGGCGAGCGGCTGGCCACCATCTCGATGAACGGCTACGCCCCCACGTGCGGCGGCAACGTCGAGGGCTTCTTCGACGCCGTCGACAAGTGCTACGGCATGGTGGTCGGCCGCGACCGGGTCTTCGTCATGAGCAAGGACACCGTAGACCTCACCAGGAAGCCCGAGAACCAGATCACGGCCTTCGACCTCAAGACGGGCACCGCCGTCAAGAGGTTCGTGGGCCGGCGCTTCCAGCAGGTCGTCCCCGTCCGCATGAACGGTGACGACCTGATCATTTTCCGCAGCACCGACGACGACGTCCAGCCGGCCACCGTGCTGGACTGGAACCTCCGGACCGACAAGGAGACCCCGTACCTCCTGTTCCACCTCCCCGCGGACGACGAGGCCGAACTCGGCAACCCGGAGGATTCGGACATCCTCTACGAACAGGGGCGCGCCTTCTTCGCCCGCCGCGTGCTGGCACGCGACGACGTCCATCCGAAGGACCCGGTGCTCTCGGTGATCGGAGTGGGCACCGCCGGGCTGAAGCACTGAAAGACGAAGGGCGGCACGCGTGCGTGCCGCCCTTTCTCGCGTTCCGCTACTGCCCCGCGAGCCCCCCGTTACGCTCCGACGGCTCCAGATCGAACTCCCCGTCCCGCGCACCCAGTACGAACGCCCGCCACTCCGCCTCGGTGTAGCGCAGCACGGTGCCGTGGTCGAGGGAGGAGCGCATCGCCACCGCCCCGCCGGGCAGGTACGCGATCTCGACCCGCTCCTCGTGCTCCTCCGTGCCCGGAGCGCTGTGCCACTCCGCGCCGGAGATGTCGAGCGCGTACAGCTCGTCCCGCTCCCGCTCCTTGCGTGCCTTGACGTCTTCCCGCGATTCCGGCGCCGGGGTCCCGGCGCTCGTGCCCTGTGTCTCGGCCATGGTGAAGCGGCCCCCTTCGGCTTACGGACAGCGTTGCGTTGTCACCCTACTGGGAGGCCACGCACGCGTACGGTGAAACCGCCTGGTCAACGCCTGGAGGAGTGGCCGGTCCGGCACGTGGGGTGGACGGGCCGCCGTCTTGTGCCCAGGGAGCGGAGGTTTCGTCACGGGCAGGCAACGGTCGTGCTCATGCCATGCAATGCTCACCTAAAGTCCCGGCCATGAGCATGCCTGTCACCGCCCCGTGGTCCCTCTCGTCCGCCGGCGTACGTGCCCTGGGCCGCGGCCGGGGCGGCGGCTACCACGGCAGCTATCACAGCAGCTATCACGGCGGCCACCACCACTACGGGAGCCACGGATCCGGCGGCGGCTTCGTGTGGACAACGGTCGCCGTCCTGGTCGTCGTGATCGTGGCCGTCCTGGTCTGGAACGCCCGACGCGACCGGTGACACGGACGGCCGAACCGTGCTGGTACCCTGAGTGACGGCCGTTTGTGTACGCACCCCCGGAGCCCTTCGAAAAGGCTCTGGAGGCCGCGCCCAGCGGATCCCGCCTCCCGAGTAACGGAAGCTCCCCCGAGACGTAGACCGGGGGCACTCGGTGGCACTCAACAGACTATGAGGAGTACGCGTGTCGCTCGACGCCGCAGTGAAGAAGCAGATCATCGCCGAGTTCGGTACCAAGGAGGGTGACACCGGCTCCCCCGAGGTCCAGGTCGCCCTGCTCTCCCGTCGGATCTCCGACCTGACGGAGCACCTCAAGACCCACAAGCACGACCACCACTCCCGTCGTGGCCTGCTGATCCTCGTCGGCCAGCGCCGTCGCCTGCTGCAGTACCTGGCGAAGAAGGACATCCAGCGCTTCCGTACGCTGGTCGACCGCCTCGGCATCCGCCGCGGTGCGGCCGGCGCCAAGTAAGACGCCGTGAAGGGAGCGGTTCCCGGCAGGACCCGGGGACCGCTCCCTTCGTCGTACGTGGGAGGTCTTCCTCGCACGGGCGGAAACGTGCGGAGTGTCACTCACGCTTTGTAGTGTGGTAGCACAACGCAGTACGCACGACACAGCACGACAACGAACGACGAGAAGCGCACCTCGCCGCCGCCGGTCCTCGGTAGTGGCCCCCGGGGGGAAGCGAGCCCCGGGTGCTTCGATCGAAGACCGGCCCGCACCAGACGGCGCGCTTCTCCACCACCGTCCCCCTGCCACACGGGCAGCCAAGGGACGAAAGACGATATGTAACGGAGAAAACGCTAGTGGAGAACGAGACCCACTACGCCGAGGCCGTCATCGACAATGGCGCCTTCGGCACCCGCACGATCCGCTTCGAGACGGGCCGTCTGGCCAAGCAGGCCGCCGGCTCCGCCGTGGCGTACCTGGACGACGACACCATGGTGCTGTCGGCCACCACCGCCTCCAAGAACCCCAAGGACCAACTCGACTTCTTCCCGCTGACGGTGGACGTCGAGGAGCGCATGTACGCGGCCGGGAAGATCCCCGGTTCCTTCTTCCGCCGTGAGGGCCGTCCCTCCGAGGACGCGATCCTCACCTGTCGGCTGATCGACCGCCCGCTGCGCCCGTCCTTCAGGAAGGGCCTGCGCAACGAGATCCAGGTCGTCTGCACGGTCATGGCGCTCAACCCCGACCACCTGTACGACGTCGTGGCGATCAACGCCGCGTCCGCGTCCACGCAGCTGGCCGGTCTGCCCTTCTCCGGCCCGATCGGCGGCGTCCGCGTCGCGCTGATCCGCGGCCAGTGGGTCGCGTTCCCGACGCACACCGAACTCGAGGACGCCGTCTTCGACATGGTGGTCGCGGGCCGCGTCCTGGAGGACGGCGACGTCGCGATCATGATGGTCGAGGCCGAGGCGACCGACGGCACCATCAAGCTCGTCGAGGGCGGCGCCGAGGCGCCGACCGAGGAGGTCGTCGCCGCCGGCCTGGAGGCCGCCAAGCCCTTCATCAAGGTCCTGTGCCGCGCCCAGTCGGACCTCGCCGCCAAGGCCGCCAAGCCGGTCGGCGAGTTCCCGATCTTCCTGGACTACCAGGACGACGTCCTGGAGGCCCTGACCGCCGCGGTCAAGCCCGAGCTCGCCCAGGCGCTCACCATCGCCGGCAAGCAGGAGCGCGAGGCCGAGCTGGACCGCGTCAAGGGGCTCGCCGCCGAGAAGCTCCTGCCGGAGTTCGAGGGCCGCGAGAAGGAGATCTCCGCCGCGTACCGCTCGCTGACCAAGTCCCTGGTCCGTGAGCGCGTCATCAAGGAGAAGAAGCGCATCGACGGCCGCGGTGTCACCGACATCCGCACGCTGGCCGCCGAGGTCGAGGCCATCCCGCGGGTGCACGGTTCCGCGCTGTTCGAGCGTGGCGAGACCCAGATCCTGGGCGTCACCACCCTCAACATGCTCCGCATGGAGCAGCAGCTGGACACCCTCTCCCCGGTGACCCGCAAGCGCTACATGCACAACTACAACTTCCCGCCGTACTCCACCGGCGAGACCGGCCGCGTCGGCTCCCCCAAGCGCCGCGAGATCGGCCACGGCGCCCTCGCCGAGCGTGCGCTGGTGCCGGTGCTGCCCACGCGCGAGGAGTTCCCGTACGCGATCCGCCAGGTGTCCGAGGCCCTCGGCTCCAACGGCTCGACGTCCATGGGTTCGGTCTGCGCCTCCACCATGTCGCTGCTGAACGCCGGTGTGCCGCTCAAGGCCCCGGTCGCCGGTATCGCCATGGGTCTGATCTCCCAGGAGATCGACGGCGAGACGCACTACGTCACCCTCACCGACATCCTCGGTGCGGAGGACGCCTTCGGCGACATGGACTTCAAGGTCGCCGGCACGAAGGAGTTCGTGACCGCCCTCCAGCTCGACACCAAGCTGGACGGCATCCCGGCCTCCGTCCTGGCCGCGGCCCTCAAGCAGGCCCGCGACGCCCGCCTGCACATCCTCGACGTGATGATGGAGGCCATCGACCGGCCCGACGAGATGAGCCCGCACGCCCCGCGGATCATCACCGTCAAGATCCCGGTCGACAAGATCGGCGAGGTCATCGGCCCCAAGGGCAAGATGATCAACCAGATCCAGGAGGACACGGGCGCCGAGATCACCATCGAGGACGACGGCACGATCTACATCGGTGCCGCCGACGGCCCCTCCGCCGAGGCCGCCCGCGCCACGATCAACGGCATCGCCAACCCGACGATGCCCGAGGTCGGCGAGCGCTACCTCGGTACGGTCGTGAAGACGACCACCTTCGGTGCGTTCGTCTCCCTGCTGCCCGGCAAGGACGGTCTGCTGCACATCTCGCAGATCCGCAAGCTGGCCGGCGGCAAGCGCGTGGAGAACGTCGAGGACGTCCTCGGCGTGGGCCAGAAGGTCCAGGTCGAGATCGCCGAGATCGACTCCCGCGGCAAGCTCTCCCTCGTTCCCGTGATCGAGGGCGAGGAAGGCAACGAGCAGGACAAGGACGACGCCGAGCAGTGACGTCCCGTAGCTCCAAGGTGACGGCCCGCCCCTCTTCGGAGGCGCGGGCCGTCGCCCGTACCCAAACCCTCATCAAGGGCCACAACGGCATCGGCACGGTCCGCAAGACCACCCTCCCGGGCGGCCTGCGCATCGTCACCGAGACCCTGCCCTCGGTCCGCTCCGCGACCTTCGGCATCTGGGCGCACGTCGGCTCCCGCGACGAGACGGCGGCCCTGAACGGCGCCACGCACTACCTGGAGCACCTGCTCTTCAAGGGCACGCAGAAGCGCAGCGCGCTGGACATCTCCTCCGCCCTCGACGCCGTCGGCGGCGAGATGAACGCGTTCACGGCCAAGGAGTACACGTGCTACTACGCGCGCGTGCTCGACACCGACCTGCCGCTCGCCATCGATGTGGTCTGCGACATGCTGACCGGCTCGCTCATCCTCGAGGAGGACGTCGACGTCGAACGCGGCGCGATCCTCGAAGAGATCGCCATGACCGAGGACGACCCGGGCGACTGTGTGCACGACCTGTTCGCGCACACCATGTTCGGCGACAACGCCCTCGGCCGCCCGGTCCTCGGCTCGGTCGACACGGTCAACGCCCTCACCGCCGACCGCATCCGCCGCTTCTACAAGAAGCACTACGACCCCACCCACCTGGTGGTCGCCTGCGCCGGCAACATCGACCACAACAAGGTCGTACGACAGGTCCGCGCGGCCTTCGAGAAGGCGGGCGCCTTCAAGAACCCGGACGCACGGCCGGTCGGCCCGCGCGACGGCAGCCGTACGATCCGCACCTCCGGCAAGGTCGAGCTGCTCGGCCGCAAGACCGAGCAGGCGCACGTCGTCCTCGGCATGCCCGGCCTCGCCCGCGCCGACGACCGCCGCTGGGCCATGGGCGTGCTCAACACCGCCCTCGGCGGCGGCATGTCCTCCCGCCTCTTCCAGGAGGTCCGGGAGAAGCGCGGTCTGGCCTACAGCGTGTACTCGTACACCTCTGGCTTCGCCGACTGCGGCCTGTTCGGCGTGTACGCCGGCTGCCGGCCGAGCCAGGTGCACGACGTGCTGAAGCTCTGCCGCGACGAACTCGACCACGTCGCGGTCAACGGCCTGACCGAAGACGAGATCGCCCGCGCCATCGGCCAGTTGCAGGGCTCCACCGTCCTCGGCCTGGAGGACACCGGGGCGCTGATGAACCGCATCGGCAAGAGCGAGCTGTGCTGGGGCGAGCAGATGTCCGTCGACGACATGCTGGACCGGATAGCAGCGGTCACCCCGGACGAGGTCCGCTCGGTCGCCCGCGACATCCTGGGACAGCGCCCGTCGCTGTCGGTCATCGGCCCGCTCAAGGACAAGCAGGCCGCGCGGCTGCACGACGCCGTCGCCTAGTCACCTCCCGGTCACTCCCTAAGGAAGCAAGAGATGAGCAAGCTGCGCGTGGCGGTCCTCGGTGCCAGGGGCCGGATCGGCTCCGAGGCGGTCAGGGCGGTCGAGGCCGCCGAGGACATGGAGCTGGTCGCCGCCCTCGGCCGGGGCGACAAGCTCCAGACCCTGGCGGAGACCGGCGCCCAGGTCGCCGTGGAGCTGACCACCCCCGACTCCGTCATGGACAACCTCGACTTCTGCGTGCACCACGGCATCCACGCGGTCGTCGGCACGACCGGCTGGACCGAGGAGCGCCTCGCGCAGCTGACGGGCTGGCTTGCGGAGTCCCCGGAGACCGGCGTGCTCATCGCGCCGAACTTCTCCATCGGCGCCGTCCTGACGATGAAGTTCGCGCAGATCGCCGCGCCGTACTTCGAGTCGGTCGAGGTCGTCGAGCTGCACCACCCGAAGAAGGTGGACGCGCCGAGCGGTACGGCCACGCGCACGGCCCAGCTCATCGCCGAGGCCCGCCGGGCGGCCGGTACGGCCCCGGCGCCGGACGCCACGGTGACGGCCCTGGACGGCGCGCGGGGCGCCAGTGTCGACGGCATCCCGGTCCACGCCGTCCGCCTGCGCGGCCTCCTGGCCCACCAGGAGGTGCTGCTCGGCGGCGAGGGCGAGACCCTCACCATCCGTCACGACTCCCTGCACCACAGCAGCTTCATGCCGGGCATCCTGCTCGGCGCCCGCCGCGTGGTGACCACTCCCGGCCTCACCTTCGGCCTGGAGCACTTCCTGGACCTGAGCTGAGACAGACCCTCCGATGCGCGCGAAGATCACCTACCTCGTCACGGCCGCCGTCCTGGTCTTCTACTTCGTCCTGGTCGGCAGCCGCGGCGTCATGTTCATCCAGTCCGGTACGGCCATCACCGTCACCTTCGGGGTCGCGGTGCTGATCCTGCCGGTCATCGGCCTGTGGTTCCTGTGGAAGAACACCCAGTTCGTCCGCAGGGCCAACGCCCTGGCCGCCGAGCTCGACGCCGAGGGCGGCCTGCCGGTCGACGAGCTGAAACGCCTGCCCAGCGGCCGGATCGACCGCGACTCGGCCGACGAGGTCTTCGCCAAGCGCAAGGCCGAGACCGAGACGTCCCCCGACGATTGGCGCTGCTGGTTCCGGCTCGCCGTCGCCTACCACGACGCCCGCGACACCCCCCGCGCCCGCAAGGCGATGCAGCGGGCCATCGCCCTGCACGACGGCAAACCGGTCGAGGCCTGATGCGCCACTACGGGGCGCTCTCGCCGTCGTAGCCCGCGGGCAGTCGTGCCGCCGGGGCGGCACGGGTGGCGCAGGCAGCAGCTCGCAGCGAGCAGCGCCCGACCTCACCCCGGCCCGCACCGGCACAGGGCGCCGTTCGGGTCAGCCGCGCCCGCCCCCGTACTCCGCCGCCCACGCCTCCACCGTGTCCGCCGCCCGGTCGAACGCGGCCGGGCGGCCCAGGAAGTCCAGGGTGTGCGTGGTCAGCAGCGGGGGCGTGTCCTCGGCCGACCGGTCCCCGCGCACGAGCGCCAGCGCCTGCCCCTGCACCGTCCGGGGCAGCCCCAGCCAGCGCACCGGCCGCTGCACCGTCCGCACCGAGAGCACCCGCGCCCACGGCACCGTACGCGTCACCAGGAAGCCGACGTGGCGCAGCCCGCGCCCGCTCACCCACACGCCCATGCGCAGCAGCCGCAGGGCACCGGCGATGACCACGAGCCCCGCGGCGAGGATCGCGCCGGCGGAGGACACCGAGCCGGTCACGGCGATGAGCACCGCGGAGAACAGCACGAAGGAGGCGAGCAGCAGCACCAGCGCCGCCAGACCCACACGCCAGGGGCCGGGACGGTAGGGGCGCCGCCAGCGCTCCCGGTCGTCGTACGGCAGCGCGCTCTCGGATGCGGCCTCGAACGTGCGGTCGGCCGTCAGGAAGGACAGGGGCACGGCTGGTCCTCATTCGCATGCGTGCGTGGGCTGTGCCCGGTGAGGTTATCGGCCGGTGTTCGCGCCCACCACCCTGGGCGGCCGGAAGAGTCAGTGCCCCTGCGAGGCCTGGGACTGCTGCGTCGGCGTGCTCGACGGCGTGGACATCGCCGGCATACCGAGGATCAGGGCTCCCGCCAGCCCGGCGACGAGGGTGAGCCCCAGCAGCCAGTGCCCGGCTCTCTCCCCGAAGGAGGCCCGCGGACGGGGCGGGGGAGTGACATTGCTGCGGAACCTGTCCGCCTCGGCCAGGAAGGCGAAGGGTACGGGCTCGCGCCGACGGAACATCGCGGTACGTCTCCTTTCAGGTCGAACGAGTGGGCTTCACCGGTACAGACGCTCGAGTGACGCAAAAGGTGCCCATGTCGGAAAAAATCCGTGGCGGGATTTTGAGGACGGGCAGCGCCGTGGCCCGGGCGGGTTCCCCGTAAGGTGGGCGCGAACCACAGCTGTGATGGGAAGGACCCCAACCCCCGTGACCACCCCCGAGTCGCTCACGTTCCGCAGTGACGTCACCGTCGAGCTGGTGAAGTCCAGTGCTTCGGACGCCGACGTCCTCTTCGCCGCGCGGGTCTCCACCGCCGGCGAGCAGTCCCTGGACGAGCTGAAGAAGGACCCCGAGCGCTCCAAGGGGCTGATCAACTTCCTGATGCGCGACCGGCACGGCAGCCCGTTCGAGCACAACTCGATGACGTTCTTCGTCAGCGCCCCGATCTTCGTCTTCCGCGAGTTCATGAGGCACCGCGTCGGCTGGTCCTACAACGAGGAGTCCGGCCGCTACCGGGAGCTCGAGCCGGTCTTCTACGTCCCCGGCGCCGACCGCAAGCTCGTGCAGGAGGGCCGCCCCGGCAAGTACGTCTTCGTCGAGGGCACCCCGACCCAGCACGAGGCGGTCACCAGCACGCTGCGGGAGTCGTACGAGCAGGCGTACGCGGCCTACCAGAAGATGCTCGCCGAGGGCATCGCCCGCGAGGTCGCCCGCGCGGCCCTCCCCGTGGGCCTCTACTCCTCGATGTACGCCACCTGCAACGCCCGCTCCCTGATGCACTTCCTGGGCCTGCGCACCCAGCACGAGCTGGCCAAGGTGCCGTCCTTCCCGCAGCGGGAGATCGAGATGGTCGGCGAGAAGATGGAGGCGGAGTGGGCCAAGCTCATGCCGCTGACGCACGCCGCCTTCAACGCGAACGGGCGCGTGGCGCCGTAAAAGCGCGCGGTCGCGTAAAAAGGCCTACGAAGCCCTGTTCCCCCATCAGGAACGGATGTACGGATCAGCCTCGCGAAGTGTCCGTATTGCGGCATTTGGAGAAGTTCATCTAGCCTGATCAAACGGACCCGGCACTGCTTGAACCCCCGAGCAGGCAGTGCCGGGCTCCGCATTTGTCCTGACTTTCCCGACCCCCCGAGGGCAGACCGCACAGGGAGCACCGAGTAGCGTGTTACCCATGGCTCCGACCTCGACTCCGCAGACCCCCTTCGGGCGGGTCCTCACCGCCATGGTCACGCCCTTCACGGCGGACGGCGCACTCGACCTCGACGGCGCGCAGCGGCTCGCCGCCCACCTGGTGGACGCAGGCAACGACGGCCTGATCATCAATGGCACCACCGGCGAGTCCCCCACCACCAGTGACGCGGAGAAATCGGACCTCGTACGAGCCGTCCTGGAGGCCGTCGGCGACCGCGCCCACGTCGTCGCCGGCGTCGGCACGAACGACACCCACCACAGCATCGAGCTGGCCCGCGAGGCCGAGCGCATCGGCGCCCACGGCCTCCTCGTCGTCACGCCGTACTACAACAAGCCCCCGCAGGAGGGCCTGTACCGGCACTTCACGGCCGTCGCCGACACCACCGGCCTGCCGGTCATGCTCTACGACATCCCCGGCCGCAGCGGCGTCCCGATCAACAGCGAGACCCTCGTCCGGCTCGCCGAGCACCCGCGTATCGTCGCCAACAAGGACGCCAAGGGCGACCTCGGCCGCGCCAGCTGGGCCATCGCCCAGTCCGGCCTGGCCTGGTACTCCGGCGACGACATGCTGAACCTCCCGCTGCTCTCCGTGGGGGCGGTCGGCTTCGTCTCGGTCGTCGGCCACCTGGTCACCCCCGACCTGCGCGCCCTGGTCGACGCGTACGTCTCCGGTGACGTCGTCAAGGCCACCGAGATCCACCAGAAGCTGCTCCCGGTCTACACCGGCATGTTCCGCACCCAGGGCGTCATGACCACCAAGGCCGCGCTCGCCCTCCAGGGACTGCCCGCAGGCCCGCTGCGCTCGCCCATGGTCGAGTGCTCGCCCGAGGAGATCGCCCAGCTCAAGATCGATCTTGCCGCCGGCGGGGTACAGCTCTGACAACAGACTTGGCAGCACACGGGCTTCACAACTGAAGAGCAACTGAAGAACAACAGAAGAGGCGGGCCACCGGTGCCCGCACCCCACAACGACAACTGCTTCTGCACGAACGTCTCACGCGCCACGTGCCCGACCGGTACGTGGCGCGTGTGGTGAGGAGAGTCTTTTGAGTCATCCGCATCCCGAACTCGGCCCGCCCCCGCCCCTTCCCGGGGGCGGCCTGCGCGTCACCCCGCTCGGCGGTCTCGGCGAGATCGGCCGAAACATGACCGTCTTCGAGTACGGCGGCCGCCTGCTGATCGTCGACTGCGGAGTGCTCTTTCCCGAGGAGGAGCAGCCCGGAATCGACCTGATCCTGCCGGACTTCTCGTCCATCCGGGACCGTCTCGACGACATCGAGGGCATCGTCCTCACGCACGGCCACGAGGACCACATCGGCGGTGTCCCGTTCCTGCTCCGCGAGAAGCCGGACATCCCGCTGATCGGCTCCAAGCTGACCCTCGCCCTGATCGAGGCCAAGCTCCAGGAGCACCGGATCCGCCCGTACACCCTCGAGGTGGCAGAGGGGCAGCGCGAGCGCATCGGCCCCTTCGACTGCGAGTTCATCGCCGTCAACCACTCCATCCCGGACGCGCTGGCCGTCGCCATCCGCACCCCCGCCGGCATGGCGGTGCACACCGGCGACTTCAAGATGGACCAGCTCCCGCTGGACAACCGCCTCACCGACCTGCACGCCTTCGCCCGGCTGAGCGAGGAGGGCATCGACCTCCTGCTCACCGACTCCACGAACGCCGAGGTCCCGGGCTTCACGCCGCACGAGCGGGACATCTCCAACGTGCTGCGGCAGGTCTTCGCCGGCGCCCGCAAGCGGATCATCGTCGCCAGCTTCGCCAGCCACGTCCACCGCATCCAGCAGATCCTGGACGCGGCCCACGAGTACGGCCGCCGGGTCGCCTTCGTCGGCCGCTCCATGGTCCGCAACATGGGCATCGCCAGGGACCTGGGGTACTTGAAGGTGCCTCCGGGGCTGGTCGTGGACGTGAAGACGCTGGACGACCTGCCCGACCACGAGGTGGTCCTGGTCTGCACGGGCTCCCAGGGCGAACCGATGGCGGCGCTGTCGAGGATGGCGAACAGGGATCACCAGATCCGGATCGTCGACGGCGACACCGTCATCCTGGCGTCCTCGCTCATCCCCGGAAACGAGAACGCCGTCTACCGGGTGATCAACGGCCTGACCCGCTGGGGCGCCAACGTCGTCCACAAGGGCAATGCCAAGGTGCATGTTTCCGGCCACGCGTCCGCGGGCGAGCTGCTGTACTTCTACAACATCTGCCGCCCGAAGAACCTCATGCCGGTCCACGGGGAGTGGCGCCACCTGCGCGCCAACGCCGAGCTGGGCGCGCTGACGGGCGTCCCGCACGACCGGATCGTCATCGCCGAGGACGGTGTCGTGGTCGACCTGGTCGAGGGCAAGGCCAAGATCTCCGGCAAGGTCCAGGCGGGTTACGTCTACGTCGACGGCCTCTCCGTCGGCGACGTCGGCGAGCCGGCCCTCAAGGACCGCAAGATCCTCGGTGACGAGGGCATCATCTCGGTCTTCGTGGTCGTGGACTCGTCCACCGGCAAGATCACCGGCGGCCCGCACGTCCAGGCGCGCGGCTCCGGCATCGAGGACGCGGCCTTCGCCGACGTCATCCCGAAGATCACGGAAGTGCTGGAGCGGTCCGCCCAGGACGGCGTCGTGGAGCCGCACCAGCTCCAGCAACTCATCCGGCGCACTCTCGGCAAGTGGGTCTCGGACACCTATCGCCGCAGGCCGATGATCCTGCCTGTGGTCGTGGAGGTCTGACGGTCCGTCGGAGCATCACCCGAGCGGGGCGCCTCGATTTGCATCGAGGCGCCCCGCTCCAGTACGTTTACGGCTCCGCCCGACCGGGAACCCCAGCACTTCACGCGCTGGACACGGTGCCCGGAGGGGGTGGGAAAACCGACTCAGAACTTCTGATAAAGTCGGAACCGCCGGAAAGGAAACCGCGAGAAAACGCGGGA
>NZ_JAJHNP010000016.1 GCF_020819595.1 Streptomyces barringtoniae
TCGGAGGGTATCGCGGTGGGCGAACCAGGACAGAGCCGTGTCCGTCGGATGAGACAAGATCACCGAAGCGTGGACTTGTGAATCAGTACGACGATATGCGCGGGGCTGTGGAAAACCTTCGGTGACTGTCCGTGAGCGGATGCATCCTGGACGCATGACGGATCACTCGGGTCTCGAAGCGGAGCTGCGCGGCGCCGTCCGGGGAGAGGTCGGTTTCGACACCACCTCCCGGGCGCTGGTCACCATGGACGCGTCCAACTACCGGCGTGTCCCGGCGGGCGTCGTCGCCCCCGAGGACGCCGACGACGTGGCCGCCGTGCTGGAGGTCTGCCGCGCGCGCGGGGTGCCGGTGGTGGCGCGCGGCGCAGGCACGTCGATCGCCGGGCAGGCGACCGGCACCGGCGTGGTGCTGGACTTCACCCGGCACATGAACGGCCTGCTGGAGCTGGACCCCGGCACCCGTACGGCCGTCGTCCAACCGGGGCTCGTCCTCGACCGCCTCCAGGAGGCCGCCGCACCGCACGGCCTGCGCTTCGGCCCCGACCCGTCCACACACAGCCGGTGCACGATCGGCGGGATGATCGGCAACAACTCCTGCGGCTCGCACTCGGTCGCCTGGGGGACGACCGCGGACAGCGTGCGCGAGCTGTCCGTCCTCACCGCACGCGGGCGCCGGCTGCGGCCCGGGCCGGGCTGGGCGGGCGCCCCGGACGGGCTGCGCGAGCTCGCGGAAGGGGAGCTGGCGCGGCTGCGCACCGGCTTCCCGGAGCTGCCCCGCCGCATCTCCGGGTACGCGCTGGACGCGCTGGTGCCCGAGAAGGGCGCCGACGTCGCCCGCTCCTTCTGCGGTTCCGAGGGCACCCTCGGCATCCTCACCGAGGCCGTCGTCCAGCTGGTCGAGGCCCCACGCGCACGTGCCCTGGCCGTGCTGGCGTACGGCGACGAGAGCGCCGCCGCCGAGGTCGCCGCCGGACTCCTCCCGTTCGGCCCGCTGACGGTGGAGGGCATGGCGGCCGACCTGGTGCGCGCGCCGGCCGGGCTGCCCGAGGGCGGTGCCTGGCTGTTCGTGGAGACCGGCGGGGAGTCGGCGGCCGAGGCACGCGCGCGCGCCGAGGACATGGTCCGCGCGGCCGACGTGACCGACTCCCTGGTGGTGACCGACCCGGCCGCCCAGCGCACCCTGTGGCGCATCCGCGAGGACGCGAGCGGCACGGCCACCCGTATGCCCGACGGCAGTGAGGCCTGGCCCGGCTGGGAGGACTGCGCGGTGCCGCCCGCCCGGCTCGGCGCCTATCTGCGGGACTTCCGCGCCCTGCTGTCGGCACACGGCCTGCGCGGCACGCCGTACGGCCACTTCGGCGACGGCTGCATCCACGTCCGTATCGACTTCGACCTGCTCACCGGGACCGGCATCGGCCGCTTCCGCCGCTTCTCCGAGGAACTGGCCGACCTGGTGGTGGAACACGGCGGCTCCTTGTCCGGGGAGCACGGCGACGGACAGGCTCGCGCGGAGCTGCTGCCGCGCATGTACGGCGAGGAGACGGTGCGGCTCTTCGAGCGGGCCAAGGCGGTCTGGGACCCCGACGACCTGCTCAACCCCGGCATGCTGGTCCGCCCGGCGCGGTTGGACGAAAACCTCCGCTTCTCCGTCCTCCCGGCGAAGCCCGTCGACGTGGCCTTCGGCTACCCGGCCGACGAAGGCGACTTCCGCGCCGCCGTCCGCCGCTGCGTCGGCGTCGCCAAGTGCCGTACGACCACGGCGTCCGGCCCCGCCGTGATGTGCCCGTCCTTCCGGGCGACCGGCGAGGAGGAACACTCCACGCGCGGCCGGGCCCGGCTGCTGCACGAGATGCTGGCCGGCGAACTCGTCACCGACGGCTGGCGCTCGACGGAGGTCCGCGACGCCCTCGACCTGTGCCTGTCCTGCAAGGGCTGCCGCTCCGACTGCCCGGTCGGCGTCGACATGGCCACCTACAAGGCCGAGTTCCTGCACCACCACTACGCCGGCCGGCGCCGTCCCGCCGCGCACCTCACCATGGGCCGGCTCCCGCAGTGGCTGCGCTGGGTCGCCGCCACCCGCACGGCCCCGCTGCTCAACGCCCTCGCCTCGGTGCGGCCGTTGGCCCGGATCGGCAAACGCCTGGGCGGGATCGCGGCCGAGCGGGAGATTCCCCGGCTGGCGACGCGGACGTTCACCGGCTGGTGGCGCGGCAGGAAGCCCGCCCCCGGCGGCACCGCGGGGCCGGTGCCGGGGAGCTTCGGCCCGGGAGACCTGGTCGTGCTCTGGCCGGACACCTTCACCGAGCATCTGTCGCCGGAGGTCGGCCGGGCCGCCGTCCGGGTGCTGGAGGCCGCCGGGCTGCGGGTGGCGCTGCCGCCGACGCTGCTGCCGCGCGGGCGGAGGATCGGCGAGGGCGGGATCGGCGACGGCCGGACCAGGTCGGCCGCCGCGCTGCTCACCTCCCGCCGGGCCCGGGTCTGCTGCGGCCTCACCTATCTCTCCACCGGCCAGCTCGACCGCGCCCGCACGGTCCTGCGGCGCACGCTCGACCTGATGGAGCCGGTGCTGCGGGCCGGGGCCCCGGTCGTCGTCCTGGAACCGAGCTGTGCCGCGGCCCTGCGCGCCGACCTGCCCGAGCTGCTCCACGACGACCCGCGCGCGGCCCGGCTCGCCTCCGCCGTCGTCACCTTCGCCGAGGCCCTCCAGCGGCACGCCCCGCACTGGACCCCGCCCGTCGTGGACCGGCCGGTCGCCGGCCAGACCCACTGTCACCAGCACGCGGTGCTCGGCGACACCCCCGACCGCCGGCTGCGCGAGGCCGCGGGCCTCACCGGCGAGCTCAGCGGCGGCTGCTGCGGCCTCGCGGGCAACTTCGGCTTCGAAGAAGGCCACTTCGAGGTGTCGAGGGCCTGCGCGGAGGAGCAGCTCCTGCCCTCGGTCCGTGCGGCCCCCGAGCGGACGGCGATCCTGGCCGACGGCTTCTCCTGCCGTACCCAGCTGGACCAGCTGGCCGGGGTCCGGGCCCGCCATCTGGCTGAGGTGCTGGCGGAGGCGCTGGACATGGAGACGGGGGTCTGAAGTGACGGAGGAAACGGGGGACTCGAAGTGACGGGGGAATACGGCAGGTTGGCCGTGCTGTCCGACATCCACGGCGTGCTGCCCGCCCTGGAGGCGGTCCTGGCGGAACCGGAGGTGGCGGCGGCCGACCGGATCGTCCTGACCGGTGACATCACGGCGGGCCCGCAGCCGGCCCAGGTGCTGGACCTGCTGCGGGAGCAGGGCGAGAGAGTGCTGTGGCTCGCGGGGAACGCCGACCGGGAGCTGGTGGAGTACCGGTGCGGCGAGCGCACGGACATCCCCGACCCGATCGGCCCGCATGCGGCCCGGGCCCTGCGCGAGGAGCAGATCGAGTTCCTCGCCGGCCTGCCCCGGACGCTCACCCTGCGCGTCCGCGGCCTCGGCACGGTCCTGTTCTGCCATGCCACCCCGCGCGACGACGAGGAACTGGTGCTGGTGGACTCCCGCCCCGACCGCTGGGCAGAGGTCTTCACCGGCCTCGACCCCGGCATCGGCACGGTCGTCTGCGGCCACACACACATGCCCTACGTCCGTCTGGCGCACGGCCGTCTGGTCGTCAACCCCGGTAGCGTCGGCATGCCCTACGGCCGCCCCGGCGCCCACTGGTGCCTGCTGGGCCCCGGCACCGACCTGCGCGTGACGCCGTACGACATACCGGCCGCGGTCGCCCGGCTCACGGCCGAGTGCGCCTACCCGGAGATCGCCGAGTGGGCCGACTACTTCCTGTACGCCCGGGCGACGGACACGGAAGTGCTGACGGCATGGGGACCGAAGGACGGGCGGGGTGCTTCGTAGGGTGCGGTGACCGGCGATCTTGCGATCGGCGTACAGGGCCCGCGGACCTGGCCGCACTTGACCTCTACATGGCCCGGCGCTGAGGGCACTCTCAGCTTCGCAAAGCAACACCCAGTATTTCCAAGGGGATTCACAGCGCCCCTTTGCCTTTTTTGCCGTTCGGGAAGATGACGGGCGTGTAGGTTCTTCGGTGTCGGGTTCCGGACGCGGAATTCAGCACCCACACGTACAGTGCGACATTAGGAGTCGGAATGAGCCTGAAGAAGCTCGCCCCGCTGCCCCCGAAGCCGAAGAAGCATCTGCCGCCCCCGCCCCCGCCGAAGCACAAGAAGAAGCACGCCCCGAAGCCGCTGCCCAAGCCGCTTCCCGGTCAGGACCACTGATCCGGCGCTGAGCTGAAAGGGGCCGATGGTGCACCGTCGGCCCCTTTTTTGTTTTTCTTCGGGACGGTGATTCAGAAGGGAATACGTCGTGGATGAAGAGGGTGACGAATTCGAGTACGGCACCCCGGTCATTCCGGCCCGTACCGCATTTCGCCGGTTCTGGCCGCTGACCCAGGGCCTCAGAAAGTGGCTGCTGCTGGTCTGGCTGTGCACGGTCCTCGCCGCGCTCGCCGAGACCGAGGCCATCCTGCTGTTCGGCGACCTCACCGACCACGCCCTGCAGAAGGGTTCACCGGCAGCGTTCTGGAGCCCGGCGGGCATGTGGCTGGGTGTCGCGGTGGTCGGCGCCGTCGTCGCCTACGCCGGCAACTCCCTCGCCGCCTGGGTGACCGAACGGTTCGTGATGCGGCTGCGCGAGCATGTCTTCGACCACGTGCAGCAGTTGCCGCCGCACTTCTTCCAGCGCCACCGCCAGGGCGATCTGCTCTCCCGGCTGACCGGCGACGTCGAGGCGATCGAGACGATGGTCGTGTCCGGGCTCGTCGGCGCCGCCTCGGCCGCCTTCTCCGCCCTCTTCTACGCGGCTGCCGCGTTCTGGCTGCGCTGGGACCTGGCCGTCGCCACCTTCGTCCTCGCGCCCCTGTTCTGGCTGGCCGCGCGCCGCTTCTCCGGTTCCATCAAGGAGGTCTCCCGCGCGGGCCGGGTCGCCGACGGCGCGATCACCTCCGTGGTGGAGGAGTCCCTGGGCAACATCGTGCTCACCCAGGCCTACGACCGCCGGGACGCCGAGCGCCGCCGGCTGCGCGGGGAGGCGAACGCCTGGTTCCGCGCCTCGGTCCGCTCCACCCGCCTGAACGAGGCCTACGAGCAACTGGTCCAGGTCATCGAGACGGTGTGCGTCCTCGCCGTGATCGGCATCGGTGCCTGGGAGATCTCCACCGGCCGGATGACCCTCGGCCAGCTCCTCGCCTTCGCCGCCTTCCTCGGCTACCTCTATCCACCGGTGCGCGGCCTGGCCCAGCTCGGCCTCACCGTCACCGCCGCCACGGCCGGCGCCGAGCGGCTCATCGAGATACTGGACGTCCGCCCCTCGGTCACCGACCCGCGTCGCCCTGCGGACACCGGCCGCCCGGACGGCACCATGGAGGTCAGGAACATCTCCTTCCGCTACCCCGGCGCCGAGAAGCCCGCCCTTGAGGACCTCTCCTTCACGGTCGGCCCCGGCGAGCTGGTGATCGTGACCGGCCCGAGCGGCGCCGGCAAGTCCACGGTCTCCAAGCTCCTGCTGCGCTTCTACGACCCGGACTCCGGAGACGTCCTCCTGGACGGCACACCGCTCCGGGACTTCCCGCTGGCCCGCCTGCGTGAGTACGTCACACTGCTGCCCCAGGAGACCCTGGTGCTGCACGACACGGTGCGCGCCAACATAGCCTGCGGCCGGCCCGGCGCCAGCGACCGGGCCATGGAGGAGGCGGCGAGGGCGGCAGACGCGCACGAGTTCATCTCGCGGTTGCCCGACGGGTACGACACCCGGGTCGACCCCAACTCGGCCCGCCTGTCCGGCGGCCAGCTCCAGCGCCTGGCCATCGCCCGCGCCATCCTGCGCGACGCCCCCGTCCTGGTCCTGGACGAGCCGACGACGGGCCTGGACGCCATGGCCGCCCGCCGCGTCGTCAAACCCCTGCGCCGCCTGATGACCGGCCGCACGACGATCATGATCACCCACGACCTCAACCTCGCGCCCGACGCCGACCGCATCCTGGTGGTCGACCGGGGCCGGATCGTCGAGACCGGCCGCCATGACGAACTCCTCGCCCGCGGCGGGGCGTACGCCCGGCTGCACCGCTCGCAGAACAACGCGGTGACGGACACGGGCGAGCTGCGCATGCCGCTGTGGGAGGAGCAGCGGACACCGGCGCCGGCGTACGGGCACGCACCGGCGTACCAGCAGCAGTACGGCTACGCCCCCTACGGGGCCATCCCCATGCCCGCCACCCACCCCAGCGCCCTCCCCGACGGCCGTCCCCTCTTCCGCGACGAGGAGGCGTGACCGGCGGTCTGACCTCCAGCATCCGGGACAGTTCCTTAAAGGGTTCACGCACCTGTCAAAGTCCATTACCCTGGACCCAGTAGTACATCTAGATGAACGAACCCGATCAAGCACAGGATCGCCCGTGACCGCCACCTCCAGCACCGCAGCGCCGACCCCGGTCACTTCCGCCGGACGGCAGCGCCACTTCGGCTCGCTCGGCCCGGTCGGCCTGGTGCTGGCCGGCGGCATCTCGGTCCAGTTCGGCGGGGCCCTGGCGGTGACCCTGATACCGAGGGCCGGCGCGCCGGGCGTCGTCACCCTCCGCCTCCTCGCGGCGGCCGTGGTCCTCCTCCTCGTCTGCCGCCCCCGGCTGCGCGGCCACTCCCGCACCGACTGGGGCACGGTGATCGCGTTCGGTATCGCCATGGGCGCGATGAACGGCCTCTTCTACGAGGCGGTCGCCCGTATCCCGCTGGGCCCGGCGGTCACCCTGGAGGTGCTCGGCCCCCTGGCCCTCTCGGTCCTGGCCTCCCGCCGCGCGATCAACGCACTGTGGGCGGGCCTGGCCCTGCTCGGCGTCTTCCTGCTGGGCGGTGGAGGCTTCAGCGACCTCGACCCCACAGGTGTCGCCTTCGCCCTGGGCGCCGGCGCCATGTGGGCGGTCTACATACTCTTCAGCGCCCGTACGGGCCGCCGCTTCCCCCAGGCGGACGGCCTGGCCCTGGCCATGGCGGTGGCGGCCCTCCTCTTCCTCCCGATCGGCATCACCTCGGCCGGCACCCGCCTCCTGAACCCCGCCACCGTGGCCCTCGGGTCGGCGGTCGCCCTGCTCTCCTCGGTCCTGCCGTACACCCTCGAACTCCTCGCCCTGCGCCGCCTGCCCGCCTCCACCTTCGCGATCCTGATGAGCCTCGAACCGGCGATCGCCGCGACGGCGGGCTTCCTGATCCTCGGCCAGTCCCTGTCCCTGACGGAGGCCGCCGCGATCGCCCTGGTCATCGGGGCGAGCATCGGCGCGGTCCGCACCCAGGTGGGCCGAGGCAGGGCCAAGGTGGAGCCGGTCCCGGAGGCCTGAGGGACCGCCCTGGCGCAGTGCCGCCCGCGGGCCGACTGGTGACGCAGAGTAGCGGCTGGTGAACGCAGTGGAGTGGGGTCTGTGCAAAAGTGGACGGTGTGACCGGCAACAGCGACCCCAGCCCCCGCCCGCTGAAGATCACCGCCCGTGGCCGTGCCGTACTCGCCGACCCCCGGATCAACCGCGGTACGGCGTTCACCGAGGCCGAGCGGCGGGCCCTGGATCTCGTCGGACTGGTCCCGCCCCATGTGCTCACCCAGGACGAACAGGTCGAGCGCGCCTACGCCCAGTACCGGGCACAGCCCAGCGACCTGGCGAAGAACGTCAATCTGACCGCCCTGCACGACCGCAACGAGGCGCTGTTCTACCGGCTCGTCGGCGACCACCTCGAAGAGATGCTGCCCATCGTCTACACGCCGACCGTGGGCACGGCCATCCGCCGCTACAGCAACGAGTACCGCCGCCCGCGCGGCATCTACCTCTCCGTGGACGCCCCCGGTGACATCGAGCGCTCCCTGCGCGCGAGCGGCCGCGGCGCCGACGACGTCGACCTGATCGTGGCCACCGACGGCGAGGGCATCCTCGGCATCGGCGACTGGGGCGTCGGCGGCATCGACATCGCGGTCGGCAAACTCGCCGTCTACACCGCCGCCGCCGGCATCGACCCGCGCCGCACCCTGCCGGTCATGCTCGACGTCGGCACCAACCGCAAGGAACTCCTCGACAACCCCCTCTACCTCGGAAACCGCCACCCCCGCGCCGACCGGGAGACGTACGACGCCTTCATCGACGCCTACGTCACAGCCGCCACCAGGCTCTTCCCGAACGCCCTCCTGCACTGGGAGGACTTCGGCACCGACAACGCCCGACGCATCCTGAACCGCTACCGCGACCAGGTGTGCACCTTCAACGACGACATCCAGGGCACGGGTGCCGTCAACCTCGCCGCCGTCCTGTCCGGCGTGCGCGCCGTCGGCGTGCCCCTGCCGCGGCACCGGATCGTCGTCTTCGGCGCGGGCACCGCCGGCATCGGCGTCGCCGACCAGCTGCGGGACGCCCTTGTCGCCGAGGGTCTGTCCCCGGCCGAGGCCACCGCCCGGTTCTGGTGCGTCGACCGGTACGGGCTGCTCACCGCCGACCAGGGCGACGAGCTCCGCGACTTCCAGCGGCCCTACGCCCGCCCCGCCGACGAGGTGGACGGCTGGCGGCGCGACGACGGCCTGCCCGGCATCCCCCTCGACGAGGTGGTCCGGCGGGTCCGGCCGACCATCCTCATCGGCACCTCCGGACAGAGCGGCGCCTTCACCGAAGCGCTCGTCCGCGAGCTGGCCCGGCACACCGAACGCCCCATCATCCTGCCCATGTCCAACCCCACCGACCTCGCCGAGGCGACCCCCGCCGACCTTCTCGACTGGACGGACGGCAAGGCGCTGGTGGCCACGGGCAGCCCGTTCGCGCCGGTCGAGCGGGACGGGACGACGTACGAGATCGGCCAGGCCAACAACGCCCTGGTCTTCCCCGGCCTCGGCCTCGGCGTGATCGTGGCGCGCGCCTCCCGGGTCACCGACCGCATGCTCCGCGCGGCGGCGGACGCGGTCGCCCGCCGCACCGGCGGGGACACGGACGCCACCGGGCTGAACGCACCGGTCCTCCCGCCCATCCGGGACCTGCGCGGCACGTCGGAGGCGGTCGCCGTAGCCGTGGTCCACGCGGCGACGGCGGACGGCGTCGCCCGGGCCGACCTGGGCGACGACATCGGGGCGGCGGTGCGCGCGGCACAGTGGGAACCGGTGTATCCGCCGGTGGAAGCGGTGTGAGGGGGCGGTCCCCGACCCCGCGGAAAACCATCCGGACCAAATTCATGCAAGCACGCTTGATTGTTTCTGTGCCCACTGCCATGCTCCCCCCATGGCCGACCCGACGCCCGTCATCGACGACCTGCGTGCCGAGAGCGAGGAACTCGACCTGCTCGTGGCCGAGTTGAGCCCCGAGCAGTGGGCGCTCCAGACTCCCGCGCCCGGCTGGACCCTCGCCCACCAGATCGCCCACCTCGGCTGGACCGACCGCTCGGCCCTGCTGGCCGTCACCGACGCCGGCGCCTTCCGGGCGCTGGTCGAGAAGGCGCTCGCCGCCCCCGGCTCCTTCGTGGACGAGGGCGCGGAGGAGGGCGCTCGGCTCACGCCCGCCGAGCTGCTGTCGACCTGGCGCGAGGGGCGCACCGCCCTCGACCGGGCCCTGCGCAACGCCCCACCCGGAGCCCGTTTCCCCTGGTACGGCCCGCCCATGTCGGCCGCCTCCATGGCCACGGCCCGCCTTATGGAGACCTGGGCCCACGGTCTGGACATCGCCGACGCCCTGGGCGTGGTGCGCCCACCCACCGACCGGCTCAAGCATGTGGTGCGACTCGGCGTCCGCACCCGGGACTTCGCCTACACGGTCCACGGACTCACCCCTCCCGCCGAAGAGTTCCGCGTGGAACTGACCGCGCCGGACGGCACGGTGTGGGCGTACGGCCCGCAGGGCGCCCCGCAGCGCGTCACCGGCCCCGCCCTCGACTTCTGCCTCCTCGTCACCCAGCGCGCCCACCGCGCCGACCTCGCCCTGACCGCCGTCGGCCCGGACGCCGACCGCTGGCTGGACATCGCCCAGGCCTTCGCGGGCCCGCCCGGCGGCGGCCGCCCGCCGAAGGAGGATCCGGCGTGACCGGCCTGCGCATCGGCAACTTCTCCGGCTTCTACGGCGACCGCTTCGACGCCCTGCGCGAGATGCTCACCGGCGGCGAGGTCGACGTCCTCACCGGCGACTACCTCGCCGAACTCACCATGCTGATCCTGGCCCGCGACCGCCTGAAGGACCCCGGCGCCGGTTACGCCCGCACCTTCCCGCGCCAGCTGGAGGACTGCCTCGGCCTCGCCCACGAGCGCGGGGTGAAGATCGTCACCAACGCGGGCGGGCTCAATCCGGCCGGGCTTGCCAACACCGTACGGGAGTTGGCCGACCGCCTCGGCATCCCGGTCCGCGTCGCCCACGTCGAGGGCGACGACCTCGCCGCCTCCCACCCCGGCGCGCTCGCCGCGCACGCCTACCTCGGCGGCTTCGGTATCGCCGCTTGCCTGCGGGCCGGTGCGGACATCGTCGTCACCGGGCGGGTGACCGACGCGGCCCTCGTCACCGGGCCCGCCGCCGCCCACTTCGGGTGGGGCCCCACGGACCACGACCGGCTCGCGGGCGCCGTCGTCGCCGGACACGTGCTGGAGTGCGGGACGCAGGCCACCGGCGGGAACTACGCGTTCTTCCGGGAGGGGGACGTACGCCGGCCCGGCTTCCCGCTCGCCGAGATCCACGCCGACGGCAGCAGCGTCATCACCAAGCACCCCGGCACCGGCGGCCTGGTCGACGTCGGCACGGTCACCGCGCAGCTGCTGTACGAGACCGGTGGCGGCCGGTACGCCGGACCCGACGTCACCGCCCGGCTGGACACCGTACGGCTGAGCCAGGACGGGCCGGACCGGGTGCGGATCGAGGGCGTGCGGGGCGAGGCACCGCCGCCGGCCCTGAAAGTCGGGCTCAACCGGCTCGGCGGCTTCCGCAACGAGGTCGTCTTCGTCCTCACCGGACTCGACATCGAGGAAAAGGCCGGGCTGGTGCGGGCGCAGCTCACCGACGCGCTCGCCAAGTCGCCGCCCGCCGAGGTCCGCTGGGAACTCGTGCGCACCGACCGGTCCGACGCCGGCACCGAGGAGACCGCGAGCGCCCTGCTGCGGCTCGTCGTACGGGACCCGGACGAGCGGCTCGTCGGGCGGGCGCTGAGCGGGGCCGCCGTGGAGCTCGCGCTGGCCAGCTACCCGGGCTTCCATGTGCTCGCCCCACCGGGGAAGGGCTCGCCCTATGGGGTCTTCGAGGATGTGTACGTCCCCCATGGCGCCGTAGACCATATGGCGGTCCTCCACGACGGACGCCGTATCCCTGTGCCGGTGCCCCAGGACACGCAGCCCCTGGACGACGTACCGGTTCCGCCGCTCCCCGACCCCCTTCCGCCCGGTCCGACGCGCCGCGCACCCCTCGGCCTGGTCGCCGGGGCCCGCAGCGGGGACAAGGGCGGGAACGCCAACGTCGGCGTGTGGGCCCGCAGTGACGAGGCCTGGCGGTGGCTCGCGCACGAGCTGACCGCCGAAAGGTTCCGGCAGCTGATACCCGAGAGCCGGGACCTGCCCGTCACCCGGCACCTGCTGCCGAACCTGCGCGCGGTCAACTTCGTCGTCGAGGGCATCCTCGGCGCCGGCGTCGCCGCGCAGGCCCGCTTCGATCCGCAGGCCAAGGCGCTCGGCGAATGGCTGCGCTCCCGCCACCTGGACATCCCGGAGGCCCTGCTGTGACCACCCTGACCTCGGCCCTGGACCCGGCCGGTCCCGACTACCGGGCCCACCGCGAGGCCATGCTCGCCAAGCTCGCCGAGCTCGACGCCGAGCACGCCAAGGCGCTCGCGGGCGGCGGTGAGAAGTACGTCCAACGGCACCGGAAGCGCGGCAAGCTGCTCGCGCGGGAGCGGATCGAGCTGCTCCTCGACCCGGACACGCCCTTTTTGGAGCTGTCCCCGCTGGCCGCCTGGGGCAGTGACCACACGGTCGGCGCCTCGCTCGTCACCGGCATCGGTGTGGTCGAGGGCGTGGAGTGCCTGATCACCGCCAACGACCCGACCGTGCGCGGCGGCGCGAGCAACCCGTGGAGCCTGAAGAAGGCCCTCCGTGCGAATGACATCGCGCTCGCCAACCGGCTGCCCTGCATCAGCCTGGTGGAGTCGGGAGGGGCCGATCTGCCGTCCCAGAAGGAGATCTTCATCCCGGGCGGCGCCATCTTCCGCGACCTCACCCGCCTCTCCGCCGCCGGGATCCCGACCGTCGCGGTCGTCTTCGGCAACTCCACCGCCGGCGGCGCCTACATCCCCGGCATGTCCGACCACGTGATCATGGTCAAGGAGCGGGCGAAGGTCTTCCTCGGCGGTCCGCCGCTGGTGAAGATGGCCACCGGCGAGGAGAGCGACGACGAGTCCCTGGGCGGCGCCGAGATGCACGCGCGCGTGTCGGGCCTCGCCGACTACTTCGCCGTCGACGAGCCGGACGCGCTGCGCCAGGCCCGCCGTGTCGTGGCCCGGCTCAACCACCGCAAGGCGTACCCGGACCCCGGTCCGGCGGCCCCTCCCAAGTACGACCCGGAGGAACTGCTGGGCATCGTCCCCGGCGATCTGAAGACCCCCTTCGACCCGCGCGAGGTCATCGCCCGCATCGTCGACGCCTCCGACTTCGACGAGTTCAAGCCGCTGTACGGGACCAGCCTGGTCACCGGCTGGGCCGCCCTGCACGGATATCCGGTGGGGGTGCTCGCCAACGCCCAGGGCGTCCTGTTCAGCGCGGAGTCGCAGAAGGCCGCCCAGTTCATCCAGCTCGCCAACCAGCGCGACATCCCGCTGCTCTTCCTGCACAACACCACCGGCTACATGGTCGGCAGGGAGTACGAGCAGGGCGGGATCATCAAACACGGCTCGATGATGATCAACGCGGTCAGCAACAGCCGGGTCCCGCACCTGTCCGTGCTCATGGGGGCGTCGTACGGCGCCGGCCACTACGGCATGTGCGGGCGGGCGTACGACCCCCGGTTCCTGTTCGCCTGGCCGAGCGCCAAGTCCGCCGTCATGGGCCCGCAGCAGCTCGCCGGCGTGCTGTCGATCGTCGCCCGGCAGTCGGCGGCGGCGAAGGGGCAGCCGTACGACGAGGACGCGGACGCCGCCCTGCGCGCCATGGTGGAGCAGCAGATCGAGTCCGAGTCGCTGCCGATGTTCCTGTCCGGGCGGCTGTACGACGACGGCGTCATCGACCCGCGCGACACCCGCACCGTCCTCGGCCTGTGCCTGTCCGCCATCCACACCGCGCCCTACGAGGGCGCGCGCGGCGGCTTCGGCGTCTTCCGGATGTGAGGCATCACGTGATTACGACACTGCTCGTCGCCAACCGGGGCGAGATCGCCTGCCGGATCTTCCGCACCTGCCGTGAGCTGGGAATCCGGACGGTCGCCGTGCACTCGGACGCCGACGAGAACGCGCTCCACGCGCGCGTGGCCGACACGGCGGTACGGCTGCCGGGCGCGGCGCCCGCCGAGACGTATCTGCGCGGCGACCTCATCGTGAAGGCGGCCCTCGCCGCCGGCGCGGACGCCGTGCATCCCGGCTACGGCTTCCTCTCCGAGAACCCCGACTTCGCCCGCGCCGTCCTCGACGCCGGCCTGACCTGGATCGGCCCACCGCCGGAGGCCATCGAGGCGATGGCCTCCAAGACCCGCGCGAAGGAGCTGATGGGCCTCGCGCCCCTCGACGCGGCGCAGGTCACGGAGGCCGACCTGCCGGTGCTGGTGAAGGCGGCCGCCGGCGGCGGGGGGCGCGGGATGCGGATCGTGCGCCACCTGGAGGAGCTGAGCGCCGCACTGCAGGCCGCACGCGCCGAGGCGGCGAGCGCCTTCGGCGACGGCGAGGTGTTCATCGAGCCCTACCTGGAGCACGGCCGCCACGTCGAGGTGCAGATCCTCGCCGACACCCACGGCACGATCTGGCCCCTCGGCACCCGCGACTGCTCCCTCCAGCGCCGCCACCAGAAGGTCATCGAGGAGGCCCCGGCGCCCGGCCTCTCCGAGCAGCTCACGCAGGACCTGTACGCGCTGGCCGTACAGGCCGCCTGCGCCGTCGCCTACGAGGGCGCCGGCACCGTCGAGTTCCTGGTCGCCGACGGCCGCGCGCACTTCCTGGAGATGAACACCCGCCTCCAGGTCGAACACCCCGTCACGGAGGAGGTGTTCGGCATCGACCTGGTCGCGGAACAGATCCGCATCGCGGAGGGCGGGGCCCTCGAGAAGGACCCGCCACGCGCGCGTGGCCACGCGATCGAAGCCCGCCTGTACGCCGAGGACCCCGCCCACGACTGGACCCCGCAGACCGGCACCCTGCACCACCTCGCCGTACCGCCCGGCGTCCGCCTGGACACCGGCTGCACCGACGGCGACACCATCGGCGTCCACTACGACCCGATGCTCGCCAAGGTCGTCGCCCACGCGCCCACGCGCGCGGAGGCGGTCCGCAGGCTCGCCGGAGCACTGGAGCGCGCGGAGCTCCACGGCCCGGTCACCAACCGCGACCTGCTGGTCCGCTCCCTGCGCCACGAGGAGTTCACCAGCGGGCGCATGGACACCGGCTTCTACGACCGCCACCTCACCGCACTGACCGAGCCCGCCCCCGACCCGTACGCCCCGCTCGCCGCCGCCCTCGCCGACGCCCACGGCCGCTCCCGCTTCGGCGGCTGGCGCAACCTGCCCGCGCAGCCGCAGGTGAAGCGGTACGCGGTGGCGGGGGAGGAGCACGAGGTCCGCTACTGGCACGCGAGGCAGGGGCCTGCGGCCGACGGGGTGCGCGTCGTGCACGCCGACGCGCGACTGGTCGTACTCGAAGTCGACGGCGTGGAGCGCCGGTTCACGGTGGCGGCGTACGGCGACGAGGTCCACGTCGGCTCCACCCGTCTCACCGCCCTGCCCCGCTTCCCCGACCCCACGGCCCAGCTCGCCCCCGGTTCCCTGCTCGCACCGATGCCGGGCACGGTCGTCCGCATCGCCGAGGGCCTGGCGGAAGGGGCAACGGTTCAGGCCGGCCAAGGCCTCATATGGCTGGAGGCGATGAAGATGCAGCACCAGATCTCGGCGCCGGTCACAGGAACGCTGACCGCGCTGCATGCCAGGACCGGCCAGCAGGTGGAACCAGGAATGTTGCTCGCCGTAGTGCAGGAAACCTCTTCTTAGGAGCCTCATGTCTCCCGTCATCGAAACCGAAGAGCACAAAGCCCTCCGCTCGGCGGTGGCCGCCCTCGGCAAACGCTACGGCCGTGACTACCTCGTCCAGACCGTCGCCGCGGGCAAACCCCTCACCGAACTCTGGACCGAGGCCGGCAAACTCGGCTACCTCGGCGTCAACCTCCCCGAGGAGTACGGCGGCGGTGGTGGTGGTATCGCCGAACTGTCCATCGTGCTCGAAGAGCTGGGGGCGGCGGGCTCCCCCCTGCTCATGCTGGTGGTCTCCCCGGCCATCTGCGGCACGGTGATCTCCCGCTTCGGCACAGAGGCCCAAAAACGGCAGTGGCTCCCCGGAATCGCCGACGGCACCCGCCTCATGGCCTTCGGCATCACCGAACCCGACGCCGGGTCCAACTCCCACCGCATCACCACCACGGCCCGCCGCGACGGCACCGACTGGCTCCTCACCGGCCGCAAGGTCTTCATCTCCGGCGTCGACATGGCCGACGCCGTCCTGATCGTCGGCCGCACCGAGGACGCCCGCACCGGACGCCTCAAGCCCTGCCTGTTCATCGTCCCGACGGACGCCGAGGGCTTCCAGAAGCGGCCGATCGACATGGAGCTCAACGCCGCCGAGAAGCAGTTCGAGCTGGTCCTGGACGACGTACGGCTGCCCGCCGACGCCCTCGTCGGCGACGAGGACGCCGGTCTGCTGCAACTGTTCGCCGGGCTGAACCCCGAGCGGATCATGACCGCGGCGTTCGCCATCGGGATGGGCCGGTACGCGCTGTCCAAGGCCATCGAGTACGCCCGCGACCGTACCGTCTGGAAGTCCCCGATCGGCGCCCACCAGGCCATCGCCCACCCCCTGGCGCAGGCGCACATCGACCTGGAACTGGCCCGGCTGATGATGCAGAAGGCGGCCCACCTCTACGACGCCGGTGACGATGTCGGCGCGGGCGAGGCCGCCAACATGGCCAAGTACGCGGCCGGGGAGGCCTGCGTGAAGGCCGTCGACCAGGCCGTGCACACCCTCGGTGGCAACGGGCTCACCCGCGAGTTCGGGCTCGCCTCGTTGATAACGGCCGCACGCGTGGCTCGTATTGCTCCGGTGAGCCGGGAGATGATTCTCAACTACGTCTCCCATCAGAGCCTCGGTCTGCCCAAGTCGTACTAGGCCGCCGCATCCGCCTGGAGGAACCGTGTTCCGCAGCGAGTACGCAGACGTTCCGCCCGTAGCCCTCCCCGTCCACGAGGCCGTCCTGGGGCGCGCCGCCGAGTTCGGCGAGCGACCCGCCCTGATCGACGGCACGGACGGCACCACGCTCACGTACGAGCAGGTGGACCGGTTCCACCGGCGCGTCGCCGCCGGTCTCGCCGACGCGGGCGTCCGCAAGGGCGACGTCCTCGCCCTGCACAGCCCCAACACCATCGCCTTCCCGACCGCCTTCTACGCCGCCACGCGCGCGGGTGCCTCCGTCACCACCGTGCACCCGCTCGCCACGCCCGAGGAGTTCGCGGGGCAGCTCGGCGACAGCGGCGCGCGCTGGATCGTCACCGTCTCGCCCCTGCTGGAGACGGCCCGCCGTGCCGCCGAACTCGCGGGCGGCATACGGGAGATCTTCGTGTGCGACAGCGCGTCCGGGCACCGCTCCCTGATCGACATGCTCGCCACCACCGCCCCCGAACCGCGGCCCGCCCTCGACCCGGCCGAGGACGTCGCCGCGCTGCCGTACTCCTCCGGCACCACCGGCGTCCCCAAGGGTGTGATGCTCACCCACCGGCAGATCGCCACCAACCTCGCCCAGCTGGAGCCCGCCGTACCGGCCGCCCCCGGCGACCGCATCCTGGCCGTCCTGCCCTTCTTCCACATCTACGGCCTCACCGCCCTGATGAACGCGCCCCTGCGCAAGGGCGCCACGGTCGTCGTCCTGCCCCGCTTCGACCTGGAGACCTTCCTCGCGGCCATCGAAACGCACCGCATCACCGGCCTGTACGTCGCCCCGCCGATCGTCCTGGCCCTCGCCAAGCACCCGGCCGTCGCCCGCTACGACCTCTCCTCCCTGAAGTACGTCATCAGCGCCGCCGCCCCACTGGACGCCACCCTCGCCCGCGCCTGCTCGCAGCGGCTCGGCCTGCCCCCGATCGGCCAGGCCTACGGCATGACCGAACTGTCCCCCGGCACCCACGTCGTCCCCCTCGACCGGCTGCACGACGCCCCGGCCGGCACCGTCGGCAGGCTCATCGCCGGCACCGAGATGCGCATCGTCTCCCTGGACGACCCCGACAAGGACCTCGGCACCGGCGAGAGCGGCGAGATCCTCATCCGCGGCCCCCAGGTGATGAAGGGCTACCTCGGCCGCCCCGACGCCACCGCCGCACTGATCGACGCCGACGGCTGGCTGCACACCGGCGACGTGGGACACGTCGACGAGGACGGCTGGCTGTTCGTCGTGGACCGGGTGAAGGAACTCATCAAGTACAAGGGCTTCCAGGTGGCCCCCGCCGAACTGGAGGCCCTGCTGCTCACCCACCTCGGCATCGCCGACGCCGCCGTCATCGGCTCCTACAACGACGACGGCAACGAAGTCCCGCACGCCTTCGTCGTCCGCCGGGGCGACGCCGAGGAGCTCACGGAGAACGAGATCATGCTGTACGTCGCCGAACGGGTCGCACCCTACAAACGGATCCGGCAGGTCACCTTCATCCACACCGTCCCCCGCGCCGCCTCCGGCAAGATACTGCGCCGGGAACTGAGGGAGCTGCCGTGACGATGATCAGCCGCACACGCGCGCGTGCCGTCGAAACCCTCAGCCTCGACGCCACCGACACCCGCAACGCCCTCTCGGCGGCCCTCGTCTCCGACCTCGCGAACGCGCTCACCGACTGCGGCAAGGACCCGGACGTACGCGCCGTCGTCCTCACCCACACCGGCACCACCTTCTGCGCCGGCGCCGACCTGCGCGACCCGCCCCACCCCGATGCCCTCACCGGCCTGCTCCGGCAGATCCTCGAACTGCGCAAACCCGTCGTCGCACGCATCACCGGCCACGTCCGCGCGGGCGGCCTCGGACTGCTCGCAGCCTGCGACATCGCCGCCGCCTCCACCGGAGCCACCTTCGCCTTCACGGAGGTCCGCATCGGCGTCGCCCCCGCGGTGATCTCCCTGCCCGTGATCCCGCGCGCCGACCCCCGCGCCCTCGCCCGCTACTTCCTCACCGGCGAACGCTTCGACGCACCCGAGGCCGTACGTGTCGGACTCCTCACCGTCACCGGAGACGACGTGGACGAGGCCCTCGCCCCGATCCTCGACGGCCTGCGCCGCTCCTCGCCCCAGGGCCTGGCCGAGACGAAACAGCTGCTCACGGCTAGGGTGCTGGAAACATTCGACCGGGACGCGGCGGATCTGACCGCGCTCTCGGCCCGGCTGTTCTCCTCCGCCCAGGCCCGGGAGGGGATGACGGCCTTCCTGGAAAGACGGGACGCGGCATGGGTGGTGTGACCGGATGAGCACGGCGGCGCAACGCGACGGCCTGCCCAAGGAGCGCGACCGCGCCCCCAAGCAGGACCGCAGCCGGGCCACCCGGCAACGGCTCCTGGAGGCCGCCGTGGCCTGCCTGGCCGAACACGGCTGGGCGGGCTCCACCGTTGCCGTCGTCGCCGAACGCGCCGGAGTCTCCCGCGGCGCCGCCCAGCACCACTTCCCCACCCGCGAGGACCTGTTCACGGCCGCCGTCGAATACGTCGCCGAGGAGCGCTCCACCGCCCTCCGGGAACTCTTCCCGGCCGGCCCCGCCGACCGCCGCGCCGTCGTCGCCGCCCTCGTCGACCTCTACACCGGCCCCCTCTTCCGCGCCGCCCTGCACCTGTGGGTCGCCGCCTCCAACGAGGACCAGCTGGGCACCCGCGTGACCGAGCTGGAGGCCCGCGTCGGCCGCGAGACCCACCGCATCGCCGTCGACCTCCTCGGCGCCGACGAGGCCCGCCCCGGCGTCCGCGAGACCGTCCAGGGCCTGCTGGACATGGCCCGCGGCCTCGGTCTCGCCAACCTCCTCACCGACGACACCACCCGCCGCACACGCGTCGTCGCCCAGTGGGCCGACCTGCTCGACCAGGCCCTCGGCGAAGCCGGCGGACCGGACCCGCAGTGAAGCGGGCCACACCCGTATCCGGCACAGAGCGCTACCCTTGCCCCATGCTTCCGATGCTCGTCCGCCGCCGCCACGTGGACTACGTGCGCGTCACGAGCATGGGCTGTCGGCCTTCGGCCTGATTCAGCCTCTTTTCTTCCGCCTTCTTACGGCATCTTCTTACGGCACCCGGGGCGACGCCGCCCACACCCGCGGCGGCCTGCCCGTGGCCCACACAACCCTGTGGACGCACCCATGACGACGCACACCACGACGCACACTGCGATGCACACCACGACGGCGACCCCGTCGTACGACCAGCTCCCCATCATCGACCTGTCGGCCGCCGGCCAAGGCCCCCGGGCCCGCGCCCGGCTCCACGCCCAGCTGCACAGCGCCGCCCACGACGTCGGCTTCTTCCAGCTCGTCGGACACGGCGTGACCCGGGCCGAGACCGACGCGCTGCTCACCGCCATGCGCGCCTTCTTCGCCCTCCCCGAGGCCGACCGGCTCGCCCTGGACAACGTGAACTCCCCGCACTTCCGCGGCTACACCCGCACCGGCGACGAACGCACCGCCGGCGCCCGTGACTGGCGCGACCAGCTCGACATAGGCGCCGAACGCCCCGCCCGCGTCCCCGCCCCCGGCGAACCCCCGTACTGGTGGCTCCAGGGCCCCAACCAGTGGCCCACCGCCCTCCCCGAGCTGCGCACCGCCGCCCTGGCCTGGATCGACAAGCTGAGCTCGGTCGCGGACCGCCTCCTGCACGAACTCCTCGCCGCCATCGGCGCCCCCGCCGACTTCTACGACCCGGTCTTCGGCGACCGTGCCCACCCGCACCTCAAGCTCGTCCGCTACCCCGGCAGCGCGGGCGACGGCACCGACCAGGGCGTCGGCGCCCACAAGGACTACGGCTTCCTGACCCTGCTCCTGCAGGACACCGTCGGCGGCCTCCAGGTCCAGCGCGAGGACGGCCTCTTCCACGACGTCCCGCCCCTCGACGGCGCCTTCGTCGTCAACCTCGGTGAACTCCTGGAAGTCGCCACCAACGGCTATCTCCTCGCCACCAACCACCGCGTGGTCAGCCCGCCCGGAGCCACGGAACGCTTCTCGGTCCCGTTCTTCTACAACCCCCGCCTGGACGCCAAGGTCGAGCTCCTGCCGTTCCCGCACGCCTCCGAGGCCCCGGGCATCACCACCGACCCCTCCAACCCGCTGTACGCCGAGTACGGCTACAACGAACTCAAGGGCAAGCTGAGGGCACATCCGCTGGTGGCGGAGAAGCACCATGCGAGTCTGCTTGCGGCAGCATGAAAATCAGGGCCTCAAGGGCCCGATTTTCAAGGGGGCGGGGCCGTGCCGGCATGCGGCTCCGCCGCGCGGGCGCGACGGGCCACCACCGGCCCGCAGCGCCCGCCCTGCGTAGCGCCCCTCTCAGTGGGCGATATCCGCATAGCCCTCGATGTCCTGCGGACTGCGCGGCCCGGGGCCCACGTACCTCGCCGAAGGCCGCACCAGCCGCCCCGTCCGCTTCTGCTCCAGAATGTGCGCCGACCAGCCGGCAGTACGGGCGCACGTGAACATCGACGTGAACATGTGCGCCGGCACCTCCGCGAAGTCCAGCGTGATCGCGGCCCAGAACTCCACGTTGGTGGCCAGCACCCGATCCGGCCGACGGTTGTGAAGCTCCTCCAGCGCGGCCTTCTCCAACGCCTCGGCGACCTCGAACCGCGGCGCACCCAGCTCCCGCGCCGTACGCCGCAGCACCCGCGCCCGCGGGTCCTCGGCCCGGTACACCCGGTGCCCGAACCCCATCAGCCGCTCACCCCGGTCCAGGGCCTGCCGGACGTAGGCCTCCGCGTCCCCCGTCCGCTCGATCTCCTCGATCATCCCGAGCACACGCGAGGGCGCACCCCCGTGCAGCGGCCCGGACATCGCCCCGACCGCCCCCGACAGCGCGGCGGCGACATCGGCCCCGGTGGAGGCGATGACCCGCGCGGTGAAGGTCGAGGCATTCATCCCGTGCTCCGCCGCGGACGTCCAATAGGCATCCACAGCGGCGACGTGCTTGGGATCCGGCTCACCCCGCCAGCGGATCATGAACCGCTCCACGACCGACTTCGCCTTGTCGATCTCCCGCTGCGGCACCATCGGCAGCGTCTGCCCGCGCGCCGACTGGGCGACGTACGACAACGCCATCACGGCGGCCCGCGCCAGATCGTCCCGCGCCTGGCGCTCGTCGATGTCGAGCAGCGGTTTCAGCCCCCACGCCGGCGCCAGCATCGCGAGCGCGGACTGCACGTCGACGCGGATGTCACCGGAGTGCACCGGGATCGGGAACGGCTCGGCGGGCGGCAGCCCCGGATTGAACGCCCCGTCGACCAGCAGCCCCCACACATTCCCGAACGAGACATGACCGACCAGATCCTCGATGTCGACGCCCCGGTACCGCAGGGCGCCGCCCTCCTTGTCCGGCTCGGCGATCTCCGTCTCGAACGCTACGACTCCCTCGAGTCCGGGTACGAAATCGGACATCAGGCGGCTCCTCGTGATGTGATCGGCGGCGGTCACCCCGGTGATGCCCCGTTCAGCCGGTGGTCACCCAACCGCAAGGGGACCAGCACGATAACCCCCGGTGCCAGAGTTGGGGAGTCCGTACGACACTGAGTGCCAGTGGCGTTCGATACGGCAAGATGACCGCGTGACCGACCGCGACCCGCTCCTGGATCCCGCCCTCGACCCCGCCGCCATGCGCAAGCAGTACCGGGCCGAAGGTCTCGCCGAACAGGATCTCGCCACGCACCCCATGGACCAGTTCGCCCGCTGGTTCGAGGACGCCGCCCGGGCGGCGCTGCACGGCACCATCTACGAGCCCAACGCGATGGTCGTCTCCACGGCGGACGCGGCCGGGCGCACCAGCTCGCGCACGGTGCTGATGAAGCAGTTCGACACCGAGGGCTTCGTCTTCTACACCAACTACGACTCCCGCAAGGCCCACGACCTCGCGGAGAACCCGCACGTCTGCCTGCTCTTCCCCTGGCACCCGCTGGCCCGCCAGGTCATCGTCACCGGCACCGCCCACCGCACCGGCCGCGACGAGACCGCCGCCTACTTCCGCACCCGCCCGCACGGCTCCCAGCTCGGCGCCTGGGCCAGCGCCCAGTCCACGGTGATCGCCTCGCGCACCGAACTGGACACCGCCTACGCCGACCTTCAGGCCCGCTATCCCGAGGACGAACAGGTCCCGGTGCCACCGCACTGGGGCGGCTTCCGCATCACCCCGGAAACCATCGAGTTCTGGCAGGGCCGCGTGAACCGCCTCCACGACCGCCTGCGCTACGTCGCCCGGCCGGGCGGCACCTGGAAGGTCGAGCGCCTCGCCCCCTGAAGGCACGGGGCCCCTGAAGGCACGGAGCCCGTGAAGGCATGGGGCCCGTGAAGGCATGGGGCCCGCAAACGCAGACGACCCGCGGGCTGGGTTCCTCAAGAGGAGGAGCCGGCCGGACGTACCGGCAGCCCGCGGGTCGGGTGACTGCGTTGGATTGGGGCCGGCTGCGTGTTTCGCACACACGCTGGTCCGGCACCGCACTGGGTGTGGTGGCGGGCCGCTAGCCCGCAGCCACCTCGCGCGTCCGGGTTTCACTCATTTACCCGATCACCTCCTTTCCGCTTGAGGCACAGCCTAAGAAGCGGCCGGGGAGAGCTCAACTGTTTTTCGGAGATCCTCGGAGGCCTTCCGGCCGCGTCGGGTATCCGCGGCCGTCGCCCCGCTGGAGCAGCAGTGAACGGCCGTATTGACACCACACTGGTCCAGACCGCACGGTGATCCGCGACACAGACGCTGCGAAGGGGCACCGCATGAGCGACGGCACGCCTGCCGACCTGTTCTTCGACGCCGCGATCGGCCTGCTGCAACGGGTCCGTGAGGAGGAGGCCGAGCCGATCGCCGCGGCCGGCACCCTGCTCGCCGACACCGTCGCCGCCGGCGGCCGCCTGTTCGCCTTCGGCGCCGGGCACTCCTCCCTGGCCGCCCAGGACGTCGTCTACCGCGCCGGCGGACTCGCCCTGATGAACCTGCTCGCCGTCCCCGGCGTCGTCGGCGTCGACGTCGTCCCGGCCACCCTCGGCTCCGCCCTCGAACGCGTCGACGGCCTCGCGAGTGCCGTCCTCGGCACCTCACCGCTCCGCCCCGGCGACGCCCTCGTGATCATCTCCCTCTCCGGCCGCAACGCCCTCCCTGTGGAGATGGCCCAGCACGCCCGAGCCTTCGGCGTGAAGGTCATCGGCGTCACCTCGGTCGCGTACGCCGCGCAGACCACCTCCCGGCACGCCTCCGGCACCTTCCTGAAGGACCACTGCGACATCGTGCTGGACTCCAAGATCGCCGTCGGTGACGCGGAGCTGACCCTGGACACCATCCCGGCGCCCTTCGCCCCCGCCTCCACGGTCGTCACCACCGCGCTGATGCAGGCGGTCATGGCGACCACCGCCGCCACCCTCGCCGACCGCGGCATCGAACCCCCGCTCCTGCGCTCGGGCAACGTCGACGGCGGCCACGAGTGGAACGGCCGTGTGATGCGGGAGTACGGCGACCGGATCTTCTACCGGCACTGAGACCGCGCGGGAGCCCCGGAGGCCTACTTCTTTGCCACCGCGTCCGCCAGGTCAAGCGCCGCCGCGATGCGGACCGCCACGTCCTCCGCATAGGCCGTGTCGGACCGCTCGAAGCGGCTGCGGCCGGAGCCGCGCAGGAAGGTCACCACGCCCAGCGTCCGCCCCCGGCTGCGCAGCACCGCGCACAGGGCGTGCACCGCGTCGCCGGGCCACTGCCGGGACAGCGCCCACTCCTGCGCCCGCTGCGCCGGGACCGACCCGGCGTCCGCGCGCACGACCCCGCACCGCTCCACGCACTGCAGCGCCGGATGGCCCGGCTCGTAGCGCACGGGCAGCCCGGCCGCGCCGGTGAGCAGGCTCGGTCCCGGCGCTCCGGCGGGCGTCGCGGCGAGGCGTACCAGCCGTACGGCCGCCTCCCCGCCCTCCGTACGCGGGGAAGGCACCGCCCGGTCGATCAACGCGTGGTCGGCGAAGCCGGCGAGGGCGAAGTCCAGGTGGACGGTGGCCGCCTCGGCCGGGTCCTCGCACTCGGCGGCGGCACGCGCGGCGCGGTGCAGCTGGTTGGTGCGGAAGCGCAGCAGGGCCGCCTCCTGTTCGCCCTGCCTGGCCTCGGTGACGTCCTGGAACAGCCAGCCGACGCCGAGCGGCACCGGTTCCTCCGCGAGCGGCGAGGCCAGCCGCACGAACCCGCTCCGCCAGCAGCGCCGCTTCTCGCCCTCCCGGGTGCGCACGCTCACCCACATCTCGGCGGGCGCGGGCGGCGCGCCCTCGGCCAGCACATGGGTGAGCGCGGCCTCCAGCTCCTCCACGCCCTGCGCGAGCAGTTCGCCGAGCGGTCGGCCGAGCGCGGAGGTGCGTCCGATGCCGAGCGCACGGGCCGCGTGCGCGTTGACGACGGCGGGCCGCAGATCGGCGTCGATGAGTACGACCCCCCAGGCGGCGTCCTCGAACAGTGCCTCACTCAGCGCGATCGACCGCTCCAGATCGATCTGCGCGTGGACCTCGCTGAACGCGCAGTACACCCCGGCGGGCTCTCCGTCGGGCCCGCGCACGGCGGCCGACTGGGTCCGTACGAGCACCCGTCCGCCGTCCTTCGTGACGAGCGCGAACTCGTGCACCTGCCGCCCGGGGGCGTGCATCGCCGACATCAGCCGGGCCTGCACCTCCTCGGCGTCGGCACTGCGCACCGCCCATCCGGCGAACCCCTGCCGCCCGACCGCCTCGGCGGCCGTCCAGCCGAGGATCCGCTCGGCCTCCCGGTTCCAGTGCGTGACGACCCCGTCGGCGTCGAATGCGCACAGTGCCGCGTCCATGCCGTCGAGCAGCGCGGCGAGCAGATCGGATCCCCCTGACTCACCGGGCTCGTCCGGCCCCAGCTCATCGGTGGTCCCACTCCGCCGGGAAGCACTCACCTGGACCCCCTGGAGGCTGCGTCGGCGCACATGCGGCGCACGGTTCGCTCAGTGCCCTTCATTCAACTGGAACGTGACCCAGCACACATCCTGTTCCCGCAAGATTGGTCCCACAAGATTGGACGCACCGGCCACCCACCCACCCGCACCCGTCAACGCCCGGAGCCCCACGGCTGCCCCCGTTTCCCGCGCGGCCCCCGCTTGTCAGTCCGATCCGGCAGAATTGGTGACAGGGCCAGCGCACGCGCCGGGGTGCCGGCAGAGGTAATCGAGGGGCACGTATGTCCGGACTGATCGACACCACGGAGATGTATCTCCGCACCATCCTCGAGCTCGAAGAGGAAGGCGTCGTGCCCATGCGCGCCCGCATCGCGGAGCGGCTCGACCAGAGCGGGCCGACGGTGAGCCAGACGGTGGCGCGCATGGAGCGCGACGGGCTCGTCTCCGTCGCCAGCGACCGGCATCTGGAGCTGACCGACGAGGGGCGCAGGCTCGCCACGCGCGTGATGCGCAAGCACCGGCTGGCCGAGTGTCTCCTCGTCGACGTGATCGGCCTGGAGTGGGAGCAGGTGCACGCGGAGGCCTGCCGCTGGGAGCACGTGATGAGCGAGGCGGTGGAGCGGCGCGTGCTGGAGCTGCTGCGGCACCCGACCGAGTCGCCGTACGGCAACCCGATCCCGGGCCTGGAGGAGCTGGGCGAGAAGGACGGCGCCGACCCGTTCCTGGACGAGGGCATGGTCTCGCTGGCGGACCTGGACGCGGGCACGGACGGCAAGACGGTCGTCGTCCGCCGTATCGGCGAGCCGATCCAGACGGACGCGCAGCTGATGTACACGCTGCGGCGCGCGGGTGTGCAGCCCGGTTCCGTGGTGAGCGTGACCGAGTCGGCCGGCGGCGTGCTGGTGGGCAGCGGCGGCGAGGCGGCCGAGCTGGAGGCGGACGTCGCCTCGCATGTGTTCGTCGCCAAGCGCTGAACAGGAGAGGGCCCCGGCGCCTTGTGGCGCCGGGGCCTGTCCTCCCCTGTGCTGACCCGGAGCCCCGAGCTCTCAGGGTCATCCCCCTCGGACCGTTTTTCCCCGAGCGGTCCGCCTCCCGCCAGAAGAGATCCCCTCGATGGCGGCGATCATTCCTTGAGGGGTGTCACTCGAATGAGGGGTGTTGTCCGCAGAGACGGATTTTTCGAATGGGCATTCGATAGTCTGCGGCGGCAGGACGAACACGACGACAAGCACGACGACAGCACGACAGCGACAGCAGCGAGTACGAGCGAGTACGGCAGTACACCGGTACGAGGCAGGCGGAGCTGGGGGGTGCCAGACCCATGGCACGGCGTATCGACGTGACGGGAGCGGGTGGCGTGCGCCTGGCCGCCTGGGAGTTCGCCGACCCTCCCAAGACGGGACTCGACCCGTCGGAAGACCATACGGACGATCAGGTGGACGGCCGGCCGGACCCGGCGTCCGGCGCTCCGGGCGTGCTGTTACTTCACGGCCTGATGGGCCGTGCCTCCCACTGGGCCTCCACCGCCCGCTGGCTCGCCGCACGCCACCGCGCCGTGGCCCTCGACCAGCGCGGACACGGCCAGAGCGAGAAGCCCCCACGGGCCGCCTACACCCGCGAGGCCTATGTCGAGGACGCCGAGGCCGCCCTGGAACAGCTCGGCCTCGCCCCCGCGATCCTGATCGGCCATGCCATGGGCGCGCTGACCGCCTGGCAGCTCGCCGCCAAGCGCCCCGAACTGGTCGGTGGTCTGATCATCTGCGACATGCGGGCCTCCGCCCTGGGGGCCGCCTCGCAGCGGGAGTGGGCGGAGTGGTTCAGGGCCTGGCCCGTTCCCTTCGCCACGCTGGCGGACGTACGCAAGTGGTTCGGCGAGGACGATCCGTGGGTGGAGCGGCCGAATCCGGCCCGCGGGGAGTTCTACGCCGAGGTGATGCAGGAGGCCGCCGACGGCTGGCGGCCGGTGTTCGAGCCGGAGCAGATGCTCAGGTCCCGGGAGACCTGGGTGTACGACGCGCACTGGGAGGAACTGGCCCAGGTGCGGTGCCCGACGCTGGTGGTGCGTGGGGTGGACGGGGAGCTGGGGCGGGCGGAGGCGCAGGAGATGGTGCGGGTGCTGCCGGCCGGGGAGTACGCGGAGGTTTCCGACGCCGGGCACCTTGCTCACTACGACATGCCGGGGGCTTGGCGGGGGGCCGTCTCGCCGTTTCTCGATCGGGTGCTCGGGGATTGAGGGCCCCTGGAACGGCCTACCCCTTGCTGACCGCCGTGAGGATCTCCGGCAGCCGTGCCGCCGTTCTCGGAGCGGCCAGACGGAGGCCCGCAAACGTGAGCCCCGCCCCGTACGCCGTCCCGACCGGCAGCAGCAGCCACCTCCAGTCCGCCCCGCCCGTGCTCACGTGGAGCCAGATGGTGAGGGCGATGACGGGGGAGCAGAGCAGGGCCGCCGAGACCATGCCGCCGAAGATCGAGATCCAGGCGAGGCCCGCCTGGCCGGGGACGACGTTCTTGTGGCCCTCCTGGGGGATGGAGTAGGGGAAGCGGGCCGAGGTCCAGGCGCCGGTCGCGAGCATCGCCCCGAGCAGGGCGAAGGACAGCCCCAGCACCTCCGGCAGCCGGGTCCAGGCGCCGAGCAGGGCCGTCGTCGTCACCGTCACGAGCGCGGCGTAGGGGAGGGTGATCAGCAGCAGGGCCAGGGCGCGGCCGCGCAGTTCCTCGTACGCGTCCCGGGGGGAGGAGACGGTCATGGCCACCATCCAGAACGCGGAGGTGTCCTGCCCGAACTGGTTGTACATCTGGATGCCGAGCATCCCGGCGGCGAAGCACGCGAAGTAGACCGACCCGGTGCCCTGCACCGCGTTGAACACCGGCACGATCAGCCCGATCGCCAGCGAGGTCACCCAGGCGGCCTTGGTCTTCGGATCCCGCCAGATGTAGCGCAGGCTGCGTTCCATGACCGTGCCCGTGCGGCCCTGCGGCAGCAGGCGGCCGAGTCCGGTGGTCGAGCGGCCGTGGTCGCCGGCGTCGGCCGGCTGCAGCGTGGAGGCGTCGGGCGCGGTCATCAGCCGGGTCAGGCTCCGCGCCCACACGGCGATCAGAGCCGCCAGCCCGGCCGCCGTGACGGCGAGTTGGGCGGCCGCGATGCCGTACGAGCCCTGGCTCGCCGCGTGCACCGCCGCCACCGCCGAGGCCGGCGGCACCCAGGAAAGGACGTCCGCGGCGGGCTGCAACTGGCCGAGGCCGGCCGAACCCAGCTGCCGTGCCCCGAAGTTGACGAGCTGTGCCCCGACGGCGATCACCAGACCGCTCAGCACGGCCAGATCGCGGCCCTTCCTGCTGGTCAGCAGCTGTACGTTGGCCGTGGCGACGGCCCGGGCCAGGGCCACGCAGACGAGCAGGGCGAGGGCTACGGCGACGACGGTGACGACGTAACCGGCCGCGCCCTGGGCCAGCGACAGCGTGCAGCCCGCCAGCACCAGCAGGGTGAACAGCGGGCCGATGCCGACCAGGGAGGCCGTGAGCAGCGCCCGGACCAGCGGCCGGGGGCGCAGCGGGAGCATCACCAGCCGGGTCGGGTCCAGTGTCTCGTCGCCGGTCGGGAAGAACAGCGGCAGCACCGCCCAGCCCAGTGCCAGCACGGCCGTGCCCGGGACGGCGACGGCGTCGGCGTGCGCGTGTCCGTGCAGTGCGAGCAGGCCCAGCAGTTGCAGCAGGGCGAACAGGACGGCGACGACCGCGGAGACGACGAACGCGGCCCGCCGGCCCCCGGACTGCCGCAGTCCGCCCCGCAGCAGCGACAGTTTCAGCCGTACGACGGTGGAGGTGAGGTTCGTCATCGGGCCGCCCCGCCGCCCAGCCAGTCCAGGTCGGACCCGGTGTCCCGGCCGCTCGCCCCGACCAGTTCCAGGAACGCCCCCTGGAGGGTGGGATGGGCGCCGCGCACATCTGCCAGCGGGCCGGTCGCGCGGATGCGTCCGGCGGCCATCACGGCGACCCAGTCGCACAGCGACTCGACCAGCTCCATCACGTGGGAGGAGAAGACGACGGTGGCGCCGGAGGCGGTGTACCGCTCGAGGACGCCGCGGATGTTCTGCGCGGACACCGGGTCGACGCCCTCGAAGGGTTCGTCCAGGAAGAGCACCTCGGGGTTGTGCAGCAGCGCGGCGGCGAGCCCGATCTTCTTGCGCATGCCGGTCGAGTAGTCGACGACGAGCTTGTGCTGGGCGCCGGCCAGGTCGAGGACGTCCAGCAGCTGAGTGGCCCGCTTGTCGACCTCGGTCCCCGGCAGTCCGCGCAGCCGCCCCGAGTACCCGAGCAGCTCCCGCCCCGACAGCCGCTCGAACAGCCGCAGCCCTTCGGGAAGGACGCCGATCCTCGCTTTGACGGCCACGGGATCCCGCCACACGTCATGACCGACGACCTCGACGGTCCCGCCGTCCGGCCGCAGCAGTCCGGTCACCATGGAGAGGGTGGTGGTCTTCCCGGCCCCGTTGGGCCCGACCAGCCCGATGAACTTCCCGGCGGGCAGATCCAGGTCGATCCCCCCGACGGCAACCTGCTGCCCGAACTGCTTCCAGAGCCCCCGCACCCGCACTGCAACCTCGGTCATGCATGAAGGTTACGGCCAGTGCGGAGCCCCGAAGGGCGCGGGGCCGTGAACGCCTACCGGTCCCGCCCGCACGCGTAGGCGAGCGGCGAGATCAACTCCTCCGCGTCCGGCAACCAGCGATTGGCAGGAGTCGGCCGGCAGGCCCACTGCACGGCACCACGAGACCCGAACCGAGTGGGGGGAGCGGCCACATACGCCCCCTCGCCCAGCGCCATCAGGTCGAGGGACGACAACGTCCACCCAAGCTTGCGCACCAGGTCCGGCACCTTCGCGGCACCCCCCGGCAGCACGAAGAACTGCATGTGCCGGTCGGGAGACAAGGTGACGGGGCCCAGCATCAGCTCCATCCGCTCCATACGGGCCAGAGCCAGGAACCCCGCGCTCTCCGGAACGGACAACGCGTCGAACGTCCGCCCCGTCGGCAGCAGAATCGAAGCCGTCGGCTGCTTCTGCCACATCCGGCGCGCCACGGTCGCGCTGCCGGTCGCCAGGGTCGCCCAGTCGGGGCGCGCGGGGTGCGCACCCGGCGCAGGGCAGGAGGCGTCGGCGCAGGAGCAGCGCTGCACTCCGTCGACGGCTTCCAGCCAGGTGCCCGGGAACACGTCCCAGTGCCGCTCCTCGGCGTAGCGTACGGCGGTCTCCAGCAGCGATTCCCCGCGTTGCTGCGGAATCTGACCGGCAATCTGAGTGTTCTGGGCGCCCGCGATCGTCTCTTCCACGCTCCTCTCAACTCCCGCGCCCACCTGGAGTTACGGCCATGGCGTGCGCGGGGGAGGAGCATCGATTCGGCAATCGGGGCGCATGGATGCACGGGTGGGGGCGCGCGGGGGGATCCGGGGCGTGGGCTGGGTAGCCAGGGGTGGGGTTGGCATCCGTCGTTACCCCGGCAAACGGCACATGTCGCGCATTGACGGTATGTCAGCTGGGCAGTGATCTTCCCGGAACGGTTACGCCCAGGGGACCGCAACGCAGGGGGTAGCACATGGCCGCAAGGCCTCTCGTGGCGAGGCAGCCGAACGAACGGCTGCAGGCACTCATCCAGGAAGCGGGGTGTTCGAACGCCGGGCTGGCCCGGCGGGTCAACATGTGCGGCGCCGAGCACGGCCTCGACCTGCGCTACGACAAGACGTCCGTGGCCCGATGGCTGCGCGGACAGCAGCCCCGGGGCCGCGCCCCGGCGATCATCGCGGAGGCGCTCGGACGCAAGCTCGGCCGTACGGTCACGATCGACGAGATCGGCATGGCCAACGGCAAGAACCTCGCCTCGGGGGTCGGTCTCCAGTTCTCGCCGACGGTACTGGGGGCCATCGAGCAGGTCTGCGAGCTGTGGCGCAGCGACGTGGGGCGCCGGGACTTCCTGTCCGGCTCCTCCGTCGCGGCCTCCGCGCTGGTCGAGCCCAGCCGGGACTGGCTGATCTCGGCGCCGGACGCCCAGGTGGCCCGGCAGGCCGGCCCGCGCGTGGGGCAGGCCGACGTGGCGGCCGTACGGTCCATGACGCAGGCGCTGACCGACCTGGACCACCAGTTCGGCAGCGGGCATGTGCGCCCGGTCGTCGTGCACTACCTCAACAGCGTCGTCTCCGGGCTGCTCGCCGGGTCCTACCGGGAGACGGTCGGCCGGGAACTCTTCGCGGCGGTCGCCCGGTTGACCGAACTGGCCGGGTACATGGCCGTCGACACCGGGCAACCGGGGCTGGCCCAGCGGTACTACATCCAGTCGCTGCGGCTCGCACAGGCCGCCGGGGACCGCGGGTACGGCGGTTACGTCCTGGCCGCGTCCATGAGCCACCTCGCCGCCCAGCTCGGAAACCCGCGCGAGATCGCCCAGTTGGCCCGGGCGGCGCAGGAGGGGGCGCGCGGGCAGGTGACCCCGCGCGTGGAGGCGATGTTCCAGGCGGCCGAGGCGCGCGGGCACGCCCTGCTCGGCGACGCCCGCTCGGCGCAGGCGTCCATCGGGCGGGCGGTGACGGCGATGGAGCAGGCGGACGGCTCGTCCGGTGACGACCCGGTGTGGATCCGGCACTTCGACGAGGCGTACCTCGCCGACGAGTTGGCGCACTGCCACCGCGATCTCGGGCAGAGCGAGCAGGCGGCCCGGTACGCCGAGCAGTCGCTGGCCGGGCACCCCGAGACCCGGGCCCGGCGGCGCGCCATCGGCTATGTGCTGCTCGCCACGGCCCAGGTGCAGCAGCGAGAGGTCGAACAGGCCTGCAGCACCGGCCTGAAGGCGGTGGAGCTGCTGGAGACGCTCCGCTCCAACCGGGGCGCCGAGTATCTGGAGGATCTCCAGCAGCGCCTGGAACCCTTCCGGGAGGAGGCGGTGGTACGGGAGTTCGGGGCGCGCCTCGATCTCCAGCAGGCCGCGTGAACTTCGGCCCCGCGGTCGTGTGAACGCACGGCGAACGGCACCCGGATGCGTGCGGGTGCCGGGGCCGGCGTACTGCGGGGCAGTCGTGTTACCGCCGTCACAGGTAAGAAGATCGCGACCTGAGCTGCATGGCACCCGGCTCGGGGGACCCGGTAGCGTGAGCCCGATTCACAAGGTCCCCCATTAGTAGGAGTCCCGGTGACGCAGAGTGGACAGGGCGAGGAGCCCTCGGCGCGGCCCGCGCGCGAAGGCATCGTGCTGCCCTCCGACGGAGGCGAGCCCTTGCTGCCGGGCATGACCGGCGCGCCCGCCCCCGCGGCCCCGGCAGGCGGGCAGGCCTGGGGCGGCTCCTGGGGGCCCGAGCAGCAGGCGCCCCAGCCGGGCCAGGGCTGGCCCCCGGCGGCGGCCCAGCAGTGGCACACGCCGGACGCCCCGGCCCAGCAGCCGTCCGCCGCGAACCCCGGCGCGCTGCCCCCGGAAGGCGCCCCGTCGTACGGCCACACGCCGTCGTACGACCACCCCGGCGCGCAGGGCGGTGGCTACGGCGCCGGTCAGCAGCCCGGGTACGGCGCGGCACCCGAGCCGTACCACCAGCAGCCGCAGCAGCCCGTGCCGATGCCCCACCAGCAGCCCTACCCGCAGCAGCCCGCCGGTGCCGCGCCGCTTCCGCCGGCCGTGCCGGACGCCTACGCGGCCGCCGGTGCCCCGCTGCCCGCGGCGGACGACGGCGCGACGCAGTACATACCGCCCGTGCAGGCGGCGGCACCCGCCGAGGGTGCCACGCAGTACCTGCCGCCGGTGCCGGCCGCCCCCGCCGACGAGGGCGCGACCCAGTACATCCCGCCGGTGACGCCCGGGGCGCTGCCGCCCGAGTCGAGCGGCGAGGAGACGCGCTACCTCGGCCACGCCCGGCAGGCGCCCGCCCCGGCTTCGCCCGACGCGGAGGCCACCCAGTACATCCCGCCGTACGCCGCGCAGGCACAGGCGCAGGGCGGCGCGGAGCGGCAGCCGCCGGCCGAGTTCGACAGCCTCTTCCGCGGCGGCCCGGCGGGCGGTGACGGCCCGGCCGGGGCCACCCAGCAGCTGCCGCGCGTCCAGCAGCCGGACGCCCACCCCGGCCCGGCGTCCTACGGCGCCACGCAGCCCTCCTACGGCGCCCAGCAGCCGTCGTACGCCCCCGCGCACGACGACGACCGGCCGCGCGGCCGGTCCCGCGTGCCGCTGATCGCCGCGATCGGTGTCGGCATCGTCGTCATCGGTGTGGGCGCCGGCGCCCTGCTCAGCGGCGGCGGCAAGGACCAGGGCGCCGACGGCAAGACGGTCGCGGCCACCTCCCCGGCTCCGTCCGGATCGGCGGCCGCCGATCCGGCCCGGCAGCAGGCGGTCGAGCTGGACAAGCTGCTCGCCGACAGCGGCAGCAGCCGCGCCTCGGTGATCAAGGCCGTGGCCAACGTCAAGAACTGCGACAACCTCGACGGGGCCGCCACCGACCTGCGCAACGCGGCCGGACAGCGCACCCAGCTGGTCACCCGGCTCGGCAAGCTGTCCGTGGACAAGCTGCCGGCCAACGGGGCGCTCACCGCGGCGCTGACCCAGGCCTGGCAGGCGTCCGCCGCGGCCGACAACCACTACGCGGCCTGGGCCGGCCAGGCCAAGAACCACAAGGTCTGCCGCAAGGGCCACGCCCGCGTCACGGGCGAGACCCAGGCCGGCAACCGGGCGAGCGGCACCGCCAGTGCGCAGAAGGTGAAGGCGGCGGCGCTGTGGAACGCGATCGCGCAGAAGTACGGCCTGACCCAGCGCCAGCCCACCCAGCTGTGAGGGACGCGCCGACGGGCGTCACTGCACGTCGGCGTTCTCCAGCGTCCGCGTCATGTCGGTGGTGCCGTCGAACCCGCCGACGCCCTTGCGGGCGGCGACCAGCTTGCCGTCCTGGACCACCTGCAGGGTGACGTCGGCGTTGACCATCCGCGGGAAGCCGACCGAGGCGAGCGGGCTGGAGTAGGACCACCGCAGGGGCGGGGTGAGACCGCCGGTGGAGACCTCCATGCCGTCGTCGAGGGTGCGGCGCACGGAGTCGGCGCTCACCTCGCCGTCGCCGATCTTGTCCAGGACGGCCTTCAGCACGGTGTAGGCGATCCAGGTGGTCTGCACTCCGGCGTCCGCGGGGTCGATGCGGGTGTCGCCGAAGGCCTCCTCGTTGATCACCTTCTTCATCGGGTCCCACCGCGAGTCCGACGCCGGCGGATACCAGCCGGTGATGTACGCCCCCTCGTACGCCCCGCCGGTGGCGTTGATCACGGTCTGGTCGACGCTGCCGAGCACGGTCGCGAGCCGTACCGGGGGGAAGCTCCCGCGGTCCCGTCGGAAGGAGTCCAGGAAGGTGTCGGTGCGGTCCCCGAGCGCGGGGACCACGCAGCCCTTGCGGGCGGGGTCCTTGGAGGCGTACCGCAGCGCCTGGTCGGCCTGGTCGCCGTACTCGGTGGCGTCCTCCGCGGCGAGCTGGTCGCCCGCCTTGCTGTGCCGGCCCGCCCGCAGACCGGAGTCGAGCAGCACCGGCAGCTCGTCGCCGGCGATGCTGTCGGGGCGGACCAGCGCGATGTTGCCGCAGGCGGCCGCGAGGGCCTTGCCGAGACCGGCGAGCAGGGCGGGCTGGCCGCCGTTGACCGGGTAGGACATCTGGCCGGTGAACTCGTCGTTGGTGACGCCGTAGCCGCCTATGTAGGGGATGCCGGCGCCTTCCAGCGGGGCGGAGTAGGAGTCGGTGAACTGGCTGTAGGAGCCGACGACCGCGACCACGTCCTCGTCGGCCGCGTACCGGGCGCACTTCGCGGCGCCCACGCTGTCGTTGTGGTCGTTGCAGGTCAGGACCTTCAGCTTGCGGCCGTTGATGCCGCCGTGCGCGTTGATCCACTTGGCGTAGGCGAGGGCCATCGCGGGCATGCCCGGCTTGTTGGTGGCGTCGGTGTCCTGCGGCGCCCAGGTCATGACCTTGATCGGGTCATCCCCGGAGCCCCCCGTGGCACCGGGGATGACCCCGCATCCGGTGGTGAGCGACGCACAGAGGGCCACGGCACCCACGGTCAGCGCGGTGGCTCTGCCGGGGCGGAAGGACGAATGGAGGAAAGTACTAAAAGTGCGTCGCCTGCCGGTCATGTGCACACACGATTCCCTCACACGACGAACCGGCGAGTGACCCTGAGTCAACGAGGGGTGACATCGAGGTGAATTAGAGGGGCCGGTGAGGCCGGTGTGACGGGGAACGTACGATCGATGACCGTGCAAGGTTCGGAGAACTCTTCCCGTCGTGGCCGTCGCTCCTCCACCATGGGCGGCATGCCCCTAAGCGACATGCCGTGGTGGCGCTGGCGCAGCAATGTGCGCTCGGCGCTGCACATGCTCTCCGACCAGGCGTTCCAGCGGGACGTCTGGCTGGCCGGCGTGGACGGTTACGGCGACGTCACGGACGCCGTCTACCGGCTGGTGGAGGACACCTGGCTGGACAACTGGTCCGCGGAGAAGTACGTCGGCACGATATTCCGGGACTCGCAGGAGGCGGCGCTCGTGGACACCGCCGTGCTGCGGGTGCTGCGGATCATGCACCAGGTCGGCCCGGACGCGCCGGTCGCCGCCTATGTCGACCACCAGGGGTGGCCGGAGGCGGTGCGGGCGGCACGGGACGCGCACGTCCGGATGGCGGCGAGTGACGGGGAGGACCCGGACACGCCGCCGAAGAGCCTGGAAGTGCTGCGGATCCTGACCCGGACCGCGTAGACGTCCCGCACTGCGGGACAAACGCCCACGGCGCGCGGCCGACGTGAGAACCTGTAGTGCATGAATCAGCAGTCCGCGCCCGCCGCCGCCCCGGCCGACCAGTACGTCCTCACCCTCTCCTGCCCGGACAAGAAGGGCATCGTGCACGCCGTGTCGAGCTACCTCTTCATGACCGGCTGCAACATCGAGGACAGCCAGCAGTTCGGCGACCACGACACGGGTCTGTTCTTCATGCGCGTCCACTTCTCGGCCGACGCGCCGGTGACGGTGGAGAAGCTGCGGGCGAGCTTCGCGGCGGTCGGTGACTCCTTCCACATGGACTGGCAGATCAACCGGGCCGACGAGAAGATGCGGATCCTGCTCATGGTCAGCAAGTTCGGGCACTGCCTGAACGACCTGCTCTTCCGGGCCCGGATCGGGGCGCTGCCGGTGGAGATCGTGGGCGTGGTCTCGAACCACACCGACTTCGAGGAGCTGGTCGGCTCCTACAACATCCCCTTCCACCACATTCCGGTGACGAAGGACTCGAAGTCGCAGGCCGAGGCGAAGCTGCTGGAGATCGTGCGCGAGGAGGACGTCGAACTGGTCGTCCTCGCCCGCTACATGCAGGTCATTTCGGACGACCTGTGCAAGCAGCTCAGCGGCCGGATCATCAACATCCACCACTCCTTCCTGCCGAGCTTCAAGGGCGCCAAGCCGTATCACCAGGCGCACGCGCGGGGTGTGAAGCTGATCGGGGCGACGGCGCACTATGTCACCGCCGACCTGGACGAGGGCCCGATCATCGAGCAGGAGGTCGAGCGGGTCGGTCACGGTGTGACGCCGGATCAGCTCGTTGCCGTGGGCCGCGATGTGGAGTGCCAGGCGCTGGCGCGGGCGGTGAAGTGGCATGCGGAGCGGAGAATTCTGCTCAACGGGCGCCGTACGGTGGTGTTCGCCTAGGAGCTCGGGGGCCTTGCGGCGTTCGGTGGCTGCGCGACAGGCTACAACGCACCCGCAGCCGCCCACGCAACCGCGACCCACCCCTACAGCCGGCTCAACCCCGCCGTCGCGAACAGCACGTCCCTGATCGCCTCCCGGTCGCCGACCTGCCCCACCGTCGCCTCCGCCGGAGGAATGCGGCCGGCGGCCAGGCGACAGAACTCCACGCCGTCCAGCGCCACGTGGGCCACCTCGAGGTCCGCCGAGCCCACCGCCGCCGGTGAGTCCAGCGGGATCAGCCACTCGCCGCCCGCCGCGCCCTCGATCTCCAGCCGCAGGCTGCGGCCGGGCTCGCCGGCGAGGCCGAGGTGGCGGCCGCGGGCGGGGGAGGCCAGGCCGGTCTGCCGGCGCCGGGTCAGCGCGGTGGGGAGCATCCGGGCCGCGAGGTCGATCATCCTGTTCAGATGGCGCGGCGCGGGCGGCTGGTACGGGTAGTCCACCGCCTCGGCGATGTCCTCGGCGTGCACCCAGCACTCGAAGGCCCGGTCCAGCATCGCGTCGTGCAGCGGCAGCTCGAAATCGCCGTACGACACCGCCAGCCCGCCCGCGTGCCCGCCGGTGAAGGCCACCGTCCGCACCAGGCCGTGGCTCTGCTCCCGCCAGGGCCCCCGCACCGAGCGGGTCGGCGGGAAGTGGGAGTTCCGCCAGAACGCCTCGGTTCGCCCCTCCGGGCCCACCGCCTGCTGCCCGGCTGCGCCGGCGACCTCGGCCAGCGGGTCCTCCAGGCCGAGCCCGAGGGCGATCAGCCCGTCCACGGACAGCAGGTGCGCGATCACCCCGGCCACGGTCGTACGACGGCTCTGCGCCGCGTCGGCCTCGAACCACCGCAGCCGCACCGGCGCGTGCCACTCCGCGTCCCCGAAGTCCTGCAGCAGGGCGTCCAGGCGAGCGGTCTCGGCGTCGTACGGCGCCGCCCACTCGGGGACCGGGATGCGCGGCGGGCGGCGTTCCAGGCAGCTCGCCAGGACGCGGGCCCGCAGTCCGGGGTCCAGGTCGAGGCTCTCGGGCTGGTGCAGCAGGCCGACCGCCTCGCGCAGCCGGCGGGCCTCGTCGGCGCAGCTTCCGCAGGAGCCCAGGTGGTCCTCGACGGCGGCGGTCTCCGCCGCCGAGCAGGCGGCCAGCGCCCAGGCGCCGAGGAGCGATTTCAGGACGTCGTGCGGCAGGTCGAGCGGCACGGGTGCGAGGTCCCCCGGATCGGCGAGGTCGGGCAGCGCGCGCCCGCCGTCCTCGACGGAGGCGCGGGGCGTGGGTATGCGCGCCGGGCGGTCCGGCTCGGGCCCGCCGGCCTGGCGCGGGTCCTGCCCCGAGCCGCCGCCGGCGCCCTTGCCGGTGTGGCCGTTCTCACCCCGGTCGCCGCCGTCCTCGTACGGCGGCCCCGCGCGCTGCTCCTCGTCTCCGGGCCCCTCGTGCTCGTCGGCCGCCCCGAACCCTTCCGCTCCGCTCACACCGCACCCCCGGCTCCCGGTGGTGTCCCGGCGTCATGGGCGGTGGAGAGCAGTTGCAGGCCGAGGCGGAGCCGGCGGCGGGCCTCGTCCTCGGTGACGCCGAGGTCGACGGCGGTCTGGCGGTAGTCGCGGCGCTGGAAGTAGGCCAGGTCGAGGGCGGCGCGCAGCGGGGCGGGCATGGAGTGGACGATGTAGTCGGCGCGGGCGGCGACCGAGGCACGGCGCACCCTGCGCTCCAGTTCGGCCAGGGAGCCGCCGCTGCCCTGCGGCAGTGCGGCTGCCTCGCTGTCGCGCAGCCGCTGCACGGCGAGCCGGTGGGTGACCCCGGCCACCCAGGTGCGCAGCGGGCCCTTCTTGGGGTCGTAGGTCTCGGGGTGTTCCCAGAGGTGGGCGAAGACCTCGCGGGTGAGGGTGTCGGCGGCCTTCTCGTCGCCGAGGACGCGGTGGGCGAGGCCGTGTACGAGCGAGGCGAAGCGGTCGTACAGCTCGCCCAGGGCGGCCGCCTCACCTCGGGCGAGCCGCTGCTGCATCTTGCGGTCCCAGCGGGGTGGTACGTCCTTCGTGGCCATGCGGTCCCCTCCCCTCACCCGTGTCCGGCCCGTCCAGCCTGTCTGCACCGTCTTCCCGAATGTAGTCGGCACGTCTGACGGTGCACGCCCCTTTGTGTCAACGCGCGCCCCCGGAAGGACTGCAGGTGATAGTGCCCTCTTCACATAACCCTCACACAAGGCGTGTGCATCTCTGATCGAACAGGATCGATAGTGACCGAAACAAGCCCCTTGTCGATCACGTCTAGTTTGTGGCTCCACGTTTCAGGGAACGGCCGCTGGGCAGCCGCGCGGAAGGCAAGCGTAGGAACTGCTTCCGTTTCCGGGCGGTTCCGGGAGTTCCGGCGAGCGGAGGGGCAGGGACGTGGCATTCAAGGTGACCGGCGCCGAACAGGGCGATTGGTCCGTGCTCCGGGTGTCCGGGGAACTGGACCTGATGACCTCGCCGATATTGCGTCAACGTGTGCACGACGTCGTCGCCGAGGGCCACCACAGCCTCGTCGTGGACCTCTCCGACGTGTTCTTCTGCGACTCCAGCGGGGTCGGCGTCCTCGTCGCCGCCCGCAGACTGATCCGCTCCTGTCAGGGCCGGCTCCGGCTCATCCTGCCCGACCGGGGCGCCGACGACGGCTCGCACGTCAACCGGGTCCTCGGCGCGCTCGGCGTGCGCCGGCTCTTCGACGTCCGCCCCGACCTCGAGACCGCGACGACGGACGAGGCGGGCCCGCTCTCGGCCTGACGTCCCGCCCGTGCCGCCCCTTCGCTGCGACATGGCCACACTGTTGTCGCAGAATTCCCCCGGTCTTGGCACAACCACCGGATTTCCGCCATCCGACGGCCACCCGCGTCGTACGCTCCGTGCCAGGTCACCATCGCACCCGTAGGACGACTCGAACGACGCATACGTAAGGCGGCCCGAAAGACATGGTCAGCACCGACTACGAGCGCAGGATCGCAGCCCGGTTCGCCACCTTCGACCAGGACGGCAACGGCTGGATCGACCGCGAGGACTTCAGCGCGGCGGCCAAGGCGCTCCTCGCCGAGTTCGCCGTGCCCGCACGCTCCGACAAGGGGCAGGCGCTGTACGCCGGCGCGGAGGCGTTCTGGCAGGGCATGGCCGGCATCGCCGACCGGGACGGCGACCAGCGCATCACCCGCGAGGAGTTCGTCACCGGCGCGGTCAAGCGCCTGCGCGACAACCCCGAACGCTTCGCCGAGATCGCCCGCCCCTTCCTGCACGCGGCGCTGGCGGTGGCCGACACGGACGCCGACGGCCGCCTCACGGTCGCCGACACCACCCGCGTCCTGCGCGTCCTCCATGTCCCGGCCGAGCTCGCCGACACCGTCGCCCACGCCCTCGACACCGACTCCGACGGCACCATCGCCGAACCGGACATCGTCCCGGCGTTCGCCCGGTACTTCACGGTCGCGGAGTGACGCGCGCACCGGGCGGTGCCCGGCCGTCACCGTCCCGGTCGTGATCAGCCGGACAGTGACGCCGGCCGGCCGGTGAACCGCTCCCGCAGCTTGTACTTCAGCACCTTCCGCAGGGTGTCGTTGCGAGGCAGCGCCTCCACGACCTCCAGCCGCTCCGGCAGCTTGTGCACGGACAGGCCCGAGGAGCGCAGGTAGGAGACGACCTCCGGCAAGGTCAACTCGGCTGCGCCCGGCGGCTGTTCGACGACCGCGCAGACCAGCTCGCCCCGTTCCGTGTCCGGCAGGCCGATCACCGCCGCGTCCGCCACCGAGGGGTGTGCGGCGAGGAGGTCCTCGATCTCCCTGGCCGAGATGTTCTCGCCCTTGCGGATGATCACGTCCTTCAGGCGGCCGGTGAGGACGAGATGGCCGGAGTCGGTGACATGGCCCAGGTCGCCGGTGCGCAGGAAGCCGTCGGGGTCGAAGGCGGCGGCCGTCTGGGCGGGGTCCAGATAGCCCTGGCAGACGGCCTCGCCGCGCAGCCGTATCTCGCCGTCGACGACCCGGATCTCCATGCCGGCCGGCGGACGGCCCTCGGTCGCGGCCAGGTTCTGCGGGGTGTCCCCGGGGTCGCCCATGGTGATCATCGGGACCTCGGTCATGCCGTAGCCGTGGGTGAGCTGGACGCCCATCTCGCGGACCACGGCGTGGTACAGCTCGGGGGGCCTGGGCGCGCCGCCGCCCGCGAGCAGGCGCAGGGTCGGGATCAGCTTCTCGTCCGGCTGCCTGCGCTGCTCGGCGAGGAAGAGGGAGTAGAAGGCCGTGGAGCCGCCGGCCACCGTCACCTTGTGCCGCCGGTACTCCGCCAGCGCCTCCGGCAGCGCGAAGTGCTCGAACATCACCGCCGGAAAGCCGTACAGCAGCAGCATCACCAGGTAGTCGGGGCCACCTATGTGGGCGTACGGGAAGGCGATCGAACCGACGTCGTCCGGCGTCAGGCGCAGGGCGTGGGCGAGGCAGGAGCCGCCGGCGATCAGGGAGCGGTCGGTGTGCAGCACGCCCTTGGGGTCGGAGGTGGTGCCGGAGGTCCAGTAGATCCAGCGGACCGAGGTGCCCTCGGCGGGCGGGGCGGGGAGCGCCGCCGGGTCGCCCTCGGGGAGGGCGTCGTACGCCTCGAAGACCCCCTTCGCGCCGAGCCGCCGCGCCATCTCCGTGTGGTCGTGGCCCCGCCACACACCAGGGACCGCGAAGAACTCCGCCTTCGACTCGCGCAGCGCGAAGCCGACCTCCCGGTCCCGGTAGAAGGGGATCACCGGGGACTGTACGGCGCCCAGGCGGGCCAGGGCGAAGGACAGTACGGCGGTCTCGACACGGGTGGGCAGCTGCCAGGCGACCACCGTGCCGGGCCGCACGCCCATGTCGTACAGGCCCGCCGCCACCCGCTCGGCACGCGCGCGCAGTCCGCCGAAGGTCAGCCGGCTCTTGCCCTGGAGGAGGGCGGGGCGGTCGGGGGTGAGATCGGCACGGCGGGCGACCAGGTCCCACAGCGTGCGGGAGGAACTCAGGGAGTGCGGGGTGTCGTTCACGTTGGCCCCCTCCTTGGCTGACGGCTCGTCAGGTAGCATGCTATCTGACGGACCATCAGATAAGTACCGTCCGGCGGAGGGGACCCATGACCGAACTGCCCCGCATCATCAGCGTCGACGACCATGTGATCGAGCCCGCCCACCTCTTCGAGACCTGGCTGCCGGCCAGGTACCGCGAGCGTGGGCCCAAGCCGCTGACCGCCGGGATCGGGGAACTGGCCTATGTCGGAGGCAAGTACCAGATCACCATGGACCCGGCCGGCCAGCCGACCGACTGGTGGATCTACGAGGACCTGAAGTTCCCGTACAAGCGCAACATCGCCGCCGTCGGCTTCGACCGGGACGAGATGACCCTGGAGGGGATCACCCGGGAGCAGATGCGCCCCGGGTGCTGGGACCCTGCCGAACGCCTGAAGGACATGGACCTCAACCACGTCGAGGCCAGCCTCTGCTTCCCGACCTTCCCCCGCTTCTGCGGGCAGACCTTCGCCGAGGCCCACGACAAGGAGGTCGCCCTCGCCTGCGTGCGCGCCTACAACGACTGGATGGTGGAGGAGTGGTGCGGGGACAGCGGGGGCCGGCTGATCCCGCTGTGCCTGATCCCGCTGTGGGACGTCGAACTGGCCGTCGCCGAGATCCGGCGCAACGCCGGGCGCGGGGTGCGGGCGGTGACCTTCTCCGAGATCCCCACCCACCTCGGGCTGCCCTCCATCCACTGCGGCTACTGGGACCCGTTCTTCGCCGTCTGCCAGGAGACGGGGACGGTCGTCAACATGCACATCGGCAGCAGCTCCCAGATGCCTGCCGCATCCCCCGACGCCCCGCCCGCCGTCCAGGCCTCGCTGAGCTTCAACAACGCGATGGCCTCGATGATGGACTACCTCTTCAGCGGGGTCCTGGTGAAGTTCCCGCAGCTCAAACTCGCCTACTCCGAGGGACAGATGGGCTGGATCCCGTACGCCCTGGAGCGTGCCGACGACGTGTGGGAGGAGCACCGCGCCTGGGGCGGGGTCCGGGACCTGATCCCCGAGCCGCCGTCGACGTACTACTACCGGCAGATCTTCTGCTGCTTCTTCCGCGACAAGCACGGCGTCGCCTCGCTGGACGTGGTGGGCAGGGACAACGCCACCTTCGAGACCGACTACCCCCACGTCGACTCGACCTTCCCGCACACCAAGGAGGTCGCCCTCGACCATGTGAAGGGCCTGGACGACGAGACCGTCCACAAGCTGATGCGGGGCAACGCCATCCGCATGCTGGACCTGGACTTCGACAAGTAATGGACCTGTCGTACACGCCCGAGGAGGAGGACTTCCGCGCCCGGCTGCGCGAGTGGCTCGCCAAGGTGCTGCCGACGCTGCCGCCGAAGCCGTCCCCGGACGACTGGCCCGCGCGCAGGGCGTACGACCTGGGCTGGCAGCGGACGTTGTACGAGGCCGGGTACGCCGACGTCCACTGGGACGCCTCGCCGACACTCCGGCTGATCTTCCTGGAGGAAACGGAGAGGGCGGGCGCGCCCTATGTGGGGGCGAACTTCGTCGGCCTGCTGCACGCCGGACCGACCATCGCCGCCGAGGGCACCCCCGCACAGCGGGCGCGCTGGCTCCCGCCGGTCCTGCGGGGTGAGGAGGTGTGGTGCCAGGGGTTCAGCGAGCCGGACGCGGGATCGGACCTGGCGTCGCTGCGCACGCGCGCGTGGCGCGACGGCGACGACTACGTGGTCACCGGGTCCAAGATCTGGACCTCCCACGCCGAGGTCGCCGACTGGTGCGAACTGCTGGTCCGCACCGACCCCGACGCGCCGAAGCACCGGGGCATCACCTGGCTCGCGATGCCCATGGACGCCACCGGCATCACCGTACGGCCCCTGCGTACGCTCGCGGGGTCGGCGGAGTTCGCGGAAGTGTTCCTGGACGAGGTACGGGTGCCGGTGGCGAACCGGGTCGGCGCGGAGAACGACGGCTGGCGCGTGACCATGGTGACCCTGTCCTTCGAGCGCGGCACGGCGTTCGTCGGCGAGGTGGTGGCCTGCCGCCGGGTCCTGGCCGAGCTCGCGGTCGAGGCCCGGCGGAACGGCCGCTGGGACGACCCGGTCCTACGGCGCCGGCTCGGCCGCCTGGAGGCGGAGTTCCGGGCGCTGTGGCGGCTGACCCAGTGGAACGTGAGCGGGGCGGAGGCGAGCGGCGGGGTGCCGGGCGTCGGCGGCTCGGTCTTCAAGCTCCGCTACTCGCACGCCCGCCAGGAGCTGTACGACACCGCCGCCGAGGTCCTGGGCTCCGACTGCCTCGACATGAACCGGCCCTGGGTCCTGGACCGCCTGTCCTCCCTCTCCTACACCATCGCCGCCGGCACCTCACAGATCCAGCGCAACATCGTGGCCGAACGGCTCCTGGACCTGCCGAAGGGGAGGTGAACGCGCGCTTGGCGGTGGGGCGGGGGCCGGGGGTTCGCCGCCGGTGGCGGGCGGGGGCGGTGTGGCGAGGGCACGGCGGGGTGGTTCGGGGGCTGCCGGAGAGGGGGCGGTGTGGTCGGGTGCCGTCGGGTGCGGTGCCGGTCCGGTGCGGTGTCGGTCCGGTCGGAGGGAGATGAGCGTGCGTTTCCAACTCACTGAGGACCAGAGCGCGTTGAGGGCAGGCGTACGGGAGCTGCTGGACCGGCGGTTCGGGCGGGAGGCGCTGCGGGCGGCCGTGGACGCGCCGGGGCGGCTCGACCGCGAGCTGTGGCGGGCGCTCGGCGACGCGGGTTTCTTCGCCCTGCGGCTGCCGGAGGCGGACGGCGGGGTCGGGCTGGGGCTGCCGGAGGCGGTGCTGGTCTTCGAGGAGGCCGGACGGGCCCTGCTGCCCGGACCGCTCGTGGCGACCCACCTGGCCGCCGGCAGCGTAGCGGGCGCGGCCACCGGGGAGACGGTGGTCGCGGCGGCGGACGGGCGGCTGGTGGAGTGGCTGGAGGCGGCGGACGTGGTGCGGGGGGCGGTGGCGGGGGCCGTGCCGCTGCGCTCCGTTGACCCACTGACCCCGCTGCACCGCATTCCCGCACCCACCCCCGGCGAAGCCGCCGCAGACCGCCGCCCACCTGACGGCGGCGAGACGCACACAGCTGCGGGCAGTCGTCCAGCCGAAGCGAGCGCCCACCCGGGCAGTGGCGCAGATCCGGGCGCAGCGGGGGGCGAACACGCCGCCGGAGCGAGTGCCCACCCAGGCAGTGGCGGTCATCCCCGCGCGGCTGCGGGCGGTCGTGCCGCTGGGTCGGCACGGGTGGGCGGTGGGAGTGCCCGCGCTGAAGCGAAGCCGAGAGTGGGGGAGGCGCCCGGTGAGCGCCGGCAAGCGACCCAGCCTCCGGCCGGCACCGGCACCGGTGCCGTAGGAGCCGACGGCACCGGCAACCCAGCCCCCGACCCCGTGGCCATCCTCCTCACCGCGGCCGAGCAGCTCGGTACCGCCGTACGGGTGCAGGAGCTGGCCGTGCAACACGCCCGTACACGGGAGCAGTTCGGGCAGCCGGTCGGTGCCTTCCAGGCCGTCAAGCACCTGTGCGCGGACCTGCTGGTGCGCACCGAGACCGCGCGCGTCGCCGTCTACGCGGCCGCCGTCACCGGCGACGCGGCCGACATCGCCGCCGCCCGGCTGCTCGCCGACGAGGCCGCCGTACGCGGGGCCCGTGACTGTCTTCAGGTGCACGGCGGCATGGGTTTCACCTGGGAGGCGGACGTGCATCTGCATCTGAAGCGGGCCTGGGTGCGGGCCCGGCGTGGTGGCGGGGGCACGGAGAGTGAGGAACTGCTCGCCGCGCGGCTGGCAGCCTGAGGAGGGCGCGGCTCCCTGGGCTGCACGGGCGACAAAGCCTTGGCCCAGGATGTCGCGGATTGTGGCACACCGGTATCACGGAGCGTCGATACCTGGTTGTGTCCTTCAACAGGCTCGTCACGACCCGGAGTCGGGCGTCCCCTCCGGTACCTTGTGTGGGATGCGAGTGGCTGCGAGCACGAGCCGGGCCGGCGTCGCCCCTGCGGCGGTACCGGGTCGCGCGGTGCGCAGCGCTGCTCGCGGGGCGGTAGCGGCTTCGGCCGACGCCTGTTCGACTCCCCGGCACGCGCGTCGCACAGTATGCCGCACGCGTACTCCTTCGCGCTGGAATATGCCCGAAGCGCTTGTTGGGGTGACTGTACGTCAACCATGCTGTCTACAAAGGGAATCACGTTCCGTGACCCTTGCTCGGGCCGTTGTTCTGAGCATGCAGAAAATGGCTACGATCGTGGCCCTCGTCATCGTCGTCGCGGCCGTTGCGGCCGGGCGGCGCGGGGTCATGTGTCCGCCGGTTCGGATGGTGTGAGCGGTGCAGGTGCTTCAAGTGCAGCTGGAGATCCGGCCCGATCCCACAGAGGTGGGGCGGGCGAGGAGGTGGGCCCGCTCGCGGCTTCCCGGGCTGGGCATAGCGGCCGACGAGCCGCTGGCCGAGACCCTGATCCTGCTCGTCTCCGAACTGGTGACCAACGCGGTCGTGCACACCGGCCATGCGGCCGTGCTCCGGCTCTCCCTGCCCGGCGCGGCGGCCGAGGCTGTCGGCGTGGCGGCCGAGACGGCCGGCGTGGTGGTCGAGACGGCCGGAGTGGTGGATGCGGCCGGGATGCCGGAGGCACCCGCGGCGGACACCGTGCGCGTCGAGGTCGCCGACAGCAGCTCCCGCGCTCCCGTGCCGCGTTGCGCCGCCGGTGATGCCACCGGCGGCCGGGGCCTGGCCCTGGTGGACTGCCTGGCCGATCGCTGGGGCTGGAGCCCGGAAGGCGCGGGCAAGAGCATCTGGTGCGAACTGGACCGCTGTACACAGCCCAGGGAGAGCGCAGCGATGGCGTACGGGAGCGGACTGTCCGCGTACGAGGGTCTCGCCTTCGAAGCGGTGTAGTGCCCGGCGCGGCGGTGCGCCGGTGGTGCATCCGTGCGCGGGTGCCGCGAACAGGGCGTACGTAACAAATCCCCGTACCGGCGTTGACGACCCGTGACCACCTGAACACGCTTGTGGGCGACGATTCGCCGCGAGGGGACGACGAGGGCCGGGGTGACGGAGGCCCTCGTCGAGTGTGGGTCGCACCCGGTGGGCGGCGCGTGCGCGCGACGGTGGGGGGAGGCGCGCCGCCGGCCGGTCAAGGTCTCGCGTCCGGTTCTCAGAGGACGGCCACGGGTGCCACGGGTGATCCCGTCGCGCCGACGAACGGCTCGGGCATCGCCGACAGCAGGAACGCGTACCGCCCCTCTTGTCCACAGGCTGTGGACAACTCTTCGAGATTCCAGTTCTGGCCCTGGAGCATCCCCATCTCCACCAAATCCAGGGCGTGCACGGGCAGCCAGAGATTCTCCGACTCGGGAGGAAATATCTCAAAAGTCAGAGTGTCGTTCGCGACCGCCGCCGCATCGCGCGCGTGGAACCACTCCGGCGTACGGATCGACAGCCCCGGCGACGGATAGCCGTACCCGTGCCTGTCCCCGGCCAGATACACCTGCACCTGCCCGGTGCGGACCAGCACGATGTCGCCGGCCCGCACCCGGACCCCGCCGAACTCCTCGGCCCGCTCCAGATCCTCCGGCGTCACCGCGTGGCCCCCCGCCAGCCGGTCCACGCCACGCGCGCGTGCCACGTCCAGCAGCACCCCGCGCGAGACGATGTGCCGCGCCTTGTCGATCCCGCCGAACTCGGCACCACCGTGCGCGGTGACCGTGTGCGCCGGGCGGCCGTTGTAGAGCTTCCCGGAGTGCGAGACGTGGGTGAGCGCGTCCCAGTGGGTGCCCGCCTGCAGCCCCATGGTCACCGCGTCGTCGCTGCACGCCACCGTGCCGGGGCCGAAGAGTTCCTGGTTGATCTGGACCATGGCGTGCAGGGGGTTGACGCGGCCGGGGATCACCCCGGTCTGCACGCCGTCCTGCTGGAGGGGGAGGGCGAGGGGAACGCGGCGGCCGGTCCGGATCGTGGCGGCCGCCGCGCGTACCACCTCGTCGGTGATCAGGTTCAGCGTGCCGATCTCGTCGTCCGCCCCCCAACGCCCCCAGTTGTTCACCCGCTTGGCGATCTCGTGGAACTCCTCCGGCAGTGCCATCCGGTGCCTCCCCGGGGCTTGTGTCCGCGCATCCGACGCGCCATAAAATCTAACGGTCCGTCAGAAACCGCGGGAAGGGGCCGGGCGTGGGGAACTTCTTGGCAGGAAAGGTCGTCGCCGTGACGGGCGCCGGGCGGGGCATCGGCCGGGCGGTCGCGCGCGCGGCTGCCGCCGAGGGGGCGAAGGTCGTCGTCAACGACTACGGCGTCGCCGTGGACGGCGCCTCGCCCACGAGCGAGGTCGCCGAGGCCGTCGTCAAGGAGATCGAGGCCGCGGGCGGGGAGGCGGTGGCGGTCGCCGACGACATCTCCACGATGGCGGGCGGACAGCGGGTGGTCGACGTGGCGCTGGCCTCGTACGGCCGTCTCGACGGGGTCGTGTGCGTCGCCGGGATCCTGCGCGAGCGGATGCTGTTCAACATGACCGAGGAGGAGTGGGACCCCGTGGTCGCCACCCACCTCAAGGGCACGTTCACCGTCTTCCGGGCGGCGTCCGCGGTGATGCGGAAGCAGCGTTCCGGCACGCTGATCGGCTTCACCAGCGGCAACCACCAGGGCTCCGTGTCCCAGGCCAACTACAGCGCGGCCAAGGGCGGGATCATCTCGCTGGTCCGCAGCGCGGCCCTCGGCCTGCACAAGTACGGGGTGACCGCGAACGCGGTGGCCCCGGTGGCTCGTACGCGGATGTCGGCGAACGTTCCCATGGAGCTCGCGGAGATCGGCGAGCCGGAGGACGTGGCCGCGCTGGTGGTGTACCTGCTGTCCGACGGGGCCGCTGCGCTGGGCATCACCGGGCAGGTGTACACCGTCGCGGGACCGAAGTTGGCGGTGTGGGCCCAGCCGCGTGAACTGCGTTCCGCGTTTGCCGCCGGCGGTTGGACCCCGGAGAAGATAGCGGAGCTCTTGCCGGGGTCGGTGGGGGTGGATCCGATGCCGATGCTGTCCCAGCTTTTGGCGATGGAAGAGGCGGCGCGGGGTTCTTCGCGACCGAACGCCTAATGGCCCGGGGGCGTTGTGATTCGGCGGCTGCGGGTGCGTTGTGGCTTGGCGCGCAGTTCCCCGCGCCCCTTACGGGGCGCCCCCGTGGCCCCCAATTCGAAGGTGGTCCACATATGGATTTCGGGTTCGGTCAAGAGGACGAGGAATTCCGGGCCGAGGCCCGTGCCTGGCTGGCCGCCAACGCCGACCCAGGCACGGACCGCCGTACCTGGGAACGCACCCTAGGCAAAGCCGGCTGGACAGGGCTCGGCTGGCCCGAGTCGGGATACGGCAACCGCACGGCCAGCCTCACCCAGCAGGTCGTCTGGGCCGAGGAGTACGCCCGGTCGGCCGCGCCCCCGCGCTCCGGGCACATCGGGGAGAACCTGCTCGCCCCCACCCTCATCGCGCACGGCACCGAGGAGCAGAAGTCCCGCTTCCTGCCTCCGGTCGCGGCCGGAGAGGAGCTGTGGTGCCAGGGGTACAGCGAGCCGGGGGCCGGGTCGGACCTGGCCGGGGTGCGGACGGTGGCGGTCCGGGAAGGGGACCGTTACCGGATCAGCGGGCAGAAGATCTGGACCTCGCTCGCCCGTGAGGCCGACTGGTGCTTCGTGCTGGCCCGCACCGACCCCGAGTCCCGGCGCCACCACGGGCTCAGCTTCCTGCTCGTGCCGATGGACCAGCCCGGCCGTGTCGAGGTCCGCCCCATCCGGCAGATGACCGGCACCAGCGACTTCAACGAGGTCTTCTTCGACGGGGCGCACGCGCGCGTGGAGCACGTCGTGGGCGGCGAGGGGCGGGGATGGCCGGTGGCCATGAGCCTGCTCGGGTTCGAGCGCGGGGTGTCCACGCTCGCCCAGCAGATCGGGTTCGCCGAGGAGTTGGCCCAGGTCGTGCAGGTGGCCGTGGAGACGGGTGCGGCGGCGGATCCCGTCGTACGGGAGCGGCTCGTGCGGCAGTGGGCCGAGCTGCGGACCATGCGCCGGCACGCCCTGCGCACCCTGGGCGGCTCGGCCGACCCGGGCGCGCCCAGCGTGGCCAAGCTGCTGTGGGCCGGCTGGCACCAGCGGCTCGGCGAGCTGGCGATGCAGGTCAGGGGCGCGGCCGCCGCCGTCGGCCCCACGGACTGGTCCGCCTCGGCGCCGTACGAACTCGACGCCGGCCAGCACCTGTTCCTCTTCTCCCGGGCCGACACCATCTACGGCGGCTCGGACCAGGTCCAGCGCACGATCATCGCCGAGCGCGTGCTCGGCCTGCCCAGAGAGCCCAAGGGGGCCGTGTGATGCGTGGAGTGGTGTTCGACGGCAAGCAGGTGCAGGTGGTCGACGACCTCGCGGTGCGCGAGCCGGGGCCCGGTGAGGTGCTGGTGGCGATCGCGGCGGCCGGGCTGTGCCACAGCGACCTGTCCGTGGTGGACGGCACCATTCCCTTCCCGGTACCAGTGGTGCTGGGGCACGAGGGTGCCGGGGTCGTGGAAGCGGTCGGTGCCGGCGTCACCCATGTCGCGCCCGGCGACCATGTGGCGCTGTCCACGCTCGCCAACTGCGGCACGTGCGCGGAGTGCGACCGGGGCCGGCCGACGATGTGCCGGCAGGCCATCGGGCGGCCGCAGCGGCCGTTCACCCGCGGCACGGCGGGGACGGTGCACCAGTTCGCCGCCAACTCCGCCTTCGCCGAGCGTACGGTCGTCAAGGCCGTACAGGCGGTACGGATCCCCGAGGACATCCCCCTGGAGTCGGCCGCGCTGATCGGGTGCGGGGTGCTCACGGGCGTGGGCGCCGTGCTGAACCGGGCCCGGGTGGACCGCGGGGACAGCGTCGTCGTCATCGGGACCGGCGGGATCGGGCTGAACGTGCTGCAGGGGGCGCGGCTCGCGGGCGCGCTCAGGATCGTCGCCGTGGACGCCAACCCGGCCAAGGAGGAGGCGGCCCGGCAGTTCGGCGCGACCGACTTCCTGACCTCGGCGGAGGGCGTGAAGGGCATCCTGCCCACGGGTGCCGACCACGCCTTCGAGTGCGTGGGCCGGGTGGAGCTGATCCGGCAGGCGATCGACCTCCTCGACCGGCACGGCCAGGCCGTCCTGCTGGGCGTGCCCCCCGCCACCGCCGAGGCGTCCTTCCTCGTCTCCTCCCTCTACCTGGACAAGTCCGTCCTGGGCTGCCGCTACGGCTCCTCGCGCCCCCAGCGGGACATCGCCCTGTACGCCGAGCTGTACCGCCAAGGCCACCTGCTGCTGGACGAGTTGGTGACGGCCGTGTACCCGGTGGAGGACTTCGCCAAGGCCCGCGCGGACGCCGAGGCGGGGCGGGTGGCCCGGGCGGTGCTCACGTTCTGACGCACGTTCTGCCGCACGCGCCGACTCACGTCCCGACGCCCGTTCCGACTCACGTTCCGACGCCGGTGCGGAAGGTCCGCCGGTACGCCGTCGGGGTCACCCCGAGCGCCTGCTGGAGGTGCTGGCGCATCGACTGCGCCGTGCCGAAGCCCGCCTCGCGGGCCACCTGGTCGATGGACAGGTCGGTGGTCTCCAGCAGATGGCGGGCCCGCTCCACGCGCTGCTGGGTGAGCCACTGGCCGGGGCTGATCCCGGCCTCCTCGCGGAAGCGGCGGGTGAAGGTGCGGACCGACATGGCCTCCTGCTCGGCCATGTCCCGCAGCTGGATCGGCTCGTGCAGGCGGCCCAGCGCCCAGGCGCGGGCGGCGGTCGTCGTGGCCAGCTGCGGGTCCGGGACCGGGCGCTCGATGTACTGCGCCTGGCCGCCGTCGCGGTGCGGCGGTACGACCGTGCGCCGGGCCACCTCGTTGGCGACCGCCGTACCGAAGTCGCGGCGCACCATGTGCAGGCACAGGTCGATCCCGGCGGCCACACCGGCCGAGGTGAGCACGTCGCCGTCGTCGATGAACAGCACGTCCGCGTCCACCCTGACCTGCGGGAACATCCGCTGGAAACGCTCGGCGTCGGCCCAGTGCGTGGTCGCCGGGCGGCCGTCGAGGTGTCCGGCGGCGGCGAGGACGTAGACGCCGGTGCAGATGGAGGCGAGCCGGGTGCCCGGGCGGATGCGGGCGAGGGCGGCGGCCAGCTCGTCGGTCAGCCGGCCCTCCTCGAAGACCGGGCCGAGCTCGTAGGAGGCCGGGACGATCACCGTGTCGGCGTCGGCCAGCGCCTCCGGGCCGTTCGGGACGTGCACGGCGAAGTCGGCGTCGGTCAGGACCGGGCCGGGCGGCCGCACCGAGCAGGTCACCACCTCGTACAGGTGCCGGCCGTGCCGGTCCTTGGGGCGGCCGAAGATGCGGTGCGGGATGCCCAGCTCGAAGGGCAGCAGCCCGTCGAGGGCGAGGACGACGATCCGATGCGGACGGAAAGCACCGGCGGGGGCGGCCGTGGCCCGATCGCTACTCATGGCCCGATCCTAGCGAATGCTGTCCCCCGGGCCACTCGTTGTGCGCTCATGGAAAAACGATGCTGTATGACGTGACTCAGACAAGCCCAGCCGCAGCCCCCGTCCAGGCCGCCCCGCCCGTCCGGCGCCGCCGAGTGCACCGGGCGTGGTTCGTCGCCGCCGTCACCTTCGTCACGATCATCGGCGCGGCCGCCTTCCGCTCCCTGCCCGGCCTGCTCATCGACCCGCTGCACCAGGAGTTCGGCTGGTCGCACGGCACGATCGGCGCCGCCGTCTCCGTCAACCTCGCGCTCTACGGCCTCACCGCCCCCTTCGCCGCCGCGCTGATGGACCGCTTCGGCATCCGCCGGGTGGTCGCCGCGGCGCTGACCGTGATCGCGGCCGGGTCGGGCCTGACCGTGTGGATGACGGCGGCCTGGCAGCTATGGCTGTGCTGGGGCCTGCTGGTCGGTCTCGGCTCCGGCTCGATGGCCCTCGCGTTCGCCGCGACGGTCACCAACCGGTGGTTCACCGAGCGACGCGGACTGGTCAGCGGCATCCTGACCGCCGCGTCCGCCTCCGGCCAGCTGATCTTCCTGCCGGTGCTGTCCTGGCTGACCGAACACCACGGCTGGCGCCCGGCCGCCGTGACGGTCTCCCTGGCCGCCCTGGCCGTCGTCCCCTTCGTGTGGATCCTGCTCCGCGACCACCCCGCCGACGTCGGCCAGAAGCCGTACGGCGCCCGGGAGTTCGTGCCCAAGCCCCCACCGGTCACCGGCGCCGCCCGCCGTACCCTGAAGGTCCTCTCGGCCTCCGTCCGCACGGGCACCTTCTGGCTGCTCGCCGGCACCTTCGCGATCTGCGGCGCCTCCACCAACGGCCTGATCCAGACCCACTTCGTGCCCGCCGAGCACGACCACGGCATGCCGGTCACGACGGCGGCCTCGCTGCTCGCGGTCATCGGCGTGTTCGACGTGGCCGGCACGATCGCCTCCGGCTGGTTCACCGACCGCTTCGAACCACGCCGCCTGCTCGCGGTGTACTACGCCCTGCGCGGCCTCTCGCTCCTCTTCCTGCCCATGCTGCTGGGCCCGGCGGTCCATCCCCCGATGCTCTTCTTCATCGTCTTCTACGGCCTGGACTGGGTGGCCACCGTCCCGCCGACCCTCGCCCTGTGCCGCGAGCAGTACGGCGAGGACAGCGCCATCGTCTTCGGCTGGGTGCTCGCTTCCCACCAGGTCGGCGCGGCCCTCGTCGCCTACCTCGGCGGCGTCGTCCGCGACGTCTTCGGCACCTACGACCTCATGTGGTACGTCTCGGGCACGCTGTGCGCGGCGGCGGCTCTGATGTCGCTGGTGATCAGGCGGGCCCCGGCGCCCGCGCTGCCCGCCGTGTCCTGAAGGCGTCGGCGGGAAAGGGGAGTCGAGGACGGCTGTCCTGCGTCGGTCGCAGTGCTCCGCGGCGATCCGTCAGGGCGGTGACAGGTGTGAGTCCTAGGAACCGAGCCGGGCGAACCGCCCCCGGTGGAACAGCAGCGGCTCGCCCGGATCCTCCGTGCCGAGGGCGTCCACCCGGCCCACCACGATCAGGTGGTCGCCCCCGGTGTGCACGGCGTGGACGGTGCAGTCGATCCAGGCGGCCGTGCCGGCGAGGCGCGGGGAGCCGGAGGCCGGGGCCGGGTCGTACGCCACCCCGGCGAACTTGTCCGCGCCGCTCACCGCGAAGGCCCGGCACAGTTCGTCCTGGCCGGCGCTGAGGACGTTGACGCAGAAGACGCCCGCGCGGGCGATGCGGGGCCAGGTGGTCGACGTACGGCCCACCATGAAGCAGACCAGGGGCGGGTCGAGGGAGAGGGAGGCGAAGCTCTGGCAGGCGAAACCCGCGGGACCGTCCTCCGCGTCGGCGGCCGGTGCCGTGATCACAGTCACCCCGCTGGCGAAGCTTCCCAGCACCCGCCGGAACTCCGCCCGGTCCACCGGCGCCCGCTCGTCCTCCCGCACACACCGCAACTCCGGCCGCGGCAACGGCTCCACGGGCCTATGCCCCAGATACCGGACGGCGGCGGCCGCCGCCCCTGCGTGTCCCATCACGCCAACCATTGAAGCTGACGGAGCGTCAGATGGGAAGGCCGGTGGGCGTGCCTCGTACGGGCACTTCGTAGGGTGCGGCCATGGGGTGGGAGAAAACGCGTGAGCGGGTCCGGGCGGCCCGCAGCGATCTGGCCGCGGCGGTCCCGGTGAACGCGGCGCAGCTGCCGGCGGCCGGCCTGCTGTGGTGGATCTGGAGCACGAGCCGGGACCAGTACGAGACCGGGTACGGCGGCGCCTTCGGGATCCTCTGCCTGCTGGTGTTCGCCCCCCTGCTGCTGCCGCTCCTCGGCCTGCTGCTCTCCGCCGTGCTGGCGCTGCCCGCGATCCTGTTCGCCCGCCCCGTGCTCCGCCGGTTCGGCGGGCCGGAGTGGGCCTGCCGCACGGTCGCGGCAGCCGCCACGGCCGTCGGGTGGGGTGCGGTCACGACGGCGCTCTTCCGGTGGCCGTTCGTCGCCACGGCCTCGGTCCTCACCGTCCTGGGACTGCTGCCCGCGCTCGGCATCGCGTACGTCCGCACGCGTTCCTGGTCGCAGTGGGGCCTGTGGTGGCGCTCGGCACTCGTCTGCGTCGGCCTCTTCGCCCTGGCCCTCGGCGGCGGGCTCGTGGCCTCCGCGGCCGGGCTGATCCCGCAGTACGAGCCGCCCGAGCTGACCCGCGCCCAGCTCACCGGCGTCTGGCGCGGCGGCAACGGTGCCGAACTCCGCCTCACCCGCGACGGGCGGGCCGAGGCCCACAGCCTCCCCACCGAACCCATCGACCGCGACTGGACGGCCCCGCACTACCTGGACTACGTCGTCTGCGCGGGCTCCGGCACCTGGAAGCCCGACCCCGGCACGGACGACACCGACCGCGCCGGCATCCTCCTGCACCTCCACACCGACTGCGGCCGGGACACCCGCTGGTCCGTCAGCGGCACCGAGTCCGCTCCCCAGTTGTACGTGCTCTTCGGCGACCCGGACGCAGGCATCCTCCGGACCCTGGACCGTGCCGGGGACTGACCCTCACCGCCCCCGGAACTCCGCCCCCCGCCGCTCCGCGAACGCCCGCAGGCCCTCTCGGGCGTCCTCGGTCGTCAGGTTGAGCTCCTGGGCCCAGGCCTCCGCGGCGAAGGCGGTGGCCCGGTCCGACTCCAGGGAGGTGTTGACCAGGTGCTTGGTCAGGGCCAGGGAGCGGGTCGGGCCGGACGCCAGGCGGGCCGCCCACTCGCGGGCCGTCTTCTCCAGCTCACCGTCCGGTACGACCCGGTTGACCAGCCCCAGCCGCTGCGCGTCCGCCGCCGGCACCGCGTCGCCGAAGAACATCAGCTCCTTGGCCCGCTGGGGGCCCACCAGGCGGGGCAGCAGGTACGCCCCGCCCGCGTCCGGTACCAGCCCCCGCCGTACGAACACCTCGATGAAGCGGGCCGACTCGGCGGCCAGGACCAGGTCGCAGGCGAACGCCAGGTGCGCGCCGAGGCCCGCCGCCGTACCGTTCACGGCGGCGATCACCGGCTTCTCGCAGTCCAGGACGGCGGCGATCAGGCGTTGGGCGCCCCGGCGCAGCATCCGGGCCACGTCCCCGGGCTGCCGATCGCCGCCGTCGGCGCCGCCCCGCAGGTCCGCGCCCGCGCAGAAGCCCCGGCCCGTGCCGGTCAGGACCACCGCCCGGACGTCAGGGGCGCAGGACGCCTCGCAGAGGCGGTCGGTCAACTCGTCCCTCATCGCGGGAGTGAGGGCGTTCAACGCCTCGGGGCGGTTCAGGGTGAGGTGGGCGACCTGGCCGCTGCGCTCGGTCTCCAGCTCGCTCATCGGCACACCACCAGTGCGTCCAGCGCGACGGCGCCCTGGCCCCGGGGCAGCACCATCAGGGGGTTGATGTCCAACTCCGAGATGAAATCGCCGAGTTCGAGCGCCATGCGCTGGACCCGGAGGATCACCTCGACCAGCGCCTCCCGGTCGGCCGGCGGGCGGCCCCGGACGCCGTCCAGCAGGGCCCGGCCGCGGAGCTCGGTGAGCATGGCGCGGGCCTGGTCCTCGCCGAACGGGGGGACGCGTACGGCGGCGTCGTGGAGGACCTCCACCAGAACTCCGCCGAGGCCCACCGTCACCGTCGGGCCGAACAGGTCGTCGTGGGTCATCCCGAGGACCATCTCCACGCCCTGCTCGACCATCTGGCACACCAGGATCCCGTCCAGCGCCACGCCCTCGTAGCGGGCGATGTCGGTCAGCTCGCGGTAGGCCTCCCGGACCTGGCTGGCCGACGTCAGGCCGACCTTCACCAGGCCCAGTTCGGTCTTGTGGGCGATCCGGGCGCCGGAGGCCTTCATCACCACCGGGTAGCCGACCTGGGCCGCCGCCCGTACGGCCGCTGCCGCGCTGGTCACCAGCTGCTCGCGCGGCACCCGGATGCCGTAGGCGCGCAGCAGTTGCTTGGCCCCGTGCTCGCTGAGCTGCTGGCCGGGGTACATCAGGGCCTCGGCCTTGCGGAAGGAGAGGGAGGGGGTGCGCGGGGCCTCGTCGAAGGGGGAGCGGTAGTCGCTCACGAAACGGTGGTGGTCCTGCCAGGCGCGGACGGCCTTCAGGCAGTTGCCCAGCGTGCGGAAGGTGGCCACGCGGGAGGAGCCGAGCAGGACCTCGCGGTACGCCGCCTCTGTGCCCACTGGCGAGCCCCACACCACGCACACCAGCTTGTCCGTCTCCTCCGCCGCCTCGACCAGGTCCGCCACGAGCCTGTCGCTGAGCGGCGGGAAAGGGCCGGTGACCGGGCAGATCAGGACGCCGATCGACGGGTCGGCGAGGATCGCGTCGATGATCTTCCGGCCGCGCCGGTCGCCCACCGGATGCCCGCCGTTGTCCACCGGGTTGGCCACGCTCAGGTACTCCGGTATCCACTGGTGCAGCTCGGCCTGCTTGGCCTCCGGCAGGCGGGGCAGCCGTAGCCCGGCCGCCGTGGCCAGGTCGGCGGCATGCGCGCCGGTGCCGCCGGAGATCGAGTACACCGCGACCCCGTCCGCCAGCGGCGCCCGGGCCCGCGCCAACAGGGCTGCGGTGTCCTGGAGTTCGTCGAGACCGTCGACCCGTACGACCCCGAACTGGCGCATCGCCGCGTCCACCACGTCGTCGGCGCCCGTGAGCTTGCCGGTGTGCGAGGCCGCCGTACGCGCGCCGGCCTCGGTGCGGCCCACCTTCACCGCGACCACCGGCACCCCGCGGCGGGCGGCGCGGTCGGCGGCCAGCAGGAAGGCGCGGCCGTCCTTCAGGCCCTCCACGTAAGCGGCGATGGCACCGACCTCGGGCTGCTCGGCGAACCAGGACAGGAAGTCGGCGGTCTCCAGGTCGGCCTCGTTGCCGGTGGGCGCCCAGTGGGAGAGGCGGATGCCCAGCTCCTGGAGCGAGAACACCGGGCGGCCCTGGTGGCCGGACTGGGTGATCAGGGCGATCGCGGGGCCGGTCAGGTCCTCGCGGAAGTGCTCGAAGGCGTTGAGGTTGGTGTTCGGGCCGAGGAGCCGGATCCCCGAGCGGCGTACGGCGTCCGCGAGCCGCTCCTGCGCCTCGGCGCCGGCCTCGCCGGTCTCGGCGAACCCGGAGGCGAAGGCGACCGCGAACCTGACCTTCGCGTCGGCCAGTTCCCCGATCACCGGCAGCGGGTCGGCCACCAGCAGCACGGCCAGGTCGACCTGTCCGGGCGGCAGTTCGGCGACGGAGGCGGCGCAGGGGATGCCGAAGACCGAGGGGCGGGTCGGATGCACCGGATACACCTGCGCCCCCACCCGCTCGGCCCAGGCCAGCAGCTGCCGGGTGATCCCGGTGTTCGGGCGTCCCTCCGCGTCCGAGGCGCCGATCACGGCGACCGACCCGGGCCGGAAGAAGCGGGTCAGGTCCGGTACGTCCGCGTACAGCGGCCGCCCGCTGACGTCGAGGTCGTCGACCCGGTCGTGGACGACGGGTCCGGGCCGCTGCTCGCCGCACGCGATGACCCGGGCCCGGCGGGAGTCGGTGGTGAGGGTGCCGTGGGTTGATCCAAGCATCGGTCCGCCCGCTCCTGTGAGACAGCACAAGTAAACTGACGCTCTGTCAGATTACTGAACTGACGCAATGTCAGGAACTGGTCGGACCGGCAAAGTTACCCGCGGGTGCGGGGAGGGAGTCGCCGACGGGTGCGCAGCTGCCCGGCCGCCGCCTTCGCGATCTTCCCGGCGTCGAGCGCCATCTCCCGGAACATTCCGCTGATCGGGTTGGTGAACCCGGTGAAGTACAGACCGGGCGCCTGCGCGGGTGCCCTGCCGCCGTGCACGACCGGCTTCCCGCGCCCGTCCAGCACCCCGAGATGCCCGACCAGGCCCTCCAGCGCCCGCGTGTACCCGGTCGCCGCGATCACGGCGTCCGGCTCGATCCGGCCGCCGTCGGCGAGGACGACCTTTCCGGGGTTACCTTCCTCGAAGGACTCGACGGCGGCCACGATCTCCACCTTCCCCCGGCGCACGGCGTCGATCAGGCCGACGTCCTGCACCGGGATGGCGCCCTCCTTCACCCTGCTGTACATCCCGGTGTCCGGGCGCGGCAGGCCATGGGCCGACAGGTCCGGCACGCCGAGCCGGGCCATCGACCTGGCGAGCCGGTCCACCAGCCGCACCGGCAGCCGCCGTACCAGCACGCCCGAGTACTGCGCGGGCCAGCCGAGTGTCGTACGGCGCACGATGTGCGGGACCGTGCGCACGGCCAGGCGCACCCGCGCCGCCCCGCCCTCCGCCAGGTCCACGGCGATCTCGGCGCCGGTGTTGCCGACGCCGACGACCAGGACGTCCCGGCCGGCGTACGGCGCGGCGTCGCGATAGGCGCCGGCGTGCAGGAACTCCCCGCCGTACTCCGCGAGGCCCGGCCAGTCGGGGACGCGGGGGGTGTGGTTGTAGCCGGTGGCGACGACCACCGCGCTGCCGGTCAGTTCGCGCCCGCCGGAGGCGTGCAGCAGCCAGCCGGTGCCGTCCGCGGCCCGCTCGACGCGGAAGACCTCCACGCCGGTGACGATCTCCAGCTCGTGGTGCTCGGCGTACTTCTCCAGGTAGCGCACCACGTTGTCGCGCGACACCCAGCGCCCGAACTTCCGGGGGATCTTCAGGCCGGGCAGCGCGGACAGCCGCCGGGTGGTGTGCAGGTGCAGACGGTCGTAGTGGCCGCGCCAGGAGGCACCGACGTGGTCGGCCTTCTCCAGCACCACGGCCCGTATGCCCCGTGCCCGCAGCGCGTACGCGGCGGCCAGGCCGCCCGGACCGGCGCCGATGACGTACACCGGGCGGTCGGCGGGCGTGGCGGAGAGCTGTACGGAAGCGGAACGGGAGTCGGTCATGTTCGGGAGCGTAATCACGCACCCGGTTGATGGGTCTCGGTCAAGACCGGAATTGGTTGCGGATCGATCACGGGTGTAGGAGGAGTGGGTGGGGCCGGTGACGTAGGACACCTGGTTGTGGCGGTACGGCGATCGTCCCCACCCCGCATGTCCGCCTTTGGGTCTTGTGCCCCGTCACCTTCGCGATCCACGGATTCAGCGGGCTCACAGCAGGTGCTCGCGGGTGGGCTTTACCAACGATCTGACGTACCGTCAGATTCATGGACTCCATATGGCTGGACGGCGCCCAGTGGCTGGCGGTGCTGCGGATCGGTCTCGGTCTGTGGTGGCTGGAGAGCTGGCGGCACAAGGACAAGAAGGCCTGGTTCGAGCGGGGCAGCGGCATCGCGTGGGCGGCGGAGATCGCGGAGAAACACCGCTGGGCACCGGTGCGGGCGGGGTTCGGGACGGTGGTCAAGCCGCATCCGAAGCTGATGGCGTACGTCGTCGCCTACGCCGAACTCTCCCTGGGCCTCGGCCTGATCCTCGGCTTTCTGACCCCGATCGCGTTGCTGGGCGGACTGCTGCTGAACGCGGTCTACTTCGTGCTGATGATCCACGACTGGGCCGAGCAGGGCCAGAACTCGATGATGGCGCTGGTCTCGCTCGTCGGGTTCTTCGCGATGGCCTGGCAGACCTGGTCGGTCGACGCGTGGCTGGGGTGGTTCCGATGAGGCCGACGGCTCTTTCGGGCGGGTGGTTCTGATGGCCGCGGTCCGCTACGACCTTCCGGAGCCCGACGCCTTCACGCGCCCCTACTGGGAGGCGGCCGCGCGGGGCCGGCTGCTGGTCCGCCGCTGCGGGGCCTGCACCCGGGCCCACCACTACCCGCGCGAGTTCTGCCCGCACTGCTGGAGCGAGGAGGTGACCTGGGAGGAGGCGAGCGGCCGGGCCGTGCTCTACACCTGGTCCACGGTCCACCGCAACGACCTGCCGCCCTTCGGCGAACGCACGCCGTACGTGGCCGCGGTGGTCGATCTGGCGGAGGGCCCGCGAATGATGACGCAGGTGGTGGAGTGCGCGGGGGCGGACCTGCGGGCCGGGCTGCCGCTGCGGGCGACGTTCGTGGAGGGGGTACCGGTGTTCCGTCCGGGGGGTTGAGCTGTGGAGGGGGCTGGTCTTCCGCGCGGACGGGTGAGCTGTGGAGGGGGCTGGGGTTCGGTTCGGGGGGAGAGCTGTGGAAGGGGGCTCGGGTTCGGTTCGGAAAGGTGGGCTGCGGAGGGAGCCGGTCTTCCGTCCGGACGGGTGGGCTGCGGAGGGGAAGCCGATGTTCCGCCCGGAGGGTCGGCGTGCCGTCCGGAGGGGTGAGCTGCCGGGGGAAAACCGGTGTGCCTTCCGGACGTTGGCGCCGATCATGGCCGTATGCGCCCTGAGAACTGGCATCTCACTGAAGACCTGGACGAGTTCCTCTCCCGCGCGGGCGACTTCCTGCGCTCCCGGCCCGCCCTGCACACGGTGCCGCTGACGGTGACGGACGCGCTGCGCCGCCGCGGGCTGCACCTCTACGGCGAGGAGACCCCCCTCTTCGGCCTGCTCGAAGCGGACGACGGTACGGTACGGGCCGCCCTGCTCCACACCCCGCCCTTCCACGTCCACGTCACCGCGCTCACCCCGCAGGAGGCCGACGCCCTGGCGGTCCGGTACGCGGAGCTCGGCCGCGTGCTCCCGGGAGTCTCCGGGCCGCGGGAGACGGCGGAGGCCTTCGCGGCGGCCTGGCAGCGGCACACCGGTACGGCGGTCGCCGTCGACAAGCGGCAACGGCTCTACCACTGGGCGAGTTGGCCGTACCCGAGCCCCGGCCGCAGGGGCGGGCGCGGATCGCCGGGCCGGCGGACCGGGAACTGCTCATCCGCTGGTTCGAGGAGTTCAAGGAGATCACGAGCGGCGTCGGCCAGGAGGCGGGGAACTGGGCCGACGGCCGTATCTCCTACGGCGGCGTCACCCTCTGGGAAACCCACGACGGCATCCCGCTCGCCATGGCCGGAGTCACCCCCGAAACGGCCGGCCAGGTCCGTATCGCCCCCGTCTACACCCCGGCCGACCTGCGCGGACGCGGATACGCCGGCGCGGCGACGGCGGAGGTGAGCCGGGCCGCGCGCGAGGCCGGGGCTTCGGAGATCCTTCTCTTCACCGACCTCGACAACCCGACGAGCAACGGGCTGTACCGGCGGATCGGCTACCGGCCGGTGGCGGACTTCACCGTGTGGAGGTTCGGCGAGTGAGGGTGTGGCGGCGGCGTGGGGGCGGGCGTGGGGGCGCCGGGCAGTACTCAACCGCGCCCCGCTCGCACCGCCCCCGCGCTCGCCGCCACCACCAGGGCGATGGCCAGGTACTGGGTGGCCGACAGGGTCTGGCCGAGGACCAGGAAGCCGGCCAGGGCCGCGATCGCCGGGGCCAGGCTCATCAGGATCGCGAAGGTCGGGGCGGGCAGCCGGCGCAGGGCCAGTAGCTCCAGGGTGTACGGCAGGCCCGAGGAGAGCAGGGCCACGGCCAGCCCGAGCCCCAGCGCCCCCGGCCGCAGCAGCGCAGCGCCGGCCGAGACGATGCCCAGCGGCAGGCTCAGCAGCGCGGCCACGGCCATCGCCACGGCCAGCCCGTCGAGCCGTGGAAAGCGCGCGCCGGTCCGGGAGTTGAAGACGATGTACGCCGCCCACAGCGCACCCGCGCCGAGCGCGAACCCGGCACCGGGGAGGCTGAGCCGGCCCAGGCCTTCCTGCCCGAGCAGCAGGACTCCGGCGAGCGCGAGGGCGGCCCACAGCAGGCTCACCACCCGGCGCGCGGCGACGACGGACAGCGCGAGCGGGCCGAGCACCTCCAGGGTCACCGCGGGGCCCAGCGGGATCCGGTCGATCGCCTGGTAGAAGAGGATGTTCATGCCGCCGAGCGCGAGCCCGAAGCCGCACACCACCGCCCAGTCGGCACGGCTGTGACCGCGTAGCCGGGGACGGCAGACGGCCAGCAGCAGCACCGCCGCGATCGTCACCCGCAGCGCCACCACCCCGAGGGCCCCGGTGCGCGGGAAGAGCAGCGCGGCTGTGGCGGAGCCGAACTGCACCGAGAGAGCACCGGACAGCACCAGCGCGATGCCGCCGAGACCGCCGGCGCCGGCCGGCGGGGAACTCCTGCTCACCCGGCGATTGCGGACCTGGTGCGGTTGGCCCGGCGACTGGTGGCGGGCGCCCCGGGAGGGGCGCGGGGCTGCCTCGGTACGCGGTTCCGCCGCGTGGGCGCGAGCGGCCACGACGCACCCGCAGTCGCACACGGCCTCACCTCGCCCGGCGGGCCGGCGCACCGGCTCAAGGCCAGAGCAACGCCTTGCTCCAGCCGAACTCCGTGCTCCGGTACTCCAGCCGCACGTGCCGCCTGTCCGCATCCCCCTGGAAGAACTCCACCGTCTCGGGGCGAAGCCGGTAGAGGGTCCAGGTGGGAGACGGTTCGGTCGGGTTCTCGCGGGCCCGCTCCCACGCGGCCTGCGACGCCCGCCGCAGCTCCTCCAGTGAGGACAGCTCCTCGCTCTGCCGCCCGGTGAGCGCCGCGGCCAGCGCCCCCGTCGAGCGGGCCTGCAGGTCGGCCTGGCTCTCCGGGGACGGCGCCGCGGTCACCGGCCCGCGCACCCGGACCTGGCGGCCCAGCACCGGCCAGTAGAAGGCCAGGGCCGCGTACGGGTGCGCGCTCAGGGCGCGGCCCTTGCGGCTCGTGGAGTGCGTGCCGAAGGACCAGCCGTCCGGGTCGGCGCCGTGCAGCATCACGATCCGTACGTCCGGCCTCCCCTCCTCGTCCACCGTCGCCAGCGACATCGTGTGCGGCTCGGGCTGCCCGGCCGCGACCGCCTCCGCGAGCCAGCTCGTGAACAGGGGCAGCGGGGTCGGCGGGGCGGTGTCCGGGGCGAAGGGGCGCAGGTCCGTGACGTCCGGGTCCCATACCCGCAGCGACCTCAGAGTTGCGTGGAGATCCGTTTCCATGTGCTGAGTATCGCCACGGGGCCCGTCATCCGTTCGGCAGGCGTCCCGAGACGCACACGAGTGCCTCCGCGTGCGGGAACGCCGCGGGCCGGGGACGCTCGGAGCCACGGGCTCCGGGAATGACGGTGAGGGGCGATGATCGTAACGGTGGTGTCGATGCCCGAGATGACCATCACCCGTACGGATGTCTCGGCGGCGCGGGCGCGACTGGCCGCCGAATCCTTCCTGCTCGTCGATGTCGAGCTGCCGGAGGAAGTGCCGGAAGAAGTGCCTGAGGAAGCGCCGGAGCAGGGGGCGCCGATCGCCGGCCGGCTGGGCCTGGACGACGCCGAGGGCCTGGACTGGTTCGGCCGGGCGGGCGAGCCCCCGCGGGCCGAGTTCATGGGGGACCGGGCCGCTTTCGTCGTGCCGGTGGTCCACGGGGACCGGATCGCCCACATCCACATCGTGGTGACCGAACGGTTCCTGGCCGCCGTGCACCGGGGCCGGGCCGGGCTGGACAGGAGCCTCACCACGGCGTTGCGGCACGAGCGGCCCGAGGACACCGTCGCCGTGCTCTTCCTCCTGCTCCAGGAGGCTCTGGCGACCTTCCGCCGGGCCGCCGTGCAGGCGCTGCTGGAGACCGAGGAACTCGAGGACGACATGTTCGAGCAACGGCGGCCCGAGCAGATCTACCGGCTGGCGCGGCTGCGACGGCGCTCCGCCGTCCTGCACCACGCCCTGCTGCCCTACCTCCAGGCGGTCGACGAGATCCTCACCCGCCGGATGATGAGCCCCAGCTTCCCCGAGGAGCGGCAACGGCGCGCCCAGGGGTTCCAGACCGCCGGCAGGCTGGTGCTCGCCGACGTCGAGTCCCTCCAGGACGCCACCCGCCGGGCCTTCGGCAGTTACTCCTCGCTCGTCGCGGGCGAGCAGAACGGCGTGATCAACCGGCTGGCCATCGTGTCGGTGATCTTTCTGCCGCTGTCGTTCATCACCGGGTTCTTCGGCATGAACTTCACGTTCCTGACGAACAGGCTGGAGACCAGGGACGAGTTCTGGCTGCTGGCCGTGGGACTGCAGGCGGTCGTCCTGCTCGGCTCCATCTACGTGCTGCACCGCACCCGCATCTGGCGCCGGCTGCTGGAGGAGGACTGAGGAGGGGCCCTCACCGGCCCAGAACCACCGTCCCCGAGGAGCAGAACCAGCCCCCCGTCCCGGAAGCCACCCCCAGCCGCGGCAGTTGCCCGTCCCGCGTCCGCACCTGCCGCCCCCCGGCCTCCCCGCGCAGTTGCCGTACCGCCTCCACCAGCAGGAACAGCCCCCGCATGCCGGGGTGTTGGGCCGAGAGGCCACCCCCGTCGGTGTTCACCGGCAGCTCCCCGCCCCGCACCAGCAGCCGGCCCTTCTCCACGAACGCCCCGCCCTCGCCCTTCCCGCAGAAGCCCAGGTCCTCCAGGGTCACCAGGGTCATGTAGGTGAAAGCGTCGTAGATCTCGGCGAAGTCCATCTCGGCCGGTCCCACGCCCGCCCGCCCGAAGGCCAGCCGGCCGCTCACCGCCGCCGGGGACACGGTGAAGTCCGTCCACTCGGACATGGCCGCGTGCGAGACGTGCTCCCCGGTGCCGAGGATCCAGACGGGGGCCGTACGGCAGTCCCGTACGTACTCCTCGGCCGCCAGCAGGACCGCCGCGCCGCCGTCCGAGCGCAGGCAGCAGTGCAGCTTGGTGAAGGGGTCGGCGATCATCGGGCCGGCCAGGACGTCGTCGACCGTGATCGGGTCGCGGAACATCGCCTCCGGGTTCAGTGCGGCGTTGGCCCGGGCCTGGACCGCGACCTCGGCCAGCTGCTCGACGGTCGTGCCGTGTTCGATCATGTGGCGGCGGGCGGCCATCGCGTACTTGGCGATCAGGGTGTGGCCGTAGGGGACCTCGAACTGCAGGGGCCCGCGGGCGCCGAAGGAGAGGTCGCCCGTCCTGCGGCCCGCCCTGATGTCGGCGCGCGCCGTCGAGCCGTAGACGAGGAGGACGGCGTTCGCGTGGCCCGCCGCTATCGCGTCCGCCGCGTGTGCCGCCATGACCTCCCAGGTCGAGCCGCCGACCGAGGTGGAGTCCACCCAGGTGGGGCGCAGGCCCAGATATTCGGCCACCTCCACCGGGGCCAGGGTGCCCAGGCCCGCGGAGGCGAGGCCGTCGACCCGGGCGCGGTCGAACCCCGCGTCCGCGAGGGCGCGGCGGGCCGCCTGCGCGTGCAGGGCGTACGGGGTGGCGTCGTCCACGCGTCCGCAGTCGGAGAGGGCCACACCGACCACGGCGACCTTCCTGCTCCCTACCGTCATGAATCTGACGGTACATCAGATGTGGCGGCTCGCGGCAGGTGCCGGGGGCCTGGGCATCCGGGTGCCCGCGTCCTAATATGACGGCCCGTCAGATCGGCTCGGGAGGGATGAGGGACCCGCCATGGACACGCGCCTGACCACCGAGCAGGACGAGATCCGCCGCACCCTGCGCGAGCTGCTGCACAAGCGGTGCGGCTCGCCCGGGCTGCGGACCGCCGTCGACAGCCCGGCCGGACACGACCCCCTGCTGTGGTCGGCCCTCGCCGGCCGGCTCGGCCTGCCCGGGCTCGCCCTGCCCGAGCGGTACGGCGGTGTGGGCTGCTCCCTCACCGAACTGGCCCTTGCCTGCGAGGAGACCGGCCGGGCGCTCGCCCCCTCCCCGCTGCTCGCCACCTCCGTCCTCACCGCCCCGCTGGTCCTCGCCCTCGGCACCGGGGCCCAGCGTGCCGAGCTGCTGCCCCGCCTGGCCGCCGGTACCCTCACCGCCGCCCTCGCCGTCCCCGGCCCGGCCCTGACCACGGCCCTCGCCCTGACCTGCGACAACGGCGCCTTCTCGGCCGGCGGCGGACGGGCCGGGGGTGTCCAGGCCCGGCGGGCCGACGGCGACTGGCGGCTGTACGGGCAGGTCGACCAGGTGCTGGACGGGCACAGCGCGGGGCTGCTGATCGTCGCCGCGCACACCGGGGGTTTCGCGCGGTCGCGGACCCTGCTGTTCCTGGTCGCCGGCGACGCGCCCGGCCTCGTACGGGCCCGGCAGACCGCGCTCGACGCCACCCGGCCGCAGGGTCGCGTCCAACTGCGCGAGGTCCGTGCGGAGTTGCTCGGCGAGGAGGGTGCGGACGTGCTGCCCGCCCTGGCGGTGCTCGGTGACGGGGTCGCCGCGGTGCTCGCCTGTGAGGCCGTCGGGGCGGCGGAACGGGTGCTGGAGCGGACCGTGGAGTACGTCGGTCAGCGCGAGCAGTTCGGACGGCCCGTGGGGTCCTTCCAGGCGGTGAAGCATCGGCTGGCCGACGTGTATGTGGAGGTGCAGGCGGCCCGGTCGGCCGCGTACCACGCCGCGTGGGCCTGCGGTGCCGGTGCCGGGTCCCTGGGCGCTCAGGGCGAACGAAGCGGTGGGCTCGCGCTCGCGCAGGCCCTGGAGGCGCTGCGGGGGGCAGCCGCCGAGGGGATCCAGTTGCACGGCGGGATCGGGTTCACCTGGGAGCACGACGCGCAGCTGTACTTCAAGCGGGCCGCCGGGGACGAGCTGCTGTTCGGGCCGGTGCACCGGCTGCGGGACCGGGCCGCCGAGGGCGCCGGTCTCTTCGCGGGCGGGGAGGTGACGGTGTGATCGGCGTCCGGCTGGTGCAGAAGGTGTCCTCGACGCGCGGGTTCGCGAAGGTCGCGCCCCACGTGATCCCGGCGCTCGACCGGGCGGTCCACCGGCTGACCCGGGGGCGGTACCTGCTCAGCACCCGGATGCTGCCCGGGGTGGTCCTCACCACCACCGGCGCCCGCAGCGGCCTGCCGCGCCGCACTCCGCTGGCCTGCATGCCGGAGGAGGAAGGCAAGAGCTGGCTGCTCGCCGGCTCCAACTTCGGGCGGCCCGGGCATCCCGCCTGGAGCCACAACCTGCTCGCCCACCCGGACGCCGTGATCAGCTGGAAGGGCCGGGACATCCTCGTCACCGCCCGGCTGCTGGAGAGGGAGGAGCGGGCGCGGGCCTGGACGGCCCTCCTGCGGTTCTGGCCGCCGTACGCCACCTATCAGGCGCGGGTGGAGCGGGAGATCCGCCTGTTCCGGCTCACGGTCCGATAGCGCCCCCGTAAGGGGCGGGAGCGGCCACGGCGAACCCGAGCCGAAAGGCGGCCGAACCTACAGCGTGGCCAGGCGCTCCGCCAGGAGGACCGCGCCGATCCCCAGCATCGCCGCCCCCGACGTCCGGGTCACCGCCCGGGCTGCCGCCGGCCTCGCGGAGAGCAGCGCACGCGACAACGTGCCGACGGTGAGGTAGACGGCGGCGCAGCAGGCCATGTGGAGCAGGCCGAGGGCCGCCGTCTGGGCGGGGACGGGCAGGTGGCTGCCGCGCAGGGTGAGGAACTGGGGGAGGACGGAGAGGTAGAGCAGCAGGCCCTTGGGGTTGAGGCCGCTGATCGTGGCTCCGCGCAGGAAGAGACGTCCGTCGGGGGAGGCCTCCTCCGTGGCCCCGGGCACCGCAGGGCGGCGCAGCACACCCCAGCCGAGCCACAGCAGGTAGCCCGCGCCCGCCACCGTCAGGGCCGTCAGCAGCCTCGGCGAGCCCGCCACCAGGACCGCGAGACCCGCCGTCGCCAGGGCCGTGTGCAGGGCGTAGCCGCAGACCAGGCCGGCCACCGCGCGCGGCACCGAGCCCCGGCGCACGGCGGTCGCGATCACGTACGCCCAGTCGGCGCCCGGCACGCACACCAGCAGCAGGTCCACGGCGAGGAAGGAGAAGAGCAGTCCCGAGTCCATGTCGGCGACATTAGGCGTGAATGGCCCGAAAGTGTTCCCGAAGTTTGCCCGCAGTCGGGGGTTCTGGGGGAAGATCTGCCTCATGGACGACGTGGACCGGAAAATCCTTGCCGAGCTGCAGCAGGATGGGCGGCTGACCGTGACCGAGCTGGCCGCGCGGGTGCGCCTCAGTGTCTCGCCCTGCCACCGCCGGCTGCGCGAGCTGGAGCGCTCCGGTGCCATCCAGGGCTACCGGGCGGTGGTGGACGCGGCGGCGCTCGGGCTGACCTTCGAGGCGCTGGTCTTCGTGTCGATGCGGCAGGAGGACCGGGACACGGTCGCCGAGTTCGAGCGGGCGGTCGGCGAGCTGGAGCACGTGCTCGACGCCCAGCGGCTGTTCGGCGAGCCCGACTATCTGCTCCGGGTGGCGACCGCCGACCTCGCGGCCTTCCAGCGGCTGTACGACGAGCGGCTGGCGACCCTGCCGGGAGTGCAGCGGCTGACCTCGACGCTGGTGATGAAGCACGTCGTACGGGACCGTCCGCTGCCCGCATAGCAGTGCAGGCGGTGGCTCACCGCGAGCGAGACGCGAGTGAACCACCGCCTGCCAGACAGGACTTGGGTACGCAAAAATGTGCAATAAGGGCTGCGGCAGCGGCCGTTGTTACTTGCTCGGCTTCTTTCCCGTCACGCCCAGGTGCACCAACAGCGCCAGGTTCGGCTTGAGTTCGGCCTGTTTCACGCCCCAGGACTGGAAACCCTTCTGGTGTGCCGCCACCGCCGCGAGCATCGCGACCAGCGAGCCGGCCACCGCCGCGGGGTTCACGTCCTTGTCGACCCTGCCCTTGGACTGCAGCTCGGCGATGGAGTCCACGAGGGAGTTGTTCACCGAGTTGAGGATCTTCATGCGGATCTTGTAGAACCGTTTGTCCCCTTCGGCCGCGCCGAGGTCGACGACCCGCAGGATCGCGTCGTTCTTGCGCCAGAACTCCAGGAATCCGTCCACGAGTTCCTGCGCCGTCTGCCATCCCGACTTGCCGGCCCAGGACCGCCCCTGGAGCAGTTCGGTCAATCCGGCGCCCTCGGCCGCCATTTGTTCGGCGATCTCCAGGACGGCGCCTTCGACGTCCGGGAAGTACTGGTAGAAGGTCGCGGGCGAAGTACCCGCCTTCCGGGCGACATCGATGACCTTGACGTCCCGGTAGGGGGAGGAGCTGAGCATCTCGCTGAGGCAGTCGAGCAGCTTCTGCCGGGTCGCCTGCCCACGCCGGCCGGCCACACGGCCGTCGACGGTACGCACTTGTCCTGTCATGCCGTCAGCTTACCGAGGGGTGATCGGAGCGCGATTCGGCCGACTGCAAATGGGGTGCACGGGGGCTCTGAGGGTGGTGTGCCTGGTCTGCGGGGTGCGTGCGGCCCGGTTACTTTGACGGCATGGCCGAAAACAGGGCATCCGGGAACGAAGAGGCGGAAGAGACCTCAGAGTCCGAAGAGGTATTTGACGCAGAAGTCGTGGAAGAGGCATACGGGGAAGGTGTGCCCTGCTGGGTGGACGCCCAGCTCGCCGACGTCGAGGCGGGCAAACGGTTCTACGGTGAGCTCTTCGGGTGGACCTTCGAGGCCGCGTACGGCTCCTCGGTGTGGGCCCGGCTGAGGGGGGAGCTCGTCGCCTCGCTGGCCCCCAAGATCGACGGCCGGATGCCCACCGTCTGGACGGTGTCCTTCGCGACCCCGGACGCCGAGGCCCTCGGCCGGCGGATCGACGCGGCCGGCGGGCAGGTGGTCATGGCCCCGTTCCCGGTGGGCGACCTCGGGGTGGCCGCCCTCGCCGCCGATCCCGACGGTGCGGTGTTCGGTCTGTGGCAGGCGGGCCGCCACCGGGGCTTCGGGCGGCGGCACGAGCCCGGCACCTTCGTCTGGGCCCAGCTGTACACGCGGGACACGGCCGCCGCCAACGCCTTCTACGGCGGCCTCTTCCACGACGCCCTGTTCGGCGCCGAGGCCCGGCCCGACTTCGGCCGTGCCGAGGTCACCGAGGTCTTCCCGGCCGAGATGCCCCCGCACTTCCTCACCCACTTCCGCGTCACGGACCTGGACGACGCCCTGGGGGCCGTGCAGCGGCTCGGCGGCCGGGTGCAGGCGCCGCCCTTCGAGACCTCGTACGGACGAGTGGCCGTCGTCACCGACAATCAGGGGGCGTCGTTCGCACTGCTGCAGCGCTGATCAGTCCGTTTTGGGGTGATTGGTGTTGATTGATACGGAGACACCCCGAATATCACCGGGTTCGCAACCAGCCGCCCGGCCAGGAAGAATCGGGGTGCGTGCCGCCACGGCGGTGCGGTGGTGAGACGCTGCACTCCGGTCGCGTACATATGGAGAGTGGCGCGGCTCGTACGGGGAGGTGGCAGGCAAGTGGTGGATCAGCTGACGCAGCACGATCCGCGGCGGATCGGGCCGTTCGAGGTGCTGGGCCGGCTGGGCGCCGGCGGCATGGGGCTGGTCTATCTCGCGCGCTCGGCGTCCGGCCGGCGCGTGGCGATCAAGACGGTGCGCACCGAACTGGCCGAGGACCAGCTCTTCCGGGTCCGCTTCACCCGTGAGGTGGAGGCGGCCCGAGCGGTGTCCGGCTTCTACACGGCGGCCGTGGTCGACGCCGACCCGCGCGCCGCCGTGCCGTGGCTGGCGACCGCGTACGTCCCGGCGCCCTCCCTCGAGGAGATAGTGAACGACTGCGGGCCGCTCCCGGCCCAGGCCGTGCGCTGGCTCGCGGCGGGCGTCGCCGAAGCCCTCCAGTCCATCCACGGCGCGGGGCTGGTCCACCGGGACCTCAAGCCGTCCAACGTGCTCGTGGTCGAGGACGGCCCCCGCGTGATCGACTTCGGCATCGCCTCCGGGGTCTCCAACACCCGGCTGACCATGACGAACGTCGCCGTCGGCACCCCCGCCTACATGTCCCCCGAGCAGGCCAAGGACTCCCGCAGCGTCACCGGCGCCAGCGACGTCTTCTCGCTCGGCTCCATGCTGGTGTTCGCGGCCACCGGTCACCCGCCCTTCCACGGCGCCAACCCGGTCGAGACGGTCTTCATGCTGCTGCGCGAGGGCCCGGACCTCACCGGCCTGCCCGACGAGCTGCGCCCGCTCATCGAGGTCTGTATGCAGATGGAGGCCGCCGCCCGGCCCAGCCCGGCCGACCTCCAGGCCCAGCTCGCGCCCCATCTCTTCGGCTCGGGCTCCGACGACAGCGGCACCGCCTCCGCCTGGCTGCCCGAGAAGGCGGTCGCCCTGATCGAGGCCCGCCGCGGCGGGCGCCCCGCCGCCAAGCCCTCCCCGGCACCGACCGGCGGCCCCAGGAGCGGCGGCCGCGCGGCCGTACCCCCGCCGCCGCCCCCGTACGACCCGCCCGCCCCGGCCCCTGTCGGCGCCCCCGACACCGGCCCGGTCCGGCTGGCCGGCGCCCAGGTGCCCATCGGCCCCGGCCCGCGCGTCGCCGACGCCCGCGCCGCCGCCGTCAAGGCGCCCCCGCCGGAGGCCGGCCTGGTCGCCAGCTGGTCCCGCCCGCGCCCCGGCGTCGCCGGCGTCGACCCCGCCGTACCGGCCGCCCCGCCCCCGCCCCCGGAGACCGCGAGCGGCTGGCGGCCCTGGCGGTTCCGCATGTCCAACGAGGTCTGGGGCACGCCCTCGGTCGACGGCGACCTGGTCTACGTCACCTCCTTCGAGGTGCACGCCCTGGACGTGGCCACCGGCCGGCGCCGCTTCAAGACGCGGGACGTCGCCTGGTCCATGGCGGTGGCGGACGGCCGTATCCACGCCTCCGACGGCCCGACCCTGTTCGCCCTGGACGCCCGCGAGGGCACCGACCTGTGGCGGCTGTCCACGGACGCCTGGGTGTACTCCCTGCACGCCGACCACGGCACGGTCGTCACGGGCACCCGGGGCGGCGGCGTGCAGGCCTGGGAGGCCGCGCACGGGCAGAAGCTGTGGGAGATCAGCGGCTGCCAGACCGACTTCGAGTCCCCCGAGGCGGGCCCGCTCGTCCACGACGGCACGGTCTACGTCTGGCAGGACGCCCGGCTGCGCGCCCTGGAAGCCCGCACCGGCGAGGAGCGCTGGTCGTACCCGGTCGGTGACGCGGCCGCCTGCGGCGGCGTGCCCGTTCGCCTGACCCCCGCCGCGGACGGGTACGTCTACGTCTCCGCCGGCACCCGCGTCCTCGCCATCGAGGCGGCGAGCGGGATGGTCCGCTGGCACTTCGAGGCCCCCGCGGTCTTCCTCTGCCCGCCGGCCTTCACCCCGGGCCCGGCGGTGACCGGCGGCGGGGTCTACCTGGCGGACTACCTGGGCACCGTCTACGCCCTGGACGCCACCGACGGCCGCGACCGCTGGCGCATCGCCACCGAGGCCCGCTCCTCCATCGAGCCGGTCCTCGTCGCGGCCGGCCATGTCCACGTCGGCAGCGGCAAGGGCCTGTACACCCTGGACGCGGTCACCGGCACGCCCAAGTGGCGCTTCCAGGCGGGCGGCGACGTCGTGGGCGCTCCCGCGGTGGCGGAGGGCCGTATCCACTTCGGCTCGACGGACCACCTGCTGTACACCCTGAAGTCCGACGACGGCCGCCTGCGCTGGAAGCTCGCGACCGGCGGCGAGATCACCGGCTCCCCGGTGGTCAAGGACGGCGTGGTGTACGCCTGCAGCAAGGACCGGTGCGTATACGCGCTGGACGCGGAGAAGGGGACGGGCACGGCCCGCACGGCGTGAGGGGTGCGGGGGATGAGTGACGGCCGTCGTACCGGTGTGTCACGGAAGGGCTCCAGACGGCGGCCGTCCCAGGGCTGACGCTACCGCGGGTGCGGGTTCCGCGCCATGCGGTCACTCACCGTATCCGCGGCTCGGTACGGTCCCTGTTGCTGAACAGCAGCGCCTGCCGTTCGGCCGGCAGACTGCCGAGGGCGATGAGGGACGGGGCCTGGGCGAACGCCTGGGCCAGGGCCGCCTCCCTGGCCGCCCACAGCGCCCGTACGGTCCCCTGCACGCCCTCCGGCGGATGCCCGGCCAGGACGGCGGCACAGCGCACGGCGCCCGCCAGCGCCCCGCCCTCCTCCGTGACCTCCGACACGAGCCCGATCTCATGGGCCCGCCGGGCGGAGATCCGCTCGGCGTTCCCCATGAGCGCCATCCGGGCCGCCTCCCCGTACGGCATCCGCGCGGCCATCAGCATCGACTCGTAGGCGCTGACCATGCCGTACGAGGTGTGCGGATCGAAGAAGACGGCCGTCGGATCGGCGACGACGAACTCGCACTCGCCCAGCAGGTAGAAGGCACCCCCGCAGGCCATCCCGCGCACGGCGGCCACGACCGGCTTCCACAGGTCGTTCGCCTTGGGCCCGACCGTCAGCAGCGGATCGTCCTGCATGTACGGCGACGAGGGCTGCGGCACGACGGCGTCCCGGTCGATCCCGGTACAGAACGCCCGCTCCCCGCCCCCGGTGAGCACCACGGCCCGCACGGAGTCGTCGAACCGCAACGCCCGCCAGACACCGGTGAGTTCGCGCGCCATGTCCAGGTCGACGGCGTTGAGCCGGTGCGGCCGGTCGAGGGTGACGACGGCGACCCCGCTGTCCTTGTCGGCGTCGACCCGTACGGCGCTCACGCCGGCACCCACTGCGGCAGCCCGCCGTCACCGAAGACGACGTGTACCCGGGCGCCGATCCTGGGGCTGTGCGGGTCAAGGGAGTTGAGGGGCGCGCCCGCGTGGGCGACCAGATTCCCGGCCAGCCGGATCCGCGGGCAGTCCTCCAACTCCACCACGACGACGTTGTACGGCGCCTGTTCCGCGTAGTCGGGCAGCAGGGGTGGATGCGGCACGACGTACGACCAGATCCGTCCGCGCCCGCTGGTGAGCCGCCACTCGCTCGCGAAGGACTGGCAGCGCGGGCAGCACGGGCGGGGCGGGAAGCGGGGTTCGTGGCAGTCGCCGCAGGCCTGGACGCGCAGTTCACCACGGGCGGCGTACTCCCAGAAGGGCGCGCCGTCGGTGTCGGTGACGGGGTTCAGCATGATCAACTCCTGAGCAGGAGAGCGGAGGTGGGCACGCCCTCGCCGGCCGTGACCAGGCAGGTGGCGGCGCCGGGCACCTGGGCGGTGCTGGTCCCGCGCAGTTGCTTCACCCCTTCGTTGATGAGGTTGAAGCCGTGCACGTAGGCCTCGGAGAGCCCGCCCCCGCCGGTGTTGAGGGGCAGCCGCCCGCCGATCTCCAGGGCGCCTTGCTCGGTGAAGGCGCCCCCTTCCCCGCGCCCGCAGAAGCCGTACCCCTCCAGCGAGAGCGGTATGAGGACGCTGAAGGCGTCGTAGATCTGCGCCACGTCCACGTCCTGCGGCGTGAAGTCGGCGTGCTTCCACAGATGCCGGGCGGCGGTCCAGGCGGGGCCGGTGAGGGGGTCGTCGTTCCAGTAGTTGACCATGCCGTGGTGCTGGGCGGGCAGCCCCTGGGCGGCGGAGTGGACGTACACGGGCCTGGTACGGCAGTCCCGGGCGCGCTCCTTGGACACGAGGACACAGGCGAGGGCCCCGTCCGTCTCCAGACAGTTGTCGAAGAGGCACAGCGGCTCGCTGATCCAGCGCGAGGTCATGTACATCTCGCGGGTCAGCGGCCGTTCGTACATCACGGCGGCCGGGTTCTGGTTCGCCCGGTTCCGGCAGGCGAGGGCGACGTTGAAGAGGTGATCGCGGGTGGCACCGTACTCGTGCATGTACCGCCGCGCCAGCACGGCGATCTCGTCGACGGGCCGCAGGAGCCCGAAGGGCCGCGTCCACTGGGCCGGAGTCGGGAGCTGCACGGCGGTGTTGGTCCACGGCCGCGGCCCGCTGCCCCGCTTCCGCGACCGCCAGGCGACGCCGACGCCGGCCTGTCCGGCGGCGATGGCGGCGGCGAGGTGCGCGACGGTCGCACAGGAGCCGCCCCCGCCGTACCCCACCTTGCTGAAGAAGGTCAGATCCCCGAACCCCACGGCCTTGGCGAGCTCGACCTCGTCGGTCTCCTCCATGGTGTAGGAGGCGAGTCCGTCGACCTCGCCCGGCGCGATCCCGGCGTCCTCCAGCGCGGCGAGCACGGCCCGGCAGGCGAGCGTCTTCTCGTCCTCCGGAAGATGCCGGGCGAACGAGGTCTGCCCGATCCCGACGATGGCGGTGGCGTCCTTGAGCCCGCTTGCGGCTACTGCCATGGCGTCCCCCTCACGGCGTCCTGACAGTGCGTCAGATTACAGCTAATCTGACGGCCAGTCAGCTGTGCGGTACAGGGGGCCTGTGATGAGCGACTGGGACACCATCCCCGATCTGGTCCGGTGGTCGGCCGAGCGGTACGCGGACACGGAGGCGGTGGTCGAGGGCCGCACCAGGACCACCTACGCCGAACTGGGCGCCCGGGTCGAGCGCGCGGCGGCGGCCTGCCTGGCGAGCGGGGTGCGGGCCGGCGACCGGGTGGCGGTCTGGGCCCCCAACTCCCTGGACTGGATCGTGTCGGCCCTCGGCGCGGTGACGGCGGGCGCGGTACTGGTCCCGCTGAACACCCGCTTCAAGGGCACGGAGGCGGCGGACGTACTGCGGCGCAGCGGGGCCCGGCTGCTGTTCGTGACGGGCACGTTCCTCGGCACGTCGTACGTGGCGAGCCTGCGCCGGGCGGCGGGGGACGGGGTGGCGGACGGCCGGGCGCCGCTGCCCGGACTGCCGGAACTGGAGGAGGTGGTGGTCCTGTCGGAGGACGCGCCACCGGACTTCCGTACCTGGAAGGACTTCCTGGCGGGCGGCGAGGGCGTGGGGGCGCAGGAAGTGGCTGCGCGACGACGGGAGCTGGACGGTTCGGCCCTGTCGGACATCATCTACACGTCGGGTACGACGGGCCGCCCGAAGGGCGCGGTGATCACGCACACCCAGACCCTCCGGGCGTACGAGATCTGGGCGGACCTGGCCGGACTGCGGGCGGGCGACCGCTACCTGATCATCAACCCCTTCTTCCACACCTTCGGCTACAAGGCCGGGGTGATCGCCTGCCTGATGCGCGGGGCGACGATGATCCCGCAGCCGGTGTTCAGCGTGGCGACGGCACTGGCGAACATCGCGGCGGAACGCATCTCGGTCCTGCCCGGCCCGCCCACGCTCCACCAGTCGCTGCTGGACCACCCGTCGCGGGACGCGTACGACCTCTCGGCGCTGCGCCTGGTGGTGACCGGCGCCGCGGTCGTGCCGTTGCAGCTGGTGGAACGCCTGCGCGGCGAGCTGGGCGTGGACACGGTCCTCACGGCGTACGGCCTCTCGGAGGCGAGCGGCATCGTCACGATGTGCCGGCGCGGCGACGCCCCGTCGGTCATCGCCTCCACCTCCGGCCGGGCGATCCCGGGGACGGAGCTGCGGCTCGTGGACGCGACGGGCACGCCGGTACGGCCCGGTGAGGCGGGCGAGGTGCTGGTCCGGGGGTTCAACGTCATGCGCGGCTACTACGACGATCCCGAGGCCACCTCCGAGGTGATCTCGGCGGACGGCTGGCTGCACACGGGCGACGTGGGCGTCCTGGACGAGGCGGGCAACCTGCGCATCACCGACCGCATCAAGGACATGTTCATCGTCGGTGGCTTCAACGCCTACCCGGCGGAGATAGAGCAACTGCTGGGCACCCACCCGGATGTGGCCGACGTCGCGGTGATCGGCGTACCCGACGCCCGGCTGGGCGAGGTCGCCAAGGCGTACGTGGTGCGCAGACCCGGCTCGCCCCTGACCTCCGACGACCTGATCGCCTGGTCCCGCCGCGAGATGGCGAACTACAAGGTGCCGAGGTCGGTGGAGTTCGTGCGCGAACTCCCGCGGAACGCGAGCGGGAAGGTGGTGAAGGGGGTCCTGCGGGGGAGGGGGTGAGGGGGAGGGGGGCGTTGCACTCAGGGAGCTGTGAGGTTGCCGTGGGGCCGCCCGCTTCTTCGGCCAGTGTCGTGCTTCCGCGAGGTGCGTCAAGGGCGCTGCGTTCCGCTGCGCTCCACTCCGCGTCGGCTGCGCCGATGGCCCTCCGGGCCACCCTTGACCCACCTCGCTCCAGCACGGGGAAGAAGCGAGCGGGCAGCCCGGGGAAAGTGGCCGGCTTGGCGGGGTCGGGCCCTTGGGTCGGCTGCGTTCGCGTCGTCGGCCGAGGGGTGCGCGGTCGCGTCTCGCCTGCACGCCGGGCCGGCTGAGCGGCTCGCGGTGAGTGGGTGGGTGCGCGGTCGCGGGGTAGGGGGCACGTCGAGTCGGGTCGGCGGCTTGCGGTGGGTGGGGTGCCAGGCGGGGTTGGCGGCGCTCGGCCGTGGGTGGGCGACGCGCGGCAACGCCGGGCAACTGGGAGTTTCGGGAGACGACTTGAGTGGCTGGTATGACCCCAAGAGCGCCCCTTCTGTCACACCAGCCCCAGAGGCCACGGCGAGCCGAGCAATCGGCATTCTTGGGCCAGCCTCGGAGCCAACCTGGGAGAGTTGACCCGCCGTCCGCCGAGGACGAGAGTGCCCAAAGATGCCAACCCCCGCCGTCCTCACCTTCGGGGCCCTCAGGTGCCGGGATCCCGCGCCGCCAGGCCGACCTTTGCGAGCTGCGGTCCCCCCAACTCGCCGCAGGCCGCCGAGCCGACCGGGCGTGCCGCCGCCCCGCGACCGCGTCCCGCCCACTTGCCGCAGGCCGCCGAGCCGACCCGGCCTGCCCCCACCCCCCTGGCGCGTCCCGACGACTCACCGCAAGCCGCCAATCCCCCCGGCGTGCCGCCGCCCCGAGACCGCGCCCGTCTACCCCGGCCCGGAACGCAGCCGACCCACACCGCAAACCCCGCCAGGCCACCCGCGTTTCCGGGCCGCTCGCTCGCTTCTTCCCCGTGCTGGAGCGAGGCGTGTCAAGGGTGGCCCGGAGGGCCATCGCCGAAGGCGACGCGGAGTGGAGCGCAGCGGAACGCAGCGCCCTTGACTCGCCTCGCGGAGGCACGACACTGGCCAAGAAGCGGGCGGCCCCACGGTCACCGGGAATCGCCGGCCAGGGCAGCCAGGGTGGCCCTGATCTCCTCGACCATGTACTCAGGGCAGTGGAAAACGTCCTCGGCGCTGAAGCGGAGGAGGCTGCGGATCTCCGGACACCTCAGGATCTGGTTGAAGCGGGTAACGTCCCTGCGGTGGGCTTCACGAGTTCCGTGGTAGGCGTACCCCTCGATCTCCACCGCCAGCCCTGCCGCCCGGAACAGGAAATCGACGACGCGGCGACTGCCGTCCGGGGTGCGTAGCTCGGCCTGGCTCTCGAGGTGCAGGTCGGCGTCGTACATGCGCAGTCGGGCAACCGTCTCGGCGGGCGAACCGGCGAGTGGGTCGGTCAGGCACAGCCAGTTCCGGGCCCGGACCGACCCTTGCGAGGTGGTCTCGAGCGCCGCGGCGATCTCGTCCGGCTTGGTGAGCGGTGCGCGACGGACCCGCCCGACCCTGCGGTACGTCAGTGCCGAGTCCACGGCGACGAGCGCCTCGTCCCTGGGGCCGCGCCGGAGCAGGTCGGCGAGGGTGCGGGTGGGGGTGGTGAGCCGCAGGCCCTGTCGCTCCACCACGTCCCTCGTGCTGAGCGGCATCCGGTGGACGCGCACGCCGGCGCTCACACCGCGGACGGTGAGCCGCGGGTCGATGAACTCCAGCGGCGTCTCGCGGCCACCCCCGAGTGTCTCGATCCGCCAGAGGGCAGCCGCCGAACCGTGGCTCACGATCAGCCGGGGTTCGCGGAGCAGCACGGCCCGGAGGTGAGTGAGGAGGTCAGGATTTCGCCCCGGCTCGGCCCAGGCGCCCTGCCGCAGCCGGGTCCAGCCCTCTGCCCGCAACGCACGCGTGAGACTGCGCCGGGGCCAGCCGGCCTCCACGGCACGCGAGGTGAGCAGGACGCCCCCGTCCGCCAGCGCCCTCAACCCCGTCCGCTCCACCCCGGCAAGATCGCAGAATCCGCGACTTGCCGCCTGGCCTGTGGATAACCGGGCGGGGTCAGTCCTTCAGCGAGTCGAGGAAGACGGTCCAGGCGAGGGGGCGGAAGAGGAGTACGGGGCCGTCCTGGGCCTTCTTCGAGTCGCGGACGGGGATCACCACGCCGGGCTGAGCGTCCGAGACTTCGACGCACTCGCCGCCGCTGCCGTTGCTGTAGCTGCTCTTGCGCCACACAGCTGTGCTCAGGTCAATCCCGGTGCTTGCCATCTCGGTAGTCCTCTGCCGCTTGTTCGACCATGGCCAGGGACGCCTCTGGCGGGAGTGCCGCGGCCCTGAGCAGATCGTACGACCTGCGGTAGTTCTTCACGAGCGCCGGATAGTCGATGAGTTGGCCATTGTGGAGTCCCTCGGTGTAGGCCACAGCTGGGGCATCCGGGAAGGTCATCACCCTCATCATGCCCATCATGAACGGGTGAGCGTGCGTCGTTTCCGGGAGGATCTGCAGAACGCCCTGCGTGGAGCGGATCACGTGAGCGATGTGCTCCAGCTGTTCGGACATCTGCGTCGGAGGCAGAAGCGGTTTGCGGACGAGGGACTCGTGCAGTACGGCCCAGAACGAGGGCCGTTCTTCACGTTCCCAGATCTCCGCGCGCTGCAGTCGGGCCCTGACCTGCTTGTCGACGGTCTCGGGCGGCAGCCAGGGCAGCGACGTGTGTACGACGGCCTCGGCGTACGCCTGGGTCTGCAGCAGCCCCGGCACCAGCATCGGCGCCCAGTCCTCGATCGTCTCCGCATGCCGCTCCATCTCCGCCACATCAGCGAAGTACTCCGCATGCCCCGACTGCCGTGCCCGGCGGGCGTCTTCACAACGGCGCTCGAAAAACCCGTCGGTCTTCAGCACCTTGTCGACATGGCGGGCCAGATCCAGCGGCATCCGCCGCTCCCCGCGCTCGATCTGGCTCAGGAACGGGACGCCCCGAAAGCTCCCTTCCGCCAACTGTTCCAGCGTGAGTCCCGCCAGCTCCCGTTGGTAGCGCAGTTCGGCGCCGTAGAAGGAGGGGACGTTCGCCGACGCGTCGGGATTCTTGCGTGGGGGCACAACTCATCACCGCCGTTTGCCACTTGCGCTTGCGCAGCCGAAACCTCTTCAAAAGGTACCGGCGGTGACGCCAACGTGTGACTGTTTCGTCACAGAGAGCACAGGAAGGCGTACGCAACCGTGTCGTCCTCGAATCCCCCCACCAGCCGCCCCGCCAACTCCGCCTTCGACACCACCCTCTGCGTGGAAGACCTGCGCGACGCCCTCTCCGCCCACGGCATCACCCTGCCTTCCCTCCGGGTGGACCTGCCGAGCTTCGCGGGCAGGTACCAGCCCCCGGCCGGCCTGGTGGCGCTCGGCAACTGCAATACGGCGACCGCGTACCAGCTGGCGAGGGCGCTGCGGGGTGAGAACCGTACGCCGAGCCCGCCTCCTCTGGACGTCGAACTCGTCGCCGTACCGAAGGCGCTCCAGGGCCTGCGCCGCACTGTCCGGCGCCACTTGGGCGCTCCCTGCGCCGATGTCCAGCTCTGCGTCACCGAACTCGTCACCAACGTGATCCGGCATGTGGGGGAGGGGACCACCGTCCGTGTGCGGGTGGCCCGGACGGACGGCAACCGCATCCGCGTCGAGGTCACGGACCCGGCCAAGGAGGCTCTCCCCGTGTCCCTGCCCAGCGCGCCCGACGACGAAACGGGACGCGGCCTCGCCCTGCTGGATGCGGTGGCGCTGTGCTGGAGCGTGGAGCAGGGGGTGGAGGGCAAGACGGTGTGGTGCGAGTTGGCCGGGGCGGAGTGAGCGACAGTTCGCGGCAGTGGGCCCGGGCATCTGTCCCGGACACACCTCGGCCGCGACGGCTCCCCCTCGGTGCCGTCGCGGCCGGTCCCCCGTGCGGGAGGTGGCTCAGCTGGGTTCGGACGTCACGTGGGTGTTGTCCGGAGTCACCGTGCCGTCGGCGGCCACCGCCGGGGCGTCCGTGACGTGGGTGTTGAGCGGCTGGACCGTCTCGTCCGCCGGGGCGTCCGTGACGTGCGTGTTGAGCGGCTGGACCTTCCCGCCGGCCGGAGCGTCGGTGACGTGCGTGTTGTCCGGCTGGACGATCGTGTTGTTGTCGGTGTTGCTCATGGGTGCCTCCCCTGGTGGATCACTGTGGAACGTGAGGGCCCGCCCGGTCACTCCCCCGTGGGCGGCCGGGCGGGCCGCTCGGGCCGCCCAACCCTAATCCCCCGTGGTTGTGGCGGCCCTCACCGCGGTCCGTCTGCCCCCCGACGCGACGGATCGACAACAAGGAGAGTGCCGTGCGGCGATAAACGAACGATGAACGCCCCGGCAGAGCCCGGCAGAGGCTCAGGCGGCCGCCACCGGCGTCAGGAGCTTGCGGACCTCGTCGGCCTCCGGGGCGTTCAGGTGCTCGTAGATCTCCAGGGCTTCACGCCAGCAGACCTGGGCCCGGCCCAGGTGGCCGATGCCGTTCAGGGCTCGGCCCAGCACGGTCAGGACATGGCCGCGGCGCCATTCGCCTCCGATGCCCCGAAGGACGGTGAGCGCCATCTCGGCGTTGCTCGCGGCCTGTGACGGCCTGCGCGCGTCCAGGTCGACCTCCGCGAGCCGGCAGAGCGTCATTCCTTCCCACAGGCGCTGACGGCTGTCGCGGAAGACACGCAGGGCCTGTTCCAGCTGCTCGGCCGCGCTGTCGTGCCGGCCGGACTTGCCGAGGGCCAGGCCGAAGGCGTAGCGCCCGTTCGCTCCCCTGAGGGTGTGGCCGAGCTGCTGGTAGATGTCCGTTCCCTGGCGGGCGAGGACGACCGCGGTGTCGGCGCGGTCCGTCGCAAGGTGCAGACGTGACAGGTTGCACAGGGCGGCCGCCGTGCCCGCGAGGTCGCCGCAGCTGCGGAACTTCTCGATGGCCTGGCTGAAGTAGCCTTCGGCGTCCTCGTGCCGGTTCTGGTAGAACGCCGTGCTGCCCAGCACGTTCGCCGCCCAGCAGGAGGGCAGCGGGTCGTGGGCCGCCTCCGCGAGCTGGAACGCCTCCAGCGCCTCGCGGTAGGCCTGGTCGAACACCCCGGAGAACAGCCGCGCGTTGCTCAGAACGACGGAGGCCCTGCCCTCGGCACGCACATCGCCGACGGCCCGCGCCACTGACCTCAGCGCGGCCGCGGCCGCCTCGTACTCCCTCGAGTTGGCACCGGATTCCGCCAGGTCGACGGACGCCCACAGGAGATCGATCGCGCGCCGCAGCGTGCTTCCGCCGGCGGACTGCCGTACGCAGGCGAGCAGGCAGACCGCCTCCGCGTACAGCCAGTCCTGTGCGCCGTGCCGGTCCTCGAAACCCAGCCCCCGGTACCCGGTCGGTTCCAGGTGGTCCACCAGCCGGTCCCCCGGCCGCTCCATCGCATAGACCTGGGCCGCCGTGGCCAGGTAGAAGTCCAGCAACCGCGACATCGCAGCCTCCCGCTCGCCCGGCGGCTGTTCGTCCCTCTCCGCGCAGGCACGCGCGTAGAGCCGGACCAGGTCGTGGAAGCGGTAGCGACCCGGCGCCGCCGACTCCAGCAGCGACGTGTCGACGAGGGACTCCAGCAGGTCCTCGGTCTCCTCCACGGGCAGGTCGAGGACCGCGGCCGCGGCGGCCAGGGAGATGTCCGGGCCGTCGGCCAGGCCCAGCAGGCGGAACGCCCGGGCCTGGGCCGGCTCCAGCTGGCCGTAGCCCAGCTCGAAGGTGGCCTTCACCGCCAGGTCGCCGGCCTGCAGTTCGTCCAGGCGGCGGCGTTCGTCCCCGAGCTTGGCCGCCAGGACCGAGACCGTCCACGTCCGCCGGGCGGCGAGCCGGGACGCCGCGATACGGATCGCCAGCGGGAGGAAACCGCACGCCGCCACCACGTCCAGCGCCGCCTCCCGTTCCGCGGCCACCCGCTCCTCGCCCACGATCCTCGTGAAGAGGGACAGCGCCTCGTCGGGGGACATCACGTCCAGGTCCACCAGGTGGGCCCCGGCCAGGTCGACCATCCTCACCCGGGACGTCACCAGGGCCGCGCAGCCCTCCGTGCCGGGCAGGAGCGGGCGTACCTGTGCCGCGTCCTTCGCGTTGTCCAGCAGCACCAGGACCCGGCGGCCGTCCAGGACCGAGCGGTAGAGCGCCGCCCGTTCGTCCAGGGAGTCCGGGATCGCCGAGTCCGCCGTGCCCAGGGCGCGCAGGAAGGAGCCGAGGACCGTTTCCGGTTCCGCCGGTCTCGGGCCCGCGCCCTGCAGGTCCACGTACAGCTGGCCGTCCGGGAAGGCGCCCCGCGCCCGGTGGGCGACATGGACCGCGAGGGTCGTCTTGCCGACGCCGCCGATGCCGGCCAGTGCCGACACCGCCATCACCCGGTCCCCGGCGTCCGGGGACTCCGAGGCCGAGGACAGCACCTCGCTCAGTTCGGTCACGAAGGACGCACGGCCGGTGAAGTCGGGGACGGAGGCGGGAAGTTGGGCCGGGCGGACCGGGACCGCCGCCGGCTCCGACGCCGGGGACGACGGTTCCGCCAGGGCCGGGTCCGCCTGCAGGATGCGCTGCTGGAGCTCGCGCAGCCCGGGGCGCGGGTCCACGCCCAGTTCCTCGGCCAGCAGGCGGCGGGTGTCGGCGTAGACCGCCAGGGCCTCCGCCTGCCGGCCGCTGCGGTACAGGGCCAGCATCAGCAGCTCACGCAACCGCTCACGCAGGGGATACGCGGCCGTCAGCGCCGTCAGCTCCGACACGGCCTCCGCGTGACAGCCCTGTTCCAGGTCCATGTCCAGGCGGGACTCCAGCAGGCCCAGGCGCCACTCCTCCAGGCGGACCCGCTGGGTCTCGGCGTACGGGCCGGGGACACCGGCCAGCACCTCGCCGTCCCACCTGCCGAGGGCCTGGTTCAGCAGTTCGCGAGCGCGGCACAGGTCGCCGGCCGCCCGTGACTTCTCCGCCTCCGCCGCCAGGTCCTGCGCGACGGTCAGGTCCAGGGCGTCCTCGGCCGGCACCCGCACCGCGTAACCGCCGGACTCGCTGACCAGCACCCCGGGGGGCAGGATCTTGCGCAGGCGGGACGCGTACGTGCGCACCGCCGCCAGCGCCTGCGACGGGGGCTCGGCGCCCCACAGCGCGTCGATCAGTTCCGCCGCCGTCGCCGTACGGCCCTCGCGCAGCAGCAGGGCGGCCAGCAGGGCGCGCTGCTGGGGCGAGCCCGTGCCGATCTGCTCCGCGCCGCGCCAGGCCCGCACCGGACCGAGCACGCCGAACCGCAGCGCCTCCGGCTCCGTGACGGTCACGGAGCCGGGACGCCGCTGCTCAGGCACTCGCGGCCCACCGTCCATGCGTTCGTCCCCCTCGGCATCACGAACAACCCCGTCAGTTTGCCTTGTTCCGGGCGGTTCCGTCAGCCGTGGGAGACGCCGATCACAGGGCCGTGCTTCCCGGTACACAAACCCCTCACACCCTCTTTGCAAGCACCCACTAGCTGACGGACCGTCAGATCGGCGCTACCGTGAGGGCCATGGAGACCACACAGTTCCCGCTGATCATCTCCGTCGACGACCACACCGTCGAGCCCGCCGGCGTCTGGCAGGACCGGCTGCCGAGGAAATACCTGGACGTCGGGCCCCGGATCGTGCGCGCCCCGCTGAAGGAGATGACCTTCCTGGGCGGGCGCTTCAAGCCCGTCATGGGCGAACCCGGCAGTACCGACGGACCCCTCGGCGACTGGTGGGCCTACGAAGACCTGCGCAGGCCCCTGACCCGGCTCGACACCGCCGTCGGGTACGACCGGGACGAGGTCAGGCTCGAGGTCATCACCTACGAGCAGATGCGGGCGGGGTCCTACGACGTGTCCGCCCGGCTCGCCGACATGGACGTCAACCACGTCCAGTCCGCCGTCTGCTTCCCCACCTTCCCGCGCTTTTGCGGGCAGACCTTCGCCGAGGCCGCCGACAAGGAGCTCGCCCTGCTGTGCGTGCGCGCCTACAACGACTGGATGGTGGAGGAGTGGTGCGGGCCGAAGGCGCACGGGCGGCTCGTACCGCTCACCCTCATACCCCTGTGGGACGCCGAGCTGGCCGCCGCCGAGGTGCGGCGCAACGCGCACAGAGGAGTGCGGGCCGTCGCCTTCTCCGAGATACCCCCGCACCTGGGCCTGCCGTCCGTCCACTCCGACGACTGGGATCCCTTCCTGGCCGCCTGCGACGAGACCGGCACGGTCGTTGCCATGCACATCGGCTCCAGCAGCCGTATGCCCTCCACCTCCGCCGACGCGCCGCCCGCCGTCGGCTCCACCATCACCTTCGCCAACTGCTGCTTCTCGATGGTGGACTGGCTGATGAGCGGCAAGTTCGAGCGGTTCCCGAACCTCAGGGTCATGTACGCCGAGGGGCAGATCGGGTGGATTCCGTACATCCTCGAGCGCGCCGATGTCGTGTGGGAGGAGAACCGGGGGTGGGGCGGGGTCGCCGGCAAGGTCACCCGGCCGCCGTCCGAGACCTTCGCCGGGCACGTCTACGGCTGCTTCTTCGACGACGCCTTCGGGCTGAGGAACCTGGACGCCATCGGGGTCGGCAACGTCCTGTACGAGACCGACTACCCGCACTCCGACTCCACCTGGCCCAAGTCCCGCGAGGTCGGTGAGGCGCAGATGGGGCACCTGCCGGCGGACGTGGTCGAGCGGATCGTGCGCGGCAACGCCATCGAGCTGCTGGGGCTCACCCCCGAAGGGCTCTGGCGGTGAGTGCCCTGGCGTACGGGATCCAGCTGCCCGTGCAGGCGCAGAGCGCCCTGTTCGCGGAAGGCTGGGAGGCCGGGGCCGGCCCGGAGGACCTGGTGGCCGTCGCGCGGGCCGTGGACCGGGCCGGGTTCGACTACCTCGCCGCCTGCGACCACGTGGCGATCCCGCGCCGGCTCGCCCCCGCCATGAGCACGGTCTGGTACGACCCGGTCGCCACCCTCGCCCACCTCGCCGCCGTGACCGAGCGGGTACGGCTGCTCAGCCATGTGGCGGTCGTGGGGCTGCGGCACCCGCTGCTCACCGCCAAGCAGTACGCCACCCTCGACCACCTCTGCGGCGGCCGGCTGGTCCTCGGGGTGGGGGCCGGGCATGTGCGGGAGGAGTTCGAGGTGCTCGGGGCCGACTTCGAGCGGCGGGGGGCGGTGCTGGACGAGGTGATCGACGCGCTGCGGGCCGCCCTGGGCGCGGAGGAGTTCCCCGAGCACCACGGGAAGACCTACGACTTCGCCGGGCTCGGCCAGCGCCCCCGGCCGGCCCAGCCGCGGGTCCCCCTCTGGGTCGGCGGCTCCTCGCCCGCCGCCGTGCGCCGGGCCGCGCTGAAGGGGGACGGCTGGCTGCCGCAGGGGGATCCGCGGGACCGGCTGCCCGCGCAGATCGAACGGATCCGGCGACTGCGCGCGCAGGCGGGCGTCAAGGGGCCGTTCACCGTCGGCGCGATCGCCGAGCCGCTGTACGTCGGGCGGGCCGGCTGGGACGTCGGACGGCGGACCCTCACCGGGGCGCCGGAGGCGATCGCCGAGTCGCTGCGGGCCTACCGGGCCATGGGCGTGGACCAGGTCCAGGTGCGGTTCCGCAGCCGGAGCCGGGCCGAACTCATCGAGCAGATCGGGCTGTTCGGGGCGGAGGTCGCACCCCGGCTGAACTGAAGGAGCACGCCATGGGCAAGCTGGACGGGCGGGTCGTCATCGTCACCGGGGCGGCACGCGGGCAGGGCGAGCAGGAGGCGCGGCTCTTCCGGGCGGAGGGGGCGCGGGTGGCCGTCGCCGACGTGCTGGACGAGCAGGGCGAGGCCCTGGCCAAGGAGATAGGCGCGCTGTACGTCCATCTCGACGTCGGCACCGAGGAGGGCTGGCGGGAGGCCGTCGGGGCGGTCAAGGAGGCCTACGGGCACATCGACGGGCTGGTGAACAACGCGGGGATCCTGCGCTTCAACGCGCTCGTGGACACCCCGCTGGACGAGTTCATGCAGGTCGTGCAGGTCAACCAGGTCGGCTGCTTCCTGGGCATGAAGGCGGTGGCGCCCCAGATGGCCGACGGCGGGACCATCGTCAACACCGCCTCCTACACGGCCCTGACCGGCATGGCGGCCGTGGGGACGTACGCCGCCACCAAGCACGCGGTGCTGGGGCTGACCCGGGTGGCCGCGCTGGAGCTGGCGGGCCGGGGCATCCGGGTCAACGCGATCTGCCCGGGCGCCATCGACACCGCGATGTCCAACCCGGCGCGGCTCGACCCGGACGCCGACCCGGAGGAGATGAGCCGGGCCCTGGACGAGCTGTACCGCAAGCTCGTGCCGCTCGGCCGGGTCGGGCAGCCGGAGGAGGTGGCGCGGCTGGCGCTGTTCCTCACCTCGGCGGACTCCTCGTACATCACCGGGCAGCCGTTCGTGATCGACGGCGGGTGGCTGGCGGGAGTCAGCGTTATCTGACTCTCCGTCAGCTATTGACGGTCACGGCGGCCGATGCGACAGTCGGCCAACAAGAGATCTGACGAGGCGTCAGAAAAGACTGAGGACGGTGAACCGCCTTGGAATTCGGGCTCTTTGTACAGGGATACGTGGGCAAACGCGCCGAGACCGACCCGCTGGCCGAGCACAAGGCGCTGATGGAGGAGACCGAGTACGTCATCCAGGCGGACAAGTCCGGCTTCAAGTACGCGTGGGCCTCCGAGCACCACTTCCTGGAGGAGTACTCGCACCTGTCCGCCAACGACGTCTTCCTCGGGTATCTCGCCCACGCGACCGAGCGGATCCACCTCGGCTCCGGGATCTTCAACCCGCTGGCCCAGGTCAACCACCCCGTGAAGGTCGCCGAGAAGGTCGCCATGCTGGACCACCTCAGCGAGGGGCGCTTCGAGTTCGGCAGCGGGCGGGGCGCCGGCAGCCACGAGATCCTCGGGTTCATACCGGGTGTGACCGACATGAACTACACCAAGGAGATCTGGGAGGAGACCATCGCGGAGTTCCCGAAGATGTGGCTCCAGGACGAGTACGCCGGCTTCCAGGGCAAGCACTGGCAGCTGCCGCCGCGCAAGGTCCTGCCGAAGCCGTACGGAAAGTCGCACCCGGCGATGTGGTACGCGGCTGGGTCGCCGCCGTCGTACGCCATGGCCGCGAAGAAGGGGCTCGGCGTGCTCGGCTTCAGCATCCAGAAGGTCTCCGACATGGAGTGGGTGCTGGAGCAGTACAAGACGGCGGTGGTGAACGCGGAGCCGGTGGGGGACTTCGTCAACGACAACGTGATGGTCACGACCACGGCGATCTGCGCGCCGACGCACGCGGAGGCGATCGAGATCGCGGTGAACGGCGGGCTGCACTACCTCCCGTCGCTCGTCTTCCGGTACCACGACACCTTCCCGCGCCCCGAGGGCTTCCCCGTGTGGCCGGAGACGCTGCCCCAGTACACGCCGGAGTTCGTGGAGCTGCTGGTGGAGGAGGAGCTGCTCATCTGCGGTGACCCCGACGAGGTGCTGCGCCAGTGCAAACGGTGGGAGCAGGCGGGCGCCGACCAGCTGAGCTTCGGGCTGCCGGTGGGGGTGCCGAAGGAGGAGACGCTGCAGACGATCCGGCTGATCGGGGAGCACGTGATTCCCCGGATCGACACGGATCCGGTGCACCGGACGTCCAGGTTCCGTCAGGCTGTCTGAGGGGGTTTCCGGGCATGTTGCACCATCTCATCAAGGGCGCGTCCGTCGTCGACGGGACGGGCGCCCCCGCCCGCACCGCCGATGTCGGCATCCGCGGCGGCCGTATCGCCGCCGTCGGAAGGATCACCGAGGACGCCCGTACGACCGAGGACGCCTCCGGCCTGATCCTCACCCCCGGCTTCGTCGACCCCCACACCCACTACGACGCCCAGCTCTTCTGGGACCCGTACGCCACGCCCTCCCTCAACCACGGGGTGACGACGGTCGCCGCAGGGAACTGCGGTTTCACCCTCGCACCCCTGAACCCCGCCCGCCCCGAGGACGCCGACTACACGCGCCGGATGATGTCCAAGGTGGAGGGCATGTCCCTGGTGGCGCTGGAGGAGGGGGCGCCCTGGAGCTGGCACTCCTTCGGGGAGTACCTGGACGCCCTCGACGGGCGGATCGCCGTCAACGCCGGATTCATGGTCGGGCACTGTGCGCTGCGGCGGTACGTCATGGGGCCGCAGGCCGTCGGGGGGCAGCCGACCGAGGAGCAGCTCGCGGCGATGCTGCGGCTGCTGCACGAGGCCATGGACGCCGGGGCCTGGGGACTGTCCACCACGCAGTCCGGTACGCACTCGGACGGGGACGGGCAGCCGGTCGCGTCCCGGCATGCGCAGCCGGCCGAGCTGATGGCTCTGTCGAAGGCCGTCGGAGAGCACGAGGGCACGCAGATCGAGGCGATCGTCGCCGGCTGTCTGGACCAGTTCAGCGACGACGAGATCGATCTGCTCGTGGAGATGAGCGCGGTCGCCGGACGGCCCCTCAACTGGAACGTGCTCACCGTCGACGCCGCCGTACCGGAGCGGGTGCCGCGGCAGCTGAGCGCGAGCGAGCGGGCCCGGAAGGCCGGCGGACGGGTGGTGGCGCTCACCATGCCGATCCTCACCCCGATGAACATGTCGCTCGGCACCTTCTGCGCCCTCAACCTCATACCGGGCTGGGGCCCGGTCCTCGGGCTCCCCGTGCCGGAGCGGATCGCCAGGCTCAGGGACCCCGCCGTCCGGGCGGAGATGCTGCGGCGGGCCCGGTCGAAGGAGGCGGGCGTCTTCCGGCGGCTGGCGAACTTCGGCCGGTACGTCATCGGGGACACCTACAGCGAGGCCAACCGGGGGCTGACCGGCAGGGTCGTGGGGGACATCGCCGAGGAGCGGGGGCAGGACCCGTTCGCCTGCCTGGTGGACATCTGCGCCGGCGACGAACTGCGCACGGTGCTGTGGCCGATGCCGCCCGACAACGACCCCGCCTCCTGGGCGCTGCGCGCGGAAACCTGGCAGCACGAGGACGTGCTGCTGGGCGGCTCCGACGCGGGCGCGCACCTGGACCGGATGTGCGGGGCGCCGTACACCACCCGGTTCCTCGGGGACTGTCTGCGCGGCCGGAAGCTGGTCGGGCTGGAGCAGGCGGTGAAGATGCTGACCGACGACCCGGCGAGGCTCTTCGGGCTGCGCGAGCGGGGGCGGGTACGGGAGGGCTGGCATGCGGACCTCGTCCTGTTCGACCCCGAGCGCATCGACGCCGGCCGGGCCCGGCTGGTGCACGACCTGCCGGGTGACAGCCCCCGCCTGGACTCCAGGGCGATCGGGGTGCGGGCCGTGTGGGTCAACGGGGTCGCGGCGATCCGCGACGACGTGGTGACCGGGGCCGTACCGGGGAAGGTGCTGCGGTCGGGGCGGGACACGCGGACGGTGAGTACGAGGTGAAGGGGGAACGGCTGTTCGTCGGCGGGGAGTGGGTGGCCCCGGACGGCGGGCACTACCCGGTGACCGACCCGGCCACCGAAAAGACCGTCGGCTGGGCGCCGGAGGCCTCGCCGGAACAGGTGCGGGCGGCCTGCGCGGCGGCCAGGGAGGCGTTCGGGGCGTGGTCGCGGACCCGGCCGGAGGAGCGGGCGGCGGTGCTGGGCCGGGCGGCCGACATCATCCGTGACCGGATGGGGCCGTACACCGAGCTGGCCCGCGCGGAGACCGGCGCGACCACGGCGACCGCCCGGGCGATGCAGGTCGGGGTGGCCGCCGCCCGGTTCCGGCGGTACGCGCGCGTGGAGCCCGCCGAGTGGCCGGTCGCGCCGCAGATCAACGAGGCCGGGCCGATGGGGAAGGCCGCGGTGCTGGGCGCGCTGGCGGTACGGCAGCCCGTCGGGGTCGTCACCTGCATCACCTCCTACAACAACCCGTGGGCCAACCCGGCCGGCAAGGTCGCGCCGGCGCTGGCCATGGGCAACACGGTGGTCGTGAAGCCCGCCCCGCAGGACCCGCTGTCCGTCTACCGGATGGCCGAGGCACTTCAGGCGGCCGGGGCGCCGCCGGGGGTGGTGAACGTCGTCTCCGGCCGGGAGGTGGCCGTCGGCGAGGCGGCGGTGGCCTCCGACGACGTCGACATGGTCAGCTTCACCGGGTCCACCGCCGTCGGGCGGCGGATCGCGGAGGTGTGCGGCCGGGACATGAAACGCCAGTTGATGGAGCTGGGCGGCAAGGGCGCGGCGGTCGTGTTCGACGACGCCGACCTCGGCTCGGCCGTCGCCGGCATCGGCACCACCTTCTCCTTCTACAGCGGACAGATCTGCACGGCACCGACCCGGGTGCTGGCCCAGCGCGGGGTGTACGGCCGCCTGGTCGAGCAACTCGCGCGGTACGCCCGCGGGCTGAAGGTCGGGGATCCGCGGGAGCCGGACACGGTCGTCGGGCCGGTGATCTCGGCGGAGCACCGGGCGCGTGTCGAGTCGTACGTCGAACTCGGCCGCAAGGAGGGCGCCTCGGTGGTCGCGGGCGGCGAACGGCCCTCGCTCGACCGGGGTTTCCACGTGGCTCCCACCCTCCTCGCCGACTGCGCCAACGACATGCGGGTGGCCCGGGAGGAGATCTTCGGGCCGGTGGTCGCGGTGATCCCCTTCGACGAGGAGGACGAGGCGGTCGCCCTCGCCAACGACTCCGCGTACGGGCTCCTCGACTACGTCTGGTCCGGTGACGTGGCCAGGGCGTTCCGGGTGGCCCGGCAGCTGCGGGCCGGCGGGGTCGGCATCAACACCGTCGGCCGCAACATGGAGGCCCCGTTCGGCGGCTTCAAGAAGAGCGGGGTGGGCCGGGACGTCGGTTCCTACGCGCTGCACGCGTACAGCGAGGTGCAGGCGATCGTGTGGCCGGGGTGAACGGGACCGGCCGCGCTCAGTCCGCCAGATCCACCCGGACCGTCAGCAGGCTGGTGCCGAACGCCCGTACCGCCGCGCTGTTGAAGCGGGGCAGGGAGCGCAGGCGGGCCACCGGGTCGTCGTCGGGCAGGAGGTGGGCGGTGCCGTGATGCCAGCGGCCGCCGATGCGGACGCGGACCCTCGGATCGGCCTGGATGTTGCGCACGTACTGCGACTTGTGGCCGAACTCGGAGACCAGCCAGAAGGATTCGCCGACCCTGCGCCCGCCGACCGGCGTCCGCCGGGGCAGCCCGGAGACGCGGCCGGTGGTCTCCAGGAGGACCTGGAACGGCAGCCGCCGGTTGAGCGGGTTGGCGAGGTGCCGCTGGAAGCCGGTCACGAGGCGGTGCTTGAGGTCGGTGCGGGCTGACATCTGTCTGCTCTCCCGGTGTCTCGCGTGGATGCTGTGCCGGCCCCGTGCGGGGCCTGTGATGCGCGCGGGGTCGTACGACGGACGCGTGTTAGCCTCCCCCGCGGTCATGTTCGAGCGCAAACGGGGGAGCGTGATGGGCGCGTCTTCGGACGGCTACACAGTCCGGTCCGGCATGTCCGGGCAGGCGAAGGAACTGGACGGCGCGGGCGACGACGCGGGCCACATACACGAGGCGATCGTCACCGACCAGTGCTACGGGCAGGACGCCCTGGGCGGCGCCGAGTCGGCGGAGGCGTTCGACGCGTTCGCCGCGGCCTGGCTGGAGGACGCCTCCACGCTGCAGTCGGCGCTGCACGAACTCGCGGGCAAGGTGCGGCTCGCCAAGAGCGCGTACCGGGGCTCCGACCACACCGTGGCGACGCGGACCGCGGCCGTGTCCGTGGGCGGCGACGGCAACACCACCCTGCCGGTGCCCGGCGGGCGTCCCTCGGCCCTGACGACGTTCTGAGGGCCGGCCGGTGGGAATCTTCGACGACCTGAACCCCTTCGCCGCCCTGGAGACCCCGGCCGGCCGCCGCTCCTGGCTGGCCGACCTGTGCACGAGCATCCCCAAGGCCACGGACAAGAACGACCTGCTGGACCTGATCGACAACGCGCTCCTCGTCTCGGCGCCGGCCGGCGACACCGCGACGCTGGAGTCGCTCGGCACCCGCTACCGCGGCCAGGTCGACAAGGCCGGTGAGCTGCACGACCGGGTGAACAGGGTGGCCCACAAGGGTCTGCCGGAGGTCTGGGTCGGCCACACCAGCGTCCTCGCCTCCGACGCGGTGGCCGGCGCCGCCCGCGCCGCGACCAAGATGTCCGAGGCGTTCCAGGGCGGCGCGAAGGCGCTGCACGCGCTGGCCGACGCGCTAGGCACCGCGAAGAAGCAGGACGCCGACGGCCGTGCCCTGATGCAGCAGGCCAAGGAGCGGCTCGGTCCGAGGGACAGCTTCTTCGACTTCGGCAGGCTGATCGAGACCGCCCAGGAGAAGGCGGAGAAGAAGGCGGCCCTGGAGGCGGGCCGGGGCCTCGCCGCCGACGGGGTCGAGTCGATGCACAAGGGCGCCGTCAGCGCGGACGACGCCGTCCGCGCGGCGGCCCGCGACCTGAACAAGTGGGCGGCCGAGGCCCGGGCCGGGAAGATGCACAGCGGTCAGCTCTCCGCGGTGGACCGGATGATGCTTGCCGACACCAGCGGCAAGGACGGCGCGCCGGACTACAACGAGATCCTGACCGCGGGCGAACTGGAACGCTCCGGCCGGGCCATGGACCAGCTCTCGCCGGCCGACCGGGCCCGGATGGACCGGCTGCTGGCGGGCGCGGGGACCCCGCAGGAGAAGGCGTACCTGATGAAGGCCCTCGCCGCGGGCCACGGCGTCGACGACATCCAGGCGTTCGACGGCAAGATCCACGGCAAGGACCCGGCGTGGCTGCAGCGGCACCTGGCCCCGATCGTCACCGGGGCCGACAGCCTCAAGGACGAGGGGACGAACCCCCTCAGCGGCGCCAACATGAACACCGAACTCCAGGATTTCGACGGCCAGCAGTGGGCCCAGGGCGGCGACGGCCAGGACGGCACCTGTGTCGCCTCCACCACGGTCGCCGCCCGCGCCGTGGTCGACCCCGTCTACGCCCTCTCGCTCACCGGCGGCCCCAGCGGCCAGGAGGACGACCCGGAGGCCTTCCGGCAGCGCCTGGTGGCCGAGCAGCACCGCATGCACCTCGAGGGCCACGGCGGCGCCGACTGGGAGGGCATGAACCTGCAGGGCCAGGAACAGATCTCCAACAAGGAGATCAGCCCGCAGACCGGAAGCGCCTACGAACTGCACGAGGTCCGCAACCCGGACGCCCGCCGCGACATCCTGCCGGCGATCGAGAAGTCCGTGGCGGACGGCAAGCCGGTGCCCTTCGACGCCGAGGGGGTCACGAACGGCAAGTGGAACGGCCACTCCATGATGATCGTCGGCCAGGAGGGCGACAAGCTGGAGATCTACAACCCGTGGGGCCGGACCACATGGATCAGCGAGGACGACTTCGTCAACGGCGGCATGGCGAAGGCCAGCGACAACCGGTATCACGACGCCTACGCCGTCCACCTGCCCCAGGACTGAAAGACCCCAGGAACCAGCGATCCCCCATGACCTCACGTACACCGTTCCTCGGCGCCGCCGCCCTCGCCTGCCTCCTCGCCCTCACCGCCTGCGGCGGCAGGACCGGCGGGTCCGGCCACACCGGCACGCCCAGCGCATCGGCCACTCCCGGCGCGACGGTCACGCCCCACAAGACCGTCGGCGACGAGTACGGCATCGAGCACCGGACCATCACGGCCGAGCCGGGCGAGAAGTTCTCCCTCTCCGTCCCGGCGGCCGCCACGCTCGGCCAGCACTGGTACCTCGCCGCTCCCAAGCCGGACGCGGCCGTGCTGAGGTACCGGGGCGAGCGGGAGACCGGCGACGGCAGCGGCCTCGTCGGGGGCACCGGCGGCACCCAGTCCTTCGGCTTCACCGCCCTCGCCAAGGGCAGGGCCACGGTACGGCTGCTGTACTGCCCCCTGAACACCTGCACCGGCCCCGGCCCGCACGACCGCTCCACCCTGACCCCCAGCCCCACCGGCACGCCGGCGGCGTCCCCGGCGTCGCCGTCCCCGTACCCCACCCTGAGCGCCGCCCCGCGCGCCCGAGCCGGCTTCTACGTCTTCACGATCACCGTCCGCTGACCCGTGACCCGGACCGGAACCGAGGCCCCCATGCCGCCAGCCCCCGAAAGCCGCACCGACGACGAGGTCCTGGCCGACACCGACGTCACCCTGCTGCTCCGCTACGGACTGACCCAGGAGGCCTTCCGCACCGCCCTGTTCGGCGACGGCGCCATCGCGGCCGCGGTCACCCTGGACCGGCTGGGCGTACTGCCGCGCTCGCTGGTGTTCGTCTCCGAGATCGTCCGGTCCGGCGGTCTGGCGTACGCGGCCGGGCTGCCCGAGCCGCTGCCGTCCCCGGAACCGGCCGCGGTCCTGCGGGACTGGCTGACCGGGGCGGCGCAGACCGCGACCACTCCGGAGGCCGAGACCCGTGCCGCCCGCTGGCTGAAAGCGGTGGCCGAGATCATCGCCATGCGCCGGGCCACGCGCGAAGGCACCGCTTAGCCGTCCTTGTCCGCCAGCCAGTTGCCGTGGAAGCCGAACGGCACCCGGGCCGGCAGATGGATCACGGCGACCGGGGGTGCGGTGAGGTCGTCGGCGTCCAGGACGGCCAGGTCACTGCGGTCGGTGGCGGCGTCGTACACGTACGTCATGAGCCAGCCGGGGCCGCCGGGAGTGCCGTCGGCGGGGGCGAAGGCGGCCTCGCCGGGGGTGCGGCCGGGCCCGAAGCCGTGCGCGGCGGTGGCCCCGGAGGCCAGGTCGTAGCGGACCAGGCAGGTGCCGCTCGTCATGTGCCCGTGCCCGGCGGCGAGTCCGGTCAGCCGGTCGTCGACGCGCGGGAACTCCCCGGGCCGGTCGTCGCACTGCTCCTCACGGACCGTGCCGGCCGCCGGGTCGATGGTCCACTTCCACAGCACGGCCTGCTGCGGCCGCCTGCCGCCGTCCGCGTCGCGGCGCCAGATCTCCGGGTAGCGCATGACGTGCAGCACGATGGTGCCGTCCGGCGCGTCATGGGCGTTGAGGGTGTGGAAGACGTAGCAGGGATCGACGGCGAACCAGCGGACCTCGCCGTACGGGTCGTCGCGGCGCAGCACGCCGAGCCGGGCGCCGTACCCGTCGTCCCAGCGGTAGGGCATCGTGCCGCCGGTCAGGGCGAGTTCGACGTCGAAGACGACGGGCAGGTCCATGAGGACGACGTGCCCGGCGGTGAGGGCGAAGTCGTGCAGCATGGTCGGCCCGGGCACCTCGACCGGCCGGCTGAGCACCAACTCGCCGGTGGCGTCGGCCCGGTGGTAGGTGAGGTGGGTCGGCTCCAGCATGCCGTAGCCGAAGAAGTGGAGTTCGCCGGTGGCCGGGCAGGTCTTCGGGTGGGCCGTCATCGCGGTGGCCAGGCGGCCGCCGAAGTCGTACGGGCCCTTGGTGTCCAGGTCGCGGGTCAGTTCGTGGGGCAGGGCGATCTCGACCAGGGCGAGGGTGCGGCCCGCGTGCCGGACGACGTGGGTGTTGGCCGGTCCTGCGGTGAGGTCGCGGCGGCCCCGGTCGTCGTACAGCCGTGCGCCGTCGGTCAGTCGGCTCGTGCGGACCCAGCGGTTGCGGTAGGAGACGGCCCGCCCGCCCTCCAGGCGCACCCCGTGGACCATGCCGTGGCCGAAGAACCAGTGTCCGGAGGCGGCGTCGGCCGGGTTCGGGCCGTTGCGCAGGTACCAGCCGGTCAGCTCGGGCGGGATCGTGCCGGTCACCGGCAGGTCGTGCGCGGTGAGTTCCTCGGCGACCGGGGCGTAGTTGCCGCTGAGGTGCTTCGGGGTGGCGGTCATCGGGCCGCCTGATCGGCGGCCTGGGCCTTCGCCTGGACGTGGGCGACATAGCGGACGGTGAAGAGCATCGGGACGACGAAGCCGGCGATCTGGACGAGGGTCGCGGGCGTCGAGTGGGCGTGCCCGGAGTGTGCCAGCACCGCGAGGCCGGCGGCGGTCAGGACGAAGGCGGCGGTCCACACCGACGTGATGACGACGTTGACGCGGATGAAGGGCTTCAGGTCCCAGAACTCGCGCGGGGTGGCGCGCTTGGCGATGCCCAGGGTGAAGGGCCGGCCGACCGCCAGCGAGAGGCCGGCGATGACGGCGAGGGTGCCGGAGGAGAGGGCGGCGGAGTAGGCGTGCACGCCCGAGTGCGGGTCGGCGAAGGCGATGACCGCGAGGACCGCGAAGAAGACCGCCGAGCCGGCCTCGATGAGGAGGGCGTCGAAGCCGGTGCCGGAGCGCTTCTGCTGGGCGATGATCCCCACGGCCACCACCAGGGCGGCCAGGGCGCCCCACTGCCAGTCCCCCGAGGGGATGACGGCGAAGACGATCCACGGCAGGAACGTGCGCAGGTAGGACATGGGATTCCCCCGGTCAGTGTGTGTCCCAGTCTTGACATGTCAAAAGTAGAAGGTCGGCTAGCGACATGTCAACAGTGGAATGTAGGATGCAGGCATGAGTCTCAGACACGCCCTGCTCGGCCTGCTGTCGGACCGCCGCGCCAGCGGCTACGACCTGCTGAAGACGTTCGAGACCTCGCTGGCCAACGTCTGGCCGGCGAACCAGAGCCAGATCTACACCGAGCTGACCAAACTGGCGGGCGCCGGGCTGATCGCGGTGGCCGCCGAGGGCCCGCGCGGCCGCAAGGAGTACGAGATCACCGACGAGGGCATGGCGGAGCTGCGCCACTGGCTGACCGAGGTCCCTCCCCAGCGGGTCATCCGCAGCGACGTCCTGCTGCGGGTCTTCTTCCTCGGTGTGCTCAGCCCCGAGCAGGCCCGCGCCTACCTGGCCGACCTGACCGACCTGTCCCGGGCCGGACACGAACAGCTGCAGCGGCTCGCCGACTCCGTCGACTGGGACGAGGGCAACCTCTCGGTCTACGGCCGCATCGCGCTGGAGTACGGTCTGCGCTTCAACGCGATGCGGCGCGAGTGGGCCGAGTGGGCCGCGGAACAGATCAGATAGCCCCGAGGAAGATCGGGTTGGTGAAGGCGGCCAGCGCCCCCGGCACCGGCCCCGCCGCCGTCTCGTGCCGCAGCTCGGCGCGTACGTACGCGGCGTAGGACGGCGTCGTACGCCACTCGGCCGTGCCCGTGCCGGACACGGGCAGCGGATCACTGGTGAACAGCACGCCCTGGTCGGTGACGAAACGGATCGAGCAGCGCGGGGCGCCCGAGACCTCCAGCCGGACGGTCACGGGAGTGTCGGCGGCCACGTCCAGCCGCTCGCCGATGCCCGCCTGCTGTCCGCGCCCGCCCGCCACCGTGAAGGCGAGGGTCACGTTCTTCGACTCGGCCACGTAACTGCGTCCCGCGCGGATGCCTTCCTGGATCGCCTCCCGGGTCAGGTCGTCGGCGAGGACGACCGTCTGGGGACTGCCGACCGCGTCCGGGTCGCGGTGGGCGTCGCTGTTGCCCATCGCCGGGAGCCAGGGCCGCCCGTGCCGCACGGAGGCGACCAGCTGGTTGTCCCAGTCGGCCAGCGTCACCTCGTCGTCCGGGGTGTAGGGGCCGTTCCACACTTCCACGGCGTCCGCCTCGCCGAAGCCGAACTTCCAGCCGCAGCCGACGCAGGTGGCGTGCGGGTGGGCGGGGACGACCAGGCCGCCGGCGCGGCGGATGTCCCGCGCGAAGCGGGCCCAGCGGTTGTCCCGGGCCCGGTAGCGCCAGTCCACGAACGTACCCGGATCGGTGCCGAGTGCCACCACGTGGCCGTTGCGGGTGGTGACCTCCTCGCCGAGCATGATCAGCAGGTCGTCGCCGGCCTGGTCCGCCCAATGGGCGTGCGCGGAGTGGGTGTTGTGGTCCGAGGAGTTGATGAAGTCCAGGCCCGCCGCCCGCGCGAGGGCCGCGATCTCGGCCGGGGTGCGGCGGCCGTCGGAGTACCAGGAGTGCAGATGGCAGTCGCCCCGGTACCAGTCCCGGCCCCGCCCCTTGGCCCGGGAGGGCGGATACACCGGCCGGGGGGTCTCGCCCGGCTCGCCGTACGTCAGCGTGATCGTCAGCTCGTACGTCAGCCCCTGCGGCGCCACCGTGTAGGGGCCCAGCGCCACGTACCAGGTGCCCTCCCGCACCGGGCCGGGGATGTACCCGGGGGTCGCGTCGTCGGCGCGGACGAAGAACTCCGTCCGCGCCCCGCCCGACCAGCCGCGGAAGCCCCGGCCGCCCAGCTCGGTGCCGTGCTGGTCGAACAGGCCGATGTCGAGTGCGTTGCCCGTGGTTCCCGCCGGGACCGAGGGCCTGTCGTAGGTGTAGGAGACCTTGATCTCCCGTACGCCGGCCGGGACTTCGACCGGCACGTACACGAAGTCGGGGGAGCCGGGCGGCAGGGTGCCGCGAACCGACCGGGTCTCCTGCTGCTGACCGTCCGCCGCTGCGAAGCTCACGCTTCCCAACGTAAGGGCAGCGGCGGCGCCCGTCACGAAGAGCGCGCGTCTGCCGATGCCATGAGCCTGACCGTGCGTGTCTTCAGCCATGGCGGTCAGTCTCCCGCGCGCGCGTGAACTCTCGTGAAAGAGCGGGCGATTGGCATCCGACAGGTGTCGTGCACGCGACGTGACGGCCGCCGGCGCGGACTGTGCCGACCAGTCGGTATGGACAGTGGAGGCCCGGCCCGGTACAGATGGGCCATGCGTATCGCCGTCACCATCTTCCTCACCGACGAGACCATCGCTCCGGTACGGCTCGCCCGCGAACTGGAACACCGCGGTTACGCCGGCCTCTACCTCCCCGAACACACCCACATCCCGGTCGAGCGGACCACCCCGTACCCGGCCGGCGGCGACCTGCCCCGCGAATACGGCCGCACGCTCGACCCCTTCGTCGCCCTCGGCCAGGCCGCGGCCGTCACCGAGCGCCTCGGCCTCGGCACCGGCATCACCCTGCCGGCCCAGCACGACCCCATCGCCCTGGCCAAGCAGATCGCCACCCTGGACCACCTGTCCGGCGGCCGTTTCACCCTCGGCCTCGGCTACGGCTGGAACGTGGAGGAGGCCGCCGACCACGGCGTGCAGTGGCGCACGCGCCGGGAGCTGGTCCGGGACCGGGTGCGGCTGATGCAGGCGCTGTGGGCCGGGGAACCGACGTCCTACGACGGCGAGTTCGCCGCCGTACGGGCCAGCCACGCGCATCCCAAGCCCGTGCAGAAGCCGCGTGGCCCGGTGACCGGCCCCCGCACGCTCGTCGGCGGGGCGGCCGGGCCGAAGCTGTTCGCGCACATCGCCGAGTACGCCGACGGCTGGCTGCCGATCGGCGGCCGGGGACTCACCGAGTCCCTGCCGGTGCTGCGCGCGCTGTGGGCGGACGCGGGCCGCGACCCGGCCGCGCTCCAGGTCGTCCCGTACGCGGTCCAGGCGACCCCGGGCAAGCTGGCCCACTACGCGGACCTGGGCATCGAGGAGGTCGTACTGCAGTTGCCGCCGACGGGGGAGGCGGAGGTGCTGGCGGTGCTGGACGAGTACGGAAGCTTTCTGTAGGCCGAACTTCCGGTGGGCCGGGCGCAGCCCTTGCTCTGATCACCCCGAACGTATGGTTGAGGGATGACGACTTCCGCGACCTCCGGAACCGGACCGACCGAGAACTCCATGCGTCGCGCCCTCAAACGCGCCCGGGACGGCGTCGCCCTCGACGTCGCCGAGGCGGCGGTGCTGCTCCAGGCGCGCGGCGAGGCCCTGACCGACCTCGCCGCGTCCGCCGCCCGGGTGCGCGACGCGGGTCTCGAACAGGCGGGCCGTCCCGGCGTCATCACGTACTCGAAGAGCGTCTTCATCCCCCTCACCCGGCTGTGCCGGGACAAGTGCCACTACTGCACCTTCGTCACCGTCCCCGGCAAGCTGCGCCGGGCCGGCCACGGAATGTTCATGTCCCCGGACGAGGTGCTGGACATCGCCCGCAAGGGCGCCGCCCTCGGCTGCAAGGAAGCCCTGATCACCCTCGGCGACAAGCCGGAGGACCGCTGGCCCGAGGCGCGTGAGTGGCTCGACGCGCACGGCTACGACGACACCATCGCCTACGTCCGCGCGGTCTCCGTCCGCATCCTGGAGGAGACGGGCCTGCTGCCCCACCTCAACCCGGGCGTCATGAGCTGGACGGACTTCCAGCGGCTCAAGCCCGTCGCCCCGTCCATGGGCATGATGCTGGAGACGACCGCGACCCGGCTGTGGTCCGAGCCCGGCGGCCCGCACCACGGCTCCCCGGACAAGGAACCGACCGTACGGCTGCGGGTGTTGGAGGACGCCGGCCGCTCGTCCGTCCCCTTCACCTCCGGCCTGCTCATCGGCATCGGGGAGACGTACGAGGAGCGGGCCGAGTCCCTCTTCGCCCTCCGCAAGGTCTCCCGGGCCTACCACGGCATCCAGGAGCTGATCATCCAGAACTTCCGCGCCAAGCCGGACACGGCGATGCGCGGCATGCCGGACGCCGAACTGGACGAGCTGGTCGCCACGGTGGCCGTCGCCCGCCACATCATGGGCCCGTCCGGCTGCCTCCAGGCCCCGCCGAACCTGGTCGACTCCGAGTACGAGCGGCTGATCGGCGCCGGCATCGACGACTGGGGCGGGGTGTCGCCCCTGACCATCGACCACGTCAATCCCGAACGCCCCTGGCCGCAGATCGAGGAGCTGGCCGCGAGGTCGGCCGCCGCGGGCTTCGAGCTCCGCGAACGCCTCTGTGTCTACCCGGAGTTCGTGCGCCGCGGCGAGCCCTGGCTGGACCCCCGCCTGCGCCCGCACGTGAGGGCGCTGGCCGACCCGGAGACCGGCCTGGCCCGCCCGGACGCGACCGTCGAGGGCCACCCGTGGCAGGAGCCCGAGGAGGTCTTCGTCCCGGCCGGCCGCACGGACCTGCACCGCACGATCGACACCGAGGGCCGCACCGCCGACCGGCGCGACGACTTCGACGAGGTGTACGGCGACTGGCAGGCGCTGCGCGAGGCGGCCGCGCCCGGTATGGCGCCGGAGCGCATCGACACGGACGTACGGCAGGCGCTCGCGACCGCGGCCGACGACCCGACCCGCCTGACCGACGCCGAGGCCCTGGCCCTGCTGCACGCGGACGGCCCGGCGCTGGACGCGCTGTGCCGGGTGGCCGACGACGTGCGCAAAGCCGCGGTCGGCGACGACGTGACGTACATCGTCACCCGCAACATCAACTTCACCAACGTCTGCTATACCGGCTGCCGCTTCTGCGCCTTCGCCCAGCGCCGTACGGACGCCGACGCGTACACGCTGTCGCTGGAGCAGGTCGCCGACCGCGCCCAGCAGGCCTGGGACGTGGGCGCGGTCGAGGTGTGCATGCAGGGCGGCATCCACCCGGACCTGCCGGGCACGGCGTACTTCGACATCGCGAAGGCGGTGAAGTCCCGCGTCCCGGGCATGCACGTGCACGCCTTCTCCCCGATGGAGGTGGTGAACGGCGCGACCAGGACGGGCATGTCGATCCGCGAGTGGCTGACGGCCGCCAAGGAGTCCGGCCTGGACACCATCCCGGGCACGGCGGCGGAGATCCTGGACGACGAGGTCCGCTGGGTGCTGACCAAGGGCAAGCTGCCCACGGCCACCTGGATCGAGGTGGTGAGGACGGCCCACGAGCTGGGCATCCGCTCCTCCTCCACGATGATGTACGGCCATGTCGACCAGCCCCGCCACTGGCTGGGCCACCTGCGCACGCTGGCGCGGATCCAGCGGGAGACGGGCGGCTTCACGGAGTTCGTCACCCTCCCCTTCATCCACACGAACGCACCGGTGTACCTGGCGGGCATCGCGCGCCCCGGCCCTTCCACGCGTGACAACCGCGCGGTGACGGCGATGGCCCGGCTCCTGCTCCACCCCTGGATCCCGAACATCCAGACAAGTTGGGTCAAACTGGGCGCGGAGGGTGCGGCGGAGATGCTCCGCTCGGGAGCGAACGACCTGGGCGGAACCCTGATGGAGGAGACGATCTCCCGCATGGCGGGCTCCTCCTACGGCTCGTACAAGTCGGTTCGCGACCTGGTCGCCGTGGCCGAGGCGGCCGGCCGCCCGGCGAAACCGCGGACCACGCTCTACGGCGAGGTGCCGCAGGAGCGTCAGCGGGCGGCGGAGGCCTCCGACGGCCACCTGCCGGAACTGTTGCCGGTCCTGGACTGAGTACGATGATCCGACCCCCGACCTGAGGCGGGGCCCCGTAGCGGAGGAGATGCGTACCCGTGGCTGCCCGACTGCCCTCCTGGGCCTGGGTCACCGGCCTGACGGCGGGCGCGACCGCGGCCGTCGTCGCCCTCGCCGTGCAGGCGGACCACGGGCCGCGTCCCACGGCCGCCGCCGTGGCCAGTCCGAGCGCGTCGGCGTCGGCGAGCGCCCACGCGTCCACCGCGCCGCACTCCCCGGCCGCCCCCGCTCTGCCGGACGGGTCGGGCGAGGGTCGCCGGATCGTGTACTCGCTCGGCGAGAAGCGGGTGTGGCTGGTCGACGCGACGGGCAAGGTGACCCGCACGTTCACGGTGTGGCCGGGCACGGTGAGCCCGCAGCCCGGCCGCTACTCGATCATCGCGAGCCGGCAGTCCCTGAAGGGGTCGGACGGCGTCGAGATCGAGCACGTCATGTACATAACAAAGGTGCAGGGTGTGAACGTCGCCTTCTCCAACGCCCTGGACGGCTCCTCGCCGCCCCCGGCGGGCGGTCAGAAGCTGGGCGGCATCCGTATGCACAAGGAGGACGGCGCCGCCCTGTGGTCCTTCGGCGGCACGAACACGAACGTGACGATCGTCAAGTAGCGTCCGACTGCCGCGTGGGCAGCTGGTTGACGATGAGCGCGACTCCGGCGAGCAGGAAGATGCGGGTCGCGGCGTCCAGCCCGTTCCAGGCCTTGGACTGCCACATCGAGAACCACTCACCCCCGATCGCGATGAACCCGGCGCCGAAGAGCAGCAGGAGCATCAGCAGCCCGTAGGTGGAGATGCGCCGGGCGAGGGCGTCGTCCTTCCGCCGGGCCCAGAGGTACGTGCCCCAGATCAGGACCAGGGCGGCCACCGTCTCCCACGCGATGATCAGGACGTAGGCGGTGTCCTGAAGCCCGGTGCTGGTGATCGCCCGCCACATCAGGTCCTTGTCGTGGAAGGTCGTGTCCATCGCCAGCACATGCCGGACGAACTGCTGGTTCGTCCCGAAGTCGGTGATGTTCCCGAGGGCGACGAGGGCGATGTAGAGGGCGAGTATGCCGGTGAGCGCTCCGGCGGCCAGACCGAGACCGGTGTGGCGTGTGGGGGTGGTGGTCATGGCTGAATTCTCCCCTGTTCCAGGCCCGGTTATCGCGTGGTGATCAGGCCAGAATGGGAGGGCGGACAGGGGAGGGGCTGACGGATGGCGCAGGCACGGCCGTCGATGCAGGAACTGATCGGGCGGCGCAGACGAGCGGGTTTCGTCGGCCGCGGCGACGAACGGGCGGCATTCCGGACCAACTTGGAGCTGCCGCCCGAGGACGAACGCCACCGCTTCCTCTTCCACGTCCACGGCAACGCGGGCGTCGGAAAGACCTTCCTGATCCGGGAGTTGGAGCAGATCGCGCGGGAGCGCGGGGCGCTGACGGCGTACGTGGACGAGAGCGTCGGCAGCGTGCCGGAGGCCATGGCGGCGGTCTGCGACCAGCTCGGCCGGCAGGGCCACCGGTGCAAGGAGCTGGAGCGGCTGTTGGCCGCCTACCGGGAGCGGCGGCACGAGGCCGAGGCCTCCGCCCTCGACCCGGAGGCGGCGCCGCACCCGTCGGCCGGTTCGCTGGCCGTGGCGCGGGCCGGCCTCGTCGGGCTCGGCATGGTGCCGGGCGTCGGGCCGTTCGCCGGTGCGCTGGACGCGGCACAACTGGCCCAGAGCGCCGACCGGTTGCGGGCAGGGCTGAGCGCGCGGCTGCGCAACCAGGAGGACGTGCGCCTGGTGCTGTCGCCGGAGCGGGTGCTGACCCCGGCGCTGCTGGGCGAGCTCGCGGCCTCCGCCACCGCCGCCCCGTGGATCGTGCTGCTCTTCGACACCTACGAGCGCACCGGCGCGTTCCTGGACGGCTGGCTGCACGAGATCATGACGACGGACCGGTACGGCACCCTGCCGGCCAACGTCGTCCTGGTGACCGCGGGACAGCTTCCGCTCGCCCCGGCCCGCTGGGCCGGATTCGCGGACTTCGTGGCAGACGTACGGCTCGGCCCGTTCACGGAAACGGAGACGCGCGGACTCCTCGCGGACAAGGGCGTCCGGGACGAACCGGTCGTCGCCGAGGTGCTGAGGCTGACCGGGGGCCTGCCGGTGCTCGTCTCCACCCTGGCCGAGACCCGCCCCGCCGACCCGCGGGACGTGGGCGATCCCAGTGCAACGGCCGTGGAACGGTTCCTGAAGTGGGAGCAGGATCCGGTGCGCCGGGCCGCCGCACTGGCCTGCGCGCTGCCCCGGACACTGGACGCGGATGTGTTCCGGGCCGTGGTCGAGTGCCCGGAGGAGGAGTTCGACGGGCTGTACGCCTGGCTGCAGGGCATGCCGTTCGTCAGCGGGCGCGGGGACCGGTTGAGGTACCACGACCTCGTGCGGGCGCCGATGCTGCGGCTCCAGCGCCGGCAGTCGCCGCGGGGCTGGGCCGAGCGGCACCGGCGGCTCGCGGGGACCTTCGCACGGTGGCGCACGGAGACCGAATCGGCCCTGGAACCGGGGGAGTTCTGGAAGGAGGAGGACTGGCGGGAGCTGCGCCTCGCCGAGTCCTACCACTTGCTCTGCGCGGATCCCCGCGCCGCGCTGCCCGACGTGCTGGCGGACGTCGTCACCGCCTGCGACCACGGGGACGACGTCCTGTGGCGCTGGGTGCGGCTGCTGGTGGAGGCAGGCGAAGACACAGGGGCCACGGGCGCGCGGACCCCGGCGAGCTGGGGGAGCGGGCTGGCGGAGGCTTTCGCGGCGGACGCGGTGGCCGGGGTGGCCGGTCTGCTGCTGGACCGGGCGCGGGGTGAGGAGCCGTGGCGGGCGACGGCGTGCGCGGTGCGGGGCGACGCCCTGGCGCGCGGCGGCGACCAGCAGGCCGCGCTGGACGAGTACGAGCGGGCCCTCGCCCTCGACCCCTCCCTGGTGCGGGCCCTGCGGGGCAAGGTCCTGGCGCGCAGCTCGCTCGCCGACTACCGCGGAGCCCTCGAGGACCTGCGCCGGGTGCTGGAGCTGGAGCCGGACAATCCGTACAACATGTTCCTGCACGGTGAGCACCTGCGGATCCTGGGCCGGTACGAGGAGGCGGTGGCCGACCTCGACCAAGGGATCCGGCTCGACCCCGGCCAGGCCTTCGCCTGGGCCTCGCGGGGTGCCGCCCGCCTGGCCCTCGGCGAACTGGACGACGCGCACGCCGATCTGAACCGGGCGCTCGAACTCAACCCCGACTACGCGTGGGCGCTCGCCCGCCGGGCCCGTCTCTGGCGCGCCCGCCGGGACCGCACCCGGCAGCTCGCCGACCTCGACCGGGCCCTCGCCCTCCAGCCGGACTGGGCCTGGGGCCGCTGCGAGCGCGGTGACGCGCTGCGGGGGGCCGGCCGGGACGAGGAGGCCCTCGTCGACTACGACCGGGCGCTCGCCCTGGACCCCGACTACGCGTCGGCGTACGCGAGCCGCGGCGCCTCCCAGGCGAACCTGGGCCGACTCCAGGAGGCCGTGGCCGACCTCGACCGCGCCCTCAGGCTCAACCCCGTCTATGTCTGGGCGCTGGAACGCCGGGCGGAGGTGCACCGCCGTCTCGGCGAGGACGCCCTGGCCGAGGCGGACGAGGCGCATGCCGCCCGCCTCTGCGCCCCGACACCCCCGCCACCGCGCCACCACCCGTCCTCCGTCAACTGACGTGCTCCCCGGTCACCACCGGCCGCACCTTCGTCAGCAGCAGGTCCAGGAAGCGGTCGGGGTGGCGGAAGGACGCGAAGTGGCTTGCCTCCCGGATCAGGGCGAAGTCCTTCACGGGAGCGGTGACTTCGTCGTAGAAGCGGCGGGCCGGCCCGGGCGGGGTGAGGACGTCGCTCTCGCCCTGGAAGACGAAGAAGGGCAGGCGGAAGGCGGTCCCCTCGGCGTACTCGTCGATCGTCGTCGCCTGCGGGCCGAGCGCCTCGGAGAAGGTCTGGGCCTTCAGGTAGGTGCGCAGGTCGCGGAGGGTGTGGAGCGGGGAGAACCAGAGGGAGCGGACCACGACCGTCTTCATGGTGTCGTAGGTGAGGGGGTCGGTGGTGACCACCGTCTTCGCGTACTCGGCCCACTCGTGGGGCGACCAGGCCGAACGGTCCGGGCCGATGGCCGTCATCTGCGCCAGCTGCTTCTTCCTGCCCGCCTTCGCCAGCCGGGCCAGCAGCGCCTCGTAGCCCGAGTCGTCCCGGCCGCCTTCGACGATGTTCTGGTCGGTGCCGACGTAGGCCGAGTACCGCTCGGGGTGGTTGCGGGCCAGGCGGAGGCCGGTGACCGTGCCGAAGCTGTTGGCGAGGAGGAGAACCTTGTCCACGTTCAGGCGCGCGCGGACGTGGTCGGTGACCTCGAGGGCGTCCGCGTAGAGGCGGTCGAGGGTCAGCTCGCCCTGGGCTTCCGGGCCGCCCGCCGCGAAGGTCCGGCCGGCGCCCCGCATGTCCCAGCGGACGATCGTGAAGTGCCGCTCCCAGGCGCGGGTGCGAGGGGTGAAGATCAGGTTGGAGGCGCCGGGGCCGCCGTGGATCTCCAGGAGCACGGGGTTGGCCCGGTCCTCGCCGCGGACGGAGATCCACTGGTCGATGCCGCCGATGCGGACGTACGAGGACTCGTCGATGCCGTTCGGGGTGGTGATCGCGAGCTTCCTGGCGAGGGCGCGGCGCTTGAGGGCGCGGTAGGTGAGCAGCATGGTGTTCCCCCTAAACTGTTTATGCCGTCAGCTGTTGTGTTTACGGTATATACAGTTGGTGGGCGGAGTCAACGGGCTTCGCCGGAGCCGAGTGGGAGGGCCTCGTGGCCGGACGGAACGCCAGGAGCGGCAAGGAGCAGCAGGACAAGCCGCGCGACCCGCAGGCGGTGCTCGCGCTGCTGTGGGGCGAGCAGGAACAGCCCACCCGCGGGCCCAAGCCGACGCTGTCCCCGCAGCGCATCGCCGCCGCCGCCGTCGAACTGGCCGACGCCCAGGGGCTGGACGCGGTCTCGATGAGCAAGGTCGCCGCCGAGTTCGGCGTCTCGGCCATGGCGCTGTACCGCTATGTGCCCGGCAAGGCGGAACTGGTCGAGCTGATGATCGAGTCGGTGCTCGCCGAGGTCCCCGACCTCTCCGCCGCGGAGGGCGACTGGCGAGCCGCGACACGGCTGTGGGCCCGCCGTTGCCTGGATCTGTACCGGGCCCATCCCTGGGCGCTCGCCGCCACCGCGATGCGCCGCCAGGCCATGGGTCCGCACCAGCTCCGCTGGCTGGACGCGGCGCACGCCGCCCTGGAGCCCACCGGCCTGCCGGCGGCCCAGCGGCACCAGGTCTTCGTCCTGGTCGTCGGCCTGGTGCGCAGCCTCGCCCAGCAGACGGCCGACTTCGACGCGGACCAGGACCGGGAGTGGAACCGGCTCACCGCCGAGGTGCTCCGGCGCCACGCGGACCGGTTCCCGGCCCTGACCCGGGCCATCGCCGAAGGCGCCTTCGAACCGGACGGCACCGACCCGCTCGACTTCGGGCTCGACCGGATCCTCGACGGTGTCGAAGCACTCGTCGCCGGGCGTCCGTAGCTGAGCGGGAATGACCACTGGGGGGCGATTTGCCCCCGTGAACGGACCGTTCCGCGTCGATTACAGTGCTGAACGTCGTACGGACGGACGGTGCCGTGGGGAGGTCTGGATGAGTGCGACATCCGGCGCCGTCTGGGGCCGAGCCGAGCAGCAGGACTACCGCAGCAGGGTGCGCGGCACCCTGCTGGGGGTCGCCGTGGGCGACGCGCTCGGCGGACCCGCCGACCCGCTGTCCCTGGAGGAGATCAGGGCCGCGTACGGCCCCGAGGGGCTGCTCGACCTGGCCTTCGGGCACGGGCGGCGCGGCACGGTCACCCATCACACCCAGCTCACCCTGTTCAGCACGGACGGGCTGATAAGGGCCCAGGTGCGCCGTGACACCGGCGCCTGGCATCCGCCGACCGATCTGCACCGGGCCTACCGGCGCTGGGCGGCCACCCAGCGGGACTGGGGACCCGACGAGCGCCGCAAGGACGACGGCTGGCTCGCCCGTGAGGAGTGGCTGTACGCCCGCCGGGAGCCGACCCGGGCCCTGCTCATCGGGTTCGGCGACGACACCATGGGCACGCTGGAGTCACCGAAGAACCCCGGCGAGCTGGGGCCGGAGGCGGTGGCCCGGTCCGCGCCCTTCGGCCTGCTGGTCGGCTGGGAGCCGCAGCTCGTCGCCCAGCTGGCGGTGGAGTGCGCCGCCCAGAGCCACGGGCACCCCCTCGCCTACCTGTCGGCGGGCGCGTACGCCGTGATCGTGCATGCGCTGGCCCGGGGCGAGAGCCTGGACGGCGCCGTGCAGCGCACCCTCGCCCTGCTCGCCGCCCGGCCCGGCCACCAGCCCGTCTCGGACGCCCTGCAGCATGCCCTCGGGGCGGTACGGCAGGGGATCCCGAGCCCGACCCGGGTGGAGGAACTGGCCGGCGACGGTACGGCGGACGGGCTGCTGGCGGCGTCGGTGTACTGCGCGCTGGTGGGGGAGGACGTCCGGCACGGACTGTGCCTCGCGGTGAACCAGAGCGGGCCCTCGGCCGCGGCGGGCGCGCTCACCGGCGGCCTCCTGGGCGCCCTCCACGGCGAAACGGCCCTCCCCCCGGCCTGGGTGGCCGAGCTGGAGGGCCGCCCGACGGTTCTGGAACTCGCCGACGACTTCGCGATGGAGATGACCCAGGGCCCGGCGCTTCACGGTCCGGCGGGGTCGTCGCCGGGGTGGCTGGTGCGGTACCCGAGGGCCTGAGCCGCAGCGCCCCGAAGCGGCTCTACGGCGCTCCCACCACGTCGTCCCCGGCACCCGCGGGAACCGGTACCGCCGCGACCGCGTCCCCGTCGGTGTTGACCTTCTCGATGACGGCCAGGCGCTCGGGGGTGTCCTCCGGCTTGAGGTAGCCGATGGCGATGTACAGGACCAGGGACACCGCCAGCGGGATCGAGACCTGGTACTGCAGCGGGACCCCGCCGGAGACGTTCCAGTTGATGGGGTAGTTCACCAGCCAGAACGCCAGCAGGCCCGCCGCCCAGCTGGTGAGGGCCGCCGTCGGTCCGGAGCGGCGGAACGGGCGGAGCAGGCCCAGCATCATCGGGATCGCGATCGGGCCCATCAGACCGGCGACCCACTTGATGACGACCGTGATGATGTCCTTGAACGTGGGGGAGTTGACCTGCGTCGCCACCGCCATGGACAGACCGAGGAAGGCGAGGGTCGTCACCCGGGCCGCGATCAGGCCGGAGCGCTCGCCCCAGGCCCGGGCCCGGGAGGACAGCACCGGAGCCACGTCACGCGTGAACACCGCCGAGATCGCGTTGGCGTCGGAGGAGCACATGGCCATCGTGTGGGAGAAGAAGCCGACGATGACCAGGCCCAACAGCCCGTGCGGCAGCAGCTGTTCGGTCATCAGGCCGTAGGAGTCGGAGCCGTCCGGCTTCTGGGCGTGGACCAGGAGGGGGGACATCCACATGGGGAAGAAGAGGACGACCGGCCAGACCAGCCACAGGACCGCCGACAGGCGGGCGCCGCGCTCGGCCGCGTGGGCGCTGCCCGTCGCCATGTACCGCTGCGCCTGGTTGAGCATGCCGCCGTTGTACTCGAAGAGCTTGATGAACAGGAACGCCAGCAGGAACACCGTGCCGTAGGGGCCGACCAGCGGCTTGCCGTGGCCGTGCAGCGCTGGCTGGTTCCAGGCGTCGAAGAAGCCGATGTGCTTGTCGTTCAGCTTCAGTACGACGGCGATGAACATCGAGACCCCGGCGAGCAACTGGATGACGAACTGGCCGAGTTCGGTCAGCGCGTCCGCCCACAGGCCGCCGATCGTGCAGTACACGGCCGTGATCGCGCCGGTGATGAGGATGCCCTGGTTCAGGGTGACCCCGGTGAACACCGACAAGAGGGTGGCGATCGCCGCCCACTTGGCGCCCACGTCCACGATCTTCAGCAGCATGCCGGACCAGGCGAGCGCCTGCTGGGTGGACAGGTTGTAACGGTTCTTCAGGTACTCCAGCGGTGAGGCCACATGGAGCCGGGAGCGCAGTCGGTTGATACGGGGCGCGAACAGCTTCGAACCGATGGCGATGCCGAGCGCGATGGGGAAGGACCAGGTGACGAAGGAGGTGACGCCGTAGGTGTAGGCGATGCCCGCGTACCCGGTGAACATGACCGCGCTGTAGCCCGACATGTGGTGCGAGATGCCGGAGAGCCACCAGGGCATCTTGCCGCCGGCCGTGAAGAAGTCGGAGACGTTGTCCACGCGCTTGTGCGACCAGACGCCGATCGCGACCATCACACCGAAGTAGCCGATGAGCACGGCCCAGTCGAGACTGTTCATGTGCCCGATCGTGGGTGCCGCCACGTGAACACGACAAGCGACCGTCGAGTCAAGAGAGGGTAAAGATGTTCGCCGTGGTGACCTTCGTTCATCTATCTGAACGCCCTCCGGCTGTGTCCGATCCCGGGGGCCGCACCCGTACCGCATCGGGTCACCGCATCAACTCACCCGCGTTGACCAGCAACGACTGCCCGGTGATGGCGCGTGCCCGGTCGGAGGCGAGGAAGACCACCGCATCGGCCACGTCCCCGTCGGTCGCCAGCTCGGGCAGGGCCATCCGCTCCGTCAGCCGCCCCAGCACCTCCGCCTCCGGCACGCCCTCCGTCTGCGCGGTGAACCGGACGTACGCCTGCACCGGCGGCCCCCACATCCAGCCCGGCAGGACGGTGTTGACCCGGATCCGCCGCGGCCCCAGCTCCCGCGCCAGCGAGTACATCGCGCTCGTCAGCGCTCCCTTCGACGCGGCGTACGCGGCCTGCTTCACCTGCGAGGGCGCGGCCACCGCCGACTGCGTCCCGATGAAGACGACGGACCCGCCCCCGCCCTCCCGCAGCGCGGGGAGGCAGGCCCGGGTCATCCGCAGCGTGCCGAGCAGGTTCACCTCCATGACCGACTGCCACGTCGTGAAGTCCGCGTCCTCGACGCCGCCGAAGTAGGAGTCCCAGGCCGCCACGTGCACCACCGCGCCGATCCCGCCGAACCGCTCCCGCGCCAGCGCGGCCAGCGCCGCGCACTGCCCCTCGTCGGTGATGTCCGTCGCCCGGTACGCCGTGCGCGCGCCGGACGGATCGATCTCGGCCGCGCTCTTGGCGAGGTTCGCCTCGGTGCGCGCCCCGAGCACCGCGTTCCCGCCGTCCCGTACGACGGCCGCGGCGACCTGATGGCCGAGTCCGGCGCCGACTCCCGAGACGACGACGGTCTTTCCGGCGAGCAGGGACATCCGTACCTCCCGGGCTATGGCGCTTCATCTGACGGTCCGTCAGAGTATGGGCGACCGGAGGAGGACGGAAGGGGAGGGGAACCGCGTGAGCGAGGAGACCCGCAGCGAGGTGTACGCGGAACTGGCCGCCGTGGGCCCGTACGGCGTCCGGCCGGGCCACGCCCTGATCACCATGGTCGAGCCGCACCCCGGGCACGAGTACGCCTACAACCGCTGGTACGAGGACGACCACTACTACGCCGGCGCGATGGCCATGCCCTGGATGTACGCGGGCCGCCGCTGGGTGGCGACGAGGGACCTGCAGCTTCTGCGCCGCCCCGAGAAGTCGGCGATCGCCCGGCCCGTCACCGCCGGCTGCTACCTCTCCACGTACTGGATCACCGCCGGCCGCTACGACGACCACATGAAGTGGACCGTCGCCGTCAACAGGCGCCTCAACCGCGACGCCCGCGTCTACCACGACCGCACCCACGTCTTCACGTCCTTCCAGGACCACGAGACGACGGTCTACCGCGACGGCGCGGCCGGCCCGCGGGACTTCCACGCCCTGGACCACCCCTACACCGGCCTGGTCCTGGAGGTGATCGACACCGAGTCGGCGGAGCAGCGGGCCGAGCTGCTCGGGTGGCTGGCCGCCCGCCACCTCCCGCGCCGCCTCGCGGGCTCCCCCTGCGCCCTGGTGACGGTCTTCCGCCCCACCCCCCTGCCCGGCGACCGCATGACCTACGTCAAGCAGGTCGAGGGGGTCGACACCCGCCTGACGCTGCTGTGGTTCCTGGAGGCCGACCCGAGGGAGTGCTGGCAGGACCACTTCACGGGGCTGGAGGAGCAGGTGACCGACTCGGGCCTGGGCAGGGTGGAACTGCTGGCCCCGTTCGTCCCGACGGTGCCGGGGACGGACCGGTACGTCGACCTGCTCCGCTGAACCACACGGAGCCGGTCACGGCGGTCACGGGGTCACGGGGTCTTGAGCTCGTCCGGACACGGGGTACCCCGGGGCAGCTGGTACGGCGCCGCCAGCCGGTAGGTTCCCGCCTTCGGCGCGAGCAGCATGGTCCACTTGTCCCCGTTCGCGTCCTGCGGCGTCTCCGCCAGGCACCCGTTGACGTTCCGGTACTTCTTCGGCGGGCCGGAGGAGACCACCTGCGGCGGCTTCAGGCTCTTGCCGTGCTCGTCGACGATGCTCAGCCACGGCGAATAGGGGATCCTGATCAGGATCCGCCCGGCCTTGCGCACCTGGAGCGTCATCTCGCCCTGGTCGGCGCGGTCCACCACCGCGTCGGGCTCGGCGAGCTGCGTCGGATCGGTCACCTGGAACAGCTGCCAGTTGGCGTCGCCCCACACCTGCGTCAGGTACGGCATGCCGCGCCGCAGCAGTTCCCGCTCGCGCTCGCCGCCGTCGCCGTCCGGGTTGTCCTTCGGCAGGACGACGAAGTGGACGGCCCAGCGCTGCAGCCACTCGTGGTAGTTCGCCGAGTTGAGGGTGTCGTCGTAGAAGAGCGGGTTGCGCTCCATGTCGGCCTGCCGGTTCCAGCCGCGTGCCAGGTTGACGTACGGCGCGAGCGCCGACGCCTCCCGGTGCGAGCGGGCCGGGACCACCTCGACGCGGCCCTTCTCGGCACCGGCCTTCTGCAGCTGGTGCACCAGCGGGGCGAGCTCGCGGGCCCAGGACGCGGCCGGGGTCGTGTGGATGATGTCGTCCACCGACTTGAAGCCGATCCAGCCGGCGAAGCCGACGAGCGCCAGCACGGCCGTGTACCACTTGCGGGACTTCGGCACCGTGAACGGCAGCGCGGCCACCAGCGTCGCACCCGCGAACACCATCGGCAGCCGGGAGATGTTCGACCCGATCTGCGAGCTGATCAGCCACACCAGGACCACGCCGACGCTGTAGACGGCCGCCGTCAGCCGGACCGTCACCCACTGACGGGGCACGAGGAACAGGCACAGCAGGCCGTACGCCAGGGGCAGGATCACCGAGCCGATCGTCATCGGCTGGGTGCCCGAGAACGGGAAGAGGAAGTACGAGGCGGCGACCACCACCGTCGGGGCGAGGCCCAGCGCCCAGGCGCCCGGCCGCCGCTTCTGCAGGAACAGCGCGACCGCGACCAGCCCGACGAACAGCCCCGAGACGGGCGAGGCCATGGTGGACAGGCCGGCCAGCGGGGCGGCCACCGCCGCCTTCGCCCAGCGTTTGTGCCGCCACCGGTACGGCCAGCAGAAGACGGCCGCGACGGCGCCGAGCGCGAACATCGTGCCGAGACCGAAGGTCACCCGGCCCGAGATCGCGTTGCACAGCAGCGCGACGACCCCGGCGAGCGACGCCCACAGCGGGTTCTTCACCGCCCGGCTGCGGATCAGGACCAGCGTCAGCAGGCCCGCCGACACCGTCCCGGCGATCATCATCGTCGTACGGACGCCGAGGACGGCCATCAGATACGGCGACACCACGCTGTACGACACCGGGTGCATGCCGCCGTACCAGGCGAGGTTGTACGCCGAGTCCGGGTGCCGGCCGACGAACTCCGCCCAGGCGTCCTGCGCGGCGAGATCGCCACCACTGTTCGCGAACGTGAAGAACCAGACGATGTGCAGGACGCCCGCGAGGGCCGTCACGGACAGCACGGGGTGCTTGAGCAGCCGCTGCCGCAGGGGTTCGGCGGCGACGAGAAGACGCGCGAGTCTGCTGGAGGGCGCGTCGAGGCGGTCACTGTCGGTACGGCCGTCCGGGTGGTCGGTGTGATCCCCGTGACCGTCCGCGTCAGGCTCGGACAGGCGTATTCGCGGGCCGGATCCCGGCCCCGGATCGGCGTCGTCGGCGCGTGTCGGCTCGGCTGTGGCCACCTGAAGGCACTCCCCGTGTCCCGTCTTCTGTTCTCGGCCGTGTTCCACGGCGTTCCCGGCTGCTTCCCGTCCAGTTCGCGGTCATGTCCCGTGACCGGCGACCTGCCCCGATTCGTGACGCTAGCACGCACCCCGCCGCGGGTCTTCGTCGGCGGGGTGCGTGCTGGTGACGACCGGGGTGCGGACTCAGCCCAGACGGGTCAGCTTGGCGCCGAAGCCGGGCTCCGCCAGATCCTTCTGCAGGGCCACCGGCACCTTGACGGCTCCGGCCGAACCGTCACCCACGGTGAGCGAGCCGACCTCGGTGCCCGCCTTCGCGGTGTGCGGCACCTTGCCGGAGGTGAAGGACAGCTTCACCTCCAGCCCCGGCCAGCCGGCCGCCGTGACGTCCTTCGTCGCCACGATGGGCGTACGGCCGCCGAGACCGTCGTCGACGTACCCGACCACGTCGCCCTTCTTCAGGATCGTCACCGACTTCAGCGCGCCCTGCGCGGCCCGGATCAGCTTGTCGCCCGCGTCCAGGACCCCGCTGATGATGGTGTTGTCGAAGCCGCCGGCGCGCTGGCGCAGCACGGCCCCGATGATGGTGCGCGTCTCGCCGCCGACCTGCTGCTTCGCCGCGAAGACGAGGTTGCCGAGGGCGGCGGTCGAGGTGCCGGTCTTGATGCCGACGACGTTGTTGTGGCCGACCAGGCGGTTGTAGTTGGAGTGGTTGACGCCCTTGTAGTCGTTGTACGACATCATCGCCGCGACCTCGCGGAAGACGGGCTGCTGCATCGCCGCCCGGGCCAGCTTCACCTGGTCCACCGCCGTGCTAACCGTGGAGGCGGTCAGACCCGAGGGGTCGGTGTACGTGGTGTTGGTCATGCCGAGGCCCTTGGCGGCGGCGTTCATCTTCTCGGTGAACGCCTGCTCCGAGTGGGAGTCCCAGCGGGCGAGCAGCCGGGCCACGTTGTTGGCGGAGGGCAGGAGGATGGCCTCCAGGGCCTCGCGCTCGGAGATCGAGTCGCCGGCGGTGACACGGACGGTGGACTCCTGGCCCGCGTCAGACTGTTGCTCGGCCGGCTTGTCGATCCTGATCTTCGGGCCGTCCTGGCCGCTCTTGAGCGGGTGGTCGCGCAGGATGAGGTACGCGGTCATCACCTTGGCGACGCTCGCGATCGGTACGGGCTTCTGGTCGCCGGAGTCACCGAACGTGCCGATGCCCTGGACGTCGAGCGCGGCCTGACCGCCGGCCGGCCACGGGATGTCGGCCTTGCCTCCGTCGAAGGTGTAGGTGTCCTTCGCGGTGAGGTCGAGGGTGGGGTCGGGGAGCGGGCGGAGGGTCTGCACGACCGCGAAGACGATCGCCAGGAGCAGGACCAGGGGGGTCCAGATCTTGAGCCGGCGCACGATCGTGCGGACCGCGGTCTCCGGGGGCGGCGGCGTGTTCGTCAGCTCCGCCAGGAGGTCCAGCGGGGGCTTCGGGGGGAGGGGCTGCTGGGTGGTGCGCTCGGGGCCGACCTGGGGGACGGGGGTGGTGGCGTCCGGCTTGGCGGCCGGCTTGGCCTCCGGCTTGGCGGCCGTCGCCATGTCGTTCTTGAGCGCGACGAACTTGCTGGTGCGCTCGGAGTCGGACTCCGGGGCCTTGGGCGTGTCCGTCCTGCCGCCGAGCTTGAGCATGGTCGTCGGCTGGTCGACCTGCGGGGCGGGCTTGGGCTTTATCGCCTTGAAGACGGTGGTGGGCTGGTCGACGGGGGCGTTGTCCTGCGCGGCGTCGTCCCCGTCCGCCTCGGCTTCGCCTTCGGCGTCCGTGTTCCCACCCGCACCACCGGTGCGGCTCTCGTCGTCGGCTGCGGGTGGCCCCTGCGGGGCGTCCTCGCCGTCGGCGTCCTCGGGCCCGTCCTCGGCTTCGCCGGCCTTTGCCTTTGCCTTCGCGTCGACCTCGGCCTCGGCGCCCCGGTCGGTGTCCGTCTCCGCGTCAGCGTCGGCGCCACTGTCCGTGTCGGCGTCGGCGTCCGGGCCTGCCTCGGCGTCGGCTTCGGCGCCCCGGTCGGTGTCGGCGTCCGCGTCGGTCTCGGCCTCAGCTTCGGCGCCCCGGCCCGTGTCGGTGTCCGCGTCGGCCTCGGAACCCGCCTCGGCCTTCGCTTTCACGCCCGCCTTCTCGGCGTCCGCGTCCGCGTCTGCCTCGGCGTCAGCTTCGGCGCCCCGGTCGGTGTCGGTCTCGGCGTGAGCCCCGGCGCCGCCGTTCGAGCCGGCCTCCGCGTCGGTCTCGGCCTGGGCTTCGGCGCCCCGGTCCGTGTCGGCCTCGGAACCCGCCTTCGCCTGCGTGCCCGCCTTCTCGTCGTCCGCGTCCGCCTTCTGGTCGGCGTCGGCGTCGGCGTCGGCGGTCGTCGGTTCCTCTGCGTCCGCCTCCGCGTTCCCGGCCGCCTTCGCCTGGGTGTCGGTCTTCGCGTCCGCATCGGAGTCCGCGTCAGCGTCCGCCTCCGTAGCCGCGTTCGCCTCCGCGTCGGCGCCCGTGGCCTCGGACCCGGTCTCGGCCTCCCCGGCCTCCGGCTCATCCGTGGCCGTCGGGCCGGGACTTGCGGCGCCGCGGACCCAGGCCGAGACCGCCTCGCGGAGGGCGGTGTCCTCCGAGGGGACTTCCGAGGCGCGGGCCTTCACGTCACGGACCGACAGGACCTTCGTCGCGCTGTCCGCGCCGCCGGGCGAGGAATCCTTTTCGCGCGAGACGGCGAGGCGTGGATCGCGTGCCTCGGGAACCGGACCCGCGCTCCCCGGCGTCGGTTCTGCCGACGACTCGCGCTGCTTCGACCTGTCGGGGGACTCGCCCGCCACCGATGCCTCCTCCTGCGCCGCACGCCCACGCGCGCGCCCTGTCCGAACCATGTACCAGTGTCCTGTGTGAGGGCTTGGCCCCTGCAGTAGACGAGAACGACATACCTACCGGTTCCCTCACGAACCGGTCACGCACCCTCGACAGACCAATGTGAGAGGGGTCACCCTGTCATTCATCCACGCGGGGAGGCATGGATGGGCAGGAGCCGCAGAACACTTCCGGAGGAGCTTCTGCTGCTGGCACTGGACCCGGCCACGGGTACCACTGCGCAGCCGCAGTCGCTCGACCTCGGTCTGGCCGGTGCACAGCTAGTGGAGCTGGCGCTGGCCGGACGGATAGCCCCAGACGGGGATCGTATCGCCGTGGTGGTGCCACGGCCGACTGGAGATCCGACTTTGGACTGCGCGTTGGAGTTGCTGCGAAGGCGTGGCGCTCCCGTGCGTGCCGTCCACTGGATCGGCGGACCCCGGCTGGGGCTCCGTCAGACGTACCTCTCGCATCTGGAGCGGTGCGGCATGGTGCATGCCGTGGCCGGTCAGATGTGCGGGGTGCTGCCGACGACCCGCTATCAGGCGACGGACAACGAGATCAGCCGGGAGATCCGAGCCCGGCTGGATTCCGCGATCCGCACCGGCGTACCGCCGGACCCGCGGACCGCGGCGCTCGCCGCCCTGGCGCACGCCGTCGGACTCGGCAAGCACCTGTATCCGGGGAACGAGGGACGCTCGTCCCGGTCCCGGCTGCGGGATCTGATCCGGCACGACCCCATGGGCGGTCTTGTCGCGCATGCCGTGATGGACGTGCAGAACGGTGCTGTCGCACAGCCGCGCCGGGGCGCCGCCGCCACCGGTCGGCAGGGCGCGGCGGTCGGCGCGAGGTCCGCGGCGGAACCCGCACGCGGGGTTCCGATGCAGCCGCACCGCGGGTCCATGGCACGCGCCGTGGCCCACTGAGCCGTAACCCCGGTTCTGCACCGTGACCACGGTTCTGAGCCGCAACTCCGGTTCCGAGCCGTAACCCCGGTTCTGAGCCGTAACCCCGGTTCGCCCAGACCCGGTTCGGGAGCCGCTGGGTCAGAGCGGGGCGGTGGGATCCTTCCCCGGGATCCCGCCGCCCCGCTCGACTGCGTCCCGGTACACCATCGGGTGGCGAGCCGTGGCGAACTGACGCGTACGCGCCGCATATCCACCGTTTCCCAGCGGTAGAAAGCACCTTGGTGGCAGTCTGCTCAGCAGCAGATACGGAAAGTGTTAGGAAACAGGCAGGCAGCCGGAGGTGCACGTCCCGTGGCGTCCAATGTCAATCCCACTGTCAGGCGGCGCCGGCTGGGCCAGGAGCTCCGCAGGCTCCGCGAGCTCAAGGGCATGACGGCCGAGGAAGTGGCGGAACGACTGCTGGTGTCGCAGTCGAAGATCAGTCGGCTGGAGAACGGCCGCAGAAGCATCAGCCAGCGCGATGTGCGCGACCTGTGCGGGGTGTACGAGGTCGAGGACCAGCGGATCGTCGACTCGCTGATGGAAATGGCCCGGGACTCCCGGCAGCAGGGCTGGTGGCACACCTTCGGGGACATCCCGTACAGCGTGTACATCGGTCTGGAGACCGACGCCGAGTCGCTGAGGGTGTACGAACCCCAGCTGGTCACCGGTCTGTTGCAGACCCGCGCCTACGCGGAGGCCCTGGTGCAGGGCGCGCTGCCGGAGACGTCGACCGCCGAGATCGAGAAGCGTGTGCAGGTGCGCATGCGCCGACAGGAACGTATCACCGCCGAGAACAACCCGCTCCGGCTGTGGGTGGTGCTCGACGAGGCGGCGCTGAAGCGTGTCGTGGGCAGCAGACTGGTGATGCGCGAGCAGCTGGACCATCTGATCGAGATGTCCCAGCTGCCGCACGTCACCGTGCAGGTGCTGCCGTTCGAGGTCGGCGCGCATCCCGGGCTCAACGGCCAGTACGCGATCCTGGAGTTCGCCGACGCCGCCGACTCCAGCGTGGTGTACCTGGAGGGCGTCACCAGCGACCTGTACCTGGAGAAGGCCCAGGACGTGCAGAAGTACGCCGTGATGTACGAGCACCTGCGGGCACAGTCCCTCAATGTGGAGCAATCCCGGCAGTTCATTGCGAAGGTGGCCAAACAGTACGCCGAATGAGCGGCTGTCACGAAGGGCGCCGGATCTTACACCGAAGGTCCACTCCAATGGAAGGCTCCCCCGGAATATGCCATCCGGTTGAGTGAACGACTACTCCGGCAGGGGCGGTTGCCCGGTAGCGTCGATCACGCCAATCAGACGACAAGGTTGGCGTGAACCGCACTATCGCAACTCGCAACAGGAGTGGACATGGCACTGATTCAGGGCGCTTCGGAGACGTGGATGAAGTCCTCCTATTCCGCGGGCAACGGCGCCTGCGTCGAGGTCAAGTCGCCCGCCGACGCCGAACTCGCCGTCCGTGACTCCAAGGTCCCCGAGGGCCCGATCCTGGCCTTCCCGGCCGACGCCTGGAACGCCTTCGTGACCTCGGTCAAGGCCTAGGGGGCCCTCCCTGACCTTCGTCAGTGAAGCCCCGACGAAAACAACTTCACAAGCACCACCAGAAGAGCCCTCTCGACCAGTCGCCGTCCTTGCCGAGAGGGCACCTTCTGTTCGGGGGCGGTGTCACGCCGTCCCCGCGGACCGCACCACCGGGAACGCCACGTCGCACACCGGGTCCTCGGGGCCCGCCGCGTCCCAGTCCGCGAAGTACACCTCGCGGCAGGGCCCGGCCATCTCGAGCCCCTCGCCCGCCATCCACTGCTCCACCGCCTCGAAGGCGGCCAGGATCTGCGGATGCGCCACCTGCGCCTTGGTGATCCGCGTGTACGCCAGCCGGGCCGCCGGCTCCACCCGTACCGCCGTCTCCCAGGCCCGCCCCCGCCCGGCGGCCCACGCCCGGGCCGCCGCCTCGTCGGCCACCGGCACACAGGACTCCGCCGGGCCGTCGCTCTCCATCGACACCTCGGCGTGGTAGACCACGAACGGCGCGCCCGTCATGCCCCCGCACTCCCGCGCCGCCGCCTCCAGCCGGCCCAGCGACGCGCCGATCCACGTCGGCAGCTCGTCCGCCAGCGTGTGCCGCGACTCGGTGATCACCACCTGCGCCGGCACGTCCACGGTCTCGATCACGAACTTCTCGTACATCTCGGTGCTCCTCCCGGACAGCCGTCCACGGAGGTACTCGGCGAGCGTCCGCTGCCCGGCCACCCGGCTCTCCACGTCCGCCCAGTAGGCGGCCAGCCGGCCGGCGGCCTCGGGCCCCCCGGCGCCGAGCACCTCGGCAATCCGGGCCAGCGGCATGTCCAGCTGCCGCAGCAGGGCCACAAGACGGGCGCGTTCGGCCTGGTCGGCGCGGTAGTAGCGGTAGCCGGTCGCCTCGTCGACACGGGCCGGCGCCAGCAGGCCCAGCCGGTCGTACAGGCGCAGCGCCTTGGCCGACAGCCGGGCCCGCGCGGCGAACGCGCCGATGGTGAGCAGGTCGTCGTCCACCGTGTCATCCTCCGTCACCGGGCGGATCCGCCGCCCGGTGACAGGGACACTCGGCTCTGCCCCAGGGGCAAGGTCAAGCGGTGCTCAGCCGAGCTGGGCCTCGATGGCCGTCACGATCGCGTCCGACTCCGGCTCGGTCTGCGGCGAGAACCGGGCGACGACCGTGCCGTCCCGCCCGATCAGGAACTTCTCGAAGTTCCAGCGGATGTCGCCGCTGTGCCCCTCGGCGTCGGCGAAGCCCACCAGACGCTCGTACAGCGGGTGCCGGCCCTCGCCGTTCACCTCGACCTTCTCGGTGAGCGGGAAGGACACGCCGTACGTCGCCGAGCAGAACTCCGCGATCTCCTCGGCGGTGCCGGGCTCCTGGCCGAGGAACTGGTTGCAGGGCACGCCGAGCACGGTGAACCCGCGGTCGGCGTACCGCTCCTGGAGCTTCTCCAGGCCCGTGTACTGGGGGGTGAGGCCGCACTTGGAGGCCACGTTGACGACGAGGACGGCCTTGCCCTCGTACTGGGGGAGGTCGGCGGGGCCGCCCTGCAGGGCGTCGATTTCGACATTCAGCACGTTGGTCATGCCTGGATGCTATGCGCTCAGCGGGGTGCGGGGGACGGGCCGGCCGGCGGCCGCGGGTTCGTCGTGGCCGGTCGCGCCCACGCGGCGGCAGCCGCACGTCAGACACAGTCCCGCGCCCCTTCCCGGCGCTGCCCCACCGCCTGCACCAGGACGTTCCCGGCCTCTGTGCGTGCGTACAGCACCGACCGTCCCGCCCGGCGTCGTGCGATGAGCCCCGCCTCCCGCAGCACCTTCAGATGGCGGCCCACCGAGCCCAGCGCCTGCCCGCTCACCGCCGTCAGCTGGGTGGTGCTCATGGGGGAGGCGAGGAGGACCAGCACCTCGGCCCTGGAGGGCCCGAGGAGCGCGCCCAAGGCGGACGGGACGGTTCGGATGCCCGCGTCGGCGAGGGCGCCGGCGCACGGGTAGACCGCCGCGTAGCGCACCCCGTCGTCCCAGGCGACCCAGCCCGCCCGCTGCACGGTCACCGGCACGAAGAGCAGCTCGGCCCCGGAGATCTCCCGGGGCGGGTACTCGTGGAGGTTGATCTGGAGCAGGTTCTCGCCGAGCCAGCGGGTGCGTCCGGGCCGCAGCTCGTCGAGCACGCTCACCCAGCCGCCCCGGCTCACCTGCGCGGTCCGCGCGACCACGTCCGCCTCCAGCACCCGCCGGCGCCGCTCCCAGGACGGCCGTACGGTCGTCTCCCACACCCACCGAAGGAGTACGGCCGCCCGCTCGGGCAGGTCGTCCCGGTCCAGCTCGGCGGGGAGCGGGCCGGCGAGCGCGGTGCGCAGATGGGCGCGGGCCGCCTCCGGTGCCGTCGAGCGGACCCGGGCGACCTCGTCCGCGAAGGTCTCCCCGCCGCGGGGTGCCGGGGTCAGGAAGTCGGCGATCCACTCCCGCCCGAGCCCGGCCCGCACCAGCCGTGCCGTCACCGGCTCGGCCGCCAGAAGCGCCCGGTAGACGGGCAGATGGGCGCGCAGCCACGCGTGCTCACCGGGATGCGCGGCGTCCGCCACGTGCAGCAGCTTCAGACAGGCGAAGGTCTCGGCGAGCGGCGAGACCACGAACCGGCTGCGGGCGAGGGTGTCCGCGTTGAGCTGCCACAGGCCCACCTCGGCACCCCCCTCACGGCCGTACGAGCTTTCGCGCTGCGGCGAAACAATAACGAGCCCGTCCGTGCCCCGCCGAGACTGCCCGGCATGTCCAGCTATCGATCCCTGTTCCGCACCCCGGAGTTCACCCCGCTCTTCCTCGGCTCGGCCGCGCAGACCGCCGCGCAGACGGTCGGCGGGCTGGCCCTGGGCACGCTCGTGTACCGGGCCACCGGCTCGCCGCTGCTGTCGGCGGTGAGCATGTTCGGCCCGTCGCTCGCCCAGGTGCTGGGCGCGACGTTCCTGCTGTCCGGCGCCGACCGGCTGCCCCCGCGTACGGCACTGTCCGTGATCGCGCTGGCCTTCGCGGCCGGTACGGCGGTGCAGGCGGTGCCCGGCCTGCCGGTCGGCGCGGTCTTCGGCGTCCTGCTGCTGCTGGGTCTCGTGGCCTCCCTCGGCGGCGGGGTCCGCTGGGGCCTGCTGAACGAGATCCTCGCCAAGGACGGCTACCTGCCGGGGCGTTCGCTGTTCAACATGATGAGCGGGCTGATGCAGATCGCCGGGTTCGCCACCGGCGGCGCCCTGCTCGCGCTGCTCTCCCCGCGCGTGTGCCTGCTGCTGGCGGCGGCGCTGTACCTGCTGTCCGCGCTCGCCCTGCGCCTCGGCCTGAGTGCGCGCCCGGCCCGCAGCGGGGGCCGCCCCTCCGCGGCGGCGACCTGGCGCACCAACGCCCTGCTGTGGTCGTCCCGCCCGCGCCGCCTCACCTACCTCGGCCTGTGGCTGCCCAACGGGCTGGTCGTCGGCTGCGAGTCCCTGTACGTCCCGTACGCGCCGCACGCCGCCGGCACCCTGTTCGCCTGCGGGGCGTTCGGCATGCTCGCCGGCGATGTGACGGTGGGCCGACTGGTGCCGTCCGCGGTGCGCCGCCGCCTGGCCACGCCCCTGTTGCTGCTGCTGGCGACGCCCTACCTGGTGTTCTGCGCGCACCCGCCGCTGCCGGTGGCGGCGGTGTGCGCGACGGTCGCCTCCGTGGGCTTCGGCGCGAGCCTCGTCCAGCAGGAGCGGCTGATGGAGCTGACCCCGGACGAACTCGCCGGCCAGGCCCTGGGGCTGCACTCCTCCGGCATGCTGACCATGCAGGGCGTGAGCGCCTCGCTGGCCGGCGCGGTGGCCCAACTCACCTCGCCCGCCGCGGGGATGACGATGATGGCGGCGGGCTCGGTGTGTGTGACGCTGGCGCTCGCTACGGCTGCTCGGCGCTCTCCTCGGCCGGGGCGGGAGCCTGCTGCTGCCGAGGCACGCTGAGGTCGGCGTCGATCTTCTGCACGGTCCGGTCGAAGTAGCGCAGCAGCTCGACGGGGAAGGGCATCACGAGGGTCGAGTTCTTCTCGGCGGCGACCTCGACGACCGTCTGCAGCAGCCGCAGCTGCATGGCCTCCGGCGTGTCGGACATGATCCTCGACGCGTTGGCGAGCTGCTGTGCCGCCTGGAACTCACCGTCGGCGGTGATGACCCGGGCCCGCCGCTCCCGCTCGGCCTCGGCCTGCCGGGACATGGACCGCTTCAGCGACTCGGGCAGCTGGACGTCCTTGATCTCGACGCGGTCGATGTGGACGCCCCACCCGGCGGCCGGGCTGTCGATCATCAGCGCCAGCCCCTCGTGCAGCCGCTCCCGGTCACTCAGCAGGTCGTCCAGATCGCTCTTGCCGATGATGGAGCGCAGCGAGGACTGGGCGACCTGCCCGACGGCGAAGACGTAGTCCTGGACCTCGATGGCCGCGCGCACCGGGTCGGTCACCCGGAAGTACACGACCGCGTCGACCTTCACCGACACGTTGTCCCTGGTGATGCCCTCCTGGGTGGGCACGGGCATGGTCACGACCTGCACGTTGACCTTGCGCATACGGTCGGCGAAGGGGATCAGGAACGTGATGCCGGGCTGCCGGTGACCCGGCAGGGCCTTGCCCCACCGGAACACGACCCCGCGCTCCACCTGGTTGACCACCCGCATACCGCTCTTCAGCACGAGCAGCGCCAACAGCGCCACCACGACGACCGCCACCACGGTGCCTTCCATGGCACTCCATTCCTCGCAACGGCACGGACACCGGGAAGGACACCGGCGGTGGCGGGACGGATGCGGCCGCCTGGGTCATGAATGCGTCAAGATTCCCGCTGCCGACGGCCAGGATGTGTTCCGGTGTCCGGTGGCACGGTCGCTGACCATGACCTATGAAACCTCCGCGGCTCCCACAGCCGGCGGGCCTGCCGCTCCGGCGGCCCGGCGGCTGCGCTGGAACAAGGTGCCCGAGGTCACCGTCTACTTCTGGATCATCAAGGTGCTGTGCACGACGGTCGGCGAGACCGCGGCCGACCTGCTGAACGAGAAGGCGGGCCTGGGCCTGACCGGCGTGTCGGTGCTGATGAGTGCGCTGCTCGCCGTCGTCCTGGTCGTCCAGTTCCGGACGAAGACGTACCGCGCCGGCGTGTACTGGTCGGCCGTGGCTCTGTTCGCGGTGGCCATCGCCGCGGTCGCCATCGCCCAGTTCGCGCTGGGCCTGGACGCGGTGTGGAGCTTCTGGATCGCGTACGTCCTCACCCGTCCCCTGGGCGCCTCGACCGGCGACTACCTCTCCCAGCCGACCGGCGACGGCGGCCTGGGCCTGGGCACCGTGATCACCGGCGCGCTGTTCCTGGCGGTCATCCTCGGCCTGGTCGTGTACCTGGGCGTGACCCGCAAGGACGTCACCGCACCGCCCCGTCCCGCCGCCCGGGCGACCTGACCCGCCTCCCTCACAGCCCCACACACGCCACCTACCAGCGCGCCGGCCCCCTTTCGGCGGGGCGAGCGCGCTGTCGTTCGGTGAGGGCGGGGGTTGGGGCCGGGGGCTCGGTCAGCCGACGGGCAGGGTGATCGTGAATCTGGCGCCGGGGGTGTGACCGGGGTCGTGGGACACCTCGCCGCCGACGGCGCGGGCCAGGCGGCGGGCGAGGGGCAGCCCCAGGCCCGCGCCGTCGTGCCCGTCACCGGGATCGGCGCGCCGGCCGGGCTGGAACAGCTCGCCCAGGAACGCGTCCGGCACGCCGGGGCCGTCGTCGACGACGTCGATCCGCACGGAGCCGGGCCCGGGCCGCGCGCACACGGTCACGGCGGAACGGGCGTAGCGGACGGCGTTCGCGAGCAGGGGGCTGACGATGCGTTCGAGGAGGCCGGGGGGAACGCCCGCCTCCAGCACCGAGGCATCCGTCTCCACCACCGTCCTCACCCGGTCCGGCGCGTCGAGTTGCCGGAGCAGGCGGCCCAGGGCCGGCACGACGTCGGTCGTGCCGGGGGCGCTCGCCGGGTTCAGCGTGTTCTCGCGGGCCTCGTTGAGGAGCGTGTCGCATATCGTGCGCATGGACTGCGCGGCCTCGGCGATCACCTCGTGCGCGGCGCGGGTCTCGGCGTCCGTGCGCGGTCGGGTCCGCCACCAGTCGAGCTCCATGATGATCCTGGTGAGCGGCGTGCGCAGTTCGTGGGACAGCTCTCCGGTCAGCTGTTGCTCGTGGCGCAGAACGGTGCGGATCCGGTCGAGCAGTGCGTCCAGCGAGGTGCCCAGGCGGGCGAGTTCGGCCGGGTGTTCCGCCGCGCCGAAGCGGTCGTCGGAGCCCACCGCACTCCACTGCGTGGCCTGGTCGGTCATCGTCCGCACGGGGCGCAGCGCACGGCCGACGGACAGGCGTGTCAGGACGTACGTGCATCCGAGCATCACGGTGTCCAGGATCAGCGACCCCAGCAGCAGGGTGTCGGCGGAACTGCGGTACGGAGCCAGGTCCAGGGCGGTGACCACCGTCGCGGTGGCGTGGCGGCCGGGAATCGGCTGGGAGCACAGCCGGACGGGCCGATGCCCGTGGGCGTGGATGGTGGCGCAGCCGGGCTTGCGCTGTGCGGCCAGCCGGTCGGCGGCCCGGGTCGGCGCGCTGTCCCGGGCGGCGGACGGCGGCTTCTCCAGCAGGCGGGTTCCGGCGTAGATCCACACGTTGGTGTCGAGCAGGCGGTCGTTGACGGTTTCCACGACGCGGACCCGGGAACCGCTGGTGTCGACGGTCGTGGCCACCGCTGCCGCCCTGTTGCGCAGCTCGTCGTCCGCCTGGTGCTGCAGATGCCGGTCCATCACGGCGTTGAACGCCACGGTCAGCACCGTCATCAGCAGCGCGGCTGCGGTCAGCGCCACGAGGGAGAGCCGCCCGCGCAGGGTACGTGGGGCCAGGCGACGAAAGACACGGAGAGAACGGAACGAGCCGAGGGCGCGCAGGCAGCCGAGGGCACTGTTCATGACAGGCGACGTGCGGCGCGGCACGTCCCGCGGAGCGTCATCGTCCTCGGCAACCAGGTCCTCGGGGTGCATGATCCTCCGTCGGCCCTGCGGCCGTGGTCGTACCCGTCAGGGGTGGCTCATGGGGTCAGCAGCAGAGCACCCAGGCGTCTGGCCGCCAGCCACCGCACCAGGACGGCCGACCAGCGCCGCGTCGCGCGCGTCGCCGCCAGTGCCACGAGTGCGCCGACGACGAGACCGGCCAGGACGTCGTGCGGATAGTGTGCACCGACCCACACCCGGGACACCCCCATCGCCAGCGCGGCCACGACCGCGACCGACCCGAGACGGCGCGAGACGAACAGCAGGGCCACGGCGGCCGCGGCGGCGATGGCCGCGTGGTTGCTGGGGAAGGACCAGTCGCCGGGCGCCGGACACGCCTCCAGCGTTCTCACGTGCAGGCTCTGGCACGGCCGATCCTCGCGGACCGCCAGCTTGAGCAGGGCGTCCACGCCGTACGCCGCGACCACCACCACCGGCACCACCAGCGCCGACACCGCTGCGGCGGCCCCCTCGTGCCGGGCTCGCCACCAGCCGACGGCGGCCAGGACGGCGAACACCGCGAGCCCGTACGTCGACCAAGCCGAGACCGTGTCGTCCAGCCAGCCCGGCGAGTGCCACGCGAGGCGCACCACGTCCGTGTAGGCGGAACCGTCGACGGAGGACCCGTCGAAGGCGAGGATCACAGTGGTCATCGGGGCGGGCCCTTTGCGTGCGGGGAAATCGGGTGGGTGAACGGCCGGCAACTACTGACTACAGAAATGTAGACCGTCTACTGAACTGTAGACGAACAGCTTCCCGGAATCGTTCCGGGCACCGGACACCGAATTCACCGCAGGTCATCCGTGGGCGGCGGTCATGAGTGGTGGCCGCCGCCTCCCGCGCGGTCGGTGCCGGAGTGGATGCGCTGATAGGCCCACGGCGCCCGGACGAGCAGCCGGTGGTAGCCCTCCTGGACGGCCCGGCCGGGCCGGGCGGGCAGCAGGTCGAGCAGATCGAGCCGGTCGACGGTGAAGCCCTCGGCGGTGAGGCGGCGGTCCAGCTCGGCGGCGGCGCCGTCGTGCCCCGCGCCGACGCTCGCGGAGATGATCGCGATCCGGCCGGAGGGCATTGCCTCGTCTCGCGGGCGCGGCAGGGGGCCCGCGGGTGCGGGCCTGGGGAGAGTGCGTCCGGCTCGGGGCCTGGGGAGAGTATGTCCGGCGTGGGGCATGGGTCGGTCCTCCGCCCGTCGGGAGCTCCGGGGCTCTACAAGATGTAGTAAATCGTGCCTCGAGGCCGGCGCATACCTCCTACAACCAGTAGGAGATGACCGGTGGCGGCCGGACGGCGACCGGGTAGCCTCTGCTGACGAGGGCGAGGAAGGGCGGACGGGTGAGCGACCCGACGGACGAGGAGACCCCCGGCGGTTCCGGCAGGCGGGCGCGCGGTGCGCTGGAGAGCGATGTGCTGGCCGCGCTGTGGGCCGCCGACGCCCCGCTGACCGCACGCCAGGTTCTCGAACGGCTGCCGGGCGACCTGGCGTACACCACCGTGCTGACGATCCTGTCCCGCCTCCACGACAAGGGCATGCTCGTACGGAACCGGAAGGGCCGCGGCTACGCCTACACCCCGGTGCGCGACGAGGCCTCGCACACCGCCCGGCGGATGCGGTCGCTGCTGGAGGAGGGTTCCGACCGCGAGGCCGTGCTCACCCGCTTCGTGTCCGAACTCTCCGCGCAGGACGAGCAGTTGCTGCACCAGCTGCTGTCCGGGCAGGACACCCGCGACGAGCGTTCCGACGGAAACCGGTGAGCCGGTGCTGATCAGCGTCTACGTTCCCTTCGCCGTCACCGCCGTGATCAGCGTGCTCGCACCGCGCCTGGCGCGCCGGCTCACCCCGCGTCCCGCGGCCTGGGCCCTGGCCTGCGCCGCGCTCGTCACCGCCGGCGGCTGGACCGGTTCGCTCGCCCTGCTGGCGTTCACCGGCATCGCGCAGATTCCCCAGGTCGCGGCCGAGGGCCACTGGTCGGTGGCCGCGCTGCGTGCCGAGGATCCCGTGTACGCCGTCGTCGCGGCCGTCAGCGCGCTCGTCCTCGCCGCGAGCGTCGTCTCGCTGGGCGTGTCCGCCCTGCGCCAGGCACGCCGGATCGCGCGGGTGCGGCGGGAGTGCAAGGCGCTGCGCGGTGACACGGAACTGGCCGTGGTCGACGACGACGCTCCGCTGGCGTTCGCCCTGCCCGGCGCGCCCGGACGCATCGTGGTGTCCCGGGGCATGCTGTGCTGTCTCGGCGACGACGAGCGCGAGGCCCTGCTGGCGCACGAGCGGGCCCATCTGCGTCGAAGGCACCACCTGTTCCTGAGCCTGTGGCGGCTCACCGCGGCTCTGAACCCGCTGCTGCGTCCCCTGGCCGGCACCGGCGCCTACGTCCTGGAGCGCTGGGCCGACGAGGAGGCCGCCGCGCAGGTGGGCGACCGGGCGGTCGTCGCCCGCGCGGTCGGGCGCGCGGCACTCGCCTCCGCCGGTGTGTCCCGCCCCGCTCTCCTGGCCGCGACCGGCGGGGAAGTCCCCCAGCGGGTACGGGCCCTGCTGGCGCCGCCGCCCACCCGCCGAAGCCTGCCCTTCCTGGCCGGCGCCGTCCTGTTGTTCGTGTGCTGCGCGAGCCTGGCCAACGCCGCGTCCGACAGCGACCGCATGGTCGACAGCGCGGAGCGAGCACAGTGCGCGACGCTGCTCGGCGCCGCGGGCGCGACGCCGACGGGTGACCACCGGGACGACCCCGGCTTCTGCTGCGGCCCGCACCACCGTTTCGAGGAGGGCGAACACCGCTCATAGCCACGGGGGCGCTGTCACCACTCGTCGTGCTCGCAGATCACCCGGAAGCTGCCCACGGCGCCGTCGTCACCGAACAGGCCCTCGTGTTCGGTGGGGGTCACCACCCCGAAGGTGTCGCCGTGGGGACCCACGGTGGCGACCGGAGCGCCGTTGTCACAGGCAAAGCCCCGGAAGACCTCCACGGTCTTCCGGCTGTCGTTGAAGACACTGAAGCTGTTCGAGCCCAGCCCGCTGGCCGCGGTGATGCACCCGTCGACGGAGGCAGGGTAGGAACGTTCGTTGAAGAAGATCCTCCCCTCTTCCCCGTGGCCGTTACCGCGCCGGCCACCGTCGCGGCCCTCGCTCCTCCCCCCGCTTCCGCCCTTGCCCCCGGAGGAAGGCGCGGCCGAATCGGCTCGTTGGACGGGCTGTGCCGCCCGGTGGACGGGTTTGGCCGCTCGATGAACGGGCTTGGCCACTGGATGAACAGGCTTGGCCGCTCGGTGCACAGACGGCGACGCCGGAGCGGATCCGACGGTCGAGGCGTAGGTGATACCGGCGGCCGCAAGGACGGTCGCGCCAACTCCGGCGCCGACTGCGGCAAAAGTACGCGAGGGCATGTCACTTCTCTCTGTCTCACGGACGTCGGCCGTGTGACCGACCTGCGACGAACGTACCGACAGCTTGTATGAGCGGCATTCCGGACATGTCCAGGGTGTGACGCCATGAGCCGGCCAGGTGGCGGCGCGGGGTGCTTGCGTGATCTCCGAGGTGCGGCAGACCGGGACGTCGTTTGTCGACGACGGGCAGAGCGGCCGGCGGCCCGTCCGGAGGAATCCCCCGGGTGGGCCGCCGGTGTGGCAAGTGCGCCTGATGGCCGTCAGCTCATGGCGTACGCGTCGTACACCGTGGTCGTCGAGGTGTCGCCGCGGGTGTCGGTGACCGTCGTCCGGTTTCACTGAGGGTGTACCAGCCCGGCTGGAGATCGCCGGATGTGCGTCGATGCCGTTCGACGGGGTGCAGTCGTGCGAGGAGAGCGTCTTGCCCGCATGGGTCGGCTTCACGGTGCCGCCGGCAAGCGTTCCGCCCTCCGGCAGGGTCGGGTCGGCGAACGGGTTGATGGACCCGAAGTGCAGCCGGCGCCCACGTTCCACTGGCCCGGCGGAAGTTGGACGGTGAAGGAGTCGGGCAGCTCACGCTGGAACTGGAGTGGGTTCGTGGACATCGAGCAGCCGTCGCCCCCCGTCGCCCCCCGTCGCCCCCCGTCGTCCGGTTGCTGAACGAGAACCGCGCCTGTCCGCTGTCCGGGCCCGAACGGGCGGACACTTTGAGGGCGGTCAGCCCGGACGGCTTGACCGTCGCGGACACGCCGGACGGCACGCAGCCCCCGTGCGTGGCGGACGCCGGCCAGAAGTCCCCCCAGTCGGCGACCGCGGCTGGTACGTGGTGGCGAACGGCGGAGTCGTGGGCAGGGCCGGGGTCAGGCCCGGAAAGCCCCCGGGCCGTGATCGGTTCGGGGGCTTTTCCCATGCGTCGGGTGGTGGTTCTTTCACCACCACCCGACGTGGTCGCAGACCACCCGGAAGCTGCCCACGACGCCGTGGTGACCGAATGCGCCATCGCCGTCGAAACCGAATTCGCCGTCGTGGCCATGGGGCACCACGCCGAAGGTCTCGCTGCGGGGTCCCACGACGGCGACCGGAGGGCCACCGTCGCAGTTGAAGCCCCGGAAGACCTCGACGGTCATCCTGCTCTCGTTGAGGACATTGAAGCTGCGCGCGCCCGGTCCGCTGGCCGCGGTGATGCACCCGTGAATGAAGGCGGGGTACGAACGCTCGTTGATGAAGATCCTTCCGGCTCGCCCGTGGCCGTCACCGCGTCCGCCACCGCCGTCACGTCCGCCACCGCCGTCACGTCCACCTCCGCCATCGCGTCCACCGCCGTCGCGGCCCCCGTTTCCGCCTCCGCCCCCGCTCTTGTTCTTGGCGCCCGAAGGATCCGTGGGAGATGCGGCAGAAGCGGCAGAAGCAGCAGAAGCGGCAGAAGCCGCGGATGCGTCGTGTGGGGCAGACTGAGCGGGGTGGTGGGCCGGTTGGGCAGGGTGGTGGAGTGGCTGGGCGGGGTGGTGGAGTGGCTGGGCCGGGTGGTGGACAGGCGGGGAAGCCGGGGTGGATTCGACGGTCGAGGCATAGGTGATGCCGGCGGCCGCCAGGACGGTCGCGCCTATTCCGGCACCGACCACGGCGAAAGCACGCGAGGGCATGGGCACTTCTCTCTTTTCGTACGTGCGTCGGCCGGACGACCGACCTGCGACGAAAGTACCGAAAGCTCACATAACCGGCATTCCATGCATATCCAAGGTGTGACGCTGTGAGGCCAACCAGGTGTCGGACAACCGGGTCAAGGCCGGGAAGGCCGCCGACGTCACGGTCGAGCCGCACTTCCACTGGCCGCTCGTATGGCTCGTTCGGGTGCGCATCTCGTGCGGGTTCCGCCCTCGATGCCAAGGCTTGACTTCGCGATCTGTCTCCTCGTGAAGGTGGAAGAACATGCCGACGTACGTCGCCTTGCTGAGCTGGACCGAACAAGGGGTCCGAAACTACAAGGACACCGCGAAACGCGCCGAGACCTTCGGCTCAGCGGTACAGAAGCTCGGGGCGAAGCTCCTGAGCATCTACTGGACCGTCGGTCCGTACGACCTCGTGGCCGTCGTCGAGGCACCCGACGACGAAACTGCCGCGGCAGCACTCCTGCAACTCGGCGGCGTGGGCAACGTCCGTTCCACGACGCTGCGGGCCTTCGGCCGAGAGGAGATGGAGCGCGTCATCGCCAAGGCCGCCGGCTGACGAGGGACCCCTGCGGACGGACCCGTCCCGCGGGCGTCAGGCCGTGTGCTGATAGGCCGGGTAGGTGAGGTAGCCGGTGTCGCCGCCCTGGTAGTACGTGGCCTCGTCGACGGGGGCGACCGGCAGGCCGGTGCGGAGGCGTTCGACGAGGTCGGGGTTGGCCAGGAAGCCACGGCCGAAGCTGATCAGGTCGGCGCCGAGGCCCAGCCAGTGGTCGGCTTCCGCGCGGCCGGTCTGCTTGGGGCCCATCGGGAGGACCGGATTCACGACCAGCGTGCCGGGCCAGGCGCGGCGCAGACCCAGGAGTACCTCCTCGTCCGTGGTCATCTCGAGGTGGACGTAGGCGAGTTGGAGCCGGGCCAGTTCGGTCAGCAGCGCGGTGTTGAGCGCGAGCGCGTCGGTCTCCTCGACGCCCCAGAAGCCGCCCCCTGGGGAGAGGCGGATGCCCGTCCTGGCCGCGCCGACCGCATCCACCGTCGCGGCCACGGCCTCCACGGCGAACCGGATCCGGCCCGCGATCGTGCCGCCGTAGCGGTCCGTGCGCCGGTTGGCGTTGGAGGAGAGGAACTGGGAGATCAAGTAGCCGTTGGCGCCGTGGAGTTCGACTCCGTCGAAGCCGGCGTCGATGGCGCGGCGAGCCGCCTCGGCGTACGCGTGGGCGTGTTCGGGCACCTCGGCGGTGTCCAGTGCGCGGGGCGTGGGCGCGGGCTGCGGGCCGGTCGGGGTGAAGACGTCGCCCACTGCGGCGATCGCCGAGGGGCCGACGGGCTGGTGGCCGGTCGTGTCGGGGTGCGAGACCCGGCCGCCGTGCATGATCTGGGCGAAGATCCGCCCGCCGTTGATGTGCACGGCGTCGGTCACGGCACGCCATGAGGTGGCCTGCTCATCGGTGTGCAGTCCCGGTGTGCCAGGGTTGGACTGCCCGATGAGACTGGGCTGCACGCCCTCGGACACGATCAGCCCGGCCGTCGCGCGTTGCGCGTAGTACATGGCCATGGACGGTGTGGCGAGGCCGCCGGTCGCGGCCCTGACGCGGGTCATCGGGGCCATCACCATCCGGTTGGGCAGGGTCAGGTCGCCGAGTCGGTAGCTGCTGAACAACGTCGTCACGTCGGGCTCCTCCGTCCGTATCGTGTGCCCGGATGCCGGGCACAGCGCTACGCTAAAACCTGACATGGATGTCAGGGGCAAGCGGTGTGGCGTGGTTCACCATGGGAGGCAGTCGTGCGGATCGGCGAGCTCGCGGCGCGTACCGACGTCAGCGTCCGGTCGCTGCGCTACTACGAGGAGCAGGGGCTGCTGACCAGCAGCCGTAGCGCCGGGGGGCAGCGGCATTACACGGAGGCCGAGGTGGAGCGGGTGCGATTCATCCAGCGCCTGTACGCGGCGGGCCTGTCCAGTCGTACGATTTCCGAGCTGCTGCCCTGCGTCGACACACCCAGCGAGGGCAACTACGACGCCGCTCTCGAGCGGATGGCGCAGGAGCGCAACCGGCTCTCCGAGCACATCGACGAACTCGTGCGGACCCGGGCCGCGTTGGACGGCCTGATGGCCACGGCCCGGGCCCATCGGGAGAGCGAGGCACGCGCTCAAGGAGTCCGCCATGGGTCAGGTGACGGGGCGAGCGCCCCACGCGTCCTGGAGAGCTGACTGCACGTCCGCCCCAAGAACCAGGTGTGTCGTCCCGCCCGGCAGGGTGGGCAGCTCAGCCCAGTGAGTCACGGTCTCCTCACCGGCAAGGCCGTAGGGCAGACGGACAACCCCGTCGGAATCGACGAAGCAGTCCTTGTGCTCCGCCCCGTCCTCACTCCAGTGAAGAGTCGTGAAGACCATCGGCCTCACCAGCCAGAACTCCTCACCCAACGCGGTATCGGCTCCGGACCCGGTGGCGCTGTCAGCCGGATACCGGCCCGTGATCGCCGCTGCCACCGGCGTACCGCTCCGAGGCAGCCTCTCGCGTGCGTCGACCCACGTCACCGTGGTGTTCAGATGCGTCATCTCCACCTTCACTCGGGCACTCGGGCACTCGGCAAATCGTCTTCCGCCCCCATACCGGCGTCCGGCAGGGCCACTGCCCACACCCCGGCACCCGGCAAGACCGACCTGCGCTCGCGGGGGTTGCCCGAGCCGGAACGAACACTCGGCGAACCTGTGCGGCCACAGCGCGGGGCGTTGACAAGTCGCTGTTCGGACAATGGCGTTCACGACAGGATGCCGCCATGCACCATGCTGACGAAGAGCCCGAGCCGCCCGAGCTGATCCGCCGCTACGTCACGCCCGACCGGCGGTACCTCAAACTTGGTGGCGGCCTTCTCCGGATGAGCGGGCGCGACCGTGACACGTTCACGAGGAATCTGGCCAAGGCCGCCCGTGAGATCAGCCCTCGTGAACTGGGCATTCTCCTCGACGGAGGATGGCGCGAGCGCAAGACGGCAGCCTGGCTCATTGCCGTCGCCGGCGGAACCGAGTTCCGCGAACGCCTCGGCGAACTCCTGCTCGCCAGCGAAGGACCCTATGCGGGGCAGGCATACTGCGTCGCTCTCGCCACCTTCGGCACGTCTGCCGACTCCGACCTCCTGATCGCCTACCTCGACCACTACCTGCGTCGCCCCGACCTCTACTACGACCAGACAGCCGCCCTCGGCACACTTCTGTTGCTTGACGCCAGGCACGGCGCCGACCAGGCGGGCAGGTTCCTCACCCCGGAAGGTCTCTGGCAGCGCTGGACCGACGGGCCGCCCAGCAAGAACTGCGACATCCCCGGCGCCTACCGCGAGTTCATCGGCCGGCTCTGCGTTGTCGCCGATGAGAGCGCCAGACACTACGCAAGTGAAGAAAACTGACGATTGCTGCCGGTGCCGCATAAAGCGGGGTGCGGAAGTCGGTCAGCCTGCGTGCGCGGTACCACTCTGGGGCAGTCCGCCTTCCTTCTTCTGAGCCGTCCGAGCCTTTTTGGGAACATCAGTTTCCTCTGGTGGCCACCCGGATTCGTCAGGAGTGGTCACAGCTTTCGCCATGCAACTCAGGGTTTCGTCGCGCAATTCTGGCGAAGCCGGCTTCTCTGCGACGGTCGGCCCTTGCCGGGCAACCGCAACGACGGCAAGGCGCGGGAACCGGGGGTCATGACTTCAGCGCGGCCGACACCTGTTGCTCCAGCCACGGGGTGACGAAGCCCATGCCGACCTTGGTGAGGTGCACGCCGTCGCCGTCCGGGTAGAGACGCTTGCCCTGGGCGTTGTACTGTATGCAGTCGCCGTGGGGGCACAGGTACGCGTCGAGGTCCACCAGGGACACCTGGGCCGGAGCGGACTTCACGTAGCTGCCGATCACGTCGTCGAAGCAGGTGCCCCACTTGTCAATGATGGCGCCGTTGGCCCGGCGCTCGTTCATGAGCAGGATCTTCGCCTTGGGGGCCTGCTTGTGGATCAGGGAGACGGCCGTGTCCAGCTGCTTCAGGTAGCGGGTGCGGTACGCGGTGTCGCAGGACGTCAGCCACTTGCCACCGATCTGCTGCTCCGCCGCGTCCCAGCCGACGTGCACGAGGACGGCGTCCGGCTCGGCGTTCTGCATGTTGTTCGTCCAGAAGTCCTTCCAGGCGAGGCACGCCGCCCAGTTCTTCAGAACCTTGCCCACGCGGTCGCGTACCGCCTGGGGCTGCATGATGCCGCAGCCGCCCTGGCCGCCGTCGACCACGGCGTACTTGTCGCCGTACTGCGACAGTGCTGTCGCGAAGTCCTCCGCCATTGAGTCGCCGAGCGTCAGGACCAGCGGCTTGCCGTCGGGGCGCATGGAGTCGGCGACGTACGTGGGGAGGTACCAGGAGCCGAAGCCGATGACGAGAGAGGCCGCGGTGAACAAGGGGACCGCCCGGGAGGGGCGCCAGTCGCGGACGCGGTACTGCTCGATCGAGTAGTGCATGATCATGGCGAGCAGCCAGGTGAGGCCGGTGCCCAGCAGGAACAGGGCGTACGGCTTCATGTCCGGATAGACCATCAGCAGCAGCCAGTACACGGGCAGATGCAGCAGGTACAGGCTGTAGGAGATCTGCCCGATCTCCATGAGCGGCTTGAGGCGCAGGACACGGGCCAGTGGGCCGCGGTCGGTACTGAGGCAGGCGGCGGTCACCGCGATCAGGAGGGCGACGACCGCGAGGCCGCCCTGGTAGAGCCGAGGCTCGTGGTAAGTGCTCACCTTGACGCTGCAGTAGACCACCGCGGCCAGCGAGACCGTCGCGGTCACAGAAGCGAGGTGGTAGCCGGCCCTCGGACCGTGGCCGCGCCGGGCGGCCCCGCGCTGGACCAGGTACACCACGAAAGCCGCCGCCGCGCCCGCCATGAAAGCCACCGCTCGCGTCTGCGTCGCCAGGTACAGGTAGTCGGTGTCGTGGTTGCCGCCCTGCCACAACACCGGTGCGACCAGCGCGGACGCGCCGAAGAGCAGTACCGCGAGGACCGCGACGGGCAGCACACGGCGGCGGAAGACGCTGAAGGCGAGGACCAGGACCAGTGGCCACGCCACGTAGAACTGCTCGGTGATGCTCAACGACCACATTGCCGACAGCGGCTGGACCGCGCCGAAGTGGTTCCAGTATGCGTCGCCGCGGGCGATCTGCGCCCAGTTGCCGATCTGCAGCAGCGCACCGAGCGCCTGTTCGGAGACTGCCCGCGCCTCCTTCAGCGGGCTGGTGAGGTACGAGATCCCTACTACCAGGCCGAGCGTGATCAGCAGTCCGGGCAGCAGTCGCTTGAAGCGGCGGCGGTAGAAGCGGCCGATGCGGATGCGGCCAGTGCGTTCCACCTCGCGGATCAGAACGAGCGTGGTCAGGAAGCCGGAGAGCACGAAGAAGGCGTCCACGCCGAAGAGGCCGTTGCTGAACCAGTTGGTGTGGTACAGCAGCACCGACAGGATCGCGAGGCCGCGAAGCCCGTCGACGGCGTCGAAGCGGGAGCGCAGGGGGGCGGGTTCCGGCTTCGTGTCCGTCCTCGGTGCGGATTCCGGAGCGGCTACGACGGTGACGTGCTCGGGGGCGTCAGGCTGCTGCGGGATCAGTTGGCCGACGTACTGCGGCGGGACCGGCGGGATGCCGTATCCCTGCTGGCCGTAGCCCCCGTACGCCTGTTGCTGCCCCCAACCCTCGGGCCCGGGGCGGTCAGTGGGCTGTCGATGCATGGAGAGCTCCGGAGTGGGCGGTCGTGCAGGGGGCAGGGACGGCGGAGGTGCGGACGCCGTGCGCGGGCAGGTGAGCGCCGCAGGCGATGCGCAGGCCGGGAGGAAGCTCGTTGCCCTCGTCGATCCGGGCGCCGTCGCCGACGACCACCGCGTTGAGGACGCTGCCCCGGCCGACCCGGGCGTGCCGGCCGATCACGGAGCGTTGGAGGCTGACGCGGGCGTCGATCCGGGCGCCGGACAGCAGCACGCTGCCCTCGACGACCGTGCCCTCGCCGATCACCGCACCGGCCCCCACCACCGTGCCGCCGCTGAGCACGGCACTCGGGTGGACCTCGGCGCCGGGCAGCACCAGGGCCTCGCCCACCGGGCCGGGCAGCGCAGGAGAGGCGACCCTGCCACGCACCAGGTCGGCCGAGCCCTGGACGAACGCGGCCGGGGTGCCGAGGTCGAGCCAGTAGCCGTCGTCGACGACGCCGCGCACATGGGCGCCCGAGGTGAGCAGCTCGGGGAAGGTCTCGCGCTCCACGGAGACGACGCGGTCGGCCGGGATGCGGTCGAGCACCTCGCGGGTGAAGACGTAGCAGCCGGCGTTGATCTGGTCGGTGGTGATCTCCTCGGGGGTCTGCGGCTTCTCCAGGAACGCCGTGACTCGGCCGGCGGCGTCGGTGGGGACGAGGCCGAAGGCACGCGGGTCCTCGACCCGCTTGAGGTGCAGGGTGACGTCGGCGCCGGAGGCCTGGTGGCCGTCTCGCAGAGCCGCGATGTCGAGGCCGGAGAGGATGTCGCCGTTCAGGACGAGCACCGGCTCGTCGGGGGCGCTGCGCAGCCGTTCGGCGGCGTTACGGATGGCGCCGCCGGTGCCGAGGGGGGTCTTCTCGGTGACGTACTCCAGCTCCAGGCCGAGCCGGCTGCCGTCGCCGAACTCGGCTTCGAAGAGCTCCGCCAGGTAGGAGGTGGCGAAGACGATCCGGGTGACTCCCGCCGCGGCCGCGCGCGCCAACTGGTGCGTGAGGAACGGCACCCCGGCCACGGGAAGCAGCGGCTTGGGGATGTGGCTGGTCAGAGGCCGGAGTCTGGTGCCCTGACCGCCCACGAGAAGGATCGCTTCAGTCATGTGGTGTCCGCCTAGGGTCGCGGGGACGAATGGTGGGTGGTGGGGGGAATCTCTCAGGAGCGCTCGGGCTCTGTGGATCTCCCGGGATGTCCGGGGAACTTCACGACTCGACGGCTACGGGGCGGTGTTGCCCGGCCCCGCGTAGTCGGAGCTGAAACAGGCCTTGATGGCCTGCTCGCTCTGCGTGCGGCCGGCGAAGTCCAGACGTGAGGCGGTCTTGTCGTCCGGTGGCGTGTTGGGGTCGTCGTCGAACCAGATCGACCACCAGTAGACGCCGGTCATCCGGCGCTCCTGGACCACCTGGCAGACTGCCTTGTACCAGTTGGCCTGCACCGTCGGGTTGACGGGCCGGCGGGCGTAGAAGTCGCCGGGCGCGTGGTAGGCGCCGTCCATGGCGCCGATGCCGGCCTCGGAGAGGGTGATGTGGGGCAGGGCGCCGGTCGACTTCCTGTCCAGCCACTCGTCCCAGCCCTTGACCAGCTGGCTCACCGGCGCGGTGTCCGCCACCTTGACCGGGAAGTAGGCGTCGATGCCGAGGTGGTTGACCGGCATGTTGATGCGGCCGGTCACGTAGTTGTCCCAGTTGGCGTCGTAGGCGACCTCGCCGGAGAAGGTCTTCTCCGCGGTGGCGACCAGGGAGTCCCAGCCGGGGTCGCCCTCCATCGAGGTCAGCTCGGTGCCGATGACGAAAGTGTTCACCTTCTCCGCCTGGGCGACCTTGAGATACGGCGCGAGGAGGGTCCGGTAGGAGCGGAACCAGGCGGAGCGGGAGGCGGGCTCGATGTTGCCGCGCCAGCCGGTCGGCGGGTCCAGGGAGGCCTCGTCCATGACAGGGCGGATCGTCGTGCGGAAGCCGGCGTCCTCGAAGACGTTCAGGACACGCCGGAGGCGTTCCGGGGACGGGGTACCGGCTCCGGCCTTCGTCACATCGGACGTACGGCCCTCGGTGTAGAAGGGGAAGGACAGCGACACCGAGTTGGCACCCAGGCCGACGAGGTACTTGGCCTGCTTGCGGGCCTGGGCCTCGATGAATGCGTCGGATCGTTTCTGCTTCTCCTCCTCCCAGTAGATCTGCACACCCCACTGGGCCGCCCCCGGCTTCCAGGGCTCGGCCACCCTGAGGACGTCGGCGGCGGACGGGGCGGAGCTCTTCGGTGTACCGGCGGTCGGGGCGTCGGAGCCGGACTCCGGGGAGTCACCGACGACGATCTTCGGCAGCACCGAGCCCGACTCCCAGCGCACCGGGTGGTTGCCGAGGACGAAGGGGACGCCCAGCACGAGGCTGAGGACGGTCACCGGGAAGATGGCGAGCAGGGGCAGCCGGGAACGTGAACGCTTCATCATCAGTCTGTGTCCGAGGGAGGTCAGGCGGGCTTGGCGATCACGACGAACTTGTTCTCCTCACGCCGGACGAACTTCAGGAAGCCCTTGAAGCCGCCGACGCCTTCCAGCACGGAGAAGACGGGAATGAGCGCGACCACGACGATCGGCTCCCACCACTTGCGCCGGCCGCCGACCGACGCGAGCGCGTTCAGCCGCAGCCCCTCCCAGTAGGTCCAGATGACATAGGCGAAGTTGAGGGCCCACAGGATGACGATCGACTGGGTGGCCGGCGAGGTGTTCAGGTCGCCGACCAGCAGGCCGATGCACAGCACCGCGACGATGTGCTGGAGCGGGCCGAGGATCCAGGTGGCCACGCAGATCGAGAGGAACCAGCGATAGCGCCAGGGGACGGCCTTGTTGAAGCAGAGGGCGACCAGGCCCCAGGCCCACCGCTCGCGCTGCTTGACGAAGTCGCGGGCGGTGGCGGGAGAGGCGCCATAGCAGCGGCCGTTGAACCAGTCGCTGCGGCCCGGGTACGTGCGGCAGAAGGTCAGCGCGAGGCGGGCGTCCTCGACGATCTCCTTCGGGCCGAAGTCCCAGCCGATGGTGGCTTCGATGGAGGCCCGCAGCACCAGCAGCTCGCCGTGCACGCCGGCCGCCGGGGTGCCGAGTCCGGTGAGCGCCCGGAACCGGGCGATGTCGTCGGCGGGGCGCACCGCGTCGGCGAGCCAGGTGAAGAGGTTGACCCCGTTCTCGCGCGGATACGTCAGGATGCCCTGGGCCATGTGTTTGGCCTCGTCGGGGCGGGCACGGCGCTGCCGGTTGATGAACTGGGCCAGCGACGAGGCGGTGTCCGGGCCGACACCTGTGTCGTCGTCCATGTGCAGCACCCAGACGTGGTCGAGTGCTTCGCCCTCGTCGATGCGCAGCTCATGGGCGTAGTGGTTGGCGCGGGCCTTGAAGCGGGTGCCGTTGGCCGGGACGTAGGCCTTGGGAACCGTGATCACACGGATCAGCGGGTGCGAGCCGGCGAGTCGGTCGATGGCCTCCGCCGCCTCGCAGCCCTCCTCCGTCAGGACGTCGACGCGCATGGACGGGAACCATTCCGGCAGGTGCTCGACGTAGGAGAGGACCGAGCGCTCCAGCGCCGGGTAGGTGTCGTGCCGGCCGATGGTAGGCACCAGGACGATGAGGAAGTCCTCGTCGACGCGGGCGGGCGGGGTCATCTCATTCAGGCGCCGCACCCGGCGGCGGATGAGCAGGGCTCCCTGGACGCCGACCAGCACGCCGACCACCGGCAGGGACCAGACGACGGTGAGCGCCCAGCTCAGGGGCGAGGAGCTCGGCCGGTAGGACCACAGACCGAACGCGAGGAGCAGAACGAACGGCAGCAGGAAGGGCAGGATGCCCGGCTTCCAGGAGGCGGTGCGTTGTGCCAGCTTCGTATTGTGGCGCGCATGCGGCACACCCCCGTCGACCAGTGTCGATGCCATGACGACTGCGGAACTCCAGTGAGATCAGTGGACGCGTCGAGGCAACGGCGGATCCCGCCATGGCCCGCACACCTGGTGCACTCCATGGCGTTTACATCAAGTTGCTGCCCCGACGCCTTCGGCGGTTCGGCCACGCGCCGCTCAGATGCCCCCCCAGGCGCCCGAACACTGGCCGAACAGGAAGCTGATCATTACACGTACCTGCGATGTGTGGGATAGGTGTGCAAGGTTTATGTTCAAAATTTAACCGAATCGACTCTTACTCAGCGATCTCCAGTCGGCAGCAGTGATCATCGAGGAGGAGCCGTAGGTCTGCTTCACATCGGCCGCGGTGTTCTTGTGCCGGGGCTCGGAGACGTTGTCGTACGTCAGTGCCTGCCCCCAGACCGTCCACAGCACCCACGGCGTCCGGGTCAGGGTCCGGGGCTGGTGTGCGTTGAGCGGCACATGGAAGGACTCGGCGACGATCCGCGGCCTGGCGTACTCCTCCAGGCCGCGGTACCAGACCTCGGTCCACCCGCCGTCGCCGAACGGCCGGGACGGGCTCCCGCTGTAGTCGTCGACGCCCACGACGTCCACGTAGCGGCCGCCCGGGTAGTAGGTCTTCGGCGGTCGGCCGTAGGTGCCGTCCCAGGAGTTGGGGGACCACACGAAGACCAGGTTGTGCAAGCCGCGCCGACGCACCAGGAAGTCGTACGTCAGCCGCCACAGTCTCCGGTACGCGGACGGGTCCTGCCCCGCCCACCAGAAGCCGTGCCCGGGCGCCGTGTTCATCTCGTGGTACGGCCGCAGCAGCACCGGAACGCCCCGCCCTGCCAGATAGCCCAGGTGATCCGCGAGATACCCGAGGTCGTGCAGCAGAGCCCCGTGCTCGGCAGTGCCCTCGGTGACCACCCTGCCGAACCAGCCGGGGTCCCCCGCGGCCGGCGAGTTGCGACGCAGCGTCTGCGCGAAGCCCTTGACCGGGCTGCCCGGGTAGGGCTGGTGGAAGGAGAACCCGACAAGACCCGCCGGGGCGCCGCCGTTGTGCGGCAGGGCGACCTCGGTGCCGGATGAGCAGTCCATGTGGGTGCCCGAGGGGCGGTACGAGCCGTCGGCCGACCGGGGCACGCCCGCCCACACCCCGACCGCGAGGTCCACGGCATCCTCCACGTACCCCCACTGGGGACGGCAGCTCGGCCAGCCGCGGGAGTAGGAGCGGGGCTCGCCCACGGCCCAGCCCGGACGGCCGTAGCCGGGACCGAGGTCGAGCTCCACGAAGGCGGGCAGGCGGCCGGTGATGTCCTGGGCCTTGCGGTAGTAGTAGCCCGGCTGCTTGGTGCCCCGGTAGTCACCGTACTCCGCGTCGTACCGCTCGTTGTGCAGCTCCACGTGCTGCCCGATCAGGGTCCGGCCCGGCCGGCCTCGCCGCGCGTCGTTCTCCAGCCCTGCCAGCAGCGCGTACACGCGCCGCGCCGCGTAGGTCGCGTCGGGATCGCGGTGCCGCAGATCCGTGGGAACGGTCTGCTGTGCACGCCCGTCGTCCGGGGCCTCCCGGCTCAGGGCCCACAGGGCCGCGGGCGCCCCCACCGCGACACCGGCCGCGGCCCCCAGCATCCCGACCCGCCCTCGCATCCGCATTGGTCCCCCTGGGTTCGGCGGCAAAGGGGGAGCGTCTCACGAGGAGACGGAGGGCTGATGTGAAGGCCCGCGCGGCGCGCGGATCCGGCCCTGGGCACGAGCGCGCTGGCGGTGGCACAGTTCCAGCTCGGCGGGCGGGGCGCTCTTGGCGCTGGTGGCGAAGCAGGTCAGCCGCATCCCGTCGGCGTCGGTGAGGCGCAACTGGGCGCCCAGGTGCGGGCGCTCCTCGCGGACGCTCAGCCCTGTCTCCTTCGGCCACGATCGGGAGATGTGACTCGTACCCTGGACCGTGCCGCCCCGTCCCGTTGCCCCCGGGCCATCGTGCCCCCCAATCGCCCCCGTTCCGTTAGCCGGAGGTCGGCCGCTGATGTGGGTCACCTGCCGCGCGAAGTCCTGCTGCGGCGTACGCGAAGTACCAGCACGGAGCCTGCAGCGAGGGCCAGCAGGCCGCCGACGGCGCTATAGGTGACAGCGTTGCTCATCCCGGTGGAAGCCAGGCCGCCGGCTGTGTTGCTCCGGTCCGGTCGGCCGAGGGGTGCGCCGGCCGCCGTGGCCTGCGCTCGGGTGCCGTTCGTGCCTGAGGCGGAGGCAACCGGGGCAGCGGCGGTCGGTGTGGGGGCGGGAGACGGGGTGTCGGTGCGGGTGGTCGCGGACGAGGGCTTCAGCTGGAGAGTCGTGATCGAGTACGGGGGCAGCGTCTGTGCGGCCGCCGTTCCTCGCGTCGCCGTGGTCAGGGCGGTGCCGCCCTTGGTGTACGAGACGGTCCTGACCGTTCCTCGGGCCGGGGTGTACCCGGTGTAGGAGAGCGACACCTGTGCCGCGTTCTGCGGGTTCTTGTTGATCAGCATGACGTTCAGGCCGCCGTTGCTGCTCCGTACCGCGTGCACGGCGACCGACGGGTTGGCCGAGGACGCCTTGACCATGGTGTCGCCGGGCTGCGCGAGTGAGGTCAGCGAGCGGATGCCCCAGTAGGTGGGGAAGGGCGTCTCGCGCGCCGGTTCGCAGGTCCCGCCGGAGCATCCTCCGACGGAGAGCACGCCGCCGTCCTGGTAGTCGGTCTCGCCGTTGACGGTGGTGGGCTTGCCCGGCCCGTTGTGCAGGTCCCACCAGTCGACGTTGACGGCCCCCTGTTCGAGCCAGCTCATGTACGTGTCCGGCGCGAACAGAGCCGCGGCCTGGCTGGTCTGGGCCGGTGACATGGCACTGGAGGTCTCGGTGACCGCGATCTTCACCGAGGCGGCGTGCGGGCCTGCGTAGGTGTGGAGCAGCGAGCGCACCGCGGAGGTGGTGCCGGCGATCTGGGCGGGGGTTTTCAGGATGTCGGCCGTGCCGGCACCGTTCGGGTACCAGTGGATGATGACGAAGTCGATCGACTTGCCCGCGATGGAGAGCACCGTGTGGTTCCAGTCGGCGTCGTCGCCGGCAGCTTTCACCCCGTCCGGCCAGGAGCCCGGTGTGTTGAGCACCGCCCCGATCTTCACCTTCGGGTCCACGGCCTTCATCGCTTTCGCGTAGGCGAGCAGGTTCTTCGCGTACTCCCTCGGGCTTTTGTCGGCGTGGTTGTCGACCTCCCATTTGCTGCCGTAGTACCCGTTGCCGGAGACCTCGTTGCCGATCTCCCAGTACTTCACGCCGTAGTGCTTGTCGATGTTGGCGTACTTGACCCAGCCGGCGGCCTCCTGCGGGGTGCCGGACCCGTAGTTGGCGGTGATGATCGGCTGGGCGCCGACCTTCTTCGCGGTGGCCATGAAGTGGTCGAAGTCGGTGCCCGGTGCGGCCCAGCTGCCGCCGGTCACGGTGTGGGTCTTCCAGTGGTAGGCGTCCGCGACCGAGCCGCCGGGGAAGCGCAGCTGCCGGACTCCGGCGGCCTTCATCAGCGACGCCGCCGAGGGGTCGTTCATGTAGGTGTCGTAGACCGCGGTGTTGAGGCCGACGCCGGTGCTGGGCACCGTGCCCAGGGAGGTACCGGCATCCACCGTGATGTCGACGGCCGGCGCGGCGCCCGCGCTGAGTGCCAGGGCGCCGGCACCGGCGCCGGCCACGAGTGCGGCCACCGCGCCCGCGACCATGCGGCGGCGTGTGCGGTTACGGCGGTGCGTACGGCCTCGAGGCATCGGCTGCTCGGTGGTTGTCGGGTCGTCAGGTGACACGTGTGGCTCCCGATCGGAGTGCGTGGATACGGGCGGCGTGGTGCAGCTGACTGCGCTCGCCGTGGTTGGTGCACCCCTAGGTGGCCGCGCGGGGTGGAAAGGTTGCCGCCGTATCCGGTGTTCTTCAGATCTCTTTGGTGCCGTGCACCGGGGGCCGAGAAAACAGCGTCGGGGCGGCAACCTTCTCGTCTCCTGCGGCAACTGGGAGCCGGAAGGCCGAGTCGGACTACCGGATGGACGGGCATGAGGGCAACGAAGCACGCCGCGCCGCAACCGTGGCGCAGGCGCGGACTGGTCACGGGCATTCCCTTGGCGCTGCTGGTCGTCGGTGTGCCGGCGTGCCGTCCCCCCCGGGAGCGGAATCGGTGTCAGCCTTCACCGGCCCGCAACCGAGCACGACCGCCGTTCGGATCCCGGGCTGGGCACTGTTAGGCTGCGCCCCCATTGTTAAACGCGCAACTAACGCGCACATCATTGCCAGGAGAGGGCGGGGGATGCTCCTCGATGACGCGTCCGCGGAGTTCCACGAATTCTTCGAACGCCACTATGCCGAACTCGCCCGTCTGGCATACCTCCTGACCGGCGAGACCGACGCGGCGGACGACCTCGCGGCGGATGCCCTGGTCGCCCTGTGGCAGCGCTGGGACCGGTTGCGGCAGGCCGACCACCCGCTCGCCTACGCCCGAGGTGTGGTGGCCAACCTGGCGCGCGGACGGATCCGCAGCGCGGTGCGCGAGCGACTCCGGATCACGCTGTTCTGGTCCCGCAGCCCCGAGAAGGTGGAGGGGCCGGACATGGCGGCCGTGCTGGACGTCCGCGCGGCGCTCGCCCGGCTGCCGTTCCGCAAGCGCGCCTGCGTGGTGCTGCGGCACGCCTTCGACCTGTCGGAGAAGGACACGGCGGCAGCGCTGGGCATATCGGTCGGTACGGTGAAGAGCCAGACCTCGAAGGGAATGGCCGAGCTGGAAAGGATACTGGGCGCGCGAGCGGTCGGGGACCTGGTGGCAGGGAGGAGGAACCGGTGAACGAGGAGATCGCCCGTCGGCTGCGCGAGGCCGCCGAGGCCCACCGGCCCGACCGTGCGAGGATGCTGGCCCGGGTGCAACGCGGCATGGCCGGCCCCGCCGTCCGCCACCGCGCCAGGCCGTTCGCGAGGTCCGGTACCAGGGTCGCGCTCGCCGGGCTCGCCGCCACCGGCATCCTGGCGACCGGCGGCCTCGCCGTCGCCGCCATCGTCGCGCACTCGTCGCCGTCGGCCACCGTGACCACGCCTGCCACCCCGTCCCCGACCGTCAGCTCCCCGCACCCGACATCGGGCCGCCCCACCCCCATCGCGCCGGCCCCGGCCACCACCCCGGGCAGCTCACGCCCGACTCCGCCGACCGCCAGTCCATCACCGTCCGCCGGCGAGAGCCAGAACGGGGCGCTGTGGTCGGCCGGCTCGGTGGACCCGCACAGCACCGTCTACTGGACGCAGAGCAACCTCGCCCTCAAGACGACCCAGCCGCTCACCTCGCTCACGATCGAGATGCGGATCGTGCAGACCGGCGGGGTGAAGAACACCGGCACCTGGCAGACCCTGCCGAGCGCTGACTTCACCGTCACCACCCAGGAGGCCGGCGGCACGCTGGTCTACCGCTGGGTCCTCAAGCCGGGCCTGACCGTGCCGGCCGGGAGCTATGAGTTTGCCGCCCAGTTCAACAACGGCACCGGCGTGCGCAGCGCCGCGGGCGACGGCTACCGCGTCGACGCGCAGGGTTCGGGCGGCTCCGCGTCGGTCCGGGGAGGGTTCGTCCCGACCCGGTGAACGCCACTGTGCGGCAAGGGGACGAGGCCCCTTGCCGCACAGCTCGATGGGAGAACAAGTAGTGGCACTCGGCGGGGACAGTGACGGCGGCCGTGAAAATTCTTCCCTCGATCGCGGCAACCTTTGTGTGCGTGGCGGCAACTGGCGGGTAACCAGGGCCGGATCAGGGCCCGTTGTGCCAGAAGGACATGCCGTTGTCAGATCAGAACCGCTCTCATCGCCGCCGTCCGGCTACCCGCCGCGTGCTCGCCGCCGCCGTGGTCCTCGCCGCCGCGGGTGCCGCCGTACCGCTGGTCGCCCAGGCCGCCCACACGCCGAATGCCCGCACGCCGACCTTGGCCGGTGCAGCGGCCGGCAGCGGCCGTTACTTCGGTACGGCGGTGTCCTCGGGCAGGCTCGGCGACTCGACGTACTCCACCATTCTCGACCGGGAATTCAACATGATCACCCCGGAGAACGAGATGAAGTGGGACACCACCGAACCGTCCCGCGGCACCTTCAACTTCGGCCCGGCCGACTCGATCGTCGGCCACGCCTCCGCGCACGGGCAGCGGATGCGCGGCCACACCCTGGTGTGGCACTCGCAACTGCCCGGCTGGGTGAAGTCCATCACCGACGCCAACACCCTGCGCAGTGTGATGGACCACCACATCACCACCGAGATGACCCACTTCAAGGGCAAGATCTACGCCTGGGACGTGGTCAACGAGGCGTTCGCCGACGGCGGCAGCGGTCAGCACCGCAGCTCGGTCTTCCAGGACGTGCTGGGCAACGGCTTCATCGAGGAAGCCTTCCGCACCGCCCGGAACGCCGACCCCTCCGCCAAGCTCTGCTACAACGACTACAACATCGAGAACTGGACCGACGCCAAGACGCAGGGTGTCTACGCGATGGTCAAGGACTTCAAGTCCCGCGGTGTGCCCATCGACTGCGTCGGCTTCCAGAGCCACTTCGGCGCAGGCGGCCCACCGGCCGGCTACCAGACCACTCTGTCCAAGTTCGCCGCCCTCGGCGTGGACGTCCAGATCACCGAACTCGACATCGCCCAGGCGTCGCCGACGGCGTACACCAACGCCGTCCAGGCGTGCATGAACGTCGCCCGCTGCACGGGCATCACGGTGTGGGGGATCAGGGACAGCGACTCGTGGCGCACCGGCGAGAACCCGCTGCTGTTCGACAGCAGCGGCAACAAGAAACCCGCCTACAACGCGGTGCTCACCGCCCTGGGCGGCAGCAGCGGCGGCACGCCGGGCGGGGGCATCACCTCCGGCGCGGTCTACACGCTCTCCGACGTGGCCGCCGGACGCGTTCTCGACGAGCCCGCGGGATACAACGGCAACGGCACCCCGCTCCAGGTCTGGGACGCCAGCGGCGCCCCCAACCAGCAGTGGCGGGCCGGCCGGAACAGCGACGGTTCCTACACGCTGACCAACGTCGCCAGCGGCCGGGTACTGGAGGAGCCGGGCAACCAGACGGGCAACGGGACGAGGATGCAGGTCTGGGACTCGGGCGGCGGTGCCAACCAGCACTGGCGGGCCGGCCGCAACAGTGACGGTTCCTACACGCTGACCAACGTCGCCAGCGGCCGGGCGCTGGAGATCCCCGGCGGCCGGACCGCCAACGGCACTCCCGTCCAGATCTGGGACTCGGGCGGCGGCGCCCACCAGCACTGGAACCTAAGGACTTCGGCGCCTGCTCCGGCGGGCGGCGCGTGTGCCCTTCCGTCGACGTACCGGTGGACGTCGACGGGTGCGTTGGCGCAGCCGGCGAACGGGTGGGACGCGGTGAAGGACTTCACCGACGTGGTGTACAACGGCAAGCACCTGGTGTATGCGTCGAGCGTGTCGGGATCGTCGTACGGCTCGATGATGTTCAGGCCCTTCACGAACTGGTCGGACATGGCGTCGGCCGGCCAGGCCGGGATGAGCCAGTCCGCGGTGGCGCCCACGCTGTTCTACTTCGCGCCCAAGAAGATCTGGGTGCTGGCGTCCCAGTGGGGCGCGTCTCCCTTCGTCTACCGCACGTCGAGCGACCCCACCGACCCCGACGGCTGGTCCGCGCCGCAGCCGCTGTTCACCGGCAGCATCCCCAAGACTGAATCTCCCACCGGCCCGATCGACCAGACACTGATCGCCGACGACCAGAACATCTACCTGTTCTTCGCCGGTGACAACGGCAAGATCTACCGGGCGAGCATGCCGATCGGGAACTTCCCGGGCAGCTTCGGCTCGTCCTACACGACGGTCATGAGCGACACGGTGAAGAACCTGTTCGAGGCGCCGCAGGTCTACAAGGTGCAGGGCCAGAACCAGTACCTCATGATCGTCGAGGCGCGGGGTGCGAACGAGCAGCGCTACTTCCGCTCCTTCACGGCCTCCAGCCTGAGCGGTCCGTGGACCCCGCAGGCCGCCGGCGAGAGCAATCCCTTCGCGGGCAAGGCCAACAGCGGTGCCACCTGGACCAACGACATCAGCCACGGCGACCTGGTCCGCACCAACCCCGACCAGACCATGACCATCGACCCCTGCAACCTGCAGTTCCTCTACCAGGGCAAGTCCCCCACCGCGAGCGGCCCCTACGACCGACTGCCCTGGCGGCCGGGTGTCCTCACCCTGCAGCGCTGACCCGCCTGATCAACGGTGATCGCGACCGGGTGCGGTGCACCGGCACGTAGACGAGCGGTCCACGGAGTGAGCACCTCCACCCGCTGACCGATACTCACCGCCTCGAGGAACCCCAGCCGTGCGCCGGCTGGGGTTCCAATCGTTTGGGAACCAGGCGGAGGCCCGGCGAGGCTTGTCCGGCAGATGGGTGTGCTCCCGATCCTGCGCGGCGTGGGCGCCGACGTCCCGGATCGGCGTTCTGCCGTCACCTGTCAGCACCATCATCCCCTTCGCCAAGGCCGCCTCGATCGACGCCCGCACCGACGGCGGCATGGCCGGCGCCGGCCGAGAAGTCCTCAGCCCGACGAAGATGACAAACGCGCCCCCATCGGAGAGATGGGGGCGCATTCGTGCCTTCGCCTACTTGAGCGCTGTACCGCCCGAGTTGTGATAGCCGATCGTCTTGCGGATCAGGTTTCCGCCGTCGGACTCGGCCGTTGTCTGTTCCTGCTGCCCTGGACCGAAGAGCAGGCCGGCGACATGGGCGTTCGCGACCTGGTCCATGTGCGCGAAGAACCAGTCCACCTTGTCGTCCTTGTAATGGTTGAGAGTGTTGTTCTGCGCCATGTTGCCCACGGGGATCTGCCACAGGACCACCGGCTTGCCCACGGACTCGGCCATCGTCTTGTAGAACTTCAGCGCGGCGGCGGCCTTCTGGTCGGTCCAGAAGGTGTCACGGCCGCCGTGGGCCGGCTGTGCGTACCAGCCTGCGTCGCGGTCCGACACATCGGTGACCAGGAAGTCGGCGTTCTGTGCCCCGAGGGTCGCGTAGTCCTTGACACATCCCTGGGTGTTGGTCTGCCAGTCCCAGCAGGTGAGGTGGAGCCCCACGGCGGTGTTCGGCGCGTACTTGCGCGCCATCGACATCAGGCAGCGGCTGAGTCCGGCGGCGCTGTTCTCCTGCGATCCGCAATCGGTCGGGTTGGCGGCCGAGACCTGTGCGGCAACCCGGTGCGGATCGCCGAGCGACCGGACGTAGCCCCAGAAGTCGGGCTCAAGGTCGATCGCGTCGTGCGACGTGCCGATCTTCTGGAGGAAGAAACGGTAGTCGTTCATGTACCGGGTGAGCAGGTCGAGCCTGTTGATGGCCTTGACCTCGCCCGGACCGTCGCCCTGGCCTGCCGCATCCCCGAGGTCGCGCAACGAGTACCAGGTCCAGAGCATCTTCTGCGGGCGCGGGCTGCCCTTGTACGTCGCGTGGGCCGCCACGGTGTCCCGCCAGGTCACGTATGTGCCGGGCGCCGTGGTGCTGCCGTTCCAGCAGCCCCACCAGCTCGACCACGCGGCCTGGCAGAGGGATGCCGAGTAGTAGGCCGACGAGGGCGCGGGCTGGCTGTGCACATAGGCGTACCGCACGTCGAACGGCGCGGCGGCCGCCGAGGCGTCAGTCATCGAGCCGCCGATGAGCACCGTACTGCTACCCATGAAACGTGTCGTCGAGCTGCCGCCACCGGCCGCGGGAGACGGTGCTGACGACGGCTGCGTGCCGACACTCCCGGCCGGGACGAGTTGCCACTGCTGATCGGCGCCGCCCCGGTCGCGGTTCTGGACGACGTCGCCCCCGTCGGCCCTGGCGGCGTTGTGGACCTCGACGGCCATGCCACTGAAGCGATTGATCAAACGCACGTAGCCGTCCGGCGACTTGGCCAGTTTGAATTGCTGGTTGGTGCCGTTCAGGTCTTTCCACTGCACGATGGCGGAGCCGGTGGTCTTCGACCAGCCGAGGTCGTCCAGCACCTTGCCGGAGTTCCGGTTCTGCAGCCGGTAGTACCCGTCACCCGCGTCGAAGAACCGCCACTGCTGGTTGGCCCCGCCGTGGCGCGCCCACTGCACCACCGCAGCGCCGTCGTTCGTGGCGAAGCCGCGGTCGTCCAGCACCTTGCCGCTGTTGCGGTTGACCAGCACGTACCACTTCTTCAGATCCAGGGTTTGCTGCGCCGAAGCCTGGCTGACCACAACGGCGGAGCCGGCCACGACCACCATGACGAGGCCCGCCCAGAAACCCCGACGCGCGAGCAACCGACGGCCACGATGCTTCGGGCGACCACCGCGGGCACGCCCGTCGGCACGGCGGCTGCCGGCGCGGGATGCCACCGATGACGTGGGTGGGCTGGGGACATGTCTGTGCTCTCGTTCAAGGGACATGTCTGTGCTCTCCTTCAGCCGTTGCATCTGACCGGACCACTTGGCCGGACAACACTCAGTGGTCCGAGAGGCCGAAAAGGTTGCCGCGAAGATCTGTTGTGAGAGCTGAGCGACGATGAGGAGGCCCCGACCGCCTTCGTCGAAGAGGCGGGCGGAAGAGGCGGGCGCGTCGCAGATGCGGACAGCTGCCCACACCCCCGCCATCGGCGGGGGTGTGGGCAGCCGACTGCGGGATGGGCAAGGCAGCAGAAATGCAAAATAGTCCCTGCGGGCAATTATCGTCTCGCCTGCAGGTGACCCATCGCAATTTGTGCACATTTCGTGAAGCCTGAATTCACCATCCTCGCTGATGTTGTCAATCGAGCGTTTCAGCCACCGAATCGGATGCTGGCGCCTTGCAAACAAGCAGGTCAGAGCGGTTATGTAGCTCTTCCTCCCCATGCACGAAACGGCGCATTGTCGCCGATGGGTGAGCGCCGTCACACCTCCCTGATAAACCGGCCAAGCATTTCCGTCGTCAGGCAGGTCAAGAACTTCTGTTCGTTGCTTCACGCGGCCTCGGCAGAGCTCGGAAAGGATGCTTCTTGACCACCACTCGATCCCCGATATCCACGCGGGGTCCGGCTCTGCGTCGGGCGGACATGGCTGTGTTGGGAGGTGTGCGGCCGCCACTGGCGGCCCTGCCGGTTCTGTTGGCGCTCGTCGCGGGCCTGACGGTGTTCGCCGTCGGGAGCGATGCCGAACGGGGCGTTCCCGAGGCCGTCCTCAGCTCCCAGCAGCACATCGCCGAGGACGGGGCTGTGGCGCTGCAGGGCGCCGTCGACCAGAGCGTCACCGATCTGCGGGCAGCGGCCGCGGACTTCGGTGGCTCCACGTCCGTACCGGCGGACGGAATGCTGACCCGCCTCGACCGGGCCTACCGCAAGTGGCGCGGTACCGCCGTCGTCGACCTGCCCACCGGTCGGCTGCTCGCCTCACACGGGGAGGCCGTACCGCTCGGGAAGGTGGATCTGCGTGGGCTGCCGGCGAACCCGCCTCCGAGGCTGGTGCGGGACGACTCGGGCGTCATCCGGCTACTGGTGTTTGCGACGCTGTCGCAAGGCGGCAGGCAGGAGTTGCTCGTCGCCTCCCAGAGCCTGAAGCTGCCGGGCATCTCCGTCGGCAGGAATCACACGCTCAACGTCGTGGACCGCGACGGGGCCACTCTCACCTCGACGGGGCCGGGATCCGGGACTGACCGGGCCAAGGCGCTGGCCGGCACCGCCGCCCGCGAGGCGCAGCGCAAGGGAACGTCGGACACCGCCGCTGCCGGCGGCTTCGACGGTCCGAGCGGCAGTCTCGTCGGGGCAGCGGACGGCAACACCCGTACCGCCGTCGGGTACGCCGGAGTGGCCCGGGGTCTTGCCACGAAACAGAGTCCGAGCAGCGCACTCGGACTGACGGTCGTCACGACGGTGCGAACCGAGCATCATGGGGCCGGGACCGGCGACCTTCGGCTCGCCCTCCTCGCCGCGGCCGTGCTCCTGGCCCTCGCGGCCGGGGTCACGTCCGCCCTCCACATGGTGGTGCAGCGGCCTGTGCTGCGCTTGCGTCGCGAAGCGCGGAGGCTCGGCTCGGGCGACCTCACGGCTCCCGTCCACGTGCCCCGCTTCGGGGAACCCGCCCGGGTCGGCGCCGCGCTGGAGGCACTGCGCCGTCAACTCCGTGGCAGGGGCGGGCCGTCGCAGGAGGTGGTCGCGCAGCCACCGGCCAAGGGGCGTGTTCTGCCCGGGACCGGCAAGGGCCGGCGTCGGCTCGGACTGCGCACCGTCCTTGTGGTGTGCGCGTTCGCTCTGCTGGCCTGGCCCGCGTCGATGCTGCTGACGCTCGGCAGCACCTGGCCGCACCCAGCTGCGGTCGTACCCCGACTGATCACCGACGACCAGCGGCAACGCACCGAGACGACGGCGGACCGCGTGCGTAGGGGGATCAACGACGGATACGCGGATCTCGCCGATCTCGCCACCGTGATCGACGCTTCCCGGCCGCAGGAGGCGCGCGAGATCCTCGACAGATCCCTGGAGCAGCACGGCCGATACCGGTCTCTGTACGTCGTCGACGGCGCCGGCGCGATCCTCGTCCACGCCGGCGGCGAACCCCGTACCCCGAAGAAGGTCCGCATCAGGCCCGGGGTCATGCAGACGAACACCTCCGGCAAGGAACCGGTGCTCGCCGCCGTGGCCGCTCGGCCGGTCGAAGGTGCGCCGGCGGGGGCCGGACGCCGCTATGTCGTGGGCGAGTTCAAGGTCCAGTACCTGGTCGGCATCCTCAGCCGACCCGGTCTGGGCTCGGTGTGGCTGGTGGACTCCGCGCATCGGGTCATCGCGTCAAACAAGGGGTTCGTGGCCTTCGGGCGGGTCTCCGACGGCCGGCTGCGGGCTCAGCTGAAGGCCGTCCGTACGACCAAGGGCTCCGCCGAGCTGCTGCTCGGCTGGAGGAATCCGGCGGTCGCCGCAGTGGCGCCGTTCAACGAGAAGCTGGGCGTCGCGAGCGCACTCGGCTGGAAGGTCGCCTCGATCAGGCCGGTGTTCTGGATCGGGCTGCCCGAGTACGAGGCACAGCGTCGGATCATGCTCGTCGGTCTGCTGGGACTGACGACGGGCGCCCTCTGCCTCGGCTGGCTGCACCTCGTCGTCGTACGACCGCTGCGCGAAATCGCCCAGCATGCCGAGGCGTTGGCAGCTGGGGACCGCAGAACGGTGCTCTACCCGCGCTATCACGACGAGGTGGGATCCCTCGCCCGCAGCCTCGAACTGATCAGACAGCGACTCCCCCGCACCGACGCACCGCCCGCGCCCGGTTCCCCGGACGGGGCGCCCACCCCCTCCACTTCCCCGTCCGGCCCCGGTCCCAGGAGCTGACCCGCCGTGCTCTTCCTGTACTGCGTCCTTGCGACGTGCTGCGCCGGACTGCTCGTCGCAGGCATCGTCGAACAGCGCCGTCATGACGCGAATCTCGCCGCCATACCCACCCGAGTGCTGGTCAACGGCATTCGCGGCAAGTCCTCCATCACCCGGCTGTGCGCGGGCGCGCTGCGCGGCAGCGGCCTGGTGACCGTCGCCAAGACCACGGGCACCGCGGCCCGGTTCATCCACCCCGATGCCACCGAAGAGCCGGTCTACCGCAAGTTCGGCATCGCCAACGTCGTGGAGCAGATCGGCATCGTCCGGCGGGCCGCCGGCTACCGACCCGATGTGCTGGTCATGGAGTGCATGGCCGTCATGCCCGCACTCCAGGAGATCAACCAGTCCAAGCTGATCCGCTCCACCATCGGCGTGCTCTGCAACGTCCGCGAGGACCATCTCGCCGAGATGGGCCCGACGTTGGACGATGTGGCCCGCTCCCTGTGCCGGTCCCTGCCGGAGGGCGGCGTCTGTGTCACCGCGGAGAAGGAACGCTTCCCCATCCTCCAGGAGGAGGCCGACGCCCGGAACTGCGAGCTGATCTACGCCGACCCGGAGAGCGTCACCGACGAGGAACTACGCGGCTTCAGCTGGTTCACCTTCAAGGAGAACGTCGCCATCGCACTCGCGGTCGCCGAACTGCTCGGCGTCGACCGCGCGACCGCGCTGAAGGGAATGTACGAGGCGCCACCGGACCCGGGTGTGCTGTCCGTCGAGCGGTACCGCACCCATGACGGAAAGCGGCTGCGCTTCGCGAACGTCTTCGCCGCCAACGACCCCGAGTCGACGCTGATGAACATCGAGCAGCTGCTCGAACTGGGCGCGATCCACCGTCCGTTGCACGTCGTCGTCAACTGCCGTCCCGACCGTGTGGAGCGCAACGGGCAGATGGGCGCGCTCATCCCCCGGCTCGACCCGGAGACGGTGTTCCTCATCGGCCACCCCACCAAGTCGGCCGCCGACGCCATACCCACCCACTGGACCGGGAACGTCGTCGATCTCGGCGGCGACCGCCGCGACCCCGACCGGCTCACCACGGATCTGCTGGCTCACCTGGGTCCGGACTCCTCGCTCGTCGCCATCGGCAACATCCACGGCCAGGGCGAACTCCTCCTGGAGCGGCTCACGGCACTCGAGCCCGAACATCCCGACGCCGCCGCCGACCCCGCCGACCCGAGCGACGCCCTCACATCGTCCGGCGCCCACCCCAGCCCCTCCCATGGAGAACCCCGTTGATCCCCGCAGTAGTCACCCCGCAGATCGCCGCCATCGGCATCGCACTCGGTCTGGTGTTCTCCCTCCTGTGCTACCTGACCACGAACCTGTCGCCGGGCGGCATGATCACCCCCGGCTGGCTCGCCCTCACCCTCGTCGACGATCTGCGGCGCGCCGCCATGGTCGCGGGCGTGGCAGCCGTGACCTACCTGCTGACCAAGCTGCTGCAGCGCTTCGTCATCCTCTACGGCAAGCGGCTGTTCGCCGCCGTCGTGCTCACCGGCGTCCTGCTCCAGGCCGGGCTCTCCCTGTTGCTCCAGCAGCAGTTCCCCCTGCTGTTCGCCCATCAGGCCCTCGGATTCATCGTCCCCGGTCTCATCGCCTACCAGCTTGAGAGGCAGCCCAAGACAGCGACGGTCCTCTCCACCAGCACGGTCACGTTCGCCGCCTACGTGATTCTGGTGTCCGGGCTGCTGCTGGGCGCCCTGCCCACGACATGAGCCGCCCCCTCCCCGACATGCGGCGCCATCTCTCCTTCACGCCCAGCGGAGTTGACCAGTGAAACGCCTCCTGCCCGGAATCCGTAGGTTCTCCCTGCCCAGGAACGCGGCCCTGTTCCTGGTGACAGCCGCCCTGCTCGCGGCGAGCTGCGTGCTGACGGTGCAGTTCAGGCACCGCACCGACCATCCGGAGGCATCACCCCCGGCAGTACAGGCAGCACCGGCATCACCGGGTGCCGGAATCCCGGCCAGGAGCGGCCCGCTGCACTACGAGCGGATCGGCAACCCCGCCCGCACGGTCGCCCGCGACCGGCACGGCACCGTCATCGCCACGTTCACCGACGGCGCCCGTACGGCCGTACTGACAGGGCCCAGCAGGACCTTCGCGGAGCCTCGTACGACGGATGCCCGGGTCGTCACCAAGGACTGGGTGCGGCTGCTGCCCAAGGCATGGGCCCGTGGCGCCGAGCAGAGCGACTGGTTCAAGACCTGGCTCGGGTCCCGGCTCGGCAGCCGCGACCCGGACATCCTCGTCACGGCCTTCGACTACATCGCCGGTGCCCCGGCCCGGACGACGGCTGCGGGAGTCACATACAGCGGTGCCGCCCGCTACACACCCAGCACCACCAGCGACTCCGGGCGTGCTCGGCAGGGGAAGCCGCGCATGGGTTCTGACTTCTACGACTACCTGGGCATCCCCTGGACCTTCCCCGACGCGGTCACCCGCCGCCCCGAGAGGGACCGCGCGCGCTCCGTCGACAGCTCCGGCTATGTCCGGCTGGTGTACGGATACCGCTCGGGGTTCCCGCTGAACAGCAGGGACAGCCCGGCGGGCAGCGGGCTGCAGCGGACCCCCGACGCGATCGCCCACGGGCGGCTCGGCGTACCCGTGATCCCCCTCACCGACCGCCGCCCCGCCGTCATCCAGCAGCTCCAGCCCGGCGACCTGGTCTTCTTCGGAACACGGGAGCTGCCCGGTGGGCGGATCGGCCACATCGGTATCTACCTCGGCCTGGACACCGCCGACCACCCGCGCTTCATCTCCAGCCGGAAGAACGCGGGCGGCCCCACCATGGGTGACAAGGGCGGCACCTCACGGCTCGACGGTGACGGCTACTACGCACAAGGGCTGCGCGCGGCCCGCCGCCTCTGACCGCGCTCCGACCGGGTCGACGCCCTGGTTCCCGCAGATCCGCAGGTTCTTCGTCTGCCGGCTCGGCTCCCTTCGGGACGGTGGGGTCCAGCCTGTCGGCGGGGTGGATCCCGCTGATCGGCGGAGTGACTTTCGGTGAACGGTGCGCTGGGATGAGACGGGTGACGGGAATGCCGACGCCGGCCGGCGCCCGGCACGGCCTGATCGGCCTGAGGGAACGCGCCGAACTGCTCGACGGCACCCTCACCGCCGAAGCCAGCCCACAGGGCGGCTACAAGGTAGAACTACGGGCCCCCATCCAGCCCGCCTGAGCACAACCCGCCCGCTGCTCACGGATGCCTCGTCTGCTTCAACATGCCGAACGTGACAGGGAATGGAGTTGGTCGGACGAGACCACGCACGCGATCCATGACTCTCAGACCGCTGAGATCGAACGCCGGTCTCGGACCGCATGTCGCACCGAACCGCGACCGGCGCCACCCCCGCCCCCGGGACAAGGACCGCGACGAGTGGGACAGCGCCTGGGTGGAGACCGGACGCGTCTTCACCAAGGAGAACGATGAGATGCTCCACCCCGCCAACGTCACACGGCGGTTCGTCGAGCTGTACGAGGAGACCGGTCTCCCGCCGGTCCGGCTCCACGACCTGCGCCACGGTGCCGCGACGCCGGCTCACGCGGCCGGGGCCGACCTGAAGGACATCCAGGAGATGCTCGGCCACTCCTCGATCACCATCACGGCCGACACGTACACCAGCCTGCTCCCCGAGGCAGACCTGGCGATCGCCGAGGCCGCAGCCCGGCTCGTACCGCGCGCCCGCGCCGCCTCCAAGAACGACGCTCCGGAAGACCAGGCCGATTCCGAGGCGGCGGAGGCGAACGTGCCGGACGGTGCTGATCCGTCCGGAGAAATCTCGGGGCCTGGCGCCCCGTCCGCTCACGCATCGCTCACGCAAACGGCCCCGGACGAGACGTCCGAGGCCGACTAGGACCCCTCCCTGGGGGAGAAACCCCAGGTCAGAGCGGTAATGCGTTGTGCCCCCGGCAGGATTCGAACCTGCGACACCCGCTTTAGGAGAGAGGTAGGGGAGCCTCGCCTGTGACCTGAGGCTTTCATGGCCGAGCTAGCAGGCATCGATATGCCCGCCAGACACCGTTGTTGACCGCGGCTGACCTCCGTATCTGGCACGGCTGTGGCACGCGACCTCTTCGTCCCGAAGCAACTGGGGTGGAGGCTGCCCCTTTGGGTTGAGGCGCTTGTCACCTTTGGTGATGGTCCGCTGGCGTCTGCGCTCATCCGCCGTTGTCCGGCACGGTTGTCGCGCAGTTGGACACTCAGCCGAGCCAGAGGCTGACCGTCTTGCGGCCGGCAGTCCACTCGACTCTGTGGACAGCGAGAGTGCGCCCAAGGGGGCTTGCAACAGGTCCCGGAGCCACGCCCGTCCGGTAGCTCGTGAGCTTCGGCACCACGCCCGAAGGTGGGTCAGCGTGGCTACTCGCGCGACCTGGTGCGCGTGTGGAGCAACAGGTGAGCAGCATCTGCCAGGCCGGATGGGGTGAGAGACATCCAGCCAACGGCGGTGAACCTGGACGATCTCTAGCGCAAGGATCATTGACGGCTGTACAGTGCCTCTCTGTGTAATGGCCAAACAGCGCAACGTAACCGGGGGCGTGCGTGATCTCTCCTGCTCAAAATTCCGGAAGTGATGAGCCCCAGGCGAACGAAGGAGCTGCGCTAGCCGCTCTCGGGGCGACACTTTCTCCGGACAAAAGCGGGATTGTAACCTTCGGCAAGTATCGCTATCAGGCCAAAGTGGCGGCGCTTCTATGGCTCTCCTGTCTGCAGGACGAAGGCCCCGTCGCCGTTATTTGCGAACACATTGACGACATAACTCTGGTATGGAGAGACAGGGTCGAGTTTCGTCAGGTGAAAACGAGAATCCCAGGCAGGGCGAGCTGGACCTTTTCTGAAGTTTGTAAAGACGGCGGCGGCATCGACTCTTTGATGCGATCCCACCTGGCGTTCCGAGAAGGTTCCAGTGGGATGAATGTGGAAGCCGCATTCTCGCTTTGGCTTGAGGGTGCCTCCTCCCTGAAGGAGCAAACGGCGAGCTTCTTTCAGCAGCCAAGCTCTGTTTCTGGTGCGGACAAGGAAAAAGTATTGACCCTTGCCTGTGAAGTCGCCGAGGATCAGAAATGTACGTTTGGTGATGACGAGGTCGCTGAATTCCTTAACGCACTGACGATTCTTCCCAATCGTGTCAATGAGCAAGACATTGACAACATGCTTTTTGCGGCCCTCGCCGAGGCTCTTCCCAACACTAGGGTCATCAATGTCGCGAAAGCCGGGGCCGCACTTGTTCAACGAGCAGAAGACGCCCAGGCCGGCACGCTTGTGACGAGAAACGCTCAAGAGTTCATGCTAGCGGTAGGCCTGCTTCCGGCAAATGGCACAAACCCCCTTGAGCGACAGACGCTCACCCGAGAAGAGCTAATCATGCTCCTCCCGGATGATCCGGCGCTAGGCCAGGCGCAGTTGAACTCTTTGCTCACATCCGGCAAGCCGATCTCCAACCTTCGCCGCAAGCTGATACTCGCGTGCGCAAGTCAAAAAACACAGATAGAGGCCGCTTCCCTGCAAGCTGTCGCCGACTCGCGGCGCCTGGAGATTCTTGCTTCCTCTACATCTGGCGAGGAACAGCTAGCGGAGTTGGCTGAAGAAATTCTCGATCACGGAAGAACCGTAGCGCGAAGGCGCGCGAACTCCACCATTCCCGGGGAGGAAGTATTTCTAGACCTCAAACACGATCGCTTCATCCTTAGGCAGTTGGACGTCGAGGGCTTGTTTACCTCACGTCATGGGCAACTTGGATACCTATGTTGCCTTTCGGATGAGTGCGAATTCTCGTGGAGGGCTTCATGAGCACTGCACTGGAAGATCGTCGCGCACGTCGAGTTGCAGCAGAACGTGAAAAATATCGACCTTCGGCAGAAGGTGCTGCCAGGTTGCTCCTACTCATCGATACATTCAGTCGACAGAAAAGCACTACGGCTAATTTGGAGGGTAGAACTAAGCTAGCAAAGTTGGACTTCTTCCTAAGGTATCCAGAGCGGTTGACGGTCGCCTTGCAGAGCAAGGGCGTCAGCCCTGAAGTTATTGCTGTGGTGACCGAGGAGGAAGTCCCTATTGATGAACGAATGGTCCGTTATCGGTACGGTCCTTGGGATCCCTCCTATTATTCACTCCTGGGGAGTCTAATTGGCCGCGGTCTCGTAGAAGTTGTTAAGGTGAATTCACGCGGTCTTGGCTATCGAAGCACCACCAAAGGAGCCTCTTTTGTCGAGCGCCTTTTGGAAGATGACTCTTGGGCGGAGTATCAAGCTCGCGCGACTCTCCTAAGGCGGCATTTTGACATTTCCGGTGAAAACTTAAAGAAACTGGTTTACTCCCTGTTTCCTGACATTGCGGGCTCGTCCTGGGGGAGGAGCATCTAGTGGCTAAGCACAACCATTCGCTGCAAATCGATTACATGAGACTAGTCGGGGCTAACCGAGAGGTCCACTTTAACCCCGACCTGAGCATTGTCCAGGGCGAGATCGCTACAGGGAAATCCACGCTGCTGCGTCTGATGCGCGCCTTTCTTGGCGCGGTGCCTAAGAGCCTGCCACCCGAAGTTTCTTATGTTAGTGCCATCACTGGACGGCTGGAAACTGGAACTGGTGAATGGCTCATTTCGCGGCCACGTGTGACTACACAAAATGCCAAGGTCGATATTGCGGGTACGGACGTTGCCTTGCGACTTCCTGCTGTAAAGAATGACGGTACGGCTGACAAGACGTACTCTCAGTGGATGCTTGAGCAGGTTGGTCTTCCAGTCGTAGAGGTCCCAACAAGCCGCACCCGTCCTGAATCCAGTGAGTATGTTCCAGTCTCCATCAACGACTGGTTGGGCTATTCGCTGATTCCTGGCGCCGAGATTGACAATATGGTATTCGGACACCGGGATCCTTTCCGTAATAATAAACGTCGATACGTATTCGAGATCGCCTTCGGATTGTACGACACGGAAATGGCCCGTCTGCAGGCAGAGCTTAAATCGGTAGAGAGCCGCCTTAATTTTGTCACTCAGCAGAGCAATGCCTTCGATAAGCTAATGCGCGGCACCGCATTAGCGAGTAGAGATGATCTGGAGTCCCGTCTTCAAGAGCTAGTCGATGAAGCAAGCCAGTATGAATCCGAAGATTACTCCAGCGCGGAAAGCCTTCATCGCAGGCTGGGGACGGATAGTTTGCGCGATGCTGTAATCCGGCTTGAGCAGGATTATGTCGAGCTCAATGACGAGAAGGACGCCGTTTCCCGGCAACTAGGCGATCTTGAGCAACTGCGAATGCAGTTGCATTCACAAGTAGTGAAGCTATCGCGGGCAATTGTTGCCGAGGATAATTTGTTGGACTTTGACTTCATCGTTTGCCCCCGATGCGGTCAGGATCTCCCCGGTGAACGTGAGGCTGACCACGATCATTGCAGGTTGTGCACACAGCAACTTGTCGATCAAAGTGATCGCCGGGCTGCTCTGATTAAGGAACAGGGGAGAATTCAAGCGCAAATCGCAGAAACAAAGGACGTTCAAGGTTTCCGCAAGGAGGAATTGGCGGACATTGAGGCCCTTCTCGCTCGGCAGGCGGCCGAACTAGAGGCTGCGCGCGCGGAATTGGAATATCGGACGCGCTCCTTTGTGAGCACTCACGGTGATGAACTTAGTGAGCTGGGAGCCCGCCGAGCCCGCAACCTGGAGGAGCAGGCACGCGTCAAGGACTACCTGACGATTCTCGCACGTCGATCAGAGATCATGGAAGATGCTCAGAGCCTGCAGCAGTTGAAGGATTCCCTTACCGCCGACCTGGCGAGCCGGGACAATTCGTCGGCGGCTGAAGATAACATGGCAGCTCTTGCCGAGCGGTTCGGTGAGTACTTGGTTCAGCTTGAGCCGCCGCAGATCGGTGGGGCGGGGCTGGGTGTTGAGATCGACAAACGCAACTTCCTTCCTTTGGTTGGCGGCCGGTCATTCGATGAGATTTCCAGCCAGGGTATGCAAGTCCTTGTGAATATTGCCTACTCTCTGGCAGTGCACACTGTGTGCATCGATAGAGATTTGCCTATGCCCGGACTGCTCGTCCTGGACGGAGTCAGCAGTAACACGGGCCGAGAAGGCTGGGATGCGCGGCGGGAGGATAATGCATTCCGTCTACTTGCCGAGGTGGCCAGCCGCTACAGGGGAAAGCTGCAGATTATCGTGATCGATAATGATGCGCCCGGATTCCTGGAAGACAAGGTTGTGCTTCGACTCTCTGGGAGCGATCGCCTGATCCGCACGGAGTGAGCGCGAGGGCGGCAACCTGAGGTCGGTGGAGCGGCTTTGGGCTGGAGCTGCTTTGGCGCGAGTGATCATGGCCCCGTAAGCTTCCGGCGCGTCGGGCAGTCTGTGGACCTGCCCGGTAAAGCACGACGTTGGGGCCATGATCTTCGAGGCTCGCGCCAAAGTGGCTGCCTAAAGCCGTGGAGCCGACCGCCCCAGCAACGACGTACCCCTTCTCTGACGGCAAGCGGCTGATTGCTGTGCGCGCGGCGCGGGCGCCGGCCGGGCTGGAGCGGGGCGGAGACAGGAGCGCAGGCCCGGCCGGGGGCCGGGCCGCGCGCGGTGAGCGGAGCGAGCCGCCTTGAACCAGTAGAGAAAGTTGTAACTCAGTCGGCCGCGTGGGGTTTGAAGTCGTATGCGCAGGCTGGCAGTTCGGCCCTTTGGCGGTGGGCGAGTGGCAGGAAGAGAACCGGCCGGATCGTCCACGTGATGCGAGTGCTGGCCTGAGTGACCGTGACCGTGCAGGGCTCGGAGCGCAGGAGGGCACGTCGGGTCTCTATGCGGCCCTCGTACAGCCAAGCCCATGCCTGGTCGGAGGCGTCAGTGTCCAGCGCCGGTGAGATCGTGCGGAGTGTGACCGCGACCCATCTGTCTGCCTGGGGTGCCGTGTAGGCGTCGAAGGATGCACGGAGTGCCGGCGGCTGGTCGCCGCTGAGGTCCTCAGTCCAGCACTCGCACCAGTAGCCGCGCGCGAGTCCCGTCACGATGCCGCTCCTCTGGGGTAGGCGACGAGCACGTAGCGCGTGTTCTCGTCGTACAGGGTGAGTTGGTAGGCCGTGCCTGTGGCCAGATAGGCGAGGGCTCGCTCATGCTCCGGCTCGTCGGTGAGCCAGTGGCGGCCCGGCTGTGCGTATGCGGCGTCGAGCTGGTCCGTGATGTGACTCGTACGCTCCTGAAGCCAACGCAACGCCAGACGGGGGCTTGTGGCGGCGTACGATCCCAGCGTGATGGAACGGACTTCGTGCAAGGGGTAGGCGGCGGCCCAGCACTGATAAGAGCCGTACCGCCCGCCCGCATGCAGGTCCTCAGCAAGGGCTGACGTCAGCATGACTGACCCTCTGAGCCCGACTGTGCGAAGAGTTCCGCGGTGACCGTGTGGCCGCCGTCGCTGTCGTGGACCACGACCCTGTGAGCGATGGCGCTGACCATGCCCAGGCCCCGGCCGTGCTCGGCGTCCTCGGCCTGGTCCTCGACCTTCGGGGCCGTAGCCGCGCCTCCGTCGTCCGTGACGGACAGCGCGATCACCTGCGGGGAGACCGCAAGGGCCAGGTGGAACCTGCCGGACTCCAGGCCGCTGGCCGTGTGGAGGATCGCGTTCGCGCTCAGCTCGCTCACGATCAGTTCGGCATCCGCCGCTAAGGGCGATCCGCGCAGGATGTCCCGGGTCCAGCGGCGGGCCCGGCTCACTTCTTCTGGGAATCCTGGGCAACTCAGCCCCCAGACCCGGGCTGTACTCGTATACTCGTGCATACAAGTTCCTTCGTGCTGGTAGGCCGCCATGTGCAGCGGGTTCGGGCTAGACGAGTTTCACGCCATCGTGGGCGCGGATGGCCGGCGGGGACGCCGCGTCGAGTGCGTCAAGGACGCGGATCGCGTACGCCTCGTCGGCAAGCTCGGTGACCTCTTCACGGGTGGCCCAGCGCAGCGCACGGGTCTCGTCACCGGTGGTGGGCGTGCCGTCGGCGGCCTCGCAACGGAAGACCAGGGAGACGATCAAGCCCTTCATGTTCTTGTAGACGCCGGTCAGGGCCGCCGGAAGCGCGATCTTGATGCCGGTCTCTTCGAGGACTTCGCGCTGGAGGGCTTCCGGGATGGTCTCCTCGCGTTCGAGGACACCGCCCGGCGGCTCCCACTTGCCGTTGTCACGGCGCTGGATCAGGAGGGCCCGGCCGTGGTCGTCAACGACGACCCCGGCGACGCTCACGGAGTGCGGGCGTTCTGTGCTCACGTTCCTCGGCCCTCTCGGCTGGCTAGGCTCTCCACCGTAGCAACAACACTCACCCACTCGTCTAGATACCTAAAGGAGTACTCAACGTGAGCCCTCTCCCTTCCGGCCTCCTCGGCGATCTCGACCCCACGAGCGATCGTGCGGTCTTCCGGCAGATCGCTGATCAACTGCGCGAGGCCATTGACCGTGGGCGATTCCGCGAGGGCGAAAAGCTGCCCTCGGAAGCTGAGCTTGTCGAGCACTACGGAGTGTCCCGGATGACCGTCCGGAACTCCTTCTCCATCCTCCAGGGTGAGGGCCTGGTGCACGCCGAGCACGGCAAGGGCGTCTTCGTGCGGCCCCGGCCGCCCGTGCGGCGACTCGCCTCCGACCGCTTCGCCCGGCGACACAGGGAGCAGGGAAAGTCCGCGTTCATCGTGGAGGCCAACGCGGCCGGCAGTCACCCCCAGGTCGACAGCCTTGAGGTCAAGGAAGAGAAGGCCAGCCAGGACATCTCCACCCGACTCGGCTCCGTCCGGCGCGTGCTCGCCCGGCGGCGCCGGTACCTCCTCGACGGACGACCGGTCGAGTTCGCGACCTCCTACCTCCCCCTCGACATCGCGCGCGGCACCCCGATCGCCGAACCCAACCCCGGTCCCGGCGGTATCTATGCCCGCCTGGAAGAGCTGGGCCATCGTCTCGACCACTTCGAGGAAGAGATCCGCGCCCGGATGCCCTCGCCCGCAGAGGTCAAGACGCTGCACCTGGCGGCCGGCGTGCCGGTCATCCACCTGATCCGGACCGCGTTCGACACCGAGGGGCGGGCCGTCGAGGTCTGCGACACGGTGATGGCGGCGGACGCGTACGTCCTGTCGTACCAGCTCCCGGCAACGTGATCAGATGGGCGGCGGCACAGCTCTAGACAGTCGGCTCGTCCTCGCGATCGGGGACGGGTGGGAAGATGTGGCCGATGTTGTTCCACATGAAGCCCTCCCGCCAGTCGGGCTTGTCGGCCATCCAGCCGAGGAGTGCTTGGAGGACCTTCTCCTGCGACACCGTCCGGGTCTGGTAGTGCTCCGAGGGAACGCCATCGCGGTATTCCAGCTGGTAGGTGTTGTTGTCGCAGAACCAGACCTGGATGTACCAGTCGCCCTCACGTTCCTCGTCCCGCCGGTCAAGGATCAAGTACTCGTTGCCGCGTCGCAGGTTGGCGAGCATGGTCCCTACTGCCGGCTTCGTGGGGCGCTTCAGCTCGTAGCCACGGCCGTTGGTCGCTATCAGCATGGGTGGATTGTGGCGGGTGGGTCTGACACCGGCGCACGCTTCTCCGAACTCGTACACCCCAACACGCTTACTCGTATAGACGAGTGGGCAAGTTGTGTGGCACAGTGGTCCGCACGAACCCGGGAGATCGGGTTCGTAGAACGACTCTTGTATAGACGAGTAGATAGGGGAAATCCCTTGCGTACCATCCGCGTTGAGACCTCCGCCGCGACGATCCTCCTCACCGAGGCCCCTGAGCCGAAGGTCCGCGACCGGCAGACGGGCGAGATCGCCAAGGACGCGAACAGCGGTGAGGCCCTGATGACGATCGGCGTCGTCTACATCGAGGACGGCGAGTCGTCGCTGATCAAGGTCACCGTGCCGGAGGGCGGCATCTCCGAGGGGCTGACCCTCGGGGCACCGGTCTCGCTCCCGGGGCTGGTCGCCCGACCGTGGGAGTCCGTCTTCAACGGCCAGCAGCGACACGGCATCGCCTACCGGGCCGCCGCCGTCACCCCGGCCGCCTTCCCGGTCGCCACCGGGGCCGCTGCCTGATGACCGACCTGACGACGCTCCTGGAGGTGGGTGGCCCCCTCGCCGCGCTCGGCGGCGGGGCCGCCTACACCCGGGCCAAGCACCCGGCGGTGTACTGGTCCACGGTCGGCCTACCGATATCCACGGCCCGGCTGCTCGGCTCGTACAGCTCGGTCATGGAAGCCTGCGGCCTGACCGTGGCCCCCTCCCGGCTCCGGGTCCTCGCCATCAAGGCCACCACCAACCGTGAGGTCCGGCCCGTACCGCCCCGCCGGGGCCTCATCCGGCCCACCTCGACCGGCCTCCGCATCCGGCTCCGGCTCGCACCGGGGCAGGAACCCGCCGACGTCGCCGCTTCGGCGGAACGACTGCGGCATGCCTGGGGTGTGCACGCCGTATACGTCACGACCGTCAAACCGGGCGTGGTCGAACTGCGGCTGGTCGGCTACGACGTACTACGGCGGGTCCGGATGCCCCGCAAGGTCGCGAACGGCTTCCTCAAGGTTCCGGTCGCGCTTCGGGAAGATGCCACTCCGTTCGTACGGGACTACCGCACCATCCCGCACCAACTCACCCTCGGCGCCACCCTGTCCGGCAAGTCCATGTACCTGCGCCACCTGATCGCCGGGCTCGCCCGGCAGCCCGTCGCCCTGGTCGGCATCGACTGCAAGCGGGGAGTGGAGCTGGCGCCCTTCGCCGCTCGGCTCTCGGCGCTGGCCACCGACCCGGAACAGGCGGCCGAACTGCTGCCCGTACTGGTCAAGGAAATGGAGGACCGATACGACCTGATCAAGACACGACAGGGGATCGCCCTGGATACCCCGGACGAGGAGATCACCTCCGACATCTGGGGCCTGCCCGAGAAGCAACGCCCGGTGCCCATCGTGCTGTTCGTGGACGAAGTGGCGGAACTGTTCCTCGTCGCCACACGCAAGGACGAGGAACGACGGGACGAGATGGTCACCCAGCTTATCCGCCTCGCCCAACTCGGCCGCGCCGCCGGCATCTACCTGGAGGTGTGCGGGCAACGCTTCGGCGCCGAACTCGGCAAGGGCGCCACCATGCTGCGGGCCCAGCTCACCGGCCGCGTATGCCATCGCGTCAACGACGAAGCCTCCGCCAAGATGGCGCTCGGCGACATCGCCCCTGAAGCGGTCTATGCCGCCTGCGCCATCGCCCCCGAACGGCCCGGCCTCGCCGTGGCCGGTGACACCTCCGGCGGCTGGTCCCGCATCCGCACCCCGTACCTCTCCCTCGGAGACGCAGCCGAGACCTGTCGTGAGTCGGCATACCTGGTGCCCAACCTGCCCGCGCTCAGGCCCTTCCGACCCGACGTGCCGATACGCCCGGTCGAGGCCGCGACCCCGGCCGTTCTGCCTCACCCGGTATCCGACTGACCCTTCCCCTCCCGCCCGACTCCAGAAGGAGCCGCATCATGCGCGCCCGCCTGGTCCGCGTCGACGCGGTACTCGTCCAAGCACTCATCGCCGCCGCGCTGTCCTTCGCCCACCTTCACGACGTCGCCATGGCGGCTGGACAGGACGGGTGGAAGGCGTGGGCCTATCCCATCTCCGTCGACCTCTTGCTTGTCGCCGCCTGGCGCCGTCTGCGCTCGGGCACGACCAAAGCGGCGGCCTGGTGCTGGTTCGTCATCGCGCTTACGGCGTCCCTCGGCGCCAACGTCGCCACCGCCGGCCTCCTCGACCTCGGCAACGTCCCCGCCTGGCTGCGGATCCTCGTCGCTGGCTGGCCCGCCATCGCCTTCCTCGGCGGGACCCTCCTCGCTCACTCGGCGCCACAGAAGGACGCCAGCACCGAGGACCAGGAGGACGAGCCCGAAACCATGCCCGAACCCTCCGACCAACCCGCCATCGAAGCACCGCCAGAGCCTCCGCCCGTGCCGGTCCCGTCCGCCCTGGTCGACCACGCCCGAAAGGTCGCCGCCGAGCACCACGCCCGTACCGGCACCGCGATCGACACACCGACCCTCCGCGCCCGCCTCGGCGTCCCGGCTCCCATGGCCGAAGCCATCGCCGCCCACCTCTGAAAGGACATCCATGGCCGCCAACCGCAACTTCCGCGACGTCACCCGCATCGGCCCCGTCCAGGTCGGCACCTCCTACGACCAGCGTGGCCGCGAGAAGCACACCGCCGCCTGCACGGCTCCGCGCTGCGGCTTCTCCGCCGACTACGACAGCCGCGCCGCCGCCGAGCTGGCCGCCCGTACCCACCGCTGCCCCGTCCGCTGAAAGGACCAAGGCCAACCGTGACCGTCAGTCTGCCGCTCGTGCTCGTCCTCGGCTTCTTCGTCTGGGGAGCGATCAAGTTCCTCGGCGTCCGGCCCTGGATCGTCGTCCTCATCGCCCTGTTCGGCTTCTGGCTCTCGCACACCTTCCTCGCCCCCGGCATCGAGTCCGGCACGCGCTCCGGCGTGGGCGTCATAAACGGCACACATGACTAGACGAGTAGATAAGGAGAGTCCGGCCGTGTTCCTGCCCAAGTACCCGGACAACCCCACCCCTCCGCCCGCCCACACCCACACCCCGACGGACCCGGCGCCGCTCCAGCGCTACCGCCCGTCCCTCTCCATCGATCAGAAGACGGGCGCGGCCCTGATCGTCGGTGGCGTAGTCCTCACCGCGCTACTGGCCGCCGTCGCTGTCACGGCCATCTCGGTGGCCATCGCCGCCGTGGTCCTGCGCTCGCTCCTCCGCGAGCACAACCGGCGCTGACGCGCCTTGACCTCCGGGGCGGCGCGACACGGCCAAGCATCCGCCGCCCCGGCGGCCCATTCCTCCCGACAACGCCAGTCAGAAGGAGACCGCCATCTTCGCCCGCACCACCCCGCCCCCGCTCCCGGAACTCAGCAACCTCGCCGCCGACGGGACCCTGCCGGGTATGCTCCGGCAGCTCTCCGGGCTCGGCGGCTGCACCCACCCCATCCGGCTGGACGGCCACCGCACCGAGTACGACGTCGACACCACCACCGGTGAGATCGGCCGTGTCCTCCAGCATCTCGACTCGACCGCCCTCCCGGCCGGCCAACTCCTCGTCCGCTGCAACAACCGCCGTACCACCCGCTGCCCTGCCTGCGCCGAGGTCTACCGCCGTGACACCTTCCACCTGATCACCGCCGGACTGCGCGGCGGAAAGGGCACCCCGGAACGCGTCGCCGCCCATCCCCGCGTCTTCGCCACCTTCACCGCCCCCGGCTTCGGCCCGGTCCACAACCGCCGTACCGATGGCCGCCGGTGCCGCTGCGGCACCCACCATGACCAGGACGACGACACCCTTGGCACCCCGCTCGACCCGGACACGTACGACTACGAAGCCGCCGTCCTATGGAACGCGCACGCCGGGCAGCTCTGGCGCCGCTTCTCCATCTACCTGCGCCGTGAGGTCGCCAAGCGCGCGGGCCTGTCACAGCGCCGGTTCCGCGAACACGCCCGTGTCTCCTTCGCCAAGGTCGCCGAGTACCAGAAGCGCGGTGCGGTCCACTTCCATGCCGTGATCCGCATCGATGGCCCCGGCGGTGGAGAGACTCCGCCCCCGGCCTGGGCCACCGCTGACTTGCTCACTGACGCCATTAAGGCAGCAGCCGTCAATGCCCGTGTCGACGGTCCGGTGATCGAGGGCCGCACTCATACCTTCGCCTTCGGCCGCCAACTCGACATCCGCACCATTCGCTCCGCCGACTTCAACGACGGCCAGGAGCTGACCGAGCGGGCCGTAGCGGCGTACATCGCCAAGTACGCCACCAAGGGCGCCGAGACCGCGACGGGTGCCCTCGACCGCCCGCTCAAGTTCGCCGCCGAACTCGCCCAGTTCGACATCAGCGACCACGCCCGCCGCCTCATCCGAACCGCTTGGACCCTCGGCGCCCGCAAGGACCTGGAACACCTCCGTCTGCGCGCCTGGGCCCACATGCTCGGATTCCGCGGCCACTTCTCCACCAAGTCCCGCCGTTACTCCACCACCCTCGGCGCACTCCGCGACGCCCGCGCCGAATGGCGCCGCGCCCAGGCAGCAACCGACGAACGCCCGACCGATACGACGTACGTCCTCGCCCACTGGGTCTTCGCCGGCGCCGGCCTGTCCGACACCGAAGCCTGGCTCGCCGCATCCCTCGAACCCGCCCCCGGAACGGAAGGAGAACCCACCCATGGCTGACCGCTACCTCACCGTGGCTCAGGTGGCCGAACTCCTCGGGACCACGGAACGCTTCCCGCGTCGCCTGATCGCCGAGCGACGCATCACGTTCGTCAAGGTCGGTCGGCACGTTCGCATACCGGAAAGCTCGCTGAGCGCGTTCATCGACGCCCACACGGTTCAGCCGATCGGTCACCGGCGCGGCTCGCTGCGGAGGGTTGCCTGATGGCCAACAAGCAGGGGAGGCGTAGAAGCTTCGGGTCGGTCCGGCAGCTCCCATCTGGCCGCTGGCAGGTTCGGTACCGCGATCCCGACACGGGCCAATTGCGCCCGGCCGAGAAGACGTACCCGACCAAGACCGACGCGCAAGCGGCGCTCACACACATCGAGTCCGACATCGCGCGTGGGCACTGGTCGGACCCGGACGCCGGGGCAGTGAACTTCGAGGAGTACGCCGTTGCTTGGCTGCGAGACCGGAAGCTGGCCGATCGCACGCGCGAGCGCAACGAGTCGGTGATCCGGTTGCACATCCTGCCCACGTTCGGGGCCGGGAGCGTGGCGGACGTGTCGACGGCTCGGGTGCGCAGCTGGCGCGGCAAGCTCCTCGCGGCCGGCGTCGGGGAGCCGACGGTGGTCAAGGCGTATCAGCTGCTCCGGGCCTTGATGAACACGGCGGTGGACGATGAGCTGATCCGGCGCAACCCGTGCCGTATCAAGAGAGCGGACCACTACGACGTGCCAGAGCGGCCGGTCCTCACGGTCGCGGAAGTCTTCGCCGTTGCCGATTCCATCGCTCCGCGCTACCGGCTGCTCGTGCTCCTGGCGGCCTTCACCACTCTCCGGTTCGGAGAGCTGGCGGCCCTGAGGCGCCGGGACATCAACCTGGGGGCACTGACCGTCACAGTGCGCCGCGCTCAGGCCGAACTGCAGAACGGGCGGCTCTTTGACAAGGCGCCGAAGTCCGCGGCCGGGGTGCGCACTGTTTCCTTCCCGGCCGAGCTGCTCGATGAGGTCACCCGCCACTTGGAGCACTTTGCCGCGCCTGGCAGCGAGGGGCACATCTTCGTCGGGCCGCAGGGCGGACAACTGCGGCGGAGCAACTTCCGGGACGACTGGGTCAGGGCGCGGAAGACGGCTGGCGTCACGGCCGAACTGCACTTCCACGACCTTCGGCACACCGGCAATACGCTTGCCTCCACGGCTGGCGCCAGCACGCGCGAGCTGATGACCCGGATGGGCCACAGCAGCTCGCGCGCCGCACTGATCTATCAGCACATGACCAGCGACCGGGACCGCGCCATCGCCGACCGGCTCGGTGCGATGATCCGGGGCGGCGGGGGAGTGGCCTCCGAACCCTTCGAGAAGGACCCTGCGGGCCCGTAGTGGCACGCCTGTGGCACGACCCCTGAAACGCCGAAGGGCCAGCCTGGGAGGAAACCCCTCCTGAGCTGGCCCTTCTCTCTGTGCCCCCGGCAGGATTCGAACCTGCGACACCCGCTTTAGGAGAGCGGTGCTCTATCCCCTGAGCTACGAAGGCATTGCGATCGGTGGTGATGGAGTCACCGCCGACAGTGTAGCGGGTGGGGCGGTGCTGTACGGCGGGCTGGGGAGGTGGAGGTCAGGATGCGGGGATGTGGGTGAAGCGGGAGGCCGTGCGGAGGTCCGACTCGATGTGGTCGGCGGTGGTGCGCAGGGTGGGGAGGACCTGGTGGACGCAGTCCTCGAGGGTGCGGCGGGCTGCGTGGGTGGCGACGTTCAGGGCGGCGACCGTGCGGCCGGATCGGTCCCGTACCGGTACGGCGATGGATCGCAGGCCCGACTCCAGTTCCTCGTCGACCAGGGCGTATCCCCGGGCGCGGACCTCGGCGAGGGCCGGGGGGAGGGGGGTCGTGGTGTCCGCCAGGAGGACTCGGCCGAGGGAGGTCGCGGCGGCGGGCAGGCGGGCGCCGACGGTGATGTGGACCGTGAGGACGCGGCTCGCGCTCGCTCCGGCCGTGTACTGGATCTCCGTGCCGTCGGGCGTGAGCACCGCCAGCGCCGTCGGCTCGTGCAACCGGTCCGCCAGCAAGCGGAGGTGGGGCTCGGCCAGGCGGGGGAGTGTGGTGCGGGACAGGGGCGGGAAGCCGAGGTCGAGGATGCGGGGGGTGAGGGCGTAGGTGCGGTCGGGGTGCGCGCGCACCAGGCCCAGGTGTTCGTGGGTGAGCAGTGCGCGGCGGACCGTGGCCCGGGCCAGGCCGGTCGCGCGTGCCACCTCGCTCAGGGACAGCGCCGAGCGGCCCTCGCCGAAGGCGGCCGGCACGGTCAGGCCGCGCGCCAGGGACTCCACGAAGTCCCGGCCCAGCTGGTGTTTGGAGGCCGTCGTCCAGGTCGCGAGGCCTGCGGGGGGTGGCCCCGGCTCGGGCGGCGGTGCCGTGCGCAGGGCGGACTCCATCGCCGTCACCGCCGTACGAAGGCGGGGGAGGAGAGTGGTGCGCAGGTCGGTCGCCGAGTGGCGGCTGGTGTGGCTGACCACGCTCGCCACGCAGGCCGCGCGGCTGGTGCCGGGGTGCCGTACGGGTACGGAGACCGCGACCAGGCCCGGTTCGATCAGCTGGTCGTCCACCGCCCAGCCGTCCCGGCGCGCCCGCTCCACTCGTTCCGCGAAGGCTGAGTCGTCGGTGGGCGGGTGGAGGGGTGGTACGGCGGGGAACGCCGCGTCCGTCGGGTCCGCGGCGCGGCGGGCGCGCCAGCGTGTCCAGTCCGGCTCGGTCCACTCGGTCGCGAACAGCGATCCCGGCGCGGTGCGTTCGGCCGGGAGCAGGTCGCCGATGCGGAAGCTGACGGACATCGCGCGGTGGCGGGTGGCCTGGTGGATGAAACGGATGCCGTCGAGGTCGGCGACCGCGAGCGACACCGACTCGTCCAGCTCGTCGGCCAGGGCGTCGGCGTGGGCGCCGAGCAGCGCGGGCAGCCGCAGGGCGGCCAGGTAGGCGTTGCCCAGTTCCATCACGCGGGGAGCCAGTACGACGTCCCGGCCGTCCGGGCGGACGTAGTCCATGCGGGAGAGGGTCGCGGTGATGCGGTCGACCGTGGAGCGGGCGAGCCCCGTGGCCCGTTCCAGCGCGCTCGGGCTGAGCGTGCCGCCCGCCTCGGTCAGCCGCCGCAGCACCCCGACCCCGCGCACCAACGGACCGACCGCCTCGTCCGGCGGCCCCGCTTCGACACGGGCGGCGTCGGCATCCAGTGCGGTCTTCGCGGGCATCGGCGCGGGCATCGGCTCTCCGGTACGGCATACGGGCACGCCTACGGTAGACCGCCACCCGGCGCCCGTCCCCCGAAGAGAGCCCGATGCGAGCCCGACGCGAGCCCCAGGAGTGCCCGGCGCCTCTACTTGCGTGTCACCCGCACCCGGTAGTTCCCGTTCACGTCCCTGCTGACCACCTGGACGGTGATGCCGTGGCCGGGGTCCTTGAAGGTCTCGCCGGAGGAGAAGGGGGCGTCGGAGAGTTCTGCGTGGACGTTGGGGCTGCGGGTGCAGCCGCCGCTGCCGCGGTGGCTGTCGTAGACCGTGACCGGTCCGCGTCCGGTGTCGATCGCGCCGTCCACCTTGTAGATCAGCACCCCGGGCCGGCAGACCACCTCGTCGTTGCCGCCCTGCTCGCGGACCTCCAGCGCGTACGAACTCCGCGCGTCGACGGGGACGAGGACCAGCTTCCCGCCGCCCCGCTTGTACAGCGGTGTCAGGTCGTACTCGAAGCTGCCCCGCGTCGCCGCGCAGCCCACCTGGGAGCCGTCCAGCCAGCCCAGCTTCCACTTGTGCCAGCCGAGCAGATCGTTGTTGGCCCCCCAGTCCTCGCTCATGATGTCCCAGTGCCCGACCGCGCCCCCGCCGTCCTGTGTGTACAGGTCGGGCAGGCCGAAGGTGTGGCCGTTCTCGTGCGGGAGGACCCGGTAGCCGGTGTGGGAGAGGGAGCCGGAGCCGTCGTCCTGCCGGGAGTAGATGAAGGACGCGTTGGAGATGGGGATGCCGTCGGCGACCGGGGCGTCGCCGTTGCCGGCGAAGGTCACGGACAGGACCGTGTCCAGGGCGGTGGGGCCGGCGTTGGGGGTGACCAGGACGTTGAGGATGTCGTACGAGCGGAAGTCCACGACCGGATCGGCGGCGGCCACGATGTCCCGCACCAGCTGCCGGTATCCGGGGTCGAAGGGAGCGCCGCGCTCTATGCCGTACCCCTTGAAGGGCTTGGGCATCCGCAGCCAGGTGGTGATCGGAGTCTCCGGCCGGTAGTCGAGGCGGCCGTACGACGCGGTGCGGAACCAGTTCTGGGTCTGCGGGAAGAACTCGTGGAAGCGGTCCATGGCGCTGCCCTGCCCGGGGGCGTCGGAGAAGTCGACCATCAGGGTCAGGGCGTGGAGCGTGCCCGTGGAGTGGGCGTAGCCGTGCGGGGTGGGTATGCCCTCGGTCATCTGGACCTCGACGCTTCCCTGGACCGCACAGGGCGCGAGGGCGGAGCGGGCCGTTCCGATGGGCCCGGCGGTGGTGGGCGCCGTCAGGTGGCCGGTCCCGGCCGAGGTGCCGACCGCCAGGGTCAGTGCGGTCACCGAGGCGAGAGCGGCCGCCCGGCGCGGGCGTATGCGACGGCGTATGCGCGACGGCGACCGGCCTGCGCGGGCGGAGCGCCCCCGCACTGCTCCGGTGGACGGGCGCCCGTGCGGAAGTGCTCGGGTGGCGGGGCGTTCCCGGGGAGGTGCTCCGCCGGCGGGGCTTTCTTGGGGAAGGGGTATGCGGCGGGGCGGCTGCGGCTGCATGCATGGACCCTTCGCTCCACGGCAGCCGCCAGTTTCCGGCTGCACCCTTGCGCCCACCCTGTGTCGGTGGGGTGCGGGGCGCGCGCTGGAGGAGACCGATCGTGGGAATGCCGGTCCGCACGAGGGTGAATCCCGGCCCGAGATGAGTGTGTCTCAGGTCACAGAGGTTCTTTTCGTGGGCGGGAAATAACCGGGGAACCTCTCCCCGTTTAGTCCTGTGTCCGAGCGAAACGGGGACTGCTTCCCCGGATCGCCCCCATCGATTCCGAGCCTCGATCCCGGGCCTCGCTTCCGAACCCCGTCCGGACCGCGCGTCCGGAACCGCGTCCACATCGCATCAGAGGAGTCCACCGTGCCGACCGCGACCACCCCCGTACTGCGCAAGGTGCCCCGGCCCCGCGCCGACGCCGTGCGCAACCGGGAGCGGATCGTCACCGCCGCCCGGGAGATGTTCGTCGAGCACGGCCCGGACGTGCCGCTCGACGAGATCGCCCGCCGGGCCGGTGTCGGCAACGCCACGGTGTACCGCAACTTCCCCGACCGCGAGGCCCTCGTCCGCGAGGTCGTCTGCTCCGTCATGGACCGGACGGCCGAGGCGGCCGAGGTGGCCCTCGCCGAGACCGGGGACGCCTTCGCCGCGCTGGAGCACTTCGTGCACGTCGCCGCCGACGAGCGGATCAGTGCGCTGTGCCCGATGATCTCCAGCACCTTCGACCAGTACCACCCCGACCTGGAGGCCTCCCGTGAGCGGGTCGAGCAGCTCGTCGAGGAGGTCATGGGCCGGGCCAAGGCGGCCGGGCAGCTGCGGCCCGACGTCGGCGTCGGCGACCTGTTGATCGTCGTGGCCCAGCTGAGCCGGCCCCCGGCCGGCACGGACTGCCTGCGCGGCGACCGTTTTGTCCACCGCCACCTTCAGTTGTTCCTCGACGGCCTGCGGGCGCCCGCCCGCTCCCCCCTGCCGGGCACGGCCGTGACCATCAAGGAGCTGCGCGAGTGCTGACCGATCACCTGCGCGAGTCCCTGGCCCATCAGACCGATGACCTGCGCGAGTCCCTGACCGATCAGACCGATCACTTGCGCGAGTCCTTGACCGATTAGTTCGGCTGCCGATCCCGGTCCATCCCTGCGGCTGCGTACGGCACGGCCGATTTATTGCACTCTTCCATCACTTTTCCTGTCACTTCCCGTCACTTTCCGTCACGAAGTCCCGAAGTGGGTACCTCCATGTCCGAAACAGCCCGCAAGGCTCCCGGCGCCACCGCGCCGACCGGCGCCGCCGCACGCGCCGGCGACGCCAACCGCTGGAAGGCGCTCGTGTTCATCGCGCTCGCCCAGCTGATGGTCGTCCTCGACGCCACCATCGTGAACATCGCCCTCCCCTCCGCCCAGAGCGACCTCGGCATATCCGACGGCAACCGGCAGTGGGTCGTCACGGCCTACGCACTCGCCTTCGGCGGTCTGCTGCTCTTCGGCGGCCGGATCGCCGACCTGTGGGGCCGCAAGCGCGCCTTCGTCACCGGTCTGGCCGGTTTCGCCGCCGCCTCCGCGCTCGGTGGTGCCGCCACCTCCGGGGCGATGATGTTCGGTGCCCGCGCCCTCCAGGGTGTCTTCGGCGCCCTGCTCGCCCCGGCCGCGCTGTCGCTGCTCGCCGTGATGTTCACCGACGCCAGGGAACGCGCCAAGGCGTTCGGCATCTACGGCGCCATCGCGGGCGGCGGCGGTGCCGTCGGCCTGATCCTCGGCGGTTTCCTCACCGAGTACCTGAACTGGCGCTGGACCTTCTTCGTGAACATCCCGTTCGCCATCGTCGCCGCGGCCGGCGCCTACTTCGTCATCCGTGAGCCCGAGGGCGGCCGTAACCGCAACCCGCTGGACATCCCGGGCGTCCTGCTGTCCACGCTCGGCCTGGTCGCGCTGGTGTACGGCTTCACGCGTGCCGAGTCCGACGGCTGGGGCGACGCGATCACCGTGTCCATGTTCATCGCGTCCGCGGTGCTGCTGCTCGCCTTCGTGGCGGTCGAGTCCCGGGTCAAGGCCCCGCTGCTGCCGCTGCGGGTGGTGACCGACCGCAACCGCGGCGGCATCTACCTCTCCCTCGGCCTCGCGATCATCGGCATGTTCGGCCTGTTCCTCTTCCTGACCTACTACCTCCAGGTCGTGAAGGGCTACTCGCCGGTCAAGACCGGCTTCGCGTTCCTGCCGATGATCGCGGGCATGATCACCGGTTCCACCCAGATCGGCGCCCGGCTGATGACGCGGATCCCGGCGCGGCGCCTGATGGGCCCCGGCTTCCTGGTCGCCGGCGTGGGCATGCTGCTGCTGACCCAGCTGGAGATCGGCTCCTCCTACCCCGCCCTGCTGCTGCCCGCGATGCTGCTCCTGGGTCTCGGCATGGGTACGGCGTTCATGCCGGCCATGTCCCTGGCCACCATGGGCGTCGAGCCCCGGGACGCCGGTGTCGCCTCCGCGATGGTCAACACCTCGCAGCAGGTGGGCGGCGCGATCGGCACCGCCCTGCTGAACACGATCGCCGCCTCCGCGACGACGTCGTACGTCAAGGACCACATCGCCGGTGCGACCGCCAAGCCGCAGCAGCAACTGGTCCAGCTGCAGGGCCTGGTGCACGGCTACACCGCGGCGATCTGGTTCGCCGTCGGCATCCTGGGCCTCGCCGCCCTGATCGCCTTCACCTTCGTCAACGCCGGCCGCCCGGGCACCACCGAGGTGATCTCCGGCGAGGGCGTCGAGGACGAGGTGCCGGTGCCGGTGGTGGCCCACTGACCGGCCGTACGGCACGTGGCCGTGCACTGATCCAGCGTGGCCGTGCGCTGATCTAGCGGAGCCAGGGCAGGTCCGCACCCGCTTCCTCGGGCTGGAGGCCCTCGGCGACGATCTCCATGATCGCGCCGAGGGCCTTCTGCTGTTCGGGGCTGAGCCGCTCGAACAGGGCCTGCCGTACGGCCGCCACATGGCCGGGCGCGGCGCGCGCCAGCACCTCGGCGCCCTCGTCGGTGAGCACCGCGAACTGGCCCCGCTTGTCGGAGGCGCAGTTCTCGCGGCGCACCCAGCCGTTCTTCTCCAGCCGCGCGATCGCGTGCGACAGCCGGGAGCGGGTGATCTTCGCCTGCATCGCCAGCTCGGTCATCCGCAGCCTTCGGCGCGGGGCCTCGGCGAGGCCGACGAGCAGGCCGTAGTAGATGTGCGGCATGCCCGCGTCGCGCTGCAACTGCCGGTCGAGGTGGTCCTCCAGCAGGGTGGTGGCGTGCAGATAGGCACGCCAGGTGCGCTGTTCCTCGTCGGTGAGCCAGCGGGGCCGTGCGGCGGAGTCGGATGCCGAGTTCATGTGTCCCACTGTACGAGGCAGCTCCTTGAAAGTTGAACAAGTCGGGCGTACGGTTGAGGGCAGAACTTGAGAGTTAAAGCAAACCTCGGTCCACGGGAGTCGCCGCCATGTCCACCAGCAGCCCGGAGCGCATGCCCGCCCTGTACCTCAGCCACGGCGCCCCGCCGCTCGCCGACGACCCCGTCTGGCCCGGCCAGCTCGCCGCCTGGTCCGCGGACCTGCCCCGGCCGAAGGCGATCCTGATGGTCTCCGCCCACTGGGAGGAGGCCCCGCTCGCGCTGGGCGCGGTGGAGACCGTCCCGCTCGTCTACGACTTCTGGGGCTTCCCCGAGCACTACTACCGGGTGCAGTACGCCGCCCCCGGCGCGCCTGGGCTCGCCGAGTCCGTCCGCAAGCTGCTGCGCGCCCCCGGCACCCCCGTCCAGGACATCCCCGACCGCGGCCTCGACCACGGGGCCTACGTCCCCCTCGTGGAGATGTTCCCCGCTGCCGACATCCCCGTCCTGCAGATATCCATGCCCACGCTGGACCCGGTGCGCCTGATGGACATCGGCCGCAGGCTCGCGCCGCTGCGCGACGAGGGCGTGCTGATCGTCGGCTCCGGCTTCTTCACCCACAACCTCGCCGCCCTGCGGTACGCGGGGCACGGCGTGCCCAGCTGGTCCTCCGAGTTCGACGACTGGGGCCGCCGCGCCCTGGAGGCCCGGGACTGGGACGCCCTGCTGGACTTCCTGGACAAGGCCCCGGCCGGCCGCTACGCCCACCCGCGCACCGAACACTTCGCCCCGCTCTTCGTCACCATGGGTGCGGCGGAGGCCGGGGGTGAGCTGGACGCGCAGAAGTCGGTGATCGACGGGTTCTGGATGGGAATGGCGAAGCGGTCCGTGCAGTTCGGATGAGGATGAGTGAGGGCGCTGTGGATCACAGCTCCTTCTCGTACCAGGCCACGTCCCAGTAGCGGCCGAACTTGCGGCCGACCTCGCGGTACGTGCCGACATGCCGGAAGCCGAAGCGGGCGTGCAGCCGCTCGGAGGCCTCGTTGGGCTGGGCGATCCCGGCGTAGGCGCGGTGCACGTCCTCGGCGCCCAGGGCCTTGAAGAGGGCGTCGTACAGGAGTGACCCGATCCCGCGACGCCCGGCGTCCGGGGCGACGTAGACCGAGACCTCCACGGACGTGACGTACGCGGGCTTCGGGCGGTAAGGGCTGGATGTGGCGTACCCCAGAATCTCCTGTGACTCCGCGTCCGTGGCAACCATCAGGCGGTGCGGGCCGTCTTCCGGGTGGGAGAGCAGCCAAGGGCGGCGCTCTTCCGGAGTGAAGATCGCGGTATCGAAAGTGATGGCCGTCTCGCGTACGTAGTGGTTGTAGATCGCCGTGAGGGCGTCGAGATCTCCCTCGGCTCCCGGCCTGACCTGCACCTCTGTACGTTCCGTCGGCATCCGGCCTCCCCGCGTGGCGGACAGGGTACTGCATGATCAGAAAAATTGGGGGACGGGTTGGGAATTCTGTCCGGATTCCAGTCGTTGTTTCCCACGGATGCAGGGCACTCGGAGAGAGTCGCCACAGACCCTCCCCCGATGCCGAGCGTTCAGCAGGACCACCCGCCAGCCCACCATCGCAAGGGAGCACGCATGGCAACCCGTGCCGTCGCCCGTCGTCAGTCCGCCACAGGCGAGACGGTCGACTCGGCAAGCAGTGTTCGCGCCCATGGCGGCGAGATCGCGGACCGCGACCTGGTCGGCATGTACCTCGATGAGATCGCGCGCACGCCGCTGCTCGACGCCGCCAAGGAGGTCGAGCTGTCCCAGACCATCGAGGCGGGTGTCTTCGCGCAGCAGATCCTCGACGGGGAGGAGGAGTCGGCCGCGGACGCCTCCCGCGAGGAGCTGGAGGCCCTGGTGGCCGCCGGTGAGCGGGCGAAGGACGTCTTCATCCGCTCCAACCTCCGCCTGGTCGTGGCGGTGGCCCGGCGCTACCCGCGCAGCGGTCTGCCCCTGCTCGACCTGATCCAGGAGGGCAACGCCGGCCTGGTGCGCGCGGTGGAGAAGTTCGACTACCGCAAGGGCTTCAAGTTCTCGACGTACGCCACCTGGTGGATCCGTCAGGCCATCACCCGGTCCATCGCCGACCAGTCCCGCACCATCCGGCTCCCCGTCCACCTGGTGGAGGAGCTGGGCCGTATCCGCCGTGTGCAGCGGGAGTTCAACCGTGAGCACGGCCGTGACCCGGAGCCCGCGGAGATCGCCGCGGAGCTGGGCGCCAGCCCGGAGCGCGTCATCGACGTCCTCGACTGGGCCCGCGACCCGGTCTCGCTGAACATGTCGGTGGACGACGAGGGCGAGACCCAGTTCGGCGACCTGCTGGAGGACACGTCCGCGATCTCGCCCGAGCAGTCGGTGCTCACCCTGCTCCGCAGCGAGGAACTGGACGACCTGATCGGCCGCCTGGACCAGCGCACGGCCTCCATCATCAAGATGCGGTACGGCATCGAGGACGGCCGCGAGCGCACCCTGACCGAGGTCGGCAAGGAGCACGGCCTGACCCGCGAACGCATCCGCCAGATCGAGAAGCACGCTCTGCTCGAACTGAAGAAGCTCGCCCGCCAGACGGGCTTCGACGCGGCGGCGTAAGGACGTTGCGGCGCGCCGGTGTCGGTGCGGGCTCCTGCCCGTGCCGTGCCGGCGCTGTGAGGGGGTGCCAGTGGGGTGAGGCGGGGCGCGGCGGTCGGCAACCTGTGGTGCCTGTGGGCGTACGGTGCCTGAGGGAGCGCACGCCGGTGGCGGAAGGCGGCGCAAACATGGCGCGGTCCCATCGCTTCAACTCCCGGGCCCGCGGGAACAACCCTTCCGGGCCCCACAGCAGCCAGGCCTCGTAACCGCACTCCCCACGCACCGCGCAGACGGGCCGACCCCACGCGCCCACCCGTACGACCCGAGCCACACAGCCAGGTCCCGACGCACATCCCCCCCGGCGCCGGGACCTTCCCAGCCGGGCTTCGGCACCCATCCCCCCCGGGCGCCGGAGCCCGGCTTCATCTGTGTCCGGGTGCGCCCGCGTCCGTATGTGCCTGACCGCAAGTGAGTTGCGGGTCCCCCGGACCGGGCACATCAACCGGCCATCCCTGTCCGAACGTTGTCATCAGGCCACCCACCGCGCGCGCAGCGCTGCGGCCGCCCAGTCGATCACCGGGGTCACCGGCTCGGGGGCCGGCCAGCCGTTGACGAGGGCCAGCAGGCGGAGGTAGGTGTCCCTGCGAGGTTCGCGCGCGGCTTCTAGGCGTTGGACCAGCCAAGCGTGCGGCTCGGCGAGGCCGGCGTGCCCGCAGGCGCGGGCGCACCGGGTGACGAGGGCCGCGACGACGGGGTCCGCTTCCGGTGCCTCGGGCCTGGTGCCGGAGGCCAGGGCGGGGTCCACGACATCCCGGGCGACAGCGACGACATCCGGCACGGGTGGCATGCCGACGCCACCCTCGGCCCCGCGCCGGTTTCCGGCCTGCTCCTGGACCAGGCGTCGTACGGCCGCACGGAACCCGTCGTCCAGCGACAGCTCGGCCAGCTCCCCCCACGCCGTCACCTGCTCCTCGGCGGGGTTGTCGGGCAACTCGGGGGTGAGAGAACGCCGAAGCCCGGCCTCGGCCGGGTGGGACGCGTCGGTGTGGGAGGGGCGGGGTGCCCCGGCCGGGGAGGGCTCGGGTGCTTCGGCCGGGGAGGGCCGGGGCGGTGCCTCGAAGACGGCGTCCAGGAAACCGTCGATCAGGCGTCGCCGTTCCGCTTCGGACAGGGTCGCCAACCGGTGCATGAGCTCCATCTCCTCGAAGGTCGGGTCACGCCTGGCCGCCACGGCGGACAGCACCGCCCGGCGCAGGCGCAGCACACTGATCTGCACGTCCAGTGCGGCAGCCTGCTCCGCCGCGACCCGGCCGAGGGAGAGCGGCCGGTCCACGATCCGCCGGATCACATCCAGGCCGAGGCCGAGTTCGCGCAGCGTCCGTACGAGCGCCAGCCGGGCGACCGCCTCGGGTCCGTAGCGGCGGTAACCGGCCGGGGTACGGCTCGCCGGCACCACGAGACCCTGATCCGAATAGAAGCGGATCGTCTTGACCGACAGCGCGGTACGCCGGGCCAGTTCACCGATCGAGTACGAGGTGCCGGAGTGCGAGGTGCCGGAGTACGAGGTGTCGCCGTGCGAGTGAGAGGTGCCGCCGTGCATGAGCCCACCTTCCGGTCTCCCCCTGCGGGAGACTCAAGTCTGCACGGGTGGTGGGCCGGTGGGCGCGCTCGGACATCCTGGAACGACGGCCCACCCCGTACCTGAACCCCGGGGTGGACCGTCGGATGGCAGATTCTGCCACATGGGCATAGCCTGCCGAGGTGAGCACCACCCCCGGCACCAACCCCAGTACCACTCCCGGCACCGCCCGCCAGCCGCCTTCCGCCTCCGCGCCGGTCTCACTGACCGAACGCCGGAAGGCCGAGACCCGCACGGAGATCGCCCGGGCGGCGGCCGCCCTGTTCGTCCGCCAGGGCCTGCGGGCGACCCGCGCCGAGGACATCGCACAGGCCGCCGGCATCGCGCCGCGCACCTTCTACCGCTACTTCGCCACCAAGGAGGAAGCGGTCGCCCCCCTCTACGGGGCGGGCGCCCAGCGCTGGACGGAAGCGGTCCGCTCGGCCCCGGCCCACCTCGGTGTTCCCGAGGCCCTGGAGCACGCCGTACGGCACACCCTCACCCCCGGCGCCGGTGTCTCGGCGGCGTCCTGGGAATGGGTCCGCACCCTGATCCGCCTGGCCGACGCCAGCCCCGCCCTGCGCAAGGTCTGGGCAGAGGTCTGCCAGGCGTCCGAGCAGACCCTGGCCGAGATCCTCGCGAACCGGATCGCCTCAACTGGCGCTTACGGGCACGGTGAGCACGACGGGCGCCGTGGTGGGCGCGACAACGTTGCCCCGGAACCCATACCCCCCGCACCGGTCACCCCCGACCTCCGTTTCGCCGCGGCCGTCGCCGGCGCCGCCGTCCGCGTGGCCGTGGAGTCCTGGGCCGCCACCTCCTCCCCGCCCATCGGTCCGGAAGGCCCCGCGAGCCTGGCGCTGCGCAACCTCGCGTCCCTGCGGGACTTCTGCTGGGGCAACGACGGAGACTAGGGCCTGTCGTCCCCGAACGGCCCTGCCTCGGCGACCTCCTCGAGTTCATCCACCCCCGGCCCGGCTCAGCCGACCGCCCAACTCGCGTATGTTTTGTGCCAGTTCGCTCGGCCCTCCTACCGTGAACTCGTACCCCGTCATCGCCAGCCGCACCGCCAGCCACTCCAGCGGATCACCGGAGGTACCCCGCAGCACACAACCGCCCTCGCCGTCGTCCTCCGGCACCCCGAGCCACGACGACAGGCGCGCGGAGACCTGTTCCGCCGGCGCGGCGAACCGCACCTCGAACTCGTACGTCTCCTGCCGCCGGTGGATGGACTGCCGCAGGTACTCCGCCGCGCTTCCGGTCGGCAACTCCCGTGGCGCGAAGCGGACTCCGGTCGCGAACGGCTCGCTGACCCGGTCCACCCGGAAGGTCCGCCAGTCGGCGCGGTCGAGGTCGTAGGCGACGAGGTACCAGCGGCGTCCGGTCGACACCAGCCGGTGCGGTTCGGTCAGCCGCCGTGACGCGCTGCCGTCCTTGGCGCGGTAGGCGAACCTCAGCCGCTCGTGCCCCGCCACCGTGGAGGCCATCACGGTCAGCGTCTCCGGCGCGATGGTCGGCCCGTCCCCGCTGGTCAGCGGTGTCGTCGCGGCCTGGAGCGTGGACACCCGGTGGCGCAGCCGGGCCGGCAGTACCTGCTCCAGCTTGGCCAGGGCCCGCACGGACGCCTCGTCCACGCCCTCCACCGCATGCCCGGCACCGGCCCGCAGCCCCACCGCGATCGCCACCGCCTCCTCGTCGTCCAGCACCAGCGGCGGCAGCGCCTTGCCGGCGACCAGCCGGTATCCGCCGTCGGCCCCTTTGCTGGCCTGCACGGGATATCCCAGCTCCCGCAACCGGTCGATGTCCCGCCGCACGGTACGCCGGGACACCCCGAGCCGCTCGGCCAGCTCACCGCCGGGCCACTCACGGGGGGTCTGGAGCAGGGAGAGGAGCTGCAACAGCCGGGCCGGGGTGTCTGTCGTCATGAGTACGAGGATGCCGCACAAGTAGGACATGATCTGACCTAATGGCCTCCTACCTTGAGCGCATGACCCACGGCGACGACAAGACACTCCAGGGGCGCGGAACCGCGTCGATCAGCGGCCCCGCCGCGGGGCGCGACAAGCCTCGGACGACCGGCACCCAGGAGACCGCACCCAGCCCCACGGCGCTGCACGAACCCACCTCCGACCGAACCCGCTGGCTGGCCCTGACCATCGTCATGGCCGCGGCCTTCATGGACCTGGTCGACGTGACGATCGTCAACATCGCCATCCCGTCCATAAAGCGGAGCGCCCACGCGTCGGTCAGCCAGATCCAGTGGATAACCGCCGGCTACGCCCTGGCCTTCGCCGCAGCTCTCATCACCGGCGGACGTCTCGGCGACATCCATGGCCGCAAACGGCTGTTCCTGATCGGTATCGGCGGCTTCACCCTCGCCTCCGCCCTGTGCGGCTTCGCCGCGAACCCGGAGATGCTGGTCGCCTCCCGCATCCTGCAGGGCGGTATGGCGGCGATGATGGTGCCGCAGGTGCTGTCGATCGTGCACGCCACCTTCCCGGCCCATGAACGCGGCAAGGTGTTCGGCCTGTTCGGCGCGGTCGTCGGCCTGGGCGCGGTCTCCGGACCGCTGCTCGGCGCTCTCCTGACGGAGTGGAACCTCTTCGGGCTCGAATGGCGGCCCATCTTCCTCATCAACCTCCCCGTCGGCATCCTGGCCTGGCTGCTCGGACGTCGATTCATCACCGAATCGAAGGCCCCCAAGGCGCTGAAGCTGGACCTCGTCGGTGTCGCCCTGGTCTCGCTGGGCCTGCTGATGCTGCTCTATCCGCTCACCCGCGGCCGTGAACTGGGCTGGCCGCTGTGGGGGTACCTCTGCATGGCCGGCGCGCTCGCCGTCTTCGCGGCGCTGGTGTCGTACGAAAAACGGAAGGCGGCCAGGGACGGTTCCCCGCTCGTCGAACTGTCCCTCTTCCGGGTGAAGAGCTTCGCCGCGGGCATCGCCGTGCAGACCGTTTTCGGGGTCGCGCTCGGCATCTTCTTCCTGGTCTGGACGCTGTACATGCAGATCGGCCTGGGCTGGAGCCCGCTGCGGGCCGGGCTGACCGGTGTGCCGTTCTCCCTCGCGGTGTCGACGGCGGCCGGGATGTCGGTGCAGAAGCTCGTTCCGAGGTTCGGGCGGAAGGTGCTCCAGGCGGGCGCGCTGGTCATGGCCGCGGGCGTGCTGCTCTACCTCTGGGAGGCGCACCGGTACGGCCTCGCCATCGCCTCCTGGCAGATGGCCCTGCCGCTGGTCGTGATGGGCGTCGGGATGGGGCTGATCGTCGCCCCGCTGACGGACGCGGTGCTGTCGGAGGTGCCGCGCGAGCACGCCGGGTCCGCGTCCGGGCTGATCAACACGGTGCAGCAGATGGGCAACGCGCTCGGCCTGGGGCTCGTGTCGGTGGTGTTCTTCGGTGAGATCGGCGACCGGCTGGCCCCGGCCCAGGTCGGCCCGGCCTTCGTGCACGCCTTCCAGCACGCCCTGTGGTGGGTCGCCGGGATCATGGGCGCGATCTTCCTGCTGATGTCCGCCCTGCCGAAGCGGCCGGCGCACCACGAGGAGGGCGCCGAAGCGGAGCTGCCCGCACTGGAGCGGGAACCGGAACTGGTGCCCTGACCAGGCACGAAGGGGCCCGGCACCGACAAGGGTGCCGGGCCCCTCTGCTGTCTTCGGGCACTTCGGAAGTCCGATCACGCCCGGTTGAAGTCCGAACCTGTTTACTTTGCAGAAATCCGGGCGTAGCCTCAGCTTGAAACCACACGTTCGGGCACCACTCGGAAGTGAACGGACAGTCAGACGGAGGCCAACGAGATGTACGCACCGGAACGGCAGCAGGAGATCCTCCGGCTCGCACGTGACGGCGGCCGGGTGGACGTGCTGTCGCTCGCCGAGGAGTTCCAGGTCACGGCGGAAACGATCCGCCGCGATCTGAAGGCCCTCGACCGCGCCGGCCTCGTCCGCCGGGTGCACGGCGGTGCCATCCCGGTCGGCCGCCTCGACTTCGAACCGGACCTCACCGAGCGCGAGTCCACCGCGGCCGACGAGAAGGACCGCATCGCCAAGGCCGCCCTCGGCGAACTGCCGACCGAGGGCACGATGATCCTCGACGCCGGTACGACGGTCGCCCGGGTCGCCGCCGCGATCCCGCTCGAGGCCACCCTGACCGTCGTCACGCACAGCCTGCCCATAGCCGCCCGCCTCGCCGACCATCCGGGCATCCAGCTCCACCTGGTCGGGGGGCGCGTACGGCACCGTACGCGCGCCGCCGTGGACGCCTGGGCGCTCCGCGCGTACGGCGAGATCCGCGCCGACGTGCTGTTCGTGGCGGCGAACGGCTTCTCCGCCGAGCACGGCCTGACCACCCCGGACCTCGCCGAGGCCGCGGTCAAGCGGGCCGCGGTCGCCGCCGCCCGGCGCGTGGTGCTGCTGGCCGACTCCGCCAAGCACGGCCAGGAGCACTTCGCCCGCTTCGGTGACCTGAGCGACGTGGACCTGTTGATCACCGACGACGGGCTGAGCCCGGAAGACGCCGCCGCGATCGAGCGCGGCGGCACGGAAGTGGTGCGCGCATGATCCTCACCGTCACCCCCAACCCCTCCCTCGACCGCACCTACGAGGTCCAGGCCCTGAAGCGCGGCGAGGTCATCCGTGCCGAGACCGAGCGCATGGACCCCGGCGGCAAGGGCGTGAACGTCTCGCGCGCCGTCGCGGCCGGCGGCCGGCGCACGGTCGCCGTTCTGCCCCTGGGTGGTGCGCCGGGGGCGCTCATCGCCGACCTGCTCGACGCGCAGGGCATCGAGGTCGCGCCGGTCCCGATCGCCGGAGCCACCCGCTCGAACATCGCGCTCGCGGAGTCGGACGGGGTGCTCACGAAGATCAACGCGCCGGGTCCCGAGCTCTCGGAGTCCGAGCAGGAGCTCCTCCTGGACACCGTGCGCGAGCAGTCCCGCGACGCCGACTGGATCGCGTGCTGCGGCAGCCTGCCCCGGGGGCTCGCGCCCTCGTGGTACGCCGACGTCGTCACGCGGGCGCACGCTGGGGGCGCGCGTATCGCGCTGGACACCTCGGGGCGTGCGCTGCTGGAGGCGCTGCGCGCGCGGCCCGACGTGGTGAAGCCGAACGCCGAGGAACTCGCGGAAGCCGTCGGGCGCCCCCTGGCGACCGTGGGCGACGCGCTGAAGGCGGCCGAGGAGGTGCGCGGCATGGGCGCGCGCGCCGTGCTCGCGAGCCTCGGCGCCGACGGGCAACTCCTCGTGGAGGACTCCGGCGCATGGTTCGCCACCGCGCGCGTGGACACCGTCCGCAGCAACGTCGGCGCCGGCGACTCCTCCCTCGCCGGTTTCCTGATCGCCGGCGGCAGCGGCCCCGAGGCCCTCGCCTCCGCCGTCGCCCACGGCGCCGCCGCCGTCCAGCTCCCCGGCAGCGTCATGCCGACCCCCGCCGACCTGGATCCGTCGGCGGTGACCGTCACGGCCGAGATCCCGCTCGACCGCGAACTGACGGAGCCGGTGTCATGAACGCCTTCGCGCTCCGCGGCCCCCGCCCCGGCACCCGGCGGCAGGGCGCTTGCACCGCGTCCGCACCCCAGGACGCGCCCACCCGGCCTGCCCCGAAGCGGCGAGGCTCCCCGTTACCGGCCGCTGTCCCCGGCGGCGCGGCCGGCCCAGCCGCCGTACCGCCCCCGGGAGGCAGGGTTTCCCCGGCTCCGCCTCCCGCACCACCTCATCCCCCCACCGCACCCCGTCCCCTTTTCGCCCACCCCTCTCCCCGGGCGATACGCGTGCATAGGAGCCCGCGATGAGCGACATGATCACCGCGGACCTGGTCGATCTCGACCTGTCCGCCGACACCAAGGAAGCGGCGGCGCGCGCCCTCGCCGAGCGCATGGTGGCCCAGGGCCGGGTGACCGACCTGGGGGGCTTCCTCGCCGACGTGGCCGCCCGTGAGGCGCAGATGCCGACCGGCCTCGACGGCGGCATCGGCATCCCGCACTGCCGCAGCGCCCATGTCACCGAGCCGAGCCTCGCCTTCGGCCGCAGCGCCGCGGGCATCGACTTCGGCGCCGCGGACGGCCCGGCCGACCTGATCTTCCTGATCGCGGCCCCGGCCGGTGCCGACGACGCCCACCTCACGATCCTCTCCGCACTGGCCCGCCAGCTGATGAACACCGACTTCACCTCGGCGCTGCGTGCGGTGGCCGACGCGGAGACGGCGGCGGCGCTGATCCGCGGGGACGAGACGCCGAGTACGGCGCAGGCGCCGGCGTCTTCCGAGGAGAGCACGGGCGTGAGCGAGGGCGCGGGCGCCGCTCAGGGGGCCGTGGGCGCCGCAGGCGCTGCGAGCGCCGTGGGCGCCGCGGGCGCATCCGAAGACTCCGCTGCGGCGTCGGTGGCGGCCTCCGCCGACGCCGCAGCGGGCACCACGGCGCAGACGCCGGGCGCATCCGCCCCGGCGCAGACGACCCCCGCGGGCGCCGGCTCCGCTGCGGACACCGGCGAACGCCCCTTCCGTATCGTCGCCGTCACCTCCTGCCCGACCGGCATCGCGCACACCTACATGGCGGCCGAGTCCCTGGAGAACGCGGGACGCGAGGCGGGCGTCGAACTCGTCGTCGAGACACAGGGCTCGGCCGGCTTCACCCGGCTGGACCCGGCGGTGATCGCGGCGGCGGACGCCGTGATCTTCGCGCACGACGTCCCCGTACGCGACAAGGACCGCTTCGCCGGCAAGCCGACCGTCGACGTCGGAGTGAAGGCGGGCATCAACCGCCCCGTGGAACTCATCACGGAGGTGCGCGCGAAGGCGGCGCGCGGCGAGAGGAGCGCACCGGCGCCCGCGGCGGGCGGTACGCCGGTCGAGCGCGCGGGCGACTCCACCGAGGGCTACGGCACCAGGCTCCGCAAGTGGCTGATGAGCGGCGTGAGCTACATGGTTCCGTTCGTCGCCGCGGGCGGCCTCCTCATCGCCCTGGGCTTCGCGATCGGCGGCTACAAGATCAACAAGGCGCCGTCGGTGATGGACCACTTCGTGTGGACCCAGGCCGACAGCTGGGGCGCCCTGCTGTTCCAGATCGGCGCCGTGGCCTTCGGCTTCCTGGTCCCGGTCCTGGCCGGCTACATCGCCTACGGCATGGCCGACCGGCCCGGCCTGGTTCCCGGCTTCGTCGGCGGCGCGATCTCGCTGACCATCAACGCGGGCTTCCTCGGCGGCCTCGCGGCCGGTCTGATCGCCGGTGGCGTGGTGATGGCCATCCAGAGGGTGCGGATCCCCCCGGCGTTGCGCGGCATCATGCCGGTGGTGGTGATCCCGCTGATCTCCTCGGCGATCGTCGGATTCCTGATGTTCGTCGTCATCGGCAAGCCCATCGCCAGCGCCCAGAAGGGTCTCACCGACTGGCTGAACGGCCTCACCGGCACCAACGCGGTCCTGCTCGGCGCCCTGCTCGGCCTGATGATGTGCTTCGACCTCGGCGGCCCGGTCAACAAGGTCGCCTACACCTTCGCCACCGCCGGTATCGCGGTCTCCAACCCCAGCGACTCCGCGATGAAGATCATGGCCGCCGTGATGGCGGCCGGCATGGTCCCGCCGCTGGCGATGGCCCTCGCCACCACCGTGCGCGGCAGGCTGTTCACACAGACCGAGCGCGAGAACGGCAAGGCCGCCTGGGTCCTGGGCGCCTCCTTCATCTCCGAGGGCGCCATCCCGTTCGCGGCGGCCGACCCGCTGCGCGTGATCCCCTCGTCGATGGTCGGCGGCGCACTCACCGGCGCCCTGTCGATGGCCTTCGGCGCCACGCTGCGCGCCCCGCACGGCGGCATCTTCGTGATCCCGCTGATCGGCAACCCGTTCCTCTACCTCATCGCCATCGCGGCCGGTGTCTGCGCCACCACGGCCCTGGTCGTCCTCCTCAAGGGCATGCGCAAGCAGACCCCGGAGACCACGGCCGCCGACCCCGCCACGAACGAGACCACCACGACCAAGAAGACCAAGCAGCCCGTGGCGGCCTGAGCACCGCACCACCTCCGCCACGCCTTGTCCCTTTGGCACGCTGTGAGTTGTTCACGGCACCTGCGAGATACGTCACGGTCCGGGACCAAAGTCCCGGACTGTGGTGTGTACTGGGGCGTATGCCAGAGCATGTCTCGACTCTCCAGTTGGCCGGCGCGGCCGTCCTCGCCCTGGCCGGCGTGGCGTGGGCGATCGGCGTCATACGCCTGCTGCGCCGCTTCCGCGCGGAGGCCCTGCGAGAGCTCCGGGCTGCTCACCTCCCCTTCCTCCCGTCCCAGCCGCAGGCCGGCCCCGCGCTGGAGAAGGTGGATCTGACCCCCGCGGAACAGGACGCCTTCGCCGGGCTGATACGGCGCCTCGGCGATCACTGACCGGACGAGCGCCGGCACCCGCCCCCTCGGCGCGCGCTACGCCCGGCGCGCCGCGCGCCGCTCCATGGCGTCCCGGGCCGCGTCCTCCGACATGTACACCTCGCACATGTGCCGCCCGTCCGGCGTCGCCGTGTGCTCGACCTCCCACAGGGAGACCTCGCCGCCGTCCGGCAGCAGGAACGCGTGCTCGTACAGCGCGTAGCTCAGTCCCGCGCGCCCGGCGCGCCCCGGGCGCCCGAACGCCTGCGTGATCTCGTGCGCCGTCGCCGTCGCCAGCAGCGCCGCCGTCTTTGCGCCGGGCCGGTCCGGGTTCTCCGCGCGGCGCAGAAGCCGGCGCGCGTGGTCCGCCGAGCCGTCGGAGGCGAACACGTGCCGGGGTTCCGGGATCGCCCACAGCCGACTCAGTGCGGGCAGCTCGAACTCCGGCGTCTCCGGCGGCATCCCGAGCCGAGCCGTGGCCGTCTGCAGTTCCTCCTCGTCGGCGTACACCTCGCTCTCCGGGGCGCCGCCCGGCGTGGGGTTGTGCACGAGCTCCCACAGCGTGACGGCGGAGCCGTCGGCGAGCAGCCAGGTGTGCCGGTACGTCTCCCGGTGCCGCCCCGCGCTGTGATACGCGGAGTGCAGCGAACTGTCGTGCGCCAGCGCGCAGTCGAGCTGCCATATGACCTCGTCGGGCAGCTCGAAGGAGTTCAGGGCACGGCCGAGGAGTCGCTCGAGATGCTCCTCGGGAGACTCGGGCGACTCGGCTGGTTCGTACGCTGCCGTCTCGTACGGAACGCTCAAGGCATCTCCCGGCGTTGCTGCATGTCACCTTGTGGGTGCATACCGTAGCCCCTCGGCCGGACATCATGTCCGGGAACCGAGAAAACGTACGCCGGGAAAACGCGCGGGCCGCGCGAGAAGTTCCCGCACGGCCCCACGTGGAGTCAAAAACTGCCGCTCAGGCGGCACTTCCAGCGGTCCAGGCGCTCCACGACATGTTCCAGCCGTTGAGCCCGTTGTCCGGAGCCACCGTCGTGTCCGGGGAGTTCTTCACGATGACGACGTCCCCTACGAGCGTGTTGTCGTAGAACCACCTCGCGGGCGTGGCGCCCTGGGCGCCCTGTACGTCGGCCATGCCGACGCAGCCGTGGCTGGTGCCCTCGCGGCCGAAGGGCGGGTTGCCCTGGTTGTACCAGTAGTTGCCGTGGATGAAGGTGCCGGAGTCCGTCAGGCGCATCGCGTGCGGTACGTCCGGGATGTTGTACTCGCCGCCGAGGCCGACCGTCCGGCTGTCCATGCGGGTCTGCGTGAACTTCTCGGAGATCACCATCTGCCCGTTGTAGGTGGTGTGCTGCGGGCTACCGGTGGAGATCGGGATCGTCTTGACGGTCTTGCCGTCCCGTACGACGGTCATGGTCTGGGTGTTGGCGTCGACCGTGGAGACCTGCGACCGCCCGATGGTGAAGGAGACGGTCTTCTTCTGCACCCCGTAGACGCCCTTCGCGGCCTGGACGCCGTCCAGGGAGATCCGCATCGTGACCCTGGAGCCGGCCTTCCAGTAGTCCTGCGGCCGGAAGTCCAGCCGCCGGTCCCCGAACCAGTGGCCGACCACCTGCTGGCCACTGCTGGAGTTGACCGTGATGTGCGACTGCACGGCCTTCTTGTCGGTGATCGACTTGTCGAACGTGAACGACACCGGCATGCCCACCCCGACCGTGCTGCCGTTGTCCGGCGTGTAGGTGCCGATGAAGCTGTTCGCCGTCGTCACCGTGGTGAAGATGGAGTTGGCCGCCGCGGTGCGCCCGTCGGCGTCCTTCGCGGTCGCGTCGATCTCGTACTTCGTTCCGCGCTCCAGCTGCTGCTTCGGCTTCCAGCTGCCGCCGTCCGCCGATATCGCGCCGGCCACGGTCTGCCCCGTCCCCGACACGGTCATCTTCACGTCGGTCAGCTTGCCGCCGCTGACCTTCACGCCGGTCGCGTTGATGGACGCGCCGGTCGAACCGTCCTTGGCCGAGATCGCGATCTTCGCCGTGGACGTCTTGGGAGAGTTCTTGCCGTCCTTGCCGTCGCCGGTGGCGTTGGCGCTGCCGCCGCAGGCGGTCAGGGTGAGGCTGCCGACCATCAGGGCGGCACAGGCCCCCAGTACGCGCCGCGCTGCAATGTCCGGCGTTGTCACAGGCTGCTCCAGGTTCGTGTGATGTGCGTGATCCGTTCCCATGCGTGAAGAAAGAGGGCACCGGCGCCGGGGAAGGTTCCCTCCAGATCCGCATGAACGCCATCACGTGACAGAACCGCGACAATTCAAGCCGGAGAGCCCGACGGTCGCTTCGTCCCGACTCCGGTCCGCCGCACCCGCCCGGCCCGCACCCCCTGCCTTGCCCCCCCCGGCACCCCTACCTCGCCCCGTACAACTCCCCGTACGACGGCCACACTCCGCCGGGTCCGTCGACCGACTCGGCGGCGCGCACACCCCGCACGATCGCGCGCGTCACCGCATCCGCACCGGCGGCGAGGATGCCGTTGAGCTCCAGCGGGTGCTCGGAGAGCGGGCGCGCCCCGGTCGCCAGCGCGAACACCGTGTCGCCGTCGTTCATGAGGTGCACCGGTCGTACGGCGCGCGCGATCCCGTCGTGCGCGGTGCCCGCCAGCTTCTGCGCCTGCGCCTTGGAGAGGCTCGCGTCGGTCGCGACCACCGCCAACGTCGTGTTGAGCGGAGGCGGCGCGTTCTTGGCGGCGCTTTCGTCGAGCCGTCGGCGCGCGGCCTCGTGCACGCGCTCCTCGGGATACTCCACCCGCCCCCGGCACAACTCCCCGTACAGCGCCCCCGTCCCGGGCTCGATCACCGACCCCGCGGCGTTCACCACCACCAGCGCGGCCACGGTGACCCCCGAGTCGAGCACCACGCTTGCGGTGCCCACGCCGCCCTTGATGCGCCCGGCCACGGCGCCCGTCCCTGCCCCGACACACCCCTGCACCACCGGGGCGCCCGGCGTACTCGCCGCCGCGGCTTCCACCGCCCGACGCCCCGTCGCCGCGTCCGGGCGCGCGCCGAAATGCCCTCCGCGCCCCAGGTCGAAGACGCACGCGGCGGGAACGACGGGTACGACGTGCGCGGGGTCCGGCCCCACCCGCACTCCGCGCCGCTGCTCCTCCAGCCAGGCCATCACGCCGGACGCCGCGTCGAGCCCGTAGGCGCTGCCGCCGGTCAGCACGACCGCGTCGACCCGCTGGACCACGTTGCGCGGGTCGAGCGCGTCGGTCTCCTTGGTACCGGGGCCGCCGCCGCGCACGTCCACGGCGACGACCGCGCCGCCCTCCGGAGCGAGCACGACCGTGGTGCCGGTGAGCCAGCCGTCCCCGCTGCGGGTGGCGTGCCCCACCCGCACCCCGGCGACGTCCGTGATTGCGTCAACTGTCATGGAGGCCAGTCTCGCCCGCCGAGGCGCCCGCGAGGAGTCAGCCGGCGGGAGCGGTCGCGCTCGCCGCGCGCTCCCGGCTCACCATGCGCGCCGTCAGCGTCACCCCGGCGGCGACCGCGGCCGAGCACACCAGCCCCGCCCCGAACGCCGCCCAGTCGCCCAGGAAGGTGCAGCAGATCACCAGCAGCGCCGCGGCCGGCAGCACCAGTTGCTGGGCGACGCCGACCTTGAAGTGCCGCGAGTGCAGCGCCCAGACGGTGAGCAGGTACAGCGCCGTGGGCAGGGTCACGGCCGCCGCCGCGGACAGCGTGGAGATGTGGGTCTTGCCGACCGTGTGCTCCACGGCCACCTCCAGGCCCGCGCCGATCGCCGCGGCCGAGGAGAAGATCAGGTAGTGGCCGTAACCCCACAGGAACGCCTGGCCGTTGGCGCGGAGGCGGCCATGGATGGGGACCACGAAGTAGATCCACCACGCGGAGAAGACGATCAGGAGCCCGCCCGCCGCGATCGGCAGCAGCTCGCCCAGTGCGTTGCGCTCGTCGAAGGCCCCCTTCACGGCGACGGTCGCCGCGGCGACCGTCTCGCCGAGCACGATGATGGTGAACAGGCCGTACCGCTCGGCGATGTGGTGCGGATGCCAGGACGTCTCGTGGTCCTTCTCGGCGAACAGCGGCACGCACATCTCCGCGATCGCCATCACCAGGAACACCCAGGGCCGCGCGGGCTCGGGCAGCAGCAACAGTCCGAGCCAGCCGACCTGGCACAGGAGCACGCCGCGCGCGTACCGCAGTGCCAGGGTTCTCTCGGCGCCCTCGGCCGATCGCGCGGCCCTCAGCCACTGCGCGGCCATCGCCAGCCGCATGATCACGTAGCCGAGCCAGATCCCCAGGTAGTCATGATGCTGGAAGGCCCGGGAGATGCCTGCGGCCAGCACCAGGACGCCGGCGATCTGCACCAGGGTGACGACCCGGTAGAGCGCGTCGTCGTTGTCGTACGCCGAGGCGAACCAGGTGAAGTTCATCCACGCCCACCAGATGGCGAAGAACTGCATGGCGTAGTCGAGGATTCCGTCGCCCGCGTGGCCCTGGGCGACGGCGTGCACCAGCTGCATGCCGGCCTGCGCGATCGCCACGACGAAGCACAGGTCGAAGAAGAGCTCCAGCGGCGAGGAGACCCGGTGCGTCTCGTCGCGTCCGCGTGCGACGAGACGTCGCAGCGGTCCGGATGACTGGGGTGCGCCCGAGGAGGCGGGTGCCGGAGCGGAACTCGACGTCATGCCTTCCAGCACAGCAGAAAAGCGTCCAGAAGGCCTTGTGAAGCCATCAGCAGACTGTGAGGGCACCCGCTGACAATGAACGCGTTCACAAGCGGCTCCCACCGGGGGTGCCGGACGAGCGCGGGCGTGTGGAGCGGGGCCGTACCCTTGTGGCATGAGCACCACCCCCGCATCCGAGCCCCGCGACCCGAAGCCCGCGCTGGTCTTCGACGATCCGCTGGACCAGCAGTCCTCGGACGACACCGACCGCGGGTGGGGCGAGCGCTCGGACAACGGCAGCGCAGCCGACCTGAAGCGCTTCCTCGACGAGAAGCCGCCCCACCACCTCTGAACCGTCCGCGTCGGCGCCGTTAGCGCGCGTCGTGTCCCGATCCACGCTGCGCGACCAGCGCGTCGCGGATCTCCTTGAGCACCTCCAGCTCGGTCACCTCGATGACCTCCCTGGTGCCCTCCCTCGCCGCCTTGCGGGCCGCCTGCCGCGCCAGGTACTTCGACATCGGCAGGATCATCAGGAAGTACACGACCGCTGCCGTGATCACGAAGGTCAGCGTGGCGCCGAGGACGGAGCCCCACAGGATCGGCACACCGCTCTTGACCGAGCCGTCCGCGCTCACCACACACGGGTCCTTCAGGCAGAAGCTGTAGTGATCCAGGTTCTGCGTGCCGATCGCGCCCACCAGCGGGTTGATCACCCCCTTGACGACCGAGTTCACGATGTTCGTGAAGGCCGCGCCGATGACCACCGCGACTGCCAGATCGACGACGTTGCCGCGCATCAGGAAGGCCTTGAAGCCGTGCCAGACGCTCGGTTCCTTCTTCTCGCTCACCTCGGGGACTCTCCTCGCCTGCGCAGGGTGTGGAACGAAACGCTCCGCAACCTACGGCACGGTGCGGCCATGGTGTCCAGTCCCCCCGTTCGATCACGCGACCTGACGGCAATCCGCCGGGAAGGCGTCCCGGGCGGTTCAGCACAGCGTCACCGCCAGCCGCTCCGTGGCGCCGGCTCCGACGAGCCGTGCCGCCGTGCCGCGCGGCACTGACAGCACGACCAGTGCCCCGCTCTCGGCCCCGTCCTCCAGCGGCTCGGGCACCTTGGTCACCCGCACGCCGCGCGCGAGCACCCGTGCGGCACCCCCGGAGGTCGGGTCTCCAGCGGCGATGACGTCGACGCGGTCGCCGGGCCGCAGGAGCCGGACGGTGGCCGCGTCGGCGATCCGCACGGGCGCCGTCACCACGTCCACGGCCGCCCGCCGGCGTACGGGCACCGTGACCGGGCGGCCCCGGGCCTGTTCCGCGTGATGTGGGTCGGCCTCCGTGCGCGGCCCCGCGGCGACCAGCGCGGCCGCGGTCACCGCGAGGCCGGCCGCGATGGCCCGCCTGCGGTGCCGTACGAGCCGCTGCAGCTGATACCGCCCGCCGCGCACCCGCACCGGCGGGAACTGGGGGACCTCGCAGGTCGCCGGGGCGTCCGTGCCGAGCGGGCGCGGAAGCCGGAGCGGAGGCGGAGAAAGCTGAGCGGGCGGAGAGGGCGGGGATGAAGGGGACAGACAGGGCGGAATGGGAGACGGATTCGAGGACGAGGACCGAGGCACGGAAATCACCGCCTGCGACGAGGAATTCGGTTGGCGATGCCACGATGAGGCCTCGCGCCGAATCCCGCCGGAGCCGGTGGATCACGGACGGATTGTGGACAACCCGCCCACCCGAACGGGGAATTCCGGATCTTCTCGCGAAAGCCGAACGCCCTACGGCAGCGGGAAGCCCGGATCCATTCCACCGAGCGCGTTCACGCACAGACAGTCCCGCGCCCCGGTCTCCGGCAGTGCCGCCACCGCGTCGAACAGCACGCCGCGCAGCCGGTCCACATTGGCCGCGAACACCCGCAGCACCTCCTCGTGCGAGACGCCCTCACCGGTCTCGGCGCCGGCGTCGAGGTCGGTGACCAGGGTCAGCGACGTGTAGCACAGCTCCAGTTCCCGGGCGAGCGCGGCCTCGGGGTGACCGGTCATGCCCACGACCGACCAGCCCTGCGCCCGGTGCCACAACGATTCGGCACGCGTCGAGAAGCGCGGCCCCTCGACCACGACCAGCGTGCCGCCGTCCACCGGCTCCCAGTCCTGACCCCGGGCGGCCTTGAGGGCGGCAGCGCGCCCGGTGGGGCAGTAGGGGTCGGCCATGGAGACGTGCACGACGTTCGGCACGGTGCCGTCAGGCAGCGGCAACCCGTCGAAGTACGACTGAATCCGGGACTTCGTACGGTCCACGAACTGGTCCGGAACGAGCAGGGTGCCGGGGCCGTACTCGGGCTGCAGCCCGCCCACCGCGCAGGGGCCGAGCACCTGCCGGACGCCGACCGAGCGCAGCGCCCACAGGTTGGCGCGGTAGTTGATGCGATGCGGCGGCAGGTGGTGGCCGCGCCCGTGCCGGGGCAGGAAGGCGACCCGCCGACCGGCGATCTCGCCGAGGAACAGGGAGTCACTGGGCGGCCCGTAGGGGGTGTCCACCTGGACCTCGGTCACGTCGTCGAGGAACGAGTAGAAGCCCGAGCCGCCGATTACGCCGATCTCTGCGTTCGCCATGACCAGCACACTAGCGGGCGGTGAAACCGTGGGGGAGCGGCCCCCGGAGGCGCCGAAGACCCTGCCGTCGTACGACGGCAGGGTCCGGGGAAGAGGCGGGTCAGGCCGCGGAGCTGTTGGTGGAACTCGACGAGGACGCGGACGAGGACGGCTTCGACTCGGACGAGGCCGAGCCGGACGACGACGTGCCCGACGACTTCGACGCCGGGCTGCTGCTCGACGTGGAGCCACGGGAGTCGTTGCGGTAGAAGCCGGAGCCCTTGAAGACGATGCCGACCGCGGAGAACACCTTCTTCAGGCGGCCACCGCAGTTGGGGCACTCGGTCAGGGCGTCGTCGGTGAACTTCTGCACCGCCTCGAGGCCGTCGCCGCACTCGGTGCACTGGTACTGGTAGGTCGGCACTGTCTTCCTCCTGGCACTCTTACTCAATGAGTGCTAACGACGGTCCATAGTGACGTATTCCGTGGGATCAGTCCACCGCCACCGGCACGCGGTGACCGACGCCACGTGCGACGGTACGGTTCTGCGGCCGCGCGACCAGCCGCGACCGCAGCGCCAGCAGGGTCGCCAGCGCGAGTACGGTGCCGGCCATCGGCACCAGGAATCCCGCACCGTCCCACAGCCGGTCCTCCAGCTGTCCGGCGACCGTGACGGCGGCTGCCTGTCCGAGCGCGACCGCGCCGGTCAGCCACGTGAAGGCCTCCGTGCGCGCGCCGGCCGGGACCAGGCCCTCGACCAGCGTGTAGCCGGTGATCAGCGCCGGCGCGATGCACATGCCCACCAGCAGGCCCAGCCCGGCGAGCAGCAGCACCGAGTGCGCCGTCCACAGGGCGGACGCCACGATCGCGAGCGCCGTGTAGCCGACGACCAGGCGGTGCTGGGGAGCGGTCTTCCAGGCGATCGCGCCGCAGACGACGCCGGACAGCATGTTGCCGGCGGCGAAGACGCCGTACAGGACACCGTTCAGGCCGGGCTCGCCGATCGACTCGGTGAACGCCGCGAGCGCCACCTGCATGCCGCCGAAGACGGACCCGATGCCCAGGAAGGTCACGACCAGCACGCGCACGCCCGGTACGCGCAGCGCGGAGGCGTGCTTCACGCGCGCGTGCCCGCTCTCGCCGGTCACCGGCGGCTGCGTGCCCTTCTGCGCGGCGAACAGCAGACCGCCGACGAGGGTCAGCGCGCCCTCGGTGACCAGGCCGGCCGCCGGTGTCACCGCGGTGCACAGCGCGGTCGCCAGCAGCGGGCCGAAGACGAACGTCAGCTCGTCCGTGACCGACTCGAACGCCGCCGCGGTGGCCATCAGGGGCGAACCCTGCAGCTTCACGCCCCAGCGCGCCCGCACCATGGGGCCGACCTGCGGCACCGAGGCGCCGGTGGGGACGGCCGCCAGGAACAGCGCCCACAGGGGCGCGTGGGCCAGGGCGAGCGCCGTCAGCGACAGGCCGGACAGCGTGTGCACCACCACGCCGGGGACCAGCACGGCGCGCTGGCCGTAGCGGTCGGCGAGGCGCCCGCTGTACGGCGCGAACAGGGCCATGGAGACACCGGTGGCGGCCGCGGCGGCGCCCGCGGCGCCGTACGAGCCGGTGGTGTGCTGCACGAGCAGCACGATGGAGAGGGTGAGCATCGCGAACGGCTGGCGCGCCGCGAAACCGGGGAGCAGGAAGGTCCAGGCGCCGCGGGTGCGCAGCAGCTGTCCGTATCCCGGGTGGGAAGAGGCCGGCGAGGTCTTCTCCGGTTCGGTGGTGGTGACCGTGGATCCCACGGCCCGTGCCTTTCTGCCGCCTGGTAGCGCGGGCCTGGTGGGGCCCGGGCGCCGAGAGCTGTCCTCTTGCGCGGACTGCGGTAGATACCGGCGCCCACTACGGGTGGGTGGCGACGGCCGCCATACGGTCGCGCCAGCTCTGCGTCAGGCAGAGTTGGTTCGATCAGGGTGCGCCCTCATGCTACAAGGACCACCGGCCGGCGCAGCTGTGAAAACGAGCACCACGGACTCGGGCACCTGGGATTTCACGGAAAGGGAGCGTGAACGGCACCGAACGCGCCCTCAACGCGAGCTGCCCGCCCCGTTCATGCCGAGCCAGCCCGCCAGCTTGCCGCCGTGGGCGACGGCGCGCAGACGCCGCTCTGCCGCGTCGCGGACCGGGTCGGTGGTGACGACGAGCAGTTCGTCGCCCCGGCGCAATACCGTCGAGGGCAGCGGAACGAACGATTTTTCTTCGCGGACGACGAGGGTGACGGCGGCTCCCGGAGGCAGGCGCAGCTCGCTGACCTCCACGCCGTGCATCCGGGAGCCCGCGGGGATCGAGACGGACAGCAGGTGTCCGCGCAGCCGCTCCAGGGGTGCCGACTCGATGCCGAGGTCGGAGGCCTCGCCCTGCTCGCCCAGCCGCAGCGTGCGCGCCAGCCAGGGCAGCGTCGGCCCCTGGACGAGGGTGTAGACCACGACCAGCACGAAGACGATGTTGAAGATGCGGCGGCTGCCGGTGACGCCGTTCACCATGGGGATGGTCGCCAGGATGATGGGCACGGCGCCGCGCAGTCCCGCCCACGACAGCAGCGTCTGCTCCTGCCACGGCACACGGAACGGCGCCAGGCTGAGCACCACGCTCAGTGGGCGGGCCACCATGGTGAGCATCAGCCCGATGAGCAGAGCCGGTACGACGTCGTCGCCCAGTTCGTGCGGGGTGACCAGCAGGCCGAGGACGACGAACATGCCGATCTGGGCGATCCAGCCGAGCCCCTCGGCGAAGCCGCGCGTGGCCGGCCAGTGCGGGAGCTTGGCGTTGCCGAGCATCATCGCGGCCAGGTAGACGGCCAGGAAGCCGCTGCCGTGCGCCAGGGCGCCGGCGGCGTACGCCGTCACGGCGATCGCCATGACCGCGATCGGGTAGAGGCCGGAGGCCGGCAGGGCCACGTGCTTGAGCCCCCAGGAGCCGAACCAGCCCACCGCGACACCTATGGCCGCACCGATGGCCAGCTCCAGGGCTATCTCGCCCAGCAGGATCCACCAGTGCTCGACCGGGCCGGCCGTGGAGAAGGCGACGACCAGGATGACCACCGGGGCGTCGTTGAAGCCGGACTCCGCCTCCAGCGTGCCCGTCACGCGCGCGGGGAGGGGAACCCTGCGCAGCACCGAGAAGACCGCCGCCGCGTCCGTCGAGGACACCACCGCGCCGATGATGAGCGCCTGCCGCCACTCCAGCCCGACCAGACAGTGCGCGCCCGCCGCGGTGACGCCGACGCTGACGGCGACGCCGAAGGTCGCCAGGACGCAGGCGGACGGCAGGACCGGCCTGATCTCCTTCCACTTCGTGCCGAGGCCGCCTTCGGCGAGGATCACGACCAGGGCGGCGTACCCCATGACCTGGGTCACCGCGGCGCTGTTGAAGTGGATCTCGCCGATGCCGTCCTGGCCCATGAGGACGCCGATCCCCAGGTAGACGAGCAGGCTGGGGAGCCCGCTGCGGGAGGAGATCCGGACGGCCGCGACGGCGACGAGCAGGACCACGGAGCAGACGAGCAGGAGCTGGTTGAGGTGGTGAACAGTCAGCGGCGGATCCCTTCCTTGGCTCGCGCGGCGGGGGCGAGCTCGCGTACACAAGACCGAGGCTGCGGCGCACCGCACCCAAGTACTTCGTTACCTTACCTAACTCTTGACGCTTTCTTGACGCTCGGCGAGGCAAGATCGAACGCTCGTACGCGCTGGTTCCCGACTCCGCGTCAAGCGGGACAGGGCCCTGCGCCTATGGTTGCTCCAGCGCTCATTCAAAGTCACAGCCCGACCTGCCGCTCGCGTTAGGACAGCAAGGACAGCGATGCCCCCCAACACCACCGCCACAACGGGTGACACCGCCACCACCGGTGCCGCGCCCGCCAAGTCCGGCAGGAAGAAGGGGCGCAGAGCCCGACTGATCGTGATGGTGCTGGTCCTGGCCGTCATCGGCGGCATCGCCTACGGGGCGTACTGGTCGATCAGCACTGTCCGCGCCTCCTTCCCGCAGACCAAGGGCACGATCACGCTCCAGGGCCTGTCGGGGCCGGTCGACGTCAAGCGGGACGGCAACGGCATCCCGCAGATCTACGCCTCCTCCGACGAGGACCTGTTCATGGCGCAGGGCTACGTCCAGGCGCAGGACCGGTTCTGGGAGATGGACGTGCGCCGGCACATGACCTCCGGGCGCCTGTCCGAGATGTTCGGCAAGGGCCAGGTCAAGAACGACGAGTTCCTGCGCACCCTCGGCTGGGACCGGATCGCCAAGCAGGAGTACGACACCAAGCTGTCGGCCGCCACGAAGAAGTACCTCCAGGCGTACGCCGCGGGCGTCAACGCCTACCTCCAGGGCAAGGACGGCAAGGACATCTCCCTGGAGTACGCCGCCCTGGGCTTCATCAACGACTACAAGCCGCAGAAGTGGACCCCGGTCGACTCCGTCTCCTGGCTGAAGGCGATGGCCTGGGACCTGCGCGGCAACATGCAGGACGAGATCGACCGTGCCCTGATGACCAGCCGGCTCGGCCCGCAGCAGATCCAGGACCTGTACCCGGAGTACCCGTACAGCCGTAACAAGCCGATCGTGCAGGAAGGCCAGTACAACGCGCTGACCAGGTCCTTCCGGCAGAGCGGCGGCACCGGAACCTCGCAGGGCACCGGTACGGCGGGCACGTCCGGCACCACCGGCGGCGCCACAGGCGGCTCTGCGGGCTCCACGGGCGCGACCGGCTCCTCGGCCTCGGCCGCGTCCGGATCGTCGCTCACAAGCCAGCTGGCGGGCCTCTACAACGTCCTGGACGACGTTCCGACCGCCGTCGGAGTGAACGGCCAGGGCATCGGCTCGAACTCGTGGGTGGTGTCCGGGAAGTACACCATCACCGGCAAGCCGCTGCTCGCCAACGACCCGCACCTGTCGGCGTCGCTGCCGTCGGTCTGGTACCAGATGGGCCTGCACTGCCGCACCGTCTCCAGCAAGTGCCAGTACGACGTGACCGGCTACACCTTTGCCGGCATGCCCGGTGTGATCATCGGCCACAACGCGGACATCGCCTGGGGCATGACCAACTCCGGGGTCGACGTCACCGACCTCTACCTGGAGAAGGTGAGCGCGAACGGCTACCTGTACGACGGCAAGGTCCGGCCCTTCACGACCCGCGAGGAGACCATCAAGGTCGCCGGCGGCTCGTCCAAGACGATCGTCGTGCGCCAGACCCAGGACGGGATGCCCCTGCTGTCCGACCGTGACGACGAACTCGTCCAGGTCGGCAAGCGGGCCACGGTCAACACCGCAGCGCCCGACCGGGGCGACGGCTACGGCATCGCCCTGAGGTGGACCGCGCTGGACCCGGGCACCTCCATGGACGCCGTCTTCGCCATCGACAGGGCCGCCGGCTGGAGCGACTTCCGCCAGGCCGCCGCCCTGTTCGACGTGCCCTCGCAGAACCTGGTCTACGCCGACACCGACGGCCACATCGGCTACACGCTGCCCGGCAGGATCCCCACGCGCTCCTCCCTGGACGACGGCTCCGTCCCGGCGCCCGGCTGGAACTCGAAGTACCGCTGGACCGGCTTCATCAAGCAGGACGAGCTGCCCTACGAGTACAACCCCAAGCGCGGCTACATCGTCACCGCCAACCAGGCCGTGGTCGACAAGGACAAGTACCCGTACACCCTCACCACCGACTGGGGCTACGGCGCCCGCAGCCAGCGCATCACCGACCTGATCGAGTCCAAGATCAAGGACGGCGGCAAGATCTCCACCGACGACATGCGGCAGATGCAGCTGGACAACAGCAGCGAGATCGCCAAGCTCCTGGTGCCGAAGCTGCTGAAGATCAACCTCGCCGACAAGAACGTGCGCGACGCGCAGAAGCTGCTGGAGGGCTGGGACTACACCCAGGAGTCGGACTCCGCGGCGGCCGCCTACTTCAACGCGGTCTGGCGCAACGTTCTCAAGCTCGCCTTCGGGAACAAGCTGCCCAAGGAGGTGCGCGTCCAGGGACAGTGCCTGTGGGTCGACAAGATCGACAGCACCGGCCCGGTCGACGACGACACCAAGGTGCGCGAGTGCGGTGAGCGCGACGCCGACCAGGCGCAGCCGGACGGCGGCGACCGCTGGTTCGAGGTCGTGCGCACCCTGATGAACAAGCCGGACAGCGACTGGTGGAAGACCCCCAGGTCGGGCACCCGCCCCGCGGCGAACAACGTGGACCAGCTCTTCGCGCGTGCCATGATCGACGCCCGCTGGGAGCTGACCGCCAAGCTCGGCAAGGACATCGACACCTGGAGCTGGGGCCGGCTGCACCGCCTGTTCCTGAAGAACCAGACCCTCGGTACCGACGGCCCCAAGGCGCTGCAGTACATCCTCAACCGCGGCCCCTGGAGGCTCAGCGGCGGCGAGGCCACGGTGAACGCGACCGGCTGGAACGCGGCCGGCGGCTACAACGTCGTCTGGGTGCCGTCCATGCGGATGGTCGTCAACCTCGCCGACTTCGACAAGTCCCGGTGGATCAACCTGAGCGGCGCTTCCGGGCACGCCTTCAGCGCGCACTACACGGACCAGACGAGCCTGTGGGCGAAGGGCGAGCTGCTGCCCTGGTCGTACTCGGGCAAGGCGGTCGACGCGAGCACGAGCGACACACTCGTCCTCAAGCCCTGACCGGCCGACGACACGGAAAACGGCCCTCCACGCGTGCGTGGAGGGCCGTTTCGTCGTACGGGCGGCGGGGCGCCGGGTCAGGCGCCCGGGAAGCGGCGCACGCCCGAGGGCGTCACCACGGCGTGCACGGGCTTGTCGTGCGCCTCCGCCGGGACGTGCGCGACGACCTCCGTGTCGTACAGCAGCACCACGAGCCGGGGGCGTGCGCCCGCGCGCTCCAGACGGGCCAGGACGCGGTCGTACGACCCTCCGCCGCGCCCCAGACGCATCCCGCGCGCGTCGACGGCGAGGCCGGGCAGCAGAACGACGTCCGCGGCCGTCACGGCATCCGCTCCGAGACGTGTGCCGGAGGGTTCGAAGAGCGCCATTTTCCCGCCGTGTTGGACCCGCGCGAGGGAGCCCGGGCCGGCGTATTCGCCCCAGTCGAGGTCGTTGTCGGGCAGGAGCGCGGGGAGCAGCACCCGCACGCCCCGCGCGCGCAGCGCGTCCAGCAGCGCCCGCGTGCCGGGCTCGCTCCCCACGGAGACGTACGCCGCCACCGTGCGCGCGTGAGCCAGCTCCGGCAGCTCCAGGGCGCGCTCCGCCAGCGTGCGGCCCGTCTCGTCGACGTCAGCGTCCGTCAACCTGTTCCTCACCGAGAGGAACTCCCGCCGCAACATCCGCTTGTCAGGCTCGCTCGTGCGTCCGTCGTGTTCCACGGGTCGTTCTCGCACCCTTCTTGAATGCTGTCATAAAGGGTCAACCAACCGGAGCCACAGTTTCCGCACAAAGGCACCGGATAAGGTTGCGGGCATGACTCAGTCGCACCCCAGGATCAGCAAGGCTGTCATTCCCGCGGCGGGCCTCGGTACCCGGTTCCTGCCGGCGACCAAGGCCACTCCC
>NZ_JAJHNP010000017.1 GCF_020819595.1 Streptomyces barringtoniae
GCCCGAGATGATCTTGCCGACCGTCTGCCGCGGGTTCAGCGAGGCGTACGGGTCCTGGAAGATCATCTGGATCTCGGAGCGGATCGGCGCGAGCTCCTTGCGGCCCGCGTGCGTGATGTCCTGCCCGCGGTAGGTGATCTTGCCGCCGGTCGGCTCCAGCAGGCGGGTGATCAGCCGGCCCGTGGTCGACTTGCCGCAGCCCGACTCGCCGACGAGGCCCAGGCTCTCGCCCTCGCCGACCTGGAAGTCCAGCCCGTCCACGGCCTGCACCGCGCCGACGGTACGGCGGATCGGGAATCCGCCCTTGATCGGGAAGTGCTTGGTGAGCCCGGAGACGTCCAGGAGGGGGTTCGTGTTGCTCATGGTCGTGAAGTCCCGTCTGGTTTCCGTCAGTTGTGCCGGGTTGCGGCGAAGTCGGAGAAGAGTTCCCGCTTCTGCTCCGCGGTCAGGTGGCACGCGGAGCCCCGGCCGTCGGCCACCTCGAGCGTCGGGCGCTCGGTCGAGCACAGGCCGCCGGCGACCTTCTCGGCGAACGCGCAGCGCGGGTGGAAGCGGCAGCCGGAGGGCGGGTTGAGCAGCGAGGGCGGGGAACCGGGGATGGGGGAGAGCGGCACGTCGACCGGGCCGTCCAGGCTCGGCATCGAGTTCAGCAGGCCCAGCGTGTAGGGGTGGTCCGCGGTGCTCAGCACCTGCTTCTTGGTGCCGCGTTCCACGCACCGGCCGCCGTACATCACCAGCACGTCGTCCGCGATGTCGGCGATGACGCCGAGGTCGTGCGTGATGAAGATGATCGCGGTGCCGAACTCCTGCTGGAGGTCCTTCAGCAGGTCCATGATCTGCGCCTGGACCGTCACGTCGAGGGCCGTGGTCGGCTCGTCGGCGATCAGCAGCTCGGGGTCGCAGACCAGCGCCATGGCGATCATCGCGCGCTGGCGCATACCGCCGGAGAACTGGTGCGGGTAGTCGTCGACGCGGGTCTCGGGCTGGGGGATGCCGACGCGGCGGAGCATCTCGATCGCACGGTCCCGGGCTTCCTTCTTGGAGGCGCCGGTGTGCTTGCGGTACGTCTCCGCGATCTGGACGCCGATCTTGTGATACGGCGACAGGGAGGCCAGCGCGTCCTGGAAGATCATGGACATCTTGTTGCCGCGCAGCTTCTCCAGCGTCCGCTCGGAGGCGGTGAGAAGCTCCTGCCCGTCGAGCACGATCTCGCCCTCCAGGGCGGTGCGCTCGCGGTTGTGCAGGCCCAGGATCGCCAGGTTGGTCACGGACTTGCCGGAGCCGGACTCGCCGACGATGCCGAGCGTCTTGCCCTTCTCCAGGTCGAAGGAGAGCCCGTCGACGGCCTTGACGATGCCGTCCTCGGTGGAGAAGTGCACGCGCAGGTCGCGGACGGAGAGGAAGGGGGTGCTCATCTTGTCTCTCCTTATGCGAGGCGGACGCGCGGGTCGATGAGGGCGTACACCGCGTCGACGACGATGTTGAAGACGACGATCGCGCCGGCGGCCACCATGGTGACACCGAGGAGCATCGGCAGGTCCATGTCCTTCACGGCCTTCACCGAGACGGCGCCGATGCCGTGCAGACCGAAGGTCTGTTCCGTGATGACCGCACCGCCGAGCAGCGAGCCGAGGTCCAGGCCGAGGATCGTCACGATCGGGCCCATCGCGCCGCGCCAGGCGAAGCGGAAGAACACGGTGCGCCCGGACAGGCCCTTGGCCCGTGCCGTGCGGACGTAGTCCTCGCTCAGCGTCTCGACCAGCTGGGAGCGGGTCATACGGGTGTAGTTGGCGGTGAAGATGATCGCCAGCACGAACCACGGCAGGATGAAGCCCCCGAACCAGGCCCCGGCGTTGTCCGTGAAGCCGGAGTTGTCGTTCGGGCGGGGCAGGAGGTGCCACTCGTCGGAGAGGTAGAACATCGCGACGATACCGACGATGTAGATCTGCAGCGACGAACCGATCAGCGACGCCGAAGAGGCGATCTTGTCCAGCGCCTTGCCCTGCTTGACGGCGGCGATCATGCCGGTGCCGACGCCGAAGACGAAGAAGACGACCGCGCTGCCCAGGGCCAGGGAGATCGTGGTCGGGAAGCGGTCCAGGATGATGCCCGTGACCGGCTCACGGTTGATGAACGAGTAGCCGAGGCAGGGCGCGTTGCAGTGCCCGTACGACGCGTAGTCGCGGCCCATGAAGACGCCCTCGAGCCAGTGCCAGTACTGCACCGGCAGCGGATCGTCGATACCCAGGTTGTGCTTTACGAGCGCCAGAGTCTGTGGCGTGCAGACCTTGCCGCAGGCGACCCGGGCGGGGTCACGCGGAGCGACGTAGAAGAGGAAGAAGGTGATGGCACTGATGATCAGCAGGATCACCGCTGCGCCGATTGTCCGGCGGACGAGAAAGCGGAACATGGCGATGGGATTCCCTGGGCGACGCCGTGGTGGGGGCGGAAGGGGGACGGGCGGGGCGCCGGTGTGCGGCGCCCCGCCCCTGGACTGGCTTGGGCGTCAGGCCTTCACGTACAGCTTGTACATGACGAACGCCGAGAACAGCGGGTCGAACAGCGCGCCGCCGACCTTCGAGCCGTGCAGGTAGAACCGGCGCTGGAAGGTCTCGGGGATGATCGGAGCCAGCTCCGTCATGATCTTCTTGTCCAGGTCCTCCCAGGCCGCGCCGGCCTTGGCGGGGTCGGCGATGACCGCGTTCTTCTTGATCGCGTCGTTGACCCAGCTCACGTTCAGCTGCGAGACGTTGTTGGAGCCGTTGGCGATCGTGGCGCCGTCGAACAGCGGCTGCATGACGGTGTAACCGGTCGGCCAGTCCGGGGACCAGCCGAACCACATCACGTCGAAGCTGTTGTTGATCTGCTGGACCTGGTCGTAGTAGCTGGTGGAGTCCACCGGCTTGACGACCGGGTCGAAGCCCGCCGCCTTCAGGGCGTTGGTGATGACGACCGCCGTCTTGGTGTAGGCGTCGTTGCTGCCCTTGGGGTAGGTGTAGACGATCTTCTGGCCGAGCTTGCCGGCCTCCTTCAGCAGCGCCTTGGCCTTCTCCGGGTCACCCTGCGGCTTCTGCAGCTTGCCGTAGACGTCCTGGTGCGCGTAGCCGAGGATGTCGGGGCTGATGATGGAGGTCGCGTAGTCACCGGCGGCCTGGCCACCGTAGATGCGGCGGATCTGCTCCAGCGGCCAGGCGTGGTTGAGGGCCTGGCGCACCTTCGGGTCGGTGATGCGCTTGCAGTTGATGGCGTAGTAGTACAGGCCGCTGAGCAGGCCGTTGATGGTGCGCTGCTTCAGCTGCGGGTCGCCCAGGACCTTCTGCAGACGCTCGGCGGGCACACCGCTGTAGGCCATGACCGAGTACTGGTCGTCGCCGCTCTCGGCGATCAGACGGTCGGTGGCCGGCAGGGACTCGGTGCCGAACTGGAAGGTGAAGCTGTCCGGGTAGGCGTTGCGGATCGCGTCCGTCGCCGGGTCCCAGTGCGGGTTGCGGACCAGCTTCAGGGACTTGTCGACCGAGTGCTGGGCGATCTTGTACGGGCCGGCGGAGACCGGGTCCTTGTCGTACTTGTCCTTGGTGTCGTGGCTCACCGGCACGGCGCCGTAGGAGTGCATCGCCAGCGTGAAGTTGAGGTCCGGGCGGGCGACCTTCAGCTTCAGCGTGATGGTCTTCTTCGCCTTGTCGGTGACGATGGAGTCCAGGTGCTTGTTGCTGAACGGGCCCTTGTACTTCGAGCGGAAGTCGCTGGAGCCGACGAGCGCGGACTGGACGTACTGCGCGCCCTCGGTGGTGAAGCTGGCGAAGCCGCGCTCGATGCCGTGGCGGACGTCCTCGACGGTCAGCTCGCTGCCGTCCTCCCACTTCAGACCGTCCTTCAGGGTGAAGGTCCAGGTCTTGCCGCCGTCGGCCATGGTGCCGGTGTCGGTGGCGAGGTCACCGACCAGCTTCATGGAGCCGTCCATGGCGATCTTGTAGCCGGTCAGGGCACGGACGTAGAGGTTGGCGACGGTGGAGTTCCAGGCGAAGTAGATCCGCTGCGGGTCCAGGTGGGAGAAGTCGTCCGGACCGATGCCGATGATGTTGCCGCCCTTGCGCGCACCCGGGATCTCGGGGGCGGGGCCGGTCGAGTCCTCCTTGGTGCCCACGGTCACGTGACCGGTGTACTTGGTCGTGCCGGCGTGGGAGCCGTTGCCGCTGTTCCCGCCACCTCCGCTGCTGCACGCGGAGAGGACCATGGAGCCGCCGGCCGCGACCGACGTGGCGATGACGAAGTTTCTGCGGGAAAGGGACATGGTTTCCTGCTCTGGTCGAGGAGAGATACGAGCTTCTCCGGCGGGCCCCGTCGCCCGGACCGGATGGTGGGACGGGAGGTTCAGCGCCCGGCCTTGGGATCCAGCGCGTCGCGCACCGAGTCGCCGAGGAGGTTGAAGGCGATGACGAAGATCACCATGGTCACGCCCGGGAAGAGCATGTACGTGATGTCGTCCTGGTAGTACTTGGACGCGTTCTGGACCATGACGCCCCAGTCCGGGGTCGGGTCGGAGAGGCCGACACCGAGGAAGGCCAGACCGGCTTCGACCGTCACGTACAGCGGAAGGGCCAAGGTCGCCTGGATGAGGATCGGCGTCCAGAGGTTGGGCAGCAGCTCCTTGAAGATGATCCGCGCCGGGGACGCGCCGGTCACCTTTGCCGCCTCCACGAACTCCCGCTCGCGCAGGGCGAGTACCTCACCGCGCAGCAGTCGGGCGATGGGTGCCCAGCCGAACGCGGTCATGACGGTGATGAGGGAGACGACGATGAGCCACGTCGGGGTCGCCTCGTCGGGCGCGACCAGGATCGTGAGCATCACCGGGAAGAAGCCGATGAAGAACAGGGTCTGCGGGAAGGCCAGCAGGATGTCGATGATGCGGCCGACGACGTAGTCCGTCTTGCCGCCGAGGTATCCGGCGGTGATGCCGATGACCACACCGAAGAAGGCCACCAGGACGGTCGTCGCGGTCGCGATCATGAGGGAGTTGCGGATCGCGTACAGCAGGAACGTGAACACGTCCCGGCCCAGCTGCGGGTCGATGCCGAACCAGAAGTCCCCGCTCATGCCGCCGTTGGGCGCGACCGGGAAACCGAAGTCGTTGAGCAGGCTCGGGTCGTTCTGGCCGTACGTGGTGTACGGGTCCTTGCCGTAGATCTTTGCGATCAGCGGCGCGCCGATGCCCACGACGAAGAAGAAGATCACCACAAAGGCGGATATGACGCCCGTCCGGTCCCGCTTGAAGCGGGTCCAGGCCAGCCGTCCCGGAGAGCGGCTCTCGGTGCCCTTCGGGTTGCCGGGCTTCGCCGATGCGGCGCTGTCTTCTTCGGTCACCTCGAGTGCGGCGGCCGGGGAAGGGGATGCGGGGGTGGTCATGATGCTCCGTGCCTTGTGGGTCAAGGCTCCGCAGGGCGCTCCCCTACGGGCTACGCCGGACTTTTTCAACGCAATTCATTCAAGGTCAATAAATTCTCGGTCGCCTTGGTTGCGTCTTTACCTTCTTTACCTGTACTTGATCATTCCGTAGCTACGCGGGTAGCGTGCCGTGATGAATCCGTGCTTCACATCGGATCAATCGGGCCAATCGGGCGATGGGTTCGATATGCGGACGGTGGTGTGTCGAAATGCGTACATCGGCCCGACGTAATCCAACGTTTCGGCATCGTTGCACGAAGATCTGTTGCGCCACCCGCCCAAGATCGTCCGGGCGCTCCCGATCACCGTCCGCTTTCGACCGGCGCGTCCCCCTAACGGCCCCTCAGTCCGACAGCGCGCATGCGGTATGTGTCATATAAGCCGATATTGGCCGGTACCGGTTCGGTGATCGCGGAGGAGGCAGCCATGCGGGGTATCGCGCACGCCCGGTGGGCCGCCGGTGTGATCGCCGCCGGGCTGCTGGCCACCGGATGCGGGGACAGCGGCGGCTTCGGCGGCGCCGGGGTGCTGACCTCCTCCTGGGGCGACCCGCAGAACCCGCTGGAGCCCGCCAACACCAACGAGGTGCAGGGCGGCAAGGTCCTCGACATGATCTTCCGGGGTCTGAAGAAGTACGACCCCAGGACCGGCAAGGCGCAGAACTGGCTCGCCGCGTCCATCGACACCGGCGACTCGCGGAACTTCACCATCAAGGTCAAGGACGGCTGGACCTTCTCCAACGGCGAGAAGGTGACCGCCCGCTCCTTCGTGGACGCCTGGAACTACGGGGCGAGCCTGCGCAACAACCAGAAGAACGCCTACTTCTTCGCCTACATCGACGGCTACGACAAGGTCCACCCCGACAGCGGCACCCAGACCGCCGACACCCTGTCCGGACTCAGGGTCACCGGTCCGGACACCTTCACCGTCCGGCTGAACCAGAAGTTCTCCAGCTTCCCCGACACCCTCGGCTACGCCGCCTTCGCCCCGCTGCCCCGGGCCTTCTTCACCGACCACGCCGCCTGGCTGAAGAAGCCGGTCGGCAACGGGCCGTACCGGATCGAGTCGTACACCAGGGGCTCGGCGATGAACCTGAGGAAGTGGGCGGGCTATCCCGGCCCCGACAAGGCGCAGAACGCCGGGGTGACCCTGCTGGTGTACACCGACAGCAACACCGCCTACACCGACGTGCTGGCCGGCAACCTCGACCTGGTCGACGACGTGCCCTCCACCCAGCTGAAGAACGTCGAGACCGACCTGAACGGCCGCTACATCAACACCCCGGCCGGCATCCTGCAGACCCTCGCCTTCCCCTACTACGACCCGAAGTGGGACACCCCCGGGGCGACGAAGGTCCGCACCGGCCTGTCCATGGCGATCAACCGCAGACAGATCACCGAGACCATCTTCCGCGGCACCCGCACCCCCGCCACCGACTGGACCTCCCCGGTCCTCGGCGCGGCCGGCGGCTACAAGCCCGGGCTGTGCGGCCACGCCTGCGACTACGACCCCGCCCAGGCCAAGAAGCTCATCCAGGAGGGCGGCGGGATCCCCGGCGGCCAGCTGAAGATCACCTACAACGCGGACACCGGCTCGCACAAGCAGTGGGTGGACGCCGTGTGCAACTCCATCAACAACACGCTCGGCAACGACAAGGCCTGCGTGGGCAACCCGGTCGGCACCTTCGCTGACTTCCGCAACCAGATCGGGCAGCACAAGATGACCGGCCCCTTCCGGGCCGGCTGGCAGATGGACTACCCGTTGATCCAGAACTTCCTGCAGCCGCTGTACTACACGGGCGCCTCCTCCAACGACGGCAAGTGGTCCAACAGCCGGTTCGACCGGCTCGTCGACCGGGCCAACGCCGAGACCGGGCAGGCCGCGGCCGTCCGGCTGTTCCAGCAGGCCGAGGAGGTCGTCCGCGACAACATGGCGGCCATCCCGCTCTGGTACCAGAACGGCAGCGCCGGCTACGCCTCCCGGCTCTCCCACGTGGCGCTCAACCCGTTCAGCGTGCCGGTCTACAACGAGATCAGGGTGGGCTGAGCGGCATGGGGCGCTATGTCGCACGGCGGCTGCTGCAGATGATCCCCGTGTTCATCGGGTCCACCCTGCTGATCTTCCTCATGGTCAACGTGATGGGCGACCCCATCGCCGGCCTGTGCGGCGAGCGGGCCTGCGATCCGGCGACGGCCGCCCAGCTGAAGCGGGAGTTCGGCTTGGACAAGCCGCTGTGGCAGCAGTACCTCACCTACATGGGGAACGTCTTCACCGGAGACTTCGGCACGGCGTTCAACGGCCAGCCGGTCACCGAGCTGATGGCCACCGCGTTCCCCGTCACCATCCGGCTCACGATCGTCGCCATCCTCTTCGAGATCGTCGTCGGCGTGACGCTGGGCGTGCTCACGGGCATGCGGCGCGGCCGGCCCGTCGACACCGGGGTGCTGCTGTCCACCCTGGTGGTGATCTCCGTGCCGACCTTCGTCACCGGTCTGCTGCTCCAGCTGCTGCTCGGCATCAAGTGGCAGTGGATCAGCCCGTCGGTGCGCTACGGCAGCTTCGACGAGCTGATCGTGCCCGGCCTGGTCCTCGCCTCCGTCTCCCTCGCCTACGTCACCCGGCTGACCCGCACCTCCATCGCGGAGAACAAACGGGCCGACTACGTCCGTACGGCGATCGCCAAGGGCCTGCCCAGGCGCCGGGTCGTCGTCCGTCACCTGCTGCGCAACTCGCTGATCCCCGTGGTCACCTTCATCGGGGCCGACATCGGCGCGCTGATGGGCGGTGCGATCGTCACCGAGCGGATCTTCAACATCCACGGCGTCGGCTTCCAGCTGTACCAGGGCATCCTGCGCCAGAACACCCAGACGGTCGTCGGCTTCGTGACGGTCCTCGTCCTGGTCTTCCTCGTCGCCAACCTCCTCGTCGACCTCCTGTACGCCGTACTCGACCCGAGGATCCGCTATGCCTGATCAGCAGTACGAGCCCGAGCGCGCGATCGCGGGAACCGGCATGGGCGGCGCGATGGACCTGGGCGCGAGCGAGGCAGCCACCCTGGAGCGGACCCCGGGCGGCCCGGAGGGCACGGGCCCGGCGGGCAAGCCACGCTCCCTGTGGTCCGACGCCTGGCGGGACCTGCGCCGCAACCCGGTCTTCCTGGTCTCCGCCGTGGTGATCCTCTTCCTGGTCTTCATCTCCGTCTGGCCCTCGGCGATCGCCTCCGGCAGCCCCCTGAAGTGCGACCTCGCCAAGGCCCAGGACGGCCCGGGCCCGGGGGCGCCCTTCGGGTACGACGGCCAGGGCTGCAACGTCTACACGCGCACGGTGTACGGCGCCCGTACGTCCGTCACGGTGGGCGTGCTGGCGACGCTCGGGGTGGGCGTCCTCGGGTCGGTCCTGGGGGCTCTGGCCGGCTACTTCGGCGGCGTCTGGGACTCGATCCTGTCCCGCATCACCGACATCTTCTTCGCCATCCCGGTGGTCCTCGGCGGTCTGGTCCTGCTGTCGGTGGTCACCAGCAACACGGTCTGGCCGGTCATCGGCTTCATGGTGCTGCTCGGCTGGCCGCAGATCGGCCGCATCTCCCGCGGCTCGGTCATCACCGCCAAGCAGAACGACTACGTCCAGGCAGCCCGCGCCCTGGGCGCCTCCGACTCCCGCATCCTGCTGCGCCACATCGCCCCGAACGCCGTGGCCCCGGTGATCGTGGTGGCGACCATCGCGCTGGGCACCTACATCGCGCTGGAGGCGACGCTGTCGTACCTCGGCGTAGGCCTGAAGCCGCCCAGCGTCTCCTGGGGCATCGACATCTCCGCCGCCTCCCCCTACATCCGCAACGCCCCGCACGCCCTCCTGTGGCCCTCGGGCGCCCTGGCCCTCACGGTCCTGGCCTTCATCATGCTCGGCGACGCGGTCCGCGACGCCCTCGATCCGAAGTTGAGGTGACGGCCGTGCGAGGCGCTGACGGCGCGCTGCTCGAAGTGCGCGACCTGAAGGTGGAGTTCCGGACCCGGGACGGGGTCGCCCATGCCGTCAATGGGGTGAGTTACGAGGTGGACGCGGGGGAGACCCTGGCCGTGCTCGGCGAGTCGGGCTCGGGCAAGTCGGTGACCGCGCAGGCCGTGATGGGCATCCTCGACACCCCGCCGGGAAAGGTCACCGGCGGCCGGATCCTGTTCCAGGGGCGGGATCTGCTCACCCTGAAAGAAGAGGAGCGCAGGAGGATCCGCGGCGCCGGGATGGCGATGATCTTCCAGGACGCGCTGTCGGCCCTCAACCCCGTCATCTCCGTGGGGGACCAGCTCGGCGAGATGTTCGTCGTGCACCGCGGGATGTCGAAGAAGGACGCGCGGGGCAAGGCCGTGGAGCTGATGGAGCGGGTGCGCATCCCGGCCGCCGCCCAGCGCGTGCGGGACTACCCCCACCAGTTCTCCGGCGGTATGCGCCAGCGCATCATGATCGCCATGGCGCTGGCCCTGGAACCGGCGCTGATCATCGCCGACGAGCCCACCACCGCCCTCGACGTCACCGTGCAGGCCCAGGTCATGGACCTGCTCGCGGAGCTGCAGCGCGAGTACCACATGGGGCTGATCCTCATCACCCATGACCTGGGCGTCGTCGCGGACGTGGCCGACCGGATCGCGGTGATGTACGCCGGGAAGATCGTCGAGTCCGCGCCCGTCCGCGACATCTACAAGGCACCGGCCCACCCCTACACCCGCGGCCTGCTGGACTCCATCCCGCGCCTGGACCAGAAGGGACACCAGCTGTACGCCATCAAGGGGCTGCCACCGAACCTGATGCACATCCCGCCGGGCTGCTCCTTCCACCCCCGCTGCCCCATGGCGAGGGACGTCTGCCGCACCGACGAACCCCCGCTGTACGAGGTCTCCGGCACCCGCGGCAGCGCCTGCCACTTCTGGAGGGAGTGCCTCGATGACCTCGACGACCTCGACGGCTGAACCGATCCTGGAGGTGACCGGGCTCGTCAAGCACTACCCCCTCACCCGGGGGATCCTCTTCAAGAAGCAGATCGGCGCGGTGAAGGCCGTCGACGGCGTCGACTTCACCCTCGCCAGGGGCGAAACCCTCGGCATCGTCGGCGAGTCGGGCTGCGGCAAGTCCACGGTCGCCAAGCTGCTCTGCAACCTGGAACGGCCGACGGCCGGCTCCATCCGGTTCAAGGGCGAGGACATCACCAAGCTGTCCGGAAAGGCCCTGAAGGCCGTACGCCGCAACATCCAGATGGTCTTCCAGGACCCGTACACCTCCCTCAACCCCCGTATGACGGTCGGCGACATCATCGGGGAGCCGTACGACATCCACCCCGAGGCCGCGCCCAAGGGCGACCGCCGCCGCAGGGTCCAGGAACTGCTGGACGTGGTCGGCCTCGACCCGGAGTACGTCAACCGCTATCCGCACCAGTTCTCCGGCGGCCAGCGCCAGCGCATCGGCATCGCACGGGGGCTGGCGCTGCGCCCGGAGGTCATCGTCGCCGACGAGCCGGTGTCCGCCCTCGACGTCTCGGTCCAGGCCCAGGTGATCAACCTCATGGACCGCCTGCAGTCGGAGTTCGACCTCTCCTACGTCTTCATCGCGCACGACCTGTCCATCGTCCGGCACATCTCCGACCGGGTCGGCGTGATGTACCTCGGGCGGATCGTGGAGATCGGCCGGGACGCCGAGATCTACGACCACCCCACGCACCCCTACACCCAGGCGCTGCTCTCGGCGGTCCCGGTCCCGGACCCCGAGGCGAGGGAACAGCGCGAGCGGATCATCCTCAGCGGAGACGTGCCGTCGCCGACGAACATCCCCTCCGGCTGCCGCTTCCGCACCCGCTGCTGGAAGGCGCAGGAGCGCTGCGTCCGGGAGGTGCCGGCCCTCGCGGTACCGGCGGTCTTCCGCGACACGTCCGGCCCGGCGGCCCACGCTTCCGCCTGCCACTTCGCGGAGGAGAAGCAGGTGGTTCCGGCGGAGGACTCGTAGGGGCGGGCGTACGGCAGCGGGCCGGGGCGACATGGCGCGCCCCGGCCCGCTTACGGCACCCGCACGGCCGTACGCTGATCAGCGTCCCGCGTCCGTATATCGGTGCCGCTTCCGTGGAGTTGCCTGCGTGTTAACGCAGTTGACGGTCAATTTCCCTGTGGTGGCAGCGAACGCCGCAGGAAGTCCAGCTGCAGCCGCAGCAGGTTCTCCGCGACCGTCTCCTGCGGGGTCATGTGCGTCACCCCGGACAGCGGCAGGACCTCGTGCGGGCGGCCCGCGGCGAGCAGGGCGGAGGACAGCCGCAGGGAGTGGGCGACGACGACGTTGTCGTCCGCAAGGCCGTGAATGATCATCATCGGGCGGTGCGGCTCGGCCGGGCCGACCAGGCCCGCGTCGTCGATCAGCGAGTTGCGGCGGTAGACCTCCGGCTGCTCGCCCGGCAGGCCCAGGTAGCGCTCCTGGTAGTGGGTGTCGTACAGCCGCAGATCGGTGACCGGGGCGCCGACGACCGCCGCGTGGAAGACGTCCGGGCGGCGCAGCACCGCCAGCGCCGCCAGATAGCCGCCGAAGGACCAGCCGCGGATCGCCACCCGCCCCAGGTCCAGCGGAAACTCCCCGGCGAGCGACTGCAGCGCGTCCACCTGGTCCTGGAGCACGACGGCCGCCAGCTCGTCCCGGACCGCCTTCTCCCAGGCCGGCGAGTGCCCCGGGGTGCCCCGTCCGTCGGCCACGACCACCGCGAAGCCCTGGTCGGCGAACCACTGGGAGGTGAGGTGGGCGTTGTGCGCGGCGACCACCCGCTGGCCGTGCGGGCCGCCGTAGGGGTCCATGAGGACGGGCAGGGGCGTGTCACCGTGGTAGTCCCGTGGCATAAGCACGGCGCACGGGATTCGGCGTGCGCCCCCCTGGGTCAGCGTCACCCGTGGGGAGAAACCGGGATTTTCGGCGTACGACCGGACAGTCGCCGCCGGTTTTCCGTCATGCAGCACCTGGACGCGGAGGCCGGGAGTGTCCGGTGTCGCGGACATGAGCACGGTCACGGCGCCCGCGCGCACCGCCGAGTGGACGCCGGGATCCTGCGACACGCGCTCCAGGCCCAGCTCGTTCACGCGGTACACATGGACCTGGCCGATCTCGGGCTCCTGTGCCTCCGCGCCCGCCGAGGCGGAAATCAGCACGTCGTCCGCGCCCACGTCCAGCACCGCGCGCACATGCAACTGGGCGCTGGTCAAAGGCCGTTCGCCGACCGTCAGCACCCGGGCGCCGCCCTCGTCCGCGATCCGGACAAGCTGCCCGGACGGGCTCCAGCAGGGCACTCCGGCGAACAATTCAAGCCAACTTGGATCTTCATCGGCGTGCACCATCCGGGTGGCCCCCGTGTCCGGGTCCACCGCCAGGAACAGCTGGCTGCGCTGGTCCCGGGCCTGCACCAGCAACAGCGGCGCACCCGCCGCTGACCAGTGCACACGGGCCAGATACGGATACCGGGACCGGTCCCACGCGACCTCCGTGCGCTCCCCGTCGAGCCCGAGAACGAACAGCCGTACGTCCGCGTTGGCCGTGCCGGCGGCCGGGTAGGCGACGTTACGTGGCTCACGCTCCGGGTGGGCCGGATCGGCGATCCACCACCGCTCCACCGGCGTGTCGTCCACGCGCGCCACGAGCAGCCGGCGCCCGTCGGGAGCCCACCAGAAGCCCCGCGAACGTCCCACCTCCTCGGCCGCGACGAACTCCGCGAGCCCGTAGGTGACCCGCCCCGGTCCGTCCGCCGGCTCCGGCTCGGCGAGCGCCCGGTCGCCCTCGCCCTCGGCGCCCACGACCCGCAGCGCACCCTGCGCGACATAGGCGATGTGCGTGCCGTCGGGGGAGGGGCGGGGGTCGATCACCGGGCCCGGGACCCGGAGTTCGCGCGCCGTACCGGCCCGCAGCTCGGCCGTGAAGAGCCGCCCTGACAAGGCGAAAGACGCCAACTCCAGGGCGCTGTCGGTGGCATAGCCGACGATGCCGGCACCTCCCTCCCGACTGCGCTCGCGGCGCGCCCGCTCCTCGGCGGAGAGTTCTTCGGCGGTGCCTCCCAGGAGGGTGCCGGGATCGGCCGCCAGGCGCTCCGCGCCCTCCGGAAGATCCATCACCCACAGGGAGTTGGCCCGGTCGGTGCCGGATCCGGAGCGCAGGAACGCCACGCGCGAAGCGTCGGGCGCCACCGTGAACGCACGCGGCGCGCCGAGCGTGAACCGCTGCGTCCGGGCGTGCCGACGGGGGAAGGAGTCAGACTCGGTCGTCATACCCCGACCATATTGGCCATGCGCCCCCTTGTGCGGCCGTGCGCCGAGCGATGCGCGAGCACGGATAGTTATGATCACTACCGCTGTGTGGGTATGAACCTGCTGGCGTCTGCATGGATTTGCTCTACTGATCTAGATCTGGCGATCTTTGGAGGTGAGCCGCCGTGGCACTCTCGATTTCGGCGGTGGTGCTGCTGGCGATCATCGTCTTCTTGCTGATCAAGAAGTCGGGGCTCAAGGGCGGGCATGCCATCGTCTGCATGCTGCTCGGCTTCTACCTCGCCTCCTCGACCGTCGCCCCCACGATCAGCCAGCTGACGACCAACGTCGCCAGCATGATCAGCAGCATCAAGTTCTGAGGCGCCCTTGGCAGGGGCTCACTTGCGCACGCCTGCCACGAAGACCGACCAGGTCTCCGGCGCGAGTGTCAGCCGGGGGCCGGTGGTGTGCTTGGAGTCGCGGACGTGGATGGTGTGAGGGGTTATGGCGATCTCGACGCAGGACTCGCCATCGGTACCGCCGCTGTAGCTGCTCTTGAACCACGCCAGCGGGCTCACTTGCGCACACCTGCCACGAAGACCGACCAGGTCTCCGGCGCGAGTGTCAGCCGGGGGCCGGTGGTGTGCTTGGAGTCGCGGACGTGGATGGTGTCGGGGGCTATGGCGACCTCGACGCAGGAGTCACCGTCGGGTCCGCTGCTGTAGCTGCTTTTGAACCACGCCAGTTCGGACGCGTTGCGGATCATGTTTCTCCCAGCAGTTTCTCGATGAGGGCCAGTGAGTCCCCGGGCCGAAGCGCCTGGGCCCGGATGGTCCCGTACCGCAGTTCAAGAAGGCGCAGCTCCTTGAGGTTCGAGACCGGACGCCCGTTGAACGCGCCGTCGGTGCGTCCCACCGCCGTGCCGTCCTCGAACTTCAGCAGCTCGATCCTTCCGCCCATGCCGGGGTGTGGTGGGCTGTCCAACGGCATCACTTGAAGTGTGACGTTGTTCAGCCGCCCTACCTCCAGCAAGCGTTCGAATTGCTGTCGCCGCACCATTGTGCCTCCAACCCTGCGGCGCAGGGTCGCCTCCTCCAGGACGAACCCGAGGGCCGGTGCGGGCGACCGCTCGAAAACGGACTGCCTGGCCACGCGGGCGGCCACTCGTCGTTCCAGGTCCTCCGGTGTGTAGGCGGGCAGCCAGCACTCCAGCAACGCCCGCGCGTGCTCAGGCGTCTGCAGCAGTCCAGGGATGTTGCTGGTCTCGTACACACCGATCTCGACTGCCTTGCCCTCCGACTCCGCCAGAGCCCGCACCTTCTTGGGATACCGGACCTTGGCCACGTCCTCCTTCATCGCGGCGATCAGTCCACCCGCCCCCAACACCATGTCGGCCTTGTCCAGATACTCCGGCCGGGGAATCCGCTTGCCGCCCTCGATCTTGTAGACCAGGTCCTCGCCGTAGCCGACGGCCTTGCCGAAGTCGCCGGCCTTCATCCCCACCGCCTCCCGGCGCAGCTTCAGCTGTCGACCGACCGTGGCGACGACCGCGACACCCCACTCGTCGTCCGGACCCACCTCCCAACCCGGCTCGTCCGCCTCGCCCTTGAGTCCGACCGTCATCCACCCCTCCCGACAAGCCCCGACACACCGGACAACCCCTGGACAGTCACCGTACGCAACCGCTCAGTCACCCATCACGGTAGGCGTCTGCGGCCACTCTGAGTGACGTGAATCAGAAAATCGCCGCGACGAACTCCCAACTCGACGGCACCATCCCGAACTTCACCGTCATGCTGTCCTGCACTCCGCGCGGCGCCCGCCTGGCCCGGCTGCTCGCGGCGGACCAGCTCCGCGGCTGGGGCCTCCCCGCCGACCCCGCGACGCTCGTCGTGGCCGAGCTGGCGGCCAACGCCGCGACCCATGGCCGTCTGCCCGGCCGCAGCTTCCGGCTCACGCTCTACGTCGTCGGCCGCACCCTGCGCATCGAGGTCACGGACACGCGTGGTGACCGGCTGCCCGAGCTCGGTGCGGTGGACGCGCAGGCCGAGTCCGGCCGTGGCCTCCTCCTCGTGGACGCGCTCGCCGACCGCTGGGACGTCGCGGAGGGCCGGTTCCCGCGCAAGACCGTCTGGGCCGAACTGCGCCTGTGAGGTCGCCCGGCCCCGCCCAAGGCGCGGCAGGGGCGCCGTTGCCTCGTAGGGTGGTCCCATGACGGAACTCCCCGCCCGGCGTCTTCTCCTGGTGCACGCGCACCCGGACGACGAGTCGATCAACAACGGCGCCACCATGGCCAGGTACGCGGCCGAGGGTGCACATGTGGCCCTGGTCACCTGCACCCTCGGGGAGCGGGGCGAGGTCATCCCGCCGGAGCTGCGGCATCTGACCGGGCCCGCGCTGGGCGCGCACCGGCGCGGGGAGCTCGCTGCCGCCGTGCGCGCGCTGGGCGTGACGGATGCCCGGCTGCTCGGCAGCGCGGGGCGGTACGGCGACTCCGGGATGATGGGCATCGCGGACAACGACGACCCCGGGTGCTTCTGGCAGGCCGACGTGGACGAGGCCGCCGGGCGTCTGGCCGACGTGATCCTCGAGGTCCGGCCCCAGGTCCTCGTGACGTACGACGACAACGGCGGCTACGGCCACCCGGACCACATCCAGGCCCACCGCGTCGCCATGCGCGCCGTCGAGATCGCGGACGAGCGCGGGCACAGGATCGACAAGGTGTACTGGAACCGGGTGCCGCGCTCCGTCGTCGAGGCCGCCTTCGCCCGGCTCCAGGACGAGCTGGCCGTACTGCCCTTCGACAAGGGCGCCACCGCGGCGGACGTACCCGGCGTGGTCGCCGACGAGCGGGTCACCACCAGCATCGACGGGACCGCCTTCGCCGCCGCCAAGGCCGCCGCGATGCGCGCCCACGTCACCCAGATCGAGGTGGCCGAGCCCTACTTCGCTCTCTCCAACGAACTGGCCCAGCCGCTGTTCACCACCGAGTACTACGAGTTGGTGCGCGGCGAGGGCCGGCCCGGGGAGACCGACCTGTTCGCCGGCCTCGGCCTCGACGCGGAGGAGACCTCATGAACAACACGGGACAGGGGCCGCTGCTCGCCCAGCCGCTGCAACGGCCCTCGGCCGGGCGAATCGCCGCCTATGCCGGCCTTTTCCTGCTCGGCGCGGTCGTCGGCCTGGCCGGGGCCCTCGTGCAGGCCGCCTGGTTCCCCGGAGGGCTGCTGCTGGCCCTCGCGGGCGCGGCGGGGCTGTTCCTCGGCGGGGCGTACGCCACGGGCGGCCGGGGCGGGGCGGTCGCGCCGGTGGTGGGCTGGGTCGTCACCGTCATCCTGCTCAGCACCGCGCGTCCCGAGGGCGACTTCCTGTTCGGCGCGGGACTCGGCTCCTATCTCTTCCTGCTCGGCGGCATGGCTCTCGCTGTGATCTGTGCCACCCTCGGCGCCGGGCGGCAACCTCGGGGCGGTCCCGCCCGACTTGGCAAGTGACGTACCACTTCGCCGTGCGGCGCACGTGGGAGTCCGGTGTGGGTTTCCTCAGTGGTCACGGGATAAGCGCCAGACGTGGCCAGTATGGTGGTGCGCGCCGCCGAGCCGCCCGAGCAGTCAGGTCGTAAGGGCGGCGGAGCCAACCGGGAGAACCTGCCTTGAGTCGTGAAACTGACACTCCGTCCTCCGGGCCCAACGGGCGCGGCGGAGCCGCATACCCCTCCGGCACGCCGCCGTACGGGACCCCCATGGCTTCCGATGACGGTACGGACGCCGGCCGTTCGGCCACGCGACCGGAGAAGAAGACCGAGACCACGCTGACGACCCGGATCCGGATCAACATCCCCGGGTCCCGGCCCATCCCGCCGGTCGTCGTGCGCAAGCCCGTCGGCGACGGCGAGAGCACCCGTGACGAGGCGCCCGACACCGGCCCGCGGCCCGCGGCCGACCGGACCGCCACCGGCCCCGCCGAATCCCCCGCCGATCCCGCGGCCCAGGCCGAGGAGAAGACCAGCGACTGGTTCGCGCCCCGCAAGTCCTCCGGCGGCAAGGGCGCTCCGGGCAGCGGCGGCACGAACGGGGCGGGGATCCCCGGCGCTTCCAGCTCCGTCCCCGGCGCGTCGGGCACCCGGCCGGGTGGCTCGGGAGCTTCCGGCGCGGCCGGTACCACCGGCGCACGTCCCGGCGGCGGCCGTCCCGGCGGTGTGGTCGGCTCCATGAGCGTCCCGGGCGCCCCCCGCTCCGGCTCCGGCAAGGGCCTGCCCGGCGCCACCGGCGGCCCCGTCGCCCCCGGGCACGGCGGCGGCACCGGCTCCTTCGACGTCACCGAGGCGCTGAACGCGGGCCCGCTGGGCGGCGGCTCCCGCCCCGGCGCGGCCGGCGGCGACACGCGCCGCGACGACCTGCCGTACTTCTCGGAGAACGGCGGCCAGGACGGCTTCGGCGGCACGGGCTCGGCGGGTTCGGGTCCGGCCGGCGCGGGCGGCCACGACGGCCTCGGCGACACGCCGGGCGCGAACGGCCAGAACGGCTTCCCCAGTGCCCCCGGCGCCAACGGCCACGGCGGCCTCGGCGGCCCCGGTGGTCCCAGCGGCTTCAACGGCCCGCACGGTCATGGCGGTTCCGGCGGCCCGCAGGGCCCGGCCGGCCCCACCAGCGGCCCGGTCACCGGCGACGGCCCCCTCCTCCCGTCGGCCGGCGAGCCCTTCGACGACCTGTCCGGCACGGGCGGTCCGCTCGGCACGGGCGGTTACGACGGCCCCGGCGGCCGGCCCCCGCGCAGTGCCCTCGCCGATCTCGCCGACCTCGACGGGCCCGCGGTCCCCGGCCGCCCGGGCGGCGGCCCCGCCGGACCCGGCGCCCCGGCCGCCGGCCCCGGTGCGAGCGGTCTCGGCCCGGGCGGCGGGCTCAGCGACGACACCGCGATCCTCACCCCGCAGAAGCCGGCCCCCGAACCGGGCACGCCCGGCTACCGTCCGGCCGACAACGTCTCCGGACACACCGTCACCAGCGGCATCCCGGTCGTCCCCGGGGCCGGTGCCTCCCCGTTCGGCGGCACGGCCCCGCAGTCCCCGGCCAGGCCGGAGCCGTCCGGCGCGCCCAAGGCGCAGGCCAAGCCGAAGAAGAAGGGCCGCAGCAAGCTGGTGCTGCTGGGCGCCGGCGTGGTCGTCGTCGCGGGCGGTGCCTACGGCGCCGGACTGCTGATGAACCACACCGACGTGCCCAAGGGCACCACGGTCCTCGGCGTGGACATCGGCGGCGGCACCCGTGACGACGCCGTCAAGAAGCTCGACGACGCCTTCGGCGGCCGGGTGAACAAGCCGCTGAAGCTCTCCGTCGGCGGCAACACGGTCAACCTCACCCCGGAGAACGCCGGCCTGCAGTTCGACTTCCAGGCCACCGTCAGCAAGGCCGCGACCAGCGACTACAACCCGGTGCACGTCATCGGCTCCCTCTTCGGGCAGAAGCGGGTGATCGACCCCGAGATGCCGGTGGACGAGGAGAAGCTCCAGGCCGCGCTCCAGCAGGCCGGCGGCGGCTCCGGCTCGGTCGTCGAGGGCGGCATCGACTTCAAGCCGGGCCAGGCGGTCGCCGTCTACGGCAAGGCGGGCAAGGCCATCGACGCCGCCCAGTCGACCCAGGCGGTCGAACAGGCCTACCGCACCCTGGTGGAGACGGACACGGCGGCCCCGGTCACCGTGCCGACGACGACCAAGCAGCCGACGGTGTCGAACGCCGCGGTCGACCAGGAGATGAAGGAGTTCGCGAAGCCGGCGATGTCGGCCAAGGTGACGGTGTCGGCGGGCCCGGGGCACGCGGTGCTGATGAGCCCGGAGAAATCGCTCTGGAAGTTCCTCAAGGTGGTGCCCACTCCGGACGGCAAGCTGGTCGACAAGCCCGACCTGAACGCCCTGAAGCAGCTCTACGGCAAGGCCTTCGACGGCGTGCTCATCACCCGAGCCAACGGCAAGAAGACGCCCGTCACCCCGCAGGACGTCTATGTCGCCCTGCGCCAGGCCCTGATGAGCACGACCAACCGGGTCGCGGTCATCGACACCAACCCCACCTAGCCGAGCCACACACGACAGGGGGCGTCCCGCGCTCGGCGGGCGCCCCCGCGCCCCCTTCGCCATGCCCGTCACCCGTTCGGCATGACATCTGTCATCCGGCACCCAGGACCCCCGACACTGCCCGGCGCCCGGCCCGCGCCGCGAGCATGGAGGCCATGACGACAACTGCGGCACCGGCCACCACCACCCCGGTGGTCGGCTTCGACCAGGTGACCAAGACGTACGGGAGCGTGCGGGCCGTCGACGGGCTCTCGCTCCGGCTGTACCCGGGCGAGACCGTCGCCCTCCTCGGCCCGAACGGGGCCGGCAAGTCCACCACCCTCGACCTGCTCCTCGGCCTCAAGCACCCCGACAGCGGCACGGTGAGCCTCTTCGGTGGCACCCCCCGCGACGCGATCGTCGCCGGCCGGGTCGGGGCGATGCTGCAGAGCGGCGGGCTGATGGACGAGGTCACCGTCGCGGAACTGGTCGGGCTGAGCTGCTCGCTGCACCCGAAGCCGTACAAGGCCGCGGACGTGATGGCCCGCGCGGGCATCGCGCAGATCGCCGACCGCAAGGTCAACAAGCTCTCCGGCGGCCAGGCCCAGCGCGTCCGCTTCGCCCTCGCCACCGCCGGCGACAGCGACCTGATCATCCTGGACGAGCCGACCACCGGCATGGACGTCTCCGCCCGCCAGGCCTTCTGGGCCACCATGCGCGAGCAGGCCGACCAGGGCCGTACGGTCCTCTTCGCCACCCACTACCTCGAAGAGGCCGACGCCATCGCCGACCGGGTCCTGGTGCTGCACCGCGGCCGGCTCCTCGCCGACGGCACCGCCGCCGAGATCAAGGCCAAGGCCGGCGCCCGCCGCGTCTCCTTCGACCTGGAGGGGCGGATCGACGAGGCCGCCCTGCGCGCCCTGCCGTTCCTCACCTCGATAGACGTCTCCGGCCAGACCGTCCGCATCCAGTCGTCCGACGCCGACGCCACCGTGCACGCCCTGTACGGCCTCGGTGTCTACCCCCGCAACCTCGAAGTCGCCGGTCTCGGTCTGGAGCAGGCCTTCGTCGCCATCACGGAGGCCGAGGAGGCCAAGCAGTCATGAACGCCCTGATCAAGCTCGAACTGGCTCGTGCCTTCCGTAACCGGAAGTTCCTGTTCTTCTCGGTGCTCTACCCCGCGATCCTGTTCCTGATCTTCTCCAGCAGCTCCGGCTCCACCTCCAAGGTCGACGGCACCGGCCTGACCGTCGCCACCTACCTGATGGTCTCCATGGCCTCCTTCGGCGCCCTGACCGCCGTCCTGATGGGCAACAGCGAGCGCATCGCCAAGGAGCGCGAGAACGGCTGGGTACGGCAGCTGCGGCTGACCCCGCTGCCCGGGCGCGGCTACGTCCTCGCCAAGACCGCCGGCGCCGCCGTGGTGAGCCTGCCGTCGATCATCGTGGTGTTCGTGGCGGCCGCCGCGATCAAGCACGTCCACCTGGACGCCTGGCAGTGGCTCGCCCTCACCGGGGTCATCTGGGCCGGCAGCCTCGTCTTCGCCGCGCTCGGCGTCGCCATCGGCTATGTCGCCTCCGGTGACGCGGTCCGCCCGATCACGATGATCATCTACTTCGGTCTGTCGATCCTCGGCGGCCTGTGGATGCCGTCCACCACCTTCCCGCAGATCCTCCAGGACATCGCGAAGTGGCTGCCCACCCACGCGTACGCTGCACTGGGACGGTCGATCGAGCAGAGCCAGGCCCCGAGCACGACCGACGTCGCGATCCTCGCCGTCTACTTCGTCCTCTTCGCGGGCGGCGCGGCCTGGCTGTACCGGAAGGACACGCTGAAGGCGTGAGCACGATGACGGAAGACCCGCGGGCCCACGAGCAGCGGCCCGAGCACCAGGTGCGGATCGGCCAGGGGCCGCGCAACCGGCGCGAGCTGATGGTCAAGGCGCTGTGGATCGGTGTCTGGCTGGTCTTCCTCGGCTCGCCGATCGACGACCTGACCAGCGGCCGGCACACCACGGGCGCCACAGTGGCCGGCGCGCTCGGCCTGACCGCCTTCGTCGTCACCTACCTGTCGCTGGTCTTCCGGAACATCGGGCGGACCTTCACACCGCGGGTCGTCGTCTCGATGGTCGCCGTCCTCGCCGTCCTCGCCCTCCTGCTGTCCTGCACCCTCGGCCCCGCCTGGCTCGGCCTGTACATCTACCTCTCGGTCGCCTGCGGGGCCACCCTGCCGGTCCGGGCCGCGTACTGGGCGATTCCGGGTACGACCGTGGTGATGTACCTGGTCGGACGGTACTGGGGCGAGAAGCCGGACGACAGCCTGCTCCTCGTCGTCCTCATCGGGTTCGCGATGGTCGGCGTCGGCCAGCTCGTCCGTACGACCGTCGAGCTGCGCAAGGCCCGGGCCACGGTCGCCCAGCTCGCCGCGAACGAGGAGCGGCTGCGCCTCGCCCGCGACCTGCACGACCTGCTCGGCCACTCGCTCTCCCTGATCACGCTGAAGAGCGAGCTGGCCGGCCGGATGCTGCCCGGCCATCCCGACAAGGCGGCCCAGCAGGTCGCCGACATCGAGCAGGTCAGCCGGCAGGCCCTGGTCGACGTCCGGGAGGCCGTCACCGGCTACCGGCGCCCCCGGCTCGCCGCCGAGCTCGCCGGCGCCCAGGTCGCCCTGACCGCCGCCGGTGTCAGCGCCGAGGTGCCGGCCGAGCCCGGCCTCGACGGCGTCCCCGAGGAGTCCGAGGCCGCGCTCGCGTGGGCGCTGCGCGAGGCGATCACCAACGTGGTCCGGCACAGCGGCGCCGACAAGTGCCTCGTCCAGCTCACCCACCGGCAGACCCTGGACGGCGCGATGCTCGAACTCTCCGTCGAGGACGACGGCTCGGGCGGCTCCGGCAGCGGACCCGGCAACGGTCTGATCGGCCTCACCGAGCGGCTGGAGAAGGCCGGCGGCTCCCTGGAGGCGGGCCGGATCAGGCACGGGTTCCGGCTGGTCGCCCGCGTCCCGGCGGCCTCTGAGGGCACGTAGGATCCGGGGCATGACAAGCACGATCAAGGTCCTTCTCGCCGAGGACCAGTCGATGGTCCGCGAGGCCCTGGCCGCGCTGCTCGGCCTGGAGGAGGACATCGAGGTCGTCGCCCAGGTCGCGCGCGGCGACCAGGTGCTGGCCGCCGTCGGCGCGCACGGCGTGGACGTGGCGCTGCTCGACATCGAGATGCCCGGCTGCACCGGCATCGAGGCGGCCGCGCAGGTCCACCGAGAGTTTCCGCAGGTCAAGCTGGTCGTGCTGACGACCTTCGGCCGCCCCGGCTATCTGCGCAGCGCCATGGAGGCCGGCGCCGACGCCTTCCTCGTCAAGGACGCCCCGGCCGCGCAGCTCGCCGAGGCGATCCGCAAGGTGCTCTCCGGTGAGCGGGTCATCGACCCCACGCTCGCCGCCGCCGCGCTCGCCGAGGGCGCGAACCCGCTCACCGAGCGCGAACGCGAGGTGCTGCGCGCCGCCGCCGACGGCTCCACCAACGCCGAACTGGCCAAGGCCCTCCACCTCTCCCAGGGCACGGTCCGCAACTACCTGTCCACGGCCATCCAGAAACTGGCGGTACGCAACAGGGCGGAGGCGGTACGGACAGCACGGGAGAAGGGCTGGCTCTGAGGGGTCAGTTGAGCATCGCGCGCGCGGTGTGCGCCTGCTGCCGTGCCTGGAGCGCGGTCGACTCGTCCACCACCTCGATCAGGTCCGCGTAGTACTCCAGCTCTTGCGCGCCCGAGGCGAACTCCCCGCGCTGCACCAGAAGCTGCCCCCGCTCGTAGCGCAGCCGGGCCGGATGCGCGGGCACCAGCAGCGCCAGCTCCACGGCCCACAGGGCCACGTCCGACCGCTCGGGCCGGGCCGAGGCCCACGCGCGGATGTTGTTCAGGATCCGCTGGACGACCTCCAGCGGCGCCGCGGGCTCCAGCATCGAGGCGTCCAGCGGCGCCCCCGTGGCGCCCACGACCAGCATCTCGGCATCGGCCCCGGTCAGCAGCCGCCCGCCGTCGAACGGATCGGCCAGCACCTGCTCCTCCGCCGCGCCGAAGCCGACCACGAAGTGCCCCGGCAGCGCGACGCCGTACACCGGGGCCCCGGCCCGCCGCGCGACCTCCAGCCACACCACCGACAGCAGGATCGGCAGCCCGCGCCGCCGGCGCAGCACCTCGTGCAGCAGGGAGGACTCCAGCCGGTCGTAGTCGGCCGGGGTGCCGTGGAAGTCGTACCGGCCGCCGAGCAGCCGCTGTACGGCCTCCGCCCACGCGTGCGGCCCGCCCGGCCGGTACGGCAGCTCGCCCGCGAGCCGGTCCAGCTCCAGCTGCGCGGCGTCGATCCCGGCCTCGTCCAGCGAACCGTCCGCCTCGGCGCCGATCAGCAGGCACAGCGCCGACAGATCCGGCCGCTCGGACCGCGCCTCCTCGGTGAACCTCCGACGCAACTCGGCCGACCGCTCCGGCGGGGGCGGGTACGGCGGCGGCAGATACGGGTGACGCATGCCAGGCTCATGCCCTTCCACAGCGGTTCTACGACCTCCCCGGCCGAGCCGGTGTGTTCGGGGTCGTGTCCCGGTTGTCGATCGTGTCCGCTGTCCGGCCCCGGTCCTCGGGCCGGCCGGCTGGCCTGTTCCGGACCGGATCGGCGGGGGGTTGCGTTTGCCGGGCCCTGCCCTTGGACGCGTCCGTCTCCGGCGCCTCCGGTGCGCGGTAGTGGTGGTACGCGTGGTGCGGGGTGAAGCCCAGGGCGGCGTACAGTGCGCGCGCGCCCTCGTTGTCCGTCTCGACCTGCAGCCAGGCCGCCGACGCGCCCTCGTCCAGCGCCCGCCGGGCCAGCGCGGCCATCACCTCGGTGGCGAGCCCCTGGCGGCGCCGCCCGGGATCCACCTCGACCGCAGCGAACCCGGCCCACCGCCCGTCCACGACACACCGCCCGATCGCCGCCGGAGGCTCACCCCCGGCGCCGGGCACGGTCGCGAACCACACCGACGGAGCCCCGCCGAGCACCCGCAGGGCCACCTCGCTCACCCCCTTGCGCCGGTACCGGGCGAGCCACGCCTCGTCCGCCTGCCGGGACACCACCACACCGGTGCCCTCGGCGCGGTCCGCGACCGGCGCCAGGGCACCGGTCCACACCTCGGCCGTCACCTCCCGCACCCAGCCGCGCCGTTCCAGTTCCGCGCACAGCAGCTCCTGCGTGCCCTCGGCGCCGGTGGCCGTCTGGACGTAGGCGGGCAGGCCACGCTCGCCGTACCAGCGTCGTACGGCAGCAAGGGCCGCGTCGAGGGGAAGGCCGGGGTCGCCGAGCGGCAGCACGCTGTTGGCCCGCCGCGTGAACCCGTCGGCGGCCCGCAGCTCCCACTCACCGAGCCGCTCGGTCTCGAGCGGCTGCCAGCCGCGCGCGCAGACCCGCGCGAGTTCCTCGTACGAGGCGGCGGGCCCCCGGCGGCGCGCCGGGGCGGCCGGTACGACCTTGCCCGCCACCAACGCGGACTCGGCGATCCGCACGCTCTGCCCGTCGCGTCGTGTGATCATGAGCACGCCAGCATCCCATGATGTGAGAACACCCACCGTGTCGGTGAACTTCTCTTGTGCCGCACCAGTTTCGCTCAAGCGCCGTACAGAGACACGTTTTCCCACGTCAGAAGGGGTGATGCGGACCTCCAAGTGTCCTGTCGCCGAGATTTCCACTGGTCAGTTCACCCCTCCTGTTCGGATCATGCTCCGGAACGGAGATACTAGGGGCGGGCATCGACGACGCCGCGCTCCCGCGCGCCAGGCGGCGGAGCCTGAGGAGGCCCGCCAGCGCCCTATCGAGGAGGAACGACAGCGTGACCTACGTCATCGCGCAGCCTTGTGTCGACGTCAAGGACAAGGCGTGCATCGAGGAGTGCCCGGTCGACTGCATCTACGAGGGCCAGCGGTCCTTGTACATCCACCCGGACGAATGCGTCGACTGTGGTGCCTGTGAGCCGGTCTGCCCGGTCGAGGCGATCTTCTACGAGGACGACACTCCGGAGGAGTGGAAGGACTACTACAAGGCGAACGTCGAGTTCTTCGACGAGCTGGGCTCTCCCGGCGGTGCCAGCAAGCTGGGGCTGATCGAGCGCGACCACCCCTTCATCGCCGCGCTGCCGCCGCAGGGCGAGTGACCGTCTAAGCGCCAAGCGGCCCGCACCCAACCGTGCCGCCTCGGTCCCGTACGGCCCGATCGTCCAGATCGCGGCCGTGCGGGACCGAGGCGTTTGCCGCCACCGACGAAAGGGAGCCACCGACCGTGTCCGCAGTCTCCGACCGCCTGCCGACCTTCCCCTGGGACAAGCTGGAGCCGTACAAGAAGACGGCCGCCGCGCATCCGGACGGGATGGTCGACCTCTCCGTGGGCACCCCGGTCGACCCGGTGCCCGAACTGATCCAGAAGGCCCTGGTCGACGCGGCCGACTCCCCGGGCTACCCGACCGTCTGGGGCACCCCGGCGCTGCGCGACGCGATCACCGGCTGGCTCCAGCGCCGTCTGGGCGCCCGGGACGTGACCCACCGCCACGTCCTGCCGGTCGTCGGCTCCAAGGAACTGGTCGCCTGGCTGCCGACCCAGCTCGGCCTCGGCCCCGGCGACAGGGTGGCCTACCCGCGCCTCGCCTACCCCACCTACGAGGTCGGCGCCCGCCTGGCCCGCGCCGACTACGAGGTCTACGACGACCCGCGCGACCTCGACCCGGCCGGCCTGAAGCTCCTGTGGCTGAACTCCCCGTCCAACCCCACGGGCAAGGTCCTCTCGAAGGAGGACCTGACCGGCATCGTGGCCTGGGCCCGCGAGCACGGCGTCCTGCTGTTCTCCGACGAGTGCTACCTGGAGCTGGGCTGGGAGGCCGACCCGGTCTCCGTCCTGCACCCGGACGTCAACGGCGGCTCCTACGACGGCATCGTCGCTGTCCACTCCCTCTCCAAGCGCTCCAACCTGGCGGGCTACCGCGCGGCCTTCATCGCCGGCGACCCGGCCGTCCTGGGCCCGCTGCTGGAGATCCGCAAGCACGGCGGCATGATGACCCCGGCACCGACCCAGGCGGCCGTGGTGGCGGCCCTCGGCGACGACGAGCACGTCCGCGTCCAGCGCGAGCGTTACGCCGCCCGCCGCGAGGCCCTCCGGGCGGCTCTGCTGGGCCACGGCTTCCGCATCGAGCACAGCGAGGCGAGTCTCTACCTCTGGGCCACCCGCGGGGAGTCCTGCTGGACCACGGTCGCCCACCTGGCTGACCTGGGCATCCTCGTCGCCCCCGGCGACTTCTACGGGGAGGCGGGCGAAAGGTTCGTACGCGTGGCCCTGACAGCGACGGACGAACGCATCCAGGCAGCGGTGTCCCGCCTGACGGCGTAGAGCCCCCGCCGTACCCCTGCACAACCGCAACAACCGCAACCGCAACAACCACACCACACAAGGCAACGGGGCCCAGGGAACTCCCTGGACCCCGTCACCGGTCGAAGCGACGCTCAGCCACCCAGCGGCAGCCCCTGCACCGGCAGGTTGGTCACCCCACCCTTCGTTGCGCTGGACGCGGCGCCCCCGAGGACTTCCCCTGCCGCCCCGGCAGCGCCGCCGGCGGCCTGCTGCGCGACCGGCGCCGTCTTCTTCACGGCACCGCCGCCGGTCTTGGCCGCGGCCGGCACCGTCTGCTCGACCGCCTTGCCGCCCGTGTGGCCCGCGAGTGAGGTGACGTTCTGCGCGGCACCGTCGACGCTGTCGGCGACGTGCGCTCCGTCCAGGGCGGTCAGACCACCCACGTTCGGGGCCGCCGGCAGGTTCGTGGCCGCACCGGCGGAGCCGGCCGCACCGACCCCGGCTGCCGCTCCCGCTGCGACGAGCAGCGCGGCACGGGCGATCCGGCGGGTCAGAGGGAGGGACATGATGCTCCATTCGACGGAAGAGAACGGTGTTGTGTGTCCGGTCCGTGTCGTGGCCCGGACGCCGTGACTACCGCTCGAAGCCCGCGAAGGTTGCGGACGTCCCAGGTAAAGAATGGATAACGCATCGCATTATCAGGTGTGGATAAAAACGGGCAAAGAACGTCTGCCCGAAATCCCGCAGAATCCTTACGGCCTTGATTTTCCAGGGAACTCGGGAGACGGTACGCCTCCCCTCCCGGCCGCCGCCCCGACCGGCCCCGTACAACCCCTGGGAGGGATCTCCCGTACTACTGTCCGGTCACGATCCGGACGACGCCCAGGGACGCCCCCACACCGCCCGTCCCGTCCGACGCGGCCGGCTTCCACTGCCCGCCACCGCTTCCCGCGGCCCACTCCCGACCCGCGTACGCCACCCGCTGGATGTGCAGCGCCGAGGAGTTGGCCACGGCCCACTGCGCCAGCTGCCAGCCCCGCTGCCGCTCGCCGCGCCCGATCGCGTCCACCTTCGTGCCCTGCGGCACCGGCACGGTCACCGTCCGCCCCTGCGCGGTCGCGGTCACACTCGGCGAGGGAGAGGGCGACGGCACGGGCGTACCGCCCACCTCCGCACCGGTCTCCTGCAGCGCGTCCCGCCCGAAGTCCCGTACCAGCGCGGCCCGCACCGCGTCCGGACCCGTCGCCGAGGCCGTGGTCTCCGGGCGCCCGTCGCAGGTCAGCGTGGCCGCCGAGCGCCCGGTCAGTGCCGCCGCCAGCAGCTGCGCGTCCGACTCGTGCTTGGCGTACGCCTCCGGGTAGCCGCTGCGCTGGACCTCCTGGGCCGCCCTGGTCAGCGGCAGATCGGTGTAGTTCGGCACCTTGGCCAGGTGCGCGTAGAAGATGCCCGCCGCGTACGCCGGGTCCATGATCTGCTGCTCGGTGCCCCAGCCCTGCGAGGGCCGCTGCTGGAACAGGCCCAGCGAGTCCCGGTCGCCGTGCTCGATGTTGCGCAGCCCCGACTCCTGCAGGGCGGTCGCCAGCGCGATCGTCACCGCCCGCTCGGGCATCCCGCGCCCGGTGCCGACCGCCGCGATCGTCGCCGCGTTCACCGCCTGCTCCGGCGTGAACTCGTACGACGTTCTGTCACCGTAGTCCGAGACCACCTTGCAGCCGCGCGCTCCGCCGCCTCCGGTGACGTACTGCACCACGAGGTACGCGGCGACGCCGCACAGGACCAACAGGGCCGCACCGAAACGGAAGAGGCGGCCGCGACGCTTGGGACGGGTGGGGGACGGCTCTGGCACGCGTACAAGGTACTTGAGGCCCGACGCGACCTCACGGGGGGTTACCGGACAGCGCTTGCCCGCCGCCCCCGCCAGGCGGCGCGCTAGGGTCGACGCCATGGCCGACACCTCGCTTGACCTCACGCTCGACGCCGCCGCGCTCACCGCGCAGCTCGTGGACTTCCCCTCCGAGAGCGGCACCGAGAAGCCGCTCGCGGACGCCGTCGAGACCGCCCTGCGCGCCCTGCCGCACCTGACGGTCGACCGCCACGGCAACAACGTGATCGCCCGTACGCACCTGGGGCGCGCCGAGCGGGTGATTCTGGCCGGCCACATCGACACGGTCCCGATCGCGGACAACGTGCCCTCCCGCCTCGACGAGGACGGCGTGCTGTGGGGCTGCGGCACCTGCGACATGAAGTCGGGCGTCGCGGTGCAGCTGCGCATCGCGGCCACGGTCCCCGCCCCCAACCGCGACCTGACCTTCGTCTTCTACGACAACGAGGAGGTCGCCGCCGAACTCAACGGCCTCAAGCACGTGGCCGCGGCCCACCCGGAGTGGCTCGAGGGCGACTTCGCGGTCCTGCTGGAGCCCTCCGACGGCGAGGTCGAGGGCGGCTGCCAGGGCACCCTGCGGGTGCTGCTGAGGACGAAGGGCGAGCGCGCCCACTCGGCACGCTCCTGGATGGGCTCCAACGCCATCCACGCGGCGTCCCCGATCCTGGCCCGTCTGGCCGCCTACGAGCCCCGCTACCCCGTGATCGACGGCCTGGAGTACCGCGAGGGACTGAACGCGGTGGGCATCAGCGGCGGGGTCGCCGGCAACGTCATCCCCGACGAGTGCGTGGTGACGGTCAACTTCCGCTACGCCCCCGACCGCACGGAGGAGGAGGCGATCGCGCACGTCCGCGAGGTGTTCGCGGACTGCGGCGTGGAGGAGTTCGTGGTCGACGACCACAGTGGCGGGGCCCTGCCCGGCCTCTCCCACCCGGCCGCCGCGGCCTTCATCGAGGCGGTGGGCGGCACCCCCCACCCCAAGTACGGCTGGACGGACGTCTCCCGCTTCTCCGCGCTGGGCATCCCGGCCGTCAACTACGGCCCCGGCAACCCGCACTTGGCCCACAAGCGCGACGAGCGGGTGGAGACGGCCAAGATCCTCGCGGGCGAGGAACGCCTGCGGAACTGGCTCACCGCGTAGGACGCCGTACGGCGGGTGCGCGGCGCAGGACGCCCGTACGGCGCACGCGTGCCGGACATGCGCTCGTCCCCCCTCCGTAACCGGCGTGGATCTACGCTGAGGTGGAACCACCCCCGAGCGGAGGGAGCGCACATGCCTACCGGCAACCCCGAGGGGAAGAAGATCCCGCCGGACGAGCAGCGGCTCGGACCGGTCCTCCGGCGGCGCGGGCAGGTGACGGCCAGTACGACCGACCAGCGCCTGCTGGACGCCGGCGGCCCCTCGGACTGGGTCCACACCGACCCCTGGCGCGTGCTCCGCATCCAGTCGGAGTTCATCGAGGGCTTCGGCACGCTGGCCGAACTCCCGCCTGCCATCAGCGTGTTCGGCTCGGCGCGTACGCCGGTGGACTCGCCGGAGTACGACGCCGGGGTGCGGCTCGGCCGCGGCCTGGTCGAGGCGGGCTGGGCCGTGATCACGGGCGGCGGGCCGGGCGCGATGGAGGCGGCCAACAGGGGCGCCTGCGAGGCGGGCGGCGTCTCGGTCGGCCTCGGCATCGAGCTGCCCTTCGAGCAGGGGCTGAACCCCTACGTCGACATCGGGCTGAACTTCCGCTACTTCTTCGTCCGCAAGATGATGTTCGTGAAGTACGCGCAGGGTTTCGTGGTCCTGCCCGGCGGCCTCGGCACGCTCGACGAACTCTTCGAGGCGCTGACCCTGGTCCAGACCCAGAAGGTCACCCGCTTCCCGATCGTCCTCTTCGGCAGCGAGTACTGGGGCGGCCTGGTGTCCTGGCTGAAGAACACCCTGGTGGCCCAGGGCAAGGCGGCGGAGAAGGACCTGCTGCTGTTCCACGTCACGGACGAGGTGGACGAGGCGGTGGCCCTGGTGTCGAAGGAGGCGGGCCGCTAGCGGGCCGGGAGGCGGGGCTCCGGCCGGCGCCCACTGGGCGGAGCCCCCGGTCGGTCAGGCCAGACCCCGCCGAGCCACCGCCGGCACCCGGTGCCCGGCGATCGACGCCACCATCTCCAGCACCTGCCGGGTCTCCGCCACCTCGTGCACCCGGTACACCCGCGCCCCGAGCCACGCCGACACCGCGGTCGTCGCCAACGTACCGATCAACCGCTCCTTCACCGGCCGGTCCAGCGTCTCCCCGACGAAGTCCTTGTTGGACAGCGACACCAGCACCGGCCACCCCGTGGCGACCATCTCGTCCAGCCGCCGCGTCGCCTCCAGGCTGTGCCGCGTGTTCTTCCCGAAGTCGTGCCCGGGATCGATCAGCACCGACTCCCGCGGCACCCCGAGCGCCACCGCCCGCTCGGCCAGACCCACGGTGACGTCCAGGATGTCGGCCATCACGTCGTCGTACGTCACCCGATGCGGGCGCGTACGCGGCTGCACACCCCCCGCGTGCGTGCACACCAGCCCCACCCCGTACCGCGCGGCGACCTCGGCGAGCCCCGGATCGACGCCGCCCCACGCGTCGTTCAGCAGATCCGCCCCCGCCTCGCACACCGCCTCGCCGACCTCGGCCCGCCAGGTGTCCACGCTGATCACCACGTCCGGGAAACGCCGCCGCACCTCGGCCACGAAACCGACCGTCCGCCGCGCCTCCTCCTCGGCCGTGACCTCCTCGCCCGGCCCGGCCTTCACCCCGCCGATGTCGATGATCGCGGCGCCCTCGGCAACGGCCTGCTCCACGCGTGCGAGGGCCGGCTCGTCGCGGAACGTGGCCCCTTGGTCGTAGAAGGAGTCCGGAGTCCGGTTCACGATCGCCATGATCACCGGCTCTTGGGGTCCGAATTCCCGCCTGCCCAGCCTGAGCATCAGCCGTGACCTCTCCTTGTACGTCCCGCGGTACAACCGTCTGTGACCCTAACTGTCAGACTCGCATGGCACGATCGGACCCAGACAGATTCAGCGTCCGGCACAACGTCCGGCACGGAGCGTGGGGACCCCTGGCGATGGTGATGTTCTTGTTCCTGGTCGTCGCGCTGGCCGTCGTGGTCGGCGCGGTGACGCTCGCCGTGGTGGGCGGCAGCGGAAGCGGCCCCCTGCCGGAGGTGGCACCGGAGCGGCTGCAGGACCCGCTGCCCCCGGACCGCCCGGTGAACCGCGCGGACGTGGACAGCCTGCGCTTCCCGGTCTCCCCGCGCGGCTACCGCATGGCGGACGTCGACGACGCCCTCGGCCGGCTCGGCGCCGAGCTCGCCGAGCGGGACGCCCGTATCGCCGACCTGGAGTCGGCGCTGGCAGGCGCCAGAGCCGCGGCGGCACACGTCCGCATGGAGAAGCCCGATCACCCCGAGGACCAGCGATGAGCGACGGCACCGCCCTCCCCGGGCCCGACGGCGCCCTGCGCTGCCCCTGGGCCCTGTCGACCGACGACTATGTGTCGTACCACGACGAGGAGTGGGGCCGCCCGGTCCACGGCGACGACGCCCTCTTCGAGCGGATCAGCCTGGAGGCCTTCCAGTCGGGCCTGTCCTGGATCACGATCCTGCGCCGCCGCGAGGGCTTCCGCGCCGCCTTCGCCGGCTTCCGCATCGAGAAGGTCGCCGCCTTCACGGAGGAGGACCGCGAGCGCCTGCTGGCCGATGCGGGCATCATCCGCAACCGCGCCAAGATCGACGCCACGCTCGCCAACGCGCGCGTGCTCGCCGACTGGGCGGAGGGCGAGCTGGACGAGCTGATCTGGTCCCACGCACCGGCCCCGGCCGGCCGCCCCGCGCCGAAGACCCTCGCCGACGTCCCGGCCGTGACCCCGGAGTCCACGGCCCTGTCCAGGGCCCTGAAGAAACGGGGCCTCAGATTCGTCGGCCCGACGACGGCGTACGCGCTGATGCAGGCCTGCGGCCTGGTCGACGACCACCTGGAAGCATGCGTGGCGAGAGGAGCGGGCGTCTGACCGCCGGGTCCCGAACCCTGGCCGAGATCCTGGACGCGGCGGCCAGGGGACGCTTCCCGGCGCCCGACGGCGGTACGACGGTGGTGCCGCAGCCGAGCCGTCGCGACGCCGGAGTGATCGCGTTCACCGCCCACTCCGTGGTGTTCACCGACGAGGACCCCGACTGGGTGCGCAGCACGCTCGCCTCCCTCGACTGCGACGAGCTGGCGGCGGCGATGAACCCCCGCTTCCTGGCCTCGTTCCTTGCCCGCACGGGCCGGTCCACCGACACGATCGACCTGCTCACCGTGGCGGGCTCCCTGCCCGGCGACCCCCCGCTGGAACTGCGGGAACTCGCCGACCCGGACCATCCGCGGGTGCGCAGTGCACGGGCGCGCCGGGACGATGTGCGCGTCTGGGCGACGGACGGGGGAGTGGTCGTCCTCGGGCGGGGCGTGGCGGGCCGCTGGGAGACGGCGATCGAGGTGGACGAGGACGTACGCCACCGGGGGCTGGGCCGGGCGCTGGCCACCGCCGCCCGGCACCTCGTTCCCCCGGGCGCATCGGTCTGGTCGCAGCAGGCCGCCGGGAACGCCCGCAGCGTGCGCGCCTTCCAGGCGGCCGGCTACCGGCCCGTGGGCGCGGAGGCCCTCCTCATCGCCCACTAGGCCCCCAGTCCCGCCGCCCGCTCCGCCCTCTTGGCCAACGCGAAAGCCCCCGCGCATCGCACGCCAGGCCTCCCGGTCCGGTCCGATCGCCCGGCAGGCGCGGAGGGCCTGCGCGTCGCGGGCCAGGCTCGTCCGGTCCGTGGTTCACCGCTGTTCGGTCCGGTCCGCGCCTGCTCGGCGTGGAGGGTCTGGGCATCGCGGGCCGGGCTCGTCCGGTCCGCGGTCTGCCGCCGTTCGGTTCGGTCCGGTCGCCTGGCAGACGTGGACGGCCTGCGCTCCGCGCGCCCGGTCCGCCCCGGTCCGTGGTTTGCCGCCGTTCGTTTCGGTCCGGTCGACTGGTCGGCGTGGAGGGTCTGGGCATCGCGGGCCAGGCTCGTCCGGTCCGTGGTCTGCCGCTGTTCGGTTCGGTCCGGTCGCCTGGCAGACGTGGAGGGTCAAGGCATCGCGGGCCGGGGCCGTTCGGTCCGCGGTCCGTCGCCGCCCGGTCCGGTCCGATCGCCCGGCCCGCGCGGAGGGCCTTCGCAGTGTGCGCCAGGGCTGCCGGTCACCGGACCGGATGTCGTCTCAGCGGCCCAGGTACTTCGGCTTCTCCTTGTTCACGAACGCCTGCACGGCGATCGCGTGGTCCTCGGACTGGCCGGCCCGGGTCTGCAGTTCGTCCTCCTTCTCCAGGGTCTCGGCGAGGGAGTGCGTGAGGCCGTAGGCCACCGCCTCCTTGATGGCCGCGTACGCCACGGTCGGGCCCTCGGCCAGCGCCCGCGCCGTCTTCTCCGCCTCGGCGCGCAGCTCGGCCGCGGGGACGACCCGGTTGGCGATGCCCAGCTCCAGCGCGTCCTGGGCGCTGATGCTGCGCGGGAAGAGCAGCAGGTCGGCGGCGCGGCTCGGGCCGATCACCCGGGGCAGGGTCCAGGAGATGCCGGAGTCGGCGGTCAGGGCGACGCCCGCGAAGGAGGTGTTGAAGGAGGCCGTGTCGGCGACCAGCCGGTAGTCCGCGGTGAGCGCGAAGCCGAAGCCGGCCCCGGCCGCGACGCCGTTCACCGCGGCGACCACCGGCTTGGGCGCCCCGGCGAGGGCCCGCGCGATCGGGTTGTAGTGCTCCTTGACCGTGCTCATCGTCTGCCCGGACCCGGTCTCACGGTCCGCCGCGAGCAGCCCGATGTGCTCCTTGAGGTCCTGGCCGACGCAGAACGCCCGGTCCCCGGCCGCGGTCAGCAAGATTGCCCGTACGGCCGTGTCGCCTGCCGCGGATTCCGCCGCCTCCCGGAGGGCGACCTTGGTCGCGACGTTCAGCGCGTTCATCGCCTCGGGGCGGTTCAGCGTGATCGTCGCGAGTCCGTCGCTCACCTCGTAGAGCACGGTGTCGGCCATGGCGCATCCCCTCCGGTTCGCGGGTGACGTACCGCTCAGTACGTCCTGTATGAAGGACAGCATGGCGGAGATCGCCGCGCGAGGGCCGGACCTGACGTGTGAGCTGCGTCAAAGAAAAACGGAGGGGAGCCGACCGGTGGATGTCCGTGCGGCGGTGCAGTATCGCAGCCACATCGCCGAATTGGGTGGTTTTGCTCGCGCGCGTTGCCCAAGCGATGCCGACTGACGTTGGTCATCGGGTCCTGCGATGCGGGATAATGGCTGGGAAGCAATGTGTTCGATGCCGGTGTCGCGTGTCCGTTTCGGAACCGCGGATGCCCTCCCGGGGCTCTCGGCAGACGATGAGCTGGTTTCAGGAAGGGGAACGAGCATGGCGGCCATGAAGCCGCGGACGGGTGATGGCCCGCTCGAGGTGACCAAGGAGGGGCGGGGCATCGTCATGCGCGTTCCGCTCGAAGGCGGCGGTCGACTCGTCGTCGAGCTGACCCCTGACGAGGCCGAGGCGCTCGGCGACGCCCTCAAGAAGGTCGTCGTCTGACGTCCCAACGATCCTGTCCTTCGGACTGCCCCGGCATCGTACGCGGTGCCGGGGCAGTCGCGTATGCCGTCCCGCGGCGGCCCGTCAACGCTTGACGGCGCACAGCAGCCCGTCGCCCACCGGCAGCAGCGAAGGGACCAGTTCCTGGCTCTCGCGCACCGCGCGCAGCAGCTCCCGCAGCCGCAGCACCTCCGTGGGCTGCGGTCCCGAGTCCACCGTACGGCCGTTGGCGAAGACGCCCTCGAAGACCACCAGCCCGCCCGGCCGCAGCAGCCGCAACGATTCAGCGAGGTAGTCCAGGTACTCCAGCCGGTCGCCGTCGCAGAAGACGAGGTCGTAGCCGGCGTCCGCGAGCCGGGGGAGTACGTCCAGGGCGCGGCCGGGTATGAAGCGGGCCCGGTTGCTGGCGAAACCACAGCCGCGGAAGGCCTCCCGCGCGAACTGCTGGTGCTCCGGCTCCGGATCGACCGTGGTGAGCACCCCGTCCGGGCGCATGCCGTGCAGCAGATGGATCCCGGACACCCCGCAGCCCGTGCCGATCTCCGCCACCGCCTTCGCGTCCACGGAGGCGGCGAGCAGTCGCAGCGCGGCGCCGGTGCCGGGCGACACCGAGCGCAGCCCTGCCTCGCGGGCCCGGTCACGGGCCCACCGCAGCGCTTCGTCCTCGGCGACAAAGGCGTCGGCGAACGCCCAGCTCGTCTGCCGGTTGCCGGTAATGACCCTCTCCTGTCCCCGTGGTTGCCTGGGCGTGACTGTATCCGTTGGCGGCGGGAACCCGCAGATGGGACCAGGCGTTTAAAGGGGTGAGACGGTGGCCCGGGACGCGACGGGGGTAAGACGGGGGTGCAAGGGGTGGATCAGGACGCCCAGGAGCAGCTGACGCAGCCGTATGAGCCGTATCAGCCCAGATCAAATTCTCGTAAAACCGCTTATGGGGAGCTAACGGGCGAGGTGGCTATGGTAGGGGCTCCACTGGACACCACCAGAGCTGACAGGGGAGGTGCGGCTGCGCCCGGGAATCGGGGTGGAGTGCTGCGGCGCTTCCTCGGGTCGGCGGGCAGGCCGAAATCCGTGACCGACACCGCTGCTGACCATCACGCCGGTTTCGCCGCAGGCGAGGCCCAGACCGCGACCTTCTCCACCGACGCGGACGGGCAGGCGTGGACTCCGCCCACGTGGGAGGAGATCGTCAGCACGCACAGCGGCCGGGTCTACCGACTGGCCTACCGCCTGACGGGCAATCAGCACGACGCCGAGGACCTCACCCAGGAGGTCTTCGTGCGCGTCTTCCGTTCCCTGTCGACGTACTCGCCGGGCACCTTCGAGGGCTGGCTGCACCGCATCACCACCAACCTCTTCCTGGACATGGTCCGGCGCAAGCAGCGCATCCGCTTCGACGCCCTGGGCGAGGACGCGGCCGAGCGCCTGGCCAGCCGCGAGCCCACCCCGCAGCAGCTCTTCAACGACGCGCACTTCGACGCCGACGTCCAGCAGGCCCTGGACACCCTCGCGCCCGAGTTCCGCGCCGCCGTCGTCCTGTGCGACATCGAGGGACTGTCGTACGAGGAGATCGCCGCGACCCTCGGCGTCAAGCTCGGCACCGTCCGCTCCCGTATCCACCGTGGCCGCTCCCAGCTCCGCAAGGCGCTCGCGCACCGCTCCCCGGAGGCCCGCGCGGCCGAGCGGCGCTCCTTCGTGGCGCGTGTCCCCGCTCTGGGGGGAGGGGGCGCGACCGCGTGAGTGGATCCCGGCCCAAACCTGCGGAGGCACACCTCGCAGAGCAGCACCTGGGAGACCGGCTCTCCGCCCTGGTGGACGGAGAGCTCGGTCATGAGTCGCGTGAGCGGGTCCTCGCGCACCTGGCCACCTGTGCCCGGTGCAAGGCGGAGGCGGACGCCCAGCGCCGGCTGAAGAACGTGTTCGCGGAGGCGGCCCCGCCGCCCCCCTCGGCGAGCCTCCTGGCCCGCCTGCAGGGCCTACCCGGAGGAGGTGACCTCGACGGCGACGGAATGTCGCCGCCCGGGGGACTCTTCGGCCGCGGCTCGGAGGACGACGAACCCCCCGGGACGGGGGGAGCCTCCGGCATCTCCGGCGTCTCCGGCATCTCCGGCGTCTTCGGGGTCTTCGGAGTGAGGCGCGGCGAGCGCTTCACGTTCGGTTACGTACCCGCCCGCCCGCACGGCCCCGCGCATCCGGACAGCCCTGTCCCGGCCGCCGGGGAGCGCGGCTTCCGTATCCATCCCGTCGGCCGCCCGGACGACGGCCGCTCCGCCTCGCGCGGTCTGCGGTTCGCGTTCGCCGCCGCCGGTGCGGTGTCGCTGGCCGCGGTCGCCCTCGGCGGCGTGACCACCGCCCTTCCCGGTGACACCACCGCGGACGGCCGCGGCGGCTCGGGCACCGGCAACAACGTGATCCCGGCACGCTCGGCGGGCACCGGCGCGGGCTCGGGGGCGGCCACGCCGGACAGCCAGCGCCGCCGCGCGTTGGGACCGCTGTTCGCCCAGGGTGGTACACGGTTCGGACCGGCGCCGGCCGTCCCGACCTCGATGGCCGCGCCGCTGGTGCCCGGACTGCCGACCCCCGGCACCGGCCGGACCCCGGGCGACGGCACCATGCGCGGCCTGACCGCACCGCTGATGGCGGGTGCGGCCGCGGTCTCCCCGCTGATACGTCCGCTGGACGACACCGTGGTCTACCCGCTCAACGCCTGGTCCGCCGTCCCCGGAGTGAACGGCTCCAGCCTGCTGTCCGCGTCCGTCCCCGACACCACCCCCGCCGTGACGCCCTCCCCCTCCACGCCCGACCAGACCCCCTGACCGGCCCCGACCGGCCACTACGCCACGGCCCGCGAACCTGGTTGAATCCGGTGAGGACCGTTCCCGCGGCGATGACCCGGGGGCGTAGTCGACGTTCCGCGGCCGCCGCCGAAGCGTGCGGCCGCGGCCAGCCGTGGGGAGAGCATGAACGAGGGGAACCGTGTCCCACCGGAGGACGACCCGGAGGGTACGGCGGCGGCGACACCGGCCGACCGAACCGACGCCGTGGGGCGGGAGAGCGCCGGGCAGCGTGAGACGCCCGTCGGCCTCGGGTCGGCCGAGGCCGACGGGGACTTCGAGCTGGCCAAGCCGGTGTCGGGGGCGACGGGCGGTGGGGCCGGGGTGTCGCCCGAGCGCGCGGAAAGCGCCTGGACGGTTCCCAGCGAGCGGCCGAAGCCGTTGCACGACCCGGATCCCTACGGCACCCCGCCATACGGCGAGCCGGGCCCCTGGGCGCCCGCACCCCCCGTACAGCACCCCGCGGTCACGGCCGCCCAAGGAACACTTGCGCCGACGCCTACGGCTCCGCCTGAGGCACCGAGCCCGGCACCCGGGGCTCCCACCCCCGCACCGGGTCCGCACACCCCGGCAGCCGGCGTACCGGTACCCAGCGGCACCACACCCTTCCCGACGCCCGGCGCACCGGCCGTCGGCGTTCCGTCCCCCGCCGCGCCCGCGCCTGCGGCGCCTGCTCCCGGCGCTCCCGCCCTTGCGGCGCCAGCGTCCGGGGCGCGCGAGCTCGGGGCTCCCTCTCCCGCTTCTGCAGTCTCCGGGGCGCCTGCACCCGGCGTTCCATCCCCCGCCGCTCCCGCTTCCGGGGCGCCCACCCCCGGCGTTCCGGCCGTCGGCGTTCCATCCCCCGCCGCTCCCGCCCTTGCGGCGCCCGCGCCCGGTGTTCCGGTGCCCGGTGTTCCCGCGCCTGGGGCGCCCGAGCTTGGTGCCCCGTCTCCCGCTGCTCCAGTCTCCGGGGTGCCCGCGCCCGGCATTTCAGCCCCCGGCGCTCCCGGCCTTGCGGCGCCCGCGCCCGGTGTTCCCGCGCCCGGGGCGCCCGAGCTTGGGGCTCCGTCCCCCGCTGCTCCAGTCTCCGGGGCGCCCGCGCCCGGCGTTCCCGCCTCCGGCGTTCCCGCCTCCGGCGTTCCCGCCTCCGGCGTTCCCGCCTCCGGCGTTCCCGCCCCTGCGGCCCCTGCGGCCCCAGCCCCCGGTACCCCCGCCCCCACGGCGTCCGACCCCAGCGTCCCCGCCACGGCCACCCTCGCCACTCCAGCCCCCGCAGGCCCCCCAGTACCGCCTCCCTCGGGGGGCGAGGAGGCTCCTCGTTATGACCCCTGGGGTGTTGGGTCGCCCAAGGAGCAGGTGTTCGGGCAGGGGGCGTTGCAGCAGAGCGGGGTGCGGGTGCTGACGGAGGAGCAGCGCAAGCGGCGGGGGAAGCGGCTGCTGGTCGTGTGGAGCCTGCTGGTCGCCGTTTTCTCCGCAGGCGTCGGCGGGGTGGCCGGTGCCTGGGTACAGCGTCAGGGGCTGGGGGACGACGTCCACCTGCCGCCGGCCGGGCGCGTGCCCGCCGGGCGGGCGCCGAACAGCGTGGCCGGGATAGCCGCCCGTGCGCTGCCCAGTGTCGTCACCCTGCACGTCACCGGGACCGAACAGAGCGACACCGGCACCGGCTTCGTGCTCGACACCCAGGGGCACATCCTCACCAACAACCACGTCGTTGCGCCGGCCGGATCAGACGGCGCCATATCCGTGACGTTCAGCAGCGGCGACACCGTCAAGGCCAAGGTGGTCGGCCACGACAGCGGCTACGACCTCGCCGTCGTCCAGATCCACGGCGTGCACGGGCTCACCCCGCTGCCCCTCGGCAACTCCGACGACGTCCGGGTCGGCGACCCCGTCGTCGCCATCGGCGCCCCCTTCGACCTGGCCAACACCGTCACCTCCGGCATCATCAGCGCCAAGGAGCGGCCCATCACGGCCGGGGGAGACAAGGGCGACGGAAGCGACGTCAGCTACGTCGACGCGCTGCAGACCGACGCCCCCATCAATCCGGGCAACTCCGGTGGCCCGCTCCTCGACTCCCGGGCCCAGGTCATCGGCATCAACTCGGCCATCCGTTCCGCCGACGGCGGCTCCGACTCGGACAGCGGCCAGGCCGGTTCCATCGGGCTCGGTTTCGCCATCCCCGTGAACCAGGCCAAGCGTGTCGCCGAGGAGCTGATCAACGACGGCCACGCGACCCACCCCGTGATCGGCGTCACGCTCGACATGGCGTACACAGGCGACGGCGCCCGCATCGACAGCAGGAGCGCGGGCGGCGGCCCCGCCGTGAGCAAGGGCGGTCCCGGTGAACGGGCCGGGCTCAAGGTCGGCGACGTCATCACCGAGGTCGACGGACAGCCCGTGCACACCGCCGAGGAGCTGATCGTCAAGATCCGCGCCCACCGGCCCGGCGACCAGCTGCGGCTGACCGTCCGCCGCGCCGGCACGGACCGGGACGTCCCGCTCCGACTGGGCGCGGCGGAGCAGAACTGACACAAGTCTCACCTCGGGACGGTACCGGTCGGACGGGAACGCCGGGTACCGTTGAGCGACCGAGGACATCGCAAGGAGCGTCAGGTGTTCAATGACATAGGACCACTGGAGCTGGTGACGATCATCGTGCTCGCCGTGCTCGTCTTCGGTCCGGACAAGCTCCCGAAGGTCATCCAGGACGTCATGCGCACGATCCGGAAGATCCGCGAGTTCTCGGAGAGCGCCAAGCAGGACATCCGCAGCGAACTGGGCCCGGAGTTCAAGGACTTCGAGTTCGAGGACCTCAACCCGAAGACGTTCATCCGCAAGCAGCTGGACGGCGACGAACTGGGCCTGAAGGAGATCCGCAACGGGTTCGACCTGAAGAAGGAGATGGCCGAGGTCACGGACGCCGTCCACGGGCGGGAGAGCGAAGCCCTCACCTCGTCCTCGTCCTCCTCGGCGTCCGCGTCTTCCTCGGGTTCGGCCGCCTCGGGCCGTATCGACATGACCAAGAAGCCGGAGGAGCCCGCCAGGGACGAGCGGCCGCCCTTCGACGCGGACGCCACCTGACGGACGCCACCTGGCGCACCCTCAGGCGCCGACACGCGCACGCGGGCGTACGCCGCGCACGTGACGCGTTTCATAGCACGCACCCGTCGCACACGGCCTGAACAGGCCGTTCGTGCGACCCACGCATCCAGCGCCTGCCCTGAGGCTCCCACCGGTGTGGATATGCTGCCGAGTTGTTGTGCGGACCGGACGAGTACGCCCGAAGGGGGGCGGGCCACCGCTGGTCCGACGAGAGCGAGGAGGCGTCCGGGCAGATGGAGACGACGAGTCGGGTGGGCGCACAGGCGCCGGCCGCGGAGGGTGCGCAGCAGCTCCCCTCCGCCCGGCGTACGGTCGACGGTTATCTGCAGGCACCCTTCCCGTGGTACGGCCTCGACGAGGCGTTCACCGGGCCGCGCTGGCTGATGCAGGTCGGTACGGCGGCCGACGGTGCCGTCGAGCACGGGTCGATCGGGCACGGCGACGAGCCGTCCGTGCGGGGGGAGGCGGGCTCCGCCGGTGAGCCGCGGGAGAAGTTCGCGGTGGTCGTCACCGTCGCCGCGCAGCCGTCGCGCAGGAGCGCCGACGGTACGGGGCTGCTGGAGGCCACGTCGGTGTCCTCGGCGGCGTGGCTGGCCGGGGTGGGGCTGCTGTCGTTCACCTGGCCCGGGCAGATGGACCACAGCTTGCGGGACGACTGGCTGGATCAGCAGACGGAGACGGCGTGGGCCTTGGCCGACGATCTTGAGGGGCCGGAGTGGAGTCGGCTCTCTCTTCCGGTGGACGGGGTCGCCGCCTCCTTCCACTACCGGGAGTCCGAGTTCGGATGGGTGCTCGCCGGTACTACCGAGGCGGGGGTGCACCTGGGGGCGTACGGGCGGGGGATGAGCGCGTACGGTCTCGGGTTCGCCGTCGTGAAGGACGTCTCCGCCTACGCGTGACATCCGCCCACGCGGTCAACGAAGGGGCACCGATCGATTTCGGTGCCCCTTTGTCGTCGAGGGCTGCGGGGAATCCTCAGAACTTGTTCTTCGGCGTGATCCCCAGCGACAGGCCCGACAGGCCGCGCTGCCGGCCGCCGAGCTTCCCGGCGATCGCCCGCAGGGCGGAACCCGCCGGGGAGTCCGGGTCGGTCAGGACCACCGGCTTGCCCTCGTCGCCGCCCTCGCGGAGGCGGACGTCGATCGGGATGTTGCCGAGGACCGGGACCGTCGTACCCGTGGTGCGGGTGAGGCCGTCGGCGACCACCTGGCCGCCGCCGGTGCCGAAGACGTCGACCATCTCGCCGCAGTGCGGGCAGGGCAGGCCGGACATGTTCTCGACCACGCCGACGATCTTCTGGTGGGTCTGGACCGCGATGGAACCGGCGCGCTCGGCGACCTCGGCCGCCGCCTGCTGCGGGGTCGTCACCACCAGGATCTCGGCGTTCGGGACCAGCTGGGCGACGGAGATCGCGATGTCGCCGGTGCCGGGCGGCAGGTCCAGGAGCAGGACGTCCAGGTCGCCCCAGTACACGTCCGCCAGGAACTGCTGGAGCGCCCGGTGCAGCATCGGGCCGCGCCAGACGACCGGCGCGTTGCCCGGGGTGAACATGCCGATGGAGATGACCTTCACGCCGTTCGCCGACGGCGGCATGATCATGTTCTCGACCTGAGTCGGACGGCCGTCCGCACCCAGCATGCGCGGCACGCTGTGGCCGTAGATGTCGGCGTCGACGACGCCCACCTTCAGGCCGTCGGCGGCCATGGCGGCCGCCAGGTTCACCGTCACCGAGGACTTGCCGACGCCGCCCTTGCCGGAGGCGACCGCGTAGACGCGGGTGAGGTTGCCGGGCTTGGCGAAGGGGACCTCGCGCTCGGCCTGGCCGCCGCGCAGCGCGTTGGCCAGCTCCTTGCGCTGCTCGTCGCTCATCACGTCGAGGGTGACGTCGACGCGCGTGACGCCCTCCACCCGGGAGACCGCCTCGGTGACACGCTGGGTGATCGTCTCGCGCATGGGGCAGCCGGAGACCGTCAGGTACACGGTGACGGCCACCGCGCCGTCATCCCCGATCTCCACCGATTTGACCATTCCCAGTTCGGTGATGGGTCGGTTGATCTCGGGGTCGTTCACCGTCGCCAGTGCCTCGCGCACCGCGTCTTCCGTAGCCATAAGGACGATGGTACGGCGCACCGAGGGGCGTCCGGGATGCCCCTCAGCGGTCGTCTGTGTCACGTCCCGGAGACCGATCTGACCGTTCCGCCGGGAATACGACATGCCCGGGGTGCCCGTCGTGCCGGCGCCTGTCGTCCAGCTCCTTGACCAGATCCTGCAGCTCCGAGCGGATCCAGTCGCGGGTCGCGACCTCGCCCAGGCCCAGGCGCAGCGAGGCGATCTCCCGGGTCAGGTACTCGGTGTCGGCGATGGACCGCTCGTTCTGCTTGCGGTCCTGCTCCAGGTTGACCCGGTCACGGTCGTCCTGCCGGTTCTGCGCGAGCAGGATCAGCGGGGCCGCGTAGGAGGCCTGCAGGGACAGCGCCAGGGTCAGGAAGATGAAGGGGTAGTTGTCGAAGCGCAGGCCGGCGGGCGCGGCGACGTTCCACAGCACCCACAGGATGATGACAACCGTCATCCAGACGATGAAGCGTCCTGTGCCCAGGAAGCGGGCGATCCGTTCCGACAGCCGGCCGAAGGCCTCCGGGTCCCACTCGGGCAGGACGCGGTGGCGCGGCGGGCGCGGCTGGTCCAGGCGGGGCGTGCGCGGCCGGGTGGCGGCGGTGGCGCCCGCCGGGGTGCGGTCGCGGGTCGCGGCGTCGCGCTCAGGAGCCATGGGTCCCCACCCCCTCGTTCTCGTCGTTCAGGTGGAACTCGGTCTCCCGCCAGTCCTCCGGCAGCATGTGGTCCAGTACGTCGTCCACGGTGACCGCGCCGAGCAGCGACCCGGACTCGTCCACCACGGGCGCGGCGACCATGTCGTACGTGGCGAAGAACCCGGCGATGACGCGCAGTGCCGCGTCCGGGTCGAGCGGCTGCAGGTCGGTGTCGACGATGGAGCTGACCAGGGAGTAGGGCGGCTCGCGCAGCAGCCGCTGGAAGTGGACCGTGCCCAGGTACTTGCCGGTCGGGGTCTCGTCCGGCGGGCGGCAGACGTAGACCTGGGCGGCGAGAGACGGGGAGAGGTCGGGGTTGCGGACCCGGGCGAGCGCGTCGGCGACCGTGGCGTCCGGGCGCAGCACGATCGGCTCGGTGGTCATCAGACCGCCGGCCGTGTGCTCCTCGTACGACATCAGGCGGCGCATGTCGGCCGCGTCGCTCGGCTGCATCAGGCTCAGCAGCCGCTCCTTGTCCTCCTCGGGCAGCTCGCCGAGCAGGTCGGCCGCGTCGTCGGGGTCCATGGCCTCCAGGACGTCCGCCGCGCGCTCCTCCTTCAGCTTGCCGAGGATCTCGATCTGGTCGTCCTCCGGCAGCTCTTCGAGCACGTCGGCCAGCCGGTCGTCGTCCAGGGCGGCGGCGACCTCGGCGCGCCGCTTGGCAGAGAGGTGGTGCAGGACGTTGGCGAGGTCGGCGGGGCGCAGCTGCTCGAAGGTGGCGAGCAGGCTCTCGGCGCCCTGTCCGTGCTCCTCCAGGGAGAAGCCGGTGACGGCCGACCACTCGACGGTCAGCGTCTCGCCCTTGGCCCGCCGGAAGGCGCTCGCTTTCCTGCCCTTGCGCACGAAGACACGGCCGACCTCCCAGTCGCGGCGGGCCGGCAGCTGCTGCACGGACAGGTCGAGGACGGTGACCTCCTCGCCGGTCTCCACCAGCGTCACCCGCCGGTCCAGCAGCTCACCGAAGACCAGCCGCTCGGTGGGCCGCTGCTCGAAGCGCCGGACGTTCATCACGCCGGTCGTGATGACCTGCCCGGACTCGACGCCGGTGACCCGGGTCATGGGCAGGAAGATACGGCGCCGGGTGACCAGTTCGACGACCAGCCCCAGGAGGCGCGGGGGCCTGCGGCCCACGCGCAGCATCACGACCAGGTCGCGCACGCGGCCCACCTGGTCGCCGTTCGGATCGAAGACGGGGACCCCGGCGAGGTGCGAGACGAAGATCCGGGGGGCGCCGGCTGCCATGGCTCTGCTTCCTCTACTGACGTGGCCTGGGAATCGCCCCTTTCCGGGGTGTTCCGCTTTCTTTGTGAATTGCTCGGAATTGCCCGCTCGGGTGCGCTTCAGGCTAGCCCGTACCGGTCGGATACGCCCTGGTGGGGGGTCCGGACGGTCTCGCTCCGCCGGGCGGCCGAGGCACGGGTACGCTGCGGTCCACCGCTCAGGAACCGTCAGAAAGGCGACCCCACCTGTGACTGCGATTCCCCAGGGCCGTACCCGCCGGGCCGCGCTGGTCACCTCGATCTGCGTATGCGCCCTGACGGGGATGGCGGTGCTGGCCGGGTGCGGCGGCGAGGATCCGGACGCGGGGACGAACGGCGTGGGCAAGCTGTCCGCCGACAGGATCCAGGCGAAGACCCGCGCGGCCGCCCAGGGGGCACCTGCGGTACGGCTGTCCGGCACCGTCGTCACCAGCGGCCGGACGTACCGGCTGGACATGCGGCTGAAGGCCGACGGCGGGACCGGGTCGGTGACCTCGAAGGGGGCGACCTTCAAGCTGCTGCGGGTGGGGAAGCAGCTGTATCTGAAGGCCGACGCGGACTTCTGGAACCAGGCCGGCGGCAAGGGCGGCGACGGTGGTGACGGCGCGGCCGCCAAGCTGGACGGCAAGTACGTCAAGGTGCCCCAGGACGATCCCGCGTACAGGAAGTTCAGCGGTTTCACGGACAAGGACGTCCTCCTCGACGGACTGTTCACACTGCACGGCTCACTGGCGACGGACGGCCACCACGACGACGCGGGTACCCGCACCATCCGCATCACCGGCGACAAGGGCTCCGGCGGCAGCCTCGACGTCTCCCTGGAGGGCACGCCGTATCCCCTCCGCCTGGTCCGCGGCGGCGGGGCGGGAACGCTCAGCTTCTCCGACTGGGGCAAGGACTTCGCCGTCGCCGAGCCCGCCAAGTCCGACACGGTGGATTACGGGCAGCAGTTGCCGGCGTCCTAGCCGTTTCAGGGCGCCGGTACCGAAGAGCGCCTGCCGCTCTCGTCCGCCGCAACGGCGTCAGCCACAGCGGTGCTCAGCCGCAGCGGTGCTCGGCCCCAGTGGCGCGTCCCGGCGTTGCCGCCCCCTGCCCGGCCCCTCGGCGCTACCGGCCCTTCCGGCGCTTGACGAGAAGCTTCGGCAGGCCCGCCGGCACCGGTCGCCGCGTGGTCGCCGGAGTCGCGACCGGTCGCTCGGCCAGGCTGCCGTCGGGCAAGGGCGCCAAGGACCCGGCCGGAGCCAGGCGCAGCACCCGGCATTCGCGGGCCCAGCGGGCCGGCATCTCCTCGCCGTCGGGGGCGTTCAGACGCTTGCCCTTGAGCTCGGCGACGGCCGCCTCCCACTCCTCGGAGCCGGAGGGCAGCTCGGACACGGTCGCGGCGAACGTCACCAGCCGCCCGCCCTTGTCCTTGCTGCGCACCGTCACCTCGGCGGTGCCCCCGTCGACCAGCCCCTCCAGCGGCTGCTCACCGGGGCCGCCGCCGACCAGGCACACCGCGCCCTCGTGCCACACGTGCCACAGCGCACGCGCGGCGGAGGCTCCGGCGCCCCTGACCCAGATGAGGCCGGACTTCTTCGAGGCCTCCTCGATGAGGGCCCGGTCGAGCAGCTCGCTTGTCATGCGCCCAGCCTATCCAGCGCCCGCTCACAGCCAGCCGTTGCGCTTGAGCACCCGGTGGATACCCACACACATGGCGATGGTGACGCCCAGGACGAGCGGGTAGCCGTACTTCCAGTGCAGCTCGGGCATGTAGTCGAAGTTCATCCCGTACACGCCGGTCACCATCGTCGGCACGGCGATGATCGCGGCCCAGGCCGTGATCTTGCGCATGTCCTCGTTCTGCGCGACGGACGCCTGCGCCAGGTTGGCCTGGAGGATGGAGTTGAGGAGTTCGTCGAAGCTCAGCACCTGCTCCTGGACCCGGGCGAGGTGGTCGGCGACGTCCCGGAAGTACTTCTGGATGTCCGGGTCGACCAGCCGCATCGGCCGCTCGCTCAGCAGCTGCATCGGGCGCAGCAGCGGAGCCACCGCGCGCTTGAACTCCAGCACCTCACGCTTGAGTTGGTAGATCCGGGCCGAGTCCACACCGCGCGAGACCCCGCCCTTGCGGCCCGGCGAGAAGACCTCGGTCTCCACCTCGTCGATGTCGTCCTGCACCGCGTCGGCGACCGCGATGTAGCCGTCCACGACGTGGTCGGCGATCGCGTGCAGCACGGCCGAGGGACCCTTGGCCAGCAGCTCCGGGTCGTCCTGCAGCCGGTGGCGCAGCGCCCGCAGCGAGCCCTGGCCGCCGTGCCGGACGGTGATGAAGAAGTCCCGGCCGGTGAAGCACATGACCTCGCCGGTCTCCACGACCTCGCTGTTGGCGGTGAGCCGGTCGTGCTCGACGTAGTGGATCGTCTTGAAGACGGTGAACAGCGAGTCGTCGTAGCGCTCCAGCTTGGGCCGCTGGTGGGCCTGCACCGCGTCCTCCACGGCCAGCGGGTGCAGCCCGAACTCGCTCGCGATACCGGCGAATTCGGCCTCGGTCGGCTCGTGCAGCCCGATCCACACGAAGCCGCCGTCGCGCCGCACCAGGCGCATCGCCTCGTGCGGGCTCAGCGGCTTGTCGCTGCGCACCCGCACGCCGTCGCGGTAGACGGCGCAGTCCACGACGGCCGACGGGGTGGCCGGGTCGCGGGTGGTGTCGTACGAGGCGTTCGACGTGCTCGTGGGCTTGCGCGGCGAGACGCGGGACGGACGGACCACGGCGCGCAGGTCGCGGATCATCGACATGGGCAGGCTCCTTCGCGACAGGCAACGAATGACCGCCGGCGACGGGTGGAACTACCCGGAATGGGGACGTCCTGACAAGGGGTCTCCCCGCCCTTGAGGCAGGGGAAAGATGTTTGGCACGTCCACAAAGCGGGGAGCACCGCACCGTTGCGGTGGCGACTTCGCTACTGATGCAGAACTGATGCGATCGACAGATCGGGTGATCAGACGGATCGGATGATCAGACGGATCAGGCAAAGCGAAACGAAGTGCTCTTCCGAAGGGCAACGCGCACGGGAAGGCGTAGAGCAGCCGGAAACCAGCCAGTGACTACATCAACGGGCGGAAGAGCGAGTGATACTGCACGGTCGACTTCGATCCATGACAGCCCCACCTCCTCCGGCCGGTCCCTCGTAAGGGAGTCTCGTCGGCGTCGGGACTTGATAGCGACGCTTCTGCGTGCTGTCCCGAACCACCGGCTCAGCGTAGCAGCCGCCCGATGTGTCAAGGCGCCGCTTTGCCCGCTACTGACGAGTTCTATGCTCGCGTCATGGTTGATGTTCTTCCTCTGGTCGAGGCACGGTTGACCACCGCCCTGGGCGAACCGGACGCGCGCGCCGCCGTCACCTTCCTCGGCACGGACCGCATCGAGGTGCTCCGGTTCCAGGAGGGGGACGTCCTGCGGTACGCCACCCTCGGCATGTCCGCCCACCCCATGACCGACCCCACCGCGATGCTCGCCGACCCGGTCAAGGGCCCCCGCGCCGAGCTGGTCCTCTCCGTCCGCGCGGGCCTCGCCGACACCGACAAGGTCCTCCGCCCGCTCGCCGTACTGGCCGCGTCCCCGCAGGTCGAGGGTCTGATCGTGACCCCGGGCGCCTCGCTGGACGTGGGGGAGCCGCTGTGGCCCGGCGCCCCCTTCACCTCGTTCCTGGTCGGCGAGCCCGGCGGTCTGGTCGAGGACCTGGAGCTGGACGCCCCGATGGATCCCGTACGGTTCCTGCCGCTGCTGCCGATGACCCCGAACGAGGCCGCCTGGAAGCGGGTGCACGGCGCCCAGGCCCTCCAGGAGCGGTGGCTGGCGCGCGGGACGGACCTGAGGGACCCCGCCCGCAGGTCCGTCCCGCTGGACTGAGCAGGAAGTGACCGATCTCACCAACACAAGGCCGGATTCGGCCAGTTGGCAAAGCCGGTGACGCCGTGCGCGGCGGCGGCCGCGAACCAGCGGGCGAAGTTGCAGCCCGCGCTCGCCACCGGGCGGGGGCGTCGGACACGCCGAGGGCCAGCTCGGTGTAGACGGTGTTGTTCACGCCCATGAACGCGCCGCCGGCAGCACACCCCAGCGCAGAACGTGCGGGCCGGCTTCGGCTGCTCCTTCAGGAACGCCGTGATGCACAGGAAGCCGATCGCCGGCGGCGTGGCCGTGCCGAAGAAGGGGTGGCGCCAGCTGATGTCGCCGAGGGCCGCGCCGAGCAGCGGGCCGCAGGCCGTGCCGAAGCCGGGCGCGCACTCGTACGGCAGGATCGCCGCCGCACTGCCCCCGGCCGACGCGCCGACGATCACCGCGAGCGAGGTCGAGGGACACCTGGCCGGTGGTCGCGTACAGGCCCTGCGCGATCGACGGCAGGTTCGGGCCGACCAGACCGACGCCAATTAATGTACATTGCATCAAATTTGCCGGACGGGTGATCGTCCTTGACGTGGGCGGGCAGGGGTAGGACCGTGGAGCCCTATGAGGGGCGAACCCAGTTGCCCGAGGTGCGGTGGCCGGGTCAGGGCGCCCGGTCTCTTCGCCGATGCGTGGCAGTGCGATGTGCACGGCACGGTGTATCCGCTGCAGCCCGTGATCCCGCCCAGTGTCGAAGCCCTCGGTGCCGTCGTGCACCGCACGCACGTGCCGTTGTGGATGCCCTGGCCGCTGCCCGTCGGCTGGCTCTTCACGGGCGTGGCCTACGCGGGTGACGACCGCAGCGGTGGCCGCGCGACCGCCGTCGCCTGCTCCGGACCCGGCCCGCTCGGCGGCCCGGCCGAACTCATCCTGGTCGCCGAGGAGCTCGGCGTCGGCCTCGGCGCGCGCTACGCGGGCATCGACGGCCCGGACCCGGGGTCGTACATGAACGTCGAGAAGCCGCCCCAGGCCAAGGTGCTGGCCGTCGGTCGCCCGACCCCGCTCTGGCACGTCTACCGCACCCCCGACGACCGTGCCGTCTTCGCCGGTGAGGCCCTCGGCATGTGGCTGTGGGCGGTGATGTGGCCCGAGCAGGCGGGCCTGCTGATGTACGACGAGCTGGTGCTGACGGATCTGCGGGACGCGGGGGCGGAGCTGGATCTGGTCCCCTTCGGAGCGTTGTCGCCGCGCTTGCTCCGGCCGTGACGCCCCCTGGAGTGGGGGTTCTGCGCGTCGGCGGGTGCGGGTGCTTCGTGGTTGCTAGCGCCCACGCGGCGGAGCCGCAGATCGAACACGGCCCCGCGCGCCTTGCGGCTCGTCCGGTAAAGGGCGCTGCCGGGGTGCGGGTGTGACAGCCGGGCTTCAGAACCCCGCTATCCTTAGGTGTCCCCTTCCGTAGCCGTCCTCGTCTGGAGTCACCGTGCGCATCGATCTGCACTGTCACTCCACGGCCTCTGACGGCACGGACACCCCGGCCGAGCTGGTGCGCAATGCCGCCGCTGCCGGGCTGGACGTCGTCGCGCTGACGGACCACGACACCACCCGTGGGTACGCCGAGGCGATCGCCGCGCTGCCCGAGGGGCTCACCCTGGTCACCGGGGCCGAGCTGTCCTGCCGCATCGACGGCATCTCGATGCACATGCTGGCCTACCTCTTCGACCCCGCGGAGCCCGCCCTGCTCGCCGAGCGCGAGCTGGTGCGGGACGACCGGGTGCCGCGGGCCAAGGGCATGGTCGCCAAGCTCGGCGCGCTGGGCGTGCCGGTCACCTGGGAGCAGGTCGAGCGGATCGCGGCCGGCGGCTCCGTGGGGCGCCCGCACGTCGCGACGGCGCTGGTCGAGCTGGGCGTCGTACCGACCGTGAGCGACGCGTTCACCGAGGAGTGGCTGGCCGACGGCGGCCGGGCCTTCGTGGAGAAGCACGAGACGGACCCCTTCGAGGCGATCCGGCTGGTCAAGAACGCGGGCGGGGTCTGTGTGTTCGCGCACCCGGCCGCCGCCAAGCGCGGTCGTACGGTCCCGGAGGCGCGGATCGCCGAGATGGCCGAGGCCGGCCTGGACGGCCTCGAGGTCGACCACATGGACCACGACGCCGACGCGCGCGACCGGCTGCGGGGCCTGGCGAAGGACCTGGATCTGCTGGTCACCGGCTCCTCGGACTACCACGGCAGCCGCAAGACCGTCACGCTCGGCGCGTACACGACGGACCCCGAGGTGTACGGGGAGATCACGCGACGGGCGACCGGCGCGTTCCCGGTGCCGGGCACCGGCGGAGCCTGACGCCGTCAGCGGCCCCCACGCGACCCCAGTCCACCCTTTCCAGCAAGGCCAGTACTTCCCCATGTTCGACGTCGCCGTCTTCGGCTCTCTGTTCCTGACCCTTTTTGTCATCATGGATCCCCCCGGGATCACCCCGATCTTCCTCGCCCTGACCGCCGGGCGCCCGGCCAAGGTGCAGAAGCGGATGGCCTTCCAGGCCGTCTGCGTGGCGGGCGGGGTCATCGCCACCTTCGGTGTCCTGGGCCACCAGATCCTCGACTACCTGCACGTCTCCGTCCCCGCGCTGATGATCGCGGGCGGTCTGCTGCTCCTGCTGATCGCGCTGGACCTGCTCACCGGCAAGACCGACGAGCCGAAGCAGACCAAGGACGTGAACGTGGCGCTCGTACCGCTCGGCATGCCGCTGCTGGCCGGGCCCGGTGCGATCGTGTCCGTGATCCTGGCCGTGCAGAAGGCCGGCAGCGTGGCCACGCAGGTGTCGGTGTGGTCCGCGATCCTCGCGATCCATGTCGTGCTGTGGCTGGTGATGCGCTACTCGCTGCTGATCATCCGGGTCATCAAGGACGGGGGTGTGGTGCTCGTGACGCGACTCGCGGGCATGATGCTCTCCGCCATCGCCGTACAGCAGATCATCAACGGGATCACTCAGGTGATCCGGGGGAGCTGAGCCCTCGTCGGCTCGGCTCCCCCGGAAAGCTTGAGTGGCGCGCAGCGCGTGAGCGTTACGAGGCCTGGGTCTCGGCCGGGCGGATCCACAGGCGCTGTCCGATGGCGGCGGCCTGCTGAACGATCCGGTTGACGGAGGCGGCGTCCACGACGGTGCTGTCCACGGTGGTGCCGTCGACCTCGTCGAGTCGCATGATCTCGAAGCGCACAGGCTTCTCCCTTCGTCTGGTCATCCTCCTGAGGAGAACTACTTGATGCGCCGGATGTTGTATCCGGCGTTCGTAGGGAGTCAACGCGATGCTTGTTACAAACATTCCCTACGCTAAAGAAAATTTTCGAACGTCTAATTACTGACTGGTAAGTCGGGTCGGCCGGACCGATCGGGACCGGTTGTGTTCGCAGCGTGACCACCGGGACAATGGAGGCGATGAACGACGACCTGGCGGCCCTGGGCGCCCGCATCGACCGCACGAACGAGCTGCTGGAACGCATGCTCGCCGAGGTGGCGAAGACGCCCTCCACCCACGCGATCTTCGTCGACGCGGGCTATCTGTACGCGGCCGCGGGCCGGCTGGTCGCCGGGACCGAGGACCGCCGGGCCTTCGACCTCGACGCCGAGGGCCTGATCGAGGCCCTCATCGACCGTGCGCGCCAGGTCTTCGCGGACAGCCGCCTGCTGCGGGTGTACTGGTACGACGGCGCCCGCCGCCGCATCCACACCGCCGAGCAACAGTCCATCGCCGAACTCCCCGACGTCAAGGTCCGGCTCGGCAACCTCAACGCCAACAACCAGCAGAAGGGCGTCGATTCGCTGATCCGCAGCGACCTCGAGTCACTGGCGAGGCACCGCGCGATCAGCGACGCCGCCCTGCTCGGCGGCGACGAGGACCTGGTCTCGGCGGTCGAGGCGGCGCAGGGCTACGGCGCCCGCGTCCACCTGTGGGGCATCGAGGCCCCCGAGGGCCGCAACCAGGCCGAGCCGCTGCTGTGGGAGGTGGACAGCCAGCGCACCCTCGACCTCGAGTTCTTCAAGCCGTACGTCTCCCGCCGCACGGCCGCCGTCTACGACGCCACCGCCGGCACCCGCCCCACCCGTGAGGACGTCCGTTTCGTCGGCGCCCAGATCGCCGCGAAGTGGCTGGCCGCGCGGGGCCGCGAGTCCCTGGTCGAGCTGCTCCCCGGCCATCCCTACCTCCCCGGCTCCGTCGACCAGGACCTGCTGGTCGAGGCCGAGGGCCTGCTCCAGTACTCCCTGCGCGGCCAGGCGGACCTGCGCCGCGCCCTGAGGGACGGCTTCTGGGAGCATCTGCAGGCGCAGTACTAACCCTGCCCGTCCGCGCTGTCCCAGAAGTCGGCGATCGCGCGGGCCGTGGCGAGGGGCTGGTCGGTGTTGGGGGAGTGCTCGGCGTTCTCGATCACCGTCCGCCGTGCGTTGAGCCGTAGCGCCATGTCGTCCAGCAGGGGCAGCGGCCAGGTGTCGTCCCGTGCCCCGGACAGGACGTGGAACGGCAGCGGCAGCGCGGCCAGTTCCTTGATCCGGTCCGGTTCCGTGCACAACTGGCGTCCGGCTGCGACGAGTTGGGCGGGCTTGGTGCGCAGCCAGCGGCGCTGCAGGTCGTCGCGGTCGTCCAGGCCGCCGTCCAGGGCCGCCGTCTCGGTCTCCTCGGGCGTCTCCATCGCCCGCATCGCGTCCCACACCTGAGCCATGGTCATCACCGCGAGGGCGTCCCGCAGCAGCTTCACGCGCTGCTGCTGGGCCTCCGAGATCTGCGCGGGGCCGGAGGCCATGAGGGTGAGCGACCGGAAGGGCGCGTGGTCGAGCAGCACGGCCGCGCGCGAGACCTGCCCGCCGAAGGAGTGCCCCAGCAGATGCACCGGCTCCCCGAGCGCCTCGGCCTGAGCCAGCACGTCCCGCGCCAACTCCTGCCTCGCATAAGCGGATTCGTCGGTCTCGGGTCCGTCCGACTCGTACTGCCCGCGCCCGTCCACGGCCACGGTCCGGTAACCGCGCCGCGCGAGCGGCACGTGCAGCGGATTGAAGTCCTCCTTGCTCCCGGTGAACCCCGGCAGCAACAGCGCCACCCCTCGGGGCTCGACCCCGTCGGCCACGGGAGCGTCGACTACGGCGAACTCCCCGCGCGCGGTCCGCAGCGAGTACGCACGGGCACCGGGGGGCGGGACGAAGGTGACGGGCCTGCTCATGGGGAGAGGCTATCGGAGCGCCCCAAGAGGCGGGGCTCTGGCTGCCCTGCGGCTCCGCCGACGTGCGGACATGCGACGGCCCGGTCCACATCGGTGGACCGGGCCGTCGCATGTCGGGTGCCGGATCAGCCCTCGGCGGCCTCGACGGCCGCCGCGGCCTTGCGGGTACGGCGACGCGGCTTTTCCTCCGGCTCCTCGGTGGCCTGCGCCGGGATCTCGGCGGCGACCGCCTTGGCGGCGGCCTTACGGGTCCGCCGGACCTTCGGCGCGGCCACCTCGGCGTCACCGTCCGCCTCCACGACGGCAGCGGCCGTCTTGCGGGTGCGGCGGGGCTTGGCCTCGGCCTCGGGTGCCTCGGTCGTCTCCGGTGCGGCGACGGCCTTCTTGCGGGTGCGGCGCGGCTTGGTTTCCGTGCCCTCGGCCGTGTCCACGGCCGTTTCGGCCTCCGGTGCGGCGGCGGCCGTCTTGCGGGTGCGGCGCGGCTTGGGCTCCGCCTCCGTGTCCGCCGGTGCCGTCTCGGTGACGGCGGTGGCCGTCTTGCGGGTGCGGCGGGGCTTGGTCTCGGTGCCTTCGGCCGTGTCCACGGCCGTTTCGGCCTCCGGTGCGGCGGCGGCTTTCTTGCGCGTGCGGCGGGGCTTGGCCTCGGCCTCGGGTGCCTCGGTCGTGTCGGCCGTCGCGGGCGCGGTGGCGGCCGTCTTGCGGGTGCGGCGCGGCTTGGGCTCCGCCTCCGTGTCCGCCGGTGCCGTCTCGGTGACGGCGGTGGCCGTCTTGCGGGTGCGGCGGGGCTTGGTCTCGGTGCCCTCGGCCGTGTCCACGGCCGTCTCGGCGGCCGGCTCGGCCGTCTTGCGCGTACGGCGGCGCGGCTTGGCCTCCACGGGCGCGGTTTCGGCCTGCGGCTCGGCGGCGACCGGCGCCGCCTCCGCCTCAGGTGCGGTGGCCTCGGGCGTCGTCTCGGCCGCGGCCGGCTCCGCCGACTTGCGGGTGCGGCGGCGGCGCGGCTTCTCGACAGCCTCCGGCACCTCCGGGGTCTCCAGCTGGGCCGGGCCCTCCGCGGTGTCCACCGACTCGACGGCGGCCTCGGTGGCCGTCACCGGCTGCGCCGACGCCCCGCCGCGCGTACGGCGACGGCGGCGCAGGGTACGGGGAGCGCCGGACTCCTCCACGCCGGTGGCCTCGGCGGCGCCCGACTCGGAGGCCGGCGCCGCGGGGGTCCCGGTGGCCGTGGCGCCCTCGAGCGGTGCTCCGCCACGGGTGCGGCGGCGACGGCGCGCCGTACGGGCCGTACGCTCGTGCTCGGCGGCGCCGGACTCGGGACGGCCGTCACGCTCGCCCCGGCCACCACGGCCGCGGCCGCGCGCGCCACGCCCGCCGGTCTCGCCGAGGTCCTCCAGCTCCTCCGCGTCCAGACCGGCACGGGTCCGCTCGGAGCGCGGCAGGGTGCCCTTGGTGCCCTCGGGGATGCCGAGGTCGGAGAACAGGTGCGGGGACGAGGAGTACGTCTCCACCGGGTCGTTGAAGTCGAGCTCCAGCGCCTTGTTGATCAGCTGCCAGCGCGGGATGTCGTCCCAGTCGACGAACGTGATCGCCGTACCCTTGGCGCCCGCGCGGCCCGTACGGCCGACCCGGTGCAGGTAGGTCTTCTCGTCCTCGGGGGACTGGTAGTTGATGACGTGGGTCACGCCCTCGACGTCGATGCCGCGCGCGGCGACGTCGGTGCAGACCAGGACGTCCACCTTGCCGTTGCGGAAGGCGCGCAGCGCCTGCTCGCGGGCGCCCTGCCCGAGGTCGCCGTGGACCGCGCCGGAGGCGAAGCCGCGGCGCTGGAGCTGCTCGGCGATGTCCGCCGCCGTACGCTTCGTACGGCAGAAGATCATCGCCAGTCCGCGGCCCTCGGCCTGCAGGATGCGGGCGACCATCTCCGGCTTGTCCATGTTGTGCGCGCGGTAGACGAACTGCTTGATGTTCGCGACCGTCGCGCCCTCGTCGTCCGGCGCGGTGGCGCGGATGTGCGTGGGCCGGGACATGTAGCGGCGCGCGAGACCGATGACCGCGCCCGGCATGGTCGCCGAGAACAGCATGGTCTGGCGCTTGACCGGCAGCATGTCGATGATCTTCTCGACGTCGGGCAGGAAGCCCAGGTCGAGCATCTCGTCGGCCTCGTCGAGGACCAGGCACTTGACGTGCTTCAGGTTCAGCTTCTTCTGGCCCGCGAGGTCGAGCAGCCGGCCCGGGGTGCCGACGACCACGTCGACGCCCTTCTTCAGGGCCTCCACCTGGGGCTCGTAGGCCCGGCCGCCGTAGATCGCGACCACGCGCACGTTGCGGACCTTGCCGGCCGTCAGCAGGTCGTTGGTGACCTGGGTGCACAGCTCGCGCGTGGGCACGACGACGAGCGCCTGCGGGGCGTCGGTGAGGGCTTCGGGGGCGGCGCGTCCGGCCTCGACGTCGGCGGGGACGGTGACGCGCTCGAGGAGCGGAAGACCGAAGCCCAGCGTCTTGCCGGTGCCGGTCTTGGCCTGGCCGATGACGTCCGTGCCGGAAAGGGCGACGGGAAGCGTCATCTCCTGGATGGGGAAGGGAGTGATGATGCCGACGGCCTCCAGGGCCTCGGCGGTCTCGGGAAGGATTCCCAGGTCTCGAAACGTGGTAGTCAGGGTCATGCCTCTTCTGTGTGCGCGGCGCGAGGCGAGCGCGGGGGTCATGTGCGACCGTGCCGGGGACGTCGGCTGCCGTACGGACGAACCACTCGGGGCAAGCCGTAAGACACGGGACCTCTGCCGACGCTCTAGCGCTCGTACCGCTGAGGGTGTCCCTCCGGTCGTCGTACGTACTGAGCCGTACGGCCAGGGAGGGCTGTCGGGTCGGAGCCGATCGGGCCACCGACCGGGCATCCTCATGCGTGCGCCCTGTTCGGAGACGTCGAACACCGTCGACGCACTCTGGCAGGCGCATTACCACCATACCCCGGATTCGCGCACATGCGATGGCCGATTTGGTCACGTCATGGTGGTCACACTGATCGGCCGGGACCTTACGACGCCACGCAAGCGGGCTATTGTGCGCCTCATGACTAGCTCTGACAAGCCTGAGAACGCGTCCGCCGCCTCCGCCGGACCCACCGGTGTCGCCGCCCAGGACTGGGCGCAGGCCTCCGCCGAGCCGCAGTACCGCGCCGCCGTCGTGGACCTGCTCGGCGCGCTCGCGTACGGGGAGCTGGCGGCGTTCGAGCGGCTCGCGGAGGACGCGAAGCTCGCGCCGACCCTCGCGGACAAGGCGGAGCTGGCGAAGATGGCCTCGGCCGAGTTCCACCACTTCGAGCGGCTGCGGGACCGGCTGACCGAGATCGGCGAGGAGCCGACGGCCGCCATGGACCCGTTCGTCGCCGCGCTCGACGGCTTCCACCGGCAGACCGCGCCCTCGGACTGGCTGGAGGGCCTGGTCAAGGCTTACGTCGGCGACTCGATCGCGAGCGACTTCTACCGGGAGGTCGCCGCCCGCCTGGACTCGGACACGCGCGAGCTCGTCCTCGCCGTCCTCGACGACACCGGGCACGCCGGGTTCGCGGTGGAGAAGGTGCGGGCCGCCATCGACGCCGACCCGCGCGTGGGCGGCCGCCTCGCGCTGTGGGCGCGGCGGCTGATGGGCGAGGCGCTGTCGCAGTCCCAGCGGGTCGTCGCCGACCGGGACGCGCTGTCCACGATGCTCGTGGGCGGGGTTGCCGACGGGTTCGACCTCGCGGAGGTCGGGAGGATGTTCTCGCGGATCACTGAGGCGCACACCAAGCGGATGGCTGCGCTGGGCCTCGCGGCCTGAGAGCCGGCGCGCTCTGTCGGGGGTGGTCGCGGGGATGTGCGCGGCTGCGGGTGTGCTGCGGGTGTGGTGCCGTTGCTCGCGCCCCGCGGCGGAGCCGCACCTCGAACGCAGCCCCGCGCCCCCTTGACGGCTACGCCGTCAGGGATCGTCGGCGCAGTCTGCCTGCCGGGCGCAGGAGGAGCGACAGGGACGCCGCCGAGATGATCGCGGCGCCCAGGAGGCTCAGCCAGGCGCCGCCGGGGCCGAGGGCCGTGTGGGTGACGAAGTCGCCGAAGAGGGCGCCGGCGACGCCCGTCGAGAGGACCAGCGGGCGGGCCGGCAGGCGGTGGGGCAGGCGGTACGCCGCGATCAAGGCGAGGGCCAGACCGAGCACTGCGGACGCGAGTGCTTCCAGGATCATGTCGGGGTCCCTCCCATGGCCGGTCTGCCTTGAACGGTCGTAGCCCGTCATACCCGTGACCTGCGGAGTGCAATCCTCCGCTGTGGAGGAGTTGTGCTCCAGCTGTGTGCCCGGGCCATACGGAAGGGCGCGGACCCAGCACCATGCGGAAGGGCCCGGCGGCACACGGCCGCCGGGCCCTTCTCACGACGTCGGCCTACAGCGCGCCGAACCCCACCTTGCGCACGGTCGGCTCACCGATCTCCACGTACGCCAGGCGGTCCGTCGGCACCAGGACCTTGCGCCCCTTCTCGTCCTGAAGGGTCAGCAGCTGCGTCTTGCCGGACAGCGCATCGGACACCAGGCGCTCGACCTCCTCGACGCTCTGACCGCTCTCCAGAACGATCTCGCGGGGCGCGTACTGCACGCCGATCTTGACCTCCACGGCTATGTCCCTCCGACGGCCAGTGATGTGCGCGATCTTCCGCGCCGTACGCAGCACACATTAGTCCGGTGAGGGGACCGGCACGCTGCGGGACGGAACGCCGTCAGCGAACAGCGTGCGGGAACAAACGGCCGTCAGTGGTGTTCGGTGCCGTGCAGCGGGAAGCCCGCGATGCCCCGCCAGGCCAGTGAGGTCAGCAACTGCACCGCCTGGTCGCGCGGCACGCTGCGGTCGCTGTGCAGCCAGGAGCGGGCCACCACCTGGGCGAGACCGCCGAGGCCGGAGGCGAGCAGCATCGACTCCGCGCGCGACAGGCCCGTGTCCTCGGCGATGACGTCGCAGATCGCCTCGGCGCAGTCGTTGGTGACCTTGTCGACGCGCTCGCGGACCGCGGGCTCGTTCGTCAGGTCCGACTCGAAGACCAGCCGGAAGGCGCCGCCGTCGTCCTCGACGTAGGCGAAATAGGCGTCCATGGTCGCCCGGACGCGCTGCTTGTTGTCGGTCGTCGACGCCAGCGCGTTGCGCACGGACTGGATCAGCGACTCGCAGTGCTGGTCCAGCAGGGCGAGGTAGAGGTCGAGCTTGCCCGGAAAGTGCTGGTAGAGCACCGGCTTGCTCACGCCGGCCCGCTCGGCGATGTCGTCCATCGCCGCCGCGTGGTACCCCTGCGCGACGAAAACCTCCTGGGCGGCGCCCAGCAGCTGGTTCCGTCGGGCTCGGCGCGGCAGGCGAGTGCCACGCGGGCGTGCTGCCTCAGTTTGCTCGATGGCTGTCACGCCGCCTCCCAAAGTCGTCCAAATCGCGGTGTCGGCCGCGCGGCCATCGTACTTTTCGGTAACCGTGCTGTGCGCGGTGCGAGCGCAGAATTTCACGTACCGGACGGCGACGAAAGCCGCAGCCGTCTCCTCGTGCAGCCGCGGGAGTCCGGCGAGGTCAGCGGTAGTCGTCCTCGTCGAGCGAAACCACACGCGCCTGTTCGGCCAGATCGGCCTCGTTCGCGGCGTCCCGGTTCACGCCCGTCAGGGGGTCGTCACGGTCCGGCTTGACCTCGGTGTGCTGCTCGGCGGCGTCCACCTCGGGGGCTTCGACGTCGATCTCCGGAACCGTGTCGGCCTCCAGGTCCTCGATCGTGTCGGGTTCGGTGGGGTCATGGGCCATGGTGGGCTCCCTTCCTACGAACGTCCCTGGTGAGCAGCAGGGGCCACATGCGGGTGCCCTCTGTACGAGCCTATGAGACGGCATAACCGGACGCCATGCCTCTCGCCCGTTCGCAGCGGACCGGTCCCGTTCGGGTTCACCCGTCGGTTCGGCGCAAACGTCGGTTCCGGTTCACCCGTCGGTTCCGGTCAACCCGGGCCCCCGCGGTTCACTCCGGGCGGGTTCAGTCCGTGACGGCTGGGACGGCTGTGACGGCGAACACATGAACCACGACGTGATCACCTCGTAACATTGCCGCATGTCTTCGACCGAGTCGCCGTCCGTGCCGGCCGCCAGTGTCCTTCCGAGGGTGGCGCCCGTCCGGGTCGGCGAGGGCGAGCGGCTGCGGTCCGTGGGGCTGCCCGGAGTCACCCTGTCGATCCGGTCCCGCCCTCCCGCGCGCGAGGGCCTGCCGCCCGCGCTGTACGTCCACGGGCTCGGCGGATCCTCGCAGAACTGGTCGGCGCTGATGGCCGAGCTGGACGGCGTCGTGGACGGCGAGGCGGTCGACCTTCCGGGCTTCGGTGACTCCCCGCCCCCGGACGACGGCAACTACTCCGTCACCGGGCACGCGCGCGCGGTGATCCGCTATCTCGACGCGGCCGGCCGCGGCCCGGTCCACCTGTTCGGCAACTCGCTCGGCGGCGCGGTCACCACGCGCGTGGCCGCCGTACGACCCGACCTCGTCCGTACGCTCACACTCGTGTCGCCGGCCCTGCCGGAGCTGCGCATCCAGCGCACGGCGGCGCCGACCGCGCTGCTCGGCGTGCCCGGTGTCGCCGCCCTGTTCACCCGGCTCACCAGGGAGTGGACGGCCGAGCAGCGGGTGCGCGGCGTCCTGGCGCTCTGCTACGGCGATCCCGGAATGGTTTCGCCCGAGGCGTTCCAGCACGCCGTGGAGGAACTGGAGCGGCGCCTGCAGCTGCCGTACTTCTGGGACGCGATGGCCCGCTCCGCGCGTGGCATCGTCAACGCCTACACGCTCGGCGGACAGCACGGGCTGTGGCGCCAGGCCGAGCGCGTGCTCGCACCGACCCTGCTGATCTACGGCGGCCGCGACCAGCTGGTCGGCTTCCGCATGGCCCGCCGGGCCGCCCGCGCCTTCCGCGACTCGCGCCTGCTGTCCCTGCCGGACGCCGGGCACGTGGCGATGATGGAGTACCCGGACGTGGTGGCCACGGCCTTCCGGGAACTCCTCGCGGAGACCGGGGACGCCCACACCGACTCGGACACGGGGAGCTGAGGCCGGCGTGGGACGCCACAGCCGCCGCGGCCCGTCTCCGAAGGACGACTCCGCGGACATACCCGCCGCCAGGCGCAAGGGCGGCACCCGGGGCGGGCAGCCGCTGCCCGGCCGGCGACAGGCGCCGACGGACGGGGCCGGCACCGGTGCCGGTGCGGCCGGGTACCCGCCGCGCGGCCCACAAGAGACACCGACGTTCCCGCAGGGCGCCGCGCCGCGTTCCGGCGAGGGGACTCCGGTGCGGGGTGTGCCTCGTTTGCCGGACGGCACGCCTGCGCAGGGTGTTCCGGGGTTTCCCGATGGCACGCCTGCTCAGGGTGTGCCGCGTTTCGGGGAGGGGACTCCGGCGCGCGGCGTGCCCCGGATGCCCGGTGGCGGTCCCGCGCGCGGTGTCCCGGGTTTTCCGGAGGGCACTCCGGCGCACGGCGTCCCGAGGCTTCCGGACGGCACTCCGGCGCACGGCGTCCCGAGGCTTCCGGACGGCACTCCCGCCCACGGTGTCCCGCGTCTTCCCGACGGCACCCCCGCCCACGGTGTCCCCCGTCTTCGTGAGGGCGCTCCCACCCGTGGGGGGCATCCCGAGCAGCGGGAAGCCGGCGGTGGGTGGGGTCGGTTCCCGGGGGCGGCCGGTCCCGGTGTGGTGATTCCGCGGCCGCGGCCGGGCGGGCCGGGGGCCGGTTCCGGGCCCCGGCAGGAGTACCTCGACGCCTTCACCGACGGGCGCGGCGGCGGTGTCGTCCTCGACGAGGACATCGACGTCTTCACACCTCGCACGGGGTCGCCTCGCCCTGCCGAGGGACACCCGGCCGACACGCCGGAGGCGGACGCCGACGACGCGTCCCCGTCCGGCCCGCCCGCGGAGCCCCCCGCCGGCCTCCCCGCGCAGCGCACGGGCGGCAAGGGGCGGGCCTTCACCGGGATCGCGGCCGCCGCCGTCACCACCGTGCTCGCGGTGGTCGTCGCCGGCCAGGTGACCGGGTCGCACCACGACGGCGGCGCAGGGTCGAACTCCGCCACCGACCAGGCTCGGGACGCGCGCACCCCCGGCGGTGAGACCCCGTCCGCCCCGCCAGGCACGGTCACGCTGTCGTACGAGCAGAAGATGGACCTGAAGTACCCGCTCAGCGCCACGCTGAAGGGCTCGGGGAAGTTCGCCGCCGTGCCCGGTTTCGCCAAGGCACCCGGCACCGGGCAGAAGTACACCTACCGCGTGGACGTCGAGCAGGGACTCGGCCTGGACGGCGAACTGTTCGCCGAGGCCGTGCAGAAGACCCTGAACGACGACCGCAGTTGGGCCCACGGCGGCGCCCGCACCTTCGAGCGGATCTCCTCCGGCAAGCCCGACTTCGTGATCACGCTGGCGAGCCCCGGTACGACCGCCAAGTGGTGCGCCAAGTCCGGGCTCGACACCACGGAGGACAACGTCTCCTGCGATTCCGCTGCCACCGAACGAGTGATGATCAATGCGTACAGGTGGGCCCAGGGCAGTAAGACATACGGGGACAAGATGTACGCCTACCGGCAGATGTTGATCAATCACGAGGTCGGTCACCGGCTCGGCCACGGCCATGTGACGTGCCAGAAGGACGGCGAACTCGCCCCCGTCATGCAGCAGCAGACCAAGTTCCTAGACCACGACGGAATCCACTGCCTGCCCAACCCCTGGCCCTATCCCAGGAGTTGACAGGCGCCGCTCATGTCACATTGATATGAGCCGCAAGGGCATTCGTATTTCTGGCGCCCTCATCGCCATGGCGCTCGCCTGTGAGCCGGACCTGCTGATCGCCGACGAGCCGACCACCGCCCTCGACATCACCGTCCAGGCCCAGATCCTCGACCTGCTGCACGCGCTGCGCGCGGAGACCGGCATGGGCCTGCTGCTCGTCACCCATGACGTGGGCGTCGCCGCCGAGAGCGTGGACGACGTCCTCGTCATGCGGCACGGCAGGGTCGTCGAGCAGGGCCCGGTCGGCACAGTCCTCGCCGCGCCCACCGCGGCGTACACCCGGGAACTCCTCGACGCCGTCCCGCGCGTGGACACCCGCCGTACCGGCTCCCGGGCCTCCGGCGAGGTCGTGCTGGAGGCCACCGGGGTGCGGCGCGAGTTCGGCCGCGGCAGGCGGGCGTTCGCGGCCGTGGACGACGTCTCGCTGACCGTCCGCCGCGGCGCAACGCTCGGCGTGGTCGGCGTGGTCGGCGTGGTCGGCGAGAGCGGCAGCGGCAGGACCACGCTCGGCCGCATGCTGGTCGTGCTGCTGGAGCCGACCGCCGGCACGATCCGCTACGCGGGCGCCCCGCACACCGGCGTGCACCCGGCCGTCCAGATGGTCTTCCAGGATCCCGTCTCCTCCCTCAACCCTCGTCGCAGCGTGGGCGAGTCCATCGCCGACCCGCTCCGCGCGCGTGGGGACCACGACGAGGAGCGCATCCGGGGGCGCGTGACGGAGCTGCTGGAGCGCGTGGGGCTCGAAAAGGCGCACTACGACCGCTCCCCGCACGAGTTCAGCGGCGGCCAGCGCCAGCGCATCGGCATCGCCCGGGCACTCGCCGCCGACCCGCGCGTCATCGTCTGCGACGAGCCGGTCTCCGCGCTCGACGTCACCACGCAGACCCAGGTGGTCGAGCTGCTCGGCGAACTCCAGCGGGAACTCGGCCCCGCGCTCGTCTTCATCGCCCACGACCTCGCCGTCGTACGGCAGGTCAGCGACCGGGTCGCGGTGATGCGCCGGGGCCGGGTCGTCGAGTCCGGGCCGGCCGACGAGGTGTACGACAGCCCGCGCGAGCCGTACACCAGGCAGCTCCTGGCCGCCGTACCGGCGCTGGACCCGGAGCCGGCGGCACAGCGGCGCGCGACGCGACGCGAACCGGCCGTGGCGTAACGTTTCGTGCACGGTTGATCGCCACATGAAGCCCTAGCGCGGCGGAACGCGACCCGCACGCGAAAGTTACGACCGTTCACCCCTTTTGGTGGCGCGATGGACAACCGTCCGTCGCGCCACCGCCTTGTCCGCTTACGTTCGTCCCGCTGCGAGCCGCCGGGGCAACGGCGGCTCACCGGACAGGAGATCGGGGGTGCACACGTGCGCATCGGACTGCTTACGGAGGGTGGCTACCCGTATGTGAGCGGTGACGCCGGACTCTGGTGCGACCGGCTCGTGCGCGGGCTCGACCAGCACGAGTTCGACATCTACGCGCTCAGCCGCGGCCGGCGCCAGGAGGACGACGGCTGGGTCGCGCTCCCGCCGCAGGTCGGCCGGGTGCGTACGGCACCGCTGTGGACGGCCGAGGACGACGGGGTCGCCTACGGACGGCGCACGCGCCGGCGCTTCACCGAGTGTTACGGCGAACTGGTCGGGGCGGTGTGCGACGGGACCGCGGCCGCCTCCGAGGAGGCATCCACCGATCTGGCGGACCGTTTCGGCAGCGCGCTGTACGGACTCGCCGAACTCGCCCGCGAGGAAGGCGGACTGGTCGGCGCCCTGCGCTCGGACGCCGCCGTACGCACCCTCGAACGCGCCTGTCGCGCCCCCGGAGCGCTGTGCACGGCGCGCGAGGCGCGCGTATCCGACCTCCTCACCGTCACCGCACACCTCGAACGCGCCCTGCGCCCCCTCTCCCTCGACTGGTACGGCGACGACGGCCTCGGCGCGGCCGATCTCTGCCACGCCGCCGCCGGCGGCTCCGCAGCCCTCCCCGGGCTGCTCGCCCGGCACTTCGCCGACGTACCGCTGCTCGTCACCGAGTACGGCGTACCGCTGCGTTCCCACTACCTGGCCCTCGGCCCCGACACCGCCGCCCCCGCCGTACGCGCGCTCCTCGCCGCATTTCACGGTCGGCTCGCCGCCGAGGTCTACCGGCGTGCCGAGGTCCTCACCCCCGGCAACGCCCACGCCCGCCGCTGGCAGGAACGGTGCGGCGCCGACCGGGCCCGGATCCGCACGGTCCACCCGGGCATGGACGCCACCCGCTTCGCGGAGGTCGGCGAGGCCCCGGACCGCGCCGACCCCGGGACCCTGGTCTGGGTCGGGCGTGTCGAACCCGCCAAGGACCTGATCTCGCTGCTGCACGCCTTCGCCGAGGTCCGCAAGGAGGAGCCCGAGGCACGCCTCAGGATCGTCGGCGCACCGTCGGGACCCGAGGGTGCGGCCTACCTCGGCCACTGCCGGGCGCTCGCCGCACAGCTGTTCCCCGACGAGGCGGAGGGCGTGCACGCCGTCGGCGACAACCCCGTCTCCTTCGAGGAGATCGGCGGCCCGGAAGCCCCCACGCTGCCCGAGGCGTACGCCGCCGGCGCGGTCGTCGTGCTGTCCAGCGTGGTCGAGGGCTTCCCGGTCGGCCTGATCGAGGCCATGTTCTGCGGCCGGGCCACGGTGTCCACCGACGTCGGTGCCGTGGTGGAGGTCATCGGGGGCACGGGACTCGTCGTCCCTCCGCGCAATCCGCGGGCGCTCGCCGAGGCGTGCGTGGCGCTGCTGCGCGACCACGAGCGCCGTGCGCGCCTCGGCGCCGCCGCGCGCGCCCGGGCGCTCGAACTGTTCACCGTCGAGCAGAACATCGCGGCGTTCGACGGCATTTACCTGCAGATCGTTTCGCACTGCCCGGTCCGCCGGGTCGTCCTCGACGAGGCCGGCGCTCCCCTGCCGTTCGCCACCCCCGCCGAGTCCCACGTCCCCGGCCGCTGGACCGGCCCCACGGCCCGCTTCCTGCCCCGGACCGTGCCCGGCTGGGCCACGGGCTCACCGGTGCGCGCGACACGACTGGCCGCCGCGGAGGGGGCGTGATGGACACACGGGACGACCGCACGGGCGCGGACCGCACCGGGGCGGTGGACGAGTTGAGCGACCGGGACACGCCACGAGCCCTCGGCCCGCTGGGCTCCCGCCCGGGCAACGGGGAGTCGGGCAAGCGGCGCGCCGCCGCGCCGCGGCGTGGTGCCGCCGACCCCGTGAAAGCCCTGCTGCACCGGCACCGTGAGCTGTGCGAGCGGGCCGTGGACCCGTTGGAGATCGCCGCCGGGCTGGAGGCACACGGCGTCACCGACCGGACCGCCGCCCGGTTCCGGCACCGCGATGTCTTCTCGCTCGCCGAGGAGTTGTACGCGCGCGTGCCGCGGGGCGGCGAGCAGGGCGCCGAGCCCGAGCCCCTGCCCGTACCCCGTGTGCGCAGGGACTGGGTCCTGCTCAGCCTCCTGCCGGGCGTCCTCGGCGGAGCCACCGTGGCCGGACTTCGCCTCACCCACGGACACCCCCGCCTGCTGGCCGCCGCCGTCGGCATCCTCGCCGTGGCCCTCGCCACACGCGCCGCACTGCGCCGCGGCCCCCTCGCCGGTCCGCCCGGCACGCACGCGTGGCGCACGGCGTACGGCACGCGCGCGTGGACCCTGTGGCTCCTCGGGTACGCCCTCCTCGGCGACGGCCTTCTCCACGCCGCCGCGACCGGTGGCCCCGATGCCCTGCCGACCGGCGCCCCGGACGGCTCCTGGCCCACGGCCGTAGCGCCCGCCGTGGCCCTGACCCTGGCCTGTGCCCCGGCGGCCTGGTGCGCCCACCTGCTGAGCGCGGGCGCCCGCCGCAGGCTCGCCGGCAGCCGGGGTCTGGAGGACTTCACAGCCGCCGCCAAGCCGCTGCTGTTCGGCACGTTCGCCCTGTTCCTTGGCGCGCTCACCGCCCTGCTGCTGGTGTGTGGCACCGTCCTGCACGAGCCCGTGGCCTACCCGCAGACCCTCGCCCTGGGCGCCCTGCTGCTGCTCGCCCGCCTGCTCACCGTGCACGGCCACCGGCACGCCCCGGCCGTGGCGCTCGGTGCGGCGGCGGCCACGGAGGCGGTGGCCCTCGCCCTGCCGCTGGCCGGAGGACTGCCGGGCTGTGCCGTTCTGACGGCCCCCGTACGAACGCTCCTGGACGCGTGGGGCGAGACCGCCGTCCCCGCCCTCGCCTGCGGCACGGCCGCGCTGGCCCTGCTGTTCCACGCCGGCCGCACCCTCACCCGGGCCTCGGCGCACGCGCCCACCGAAGCCCCCGACTGAATCTTCCGCAACCGGCCCGAACCGGCGCCGGAGGCGACCGCACCACGCCTTTTGAAGGAGAAAGCCAGATGACCACCTCCCGACCCGGAGCGTCCGGAGCCCCCGGAGCCGCCGGCGCGTCCGCAGCAGTCGCAGCCGCAGGCGCACAATCCGCCGGGACCGCCGGAGCCGGAGTCCGGGGAACCACCGGATCCGCCGGCACCGCGAGCGAGCGCGGACCCGCCGCACCGTCCTGGCCCACGGCACCCCTCGGCGCCGCCGGCCACCCGGGCCGGGCCTGTCACGTCGGCCTCAACGGTCATACTGGCCACGCTGATCACGTCGGCCCCGTCGGTCATCTCAGCCCCGCCCGTCAGGCCGGCGCCCGCACCCCGGGAGCTGTCCGATGAGGGTCCTGCTGATCGGAGCCAACGGATACATCGGCCGCTTCGTCGCCGACCGCCTGCTCGCCGACCCGGCCGTCCAGCTCACCGCGCTCGGCCGCGGCGACGACGCCGACGTCCGTTTCGACCTCGCCAGCGGCAGCCCCGGCGCGCTCACCCGCTTCCTCGACGCGGTCCACCCCGGGGTCGTCATCAACTGCGCCGGCGCCATCCGCGGCGGCGCCCGCGAACTGACCCGGCACAACACCGTGGCCGTCGCCACCGTCTGCGAGGCCCTGCGCCGCAGCGGCTGCGGGGCCCGGCTGGTGCAGATCGGCTGCAGCGCCGAGTACGGTCCGAGCCAGCCCGGCTCCTCCACCGCCGAGGACGCCGTACCGCGCCCCGGCGGCCCGTACGGGGTGAGCAAGCTCGCCGCGACCGAGCTGGTCCTCGGCTCCGGACTGGACGCCGTCGTACTGCGGGTCTTCTCCCCGGCGGGCCCCGGCACCCCGGCCGGCTCCCCGCTGGGCCGGCTCGCCGAGGCCATGCGGCGCGCCATGCAGTCCGGCGACGGCGAGCTCAAGCTCGGCGGCCTCGGCGTGCAGCGCGACTTCGTCGACGTACGCGACGTCGCGCGCGCCGTGCACGCCGCCTCGCTCTCCGCCGCGCAGGGCGTGATCAACATCGGCTCCGGCCGCGCCGTCCGCCTCCGCGACGCCGCCGCCGTCCTCGCGCGCGTGGCCGGATACGGCGGCGCCCTGCACGAACTCGACGCCCCGCCCGGCCCGCTGCGCAGCGCCATCGGCCACCCCCGCGCCGACTCCGACCACGCGGCCCCGGTGGCGTACCCGTACCCGGACGGCTGCGGCAGCTGGCAGCAGGCCGACGTGCGCACCGCGCGGGACCGACTCGGCTGGCGGCCCCGCATCAACCTCGAAGAATCCCTGGCCGACATCTGGATGGAGGCGGCATGCCGCATCTGACCAGCACCACAGCAGGCGTCACGAGCACCGGCCTGCGCACCGCCATCGGCGTCCCCGGCTACGCCCACCCGCTCGTCGCCCCCGCCCAGTGGGCCGAGCTAGCCCGCCCGGGCACCCCGCTGGACTGGGTGGTCCTCAACGTGGCCGCCGGCCCCGGCACCCGCCCGGACCCGCACTGCCTGGAGGCCGCGGGCCGGCTGCGGGGAGCGGGCGTCCGGGTCCTCGGCCACCTGGACCTCGCCCACGGCACCCGCGCCTTCGCCGACCTGCTCTCCGACGCCCACCGCCACCTCGACTGGTACCGGGTCGACGGCTTCCTGCTGGACCGCTGCCCCACCGACCGCACCGCGCTCCCCGAGGTCCGCCGCGCGGTCACCACCCTCCGGACGATCAGCGACACGGCCCACGTCGTCCTCGGCCACGGCAGCCATCCGCACCCCGGGTACGCGGAGAACGCCGATCAGCTGGTGACCTTCTCCGGCTCCTGGTCCGACTACCGCTGGTCGCAGGTCGCCGAGTGGACGGCCGACTACCCGCCGGACCGCTTCTGCCACTTCGTGCACGGCGTGCCCCGCGGCCACCTGGAGGAGGCGCTGCGCATCGCCCGCTGGCAGGGTGCGGCGACGATCTACTTCACCGACCGCACGGACCGGGGCGGCCGCACCGACCCCTGGGAGACCATGCCCGGCTACTGGGACGAAATCGTCTCGCGTATCGGAACAGGTGTCTCGGAATGAAGAAGGCCGTGGCAGTGTTACGGGGAGAACAACTGTAGTGATTGACCGACCAACGGAGTCCCCGTGTCGCTGCCACCCCTGGTTGAGCCAGCCTCTGAGCTCACCGTAGACGAGGTCCGCAGGTACTCCCGCCACCTGATCATCCCCGACGTGGGCATGGACGGGCAGAAGCGGCTGAAGAACGCCAAGGTGCTTTGTGTGGGCGCCGGCGGCCTGGGCTCGCCGGCGCTGATGTACCTGGCCGCCGCGGGCGTGGGCACCCTCGGCATCGTGGAGTTCGACGAGGTCGACGAGTCGAACCTGCAGCGCCAGATCATCCACAGCCAGTCCGACATCGGCCGCTCCAAGGCCGAGTCCGCCCGTGACACCGTCAAGGGCATCAACCCGTACGTGAACGTGATCCTTCACGAGGAGCGGCTCGAGGCCGACAACGTGATGGACATCTTCAGCCAGTACGACCTGATCGTCGACGGCACCGACAACTTCGCGACCCGCTACCTGGTCAACGACGCGTGCGTGCTGCTGAACAAGCCGTACGTGTGGGGTTCGATCTACCGCTTCGACGGCCAGGCCTCCGTCTTCTGGTCCGAGCACGGCCCCTGCTACCGCTGCCTCTACCCGGAGCCCCCGCCCCCCGGCATGGTCCCCTCCTGCGCCGAGGGCGGCGTCCTGGGCGTGCTCTGCGCGTCCATCGGCTCCATCCAGGTCAACGAGGCCATCAAGCTCCTCGCGGGCATCGGCGAGCCGCTGGTCGGCCGCCTGATGATCTACGACGCCCTGGAGATGACGTACCGTCAGGTCAAGGTCCGCAAGGACCCGAACTGCGCGGTCTGCGGCGAGAACCCGACCGTCACCGAGCTCATCGACTACGAGGCCTTCTGCGGCGTCGTGTCCGAGGAGGCCCAGGCGGCGGCCGCCGACTCCACGATCACTCCGAAGCAGCTCAAGGAGTGGATCGACGACGGCGAGAACATCGAGATCATCGACGTCCGCGAGCCGAACGAGTACGAGATCGTCTCCATCCCGGGCGCCAGGCTGATCCCGAAGAACGAGTTCCTCATGGGCACCGCCCTGGAGGGCCTCCCGCAGGACAGGAAGATCGTCCTGCACTGCAAGACGGGTGTCCGCAGTGCGGAAGTCCTGGCCGTGCTGAAGTCCGCGGGCTTCGCCGACGCCGTCCACGTCGGCGGCGGCGTCATCGGCTGGGTCAACCAGATCGAACCGCACAAGCCGGTCTACTGATCACGGTTCCCGCCGAACGGCGGGACTGACGAAGCCCACGGCATCTGACCAGTTCAGATGCCGTGGGCTTCTGTCGTCCGTGGTCGGCGTCGGTCGGACGGTCCAGCCTCGTTCAGACGGGACTCGAGTTCCCCCTCCTAGTTTTGGTGATCGCCAGAGAGACGACGTTCTCAACTGCCACAGGGAGACTCGATGTCCGACAAGACCACTGCCATCCTCGCTGCCCTCGACGGTGACAAGACGCTGCGTTCGGCGATCATCCAGCACCTCGCCACGACCCACGCGCAGGAGTTCGTCAACCCGCTGCGCGCCGAGCTCGGCGGCAACGACGACCTTTCGCTGGGCGCCGTGAACTCCAACAAGGAGTGGCAGGAGTAACGAGCCGCGACCCCGGCCGGGTTCCCTCCGGGGGACCCGGCCGCCCGTTTTTCCCCACACCCCTTGTCCAAGTCGAAACGGCGGTGATCGCCTTGCCCACCCTCGCCCCCGACGCGTGCGCCGTCGGGCCCGGTACGACCCGCGCGCTGCTGCTGCGCGACGACCGGGAGGCCCGCACGGAGCTGCTGCTCCGCCTGCTCTACTCGAAGACGTCCGCCGACGTGGTCGCCGACGCGCTGGCCGCCGGCGAGGGGCGGGTGTGCCCGGAGACGGCCGCTGTGCTCGCCACCGTCGACTTCCACGCCCTGACCGTGGAACGCGCGGCCCGGCTGCGGAACCTGAACCGCCACCTGCAGCGCACCTGCCCGCCGCTGTGGCAGTGCCTCGACAAGAAGACCCTCACCCCGCTGGTCGAGGGCTACGCGGACTCCGACGCGTTCTGGCGCAGCACCGGCCGCACGCTGTTCGAGAACTTCTGCCTGTACGCCCACGGCGCCGTCCGGGGCCGGTCCGCGCTGCTCGCGGACGTCTTCCAGCTCTTCGGGCTGGTGAGCCGCTTCTCCGCGCCCGAGCTGATCGCGCCGCCCGAGGACGTGTGCGCCTGTACGACCGGGATCCCGGGCGAGGGCATGGACCTGACGAAGTCGGCCTTCTCCCCCTGGGACGACGGCGGGCTGCTGCCGCCGGTCGTGCCGGGCGCCCTCCAGGTGGAGTCGTTCCGGTCCGCCTGGCGCCTGGTCGACGAGCGGGGCCGGCTGCCGCGCTCCGCGGAGCCCGGCGCGCTCGAACCCGGTGACCACCAGATCGTCGTAGCCGCCTTCCCCGGTCACCGGGTGACGGCCGCGGCCCTTCCGCTGTGAAGCAGGTCAGCATGACACCAGCAAAGGCACAGACCGTCGCCCGGCTCGGCTTCGGGCTCGACTGGCAGTACCGCGACCGCTACCCGCAGAGCATGGCCGAGCTGCGCACCAAGTACGACGGCCGGCTCAGCCACCTCTCGGTGGTGTCCCTGCCGAGCGCCGGGGACGCGCGGGTCTTCATGGACGAGTGCGCCCGCGGGCTGCCCGTGGTGCATCATCTGCCCGGCGTGGCACCGGCGGCGCCCGGCGGCCCCAACCTGGAGCTCTACACCCGCCTGGAGGCGGTGAGCGACGTCCTGGACGCCGTGTGGACGTGCGAGGACATCGGTCTGTGGTCGATCGGCCCGTATCCGCTGCCGTACTTCACCCCGCCCCTCTTCGAACCCGAGCTCGCCGACCACGTCGTCGAGGGCATCCGCACACTGCACCGCCTCGGCCGCTACCCGTTCGTGCCGGAGATCCCCTCCTGCACGCTGGCGGTCGGGCGGATGAGCCTCGGCGACTTCTTCCACCGGGTCACCGACGGCGCCGACTGCGATCTGCTGCTCGACGTCGCCCATGTCTTCTCGTACGCCGTCGCCGCGCGCCGGCCCTTCGCGCAGGTGCTGCGCTCGCTGCCGCTGGAGCGGGTGGTGGAGATCCATGTGGCGGGCGGCTACATCGACCCGACCTTCGACAACCGCTACCTCGACACCCACAGCCACTCGGTGGCCCCGGCCGTCATCGACCTGCTCCAGGAGGCGGTGGCCGCCTCCCCGCGGCTGCGGGCCGTGACGTACGAGATCGGCGTCGGCCTCGACGCCGGGAACCTCGACGAGGACTTCGGCCGGATCGAGGAGCTGCTCGGCCAGACCGACTGGACGCCGGCGGTCGTAGGCCCGTCCGGCCTGGCCCCGGCGGGTGCGGCATGACGGGGATCGGGGCGGGTGTCCGTGTCCTCGTGATGAGCGACGGGTCCGTACCGGCCGAGGAGGGCTCGCCCACCGACGGCCACACCGAGCGGGTGGCCCGGCTGTGCGCACGGCTCGCGCCCGGCGCGGAGATCGGGTACGCCTGCGCCGCGGACCTCAAGGCCCGCACTCTCGCCGCCGATCTGCGCCGCATCGTCACCGGCTGGGACGTCGTCGCCATGCCCTGGTCCTCCCCCGAACCGGACGCCGAACGTCTCGGCGTGCGACGCGCCTTCGAGGAGGTCGCCCGCGATCCGGCCATGCCCCTTTTCGTCGCCGCCGCCGGCCACGACGGCCCGGGACGCCTGCGCTTTCCCGCCTCCTGTACGTCGGTGCTGGCGGTCGGCGTGACGGGCGCCGACGGGGCGCCGACGGCGTACTGCGGGACGGACCTGGTGGGCCGCAAGCCCCAGGTGCTGGTCGCGGACGGGGCGTATCCGACCGAGTCCGCGTCCGGTGGGTTCGAGCCGATGCGGGGGACCTCGGCGGCGGTCGGGGTGGTCGCCGGGTGGGCGGCCGTGGTGCTGGGGCGGTTGCGGGGCGGTGGGAAAGCGGTGCCCTCGGCGTTGCTGCGGGCCGCGCTGCTCGCCTCGGCCGGGCCCGGTGGCGTGCTGGAGGGCGGGCCCGAGGATCTGGACGCGCCGGCCGCCCAGGGTGCCGACGTGCAGGTGTTCGCCCTGGACGGCGGGGAGTTGCGGCTGCGCGTCGGCGGCGGGCCGGCGCGGGTCGCCGTCGTCGCGACGGGGGCCGCGGAAACCGTCCTCGGCGGAGACCGGCCGCTGTGGCTGCCGCCCGCGGCCGAGATGTCCGTAACGGTTCCGGGGACCGAGCGTGCGACCGGCGCCGGATGGCTGGTGGCGGACGCCGAGGAGGGCACCGTCACGGTCGAGTGCTCCGGCCCGGCCTATGCGGCCGTGGGCGGGAGGGCCGTGGCGGAGGAGACCGGGCGGGCTCCGCACGCCGCACCCGCCGCTCGGCGCGGGCCCGTCGTCCTCGGGCTGTCCGCCAGCCACGACGCCTCCGCGTGTCTGCTGAGCGACGGGGTGCCGCGCGTCGGTGTGCAGCAGGAGCGGGTCACGCGGCGCAAGCACGACGGCGTCGGCTATCTGAACTCCCGTGCGGCGGCCGACTACTGCCTGAACTCGGCCGGGGTGGGCGCCGCGGAGGTCGACGCGTTCGCGTTCAACGCGCAGCCGCTGCTGCCCGGTTACGTCGGTCTCTCGGTGCCGTCCGCGGCGCGGGACTTCGACCTCTTCGACCCGTTCGACGAGCGGGTCGTGTACGTCTCGCACCATCTCGCCCACGCCTTCTCGGCGTTCTGGACCTCGCGGTTCGAGGAGGCGGTGGTCGTCGTCTGCGACGGCTCGGGCGGTTCCGTCCTGGGCGCGGACGACCTGCTGATCAGCGGGCCGGAGCTGAAGGAGTACCTGGAGCGGCCGCTGGAGGGGCGGCTGCCGCGGATCCACGTCTTCTCCGTCTACCACTTCGACCGCGGCGGATACCGGCTGCTGTTCAGGGAACTGGCCGACTCCTTCAACGTACGCGTCGGATCGTCGTCGATCGGGGAGACCTACGCGGCGGTCAGCCAGTACGTCTTCGGGGACTGGCAGGAGGGCAGCGGCAAGCTCATGGGCCTCGCCCCCTGGGGCAGGCCCGGCAACGCGGGGCCCAGTCTGCTCGAGGACGGCCCCGACGGTCTGCCGCGTTTCCGCGCCGACTGGAAGGACCTGTACCGCCGCCCGTCCGACGGCAGCGACCCGCTGGACCACGCCGACCTCGCCGCCCGCGTCCAGGCCGACCTGGAGGAGGCGCTCCTCGCCCGGGTGCGGTACGCGATGACGCTGGTCCCAGGCTGCCGGAACCTCGCCTACGCGGGCGGTGTCGCACTCAACTCCGTGGCCAACGACAGAATCGCCCGGGAGAGCGGCGCCGACCGCTTCTTCGTGGTGCCTGCGGCGAGCGACGCCGGCGTCTCCCTGGGCGCCGCGGCGGCCGCGCACTTCCGGCTCACCGGCTCGACCCGCAGGGACATCGGCGACTTCGACGACTACCTGGGCCATCCCTACACCCAGGAGGACCACGACAGCGCCCTCGCGCTCGTCGGGGACCGGGTCGCGGCCGAGCCGCTCAGCCTGCCCGGCCTCGCGGACCGGATCGCGGCCGGCGAGGTGATCGGCTGGTTCCGGGGCGGCTCGGAGTTCGGGCCGCGCGCGCTGGGCCACCGGTCGGTGTTCGCGGACGCCCGCAGCAGGGACACCTGGGACTTCATCAACGCGCAGATCAAGTTCCGGGAGGACTTCCGCCCGCTGGCGCCGATCGTGCCGGAGGAGGTCGCCGCGAAGTACTTCGAACTCGACGCCCCCTCCCCGCACATGCTGCGGGTGGTCAAGGTGCGCGAGGAGTACCGGGCCGAGCTGGCGGCCGTCACCCACGTCGACGGCACGGCCCGGGTGCAGACCGTGTCCGAGGCCGCCAACCCCGAGGTGCACCGGCTGCTGCACCTGGTCGGAGAGCGCACCGGCTTCCCGGTGATGGTCAACACCTCCCTCAACCGGCGCGGCGAACCCATGATCGAGACACCCGGCCAGGCCCTCGACATGCTGCTGGCCACGCACCTGAGCGGCATGGTCCTCGGCGACCGGTTCGTCCGCCGGCTCGCCGGACTCGGTACGACGCTCGACCTCGACTCCTGCATCGCCCTGGCACCCGGCGCCCGCCTCCGGTGGGAACAGGACGGGTCCGCAACCCGGCTGCGCATCACCGGCGGAGCCGAGGGGAAGGCCGGGCTGCGCCTGCCGGAGTGGGCGTTCACCGCGCTGTCGCGGGCCGGGTCGGGACGGCCGTTGTCCGCGTATCTGCCGGGGTGCCTGACGGGCACGGGCACCGAAGTCGACGCGGCGCTGGCCTTTCTGACGGCACTGCACGCGCGCTGCCTGGTGGTCGTGACACGCAGGCGTGCCGTGGCCGACCGGACGACCGCGCCGACGGGCGACAGCACGCCCGAGCCGCATCCACCCGTACGCCCCCGTCAGGGAGGCATGTCATGACCGACCTCCTCGCACCCGCTCAGACCCACGCCCTCACCTGGCTGGAGGAGCGCGGAGGCGCGCCCGCCATGGTGTCGTGCGGCACCTCGCACCGGTCCGTGGCCGCCGAGGAGGCCGTCGCCCGGGTGTGGCCGCTGCGCAACCGGCTCGGCATCAGCCGGGTCGCCGACCTCACCCCGCTGGACGTCCTCGGCATCCCGGTGTTCAGCGTGACGCGGCCGGGCGCCCGCGCCGGTCAGATCACCCTGTGCCAGGGCAAGGGCAACGGAAAGACCGAGGCGCTCGCCTCCGCCCTGTTCGAGGCCCTGGAACGGCACTGTGGTTCCCTGCCCCGGCCGCTGCGGACCGCCCGGCCGTCCGAACTCGACGCCGCCGGCCTCGTACGACTGGACGCCGCCGACCTCGGACTGCCCGCACTCCCCGACGAACCGATGGAGTGGATCGTCGGCACGGACGCCCGCGACGGAACCGACGTACTGCTTCCGGCCGCCGAGGTGGTCTTCCCGTACGACACCCCGCCGGGCCACGTACGGCCCGTACGCCCGAGCACCACAGGGCTGGCCTCCGGCGCGACCTTCGCCGAGGCCGTGCTGCACGCCCTGTACGAGGTGGTCGAGCGGGACGCCACCTCCCGCTATCTGCACGGCGGTCCGGGGCGGCTGGTCGGCCTGGACACCATCACCGGCGCCGCCGAGGCGGAGCTGCTGCACAAGTACGCGCGGGCCGAGGTCGACACGGTGGTCGTCGACCTCACCCATACGACGGTCCTGCCGACGTTCGCCGTGTTCCTGTCCGACCCGAACGCCGCCCAGGCCCACCTCGCCGTCTCCGGCTTCGGCACCCATCCCAACGCCGGGGTCGCGCTGCGCCGGGCGCTGACCGAGGCCGCGCAGGCGCGGGCCACCGCGATCCAGGGCAGCCGTGAGGACCTCGACCGGGTCGCCGACGTCTACCGTGCGGACCCGGCCCGGCAGCGCTCGGTGTTCCTGCGGCGCGCGCTGGCCGCCAAGGTCGAGGGTGTCACCGACTTCCGCGAGCTGCCCGACCCGCCGCCGCGGTCGACCCGCGCCACGCTGCGGCACGTCGCCGACCGGCTGGCGTACGGCGGCTACGACCGCGTCGTCTGTACCGACCTGACCGTCCAGGAGTTCGGCCTGCCCGTCGCCCATGTCGCGGTGCCCGGCATGGTCGACTCCGTCGTCGACCCCGGCAGGAGCCATCGTGTGGCCCAATGACACCGCCAGGCCGATCGTCTTCGGCGCCGCCTCCGTCCACCCGCTGGACCCGGCCGTGCTGGCCGGCGTGGAGCTGCGGCCGCCGGTGCGCCGCGGCGACCTCGCGCCGCTGCTCGAGCGCAGGCCCGGCACGGTGGTGCTGATCGACGGGTTGTTCGGCGGGTCGATGGCCGTCACCCCGACCGAGTGCCGGGAACTGCTCGACGCCGGCTGGACGATGGTGGGCGCCTCCAGCATGGGGGCGCTGCGGGCCGCCGACCTGTGGCCGCTGGGCGCGATCGGCATCGGCGACGTCTTCACCCTGTACCGGCTGGGCGCGCTGACCTCGGACGCCGATGTCGCCACCCTGCTGGACGCCGACGCCGACCACGCCGAACTGACGGTGTCCGTCGTCCACCTGCGAGCGGTCCTGGCGGCCGCGACCGGCTCGGGTGTCCTCGCCCCCGCTCTGCGCACGGCGATGTCCCGGGCCGCCGAGGTCGTCCACTGGACCGAGCGGTCGTGGCCGGCGTGCCGGGCGGCCTGGCGTGAACTGGGGGTGGCCGAGCCGGTGATCGCCGCGGTGCTGCGGCTCGGCCGGGAGACGTCCCTGCACCCGAAGGTGCGCGACGCCGACACCGCGCTGCGCTCGGTGCTGTCCAACGCCTGGATCGGCGACGGCGTCGATCCGGTGCGGCGCTGCCCGGCCTGCCAGGAGCGCCTGGAGGGTGCCCTGTTCTGCCCCACCTGTGTCTCCGAGGCGCACGAGACGTGTCTGTGAGTCTCCACATGTCTGGATCACCTGGAAAGGACCGGTGACTGATCATGCCGATGTCGGTGGCCGCACGGTTCAGGATCCGCCCCACCGGCCCGACCGAAGGACGGCTGCTGACGACGGTCGCCGTCGATGCCGTCGGCGGCGGCCTGTTCCTGGCGGGGGCCACCCTCTTCTACTCGCGGGTGGCCGGGCTGTCCGCCGGCCAGATCGGCGTCGGGCTGTCCGTGCTGGGCGTGGTGGCGCTCGCCGCGACCGTCCCCAACGGTGCCCTGGTGGACCGGATCGGGCCGCGGCGCGCGCTGATCGTGCTGCATATGTGGCGCGCGCTGTGGTGTTCCGCGCTGGCCTTCGTCGGCTCCTTCTGGCAGTTCCTCACCGTGCTGGTCCTGCTGGGGTTGGCCGAGTACGCCGGTATGCCCGCCCTCCAGACCTACGTCGGTGCCGCCTTCTCGGACGCCGAGCGGGTCGGCGTGATGGCCAGGGTGCAGGTGCTGAAGAACGCCGGGTTCCTGATGGGCGCGCTGCTGGCGGCGGTGGCCGTGGGCGTCGGCTCGGATCTCGCGTACCGGTCGCTGCTGCTGGGCGACGCCCTGTCCTTCGTCGTCGCGGCGGCGCTGATGGTGTCGGTGCGCGAGGTGGGCGGCCGCGGCAAGGGCCGGGGGCGCACGGGGCTGGCGCCGTTCCGCAACCGTCGGTTCCTGCTGCTGACCTGCTGCAACGGGTTCCTCCAGCTCAACTTGTCGGTGCTGGTGATCGGCATGCCGCTGTGGGTGACCCGCGCGACCGAGGCGCCGGAGGCGATCGCGCCGCTGCTCATCGCCGTCAACACCGTGATCGCCATCGCGCTCCAGGTGCCGATGAGCAGGGGCGCCGAGACGGTGCCCGGCGCGGGCCGGCACATGCGGCGGGCCGGGATGTCCCTCGCCCTGATGTGCGGCACGCTGACGCTCGCGTCCTGGGTGCCGCCGGCCGCGGCCGTGACGCTGATGCTGGCCTCGGTGGTGCTGCACACCCTCGGCGAGATCTGGCACGCCTCGGGCGGCTGGGGCCTGCAGTTCGCGCTGTCCCCCGAGGCCGAGCGCGGGAGTTACGCCGCCGCCTACAGCCTGGGCCCGACCGCCGAGGGCATGGTCGGGCCGTCGCTGGTCGCGGGCGGCGTGGTGGCCGCGGGGGCGGTCGGCTGGACGGTGCTGGGCGTGCTGTTCGCGGCCGCGGGGCTGGGCGCGCACACGCTGGCCGTGCGCGCCGCCCGGGTCACAGAACCGGGTGGTCGTCGTGCAGCACCCGCTGGAACATCCGGTGGTCCCGCCACTGTCCGTTGATGTGCAGATAACGCGGGGCCATGCCGATCGCCTCGAACCCGCACTTCTCCAGCACCCGTTGGGAGCCGGTGTTCTCCAGGAGGGTGGTCGCCTCGATCCGGTGCAGCCCGACCTCGTCCCGGGCGATCCGGCAGACCCGCTCCACGGCGGCGGTCGCGAGTCCGCGGCCCTGCTGATTCTCGGCGACCCAGTAACCCAGATAGGAACTGCAGAAAGGTCCCATGGCGATTCCGGACAGCGTGATGGCTCCCACGATCCGCCCGCCGGACTCGAAGAGCCACGGCACGAGCCGGCCGTCCGCGTACTGCCGTTCCTGTTCTTCCAGGCGCTGTGCCTGACCGGCCACGGTGAAGAAGGATTCCGGGCGGCGCGGCTCCCAGGGTTCGAGGTATTTCCGGTTCTCGACATAGGCGGTGCAGAGCGCCGGGGCGTCCGCCGGTTCGGCGAGCCGCAGTATCACGCCGTCCGCGATTTCTTCGCTTCCGATGTCCATGCGCGCACCCTAATGTCCCTTGCCGGGACGCCCGTCCTGTCAGGAGCAGACCTTGCCGTCCTTCGGCACCGTCCCGTTCAACAGGTAGGCGTTCACCGTCGAGTCGACGCAGTCGCTGCCGTTGCCGTACGACCCATGCCCCTCGCCCCTCCAGGTGAGCTCGACGCCGACGCCCTTGCCGAGTTCGTCGGCCATTCTGCGGGCGCCCTCGTAGGGCGTGGCCGGGTCGCCGGTGTTGCCGACCAGCAGGATGGGCGCCGCTCCCGGTGCGCTGACCTCCGGAGTGGTGTACTGGCCCGGCACCGGCCAGTCGTGGCACCAGCCGGCCGTGTCCCAGCCCAGGAAGTCCCCGAACACCGGCGAGATCCGCTCGAACTGCGCCAGCCGCTTCTTCGTCTCCGCGGGCGTCGGCCGCTCCTTCTCGTCCAGGCACGATATGACCCGCTGGGAGTGGGACGTCGTGCCGTAGCGCCCCGAGGAGTCCCGTTCGTTGTAGCCGTCCGCGAGCGCCAGCAGCGGTGAACCGTCCCCCTTCTGCGCCGAGTCGAGCGCAGCGGTCAGCCTCGGCCAGCTGGACTCGCTGTACAGCGGCAGGACGATCCCCGTGACCGCCAGGGTCTCGGTCAGCTTGCGTCCGGACGACGTCGGCAGCGGTCGCGCGTCGATCCGCCGCAGCAGGGCCGCGATCTTCCGGGTGCCCTGTTCGGGGTTCTGGCCGGTCGACTTCAGGTAGTCGTCCAGCGCCCGCTGGAAGCCCCGGGTCTGGTTCTCGGCATGGCCCACCGTGTCCGCGGTCGGGTCGACCACCGCGTCGAGGATCAGCCGTCCCACCCGCTTCGGGAACAGGTGGGCGTACACACCGCCGAGTTCGGTGCCGTAGGAGATGCCGAAGTAGTGCATCCGCGCATCGCCGAGGACCTGGCGCATCAGGTCCATGTCGCGGGCGGTGTCGGTGGTGGACACATGGGCCAGCAGCTTGCCGGCGGCCTTCTGACAGCCCTTGCCGAAGTCCGTGGCGTCCTGGAAGAACGCCTTCTCCTCCTGCGGGGTGTCCGGTGTGGCGTCCACGTCCTCGGCGGCCTCGATCTGCCGGTCGCCGCGGCAGCGGACGCCCTCGCTGGCGCCGACCCCGCGCGGGTCCCAGCTCACCAGGTCGTAGCGCTCACGGAGTTTGGGCACGGTGGCCGCGTAGTACGGCATCATCTCCCGGCCCGAGCCGCCGGGGCCGCCGAAGTTGAACAGCAGCGAGCCGATACGGTTCCCGCCCGTCGCCCGCGCGCGGATCAGTGCCAGGCCGATCGTCGCACCGTCCGGCTCGGACCAGTCCAACGGAACCTTGAGCGTCGCGCACCGCCAGTCGCCGCTCGGTGCGGGGGAGTCCCCCGTGGCCTTGCAGCCGTGCCAGTCGAGGCGCTGGGAGGTGAGGGAGGCGGGCAGGTCCGTCGCAGGCGCCGACGGCGGAGCCGCACTCGTGCCCTTGTCCTCGCCGCCCTCGTGCCCCTTCCCGTTGCCGCCCCCGTCCGACGAGCCGCCGCCGCAGCCGGCCATCAGCAGCGCCGCGGCCACCGCGGCCGTCCAGCGCAGGAATCGCCTCATACGCACCCCCCTCACAGGCCCTTCGCGTCGTGCCGCGCCGGGCGTTCAGGCCATGGTAGGCGCACCCGACCGAACCCGCGGCGGCCTGTGGATAACCCTCTGACCAGCGATTTCTTCATGGTTGTGGGGGTTCCGGGTTCCGGGGTCTTCAGGAGCAGACCGTGCCGGCCTGCGGTTGCCTTCCGTCCAGCAGATAGCCGTTCACCGCGCTCTGCACGCACCTGTTCTTGCTGTCGTACGCGCCGTGTCCCTGGCCCTTGTACGTCAGCTCGACGGCGACGCCCTTGCCGAGCGCGTCCACCATCTTCTTCGCGCCCTCGTACGGGGTGGCCGGGTCGCCGGTGTTGCCGACGACGAGGATGGGCGCCGAGCCCGGCGCGCTGACGTCGGGATGGTCGGCGGCACCCGCCACCGGCCAGTCGGTGCAGCTGAGCATGCCCCAGGCCAGGTAGTCCCCGAACAGCGGGGAGGCCGCACGGAACTCGGGCAGCTTCTGCTGGACGTAGTCGGCGGTGTACCGCGGCTTCTGGTCGGCGCAGCTGATGGCGATGTTCGCCGCGGTGATGTTGCTGTACTCGCCGTCCTCGCTGCGGCCGTTCATCGAGTCGGACAGCAGCATGAGGATCTTGCCGTCGCCCGCGTACGCCTGCTCGAGACCTTCGGTGAGGTACTCCCAGAAGTCCTTGGAGTACAGGGACTGCGCGATGCCGTTCGTCGCTGCGGTCTGGGTGAGCTGGCGCGGCGCGATGCCGGGGATCGGCCTCTTCTCCAGGTCGTTCAGCAGTTTCGCGATGCGGTTCTTCACATCCTGCGGGGTGCTGCCGACCGGGCATTCCGTGGGCTTCGACGTGCAGTCCTCGGCGAAGTTGTCCAGCGCGAGCTGGAAGCCCTGGGCCTGTCCGAGCGAACTCTGTTCGGGGTTCTGCGTGGGGTCGACGACGGCGTCGAGCACGGCCCGGCCGACGTTCTTGGGGAACAGGTGGGCGTACACGCCGCCGAGTTCGGTGCCGTAGGAGATGCCGAAGTAGTGCAGTTTGTCGTCGCCGAGGACCTGGCGCATCAGGTCCATGTCGCGGGCCGCGTCGGTGGTGGCCACGTGCGGCAGGATCTTCTTGGAGTTCTTCTCGCAGGCCGCGTTGAACTGCTTGGTACGGTCCAGGAGCTGGGTGCGCTCGGCGCTGTTGTCCGGGGTGGCGTCCTGCTGGAAGTACGTGTCGAGCTGGGAGTCGCTCTCGCACTTCACCGGCGCGCTGCGGCCGACCCCGCGCGGGTCGAAGCTGACCAGGTCGTAGCGGGTGCGCAGGGCGGCGTAGTCCGAGGCGAACGCGGGCAGCGTGCTGACGCCGCTGCCGCCGGGGCCGCCGAAGTTGAACACGAGGGAGCCGATCCGCCGGTTCGCGGGGCCGCTGGCCTTGGCACGGATCAGGGCGATGCCGATGGTGTCGCCCTTCGGCTTGCTCCAGTCCAGGGGCGCCTTCATGGTGGCGCACTGCCAGGTGCCGCCGTTCGGCAGCGGAGACGGGGCATTGCCGCCGCCCTCGGCCTCCGACGGAGCCGGGCAGTCCTTCCAGTCCAGCTTCTGCGCCGCGAGGTCGCCGTCCTTGCCGCCGTCGCCGCACCCGGCCAGCGGGGTGCAGAGCAACAGGGCGGCGGTGGCCAGGGCAGCGGCGCGCAGCCGGGAGGGGTTCGCCATGTTCCCATCCTGGACGCGTGCACGCCGGGGCGCGCGGGGCGCGAGCCGTACGAGGTACGGGCGCCCCGTGCCGTCGTAGGGCTCCCTACAGGGCTCCCTTGCGGGTGAGCTGGTTGAAGGCCAGCCAACCCGGCAGCACCGGCAGCCACAGCGTCAGCAGGCGGTACAGCAGGACGGCCGGGGCGGCGACCTCCTTGGGCAGGCCGACGGCGATCAGGCCGACCGTCAGGGTCGCCTCCACGGCGCCCACGCCGCCCGGGGTGGGCGCCGCGGACCCGAGCGCGTTGCCGGCGAGGAAGACCACGGCGACGCTGGCGATGCTGAGCGAGGCCGAGCCGTCGCCGAACGCCCGGATGGAGGCGTCCAGGCACATCACGAAGCAGAACGTCAGCAGCAGGATGCCGCCGATACCGGTGATCAGCTTCTGGGGCCGCTGCAGCACATCGAGCATGCGGGGCACGACACCGGCGAACAGCGACCGCACGCGCGTGACGACGAATTTCCGCAGGAACGGCACCGAGGTCACCACGAGCACCAGCACCGCGACCGTCAGCAGGCCCGCGATGACCGTCCGGGACGGCGACAGGGACGGCGTCTTCTCGGTGCCGGTGAGATAGCCGAAGGACAGCAGCATCAGGATGTGGAAGCCGAGCCCGGCCAGCTGCGAGGCGCCCACGCTCGCCACCGCGAGCCCCGGCCTGACACCCGCACGCTGCAGATACCGCGTGTTGAGGGCCACACCGCCGACCGCGGCCGGTGCCACGATCTTCACGAAGGAGCCGGCCACCTGGGCTCCCACGGCCCGCAGGAACGGCACCCGCTCCGGCACGAACCCCAGCAGCTGCATCGCCGCCGCGACATAGCTGAGCGCCGAGAACAGCACGGCGGCGACGACCCAGCCCCACTGGGCGTTGGCCACGAGCGGCCCGAGCTCGATGTGCGTGAGCTGCGTCAGCAGGAAGTACGCGCCGATCGCACCGGCGATGAAACTGATCAGCGTGCGCGGCCGCACCCGCTCCAGCCGGGCCGGTTCTACCGGCGCCTGCGGCCTGATCCGCAGCACCTCATGGCGGATCTGGGTGAGCAGATCCTCCTCGCGCGCCTCCTCCAGAGCCTCGTCGACTGCCCGCTTCTCGGCGCGCGCCTGGGCGCGTACGGCCTTCTTGGCGGCCTTCCCGAGGGACTCCTGGCCCTCGCCCTCGGCTCCGGCTGCCTCCGGACGCTTGGCCTGGCGGGACGCCTCCAGGACCGCCTCGCGCTCGCGCTGAGCCTGTTCCCGGGCCAGTTTGCGCAGCGTCGCGCGCGTGGAGCGGGTCAGGGCGATCGGCTGGAGCAGCGGCAGGCAGTCGGCGACCGCGTCGGGCCCGAGCACCCGGACCGCCGAGGCCACCGCCCGCTCGGCGCCCACCCGCAGGCCGAGCGTCGTGACCAGCTGGGCCACGTCCATGCGCAGCAGCAGCTCGCCGGCCGCGATCTCACCGCCGCGCAGTTCGGTCAGGATCACCCTGCCGGAACGATCCACCAGAATCGCGTCACCCGCGAGTCTGCGGTGTGCGATGCGCCGCGACTGCAGCGCCTGCACCTGGTGCCAGGTGTTGCGCAGCAGCTCGTCGGTGATCTCCTCGTCGGCCAGCGAGTCGAGCGTGCGCCCGCCGGTGTGCTCGTAGACGAGCATGACGGCGTCCGGACCGAGTTCGGCGGTGGCGATCAGCTTGGGTGCGTTGGCGCCCGCCGCGATCGCCGCGTACGCCAGCAGCGCCTCCTGCTCCAGCGCCTGGCGCAGCGACTGGAGGCTGGAGCGGGTGGCGAAGCCGCGCAGGGTGAGATTGCGCCACGCGCGGTAGAAGAAGCCCTGGGCCTGCTGTTCCCGGTCCACGACCGTGACGTCCAGCGGCGGGCCGTCCTCCAGGGTGACGAAGTAGCGTCGGCCGCGGTCGCCGTTCTCCGTCTCCACGGCCTCCTCGCGGGCCGCGCTGACGGGGTGGAAGCCGACGTGCCTGAGGCCCGCCATCAGCGTCTGCCCGGTGGGGCGGACGTTGGGGGAGCCGACCGCGTACAGCGTGCCGTAGGCGATGGTCCAGCCGATCAGCACCGTCAGGATGATCGAGAAGGGGGTCGTGTAGCCGGTGACCAGCATCGAGAACGCGTCGAGCAGCAGCACGATCCACAGCACCGCGCGCCATCTGGGTCTGCGGGACATGCCGACGGCCGTCATGTAGGCGATGACGGGTGCCAGGTAGCCGTGCACGGGATCGGTCAGGGCGTGGATGTCGCCCGGGGAGGGCTGGGTGAGCGCCTCCTGGATCGAGCCCGGTGCGGCCCGCGCGACCCATAGGTCTGTGGCGAGGGTCACCCCGTGGGCGAGGACCGCCGCGAGGACACCGTCGGCGATGCGCAGCCCGTCGCGTTTGATCAGCCGCTCGATCGCGAAAGCGACCGGCACCAGCAGGATCGCGATGCTGGACGCCAGACCCGCGATCTTGATGAGCAGGTCGGGGGCCTGACCGGTGCCCTTGTTGATGTCCTGCTCGAAGCCCGAGGTGGTGCCGTGCGCGAACGCGGCGATCGCGAGCAGCACCACGATGGCGAGTACGCCCACCATGAGCCGCATGAGGTCGGACGGACGGTGCACGCGCGCGGGGAGCAGCGGTTCGTCGCCCTCCACGGCCTCGGCGTGCGAATCGTCGCCGGCGCCCGGGCCGTGGCCGTGAGTGGTGTTCTCCGGAACGTGCGCTCCCTCGGTGCTGTCGTCTGCGTCGGCCGCGCTGTTCTCACGCGCGCGCGTGCCGTCGTCGTCCGCGCCTGCGGCGGTGTCGGGGCGCGCGGCGGCGTCAGGGGTGCCCGCCGCGTCTTCGGGGTGCACGCCCTGCTGCTTCATGGTCTCTTCTTGGTCTCGTATCACCAGTCACCGCCCGCACGATGGTGGCATGCCCCACCGACACACGCGGGCATCAGGGTGCGGATGCGCGGGCGCACAGTCTGCCGGAAGCGCCGTCCGGGGGCGAGAGGGCCGCTCCGCACGGTCCGCGCCGCGATGTCGGTGGGGTGCGGCAGGATGGGACGAATGAGCGAGCAGAGCCCTGCCGAGGACACCCCCGAGGAGTACGCGGACGCGCTGCCCGAGTACGCCGAGCGGGTGCTCGAGGTCGCCGAGCGGATCCCGCCGGGCCGGGTCATGACGTACGGCGATGTCGCCGAGTGGCTCGAGCAAGGGGGGCCGCGCCAGGTCGGCCGGGTGATGTCGCTGTACGGAGGCGCCGTCCCGTGGTGGCGCGTCGTACGCGCCGACGGGGTGCTGCTGCCCGGCCACGAACTGCGCGCGCTGGCCCACTACCGCGCGGAGGGCACCCCGCTGAAGGAGGCGGCCAGGAGCGCCGAGGGGCATCTGCCGCGGATCGACATGCGGCGGGCCCGATGGGACGGCGGGGCGGGCGCGGTGGCTCACACCTGACAGCTTCCGCCATCCAATGCCCTCGGGGAGAGCCCGTGGCCCGAAAGGGTGACCTGGGGGACATCCGTGGCATGACGTACGTTCGTGGGTTGTGGGACGCAGGTGGCACGAGCGCCGCGAGGGAAGAAGCGGAAGCCCTGCTTCCGTCCGGAGCGGCGGCGTAGCGTCGGCTGCACGCGTCCCCCTCACCCCGCGGCCACCGCCTCGCGCCCGTGACCGCCCGCCCACCAGCACGAACACCAGGACCGGCCAATCACGTGAGCTCCTCTTCCTCCACCAGGCGCCTGTCGCACCCTCCGGTGCGGCAGGGGGGCCGTGGCGCTTACCGACTGGTCCGTACCCCGCCGGCCGCCGTCGACCCCCCTCGTCTGGACGCGGCACAGCGCGCCGTGGTTGACCACCGCAGCGGACCCCTGCTCGTCCTCGCCGGTCCCGGCACCGGCAAGACCACCACCCTCGTCGAGTCCGTGGCCACGCGGATCGCCCGCGGCGCCGACCCCGAACGCATCCTGGTGCTGACGTTCAGCCGCAAGGCCGCCGTCGACCTGCGCGACCGCATGGCCCTGCGCATCGGCGCCGCCCGCGCACCGCGCGCGACGACGTTCCACTCGTACTGCTACGCACTGGTGCGCGCCCACCAGGACACCGGCCTGTTCACCGAGCCGCTGCGGCTGCTCTCCGGCCCGGAACAGGACGTCACCGTCCGCGAGCTGCTCGCCGGGCAGCCCGAACTGCAGCGGCTCGGACTGGCGCACGTGCGCTGGCCCGACGAGCTGCGCGCCTGCCTGACCACACGGGGCTTCGCCGACGAGGTCCGCGCGGTCCTCGCCCGCAGCCGTGAGCTGGGCCTCGGTCCCGACGCACTGGACGCCTTCGCGCGCCGTATCGGCCGCCCCGACTGGCGCGCCGCGGCCGCGTTCCTCGCCGAGTACCTGGACGTGCTCGACATGCAGGGCGTGATCGACTACGCGGAACTGGTCCACCGCGCGGTCCTGCTCGCCCACCGCCCCGAGACCGCCGCACGGCTCGCCGCCCAGTACGACGCCGTGTACGTCGACGAGTACCAGGACACCGACCCCGCCCAGGTACGGCTCCTGCACGCGCTGGCCGGCGGCGGCCGCACGCTGCTTGCCTTCGGCGACCCCGACCAGTCGATCTACGCCTTCCGGGGCGCGGACGTGAACGGCATCCTCGACTTCCCGGCGGCCTTCCCGCGCGCGGACGGCCGCCCCGCCCCCGTCGAGGTGCTGCGCACCTCCCGCCGCTGTGGCGCCGCCCTGCTCGCCGCAACCCGGCTGATCACCCAGCGCATGCCGCTGCCCCGGCTGCCCGCCGACAAGGTCCGCGCCCACCGCGAGCCGGCCGCCGAACGGGACGGGGGCCGCGTCGAGGTCTACACATACCCGACGGCCGGTACGGAACTGGACAACATCGCGGACATCCTGCGCCGCGCGCACCTGGAGGACGGCGTCGCCTGGAGCGACATGGCCGTCCTGGTCCGGGCCGGCTCCCGCACCCTGCCCACCCTCCGCCGCGCCCTCAGCGCGGCCGGCGTCCCGCTGGACATCGACGGCGACGACCTGCCCCTGCGCCACGAGCCGGCGGTGGCCCCGCTGCTGACGGCCCTGCGCGCGGTGGCCACGGCGGAGGCACACGACCGAGAGGCGGACGCCACCGCACTCGACCCGGAAAGCCCACCGGCCCCCGACGAAGTCCGGGAAGACACCCCCGACACCTCCTGGCTCGACACCGAGACCGCGCTCACCCTGCTCGCCTCACCCCTCGCCGGCATGGACCCGGCCGACCTGCGCCGCCTCGGCCGTGCCCTGCGCGAGGAGGAGCGGGCGGCCGGCAACCCGCTGCCGCCCCCCTCCGACGTACTGCTCGCGCGGGCGCTCGCCGAACCCGAGCGCCTGGCCGTGCACGACCCGGCGTACGCGCGCGGCGCGCAGCGCCTCGGCGCGCTGCTCCGCAAGGCCCGCGAACGGCTCGCAAACGGCGGTACGGCCGAGGAGACGCTGTGGGACCTGTGGGAGGGCACTCCGTGGCCCGCGCGCCTGGAGCGGACCGCCCGGCGCGGCGGCGCGGCCGGCCGCAACGCCGACCGGGACCTGGACGCCGTGTGCGCGCTGTTCGCCACCGCCGCACGCGCGGAGGAGCGCACCGGAGGCCGGGGCGCGCTGAACTTCCTGGAGGAGACCGAGGCCGAGGACATCGCCGCCGACACGCTCACGCGCCGCGCGGTACGCCCCGACGCCGTCCGCCTGATGACCGCGCACCGCGCCAAGGGCCTGCAGTGGCGGCTGGTCGTCGTCGCCGGTGTCCAGGAAGGCCTGTGGCCCGACCTGCGCCGCCGCGGCTCCCTCCTGGAAGCCGACCGCATCGGCCGCGACGGACTCGCCGAACCGCTCACCCCGGGCGCACTGCTCGCCGAGGAACGCAGGCTGTTCTACGTGGCCGCCACGCGCGCGCGTGACCGCCTCGTCGTCACCGCGGTGAAGGCACCGGCCGACGACGGCGACCAGCCGTCCCGCTTCCTGACCGAGCTCGGCGTCGAGCCGAAGGACGTCACCGGCCGCCCCCGCCGCCCGCTGTCCGTGGCCGCGCTCGTCGCCGAGCTGCGCGCCACCACGGTCGACCCGCGCGTGTCCGCCGCCCTGCGGGAGGCCGCCGCGCGCCGCCTGGCCCGGCTCGCCGCCCTCGCCGACGAGGACGGTCGCCCGCTGGTGCCGTCCGCGCACCCCTACCGCTGGTGGGGCATGTACGACCCGACGGAGAGCAAGGTGCCGCTGCGCCACCGCGACCGGCCGGTCGTGCTCTCCGGCAGCGCCCTCGACCAGCTCGCCAACACCTGCGCCCTCCAGTGGTTCCTGGGCCGCGAGGTGAAGGCCGACGCCCCGGCCACCACCGCCCAGGGCTTCGGCAACGTCGTCCACGTCCTCGCCGACGAGGTCGCCTCCGGCCGTACCCCGGCCGACCTCGACGTCCTCATGGAACGGCTGGACTCGGTGTGGAACGCGCTCGCCTTCGACGCGCCCTGGAAGTCGCAGCAGGAGAAGGACAACGCGCGCGTGGCGCTCGAACGCTTCCTGAACTGGCATGTGCTGGACCGCACCGGGCGCACCCCGGTGGCGAGCGAGCAGGACTTCGACGTCACCCTCGAAGCGGGCGACTACCAGGTCCGCATCCGCGGCCAGATGGACCGCGTGGAGACGGACAGCGAGGGCCGCGCCTACGTGGTCGACTTCAAGACCGGCAAGCAGGCGCCCAGCGCCGCCGAGGTGGCCCGCCACCCCCAGCTCGCCGTCTACCAGCTCGCCGTCCACGAAGGCGCCGTCGACGAGGTCTTCGACGGCGTACGTCCCGAACCCGGCGGCGCCGAACTGGTGCACCTCAGGCAGGGCGCCGCCAAGCGCGACGGAGGCGACGGCCTGCCCAAGACGCAGGGCCAGGAGCCGCTGTCGGGGGAGTGGGTCGGCGATCTGCTGGCCACGGCCGCCGGCAAGGTCCTGGACGAGCGGTTCGCGCCGAACACCGGCCAGCACTGCACGCACTGCGCCTTCCGCGCCTCGTGCAGCGCGCGGCCCGAGGGGCGGCACGTGGTCGAGTGAGTCCCCGGAAGGTGCCGGAGCCCACCGGAAGGGGCTGGAGTCCACCGGAAGGGGCTGGAGTCCACCGGGAGATACCGGAGTGACGCACAGCACCATAGGAGCTGACCTGCGCTTCTTCCTCCCCGGACGGCCTATCCGGACTCGACTGTCAGTGCCCGCCGCTAGCCTTTTCCGACATGCCCGCCCGTATCAGCGACCCCGAGCAGCTCAAAGAGCTCCTCGGCATCCCGTTCACCCCGGAGCAGACGGCCTGCATCACCGCGCCGCCCGCCCCGCAGGTGATCGTGGCCGGAGCCGGGTCGGGCAAGACCACCGTGATGGCCGCCCGCGTGGTCTGGCTGGTCGGCACCGGCCAGGTCGCCCCCGAACAGGTCCTCGGCCTGACCTTCACCAACAAGGCCGCCGGCGAGCTGGCCGAACGCGTCCGCAAGGCACTGATCAGGGCCGGCGTCACCGACCCCGATGTCATCGACCCCGACAACCCGCCCGGCGAACCGGTGATCTCCACCTACCACGCCTTCGCCGGCCGCCTCCTCACCGACCACGGCCTGCGCCTCGGCCTGGAGCCCACCTCCCGGCTGCTCGCCGACGCCACCCGCTACCAGCTCGCCGCGCGCGTGCTGCGCGAGGCCCCCGGCCCCTATCCCGCGCTGACCCGCTCCTTCGCCGACCTCGTCAGCGACCTGCTCGCCCTCGACTCCGAACTCGCCGAACACCTCGTCGACCCCGAGGAACTGCGCTCCTGGGACGCGGACCTGCTGCGCACCCTCGAGGACGCCAAGCTCACCAACGCCGACCTGCGCAAGGTCCCCGAGACGGCCGCCGCCCGCCGCGAACTCGCCGACCTCGTCCGCCGCTACCGGACGGCAAAACGCGAACGCGACCTGCTCGACTTCGGCGACCAGATCGCCCTGTCGGCCCGCCTCGCCCGCATCCCCGAGGTGGGCCGGCTGCTGCGCGAGGAGTTCCGCGTGGTGCTCCTGGACGAGTACCAGGACACCTCCGTGGCCCAACGCGTCCTGCTCGCAGGCCTGTTCGGCGGCGGCACGGGCCATCCCGTGACCGCGGTCGGCGACCCCTGCCAGGCCATCTACGGCTGGCGCGGCGCCTCCGTCGCCAACCTGGACGACTTCCCCGCGCACTTCGCGCACGCCGACGGCCGCCCCGCCACCCGGCAGGCCCTCAGCGAGAACCGCCGCAGCGGCGGCCGCCTCCTCGACCTCGCCAACGGGCTCGCCGAGCCGCTGCGCGCCATGCACGCGGGCGTGGAGGCCCTGCGGCCGGCCCCCGGCGCCGAGCACGACGGCGTGGTCCGCTGCGCGCTGCTGCCCACCCACGCGGAGGAGATCGACTGGATCGCCGACTCGATCGCCCACCTCGTGCACACCGGCACCGCCCCCGGCGAGATCGCCGTACTGTGCCGCACGGCGACCGACTTCGCCGAGATCCAGGGCGCCCTCGTGGCGCGGGACGTCCCCGTCGAGGTGGTCGGCCTGTCCGGCCTGCTGCACCTGCCCGAGGTCGCCGACCTCGTGGCCGTCTGCGAGGTTCTGCAGGACCCCGGCGCCAACGCCTCCCTGGTGCGCCTGCTGACCGGCCCGCGCTGGCGCATCGGCCCCCGCGACCTCGCCCTGCTGGGCCGCCGCGCCCGTCTGCTGGTCGCCCACGCGCGCGTGGACGACGGCGACGACCCCGACCGCCGGCTCGCCGCCGCCGTCGAAGGGGTCGACCCGGCCGAGGTGATATCGCTCGCGGACGCCCTCGACACGTTCCTAGAAGCGCCCATGGACGCTGAGGCCGATGACGACGGGCTGCCGTTCTCGCCGGACGCCCGCGTGCGCTTCGCGCGCCTGGCCGCCGAACTGCGCGAGCTGCGCCGCTCGCTGTCCGACCCGCTGATGGACGTCCTGCACCGCGTGCTCGCCGTCACCGGCCTGGAGGTGGAGCTGTCGGCGTCCCCGCACGCCCTGGCCGCCCGCCGCCGCGAGACCCTGTCCAACTTCCTGGACGTCGCCGCGTCCTTCGCGGCGAGCGACGGCGAGGCCACCCTGCTCGCCTTCCTCGGCTTCCTGCGCACCGCCGCTCAGTACGAGAAAGGCCTCGACAACGCCCTCCCCGGCGGCGAGAACACCGTCAAGGTGCTCACCGCCCACAAGTCCAAGGGCCTGGAGTGGGACGTCGTCGCCGTCCCCGGACTGGTCAAAGGCACCTTCCCCAGTGCACAGGGCCGCGAGAAGTGGACGGCGCAGGCCAAGGTGGTGCCGCACGCACTGCGCGGCGACACCGACACCCTGCCCGACGTCGACAGCTGGGACGCGCGCGGCCTCAAGGCCTTCCACGAGGCCATGAAGGACCACCAGCACACCGAGGAGCTCCGCCTCGGCTACGTCACCTTCACACGCCCCCGCTCCCTCCTGCTCGGTTCCGGCCACTGGTGGGGCCCCAGCCAGAAGAAGCCACGCGGCCCCTCCGACTTCCTCCAGGCCCTGCACGACCACTGCGCCGCCGGACACGGCGAGATCGAGGCCTGGGCCGAGGAGCCCGCCGAGGACGCGGAGAATCCCGCCCTGCACACGGCCGGCGCCGACCAGGTGTGGCCGCTCCCGCTGGACGCCGCCGCCCTGGCCCGCCGCCGCGCGGCCGCCGAGACCGTCCTCGCCCACCTGGACGCCCTCGCGGCCCAGGACACCACCCACCCGCAGGCGGCCCACGACCCAGTCGCCCTCGACGACCCCGACTGGCCCCCGCCCCCGGACGACGACCCCTACGGCGAGGAGCCGTACGACGAACACGACGGGGACCTCCCGTACGGCGAGGGCTTCCCGTACGAGGAGCACGACGAGCTCGACGAGGGTCCGCCGTACACCGAGCGCGGCGCGGGCCTCCCCTACGAGGAGGACACCTTCGGCGCCGCGGCCGCCTTCGGCGAGGAGGAACCGCCGTACGACGCGACTGCCCCCGGCCCGGACGACCCCGCCGACCGGGACGCCCGGAGTGCCCGGAGCGCCGACCGGCCCACGGTCCCGCACCAGGTGCCCGCCCCGCCGCACCGCCCCCGCCCCGCCGAGCTACTGCCCCACCCCGGACTCACCCCGGAGGAGGCCCGCACCATCGCCTCCTGGGACCGCGACCTGGATGCGCTCACCGGCGAGCTGCTGCGCGCCCGCCAGACCGTCACCGACGTCCCACTGCCCGCCACGCTCACCGCCTCCCAGCTGCTGCGCCTGGCCGAGGACCCGGACGGGCTCGCGCAGGAACTCGCGCGCCCCATGCCACGCCCTCCGCAACCGGCCGCGCGCCGGGGCACCCGGTTCCACGCCTGGGTCGAAGCCCGCTTCGAGGAACTGACGCTGCCCCTGCTGGAACCCGACGAGCTGCCCGGCAGCGACGCCGAGATCGCCGACGAACAGGACCTGGAAGCCCTGAAAGAGGCCTTCGAACGCACCGAGTACGCCCGGCGCACTCCCTACCGGATCGAGGCGCCCTTCCAGCTCACCCTCGCCGGCCGCGTCGTAAGGGGCCGCATCGACGCGGTCTACAAGCACGGCGACGGAGACGGGGCGACGTACGAGATCGTCGACTGGAAGACCAGCCGCACCCGCACCGCCGACCCGCTCCAGCTCGCCGTGTACCGGCTGGCCTGGGCCGAGCAGCAGGGCGTGCCGCCCGAGTCGGTCACGGCCGCCTTCCTGTACGTGCGCACCGGCGAGGTCGTACAGCCGCCGGACCTGCCGGACCGGGCCGCCCTGGAGCGGCTCCTCGCGGAAGACTCCGAAACGGCACACCAGGCAACCTGAGTGTGACGAACCGCCCGCCGAGGATGTCGGTGCGGGCCGATAGGCTCGTGAGCATGAGCCAGACCCCGGACAGCGCCGTCCGCATGTACATCGAGCAGCACCGCGCCACCTTCCTCGACGACCTCGCGGCATGGCTGCGCATCCCCTCCGTGTCGGCCCAGCCCGACCACGCGCCCGACGTACGGCGCAGCGCCGACTGGCTCGCCGCCAAGCTCAAGGAGACCGGCTTCCCGACCGTCGAGGTCTGGCAGACCCCCGGCGCCCCGGCCGTCTTCGCCGAGTGGCCCTCCGGTGACCCCGAGGCGCCCACCGTCCTCGTCTACGGCCACCACGACGTGCAGCCCGCCGCCCGCGAGGACGGCTGGGACAGCGACCCCTTCGAGCCGGTCGTCCGTGGAAACCGCCTCTACGCGCGCGGGGCGGCCGACGACAAGGGCCAGGTGTTCTTCCACACACTCGGCGTCCGCGCCCACCTCGCCGCCACCGGCCGCACCGCCCCGGCGGTCAACCTGAAGCTGCTGATCGAGGGCGAGGAGGAGTCCGGCTCCCCGCACTTCCGGGCCCTGGTCGAGGAGCACGCGGGACGGCTCGCCGCCGACGCCGTGATCGTCTCCGACACCGGCATGTGGGCCGAGGACACCCCGACCGTGTGCACCGGCATGCGCGGCCTCGCCGAGTGCGAGATCCGGTTGTACGGCCCCGACCAGGACATCCACTCCGGCTCCTTCGGCGGCGCCGTACCCAACCCGGCCACCGCCGCCGCCCGCCTGGTCGCCGCCCTGCACGACGAGCACGCGCGCGTGGCGATTCCCGGCTTCTACGACGGCATCGTGGAGCTGACCGACCGCGAGCGCGAACTGTTCGCCGAGCTGCCCTTCGACGAGGAGCGCTGGCTGGACACCGCCAAGTCCCGCGCCACCCACGGCGAGGCCGGCTACAGCACCCTCGAACGCATCTGGGCCCGCCCGACCGCCGAGGTCAACGGCATCGGCGGCGGCTACCAGGGCCCCGGCAGCAAGACGATCATCCCGTCCTCGGCCATGGTGAAGCTGTCCTTCCGGCTGGTCGCCGGCCAGGACGCCGACCACCTGGAGAAGGCCGTCCACGCCTGGGCCCAGACGCAGGTGCCCGCCGGGATCCGGTACGAGATCGTCTTCGGCTCGGCCACGCGCCCGTGCCTGACCCCGCTCGACCACCCCGCGCTGCAGTCCGTGGCCCGCGCCATGGGCCGCGCCTTCGAGACCCCGGTCCGCTTCACCCGCGAGGGTGGCTCCGGACCCGCCGCCGACCTGCAGGAGATCCTCGGCGCCCCCGTGCTCTTCCTGGGCATCTCCGTCCCCTCCGACGGCTGGCACGCGCCGAACGAAAAGGTCGAGCTGGACCTCCTCCTCAAGGGCGTCGAGACCAGCGCCTACCTGTGGGGTGACCTGGCCGAGCACTGGCGTCCCACGCCCTGACCGGCCGGTGCCGTACGGGAGGGCATCGCGCGCGGGGCACACTGGAAGGACCGCCCGCCCGTCCCACCCGCGTCCGGCCCGGTGCCCTCCCGCCCACGTCCCGCCGAACCGCCCGCCGAACGAACCGCTGCACTGGGGGAGTTGGAAGCACCCGTGACCACCTGGACCGACGACACAGCCGATCGACCCATCTCGCTGACCGCACCGAGCGGCATCGACCGCGCCGCCCACCACCGGCTCGACGAGGCCTGGCTCGCGGCTGCGTGGAGCCACCCCACGACCCGCTGCTTCGTGGTCTCCGGCGGCCAGGTGCTCATCGACGAGACCCCGGACGGCCGGACCGAGCTCGTCATGACCCCCTCCTTCGAGGCCCCGCTCACCGAGGCACACCGCTACTTCCTCGGCATCGACGAGGACGGCGTCAGCTACTTCGCGCTCCAGAAGGACGCACTGCCCGGCCGTATCGACCAGTCCGCACGCCCCGCCGGGCTGCGGGAGGCCGGGCTGCTGCTCTCGCCGCGCGACACCGGGCTGATGGTGCACGCGGTCGGCCTGGAGAACTGGCAGCGCACCCACCGCTTCTGCTCCCGCTGCGGCGAACGCACGGTCATCGCCGCCGCCGGCCACATCCGCCGCTGCCCGGCCTGCGGCGCCGAGCACTACCCGCGCACCGACCCGGCCGTGATCATGGCCGTGACCGACGCGGACGACCGCATCCTGCTCGGCCGCCAGGTTCACTGGCCCGAGGGCCGCTTCTCCACGCTCGCCGGATTCGTCGAACCCGGCGAGTCCATCGAGCAGGCGGTGCGCCGCGAGGTGTCCGAGGAGGTCGGCATCACCGTCGGCCCCGTGGAGTACGTGGCCAGCCAGCCCTGGCCCTTCCCGTCCAGCCTGATGCTCGGCTTCATGGCCCGCGCCACCTCGACCGAGATCGACGTCGACGGCGACGAGATCCACGAGGCCCGCTGGTTCTCCCGCGAGGAACTGCACGACGCCTTCGAGTCCGGCGAGGTGCTGCCGCCCTACGGGATCTCCATCGCGGCCCGCCTGATCGAGATGTGGTACGGCAAGCCGCTGCCGACCCGCAGCTTCGTCTGAGACACAGCACTCCTTCCCAGGCGCAGCAGGGCGGCCCCCGATCTCTCGGGGGCCGCCCTGCTGCGGTCACCGCGGAAACCCGCGGAGCGTCACGCGGCGAGCTTCTGCTTCACCTGGGCGAGCGACGGGTTCGTCAGCGTCGTGCCGTCCCCGAAGAGCACGGTCGGCACCGTCTGGTTTCCGCCATTCGCCTTCTCCACGAACGCGGCGGACTCGGGGTCCTGCTCGATGTTGATCTCGGTGTAGGCGATGCCCTCCCGCTCCAGCTGGCTCTTCAGCCGCCGGCAGTAGCCGCACCAAGTCGTGCTGTACATCGTCACAGTGCCCTGCATCTCTCTCGCGCTCCTCAGGCAGCTCGGAAAATCGTCCGGGGGAAGAACGTACGCGAGCCGCCGGCCATTCCCGCCCGGGGTAGCGGTCCGGTGTGCCACCCACGGGGTCTGCCCCGGGCCGGCCCGGGCTGGGGGCGTCCGCGTGGGATATCCACAGGCCGCTGTGACACCTGCCGCATTCGTACGACTATCTGCGCCCGCCTGTGGACAACGGGCACGGCAGTCCCACGCGACCTGGCAGCATGGCGGGGTGACAGCAGCAACGCACTCCACCCTTTTCCCGCAGACACCGGACTCGGCCGACGCGGTGCTCGAAGGGCTCGACCCCGAGCAGCGCGCGGTGGCCACCGCCCTGCACGGCCCGGTGTGCGTCCTGGCCGGAGCGGGCACGGGCAAGACACGGGCGATCACGCACCGCATCGCCTACGGCGTACGCGCCGGCATCCTCCAGCCCTCCAGCGTGCTCGCCGTCACCTTCACCAACCGCGCCGCCGGAGAGATGCGCGGCCGGCTCCGCCAGCTCGGCGCCCACGGCGTCCAGGCCCGCACCTTCCACTCCGCCGCCCTCCGTCAGCTGCAGTACTTCTGGCCGAAAGCGATCGGTGGCGGCATGCCCCGGCTCGTCGACCGCAAGATCCAGCTCGTCGCCGACGCGGCCGCAAGCCTGGGCACCCGGCTCGACCGGGGCGAGCTTCGGGACGTCACCGCCGAGATCGAATGGTCCAAGGTCACCCAGACCATCCCCGCCGACTACCCGTACGCGGCCGCGAAGGCCGGCCGCGACGCCCCCCGCGACCCCACCGAGATCGCCCACCTCTACGCCGCCTACGAAGACCTCAAGCGCGACCGCGCCGTGATCGACTTCGAGGACGTCCTGCTGCTGACCGTCGCCATCCTCCAGGACCGGCACGACATCGCCGAACAGGTCCGCGCCCAGTACCAGCACTTCGTCGTCGACGAGTACCAGGACGTCAGCCCGCTGCAGCAGCGGCTGCTGGAACTCTGGCTCGGCGACCGCGACACACTGTGCGTCGTCGGCGACGCCAGCCAGACCATCTACTCCTTCACGGGAGCAACCCCCGACCACCTCCTCGACTTCCGCACCCGGCACCCCGGCGCCACCGTCGTCAAACTCGTCCGCGACTACCGCTCCACCCCCCAGGTGGTCCACCTCGCCAACGGCCTCCTCGCCCAGGCCCGCGGCCGCGCCGCCGACCACCGGCTGGAACTGGTCTCCCAGCGAGCCCCCGGCCCCGAGCCCGTCTACACCGAGTACACCGACGAGCCGGCCGAGGCCGAAGGCGCCGCCCGCCGCATCCGCGAGCTGATCGACGCGGGCGTCCCGGCCGCCGAGATCGCCGTCCTGTTCCGTACGAACGCCCAGTCCGAGACCTACGAACAGGCCCTCGCCGACGTCGGCGTCCCCTACCAGCTGCGCGGCGCCGAGCGCTTCTTCGACCGGCCCGAGGTACGCAAGGCCGGCATCGCCCTGCGCGGCGCGGCCCGCTTCGGCGGCAACGACTCCCTGCTGGACGACGTCGTGGACCTGCCCTCACAGGTGCGCGCCGTCCTGTCCGGAGAGGGCTGGACCACCGAACCCCCGGCCGGCTCCGGCGCCGTCAGAGAGCGCTGGGAGTCCCTCGCGGCCCTGGTCAGCCTCGCCCACGACCTCGCCGCAGCCAGACCCGGAGCCACCCTCGGCGACTTCGTGACGGAACTCGACGAACGGGCGGGCGCCCAGCACGCCCCCACCGTCCAGGGCGTCACCCTCGCCTCCCTGCATGCCGCCAAGGGCCTGGAGTGGGACGTCGTCTTCCTGGTCGGCATCGCCGAGGGCATGCTGCCGATCACCTACGCCAAGACCGACGAGCAGATCGAGGAGGAACGCCGGCTGCTCTACGTCGGCGTCACCCGAGCGCGGGAACGGCTCCACCTCTCCTGGGCGCTGTCCCGGTCACCCGGAACCCGCCCCAACCGCAGACCCAGCCACTTCCTCGACGGACTGCGCCCAGGCACCACATCGACCGTCGGCCACAGCGGCGCCACCGCCACCGGAGGCATCGAGCGCGGGACCACCACCGGCACCCTCGCCGCTCCCCGGCGTACTCAGCGCACCCCCGCCCGCTGCCGGGTCTGCGGCCGCACGCTCACCGACGCGGGCGAGATGAAGCTGATGCGCTGTGAGGACTGCCCCTCGGACATGGACGAAGCGCTCTACGAACGGCTGCGGGAATGGCGGGCCGTCCAGGCCGAGCGCAGCGGACAGCCGGACTTCTGCGTCTTCACCGACCGCACCCTGATGGCCATCGCCGAGGCACGGCCCGAGAGTCCCGCCGAACTCTCCCGCATCCCCGGTGTCCTCACCCGCAAGCTGCGCAGCTACGGAACCGACGTTCTGGCCATCTGCGCAGGCCACGAAGCCGGAGAAGGCGACGAGGACCACTGATGCGAACTCGTCGAAAAAATAGTTTGCGCATGCCCCGGCAATCCCCATAGGTTCTAGGCACGGAAGCAGCGGCCTTCTCGAAGGGCCCTGCTCCGTGATGTACTTGCATATCCGAACGGACTGGTTCACCCCAGTCCCATGAGACGCCGAGAGGAGGCGAGTCCAGTGATCAGCATCAACACCAGCACCACCAGCACGGCCAAACTGACCGATCGCTCGACCGTCTCCCTGTGCATGCTCGGCGCCTCCCACCAGGGCACCGGTCTGTCCGGCATTCGTGCCGACCGTCCGGCGTCCTCCCACGCTCCCGCGGGCCTTCCCGTCCGTGAGCGCAATGAGCGACCGACCAAGGCACTGGAAGCGGTAGCGGCACAGGCACAGGCCTATGCCTTTGCGGCGGCCGGTGCCGGATTCCGCAAGCAGACGACGCAGCACCACCTGATGTGGGCCTTCCGTGGGCCAGAACCCTGGAGTGATCCAGCCTGATCCGATCAGGCCGGCGCCTTCAGGGCCGCGGAACCCCATCCGGGATCCGCGGCCCTTCTGTTTTCCCCGAATCGGGGACGACGGAGCGAAGGGGCCTCGGGACAAGAAAAGAACCCGGTACCAAGCCGACACCCGGTCAACCGGCCGGAACGACCAGACGAGGAAGACCAACCGTGCAACTCGAAGCGCACGCCCCGTCCGTACCGCCTTCGCAAACGATCCCCCCGCCCGGCCTCACGGAGGACTCCACCTTGACCCCCCTCACCGCGCTCACCGCGCTCGACGACGCCATCGAGAACCTCGGCGTACCCGTCCCCTGCCGCTCCTACGACCCGGAGGTCTTCTTCGCCGAGTCGCCGGCGGACGTCGAGTACGCCAAGTCCCTCTGCCGCACCTGCCCGCTGATCGAGGCCTGCCTCGCCGGCGCCAAGGAGCGGCGTGAGCCCTGGGGCGTCTGGGGTGGCGAGCTGTTCGTCCAAGGTGTCGTCGTCGCCCGGAAGCGGCCGCGTGGTCGCCCGCGGAAGAACCCGGTCACGGCATGAACACCGCAGGAACGATCGACCGTCCCCTCACGCACGACCCCAAGAAGCAGGCCCCGATGAAGCCGTCCACCAGCGAGCCCGCAGGCTCCGCGACTCCAGACGTCACCACCTCAGGCGCGACCGAAGCGCGCCAGAACAGGACCCGAGAGATGCAACTCATGCAAGAAGCCCTTGCTCGTGCGCATATGCACGAGCGACTCCACCACGCCGTACGGGAACGCCAGGCCGTGCGCCTGGCAGTCGCCCAGCGGATGCAGCGCCGGGCCGAGCGAGCCTCGCGGCGCGCCCGCCGCGCGCTCGCCATGGCGGTCATGCAGTAACGATCACACCTGCAGAAGCGGTGGCCTCCCGGCCCTGGGAGGCGAAACCATCTCGAGTGGGGGCCGGTCCGGCCGAACGGACCGGCCCCCGCGGTGCGTTGCGCGGCGATCCGCCGCCGGCGGAGTTATCGTCGCCAGGTGACGAGTCTTCCCGGAGAACCTGATCAGGGCGGCTCCACCCCGGAGCACCGCGTGCTCGTGTGCGCCCGCTGCGGGGCCCCCGCCGACGGCCCCCCGCCGGCCACCTGGACCTGCTCCGTGGAGAACGGCGTCCGCCAGTACTTCTGCGACATCTGCTCCAGGGAGAACCTGAGGGCGATCGAGGGGCGGCTGGACTCGTCCTGGTGGTGAGCCGCTTCCCGGGGCCCCTCCCCCCCACCCCCCTCCCGCCCCACTTTCAAGCAACGCCGGTCACCCGATTCCGGGCACCCCGGATCACGCCTCCGCCGCAGGCTCCTCCTCGCACAGTTCGTCGCCCGCCAGCTCGCCATCCGCCAGCTCGTCGTCCGCCAGTCCACCATCCGTCAGCTCGTCCTCGGGGATGTCGGTGACGAATCCCGGCAGCCACTCCTCCAGTTCCTCGCGGAGGCGTACGGTGGCGCCGAGTTGGCACAGGACGCCAATGGTGCTCAGGGTCACCCGGTGGATCAGCAGATAGGCGGGCGGCAGGTTGAGCCGCTTGCCCAGCTGGTAGGCGGGGGAACGGGGGTCGGCGATGCGGGCGGCCTGGTTGCGCATCCAGGTGCGGTTGAAGGCGAACGCCTCGACCCGGGCCGGCTCGATGATCGGCAGCAGGTAGTCGAGGACCGCGTCGGGGTCCAGCTCTATGGACTCCTTCACGAACCCTTCCTCGCAGAGGAGCTCGTAGACCGGCTCGGCCTCGCCGTCCAGCGTCATCCGGAGCGAGATGCCGATCGGTGTCGGCAGACCGCCGGGCAGCCGGTCGACCGTGCCGAAGTCCAGGACACCCAGGCGCCAGTCGTCCTCGCCGCCCGGGCCGCCGGGCAGCAGCCGGAAGTTGCCGGGATGTGGGTCGGCGTGCAGCAGGCCGGTGCGGGCCGGGCCCGAGAAGAGGAACCGGGCCAGGAGCTGACCGGCGCGGTTGCGCTGCTCCGGGGTGCCGTCCGAGATCACCTCCGACAGCGGGATGCCGTCGATCCACTCGGTCACCAGGACCTGGTCGCACTGGTGCACCACCGCCGGGACCACCACGTCGGGGTCCTCCGCGAACTCCTCGGCGTGAACGGTCTGGGCCTCCGCCTCCAGCGCGTAGTCCAGCTCTTCGGAGACGCGGTCTCTCAGCTCCGCGATCAGCGGCTTGATGTCCATGCCGGGAATCAGCGGTCCCAAGAGGCGGGCGAAACGGCTCAGTTGGCCGAGATCGGAGAGCAGGGCCTCGCCGGCGCCCGGGTACTGCACCTTGACCGCCACTTCGCGGCCGTCGTGCCACACCGCCCGGTGCACCTGGCCGATCGAGGCCGCCGCCGCAGGCTTGTCCTCGAACTCCTCGAACAGATCACGCCAGTCCGGACCGAGGCGCTGCTCGAGCACTGCGTGCACCGTGCGGGTCGGCATCGGCGGCGCCGCCTCCTGGAGCTTGGTCAGCGCGGCGCGGTAGGGACCGGCGATCTCCTCGGGGAGCGCGGACTCGAAGACGGACAGGGCCTGCCCGAACTTCATCGCACCGCCCTTCAGCTCGCCCAGCACCTTGAACAGCTGCTCCGCCGTCCGCTGTTGCAGTTCCCGGCCGACGATCTCCGCGGACTCGCCCACGATCCGCTTGCCCAGCCCCCAGGTCGCCCGGCCGGCGAAGCCGAGCGGGAGCGCGGCGAGCTTGGCGGTACGGGTGACCGCCTTCCGGGGAAGATCAGACATGCGCCCTCCAAGTCCCAGTCGGCCGCGTCGCGCCTGCCTTGCGTCGGCGCTCCGTCGACGGCCGTTGCACCGCCATTGTCGCGCGCGCTTCGCCACCGGTTGAGGAGTGCTCCTGTTTAGGCCTGTCCGCAGCGCCGCACCCGCATGCCGGATGCGGCCGGACCGGCCGGGCGTGCCAGTTCAGGCCGGGTGCGGACACCTCCCAGCGGGTGCCCGTGCTGGACGGCGACTCCCCGTCGAGGAAGGCGAGCGCGTGGGCCGCGGCCAGTCCGGCGACCGCCGTGGCCAGCGTCAGATCGCAGGCCCCGGTCCGGCGGGCCCTGGCGCACCGCCACTGGGCGGTCAGCTGCGGCCAGGCCGGGTCCCGGTCGCCGCGGTCGAGGTGCAGACAGCGGGCGCAGCCCGACTCGCCGGGCAGGACGAGCGGTCCGACGACTCCGGTGCCCTCGACGACGCCGGCGTACAGGTGGGGTGTCCCGGAGGTCATCAGTGGTTCGGCTTCGGCCGGGTCCGGTGCGTGGACGGCGACGTCGTCCCGGGGGGTGAGGATCACCAGGGAGAGCCCGGGGTCCTGGGCGCCCGTGCCGGTGCCGGATCCGGATCCGGGGGAGTGGGTGCGGCGCGGTGGGTGGTCGGGTGCCGCGCGGCGCACGGCGGCCCGCGCCGCGGTCTCCCGGCGCTGGCCGAGCGACTCGGCGGGCAGCCCGCCCGGGGCCACGTCCCACGGCTCCACGCGTCCCACGTCGCGCACGTCGATCTCGCCGACCCCTGCGGCCGAGAGCGCCGACGCGAGCGGCGCGCCGACCCGTCCGGCACCCCGCACCTGTACCCGCAGGGCACGTCGGGCGGCGAGCCGGGCGAGCGCGGCGCCGGGCTCGGCCGTGGTCAGGGACAGCGCGGCGAGGTCGGGGCGCAGCCGCCGCAGGACGTCCGTCCTCGCGCGCAGTGCGTCGGCGGCGGGGCCGCCGCCGCGTGCGTCGTCGACCAGGCCCGCGCGGGTCAGCCGTGCCAGCAGGGTGTCGACATGGCCGGCCGTGAGCCGCATGCGGCGGCCCTCCTCGCGGAGCAGCGGCAGCCCGCGGGTTCCGTTGAGCAGATCCAGGAAGTCGCCGGTCGCCGGGTCCATCGGTCCCAGTGTCTGCGCGTGCGCCGGGGTCATCCCGAACTGCACGGTCTCGCGATCACGCCAGCCGCGCCGAAGCGCGGGTTTCATCACCGGATGCATGACTGGCCCCCGTATCCGTGGAAAGCATCCCGAACATCGCGTCGCCGGTGGAACCGGTCACGTTCTCCCGACGCCTGCCAGCATGCCGTGCCCGTCGGTCCGGCGCCGAGAGTTATCCACAGGTTGGGGGTGTTCGTCATACAAGACGGTCGGGCAAGGTGTGACGAAACGGACGTGCGGAGTCTCGTAAACCGGATGTGCGGATCAGTCGTAGGAATCATAGGAATCAAACGCATGGTGGGGGATCGGCATCGAACCGTTCCGGAGCCGGGACTTCGGCCACGCCCAGCGGGTAACGTCGGGGCGTGCCCGCCGACCCACTGCACCGCGCCGGAAAGCCACAGCGCAGCACGACGAGCCAGCCGCCCGGCGGCTCGGGGGCGAGCGCGATCGAGGTCCGCAGGAGCAACCGGCGCCGCCGGACGGTCTCCGCGTACCGCGAGGGCGATCGCACCGTCGTACTGATCCCCGCCCGGATGTCGAAGGCGGAGGAACAGCGCTGGATCACCGTCATGCTCGACAAACTCGCCGCCCAGGAGAGCAGGCGGGTGCTCGGCGACGCCGAGCTCGGCGAGCGTGCCGAGCGGCTGTCGGCCCAGTACTTCGACGGCCGGGCGCGACCCGCCTCCGTACGCTGGGTCACCAACCAGAACACGCGCTGGGGTTCGTGCACCCCGGCCGAGGGCAGCATCCGGCTCTCGCACCGGCTGCAGGGGATGCCCGAGTACGTCGTCGACTACGTCCTGTGCCATGAGCTGGCCCATCTGCTGGTCCCCGGTCACGGCCCGGATTTCTGGCGGCTGCTGGAGGCGTACCCGCGCACCGAGAGGGCCCGCGGCTACCTCGAAGGCGTGGTCGCCGCGGAACGGCTGCCGTACGTGCCCGGGGCGCACGGGGAGTGAGCCGGACGCCGTCCGTCCTCCTCCGGGCGCGGTTGTGTACCGGGTCTGTACCGGCTGCGTGCGTTGTCGGACTTTGCCGTTAGCCTGGCGCGACGCACTCACATTCGGGATGGGGGACGGTCGTTACGCATGGCCAGGGAATTCCAACGCGGCCACAAGGCCAGGATCAGTGACCTGACGGCGGGCACGGATCTGTACGTAGGCGTGCAGATCTCCGGCCCCGGGCTGACCTTCGACATCAGCTGCTTCGGTCTGGACGCCGACGAGCGCCTCTCCGACGACCGGTACTTCGTCTTCTTCAACCAGCCGAAGTCCCCGGAGGAGTCCATCCAGCTGCTGGGTGCCCAGGCGGGCGACACGGAGTCGTTCCGGGTCACGCTGGACCGCATCCCGTCGCAGATCCGCAAGCTGTCCTTCACGGCGACCATCGACGGCACCGGGCAGATGTCGCAGGTCGCTCCGGGCTACCTGCGCATCGTGGCGGGTGGCGAGGAGGTCGCGCGGTACTCCTTCAACGGCTCGGAGTTCTCCACCGAGCGGGCCGTGATGCTCGGCGACATCTACCTGAAGGACGTGTGGCGGTTCGCCGCCGTCGGACAGGGCTTCGACGGTGGACTGGAGGCGCTGCTGAAGAACTTCGGCGGCGAGGTGCTGGAGGAGGAGGCGCCCGCCGCCCCGCAGCAGCCGCAGACCGGCGCCGCCCCCGCCGCCGCCCCCGGCTTCGCCCCGCCCGCCCAGGCCACGACCCCGCCCTCGTTCGCCGCCCCGGCCTCCCCCGCCCCGGCGCCGCAGCCCGCCGCCCAGGGCTTCGCCCCGCCGTCCGGAGCAACTCCCGCGCAGGGCTTCACACCGCCGCCCGGAGCCACACCGCCGCAGGGCTTCACGCCGCCCGGCCAGACCCCGATGGGCCACACCCCGCCTCCGCCTCCGGCACCGGCCCCCGCGCCGAACGTGCACGGCGCGCCGACGGTCATCGCCCCCCTGGCCCCGCCCGCCGGCGGCACCGTCCCGCCGCCGGCCCCGGCCCCCGCGCCGTACGGACAGCCCCAGCAGCAGCCGTACGGCCAGCCGCCCCAGCAGCCGTCCTACGGCGGCCGACCCGGGGCGCCGATGCCGCCCGGCTACGGCCAGCAGCCGCCCTCCTACGGCGGCCAGCCCACCGCGCCCATGCCCCCGGGATACGGGCAGGTCCCCGGCCAGCAGCCCGGCGGCTACGGGGTGCCGCAGGGCGCCCCGCAGGCCGGTGCCGGTGTGACGGCCGCGCTGCAGGCGTTCAAGGAGACGCCGACCGGGCAGCGCTGGACACAGCAGAACAAGAAGCTCATCCGCGTCGACCTCGGTATCGGCGGGCAGCCGGTGCTGGCCCGGCAGGGCAGCATGGTGCTCTACCAGGGCAAGGTCGACTTCAGCTACAAGGGCGCCGGATTCGCCGGGCGGATCGTCGGCAACGCCACCGGCCAGGAGATGCAGCTGATGCGCTGCACCGGCAACGGCCAGGTGTTCCTCGCCGAGAACGCCACCCATGTGCACCCCGTCGAACTGCAGGGCGACGCGATCTGCGTGTCCGCGGAGAACGTCCTCGCCTTCGACGAGAGCCTGCAGTACGAGGTCCGCCGCATCGAGGGCCACGGCATCCCCGGCGGCGCCCTGTTCACCATGCAGTTCCAGGGCACCGGCACGATCGTCGTCAAGACGCACGGCACGCCCGTGGTCCTGCCGGTCACGCCGACCACCTTCGCCGACTGCAACGCGGTCGTCGCCTGGTCGGCCGCCTCCCAGGTGATCGTCTCCAGCCAGGTCCGCATGCGCCGCAACGCCTACCCGGGCGACACCGGCGAGAGCGTCAACCTCCAGTTCCGGGGCGCGCCCGGCAACTTCATCGTCGTCCAGCCGTACGAGGTCTAAAGGGAGCCCGTCATGAACCAGCCGCTCGCGGGCTACGCCCCCGCACCCGTCACCGCCCGCATGGAGAACCACGGCAGCCACATGCTGAAGGTCGCCATGCAGACCGGAAACGACCTCCTCGCGCGCGTGGGCTCGATGGTCGCCTACGAAGGCTTCATCCAGTACGAGCCCAACCCGCCGGCCGTCCGCCAGATCGCCCGCGACTGGATCACCGGCGAGGGCGCGCCCCTGATGAAGTGCACCGGCGACGGCCTGCTCTACCTCGCCGACTACGGCGCCAACGTCGTCGTGATCAACCTCAACGGCGACGGCATCTCCGTCAACGCCACCAACCTGCTCGCCTTCGACGCCCACCTCAGCTGGGGCGTGGAACGGGTCAAGGGGCTCGCGAAGTTCGCCGGGCAGGGCCTGTGGAACACGAAGATCTCCGGGCAGGGCTGGGTCGCGCTGACCTCCCGGGGCAAGCCGATCGTCGTCGACTGCGGCGGCGGCGAGGACGAGACCTACGTCGACCCGGACGCGCTCGTCGCCTGGTCGCCGAACCTGAGGGTGAAGGGCAAGCGCAGCTTCAAGGCGCAGTCGCTGATCGGCCGGGGCAGCGGTGAGGCCTACCAGATGGCCTTCTCCGGCCAGGGCATCGTCGTCGTCCAGCCCAGCGAGGACAGCACCGACCGCATCCGGATCCGGGGCTGAGGGGGAGTCAGTAAGCCATGCAGAGCCCGCTTTTCGCGCACAACGACCTCCAGACGCAGGAGCGTTGGAGCCTGCAGAACGCGCAGCTGCTCCGCGTCACCCTGGAGGGCCACGACGACATCCTCGCCCGCAAGGGCACCATGGTCGCCTACCAGGGGCTGATGGAGTTCGACGCCGAGTACCAGAACAACAACCAGGCACGCGCGCGTGCGTACACCGGCGAGGGCCTGGACCTGATGCGCTGTCACGGACAGGGCACGGTGTATCTGGCCAACCTGGCCCAGCACGTGCACATCATGGACGTCGAGCAGGACGGGCTGACCGTCGACAGCTCCTACGTCCTCGCCATGGACTCCTCGTTGCACTACGAGGTCGTGGCCGTCGACAGCCTCTACGGCATCTCCGGCTCCGGGAAGTACCAGCTGAACATCACCGGGCGCGGCAAGGTCGCCCTGATGACCTCGGGCGCGCCGCTGCTGATGCAGGTCACCCCGGACAAATACGTCAACTGCGACGCGGACGCGATCGTCGCCTGGTCCACCGGGCTGCGCGTGCAGATGCAGGCCCAGACGCATTCCTCCGGGGTGTGGCGCCGGCGAGGCAACACCGGTGAGGGCTGGGAGCTGAGCTTCATGGGCTCCGGGTTCGCGCTGGTCCAGCCCAGCGAACTGCTCCCGCCGCAGAACGCGGTCATCGGGCAGGGCCTGGCCGCCCAGTTCGGCATGGGGCAGCACGGGGCGCACGGGCAGAACCAGGGGAACGTCTGGAGCTGAGCCCGGGATCCCCGGGATCCGGGTCCGGAAAGCAAACGTAAGGGGCGGTCGCTCGTGCGGTCGCCCCTTACATGCTCACAGCCTCGCGCGGGTTGCCTCCAGCAGGCGTACGACCGACTCGTCGGCCACCTCCGCCACCTCGTCGTAGGCGAACCAGCGCAGGTCCAGTGACTCCTCGCTGATCACGTGCTCGGCGCCCGCCGGGGCCAGGGCCGCGTACTGGACGTCGAAGTGCCAGTGGCACGGCGCCGGGATCGGATGCCGGTCCAGACGCACCGGGCCCCCGGGCAGCAGGGTCAGCCCGGGCACGCCGGACTCCTCGGTGGCCTCGCGCAGGGCCGCCGCCGCGAGCGAGGCGTCCCCCGGCTCGCAGTGGCCGCCCATCTGCAGCCACATCCGCAGCTTCCTGTGCAGCGTGAGCAGCACCCGGCCGCGCCCGGGATCGACCACCAGGGCGCTCGCCGTGACATGGCCGGCCTCGCAGGCCTTCCACATGCCGTCCGGGTGGGCCGCCAGATGGTCCAGGTAGGCCTGGCGCAGCTCGCCCTGGCCCTCGTACCCCTTCAGCACGAGGACCGCGTCGTCGTACAGGCTCACTCGCCGTCGTCGCCCTCGGTGTCGTCGCCCTCGGTGTCGGCGTCCTTCTTGCGCAGGTCCGGCTTGCCGTGCGAACCGCCGGCCGCCTCGCCCAGCATCTTGTCCAGCTCGGAGAAGTCCAGCTGCTCCCGGTGCACGAAGCCGTCCGGGTCGTCCAGGTCGGTCGCCGTCGGCAGCATGTCCGGGTGGGCCCACAGGCCGTCCCGGCCGTCGACCCCGCGCGCGTCCGTGAGCGAGGCCCACAGGCGGGAGGCGTCGCGCAGCCGGCGCGGGCGCAGCTCCAGGCCGATCAGCGTGGCGAACGTCTGCTCGGCGGGGCCGCCCGTGGCGCGGCGGCGGCGCAGGGTCTCGCGCAGGGCGTCGGCGGACGACAGACGCGGTTTCGCGGCCGCGTGGACCACCGCGTCCACCCAGCCCTCCACGAGCGCCAGAGCGGTCTCCAGACGGGCCAGGGCGGCCTTCTGCTCCGGGGTGTCCTCCGGCTGGAACATGCCCTGCTGGAGCGCGTCCTGCAGCTGCTCGGGGTTCTGCGGGTCGAACTGGCCGACCACGTCCTCCAGCTTGGCGGTGTCGACCTTGATGCCGCGCGCGTACCCGTCGACCGCGCCGAACAGGTGCGAGCGCAGCCACGGCACGTGCGCGAACAGGCGCTGGTGGGCGGCCTCGCGCAGGGCCAGGTACAGCCGCACCTCTTCCTGCGGCACGCCGAGGTCCTTGCCGAAGGCCTCCACGTTGGCCGGGAGCAGCGCGGCCTTGCCGGCCGGGCCGAGCGGCAGGCCGATGTCGGTGGAACCGACGACCTCGCCCGCGAGCACGCCGACGGCCTGCCCGATCTGCGTGCCGAACATGGCGCCGCCCATCGAGCGCATCATGCCGATCAGCGGGCCCGCCATGGCCTGCATCTCCTCCGGCAGGACGTCACCCATGGCCGCGCCGACCCGCTCGGCGACCGGGTCGACCAGCTCCTGCCAGGCGGGCAGGGTCGCCTCGACCCACTCCGCGCGGGACCAGGCCACCGCCGAGGCCGAGCCCGACGGCAGGGACGTCGCGTCGTCCAGCCACAGGTCGGCCAGGCGGACGGCCTCCTCGACCGCCTTGCGCTCGGCCGGGCCCACACTGGCGTCCTTCGTGCCGTCCGGGGTGCCCTGGGCGACCGTCTGGCGGGCGATCTGCTTGGCCATGTCCCAGTTCACCGGGCCGCCCTCGTAGGAGAGCATCTGGCCCAGCTGCTGGAACGCGGCGCCCAGATCCGTGGGGTTCAGCGACCCGAACATCGCTGCGAGCGGATTGTCGGCGCCGGGGCCGCCAAAGCCCCCGGCTCCGGGCAGGCCGCCGAAGCCGAACGGGTTGGCCGGTCCCTGCCCACCACCGCTCTGCTGGTCCTTCTTCTTGCCCTCGTCGCCGTCCTCCGGCTCCTCCGGCGGAAGGCCGAAACCGAATGGGGTGTCACTCACGGGATTCCTCGGCTGGTAAGGCCGCCGGTTCTCTCCGGCGGCGCGGCTGCCCGACAACACCACCCAGCGTAGACACCCGGACCCGATCGGGCCTCGGTGCTTCGCCCACGGCAGGCCTGCGGCAGGATGGATGCACCTGGTACGTACGCGTCACTCGCGCCCGTACTGAAGACAACCGCTGGAGACGCCCGGTGAGTTCCCCAGATCCGCAGGTTCGCGCAGCGCGAAACCCGTCAACCCCTCCCGCCCTGCGCGGCCCCGTCGTCGCGGTCACCGGCGCCGCCACCGGGGTCGGCGCCCTGCTCACCGAGCGGCTCGCCGCCTCCGAGGAGATCAAGCAGGTCATCGCGATCGACGAGCGGCGCGGGGAGTGCGCCGAGGCGCAGTGGCACATCCTCGACGTGCGCGACCCCGCCATCGCGGACAAGCTGCGCGGCGCCGCCGTGGTCGTCCACCTCGCGCTCGACCTCGATCTGGAGACCGATCCGGCCGCTCGCACGGCTTACAACGTCCGGGGGACACAGACCGTCCTGACCGCCGCCGCGGCGGCCGGCGTGCACCGGGTCGTGCTGTGCACCTCGGCGATGGTCTACGGCGCGCTGCCGGACAACGAGCTGCCCCTTTCGGAGGACGCCGAACTGCGCGCGACCGCGGAGGCCACCGGGGTGGGGGACCTGCTGGAGATCGAACGGCTGGCCCGGCGGGCGCCGCGCGCGCATCCGGGGCTGAACGTCACCGTCGTACGGCCCGCGGTGCTGGTCGGAGGCACCGACACCGCGCTGACCCGGTACTTCGAGTCGCCGCGGCTGCTCGTCGTCGCCGGGTCGCGGCCCGCGTGGCAGTTCTGCCACGTCGAGGACCTGTGCAGTGCCCTGGAGTACGCCGTCCTGGAGAAGGTCGACGGGGAGCTGGCCGTCGGCTGCGACGGATGGCTGGAGCAGGAGGAGGTCGAGGAGCTGAGCGGGATCCGGCGGATGGAGCTGCCGTCGGCGGTGGCGCTCGGCGCGGCGGCCCGGCTGCACCGGATCGGGCTCACGCCGTCTCCGGCCGGCGATCTGGCGTACACGATGTACCCGTGGGTGATCAGCGGGAGCCGGCTGCACGACGCCGGGTGGCGGCCGCGGTGGACCAACGAGGAGGTGCTCGCGGAGCTGCTGGAGGAGGTCTCCGGGCGGCACACGGTCGCCGGACGGCGGCTCGGGCGCAAGGACGCCACGGCCGCGGGGGCCGCGGGGGCGACCGTGGCCCTGCTCGGCGCGGCGGCTGTCGTACGGCGGGCCCGGAAGGCCCGGCGGCGGGTCTGAGCCGGGCTGGGCCGGGCTGGGCCGGGCGGGCCGGGTCTCGTGCTCGCGGCCGCGTCGTACGAGCATCCAAAAAGCCCCGCGCGCGTGCCTGCTGAATCTCGTATTCCCGCGTGTCACAGGCGTGCGGCACGATGGGGGTATGGCACACGCGAACGAGCACCCCGGTGAGCAGGCGGCGCAGGATCCCATCAAGTTGATCGGTGTCCGGGAGACCGCGCTCTCCGTGGACGAGGTGTTCCAGGCCGTCGGGGACGACGCCGCCGGGGGCATCGCCCTGTTCGTGGGGACCGTGCGCAACCACGACGGGGGTGCGGACGTGGACGCGCTCGGGTACTCCTGCCACCCCAGCGCCGAGGCCGAGATGCGGCGGATCGCCGAGAAGGTGGTGGCCGAGTACCCGGTGCGGGCGCTGGCCGCCGTGCACCGGGTGGGGGACCTGCAGGTCGGGGACCTCGCCGTGGTCGTCGGCGTCGCCTGTCCGCACCGGGCCGAGGCCTTCGACGCCTGCCGCAAGCTGATCGACGACCTCAAGCACGAGGTGCCCATCTGGAAGCACCAGAGGTTCTCCGACGGCACGGAGGAATGGGTCGGGGCCTGCTGAGGCACGCAACCGGGGGCACACGGCCCCCGCGTACGTCACCCGGAGCACTCGCGACCCCCCGTGTTGCGTAACCGGCACCCTCGCGTGAGCGTTGTCAGTGCGGATGGTTAATCTGCTGATCAGTCAGTTGCGGACGCTCACGGCGTTGGGAGGTCGGCATGGGGGCGCTTGTCTGGCTGCTGATTCCGCTTGTGGCCGCGGTCGGCGGCGGACTGTGGGGCAGTTGGGCCAATCGGACTCGTAAGGTGCGCGGTGACGGCCCGGAGCTGGATGGGTATGCCCGGTTCCGCGAGGCCATGGAGAGATCCCACACGGGTGCCGGCGGCGCGTGACGGGGGTGCCCTGACGGTGCGCTGACAGAGGCGTCCCGTACTGTCGTGGCATGCCACGCCGCACCGCGACGATGCTCGCCTCCACCCTGATGCTGATCGCGCTCCTGTGCGCGGGAGTACTCATCCCCGTGCCGTACTCGGAGATGTCTCCCGGCCCGACCGTGAACACGCTCGGGGACCACGACGGCGAGCCGGTGCTGCAGATCACCGGGCACGACACGTACAGGACCAGCGGCAACCTGAACATGACGACCGTCCGGGTGACCAGCGCGGACTTCCGCATGAACCTGGTGCAGGCCGTCTACGGCTGGCTGGACCCCGACAGCAAGATCGTCCCGCACGACACGCTCTACCCGAACGGGACGACCGAGCAGCAGTCCTCGCAGCAGAACGCCGAGGAGTTCAGCCAGTCCCAGGAGAGCGCCAAGGTCGCCGCCCTGAAGCAGCTCGGCATCCCGGTGAAGTCCTGGGTGATCGTCTCCACCGTCGTCAAGGACTCGCCCGCCGAGGGCAGGCTGCACGCCGGTGACGTGATCAAGGCCGTCGACGGCACCGCCGTCAAGCAGCCCTCCGACGTCGCCAAGCTCGTCACCGAGCACAGGCCCGGGCAGAACGTCGTCTTCACCGTCGTCCCCGCCAAGGAGCAGGCCGCCGCCGAGAAGGCGCACAGGACGGCGACGAAGACGCAGGACGTCACCATCACCACGACCACGTCCGACGACACCGGCGCCAAGCGGGCCATCGTCGGGATCTCGGCCGGGACCGACCACACCTTCCCGTTCAGCATCGACATCAAGCTCGCCGACGTCGGCGGCCCCAGCGCCGGTCTGATGTTCGCCCTCGGCATCTACGACAAGCTGACCCCGGGGAAGCTGACCGGCGGCAAGTTCGTCGCAGGCACCGGAACCATCGACGACAACGGCACCGTCGGACCGATCGGCGGCATCGAGATGAAGACGGTCGGCGCACGTGACGCGGGCGCCCAGTACTTCCTGACGCCCGCCGACAACTGCGCGGCTGCCGCCGAGGACACCCCGAGCGGGCTCACCCTGGTCAAGGTGAAGAACATCGGCGACGCGCTCGACGCGCTGAAGGACATCCGCAGCGGGAACACCGCCGCGCTGCCCAAGTGCACCACCAAGGGCTGAGCCGGCCATGACACGGCCGGACTCCTGACGCCGCCGGACTCCTGACGCCGCCGGACTCCTGACGCCGCCGGACTCCTGACACGGCTGGGACGCCCCGCGGGAGGGGGCGCCCCCATCGCCGTACCGAACCGGCCGGGATCAGTCCTCGAAAGTCGCCGCCAGGGCCTCTGCCAGGCCGGGCACCAGGTCGGGGCCGGTCAGGACCTCCGTCGGGGAGTCCTTCTCGCGCAGCCGCAGCGCCGACTCGCGGCCGCCGTCGCGCAGCACCGCGACCGTCATGCGCACCTCCTGGCGCTCGGGGTGGTCGGCGACCCACTTGGCCAGCTTGGCCTCGCTCAGGTTCTGCGGGACCTGCGCCTCGGCGGCCGGCGGCAGCATCAGGCGCTCCACCGAGAGCGCGCAGCCGACCACCGCGTCGGGCCAGGCGATGGTGCCGAGGAACTCGTCCAGCGGCTTGCCGGACGGGATCTCGTCCTGCTCGATCGGGGTGAGACCGGCGGAGGCGGACTCGTCCTCAAGGCCCAGCTGGGCCGCGAGCGCGGGTTCCTGGGCCCGCAGCCGTGCGGTGTCGACAAGGGCGAAGAGGCGAGCGGGCTGGTCCCAGCCGAGGCCGGAGACGTACTCGTCGATCTCGAGTACGGCCCGGGTGAGCGGGCTCGCTGCCATGGGAGTGTTGGACATGGTCACAATCCTGCCTCGTTCACCACCCGAATCGGGAACCGACCAAAGCGTGAGTAAGTTGCATAGGTGTGGGTCCGCGATCACGGGGGGCCACGGCGGGTCCGCGAACACGAGGGCCTGACGGATCGACAGCGAACTTCGAGGTGCGCACCTTGGCTTTCCAGATGCCGGACCGCGGCGGAGGCCCGACGGGGCCACGGATCAGAGCGGGACGACCGTCCCGGGGTGTCCGGACCCTGCTGATGACGCTGGGCGTGCTGGCCGTCCTCGGCATGGCGTTCACCATGTTCGCGGGCTTCTGGACGGACTGGCTCTGGTACCGGTCGGTGCACTACTCGTCCGTGTTCACGACCGTGCTCTGGACCAAGATCGGCCTTTTCTCCGTCTTCGGTCTGCTGATGGCGGTCGCGGTGGGGGTCAACATCTGGCTGGCGCACCGCCTGCGGCCCCCGCTGAGCGCCATGTCCATGGAGCAGCAGAGCCTCGACCGCTACCGGATGGGCATCGCGCCGTACAAGAGGTGGCTGCTGCTCGCCGTCACCGCGCTCGTCGGACTGATCGCCGGCGCCTCCGCGGCCGGCCAGTGGCAAACCTGGCTGATGTGGGTCAACGGCGTGCCCTTCCACCAGAAGGACCCCCAGTTCCACCTCGACGTCTCCTTCTACGCCTTCGACCTGCCCTGGTACCGCTTCCTGCTCGGCTTCGGCTTCGCCACCGCCATCCTGTGCCTGATCGCCGCCGCGCTCACGCACTACCTGTACGGCGGGCTGCGCGTCACCAGCCCCGGCGCGCGGGCCACCGCCGCCGCGACCGGGCATCTGTCGGTGCTGCTCGGCATCTTCGTCGCCCTGAAGGCGGTCGCCTACTGGCTCGACCGGTACGGCCTGGCCGTCAAGTCCAGCGACTTCAAGGCGACCGGCAACTGGACCGGCCTGCGCTACGTCGACGCCAACGCCTATCTGCCGGCGAAGACGATCCTGTTCTGCATCGCCGCCATCTGCGCGCTGCTGTTCTTCGCCACGCTGTGGCGGCGCACCTGGCAGCTCCCCGTCATCGGCTTCGGCCTGATGGTCCTCTCCGCGATCCTCATCGGCGGCCTGTACCCGGCGATCGTGCAGAAGTTCCAGGTCGAGCCCAACGAGCAGGCCAAGGAAGCGCCGTACGTCCAGAAGAACCTCAAGGCGACCCGCGAGGCGTACGGCATCGACGACACCAAGGTCACCGAGTACGCCGGCAAGTCCACGGCCTCGGACACGGCCTCGGACGCGACCAGGCTGCGGGCCGACGCGGACGACGCGGCGAGCATCCGGATCATGGACCCGAACATCGTCTCGCCGACGTTCCAGCAGGCGCAGCAGATGAAGAACTACTACGCCTTCCCGACCAACCTGGACGTCGACCGGTACCCCGCGAAGGACGGCACCGCCGCCAAGGAGCAGGACACGGTCATCGGGCTGCGCGAGCTGAACCTGGACGGAGTCCCGAAGAACAACTGGATCAACGACCACTTCCGCTACACGCACGGCTACGGCGTGGTCGCCGCCAAGGGCACCGAGGCCGATGACCAGGGCCAGCCGGTCTTCACCGAGTCCAACCTGCCGTCCAAGGGCGACCTCGGCACGTACCAACAGCGGGTCTACTACGGCGAGAAGACCAACACGTACTCCATCGTCGGCGGACCGCAGAAGGAGGTCGACTACTCGGCGGACAACGGCGACGAGAAGACCACCAGCTACACCGGCAAGAGCGGCGTCAACCTCGACAACCCGATCAACCGGGCCGCGTATGCGGTGGCGTTCAACGAGCCGCAGATCCTCTACTCCGGCGCGATCGGCAAGGGCTCGCGGATCCTGTACAACCGCACGCCCAAGGACCGCGTCGAGGCGGTCGCGCCCTGGCTGACCATCGACGGGGACGCCTATCCGGCGGTCGTGGACGGCCGTATCCAGTGGATCGTCGACGCGTACACGACGTCGAACGGCTACCCCTACTCCTCCCGTACGACCCTCGGGGACACGACGGCCGACTCGCTGACCGCCGCCAACAACAACCGCGCGGTGGTGGCCCAGCAGAACCAGGTCAACTACATCCGCAACTCGGTGAAGGCGACCGTCGACGCGTACACCGGCGAGGTCAGGCTCTACCAGTGGGACACCCAGGACCCGGTGCTGAAGACCTGGATGAAGGCCTTCCCCGGCACGGTGCAGCCGCGCAAGGCCATCTCCCAGGACCTGATGGGGCATCTGCGCTACCCGCAGGACCTGTTCAAGGTGCAGCGCGAGCTGCTCTCGCGGTACCACGTGACGGACGCGCAGACGTTCCTCAGCGGCAGCGAGGTGTGGCAGGTCCCCGATGACCCGACCAACGACTCGGGCAGCGCGGTGCCTCCGTACTACCTGAGCATGAAGATGCCGGACCAGAGCAAGCGGTCGTTCTCGCTGACGACGACGTTCACACCGAACGGACGTGACAACCTCAGCGCGTTCATGGCGGTCGACTCCGACCCGGGCACCAGTGACTACGGCAAGATCAGAATCCTGAAACTGCCGACCAGCACGACGGCCGACGGTCCCAAACAGGTGCAGAGCCAGTTCAACTCCCGGCCGGACATCGCGGAGACGATCAGCCTGCTCACCCGCGGGCATTCCAAGGTCGAGTACGGCAATCTGCTGACCGTGCCGCTCGACGGCGGACTGCTGTACGCGGAGCCGGTCTACGTCCTCGGCGGTAAGCTCAAGTACCCCTTGCTGGGCAAGGTGCTGGTCACCTACAACGGCAGGACGGCCTTCGAGAACACCCTGGACGAGGCGCTGAACAAGGTCTTCGGCGTGCAGGGGTCGACCACCCCGCCGAACACCGGCACCACCAGTCCGCCCACGTCCTCCAACCCGACCGTCCAACAGGCCCTGGACGAGGCCCAGAAGGCGTACGACGCAGGGCAGAAGGCCCTGCAGGCGCCGAACGGGCCGGACTGGTCCGCGTACGCCAAGGCCCAGAAGGACCTGAAGGACGCGCTGCAGCGGGCGCAGCAGGCGGAGGCCAAGGCCGGCCAGTCCGGCGGCGGCAAGAACGCGGACAAGGGCACCGGCGGAAAGGGCACTTGATCAAGGCCACTCCGCGCCGTGGTACGGTTGACATGCAACGGCGCGGGGTGGAGCAGCTCGGTAGCTCGCTGGGCTCATAACCCAGAGGTCGCAGGTTCAAATCCTGTCCCCGCTACTCCAGTCGAAGGCCCGGATCCCAAGGGATCCGGGCCTTCGTGGTGTGCGAACTCATGTGCTGAGGGGAGGGACGGCCGCGCCGCCGTGGGGAGTTGAGGGGGGTGTGTTTGACTTGTCGTCCTGTGGGCATGTCGACAAAACGCTGAAGTGACCTCACGGGCTGCGGTATACCGGGTGTACCCGGGGTGCAGGTGGTGCGACGATGGACGTTATGGGGGAGAAGGCAACTCTGTTCGAGTCAGGGCGATTTGTGCAGCCTTCCGATGAGGGACCGCCCCGTGACGAGCTGACCGACATGGGGGAAGCCGCCGAGGAGGTACGCCTCGGACTCGCCGCGCAGAGCGGCGACGCCGAGGCGGCGAGCGTCCTCGGAGCCATGCTGCTGCGCCGCGGCGACCTCGACGGAGCCGAACCCCATCTGCGGGCCGCCACCGCGGCCGGCGACCGGGCCGCCGCCAACAACCTGGGCGTCCTGCTGCACCAGCGCGGCTACCCCGAGGAGGCCGCCGGCTGGTGGCGCATCGCCGCCGTCGCCGGATCCGCCGCCGCAGCGCACGCGCTCGGCCGCTACCACCGTGAGCGCGGTGACGAGCCGGCGGCCGAGTACTGGCTGCGCCAGTCCGCCGAGCAGGGCCACGTCCTGGGCGCCTACGCGCTCGCCGACCTCCTGGAGCACCGCGGGGACGTCGGCGCCGAGCACTGGATGCGGGCCGCGGCCGAGCGCGGACACCGTGAGGCCGCCTACCGGCTGGCCCGCGCGCTCGACACCGCCGGGCGCGAGGACGAGGCCGGGGCCGACAACGCTGTCGCGGAGGCGGAACAGTGGTACCGGCAGGCCGCCGCGCGCGGCCACCGGCGTGCCGCGCTGCACCTCGGGGCGATCCTGGAGAAGCGCGGGGAACTGAAGGAGGCCGGGCGCTGGTACCTGACCTCCGCCAAGGACGGCGAGTCCCGGGCCGCCTGCGCGCTCGGCTTCCTGCTGCGCGACGCCGGGGACACCGAGAGCGCGGCCGTGTGGTGGCTGCGCGCCGCCCAGGAGGGCGACGGCAACGCGGCCAACGCGCTCGGCGCGCTGCACGCCGAGCGCGGCGAGACCCAGACCGCCGAGCGCTGGTACCGGGCGGCGCTGGACGCCGGTGACGACAACGGCGCCTACAACCTCGGGCTGCTCTGCGCCGAGCAGGGACGGACCGCGCAGGCCGAGCAGTGGTACCGGCGGGCCGCCTACGCCGGACACCGGGAGGCCGCCAACGCGCTCGCCATCCTGCTGCTCCAGGGCAGTGACACCACCGGCGCCGAGCCGTGGTTCTCCAAGGCCGCCGAGGCCGGCAGCGTGGACGCCGCGTTCAACCTCGGCATCCTCTACGCCGGACGCGGCGAGGAGACCACGGCGCTGCGCTGGTACGAGCGGGCGGCCGCCGCCGGGCACACCGAGGCCGCGCTCCAGGTCGGGATCGCCCGGCTGCGCGAGGGCGAGGAGCAGGAGGCCGAGCGGCATCTGCGGTGCGCGGCGGGCGGGGGCAGCGCGGAGGCGGCGTACCGGCTGGCGGCGCTGCTCGACGCGCGGCGGCCGCCGGAGCCGGCGCACGAGCTGGGCGAGACCGTGCACGAGAAGACCGAGTGCGAGGAGTGGTACGAGCGGGCGGCGACCCAGGGGCACCGGCGCGCGCAGGTGCGGGTCGGGATGCTCGCGGCGGCCCGGGGCGACGTGGTCGAGGCGGCGCGCTGGTACCGGGCGGCGGCGGAGGCCGGGTCGCGCAACGGCGCCTTCAACCTCGGGCTGCTGCTGGCGCGCGAGGGGAGCGAGCCGGAGGCCGCGGTGTGGTGGACGCGGGCGGCCGACGCCGGGCACGGCCGGGCGGCGCTGCGGCTGGCCCTGGTCTACGCGCGTCGGGGCGAGCTGGCGGAGGGGCAGAAGTGGGCCGACCGGGCCGTGGAGCTGGGGCCGGCGGAGGTTTCGGAGCGGGCGGGGCGGCTGCGGGACGCACTGCGGGAGGAACTCTCGGCGTGACGCTGCGCTGGGCTCCGGCGGACGATTTCCCACCCGCCCACCTGTCCGGGTCGGCTGTGAAGTGACCCCGGCCACGTCTCCGGTAACCGATTTGCTTCCGTCGACCTCCCTCACGTAATGTCGTGTTCACCGACGCGGGGTGGAGCAGCTCGGTAGCTCGCTGGGCTCATAACCCAGAGGTCGCAGGTTCAAATCCTGTCCCCGCTACTGAAGGCCGAGGGCCGGAATCCAGAGATGGGTTCCGGCCCTCGGTGTTTGTGCGCGCGTGTGCGATACGAAAAGAGCCCCGGCGGGTCGCCGGGGCTCCAGGGAAGCGGTGGGTTACGCCCGCGCGCAGTCCGGGCACAGCCCCCGGTAGGTCACCTCGACGTCCGACACCGTGAAGCCGAAGCGCTCGGTGTCGGGGAGGTCGGCGAGCGGGTTGCCCGTGGGGTGCACGTCACGGATCGCGCCGCACCGGGCGCAGACCAGGTGCTGATGCGGCCGGTGTGCGTTCGGGTCGTAGCGCTTGGCGCGTTTGTCCGTCGCGACTTCCAGCACCTCGCCGAGCGAGACCAGCTCGCCCAGCGTGTTGTAGACGGTCGCCCGGGAGATCTCGGGCAGCTTCGCGACAGCCCGTGCGTGGACCTCGTCGGCCGTCAGATGGACGTGCTCGCCGTCGAGGACCTCGGCCACGACGCGTCGCTGCGCGGTCATCCGCCATCCGCGTCCCCGCAGCCGTTCCAGAAGGTCGCTCATAGCCACCAGCCTAACAGCAAGGGGGACCAGGACGGGAATAGGTGTGAGTTTGGATCAGCGCTTGATTTGGATTTAGTCCAATGTAGGATCTGGACTGGCTTTGGCCGCAGGACAGGACTGGGACAGGAGTAGTCGGTAATGACGCAGGAGGCGCGCGTGACGCAGGGACCGCTCACCACGGAGGCCGGTGCCCCGATCGCGGACAACCAGAACAGCGAGACGGCGGGCGTCGGCGGACCGGTCCTCGTCCAGGACCAGCTCCTGCTGGAGAAGCTCGCCCACTTCAACCGGGAGCGCATTCCGGAGCGGGTCGTGCACGCGCGGGGTGCGGGCGCCTACGGCACCTTCACCGTCACCGCCGACGTCACGCCGTACACGCGTGCCGCCTTCCTCTCCGAGGTCGGCAAGGAGACCGAGGTCTTCCTGCGCTTCTCGACGGTGGCCGGCAACCTCGGCGCGGCGGACGCCGTCCGTGACCCGCGCGGCTTCGCGCTGAAGTTCTACACCGAGGAGGGCAACTACGACCTCGTCGGCAACAACACCCCGGTGTTCTTCATCCGGGACGCGATCAAGTTCCCGGACTTCATCCACACCCAGAAGCGCGACCCGTACACCGGCTCCACGGAAGCCGACAACGTGTGGGACTTCTGGTCGCTGTCGCCGGAGTCGACGCACCAGGTGACCTGGCTGTTCGGCGACCGCGGCATCCCGGCGTCGTACCGCCACATGGACGGCTTCGGCTCGCACACCTTCCAGTGGAACAACGCTGCGGGCGAGGTCTTCTGGGTCAAGTACCACTTCAAGACCGACCAGGGGATCAGGAACCTCACCGCGGAAGAGGCCGAGGTGCTCGCGGGCCGGGACCCCGACTCGCACCAGCGCGATCTGCGCGAGGCGATCGAGCGCGGGGAGTTCCCGAGCTGGACCGTGGGTGTGCAGATCATGCCGGCGGCCGACGCGGCGACGTACCGCTTCAACCCGTTCGACCTGACCAAGGTGTGGCCGCACGCGGACCACCCGGTCATCGAGATCGGCAGGCTGGAGCTGAACCGCAACCCGCGGAACGTCTTCGCCGAGGTCGAGCAGTCGGTCTTCAGCCCCGCCCACTTCGTGCCGGGCATCGGCCCCTCGCCCGACAGGATGCTCCAGGGCCGCCTCTTCGCGTACGGCGACGCGCACCGCTACCGCGTCGGCATCAACGCCGACCACCTGCCGGTGAACCGTCCGCACGCCACCGAGGCGCGCACCAACTCCCGGGACGGCCACCTCTACGACGGCCGGCACGGCGGGGCGAAGAACTACGAGCCGAACAGCTTCGGCGGGCCGCAGCAGACCGGCCGTCCGCTGTGGCAGCCGGTCCCCGTCGACGGCCCCACCGGCAACCACCCGACGCCGGTGCACGCCGAGGACGACGACTTCGTGCAGGCGGGCAACCTCTACCGGCTGATGTCGGAGGAGGAGCGGGAGCGCCTGGTCGCGAACCTGGCGGGTGCCATCTCGCAGGTCTCGCGCGAGGACATCGCCGAGCGGGCCATCGGCAACTTCCGCAATGCCGACGCCGGCTTCGGCAAGCGGCTGGAGGCGGCGGTGCAGGCGCTGCGCGGCTGAGCCGGTCGTAGTGGAGCCGGCCGTACCGAGTCAGTCGTACCGAGTCGGCCGTATCGAGTCGGCAGCACGACCGTGCTGCCGGGCGGGCCGGACCCCATGGTGCTCGGGGTCCGGCCCGTTCCGCTTGTGGCTCTCTGTCGCTCTGTCCCTCTCCGTCCCTTTCCGGTCGCTCAGAACGCCGGTGCGGGCTCGGGGGCCGGGGCCCAGCAGCGGATGATGTCGCGGACCGAGACGATGCCGGCCACCTCGCCGCGGTCGAGGACGACCAGATGCCGGAAGCCGCCGTGGGCCATGGCGCGTGCGGCCTGCTCCAGGGTCCAGGTCGGGGCGGCGAAGACGACGTCGGTGGTGGTGTGGGCGTGGGTGCGTTCCGTGTCGGGGTTCTGGCCGAGCCCGACGGAGTTGAGGATGTCGCGTTCGGTGACGATGCCGATGCCGCCGGCGTCCGGGTCGAGGACGACGGCGGCGCCGACGCGGCGGGCGGACATCAGGGCGGCTGCCTGGCGGAGGGTGTGGGCGGGGCCGACGGTGAGGATCACCGTGCTCATGGCGTCACGGACGAGCATGGATGGGGCCACCTCCTAGGAATCCAGTGCGCTAGTTCCTGGATTCACAAATTCACAAGTGGGGGTAGCCTCAGACTGACAGGTAAAGCGCGGGTCAACAAGGGGGCGCGCGAAGTCAGTTGAGGGCGTATCGGGAGTGCCCTCCCTGTTCAGCGGCGCGGGTTGAGATATCCCAGCAGCTCGTCGTGCAGCAGGCCGTTGGACGCCGCCGCGTTGCCGCTGTGCGGGCCCGAACGGCCGTCGAGGCCCGTGAAGGTGCCGCCGGCCTCGGTGACGATGATGGCGTTGGCGGCCATGTCCCAGAGCGACAGCTCCGGCTCCGCGCAGATGTCCACGCATCCCTCGGCGACCATCATGTACGGCCAGAAGTCGCCGTACGCGCGCGTGCGCCACACCTGGCGGGTGAGGTCGAGGAAGCCGTCGAGGCGGCCCTGCTCCTCCCAGCCGGAGAGGGAGGAGTAGGCGAACGACGCGTCCTCGAGCTTGCCGACGCCGGAGACATGGATACGGCTCGCGGAGGTCAGGCTGCGGCCGGTGAAGGCGCCGTGGCCCTTCGCGGCCCACCAGCGCCGGCCGATGGCGGGGGCGGAGACGAGGCCGACGACGGGCTGGTAGCCGCCCTCAGCCGCTTCCATCAGGGAGATCAGCGTCGCCCAGACGGGGACGCCGCGTACGTAGTTCTTGGTGCCGTCGATGGGGTCGATCACCCAGCGGCGGGGGCCGGAGCCCTCGCTGCCGTACTCCTCGCCGAGGACCGAGTCCCTCGGGCGGGCGCGCTGGAGCTGGCCGCGGATCAGTTCTTCCGCCGCCTTGTCCGCTTCGCTCACGGGGGTCATGTCCGGCTTCGTCTCGACCTTCAGGTCGAGGGCCTTGAAGCGGTCCATGGTGGCGGCGTCGGCGGCGTCCGCTAGGACGTGGGCGAGGCGCAGGTCGTCTAGGTAGTCCGGCATATATGGAACCGTATCTGCCGGGGTCGGTGGGGGCTAGCAGCGGCGGGCGGTGTCGGTGCACTGTGCTGCGGGTGGCCGTGCGCGCGGTGCTGCGGCCGGGCTGGTTCGTGCGCCGCCCCGGCGGCACGACTGCCCGCAGGCCGTGCGGATACGGCTGCCCGCAGCTCCCCGTACGGCAACCGGCCCCCTGGCCGAACCGCGCCCCGAGCCTCCGCGAACCCTTGACAGTGCATACAAGCGCGTCAAATCTGGGCGCAGAGCCGCTCCGCCCCCAGGGAGGCGATGATGCCTGCTGCCCGGGAGTCCCTGTTGGACGCCGCCTATACGGCCCTCGCGCGCCGGCCGTGGTCCGCGGTGCGGATGGTCGACGTGGCCGCGGCGGCCGGGGTGTCCCGGCAGACCCTGTACAACGAGTTCGGCAGCAAGGACGGGCTGGCCCGCGCGCTCGTGCGGCGGGAGGCCGACGGCTACCTCGCCGGAGTGGAGCGGGCCCTCGCCGGACCGGGCGAGGCGACGGAACGGCTCACCGCCGTCGCCGAATGGACCAGCTCCGCCGCGCGGGACAACGAGCTGGTACGGGCCATGCTCACCGGCTGCTGGGGCGAACGGCTGCCCGCCCCACCGCTCGCCGCCGTACCGTCCTCCTCCCCGGTGCCCGCGCAGCGCCGCGCCGACGGCCCGCTGCCCACGCCCCGCGACTTCGTACGCATCGTGCGGGACCGTGCGGTCATCGCGCTGACCGGCCCCGCGGCCGGCCCCACCGACACCGCCGAACTGGCCCGCCCCTGTGAACTGGCCGTACGCCTCGCCCTGTCCTGCGTCGCGGCACCGCCGGGGGAGAGCGGCACGGCCGAGCTGATCCGCGCGGTCTTCCCCCGCCAGCCGGTGTGATCCGCAGGTCTCAGTGACCGCAGATTTCAGTGATCCGCAGGGCCTCAGTGTTCCCAGCCACCAGTGATCGAGGCTCTCACCGAGCTCAGTACGGGCCGCCCCGGAAGTACCGGGCCCGGTACGGCCGGGCTCCGTCGCCGTGCTCGTGGGCCGCGTCGGACCGGTCCCCGGGAGCCGAACGCTCCGACAGCGCGCGCAGCCGCTCCAGGCCGGCCAGCACCTCGGTGCGGCGGCCGGACTCCTTCATCCACCGGGGCAGCCGCGGGAACATCGCCCTCGTGGCACCGGTGCCGCCCTCGCGCAACACGGCACCGGCATAGGCGGCCAGCGCGTCGACGTGCGCCACGTTGTAGGCCCACAGGACCCGGCTCGCACAACGGGTCTGCAGCCACAGGGGCCGCCGGAAGAACGGGTCCTCGGTCCCGCCGAGCTGCGCCGCGACCAGCCCGCCGCCCTGCACGGCCGCCGTCCACTCGGCGTGCGCGCCACACGCTGCACACGTGAGTCGACGAGGCCTGAACAACAGCTCGGAGTAGTACTCGAGGGCGGGCAGACCAGGGCGCGGGGCGACGTCCGCCCGGCCGCCGCAGCGGGGGCAGACCACCAGGATGCGGTCGGCGAACCGGGCCAGCCACTCTCCCTGGTCGCGGTGCCGGACGGGGCCGGTGTCCTGCTCGGAGTCCATGCCCGGGACCCTAGTGCGCCGACCCCGACAGCTGCAGTCCGATCACCCCGACGATCACCAGGCTGATCGAGACAATCTTCAGGGTGGACACCAGGTCGCCGAGGAAGACCATGCCGTAGATCGCGGTGCCGGCCGCGCCGATGCCGGTCCACACCGCGTAGGCCGGGCCCACGTCGAGCTTCTTCAGGGACAGGGTGAGGAGACCGAAGCTGCCGAGGGCGAACGAGGCGAAGGCGATGGTCGGCCAGAGCCGGGTGAACCCGTGCGAGAGCTTCAGGCACACGGCGAAACCGGTCTCCAGCATCCCGGCCACGATGACCAGCAGCCACGCCATGTGCGGTCCTCCCGTTGATCCGGATCTCCGGCTCGGTGCGATTATGCACTTACCGAACCCGGGCCCCGGCAAACAACGCAAGGCCGCTCAGTCGCCTTCCGTGCGCTCCCGCGTGGCCAGCAGACGGCGCAGCGAGTACAGGCGCGCCGGGTCCGCGTGGCCGTCCGCGACCCAGGCGTCCAGCGCGCAGTCCGGCTCGTCGTGGCTGCACGCGCGCGGACAGCCCTCCGTGCCGGGTTCGAGGTCCGGGAAGGCGTGGATCACCCGGGACGGGTCGATGTGCGCCAGGCCGAAGGAGCGGACCCCGGGGGTGTCGATGACCCAGCCCTCCGCGTCGGACAGGGGGAGCGCCAGGGCCGATGTGGTGGTGTGGCGGCCGCGGCCCGTCACCGCGTTGACGCGTCCCGTCACACGCCGCCGCTTCTCGGGGACCAGCGCGTTCACCAGCGTCGTCTTGCCGACGCCCGAGTGGCCCACGAACGCGGTGACCCTGCCGTCCAGGTACTCCCGCACCCGGTCCGCCGCGTCCCCGTTCTCCAGTTCCTCGCGGCTGGTGACGAGGTACGGGATGTCGAGGGCGCCGTACAGCTCCAGCAGCTTGTCCGGCGGAGCCAGGTCCGACTTGGTCATCACCAGCAGCGGCTCCAGGCCGCCGTCGAAGGCCGCGACCAGACAGCGGTCGATCAGACGCGGGCGCGGTTCCGGGTCGGCCAGGGCCGTGACGATCGCCAGCTGGTCGGCGTTGGCGACGACCACGCGCTCGTACGGGTCGTCGTCGTCGGCGGTGCGCCGCAGCACCGACGTGCGCTCCTCGATGCGGACGATCCGCGCGAGCGTGTCCTTCTTGCCGGTCAGGTCGCCGACCAGGGCCACCCGGTCCCCGACCACCGCCGCCTTGCGGCCCAGTTCACGGGCCTTCATCGCGAGCACGGTCCGGTCGTCGACCAGGCAGGTCAGCCGGCCGCGGTCGACCGTGAGGACCAGGCCCTCGGCGGCGTCCTCGTGCTTGGGCCGGATGTTCGTACGCGGCCGGGTGCCCCGGCGGCCGGGACGGCTGCGGATGTCGTCCTCGTCGGTGTGCTTGCCGTAGCGGCGCATGGCGTACGTCCCCTACTGCCCGAGCATCCCGGTCCACAGCTCGGGGAAGTCCGGCAGGGTCTTCGCCGTGGTCGCCACGTTCTCGATCCGCACGCCCTCGACGGCGAGACCGATGATCGCACCGGCGGTCGCCATGCGGTGGTCCTCGTAGGTGTGGAAGACGCCGCCGTGCAGCGGGCGCGGGCGGATGTGCAGGCCGTCGGCGGTCTCGGTGACGTCACCGCCGAGCTCGTTGATCTCCTTGGTGAGCGCGGCCAGCCGGTCCGTCTCGTGCAGCCGCAGATGGGCCACGCCCCGCAGGGTCGACGGGGAGTCCGCGAGGGCGGCGACGGCCGCGACGCCCGGGGTCAGCTCGCCGACGTCGCCCAGGTCGACGTCGATGCCGTGGATGGCGCCGGAACCGGTGAACACCAGCCCGAACTCGGTGAGTTCGCAGGATCCGCCCATCTCGGTGAAGATCTCCCGCAGCCGGTCACCCGGCTGCGTGGTGCGCTCCGGCCAGTCCGGGATCAGTACCTTGCCGCCGGTGACCAGGGCCGCCGCCAGGAACGGCTGGGCGTTGGACAGGTCCGGCTCGATCGTCAGGTCCCGGCCGAGCAGCGCGCCCGGCGTCACGCGCCACACGTTCGGCTCGCCGCCCGACTCCGGGGTGTCGACCTGGGCGCCGACCGCGCGCAGCATGTCGACGGTCATCCGGATGTGCGGCATGGAGGGCAGGGTCGCGCCGGTGTGGCGGACCTCGACGCCCTGGTTGAAGCGCGGTCCGGACAGGAGCAGGGCCGACACGAACTGCGACGAGGACGACGCGTCGATCGACACCGGGCCGCCGTCCAGGGCCCCGCCACCGTGCACGGTCAGCGGCAGCGCGCCCCGGCCGTCGTCGTCGATCCGGGCGCCGAGCTGCCGCAGCGCGTCGATCACCCCGTGCAGGGGACGCTCGTACGACCGCGGGTCGCCGTCGAACCGGATGGGGCCGTCGGCCAGCGCGGCCACCGGCGGCAGGAAGCGCATCACCGTGCCGGCGTTGCCGACGTCGACCGTGGCCGGGCCGCGCAGGCCCGTCGGCAGTACCCGCCAGGCCTCGCCGGTGCCGTCGGGGCCGACCCCTTCCTCGATCTCCACACCCATCGCACGCAGGGCACCGGCCATCAGCAGGGTGTCGCGGGAGCGCAGCGGGCGGCGCAGCCAGCCGGGCTCGGAGGCGAGGGCCGCCAGCACCAGGGCGCGGTTGGTGACCGACTTGGACCCGGGCACGTGGACCGTCGCGTCGACGGCTCCGCTCGCGTGCGGGGCGGGCCAGAGGGCGGTGTGTGCGGGGTTAACGGTCATGGCCCCACTTTAGTGGCTGGGGACGGCCGGGCCCCTGCACGCGGGGAGGCGCAGGCTCCACCGGTCCGCGGGGGTCGATCCGCCGCGTCTCTCCTGCGATTCCCCCGTCGTCGCGGCCGTGGCGACCTGCTTCAATGCCGACCGCGGGTACGGAGTCTCCAGTCGCGGATCCCGACGCGGGGTTCAGGGAAGGCACGGGGGCGAGCGTGGCCCGCCAGGGCCTTTCGTACGGCTCCCCGGGCGTCACACCTGAAGCAGCCAGCGGCCCCCGCCGATCAGCGAGGACAGCGACACCGCGTGGAACAGGAACAGCCACAGCCCCGCCGGTACGTGCGTCAGCCGCGACAGCTGGTCCGCGTCCGAGTCCCCGGCGCCACCCCGTGACCGCTTCAGCTGCAGCTCGAACGGCGGCCGTACCCCGCCGAACAGCAGGAACCACACCACCGCGTACGCGAACGCCGCCTGCACCTGGGGCCCGGTCAGCCACGACACCAGCAGGAAGGCACCCCCCGCCAGCACCACGGTCAGGACGCCGTACGCGTTGCGGATCATCACCAGCATCGCCACCAGCAGCGCCGTCGCCGCCCACAGCAGCAGCGTGATGCGGCCGGCCGCCAGCAGGGCGGCGCCGCCGAGACCCAGCAGCGAGGGGGCGGTGTACCCGGCCGCCGCCGTCAGGATCATGCCGAGCCCGTACGGCTTGCCCCGGCTGAGCGTGAGGCCGCTGGTGTCGGAGTGCAGCCGGATGCCGGTGAGCTGCCGGCCGGTGAGCAGCGCGATCAGACCGTGGCCGCCCTCGTGCGCGATGGTGATCGCGTTGCGGGATATCCGCCACAGGGTGTGCGGGACGACGACGGCGAGCGCGGCCGCCGAGGTGGCGAGCACCACCCACACGTCGGGATCGGACTGGGTACCGGTGAGCCGGTCCCAGAGGTCGGGCAGCGCGAGGGCGGCGAGGCTGTCCATGTCCGGCGAGGGCTCCCTGTCGTCGTACGGAGTCTGGCAGTGTGGCACGTACGTGCGGACGATATCTGAGACGCCGACGCGGCAGCGATCGTTCCTGACGGCAAACGTGCAGGTCACAGCGTTTCTCCGACCAGTGAACGCCGTGTTCCGGGCGATCTCCGGGACTTTGGTCGTCGCCTCGGAGCGCTCGTCTTCCTTGCGTAAGGTAGTGAAGACCCTGGGTTAGCGTTTCCGCAGGTCGGAGGGGCGGTTTCTTATGTGCGGACGGTATGCGTCGAGTCGTAGGCCCGAGGATCTCGCAGGAATCTTCGAGGTCGAGAAGTGGGAGCCCGAGGAGACCCTGGAGCCCGACTACAACGTGGCCCCGACCAAGGAGGTCTACGCCGTCCTGGACCGCCCCCTGAAGGACGCGGCCGAGCCGCGGCCGGTTCGGCAGCTGCGCAAGCTGAAGTGGGGACTGGTGCCGTCCTGGGCGAAGACTCCCGAGGGCGGCGCCCGGATGATCAACGCGCGCGCCGAGACCGTGCACGAGAAGCCCGCCTACCGCCGCGCCTTCGCCGCCCGGCGCTGCATCATCCCCGCCGACGGCTACTACGAGTGGGTCACCGGCGAGCAGGAGCGCGACCTGGAGGTCGAGGGCAGGAAGAAGCGGCCGCGCAAACAGCCGTACTTCGTGCTGCCGGCCGACGGCTCGGTGTTCGCGATGGCCGGGCTGTACGAGTTCTGGCGCGACCGGACCCTGCCCGACGACCACCCGCAGGCCTGGTGGGTCACCTGCTCGGTGATCACCACGGAGGCCGAGAGGACCCCGCTGGCCGTGGCCCCCGCCGACGGCCCGCACTCCCTGGTCGACATCCACCCCCGGATGCCGCTGATGCTCACCCCGGACCGCTGGGACGCCTGGCTCGACCCGGGCCGCACCGACCCCGACGGCCTGCGCGAGCTGCTGGCGCCGCCCCCGCCCGGCCTGATGCGCGCCTACCCGGTCTCCACGGCCGTCAGCAACGTCCGCAACAACGGCCCGGAGCTGCTGAAGGAGCTCGAGGCGCCGGAAGAGGGCACACTCTTCTAGCGTGATCGAGATTGTCGAGACCGACGCCGGGACCGCACGCATCACCTGGCACAGGGCGAAGCGGGCCCGGCTGGTGCTGGCCGTGAGCCACGGCGCGGGCGGTGGCATCGAGGCACGGGACCTCCAGGCGCTCGCCCGGGTGCTCCCCGAGCACGGCGTGACCGTGGCCCTCGTGGAGCAGCCCTGGCGCGTCGCCGGGAAGAAGGTCGCCCCCGCGCCGAAGACCCTGGACACCGGCTGGCGCGGCATCTGGCCCGCGCTGTCCGGGATGGAGCTGCCGGTGGTCTCCGGCGGCCGCAGCGCCGGGGCCCGGGTCGCCTGCCGTACGGCGGCCGAGCTGGGCGCACACGCCGTACTCGCGCTCAGCTTCCCGCTGCACCCGCCGGGCAAGCCCGAGAAGTCCCGCGCCGGGGAGCTGCTCGGGTCCGGCGTGCCCACGCTGGTCGTGCAGGGCGGCAACGACCCCTTCGGCAGGCCGCAGGAGTTCCCCGAAGGCGGCTTCGGGCTCATCGAGGTGCCGTACGGGGATCACGGGTTCGCGATCCCCAAGCGCGCGGAGATCACCGAGGAGCGGGCCCTGGAGATCATCACCGACGGTGTCGTGGAGTGGCTCGGGTCACTCGGGTGACGGCCGGGAATGCCCCGCGCCGGACCGCTGTTGTGGCGGACAGAAGTGCTGAGGCCTCGGCACCGACGTCGTAGGAGAGGAAGTCCGCCGCATGGGTTCGACCATCTGCCCGAGCCACAAGCGCAGCGCTGACCTGGACTGGACGGTGCTGCACGCGGCCAAGACCGCTCCTATTCGAGGGGCGGCAGGCACGGGTCGTGTTCTATCCTCCGAAACGAGTGGGACCGGTCTCGGTCCTGCCCGGGATCTTGAGGAGGTGGGTCCGGTCACCGGTACCGACGCAGGGACCGACAACGGCCAGGCGGAGCAGCCCGAGGGCCAGGGCGTGAGCGCGGAGGCGATTTCCGAGTCCACCGCCGAGCGCAGTGCGCGCTTCGAGCGGGACGCGCTCGAGTTCCTCGACCAGATGTACTCGGCCGCGCTGCGCATGACGCGCAACCCGGCCGACGCCGAGGACCTGGTGCAGGAGACCTATGCCAAGGCGTACGCGTCCTTCCACCAGTTCCGCGAGGGCACCAACCTCAAGGCGTGGCTGTACCGGATCCTCACCAACACCTTCATCAACTCCTACCGCAAGAAGCAGCGCGAGCCGCAGCGCTCCGCCGCGGAGGAGATCGAGGACTGGCAGCTCGCCCGCGCCGAGTCGCACATGTCGACGGGTCTGCGCTCCGCCGAGTCGCAGGCGCTCGACCACCTGCCCGACTCGGACGTGAAGGAAGCGCTGCAGGCGATCCCCGAGGAGTTCCGCATCGCCGTCTACCTCGCGGACGTAGAGGGCTTTGCGTACAAGGAGATCGCGGACATCATGGGGACACCCATCGGTACGGTGATGTCCCGGCTGCACCGGGGCCGCCGTCAACTGCGCGGCATGCTGGAGGACTACGCCCGTGACCGCGGGCTGGTCCCGGCGGGCGCCGGAGAGTCGAACGAAGCGAAAGGCTCGGGCTCATGAGCTGCGGAGAGCCGCACGAGACGGACTGCAGTGAGGTCCTCGACCATCTGTACGAGTTCCTCGACAGCGAGATGCCGGAAGTCGATCGCGACAAGTTCCAGCACCACTTCGAGGAATGCTCTCCGTGCCTGGAGAAGTACGGCCTGGAGCAGGCCGTGAAGAAGCTGGTCAAGCGGTGCTGCGGGCACGACGACGTACCCGCGGACCTGCGCGCCAAGGTCATGGGACGGATCGACCTGATCCGCTCCGGCCAGGCCGTGCCCGAGCACGACGTGACCGCCACCCCGCAGGAGAGCTGACCGCCATCGGCCGGCTTGTCACCCGAACGTGCTAATCCTCAGGTCGTAGACCCCGCACCCCCCGATCCCCGCCCTAGGCTCCGAGCCCGGGCAGGCACGGTCGGGGAGGGGAGCGATGGAGGCGGTACCGGCGAGAGCACGCGGCTGGGTGGCCGCCGTCGCCCTGCTGGCGCTGCTCTGCCTCCTGCCGCTGCCGACGATACGCACCCCCTGGTGGGCGCTCGGCCTGCTCTCCGCTCTCTACGCCGCCTGTGAACACGTCGTGCGCCGGCGCTTCGGCGGCACCTTCTACCCCGTGCTGCTCGCCGGGGCGTTCCTGCTGCCCCCGCCGGCCGCCGCCCTGGTCCCGCTGCCCGCGGCCCTGCTCTCGCCGGTCGAAGGGGCCGGGCACCGGCCCGCGCCGCTCCGGCGCGTCTGGCGGGCCGCGCGGCCCGCGCTCGCCGTGTGGGGCGCCGCCCGGATGCACTGGGCGCTCGGCGGCCGGGACGCGGTCGTCGCCTCCGACTTCCCGTACGCGCTGCTGCCCGCCGGCGCTGCCATCCTCGCCTTCTGCCTGATCCTCACCGTCCTCGACGGCGGCACCCGCGCCGTCGCCCTGGGCATCCCGCTGCGCCGGGCCTGGCGCGGGCTGCTGTCCCGCTGCCTCGCGCCGGTCGCGGTGCACGGACTCGCCGGGCTGATGATGGCCGTGCTGTGGCGCAGCCCGTACGGCCCGGTCGCCGCGCTGCTCGTGCTGCTGCCGATGTGCGTGTCCTGGTGGGTCTTCGCCCAGTACCACCGCGAACGCGCCGCCCACCAGGCCACCATCCGCGCCCTGGTGCAGGCGGTCGACATCAAGGACGGCTACACCCGCGGTCACAGCGAACGCGTCGGCCAGGCCTCCGTGATGATCGCCCGCGAACTCGGCATGGACGACGACCGAGTCGAGGTGCTGCGCTTCGCCGGCATCCTGCACGACGTCGGCAAGCTCGGCGTCCCGACGAGGCTGCTGCGCAAGGACGGCCCGCTGACCCCCGAGGAACGCCGGATCATCGAACTGCACCCCGAGTACGGCCATGAGATGGTCCGCGGGATCTCCTTCCTCGGCGAGGCCCGCGCCGCGATCCTGCACCACCACGAACGCCTCGACGGCAGCGGCTACCCGTACGGCCTCCTCGGCAACCGGATCCCCGAGTGCGCCCGCGTCGTCGCCGTCGCCGACGCCTTCGACGCGATGACCTCGACCCGCTCCTACCGCCGGGCCCGCCCCGTCGAGGCCGCCGTCGCCGAGCTGGAGGCCTGCGCCGGTACGCAGTTCGACCCGCGCATGGTGGCCGCGCTCGCCCGCGCGCTGGGCCGCTACGGCTGGCATCCCACGGTCACGTCCGAGGACACCGGGACGCCGAAGGAGAGCCAGGGCCGGGCGCCGGTCATCGGGACACCCCGGTGACCGCCCTGCGGATCGTCCACGGCGCCGCCGCCCTCGCCGCGGCCGGCTCCCTCGCCGTCACCCTGTGGACCGGGCTCGACGAACGGGGCGTCGCCCTCGCCTTCGGGGTGCTCACAGCCGTCGGTGAGCTGACCCGCTGGAGCGGCGCCCCGGTACGGCAGGCCGCCCCCCTCGCCACCGCAGGCTCGCTGTCGTACGCCCTGCTCGCAGCGGTGGCCGGACGGCCCACGCACCACGACGCGGCGCAGGTCGTCACCGTGGTCCTCGCCGCCGCCCTGCTCGGCGCCGTCCCGCACATCTGGCACGGACGCACCCCCACCCTCGACCATCTGGCCCGCCGCGTCCTCACCGTCGGCTTCGCCGCCGTCTGCTTCCAACCCCTCTACAACAAGGGCGTGTTCACCTCCTGGAGCGGCCCCGAACACGCGCTGCTCCTGGTCGCCCTGCTCTGCCTCACCGCCCTGTGCGACGCCGTCCTGGCCGCCGCTCTCGCCCACTCCCGCACCCGCTGGCCGTTCGGCCCGTGCCTGCGCGAGGAGCTGCGCGGGCTGCTCGGCATCGGCTCCGCCGTCTGCGCGACCGGCGCGGTGATGGCGCTCGGGGTCGCCGTCGCCGGGCTGTGGGCGCTGCCCGTGTTCTGCCTGCCCCTGCTGCTCACCCAGTTGTCCCTGCGCCGGTACGCGGCCGTCCGCGCCACCTACCGGCAGACCATCGCCTCCCTCGCCCGCGCCACCGAGATCGCCGGCTGCACCCCGGCCGGGCACGCCCGCAGCGTGGCCGCGCTCAGCCTCGCCGTCGGCCGGGATCTCGGCCTGACCGGGGACGAACTGACCGTCCTGGAGTACGCGGCCCTCATGCACGACATCGGCCAGCTCAGCCTGGTCGACCCGGTCCCGGCCGGCGCCACCGCCGGCCTGCCCGCCGCCGAGCAGCGGCGCATCGCGCTGCTCGGCGGGGCCGTCGTGCGGCAGACCGGTGTGTCCGCGGACGTCGCCGTGGTGGTGGAACAGCAGGCGGAACCCTGGCGTGAACAGCCCGTCGCCGCCCGGATCGTCCGGGCCGTGAACGCCTACGAGGAGAAGACCCGGGACGCCGGCCCCGAGGGACCCCTGCGGGCGCTGGAGGAGCTGCGTCTCGGCACCGCCGGTGACTACGATCCGGAGGTGGTGGAGTCCCTGTCCCGGGTCCTGGCCCGGCCGCGGACCTGGTGGGAGAGGGCGCCGGTGGGGGGCGACGGGAGACGCACGGCACTGTCTGACCCCGCTCCCGGCTGGGTAACCCATGGGTAATGAGCGCCTTTCCCACCGTACGTGGTTGGATGCGAGGGAGAGGGTGTCCGGGGGCACAAGCCAGCCCATGGTGCGGAACTGGAACTGGCAGGCGGGAATCGTGAGGATCTTCGGAAAGGGACGGCACCGGCCCTCCGCCTCCTGGCGGCAGGCCACCGACCGCGCGTTCACGCTGATCGGCGACGGCCGGTACGAGGACGCGGGCGAGCTGCTGACACGGGCCGCCGATCTGGAGCCCTGGCTGTCGGAGTCCTGGTTCAACCTCGCCCTGCTGCACAAGTTCCGGCACGACTGGGAGCAGGCCCGCGCCGCCGGTCTGCGGGCGGTCGCGCTGCTGGACCGGGAGGCCGGGGCGCCCGACTGGTGGAACGTCGGCATCGCCGCCACCGCCCTGCAGGACTGGCCGCTGGCCCGCCGCGCCTGGCAGGCGTACGGGCTGAAGGTGCCCGGCGGGGCCGCCGTGGCCGGGGAACCGGTCGGCATGGAGCTGGGCAGCGCGGCCGTACGGCTCTCCCCGGAGGGCGAGGCCGAGGTGGTGTGGGGCCGCAGGCTGGACCCGGCGCGGATCGAGGTGCTGTCCATCCCGCTTCCCTCGTCCGGGCGGCGCTGGGGCGAGGTCGTGCTGCACGACGGGGTCCCGCACGGCGAGCGCACGACGTCCACCGGCCATGCCTACCCGGTCTTCGACGAGATCGAGCTGTGGGCGCCCTCACCCGTTCCGACCTGGGTGGTGCTGCTGGAGGCGGCCACGGAGGCGGACCGGGACGCGCTGGAGCAGCTGGCCGCCGACGCGGGGTTCGCCGCGGAGGACTGGTCCTCCTCGGTGCGGCTGCTGTGCCGGATGTGCTCGGAGTCGCGGATGCCGTCGGACGAGGGCGAGGGCGAGCATCTGGACCCGCACGACCACAGTGAGCCCGGTCATCCCGGGCCGCTGGGGCATCGGACGGACGGGCAGCTGTGGGTGCCGGAGCGGGAGTGCGGGGTGTCGGCGCCGGCTTCGCTGGTGCGGGGGTTGCTGGACGGGTGGGTCGCGGACAGCCCGGACTCCAGGGACTGGCGGGACCTGGAAGAGGTTTGCTGAGCCGCCGACGACCTGCCGCCTTTAGGCTGTACCCGAGACTTTTCCCAGGTTTGCAGGAAGGCGTACGTCGGTCATGGCGCAGCAGGACACCGATCAGCAGCACGCGGGCGTGCTCCCCGTCGACGAGGAGGGGTACGTCGTCGACACGGAGGACTGTGAGGAGCGCGAGAAGGCCTGGCGGGAGCGCGGGACCTCGCGGCCGATCACGGTCGTCGGCAACCCGGTGCTGCACAAGGAGTGCAAGGACGTCACCGAGTTCGGCGAGGAGCTGCAGCAGCTCGTCGCCGACATGTTCGCCAGCCAGCGGACCGCCGAGGGCGTGGGTCTGGCCGCCAACCAGATCGGTGTCGACCTGAAGGTCTTCGTGTACGACTGCCCCGACGACGAGGGCGTCCGGCACGTCGGGGTGGTCTGCAACCCCAGGCTCGTCGAGCTGCCCGCGGACAGGCGCCGCCTGGACGACAGCAACGAGGGCTGCCTGTCCGTGCCGACGGCGTACGCGCCGCTCGCCCGGCCCGACTACGCCGAGGTGACCGGCCAGGACGAGCGGGGCAACCCGGTCAAGGTCCGCGGCACCGGCTACTTCGCACGGTGTTTGCAGCACGAGACCGACCACCTCTACGGCTATCTGTACATCGACCGGCTGTCCAAGCGGGACCGCAAGGACGCGCTGCGGCAGATGGCCGAGAACGAGCCACGTTATCCGGTGGTCGCGAACGACTAGTCGGCAGCGGGACCTTGGGGCGCCCCGCCGGGATCGCTCCCGGTCGGGCGCCCTTTGCATGACCTCGTCCGGATCGTCAGTGCGTCGTACAACCGATCGCTTCTATCTTCCGGGTGATCCTTAATCGGTCACGCAAGGGGGGATTCTCAGCATCCTGGGGTAGTGAGTGAAGCAAATCCGTTCCCATGACGGTCAGTTGTGGTGCTGAATGGAAGTGCGGGGATACGCAACGGCGCACGCCCGGCACGACGGGAGGGTGTGCGCTCCTGGCGGCTGAGAGGGGTTTGTACGTGCATGCTTTCCCACACGGCACCACAGCGACGCCGATGGCGGTCGTAGTACCACCCTCGCTGGCACTCCCGGTGATCGAGTCCGCCTTTCCTCGGCAACTGCACCCGTATTGGCCACGACTCCAGGAGAAGACGCGCCTCTGGCTGCTGGAAAAACGGCTCATGCCTGCGGACAAGGTGCATGAATATGCCGACGGACTGTGCTACACCGACCTCATGGCGGGCTACTACCTCGGCGCCCCCGAAGAGGTCCTGCAGGCCATCGCCGACTACAGCGCATGGTTCTTCGTCTGGGACGACCGCCACGACCGGTACGTCGTCCACGGCCGGGCCGACGACTGGCGGCGCCTCAGGCACCGCCTGCACGCGGCCCTCGACGCACCCCGGCACCATCTGCACCACCCGGACCCGCTGGTCGCAGGGTTCGCGGACGGGGTGCTGCGGCTGTACGGCTTCCTGCCGCGCACCTGGAACCAGCGGTTCGCCCGGCACTTCCACGCGGTGGTCGAGGCCTACGACCGAGAGTTCCGCAACCGCTCCAAGGGATACATTCCCGGCGTCGAGGAATACCTCGCCCTGCGCCGGCACACCTTCGCCCACTGGATATGGACGGACCTGCTGGAGCCGAGCGCCGGGTGTGAACTCCCGGAATCGGTACGGAAAAACCCGGCCTATCGCCGGGCCGCGCTGCTCAGTCAGGAATTCGCCGCCTGGTACAACGATCTGTGCTCGCTGCCGAAGGAAATAGCGGGCGACGAGGTCCACAATCTCGGCATCAGTCTCATCACCCATGAGGGGCTGACTCTCGAGGAATCGGTGGACGAAGTGAGGCGGCGCGTCGAGGAATGCATCAGTGAATTCCTCCAAGTCGAGCAGGAAGCCCTGCGATTCGCCGACGGTCTCGCCGACGGCACCGTCCACGGAAAGGAACTGAGCGCCGCCGTGCGCGCCTGCGTCGGCAACATGCGGAACTGGTTCAGTTCCGTCTACTGGTTCCACCACGAGTCCGGCCGGTACATGGTCGACACCTGGGACGACCGGTCCACGCCCCCGTACGTCACGAACGAAGCGGCAGGTGAGTAATGACCGTCGAGTCTGTGCACCCCCTGACCTCCGAGACTCCCGAGCTGCGTGAACCCCCCCTGGCCGGGGGCGCCGTGCCGGGCCTCGGGCACGGCCTGAAACTGGTCCGCGACCCGCTCGCGTTCATGTCCCGGCTACGCGACCACGGCGACGTCGTACGCCTCAAGCTCGGCCCCAAGACGGTGTACGCCGTCACCGCCCCGGAGCTCACCGGCGCGCTCGCCCTCAACCCCGACTTCAAGATCGACGGACCCCTGTGGGAGTCCCTCGAAGGGCTGCTCGGCAAGGAGGGCGTGGCCACCGCCAACGGCCCCCGGCACCGGCGTCAGCGGCGCACCATCCAGCCCGCGTTCCGTCTCGACGCGATCCCCGACTACGGGCCGATCATGGAGGAGGAGGCGCACGCGCTGACCGAGCGCTGGCAGCCCGGCCGGACCGTCGACTGCACCTCGGAGTCCTTCCGGGTGGCCGTCCGCATCGCCGCCCGCTGCCTGCTGCGCGGCGAGTACATGGACGAGCGCGCCGAGCGGCTCAGCGCCGACCTCGCCACCGTCTTCCGCGGCATGTACCGGCGGATGGTCATCCCGCTCGGGCCGCTGTACCGGCTGCCGTTCCCGGCCAACCGCGAATTCAACCGGGCACTGGCCGATTTGCATCTGCTGGTGGACGAGATCGTCGCCGAGCGGAGGGCATCTGGTCAAAAGCCGGACGATTTGCTGACGGCATTGCTGGAGGCAAAGGACGACAATGGCGACCCCATCGGGGAACAGGAGATCCACGACCAGGTCGTCGCGATACTCACCCCTGGAAGCGAAACAGTGGCTTCCACGATCATGTGGCTGCTTCAGGTCCTCGCGGAACACCCGGAACACGCCGAGAAGGTACGGACCGAGGTCGAATCCGTGACCGGCGGTCGACCGGTCGGATTCGAGCACGTCCGCTCACTCACGCACACCAACAATGTCGTCGTCGAGGCCATGCGGCTCAGGCCGGCCGTATGGATATTGACGCGGCGCGCGGTGACCGACACCGCGCTCGGCGACTATCGCATTCCGGCCGGGGCGGACATCGTCTACAGCCCCTACGCGATCCAGCGCGACGCCCGCTCCTACGACCGCCACCTCGACTTCGACCCCGACCGGTGGCTGCCGGAGCGGGCCAAGGAGGTGCCCAAGTACGCCATGAGCCCCTTCAGCGTCGGCAACCGCAAGTGCCCCAGCGACCACTTCTCCATGACCCAGCTGAGCCTGATCACCGCGGCGATCTCGGCGAAGTACCGGTTCGAGCAGGTTGCCGGGTCCAACGACACCACCCGTGTGGGCATCACGCTCCGCCCGCACAACCTGCTGCTGAGGCCGATGCCCTGGTAGGAGTGTCTGGGGAGGACACCTACCTGGTACCGGCGCGCGCTCATGCGGCCTCAGGGCCCCGGAACGCGCGCCGGTAGGCGTTCGGGGTGGTGCCGAGCGCCCGGACGAACTGGTGCCGCAGCGCCGCCGCCGTACCGAACCCGGTGCGCCAGGCGATCGCGTCCATGGTCTCGTCGGTCCCCTCCAGCAACTCCTGTGCGCGCAGCACCCGTTGGCGCAGGATCCATCGATAGGGAGTGGTTCCGGTCTCCTGCTGGAAGCGGCGCGCGAAGGTACGCGGCGCCATGTGGGCGCGGGCGGCGAGCTGCTCGACGGTCACCTCCTGGTCGAGGTGCTCCTCCATCCACACCAGCACCTCGCCGACGGTGTCGCACGGCCCCATCGGCAGCGGCCGCTCGATGTACTGCGCCTGCCCGCCGTCCCGGTGCGGAGGCACCACCATCCGGCGGGCGATCTTGTTGGCGACCTCGGGACCCTGCTCCTTGCGCACGAGATGCAGACAGGCGTCGATCCCGGCGGCGGTGCCGGCCGAGGTGATCACGGGGTCCTCGTCGACGTAGAGCACGTCCGGCTCGACGGTCAGCCGCGGATACCGGAGGGCCAGCTCCGCCGCGTGGTGCCAGTGCACGGCACAGCGCCGGCCCTCCAGCAGTCCGGCGGCGGCGAGCACGAAGACGCCCGAGCAGACGCTGAGCACCCGGGCACCCCGGTCCACCCCGCGGCGCAGGGCGTCGAGCAGCCCGGGCGGGAACGCGCGCGATTCGTAGCGGGCCCCGGCCGGTACGGCGATCAGGTCGGCCGACTCCAGACGCTCCAGGCCGTGCTCGACCTGCAGGGAGAACCCCGCGTTCGAGCGCAGCACCGGGCCCTCGGCCGAGGCGACCGCGAAGTCGTACACCGGCAGGCCCTCGTCACTGCGGTCGATGCCGAACACCTCACACACGACGGCCATCTCGAAGGGGTTCACGCCGTCCAGCAGCACGGCGGCCACGTTCTGCAGCATGCTGCCAGTGTGCCTCGCCGGTGGCAGTAAATCGAGGGTGTACGGCAGTCCTGCCACTCCCGGTAAGGAGTATCCGGCGCGACAGTGGTGTACATGAACGTGACACAGACAGAAGGACTGCTCGGAATGATCGCCGTGATCGGGATCCTGGGCCTCCTGGTCCTCCCGGCGGTGATCGGCATCGCCCACGACAGGATCATCGACCGCCAGATCAGAAGGTCACAGCGAGAGGAGGCGACGAAGACGAAGGAGAAGAAGGAGACGGGGAGGCCGAGCCGGCCCCGCAGGCACCACGGCGCGGCCCGCCCCGTCTGAACAGCCGGTCAGAAGTCCTCGTCCAGGTCGACGGTGCCCTCCACCGCGACCTGGTACGCCGACGGACGGCGCTCGAAGAAGTTCGTCAGCTCCTGGACGCCCTGCAGCTCCATGAAGGAGAACGGGTTCTCCGAGCCGTACACCGGGGCGAAGCCGAGGCGGGTCAGGCGCTGGTCGGCGACGCACTCCAGGTACTGCCGCATCGACTCGGTGTTCATGCCCGGAAGGCCCTCACCGCACAGGTCGCGCGCGAACTGCAGCTCGGCCTCGACGGCCTCCTCAAGCATGTCGGTGACCTGCTGCCCCAGCTCGTCGTCGAACAGGTCCGGCTCCTCCTTGCGGACGGTGTCGACCACGTCGAAGGCGAAGGACATGTGCATCGTCTCGTCCCGGAACACCCAGTTGGTGCCGGTGGCCAGACCGTGCAGCAGACCCCGGCTGCGGAACCAGTAGACGTACGCGAAGGCACCGTAGAAGAACAGGCCCTCGATGCACGCGGCGAAGCAGATCAGGTTGAGCAGGAAGCGACGGCGGTCGGCCTTCGTCTCCAGCCGCTCGAGCTTCTCCACCGAGTCCATCCACTTGAAGCAGAACTGCGCCTTCTCGCGGATGGACGGGATGTTCTCGACGGCCGCGAAGGCCGCCGCCCGGTCGTCCGGGTCGGGCAGGTAGGTGTCCAGGAGCGTCAGGTAGAACTGGACGTGCACGGCCTCCTCGAAGAGCTGCCGGCTCAGGTAGAGCCGCGCCTCGGGGGAGTTGATGTGCTTGTACAGCGTCAGCACCAGGTTGTTGGCGACGATCGAGTCACCGGTGGCGAAGAAGGCGACCAGGCGTCCGATGAGGTGCTGCTCCTCGGGCGTCAGCTTCGCGAGGTCGGCGACGTCCGAGTGGAGGTCGACCTCCTCCACGGTCCAGGTGTTCTTGATCGCGTCCCGGTAGCGCTCGTAGAAGTCCGGATACCGCATGGGGCGCAGAGTCAGCTCGAAGCCGGGATCGAGAAGGTTCTGATTGCTGGGCATTACTGGCAGGCCTCGCAGGACTCGGGGTTTTCCAGGGAGCAGGCGACCGCGTCGGGGTCGGCGACCTGCTGGACGGGGATGGTCTTCTGGGTCTGCGCCTGGGCCGCGCGGGCGATACGGGTCGCCGGGCGGGAGCGCAGGTAGTACGTCGTCTTCAGACCCGACTTCCAGGCGTACGCGTACATCGAGGAGAGCTTGCCGATGGTCGGCGTCTCCAGGAAGAGGTTCAGGGACTGGGCCTGGTCCAGGTACGGGGTGCGGGCCGCCGCCATGTCGATCAGCCCGCGCTGCGGGATCTCCCAGGCCGTGCGGTACAGCGCCCGTACGTCGGCCGGGATCCACGCGAAGTCCTGCACCGAGCCGTTCGAGTCGCGCAGCGCCTCACGGGTGCGGGCGTCCCACACGCCCAGCTCCTTCAGGTCCTGCACCAGGTAGGAGTTGACCTGCAGGAACTCACCGGACAGCGTCTCGCGCTTGAACAGGTTCGACACCTGCGGCTCGATGCACTCGTACACGCCCGCGATGGAGGCGATGGTGGCGGTGGGCGCAATGGCCAGCAGGAGGGAGTTGCGCATGCCGACCTCGGCGACACGGCTGCGCAGGGCCGCCCAGCGCTCCGGCCAGGTCGGTTCGACGCCGTAGTGGTCGGGGTGCAGCACGCCCCGGGCCGTACGCGTCTTCTCCCAGGCCGGCAGCGGGCCGTTGCGCTCGGCCAGGTCGGCGGATGCCTCGTACGCGGCGAGCATGATCCGCTCGGCGATCCGCGTGGACAGGGCCTTGGCCTCCGGCGAGTCGAAGGGCAGCCGCAGCTTGAAGAAGACGTCCTGCAGACCCATCGCGCCGAGGCCGACGGGACGCCACTTGGCGTTCGACCGTCCCGCCTGCTCGGTCGGGTAGAAGTTGATGTCGACCACGCGGTCGAGGAAGGTGACCGCGGTGCGGACGGTGTCGTCCAGCCGCTGCCAGTCGATGTCCCCGTCGGCCACGAAGGCACCGAGGTTCACCGAACCCAGGTTGCAGACCGCCGTCTCCCCGTCGTCCGTGACCTCCAGGATCTCCGTGCAGAGGTTGGAGGAGTGGACCACGTGCCCCGGCAGGGCCGTCTGGTTGGCGGTGCGGTTCGCCGCGTCCTTGAAGGTCATCCAGCCGTTGCCGGTCTGCGCGAGGGTGCGCATCATCCGGCCGTACAGATCACGCGCCGGCATGGTCTTCTTCGCCAGGCCCGCCGCCTCGGCCTTGCGGTACGCGGCGTCGAACTCCTCGCCCCACAGGTCCACCAGCTCCGGCACGTCCGCCGGGGAGAACAGCGACCACTGCGCGTCGGCGTTGACCCGGCGCATGAACTCGTCCGGGATCCAGTGCGCGAGGTTCAGGTTGTGCGTACGGCGGGCGTCCTCACCGGTGTTGTCCCGCAGCTCCAGGAACTCCTCGATGTCGGAGTGCCAGGTCTCCAGGTACACGGCCGCGGCGCCCTTGCGCCGGCCGCCCTGGTTCACGGCGGCCACCGAGGCGTCCAGCGTCTTCAGGAACGGCACGATGCCGTTGGAGTGCCCGTTGGTGCCGCGGATCAGGGAACCGCGGCTGCGGATCCGGGAGTACGACAGACCGATGCCGCCCGCGTGCTTGGAGAGCCGGGCCACCTGGTGGTAGCGGTCGTAGATGGAGTCCAGCTCGTCCAGCGGGGAGTCGAGGAGGTAGCAGGACGACATCTGCGGGTGCCGCGTGCCGGAGTTGAAGAGCGTGGGCGAGGACGGAAGGTAGTCGAGCCGGCTCATGAGCCCGTAGAGCGCGGCCACTTCGTCCACGGAGCGGGTCGTGTCGTCCTCGGCCAGGCCGCTCGCGACCCGCAGCATGAAGTGCTGGGGCGTCTCGATGACCCTGCGGGTGATCGGGTGCCGGAGCAGGTAACGGCTGTGCAGGGTGCGCAGGCCGAAGTAGCCGAAGCGGTCGTCGGCCCGGCGGTCGATCAGCGCGTCGAGCCGCTCGGCGTGCAGCCGTACGAAGTCGGCGGTGCGGTCGGCGATGAGCCCCTCGCGGTGCCCCACGGCCACGGACTCGGTGAAGGACGTCACGCCCTGCGAGGCGGCCTCGGCGCGGATGGAGACGGTCAGCAGCCGGGCGGCCAGCCGCGAGTAGGCGGGATCCTCGGAGATGAGCCCGGCGGCGGCCTCCGTGGCCAGCTCGCGCAACTCCGCCTCGTCAGCCCTCGCCGACCGGCCCCGCAGCGCGGCGGCGGCGACCCGGCCGGGGTCGGCGTCGGGAAGGTCGGCGGTCAGCTCGGTCAGGGTCCGCAGCAACGCGGTACCGGGACCGTCGGTCTCCAGGCCGCTGGCTGAAGCCGGATCTGCTGGCGCGATGGTCACGTGGGGCTCTCCCTCGCTCGGCACGGGGGCCTTGTGGAGGGCAGCGGGCAGCCACGAGCGCGCACGGCGTCGCGTCCACCGGCCCATCCCACGAGGCCCGGACGTCTGAAGGCCACCCGAACCGGACGGCCGGGTGCGCTGTCGGCAGGTCCTCGGACTGACTCCTGAGCGCAGACGCGCACAAGTACACCGTTGCGGGACAGTTCCGGATTCGCACCGGATTCCCCTGCGGCGACAGCGAGCACGAGCATACATCTAGTGCCGGGTTGCGGTGACACCCCCAGATGTTGTGTCGTGACGGTGTCAGAGCGTCAACTCGTAGGTGAGCAGAGTGATGTCGTCCAGTTCCGGGATCGGGTTCCAGTCGCGTTCCGGGACGCGGACGAATCCGAGGCGCTCGTAGATGCGGTGGGCCGCGTGCATGGTGCGCTGGGTGGACAGGACGACGGCCGTGCAGCCCTGCACGGCCCGTGCGCGGTCGATGCAGGCCCGGACGAGGGCCTCGCCGGCACCCTGGCCGCGAGCGGCTCCGGAGACCGCCAGCATGCGGATCTCGGCCTCTCCGGGGCGGGCGATGTCGGCCATGGGGCCGGGGGACGGCACGAAGGTGACTCCGCCGAGGAGGGTGTCGTTCCGCACGGCCACGAGGACCTCCGCCGCGGCCGCCCGCTTGGCCACGTCTCTCAGTTCGCCCAGGTACCAGTCGCTCTCCCCGAAGTCGAGGAGGCCGTCTCGGAGGTAGGCCTGGGCGGTGATCTCGCCCAGGGCGTCGTACTCGTCGGGGATGGCCTGCCGGATCACGATGTCCATGGCACCGAGTGTGCCGGAGGGGTACGACAACGGGCCGCCGGATTTTCCTCCGGCGGCCCGTCGTACGGCAGTCGCTCAGTGACCGGCGCCCGCCGTCGCCGGCGGCAGTTCCACCTGCACCCCCGGGTCGCCCGCGTCCGCCGTGTAGTCCTCCGGCCTGGTCTCGTCCGTGCCCTCGGGGGCCTTCACGGCCTTGAGGACGAAGGTGAGGACCACGGTGACCACGACGTTGAGGACGAACGCGGTGAGGCCGATGTAGCCGATCTCGCCGATGCCGGGGATCTCCTTGGCCGAGCCGCCGAAGTGCTTCTGGGTCGGGGAGGCGACGCCGTACGCGGCGACCGTGCCGTACGCCATGCCGACCGCCCAGCCGGCGAGCAGGGCCCAGCGGTGGAACCAGTGGGTGAACAGGCCGCCGACCAGGGCCGGGAAGGTCTGCAGGATCCAGATGCCGCCCAGCAGCTGGAAGTTGATGGCGACGGTCTTGTCCATGGTGAGGACGAAGACCAGCGCGCCGACCTTCACCAGCAGCGAGACGATCTTGGAGACCTGGGCCTCCTGCTTCGGCGTCGCGTCGGGCTTGATGAAGTCCCTGTAGATGTTGCGGGTGAAGAGGTTCGCCGCCGCGATCGACATGATCGCCGCCGGGACCAGCGCGCCGATGCCGATCGCCGCGAAGGCCACGCCCGCGAACCAGTCCGGGAACATGTTCTCGAACAGCTGCGGGATCGCCAGCTGGCCGTTGGTGACCTTGACCCCGGCCGCGATCGCCATGAAGCCGAGCAGCGCGAGCAGGCCGAGCATCAGGGAGTACAGCGGCAGGATCGTGGTGTTGCGGCGGATCACCTCACGGCTCTTGGAGGACAGGGTCGCGGTGATCGAGTGCGGGTACATGAAGAGCGCGAGCGCGGAGCCCAGGGCCAGGGTGGCGTACGTCCACTGGCCGGCCTCCGGGGGCACGAGCGCGCCGCGCGGCTTGCCGGTCGCCGGGTTGACCTGGCTGAACGCGTGGGCCGCCTTGGCGAAGACGTCGTCGAAGCCACCCAGCTTGATCGGGATGTAGATGATCGCCACCGCGATGACGATGTAGATCAGCGCGTCCTTGACGAACGCGATCAGGGCGGGGGCGCGCAGGCCGGAGGAGTAGGTGTAGGCCGCCAGCACGCCGAAGGCGATCAGCAGCGGCAGGTCCCGCACGAACCAGTTGGTGCTGCTGTCGCCGCCGACGCCCATGACGTCCAGCACGGCCTGGATGCCGACGAGCTGGAGCGCGATGTACGGCATCGTCGCCAGGATGCCGGTCAGCGCGACCGCCAGCGACAGGCCCTTGGAGCCGAAGCGGCCGCGGACGAAGTCCGAGGTGGTGACGTATCCGTGGCGGTGCGAGACCGACCACAGGCGCGGCAGGAACGTGAAGATCAGCGGGTAGACCAGGATCGTGTACGGCACCGCGAAGAAGCCGGACGCGCCCGCCGCGTAGATCGCCGCGGGTACGGCGACGAAGGTGTACGCCGTGTACAGGTCGCCGCCGAGCAGGAACCACGTGATCCAGGTGCCGAACGACCGTCCGCCCAGGCCCCATTCGTCCAGGGAGTGCTCGTTCTCGGCCCTGCGCCAGCGGGCGGCGAGGAAGCCCAGCACCGTGACGGCCAGGAAGAAGAAGATGAAGACGCCGAGTGCGACGCCGTTGACGCCGTCCTTCACTTCACCTCACCACCCTTCTCGGAAGCGGGGGAGGCGGAGGAGGCATGGGCGCCGCGGGCGCGCTGGTCGCGCTGCCACAGCGTGTACGCGGTCATCGTGAGCGCGGTGGAGATCAGCACCCAGAGCATCTGGTACCAGTAGAAGAACGGGATCCCGGCGAAGGCGGGATCCGTCTTGGCGAAGGAGCCGACCCAGAGCATCGCCACGAAAGGCGCGACGAGACACAGGCCGATGATCACGCGGACCGGTGTCACCACCGGTGGTCTCACTTCAGGCGTTTCGGACATGCCACGTGCTCCGTCCCCTCGCTGATCACCTGTGTAATGCGCAGGCAATCTAGGTGACGGTGTCGTGGCAGTGGAAGACCTCGTCCGTATCTCGGTATATCGATTCAGCGAAGGTCCCGGCTCCTGCTTGCCTACTCCACAGGCCGCTTCAGCCTCGCGACGAACTTGTACCGGTCGCCCCGGTACACCGACCGCACCCACTCCACCGGCTTGCCCTCACGGTCCAGGGAGTGGCGGGAGAGCATCAGCATCGGCAGGCCCACGTCGGTGCCGAGCAGGCCCGCCTCGCGCGGGGTGGCCAGCGAGGTCTCGATGGTCTCCTCGGCCTCGGCGAGGTGGACGTCGTAGACCTCGGCGAGGGCGGTGTAGAGGGAGGTGTACTTCACCAGGGAGCGGCGCAGGGCCGGGAAGCGCTTGGCGCTCAGGTGGGTGGTCTCGATGGCCATCGGCTCGCCGTTGGCCATGCGCAGCCGCTCGATGCGCAGCACCCGTCCGCCGGCGGCGATGTCGAGCAGCCCGGCGAGCCGGTCGTCGGCGGTGATGTAGCCGACGTCCAGCAGCTGCGAGGTCGGCTCCAGGCCCTGGGCGCGCATGTCCTCGGTGTAGGAGGTGAGCTGGAGCGCCTGGGAGACCTTGGGCTTGGCGACGAAGGTGCCCTTGCCCTGGATGCGCTCCAGGCGGCCTTCGACCACCAGTTCCTGCAGGGCCTGGCGGACGGTGGTGCGGGAGGTGTCGAACTCGGCCGCCAGCGTGCGCTCGGGCGGGACCGGCGTGCCCGGCGCCTGGGTCTCCGTCATGTCGAGCAGGTGCTTCTTCAGGCGGTAGTACTTGGGCACGCGCGCCGTACGGACGGTCGTACCGGCCTCGTTCTCCGCACTGCTGACGTCGGTGGTCATGCTCTGCCTTCCCGGCTCCCGGTGCCGAAAGCGACCGACTGACATCGGCCACGGCTCACATCGTGGCACGGGTTCTTCTGTCAGGACTCCACCCGCACGCTCCGTGATCTCCTCTATATACCGTTGCAACCGAGGTTGGTCTAGTCCATCAGCCCCGGCGTCCCGGCCTAGATCCCCTGCCACTCCGGCTTGCCCGCGAACGTGTGCCGGAAGTAGTCGGCCAGCTTCAGCTTGGACGCGGCCGCCTCGTCGACGACCACCGTGGCGTGCGGGTGCAGCTGCAGCGCGGAGGCCGGGCAGACGGCCGCGACCGGGCCCTCGACGGTCGCGGCGACCGCGTCCGCCTTGCCCTCGCCGGTCGCCAGCAGCACCAGGTGCCGGGCCTCCAGGATGGTGCCGATGCCCTGGGTGATGACGTGGTGCGGCACCTGGTCGATGTCGCCGTCGAAGAAGCGCGCGTTGTCGACGCGGGTCTGCTCGGTCAGCGTCTTGATCCGGGTGCGCGAGGCGAGGGACGAGCACGGCTCGTTGAACCCGATGTGCCCGTCGGTGCCGATGCCCAGCAGCTGCAGGTCCACACCGCCGGCCGCGGCGAGCGCGCGGTCGTACGCCTCGCAGGCCGCCTGGACGTCCTCGGCGGTGCCGTCGGGACCGAGGAACTTGTCCATGCCGATCCCGAGCGGCTCCAGGACCTCCCGGCGCAGTACCGAGCGGTAGGACTCGGGGTGGTCGGCGGGCAGCCCCACGTACTCGTCGAGCTGGGCGATGCGCGCCCGCGAGGTGTCCACGGCGCCGGAGCGCCACTTCGCGGTCAGCGCCTGGTAGACGGGCAGCGGGGTGGAGCCGGTGGCCACGCCGAGCAGGGCGTCGGGCTTGCGTCGCAGCAGCTGTGCCATGGCCTCGGCGACCAGCTCGCCGCCCGCCGCGGCGTCCGGAACGATGACAACTTCCACGCTGGGCCTGCCGTTCTGAAGTGGGCTCTGGACGACTCTGTGTGGTTTAGACCAATCTAACAGAACCGGGTCTCCCGAAGTGAGCCCCTGTATTTTTCTAAGGGCCGCTATAAAATGCCCTCCATGGTGAGCGGTCAGGACACGGGAACGCGGGCCGGGGCCTCCAGATCGCGCGGCCGCCCGCGCTCCTTCGATCGTGCCACCGCGCTGGAGAAGGCGCTCATGGCTTTCTGGAAGCACGGCTACGAGGCCACCTCGGTCGCCGACCTCACCAGGATCATGGGCATCGGCGCCCCGAGCCTGTACGCGGCCTTCGGTGACAAGCGGACCCTGTTCGAGGAGGTCGTGCGGCTCTACACCGACACCTACGGCGCCTTCGGCGAGCGGGCCCTCGCAGAGGAGCCCACCGCCCGCGCCGCCGTCACGCGCATGCTGCGCGAGGCCGCCGCCGGGTACACCGACCCCGCGCACCCGTACGGCTGCCTGGTCGTGCACGCCGCCACCAACTGCACCAGCCCCGAGGTGGAACGGCTGCTGCGCGAGCGGCGCACCGCGGACATCGCCGCCTTCGAGTCCCGGATCCGGGCGGACGTCACGGCGGGCCGGCTGCCGTCCGGCACCGACGCCGCCGCCCTCGCCCGGCACACCGGCGCCATGATCCAGGGCATGTCCCAGCAGGCCCGCGACGGGGCGAGCCGGGAAGAACTGGAAGCACTCGTGGAAATTGCCATGTCCATCTGGCCCCAAGGGTGACCCGGGCGGGCTAGGCTTCGTGGCATCGGGTGCCATTGGTCTTGTGCGCCGGTGTCGTTGCACCAATCTTTGTGCACCGGTCTTCGTGCGGGCCGGCAAGACCATGGACACATCGTTATGGACACATCGTTGTGGTCTAGTCCACAATCGCACTGGACATCCAGACCGTGGACTTCCAAGTGAACAAGCCTCCGTCTTCCCCGCACAGGAAGGCGGATCGAGGGACCGGAGCTCTCTGCCCTGACTGCCCCGGCTCCTCGACCTTCGGCCGACCGGGACCGCACACCCCACGGCCGATGATGCTCCGGGCTGCGGTGCCGGGAGGGTTGAGGGTCCCTTCCAGGCGCCGCGGCCCGCGGGTGTTCTCCGGGGCCGGGCACGGGCGTTTTCGGCCATCCGAGACCCGCGGGTACGCTCACAACGTGCCCTCCATGAACGAACTGGTCCGCCAGCACACCGCCCTCGACGACTCCGATCTCGAGTGGCTCCATCTGCTGGTCTCGGAGTGGCAGCTGCTCTCCGACCTCTCCTTCGCCGACCTGGTCCTGTGGGTCCCCACCCGGGACGGCACCCGGTACGTCTCGGTCGCCCAGATGCGGCCGAACACCGGCCCCACCTCCTACCAGGACGACATGGTCGGCCACCTGGTCCCGCGCGGCCGGCGGCCCATGCTGGACGCGGCGCTGGACGAGGGCCGGATCGTGCGCGAGGGCGACCCGGAGTGGCGCGAAGAGGTCCCCGTACGGGTCGAGTCCATCCCCGTACGGCGCGAGGGCCGCGTGCTCGGCGTGATCGCCCGCAACACCAACCTGCTCACGGTCCGCACCCCGAGCCGTCTGGAGCTCACCTATCTGCAGAGCGCCTCCGACCTCGCGCAGATGATCGCGGCAGGTTCCTTTCCCTTCCCGAACCAGCAGGTCGACATGGACGCCTCGCCGCGCGTCGGCGACGGCCTGATCCGGCTGGACATCGACGGCCTCGTCCAGTACGCCTCCCCGAACGCCCTGTCCGCCTACCACCGCCTCGGCCTCGCCGCCGACCTGGTCGGTCAGCACCTCGGGCAGACCACCGCCGAACTGGCCCCGACCCGGGGACCGGTCGACGAGGCGCTCGTCAAGCTGGCCAGCGGCTGGGCGCCGCGCGAGTTCGAGATCGAGGCCAACGACGGCGTCATCCAGTTCCGGGCGATCCCGCTCAAGCCCAAGGGCACCCGGATCGGTTCGCTGGTGCTGTGCCGGGACGTCACCGAACTGCGGCGCCGCGAGCGGGAGTTGATCACCAAGGACGCGACCATCCGGGAGATCCACCACCGGGTGAAGAACAACCTCCAGACCGTCGCCGCGCTGCTGCGACTGCAGGCGCGGCGCATCGAGTCCGAGCGCGGCCGGGAGGCCCTGGAGGAGGCCGTCCGCCGGGTCGGCTCGATCGCGATCGTGCATGAGACGCTGTCTCAGAACCTGGACGAGCGCGTGGAGTTCGACGACATCGCCGACCGCGTGCTGGCGATGGTCGCCGAGATCTCGCCGGGTAAGGTGACCGGCCGGCGCAGCGGGCGCTTCGGGATCCTCGACGCCGAGGTGGCCACCCCGCTGTCGATGGTCCTCACCGAGATCCTGCAGAACGCCCTGGAGCACGGCTTCCGCGAGGGCGACACCGGCACGGTCGAGGTCTCGGCGGTCCGCGGCGGTACGACGAAGGAGGCCCGGCTCCTCGTCACGGTCCAGGACGACGGCGTCGGCCTGCCCGAGGGCTTCGACCCGCACCGCTCGGGCAACCTGGGACTGCAGATCGTACGGACTCTGGTGGAAGGGGAGTTGGGAGGCTCCTTCGACATGGTCCCGGCGCCGGGACAGGGGACCAGGGTGATCCTCGACATTCCGGTGCGGGCGCAGAAGCAGTAGCCCAATCGCCGTACAGCGGCGGCCGGTTGCAGCGGCGGCCGGTCGCGGACAGCAAAAAGCCTCGGACCGCCGTCGGTCCGAGGCCTGTGCTCGTTGCTGCTCTGCTTATATCGCTAAGCGCATCGGGGGATACTGCGCGCTGCGGCTCGGGGGCGGGAGATGCGTGCGTGCTGCACGCGCCGCCAAGCTCAGGCTGTCAGCAGGGTGGGTATGTCAGGCGGAGGCCTGACGGGCCCGGTTGCGGGCGGCGCGGCGCTTCATGGCGCGGCGCTCGTCCTCGCTGAGACCACCCCAGACGCCGGAGTCCTGACCGGACTCGAGCGCCCACTGCAGACACTGCTCGATCACCGGGCAGCGACGGCAGACGGCCTTGGCTTCCTCGATCTGCAGCAGCGCAGGACCGGTGTTGCCGATGGGGAAGAAGAGCTCGGGGTCTTCCTCGCGGCAAACGGCGTTGTGACGCCAGTCCATGGCTGCTACCTCTCCTAGGTTCTCTGAACGTATTACGTACAGGTTGCTTGTGAATGTGAACGCTTTCACGAATCCCTCAACAAGTGAAGGGCCGACCGCCGAGTCTTCCCCGGCGTGGTCCTTGGTTTGAAGAGGGGTTCCGGTGATCAGTGGAGGCCGGTGTTGCGGGCCGTCCCGATCGCCACGTAGAGACTCGCAAACCTCGGCGACGGATACAACCCCTTCCGGAAAGTTTTTTTTGATTCCTCGGTGTCGACTAGGTCACAGCCGTACTTCCATGGGGTGGATCCTGGCCTAAACGTTCGAGTGAAAGGACTTTCGCCCGTTCCGCTCACACAATCACACGCAGTGCACGGCGTACGCCTGTGAACGTCACGCTCGTACGCAGTCCCAGGTGGTCACCGTCCATCTGCAGGGGCAGAGGCACCTTCGAATGCAAGGTGAACTGATCCAGATCATGCAGCGAGACGACATGTCGACCATGGGGTCCGCGCTCGGGGGACGAAGTGAGCAACTGGGTGCCATACCGGGCAACCGCGGCCGTCGACAAGCGGCTGAGACCGAGTACGTCGATGCCGGTATCGAACGAGGCCTTAGGTGATGTGTACATGGGGCGATTGCCGAGATACGTCCAAGGGGACGTGTTCGAGATTATGGCGACCACAAGATCGGCGATCGGGTCCTCGCCGGGTTGCTCCAGCGTGATCGACCCGTGCCGCCGGTTCTGCTCACCGAGGAACTGCCGGATCACCTGCCGTACGTACAACGCGTGCGTCGACTTCTTCCCACGCTCGCGCTGCTGCTCCACCCGGCCGACGACACCCGCGTCGAATCCCAGTCCCGCGTTGAAGGTGAACCAGCGGTCCGGGACCGCCTCGTCCTCGGTGCCGGGCGTGCCCGAGGTCAGCCCGAGCCCGACGAGCCGTTCCCGGCTCTCCCGCAACGCGTCCAGCAGGGCGCCGGTGGCCTCGACCGGGTCGTTGGGCAGGCCCAGGGCGCGGGCGAAGACGTTCGTGGAGCCACCGGGTACGACGGCGAGGCCGGGCAGGCGCTCCGGGTCCGGGCCGGCGTGCAGCAGGCCGTTGACGACCTCGTTGACCGTGCCGTCGCCGCCGAGGGTCACCACGAGATCGATGTCGTCACTGTCCGCCGCCTGCCGGCCGAGGTCGCGCGCGTGCCCGCGGTACTCGGTGGTGACCGCCTCCAGCTTCATCTCGCTCGCCAGCGCGTGGATCAGCACGTCACGCCTGCGTGCGCTTGTGGTGGTTGCCGCCGGATTGACCACGAGAAGTGCACGCATGGACTGCAGCGTACCTACTGGGGGGTACCGGGCCCATATCGAGGTAGGGATCGGGTAAGAGGTGGGGGCGTGAACCTGGACACTCGGAACCCTGCCGGCCGTCGGAACCCGGCCGGCGGGGGGAAGCGCACCGGCCCCTGCCCGCACCGGGCCGACGGCTACTCTTCTGGTGTGAGCAGTGAGCAGAACCCCGCCCCCGACCACGCCGACACCGCCGAAGCCGGCGCAGCGGGCCGTCCCCGCCGGCTGACCTACGCCGCCGTGCTGGCCGGGCTGGAGGGCGTCGCCCTCGGGGCCGGCGGGCTGTGGGTGCTCGTCCTCGGGCTCACCGGCTCCCCGGACGACCGGCAGCAGGCCGTGACCCTCGGTGTCACCCTCGCCGTGCTCGCGCTGCTGCCGCTGCTCGCCGCGCGCGGACTGCTGCTGCGGCGCAGCTGGAGCCGCGGCCCCGCGGTGATCACCCAGATCATGGCGCTGCCGATCGCCTACAACCTGCTCAAGGCCGACAGCATGGCCATCCCGGCCGGCATCGCCCTTGCGGTGGTGGCCGTGGCGGCGCTGATCCTCCTCGTCAACGGCGAGACGACCCGGGCCCTCGGCATCAAGGGACCGGGCCGCGCCGAGTAAGGCGCTCACTCCTCCACGAGGAGCTTCTCCCGCAGCTGGGCCAGCGTGCGGGCCAGCAGCCGGGAGACGTGCATCTGGGAGATGCCGACCTCCTGGGCGATCTGCGACTGGGTCATGTTGCCGAAGAAGCGCAGTAGCAGGATCCGCTTCTCCCGCGGGGGCAGATCCTCCAGCAGCGGCTTGAGGGACTCCCGGTACTCCACGCCTTCCAGCGCCTCGTCCTCCGCGCCGAGGGTGTCGGCGACCGCCGGGGACTCGTCGTCGGTGTCGGGGACGTCCAGGGACAGCGTGGAGTACGCGTTGGCGGACTCCAGGCCCTCCAGGACCTCCTCCTCGGAGATCGCGAGCTTCTCGGCCAGCTCGTGGACCGTCGGGGAGCGGCCGTGCAGCTGGGACAGCTCGGCCGTCGCCGTGGTCAGCGCGAGCCGCAGCTCCTGCAGCCGGCGCGGCACGCGGACCGCCCAGCCCTTGTCACGGAAGTGCCGCTTGATCTCGCCGACCACGGTCGGCGTGGCGTACGTGGAGAACTCCACGCCGCGCTCCGGGTCGAACCGGTCGACGGACTTGATCAGCCCGATCGTGGCCACCTGGGTGAGATCGTCCAGCGGCTCGCCGCGGTTGCGGAACCGGCGCGCCAGGTGCTCCACGAGCGGCAGATGCATACGGACCAGCCGATTGCGCAGCTCCGCGTACTCCGGGCTGCCCTCCTTCAGCGTGCGCAGCTCCACGAACATCGCCCGTGCCCCGCTGCGGTCAGCCGGGTCGTGCTGTACGGGCTGCACGGCCTGTACAGCCTGCACGGGCTGCGCGCCCGGCGCGTCGTCCTCGGCGTACCGCTCGTGCTCGCTCATCGTCCCGCCCGTAGCCCTTCCCCGAGCCCTGGCCCCCGCACGGCGCCCCGCCGTGGGCGCGCCCTGCGCAGGCGCCTCGCCACCGGCCCGCGCGGAGTCGTCCTGCGGGTGCGGTCTGGCCTGCTCGGGGATGCCGTCGATGCCGTCCGCCATGCGCCGGGAACCGTCCTGGGGAGCCTCCCCGGAGAGGTCGCCCGTGCTCGGCCAGGGGGCACCCCCGTCCCCGGCCGGCAGCTCCCGTGTGCCGCGCTCTTCGTCCCGCACCGGACCGTCCCCGTTCCTCACGCCGGGCCGGGGCCCGCGCCGCGCTGTTTGTAGAGGCTGATCGACACGGTCTTGTCCTCGTCCACGGCGGACGAGACCTTGCCCGCGAGGGCCGAGAGCACGGTCCAGGCGAAGGTGTCCCGCGAGGGGGCGTGGCCGTCCGTGGTCGGCGCGGAGACCGTGACCTCCAGCGAGTCGTCGACGAGTCGGAAGACACAGCTGAGCACCGAGCCGGGCACGGCCTGCTGGAGCAGGATCGCGCAGGCCTCGTCCACGGCGATGCGCAGGTCCTCGATCTCGTCCAGGGTGAAGTCCAAGCGGGCCGCGAGTCCGGCCGTGGCCGTCCGCAGCACCGACAGGTAGGCACCCGCGGCCGGCAGCCGGACTTCCACGAAGTCCTGGTTCGCCGCGGGCTCGCCTGCGATCTGGGACACCCTCACCTCCATGGTGGTACAAGCTTTACGGGGCCGAGGGTCGCCCCCCGGGGTAACGCGGACGCGGTTCCGCGGTGACGCTATCGCGCTCCGAACGTTCCTGTCCCGGGACCCCAACCCCCCTGGCGTCACTCACAGTAAAGCTGTGCATACGCTCCGTGTCTAGAGGGTTTGCGGGCCCAAATGGGAAGAGCGCGCGCCGGGTTGACGTACCCAGACGCCCGACGCTCGAACCGTCGTGCGGTCACCGCCGCATGCAGTGTCACACGAGAACGCGCTCGGGCGGGAATGCGATCACCCGGAAAGTCGCTCGGTAGAAGGTCGGAACAGGGTCGGAGCAGGGCCGGAACGGGGTCAGACGAGTACGTGGTCCACGAAGCACCACCGCCAGTCCTCGCCGGGCTCGAAGGTCCGCATCACCGGGTGACCGGACATCTCGTGGTGCTGCGTCGCGTGCCTGCCGGGCGAGGAGTCGCAGCAGCCGACATGGCCGCAGGTGAGGCACAGCCGCAGCTGCACCGGGTGCGTGCCGTCGCGCAGGCACTCGGGGCAGGTCGGACCGAGGGGCTCCGGTTCCGGGAGCGGCAGCGCGTCGGCGTGCGTGCACTGTTTCATGATTGCCAGATTACGACGGTCGTGCGGGTGGCCGCGCGGAAAACGAGGGTGGGCGAGGATCATGGATGTGATGCCGCTGCTGTTGCTGGTGGCGGGCAGCGCGGCGATCGCGGGGGCCGCGCGGCGCACTCCGGTGCCGGCGCCGCTGCTGCTGGTCGCCGTGGGCCTCGCGGTCTCGTACGTCCCGGGCATCCCGCACTACACCCTGGACCCGGAGATCGTCCTGCCCCTGGTGCTGCCCCCGCTGCTGTACAAGGAGGGCACCGAGAGCTCGTACCTCGATCTGCGCGCCCAGATGCGGCCCGTGGGGCTGCTGTCGATCGGATACGTGCTCTTCGCGACCTTCGCCGTCGGCTGGGCCGCCTATCTCGTCGTACCGGGGCTGCCGCTGCCCGCCGCGCTGGTGCTGGGCGCGGTGGTCGCGCCGACGGACGCGGTCGCGGCCGCGGCGATCGCGCGCCGGGTCGGCCTGCCCTCCAGGATCACCACCATCCTCCAGGGCGAGTCCCTGCTCAACGACGCCACCGCGATCACCGCCTACAAGGTGGCCCTCGGCGCGGCCGTCGGCGCGGGCGCGACCTGGGCGGGCGGGTTCGGGGAGTTCCTGCGGGCCGCCATCGGCGGGGTCGTCGTCGGACTGGTGCTCATGGTGCCGATCCACTGGCTGCGCACGCACCTGAAGGAGGCCCTTCTCCAGAACACCCTCTCCCTGCTGATCCCGTTCGTCGCCTACGGCGTCGCCGAGCAGTTCCACGGCTCCGGCGTCCTCGCGGTCGTCGTGGTCGCGGTCTATCTCGGGCACCACGCGTGGGAGGTCGACTTCGCCACCCGGCTCCAGGAGGACGCGGTCTGGCGGATGGTCGCCTTCGTGCTGGAATCGGCGGTCTTCGCGCTGATCGGCCTGCAGCTGCCCACCGTCCTCAAGGGGCTGGCCGCGTACCACGGGGCCGACGCGGCCTGGTACGCGATCGCGGTCTTCCTCGTGGTCGTCGCGGCCCGCTTCGTCTGGGTGTACCCGGCCGCCTTCGTGCCCCGCCTGCTCTTCCGGCGCATCCGCGAACGCGAGGACAACCCGACCTGGCGGGCGCCGATCGTCACGTCGTGGGCCGCCATGCGCGGTGTGGTCTCCCTGGCCATCGCCTTCTCGATCCCGCTCACGGTGCACGGCGGCACCCCCTTCCCGCAGCGGAACCTGATCCTCTTCCTGACCTTCAGCACGGTCATCGGCACCCTCGTGGTGCAGGGCCTGACCCTCGCGCCGCTGATCCGCCTGATGAGGTTCCCCGGCCGCGACCCGCAGGCCGAGACCCTCGCCGAGGCCAACGCCCAGGCACAGGCCTCCCGCGCCGCCGAGAGCCGCCTCGACGACCTCCTCGCCGACGACCGCAACGCCCTGCCGCCACCGCTCGCCGACCGCCTGCGCACGGTCCTGGAACGCCGCCGCAACGCCGTGTGGGAACGCCTCGGCCAGACCAACCCCGTCACCGGCGAATCGGTGGACGACACCTACCGGCGTCTCTCCCGCGAGATGATCAGCGCCGAACGCGAGGTCTTCGTCAGGCTCCGCGACCACCGCTACATCGACGACGAGATGCTGCGCGCGCTGCTCAGACGCCTGGACCTGGAGGAGGCGGCGGCCTACCGGGAGGCGAGCTAGCCCTACGGGAAGGGCCGCCCGGTGACGACGGCCGCGATCGCCGTGCCGCGCGTGAAGGCGCCCTCTGCCGCGAGGGCGACAAGTCCGTACAGCAACTTGGCGACATAGAGACGTTCGACGGGCAGCCCGTGGCGGTCCTCGAAGTCCTCGGCGAACGCGTGCAGTTCCGGTGTCGTACGGGCGTAACCGCCGAAGTGGAAACGCTCGTCGAGGGACCAGGAGCCGGTACGGCCGCCGAAGGCACGTTCCTGCAGTGCCTGTATGCCGTCTTCCAGGAAGCCGCCCCTGAGGACCGGCACGCCGAGCGCCCGCTGCCCCGGGGCCAGACCAGCGGCCAGCCCGGCGAGCGTGCCGCCGGTGCCGCAGGCGACCGCGACGACGTCGGCGTGCCCGCGCAGCTCCTCGCCGAGGGCCCGGCAGCCACGTACGGCCGCGCTGTTGCTGCCGCCCTCGGGCACGACGTACGCCTCCTCGGCGCCGGCCGCGCGCAGGACGGCGCCCAGCGTCTCCGGCTCGCTCTTCTGCCGGTACGTCGATCTGTCGACGAAGTGCAGCCGCATGCCGTCCGCCGCGCACCGGGCCAGGGAGGGGTTGAGCGGGCGGTCGGCCAGCTCGTCGCCGCGGACCACACCGGTGGTCGCCAGCCCGAGGATGCGGCCCGCGGCGGCGGTGGCCCGCAGGTGGTTGGAGTAGGCCCCGCCGAAGGTCACCAGCGGCCGCCCCGCCGCCGCCTCGATGTTCGGCACCAGCTTGCGCCACTTGTTGCCGACGAGGTCGGGGTGGATCAGGTCGTCGCGCTTGAGGAGGAGCCGGAGTCCGTGCCTGTCGAACCGCTCGTCCCCGACCTCTTGGAGGGGGGAGGGGAGTCGGGGGGTGAGGGCGGTCCGGCTGGTCACTCATTCATTGTCGCCACTCGTCGAGATCCCTCTTCGTGCCCAGTAATCCGATGATCCATTCCCGCTCTTTCGGGTAATGGTGCGACCACGCACCGTGATGGAAGGCTCGGTGCCGAGACCGGTGCCCCCTGCGATTCGGTGCCGGGCATACCTGGGAGGCAATTCTCTATGTCGGTAGGCGAAGAGGTCCGCACGGAACAGGGCAAGCCGCAGCAGTCCCTCGGGACCGCGGCCGCGCGGAACCTGGCCACCACCACCAAGTCCGTACCTCAGATGCAGGAGATCAGCTCCCGCTGGCTGCTGCGCACACTCCCGTGGGTCGACGTACAGGGCGGTACATACCGCGTGAACAGGCGGCTGACGTACTCCGTCGGCGACGGCCGCATCACCTTCGTGAAGACCGGGGACCAGGTCGAGGTCATCCCGGCCGAACTCGGCGAGCTGCCGGCCCTGCGCTCGTACGAGGACGAGGAGGTGCTGACGGAGCTCGCCCGGCGCTGCCGCCAGCGCGACTTCGCACGGGGCGAGGTGATCGCCGACTTCGGCAACCAGACGGGCGAGGTCTACCTGCTGGCGCACGGCAGGGTCGAGAAGATCGGCTCCGGCCCCTACGGCGACGACGCCGTCCTCGGCGTGCTCGCCGACGGCGCCTACTTCGGCGACCAGGCGCTGCTGGACCCGGACGCCATCTGGGAGTACACCGTCCGCGCCGACACCGCGACCACCGTGCTGATCCTCAGCCGCCAGGACTTCCAGCAGGTCGCCGAGCGCTCGGACAGCCTGCGCGACCACCTCGAGCAGCTGCGCTCGCTGCCGGAGCAGCGGACCAACAAGTACGGCGAGAAGGAGGTCGAGCTGGCGGCCGGTCACTCCGGCGAGCCCGACATCCCGCACACCTTCGTGGACTACGAGGCGCGGCCCCGTGAGTACGAGCTGAGCATCGCCCAGACCGTGCTGCGCATCCACACGCGCGTGGCCGACCTCTACAACCAGCCGATGAACCAGACCGAGCAGCAACTGCGGCTCACGGTCGAGGCGCTCAAGGAGCGCCAGGAGCACGAGCTGATCAACAACCGCGACTTCGGTCTGCTCAACAACTGCGAGTACGACCAGCGGATCCAGCCGCACGACGGCGTGCCCGGACCGGACGACATGGACGAGCTGCTCAGCCGCCGGCGCAGCACCAAGCTGTTCCTGGCCCATCCGCGCGCGATCGCCGCGTTCGGGCGCGAGCTGAACAAGCGCGGACTGGTCCCGGAGACCGTCGAGATCGGCGGCAACCGCATCCCGACCTGGCGCGGAGTGCCGATCTACCCGTGCGCCAAGATCCCGGTCACCCCGGAGCGCACGACGTCGATCATCGCGATGCGCACGGGTGAGCAGGACCAGGGTGTCATCGGCCTGCGGCAGTCGGGCATCCCGGACGAGATCGAGCCGAGCCTGTCCGTGCGGTTCATGGGCATCAACGAACAGGCCATCATCAAGTACCTGGTGACGGCCTACTACTCGGCCGCCGTCCTGGTGCCCGACGCGCTCGGCGTGCTGGAGAACGTCGAGATCGGCCGGTGGAGGTGACGTTTCCGCACTTCGCGGCCGTGTCCCCGCCCTCCGGGGAGGGTAGACCCTCGGAATATGCGTCCGGCCGGGCCGGCGACGCCGGTGTCCGCGGACCTGGCGAGGGGGAGACATGGCCGAGTTCATGACGGAGACCGAACAGCGTTCCCCCGCCGTGCCGCACCCCGGCACGGCAGGGGAACGGCGGGGGAGGACCGGCGACAGCGGTGCCGGTCCGCTCGACGGGCATGCCGAGGGGCAGCCCGAAGAACATGCCGGGGAACTTCGCGAAGGACCTCCCGGGGAACATCCCGAGGGGCAGCTCGACCAGCATGAGGCGGCGGCGCTGCTGGAGCGCACCCGGGCCGTCGTCGACCCGCAGCTGCGGGCGGCCCTGGAGTCGCTGCCCGCCCCCATGCGCCGGGTCGCGCTCCACCACTTCGGCTGGCAGCACGCGGACGGCACCCCGGCAACCGGCCACGCGGGCAAGGCGATACGGCCCGCGCTCGTCCTGGCGGCGGCCGCGGCCCTCGGCGGAACGGCGGCCCGTACGGCGGCGGTCCGGGCGGCGGTCGCGGTCGAACTGGTCCACAACTTCACGCTGTTGCACGACGACGTGATGGACCGGGACACCTCCCGCCGGCACCGGCCCACGGCCTGGACCGTGTTCGGCGACGCCGACGCGATCCTCGCAGGTGACGCCCTCCAGGCGCTGGCCCTGCGGCTGCTCGCCGAGGATCCGCACCCGGCCGCCGGTCCGGCCGCGGTCCGGCTCGCGGACTGTGTCGTGGAGCTGTGCGCCGGCCAGCACACCGACACGGACATGGAGCGCCGCGCCCCGGACGAGGTCACCCTCGACGAGGTGCTCGCCATGGCCGAGGCGAAGACCGGTGCGCTGCTGGGCTGCGCCTGCGCCCTGGGGGCGCTCTACGCGGGCGCCGGCCAGGAGGAGGTGGCGGCGCTTGACGGCTTCGGCCGCCAGGCCGGGCTCGCCTTCCAGCTGATCGACGACGTCATCGGGATATGGGGTGACCCACGGCGCACCGGGAAGCCGGCCGGTGCCGATCTCGCCGCCCGCAAGAAGTCGCTGCCCGTGGTGGCGGCCCTGTCCTCCGGAACCGAGGCCGCGGCCGAACTCGCCGAGCTGTACGGGAAGCCGTACGTCTCCGGTGACGAGGAGGGCATCGCGCGTACGGCAGTGGCCGTGGAGCGGGCCGGCGGCCGGGACTGGGCGCAGGCCGAGGCGGCCGACCGGATGGCCCGCGCCGTGCAGGAGCTGTCCCGCGCCGTTCCCGTCCCCGAGGCGGCGGGTGGTCTGTTGGCGCTGGCCGAGTTCGTGACGCGGCGCAGGAGCTGAGGGCTGTCGGCTTCGGCAGCCGAGAGGAACCCGGGGCCCCGGGGCGTGCGGTTCCTGACCCCGTACGGTTCCGGGGTTCCGGCTTGGCGGCCCCTGCGCATGCCCATGGTGCGCGGGGTCTGCTGTTTCTTCGAGCTCGCGCAGGCGCACGAGGCGGCGGGTGGTCGCCGTCACGATCCGTACCGCAGGAAGCGCCGGCCCCCCGCCCGCCCTACCCTGAGGACATGGCCAGCGAGGACCACGTCTGTCCCGTCTGCGGACAGCCCGTCGAGACGGTCGTCGGACGGCGCAAGACGCTGGGCGCCTGGGTGCCGGTGTGGGGCCCCGGCCCCTGCCGCAACCCCGACTGCCCGGCCTACGGGGAGCCTGCCGAGCCGGCGGCTCCGGCCGAGGGGACCGAGCAGCCGCGCCCCGGTGAGTCCGAGGCCGAGAAATCCTGAGCCCTGCCGAGGAGGTCTTGAGCCGAGGGAGCGGACCAATGAGGTACCTGGTGATGGTGCAGGGTACGCAGGCGGAGTACGACGCGATGGCCGGCAAGCCCACCCGGCACGCCCCGGCCTGGACCGAGGTGCAGCTCAAGGCCATGTACCTGTACATGGGCGCCATCAGCGACGGCCTCGCCCAGTCCGGCGAACTCGTGGAGGCCCAAGGCCTGGCCGAACCCGCCCGCACCCGGCTGGTCGCGCGCGGCAAGGACGGCGAGACCGTGATCACCGACGACCCGTACGGCGAGACCGAGGCGCTGATGGCCGGTTACTGGGTGGTGGACTGCGCGAGCCTGGACCGGGTCACCGAGATAGCCGAACGCGTGACCCGCTGTCCCGGCCCCGAGGGCCTGATCGACTACCCCGTGGTGATCCGGCCCCTCATGGACGGCGCCGGCGACACCGCCGCCGGACGGACGACATCGGTGCCGGACAGGACATCGGCGCCGAAGAAGGCGCCGGTGCCGGACAAGGCGGCGCGCGCGGCCGGGCCGGGACCGTAGCGTGGCCGCATGCCGAAACTTCCGAACATCGTCCACATCACCGAGCGCTCCCTGTGGGAGGCGGCGCGCGAGCGCGGCACCTATGAGGTGTCGACCCGTGGCCGAAGCCTCCAGGAGGAGGGCTTCATCCACTTCTCCACCCGCGAACAGCTCCCGCGCATCGCCGAGTTCCTCTACGGCGACTACGACGGCCCGGACGAGCTGGTCGTGCTGGTCGTGGACCCTGCCCTGGTCGGCGCGCCGGTGAAGTACGAGGCCATGGAGCCCGGCGGGGAGGAGTTCCCGCACGTGTACGGGCCGGTGCCGGCCGACGCCGTGGTGGACGTCGAGCCCTGGGGGTGACCGGGCAGGGGGAACACCTCGCCGCCGCGGTGGTGGCGATGGCCGGTGACGTTCTGGGCGCTCGCCGTGGCCTTGGCCGTGGCCGGCACACCGGGGTGGTGCGCCTCTACGCGACGACGGCCCGCCGACCGCCGCCCGGCAGACCGCCCGTCTCCGGGGCGCGGCCGGTCAGGCAGTAGACGCCGCCCGCCGGATCGCGCATCACGGTCCAGTGCGGACCCTCGCTCACCAAGGCGGCGCCGTGCTTCTCGTGCCGGGCGCGGACGTCGGCGATGTCCGCGCAGGCGAGGTCGAGATGGGCGGAGGCAGGGCGTTCGTCGTCGAGTCGCTGGAGCAGGATCCGGACGGGCAGCCCCGCCGGCGGCCTCAGCACCTCGAACTCCGGCCGCGATCCCGTGAGCCGCTGCCAGCCGGTGAGCCCGGCCCAGAACGCGGACTCGGCGGCGTACGCCGACGACGGGATGTCGAGGCACACCTGGTCGAGCCGGCTGCCGGCCACCACCGGCGGCCGTACCGTCTCCCCGTGCCAGGGCACGGCACAGAACAACTGGCCCGACGGGGACCGCAGGACGGCCCAGTCGCCGTGGTCCGCCACCGGCTCCGCACCGAGTTCCAGGGCCGCCGAGGTCAGCTCCCGTACGTCCTCGGCACAGAGGTCGAGGTGGGCGCCGCCGCAGCCCTCGGTGACGCCCTGGAGCTTCACGCACGGGTCCGTACCGGTCGCGCCCTCGGGCAGCAGGGTCGTGAACTCGCCCCGCTCACCACGGGGCCGGGACGCCCGGGTGCCGGTGACGGCCGTCCAGAAGGCGCGCGCCTCCGGCAGCCGGGCGGCGGGCCGGTCGGCGAAGGCGTACGTCCAGCGAATGATCACGTGGGGAGTGTAGGCGTGAACTCCCCGTCGGGACCGGGAGATTCACGCGGGTGGGGCGGCAGGCCGTTCACCCCGGGGGCCGCTGGAGGAAGCGCAGCTGGTTGCCCGCCGGGTCCCGGAAGGCGCAGTCGCGCACCCCGTACGGCTGGTCCGTGGGCTCCTGCAGCACATCGGCGCCGGACTTACGCACCCGCTCGTACAGGGCGTCGCAGTCCTCGGTCGTGAAGATGACACCCCTGAGCATGCCCTTGGCGAGCAGCTCGGCGAGCGCCTGCCGGTCGGCGGGGGAGGCGTCGGGGTTCGCGCCGGGCGGCTCCAGCACGATCTCGACGTCCGGCTGCAGCGGCGAGCCCAGCGTCACCCAGCGCATGCCCTCGAAGCCCACGTCGTTGCGGACCTCCAGGCCGAGCACGTCACGGTAGAAGGCGAGCGCCTTGTCATGGTCGTCCACCGCGATGAAGCACTGCTTGAGTTTCACGTCCATGGGCTCACGCTAGGCCCATCCGGCCGCAGCCGCGCGCGAGCCGACAAGGCCGCCGGGCACCGGGGGAGGGGGCAAGGCCGACGGGACGGGCGGCCGGTGGGAGTTGTGGGTGCGAAAGGGTCGGTGAGGGCGGCGGTACGGCGCCGAAGACGACGGCGCGGGCGGTGCGAAGGGGTTGAGGGTGGTGGCCCGGGGCGCGTCGGTGGGGTGGCGGGGCGTAGGTGGCGGTGAGGGTCGTGACCGCGGGGGCGTGGGGAGGCTGAGGTCAGCCGTGCGGGTGGTGGGTGACGGCCGTGGCGTGGGGGCGCGAAGAGGTTGAGAGGGGTGGTGCGCGGTGGGCCGGTGGGCGTACCGGAGCGGAGGGGAGCTGGGAGGTGAAAGCCGAGAAGACCACGGGAGAGCCGCAGAGGCTGACACCAGCCGTACGTGCGGCTCGGAGTGGGCGGCGATGTGGGGCGGAGCGGAGGCACTGAGGGCGCTGGTGCGGGCGGTGCTGAGCGGCGGTGGTGCGGGTCGGGTCGTGAGGCCGGTGGTGTGGAAGGAGTGGCCGGTCTCGCAGGAGCGGCCGGTGGAGGACAGCGCGGGCGGCTCAGTACGGTCTGCGGCGAGGGCGGGTGAACGTGCGGGCCACGCAGGACGGGATCACCGCGCTCTCCTCGTGGTCGCGGGACCGGTATGCGCTCGGCGTCTCTCCGACCAGCTCGGTGAAGCGGGAGCTGAAGGAGCCGAGCGAGGTACAGCCCACGGCGAGGCACACCTCGGTCACGGTGAGGTCGCCCCGGCGCAGCAGCGCCTTGGCCCGCTCGATCCTGCGGGTCATGAGATAGCTGTACGGCGTCTCGCCGAAGGCCTTGCGGAAGCTGCGCTGGAAGTGCCCCGGCGACATGTGTGCGCCCCTGGCCAGCTCGGTCATGTCGAGCGGCTCGGCGTACTCACGGTCCATGCGGTCCCGTACGCGCCGCAGCCGTCTGAGGTCCTCCAGGGTCACGTCCACAGCTTGGCACAGGGCACTGACACCGGGAGATGCAACGGTTTCGCACAGGACTGCACAACAGGCTCCCCCATATTCGAGACGCCGTTCGCCTTCAGTTCTCCGCGCATTGGCCCGCCCTTGCTTGCCTTGGGGAATGGACCACATCACGTTCCTCGTGGCGGTCGTCATCGTCACGGCACTGGCGTTCGACTTCACGAACGGGTTCCACGACACCGCGAACGCGATGGCGACCTCCATCGCCACCGGCGCGCTCAAGCCGCGCGTCGCGGTTCTGGTCAGCGGAATCCTCAACATCGTCGGGGCCTTTCTGTCCACCGAGGTGGCCAGGACGATCTCCGGCGGGATCGTGGACGACACCCTGGTCAGCCCAGCGATGATCTTCGCGGGGCTGGTCGGTGCGATCCTGTGGAACCTGGTGACCTGGCTGGCCGGACTGCCCTCCAGTTCCTCCCACGCGCTCTTCGGCGGGCTGATCGGCGCGGTCTGGGTCGGTGCGGGCTCCCACGGCGTGCACTTCGACAAGGTCGTCGACAAGGTGCTGATCCCGGCCGTGGCCTCCCCGGTGGTGGCCGGACTGGCCGCCCTGTTCGCCACCTACCTCGCCTACAAGCTCTCCGCCCGCGCCCGGCAGGACTCGGTGACCCGGGGATTCCGCCTTGGCCAGATCGCCTCCGCCTCCCTGGTCTCCCTCGCGCACGGCACCAACGACGCGCAGAAGACCATGGGCGTCATCACGCTGACCCTGATCTCGGCGGGCGCGCTCGGCCACGACGCCGGCCCGCCGGTGTGGGTGATCGGCGCGGCCGGCCTGGCCATCGGCCTCGGCACCTATCTGGGCGGCTGGCGGATCATCCGCACCATGGGCAAGGGCCTGGCGGAGATCCAGTCGCCTCAGGGCTTCGCCGCCGAGACGGCCTCCACGGCCGTGATCCTCACCTCCGCCCACCTCGGTTTCGCGCTGTCCACCACGCAGGTGGCCTCCGGCAGCATCCTCGGCGCCGGTCTCGGCCGCCGGCTCGCCGAGGTCCGCTGGGGCGTGGCCGGTCGTATGGTGCTGGCCTGGCTGATCACCCTGCCCGCCGCCGCGCTGGTCGGCGGCCTCTCGGCGAGCGTGGTCAAGCACGGCGGCAATCTCGGTACGGCGGTCATCGCCCTGGTCGCCCTGGCCCTCGCCGTCGTCATCGTCGCCGCGTCCCGCCGCAATCCGGTGCGCGCCGACAACGTCAACGACCACCACGAGGTCACCCTCCGCACCCCGGCCCCGACGAACGTCGGCACGGCCGCCTGAACCTCCGGGAGCCCCCATGCATGTCGACTGGTCCGCCCTCGGCAACGTCGCCGCGGTCAGCCTCGGCGTCACGGTCGCCGTGGTCGTCGTCTTCACCTTCGGCGTCCTGGGCCTGTCCCGCGCCGAAGCCGACGGCGCCGGAGCCGGCCGCTCCGCCGCCGCGACCCTGGGCCGGCTCCAGGCCGCCCTGTGCTTCCTCGCCTGCGCGGCGGTGGTGGCGTACGGGATCTATCTGATCGTGCCGCAGTTCCACTGACGGACACGCAAGCAACAGCCACGCAAGCAACGGCAGGGGCCCGGTCGAGGGGAAACCGGCCGGGCCCTTTCACCGCGGTGTCCGCAGCCTCGCGCCTCTACGGCCCGCGCGGCCTCAGGCGCCGGAAGACCCGCCGTCGGTCTCCCGCTCCCTTTGGAGAAGGGGTGCGGTGGTGGCCCGCGGGATCAGATGGGTGGGCAGCACGATGTGCTGCTTGTGGTCCGACTCGGAGTCGTTGATCAGCTTCAGGGCCAGCCGGCCGGCCTCGCGTCCGATGTCCGAGGGTGACTGGGCGATGGTGGAAAGGTCGAACCAGTCGGCCACCGGCTGGTCGTCGAAGCCCAGGACGGACATCTGCTCGGGTACCTCGATCCGGGTCCGGCGCAGCGTCCGGATGACGGCGACGGCGACCTCGTCCTGTTCGGCGAAGACGGCGGTGGGCGGCTCGCGGAGGCTCAGCAGCCTGCCGAGCGCTTCGGTGGTGGCGCGTTTGTCGCCGACCGGCAGGGCGGCCACCAGGTCGTCGTCGAGCGGGATGCCCGCTTCGGTGAGCGCCTGCTGGTAGCCGAGCAGCCGTTCGTTGGAGCTGAAGGAGAAGCCGCTCGCGCCCACCGTCTTGATGAAGGCGATCCGGCGGTGGCCGAGGTTGAGCAGGTGCCGGGTGCCGTGCAGGGCGCCGGCCACGTCGTCGACGTACACGCTGGGGCGGCCGTCGACGTGCTGGCTGACGTAGATGACCGGCATGCCGAGGTTGTCCAGCCGTCCGGTCTCCTCCTCGGTGAGGTCGAAGGAGAAGACGAGCAGCGCGTCGGCGTTCCGGCGGGCGGGCAGCCGGTCGAAGAACGAGGTGCGCTCGGCGAGATCGGGGATCACATAGACGGTCAGCTCCATGCCCGCCGCCCGCAGCAGCGGGCTCAGGCTGGAGAGAGCCGCGCCCATGAACCAGGCGTTGAGCGTGGGGACGAGCACGGCCACGGTGCCCGTCTTCCCCGTGACAAGGCTTGCGGCCTGACGCGAGACGGCGAAGTTCAGTTCGCGGGCGGCCTGTTCGACGCGGGTGCGCACCTCCGGCGAGACGGTGCTCAGGCCGCGCAGGGTCCGCGAGACGGTGGAGGCGGATACCCCGGCCCGTTCGGCGACGTCAGCCATCGTGGGGTGTCGCTGAGCTGGTGGCATGTGCCGGACGGTAGCACAGGAGACCCCCGCGTAGAGCCCTGCCGTGACAGCGCTTTCACGGCTCTGATGCCCCGCCGTCCTCTCATTACCCAGAAGTAACGCATTGACTTCCGCTTACCCCGCTCCTAGCGTGCAAGCGTTGTCTCGGCCGGGTCAAAGTCGCTCCCCGGACGCTCGCTGCAGCCGCTTTGACCTGCGTGTTTGATCAAGATGTTGCTGTGACAACGCAGTCTCACAACAGAGTCGCCTTCGGTTCCGCACGACCAGGAGAGACAGACAGTGAAGACCAGAACAGCCAGAGCCCTTCGGTGCTCGGCCGCGCTCGCCGCCGCCGGACTCCTCCTCGCCGCCTGCGGCTCGTCCGACGACGGCGGTTCCGCCGGGCAGTCCGGGACCACGTCGTTCACCGGCCGCGGTCCCATCACCTACGTGGCCGGAAAGGACACCACCGGCGCCGTACAGCCGGTCCTCGACCGCTGGAACAAGCTGCACCCGAAGGAGAAGGTCACCTTCATCCAGCTGCCGACGGACGCGGACGCGCAGCGCCAGCAGATGATCCAGAACGCCGAGACGAAGTCCGACGCCTACACGGTGCTCTCCCTGGACGTCGTGTGGACGTCGGAGTTCGCCGCGCACCAGTGGATCGACAGGCTCCCCGAACAGCAGTTCCCCCTGGGGAAGATGCTGAAGCCGGTGGTGGAGACGGCGAGGTACCGCGGCGGCCTGTACGCGGCCCCGGCCAGCTCGGACGGCGGCCTGCTGTACTACCGCAGCGACCTGCTGAAGCAGGCCGGAGTCACCAGGCCCCCGGCCACCTGGGCCGAGATGAAGGCCGACTGCGCCAAGGTGAAGAAGCTGCCCGCGGCCAAGGGCGTGTCCTGCTACGCCGGGCAGTTCCAGAAGTACGAGGGCCTGACGGTGAACTTCTCCGAGGCCGTGAACTCCGCGGGCGGTGTCGTGACCGACGCCAACGGCAAGCCCGACGTGGACACCCCCGCGGCGAAGAAGGGCCTGGACTTCCTCGCCGGCTCCTTCAAGGACGGGACGATCCCCAAGGAGGCCATCACCTACCAGGAGGAGGACGGCCGCCAGGCGTTCCAGGCCGGCAAGCTGGTCTTCCTGCGCAACTGGCCGTACATGTACGCGCTCGCCGGCAAGAGCAAGCTGGCCGGCAGTTACGCCGTCGCGCCGCTGCCCGGTCTGAACGGTCCCGGCTCCTCCAGCCTGGGCGGCCACAACCTGGCCCTGTCGTCCTTCGCGAAGAACAAGGCGACGGCACTGGACTTCATGAAGTTCTTCAGCGGCGAGGACACCGCGCGGACCTTCCTGGAGAAGGCCTCCCTCGCCCCGCCGTACACCGGCCTGTACGACGACACGTCACTGGCCCGGCAGTACCCGTACCTCCCGGTCCTCAAGCAGTCGATCCTGCGCGCCGTACCGCGCCCGCGGGTGGTGAGCTACGGCGATGTGACCTCGGCCGTCCAGCAGGAGGCGTACGCCGCGCTGACCGGCACCAAGAGCAGCGCACAGGCGCTGAAGGACCTGCAGCGGGAGCTGCAGAAGTCCACGGCGCAGTGAGGAGCGGGGCCATGACCGACGTCGAGATCCCGACCGGAACCGCCGCAGCCGAGGCCCGCCGCCCGTCCCGTACACCGGTGAGGGGCCTGCGCACCCGGTCCCGCGCCACGGCCGGCTCGGGGCGGATGGCGGCCCTGCTGGTCTCCCCGACACTCCTGGTGCTGATGATCGTCGTGCTCTACCCGACGGTCATGGCACTGCGGGAGTCGTTGTACGGGCCGAAGGGCCTCGACCCGAAGACCGGTTTCATCCGCAGCACCGAGCCGTTCGTCGGGCTGAAGAACTACGCCGACATCCTCGGCGCCGCCGGGGACCGGTTCTGGAACGCCTTCTGGAACACCACCTTCTTCACCGTCGTCACCGTCGGGCTGGAGACGGTGATCGGCGTGGCCATGGCCCTGATCATGCACCGGGCGTTCAGCGGCCGGGCCCTGGTCCGGGCGGGCATCCTCGTCCCCTGGGCGGTGCCCACGGCCATCTCCGCCCTGCTGTGGCGGTGGATCTTCAACAGCGACGGCATCGCCAACGCCCTGATCGGCCACCAGATCCTGTGGACCACCGAGGGCTTCCACGCCAAGGTCGCGGTCATCGTCGCGGAGGTGTGGAAGACCGCCCCGTTCATCGGGCTGCTGGTCCTGGCCGGGCTGCAGGTGATCCCGAACGAGGTCTACGAGGCGGCCCGCATCGACGGCGCGAGCGCGCTGCGCCGGTTCTGGCACATCACGCTGCCCCTGGTGAAGCCGGCGCTGCTGGTGGCGATGCTGTTCCGCTGCATGGATGCACTGCGGATGTTCGACCTGCCGTACATCCTGATCGGCGCGCAGAAGAACTCCGTGGAAACGCTGTCCATGCTGGCCCAGAACGAGGCGTCCAACGTCCGCTTCGGCCCGGCCTCCGCCTACGCCGTCCTGCTCTTCCTCTACGTCTTCCTGGTCGCGCTCGCCTTCGTACGGCTGCTGGGCGCCGATCTGGTCGGCGGCACCGCAGGCGGCCGCCGCAAGAGGACCGGGCTCTGGTTCCCGCGCCGCGCGGAGGTGACGGTATGACAGCCATGACGTCCAGGGGGACCACCGCGAAACGACGCGGCCGGCTGCTGTACGTGGGGGTCGCCGCGGTGGTGGCCTACTGCCTGGCGCCGTTCTACTGGATGCTGGTCTCCAGCCTGCGCCGCACCTCCGACATCTTCGACACCTCGCTCGTCCCGTCCCCGGTGTCGTTCGAGAACTACCGTTCGCTGTTCGGCGCCTCCCAGGGGTTCACGAGGGCGCTGCTCAACAGCCTCGTCGTCGCCGGCATCACCACCGTGCTGGCGCTGCTGCTGGCCACGTTCACCGCCTACGCGATGGCGAGGCTGGAGTTCCGTTTCAAGCGGCTGATACTGACCCTCGTCATCGCCACCTCGATGTTCCCGGTGGTGTCGATCGTGGTCCCGCTGCTGAAGCTGTTCACGGACATCGGCTGGATCAACACCTACCAGGCCATGATCGTGCCGAGCATGTCCTTCGCGCTGCCGCTGGCGGTGTGGAACCTGACCACGTTCTTCCGGCAGATGCCGGACGAGCTGGAGCACGCCGCCATGGTCGACGGCTGCACCCGGGGCCAGGCCTTCCGCAAGGTCATCATCCCGCTCGCCGCGCCCGGCATCTTCACCACCGCGATCATCACGTTCATCGCGGCGTGGAACGAGTTCCTCATCGCCCTGTCGATGACCAACCGGCCGGACATGCAGACCGCACCGGTCGCCATCTCCAAGTTCACCGGCGCCACGACGTACGAGACCCCGTTCGGCAGCCAGATGGCCGCGGGCGTCCTCGTCACGATCCCGCTGGTGGTCATGGTGCTGCTCTTCCAGCGCCGCATCGTCGCCGGCCTGACGGCCGGTGCCGCGAAGTAGACCCTCCCACCGAGAAGGAACAGCATGCCCGGTACCGCACCCTGGTGGCGCAGCGCCGTCATCTACCAGGTCTACATCCGCAGCTTCGCCGACGGCAACGGTGACGGCATCGGCGACATCGCCGGCATCCGCTCCCGCCTGCCGTACCTGAAGTCGCTGGGCGTCGACGCCCTGTGGATCAACCCGTGGTACAAGTCGCCCATGGCGGACCACGGTTACGACGTGGCCGACTACCGCGCGATCGACCCGCTGTTCGGCACCGTGGCCGAGGCCGAGCAGCTCATAGAGGAGGCCCACGGGCACGGGATCCGCATCATCCCCGACATGGTGCCCAACCACACCTCCGACCGGCACGCCTGGTTCCAGGCGGCGCTCGCGGCCGGACCGGGCAGCCCGGAGCGCGAACGGTACGTCTTCCGGCCCGGCCGCGGCCCCGACGGCGCCCTGCCGCCCAACGACTGGGTCTCCTCCTTCGGCGGCCCGGCCTGGACCAGGCTGCCCGACGGGGAGTGGTACCTGCACCTCTTCGCCCCCCAGCAGCCCGACCTGAACTGGCAACACCCCGAGGTGCGGGCCGAGTTCGAGTCGGTCCTGCGGTTCTGGTTCGCCCGGGGCGTGGACGGCTTCCGCATCGACGTGGCGCACGGCCTGATCAAGCACCCCGAACTGCCCGACCTGCCACCGCGTCCGGCCGGGGTCGGCCGGCGCCGGCAGCACCTCGACCACCCCCACTGGGACCGCGACGAGGTCCACGAGATCTACCGCGCCTGGCGCAAGGTGGCCGACGAGTTCCCCGGCGACCGGTGCTTCGTCGCCGAGGCCTGGGCGGACACCCCCGAGCGGCTGGCCGCCTACGTCCGCGCGGACGGCCTGCACACCGCGTTCAACTTCGACTTCCTGATGTCCCGTTGGGACCCGAAGGACCTGCGCGCGGTCATCGACGACTCCCTCGCCATGCTCGGCGCGGTCGGCGCGCCCGCCACCTGGGTGCTCTCCAACCACGACGTCATGCGCCACGTCAGCCGCTACGGCCGCAGCGCGGCCCGGCGCTGGGTGGCCAACGAGCGCTACGAACCCGAAGGCCCCCTCGACCTCGAACTGGGCACCCGGCGCGCCCGTGCGGCCGCCCTGCTGATGCTCGCCCTGCCCGGCGGCGCCTACGTCTACCAGGGCGAGGAACTCGGCCTGCCCGAGGTCGAGGACCTCCCCGACTCCGTCCTCCAGGACCCCGTCTGGGAACGCTCCGGCCACACCGACCGCGGCCGCGACGGCTGCCGGGTGCCGATCCCCTGGTCCGGGCGGACGGCACCGTACGGCTTCAGTCCCGAGGACGCCTCCGCCGCGCCCTGGCTGCCGCAGCCCGCGGACTGGGCCGCGCGCACCGTCGAGGCGCAGAGCGGCGACCCGACCTCCATGCTGGAGCTCTACCGCACCGCCCTGCGCCGGCGCCGCGAGCACCCCGCCCTCGGCGACGGCACCCTCACCTGGCTGGACGCCCCGGCGGGAGTCCTCGCCTTCCGCCGCGACCCCGGCTTCGTCTGCGTGGTCAACCTCTCCGCCGAGCCTTACCCGCTGCCCGCCCACACCGAGATCCTGCTGTCCGGCGAACCCGTCGAGGACGGCTTGCTGGGCCCGGACCAGGCGGTGTGGCTGGCGGTGTAGGGCCGCTCCGTTCTCCGAAGGCGCGTCAGTGTGCGTCGCAGACGCCCTGATGGTGGCCGAGTGCGGTGTCGCGGACCTTCTGGTCGCTCCACGAGGCGAACCGTCGGCGATCGAGCCGCTCGGGCTCCACGAGTAGGTCGCCGGTCTTCAGAAGCATGTTCGCGAGCTGGCGGCCGACGCCGCCCGCGTGCGTGACCCAGGCCTCGGCGCACCACAGGCCCTCCACCCCGGTCGGCCCGACCAGCGGGAGTTCGTCCGGGGTCAGCGCGAACACGCCGTTGAGCCGCCGCCCCAGCGGCGCCGACCGGAAGGCCGGCACGAGGGGGGCGGCTTCACGGAGGGCGGCACCGAAGCCGGTCTCCCGGAAGGGGGGTTCGGCGGAGGCGAGCGCGGCTGACGGGTCCAGCGGGAGCGGTGCACGCCCACGACTCGCCCGTCCTGCATCTCCAGCGCGCGCACGGGCGTGCCGAAAAGACCGCACCCGGTCCGTCATGGACGCCGTGTTCGGCGGCCTGCGGACCGGGTGCGGACAGGGAGGCGCTGCGATCAAAGAAACCGCAGGTCAGAAGGCGTAGGAAAAGATCAGGCCTTCTTGGTCTCCCAGAAGATCTTGTCGATCTGGGCGATGTAGTCCAGCGCCTTCTGGCCCGTCGCCGGGTCGGTGGACGCCTTGGCGGCCGAGAGGGCCTTCAGGGTGTCGTTGACCAGCTGGTGCAGCTCCGGGTACTTCTCGAAGTGCGGGGCCTTGAAGTAGTCGCTCCAGAGCACGGAGACGTGGTGCTTGGCGAGCTCCGCGCGCTGCTCCTTGATGACGGTGGCACGCGCCTGGTAGTGGGGGTCGTCGTTGCCGGCCATCTTCTCCTGGACGGCCTTCACCGACTCCGCCTCGATGCGGGCCTGGGCCGGGTCGTACACGCCGCAGGGCAGGTCGCAGTGGGCGCTGACCTTGACCTTGGGGGCAAACAGGCGGGAAAGCATGGAGCATTCCTTCCTCGTGATCGTCTTCTCAGGTGCGACATTACTCCCTGAGGAAGGCGATTTCTCGGGTGCCCCCTAGGGCTTAGGACAAAAGTCCAGGGTCAGACTGAGACTGGTGGAGGAACGGACCGGGGAGGTGCCGGGGATGCCGGAGCTGTCGCAGGAGACCGAGCGGGGGAGGACCGTGGCGCCGTTCGGGGTGGCGGAAGTGACCGGGCCGTCCATGGTGCCCACGCTCCGTCACGGGGACCTGCTGCTCGTGCAGTACGGCGCGTCGGTCAGGGCGGGGGACGTCGTGGTCCTGCGGCATCCGTTCCAGCAGGACCTGCTCGTCGTCAAGCGGGCCGTGGAGCGCCGCGAGGGCGGCTGGTGGGTGCTCGGGGACAACCCGTACGCGGGCGGGGACAGCACGGACTACGGCGTCGTACCCGACGAGCTCGTCCTCGGGCGCGCGCGCTTCCGGTACCGGCCGCGGCCCGCCGGTCAGCGCTCGCCGCTGGCGCTGGTGCGCTGGGCGCTCTCGGCGGCGAGGCCGCTGCTGCCCGACCGGTCGGCCTCCAGGCGCTTGCGGGCCCGGTAGGCGGCCACGTTCGCGCGGGTCGCGCAGCGGTCGGAGCAGTAGCGCCGGGAGCGGTTGGTGGAGGTGTCGAGGTAGGCGTTGCGGCAGGGGGCCGCCTCGCACAGGCCGAGGCGGTCGACGCCGTACTCGGTGAGGTGGAAGGCCAGGCCCATCGCGGCGATCGCCGCGTAGCCCGCAGTGGCGTTCGACGGGTGGTCGGCCAGGTGCATGTGCCACAGCGGGCGGCCGTCCTCGTCCCGGTGGTCGTGGCCCGAGATCTGCGGCGACACCGGGAACTCCAGCAGGAGTGAGTTCAGGAGGTCGACGGCCAGCGTCTCGTCGCCCTCGTCCGCCGCTTCGAAGACGGCGCGCAGACGGGCGCGCACCGAGCGGAAGCGCGTGACGTCGGCGTCGGTGGCGCGGCGGGCCGCCGACATGTCACCGAACAGGTCGCGGACGGCCTCGACCGAGGTCAGCGAGTCCTTGCCCCGGGCCGGTTCCTCGCTGTTGACGAGACGGACGGCGTAATCCGAGTAATAGGCCAGTTCCACTTGTAGTCCTTACGGGGGCGCTTTATGGTCGTGTCTGCGGTCGGGTAACAGCCGGTCGTGCTTCCAGGGTATTACGCAGACAAGGGGGACAGACATCATGACGATGAGCACGGGCACCGACTGGGCCGCCTGGCAGGAGAGCTGGGACCGGCAGCAGGAGTGGTACATGCCGGACCGGGAGGAGCGGTTCCGGATCATGCTCGACATGGTCGAGGCGCTGGTCGGCACGGCGCCGCGCGTCCTCGACCTCGCCTGCGGCACCGGCAGCATCACCGCCCGGCTGCTGCAGCGCTTCCCGGAGGCCACCAGCACCGGCGTCGACCTCGACCCGGCCCTGCTCGCCATCGCCCGCGGCACCTTCGACGGCGAGGAGCGGGTCTCCTTCGTCACCGCCGACCTCAAGGACCGCGACTGGCCGGCGAAGCTGCCGTACGACTCCTACGACGCCGTCCTGACCGCCACGGCCCTGCACTGGCTGCACAGCGAACCCCTCGCGGCCCTCTACGGTCAGGTCGCGGAGCTGGTCCGCGACGGCGGTGTCTTCATGAACGCGGACCACATGATCGACGACAGCACGCCCCGGATCAACGCGGCCGAGCGCGCCCAGCGGCACGCCCGCATGGATCAGGCCAAACGCGACGGTGCCCTGGACTGGGCCGAATGGTGGCAGCTCGCGGCGCAGGACCCCGTCCTCGCCGAGCCCACCGCCCGCCGCTTCGAGATCTACGGCGAGCACGCCGACGGGGACACGCCCTCGGCCGCCTGGCACGCGCGCACGCTGCTGGCGCGCGGCTTCACCGAGGCCCGGCCGGTGTGGTGCTCGCCGTCGGACACGCTGCTGCTCGCCGTCAAGTAGGCGGGCATGTGCGAGGGGCGGTACGGGAGTCCGTACCGCCCCTTCCCGGCGCGGTCAGAGAACCTTCGACAGGAACGACTGCGTCCGCTCGTGCTGAGGGTTCGTCAGGACGTCGCGCGGATGGCCCGATTCGACCACCACGCCCTCGTCCATGAACACCAGACTGTCGCCCACCTCGCGGGCGAAGCCCATCTCGTGGGTGACGACTACCATGGTCATGCCGGACTCGGCGAGGTCCCGCATGACGTCCAGGACGTCACCGACGAGCTCCGGGTCCAGGGCCGAGGTCGGCTCGTCGAACAGCATCAGCTTCGGGTCCATCGCCAGGGCCCGGGCGATCGCCACCCGCTGCTGCTGGCCGCCGGAGAGCTGCGAGGGGTAGTGCCCGGCCCGGTCGGCCAGACCCACGCGCTCCAGCAGCTGCATGGCCCGCTCCCGGGCCTGCGCCTTGTTCACGCCCTTGACCTGCACCGGCGCCTCCATGACGTTCTCCAGCGCCGTCATGTGCGGGAACAGGTTGAAGCGCTGGAAGACCATGCCGATGTCCCGGCGCTTCATGGCGACCTCGCGGTCGCGCAGTTCGTACAGCTTGTCGCCCTGCTGGCGGTAGCCGACCAGCTCGCCGTCGACGTACAGCCGGCCGGCGTTGATCTTCTCCAGGTGGTTGATGCACCGCAGGAACGTCGACTTGCCGGAGCCGGAGGGGCCGATCAGGCAGAACACCTCGCCCGGCCTCACCTCCAGGTCGATGCCCTTGAGCACCTCGACATGGCCGAAGGACTTGTGCACGCCCTGCGCCCTGACCATGGGGACCGCGCCCCGGGGCGGGGTGTCCTGCGTCTTGCTCAGCTTGCCGGTCATGCGCTCACCGCTCCCTTCGGACGGCCCAGGGAGAACATGTTCGCCCTTACCCTCTGCCACGGGGTCGGCGGCAGCTGGCGGCTGGAGCCGCGGGCGTAGTGGCGCTCGATGTAGTACTGGCCGACGCTCAGCACCGAGGTCATGATCAGGTACCAGGCTGCGGCGAGGAAGTACATCTCCACCGGGGCACCGGAGTTCTGGCCGATGTCCTGGGCGTAGCGGAACAGCTCGGGGTACTGGACGGCCGCCACGAGCGAGGTCGTCTTCAGCATGTTGATGACCTCGTTGCCGGTCGGCGGCACGATCACCCGCATCGCCTGCGGGATGATCACCCGGCGCAGGGTCCTGCCGTGGCTCATGCCCAGCGCGTGGGCCGCCTCGGTCTGGCCCTCGTCCACCGCGAGCAGGCCCGCCCGGCAGATCTCGGCCATGTACGCCGCCTCGTTCAGGCCCAGGCCGAGCAGCGCCGTCAGCAGCGGCGTCATGAAGTTCGACCAGTAGTCCTTGTAGAGCGGCATCAGGTTGATGTACTCGAAGACCAGGCCCAGGTTGAACCACAGGAACAGCTGGACCAGGACCGGGGTGCCGCGGAAGAACCAGATGTAGAACCAGGCGATGGACGAGGTCACCGGGTTCTTCGACAGCCGCATCACGGCGAGGACGATGCCGCCGACGATACCGATCAGCATCGACAGGACCGTCAGCATGAGGGTCTTGTAGACACCGGTCGTGATCCGGTGGTCGAAGAAGTACTCCGGCACCGCATGCCAGTTGATCCTGCCCTGGCTGAAGGCGTAGATGATCGCCACGAGGATGCCGATGGCGATGAGGGCGGATATGTACCGCCCGTAGTGCCGGACCGGGACGGCCCGGATGGCCTCCGGGCCGCCGGCCGGGGCAGCGGGGCCTTCCCCGGCGCTCTTCCCGGCGCCCTCCCCGGCCGTCTTCTCGATGTCAGTCACGGATGTTGCCTCTCGGTGGCCGCTTCTGCCTCTGCTGCTTCCGCGGGTCACTTGCCGCCGTTGATCACGGACTCCTTGACGGCGCCGTCCTGGGCGCCCCACTTCTGGAGGATCTTCGCGTACTCGCCGCTCTTGATGACCGCGTTCATCGCGGCCTGCAGCGCGTCACGCAGCTGGGCGTCCTTCTTGGCCACGGCGATGCCGTACGGGGCCGCCTCGACCTGCTGGCCGACGATCTGGAAGTCCTTGCCGCCGCCGGAGGTCTTCACCGCGTACGCCGCCACCGGGAAGTCGGAGGACGCCGCGTCCACACCGCCCGAGCGCAGCCGGGTCTGGGACTGCTGGTCGTCGTCGAAGGGCTCGATGGTGAGCTTCTTGCCGCTCGGACACTTCTTGGCCTCCTGCTTGGCCAGGTCCTCCGAGACGGTGCCGCGCTCCACGGCGATCTTCTTGCCGCACAGGTCCGACCAGCCGTTGATGCCCTGGGTGTCGCCCTTGCGGGTGTAGATGGAGACACCGGCGGTCAGGTAGTCGACGAAGTCGACGCCCTCGCCGACCTTCTTGCCCGTGTCCGGGTCGACGCCCTCCTGGCGGTTCTTGTTGTCGGTCATGGCCGACATGGCTATGTCGTAGCGGCCGGAGCGCAGACCGGTGAGCAGGGCGTCGAAGGTGCCGTTCTGGAACTCCAGCGTCACACCGAGCTGCTTGCCCATGGCGGCAGCGAGGTCCGGGTCCAGGCCGACGGCCTTGCCGGAGGAGTCCTTGAACTCCACCGGGGCGTACGCGATGTCCGAACCGACCTCGATCCTGCCCTTGTCCCGGATCTCCTTGGGGAGCTTGTCGGCCAGCGGGGCGCTGCTGACGGAGGCGCCGGAGTCCTTGCTCTTGTCCTTGGTCTGGTCACCGCAGCCGGTGAGCAGCAGGGCGCCCGCGACCGCGATCACACCGGCCGCTGCCAGAGGGGAGCGGGCGGCGGTCGTACGACGGGTGGAGCTTGCGGTCATCGTGGTTCCTCCGGCGGATGGGAAGAGGCCGATGGGTAGCGAGAACACACACCCTCGGGTGTCGCGACCTCGTGGGTTTACCGCATCTTGCCATTCGGACTACGCCATTCAGGGGCGTCGCCATGTCAAAATCACATAACGGGTCACCCCCGAACCGCATCAGGTCGGTACATCCTTGGTCGTTCACCTTCGGACCATCTGCGGGAATCCAGCCCTCCGGCCGGAAAATCTTCGGTGCGTCTCACGATGCGGTCGGCGCGGTCATCGGCCTGCCAGGGGCTTCACATGCTCGGCGCGGTTGTCAGCCGCGCGTCATCTCGCCGTGGCTTTCCGGTTCCGAGATGTGACCTTGCACCTAATGGACTCGTCGTGGGTACCGTCCGTCCGGTAAGAAGGTTCTTTACACCCCTCATCCGGGGCTCAGGGCGCGTGTGCGGCGCGCCCGTCGCGTATGGCCCGTACGTATCAGCAATCGGGCGGTACGCGGTGCCCGCCCACCCCTCACCAGGAGTGGTCGACCCTCAAACCATGCATACCTAAGGGGTAAAACGAAGTGGCAGCGGAGATCGTCAATCCTCGCAGCGACAATACGGACCAGGACGGCGGGGCCGAGCCCCTCGATTCCTTCGATCCGGCATTCGCGCTGCACCGCGGCGGCAAGATGGCCGTGCAGGCCACCGTGCCGGTCCGCGACAAGGACGACCTTTCCCTCGCGTACACGCCCGGCGTCGCGCGCGTGTGCACCGCGATCGCGGAACAGCCGGAGCTGGTCAACGACTACACATGGAAGTCCTCCGTGGTCGCCGTCGTGACCGACGGTACGGCCGTGCTCGGACTCGGGGACATCGGTCCCCAGGCCTCCCTCCCCGTGATGGAGGGCAAGGCGATCCTGTTCAAGCAGTTCGGCGGCGTCGACGCGGTGCCGATCGCGCTCGACTGCACCGACGTGGACGACATCGTCGAGACCGTCGTCCGGCTCGCCCCGTCCTTCGGCGGAGTGAACCTGGAGGACATCTCGGCACCCCGGTGCTTCGAGATCGAACGCCGGCTCCAGGAGCGCCTGGACATCCCGGTCTTCCACGACGACCAGCACGGTACGGCCGTCGTGACGCTCGCGGCGCTGCGGAACGCGGCGCGGCTCAGCGGGCGGGAGATCGGGCAGCTGCGGGCCGTCATCTCGGGCGCCGGCGCGGCCGGTGTCGCCATCGCCAAGATGCTGGTCGAGGCCGGCATCGGGGACGTGGCGGTGGCGGACCGCAAGGGCGTCGTGTCGGCCGACCGGGAGGACCTGACCCCGGTCAAGCGGGAGCTCGCGGGCTTCACCAACAAGGCCGGCATCACCGGCTCGCTGGAGGACGCCCTCGCGGGCGCGGACGTCTTCATCGGCGTCTCCGGCGGTACGGTCCCGGAGGAGGCCGTGGCCTCCATGGCCAAGGGTGCCTTCGTGTTCGCGATGGCCAACCCGAACCCCGAGGTGCACCCGGAGGTCGCGCACAAGTATGCGGCCGTGGTCGCCACCGGGCGGTCCGACTTCCCGAACCAGATCAACAACGTGCTGGCGTTCCCGGGCATCTTCGCGGGCGCGCTGCAGGTGCGGGCTTCTCGGATCACCGAGGGGATGAAGATCGCTGCGGCGGAGGCGCTGGCCGCGGTGGTGGGGGACGACCTCGCCGCCGACTATGTGATTCCTTCGCCGTTCGACGAGCGGGTCGCTCCTGCGGTCACGGCGGCGGTTGCGGCTGCCGCGCGGGCCGAGGGTGTCGCTCGTCGCTGACGTTGCGCGGAAAAGGCCCCGTCCGTTCGGACGGGGCCATTTTTCACTCTCCCGCCACCCGTTCAGGTGCTGCAGAGGCACCTTTGAGAGCGTGGGTGCTGGACTGCGCCGCATGGGTGCCGTCACGCAAGAGGGCATGTGTCACAGCGCCGTGCAGTTCCGTCGGCTGCACGGCGCACCTATCGTCAAGGTCATGTTCGCTGTCTACGCCGCCCGAATCGACCGCGACCAGCCGCTCAACGGCCTGGAGTTGGGGGAGCTTCCGGCCCCCGAGGTCCGGCCCGGCTGGAGCACCATCACGGTGCGCGCCGCCTCCCTCAACCACCACGACCTCTGGTCCCTGCGGGGCGTCGGCCTCGCGGAGGACAAGCTGCCGATGATCCTCGGCTGCGACGCCGCCGGCGTCGACGAGGACGGCAACGAGGTCGTCCTGCACTCCGTCATCGGCCAGACCGGCCACGGCGTCGGCCCGGACGAGCCGCGCTCCATCCTCACCGAGCGCTACCAGGGCACCTTCGCCGAGCAGGTCGCCGTACCGACCTGGAACGTGCTGCCCAAGCCCAAGGAGCTGTCCTTCGCCGAGGCCGCGTGTCTGCCGACCGCATGGCTGACGGCGTACCGGATGCTGTTCACCAACGCCGGGGTACGACCCGGTGACTCGGTCCTCGTGCAGGGCGCGGGCGGCGGTGTCGCCACGGCCGCGATCGTGCTCGGCAAGGCGGCGGGGCTGCGCGTCTTCGCGACCAGCCGGGACGAGGCGAAGCGGAAGCGGGCGCTGGAACTCGGGGCCGTGGAAGCGGTGGAGACGGGGGCACGGCTGCCGCAGCGGGTGGACGCCGTCATCGAGACCGTGGGCGCCGCGACCTGGTCCCACTCGGTGAAGTCGCTGCGGCCCGGCGGGACGATCGTCATCTCCGGTGCCACCAGCGGGGACCGGCCCTCGCACGCCGAGCTGACCCGGATCTTCTTCCTGGAGCTGAAGGTCGTCGGCTCCACCATGGGCACCAAGGATGAGCTGGAGGACCTGCTCTCGTTCTGCGCCGCTACCGGGGTGCGGCCCGTCATCGACGAGGAACTCCCGCTGGACCGCGCCCGCGAGGGCTTCGAACGGCTCGCGTCCGGCGAGCAGTTCGGGAAGATCGTGCTCACCAACTCCTGAGGTCTTCCAGGCAGATGGGCTGTGGGGCGGGTCCGGGTGTCCGGGCCCGCCTCTTGCGTGCGGGTGATGTCAACTGTGGTTGACATTTCGAGCCTGTCAACATAGGTTGACACCATGACCGAGGCAACCGATCTCGCCGAGCGCGCCGGTGACCGAGATCCACGGGTCGGACTGCGGGCCGTGGCCGCGCTGCGCAGGCTGCTGGAGCAGCTGGAGGCGGTACAGGTGCGCAGTGCGCGCAATCAGGGCTGGTCGTGGCAGGAGATCGCCGCGGAGCTCGGAGTCAGCAGGCAGGCCGTGCACAAGAAGTACGGGAGGCAGTGATGTTCGAACGCTTCACCAAGGACGCCCGTGAGGTCGTGAAGGACGCGTTCGTCCACTGCGAAGGTTCGGGTGAACAGGCCGTAGGCGCCGAGCACCTGCTGCTCGCCCTTCTCGACCGGGAGGGCAGCCGTGCCTCCTTCGCGCTGGCCGCGCTGGGGCTCGGGGAGCGCAAGGCGTCGGTACGGCATGCGCTGGAGGAGGCGCGGCGGCGGGCCGGGCTGTCGCGGGCCGACTCGGACGCGCTGGCGGGGCTGGCGATCGATGTGTCCGAGATCGTCGCCCGGGTCGAGGAGGTGCACGGCGTCGGGGCGATGTCCGGCGCCCCGGAGGACCGGCGCCGGTGGTCCGGGCGACGGCCGGGCTTCGGCCGGAGCGCCAGGAACGTCCTGGAGAGGGCGCTGCGGGTCGCCGTCGGCCACCGCGACCGATACATCGGGGACGAGCACCTCCTGCTCGCGCTGACCGTCCTGCCCGGGGTGGTGGGCGAGGTGCTCGCCGACCACGGGGTGACGCACGCGTCGGTGACCCGTGTGCTGTACGGCGCGGGAGAGGCCCAGGCCGGCTGAGAGCCGCCCAGGACGGTCAGGCCTCCGGTGCCGGCCGTCCTGGGCGGGGTTCTCAGGCCTTTGAGGTCCGCCGCCGCGCTCCCGCCGGTCGGGTCTTCGGCGCCTGCCGCTTGCTCTCGCCGGTCGGCCGCTCGGCGTCCGGCACCTTGCTGCCGCCTGGTCAGGCTTTCGGTGCCTGCCGCTTGCTCTCGCCGGTCGGCCGCTCGGCGTGCGCCGCCTTGCTGCCGCCCGGTCGGGTCTTCGGTGCCTGCCGCCTGCTGCCGGCCGGTCGGGTCTTCGGCGTCTGTCGCCTGCTCCCGCCGGTCAGCCCCCTGGCGTCTGCCACCCTGCTGCCGGCCGGTCGGGTCTTCGGCGCCTGCCGCCTGCTGCCGGCCGGTCAGCCCTCGGCGTCCGCCGCCCTGCTGCCGCCTGCTGCCACAGGTCAGCCCCTCGGCGTCCGTCACCCGCTGCCGCCCGGTCAGGTCTTCGGGGTTCGCAGGAGTGCGCCGATGTGGGCCGCTGCCGTGGAGAGGTGGTGGCGGGCCTCCCGGAGCTGGGTGGGGGTGACTCCGTGGTCGCGGGCCGCGTCGCGGATGTCGTCGCGGAAGCGGTCCAGGAGGCGGTCCAGGTCGCGGGCCGGGTCGCCGGTGGCGTCCTCGTGGGCCCAGGTGGGTTCGTACTCGGCCGGGAAGTCCTCGACGGGAGAGACGTAGTGCGCGTCCGACGGTGCCGCGGCCGGCTTCGGGGCCGGTTCGCCGGGGGTGCGGGGGGAGCCCCAGTTCTTGCCGAAGTCGCCCAGCTCCCTGGCCAGTTCGGACAGGCCCTCGCGGACGCCCGTCGGCCAGTCGCCCTGGGCGAAGTGGTCCTGCACGCGGTCCTGCACCTGGCGGGCGATGCGCTGCATCTCCTCCTGCGCCTGGGCCCGCGCCCGCGCCTGCGCCTCCTGGGCCTGGCGGCGGGCCCGCTGGGCCTCCTCACGGGCCCGGCGGCTCTCGTCCTTGGCGCGGCGGGCCTGGTCCTTCCACTCCTGCCTGGCTCGGCGCATCTCCTCCTTGGCGGCTCGCCAGGCCTCCTTGTCGCCGAGGTCGCCGTACTCCCCGAAGGGGCCCGCGGCGGCGCCCGCCTTTGCGCCCCGGCGGGCCTCGGAGGCGGCCGCGCGCATCTCGCGGCGCAGATCGCCGGCCGCGCCGCGCACATCGGCCCTGATCTCGGCGGCCAGTTCCGCGACCGACTCGCGGATCTCCAGCTCCAGGTCGGCCAACTCCTCGCTGCGGTCGGCGAGTTCGGCGCGGCCCGCGTCCGTGATGGCGTACACCTTGCGGCCGCCCTCGGTGGTGTGCGTGACCAGCCCCTCGGCCTCCAGCTTGGCCAGCCGGGGGTAGACGGTGCCCGCCGAGGGGGCGTACAGCCCCTGGAAGCGCTCCTCCAGGAGCCTGATCACCTCGTAGCCGTGGCGCGGAGCCTCGTCCAGCAGCTTGAGCAGGTACAGGCGGAGGCGCCCGTGGGCGAAGACGGGGGGCATGTCAGAGCACCTTCTTGTCGGTCGTGCCGTCGGCCGGGGTGCCGGCGCCGCCGGGGGCGTCGGTGTCCTGGCCGGAGAGGGAATTGTCCCCCGGAACGGCCGGGGCGCCGGCGGCGGGGGTGGCGCCGGGGTCCCGTGGCGGCGCGGAGGGGCCGGAGGGCTCTGCGGGCCGGGCCTCCCGCGGGGTGTCCGCCTCGTCCTCGCGCGGCGGGCGGCGCAGCAGGGCGATCGAGCCGGAGACCGTGGTGGCCCGGAGCCTGCCTGTGCCCGCGCCGAGCCGGCCGGTGATCTTGTGGGCGCCCCACTGGCCGTGCACCCGCAGTCCGTCGAAGGCGTTGGAGATCGTGCCGCTCGCGGTGTTGGCCTCCACCTCGGCGTCTCCCGGGTGCGGCAGGCGGATGGCGATCTCGCCGGAGACGCTGGTGAGGCCGACCTCCGTCGGGCCGTCCGGGTCCAGGTCGACGATCATGGAGCCGCTGACGGAGTCGGCGCGGACGGAGCGGCCGGAGCCCTCGACCACCGTCAGGTCTCCCGAGACCGAGTTGAACCGCAGGTCGCCGGTGACCGCCTGGGCCTCCACGTTGCCCGACACGGTGTCCGCGCGGACCGGGCCCGAGACGCCGACCAGGGTCGTGTCGCCGGTCACTCCCTTGACCACCGCCGGGCCGCGGATGCCGGAGACGACCGCGCCGGCGCCGACCACGCCCACCTCCACGCGGGTGTCGGCGGGGACCGCCAGGGAGACGACCGCGCTGCGGCGCCAGCCCTTGCGGTCGAGCCACTTGAGGAAGCCCTTCCAGGGCAGGTCCTCGTAGGCCACCGTGAGGGTGTCGTCCTCCTGGGTGACCACCAGGGGTGGGCCTTCGAGCTCCGAGATCTCGAGGCGCGCGGAACCTTCCTCCGTGCCCACCACGTTCACCGTTCCGTTGACGATGCGGACCCGCAGGTCGCTCACGCGGGTGTCGAACGTCAGCTTCTGGGGCTCCTTGACGGACCACTCGGGCATGGGTGACCTCCTAGGCCGGGCACGGTTCAACACGCCATATCGCGTCCTCTGCAAAACACGATATATCGCGGCTGTCGGAAGTCAAGCCACCCTTTCGTGTGAGCGGTGCCGCGGGGCCTACCCTGGACATGTAGGCCCGTCCCCGTCAGGAGCGAGAGTTGTACTTCACCGACCGTGGCATCGAGGAACTGGAGAAGCGGCGCGGCGAGGAGGAGGTCACCTTCGAGTGGCTCGCCGAGCAGCTGCGGACGTTCGTCGATCTCAACCCGGACTTCGAGGTGCCGGTGGAGCGGCTGGCGACCTGGCTGGCGCGGCTGGACGACGAGGACGACGAGTAGGCCGGACGCATAGTCCTGGAACCACGGTGGGTATTAGCCTCGTCGCTGTTGAAGTGGGCGCCGTCCAGGGTCGGTCGACCTGACGGCTCGGGTTCTGCGGGGGGAGCGGAATGAGTCACATCCAGGACATCGAGCTGCCGGACGGCACGGTGGTCACCGCCCGGATCGGCGCGGGTGAGGCGTACGACGACCAGGAGGACGTCGGTTTCACCGAGGCCGCCGTCGCCAAGGTCGAGCGGCTCCAGGAACTGATCAAGGCCGTCGGAGGCAGCGTTCTCGAGGCCGCCCGCGCCGCCAAGCCGCAAGAGGCCTCCATCAGCTTCGGCGTGGAGCTGACCGCCAAGGAGGGCCTGGCCGTCGCCGTGCTCGCGCGCGGGGAGGCCAAGGCGTCCCTGGAGGTCACCCTCACCTGGCAGTTCGATCGGGGAACCGCGGGGGAGGGCGAGGACGGAACGGTCGGCGCATGAGCGAGCGCGACGACCGTCTCTTCGATCTCGTCCGGGCCGCCACCGTCCATTTCCTCCCCGCCGACGGGAAGGACGGCCCTTTATGGGGCAGCGGTTTCTTCGTCGCGCCCGGCTGGGTGCTCACCGCCGCCCATGTGCTGCGCCCGCACCTCGTGGCGGACCGCACGACCGTCTTCCGGGTGCGCGGCGAGGGCATCGAGGCCGAGGCCCGCCTCGCGCAATGGCTGCTGACCGATCCACGCAGCAACAAGGTCCCCATGGCCGAGGACCTGGCCCTGGTCCGGCTGGCCGACGAGCACCCGCACGAGTGTGTGTGGCTCACCGACCGGGCCGCCCGCCACTCCGGCGCACTCAAGGCCTGCGGGTACTACCCGGGCCCGCCCGAGGCCCACTTCCGCATCGTGGACGCCGAGATCAACGGCCACGAGGACACGTACGGGCTGATCATCAAGCCCGACATCGACTTCCCGAGCGGCATGTCGGGCGGCCCGCTGCTCGACCCCGGCACGGGAGCCGTCGTCGGGCTGATCAAGTCGCGGCGCAAGGAGAAGGACGGCGGCAAGGCGGTGGCGATCGCCGCGCTGCGCCGGTTCGGGGAGACGTACCGCGAGGTCATGACCGCCCACGACCGCTGGCACGGCGAGGAGCCGGTCTCGGAGACCGGGGACAACTGGATCGACCTCCAGTGCGGCCCGGCGGCCGACCCGGGCGCGGTCTGGACGCCCCGCGACCGCCGCAAGGCGCTCGCCCTGCTCGCCGCGCTGCCGCACCCGCCCGACGAGCCCACCGTCAAGCTCATCGCCAAGGAGGCCCGCAGCGGCAACCAGTGGCCCGGCGGCACACCCGAACTGCGCACCTGGCGCGACGGCCTCGGCCTGCTCTACGAGGGCACCGCCCCGCTCGACCCGCTCGTCTTCCTGCGCTACCTCAGGCTCGTGGAGGCCCACGCCTGCGCGCGCGACGCCGGGAGTCCCCTCCTGGCCGGCTGGATCACCAAGCGGCTGCGTCACGACACCCGCCGGCACTTCCACGCCATGGTCCGCGACGTCACCCTCCCCGACGAGCTCCGGCCCCGCCCCGAGGGCAAAGGCCCCGAGCGCGTCGTGATCTCCTACCCCGGCCCGGGCGACGGCCCCGTCGTGGCCCTGCTGCTCGACCCGGTGATCGGCGCGCAGCCCGTCCGGTTCTTCTGGCAGATCTGGTACGACGACGGAGACGGCCTGCCCGAGGTGCACGAGACGGACTCCTCGGTGCACGGATACCGGCCCGACGAACTCGTCCAGGCACTCCGTGTCCCCCTCGGCGGACTTCTGGAGTCCAAGGACCGGGAGGGCCACCCCGTACCGCTCGAGGTCGCTCTGCCCGCCGAGCACTTCGACACCGCCGTGCACCGCTGGCGATTCGCGGACATCGCCGCGCTGAACGACCCCGGACACCTGGGCGCGCGCCGCCGCCTGGTGCTGCGCGCCCTTGAGCGCCGGGGAGATCCGGACAATCTCTGGCTCGACCGCTGGCGGCACATGGCGGGCGGACGCCGCTTCCAGGGCTGGCGCATGCCCCCGCCGGGCGCCGTCGACCCCTCCGGCTACCGCACCGCCGAGCGCGACCGCATCCCCGTGATGTGCCGCCCCGCCGGACAGGGGCCCGGGCGGGTCGCCATGAAGCACGCGCTGAACAGCGGCCACGCCGTCGCGCTGTGGCACATCGGCCCGCACCCGGAGCGTGGCGTATGTCTGCCGGAGTGCGACACGCTGCACGCGCGCGTGGAGAAGTTCCTGGAGACGCTCGGCTCGCTCGCCGAACTCCCCGACCGGCTGCGGATCGTCCGGCAGGACATCAGCGAACAGCACCCCGACAGCACCTGGGCCGAACCGCTCGCCCTGCTCTACGACGACCCGCGCCGGCCTCTGCCGGGCGAGGAGACCGATCCGGTGGACGCGCCGTGAACACCGTCGAGGGCTGGCCGAAAGCACCCGGGTACCACGGCCGGTCCGGGTATGTTCCCAGGGGCCCGTTGCGGGCGCACAACGCCCCCGTCGGCCAGGACGTGGAATACCACCGACCGTCGGCGAGGAGCGTGTCATGAGCGAGTGGTTCGTCTACCAGGGCATCGGGCAGCCCGATCCGGCCAGGATCGACGCGCTGCCGGAACCGCCGCCCTGGCGGAGGTTCGACGCTCCGCCCGTCGACTACGAGGTCCCGGAGCTCGACTCCGCCACCCATCGCAGGCTCGGCGAGCGTACCGTCCCGTTGCCCGTCCAGGACCCCGACGCCCTCGAACTCGTCAACGCCGCCCTGTACCTGAGGCGCCCCCTGCTCGTCACCGGCGAGCCCGGCGTCGGCAAGTCCACGCTCGCCCACTCCGTCGCCTACGAACTCGGCCTCGGCCGCGTCCTGGAGTGGCCCGTCGTCAGCCGCAGCGAACTGCGCGACGGCCTCTACACCTACGACGCCATCGGCCGTCTCCAGGACGCCCAGCTCCCCGGCGAGGCCGCCGCCCAGGACATCGGCCGGTACATCAAGCTCGGCCCGCTCGGCACCGCGCTGCTCGCCGCCGACAAGCCCCGGGTGCTGCTCATCGACGAGCTCGACAAGAGCGACATCGACCTGCCGAACGACCTGCTGAACGTCCTGGAGGAAGGCCGCTTCGCCATTCCCGAGCTGGAGCGCATCGCCGACCGCGCCCCCGAGGTGCGGGTCCTCACCCACGACGGCCGCCGCGTCACCGTGCGGGAGGGCCAGGTCCGCTGCCGCGCCTTCCCGTTCGTCGTCATGACCAGCAACCGCGAGCGCGAGTTCCCCGCCGCCCTGCTGCGCCGCTGCATTCCGCTCGACCTGAAGGCCCCGCGCGACGAGCGCCTCGCCGCCCTCGTCCAGGCCCACTTCGGCCAGGGCGCCTACGACGCCAACCACGATCTCGTCGACCGCTTCACCCAGGCCGAGGCGGACGGCGCGCTGCGCCCCACGGACCAGCTCCTCAATGCCATCTTCCTCGCCCAGCACGCGGCCCGCGAGGCCGGCCAGCGGCGCGAGGAGATCTCGGAACTGCTGATGCAGCCCCTCGACCGAGGACCGCGCTAGCCCATGACCTCCCGCACCCCCGGTGACCCGACGAGCGGCGTGAGCCCGGTGCTCACGGCGCTGGTCGCGCGTATGCGGGACGCGGGGATCGCGCCCGGGGTCGAGGAACTGGCGGATGCGCTGTGGCTGGCGCGGTGGCTTCCGGGACCGGCGCAGCGCTCAAGGACCGCGGCCGGTCCGCCCCTTGCCCAGGAGCCGTCCGCCGGCACGGGCACGCAGGCCCCGCGACCGGTGCCGTCGGTGCGCCCGCGTGCGGGCGGCGAGGAGCCCGCACAGCCCGACGGCGCCCGCCTGTTCGCCCCGGGCCCGGGCGGTGACGGCACCGGGACCCGGATGACCCCGGTCCGCGTCCCGGCCGCACCGGCGCTGCCTGAACCCCTCGCCCTGCAAAGGGGGTTACGGCCCCTCCAGCGCTACCGCGCGCCCGTACGACCGGTGCCGCGCACCCTCGACGAGCAGGCCACCGCCGAACGCGCCGCCGAGTCCGGGCTCGTCCTGCCCGTCCTGCGCACCGACCGGCGCCGGGAGGCACGTCTGCTGCTCCTGATGGACGTCTCCACCTCGACGGTCGTCTGGCAGCAGGCCCTCGACGAACTCCGCCAGGTCTGCGCCCGCGCCGGCGCCTTCCGCGAGGTGCAGATGCGCTACCTGCACGAGGCGCCCGGCGGGCTGCCCGGCTGTGCGGCCACCCCGCAGCCGGGTGCCGCGCTCTCCGCGCCGGAGCAGCTCAGCGATCCGACGGGCCGGCGTGTCACGCTGGTCCTCAGCGACTGCGCCGGGCCCATGTGGCGCAACGGCCGGGTGCAGCGGCTGCTGCACCACTGGGCGGCCACGGCGCCCGTGGCCGTCGTACAGCCGTTGCCGCAGCGGATGTGGCTGCGGACTCATCTGCCCGCCCGGCGCGGGATGTTGCACCGCAGTGAGGGCCCTGCCGGGTCGCTTCGGTTCCGGCCCGACCGGGGGCCCGTGGAGGCCGGGGCGCTGCCGGTGCCCGTGCTGGCGCTGCGGCGGGAATCGGTGGAGGGCTGGGCGCGGCTGGTGTCCGGCGCCACGGGGCAGTCGCTGGCCGCCGCGGCCGGGTGGGTGCGGGCCGACCACCCGGCCTCCGGGGCGCCCTTGCGGGCGGCGCAGGAGCGCGGCGCGGAGGAGCGTGTGCGCGGGTTCTGGCGCCGGGCGTCCTCCGAGGCGCGGCGGCTGGCGGTGTATCTGTCGGCGGTACCGCTGTATCTGCCGGTGATGCAGCTCGTGCAGCACGCGATGCTGGCCGGGAGCGGGCCGGACGTCCTGGCCGAGGTGCTGTTGAGCGGCCTGCTGCGGCGGCAGGAGGACGCGGACGACGCGCGGGGCGTGCGGTACTACTTCCTGCCCGGCGTCGCCTCCGAGCTGCGGTCGCGGCTGACCGTCGAGGAGGTGGAACTGCTCTTCAAACACTGCTCCGAGTACGTGGAGCGGAAGTTCGGGCGCAGTGCGCGGAACTTCCCCGCGCTGGCCGGGGCGTTTCTGCGGGGAGCGGTACCGCCGGACGGGGAGCTGCCGGCCGTCTCGGGGGAGCGGGAACCGGCAGGGCTGAGGGCGTTCGCCGAGGTCTCGGCGGCGGTGCTGCGGGATCTGGGCGCGCGGTTGCCGCCGCTGCCGGTGGCCGTGGCGGCCGGGCAGACGCCCGTGGACCTGCTGGAGCTGGGGCGGCGGGCGCTGGCCCGGTTCCACGAGGAGGGCCTCACCCGGGAACTCGACGCGGCGGTGGGGTACTTCGGAGTGGCGGCGACCGAAGCCCGCTCGGACACCGAGCGGGTCAGCGCCCATGAGGACCTGGCCGACGCGCTGCTCACCCGGTGGCGGGTGCGGCGCGTGGGGGACGACCTCAGGGAGGCGTGGGAGGCGGTCGAGGACACTTCGTCCCTCTCCGGGCGACTCGTCCGGGGGCTGGTGTGCTGGACGCAGGCGCAGGAGGTCCGGTACGCGGGGGTCGACTTCGACGGCATTCCGGACAGCCTGCGGGAGTGGGCTCGCCAGGAGCCGCGGCGGGCCGAGGAGCGGGCTCTGCGCGTGTTGCTGTACGTGGCCGAGGCGAGCCTCGCGGCCGTCGTGGACGCGAGGGACGCGCCTTCGGAGCGACGCAAGATCGCTGCCGAGGTGCTGACGGACGTGCGGCGCGAGATGGCGGAGCTGGGACCGGACGAAGGGATCGACGCCGAGTTCTGGTACGTCTGTCACCTGGAGCGGGCCGGCGACGCGGTGGAGGTGTGGCTCGGGGGCCCGGACGGGCTGGTCGTACGGGGGCGGCTGTGGCTGGACCTGGCCCGGCAGTATGCGGGCCAGGGGCCGGTCGCCAGGCCGGCACCCGACCGGTGGCGTGCCGAGTACTGTGCCGCGCGGGCCGGTGACGACCTCGTCGAGGCGGCCGGCAGAGAGACCGCCCTGCCGGACGCGGAGCGCTGCCGGATCTGGCTGGACGCGGCGGCCGCCATCGAGATCGAGCAGCCCCCACGCGACGACGGCCGGGAGCGGCGGACGCTGGTGTACGCGGTGGAAGAGGCCCTGCGGGCCGCGGGCGACGACGAGGCGCTCAGATACAAGTGCCACGCGTGGGCCGCGAGGATCTACAGTGACCGCTACGCTCACTCCGCGGACCGCACCCAGCTGGACCGCGCCATCGACGCGTGGTCGGAGGCCCTGTCGCTGCTCGGCGAGGACGACCCCAGGCGCCCGCGGGTGCTGACCGGCCTCGGCCTGGCGCTGTCGGTCCGCTGGCATGGGTCGGAAGAGGCCCAGGACGCCTTCAGGAGCGTCGACCATCTGCGCGAGGCCGTCGACCTGTCCCCGCCGGACGATCCCCAGCTGCCCGTGCGGCGCCGGAGTCTGGCCGACGCGTACATCATGCGCTACCGCCTGACCCGCGTGCTGACCGAGCTGTACGAGGCCGACTGGCTGCTCGGCGAGGCCGTTCGCGGTGCCGAGGGCCCGGTGCTGCTCACCCAGTGCTGGAACAGCCGCGCGAACCTGTCCCTGGAGCTGTACGAGCGCACCGGGGCGGTCGTGCACCTGCACACGGCGATCGACCGCTACAGCAAGGCCGTCGCATACGCCGAGGAGGCGGGCGACGACGAACTGCTGGCCTTGGCCCTCATGGGGCGAGGCCTGGCACGCGAGCGGCAGGGCAGGCCCAACACGGCCGGAAGCGACTACGCACGTGCTCAAGGTCTGACCAGCCGCGCGAGCACCGGCGACATCCGCCGGCGCCCCTCCCGCCTGTCCCCCGAAACGGCCGACGAGTGACCCTTCCCACCGACGACACCTGCATACCTCTCCCGGAGATCGCCCCGCCCGACCACACCGACCACCCGGTACTGGCCGCGATCCTCGCCGAACTCCGGGCACGAGAGGGGGAGTCCACCGTCGTCGCCCACTACGAGGACGCGCCATGACGACCCACCCGGCATGGCCGTACGACACCCTGGACACCCGCGCCCACGAGCCCGTCCCGTTCCGGCAGTTCGTACTGAAGGTGCACGGGCGCTGCAACCTCGACTGCACCTACTGCTACCTCTACCAGGGCCCCGACCACGGCTGGCGCGAGCGCCCGCGGAGCACCTCCGCCCGCACCATGCGCCGCACGGCGGCCCGTATCGCCGAGCACGTCCGCACCCACCGCCTCGACGCCATCCGCATCGAACTCCACGGCGGCGAACCCCTCCTCACCGGCCCCGACCCGGTCCTCGCCTACGCCGACGCGGTACGCGGAGCCGTCGACTGCCAGGTCACCGCCACCGTCCAGACGAACGGCACGCGGCTGACGCCCAGGACGCTCGACCGCCTCGCCGACGCCGGCATCCGGGTCGGCCTCAGCCTCGACGGCGGCCGCCGCGCGCACAACGCCCGCCGCATCGACCACGCCGGCCGCCCCGCCTGGCCCGCCGCCCGCGCGGCGGCCCTACGGCTTGCCGAGCGCCCGGAGTCGTACGCCGGAATCCTCTGCACGATCGACCCGACCGCCGATCCGCTCGACGTCTACGGCTCCCTGGTCCGACTGCGCCCGCCGGGCATCGACTTCCTCCTCCCGCACGCCAACTGGGACACACACGGCCGGTCCCCGGGCAGGCACCGCCCCGCGCCCACCCCCTACGGGGACTGGCTCGCCACCGTCTTCGACGCCTGGTGGGGCGGGCGGCACCCCGAAGTGCCCACCCGCGTCCGCCTGTTCCAGGAGGTTGCCGCCCTGCTCCTCGGCGCTCCCAGCCGCGCCGAGGCCGTAGGACTGTCGCCCATGGCGGCCGTCGTCGTGGAGACGGACGGTGCCATCGAGCAGGTCGACGCGCTCAGGTCGGCGTACGCGGGCGCCTCCGAGACCGGGCTGAACGTCCACCGGCACTCCTTCGACGACGCCCTGCGCCACCCGGGCATCGCCGCACGCCAGTTGGGCGCCCGAGCCCTGGCCGCCGAATGCCTGGGCTGTCCCGTGGGGAAGGTGTGCGGAGGCGGGAACTACGTGCACCGGTACGCTCCTGGGACAGGGTTCCGGCACCCCAGTGTCTACTGCGCCGATCTGGAGCGGCTCATCCGGCACGTCGCGCACCGCCTGGAGCGCACGACCGCACCGATGACCTGACCGGGAACATGCTCAACACACCACCTCTGAAGCTGATTTGACGCACAATTGAATGGCCTGTGCACACTCGTGACCAGGTTCAGTCGAGGGGAACGGCAAGATGGCGGCGGAACTCGGACACGTCACGGTGGTGTTCGCCGGACAGAGCGAGTCCTGGGCCAAGTGGATCGACCACCAGATCCGGGCCGCGGGACGGGGCACCACGCTGGTCAGGTGGAACCCGCTGCGCCGACCGCCGTCCGCCGAGGCGTTCGCCGACCTCCTGAGCGCGCCGGGGCGCGTGCTGCTGGTGATCGACGACTGGCACGAGCGGCTCGGCACCGAGCGGTTCGAGGCCTGGGCCGAGGCCCTGCGGCAGGTGCTGCCGGTGTACCAGGACCGCATCGCCGCCGTGAGCATCACCGCCCGGCCCATGCCGGAGGCCGTCATCGCCCTGGCCCCCGTCGAACTGCGCGGCCTGAGGCCGGAGATCGCGCGCAGCCGCGTTCTGGAGTGCGCGGGCATCCCGGCCCCGGGCACCCTGATCGACCTGTGCCGCGGCCCCCGCTTCCCCGACGACCCGCCGGACGTGTGGCAGGTCCCGCGCCGCAACCGCCGTTTCATCGGCCGCACCGAACTGCTGGAGAAGGTCTACGGCGCCTTCTCCGCCGCCGGGGCCGACGGCGCCGCCGTGGCGCTGCTCGGCCCCGGCGGCTTCGGGAAGACGCAGCTGGCACTGGAGTACGCCCACCGGTTCGCCGGCGAGTACGACATCGTGTGGTGGGTCAGCGCCGGCCAGCGTGTCACCGCCCGCCAGCAGTTCGCCGAGCTCGCGACCGCGCTGGAACTGCAGGACGCCGGTGATCTCGCGGCCACCATCACCGCCGTACGGCGGGAACTCGACCGCACCCGGCGACCCTGGCTGCTCGTCCTGGACGGCGCCGGGGACCCCGAGCGGCTGGTCGACCTGCTGCCCGAGGGGCGCGGACACGTCCTGATCACCACGCACCGCAGCGAGTGGGGCGCCCACGCCGAGAACATCGCCGTGCCCGTCTTCGAGCGCGGCGAGAGCGTCGCCTTCGCCTCGCGGCGCACACAAAGGCTCAGCGACACCCAGGCCGCACGCCTCGCCGAGGCCGTCGAGGACATGCCGCTGCTGCTCGACCAGACGGCCGCCTGGCTGGACATCAACCCGACCGTGCCGGTCGACGACTACATCCGGGACATCCGCGACGGCCGCCCGGACCGCTTCGGCGTGATGCCCTCCGGCCAGTACCCGGAGAGCTTCGAGGTCGCCTGGGCCAAGCTCGTCAACACCCTGCGCGAGGGCTCCGAGTCCGCCTGGCAGCTGCTCAACCTGCTCGTGTGCTTCTCGCACGACGTGGTGCCGGTACGGCTGCTGCAGACGGCCCGGCACGGCGACCTGCCCGCCGAACTGGCCGACCTGATCTCCGAGCCCAGCAGCTGGAACACCGCGCTGCGCCGGCTGTCGGAGATCACCTCCATGCGCATCGAGTACGAACCCGGCCCGCGGATGGACACCCAGACCATCGGCACCCTGCGCATGCACCGCCTCTTCCACCGCTTCGTCCGCTCCATCCAGTCGCCCGCCGACGCCGAGCGCTATTCCGCGGCCGCCCGCAAGGTCCTCGTCTCCGCCGACCCCCGCGACTCCTCCTCGGCCGGCAACTGGGCCCGCTACGCCGCCCTCATCCCGCACCTGGAACCGTCCGGCGCCCTGGAGTCGGCCGACGACGACGCCCGGGAACTCGTCCTGAACTGCATCGAATACCTGCGGATGCGCGGCGAGTACCACGACGGCTGGTGGCTCAGCCGCACGGCCGTCAAGCACTGGCGGGCCACCTCCGGCGACACCGACCGCTCCGTGCTGGTCGCCCTCCACCAGCTCGCCAACATGCTGCGCCGCCTCGGCAGGTACGAGGAGGCGAAGACGATCGGCCAGGACACCCTCGGGCGCCTGGTGCGCGCCGAGGACGTACGGCCCATCGAGCTCATCCGCGCCAAGGACGGCCTCGGCGGCACCCTCATGGCGCTCGGCCGGTACGCCGAGGCCCGAGCCCTGTTCGAGGAGGCCGCCACGACCGCCGCCGCGGAACTCGGCGGGGAGCAGGTGCCGCGCACCCTCACCATCCGCAGCAACCTCGCCGTCGCCGTCGGCCTCCAGGGCCGCTACGCCGAGTCCCTGGCCCTGCACCGCAAGGTGTTCGAGGCCCGGCTGGACATCCTCGGCGGCCGCGACGCTCTCACCCTCAACTCCGCGCTGCGCACCGCCTGGATGCTGCGCCTGCTCGGCAACTACCGGGAGGCGCTGGCCATCCAGGGCCACAACTCCCGGGTGCACAGCCAGGTACTGGACCGCACCCACAGCCAGACCCTGCTCGCCGAGCACAACCTCGCCCTGTGCGCCCGCCGCGTCGGCGATCTGCAGTTCGCGCACGCCATGCTGCGCGGGGTCCGGGAGAAGCTGATCCGCCGACGCGGCCCGCTGCACCCGGAGACGCTGATGGTGTCCTGCGACTACGCGATGCTGCTGCGCGACCTGGAGCGCACCGAGGAGGCCCGGGACCTGGCCGAGGCCACCGCCACCCACTACGCCGCCCAGCTCGGCGAACGTCACCCGTACGCGATCGGCGCGCGGGACAACGTGGCGACCGTCATGCGGGACCTGGGCGAGCACCGGGTGGCGCTGGAGCTGTCCCGGCAGGCCGCGCATCAGATGCGGCGGGCGGTCGGCAGGGACCACCCGTGGGCCATCGGCTGCGCCAAGAACGAGGTCGCCGCGCTGGCCGCCGTGGGACGGACCGACGAGGCGGCGGTACTGGGCCGGGAGGCGGCCGACCGGTCCGCGCGGGTGCTGGGCGACGCGCACGTCCTCACCATCAGCCTGCGGGCAGGCCTCGCGCTCGACCTGGCCGAGCTGGGAGAGCGCGAGGAGTCCGAGGCCCTGCACCAGGACGCGGTGACCCGCCTCACCTCACTCCTCGGCGCCGACCACCCCCACACCCGCCACATACTCGAGCGCCACCGCCCCTACTGGGACTTCGAGCCCCAGCCGATCTGATCGCCCGGCGGAAGGCCCCTCCGGGCAGGAGAAGGGCCCGGCCCCGAGTCACTGTGAACTCGGGGCCGGGCCCTTTTCGGCTGAACCGCCCAAGGCTTACGCCTCGAAGACCTCACGCACCAGCTGCTCCTGCTCGGCCTGGTGGCGCTTGGCGGAACCCACTGCCGGGGACGAGGAGTGCGGGCGCGAGATGCGCCGCAGGCGCTCGCCGTGCGGGACGTCCGCGCCGACCGCCAGGTCCAGGTGGTCGATCAGGTTGAGCGCGATGAACGGCCAGGCACCCTGGTTCGCCGGCTCCTCCTGCGCCCACAGGTACTTCTCGGCGTTCGGGTACTTCTTGATCTCCGCCTGGAGCTCGGCACCCGGCAGCGGGTACAGGCGCTCGATGCGGATGATCGCGGTGTCCGTGACGCCGCGCTTGACCCGCTCGGCCTCCAGGTCGTAGTACAGCTTGCCGGCCACGAAGACGACCTTGCGGACCGCGGCCGGGTCCACCGTCGCGTCGCCGATGACGGGGCGGAACTGACCCGACGTGAACTCCTCCGTCTTCGACGCGGCGGCCTTCAGACGCAGCATCGACTTCGGGGTGAACACCACCAGCGGCTTGTGGTGCGGGTTGTGCACCTGCCACCGCAGGAGGTGGAAGTAGTTCGACGGGAGGGTCGGCATGGCGACCGTCATGTTGTTCTGGGCGCAGAGCTGGAGGAAGCGCTCGACGCGGGCCGAGGAGTGGTCCGGGCCCTGGCCCTCGTAGCCGTGGGGGAGCAGGAGCGTCACGCCGCTCATCTGGCCCCACTTCTGCTCGGCCGCCGAGATGTACTCGTCGACCACCGTCTGCGCGCCGTTGACGAAGTCGCCGAACTGCGCCTCCCACATCACGAGCGCGTCGGGGCGGGCCAGCGAGTAGCCGTACTCGAAGCCCATGACCGCGTACTCGGACAGCAGGGAGTTGTAGACGTTGTAGCGCGCCTGGTCCTCGGAGAGGTACTGCAGGGGGGTGCGCTCCTCGCCCGTCTCACGGTCGATCAGCACCGCGTGGCGCTGGCCGAAGGTGCCCCGCTGGGAGTCCTGCCCGGACAGGCGGACCGGGGTGCCCTCCAGCAGGAGGGAGCCGACGGCGAGGGTCTCGCCCATGCCCCAGTCGATCGTGCCCTCCTCGACCATCGTCGCCCGGCGCTGCAGCTGCGGCAGCAGACGCGGGTGCACGTGGAAGGAGTCGGGGATGTTGACCTGGGACTCGGCGATCCGCTTGACGACCTCCGCGGAGATCGCGGTCGGGACCGCGACCGGGAAGCCGTCCTGCGGCGCCTGGACGTCGACGACGGCCGGCTGGGACGTGGCCTCGCGGACCTCGGTGAAGACCTTCTCCAGCTGGCCCTGGTAGTCCTGCAGGGCCTGCTCGGCCTCTTCCAGGGTGATGTCGCCGCGACCGATCAGGGACTCGGTGTAGAGCTTGCGCACCGAGCGCTTCTTGTCGATCAGGTCGTACATCAGCGGCTGGGTGAAGGCCGGGTTGTCCGACTCGTTGTGACCGCGGCGGCGGTAGCAGATGAGGTCGATCACCACGTCCTTGTTGAACGCCTGGCGGAACTCGAAGGCGAGCCGCGCCACGCGGACGACGGCCTCGGGGTCGTCGCCGTTGACGTGGAAGATCGGGGCCTCGATCATGCGGGCCACGTCCGTCGCGTACATGGAGGAACGCGAGGACTCGGGGGCCGCGGTGAAGCCGACCTGGTTGTTGATGACGATGTGGACCGTGCCGCCGGTGCGGTAGCCGCGCAGCTGCGACATGTTCAGGGTCTCGGCCACCACGCCCTGGCCCGCGAAGGCCGCGTCGCCGTGGATCGCCACGGGCAGGACCGTGAAGTCCGTACCGCCCTTGTTGATGATGTCCTGCTTGGCCCGGGTGATGCCCTCGATGACCGGGTCGACCGTCTCCAGGTGGGACGGGTTCGCGGCGAGCGAGACCTTGATCTGCTCGCCGTCCAGGCCGGTGAAGGTGCCCTCGGCGCCCAGGTGGTACTTCACGTCGCCGGAGCCGTGCATCGACTTCGGGTCGAGGTTGCCCTCGAACTCGCGGAAGATCTGCGCGTACGACTTGCCGACGATGTTCGCCAGGACGTTCAGGCGGCCGCGGTGGGCCATGCCGATGACGACCTCGTCCAGGCGGGACTCGGCGGCGGAGTCGATCACCGCGTCGAGCAGCGGGATGACGGACTCGCCGCCCTCCAGCGAGAAGCGCTTCTGGCCGACGTACTTCGTCTGCAGGAAGGTCTCGAAGGCCTCCGCCGCGTTCAGGCGGCGCAGGATGCGCAGCTGCTCCTCGCGCTCCGGCTTGGAGTGGCCGCGCTCGACCCGGTCCTGGATCCACTTGCGCTGCTTGGGGTCCTGGATGTGCATGAACTCGATGCCGGTGGTGCGGCAGTACGAGTCGCGCAGCACGCCGAGGATGTCGCGCAGCTTCATCATCGACTTGCCGGCGAAGCCGCCGACGGCGAACTCGCGCTCCAGGTCCCACAGGGTGAGGCCGTGCTCGACGATGTCCAGGTCGGGGTGCTTGCGCTGGCGGTACTCCAGCGGGTCGGTGTCGGCCATGACGTGACCGCGGACCCGGTAGGAGTGGATCAGCTCGAAGACGCGGGCGGCCTTGGTGACGTCGTCGTCGTGGCTGGCGTCGATGTCCCTCAGCCAGCGGACCGGCTCGTAGGGGATGCGCAGCGACTCGAAGATGTCGTCGTAGAAGCCGTTCTCGCCGAGCAGCAGGTTCGCGACCTGGCGCAGGAACTCGCCGGAGGCGGCGCCCTGGATCACCCGGTGGTCGTAGGTCGACGTGAGCGTCATGACCTTCGAGATGCCGAGCTTGTTCAGGGTGTCCTGGCTGGTGCCCTGGAACTCCGCCGGGTAGTCCATGGAGCCGACGCCCATGATCACCGACTGGCCGGGCATCAGACGCGGGACGGAGTGGACGGTGCCGAGGCCGCCGGGGTTGGTCAGGGAGACCGTGACACCGGTGAAGTCGTCCATCGTCAGCTTGCCGTCACGGGCGCGGCGGACGATGTCCTCGTAGGCCTGCCAGAACTCGAAGAAGTTCAGCGTCTCGGCCTTCTTGATGGCCGCGACGACCAGCTGGCGGTCGCCGTTGGGCTTCACCAGGTCGATGGCCAGGCCGAGGTTGACGTGCGGCGGCTTGACGAGGGTCGGCTTGCCGTCCTTCTCGCCGAAGGACCAGTTCATCGACGGCATGGCCTTGATGGCCTGCACCATCGCGTACCCGATCAGGTGCGTGAAGGAGATCTTCCCGCCCCGGGCGCGCTTGAGGTGGTTGTTGATGACGATCCGGTTGTCGAACAGCAGCTTCACCGGGACCGCGCGGACCGAGGTGGCGGTCGGCAGCTCCAGCGAGGCGTTCATGTTCTTGGCGACCGCGGCGGCCGGGCCGCGCAGCGTGATCAGCTCCGGGCCCGCCGGGGCCTCGGGGGCCTTCGCGGCGGGAGCGGCCTTCGGCTTCGGCTGAGCGGGCGCCTGTGCGGGCTGCGCCGGCTTGGCCGGGGCGGGGGCCGCGGCACTCGCCGCGGGGGCTGCGGGAGCCGGCGCCGGAGCGGCGGCGGGCTTCGGAGCCGCCGGAGCCGGCGCGGGCTGGGCCTTCGGAACCGTGGTGGTGGTCTCTGCGGCCCCCGCGGCCGCAGTACCCGCCGCAGCCGGGGTGACAGGAGCACCCGGCTTGTAATCGGCGAAGAAGTCCCACCAGGCGCGGTCTACCGAATTCGGGTCCTGGAGGTACTGCTGATAGATCTCGTCGACGAGCCACTCGTTCGGACCGAACGCGGCAGCGGGGTTCTTCCCGGCTTGGTCGTCGGTCGAGACGCTCGGGTTACTGGGGGACTGTGGCGACACGGCGGCAACCGCCCTCTTCCGCTTCACAAGGTGATGGACAGCGGGAATAAAGGCTACGCCTCCACGGCCGGGAAGGTCAGGTCGAGCAAGGTCATCGTCGCGTAAGTCACATCGGAAATCTCGTTTCAGGGCTTGATATGGCGGGAAACAAGCGTGGTTCCGCAGGTGGGAGGATGCACCGGCCCCGGCCCGGCGCTTCTTCGTTCGACCGATCGCGCGGGCCTGCTCCTGATCACACGTGTCCAGCTGCACGGAAAGGGCGCGGACGCTCGTGGATCTTGTGCTTCCGGTTCGAACCCTACGTCAACCAGGAACGGAAGACGGTCCCGGAAGGGTGACGATGATCCGGCAGCCCCGCTCGGATTCGGCCACACCGATCCGGCCGCCGTGCAGATCCACCGCCCAGCGGGCGATCGCCAGGCCGAGCCCCGTGCCGCCGTCGCTGCCCGGCCCGTGCGGCCGGGTCACCGCGCCCCGGTTGAACCGCTCGAACACCCGGTGCCACTCCGACCGGGGGATTCCGGGGCCCTCGTCCAGGACCTCCAGCTCCAGCGACTCCGGCCGCGGACCGCGGCGCGCCCTCACCGTCACCCGGCCGTGCGGCGGGCTGTGCTTGACCGCGTTGTCGATCAGGTTGGCGACGACCTGGTGGATGCGCTCGGGATCCGCGTGCGCGGTCAGCTCCGGCGGGGAGACGTCCAGGTGCAGATGGACGTCGGTGCGCGTGTGGCTGCCGGAGCCGGAGGCGATGCCCGCGCGTGCCGAGGCCACCATGTTGGCCTCCTTCAGCACGCCCGAGAGGTACGGCCACACCTCGAAGCGCCGCGTCTTCAGCGGTACGACGCCGTTGTCGAGCCGGGACAGGTCCAGCAAGGTTTCCACGAGCCGGCCGAGCCGCTCGGTCTGCTTCAGGGCCGTCCGCATGGTCTCCGGGTCGGCCTCGGTGACCCCGTCGACGATGTTCTCCAGCACCGCGCGCAAGCCCGCGATGGGGGTGCGCAGCTCGTGGGAGACGTTCGCGACCAGCTCCTTGCGCTGGCGGTCCTGGGCCTCCAGCTCGTCCGCCATGACGTTGATCGTCCGGGCCAGGTCGCCCAGCTCGTCCCGGCGGCCCTCGCTGACCCGGCGGGTGTAGTCACCCTCGGAGATCGACCGTGCCACCGTGTTCATCTCGTCCAGCGGCATGGTGAGCGAATGCGCCACGAACTGCGTGATCAGCAGGGTGGCGATCATGGAGAAGACCGTGATGAAGCGCAGCTCGGTCTTGGTGTGCACCGCGATCATCGACAGACCGGTGGTGATCAGCACCGAGATGACGACGAGCGCGCCCAGCTTGGTCTTGATCGAGAACGGGCGTACGCCGCCCCAGGGATCCTCCCCGGGGCCTCTGCGCGCGGCCTGACGCCCGTCGGTGCTCATGGCGTGGGCGTCTCCAGCGCGTACCCGACGCCGTGCACCGTACGGATCCGCTCGGCGCCGATCTTCCGGCGCAGCGCCTTGATGTGGCTGTCGACCGTACGGGTGCCGGAGGCGTCCGCCCAGTCCCACACCTCGGCCAGCAGCTGCTCCCGGGAGAGCACCGCGCGCGGGGTGTTCGCCAGGCACACCAGCAGGTCGAACTCGGTGGGCGTGAGGTGGACGTCCTCGGACTTCACCCGCACCCGGCGCTGTGCGTGGTCGATCTCCAGCTCGCCGAGGCGCAGGATGCCGGAGCGCGGGGTGGCCGCGGCCAGCGCCGCCCGCTCCACCCGGCGCAGCAGCACGTGCACGCGTGCGGCCAGCTCCCGCATCGAGAACGGCTTGGTCATGTAGTCGTCCGCGCCGACCCCGAGACCGACCAGCATGTCCGTCTCGTCGTCGCGCGCGGTCAGCATCAGCACCGGCACGGGGCGCTGCGCCTGCACCCGCCGGCAGACCTCCAGGCCGTCGAAGCCCGGCAGCATGATGTCGAGGATCAGCAGGTCGGGCTGCCAGGCCTCGGCCGTGTCGACGGCGGCCGGGCCGTCCGACGCGGTCTGTACGAGAAATCCCTCGGCGCGCAGCCGGGCCGCGATGGCGTCGACGATCGTCGGGTCGTCCTCGACGACCAGCACCCGGCGCTGTGCGCCCTGGGTGCTCGTCGCCGCGCTGCTCTGGGAGGTGTGTGTCTGCTCCATCGCCCGCCCCTGCTTGTTGCTTTCCGGAACCAGTGGGGTGATCCCATGTCTGCGATTGACGCTTGAATGATCCGCGTCACGGCAGCACATTACGGGGATACACCGCGCTGTCGCTATCCAGGGCGTACGCCGAGGTGCACGGCGTCCGGAACGCCCCGGGCAACGGGCACCTCTTCGGTACGCACCTGCTGGAACCCGGCATTCCGCAAGGTACCTTCAAATTCCGGAGACGGTTCGGCCGACCACACCGCGAGCACCCCGCCGGGGCTCAACACCCTTGCGCAGGCGGCGAGTCCGGCCGGTGAGTAGAGGCTGCGGTTGCCGTCCGTGACCGTCCAGCCGGGACCGTTGTCGATGTCCAGGCAGAGCGCGTCGTACGTGTCGGATGTCTCATTGACGAACGCCAGGAGATCGTCCTGCACGATCTCGGTGCGCGGATCGCCGAGCGCCGTCGCGGACACCTCCGCCAGCGGACCCTCCCGGTGCCAGTCGATGACGGCGGGCTCGCGCTCCACGACGGTGATCCGCCCCCACCCGGGGTCGGCCGCGGCATGTGCGAGTGAGAATCCCACGCCCAGCCCGCCGATCAGCACCTTCGGCTCCGGCCGCCCGTCCAGCGCCCGGTGCGCGGCGTCGACCAGCAGCCGCTCCGAGCGGCCGTCGGAGGTGTCCATCAGGAAGCAGCCGTTGGCGATGATCTGCAACAGCGCCCCGTGCCGGCGCAGCACCACCTCGCCGTACGGGCCGTCGCGTCGGTCGAGGACCACGGGGGAGTCGTGCACGGCAGTCATGCCCCCATCTTCCTTGAACACACCTTGACCTTCACGGGAATTAGGGATGTCGCACTGACGTGCACCCTTTCGGTGCGGGGCGCGGACGCAGCCGGAACGTAGGAGGTTGCTGTGAATCGGCTCTCGCGTGGCGTCGGTCATAGACAGCGGCCCCCGCAAGCCGAAGGGTTGGGGCACGACGGAAGGAGTGCCACAGCGTGGAACGGACCGCGACGGGCCCTGCGGCGGCCGCGTCCCCGCCCCTTGCGGGCGCGCCCCTCCCGGACGGCATCGCCGCCGTCCCGGTGCCCGCGATCGCGGACCTGCTGGACGGCGTGCCACGCCAGCGGCACGCCACGCCCCTCGCCCCCGCTCCCGGACCCGCCTCCGTCGACCGGCGTCCGACCGCACCGCTGCCGCTGTCGCTCCCGCTTCCGCGGCTGTGGCGTCTGCTGCCCACGCCCGCCGGCACCCCGTTCACCTTCGCCTACACGGCCGTCCTGGCGGTCACCTCCGTGTTCGCGGCCCTGGCCGACCCCGCCCTGGTGCACGCCCTCTACCAGGACTCCAGCACCGACGTGGCCCACCTGGTGCGCACGCCCGCACTGGTGCTGCTGGCGAGCGCGCTGTGGATCGCGGGCGGCGTCCTGTCGCCGTACGCGCTCGCGTTCGTGCTGGTGCTCACCGCGCTGGAGCGGCGGACAGGGGGTGCGCGTGCGGCCTGCGTCTTCCTCGCGGGCCACGTCCTGGCCACGCTCGCCACCGAGATCCCCGTGGGCCTCGCCGTCCTGGTCGGCCACCTGCCGCCCACCTCGCTGCACCGCCTCGACTACGGCATCAGCTTCGGCGTCGCGGCCAGCATCGGCGCCCTCTCCGGTCTGCTGAGCCCCTGGCTGCGCTGGCCCCTGCTCGCCGTGACAGCCGCCGAGCTCCTCGGCGACCTGATCGCCTTCGAGGACCCGATGACGAACTGGGGCCACCTGATCGCGCTGACGATAGGTGTGGCGAGCTGGCCCTTGGTGCGCCGGTGGCAGAAGGCGCCCCGCTAGGGACGCAGGGAACCGGCGTCCCCTCGGGCGAACTTGGTGGCACCCCCTTGGGTGAACTTGACGGCACCCCTTGGGCGAGCTTGATCGCTGAGAGCGAACAAACAAGGGGAACACCAGCCCGTCCCCAACGGTTGAGTCGGCATAACTCAACTTGACTGCCGAAGGGGAGATCATGGCTACTGAGTCACCGGCGTTCACGCTCGTCCTGCCCGTGCTGCCTCTCGACGACGAGGTCGTGCTGCCCGGCATGGTGGTCCCGCTGGACCTGAGCGACGCCGAGGTACGGGCCGCGGTGGAGGCCGCACAGGCCGCCGCCCGGTCGGAACCGGGCAAGCCCAGGGTGCTGCTGGTGCCCCGTATCGACGGCACGTACGCGAAGACCGGTGTGCTGGGCACGGTCGAGCAGGTCGGCCGGCTGGCCGACGGTGACCCGGGGGCTCTGATCCGCGGCCGGAGCCGCGTGCGCATCGGCGCCGGCACCACCGGTCCCGGCGCGGCCCTGTGGGTCGAGGGCGCCCGCGTCGACGAGAGCGTGCCGGACCCGCTGCCGGGCCAGGTCGCCGACCTCGTCAAGGAGTACAAGGCGCTCGCCACCAGCTGGCTGAAGAAGCGCGGTGCCTGGCAGGTCGTGGACCGCGTCCAGGCCATCGACGACGTCTCCGCGCTCGCCGACAACTCCGGCTACTCGCCGTTCCTCGCCATCGAACAGAAGGTCGAACTGCTGGAGACCGCCGACCCGGTGGCCCGGCTGAAGCTCGCCACCAGGCAACTCCGCGACCACCTCGCCGAGCAGGACGTGGCCGAGACCATCGCCAAGGACGTCCAGGAGGGCGTCGACAAGCAGCAGCGCGAGTTCCTGCTGCGCCGCCAGCTGGAGGCCGTCCGCAAGGAACTGCGCGAGCTGAACGGCGAGCAGGGCGGCGAGGAGTCCGACGACTACCGCGCCCGCGTCGAGGCCGCCGACCTGCCGGAGAAGGTCCGCGAGGCCGCGCTCAAGGAGGTCGACAAGCTGGAGCGGTCCAGCGACCAGTCCCCCGAGGGCTCCTGGATCCGCACCTGGCTGGACACCGTCCTGGAGATGCCGTGGAACGAACGGACCGAGGACGCGTACGACATCCAGGGCGCCAAGGCGGTCCTGGACGCCGAGCACGCGGGCCTGGAGGACGTGAAGGAGCGCATCACCGAGTACCTCGCGGTGCGCAAGCGGCGCGGCGAGCGCGGGCTCGGCGTCATCGGCGGCCGGCGCGGCGGTGCCGTACTGGCCCTGGTGGGCCCGCCCGGCGTCGGCAAGACCAGCCTCGGTGAGTCGGTCGCGCACGCCATGGGCCGCAAGTTCGTCCGCGTCGCCCTCGGCGGCGTCCGCGACGAGGCCGAGGTCCGCGGCCACCGCCGTACCTACGTCGGCGCCCTGCCCGGCCGCATCGTGCGGGCCGTCAAGGAGGCCGGGTCCATGAACCCGGTGGTCCTGCTGGACGAGATCGACAAGGTGGGCTCCGACTTCCGCGGCGACCCGGCCGCGGCCCTGCTCGAAGTCCTGGACCCGGCGCAGAACCACACCTTCCGGGACCACTACCTGGAGGTCGAACTCGACCTGTCGGACGTGGTGTTCCTGGCCACCGCCAACGTCCTGGAGGCCATCCCGGAGGCGCTCGCCGACCGCATGGAGATCGTCCGCCTGGACGGCTACACCGAGGACGAGAAGGTCGTCATCGCCCGCGACCACCTGCTCCCGCGCCAGCTGGAGCGGGCGGGACTGAGCACGGACGAGGTCACGATCGACGAGAGCGCCCTGCGCAAGCTGGCCGGCGAGTACACCCGCGAGGCGGGCGTGCGCACCCTGGAGCGCTCGATCGCACGGCTGCTGCGCAAGGTCGCGGCCCAGCACGAACTCGGCGTACGGGAGCTGCCGTTCACCGTGACGGACGCCGACCTGCGCGACCTGGTCGGGCGCCCGCACCACGTGCCCGAGTCCGCCCAGGACCCCGCCGAGCGCCGTACGTCCGTCCCCGGCGTGGCGACGGGTCTCGCGGTCACCGGCGCGGGCGGCGACGTGCTCTACGTGGAGGCCTCCCTGGCCGACCCGGAGACGGGCGCCGCGGGTCTGACCCTGACCGGTCAGCTCGGTGACGTGATGAAGGAGTCGGCGCAGATCGCGCTGAGCTTCCTGCGCAGCCACGGCGCCGAACTCGAGCTGCCCGTGGCCGACTTGAAGGACCGGGGCGTGCACATCCACTTCCCGGCGGGCGCGGTCCCGAAGGACGGCCCGAGCGCCGGCATCACGATGACGACGGCCCTGGCGTCCCTGCTCTCCGGCCGCCTGGTCCGCACGGACGTCGCCATGACCGGCGAGGTCTCGCTGACCGGCCGGGTGCTGCCCATCGGCGGCGTGAAGCAGAAGCTGCTCGCCGCCCACCGCGCCGGGGTGACCACCGTGATCATCCCCAGGCGCAACGAACCCGACCTGGACGACGTCCCGGCCGAGGTGCTGGACAAGCTCGATGTCCACACCGTGACCGACGTCCGCCAGGTCCTGGAACTGGCACTCGCGCCCGCGGTGGACGGCGCGACGCCGGAGGTTCCCGTGGCGGCGTGACGGACGCCATGGGATGAGTGAGGGCCCGGGTCCCGTGAGGGAGGCCCGGGCCTTCGCCATGTGCGCGTGCGGGGATCGTCGTACCGCGCCCATACCGGGATGGGTCGATAGAATTCAGGCGTGAGCTGGCCCCCCAAGAGCCCCTCCGGTCTGATCGGGGCCGAGATCGCGGGCTACAAGGTGGAGCGAGAACTCGGTCGCGGGGGCATGGCCGTCGTCTACCGTGCCAGGGACCTGCGCCTCGGCCGGACGGTCGCCCTCAAGCTGCTCGCCCCCGAGTACACCAGGAACGACGCCTTCCGCCGCCGTTTCGCCCAGGAGTCCCGGGTGGCCGCCGCCATCGACCATCCCAACATCGTCCCCGTCTTCGAGGCCGGCGAGTTCGACGGGCTGCTCTACATCGCCATGTGCTACGTCTCCGGGCAGGACCTGCGCGCCCTGATCGACAGCGAGGTCCGGCTGCCGGTGCCGGTCGCGCTGCGCATAACGGCCCAGCTGGCCTCCGCCCTGGACGCGGCCCACGCGCGCGAGCTGGTGCACCGGGACGTCAAGCCCGGGAACGTCCTGATCGCCAAGGTCGTCGACAGCGACCACCCCGAGCATGTCTATCTCACCGACTTCGGACTGGCGAAGAAGTCGCTGTCGCTCACCGGGTTCACCACCGCCGGCGAGTTCGTCGGCACCCTCGACTACGTGGCGCCCGAGCGGATCGCCGGGCGCCCGGTGGACGGCCGGGCCGACCTGTACAGCCTGGCCTGTGTGGTCCACGAGATGCTCGTGGGCGTCCCGCCCTTCCAGCGGGAGGACCACCTGGAACTGCTGTGGGCCCACCAGTACGACCCGCCGCCCCCGCTCAGCAAGGAGCGTCCGGACGTCCCGGCCGCCGTCGACGACGTGCTGGCGAAGGCCCTGGCGAAGGCCCCGGGCGACCGTCACGGCACCTGTCTGGAGTTCGTCGCGGCCCTGCGCTGTGCCCTCGCCGAATGCTCCGCCCCGCAGCGCCGTACGCCCACGCTGGTCGATGTCCACGC
>NZ_JAJHNP010000018.1 GCF_020819595.1 Streptomyces barringtoniae
GACGTTCGCCTGGTCGGCGCCGCCGCCACCCTGGTTGACGTTGGTCTGGTTGATGTTGTTGGTCTGGTTGACGCTGGTCTGGTTGATGTTGGCCTGGTTGACCTTGCCGTCGCCCTGGTTGACGTTGGCCTGGTTGGCCTTGCCGTCGCCCTGGTTGACGTTGGCCTGGTTGGCCTTGCCGTCGCCCTGGTTCACATTGGCCTGGTTGGCGTCGCCGCCGCCCTGGTTGACGTTCGCCTGATTGGCGTCATCCCCGCCCTGGTTGACGTTGGCCTGGTCGGCCCCGCCGCCGCCCTGGTCCACGTTGGCCTGGTCGGCCCCGCCGCCGCCCTGGTCCACGTTGGCCTGGTCGGCCCCGCCGCCGCCCTGGTCCACGTTGGCCTGGTCCGCCCCGCCGCCGCCCTGGTCCACGTTCGCCTGGTCGGCACCGCCGTCACCGCCCTGGTCCACGTTCGCCTGGTCGGCGTCCCGTACCACGCTCGGCGCGGCCTTGACCGTCTGAGGAGCGGCTTGAGCGCCGGCAACCCCTGCCGTACCGGCGAGAACCGCAGCAACAAAAGAAGCGCCGATAATCCGGGGGATCTGCACGCGAACGTTGACAGCCATGGTTTTTCTCCTTGAGTGAAAGGTGGGAATTCTATTTGCCTGTTTGCGTCACCTCTGAGGCGGTGACTCGGCGCTTTGCCTGAATCCAGATTGGCTCACCCCGGGAGCCGGAAAAAGCGACGCATATTCGGGGCTTGACAGGCTCGATACGGGACGTAGAATTCCGCGCCCTTCCGGGCAGGCCGACGCCGACCAGAAGCAGCCGAGAAGACGGCAGCGCCGTGTCAGCCCGTGGTGAGCGACTGCTCCGCCCACACGGTCTTGCCGACCCGGTCGTGCCGGGTGCCCCAGCGTTCGGCGAGCTGGGCGACGAGCAGCAGGCCCCGGCCGCCCTCGTCGAAGATGCGGGCGCGCCGCATGTGCGGGGTGGTGCCGCTGGAGTCGTACACCTCGCAGATCAGGGTCGAGTCCTGATGGATCAGCCGGAGCTGGATGGGCGGGCGGCCGTACCGCATGGCGTTGGTGACCAGCTCGCTGACCATCAGCTCGGTGGTGAACGCGGCCTCGTCCAGGCCCCACGCGGACAACTGGTCGCAGGCCAGCCGGCGGGCCCGGGAGACGTCCGTCCAGTCGCTCTTCAGCTCCCAGGCGGCGACCCGGTCCTCGTGCAGGACCCGGGTGCGGGCGACGAGCAGGGCGATGTCGTCGTCGGGGCGGTGGGTCAGCAGCTCGGTGAGCACGTGGTCGCAGACCGCGTCCAGCGAGGCCGCGGGCCGGACGAGCGCGGCGAACATCTTGTCCAGCGCCTCGTCGATGTCGTGGTCGCGGGCCTCGAACAGCCCGTCGGTGTACAGGGCGAGCAGGCTGCCCTCGGGCAGTTCGCTCTCGGTGGCCTCGAAGGGCAGCCCACCGAGACCCAGCGGCGGTCCCGCGGGCACGTCCAGGAAGCGCACGGCACCGTCCGGCGTGACCACGGCGGGCGGGGGGTGGCCGGCCCGGGCCAGGGTGCACCGGCGGGAGACCGGGTCGTAGACCGCGTACAGACAGGTGGTGCCGATGCCGCCGGCGGTCTCGGCGGACGGGTCCGTGCTGCCCTCGTCGGCGGCGAGCCGCAGCACCAGGTCGTCGAGGTGGGTGAGGAGTTCGTCGGCCGGCAGGTCCACGTCGGCCAGGGTGCGCACAGCGGTGCGCAGCCGGCCCATGGTGGCCGAGGCGCGGATGCCGTGGCCCACCACGTCCCCCACGACGAGCGCCACCCGCGCCCCGGACAGCGGGATCACGTCGAACCAGTCGCCGCCCACCCCGGCCCGGGTCGCGGCCGGCAGATAGCGGGTGGCGATCTCCAGGGCCCCCTGGTCGGGCAGCGTGTGCGGGAGCAGGCTCTGCTGGAGGGCCATGGTGGTGGTGCGGGCCCGTGCGTAGGAGCGGGCCTGCCGGATGCCGGCGGCCGCCTTGGCCGTGAACTCCTGCGCCAGCCGCAGGTCCTCCGGGCCGAACGGCTCCCGGCCCGGGCGCCGGCCGAACAGCGCCACGCCGAGTGTGCTGCCCTGGGCGAGCAGCGGCACCGCCAGCAGTGAGCGCGCCCCGGACGCGCGCAGCCACGCCGCGCCCGGGTCCACCGCCGCCCACTCGGCGACGAGCGGGTCCGCCGTGTCGTACAGCAGCGGCTGGCCCGCCGTCAGACACCGGGCCGGAGGCGAGTCCGGCGGGCAGACGACCGCCTCGCCGACGCCGCTGCCGTAGGCCGGTCCGACGCCGTCGGGCATGGCGCGCAGCGCGGCGCGGCGCAGGACGACCGGGCCGGGCTGGGGGGTGGGTGCCTCGCCCGTGGCGCAGGGGGCGTCGAGCAGGTCGACCGCCATGACGTCGGCGAGCCGGGGGACGGTGACCTCGCCGAGCTCCTGCGCGGCGCGCGCCTGGTCGGCGGCCGTGCCGACGCGCGAGCCGTTCTCGTCCGAGGGGCGCTGCCGGGCGGCGGAGTCCTGCGCGGGCGCCTGCGTGGACAGGCAGACGGCGCGCACCCGGCCGTCGGCGTCCTTCAGCGGGGTGAGCACGGCGGCGCGGCCCAGTTCCGCGCCGAGCCGGGCCCGGGCCTCCTGCGGCCGGCCGGTCTCCAGCGCCAGCCGCATCGACCGGTCGGCCTCCTCGCTCGCGGCGCCGGGCACGATGTGCGGCAGCCGCAGTCCGCGCATCGCGGCCTCGGGCAGGGCGAGGGCGTGCTCCATCCGCCGGTTGGCGCGCACGAGCCGCAGCTCGGCGTCGAAGATCGCCAGCGGGAAGGGGGACTGCAGGAACGTCCACTCCTCCAGGGGTTCGCCCCGCGGCGGCTGCGCACGGGCCGTCACGGCGCTCACCACGAGCCAGTCGCTGACGCCGGTGTCCGAGGTCCGGCGGTGCGCGAGCACGCCCAGCTCCAGCAGCCGGCCGTCGCGGTGCCGCAGCGGGACGGTGCCGTTCCAGCGGTCCCGGCCGGCGACGACACGCCGGGCCGCCGATCCGTCGGTTGCGAGGAGAGCGGTGGCGGGCCGTCCGACGACGGCCGGTGAGTCGTAGCCGAGCAGGCGCTCGGCGCCTTCGCTCCAACCGATGAGGATGCCCTGCTCATCGATGGTGGCCGTGGCCGTGTACGTCGACTGTCGCTCCGGTCGCTCCATCGCCGCTCATCTCGCCCTTGCTCGGCAGGCTCTCCTGACCAGCATGATCCCGGGGGGCGCGGAGCACCAACGCAGGGCCGCGGGAGGAAAACCGCGGTCGCCCGCAACCGGCCGGGGCCTCCGGCATGAAGGAGACAAATGCCCTACTACGGCACTACCCACCCCGCTGGCGGCTGACAACAGGGAGGACTCGATGACTGGCGTTACGGCCCGGCCGCCGGCCGGCCGCGAACGATAAGTGCCGGATCCGCGCCGGTCTCGGCCGCACGAGTGTGGCCGAGCTGACGCGGATCGCTATTTCCCTGCGGCTGTGAGGGGTCAGCCGTTGGCCAGGGCCTGCACCCGGTCCAGGGCGCCGTTGAACTTGTCGTGGTCGCCGACGGTCGGGCCGGAGGAGGTGTACTGCCACATCGTGTAGTACGACCAGCCGGCCGGCAGCGTCCCCGGGTCCGAGGCGTAGCGGGCGATCCACAGCGGGTTGTTCGCCGCGAAGCCCCCGTAGTTGCCGGTGCAGTCGCTCCACCAGCTGGTCGCCGTGTAGATCACGGCGTCCCGGCCGGTCAGGGACTTGTAGGTGTTCAGGAAGTCGGCGATCCAGCCGACCATCTGGCTCGCGGTCTTGCCGTAGCACTCGGCGCCGTACGGGTTCCACTCGATGTCGAGCGCGCCGGGCAGGGTCTTGTCGTCCCTGGACCAGCCGCCGCCGTGGCCGACGAAGTAGCTCGCCTGGGTGGCGCCGCTGGTGGTGTCCGGGGTCGCGAAGTGGTAGGCGCCGCGGATCATGCCGATGTTGTACGAGCCGTTGTACTGCTGGGCGAAGTACGGGTTCGTGTAGTACGTGCCTTCCGTGGCCTTCGTGTACGCCCAGCGCACCCCGCTGTTCCACAGGGTCGACCAGGCGACGTTGCCCTGGTAGCCGGAGACGTCCACGCCCTCGGTCTGGGTGACGTCACCGGAGGTGGGGGTGCCGTCCCGGCCGTCGTGCGCGAGCACGCCCATGCCCATGTGGGCGGAGCCGCGGCTGGGCGCGCCCGCGGCGTGGGCGGAGGTGAGCGGGAGGGCCAGGGGGAGCGCCGCGAGCAGGGCCGTGACCAGGACGGCGAGGGGGCGCGGGCGGTCGGAACGGTCGGAGCGGTCGGAGCCGGGTCTGTGCACGGGCATGACGTGCCTCCGGGGAGTGGGGTGGGGGGAACGTGGCTGTGACCGTGTACCGGATGCCGCACTGGCGTGGGCATGCCATTCATTGCCTGATAAGGAAGCTACGCACGTAGATGACACGTGGGAAGGGGGTCCGGGCTCCGCCGTTGGTCTAGCCCTGCGAAATACTTACAGAGCTGCGGCAATGACGACTTTTGGCAGAAACTTTCAGGACCGCGAAACCGAGCAGGGGTGCTGACGTGCACGAGGACGGAAACGGCGACGCACACAGCGGCGCCCAGAAGATGACGCCCAGTGGTGCAGACCAGGAATTCCTGGCACTGGAACGGGAGTTGACCGTGCTGCTCCGCCGGGCCCGGGCCAACCAGGGCGAGATGGCCCGCGAGGTCCATCCCGACCTGGAGTCCTCCGCGTACGGCCTGCTCATCCGCCTGGACGAGTGCGGCGGCCAGCGGGCCACGGACCTCGCCGCCTACATCGGCGTCGGCAAGGCCACCATGTCCCGCCAGCTGCGGGCCCTGGAGGAGCTGGGCCTGATCGCCCGCGAACCCGACCCCGCCGACGGCCGTGCCTGGCTCGTCACCGTGACCGAGGAGGGGCGCGGCCGGGTCGGCAAGGTCCGCGAGGCGCGCCGCGCCCGCTACGTCCGGCAGCTCGCCCACTGGGACCGCCGCGAGGTCGCCGAACTCGCCCGGCTCCTGCACCAGTTGAACGGCGTCATGGAGAAGTAGGGCCGCCCGGAAGGGGCGGGCGGTGCGGAAGAACGGCGGAGCCGGCGGGCGCGCACGGCCGGAGTCGGCGAGGGGCTCACGGCCGGAGTCGGTGAGGGGCTCACGGCCGGGATCGGTGAGGGGCTCACGGCCGGGATCGGTGAGGGGCTCACAGCTGCACGTGGACCACCGTCGCGTCGTCGTGCGTCTTGCTCCGCCCCAGGAACGCCCGCTCCTTGCGGTCCGCCGCCTCCAGCTGCCGCACCCGGTCCACCAGGGACCGGGCGCCCTCCTTCGCGACCGTCTCGAACAGGGCCTGCCAGTCGCCCTCGTGGAACTTCTCCGTCCAGCGGGTCGCGCCGTCCGTCAGCGCGGCCAGGGCGCGGACCTCGGCCCGGGGCACCGTGCCGGCGACCGCGCGAGCGGCCACCGCGGGGTCGGCGGCGGCCGTGAAGAAGCCGCCCTCCTTGTTGCGCAGGGTGGCGTCCACCAGGGCGTCGGTGGCGAGCGCGGAACGCGGGAGGCGGGCCAGCCGGTCGTCGAGGACCGGGGTGACCGTCCCGTCGGTGCCCTGCAGCAGCAGCGCGGAGTCGGACAGCACCAGGTACTCGACGGTGCCGGCGGACCAGCGGGCCAGGGCGACGGTTGCCTGGGGGGTTCGCGGGTGAGAAAGTTCACAGGTTTGCGCATGGGCCTCGGCGGTGCGGCCGATCGCCCGCGAGAGAATCTCCGGGAGTGTCAGATCTCCGCGCGAAACGGTCAGTTCGGTCAGCGCGCCGCCCAGTCGCGCGGTGAACCAGGGGACGGAATGCAGACACCCCGTCTCGCCCCGCGGCGGAGTCACCCCGTCCAGGACGATCGCACAACCTCCCTGCCCGGAGGCGGGTAGTCCGACAGCGGCGAAGTCCTCGTTGGGTCGGTTCGCGTCGCCGGGTTCCGAAACGAGATCAGTTCGCATTCGGCCAGTCTGCACGAGGCCTTCACAGGATTCGCCAAAGGCTGGCAACCACCGCCGAATTGGCACGACCCCGCAGGTCAGGCGCCTGGTTTGGGCTGGAATGATCCACTCCGGGAAGGCGTGGTGGCGAATACTGCCAAAGCCTGCCCCGCGCGTCCAACCGGCATGCCGCAGGGCCGCACCACACCCGCCACGGGAACTTGCCCGCCAACTCCCCTCCGATGTTCACTCCTTCGGGTGGCGGGTCAGGTGATGCGCGACCACTGCTCACCGGCGCTGGGAGGGTCGGGAACCGTACGAACCGGGTGTACGCACCACTTGGCACCGATATGACGGGGCGCCACCCGGGCCCTTGGGTAGACGAGTTCAGGAATGCGAGCACCGGTGCAGATGAAGCGGCCTCGGCGCACAGGCAGGCAGACGGACCCCACGGGGACCGCCCGGCAGACCCCCGTGGGCAACGGCCGTCCCACCCATGTGCGCACCCGGCTGATCGTCGCCGTCGCCGTGGTGGCCGCGGCCGTCGCGGGAGCGGGCGCGCCCTCCGTGCTCACCGCCTCCCAGGACGTCGGCGACTCCCAGGACCTGGTGACGCTGGCCGCCCGTACCCAGGACGCCCTCGCCCTCGCGAACTCCCTCGCCGACGAGCGCGACGAGGTCACCTCCTACATCGCCGCGGGACGCCCCAGGGCGAAGGCCCCCTCCGAGGACCGCAGCGCCCGCGTCGACCGGCAGGTCGAGGACCTGCGCGCCGAGGAGGACACCCCGGCGAGCCTGCGCGGCGACCTCGACGGCATCGCCGCCGTCCGCCGGGCCGCCCTCACCGGCCAGAGCACGGCCCTCCAGGCCCACCAGGCGTACTCGGCGGCCATCACCGAGCTGCACCGGATCGCCGAGCAGCTGGCCGACCGGACGCCCCCGCGGGCCGGCTCCGGCGCCCACGCGCTCGCCGAGCTGGACACCGCCGTCCAGCAGTCCGCCGCCGCCCGCGGACTGCTGCTCGCCGCGCTGAACGTGCCGTCCTCCACCCGGACGGTGATCAACCCCGTCACCGGCCTGCCCACCACGACCTCCACCACCTCCGAGGCCGATCGCAAGCAGCGCGACCAACTGACCGCCGCCGCCCAGCAGGCCCGGCTGCGCGCCGACGCCGCCCTCGCCGACTTCCGCGCCACCGCCCCCAGGACGGCCGTCGACGCCTACGACTCCACGGTCACCGGCACCGACGTCAACTCGGCGGAGAAGTACCTCGCCACGCTCACCGACCAGCCGACGCTGGCCGACAGCGAGCTGACCACCAGCACCAAGAAGCTGGACGCGGCCCTGTCCGCCCGTGTCGACCTGATGCGCGGCGCGGAATCGGCCCTCTACGACCACCGCACCAAGGACCTGGCGAAACTCCGCGACGACGACGTCACGGCGCTGGAGATCCGCATCGCCGTGCTCGGCGCGCTCATGCTGGTCGCGGTCGGTCTCGCCACGGCCATGGCCCGCACCCTGACCCGCCCCCTGTCGGTGCTGCGCCGCGGTTCGGCCCGGCTGGCGGAGTCCGCGGACCCTGCGACCCAGGAGCCGATCACCTTCACCGGCCGCAACGACGAGTTCGCCCAGGTCGTCCGCTCGGTCAACGCCCTGCACGCGCACGCGGTCGCCCTGCGCGAGCAGACCGTCGCCGCGGGCGAGCGGGTCGCCACCCTGGAGACGGACCGCAAGCACCTGGTCGGCCAGCGCCAGAAGATGGCCGAGGCCCGCGAGGCCCTCCAGGCCGAGCTGGACCAGTCGGCCGACATGCTGGAGCGGCTGCGCACCAGCATCGGCGGTACGTTCGTCAACCTGGCCCTGCGCACCCTCGGCCTGGTCGAGCGCCAGCTCGCGGTCATCGAGGGCCTGGAGGACCGCGAGCAGGACCCCGACCGCCTCGCCACGCTCTTCAAGCTGGACCACTTCGCCACGGTCATGCGCCGCCACAGCGAGAACCTCCTGGTCCTGGCCGGCGCCGAGCACGTCCAGCAGCACCACGGCCCGGTGCCGCTGGTCGACGTGGTCCGGGCGGGCGTCAGCGAGATCGAGCGCTACGAGCGGGTCCGTATCGCGGCTCTCCCGCCGCACGCGCACGTGGCGGGCTTCGCGGCGGACGACCTGTCCCACCTGCTGGCCGAGCTGATGGAGAACGCCACCTCGTTCTCCCCGCCGGAGATGCCCGTCGAGGTCTCCGGCTGGCTGCTGGAGAGCGGCGAGGTCATGCTCTCCGTCCAGGACGAGGGCATCGGCGTGGCGGCCGACCGCATGGACCGCCTCAACGCCCGCCTGGCCGACTTCGACCCCGAGTCCGCCTACGACCACGAGGGCGACGCCGGTCTCGGCCTCGGCCTGTACGTCGTCGCCCGCCTCGCCCACCGCCACGGTGTCCGTGTGCAGCTGCGCGAGCACAAGCAGGGCGGCGTCGCGGCGGTCGTCGTCCTGCCGGCCACCCTCCTCACCGAGGCCCCGGCCACCGCCCTGCCCCCGCAGACCTCCTCCGGGAGCACCACCGGCACCTTCTCCCTCCCCGGCGCCGACGCCGAGGTCAACTCCAACGTCCTCCACGCCCGCACCAAGGACACCGACCCGCTGGTGGCCCTGGCAGAACAGGCAGTCCGCACCGCAACGGCCTCCGCCGACCCGACGACGGCCTCCGGCGATCCGGCCACCGACGCCCGCAATCCGTCCCCGGCTTCCGGCGGTGCGGTCACGGCCTCCGCCGGTTCGGTCACCGACTCGGGCGGCCCGGCTACGGCTTCTGGCGGTCCGTCCACGGCCTCCGCCGACCCGTCCGCGGCCTCCGCCGGTCGGGCCGCCGACTCGCGCGGTACGGTCACCGGCTCCGGCGGTACGGCTACGGCCTCGGGCGGTCCGGTCACGGCGTCTGCGGGTTCGGTCGCCGACTCGGGCGGTCCGGCCTCCGCCGACCCGTTCACGGCCTCCGCCGGTCCGGCCGCCGACTCGCGCGGTTCGGTCGATGAGACCGACGGCCCTGTGCAGTCGACGGTCCCGACGCCCACGCAGGCCCCCGTGGGGGAGACCACGACGGCCTTCGGCACGCTCGCCGAGGAGGCCGCCTCCGCTGGACCGAGCGGTGAGACGAAGGGTGCCTTCGGCGGTTCGGCCGAGGATGCGGTGTGGGATGCCTTCGGTGGCCGGGCCGGGGGTCCGGTGGAGCGGGCCGTCCATGAGCAGGCCGGCCCGGTCGGCCAGGACGCGGAGACCCGCCCGAAGGCCCCGGCGGAGACCTTCGCCGAGTCGACGATGGAGCTGCTGCTCCCGGACCTGGCGCAGCCCCCCACGTCCCCGGCGGCCGCCGACGGCGGGGACGCCCCACAGGGGCCACCCGCACCCGACCACGAAAGCCGCACGGGTGGTGCGGGTGGGAACGAAAACCCCGCCGAAGGCGAAGCCGAGGCGGAGGAACAGCTGACCAGCAAGGGCCTCCCCAAGCGCACACCCAAGATCACCGTACCGACCCAGGCCCCACGCCAGCGGACCCGCTCTGTGGACGCCGAAGCCCTCCGCAGGAGGCTGGGCGGCTTCCGCCAGGGCGCCCAGGCCGGCTACCGCGACGTAGAGGCAGAGAACGCAGCACGTACCGAAAACGCCACGGGGGGCACAGCCGAGGAGGCAAGCAGTTGACCGCGCCCAGTACCTACGGACTCAGCAGTGAAGCCCGCAACCTGCACTGGCTGCTGACCAACCTGGTCGAGGAAGTCCCCGGCATCCAGTCCGTCGCCGTGGTCTCCTCGGACGGCCTGCTCCTCCTGTCGTCCGACCCGGCCCGTACGACCGAATCCCGCGAAAGGCGCCCGGCGAAGGGCCCGAGGGGCTCCTCCGCGGACCTCGCCACCATCGTCTCCGGCATCGGCAGCCTCACCCTCGGTGCCGCGAAGCTGATGGATTTCGGCGCCGTCAAGCACACGATGATCGCGATGGAGGAGGGCAGCCTGTTCGTGATGTCGATCAGCGACGGCTCGCTGCTCGGCGTGCACGGCTCCGCCGAGTGCGACATGAGCGTGGTCGCGTACCACATGGCGCTGTTCGTCGGCCGCGCCGGCCACGTCCTGACCCCCGAACTCCGCAGCGAGTTGCGCAAGTCCCTGCAGGCCGAGTCGGCGGGGAGCGCCCGATGACCGGCTCCGGGAAGAAACTCCCCATGCGGGGCGGCGACCGCAAACCCGCCCGCGTCCGCCCCTACTCGCTCACCGGCGGCCGTACCCGCTTCGGCCACGTCCTCCTCGTGGAGACGTTCGTGGCGGCGCTGGAGGCCCCGGAGGAACGCAAGGAACTGACGAATGGTTCCCTCAGCACCCGGGTGATGCCCGAGATGCAGGCCATCGTCGAACTGTGCCGCCGCATGCGCACGGTGGCCGAGATCGCTGCGCTGCTGAAGATGCCGCTCGGCGTGGTCCGCGTGCTCCTGAGCGACCTCGCGGACCAGGGAAAGATCCGTGTGTACGGAACCGGCACCGGTCACGGCACCGGCCGCCCGGACCGCGCGCTGCTGGAAAGGGTGCTGAGTGGACTCCGCCGTCTCTGACACCGCCGCCTCCCCCGTCGGAGGCACCCCTCTCGTCGCCGGGTTCACCGAGCCCGACGAGGACCTGAGGTCCTGGCAGACGGACCGCACCCGTGCCCCCATCGCCACGAAGATAGTCGTGGCGGGAGGCTTCGGCGTCGGCAAGACAACCCTCGTGACCGCCGTCTCGGAGATCAGGCCCCTGCAGACCGAGGCGCTGATGACCGAGGCGAGCGAGGAGACCGACGACCTCACCGCCACGCCGGGCAAGCTCACCACCACCGTGGCCATGGACTTCGGCCGCATCACGCTCGACGACGACCTGGTGCTCTACCTGTTCGGCACGCCGGGCCAGCAGCGGTTCTGGTTCATGTGGGACGACCTGGTGCGCGGCGCGATCGGCGCGGTCGTCATGGCCGACACCCGTCGGCTGAAGGACTGTTTTCCGGCCCTGGACTACTTCGAGAGCTGCGGACTGCCGTACGTCGTCGCGGTCAACCACTTCGACGGCAGCGAGCTGTTCGAGCCGGAGGACGTACGGGAGGCGCTGACGATCCCCGCGCACGTCCCTGTCATGATCATGGATGCGCGACGTCGCATTTCGGCCATCGAGACACTGCTGGCCCTGGTCGGCCACGCGCTGGACGAAACCCCCGAGTAGTCCCCGAGCAGTACCCGTTAGGAGTCCCCACCCGCATGCGGAAGATACTCGTCGTCGGAGCCGGTCAGTCCGGCCTCCAGCTCGCCCTCGGCCTGCAGTCGCACGGCTACGAGGTCACCCTGATGTCGAACCGGACCGCGGACGAGATCCGCACCGGCCGGGTCATGTCGACGCAGTGCATGTTCCACACGGCACTGCAGCACGAGCGCGATCTGAAGCTGAACTTCTGGGAGTCCCAGGCCCCGAAGATCGAAGGACTCGGCGTCTCGGTCGCGGCCCCCGGCTCGCACGACCCGGGCCCCACCCAGCGAGCCATCGACTGGGTGGGCAGGCTGGACGGGTACGCGCAGTCGGTCGACCAGCGGGTGAAGATGGCCGGCTGGATGGAGACGTTCGCGCAGCGCGGCGGCCAGCTGGTCATCCACGGCGCGGCGGTCGGCGACCTCGACTACTTCTCCCGCACCTACGACCTCGTCCTGGTCTCCGCGGGCAAGGGTGAGCTGGTCCAGATGTTCGGCCGCGACGCCTCGCGCTCCCCGTACAGCGAGCCGCAGCGCGCGCTGGCGGTGTCGTACGTCCACGGACTCGGCCCGCGCCCGGAGCACCCGGACTTCCTGGCCGTCCGCTGCAACCTGGTCCCCGGGGTCGGCGAGCTGTTCGTCATGCCGACGCTCACCACCTCCGGACCTGCCGACATCCTGTTCTGGGAGGGCATACCCGGCGGCCCGCTCGACGTCTTCAACGGCGTCAAGGACCCGGCCGAGCACCTCTCCCTGACCCTGGAACTCATGGAGAAGTTCACGCCCTGGGAGTACGCGCGGGCGACCAAGGTCGAACTGACCGACGCGGGCGGCACACTGGCCGGCCGTTACGCCCCGACGGTCCGCAACCCCATCGGCCGGCTGCCCGGGGGCGGGCTGGTCCTGGGCGTCGCGGACGTCGTCGTGGCCAACGACCCGATCACCGGCCAGGGTTCCAACTCCGCGTCGAAGTGCGCGGCCGCGTACCTCGCCTCGATCCTGGAGCAGGGTGACAAGCCGTTCGACGAGGAGTGGATGCAGGCCACGTTCGACCGGTACTGGAACACCGCGCAGCACGTCACCAAGTGGACGAACGCGATGCTCATGCCGCCGCCGGAGCACATCCTGAACCTCATCGGCGCGGCCGGCCAGCTCCAGCCCGTGGCCGACCGCTTCGCCAACGCCTTCAACGACCCGGCCGACTTCGAGAACTTCTTCTACGAGCCGGAGAAGACGGCCGCCTACCTGGCCTCGGTCACCGGCGCGTGACGGGCCTCTGACCTGGGGTTCGGCCGCCCTCGGACCGCCCACAGACGGCCCCGGGCATACCGGGGCCGTCGGCGTCCGCCGGCGCTCGGCTTCCTCGATGCGAACTACGGGCGGAGCGGGCGCCGAGGTCTGGTGGTGCAACTGGGTCCGGGCTGCCCAGGCGAGACGCTGACCTCGGCGTTCCCGGCCGTCGGCTGTCGTTCCCCGTGGGTCCCCGCTGTCGCCGTTGGGCTGCGCGCTGCATCCCGTTTTGGTTGCAACATCCGGGGCACACAGGGACTAAGTGGTGCATAACGGGCAAAGCAAGGGGGCTCGGCCGCATGTCAACAGGGACACTTCTGGAGATCATCATCCCCGTCGTGGTGGTGATCGCTCTCGTCGCGACGGCGACCGTCTTGCTCGTGCGCCGCCGCCACCTGCGTGAACGCTTCGGCCCCGAGTACGAGCGAACAGTCGAGGGTGCCGACAACAGGCTGGCCGCCGAGCGCGAGCTCAGTGCACGTGAGAGGCGCCATGACTCTCTCGACATCAAGCCGCTGCCCAGCAGTGTGCGGGAGCGGTACGTCCGGGACTGGACCAGCGTGCAGGACGAGTTCGTGGACCGGCCCGACGACGCCGTGCATGACGCCGACCGTCTGGTCACTTCTCTGATGCACGAGCGCGGCTACCCGACCGGGGAATTCGAGCAGCGCGTGAAGGATCTTTCGGTCGAGCACAGCCGCACGCTCGAGCACTATCGGGCCGCCCACGAGGTCGACACGCTCAGCACTCAGCACAAGGCCACGACCGAGCAGCTGCGCGGCGCCATGGTGCACTACCGCGAGCTCTTCGAAGAGCTGCTCTCCGACGGTGGCCAACCCCGCCACGCCCGGGCCTGAACCCGCTCGCCACCGCGATGCCGACAGATCCCGAAGGACGAAGGGACGGAGGAGACATGGAACGCGAACACGCACCGGGCCCCACCGAGAGGGGACTGTCCACCGAAGACCTGGCCCAGCCCCGCGCCGGCACCGGGGGTGAACCGGAGGCGCAGTCGGAGGCGCCCGTCTTCCCGGGCGAGAGCGCAGCTGCGTCCCAAGAGACCGCCGAAGGGCAGGGGCGCGAGGCGGCCGCAGCACCGGGCGACGAGACTCTTCACCTCCTCGCGCCGGAGGAAGAGGCGCATCTCCGCGAACGGTGGCAGGAGATCCAGAACGAGTTCGTCGACGACCCGCAGGACGCCGTACACACGGCCGACTCCCTGGTCGCCGACGTCATGCAGCAGCTGGCCGAGACGTTCGCCGAGCAGAAGCACGAGCTGGAAGGCCAGTGGAACCGGGGCGAGCAGGCGAACACCGAAGATCTGCGCAGGGCCCTGCAGCACTACCGCTCGTTCTTCAACCGCCTGCTCACCGCCTGACGGGACACCGACCCACGGCGAGGCCGGGCGAAGACCCGCGAGGACGAAGAAGAAGGCCGACGGTGCGCCGCCCCTCAGTGAGGACGGCGCACCGCGCCCGGTGCGGGCTTTGAGCTCAGGCCTCATCCTTTTCAGGTCGATCAGTGCGACCTCGTTTTGCACCCTGTCCCAAGGGCAGGCGGTCGGTGAGACTCCGGGGAGGTACCGAGATGAGTGCCGGAGAACGGGCCAAGGCAAAGGCCGAACAGGCCGTCGGAAAGGCCGTGCGGAAGGCGGCCCACGCGGTGCACAAAGAAACCCTCGCAGCAAAAGGCGCCGCTCTCGAGGCGCGCGGCAGGATGCGGGACGCGAAAGAACGGACCAAGGGCTCCCGCTAGCGCTCCCGGGTCGCATACGGGGATTTCGCCGGCGGTGGTGGCATCACCGGACGAGGTGTCGATGAGAGCGTCGGGACCAGCGCATTCCGAAGAGGGCCAGGTCTGCCACGAAGACCACGATGCCGATGATCAGGAGGTAGGACAGCCCCTGCGCCACCGTGCCGATGATTCCCAGGACGACGGCGGCGAGGATCAGGAACAGGAAAAGCGCCATGGTGAGCACATCCTCAGGTTCTGCAGACTTCGGCGCTCCAGCGACGGAGGCTGGTCAGCGGCGTGCGAGGCGCCGCCCGTCCCCGGTACCGCGCTCGTAGGGCCTCTCGTAGTGTTTGAAGACCTCTTCTTCCCGCTCGACCGGCAGGACGTCATCCATGCCCATGGACGGCGCCTTCCTCACCAGCCCTCTCCCGTGCGCCACCCTCACGTACCCGGGGCCCAGCGTTGCCTCGTCGAGGGGGACGAAGACCAGTCGGTGCCGGGTCGGCAGTCCGGTACGGACGGTGGCCATGGTCGGCGTGTCGGTGGTGGTGTCCACGTAGACCGCTTCCAGGGCTCCGATCTTGCGCCCCTTGGGATCGATCACGTCCCGGTTGCGCCACTCGCGGATATCGGCTGAATGGATCATGCCTTGCTCCTTGCGGCCCGCCGCCTCCCGCAGACGCTGCATCCGACGGCAGGAGTGACTACGCGAGGTTTGCACCTTTTATCGTACTCTGACGGTCGGCGCATGCTGTCGAAAACGCCTGATCGCAGGCCGTCGCCGCCGAAATGGGCAGAAGACGCAGGCCTACCCGGCCTCGGTCACGGGAGCCCGGCCATCCGGTCGTACGGCACCGAGCACCGGGTTGGAGGCCAGCGGTGACACCTGGACCTTCTCCCCGGGTCTCGGTGCCTGTACGACCTTGCCGTCGCCCACGTACATCGCCACGTGGGTCGCGTCCCGGAAGTACACCACCAGGTCACCGGGGCGGAGGTCACCGAGCGGGATCCTCTTCAGGTGCTTCCACTGCTCCTGGCTGGTGCGGGGGATGGCCCTGCCCGCGTGTTCCCAGGCCCGAGTGGTGAGGCCCGAGCAGTCGTAGGAACCGGGCCCCTGCGCGCCCCACTGGTACGGCTTGCCGAGCTGCCCCAGGGCATAGCGGACCGCGCGGGCGCCCGCGGCTGAGGCGGGGCGGCCCGCGGGGAGGGAGCCCGCGGTGGTGAGCTTCTGCTGGGCCTCGGTGACACCCCGCTGCTCCAGCGCGGCGACCGCGGCCAGCTGGGCCGGGGTGAGGGCGGTGAGCAGCCGCTCCACGTCACCCAGCTTGCCCCGCACCTCGTCGCGCTGCTTCTTCTGCTGGTCGGCGAGGGTGAGTTGGGCATCCAGGGCCTTGCGGGCCGCCCGGGCCAGGGCGTCCCGCTGCTTCTCCACGGCGGCCAGCCGGTGCACCGTACGGGCCTGCACGCGGGCCAGCTCGCCGATGACATGGCCCTCGTCCAGCGCGTCCTGCGGATCGGGCGCGAGGAGCAGGCGGACGTACGGGCCGAGGCCGCCGGTGCTCTGGTACTGCCGGCGGGCCAGCCGGCCGACGTCGGTCCGGCTGTCCTGCAGGGCGAGCCGGGTACGGACCAGTTCGCCGTCGAGGCGGGCCACCTCGGCGCGCCGGCGCTTCAGCTTCTCGGCGGTGGCGTTGTAGGTCTCGGTGGCCTGTTCGGCCTGCCGGTACAGCTGCTGAAGTTCCGTCAGCAGCTGGGACGCGGACCGCTGCGGGACCGCACCGGGCCGCTGCGGGTCCGGTGCGGCCGCGGCGGGTGCGGGTACGAGCACGGCCTGGGCCGCCAGCGCGGTCGTGCAGGCCAGGCGCACGAGCATTCCTGACACGTCATCACCTCGGGTGCGGGGAGGGGAGTCCCGGCGGGCGGGCTGTTCGCCTCCTATCGCACCGCGATAATCGGATGTATCCGTGCGGGGCGCGCTCCCGGCGTGCGCGGTTCGGCGCAAGCTGTCACTCGTTCGTGGCGTCCGGCTCGGCGGGCGGCGCGGTGGCCGGCTTCGACCAGGGCCACCTGAGCCTTCCGCCGGAGGTGTCGTCCGGGTCGTACTGGTACTTCCACCCCTGGATCAGCCCCAGCCGCTTGCTGTGCCCGCGCGGCACCCGGCGGTAGACGAGCACGGTGGGCGGGCCGCCCTCCGGGTCGGGGACGGGGATGCGGTACGTCTTCGGGGGGTGCCCGGTGGGACCGACCATGACCGGCAGTACGCGCCCGTCCATGGGGCCGCCCTCGAAAGGGGTGTCCTCGCTCTTCACGGTCCCAGTCTCAGCCATCCTCGCCGAGCGCGCCGACGACGGCGGCCGTCTGCTCGTCCCGGGCCGCGGTGACCGTGAGGACGGCCACGAACTGCTCCACCAGCCAGTCGCGCAGCTCCTCCACCGGGGGCTGCTTGTCCTCGTCCAGCCAGATCAGGGAGGCCGCCTCCACGGCGGTGATCCAGGTCCGGACGGTCATCCGCAGCCGCGGACCGGGTTCGGCGACGCCGAGATGGCCGTAGATGTGCTCGGCGGCGGCGCGCCGGACCCCGTCCACGATGGCCGTGGTCCGCGAGGTCTCCACCACGCTGCCGCCCTGGAGCAGCGCGCTGAACCCCGTGTCGTGCTCGTCGACGAAGCTCAGATACCGGTCCAGGGCGCGGGACAGGCGGGGCAGCAGGGACCCCTCGCGGGGCTCGTCGAAGCACAGCTGCAGCTCTTCCGCGGCCGAGCGCAGCGCGGCCTCGTACAGCTGCTGCTTGCCGCCCGGGAAGTACCGGTACACCAGGGGGCGCGACACTCCGGCGGCCTCCGCCACGTCGTCCAGCGACACGTCCTCGGGGGCGCGGTGAGCGAACAGGCCCAGGGCGGCGGCGAGGAGCTGGCTTCGCCGCTCCTCGACGCTGAGGCGGCGGTAGGCGGGGGTGGCGGCCGGGGTCATGGCCGTCAGCCTAATCGCCGCGGGGGCGCGGGAGCGTCGGAGCCTGCGGCCCCTGGCGGTGGCTCGCGCCTGGGCGGCGGGAGCCGCACGTCGACACAGGCCCGCGCCCCCGGTCGGGCATCCGCGCTCTACGCCAGGAGGCCGGACGACCTCCACAGCCGCCGCCCAACCCCCCGCAGTACGCCGATGTCGTCGAGGAAGTCCGTCAGCCGCTTCGCGCCCGTCTGCATGACCTCGCGCCGGTGTCCGCTCGCCTTCACCTGGGCCATGGCCTCCCGCTTGTCCAGCCCCACGTTCGGGTAGACGTCGGGGTTCACGAAGGCGATCGAGAACACGCGCGCGAACTCACCGGACGTGATCCTCGTGAACTCCTGGGACCACTTCGGCGCCGTCACCATCTGACGCCGCAGCTCCTCGCGGGCGTACCGGACGTGCCGGGCCTCCTCTACGACGTGGATGCGGGTGACGCCACGGATGAGGGGCTGGATCCGCTCGTCCGGGAACGTCAGCCGCTGCATCCAGTCCAGCACCTCCTCGCCGAGCAGCGTGGCGGTGAAGGAACCGGGGGTCGTGGAGATGGTCTTGAACAGGCGGCCCAGGTTCTGGTGGACCTTGCTGACCGGGTACCAGGGCGTGCCGCCGTGCGAGATCAGGCGCGCGAACATCTTCGAGTGCCGGCACTCGTCCTCGATCTCGGTCAGCGCGTAGCGGACGTGCGCGCTCGTCGCCGCCTTGTCGTAGATGTGCCGCACCAGCAGCTGCATCAGGATGATCTCGAACCAGATGCCGAGCGAGGCCAGCGCCGCCGCCTCGTGCTGGGAGAGCAGGATCCGCTGCTCCTCGCTCATCCGCTTCCACATCGGTGTGTCGTACAGCGAGACCAGCTCCGGCGGCCAGAACCACTTGCCCTCCTCGAAGGGCGCGTCCCAGTCCAGCTCACTGTCCGGGTCGAAGGAGTGCTTGGCGGAGGAGGCGAGCAGCCGTTCGGCCACCTGCTCCCGGTCCTTGAGCAGGCCGAGCGCATCGCGCAGACCGTCCAGCGCGTCCGCTTCCGTCAGGGTCGTCATGGCTCCCTCACCTCGTTACCCGGGGGTAGTCGTCCTGCCTCTTATGAGACTGCCTGTCAGCAAGCTCGTCAATCCCTTGCACATGACTTGTTGACTCGGCGTCTACGTGTGAGCCTGCGGGGTATGCCGACCCATGACCTGTACGCCAACGACCCCGGAGACTCCCCCTGGCAGGTGCCCGCGAGCGGCGCCGCCCGGTTCAGCTGGGAGTACGACGACGGCCGCGAACGCCTGCTCGCCCTCTACCAGAAGGGCAAGGACAAGCAGTGGGACGGGCAGCAGCGCATCGACTGGGACCTGGAGGTCGACCCGTACGACGCGCTCGGCACGCCCGAGGAGGCCATGACCCTGTACGGCACCAGGTACTGGGACCGGATGACCGAGAAGGACAAGGGGGAGCTGCGGCGGCACTACGCCTCCTGGCAGTTCAGCCAGTTCCTGCACGGCGAGCAGGGCGCGATGATCTGCGCGGCCCGCATCGTGGAGTCGGTGCCCGACCTGGACGCCAAGTTCTACTCCGCGACCCAGACCATGGACGAGGCCCGGCACGCCGAGATCTACGGCCGGTTCCTGCACGAGAAGATCGGGCTCGTCTACCCGATCAACGACAACCTCCAGTCCCTGCTCGGCGACACCCTGCGCGACAGCCGCTGGGACATGCCGTACCTGGGCATGCAGGTCCTCATCGAAGGGCTGGCGCTGGCCGCCTTCGGGATGATCCGGGACACCACCGACAAGCCGCTGCCCAAGCAGATCCTGACCTACGTCATGCAGGACGAGGCCCGGCACGTGGCCTTCGGCCGGCTCGCCCTGCGGGACTACTACAAGCAGCTCACCGACGCCGAACTGCGCGAGCGCGAGGAGTTCGTCATCGAGGGCTGCTACCTGATGCGCGACCGGCTCCGGGGCGTGGAGGTCCTGGAGAACTTCGGCATCCCCAAGGCCGAGGCGGAGGCCCTGAGCGAGCGCTCGGAGTTCCTGCAGCTGTTCCGCAAGCTGCTGTTCAGCCGGATCGTGCCCTGCGTCAAGGACATCGGGCTGTGGGGCAAGCGCCTCCAGCAGGCCTATGTGGACATGGGCGTCTTCGAGATGGGCGACACCAGCCTGGACCTGCTGATGGCCCAGGACGAGGAACTCGCCGAGCAACTCGACGCACAGCGCTTCGCCACCGAGGAGCAGGAGCGCATCGCGGAGGTCCGAGAGGCGATCGAGTCGGGGGCGGGGGAGAGCTGACGCGGGTGGCGGCCGCGGTGGCGGAAGCCCGAGGCGGGTGGAGGGTTGAGGCGGCGGAGGGTTGAGGCGGGTGGACTGCTGTGGCGGTGGACCGTTGCGGCGGTGGAGGTCGAGGCCCGGCCCGCACCGTTCCGCTCGACACCCGGCCGCCCCGCGCCTTTCGGCTGGACCCCCAGCCGCGCGGCATCCTTCCGCCGACCCCCTTCCCCCGGCCCCCGCACGCTCTGCCCCGTTCGCCGGTGGGCGGAGGAGGTGGCCGTCGGGACGTTCACCTGTGTGCAGTAGCGTGCGGGCGTGTCCATGCCTCCGCCCCCGCAGCCGTACCCGAACGGCCAGCCGTACCCCACCGGCCCCCAGCAGCCGCCGAACCCGTACGCCCCGCCCCCGCAGGCCGCCCCGGGGCCGTACGGTCCGCAGGCCGCCGCCCCCGGCCCGTACGGATCGCCGTACCCGCCCCAGCAGCCCTACGCCCAGCAGCCGTACCCGGGCTGGGGCGTGCCGCCCATGGCGCCGCTGCCGAAGAAGCGGCGGGTCGGGCTGATCCTCGCGATCGTGGGCGGCGCCGTCGTGGCGGTCGTCGTGGTGCTCGCCCTGATCGGGATGGCGGTCGAGAGCGGCTTCCCCGAGGCGAAGAACAAGCTCACGCTGCCCCAGACGCTGCTCGACGGGAAGTACCGGCTCGCCCAGGACCTCTCCGACACCGAGGGCAAGAAGATCGAGGACGAGGCCCACGGGGCCTGGGACGCCAAGGACCTGCACGGCGTGGTCGGCACGTACAACGTGGACGGCGACGCGGCCAAGGGCACCCTGGTGGTCTCGGGCATGTACGGCCGGTTCAAGAACACCGACGCGGCCCGCCGGAACATGATGAAGGGCGCCGCCCAGGGCGCCAACGCCAAGGTCGCCGTGCCCGCGAAGGACTTCGACCTGAGCGGCGTGACCATCAGCTGCGAGGTGGTGACGCAGGAGCAGATGGGCACGAAGTTCACCGTGCCCATGTGCGCCTGGGCCGACGGCAACACGGGTGCCACCGTCGCCACCGTGAACACGCCGCTGGCGTCCCAGAGCCCGTCGGACATCGACCTGGAGGCGGCCGCGAGGAACACCCTCAAGGTCCGCTCCGAGGCGGTCGAGCCGATCGGCTGACCCTCCTCTCTCCTCAGGACGTGACGCGGGCGGTGCTCACCGCCCGAGCACCGCCCGCATCACGTCCCGCGCGATCGGTGCCGCGTTCCCGCCGCCGCTGATCTCGCCCCGGTTCGCCGAGGCGTCCTCCACCACCACCGCGACCGCCACCTGCGGTTCCAGGGAGTTGTCCGCCTGCGCCCAGGAGACGAACCAGGCGTACGGCACACCCGTGTTGCCGACCCCGTGCTGCGCGGTGCCGGTCTTGCCGCCCACCAGGGCGCCGGGGATGGCCGCCCGGGTGCCGGTGCCCTCCCGGACCACGTCGGCCATCAGCTCCTTCAGCCGTTCGGCGGTCGAGGGGTTGATCACCTGCCGCACCGGATGGGCCCCGCTCCCCGCCACCGTCTCGCCGTTGCGCCGGGTCGTCCGCTCCACCAGGTACGGCGACCACAGCTGCCCGCGGTCCGCGACGGCCGCCGCGACCATCGCCATCTGCAGCGGAGTGGCCCGCGTGTTGTACTGCCCGATCGAGGACAGCGCCAGCTGCGCCCGGTCCACGTGCGGGTCGAAGGTGCTGGGCGCGACGGAGAACGGGATCCGCAGCCCTGGGTCGTTGAACCCGAACGCCTGCGCCGTGGCCACCATGTTCTGCACCCCGACGTCCACGCCGAGCTTGGCGAACACCGTGTTGCAGGACCACTTGAAGGCCGACCGCAGCGAGGCGTCCCGGCAGCCGCCGGCCTCGTTGGTCAGCCGGGTCCTGGTGCCGGGCAGCAGGTAGGGGTCGGGGGAGCCGGTGTGCGCGTCCAGGTCGGTGACCGCCCCCGCGTCCAGCGCCGCCGCCGCGGTGACCACCTTGAACGTCGACCCCGGCGGATAGGTCTGCCGTACCGCCCGGTTGAGCATCGGCTTCTCCGGGTCGTGGTTGAGCCGCGCCCACGCCGAGGTCACCGCCTCGCCGTTGCCCGAGAGCACCCCGGGGTCGTACGACGGACTCGACACCAGCGCCAGGACGCGGCCCGTGGTCGGGTCGATCGCGGCCACCGCGCCCTTGCGTCCGGCCAGCCCCCGGTACGCCGCCTCCTGCGCGCGCCGGTTCAGCGTGGTGACGACGTTCCCGGCCGGACCGGGCCGGCGCGTCATGTCGTTCCACAGCGGCAGCGGCGACAGCAGCGGATCCGTGCCGGAGAGCACCCCGTCCCCGGCGTGTTCCAGGAACGTGGTGCCGTACGACTGCGAGGCGAAGCCGGTGACCGGCGCGTACAACGGGCCGTTCCTGTAGGTGCGTTCGTAGCGCAGCTGCTCGCCGGTGTCCACGGAGCCGGTGACCGGCTCGTCGCCGACCAGGATGTCGCCGCGCGGATGGCCGTAACGGGCGATCTCGGCACGCCGGTTGGCGGGGTTGTCGTCGTAGACCCGGGACTGCACCACCTGCACGCGGGCCGCGTTGACCAGCAGCGCCGCCAGCAGCAGCGCGCAGAACGCGCAGGCGTGCCGGATGTAGCGCGCCATCGGCCGCCCGCCGCCGTACTCGCTCACGGTGCCTCCCGTACGGCGTACTCGGTCATGGTGCCTCCCGCCCGTCGTACTGGCTGCGCGCCGAGTCGCTCACCCGGATCAGCAGCGCCACGATCGCCCAGTTGGTGACCACCGAGGAGCCGCCCTGGGCGAGGAACGGCATCGCCATGCCGGTCAGCGGGATCAGCCCGGTGACCCCGCCCGCGATCACGAACACCTGCAGCGCCAGGATCGAGGCCAGCCCGACCGCGAGCAGCCGGCCGAACGGCTCGCGCAGGGCGAGTCCCGCCCGGTAACCGCGCTCCACCAGCAGCGCGTACAGCAGGAAGATCGCCGCGAGCCCCGCGAGCCCCAGCTCCTCGCCCGCCGTGGCCAGGATGAAGTCCGACTTGGCGGCGAAGCCGATGAGGACCGAGTGCCCGAGCCCGAGCCCGGTGCCGAGCATCCCGCCGGCCGCGAAGGCGAACAGCGACTGGGAGAGCTGGTTCGGGCCCAGCCCGGCCTCGATGGTGGCGAAGGGGTGCAGCCAGTCCTCGATCCGCTGGTTCACGTGCGGCTCCATCCGCCCGACGGCCACCGCACCGAGGACGGCGAGCAGCAGGCCGACCGCCATCCAGCCCGTCCGCCCCGTGGCGACGTACAGCAGGACCACGAACAGCCCGAAGAACAGCAGCGAGGTGCCCAGATCCCGCTCCAGGACCAGTACCCCGACGCTCAGCAGCCAGATCGTCACGATCGGTCCGAGCACCCGCCCGGTCGGGAACTGCAGCCGCCACAGCCGGCGGCCCGAGTACGCGAGCGCGTTGCGGTTGGCGGCCAGGTAGGCGGCGAAGAACACCGCGAGCAGCACCTTCGCGAACTCGCCCGGCTGGATCGAGAATCCGGCGATCCGGATCCAGATCCGGGCGCCGTTGACCGCCGGGAACAGGATCGGCAGTGCGAGCAGCCCGAGCGCGGCGGCCACGCACACATACGCGTACCGCTGCAGCACCCGGTGGTCGCGCAGCACCAGCACCACCGCGATGAACAGCCCGATGCCGAGCGTGGACCACACGAGCTGGGCCGGGGCCGCACGGTCGTGCGGGGTCTCCCGGTCCAGCCGGTAGATCAGGACCAGCCCGAGCCCGTTGAGCAGCACGCCGATCGGCAGGAACAGCGGGTCGGCGTACGGCGCCCGGACGCGCACCGCGAGATGCGCCGACAGCGCGAGCACACCGAGCCCGGCGCCGTAACCGACGGCCCCCGGCGGGACGGTACCGGTGCGTGCCAGACCCACCGCGCAGTAGCCGTACACCGACAGCAGTACGGCCAGCACGATCAGGGCGAGTTCGATGCCACGGCGCCGGGGGAGACGTACGACGGCTGCGGGAGTCCGCGCCGCCGCCACGGGGGTTCCGGTGGTTCCGGCCTTGGTCATGCCCGGAACCTACCCAAACCGGGCAGTACGCCCCAAAGGCGCGCGGGGAACGACGGGAGAAACCACGAACACCCCGCACCCGGCGCACCATCGGTGCCCCCGAGCCCTCTACCGCCTCTCCACCGCGGGCAGGACCAGCGTGGCGACGGCCCCGCCGTCCACCGCGTTGGCGAAGAACAGCCGCGCCCCCAGCACCTCCGCCTGCCCCACGGCGATGGTCAGCCCCAGCCCGTGCCCGGTCGCCCCGCCCTCGGTACGGAACCGCTGCGGCCCATGAGCCACCAGGTACTCGGGATAACCCTCCCCGTGATCCCGTACGGTCACCACGGCCCCGTTCACGGTGAGCACCACCGGCGCCCGCCCGTGCTTGTGCGCGTTCGCCACCAGATTCCCCAGCACCCGCTCCAGCCGCCGCCGGTCGGTCTCCACCCGGGCGTCGGCCAGCACCCGCACCTCCGTGTCGGTGCCCGAGGCCCGTACCACCCGCCGGGCCAGCGCCCCCAGCTCCTCGGTGTCCACCGCCGGCTTCTCCCGCCCGGTGTCCAGCCGGGAGATCTCCAGCAGGTCCTCGGTGAGGGTGCGCAGCGCCGCGACCCGGTCCCGCACCAGCTCCGTCGGCCGCCCCGGAGGCAGCAGCTCCGCCGCCGCGTGCAGCCCGGTCAGCGGGGTGCGCAGCTCGTGCGCCACGTCCGCGGTGAACCGCTGCTCGCTCAGCAGCTTGCTCTGCAGGCTCGACGCCATGGAGTCCAGCGCCGCCGCCACCGCGGCCACCTCGTCCTGCGGGCGGGACGGATCCTTCGTACGGGGGTCGTCGACGCGCGCGTCCAGGTCGCCCGCGCTGATCCGCCGCGCCACCCGCGCCGTGCCGTGCAGCCGCCGGGTCACCCGGGTCACCGCGAACACGCCGACCAGCACCGTCGCCCCGATCGCGAGCGCCGACGACCACAGGATCGAGTTGTCGAGCCCGCTGATGGTGCGGGACTGCTGCGAATAGTCGACCGCCACGGCGAGCGCCCGGTGACCGGCCACCGGGCCCGCCGCCCACATGGTCGGGCGTCCGTCGTGCTGGGAGACCATGGTGCCGCGCGCGCCGGCCGCCGCCAGGGCGCGCAGCGGCGCGGGCAGCCCCCGGGGGTCCACCCCGGCGTTGGGCATCAGCGTGTCCCCGGCCTCGTACGCCTCGGTGGCGTCCGCGAGGCGGGACAGGGCCCTGCTGCGGGCCTGGCCGACGGTCTGGTTCGTCACGGAGACGTGCACCAGGACGCCGAGCAGCGCGGCCAGCGCACAGCACATCACCGTGATGAACGCGGCCGCCTTCACGGCGAGCGGCCCGGCCCAGCGGGGCAGCGCGAGCCTCACCGCACGCTCGCCGAGGAGGAAGCCGGCGAGGGAGAGGAGGTGGGCGTGGGCGAGGGCGTGGGCGAGGGCTTCTTGGCGTGCCGGCCGTTGCCCGTGTGCAGGTACTCGTCACGGGAGAACACCATCGCCCGCTGCCCCGGGTCCCACACCCAGGTCGTGCGGTACTCGTAGCCGGAGATGTCGGCCGGCGAACGCTCGATCAGCGACCGGCCGGCCAGCTCCACGCCGAGGATCGCGTCGTTGTCGGCCAGCACCTGCACCAGTCTGTGCTTCTCGACGGTGTAGACCCGCACGCCCGTCTGGTTGGTCGGGTAGAGCCGGAAGCCGAGCGTCATGTCGTCCCGGCCGTCGCCGGTGAGGTCCCGGTAGTACGGCTTCAGCAGCGGGCACCCGGCCCCGTCGCCGCCCGCCCGGCAGTTCTTCAGCCGGTCCACGGTCGCGTGGTACGCCCCCTTCGAGCCGTAGTCGTCCGGATGGGCCTTTATCTCGGCCTCGACCACGCGCACCGGATCCACCTTGCGGATGTCGTCGCCGGGGACCGTGATGCCCTTGACGACCGCCCTGGTCGCCACGTCGTAGGGGTACGCCGGGCTGGACGCCGGGCGCAGGTCCGGCCAGAGCTTGGCGGGGCTGACGGCGGCCGGAGTACCGCCGGCGCTCCGCAGCCCGCCGGCGTCCCCGCAGGCCACCGCCGTCACCGACAGCAGGGCGACGGCGGCCGCGGTGAGGGCGGTGCGCGCGGGACGGCGGGCTGGCACGGTGCTCCTGGGGTGTCGGGGTCACTGGGGTCGCTCGGGCCCCGTACACCCTATGCGTAGACGAGTAAATTCCGATGTAAGTACTTTTTGCGTCCATGGGAGTGACGCTGGAGGAGAGGCTACTCGGGGCTTCTCGGCGGGCACAGGGAGGCTCCTCGGCGGGCGCAGGGTGTGTTCGGCGGGCTGCTCGGCGGGTGCAAGAGCTACTCGGCCAGCTCCTCCAGCAGCCGCACCGTCGACAGGCCCGCGCGCAGGTACTCCACGAACAGCTCGTTGTGCAGCGCCCACGCCGAGCGCCGGGCCCGGATCAGCCGGATCACCTCGTCGGGCGGGGCATGCCCCCGCTGGGCCAGCGCGTGCGCGACGACCAGGCCCGAGCGGTTGTACCCGTGGTAACAGCGCACGAGCACCCGGCGCCCGGCGTCCAGCGCCTCGTTCGCCGCCCGGGCCAGCCGGATCACCCCGGCGAGCTGCGTACCGTCCAGCGGGCCGTCCGGTATCGGCCACACATGGTGCTCGACCGCCGGATCCGGGCCGTACCCCGGCAGCCGCAGCAGCGTCTGCACCACATCGAACTCATCACGTACGACGGCGAGCTCCGGCCGTCCCGAGCGGCCCCGGAACTCGTGCCCGCCCATCCACAGGCCGGGCACGATCTCGTTCCACGGGCTCTCCGGAACCGGTACGTCGGGCTGCTTTCCGCGGATCCGCAACGGCGCCTCCCCAACTCCCCCTCGCGGGGCCGCCCTCCACGGTAACCGGTCTTGCCCCGGGAGCACCCCGCCTGTTCCCATGGTCGAGGGGTGATGGCGCATGAGCACACTGCGCGTGGTGCCGGCCTATCGGCACGGCCGGGAACGGCTGTTCGTCTGCCGCCCGGACGGAAGCAATGTCGCCTGGTACGACCGTGAGACGGGCCGGGTCAACCTGCTCGGCGAGGACGCCAGGGACGACGTACTCCAGGCCCTGAAACCGTTCCTGACCGGCCCGGTCACCGTGGGCCCGCCGCCGGTGCCGACCCCCGCGGAACTCGCCCGGCTGACCCTCCACCCCGACGACGACCTGGCGCCCAACCGCCCCGGCGAGGCCCTGCTCGTCGCCCTCGACCGCGACCCCGGCCCCGCCCGCAGGCTGCGCCCGGACCCGCGCCGGCGCGCCCTGATGGCCGAGGAGACCGTCGGGGCGGCCCTGGACGACCTGGAGGGCGCCGGCTGGCACACCCTGCACTCCATATCCCTGCCCGGCGGCGACCGCATCCACCATCTGCTCCTCGGCCCCGGCGGCCTGTTCGCCGTACACGCCCTCTACGCCCGCAAGGCCCGGGTCCAGGTCGCCGACCCCATGGTCGCCGTGGGCCGCCGCGAGGCCGAGCCACTGCTGCGCCGGCTGCGCTCCGTCGCCGACCGGGCCTCCTACGCCCTGACCGCCGAGGTCCGCCCGGTACTGGCCCTGGCGGGCCCGGCCGAGGTGACGGTGACCGCCCCGCCACGCTCGGCACGCATCCTGAAGGACACCGAGCTGGCGGGCCTGGCCCGGCTCGGCGGGGTGCTGAAACCGGCGGACGTGGAGGCACTGCACGCGATGGCGCGGGACCGGAACACGTGGGGGAGGGTGTAGCTCGGGGGTAGCCCGGGTGTGTCGGGTGTAGCTCGCGTGTGGCTCAGGGAAGCGGCGCGGCCGCCTCCGGATCCAGCAGTCCGGCCATGAGATCCCCGAGGTCCTGCAGCCGCGGCGCGATGTCCTCCGCCCGGAACTCCAGCTGCCCCGGGTCGCGGCAGTCGGCGACCTCCTCCCAGGTCACCGGCGCGGACACCAGCGGCGCCCGGCGGGCGCGCAGCGTGTACGGCGTGGCCGTGGTCTTGCGGGCCGCGTTCTGGCTCCAGTCGACGAACACCTTCCCCGGCCTGAGGCTCTTCGTCATCCGGTGCACCACCAGCCGCGGCATCGCCCGCTCGGCCTCCACGGCCAGCGCCTTCGCGTACTCGCTCGTCCGCTCGGAGGACGAGCCCCGGACGCAGGCCAGCAGGTGCAGCCCCTTCGACCCGGCCGTCTTCGGGTACGCCTCGATGCCGTCCGCCGCGAGCCGCTCACGCAGCCACAGGGCCACCTGGCAGCAGTGGACGATCGTCGCCGGCGCGCCCGGGTCGAGGTCGAGGACCAGCCGGTCGGCCTCGTCCGGGGCCTGCACCCGCCACTGATGGGTGTGGAACTCGGTGACCAGGTTCGCCGCCCAGACCAGGCTCGCCAGATCCTGCAGGACCACCATCCGGGCCGGACTGTCCGCCGAGGACCGCGGCACCTCGGCGGTGGTGACCCACTCGGGCGTACCCGGCGGCACGTTCTTCGTGAAGAACACCTGCCCCTCCGGCCCGTCCGGATAGCGCAGGAAGGACACGGCCCGGTCGCGCAGGTGCGGCAGCAGCACGTCGGCGCTGGTCGCGTAGTAGTGGACCAGCTCCGCCTTGGTGAAGCCGGTCTCCGGATACAGCACCTTCTCCAGATTGCTGAGCGCGAGCCGCCGCCCCTCCACCTCAGTGATAGGCGTCATACGATGACAATCCCAGAAAAAGGGCTGAAACCGGTTGAATCGCCGGAACCGGTGGCAACGGTGTGCGGCAACGGTGTGTGGCAACGGTCGGAACCGGTTGAACCGATGAACCTGCCCATCGGCAGAGGAAGGGTGCGGCACGTGCGATCCATATGGAACGGCGCCATCTCCTTCGGGCTCGTCAGCATCCCGATCAAGCTGGTGAACGCCACGGAGAGCCACTCGATCTCCTTCCGCCAGATCCACACCGAGGACAACGGCCGCATCCGCTACCGCAAGGTGTGCGAACTGGAGGAGCGCGAGGTCAGCCAGGCCGAGATCGGCAAGGCGTACGAGGACGCGGACGGCACGATCATCCCGATCACCGACGACGACCTCTCCCACCTGCCGATCCCGACCGCCCGCACGATCGAGATCGTGGCCTTCGTGCCGGGCGACCGGATCGACCCGCTCCAGATGGGCGCGGCGTACTACCTGGCGGCCGGCGGGGCCCCCGCGGCGAAGCCGTACACGCTGCTCCGCGAGGCCCTGAAACGCAGCAACAAGGTGGCCATCGCGAAGTACGCCCTGCGCGGCCGCGAACGCCTCGGCATGCTCCGGGTGATCGGCGACGCCATCGCCATGCACGGCCTGCTCTGGCCCGACGAGGTCCGCGCCCCCGAGGGCGTCGCCCCCGACGCGCACGTCACCATCCGCGACAAGGAGCTCGACCTCGCCGACGCCCTGATGGACACCCTCGGCGAGGTCGACCTGGAAGACCTGCACGACGAGTACCGGGAGGCCCTGGAGGAGGTCATCGCCGCGAAGGCCTCCGGCGAGGCTCCACCGGAGGCCCCGGAGCCGGCCGCCGGCGGCAAGGTGCTGGACCTGATGGCCGCACTGGAGAACAGCGTCCGGGCGGCCCGCGAGTCACGCGGCGAGACGGCGCGCTCCGGAGGTCCGGCCGAGGTCAGACCCATGCCACGCAGAGCCGCCCCCAAGGCAGCGGGCGGCAAGAAGTCCACGTCCACGGCGAAGAAGACGACCACCGCGAAGAAGGCGGAGCCGGCGCGCAAGTCGACGTCCAAGACGGCGTCCAAGACGGCTCAGGGGGCGAAGAAGACGGCGGCGGCGAAGAGTACGGCGACGAAGAGCACGGCGAAGAAAACGGCAGCGAAGAAGACGCCGTCCCGCAAGCGGACGGCATGACGGCCAGCCCCGCCCACCATCCGACCAAGGCCCGCCCCCTCGGACGCGAGGCGCCCACCGGCAGCCGATCACGAGTCGAGGGCGGTCGGGCACCAGACTCGACCCCCGCGAGCGTGACGACGACGACCGCCGTGACCGACCGCCCACGGCGGCCAGGCACACCCTGCTGACGGCCACCGTCGGCCGAGCCGCCGCCTCCCGGCCATGGAACCAGCCCGTCCCGCTCGCGCCCCCGCGCCGGTCGGCTCCCCGGCCTGCGCCTGATCCCGGCGAAGAAGCCGTACGTTCCTGTCCGGCTGCTCCACCCGCGCCTGTACGGCATCCCGGGGTGGCGGAATGCAGCTGGACGAAGATCTCGAAACCCCTGGAGGAGGAGGGTGACAGGGAGCCAACTGGCAACTGACGCCGGGTTTCCGCTGTATTCCATGGTCGCGCTGCCCCTGACACCATGGGTACGGCTGCGTGACGGGAGCGCTGAGGGGGAGCCGTGGCCCAGTCTGAAGTTCCAGTGGCCTGGATCGGTCTTGGCGGCGTGATAGTGGGCGCCGTGGCTACCGCGCTGGGGGCCAGATATACGTCACTCGGGACCGTCAAGGCCGCGACCATTACACAACTCGATCCCCTCCAAACCGAACTCCACTCCTTCACGTCGCCGTTCATCGAGGCAAGGATCCAGCTGATGCCGGCATTGGGAGGAGAAACCCCGCCCGACAGGTGGACGGGGATCGCGCCAACCCTGCCGCGTGCTGCCCCCAGGTGGTGTTCCATGGCGTCCGATCCGCTGGCGCTGTTCGAGAAGCCGGTGATCGTGCGAAGCCACGCCCACCAGGTCGACGGCCAAATACGCTCTCATCAGGCCCGCGGCGCCCACACACTGGATCCAGACGCCCACGCATCCGTACGCGCCCTCCACAAAGAACTGGGTGACGCAGTCGACCAGTTCTCCCGCGCCCTCAAACGCCTGGCGAAGCGAGGGCTGGGGGTTGTGTAGCCACACCGAGGTGTTTCAGAGGTTCGTCGCGGAAGGCGAGTGCCTCGGGCAGGCCGCGAACCTGCGCCACACGGCTTCGGAGGCCGCTTTGTTCTTCTTCTGCCGTCGGCGGTTCGGGCGCTCGTCGTAGCCGAAGCCGCCGTCGTCCGGGTCCATCGGCGCCAGCATTGTCGCCGCGCCGGCCCTGGACTGCGTGCGCGGAGCGGTCGTCGGCTGGTCGCCGGGAGAGCTGCCGTAGCCGACGGAACCCATGACCGCTGCGGCCGCGCGACCGACTGGCCGTCGAGGCAGGCCTCGATGCCGGCATGCATCTCGTCGGCCGACTGGTAGCGGTAGTCAGGGTCCTTGACCAGCGCCCTGAGGATGATCGCGTCCATCTCGGGCGTGATCCCGGGGTCGAAGTCGCTTGGCGGCTGCGGCTCCTCGCGGACGTGCTGGTAGGCCACCGCGACCGGGGAGTCGCCCACGAAGAGCGGGCGAACCCTTCTGATCCGTAGCGCTACGGAGATCGGCCAGCGGGAGTCATACGGGTTGTCGCTCGGCTGCTGGCGGCTGTCTCAGGTCGGCTGCGGTCGGAGAGGTTCCTGTACTCCGCTGCTGTACAGCACCAGGAAGTCCACAGCTCAGGACTCGGACGCTTCTGTTGCCCGTCGCTCCTTGGCGCGGGAAGGGGGCGCAGGCGGCTTCCAGGGTGTCGGCGGATCCGTCATGCTGGGCGGGTGACGGACTTCTCCGAGCTGATGGTCAGTAGTTTCAGCGCCGACGCCAAGACTCAGTGGCCGACAGAAGTAGGTCACTTCACGCCATGGGTGATCAGCAATCTCGGACGGTTAGGCGAGCAACTCGGTCTGAACCTAACCTTCATGGGCCGCGAGGTGCCCGTCGGGGATTTCCGCGCGGACGTCATCGCTTGTGACGATCGCGGCCGACGCGTAGTGATTGAGAACCAGTTCGGTCCGACGGACCACGGTCATTTTGGGCAGATCGTCGTGTATGCGTGCGCGGCCGATGCAGACGTGATCGTGTGGGTGGCCGCAGGATCAAAGAGCTGGTGCGGGCCATCATTCCGGGCTGAACACGTAACTGCTCTCACCGTCCTGAACTCGCGCTTCAAGGGGGTGACGGAGTTCTACGGGGTGGAGGTGAGCCTAGAGTCGGATCCGGTGCGACTTGGGGAGATGGCCGGGCCGCTCCTGCCTCGCATGCGGATTGTTGCCCAACCCGAGCTTCGAAACGAAGATTGATCGCCTCCCTCTTGGGAGACGCCGCTCTTGCTCGCAGGATTTGAAGAGGATCCGCTGGACGCCATCCCGGCCGAAGAGTTTCAGCAGGTGTGGACTCGGTGAACGGGCTGGACAACCAGTTTAGGAGAGAGGGTTGAAAATCTTGGTGATGACCTGCAGCTTTGCCGGTCGAGCTAGTTGGTTCGGTCGAGCTCTCTAGATGCCCTGATTAACCGTGGCGGACCCCTGCATCTGGCACGGCAGTGGCACGCCGGGTATCTGCTGCGATGCCAGTCGATTGGTTGCTATGCCGGGCCCCGCTGCACAGGGGACTGAGAGACGCTTCACCCGCGCGTTCGCTCAAGCGCATCGAATACAAGATGGATCATTTCATCAATCCTGTTGGTGATCCCGAACGCGTAAGCCGGAACGCCTCGCTCGGGTTCATATCTACCGACCGTGAAGATCACAGGTTGCAGATGGTTTCGATTTCTCATCTCTCGAAGAAGAGTGGTCCCTGCACTGTGATCGGACCCTCGACGCATGTCGGAGATTACGACGTCATATCCTTTGGCGCCCAGCCTGGAGAGAGCTTTCCCTGTCGATGTTTCCACGTCTACAGCGATACCCAGGGAGCGGAAAATCGATATCGGTGTCCGCATCTCGGCCGGGATATCATTAACGAGTAATAGGCGAGCGCCCATCACCACACTACCCACTCGCGCGGCTCTTCGTGCCGTTTGCTGCCGTTCGAACTCTCCGCCACTTGGCGCAACTTCGGCAGCCCGATCCAATTCCTCCTTCACGCTCGCCTGAATCTCGACACCGAAGGCGCTAAATTTCGTCACCCGCGGCAGGACGCGGTCACGTATCGCGGACCGAAACATAAATGCCACAGTTAGAATTACGCTCGCCCATATTGCGGTGGGAACTAATTGGATTAGTTCTTTCAAAGTTGCGTCACTCACTCCGACCTCCCACAACGCTCAGCCTACAGTTCAAATGCACGTCCCGCCCTCCGATGGAAGGAAAAAGCCGACGGATTAGGCCTGGACAACTGCTACGGGTCGTCGTCGGCCACCGTTGAGCGGCCTGGGACGGCCCGGCGGCGGCCCAGCCTCGATCGGCTTGGTGCCTGTGCCGGTCAGCAAAGGTTTTCAAAGCGGTCCGTCTGAGTACCAGATGACGACGGTCAGCCACAGCGGCGGGACAGCTGACCGACCAGGCACGCCCATGCCTCGCTGCACCCGCACGCCCCTCAGCCACGCTGCCGGTGCCGTCAACCAGAGCAAGCCGCGACAGCCTGCCTGTGGGTGGCGGCTCAGGGGATGTTCGGAGCCCTCAGCTTGGGAAGCTAAGGCGATCTAGAGTTCGCTGCGTCCTGACCTGCGGCAGAAGTCGCCTACACCAGATGGGCGGGTCCGTTGATTCCCCGGTGTTCCCCGTGGCTCCCCGCACGATCGGGCACGCGACTGGCATGACCTCTTCGTTGTCTATGGATGTTGTGGCGGCTTGGGTCTACCGGCCTGGTCGCGACATCGGGTTCCGCCTGAAGACCGTCGGGGTTCCACTTCAGGGTTTGGCTGTCACCTTTATCGTGTGGGGCCTGGTTGTGCTGTGGGGCTCGTGTGGGTCAATGACGGTCGGACCAGCGGGGATTGGCCAGCGCTGGCTCGGGTCGAGGCGAACGATCCCATGGCATTGGGGAGTGTTTTGTCTCGGTTGCTGCTTGCCGCAGTGGCTCAACGGCTGCCGCAGAGCTGATCTCGATCGTGGCCCACGCCTCAGATATGAAGGAATGCCGGAGTGGATCCCACCGAGGTTGCCGAGCGCGCCGACAACAGCGTTGAGATCCTGTTGACCCGGTACGCGAAGTGCCTCGACGGTCGGCAGAACGTGGCCAACCGGCGTATCGAGGACCTGCTTCGCGAGTGCGAGTGAATCCGCTTGAACGAGTTCGAGGCCCCTGGAATTGCGTCCAGGGGCCTCGCCGTTGGTACTGCGCGTCAACGTGGCCCGGCGTACCACCGCCCAGGGTGCGGTGGTACGCCGGGCGTCCGCGCCTCGGGGACAGGTTGCGGTCAGCCCGCCTTGGCCAGGGCCGGGACGAAGCGGGCCGCGTCGATCGTTCCGACACCGGTGGCCATGTCGTAGCCCTTTACCGCGGTGTAGCCGGTGACGCCCGCGTAGCTGTTGTTCGTGCCGTCCTTCACGTCCACGATCCCGGTGGACGGGTTCGACGAGGACTTCGCGTACAGCGAGTACAGCGCCTTGTGGATGTCCCCCAGCCGGTGCCCGGCAACCTGGTCGGCCAGGGCCACGATTCCTGCGAAGAGCGGGCTGGCCTCGCTGGTGCCGACGTAGACCTCCCAGCCGACCCGCTTGGGGTCGTAGCTGGAGTACACCCATCCGCCGCCCTTCAGCGCGGCGGACATGGAGACGTCCGGGGTACTGCGGTGATTGCCGGCCACCCCGTTCTGATACGAGGGACGGGCGAAGACGTGGGACTGACCGCCGCCGCTGGCGCCGTGGTCGTTGTAGACGCTGTCCGGCGCGATGCGGTTGCCGTTGGCGTCCAGGTGCAGCTGGGTGCCGCCGACCGAGACCACCAGGGGGTCGTCGGTCGGCCAGGCGTTGACCCTGTACGGATAGGTTGTCTGGCCGTTCGAGGTGGTGTCGGTGGGTCCGCTGTCGCCGGAAGCGTCGGTGACGGTCACACCGTGCTTGGCCGCGTCCTTGAAGGCGTACCGCAGGTTCTGGATGCTGGAGTAGTCGCCCTTGCTGAAGCCGGGGAAGTTGTTCTCCGCCACGCCCCAGCTCTGGCTGATCACATCGCCTACGCCGCGGTCGATGAGCGACTTCTCGGCGTCCATTACCTCTCGCAGGCCGGTGGTGCCGTCCCCGATCCGGCCGACCCCGGTCTCCGCCAGGACGATGTGCGCGTCCGGGGCGACGGCATGCGCCATCTCAACGTCGAGGGTGGTCTCCCCGGCCCAGCCGAGCTGGTCGGGGTCGCTGGGGTCGAAGCGCGGGACGTTGCCCCACTTGACCACGTCGACATGGGTGCTCTTCATGCCGAACCGGGCGCTGTAGACATCCAGGTCCTTCTGGATGGTCGGCGAGCCGAACGGATCCACGATCACGATCGTGCGTCCCTTGCCGGTCACTCCTGCCTTGTACAGCGGGTTCAGGTTGTACGCCTGGCGGTACTGGAGCGCGTTGTAGCAGTCGAACCCCCACACCGCCCGGCACTGCGCAGTGGTCATCAGACTGCCGGGCGCGCTCTGCGATTGCTGCCCGGCCGCCGGCACGGGCTTGACTTCTTGCGCCGGTCGCACGGGTGCAGCGACTGCGACGGAACCAGACAAAAGCCCTGTTATCGCGGCGAAACTGGTGAGGCTGGTGACCCAGGCTGCGGCGACCGCAGTGCGCCGCCGCACATGAATCCTGCGCATAGATGTGCTCCTCGTAGTGGACTAGACCACGCTCGACCGTGGACTGCGATCCCACCCTGAGGCCGTCCATGAGGCAAGGGATTGCCTCTGTGTGGCTTGTCACTACTTCGTCCGATTCGATCATCTATGTCCACGCCGAGCGCGTCCCGCACGGTCTGGGCAACCCATCGAGGGCGTGCATGCCGGCCTGGCTGTCGCATGACTTCAGCCCAGGTGGCAGCGGGACCTTCACGTGTTGGGTCGTCTCCTGCGCAGTCGCGACTGGTTCGATGCCCGCTGTGTCGGTTTTATGAGCTAGCTCCGCTCTGACCGCTTCATGAGATACGTCACGGTCTGGCCTCCGGAGAGGGGGCGACGCTTGAGCGGGATCGGGTGCCGCTGGAGCCGGACATGGCGCCACGCGCCCACTTGGTGCCGAGCGGAGCGGTTGATGGCGTCGGGGCTCTCGGAGGGGCGGCCGGACGCAGCTGACGGTCCGTCGAATGTGGCGGCTGATCTCGGTGGACGCTCCAAGATCCCGTCCACGCCTCGTCCGCAGACCCCGACATGCGGCCGCTCCGGGCCGCATACGGCTGCACATACGCGAAGACCCCGGCCTCAGCGTTTCCGCTGGTGACGGGGTCTTTGGGCACCTCATGCTGGGTGCCCCCGGCAGGATTCGAACCTGCGCACACGGCTCCGGAGAGCATGGCCAAGAGGAGTATCCGTGCAGCTCTGTCCTGCGAGTACGTGATGTGAAGGACGCGCCCGCCTCCCATTCACACGCCGCTCACACGCAACTGAGGATGATGCCACCGCAGATAACCGAGGGGCCCCACCTCTGGTCCGCCGAGCAGGTGGGGCCGCTGCATCCGGCTCGGCCGGTGGAGGCGGATGCAGGCGTGTGAAATTCACGTTCGTCAGGCGAGCGCGCCATTTAGCCGGTCTCTGAAGCTTGATGCGCACTCTCTGAGGGGTGGGATCACATTCACCAGCTCATCCAAGTCTGTGAGAACCGCTTTCACTTCCTCTTTCGATGTGAAGCTGTTAAGAAAATCAGCTAGGTGTGTATCTGCGTCATCCCATCGTGACATGGCGCAACAAGCAATAAACAAATTCCCTTTCCCGTTTACCGCCCTGGGTCCAAAACCGGCAGCGTCGCGACTAAAGATCTGAATGGCCCGAGCAAATGCACGATGCCAGCCTGGATCAGCTAGCAGATGCAGGATGAGTCCTTTTTCGTAAAAACACCAACCGTTTTGAGGTTCTAGTTCCGCAGCGCGGTTTAGATCGGTGAGTGATTCCTCATGTCGACCCGCGAGGCGATGGGCGACTGCGCGCTCGTGGAGATTCCATGCGTCTTGAGGTTTGAGTTCGATGGCGTGGTTGAGGTCGGTGAGTGATTCCTCGTATCGGCCCATGAGGCGATAGGTCATTCCACGATGGGCGATGGCCCATTCGTAGTCGGGTTTGACTTCGATGGCGCGGGTGAGGTCTGTGAGTGATTCCTCGTACCAACTCATAAGGCGATAGGTGATTCCGCGCTGGGCGATGGCCCATTCGTAGTTGGGTTTGAGGTCGATGGCGCGGGTGAGGTCTGTGAGTGATTCCTCGTACCGACCCATGTCTTGGTAGATGATGCCGCGCTCAGTTAAATACCAACTGTCTTGGGGGTCGAGTTCGATGGCGTGGTTGAGGTCGGTGAGTGATTCCTCGTATCGGCCCATGAGGCGGTAGGTGATTCCGCGCTGGGTGATGGCCCAGTCGTTGTCGGGTTTGAGTTCGATGGCGTGGTTGAGGTCGGTGAGTGATTCCTCGTATCGCTCCATGAGGCGGTAGGTGACCCCGCGTTCCGCGTGGTGTGAACTGTCTTGGGGGTCGAGTTCGATGGCGTGGTTGAGGTCGGTGAGTGATTCCTCGTACCGGTCCATGAGGCGGTAGGTGACCCCGCGCTGGCAGATGGGCCAGTCGTTGTCGGGTTTGAGTTCGATGGCGTGGTTGAGGTCGGTGAGTGATTCCTCGTATCGCTCCATGAGGCGGTAGGTGACCCCGCGTTCCGCGTGGTGTGAACTGTCTTGGGGGTCGAGTTCGATGGCGTGGTTGAGGTCGGTGAGTGATTCCTCGTACCGGTCCATGAGGCGGTAGGTGACCCCGCGCTGGCAGATGGCTGAATCGTTGTCGGGCTTGAGTTCGATGGCGTGGTTGAGGTCGGTGAGTGATTCCTCGTACCGGTCCATGAGGCGGTAGGTGACCCCGCGCTGGTAGATGGCCCATTGGTAGCCGGGTTTGAGTTCGATGGCGTGGTTGAGGTCGGTGAGTGATTCCTCGTACCGGTCCATGGCTCGATAGACGACGCCACGCAGCGCGATGACCCATACGTCCTCAGGGGAGAGTTCGGCCGCGCGGTTCATATCGGCGAGTGATTCCCCAGGCCGGCCCAAGAGCAAGTGCGTGACCCCGCGCTCCGCAAAGTACGATCCGTCTTGGGGGTCGAGTTCGACTGCGCGGTTAAGGTCGGCGAGCGCCTCCTCATCTCGACCACTCAATCGGTAGGTCAGACCGCGACCGTAATAAGCGCGGGCGTTATTCGAATTCAGAGCGATGGAACTATTGTATTGAATTAGAGCGTCATTGAATCGTTCGGCATTGCGGAGATCCCTTCCACGGAGAAGATGGGCGAGTGCCTTTCCATCAGGGCTGAGGTGCGCACGGGCGATGAGAAGAGAGAGAGCCGTACCCTCCGGGTGCTGGCCATCATCCAGGTCCAGCGCGGCGCGGAGTTGTTGGCCCCAGTTAATGACCTCACCAGCGTCGGCGTCTCGGCCAGCCTGGAGGAGTGTTCTCACCCACCGACGCAGGGTGGCCGTGCTCTGGTCGTAGGCGTCGAGGAGTTCGCGCAATGCCTGGGAGAGGAACGTGTGGGGATCGGCGCAGAGCTGGTGGTAGGTCTCTTGCAGGCGGAGACTTCGCCATTCCTGGCTGTCCCACCAGCCATCCTCCGGCGGGGCACCTTCCTCCAGCTGAGTTCGTTGGTTTCGGAAGGCGATGACGAGGCGGGTGTGTTGGTCCCTCCAGCGCGCTGGGGATTGCTGGCGCTGTAGGCGCAACATTGTGTCGCGAACGACGTCGTGGTAATGGCAGCGACCTGCACGGTCGGTGACGAAGGGGAGGGAGCGCAGCCAGGTGAACAGGTCTGCGGCATCGTCACCTGCCGATATCCGGCAGATGTCCTCGTCGAGTTCTTGAGGCAAGGCGCAAGCCAGCGCCGTGGCACGGCGGACCGGATCGGACTCCCACTTCAAGAACCGCTCCACGGCGGTGCCGCTTGGATCTCCGACGTCCTCGGCGCTGGCAGGCCGTGCTTCGGCGAGTGTCGACAGGAGCACCGGCAGCCGTCCGGACAACCGCAAGATCACTTCCACGGTGCGTTCGTCGGTGATGCCCTTAGACGTCAAGAACCTGCGTGCCTCAGCTTCGGTGAACACCTCCAACGGGAGGTCGGTGACCAGGTCGAAGCAGTCGGCCCAGGTGCGGGTGTCCAGCCGGTTTTGTCCGGCCAGCACGACCAACACGTTTGCTGGGAGTTCTCCGTACCGCTCGGAAGTCAGGATGTCTCGCAGCCATATGTCTAGGAGCGGACCGGTGCGCTCGTAGGTGTCGAAGAACAGCACCACCCACTGGCGACGCTGCGCGACCTCCGCCAGGTCCTGGAGAAACACCGGAGTGAGCACTTTTAGCGGGGACATGACGAGCTGAATGTCATTGTGGTTCCGGAAACGGGCGCTGAGCATCGCCTTCATTCGGTCTGCTCCGGCAGCCACCTGGTTGGGGTCGATCGCGCCGGTGAAGGCTCCGACTCCCGGCAGCATTCCGAGGCCGACTAGTCCCACCTGGGCGGCGATCAAACTGCCTGGTGACGTTGCCGGCGCAGTTGATCTCGATCCTTCGTCTGATTCTTCAGTCGTCGGCGGGGCCCCCGGCGCGAGACCAGATGCGGCATCGACCTCATGCCGACGCTGGCGGTAGACCTCGAGGGCCTTGTCGAAGCTCTTTAGCGCCATGCCTTGCTGAGAGCACTGCGCGCTCAGGGTCTCCATGGCTTCCACCACATCGGCCACGGACTCATCCACGTACCCCGTGATCGCTTGATGCTCTCGGGCTTCGCTCTCCATCCGGCGCAGCAGAGTGGACTTCCCGACCCCGGCGGGTCCGTGAATGTGGAAGAGGAACGGGGCGTCCGCATCGGGATGCCGCTTAAGGGTGTCTGTGAGGGCCGCGAGCTCGCCCTGCCGTCCTACAAATCCGTCCCGGCGCCGCTGTCGGATCAGCTCTTGCCGCGAGATCTTGCGCACTGCCACCGCTTCTCCCCTCCCGGAAACGGCAGATGCACTGCCACTGGCATGGTCCCAGGTTGCAAGCGCGGACACGAGAGTTGATCCGAGCTGCTCAGGAGAGCGTCCTCAGGACATCGTTGACTATGGCCCTGACCTGCTAGCCAGCCGCGCAGGCGCGTGATCTCGACTCGCTCACACAACGCGCGTGGGGGAGGGGCCGGAGGTCACCTCCGGTTGCTGAGGCTCGGCGGGAAGCGACAACGTGGGGGCTGTAACACCCCGGAGTGTTGCAGCCCGATCCTCAGATAGGACAGGTGGGACACCTTCGAATCATCGCTGTCCCACCCTTTTATGCAGGTCAGCGCTCTAACCGGACACTCGGACACATGGGACACTCCCCATGGCGCCCTACGTCGCCCAAGGGCCACCCTCGGATGGCTTGCTGCGATGATGACCTGCGACGGAAGGGTGTCGAGGGCGGTTGCGTCCATGGAGATGGGTGGCGCGCCGATACAGGGCCGCATTCCGCCCGGGATGCGACCTGGGCGAGGCACAGGGCGCTGTCAGAGACCGGTCGGGGGAACACCGGCCGCCAGTGGTGGTGGAGATGTTCGGTCTCCCCCGAGGCAGCCTGCACCACGAAGGCAGCGGACAACACCTGACCCAGGGACGGGCCCGGGACCTGCGGCGACTCAGCCCTAAATCCTGGATCAACTTTCCAGCAGCAGTGATCATCGCTACGGTGAAAAGCACAGGGGTTGAGTCCTAGGCACCGGGTCTTCTGGGGGGACGTCATGGGCAGACGTCGCGGTTTCTTCGCGGAGCTGAACTACCAGGCACAGCAGGCGGAGAAGCGTCGACGGCAGCAGGAGGCCGTCGCCCATCGTGCTCACCTTGCAGCGCAGCGCGAAGCTGAACGAGCCAGGAAGGCACACGAGCGCGCGCAGGCGGCGGCAGCAAGAGCCTCTGCCGCCGAGAAGAAGGCCGCGGAGCGTGAGGCGGCACGGCTCCAGGTGGAGTCCCGGCTCGCCGAGGTCGAGTCCATGAACACCGATCTGGCCAGCGACCTCGACGATATCGACGGTCTGCTCGCCTGGGCCCTGGACATGGACGACTACGTCGATCTCGAATCAATGAAGATCTCGCAGGTTCAGCATCCTCCGTTCGAGCCTGGTGGCCTGGCTGTCCCTACGCCCGAGGTCGCGGAGCCGAAGTACGCCCCTGAGCCCGTGTATCAGGAGCCGACTGCACCCAGCGGACTCTCAGCCGTGCTTGGCGGGAAGAAGCGGCATCAACGAGCCATCGAGGAGGCCAAGGCCGCTTTTGAGAAGGCGCATGGCGACTGGGAGCTCTCCAGGGATGCTCTCCACAACCGCTACGTCAAGGCAGTGGCCCAGCGCGAGAAGAAGGAAGCCAAGCGCGTGGCGCTACTATCTGCCGCCGAGGAGAAATACAAGCAGGAATGCGAGAAGCGCGAGGCTGAGGCGTCAGCTCACAACGCCGAGCTCACCAAGCTCATCAACGATCTTGCCTTCGATGTCGAATCCGCCATCGAGGAATATGTCGGCATCGTCCTGTCCAACTCGCTCTACCCCGAGGTCTTCCGGGTCGAACACGAGCATGCGTTCAATCTCGCATCGCGAGAACTCACGCTTACAGTCAGTGTTCCAGAGCCCTCAGCCGTACCCTCAGTGAAGGGCTACCGGTACGTGAAGGCGAAGGACGAAATAACCTCAACTTCCCTGCCGATTCGCGAAAAGAAGGAGCGGTACGCGAACGCGGTCTGGCAGGTTGCAGTTCGCAGTCTGCATGAAGTCTTCGAGGCGGACCACGCTGGCAAAATCCACTCGATCGCGCTGACGGTCGGCGTCAATACAATCGACCCCGCCACGGGCCTTCCGACCACCGTTCCTCTTGCCGTCGTCGCTGCGGACCGCGAGACCTTCAACGGGTTCGATCTGGCAAGAGTTGTCCCGCAGGCCACTTTGCAGCACCTCGGTGCCGCGATGTCGAAGTCGCCATTCGACCTAGCACCAGCAGACACCAGTCGCGGCGTCCGCGTTCGAGGAAAGTGACGATGCGGTTCAACCCACCGCCAGGGTGGCCGACGCCGCCCGAGGGCTGGACTCCTCCGCCAGGATGGAAGCCCGACCCGGCTTGGCCGGCCCCACCACCTGGCTGGCACCTCTTCGTGTCCGACGACGAGTCCGAATCGGACTACGACGTCGGCGAGTCCGCCACCGCGTCAACCGCCGAAGCCCCCACCGGCGCGGCGCAAGGGACACCGGGAGCTAGGCCAGACCAGACATTTGCTAGCCCCCCGACTGCCCTACCGTTGGGCGGAGTCGACCCCGCGCCGCTGTTGGCCCGTATCGCCGATCTCGAAGCCGCGCTCGCCACTGCACAATGTGGCGCCGATGTGATCGATCTCAGCGATCAGCGCGCCTTGCAGGACGTCGGTATCTACCGCTACCACCATCCTCTGGAGAGCGCGGCGGCTTACAAGGACCGGCTCCGCAGCCTCGAGGGCCAAATCGATGACGTCATCAAGAGCGGGCGCGCGATCCTCGCCGCCGACCTGTTCACGTTCGATGGATCTCTGGCACGAGGGCGGAAACTGATTGGCGATCTGTCCAAGCTGATGCTACGGGCTTACAACGCGGAGGCCGACAACTGTGTGCGCTCGCTGAGGTCAGGGAACGTGCGCACCGCGCAGAAGCGGCTGGAGTCGGCGGTCACCGCGATTGAGAAGCTAGGGGCGATCATGGAGATGCGGATCAACCCCGAGTATCACGCTCTACGAATCGCCGAGCTCGAATTGACTGCCGACTTTCAGATGAAGGTGCAGGAAGAGCGCGAACGCGCCCGCCAGGAGCGTCAACTTCTCCGCGAACAGCGCCGGGCTGAGCAGGAATTGGCCGCCGAGAAGGAGCGACTCGAGAAAGAGCGAGCGCACTACATCGGCGTCCTGGAATCCCTCCGCTCCAAAGGTGACGACGCCGCTGTCGCCGAACTCTCCCGCCGCCTCGCGGACATCGAAAATGCCATCGCAGCCAACGACTACCGCATCGCCAACATCCGCGCCGGCTACGTATACGTCATCTCCAACATTGGCGCATTCGGCCCGAACATCGTCAAGATCGGCATGACCCGCCGACTTGAACCGATGGACCGCGTCAGGGAGCTCGGCGATGCTTCAGTGCCGTTCCGGTACGACGTCCATGCCATGTTCTTCTCCGAGGACGCCGTGACGCTGGAGTCCGAACTCCACAAGGCGTTCGCCGATCGACGCGTCAACTTCGTCAACGAGCGACGCGAGTTCTTCTTCGCCACACCATCCGAGGTTCGAGCACTGTTGGCAGACAGAGTCGGCGGCCTGCTTGAGTTCACGGAGCAACCCGCGGCTCTCGAGTACTTCCAGAGCCGTAGCCGCTGGCCGCAGCAGAGCTGAATGGGGATCCCGCCAGAGGCTCGGGCACAGCACCAGCGGTATCCACCTCCTCCGGGCCCGGCAAGCCATCAGCGCGCGACGATCCAGCAGCGAGCGAGCAGCTGGCCGGGCCTCGATCATTCACGTGTGCGCGCCGACGTGAGCCTCGACTGGGATGTGCGGTTTCTGCCGGTTCGCTCTGCGTGGTGATCGCTGCGGGCCGGCCTCGTACTCGTACAGCGCACGCTGAACTGCGGGCCAGCACTGGAGGGCTTCTACTTTTCCCAAGACATCGGACTTGCACCGACCTCGGCACGACCATTGGGAGACGTCAGTGAGCGCAGTCTCGGGAACATCAGATGGACCCGGAGTGCCCGGAGTTCGCGGAGACGCGGGTGCCACCGATAATGATGGCGTCCAAGGGTTCAGCCAGAGTCCTGCCCGCGCAGCGGTAATCGGTGTGCACACAGGTGGTGGGGTGGGGGTCAAAGGGGATAGCCCGAACGGGGACGGCGTCCAAGGATTCACCACCGATGACAACCACTCCGGAGTAGTGGGAAGCCACACGGGTGTCGTGGGTGGCCCCATCAGTACCGGAACTGGCGTACTGAGCCAGAGCAACACCGGCGTGGGCGTCCACGCGACGAGCAATTTCGGTATTGGCCTGATCGCCAGTGGCGGGCACCGAGCTGCACGGTTCGACGGCAGCGTGGAAGTCAACAGCACCCTGATCGGCCAGCAGATCAATGGAACAGAGGGAAGTTTCAGCGGAAATGTGTTTGGCAAGCAATTCGTCCCAAACGGAGCGGACCTTGCAGAGCACTTCGCGTCAGAAGGTAACTTCGAGCCGGGGACAGTTCTCGTCATCGGGGATAACGGTCTGCTGACCCCATGCGGCGCAGAGTACGATAGGCGCGCAACCGGGGTGGTTTCGGGTGCTGACGGCCTCGAGCCCGGAATCGTCATGGAGAGCAAGACCGAATCCGAACATCACGTCACGCTGGCGCTAGCAGGGCAGGTCTACGTTAAAGCTGACCCACGGTACGGGGCAATCACCCCTGGTGATCTACTAACCACTTCATCTACTCAGGGCTACGCAATGCGAGTAACGGACCACGGTCGTGCAGTCGGCGCCGTTCTCGGGAAGGCGTTGTCATCCCTGGACGGCGAACCGGGACTCCTTCGCATGCTGGTGAGGCCATCCTGAGTTGCCCACCGCCATCTGCCTCGCTCTTCTCTTCATCTGGTCAGCAAGGTGATCCGAACGAAACGGCCTTCAGGGGATGATGCTGTCCGCGGAGAGTACCGGTTCCGCCCATGCAGCGAAGCCGAAGATCGGTCGCTGAGTAAGCCTCCCCCGCTGTCGTCATACAGAGTCCGACGCACCCTTCGGCCTCGACGCACCAGGTATCACAGACCCTCTACGTCGACGATCCCGCACTCGCCAGCGTCGAGGTCGACGGAAGCCTCGCCGACGCGGCTTACATTCCAACCCGCCTTCGCGGCGAGATGCATCCACACCTGGATCGCTCGCTCGGGTTGCTCTGCGGAGAAGCCCGTCCCCACTCTCGCGATGATCTGCACCGGGTCAGCTCGCTCGCCAATGGCCATCACAGTCTCTCTCGTCGGCAGGCGATCATGGCAGAGCCCTTAGCCCGGCCGACTCGCCGGGTCTTCGGGAAGCCTTTGCGGGGCGGCCCTAGTGGGTGCCACGAGGAAGGGGATGGCCGGCGGGCGTGTGGCCCACACGCTCCTCACACGCGATTGGTGCGCAACAGCAAGAAAGAGCGGGAGACAGTGAGACTGTCTCCCGCTCTTTCATGTCGGCATCCGCCCTGGTCAGCGCTTGATTTTTGCTGATCCTGGGCGAGTGCCCCCGGCAGGATTCGAACCTGCGCACACGGCTCCGGAGGGCCCTTCGGCTAGCAGAAGACGTGCTGGTCACAGAGCCAAAATCAGACTGCCAGGCTCACGTCGTCCACGAATGGTCCATGGCCTGGTGCCGATGCCTGCGCCAGGCCATGCGCTCAAACACAGTTCGGTCTCAGAGCAGGAACCAGTAGTTTCCGCCCGCGACCCCCACGGCCGCAGCCAGCAGCGTGAGGAAGGCCGGCGACACCGACAGAGACACGGACAGGTCGAAGTGCTTGCCGACGGACACGCGAATGTGGCGGAGGGTGGAAGCCGGGCGTCCCTGGAGACCGGCCTGGCCGTCCTGGCTCACATTGACAGACGTGTCATGCTGGTAGTTCATAGGTAACCCCCTTCGTGGTGGGCGTCGCCGCTCTCGCGGCCTTGGAACCTGATGACGGCGACGCCCCCGCCCCCTCCTGCTTGTGCAGAAGAGGACAAAAAGGGGCCCCACCCTGGTAAGCCAGAGTGGGGCCCCTCAATGCTACTGAGACGGTAGCGAGTTACCGAGAGGTAGGTCAACTCCTCTTACTCGCAGCTAAGTTGCAGCCCCTTATCTGCGGCTGCGCGTCTCTGCGACGGACGCAAACGCCCGAAGATTCCTTCCCTATGAGAGGTGCATGACGACTTCTTCGTCCCGAAGCAACTTGGGTGGGGGAGGCGCCTAGGGGCGACGTGTTCTTCACCTGAACTGATGGTCCGCAGACCTCCGCGGTTGCCCACCGTTGTTCGTCGGCGCTGTCACGCAGTTGGCGTGTGTCCCGGATCCGCGTGGCGCGAACGGTGATCGTAACTGGACACCGTCCAACGCCTCTCGCAGCCCGGCTGTCGCCTACCCGGCGTCGTCGGAGGCCAAGGACTGCAGCGCGGCTTCGAAGGCCGCCTACCTTCCCCCCAGTGTGCCGGGATGGAGGCCGAGAACAGAGTCTGTGTCACTACAGGGCACATAGACGCCAGAAGGCACGCTTGCGAGGCCACATTGGGGTCCAGCAGCGAGAGGATTTCGCGGGTGGCCAGGGTGCGGTAGCTCGCCTCCGATCAGGGGCCCTGAGGCGTACACCGCGGGCGGCCGCTTGAGCGACGGGGCCTGTCCTGTGGAGGGCCTGAGCGAAGGCTATTCCGGTGAGGTTTCGTGCCATGCGTGGATGGCAGGCTGGGACCTTCAGGCGACAACGCGGTCACGGCGGCGCAGCAGCGCCAGGACTATGACGGCCGCGAGGGTCATCCACGTTTTGCCGAGGATTTGTCCAGGCAGGTAACTGAGGGAGCCGAAGGCAAGGTGGAGGAACAGGAGACTGTCGGCGAGAAGTCCGACGGTGTTCGAGGCGAGTATCGCGACGAGTAGTCCTCGCTTGCGTAGGGGTTCGTAGACGACGAAGTCCATGGTTTCAGCGACGGCGAAAGCCACCGCTGAGGCAGTGGCGAGGCTGGGGTCGGCGAGGAGGTAGGAGAGGACGGTGCCGATGGCTATGGCGGCGAGGATGGCGCCCCGGCCGGTCGCCTCGCGTGCAAGGTCGCGCAGAACGAGCGCCAGGCCGACGAGGTAGACGCCGGCAGGTGCGACGTAACCGAGGCCGACGGGTACCGCGCCGAAGTGGGTGACGGCCAAGTTGGCGGCCGGGATAGTGGCGATGTAGGCGATGAGTGTGGCAATACCGGCAGGAGCGGGGGCCTTCACGATCTACTTTCTGTCTAGGCGGTGGGTTGCTGCGCTCGGCTCCAGCGGCGGACGGGCGGTGGGGCGAACGTGCAGACAGTACAGCGCACGGCACTGACATCCTTAAGGCGTCGGTCCGTGCTGCAGTGCTGGGACAGGTGCCTGGTTCCGGGGTGTGCAAGGAACGCGTGGATCAGGCGGCGATGCCGCGCTGAGGGACTCGGATGGGTCTCTCGACGGCGGGCGCGCCAGACAGCGTCGCGGGTGTCGGCCCGCTGTACGGGCCGTGGGGCGCGTGCATAGCAGCCAGTGGACGCCTGTCGCGAACTCGGGCGGAACCATGCGCCTCTCCGCGGCAGGAACGGCGTGGGGAAGGGGATGGCATCCCCCCGTTCCGGCCTGAGGCGCGGGCGAGGACGTGGGTTCAGTCGGAGTAGGTCAGGTTGGCGATGGCGTCGTGGCTGTGAATACTTTCCAGGTTCTTCGCCCGGATCGCGTGATTCAGACCCATTTCGCGGCATGCGAGGCTTATGTCACGAATAATGTCTTCTACGAAGACGGGATGGTCGTAGGCCTGCATGGTGACGACACGTTCGTCGGGCCGCTTGATGAGGGGCAGGACGGGGGCGGAACCGGCGCTGCGCAGCAGGTCGACGATTTCATGAATCGCCAGGGGGTAGGGCGCGTCGGTGGTCCCGGAGATTGTGAGGGTGATCTCGCTGCGCTGGTTGTGGGCGCCGTAGTCGGAGATGGCCTTGGAGCACGGGCACAGGCTGGTGACGTCGGTGGTCACCGTGGTGGCGACGGTGCAGGTGTCAGCGGTGATGCGGCCGGTAATGGTGACGTCGTGGGTTTGCCACGACTGTCGCTTACTGGCGGGTGCGGTCACAGTCGTGGCGATGGGCAGGGACAGCGTCAGCGCCAGGGTGGGGGCTTCAAGCAGTTCGAGCCCTCGTTTGAGGGCGATGGGCAACTCCTGCGGGGCGAGGGTGGCCACTTCCTCGTGCACCAGAGCGATCATGCGGCTCATGTGGGTGCCGCGCCGGTCGGCTTGCAGGCCGACGGTGACGCTGATGTCGGCGATGCCGTTCTGGCGCGTGTGGCCGTCATCGAACGTGACGGGGTAGCGCAGGCCGCTGATCCCTACTTCGTCGATGGCGATGCCGCGGGAGTCGGCCTCGTTTTGGATGTCGTGCATGCTGCTACTCGCCTCGGTAGGTGCAACCGGAGGTGCAGGTCTCGCGCACGGTGATCGCTGACAGGGCGGGGAGTTCGGCGATCATCCGGTCCCAGATCCAGCGGGCCAGGTTCTCGCTGGTGGGGTTTTCCAAGCCTTCGATGTCGTTCAGGTAGTAATGGTCTAGTTGTGCGTCGATGGGCTCGAATGCACGCTTGACGTCGCCGAAGTCCATTACCCAGCCTGCTTCCGCATCCACTGGCGCTTCGACGTGCACGGTGATCTTGTAGGAGTGGCCATGGAGGCGGGCGCACTTGTGTCCTTCGGGGACACGTGGCAGGCGGTGGGCTGCTTCGAAGGTGAACTCGCGAAAGATTTCCATTACTGAATTCCCAGATACTTGTGCGTCTGGAGGGAAAGTGTCCAGCGCGGGTTCTTCATGCAGTACTCGACGGCGGCGCGAGTGTGGGCCTCGCGATGAGCGTCGTCCAGGGGTTGCAGTCTGAAGTGGCGGAAGTTGAGGTCTTCGAACTGGGCGGGGTCGCCGCCGGCCTGGGGATAGACCAGCTTGAGTTCGTCGCCGTGAGTGAGGACCAGTGTGGAGCCGAGCTTGGGGCTTACGCACAGCCAGTCGATACCCCGGGGTGCCGGGCGGGTGCCGTTGGTTTCCACTGCGACTTCGAAGCCGCGGTCGTGAAGGGCGTTGATGGCGTCCTCGTCCAGCTGCAGTAGGGGTTCTCCTCCAGTACACACCACGAACCGGTGTGCGCGATCGGTAGTGGGCCAGGCAGCCTCCACGGCGGCGGCCAGGTCGTCGGCGGTGGTGAAGCGGCCGCCGCCTTCGCCGTCGGTGCCGACAAAGTCGGTGTCGCAGAACTGGCAGATGGCGCGGGCGCGGTCGCGTTCCCGGCCGGTCCACAGGTTGCAGCGCGAGAAGCGGCAGAAAACTGCAGGGCGTCCTGCGTGACTGCCTTCCCCTTGGAGGGTGTAGAAGATTTCCTTGATCAGGTACGTCATGCTCAGGCGCTCTGGTACTGGACCGGGTCCTTCACGCCGGCCTCGGCGAAGCCTTTCAGGCGCAGCAGGCACGTCTCGCACTTGCCGCAGGCCTGTCCCTGCTCGTCGGGGTCGTAGCAGGAGGAGGTGAGGGAGTAGTCCACCCCCAGGCGCAGGCCCTCGCGGACGATGTCGGCCTTGGACAGTGTCATCAGGGGGGAGTGCAGTGTGATCTTGGAGGTGCCTTCGATGCCGGCTCGGGTGGCCAGATTGGCCATGGTGGCAAAGGCCTCCATGTACTCGGGGCGGCAGTCGGGGTAGCCGCTGTAGTCCACGGCCGTGACCCCGGTGAAGATGTCGCTGGCGCCGACGGTCTCGGCGAAGGCGAGCGCGAACGACAGGAAGATCGTGTTGCGGGCCGGCACATACGTGATCGGTACTCCGGACTGGGGCGTGTCCTGAAGCGACTCGTGCTTGGGCACCTCAATGTCGGCGGTCAGGGCAGAGCCGCCGAAGACCCGCAGATCGATGTCGGCGATGACGTGCCGGGCCACCCCCTGTGCCTGGGCGACCCGCTGGGCTGCCTCCAGTTCGATGGAGTGGCGCTGACCGTAGCGGAAGCTGAGAGCGTAGGGAGTGAATCCCTGGTCCTTGGCGATGGCCAGCACCGTGGTCGAGTCCAGGCCGCCGCTCAGCAACACGATCGCGGGACGGTCCATGCTGTCACTCCCTTGTCTGATGTCCAGTTGCCTCACTTGAGGCAGATGAAGCCTACCCCGGTAACTACCGGCTACAGTAACTACGACAACAGACGAGTTAATGAAGCCAGAGGTCGAACCGCAGTGAACGAGTTGCCCATCGTGGTCACGTGCACGGACCGGAAGGCCTCACCGCCCGTGGCCGCCCTGCGGGCCCGCGATCTACCTGCTGCGGACCTGTCCGAAAAGGCCGCGGAGTGGGAACGCCGCCTCCGCACCGCTTCCGAGGGGCGGGTGGAGTTGGCGCATCTCTACCAAGGGGACCAGTGGAGGCGTGCTCAAGCTCTAGCGGCCGCTGCGACCCACGCCGGGTTCGCCCCTAGCCTGTATGTGGCCTCGGCCGGCCTCGGCCTGCGATCAGTCTCCAGTCTCGCCCCTTCCTACGCGGCCACTTTCATGCCCCGACACGCAGATTCCGTGGCTTCCTCCACCTCTCAGGCGGCCGACTGGTGGGATCATCTGCAGCGCATGGATGAAAGTCGTAACTTGTCCAAGATTGCGGCTTCTGTCGGGCGAATTCTTGTGGTGCTGTCCGAGACGTATGCCCAGGCCATGCACCGCGACCTGCTCGCCCTGGCGGCCAGCGGAGCGGACGTGGTTCTCATCGGAGGTGCCTGCGACCTGGACGGCGTGCTGCGCATTCCCGCCAACGCCGCCCTGCGCAACGCCTTGGGCGGCACCCTCACCAGCCTCAACGCCCGCATGGCGGCCGCCTGGCTGCAGCGCTGCACACCCGGCCACCTCATTTCCCCTGCCGCCAAAGAGCGTTGGAGGACCTGGGTCGACCAGGCGGTCTGCCCAGAACGCTACGCCCGCACCCCGATGTCGAACGACGAAGTGATCGCCTTCATCACAGACATGAAACGCCGCTACCCAGGCGCGTCCCGCACGCGCCTACTACGCCTACTGAGAGACAAGGGGATGGCCTGCGAACAAAAGCGCTTCGCAGGACTGTACTCGTCAACGATTGGCCAACGATGACCTCCACTGTGCTTAAGCGTCGGGCGCTGCGGATCGAGCAGCACCCCACGATCCCGCTGTATGTGTTCACCTTGGCGGCAGAAGAGGTCCACCAGGTTGCCGACGTCGCCCGAATCTCCCGAGACGAAGCGGGCAAACTGATCGGCTACCAACGCCCCGAGAAGAAGCAGCACGTGAAGCAGATCCTCGAGTACCTGGATGGTGACGAGGTCCTGTTTCCCAACGGGTTGATCATGGCGTTGCCCTCGAGCGTGCGGTTTAAGTCCAGCCCAGGCCCGAGCAGCAGCGACGGCTTGTGCACCTCGGGCACGCTGGAAATCCCCCTGCCCGATGCCCCCGACGCCCCCCGGCCCGCCTGGATCGTCGACGGCCAGCAGCGCAGCCTCGCCCTGGCCCGCACCCGCAACACCCGCCTGGCCGTGACCATCGCCGGCTTCGTCGCCGAAGACCTGGAAACTCAGCGCGACCAGTTCCTGCGCGTGAACACGGTATCCCCGCTGCCCACCAACCTCGTCACCGAACTCCTTCCCGAAGTCGGCACCCTGCTGCCGACCAAGCTCTCCGCCCGCAAACTTCCCGCCGTGCTGGTCGAGGCCCTCAATCACGACAAGGACTCACCCTTTCGAGGCCTGGTGCGCCGCCCGTCTACCACGGCCGAGCAGAAGACGGACGCTGTCGTCACGGACAACAGCCTCACCACGGCCATCCAGGAATCCCTCAACTCCCCGTCGGGCGCCTTCTTTCCCTATAAGAATCTGTCCAACGGCACGGTCGACACGGCCACCATCCGCCAAATCCTCGTCGTCTACTGGACCGCGGTGCGCGACACCTTCCCCGACGCGTGGGGGCTGCCGGCGACCAAGAGTCGGCTGATGCACGGCGTCGGCATCCGCTCCATGGGACGCTTGATGGATCGCGTCATGATGGCCATCGACCCCGCCTCACCCCATGCCGTGGAGTTGGCGCGGGACGAACTTGCATTGATCGCGCCGCACTGCCGCTGGACCCAGGGACGCTGGCCCGACCTAAACACCCCCTGGAACGAACTCCAGAACAACCCCCGCCACATCAGCACCCTGTCGAACTACCTCCTCCGTATCTATGTGCAGGAAAAGGCAAAGGCCGCGTGAAATTCTATTTCCCTGACAGCCAGGACCTGGTGAGCCCCACGTACGACTTCATCAACGATGAGTACTCGCCCTACCGAGTCCGTCAGCGCGATGACGTCTACGCCCACCAGGCCGTGACACCGATCCCCTACGACGGGATCCTTGTCAGCAAGGCGGTTGTCGACGGATCCATGAAGGGTGCAGGTAAATACTCTGCCCCCCAGCGCGAGCGCTTCTACCGCCTGGGCGTGAGGAACTTCTTCCGTCTCCCCGACGAATGCTCCACCATCGGAGACTGCGGCGCCTTCAACTATATCGACGAAGAGCGCCCACCCTACGAAGTCGACGAAGTCCTTGACTTCTACGGCCGATGCGGATTCGACGCCGGCATCAGCATCGACCACATCATCTTCGGCTACATCCCTCAAGAATCCGACACGGAACCAGAAGCGGCGTGGGTGGAACGCCAGCAGATCTCCCTGGAACTCGCTGAGAACTTTCTCACCGCGACCAAAAAGCACGGCGCCCACTTCGAACCCGTCGGCGCCGCCCAGGGGTGGGGACCCGACAGTTACGCCCACTCCGTCGCGCAACTGCAGAAAATGGGATACCGGCGTATCGCCCTCGGCGGCATGGTCCCCCTCAAGTCCCACGAGATCCTGGCCTGCTTGCGGGCCATCGACGAAGTACGCAACCACGACACCGAACTACACCTGCTCGGCATCAACCGCGTCGACAGCATGGAGCAGTTCGCCCGCCACGGCGTGACCAGCTTCGACAGCACCTCCGCCTTCCGCCAGGCCTTCATGGACGACCGCAACAACTACCACACCGCCACCGGTGCATATACCGCCATCAGAGTCCCCCAAGTCGACGGCAACCCCGCACTCAAACGCCTCATCCTGTCCGGAAGCGTCTCCCAGGCCCAGGCCATCACCGCAGAACGTGCCTGCCTGCGCGCACTACGGGAATTCGACAGCGGAGAGAACTCGCTCGAAGAAGTACTCGACGCCCTCGCTGCCTACGAGTCGCTCGTCCTCGGCCCGAAGAAGAAGAGCTACCTCGCATACTACGAGCGCATCCTCAGTGACACTCCCTGGCGCGCCTGCCCCTGCGCCCTGTGTAAGAAACATGGCATCGAGATCGCAATATTCCGGGGAACCGAGCGGAACAAACGCCGAGGATTCCACAATCTGACCGTACTCGAGGCCAAAATGCGCTCCCTCACCTTCGGGTGAAACCCCCACTTTTCTTCTTTTCACATGTCTGGAGATGCAATGGCCGACCGATACGAACTCAGGCTCCCGGCGCTCGAGATCCGCCAGGGCGGTAGAAAGATCTACTGCTTCGCCGTAGACGGCAAGAAGGTTCACAGCTTCGCCGCGGTCTCCCGCGTACGCCGCGACGACGACAGCAACCTCCAGGGCTACCAACGCCCCGAGGTCCTCAGCCACATTCGCGGCATCCGTCGCTACCTCGAGTCCGACAACGCCATGCTCCCCAACGCCCTGGTCCTGGCCTTCGACGAAAGTGTCAGGTTCGAGAGCGGGGCGCGGCGGGTCGCCGGCGTCCACTACTCCGTCCCCGGAGAGTTGGTGATTCCCGTCGATGAGTCCCTTTCCGACGAGGACAAGCCCGCCCTGATCGTCGACGGCCAGCAGCGCAGCGCCGCCATCCGCGACGCCGACCTGGTCGAATTCCCCGTCGCCGCCGTCGGGTTCATCGCCGACAACCACGACGATCAGCGCTCCCAATTCATTCTGGTCAACTCCACCAAGCCGCTACCCAAGGGCCTCATCCACGAGCTCCTGCCCGAGACCAGTGGCCACCTCCCGCCCACCTACGCCCGCAAGCGTCTGCCCGCCCAGTTGATGACCCGCCTCAACACCGACGGCCAGGGCCCCTTCTACGGTCGCATCGCCAGCCCCACCTCACCCGACGGCAACATCAAAGACACTGCTGTTCTTCGCATGCTGGAGCACAGCCTCTTCGAGGGCGCTCTCTACCAGTACCGCAACCCCGAAGACGGCTCCGGCGACATCGACCGCATGCTGCTGCACCTGCGCTCCTTCTGGGCCATCGTCAAGGACACCTTCAGCGACGCCTGGAAACTTCCGCCTCGCCAGTCCCGTCTCACCCACGGCGCCGGCATCCAGGCCATGGGCTTCGTCATGGACAGCCTCACCGACGGCATGCCCGCCGAAGAGGTCGACTGCGACGCGGTGCGCAACGCTGTCCTGGGCCTGATGCCGATCACAGCCTGGACCTCCGGCATGTGGCGCTTCGCCGACGGTGAGCAGCGCCGCTGGAACGGTCTGCAGAACACCCCCAACGACGTCCGCCTTCTGACCGACCTGCTGGTCCGTGCCGTACATAGCTGACCTGACCGTTCATCGTGCCCCGGCTCCGGGGCACAGCGAATTACGGCAATTCGCCCGCCGCCGGCATCCGGGGGCGGGCTAATCCGTTTTCAGGGCCGCAGCAGCCGACTGCTCGTGCGGTGCTGCCGCCAGCGCTCCACCGTCGTACACCAAGCCCATGAGGATGCGGTCTGGCCCCGGTGAGTGTCGGCCCGGGCCGCTGGCGGAACCGAGGCCCTGGTTGCTGGTGTCGCTGAACCTGCAGCAGTACCCGGTAATAGGCGTCAACCCGATGATGGGCAGCGGGGGCACTCGAACGTGGACGCCAGTCGGTTGACGCCTCGTCTCGCCACGCTTGCATCTATCTGTGCGGCAGGTCCTGCGCCACCGCTTCTCCTTCCGGACCTGTCAGGCGAGGCAGGTTAGCTCTCTTTCTCGGCCCGCAACGCCTGTAACGTCCCGGCACGGCGGGTATCGCTGTGGTCCTGCAACGTCAGGTACTGATTGCTTGTGCTCAGTATTGACCGGACTAACTGCATGGGTTATGAAACCACGTGATCATCTTTATTGTGATCTCATCCGCGATGTCACTTGGGGGCGCGGAAGGGTGGCGGGATGGCGGCAGGGTGGCGCCCGACGAAGCGGTGGCGGGCGGCCCGGGTTACGACTTGATTGCGGTGACCTAGATCGTCCACCCGGCGGGGGCGTTGTCGGTGGCGCGGTTTACGCTTCAACCAGCTGGATGTGGGCATCTTGTGAAGGAAGTGCGATGTCGGGGCTGAGGGTGGGGGATTTCGTCCGGTTCGCCGGTTCGCCGGGGGTGGGGCGGGTAGGGGCGCTTGAAGGAGACAGCGTCCAGGTCGACTTCTTCGAGTCGATAGCAGAACCTGTTGCGCTACAGCAGCGCATCGCTGCACGGTTGTGCACGCCGGTGACCCTGTCGGAGGAGACCCGGGTCTACCGGCGCGATCCCAGCACGGGCGTGTGGATCGTGGGACGGGTGCGCGGCAGCGACCCGGGCGTGTACTATGTACAGTTCCCCAACTATCCGGACGTGCACCTGCCCATCAAGGTGGCGGAGTTGCATGTGCGCTGGGATGAACCGGTGCGCAATCCGGTGGCCACACTCGGGGCCGGCGGAAACGAGTCCGGCTACTTCCATGACGCCCGCCTGCCGATGCTGCAGAGCCTCATCGCCCAGCGCAGTGCCAGCGGCAGCATCCCCGCTCTGCTCTCCGCTGCCGTGGAGATCTACCCCCACCAGGTGCAGGCCGCCTTGACGGTCCTCTCCGACCCGGTGCAGCGCTACTTGCTGGCCGATGAGGTGGGGCTCGGGAAGACGGTCCAGGCCGGCTACGTCATGCGGCAGACCCTCATCGACAACCCCCGCGCCAGGATCGTCGTCGTCGCGCCCCAACCCCTGGTGAGGCAGTGGCGCAGCGAGATGCTGGAGAAGTTCTTCATCGACGACTTCCCCGATGCACGCATCACTTTCACCGCCCACGAGACCCCCCGCAAGTGGGAGACCTACCGAGGCGCTGACCTGCTCATCGTGGACGAGGCTCACCTCCTCGTCCACGGCATCACCGAGTCGGCGCAATCGCCGTACCGGGAACTGTGCGGCATCGCCCACTCGGCTGCCCGACTGCTGTTGCTGTCGGCCACACCGGTGACCTCTCACTACGTCACCCATCTCGGCCTGCTGCATCTGCTGGACAAGGACCTGTACAGGTGGGACGACCGTGCCGCGTTCGAGGAACGCTACCGGCGGCGCAAGGACCTGGCCGACGGCGTGTTCCAGCTGGACGCCTACTTCCCCGCACTGCTGCCGATGACCATTGAAAGCCTGCGAGACCTCCTGCCGCCCGATGCACACTTCGAAGACCTGGCTGCCGGAGTGCTGGATCTGCTCACCGAGAACGCTGATCTGGCGGACGAGGACCAAGAATCCGAACTGGGCGTGCGCGTGGAGAGCCTGAGAGCTCACCTCAGCGAGACCTACCGTCTGCACCGCAGGGTCATCCGTCATCGTCGTGCCTCCGTGCTAACGGAGGACGAGGAGACGGACCTGGTGCCCTACGAGGTCAGGGGACGGACCCGCCCGCGATTGCTCGCGGTGGATCTGGAAAAACACCAGATGGGCCAGGAGCTGTTGCTCGAGTGGCGCACGCTGGCCGCCGACCACCTGATGGACACGGAAGCAGACGACGACCAGTACGCGGCTTTCGCCATGGCGCTGGCGGTGCTGGCCTCCCGGGCTGGGGGCCCGGTCCTGGACTTGCTGTGCGCACTGCGCTGGCGCACCCACCTCGACGAGCACGCCGCTGACCGTGCCGGGCTCACCGAACAGGAACGGCACCTGCTCGCGGCGCCACGGGCCCTGCCGGGCGAAGACAGCCTGGTGGAGACCTACAGCAACCAGTGCGCCGACTTCTCTGAAGCCCACGCCTGCACCTTCCTTGCCCAGGTGCTGGCACCAGTGATGCGTCCCGGGACGAAGGTGGTGATCTTCTGCGGCCCGGGTTCCCTGGCCGCGCAGTTGGCGACCGCCCTCACCGTCGCCCACGCGGCAACTGCAGTTGTGGGTCTGCACGCGGCGGAAGCCGGCACGGACGCCTGCGAACGTGCGGTGCAGGCATGGCGTGCCCCGCAGGACGCGGGACTGTGCCAGGTCCTCGTCGCCGATGCCTCGGCCGAGGACGGGCTGAACCTGCAGGTCGCCGACACGGTGGTGCACATGCGACTGCCGTGGTCCCCCAACCGCCTGGAGCAGCGGATCGGACGGGTGGACCGCTACCGGGGGGTGGAATCGCTGCGGCAGAATCGGCCGGCGCAGCAGTTCCGCATTGGCGACCGCGAAGGAAACGAGATGTTCTGCGGCGCCTGGGCCACCCTCCTCCATGAGGGATATGACCTGTTCACGGCGTCGGTCTCGACTCTGCAGGACATCATTGCCGAAGGGCTGGCCCGGGTGTGGCGGCAGGCGCTGACCGACGGCCCCGGAGGACTCACGGCGCTGGCACCTGCCCTGCGTGAGGACCTCCGCCAGGCCAAACGGGACATCGACACCATGGACATGCTGGAGTCCATCCACGAGACGTCGGAACAGGCACGTCAGACCACGGGCGCGCTCGACCGCCTGGAACAGGACTGGCGCACGCTGCGGAAGAGCCTGGTGCACTACGCCGACGACAGCAGCGGCGGCCTGCGCTTCCGGCATGACCTGCGCACCGTCGCCGGTCACCAGCGTGACTGCTTCGATGTCGTCTCCTCGCGTCCCCTGATCGATCCCCGACGCCACAAGGCGGCCACCGAAAGCATCCACCCCCACATGTCCCAGGGCGTGTTCAACCGCTCCACCGCCCTGCGCGCACCGGGGACCCGGCTCTTCCGCTGGGGCAACCCCTTCGTCGACATGCTGGCCGGTATCGTCTTCGCCGACGAACGCGGGCAGGCCACGGCCTTCCGGCGCTTCGACCCGGCCTGCCGGGGCGCCGACGAGGCGTACTTCGGGTTCGAGTACCTCGTGGAGGCCGACATCGGCTCCGCCCTGCAGCACGTCGACGACGTACCGGAAGCCGGCCGGGCACTGCGGCGCCAGGCCGACCGCCTGCTCGCACCGTTCACCCGCAAGGTCTGGGTGCCGGCCGGTCACCGAGAGGCTCTCACCAACCTCAAGGCGTGCGAGTGGCTGGACGAGCCCTACGGCAGACAGGGCGATCAGAACTACAACTTCACCAACCATCAGCAACTGCTCGCCTTGTTCGGAGGCGGGCAGGAGTACCGCCGGGCGGCCGAAGCAGCCCAGGACGTGGCTCGCGCCCACCTCGTCCAGGCATCCGATCTGGTCAGCAAGTGCGTCCAGGCCCAGGAACAGGCACGACAGCAACTTGCCGTGATGAGCGCGCAGGCGCAGGCGCGACGTGCGGCCGGCCACCTGCTGGGCGACACTGAAAGCTACCTGCTGGACGTCGCCGTGTCCCTGGATCTGACAGAAGGACTGAGCCGCCCGTCGGTGCGCGTGGTGGCCGCCACCTGCATCGTGCGCGGTGGATACCGGACGGTGAACCACCATGGGTGATCTGTGGGCGCACGCACAGGAGTTGTTTTCGGCCTGGCCTGCGGTTCCCGCGACGACTGCGACAGGGACGCTGCGGCGGCTGAGGGACGCCCTGGCCGACCGAGCGGCCCACCGCACGGACGCGGTCGGCTGGCGCGACATCGCCGCCCTGACTCGCCAAGTCCTGCTGGAGGCCGCGGTCAGGGGCAACCATGCCGGCCTCAAGGTGCCGTTGGACGCGGCCCTGCCCAGCCGAGAGCAGTGGGAGCAGATGGCGTGCAGGACGCTGCCCACCGGAGGCGGACTGCGCGTCTTTGCCCTCGAGTGGCACCCACGAGCCCTTACCCCTCAAGCACAGCAGAGCGCACGGGAAGATCTGAAGCAGATCCACCTGGGGGAGGACTCACCGCACCGACGGCACCTCGAATCCCAGTCGGCCGACCCCTATTGGACAGAGGCGCTCGGCTACCAGGAGTACGTCTCCGTCGGACAGCAGCAGGCCGCACGGGCCGTCGCGCTGGCTCCCGCGGGCAGCACTACGATCGTGTGCCTGCCCACTGGCCACGGCAAGACCGCAGTGGCGCAAGCCGCCGCCCTGCTGGCAGGCGCCCGCGGGGGAGTGTCCGTCGTAGTCGTCCCTACCGTCATTCTCGCCCTGGACATGGAGGCCAGAACACAAGCAGCCCTCGCACGCCAGGGCAGGCAGAGTCCGACCGGCCGCTACGCCTACACCGGCGGCATGCCGCAGGAGACCAAGCGACAGATCTGCGATGACGTCCGAACCGGCCGACAGCGCGTGCTGTTCACCTCCCCCGAAGCGGTGGTGACAGCGCTGAAGAAGCCGCTGGAGGACGCCGCCGAAGCCGGACTGCTGCAGTACTTCGTCATCGACGAGGCGCACCTGGTCGAACAGTGGGGCACCGGTTTTCGGCCCGAGTTCCAGACCATGGCCAGCCACCGGCGTACCTGGCTGCGCAAGGCCCCCCAGGACCAGGCGCCGGTGACCGTTGCGATGAGCGCCACTCTCACCCACCAGCAAGTGAGCCTTCTAGAGCAGTTGTTCGCCGAGGAGGGGCAGGCCCAGGTGGTATGGGCGTCTCAACTCCGCCACGAGCCCAGCTACTACGTCGACACCTGTCCCGACGACCAGAGTCGGGACCAAGCCGTCATCGACGCAGTCGCCATGCTGCCTCGGCCTCTGGCGCTCTACACCACCCGGGTCAAGGACGCCGTTGACTGGGCTGAACGGCTTCGCCAGGCGGGCTTTCGCCGCGTGACTGAGGTCACCGGAAAGTCCACCGACGACCAGCGGCGGCAGGCTCTCGAGGGCTGGGCGGGATCGACTCCAGTCGGAGCCGAGCGCACACGCTTCGACGTGGTCGTGGGCACCTCGGCCTTCGGTCTGGGAGTCGACCTCCCCGACGTGCGCACCGTGGTCCACGCCTGCCTCCCGGAAACGACGGACCGCTACTACCAGGAGGTCGGCCGCGCCGGGCGGGACGGGAACCCCTGCATTGCCTACATGGCCACCGCCCCCGGTGACGAGGCGCTGGCCGAAAGCATCAATCGCAGCCCGCAATTGACCGCCGAACGGGCCTGGGCCCGGTGGCGTGCCATGTGGGTGGGGCGCACCGCCACCGACAACGGCGCTCACCGGCTCAGCCTCGAAGCCCTGCCTGCCGACATGCCCGAAGGCTTCGGCCGTCACCGCAGTTGGAACGAACGCATTCTCAACTTCATGGTCAGAGCTGGTCTCATCAAGGTGACCATCCCCGAACCCCCGCAGCGCGGCGAGAGGGAAACCGACACGACTTGGCAAGGACGCCTCGACGCGTTCTACACGTCCTTGGGCAAGCAGTTCGACGTCTTCCTCGTGGACGGGCAGACCAACGACCGCACCTACTTCCTGCAGCGATTCAACGACGTCCGTCGGCTGATCATCAACGACCAACGTGATGCCGCCGGCCGGCTGCGAAGGATTCTGCGCGGCGACCGCTGCTGGGGCGAGGCGCTCGCCGACCACTACCGGGTGCCTTACCGCCAAGGCGTCCTGACCACCGGAGTCACCTGCCGCGGATGCCCGCCCTGCCGGAAGCAGGGTCCGCCGCGCACCGCCCCGGAGGGCTACTACCGACTCGCGGTCGAGCCCTGGCCCGCCGTGCCGTCGTGGCCGAACCGACGCGAGGACCCCCTGAAGCGGTTCCGCGGTGACCTGCCATGCCTTTCCATCTACTGGGAGACCGAGCAGGAATTCATCGACCTGATGCCCGAACTGCTCGAGCACCTGGCCGTGCGGGGGATGTCGGTGCTCGGCGGTCCGGGGCTTGCCCGCTTGGCCACCCGACGGCTGCAACGCGACGTGCGCCCCCACCCCCTCATCGTTGACAGGGATGAGGACCTCCTGGGCCGCTATACCAACCCGATGGTCTGGCTGCTCGACTCTTCCGCCTCCCACGTGGGAGACGATCTGGCGATGCGCTTCGATTCCCAGGATGTAACCTACCTGCTGCATCCACGGTCTTTGGCGCACCCGGATCGCCCCGACGCCCCACTTGTTGCAATTCACCGCGCCCATTTGTGGGTGCGTACTGCCTTGGAGTCGTTCTAGTGGCCCTGCTTCTCGCCGAGTCCTCGATACCACCCTTTATGTGGGCCGTCGTTCGCCTTCTTGCCGCAGAGGGAAAGCCGCTGGCGACCGATCGCGCGCGGGCTCTTCTAACTCCGCCCTCCCTGACCGAGGGCAAGGAGAACAAGGCCTTCGACCAAGCCCTGCGTACTCTGCGCGAGTTGCAGTTGATCGCCGAAGAGAAAGACCCCCTCTCGCTCGCCGGACACGCTGGCGACCTCGACGGCACGGACTTCCCGTCCTTCAGCAGCGCCCTGCGCCAGGCTGTCCTGGCCGGTGAGCTCAATGTCGGACTGGCTGACGACGCAGGACAGACCGGTTCGCGCGACCTCACCCGCATCCTCGTGTGGTTCCTCTCCTGCGATCCGCTCGACGGACCGGCCACCTGGGCAATCGTCCAACGCGAGCAGTCCATCGACCTCAATCCCGACGCGGGCACTGCGTCGCGAAACGACACGCGCTGGAACCGTTTCGTGCACTGGGCGCCGGCTCTGGGCCTGGCCGCAGCCCCCTTGTTGCCCACCAGCGGCGTGGGCCCCCTGCTGCCGGACTGCACAGAGGCCGTCAAGCAGACGGTGCAAAGGCTGTGGCCTGTCGGGGAACGCGTCAACGCCGTCGACGCTGCCCGAGCCTTGCGCACCGCCCTGCCGGTCCTGCCGGGCGGGGATTACGCCAATGCCATGGGAGTTTCCAACCCGGGTGCCCAGTCAGCAGGGGCCGCCTTGTCCTACGCCCTGCTGCGCGGCGAAGACGAGGGCTGGCTCGTCTTGCAGCAGGACGCCGACGCCCAGCGCGTCTTGACGCTTCATGATCCCGACCGTCCGTCGCACTACGTGTCCGACATCGTCATCTCGGAGGACCAGCATGGCTGATTTCCGCGGCTTCCTGTGCTGGACGCCCGAAACTGCGGCCGCGACGATCAATACCGAGGCGGTCAGCCCCTCTCGTGCGGTCTTCCTGGCCACGCATGCGCCGCTGCGCATCCGCCGGGCTGGTCTGGACGGACGTGCCATCGTCTCGGACGGCCCGCTCATCGACGAGAACACCGTCCTGAAGGACTTCCTGTCGCTGCAGTCCGACACCGGCGCGCTCCTGTTGCCGATCGTCGGTGACTCCGGGACCGGAAAGTCGCACCTGGTGCGCTGGGTGGGCGAGAACCTGCCCCCCTCGGGCAAATACAAGGTCATCTATCTGGAGAAGGCCAAGACCAGCCTCCGCGCTGTGATCGACGCCCTGCTTGCCGATGCGGACAGCGGCGCGCTGGCTCAGTTGCGCGCTGACATCCACCGGTTCACCGATGGCGTGGACGCGGCCACGTTGAGCAGGCGTCTGGTGAACGCCCTCAGCGAGTCCCTGGCCGCTACGACGGCCCGGGACGTACCTCAGCACGCTCGTCCGCTCGCCGGTCCCCGCGGTCTCACGGTCGTCCTACAGGACCCGCACGTGAGCGCCTTCATGCTCGGACAGGGCAAGTTCATTTCCAGGCTGGCGGAACAACTGCTGCAGGATCGCATGGACGGCGAGCCGGACCGCCCGATGGCGTTCACCATGGATGATCTCCCCACTGACCTGCTGGACCTCCACCGTGCCGCTCAGGTCACGATCAAGCTGATCAATGTGATCTCGGGCAACACGCAGCTGCAGCAGGCCGCCGTCGACCTGCTGAACCAGCATTTGGAAGCGGCCGTCAAACGGGTGGCGAGCCTGGGAGCGGGCCGCCTGCAGGACGCCATGCTGCAGGTGCGGCGGGAGTACGCCCGCAAGGGCAAGGAGATCATCCTGCTCATCGAGGACTTCGCGCTGATCCAAGGCGTGCAGAAGGACCTCCTCGATGCGGTCATCGAGGCCGCCAACCGCTACGGCGGCACCACCCTGGCCCCGATTCGTACCCTTATGGCGGTAACCACGGGCTACTTCAGCGATCTCCCGGAGACAGCGCTCACCCGTGTCCGGGCCACCGCTGGCTACGTCTACAACCTCAACGTCCCCTTCACCAGGGACGACCGCGGTGAATCCGAGATCACCTCGTTCGTCGGACGGTATCTCAACGCCGCCCGGGTCGGGCGGGACGCCCTGGAGAACGAGGGCGGGCCACAGGTGCGCAATCCCTGTGAGACCTGCGACCTGGTCTCCCGATGCCATGAGCAGTTCGGAGTGACCTCCGAGGGCTTTGGCCTGTATCCGTTCAACTCCTCCGCCCTGGTCCGCACCATCCACGCGACGGCTCCGCGCAACGACCCCTACGCCTTCGTCCCGCGCACCGTGCTCGGCAGCGTGATTCGCCCCGTCCTGGTCGACCACGCCGGCGCACTCAAGGAAGGCACCTTCCCGGACACTCGTTTCCGTACTCAGTTCCCCACCGCGGACATCGACGAGCCGCTGTCCACCGATGTACAGGAAGTCGTCGAGGCAGAGGACCATCTCGACGCCGACCGCCGGAAGATTGTCCTGGAGTTCTGGGGCGGGGCCCCCGACCACGCTGGCGCGCTGCCGTCCGCGGTCATAGAAGCCTTTGCTCTTGAAGACCGCACCTTCTCGGGGGCAAGCGCCACTCCTCGGCAGCCGATCAGAGTCCAACCGGCGGAGCGGGAAAAGCAGCAGACCGAGACGGAGACCACCACTGAAAAGCTGCCTCGCTCTCTCCAGGCCAAGGTCAATGCCGTGGAGGACTGGCTTACCCGCGAACAAGTACTGCCGCAGGCCGTGGCCAGCGACTTGCGCACCGTCATCGCGACCGCCGTTGCGCAGCGCTACCGCTGGGTCAATCCGCTGATGCGGGAACAGACACAGGCGACGATTCGCTCAGCCTGGCCTCTCAATGCCCGTGTGGTCTCGATCGAAGGCGCAACGGAGAACATCCAGGGCGCGGACACAGCCCCGATCAAGTTCAAGCGGACGGCACGAAACAGCCGTTACCTGCGCAGCGTGCTGTTGCTCAAGAACGGCCAGCACGCCCAGCGTGCCGAACACGTACGCCGGCTGAGCACAGACGCCGACCGCTACACCGCGTCGCTGACCACCGCCCTGCAGAAGAACTTGCAGATCACCGATGACGACTTGGTCCTCGGATTGCGGGCAGCCCTGATCGGGGCCGCTCTGGCCGGGCTGGCGTGGCCCGGCATGGACGAGGCCGAACTGCTGGCGATCGCATTCGCCGACGGACGCTCCTGGGCGCGCCAGGACGCCGCGGGCCGCGAAAGCGCATGGAGTCGGGCCCTGGAGGGCCACCTCCAGTACCGGATCCCCCTCGTCGAGCGGTTGCGCGACGCCTTGGGCGTGGCCCAGGGCGATGGGAAGGCACGGATGATCGACGCGGCGAGGGCGCTCCCGTTGCTGCGCCGAGCGGCAGCACAGTGGGACTGGCAGGTGACGGGATCGGACATACCGGAGTGGGTGAAGAAGGCCGTCAGGAACTTCGCCGACTGGACGGACATGGTAGAGGCGCAGAATGCGTCGTTGCGCCGGAAGTTGGACGGCATACGCCGGCACCATCCGCGGGGTACGACCGGGGCGCAGGTCCTGGCCGCCGTGCGCGATGCGCTCCTTGCGGCCGAGGATGCCAGCATCCCGGTTCCGCTGGCCACCAGGGCGGATATCACCGAACGTCTCGCACGGGCGCAAGATGCCGACTGGAAGATCCTGAACCAACTCGAAGACGATCTCCTGCGGGCGGAAGAGCCCGAGGCCCCCGACGCGGCGCGCATCACGGCGGCCGTGCGTGACCGAGGGGTCACCATCCAAGTGGTCAGCGGCCTCCTGCAGGCCAGTGATGCATGGCTGACCACCGCTTTGGAGCACGCTGCATCCCGCACCAACACCCATGGCGATGAGGCGGCCAGGGGTGTCCAGGAACTTTTGACCGAGTGGCGGTCGCTGAGCGCACCGGAGGAGGATCGATGAGCGCGCCCCTGTCCGTGTTGCAAAAGGCCGAGCGCCTGCAGGCGGAGGCACGCCGGCTCAACGAGGGAGAGAAGGGAGAGGAGGAAGCGAGGCGCATCAGCGAACGCATCAGCGTACTGCACAACCAGTTGATGTCCTTGCAGCGCCGCCAGCGTATCGCCCGCTCCTTGATGGCCCAGCCAGCGGCGGGCGACATCGACCTCTCCGGGCTCGACACGGGCCTGGCAGCGTTCACTCGCCACTGCGAAGGCGGCGGACTGCCTCCCAACCTCGCCTTCACCAGGGCTTCGACAGCCGTACAAAAGGTCGCCGACCGCATAGCACAGGACAGTCAGGAAGCATGGCGGCAGTGGACACAAGCCCAACTGGCGGCCTTGCAGATGGCGCGGCAAGCCATGCTCTCGTTGCAGGACCAGGCACGGGCCAAAGCACTGCACCAGGACCTCATCAAGACTGCTCGCGCCGACGTCGACGCAACTGTGATCACTCTGTTCGCCAACGCCCACGCGGAACTGGCTGAACTGCTCGAGACCGCGCCACCGCCGCCGGAAGGACTGCAGACGCTCCTGGATCGCCTGGCCTCCGGCACCGCCCTGCTGCTCAGCGACATCACGGACGAGGAGATCGCGCTGCTGCGTCGCGTCGATCTCGACGCTGACCTGGAAGTCCGCAGGAGGCGCACGTGATCACACCGTCCCGCGCTCGTTTCTACAACCACGTCCTCAATACCCTCGAGGACCGCGAGTTGCCCCTCGTGTCCTGGGGCATCACCGACGGCGCGCTGACCGAGAGTGAAGTCCTCGAGGCCATCGATCTCTGCCTGCCCGACGCCCCGCAGGAAGCGGCAGGCATATCGAGTGAAGACCTGCTGTACGAATTCCGCGACCGCGCCTGGCTGTTTAAGGTGCCGGACACCTCGCCCCCGCAATATCGCACGCGACTGGCCGAGACCGTCCGTCTGGCAGCCCAACTGCGGCAACTCTTCCCCTGGCAGGTCCGCGACGAGGCCACGCCGTGGTGGCAGAGCGGCAAACGACTCGTCGCCGACTACCGCCTGCACATCGCGCCGCGCCGCTACCCTCAGCGCAACATCCCTGCGGCGACCGCACTGAAGGAACTCGCCAACCTGCCGGGGTGGAGTCACCTCCAGCAGCGCGTAGCCCAGGGGCAGATCGGTTCCCGCGACCTCGCCCGGTTCCAGATCGATGCCGCCGCGGCGGTGACTAATGCCCTCAAGCGCCCGCAATCCAGCGGTGTGATCGTGGGCGCCGGCACCGGCAGCGGCAAAACACTGTCCTTCTACCTGCCCGCCTTCGCGGCCATGGCCGAACACGCCCGCCCGAACAGTTTCCGACTGCATACCCTGGCGCTGTATCCACGCAAGGAACTGCTGCGTGACCAACTGCGGGAGGCACTGAGTACGGCCCACGCACTGGAACCCACCCTACAAAGCTGCGAGCGCCGACCGCTTCGCTTGGGCGCTCTCTACGGAGACACGCCCTACGACCCCCAGGACAGACGCCTTGAATCCGGCGCCAACGGCCGCACAGCCTGGAAGCGGACCCAGCAAGGCGCCATTTGCCCCTACCTGACGTGCCCGCAATGCGAGCGCGGTGAACTCCTGTGGCACGACACCGACCGCCGCAACAACAAAGAACGACTGACATGCCTAAACCCCACCTGCCAGAGTGTCATCCAGGAGGGGCGCCTGGCTCTCACCCGCCAAAGCCAGCGCGAGCAGCCACCGGACCTGCTGTTCACCACCACCGAGATGCTCAACCTCTACAGCGCCGCAGGAGGCATCGGCCGACTGCTGGGCTGGCAGGCAGGCGCGGTCCCCTCGCTGGTCCTGCTCGACGAGGTGCACACCTACGCTGGGCTTCACGGAGCACAGACGGCCCTCCTGCTGCGCCGATGGCAGCAGGCAGTCCGTAAACCGGTCACTTTCGTCGGACTGAGCGCCACGCTGCGCGACGCCAGTGCGTTCTTCGCCCGCCTGGTGGGTCTGCGCGACAACGACGTCGAGTACATCCAGCCTGTCGACGACAGCATGGACGAGGAAGGCCGCGAATACGCCCTAGCACTGCGCGGCGATCCGATCGCCGGCAGCAGTTTGCTGTCCACCTCCATCCAAACGGCCATGCTCTTCGGGCGCATGCTCGATCCCGAGGAAGACGCCGCCCTGTACGGGTCCACCGGATTCCTCTTCACCGACGACCTGGACGTCACCAACCGCTTCTACGACGACCTGCGCGACGCCGAGGGAAAGCAAGACCGCTACGGCCGGCCAAGCGGCCGCCATCCCGCGCTCGCCGCCCTCCGCGCTCCGGCCAGCCCCCAGCACCGCGCCCGTTACCGCGACGGCCAGTCATGGGACCTCATGGAGAAGATCGGCCATGTACTCGCCCCCGGGGCGGGCAGCCATGCCCTGCGCGTGGCTCGCACGTCGTCGCAGGACGTCGGAGTCGATCTGCACGCCGACCTGACGGTGGCGACCGCCTCCCTCGAAGTCGGTTTCAACGACCCGCGCGTCGGACTGGTCCTCCAGCACAAGGCACCCCACGACGCAGCGGCCTTCATCCAGCGACGCGGCCGCGCCGGCCGTCAGCGCGCCATGCGCCCCATCACGGTCATCACCCTCTCCGACTACGGCCGGGATCGGCTCGCCTACCAGGCATACGAGACGCTGTTCCAGCCGGAAGTGGCCGCACGCCACCTCCCGGTCAACAACCGTTTTGTAATCAAGATCCAGGGAGCGCAGTCGCTACTGGACTGGGCCGGGCGGAAACTGCGCTCCCGCCAAATCTGGAACGACCCCAGGCAACTGCTGACCGCGCCACGAAACGGCATCAAGACTCAGGACGACGGCGCCCGCCAGCAGTTCGCGCATCTGCTGGGGAGTCTGCTGACCAATGCCACCCTCCAGGACGATCTGGCGCGTCACCTCAAAACGGCACTCCAGTTGAGCGCCGACGAGGTGCAGGCCCTGCTGTGGGAGGAGCCGCGATCACTGCTGCTCAGCGTGGTACCTACCGCGACCCGCCGACTGAAGAGCAACTGGCAGACCCTCCAGGACAAGGACCCCGGAGCCGAACCCGGGACCATGTTGCCGGAGTTCGTGACCCGCGCCCTGTTCGACCCGCTCAACGTGCCCGAGGTCGCACTGACCCTGCCCTTCGCTGCGCGCCAGGCCGCCGGCGACGCCGTGCAGGACAACACCGACGAACTGCTGCCGATCGCCAGGGCTCTCAGAGAAGCCGTACCCGGCCGCGTCAGCCGCCGTTACGGCTACCAGCGAAACGACCACCGCACCTGGCTGCCCGTCCCCCCACTTGGCCAGGACACCCTGGAACTCGACGAAAGCCTCGTCCCGGACCCCACACCCGAAGGCCGATGGTTCCCTCCGGGACATGACCAGACGGGTCTGGTCGTACTGCGCCCCCATCGCCTGCACCTGAGTCAGCCGCCCAGACCGGTCGCCGACCGGTCACAAGGCTTTCCGTTGTGGGGCTCGCAGATCGTCGTCGACACCAACACCTCGCCCCTGCCCGGGGACGTTCCACGCCCGTCCTCGTGGCAGGACCGCATCACTGCCGTCGGCTTCTCCCTGCATGCAGCAGGCAACCCCGTCGAAGTGCGCCGGATGACTGCCGGAGCCCGCTTCGAGGTGAGCTACGACTCGGGCACGACAGATGCCCGAACCGTGCACTACACCTGCAACGGGGAACCTGCAGCCCTCGGATTCCGGCTCAGCGTGGACGCCGCGTCGTTCACCCTCGCCCCGCTGGACACCACCCGCCCCGAGATCTCCCACTACCTCGCCTCTCCCCAATGGCGGACCCTGGCCTTCTTTCAGGCGGTGAACGACGATCGGGCACTGGCAGAGGTGACCAACCAGTTCCAGCGCGGTTGGCTCGCCCTGGTTTACCTGACGTCGTTCTCCCTACGAGGCATGAGCGACGACGGCCCCGATCCGTCATCGATCCGTGCCGCCCTGGCGGATGGCAGTTGGCGGGAGGATCTGGCAGAAATCCTCAGTGTGCTCTACCGCGACGAGCCCACCGGCCAGCCCGCCCACACCAACGAACGGCTCATCGCCACACTTACGGAACTGAGCGACGTCCCCGCCGTCATGGACGCCTTGGACCGGGCTGGACACCTCCTGGTGACACCCGACATCGCCGTACGCACCACCGACCTGGCACGGCGGGCCTACACCGACACCGTGGCCGCTGCCGTCCTCGCTGCAGCACTGCGTGCGTGCCCGGACGCACAGGACGGCGATCTGATCGTCGACGTAGTCCCTGCCCCCCAGGACGGCCATCCGGCCACCGTATGGCTCAGTGAGACCTCGATCGGCGGCCTGGGAGTGATCGAACAGCTCTCCCGCTACTACGCCGAGGACCCACGGCGCTTTTGGCGCCTGGTCGAGACAGCCTTGACCCCCAACGACTACGAATACGTCGACACCACCGTGACCCGACTCCTGCGCCACGTGACCACAGCACCGACCGGCCCAGCAGCACAGGCCATGGCAGGTCTGCGGGCCCGCACCTCCGCAGCCGACTCCCGCCAAGCACTCACCGACCTTCGCAAGGCGTGGAGCACACTCGACGGACCGCCACGCCACAGTGCCGTGGCAGCCCTGTCCACCCGACTGCTCCGCCCGGGCAGTAGCCCCACCACCGATGCCAGCGCACTGGCCCTGATCGACGCATGGCAGGCCCTGGAGCACCGGCTGGGCGTGGAAGTCGACGCCCGCGTCATCGCCTACGCCGTCGGCTCCGGGCGCCTGCCCACCGGCCCAGGCCCAGGCCTGTCGGCCGACCAGGCATTCAGTCTGCTCTGGCCGCGGGGCCGGGACGCCCGAACCCACCATCTTCAGCACTACCAGCCCTACCTCGATCGGCCACCCGTGCTGGACCGTCTCCTTGCTGCCGCAGCACACGACGAGCAACTGCCCTGCATCGACGTCACCGAAGACGGCTGGGAACAGCGCTATCAGGCCGCCATAACCCAGCATGCCGCCGTGGAATTGACCGCCGACACGAACGCCGCAACGGCCCTGTCCGACGCCATCGTCCGTGTGCCCGTACTGACCGTGGACTGGGACGTGCTACGCCTGTACGGAGAGATGCAAGGAATGCGACGCGACGGTCAGCAGTGGCGAGTCCGAGTGGACATCCGGGAGGCCACGCAGTGAGCGGCATCGAGCGCCCCGTACGCACCGGCGGGCATACCGGCGTGCGCGCCGACGCCATCTTGGCCATGGCCCTCGTCGGAGAACTCATGTCTCCCGGACCGGTGATGTGGCTGGTCTCACCATGGATCAGCGATGTGAAGATCCTCGACAACAGCCAGGGAACATACGACGACCTGTTCGACGACAACCCTCCCAGCAGTTGCTCGTTGGCCGACCTACTGGCACGGATCACGGTGGCCGGTACCTCCCTGACCGTGGTCACGCGCCCCGATACGCACAACGTCCAATTCCTGGGACGACTACATCGCCTGGCCCCTCGTCACACCGTGCGCGTCGTCCAGAGCCCCGCCGTGCACGAGAAGACCATCTGCGGCCGGGACTGGATGCTCACCGGGTCCATGAACTTCACGGTGCGGGGCCTGCTGGAGAACGACGAGGCGGTGAGCTACAAGGTGGGAGGCAGTGACGCGGGCCAGGCACGCCTCGAACTCGCCCAGCGATGGAAGGAACACCAGTGACCGCCCAGCGCCCGGCTGCCCCCGCCCCAAGTACCCAAGACCTGGAAGCCTTCCTGCAGCGCTTCTTCGGCCGGGGAAACGACGCCTGGCCGGACATGGATCCCGACCCGGGCAAGGGCGATCGAGCTCGACCTTTCGTGGATCTGCTGCGCAGCGGCAGAGACATCCCGATCGTGCTGCCGCGCTACCAGCAGGCCCAGGACCGCTTCGCGATCTATGTCATCGCCCGCGACGATGCGCACGCGACTCTCGTCGGCAACATCATCACTGCCTTCGCCGGCGCCACCTACCTCAGCGGCGCCGGCGTGCACCCCTGCACCCTGGACTCCAACGATCCGATCGAAGCAGCGGTGCAGGAGTTCGCCGGAACGGCGACGACCACCTTCCGGCTCGAGACCCACCCCAACCGCCGCTTCCGCCAGAGGCTGACAGACGTGGCCCTGCTCATGCAGCACACGTTGGCTCATCGTCCACCGCGACTCTGGCGGGCAGTGAAGCCGACAGGACGGCTGCTGGCCGAATTCGACGCCGCCCTGGCGGCTGGCGGTCAAGCCGCCTCCCAAGCGGTACTCGATCAACTGGTCGGCCAAGGAGGCATCACCGCCGCCAACCTTGCCCACCTGCACATCAAGCGACTCACCCGGCTCGGACTCGACCGAGAACTGCTCGACTACCCCGGCCTGGGCGACGTGCTGCGGCAAGACCCGCCCGCCCCAGTGAAAGCAGCGGTGCTGGATGCCGTGTTTTCCTGCGACGTGCAGGAGCCCCTGAGCCGCGGCGATCTGCCTGACGCCCAACAGGCCCTCCACGATAGAGGCTTCCTTGCGCTGGCTCCCTTCGAGAACGACATGCAGTCCTACTCCGCCGACGCACTGGTCGTCCTGCTCCTGGCAGCGGTGACGCGTGGCGCCCTTCACAGCAGCCAGCGCATACTCGCCACCATCGAGCACACTGGGTCGCGCGACGTTCTGCCGCCTGTCCTCAGGGAAGCCGTAACGACTCTTCTCAGTCCGCAGAACGCTCCCCAGAACAAGCCCGCCCATGAGGCGGCAGGTACCCCGGTTGATTCGCCGAAGCCGTCAACCCCGCCGTCCCTGATGCAGGGCACTGACCCGGCCACGGTCGAACCAATACCCACCTCGTGGGCGGATTTGATCAGCGCGATCGCCGACGGATACACCGGCCTGAACGCCATCCTGGAGCATGAGGTCTGGACCGCGTGGCCCTCACCCGCCGCTGACGACCGGGGAGTCGCTGCCCTGCTGGAAGAACTGCACGACGAGGGCCAAAGGAAGGTCTGGCGCTGTCTTGGGGCCTTCATCGAAAGCGTCGGATACGACCAGCCCGCACCGCTCAGCGCGCGCGCTCTCATCACGTGTGCGCTGGCCTACGACTGGCTAGGGCCCGGTGACTTGCTGGCTGTGCAGGCACTGACCGAGATCGTGCTGCGTTCGAGCCCTTCCGCCGTGGTCTACGGGCAGCTATTGGGAGAACTCGCCGATACGTGCGAGCGCTGGGTCGCTCCCGAACGGGCTGCTATCGCACTGGACTTCGCAGACCGGTTGATCTTGGAGGCTTGTCCCGACCCGGACGCCCGAGAGTCCCTCGCGTTGGCACTGCTCCTGCCGCTCAGTGTGCACCAGGGACGTCTGGACCTCGCAGACATCGCCATGGCCCGGCGTCTGTCCTTGGAACTCGGCATCGAACTCGATTGGCACGAGCAGCCTGACGATGACCTAGCGCAGAATACCGACGCCAGCCTACAGAAGGCCGCTGGCCGCAACGTTCTGCTCTACTCCCTTGACCAGCGAGTGCTGGACCGCGTCAGCGAAGCCCTGCAGCAACTTGCGCCTGGGGTCAAAGTCGCCTGTGCGCACGACAGCGTCGGCAGCCCGCCACTACGTCAAAAGGCCCGACAGGCCGATGTGGTCGTATTGGCCACCCGTTGCGCCAAACATGCCGCAACGGGCTTCATTACCCAGCACGCGAAAGCAGCCGTCATCGACTACGCGGACGGGAGCGGCTCAGCCTCTCTCATGCGCGCCGCGGTACATGGTTTGCTGCGCACTGTGCACGGAGTGTGACAGTTGCCCAGTCGAAGCCGACTGTCATGCCGGTCATGAGGACTACCTGAGGTGTCCCGCAATGGAGCTTTGCTGCGACTGTGATTTGGCCGCGTGGGTGTGCTACGCGGCCAGGTGTGAGCTGTGCAGGCGGGCGATGCCGAGCATCGGGACGCCGTCGTCCTTCTGGCGGCAGTCGCGACGAGTCCCCAGGTCTGTCTGGGGGCGCCCGGAAACAGTCCGGGACCTAACCGACGGCCGGACTTCATCGATGGCCAAGAGCGAGACCTGTCAGCACCGGCCGCGTGCCTCTTCGTCCCGAACTATCGGCCGGATGGTCACTGCTGTCCAGGACGCTGGTCGTGAGGACATTGACGGGCATTGATCGCCACCTACGGTTGCGGTGGTTGCTGTACTTCGCTGCTGTACCGCAACTGCATCCCGCCCGTGGACACCCGGCACGACATCTACGATTTGCGTGGCCCGCGTCGGTCGGTGACTGCTTCCCCCAGTGCCGGCCCGTCGTGGAGGGTCCCAGACCGTTCGAGCCGGGCCGGGTGGGGAAGTGACATACGCTTCAGGAGTTCGATCTCCGTGGTCGCCGATCTGTGTAGATGCCTCCCCACGAGCCGACTCTGCTCTGACCGTGGTTGGCTCGATCCGCCAGATACGGCGGTGTTGATGTCAACCTCTGATGTCAGACTGCCAGCTCCAACCGTCTAAGCATCCGTCCCTTCCGGGGGCCCTATAGCGGGACCCGCGTGACTTCGAACCGCGTCTTGACCCGCCAGGCGGCGTGCTTTGGCATCCCGCGTATAGACCGTGAGCGGCGGCAACGGCTCTTCCCGCAGAAATGCGCCAAGGCAACTCAGACCCTCGTAGGTGACGCTAAATGCGCTTTGCTTGCGATCCGTGTGAGATCCCTCATGGCCTTGAAAGGCCATCCGGCTGGCCATCAGGATGTCTCCAAGGCGTTCTCCGAGGGCACGGTCTGGAACCCTCACGAGGGTGACCTCGATGCGCTGGTGATGTTTGTTGGCTGTCAAACGAAAGTGCCGCATAGCTCTTTCCGAGGTGTCCTCTGCCGGGTACGCCCAGGCAAGTTCTCTGAGGGCGATGAGCTCTTGGGTAATCGCGTCGACTGTTTCCCTCGCAAGCTTTGCCCGCTCTTCTCTGCGAGCCTCGGCCTTCTGATGCCGCTGGGTGACAAGCGTCGTGGCGATCGATCCCCCTGCACCTACCAGCGCACCGGCGAGCCCCGCGGCAGCCCCTATCCACACCCCTGCGTCCACGGGAGCATCTTGGTACAGAGGCTCGTCCTCCCGCTCCGGAGTTGACCGAACTGGCACGACGACGGCCACGAAGAGGTTTGGTAACGGGGCCGGCGACGGGGGCTTCGTCAGCCGTTCTACCTGACTTGCCGGTCTACTGATCAAGGGTCTCGCTGACCAGCGGGACTGACGAAGCCCACGGCTCTGAAATGCTCAGATGCCGTGGGCTTCTGTCGTTGTCGGTCGGCGTCGGGCAACCTCGCACGGCCCGGGGACGGCCCAGCTCGGCAGCCGGGCTGAGTAAGCCTCCTCCGTTGTCAGTGCGTGCGGCTATGGTGCGTTCGCCATCGAGGGCGACGCTCTGGGGAGGGGCTTTGGGAGCCAAGACGGGATTGCTGGTGTACGCGGACGGCGACGTGCCGGAGCTGCTCCGACAGGTGGGTGTGGCGGACCTTGACCGGACGACCGCCATGATGCGGCGGCTCTATCCGGGCTGCGAGATCGAGGAGCGTGGGGGCTCAGATCTCTGGGACGGCGTCTACCCCCCGAAGGGAACGGCGTACGCGGCCAGCTGGCCGGGCGTGGACGTCATCGGCGACCAGAGGGTGATGATCGACGCACCCTCCCAGCTCCCGGAACACCTCGTGGCGGCAAGCGCCGGCCGACGACTCGTCCTGCACGCGATGCACAGCGTCGTCGACTGGCTGGCGTTCGCCGTCTGGGAGGACGGGCGCCTCGTCCGCTCCGTGAGCCTGTCCCCGGACAGCGGCATCATCGAGAACATCGGCGAACCGCTCCCCTTCGAGCTGCCCTACTGGGCCGGAGACCGCCCGGCCGACATCGTCCCCTGGCCCGACGAAGAGGAAGAGCCCTACCCCCTGCCCTTTCACCCCCTGGACCTGGGCGAGGACGCGTTGCGTGCGCTCTGCGGCTTCATCCAGGAAGGCCGTCCGCAACCCGATGATGTCGACGCGGAGGCCGTCGAGTTGTACGGATTCCATGTGCAAGACCCACATGGGCCCGATCGTGCCGAGCAGGAAGCGGCACTACGGAGGGCGGTTGAAGCGATGCCGGCGCCGCGCGTCTACACGCTGGGGCCTGACGGCTCGTTGATCGAGCGCGATGGCCTGTAGCTCAGCTCAGCCACAACTGATCACGCGCGGCCGGGACCTGCGGCCGCCTAAACGATCACCGTCCTGACCTGCTGTCGAGCTGTCGTCGGTTGTCGACGTTGGTCACCATTGAGCGCCCTTCCACGGCCCGCGGACGGCGCGGGAGGGCGCTCGTGCGTGAGCACCGCATTAGGAGAGAGGCTGGGGAATCTCATCGGTGACCTGCGATTTCAGCGGCTGAGCTAGGGGGCATGGATGTACCCTCTCGTTTCCGCTGGTGACCGTGACTGACTCCTGCATCTGGCACGCCTGTGGCACGGACCGGGCTCTTCCTCCCAAGGATGCGTCGGAGCCGCTCAGCGGTCGAGATCTGACAGATCCGTCTGATGACCATTGAGCCAAGTAGGTGCCTCGGCGCGCTGCTCGGGAAGCGCGCGCGTGCCGTGCTGAGGGAATCTTTCCCCGTCAGGGTCAAGAAAATTGATCAGTTGGACCAGTGCGTGCTGGACCCTGATCAGCCTCGACTCACTGTAGTACTCGTCACCTAGGTGTCGAATGGACTCCTCCAGAGAGGTGAACCAGTCGGCAAAATCCCGGTCGGCATCAAGGCGGCGGCAAAAATCAACGTAGCCGATGCAGCCTTGTTTTTCCCCGTCGGCCCATATAACCAACTCGCCGAGCGCTCGTTGTTCTCCACGAAAAAGGCGAAATCCGTTACCGCGGTTGGTGTCCGAACTGAAATGGCCGGAGACTTCGTGAAGAAGTTCCATAACCTTGCGGTTGTACTCTTGCTCTCCCAAGTCTAGGAATTGAATTCGCTGCCTGAGTATTTCCACCCAGCCAAAATACTGCGCGAACACATAAAGTGTGTTGCGTAGGGCGTATTTACGCTCCCTCGGGGTTCCCTCCTTGTAGTAAAAAGTGAGAAACCCGGACTCGCTGCGGGCGATATTGTATATCCGAGATTGGAGTTCGAAGGCGGCCCACAAGAGCGGATCGCGGACGCGACCCATGACGTCCTGGCGGGCTACTTTCCGAGAGAGCGCCGCAGTCTGACGTTCTAATTCTGCAGCGAAAAGTGTCTGCCGCCGACTGGCCCGCGCGCTCATGGCGATGCTCGCTAAGGCCACAGCACCCGAGACCACAGCAACCAAAAGGTCAGTACTCATGATAGGGACGATACGCGGCTACCTTGAACGAGGAGATGAGTTTCGCCTTCATGGTCCACGACCACCCGCTTCAACCATCGCACTGACCGGAGCCAGGCATGCCCTGCGGGCTTTGGGGCCACCCCCGGCCCGAGCATGGAGCAGAGGACGCGTTGGGACGTGGCTGCGCGACCTCTTCGTCCCGAAGCAACTTGCGCTCGGCCTCTGCCTTGGGACGGGGTGCCTCGCACCTCGGCGGATGGTCCGCAGGCGTCCGCGCTTGTTCGCGGGTGTTCGTCGGCGTTGTCACGCAGTTAGACACTCAGCGAGGGCAACGGTTCTGCGTTCCAACAGTCTTCATGCGAAAGGCTCACCCCCGCCCGGCTCCGTGGAAGGCTACGGTGATTCCGTGAACAAGGGGGACTCATGTATGTGCCATCAGAGGGGCCCGCAGACCGCTTTGTACCACCGCCCGGGGGCCTGCACCGACTCCACCTCGTTGAGTACCAAGGTGGATTGCGTCTCTGCGAGGACGCTACGGGCCTCCTCGTCGGTCCAACCGATCGACGGCTGCAGCGCGCCGGACTCTACGTCACGAACCTACGTGGTCTGACGTACTACCAAGCGGCGGCAAGACAGGCTGACCTGCGCCCGGGCCAGCCGTTGCGCTTGGTGCCTGAGCCTGACAACCCCCACGACGCCTATGCTGTAGCGGTCTACCCAAGCCAGGGCAACGGCCCGATCGGGTACATCAATAAGCAGAAAGCTCGTGCTTGGTCCCGAGTGATCGCCGAGGGAGCGCAACTCTCGGCAGTGAGCCTGCGGGGGACGGGGCCGGGAGTGAAGCGCGAGGCGGTGGCGGTTCTGGCTGCCGAACCGAGGGTGATCGCCCACCTTCTATCGCCGCGGCCCTCGTCGCTCCCTCTGCCGGCGTTCCTCCAGTAGCGATCGCCTATCACCGCTCAACGCCTCAGCTTGGGAAGCTAAGGTCTTCTGGCGGAAGTTGCTGCACTGAGCTGCGGCGAAGTGGCGAAGCGGCCTGGCTGACGGCCGGCTTGGTCCCCGCCATTCCCCGTGGTTCCCCGCACGATCTAGCACGGCCTCGGTCGGTTGCGGCCGCGCGGTCGTTGACCAACTGCTTAGAAGATGCGGGCGGACCTTGGGGGCGTGGCTCGTCGGCGCCCTGGCAGTACCGAGTTGAGCTGTTCAGTGCCGTTGCCGTCCGCCGTCGTTGCCGTCAGCACTGCCGTCACTGCCGTTGGCCTCAGCTTCTGTGAGCACCGTCCAGATCCGCCCATCTCGGACGGCCCCAGTACGGCGCGGCGTCTCGTTCTATTGCGAGGAGGCCGCACGCAGCGGGTGGACAAAGCACTTCAGCGTGTACTGCGACATGCGAGACGCTCAGACGATGGACCACCTCCTCCCGTCCGCTGATGGTGGGGCAGACGACATCTCGAACCTGGTGCCAGCCTGCTACGACTGCAACAGCCGGAAGCAAGGCCGTAACCCGGTGAACTGGTATCTCGGCGTGATGATGAAGGGCAACTGGTCCGGCGACGGGTCGCTACGCGCCGGTGGCGGAAGCCAGGATTTGAGCCTGAGGGACCTGTCCCTTACTGCGCATACGGCTGTCCTTGGGTGGCTTGATCACCTCGATACGGTGACAGCCGAGGTCAACGACGCTGATCGCATCTCCTGGTTCATCGACCGGTACTACGGCCTCGGCTGGCCTTCTGGCCAGACGTTCAACGGCCCCTCGATGTATGCCGTCCTCCGTGAACAGTTAAGGCAGCGCTGGTGACTGGCGTAAAGAAGTGACTGCGGAGTCTCGGCCAGCTGATGTGGGTGGCGTACCGAGCTAACATCGGCACGTGGGTTCGGGCCCGATCCCGAACCTGTGGCGTGCATTAGGAGAGCGCCTGATCACGTGGCCGCCCGCTCGCCCGGCGAAGCGGCAAGTCACTGGGCAGATGGCAGTGCCCCTCATTGATCTCGCGCTTGCATCAGCGTAGTTCGATACTCAGCGATCTTCGGATGCTCGGGCTCCAAGATGCGTTGCGCTTCAGCGAGGTTCTCTTCATAGAGTTCGATAGCTCGTGAAAGGTCACCTGCGGCTTGGCGGGCACCTGCGAGGCTGTTGCGGCTGGTGAGGGTGGCGGGGTGGTCGGCACCCAGGATGCGTTCTCGGTCGGCGACCACCCGTTCCAACAGATCGATCGCTTCCTGAACTCGGCCCGCCTCGCGGTACGTCTCTGCCAGGTTGTTGCGGCTGGTGAGGGTGGCGGGGTGGTCGGCACCCAGGATGCGTTCCCGGTCGGCGACCACCCGTTCCAACAGATCGATCGCTTCCTGAACTCGGCCCGCCTCGCGGTACGCGTGGGCCAAGTTGTGGCGGCTGATGAGGGTGGCCTTGTGCTCCGTGCCCAGGCTGCGCTCTCGGTCGGCGACCACCCGTTCCAATAGGTTGATCGCCTCCTGCGCTCGGCCCGCCTCGCGGTAGACATAAGCCAGATTGTTGCGGCTGGTGAGGGTGGCTTTGTGCTCCGTGCCGAGGGTGCGCTCTCGGTCGGCGACCACCCGTTCCAGGAGGGCGATCGCCTCTTGGTATCGGCCCGCCTCGCGATACGCGTAGGCCAGACCGTTGAGGCCGTTAAGAGTGTTCTTGTGTTCCCTGCCGAGGAGGCGCTCTTGGTTGGTGGCCACCCGTTCCAGGAGGACGATCGCCGCCTGGGGACGACCCGCTTCCGCGTGAGCGGTTGCAAGGCCTACTCGGCCGGTGAAGGTAGTGGGGTGATTGGGTCCCAGGATGCGTTCTCGGTCGGCGACCACCCGTTCCAACAGATCGATCGCTTCCTGAACTCGGCCCGCCTCGCGGTATGCGTTTGCCAGGCTGTTGCGGCTGGTGAGGGTGGCGGGGTGGTCGGGGCCCTGGATGCGCTCTCGGTCGGCGGCCACCCGTTCCAGGAGGGCGATCGCCTCTTGAAGCCGGCCCGCCTCGCCATACGCGTTTGCCAGGCTGTTGCGGCTGGTGAGGGTGGCGGGGTGGTCGGGGCCCTGGATGCGCTCTCGGTCGGCGGCCACCCGTTCCAGGAGGGCGATCGCATCTTGAAGCCGGCCCGCCTCGCCATACGCGTTTGCCAGGTGGTTGCGGCTGGTGAGGGTGGCGGGGTGGTGGGGGCCCTGGATGCGCTCTCGGTCGGCGACCACGTGTTCCAGCTGATCGATTGCCTCTTGAACTCGGCCCGCCTCGCGGTATGCGTTTGCCAGGTCGTTGCGGCTGGTGAGGGTGGCGGGGTGGTGGGGGCCCTGGATGCGCTCTCGGTCGGCGACCACGTGTTCCAGCTGATCGATTGCCTCTTGAACTCGGCCCGCCTCGCGGTATGCGTTTGCCAGGCTGTTGCGGCTGGTGAGGGTGGCGGGGTGGTCGGGTCCCAGGATGCGCTCGTGATCGGCGACCACCCGTTCCAGGAGGGCGATCGCCTCCTGAAGCCGGCCCGCCTCGTCATACGCGTTTGCCAGGTCGTTGCGGCTCGTGAGGGTCGCCTTGTGCGTCGTACCGAAGATGCGCTTTCGGTCGGCGACCACCCGTTCCAGGAGGGCGATTGCCTCTTGAAGCCGGCCCACTTCGCGGTATGTGTTTGCCAGGTTGTTGCGGCTGGTGAGGGTGGCGGGGTGGTCGGGTCCCAGGATGCGCTCGTGATCGGCGACCACCCGTTCCAGGAGGGCGATCGCCTCCTGCAGCCGGCCCGCCTCGCGGTACGCCATTGCCAGGTTGTTGCGACTGATGAGGGTGGCTGGGGGGATGGATCCCAGGTTGCGCTCTCGGTCGGCGACCACCCGTTCCAGGAGGGCGATCGCCTCCTGCAGCCGGCCCGCCTCGCGGTACGCGACTGCCAGGTCGTTGCGGCTCGTGAGGGTCGCCTTGTGCGTCGTACCGAAGATGCGCTTTCGGTCGGCGACCACCCGTTCCAGGAGGGCGATTGCCTCTTGAAGCCGGCCCGCCTCGCGGTATGCGTTTGCCAGGTGGTTGCGGCTGGTGAGGGTGGCGGGGTGGTCGGCTCCCAGGATGCGCTCTCGGTCGGCGACCACCCGTTCCAGGAGGGCGATCGCCTCCTGAAGCCGGCCCGCCTCGCCATACGCGTTTGCCAGGTGGTTGCGGCTGGTGAGGGTGGCGGGGTGGTCGGGTCCCAGGATGCGCTCCCGGTCGGCGACCACCCTTTCCAACAGATCGATCGCCTCCTGCAGCCGGCCCGCCTCGCGGAATGTGTTTGCCAGGTTGTTGCGGCTGGTGAGGGTGGCGGGGTGGTCGGGGCCCTGGATGCGCTCTCGGTCGGCGGCCACCCGTTCCAGGAGGGCGATCGCCACTTGGAATCGGCCCGCCTCGCGGTATGCATAGGCCAGGTTGTTGCGGCTGGTGAGGGTGGCGGGGTGGTCGGGTCCCAGGATGCGCTCCCGGTCGGCGACCACCCTTTCCAACAGATCGATCGCCTCCTGCAGCCGGCCCGCCTCGCGGTATGTGTTTGCCAGGTTATTCCGGCTGGCCAGCGTGGATGGGTGGTCGTCTCCTAGAGTACGAGCCTGGTCGAAAATAGTACGTTCCCACACATTAATTGCTTCTAGCGGTCGATCTACTTGCGCATAGGTGTAGGCAAGGTTATTAAGGCTAGTGAGCGTGGCGGCATCCTGAGGGCCTAGGGCGAGTTCCCGATCCGCGACTACATGCTCTAGGAGTTCGACGGCTTCACGCATTCTCCCGGCTTGCACGTAAGTAGAAGCGACGTTGTCCTGCAAGCTGAGAGTCTTGGGGTCGGCAAATCCAAAGCTTTCGCGGGCCTGTTGCGACGCCTGCTGATACAGCTCCACAGCCTCAGAGGTGGAACCTTGATCGCGAAGAACGTTCGCCAACGCGGCCTTGGTCCCAATCACATCTGGACTATCGATGCCTAGGAATCGCTGCTGGTCGGAGAGTACCGAACGCAGCTTTTCTTCCGACATCAGTAGTTGAGCGGATTCGGCACGCAAAAATAGGACACTCGGGTGATGCTCTCCGAGAATAGGAAGCAATTGTTCAATTCTACGAGAGACTTGCTCAGCGCGCGCTTCACGGTCAGCCGACCGGACAGGTGCGAGCGATCGAGCTAGATGTTCATCCGCTGTGCGTCCTCGCCCCATCGCGTTCCCACCGCACAAGGTCGCGTCGCCACTCGCTCGGAAGCCGTACGACGGGCGTGCCACCTGCATCACGGACTGGCTCCGCTCCGGCCTCCCGGTGGCGGAGGTGGCGCGGCGCGCCGGCACCTCCCCGGAGGTCATCGACCGCCACTACGCGGGCCTGGTCGACAACAGCGAGGAGGAGAACAACAGGAAAATCGAAAAAACTATGGGATGGGGTGCGGCAACAACCTGACCCTTAGCGCCGCGGGGCTCTGGCCTGGCCAGAGCCCTGTTCCTAGTCCAAAGCCCTAAGGATTGAGCGGTGCAGTGAATAGCGCCGCAGATATGACGCCATAAAAATGGCGCACGCTGGATTGTTGCGAAGCATCTCCACTACGTAAGAGATCTCTTCAGGTGCGGTGAGGCGTGAAACCTCGCGAGAAAATACCTCACCCACGTAAAATCGGTTGTGGGTGGTGCCTACGATCATGATGCGTTCCAGGCTCAGATATCGAACCGTCTTGTTATGTTCGGCTGCCACCAAGACGCGAGCGAAGAAGTCGGCGATGTCATCGGTGTAAGCAAATGGGTGCCCGCCCTCACAATATTCGTCGTAAGTGCGCACCATGCGTTCGAACTCAAGAGGATAATCGGCTGCCATCTGTGCGAGGAGTTCTTGTGGCAGCGATGGCGTGAATTCCTTGATGAAGATCTCATCATCTGCTGAATCGAGCAGTAGCCCGAGGAGAGCGTCAACGGCCTTCGTGTCGCCGTCGAGTGCCTTCGCCTTCAGCTCATTCGCTTGTGCAGTAGGAGAAGCAAGCTCAGCTTGCGGTGCTGTGATTAGTTCCAGCTCACGCCGGAGCTCGGCTACCGATTGATATCGCTCGTCTGGCTCCTCAGCGATGCATCTACTGATCACGTAGCGAAACTTGACGTCGAGCCGGCTCATTCGTGCGCGAGGAAAAGGCACTTCGCCTGTTAGGCAGTGATACAGGATCTGGCCAATTGAATAGATGCCGGCCGTCTCTGCCACGTCGTGGGCGTTGTCGAACTGTTCCGGAGCCATGTAGGCGATTGAACCGACCGCACTGTTTGCCCGGGTGATGGTTGTGCTTTCTGAGGTGACGAGTCGGCACAGCCCGAAGTCGGAGATAACCCATCGCCCATCCAGAAAGAGCAGATTAGCTGGCTTCAGGTCGCGATGTAGGACGCCCTGCTGGTGAGCGTACTCAAGGGCGTACAAGACGTCTGTGATGATGCCTATGGATTCCTCTTCGTGAATGGGCCCGTACTCCAGCTGATCCTGAAGTGATCCTTCAGCTAGAGGCATGGCGAAGAACGGTTTTTCCCGCCTCAAGTTCATCGCAATGATGGGCATAATGCCGGGGTGCTTCAGCATGGATTGGTAGCGGGCTTCTCGCTCGAAGCGTCTGCGATCCTCGGACCCGGGTGACATGTCGAGGGTGTCGAGCGGAAACTTCATCACAACCTCGTCGCCGGTTTCGAGGTTGGCGGCTCGCCAGACGGCCCCGTACCCGCCGCCCGGCATCCGTTCGATCTTCCTGAACCTGACTCGATCCGCCACGGCCCCTCCCGCTTTGACGACTTTCGGGAGTGTAGGACGGCCTGGTACCGCCAGGGGGAGCACTTGCGATAGGGGCCGCCGGGATGTACGGGGGAGCGGAAGCGGCCCACGCACTCCTCACGCACAACCAGTGAGAGAGAGTGAGAAAGGGCGGGAGTCAGTGAGACTGACTCCCGCCCTCTTCTCTCGGCATCCGCCCTGGTCAGCGCTTGATTTCTGCTGTTCCTAGGCGAGTGCCCCCGGCAGGATTCGAACCTGCGCACACGGCTCCGGAGGGCATGCCTAGGTGCACTTCCGCATCGCCTCTGACCTGCCAATTCGCGCCACGGCAGCCCTGTTGAGGTAGAGGTCTATCGCGTACCGTGCGCACGGCCCATGCCGCAGGCTCTGAGACCAGCTGAGCTCTCCCACCGCCGAGAAGCCGCCGGTCCGTGTCCCACGCAGCGGCCTCATCACTTCGCTTCGCTTTCCTGCTCCTTCAAGGCGTCATCCAGGGTGGGAGTTTCTGCCCGCTTGCGATTATCGAGGGTTGCCTCAAATTCTTTGTACATCGCAGCCTGGTGTTTGCGGGCCTTCAAGTAGAACATTGGGCGACTTTGCACTTCTTGCCCATTGGTTAGAGTCACGCGAACTCGGAACAAGAGCGCTCTCGCTACCCACTTATTGGGCCGCGCCATGGTAGTGAAGCTCTCGTCAAGTACCCATCTCGATCCGCTAAAGGGGGCGATCTTCTTCTTGTCTTCGCCGTCAAGGAAAGAAACCCGGCTGTGATAGGCGAAGTTGAGGAAGTTTGCAAACATGTCCTCCTTCCAGAGGAGCGACCCCAACAGAGCCATGAAGACCATGACCGGGTAAATCTGTACCGTCTCTACTTCGACGCTTGCTGAACTGCGATTTCGTACATGTACGTGCAGATAACTGCGCCACCTGTTCCGGTCTTCCGCCAAGAGGGCTTCACGGGGCTGGTACGGCTGAAGCTCGAAACTTAGCTTTAGGCGAGGACCCCCACGTCGGTAAGTAGCGGCAGAGACGAACATGTTGATCATCGTGAAGGCGGCACTGGCGCTGGAGACGATGATCGCGACGGCGGCGAGCGACATGAGATGAGTGTGCCTAACTTCCCAGGGTCGCTCGGTGGATTTGAGGAACCTCAGCGGCTGCCCGTCGTGAGAGCAAAGATCCGCGACGTTGGCTCGGTTGAGCCGCTGCCGGCGCAAGACCGCCGGTTCTACGACTTCACAATGGCGGATGAAATGGAGCATTTAAGGGCAAAAAGGCATGTTTAGATCGCGGAGTGTCAGGTTGGTCGATCTGATGCCCTGACAGATCGCGAGCCGAGCCTCATCATGTACGGCATGACTGTGCCTCTCCAGCGCGAAGGTTCTGAGAGTCCTTCGATTGCCACGTTGAGCCCTAATGGCGCTAAAGGGCGTTTCGGTGTGGCATACGTGCGGTCGATAGTCAGTCAGGCTGGGGTGGGTTTTACGGAGACATCTCCGGACGAAGACGTGCTTGCCGTGGATGGTAGTGTCGACTTCGCCATTGCTCCGGCGCGTATCCAGATCAAGTGCTCTTCGAGGTTCTCGATAGCTGGCACCACTGCTACATGGCACTCTGAGTTCCATTGGCGTGAAAGGTGGTCCGCATGCGCCCTGCCGGTTTACTTCATTCTCGTCATCCTCGACTTTGACGACAGGGTGGACTGGATTGACCACCAATTATCTGGAACCCACCAGAAGGCGGCCGCTTTTTGGGTGAGGGTCAATCGGCTCGGTTCTGATCAAAAGATTCATATTCCAAAATCACAGCGACTAACGGTGGATTCGCTCCAGGTTTGGGCGCGGGAGGTGGAGGAATGCTTCTGAATCCGTCACAAGTGCGTGTGCCTTCTCTTCGGCAAATTCGGGCTTACATGCGGCATATGGGCTGGGTCGCCCAGACGCCCGGAAGTGCAGGCACACTGTGGCTGCGCGATCAGTCGAAAGTCGGGATTCCTAACGTTGCAGTGAATGACCGGGAGATAGCTCACGGGGTTCTCAAGCGACTCGCCTATATCGAGCAGGAGTCGGAAGAGAAGTTGGCGTTGCGCATCCGGCATCACCTCATGGATGTCGCTTTCTTGCGTGCCGCGAAAGATTATAGAATTACGGACACCATTCCGTTTGAGGCTGCAGCCACAGTAATCGGGTCGACTCGGAAGCTGCTACGAGCTTCGGGTACTACGGCTTGGCGAGAGCAGAGCGAAATTGGCGGCAATTACACTCGGCGCGGTGATCAAGTTTTAAAGAGTGCGCGAATGGATCACACGTTGGAAGGGTCCTTTGTTATTCCGGTCCTGATCCCGCTAACCGAGCCGACGGAGAGGGCTGTTCCGGAACCTCGTTCAGAGAACCTTGAGCTCTTCACGTCTGCACCTGAACCGTTTGAGCGGCGTGTGACGCGGACTCTGGCGCAAGCCATACTTGCCGTCCGTGAGATCATCGTTCAGCCTGAGCGCTCGCCGACAATGCGGGACTTGCATGACGTTGTTCAGCGGGGAGTTAGTCGGGAGTTCTGCACCGCTTTGGCTAATATTCTGGCCGAGCCAGCGGTTGGTGAATTTGAAACACGATTCGAGTGGGCTGAAGCGGTCCCTGTAGCAGCCACTATGCCGCAATCGGTGGCAATTGAGAGTGATGCTCAGGAAAAGATTACTCAAGCCGCCGAGAGGTTGAAGCGTGGTCGCATTGATACGCGCTCCACCTTCTCTGGAGACATCGTGGAGCTTCGCCACGTCTCCGGTGATCCTTTTGGGTATATTGTTGTTTCGACTATTCGGCGCGGGCGACGATCTGAGATTAGGATTCGTCTTCCATTTGACCAGTACTTGGAGGCGGTTGCTTGGCATCGGGCTCAAAGGGTCGTCATCATTGAGGGTGAGGTCACACTGGGGTCGGGGCGACGCCTTGCCGTTGAGACCCCAATTAGTTGTCGACCCATCGATGAGATCCTCTTGCCTGTTGAGTAGCGTCGTATGGGGACGCACTAAACGCGTGGTACGAGCCTCAACGACCGTCGAGCCGCCGTGGGATGCTGGAGTCATTCGCCCATCATGGGAGACGTCGGAAGGCTGAGGAAGGGGAGCCCACGTGCCGCAGGCAAGCCCGCGGGGTACGTACTTGCAGGTCTCTGAGTCGCTGCGCCAGCAGATCGAGTCGGGGGACATTGGCGATGCCTTGCCGTCAGAGGCCGCTCTGATGAGCTCCCACGGGGTCTCCCGCAACACCGTCCGCCGTGCTCTCAAAGTGCTTGAAGCCGACGGGGTTGTTTCCTCGGCTCCCGGCATCGGATGGCGGGTTGTCCGGGGAGGCGACCGGCGCTCCCTCGCAGAGAAGATGACAGACCTTATCGCCGAGGATTCGCTCACGGCGGGCGCCGCGTACCCGTCCGAGGCAAAGCTGTGCGAGCGCTTCGGCGCATCCCGTACTGCCGTACGTCGTGTCCTGGCTCAGATGGAGGGGAACGGCCTGCTCGCCACTGTTCACGGCAAGGGACGAACCGTGCGCGCTCTCCCGACGTCAACCGTCCAGCCGTAGTCTTGGCCGCCATGGGACTGACTGAGTGGGCGTACTCGCTCTCCGAATCGCTGCTGTCCGATCCGCTCCCGCGCCGGTGGGCGCACTCGCTGGGGGTCGCCAAACGAGCCCGCTCTTTGGGCTCGGTCCTGGGCGACGATGCCGAGTTGCTGGAAGCTGCCGCGGTACTGCATGACATCGGGTACTCGCCGGCCATCGCCACGACCGGCTTTCACCCGCTGGACGGCGCACGCTTCCTCCGAGAGCAGGAAAAGGCAGACGAGCGGGTCGTTCGTCTCGTGGCTCACCACTCGTGCGCCCTGTTGGAAGCCGAGGAACGTGGGCTGAGGCAGGAGCTGGAGGGGGAGTTCGAGCTAGAGCGTCCGGACCTGGTCGACGCCCTGCTGTTCTGCGACATGACCACGACGCCCGACGGGACGCAGACAACGCCGGCCGAGCGGCTGGACGAGATCGTGCAGCGGTACGGTCCGGACACGATCGTCGGGCGGTTCATTCAGCGCGCGGCCCCCGAGATCCACGCAGCGGCGAAGCGTGTTGAGGGCCGGTTGGCGCAGGTTTCTGCCGAGGGTCAGCCGATGTAGGGCTCGCGTCGCGATTCGTCGAGACCATGCCGGATGCGCAGCATCATCGACGGGTGGATATCCAGTCCGTCGAGGTCCGCTGGGTCAACCCAGCGGACCTCCTTTGACTCGCTGCTCGTACGCAGGGAACCGCCGATGGGGTGGGCTCGGAAGCAGATGGAGAACTGTTGCCGGACTTCCCCGTCGTCATACGCCAGCACGTGTTCAGGGTCGGTGTAGAGGCCCACGATGCTGTCTACCTCAACGTCAATGCCGGTCTCTTCCGCGACCTCGCGGACGACGGTGTCACCGATGTGCTCGCCGATGTCGTGGCCACCGCCGGGTAGTGCCCACAGATCGTTGTCCGTCTTGTGGATGAGCAGCAACCGCCCCGCGTCGTCTCGGACGACCGCGGTAACCGAGGGCACCACCGAGTTGGCCTGAGGGGCGTTCGGGTCGCGGAAGTAGTCGATGCGGCTCATCAGGCAGTGCCTTCCCAATTGGCGGGTGAAGAGATCGGACGGGCCGATTCCCAGACCTTCTCAACGCTCTCAGCGTATGCGTCGAAGAGTTCACCGCCGGGCACGCGCCGCAGGTGCAGCACGGGGGCCATGTAGGCGCCCACACCGTAGAGGTGCCCGTTTGCCAGCATCTCGTCATCGGCCCTGTAGATCGAGTTGTAGAGGGTCGTCCCGTGCAACCGGAATTCCACCCCGGGCAGGCCGAAGAGCGGGCCGTAGTTGATGAGGGCGTTCCGGATCTTGCCTGCCATCGCTGCGCCGATGCCTTCGTCCTCGCCGCGCACCGCCACGGCTGGCGACGTGGGCTCTCCCAGGATGAAGCGGATAGGCACTCCGTCGGCTGACTTCTCTTTCACGATACGGTGGAACGACGCGTCTTCCGTGAGCCAGAACCCGGAGTACACCAGCAGGTCAAACTGACGAGTCGCCTTGGAGTAGAGGTTCGTCCAGAGGGTCTGCATCACGACGGACCGGTGTGGATAGAGCCTGACCAACTCCGCGTTGCCGGCGGCCGCGACCTCAGCTGACGTGCGTTCGTCCGGCCACAGGTACGACACTTCGCACTTCAACAGCGAGGCTGTTGCGAACTGGAACCGGCGATATGGCTTGCGCTCAGGTTCGTTGATCCATCGTTCGACCGTCTTGGCCGCGACTCCGAGCCGTTGGGCGACCTCATCGAGCGTCAGGCCCAAGTCCACTATCGCGCCGCGCAGTCGCTCGTTCGCCACACCAACCTCCGACTTCCTAGGACGACTTGGTTCGACTTCACGGTAGCCAAGGACGACCTGAGCCGTACATCCGCGAAGTCGAGCGTCGCCGCCGCCGACGCCAGTCTGTAGGTACATCGAGCGCGAGGGGCTCGCAGCACTCAAACAGCCGAAGGGCTTGACGATGCGAACCCTTCTCTGCAAGATGAGGAACACGTAATACATGTTCCTCTCGTCGGTCGCGTCAGCGAACCGAACGAGCGCACGATCAGGAGCCCCGCGTTGGACGGGGGGAGGGCACCGGACAGTCGCCTGTTTCAGGCGATCCCTTGGCAGTCCGGATGGCAGACCGAAAGGTCAGGTCTCTGCCTACAACGGGGCCCTAGCGAGCTGTTCCTTGATCCGGCAGCCGCGTCCCCGAACGAGACCACTCATCCGCCGCAGTTGCCTGCGGCCGGTTGCCTCCTCCGCTCGTCTCGTACGAGCGGGGCTGAGGGGAGCCGGAACACCCCCTCCACTACTTCCTTGGAGAAGCCATGCGCCGGATCACGAACCCCAAGCACCCCAACGTCCACCAGGTTGGAACGGACGTCCAGTACGAGGGTGAGCCGCACCGGATCACGGACGTCGGTGGCAGCTACTTCACCCTCGTCCGCCTCCGCGACGGATACGGCAAGAACGTCAAGATCCGTGAGGTCAACGGTCAGTAGCACCATCGCCCCGGCATCGAGCCGTGAGGGCGTCGGATCGAATCCGGCCCGGGGCACTACCCCGCCGCACGCGCGGCCCGGGGTGCTCATCCGGGGCGGTCGTCTCTCGCCAAAGACCACGACCGCCCCGGCATCCCTTCGATGCCAGGAGAACCGCCATGCGTACGTACATCGGCCAGCAACAGGCCATCTCTGCCGAGGACTTCGCGGAACTCGCACTCGGTACCCCGGTTGAGCTGTGGCTCGGAGTCGAGGGCGAGAGCGACGAAGATCGCGCGGCCCGCGAGGACGCGGCGCGCGACATCCTCGCCGACAACCCGAACTTTCCCGATGACCTGGTCCGCATCGCGGCGCAGGTCATCGAGGAAAACCCGGACCTGTTCGACGTCGTCCCCTTGGTCCGCCCCGCCCGCCGACGCGCGGCACGCAAGGGGGCTGCGGCATGAGTGAGCTGCTGTTTGCCGCTGCGGCCGGACTGCCGATGGCGGCCGGTTGGTCGCTGCACGCGTTGCGCCTGCGCCACCGTATCGAGGCCGCGCGCCGTGACCCTCTGACCGGTCTGTGGACGCGGGATCCGTTCACCGAGCGCGCTGAACGCCGCATACTCAGCCGGTTCCGGCCGGTCGCGGTCTACCTGGTCGACCTCAACAGGTTCAAGGAGATCAATGACACCCACGGGCATGCCGCGGGGGACGCGGTCATCCGCGCCACCGGTGAGCGGCTCGCGGCGTGGGCCGTCGACCACTCTGCAGTAGTGGGACGGCTGGGCGGGGATGAGTTCGCCGCCATCGCTCCCGTCTACAGCCACGGCCATCTGAGCGAGACCCTCCACCGGCTCTCCGATTCGCTGGAACAGCCCGTAGAGGCGGCCGGTCAAGTCCTGGAGGTCAGTGCCTCCATCGGTGCCGTCGGCGCCAATCCGCGTACCAAGCGGGTGGAGTTGTCCGAGCTGCTGCGGCTCGCGGATGAGCAGATGTACCGGGCGAAGCGCTGTGCGGTGCCATGGTCGAACGCGCTGAGCCTGGAGAAGCAGTGCCCGACGGTCCACGGCCGCCGCGCCGGCCGCTCAGGTACGCACGGTGGGACGGAGGCCGCGGCGTGACCACCACCCCGCCCCCCGCCTCCGGGGTGCCCCCGCTGACGATGCCCGAGATGGGGCTTGCCGGTATCGGCGCGCTCGCCGCGGCCGGCGTCGGCGCGCTCGGTCTGGTCTCCTCCTTTGACGCGGTGTCGGCCGCCGCGGCGAGCTGGGGATTCTCCGCTCCGTGGATGTTGCCTGTCGGTATCGACGTGGCTATCCCGGTGTTCACCGTCGCCAACCTGCTCCTGATCCGGATGGACATGGCGCTCGCCTGGGTGCGGTTCGTGCCCTGGGTCCTCACCCTCATCACGTGTGGGCTGAACATCGCGGCCGGACACTCCCTGTCGGCACAGGTCGCGCACGGCACGATGCCGCTGCTGTGGGTGGTGTTCTCCGAGATCGGTGCGCACGTCTACGCCGTGCGGATCGGTGCGGTCACCGGCCGCCGCATGGAGAAGATCCGGTTCTCCCGTTGGCTGCTCGCGTTCCCCTCCACGTTCGCGCTGTGGCGCCGTATGACGTTGTGGGAGGTCACCTCCTACTCCGAGGCGCTGGCGAGGGAGAAGGAGCGGCAGTTGGCGCGCGCGGACCTGCGCGAGCGCTACGGCCGCAAGTGGCGGAGGAGCACCCCTCGGCGCGAACGCGTGCTGCTGCGCATGGGCGACCTGGCCCCCGCAACCGAGCAGGAGACCCCCGCACAGCCCCCGGCGGAGACTCCGCCAGCACCCTCGGTCGACGCCAGGCCGCGCCCGCGACGGCGGACCCCCGCCAAGGCCAAGGCACAACGCACCTTCGAAGAGCTGCTGACCGAGGCGCGCACGGTCACCAGGGAATGGACCGAGGCGGAGCTGACCGCCGACCGGCTCCGCACCACGCTGCACGTCTCGCAGGCCAACGCCCGCACGCTGCGCGACACCCTGAAGAGCGAGCGCGCCGACGGTAGCCCGCTGCACTCCGTGGACGATGCGGAGGGCGAGGAGTCCGAGGTTGAGGCCGCCTGATGCCCGCGGCAATCAGCAAGTGCTACGACCCGGCCGGCAGCCAGTACCGCATCCCTACCTACCCGTGGCGCTACGCCCCCGACGGGCTCGCCACGCGCCGTCAGCTGCGCGCCCGCGGCTTACGTCCGGGCGGTCAGCCGATCGCGGCTCAGGTGCTGCGCCCGCGCCACCGACGCGGCCCGCTGGTCGCGTACCTCTACCGCATCGACCGCGCCAAGCCCGTGCGGCCGATGACGCCCGGCAAGCGAGCCGCGCTCGCCAAAGCGATGTGCAGCCGCCGCACCTGCCCGCGGTGCCGCAACGACGCGGGATACGTCATCCCGACCTCGATCGGCATGTGCGTGCCCTGTGCCTTCCCCGACACCTCCACCCCCGCTCCCGTCCACGACACCCCGAGGAGGGGCTGACCATGGCCAAGCCCAACACCGGCCGCCTGGACCGCGAGATCCGGCAGACGGAACGCAAGCTCGAAGCGGTCCGCAAGAACGAGATGTGGCCGCTCACCGGCCAGGAGCGGCGGGCGGTGCTCCGGGCGCTCGCCGGCGGCTCGTACAAGGTCGCCCGAGGCAAGAGCGCTGGCCGCGCGGAACGGAAGCTGGAGACGCTGTGGCAGTCGGTGCAGTCCCGACTCACCGCGGAGCTGACCGCGTTGCAGACCGAGCGGCAGCGGATCGTGAACGAGGCCGCCACTGCCAAGGCCGCCAAGAAGTCCTCGGGGTGGTGGTGACCATGGCCCCTGTGATCACGCCTCCGGGCGAGTGCCCGCAGTGCTGGCAGCACGCCCACGACCGGAGCATCCACCGCAAGCTCCGCCCCCGCGAGGACTGCAAGCCGTGCCTGGACCACATGCACAACGGCTGCCCCTACATCGTGCCCAAGCCGAAGTCGAGTTGGTGGTGACCCGGCACGACCGTGCTGCCTGAACGCTTCCTCGCCTCTGAACTAGGACGTAACCCACTACTTGGCCCCGACTACTCGTCGACGAGTAATGGGCTTTGTCCCTGGTTCCGAGTTGTGCCACGCGAAACGCTCATCTTGCACCCAATCACGGGGCCCGGCCTTGCCCGCCAAGACAGCGGCCGGGCCCCTACGCATCCCCTCCTGAGGAAGGAACTGCTCAAGTGAACCAGCCCGACGACAACGAACTGTTCAACCGGCTCGAAGCCGAGAAGAACGCCGACTCCCGCCCCGACTTGGGGGGCGAGGTAGTCGACCTCGACAAGGCCCGATCCGCCCGCACTGGGTCGGCCGCCCCGACTCCCGACCCGGTACCCGACTCCCGCCCGACCGAGTCGGGCAACCAGTCGGCCGACTTGGACGATGAGGAGTCGGCCGACTCGGTTGCCCGACCGGTCGACCGGCCCGACCTTCCGGCGCCGGGTATCACCACCTACAAGCGTCGGCCGATCCTGCCGACGTGGCTGACCTCCAAGCCGGGGTTCGTGTCGACCACGCAGAGGGCGGCAAGCAACGCCTTCTACGCCACCGCCTTCCACGGCATACGCACCCCCTGGTACGCCCTCCAGCTCACGCTGAACGCGCCGCGCGGCGGGGCCCGTTTCGTGCGGGACACCAACCGGTGGGTGTGGGATGCGGAGGGTGCTCCGCTGCGCGAGTACGAGGTGCGCAGGGAGAACACGGCCGAGTACCTGAAGCTGTCGCGGCAGCGGGATGGGCGGGTACGGCTGCGGGTGCTGGTCACCACGGTGGCGCTCGTCTTCGGCGCCGCGTTCGCCCTGACCCTGTACGTCATGGCCCCGGGATGGCTGGGGGTGCTGGCTGCGGCTGCGGTGCTGGCGTGCGGGTTCTGGGGTTCCCCGCAGGATCATCCCGTGATCGGTCCCGCGGTGCTGAAGACCGAGATCCAGAAGCTCACCGGGCCGATCGTGCTGCGCGCCCTGGACAACATCGGCAACCCGAAGCTGACGGCCGCCATCAAGAAGGGCGGCGACATGAACGGGATGCGCTTCACCTCCGAGATCACCCGAGACGGCCCCGGCTACCGCGCCGACTTGGACCTTCCCTGGGGGGTGACCCCGGAGGACATCATGGAGGCCCGCAAGCCGCTGGCTTCCGGGCTGCGCCGCAAGGTCGGCTGCGTGTGGCCATCGGCCGACCCGACCGAGCACGAGGGTCGGCTGATCCTGTGGGTGGGCGACAAGCCCATGAACGAGACCACCAAGCCCGCCTGGCCGCTGCTGAAGTCGGGCAGCGTGGACCTGTTCAAGCCGGTCGTGTTCGGCAACGACCAGCGCATGGGCGACGTGGCCGTGACCCTCATGTTCGCATCCGTGGTCGTCGGGTCCATCCCGCGCATGGGCAAGACGTTCCTGATGCGGCTGTTCCTGCTCATCGCCGCCCTCGACCCGCGCGCCGCGCTCTACGCGTTCGACTTCAAGGGCACCGGCGACTTCGGCGCCCTGGAACCGGTCTGCCACCGCTACCGGGCCGGAGACGAGGACGAGGACATCCTCTACGTCCTGGAATCGCTGCGGGAGCTGCGGGCGGAGCTGCGCCGGCGGGCGAAGGTCATCAAGTCCCTGCCTCGCTCGCGCTGCCCCGAGTCGAAGGTGACTCCGGAGCTGGCGAACGACAAGGCGCTTGGGCTGCACCCGATCGTCGCCGGGTTCGATGAGTGCCAGGTCCCCTTCGAGCACGAGAAGTACGGCGCGGAGATCGAGGAGATTGCCACTGACCTGGGCAAGCGCGGTCCGGCGCTGGGGATGGTGACGCTGTTCGGCACGCAGCGGCCGGACGCCAAGTCGCTGCCCACCGGCATCTCAGCCAACGCCGTGCTGCGGTTCTGCCTGAAGGTCATGGGCCAGCCCGCCAACGACATGGTGCTCGGCACCTCGATGTACAAGGCGGGATACCGGGCGACCATGTTCTCCCGCTCCGACCGCGGGATTTGCTGGATGGCTGGTGAGGGCGACGACCCGCGCATCGTCGCGTCCGCGTTCGTGGACGCGGTCGGCGCCGAACAGGTGGTCGCCCGAGCCCGCCAGATGCGCGAGGCCTACGGCAACATCACCGGCCACGCCATCGGCGAGACGCCCGAGAGCGGCGAACCGTCGTTCGACCTGCTCGCCGACATCCTCAAGGTCGTGGCGGCTGACGAGGACAAGGTGTGGAACGAGAAGGTGGCCGCCCGCCTCGCCGCGCTGCGGCCGGAGATCTACGGCGGCTGGAAAGCCGAGACGGTGACCACGAACCTGCGCCCGCACGGCATCAGCGCGCAGGACGTGTGGGGCACCACCGACAAGGGCAAGGGCACCACCCGCCGCGGCATCGCCCGCGCCGACATCACCACCGCTATCACCCAGCGTGACGGAAAGCGGTCCGGGGACTGACCCTGTATTGGGTGCTAGGTCTAGCAGCCTGCGCTGCTAGACCTAGCACCCCCACTAGCACCCCATACCGGCTCTGATCAGCAACCTCGCACCTAGCATCCGACCTGCGAGAACGCCGGAAATCCCGCCTGGAAGGCACCCCATGACCCTCCTTCTCCCTGCTGGCGCCTGCCTGCTCGTCGTCACTCTCGGTTACGTGAGTCTGTGTCGGGCGAGCCCGTATGGCGACTGCCGCAAGTGCCGCGGCTTCGGCTTCGCGATGAAGACCGACCGCAAGGGCCGCATAAAGCGCGGCAAGGACTGCCGCCGCTGCAAGGGCCTCGGCAAGCGCATACGCGTCGGCCGCCACCTCTACAACCTCTGGCTGCACGTCTACCGCGACGGCAGCGACACCCCCGCCAAGACGCCTCCTGCGAAGGGATAACCGATGGCCGTCACTGTCTCCCTGGTCGCCCTGTTCGGCCTGGTCCTGTTCTTCCTGCTGCGCTCCAACAGCCTCGGCTACGGCTCCGCGTTCGTCGCCGTGATGTTCGGCTTCTACCTCGCTTCCACCGGCGCCTCCGAGCCGGTGAACGAGCTGACCGCCGCCGTCGTCCACGCCCTTAGCAAGATCTAGGAGACCAGCCATGAACGAACCCATCGTTGCGCGGCACTGGCTGGCCATCGCTGCGCCCAAGGCCGCACCCGCCATCGCCACCACGACCGTGCTCGCGCTGGCCCGCATCTGGAACGCCAACGGCGCCGAACACTCCGTCGGCAACGCCGCGCTGATGACCGTCCTGTCCGCCGGGGCCGCCGCCGCGGGCGTGGCCGCGGGCAGCCACACCGGAGACAGCACCCTCGTCGGGACCGCGTTCGCCGCCTCCGGCGCGCTCGCCTTCGCGGGCGTGGCCGGATACGCCGACGGACTGCCGCTGCCCCTGCTGCTGTGGTCCCTGGCCACCGCCGGCGCCTACGGACTCGCCGCCCGCTACTGGCGCACCGACCGCCGCGAGCGCGTCGCCCATGAGCGGGACATGACCGAGCGGCGCGAGGAATACGCCCACATCGAGCGCGTCGAGACCCTGCGCGCCACGACACAGATCGAGGTGGCCCGGACCGGCGCTGCCTACGCCGAACAGCTCGCACAGGCGCTTGTCACCCGCGCCACGCTGCCCGGCTTCGACCCTCGGGCCGTCGAGTCCGCGGGTCTGCCGCACCTGCCCGCCATTGAGACCAGCAAGGAGCAGTAGGCCATGTTCGAGATCCGCATCATCTGCGACCCCGCCGACACCGAACCGATCGTCGCCGCGCTGGACCGCACGTTCACGACCGGCACCGTGAGTGTCTACCCCTCCCGTGACCGCAAGCGGAACCGCCTCTACGCCCGCGCCGAGTACAAGCCCGCCGACGCAGAGCCCGCCGCATCCTGGCCCACCCCCGAGGAGGCGTACGCCAGCGCCCCCAGCATCAACAGCGAGATCGGCTGGGTGGCGCGCACTCTCGCTGACGCCGAGTGCTTCACCGAGCTGGATCGGGAGTTCTATCTGCGCAAGGCCGCGCTGCTGGACCGCATCGCGCTCCTGGATGAACCCCACGATCTGTTCAGTGACGCCACCGAGACCGCCGACGCGGCGGCCGTGTTCTTGCTGGACATGGACCAGGTGGGCCCGTTCTACGACCCGCGCGCTTACGTCCGCCAGCAGTACGCCCACTCGCTCACCGCCGAGCAGTAGCTGTGGCTGGGGCGGTCGCCTCTCGCCAAAGACCGCGACCGCCCCGGTTCTCCGTCCCTTCGACAGAAACAGGAGACCTCCAGCATGACACCTGCCCGCAAGACCCCGCGCCCCCGCGGCGTGGATCACCAGGACAGCAACCATCTGCGCACCGCGCTCTACCTCGCGGCGGCCGGTGTGCCGGTGCTGCCGCTGCGGGACGGGAAGGTGCCGTTCGGCAACTGCCGTGCGTGCGCCAAGAACGCGTGCGGCGGGCGGCCGAACATGAAGCGCGCGGGCACCTGCAACTGCCACGCCCCCTGCCACGCGTGGGCCGCTGCCACGACCGACCGGAACGTCATCGTTTCCCCTCTGTGGGGGGCGGCATGGGAGCGGGCCGTGTGCGTCGGCTACCACCCTGGCGGGGCGGGGTTGACCGTGGTCGACCTCGACAACGCGGCGGCCGTCGCCTGGGCCCGCGAGGCCCTGCCCGCCACCCGAACCGTGGCGACGACGCGCGGTGAACACTGGATCTACCGGGGCGTCATGGGCTCACACAACGCGGTCCGGGCGGGCGTCGACATCAAGTCCCTTATGTCGTACGCCCGTTGGCTCGGTCCGGGCACCGGCAGCATGGCCGATCTGCCGTCGGCCGTCCGCGCCCTGGTGGTGAAGGAAGAGACCACCCCCGCCCGCGGGGAGGTGGTCTCTTCCCTCCCCGAGCGCGCCACCTGGGACTGGACGGTGGCCACCGGCTGCCGCCACACCGACGGCTACCTCCGCACCGGCCTGGCACGTGGCCTCACCCTCGTGCGTTCCCGCGTCGAATCCGGCGCCGGATCACAGGCGTTCGGCGTGGCCCGGTTCCTCGCCGCACAGCACACCGCCTGCCCCGGTCCGTGCGGACTGGACGTGATCGGGGCAGAGATCGTGGCCGCGGCCGTCTCGGTCGGTGTCCCCGAGCCCTACGCCCGCCGCGCGGTCGCCAACGGCCTCAGCGCGGCCGAGAGGGGCGCCGCATGACCTATAAGCCCGTCAACCCCCCGAAACGCCCTCAGAACGCCACACAGGCCGCACCACGGGCCGCCGTAGGCGACCGAAGGAACGTCGCCGAAGGCGTCCGCACTGCACTTGGTCCTGACCCGCACGTCGGCGATCCCACTGGAGGGAGGGCAGCCTCATGACCGCACAGCCTGTGGACCACGCCGACCTGTGGGCCGGACTGCCCACCCTCGACCAGCCGCCCGCACCCGTGTGGGAGGACCCCGTCCCCCTCGCCGGACCCCGCAAGCTCGCCCCCTTCCCCACTGCCTCCCTACCGGGGTGGCTGCGGGAGTTCGTGGCCGCGGTCGCCGAGGAGACACAGACCCCCGTCGACCTCGCCGGATGCATCTCTCTGTCCGTGCTCGCCACCGCGGCGGGCGGTAGGGCAGTGGTGCAGGTGCGCGGACACTGGCGCGAGCCCACAAACCTTTATGTCGTCGTCTCGCTGCCGCCCGCCAACCGCAAGTCCGCAGTGTTCGGCCTGCTCACCGACCCGCTGTACGAGGCCGAACAGCAACTCCGCACGCTGACCCAACCGGCCATCGTGGAAGCCGAGATGACCGCCCGCCTCGCCAAGGAGGCAGCCGACAAGGCCACCGCCAAGGCGGCATCCGCGAGCGCGGACGAGCGGGATGAACTGGTCTCCACGGCGATCGCACTGGCGCAGACCGCGGAGAGCGTCAGCGTGCCGGCCAAACCGCAGTTGCTCGCCGACGACACCACCGCCGAGACGGTCACCTCCCGCATGGCCGAGCAGGGCGGCCGGATCTCCGTCATGTCCGCCGAGGGCGACATCTTCGACATCATCGCCGGACGCTACTCCGGCAAGCCCAACATGGGCGTCTTCCTCAAAGGCCACGCCGGAGACCGCCTCAAGGTCGACCGGCAGACCCGAGAGGAATACATCGAACACCCCGCCCTCACCATGGGGCTGTGCGTGCAGCCACAGGTCTTGGACGACATCGGACGCCAGGACGGGTTCAAGGGCCGCGGCCTGCTCGGCAGGTTCCTCTATTCGGTACCTGAATCGCTGGTCGGCCGCCGCAAGATCGAGCCGGACCCCATCCCCGAGCAGGTGATGGAGACCTACCGGCGCCACGTCCTCGACCTGACGCTGTTCCTCGCCGAATGGACCGATCCGGCCCTCATCCAGCTCACCCCCGAGGCGGTCGCCGCCCTCAAAGCCTTTCAGGCACGGGTGGAACCCATGCTGGAAGCCCGCGGCGGCATCATGGGCCAGATCGGCGACTGGGGCGGCAAGCTGGTCGGCGCCACCGCCCGCATGGCCGCCCTGCTCCACCTCGCCGAACACCTCACCAAAGGGCACACGGTGCCCGTGGCGGAAGCAACCATGCGCGACGCAATCGCGCTGGCCGAGTACTTCATCAGCCACAGCCTGGCCGCGTTCGACTCCATGGGCGCCGACCGCATCGTCGAGCGCGCCCGCACCGTGCTGGAAGTCCTCCACTCCCACGGGTGGCGCGAGGTCAGCAAGCGCGACCTCATGGTCAAGCTCTCCCGCTCCGAGTTCCGCACCGCCAACGACCTCGATCCGGTCCTGGCCCTGCTGGAAGACCACGGATACGTGCGCGCCCAAGCCGTCCAGCGCACCGGAGGACGCGGCCGGCCGCCCTCCCCCCGCTACCTCATCCACCCCCGCCTGACCGACCCGACCGCCTGACCCCCGCAACAGAAACCACAGAATCACAGAAATAACCCTGGCAAGCCCCTGACCAGCACAAACATCCCGGTCAGGGGCTTGCGGGGTGCTGCCACAGAAACGAACCGAGAAGCCACAGAAATAACTCGGCATCGACCCCCACCGGTCCGGCCGCCTATTTCTGTGGAACTTTCCGCGATTTCTGTGGCAACCCCCGCCGCGGGGCATCACCGCAGGTCAGCCCCCAAATCCAGGGTTTCTGTGGTTTTCGTGGTTTCTGTGGCGGCTCTCGGCTGGTCCCACCACCTTCCCTTGCCCTCTCGCCCAAGGAGGAGTCTTGGCCAAGCCCCGCGACGAGATGTTGACCATCCCCGACGTCATAGAAGAGATCGGCGTACCCCGAGCGACGTTCTACCGCTGGCGCTCCTGCAAAAAGGGGCCCAAATCCATCAAGCTCCCGAACGGCGCTGTTCGCATCCGCCGGTCCGAGCTGAACCGTTGGCTTGAATCGCTGGAGGAGAGCGCGTGACGAATGGCACTACCCCGGGGGTTGGGAAGAACATCACCCCAGCCCCGGAAGGGTTCTCCTTCGACGTACGTCTATGGAAGGTGACCAAAGCGCAGAGCAAAACCCGTCCTCACCAACTCCGTTGGAAAGTGGGCGGAAAGGTCAGCAGCGCCACATTCGCTACATCGGCACTTGCAGAGAGTCGCCGATCCGAACTTTGGCAAGCCATGCGTAGGGGAGAGGCTTTCCGAATCAAGGACGGACTCCCCGAGTCTGAGGTACGGCAGGCGGAAGCAGAAGCAGCCGCACAAGCTAAGGCCAAGCTGGACCCCACTTGGTGGGAATTCACGCGTGAGTTCATGAAGCGCCGTTGGCGCACCGCAGCGGCAAAGACGAGAGAGGGCTTCGCGGACAGCCTTGCCTCGGCAGCTCTGGGGATGATTGGGGATGGGCCCGATGCTCCAGAACTCCCTGAGGTGCGGCGGGCCGTGAGGTGGTCCGTCGTGCCTGCTCACGAGAATGAGGAGCCCCCACCGGACCTGGAGAAGGTCTGCACGTGGCTCGCGGAGAACTCTCTGCCTCTGTCGGCTCTGATGGAAACTGGCATCGCTGAGGATGTCCATTACCGGCTGGCTTACAGGCTGGACGGCAAGTTGGCTGCCAAGGACACGTACAAGCGTCGTCGGCGCGGCTTCAACGCAGCCATGGCGTACGCGATCCAAAAGGGGTATCTGGACGAAAGCCCGATTGCCGGACTGGAGCGGCCCGCCACTGCTGCCAGTGGTCCAATCGACCCGCGAGTGCTCATGAACGCAGTGCAGGGGCGAGAGTTCCTGACGGCCGTCTCCTATGTGGGGTCAGTGCACCGAAACCGAGGAAGGCGTCTGGTCGCCTTTTTCGGCTGCATCCTGTACGCCGCGATGCGTCCGGCGGAAGTCGTGGGGCTGCGACTGGATGACTGCCACTTCCCGGAAAAGGGATGGGGCGTGCTCACTTTGCGGGAAACGCGTCCCGTATCGGGTAAGAAATGGACCGATTCCGGTGACCGGCACGACAAGCGGGGACTAAAGATGCGGGACCCCGAGGCGGACCGGCCGGTGCCGATTCCGCCGGTCCTGGTGGCGATGCTTCGGGCGCACGTGAAGGAGTTCGGCACTGCGGCCGACGGCCGACTCTTCCAGAACGAGCGGGGCGGCCTGGTGGGTACATCGAGCTACTGGCGTGTCTGGCAGGAGGCCCGGCCCTTCGCCTTCCCGCCGCACAAGGTCACGTCCCCGCTGGCCCGGAAGCCCTACGACGGGCGAGCCACGTGCATCACGGACTGGCTCCGCTCCGGCCTTCCGGTGGCGGAGGTGGCCCGCCGTGCTGGTACGTCCCCGGAGGTCATCGACCGCCACTACGCCGGCTGTCTCGACAACAGTGAAGCGGAGGACAACAAGAAGATCGAAAAGGTGATGGGGTGGGGAGGGGAGGATGAGGTCGACGCCTAAAGCGGATCTATTGTGAACAGCGCCAAACAACGAGAGGGCGGGATCCATTGGCGTCGGGTTGCGCTCTCTCGGGTGGCCATCTGCTCTATGCAGTGCTGGGTGGAGTATCTGCGTTGGCATTCGGCGGCGAGGCCGCTGTACCCGATACCATGGCTTGGACGAGAGAGGTAACAATTTCCGCCCGTTGCACGTCGCTCAGCTTGGCGTCAGCCGCTAGGCGTTCGGCAGCCAGGTAGCGTGCGAACTCAAGTGGCTGCTCAAAGTAGGCCCGCAGGTGTCCAGCCGAGGCTTCTTGAGACCGGACGAACGTCCCGCTGACGTAGCCGGCCAAGGCAGCCGACACTCCGCCCAAGGCCCCAGCCACAACGCTGCCCGTCGTCGTGCTGGCTGTCAGCGCAACGATGACGAAGGCAAATAGAAGAGCGAAGCCGATCCCCATGGCTATCTGGGCATTGCGGAACGACCGTTTGGCCTGACTCAGTGCGATGCCGTGATAGTGATCCAGCCTGGCGTGCGTCAGCGTCCATAGCTCCGATAGCGTAAGTAGGTTTCGTCCATTGGGTGGGGTGGCTTCCGCTATCGTGCTTGGATCCCTTGAAACGGAGTCTTCACGCCCGTTTTCTTCTGTAGGTTCGGGGCTTCCGTTTCCGGTCGAACTACCCTCACCTCGGTCTAGGAACTGTTGCAGTTGCTGGACCAGGTCGGAGGCATTCTCGCTACCGCGAACAGTGATCTCTGCGTCGCCGTATGTCAGAGTGACGGAACCTGACGGACGCAGAGCGCGCTCCAGGCCCTGTTCTGCTTGCCGAACGCGCAGTCGGCTGTCTGCTATCTCAGACGCTTCGCTCCGGTCGGCACGGTATGACGTCCAGGCTAAGTAGGCTGGCGCCAGACCTGAGGCAACGGTCACCGCAACTGCTGCTGCTGCCAAGTGCAAGATCAGGGCGAGGCCAATCGCAGCACTCGCGCCTATCAGCGCCAACGCCAGGTACGTCAGACCGGCGCGTGCCTGTCTCTGGCCGGAGTCCCCACCGTTCTCCATGAGGCAACATCTTGGCGTACGTCGTTCACATCTGATCCCGTAATGCGGATCTCGCCCGCAGAGGGGTCTATCGCAGGTCTATCGCGATCAGCACGCAGCAGCGACAAAGAGCGGGACCCAGTGAGACTGGATCCCGCTCTTCGTGTATGGCATCTGCGCTGGTCAACCGCATCATCGTGCTGGTTGAAGCGAAGTGCCCCCGGCAGGATTCGAACCTGCGCACACGGCTCCGGAGGCCGTTGCTCTATCCCCTGAGCTACGGGGGCGTGTCGGCTGCGGAGCTCTTCGCTCGCGGCGACGGGTAGAACACTATCAGGTCGGGCGGGGTGATCAGGAACCCGTTTCCGCGGGTGCCGGACTGGGTGAGCCCACTGTGTGCCGGGCGGGTCCCCTGTACGGGGTGGAAGTGGGGAAAACCCGGACGCGGTGGCCGGTCCGGACCTACTCTCGACTTGTGCCAGGCGCCTCGGGACGGGTGCTTGTTGTGGACGACAACAAGGTCATCCGGCAGCTGATCAGGGTCAACCTCGAACTGGAAGGGCTCGAGGTCGTGACCGCGGCCGACGGTGCCGAGTGTCTGGACGTGGTGCACCAGGTGCGGCCCGATGTCGTGACGCTCGACGTCGTCATGCCCCGGCTGGACGGCTTGCGCACCGCCGCCCGGCTCCGCGCCGATCCCCGTACGCATGATCTACCCCTCGCCATCATCAGCGCATGCACGCAGTACGAGGTCGACACCGGCCTCGACGTCGGCGTGGACGCCTTCCTCGCCAAGCCCTTCGAGCCCGCCGAGCTCGTACGACTCGTCAAGCAGCTGATCGAGCGCGAGCGCGGGGGCGGGGGCCACGGGGGAGGACATCGTGGCGGGGGTGGGAGCAGTGGCGGAGAAGGTGATGGGGACGGGGACGACGGCGGGGGTGACGGCGAGGTTCCCGGGGGTGTCGCCGACGGGATCTCCGATGGCGTGCCGGGCGGGATCTCGTCCGGTGGTTGAGGGGGCCGTCCGCCGAGCCGGCCATGGTGCGGTTGGGAGTGCGGTGCGGTCGTAGGGCCGTCCCACAGTAAGAACCGCTTCGCCTACCCACCCCCTTCCTCCCCTACGCTTGTCCCGTGACCCCCGTCGAGTTGTCCCGCACCGTGCTGCACGCGGTGCGTTGTGCTGTCGACGACGGGGAGCTGAGCGTGGCTGTGCCCGAGCGGGTCGTGGTGACCGAGCCGGGGCCCGGGGGGTGCGGGGACTTCGCCACCAACGTCGCTCTGCAGCTCGCCCGGCCCGCCGGGCAGCCCCCGCGGCGGGTCGCCGAGATTCTGCGGCCCCGGCTCGTCGCTGCCGCCGGCATCCGGGACGTCGTCGTGACCGGGCCGGGGTTTCTCAACATCAGCCTCGATGAGCGGGGCGATCTCGTCGCCGGGCTCGTCCGGGAGATCCGGGACCGCGGTGCCGCATACGGGCACGGCGACGCCCTCGCCGGGCATGTCGTCGCGCTGCGGGTGCCGTACGAGGTGCGGGCCGAGGTCGTCGCGGACGCAGTCGTACGGATCGTGGCCACGCAGGGCGGGCGGGCCACCGTCGAGCACGGTGAGCCCGTCAATCTGCGGCCCGTGCCCGCGCCGGAGGATCCCGCGCCGCTGGGCCCCGACGCCTCCCAGTGGGCCCTGCTGCATCCCGCCCCGCACGACCGGCCCCGGATCACCGCCGACCATCTGGTCCAGCGGGAGAGCAATCCGCTGTTCCGGGTGCGGTACGCCCATGCCCGTATCCGGTCCCTCAGCCGCAACGCCGCCCGCCTGGGCTTCGCCGCCGAGCCCGGCCCGCTCGACGCCGACCCCGTCGGTTCCGGCCCGGTTGATTCCGGCCCCGTTGATTCCGGCCCCGTCGATTCCGGTCCGGTCGATCCCGGCACGCCTGGTGCCGGCCCGGTCGATTCCCGTCCCCTCGATTCCCGCCCCCTCGAGTCCGGCCTGCTGGACACCGCCCGGCTCGAGGCCGACCCGGTCGATACCAGCCCGATCGATACCGGCGCGCCTGGGGCCGCCCTCCTCGACCCCGGCCCCTCCGTCGACGCCCGCCCGCCCCACACCACCCCGGCCACCGCCACCAACGGTGTCACCGTCAACGGCCCCACCAGCAGCCGCGCCACTGCTGTCAACGCCCCCACCAGCAGCCCCGCCACCACCGCCACCGGTGCCACCGCCAACGCCCCCACCAGCCGCGCCACCGCCACCACCGATCCCACCACCAGCCGCGTCACCGCCACCGGTGCCACCGCCACCGCCCCCACCACCAACCGCGCCACCGCCACCGCCACCCCCCTCCTCACCCCCCTCGCCGACCACCCCCGCATCCTCGCCGCGGCCGCCACCCACCGTGCCCCGGATCGGGTTGCCCGGCATCTCGTCACCGTCGCCGATGCCGTGCTGCCCTTCCTGCCCTGCGTGCTTCCCTGCGGGGAGGAGAAACCCTCGGCCGCCCACCGCGCCCGGCTCGCCCTCGCCGAAGCCGCCGGGACGGTGCTGGCCGGCGGCCTGTCCCTGCTCGGCATCGACGCACCCGAACACCTCTGAGGCCTTTCGCGAGAGATGCCCGGAGAGAGACAGAGAGTCTGAGAGCCACCGTCATGAGCCGTTCCGCCCATCCCGCCGGGCCCCGTCACGCCGACGTCCTGCCCGAGGGGCACTACTCCGCGCCGCCCGCCGACCTCAACGCCCTCGACCACAAGGTGTGGGCCCAGACCGTCGGGCGGGACGCCGACGGGGTCGTCACCGTCGGCGGCGTCGATGTGAAGACCCTCGCCGAGGAGTACGGCACCCCCGCCTACATCCTCGACGAGGCCGACTTCCGCGCACGCGCGCGTGCGTGGCGCACCGCCTTCGGGGCCGACGCCGACGTGTTCTACGCCGGGAAGGCGTTCCTGTCCCGTGCCGTCGTGCGGTGGCTCGACGAGGAGGGGCTCAACCTCGACGTGTGCTCCGGGGGCGAGCTGGCCACCGCCCTGTCCGCCGGCATGCCGGCCGAGCGCATCGCCTTCCACGGCAACAACAAGTCCGTGGAGGAGATCGACAGGGCCATCCGTGCCGGGGTCGGGCGGATCGTGCTCGACTCCTTCCAGGAGATCGTGCGCGTCGCCCATGTCGCGCAGTCCCTGGGCAAGCGGCAGAAGGTCCAGATCCGGATCACCGTGGGCGTCGAGGCGCACACGCACGAGTTCATCGCCACCGCCCATGAGGACCAGAAGTTCGGGATTCCGCTGGCCGGCGGGCAGGCCGCGGAGGCCGTGCGGCGGGCGTTGCAGCTCGACGGGCTCGAGCTGATCGGGATCCACTCCCACATCGGGTCGCAGATCTTCGACATGTCCGGCTTCGAGGTCGCCGCGCACCGTGTCGTCGGGCTGCTCAAGGACGTTCGTGACGAGCATGGCGTCGAGCTGCCCGAGATCGACCTCGGCGGTGGGCTCGGTATCGCCTACACCAGCGACGACGACCCCCGCGAGCCCCACGAGATCGCCAAGGCGCTCACCGAGATCGTCACGCGCGAGTGCGAGGCCGCCCGGCTGCGCACCCCTCGCATCTCCGTCGAGCCCGGGCGCGCCATCGTCGGGCCGACCGCCTTCACGCTCTACGAGGTCGGCACCGTCAAGCCGCTGGACGGGCTGCGGACGTACGTGTCCGTCGACGGCGGCATGTCCGACAACATCCGCACCGCCCTGTACGACGCCGAGTACAGCGTCGCCCTGGTGTCCCGGACCTCCGTCGCCGAGCCCATGCTCGCCCGCGTGGTCGGCAAGCACTGCGAGAGCGGGGACATCGTGGTGAAGGACGCGTTCCTGCCGGCCGACCTGGCGCCGGGGGATCTCATCGCCGTACCGGCCACCGGTGCGTACTGCCGGTCCATGGCCAGCAACTACAACCATGTGCTGCGGCCGCCCGTCGTCGCGGTGAAGGACGGCGAGGCCCGGGTGATCGTACGGCGTGAGACGGAGGAGGACCTCCTGCGTCTCGACGTCGGCTAGCCCGCGGCTAGCCCCTGACTGGAGGGCTGGAAGATCTCCGGTCTTTCAGCCCCGAACCCATGAAATACATGTCTCACGATCCGGACCAAGGGTAGAAACTCCCGTCCGGTGAGTGAGACTGGTCCAACCGTAGACGGTATGAGGAAACGAGGTCGGATGATGCGTACGCGTCCGCTGAAGGTGGCGCTGCTGGGCTGTGGGGTTGTCGGCTCAGAGGTGGCGCGCATCATGACGACGCACGCCGACGACCTCGCGGCCCGGATCGGGGCGCCCGTGGAGCTCGCGGGCGTGGCCGTACGGCGCCCGAGCAAGGTGCGCGAGGGCATCGACCCGGCCCTCGTCACCACCGACGCCACCGCCCTCGTCAAACGCGGCGACATCGACGTGGTGGTGGAGGTCATCGGCGGTATCGAGCCCGCCCGGACCCTCATCACCACCGCCTTCGAGCACGGGGCGTCCGTCGTCTCCGCCAACAAGGCCCTGCTCGCCCAGGACGGCGCCGCGCTGCACGCCGCGGCGGACGAGAACGGCAAGGACCTCTACTACGAGGCCGCCGTGGCCGGCGCCATCCCGCTGATCCGCCCGCTGCGCGAGTCCCTCGCCGGCGACAAGATCAACCGGGTGATGGGGATCGTCAACGGCACGACCAACTTCATCCTCGACAAGATGGACTCCACGGGCGCGGGCTACCAGGAGGCGCTCGACGAGGCCACCGCCCTCGGGTACGCGGAGGCCGACCCGACCGCCGACGTCGAGGGCTTCGACGCCGCCGCCAAGGCCGCCATCCTCGCCGGCATCGCCTTCCACACGCGCGTGCGCCTCGACGACGTCTACCGCGAGGGCATGGCCGAGGTCACCGCCGCCGACTTCCGCTCGGCGAAGGAGATGGGCTGCACCATCAAGCTGCTCGCCATCTGTGAGCGCTCGAAGGACGGGGCGTCTGTCACCGCGCGCGTGCACCCCGCCATGATTCCGCTGACCCATCCGCTCGCCTCCGTGCGCGGCGCGTACAACGCCGTCTTCGTGGAGAGCGACGCCGCCGGGCAGCTGATGTTCTACGGCCCGGGCGCCGGCGGTGCCCCGACCGCCTCCGCCGTGCTCGGTGACCTCGTCGCCGTGTGCCGCAACCGACTCAACGGCGCAACGGGGCCCGGTGAGTCGGCGTACGCCGCCCTGCCCGTCTCGCCCATGGGCGAGGTCGTCACGCGCTACCACATCAGCCTCGACGTCGCCGACAAACCGGGTGTTCTCGCCCAGGTCGCGACCGTGTTCGCCGAGCACGGGGTGTCGATCGATACGGTGCGCCAGCAGGGCAAGGACGGCGAGGCCGCCCTCGTCGTCGTCACCCATCGCGCGTCCGACGCCTCCCTGTCCGGGACCGTCGAGGCGCTGCGCAAGCTCGACACCGTGCGGGGTGTCGCCAGCATCATGCGGGTTGAAGGAGAGTAACCAACAATGACCCACCAGTGGCGCGGAATCATCGAGGAGTACCGGGACCGGCTGCCGGTATCCGACACCACGCCGGTCGTGACGCTCCGCGAGGGCGGCACGCCCCTCGTGCCCGCGCAGGTGCTCTCCGAGCGCACGGGCTGCGAGGTCCACCTGAAGGTGGAGGGGGCCAACCCCACCGGGTCCTTCAAGGACCGCGGCATGACCATGGCCATCTCCAAGGCGAAGGAGGAGGGGGCCAAGGCCGTCATCTGCGCCTCCACCGGCAACACCTCGGCCTCCGCCGCCGCTTACGCCGTGCGGGCCGGCATGGTTTCGGCCGTTCTCGTCCCGCAGGGCAAGATCGCCCTCGGCAAGATGGGCCAGGCCCTCGTGCACGGCGCGAAGATCCTCCAGGTCGACGGAAACTTCGACGACTGCCTCACCCTCGCGCGCTCGCTGAGCGAGAACTACCCGGTGGCGCTGGTCAATTCGGTCAACCCGGTGCGTATCGAGGGCCAGAAGACGGCTGCCTTCGAGATCGTGGACATGCTCGGCGACGCCCCCGACATCCACGTCCTGCCGGTGGGCAACGCGGGCAACATCACCGCCTACTGGAAGGGCTACAAGGAGTACGCCGCCGACGGCATCGCCACGAGGACCCCGCGCATGTGGGGCTTCCAGGCCTCCGGCAGCGCTCCGATCGTGCGCGGGGAGGTCGTCAAGGACCCGTCGACCATCGCCACCGCCATCCGCATCGGCAACCCCGCCTCCTGGCAGTACGCCCTCGCCGCGCGCGACGAGTCGGGCGGCGCCATCGACGAGGTGACGGACCGTGAAATCCTGCGCGCCTACCGGTTGTTGGCCGCGCAGGAGGGCGTCTTCGTGGAGCCCGCCTCCGCCGCCTCCGTGGCCGGTCTGCTGAAGGCCGCCGAGCAGGGCAAGGTCGACCCGGGCCAGAAGATCGTGTGCACGGTCACCGGCAACGGCCTGAAGGACCCCGACTGGGCCGTCGCCGGCGCCCCTCAGCCGGTCACCGTCCCGGTCGACGCGGTCGCCGCCGCCGAGCGCCTCGGCCTGGCCTGAATCCGGGAAAACCCTGACAGGGTGCACAGGGGGCTTGCGACACGCATCGTGCGCCTCCTGTGCGCCCTATGTCGCCACAGAACCTTCCTTCGATAGGCTGTACTGAACCCGCCCGTTGCATATGCCTGGCACATGGCTGCGCATATGGGCGACGCCGCGCCGTCTGCGCGGCCGGAGGGTCTCCACGTACGTATCGAATGTCTTCGACAGTCACGCAGCTCAAGGAGAGTCAACGAGCGATGGCCGGTCCAGCGTTCCGCGCCGCCGCCGTCCGGGTGCGCGTTCCCGCCACCAGCGCCAACCTCGGCCCGGGCTTCGACGCCCTCGGCCTCGCGCTGGGGCTCTACGACGACGTGGTCGTCCGGGTGGCCGACTCCGGGCTGCACATCGACATCGCGGGGGAGGGCAGCGAGACCCTTCCGCGTGACGAGTCTCACCTTCTCGTCCGTTCCCTGCGCACCGCCTTCGATCTGCTGGGCGGGCAGCCCCGGGGCCTGGAGATCGTCTGCGCCAACCGCATCCCGCACGGCCGCGGTCTCGGCTCCTCCTCCGCCGCCATCTGCGCCGGCATCGTCGCCGCCCGCGCGGTGACCATAGGCGGCGAGGCCCGTCTGGACGACGCGGCGCTGCTGGAGCTGGCCACCGAGATCGAGGGCCACCCGGACAACGTGGCCGCGTGTCTGCTCGGCGGCTTCACCCTGTCCTGGATGGAGGCCGGCGCCGCCCGGGCGATCAGGATGGAGCCCGGCGATTCCATCGTTCCGGTGGTTTTCGTGCCCGGAAAGCCGGTCCTGACCGAGACCGCGCGCGGCCTGCTGCCGCGCACCGTGCCGCACGTCGACGCCGCCGTCAACGCGGGCCGTGCCGCCCTGCTCGTCGAGGCCCTCACCCGGCGCCCCGAGCTGCTGCTGCCCGCCACCGAGGACCGCCTCCACCAGGAGTACCGCGCCCCGGCCATGCCGGAGAGCGCCGCGCTGGTGGAGCGGCTGCGCGCCGACGGCATCCCGGCCGTCATCTCGGGCGCCGGACCCACCGTCATGGCGCTGGCCGACGCCGAGAGCGCCGACAAGGTGGCCCACCTCGCGGGCGTGGGCTGGGCCGCGAACCGGCTGGACCTCGATGTCCAGGGAGCGAGCGTGCTGCCGCTTGCGACCTGACACACGGTTGCCGGATTTGGAGAGGGGGAATGTTTGTTGGATCCGGTAGTGTTAACCTCAAGTCTGCACCCGACCCCACCATGGCGAGGTGCCTCGTGTCCCAGTCCGGGACAGACATTCTTCCGGGAGCCCCCCACGCCACTCCGTGTTCCGTACGCCGTACCTGGGCAGTACGTCGTATGCGGGCACTGAGCGGGCCGCCGGGCACGCTCCGGAATCGGTGCTACCACGCCACGTGACACTCGGTGCCACGGCTCGCGGAAGCGCCAATCAACGCACATTTCCTCCGCCGCTTTGGCGGACCACCGCCCCGGCACGGTTCACGGAAGACAGGACCGTAGCCGGACAGCACAACCGGTCGCCGAGCCAGACAGGCCGACGTCCGCTCCAGGGAAGGACCCTTCGTGAGCGACACCACCGATCTGATGGGCGCACGTGTCGAGGAGACCGCTGCCGCGCCCGCCACGGACGCCTCCGCGCCTGCCACCGGTGCCGGCTCCCGGCGGCGCCGCGGTACCGGCCTCGAGGGCATGGTGCTGGCCGAGCTGCAGCAGGTCGCCTCGGGCCTCGGCATCAGGGGCACCGCGCGGATGCGCAAGAGCCAGCTGATCGAGGTCATCAAGGAGGCGCAGGCCGCCGGGGGAGCTGCCCCCAAGGCCGAGACCGCCACCGAGACCAAGCCGAAGCGCCGCGCCACCTCCAAGGCCCGTACCGGCGACGACGCCGAGAAGAAGGCGGAGGCCAAGGCCGAGGCCCCCGCCGAGAAGGCCGTGGCCCAGCAGCAGATCGAGATCCCGGGCCAGCCGGCCTCCGACGACGCCCCGACCGAGCGCCGTCGCCGCCGTGCCACCGCCGAGGCCGGCAGCCCCGCCCCGAGCAGTGCCGAGACCGTCGCCGCCGAGGCCAAGGCGGAGCCCAAGGCCGAGACGCCGGCCCAGCAGCCGCAGGCGCAGGGCGAGGCCGCCAAGGGCGACGCCGGTGACGGCGACGGCCGTGGCCGCCGCGACCGCCGGGAGCGCGGCCGGGACCGCGAGCGCGACCGCGACCGTGACCGCGACCGCCGCGGCAAGGGCGACGACCAGCAGGGCGGCCAGCAGCGTCAGCCGCAGGGCCAGCAGCAGGGCGGCCGCCAGGACCGCCAGCAGGACGACGACGACTTCGAGGGCGGCCGCCGGGGCCGGCGCGGCCGTTACCGGGACCGCCGTGGCCGCCGTGGCCGCGACGAGATCGCCGAGCCGCAGCTCGCCGAGGACGACGTCCTGATCCCCGTCGCGGGCATCCTGGACATCCTCGACAACTACGCCTTCATCCGGACCTCCGGCTACCTGCCGGGCCCGAACGACGTGTACGTCTCCCTCGCCCAGGTCCGCAAGAACGGCCTGCGCAAGGGCGACCACGTCACGGGTGCGGTCCGTCAGCCGAAGGAGGGCGAGCGCCGCGAGAAGTTCAACGCGCTGGTCCGCCTCGACTCCGTCAACGGCATGGCGCCCGAACACGGCCGTGGCCGCCCGGAGTTCAACAAGCTGACCCCGCTCTACCCGCAGGACCGGCTCCGCCTGGAGACCGACCCGGGTGTGCTGACGACCCGCATCATCGACCTGGTCTCGCCGATCGGCAAGGGCCAGCGCGGTCTGATCGTGGCCCCGCCGAAGACCGGTAAGACCATGATCATGCAGGCGATCGCCAACGCGATCACGCACAACAACCCCGAGTGCCACCTGATGGTCGTCCTCGTCGACGAGCGTCCGGAAGAGGTCACCGACATGCAGCGGTCGGTGAAGGGCGAGGTCATCTCCTCGACCTTCGACCGCCCGGCCGAGGACCACACCACGGTCGCCGAGCTCGCCATCGAGCGTGCCAAGCGCCTGGTGGAGCTGGGTCACGACGTCGTCGTGCTGCTCGACTCGATCACGCGTCTGGGCCGCGCCTACAACCTGGCGGCTCCGGCCTCCGGACGCATCCTGTCCGGTGGTGTCGACTCGACCGCGCTGTACCCGCCGAAGCGGTTCTTCGGTGCGGCGCGCAACATCGAGGACGGCGGTTCGCTGACCATCCTGGCCACGGCTCTCGTGGACACCGGGTCCCGCATGGACGAGGTGATCTTCGAGGAGTTCAAGGGCACGGGCAACATGGAGCTCAAGCTCGACCGCAAGCTCGCGGACAAGCGGATCTTCCCCGCCGTGGACGTCGACGCCTCCGGTACGCGTAAGGAAGAGATCCTGCTCGGGGCCGAGGAGCTGGGCATCGTCTGGAAGCTGCGCCGAGTGCTGCACGCGCTGGACCAGCAGCAGGCGATCGAGCTGCTGCTCGACAAGATGAAGCAGACCAAGTCGAACGTCGAGTTCCTGATGCAGATTCAGAAGACGACGCCGACGCCCGGCAACGGCGACTAGTCGGTAGAGACTGGGTAAGAAAGAGAGCCGCCCCCCGTCAATCGGTGACGGGGGGCGGCTCTTTGGCGCTGAGAGGTACGGGTGCGTGTCACGCGCCCCTTCTGACTCATCGCCTCATGGGGGGACTCTTTTGTCCACACCTCTGCCCCGCGCCGGCCGGCACAGACGTCGCATACGCATCGGCCTGCCCGTCGCCGCCGCCGGTGTCGCCGCGGCCGTCGCCGCCGCGCTGCTGACCACCTCCGCCGGTGCCACGACGGCCTCGGCCTCGCCGACCGTCAAGCCGGCCACCAGCTCCGCGTCGCTCAGCGAGCTGACGGACCGCGTCGCGGGCGCGCTCACCACCGACAAGGACTTCAAGAAGGCCTCGCGGACCAAGGACACGAGCGGCGCCGGGACGTCGTCCTCGTCGTCCTCGTCTTCTTCGTCTTCTTCGTCTTCCTCGTCCACGGCGTCCGGCACCGGCACCGTCAGCCCGATGATCATCGGCGGTACCACCACGACCATCACCTCGGCCCCGTGGATGGCCCAGCTCTGGTACTACGACGACAAGGGCACCACGGCCACCGGCGACGACGTCGGCTTCTTCTGCGGCGGTGCCGTGGTGGCGCCGACGAAGATCCTGACCGCCGCGCACTGCGTCAAGGGCTTCGACTGGCACGCCAACGGCGCCATCGTCACCGGCACCGACCAGCTGCCCACCACCGACACCTCCGGCAACACCGACCTGCACGGCGGCACGGTCTCCGGTGTCTGGCGGCAGTGGAACCACCCGTCGTACAACGCGACGGCCATCGACAACGACATCGCCGTACTGACCCTGCCGAGCCCGGTCAAGGCCACGCCGATCCGCATGACGACGTCGACCGACACGGCGTCCTACGCGGCCGGCACGAGCGCCAAGGTCTACGGCTGGGGCCGCACCAGCTCCACCAGCCAGGACATCTCGCAGACGCTCAAGACGGCGACCCTGCCGATCCAGTCCGACAGCACGTGCGCGACCGCCTACAAGCAGCCCGACGGCAGCGACCCGTTCATCGCGGGCCACATGGTCTGCGCGGGCAACCCCGCGTCCGGCAGCGACTCCGGCACCACGGCCACCTGCAACGGCGACTCCGGCGGCCCGCTGGTCGTGAACAACCGCGTCGTCGGCATCGTCTCCTGGGGCGTGGAGAACTGCGTCGCCAAGGGTTCCTACAGCGTGTTCAGCAAGGTGAGGACGTACGTCGGCGCCGCCTACCCGCGCATCGACGACACCAACCTCAGCGGCGACCACAGGGCCGATCTGTTCGTCCGCAGCCAGTCCACGTCCACCGGCTACGAGAAGGACTCCCAGGGCACCTCGTTCGGGGCCCGCATCTCCTGGGGCAGCTTCTCGGGCTACAACACGATCCTGCAGACGGACCTGGACCGGGACGGCTACCAGGACTTCGTCCTGCGCCGCAGCAGCGACGGCGCGGTCTTCTGGCTGCACTACATCCCGGCCACCCAGAGCTGGAGCAAGAAGGAGATCTTCAGCAACTGGTCCACCCGGAAGTTCACCGTCGCCCCCGGTGACGTCACCGGCGACTACCTGCCCGACCTGCTCTCGGTCGACTCCTCCGGCAACCTGTGGATCTACCCGGGCAAGGGCGACGGCTCCTTCGCCTCCCCCGTCAAGGTGGGCTCCGGCTGGGGCCAGTACAACTCCCTGCGCGGCCACGGCGACTTCGACGGCGATGGCAAGGCCGACCTGATCGCCCGCCAGAGCAGCACCGGCGACGTGTACCTGTACCGGGGCACCGGCACGTCCGGCTCGGGCGCCTTCGCCGCCCGGATCAAGGTGCGCAGCGCCTGGACCGGCTACAACGCCTTCGACGCGGTCGGCGACATCACCGGTGACGGCAAGGCCGACTTCCTGGCCCGCAACACCGGCGGCACGCTCTACCTGTACCCGGGCACCGGCAAGGCGACCAGCGAGATCTTTGCCACAAGGATCTCGGTCGGCACCGGTTTCCAGGCGTACGACATCTGGGGCTGAAACCCCAGGTGAGCGAGGCTCACCGCCCGTAACCCGATGACGCACGGTGCCCATCGCCCCACGCGATGGGCACCGTGCGTTGTGCAACCCTTGCCCGAGTTTCTCCGTCTGCCCTTACGGAGCGACGATGGAGCGGTACCGACCGCGCCTGACCCTGAAAGCAGGGGGTAACCGAGCGACGAGACCTAGGAGTGTCGTGTCCGCCGAGAGCACGCCGGAGCCCGGCATAACCACGCCGGGTGAGACCGGCCCCCACCGCAGCGGCAAGGGCCGCCGCCGCAAGGCCCGCGGCAAGGGCCGCAAGGGCGTACGCGTCGCGGCGTGGACGGCCGCCGGAGTGGTGGTGCTGGCGGGGACGGGCGCGGGCTACCTGTACTTCAGGCTCAACGGCAACATCCGGAGCGTCGACATCGACCAGGCCCTCGGCAACGACCGGCCCTCGAAGATCGACAACGGCTCCGAGAACATCCTGGTCCTCGGCTCGGACACCCGCTCCGGCTCCAACAAGAAGCTCGGCGGCGGCACCGACGACGGCAGCGCCCGCTCCGACACGGCGATGATCGTCCACGTCTACGAGGGCCACAAGAAGGCCGGCGTGGTCTCCGTCCCCCGGGACACCCTGATCGACCGCCCGGCCTGCACCGACACCAAGGGCACCACGCACCCGGCCGCGAACGGCACGATGTTCAACGAGGCCTACTCCACCGGCGGCGCGGCCTGCGCGGTGAAGACCGTGGAGTCCCTCACCGGCATCCGCATGGACCACTACCTCGAGGTCGACTTCGCGGGCTTCCAGAAGCTCATCGACGACCTCGGCGGCGTCCCGGTCACCACGGCCAAGAGCATCGACGACCCGCAGAGCCACCTGAGCCTCAAGGCCGGCACCCACACCCTGAACGGCCGGCAGGCCCTCGGCCTGGTCCGAACCCGGCACGGCGTGGGCGACGGCTCCGACCTGGGCCGCATCCAGCTCCAGCAGGCCTTCGTCAAGGCGCTGCTCAACCAGGTCAAGCACGTCGGCGTGCTCACCAGCCCCAAGAAGCTGTACGACCTCGCCGACACCGCCACCAAGACGGTCACCACCGACTCCGACCTCGGCTCGGTCAACTCCCTCATCGACTTCGCGGACGGCCTCAAGGGCATCGGCGCCAAGGACATGACCATGATCACCATGCCGGTCCGGTACGACCCGGCGAACCCCAACCGCGTGCTCATGGAGAAGCAGAAGGCCCAGTTGGTCTGGGACGCGCTGAAGAACGACCGCCCGATCCCCAGGTCGGCCACGGCGGGTACGGCCACGGGTGAGGCCAACGGCGTGGTGAGGTAGCCGGCGGTACACCCGCTCACCCGCGGGAATAGAACAACCGCACCCCCGGTTTGGGTGGATGGCCCCAGTCCTGGCAGACTGGTACGTCGGCTCCGGTTCACGCTCCCGCACCCCGCGGCAGCGACCCGGCGCCCTCCCGAAACCTAGGAGACACCTTGAAGCGCGACATCCACCCCGCGTACGTCGAGACGCAGGTCAGCTGCACCTGTGGCGCGTCGTTCACCACTCGTAGCACCATCGAGTCCGGCACCATCCGGGCCGAGGTCTGCTCCGAGTGCCACCCGTTCTACACGGGCAAGCAGAAGATCCTCGACACCGGTGGCCGTGTGGCCCGCTTCGAGGCCCGCTTCGGCAAGGCTGCCGCCGGCTCCAAGAAGTAGCGAGCCCCATTTCGCCGGTCCACGGTCACGCCCTCGTGGGGGTGTGCCCGGGACCGGCGTTTTTGGTCGCCCGCCCTTCCCTCACCCGCAGTACAGGAGCCCAAGATGTTCGAGGCCGTCGAGGAACTCGTCGCCGAGCACGCCGATCTGGAGAAGAAGCTCGCCGACCCGTCGGTCCACTCCGACCAGCAGAACGCGCGCAAGCTGAACAAGCGCTACGCCGAGCTCACCCCGATCGTCGCCACGTACCGCTCCTGGAAGCAGGCCGGCGACGACAGCGAGACCGCGCGCGAGCTGGCGGCCGACGACCCCGACTTCGCCGCCGAGGTCAAGGACCTGGAGAGGCAGCGCGAGGAGCTCACCGAGCGCCTGCGCTTCCTGCTGATCCCGCGCGACCCGAGTGACGACAAGGACGTCATTCTGGAGATCAAGGCGGGCGCGGGCGGCGACGAGTCGGCCCTCTTCGCCGGCGACCTGCTGCGCATGTACCTGCGCTACGCCGAGCGCGTCGGCTGGAAGACCGAGATCATCGACGCCACCGAGTCCGAGCTGGGCGGCTACAAGGACGTCCAGGTCGCGGTCAAGGCCCGCGGCCAGCTCGAACCCGGACAGGGCGTGTGGGCCCGGCTGAAGTACGAGGGCGGTGTGCACCGCGTGCAGCGCGTGCCGGCGACCGAGTCGCAGGGCCGTATCCACACCTCCGCCGCCGGTGTCCTCGTGACCCCGGAGGCCGAGGAGGTGGACGTGGAGATCAACCCCAACGACCTCCGCATCGACGTCTACCGGTCCTCCGGCCCGGGCGGCCAGTCGGTCAACACGACCGACTCCGCGGTGCGCATCACGCACCTGCCGACCGGCGTCGTCGCCTCCTGCCAGAACGAGAAGAGCCAGCTGCAGAACAAGGAGCAGGCGCTGCGTATCCTGCGCTCCAGGCTGCTCGCCGCGGCGCAGGAGGAGGCCGAGCGGGAGGCCGCCGACGCCCGCCGCAGCCAGGTCCGCACGGTCGACCGCTCCGAGAAGATCCGCACCTACAACTTCCCGGAGAACCGCATTTCCGACCACCGCGTCGGCTTCAAGGCGTACAACCTGGACCAGGTCCTGGACGGCGACCTCGACGCGGTCATCCAGGCCTGCGTCGACGCCGACTCGGCGGCGAAGCTGGCGGCCGCGTAAGACACCTACGCACGTACGAGCACGACACGGAGGACTTGCGTGAACCTGCTGCTCGCGGAGGTGGCCCAGGCCACCCAGCGGCTGGCCGACGCCGGCGTGCCCTCGCCGCGTACCGACGCGGAGGAGCTCGCCGCGTTCGTGCACGGTGTGAAGCGCGGCGGACTGCACTCCGTGAAGGACTCGGACTTCGACGCCCGGTACTGGGAGGTCATCGCCCGGCGCGAACAGCGCGAGCCGCTGCAGCACATCACCGGGCGGGCCTACTTCCGCTACCTGGAACTCCAGGTGGGTCCGGGCGTGTTCGTGCCCCGGCCCGAGACCGAGTCCGTGGTGGGCTGGGCCATAGACGCCGTACGCGCCATGGACGTCGTCGAGCCGTGCATCGTCGACCTGTGCACCGGCTCCGGCGCCATCGCGCTCGCCCTCGCCCAGGAGGTCCCGCGCTCGCGTGTGCACGCCGTGGAGCTGTCCGAGGACGCCCTGGTGTGGACGCGGAAGAACGTGGCGGGGTCCAGGGTCGACCTGCGCCAGGGCGACGCCCTGACGGCCTTTCCCGACCTCGACGGACAGGTCGACCTGGTGATCTCCAACCCGCCGTACATCCCGCTCACGGAATGGGAGTACGTGGCTCCGGAGGCCCGTGACTACGACCCCGAGATGGCGTTGTTCTCCGGCGAGGACGGCCTCGACCTGATCCGGGGCATCGAGCGCACCGCTCACCGGCTGCTGCGCCCGGGCGGTGTCGTCGTGATCGAGCACGCCGACACCCAGGGCGGCCAGGTGCCGTGGATCTTCACCGAGGAGCGGGGCTGGGCCGACGCGGCCGACCACCCGGACCTCAACAACCGCCCCCGGTTCGCGACCGCCCGCAAGGCGCTGCCGTGAGCACCCCGACCACTCTCATCCCGCAGTACGTGTACGAGGAGGCCCGCTAGACATGGCACGGCGATACGACACCAACGACGCGACCGACCGCGCGACGGGTCTGCGCGAGGCCGCGTCCGCCGTCCGCCGGGGCGAGCTGGTGGTCCTGCCGACCGACACCGTGTACGGCATCGGAGCCGACGCGTTCTCCTCGGAGGCGGTCGCCGACCTGCTCGCCGCCAAGGGCCGGGGCCGCAGTATGCCCACCCCCGTCCTCATCGGCTCCCCGAACACGCTGCACGGCCTCGTCACGGACTTCTCCGAGCTGGCCTGGGAACTGGTCGACGCGTTCTGGCCGGGCGCCCTCACCCTCGTCGCCAAGCACCAGCCGTCCCTGCAGTGGGACCTGGGCGACACGCGGGGCACGGTGGCCGTCCGCATGCCGCTGCACCCGGTCGCCATCGAACTGCTCACCGAGGTCGGCCCGATGGCCGTGTCCTCCGCCAACCTCACCGGCCACCCGGCCCCGGAGAACTGCGACGCCGCCCAGGACATGCTCGCCGACTCCGTCTCCGTCTACCTCGACGGCGGCCCCACCCCGGGCAACGTGCCGTCGTCCATCGTGGACGTCACCGGCCGGGTGCCGGTGCTGCTGCGCGAGGGCGCGATCTCGCCGGAGGAGCTGCGCAAGGTCGTACCCGACCTCGAGGTGGCGAATTGACGGCCCCTGAAGCGGGGCGTGGCATAGGCATCGGGGAACGTGCGGCGGAGCAGACGACGACGTTCGGCTTTCCGCGCGACACCTTCCGCATCCTCCACGTCAGCACCGGCAATGTGTGCCGCTCGCCCATCACCGAGCGGCTGACCCGCCATTTCGTGGCCGAGCGGCTCGGCGTGCTCGGCGGCGGGCTGATCGTGGAGAGCGCGGGCACCTGGGGTCACGAGGGCGCGCCGATGGAGGCCAACGCAGAAGCCGTGCTGGCCGACTTCGGCGCGGACGCCTCCGGCTTCACCGGCAGGGAACTGCTCGACGAGCACGTCATCATGGCCGACCTGGTCCTCACCGCGACCCGCGACCACCGCGCCCAGGTCATCTCCATGGGCCATTCGGCGGGCCTGCGCACCTTCACCCTGAAGGAGTTCACCCGCCTGGTCCGCGCGATAGACACGGCCACGCTGCCGCCCCTGGAGGACGGCGTGGTCATGCGCGCCCGCGCCCTGGTCCGGGCGGCGGCGGCGCTGCGCGGGTGGCTGCTCGCGCCCACGGCGGAGGCGGACGAGGTCCACGACCCGTACGGGGCGCCCCTGACGTTCTTCCGGTCGATCGGGGACGAGATACACCAGGCGCTGGATCCGGTGGTGACGGCGCTGACCGGGGTACCGGCGCGTACGTAGACGCTGGACGTCGATACCGGGCATATCGCACATCCCCGGCCTACATTGGTGATACGTCACCGTCGACCGCCCGGGAGCCCGCCATGTCGGTCACCCCTACCCTCGAGACCGACGTCCTGCGGCGGCAGGACCCGGCGATGGCCGAGATCCTCCTCGCGGAGCTGGACCGGCAGTCCACCACCCTGCAGCTGATCGCAGCCGAGAACTTCTGCTCGCCGGCCGTGCTCGCCGCGCTCGGCTCCGCGCTCGCCAACAAGTACGCCGAGGGCTATCCCGGCGCCCGGCACCACGGCGGCTGCGAGATCGTCGACCTCGCCGAACGCGCCGCCATCGACCGCGCCAAGGAGCTGTTCGGCGCCGAACACGCCAACGTCCAGTCCCACTCCGGATCCTCGGCCGTCCTGGCCGCCTACGCCGCCCTGCTGCGCCCCGGCGACACCGTCCTCGCCCTCGGACTGCACTACGGCGGCCATCTCACCCACGGCTCTCCCGCGAACTTCTCCGGCCGCTGGTTCGACTTCGTCGGGTACGGGGTGGACGCGGAGACCGGGCTCATCGACCACGACCAGGTGCGTCACCTGGCCCTGGGCCACCGTCCCAAGGCGATCGTGTGCGGCTCGATCGCCTATCCCCGGCACATCGACTACGCCTTCTTCCGCGAGGTCGCCGACGAGGTCGGGGCCTATCTGATCGCCGACGCCGCGCACCCGATCGGGCTGGTCGCCGGCGGCGCGGCGCCGAACCCGGTGCCGTACGCCGACATCGTGTGCGCGACCACCCACAAGGTGCTGCGCGGTCCGCGCGGCGGGATGATCCTGTGCGGCAGCGAACTGGCCGAGCGCGTCGACCGGGCGGTGTTCCCGTTCACCCAGGGCGGCGCGCAGATGCACACGATCGCCGCGAAGGCCGTCGCGTTCGGCGAGGCGGCAACACCGGCCTTCGCCGCGTACGCCCATCAGGTGGTCGCCAACGCACGGGTTCTCGCCGGTCACCTGGCCGCCGAGGGCCTGACGGTCACCACCGGCGGCACGGACACCCACCTGATCACCGCCGACCCCGCCCCGCTCGGGGTGGACGGCCGTACCGCGCGCGGCCGGCTGGCCGCCGCCGGAATCGTCCTGGACTGCTGCGCGCTGCCGCACGGCGACGGCCGGGGCCTGCGCCTGGGCACGGCCGCGGTGACCACGCAGGGCATGGGGGAGCCGGAGATGGTGCGGATCGCCGCGCTGATGGCGGCCGTGCTGCGCGGCGAGCGGGATCCTGCCGGGGCCCGGGACGAGGTGCGCGTTCTCACAGGAGCTTTTCCGCCGTATCCGGGCTGAACGGGGGTAGGCGTTGTCCCGTACATCCCGTTGTGCGCCATGACCCACAGCCAGGCGTGCAACCATCGTGGCTACCCGGAAGTCCCCATCCGTATACGTCCATCGCTAGGGTGTGGGGCTGTGATGGCCAGCGAGACCCGTGGGGAAGCCTGTGCGTGAATACCTGCTGACGCTCTGCATCACGGCCGCGGTGACGTACCTGCTGACAGGGCCGGTACGGAAGTTCGCGATCGTGGCCGGGGCGATGCCGGAGATCCGGGCGCGTGACGTGCACCGGGAACCCACTCCGCGCCTCGGCGGTATCGCCATGTTCTTCGGCCTGTGCGCGGGGCTGCTGGTCGCGGACCACCTGACCAACCTCAACGAGGTCTTCGCGAAGTCGAACGAGCCGCGGGCCCTGCTCTCCGGCGCGGCCCTGATCTGGCTGATCGGCGTCCTGGACGACAAGTTCGAGATCGACGCGCTGATCAAGCTGGGCGGCCAGATGATCGCCGCGGGCGTGATGGTGGTCCAGGGTCTGACGATCCTGTGGCTGCCCATCCCCGGCGTCGGCAACGTGGCGCTGACCCAGTGGCAGGGCACGCTGCTGACCGTGGCGCTCGTCGTCATCACGATCAACGCGGTGAACTTCGTGGACGGCCTGGACGGCCTCGCGGCCGGCATGGTCTGCATCGCGGCGGCCGCGTTCTTCCTGTACTCGTACCGGATCTGGTACTCGTACGGCATCGAGGCCGCCGCCCCGGCGACGCTGTTCGCGGCGATCCTGATGGGCATGTGCCTGGGCTTCCTGCCGCACAACATGCACCCGGCGCGGATCTTCATGGGCGACTCCGGCTCGATGCTGATCGGCCTGGTGCTGGCGGCCGGCGCGATCTCGATCACCGGCCAGCTGGACCCGGACGCGCTCGCGCTGTTCACGGGGTCGGAGAAGGCGGCGGTGCACCAGACGGTGCCGGTCTACATCCCGCTGCTGCTGCCGCTGACGATCATCGCGGTGCCGGCGGCGGACCTGGTCCTCGCGATCGTACGGCGCACCTGGCGCGGCCAGTCCCCGTTCGCGGCCGACCGCGGCCATCTGCACCACCGCCTGCTGGAGATCGGCCACTCGCACAGCCGGGCGGTGCTGATCATGTACTTCTGGTCGGCGCTGATCGCCTTCGGCGCGCTGGCCTACTCGGTCAACTCGGCCTCGATGTGGATCGTGCTGGGCGTGGTCTTCCTCAGCGCGGTAGGCCTGGTCCTGCTGCTGCTCCCGCGCTTCACGCCGCGGGTGCCGGTGTGGGCCCAGCGGTTCGTTCCGCCGCGCTACCGCCTGCGCCGCCGTGCGGCCGAGGCCGCTGTGGCCAGGGAGGCCGACGAGCCGCAGGAGATGCCGGAGACGCAGGAGGCCGGGGAACGCTCGCCCGTCACCGCCGGGATCTCGGGCGTCAATGGAGCGACCGCGATCGGCGCTCGTTCGCGTTTCCTTGACCGACGCTGAGACAGTCCAAGGTAAGAATCTGACTAGAGCATTGCCGACTCATGGGGGAGCAAAGGCCCCTAATACCAGACAAGTGGGCGCCGTCTCTGCACAGACGCGCACTGTCATTCTCATGTGTGACAGCAAGCACACCCACCAGGTAAAGACCTCATCAAATAGTTTGTGATACGGTTCACGAGAACCCGGAGAGCGTCGAAGGACCCAAGTGCGTGGGCCCCTCGACCTGAGGATTCGATCACTCAGCCCGGGACTACGCTCGTCCATGACGACACCCTGCCCCCTGTGAAAGCGGAGTTGCCGCCATGCCGTCCAATGACGTCCGGATTCTGGCCCAGGCTGCCGTGCCCACGGCTGCCGTCGGCGCGATTGCCGCCGTCGTCAGCGGTGTGGTCGCGGGCGGCAAGGGGGCGATCGGGGCCGTCGTCGCGACGCTGATCGTGATTCTCTTCATGGGGCTGGGCCTGTACGTGCTCCAGCGCACCGCCACATCGCTTCCGCACCTCTTCCAGGCCATGGGACTGATGCTGTACGCGGCCCAGATCCTGCTGCTGTTCGTCTTCGTGGCCGCGTTCAAGCACACCACGCTGTTCAACCCCAGGGCCTTCGCGCTCACGCTCGTCGCCGGCACCCTCACCTGGATCGCCGCGCAGACGCGGGCGCACATGAAGTCCAAGATTCTCTACGTCGAACCCGATTCGACCTCCTCCTCGAACAACGAAAAGTCCCACAAGTCGGGGCACTCGTCGTGAGAGGTAGGGCCGGGATAAAGACGCTGGAGAGAGCCTGCTATCGTCCGGTGCCAACTGCGGCATCGCGGGCGCGGGCATCCGAGCTGACGCCTGCTCAATCGCGAGGCGAGATGCCCCCCAGCCGCCCCCACATCCGTAACACCAGTCCCGTGCCGAACCGCGGCCATGCGCCGCGCCGACACAACGAGGTTGCCGTACCTATGCGCCACGCTGAAGGAGCCCGCGGTGAGTGCTGACCCGACGCAGACGCTCGCTTTCGACTCGAGCTGCCACCTGTTCTCCGGGTGCGGTTTCGACACCGTCGCTCCGGGCCTGCACTCGTTCCTCTTCAAGCCGCTCTGGGGCGACACGAACGGCATCTACTTCAACAAGCCGATGCTGCTCGCCCTGCTGGGCTCCATCGTCGTGGTGGGCTTCTTCTGGGCCGCCTTCGCCAGGCCCAAGGTCGTCCCGGGCAAGCTCCAGCTGGTCGCCGAGGCCGGTTACGACTTCATCCGCCGCGGCGTGGTCTACGAGACCATCGGCAAGAAGGAAGGCGAGAAGTACGTCCCGCTGGTCGTCTCGCTGTTCTTCTTCGTCTGGATGATGAACCTCTGGTCGATCGTCCCGGTCGCCCAGTTCCCGGTCACGTCGATCATCGCCTACCCGATGGTCCTGGCCCTGATCGTCTACCTCGTCTGGGTCCCGCTCACCTTCAAGCGGCACGGTTTCGTCGGCGCCTTCAAGAACTTCACCGGCTACGACAAGTCGCTGGGCGCGGTGCTCCCGCTGGCCATGACCATCGAGCTGTTCTCGAACCTGCTGGTCCGCCCGTTCACGCACGCCGTCCGACTCTTCGCGAACATGTTCGCCGGTCACACGCTGCTCGTGCTCTTCACGGTCGCCAGCTGGTACATGCTGAACGGCATCGGCATCGCCTACTCCGCGGTCTCGTTCTCGATGACGCTCGTCATGACCGCCTTCGAGCTCTTCATCCAGGCCGTCCAGGCGTACGTGTTCGTCCTGCTGACCTGCTCCTACATTCAGGGCGCGCTCGCCGAGCACCACTGAGCTGCCCCGCTCCGCATCCCCCTGGTCGTCCGGTGGCCAACCCCCACCGGTCCGTAAAGAAAAGGAAGAACTGGCATGTCCCAGACCCTTGCCGCTGTCACTGGCTCGCTCAGCTCCGTCGGTTACGGCCTGGCCGCCATCGGCCCCGGCGTCGGCGTCGGCATCATCTTCGGCAACGGCACGCAGGCCCTCGCCCGCCAGCCCGAGGCGGCCGGTCTGATCCGCGCCAACCAGATCCTCGGCTTCGCGTTCTGTGAGGCGCTGGCCCTGATCGGCCTCGTCATGCCGTTCGTCTACTAAGACGGACGTCAGCGACAGCCCATTCGACGAAAGGCACTGAGATGACCCACTCATGGGTTCAGTTTGCGGCGGAGAAGGAGAATCCCCTCGTTCCGCCGTGGCCGGAGCTCGTCATCGGCCTGATCGCCTTCGTCATCGTCTTCGGCTTCCTCGCCAAGAAGCTCCTCCCGAACATCAACAAGGTTCTGGAAGAGCGTCGCGAGGCCATCGAGGGCGGTATCGAAAAGGCCGAGGCCGCGCAGACCGAGGCCCAGAGCGTCCTTGAGCAGTACAAGGCCCAGCTCGCCGAGGCCCGGCACGAGGCCGCGCGCCTGCGCCAGGAGGCGCAGGAGCAGGGTGCCGCGCTCATCGCCGAGATGCGGGCCGAGGGCCAGCGGCAGCGCGAGGAGATCGTCACCGCCGGTCACGCCCAGATCGAGGCCGACCGCAAGTCCGCCGCGCAGACGCTGCGCCAGGACGTCGGCAAGCTCGCCACCGAACTGGCTGGCAAGCTCGTCGGCGAGTCCCTCGAGGACCACGCCCGCCAGAGCCGTGTGATCGACCGCTTCCTCGACGAGCTCGAGGAGAAGGCCGAGGCCACGCGATGAACGGAGCGAGCCGCGAGGCCCTGGCAGCCGCACGTGAGCGTCTCGACGCGCTGACGGACTCCACGTCCGTCGACGCCGCTTCGCTCGCCGACGAGCTGGCGGCCGTCACCGCGCTGCTCGACCGCGAGGCCGGCCTGCGCCGGGTCCTCACCGACCCGGCGCAGCCCGCAGAGGCCAAGGCGGAGCTGGTCCAGCGTCTGATCGGTGGCCAGGTCAGCGGCGCGACCGCCGACCTGGTGGCCGGGACGGCGCGCTCCCGCTGGTCGCAGCCCCGCGACCTGGTGGACGCGCTGGAGGAGCTGGCGAGCATCGCCGACCTCACGGCCGGGGAGAAGACGGGCACCCTCGACGACGTCGAGGACGAGCTGTTCCGGTTCGGCCGGATCGTCTCCTCCAGCACCGAGCTGCGCGCCGCGCTGACCGACCGCGCCGCCTCGGCGGCGGCCAAGACCGAGCTGCTGCACCGGCTGCTCGGCGGACGGGCCAAGCCGATCACGGAGCGTCTGGTGACGCGCCTTGTGACCGCGCCGCGTGGACGTAGCCTGGAAGCGGGACTGGAGTCCCTGTCCAAGCTCGCCGCCGAGCGCCGGGACCGGATGGTCGCCGTCGTCACCTCGGCGGTGCCGCTGAGCGACGGCCAGAAGCAGCGCCTCGGCGCCGCCCTCGCCAAGCTCTACGGTCGCCGGATGCACCTCAACCTGGACGTGGACCCCGAGGTCGTCGGCGGTATCCGGGTGCAGGTCGGTGACGAGGTCATCAACGGCTCGATCGCGGACCGCCTGGACGACGCCGCCCGCCGCATGGCGAGCTAGCAGCAACTCGATATTTCGAGACAACTCGATATTTCGGGAAAAGCAGTACGTACTTACGGCCCTGGTTGGGCCGTGCAGAGGATTCCTGGGGGTCGCCCCCAGACCCCCCAAGTGAAACTTCGGGCCCAACAAGGAGAGCAGGGAACCCAGATGGCGGAGCTCACGATCCGGCCGGAGGAGATCCGGGACGCGCTGGAGAACTTCGTCCAGTCGTACAAGCCGGACGCGGCCTCGCGCGAGGAGGTCGGTACGGTCACCCTTGCCGGCGACGGCATCGCGAAGATCGAGGGTCTTCCCTCGGCCATGGCCAACGAACTGCTGAAGTTCGAGGACGGCACCCTCGGCCTCGCCCTCAACCTCGAGGAGCGCGAGATCGGTGCCATCGTCCTCGGTGAGTTCAGCGGCATCGAGGAGGGTCAGCCGGTCACCCGCACCGGCGAGGTCCTCTCCGTCGCGGTCGGCGAGGGCTACCTCGGCCGCGTTGTCGACCCGCTCGGCAACCCGATCGACGGCCTCGGCGAGATCGAGACGTCCGGCCGCCGCGCCCTCGAGCTGCAGGCCCCCACGGTCATGCAGCGCAAGTCGGTGCACGAGCCGATGGAGACCGGCTACAAGGCCGTCGACGCGATGACCCCGATCGGCCGTGGTCAGCGTCAGCTGATCATCGGTGACCGCCAGACCGGCAAGACCGCCCTGGCCGTCGACACGATCATCAACCAGCGCGACAACTGGCGCTCGGGCGACCCCAAGAAGCAGGTCCGCTGCATCTACGTCGCCATCGGCCAGAAGGGCTCCACCATCGCCGGCGTGCGCCGCGCGCTGGAGGAGAACGGCGCCCTGGAGTACACGACCATCGTCGCCGCCCCGGCGTCCGACCCGGCCGGCTTCAAGTACCTGGCGCCGTACACCGGTTCGGCCATCGGCCAGCAGTGGATGTACGAGGGCAAGCACGTCCTCATCATCTTCGACGACCTCTCGAAGCAGGCCGACGCCTACCGCGCCGTGTCCCTGCTGCTGCGCCGCCCGCCGGGCCGTGAGGCCTACCCGGGTGACGTCTTCTACCTGCACTCCCGGCTGCTGGAGCGCTGCGCCAAGCTCTCCGACGACATGGGTGCCGGTTCGATGACCGGTCTGCCGATCGTCGAGACCAAGGCCAACGACGTCTCGGCGTTCATCCCGACCAACGTCATCTCCATCACCGACGGCCAGTGCTTCCTGGAGTCGGACCTGTTCAACGCCGGTCAGCGTCCCGCGCTGAACGTCGGTATCTCCGTCTCCCGAGTCGGTGGTTCCGCCCAGCACAAGGCGATGCGCCAGGTCTCCGGCCGTCTGCGCGTGGACCTCGCCCAGTTCCGTGAGCTGGAGGCCTTCGCCGCCTTCGGTTCCGACCTGGACGCGGCCTCGAAGGCCCAGCTGGAGCGCGGTTCGCGCATGGTCGAGCTGCTGAAGCAGGACCAGTACCAGCCGATGGCCACCGAGGACCAGGTCGTCTCCGTCTGGGCCGGCACCAACGGCCGTATGGACGACGTGCCGGTCGGCGACATCCGCCGCTTCGAGAAGGAACTGATCGACTTCCTGCACCGGAAGCACCAGGGCCTGATGACCTCCATCAAGGAGGGCGCGAAGATGTCGGACGACACGATCCAGGCGATCGACGACGCGGTGGCGGAGTTCAAGAAGCAGTTCGAGACGAGCGACGGCAAGCTGCTCGGCGAGGACACCCCTGCCGCTGCCGCCAAGTGACGTAAGGAAGGGACCTGACTCATGGGAGCCCAGCTCCGGGTCTACAAGCGTCGCATCCGATCCGTCAGCGCGACCAAGAAGATCACCAAGGCGATGGAGATGATCGCCGCCTCGCGTGTCGTCAAGGCGCAGCGCAAGGTGGCGGCCTCCACGCCGTACGCGACCGAGCTGACGCGCGCGGTCACGGCGGTCGGCACCGGCTCGAACACCAAGCACCCGCTCACCACGGAGGCGGAGAACCCGACCCGTGCCGCGGTCCTGCTCCTCACGAGCGACCGCGGCCTGGCCGGCGCCTTCAACTCCAACGCCATCAAGACGGCGGAGCAGCTGACCGCGCGCCTGGAGCGCGAGGGCAAGCAGGTCGACACGTACATCGTCGGCCGGCGCGGTGTCGCCCACTACAACTTCCGTGAGCGCAAGGTCTCGGAGTCGTGGACGGGCTTCACGGACGAGCCGACGTACGCGGACGCCAAGAAGGTCGCGGCGCCCCTGATCGAGGCCATCGAGAAGGACACGGCCGAGGGTGGTGTGGACGAACTCCACATCGTCTTCACCGAGTTCGTCTCGATGATGACGCAGACGGCGCTGGACGCCCGGCTGCTTCCGCTGCGCCTCGAAGAGGTTGCCGAGGAGGCTCACCCCAAGGGGGAGATCCTCCCGCTGTACGACTTCGAGCCCTCGGCGGAGGACGTCCTCGACGCCCTGCTGCCGCGCTACGTGGAGAGCCGTATCTACAACGCGCTGCTCCAGTCGGCCGCTTCGAAGCACGCCGCCACGCGGCGCGCGATGAAGTCGGCCACCGACAACGCCGGTGAGCTCATCGAGACGCTCTCCCGGCTTGCCAACGCGGCCCGCCAGGCCGAAATCACCCAGGAAATCAGCGAGATCGTCGGTGGCGCGAGCGCCCTGGCCGACGCGACCGCGGGGAGTGACCGATAAATGACCACCACTGTTGAGACCGCGACGGCTACGGGCCGCGTCGCCCGGGTCATCGGCCCGGTCGTCGACGTGGAGTTCCCCGTCGACGCGATGCCGGACATCTACAACGCCCTTCACGTCGAGGTCTCCGACCCGGCGAACGCGGGCGAGAAGAAGACGCTGACCCTGGAGGTCGCCCAGCACCTGGGTGACGGCCTGGTCCGCACCATCTCCATGCAGCCCACCGACGGTCTGGTCCGCCAGGCCCCGGTGACCGACACGGGCGCGGCCATCTCCGTCCCCGTCGGCGACTTCACCAAGGGCAAGGTGTTCAACACCCTCGGTGAGGTGCTGAACGTCGACGAGTCCTACGACGGCGAGCGCTGGCCGATCCACCGCAAGGCCCCGAACTTCGACGAGCTCGAGTCCAAGACCGAGATGTTCGAGACGGGCGTCAAGGTCATCGACCTGCTCACCCCGTACGTCAAGGGCGGCAAGATCGGTCTGTTCGGCGGCGCCGGCGTCGGCAAGACGGTGCTCATCCAGGAGATGATCTACCGCGTCGCCAACAACCACGACGGTGTCTCCGTGTTCGCCGGTGTCGGTGAGCGCACCCGTGAGGGCAACGACCTGATCGAGGAGATGTCCGACTCGGGCGTCATCGACAAGACCGCCCTTGTCTTCGGTCAGATGGACGAGCCCCCGGGCACCCGTCTGCGCGTCGCGCTGGCCGGCCTGACCATGGCCGAGTACTTCCGTGACGTCCAGAAGCAGGACGTGCTGTTCTTCATCGACAACATCTTCCGCTTCACGCAGGCCGGTTCCGAGGTCTCCACGCTGCTCGGCCGTATGCCGTCCGCGGTGGGTTACCAGCCGAACCTGGCCGACGAGATGGGTCTCCTCCAGGAGCGCATCACCTCGACCCGCGGTCACTCGATCACCTCGATGCAGGCGATCTACGTCCCCGCGGACGACCTGACCGACCCGGCCCCGGCCACCACCTTCGCCCACCTCGACGCGACGACGGTTCTGTCCCGTCCGATCTCCGAGAAGGGCATCTACCCGGCCGTGGACCCGCTGGACTCCACGTCCCGGATCCTGGACCCGCGTTACATCTCCGCGGACCACTACAACGCCGCCATGCGCGTGAAGACGGTCCTGCAGAAGTACAAGGACCTCCAGGACATCATCGCGATCCTCGGTATCGACGAGCTCGGCGAGGAGGACAAGCTCGTCGTCCACCGTGCCCGTCGCGTGGAGCGCTTCCTGTCCCAGAACACCCACGTCGCCAAGCAGTTCACCGGCGTCGACGGGTCGGACGTTCCGCTGGACGAGTCGATCGCCGCGTTCAACGCGATCATCGACGGTGAGTACGACCACTTCCCGGAGCAGGCGTTCTTCATGTGCGGTGGCCTGGAGGACCTCAAGGCCAACGCCAAGGAGCTGGGCGTCTCCTGAGCCTCGTGCTCCGACGGAGGGGGCGGGGTGCGTCCCGCCCCCTCTCTCACGCCCACTAGAATTGACCCCAACACCCGGCGCCCCTGCCGGGTGGTGACCCGAGGAGCCACCCTTGGCTGCTGAGCTGCACGTCGAGCTGGTCGCCGCCGACCGCCAGGTCTGGTCCGGCGAGGCCACCCTGGTCGTCGCGCGCACCACGTCCGGCGACATCGGCGTCATGCCCGGTCACCAGCCGCTGCTCGGTGTGCTGGAGTCGGGCCCGGTGACCATCCGTACGAGTGACGATGGAACGGTCGTCGCCGCGGTGCACGGCGGTTTCATCTCGTTCGCGGACAACAAGCTGTCCCTGCTGGCCGAGATCGCCGAGCTGTCGGACGAGATCGATGTCCAGCGCACGGAGCGGGAGCTGGAGCGCGCGAAGGCGGAGGGCGACGCCGCCGCCGAGCGCCGCGCAGACGTCCGCCTCCGCGCGGCGGCGGCGCGCTGAGTCCAGCGCGCGGTATGACGTCACTCAGCCGCGGCCGGCCCGGAGCAATCCGGTGCCGGTCGCGGCTGAGGCAGATGTGGGTGTTTTTTCCGTTTCATTACTCAGTAACAGAAGCAGTTCCTAGGAGACGAGGAGGTCGGTGCCGATGGTCCTCGCTCTGACTGTGTGCGGGATCGTGGTCGCGCTCGTGGTGATGGGACTGTTCCTGTTCGGGCTGCGGCGCAGGCTCATCCAGCGCTCCGGCGGCACCTTCGACTGTTCCCTGCGCTGGGCCGTGACCGAGAAACCCGACGCCAACGGCAAGGGCTGGTCCTACGGCGTCGCCCGCTACAACGGCGACCGCATCGAGTGGTACCGCGTCTTCTCCTACGCCTTCCGCCCCCGCCGCACCCTGGAGCGCGCGCAGATCGAGGTGGCCGGCCGCCGGCTGCCCGAGGGCGAGGAGGAACTGGCGCTGCTCTCCGACGCGGTGGTCCTCGCCTGTACCCACCGGGGCACGCGCCTCGAACTCGCCATGAGCGAAGACGCGCTGACCGGATTCCTCGCGTGGCTGGAAGCAGCCCCGCCCGGTCAGCGCGTCAACGTCGCTTAGGACACTTACGGGTACTACAGGTTGCTGCTGATGGCGTTCACCAGCTCACCGTTGCTGGTGTCGCCGCTGAACTCCCAGAAGAACGCACCGCCAAGACCCTGGGACTTGGCCCAGCTCATCTTCCCGGCGATGGTGGACGGGGTGTCGTACGACCACCAGTTGCTGCCGCAGTGGGCGTACGCCGTGCCCGCGACGGTGCCGGTTACCGGGCAGGACGTCTTGAGCACCTTGTAGTCCTCGATGCCCTGCTCGTAGGTGCCGGCCGCGGGTCCCGTGGCCGTGCCGCCCGGGGCGTCCTGGGTGACGCCGGTCCAGCCGCGGCCGTAGAGGCCGATGCCGATGAGCAGCTTGGACGCGGGGACGCCGACGGACTTGTACTTGGCGATCGCGTCGGCCGTGTCGAACCCGGCCTTCGGGATACCGTTGTACGAGGTGAGCGGGGAGTGCGGGGCGGTCGGGCCCTGCGCGTCCCAGGCACCGAAGAAGTCGTACGACATCACGTTGTACCAGTTGACGTAACTCGAGGCGCCCGCGTAGTCGGCGGCCTCGATCTTGCCGCCGGAGGAGCCGTCCGCGGTGACGGCCGCGGTGACCAGGGCGCTGGAGCCGAACTTGGCGCGCAGCGCGGCCATGACGTTCTTGAAGGCCGCGGCCCCGCTGGTGTCGCAGGACAGCCCGCAGGCGTTCGGGTACTCCCAGTCGATGTCGATGCCGTCGAAGACGTCGGCCCAGCGGGAGTCCTTCACCAGGTTGTAGCAGGAGTTGGCGAAGGCGGTCGGGTTGGCCGCCGCCTGGGCGAAACCGCCGGACCAGGTCCAGCCGCCGAAGGACCACAGCACCTTGATGTTCGGGTACTTGGCCTTCAGCTCGCGCAGCTGGTTGAAGTTGCCGCGCAGCGGCTGGTCCCAGGTGTCGGCGACGCCGCTGACCGACTGGTCGGCGGTGAACGCCTTGTCGTAGTCGGCGTAGGAGTCACCGATCGCGCACTGGCCGTTGGTCACGTTGCCGAAGGCGTAGTTGATGTGCGTGATCTTCGACGCGGAGCCGGACGTCACCAGGTTCTTGACGTTGTAGTTGCGGCCGTAGATGCCCCACTCGGTGAAGTAGCCGAGCTTGACCTTGTCGCCGGTGGTCGGGGGAGTGGTGGTGCCGCCGGTGGTGTGCACCTTGACCGCGCCGCTGACCGGTCCGGTCTGGTCGGCGGTGTCACGGGCCTGCACGGTGTAGGAGTAGTCGGTGCCGGCGCTCAGACCGCTGTCGGTGTACGAGGTCGTCGTCACCGTGCCGACGACCTTGCCGTCGCGCAGGACGTCGTAGTTCTTCACGCCCTTGTCGTCGGTGGCCGCGCCCCAGGAGAGGTTGACCGAGGTGTCGGTGACGTTCGAGGCGGTCGGGGTGCCGGGCGCGGAGGGCGCCGCGTCACCGGGGACCGTCGTACCGTCGCAGCTGTCGCCGTTCAGCCTGCAGTTGGACGGGGAGCCGGGGCCCGCGCCGTTGAAGCCGAAGGAGACCGAGGCACCGGGGGCGATGGTGCCGTCGTAGGACTTGTTCTTGGCGGTCCAGTGGGTGCCGGAGCTGGTGACGTCCGCGTCCCAGGCGGAGGTGACGGACGTCCCCGAGGGGAAGTCCCACTCGACGGTCCAGGAACTGATGCTGGTGGTGCCGGTGTTCTTGATGGTCCACTGGCCGCCGAAGCCGGTTCCCCAGTCGCTGGTCTTGGTGAAGCTCGCCGTCGCGTTGGTCGCGGCCTGGGCGGGGCCCGCGAGACCGACGAGTCCGGCCAGGGGGAGCAACAGGGTCGCGAACCCTGCCGCGGCTCTGTGTCTGAAGCGCATGCTGCGCCTCCTCGTTGTGGGGTTGTGGGATTGGGGGTTCAGGGGCATGACTGAGCCTTCACGCCCACGGTGCTGCGAGAGTAGAAAGGTCTGGACCACGGGTCAATAGGTCTGGACCAATTTCCCAGCGATTGCCCCTCTATCCCCAACTCCTGTGCCAGTACGGCCGCTTGGACCAGGCTGCGCAGCCCGGCGCCGCCCCTGACCCGGCGGAGCCGGCCCCCGCCCACCACACTGCCGCGCGCCCGGTGCGGGGTCGTACGCTGACCGGCGACGAGGAGGGGCGCATGACGGACACGGCGGGCTCCGGTGCGGTGCTGGTCGTCGACGACGACGCGGCGATCCGGCGCTCTTTGGAGCGTGGCCTGAGACTGAGCGGGTTCGCGGTGCGGACCGCCGCCGACGGGCCGGAGGCACTGGCGGCGATCGGGGAGGCGGCGCCCGACGTGCTGGTGCTGGACGTGTCGATGCCCGGCATGAGCGGCATCGAGGTGTGCACCCGGCTGCGCGACGAGGGCCGGGACCTGCCCGTCCTGATGCTCTCCGCGCTGGACGAGACCGCCGACCGGATCGCCGGGCTGCAGGCGGGCGGCGACGACTACCTGGTCAAGCCGTTCGCCCTGCAGGAACTGGTGCTGCGGCTGCGTGCCCTGCTGCGCCGCCGCCCGCCGACGGGCCGGGCCCGGCTGCGGGTCGCGGGCCTGGTGATCGACCCGGCCGCCCGCACCGCCGAGCGGGACGGCAGGCCACTCGACCTCACCCGGCGCGAGTTCGAGCTGCTGGAGGTACTCGCCCGCAACGCCGGACTGGTCCTCACCCGCGACCAGCTCCTGGAGAGGGTCTGGGGCTACGACTTCGACGTGCGCACCGACGCCGTCGACACCTTCGTCAGCTATCTGCGGCGCAAACTGGAGGCGGACGGGGGCGGCAGGCTGATCCACACGGTGCGGGGCGTCGGCTTCGTGCTCAGGGAAGCGCGGGACGCGCCGTGAGACTCTCCACCCGCATCGGCCTCGCCGTCGGCTGCACCGTCCCCCTGCTGGTACTGGCCTGCGGCTGGCTGCTGCTGCACCTGGTCGCCCGCGATCTGCACCGCACCGAGGACCAGCATCTGCGCCAGCGCGCGGTGGCCGTCGCCCCGCAGGCCAGGGCACTGCTGCGGGCCACGGCGAACGGCCGGCCCAAGGCGGCGGACACCCGGGAACGGCAATTGTTCAGCGCCGCGCTCGACGTCGGCGTACGCGTCGTCGGACCCGGCGCGGACTTCAGCGGCGGACCCCAGCCCGGCCCCGCCGTGGCCCTGCCCGAGCAGTCCTCCGGCTTCGTCACCGTCCGCGACGGCGGGCGCAGTTGGCGCGCCCTGGCCCGGCCCCTGAAGAGCCCCGCCGTCGCCGGCACACTGTGGGTCTTCTCGCCCGACACCGCCGACCGCACCCAACTCCAACTGGTCCGGCGCCGGGTGCTCCTCACCGCCGTACTCGCCGCCCCTCTGTCCGGGCTGCTCGCCTGGGGCCTGGCGACCGGTGCGAGCACGCCGCTGCGCCGCCTCACCCGCCGCACCGCCGGCCTCGACCCGCGCACCAGCACGGCCCGGCTCCCCGAGGAGCGGACCGGGGTGCGCGAGGTGGACGAGCTGGCCGCCACGGTACGGACCGTGCTCGCCCGCTACGACGAGCAGGCCGCCCGCACCGGCGAGGCCCTCGACACCGCCCGGTCCTTCTCCGCCGCCGCCGCGCACGAACTGCGCACGCCGCTCATGAGCATGGGCACCAACCTCGACATCCTCACCGACCACCCCGGCCTGCCGGACCCCGACCGCACCGAGGTGCTCGCCGACCTGCGGCGCGAACACGCCCGGCTGCTGGGCCTGCTGGTGATGCTGCGCGAGCTGGGGCGCGGGGACCTGGTGGAGGCGGAGGCGTTCGGGGACGTCGACCTGTCCGACGTCGCCGACGCGGCCGTGGCCGAGGCCCGCCGCCGTGCCCCGGACGCCGACATCGCCCTGGACGCGGCGCCCGGGCTCACCGTGCACGGCTGGGAACCGGGCCTCAGGCTGCTGCTCGACAACCTGCTCGGCAACGCCCTCGCCCACGGCCGGGACACCCGGGGCCGGGCACGGGTGCGGGTCGGCGTGTGCGGCGCTGCCGGTCACGTCCGCATCACCGTGGACGACCGCGGGCCCGGCGTACCGCCCGGCGCCCGCGCCCGGATCTTCGAGCGGTTCCAGCGGGGCCCGGACAGCGCGGGCTCCGGGCTCGGCCTCACCCTGGTCGCCCAGCAGGCGGCACTGCACCGGGGGAGCGTCACCGTGGGCGAGGGGCCGGACGGAGCCGGGGCGCGCTTCGAGGTGCGGCTGCCGTCGGGCGGCCCGGTCCTGCCCGGCCGCCGGGACTGGCTGATCGATACAGTCGGGGCAAACCGGTCACAGAGTTTCCCCAAAGACCCTTCCTAGCCTCCGTTGCGTGGACGGACGACCGGCCCGTCCGGAGAACGAACGGAGAGACAGATGAACGCACGTCGACGTACGCGCACCCTGCTCGCCGGGTGCGCGGTGGCGGCCGTACTGGCGGGCACCGCCGGAGTGGCCTCGGCCGACAGCAGCACGCCCAGCAGCACACCCAGCAGCACCCCCGCGCCCGGCCCCACCGGCGACGGCGCGAAGGCGCTGTGCAAGCGGGTGCCCAGGATCGACCGCCGGATCGAGCGGGCCCTGAAGCGGCTGGACGCCGGGCCCGGCACCCGTGGCTCGGTCGCCCGCCTGCAGCAGCGCGTGGACAACGCGAAGAAGGCGGGCCACACCCAGGTCGCCACCTTCCTCCAGGACCGGCTGGACTTCCGCAAGTCGCTGGTCACGAACCTGCAGCAGCGGCAGAAGGACCTGAACGACGTGAAGTCCTGGTGCCGGGCGAGCGGCGGCGGGAAGGCGGCGAGCTGATGCGGGCACGCCGGGCGGCGTTGCCGGTGGTGGCGCTGCTCGTGGCGCTCACCGCGGGCTGCGCGCACCACGACGGGGCGTCCCCGAAGACGCCGTCCGCCTCCGGCACGCCCTCGGGCTACGCCGAGATGCAGAAGAAGGCGGACGCGGCCGAGTCCGCGGCGGCCGCCGCCGACCGGGACGCGGCCCGCGACGGCAACTGAGACAGCGTTCTCCGCCCGGTACCCGGAGGACGTCGCTCGTGTCGTTGGGGGGGTGCGGGCCGGGGTGCTGTGTCTTCCGGGGGGCGTCCTCCGGGCCCCCGGCTGTCGGGGGTTCAGTGGCGTTCCCCGCCCGGTACCCAGAGGACGTCGCCCGTGTCCTTGTTGGCGGTGCGGGCCAGGATGAACAGCAGGTCGGACAGGCGGTTGAGGTAGGTCGCGGTGAGCGGGTTCATGGCCTCGCCGTGCACCTCCAGGGCCGCCCAGGTGGACCGCTCGGCCCGGCGTACGACGGTGCACGCCTGGTGCAGCAGGGCCGCGCCGGGCGTGCCGCCGGGCAGGATGAAGGAGCGCAGTTTCTCCAGCTCGGCGTTGAACCGGTCGCAGTCCGCCTCCAGCCGGTCGATGTAGAACTGCTCGACCCGCAGCGGCGGGAACTCGGGGTTGTCCACCACCGGCGTCGACAGGTCCGCACCCACGTCGAACAGGTCGTTCTGCACGCGGGTGAGGACCTTGACGACCTCCGCGTCCAGGCCGCCCAGCGCGATGGCGGTGCCGATCACCGCGTTGGCCTCGTTGGCGTCCGCGTACGCGGAGATCCGGAGGTCCGTCTTGGCGACCCGGCTCATGTCACCGAGCGCGGTGGTGCCCTTGTCGCCGGTCCTGGTGTAGATGCGCGTCAGATTGACCATGTGGCCAGCGTAGTTATGCCCCGGCCGTCCGGAACACTCGTGTGCCCACCGTCACGGCGAGCGCGGCGAAGCCGACGGCGACGAGGACGCCGTAGACCATGTGCGCACTCGCGTAGTGCCCGACGTAGGCGTCGCGCACCGCGTCCACCAGGTAGCGGAACGGCACGAAGTGCGACAGCACGTTCAGCCAGGCGGGCGCGAGGGACATCGGGAGCATCAGGCCGGACAGCAGCATCGACGGCATCGACACCATGTTGATCAGCGGGCCGAACTCCTGCGGGGTGCGGACCTTCATGCCGAGCGCGTACGACAGCGCGGCCAGGGCGAGGGTGAGCACCGCCACGAAGGCGAAGCCGATCAGGATGCCCGCGAAGGGCGCGCGCAGGCCCATCGCCAGCGCGGCCAGCACCAGAAGCACCGCCTGGAAGACGAAGACCGTGGCGTCGCGCAGCACCCTGCCGAGCAGCAGGGCGAGCCGGCTGACCGGGGTCACCCGCATCCGCTCCACCACCCCCTGCCCCTTCTCCACGATGATCGTGAAACCGGCGAACAGGGCCCCGAACAGGCCGAGTTGGAGCAGCAGCCCCGGCACGAGCACCTGCCAGGAGGTGCCCCCGCCGCCCAGCGGCAGACCGGTGAGCAGCGGGCCGAAGAAGAGGAGGTAGAGCAGCGGCGTGAGCACGCCGAAGAGCAGGGCGAACCGGGAGCGAAGGGACTGGCGCAGATAACGCCCGTAGACGAGGGCGGTGTCGTTCAGGAGCATGCTGGATCCCTATACGGCTACGGAGGCGGTGTCGGCCGGGGCGGGCCCGCGGCCGGTGACGGCGAGGAAGGTGTCCTGGAGGGTGGCGTCGATCGAGCCGCCGTACCGGAGCTTCAGCGCGCTCGGCGTGCCCTCGGCGGCGACCGTTCCCCGGTCGACGATCACCAGGCGGTCGGCGAGGGCGTCGGCCTCGTCCAGGTAGTGGGTGGTCAGGAAGACGGTCGTGCCGTGCTCGTCGCGCAGTCGGCGGACCAGGTCCCACAGGTCGGCGCGGCTGCCCGGGTCCAGGCCCGTCGTCGGTTCGTCCAGGAACAGCACCTTCGGGCGGTGGGTGAGTGCCATCGCGATGTCCAGACGCCGACGCTGGCCGCCGGAGAGCGCGGCGGTCCTGCGGTCGAGGAGGCCGGCGAGGCCGAGCTCGCGGGCCAGCTCCTCGGCCCGTGCGACGGCCTCGGTCTTCGGCAGGCGGTACATCCGCCCCTGGGTGACCAGTTCCTCCCGCACGGTGATCTGCGGGTCGACCCCGCCGGACTGGGCGACGTACCCGCTCGCCGCGCGCACCCCGGCCGGGTCGGTCGCCAGGTCGTGCCCGGCGACGGTGGCGGCCCCGCCGGTCGGTTTCAGCAGGGTGGTGAGCATCCGCAGGGTGGTCGTCTTTCCGGCGCCGTTGGGCCCGAGGAAGCCGAGGATCTCGCCCTCGCGGACGGCGAGGTCGATGCCGCGTACGGCCGCCACGGGGCCGGCCTTGGTCTGGAAGGTGCGGGCGAGTCCCGCCGCGCTGATGACTGCTGCCATGCGACCAGAAAAACAGAGTTCCTGAAAATTTGCAACGACTCCAAGTTTTCATCAGACCTAAGTTTCTAGCATCGCCAAGTTTTCATGGGCCCCAGCGAAGTTAGGATGCGGGCATGGCAGAGGGGCTCAGGGAGCGGAAGAAGCGGCAGACCAGGCAGTACATCTCGGATGTCGCCACGGGTCTGTTCGTCGAGCGCGGCTTCGACGCGGTCACGGTCGCGGAGATCGCCGAGGCGGCCAACGTCTCCGTCAACACCGTCTACAACTACTTCCCCACCAAGGAGGACCTCTTCTTCGACCGCTCCGCCGGCATGGTCGACCGGCTGGCCCGCTGGGTCCGCGGCCGCCCCGAGGGCGAGTCGGCCGCCGCCGCCGTCCTGCGCGAGCTGCGCGAGGAGGTCGAGGCCGTCTCCCCGCGGGTCGGCCTGCTCTCCGGCTACGCCGCCTTCATGAAGGTCATCGAGGAGGCCCCCGCCCTGCGCTCCCGCCTCTGGGCCCTCGCCCAGGAGGTCCAGGCCAACCTGGAAGAGGTCCTCCGCGAGGAGACCGGCGCACCCGCCGACGACGAACTCCCGCACCTGATGGCAGGTCAGATCGGCTGGATCCACGGCACGGTCATCGCGGTCATCGGCCGCGAAATGGTCAAGGGTCGCGAACCACGCGAAGTGTCCCGAGAGGTGCTCACCCTCCTCGACGACATCGAGGACCTGTTGAGCGAACGGGTTCTGAACTACGCCGTGCGGGAAGCGGCCTGAGCGCCCTTTCCGAAGCGCCAACCGGCGCCGGGGCGCAAGGGATTGGCACATCGGCAACAGCGCCCGGAATCCCGCCGGACGACCCGGTGGGAGCATCGCCGAGTGGGCCGACCGGAACGTGACGGGTGTCTCACCGTCTGAGACCGTGACACGCGTTACTAACCGCTCACTCAGCGCCGCCGTAGCGCTATGGTCCGCCGGAGAAGCAGACTTGGAGCGCGTTCAAGGGAGTCGGAGTGGCACGGAAGCTCGCCGTCATCGGGGCCGGTCTCATGGGGTCCGGGATCGCTCAGGTCGCCGCGCAGGCGGGCTGGGACGTCGTTCTGCGGGACGTCACCGACGAGGCACTGAAGCGTGGCACCGACGGCATCAAGGCCTCGTACGACAAGTTCGTGAGCAAGGGGAAGATGGAGGCGCAGGCCGCCGAAGCCTCCCTGGCCCGCATCACCCCGACCACCGACCTGGACGCCGCCGCCGACGCCGACATCGTGGTCGAGGCCGTCTTCGAGAAGCTGGAGGTCAAGCACGAGATCTTCCGCGCGCTCGACAAGCTCGTGCGCGAGGACGCCGTGCTGGCCTCCAACACCTCCGCCATCCCGATCACCAAGATCGCGGCGGCCACCGAGCGCCCCGAGCGGGTCGTCGGCGTCCACTTCTTCTCGCCGGTGCCGATGATGCAGCTCGTCGAGCTGGTCCGCGGCTACAAGACCAGCGACGAAACCCTCGCCACCGCACGGGAGTTCGCCGAGTCCGTCGGCAAGACCTGCATCGTCGTCAACCGGGACGTCGCGGGTTTCGTGACGACCCGGCTCATCTCCGCCCTCGTGGTGGAGGCGACCAAGCTCTACGAGTCCGGCGTCGCCACCGCCGAGGACATCGACCTCGCCTGCAAGCTGGGCTTCGGCCACGCCATGGGCCCGCTCGCCACGGCCGACCTCACCGGCGTGGACATCCTGCTGCACGCCACCGGCAACATCTACACCGAGTCCCAGGACGAGAAGTTCGCCCCGCCGGAGCTGATGCGCCGGATGGTGGACGCCGGTGACATCGGCCGCAAGAGCGGGCAGGGCTTCTACAAGTACTGAGCACCATCTGTACGGACATTCGCCGGATCTCACCCCCGGGAGTATCACTCCCCGGGGTGAATTCGGTATCGGTTCGCTTACAAGCAGCAACCGCACCACCACTCGCACAGTCAGACGTTGCAACGTCACGGAGTACGCCAACCGCACTCAACGGGGAGCGCATATGCATATCAGGGGCGACCATGCCGAGCTGGTCGTCGGGGGCCGCCTCGACGTCCGCAGCGCGGCGGACGCCCGTACGGCCCTGCACTCGGCTGTCGACGACGGCGTCGGCGACCTCGTCCTCGACCTGTCCGAACTGGACTCCTGGGACGCCACCGGACTCGGGGTGATCATGGGGGCCCACCGGCGGGCCGGCCGCCGCGGCCGCCGTCTGGTGCTGCGCGGCGTACCGCCGCAGATGCAGCGCCTGCTGGTGGCCACCCGGCTGCACCGCATCCTCGCCATCGAGGGCGGCATCGGGGTGGAGTCGCTGCCACGCGTGTGAGGTTCGTGCGCGTGTGAGGCACGTACGGGTGTGAGCCGGGCGGGACTCCTGCGGCCGGCGAGAGACGGGCGCAGCCGTCGAAGCGCCCGACGGGGCAATCCTCACCGGACTGTGATGTCTCGGACCGCACGGCACCCCGCCCTGTCGGAGATACTGAGCGAAGGTTTAGGGTTCGGTCGCCCGCCGCCTCGCAACCCTCGACCGAGCGGGCCCGGACCAGAAGCGACAGCGCGGTGTGCGACGAGGCCGGGAGGGGCCGGAATCCGGGCACACGACGCTTTTGGGGGGTTTGAACCCATGGAACCCATGGATCCCATGGACCCGATCAACCGGGGACCCGAGGAGCACGGTCAGGCGGCGAGCCGCCGTCCACCCCGGGAGTCCCTCACCTCCGACTTCGGTCACAGCTCGCCCGCGCTCGCGCGTACGGCGCACGTCGTGGCCGGCGACCTGTTGCTGACCGTGAACCCCGTCGACGGCAGCGAGATAGAACCCTGCCCGCCGGTCGAGCGGCCGGAGCGGCCCCGCAAGCGCACCGCCGCCGAGCGCGCCGAGGCCGAGCGTGCCGCCCGGCCCCCCGTGCCGCCCGGCCCCGCCCAGCCGGCACGCTCCCTGCTGGAACGCCAGGACGAGCGCGAGCGCCTGGTCCGGCTGCTGGCCCGCGGCCGTTCCGTACGGCTCACCGGGCCCGGCGGCTCCGGACGTACCTCCCTGCTGGACCTGGTCGCCGAGGACTGCCTGGACCTCGCCCCCGACGGCGTGGTGCGCCTGAACGGCTTCCACCGCACGGCGAGCGACCTCCTGTACGACCTCTGCCATGCCGTGTACGACGCCCCGCGCCACCGTCCCGATCCGGACGAACTGCGCGCCCTGGTGCGCGAGATCGGCGCGGTCGTCGTCCTGGACGACATCGAGTTCGGCGGCGCCGCCCTCGACGAGTTCCTCGACGCCACCCCCGAGTGCGCGTTCCTGATCGGCGCCACTCCCGACGTGCCCGCGCCCTCCGACACCTCCGAGGTCGAGGAGGTCTTCCTCGGCGGTCTCGACCGCGCCGCCGGCGTGGAGATCCTGGAGCGGACCGTCGGCCGCGTCCTCACCGAGGAGGAGGCCAACTGGGCCGGCGACCTGTGGTTCGAGTCCGAGGGACTGCCGCTGCGGTTCGTCCAGGCCGGCGCCCTGCTCCGGCAGCGCGACGAACTGCGGGCCAGCACGGGAGCCGTGGACGAGTACGGCGTCTTCGAGGACGTACGCGAACCGGCCGAGTTGTCGCTGGAGACGGCGGACGAGGTGCCCTTGCCGTCCCTCGGCGAGGCCGCCGCGCCCGCCCCGCTGCTCGCCTCCCGGCTCAGTGCCTCCGCGCGCGCCGCCCTGCGCTTCGCCGTCGCCCTCGGCGGCGAGGTGCCGCACCAGGCGCATCTGCCGGCGCTGATCGGCGACACCCACGCCGACGCCGCCCTCGGTGAGCTGGCCGCCTGCGGACTGGTCTCGCCGGTCGGCGGCCGCTTCCGGCTCGCGGCCGGTGTGCAGACCCAGCTGGAGGCCGCCGGGTACGCCGACGACGCCCCGGTCCAGGCGCTGGCCGCCGCCGAGCACTACGCCTGGTGGGCCGGGCATCCGTCGGTCACTCCCGAGCGGGTGTGCGCGGAGGCGGACGCGGTCCTGGCCGCGCTCGCCGCGATCGTCCCGCTCCCGGCTCCGTCCGCCGAGGGGGAGGAGAGCTGCGCGGTACGGCTCGCCCGTACGGCCGCGCCCGCGTTCGCCGCCGGGCTGCACTGGAACGCCTGGGAACGGGCCCTGCGCTCCGGCGCGGAGGCCTCCCGGCTGGCCGGTGAGGTGTCCGAACAGGCTTACTTCCACCATGAGTTGGGTGTCCTCGCGCTGTGCTTCGGCCAGCTCGACCGGGCGCGCGCCGAGTTGGAGGCGTCCATCGGGCTGCGCGGGGCGCTCGCCGACAAGCGGGGCACGACCGCCGGGCGCCGGGCGCTCGCACTGGTCGCCGACCGCGCGGGCGACGTACCCGGGATCGCCGTGACCGCGGGGGAGGAGCTGCCGGAGGTACGGCACGAGGAGTCGGCGCCGCCGCCGTACGTGCCCCTCGGCGACCCCCTGGTCACGACCCGGCTCCCGGCCGCCACGGGACGGGGCGGGGGCTTCCTGCAGCTGGCCCGCCGCAACCTCGTCGCGGTCGGCTCCGGGGCGCTGCTCGCCGCCGTGCTGGGTACGGTCGTCACGCTGGGCATGACGTCCAACGAGAACGCCGACAAGAACCCGGCCGGCAAGGTCGACGTCAACCCCTCGGCGAGCCAGGGCACGGACGACGGCACCCTGGGCGCCGACCCGAACCAGACCCCGCCCGCGGGCACCGGATCCCACCGGCCCACCGGCAGCCCCACGAACCCGGGCCCCGACGGCACCTACGGCACGACGGACGACCCGACGCCGTCCCAGCCGGCCACCTCGCCTTCGGCCGACCCGAGCCACACCAAGGGCACGGGCGGCGGAGGCACTACGCCGACGCCGTCCAAGTCCCGGACGACCAGGCCGGGTTCACCGACGCCGACGAGGACGACACCCACGGGCACACCGACCTCGACCCCGCCGACGTCCAGCTCGCCCACCTCACCGCCGCCGACCAGCCCGACGGCCACGAGCCCCGCCACGACGAACACCGCGAGCGGCCCGACGACGCCGGACAGCTCGGGGAGCGCCTCGCAGTCCTCCGGCTCGGTGATCTAGGTCACGTCCCGCCCGCCGCCGGACGGCGCGGCGGGACACGGATCAACGATCGCCGCTCAGAACAGGCGGAGCTTGTCGTCCTCGATGCCGCGCATGGCGTCGTAGTCGAGGATCCGGCAGTCGATGCCGCGGTCGGTGGCGAGGACGCGCGCCTGGGGTTTGATCTCCTGGGCGGCGAAGACGCCACGGACCGGCGCCAGGTGCGGGTCGCGGTTCAACAGGTCCAGGTAACGGGTGAGTTGCTCGACGCCGTCGATCTCGCCCCGGCGCTTGATCTCCACCGCGACCGTCCCGCCGTCCGCGTCCCGGCACAGGATGTCCACCGGGCCGATCGCCGTCATGTACTCGCGGCGGATGAGGGTGTAACCGTCGCCGAGCGTCTCGATGCGGTCGGCGAGCAGCTCCTGCAGGTGCGCTTCCACGCCGTCCTTGATCAGACCCGGATCCACGCCGAGTTCGTGCGAGGAGTCGTGGAGGATCTCCTCCATCGTGATGATCAGTTTCTCGCCCGCTTTGTTGACGACGGTCCACACGCCCTCGTCCTCACCCGCGCCCTCCTTCAGCGTGCAGGGCGGCGACATCCAGTTGAGGGGCTTGTAGGCCCGGTCGTCGGCGTGGATGGAGACGCTGCCGTCCGCCTTGACCAGGATCAGGCGGGGCGCCGAGGGCAGGTGGGCGGTGAGCCGGCCGGCGTAGTCGACCGAGCATCGGGCAATGACGAGACGCATGGTCGGCAACGCTACTCGACGCCCCTCGGTGCGCGCGATTCGCCCGCCCCGCTCCCGATCGATCGTCCCAATTGTCCCTGGAAACTCTTGTTCATCCGTGGCCGATTGTGCCCGTAACGGGACCGTTCCATATACGCATTCTGCTGGTGTGGTCACCGACGGTTGCCTACCGTAGTGAACGGGAGGTCGCCGCATGTGTACTGAGCGTGTTCGAAATCGCGAACTCCCTTACCTGTCCGGCAACCCCTGCTCTTCGGGGGTGCGAGAGGAGTACCCATGTCGCTCGACGTCTCACCGGCCCTACTCGAACAGGCCGAGCGAGGCGAGGTCGACGAAGCAGAATTCGTCGACTGCGTCCGGACCTCCCTGCCCTACGCATGGGAGATGATCAGCTCCCTGGTGGCCCAGCTGAAGGTCGACGGCGGACCGTTCGCCGACAACCAGACGCCCCCGCCGGACGAGCAGGCACGCGGTCAGCTGCTGCGTGCGCTCGCGAGTGACGCCATCCGCGGCGCCCTGCAGCGGCACTTCGGTGTGCGGCTGGCCTTCCAGAACTGCCACCGGGTGGCGGTGTTCCCACTGGACGCCTCGGTGGACGAGACGTTGGCCCGCTTCACATCGGTACGCAGCCAGTTGCTGAACCAGTCGCCGGAGCTTCGGGACTGCTGACGGGGCGGTCCCGGCACGGCAGACGTTGTGAGCCGCTTGCTTGCCGCTCCATCCGGGGGAGGTGCATTCAGTGCTGGGGCGGCAAGCCCTCATGACGGCCGGTGAGTTGCGGCGGGTCAGCGCAGCTGGGGCAGCACCTCGGCGCCCAGCCGCCGCAGGTTCTCCTCCGTCGCGGCGAGGTCGCCCGAGCCCTCCACCAGGAGGGCGAAGCGGGAGATGCCGGTGCGCTCCGAGGTGGCCGCGAGCCGGTCGGCGGCCAGCCGCGGGGTGCCGACCGGGTGCAGTCCGCAGAGCAGTTCGGTGTAGGCGTAGGGGTCGCGCATCGCGCGCGCCCGGCCGTCCACCGTCACATGCGCCTCCAGCCCCTGCTTCAGCCAGCCCGGCATGGCCTTCAGCAGCGTCTCCGCCGCGTCCGTGCGCCGGTCGGCGAGCTGGCACACCCCGGCCGAGACATGTGCGGCGCCCGCGATCTCCTCGCCCGGCCGGCCGGCCGCGCGGGCACAGCGCTGCCAGAGGGCCACCATCTCGGCCTTTTCCTCGTCCCCGACGTGCATCCCGAGCAGCATCGGCAGCCCGCGCTCGGCGGCCAGGCGTACGCTCGCCGGCGAGGTGCAGGCGACGACGACCTCGGGGCCCGGGGTCTCCGTGAGCGCCTCCGACGGGCGGGGTACGACCGGCACCTCGCGGAAGCTGAACCTTTCGCCGGACGCCGACACCCGTGGCTCGCGCAGCCAGCGCAGCAGCAGATCGAGTGACTCCGGGAACCCGTGTTCGTACGCCTCCAGGCCCGCGCCGAAGACCTCCAGGTCCACCCAGGGCCCGCCGCGGCCCACGCCGAGGGTGAACCGTCCGCCGCTCGTCAGGTGCAGCAGCGCGGCCTGTTCGCCGAGGGCGACGGGGTGGGCGGTGGGCAGTACGCTGACCGCCGTGCTGACCCGGATGCGGCGGGTGCGGCCGAGCAGCAGCGCGGCCAGCGTGACGGCGGACGGGCATGTGCCGTACGGCACGAAGTGGTGCTCGGCCAGCCACACGGCGTCCAGCCCGGCCTCCTCGGTGACCTCCGCCGAGCGGACCGCCCGGTGCAGGGCCTCCCCGGGGCCCTGGCCCGGGAACTGGGCGCCCAGCACAAAACTTCCTACGTACATCGCATTTCCTGCTTCCTTGGCTCCGACCCGGAGCTCCCCCACCCGGCATAACCGTCTGACACGTGCCCAGGACACGGCCTCGCGGAGGGATTTGCGGATTGTCTGCAGAATGGGTCGTCCTGGAGGGGGACTTGTGCGCTTTGGTTCCGTACGCGTACCCCACACGGCGGCGCGTAGGCTGGATACAGCCCGTGCTTCCTGTATAGCCCCGAGAGGTGTCCCGTGTCCCCGCGTCGCAATCGACCGAAGGCAGCCGGATCGTCGGGCCGGAGCGCCGAGGACGACCGGACCGGCCGGTACGGCGGCTGGCAGTCGACCGAGAACTGGCAGGGCGAGGACTGGAGCGTGCGACATGTCGCCGGGGCGAGCGCGGAGGGCAAGACCTACCGCTGCCCGGGCTGCGACCAGCTGATCGCCGCCGGGGTCCCGCACGTGGTGGCCTGGCCGGAGTACGCGGGCGTGGACGACCGCCGCCACTGGCACAAGGCGTGCTGGAACGCGAAGGACCGCCGCACCACGCGGGTGCAGCGGTCCCGTAACGCGCCGAAGTTCTAGCGGCCGTCCGGCAGCGGCCTCACACGTCCCGCTTCTGCAGCAGCGCGAAGGCGCCGGCGAACGCGACCGCCGACAGGCCCAGCATGATCCACAGCGGGTCCCAGCCCGTGGGGCCGGACCTGCTCAGGGAGTTGTCGTAGAAGCAGCTCATCTGGCTCGGGATGGAGTACTCCAGCAGCCACTGCCGCACCTTCTCCAGGGACTGCGAGGCCATGAACAGCGCGATCACCAGCGGGGCCAGCACCGCGCCGATCATGATGGTGATGGCGCCCGCGGAGTGCCGGATGATCGAACCGACGAGCAGCGAGAACAGGCCGAGCAGCGCGACGTAGAGGCTGATGCCGACGGTCGCCTTGAGCCAGTCGCCGGTGGAGGGGGTGCGCGCACCGCCGACGTCCTTCAGCATCGACGCGTGGATCATGGCCACGAAGCCGGACGTGGCGAGGGTGACGACGAAGGCGACGACGAAGAACACGGTCGCCTTGGCGGCGAGCACCCGGCCCCGGCTCGGGCACGCGACCATCGTCGTACGGATCATGCCGGTGCCGTACTCCGAGGCCGTGGTCAGCACGCCCAGCGTGATGATGCACATGCTGCCGAGGAGCAGGCCGAAGAACCCGAACTGCAGCGGGTTCTGGTCCGACATGCTCTCCGCGCCGGAGTTGGACTTGACCAGCGAGGCGGACAGCAGGCCGATACCGAGGACGAGGACCACGAACACGCCGAGCGTCCACATCGTCGACCGCACCGACTTGATCTTGGTCCACTCGGAGGCCAGCGCATGCCCGAGGTGGGTGCGCACGACCGGGATCGGCGAGGTGTAACCGGGGTACGGCCCGCCGGGCGCCGCCTGCCAGTCGGGCGCGGCGGCCGGGGCCTGCGGCATCGGGGGCTGGTGGGTGCTCATCGGGCGTCCTCGGGCTTGGTCAGGTCGGCGGGGGCGGTGGCCGGGGCCGGGGCAGCAGCGGCGGGCGCCTGCTGCGGCGGCACCGGGACCGGCGGCTGGTCCTGCGGGGCCGGAGCGGCCTGCGGGGCGGCGGGGGCCGGCGGCTGTGCCTGAGGGGCAGGGGCCTGCGGGGCGGCCGAGGCCGCGCCCAGCGCCAGCGTCTGCGGCGCCGGGACGCCCTGCGAGGCCGGGCCGGGCGTCTGGGTCTGCTGGGCGGCGGGAGCCGACGGCTGTGCCTGCGGAGCCTGCGGGGCGGCCGGGGCGGCCGGGGCCGCGCCCAGCGCCAGCGTCTGCGGCGCCGGGACGCCCTGCGGGGCGGAAACGGGCTGCTGTGTCGGCTGGGCGGAGCCGGGCTGCTGGGCCTGCTGGGCGTACGGGTTGGCGGACTCGGTGCCCGGGGCGGCCGGGGTGCCGTAGCCGGGCGGCTGCGGGGCGCCGTACGGGCCCGCGGGCGGCTGGGGCATCGCGAAGGGCCGGCCGCCCTGCTGGGGCGGCGGTGGGGCGTACCAGCCGGGCTGGCCCTGGCCGGGCACCGGCATGGGCGGCTGGGCGCCCGGCGGCAGCGGCTGCTGCAGGCCCGCCTTCTGGTCGACGGTCGAGCGGTAGTCGACCGCGGCCTGCGTCATCCGCATGTACGCCTCCTCCAGCGAGGCCTGGTGCGGCGACAGCTCCCACAGCCGGACGCCCGCCTCGTGCGCGAGGTCGCTGATCCGGGGCAGCGGCAGCCCGGTCACGCGCAGCGCGCCGTCCGGCTCCGGCAGCACATGACCGCCCGCCTCGGCGAGCGTGGTACCGAGCTTCTCGCGCAGCTGAGGCTCGGTGTCCGGGGTCCGCACCCGGGCGAAGTCGGCGGAGTTGGCCGAGATGAAGTCCTTCACACTCATGTCGGCGAGCAGCTGGCCGCGCCCGATCACGATCAGGTGGTCGGCGGTCAGCGCCATCTCGCTCATCAGGTGCGAGGAGACGAAGACCGTACGGCCCTCGGCGGCCAGGGCCCTCATCAGGTTGCGGACCCAGAGGATGCCCTCGGGGTCGAGGCCGTTGACCGGCTCGTCGAACAGCAGCACCTGCGGGTCGCCGAGCAGCGCGGCGGCGATGCCGAGACGCTGGCCCATGCCGAGCGAGAAGCCCTTGGAGCGCTTGCGTGCCACGTCCTGAAGGCCGACGACGCCGAGCACCTCGTCCACGCGCCGGGCCGGGATCCCCGACAGCTGGGCGAGGCTCAGCAGGTGGTTGCGGGCGGTCCGGCCGCCGTGCACCGCCTTGGCGTCCAGCAGCGCGCCGACCTGGCGGGGGGCGTTGGGCAGCTTGCGGTACGGGTAGCCGCCGATCGTCACCGCCCCGGACGTCGGATTGTCCAGCCCGAGGATCATCCGCATCGTCGTCGACTTGCCCGAGCCGTTCGGCCCGAGGAAGCCGGTGACGGCACCCGGCCGCACCTGGAAGGAAAGGTTGTACACGGCGGTCTTGTCGCCGTAGCGCTTGGTCAGGCCGACAGCCTCGATCATGCTCCGCACCCATCGAAAGGTTCAGGACAGCGGGGACCCGCCCCCGTAAGGGTTAGGAGGATATCGGGGCGCTGACGGTTCCGCCCAAGAGGAAGTAAAGCTATGCGTCCCGGTTCTTGAGCACTGCGTAACCGCCGGCGAGCGCGGCGATCACCCAGAGCACCATGATCCCGAGCCCGCCCCAGGGCCCGTACGGCGTGCCGTCGGCCCTCGGGACCACCTGCATGATCCGGCTGCCCGCCTGGTCCGGCAGGAACCGGCCGAGCTTCTTCGTGGCGTCGACGTTGCCGAGGATGTTGGAGATCAGGAAGAAGAACGGCATCAGGATGCCGAGCGACAGCATCGGCGAGCGCAGCATCGCGGCGACGCCCATGGAGAACATCGCGATCAGCGTCATGTAGAGCCCGCCGCCGAGCACCGCGCGCAGCACACCGGGGTCGCCGATCCGCGCCCCGTGCGGGCCGAGCATCGCCTGGCCGAGGAAGAACGCGGCGAAGCTCGTGGCCATGCCGACCGCGAGCGCGAGCGCGCCGGCCACCGCGATCTTGCCGAAGAGGAAGGCCGCACGCTGCGGTACGGCGGCCAGCGAGACCCGGATCATGCCGGTGCTGTACTCGTTCGAGACCACCAGCACACCGAACACGATCATGGCGAGCTGGCCCAGGCTCATGCCCGCGAAGCTGACGTAGGTCGGATCGAAGGACAGCCGGTCCTGCACCGGCATCGAGTCGAACTGGTTCCGCGAGAGAGCGGAGATGAGCATCCCGAGAGCGATCGTGACCACCACGGCCAGCGACAGTGTCCACACCGTGGACGCCACCGACCTGATCTTGGTCCATTCCGACCGGATGACCTGTGCGGCCGCCATGGGCGTCAAGCCCCCTTCCAGCCGGCGCCCCAGTCCCGCGGGGCGGGCTCCGGCCCGGCGTGCGCGTGGTACTCCACCGCCTGGGCCGTCAGCTGCATGAACGCCTCCTCGAGCGAGGCGTGCCGGGGGCTCAGCTCGTGCAGCACGATCCCGTTGCGCGCCGCGAGCTCACCGATCCGCTCGGCCTTGCCGCCCGCCACCTCCAGCGCACCCCCGCCGGCCTCCACGACGGTGATCCCGTCATCGTGGAGCACATCGAGCAGCCGCTCGCGCTGCGGAGAGCGGATCCGGACGCACGACCGCGAGTTCTCCCGGATGAAGTCGGCCATGGACGTGTCCGCGAGCAGCCGTCCCTGCCCGATGACGACGAGGTGATCGGCGGTCAGCGCCATCTCGCTCATCAGGTGGCTCGACACGAACACCGTCCGCCCCTGCGCGGCCAGCGATTTCATCAGGTTCCGGATCCAGTGGATGCCCTCCGGGTCCAGCCCGTTGACCGGCTCGTCGAACATCAGGATCCGCGGGTCCCCGAGCAGCGCCGCGGCGATCCCCAGCCGCTGCCCCATGCCGTACGAGAACCCCTTGGCCTTCTTCCGCGCCACGGCGGTGAGCCCGACGGTGTCCAGCACCTGCGCCACCCGGGCCCGCGGGATCCCGTTGCTCTGCGCGAGACACAGCAGATGGTTGTAGGCACTGCGCCCACCGTGCACGGCCTTGGCGTCCAGCAGCGCGCCGACGTACGTCAGCGGGTCCTTCAGCTGCCGGTAGTGCCGGCCGTCGATACGCACGTCGCCGGCGGTGGGGTGATCGAGCCCGAGGACCATCCGCATGGTCGTGGACTTCCCGGCCCCGTTGGGCCCGAGGAACCCGGTCACCATCCCGGGCCGCACGGCGAAGGTGAGCCCGTCGACCGCCACCTTCTCGCCGTACCGCTTGGTCAGCCCCTCCAGCTCGATCATGCGGCCACGCTAGGACGAGCCGAAGCCCCCTGCCACCGGAAGTGACAGGGGGCTTCCCCATGTTCAGTGAACCTGGGCGTGCCGACGGCGCACGCCGGAGCGTTACCGGGACTGCTGCGCCGGCACCCCACGGGAGATGGGCTCGTCGTCGCCCGGCGTGCCCGCGGCGGCGACAGCGGCGCCCGTCAGCGTCGCCAGCATCTCGCGGACGTTGGTCAGCTGGGCGTTGATCGAGTCGCGGCGGTTGGTCAGCGCGGCCAGCTCGCGCTCGGATTCCGAGCGGATGCGGTCGGCCTTGGCGTTGGCGTCGGCCACGATGTCCTCGGCCTGGCGCTGGGCCGTCTCCACCGTCTGGCGGGCGCGGCGCTCGGCGTCGGTGCGCAGCTTCTCCGCCTCCAGACGCAGCTGCTCGGCGCGGTGCTCGATCTCCGCCAGCCGCTTCTCGGCCTTCTGCTGACGCGAGGCCAGGTCGCGCTCGGACTGCTCGCGGCGCTTGGCGAGGTTCGTCTCGAAGTCGGCGGCGGCCTGCGCGGCCTTGGCGCGGGTCTCCTCGAAGAGGGCGTCCGCCTCCTCGCGCTTGGACTGCGCGTCCTTCTGCGCCTCGGTACGCAGCTGGGCGGCGTCGCCCTTCGCCTTCTCGACGATCCGGACGCCCTCGTCCTCGGCCTTGGCCTTGCGCTCGGCGGCGTAGGACTCCGCGTCGTTGCGGACCTGCTGGGCCGCGGACTCGGCGAGGTCGCGGTGCTGTTCGGCCGCCCGGCGGGCCTCCTCACGCAGCTCCTTGGCCTCTTCCTCGGCCAGGCGCAGGATCTTCTCGACCCGGGCACCGAGACCCGCGTACGACGGCTCGGCGTCGGTGACCTGGGCCTGGGCGTTCTGCGTCTCGAGGTGGAGCTCCTCGATGCGCTTCTCCAGGGCGGTGATGCGGGCGAGAGCACTGTCACGGTCGGAGACGAGCTTGGAGATACGTTCGTCCACCTGAGCGCGGTCGTACCCACGCCGCACAAGCTCGAAGCCGTAGGGGGAAGTGTCGCTCATGGGGTTCCTGTCAATGAGACCGGTGAGGTGATAAGGGGAATCCTAGGGGCCGAAGCGGTGTGTCATCGAGCGGATACGGTTTTGATCTGGAGAATGGCACCTCTTTTGGGTGGCTGACCGCCGGAGGGCTTGCCAACGACTCGGGCAAAGCCCCCAGACGTTACCGGAACGGACCGCTCACATTAGCCGTCTGACGACTTGCCACCCGATCGGGGGGCGCCGACCGTCGCGCCGGCCTTGACCGAGCCCTCCTTGCCGGACGTCGGCGTCTCGAAGGACTCCAGCGCCTCCAGGACGTCCTGGACCCGGGAGATCTCGGCGTTGATGTCCTCGCGCCGGCGCACCAGGATCTCCAGCTCGCGCTTGCCCTCCTCGACCGTACGCCGGGCCTCGCGGATCGCCTCGGCCTTGAGCTCCTCGGCCTCCTTGATGAGGCTGGCCTTCTTCTGCTCGGCCTCCTTGAGCAGCCCCTCCGCCTTCTTGACGGCGGCGATGCGCACCTTGCCCGCCTCGGAGTTGGCGTCCGAGACCAGTTCCTTGGCCTTCGCCTCCGCCTTGGCCAGCTGCTCCTCGGCGGCCTTGATGAGGGCGTCGCAGCGGTCGCCCGTGGACTTCATCGTCTCGGCGGCCTCGCGGCGGGCCCGCTCGTGCAGCTCCTCGATCTCGGTGGTGATGCGGTCGCGCAGCTCCTCCGCGCGCTCCCGGATCGCGGTCGCGTCCCGGCGGGCCCCGACCAGCAGCTCGTCGGCGTCCGTGCGCGACTTCTCCACCATCGAGTTGCCCTCGATCGTGGCCTCGGAGACGATCCGCTCGGCCTCGCTGCGGGCCGCGCCGACCATCGTGTCGGCCTGCGACTCGGCGTCCGCGGTGGTCTTCAGCGCCTGCTCCTGCGCCTCGCTGAGCAGCTTGTCGACCTCGGCCGTGGTCTCGGTGATGAGCGTGTCGACCTGCTCGGCCGCCTCCGAACGCCGCTTGTTGGATTCCTTGCGGGCCTCGTCCAGGGTCCGCTCCGCCTCCTCGCGGGCGGAGTTGACGAGCCGTTCGGCCGTGTCCTCCGCGTCCGCCCTGAGCTGCTCGGCCTCCGCCCGCACCCGCTCGGCGTGCGCCTGCGCCGAGCCGACCGTCTCCGCGGCCTCCGCGCGCAGCCGCTCGGCCTCGCCGGTGGCGTCCCCGATGAGCTGCTCGGCGGCCGCCAGGGCCTCCGCGCGCACCCGGTCCGCCTCGGCGAGTGCCTCCGTGCGCACCCGCTCGGCCTCGGCGGCGGTCTCCGTCTGGAGCCGGTCCGCCTCGGCGACCGTCTCGTTCTGCAGGCGCTCGGCCTCGTTACGGGCCTCGGTGATGAGCGTGTCCGCCTGGGTCGCCGCGTCGGAGCGGATCCGGTTGGCGTCCTCGCGGGCGTCCGCACGGGTCCGGGCGGCCGCCTGGTCGGCCTCGGCGAGCGCGTCCGAGGCCTCGGTGCGCACCCGCTGGGCGTAGTCGCCGGCGTCCGCGCGCTGCCGTTCGGCCTCCGCCATCGCCTCCGCGACCGTACGCTCGGCCAGCGCCCTGGCGGCCTCCGCCTCCTCGTTCGCCTCGCGCCGGACGCGGCTCGCGTCCTCGCTCGCCCGCTCCCGCTCGGCGTAGGCGTCGGCGCGGACCCGGTCCGCCTCCTCCTCGGCCTCCCGCCGGGTGCGGTCCGCCGCGTGCTCCGCGGCCGAGCGCAGCCCGGTGATCTCCTCCTGCGCCTGCTCGTGCAGCCCGGCGACGGAGTCCCGCACCTGCTGGGCGTGCTGCTCGGCGGCGGACACCATCTCGGTGGCCCGCCGGTCGGCCTCCTCGACCAGCCGGACCGCCTCGGTCTGCGCCTCCTCGACCCGCTTGCGCGCCGAGGCCAGCAGCTCCTCGCTCTGCTCACGGGCCCGAAGCCGCTCCTGGTCGGCCTCTTCGCGTGCGGACCCGAGGGTCTCCTCGGCCTCGCGGCGCCGCCGGACGGCCTCCTCCTGGGCGGCGGCCAGCGTCTCGGACGCCTCCGTGCCGAGCCGCTCGGCGGCGGCCTGCGCCTCCGCACGCACCCGGTCCGCGGTGTCCTGGGCCTCCGCCTTCAGCCGCTCGGCCTCGGCGGCGGCCTCGGAGCGCAGCCGTACGGCGACGGCCTCGCCCTCGGCGCGGAAGGCGGACGCGTCGGACGCGGCCTCGTTGCGCAGCCGGTCGGCCTCGGCCTCGGCCTGCTGCTGGAGGGCGCGGATGCGTTCGGCGGCCTCGGCGCGCAGCCGCTCGGTCTCCTCGGCGGCCTCGCGGCGGATCCGGGCGGCCTCCCCGCGGGCGTCCGTGAGCGCCTGCTCGGCCGACTCCAGCCGGTCCTGCGCGTCGGTCTGCAGCCGCGTGAGCTCCTCGGCGGCCTCGGCGCGGCGGGCCTCGACGGCGCGCTCGGTCTCCTCGCGCAGCTCGCGCGCGGCGGTCTCGGCGTCCGCCTTGACCGCCTCGGCCTGCTCGTCCGCCTCGGCCCGCAGCCGTTCGGCCTCCTTGCGGGCCCGGTCCAGGGTCTCCTCGGCCTGCCGGCGCAGGCTGGTGGCCCGCTCGATGGCCTCGGTGCGGACCTTCTCGCTGTCGGTGGTCGCCTTCTGCCGCAGCTCGTCGGCGTCCGCCTTGGCCTTGGCCAGCAGCTCCTCGGCGGACTTGGCCGCCTCCTCGATCTGCGCGACCGCCTCCCGGCGGGCCTCCGCGCGGATCGACTCGCCCTCGGCGACCGCGTCGGCGCGCAGCTGCTCGGCCTCGCCGCGCAGCCGGCGGGCCTCCTCCTGCAGCTCGACCGTCTTGGCGCGGTACTCCTTGGTGTCGTCCTTCGCCGCGCCCTTGAGCTGCTCGGCGATGTCGTGCGCCTCGGCGCGCAGCCGGTCCGCCTCGGCCTCGGCCTCGGTGCGGATCCGCTCGGCCTCCTCGGCGGCGGCCTTGGTGGTCCGCTTGGCCTCCTCGGACGCCTTGTTCAGCACGTCCTCGGCGGTCCTGGCCGCCTTGGAAAGCTGGGTCGCCGTCTCCTCGGCGGTGATCGAGCGGGCCTTCTCGGCGGCCTCGGCGACGATCTTCTCGGCCTCGGCACGGGCGTCCGCGACCAGCTGCTCGGCCTCGGACCTGGTGGTCTCGGCCTCCTTGGTGGCCTCCTCGACCAGCCGGGCGACCTGCTCCTTCGCGGTGCGCGTACGCGCCTCGCCCGCGGCCTCGGCGCTCGCCAGGGCCTTGGTGGCGGCCTGCTCGGCCTCCGTCTGCAGCTTCTCGGCCTCCGCCTGCGCCTTGCGCAGCGCCTCCTCGGCCGCCGCCATCCGCTCCTCGGCGGCCCGGGTCAGCTCGGCGGCCTGCCGGCGGGCGGCGTCCGACTCGCTGACGGTGCTGGTGCGCAGCTGCTCGGCGTGGTCGGTGGCCTCCTGGGCCTGGGTGGAGGCGGCGTTCAGCAGCCGCTCGGCGTCCGTGCGGGCGCGGCGCAGGATCTCCTGGGCCTCCGCGCGGGCCGTCTCGGCGTCGCTCTGGAGCCGCTCGCGGGCCTCCCGGGTCAGCCGCTCGGCCTCCGCGCGGGCGGCGGCGAGCGCCTGCTCGGCCTCGGCGCGGGACTCGTCGAGGAGGCGGCGGGCCTGCTGTTCGGTGCGGGCGCGCAGCTGCTCGGCCCAGGCCACGTTCTCGTTGACGTGCGACTCGACGGTGGCGCGCCGCTCGGCCAGCTCCTGGTCGAGCTGCTGGCGTCGGGTCACCGCCTCCTGGTGCAGCTCCGCCTGGAGCCGGGCGGCCTGTTCGGCGTGCTCCTGCAGGATCCGCTGGGTCTGCGCGCGGGCCTGGCTCAGCTCCCGCTCGGCGTCCTGACGCAGCTGGTCGGCCTGCATCTGGGCATTGCGGAGCAACTGCTCGGCCTGATAGCCGATGTCACCGCCGTCGAAGGCGGGCCGGGTCATCAGGGTGCGGCGCGCCTCGTGCAGCTTGGCGCGCAGCACCTCGACCTGGTAGCCGAGGTCCTCGGCGTGCTGGATCGCCTTTTCCCGCTCGGTCTTCAGCCGCTTCATCTCGGCCTCGAACCGAGAGAGGTGGTCGACGTCAGCCGCCGGCTCTCGCTCCTGGCTCTCGTAGCCCCGCACTGCGCGGTCCCATCCGTCCCCTGGTCAGCTTCTCCAACGAGCTCCGTCCATCCGCCGAACGGGGCCCCCGGGGAATGGTGTCAGATCAACGGCGGAGCACGGGCTGCTGCCCCGACGCTCGTCCCCCGAAACCCGGACCCCGGCACGGCCGTCCCCCGCTTTCAGGGACGACCGCCCCCAACCCTACCGGCCCTTATGTACGGGGGTCAGTGCTCGGGCGACTCAACCGGGGCCGAAGTGACCAGTTCTGTGAGCACGCCGTGGCAATCCTTGGGGTGCAGGAAGGTGATCCGCGACCCCATGGAACCGCGCCGTGGCTCGTCGTACAGGACGCGTACGCCCTTGCCGCGGATGTCCGCGGCGTCCCCGTCCACGTCCGCCGTACCGAAGGCGATGTGGTGGACGCCCTCCCCGTTCTTCGCGAGCCACTTGCCGACCGCGGAGTCCTCGCGGGTCGGCTCCAGCAGCTGGAGGTAGGAGGCGCCGCCGTCCGAGGTCTCGTTGATCTTGAGCATGGCCTCGCGCACGCCCTGCTCCTCGTTGACCTCGGTGTGGAACACCTCGAAGCCGTACGTGGTCCTGTAGAACTCGACGGTCGCGTCGAGGTCGTGGCAGGCGATCCCGATGTGGTCGATTCGCGTCAGCATGGATTCAGTGCAGCGCGCCGCGCATGGTTACGCAACGTGCGCGCGATCACACCGACGGCCCGATGACGGCACGGAGTGCCATCAGTACATTCGAAGTAAACCCTCGTTCACTCCTCGGCTGTGCAGCCGGTAAGGGGATCGCAGCTCATGCCTTCTGGAACGACCAGCTCGGTGATCGTCGCGGGTGCGCGCACCCCCATGGGACGACTGCTCGGCTCTCTCAAGTCCTTCTCCGGAGCCGACCTCGGCGGCTTCGCGATCAAGGCCGCCCTCGACCGTGCGGGGATCGGTGGCGACCAGGTGCAGTACGTGATCATGGGCCAGGTGCTCCAGGCCGGCGCCGGCCAGATCCCGGCCCGCCAGGCAGCCGTGAAGGCCGGCATCCCGATGAACGTCCCGGCACTCACCATCAACAAGGTGTGCCTCTCCGGCCTCGACGCCATCGCGCTGGCCGACCAGCTGATCCGCGCCGGCGAGTTCGACATCGTCGTGGCGGGCGGCCAGGAGTCCATGACCAACGCCCCGCACCTGCTGCCGAAGTCCCGCGAGGGCTTCAAGTACGGCGCGGTCCAGATGATCGACGCCATGGCCTACGACGGCCTGACAGACTCTTTCGAGGGCGTCGCCATGGGCGAGTCCACGGAGAAGCACAACACCCGCCTCGGCATCGGCCGCGCCGAGCAGGACGAGATCGCCGCCCTGTCCCACCAGCGGGCCGCCGCCGCGCAGAAGAACGGCCTGTTCGAGGCCGAGATCACCCCGGTGGAGATCCCGCAGCGCAAGGGCGACCCGGTCCTGTTCAGCAAGGACGAGGGCATCCGTGGCGACACCACCACGGAGTCCCTGGGCAAGCTGCGCCCGGCCTTCAGCAAGGAGGGCACGATCACCGCGGGGTCGAGCTCCCAGATCTCGGACGGTGCGGCCGCCGTGGTCGTGATGAGCAGGGCCAAGGCGGAGGAGCTGGGCCTGACCTGGCTCGCCGAGATCGGCGCGCACGGCAATGTGGCCGGACCGGACAACAGCCTGCAGTCCCAGCCGTCCAACGCCATCCAGCACGCCCTGAAGAAGGAGGGCCTGGAGGTCTCCGACCTCGACCTCATCGAGATCAACGAGGCCTTCGCCGCCGTCGCCGTGCAGTCAATGAAGGACCTCGGCGTGTCCACGGAAAAGGTGAACGTCAACGGCGGCGCGATCGCCCTGGGCCACCCGATCGGCATGTCCGGCGCCCGTCTCGTCCTCCACCTCGCGCTGGAGCTCAAGCGGCGCGGCGGCGGTGTCGGCGCGGCCGCGCTGTGCGGTGGCGGCGGCCAGGGTGACGCGCTGATCGTGCGGGTACCGAAGGCGTAGTCATCCCCGTTGTACGCATCTGTACGTCTGTGAACCGAACGGAGCTGTTTGATGCAGGACGTCTCCTCTCTGGTGGCCCTGGCCAGGGAAGGCCGGCCGCGGGCCGTGGCCCGGCTGATCTCCCTCGTGGAGGGGGCGTCCCCGCAGCTCAGGGAGGTCATGGCGGCCTTGGCCCCGCTGACCGGCAACGCCTATGTCGTCGGTCTGACGGGCTCCCCGGGTGTCGGCAAGTCGACCTCCACCTCCGCGCTGGTCACGGCGTACCGCAAGCAGGGCAGGCGGGTCGGCGTCCTGGCCGTCGACCCGTCCTCGCCGTTCTCCGGCGGCGCCCTGCTCGGTGACCGGGTCCGCATGTCGGACCACGCCTCCGACCCGGGCGTCTACATCCGCTCGATGGCGACCCGCGGTCACCTGGGCGGCCTGGCCTGGGCCGCCCCGCAGGCGATCCGGGTGCTGGACGCGGCGGGCTGCGACGTGATCCTGGTGGAGACGGTGGGCGTCGGCCAGTCGGAGGTCGAGATCGCCTCCCAGGCCGATACGAGCGTGGTGCTGCTGGCCCCGGGCATGGGCGACGGCATCCAGGCGGCCAAGGCGGGCATCCTGGAGATCGGCGACGTCTACGTCGTCAACAAGGCGGACCGGGACGGCGCGGATGCCACCGCCCGCGAGCTGAACCACATGCTGGGTCTCGGCGAGTCCCGCGGCCCCGGCGACTGGCGCCCGCCGATCGTGAAGACGGTCGCCGCCCGCGCCGAGGGCGTCGACGAGGTCGTGGAGGCCCTGGAGAAGCACCGCGCGTGGATGGAGGAGCGCGGTGTCCTCGCCGAGCGGCGCAAGGCCAGGGCGGCCCGCGAGGTGGAGACCATCGCGGTGACGGCCCTGCGCGAACGCATCGGCGACCTCCACGGCGACCGCCGCCTCAGCGCGCTCGCGGAACGCATCGTCGCCGGCGAACTGGATCCCTACCGCGCGGCGGACGAGCTGGTGGCGGGCCTGACGCAGGGGTGAACGGGTCGCCAACTCCGCGGCGGCACTGCTAGTTTGAGGGGCATGTTCCTCCTCCTGGCGTAGAGCGCACACCGGACCGCGAGGCCGACGACAAGGCCCTCGCCTCCCTCGGTGTCCCCTCTTCCGCCTCCACCTGAGGAACATCAGCATGTCCACGCATGCCCCTTCGCGGCCCTCCTACGCCGCCGTGCTGCGCCTCCCGCACGCGCGCCGCACCTTCGCCTCCGCCCTCACCGCCCGCCTGTCCTACGGCACGGTCTCCCTGGCGGTGCTGCTGTCCGTCACCCGGGCCACCGGCTCCTACGCCGTCTCCGGCGCCGTGCTGTCGCTGTTCGGCGCCACGTCGGTCTTCCTGATGCCGTTCAGGGCGGCCTTGATCGACCGGCATGGCGCCCGCCGGGCCCTGCTGCCCATGGCGGTGCTCTACGGCGCCCTGCTGTGCGTGCTGGCCGCGCTGACCTGGCGCCCCGGCGCACCGCCGCCGGCCGTCGGCGCCGCGGCGGCCCTCGCGGGCGCGTGTGCCCCTCCGCTGGGCCCGACCATGCGCGCACTGTGGGCGGAACTGGCACCGGAACCGGGCATGCTGGCCCGCGCCTACGGCCTGGACGGCATCGCCGAGGAACTGCTGTACGTCTCCGGCCCGGCCTTGGTCGGCGTGCTGACCGGCTTCGCCCCGCCGGCTGCCGGGATCCTGCTGAGCGCACTGCTGATCGTGGGCGGCACGTCCGTCTTCGTCACCTCCCCGGTGATGTGCGGCCCCCGCGCCGTCGCCCCCGGGCCGGGCCGCGGCGCCCTCTCCGGTCTGCTGGCTCCGGTCGCCGTGGCCACGGGCGTGGGACTGGCTCTCAGCGGCGTGGACCTGCTGCTGATGGCCTTCGCCGCGCAGCGTTCGTACGACACCTCCGTGGTGCCCTGGGTGCTGGGTGCGCTCTCGGCGGGCAGCGCGGTGGGCGGGCTGGTCAACGGTGCGGTCCGGTGGCGGGCGCCGGCCCGGGTCCGCCTGCGCCGGTTCGCCGTGGCTCTCGGCCTGGTGCTCGCGGCGGCGGGCCTGGCCCCCGGCCTGTGGACGCTCACGGCGGCCATGGCCTGCGCCGGAGCGGTGGTCGCTCCCGCGCTGACCACGGCGTATCTGCTGGCCGCGGAGACGGCGGACGAAGGCTCGCGCACGCATGCCGGGGCGTGGGTGAACACCGGGGTGAACGCCGGGAGCTCCGGCGGAGCGCTTGCCGTGGGACTGCTGATCGGGCGGGTGCCGCTCGGGGTGTGCTTCCTGCTGGCGGGCGGGGCGGCCGTGCTGCCCGCCGTGGGGGCGTTCCGTCGTCGCAGGGTGCCGGCCGTGGTGGGCTGATCGCGCCCACGCTGGGCGGCCGCAGATCGATACGGCCCCGCGCCCCCTACGGGGCGCGGGCAGGCGCACCGACCCCTGCCCGGCCACAGCACCCGGAGCTTGTCGGCCGAGCTCAGGGACGCCCCCGCTGCCCTCTCAGATGCTCGGCGATCGGCTTCAGCGCCTTGTCCAGTTCCGTCAAGGCCTCCGCCGACAGCAGATCGATGAAATGCCGCCGCACGGAGGCGACATGATGTGGCGCCACCTTCTTCATCGTGTCCATGCCATGCTCGGTCAGTACGGCGTACAGTCCCCGCCGATCGGACTCGCAGTTCTCACGGCGCACCAGGTTCGCGTTCTCCATGCGTGTGATCTGGTGCGACAGCCGGCTCTTGGACTGGAGGGTCGCGGAGGCGAGGTCGCTCATCCGCATCCGGTGGTCCTCCGACTCGGACAGGTTCACGAGGATCTCGTAGTCGTTCATAGTCAGGCCGAACGGCTGCAGATCCTTCTCCAGCTGGTACGTCAACAGCCTGTTGACCTCCAGGTGGGTGCGCCAGGCGCACTGCTCCGCATCGGTCAGCCAGCGCGTGGCCGTCTCGGTCTCCATGAATGAAGTCTACCTAAGAAGTTGAATTCCGAACTACATTGGATGGTGTGACAGTGCGCACGCGTTCGATGTCACCCTCCGCAGACTACCGCTCACAGCCCGAAGCGGCGCTGGAGGTCTCCCAGCTGTCCGGGAAGACGCGGTACACCCGATGGTTGCTGACCGTGTCCGCCCGGTGCCGCTCCGCCACCGCCGGGAACCCCCGGTTCGGACGGAACGACCCCCGTCGCCGCCTCCTCCATGAGGGTCTCCGTCGACTGCAACAGGACCGTCCCGGCGCCCACGAACTCGAACTGGTGCTCCTCCCCGGATACCCCGCCCAGGCCCGTCATCGCACGTAGACCGCCCAGTACACCCGTCAGATACCCGTGGTCGTAGTGATGACACGGTGACGGGCAGTCGGCCCACCCGACGAGCGCCTGCGGGTCGACCCGGATCGGAGGTTCCACGAACACCACCGGCCCGTTAGATGCGGCGACAAACTTTCCGGTTCCGATAAGGGTCAGAAAACCCGGCACGATCGATTGCTTGAGCGCGAGACTTGGCTGAAAAGCGAGCAGGTTGCCCGCGCGAATGGTCAAGTTCCCGTCGTCCAGGTCGTAGGAGTTGACGTCGAAGGCCCGGTCGGCGAGCAGCATCTTGCCCGAACCCTCCGCCACGACCCAGTCGCTCGCGTGCAGTGGCGAATGGAACGAGGTACGGACAATTCGGTCGAGTCGGCCGTGCCCGATGCCGTTGAACTCGATCGCCCCGTAGTAGGCGATCATCTTCCCCTTCTGCAGGAACCACTGCCCGCTCTTGAGCTCGACGCAGAACGTGTACTTGTTGACGTTGTCGTCGGCGGGCAGGGTCATCGGGTCGTGCACCACCGGGCCGCCGGGGGTGCCGTACGTGCCTCCGTACGCGCTCACAGCTTCTCCTCCGACGCCTGGACGTACACCGTGCCGTTGCCGCTCAGCTCCAGCTGGAAGGCCTCGCCGGAGCCGCGGCCCACCATGTCGCGCCAGCCCAGCGCGGCCGACAGCTTGTTGCGGACCTCGCCGTGATGGGCGACGTACGCCTGCGGGTCGACGTGGACCGGGCGCTGGGGGGTGATCGGGATCTCGAAGACGCCGCCGTGCGCCATCACGGCGACCGAGCCCTGCCCCTGGAGGGTGGTGGTGAACAGGCCCTGCCCGGTGACCTGGCCGCGGACCAGGCCCATGACCCCGCCCTGCGAGCCCATGAACATCGTGCCCTGCCGCAGCGTGCCCTCGAAGGCGAGCAGGCGGTCGGCCTCGACGTAGAGGGTGTCGCCGGAGAGGTTGATGACGTGGACGTGGTGGCCGCCGTGCCCGAAGAAGACCGTGCCGCTGCCCTCGACGGTCATCAGCGGGGTCGCCTCGCCGGTCACCCGCCGCCCGATCATGGACATCAGCCCGCCCTGGCCGCCCTGGATGTTCGGCGTGAAGGACACGTCCCCCTTGTAGGCGAGCATCGCCCCGCGCTGACTGAACAGCCGCTGCCCGGGCAGCACGCTCGCCTCGACCATCTTGGAGTTGATCTCCCGGAACGCCATGGCTACAGATCCCCCGCGATCGTGTTCCGCTCGCTCGGCTGCACGTACACCAGTCCGTCGCCCTCGAAGCGGATCTGGAAGGCCTCGCCGCCGCCCTCCCCGAAGAACGTGCGGAACGTCACGCCGGACTGGAAGGACTGCCGGACATTGCCCTGGTGGGCGATGTAGGCACCCGGATCGACGATCAGCGGGTACTGCGGACTGACCCGGAGCACCACCGCCGGCCCGTCGGACATGATCGCCGCCTGCCCGTGTCCCTCGACGGTCGTCGTGAACAGGCCGTTGCCCTGCGAGGCGCCGCGCAGCCCGGTGAACGTCGTGCCCGTGCGCAGCCCCGCGTCCGTCACGAGCAGGTTGCTCGACTCCACGTACAGCTTGTCGCCCTGGAGGCTCACCAGGTTGATCTCGGTCGCCCGGTCCGCGAACCAGCAGGTGCCGTGCCCTTTCACCTCCATCACCGTCATCTGCTCGCCGGTGAGCCGCCGGGTCACCATCCCGCGCAGTCCCTCGCCCCCACCGGTGAGCTTCTTGAAACTCATCTGCCCGTCGTACGCGACCATCGAGCCGTTCTTCGCCTTCACGGCGTCCCCGGTCATGTCGACGGCGAGCACCTTGCTGCCTTGCAGTCGGAACATCGCCACGCAGTGAAAGTAGCGGCGACGCGGGTGGACGGAACAGAGCCCGCGGGTGGACACGGACCCTGAGCGGACCCCTAGGGCCGTCGTTTGCCACAATGGGGGACGCTTGTGCGTGCGTTCACAAACTGCAGCCCGCCGCCGACGGACCGTAACCGCAGACCGTCGCGACCCCTCCCACCGAAGGTGACCCGTGGACATCAAGACCGCCACCGCCCTCCGCCGCCTCCGCCTGGTCTCGGCCCCGGAGGCCGTGTCCTTCCTGATCCTCCTCGTCTGCTCGGTGCTGAAGCGGACCACGGACTTCAACGCGGTCCCCGTCATGGGCGCGGTCCACGGCGTCCTGTTCGTGCTGTACGTGGTCTTCTGGGCGGACGCCTGGAACCGCGCCAAGTGGCCGCTGAAGACCGCGGCCCTCTACTTCGTCCTCTCGGTGCTGCCCACCGGCGGCTTCTTCGCCGAGCGCAAGCTGCGCCGCGAGGCCGAGGACGCCGTCATCGCGGCCCGCGCCCGCAAGGAAGGAATCGTGAACGCATGATCGTCGCCTTCTCCGTGACGCCCCTCGGCGTCGGCGAGGACGTGGGGGAGTACGTCGCCGACGCCGTGCGCGTCGTCCGCGAGTCGGGGCTGCCCAACCGCACCGACGCCATGTTCACCTCCATCGAGGGCGAGTCGTGGGACGAGGTCATGGACGTCGTCAAGCGTGCCGTCGCCACCGTGCAGGAGCGCGCCCCGCGCGTGTCGCTCGTCCTCAAGGCCGACATCCGCCCCGGCGTGACCGACGCACTCACCTCCAAGGTCGAGACCGTCGAACGGCACCTGGCGCAGTAGTCGGCCCCCTTTTGAGCGGTCGCATGCGGAGGTGTACGTTCCCCTCCTGATCACCCGAGCGATCGCTCGACTTCACCGTTCTGGCCTGGGGGAACACACCATGGGTCGTCTCTACAGAGAGACACACATACGCGCCGACCTCGACGAGCTGTGGGCGCGCACCCAGGACCCCGTCACGCGCCTGCGCTGGGACCTCCGTTTCACGTCGATCGCCCCCCTCCCTGCCGTGGCCGGCGAGCCGCGCCGCTTCACCTGCACCTGGCGTGTGCTGCCACTGCTCACCGTGCCCGGCACCGGCGTCGCCGCCGGCGAGAAGGACCGCCCCGACGGCACGCGCGTGTGCGCCCTGCGTTTCTCCTCCTCGCACCCGCTCTCCCCGGTCACCGAGGCGAGCGCCTACTGGCGTTACCTGCCCGACGCGCACGGCGTGCGCCTGCTCACCGGGTACGAGTACCGCGCCCGCGGGGGCGCGTTCGGGGCGGTCGCGGACCGCCTGGTGCTGCGGCCGCTGACCGGCTGGGCGACGGGGTGGTCCTTCGACCGGCTCCGGCTCTGGCTGGAGCGGGGGATCACTCCCGAGCGTGCCCTGGTCAACTGGATCGTCGAGCTGGCGGTGCGTGCGGTCGTCCTCACGGTGTGCCTGACCGGGCTCGGGCTGGAGTCGCTGCTGCGGCTCTTCGGGACCTTCGCCGACACCGTCGCCTATCTGTGCCCGCTGCTCCTGGTCGTCGGCGGCTCCCTCGCGGTCTTCAAGGCGCCGCTGGCCGGGACGCCCGCCGCCCGGCGATGCCTGCGGGCGCCGGTCACCCGGGCGCGTGCGCCGAGGGTGCTGCGCCGGCTCGAGGCGTACGGGTGAGAGTCCGGGTGACCTGCCGGGCCCCGGAGCTCGTCAGTGCCACCCCCAGCGGTGTCCTCTCGTACAGCACCTGATGTCCGTACCGCCGTGAGGTCAGCAGACCGGCGTCGCGCAGTACCGTCAGGTGGGCCGACACCGAGGAGGGGGCCAGTCGCAGCCGGTGGGCCAGTGCTGTGGTCGTCGCCGGTTCGTCCAGCGCGGCCAGCACCTCGGCACGGTTTCGGCCCAGCAGCCGTACCAAGGCCTCCGGCGTCCGTCCGCCCGGCTCCGTCCACAATCCCGCGATTCCCCGGGCCGGGTAGACCAGCGTCGGCTGCCACGGCGGCTCGAAGCCGGTGATCACGTCGGGCCAGGAGAAGACGCTCGGCATCAGGATCAGGCCCTGGCCGTCCAGGGCGCGGGTGTACTCGTCGTGTCCCGCGAGCGTGAGCGTACGGCCGTCCCAGGCCAGACGGCTGTCCAGTTCCGGCAGCAGCGTGCCGAGGCCCACCTCGGCCAGGCGGCGGGAGTGGAAGGCCACGTCCGCCTCCAGCAGGGCCTGCAGCCGGGGCCAGTCCGGGGCGATCAGCACCCGCCAGGCCTCCTCCATGGCGTCCGCGAGCTCCTGGATCATCCGCACCGGATCCGCCAGCCAGGCCCGGCCCTGCGGTGAACGGAGCGCGCCCGGTGTGCAGGCCAGCGAGCGGGCGGTGTCCTCACGGGCCGACTCCGGGTCCGACGCCCGTACGGCCGCGACTCGTCGAAGGTGGCGGCCGGGCCGATCGGTGGCGCGCCCAGCCAGTCCGGCGAGTGCCCCCGCCGGGGCATCAGCAGCCACAGCGGAGCCAGCTCGAGACCGGCCGCCGCCTGCCTGATCCGCCGCAGCCAGGGCGCCTGATAGGCGTGCCGGTCGGGCCGCCTCAGGGTGCGCACCGCCTCCTGCGTCTCCCACAGCGGGGAGATCGCGAACCGGCAGCGCAGGAAGTCGTCGTCGCCGAAGTGCAGCCGCGACGCCATGGGCACCCCCTCGGAGATTCGGCTGGGGCCGAAACTCTACGGCGTCCGGCCCGTCCCCGGGCACGCTGCCCGGCATGTCCGCACCCACCCAGGCCGCCCCGGCGTCCGCCGGCTACGGCCGTGTCCTCGCCGTGCCCGAGTTCCGGGCCGTCTTCGCCGCGCACGTGCTGTCCATGCTCGGCGTGATCGTCAGCGAGATCGCGCTCTCCGTCCTCGTCTACGACCTCACGCGCTCGCCCCTGCTGAGCGCGCTCACCTTCGCGCTGGGCTTCCTGCCGTACGCCGTCGGCGGCGCCCTGCTCGCACCCTTCGCCGACCGCTTCCCGGCCCGGCGCGTGCTGGTCGGCTGCGACCTGGTGTGCGCGGGCTGCGTGGCCCTGATGACGGTCCCGGGCAGCGGCATCGGGCTGCTGCTCGCGCTGCGCTGCGCGCTCGCCGTCGTTGCGCCGGTGTTCTCCGGCACCCGCATGGCCACCCTGGCCGACGTCCTCGGCGACGGCGACCTGTTCGTCCTCGGCCGCTCCCTGCTGCGGATCGTCGCCCAGAGCGCCCTGCTCGTCGGCTACGGCCTCGGCGGTCTGCTGCTGACCGCCGTCAGCCCGCGCCACGCCCTGCTGGTCACCGTCGCCACCTTCCTCGCCTCCGCCGCGCTGCTGCGCTGCGGCACCCGGCACCGCCCCGCCCGCAAGCGCCGGAGCACGGACACCGCGCCGGGCCCGCGCCCGCTGTGGGCCGACCGCCGGGTGCGCGTGCTGCTGCTCATGTTCTGGATCCCGGCGGCGTTCTCGGTCGTACCCGAGGCGCTGGCGGCGCCGTACGCCGACGAACTGGGCAGCGGATCCGCGGGCCTCGGCCTGCTGATGTGCGCGCTGCCCGTCGGCACGGTGGCCGGCGAACTGTTCGCCGGGGCCAGGCTCGGCCCCGTGGCCCGTGAGCGCGTCGCGCTGCCTCTGCTCTGTCTGACCCTGCTGCCGTACCTCGGCTACGCCCTGCGCCCGGGCCTTGCCGCCTCCCTGGTGCTCCTGCTGCTGTCCGGGGCCGGGTCGGCCTACACCCTGGGCCTGGACCAGTGGTTCGTGCGGGCCGTGCCGCAGGAGTTGCGCGGGCGGGCCATGACCGTGCTGCACGCCGGGCTGATGACCGTCCAGGGCGTCGGCATGGCGCTGGCCGGCGTGGCGGCGCAGACGTCGGGGGTGCGTACGGCGGTGGCCGGTGCCGGTGTGGCCGGTGTGCTGTGCTGCTGCGCGCTGGCCGTGGCGGCGCGGGCGACCGGGAACGACGGGGGACCGAAACCCGAGACAGGGCTGCCCGGAATATGACCGGCCGGTAGGGTCTGATGACGTGCCGAAGCCACTCAGCCTCCCCTTCGACCCCATCGCCCGCGCCGACGAGCTCTGGAAGCAGCGGTGGGGAAACGTGCCGTCCATGGCCGCGATCACCTCGATCATGCGGGCCCAGCAGATCCTGCTCGCCGAGGTGGACGCGGTGGTCAAGCCGTACGGCCTGACGTTCGCGCGGTACGAGGCACTGGTGCTGCTCACCTTCTCCAAGGCCGGCGAGCTGCCCATGTCCAAGATCGGTGAGCGCCTGATGGTGCATCCCACGTCCGTGACGAACACCGTCGACCGGCTGGTGAAGTCCGGGCTGGTCGCCAAGCGTCCCAATCCCAACGACGGCCGCGGCACCCTCGCCGTCATCACCGACAAGGGCCGCGAGGTGGTCGACGCGGCCACCCGCGACCTGATGGCGATGGACTTCGGGCTCGGCGTGTACGACGCGGAGGAGTGCGCGGAGATCTTCGCGATGCTCCGCCCGCTGCGCATCGCGGCGCACGACTTCGAGGACGAGTGACCCCGGACAAGATCTCCCGGAACGGGTGGTTACGCTCATTGGCATGAAGAAGAGCGTGCTGACCCGCTACCGCGTCATGGCCTACACCACCGGTGTCCTGCTGGTCCTGCTGTGCCTGAGCATGATCGCGAAGTACGGGCTGGACATCAGCGGTGCCGCCGACGTCACCCGGGTCGTCGCCATCGCCCACGGCTGGCTGTACGTCGTCTACCTGGTCGTCGCCTTCGACCTGGGCTCCAAGACGAAGATGCCGATCGGCAAGCAGCTGTGGGTACTGCTCGCGGGGACGATCCCGACGGCCGCCTTCTTCGTCGAGCGGAGGATCAGCCGCGAGCTGGAGGCCGAGGTCGCCGACCAGGCCCCGGCCGTCGCCAAGGCGTAGGGCGACCGGCGTCACACCGCCGTACGGACACCGTACGGCGGTCAGCCATCGACATTTACTAGGACGTCCAAGTAAATTCGATGGTATGGACGCTCACGCCATCGAGGAGGGCCGCCGACGCTGGCAGGCCCGCTACGACGCCGCACGCAAGCGCGACGCAGACTTCACCACGCTCTCCGGCGATCCCGTGGAGCCGGTGTACGGGCCCCGACCGGGCGACACGTACGAGGGATTCGAGCGGATCGGCTGGCCCGGGGAGTACCCCTTCACGCGCGGGCTCCATCCGACCGGCTACCGCGGGCGTACCTGGACGATCCGGCAGTTCGCCGGGTTCGGCAACGCCGAGCAGACCAACGAGCGGTACAAGATGATCCTGGCCGCCGGCGGCGGCGGCCTGTCCGTGGCCTTCGACATGCCGACGCTCATGGGCCGCGACTCCGACGACCCCCGCTCGCTCGGCGAGGTCGGGCACTGCGGGGTCGCCATCGACTCGGCCGCCGACATGGAGGTCCTGTTCAAGGACATCCCGCTGGGCGATGTGACGACGTCGATGACCATCAGCGGGCCGGCCGTGCCCGTCTTCTGCATGTACCTGGTCGCCGCGGAGCGGCAGGGCGTGGACCCGTCGGTGCTCAACGGCACGCTGCAGACCGACATCTTCAAGGAGTACATCGCGCAGAAGGAGTGGCTCTTCCAGCCCGAGCCGCATCTGCGCCTGATCGGCGACCTCATGGAGTACTGCGCGGCCGGTATTCCCGCCTACAAGCCGCTGTCCGTGTCCGGCTACCACATCCGTGAGGCGGGGTCGACGGCCGCGCAGGAGCTCGCGTACACCCTGGCGGACGGCTTCGGGTACGTCGAGCTGGGGCTCAGCCGCGGCCTGGACGTGGACGTGTTCGCGCCCGGCCTGTCCTTCTTCTTCGACGCGCACGTCGACTTCTTCGAGGAGATCGCCAAGTTCCGTGCGGCACGCCGGATCTGGGCTCGCTGGATGCGGGACGTGTACGGCGCGAAGAGCGACAAGGCGCAGTGGCTGCGGTTCCACACGCAGACCGCCGGTGTGTCGCTGACGGCCCAGCAGCCGTACAACAACGTCGTCCGTACGGCCGTGGAGGCGCTGGCGGCGGTGCTCGGCGGGACCAACTCGCTGCACACCAACGCGCTCGACGAGACCCTCGCGCTGCCCAGCGAGCAGGCCGCGGAGATCGCGCTGCGCACCCAGCAGGTACTGATGGAGGAGACCGGGGTCGCCAACGTGGCCGATCCGCTGGGCGGTTCGTGGTACGTCGAGCAGCTGACGGACCGGATCGAGGCCGACGCGGAGAAGATCTTCGAGCAGATCAAGGAGCGCGGCCTTCGGGCCCACCCGGACGGGCGTCACCCGATCGGGCCGATCACCTCCGGGATCCTGCGCGGGATCGAGGACGGCTGGTTCACCGGGGAGATCGCCGAGTCCGCCTTCCGGTACCAGCAGGCGCTGGAGAAGGGCGACAAGAAGGTCGTCGGCGTCAACGTCAACACCGGGTCCGTCACCGGTGATCTGGAGATCCTGCGGGTCAGCCACGAGGTGGAGCGGGAGCAGGTGCGGGTGCTCGCCGAGCGGAAGGGCGGGCGGGACGAGGCCGCGGTGCGGTCCGCGCTGGACGCGATGCTGGGCGCGGCCCGGGACGGGTCCAACATGATCGAGCCGATGCTGGACGCGGTGCGGGCGGAGGCCACCCTGGGCGAGATCTGCGGGGTGCTGCGGGACGAGTGGGGGGTGTACACCGAGCCTGCCGGCTTCTGAGCGGGCTCAGGCGGACGAGGTCAGGCCCAGGAGCAGCACGCGCGTGAAGTCGCGCACCCACTCCTCGTCCGCCGGCTTGCCGCTCACCAGGGTGCGGTGGACGACCGCGCCCGCGACCACGTCGAAGATCAGGTCCACCGTGCGGGCGGACTCCTCCGGGTCGGGTTCCGGGGGGAGTTCGCCCCGGCTCTGCGCGCGGGCGCGGCCCTGGAGGACCAGGCGCATCTGGCGCTCCACGATGGAGGTGCGGATGCGCTCGCGCAGGGCGTCGTCGCGGGTGGACTCGGCGACCACCGCCATCAAGCCACTCTTGGCCTCGGGGCGGGCCAGGATGGCCGCGAACTGCAGCACCACGCCCTCGATGTCGGCGGCGAGGCTGCCGCGGTCGGGAAGCTCCAGCTCGTCGAAGAGTTCCGCCACCGCGTCGCACACCAGCTCCGGCTTGCCCGCCCAGCGGCGGTACAGCGTCGTCTTCGCGACCCCGGCCCGCGTCGCCACGTCTCCGAGCGTGAGCTTGGACCAGCCCAGCTCCACCAGCGCCTCCCGGGTCGCGGCCAGGATCGCGGTGTCCGCGGCGGCGCTGCGCGGGCGCCCCGTACGGCTGGCGGGAGTGCGGCTCTGCATCCCTTGACCATAACCGGCGGGATCTGTGCGGTCGTGAGGGAGATCACCGGCGAGTGGTGTCGCGAGGGGTCCGCATGGCATTACGCTACGAGTCGTAGCGAAAGCTCGTGCGGGCTCGTGATGGACGTTCGCGAGGCGTGCACGAGCGGTGATCACGAGGGCGTGGGGTGGGGACCCGGCGTCCACGCACACCGCTTTTTTCATTTCGACGCGGCAACGGGGGAGGATAGACGCATGCAGCCACGGAACATGTCCATGAGCGGCGTCGTCGACCTCGCCGCGGTGAAGGCGGCCCAGGAGGCCAAGGCCAAGGCCGAGCAGACGCGCGCCGAGGCCGCCCGTCAGGGTGGTACGGGTGCCGTCGCCCCGGCCGATCTCGTCATCGACGTCGATGAGGCGGGCTTCGAGAGGGACGTCCTCCAGCGGTCCGCCGAAGTTCCCGTCGTCATCGACTTCTGGGCCGAGTGGTGTCAGCCCTGCAAGCAGCTGAGCCCGGTCCTGGAGCGGCTGGCCGTCGAGTACGACGGGCGCATCCTCCTCGCCAAGATCGACGTCGACGCCAACCAGATGCTGATGCAGCAGTTCGGGGTGCAGGGCATCCCGGCCGTGTTCGCCGTCGTGGCCGGACAGGCACTGCCGCTGTTCCAGGGGGCGGCCGGCGAGCAGCAGATCCGGCAGACCCTGGACCAGCTGGTGCAGGTCGCCGAGCAGCGGTTCGGCATCACCGGCCTGACCGTCGACGCGGACGCGCAGCCGGGCGGTGCGGCCGTACAGGAGTATGCGGGGCCCTACGACGCGGCGCTGAACGCCGCCGCCGACGCGCTGGACGCGGGCGACCTGGCCGGTGCCGTCCGGGCCTACCAGAACGTGCTGGCCGACGACCCTGGTCACCCCGAGGCCAAACTGGGCCTCGCGCAGGCCGAGTTGCTGCAGCGGGTGCAGGGCTTCGACCCGCAGAAGGTCCGCCAGGAGGCCGCCGAGAACCCGAAGGACGCCGCCGCGCAGATCGCCGCCGCCGATCTGGACCTCGTGGGCGGGCACGTCGAGGACGCCTTCGGTCGGCTGATCGAGACCGTGCAGCGTACGGTGGGTGACGACCGGGACACCGTGCGGCGCCGGCTGCTCGAACTGTTCGAGGTCGTGGGACCCGAGGATCCGCGTGTGGTGGGCGCTCGAAGGGCCCTCGCGCGCGCCCTGTTCTGACCAGTCGCTAAACGCCACGGCTTGTGATGCCGGGGTGAAAGGTTTGCCGACGAGTCGTCACGGTGGCAGTGCTTTACCAAATCTTGGTAATCCCACAATCTGTTACTCGGAGTAAGTCGAGGCCGTTGATCTGTCTGGTTTCGTCCAGAGATCAACGGCTTTGCTCTGCCCTTGGTTGCCACCCAGCGTCGCGCTCCGAGACCGGTCGGTCGTCCTCCGGTTATCCGGCCGTTACTAGCCAGTAACGAACCCCCTTGTGTCCGGGCCGAGAATGCACCACGATCGGCGACGCTCGGTCCATTCCCGTACCCCGACAGCCGGTTGGGTCACGGGAGAATCTGGGTCCCCACCGAGCAGAGCCGGCGGCAGTGGCGCCGGCTCTAGGGCAGGGGGGTCTTCGCCCACCCGGCGAAGCCTGTCCAGCAAGGTTGTGCGTGATGCGTGTCAGGCGCGACCAGTGGTTGTCGCTCGGGGGTGATCGCCGGTGATTCGGGCGCGGTTCGCGCCACCGAGCGCGGGCGCTCTCCTTCCCGAGGACGTAGCACTTCTCCCATCCCTGCCTGGCTGAGCCGCCGACGGCGGCGAGTCCGGGCCAGGAGATGTACGTCCGAGAAGGAGGAAATATGGAGTCCCAGGTGCGTGGCGGGACCAGATGGAAGCGGTTCGCTGTGGTCATGGTGCCCAGCGTGGCCGCCACGGCGTGCATAGGTGTCGCCCTCGCGCAGGGCGCTCTCGCCGCGTCGTTCAGTGTGTCGGGTCAGTCGTTCAAGGTGACGGCGGACAAGCTGGTCGGTCAGGGCTTTGAGCAGTACGGCGCGATCGACAGCGGGTACACCCTCAGCGGACAGAAGACGGCGCACCCGGTTGCGGTCTCGGCCTTCAAGAAGGCCACGATCAACAACATGTGCCAGTCCGTCGTCACGCCGGACATCCCGGTGTTCGGCTCGGTGAGCCTGGTCCTGAAGGCGGGCGCCGACAAGCCGGTCGAGGCTGACAACCTCTACATCGACGTCTCCGACCTCAACGCCGACGCCACCTTCAACAACATCGACATCGGTGTTGCCGGCAAGGACGCCGACAAGGGTCCGGGCATGAAGGGCGGCAGCGAGCAGGCCAACCCCTACGGGTTCGCCCAGCAGGCCGACTCGGCCACGCTGACCGACGTGAAGCAGACGGCCTGGGCGACCACGGCCGGAACCTTCAAGCTCAGCGGACTGCACATGTCGCTGCAGACTGGTTCGCACGAGTGCTACTGAGCACGCGTTGATGGGCGGGGGAGCCGGTGGCGCCCCCGCCCGTCCACTCTCCGGCCGTGTTTCACACGCGGCACACATCACCACCACAGCAACGCCGCACCAGGGAGCTGTTTTCCATGAGCGCCGAGACCTCTGCCGCCGCGCCCGGCCAGTTCACCCGCCGGAGGCTGCAGTTCCGCGCCTGGCGGGGCACCCGTCCGTTCTGGGCCGGCCTGTTCGTCTTGCTCGGCGGCTTTCCGATCATGTACTTCCCGTACGCCCATCTCCAGATCGGCCATCTGACGCTGGCGATGGCGACCACCGCGGGAGCCGGGTCCCTGATCATCGGTGTGCTGCTGGTCGTCCTGGGCATCAGCCTCTGGTTCCAGAAGCACGTACGGGTCTTCGCCGGAGTCGCCGCGATCCTGCTCGCGCTGGTGTCCATCCCCGTGTCCAACTTCGGCGGCTTCGTCATGGGCTTCCTCTTCGCCCTCATCGGCGGAGCGATGGCCGTGGCCTGGGCGCCGGGCGCGCCGCCGCAGCCGCAGCCGCTGGCCGAGGCGGCCCCGGGCGAGGGCGGTGACCCGCAGACCGCGGAGCTGCCGCCGCAGTACCCGGGCGCGGTGGAGTCGAACGACCTGTCAGGAACGAGCCCGGGCAACGGGGCGAACGGGAGGCACAGTGCCGGCTGACGAGGTGACCCGCGGGACCGATGTGGACGGGTCCCGCGCGAGAACCGGGCCCCGCCACGCGGCTCCCAGAAAGCCGCTGTTCACCAGGTTCCACATGCCGGCCGGCAAGGCGATCGCCTCCGTGGCGATGCCGACGGCGGTGCTGATGGGCATGGGCTTCACGTCCACGCTGGCCCTCGCGGCCGGCAACGGCGGCAGCCCGTCCCCGTCGACCACGGCCAAGAGCCTGACGGCCGACGAGTACAAGGACTGCGTCAAGGCGCTGGACAGCTCCAAGGACGCCTCGTCCTCGCCCTCGCCGTCCGCCTCGAAGAGCGCTGACACGGCCACGCCGTCGCCCTCGGCGAGCGCGGATGCGAAGGACTCGAAGTCCGGCGGCTCGGGCACGTCCTCTTCGCCGGATTCAGGTTCCGGCGACCAGGCCACGCCCAAGCCGACCGCGACCTCCGGCTCCTCCGGTTCCGACTCGGACGCGGGCTCCGGCTCGTCGGGTTCGTCGTCGCCCTCCGGCGGTGACACGGCCACGCCCACCCCGTCGGCGTCCAAGAGCAGCGGCGGTCTGCTGGGCACCCTCGGCGACACGCTCGGCGGCATCCTCGGCGGCGGCTCGGACTCCGGCAGCTCCTCCGCGAGTCCCGCGCCGTCCGCGACCCCGTCGGCGAGCGCGTCCTCGGACTCCGCGTCCCCGTCGGGTACGTCGTCGTCCGGTTCCAAGGTCACCGACACCGTGGGCGACACCGTCTCCAAGGCCACCAAGACGGTCGGCGACACGGTGAAGAAGACCACCGACACGGTCTCCAAGACGGCCGGGGACGCCACCAAGGCGGTCACGGACGCGGCCGGGTCGGTCACGCCGAGCCCGTCGGCGAGCTCCTCCACCTCGGCGCAGGACTGCCCGGCGGCCACCACCGACCAGGGCGGCGTCGACAACAAGGTGCCGGTGGCGGACGACCCGTGGTACCTCAGCGCCAGCTCGCTGCTGCTCAAGGGCGCCGACTACCAGGGCATCGTGGAGGTGAAGACGGCGTCCGGCACCACCAAGAAGGTGCTGAAGTACGTCATCTCCGACGGCACGGACATCGGCGACCTGCACCAGACGGTGAACGACAAGCTCTCCGGCAAGACCTACCACGTGCAGGCGGCCAAGGGCTCGACGTCCACCATCCGCGGCGGCGCCACCACGATGTACACCCAGAGCATCTCGGGCAACCTGTTCGGTCTGATCCCGATGACGTTCACGCCCGACAGCCCGCCCCCGCTGAACCTGCCGCTGATCTACTTCACCAACGTCAAGGTGGTCCAGGCGGCGCAGTTCGGCGGCAACCTGCACGTGCCCGGCATGCACGTGTACACGACCGACTGACCGGTCCTGCAAGCCCGTTCGGGAGCCGCACACAGCTGAAGGGCGCCCCCTGGTCCAGGGGGCGCCCTTCAGCGCCGTACAAGGCCCTTGTGGGGCTCGTCAGTTGTTCTGGGTGCCACCGAGGTGGTGGACGCGCAGCATGTTGGTGGTGCCGGGGACGCCGGGGGGCGAGCCGGCGGTGATGATGACCGTGTCGCCCGCGTCGAAGCGGTCCAGCCGGGCGACCTCCTGGTCCACCAGGTCGACCATCTCGTCCGTGGTGTTCACGAACGGCACGACGTGCGGCTCCACGCCCCAGCTGAGGGTGAGCTGGTTGCGGGTGCCCTCGTCGGTGGTGAAGGCGATGATCGGCTGGACCGCGCGGTAGCGGGACAGGCGGCGCGCGGTGTCACCGGACTGGGTGAAGGCGATCAGGCCCCGGCCGCCGAGGAAGTCGGCGATCTCGCAGGCCGCGCGGGCCACCGAACCGCCCTGGGTGCGCGGCTTCTTGCCCGGCACCAGCGGCTGCAGGCCCCTGGAGAGCAGCTCCTGCTCGGCCGCCTGGACGATCTTCGACATGGTCTTGACCGTCTCGACCGGGTACGCGCCCACGCTGGACTCGGCCGACAGCATGACCGCGTCGGCGCCGTCCAGGATCGCGTTGGCCACGTCGGAGGCCTCGGCGCGGGTCGGACGGGAGTTGGTGATCATCGACTCCATCATCTGGGTCGCGACGATCACCGGCTTGGCGTTGCGCCGGCACAGCTCGATCAGGCGCTTCTGCACCATGGGGACCTTCTCGAGCGGGTACTCGACGGCGAGGTCACCGCGGGCGACCATCACACCGTCGAACGCCATCACGACGTCCTCCATGTTCTGCACCGCCTGCGGCTTCTCCACCTTGGCGATGACCGGGACCCTGCGGCCCTCCTCGTCCATGACGCGGTGCACGTCGTGGACGTCCTTGGCGTCCCGGACGAAGGACAGCGCGACCAGGTCGCAGCCCATGCGGAGGGCGAAGCGCAGGTCCTCGATGTCCTTCTCGCTCAGCGCGGGCACGTTGACGGCCGCACCGGGCAGGTTGATGCCCTTGTGGTCGGAGACGACGCCGCCCTCGATGACGATCGTCTTCACCCTGGGGCCCTCGACGTCCAGGACCTTCAGCTCGACGTTGCCGTCGTTGATCAGGACCTGGTCCCCGCGCGAGACGTCGCCCGGCAGCCCCTTGTACGTCGTGCCGCAGATGTGCTTGTCGCCCGGCACGTCCTCGGTCGTGATGACGAACTCGTCACCGCGTTCCAGCTCGACCGGACCCTCGGCGAAGGTCTCCAGGCGGATCTTCGGGCCCTGCAGGTCGGCGAGCACGCCGATGGGCCGGCCGGTCTCCTTGGACGCGGCCCGGACGCGGTCGTACCGCGCCTGGTGCTCGGCGTGGGAGCCGTGACTGAAGTTGAACCGGGCCACGTTCATGCCCGCCTCGATCATGGCGACGAGCATCTCGTGGGAGTCGACCGCGGGGCCGAGAGTACAGACGATTTTCGAACGGCGCATGGGGCGATCCTATCGGTTTGTTTCGCTACGGAATATTCCGTCTGGCGGAAGATACAAATGAGTGCCGCACCGCTCAGGTGCTGCTATTCAGTTGTTCTTTCCGACCAGTGCGTAGGTCTGCGTCGCGATCTCCAGTTCTTCATCCGTCGGCACCACGGCGACCGCGACACGCGCACCCTTCGGCGAGATGATCCTGGCCCGGTCCGCTCGCACCGCGTTCAGCTCCGGGTCGACCGCCAGGCCCAGGGACTCCAGGCCCGCGACCGCCGCCTCGCGCACGGGCGCCGCGTTCTCGCCGACCCCCGCCGTGAACGCGACCGCGTCCACCTTCCCGAGTACGGCGTAATAGGCGCCGATGTACTTCTTGAGCCGGTGAATGTAAATGTCGAACGCGAGAGCGGCCGCTTCGTCACCCTCGTCGATCCGGCGGCGGATCTCCCGCATGTCGTTGTCCCCGCACAGACCGAACAGACCGCTCCTCTTGTTGAGAAGAGTGTCGATCTCGTCCATGGACATATCCCCAACCCGGGCCAAATGGAAGATGACGGCCGGATCCACATCACCGGAGCGCGTACCCATCACCAGCCCCTCCAAAGGGGTGAGCCCCATGGAGGTGTCCACGCAGCGGCCCTTCTCCACCGCGGTCGCCGACGCGCCGTTGCCCAGGTGCAGCACGATCACGTTGACCTCGGACGGGTCCTTGCCCAGCAGCCGCGCGGTCTCCCGCGAGACGTAGGCGTGCGAGGTGCCGTGGAAGCCGTAGCGGCGGATGCGGTACCGGTCGGCGATCTTCGGGTCGATCGCGTAGCGCGCGGCCGGCTCCGGCATCGTCGTGTGGAACGCGGTGTCGAAGACGGCGACCTGGGGCAGGTCGGGGCGCAGCGCCCGGGCGGTGCGGATGCCGGTCAGGTTGGCCGGGTTGTGCAGCGGGGCGACGGGGATCAGCCGCTCGATCTCGCTGAGCACCTCGTCGTCGATGACCGTCGGCTCGGTGAAGAACATTCCGCCGTGCACCACCCGGTGTCCGATCGCGGCCAGCTCCGGCGAGTCGAGGCCCAGGCCGCCCCGGCTCAGCTCCTCGGCGACCGCCTTCAGCGCGGCGTCGTGGTCGGCGATCGGCCCGGTGTGCTCGCGGGTGTCGCCGGTGGTGAGGCAGGTGTGCTTGAGCCGGGAGGCCTGCTCGCCGATGCGCTCCACCAGCCCGACGGCGAGCCGGCTCGCGTCGCGCATGTCGAGCAGCTGGTACTTCACCGACGAGGAGCCGGAGTTGAGGACGAGGACGCGGCTCGCCGGGAGATGTTCTGTCACGGTGATTCGGATGCTCTCTGTGGTCAGTTGGCGGGCGTCTGGGCCTGGATCGCCGTGATGGCGACGGTGTTGACGATGTCCTGGACGAGCGCGCCCCGGGACAGGTCGTTGACCGGCTTGCGCAGACCCTGCAGGACCGGTCCGACGGCGATCGCGCCGGCCGAGCGCTGCACGGCCTTGTAGGTGTTGTTGCCCGTGTTGAGGTCCGGGAAGATCAGAACCGTTGCCTGGCCGGCGACGTCGGAGCCGGGCAGCTTGGTCGCGGCGACGGACGGCTCCACCGCCGCGTCGTACTGGATCGGGCCCTCGATCTTCAGGTCGGGCCGCCTGCTGCGCGCCAGTTCGGTGGCCTCGCGCACCTTGTCGACGTCGGCGCCCGAACCGGAGGTGCCGGTGGAGTACGACAGCATCGCGATCCTGGGCTCCACGCCGAACTGCGCCGCCGTGGTCGCCGACTGGATGGCGATGTCCGCGAGCTGCTCGGCGTTCGGGTCGGGGTTGACCGCGCAGTCGCCGTAGACCAGCACCTTGTCGGCCAGGCACATGAAGAAGACGGACGAGACGATCGACGACTCCGGCCTGGTCTTGATGATCTCGAAGGCGGGCCGGATGGTGGCCGCCGTCGAGTGCACCGACCCGGACACCATGCCGTCGGCCAGGCCCTCCTGGACCATCAGGGTTCCGAAGTAGTTGACGTCCGATACGACGTCGTAGGCCAGCTCGGCGGTCACGCCCTTGTGGGCCCGCAGCCGGGCGTACTTCTCGGCGAAGGCGTCGCGCAGCTCGGAGGTGGCCGGGTCGATCAGCTGGGTGTCGCCGAGGTCGACGCCGAGGTCGGCGGCACTCTTGCGGATCCTGTCCTCCGGCCCGAGCAGGGTCAGATCGCACACGCCCCGGCGCAGCAGCACCTCGGCCGCGTGCAGCACCCGCTCCTCGGTGCCTTCCGGCAGCACGACCCGGCGCTTTTCGGAGCGGGCCTGCTCCAGCAGCTTGTGCTCGAACATCATCGGGGTGACCCGGTCGCCGCTGGGGGCGCTCACGCGCGCGGCCAGCCCGGCGGTGTCGGCGTACCGCTCGAACAGGCCGAGCGCCCGCTCCGCCTTGCGCGGGGTGGCCGCGTTCAGCTTGCCCTCAAGGGAGAACAGCCGCTCGGCGGTGGGGAAGCTGTTGCCCGTCACGGAGAGCACCGGGGTGCCCGGGGCGAGGCGGGCGGCGAGGGTGAGGATCTCCTGGCTCGGCACCTCGTTCAGGGTGAGCAGCACGCCGGCTATCGGCGGGGTGCCGGCGCTGTGCGCGGCCAGCGAGCCCACGACCAGGTCGGCGCGGTCGCCCGGGGTCACGACCAGGCAGCCGGGGGTCAGGGCGCCGAGCAGGTTGGGCAGCATCGCGCCGCCGAAGACGAAGCCGAGGACGTCCCGGGCGAGCCCGGAGTCGTCGCCGAGCAGCACCCTGGCGTCGAGGACCTGCGCGATCTGGGCCACGGTCGGCGCGGACAGCGCGGGCTCGTCGGGGACGACGTAGCAGGGCACCGGCAGCCGGTTCGCGAGCCGCTCGGCGATCTCGGCGCGGTCCTCGCGTGCCACCCGGTTGGTGACCATCGCCAGCACGTCGCAGCCCAGGCCGTCGTACGCCCGGTAGGCGTTGCGGGTCTCGGCGAGCACGGACTCGGTGGTCTGCCCGCGGCCGCCGACCACCGGGATCACGGAGGCGCCGAACTCGTTGGCGAGGCGGGCGTTCAGGGACAGCTCGTCCGGCAGCTGGGTGTCGGCGAAGTCGGTGCCGAGGACGAGGACGACGTCGTAGTCGCGCGCGACCAGGTGGAAGCGGTCGACCAGCGCGGAGACCAGTTCGTCGGTGCCCTGCTCCGCCTGGAGCGCGGACGCCTCCTGGTAGTCCATGCCGTAGACCGTCGCCGGATCCTGAGAGAGGCGGTACCGCGCCCGCAGCAGCTCGAACAGCCGGTCGGGGCCGTCGTGCACGAGCGGACGGAACACGCCCACCCGGTCGACCTGCCGGGTCAGGAGCTCCATGACCCCCAGCTCCACGACCTGGCGGCCGTCACCGCGGTCGATCCCGGTCACGTACACGCTGCGCGTCACGCGTCCACTCCGTTCCTCATGCTGTATGACCTGCACTGACCTGTACGCCTTGAATGTCGCGTCATCGGCATAAAAATCGCCCACCAAGGTGAGCAGAACCCTCTTGACAATACCCCCGACGCCAGATAAGGCGCCCGTCAAGTGGCTCAGTGTCCCGGCGGACGTGAAACAATCGACACTGGCTCACCGGTAACGACAGCGAGCAGGAGACACAGCACGATGCGCATCGGAGTTCTCACCGCAGGCGGCGACTGCCCCGGCCTGAACGCCGTGATCCGGTCGGTCGTGCACCGGGCGGTTGCGCAGTACGGCGACGAGGTCATCGGCTTCGAGGACGGCTACCGGGGTCTGCTCGACCGGCACTACCGCAGCCTCGACCTGGACGGGGTCAGCGGCATCCTGGCCCGCGGCGGCACCATCCTCGGCTCCTCCCGGCTGGAGCGCGACCGGCTGCGCGAGGCCTGCGACGGGGCCGCCGACATGGTCGAGGAGTTCGGCATCGACGCGCTGATCCCGATCGGCGGCGAGGGCACGCTCACCGCGGCCCGCATGCTCTCCGACGCGGGCCTCCCGGTCGTCGGAGTCCCCAAGACCATCGACAACGACATCTCCTCCACCGACCGCACCTTCGGCTTCGACACGGCCGTCGGCGTGGCCACCGAGGCGATGGACCGCCTGAAGACCACGGCCGAGTCCCACCAGCGCGTGATGGTCGTCGAGGTGATGGGCCGGCACGCCGGCTGGATCGCCCTGGAGTCCGGCATGGCCGCCGGCGCCCACGGCATCTGCCTGCCCGAGCGCCCCTTCGACCCCGCCGACCTGGTCAAGATGGTCGAGGAGCGCTTCGCCCGCGGCAAGAAGTTCGCCGTCATCTGCGTCGCCGAGGGCGCCCACCCCGCCGAGGGCACCATGGACTACGGCAAGGGCGAGATCGACCAGTACGGCCACGAGCGCTTCCAGGGCATCGGCACCGCGCTGGCGTACGAGCTGGAGCGGCGCCTCGGCAAGGAGGCCAAGCCGGTCATCCTCGGCCACGTCCAGCGCGGCGGCGTCCCCACCGCCTACGACCGCGTCCTCGCCACCCGCTTCGGCTGGCACGCCGTCGAGGCCGCGCACCGCGGCGAGTTCGGCCGGATGACCGCGCTGCGCGGCACCGACATCGTGATGGTGCCGCTCGCGGAGGCGGTCACCGAGCTGAAGACGGTGCCGAAGGACCGCATGGACGAGGCGGAATCGGTCTTCTAGGCCACCCGGCCGGTCTTCCGGACCGTACCTGTCGGCCTGCTACGCCGACCTGTCCGCCACGCCCTCCCAGAAGTTCTCCACGATCCGGTCGAGGAAGTCCCGGCCGGACTCGCTGGCGCTCGTGGTGCCGCCGCCCCAGCTCAGGGTGGCGGCCATGTGCCCCTGGTAGTCCTCGTAGAGCTGCTGCAGCACGCCTTCGAGGACATCCGTGTCCAGGGGCGCGAGCTTGCGCACGGGCCGCACATAGGCCTGCCAGCGGGTGGTCACCGCGCTGTGCAGCAGGTCGGCGAGCTTCGCCTCGCGGCCGGTGACGGCGACGAAGTCGGGCAGGGCCAGGTCCAGCACCCGGGCGAGCGCGGCCGACTGGCGCTCGTTGCCCCGCCACTGCCCGTTCTCCTCCATGCGCAGGTAGCTGCGCAGGTCCATGTCGACGGCACGGGCGAGGTCCTCGGGTGCGACGGCGCGGGAAATGCGATGCTCGCGCAGGGTCTGCGGCCGGCCGAGGAGTTCGCCCGGGGAACACCACAGCACCCCGGCCAGCGCGGTGAGTTCCGGGTGGCTCGGGGCAACCGAGCCGCGTTCCCAGGCGATCACCAGATCGGGTGTGACGTAGGGCAGGCCGTACGAGGCCCGCATGCCGTAGGCGACGTGCTCGGGGCCCATACCGAGCGCGGCGCGCAGCCGGCGGGCCGCCGGGGCGTTGAAGGGGGGAGCTGAGGGTTGGCGCACCTCGCACAAGCTAGGGGGCGCTGTGACGGGATGGCTACGGTCAGTTCGGACAGGATCACGGATTGTCGGAACGTACAGTTCCGGCCGTTCGGTATGTAACGGACGGACCACCCTTACGGCGCACCTCTTGACCCCCTTCCCGCGCGCCCCCTGACCGACCCCCTTCGGTCCGTGCCCTGGTCCCCCCGCTCATCCCTTGACCGCCCCGCCCAGCGCGAAGCCACCTCCCAGCCGTCGCGCCACCAGGACGTAGAGCAGGATCACGGGCGTCGAGTAGATGACGGAGAACGCGGCGAGCTGGCCGTAGGCCACCATGCCCCGGTTGCCGAAGAAGTCGTTGATGCTGACCGAGGCCGGCATCTGGTCCGGGGTGAGCAGCAGCATGAAGGGGACGAAGAAGTTCCCCCACATCATCACGAACGAGAACACCGTGACGACGGCGAGCCCCGGACCCATCAGCGGCAGCACGATGCGGACCAGGGACTGCAGCGAGGACGCCCCGTCCGTCCAGGCCGCCTCCTCCAGCTCCTTCGGCACCCCGTCCATGAAGTTCTTCATCAGCCAGATGGCGAAGGGGAGTTGGGAGGCGGCGAAGAACAGGATCGTGCCCTGCAGGGTGTCGATCAGGTTCACCCGCACGAACAGCGCGTACACCGGCACCATGATCGCGGTGATCGGCAGGCTCGTCGCGAACAGGACCGACAGCAGGAACGGCCGGTTGAGCCGGGAGCGGAAGCGGGAGAGCGGATACGCGGCGAGGGCGGCGCAGGCGACGGTCAGTGCCGTGGCGCCGCCGCACAGGATCAGGCTGTTGAGCAGCGGGGTGTAGGTGATGTCCGGGGTCAGGATCGCGTCGAAGTTGCCGAGGGTGAACCCGTCCGGGGTCTTCACCCTGAGGTCCGCGTGGGGGTCCACGGAGGACAGCACCACCCAGGCGAGGGGCAGCGCGAAGGCGACGGCCACGACCAGGAGCGAGACATCGGCGGCGAGCCGCCGCGAGGTGCGCTTGCGGGACATTGCGTGCTCACACCTCCGTCCGCAGCAGCCGCAGGTAGACGACCGAGAACAGGGAACCGACGAGCAGCAGGAGCAGGGCGACCGCCGTGCCGTACCCGATCATGCTGTTCTGGAAGGCCTGTTCGTACATGAACAGCGGCAGCGTCTGGCTCTTGTTGCCGGGGCCGCCCCGGGTCATCACCCAGATCAGCCCGAAGACGGACAGCGTCTGCAGGGTGTTGAGCATCAGGTTGGTGCCGATGGACCGCCGGATCATCGGCAGGGTGATGTGCCACATCCGCCGCCATCCGCCGGCCCCGTCCACCTCGGCGGCCTCCGTGATCTCGGCCGGTATCTCGTCCAGCGCGGCGGAGTAGACGAGCATCGAGAACGCCGTACCGCGCCAGACGTTGGCGAAGGACACGGCGAGGATCGGCAGCGTGAACAGCCAGTTCTCGCGCGGCAGCCGAAGCCAGTCCAGGATGGCGTTCAAGGTCCCCTCCCGCCGGAAGAAGGCGTACAGCAGGAACCCGGCGACGACTTCCGGCAGCACCCACGCGGTGACGACGACCCCGCCGGTGAGGGTGCGCACCGGTTTCGAGGCCCGCTTCATGAGCGCCGCCAGGGCGAGCCCCAGCGTGTTCTGCCCGACGAGCGAGGACAGCACGGTGAACACCAGGGTCAGCCAGACGGCGTTCAGGAACGCGTCGTCCCGGAAGGCGTGCCGGAAGTTGGCGAAGCCGACGAACGACGCGTGCGCCTGACCGGTCAGCTGCAGGTCGGTGAAGGCGATCCAGACGCAGTACGCGATCGGCCCGGCGAGGAAGAGCAGGAGCAGGACGAGGGCGGGGGTGAGCGGGAGGGCGCGGCTGATCCGGCGCCTCATTTGCCGACCACTTGGCCGCCGGTCACGTCCTTGAGCGTGTCGTCGTACCCGGCGGCCGCCTCCTGCGCCGACTGGTCGCCGGTCGTCACGCCCTCCATGGCCTCCTGGATGGCCGTCGACACCTTCGGGTACGCCGGGTACGCGGGCCGGTAGTGCGTGCTGGACACCAGGTCGGTGAAGAACCTGATGCCGGGCTGGGCGGTGGCGTAGCCGGGGTCGGCGGCGACGTCCTTGCGTACCGAGATGCCCGAGTTGACGATGTACCACTTCTTGGCGTTCGCCTCGGTCTGCATCGTCCTGATGAAGTCGAAGGCGAGGTCCGGGTTGCCGGCCTTGGCCGGGATGGCCCAGGTCCACCCGCCGGACATGCTGACCTTCCCCGGCGCCTGCCCGTGCTCGGTCGGCATGTACGCCAGCCCCAGCTGCTTGGACCAGTCCGGCCACTCGTGGCCGCTGCCCGGGAGCCAGGTCAGCGGAAGCCAGGAGCCGTCGAGGTTGATGCCGATCTTGCCCTGGGGGAGGAGCTCGCCCATCACGGTGGTGGCGAAGTTGGGGTCGAGGGCGTCGGAGACGTCGGGCCCGAGCTTCTCCTTGAAGACGGTTTCGACGAACTTCAGCGAGTCCGTGAACCCCTGGCTCCCGGCGATCCACTTCTTGCTGCCGCTGTCGTACAGGGGGTCGGACTTTCCGTCGCCTGTGCCGTAGAGCAGCATTTCCATGCCCTGCATGGTGGCCCGCTCACCCGCCGGCTTGCCGGTGTAGATGTTGAGCGGGGTGACGCCGGGGACCTTCTGCTTGATGGTCCGGGCGGCGGCGAGGACGTCGTCCCAGTTCTTCGGCTGCCAGTTCTCCGGCAGCCCGGCCTTGCGGAACACCCGCTTGTCGAACCACAGTCCGCGGGTGTCGGTGCCGTCCGGAACGCCGTACGTCTTGCCGTCCTCACCCCTGGCCGCCGCCTTCGCGGTGCCGAGGAACTGGCCCCAGTCCGGCCACTTGGCCAGGTACGGGTCGAGCGGTTTCAAGTACCCGCTCGTGATGTCGGAGTTGATGAGGAAGGTGTCCTCGTAGACCAGATCGGGCGCGGTCCTCGGCGAGCGCAGCATCTGCTGGAGCTTGGTGTAGTACTCGGAATCCGGGGCCTTGACGGGCACGAACTCGACCTTCTTCCCCGGGTACTTCTTCTCGAAGTCCTTCTTGATCCCGGCGAGGTAGGTGTCCATCACCTTCACGGAGTTGTCCGTGGACTGCTTGTACGACACCTTGATCGTGTTCGGACTGCTGCCGGAGCCGTTGCCGCACGCGGTGAGGGCGGTGGCGGCGAGAGCGGCGGTGAGCAGGGCGGAGAGGGCGGCGGTGGGGCGCACGGGCATGACCTCCTGAGGGCGCACTGCTGAGTGGCCAGGTGGTTGCCGTGTGAAGGTAAGAGGAGTGGTCTAGTCAGGTCAATGTGCCTGCACGGGATTGGAGTCCCGGCCTCCCCGGCCTCACCGCCCCTGCGGCACCCACCGATAGACCAGCTCGGGCCTGCCCACCTGCCCGTACAGCGGGCTCCGGCCCGCCCGCCCCGCCTCCACCAGGTGCTCCAGGTACCGGCGCGCGGTGATCCGGGAGATGCCGACCGCCTCGGCCAGCCCGGCCGCGGTCAGTCCCCCGGTAGCCTCGCGCAGTGCTCCCGTCACCCGTTCCAGCGTCGGGCCGCTCAGGCCCTTCGGCAGCGCGGCGGGCGACGGGGCCCGCAGGGCCGCCAGTGCGCGGTCGACCTCGTCCTGGCCGCTCGCCTCGCCCACCGCCGCACGGAACTCGGCGTAGCGGACCAGGCGGTCCCGGAGCGTGGCGAAGGTGAAGGGCTTCAGGACGTACTGGACGACGCCCAGGGAGACGCCCTCGCGGACCACCGCCAGGTCCCGGGCCGACGTGACCGCTATGACGTCCGCGTGATGGCCGGCCGCGCGCAGGGAGCGGGCCAGCTGCAACCCGTGCACGTCCGGCAGATGCAGGTCCAGCAGCAGCAGGTCCACGGCCGTACGGTCCAGGAGGCGCCGTGCCTCCGCGCCCGTGTGCGCCTTGCCGACCGCGACGAATCCCGGCACCCGGCCGACGTACATGACGTGCGCGTCGGCGGCCACCGGGTCGTCCTCGACGACCAGGACGCGGATGGGCTGCGGCTCGTTCGTCATCTGCTGCCACCCGCGGGGGTACGCAGCGGCAACCGCACCTCGAACACCGCTCCGCCCCCGCCCTTCTCGTCGGACTCCGCCACCGTCAACGTGCCCTCGTGGCGGGTCACCGCCTGCCGGACCAGGGCCAGCCCGAGGCCCCGTCCGCCGGGCCCGGCCGGCTTCGTCGAGAACCCCCGCTGGAATACCAGGCCGGCATGGTCCGCGTCGACACCCGGGCCCGTGTCGGACACCCTGAGGACCACCTCGGTGTCCGAGGCGTACGCCGTCACCGTCACCCGCGCCCGGATGCTGCCCTGCGCCGCGTCCACCGCGTTGTCGATCAGGTTGCCGAGGATGGTCACGAGGTCGCGGGCGGGCAGGTCGGCCGGGAGCAGGCCGTCGTCCAGGCGGCTGTCCTCGGACACCACCAGCTCCACGCCCCGCTCGTTGGCCTGGGCCGTCTTGCCGAGCAGCAGGGCGGCGAGCACCGGTTCGCCGACCGCCGCGACCACCTGGTCGGTCAGCGCCTGGGCCAGCTCCAGTTCCGCCGTGGCGAACGCCACCGCCTCCTCGGCCCGGCCCAGCTCGATCAGCGACACCACCGTGTGCAGGCGGTTGGCGGCCTCGTGCGCCTGTGAGCGCAGCGCCTGGGTGAAGCCCCGCTCCGAGTCCAACTCGCCCATCAGGGACTGGAGTTCGGTCACGTCGCGGAGTGTGGCCACCGTTCCGCGGTGCTCTCCGCCCGACACCGGGGAGGTGTTGACCACCAGCACCCGGGACGCCGTCAGGTGCACCTCGTCCACCCGGGGCTCGGAGGACAGCAGCGCGCCGGTCAGCGGGGCCGGCAGGCCCAGCTCGGCGACCGAGCGGCCGATCAGCTCCGTGTCCGGAGCCCCCAGGCCCAGCAGCTCCCGTCCGCCGTCGTTGATCAGTGCCACCCTGTACTGCCCGTCCAGCATCAGCAGGCCCTCGCGGACCGCGTGCAGCGCCGCCTGGTGGTAGTCGTGCATCCGGCTGAGCTCGGTGGCGTTCATGCCGTGGGTGTGGCGGCGCAGCCGGGCGTTGATCACGTAGGTGCCGACCGCGCCGAGCAGCAGGGTCGCGCCGGCGACGCCGAGCAGGGCCGTGACCTGGCCCTGGACCCGGGCGCTGATCGCCTCCACCTTGATGCCGGCGCTGACCAGGCCGATGACGCGGCCGTTCTCCTCGATCGGGGTGACCGCGCGGACGGAGGGTCCGAGGGTGCCGGTGTAGGTCTCGGTGAAGGTGTGGCCGTGCACGGCGGGGCCGATACGGCCGAGGAAGCGTTTGCCGATCTGCTTCCGGTCGGGATGGGTCCAGCGGATGCCCTCCGGGTTCATGATCGTGACGAAGTCGACGTCCGCGTCCCGCATGACCATGAGCGCGTACGGCTCCAGCGCCGCCGTGGGACGGGGGGTGTGGATCGCCGAGCGAACCGAGGGGGCGTCCGCGATCGAGCGGGCCACCGCGGTGACCTGGCGGACCGCCGCGTCCTCGGCCTGCCGCTGGTCGCCGACGTAGGTGAACAGCGCGTACCCGGCCACGACCACCGCTATCAGCACGGCCTGCATGGCGAACAGCTGGCCCGCGAGGCTGCGAGGACGGGGGAGGGACGGGAAGCGCATGTCAGCAGTGTGCCTCTCCGGTTAAGCGTGAACTAAATGAACGGAAGGGTGACCGCCCTCACAGGGCGGGAGATAGTCACGGCATTCCCCGAACAAAGCCCGGACGTGAGCCGCACGCCGGTTGTTCACCGACGAAGACGTCAAGGAGGGCAGTCGTGGCCGCCAGCTCCCCCGACACGGCACCTGCCGCAGCCCGCGTGAAGCGGGACCGGACCCACTACCTGTACATCGCCGTCATCGTGGCGGTCGCGCTCGGTATCGCCGTGGGCCTCATCTGGCCCGACGCCGCGGTCCAGCTGAAGCCGCTCGGTACCGGCTTTGTGAACCTGATCAAGATGATGATCTCGCCGATCATCTTCTGCACGATCGTGCTCGGGATCGGGTCCGTACGCAAGGCCGCCAAGGTCGGCGCCGTCGGCGGTATCGCCCTCGGCTACTTCGTCGTGATGTCGCTCGTCGCGCTCACCATCGGCCTCGTCGTCGGCAACGTGCTGCACCCCGGTGACGGGCTGCACCTGACGAACGCGATCAAGCAGAGCGGCCACGCCCAGGTGTCCACCGAAGCGCTGCCGCCCGTCCAGTTCGTGCTGTCGATCATCCCGACCACGTTCGTCTCCGCCTTCACCGGGGACCAGGTCCTCCAGACGCTGCTGGTGGCCCTGCTCGCCGGGTTCGCGCTGCAGGCCATGGGCCCGGCCGGGCAGCCGGTGCTGCGCGGCATCGAGCACATCCAGCGGCTCGTCTTCCGCATCCTGTCGATGGTCATGTGGGCCGCGCCGGTCGGCGCCTTCGGCGCGATCGCGGCCGTCACCGGTTCGGCCGGACTCGACGCGCTGAAGAGCCTCGCCGTGCTGATGCTCGGGTTCTACGTCACCTGCTTCCTGTTCGTCTTCGTCGTGCTCGGCGCGCTGCTGCGGATCGTCGCGGGCCTGAACGTCTTCTCGCTCTTCAAGTACCTGGCGCGGGAGTTCCTGCTGATCCTGTCCACCTCCTCCTCCGAGTCCGCGCTGCCGCGGCTGATCGCGAAGATGGAGCACCTGGGCGTCAGCAGGCCGGTCGTCGGCATCACCGTGCCGACCGGTTACTCCTTCAACCTCGACGGCACGATGATCTACATGACCATGGCCTCGCTGTACATCGCGGACGCCCTGGGCACGCCGATGTCCGTCGGCGAGCAGATCCCGCTGCTGCTCTTCCTGCTGCTCGCCTCGAAGGGCGCGGCGGGTGTCAGCGGCGCCGGTCTCGCCACGCTGGCCGGCGGCCTGCAGTCGCACAAGCCCGCGCTGGTCGACGGGGTCGGGCTGATCGTCGGTATCGACCGGTTCATGAGCGAGGCCCGTGCGCTGACGAACTTCGCGGGCAACGCGGTCGCCACGGTGCTGGTGGGCACGTGGACGAAGGAGATCGACAAGGCACGGGTGCGGCAGGTCCTCGCCGGTGAGCTGCCGTTCGACGAGACCACGCTGATGGACGAGGGGCAGGGGACCGGCACCGGGGTTCCCGAGCCGAGGGAGGGGGAGCTGGCCAAGGCCTGATCCCCGGGAAGGAACTCCGGATGCCCGGCCCCGCCTGAACCCGGGCCGGGCATCCGGGAACCACCGCCGGGCGGCTGGGGCTCCCCCCGTACCCCAGCCGCCCGGCTTTTCGTCATTTCCCCTCGCTCACCCTGGCCACCAGCTCGGTGGCCGTCGAGGCGGGTACGCCCGCCGCGGTCAGGACCGTGACCGTGGCCGAGCGGCCCGCCTCCTGTGCTGCCAGGAGGCCGTCGTTCACCGCCTCCATCACCGCCATGATCATCTGTTCGTGCACGTACGCCAGCGCCGGCGCCGGCAGGGGTGAGCTGAACACCCCCTGATCCAGGCCGTGCTGGAGCAGTTCGACCTTGCCCGCGCGCAGCGGGGCGAGGCGTTCGCGGATGCCCTGGACGGTGACCGTGCGCTGGGCCAGGGCGATCAGCAGCCGGTAACGGTCGGCGATCTCCCCGATGGCGAGCACCGAGCGGGCCACCGCCTCCGCCGGGTCCGTGACCCCGTCACGGGCGCGGGCGTCCGCGTCCGCCAGCGCCGCCACGGCCTCGTCGACGAGGGTGCTGATCAGCGCCTCACGGCTGGGGAAATGGCCGTACACCGTCCGTCGTACGACTCCCGCGGCGCGCGCGATCTGGTCCATGGAGGCGTCGGGATCGCGCAGCAGTTCGGCGAGGGCGACGTCGAGGATGCGGCGCCGGTTGGCGTCGGCGCGGCTGGTGTTACCCGTGGTCATGGCGGTCATTGTGCCTTCCCCGGTCAACTTGCACAGCAGTGTGCAAAGGCGTACCTTGCACATGGCTGTGCAATTGCACGCTGCTGTGCAAGTCAACTCCGCAGCTCACGTTCTCGTCGCACATCCGAGGAAGGCGACCCCTGCCATGCGACTCGTCATGACCGAACCGGTCGAGAAGATGGAGCGCCCGTACGCCCGGCGCTGGTGGGCACTGCTCGTGCTCTGCCTGAGCCTGCTGATCATCGTGATGGCCAACACCGCCCTCACGGTCGCCGCGCCCGACATGACGAAGGACCTCGGGCTCTCCAGCGCCGACCTGCAGTGGGTGATCGACGGCTACACCGTCCCCTACGCGGCGCTGATGCTCCTGCTCGGTGCCATCGGCGACAAGTACAGCCGGCGCGGCGCGCTCGTCCTCGGGCTCCTCGTCTTCGGCGCCGGTGCCGTCTTCGGCTACCTCGCCGACAGCGCGGCGACCGTCATCGCCGCCCGCGCCGTGATGGGCGTCGGGGCGGCGCTGATCATGCCCGCCACGCTCTCCCTGCTCGCCGCGACCTTCCCGCGCGCCGAGCGGGCCAAGGCGATCACGCTGTGGACCGCCACCGCCGGCCTCGCCATCGCCGCCGGTCCCGTGGTCGCGGGCGCCCTGCTGCGCGACCACGGCTGGTCCTCGACCTTCCTGATCAACGTGCCCGTCGCGGCCGTCGCGCTCGTCGCCGCATTCGTCCTGATCCCGCCCTCCAGGGCCGGCCATCACGACCGCATCGACTACGTCGGCGGACTGCTGTCGGTGATCTGGACCGGCTCGCTGGTCTACATGATCATCGAGGGCCCGCACTTCGGCTGGGGCGCGAAGGCCGTCACGGCGGCGGTCGTCGCGGGCGCCGGCCTGGTCGCCTTCGTCCTGTGGGAGCTGCGCCACCCCCGCCCGATCCTGGACGTCCGCCGCTTCGCGCACCGCCGCTTCGCCGGCTCCAACCTGGCCGTCGCCCTGTTCTTCCTGGCCGTCTTCGGCGCCTTCTACTACCTCACCCAGCACCTGCAGTTCGTCCTCGGCTACGACGCCCTGGAGACCGGCGTGCGCATGCTGCCGCTGGCCGGCGCGGTCTTCGCCGGTTCGGCGCTGACCGGCTGGCTCACCCCGCGCGTCGGCATGAAGTGGACCGTCACCGCGGGCATGGTCGGCGGCACGACCGCGCTGGCCCTGCTGACCCGGGTGGACGCGGCCTCGACGTACGCCGATTTCGTGGCCCCCCTGATCATCCTCGGCCTCGCCATCGGCCTGGCCCTCTCGCCCTGCACCGACGCCATCATGGGCGCCTTCCCGGAGTCCGAGCTGGGCGTCGGCGGCGCGGTCAACGACACCTCGCTGGAGCTCGGCGGCTCCCTCGGCATCGCCATCCTCGGCTCGCTGCTCGCCACGTCGTACGGCAACCATCTGAGTGACGCCACCGCGGGCAGCAGGCTCCCGGCGAGCGCCCTGGACACCGCGCAGGACTCGGTCGGCGCCGGGTACGCCGTCGCCCAGGGCATCGGCGAGAAGGCGCACGCGCTGGCCGCGCAGGCCGCCCACACCAAGGACCCCCAGCAGGCCGCACAGTTCAAGCAGCAGGCCGCCGAACTCGCCTCCGGCGCCCGGCGGATGGCGGACGCGGTCGGCTCCTCCTTCTCCGACGCCGTCGCGCACACCAGCCTGGTCGGCGCGGTGATCCTCGGCATCGGCACGGTACTCGTGGGCATCCTGCTGCCGCGCCGTGAAACCGCCGCGCCGGAGGTGAAGACCGAGGAGAGGGAACTGGTGAACAGCTCGGCCGAGTGACGGTTTCCCGCCTCCATCCGCTAACGTGCCGCTCCGGACCGACCGGAACGGCACGTTCGTGCCTGGCGTCAGTACATGTGAGTCAGCAGCTGTATGGAGGCACGGGGGACATGAAGATCGACTGGGACCGGCGGACCTGCGCACGCAAGGGCCATGTGACCTACGCACCCGACGACCCCCGGCTGCGACTGAGGCTGCACGCCGAGACCGCGCTCGGGGAGGTCTGGCGCTGCCTGCGCTGTGGCGACTTCGTGCTCGGTGAGCCGCACGGCTCCGGCCCGGCCGGGGACGCCCCGCTGGTGCCGCGCGGCAAGGTCCTCCGGGACCTGTTCATCCTCCGCTTCCTGGCCATCGAGCGGGCGGTGCGCGGGGTGTTCATCGTGCTGGTCGCGGTCGCGGTGTGGAAGTTCAGCAACAGCCAGGACTCGGTGCGCCGGCTGTTCAACGAGTACCTGGACGTCTTCCGCCCGGTCTTCCGCCACTTCCACTACGACCTCGACCACTCACCGGTCGTCGGCTCCATCCAGAAGGTGTTCGGCTACAAGCACTCCACGCTGCTGCTGGTCGCGGCCCTGCTGCTCGCCTACGCGCTGATCGAGCTGGTCGAGGCGGTCGGCCTCTGGTACGCCAAGCGCTGGGCGGAGTACCTGACGGTGGTCGCCACCGCCGCCTTCCTCCCCCTGGAGATCTACGAACTCACCGAGAAGGTCAGCTACCTGAAGATCGCCACGCTCACCCTGAACATCCTCGCGGTCCTCTACATCGCCCTGGCCAAGCGCCTGTTCGGCCTGCGCGGCGGCCGCCGCAGGTTCGAGGAGGAGCGCCACAGCGCCTCCCTGATGGAGGTGGAGGAGTCGGCGGGGGTGACCGTCTGATTCCGGACGGGACGCCTGCCGCCCCGCCGGGGACACCACCGACCGGTTCCGGCTGCGGACCCTGACGGCGATCACGGGCCGCGGCGCCTCACCGGGGCCGCGCGGCCTGCGTCAGACGGGTCAGCTCCTCCTGCGTCAGCACCAGGTCCGCGGCGCCCGCCGAGTCCCGGATCGTCTGCGGGCGGCTCGCGCCCGGGATCGGGACGACGGTCGGGGACAGCGACAGCAGCCAGGCCAGACAGACCTGCTGGGGGCTCACCCCGCGCTCCCGGGCCACCTCGTGGAACGCCGGGTGGCGTGCACCGGCGGTCTGCCCCGACGGGCCGTCCAGGGAGCTGCGGGAGATCCCGCCGAGGGGGCTCCACGGCAGGAACGCCAGGCCCAGCTCGGCGCACAGCCGCAGCTCGGGATCGCTGTCACGGGTCTCGGGGGAGTAGCGGTTCTGTACGGAGACCAGACGGTCGCCGAGGATCGCACGGGCCCGGTGGATCTGGTCGGAGCTCACGTTCGACAGGCCCGCGAGGCGGATCTTGCCCTCCTCGAGCAGGTCACGCAGGGCGCCGACGGACTCCTCGAAGGGGACGGCCGGGTCCGGCTTGTGCAACTGGTAGAGGCCGATGGCCTCGACCCCGAGCCGCTTCAGGGAGGCCTCCGCGGCAGCCTTGAGATGCGCGGCTGTGCCGGTGACCGTCCAGCTGCCGTCGGCCGGCCGGCCCCGGCCGCCCTTGGTGGCCACCAGGACGCCGTCCGGGTCGCCGCCGTAGGTCGCCAGGGCACGGGCGAGGAGCAGTTCGTTGTGGCCGGGAGCCTGGCCGGGCAGGTGGTAGGAGTCGGCCGTGTCCAGCAGGGTCACGCCCGCGTCGAGAGCCGCATGGATCGTGGCCAGGGCGCGGGTCTCGTCCGGCCGGCCCTCGATCGACAGCGGCATGGCGCCGAGCCCGACCGCGCTCACCCGCAGTCCGCCAAGAGTGCGGCAGCGCACGTCAGATGTCCTTTCCGAGCATCTCGGAGACGGCCTTCGGCAGCCACTCCCGTACGTCCCCGAAGGCGAAACCAAGCCGCACGGCCCGGGAGTTGTCCATCGCGTAACGGCGGCGGAAGGCGAAGGGGGAGGCTGCGCCGTCCGTCACCTCGAACACCGGCGTGCCGCCGTCGATCCGGGCTGCGACCGTCTCGCACAGCTCCTGCACCGTCAGCTCTCCGTGCGAGGCGGCGTTGACCGGTCCCGTGAACTCCTCGCCCGCCGCCCAGAGCATGAAGTCGGTGATCTCCTCCACGTGGATGTACGTCGCCGGCCGCGCCACGGGCGGTACGGCGATGGGGGCGCCGGTGCGGATGCGGTCCGCGTAGTGCTCGAGGCGGCCCGTGAAGTCGTCCGCACCGCCGAGCACATGCGCCACGCGCACCGAAGCGAACGGGAAGCCGGCGCCCGTGAGCACCGCTTCCGCCTGCCGCTTGCCCTCGCCGTAGTGCGCCTCGGTGAATTCCGGGTCGTCCCAGGGGAGTTCCTGTTCCACCGCGACCGTACCCGGATCGACCGCGCTCTCCGGCACCGGCGCCGGGGAGTCCTCGTGCTCGTACACCTCCACCGTCGAGGTCATCACATAGCGGCCGGTGCGGCCGGCGAAGACCCGGCGGGCGATCTCCGCCTGGCGCGGGGTGTAGCACACCTGGTCGAGAACGACGTCGAATGCGCGGGTCCCGAGCGCGTCGGTCAGCGCCTTCTCGTCGTTGCGGTCGGCCACCAGGTGCTCCGCGCCGGGCGGCGGGGCCACCGACCCCCGGTTCAGGACCGTCACCCGGTCACCCGCCGCCAGCAGCCGCCCGATCAGCCGCTTGCCGAAATAGCGGTTGCCGCCGATGACCAGTACCTCTCGTGCCTTTGTCATGACCATAATTCTCCGGGCCGGCACACAGGTCCTGAAGGGGGAGACATGGGAGATACGAGCGCCGCACCGAAGGAAACGCGGCATCTGCGGGCCGTCGCCAACGAAACACCGGTGGTGTTCGACGCGGTGGACCGGCAGATCCTCCAGCTGCTCCAGACCGACGGGCGGATCAAGCTGAGCGAGCTGGGCCGGCGGGTCAGTCTGAGCCCGGCGGCCGTCACCGAGCGGGTGCGCCGGCTGGAGGCGGCGGGCGTCGTCGAGGGATACGGCGCCCGGGTCGCGCCCGCCCGCCTCGGCTACGGCATCCAGGCCTTCATCCGGGTGAACCCGCACGGCGGCTACACCCTCAAGCACCCGAGGACCCTGGAGCTGATCGAGCGACCGGAGATCACCGAGGTGCACCACGTCGTCGGCGAGGACTGCTGGATCCTCAAGATCGCCGTCACCGGCACCGCGCACCTGGAGGAGATCCTGGAGCAGACCTCGGCGCTGGGACGCACGACGACCTCGATCGTGCTGTCCTCGCCGGTGCGCCGCAAGCCGTTGCTGCCACCGACGTGAAGGGAGCCCACCGCTTGCCTTGACGCCGACGTCAACACCTACCGTCGTAGGCATGCGAATCGGCGAGCTGGCCGCACGGGCCGGAACCACCACCCGCACCCTGCGCTACTACGAGGCACGGGGGCTGCTGCCCGCCCGGCGCGACGACAAGGGACACCGCACCTACGACGAGGGCGACCTGCGGCTGCTCCGGCAGATCCGGACGCTGCAGGACTTCGGGTTCGACCTGGAGGAGACGCGGCCGTTCGTGGAATGTCTGCGCGCCGGGCACCCTGAGGGCGACTCCTGCCCGGCCTCCCTGCTGGTCTACCGGCGCAAGCTGGACGAGCTGGACGCGCTCATCGGGCAGCTGACGGCCGTGCGGGAGACGGTCGCGGGGCAGTTGCGGCGGGCGGAGCGGGCGCGGGACGCGCTGGCCGCCGAGGCGCTGGTTCCGGGGGGTCCGGAACCCGTGTGCGAACTGGGAGGGCTCACGCGATGAGTGTGGCGAGCGGACTGGCCGAGGTGACGGACGCGGATTTCCAGGCGGAGGTGATCGGCGCCGACCTACCGGTCCTGGTGCAGTTCACGGCCGACTGGTGCGGTCCGTGCCGGCAGCTGGCGCCGGTGCTGAAGGACATCGCCTTCGAGGAGGGCGACCGGCTGAAGATCGTGCAGCTCGACGTCGACCGCAATCCGGAGACGACGGTCGCCTACGGGGTGCTGTCCACGCCGACCCTGATGGTCTTCCGGGACGGTGAGCCGGTGCGGTCGATGGTGGGGGCGCGGCCCAAGCGGCGGCTGCTGGAGGAGCTGGCCGACGTGCTGTGAAGCAGAGCCGCCCACGAAAAAAATCCCCTGAGCAATTGCGCTCGGGGGATTTCTCTGCGTATATTCAGTGGTTCGTGACTTGATTTCGAACAAGTCACGGAGAACTTCACTGGGCACAGTATATCCGGGCGGGAGCGGAATTGTCAAACACCGAATTTCCGGACGATGAATTGCGGCATGAGCAGGAATTCATCGACGGACTGTACGCGCGCGTGGACGTACTGCGCGGCAAGGCCGAGAGCTCGGTCGCGGACGCGCTCGCCCAGGGCGACAAGCCCATGCAGGCCCGGCTGGAGCGGGACATCCTGGTCGCCGAGCGCTCGGGGCTGCTCGCCGCGCTGAACGCCGTCGACGGCTCGCTCTGCTTCGGCCGGATCGACCTCGCCGACGGCACCGCCCACCACATCGGCCGGATCGGGCTGCGCGAGGACGACGCCGAGCGCACCCCCGTCCTCGTCGACTGGCGGGCCGACGTCGCCCGCCCCTTCTACCTGGCCACCGGGCACACCCCGATGGGCCTGCGCCGCCGCCGGCACATCAGCACCGAGGGCCGGACGGTGACCTCCCTGCACGACGAGATCCTCGACCTCGGCGACGCCACCCGCACCGGGTACGAGGACCACAACGGGGACGCCGTGCTGCTGGCCGCGCTGAACTCGGCGCGCACCGGCCGCATGAGCGACATCGTGCAGACCATCCAGGCCGAGCAGGACGAGATCATCCGGGCGCCGTACCGCGGGGTGCTGGTGGTCGAGGGCGGGCCCGGCACCGGAAAGACCGCGGTCGCGCTGCACCGCGCCGCCTACCTCCTGTACGAGTACCGCGAGCTGCTGGCCCGCCGGGCCGTCCTGATCGTCGGCCCCAACCCGGCCTTCCTCGGCTACATCGGCGAGGTGCTGCCCTCCCTCGGCGAGACCGGAGTGCTGCTGGCCACGGTGGGCGAGCTCTTCCCCGGTGTGAAGGCGACCGCGACCGACACCCCGGAGGCGGCCGCCGTGAAGGGCCGTGCCGACATGGCCGACGTGCTCGCCGCCGTCGTACGCGACCGGCAGGCCCTGCCGGACCCGGTCATCGCGATCGAGCACGACCGCGAGGTCCTGATGCTCGACGACGGACTGGTCTCCGTCGCCCGGGAGCGCACCCGCGCCGCCAAGCTGCCGCACAACGCCGCCCGCGAGCACTTCGAGGGCCACATCCTCAACACCCTCACCGAGCTGTACGCCGAACGCGTGGGCACCGACCCGTACGACGGCTCCAGCCTGCTCGACGCCTCCGACATCACCCAGATCCGCGACGAACTCGCCGAGAACCCCGAGGTGTGGTCCGCGATCGACCAGCTGTGGCCGCGGATCACCCCGCAGCGCCTCGTCGCCGACTTCCTCGCCGCACCCGACGGCCATCTGGACGACGAGGACGCGGCCGCCGTCCGCCGCCCGGTGACCCGCGCCTGGACCGTCGCCGACGTCCCCCTCCTGGACGAGGCGGCCGAACTCCTCGGCGAGGACGACCGGCTGGCGCGGGCGCGTGCCGACCGCGAGCGCGAGACCCAGATCGCCTACGCCCAGGGCGTGCTCGACGTGTCGTACGCCTCCCGGACCTACGAGTTCGAGGACAGGAACGACGAGGACTCCGAGGTGCTGTCGGCGCACGACATCATCGACGCCGAGCGGTTCGCCGAGCGGCAGGAGGAGGCTGACCACCGCAGCGCCGCCGAGCGCGCCGCGGCCGACCGGACCTGGGCGTTCGGGCACATCATCGTGGACGAGGCGCAGGAGCTGTCGCCGATGGCCTGGCGGCTGCTGATGCGGCGCAGCCCGACCCGCTCGATGACCCTCGTCGGCGACCCCGCCCAGACCGCCGAGGCGGCCGGTGTCGGCTCCTGGGCGGACATCCTCGCCCCCTATGTCGAGGACCGCTGGGAGCACACCCGGCTCGGCGTCAACTACCGCACCCCGGCCGAGATCATGGAGCTGGCCGCGGCCGTCGTCCGCGCCGAGAACCCGGACTTCGAGCCGCCGAGCTCGGTCCGGTCGACCGGGGTACGGCCCTGGGTGCGCCGGGCCGACGGCGACCTGCCCGAAACCGTGGCCAAGGCGGTCGCCGAACTCACCCCGGCCGAGGGCCGCCTCGCGGTCATCGCGCCGCGCGAGCTGCACCGCTTGCTGGCCACCCGGCTGGACGGCGTCACGGCGGGCGCCGAGCCCGACCTGACCCGCACGGTCGTGCTGCTCGACCCCCGCCAGGCCAAGGGCCTCGAATTCGACTCGGTCCTGGTGGTCGAGCCGGGCGCGTACGGCACGAGCGACCTGTACGTCGCCCTGACCCGGGCCACCCAGCGGCTCGGCGTGCTGTACACGCACGAACTGCCTCAGGCGCTGGCCGCGGGCATCACCGGGGAGTAGGGGAACCGCCGGTGGGTGACGGCGGCGGATGGCTCGGGAGTCGAGCACCTGTACGGTCGTCGCAGGTGCCTCGACCTCAGGCCGGCCTGAGCCAGAGGGTGGCCAGCGGCGGCAGGGTCAGCCGGATGCTGGCCGGGCGGCCGTGCCACCCCTGGGGCTCGGGTTTGATGATGTCGGGGTTGGTGATGTCGCCGCCGCCGTACCGCGCGGCGTCCGTGTTCAGCGACTCGTGCCAGGCGGGTACCTCCTCGGGCACGCCGAGCCGGTAGTCGTGGCGGACCACCGGGGACATGTGGGAGACCGCGAGGAGCGGGTTGCCGTCGGCGTCCAGGCGCAGGAAGGCGAAGACGTTGTCGTCCGCCGCGTCTCCGGTGATCCACTGGAAGCCCGCCGGGTCGGTGTCCCGCTGCCACAGTGCCGGGACCGCCCGGTACAGCGCGTTCAGGTCCCGCACGAGATCCCGTACGCCCCGGTGGTCGGCCTCGGCGCCGTAGGACGGGTCGAGCAGCCACCAGTCGGGGCCGTGCGCCTCGGACCACTCGGCCCCCTGCGCGAACTCCTGCCCCATGAACAGCAGTTGCTTGCCGGGGTGGGCCCACATGTAGCCCAGGTAGGCGCGGTGGCCGGCGCGCTGCTGCCACCAGTCACCGGGCATCTTCGACACCAGGGACCGCTTGCCGTGCACGACCTCGTCGTGGGAGATGGGCAGGACGTAGTTCTCGCTGTACGCGTACACCATCGAGAAGGTCATCTCGTGGTGGTGGTACTTGCGGTGCACCGGCTCGTGGCCCATGTACTGCAGCGAGTCGTGCATCCAGCCCATGTTCCACTTCAGGCCGAAGCCGAGCCCGCCGAAACCGCTCGGGCCCGTGTGGTGGGTGGGGCGGGTGACGCCGTCCCAGGCCGTGGACTCCTCGGCGATGGTCACCACACCCGGGCAGCGCCGGTAGACCGTGGCGTTCATCTCCTGCAGGAAGGCCACCGCGTCCAGGTTCTCCCGGCCGCCGTGCTCGTTCGGCGTCCACTGGCCCGGCTCGCGCGAGTAGTCCAGGTAGAGCATGGAGGCGACCGCGTCCACGCGCAGGCCGTCGATGTGGAACTCCTCGCACCAGTACACGGCGTTCGCCACCAGGAAGTTGCGCACCTCCTTGCGGCCGAAGTCGAACTCCAGGGTGCCCCAGTCCGGGTGGGCGGCCCGCAGCGGATCGTGGTGCTCGTACAGCGGACGCCCGTCGAACTCGGCCAGCGCCCAGTCGTCGCGCGGGAAGTGCGCCGGCACCCAGTCCATCAGCACACCGATGCCGGCCCGGTGCAGCCGGTCCACCAGGTACTTGAAGTCGTCCGGAGTGCCGAGCCGGGCCGTCGGGGCGTAGAACCCGGTGACCTGGTAGCCCCACGAGCCGCCGAAGGGATGCTCGGCGACCGGCATCAGCTCCACGTGCGTGAAGCCCATCTCCCGTACGTAGGCCGGTAGTTGCTCGGCCAGCTGCCGGTAGGTGAGGCCGGGGCGCCAGGAGGCCAGGTGGACCTCGTAGACGGAGAAGGGCGCCTCGTGCACGGGCGTGTCGGCCCGGTGTGCCATCCATTCCGCGTCGGCCCACTCGTGCTCCGTGACGTCCACGATCGACGCGGTCGCGGGCGGGACCTCCGTACGGCGGGCCAGCGGATCGGCGCGCAGGGTGCGCGAGCCGTCGGGGCGGGTGATCTCGAACTTGTACACCTCGCCCGCGCCGATCCCCGGCACGAACAGCTCCCACACCCCGGAGGAACCCAGCGAGCGCATCGGGAAACCGGTGCCGTCCCAGAAGTTGAAGCCGCCCGCGATCCGCACGCCCCGCGCGTTGGGCGCCCACAGGGCGAACCGGGTGCCGGACACCCCCTGACGGGTGGTGACGTGCGCGCCGAGCGCCCGCCACAGCTGCTCGTGCCGGCCCTCGCCGATCAGGTGCAGGTCCAGCTCGCCGAGGGTGGGCAGGAAGCGGTAGGGGTCCTCGGTGTCCAGTACGTTCCCCTCGTACGCCACCAGCAGCCGGTACTCCGGTACCCCTGCGAGCGGCAGCAGCCCCGAGAAGAACCCGTCGCCGTCGTCGTGCAGTTCGGCCCGCAGCTCGCCGGTGACGACCGTGACGGACAGCGCGTACGGCCTGAAGACCCGGAAGACCACGCCTCCGGGCACCGGGTGCGCGCCCAGCACCGCGTGCGGGTCGTGGTGGGTGCCGTGCAGCAGCCGCTCACGGTCGGCGGGGGTGACACCGGCCGCCGGACGCTCGTGCGCCGGCACCTTCTGCTTCGGAACCGTCTTCTGCCTGGTCCTGGTGTGCTTCTTGCCCTTCGGGGTCACGGACGAGCCTCCTGGTCTTCACGCGGCGAGGCGACGGATCGCCGAGAGCGGTACGGGCAGCCAGTCGGGGCGGTGCCGGGCCTCGTAGACGGTCTCGTAGACCGCCTTGTCGGTCTCGTAGGCCCGCAGCAGCACCGGATCGGTGCGCGGATCGCGGCCGGCCACCTCCGCGTACCCGCAGCAGTAGGCGGCCCGGCACACCCGCGTCCAGTCCGGCGCGGGCGGGGTCACGGAGTGGGCCGCGTAGTCGAAGGAGCGGAGCATCCCCGCGATGTCCCGCACCGGCGGCTGCGGCATCCGCCGTTCGGCCGGCGGCCGGGCCGGCTCGCCCTCGAAGTCGATCAGCGTCCACTCCCCGGACGGGGAGCGCAGGCACTGGCCCAGGTGCAGATCGCCGTGGATCCGCTGGGCGGTCCAGGTGCGGCCCTCGGCGGCGAGGGAGGCCAGCGCCGCATAGGCCGAGCGCAGCCCGCTCTCGTACGGCCGCAGGCTGGGCACCGCCTGGACGGCCGCCGCCAGCCGCTCGGTCATGCCGTCGGCCAGCGACTGCAGCTGCACATGACCGAGGGTGACCGTCGGCAGGGCGCGGGCGAGCGCGGTGTGCACCTCGGCGGTGGCCCGGCCCAGCGCCCGCGCCTCGGCGGCGAAGTCCTCGCCCTTGGCCAGCTCGCGCAGCGCCAGCTCCCAGCCGTCGCTCGCTCCGCTGACGAAGGGCTGGAGCACCGCCAGGACGTACGAGTCCGTTCCCAGCTCGGCGTGCAGCCAGGCGGTCGGCGCGGGCACCCGGGGGCAGCCCTCGCGGGCCAGTGCCAGGGGTATCTCCAGGTCGGGGTTGACGCCGGGTACCACCCGGCGCAGGAGCTTCAGGATGAAGGTATCGCCGTAGACCACCGACGAGTTGGACTGCTCGGCGGTCATCAGCCGGGCCACGAGGCCCTCACGTATCTCCTGGCGCGGGTCCCGCTCGAAACACAGCCCGCCGATGCGGGCCCGGGTGCGCAGGGCCTCCAGGAGCACTTCGGCGGGCCGTGGGTCGTACAGGGCCTCGTACACCGTGCGTCCGGCGAGCGGCCCGTCCTCCACATGTCCGATCAGCGCGGGCGCCAGCCGGGGCGGCAGCGCCTCGCGCACGCCTATGAGGAGCTGGTAGCAGTCGCCAGGGTGGGGTTCGGCGCCCGGCGTGGACGGCTGGTGGACGCGCAGCAGCAGGTGGTAGAGGCCCAGCCGGCCGTCGGGCGGCAGCAGTTCGGTGACGGCCACGGGGGTGAACCCGGTGACCGGACGCCCCTTGCCGGCGAACCAGCGCTGCCTCGGCAGCCACTCGCGCAACAAGGGGTCGAGCGAGGCGAGGAGAGGAGTGTTGGTGCTGGAAGATGTGACCGTTTCCGCCATGGGCGTCACGTCCTTTCCCCGGGTCGTCGGGGTGTTACTGATGCGTGCCCCGGGTGGGGCGGTGGAAACCGCCCCACGAGGGCCCACTACGCGGCGTCCCGCCGCAAGCGGAACCAGTAGAAGCCGTGCCCCGCGAGGGTGAGCAGGTACGGCAGTTCGCCGATCGCCGGAAAGCGGACCCCGCCGAACAACTCGACCGGGTGCCGCCCGCCGAACCGGCTCAGGTCCAGCTCGGTGGGCTGTGCGAAGCGGGAGAAGTTGTGGACGCACAGCACGAGGTCGTCCTCGTACTCGCGCAGGAAGGCGAGCACGGCCGGGTTGGTGGACTGCAGCTCGTTGTAGGACCCCAGTCCGAAGGCAGGATTCTGCTTGCGGATCTCGATCATGCGGCGGGTCCAGTGCAGCAGCGACGACGGCGAGGACATCGACGCCTCGACGTTGGTGACCTGGTAGCCGTAGACCGGGTCCATGATCGTGGGCAGGAACAGCCGTCCCGGGTCACAGGACGAGAAACCCGCGTTGCGGTCGGGGGTCCACTGCATCGGGGTGCGCACGGCGTCGCGGTCGCCGAGCCAGATGTTGTCACCCATGCTGATCTCGTCGCCGTAGTACAGGATCGGCGAGCCGGGCAGCGA
>NZ_JAJHNP010000019.1 GCF_020819595.1 Streptomyces barringtoniae
TCCGGCCGCCTGGTGCTGACCCGGACCGGGCGTGATGGCGCCGGCCCCGACGGACGAGGAATGCGACGACGGGCCGCATGAGCTGAGGAGCCCCAGCGCACCGGCAGTGGCGATGGTGGCGACGGCCAGCCCGGCCGCAGCACGGGATCGCCGAGTTGGTGGGCGAAGGTTCACGTACATGGTGTGCGTTCCTCACTGATCAGGCGGAGACGGGAACTGCGCCGGCTCGGGCGCACGCAACCGCAGGGATGTGGTGGATGGCGCGTTCATGGGCACGCGTCCCTCACGGACCCAGCGAGCGAACCTGGGTGCCGCCCCGTGCCGGCTGCCCGCCCCGATGTGCTCCGCGCTGCGCATCCGCCCTGCCACGCCACGAAGATGAAGGCGGCACGCGGCAGTTCGCCCGAGCAGGCAGCCGCGAGCGACTCGGGGCAGGTCGGCGTCGCCCATACGGGTGATGCGCACACTGGCCGGATGGAGCTCTGCCCCGGTTGCCGCACAGCCGCCGATCACTGTGCGTAGCGCCATCGGCGTGGTGTGTGCTGGACATCGGTCGGGGCTGCAGAGTGGCACCGGCTTCGATGCACGGGGGCAGGGGAGCGGGGCCGGTGGCGAGAGCGCGTGCGTCGCCTGGTGCATTTCGGTCACCCCTGTTCCACCCCTTGCCGCAGGGAAGCGATGAGGTGTTGTGCGTAAGCCGGTTCTTGTTCGCCTCCACGGACGGCATGGCTCCTGCGGTTCGATGGATACGCACCTTTTGTGGGACTTCATGGGATCGCTGCAGTTCAGCCGGTCCCGGACCCGTGCATGCTTGATCATGGCGAGGTCGTAACGCCGCAAGGGCGTACCACCTGCAGCACTCACAGTGCGTGACCGGCACTGAGCTGCTCGTACAGGACAAAGCGGCGTATATGCTTGATGATCGTCTTATGCCCTGGAGTTCCCGAAAGCGTGGTTCAAGGACCGATCCGGATCGCTCCGCGCACCGTGTCTCTGATAGAGGGACCCTCTCGACCGCAGATGAGGAACTGCTGCGCACTCTGTACGCGGAGCACGCAGGAGCCCTGTTCCACTACGTGCTGCGACTGACCTCAGGAGACTGGCAATGGGCAGAGGACGTGGTACAGGAGACACTGCTGCGAGCGTGGCAGCATCCTGCCGCGTTCGACCCCGCACGCGGCCCGGCCCGGGCATGGCTGTGTACGGTCGCTCGACACCTGGTCATCGACGCCCACCGGGCCCGGCAGTCCAGGCCGGCCGAGGCCGGCGGCGATGTGCTGGAGCGAGCCGCCGAGCAGAAGCCGGGCGAGGACGAGATCGAGCAGGCACTGCAGAGCTGGGCGGTTGCCGAAGCCGTCCGGTCACTGTCCCCGGACCACCGCGCCGTCCTGCTGGAGACCTACTACCGGGGCCGGACCATGGCGGAGGCCGCACAGGTGCTGGGCATCCCGCTGGGCACAGTGAAGTCGCGGACGTACTACGCCCTGCACGCCCTGCGGCTGGCGCTGCAGGAACGGGGGATCGAGCCATGACCGTGGCGGGCAGGAGGCGGCGACCATGAGTGCGGAGCACGACGCCCTCCGGCTGACGCTGGGAGGTTACGTCTTGGGCACGCTGCCCTCGGCGGAAATGGAACAGGTGCGCATCCACCTCGCGGCATGCACCGAATGCCGGGCCGAACACGCTCAGCTGGCGGGATTGCCTGGGCTGCTGGCGACGGTGACCGAAGCCGAAGCCTCGGGCCGGACGGTGCCGGCGGCCGAAACGGACCTGACCGACCGACTGATGGTACGGGCAGCCGAAAGCGCGCAGGGCTCCCCGCTGCCCGAACGGCCCGCCGCGCCCGCGGTGTCGAAGATCCCAGAGGGGGGCGCGCTGGAGAGGCTGCTCCAGCAGGCTGCGGCCAGGCGCCGCAGGTCTTGGCGTCTGCAACTGGCCGGCGCTGCAGTCTCGCTGACGTTCATCGCGGCAGCGGCCGGTGGCACATGGCTGGCGGCCATCGGATCCGTGGGCAGTCAGGCGAGGCCGCCCGGGCCGACTGCGCCGACCGTCTGGCGCACCTTCTCCGGGAGCGATGCCACCACCGGCGTCTCCGCCTCGGTGAAGGTCTCGCCCTCTGCCTGGGGCAGTGTCCTGCAGATCTCCGCAGGAGGGGCACCCGCCGGAATCACCTGTCGGCTGCAGGCGGTCGGGCCCGGCGGGGCCAGGACGGACGGTGCTACCTGGCGGGCAGGCGAGTACCCTCCCGGCACCACGATCCCAGGAGCGGTCGCCATGGCTCCGGGAGCCATCGAGCACTTCGAGATCCTCGCTGGCAACGGTCAGAAGCTGGTCACCATCCGAGCGTGAGGCCAGACCATGGCGGTCATGTCACTGGGCGGCCGGTCGCCCAGTGGCATGACGGCAGCAGCAGGGCGCGAGGATTGGTGGCACAGGAGGCCAAGACGACGTCGCCTTCGAAAGGCCGGGCGCTCCGCGGCGAGGGACCCCGATCATTCGACAAGCACCGGGCCGCCTCAAGACCGGTGGACCGAGCTGGAGGGGCGCGCACAGGACGTCCAGCTGATGGTCATGGAAGAGGTTTCTGCCCGTGACACCGGCTGGACTGGCACGCTCGTGATCACCGTAGCCCCTCGATCCCGCCGGACCGCGTGGCTCCGGGATCGGCGGGACCGTCCGACAAGGGCTCGCGGCCGATGAATGTGGCGGCCTCGAAGGCCGACACCGGCACCTGTATGGCCGAGGGGCTGAGCGGCAGCCGGCGCGAGGAGGCGGCTGATGGTCGAGTCGGCCGCCGCCAGCCGGGAAGGATCACCCCCGCCAGGTTGATCAAGGTGAAGGCCATCCGGGTACGCGACCAGCAGGTCGAGGGTCGAGGGGTGGGTTGAAGCAGCCATCCGATCGATCTGTCCGCGGTGGTGCCACACATCGCGGGGCCGGTCAGCTACGGCTGCTGCTTCCCCTGCACGACCTGTCTCGGGCGGCTGTGTCGGTACCGGGGCAGTTCTGCAGCTCGGTCGTGGGGCTCTGGCCTGCTTCCGTCACCCGACCTCCGCAGGGGCCGGTCGGCCATCCCGCGCCGGGCCCCGCGGGTGCCGGCCGCATACACGAGCGGGCACGGCTGTGCGAAAGGGGTGTGGCGGCATACATCTCCGCTTCCGCCGGAGGAGGCGAAAACCGACACCCTGGCCCCTCTCGCGACGCGCCGACGGTTTCCGGGCCCTGGTCACTCTCGCCCCCGCTCCGTCGAACCGGCCCAGTCCGCAGCTGACTTCATGCATGAGCGGGCCGACGGCGCGCGCACGACTCTTCTTTTTCCCGAAGTCCGTACAACCCCGAGAAGAGGATCCATTACGTCTGCACGCGGAGGACCGCGAGCGATCCAGCCGAAATGTAGGCACGTCCGTCCCGGTCTACGGCGCGACGCTTCCACGGGGTCGTCCGGAAGACCACCGGCGAGGGGACCGCACTGCCGGTGCCCAGTCCAGCCGCGCAACAGCGTGCTCTGGACAGAGGCAGCTGAGCCCAGACAGGCGCCGACATCGACATGACTCGCAAGAGTCGGAACAAAAAAGGCAAATGGCTCGAACCATCCGGCATGTGTCGTCCGTGGAACTGATTGAGCGCGCCCACGCAGGATCAGGATCCGGCCTACCGACCACGCCCGAATTGCTTGCGGTCACCCCGCTCCGGTCTCCGCACATCGACAGAAGAGCCAGAAGACCATGTTCGTGACCGATTCCCCCAGCCCGACTTCACTGCTCGGCCGGCCCTGCCGCCGCCATGCACTGCTCACCCTGCCGGCGCAGGAGGCGCACGTCTCCGCCGCTCGTCACTTCGCAGCCGATTTGCTGGAGACCTGGAGTGTGCCCGCAGGTGAGCGGGACTCCGCCATTCTCATCGTCGACGAACTCGCCGCCAACGCTGCCCAGTACGGCCATGAGCGCATGACCCTGCTGCTCGCCCTCGACCACGAAACTCTGCACATCGTGGTCACCGACTCCGGCGCGGCCGTGGAGCGTCATCGCCCCGGCATCGCCTCCGACGAACACGGCCGTGGCACCGGCATCGTCCAGTTCCTTGCCCAGTCGACCGAGATTCGCCAGACACGCAGCGGCCGCGAAGTCCGCGCCTGCCTGAGGTGCTCGCCATGACCGGGCCGGACGCTCCGCACGAGCTGCGCCCCCCTGCCGGGGCCGGCACCTCAGCACAGCGACGGGCCACCGGGGGCGGCCGCGGCGAAGGGCGACCCGACACCCCCGCCGAGTGGTCCTTCGCGACCCACAAGCCGTGTCCCATCGACGGCTGCCCGGGCCCGGCCCAGATGCCCATACGGTCCGCGGCCCACCCATCGGCACTCGACCGCGGCAGCCCCCACCACGACACGGTGCTGTGTCAACGCTGCGGAGCCGGCCCCTGCGTACCGGCGGAGGTGTGAGCGTGGACGTCACCCCGAACAGCGGCAAGGGCATCGACGCCGCGCCCCCGCACGAGGCATATACGCATGCGCCAGCTCTGCGCCGCGAGATGCACCAAGTGCTGGCCCCCGGAGCCGAACGCGCCTGGCTGCTACGCCGGAAGGCCCTCATGGACCGGAGGGCCCTGGACTACCCCGGCCCCGTCGCAGCTGCCGCGGAACCCGCCGAGCAACTCGTCCTCCACGACCGCCGCCATCTCGACCTGGCTGCCGGCCCGCACCACCCCGACACCATCACGCTCGCGTGGCCGACACAGATGAGCCACGCGCATGACCGCCAGTTGTCACAGCCCGCCACCAGCGACAAGGAGCAACAGAACATGGGTGGAAAGCAGAAGACACTCGCCATACTTGCCGGAGCCGCGCTGGCAGCCGGACTCGCCGGCCCGGCCTTCGGGTCCACCACCGCTCACTCGCCGGCCCTGCGCACCGCCGCGACGGGGGCAGGGATGTCGGTCGTGGAGTGGAACCGCGAGCTCGTCACCATCCTCAGCAATCCGAAGGCGCAGCCGTCCACCGTCCAACCCACGCGCAGCTTCGCGCTTCTGCAGGCTGCCGAGTACGACGCGGTGGTATCGATCACCCGGGCCGGTCCCGCCTACGTGTTCTCGGTGACGGCGCCAAGAGGCGCTCGTGCGGACGCCGCAGCGGACCAGGCAGCCCACGATGTGCTGGTCGCCCTCTACCCGGCCAGGCGCGCAGACTTGAACCAGCGGCTGAGCAGCCAATTGTCCGCGATTTCCGGCGGCCCGGGCAAGCAGGCGGGCATTGGTGTGGGAGCGGAGGTCGCCCGCCGGCTGATCACCCTGCGGTCCAACGACGGATCCTCAGCCAAGCCGCCGCGGTTCCGCCCCGGCGACAAGGCCGGGGACTACCGGCCCACCCCTCCCAATTTCCCGACACCGGTGTTCACCGACTGGGGCTCGGTCAAGCCGTTCGTACTGGCCGACGGACGGCAGTTCCGCCCGGCACCGCCGCCGGCCGTGAGCAGCGCCGCCTACGCCACCGCCTTGAACGAGGTCAAGAGCCTGGGGAGCAAGACCAGCACCACCCGCACTCCCGATCAGACGGCAGCCGCGAAGTTCTGGGCGGCGGCACCCGTATGGAACGTCTGGAACCAGATCACGCAGAACCTCGTCACCTCCCAGAACGCGAACCTGGAGAAGGCGGTGAAGGTCTTCGCCCGGCTCGACCTGTCCCTCGCCGACACCGCGATCGCGATGTACGACGCCAAGTACGTCTACCACGTCTGGCGGCCCGTGACGGCCATCCGGCTCGGCGGTACGCACTACAACCCGAGCATCGTCGGGGATCCCAGCTGGACCCCTCTGCTGCCGACCGCACCGGATCCGTCCTATCCGGGCGCTCACGGCGCTCTCAGCCAGGCTGCGGCAACGACGCTCGCCGGACTCTACGGGGCGCGGCATCATTTTGCGGTGACCTCGAAGGGCGTCACTCGAACCTTCACCGGCTTCCAGGACGCCGCCACCGACGCGTGGCTCAGCCGGATCTGGTCCGGCCAGCACACCTCCCTTGACAACCACGCGGGCCAGCAACTCGGCGCCCAGGTGGCCGACTTCGTGGCAGGTCGGCTCTGACCGCACCGCCACGCCACAACCATGCACATGGCATGGTTGGGCCGAGAAGCCAGTGGTCCCGGCGCATCGGGTACCACTGGCTCTGGCCACGCTCAGAGGGCGGCCATCCTCCGCGCCGAGGGCCCGCAGCTGCTGGCCGGCAGGCACGATGTCTTCCCGCAGGAAGTCCTGGCTTCATGTCACCGCGACGCACTGACTGAATGACTGTCGTGGTCGGAACCACCCGGTCGCCCCAGGTCGCTGAGCGCGGGCCCGCCCATGTCACTGTCGGCGGACCTGCAGACGAGCACGTCGGCTCGTCGTCTGGCGAGGCAGAGCAGGGCTTGAGTGTGGCGTTTGCCCTGACTGATCCTCTTGTCGTAGTAGGTCCTATCGCCCGCGGACGTGATCAGCGAAGGCGAGCTCGCCGGCCTCCCAAGACCGCGTGGGCCACGGCCCGGGCTGGACCATGATCAACGATCGGTCCGGCGTGGGTCCGTCGTCGCCATGGCATGAACCCTCAGGATCATCAGTTACACGAGGAACAACCGACAGCATGTCGTTCCTCTCGGCTTGGAGGAGCTTTTCATGGCTGCAGAACTGGACGGATCCACCGCTCTTGTCACCGGCGCTACCGCCGGCATCGGCCGGGCCGTGGCCCTGCGCCTGGCAGCGTTGGGGGCCTCGGTCATCGTCCACGGGCGGGACGAGCAGCGGGGTGCGGAGACCGTCAAAGAGATCGCTGCCGCAGGCGGGAAGGCTCGGTTCGTTGCTGCGGATCTGAGTAGCTCTGAAGATGTCCTGCGTCTTGCCGCTGAAGCAGGCGAGGTGGACGTTCTGATCAACAACGCCGGCATCTACCGGTTCGCCAGTACGCCGGACACCACCGCCGAGATGTTCGACGCTCAGATGGCCGTCAACTCACGCGCGCCGATGCTCCTGGTCGGTGCCCTCGCTCCGGGAATGGCTGAGCGGGGGCGTGGCGTCATCGTGAATGTGAGTACAGCGGCGGCTACCACGCCGGTACGGGAATCGGGCGCTTACGGGGCCTCCAAAGCTGCACTCGAACTTCTCACACGAGTATGGGCTGACGAGTTCGGCGCCCAGGGCGTCCGCGTGAACGCCGTGGCTCCGGGCCCTGTCCATACCCCCGGGACGGAGGAGATGGGAGGTGAAACCCTCCAGGCGATCGGGCGAACCACCGTACTGGGGCGGGTCGCAGACCCTGAAGAAATCGCGGAAGCGGTTCTGTTCCTTGTTTCGTCCCGCGCCAGCTACATCACCGGCGCGGTTCTCGAGGCACGCGGCGGACAGCTCGCGATCGGATGACTTTGGGCTGGGCCGCGATGGATATGCCAAACCCGACGCCCATGCCCACGATGTCTGCCTCGACCCGCAAAGAAGCTGTTTCTGATCCTGGCGTGAGCAGTTGACGCGGTGTAGTTACGGCAGCAGCAGGCGAGACGATGACCGCTTCCCAAAGCATCCGGTGGCCATGCCGGCCACTGTCGGTCTGCATTCTTCGGCATGCGGTCAGGGCCCGTCTGGGCGAGGCTGACGTGGTGGTAGAGCTCTGTGTGATCGTGTACCTGCGGTCGGGTCGGCGCCGGTGATCCCCACGCTCATCCCTTTCGCAGCGCCTCCGTTCCTGGTGCCCGATCGCAGCCTCGTTCCGGCCCACCTGCGCGTTCTCGAACGCCCTTGCCCGCTGGATCCGGTCCCGACGGAGTAGCCGGGCGGGCGCCTGGCGCATTCCGAGCCTAGAAAGAGACAGGGAGCTCAAGGCGATGGAGGGAGAGGCTTGGGATGCGGCTCGTCGTGGACCTCACCCGCTGCCAGGCGTATGCGCAGTGCGTGTTTCTCGCACCGGAGATGTTCGAGCTGCATGGCGAGGAAGCGCTGCTGTACCGCCAGGAAGTCCCGGACGAGCAGCTGGAGCGCGTGCGCCAGGCCGCTGCAGCGTGCCCGGTCCAGGCGATCCTCGTGGGTGAGGCGGTGACCGCCGGTGCCCGGGCCCGGTGACCTTCGGGAGGGCCCCATCGTCATCGTCGGCGCGTCGCTGGCCGGGTTGCGGGCCGCTGAGGCACTGCGCGAGAGGGGCTTCACCGGCTCGCTGACCGTGGTCGGGGACGAGCCCCACCCGCCCTACGACAGACCGCCGCTGTCCAAGCAGGTTTTGCTCGGCATGTCGGCGGCGGACACTACCGGGCTGCCGATGCGCCGCGACCCGGACGCCGACTGGCGCCTCGGAGTGCGTGCCACGGGGCTCGACCCGGTCGGCCGTCAGGTCCTGCTGGCCGACGGTGAGTCCCTGCCCTACGACCGGCTGCTGATCGCCACCGGAACCCGGGCGCGCTCCTGGCCCCAACCGGAGCAGGCCGCCCTGGACGGAGTCTTCACCCTGCGCACTCGTGACGACGCCGGGTGCCTGGCCGAGCGGCTGACGGCCGGACCGCGCCGGGTGCTGGTCATCGGCGCAGGCTTCACCGGCTCGGAGATCGCCTCAGCCTGCCGGGAGCGGGGCATCGAGGTCACAGTCACAGAACGCGGCACCGCACCGCTGGTGGGCGCCCTCGGCGGCACACTGGCGAAGCTCGCAGCCGGCCTGCAGCGGGCCCACGGCGTGGACCTGCGCTGCGGAGTGACAGTCACCGCGCTGTGCGGGAACGCCAGCGGGCGGTTCACCGGAGCTGACCTCTCCGACGGCAGCCACATCGACGCGGACGTGTGCGTCATCGCCATGGGTGCGGTCCGCAACGTCGAGTGGCTGGCGGATTCCGGGCTGGCGGCGGGTCCGCACGGGGTCGCCTGTGACGCGGGGTGCCGCGCTTTCGACATGTACGGAATCGTCACCGACGATGTTTTTGTGGCCGGCGACGTCTCCCGCTTCCCCCACCCGCTCTTCGATTACCAGATGCTCTCCTTGGAGCACTGGGGCAACGCGGTCGCGCAGGCCGAGGTGGCGGCCCACAACATGATCAGTCCCGGGCCGCCGCGGCGCCCCCACCTCGCGGTTCCGGTCTTCTGGTCGAGTCAGTTCGGGGTCAACATCAAGTCCGTGGGCGTCCCCACCTACTCCGACCAGGTGGTCATCGCCCAGGGCTCACTCAGTGAACGCCGTCTGGTGGCGGTCTACGGCTACCGGGGCCGCATCACTGCCGCCGTCACCGTCAACATGGCCAAGTGGCTGGAGTACTACCAGGGCCTGATCGAGATCGCCGCCCCGTTCCCGCCTGCGCCCGGCGCTGCCGACGGCCACCCGCTGGTGACCGAATTCGCGCTCCCCTCCGACGTGCCGGATCCGAAGGGACTGTCCCACGGCCCCACCGTCGCGCTGACCGGTCACCTGCCGGACCGCCGACTGACCGTGGTCCGGCCCACTGGCTGACCCTTCCGTCCTTCCCTGTCACGAGGAGCCCGTCGATGGCTGTCGACACCCTGCTGGAACGGATCACCGACTACGCCAACCGCCCCGACCCCTACCCGCTGTACGCCGAACTCCGCGAGGCGGGCGTGGCGCGGCAGACGGACGGCAGCTACCTGGTCGGCGGGTACTACGACATCGTCGCCCTGTTCCACAACCCACGGCTCAGCTCCGACCGCCGCAACCGCGCCGGCACCTACAGCGGCCTGCCGGCGGAAGAGGAAGAGCCCCACCCTTTCATCCGGCTCGACGACCCCGAACACCACAGGCTGCGCAGCCTGGCCACACGGCCGTTCGGTCCCCCGCACAGTCCGGGCCGGATCGACGCTATGCGAGACGAAATCACCCGGATCACCGACGAACTGATCGAGTCGCTCCAGGGACGTACGCAAGTCGACATCGTCGACGACTTCGCCTACCCCCTGCCTGTCACCGTCATCTGCCGACTCCTCGGTGTACCGCGCGAAGACGAGCCGACCTTTCGGCAGTGGTCCAACGCCATCACCGACTCCGGCGACATCCGGCCCGGCGAAGACCTCACCATGAGCCAACAGGCCGGCAACCAGGCCAGAGCGCAGATGGGCCGCTACCTGGTAGACCTCGCCGAACAGCGCCGCGGCCATCCGGGGGACGACATGCTGTCCGCGTTCGTCAACGACCCCGACCCGGCCGGAGCGCTCACCCGCGAGGAACTGGCGGCCACCGCCGTGCTGCTGCTCGTCGCCGGACACGAGACCACGGTCAATCTGATCACCAACGGCGTACTCACTCTGCTGCGCCAGCCCGGCCAGTTGGAGCGCCTGCGCCGTGAACCCGACCTGCTTCCCGGCACAGTGGAAGAACTGCTGCGCTACGAGCCCCCGGTCCATTTGCTGGACCGCACGCCCCTCACCCACGTCGACGTCGCGGGCACGACCATCCCCAAGGGCGTACCCGTGGTGCTCGCGCTGGCCTCGGCCAACCGTGACCCCAAGCGGTTCCGCGCCCCCGACCGGTTCGACCCCACCCGCCGGGACAACCAGCACCTCGGATTCGGCAGCGGCGTCCACATCTGCTACGGCGCGCCCCTCGCCCGGGTCGAAGCCCAGATCGCCCTGGGAGCACTCCTTCCCCATCTCACCACCGCAACCCTGGTCGAAGACCCTCCCCCCTACCGGCACAGCGCCGTGCTGCGCGGCCCCCGGCACCTTCCCATCGAGCTGGCCCCGTCGCCGTAGACGCAATGAACCGCCTCGCCCCAGGACGTGAAGTAGAGCCGCGCCGGTCGTTCGTTCGGTTGTTCCTCGGCCGGTTCGGAGGCGCCGACGCGCCACAGGGGCAGGGCGCGGCGGAGCGAGCTCGCCGAGTGAGGTTCCGCTGTACGAACGGCAAGCCGATCGACGTGTAACTGACGGTGTTGCTCAGACCGTGTCCTCCATGGCTATGGGCCGCTTTGAGATGAGAGAGCAGATGACCGCGAACGCCGGGGCGCACATGACGTCCACTTCCCCTCATCGGGAGCCGATCCGCGTCGGTGTCGTGGGTCTGAGCGCGAGCGGCGGGTGGGCGGCCGCTGCCCATGTGCCGGCACTGGCCGGGCTCGATGGATACGAGTTGCGGGCGCTGAGCGCCAGCAGCGCCGAATCCGCGCGTGCGGCCGGCGAGAAGTATGCGGTGCCGCTGGCCTACGGCAGCGCGGAGGAGCTGGCCCGCAGTGAGGAAGTCGATCTCGTGGTGGTGACGGTGAAGGTTCCGCATCACCTGGAGCTCATCGGACCCGCGCTGGAAGCGGGGAAGATGGTGTTCAGCGAGTGGCCGCTCGGTGCCGACCTCGCGCAGGCCGAGGAGTTGGCCGGCCTCGCGCATCGCAGGGGTGTGCTCACGGCCGTCGGTCTGCAGGCCCGGTCGGCTCCGCCGCTTCGGTATCTGCGAGACCTGGTCGCCGACGGCTACGTGGGGCGGGTGCTGTCGACCAGCATGCTCGGGTCGGGCTGGATCGGCGGCGCCACCTACGACGACAACTATGCGTACGTGCTGGACGTCACCAGCGGCGCCACGCTGCTGTCGATTCCCTTTGGGCACTCGGTCGACGCGCTGGCCATGGTGCTCGGGGAGTTCCGTGAGGTGTCGGCTCTCATCGAAAACCTGCGCCCGGAGGTCACCCACGTCACGAGCGGGGCGGTCGCGGCCAAGACCGCAGAGGACCAGATCGCCGTCACCGGGGTGCTGGAGTCGGGGGCCGTGGCCGCAATGCACATCCGCGGTGGGACCTCACGCGCCACTGCGTTTCACTGGGAGATCAACGGCACGGACGGCGATCTCGTCGTCAAGGCCGACCAGGCCCAGTGGTGGTATGGGGGACTGCGGCTCAGCGGAGCCCGGGGAGAGGACGGCACGTTGGCCGAGCTACCGGTTCCCGCCCGCTATCAGCGGTCGCTGACGCAATGGACCGAGCGATCCACCGAGCCCGCCTGCAACGTCGCCCACGCGTACGCGCTTCTGCGCGACCAGATCACCGGGAACCTTGCGCCGGATGAGGACGGTGTTCCCGACTTCCGGCACGCCGTCCGGCGACACCGCATGCTGGAGCGGATCCGAGAGGCGGCGCGCGCGGGCCGGAAGGTCACACTCGCAGAGCAAGGCTCGTAGGCCCCGAAGTGAGTCGGATCGGGAGCTCGACCGTTTCGCCCTCGGCGAGAATGTCACGGTTCCGGTGTTCCCCGCGGCTACCAGACGTACCACGGCGCCGTCGAGAGCAGGCCCTACCAGGGCAATGTCCAGGTCATCACGTTCACCGGCTCAGAGGAATCCGACCTTCTCCATGCCGCCGGTTCGTGGATGGCCGACCATCTCGACGCCTTGCTCACCGGCATCAACTGGGTCGGCTGACTTGTCTCGGCGATCCCCTCACGGTGCTCATCTTTCGTTTCCGTTGCTCTGCATCATTTCTATCCGGAAGCCTCCAACTGAGCCAGCAAGAGCATTTCTGAACGCGAATGAAGGACATGGATCTCCCAACATGGAGAGAGTGCGCCATCTATTGAATGACGGACAGTCGGATCGCCGCCGCGATGCTGGCCGCCCCGCGTGCCTCCTGGCGCACGGTCGGCCGGGTCCTGGGCATCTCGGAGCGCACCGTCGTACGCCGGGCTGCACCACTGTTCGGCGACGGGACGCTGCGGGCCACGGCCGGACACACCCACCGCTCCCACGCGCTCCACTGTCCTGCCCCTCGACTGTCCTGCCCCCCGACCAGCAGCTGATCGCCGCGCCGGTCGAAGACGGACGAGCCTCCTATTCGCCTCCGCCACCACCGGCCCGGCCAACCTCCTCGCGGCCGTCGCCGCAGCCGACCTCAACGCGCTCTACCACTTCATGAGCGACATCATCGGCGCCCTCACACACATCTCCACCATCGAGGTCACCCCCATCCTTTCGGGGGTCAAAAGGACCGGTCTGGTCCGACCCGGCAGCCTGTGAGGCGATCGTGCGTCCTGCTCGCCGACCTCGGCATCCCGGCCACCGCATGATCCGGATCAGGCGCTGATCAGCGAGGGCGGGGTGATTGGTTTCGTCCTGGACAGGGCTTGTTCTTGTCCGTTGTCCGCAGCCGAACGGACGTGAGGTCCTGCCTACCCGGAACCTGTGATCGGCTCAGAGGCTGCCCGGGCGGACCAGGCCGGTCCTCTTCACCCCGGTCAGGATGGGGGTGACCTCAAGGGTGGTGATGTGTTCGAGGGAGCCGATGGTCTCGCTCAGGAAGTGGTAGAGCGCGTCGAGGTCGGTTGCCGCGACGGCCACAAGGAGGTTGGCCGGGCCGGTGGTGGCGGAGGCGAAGCGGACTTGTGGGTGGCGGCTGAGCTGCTGGCCCGTCTCCTCCAGTCCGCCAGGTGCAACGGTGATCCACAGCAGGGCTTCGGTCCGGACACCCAGACGGGCGAGATCGACTTCGGTCGCGAGTCTGAGTACCTGGCCGTTGACCAGTGCCTCTACCCGGCGGCGAGCGGTCAGGGCGGTGGTGTTGGCGCGGCGCGCGAGGTCGGTGTAGGGGGCTCGGCCGTCCTCGATCAGTGCGGTGATCAGCTGGTGGTCGAGGGGCTGGAGGACGGGGCGGGTAGGTGCCGCGGACAGGTCGGGCCGCAGGCTGGTCAGTTCGGTCTGTGTCAGCAGGCCGCCGCTCCAGTCGAAGGCGGCCGGGAAGACTCGGAGCAGGACGTGCGAGGTCCAGGACTGGACCGCGGGGGTGGCGGGCAGGTCGCGCAGCAGCAGGTTGTTGCGGGCGTCCGGTCCGTCCAGGAACAGGACGGTGCAGATCTCGTCGCCACCGCCGAGGACGTCGACCCAGATGGTGTCGGGACGGCGGGCGAGGGTGGCGGCGATGGCGCTGATCCGGTTGGGCCGGCAGCGGATGCGCAGGGCCAGCGGAATCAGCTCGGGGAAGTGCACGGGGTTGCGTACGGCCGTGGCCCGCAGCGTCCCGTCGCCGAACAGTGGTGCAGCCCGGCGTACGACAGTGCGCTCCGAGATGCCCAGGACACGGCCGACCGTGCGCCACGAGGCACGCGGAGCGGCCAGCATCGCGGCGGCGATCCGACTGTCCGTTTCATTCAACAAATGGCGCACTCTCTCCATAGACCAAGATCTTATGTCCTTTTTCATCGATCCAGATGGTCATTTCTGGCTCAGATTCTCACCTCGGCTTAGAAACGTCTCAGAGCAACCGAGACGAGAGAGCAGGTGAGCACGATGACCGGCATCGAGCACACGGTGGTGGACACCGACCGGGGCAAGGTCAGGGGAGTTGCGGAGGGCGAGGCGGTCTCCTTCCGGGGAATCCCTTACGCCGCGTCGCCGGTCGGCGAGCTGCGGTTCGCGCCGCCGCAGCCGCACCCGGGCTGGACGGACGTGCGGGACGCGGCCAAGGCCGGCCCCTCCGTTCCGCAGGCGGCCTCCCGGCTGGAGAAGGTGCAGGGGCAGCGCGTGCCGGACTGGAACGAGGACGGCAGCCTGACCGTCAACGTCTTCACTCCACGCCGGGCGCCGGCGGACAGTGCGGCCCGACCCGTCCTGCTCTGGTGGCACGGCGGCGGCTTCACCAGCGGCTCCGGCGGCTGGGACTGGTACGACGGCGGCCGCCTCGCCGCGCTGGGCGACATCGTGGTCGTCACCGCCAACTACCGGGTGGGACCGCTGGGTTACCTCTACCTGCCGCAGATCGGCGCAGCCAACCTCGGCCCCCAGGACCAGGCCGCCGTGCTGCGCTGGGTGCAGAACAACATCGCCTCCTTCGGCGGCGACCCGCGCACGGTCACCGTCGGCGGGCAGTCCGCCGGAGCGTACTCGGCCCTGTCGCTCGCGCTCGACCCCGAGACGAACGGATCCATCACCCGGGTGCTGCTGCAGAGCGGCCCCTTCGGCCTGAACCCACAGGATCCGCATCAGGCCGCCGAGAACGCCGACGCCTACCTGCGCCTGCTGGACGTCCCAGTCGGCACTGATGCCGCGAAGGCCCTGCGTGCCCTGCCGGCCGAGCAGCTGCTGGACGCCTACGGCCGCCTCTCCGTCCAGCTCGCGGCTCCGGGTAACGCGGCTCCGCCGATGTACCCGGTCCTCGGTGCCCCCGGCATGCCCCGCGCCCGGCAACAGGCGCTCAATGACGGCGCTTTGGAGGGCAAGACCCTGCTGATCGGCACCACCCGCGACGAAGCGACGGCCTTCTTCGCCTTCGACCCCCGCATCCAGAACCTCACCACCGAAACCGCCCTGGACGTCCTCACCGCCCAGGTCGGCCGACAGGCCGCCCTGGACGTCTACCAGCAGCACGCTGCCCGCCTCCCGCAGGCGACACCGGCGCAGATCTTCACCTCGGTGCAGACCGACGGCCTCTTCCGCGACGGCTCGCTGGAGATCGCCGACCATCACGCGGCCGGCGGCAACACCACCTACGTTTACCAGTTCGACTACGCCCCCGCCGAGGACCCGTACGCCCTGGGCGCCACCCACTGCGCCGAACTGCCCTTCCTCTTCAACACCTTCGACGCCTACCCCGGCAGCCCCGTCCTCACCGGCGCCGGCGACGCCCAGCGCACCCTGAGCCTCGAATTCGCAACCGCCGTCGCCGAATTCGTCACCACTGGAACGACCAGCAACTGGCTGCCCTACGCGCCCGCGACCGCAGCCCGCATCCGCCACTTCGGCTGAGAGAGGAGACCGTCGTGAAGCACATCCTCCGCACGCCGACCATGCCTCACTGGGCCGAGTTCCTCACCTTGCTGGTCACCATCTACTCCTCGGATCGGCTGTACTCCCTGACCATCGCCGACCGTTTCGCGAACTGGAACCAGTGGGTAGGCCCATTCCCCTTCACCCTGGCCTCCATCGCGCTCCTCGTCTTCTTCGTGATGCCGGGCGCCGGCAGGCTCTGGAAGATCCTGTACGCGAAGGCCCTGCACACGGCCGCCGCCCACTGAACCCCGCCGATGGCCGGCGTCCCGCACCCGTGGGGCGCCGGCCATCGCATCTTCACAGCGGTGAGAACCCAGGCGTCTATCTGTGACTTGGGGTGCGGTCAGCGGGTTCGCCTCGGGGCTGCTCCTGCTCCAGGACCGCCGTCGCGGGGTCGACCTCGACGCGCTGATCCTGGAGGCCAGCACCATCGTGTACTTCGTGTTGGTCGGCGCCGTCGCCGTCGCACGGCCGCACTCGTCCCTGTCGCACCACACCGACGTCCTCTCCTTCGCCTGGCTGGCCGCCACGGCCTGGGGGACGCTGGCGATCCGCCGCCCCTTCACGCTGGGCATCGCCAGCTGCGCGATGCCGGTCAGGTTGCCCTGGGGGCGAGGACCTCACGCCGGTCAGATCCGTCGAGGCGGGCCGTGTAGTCGCTGTCGCCCAGCGCAGGTGCAGTAGGAACGTCCGAAGAAGGGCCGCTCGGGCGCATGCGTTGCGGTGGGCGTTCGTGCACTGGCCGATGGTGGCTCCGTTGCTTGAGCGTCGGTGCAGGAGGACGGAGCCCTTGGCGTCAGCCACGTTGTGTCTTGGGGATTCAACTTGCGGACGGTGATGGGGACAGTTCCAGGGGAAGGTGCCGGGGGCCGCGCAGGGTGGCGCGGACGCCCAGGAATCTGGAAGCGGCCCTACCGGCCCGGTTGCAATTCCCTCTGTTCCGCAGGTCAGGCGTTGGGATCGAAGGGGATGCCCGAGGGCATGGAGTGTGCCAGCGCGTAGGCGAAGTCGCCGTCCTTGATCTTGATGGTGGCCGCGCCGAAGTCGGCGCTCATCAGCTTGTCCCGGAAGCCGGCTGGGTAGCCGTTCCAGCCCACCAGGCGCGGGTAGAACCAGCCGCCGGTCACGTTCTCCGGAGGCTCGTCGTTGCTGTTGGCGAAGCGGAAGTCGTGGGTGGAGAGGCCGTCCTTGTGGTAGACGATCTTCGGGTGGGTGCCGTCGAAGCGGACCGAGGAGCGGGCGGCCACCTGGTAGCTGGTGTGCTGGGACACCGAGACGTACTGGACCTCGTTGTTGTTGATCCACACCACGACGTGCTCCCAGTCGTGGGTATGCCCGATGGCGGCCGGGCCGTAGGTCGCCTGGTCCTTCTCGAAGTAGCTGGCGTACATGACGGCACACCAGCCGTTGTTGCACTTCTCGCGTGAGTAGGTGTTGGCGTTGGCGAGTTGGGCGTAGTCGTGGCAGTGCCCGTTGACGTCACCGCCGAGTTTCAGCCCGGGATTGATGGTGCCGTCGGCGCCGATGGCGGCGGTGGCGTAGCAGCCGTCGCCGTCGTAGTCGTAGGCGGGGGAGAAGGTCTGTTCCAGGCCGTCGGCGTTCTGCGGCAGCAACTGCAGGACGTTCGCGTGGGCGCTCGCCGGAACGGCCACGACGAGCGTCATCGCACCGAGTGCTGCGAGCAGGCCCTTGGCAAGGGACTTCACGTTGGGCATTACGGCTCCTTGTCGGGGCGGCTGGCGTCAGCAGTACAGGTTGCTGCCTGGTGAGACCCCGAGGATCTGAGTGAAGCGCTGGTAGGCGTCGACGCGGCTCTGCACCTGGGCGGGGTTCTTGCCGTCGCATTCGAGGGAGCCGTTGATGCTGCGAATGGTCTGGCCGAATCCGGCGCTGTTGACCATGGCGTTGTGCGGGGTCATGCTGCCTGGTCCCGATTGGGTGTTCCAGTACCACAGGCCGGTCTTCCAGGCGACAGCAGCGTTGTTCTCCACCTGCCAGGGGTTGTTGAGCAGGTCGATGCCGAGCGCGTCACCCGCCGCCTTGTAGTTGAAGTTCCAGCTGAGCTGGAGCGGTCCGCGGCCGTAGTAGGCGGCCTGTCCGGCGGGGCAGCCGTACGGCTGGCTCCAGTCGCAGTAGGTGGGGTAGTTGGCGGTGTTCTGCTCGACGACATAGACCAGTCCGCCGGTCTCGTGGCTGACGTTGGCGAGGAAGGCGGCGGCCTCCTGCTTCCTGACCGTGTCGCTGCCGGTGTTCGCGAAGGAAGGGTAGGCGCTGAGGGCCGCGGTGAGTCCGCTGTAGGTGTAGAAGGAGTTCCGGTTCGGGAACATCTGGTTGAACTGCGCCTCGCTCACCACGAAGCCGGACGGAGTGCTGTCGCCGCCGCTCGCGGGTGCGTTCCACTTCTGGTTGGCGCCGCCGCTGCAGCTCCAGATCTGTGTCCGGGTGCCGTTGGCGGAGTTGTTGTCGGTGACGTCCAGGCACTTGTTCGCCTGGGGGTTGACGATGTCGTGGGCGGCGGTGACGGTCCACTTCTGGTTGGCGCCGCCGGTACAGGACCACAGCTGTACCTTGGCGCCGTCGGCGGTCGAATTGCCGGTCACGTCCAGGCACTTGCCGAGGGCGCGGATGGTGCCGTCGGTGCCGACCGTCCACTGCTGGGCGTTCGTGCCGTTGCAGTCGTAGAGCTGGACGGGCGTGCCGTCGGCGGAGTTGGCCCCGGCGATGTCGAGGCACTTGCCGGCGAGTCCGGTGATGGTGCCGGTGTCGGCCTGGGCGGGGCCTGCGGTGAGCAGGCACGCGGAGAGCCCCAGTGCGGCGGTGAGGGCGGCTGTGGAAAGGGATCGGGCCATGAGAGGGGGGTGGCCTTTCACATGGGGGTGGCGGCCGACGCCTCACCTCATGAACGGAGGGAGGCTTCGTACAACGCGTGGCTGACCCGAGAACCTAAATGGGGCGACGACTTTCGTCAAGTAGTGAAGTAAGCATAGTGGAAAGGTGGTTGGCGGGAAGACGGCCAAGAGCCGCGGTCGCGCCGACGGTGGCGCCGAGAGCGCGGAAGCCTCTGCGACTCGGGCGGCTGTCGGGCGATCCGGTGTGATCGGTGTGCTGGGTGGTCCCACGTTGTGCCCTCCGTCCGGGGCACGGGGCATGCGGGGGCGACGGATGCGGGGCCGTCGGGTCCGGCGGGGTCGTGCGACCGGCCGGACCCGCCAGTCAGGGGATCAGCATGCGTTCGGTGTCCGTGCCACCGGATCGGCTACCAGCCGACGGCGACCAGGAGCCATTGCGGATCGGCGTGGGAGATGAAGGAGGACTGGCCCGCCACGTCGTCGTAGGGGAAGCCGTAGGCGAGGTGGTTGATGGCGTTGTCGTGCCAGAACTTGGCGTAGTAGTTGGCTGGTGCCGCCTTGTAGAACTGGGCCGGGTCGGACTGCTGGGAGGCCGGCAGGGTGGCGACGTGGCGGTTGAGGGCGGCACACATGTCGGGGTTGCCCGCCAGCGAGGCGGCGCAGCCGAAGATGTCGGAGGTGGCCGCGTTCACGCCCACTGACTGGGCGTAGGCGGTGAAGTAGTTCGCGTTGGCGCCGCCCGCGCGGAAACTGGGGTCGCTGCCGGGCGCGATGATCCGGTACGGGGCCTGGGTCTGGGCCAGCACTTTGAACTGGTCCGGAACGGCGTCGGTGAAGCGTTGGAAGGTGGTGGCGCGGTCCTCGGCGAAGGTCTGCCGGTTCTCGCCGACCTCGACGTCGTAGCCGTCCTTGGTGTGCAGGCGCATGGCCAGCTTGAGGCCGAAGGCGTCGACCCGGGTGGTGTTGCCGTTGAAGACATTGTTGCCGACGGTGAACTCGATGAAGTCGTAGTACGGGCTGTTGGGCGAACCGAGGTAGAAGTACATGCGGCCCGCGGAGTTGGCCGGCATGTCGAGGTAGGGCTGCTCGGCGATGGAGTGCACCTGCCCGTTGAAGCTCCAGTACACCTGGGTGTCGGGGTACTTGCCGTTGGTGCGGTTGAGGATCTTCACCTCGACGGCGTTGCTCGCCGCGGGGATGTCGCTGGTGCTGCCCCAGAAGTCGTCCGGCGGGGTAGTGCCGCCGGGGCCGTAGACCTGGAACTCCCACAGGGAGTAGCCGTACGGGGTGCCCCGCGCGGTGCCGTAGAGGCGGACGTAGCGGCCACTGCCGGAGATGGCGATGTCCTGCGTTCCGCCGGTGGAGGTGGTGGTGGAGTAGACGGTGGTCCAGGTGCTGGCGTCGGTGGAGGTCTGGATCTGGAAGGCGGTCGCGTAGGCGGCCTCCCAGTTCAGGGTGACACGGCTGAGCTGCTGGACGGATCCGAGGTCGACCCGCAGCCATTGCGGGTCGGAGAAGGCCGAGGACCAGCGGGTGCCTGTGTTGCCGTCGACCGCCGCGCTTGCGGGGAAGGAGCCGTTCTCGGTAGAGGAGGCGGTGGCGGGCCTGCCCTGGGACAGCAACTGGTCTGCGGCGCGCGCGGGCGTCGGTGCCAGGACTGCGAAGCAGGCGGCGATCAGGACGACGATCAGGCCGAGGGCCGCGCGTGGGCGTGCGGCGCCGACCGGCGGTCTGCGGGTGGGTGCGCTGGCGGAACTCTGCATGTGGGGTCTCCTCAAGCCGGTCCGGCATGCGTGGGGATGGAGCAACAGCAGACATGAGAGCGCTCTCTCGGGGTTGTAGTCCTACCGGTGTCAGCCGTCAACAACTGAAGCCGAAATCAGTGGGGTTTGCGGCCCTGTCGACGACACGGCACTGATCTCGCCACCGGTGTCGCGTGTGGCGCGTCCGGCGCATTCGGCTTCCGACCGCCCGATCAGCCCCAAGCCGGGCTCTGCTTACATCCCTTGACGCATCCGGTACGGACCTGACCGCGCCGTCATGCCGACTCGCGACCCACAAGTCAGGGCTCGGAGACGACCGGCGTCGCGTCTGTGAGTGCGCCGTGGGTGTGCTCGTCGAGCAAGCGGGTCAGCTCCGCCGCCCTCTCCTCAACCGGCTGGCGGACGCGGTCGGTCGAGGACGGCAGGTGACGACGATACCGGAGTCGTCGAAGCCGACGACGGCCACGTTCTCGGGCACCCGGCGGCTGCGCTGGCGCAGCACTTGGCAGGCGCCGTGGGCCATGAGGTCGTTGGCTGCGAACACGCCGTCCGTGTCCGGGTGGCGGTCCAGCAGTCCGACATGGCCGCGATGCCGCTGTCGAGGGTCAAGCCGCCCTCGGCGAGTTGTACGTACGGGCGGCCGTGACGGGCGAGCTTGTCGCGGAACCCGGCCAGGTGTTCCCGGCTCGCCGCTACGTCCAAGGGGCCGCATAGCCGAGACCCGCGTCGAGCAGGGTGCCGAGGGTGCGGGCAGCGGCCGGGGTGTCCGCGAAGGGCTCCGTCGCGCCTCGACGTACCCGTGCACGACGATCCCCGGTTCTGCGCCTCGCCCCAACAGGGCCGATCCGACACTGCCCCTGATCGGCCCAGCCGCGGGACGCGGCGGACCACACCTCCCTGGGCGGCCCTCACCGCACCCGCCGATGACCAAGATAGTTCACGCCTTATATTTTGACGTATTGACGGCCGGGCGGACTGCCCCTACCGTCCGATCGGCATCGCGCCCCCACATCGCGACCAAGGAGACACGTGTGACCGACGTTCCTGCCGACGTTCCCGCCGCGCGCGTCCGCGCACCCCGCCGGCGCAGACGCACGGCCGCCCTCACGACAGCCTTCCTGCTGCCGGCCGCCGCCGGTATCGCGCTGGCGTCCGCCCCGAGCGCCGGCGCCGCGACCATCCCCACCGCTCCCACCAACGTCGTCAACGCAGGCAGCGGCAAGTGCGTCGACGCGAGCGGCGGTGCCACCGGCAACGGCACAGCCGTGCAGCAGTACGCCTGCAACGGCACCGGAGCGCAGTCCTGGCAGTTCACCCCGACCGACAGCGGCTACTACCGGATCGGCGTGGCCTCAGCGCCGGACCAGGTCTGGGACGAGACCGGCGTCTCCACCGCCGACGGCGCGCTGACCCAGCTGTGGCTCTACGGCGGCGGCGCCAACCAGCAGTGGCAGCCGGTCGCGGAAGCCTCCGGCACGTACCACTTCGTCAACCGCAACAGCGGCAAGTGCCTCGACGTGCCGTCCGCGTCCACCGCCGACAGCGTCCAGCTGCAGCAATACACCTGCAACGGCACCGCGGCCCAGTCCTTCTCGCTCTCCGCCGGCATCACCCCGCCGGCCGGCACCCCGGACTTCGGCCCCAACGTCACGGTGTTCGATCCATCGATGTCGACGTCCACCATCCAGTCGAAGATCAACTCGGTCTACAGCACCCAGCAGACCAACGAGTTCGGCACCCAGCGCAACGCCCTGCTGTTCACCCCCGGCACCTACAACGTCGACATACCCGTCGGCTACTACACCCAGGTCGCCGGGCTCGGCCTGTCACCGGACCAGGTGTCCATCACCGGCGGCGGCGTGCATGTCGAGGGGCACACCAGCGACGGCAACGCCACCCAGAACTTCTGGCGCGACGCAGAGAACATGTCGGTGAGCCCCAGCTCGGGAAGCACCATGTGGGCCGTCTCGCAGGCCGACCCGTTCCGGCGCATGGACGTACACGGCAGCATGAAGCTGTGGGACGACACCCACGGCACCAGCACCAACTGGTCCAGCGGCGGCTACATCGGCGACTCCCGCGTCTCCGGCCAGATCAACTCCGGGACCCAGCAGCAGTTCCTCACCCAGGACACCGCCATGAACGGCGGCTGGACCGGGCACAACTGGAACATGGTCTTCGTCGGCGACACCGGCGCCCCGGCGACCAGTTTCCCCAATCCGCAGTACACCACCGTCGCCCAGAGCCCCGTGATGCGCGAGAAGCCGTTCATCTACGTCGACAGCTCGGGCAACTGGCAGGTGTTCGTCCCCTCGGTGCGCACCAATGTGCAGGGCCCCGACTGGACGAACGGCAGCGCCCCGGGCGCCTCGCTGCCGATCAGCCAGTTCTACATCGTCAAGCCCGGTGACACCGCCACGACGATGAACAACGCGCTCGCCGCCGGCAAGAACCTGATCGTCACCCCGGGCGTCTACCACCTGTCCGCCCCGCTCAACATCACCCGCCCCGACACCGTCGTCCTCGGCCTGGGCCTGGCCACTCTCGTCCCGGACAACGGCGTCACCGCGATCACCACCGCCGATGCCGACGGCATCGACATCGCCGGCCTGCTGATCAGCGCGAACACCACCAACTCCAACACCCTCATGCAGGTCGGCCCAACCGGCTCGACTGCCAGTCACACCGCCGACCCGATCGTGCTGCACGACGTGTTCTTCCGCATCGGCGGCGACATCGCCGGCAAGGCCACCCAGTCACTGGTGATCAACAGCAACGACGTCATCGGCGACGACCTCTGGCTGTGGCGCGCGGACCACACCAACGGCGTCGGCTGGACGACCAACCCGGCCGCCAACGGACTGATCGTCAACGGCAACAACGTCACCATGTACGGCCTGGCGGTCGAGCACTACCAGAAGTACCAGACCACCTGGAACGGCAACGGCGGCCGCACGTACTTCTACCAGAGCGAGACCCCCTACGACGTCCCCGACCAGTCCAGCTGGACCACCAGCGGAGGCGACCTCGGCTACGCCTCCTACAAGGTCGCCAACTCGGTCACCTCCCACGAGGCGTGGGGTGTGGGTGTCTACGCCTACCTCCGCGACAACCCCTCCGTCGTCCTCGGCCACGCCATCGAGGTGCCCACCACTTCCACGGTGAAGTTCCACAGCATGGTCACCACGGTCCTGGGCGGCGACGGCACCATCAACCACATCATCGACAACACCGGCAACCAGGTAACCCCCAGCAGCAACGTGGCGTACCTGGTGAGCTATCCGTAAGTCCGGCAACGGACCCGACGGTACACAGGGTGCAACTTGTCCGTGCCCTCTGCGGGTGACGTGGGCCGGGCAGACCGGCCGGAGAAGGAGACCGGCGCCCGTGTCGAGGTGGCACGGGCGCCGGACACGCAGCGCGACCACAGGCTCATTCGTTCCCCTGGGCCGGTTCACAGGCGGTCGCCCAGAAGCGCGTCAGCACCTCGGGGCAAGAACCAAAGCAACGCCCCTCGGTCGCCAGGGCCTACCGCATCCTCGCCGAAGATGAAACGGTCGAGATCCCGACCTGACTCGAGGGCCGTGGCCGCGATGCACTTCCGCGGTGGGACGTCCCGCGCCACCCCGGTACCTGCACCAAGATGAGTCTGCCGCACAGCAGGTGTCCACAGACGTGCGCCACCGGTGTCGCAGACCTGCCACGGCGGAAAGGCGGAGGGCCGTGTCGGGCTTGTCCGCATTCTGCGGTTGAAGGTAGACCCATAGCCCCGTGACCAAAGCGGGCGAAGCAGCTGCTGTACCACCGCCCAAGAGGGTGAGGCTCAGCGCTCGCCGGGAGAAGAGCGATCCGCCGGCGACTCGCGGATCGAGTTAGGGAACGCGGTAGTGAGCGGGATGCGGAGAGTGCCAGCGGAGTCCTTACCGAGAGCTGACTTCTCGTCAGTAAAGTCGGCATTGGGTCAGCATCAGTCCGGCCATGGCTGGCTACGGCTGGCGAAACTTGCACTTCAAGGTGCAGTGGAACGGGTGGTGTGAAGGAGGTTTGCTCACGCGGTCTGAGTGAACCGGGCGGGGTGCGCTTCTTCCCGCCCGGCTATGTGTGCGCCGGACTGAAAAACTCCAGTTCAGCGCACCCGACCCCGCGCCTTCAGCGGCACCGGCGGCAGCTCCGGCGCAGGCAGCGGATCCCCGTCGTACCCCTTCACGTCCCCAAAGCGCGTCCCGCTCATCCAGTCCTCCCGGGCCTGTTGGATATCGTCCTGGGTGCGTCCGACGAAGTTCCACCACATGATCAGCTCCTCCGCGAACGGCTCGCCGCCCAGCAGCATGATTCCGGCGTCCGACTCGGCGCGCAGCGGGAGTTCGGAGCGGCCGCAGCCGAGGTAGAGCATCGATCCGGGGAGCACGGGTACGCCGTCCACGTGGGCCTCGCCGGACATGGCCAGGACGCCGTACTCGAAGTCGGGCTCCAGGGGCAGGCGGACGTCGGCGCCCCGGGTGAGGGCGAGGTCGGCGCCGATGATCGGGGTGTACGTCGTACCGGGCGAGGCGGAGCCGTCGAGGCCGCCGAGGATCACCGTGGCGGTCAGGCCCGGTGCGGTGACCGTGGGCAGGTCCGGGTGGTGCTCGAACTTCGGCTCGGAGTGACGGTGTTGGTCGGGCAGTGCGACCCAGAGCTGGGCGCCGTGCAGGAAACGGGCGTGCGGGCGCGGGCTCTCCTCGGAGTGGCTGATCCCGCGGCCCGAGGTCATCAGGCCCAGCTGTCCGGGCCGGATCGTTTGCATGCTGCCCGTCGAGTCACGGTGCAGCACCTCGCCCTCGTGCAGCCAGCTGACCGTCTGCAGACCGATGTGCGGATGCGGCGGGACCTGCATGCCGGGCTCGTCGGCGATGTCGTCCGGCCCGTAGTGGTCGACGAAGGCCCACGCGCCGATCATGCGCCGGCCCAGGTTCGGCAGCAGCCGGCGCACCTCGGTCGACTCGCCCAGCCTGACATGACGGGGGCTCAGCAGTTCGCGGACGGGCTCGGCCACGACGAATCCGCGGCCGCCGCAGACGCTGGGCACCGGCGCGCGGTCAAGATTGCTCATGGCGCCCAACCTAGCGGGGCGGGCGTCGTACCGGTGAGTGCGGAAACACGCATTTTGCTCGGTTAAGTCAACCAACTGACGTACCTTCGGAGGGCTCGCAGACCGCGTCGTCCCGATGGAGGCCCGACCACGTCCCCAGCGCATACCCGGCCCGACCATGCGGGGGAGTCCGTCGCACCGCGGACGAACGTCGTCGTCGCGGTGCTGTCCCTCGGCGGGATCGTGGTCTCGCGGTCACCGCGACCCTGCTCGCGGCGGCCGTCGCCACGCCCGTGACGGGCCGGCACGGCGACAGGCACGGCAAGCGGCTGATGCTGCCGACCAGTCTGCTGATGCTGGTCGCGGTCGCGGTCGCGGTCGCGGTCGCGGTCTCGGTGACGGTGGCGCTCAGCGATGCGGCGCGCTCGGGGACGGCTCGGCCGTGGACGGGGTGACCGCGCTCGGGACCGGGGACGGTGTGCCGGTCGCCGGGCGCGGAAGGCGGGCCGGCTCGGTCGGGCGGGACTGTCCGCCGCGCACCGCGAAGAACACCAGCGCGGCCACGGCGGCCAGCGCCAGCGCGCCCACCACCGTCCGGCGCAGCAGCACCCGGCGGGGCCGCACCACCGCCGTCGGCGGGCGCAACGGCCGCAGGTCGCAGGGGCCGACGGAATGTGCCCGCGCGGCCAGCGCGGCCCGCAGCCGCTCCTCGACCGGCGTCGGCACGGTCCCGGTACCGGACTCGGTCATCGCAGCCCCTCCAGACGTCGGCCGAGGGCGTCCAGGGCCCGGCTGGCCGTGGACTTGACGGCGCCCCGCGACAGGCTGAGCGTCGCCGCGATCTCGGCCTCGCTCAGGTGCGACCAGTAGCGCAGCACCAGCACCTCCCGCTGCCGCCGGGTGAGCGTCCGCAGCGCCGCCAGCACCTCCCGGTGGTCCTCGTGCAGCAGCACGTCCTCCTCCGGGGCGGGTGCGTGCTGCTCGGGGGCGGGAGTGTGCGCCCGTACGGTCCTGCGCCGGCGCAGCACCGAGCGGGCCGCGTTGACCACGCTGGTCCTCAGATACGCCTCCGGGTCGTCCAGCGAGGCGAGCCGGTGACCGTGCCGGCGGAAGAGCGCGGTGAACGCGTCCTGCACGACGTCCTCGGCGGTGGGCAGGTCGTCCACCAGCAGTACCGCGAGCCGGACCAGGGCGAGCCGGCGATGGTGGTACAACTCCTCGATCCCGGGCGGCCGTTCGGCACCGGAGAGGGGGACCGCCCAGAGCGCGCCGGTGCTGATGGCGCCCGTACCGGGAGCCGGTTCGGCGGGTGTGTCAGTACGGGCGCGGGCGAGGACGCCGGCGCCCACGTGGGTGCGCAGTGCCTGCGTGAACCGCCGCCAGGGCGCGGGGCGTCGCGGGATGCCGGGCACCCGGTCCCAGGGCAGGGCCGCCGCCGGTGGTGTGGTTGTCGTCATGGATCTCCTGGAGCCGGAAGCGGGCGCCACCGATCGACGCCCGTTTCCGGCCCTGCCTAGGTGCTGCTGCTCAGCGGTGCTGCGGAACCGGCGCCGGTGCGGCAACACCGTGGTGCGGACCGTGCCCGGTCCGCGTCGGTGCCGGTACGGGGCTGGGGGTGGCGTGGGCGGGACGCGAGGGTACGGGGCTGGGCATGGCATGGCCGGGAGGCGCTGGCACGGGACTGGGGGTGGCGTCCGTCGGCGCGGGCACCGGGGTGGGAGTGGCCGGCACGGGCCTCGGGGTCCCCGGCACGGGCTTCGGAGTGACCGGTGCCGGCGTCGGAGTCGCCGTGCGGACCGGCGAGGGCACGGGGGACGGAGTGGCGGTGCGGGCCGGTGACGGCACGGGCGACGGGGTCGCGTGGCTGCCGTCCTGGGCCGCCTGGGCGGTCATGGTGCCGGCGACGGCCAGGGCCGCGCCTACGGCGGAAACCCCCAGGGCGGCCCTCAGCCTGCGGGCACGGCTGGGGCTGGATGCGCGGTGTGCGGACATGGGTTCCTTCGGTCGTTCGGGGTCGGACATCTGGTCGAAGTGGAGGCCTCCACCCCGACAGACGTCCGACCCCGGCCGAGGTTGCAGGTGACCACCGAACAATTTTCCGCACCCGCCGGAGGACAACGGCAGCCCGTCACGCGCCGTCGGCCCGCGGACCCTCCGTCCATTCCGACGCCAGCACCGACCAGATCTCCTCGTCGTGTCGCTCGCCCCGGTACAGGTAACTCTCCCGCAGGACGGCCTCCTTGCGCATGCCCAGCCGCCGGGCGACCGCGATGCTCGGCGCGTTCCCCGCCGACACCCACCACTCCACCCGGTGGATGCCCCGCTCCCGCACGGCCCAGTCGATGAGCAGGCGCGCGGCCCGGGTCACCAGACCCCTGCCCACCGCCGCCGGTTCCAGCCAGCAGCCCGCTTCCGCCGTGCCCTGCGGGACGTCCATCCGCCGCAGGATCACCGCTCCGACCAGCGTTCCGTCGAGCCGGATCCCCCGGATGAGGCCGGCGTCGGCCGCCTCCTTCCCGGCGTACGCCGTCAGGAACTCCCGGGCCGCCGGCAGGTCCGTGACCACGTCCGGGAGACCGTTGAACCGCCCGATGAACTCCCGGCCACGGTCCACATGGGCGAGGAACTCCTCGGCCTGCCAGGGCTGGAGGGGACACAACTCGGCGCCGTCGGCACCGAGGGAGGTCGCGTACATGGTCACCTTCGGGTGATCGGGTGGGACATCTGGTACGCCAGCCTACGGTCGGCACCCTCCCCGAGCGCCGTGAGGGCCTCGTCCAGCTCCATGAACCACTGCCAGGCCGCCCGCCCGTCGATGCCGGCCAGCCGCGCCACGACCAGATCCTCCAGCTCCGGAACGCGCTTGTTCTTCCAGATCTTGTCGGCCAGGCTCACCAGCAGATCCTCCACGCCGATCCCGGGAGCACCGCATCGGCGTCGAACGCCGGCCTCGGGCAATGCTGTTGGAGCCAGGTGACCAGATCCGCCGCCACCTCGTGCACCGCCCTCAGGTGCGCGACCAGGCGGGGCGGGGCGTCGACCGCTGCCAGCAGCGCGGCGGCGCGGTCGGGAAGCGGCCGGAGGGGTGGATCGCCGGTGTCGTCCGTCGCGATCGCCGACATGTCGGTGGCTCTCACTGTGTCGGAGTAGTCAAAGGCCGATACCTGACCGGGCTGGGCTTCGCCGGGACCATGGCCAAGGAGTACGCGAAGGCCGACGCGTCAGCAGCCGGAGCCGTATTCGGTCCGTCAGCCACGGCAGCCCGTCGGCCGTCGAAGCGCTGCCACCGGCCCCGCGCAGTCGCCCCACCCAGTGTGGCCACCGGCCACTGCCGTCACCCCCTCCCAGCGCGGTCACCGGCCCCCGCCGTCACCCCCCGAACACCGCCGCGCCCTCCTCCGCGAACGCGATCGCGTCCGGGTGGCCGAACAGGCCGGGCAGGCCGCCGGTGTGGACGAAGACCGTCTTCTCACCCGGGCGGACGTCACCGTCGCGGACGGCCGCCCGGAGTCCGGCCAGGGCGCGGCCCGTGTAGATGGGGTCCAGGACCAGGCCCTCGGTGCGGGCGGCGAGCCGGAGCGCCTGTGTCACCGGCTCGGTCAGCGTCGCGTACCCGCTGCCCACCTGGTCCCGGCGCACCCGCAGCCCCTCGGGGGTGATCTCCTCGGTCGACAGGGGTGCCGCGAACTCGGCGACGGCGGCCGCCGGGTCGGCCAGCGCGCCCACGTCGACGCCGAGCACCGAACCGGTGCCCAGGGCCGCGACCAGGCCGGCCATGGTGCCGCCCGAGCCGAGCGCGACCACCACCGTGCGCAGCTGGGGCACCTGCTGGTCCAGCTCCTCGCCGCAGCGCACATAGCCCCGGGCGCCCGGCACCCCCGACCCGCCGAACGGGATCAGCGCGGGCCGGGCACCGCCCGCCCGCAGCCGTGCGCACACCTCGGCCGCCGCGCCGTCCAGCCCGGCCTGGTCCACATCGCCCGCCCACGCGATCCGCGCCCCGAACAGCCCGTCCAGCGCGAGGTTCCCGGACCGGGAGGTGCCCGGTGCGCCGCGCAGGACGAGGACGGCGGACAGGCCGAGCCGGGCGGCCGCGGCGGCGGTCAGCCGGGCGTGGTTGCTCTGCGGGGCGCCCGTGGTCACGAGCGTGTCCGCGCCCTCGGCGAGGGCCGCGCCCACGGTCCACTCCAGCTTGCGGATCTTGTTGCCGCCGCCGCCCAGACCGGTCAGGTCGTCCCGCTTGATCCACAGGTCCTCGGGTTCGAGGCCGAGCGCCGCGGCGAGCCGGGGCGCCGGTTCGACGGGGGTGGGGAAGGTGCCGAGCGGTACGGGGGAGTGGCTCATCGCGTACGTCCTTCGATGCCGGTCGCGGTCGTTCGGGACCAGTCGATCACACCGGCAGCAGCCGGGCGATCAGCGCGCTGAGCTGACGGGCCGTACGGCACTCGTGCATCTCGACCAGCTCGGCGTACGCGGGCGCGGCCGAGTCGCCGGTTCCCCACCGGTCCCGGGGCTCGGGGTTCAGCCAGTACACGCGGCGGGCCCGCCCGGCCACCTCGCGTACGGCTGCCAGGTTCGGGTCGCTCATGTTCGTCCGGGCGTCCCCGAGGACGAACACGGTCGTGCGCGGGCCCACCGCGTCGCCGTACCGCGCGGCGAACTCGCCCAGGGCCACGCCGTAGTCGCTGCTGCCGTGCCAGCCGGTGAGCGTGGCCTCGGCGTGGATGCGGGTGCCGAGCCCCTCGGGGTCGGCGCGGCCGTGGTGGAGCAGGCCGGTCACCTCGTCGAGCCTGTTGACGAAGGCGAACACGCGGACCTTGCTGAACTGGTCGTGCAGGGCCTGCACCAGCAGCATCGTGAAGTCGGAGAAGCCGGACACCGAGCCGGACACGTCGCACAGCAGTACCAGTTCGGGTCGTACCGGGCGGCGCCGGCGCAGCACCGGCCGCATCGGCACGCCGCCCGTGGACAGCGAGGAGCGCAGGGTGCGGCGCAGGTCGACGGTGCCGCGCGCGGCCCGGCGGCGGCGCGCGGCCAGCCGGGTGGCCAGCTTGCGCGCGAGCGGCTGCACGGCTCTGCGCAGCTCGGCCAGTTGGTCCCGGTTGGCGAACAGGAAGTCCACCCGGTCCGCGGTCGGTACGACGCCGCGCCGGGCGATCTCGTCCCGCCCGCGCCGCTCGGCGACCCTGCGCCGCGCCTCCGCCCCCACCATCCGCCGGAACTCCTCGATCCGGCGCCGGATCTCGTCGTCCAGCAGCCGGTCCGCAAAACCGGCCCCGCTCCCGTCCCGGCCCCGGACGTCCGTCCGCACCCGGGCCAACAGGGTCTGCGGGCGCAGCCGGTCGAGCGTCTGGTAGGCCGACCAGCCGTCCGAGCCGGGTGAACTGCCGTAGCCGCCGAGGGCGTCGACCGCGTCCACCGCCAACCGGGCCATCATTGCCCGGTCGTCGGCCGCCAGGGCCTCCGCCAGCCGGTCGCGCACCGCCTCGCGGTCCCCGGATTCTCCGTCCGGGCCGCCGACCCCGCGCGGGAAGTACAGGTCGAAGACCGGGTCGAACACCGCCCGCTGAGCGGGGCCGTGCAGCAGCGTCGCGGCCAGCCCCTCGCGCAGCCGCTCCCGGTCGGCGAGCCCCAGCGCCTCCACCGCGCGGGCCGCGTCCACCGTCTCGCCGGTGCCGATCCGCACGCCGTGTCCGCGCAGCGCCCCGACCAGCCCGGTGATCTGCTCGGCGACCGCGGTCACAGTGCGTCCAGGTCGAGCTTGGCCGCCGCCTTCTGGATGTCGTCCTGATGCTTGAGGATCACCCCGAGGCTGTCGCGTACGACCGTCTCGTCCAGGGTGTCGGCGCCCAGCGCCAGCAGGGTGCGCGCCCAGTCGATGGTCTCCGCGACGGACGGCACCTTGCGCAGGTCCATCGCGCGCAGCGCCCCGACCACCCGGACCACCGACTCGGTCAGCGCCGCGCCGAGCCCGGGCACCTTCAGCCGCACGATCCGCCGCTCCAGCTCCTCCTCGGGGAAGCCGATGTGCAGGAACAGACAGCGGCGGCGCAGCGCCTCGGAGAGCTCCCGGCCGGCGTTGGAGGTGAGGACGACGAACGGGCGCCGGGTCGCGGCGACCGTGCCCAGCTCCGGGACCGTGATCTGGAAGTCGCTGAGCACCTCCAGCAGCAGCCCCTCCATCTCGACGTCGGCCTTGTCGGTCTCGTCGATCAGCAGCACCGTCGGCTCGTCACCGCGGATCGCGGTCAGCAGCGGACGGGGCAGCAGGAACTCCTCGCTGAAGATGTCGGTGCGGGTCTCGTCCCAGCTCTCGTCGCGGCCCGCGCTGATCCGCAGCAGCTGCTTGGCGTGGTTCCACTCGTACAGCGCGCGGGACTCGTCCACGCCCTCGTAGCACTGCAGCCGGACCAGCCGGGCCCCGGCCACCTGGGCGACGGCCTTGGCCAGCTCGGTCTTGCCGACCCCGGCGGGGCCCTCCACCAGCAGCGGCTTGCCGAGCCGGTCGGCGAGGAACACGGTCGTGGCGACGGCGGGCGAGGCGAGGTAGCCGGTCTCGGCGAGGCGGGCGGAGACGTCGTCGACGGACGTGAACAACGGGGCCTCCGGCGGGTCGGGAGTGGTGTCCGGACTCCTATCTAAGCGCTTGTTCAGCGCTGCTGTCACGTGGAATCTGCACAGAGGGCCGGCGCACCGGCTGTTGTCCGCTGTCCCGCGGGGCGCCCCGTACGGGTCAGCCCAACGCGCCGACCGGCTCCCCCGCCCGGTCCAATGAAACGGTGACCGCGCCCCCGGACGACTGCCTCGCGCGCAACGAATGGATCTGCGGCGCCTATCTGAGCACCCGCCGCCGGATCCTCCTCGACGCGGTCGTGCAGCACCTCCAGCTGACCGTCCTGTCGGTCCTCATCGGCCTGGCCGTCGCCCTGCCGCTCGCGGTGCTGGCCCGCCGCTGGGGCTGGACGGCCGGGCCGGTGCTCGCCGTGACGACGGTCCTCTACACGATCCCGTCGCTGGCCATGTTCTCCCTGCTCCTGCCCCTGTACGGTCTCTCGGCCACCCTCGTCGTCGCCGGGCTCGTGCTGTACTCGCTGACGCTGCTCGTCCGGAACATCCTCGCGGGCCTGCGCGCCGTACCCGAGGACACCCGGCAGGCCGCGCGCGGCCTGGGCTACGGCCCGGTCCGCCTGCTGCTCACCGTCGAACTGCCCCTCGCCCTGCCCGCCGCGATGGCCGGCCTGCGCATCGCCACCGTCTCGGCCGTCTCCCTGGTCACGGTCGGAGCGATCGTCGGCTTCGGCGGGCTCGGCAACCTCATCTACGCGGGCATGAACACCTACTTCAAGGCCCAGGTGCTCACCGCGTCCGTGCTCTGCGTGCTGATCGCCGTCGCCGCCGACCTGCTCCTGCTGGGCGTGCAGTGGCTGATCACACCGTGGACCAGGGCGGGCCGCACACGGATGCCCTCCGGGCGAGGGCGGCCGAGGGGCTCGCGAGCGAGGGATGTGTCGACGACCGAGGCGGGCGGCGCATGAGCACCCTGCCCGCGACCTGGCACTGGCTCGCCGACCCCGCGCACTGGTCGGGCGACGACGGCGTGTGGCACCGGCTGCTGCAGCACCTGGTGCTCACCGTCGTCTGCCTGTTCCTGAGCTGTCTGATCGCGCTGCCCGTCGCCCTGGTCCTCGGTCACCTCGGCAAGGGCGGCGCGCTCGCCGTCAACATCTCCAACGTCGGCCGGGCCGTGCCCACGTTCGCCGTCCTGGTCCTGCTGCTGCTCACGCCGGTCGGCAGGTGGGGCGAGGGGCCCACGGTGGTGGCCCTGGTGCTGTTCGCCGTCCCGCCCCTGCTCACCAACGCCTACGTCGGCATGCGCGAGGTCGACCGCGGCGTCGTGCGGGCGGCCCGGGGCATGGGGATGACCGGGCGGCAGATGCTGCTGCGGGTGGAGCTGCCCCTCGCGCTGCCCATGGTCCTGAACGGGGTGCGGATCGCCGCCGTCCAGCTCGTCGCCACCGCCACCATCGCCGCGCTGGCGGGCGGCGGCGGCCTCGGCCGGATCATCACCGCCGGCTTCAACCTCGCCAGTACGCCCCAGGTGGTCGCGGGCGCCCTGCTCGTCGCCGTGTTCGCGCTCGTCGTCGAGGGCGCGTTCGAGATCGCCGAGCGGCTGGCACCGGGGTGGTCGCGGGGCGGCCGATGAGAAGAGCCCTCACCGCCGTCATGCTGCTCACCCTCACCGCCTGCGGCACCGGCCCGTCCCTGGAGAACCGCGGCCAGGTCACCGCGACACCCGGCGACAGCCACCACCTCACCATCGGTTCGGCCGGCTTCACCGAGAGCGATCTGCTCGCCCAGCTGTACGCCCAGCTGCTGAACCAGGCCGGCTACAGGACGTCCCTGCTCACCGTCAACAACCGGGAGCTGTACGAACCGGCCCTGGAATCCGGCCAGATCGACGTCGTCCCCGAGTACGCGGCCACCTTCGCCGACTGGCTGAACGCCAAGACCCACGGCGCGGACGCCAAGCCCGTCGGCTCACCCGACCTCGGGGAGACGATGACCGCTCTGCGCCGGCTCGCCGCACCCCGCGGCCTCACCGTCCTCCCGCCCGGTCGCGCGGTCGACCAGAACGCCTTCGCGGTGCGCGCGGACTACGCCCGCCGGCACGGCCTCAGAACCCTTGGCGACCTCGGAGCGTCGAAACTGAAGGTGCGCCTCGCGGCCGGCGACGAGTGCGTCCAACGACCATACTGCGAGCCCGGATTGAAGAAGGTGTACGGCATCGACGTCACCGGCGTCGACCCCAAGGGCGTCGGCACCGCGCAGGCCAAACGGGCCGTTCAGGAAGGCCGCGACCAACTGGTGCTGACCACCACCACGGACGCCACCCTCGACTCCTTCGGCCTGGTCCTGCTCGCCGACGACAGACACCTGCAGAACGCCGACTACGTGGTCCCGGTGGTCAACCGCTCCCGGGCCGGCAGCGCCGGGGTGGCGAAGGCGCTGGGCAGGCTCAACGACGTCCTCACCACACGCGACCTGGCCGACATGAACCAGCAGGTGGACAGCTGGCGCAGGCTGCCCGCCGACGTGGCCCGCGCCTTTCTGAAGGACAAGGGCCTGCTGAAGTGAGGCGCGGCGGGTGTCTCACGCGTCCGCGACCGAGTCGAACGACACCTGCCCCCGCGTCACGCCCCGCGCATCGGCGTCCACCGAGCGGCGCAGCGCCTCGTGCAGCTTCGCCGGGGTGAGCACGCCGAGGAAGCGAGCGCCGTCCAGCACCGCGACCCACCCGGCGTCGTACTGCAACATCATGCCGAACGCCTGCTTCAGCGGCGCGCCCACCGGAACCCACGCGGTCATCCGGTGCGTGCGGTCCTCGACCGTGCCGCCCCTCGCGAGCTCGTCGATGCCGACCCAGCCGTGCAGATCACCGTGCGCGTCGAGAACGACGGCCCACCGGGCGCCCTCGGCCCGCAACCGCTCCAGGGCCCTTTCGGCGGGCTCGTCCAGCCGGGCCGCGGGCGGCTGCTGAAGGTCGTCCGGCTCGATCGCGGTGACCGACAGCCGCTTCAGCCCCCGGTCGGCACCCACGAAGGAGGCGACGTACGGGGTCGCGGGCGCGCCGAGCACCGCGCCGGGCGTGTCGAACTGCTCGATCCGGCCCTGCCCGTACACGGCGATGCGGTCACCGAGCCGCACCGCCTCCTCGATGTCGTGCGTGACCAGCAGCACGGTCTTGCGCACGGCGGCCTGCATCCGCAGGAACTCGTCCTGCAGCTGCTCGCGCACCACCGGGTCGACCGCGCCGAACGGCTCGTCCATCAGCAGCACCGGCGGGTCGGCCGCGAGCGCCCGCGCCACGCCGACCCGCTGCCGCTGCCCGCCCGACAGCTGCTCCGGATAGCGCGGCCCGTACGTCTTCGGGTCGAGGCCCACCAGGTCCAGCAGTTCGGCGGCCCGCGCCCGCGCCGTCGCCCGCTTCCAGCCGAGCAGCGCGGGCACGGTGGCGGTGTTGTCCAGGACGGTGCGATGCGGAAACAGGCCGACCTGCTGGATGACGTACCCGATGCGGCGGCGCAGCCGCACCGGGTCGACGCCGGCGATGTCCTCGCCGTCGACGAGGATCCGGCCGGAGGTCGGCTCGATCAGCCGGTTGACCATCATCATGGTCGTCGTCTTGCCGCAGCCCGACGGGCCGACGAGCGTGACCAGCTCTCCCTCGGCCACCTCGAAGGAGAGGCCGTCCACCGCCGTCGTACCGTCCGGATACCGCTTGGTGACCTGCTCGAACCGGATCATGTCCGCACGCTAACGGGGCCGCGCACGCGGCGCGCGGCGGTAGCGTCCGCCGGGTGGCGCAGGCCGTGACCCATTCGGGGGACGGGCCCAGCGGATCACGGTCGGCGGAACGCTCCGTCAGCTGAGCAGGACCACTTCCAGCGTGCGCGGACCGTGCACGCCCTCCACCCGGTCCAGCTCGATGTCGCTGGTGGCCGACGGGCCGGAGATCCAGGTCAACGGGCGTGCCGGGTCGAGACGTTCGAGGGCCTGCGGGACCGAGGACACCACCTGGTCCGGGACCCGCACGACACAGATGTGGTGGTCCGGGATGAGGGAGATACGGCGCCGGCCCTGGTCGGGAGAGCCGTCCAGGACGATCGTGCCCGTCTCGGCGATCGCCACGGCACACCCCGTCACCACGCTGTCCACCTGGTCCAGCCGCTGCGCCGTGCTCACCGCCCGGTCGTGGATCCGCACCGGGTCCGCGGCGGACATCCACTCCGGCGGCAGCCCGGGAGGCACCAGCACCTCCTGGGAACCGTGCTGGTTCAGCAGCCGCATGACGAGATACGGCAGCTCCTCGGCGTCGCTGCGGTGCACGATGGCCCGGTAGTCCGCCAGGTTCCCGGCCAGCAGCTCCACCGTCTGCTCCGTCGTGCGGGCCCCGTGCTCGCGCAGGTAGTCGCGGGGCACGGCCTCCGCGTACGGCCGCTCGTCCGGTGTCACATCGGCGAGGGCGCGCCGCACCCGGCCCAGGATCCTTTCCCTGCTGCTCACTTGGTGCCGTCCTTTCCACCGCGGGTGCGCTGCCACCAGTCCCGGAAGGGTTCCGCCGGTACGGCGGGCAGGTCCCGGGTGCCGCTCCAGGCCCTGCCCGGGCCCGGCAGGGTACGGGGGTGCAGCCGGCGGGTGCGGGAGGCGAGCCGCTGGCCCGAGCGCAGGGCGGCGGGGCGGGTGAAAGCCCAGCGCGCCGCGCGCATGGCCGCCCGCTCGGCCGCGTGCCCCTTGGCCGGCCTCAGCATCACCTTGTTGCCCTGCCGCACCGCCGGACCGCCCTCCACGACCCGCTCCCGCAGATGCACCAGCACCTCGGGGATGTCGATGGCGACCGGGCACACCTCGTAGCAGGCGCCGCACAGGCTCGACGCGTACGGCAGTGAGGCATCGATCTCGCTCGCCGTGCCCCGGAGCTGGGGGCTGAGGATGGCGCCGATCGGGCCCGGATAGACCGAGCCGTAGGCGTGGCCCCCCGCCCGCTCGTACACGGGGCACACATTCAGGCAGGCCGAGCAGCGGATGCAGCGCAGGGCCTGGCGGCCGACCTGGTCGGCGAGCGTGTCGGTGCGGCCGTTGTCCAGCAGGACGAGGTGGAAGGTCCGGGGTCCGTCGCCGTCCGTGGTGCCGGTCCACATGCTCGTGTACGGGTTCATGCGCTCGGCGGTGGAGGAGCGGGGGAGGGTCTGCAGGAAGACCTCCAGGTCACGCCAGGTGGGCACGATCTTCTCGATGCCCACGACCGAGATCAGCGTCTCGGGGAGCGTCAGGCACATCCGGCCGTTGCCCTCGGACTCGACGACGACGAGCGTGCCGGTCTCGGCGACCATGAAGTTGGCACCGGAGATGCCGACCCTGGCGCGCAGGAACTTCTCCCGCAGGTGCAGCCTGGCGGCCTCGGCGAGTTCGGCGGGGGCGTCGGTCAGATCCTCGGGAGCGGGCCGGCCCCACTCGCCCATCTGCGAGCGGAAGATGTCCCGGATCTCGCGCCGGTTGCGGTGGATGGCCGGCACGAGGATGTGCGAGGGCCGGTCCTCGCCCAACTGCACGATGAGCTCGGCGAGATCGGTCTCATAGGCGTGGATGCCTTCTTCGAGAAGGGCTTCGTTGAGCCCGATCTCCTGTGTGGCCATCGACTTGACCTTGACGACCTCCGACTCGCCGGTCGCCTTGACGAGTTCGGCGACGATCCGGTTGGCCTCGTCGGCGTCGGCGGCCCAGTGGACCGTGCCGCCGGCCGCCGTGACCGACTCCTCCAACTGCACCAGATAGCGGTCGAGGTGGCGCAGGGTGTGGTCCTTGATCCGGCGGCCCGCCTCGCGCAGCGCGGCCCAGTCGTCCAACTCGGCCACCGCGCGGGCCCGCTTGGCGCGGATGGTGTGCGTGGCGTGCCGCAGGTTGCCCCGCAGGGTCGCGTTGCCCAGGGCGTCGTGAGCCGCCTTCGGAAAGGCCGGCATGCCGACGAACGTTCCGCTCATGCCGCCGGTTCCTCCTCCGTGCTCGCCAGGATCTCCGCGATGTGCACCGGCCGCACGGTCGTACCCAGCCGGCTCATCGTGCCGCCGATGTGCATCAGACACGAGTTGTCGGCCGCGCACAGCACCTCCGCGCCCGTCGACTCGGCGTTGCGCACCTTGTCCGCGCCCATCGCCGCCGACACCTCGGCGTTCTTCAGCGCGAACGTGCCCCCGAACCCACAGCACTCCTCGGCACCCGGCAGCTCGACCAGCTCCAGCCCCTTGACCGCCTGCAGCAGCCGGCGCGGCCGGTCGCCGAGGCCCAGGCTCCGCAGGCCGTGGCAGGTCGGATGGTAGGTGACCTTGTGCGGGTAGTAGGCGCCGACGTCCGTCACGCCCAGCACGTCCACCACGAACTCCGTCAACTCGTACGTCTTCGGCACCACCGGTGCCAGCGTCCGCGCCAGCGAGTCCCCTCGCCCCTCGGCGCGCGCCCGCTCGCCCATCCGCGGATACAGCTCCCGCACCATCGCCCCGCAGGATCCGGAGGGAGTGACGATCGCGTCGTACTCGCGGAAGACATCGGAGAAGTGCCGGGCCAGCGGCTCGGCCTCGTGGCGGTAACCGGTGTTGTAGTGCGCCTGCCCGCAGCAGCTCTGGCCCATCGGGAAGTCGACGTCGACACCCAGCCTGGTCAGGAGTTTCACCACAGCACGGCCGGTGTCCGGATAGAGCGTGTCGTTGACACAGGTCAGGAACAGGGCGACACGCATCGCGGCTCCTCGGGATCGGTCATCGGACGAGTGCAGGGTAGTGGGCGAACACCGCCGAAGGGAGACCGCCGCTCACCGTGTGGCGAGCCTTGCCTCGGCCTCCCGCCAGCGCGCACTGTCGCCGCGGGGCGTGTACCGGGTGAGCGGCTGGGTACGGATGAGCAGCCGGCGCATCGCGGCCAGGTCGCCGACCAGCCCGTGGGCGCGGGCCTGGACCAGGACGTTGCCGAGGGCCGCCGCCTCCGTGGCACCGGCCACCACGGGCAGCCCGCAGGCGTCGGCGGTCAGCTGGCACAGCAGCGCGTTGCGGGTGCCGCCGCCGACGACGTACACCACGTCCACCGGACGGTCGGCCAGCCGCTGGGCGTCCTCGACGGCCCGGCGGTGGGCGAGGGCCAGCGAGTCCAGGATGCACCGGGTGATCTCGCCCCGCGTCGCCGGCACCGGCTGCCCCGACGCCCGGCACGCCTCGGCGATCCGCTGCGGCATCCGCCCCGGCGCCAGGAACCTCTCGTCCCCGGCGTCCACCACCGACCGCAGCGCCCGCACGGTACCGGCCTCGCGCAACAGCAGCCCCAAGTCCGTTTCACCCCAGTCCCGTTGGCACTCCTGGAGCAGCCACAGCCCCATGATGTTGCGCAGGTACCGGACCGTACCGTCGAGTCCGAGCTCGTTGGTGAAGTTGGCGGCCCGGCTCTCCTCGGTGAGCACCGGAGCGGTCAGCTCCAGACCCGCCAGGGACCAGGTGCCGGTGCAGATGTAGGCGAAGGCCTCGCCGGCCGCCGGGACGGCGGCCACCGCGGAGGCGGTGTCGTGCGAGCCGACGGCCGTCACCGGCACGGGACCGGTCAGCCCGGTGTCCTCCAGCACCTCCGGCCGCAGCAGCCCGGCCGGATCGCCGGGCTGCCGCAGCGGCGCGAACAGCCCGAGGTCAATACCGAGCCGCTCGGCGATGCCGTAGGACCACGTCCGTGTCCGGGGATCCACGAGCTGGGTCGTGGAGGCGTTGGTCAGCTCGGTGCCCTGCTCCCCGGTCAGCCAGTACGACATCAGATCCGGAATGAGCAACAGCCGCTCTGCGTAGGTCAGTTGGCGCTTCTCGCGGGCCGCCGCCAGCTGGTACAGGGTGTTGAAGGGCGCGTACTGGATGCCCGTCGCCGCGTACAGCTCCCCGGCCGGTACGCTCGCCCACACCTTCTCCGCGACCCCCTCCGTGCGGGCGTCGCGATAGTGCACCGGGTTGCCCAGCAGGGCCCCGTCGGCGTCCAGCAGGCCGTAGTCGACGGCCCAGCTGTCGATGCCGACGGAATCCACCCGGCCCGCCGCCCGGAGCCCGTCCAGGACCCCGCCGTACAGCGCGAGGACGTCCCAGTGCAGCCCCTCCGCGAGGCGCACCGGCCGGTTGGGGAACCGGTGCGCCTCGCTCAGCTCCAGCGAGTCCGGGCTCACCCGGCCGACCATCACCCGCCCGCTGGAGGCGCCGAGGTCGACCGCGGCGTACGACTTCACACTCGCGCTCATCGCAGGAACGCGGCCGCCACACCCGCGTCGACCGGGACGTGCAGCCCGGTGGTGTGGGTCAGGTCCCCGCCGGTGAGCGCGAACACGGCGTTCGCCACGTGCTCGGGCAGCACCTCGCGCTTGAGGAGGGTCCGCTGGGCGTAGAACTCGCCCAGCTTCTCCTCCGGCACCCCGTACACCGCCGCCCGCTGGGCACCCCAGCCGCCCGCGAAGATCCCGGAACCGCGCACCACACCGTCCGGGTTGACCCCGTTGACCCGGATGCCGTGCTCGCCCAACTCGGCCGCCAGCAGCCGTACTTGGTGGGCCTGGTCCGCCTTGGCGGCGGAGTAGGCGATGTTGTTCGGCCCGGCGAAGACCGCGTTCTTGGAGGCGATGTAGACGATGTCACCGCCCAGCCCCTGCGCGATCATCACCCGCGCCGCCTCCCGCGAGACGAGGAAGGAACCGCGGGCCATGATGTCGTGCTGGAGGTCCCAGTCGCGTGCCGAAGTCTCCAGCAGCGGCCTGGAGATGGAGATTCCGGCGTTGTTGACGACGAGGTCGACTCCGCCGAAGGCGAGTACCGCCGTCTTGAAGGCCTCCGCGATCCGCTCCTCGGACGTGACGTCGACGGTGACGGCGACCGCCTTGTCCGGCCCGCCCAGTTCCCCGGCCACTGCCTGGGCGCTCTCGCCGTTCAGATCGGCGACGACGACACACGCGCCCTCGGCCGCCAGCCGGTGCGCGATGGCCTTCCCGATCCCGCTGCCCGCACCGGTCACCAGCGCCACCCGGGTCGCCAGCGGCTTCGGCTTCGGCATCCGCCGGAGCTTGGCCTCCTCCAGCGCCCAGTACTCGATGCGGAACTTCTCCGACTCCTCGATCGGCGCATACGCCGACACCGACTCCGCGCCGCGCATCACATGGATGGCGTTGACGTAGAACTCGCCGGCCACGCGAGCGGTCTGCTTGTCCCTGCCGAAGCTGAACATGCCCACGCCGGGGACGAGCACGACGGCCGGGTCGGCGCCGCGCATGGCGGGGGAGTCGGGCAGGGCGTGCCGCTGGTAGTACGCGGCGTACTCCTCCCGGTACTCGGCATGCAGCTCCTTCAGCCGGGCCACGGCCTCCTCCAGCGGCGCGGTGGGCGGCAGGTCCAGCACCAGCGGCCGTACCTTCGTGCGCAGGAAGTGGTCGGGGCAGGAGGTGCCCAGCGCGGCCAGCCGGGGATGTTCGGCGCGGGCGAGGAAGTCCAGTACGGCGTCGGAGTCGTCGAAGTGCCCGACCTGCGCCCTGTCCCGCGAGGCGAGCGCCCGCACGTACGGCGCGAGGGCGGCGGCCCGCTCCCGGCGCTCCGCCTCGGGCAGGGCCCCGTACCCTTCGATCACGGGCCCGAAGGGCTCCGGCTTCCCGCGCTCGACGAGAAACGCCTCCGCGGTACGGATGATGTGCAGCGAGTTGCGCTCGCACTCCTCGGCGGTGTCCCCCCACGCGGTGATCCCGTGCCCGCCCAGCACCACACCGATGGCCTGCGGGTTGGCCTGCTTGACCGCCGCGATGTCCAGCCCCAGCCGGAACCCCGGCCGCCGCCACGGCACCCATGCCACCGCGTCGCCGAAGCACTCGGCGGTCAGCTTCTCCCCGTCGGCCGCGCAGGCGAGCGCGATCCCGGAGTCCGGGTGCAGATGATCGACGTGGGCGGCGTCCACCAGCCCGTGCATCGCGGTGTCGATGGACGGCGCGGCCCCGCCCTTGCCGTGCAGGCAGTAGTCGAACGCGCCGACCATCTCGTCCTCGCGCTCCACACCGGGGTACACGCCGACGAGCGCCCGCAGCCGGTCCAGCCGCAACACCGCGAGCCCTGATTCGGTGAGCGTTCCGAGATCCCCGCCTGATCCCTTGACCCATATCAGCTCGACATCACCCCCGGTCACGGGGTCGGTCTCGGTGCCCTTGGCGGACGCGTTGCCGCCGGCGTAGTTGGTGTTACGGGGATCGGAGCCGAGTCGATGGGATCGCGCGAGCAGGGCGGCGGCTTCGGGATGGGTGGACATGAGACCGGTTCCTTTCCAGAGGGCGATGCGTGTAAAAGGGGCGCGGGGAACTGCGCGAGCAACCACAACGGAGCCGCACTCCGCGCCGAAGCGGCACACGGCAGGCGCTTACGCCCCCCACCCGGCCTGCTGTCCCCCGACCCGCTCAGCGAGGACCTTCTCGGCCCATCCGGACCGCGCATACGCGGCAATGGGATCGGGGTCCAACCCCATCTCCTCCCGCACCTCTCGAAGCAACGGCCGCACATCCGTGTTGTACGCGTCCATCAGCACGGCGTTGGCGCCGAGAACATCTCCCGCGGCCTGAGCCTCGGCCAACGCCGACCGGTCGACGAGCAGCGCCTTCGCCGTGGCCTCCTGCACGTTCATCACCGACCGGATGATCGCCGGAATCTTCGCCTCGATGTTGTGGCACTGATCGAGCATGAACGCGACGTCCGGCCCGAACCCGCCCCCGCGCACGACCTCGTACATGATCCGGAACAGCTGGAACGGATCGGCCGCACCCACCATCAGGTCGTCGTCGGCGTAGAACCGGGAGTTGAAGTCGAAGCCCCCCAGCTTCCCCTCCCGCAGCAGCGTGGCCACGATGAACTCGATGTTGGTGCCGGGAGCGTGGTGCCCCGTGTCGACGACGACCTGTGCCTTCGGGCCCAGCTTCAAGCAGTGCGCGTACGCCGTCCCCCAGTCCGGGACATCGGTCGTATAGAACGCCGGCTCGAAGAACTTGTACTCCAGCAGCATCCGCTGCCGGTCGCCCAGCCGCTCGTACACCTCGGCCAGCCCCTCCGCCAACCGGTCCTGCCGCGCCCGCACATCATCCTGCCCGGGATAGTTCGTACCGTCCGCGAACCACAGCTTCAGATCGGCGGAGCCCGTCGCGTCCATGATGTCGACGCACTCCAGCAGATGGTCGACGGCCTTGCGCCGCACCGCCGCGTCCGGATGGCAGATGCTGCCCAGCTTGTAGTCGTCGTCCTGGAAGGTGTTGGAGTTGACCGCCCCGAGCTTCACGCCCCGCTCCTCGGCGAACCCGGCCAGCGCGGCATAGTCCTCGACCCGGTCCCAGGGGATGTGCAGGGCCACGGTCGGCGCGACACCGGTGAGCGCGTGCACCTGGGCCGCGTCCTCGACCTTCTCCTGCGGTGTGCGGGGAACGCCCGCTTGCGCGAACACCTTGAAGCGCGTCCCCGAGTTCCCGTAGGCCCACGACGGTGTCTCGACGGCCTGGGTCTTCAGCGCGGCCTTCACCGCGGCGAGGTCGGTCACTTCGGGCTCCTGTGGCATCGGGCCAGAAAGGCTTTCGTGTGAAACGATTCAGGACGTGAAGCTATGAGCACCTCGAGGGCGTGTCAAGCCCTGTGTCCAGTCATGTTTTCCGTGACCTGGGAGTGACCTTCGACTATCGAAATCTTTTCGGGCGACAGCCATTGACGTGACATGTCTGCCGTGCCTAACGTCCCCGCCATCCAGTTGAAACCTTTCACGACGCTGCGACGGCTCTCCGACATCGCCGCCGCGCGGGCGTCGTCGAGGAGCCACCCATGACCCACCCGTCCGACACGGGACCGGCCCCGGTGCTGGCGCTGAGGGACGTCGTCAAGTCCTTCGGTGCCGTACGCGCCCTGCGGGGCGTCTCCCTCGAGCTGTTCGCCGGTGAGGTCCACGCCCTCGCCGGTGAGAACGGCGCGGGCAAGTCGACCCTGATCAAGACGCTTGCCGGGGTGCACCGTCCGGATGCCGGCCACGTGCTGCTCGACGGTGAGCCCGTCCAGTTCCACGGGCCCGGCGACGCCCGCGACGCCGGGATCGCCGTGATCTACCAGGAGCCCACGCTCTTTCCCGACCTGTCGATCGCCGAGAACATCTTCATGGGCCGCCAGCCGAGGCGCGCGCTCGGTCGTATCGACCACAAGGCCACCCGCGACGCCACCGCCGCCCTGATGAAGCGCCTCGGCGTCGGCCTCGACCCCGACCGCCCCGCACGCGGTCTGTCCATCGCCGACCAGCAGATCGTCGAGATCGCCAAGGCGCTGTCCTTCGACGCCCGGGTCCTCATCATGGACGAGCCCACCGCGGCCCTCACCGGCAGCGAGGTCGCCCGGCTCTTCGGTGTCGTGCGCACCCTGCGCGAACAGGGCGCGGCGGTGCTGTTCATCTCCCACCGGCTGGAGGAGATCTTCGAGATCTGCCAGAAGGTGACCACCCTGCGCGACGGCGCCTGGATCGCCGGCGAGCCGCTGGCCGGCATGACCGAGGACGACCTCGTCCGCCGGATGGTCGGCCGCGACCTCGACGAGCTCTACCCCAAGCAGGAGGTGGCGCCGGGCGAAGTGGCACTGAGCGTGCGCCGGCTGACCCGCGAGGGCGTCTTCACGGACGTGTCCTTCGAGGTGCGGCGCGGTGAGATCGTCGGCCTCGCGGGGCTGGTGGGCGCCGGGCGTACCGAGGTGGCCCGCGCGGTGTTCGGCATCGACCGCTGGGACGCCGGGGAGGTCGAGGTCGACGGCCGGAAGCTGACCAATGGCGCGCCGTCCACGGCGATGGCCGCCGGGCTCGCCCTCGTCCCCGAGGACCGGCGCGCCCAGGGCCTGGTGATGGACATGTCCATCGAGCGGAACATCGGCCTGACCGGGCTGCGGACGACCGTGAAGGCCGGGCTGGTGGACCGGGGTGCCGAGCGCAGCCGGTCGCTGGACTGGGCGGTGAGGCTCCAGGTGAAGTACGCCCGGATCGCCGACGCCGTCTCCACGCTCTCCGGCGGCAACCAGCAGAAGGTGGTCCTCGCCAAGTGGCTGGCCACCGACCCCAAGGTGCTGATCGTCGACGAGCCCACCCGGGGCATCGACGTCGGCACCAAGGCCGAGGTGCACCGGCTGCTGTCCCGGCTCGCCGCCGACGGGGTGGCGGTGCTGATGATCTCCTCCGACCTGCCGGAGATCCTCGGCATGGCCGACCGGGTGCTGGTGATGCACGAGGGCCGGCTCACCGCCGAGATCCCCCGTTCCGACGCCACCGAGGAAACCGTGATGGCCGCAGCCACCGGGAGGGCCGCGTGAGCGACGCACATATCGCAACAGCCCGCGCGCAGCGCGGTCGCCCGAGGGCGGCGGCGCAAGACGCTCTGGGCGCCGGGCCGCAGTCGACAACCCTCGCCGCAGCCACCAGGAGGGCCGCCGCATGACGGTGACCACCCCGAACCCCGCGCCTGTCGCCGAGACGCCCCGATCCAGCGGCACCCGCCTGGTCGACCGTGTCTTCAAGATGCGCGAACTCGCCATCCTGGTGGTCTTCCTGGCGATGATCGTGGTCACGCAGGCCGGCAACAGCCAGTTCCTGTCCGAGCAGGGCATCAAGGACCTGCTGCTGAACGCGACCATCCTGGTCCTGGTCGCCACCGGCCAGTCGCTGGTGGTCATCACCCGCAACGTCGACCTGTCCGTCGGCTCCACCCTCGGCATCAGCGCCTTCGCCGCCGGCAGCTATCTGCACGGCGGCGGCAACCCGGTCGTCGCGATCGTCCTCGCGGTGCTGCTCGGCATCGCCTTCGGCCTGGTGAACGGCCTGCTGGTCAGCCTCGGCCAGGTGCCCGCGCTGGTGGTCACCCTGGGCACCCTCTACATCATCCGCGGCATCGACTCCATCTGGGTCGGCTCCCGCCAGATCACCGCGGCCGACCTCCCCCCGGGCTTCGTCGACTTCGGATCCGGCGGCATCTCCGCCGTGCCGTACCTGGCGCTCATCGCCCTCGCCGTGCTGGTCGCCACCGCCTACTGTCTCAAGCACTTCCGCAGCGGCCGCGAGCTGTACGCCCTCGGCTCCAACCCGGAGGCCGCCCGCCTCGCCGGCATCCCGGTCCGCAGGCGCATCCTGCTCGCCTACACCCTCTGCGGCGCCCTCGCCGGCCTCGCCGGGGCCATGTACCTGGCCCGGTTCGGCAACGTCGACTCCGGCACCGGAAACGGTTACGAACTCACCGTCGTCAGCGCGGTCGTCGTCGGCGGTGTCGTCTTCACCGGCGGCTCGGGCAGCGTGTACGGCGCCGCGCTCGGCGCCCTGCTGCTGACCTCCGTCAACAGCGTGCTGCCCGCGCTCGGCGTCAGCTCCGTGTGGGTCCTCGCCATCAACGGCGTGCTGCTCCTGCTCGCCATCGCCGTGGACCGGATCGTCGCGCTGCGGGTGGCGGCCGCCCTGAAGAAGAAGTCGGCCTCCGCGAGGTCCGCCGTACAGAAGGGGGAGGCTCGTGCCTGAGTCCCTGACCCGTGCCGTCCGCTGGGACACGGTCGTCGGCGCCCTGCTGATCGTCCTGCTCCTGCTGTCCTTCTCCTTCGTCGACGGCTTCGGCAACGCCCTCAACCTGTCGTTCCTGATCGGCAACACCCTGCCCATCGCGCTGATCGCGCTGCCGATGACCCTCCTCGTCGTCTCCGGCGAGATCGACCTGTCGGTGGCCTCCACGGCCGGCCTGTCCGGCGCGGTGATGGGCAAGCTGTGGAACGAGGGCATGGCCATCGAGACGATCATCCCGCTGTGCCTGCTGCTCGGGGTGGTGTGCGGGCTCGTCAACGGCCTGCTGGTGACCCGGCTCGGGCTGCCGTCCCTCGCCGTCACCATCGGCACCCTCGCCGCCTACCGGGGCATCGCCCAGATCGTCCTCGGTTCCGACGCGGTCACCGACTTCCCCACCCAGTACCTCGACTTCGCCGCGGGACGCGTCGGGGACTCCTTCCTCCCACAGGCCTTCCTGCCCTTCCTGGCACTGCTCGCCGTCGCCGCCGTCGTCCTGCACGCCACCCCCTTCGGGCGCTCGCTGTTCGCGATCGGCGCCGGCGAGGAGGCCGCCCGGTTCGCCGGGATCCGGGTCAAGCGGGCCAAGCTGCTGCTGTTCGGCGCCACCGGCTTCATGGCCTCCCTCACCGGCGTCTTCTGGGCCCTGCACTACGCCAGCGCCCGCTACGACAACGCCACCGGCCTCGAACTCTCCGTCGTCGCGGCCGTGTTGCTCGGCGGCATCGACTTCGACGGCGGCAAGGGCACGCTCGGCGGCGCGATCGCCGGTGTGTTCCTGCTGGGGGCGCTGCAGAACGTGATGAGCCTGCTGAACGTCTCCGCGCAGTCGCAGATCGTCGTCACCGGCGTCCTGCTCGTCGTCTCCGTGCTCGGCCCCCGGGTCGCACGGCAGATCTCCGTCGCGAGGGCCGGCCGCAGAGCCGCCTCGGCGCCGGTGCCCAAGGCTCCCCCCACGCCTGCCGCATGACCCGTTCTTCCGCCCACCCCCGTAAAGGAAACCTCGCCATGCGCAAGTCGTCGATCCGCCGTGCCTGTGCGGCCCTCGCCGCCGCCACCTCCCTCGCACTCGCCCTCACCGCGTGTGGCGGCACCACCAAGAACGACGTGAAGAGCGACAGCGGCTCGGGCGCGGCGGCCGGCAAGGCCGACCCGAACGCGGCCACCAAGAAGGGCCTGACCGTCGGCTTCCTGCCCAAGCAGGTCAACAACCCCTACTTCACCTCCGCCGACAAGGGCGGCGAGCAGGCCCTCGCCGAACTCGGCTCGAAGTACAAGGAGGTCGGCCCCTCCAGCGCCACCGACACCTCCGGCCAGGTCTCCTACGTCAACACGCTCACCCAGCAGCAGGTCGACGCGATGGCGGTCTCCGCGCAGGACCCCGGCGCCCTGTGCACCGCGCTGAAGCAGGCCATGAAGAACGGCATCAAGGTCGTCACCTACGACTCCGACACCACCGCCGACTGCCGCAACGCCTTCGTCTCGCAGGCCAGTGCCGAGGACCTGGGCCGTACCGAGGTGCAGCTGCTCGCGCAGCAGATCGGCTACAAGGGCCAGATCGCGATCCTGTCGGCCGCGCAGACCGCGACCAACCAGAACACCTGGATCGGCTACATGAAGAAGGAGCTGGCGGACCCGAAGTACAAGGATGTCAAGCTGGTCAAGGTCGCCTACGGCAACGACGACGCCCAGCAGTCGTTCCAGCAGACCCAGGGCCTGCTCCAGCAGTACCCGGACCTGAAGGGGATCATCTCCCCGACCACCGTCGGCATCAAGGCGGCCGCCCAGTACCTCTCCGGCTCCAAGTACAAGGGCAAGGTCCAGCTGACCGGCCTCGGCACCCCCAACGACATGCGCAAGTACGTCAAGAACGGCACCGTCGGCGCCTTCGAGCTGTGGGACCCGGCGAAGCTCGGCGACCTGGCCGCGCGGACCGCGGTCGCGCTCGCCTCGGGACAGATCACCGGCAAGGAGGGCGAGACCTTCAAGGCCGGCGGCACGACGTACACCATCGGCAAGGACGGTGTGATCAACCTCGGCAAGCCGACCGTGTTCGACGCCAAGAACATCGACGACTTCGACTTCTGATCCAGGAGCGGTACTTCATGCAGCGCGTCTGTTTCCTGCTCAAGGTCCGAAAGGACCGGATCACCGAGTACCGCGAACGCCACGCCGCCGTGTGGCCGGAGATGCGTGCGGCGCTCTCCGCCACCGGCTGGCACAACTACTCCCTCTTCCTGCGCGACGACGGCCTGCTCGTCGGCTACCTGGAGACCGATGACCTCGGCGCCGCCCTGGCCGGCATGGAGGCCACCGAGGTCAACGCCCGCTGGCAGGCCGAGATGGCCCCCTTCTTCGAGTCCCTCGACGGATCCCGCCCCGACGAGGCGATGAAGCCGCTCACCGAGGTCTTCCACCTCGCCTGACGCCCCCTTCCCGGAGCCGCTCATGAAAAGACGCACCGCGCTCGCCACGGCCGTCCTGGCCGCCGTGGCGACGCCGGGCATCGCGCGGGCCGCCGATCCCGGCCCCTCCGTCAGCAGGATGAGCACGACCCTGCTCGACTCCCGGGCCGTCTATTTCGTCTCCTACGACGGCCTGGTCAACAACAACTCGTTCCAGAAGAACGGCCTGCTGACGTACAGGGGCTACCAGTACGCCGCGTGGTACACCGCCACCGGCAACGCGGTCGTCGCCCGCCGGGCCGCCGGAGCGGGCACCTGGTCGACCGTCACCCTTTCGCACGTCCTCAAGGCGAGCGACTCCCACAACGTCGTCTCCATGGGCGTCTCCCAGGCGGACGGCCGCCTGCACCTCACCATGGACTCCCACAGCGACGGCTTCTTCTACGTGAAGTCGGTCGCCGGCCTCCTCGACAACCCGGCGTCCACGCCTTGGAGTCCGCCCGTCCTCGGACCCGTCCGGACCTCCCTCGACGGCCTCGCGCTCACCTCGCAGTTCACCTATCCGCAGTTCGTCTCCACCCCCGAGGGCAGGCTCCAGCTCAGCTACCGGGCCGGTGTCTCCGGCGACGGCCGCAACGCCCTGGCGGAGTACGACGGTTCGTCCTGGACGGCCCTGGGGGAGTGGTCCGGCTCCACCGGCACCTACACCAGCTCGCACGGCTCCAGCACCGCCCGCAACATGTACCTGCACGGCATCGACTACGACACGGGCGGGCGGCTGCACTCCTTCTTCACCTGGCGCGAGCAGAACGCCGCCGTGATGTGCAGCAGCGGTGGCATCACCAACCACGACACCGGCTACGTCTACTCCACCGACCGCGGCCGCACCTGGCGCAACGACGCGGGGACCCTCGTCGGCACCACGGGCACCCCGGACACCGTCTCCGTCACCGACCCGGGACTGGTCGTCGACCCCCTCGGTCCCGACCACTCCCTGATGAACCAGGAGAGCCAGTGGACCGACTCCGCCGGCCTCCCGCACGCGATCATCAGCTACGTCCCCGGCCGCTTCGGCCGGTGCACCACCGACTACGTCGCCGACCGCACCGCGCACGGCCGCGCGTTCCACCTCCGCAAGAACTCCTCCGGCAGCTGGACCAAGACCGAGATCCCGGTCCCCCTGGACTCCAGCCAGCGCACCAAGCTGATCCTCGACAAGTACGACAACGCCTATGCGGTCCTCCCCCACGGCCGTGTCGCCGGCGCCTCCAGGTCCTCCGGCCACACCGACTGGACCCTCCTCTTCGACGGCGGCGGCCTCAACGCCTTCGGCGAGGTCGTGATCGACGAGATGCGCGCCAGGTCGGACAACGTGCTGTCGTTCATGTACCAGGAGAAGTCCACCGGTACGACGCCCTCGGCGCTGCACGTCGTGGAGTTCTCCCTGCCTGCATGAGCGGACCGTCAAAGGGGACGGTGACGGTAATGTGAGGATCCGCCCGCCGCCCCTCGTCATCCCTGGAGGTCTGAGATCCGATGGCCCAGTCGGTGGGTATCAAGGACGTCGCCCGCGCCGCCGGAGTGTCGGTGGGCACGGTGTCGAACGTCATCAACCGCCCGGACACGGTCGCCAGCGAGACACGGGCGCGGGTGCAGTCCGCGATCGACCGGCTCGGCTATGTCCGCAGCGAGTCCGCGCGGCAGCTGCGCGCGGGCCGCAGCCGGATCATGGGCCTGCTCGTGCTCGACATGGGCAACCCGTTCTTCGTGGACGTGGCCCGTGGCGCCGAGCGGGCGGCCCGCGAGGCGGGGCTCGGTGTGATGGTGTGCAACAGCGCCCAGAACGCCGCAGAAGAGGCCGATTACCTGGCGCTCTTCGCCGAGCAGCGGGTGCGCGGCGTGCTGCTGACCCCGGCCGACGCCACCGGCCGCAACATCGAGACCTTCCGCCGGCACGGCATCCCGTTCGTGCTGGTCGACCGGGTCGCCGAGGGCACCACCGAGTGCTCGGTGTCCGTGGACGACGTGGCCGGCGGCGCGCTCGCGGTCCGCCATCTGGTGGACGCCGGGCACCGCTCCATCGCCTATGTCAGCGGACCGCCCGGACTCAACCAGGTACGCGACCGCCGTACCGGCGCCCTGAACGCCCTGGCCGAGGCCGGACTCGGCCCCGAGGCGCTGCGCGAGCTGCCCACCGAACGCCTCGACGTGTCCGCCGGCCGCGACGCCGGCGCCCGCCTGCTGGGCCTCGCCGACCGGCCCACCGCCGTGTTCTGCGCCAACGACCTGCTCGCCCTGGGCGTCCTGCAGGCCCTGTACGCGGCCGGCGTCAGCGTCCCCGACGACCTCGCCATCGTCGGCTACGACGACATCGAGTTCGCGGCGGCCGCCGCCGTACCGCTGACCTCCGTACGGCAGCCCGCCGTCACCATGGGCGCCCTCGCCGCCGAGCTGCTGCTGGAGGAGACCGAACAGGGGGAGGGCGAGCGGACCCACGAGCACCGCAGGGTGGTGCTCCAGCCGGAGCTGGTGGTGCGCCGCTCCAGCCTCGCCGCACGCTGAGCGCCGCGCGCCGCCCGGGGAGCCGGACACTGACCGGAAATTCAGTAACAATCCATGATCCCCGGGCTCGGCGCGGGGCCGGTCGTGTGCTGAACTGGGACCTGTCCGTCCCGTCCGTCTCGTCCGTCCCGGGAGACCCGTTGAGCATCAGCTACCGCCAGCCCGGTGTCATCCTCACCGACCGCCGTTTCACCGTGCCCCTCGACCACGCCGCCCCGGACGGCGAGACGATCGAGCTGTACGCCCGTGAGGCCGTCGCGAGCGACAAGGCCGGGCAGGAGCTGCCGTGGCTGCTGTACCTCCAGGGTGGTCCCGGCTTCGGGGCGAATCGTTTCGTCGGACGTCAGGCCTGGCTCGACCGGGCGCTGAAGGACTACCGCGTCCTGCTGCTCGACCAGCGCGGCACCGGCAGTTCCACACCGGCCTCCCGGCAGACGCTCCCGCTGCGCGGCGGCCCGGCCGAGCAGGCGGACTACCTCACCCGTTTCCGCGCCGACTCCATCGTCCGGGACTGCGAGGCGATCCGCCCGCAGGTCACCGGCGGCGCCCCCTGGACCGTGCTCGGCCAGAGCTTCGGCGGATTCTGCACGGTGTCGTACCTCTCCCTCGCCCCCGAGGGCCTGGACACCGCCGTCATCACCGGAGGCCTGCCCTCCCTGCACGCTCACGCCGACGACGTCTACCGCGCGGCCTACCCGCGCATCGAACGCAAGGTCACCGCGCACTACGCCCGCTACCCCCAGGACGTCGAGCGGGCCCGCCGTATCGCCGACCACCTGCTGACCCACGAGGTGAGCCTCCCGAACGGCTACCGCTTCACGGTCGAGGCCTTCCAGTCCCTCGGCCTGATGCTCGGTACGAGCGAGGGCAGCCACCGGCTGCACCACCTCCTGGAGGACGCCTTCGTGCGCACACCGGGCGGCCCGGAACTGTCCGACGCCTTCCAGGAACAGGCCCAGTCCCTGCTGTCGTACGCCGCCCACCCCCTCTACGCGCTCGTCCACGAGTCGATCTACGGCCAGGGCACCCGCCCCACGGCCTGGTCCGCCGAGCGAGTCCGCGCCGAGTTCCCGCAGTTCGACGCGGCCAAGGCCCTCGCCGGCGACACCCCGGTGCTGTTCACCGGCGAGACGGTCCACCCCTGGATGTTCGAGGCGGACCCGGCCCTGCGCCCGCTGCGCGAGACGGCCGACCTGCTCGCCGCCCGCACCGACTGGCAGCCCCTCTACGACCCCGCCCGCCTCGCCGCCAACGAGGTCCCGGTCGTGGCGGCCGTCTACCACGACGACATGTACGTCGACACCGCACACGCGCTGGAGACCGCACGCGCGATCCGCGGCCTGCGCACCTGGGTCACCAACGAGTTCGAGCACGACGGCCTGCGCGCGGGGGCGCCGCGAGTCCTGGACCGGCTGTTGGGGATGGCACGGGACGAGGTGTGAGGCAGCGCCCGAAGGGACGCGGGCGTGCGCCGCAACTAGTCTGCAGCCCATGACCGAGCCGACGAATGCCCGACTCCAGCCCATGCCGGAGGACTGGCAGCGCGGCCCGGCCGTGGTGGCGCACCCCGACGACCTGGAATACGGGTGCTCCGCGGCGGTCGCCGCCTGGACCGACGCCGACCGCGAGGTCGCCTACGTCCTCGCGACCCGCGGCGAGGCGGGCATCGACACCCTCGACCCCGCCGTCTGCGGCCCGCTGCGCGAACGCGAGCAGCGGGGCCAGTGCGGCCGCCGTGGGTGGGTGTCGGCTCGGTCGAGTTCCTCGACCACCGCGACGGGGTGATCGAGTACGGGCTCGCGCTGCGCCGCGACATCGCCGCCGCGATCCGCCGCCGCCGTCCCGAACTCGTCCTCACCCTCAACCACCGCGACACCTGGGGCGAGGCGGACGCCGGCAACCGGTGGATCTTCCCGGAACTCACCGAGCAGGGACTCCAACCCTGGGGCGGCGTCCGCTGGGTGGCGGTCGCCGGCTCCGGCCGGCCCACCCACGCGGTCGACGCGGGGCCCGGCCTGGAGCGCGCGGTGCGCTCCCTGCTGGAACACCGCTCCTACATCGAGGCCCTGACCGACGAGGACCCGGAAACGTACGTCCGCACCTTCCTGACCACCAACGCCAGGACGACCGGTGAACGCTTCGGCGGCACACCGGCGGTGGCCTTCGAGGTGTTCGGACGATGAGTTCTACCTGCGAGGCCTGCACACCTCGGTGCTGGGCGACCGCTTGCCCTGCGGCGTGTACGTGATGCTCCTGGCGTCCGTGTTGAAGCGCAGCTGCACCGTGCCGTCGTCGTAGGCCCCGCCGGGCGACAGGATCCGCTGGACGACATGGCCGGTGCCGGCCACGACGATCGCGCGGTGCCGGTAGAGCAGCACGAATGTGGTGTCGACGCGCGTGAGACAGATCGGGAGTCCGGCGCTGGACGCCGGTATGGGTTCGCCGACCCTGAAGGACGGTGACGGCGACGGACTCGCAGCGGCCGTGGACGGGGCGGCGCCGAACAGGAGCTGGACGGTGAGCGCGGCACCGCTCATCGCGGCGGCAAGGGCGAACTGGGGCCTGGCGGTCATGAGCGACTCCTTTGCCGGAACGTCCGGGTACCGGAAGGTCTCCACCCACGACTGAAGGCCTTCCGGTACGGGGAGGCGATCCCACGTGGGCCGAACGGGTGAACTCGGGCCCGTCCGGTGGTCCTGGACCGTGCACCGGTGGTGGTGCAGCGGTCCGTGAGCGACCATGCGCCAAGCGGCCCGCGGTGGCCGGGACCCGGCTGCCCGCTTCAGTCACCCGCCCGGTGCACCGGACAACCGGCGGCCGACCGGGCGATCCGCTGGGGGCTCCGGGACAGGGCGTCGTGCGCCTGCGGGCTCGTCGTGGCCCCTCCCGCCTCCGCGGCGGCAGCCGCATGGCCGGCACTGCCCTGCGCCCCTTCGGGGCGCCTGCACCGCTCCAAGCCCAGTCGCAGCCCCTCCGGCATCACCGTCAGCCGTTCGGTGACGGTCAGCCGGTAGGCCGGGTCGGGCAGCAGGTCGTAGCGGCGCAGCAGGAGGCCGAGGACCAGGGTGGCCTCGTGCAGGGCGAACTGGCGGCCGATGCACGCCCGCGCGCCGGTGCCGAACGGCTTGAAGGTGTGCGGGGGACGAGACCGTACGGCCGCCGCCTCGAAGCGGTCCGGGTCGAATCGCTCGGCGTCCTCGCCCCAGACCTCGGGGTCGCGGTGCAGCATCGGTGTCAGCACCAGCGCCCACGCGCCCCGGAGCATCGGGTGCTCCTCGGCGAGCACGGTGTCCTGCCGGGCCTCCCGGGCGAAGGCGGGGGCGGTCGGCCACAGCCGCAGGGACTCGTCCAGCACCCGGCGGACGTAGCGCAGCTTGGCCACCTGGTCGTAGCCGGGGCGTGCGTCCTCGCCCCAGACGCGGTCCACCTCGGCGCGGGCCCGGGCGGCGATCCCGGGGTGCCGGGCGAGGTAGTACAGGGCGAAGGAGAGCGCGCCCGAGGTGGTCTCGTGGCCCGCGACCAGGAACGTGATCACCTGCCTGCGGACGTTCTCCGCCGACAGCTTCTCGCCCGTTTCCGGATGCGCCGTCTCCAGCATCCGGTCCAGCAGGTCACCGTCCCCGCGACCCGACCGGCGCCGCTCCGCGACCAGGTCGTCGACGGTTCTGTTCAGGTGGGCCATGTCGGCCGCGTTGCGCCGGGCGGCGGTGCGCAGCAGCAGTGGGGCGAGCGGCCCGGGCACGCCGTTGAGGCGCTGGGCGTAGGTGAGCGTGCCGACCATCGCGGTGACGAAGGGATGCGGGCGGTCCCGCTCGAAGGAGCCGAAGTCGTGCCCGAACCCGGTCCGCGCGATCGTCTCCAGGGTCAGCTTGGTCATGTCCCCGGGCACGTCCACCGTGCGCCCGGCCGCCGCCTCACGGTCCCAGTGAGCGGTCAGGCGTTCCGCGACTGCCAGCATCATCCCGTGGTAGCCCTCCATGGCCTCCCGGCTGAAGCCGGGCGCCAGGACGTCGTGCGCGAGCTGCCAGTTGGGCTCGTGGTTGTAGGCGGTGAACAGGCCGTCCCCGGCGACCGGCCGCAGATTGGCCACGCCGAGACCGACGTGCTTGGCGAACCGGGACTCGTCGGCCAGGTCCGCGGCGAGCCGCGCGCCCCACACGAACACGAACTCCTTGCCGAAGGCCCGCCGCCGGAAGATCGGACCCAGGTCGCGCCCGAAGCGCATGGAGTCCTGTACCGGCCTGCGCCGGTCGGCGCCGAGCACATCGCCGAGCAGCGGCACCCGGCGCGGCGGATGCGGAATGCGGTGCAGCTCGGGCCAGCCCAGTTCGGCGCTCCGGAAACCCTTGGGCAGCCCCGTCTGCGTCGTCTGCGTCCTCTGCGTCGTCTCCGCCATGACGCCGATCTCCCTTGATCCAGCGGACCGTTGAACCTGCGAGTGAAGCTGTGGCGCGCGCCGTGTTGTACGTGGGTTCAATAACCTGTTTCAGTCTGGTCCGCTTGTTGAACCCGCGTCAAGTAAAGTGACGTCATGCCCGCGAACCAGGGGGAGCGCGCCCGGCGCAGACTCAGCACCGAGGAGCGGCGTGCGCAGCTGCTGTCCGTCGGCGCGAAGCTGTTCTCGGAGAGCCCCTACGACGACGTGTGGATCGAGCAGGTCGCCGAGATCGCCGGGGTCTCCCGCGGACTGCTGTACCACTACTTCCCGACCAAGCGGGACTTCTTCGCGGCGGTCGTCGACCGCGAGAGCGAGCGGATGCTGCGCATGACGGCGGCCGTGCCCGGCGTGCCGGTGCGCGAGCAGCTCGCCGCCGGCCTCGACACCTACCTCGGTTACGTGCAGGCCCACGCCCACGGCTTCCGTGCCTTCCACCGTGCCGACGCGGCCGGCGACCAGGCCGTCCGCCGGGTCTACCAGCGGGCCCTGGCCGCCCAGGAGCAGCAGATCCTCGCCGCGCTGGCCGCCGATCCCGAGTTCGGCCCCGTCTACGAGAGCGCCCCGCATGTCCGCCTGGCCGTGCGCGGCTGGCTCGCCTTCACCACCGCCGTCTGCCTGGAGTGGCTGCGCGACGGCGAGTTGACCCGCGAGCAGGTGCGGGACCTGTGCGCGCGGGCGCTGCTGGGTGTCATCACCTGACCATCACCCGACCACGGCCCGACCGCCCGCACTGGTCCTTTCCGGCGCCGGGATGCGGTTGGCGTGCGCCCGGATCTCCGATAGGTTAGGCAAGGCTTACCTAAGGAGGTCTCGGATGGGTGACACGCAGGACTGGACGGCCGCACCCGGCGCCGCGGAACGGGCACGGTCGGTGCTGGCCGTCGCCTGGTCGTGCGCGGTGACCGCGGACGGCGCCCGTGAGGAGTACGTCGGCGCGCACACCGTGACCGACGACGGCGCCGTACGCCTGACGGTGCCCGACGACAGCGCCCTGCTGACCGCGGCCATCTGCGCCCCCCGCCAGGAACCCTCCGCCGTACTCGAGTTCGCCGACGTGGCCCCCGTACCGGTACGCGGCCGGATCCGGGCCCGGCTCCACCTCGCCGGCTGGTTCGCACCGGACCGCGGCACCCTGCTGTTCCGGCCCACGCGGGCGGTGCTGCGGCGGTCCTCCGGGACCGTGGTGGTCGACCCGGACGAGTACGCCGCCGCCCGGCCCGACCCGCTCGCCGAGGCCGAGGCCCGGCTCCTGACCCACCTCGCCGACGCCCACCCGGACGCCGTCGAGCGGCTGACCCGCCTGGTGCGGCCGGAGAGCCTGCACGCCGCGACCCGCGTGCTGCCCCTCGCCGTCGACCGGCACGGACTGACCCTGCGCATCGAGCGCACCCGCGCCCACGGCGACGTACGGCTGCCCTTCCACACGCCCGCCGACGACGTCGCCCAGCTCACCGAGCGCATGCACGCCCTGCTGGTCCAGGCCACCGCCGCCGCCTGCCCCCGCGCGCGAGGGCCTGTCCCGCGGCTCAAGCCGCAGGGAGGCAGCGGTGCCTGACCGGCCGGCGTGAGCGGGTTCCGGAGCCTGCGGATGTGCGTGCCGGACCCCGCCTCTGCGGCATGATCCGCCGGACGGGCCCCTACAGCGGCAGCGCGCAGACGGCGACCGGTGAGGCGAACGGCTCGCCGGCCGACCGGAGTTCACCGCTGTCCGCGTCGACGTGGAAGACGGTGACCGTCCCCGAGCGCTGGTTCGCCGCGAACAGCAGTCCGCCGTCCGGCGAGAGAGCGATCTGCCGCGGGAAGTCCCCGCCCACCGGCACCGTGCCGAGCAGCCGCAGCCGGGCGCCGTCGGCCTCGATCGCGTACCGCGCGAGGCTGTTGTCGCCCCGGTTGGCCAGGAACGCGTACCCTCCGTTCGCCGTCACGACGAACTGTGCCGGGTAGTTGGTGCCGCCGCCCGACCCCGTGGACTGCGGCTCGCCGATGGTCAGCCGGCCGGAGGCCGGGTCGTAGCCGCATACGGTGACCGTGTCGTCCACTTCGTTGGCCAGATAGGCGTACCGGCCGCCGGGATGGAAGGTCAGATGGCGCGGTCCGGCACCGGGCCGGGTGTGCGCCTGTGCCACCTCCGTCAGTGTGCCGTTCGCCTGGTCCAGACGGTAGCTGTAGACGGTGTCGGTGCCGAGGTCGACCGCGAGGACGTGGCCGCCGTCGGGGCTGGTGACGAACTGGTGGGCGTGCGGCCCCTGTTGACCCGAGTCGGGAGGCGGCGCGGTGTGCGTGACCAGGTCGGTGCGCTCGCCCAGGGCGCCGGAGGAGTCGACCGGATGCACGGCGACGCTGCCCGACCCGTAGTTGGCGCTCAGCAGCCAGCGTCCGGAGGGATGCACCGACAGATGACAGGGGCCCGCACCGCCCGTGCCGCGGGTGCCGAGAACCCGCCGGCCGGCGAGGCGTACGGCCGTCACGCCGCCGTCCTGGCGCTCGTCGACCGCGTACAGCGTGCGGCCGTCCGGGTGCACGGCCAGGTACGACGGGTCGGGGACACCGGCGAGGGTGCCGGAGGTGGTGATCCGGCCGGTCGCCGGGTCGTAGGAGGCCAGCCCGATGCCGGTGCCGCCGCCGTCGGCCGAGGTGTAGGTGCCCACGTACAGCGGACGCGGACCGGAGGGCCCACGGGGTGGTGGGGCGGGCCTGGGATCGTCCGCCGCGGCCCGGGTGCCGGCCGGCGGGGCCGCCGGGGACGGCACCGTCACCACGGCCGCCGTGCCCGCCACGGCTCCGACGAACCGGCGCCTGCTCCAGCGTCCGTTCACCGGCTCGTCGTCCGTGTCCATGCAGCACCTCAGGTCGTCGGTGGCCCCGGTCGTGACAGCCACCTTGGCCCCTGCCGACGGCAAAGGGCAAGCACGGCAACAGGTGTTGCGCGCCGTGCAACGCGATCTACCAGTCGCCGTCCTCGACCGGCTTGCCCGGCGCGTCCTTCAGCGGGGTCACCTGGCCGGCGGACGGCGCCTGCCACGGGTCCAGGTCGTCCCCGAGCCACTCGCCGACCGGCTTGACCGCCCCCAGGGCGTCCGTGGGGGCCAGATCCCCGGCATCGGCGTCGTAGTAGTCGTACCAGGGCAGCCCCGCCCGGGTGTACGCCGCCCGGTCGACCGGGGACGGCGGGGGCGCCTCGCCGGTGATGCGCCGCCACTCCGGCGGCGTGACCAGATGCACGAACACCCGCCCTGCGGGCTCCTCGGACCAGTCCGTCGGCGGCCGCTCGTCCCGGTACACCTCCTGACGCATCGAGCCGCCGACACCCAGACCCATGGCGGCGCCCCGAGGCGCCCCACCCGGGGCCGCGGGAGGCGGCATCGCACCGGGCGCGGACGCCATCATCGGCGCGCCGTACCCGCCCGTCGGCCCGGCTGCCAGGGCCCTGCGCCGTGCCTCCTCCCGCTCCCGCTCACGGCGCCGCCACTCGGACAGCAGCGGCTCCCGCAGCGGGAACGACTGCAGCTGCACGCCGCCCCACACCTCCTCGCCGGTGACCTGCCCCTCCACCGTCGCACCGAGACCGAGCGGTACGGCGACGAACTGGCGGACCGTGCCCTTGCCGGAGTTGATGCCGTCCAGCCAGGGCTGCCGGGGCAGTACCACGTAGTTCTGCGGATCCCGGGCGAGCCGGTCGCTCCAGGGCCGGCCGGACACCGCGCACACCTTGCCGACCCCGACCTGGAGCGCCGCCGGCTCCCTCGTGCCGGAGAAGCTCAGCCACATCGCCTCGCGCAGATACACCGGCAGCATCACACCACCGCGCGCCCGCCACTCGGCCGGGACCGTGTCGGGGTGGTCCGAGACCCGCCGGACGGGGAACTCGCCCAGCCCGGGAGGCAGCGGATGCGTGCCCGACTCCGGCAGCCGCAGCGTGCGGATGAACCGCACCGCCACCCCGCCCGGCAACCGCAGTGTGTTCCCGTCGATCCGCACCCCTGAACCGGCCATCCGGTCGCCCCCTCGCATCCGTGCCGGCCGCTCCGGCACCCCTCGAACTCCGTCGTCGTGCCGGATACCCCGGCACCCCTCGAACCCGTCGTGCCGGCTACCCCGGCACCCGGCGCGCCGAGCCTCGCCCGGCACTCTCCCTCACCAGGAACGCTCACCGAACCCCGCACGGTTCCGCCACAGCTCCTCCTGTACCCCGAGCCGTTCGCGCATCCGGCTCATCCGGGGCAGCTTCGCCCGCTGCCTCCGGGAGACCCGGTCCAGCTCCTCGAACAGGCGCCGGGTGCGGTGCTCGGTGTTCAGCTCGTCGATGATCCGCGTCGTCTCGGTCAGCACGGCCCCGAACAGCTGCCAGTTCGCCCAGTCCTTGCCGATCTCCTCCCGGAGCAGCTCGGCCAGCCGGTCCCGGGTGCCGGCCGCCGTGTGCAGCTCGGCGGACAGACGGGCCTCCGCCGACTCGGCGTTCTCGCTCAGGTGGGTGGTGACCAGGACCGCGAAGCTGACCACCGCGTCGGCGATCTCCGACAGCAGCTGTTCGACGGTCGCCCCCACCCGGGGCGGGAACAGCTCCTCGGCCCCGCGGGCCTTGGCCAGGTCCGTGAAGGTACGGGCCAGCACCCGCAGCACCACCGTGCAGATCTCCAGCGCGTCCAGACCGGTCCGCAGCACCACCCGGTGCAGCAGCCCCTCCTTGACCCGCGGATTGAGCCGCAGGCTGTCCTCCGCCTGCCTGAGCGACGCGTCCACCCGGGTGATGTGCTGGTCCAGCCCGCGTGCCTCGTGCAGCCGCTCGGCCGCCCGCTCCCAGGTGATCCGGCCGGCGGCCTCCTCACCCATCCGCAGCATCAACTGCCGTACCCGGCGTGCCTGGTCCTCGATCGAGCGGCCCGCCTCGTCCACCCACACCGGGGGCGGGAGCAGCAGATTGCAGGCCGTGCCGACGACCGCGCCGATCAGCGTCTCCACGATGCGCGCCCAGGCGGTGAACCCGACGGTGGTGACGCCGAGGACCAGCATGGCGCTGATCGCCACCTCGGCCACGTACTCGTCGACCCGCACCAGATGCCCGACGGCCAGCGAGGCCACGATCAGCAGGGCGAGGCTCCACCAGGTCAGCCCCACCAGCACGCTGAAGGCGATCGCCACCAGCACGCCGGCGACCACCGAGTTCACCCGGCGGATGCCGTTGGTGAGGGTGGCGTAGAAGGTCACCTGGACGACCAGCAGCGCGGTCAGCGGCGCGGTCAGCGGGGCCGGCTCGGGGCTCAGCCGCAGGGCGATGACGTAGGCGATCGTCGCAGCCGTCGCCGACCGCAGCGTCTGGACGACCACCGGCTGCCGGCGACGCTCCAGCAGACGCCGCAGTCCCGTGGTCCACTTCCGTACGTCGTGCATTGCTTGGCCTGTTCCCGTTCCTCGGCCGCATCGAACGTCCCTCGTTGCGGACCGAACCTGTCCGCAAGGGTTCGTACAGTGATTTCGGCGGTTGGGAGACCGCCACGTCGAGCGGCGGTCGGCAGGCCGTCGAAACCACGGAAGGGGTCGGCATGGGGGAGTACAAGGGCAAGGGCGGGCCCGAGGGCGTCGAACTGCTCCGGCAGGCGCACGCCTGTCTGCGCGAGGTGGTCGCCACGGTGCCGGAGGAGGCCTGGGGCGGGCCGACGCCGTGCTCCGAATGGACCGTACGGCAGGTGCTCAACCACACACGGATCGACCAGCAGGCATACGGCCTCGCGCTCACCGCCGGCCGGCCGGGTGAGGACCCGTTCCAGCCGGCCGACGCCCTGTACGGCGATGCGGTGGCCGAGCTGGACAAGGTCCTGGACGCCGTGGCCGACGCCTATGCGGGGCTGCCCGCCGACGCCGGGTCCGTGCCGACGCCGCTGGGCCCGCTGCCCCTGCCGCTGGCCGCAGGTGCGGGCGCGCTGGACGCCGCCGTGCACGCCTGGGACATCGCCGCCGCCACCGGTCAGAACCGGCCAATCACACCGGCGCTGGCGGCGGCCCTCCGGCCGACCGCCGACCAGCTGGTCCCACGACTGCGCGGGTACGGCGTGTTCGCCCCCGCCCTGACGTCCGACGAACCCCGGGACGAGACGGCGGCCCTGCTCGCCTTCCTCGGCCGGGACCCAAAGTGGGCGCGCCCGGTGTCCTGACGGGGTGGTCCGCCGGGCAAAGACGATGGCCGCGGGCGTGCTGGAGTGGTGGCGGCGCACCGGCAACAAGGTGCTGCTGTCCGCCGCCGTGCACGGTGCCGTCAGGCATACAGCTTGTCGATGAACGCGTGCAGATTGCCCGTCGTACGGGCGATCTGCTCCTCCGTCGTCAGGCTCTCCTCGAACCGCGTGCCCGACTCCGGCACCTTCTTGCCCCGCACATACAGCGAACACGCCAGGTCGGTGCACATGTACAGGCCGACCGAATTGCCCTCGCGGCCCGCCGCCCCCGCCTTGCGCGCCGCCATCAGCGTCACCCCGCCACCGGGATGCGTGGTCAGACACACCGAACACATGCTGCGGTGCAGAAACCCGCGCTGCGAGGCCTGGAAGCGGAGGGCGACGGCGACCAGCCGGTCCTCCCGTTCGGTGACCAGATAGCTGCGGTCGGGCGCCCCCGGATCCCGCCAGCCGAGGAAGTCCAGGTCGTCCCACGGGCGTTCGCCGAGGTCCCGCGGCACCGTCAGCCGCTTGGCCTCCCCCTTGGAGCAGTTGACGAAGGAGTTGCGGATGTCCTGCTCGGTGAGAGATCTCATGGGAAGAGTCCTTCCGGATGCGTTGCCGTGAACCTGGTGGTCCGTGAAACCTAATAGGTCTAGGTACACGGCTAGCCTATGTAGCCAAGGGGAGGGCGGGCCAATGGATTTCCGGCAGTGGCTGCCGCGGCGCCGCCACGCCGACTACCGGGCCGGAGCACGCCGACCTCGGTGCACTGATCGCCACGAGCTCCAGGATCTGAAGGTGGTCTGGCACTGGCCCGCTTCGGCACTCCGGAGGGTGCGGGTACGGCGTACCGGGCTGTGGCCTTTTCCGAGGGTACCGGCCGCGGTACGGCCGCTCCGGGGGCGGCGCCATCGGCTGCGGCGACTTCCGGTACGGCCGCTCCGGCGGACCGGCCGGCCGGTTGCGGCGTGGGCGTTCCCGGTAGGTCCTCTTCCGGCCCGCCGACTCCGGAGCGGCTTGCGGCGGCTCCTCGCGCTCCGGCATCGGCCCCCCCGCGTGCGCCTCTCCCCGTCCGGTCTCCTCCGAGCCTCCCGGTCGCCCTACCCCGCCTCCGACGTCCTTGCCTCCGGCGGCCACACCCCCGGCGCCAGGACACCCAACGCATAGGCGCGGGCGACCAGTTCGGTGCGGTTGGCGGCGTTCCAGCGGGCCGACAGGCGCCGTAGGTGATAGGTGACGCCATCCTTGCTGAGGCCCAGTTCGCGGGCGGCGCCGGCCGTGGTGGCGCCGCCCGCAAGCAGGGCCAGCACGCGGCCCTCCACCAGGGTGACCCGTGCCGGCTCCGGCTCGGGCGCCGCGCTCTCGCCCCGCACCCGCAGCATCACCAGCAGGGCCGGGGTGTCGTCCACGCTGTCGCTCACCGGGTCCGCCGTCAGCTCCCCGAACCGCTCGGCGCCGCCCGGTGCCGGCCAGCGCACCGACACCTGGTAGCGCGAGCGGTGCCGCAGCCGCAGCGCCTCGGCGATCCGCTCCACCTGCGTGGCCTCCTGCGGGCGGAACAGCTCCAGCACGTCCCGTCCGCGCAGCCGCCCCGGCGTCGTACCGCACTCCGCCGCCATCGCGGGATTGGCCAGCACCACCATGCCGTACACATCGCACACGGCGACCGGCACCGACACCCGGTCGAAGAGCGTCAGGGCCCGGTTGCGCCATACGACCCCGTCGGCCCGCCCCAGGTCCATGCCCACCTCCCGAACTGCCGAGCCACCCCTCATACAAGACGAAGATCCAGGTCAGCGGCAAACCGTGCGGCCCCGGTGCGCATGGCCAAGACCTCGGGACGCCGTCGGCGCAAGGCCCGCGACCGAGATTTGACTGCGCGATCGTGAAGTGCCGGGGAACGGACCCGCACCGCCGCTCGCCCACTCTGGAACGCAGTACTCGGTTACCGCGAGTACACCGTTACCGCGAAAGGCAGTTGCCGCGCCATGTCCCCCACCGCACTGCACCCCGACCCCGCCGGAACCCTGCCCGGCGTCCCCGTCGTCGACATCACCGCCACCGGTCCCGGCCGCACCCCCCTCCAGCAGGTCATGGACCTGATGCGCAGCCACGGCCCGGTGCTCGTGCGCCGGCTGCACGGCCGGGACGCGCTGTTCGTCGCCGACGCCGGCCTGGTCGCGGACCTCGCCGACGAGGAGCGGTTCGCCAAGCACGTCGGGCCCGCGCTGGAGAACGTGCGCTCCTTCGCCGCCGACGGCCTGTTCACGGCGTACAACGACGAGCCCAACTGGGCCAAGGCGCACGACATCCTGATGCCCGCCTTCGCGCTCGGCTCGATGCGCACCTACCACCCGGTGATGCTCAAGGTGGCCCGCCGGGTCATCGACTCCTGGGACCGGGCGGCCCGGGACGGGCGGGCCGTGAACGTGCCGGACGACATGACCCGGATGACCCTCGACACCATCGGCCTGGCCGGGTTCGGCTACGACTTCGGCTCCTTCGAGCGCGGCGAGCCGCACCCCTTCGTGGAGTCGATGGTCCGCTGCCTGGAGTGGAGCATGCACCGGCTCGCCCGCACCCCGGGCCAGGACCACTCCGCCGCCGACGCGGCCTTCCGGGCCGACGCCGACCATCTCGCGAAGGTCGTCGACGACGTCGTCGCCTCCCGCACCGGCACCGATCAGAGCGGCGCCGAGGACCTGCTCGGGCTGATGCTCAGCGCGCCGCACCCGGCCGACGGCACCACCCTGGACGCCGCCAACATCCGCAACCAGGTCATCACCTTCCTCATCGCCGGCCACGAGACGACCTCCGGCGCGATGTCCTTCGCCCTGTACTACCTCGCCAAGCACCCCGCCGTGCTGCGGCTGGTGCAGCGCGAGACCGACGCGCTGTGGGGCGGCACGGCCGACCCCGAGCCGTCGTACGACGACATCGGCCGGCTCACCTACACCCGTCAGGTGCTGAACGAGGCACTGCGGTTGTGGCCGACGGCCGCCGCCTTCGGCCGGCACGCCCGGGAGGACACCCTGCTCGGCGGGCGGATCCCGCTCGCGGCCGGCCAGGCCGTCACCGTGCTCACCCCGATGCTGCACCGGCAGCCGGTGTGGGGCGACAACCCGGAGCTGTTCGACCCCGAGCGGTTCACCGCCGAGGCGGAGGCGGCCCGTCCGGTGCACGCCTTCAAACCCTTCGGCACCGGTGAACGCGCCTGCATCGGGCGGCAGTTCGCGCTGCACGAGGCGACCATGCTGCTCGCCATGCTGGTCCACCGCTACCGGCTGCACGACCACGCCGACTACCGGCTCACCGTGAAGGAGACCCTCACCCTCAAGCCCGAGGGCTTCACCCTCACACTGACCCCGCGCACCCCCGCCGACCGCGTGCACGCCCCGCTGCCGGGCGGCATCCCCGCGCGGACCGACGCGGGCCCGGCCCCGCAGACGCTGCCCGCCCGGGTCCGCCCCGGCACCGGCGCCCTCTTCCTGCACGGCAGCAACTACGGCACCTGCCGTGCCTTCGCCGCCCAGCTCGCCGACGAGGCCGCCGCCGTCGGCTGCACCACCGAGGTCGCCGCCCTGGACGCGTACGCGGACGGACTGCCCACGGACCGGGCGGTCGTCATCACCGCCGCCTCCTACAACGGCCACCCCACCGACGACGCCCGCGCGTTCACCGCCTGGCTCGAGGGCACCCCCGACCTGACCGGCGTGACCTACGCCGTCCTCGGCGTCGGCGACCGCAACTGGTCCGCCACCTACCAGCAGGTCCCCACCCGCATCGACGTCCGCCTCGCCGAGCTCGGCGCCATCCGCCTGAGCGACCGGACCGCCGCCGACGCCTCCGGCGATCTCACCGGTAAGGTCCGGGAGTTCACGGCCCGGCTGCGCACCGCGCTGCTGACGGAGTACGGCGACCCCGACGCCGGTAGCGGGGAGGCGGAGCCCACGACGGCGTACGAGGTCCGCACGCTGACCGGCGGCCCCCTGGACGCCCTGGCCGCCCGGCACGAGCTGGTCCCGATGACCGTCACCGAGGCGTACGACCTCACCGCGCATGCATACCCGCGCACCAAGCGGTTCCTGCGCATCGCACTGCCCGAGGGCGTCACCCACCGCACCGCCGACCACCTGACCGTGCTGCCCCCCAACGCCCCTGACCTGGTGGACCGCGCCGTCGCCGCGTACGGCCTCGACCCCGACGCCGTCCTGGACATCCGGGCCACCCGCCCGAGCCGCGCCGGCCTCGCCGTGGACCGCCCACTCACCGTACGGCAACTCCTCACGCACCACGTCGAGTTGCAGCAGCGGCCGACGCCCCGGCAGCTGGCCCTGCTCGCCGAGGCCAACCCCTGCCCGCCCGAGCGCGCCGCCCTCGCCGCCCTGCCCGGCGACGATCCGCGCACCCTGCTCGAACTCGCCGAGGACCACCCCGCCCTGCGCGGCGCCCTGGGCTGGCCGCTCCTGCTCGACCTGCTGACCCCGCTGCGGCCGCGCACCTACTCGGTGTCCTCCTCGCCGGCCGTCGACGCCGGCCACGTGGACCTCATGGTCTCCGTCCTGGACGTCCCCGCCCGCTCCGGGAAGGGCCGCTACCGGGGAACCGGCTCCGGCCACCTGGCGACCCTCCGGCCCGGCGACACCGTGTACGCCCGCGTCCAGCCCTGCCGCGAGGCCTTCCGGATCGACGGCTCGGCACCGGTCGTGATGGTCGCCGCCGGCACCGGGCTCGCCCCGTTCCGCGGCGCCGTCGCCGACCGCGTCGCGGCCCGCGCCGCGGGCACCGAACTCCCGCCCGCGCTGCTGTACTTCGGCTGCGACGCCCCCGACGCCGACTTCCTGCACGCCGGGGAGCTGCGGGCCGCCGAGGAGGCCGGCGCCGTCTCGCTGCGCCCGGCCTTCAGCGCCGCGCCCGAGAACGGGGCCGCCTTCGTGCAGCACCGCATCGCCGCCGAGGCCGACGAGGTCTGGGCCCTGCTGGACGCCGGCGCCCGGGTGTACGTCTGCGGCGACGGCGCCCGGATGGCCCCCGGCGTCCGCGAGGCCTTCCGCACGCTGTACCGGGAGCGGACGCCGGGTGGCGAGGAGGCGGCGGGGCGTTGGCTCGACTCGCTGGTGGCCGAGGGCCGTTACGTGGAGGACGTGTACGCGGCAGGGTGAGCCGCTTTGCTCAGATCGTGAACTAAGGGTTGGCAGAATCTCGCCTTCCGCCTGTCCGAAGGGGTATGTTGCAGGTCGGGCAGGGTTTGTGAAGGGAGCGGCATGGCGGGGCAGCGTAATGGGCGCACGGTACGCGACCTCAGGCGGGGCAACCGCACGGCGGTGCTGCAGAAGCTGTACTTCGACGGCCCCCTCAGCCGCTTCGAGCTGGGCCCGGCCACAGGCCTGAGCTCAGGCTCGGTCAGCAACGTGGTCGCCGACCTGGTCGCGGACGGTCTGGTCGAGGAGGCCGGCAGTGTCGACTCCGACGGCGGCCGGCCCCGCACCCTGCTGCGCGTCGCCCCGGACAGCGGACAGATGATCGGCGTCGACGTCGGCGAAACCCGCGTCCGGGTCGAGCTGTTCGACCTGGCCCTGACCGAACTCGCCCGCACCGAACGCCGGTTGGTCCCGCACGGCTACGACGCGGAGGTGATCGCCGGACACATCCGCGACGGCATCGCCGAGGTGCTCGGCGTCGAACAGGCCGTGCCCGAGCGGCTGCTCGGCGTCGGAGTCGGCGTCCCCGGCATCGTCGAGCACACCCCGGAGCAGGGCGCCGTCGTCCACGGGCAGACCATCGGCTGGGACGCCGTCCCGCTGGAGCAGCTGCTCCGCTCCGCCTCCCGGCTCCCGGACGAGGTCCCGTACTTCATCGACAACGGCGCCAGGACCCTGGGCCAGGCCGAGATGTGGTTCGGCGCGGGGCGCGGGGCCCACAACGCCGTGGTCGTACTGTTCGGCTCCGGCGTCGGCGCCTGCGTGGTCACCCCCGAGGTGGAGCACGGGCGGGCGGTGGAGTGGGGGCACCTGACCGTGCGGGTGCGGGGGCGCCGCTGCCGCTGCGGCGCGGCGGGCTGTCTGGAGGCCTACGCGGGCGCCGAGTCGCTGCTCGAACGCTGGCGGGAGGAGGGCGGACGGCCGCCCGAGGGCACCGACGAGGAGACGGCGCTCACCGCGATGCTCGCCGCCGCGTATCCGGCCGAGGGCGCCGGGCACGACCCCGTCGCGCTGGCCGTCCTGGAGGAGACCGCCGAGTACGTCGGCGCCGGTCTGTCCGACCTGATCAACCTCTTCCAGCCCGAGCGGATCCTCATCGGCGGCTGGGCCGGGCTCCAGCTGGGTGCCCGCTTCCTTCCGGCGGTACGGCGGCACGCGGCGACGTACGCGCTGCGTCATCCGGCCGACAAGGTGACCATCGACCTCGGCCGGCTCGGCTCGGACGCGGTCACCGTCGGCGCGGCCATCCTGCCCCTGGCCGACTTCTTCGCCAGCGGCGGCCGCCGCCCGGAGCCGGTCACCGAGGGCCGCCTGCCGGCGTGGCGAGCGGCACTTCGGGAGAGGGCGCCGCGCTGAAGGACCGGTGCCACGAGCGCCCCGAGGAGGGGCGGGGCCGGGTCCGATACACGGCCGCCGCCACGCGCGCGGGACCACGGGGGTGACCAGCCGCGACGGCGCCGCACAGGACCGACGGCCTTCCCCGGCACCGCGCCGCCCCCTGCTCAGGCCGACGGTTCGTCCGCGTCGGGTGCGTCGTCCGCCGGGATCGCGTCCTGCTCGCGCGGCTTGTCCGGCTCGACCTCCCACGGGTCCTCGCCCGCGCCCGCCTGCTGGTCGGGCATGTCCCTCGGCACCGGGCCCGTGTCGCGGTCCGGCTCCGGCTCTCGTTGTGCGGCCATGGCGTTCTCCCCTCGGCCCGGGCGTGGCGGCGGGTCAGCCGACCTTGCGCCCACGCATCGGCTCGGTGTCCATCCCCGCGCCCTTCTGCAGGCCGTCGAGGAACTCCTGCAGTACCTCGGTCGCCGTGCGCCGCGGCTGCCAGCCCAGCTCGGTCTGCGCCCGGCCGCAGTCCATCAGCGGCAGCCGCAGCACGGCGTCGAACAGGTGCGGTGAGGCCGGCAGCAGATGCAGTCCCCAGGCCGCGGCGATCGCCGACCGGGCCGCCGTACGCGGCAGCCGTACCGGGCGGCTGCCCAGCAGTTCGCCGAGCACGGCGGCGTCGAGCGGCGGGTCCGCCGCGAGGTTGAAGGCGCCCCGCGCGCCGTCCGGGTACACGGCGAGCCGGTAGGCCTCGGCGGCGTCGTCCGTGTGCAGCGCCTGCACCCTGAGCCCCGGAACGTCCGGCAGGAACGGCAGCAGCTCCGGCCGCGCCAGCGGACCCGGCAGGAAGCGCCCGCCGAAGATCCGCCGCTGCTCGCTCGCCGACTGCCACTTGAACAGGAACGCCGGGCGCATCCGCACCACGCGCACCTCGGGGTGGTCCCGCTCGAACACGTCCAGCGTGCGCTCCAGATAGGCCTTCTCCCGGCAGTAGGCGGCGTCCGGCCAGCCGTGCGTCGGCCAGGACTCGTCCACCGCGCGGTCCTTCGGGCCGGGCGAGTACGCACCCACGGACGAGGCGTGCACCAGCACCGGCACCCGCGCCGCGGCGACCGCCTCGAACACCCGGATGCCGCCGAGCACATTGGTCCGCCAGGTGACCGCCGGATCGTGCGTCGGCTGGAACGCCCAGGCCAGATGGACGACGGCGTCGGCGCCCTCGAAGCGCTCGGCGAGGTTCGCCTGCTCGGAGGCGATGTCGACCGCGGACCACTCGGTCTTCGGCGGCGACCAGGCCGGCGTACGCCGGGCCAGTCCGCGTACCGACTTGATCTCCGGGTCCTCGGAGAGCAACCGCACCACACTCGTGCCGACATTGCCGGTGGCACCCGTGACGACGACCCTGATGCCCGCTGCGCTGCTCACCTTCGGCTCCTCTCGGCACACGCTCCGGGGAACCGGCCGGGTACCCGGGCCCGGGCGCGCGCACACCCGGGCCATGACATGGCAGGTAATCGACCGGTGCGCGCGATCCGGGGAGCATCGAGGACGTCGGCGCGACCCAGAGCGTCGCACCAGGTCCCCACCGCCGAGGAGGCACCCCATGCCGTACTTCGAGAGCCCGGTCGACAGCACGCGTCTGCACTACACCGACCACGGTCCGGCCACCGGCCCGGTCGCCGTCTTCGTGGCCAGCGCCTATCTCGGCCAGGAGATGTGGGAGTACCAGACGCTGCCGCTCGCGGAGGCCGGATTCCGCTGCGTCGCGCTGGACCGGCGGGGACACGGACGCTCCGAGGACACCTGGAGCGGGTACGACCTCGACACCCTCGCCGACGACCTCCACGGCCTCCTCGGCCACCTGGACCTGTGCGAGGTCACCCTCGTCGGGCACTCCGTCGGCACCGCCGAGGTGATCCGCTGCCTCACCCGGCACGGCACCGCACGCGTGGCCCGCGCCGCACTCGTCGCCGGGGTCAGCCCCGGCCTGGTCCGCTCGCCGAACCTCCCGGAGGGCATCGACCCGGCGGCCGTACGCGCCGACGAGGAGTCCTTCCGGCGTGACCGGGCCGCCTGGTTCACGCACTTCGCGGACGACTTCTTCGCCGTCCAGCAGCCCGGCAACGACGTCTCCCCGGCCTACGTCCGCCATCTGATCGACCGCTGCATGGTCGCCACGCCCCGCGCCGCGACCGCGGTCCGGGCCGTCGTCGCCGCGCTGGACATCGCCGCAGAGCTGCCCGCGCTGGACCTCCCGGTGCTGGTCGTGCACGGCACCCACGACACCTCTGCGCCGTCGGCACTCACCGGTGAACGCGTGGCCCGGCTGGTGCCGGGCGCCGTCCTGAAGATGTACGAGAACGGCGGCCACGGCCTGTTCGCCACGCACGCCGCCCGGCTCACGGCCGACCTGCGGGAGTTCGTCGAGGCCGGGACCCCGGGCACCCGCGAACCCGTCGGTGCCGCAGCGGCCGGCCGGTGAACACGAAAGAGCCCCGGCCGTGACGGGGGATTCACGACCGGGGCGGTCAGGTGGTGGGCACGGATGGCGGTCGCCTCTCGGCGAAGGGCTCCACAGGGCTTCAGCCGAACGATCGTCCCTGTGGGCAGCAGGTGAGGCCCGGGGACACTGTCCCATCCGTACCCACGGCTGGTTCAACGGGCAACCACTCCATGGTGTTCCGGTCGGTCAGGTGACCTGTACCACTCCCTATGATGCTCGCGCCAGCGGGCTCCCGTCGAGCCGTTCGAGCAGTTCGGCGGGGTCCGCGTAGACGGCTTCCGCCCCGGCCCCCTCCAGGTCGGCCCGGGGAATCCCGCCGCACAGCACGCCCACACAGCGCACCCCGGCCTTGCTGCCCGCCCGCATGTCCCACACGGTGTCCCCGACGAACACCGCCCGCGAGGCCGGCACCCCGGCCAGCTCCAGCGCGTGCTCCACGGGCTCCGGGGCGGGTTTGCCCTCCTGTACGTCCTCCGCGCTCGCGGTGCCCACGATCGCGTCGTCGGCGTCGACGGCCCGGCGCAGCGCGCCCAGCTCGGCGCCGCTCGCCGAGGTGGCGAGGACGACCGCCCAGCCGTCCCGGTGCAGCCGCCGCAGCAGCTCCCCGGCCTTCGGCAGGGCGGGCAGCCGGTCGAAGTACTGGCCGTACAGCGCCTTGTGCGCGGTGCTCAGCTCCCCGTCCCGGTCCTTGTCGCGGCCGTCACCGAGCAGGTGGGCGATCAGGTCCGCCGAGCCTAGGCCGACGGCCCGGTGCACCGCGTGCATGGGCACGTCGTGCCCGGCCTGCCGGAACGCCTCCCACCAGGTGACGACGTGCAGATGGTTGGTGTCGACGAGGGTCCCGTCGACATCGAAGACGGCGGCACGGTCCATCCGGGGTCCCTTCCTGGCTCTCGCTGCGCCCCGGGTACCACGCCGGGCGGGTCAGGAACCCGCCACGCGTGCCGGGACCCGGCCCTCCCGGGTCCAGTCCAGCAACTCGTCGGCGGACCAGGTCGTCACCACCCGCTCGGCGGGCACCCCGCACTCCTCGGCGCGGGCGCAGCCGAGGATCTGCCAGTCGAGCTGGCCGGGCGCGTGTGCGTCGGTGTCGACCGAGAACAGCACCCCCGCGTCCACGGCCCGGCGCAGCAGCCGGCGGGGCGGGTCCAGCCGCTCGGGACGGCTGTTGATCTCCACGGCCGTACCGGACTCGGCGCAGGCCGCGAACACCGCGTCCGCGTCGAACTCCGACTCCGGCCGCCCCCGGCCCGTCACCAGCCGCCCCGTGCAGTGCCCGAGCACATCGGCGTGCGGATCGCGTACGGCGGCCACCATCCGGCGGGTCATCGAGCGGGCGTCCATCCGCAGCCTGGAGTGCACCGACACCACGACCACGTCCAGCCGCTGAAGCAACTCCGGCTCCTGGTCCAGCGAGCCGTCCTCGAGGATGTCGCACTCGATGCCGGTGAGCAGCCGGAACGGCGCCCACCGCGCGTTCAGCTCCGCCACCACCGCCAGTTGCTCCCGCAGCCGCTCCGGCGACAGGCCGCGGGCCACGGTCAGCCGGGGGGAGTGGTCGGTCAGGGCGGTCCACTCGTGTCCGAGCTCGGCCGCCGCCCGGCCCATCTCCTCGATCGGGCTCCCTCCGTCGGACCAGTCCGAATGGGTGTGACAGTCCCCCCGGACCAGCGCCCGCAACTCCGCGCCGGCGCCCTCCGCCCCGACCGACGCCCCGGCCTCCTCCTCCAGTTTCCGCAGATAACCGGGCACCTCCCCGGCCAACGCCTCCCGCACCACCTGGGCGGTCTTGGGCCCGACCCCTTTGAGTGCCTCGAGCGTCCCGGCCGCCGCCCGCTCGGCAACCTCGTCCGCGGGCAGGACGGCCAACGTCCGCGAGGCGTTCCGAAAGGCCTTCACCCGGTAGGTGGGCGCGAGCGACCGCTCCAGCAGAAAGGCGATCCGGTCGAGAGCAGCCACGGGATCCATGCAACCAAGGTTCCCTCAGGCGCCCCGAAGGCGCACGGGGCCGTATCGACATGCGGCTCCGCCGCGCGGGCGCGGGCGAGCGCAACGCACCCGCAGTCCCGAACGTACCGCGCCCTGCACGGCGTAACGGTTTGCCCACCGCACCCCCGGGTACTGCGAGGCCCAGGCAAGCTGAGGAGGTCGGGCATGCCCAGCGCAGCGATCGTCACGGGCGCGGACTCCGGAATCGGCCGAGCCACCGCCGTACGCCTGGCCGAGGCGGGCCTGGACATAGGCATCACCTGGCACACCGACGAGCAGGGCGCCGAAGGCACGGCGGAGGAGGTCCGCGGCAAGGGCCGTCGCGCCGCCGTCGCCCGGCTGGACCTCACAGCGCTGCCCCAGGCCGCCGACACCGTCGACGAGCTGTGCGCCGAACTGGGCCGCCTCGACGTCCTGGTCAACAACGCCGGTACGGGCGTCATGACCCCCTTCCTCGACCTGACCCTCGCGGACGTGCGCCGGGTCCTGGACGTCGACCTCGTCGGCCCGTTCCTGTGCGGGCAGCACGCGGCCCGGCACATGATCCGGCAGGGCGACGGCGGCCGGATCGTCAACGTCACCTCCGTCCACGAACACCAGCCCCGGGTCGGCGCGGCACCGTACTGCGCGGCGAAGGGCGGGCTCGGGCTGCTCACGCAGGTCATGGCGCTGGAGCTCGCCGAGTACGGCATCACCGTGAACGCGGTCGCGCCGGGTGAGATCGCCACGCCGATGACCGGCCAGGAGGACATCGACGTGCACACCGAGCGGCGGCCCGGCGTGCCGCTCGGTCGACCCGGTGACGCCCGGGAGGTCGCCGCCGTCATCGCCTTCCTGGCGAGCCCGGACGCCTCGTACGTCACCGGCGCCTCCTGGAGCGTCGACGGCGGCATGCTGCGGATGGGCCCGCAGGCCGGTTCCCACCTGACCGCCGACGACTGGCGCCGGCCCTGAGACCATGCGGCTGCGGACGAGTTCCTGCGACGGGCCCGGCTACCGCCGCATCCACTGCGGCCGGGGCTTCCGCTACACCGACACCGCCGGCCGGCCCCTCACCGACGCCGGGGAGCTCGCCCGGATCCGGGGCCCTGACCATCCCGCCCGCCTGGCGTGACGTGTGGATCTGTCCCTGGCCGGGCGGCCACCTCCAGGCCGTCGGCACGGACGACGCCGGGCGGCGCCAGTACCTGTACCACGAGCGGTTCCGGGCCGCACAGGAGGAGGCCAAGCACGAGCACGTGCGGCAGGTCGCGCGGGCCCTGCCCGAGCTGCGGGCCAAGGTCGCCGTCGACCTCGCGGGGCGCGGGCTGACCCCGACCCGGGTCACCGCCTGCGCGGTACGCCTGCTGGACCTCGGCTTCTTCCGCATCGGCAGCGACCGGCACACCCGCTTCAGCGACACGTACGGCCTGACGACCATGCTCCGCGAGCACGTCAGCTGCGGCCGGGGCGAGATCACCTTCAGCCATCCGGCCAAGGGCGGCGTGGAGACGGTCCGCGCCCTCGTCGACCAACAGGCCCGCACCGTCGCCCGGGCGCTGCTGCGGCGCCCGCGCGGCGGCGACCGCTTCCTCGCCTACTACGCGCGGGGCCTCTGGCACGACCTGCACAGCGACGACCTCAACGAGGCGCTGCGCCGACTGTCCGGCACCGACGTCACCGCCAAGGACTCCCGCACCTGGCACGCCACCGTGCTCGCCGCCGTGGCGGTCGCCGTGCCCGCCGAGAGCGGCCGGGCGAGCCGCACCGCCCGGCGCCGGCAGACCACCCGTGCCGTCCGCGAGGTCAGCCACTACCTGGCCACCCAGGGGGCGGTCGAGGCGGCGGTTCTTGATCTTCTGGACGGCTCCGGTGGATGACTCATCGGGACGCGATGCGTTCTACGCTCTATTGCATGACCGAACAAGGAGCTCCCTACATCTCCCATCCACGGGTCCTGGTGCACGGAGTGTGCCCGGGCAAGCCCGGCGAGCCGCCCTTCAGGATCATGGAGATCGACGGTCAGGTCATCGGTGAGGCCAGGACCGTCACCGACGTACTGGAGGCCGCCGCCTCGTACGGCATCACCATCCACGACCTGGACGACCCCGACATGGTCCGCTGGGTCGGTGGCGGCAAGTACACCTGGACGCTGCACTGAGCGGCGTGCGGCTCAGCCGACCGTCCACTTCTGGTTGGCGCCGCCCGTGCACGTCCAGATCTGCAGGCGTGTGCCGTTGGCCGAGTCGTTCCCGGTCACGTCGAGGCACTTGTCCGCCTGCGGGTTGACGATGTCGTGCGCCCCGGTGACGGTCCACTTCTGGTTCGGGCCGCCGGTGCAGTCCCACAGCTGGACGGTCGAGCCGTCGGCGGTGCCGTTGCCGGTGACGTCCAGGCACTTGCCGAGCGCCCGGATCGTGCCGTCCGAGCCGACCGTCCACTGTTGCGCGGCCGTGCCGTTGCAGTCGTAGAGCTGCACCGGTGTTCCGTTCGCCGAGTTCGCGCCGGCCACGTCCACGCACTTGCCGGCCAGGCCCCGTATGGGCACCCCGGCCGCGCTGTCGCTGGTCGTCACCGATACCGAGTCCACCACCAGCTGCTGGGGGAACTGGGTATTGCCGTCCGGGTCGCCGGGCCAGTAGCCGCCGACGGCCAGGTTCAGGATCAGGAAGAACGGCTTGCTGTCGAACACCCAGGTCTTTCCGCCCAGGTCGGCGGGCGTGCGCCGCTCGTAGGCGGTGCCGTCCACGGACCAGGTGATCGAGCCGGGCGCCCAGTCGACGGCGAAGGTGTGGAAGGCGTCCGCGAAGGCCTGTCCGTTCGGCAGGCTGTAGGCCGCGCCGATGCCGCCGGAGCCGGAGTAGCCGGGGCCGTGGATGGTGCCGTGCACGGTCGAGGGTTCGAAGCCGACGTTCTCCATCACGTCGATCTCGCCCGAGTCGGGCCAGTTCACGGGCGTGCCGAGCATCCAGAACGCCGGCCACATGCCCTGCCCGCGCGGGATCTTCATCCGCGCCTCGACGTGCCCGTACCGGGCGTTGAACTTCCCGGCCGTGTTCAGCCGGGCCGAGGTGTACTGGCAGCTGCCGTACCAGCACTGGTAACCGGCCGGGTTCTCCTTGCGGGCCGTGATCACCAGGTGGCCCTGGCCGTCCAGGGCCGCGTTGTTCGTCCCCGGGGTGTAGTACTCCCGTTCGTGGTTGTTGACGTTGTCGCCGGTCTCCAGATTCCACTTCGAGGAGTCGACCGCGGAGCCGGCGGGCCCGTCGAAGTTGTCGGAGAAGGTGGTGACGGCCGCCGCGGCCGGCGCGGCGGCCTGGGCCCGCGCCGGACCGACGGCGGCGGAACCGACCAGCGCCGCGGACAGGGCGGCGAGGAGACATCTGCGGAGCAAGCGTGAGGAGACCATGGCTCTCCGTTCTGCGTGGGGGGTGAGACGCCTCTTGATTTAAGGAGTGAGAAAAGAGGTCGTCAATACCCTGGTGCAGACCCGTCCTTGACGAACCGTCAGCCGTCACTTGGGCTTCGGCTCGGGCACGCGCCGGTGCACCGCCCGCCCGAGCCGCCGTCCCAGCAGCAGCCGGCCGAGCAGCGCCCCGGCGGTGTTGAGCAGGACGTCGTCGATGTCGAAGGCCCGCCCGGTGACCAGCGCGCCCTGCACCAGCTCCACCATCAGCATCACCAGCGCCGTGAACGCCAGTACCCGCAGCGTCCCTCGGGCACGCGGTGCGAGGACCGGCACCAGTACCCCGAACGGGGCTCCGAGGAGCAGGTTCCCGCCGATCTGCCGCACCGCGTCCACCGTCCGCGCCCGCTCCAGGTAGGCCCGCAGAGAGCGGCCGGGGTGCAGATTGCTGTGCGTCAGATGCACCGAGGCGGGCGACGGTTCCAGCGTGATCCGGGCCAGGGCGACGGCGAACGCCACCATGAACACGAAGGCCACCAGCATCGCCGAGAGCCGTAGGACGAGGGGCAGCGCGTGCCGCGCGGCGGGCCGGCGGGTCTTTGCGGCCGACGCCCGCTTCCCGGGTGTGCTCAGCAGTGCGGGCAGCCGCGGGACGGTACGGGCCATGCGGTCCTCCAGTGGTGAACTACCCCGGTTCGTAGGCCGGTTACCCGGCAACCGGCCCGGGATGCCGTCGCGCGGGCGGCTTGGGGCGCACAACGGGTTTCCGTTCACGCTCCCGGGGCACTCCGGCTGCGGACCCGCGTGCCGCCGCCCCTCATGGGTCCGGCGGTGCTTGGATGCCCCGAGCGGCATACCCGACAATTCCCCGCGTATGTGCGCAGAGCGAACCGAGGAGGTGGTCGATGACCCGGCGTACGGCCCCCCGCACGGCCCTCCTCGCCCTCGGTGAACTCCTCGCCTGGTGGGGGGCGCTGACACTGCTGTGGCTGGTGCTCATCACACCGGTCTACCTCCTGGAGTGGGTCGTCGGCGGGAGCTCGGCGGCCCTCGGGGCGCTGCTGGCACGGGCCGGCCGACGGGCGGTGACCTGGCGGTGAACGGCTGGATCCTGGCGGCGACCGTCGAACTGGGCGGGGGAGGGGCGGCCGCCCTGTGGGGTGTCACCACCGGAGGGCCGGCCCGCCGGGTCGTCGCCCAGAACATGACCACCTCGGCTCTGTGCCCGGCCCTGCTGCTGTTCTCCCAGGGCTACGGCCGCCCCGCCTACGTCGACCTCGCCCTGCTGCTGGCCCTGCTCGGCCCGGTCGGCACGCTCGTCTTCGCCCGGCTCCTCTCCGACGACCTGGCAGCAGAACGGCCGAGTGCCTGGGCGCTGACCTGGACCGCCGCCGCAGTGGGCGCGGTGGTCGTGGCCGCCGTCTGCGCCGCCACCGGCCCCGGCCGCGCCATGGCGAAGCTCCTGGTCATCGGCGCCCTCCTGATCAGCGGCAACGTCATCGCCTCACGCGCCCTGTCCGGCGGGTTCCGGGGGGTACGGGGTGGCTGACATGCACGGGGGCGAAGCCCAGGAGCGGGCGAGGGCGGGTGCGTTCGCGCGGCGTTGCACGGCGACGGCTGTGCGGGCCGACGGGCGGCAGGCGGGCGGGGCGGCCGTAGCGCTGGTGGGACGGTCGCAAAGGTGCGTGGCATTTCGTCCGCTCGCCGGGCGGTCGCCGGAGCGGGTGGCGGGCCCGGTGCCTGCGCTCGGGGCGAAGGCCTACACGGTGGCTGACGAACCGTCGGCAGGCGGGAGCGGAGGTGTGGCATGGACGATGCCGTGATCGTCGTGGCCCTGCTGCTGATGGCCGGCTCCGCCACCGCCGCCGTCGTCCAGCGCGACCCCGCACGGCAGGCACTGGTGCTGTCCGTGCTCGGGTCCGTGCTGGCCGTCCTGTTCACCGTGCTCCAGGCCCCGGACGTCGGACTGTCCCAGCTGGCCGTCGGCTCCGCGCTCACCCCGCTGCTGATCATGCTGAGCGTGCGCAAGGTCAGACGCCGCGGTCGCCCGGAGGACGGTGGTGCGAAGTGAAGCGGCTGCGGCTCGCCCTGCTGGCCCTCGGCGGCGCCGGCCTGGCCGCCCTGCTCGTCGCCGCCTGCCTCGACCTGCCCGGCTTCGGCGGCCGGAGCCATCCGTACGGCACCCGTGCCGTGCACGCCTCCCTCACCCGGCGCGCCGCCAACACCATCGCCTCCGTCAACTTCGACCAGCGCGCCTACGACACCCTCGGCGAGATGAGCATCCTGTTCGCGGCCGTGCTCGGCTGTGTCGTGCTGCTGCGCCAGGCCCGCGACGAGCACCGGGCCCAGCCGCAACCCGCCGAGGTGGCCCGGCCGGTCCGCCGCTACGCCCTGATCGTGCTGCCCGTCGCCCTGGTCACCGGGCTCTACGTCATCGCCCACGGCCAGCTCAGCCCCGGCGGCGGTTTCCAGGGCGGAGTCGTCGCCGCGACCGCCCTGCACCTGCTGTACCTCGGCGCCGACTACCGCGCGCTGGAACGCATCCGCCCGCTCGCCGTCTACGAGACGTCCGACGCCCTCGCCGTCTCCTCCTACCTCGTGCTGGGCCTCGCCGGAGTCCTGGCCGGCACCGCCTTCCTGGCCAACACGCTGCTGCCGTACGGCACCTTCAACACCCTGTCCTCCGGCGGCACCGTCCCCCTGCTGAACGCGGCCATCGGCATCGAGGTGGCGAGCGCGGTCGTCGTGCTGCTCGCGAACTTCCTCGACCAGGCCGTCGAGATCGAGGAGGAACACGGGAGTTGACCACCGTGATGCACGTCCTTCCCTACCTGGTCGCCGCCTACGTCTTCCTGACCGGCTGCTACGGCCTCGCCACCAGCCGCAACCTGATCCACGCCGTCGGCTGTCTCGCGGTCTGCCAGTCCTCCACCTATGTCCTGCTGCTGGCGGTCGGCTACCGGGACGGCGCCACCGCACCCGTCTTCTCCGACATCAAGCCCGGCTCCCGGCCGGTGGTCGACCCGGTCGTGCAGGCGCTCACCCTCACCGACATCGTCGTCGGCGCCACCGTCACCGCGCTGCTGCTCGCCCTCGTCCTGCAGATCGCCAAACGGCACGGCACGGTCGACCCCGACGAACTGCGGGAGTTGCGCGGCTGATGCACCATCTGCTCCCTCTGCTCGTCGCGATCCCCCTGCTCGGCGCCGCCCTGCTGGTGGCCGTCGGCCGCCATCTGCCCCGAATCGCCGCCGAGATCACCGGCTTCGTCGTCTCCGGCGGTACGGCCGCCCTCGCGCTGGTGCTGCTGCTGAACTCCTCGCCGCCGATGGTCGAGTGGGTCGGCGGCTGGCTGCCCGTCGGCGGCGAGAGCGTCGGCATCGTCGTGGTCGGCGACGGCCCCTCACTCGGCATGGCCGCGCTCGTCTCCCTGCTGACACTGGCCGCGCTCGCCTACTCCTGGCGCTACTTCGACGAACCGCCGCGCGGTCACCCCGGCGCGTTCACCGCGCTGATGCTGCTCTTCCAGGGCGCCATGTGCGGGTTCGCCATCGCCGGGGACCTGTTCAACGCGTTCGTGTTCTTCGAGCTGATGAGCGTCACCGCGTACGCGCTCACCGGCTACCGCATCGACGACCCGAAGGCCGTACAGGGCGCGCTGACCTTCGGTGTCGTCAACTCCCTCGGCGCCTACGCCATGTTGATGGGCATCGGCCTGCTGTACGCCCGTACCGGCGAGCTGGCCATGGCGAAGATCGGGCGCGGTCTCGACGCGGCGGCCGGACACGGCGGAGCGGACGCGCTGGTCCTCGCCTCCTTCGTCCTCGTGCTGACCGGGCTGCTGGTGAAGGCGGCCGCCGTGCCCTTCCACTTCTGGCTCCCGGACGCCCACGCGGTCGCCCCCACCCCTGTGTGCATGCTGCTGTCCGGGGTGATGGTCGAACTCGGCGTCTACGGCGTCTGGCGGGTGTACGGCACCGTCTTCGCCGGCCCCGGCGGCATCCCCGCCGCCGATCTGACCCGGGCCCTGGTGACGCTCGGCGCGCTCACGGCCGCGACCGGCGCCGTCATGTGCTGGTACCAGCGGCACATCAAGCGCCTCCTGGCCTACTCCACCGTCGCCCACACGGGCCTGTTCCTCGTGGGCATCGGCGTCCTCACCCCCCAGGGCGACGACGGAGTCGCCCTGTACATCCTCGGGCACGCCGGAGTGAAGGCCGCGCTGTTCGCCTGCGCGGGCGTCCTGCTCGACCGCTACGGCTGCCTCGACGAGCACACGCTGCACGGCCGGGCCCGCGAAATGCGCGCGACCGCGGTGATGTTCGCCGTCGGCGGCCTCGGCCTCGCGGGCCTGCCCCCGTTCGGTACGGGCCTGGGCAAGGCGGTCACCGAGGAGGCGGTCGGCGGCCCGCTCACCGTGGTGTACGTGGCCGCCTCCGCGATCACCGCCGGCGCCGTCCTGCGGGTCACTGCACGCGTGTTCCGCGGCCTCGGGCCGCGACCCGAGGAGGCCGACGCCGACCTGGAGACCAGCGGATCCGAGGAGGAGCCCGAGACGACCGGCCCGCTGAGGCGGATCCCGGACACCATGAGGATGGTTCCCGCCGTGCTGCTCACCGCCGCCCTCGCCGTTGGAGCGGTCCCCGGATTCGGCGACCTGGTGGCCCGTTCCGTCAACGAGGCCGGGTCGGGCGGCGCCCAGGCCTCGGCGCAGTGGACGGTGCACGGCGCCCTGCTCGGCCTGGCCTCCACCGCACTGGCCGTCGCCCTCGCCGGCCTCGCGGTGACCCGACCGCACTGGACCGCCGCCCCCGACTGGTCCCGGCCCCTGCGCCGGCTGCAGTCCGGCCATGTCGGCGACTACGTCGCCTGGCTGCTGATGGGCGCCACGGTGCTGGGGGTGCTGGCCCTGCCGGCGGTGCTCGGCGGCTGACCGGCACCTGTGCGACGGCTGTCGGATTCCTGTGTACGGCGGAATCCAGCCGCAGGCAATGAACGCGCTTTTCTGATGCAAATTCAAAGTAGTGTGATTAAAGAGATGCTCTGGGTGTGGTGAGAGTTTCCTTGAAGGGAGCCGCTACGGCGTGGTCGAGGCCCGCGGTTGACGAAGACTGCTGCGCATGGCCACGAACGTCCTCGACGCAACCGCGTCCACCGGTGCCGCCCGTCGCGCACCCTGGCGATCACCGGCGGACGAGCCCGCGTACGCGCGCCCTGCGCTGCTGCTCCTCACCGTGCTCGCCGCCGTTCTCTACGGCTGGGGCATCGACCACAGCCAGTACCACACGTTCTACGCGAGCGCCGCCCGCAGCATGACGGAGAGCTGGAAGGCATTCTTCTACGGCTCTTTCGACCCGGGGAATTCCATCACGCTCGACAAATTGCCGGGATTCCTGTGGCCGCAGGCGCTCTCCGCACGGCTTTTCGGATTCCATCCCTGGGCGCTGGTCCTTCCTCAGGTCCTGGAGGGAGTGGCCAGTCTCCTCGTCCTCCATCGCCTGGTGCGCCGCTGGGCGGGCGTGAACGCGGCGCTGATCGCCTGCACGGCTTTTCTGGTGACGCCCGTGGCGGTCGGGTTGTTCCGCACCGCGGTGGAGGACCCCGCGTTCACGCTGTGCCTGCTGCTGGCGGCCGAGGCCACCGGACGCGCCGCCCGCGACGGCCGGCTGCGCCCGCTGCTGGCGGCCGGTGTCTGGGTCGGGCTCGGCTTCCAGGCCAAGATGCTGGAGGCGTGGGCCGTACTGCCGGCGCTCGCGCTGGTCCACCTGCTGTCCGCACCCCTCGCGCTGCGCCGGCGTCTGCTGCACCTCGGCGTGTCCGCCCTGGTGATGACAGCCGTGTCGGCGTCCTGGATCCTCGCCGTCACGCTCGCCCCGGCCAAGGACCGGCCGTACGTGGACGGCACCACGAACAACTCCGCGTTCAGCATGGTGGTCGGCTACAACTTCCTGAACCGCTTCTCCTCGCTCGGCATCAGCGCGGCCGCCACGGGCAGCGTGAGCGCGACCCAGGGCGGCGGAGGCGGCCACAGCCGAGCCGGCCAGTTCTTCGGCGCCGCGGGTGGCACGGGTGCCGGGCTCGTCCGGGACGCTGGTGGACCGGCGCTCACCCCGGCCACCGCAGGGGCGGGTGCGGGCCCACGGGGCGCCGGCGGGTTCGGCGGGGGCCAGAACGGCTGGTCGAAGATGTTCGGTACGGCGCTCGCCTCACAGACCGGCTGGTTCTACCCGTTCGCCGCGGTGGCCGCGGTCTGCGGACTGCTGTGGTGCCGGGGGCGGCCGCGCACCGACCGGCTGCGCGCCGGATACGTCCTGTGGACCGCCTGGCTCGCTGTGTACTTCCTGGTCTTCAGCGCCGGCAGCGTCGGCGGCCACACGTACTACATGGGCGTGATCGCGGTGCCGCTCGCCGCGCTCACCGGCGCCGGGAGCGTGCAGATGTGGCGCGCCCACCGGGCCGGCGGGCGCCGCGCCTGGGCCCTGCCGGGCGCGGTCGCGGCGACGGCCGCCTGGAGTGCGTGTCTCGCGGGCCGGTTCCCGTCGTTCCTGCCCTGGCTGGCCCCCGCGGTGGCCGTGCTCGGCATCGCCGCGGTGGTGCTGCTCCGCCTCGCCCGGCCGGGTCGGCCGCGCGCCGCGGGCCGCCTCGCGCTCGCCGGGCCGGCCGCCGCCCTGGCCGCCCTGCTCCTCGCGCCGAGCGCGTGGGCGGTGCAGGTCTTCAACCCGGTCTACCGCACCTCCGTGATGGGCGCGGTCGGCCCGTCCGCCATGAACCCCGGCTCCGGGGCGGCCCGCTCGGGACCCGGTCGGTTCGGCCGGGCGGCCTGGGCCCGCGGTGGGACCTTCGGGCAGGCGGCCTCCGCCGGCGTGCGCGGCCCGGGCCGGGGCGGATCCCTCGCGCGGCGCGGTTCCGTCGGCGCAAACGGCAGCGGCTCACTGACCGCGGACCAGCGCCGGCTGCTCGACTACGCCCGCGCGCACCAGGGCTCCGCCACCTACGTGTTCGCGGCAGCCGCCTGGAGCACAGCGTCGCCGTACATCCTGGCGACCGGCGCCCACGTGCTGCCGCTCGGCGGATTCAGCGGCCGTGTGCCGTTTCCCACCCTGGCGCAGTTCCGGCGGCTGGCCGACGACGGAAAGCTGCGGTACGTACTGCTGGGCGGCGGCCGGGGCATGAGCCCGGCTTTCGCAGGCACCGGGAAGACCGCCGCCGCGCAGATCACCGACTGGGTGCGGTCCGCCTGCACCGAGGTCCCCGCCTCGGCCTACGGCGCTACGAGTTCGTTCGGCGACGCGCGGACGGCCACCGCGCAGACCCTCTACCGATGCGGCCCCAGTCGGTAGCATGATCCCGGTCCTGCGGTGATCAGGCGAGGAGCGGATCATGCGAGACATCGCCGTCTTCAGCGGCAACGCCCACCCCGACCTGGCCCACGAGGTCTGCGCGCACCTCGGGGTGCCGCTCAGCCCCACCCGGATAAGCCGGTTCGCCAACGACTGTCTGGGGGTCCAGCTCCGGGCCAACTGCCGGGAGCGGGACGTCTTCCTGATCCAGCCGCTGGTCCGGCCGGTGCAGGAGCACCTGGTGGAGCTGCTGCTGATGTGCGACGCCGCCCGGGGCGCCTCCGCCGGCCGGATCACCGTCGTCATGCCGCACTACTCCTACGCCCGCTCCGACAAGAAGGACGCGCCGCGCATCTCCATCGGCGGCCGGCTGGTCGCCGATCTGCTCGTGGCGGCGGGTGCGAGCCGGGTGCTCGCCATGACCCTGCACTCCCCGCAGGTGCACGGCTTCTTCTCGGTGCCGGTGGACCATCTGAACGCGCTGCGCGAACTCGCCGCGCACTTCAGGCGGTACGACCTGACCCACACCACGGTCGTGTCGCCGGACCTGGGCAACGCCAAGGAGGCCGCCGCCTTCGCCCGGCTGATCGGGGCGCCGGTGGCGGCCGGCGCCAAACAGCGGTTCGCGGACGACCGGGTGAGCATCAGCTCCGTCATCGGCGATGTCACCGGCCGGGACGTCATCGTGCTGGACGACGAGATCGCCAAGGGCAGCACGGTGCTGGAACTGCTGGTCCGGCTGCGGGAGTTGGGTGCGCGGACGGTCCGGGTGGCGTGCACGCACGGGCTGTTCGCGGCGGGTGCGCTGAAGCGGCTGAGCGAGCAGCCGGACGTGCTGGAGATCGTCTGCACCAACACCGTGCCGGTCCCCATGGAGGAGGAGCACACCGACAAGCTGCGGGTGCTCACCATCGCCCCGGCACTCGCCGAGGCGGTACGGCGCATCCACAACGGTGAATCGGTCAGCGCCCTGTTCGAGCAGTCGTAGCCAGGGCCGCGTCCAGCGTCGGGTGCGGCGGCAGCAGCCGGGACAGACCGGTGACCCGGAAGACGCGCAGGGTCAGCGGGTGCGTGCACACCAGGTGCAGCTGGCCGCCGCCGTCCAGCACCCTCGCGCGGGCCCGGTACAGCAGCCGCAGCCCGGAGCAGTCGAAGAACTCCACCGACCGCAGGTCGATGACGATCCGTGCCCCGGGCCGGCCGGTGACCCGGTCCAGCGACGGGCCGAGCTCCGTCGCCGAGACCAGGTCGATCTCGCCCCGCAACTCCAGCACCGTGTGCTCCCGGTGCTCGTACACACGGAGGTGACGGGTGAGTGGTGCAGGCTCGTCTCGCACGACGGCATCACCTCCCACCCGCTCCCGGACGTCGGTCTCCCGATCGTCAAGTTACCCTCGATGGAAGGAATTTGAGCATGTTCGGTTGACATATGTCTTCGAGTTTGAGGCGTATCGCCCGGTAACCGTGCTCGGACGAACGGGTGTTGCCGCTCAGTCGACCAGAAGGACCAGCTTCCCCGCGGTCCGCCCGGTGTCGCCCACTTCGTGCGCCTTCGCCGCCTCGGCCAGCGGGAACGTCCCGGCGATCGTCGCCCTCAGCTTCCCGGACTCCGCCAGCTCCGCGACCTTCTGCATCCCGGCCCGGTCGGCGTCCACCAGCATGCGCACGGCCCGCACACCGCGCCGCTCGGCCTCGTCGTGGAACTCCGCCGAGCCCACCGGCAGGATCGACACCACGACACCGCCCGGCCGCAGCACCTTCAGCGACTCCACGGAGGTGTCCCCGCCGAGCGTGTCCAGGACCACGTCGACGTCCCGCACCGCCTCGGTGACGTCGGTCGTCCGGTAGTCGACGGGCTCGTCCACGCCGATCTCCCGCAGGAAGTCGTGCTTGCCCGCGCTGGCCGTGCCGATCACGTACGCACCGCGCGCCTTGGCGATCTGCACCGCCACATGCCCGACCCCGCCGGCCGCCGCGTGGATCAGCACCCGCTGTCCGGGCCGTACGTCCGCGTGCTCGGTCAGCGCCTGCCAGGCGGTCAGGGACACCAGCGGCAGCGCGCCCGCCTGGGTGTGGTCGATCGAGGCCGGCTTGTGCGCCAGGGCGCGCACCGGGGCGATCACATACTCGGCGTGCGAGCCGTGGCCGTACGGGTAGGGCAGCATGCCGAAGACCTCGTCGCCGGGCTCGAAGGCGGCCACGCCGATCCCGGTCTCGACGACCTCGCCGGAGACGTCCCAGCCGAGGACGAACGGCGGCTCGCCCAGGAAGCCGCCGGTGGCCCGGTGCTTCCAGTCGGTGGGGTTGACCCCGGCCGCCCGGACCCGGACCAGCACCTGGTTGGGGCCCGGCTTCGGCCGCTGCACCCGTACTTCCTTCAGGACCTCGGGACCGCCGAGGACGTCCTGGCCGATGGCTCGCATCGTGTTCACATCGCTCATGGTCACCCAGCCTGCCCGGAGCAGCCCTTCCGGGAAATGGCATGAATGCCAACCTTCGATAAGATCGTGCCATGCATGGCAAACGGAGTCCCGAGCGGGTGGTCGTCCTCGCCCTCGACGGCGTCTACCCCTTCGAGCTGGGCATCCCCAGCCGCATCTTCGGCGCCGCCGACGGCCGCTACGAGGTGCTGACCTGCACGGTCGACGGCCGTCCGGTGCGCACCAACGCCGACTTCACGATCGGTGTCGAGCACGGCCCGGAGATCCTCCGGACGGCGGACACCGTGGTGGTCACCTCGATGCCGCCCGCCCACATCCCCGCCGGGCTGCCGGACGAGGTCGCCGCGGCCCTCGCCCGCATCCGCCCGGACGCCAGGATCGTCTCGATCTGCACGGCCGCGTTCGTGCTCGCCGAGGCCGGCCTGCTCGACGGCCGCCGGGCCACCACCCACTGGCAGGTGGCCGACGTGTTCCGCCGCCGCTTCCCGAGGGTGGACCTCGACCCGGACGTCCTCTTCGTCGCCGACGGACGCATCCTCACCTCCGCCGGAGCCGCCTCCGGCGTGGACATCTGCCTGCACATCGTCCGCACCGACCACGGCAGCGAGCTGGCCAACTCCGTCGCCCGCCGCTGTGTCGTCCCGCCGTTCCGGGACGGCGGCCAGGCCCAGTACATCGAGCAGCCGGTCCCCGTCAGCGGCGCGGCGAGCACGGCCGCGACCCGTGCCTGGGCCCTGGAGCGCCTGGACGAGCCGCTGACCCTGTCCGACCTCGCCGGCCACGCCCGGATGAGCCTGCGCACCTTCGCCCGCCGCTTCAACGACGAGGTCGGCCTCAGCCCCGGCCGCTGGCTGATCCAGCAGCGCGTCGCCCGTGCCCGGCATCTGCTGGAGTCCAGCGACCTGCCGGTGGACCGGATCGCCGCCGAGGTCGGCTTCGCCACCGGCGCCTCGCTGCGCCAGCACCTGCACGCCGCGATCGGGGTGTCCCCGCAGGCGTACCGGCGGACGTTCCAGCAGGCCCGCTGAACCGTTCCGGCCGACTGCGGGGAACCCGGATCGGCTGCGCACGGCCCTCACTCGGCGGCGTACACCCGCTCACCCCCCACGTAGGTGAGCGCCACCGCCGTCTCCGCGATCGCCTCCGGAGGCCCGGCGAACGGATCGCGGTCCAGCACGACCAGATCGGCGAGCGCGCCGACGGCCACCCGGCCGGTGTCGTCCAGGTGGTTCACGTACGCGGACCCGGCCGTGTACGCCGTCAGCGCGTCCGCGAGGCCGAGCCGCTCGTGCGGCAGGAACACCGGGCCGCTGCCTCCCGGCTCGACCCGGTTGACCGCGACATGGACGCCCTGGAGCGGATCGGGGCTGCTCACCGGCCAGTCGCTGCCCGCCGCGAGCCGTGCCCCGGACCGCAGCAGCGCGCCGAACGGATACTGCCACGCGGCCCTCTCCGCGCCGAGGAAGGGGATCGTCAGCTCGTCCATCTGCGGCTCGTGCGCGGCCCACAGCGGCTGGATGTTGGCGGTGGCGCCGAGCCGGGCGAAGCGGGGCACGTCGTCGGGGTGCACGACCTGGAGGTGCGCGAGATGCGGCCGGGTGTCGCCCGGCCCGTTCGCGGCGCGGGCCGCCTCGACGGCGTCCAGCGCGTCGCGTACGGCCCGGTCGCCCAGGGCGTGGAAGTGGCACTGGAAGCCGAGGGCGTCCAACTCGGTGACGTACTTGGGTAGTTGTTGCGGGTCGACGAAGCTCTTGCCGCGGTTGGCGGTCGCGCACCCGCACCGGTCCAGATAGGGGTCGAGCAACGCGGCCGTACCGTTCTCGGCGACCCCGTCCAGCATCAGCTTCACCGTGCCCGCCCGGAACCGCCCGTGGCTCAACGCGGCCCGCTTCTCCACCAGTTCGGGGATCTGCTCGGCCCCGCGTTCCCGGTCCCACCACAGCGCGCCCCGCACCCGGGCGGTGAGCGAGCCGTCCCGCGCCGCCGTGCGATACGCCTCGGCCGGGTCGTCCATGCCGAGGAAGTCACCGACCAGCGCGTCCTGCCAGGCCGTGATGCCGAGCGCGTGCAGATGCCGCTGGGCGTGCAGCAGCGCGGCCAGCCGGTCGGCCGGTGTGGCGGGCGGGGTGAGCCGGCCGACCAGCTGCATCGCGCCCTCCTGGAGCGTGCCGCCCGGCTCTCCGGCGGCGTCCCGCTCGATCCGCCCGTCGGCCGGGTCGGGCGTGTCCCGGCCGATGCCCGCCAGCTCCAGGGCCCGGCTGTTGACCCAGGCCCCGTGGTGGTCCCGGTTGGGCAGATACACCGGCCGGTCCGGTACCACCGCGTCCAGCAGCTCCTTCGTCGGCGTGCCGCCCGCGAACGCCTCCATCGACCAGCCGCCGCCCAGGATCCACTCCCGCTCCGGATGGGCCTCGGCGTACGCCCGTACGGCGGCCACGGTCTCCTCGGCCGTCGTCGTGTCCGACAGATCGCACTGTGCCAGTTCCAGGCCCGCCGGCACCGGATGGACGTGCGCGTCCTGGAAGCCGGGCAGCAGCAGCCGTCCGGCCAGGTCGACCACGTCCGTGCGCGGCCCGGCGAGGTCGCGCAGCTCGTCGTGCCCGACGGCGGTGATCCGGTCCCCGGTGACGGCCACGGCGGTCGCCGTACGGCCGTCCGGAGTGAGGACGGGGCCGCCGGTGAAGAGGAGGTCAGGGTGCATGATGCCTTTCCTGGTCAATCAGTTGGAGGTGGTGAGCAGCGCGGGGGAGTCGGCGTCGGTGCCCGCCCCGGTGCGGAAGTACGGCGACCTGCGCCCCCACTTGGCCCACGCGGCCACCGCGAACCCGGACACGATCATCGCGACCGGCATCAGCAGCAGGAACCAGCCGTTGTCCGCGCGGAGTTCGAGGTGGTCGGCGGAGGTGTAGAAGGACCAGCCGAGATAGCCGCCGAGGCCCAGCAGGGCCAGCGCGCTGAGCGTGGGCAGCAGCACCGCCCGGACGCCCTGGCGCCAGTCCTCCCGCAGCAGGGAGCGGAAACGTACGGCGGCCGCGAGCGCGGTGAGCGCGTAGGACAGGGCGACGACGATGCCGACGGCGTTCACGATCGCGTCGATCATGTCGGCGAGGCGCGGGATCACCAGCGCGCCCGCCGCCACGACGACGGCCAGCGCCCCGATCAGCAGCGTCCCGGCCGCCGGGGTCCCGTACCGGGCACTGACCCTGGACCACACCGGTCCGAGGGTACGGTCCCGGCTCATCGCGAACATCCCGCGCGCCGTCGGGATGACCCCGGCCTGCAGCGAGGCCACCGCCGAGAACATCAGCGCGACGAGCGGCAGCGCGGCCAGCGGCCGGTCGGCCAGCCGGTCCCCGAAGTACGCGAGCCCCTGCGCGCCGTGACCGGCCAACTCGCCCTGGGAGAGAACCCTTTGGAAGGCGACCGAGCCGAGCAGGAACAGCCCGAGCATCGTGACCAGGGTGATGGTCCCGGCCCGGGAGGCGTCCGCCGGGTCCCGCACCTCCTCGTTCACGGTGAACGCCGCCTCGAAACCCCAGTAGCAGAACACGGACAGCAGCAGGCCCTGCGCCAGCGCGGTCGCCGAGGGGATGGCGAACGGGTCGAACCAGGACAGGCTGAACGAGTGCGGTCCGGTGACGATGCCGTAGCCGCAGAACCCGAGCAGGACCACGTACTCGAAGACCAGCAGCCCGGTCTGCAGCCGGGCCGCCGTGCGGACACCGGTCACGGCGGTCAGGGTGACGGCCACCAGGGCGACGATCCCCACCGCCGTCGTCTGCGCGGTCGAGCCGGGATCGAGACCGAGCGAGCCGATCCGGTGCACGCCGGCCTCCCCGGCCAGCTGCAGCAGCGCCGAACCCGTGACCGCCGTGGTGTAGGCGAGGAAGGCCACGCTCGCCACGAAGTTCACCCAGCCGACCATGAAACCGAGCCAGGGGCTGAGCGAACGGCCCACCCACACATAGCCGTTGCCCGCGTTCGGCTCCACCCGGTTCAGCCGCGAGTAGGCCCCGGCGATGCCGAGGACGGGCAGGAACGCCAGCAGCATGATGGCCGGCAGATGCGGGCCGACCACGCCCGCGGTCACCCCCAGCCCGATGCCGATGCTGGTCGTGGCGGCCGTACTGGAGGCGGCGACGGCGACGCCGTCCACCACGCTCAGGGACCTGCGCAGCTCGGGCCGCGCGGGGGGATCCACTCCCAAGGGTGTCTCGCTCATGGCCGGTTCTCCGCTCGCACCGCGGGGCCCCGGACGGCCCCGGTGACCGGACATGAAACTGCCGGGGCACTTCACAGGTCAACGGTGTTGTCATAAGGTGCCGGGCACACCCCGAGGGAGGCCCCATGACCGACCGAGTCGTCCCGGCCGCCGCCCGGCAGCGTCGCCGCCCCACCAAACAGGGCGTGATGCTGTCCGAGGAACTGATCGTGGAGACCGCCCTCCGGCTGATCGAGGAGCACGGCGCCGACGCGCTCTCCGTGCGCCGCCTCGGCCGGGCCCTCGGCGCCGACCCCAGCTCCCTCTACCGGTACTTCCGGCACACCGACGACCTGATGCTGGCCATCGCCGACGAGCTGATCGGCCGTACCCTGCGGACCTGGCGGCCGACCGGCGACTGGGCCGCCGACCTGCGCGACCTGGGCCTGCGCATGCACGCCGGGGCGCTCGCGCACCCCCGGGCGGCGATGCTCAGCGCCCACCGTGTCACCGGGCGCGCCCATGAGATCCAGGCCGTGGAGAGCATCCTCGGCGTCCTGCGGCCGGCCGGGTTCCCGGACCAGGAGGCGGTGCGGATCTACCACGCGTTCGTCGACCAGGCCCTCGCCTTCGGCGCCCTGGACTCCGCCGGCAGCGCCCTGCCCCGGGCCGCGCGCGAGGCCGAGGCGGAGGTGTGGCGGAGCACCTACGGCCGGTTGCCCGCCGAGACCCACCCGCACATCGCGGCCACGGCCCCCCATCTCGTCGCCACCATGCGCTCCAGCTCCTACCCGGCCGCCCTGGAGCTCCTCCTGACGGCCGCCCGGACACGCCTTGATCACCTTCGTGCGGGGACAGGGGGCCGACGGCCACACTGGACGGGATCCGGATCCCGAGGAGGCCGAACGCCATGACCCCACCGCCCGCCCGCACCGCCGCAGAGCGCAAGAAGGACACCCTCCACCGGCTGGAGAACGACGTCGACGTGTGGGTCGCCACCGCCGGCCCCGACGGCGCCGCCCCCTACCTCGTGCCGCTGTCCTTCGTGTGGGACGGCGCCACCCTGCTGATCGCCACCCCGGCCGAGAGCCCCACCGGCCGCAACCTCGTGTCCACCGGCCGGGCCCGCCTCGGCCTCGGCCCGACCCGGGACGTCGTCGTGATCGAGGGCACCGTCCAGTCGGTCACCCCGGAGGACCTCCCCGAGGAGGACGCCGAGGTCTTCGCCGGCAAGACGGGCTTCGACCCCCGCCAACTCTCCAACCGCTACCTGTACTTCAGGGTCCTCCCACACCGCGTGCAGGCGTGGCGCGAGGAGAACGAACTACGGGGCCGGGAGCTGATGCGCGACGGGGAGTGGCTTCCCGTCACCACCGGCTGAGGCGCCCCGAAGGGGCACGACGCATCCGCGGCCAGGTACGGCCCGCATCCCTACGGCGCCGGCCTGTCAGCCACCGGCCACACGCCGGTGGACCGGGCAATGGCCTTCGCGCCGGTACGGTTCACCGCACTGCGCACCACGGCGAAGATCGCCCCCTGCACCGCCGCGGCCAACAGGATCTCCCCCCATCCCCGGTCCTGGTCCAGCGCGTCCGGCGCGTCCTCCTCGTGCCGGAGCGCCATCCAGGCCTTCCGGAAGGCGATACCGGCCAGCGCACCGCTCGCCCAGCTGAGCGCGAAACCGATCGGCTGGTAGACGAAGGGGAGCTTCTTCTTCTTTGTCCTGCCCATGTGTCACCTCTTCCTCGTCGGACGGCCCTCATGCGGGCCGTCCCTCGGGGGCCACCCGTTCGCCGGGGGGCACCGGACCCGGTGGCGTACCGTCCCCGAACGGCCGTCCGCCCAGCTCCTCGCGGTGGTGCGGAGCCGACCAGCCGGAGAGATCGGGACCGAGCGGGACGATGCCGGTGGGGTTGATGCCGGTGTGCACCTGGTAGCAGTGCCGCTTGATGTGGTCGAAGTCGACGGTGTCACCGGACCCGGGCGTCTGGAACAGATCCCGGGCGTACACCCACAGCACGGGGTTCTCCGTCAGCTCCCAGCGGTTGCACTTGAAGTGGCCGTGGTAGACGGCGTCGAATCGGACCAGCGTCGTGAACAGCCGGATGTCTGCTTCCGTGAGGGTGTCGCCGACCAGATACCGCCGCCCGGCCAGCCGGCCGGCGATCAGTTCCAGCCGCCGGAAGACGCCCGCGCACGCCTCCTCGTACTCCTTCCGGCGCGTGGCGAACCCCGCCCGGTACACGCCGTTGTTCACGTCCTCGTACACCTCGGCCATCACCCGGTCGATCTCCGCGCGCCGGCCGGCCGGGTACAGGTCGGGTGCGCCGGTGCGGTGCAGGGCCGTCCACTCGGTCGCCGGGTCGAGGGTGAGCCGCTGGTGGTCGTTGGTGACCAGCCGTCCGCTGGGCACGTCCACGACCGCGGGCACGCTGACCCCGCCCGGATGCCCGGCCTCGCGCCGGTCGTAGGCCTCGCTCAGGAACCGGATGCCGAGCACCGGGTCCCGGCCGCCCGGGTCCAGGGTGAACGGCCAGCTGCGGTCGTCCTGGACCGGATCCGCGACCGCCGTCGACAGCCCGCCCTCCAGGCCCAGCAGCCGACGCGAGATCACCGCCCGGCTCGCCCACGGACAGGCGCGCGAGACCACCAGCCGGTAACGGCCCTCCTGCACCGGCCGGCCGTCCCGGCCGTCGGCGGTGATCCGGTCCGTGAAGTGGCTCCCGGACCGGGTGAACGTCTGGTGGCCGTAGGCGCGGTTGCCGTCGCCGCCGTCCATGTCTCCTCCTCGCCGCCCGGTGGTCCCCGGCACACGCGTTCCCCGTTTTCCGCCGTCCGCACGGTGTGACCGGCCCGCTCGGGGGCAGTCGGCGTTGAGTGAGCGGGACATCATCCGAGGGCAAGCGCAGCGGTGAGCAGGGCCGTGGGACGCCCGGCACGGACGCCAGGGCCGACCGGCACACCAAGGTCACCGTGCTGGTGGCGCTCGCCGCCAACCTGGTGATCGCCGTGGCCAAGGCCGTCGGCGGTGTCCTCGCCGGCTCGCCCGCGCTGTTGTCCGAGGCCGCGCACTCCGTCGCCGACAGCTTCAACGAGGTTTTCCTGCTGGCCGCGCTGCGCCGCAGCCGCCGTCCCGCGGACCGGCGGCACCCCTTCGGCTACGGCAAGGAACGCTTCTTCTGGTCCCTGCTCGCCGCGGTCGGCATCTTCGTCATGGGCGGCTGCTTCTCCTTCTTCCAGGGCGCCGAGGCGCTGCGTCAGGGCACCGAGGAGAAGTTCAGCGGCTATGTGGCGGGTCTGGTCGTGCTGGGCGTGGCCCTGGTCGCCGAGGGCGCCTCGCTGCTGCGGGCCCTGCACCAGGTGCGCCGGCAGGGCGGCGGGCCGGGCGGGCTGAGCGACCCGGCGCTGCGCACGGTGGTCGCCGAGGACGGCACGGCGGTGCTCGGCGTGACGCTCGCCCTCGCCGGGATGGGCCTGCACATGGTGACCGGACAGGTCGCCTGGGAGGCCTCAGCCTCGCTGGCGATCGGCGTCCTGCTGGTGTACGTCGCCTACCGGCTCGGCCGCGAGGCCCGCGACCGGCTCATCGGCGAGGCCGCCGACCCGGAGCTGAGCGGCCGGATCCGCTCGCTGCTGCGGGCGCAGCCGGAGATCGACAGCGTCGAGGCGCTGTTCACGATGAAGATGGGCCTCGACTCCACCTTGGTGGCCGCCCGCATCGACCTGGTGCCGGGGCTGGACAGCGAGCGGGTGGAGGAGGTCGCCGTACGCATCAAGCGGTCCCTGGCCCGGATGTGTCCCGAGGCCGACCAGATCTTCCTGGACGTGACCGACCGGCCGGCGGGCGAAGCACGAGAGAGCCCCGCCGCGACGGGGGAACGCGGCGGGGCCTGACGCACGGGTGCCCGTCCCGAGACGGCTTCACACCTTTGCGGCGCGGATTTTCCCGAATCCGACGGTACCCGGCGCGAATCAGCTCTCGTCGAAGGGCTCCAGCACGAAGACGGGGATCTCCCGCGACGTCTTCTTCTGGTAGTCGGCGTACGGCGGGTACGCGGCGACGGCCCGCTCCCACCACCGGGCCTTCTCCTCACCGGTGACCTCACGGGCCCTCATGTCCCGCTTGACCGGCCCGTCCTGCAGCTCGACGTGCGGATCGGAGGTGATGTTGAAGTACCACACCGGGTGCTTGGGTGCGCCGCCCTGCGAGGCGACCACCGCGTACCGCCCCTCGTGCTCCACCCGCATCAACGGCGTCTTGCGGATCTTCCCGCTCTTCGCACCCCGGCTGGTCAGCACGATGACCGGCATCCCCGTGTCCATCAGCGTGGTGCCCTTCGTCCCACCGGAGCTCTCGTACAGCTCGACCTGCTCGCGCACCCACTGCGTCGGGCTGGGTTCGTACTCGCCCTCAAGAGGCATGGGATCCGTCCCCTTCGTCGGTCCAACAGCTGTCTGCCACCGGCATTCAACACCCCGGGCCCCGCAAATCATCCGTACCGCGGTCCGCTTGGGCCGACGGGGCGACGACCGCCGACTGCTGCGCGGGAGGCGGCCAGGGCGAGGTGGCATCCGGCAGACGGCCCGCCCGGCCGCCCGTGCCCGTGCGGCCCGCCGCGCCCTGCGCCCTGCACCTGACCGTGCGGGGCGCTCCGGCCTGCGGAACCATGGGTACGAGGACGGTCTCGCCGCGGACACGTGCCGCACCCCGGCCGGAATCCATCCCTCCGACCGCTCGTCTTCGGCCAGATCACCCACATCGCCGAACTGGCCGAACTTCCGGTCGACCCATAGATGCCCGGGGCATCTAATGAAGATCGGCACGACGCACCTCTTCGTCTGCGAGGTCTTCCATGACGGAACTGACGGACCCCACCGGCCCGGCGACTCCGGCCGCCCCCGTCGCCTTCCCGCAGGACCGCACCTGCCCCTACCACCCGCCCACCGGATACGAGCCGCTGCGTGACGGGCGAGCCCTGTCCCGCGTCACCCTCTTCGACGGCCGCGAGGTCTGGCTGGTCACCGCCCACGCCACTGCCCGCGCCCTGCTCGCCGACCCCCGCCTGTCCAGCGACCGCCGCCGTCCCGGCTTTCCCATCCCCGCGGAGCGCTTCGTGGGCGTCCGCGACCGCCGGGTGGCCCTGCTCGGGATGGACGATCCCGAGCACCAGCGCCAGCGGCGGATGATGATCCCGTCGTTCACCGTCAAACGCGCGACCGAGCTGCGGCCGTGGATCCAGCGGACCGTGGACGGGCTGCTGGACGCGATGATCGCGCAGGGGCCGCCCGCCGATCTGGTCTCCGCCTTCGCCCTGCCCGTGCCGTCGATGGTGATCTGCGGCCTGCTCGGGGTGCCGTACGCCGACCACGAGTTCTTCGAGGAGCAGTCCCGCAGGCTGCTGCGCGGCCCGCGGGCGGCCGACTCCATGGAGGCCCGCACACGTCTGGAGGAGTACCTCGGCGCCCTGATCGACGACAAGGCGAAGCAGGCGGAGCCCGGCGACGGCATCCTCGACGACCTCGTCCACCAGCAGCTGCGCGAGGGCACGCTGGACCGCGCCGAACTCGTGTCGCTGGCCGTCATCATGCTGGTCGCGGGGCATGAGACGACCGCCAACATGATCTCCCTCGGCACCTTCACCCTGCTCCAGCACCCCGACCGGCTGGCCGAGTTGCGCGCCGACCCGGCGCTGCTGCCCGCCGCCGTGGAGGAGCTGATGCGGATGCTGTCCATCGCGGAGGGACTGGCGCGGGTGGCGCTGGAGGACATCGAGATCGCCGGCACCACGATCCGGGCCGGTGAGGGCGTGCTCTTCTCGACCTCGGTGATCAACCGCGATCCGGCCCTCTACGCCGCCCCCGACGCCCTGGACTTCCACCGCCCCGTCCGCCACCACGTGGCGTTCGGCTTCGGGATCCACCAGTGTCTGGGGCAGAACCTGGCCCGCGCGGAGCTGGAGATCGCCCTGGAAAGCCTGCTGGCCCGGCTGCCGGGGCTGCGCCTGGCCGTCCCGGCCGAGGAGATCCCCTTCAAGCGAGGCGACACGATCCAGGGGATGCTGGAACTCCCCGTGACCTGGTAAGAGGCTCTGCTCATGCACATCGAAATCGACAAGGACGTCTGCATCGGCGCGGGTCAGTGCGCGCTGGCGGCACCGAACGTCTTCACCCAGGACGACGACGGATACAGCACCCTGCTGCCCGGCCGTGAGGACGGCGCGGGCGACCCGATGGTCCGGGAGGCGGCCCGCGCCTGCCCGGTGGGCGCGATCAAGCTCTCCTAGAGGTGGCCCCGGAGCGCCTCTTTGTGGGGCGGTCAGGCTGTCCTGGAGGTGGCCTCGGAGCGCCTCTTTGTGGGGGCGGTCGGGCTGTCCTGGGACGGTTGGGTGGGTCGGTTCGGGGTGGTGGCTGTCAGTAGGGTCCGTGCGGCCGTGCGGGCTTCGGCGGCCGGCTGGGTGGTCCCGGTGATGCCGGCGGTCACCATCGCTCCCTCGGCGAGCAGGAACAGGGGTCCGGTGAGCGGGGAGGGCAGTCCGGCGTCCGCGACGAGCGAGGCGAGGTAGTCCCGGAACGCCTCCTTGTGGGCGCGCACCTGCTCGGCCACCAGGGCGGAGGTGGCGCCCAGCTCGCCGTAGGCGTTGATCCAGGCGCAGCCGCGGAAGCCGTCCTCTCCGAACCACCCCTCGAGCCAGTCGAACACGGCCGGGATCCGCTGCCACGGGTCCTGCTGCCGGGCAACGTACTCGGCCAGACGTGCGCGCCAGCGCTCGTCCCGCCGGGCCAAGTAGGCGGCGACGAGCTGCTCCTTGGCGGGGAAGAGCTGGTAGAGGCGTTTGAGCGAGAGACCCGACGCGCCGCGCAGCTCGTCCATCCCCACGCACTGCACACCGCGGGCGTAGAACAGCTCCTCGGCGGCGTCGAGCGCCCTGTCCCGGGCGGCCGCGCTGTCCATCGGCGACACCATCACTCCTCCATGCCCTTGGCCTGCCGCGTTCCTTGACGGGAGAACGGGCGTTCTCATACGGTAGCAGCCACCTGGAGAACGCACGTTCTCCGGTGCTGTCCGAGCCCAGGAGGAGACCATGACGGACCGCCCGCCCCTGCCGCCGTTCACCCGCGAGACCGCCGCGCAGAAGGTCCAGGCCGCCGAGGACGCCTGGAACACCCGCGACCCGCACAAGGTGGCGCTCGCCTACTCCGAGGACTCCGTCTGGCGCAACCGCGACACCTTCGTCACCGGCCGCGCCGGGATCGTCGCGTTCCTGACCGCCAAGTGGGAGCGCGAGCTGGACTACGCGCTGCGCAAGGACCTGTGGGCGTTCGACGGCAACCGCATCGCCGTCCGCTTCCAGTACGAGTCCCGGGACACCGACGGCCAGTGGTGGCGTTCCTACGGCAACGAACTGTGGGAGTTCGACGAGCACGGCCTGATGACCCGGCGCGAGGCCAGCATCAACGACGTACGCATCGAGGAGAAGGACCGCCGTATCCACGGCCCGCGCCCCGAGGCCGAGCGGGGGGTGTCGTTCCCGCTTCAGTAGGGTTCCCGGATGACCGAACAGGCCGGGAAACGCTTCCTCTACGTCGTCGTCTGCGCGGCCGGGGTCGCCGCGGGCGTCAGCAAACTGATCGGCGCGGCCCAGGAACGCGACTGGGAGGTCGGCGTCATCGCCACACTGGTCGCCATGGGCGGCTTCTTCGACAGCGCGGCCGTGGGGGCACAGACGGGGCGACCCGTCAGATCGGCCTGGCGCACGCCGGCCGACCCCCGCCCCTTCCCGCCGCCGGACGCCGTCGTGGTGGCACCCGCCACCTTCAACACCGTCAACAAGTGGGCCGCCGGCATCGCCGACACCCTCGCGCTCGGCACCCTGTGCGAGGCCGCGGGCCTGGGCATACCGATCGCCGTCCTGCCCTGCGTCGCCGACGCGCTGGCCGCCCATCCCGCCTACCGGGACAGCCTGGCACGGCTGCGCGCGATGGGCGTCCGCTTCGGCGACCCGTACACCGGCGAAGCCCGGCCGGACGGCGCACGGCCGGACTTCGCCTGGGAACGGGCGCTGGATCTGCTCTAGCGGCAGGTCAGCGTCGGCCCGGCCAGCATGTTCCCGGTGAACATGTCCTGGCCCTTCGGCACCCAGTAGCCGAGCTTCGACACCACCGTGGAGCACTTCGCCCCGACCGTGAAGCGGACCTTCAGCGTCTCCGGGTGGCCGGGCTGCAGCTCGGTCACCGTACAGTCCAGGGAGTGCGCCAGCCGGGTCTTGCCCGGGTACCGTCCCACCAGCGGGTTGACGCAGCGCTGGTCGGCCGTGCTGATCCGCAGACCGGTGCCCTCCTGACCGATCATTCCCAGCCGCGCGTTGCCGTCGCCCTCGGCACTGTCCCGGTGGATCGTGTACGTCACGGTGGTCGTGGCGTTGCGGCGCAGCACGGTCTTGTCGACGGTGACGGTGTGCGTCGCCTTCGCCTTGGGCGCGGTCAGCGCCACGGTGGTCTGCACCGTGCCCTTCAGATCGACACCCGCCGGCGTCGAGCGCACGCGCACGGTGGCGCTGACGTCGTAGGTGCCCGGACCCGGGTACAGGCCCGAACCGGGCAGCGTTCCGGTGCCCAGAGTCTTGCCGGACCGGGCGACCTTCCAGGTGCCCTCGGTACGGCAGGCGTAGCGGACCCGGGTGCGGCCGATCCGGCAGGTGGCCGGGGCCGTGATGTTGAATCTCGGGGAGCCGGTGTCCGCGCACAGGCTCACATCGGCCTGCTCGCCGTGCGTACCGCGCAGCGTGCCGGCGAGCGAGCACAGCGTGGCAGGGGCCTCCGGCGCGGGTGCGGCGGCGGATTGTGCACAGGCGGGGGTGACGAGGGCCAGTGGCAGCAGCGCTGCTCCGGCAAGGATCCTCAGGGTGGTGGCACGAGTCGGCACCGCGTTTCCTCCGGGGCGGCCGAGACCGGCCGGATGCCGGTCGTCTGCGCCGAGGATGAGCCGACAGTACGACGATCGGCCGCTCCCACGCCGGATGGTCACCTGGGGGTACCAATGCGGCGCCCGGCTACTGCGCTTTCCGTACGTACCCCTTGCTCCCCGGAGTGGACACGTCCCGGTCCCGCCGGACGATGCTCAGCCGGTCGCCCCAGTGGGCGAGCGCGGAGCGCAGCCCGGCGTCGGTGTACTCGATGTCCACCACCCGGTCGTCGAACGCCTTGGCGAACACCCCGCACTCGTCGTACTGCCCGCACTCCTCCGTCACCGCGAAGTCCAGCCCGGCCCGCTCCCGCACACCGGCCAGCCCGGCGGTGTTCTTCTGCGCGATGGCCAGGTGCCGGGCGTGCGTGTGCCGGGACAGCAGGGTCATGAAGGCGGTCGCGTCGGCCGCGGTGAGCAGGCGGTGGGAACGGGTGTAGCTGTCGTAGTTGTCCGGCTCGACGGCGTCGAAGCCCTTCCTCGCGCAGCCGTCGATCCACCCGTTCACCCGCTCGGCCACCCGCTCCCGCTTGGCGGGGGTGCGGATGTCGAGCAGGGCCTCGTTCCAGTCCTCGTCGACGACGGCCTCGCCGTGCGCGTCGCGCAGCAGCAGGTCGGCGGGCCAGGAGGAACGTTCTTCGGGCTGGGCCTGGAAGGCGTTGACGTAGCAGATGTTGTACAGGCCCGGCGCGGGGGAGGCGGAGCGGTCGCGGCTGACGATCCGCACGCCCGTCGGCGGGGGATAGGCGCCGCCGATCTGGTAGTCGAACCCGGCGTGGCGCGGGGGCAGCCGTACCGCGGCGGGCTTCGGCGAGCTCGGCCGCTTGGTGCCGCCGGAGTCGTCGTAGGTGCCGGCATCGCAGCCGGCCGACGCCGCGAGGGTGACGAGCAGGGCCGCTGCCAAGGCGCCCGCGGCCCTTCGGGAACCCGGGGAACCCGCACGCTCGCGCGGTGCGCGGGAAGCACCCTCAGGGGTCGAGTCCGGGGGCACGTCCGCTCCGTCCTGCCCACGCCGGGCGGCGCGGCACGTGGCAGGATCAAATCGCCCGCGCACCGTGATCGTCAAGCCGGTGCCGGGCCACGCCGTAGGCTCGGGGGTGACCATCGTCCCGAAGGCAGGAGCAGCAACGATGCAGTACGTGAAGCTCGGTTCGACGGGCCTGGACGTCTCGCGGATCTGTCTGGGCTGCATGACCTACGGCCTGCCCGACCGCGGCGTCCACGAGTGGACCCTCGACGAGGAGGCGTCCCGCCCGCTCATCCGGCAGGCGCTGGAGGCAGGCGTCAACTTCTTCGACACCGCGAACGTCTACTCCGACGGCACCAGCGAGGAGATCGTCGGCAAGGCGCTGCGCGACCTCGCGAACCGCGACGAGATCGTGCTGGCCACCAAGGTGCACGGCCGGATGCGGCCGGGCCCCAACGGCGCCGGGCTGTCCCGCAAGAACATCATGGCCGAGATCGACCACAGCCTGCGCCGCCTCGGCACCGACTACGTCGACCTCTACCAGATCCACCGCTACGACCACGCGACCCCCGTCGAGGAGACGATGGAGGCGCTGCACGACCTGGTCAAGGCGGGCAAGGTCCGCTACATCGGGGCGAGTTCGATGTACGCCTGGGAGTTCTCCAAACTGCAGTACACCGCGGAACGGCACGGCTGGACGAAGTTCGTGTCCATGCAGAACCACTACAACCTGCTCTACCGGGAGGAGGAGCGGGAGATGCTGCCGCTCTGCGCCGACCAGGGCGTCGGCGTGCTGCCGTGGAGCCCGCTCGCCCGCGGCCGGCTCACCCGTGACTGGGGCACGGTCACCGAGCGCAGCGCGAACGACAACTTCGGCAGCCGCCTGTACCTGGAGAGCGACCGCTCGATCGTCGAGGCCGTCACCCGGATCGCCGGCGACCGCGGCGTGCCCCGCGCCCGGGTGGCCCTCGCCTGGCTCCTGCACCAGGACACGGTGGCGGCACCGATCGTCGGCGCCGCCAAGCCGCACCACATCGAGGACGCGGTGGCCGCCGTGGAGCTGGAGCTGACCGGGAAGGAGCTCGAAGAGCTCCAGCAGCCCTACACGCCGCGGGCGATCAGCGGCCACTGAGGTTCTGACGGATCAGTGGGGTCCGTGTGGTGTGAACTCCGTGCCGCACGGACCCGCGCCCTCGCTCTCCGGCAGCGGCACCCGCTCGCCGGACATCGTGAGCGTCCGGTAGTACGCCCCGATCCGTTCCGCCGAGCGGCCCACGTAGTGCCCGATGAACGAGCGCCGGAACCGGTCGGCCGTGCGGTTGGGCCCGGAGCCGTGCACCAGGCTGCCGTTGAAGAACAGCACGTCACCCGGTGCCAGATCCACCGGAACCGGGACGAGACCGGGCGGCGGTGGGACGTACTCACGGGCGAACGACAGCTTTTCGTCGGCGAGTTCGGGACAGAACAGGTTCATCCGGTGGGTGCCCGGGACGACCTCGAGACCGCCGTTGTCCCGGTCGATCGGCTCGCAGGCCACCCAGGCCGCCACACACGTCCCCGGCTCGACCCGCAGATAGAAGTTGTCCTGGTGCAGCGCCTGCCCGCGCGCACCCGGCGGCTTGAAGTAGAACATGCTCTGCGCGGCCAGCACCTCCTCGCCGAAGAACACCTCCAGCACGGCCCGCAACCGGGCGTCCAGCAGGAACTCACGTGCCACCGCGCTGAATTCGTGCGGCTGCATCACCCGGGGATACCGGCGCAGCGGGTCGGCGTCCGCCGGGCGGGGCTCGAAGCGGCCCGGCACCGGACCGGCCGCGTGCAACGCGGCGAACGCGGCGCACAGCCGCTCGGTCTCGTCCGGGCCGAACAGCCCTCGTACGACGGTGAACCCGTCCTCCTCGAACCGCTGCCGCTGCGCCTGCGGCAGGATGGCGTCGTTGTCCGTGGCTGTCATGTGCCCGCTCCTGAGAGGCCGGTGGTCGGATGGTCACCCACCGGCCACGCTAGGCCGGTGCGCCCCTCGGGAGGATGCCCGTGCATGCTGAGGACCTGCCTGTGACGGCTGCCGCCGACCCGTCCCCACCGCCCGGGCTCGTGGTCACCGGCCGCTACGACCAGCGGCCGGGCTACGGCGTCAACCGGCCCAGAGGATCGGACAGTTGGCTGTTCACCTTCACCCTGGGCGGCTGCGGACTGCTTCGCCAGGGCACCGCGCGGGCCCGCGCACGCGCCGGGGATCTCGTGGTGCTCGCGCCGGGCACCGGCCACCGCTACACCGTCGCACCCGGCGCCGGGAGCTGGCGGTTCTGGTGGGCGCACTGCCAGGCCCGCCCGTCCTGGACGACCTGGCTCGCCCCGTACGCCGTGTCCGACGGTCTGTACGCCGTGACGTCCGTCCCCGGCGCCCTGCACGGCCGGATCGAGGCGGCGTTCGCCCGGATGCTCGCCGACGCCCGCGGACCGGCCGAGGACGTGCCGCGTGAGGACACCCCGCGCGAGCCGGACCCGGTGGCCGTGGCCCACGGCAGCCTGGCGCGGGAACTGGCTCTGTGCGCGCTGGAGGAGGTGGTCCTGTTCGCCGCCGACGGAGCCCGGACACTGCCACCCGCACCGGACGCCGACGCCCGGGTGCGCCGGGCCGAGGAACTGATCGCCGCCGACCCCGGAGCCCCGCACACCGTCCGCTCGCTCGCCGGGAGCGTCGCGCTGTCCCCGTCCCGTTTCGCCCATCTGTTCACCCTGCGCACCGGGCGGTCCCCGATGCGGGCGCTGCGCGAGGCGCGGCTGCGGCACGCGGCCCGGCTGCTGGAGGCCACCGACCTCACGGTGGAACGGGTGGCGACGGCCTGCGGATTCAGCAGCCCCTTCCACTTCAGCCGGGTTTTCCGGGAACGGTACGGAGTACCGCCCGGTGCCTACCGGGCGGGCGAACGGCGGTAATGGGCAGAAAAGGAATCGCCTGAACTTGTGTCAATAAGCGGGTCCGCCGCAGTTGATTGTCGATAATCGAGAGATCCCTTGTTCGCACCTGTGCGGCTGTGCAAAAGTGTGCGCTGTCGGCGCGCAGGCTCATCGCATTTCCGCTGTATGCGCCAGGCCGCTCCCCGTACACCCCCCACGCTTCAAAAGAGCCTCCTCAGGTGGACGTTCGAGCAGCCCCACCACCTTTCCATACTGCTTGGTATGGACCAATTTTCGTGTCACGTCTGGAGGAATGCAGTCGTGAATGAGGCAGGCCGGTCGGACGAACAACTCAGTGCCGAGCTGCAGAGGTGGACGGGCGGGACGCCCGCGCTCCATCCCGTCGGTGAACTGCTCGACCGGCACTGGGAAGCGGCCTTCGCCTACGCTCGGTTGTGCACGGACGGGCCGCGGGCCGCGGGCATGCTCACCACCGCCGCCTTCACCCGGCTCTTCGGGGAATCCCTGCGGCAGGCCGGACCGACCGCCGCCTGGCGGCCCCATGTGCTGGTCGCCGTCCGGCGGATCGCGGCCGAGTGGGACTCCGACGGCCGCCAGGAACTCCTCCACCCGGCGCTGCGGTCCGGCGCCACCGGAGAGCGTGCCGCCGCCCGGCTGCTGCCGCCGCCGGGCCGACGACTGCTGTCCCGGGCGTTCCAGCGGGTGCCGCAGATCTCCCGTGCGGTGCTGTGGCACACGGAGGTCGAGGCCGAACCGCTCGCCGTACCGGCGGGCCTGCTCGGCCTGGACGAGGAGGACGCCGGCGTCGAGCTCCGCCGGGGCCGGGAACGGCTGCGTGAGGAGTGTCTGCAGGTCCACCGCGAACTCGCCCCCGAGAACGAGTGCCGGCGCTATCTGCGCATGCTCGACGTGACGTTCCGGCGCGGCGGCGTCGACGTCGACCCGGATCTGCGTGAGCATCTGGGCCGGTGCGGCCACTGCAGTCGCACCGCCGACCAACTGGCCGCGTTCAACACGGGACTCGGCCTCGCCCTCGCCGAAGCGGTCCTCGGCTGGGGCGCCCAGGCCTACATGGACTCCCGGGCGAGCCGCCCCGAGGATCCGGCCGAACCGGCCCCACACCCCGAAACCACCGTGCCCCGGTCCGGCGAGGCTTTCCTGCCCTCCGAGCCACCGGGTCGGGGCGGTTCGGACGGCCCAGCGGACCGAGGCCTGTCCACCGAGTCCGTGGGTTGGGGTGGTTCTGCCGAGTCCGCGGGCCGTGGCCGTTCCGCCGAGTCCGAGCGGCGGGGTGGTTCAGCCGGTGGTGGGCGTCGGGGTGGGACCGCCGAGTCCATGGGTGGGAGCGGCTCAGTCGGGTCCATGGGGTCGGACGGCTCCGCCGAGCCCACGCCTCCGGGTGGTTCCGCCGGGGGCAGGCGTCGGGGTCGTTTCCCCGGGGCGACCAGCGGGGGCGGCGTTGCAGGAGCCCCGCCTCGCCGCGGTACCGGCCCCGCTGCCGACGCCGACGTGTTCGCCTCCGGTTCCGCCGAGGCCGACGCGTTTGCCTCCGGCCCACAGTCCGCCGGCGCCTCTGCCTACCCGTCCGACGCCGACGTGCTCGCCTCCGGTTCCGCCGAGGCCGACGCGTTTGCCTCCGACACCACCGGCTCGGCTTCCGCCGGCCGCTCCTTTGACGCCGCCGCGTTCGCGGATGCCGACGCCGTAGCCTCTCGCCCCTCGTCTGCCGACGCGTTCGCGTCCCGCCCCCCGTCTGCCGGCGAGTTTGCCTCCCGCCTCCCGTCCGCCGGCGCCTCCGTCCAGCCGTCCGACGCCGACGTGTTCGCCTCCGCGTCCGCGGACGCCGACGTGTTCGCCTCCGGCCCACCGTCCGCCGGCGCCTCCGCCTACCCGTCCGACGCCGACGTGTTCGCCTCCGCGTCCGCAGGCGCCGAGGTGTTCGCCTCCGGTTCCCCCTCCGCCGACTTCGCCTTCCCCGCCGGCGCCGTGGGCTCCAGCCTCTCCCGACGCTCGGCCGGCGCCCGTGCGTCCGGTGGCCCCGGGGAAGCCACCCCCTCCGGCCGGTCGGCCCATCGTGCCGCCCGTGCGCGCAGGGCGAGGCGGCGGAATGTGGCGCTGGCTGTCGTCACCGTCAGCGGGCTGGTCGTGCTGCCCCTGGTGCTGTGGTCGGCGCTGGGGTCCGGCGACGGACCGGCCCCGGCCGGCAAGGACGCGTCCTCCCCGGCGCCGGGCAAGGACGCCAAGAGTCCCGGCGCCTCCTGGGCCGGTAGGCACAGGGCGGGACAGGGCACCCTGCACGGCCGGCTGCACAACCTCGCCTCCGGACTGTGCGTCGGCGTCGTCGGCAAGAAGGCCGTCGAGGGCGCCGAGACCGAACTCGCCCCCTGCTCCACGACGTTGAGCCAGCAGTGGGCGTACGAGCCCGACGGGCTGCTGCGCAACTCCGCCGCGCCCGGCCTGTGCCTGGATTCCCACCTCGGCTACTCGGTCCGCCTCGCTCCCTGCTCGGCCACCGGCGAGGCCGCCCGGAACATCCGCTACGACTTCACCCTCCAGGGCGCCCTGATACCCCGCTGGAACCAGGACCTGGCCCTCACCCCGGCCGCAACCGACGGCTCCGGCGCCCTCGTCCTCAAGGACCGTGCCCCTGGCGCCGCCCAGCGGTGGACCCTCGACACCGCCAAGCCGGATCTGCAGATGCAGAACGTCGACTGGGACAGCGACGCCGCCCCGTCGCCGGTCGCCAGTCCCCACCCGAGGACCGACGCGACGCCCGCTCCCAAGGCCTCCAGGACCACCTCCGCCCCCCGTACGCCGTCCCCGACGGCGACCGGATCGGGCCCGGCGGCCACGCCCTCCGCCCCGGTCGACCCCTGCTCCGCGCACCCGTACTACTGCGGCTGGGGCAGCGGGGGATACGGGGACGGCGGGGGCTACGGCGGCGGGCCTCACCGCCGCTGACTCAGGGCCGGTAAGGGGGTGACGGCGGGATCGTCCCCAGCTCCGGGGCCGGTTGGGGCCGCACCAGCAACACCGGGCAGGGCGCGTGGCCGAGGGCGAACCGGACCGCCGGGTCGAGGCACTTCGGCCCGGGCCGGGACCGGTCGCCGTCCCGGGCCGGCACCAGCAGATCGGCGCCCTCGGCGGCGGCCACCACCTGCCGCTCGACCCGGCCCGACCGCTCCTCGCGCGCACAGGGACGGCCCAGCCGGTCTGCGGCCGCGTCCAGCAGTTCGGCCGCCGAACTCCCGCCGAGTGCCGCCATCCGGTCGCCCGGATCCCTGTCCGGATACCCCCGGCCGAGCAGCCCCGCGAACGCGCCGTACGCCAGACCCGGCACCCCGGGCCCGGGCCCTCGACGAGCCGGGCGACCACACGCCATCCGGTCGGCCTCTCCCGGCGCACGTACCCGAGTCAGAGGCGGGTTACGAGCTGTGGCTGCCCGCCGCGCCCAGGAACTCCGCCCAGCCGCCCGCCGGGACCTGCCCCGGCACCAGCGTGCGCAGCTTCCGCAGCACCGCCGGGTCCTGCGCCTCCAGCCAGTGCACGAGCTGCTTGAACGACACGAACCGCACGTCGTCGCCGTACGCGGCCATCTTCCCGATGGCCTCCTCGACGGCGTCCATGTAGATGCCGCCGTTCCAGCGCTCGAAGTGGTTGCCGATGAAGAAGGGCGCCCGATTGGAGGTGTACGCCCGCTGGAAGCCGGCGACATAGGCGTCCCGGGCCTGGGTGCGCCAGGCGTCGTACTGGGCGCGGTCGCCGTTCGGGTTGCCGCCGGACTGGTTGAACATCATGTTGTAGTCCATCGACAGCACCTGGAAGGAGTGTCCGGGGAAGGGTATGGACTGCAGCGGGAAGTCCCAGATCTTCCCGCCCTGCACCTTGCCCGGCCAGATCTGCAGCCCGCCGGGGGAGCTGGCGTCGTACTTCCAGCCGAGCGCGGCCGCCGTGGGCAGCAGGTTGGACTGGCCCTCCAGACACGGGGTGCGCCCGCCGATCAGCTCCTTGCGGTAGTCGAAGGGGAGCGGCTCCAGGTCGGTGAAGCCGGTGTTGGTCTTCCACTTGGTCACGAAGTCGACCGCCTGGTCTATCTCGCTGCGCCACTCGGCGGGGGACCAGTTGCGCACGCCGGTCGCGCCGCAGAAGTGCCCGTTGAAGTGGGTGCCGATCTCATGGCCCTCCAGCCAGGCCGCGCGGACCTGCTGGAGGGTGGCGTGGATGTGCCGGTCGGCGAGGTAGCCGATGTCGGAGGCGCCGACCGGGTGCTGCGGCGGGCGGTACAGGTTCTTCTTGGACTCGGGCAGCGTGTAGATGCCGCTGAGGAAGAACGTCATCTTGGCGCCGTGGTCGGCGGCCACCTTGCGGAAGCGGGAGAACAGCTGGTTGCTCAGCTCGCCCGCGCCGTCCCAGGAGAACACCACGAACTGCGGGGGCTTCTGGCCCGGCTTCAGCCGTTCGGGCGTCGGCTGGTGCGGCTGGGCCCCGGTGTCGGCGGTGGAGCCGTCGCCGATCGGCTTGACCGGCCGGGCCTGGGCCGTGCCCTTGCCGTCCCCCGGGCCGCCGATCCGGAGGCCGGTGCCGGAGGAGCACGCGGCCAGCGTGCCCAGGGCGCCCGCCGCCGCGCCCGCCGTCAGCACCCGCCTGCGTGAGATCCCGCTCATCTTGTCCCCGATTTCCTTGTCACGGCCCCTGGTGGGGCCTGCTCGCCGGTGTGGGTCGACGGGTTCGATGACGGGAGTCGTGGAGAAGATCGCGGCCTACGGCGCCTGTTGCCGTCCTGTGACAGTTGTGGCGCGAGCATGACGAACCCCGCTGCCCAGGCAGTGGGACAGCGGGGTTCTCGGGGTGTCGGGGCCGGTCAGGGGGCCGTGCCGGGGCTGAACACCGACAGGAAGACGGACGAGGAGTTCCCGGAGACGGGCACCGCTCCGCCCGTCCACGCGACCTTCAGCGAGTCGCGCTCGTCCGGCGGTGTCACCAGCAGCGCGGCCGGGGTGGCCGTCTTGGCACCGCTGATACCGGGGTTGGAGAAGGTCAGCCCCGCCCAGGCGCTCTGCCCGGGCCTGAGGGTGATCGTCGTCGGGGTGCCCGACTCGCGCTTGGGGTCCGATCCGAGCTGGCTGCCGGAGGCGCTCATGAACGCCGCACCCGGATAGCCGTGCACGGTGCAGGTCCGGCCGGACCTGTTGGTGAGGACGACCGGGAAGTTCTCCTGGCCGGCGCCCGGGTCGTTGCGGCCCACCGAGGCGCGCAGCTCGGAGGTGTGGCAGCGGGTGCTCGCCGCGGGCGTGGCCGTGTTGCCGCCGCTCGCGGAGGGGGCCGCCTTCGAGGGGGAGGACGGGGCGGCGCCGGTGGACGTGCCGGACCGGGCGGACGTGGTCGACGCCGGGCTCTTCGTGGTGCCCGTCGCCGGCGCGGCCGTACCGGAGGCCGTGATGGGCGGGTTGCTGTGGACGTCCTTGCCGTTGCCGCAGGCGGACAGGAGGCCCAGCACGGCGACCGTGCCCACGAGCAGGGCCCCGTGCCGCGCGGACCGGGGGGTGTACACCATGTCGCTCAACACTCCTGGAGGGTCAGGGCACGCGCCGGAACGCGTGCCTCGAGGCGCGGGTGCGCCGTCCTCACCTTCCGATGCGCGCAACGCCGGAAGAGTTCGGCACACGCAGGAATCTTTTCCCCGCCGTGGCCTTCGGCAGGCCTCAGGTCACGCTCAGCGAACGGACTATCCCTTCGGTCGCGTCCCCGGTGCCCCGCTGACGCACCTGCACGTACACCTGGGGCTGCGCGGCGCCGTGGGCCGGGATCAGCGCGGTCTCCGTGACCGAGCCGCCGTCCGGGCAGCCGCTCCAGGCCCGCACCAGACCGCGCCAGTCGGCGTCGGCGAAGGTGCGGCTGCCGGAGTAGCTGCAGCCCGTGTGCGCGAGGGCCTTCACCTTCGCGGTGACGTCGCCGTGCTCGCTCAGCCCGACGAACACGCCGTCCACCGCCCTGCCCAGATCGGGCCACCGGGTCAGGTCGTCGGCCACCACCAGTCCCGGTTCGTGGCCCTTGCCGAGGCGCAGCGCGCCCGGGTCCCAGCCGGAGTCGCGCAGTTCGCGGCCGAAGCCCGCCGGCACCCTGACGGCCACCCGCCCGGTCGCGTCCGCGACCCGCACCTGGTCCGAGGAGCCGCCGTGCTGGATCGCCAGGGTCACCGCGGCCGCGGCCGCCGCCGCGGTGAGGACCGCGGTCAGGGACAGGGTGACCGTGTTCAGCCGGCCGCGCACACCGTCCAGCCGCCGGGCGGGCCGGAGCGCGGGCGGCCCCGCCGCCAGCCGGCCGAGCTCGTCCGCGAACACCTGCGCGCCGGGCCAGCGGCGTGCCCGGTCCGGCTCCAGCGCGCGCAGCAGCGCCCGCTCCACGTCCTCGCCGAGGTCCGGCCGCAGCCGCCGGGGCGGTACGACCCGACCCGGCGGGCCCGGCACGGCCCCGGTGACCAGCTCGTAGCCGACCGCGCCCAGGCTGTAGACGTCGGCCCGCTCGTCGATGCCCGCGCCGGGCTCGGCCTGCTCGGGCGGCTGATAGCCCGCCGAGCCCGCCGCCAGCGTGAGCACAGAGGCCTGCGCGAGGCTCTTGGCGAGCCCCAGATCGGCCAGCAGCACCCGCCGGGTGCCGTCCGGGGCGGTGTGCAGCAGCACGTTGGTCGGCTTGATGTCCCGGTGCACGATCCCCGCCTCGTGCAGCGCGGCGGCGGCCCGCGCGGCCTCCGCCGTCAGCGCCAGCGCGTGCCCCACCGGCAGCGGCCCGCCCTCCAGCAGGTCGGCGAGGGTGCCGCCGTCGGCGTACTCCATCACGAAGTACGGCCTGCCGTCGGGGAGTTCACCGATGTCGTAGACCTGCACCACCCGGCTGGAGCCGGCCCGGCGCAGCAGCCGTGCCTCGGACAGGAAGCGGTCCCTGATGTCGAGCCGGTGCGACCAGTTCTCGGCGAGGACCTTCACCGCGACCGGGGCCTGGAGCTCGTCGTCGTGGGCGAGCCAGACCGTGGCGAAGGCGCCGGTGCCCAGCGGCCGTGCGAGGCGGTAGCGGCCGATCCGCCCTGGGGATTGCATACGACTATCATGCCTGGCCTGAGATCGACTCGAAGGGGGACCCCGGTGCAGGACCAGGCGCCGATGGAAGACCTCGCCCGGCGGGCCGCCGCTGGCGACGGAGCGGCCCTGGACCGGCTGCTCACCGAGATCCGGCCGGAGGTCCTGCGCCGCTGCGGGCGCTTCCTGCCGTGCCGGGAGGACGCCGAGGAGGCCGCCCAGGACGCGCTGCTCCAGGTGGCCCGGCACATCGCGGCCTTCGAGGGCCGCAGCCGCTTCGGCACCTGGCTGTACACGGTGGTCGCCAACTGCTGCCGGCAGAAGTACCGCGAGCTGAAGCGGCGGGCCGCCGAGCAGCCGGCCGCCATCGAGCCTTCGCACGCCGTCGACCCGCGCACCACCAGCGTGATCGCCGGCTCCCGGGTGGACCTGCTGGAGGCGCTGGAGCGGTTGGAGCGGACTCATCCGCACCTGGTCGCGCCGCTGGTCTACCGGGACATCTGCCAACTGGACTACGCGGAGGTCGCCGAGCGCGTGGGCATCCCCCTCGGCACCCTGAAGTCCCGTCTGCACGAGGCCCGCAAACAGGTACGTCCGTGGCTGGCGGGTTCCTGAGCGCCGCCGCTCCCGCTGGAAGCCCTGCTGGCCTGGAAGCCCTGCTGCTCTAGAAGCCCTGCTGGTCCTGCTCGAACAGGGGCAGTTCCGCCCAGATCGTCTTGCCCTCCGGGGTGTGCCGGCTGCCCCAGCGCTGGGTGAGCTGGGCGACCAGCAGCAGGCCGCGGCCGCCCTCGTCGAAGAACTTGGCCCGGCGCAGGTGCGGGGCGGTGTGGCTGGTGTCGGAGACCTCGCAGATCAGCGTGGTCGCGTCGTGGATCAGCCGCAGCCGGATGGGAGGCGAGCCGTACCGGATGGCGTTGGTGACCAGCTCGCTCACCACCAGCTCCGCCGTGAACGCGGCCTCGCTCAGCCCCCAGGCGTCCAGCTGCTCCACGACCTGCTTGCGGATGGGCGCGACCAGTGCAGGGTCGGCCGGGATGTCCCAGGTCGCCACCTGCGTGGCGGGCAGGCCCTGGGTGCGGGCGAGCAGCAGGGCCACGTCGTCCGCGGAGCCCCCCGGCGGCAGCAGGGTGTGCAGGACGCGGTCGCACGCCCCGTCCAGGGAGTCCGCGTACGTGCCGAGCGCCTCGTAGAGCATCTCCCGGCTCGCCTCCGGGTCCCGCTCCCGTGACCACACCAGACCGTCCGTGTACAGCGCGAGGACGGTGCCCTCGGGCAGTTCCACCTCGGTGGCCTCGAAGGGCAGCCCGCCCAGCCCCAGCGGGGGACCGGCGGGCACCTCCAGGGCCTGGGGCGCGCCGCCCGGCCGCAGGACCACCGGCGCCGGATGCCCGGCGCGGGCCACCGTGCAGCGCCTGGACACCGGGTCGTAGACGGCGTACACACACGTCGCGCCGGCCTCTCCGGGACTGCCGGCCTCCCCGGGGCCGGCGCCGGCGCCGGACTCGTCCGACAGCCGGACCACCAGGTCGTCCAGGTGGGTCAGCAGTTCGTCGGGGGCGAGGTCGATGTCGGCGAGGGTGCGCACCGCGGTCCGTAGTCGGCCCATGGTGGCCGAGGCCTCGACGCCGTGCCCGACGACGTCCCCGACGACCATCGCGACCCGCATCCCGGACAGCGGGATCACGTCGAACCAGTCGCCGCCCACGCCGGCCCGCGCGGCCGGCAGGTAGCGCGAGGAGGCCTCCAGCGCGGCCGTGCGGGGCAGTGTGCGCGGCAGCAGGCTGCGCTGGAGCGCGAGCGCGGTCTCGCGCTCACGGGAGTAGCGGCGGGCGTTGTCGATGCAGACGGCGGCCCTTGTGGTGATCTCCTCGGCGAGCAGCCGGTCGTCCGCGGTGAACGGATCCGCCCACCGGTGCCGTGCGAACACCGCGACACCCAGGGTGAGCCCGCGGGCCTGGATGGGCACCGACATCGAGGAGTGGATGCCGAACCTGCGCACCTGCTCGCCCCGCGCGGTGCTCCAGGTCAGCCACGACCGCATCTCGCCCGCCGCCACCGAGGCGATGATCGTGTGGCCCGCGGTCAGCGAGTCCGCCTGGGGAGAGCCGGCCGGGTACTCCTCGGTCGAGCCGGCCTGCGTCACCGCCTCCGGCACGCCGTCCAGGACCGAGTGGTGGGCGGCCCGGCGCAGGGTGAGCGGCGCCGAGGGGCGGGCCGGGGGCTCGCCGCCGTAGTCCTGCGGATCCAGCAGGTCGACGGTGACGAAGTCCGCGAGCGCCGGCACGCACACGTCCGCCAGCTCCTGTGCCGTACGGGTGACGTCCAGCGTGCTGCCGATACGCACGCTCGCCTCGTTCACCAGCTGCAGCCGCTGGCGGGCCCGGTAGTTTTCGGTGACGTCGTGCTTGGCCAGACACACCCCGCGCACCCGGCCCTGAGCGTCCCTGACCGGGGCGATCCGGGCGAGCCAGGCGTGGGCGCGGTCCTCGCCGCCGGTGCGCATGTACGTGTGCACGTCCAGCGGGCTGCCGGTGGTCAGCACCTGGAGCATGCCCTGCTCCAGGTCCTCGCTCTGCGGTTTGCCGCCGATCTCCGTGAGCCGCAGCCCGCGTACGTGCTCCTCCGGCAGACCGACGACATCGGCCATCGCGTCGTTCATCCGGCGCAGCCGCAGTTCGGCGTCGTACACGGCGACGGCGCACGGCGACTGGATCAGGCCCGCGGCGGCGAGCGGGTCGTCCTCGGCGGGCGGTATCGGGTCGGCCAGCGGGGTGACCACGAGCCAGTTGCCGCCGTGTCCGGCGCGCGCCGGACGGCGGTGGGCGAGCAGCCAGACGGGGACGGTACGGCCGTCCCGGTGGCGCAATCCGAGTGTTCCCTCCCAGCGGGGGCCGACGGGCGGGGCCGGGGCGTCCTGCCCGGCCAGCAGCTGGGCGGCGGGGCGGCCCAGGACGGACTCCGCCGGGTGGCCGAGCAGGCGCCTGGCGCCCTCGTTCCACTCGACCAGCGTGCCGTCGTCGTCGATGACAGCCCGGGCCGTCGCCGCATCGTCGAACGGATAGACCCGGCTCATCGTCGCCGCTCCCAAGCGCACACTCACAGTGAACAGGTGGCACCTCTCGCGTTCCAGCCTAGTGCTTCGGGGACTCCGGTGGACCGCAACCGCCGTCCACCTGGCCGGTCGGTCGAACACGGTCAAGGGGGAAATCCGGCCGATGTGCCGGTGGTGGCTCTCCCGGTGCTCCCGACCCTTGACGATCGCGTGTGGCGATCCGTCAGAATCTGTTTGTTAACGAGTAGTTGTGAGTGCTTCTGGGCCCTGATGAGGGAGAGTCGGCATGACGGTCACTCGCCGATCGGTTCTGGTCGCCGCCACCGCGACACCCGCGGCCGGTGCGCTGCTGAGCATCCCGGCGCCGCCGGCCGCCGCCGGGGCGTCCGCCGGTGCCGGCGGACGCCACACCGTGCCCCTGCGGGACGGCTGGCGCTTCGCCCTGGTCGATCCGGGCGGCGTCACCGATCCCACCGGCGCCTATGCACGGGCCGCCGATCCCGGTTACGACGACTCGGCCTGGCGCGAGGTCGCCGTCCCGCACGACTGGAGCATCGAGCAGACCCCCACCACCGACCACGGCACCACCGGCGGCACCGGCTTCCTCCCGGGCGGCCTCGGCTGGTACCGGCTCGCCTTCACCCTGCCGCCCGCCTGCGCCGGCAAGCGGATCTCGGTGGAGTTCGACGGCGTCTACATGGACTCGTACGTCTACTGCAACGGCACGGAAGCCGGCCGCCACCCGTACGGCTACACCGGCTTCGCCCTCGACCTCACCGGCCTCGTGCACACCGACGGCAGCACGCCGAACGTGCTCGCGGTGAAGGTGCAGAACCAGCTGCCGAGCAGCCGCTGGTACTCCGGCAGCGGCATCTACCGCGAGGCCCGGCTCCTCGTCACCGAACCGGTGCACGTGGCACGCTGGGGCACCTGCGTGACGACCCCCGACGTCTCCGCTGGCGGCGCCCTGGTCCGGGTGGCCACCACGGTGGTGAACGAGTCCGGCACCGGCACGGACGTCCGGATCCTGTCCCGCATCACCGGCCCCGACGGCCGCACGGTCGCCCGCGCGTCCACCACGGCCGCCGTCTCCGACCGGACCACCGAGACCCATGAACTGACCGTCGGCAAGCCCCTGTTGTGGGACTTCGCGACCCCGCAGCACCGCTACACCCTGCACACCGAACTGCGTGTCGCGGGCCGCACCACCGACACCTGCAGCACACCCTTCGGCATCCGCACCTACCGCTTCGACCCCGACGAGGGCTTCTCCCTCAACGGCACGTACACCAAGATCAAGGGTGTCGACCTGCACCACGACCAGGGCGCGCTGGGGTCGGCGATCAGCGTCGACGCGGTCCGCAGACAGATGCGGATCATGAAGTCCATGGGGGTCAACGCCTTCCGCACCTCCCACAACCCGCCCTCACCGCAGATGATCCAGGTCTGCGAGGAGCTCGGGATCGTGATGATGGTGGAGGCCTTCGACTGCTGGAAGACCGGCAAGACGAAGTACGACTACGGCCGCTTCTTCGACGAGTGGTGCGAGAAGGACGCCACGGAGATGGTGCTGGCCGCCCGGAACTCACCGGCCGTCGTCCTGTGGTCCATCGGCAACGAGATCCCCGACTCCACCTCCACCGCCGGGCTCGCGATGGCCGACCGGATCATCGGCGCGATCAAGGCCGCCGACGACACCCGCCCGGTCGTGATCGGCTCGAACAAGTACCACGGCGTACCCGCCCAGGGCTCGGCGGCCGACCTGATGCTCGCCAAGCTCGACGGCCTGGGCCTCAACTACAACACGGCCAAGTCGGTGGACGCGCTCCACGCCCGGTACCCGCACCTGTTCCTCTTCGAGTCCGAGTCGTCCTCGGAGACCTCGACCCGGGGGACGTACCAGGAGCCCGAACACCTCAACACCGGCGAGAACCACACGCCGGGCCGGCGGGAGACCTCCTCCTACGACAACAACCTCGCCTCCTGGACGATGAGCGGCGAGTACGGCCACAAGAAGGACCGGGACCGCAAGTGGTTCGCGGGCCAGTTCCTGTGGTCCGGCATCGACTACATCGGCGAACCCACCCCGTACGACGTCTTCCCGGTCAAGGCGTCCTTCTTCGGCGCGGTCGACACGGCCGGGTTCCCGAAGGACATGTACCACCTCTTCAGGAGCCAGTGGACCACCGAGCCGATGGTCCATCTGCTGCCGATGACCTGGAACCACGAGGAGGGCGACACGGTCGAGGTCTGGGCGTACGCGAACGTGCCGTCGGTCGAACTGTTCCTCAACGGAAAGTCCCTCGGGGTACGGCAGTTCGACGTCAAGCGGACCACCGACGGCCGCGGCTACCTGGAGACCACCGAGGCGACGGGCGACGACAAGACCTTCACCGACGGCCCCTACCCGGGCAGTTACACCAGCCCCAACGGCAGCGCGGGGAAGCTGCACCTGACCTGGAAGGTGCCCTACCGGCCGGGCGAGCTGAAGGCCGTGGCCCGGCGGGACGGGAAGGAGGTCGCCACCGACGTACTCCGCACGGCCGGTGCCGCGCACGCCGTACGCCTCACCGCCGACCGCTCGTCGCTCGCCGCCGACGGCCGTTCGCTGGTCTTCGTCACCGCCGAGATCGTCGACGCGCACGGCGTGGTGGTGCCCGACGCCGGGCACCTCATCACCTTCGGCGTCACCGGCGGCTCCCTGGCCGGGGTCGACAACGGCCGCGAGGAGAGCGCCGAGCGCTACCAGGCGAGCACCCGCACCGCGTTCCACGGCAAGGCCCTCGCCATCGTCCGCTCCGGCACGAAGCCCGGCCCGCTGACGGTCACCGCGCGGGCGGACGGCCTGCGCACCGGCACGGCGAGCGTGCCCACCACCCCGGCGCGCGACACCGCGGGCACCCCGGCGGCCGGCTTCCAGCCTGACCGTCCGTCGCCCCCGGACTACCCTTGTGCGGACGCCAGTTACTCCGGCCGCCCGGACACCCTGCCCGCCGCGATGCTCGACGGCGACCCCGCCACCGGCTGGTCCAACGCCTTCGTCAAGTCGGCCACCGCGCTGCTGCCCGCGTTCAACGGCGCTCGCGCCGAGGACTGGGTCTCGGTCGACTTCGGGCGTACCCGGACCTTCGACCGGGTGGCGGTCTCCTTCACGGTGGATGCCACCCACGCGCTGCCCGCGAAGGCCGACGTGGCGGTGTGGAACGGGCGTGCCTACGTCCCGGTCACCGGCGCGAAGACGGAATGGGCCACCGCGTCGGACAGCCCGACGGTGATCACCTTCGACGCGGTACGGGGCTCCCGGCTGCGCCTGACGCTCACGAGCGCCTACCCGGGGCAGGGGAAGGGGGCGGTGCGGATCAGCAGGCTGGACGTGTGACGGCGGACCCAGCCCGGTGATCCTCTGAGAATCCTCAATTGTCTTGCCGGGCACGCACGGTGACGGCCACGGTGATCCCATGGCAGCTCTCGCGGGACTGAACAGGAAACACAACGTCGTGCTCGTCATCCGGGACGCGGACATGGTCGCGGCGGCATTGCGGCGGGCGCTGGCCGAGGCATCGCCCGAGGAGCGCCCGGGCCTGGAGCGTGCCGCCGCACTCGTCGAGTCCACCGCCGCCGCCACCGAGGGAGAGCTGCGGGCTCGTTGGGTCCGCTCCCGGCTGGCCGCCGTCGGCTTCGCCGGGGACATCGCCTCGATCGCGGCGCTGAAGGCGCTGCGCCAGGCGGAGCCGCAGCTCAGCCTGGTGGTGTCGGTGCAACTGCAGAAGGACGCCGTGGCTCATCCGGAGTGACCGGCCCGTCCGCCGACGAAACCGCGTGCCCTCACGCCGCGTCGTGGAACACCAGCCCGAGCGTGCGCCGTCGGCCCGACCGTACGGTGCTCACCCCGTGCCGCATCGCCCCGGCCGACCAGCCTCGGCGGGTGCGGACGGGGCGGTCCCGGGTGGTGAAGACCAGGCCGTGGCCCCGGCGCAGGATGCTCGTCGTGCCCCGGGACTGGGCGCGTGGGCGCTGTTCGACCATGAGGAACTCGCCGCCGGTGTAGTCGGTGCCGTACGTGTCCAGCGCGACCACCACCTGGAGCGGGAAGACCAGCTCGCCGAACACGTCCCGGTGCAGGGCGTTCCAGTCGCCCGGACCGTAGCTGAGCAGGATCTGCGCCGAGCGGTCCTGGCCCGCGGCATGACAGCGCTCCAGCCACTCCTCGAGGGAGTCGGGCCAGGGCGCCGGCCGTCCCAGGCGGGCCGCCCAGTCCCGGGCCACCGGCAGCAGCCGGGGCCAGAGCGCGGCGCGCAGCGCGGCCACCGGGGCGGGCAGGTCGTGGGTGAAGTAGCGGTACTCCCCGGAGCCGAACCGGTGCCGGGCCAGATCGACCGTCGTCCGGAACAGTTCCGGCTTGTCGTAGAGCGCGGCCAGGTCGGCGCACTCGGCCGGGGAGAGGAACGGGCCCGTGGGCGCGCTGCCGTGCTCGTCCAGCTCGGCGGCGAGCGCGGCCCAGTCCGTGCGGGCCACCCGGCGGCGGGCCTCGGCCGGGGTCAGCGTCATCACGTCCTCCCTCACAGCAGGGCCGGCTGCAGCGCGCCCTCGTGCGTGAGCAGCCACAGCTTGCGCTCGACTCCGGCCGCGTATCCGCGCATCGAGCCGTCCGCGCCGATCACCCGGTGACAGGGGCGGACGAGCAGGAGGGGGTTGGCGCCGAGTGCCCGGCCCACCGCGCGCAGGTCGGCCCGCGGCACGCCCAGCCGGGCGGCCAGCTCGCCGTACGTGGTCGTCGTGCCGTGGGGGATGTCCTCGAGGGCCTGCCACACGGCCCGCTGGAACGGGGTGCCGGTGGCGGCGAGCGGAAGCTCGAAACGGGTCCGGCGGCCCTCGAAGTAGGCATCCAGCTGCCGGTGCACCTCGGCGAAAGGCCCGTCGTCGCGGTCCTCGGCGCCTACGGCGGGTGCGCCGCGCTGCCCCGGCATGCCGAGCGAGCCGAGCGTCAGGCCGGCCGGCGAGACCGTGCCGGTCAGCAGCAGGTCGCCCAGCGGGCTCGGGTGGACGGTGTGAACGGTGCTCGTGCTCATGGCAGGGCTCCTGTGGTCGTGCTGTCGGCTTCTTCCGCGCTGTCGAGTCTGCTGCTTCGCGCGCCGCGTGACCGGCGGGAATCGGACATGGCCCTCGGGCCCCGCGGGTACCGCCGGGAAGGGCGTCTGACCTGGTGATATTTACGGGTAAGTACCCGCGCGGTACCGTAAGGGGCATGCCAGCTCTCAATGTGGAGTTCAGTGAACGGGAACTCGAGGACCTGCGGCAGATCGCCAAGGAGCGCGGTACGTCGATGAAGGCCCTCGTGCGCGAGGCCGCCGCCGCCGACATCGCCCGGCACCGGGCCCTGCAGGAGGGCGCCGAGGCCTTCCGTCAGTTCTTCGCCGCGCACGCCGAGGAGTTCGCCGCGGCCTTCCCCGACGACGAGTCACCCGCGAAGGACGAGGCCGCCTGACGCATGCCCTCCGTCATCCACATCGACGTCCCCTGGCTGCTCCAGCGCCACGAGGAGGTCCTGCCCGACCAGCCCGCTGTCGACGACTTCTCCGCGCTGGTCGCCGCCGTCGCCCGGCACCGCGTGGATCCGCCCCGGCTCGGCGTGGACTCCGACCCCGCCTGGCGGGCCGCCGCCCTGCTGCACACCCTCACCCTGCTCAAGCCGCTGCCCGCGGCCAACGCCCGCTTCGCCTGCGCGACCGCCGTGGCCTACATGTTCGTCAGCGGCGTCGGCATCGACCCGCCCTACGGCGCCCTCGTCGACCTCGCCCGCGATCTGATCTCCGGCAAGACCGACGTGTACGGCGCGGCCGACCGGTTGCGGTCCTGGCAGATCTGAGCGGACCCGCGCGGGCCCGTCCCGCCCCGGCCGGCGGGGGAAGCCGCCGGGGCCGCCGGCCGGGGCAGGCCGGGCGGGGCGGGCCGGGCGGGGCGGGCCGCCGGCCGAGGGCAGGAGGAACGGGGCCGGCGGCCGGTTGCGCGGCCTTTCCGAGGGGCCGGCCCCAGTCCACTACCTGGCCGCACACCCCGGAAGCGTGCGCGGAGCCGCCGCCGTGTGCGCGTGCTTCACACGGGGCGCATGAAATACCGAAAGCCGAGGCAGGGGGAGCAGACAGCGGGCCGTATTCTGACTTTCCTTCAAAACTGCCGATGTCCTGCGGGCGCCTTGTTGCTCGTGTGGAAGTTGTGCAAGGGTTGAAAGGACCGTGTGGGGGGTAAAATCAGAAGTTCTTCCAGCAGTTGCGGAACTTCACCGGCCGAGCACCGGCCAATTCCTTCCCCGCGCGTCGCCGAGGTACGCATCAACGCACGTCGCACCAAAGGAATCCGCTCAGTGCCAACCCCCCACCCCCCTCGTCCTCCCTATCCGCCGCCGGGCGGCGACCCCGGGGAGTCCGACGAGTCGCTCGCCGGTCCGCTGCGGGCCGGCTCCGACGCGGAGGCCTCCCGGTCCGCCGCCCTGCTGATGGCCCGGCACTGGCAGCCCGCGCAGGACTACGCGGTCGTCTGCCTGGCCCTTTCCGGGCCGCTCGCCCATATGGTCACCGCCACCGCCTTCCATCAGGTCCTCGGCCGGCTGGCGCTCGGCGAACCCGCGGAGGCGCTGCGTCCGCGGCTGCTCGTGGCGGTCCGGGACACGGTCGTCAACTGGTCCGGCACCGACCGGATCACCGCCGTACTGCCCGGACTCGGGAAACCCGCCGGGGGCCGCGGTATGCGCGCCGCCAAGACCCTGATACCGGAAAACCGCGCCCTCTCCGACCGCTCGTTCCACGCCCTTCCCCGGCCGGAGCAGGCGCTGCTGTGGCACATCGAGGTCGAGGCCGAGCCGATAACCGTTCCCGCCGGACTACTCGGCATGGACGTCGAGAGCGCGGCGGGCGCGCTGGCACAGGCGCGCGAGAAATTCCGCGAGGGTCTGGTACGCGCCCACCGGGAACTCGCGCCCGGCAAGGAATGCCGCTACTACAACCGCCTGCTCGACGCGCCGATCCGCCGCGGCGGCGCCGGCGCCCTGCTGCCCGACGTGCAGGAGCACCTGTCCGCCTGCTCCTACTGCCGCCACGCCGCCGAGCAACTGGGCCACGCCGACGCCGCGTTGGGCGTGCTGCTCGCCGAGGCCGTGCTCGGCTGGGGCGCCCGCCGCTACCTCGACTCGCGTCCCGGCCGCCGCCCCGGTCCCGGCCGCACCCGCGGTGGCTCCCGGCGCTCCGGCGGACGCCGGCGCGGCGGCGACAGGCGCGACAGGCCCGGTCTGTTCACCCGCGTCGCCCCGCCCGGCAGCCGGCGGCGCGCGGACGACGAACCCGGACCGCTCGCCCGGATCCAGGGCACCGCCTGGTCGTCCCGGACGCTGCTCACCGGAGTCGGCGTGGCCTCGGCGGGGTTGCTCGCGACCGTCCTGGCGATCAGCGTGTGGCCGGCCGGCGGCGACGGCACCGACCCGGTCGCCTCCACCAGCGCCGTCCCCGGCAGCGCCGCCGGCCGGTCCCCGAACACCTCCGCCACCGCGCCCGGCGCCACGGCACTGCCCGCCGCCGGCCGACCCGCCCGGCTGCGCAACGCGGCCGTCGGCCTGTGCCTGGACATCAAGGGCGCACCGAAGGCCGGTGCGGGCGCGGTCCTCGCCGTCTGCTCCCCGGCACCGACCCAGCAGTGGACGTACGAGCCCGACGGGCGCCTGCGCAGCGCGGCCGCCGCGGGGCTGTGCCTGGACTCGCACGCCGACGCCGGCGTGGTCATCCTCGGCACCTGCGCCGACGCCGGCGACCGGCGGGGCGACGACGTGCGCTACGACCTCACCGCGCAGGGCGAGTTGCTGCCCCGCTGGGACCGGACACTGGCCCTCGCCACCACCGCCGGGAACGCGGGCGCCGACCTCGTCGTCAAGGTCCGCGACGGCTCGGCCGGGCAGCGCTGGACGACCGACGCGGCCACGGCGAGCCCGGGCTCGCTCTCCATCGCCGGGACGGGAGGTCCGGCGCCCCGAAGGGGCGCGGGCCTCGTCTGATGTGCGGCTACGCCGGCTGGGCGCGACCGGGCACGACGGCGCCGGGTACGTGTGACGGCCTGTCGTGGCACCCCGCGGAGCGCTCGGCACGGGTCAGGACGGGTCCTCGACCAGGTCCGCCCCGGACACCGTCCCCGGACCGGTGTGCCCGGACAGAGCCAGCGTCAGATCCAGCTCCGCCAGCACGCACCGGATGACATGCTCCACGCCGGCCTGTCCGTCCAGTCCGAGCCCGTAGACGTACGGCCGGCCCAGGAGCACCGCCCGCGCGCCGAGGGCCAGCGCCTTGAACGCGTCGTCGCCGGTGCGCACCCCGCTGTCGAACAGCACCGTCAGCCGGTCGCCGACCGCGTCCGCGACCCGGGGCAGCGCATCGGCCGCGGCGACCGAACCGGCCACCTGCCGGCCGCCGTGGTTGGACACCACCACGCCGTCCACCCCGGCGTCGGCGGCGAGCCGGGCGTCGTCCGGGTGCAGGATGCCCTTGAGGACGATCGGACCGTCCCAGTGCTCCCGCAGGAACGCCAGGTCCGGCCAGGTGTGGCCCGCGTCCCCGAACAGGCCGAGGAAGTGCAGCACCGCCGCGTTGGGGTCCTCGTGCACGGGCTTGGCGAGCCCCGCCTGGAACGCCGGGTCGGTGAAGTAGTTCGCCGTGCCCACCCCGTGCAGGAACGGCAGATACGCCTGGTCCAGGTCGCGCGGCCGCCACGCCAGCAACGGGGTGTCCAGGGTGACCACGAGCACCGAGAACCCGGCGGCCTTCGCCCGGCTCAGGAAACTCCGCGTCACCTCACGGTCCTTGCCCCAGTACAGCTGGAACCACCGCTCGGCGTCCCCCATCGCCGCCGCGACCTGCTCCATCGGTGTGCTCGACGCCGAGGAGAGGACGTAGGGCACGCCCTGCGCGGCGGCGGCCCGGGCGGCGGCGGACTCGGCGTCCGGATGCATGATCGACAGCACTCCGACGGGCGCCAGGGCCAGCGGCGCCGGCAGCGCCCGGCCGAGCACCTCGCACGACAGATCGCGCTCGGCCACGTCACGCAGCATGCGCGGCACGATCCGGCGCCGGGCGAGCGCGGCCCGGTTCGCGCGGGCCGTGCTGCCGTCGCCCGCGCTTCCCGCCACATACCCCACCGGGCCCGGACCGAGCCGGTGTTCGGCCAGCTCCTCCAGCCGGGTCAGGTCCGTGGGGAGGCGGGGCACGGCACCCGTCGTCCCGTTCAGATAGATCTCGTACTGGAAATCAGCCCAGTGCTTCGCCATCCGGCCGTCCCGCCTCTCGTCGCTGAGTCCGCGTGCAGCCCGACGATACTGGCGGGTAGCCGGGGGCCTCAGCGGCGGGTGGCCGCCTCGTTCAGAATGCGCACCAGGTCCGTCGGCGTGGAGAACATCGGCCAGTGCCCGGTGTTCAGCTCCACGAGCTCCCACCGCCCGCCCTCCAGGGCCTCGGCCACGGCGGGCAGCAGTGTGGTGCCGTTGAGCACGCACTTGATGTACGTCGCCGGCAGGTCGCCCAACGGCCGCTTGAGCGCGGCCGGTTCGTCGAGCGTGGCACCGGGGTGCGGAGTGCCGTCGGCGCGGATGCGGTCGATCTGCTCGTCGGTGAGGCCCTGGCCCGCGTAGGCGGCCGCGGGCAGGGTGGGCCACACGCCGCCGTGCTCGGTGAGCGACCGCCGGATGTGGTCGCTGTCGAACCCGTCGAGGAACGACACGCCGTCCGCGGGCACGTTGGAGTCGACGTACACGACACGGCGCAGCCGGTCACCGATCCGCTCGGCCGCCTGCCCGACGGGGACGCCCGAGTAACTGTGCCCGACCAGGACGACGTCCCGCAGATCCAGCCGCTCGACCTCCCGCACGATGTCCCGGACGTGCGTCTCCTGCCCCGCGGGCACGTCCTTCTTCTCGGCGAGTCCGGACAACGTCAGGGCGTGGACGTCGCGTCCGGCGGCGCGCAGTCCGGGCGCCACCTCGTCCCACGCCCATGCCCCCAGCCACGCGCCCGCCACCAGTACGAAGTGAGTCATGGCGGACAACCTAGTGCACGGGTGTGTCAACCCCCTCTCCCAGAGGGGTCGTTGAGGCGCCGGGGCCGGTGATCGCAGGCACCGGGACCTCGACCGTCGGCACCAGCCGGGCGCCCTCGGGGCCGTACGCCGCCCGGGGTTCGGGGAACAGCCGCAGCAGCGTCAGGAACACGACGGCGGCCACCGCGAGCGACAGCGGCAGGCTGATGTCGACGCCGTTCGCCAGGTCGCCCAGCGGGCCGACGAACTGACCCGGGATGTTCGTGAACAGCACGCCGAGCACCGCGGCCACCCACCAGGCCGTCATGCCGCGCCAGTTCCAGCCGTGCGCGAACCAGTAACGGCCGCCGCGCTGGCGGCGGTTGAAGACCTGCAGCGCGTCGGGGTCGTACCAGCCGCGCCGGGTGTGGAAGCCGAGCATCATGACGACCATCCACGGTGTGGTGCAGGTGATGATCATCGTGGCGAACGTCGAGATCGACTGCACGAGGTCCAGTCCGAACCGGCCGATGAAGATGAACGCGACGGACACCACGCCGACCAGCAGCGTCGCCTGCACGCGGGAGAGCCTCGGGAAGACCGACGAGAAGTCCAGGCCGGTGCCGTACAGCGAGGTCGTGCCCGTCGACATGCCGCCGACCAGGGCGAGCAGACACACGGGCAGGAAGAACCAGCTCGGCGAGATCGCCAGCAGCCCGCCGACGAAATCGGGCGCGGCCGGGTCGACGTACTTCGGAGCCTTCGTCGCGATGATGCTCGCGGTCGCCAGGCCGAAGACGAACGGCAGCAGCGTCGCGATCTGCGAGAGGAACGCGGCGCCGACCACCTTGCGGCGCGGGGTGCCGGCCGGGATGTAGCGCGACCAGTCCCCGAGGAACGCCCCGAACGACACCGGGTTGGACAGCACGATCAGGGCCGCGCCGATGAACGACGGCCAGAACATCGACTTCGTCGCCGCGTCCGCCGAGGCCGTGAAGACACCGGAGTACGACGGGTCGAAGTCACCGGCGAAGGCGATCGCGCCGAGCAGGAACAGCACGGTCGCCGAGGTCACCGCGACCTTGTTGACGAACAGCATGAACCGGAAGCCGTAGACGCACACCGCGAGGACCAGCCCGGCGAACAGGGCGTACGCGACGACGTACGACGGTGTGCCGCGCTCCAGGCCGAACAGCCGGTGCGCGCCGCCGACCAGGGCGTCGCCCGAGCTCCACACCGAGATGGAGAAGAACGCGACGGCCGTCAGCAGCGACAGGAACGAGCCGACCACGCGGCCGTGCACGCCCAGGTGCGCGGAGGACGACACCGCGTTGTTGGTGCCGTTGACCGGGCCGAACACGGCCATCGGGCACAGGATCAGCGCGCCCGCGACGACACCGAGGACGGTCGCCGCCAGCCCCTGCCAGAAGGAGAGCCCGAACAGGATCGGGAACGCGCCGAGCACACAGGTGGAGAAGGTGTTGGCGCCGCCGAAGGCGAGCCGGAACAGGTCCAGCGGGGTCGCGGTGCGGTCCGCGTCGGGGATGCGCTCGACGCCGTAGGGCTCGACCTCGGTGAGGGACGGCGGCGGCGTGGTGGGCGAGTCGGGGGACTGAGGGGGCACGGAGGGCTCCAGCGAGGTCGCGGCGATGGAGCGCTTGGTGGCGCGGCGGTGACGGACGGCCGCTGGTGCCGCGGGGGTGTCGCGGCGGACTCGGGGCCGTCCGGAGCGGTCTGCCGACGGTACGGCTCCGGCGCGGACCCCTGCCAGGGGACGATTCATCCATCTTCGCCGTCGGCAATGGATGAATCGGCCACCTCCTCCGCGTCAGGTCCCTGCGCCCGCACCCGCTGGACGTGTTCCAGCGACTCGCGCAGCTCGGTCAGCCAGTCCTCGGTGTGGCGCTGGACCAGGCGCACGCACCAGGCGAGGGCGTCACTGCGGCTGCGGGCGACGCCTCCGGCGATGAGGGTGTCCAGCACCTGGCGCTCCGGCTGGCGCAGCCGGGTCATGACCGGCGCGGCCACATGCGTGAACAGGGCACGCTCCGGGCCGCACACCACGCCCCACGAGACCTTCCGGCGGAACAGGTGCTCGGCCTCCCGGGCCACCTCCATCCGCTGCTCGCGGGTCCGCTCCCGGAACTCCTGGATCCGGGCGCGCAGCGCGGTCTCCCGCTCGGCGTCCGAGGCGCCCTCGGCGAGCCGGGGTTCGGGGACGCGGCCGATCACCGTGATCTCCTCGCGGTCGGCGCTGATCTCGACCGGTTCCTCGAAGAGATCGTCCGGCAGGCGGCCGGCGAACCAGCCGCGCAACTGCTCCTTTTGATCCGCTGTAATCATGTAATCATGCTTACGCCTCTGCCTTCATGAACGCAAGGAGACGTGAAGGCATCGTGAAAGCTTTCACTCGCAGTGAACCCGGAATGTTTCAGGCCGATTAACGAGCCGGTGATTTTCGGCCATGTGACCGCTTTCCGCGATCAAGAACCGCTCAGTTACGCGGTCAGGCGCTTGCATTTCCGTAACTTCACGCCACTGTTTCAACACGCAAGGTTACTGAAAGCAGCGGGTTCGATGTGTGTTTCGGCGGCGGACTCGGCAGAGTGGCGCTCGCCGCTCCGGCGCCGACCGGGCTCGGAGCCGGCAACCGTCTCTCCAAGCGGAAGGATGCACACAATGCGGAACACCGCGCGCTGGGCAGCGGCCTTCGGCCTCACGGCCGCTGCCGTTTGCGGACCCCTGACCGGGGCCGCCGTCGCTGCACCGGGCGCCGCCCCGTCGTCGCTCTACGCCCCCTCGGCGCTGGTCCTCACCACCGGCCACGGCAACGACGTGGCCACGGCCACCCCGGAGCGCGCCGTCACCCTGACCTGCGCTCCCACGGCCTCCGGCACCCACCCGGCAGCGGCGGCGGCCTGCGCCGAACTGCGCGGCACCGGCGGCGACTTCGACGCCCTCAAGCCCGCCGGCGACGTGTGGTGCAACAAGCTCTACGACCCGGTCGTCGTCACCGTCCAGGGTGTCTGGCAGGGCAAGCGCGTCTCCTACGAGCGCACCTTCGGCAACTCGTGCATGCGCGACTCCGTGGGCGGCGGCGTCTTCGCCTTCTAGAGCCGCCTCCAGGACCGGGATCGCAGCGGACCCCGCATACGCCGGAACAGGTCCGCAACCGGGGAGTGCGGCCCCAGCAGCGGGGAACCTGCGATCTCGCACCGGAGCCGACGGGCGGAGTGGGGCCGCCCGCCGGCTTCCGGGCACACAGCCGCTTCCCGGGCGGGCCTGTGGGGGGCCTTGCCCGGGGAGCGGCGAAAAACAGCCGGTTTCAGCCGCTGCCCTTGGTCTTGCGCCGGTGACTCGTGTCGCACCAGGGGTAGCGGCGACTGCGCCGGCAGGTGCACAGAGCGACACGGAAACGGTCCGAGGACACCGTGGTGCCGTCCTCCAGCTCGACCTCCACCGGTCCCTCCACGAGCAGCGGCCCCTGCCGCTGGACGGTGATCCGACGGGCCCGGTCAGCGGGTTCGTTCGGCACGGACGACCACCAGCTCCTCCGCCTGTGCGGCCGGCGCGAGCAGACCGCGCCGGCGCAGCCAGTCCTCCCGCGAGCGCAGCACCGGGCCGAAGGAGATCCAGCGGCGCCGGACCACCGAGGCCTGCAGGTGTGCGGCGCGCAGCAACCGCAGGGTGCGGTCCGGATCGCTGAGCGCGGAGTGCACGATCAGCAGCACGCCTCCGGGCCGCAGCAGTACGGGTGCGTCCCGGCAGATCCGGTCCAGCAGCAGCCGGCCGTCCCGGCCCGCGTCCCAGGCGCGGGCCGGGCCCCGCGGCCCGCGTCCGGCATCGGGTGCGGGGACGTACGGCGGGTTCGCGAGGATGAGGTCGTAGGTGCGGCCCCGGACCGGTCCGAAGAGGTTGCCGCGCCGGATCCGCACCGGCAGCCGGGTCAGCCAGGCGTTCAGCCGGGCCGTCCACACCGCCAGCCGGGACACGTCCACGGCGGTCACCTCGGCGCCGTGCCGGGCCGCCTCCAGGGCCAGCGCCCCGCTGCCGGTGCCGACGTCGAGCACCCGGGCACCGGGCGGCAGGGCCTCCTCCCGGAGGGACTCGGCCAGCAATTCCGTGTCGTCCTGCGGGGCGTACACGCCCGGAAGTACCACAGCGATCACATGGCGCGAGTACCCCGGCATTCAAGATGTATGGGACATATGTGGCGCCAGGGGTGTGCGCAGCGACGAGTGCCCGGCGCGCCAGTCGGCGAGCAGCCGCCGTGCCAGCCGGTCCTCCAGATACTCGGTAGCGTCGATCCCGAAGGTCACGTCCGCCGCGAGTTCCGGCTCCTCGGCCAGCAGTCCGCCGATCACCTCGTGGCGGACGACCTGTTCGTGGACCGCGTCCGCCTCGACGTGCTCGTCGTAGAAGAACTCCGCCGCGGGTCCGGCACCGGTACGGCGCATGGCCTCGGCGAGCCGCTGCGAGCCCGGCGAGGAGGTGATCTCCACGTCGGCGAAGTGGCCGACCAGAGCGCCGCGCAGCTCGCGGTGCAGGCCGAACAGGGACATCAGGTTGACGACGGCGAGCATCTCCGCGCGGGCCGCGTCCAGATAGCGGCCGTAGGTGCTCTCCAGGCCCAGGTCCGTCATCAGCGCGGCGAACAGGCGGGCGTGGATACGGTCGGCCCGGCCGCCGCCGAACTCGTCGAACTCCACCGCCGCCATTCCCGCCTTGGCCCGGCCCCACAGCCGCGGCAGCACCCAGGCGTGCGGGTCGGCCTCCTTCAGGTGGTACAGCGAGCGCTGGGCGGCGTACTCGCGCAGCTGCCACAACTCGCCCTCGGCGCCGAGGAAATGGGTGACCCCGCTGCCCTCGACGGGTTCGACCAGCAGCGCGGCGAGCGCTTCGTCGAGGCTGTCATGGCCGGGCGTGTCGGCGCGCAGCGCGGACAGGAAGCGGCGCTCCAGCGCGGCGCGGAAACGCAGCAGGCCGGGATCCCACTCGAACTCCGGGCCGACGCCGGCGAAGCCCCGGTAGTGCAGCTCGTAGCAGAGGTACAGGGCGAGTTGCAGATCGTCCCCATAGGGATCAGCCCCCTCCGCCTCGACGGGCCGGGGCAGGGGCCCCGTCCCGCACAGACGACCGGCGACCGCGCCGGAGAGGGGCCCTCGGGACGGAGGCAGCCCGGGCCCCCGCTCGTAGCTGTTCATGGGCACCGGGTACCCCGGCCCAGGGAGGGCACGGCTGGTGGTGCGGCCTCGGCGGATTGGTGGTGGCTGGGCCCTCGGGAAGGGCTGCCCGTGGTTGCTCGGCCTGGCGGGTGCGGCCACTCGGGCCGCCTTGTGGCCACTGGTGACGGCTGGGCCTCGGGTGGGGCGTGGTTGTGGTGCCGCGGGGGGGTGATTCGCCCTGGGGAGGGCGTGGCTGGCCGCACCGCCTCGGGTTGGTCCGGCGGTGGCTGGTCGGGGGTCGGGAGGGCATGGCTGGTGGGGCCGTCTCGGGAGGGTCGCCGGGGTTTGTTGCTGCACGGGAGGGCCGTCGGGGCTTCTTACGGCACGGGAGGTCGCCGGGGCCTGTGCCTCCCTGGGAGGGCCGGGTACCGGGGTCGGTTGCGCCCGGAGCGCATGGGTGATCGCCGGCCCGGAGGGCGCGGCTGGTCCCGTGTGCGGGCTTCTCAGTCCTCCTCCGGCTGTTCAGCCTGCTCCTGCGCCTCGGTGTTCGGCGTGATGGCGTCTCCGGCCTCACCGCCGGCGGCCTTGTCCTCCTCGCGCTTCTCGGCCTCCTCGACCTCCCGGAGCACTTCCTCCAGGGCGGTGTCGAACTGTTCCTTGCGGTCCTTCTCGTCCTGCTCGCTGGTCATGGCCCTCTCCTTCCGCCGTCGTGCCCCTGATCAGCTGAGTTACCCGCCGACGGCCGTCTCAAGCGCCCTGCCGGGGAGTGCGCCGGGGACACCAGGCCGGCACCGCCCGCCGATAGAGCTCGTACTCGGTGCCGAAGCGCCGCACCAGTCCGGGCTCCTCGTACCAGCGGACGAACGCCCAGGTCAGCACCCAGGCGCCGGCGGCGTAAACGAAGAGCACCGGCCGGGCGAGGAGCAGCCCCTGCCCGAGGAGTACGGCGACCACCGCGACGTAGATCGGATTGCGAACGTACCGGTAGGGGCCGCTCACCACCAGTCGCGCAGGCGGCGCGACCGGCGCCGGCGTGCCGAGCCCCTCCAGGGCGAACCGGGTGAAGGCCTCCAGTACGACGGCGGCACCGGCCGCCAGGGGCAGCAGGCCGGGCAGCCGCAGCGGCATCCACCAGTGACCGGCCCGCCAGCCATCGGTCAGCCACCACGGCACCAGAACGGCCGCGCCGCCCGAGACGAGGACGAGGAACAGGGCGCTGCCGAGCGCCGCCGACGCCTTGCGCACACCCCCCACCATGACAGGGCGAGGGGCCGCCGTCTCCCTGCTGACGGCGGCCCCTCGGGCTGGATGGCGCGGGGCCGTCACATGTGGACGACCGGTGCCGCTCCCGCGTCCTGCTGCGGCACCCCGCGCCGGTAGAGCGCGAAGGCGAGCACCGCGCCGGCCGCGAAGAGGCCCGCGGACCACGAGAAGGCGGTCGTGTAGCTCTCGATCGTCGCCTGTGCCCGCACCAGCTTGCTGGTGGCGTCCCGGCCGGAGAGGTAGTCGGTGGCGGCGCTCGCGGCGAGGGTGTTCAGCAGCGCCGTGCCGATCGAACCGCCCACCTGCTGCATGGCGTTGACGGTCGCGGAGGCCACGCCCGCGTCCTCTGCCGCGACCCCGCCGGTGGCCAGCTGCATGGCCGGCGGCATGACCAGGCCGAGGCCCACGCCGATCACGATCAGCTGGGGCAGCACGGCGCTCAGGTAGTGCGAGCCGAGGCCGATGCCGGTCAGCCAGGCCATGCCGGCCGTGGCGATGGCGAAGCCCAGCGGGATGACCGTCTTGGGGCCGAGGCGGGGCACCAGGACGGTGGTGCCGACCTGCGCGGTCACCATCAGTGCGCCGACCATCGGCAGGAACGCCACACCGGTCTTCGTCGGGCTGAAGCCCAGGTTGAGCTGGAGGTAGTAGGTCAGGAAGAGGAACACGCCGAACATGCCCGCGCCGGTGATCAGCACCGCGAGGAAGGAGGCCGCGCGGTCGCGGTCGAGCAGGATGCGCAGCGGCAGCAGCGGATGCGCGGCCCGCGTCTGCCACCCGGCGAACGCCGCGAGCAGCACACCGCCCGCGCTCAGGAAGCCCCAGGTCAGCGGCGAGCTCCAGTCGTGGGTCTCGGCGTTGGAGAAGCCGTAGACGAGGGAGAACAGACCGGCGGCCACGAGGACCGTGCCCGGCACGTCCAGCCTGGCGTTCTCCGCGTCGCGGTGGTTGTCCAGCAGGATCCAGCCACCCGCGAAGGCGACGACCGCGATGGCCACGTTCACGTACAGGGTCCAGCGCCAGTCGAACGCGTCGGTCAGCACACCGCCGAGCAGCAGGCCCACGGCGCCGCCGGCGCCGGCGATCGCGCCGTACACGCTGAAGGCGCGGGCCCGTTCCCTGGCGTTGGTGAACGTGGTGTTGAGCAGCGACAGCGCGGCGGGCGCGAGGAGCGCGCCGAAGGCGCCCTGCAGGGCCCGGGCGACGACCAGCATGGTGAAGCCGTTCGCGGCACCGCCGAGCGCGGAGGCCGCGGCGAAGCCGACGACGCCGACGAGGAAGGCGGGCTTGCGGCCGAACAGGTCGGCGATCCGGCCGCCGAGCAGCAGCAGGGAGGCGAAGGCGAGGGCGTACGCCGTCACGATCCACTGCCGGTTGCCGTCGGAGAAGCCGAGGTCGGTCTGGGCGGACGGCAGGGCGATGTTCACGATCGTGGCGTCGAGGACGACCATCAGCTGGGCGATGGCGATGACCGCGAGGATCCACCACCGCTTCGGCGAGGCCACTTCACCGTGCTCGATGGCGGCGGCTCCTGCTCGGGAGCCCTCGGCCAGGGTCTTCTGGGGCATTGGGAACCACTCCAGGGCAAGTCGTTCGGGTACGGGCGAGCGAACAGCTCGTAAACGAAACTGTTTCGTACACGTCCGACCTTACGACACGTCTAGCGAAACGGCAACGTTTCTTTTCTTGCATTCCTTGACTGGAATATAACTGCCCAGGCATATTGGGCTGCATGTCCGACGCAGCGCTCTGGTCCGCCCTCGCCGACCCCCACCGGCGTGCCATCGTCGCGCTCCTGCTGGAGCGCCCCCGGCCCGTCGGGGAGATCGTCGAGGCCTGTGGACTGAGCCAGCCGAGCACCTCCAAGCATCTGAAGGTGCTCCGGGAGGCGGGCCTGGTCCGGGTCCGGCAGGACGCGCAGCGCCGCGTCTACGCCCTCGACCCGGCGCCGATCGCCGCCCTCGACGCCTGGCTCGAGCCCTACCGCCGGCTGTGGAACCGCAGCCTGGACGCCCTGGGCCGGCGCCTCGACGAGACGTCGGACGACACCTGACACCCCCACAGCGAAGGACCGGAACACCATGCCCGTCGACCTCACCGGCACCTATCTCACCCTGGACGACGGCCGCCCCGCCGTCCGGTTCAGCCGCACCTACGACCACTCGGTGGACCGCGTCTGGCGGTTCGTCACCGATCCCGACGAACTCGCCCAGTGGTTCCCCTCCCGCGCCGAGATGGAGCTGCGCCCCGGCGGCACCATCCGTTTCAGCGGCGACCCGAACATGCCCGAGTCCACCGGCCGGGTGCTCGCCGTCGACCCGCCCCGGCACCTGTCCTTCGCCTGGGGCGGCGACGAGCTCCACTTCGACCTCGAAGCCGTCGGCGAACGGCGCACCCGGTTCACACTCACCAACGTCCTCGGCGCGTCGGACACCGCCGCCCGCAACGGCGCCGGCTGGGAGGTGTGCCTCGCCGCCCTGGACGCCAAGGCAAGCGGCGAGCGCTTCGAGGGCGCGCACGCCGGGGTGAGCGCGCCCTGGAAGGAGTTCTACGACGCCTACATCGGCGCCGGTGTGCCCTCCGGCGCGCCCGTGCCGGGCCTGGACTGACCGGCCGCACCGGTCGCCTCGCCACGACCCGGGCCAGCACCCCGCTCGGCGCGCCGGTACGGGCCGAGGACACCCGTACGGCAGCCGGTCCATCAGCCGGCGTACCTCGGTGTGCGGCACGCCCTTCTGCCGCCAGATGCCCCGGCGTACGGTCGTGATGCCGGCGCCCGCCCTGCGCGCTCCGGTCCGCTGCCCCGCTCCCCGAAACCCATGGTCGTCCCGGCGCACCGGCCGGCGACCCGAGCCCCATCCGTTCACCTGCGGCAGGCGTTCGGCGGGGCTCCGCCGTGCGCGGTGTTTCAGTGTGTGGCGCCCTGGATACACCGCGAAGGTTCGGCCCCGGATTTCGCGAGTCCGTGCCCACACGTCGCAGTGAGGTCGTCACCATGTCCCACGCCCCGCCCCCCGCAGGACCGTCGAAACGCGCCGGGCCGGTCGCGACCTCCGTCCCGGAGGCGGGCCCGGTACTCGGGTCCGCCGGGAACCGTACCGTCCCGGGCGGCACCGCCCTGGTGACGGGCGCCTCCTCGGGCATCGGTGCCGTCGTCGCCCGCCGGCTCGCCGCCGAAGGAGGCTGGCAACTGGTGCTCAACGGGCGGGACGCCACCCGACTGGAGCAGGTGGCCGCCCCGCTCGACGCCCTCGCCGTGCCGGCGGACCTGACCCGGCCGGGCGCCGACCGTCTGCTCACCGATCTGGTCCTGGACCACGCGGGCCGGCTCGACCTGCTGGTTGCGTGCGCAGGAGTGGGCTGGGCCGGCGACTTCACCGGCATGCCGCACGCGCGCATCGACGAGATCGTCGGCGTCGACCTGCTGGCCACCCTGCACCTCGTGCGCGCCCTGCTGCCCCACATGGTCGCGGCCGGCTCGGGACGCATCGTGCTCATCGGGTCCGTCGCGGGCAGCGTCGGCGTGCGCGGCGAGGCCGTGTACTCCGCCGCGAAGGCCGCCCTGGCCGCCTTCGCCGACGCGCTGCGCTACGAGGTGCGCCGCACCGGGGTGGGCGTGTCCCATGTGATCCCCGGCGCGGTCGACACGCCGTTCTTCGAGCGCCGCGGCGCCCCCTACACGAGGGCGTGGCCGCGCCCGGTGCCGGCCGAGCGGGTGGCGGACGCCGTCTGGACCGCGGTGCGGCACGGCAAGGACGAGGTGTACGTCCCCGGCTGGCTGCGGTATCCCGCCCTGGTGCGCGGCGTCGCGCCCGGGCTCTACCGGTGGCTCGCCGCCCGCTTCGGGTGACCTGCCATGATCGGCGTCACCGTGCTGCTCGCGCTGCTCGCGGCCCTGAGCAACGCGTCCGCGTCCGTGCTGCAGCGCCGGGCCGCCGTACAGGAGCCGTACGACGAGGCAGGCGCCGGCGGGGCGGGGTCGGCCGTGCGCCGGCTCGCCCGGCTGCTGCGGCGCCCGTACTGGCTCACGGGCGCCGCGCTGCTGGCGGTCTCGGGGCTGCTGCAGGCCGGGGCGCTGGCCGTGGGCAGCCTTTCCCTGGTCCAGCCGCTGCTCGCCACCGAGCTGCTGTTCACCCTGCTGGTGGGTGGGGTCGTCTTCCGGCGCCGCCCCGGTCTGTGGACCTGGCTGGCCTTCGGCGCCCTCGCCGCCGGACTGGCCGTGTTCCTGCTGGCGGCCGCCCCGGGCGCGGGCCGGCCGACCGCGCCGCCCCGGGCCTGGCTGCTGGGCGGCGGCGGGGCGCTCGCCCTGGTCGTACTCCTCGTGACCGCCGCCCGGCCGACGAAGGGCGCGCCCCGGGCGGCACTGTTCGGCCTCGCCTCCGCCGTGTGCTTCGCCGCCACCGCCGCGCTGCTCAAGGAAGCAGTAGGGCGGCTCGGGCACGGGCCGGCGGCGATGTTCACCCACTGGTCGCCGTACGCCACGGCCGCCGCCGGACTCGTCGCCTTCCTGCTGCTGCAGAGCGCGCTGGGCGCCGGGTCGCTCACCGCCTCCCAACCCGCCCTCACCCTCGGCGACGCGCTCACCAGCGTCGTCCTCGGCTGGGTGCTGTTCGCCGAGGCGATCCACCTCGGGTGGCGGATCCTGCCGGAGGTGATCGGCATCGCGCTGATCGGGGCGGGCAGCATCGGCCTGGCCCGGGCCCCGGTCGTCGGACGGGAGTGGGATGCGCGGTCGCGGGGCGGGAAGGACACCCGGAGGCGTCTGCACCGGACGCACGGTTGAGGACACGTACGGAAGGCGGGTGAGCGATGTCCCCCCTGTCCGGCCGTTCATGGCGGACCGCGGCCGTCCTGCTGCCGGCCGCCGTCGCCGCCGCGCACATCGGACCGGCGGCCACCTGGCTCCCCGGGGTACGGCTGCTGCTGTTCCCGGGGCTCGCCGGCACCGGCCGCCGCCGGCACGTCGCGCTGACCTTCGACGACGGCCCGGACCCGCGGTCGACGCCACACTTCCTCGACGCGCTGGACGACCTCGGCGTGCGGGCGACGTTCTTCGTGCTCGGCGAGCACGTGGTGCGCCATCCCGCGCTGGCCCGGGAGACCGCCCGGCGCGGCCACGAACTGGCCGTGCACGGCTGGACGCACGACCGTCCCTGGCGCCCCGCCCCCGCCCGGGACGCTCGGCAGGTCGCCCGGACCGTCCGCGCGCTGCACGACGTCTGCGGCCACCGGCCGCAGTGGTACCGGCCGCCGTACGGGATCCTCACCTGCGGACGCTGGCTGGCCGCACGGCGGGCCGGGCTGCGGCCGGTGCTGTGGTCGGCGTGGGGCAGGGACTGGACGGCCGAGGCCACCCCGGCGTCCGTGCGGGCCCTGGTCGCGGCCGACCTGCGCGGCGGCGGCACGGTCCTGCTGCACGACTCCGACCGGCTGGGCGCCCCCGGCTGCTGGCGCTCGGCCCTCGGCGCACTGCCCGCCCTGGTGCGGGACTGCCACGAGGCCGGCCTCTCGGTCGGCCCCTTGCGCGACCACGGGACACGCTGCTGACCGGGCTGCCCGCCGAGCGGCTGGACCGGGGCGACCGGTTGCCCGCCACGCGGCAGGTCGGGGCGACCGGCCCTCCAATGCGCCGAGCCCGGCGGTGACACGGGCGGCCGGGCCCGGCGGCTCAGCACAGACCGAGGACCCGCCGAGGCCCTGTGCTCCACGTCCCGGAGTACAGGGCGGGGAGCCGCCCGCGCATCCCGAATCGTCTCGCTCAGGTCGGCCGACCGGCGCACCGGCCGGTTTCCTGGCGGCCGTCGGCGCCCCGAGTTCCCGCGTCGCGTGCGAGTGGACCCGCCGAAGCGTCGGACTGCGCGTCTCGGAGCACAGGGTGCCCGGTGGCCCGCCACGCGGCAGGCCGGGGCGGTCGGCCACCCGACGGGCCGAGCCCGGCGGTGATACGGGCGGCTGGGCGCGGCGGCTGAGCACAGGCGCAAGGAGCCGCCGAAGCGCTGGACTCCGGGTCCGGGGGCACACGTCGAGGAGCTGCCGGATGCGCTCGGTCCCGTGGCGTCGGCTGCAGGTCGCCGGGCGTGCCGGGCCGGTGCCCGCAGGGGCTCCGCGTCCGGGTCTCTCCGCCTCACGACCCGGTCACGTATGCAGGCCGGGGCGGTCGGCCACCCGACGGGCCGAGCCCGGCGGTGATATGGGCGGCTGGGTGCGGCGGCTGAGCACAGGCGCAAGGAGCCGCCGAAGCGCTGGACTCCGGGTCCGGGGGCACACGTCGAGGAGCTGCCGGATGCGCTCGGTCCCGTGGCGTCGGCTGCAGGTCGCCGGGCGTGCCGGGCCGGTGCCCGCGGGGGCTCCGCGTCCGCGTCTGTCCGCCTCATGACCCGGTCACGTACGCCATCGGGTCACCCCGGAACAGCGCCCGCCCCCGTGCCACCCGTTCCACGCGCTGTGGGCTGCCGTCCGTGAGCCTGGCGAGAGCGGACAGCAACGCCGGACCGTCCGGGGCGAGATCGGACACGCCGAGGTCGGCCATCTGGCGGACCCCGTCCGTCCCGTGGCCGGGCAGCGGCCGGTAGCCGATCACGGGCAGTCCGGCCGCCAGGGCCTGTACGGCGGTCTGGCCGGCCGCGTTGTCCACCAGGGCGTACGCGGCGGCCAGCAGCCCGGGCATGTCGTCCACCCAGTCCAGGGCGAGCGCCCCGGGCACCCGCGCCACCCGCGCCCGCAGCCGCGCGTTGCGCCCGCACAGCACCACCGGGAGCCAGCCGGCCGCCGCCAGCAGCCGGGCGGTGGCGTCAGGGCGGTACGCCGCACCCCAGGCGCCCGCGGACAGCAGGACCGCCGGCCGGCCGGGCGCCCGCCCGGCGAAGCGTTCCCGCCACCGCGCAGCCCCGGGCGCCGGCGCGCGAAACCCGGGCGCGACCGCCGGGCCGGTCGTCACGGCGGGCGTGCCCAGGGCGCGGCGCACCTCGGCCGCCGCCCCGTCCGTGAGGCACAGGTACCGGTCGTTGCCGGGGTGCAGCCACTGCCGGTGCACGGCGAAGTCCAGGAGGAAGACGGTGCTCGGCACCCGCAACCGGCCCCGGACCCGCAGATGACCGGTGAGCTGCGCGGCCAGATGGAAGACGGGCACGACCACATCGGCGTCCGTCCGCTCCACGAGTTCCGTCAGCGCGGCGGCGGCGAGCCGGGCCAGCGGCACCCCGCTGGGGCGCGGCCCCCTGCCGCCGCGCAGGAACGCGCCGTAGACGCCGGCGTACGCCCACGGGAAGTGCCGTACCGAGGCCTGGTAGGAGCGGCGCAGACCGTCGCCCAGGCCGTACGGCAGCAGGCGCAGGACGTCGGCCACATGCGGCTCGTGTCCGCGCGCCGCGGCTCGGCGCGCCAGTTCGGCGGCCACGGTGTCGTGACCCGCGCCCATGCTCGCGCTCAGGATCAGCGGCCGCCGCCGACCGCCCGGCTGGGTGGAGGTCACCTCCGCAGGAGTACGCACGGGGTCCGATTCTCCGGTGGAGGCCGCCCGCAAACCGGTCACTCCGCCGCCGTGTCGCCGTACCTCGAAGACATGACACGGCAGCGACGCGAGTTGCCCGGAGCGCGCCGGGATGGATGAATCGGCTTCAGCAGAGCGTGTGGGTGGCGAGCACGGGAGGAGCCGTGAGGCGGTGGCGGCGCGGCCTGCACCGCGCTTGGGAGTGGCTCAGGGCCGAGGCCCTGCTCGAACGCGGCCGTGAGCTGGAACTGATGCACCGGGCCATGGGGTTCGCCACCCTGGCGCTGGTGACGCTGGCGCCACTGCTGATCGTGGTCGCCGCCGCCGATCCCCTGGTGCGGGGCGGCTTCGCCTCGTGGCTCACCGACGGCATGGGCCTGTCCGGCCGGTCCGCCCGTGTGATCACCGACGTCATCAGCCCGCCGCGCAACGTCATCGGCACGACCAGCGTCTGGGGCGGTGTCCTGCTGGCCGTCTTCGGCGTGTCCTTCGGCGGCAGCGTGCAGAACGCCTACGAACGCATCTGGGGCCTGGCCTCCGGCCCCTGGCACCGGGTCTGGCGGCAGGCGACCTGGCTGGTGGTGCTCACCGGCTACCTCTACCAGGAGGTGGCGACCAAGGACGCGCTCCACGGGGGCCAGCGGATCACGCTGTCCGCGGTGAGCGGCATCGTCTTCTTCTGGTGGGGGCAGCGCTTCCTGCTGGGCGGCCAGATCCCGTGGCGCACCCTGCTGCCGGGCGCGCTCGCCACCGTCGTCGGCCTGGCCGGCCTGCGCGCCTTCTCCTACCTCGTCTTCACCCCGCTCATCGTCACCAACGCGCTCAGCTACGGCGCGGTCGGCACCGTGCTCGTGGTCGAGTCCTGGCTGATCGGCGTCGGGTTCGTCATCTACGGCGGTGCCCTGTTCGGCCGCTGGTTCTGCGAACACCACTGGAGGCCGACCCACCACGACCGGCGCGAGGAGGAGGGTGGCCCGCGAAGGGGGAAGTACTGAACGCTTCCGGCCGCCGCGGACGCTACGTCAGCTGGCGGCGCACCAGCTCGTGCAGCCGGCCGGTGGTGTCCGCGAGCAGCTCGGCCGGAGAGCCCTGCTGGACGACCTTGCCCTCCTCCATCACGATCACCCGGTCGGCGTCCAGGACCGTCGAAAGCCGGTGCGCGATCACGACGCGGGTGGCGTTCAGCTTGCGGGTGCTGTCGATGACGATGCGCTGGGTGTCGTTGTCCAGGGCGCTGGTGGCCTCGTCGAAGAACAGGATGCGCGGGCGCCGGATCAGGGCCTGCGCGATCATCAGGCGCTGCCGCTGACCTCCGGAGATCGCACCGTTGCCGGCCACGATCGTGTGCAGGCCCATCGGCATCCGCTTGATGTCCTCCGCGAGCCCCGCCATCTCGGCCGCCGCCATCGCCTCCTCCGGCGTGTACGGCTCGGTGCCGCAGATGACGTCCAGGATGGAGCCGGTGAACGGCTGTGCGTGCTGGAGCACGACCCCGCACTGGCGGCGCACCGCCGACTGGTCGAGCGCCGCGAGGTCCTGGCCGTCGTACAGGATGCTGCCGGAGACCGGCTTGTCGAAGCCGATGAGGAGCCGGAGCAGGGTGGACTTGCCGCAGCCGCTCGGGCCGACGATCGCCACGAACTCTCCCGGCCGTACGGCGAAGGAGACGTCGTCCAGGACGAGAGGGCCGTCGTCGGCGTACCGGAAGGACAGCCGGCGAGCCTCGATCGCACCCGACAGCGGCCCCGGCCGGGTGCTCGACGTCCGCACCTCGGGGGTCGCCTCGAAGACCGGCCTGATCTCCTCGAACAGCGGCAGCGCGGCCACCGCCGAGACGAAGGAGCCGGTCAGCTGGGTGACCGAGGTCAGCACCATCGTCACCGCGGTGTTGAAGGTCAGGAAGTCGGACGCCGACATCGCGCCCCTCGCCGGGCCCGCCAGCAGCATGAACATCAGCAGCGTGCACACCGGCAGATAGATCCCGCCGAGGACCGTGGTGAGGTTCTTGATCCGGCCGACCTTCTGCTGCAGCTCCCGGCTGCGCGCGAACTCCCGCGCCCAGGCCGCGTACGCGTAGTTCTCCGCCGCCGCCACCCGTAGCTTGGGCAGGCCGCGCAGGGTCTGGAAGGCCTGGTTGTTGAGCTTGTTGCCCAGCACCGTCAGCTTCCGCTGCCAGCGCACCTGCCACAGCCCGAGCCCCAGGAACACGGCCGCGATGACGACGAGCATGCCGAGCGCGGCCAGCGCCATCGGCGGGCTGTACCAGAACAGCAGGCCCAGGTTCATCGCGCCGACGGTCACCGACTGCGCGACCACCGGGCCGACGCCCGCCAGCAGCCGCCGCATCGCGCTGATGCCCATGGCGGCGCTGGCGAGTTCACCGGTGGAGCGCTGGGTGAAGAACCGGGTGGGCAGGCGCAGCAGCCGGTCCCAGACGGCCGGCTGGAGCGCCGCCTCCATCCGGCCCTCCAGGCGCAGGATGGACAGGTTCTCCAGCAGCGTGAACGCCGCCGCGACCACCCCGCTCACCATCACGGCCAGGCACACCTGGACGATCAGGCCCGTCTGCGCCCTGGGCACGTACTCGCCGAGCACCTTGCCGGTCGCGACCGGCACCAGCGCGCCGATCGCCACCGTCACCAGGCCCGCGAGGAGCAGACCGGCCAGGTCGCCGCGGGTGCCCTGCAGGCTGAACCGCAGCAGACCGAACGGCGTCAGCGCCTTGTCGGGTAGCGGCCGGTAGAACATCACCGCGCGCGGCTCGAACTCCTCCGCGTTCGCCTTCTCGATCGGCGTCTCACGTCCGGTGCCGGGGTGCACGGCCACATACCCGCCGCGCCGCCACAGCAGCGCGACCGGCGCGCCCGACAGCGCCCGGTGCCCGACCAGCGGGCCTACGTTCTCCCGCCACCAGCGCCCCTGCAGCCGTACGCCTCTGGTGCGCACCCGGGAGGCGAGGGCCACCCGTTCGACGGGGTCGAGGCGTTCGCTCTCGGTGCCGCTCTGCGCGGGCTCGGCGAGCTTGATCCCGGCCGCCTCGGCCACCAGCTTGCAGGCGGCGTAACCGGCGTCGGCGTCGGCCGCGGTCGTCCGGTGGGCCGAGCGCTTGCCGATGGAGGCCAGCAGGGTCTGGTCGGCCTGGGCGCGCACCGCCTCCCCGGCCTTGATCCCGGCGGCCGTGCGGGTCTCGTGGGTGCGCTCCAGCTGCTCTATCCACCGGTCCAGCGCGGTCAGCAGCCGGTACTGCTGGTCGACCATGGACTGCCACAGCGCCGGGTCCATCAGCAGGTCGGCGGCGGCCTCCGCGCCGTACAGCGCGCCGTACTGGACGCTGCCGGGCGGAACCTGCATCCAGAACACGTCGTCGTCGGTGGGCGTCGCGACGCGTTCCTCCGCCATCGGCGCCTGGAAGAGGACGGACAGGCCGCGGCCGACGCCGAGCGCGACCGCGTACTCCAGCGGGCTGGTGGCGGGCGGCACGTACTGGGGGTTGCCGTACTCGTCGTACGACCAGGTCTGGGTGTTCGCCGGCTGGTACAGCTCGCGCAGGTTGATCCGGTGGACCACGCAGTCCCGGACCGGGCGGGCCACCAGGGTGTGCTGGGGCCCGGCGACCGGGCCGAGCAGCAGCGCGCCCGGTTCCAGCCGGCCCAGGTGGTGCCAGTGGCCCTGCTGGACGGCGTCCACCGCGAACAGGTCCAGGGCGCCGGCCGCGACCAGCCACAGCACCTGCGGGCCTTCCAGGTCCAGGCGGTTGAAGCCCGCGCAGTCGACGCGGGTGCCCATGGAGCCCAGCGCACCGAGAACGAGGTCGCCTTCGCCGACGGTCGTCATCTCATCGCTCCCTGACCAGCGCGGCGTACGCGCCACCGTGTGCCACCAGCTCCTCGTGCCGGCCGCGCTCCACGACCGTGCCGTGCTGCAGCACCACGATCTCGTCACTGTCGCGGACCGTGCTCAGCCGGTGCGCGATGACCACGCAGGCACATCCGCGCCGGCGCAGGTTGTCCATCACGACCAGCTCGGTCTCCGCGTCCAGCGCGCTGGTCACCTCGTCCAGGACGAGAATGCTGGGCCCGCGGACCAGGGCCCGGGCGATCTCGAGCCGTTGCCGCTGGCCACCGGAGAAGTTGTGCCCGTCCTGCTCGACCTTGCTGTGGATGCCGCCGGGCCGGCGCATCACCACGTCGTACAGCGCCGCGTCCTTCAGCGCCTCGACCACGGCCTCGTCCGGGATCGACGGGTCCCACAGCGCCACGTTGTCGCGGACCGAGCCCTCGAAGAGGAACACGTCCTGGTCGACGAAGGAGACGGAGGCGGCGAGCGCGCCGCGCGGGATGTCCTCGAGCCGGCGGCCGTCGATGCGGATCACCCCGTCCCACGGGGCGTAGAGACCGGAGATGAGCCGGGACACCGTCGACTTGCCGCTGCCGGAGCCGCCGACCAGCGCCACCTGCTCACCCGGCCCCACGGCCAGGTCGAAGCCGTTCAGCAGGGGTTTGTCCAGGGGGCTGTAGCCGAAGGTGACGTTCTGCAGCTCGACGTGCCCGTGCAGCCGGCGCGTGGAGTCGGCGCCGCCGGGGCGGGCGTAGAGCGGGTCGGCCTGGAAGCTCTCCACGTCCTTCAGCCGGGCCACGTCGGCGGCGAAGTCCTGGATGCGGCCCGCGACACCGTTGAGCCGGGTCAGGGGAGCGGTGAACCGGGTGACCAGCGCCTGGAAGGCGACCAGCAGACCCACCGAGATGTGCCCCTCGACCGCGCGCAGGCCGCCGATCCACAGGATCAGCGCGCTGTTGAAGGTGGCGAGCGTCGGCGCGACCACCCCGAGCCAGGCGCTCGGCACCCCGAGCCGCTGCTGCTCCTCCAGGGTGGTCGCGTGCTGTCCGGCCCACTTGCGGAAGTAGCCGTCCTCGCCGCCGGTCGCCTTCATCGTCTCGATCAGCTGAAGACCGGTGTACGAGGTGTTGGTGAGCCGGGCCGTGTCCGCGCGCAGCTTGGCCGTGCGCGTCGCGCGCAGCCGTACGACCAGCCGCATGGCGACCACGTTGAACAGGGCCACGCCGATGCCGACGAACGTCAGCTGCGGGTCGTAGGTGTAGAGCAGGACGGCGTAGAGCACGACGACGATCGCGTCCACCCCGGCCGCCGCGAGGTCGCGGGCCAGGGTCTCGGCGACCTGGTCGTTGGACTGCAGGCGCTGCACCAGGTCGGCGGGGGAGCGCTGCGCGAAGAACGTCACCGGCAGCCGCAGCAGATGGCGCAGGAAGCGGGCGCTGGAGAGGGTGGAGGAGATGATCCGGCCGTGCAGCAGATTGGCCTGCTGGAGCCAGGTCAGCACCAGGGTGAGCAGGACACAGGTGCCCATCGAGGCGAACAGCACGCCCAGCAGGGAGGTCTGGCCGCCGATGAGGAACGTGTCGATGTAGGTGCGGCTGAGCGCGGGCACCGCGGCGCCGACCGCGACCAGCAGCAGGCTCGCCAGGACGGCGGCGGGCAGGGTGCCGGCGGTGCCGCGCAGCCGGGCCGGCATCGCGCCGAGTACGCCGGGCCTGCGCCCGCCCCTGGTGAAGCCGTCACCCGGCTCCAGCACGAGCACCACACCGGTGAAACTGCCGTCGAACTCCTCCATGGGCACGAAACGGCGGCCCTTGGCGGGGTCGTTGATGTACACGCCGCGCCGGCCGAAGCGGCGGCCCATGCCGTCGAAGACGACGTAGTGGTTGAACTCCCAGAAGAGGATGGCCGGTGCCCGCACCTCGGCGAGGGCGGCCAGGTCCATCTGCATGCCCTTGGCCGTGAGGCCGTAACTGCGGGCCGCCTTCAGCAGGTTGGAGGCCCGCGAGCCGTCGCGGGAGACACCGCAGGCGATGCGCAGCTCCTCCAGCGGGACGTGCCGGCCGTAGTGGCCGAGGACCATGGCGAGGGAGGCGGCGCCGCACTCGACGGCCTCCATCTGGAGCACGGTGGGCGTACGGACCGTGCCGCCACGGGGCTTGGGGACCGGCCGCTTGGCCGGTGCGGCGCGTCTGCGGCCGCGTTCCTGGGTGGCGGTCACGGGAGCAGCCAATCCACGGGGTGCTGGTCGGCCAGCTTGATCGAACCGGAGGCGAGCGTCATGGAGTCGAGCCGGAAGGGGGGCCCGTCGCTCGTGGACCAGCGGTAACCGCTCTTGGTGGCCGTCGACTTGTCGAGTGCCACCAGCACGGCCACCGGGCGCCCCTTGCCGGTGAACTGCTGCCCGAGCTGGCTGTCGCCGAGGAACGCGGAGATCGACTGGGCGGACTGCGCGGTGCGGTCCACCGACTTCACCTGGCCGCGCAGCACGCCGTAGGTCTGCGTCGGCACCGAGGACACGGTGAGGTCGACGGAGGCGTGCGCCGGGATGGCGGCGGCGTTCTCGGCGGGCACGTACACGGTGGCGTACAGCGGGTCGGAGGCGTGGGCGACCTTCTCCACGGCGGCCACGTTCGTGCCGGTCTGGATGATCTGCCCGATGGTGGCGGCGAGCGTGGTGACCCGGCCCGCGGCGACCGTGCGGACCACCGAATCACCTTGGCCGGTACGGACCTTCAGGACCGGTGCGTTCGCGGGCAGCCGCTCGCCCTGCTGGGCGAGGACGGCCGTGACCTGGCCGGAGACCGGGCTCTGCAGCAGGTAGCTGCCCTGCCCGTGTGTGAGGACGGCCGGTGCGCTCACCGTGGAGGCGACCGAACCGGTCATGGCCCACACGGAGGCGGCGGCCATGACGACGACGGTGACGCCCAGGGCGCGCCAGCCCTGGGGGCGGGCCAGCCGCACCGGAAGGTCCAGCTCTTCGGGCGACTGGAGCTTGGCGAGGGCCTGTTGGCGGAATTGCACGGAACTTCCCTCACCTGGGGGAGAGACGCTGGTGTTTCAGGACATCGATGAGCCCCGGAGCCGAGGGACGGCTCCGGGACCTTCGATGCAACGAGGTGCGATCAGAGACCGGCGACCAGGTTGGTGACCGGCTGAACGTTCAGGCCGGTGACACCCTCGACGGTGCCGATGGCCGTGTCCACCGCGCCGGAGACCGGAGCAACGCCGTTCACGGCACCGGTGACGGTGTTCAGGGTGTTCAGGGACAGGCCGCCGGAGACGCTGTCCAGCTCGGCGTCCGAGATCTCGACGGTCTCGACCTGGGGGGTGGAGTTCATGATGGAACTTCCCTTCCTATAAATATTTCACAAGGGGAGCGGCCCCCTCTGGGGACAGACGGACGGCCGCGACCGCGGGCGCCGGACCCCCGTCTCCGGGAGCCCGCCGCGACCCCCGCGGTGCGATGGATCAAAGCACGCAGGCGGCACGCGCTTCCAATCAACCAGGGCTCTCACCAGGGCACTTGGCTCGGGACGGGCGCCATCCGTGCAGGCGTGGGCACGACATGTCGGCCACTCCTTCACATGCCGCACCGCATCGTCGCGTACGAGGGCTTGCCCGCAGGATCGCGAATCCGGCACTCCGCGCCAAAGGAGTGACGGGGGGCGCGCGAATGTGCAGATCCCCGGTCGTCAGTGACTTGGTTGAGTATTCAATGTGTAGATTCCCTGAAGCAGGGATTCCGCATCGAGCACGGAACGGACCGTTACTGATCGGTAGCGGAACGTGTCAGCCCAGAATGGCGTAGACCGTGCTCGCCCGGGCCGCGAGCGTGCCCGAATCCGCGTCGCTCAGGGTGATGTCCGCGAACGCCATCCGGCGGCCCAGCTTCGTCAGGACCGCTTCGATCCGGACATCCGAACCGGTCACCGCCCGCTGGAACGACGTCGACTGCTGAACCGTCGTCATCGGCACGAAGCCGCCCCGCGCGGCGGACACCGCGATCACCGTCGCCGTGTCGGCGGCCGCCATCAGCGCCTGCCCCGACAGTCCGCCGCCCTCCCGGGCCAGCCGCTCGGACCAGGGCAGTCGCAGCACGGCCCGGTCCTCGCCCACCGCCTCGACGGTCAGCGCGAGATCGAGCACCCAGGGGGCGAAGTTGGCGGAGAGGATCTTGTCGGCTTCGGCGGGGGTCATCGTCATATGGGGGATTGTTCCCGGCCGCCCGCTGTGACACGCGGAGGGTGGCCGATTCGCCCGCCCGGCACGGCCGTTGGGAAACGGAATTGAACACACCGCACGGCCGGTGCGTACGTACGGCCATCCAGGCGCCCCGATACGAACTGCCCGCAAGCGGCAGACCCCGTCCCCAGGAGGTCGAGAAGTTTGAGTCACAAGCGAATGCCCAAGCGCAAGGCAGCGATAGCGGTGGGCGGTGTCGCGGCGCTCGGAGCGGCAGCCATTCTGCTGCCCAACGCCAACGCGTCCCAGGACAAGAACCAGGCATCGGGGACCACCGGCACCGCGAGGACCCTGAAGGCCACGCAGGCCTCCGGCCTCGCCGCCCAGCTGCAGAAGGTCCTCGGCGACGCCGTCGCCGGGTCGTACTACGACAGCGGCAAGCAGCAACTGGTCGTCAACGTGGTCAGCGGCGACAACAACGTGATCGCGCAGGTGAAGAAGGCGGGCGCGGTCGCGCGCCAGGTGAGCAACAGCACCAGCGAGCTCAAGGCCGCCGCCACGACGCTGAAGACCAAGGCGACGATCCCCGGCACCTCCTGGGCCGTGGACCCGCGCACCGACAAGGTCCTCGTCACCGCCGACTCCACCGTCACCGGCGCCAAGTGGAACAGACTGCAGTCGACCGTGCAGAGCCTCGGCTCCGGCATGGCGACGCTGAAGAAGTCCGCCGGCACCTTCAAGACCTTCGTCTCGGGCGGCGACGCCATCTTCTCCCAGACCCAGCAGGGCGGCGTCCGCTGTTCCCTCGGCTTCAACGTCACCGCCTCCGACGGCAGTCCCGCCTTCCTGACGGCCGGTCACTGCGGAGTCGCCGCCAAGGACTGGTCCGACTCGCAGAACGGCCAGCCCGTCGCCACCGTCGACCAGGCCAAGTTCCCCGGCAACGACTTCTCGCTCGTCAAGTACAACGACCCGAGCACCCAGGCACCCAGCGAGGTCAACACCGGCAACGGCCAGACCGTCCAGATCACCCAGGCCGCCGACGCCACCGTCGGCGAGACCGTGTTCCGCATGGGCTCCACCACCGGTCTGCACGACGGCCAGGTCACCGGCCTCGACGCCACCGTGAACTTCGCGAGCGAGACCGTCCCGGGCGGCACCGACACCGTCAACGGCCTCATCCAGACCAACGTCTGCGCCGAGCCCGGCGACAGCGGCGGCTCCCTGTTCACCCAGGACGGCGGGGCGGTCGGCCTCACCTCCGGCGGCAGCGGCGACTGCACCAGCGGCGGTGAGACCTTCTTCCAGCCGGTCACGGCCGCCCTGCAGGCCACCGGCGCGACCCTCGGCGGCGGCAACGCCGCGGGCGGTGCGGGCGACCAGTCCGGCTCCGCGGACCCGTCGGCCTCGGCGGGCGACCAGTCCGGGGCCGGTGACCAGTCCGGCTCCGCGGACCCGTCGGCCTCGGCGAGTGACCCGGCCGGCGCGGCCGGCGACCAGAGCGGCGGCTCGGCCGACCCGACCGCCTCGGCCGGCGGTCAGTCCGGGAACGGCGCCGGCTCCGGCGACCAGTCCGGCAGCGGCTCCGCGAACGACGGGTCGTCCCTGACCAGCACCCGCTGAGCAGCGCCCCGGAGGGGCGCACCGCACTACCCCTGCCTGTCCGACACCCCCGTCGCCCCGCCGGCCTCACCCGCGGTTCCGGTCGGCGGGGTGACGGTCCGGCCCTCCGGCGGGAGGGCCGGACCGTCACGCGTCGTCGGACGCGCGCAGCAACAGCACCGCCACGTCGTCCACCCGCGCCCGCGTCGCCGCGGTGTGCTGGACCACCTCGTCCGCCAGCCTCTCCAGCGGCTGGTCGCCGGCCTCCGACAGCAGCGCGCCGAGGTCGACCAGCGCCTCCTCGATGTCGACGTCGGGCGCCTCCACCAGGCCGTCGGTGTACAGGACGAGCACCGAGCCGGGCGCGAAAGACACCTCGGTCGTCGGATACACCGCGCACGCGTCGATCCCCAGCAGCGGGCCCCCGGCCAGGTCCAGCACCCGCACCCGCCCGTCCGGCCGTCTCAGCAGCGGCGGCGGATGCCCCGCCCGCGCCATCACGGCCTGCCCGCGCGCCGGGTCCAGCCGCAGATACAGGCAGCTGGCGAACAGCTCGGTGCCGAGGTCGATCAGCAGCCGGTTCGTGCTGCTCATGACCTCGTGCGGGGCCTGACCGACCGTGGTGTAGGCCCGCACCCCGGTGCGGATCTGCCCCATCAGGCCCGCCGCGGTCACGTTGTGCCCCTGCACGTCCCCGATCACCGCGGCCGTGAGCGGCAGCGTCGGCACCAGGTCGTAGAAGTCTCCGCCGATCTCCATGCCGTGGGTGGCCGGCAGATAGCGCGCGGCCGCCTCGATGCCGGGCGGCGGTGCCAGCGAGTTCGGCAGCAGGGCCTGCTGGAGCCCGTGCGCGAGCCGGTGCTTGGCGTCGTAGAGCCTGGCCCGCTCCAGCGCCTGCGCGATCAGGCCGCCCAGGGAGGTCAGTACGGCCCGCTCGTCGGCCGGGAAGACATGCGGCTCGGCATACGCCAGCACACACGTGCCCACCGGCCGCCCGGACGCGATCAGCGGCAGATACGCCCAGGCCGCGAAGTCGTCCTGGGTCTCGGGCCGGCCCGGATACAGCCGTTCCAGCTCCTGCTGGGAGGCGAAGAACGCGGGCACCCCGCTGTTCAGCACCTGGGTGCCCGGGGTCCGCTCGGTCAGCGGCAGCCCGTGGAACCTCTCCACGGTGCGCGGGTCCGGGTACCCGCGATGTCCCAGCACGTCCAGCCGCCCGCCCTGCGAACCGAGGACCACCATCGCCTGGCTGCCGACCGCCGGAGCCACCTCGTCCCAGACCAGCTGGACCACGTCCTGCACTCCGACCGCCTCGGTCAGCGCGCCCGCGAAGCTCAGCACCTGCGAGATCGTCACCAGCCGCGGCGGCGCGTCCTTTCGCGCCGGGCCGCGCGCCATCTCCGCCACCGCCCTGGCCCGGCTGATCCGCACGCTCAGCCCGGTCGTGCTCGGATACATCCGGAACGACAGCCACTCGCCCGGCGGACGCAGTGCCACGAACGACGTCGCCCGCTGGCTGAGCAGCGCCCCGCGGTAACGGTCCTCGTACACCGGGTCGTTCAGCCAGGGCACCGATCCCCACAGCGGCGTGCCCAGCAGTTCCCCGGCCGGTCTGCCGAGCAGCTCGGCGGCGGCCGCGTTGACGAACCCGATCCGGCCGTGCAGGTCCAGCGAGACCAGCCCGTACGGCAGCCGCGACACCATCCGCGTCGCCTCCACCGAGCCCAGCGTGTCCGCCACGGCCGACACCGGCTCCGTCAGCATGTCGGCCTCGTCGTCGAGCGTCCGGTCCTCCCACGCGGCCCGCTCCAGCCGCAGCGCCAGCCGTTCGCAGGCCGCCCACAGATGGTCCCGCTCCCAGTCGGACAGCTCCGGCGGATGCGCCCCGGGCCAGGTCACGAACACCGCGCCGTACACCTGCCGCTCGGTCGCCACGGGCAGCGCGGCCAGCGCGAACGGGTACGGGAGCACCACCGCGATACGCGGATAGCAGCGGGCCATCTGCTCCTCGCCGCCCACCCACACCAGCCGCCGGTCGCGCACCGCGTCGGCGACCGGGATCGGCGCGGACAGCCCGACCCGCTCCCACGGCGCCGCGAACGCCCGGGGCATGCCCGCCATCACCGTCATCTCCAGGACCGGCTGGTTGGACCTGAGCAGGTAGACGGCGCCGGAGTGCGCGTGCACCTCCTGCATCATCGAGACCAGCGCAAGCGACATCACGGTGTGGGCGGTCGGTGCCCCGTCGGCCACCGGTGCCGGTCCCGGCCCGTCGGACACGGCGACCACCTCCTCGCCCGGCCGCGTCGCGCATTCTGGGCACAAGATTCCCTCGCGGGCGCGCACCGCGCACGGCGAGCACCCCGGCCGCCCGCCGGGGTCCCCCGTGCGCAGACGGCTCGCGGTACCCCGTCCGGCCGCACCCATGCCCGACCAGCGGAAGCGCGGACGGCGTACGGGCGCCTCACGTGCGCCCCCGCGCACCCTGATGGCCAGATCTCCGCGCCCGCGAACGGTACCGGCACCCAAGAATGGGCACGCGCTTGCCGTGCCCGGGCCACGGCACGGACCGTGGCGGACCGCGAGGGGCAGGAGGAGCGGACCACGACCGCGCGGGCGGCGCGACGACGAGGAACGGAAAGAACGGACGTACGACGACCATCCGAGGGGGCGGGGCAGTGATCCGGGTGCTTCTGGTGCAGGACGCGTGTCTGGTGCGATCGGTTCTGGCCGAATGGCTGCGAGGGGAACCCGGACTGGACGTCCACGACACGCCGTGGCGAGGAGCCGCCGCGCGGGTACGGTCCTTAAGGCCCGACGTCTGCGCGGCCGACCTCGACTGCGCCGACGGCCATGGGGTGCCGCCGCTCGGCGAGCTGTGCCCGCCCGGCACCGGCGGCAGGCCGCCGGCGCTCGTGGTGCTGGCCCAGGCGAACAGGCCGGGCCTGCTGAAGCGGGCCGCCGAGGCGGGCGCGCTCGGCTTCGTGGACAAGGCGGGCTCACCGGACCGGCTGCTGCGCGCCATCCGGTCCGTCGCCCAGATGGAACGTTTCGTCGACGACTCGCTGGGCTTCGGTTTCCTCAAGGCGGCCCAGATGCCGCTGACCAGACGCGAACTGAGCGTGCTGTCCCTGGCGGCCGGCGGCGCGTCCATCGCGGAGATCGCCGGCAACCTGCATCTGTCCCACGGCACGGTCCGCAACTACATGGCGTCGATCACCCGCAAGACCGGGGCGCGGAACCGGATCGACGCGATTCGGATATCGCGCGGGGAGGGCTGGGTGTGAGCGGCGACCGGCTGGGCAGTTGCGCCGGGTCCGTCCAGCGGCCGGCCAGGTCCCGGTACAGCGGCGAGATCCGCAGCAACTCCGCGTGGGTGCCGCAGGCGGCGCGCACCCCGTCCATGACGAGGATCCGGTCGGCGCGCCGCGCGGAGCTCATCCGGTGGGCGACGACGACCAGTGTGCCGCCCGGGCGTGCCGCGAAGGCCCGCTCGGCGCGCGCCTCGGCCGCCGGGTCGAGATGGCAGGTCGCCTCGTCCAGCAGGGCCAGCGGGGCGGGGGAGAGGTAGGCGCGGGTCAGCGCCACGAGCTGCCGCTCACCGGCGGAGAGCTCCGCCGGCTCGACGGGGGTGTCGGGTCCGCCCAGTCTTCTCAGCAGGGGGGTGAGCCCGACGGCGTCGGCGGCGGCGAGGAGTTCCTGTTCGGGAACCGGGTCGGAGCGGTGGAGGCTCAGGTTCTCGGACAGGGTGCCGGTGTGGACGTAGGCCTCCTGCGGAATGAGGACGGCCGCGCAGGCGCGGATGGTGCCGTGCGCAGGGGTGAGCAGGCCGGCGATCAGTGCGGTGAGCGTTGACTTGCCGATGCCGCTGGGACCTACGACGGCCAGGTGGGCGCCGGTGGGAAGGGTGAGGTCGAGGTCGTGGAGCACGGGTGCGCTCGCGGGGCCGTAGGCGAAGGTGAGGGAGGTGACGGAGAGGGCGCATGAGGAAGGGGGAGGTGCGCTCGCCGGGCGGCCGCGGGTTGTCCGTGGCCGGTCGAGCCCCCCGGCGGAGCCGCTGATGGACACGGTCCCCCGCCCCTCAGGGTCTCGGACGGTCAGTCGGCGCAGAACCACGGTGAGCCGAGAACCGCTCGTGCCCAGGCCGTGGACCAGGTTGTCGAGCGCGGGGAGCAGCGACTGGGTGACGTAGGCGAGCGCGCCCACCAGGGCGCCCGGGGTGACGCCGTGGTCGAGCAGCCAGGGGGCCGTGAGCAGCAGCAGTACCCCGGGGAGCTCGCCGCCCACCGTCAGGGCGGCCACGCGGGCCAGGCTCCAGTGGGCGAGAGCGCGGGCGGCCCGCAGTTCCGCTGCCGTGCGCTCGCCGACGGTGCCGGCGACCCGCTCCTCCGCTCCGGCCGCCGTGACGTCCCGCAGTCCCGGGCAGATCTCGCCCAGCGACTGCGCCAGTGCCTCGTCGGCGGCCAGGAACGCCTCCTGACGGCGGGCCAGCGGGCCGAGCGTCGCGGCGAACAGGGCCACCCCGGCGAGCAGCGGCGGCAGGACGACCGCCAGCAGCAGCGGGGCCAGCGAGAACAGGCCGATCAAGGCGCCGGCGGACGTGAACAGGAACGAACGCGACACCATCACCACACCGGCGAGCGTGTCCCGGGCGATCTCCACCTGCTGGGTGAGCCCGGACAGCGCACCCGGGTCCGCCTCCCGCACCCCGCGCGCCACCACCGCCGTGACCAGCCGGTCCCGGGCGGGCTCGACCAGCGCCGCGACCACGCCGTACACCCGGCCGGTCCCGTACGCCCCGGCACCCACGGCGAGCCCCGCGGCACCCAGCCACAGCAGGCCGGCCCGCGCGTTCCCGGCCAGGAACCCTGCGTCCAGCGCCCGTGCGAGGGCGTATCCGACGACGAAGGTCTGCCCGGCCTCCAGCACCGACCACGCGCCGAGCCGGACCAGCACCGGCCATCGCGCCCGCAGAAACCGGTACGCCCGACTGCGCACACGCTGCGGGTGCCCGTGGACCGGCCCGCGCATCGGGATTCCGTCACGCACGCCTGTCACCTCGACTTCCGGCGGCGGTCCGGCACGGGCCGCCGCTCGCTCCGAACGGCCGTCGGCCCCGACTCGGTCCCGGCCACCGTCCAGTACGGCAAACCCGGCGGCCCCGCACCGGCACCGCCATCAGCCCCGCCCTCCCGTCCCGGGCTCGTCCCGGATCTCCTCCTCGCCGTCCCCGAACACCGCCCGGTACTCCGCCTCCTGCCACAGCTCCCGGTGTGTCCCGACGGCCTTGACCCGGCCGGCGTCCAGCCAGGCGACGCGGTCCGCGCGGGCCGCCGTCGAGGCGCGGTGGGCGATCAGGAGGCGGGTGCGGTCCGGGTCGGGGGCCAGCAGTGTCCGGGTGATGTGGTGTTCGGTGACCGTGTCGAGGCTGGACAGGGCGTCGTCGAGGACGAGCAGGCGGCCGCCGTGGGCGAACGCACGGGCGAGGCCGAGGCGTTGGCACTCGCCGCCCGAGCGGGGCGCGTCGGCGATGCGGGTGGCGTAGCCGTCGGGGAGGCGTCGTACGAAGTCGTCGGCGTGGGCGCGCCGGGCGGCCGAGCGGACGGCGGCCGGGGTGGCCGCCGTGAGTCCGAAGGCGACCGTGTCCTCGACGGTGGTGCCCAGCAGGGCGGGGCGCTCGAAGGCGTAGGCGACGGCACCGCGCAGCTCGCCGTGGGCGAGGTCGGGCAGTGGGACGCCGTCGAGGAGGACCTCGCCCGTGTCGGGGTCGGCGAGCCGGCCGGCCACCTCCGCGAGCAGGGACTTGCCGGCGCCGGAGCGGCCGACGACCGCCAGGGTGGTGCCGCCCGGGACGGTCAGGTCGACGCGGTCCAGGACGGTTCGTCCGCCCCGGCGCGCGGTCACCGCCCGCAGCTCCAGCCGCCCGTTGCCCGGCGGGAGGCGGCGGGTGCCGTGTCCGGGGGCGGGCTCGGCGCACACCTCGGCGAGCCGGCCGGTCGCCGCGCGGGCCCGCGCGAGCGAGGCCAGTTGACCGACCAGGGCGCCGACGCCCGTGGCAAGCACCGCGTACCGGGAGGCGGCCAGCATCTCGCCGACGGACAGGCGGTGCCGGGCCAGCAGCAGCCCGGCCACCGCCAGTACGCCCAGGTTCAGCAGCGGGGCCACGGTGACCGCACGCGCGGCGGCCCGCCCCTGCACCCGCCACATGCGCTGCCCGGCGCGGGACAGTTCGGGCAGGGGCGCCAGGATCCGGGCCGTCTCGCGCGCCTCGGCGCCCGCGGCCCGGATCGTACGGACACCGCCGACCGCCTCCGCCAGGGCGCCGGCGATCCGGCCCTGCACCCGCTGGTACTCGGCCACGCACGCCGATGTGTCCCGGGCGAAGGCGCGCAACAGCAGGGCCAGGACCGGCGCCCCGGCGAGGAAGACGGCGGCCAGCCACGGGTCGATGAGGCCGAGCGCCACCACGCCCCCGACGGGCCCGGCGACCGCGGCGAGCAGCGCAGCCAGCGCGCCCGGCGCGGTCCCGGCCTGTGCGGCGTTGCCGACCAGCCGTGCCACCAGGTCCCCGGCACCGAACCGGGCCGTCGCGCGCGGGCCGAGAGCCAGGACGTGCCCGGTGAGCCGGCGGCGCAGCCACGCGGTGGCGTGCGCGTCGGCGGTGCCGGTGAGCACACCCGCGCAGCCGTCCAGCAGGGCGAGCAGCAGGACGACACCGGCACAGCAGCCGAGCCAGCGGCCGGCCGGGGCGTGGACCAGCAGCAGGTCCAGGGTGTGGCCGAGCAGGGCGGGCAGCAGCAGGCCCGCCGCGGTGGCGGTCGTGCTCACGGCGCAGAGCGCGGCACAGCGGGCACCGCCCTGCCGCAGCACCGCGCGTGACAGCGCACGGCCGGCCGCGGAAGTGGCGCTGCCGGAGCGGGAGTTCATGGGCTTAGGCCTCGCTGAGATCGGACGATACGGCAGGGCTCCCGGGCGGACGGCCGCCGCCTGGGGGAGACTTCGGACGGTCTCGGCTCGCAGCGGTTGCCGGTGCCGGCAGGGCGGCTCGCCGACGGCGGCTGCCGGGGTTGTGGACAGTGAAGCGGCGGCGGAGGCTGCCGGGCTTTGCGGACGGCTGCCCGCGGGCGCGGGGGTGTCGGGCTTTTGGGTGGTGGCTCCCGGACGGTGGTCGGCGGGGTTCGGATGGCGATTCGCGGCCGGGGGAGGTTCCGGGTGGTTCCTCGCGCCGGGGCCTCGGTCGTCCCTTCCGGTCGCAGAGGCTCCGGACGGCCCCTCCCACGGGGGAGAGAACCGTCCGGAGCCGCGGACTCACCGCCCGGTCAGAGGCAGAGGAGAACGCTCGCCGCGGAGACACAGGAGAGCAGGCTCGCGGTGCTCGCGCCGTTGTGGGTGTGCTCCTCGGACTCGAGGGTCTGCAGGTCCAGCAGTGCCATGACGGTGTCCTTTCCCTGATTGGGGACGGGGTTGTGTCACGGCTCCGTCGGTGCGGAGCCGCGTGTGCGGGCCGCCGGTGGCGGCGGAAGGAAGGGCAGGTGTGCGGTGCCGGCGCCGTCGCGGGCCGCGGCGAGCGCCAGCAGGCAGCCTGCCGTACCGGTGGCGAGGTCCATGGAGAGCCGCATCATCTGGTGCCCCGGGAAGGCCAGTTGGCCCTGGTAGTCCATCGCGAACCAGCCCAGCCCCGCGATCTGCTGCTCCAGCCGGTCACGACCGGCTCCCGGTGCGGTGCTGCGGGCGAGGTGCAGGATCATTCCGGCGCGGCCCTGGAAGAGGCCGGGCTGGGCGTAGAAGCGGGAGGTGGCGGCGGTGAGGATGCCGGACCGGGCGCGCTCGAACTCCGCGCTGTCCGCGTGGGCCAGGAAGTCGTCGACGACCAGGCCGATGCCCGCGCTGCCGTCGCCGAGGTAGGGCAGCGTCCGCCAGCCCTCGTCCACCTCCAGGCCGCCGCCCGCCTCCTGGGTCACACAGCAGTCCAGGTCGCGGCGCAGCGCCTCGCCCGCCGCGCTCAGGCAACCCTCCTCGCCGGTCTCCTCGTACCGCCTGAGGAGGAACAGCGCGGGTCCGCTCGCGCCGCGCAGCAGCCCGGCGCGCCGGCGCGGGCCGTCCGGGACCGGTTCGGCGAGTCGTCGTACGAGAATGTCGGCGGCCTCTGCGGCGTGTTGCCGCAGGGCCGGCTCGCCCGTCGTGTCGGCGAGGCGGCCGAGGACCAGGCCGAGCCCGGCGAGTCCGCCGTGCAGGTCGGAGGCGAGGCTGCGCCAGTTCTCCCGCAGGATGCCGTCCAGCAGGTCCAACGCCCGCTGCCGGTGGCCGAGTCGGTCGAGGACGAGGGCGACGCCCGCGAGGCCGTCGTACAGGCCGAGCGGGGTGCCGGGCGGTGGCGGGGCCGTGTGGTCCAGCAGCCAGCGCTCGCCCTCGTCGTACCGGCCGGCCCCGGATGCCTGCAGCGCGTACAGCACCCCGGCCGCGCCGTGCGCGAGGCCGAGGCCGCCGCCGTCCGCGAACTGGGCGATGTCACCGGGGAAGAGCCGGTCGTCGCGTTCCGGGGTGGCGGAGGCGAGGATCGCCTTCACCATCGAGTCCCGGCTGTAGGGCCAGTCGCCGGGCACCACCGGCGGGGCCGGCCGGGTGCGCCGTCCGCCCGCCGGATCCCGGGTGATCTCCGCGACCGCCTCGTCCAGGAAGGCGCGCGGCACGTTGGGGAACTGCTCGGCGATCACCTCCGCGAGATGCGCCGCCTTGCCGCGGTCCACCACGAACAGCGTGGTCACCGGCAGGAACAGGGCGAGCCGCAGACAGGCCAGCGCATAGCGGTCGACGTCCGTGCCGCGGCGGTCCGGCGGGGCGAAGAAGCCGGGGTGGGCGACGGTCTGCCGGGCGTTCTCCTCGGCGGGGGCGGCGGCCTCGAAGTCGATGAGATACACCGACCGTTCGTCCTCGGACACCATGATGTTGAAGACGTGCAGGTCGTTGAAGGCCAGCCCGCGCGCGTGCACCGCTGCCACCGCCCGCTCCACCGCCGCGTTGATCCGCAGCGCCCACGCCGTGTACGCGGCGATGGCGGCCGGGTCGGGGTCGGGAGTGAGCAGCGGATGCCGCTCGGCGAAGAAGGAGTTGAGCGGGCGGCCCGCCAGGTGGTCCATGACGAGGAACCGGTGCTCGCCGAGCGTGAACCAGTCCCGCACCTCGGGTACCACACCGGTCCCGGCGACCCGTTCCAGCGCCGCCCTCTCCCGCTCCAGCCGGGCCACCGCGTCCGCTCCGTCGGCGGCGAGCCCCGCGTGCGGCCGGGCCTCCTTCAGCACCACCCGGCGCCCGTCCCGCGTGTCGGTGCCTGCGTACACCCCGCCGCCGTTGGAGAAGTGCAGCGCCTTGTCGATGCGGTACGGCAGCTCGCCGACCGTCGTGGTGTTGCGGGCGTCGAGATGCGGCCGCAGGAACTCCGGCAGGCCCACCCACTCGGGCACCTGGAAGGACGGCGCCCGCCGGTCCGGCACGAGACGGCCGGCGCCGTCGGCCACCGCCGGGACCAGCGAGCCGCGCTCGTCGACGACGTAGCGGCGGGCGAAGGCGCCGTAGCGGACGTAGAGCGGACCGTCGTACCAGCGCAGGTCGGTGAGGATGTACGGCCCCTCGAAACCCTCCAGCAGCGCGCCCAGTTCCCGCAGACTCCGGTGCAGCTGCTCCTCGTCAGCGGGATATACGGTGACGAACTTGCCGCTGGTGTCGCGGCCCGCGTACTTGGCGTTGCGCAGGTGCAGCAGGTGCGGACCCGGCACGAACTTGAACGGGATGCGGCGCGGCACGCAGTAGTCCCACACGATCTCCGCGATCCGTTCCGCGTTCGCGGCCGTCGCCGAGGAATGGATCTTCCAGCCCTGCGCCGGCGACGGCAGCGGTGCGCCGTCCGAGCCGACCGGGGTCAGCGTCAGCCAGTCGCCGGAGCGCGCCGCGTGCCAGCCCTCCGGGACGGTGCGACGCGCCGTCGCGAACAGCGGCGCCGGCTCACCGGCCGCCCCCGCGAGCCGGTCGGGCGTGTCGTAGAAGTGTCCGTCGGCGAGCGCGTACACCTCGTACCGCTTGTCCATGCGCCTCCGTCCCTCGTCCTGTGGCCGCCAGACGACACTCGCAGGAGCCGGACGGTCGCGGACAGTCACAGCTGTCACGAGGTCACCGTGCGGAACGCACGGGTCAAGATGTGTTCGGCGAACTTTCGAGCGAACCGGGCCCCGCCCTTGCGCCCCGACCTTTCACAGGGGCTGCGCGGGAGCCTCACACGCGCTGTAATGGCGAACGTGGTGAGGAGCGAGGGCGCTGCGGTCAGCAGAACGAGAACGGAGCGTGCCGAAGCCGCCCTGGACACGCTCACCGCGGCGCCCGCCACGCCCGACCGCCTCCGCCGGGTCCTCGAACAGGCGCTGGTGTTCGCCGCGGCCGCCTTCGCGGGGGTCTACACGCCCGGTGACGATCCGGCCCAGCTGCGCCTCGCCGAGTCGGCGGGTCTGCCGCGCACCCTGTACGGGCTCCGCGACGGCTATCCGGCCGCCGGCGGTTCCCCGGTCGCCGAGGCCCATCGCAGCGGACACGCGCTCTGGCTCGGGCCCGAGCAGCTCGCCGGCTGGTCCGAGGCGAGGCGCACCCCGTCCCCGGACTTCTCCATGGCCGTCCTGCCGCTCGGCCCGGCGGGCGGCGGCTGTCTGCTGGCGATCAGCGAGCACCCCGGCGGCTTCGGCACCGACGACCGGACCTGCCTGGAGCTGGTCGCCCGCGCCATCGCCGTACCCCGCCCGCACGCGCCCCCCGGTGACGCCGGCGAGCTTGCGCCCAACGCCTTCAGCCTGGCCATGGACAGCGGCCGGGTCGAGGTCGGCGACGAGATCCTGCGGCTGTTCGGACTCGCCCGGGACGCCTTCGACGGCCGGGTCGAGACCCTGCTGGCGCTCACCGTGCCCGAGGACCTGCCCGCGCTGATGTCCGTGGTCGAGGCCGACCACATGTCCATCGGCGACCGCGAGCTGGAGTTCCGCATCCTGCAGCCCTCCGGCCCGCCCAAGTGGCTGCGGCTGCGCGGCCGGCTGCTGCCCGGCGACGAGGGCCGCTCCGCCCGGCTCGTCGGCACCGTCGCCGACGCCTCCACCCTGCGCTCCGATGTCACCGACGTGGCCCGGGTGCAGCGCCTGGCCGCCTCCCTCGCCACCGCCACCACCGTCAAGGACGTCGGCGACGCCGTCGTCGCCGCCCTGCGCGGGCCGCTGCGGGCCGACCGGATCGCGCTCGCCGAACTGGAGAACGACCGGCTCGTCGTCACCGTCCTCGACCCGCCCGAACCCGAGGCCTGGCCCGAGGTGTGGCGCAGCGAATGGCGCACCGAGTGGCCCGACGCACCGGTGCGCGCCATGCCCACCCTGGCCGCCGCGCTGCGCGAGGGCCGCTCCCGGATCTGGCCCGCCGGCAGTCCGCTCGAACCCGCCCTCGCCGAGGTCGGCCCCGGGGGACTCGCGGTGCTGCCCCTGCCCGCCGGCGGCCGCATGGCCGGTGCCTGCCTGATCGGCTGGGACCGGCCGCACCGCTTCAGCCCCGACGAACGGGCCCTGCTCACCGCCTGCGCGGGCCTCGCCGGGCAGGCGCTGCTGCGCGCCCACGCCTTCGACGCCGAGCACGAACTCGTCGGCATGCTCCAGCGCACCCTGCTGCCGCGCCGGCTGCCCCGGCTGCCCGGCGCGGTCGCGGTCGCCCGGTACCTGCCCACCACCGCCGGACTGGAGGTCGGCGGCGACTGGTACGACGTGATCCCGCTGGCGGACAACCACGTCGCCCTCGTCATCGGGGACGTCCAGGGCCACAACGCGGGCGCCGCCACCCTGATGGGCCAGATGCGCACGGCGCTGCGTGCCTACGCCGCCGAGGGACACACGCCCGACGTGGTCGTCTCGCTCGCCAACCGGCTCCTCCTGGACATGGAGACCGACCTCTTCGCCACCTGTGCCTACGTCGACGTCGACGTGGAGGAGGGCACCGGGTGGTGCGTGCGCGCCGGTCACCTCCAGCCCGTACTGCGCCACCCGGACGGCACCGCCGACATCCTCCGGGCCGAGGGCGGGCCCCCGCTCGGCGTGCTCGGTCAGGCCGACTTCCCGATGACCCCGCTGCGGCTGCTGCCCGGCACGGTCATCGCGCTGACCACCGACGGCCTGGTGGAGTCGCCGGGCGCCGACATCGACGCCGGCATGGACCGGCTCGCCGCCCAGCTGGCCGCAGCCGACCCCACCCACCTCGGCCTGGTCGCCGACGCCCTGCTCACCGGCGCCCACCGCGGCGACGACGTCGCCCTGCTGCTGATGCGCTACGACGGCATGGCCGTACGCCCGCTGCGGGAGAGCTGGACGGTGTGGCGGGTGCCGGAGGCGGTCCGGCACGCCCGCCGTTTCACCCGGCGCACCCTGCGGGTGTGGGGCGTCTCGCAGGACACCCTGGACGCGGCCCTGCTGGTGGTCTCCGAACTCGTCACCAACGCGCTCGTGCACACCGACGGCCAGGTCCGTCTCGACCTCAGCCTGGTCAACCACCGCCTGCGGCTCGCCGTCGCCGACGCCTCGCCGCGCAGCCCCGTCAAGCCCACCAGCATCGGCTGGGAGGCCACCGGCGGCCGCGGCATCCTCCTGGTGGAGGCGGTGTCGGTGGCCTGGGGCACGGTCCCGGTCAGCGGCGGCAAACAGGTATGGGCGGACCTCGTCCCCGGCGGCTGACGGCCTGGACCGGCCCGGCGTGCGACGCCCGATGACGCCAGGACCGGCTCCCGCCTGCGGCGCCTGACGGCCGGGGCCGGCCGTGCCTGTGGTGACTGATGGCCTGGGCCGGCCCCGTGTGAGGCGCCTGACGGCTTGGGCTGGCCGTGCCTGTGGCGCCTGACGATGGGACCGCCCCTTGCGGTGGCTGACTGTCAGGACCAACCAGCCCCCGCGTGTGGTGGCTGATGGCCGGGGCCGGCCGTGCCTGTGGTGGCTGATGGCCGGGACCGACCACCGCCGCCTGCGGCGCCTGACGGCCGCAGCTGACCCCGCCTCCACCAGTTGACGCATCTCCGGCTCACCGCCCCCGGTCAGTGCCGTACCCGCGGCCGGCATCCCCTGTCGGTGCCGTACCTGCGGCTCGCCGCCCGTCGGTGCCGTACCCGCGGCCGGCAGCCCCCGTCGGTGCCGTACCCGCGGCCGGCAGGCCCCGTCGCACCCCTGGCTCACCGCCCGCCAGTGCCGTGCGTGCCGCACTCTCAGCTCGCCGGTGTGCCCGGGGCTGACCGCCACACGGGTGCGTTTCGTGCAGGTCGGTGAGGCTTGGGGAGGCGCATCCGGGGAGGGGTGCCTAGGGTCGATTGGTGTGGCACACACCTTCGACGAACTCGTGCAGAAGCAGCGCGCGGCCGACGCGGCCCACGCCACGGTCGAGGAACTGCGGGACGCCTACGGCCCGCCGGCCGAGCGGCGGATGACCGGCGCCCAGTCGGGCACGTACGAGACCGCCCTGCGTGCCTGGCGTGACCTGGCCCGGGACGTCCAGACCGCGCTGAGCGAGTTCGCGAGGGAGACGGGCCGGCCACGGCCCGAGGTGGAGGCCGAGGTGGCCCGCGCGGCGGCGGAGTCCGAGGACGCATGAACCGTGCCGGCTGCCGCGCCGAGCGGCTCGTCGACGCAGCGGACTCCCGGCTGCCCGTCCTGGAGGGCGGGCCGCTGCTGCGCAAGGCGTTCCCCGACCACTGGTCCTTCCTGCTCGGCGAACTCGCCCTGTACAGCCTGCTGGTGCTGATCGTGACGGGGGTCTGGCTCACCCTGTTCTTCCAGCCGGAGATGCGCGAGGTCGTCTACGCGGGCTCCTATGTGCCGCTGCAGGGAGTGCGCATGTCGGCCGCCTTCGACTCCACCCTGTACATCAGCTTCGACGTGCGCGGCGGACTGCTGATGCGGCAGACCCACCACTGGGCCGCGCTGGTCTTCGTCGCCGCGATCGGCGCGCACCTGCTGCGGATCTTCTTCACCGGCGCCTTCCGCCGGCCGCGCGAGCTGAACTGGACGATCGGGGTGACCCTGTTCGCGGTCTCCCTCGCCGAGGGCTTCGCCGGCTACTCGCTCCCCGACGACCTGCTCTCCGGCACCGGACTGCGCATCGCGCAGGGCATCATGCTCTCGATCCCGGTCGTGGGGACGTACGTGGCGTTCTTCGTCTTCGGCGGGCAGTACCCGGGCCACGACATCATCACCCGCCTGTATCCGCTGCACATCCTGCTGCTGCCGGGCCTGCTCATCGCCCTGGTCGCCGTGCACCTGATCCTCGTCGTCCACCTCAAGCACACGCAGTGGCGCGGGCCGGGCCGCACGCAGGGCAACGCCGTCGGCAAGCCGTTCTTCCCGCAGTTCACCGGCTCCTCCGGTGGCCTGGCCGTCATCGTCGCGGGCGTCCTGGTGCTGCTGGCGGGCATCGCCCAGATCAACCCGGTCTGGAACTACGGCCCCTACCGCCCCGACCAGGTCTCCACCGCCTCCCAGCCCGACTGGTACGTCGGCTTCCTGGAGGGTGCGCTGCGGCTGGTCCCGGCGTGGGAGACGGACTTCGCCGGGCACACTCTCATGTGGAACGTCCTCCTCCCGGCGGTCGTCCTGCCCGGCCTGCTGTTCGCCGTGCTGTACGCCTATCCGTTCGTCGAGCAGCGGCTGACGGGGGAGTGGTGGGCCGAGCGGCACCTGTGCGACCGGCCCCGCGAGCGGCCGGTGCGCACGGGCCTCGGCGTGGCGGGCACGGTCTGGTACGGCGTGCTGCTGCTGGCCGGCGGCAACGACGTCATCGCACAGACCTTCCACGTCTCCGTCAACGCCATCACCTGGGTGCTGCGCGTCGCCTTCGTCGTGGCCCCGGTCCTCGCCTTCCTGGTCGCCCGGTGGCTGTGCCGGGCCCTGACGGCGGCCGAGAACGAGCGGCTGGCCGAGGGCGTGCCCACGGGCGAGATCCGGCAGAGCGTCACCGGCGGTTACGAGACCGATCACGAGCCCGCGGAGACGTTCCGGCCCGGAGCCCCGCGCAGACCGCTCACCGGTGCGCGTACTGGAACACCATCCCGAACACCCCGCGCGCCAGAACGCCCAGGCCGATGAGGAACAGCCACAGTCCGTAGACCACGCCGGTCGCCGTCAGCGCGAAGCCCAGCGCGGTGACGATCGGCCACAGGGACTCGTCGGGGAAGAAGGCCACCGGCCCGGTCCCGTCCGCCACTTCCGCCTCGGTGCGGTCCTGGGCCCGCGTCCCCCGGCGCCGGTACTGGATCAGGCAGAAGAACGCGACCAGTCCCGCCATCGCGCACGCGACGACCAGCGCGACCGTGCCCGTCTCGTCCTGCGACCAGATCCCGTACAGCGCCGCGGACCCGCCGAAGAACGCCGCGACCCCGCCGAACAGCATCGCCTCCGCCTTCATCGGGCCAGCTCCTCTCCGGCCGGACTCTCGATCTCCGGGTGGTGCAGGTCGAAGGCAGGGGACTCGGACCGGATCCGGGGCAGCGCCACGAAGTTGTGCCGGGGCGGCGGGCAGGATGTCGCCCACTCCAGGCCGCGCCCCCATCCCCACGGGTCGTCCACGGTGACCTTCCGGCCCTTGGTGGCGGTGCGCCACACGTTGTAGAGGAACGGCAGGGTGGAGACGCCCAGCAGGAACGCGCCCGCCGACGACAGGCTGTTGAGCAGTGTGAAGCCGTCCTCGGGCAGATAGTCCGCGTACCGGCGGGGCATGCCGGCCTCGCCGAGCCAGTGCTGCACCAGGAAGGTCAGCTGGAACGCCGGGAACAGCAGCCAGAAGTGCAGCTTGCCCAGCCGCTCGTCCAGCATCCTGCCCGTGAACTTCGGCCACCAGAAGTAGAAGCCGGCGAACATCGCGAACACCACCGTACCGAACAGCACATAGTGCAGATGCGCCACGATGAAGTAGGTGTCGGTCAGATGGAAGTCCAGCGGCGGGGAGGCGATCAGCACGCCGCTCAGCCCGCCGAGGAGGAACGACACCAGAAAGCCCATCGACCACAGCATCGGGGTCTCGAACGACAGCGAGCCGTGCGTCATCGTGCCGATCCACGCGAAGAACTTGATGCCCGTCGGCACCGCGATCAGGAACGACATGATGGAGAAGAACGGCAGCAGGACCGCGCCGGTGGCGAACATGTGGTGCGCCCACACCACCGCCGACAGCATGGTGATCGCGATCGTGGCCCCGATCATCGGCAGATAGCCGAACAGCGGCTTGCGGGAGAACACCGGGATGATCTCCGAGACGATCCCGAAGAACGGCAGCGCCACGATGTAGACCTCCGGATGCCCGAAGAACCAGAACAGGTGCTGCCACAACAGCGCGCCCCCGTCGGCCGCGTCGAAGACCTGCGCCCCGAACTTGCGGTCCGCCTCCAGCGCCAGCAACGCCGCCGCGAGCACCGGGAACGCCGGCAGGATCAGGATCGAGGTGAACAGCACGTTCCAGGTGAAGATCGGCATCCGGAACATCGTCATGCCCGGCGCCCGCAGGGACAGGATCGTGGCGATGAAGTTCACCGCGGTCAGCGTCGTCGACACACCCGAGACCACCAGGCCCATCGCCCACAGGTCGCCGCCCGCGCCCGGTGAGAAGTAGGCGCTGTTCAGCGGTGCGTAGGCGAACCAGCCGAACGCCGCCGCCCCGCCGGGCACCAGAAAGCCGGAGACCACCATCAGGCCGCCGAACAGGAACATCCAGTACGACAGCGCGTTCAGCCGCGGGAAGGCCAGGTCCGGCGAGCCGATCTGCAGCGGCATGATGGCGTTGGCGAACCCGGCGAACATCGGGGTCGCGAACAGCAGCATCATGATCGTGCCGTGGACCGTGAAGAACTGGTTGTAGCCGTGCTCGCTCAGGAACTGCAGACCCGGCCGGGCGAGTTCCGCGCGCATTCCGAGGGCGAGCAGCCCCGCGAGCAGGAAGAAGCAGAACGCCGTGACCATGTAGAGGCGGCCGATCACCTTGTGGTCGGCGGTGGAGGCCCAGCGCAGCAGGGACCGGCCGGGACGCGGGGCGGGCGCCGTGTACCGCGCGACGACCTCGTGAGTGTCCGACATTTCCGGTAGTTCTGTCATCCCGGATGACGCTACTCCCCGTGACCTGCGGCCTCCCGTGCGCCACGCCCTCACCGCCGGGGTCGTATCCGCCGCTCGGCCGGGTACCCGACGGCCATGAACTTCGCCATGCACACAGCCGCCACGGGCCCCCAGGTGTTCGGGTACGTCCTCATCCTGCTCGCCGGGGTCGTCTGCGTCGCGGGACTGCTCTGGGCCTTCCGGCTCGGCTTCGAGGTGCGCCGGCGTGAGCCGGCCCCGCCGCGACCCGAGGAGCAGCCCCGCCTGCCGTCGACCGGACCCGTCCACGAGGCCAGCGAGATGCGCGAACCCGACGAGGTGCCCCGGGCCGCGGACGACAGCGAGCGGCTCACCCCCTACCAGATCGGCACCATCCGCAGCCGGCGCGCCGCTGACCAGCGGCGCCCGCGCTGGTCGCCCGGTTCCAGCGGATCGTTCGGCGGCGGGGGCGGCGGCCGGACCTGAGCGGGCGCGGCGTTTACGGGGGCGGGGGCACGGGGACCCGGGGACGCACAGATCGCACACCGGTCCGCGCCGGGCCGACCGACCGGTCCCGGCGGGCGCACGACGCAGAAGGAAGATGGACGACGTGATCGCGCATCCCACTGAGAAACCGTCCGTGCCCTACGCCGAGACCGGCTGGGCGACTCGCAGGCGGCGGAACCGGGGAGTGCGCACCTGTCTCCCGGCCGTCGTGGACCGTCGCTCCGCGCAACGGCTGGGCACCGGCTCGGAGGAGAACATCGTGCGGGGCGAGGACTGAGCAACTACGCCGCCTCATCGTGGAGCTCGAGGTCCGCGCGCCGTCAGCCGCTGAACTCCCCTGAGCGCAACCGCTGGTAGTGGGCGGAGCAGTCCGCGTACATGGGCAGCAGCCCGGACCGCTCCGCCTCGGCCAGCGAGGGCGCCTCGGCGTCCTTGGGCGACAGCACCGGCTCGATGCCCTGCGGCCAGGGAATGCCCAGCGCCGGGTCGAGCGGGTGCAGGCCGTGCTCGCGCTTCGGGGCGTACCCGGCCGAGCACAGGTACACCACCGTGGCATCGTCGGAGAGCGCCATGAAGGCGTGCCCGAGACCCTCGGCGAGGAACACCGCCCGCCGGGTGTCCTCGTCCAGTCGTACGGCCTCCCACTGCGCGTAGGTGGGGGAGCCGACGCGGATGTCCACGACGACGTCGAGGACGGCGCCGCGCACACAGGTGACGTACTTGGCCTGGCCGGGCGGCACGTCGGCGAAGTGGATGCCGCGCAGCACGCCCCGCCGGGACACCGAGCAGTTGGCCTGGACGAGTCCGAGGTCGTAGCCGGTGGCCTCACGGAACTCCGCTCCCCGGTACCACTCGTGGAAGCTGCCCCGGTCGTCCGGGAACACCTGGGGTTCCAGCACCCAGGCGTCACCTATCCCCAGTTGCCGCACGCCGTCATGCCTTCCGTCGTCGTGGTCGTCCGCGTTCCCCGTACGCCACCGGGCAGGCGCCGTGCCCTGCGCAGCAGCCGGCGCAGCATACCGGGTGGCGCCGGGGCGGGTTCAGGGTTCGTCCGCCGGAAGGACGAAGTCCGTGCGCGACAGGCGTTCCGCAACTCGCGCAGCGGGAGGCGATGCAGTCCCGAGCCCGTGGGCGCGGCCGAATGCCGGTCCGGTCCCTCGCGCGGGCGTGCGGGACCCCGCTCCCGCCGCGAGGGGCCGGGCCGGGCGGTCAGGCGTGGGTCTTGGCGAGCAGTTCCAGGATCTCGGCGGTCGTACCGCTCTCGCCGAGCCGCGGGAAGATCCGCTCGACGCTGTTCGCGTGCGCCTCGGGGACGGAGTCGGACATCGCGTCGGTGGCCAGGGTGACGTGGTAGCCGTGGGCGTAGGCGTCGCGGGCGGTGGACTCCACGCCGATGCTGGTGGCGATGCCGGTCAGCACGATCTGGGTGATGCCGCGGCGGCGCAGCTGCACGTCCAGGTCGGTGCCGTGGAAGGCGCTCCAGTTGTGCTTGGTGACGCGGAGGTCGCCGGGGTGGCCGGACAGCTCGTCGACGAGGACGTCCCAGCCCTCCGGGAAGGCGAGCCCGCGCGCCTGTTGCTCGGTGCGGCCGGGCACGGCGTCCGCCCAGTCGGGCGCGAACGAGACCCGGACCAGGACCACGGGCAGTCCCTGCGCGCGGAACGCGTCGGCGAGCTCGGCCGTGCGGGAGACGACGTCCGAGGCCGCGTGCGGCTGGACCGGCATGCCCACGATGCCGTTCTGCAGGTCGATCGCGACGAGGGCGGTACGGGGGTCGAGCGTGGTGAGCGACATGAGTCGGTCAGGCCTTTCCGGTGGTTCGGGGGGTGGAGGTGCCCGGCCGGCCGAGGGAGCGGTCCGGCAGGGTCGTCGCCAGCAGCAGTGCGGAGCCGGCGAGCATGAACAGGGCCAGGCCGTGCAGCCCGGCCGTGTCGGCGCGGTGCGGGTAGAACGCCGCGGTGGCGGCGGACGCGCCCAGCGCGCCGAGGTACATGAAGGTCCGCAGCAGCCCGGCGGCGGAGGCGATCCGCTCCGGATCGGCCTGCCGGTACAGGGCGTTCTGCGTGGCCAGGCCGATCAGGCCCTGCGGGATGCCGAGCAGCGCGCCGACCGCGAGCAGCAGCCACAGCGCGCTGTCGGCGCGCACGAGCAGCAGCAGGGCGCAGCCCGCGACCTGGAGCGCGGAGCCGACGAGCAGCTTGGCTCGCACCGCCTCCCGGCGGCCGGTGAGCGTGGACACGATCAGCGCGGACACCGACAGCGGCAGCAGGACGAGCCCGGCGGTGGAGGCGCCGAGCCCGCGCCCCTGTTCCAGCCACTGGGTGTAGCCGTACATGAAGGCGTAGGAGGTGGTGTAGGCGAGCAGTTGGCGCAGGTAGGTGGCGAGCAGCGGGCCGTTGCCGCCGAGGACGCGCAGGTCGACGAACGGGTCCGGCACCCGCAGCTCGCGCACCGCGAAACCGGCGGCGGCGACGGCCGCCAGCACCGGCAGGTACCAGCGCCCTGTGCGCGGCTCCATCAGGAACAGCATCAGCGCGACCAGCAGCAGCGCGAACAGCGCCATGCCGGGCACGTCGACGGCCCGTCGCCGGGTCCCGGACCGGGGCAGTCGCAGTGTGCCGAGCACCAGGCAGACCGCCGAGAGCGGCACGTTGACGGTGAACACGGCGCGCCAGCCGCCGAGGCCGATCAGCAGGCCGCCGAGCGCGGGCCCGACGACGGCCACCGTCTGGTTGGCGACGGCCAGCGCGGCCAGCACTCCCGCGGGGCTGTCCTGCCCGGTGCGTTCGGCCTCGCCGCGGGTCAGCCGCATGGCCGCCGGGTACGCCGCCGAGGTCCCGAATCCCAGCAGGACCCGCGCCGCGATCAGCGCGCCCAGCGTGGGCGCGAGCGCGCCGAGCAGACCGGCCACGCCGACCAGGGCCGTACCGGCGAGGTAGAGCCGGCGTGGGCCGTACATGTCGACCAGGCGGCCGATGACGGGCTGTCCGACGGCCGTGGCCAGATAGAGCGCCGAGACCAGCCAGGCGGTCTCGGCGGGCGGGGCCCCGAAGGCGACGCCGATCGGCACCAGGGCCACGGCGATCATCGAGGAGTTGACCGGGTTGAGGACCGAGCCGAACAGCATCGGCGGGATCAGCCGGCGGTCGAACCCGGCGGGGGCGGGCCGGGCGGCCCTGTCGGTGCGTCCGGTGAGCCTCGGTGTCACGGCCGCGACAGCCGTTCCATCAGCTCCAGTGCCGCGAGGACGGTCTGCCGCTCCTCCTCCGTGTAGCGGTCCTGGAAGGCGCGGGCCAGCCACTCCTCGCGGACCTGGCGGTTGCCCTCGATACGGGCCCGCCCGGCGTCGGTCAGGGTGACCAGCTGGCGGCGGCCGTCCTCGGGGTCGGGGGCGCGCCGGATCAGACCGTGCTGGTCGAGCGCGGCCAGTGTGGTCGCCATCGACTGCGGCCGTACGCCCTCGGCTGCGGCGAGCGCGCTGGCCGTGGCGGCGCCGTGCTTGCCGACCAGGGTGAGCGCCGACTCCTGGGACGGGCTGAGGTCGGTGTCCTGCGCGACCTCGCGGATACGGCGCCGCAGCCGGCTGAACACCACGCGCAGATCGCGCGCGGCGCGGGCGGCGGAGTCGGAGATGTCAGCCATGCCGCCCACCCTAGGACCGACAGCCGAAACTGTCCAGCCTGGACTGTTCAGTTTTGCCTGACTGCTTGCCGGGTACTCGCCCGTCCTCGGACAGGGCAGTACGCCGGCGAACGCAAGGAGCACAGATGACCCCACCGGACACGTCGGGCCTGGAGGCGGCCCTTCGCGCCGAGGTGGACGGCGAGGTCCGCTTCGACGCCGGCAGCCGCGGTGCCTACGCCACGGACGGCTCCAACTACCGGCAGGTCCCCCTGGGCCTCGTCGTCCCCCGCACCGTCGAGGCGGGCGCACGGGCGCTGTCGGTGTGCGCACGCTTCGACGCCCCCGTCCTCTCCCGGGGCGGCGGCACCAGTCTGGCCGGCCAGTCGACCAACACCGCCGTGGTGATCGACTGGAGCAAGTACTGCACCCGGCTGATCTCCGTGGACCCCGAGCGGCGCACCTGCGTGGTGGAGCCCGGGATCGTCCTCGACGAACTCAACCGCCAACTCGCCTCGCACAAGCTGCAGTTCGGGCCCAAACCCTCCACCCACACCCACTGTGCGCTCGGCGGCATGATCGGCAACAACTCCTGCGGCGCCTCCGCGCAGGCCTACGGCAAGACCGTCGACAACGTCCGGCGCCTGGAGATCCTCACCTACGACGGACAGCGCGCCTGGACCGGCCCCACCCCGCCCGACGAGCGGGCCCGGATCGTCAGCGGCGGCGGCCGGCTCGCCGAGCTCTACGACGGCCTCGACCGCATCGCCGGCGAGTACCTCGCCGACATCCGCCGCGGCTACCCGAAGATCCCGCGCAGGGTGTCCGGCTACAACCTGGACTCGCTGCTGCCCGAGAACGGCTTCGACGTGGCCAAGGCACTCGTCGGCAGCGAGGGCACCCTGGTCACCGTCCTGCGCGCCGAACTCGACCTCGTCCCGGTGCCGCCGTACCAGTCGCTGCTGGTCCTCGGCTACGACGACATCTGCTCCGCCGCCGACGACGTGCCGCACCTGCTCGAGCACTGCTCGCCCTCCCAACTGGAGGCGCTGGACGACCGCATGGCACAGCTGATGCGCGAGGAGGGCGCCTACCTCGACTCGCTCGACGCCCTGCCCGAGGGCGCCAGCTGGCTGATGGTGCAGCACAGCGGCGACAGCCAGGAGGACGTGGACGAGCAGGCCCACGCCCTGCTCCGGGCCATCGGCCGGGACGAGAAGGAGAGCACCGTCGCCTTCTCCGACGACCCCCGGCGCGAGGAGAAGATGCTCAAGGCCCGCGAGGCCGGACTCGGCGTCACCGCGCGCCCGCCGGACGACCGGGAGACCTGGGAGGGCTGGGAGGACTCCGCCGTACCGCCCGAACGGCTCGGCGACTACCTGCGCGACCTGAAGGGGCTGTTCGAGGAGTTCGAATACGACCACCCGTCCCTGTACGGCCACTTCGGGCAGGGCTGCGTCCACACCCGCATCCCCTTCGGCCTCCGGACCGCCGACGGCGTGGCGCGCTACCGCCGTTTCGTGGAACGCGCCGCCGACCTCGTCGCCTCCTACGGCGGCTCCCTGTCCGGCGAGCACGGCGACGGCCAGTCCCGCGGCGAACTGCTCACCCGCATGTTCGGCGAGCGGCTCGTGACCGCGTTCGGCGAGCTGAAGGCCCTCTTCGACCCCCGCGACCGGATGAACCCCGGCAAGGTCGTCCGCCCCAACCCCGTCGACGGGCAACTGCGCCTCGGCCCCGACTGGCGCCCCGCGACCCCCTCGACCCACTTCGACTTCCCCGAGGACGAGCACTCCTTCAACCGCGCGGTGATGCGCTGCGTCGGCATCGGCAACTGCCGCAGCCACTCCGGCGGTGTGATGTGCCCCTCCTACCGGGCCACCATGGAGGAGGAGCACTCCACCCGCGGCCGGGCCCGGCTGCTGTTCGAGATGCTCGGCGGGCACGCCGACTCCGCGATCGAGGACGGCTGGCGCTCCACCGCCGTACGCGACGCCCTCGACCTGTGCCTGGCCTGCAAGGGCTGCAAGTCCGACTGCCCGACCGGCGTCGACATGGCCACCCTCAAGGCCGAGTTCCTCGCCCACCACTACGAGGGCCGCATGCGTCCCGCCGCCCACTACTCCATGGGCTGGCTCCCGCTCTGGGCCCGTCTCTCCCGCATCGCCCCCTCCCTGGTCAACTCCGCTCTGCACGCGCCCGGCCTCGCCCGCGCGGGCAAGCGGCTGGCCGGCGTCGACGGCGCCCGCCCGGCACCGGTGTTCGCCGAGGAGTCCTTCGTCCAGTGGTGGCGGGCCCAAGGGCGGGAGCAGCCGGACCCGGCCGACCCGCGCACCGTCGTGCTGTGGCCCGACACCTTCAGCACCTACTTCCACCCCGCGATCGCGAAGTCGGCCGTACGGGTCCTCGGGGACGCGGGCTTCCGGGTCGCCGTCCCCACCGAGCCGGTGTGCTGCGGCCTGACCTGGATCTCCACCGGCCAGCTCCCCGTGGCCAAGAAGGTGTTGAGCCGCACCCTCGCGGTGCTGCGCCCCTACCTGGAGGCGGGCACCCCGGTCATCGGCCTCGAACCCTCCTGCACGGCCGTCTTCCGCGCCGACGCCCCCGAGCTGATGCCCGCCGACCAGGACGTGCAGCGACTGGCCGGACAGACCCGCACCTTCGCCGAACAACTCGTCCACCACGCCCCCGAAGGCTGGCGGCCACCGCAGCTCGCCCGGCAGGCCACCGTGCAGACCCACTGCCACCAGCACGCCGTCATGAAGTTCGACGCCGACCGCGAACTGATGCGCCGCGCCCACCTGGACGCCGACGTCCTCGACGAGGGCTGCTGCGGACTCGCCGGCAACTTCGGCTTCGAACGCGGCCACCACGAGGTCTCCATGGCCGTCGCCGAACTGGGCGTCCTGCCGTCCGTGCGCGCCGCCGCACCGGACAGCCTGGTCCTCGCCGACGGCTTCAGCTGCCGCACCCAGATCGAGGACGGCGGCACCGGCCGCCGCGCCCTGCACCTCGCCGAGGTCCTGGCGTTCGCCCTCGACGGCAACCTGCCCGGCGACCACCCGGAACGCCTGGCCGACCGCCCGCCCGAACCCTCGCGCACGGCCCGCTGGGCGACGACGGCGACCCTTGCCGCACTCGCCGCCGGCGGCGCCGTGCTCGGGGCGCGGCGGCGGGCGTGAGGAGGCGAGACGTGAGCGACCGGCCGACCGTCGACGGCGTCGACACCGCCGTCTACACCGTGCCCACCGACGCCCCCGAGGCGGACGGCACCCTCGCCTGGGACAGGACCACCCTCGTCCTGGTCACCGTCCGCTCCGGCACCACCACCGGCCTCGGCTACACCTACGCCCCCGCCGCCAGTGCCCACGTCGTCCGCGAACTCCTCGCCGGCACCGTCACCGGCCTGCCGGCCCTCGACGTGCCGCGCGCCAACGAGCGCATGTGCCGGGCGGTGCGCAACGCCGGACTGCCCGGCCTGGCCGCCCAGGCGATCGCCGCCGTCGACATCGCCCTGTGGGACCTCAAGGCCCGCCTGCTGGACCTGCCCCTCGTCGGCCTGCTCGGCGCCGCCCGCGACGACGTGCCCGTCTACGGCAGCGGCGGCTTCACCACCTACGACGCCGAGCGCCAGGACCGCCAACTGCGTGGCTGGGCCGAGGACGAGGGCATCCCCCGCGTCAAGATCAAGATCGGTGAGTCGTGGGGCAGCCGCGAGGCCCGTGACCTCGAACGGGTCGGCCGCGCACGGGCGAGCGTCGGCGACACGGCCGAGCTGTACGTCGACGCCAACGGCGGCTACACCGGCGGACAGGCCGCGCGCATCGGCGCGGCCCTCGCGGACCGGGGCGTCACCTGGTTCGAGGAACCGGTCTCCTCCGACCACCTGACCCTGCTCGCGGACCTCCGCGGCCGCCTCCCGATGGACGTCACCGCCGGCGAGTACGGCTACACCCTGCCCTACTTCGAGCACATGCTGGCCGCCGGGGCCGTCGGCTGCCTCCAGGCGGACGTCACCCGGTGCGGCGGCATCACCGTCTGGCTGCGCGTCGCCGCGCTCGCCCACGCACGCGGGATCGACGTCTCCGGCCACTGCGCACCGCACGCCCACGCACACGCCGCCGCGGCCGTGCCCAACCTCCGCCACCTGGAGTGGTTCCACGACCACGTCCGCATCGAGCGGCTCCTCTTCGACGGCGTCCTCGACCCCGGCGGCGGCAGCATCACGCCCGGCGCCGACGGGGCACCCGGACTGGGGCTCACCCTCGTGGAGGAACGTGCCGCGCCGTACCGCGTGGCGTGAGGTCACCGTGTGAAATCACCGTGCGAGAAAGGAAGATGACCATGCCTTCGACCGTCGTCATCACCGGCGCCAGCGCCGGGATCGGGCGCGCCACCGCCCGACTGTACGGCCGGCGCGGCGCGAACGTCGTCCTGGTCGCGCGCGGCGAGGGCGGCCTGCAGGCGGCGGCGGACGAGGTCGCGGCCCTCGGCGGACGCCCCCTCGTCCAAGCGGCCGACATGGCGGACCAGACCCAGGTGGAGGCCGTCGCCGACGCCGCGGAGAAGGAGTTCGGCCCGCTCGACGTGTGGATCAACTGCGCCTTCGCGACCGTGTTCGCGCCGTTCGACGAGATCACCCCCGAGGAGTTCCGGCGGGTCACCGACGTCACCTACCTCGGCTTCGTCAACGGCACCCGCGCGGCCCTGAGGCGCATGCTGCCCCGCGAGCGGGGCACGATCGTGCAGGTCGGCTCGGCGCTCGGGGAGCGCTCGATCCCGCTGCAGTCCGCGTACTGCGGTGCCAAGCACGCCATCAACGGGTTCACCTCCTCCCTGCGCACCGAACTGCTGCACCGCGGCAGCCACGTCCGCGTCACCGTCGTCCAGCTGCCCGCGGTCAACACCCCCCAGTTCGACTGGGTCCGCTCCCGGCTCTCCCGGCACCCCATGCCGGTGCCGCCCATCTACCAGCCCGAGGTCGCCGCCCGAGGCGTGCTGTACGCGGCCGACCACCCGCGCCGCAAGCAGTACTACGTCGGCGCCGGCACCGTGGCCACCATCTGGGCCAACCGGCTCGCCCCGGCCCTGCTCGACCGCTACCTCGCCCGCACCGGCTACGACTCCCAGCAGACCGACCGCATCCCGCCCGCCGGCCTGGACAACCTCTTCGCACCCGCGGACCGGGACCCCGCCGAGGACCGGGGCGCCCACGGCGCCTTCGACGACAGCGCCCACCCCCGCTCCTGGCAGCAGACCCTCGCCCGGCACCCCGCCGCCACGGCCCTCGGCACCGGCGCCGCGGCACTGGGCGCCGTACGCGGGCTGCGCCGTCTGACCTCCCGAGCCGCCTAGGCTGACCGTGTGCGCCTCCTGCTCATGTCCGACACCCATCTGCCCAAGCGCGCCAAACGGCTCCCCGAGCCGCTGCTGGCCGAACTCCCGCGTGCGGACGTCGTGTTCCACGCCGGGGACTGGGTCGACACCGCCACCCTGGACCTGCTGGAGAGCCGCAGCCACCGGCTCGTCGGGGTCTACGGCAACAACGACGGCCCTGGGCTGCGGGCCCGGCTCCCCGAGGTGGCGTACGCCGAACTGGACGGCCTGCGCTTCGGCGTCGCCCACGAGACCGGCCCCGCCCAGGGCCGCGAGGCCCGCTGCGCCGCCCGCTTCCCCGACCTCGACGTCCTGGTCTTCGGCCACAGCCACATCCCCTGGGACACGACCGCCCCGACCGGCCTGCGCCTGCTCAACCCCGGCTCACCGACCGACCGGCGCCGCCAGCCCCACTGCACGTACATGACCGCCACCCTCGTCGACGGCACGCTCACCGACGTGACCCTGCACCGCCTGCCACAGCGTCACGGAGCGTCTGCGATCATCCCTGGGTGATCGACAGCTCCGGCATACCCGCCGTCGTACCGGCAGGCCGCATGGCCCGGCAGACGCAGCCCGTCCTGCCACTGACAACCGGCGGTCTCGAACTGCGGCCCTGGAGCGCCGACGACGCGGGCACGCTGCTCGCCGCCGGGCAGGACCCGGCCATCCGGCAGTGGAACCTGTTCACCGTCGGCGGCCTCGACGAGGCCCGGCAGCGGATCGCGCGCATGCACGAGCGGTGGCGGGCGGAGACCGGCGCCGTGTGGGCCGTGGCCCGACCCGGCGGCCCGGCAGTCGGGCTCATCGGGCTGAACGACGTCGACCTCGCGGGCGGGTCTGCCGAACTCGTCTACTGGCTCCTGCCCGAGGCCCGTGGTGGCGGGGTCGCCGTGGAGGCGGTGCGGCGGCTGGGCCGGTGGGCCCTGGACGACCTCGGCCTGCACCGGCTGCGGCTGTGCCACGCCACGGCCAACCCGGCGTCGTGCCGGGTGGCGGAGCGGGCCGGGTACGCGCTGGAGGGCACCCAGCGCAGCGCCCTGCTGCACGCCGACGGATGGCACGACCAGCATCTGCACGCGCGCGTCCAGGGTGACGTCTGAACCGCCGGATGCGCAGCCGTGGCTCGGCACGGCCCCGAGCCCCTCGGCGGTTGCCCCCTCACCCTCGCCGGCCGGTGAGCCCCCTTCGCCCGCGTCGCAGCAGTCTTGCCGCCGCCCATGCCAGCACGGCCACCGCGGCCACCGTCGCCGCTCGCTTGGCCACCGGCAGGCCGGCCGTGCGCAGGAGGTCGAGCGGCTCCGGCTCGTCCCACGGCTGCGGTTGCTCCTCGGTGGCCGGTGCCGGTGCCGGTGTCTGCTCGGACAGGCGGTCCGCCAGGCAGGACGCGAACTGGCCCACCAGGCGGTCGCCGACCTCCGCCAGCACACCCCGCCCGAACTGCGCGGGGCGGCCGGTCACGGTGAGGTCGGTCCGCACCGACACCGCCGTGCCGCCCTCGCGTTCGGTCAGGGTGCCGGTGACCGTCGCCCTGGCCGTACCCTGCCCCCGGGTCTCCCGGCCGCTCGCCGTGAGCACCATCCGGTGCGCCGACTCGTCCTGCTCCTCGAAGACCGCCGTGCCCCGGTAGGTCACGGTGACCGGGCCGACCCGGACCTTCACCGAGCCGGTCACGTTCCTGCCGTCGTAGTCCTCCACCACCGCGCCCGGCAGACAGGGCGCGACCCGTTCGATGTCGAGGAGTACGTGCCAGGCGTCGTCCACCGGGACGGGGACGGTGAACTCGTGGTGCAGTTCCATGACGGGCTCCTTCCGGAATCGTCAGGCGGCGGGCGGGTGGATGGCCCCGGCGGTCGTGGTCAGGGGCGCGCCGCTGCCGCCCCAGCGCAGCGCGACGATCTCGGCGGCGACGGACACGGCGACCTCCTCGGGCGTACGGGCCCCCAGGTCGAGCCCGAGCGGTGAGCGCAGCCTGGACAGCTCGGCCTGCGTCAGGCCGGCCTCCTCGAGGTGTTCGAGTCGTTCCTCGTGGGTCTTCCGGCTGCCCATCGCGCCGATGTAGGCGGCCGGGCGGCGCAGGGCCTCCTGCAGCAGCGGCACGTCGAACTTCGGGTCGTGGGTGAGGACGCAGATCACGGTGCGGTCGTCGGTGTCCGTGCCGGCGAGATAGCGGTGCGGCCAGTCGACCACGACCTCGACGGCCGCCGGGAACCGTTTGGGCGTGGCGAAGACCGGGCGGGCGTCGCACACGGTGACCCGGTAGCCGAGGAAGTCGCCGATCCGCGCCACGGCGGCCGCGTAGTCGATCGCGCCGAAGACCAGCATGCGCGGCGGCGGGGCGAACGACTGGAGGAACACGGTGACGGCGTCCTCGCGGCGCTCGCCGTGCGCCCCGTAGTGCCGCAGGGCCGAGGCGCCGAGCGCGAGTTCGCCGCGCGCGTCGGCGGTGACGGCGACGTCGAGGCCGCTCGTGCCGAGCGTGCCCGCGGCCCGGTCCGGCCAGACCACGAGCGTGGCGCCACGCGGCGCCGGTCCGTCCGCCACCGTGGCCACGGTCACCGGCTCGCCCCCGGCGACCGACGCGGCGACCGCGCCGAACGCCGGGTCCGACTCCGGGGTCACCGGCCGTACCAGCAGGGTGATCTCGCCGCCGCAGGTCAGCCCGACCGCGAACGCGTCCGCGTCGCTGTAGCCGAAGGTCGCCAGGCGCGCCTCGCCGCTCGCCACGACCTCCTGGGCGAGCTCGAACACCGCGCCCTCCACACAGCCCCCGGACACGCTCCCCACGACCTCGTCCTCCGGGCCCACCGCCATGGCGGCACCGGGGCCGCGCGGCGCGCTGCGGCTGACCGCGACGACCGTGGCCAGCCCGAACGGGGCCCCGGCCGCGTGCCAGTGCGCCAGCGCCGGCAGGATCTCACGCACCATCCGCTCCTCTCACCGGGGCCGCGGCGCACCGCGCACCGCGTACCACCGCCGCCAGCCGCTCCAGCGCCGCCAGGCTGTGCCCCGCGACGAAGGCGTCCACGCTGGGCAGCGCCGCCGCCATCCCCGCCGCCAGCGGCGCGTAACCGGGGCGGGCCTTGCGGGGGTTCGCCCAGACCACCTGGTGGGCCAGGGCGTGCAGCCGGCGCATCTGCTGCCCGAGCAGCTCCGGATCGCCGCGCTCCCAGCCGTCCGAGAGCAGCACGACGATCGCGCCGCGCGCCATCCCGCGCTGCCCCCAGCGGTTCAGGAACTCGCGCACCAGCTCGCCGAGCCGGGTGCCGCCGCGCCAGTCGGGCACGGCCGCCGCGACGGCCGCCATCGCCAGATCGGGGTCCCGGTGCGAGAGTTCGCGGGTCACCCGGGTCAGCCGGGTGCCGACGGTGAACACCTCCGTGCGGCCCGCGCGCACCGCCGCGTGCGCGAACCGCAGCAGCGCGTCGGCGTACGGCGCCATCGAGCCGCTCACGTCGACGAGCAGCACCACGCGGCGGGGCCGCTCCACGCGCGCGTGCCGCCGCAGCCGGGCCGGTTCCCCGCCCCGCCGCAGCAACTCCCGTACGGTGCGCCGCGGATCGACCTCGCCGCGCCGGGCGGGCCTGCGCCGCGCCGAGCGACGCGCCTGCCCCTCGAGGGCGAACGCGGCGAGCAGCCGCCGCAGTTGGTCCCGTTCGGCGGGGCCGAGCGCGGCGAAGTCGCGGTGCCGCAGCACCTCGGCCGAGCTGGCGAGCGCGGCGACCGGCGGTCCCGGCGGCTCCCCCTCGCCCGGCGTACGGGGCCCCGTGCGCGCGTCCCGGGCGACGAGCCGCAGCCGGGGCGGGGGAGCGGCGCGCACCGGCCGACGGGGCTGCTCGCCGGCGCCACCGAAGTACGCGGCGAACACCCGCTCGTACCGCTCCAGGTCGTCGTGCCCGCCGCACAGCGTCGCCCGCCCCGCCCAGTACACGTCCGCCCGCACCCCTGGCCGCAGGGCGGCCACGGCCCGCAGAAAGGCATGCAGCCGCTCGGTACTCGCCCCGACACCGGCCGCGCGCAACGCCCGCACAAAGCCGACCAGCACGGCGTCCGCACCGAGGCGTCCGGCGTCCGTGTCGAGGGGGCGGGGATCGCTTCTGAGGCGTTGGGCGTCCGTCCCGAGGTGGCCGGGTCCGGTTCGCGGATGTTCGGCGTCTGTCCCGAGGAGCTCGGCGTCCGGGCTGCGGTGTCCGGGGTCGGTCCTGGCATGTTCGGTATCCGTCCCGAGGGGCTCGCCGCTTGTTCCGAGGTGTTCGTCGCTCGCCGCGAGGCGTTCGGCGTCCGCTCCCGGGCGTTCGGCGTCTGCCGGGCGCTCGTCGCCGCTCGCCGGGAGCCGTGCGGTGTCCGGCCCGCGGGATTCCGGGCCCGTCCCCGGCCGCCCGGCCTGCGTCCCCGGCCGTTCGGCGTCGCTTTCGTGCCGTACGGCGTCCGCTCCCCGCGGACGGCCTGTCCCGTTGCCCGTCGTGCCCACGGTCGTCACCCGCCCCGGGCCGCGAGGACCGCCGCGAGATCGAGCCCCCGAGCCCGGTCCGTGTCCTCGCGGTACTTCAGCACCGAGCCCAGCGTCGCCACCGCCAGCTCCGCGTCCACCTCGCTCGCCCCCAGCGCGTCCAGGGCCTCGGCCCAGTCGAGGGTCTCGGCCACCCCGGGCGGTTTGAGGAGGTCGGCGCCCCGCAGGGCCTGCACCAGAGCCGTGACCTGCTCGGCCAGCCGTGCCGACACCCGAGGCAGCCGGCGGCGCACGATGGCGAGTTCGCGAGCGAAGGAGGGATGGTCGAACCAGTGGTACAGGCACCGGCGTTTCAGCGCATCGTGCACCTCGCGGGTGCGGTTCGAGGTCAGCACGGCGACCGGAGGGTGCTCGGCGCGCAGCGTGCCCAGCTCCGGGATGGTCACCGAGTACTCGGACAGCAGCTCCAGCAGGAACGCCTCGAACTCGTCGTCGGCCCGGTCGATCTCGTCCACCAGCAGCACCGACGGCTGGGTCTGGAGGGCCTGCAGCAGCGGCCGGGCGATGAGGAACCGGCGGTCGTACAGCTCGCTCTCCAGCCGGTCCGCGTCCGTGATCCCGGCCGCCTCGGCGGCCCGCAGGTGCAGCAGCTGTCGCGGGAAGTCCCAGTCGTACAGGGCCTGTGAGGCGTCGATGCCCTCGTGGCACTGCAGCCGGATCAGCGGCGCGCCGAGCGCCCCGGCCAGGGCGGAGGCGAGCGCGGTCTTGCCCACGCCCGCGTCGCCCTCGCAGAACAGCGGCCGGTGCAGTCTCAGGGCCAGGAAGCAGGTGACGGCCAGCCCTTCGTCGACGAGGTACCCCGTCTCCTCCAGGCGGGCCCGCACCTGCTCCGGGTCGTCCATCCGGGTGATCGGCACTCACCCCATTCCGGTCGCGGTCAGCACCGCCCGCCTGGTCAGCACCCGTGCCAGGTGCTGCCGGTACTCGGGCGATGCGGACAGATCCTGCGCCGGCCGGGTCCCCTCCGCGGCCGCCTCGGCGGCCCGGGCCACGGCCTCCGGGCCGTCGGCACCGGCCAGCGCCTCCTCGGCCGCGGTCGCCCTGAGCGGCGTCGCCCCCATGTTGGTCAGCCCGACGCGTGCCTCGGCGATCCGCCCGCCGTCGCGCCGTACCAGCGCGGCGACGCCGACGATGGCCCAGGACTGGGCGACCGGGTGGAACTTCTCGTAGTGGAAGTCCCAGCCGTCCGACCTCGGGACCCGCACCTCCAGCAGCAGTTCGTCGTCGGCGAGCGCCGACTGCAGGTAGTCCACGAAGAACTCGCGCGCGGCGATGGCACGGCGCCCGGCGGGACCGGCCACGACCAGTTCGGCGTCCAGGGCGAGGGCCACGGCGGGCAGGTCCCCGGCCGGGTCGGCGTGGGCGAGCGAGCCGCCGAGGGTGCCCCGGTGCCGGACGGCCGGGTCGGCCACCGTGGCCGTCGCCTCCGCCAGCAGCCCGGCGTGCCGGCGCACCAGCGGGTCGTGCACCACCTGGTGGTGCGTGGTCATCGCGCCGATGACGAGCGTGTCACCGTCCTCGCGGACCCCGCGCAGCTCGGGGATCCGGCCGACGTCCACGAGCAGTTCCGGGAAGGCCAGCCGCAGCCGCAGCAGCGGTACCAGGCTCTGCCCGCCGGCCAGCACCTTTGCCTCGTCGCCCGCGTCGGCGAGCGCGCGCACCGCCTCGTCGACGCTGTCCGGACGGGTGTACTCGAACGCGGGGGGAATCATGCCCAACCCTCCTCACCCGGCCGGCCGTACTGACCCAGCTCGCCCGACCGGGCCGCCTGGCCGGACTGCCCGGACTGGGCCGGACCCGTCCCGCCGGTCCCGCCGGCCGTGCCGGACCGCGCCTCCTGGATCGCCTGCCACACCCGGTGCGGCGAACACGGCATCCGCACGTCCCGCACCCCGAGCGGCCTGAGCGCGTCCACGACGGCGTTGACCACGGCGGGTGTCGACGCGATCGTCCCCGCCTCGCCCACGCCCTTGACGCCGAGGGCGTTCGAGACCGCCGGTGTCTCCGTCCGGTCGGTGACGAAGTCGGGCAGATCGGCCGCCGACGGCACGAGGTAGTCGGCCAGGGTGCCGGAGAGGAGGTTGCCGTCGTCGTCGTACACGGCCTCCTCGTACAGCGCCTGCGCGATGCCCTGCGCGAGCCCGCCGTGCACCTGGCCCTCGACGATCATCGGGTTGACGACCCGGCCGACGTCGTCGACGCAGACGTACGACCTGATGCGCGTCCGCCCGGTCTCCGTGTCCACCTCGACCGAGCACAGGTGGGTGCCGTGCGGGTAGGAGAAGTTCTCCGGGTCCACGACGTGCTCGGCGTTGATCGTGGGCTCGACGCCGTCGGGCAGGTCGTGGTTGGTGAACGTCTCGAAGGCGATCTCCTGGATGGTCCTACGGGCTTCCGGCGAGCCCTTCACGGAGAAGGCCCCGTCGCTGAACTCCAGGTCCTGCTCGCTGGCCTCCAGCAGATGGGCGGCGATCTTCCGCGCCTTCTCGACGACCGTCTTCGCGGCCCGGTGCACGGCCTCGCCGCCGACGGCCAGCGACCGCGAGCCGTAGGTGTCCATGCCCTGCGGGGCCGCCCTGGTGTCGCCGTGCACCACCTCGACGTCCTCGAAGGGCACGCCGAGCACGTCGGCCGCGATCTGGCTCCAGCAGGTCTCGTGGCCCTGCCCGTGCGGGCTGGTGCCGGTGACGACCTCGACCTTGCCGGTGGGCAGCATGCGGATGCTCGCCGCCTCCCAGCCACCGGCACCGTACCTGAGGTCGCGCAGCACCCGGCTCGGCGCGAGCCCGCACATCTCGGTGTACGTCGACACGCCGATGCCGAGCCGTACCGGGTCGCCGCGCTCGTTGCGCCTGTGCTGTTCCGCGCGCAGGTCGTCGTAGCCGAACAGGGCGAGCGCCTTGTCGGTGGCCGCCTCGTAGTTGCCGCTGTCGTAGGTCAGTCCGGCGATCGAGGTGTACGGGAACTCCTCGTGCCGGATCCAGTTCCGGCGCCGCAACTCCACCGGATCCAGGCCGAGTTCGGCGGCCAGCTCGTCCATGATCCGCTCGATGGCGAAGGTCGCCTCGGGGCGCCCGGCGCCGCGGTAGGCGTCGGTGGGCGTGCGGGTGGTGAACACGCCGGTGCAGGTGAACTCGTAGGCGTCCATCTTGTAGATCCCCGGGTACATGAAGGCGCCGAGGATCGGGATGCCGGGGGTGACGAGCATCAGGTAGGCGCCCATGTCGGCGAGCAGGTCGACCTTCAGGCCGAGCAGTCCGCCCTCGCGGGTGGCGGCGATCTCGACGTCCTGGATCATGCCGCGCCCGTGGTGGGTGGCGAGCGCACCCTCGGAGCGGGACTCGGTCCACTTCACCGGCCGGCCGAGCCTGCGGGCGATCGCGAGCGCGAGGGCCTCCTCGCCGTACACCTGGAGTTTGGAGCCGAAGCCGCCGCCGACGTCCGGGGCGATCACCCGCAGCTTGTGTTCGGGGATGCCGGTGACCGTGGACAGCATGATCCGCAGGATGTGCGGGATCTGGGTCGCCGAATAGACGGTGTACTCGCCGGAGGCGGCGATCGGGGTGACGACGACCGCGCGCGGTTCCATGGCGTTGGGGATCAGCCGCTGCTGGTGGTAGCGGCGCTTGAGCGTCACCTCGGCGCGGTCCCGCACCGCCGCGAAGCTGTCGCCGGTGGCCAGCGGCCAGGTGTAGCAGCGGTTGGTGCCCTTGTCGGTGTGGACCAGCGGGGAGCCCTCCGCCAGCGCGGCCTCCAGGTCGAGGACCGGGGGCAGCGGGTCGTAGTCGACCTCGATCGCCTCCAGGGCGTCGGCGGCCGCGTACCGGTCGCGGGCCACCACGACCGCCACCGGGTCGCCCGCGTAGCGGACCTCGTCGACGGCGACCGGCGGGTGGCCGGGCAGCACGATGTCCTCGGTCACCGGCCAGGCGCAGGGCAGCGAGCCCAGCCCCTCGGCGAGGTCGGCGCCGCTGAACGCCGCGACGACATTGGGGTAGTCGAGGGCGGGGGAGACGTCGACGCGGGTGACGCGGGCGTGGGCCATCGGGCTGCGCAGGATCGCCATGTGCAGCAGTCCGGCCACCTGGATGTTGTCGGTCCAGTTGGTCTGGCCGGTGATCAGCCGGGCGTCCTCCTTGCGCAGCCGGCGGCGCCCGACCTCGCGTTCGACGGCCTGGTCGGTCATGCCGTGACCTCCTCGGCAGCCTGATGAGCCGGTGGCCCGGACGCGGCGAGCACCGCGCGGACGATGTTCTGGTAACCGGTGCAGCGGCAGAGGTTGCCCTCCAGGGCCTGCCGGACCTCGTCCGCCTCGGGGCGGGGGTTCTCGCGCAGCAGGTCGCGCGCCGCCATGATCATGCCCGGGGTGCAGTAGCCGCACTGGAGACCGTGCTGTTCGTGGAAGGCGCGCTGCAGCGCCGTCCACTCGCCGTCCTTCGCCAGCCCCTGGACCGTCGTCACCGCGCAGCCGTCCGCCTGGACGGCGAGCACCGAGCAGCTCTTCACGCTGGTTCCGTCCAGGTCGACCGTGCAGGCGCCGCAGTTGGAGGTGTCGCAGCCGATCGGGGTGCCGGTGAGGCCGAGACGGTCGCGCAGGTAGTGGGCCAGGAGGAGACGGGGTTCCACTTCGTCCTCGTACGTCGTGCCGTCCACGTTCACCGAGATGTGGGTCATGGGCCCTCCAGACCGTGCGAGAGGGTTTTCAGCCAGGGATTTTCAGCCGCCGGACGTGATGTACGTCACCCTACGACCGCACCCTGGTCACGGCGAGTGCTGCGACGGGCATTCGTTGAGCGTTAATCCATTACTGCCGGGGCGGCGGTCGGCCGCAGGGGCCGGCTGTGGACGGTCGGGGGCGCGGTCCGGCCACCGGCGGCCGGGTAAGCGGTCCGGGCGCGGGGCGGTGGCGGTGTGGGGCGGATCGTCAAGGTGTGGGGGCTCGGGGGTCCCCGGCCCCGGCGCGGACCGGTGCTCGCTGCACCTCGCGCTCAAGCCGGACCTCGATGGAAGGAGGTGATCCAGGCGACCGGAAGGAGTACCTGCTCAACGTGACACGGCGGTTGGGGGGAGTGATCAACCGGGCTGACTGATAGTCAACTTACTGGAGAGTCAGAAGTATTGACGCCGTCCGGGCCTCACCGGACTGTGGTGGACATGCCGAATATCCGGGTGCGTCTGCTGGTTGTTCTGGTCGTCCTCTGCGGATTCCTGACGGTGGCGGGCCGCCCGCCCGCCACCGCCGCCACCCCCGCCCTCCCCGCCGACTCCCTCTGGTTCGACGGCGCCCCGCTCACCGTGCAGGGCGGCCGCTTCACCGACGGCCAGGGGCGCGAGATCGTCCTGCGCGGCTACAACGTCTCCGGCGAGACCAAGCTGGAGGAGAACGGCGGGCTGCCCTTCGCCTCGGTGGCCGACGCCGGGAAGTCCGCGACCGCGCTGCGTGCCCTCGGCGGCGCGAACACCGTACGGTTCCTGCTCTCCTGGGCCCACGCCGAACCCGTGCGCGGGCAGGTGGACACCGGCTACCTGGCCGCGGTCACCGAGCAGATGCGTGCCTTCCTGGACGCGGGCATCCGCGTCTTCCCCGACTTCCACCAGGACCTGTACTCCCGCCACCTGTTCAACGGCGGAAGCTGGTACGCGGGCGACGGTGCACCCAAGTGGGCGGTGCAGGCCGGGAGTTACCCGGCCGAGTCCTGCGGCATCTGCCTCTTCTGGGGCCAGAACATCACCCAGAACGCCGCCGTGCAGCAGGCTCAGTACGACTTCTGGCACAACGCCTACGGCCTCCAGGACGCCTTCCTCGCCACCGGGCAGACCACCATGGCCTACCTCCGGCAGCACCTGAACGCCGCCGAGTTCGCGGGCGTCGCGGGATTCGACCCGTACAACGAGCCCTACGCGGGCCGTTACGACTCCGGGCAGACCTCCCGCACCTGGGAGAAGGGCCTGCTGTGGCCCTTCTACGAGAGGTTCCGCGCCCGCATGGACGCCGCCGGCTGGCAGGACAAGCCCGCCTTCGTGGAGCCCAACCTCTTCTGGAACGCCAACATCTCCACCCAGAAGCAAGAGGGCGGCCTGCTGGACACGGGCACACTCGGCCCGGGTTATGTCTTCAACACCCACTTCTACGATCAGAAGGCCATCTCCGGCATCCTCATGTGGGGCACGGCGGCCGACGGCCAGTACGCCCACGACTTCGCCGCCGTCCGCGACCGCGCCGCGGCCGCCGGGACCGCGGCCGTGGTCGGCGAGTTCGGCCACCCGCTGTCCGGGACGGTCTCCGACAAGGCGCCGACCGTCCTGAAGGCCATGTACCAGGCCCTCGACTCCCGTCTCCCGGGCGCGAGTTGGTGGACGAACCCGGCCGCCTCCGGCCCGGTGCTCTCCGGCACCCAGTGGCAGTGGGACCTCTACAACGGCCGGCACCACGAGCTGATGAACGGCAACCGCGACAAGGTGCTCACCTCCGGCGACGCCTGGAACGACGAGGACCTCTCCGCCGTACGCCTGGACGACTCCGGGAACGTCGCCCTGCGCCAGGACGCCCGCCTGCTGGACCGTCTCTACCCGAGCGCCACGGCCGGCACGGCCCTCGCGTTCACCTACGAGGACCGTTCCCGCGACGGCTCCACCACCCTCACCTGGAACCCGGTGCCGTCCGCGCTGCCCGACGTGGCGAAGCTGGTGGGCTCCGGCCAGTACGGGCTGCTGGTGTGGCGCTCCGGTGACGGCGGCGCACCCACCGAACTGCATCTGCCGACGTCCTTCCCCACCGCGTCCACCACCGTCGTCTCCGACCTGGGCACGGCGTACGCGCCGCCCGCCTACACCGGCGCCGCCACCCCGGTCGCCGTCGCCCCCGAGCCGGGCGGCACCGGCAGCCGCCGTCTGCTGCTCAGCGACACGGACTCCGGCGTCCTGCACTACGCGCTGGTGACCAACGGTGCCACGGCGCCCTCGGCGGACCTGCTGGGCGCGGCGAAGTCCGAGCTGGCGGCGTGGGCGGCGGTGCACTTCTGAGCTGCCGGGCAGGAGCCGTACGGCCCCCGGGAGGAGTGGGGTCACCCCGGAGGCCGTACGGCGCTCAACTCCCGGCCGGACCCGTCCAGTCGGCCTGGACGTGTCCCAGCCGGACGCGTTGCGGATGGTCGCCGACCGGCACGGACAGCACCTTCTGGCCGGTGGCGAAGTCGATGGCCGTGACCTGGTCGGCGCCGGCCTCGGAGATGACGCAGTCCTTGCCGTCGCCGCTCACGGTCGCCCAGTAGGGCGTGGAGGCGGTGATCAGCGGGCCGACGTCGAACGAGGCCCGGTCGACCACGGTGGCGTAGTTGTCCATCGTCCCGGCGACGCACAGCTTGGTGCCCTCGGGGTTCATCGAGATGCCGTGGTGGCGCGAGTCCAGCAGCCAGGTGGTGCGGTCCGGGTTGGTCGCCGGGTTCTCCGGCAGCGTCTTCACCCGGGTGATCCTGTCGGCGGCGACGTCGTACTCCAGGAAGCCGTTGAAGAACGACACCTGGAAGTACAGCTTGGACCAGTCGGGGGTGAAGGCGGCGGGCCGGACGGCGTCGGAGAAGTCCTTCAGGCCGATCGCGTCCAGCCGTTGCCGCATGTCGATCGTCCTGACCTGCTTGAACGTGGTCGCGTCGACGACGGTGATGTGCCGGTCGCCCTTGGTCCAGTCCCAGCCGGGGGCGTCGAGGGAGGTGGTCACCTCGCCGATGGACATGTTCCAGATGTACTTGCCGCCGTTCGTGAAGAAGTTCTCGTGCGGCTTGTCGCCGGTGCCGAACTCGCCCAGTTCCCTGCCGGTGTCGATGTCGAGGACCTGCACCTTGTTCGCGGTGGACGCCGAGACGGCGACGCGGGTGCCGTCGGGTGAGACCGCCATGTGGTCGGCGCGGTAACCGGCCACCGGGAAGCGCCAGTTGATCCTGTCGGTGGCCAGGTCGATGGAGACGACGTCGGCGAAGCTGGGCCGGGAGACGACCACGGACCTTCCGTCGGGCGTGGAGTACATGTCGTCCGCGTACTGGTCGTGTCCCTCGCCGACCTCGTTGCGGATGGACGTGTAGTAGATCCACTTGACCGGGTCGGCGTTGATCTCGGCCAGTCGCTCCGCCTTGTCGGGGACGACGTTGATCCGGCCGATCTTCGCGAAGTCGCCGGAGGACTTGATGACATCGGCGGTGCCGTCCCAGTTGTTGCCGACGAACAGCACCTCGCGCAGACCGTCGGGGGTGCCGCTCGCGGCGGAGGCGGCGGTCGCCGGGCCGGCGGCGGTCAGGACGAGGGCGGCGGCCACGGAGCACAGGTGCCTGGTTCTGGAGGCAGGCATGACTGCTCTCTTTCCTCGGGGGGAGTGTGCGGGGAATCTGAACACGGACGCATTCACAGTGAACTTACTGAAAAGTAAGGAACGAACGGCCTTCGCGACAAGATGTGTGCACGACAAGATTGGATGACCGGTGGGCGGACGGAGGGGGAAAGGTGACGGGCAGGCTCAGGGCGCCGACGGGCCGCTATGGCGGCAGATCCGCCGAGGAACGGCAGGCCGAGCGACGCCGGCGTTTCCTGGACGCCGCCCTGGAGCTGTTCGGCGGCGCACCCGGCTACCGGGGCGCGACGGTCGCCGCGCTGAGCCAGGCCGCCGGCCTGTCGACCCGTCAGTTCTACGAGGAGTTCCGCACCCTGGAGGACGTCCTGGCCGCGCTGCACCTCCAGGTCAACGACTGGGCCGAGCAGGCCGTGCTGGACGCCCTCGCCACGGCGGTCGGGCTGCCGCTGGCCGAGCGCGCCGGCGTGCTCTTCCGGGCCTACGCCCGCGACGTCACCTCCGACCCGCGCCGCATCCGCATCACCTTCGTGGAGATCGTCGGCGTCAGCCCCCGCCTGGAGGAGCAGCGGCTGGCCCGCCGGGCCCGCTGGATCGACCTCATCCGCGCGGAGGCGGACGCGGCCGTGGCGGGCGGGGAGGCGGCGCCCCGCGACTACCGCCTCGCCGCTACGGCCTTCGTCGGCAGCGTCAACGGCCTCCTGCACGACTGGAGCGCCGGCTGGGTGGACGCCACGCTGGACGAGGTGGTGGACGAGCTGGTCCGGCTGCTGCTCGGCATCCTGCGCCCGGAGGGCTGGCGGCCCCGGCCCGCGTGACACGGGCGCTGCCCGGCCCGTCGGCCCAGGTCGGCACGGATCCGATCGGTTCGGCGCGCGCTATCGGCCGGGAACTGGTCTGCTGGTGCGGGGGGGCGAAGCCGTGCCCGGATGGCAGGACACACCGCCGGACCCAGGAGAGTGTGATGAGTACCTATCGAGTCGCGCAGGTGACGAGTGCGGGCGGCCCGTTCCAACTGGCCGAACGGGAGGTGCCCGAGCCGGGGCCCGGCCAGGTGCGGATCGCCGTCGAGGCGTGCGGCATCTGCCACAGCGACACCATGTTCGTGAACGCCGCCGTGCCGGGCCTGACGTTCCCGGTCGTCGCCGGGCACGAGATCGCCGGCCGCGTCGAGGCGCTCGGCGCGGGCACGCAGGACTGGGGCTACCAGGCCGGCGACCGGGTCGCGGTCGGCTGGTTCGGCGGCTCTTGCGGCCACTGCCCGTCCTGCCGGCGGGGCGACTTCATCGTGTGCGCCAACCTGAAGGTCCCCGGCTGGGCCTACGACGGAGGCTTCGCGGAGAAGGTGATCGCGCCCGTCGACGCCCTGGCCCGGATCCCGGAGGCGCTGGCGGCGAGCGACGCCGGGCCCATGGCCTGCGCCGGTGTGACCACGTACAACGGGCTGCGGCGCAGCTCCGCCCGGCCCGGGGACCTGGTCGCGGTGCTCGGCCTGGGCGGCCTCGGGCACCTCGGGGTGCAGTACGCGGCGGCGATGGGCTTCGAGACCGTGGCGATCGCCCGGGGCGCCGAGAAGGCCGACTTCGCCAAGCGGCTGGGCGCCCACCACTACGTCGACAGCACCTCCGGCACCCCGGTCGCCGAGGCCCTGCAGTCCCTCGGCGGCGCGAGTGTCGTACTGGCCACCGCCGGGAGCTCCGAGGCCATCACGGCCACCGTGGACGGCCTCGCACCGCGCGGTGAGCTCGTGGCCATCGGTGCGGACCCCGAGGCGATGGGCATCAGCCCACTCCAGCTGATCATGGGCGCCCGGATCGTGCGCGGCCACCCGTCCGGCACCTCGCAGGACGTGCAGGACACCATGGAGTTCAGCGCCCTGCACGGCATCCGCCCCACGACCGAGACCGTGCCGCTGGACGACGTGGGCGCGGCCTACCAGAAGATGCTCTCCGGCAAGGCGCGCTTCCGGATGGTCCTCACCAACGCCTGATCCCTGCGGGCCGGCTCCGGCCGGCTTGTCAGCCGCCCAGCCGGTCAAGCGCCGCGAGCACCGGCGCGGCGCCGTCCTCGTCGCGGATGCGGGCACCCAGGCAGCGCGCCCGCTCCCGGTACCCCGGCTCCCGGGTGGCCCGCACCAGGGCCGAGGCCAGCGCGTCCACGGTGAGACGGCGCAGCGGTACGACGCCCGGGGCGACCCCCAGCGCGACCAGCCGGGCGGACCAGAACCCCGCGTCGAACTGGACCGGCACCGGCACGGCCGGCACCCCGGCGCGCAGCCCCGCCGCGGTCGTCCCCGCGCCCGCGTGGTGGACCACCGCGGCCATCCGCGGGAACAGCAGCGCGTGCGGTACCTCGTCGATGGTCAGCATGTCGTCCCCGGCGGCCGCGAGTCCGCCCCAGCCGCGCTGGATCACCCCGCGCAGCCCGGCCCGCCGCAGCGCCGCGACCACCTGGGCGCTGAGCCGGGCCGCGTCCGGCACGGTGGCGCTGCCCAGCCCGACAAAGACCGGCGCCGGGCCCGCGTCGAGGAACTTCCCTACTTCGTCGGGGAGTTGTTCCTCCGTGGCGTACGGCCACCAGTAGCCGCTCACGGTGAGGCCGGCCCGCCAGTCCCGGGGCCTGGGCACCACCAGGGGGCTGAAGCCGTGGTGCACCGGCCACTGCCGCCGCTCGCGGGCCCGCCGCGCCGTGCCGGTGCGCACCGGGGGCAGCCCGAGCCGGGCGCGCACCCCGGGAACGGTGGCCGCGAAGACGTGCTCCACGGCCACGCTCACACCGTGTCCGGCGAGCCGGTTGGCCGCAGCGCCCCAGCGGCCGCCCCCGAGCACGGGAGGCGCGAACTCGCCCGTGGCGTCGAGGGGTTGGAGATAGACGCCCATGCTCGGCACCCGCAGCCCCTCGGCGATCGCGTGCCCGAGCGGAGCCAGCGAGGCGGACAGCAGCAGTACCTCGGCGTCCCGGGCCGCCGTCAGCAGGTCCTCGGTCATCCGCCCCACCAGCCGCCGCGCCAGGTCCACCACCCGCAGCAGCTTCCCGGCACCACTGGAACTGCGATGCAGGCCCCGGCCGCGCGGGGACTCCAGCTCCGCCCGGGGATCGACCGGCAACGCGTGGAACCGAACGCCGGAGCCCGCTACCAGCGGCTCGAAGCAGGCGTGGGTGACGAGGGTGACCTCGTGTCCGGCCCGGGCGAGCCGGTGCCCCAGTCCGGTGTAGGGGGCCACATCGCCCCGGGACCCCGCCGTCATGATCGCAACACGCACGACGGCCAGTATGGCGGGACAACGCCGGCTCGAGCTCCAACGCCCGGCATTTTCGGGCGACTTCACCCCCCTGCGGGATCCGTTGACTTCGCCCCCGGGCGGCTCTACGGTCGGCCCGCCGGTGTCCGATAAACCGATCCTCATTCGAAATATCGACCAATGGCAACCAGAAGTGGACGGTGAACGCCGACGGCACGATCACCGACCTCCACGCCGGCCTGTGCCTGGACGCGTACGACGCCGGCACCGGCAACGGCACGTCGCTGGTGCTGTGGAGCTGCAACGGCGGCGACAACCAGAAGTGGTCCCGGACCTGATCCGTGGCGGCCCTACGTGGCGGCGGACACCACCAGCAGGCCCGCCGCCGCGAGCACCGCACACCCCAGCAGCGCACATGTCAGCAGGCGCTGCCGCAGCGCCCGGTAGCGTCTCTCGTACGTCTGCCGCAGTTCCTCGGCGCGGGCGGCGGTGCGCTGCCACGACCGGCGGGACAGTGTCAGGTACTCCGCCTCGAACTCCCGCTCCAGCTCTTCCCGTTGGGCATCGGTCAGCCAGCCCAGCCGGGACGCGGTACGCTCCGCCGCCGTACGGCCCTCCTGCCGTGCGGCGGCGAGCAGCAGATGACCCTCGATATCCCGGACGAGGGCCCGCTCCTCCTGCGCCGTCATCGCGCGCTCAACTCCCGTTGCACATCCGGTATTTCCGGGTGGTGCAGGTCGAAGGCGGGGGACTCGCTGCGGATGCGGGGCAGGGTGAGGAAGTTGTGCCGGGGCGGCGGGCAGGAGGTCGCCCACTCCAGCGAACGGCCGTAGCCCCAGGGGTCGTCCACGCCGACCGGCTTGCCGTACTTCGCCGTCTTCCAGACGTTGTAGAAGAACGGGAGCACGGAGGAGCCGAGCAGGAACGAGAAGATCGTCGAGACCGTGTTGAGCGTGGTGAGCCCCTCGGCCGCGAGATAGTCCGGAATCCGGCGCTGCATTCCGTTCGTGCCCAGCCAGTGCTGGACCAGGAAGGTGCCGTGGAAGCCGATGAACAGCGTCCAGAAGGTGATCTTGCCGAGGCGTTCGTCCAGCATCTTGCCGGTGAACTTCGGCCACCAGAAGTGGAAGCCGGAGAACATGGCGAAGACGACCGTGCCGAAGATGACGTAGTGGAAGTGGGCCACCACGAAATAGGAGTCGGAGGTGGCGAAGTCGATCGGCGGCGAGGCGAGCATGACACCGGTCAGACCGCCGAAGACGAACGTGACGAGGAATCCCATCACCCAC
>NZ_JAJHNP010000002.1 GCF_020819595.1 Streptomyces barringtoniae
TCCTTTTACAGCTCCGGCTCTTGGGCACTGCCCAGGGGCCGGAGCTTTTTTGCGTTGAGGTAGGGTCAGGGGGCATCGTTGGCTCGTTTCGCACAGGAGGCCCCCGGGTGGAGGTCCAGGAGACCCGTGTCCAGACTGACCGGGTCCTCACCATCCCCAACATCCTCAGCATGGCACGGCTCGTCGGAGTACCCGTCTTCCTGTGGCTCATCCTCAGGCCCGAGTTCGGGGGTCCCAAGAGCGACGGCTGGGCTCTCCTCGTGCTGGCCTTCAGCGGGATCAGCGACTATCTCGACGGCAAGCTCGCCCGGCGCTGGAATCAGATCAGCAGTCTCGGCCGGCTTCTCGATCCCGCCGCCGACCGACTCTATGTTCTTTCCACGCTGGTCGGTCTCACCTGGCGGGAGATCCTGCCGCTGTGGCTGACCGCCCTCCTGCTCGCGAGAGAGCTGATGCTTCTGGTGATGGTGGGCATCCTCCGTCGGCACGGGTATCCGCCGCCGCAGGTGAACTTCCTGGGGAAGGCAGCCACCTTCAACTTGATGTACGCCTTCCCGTTGCTGCTCCTTAGCGACGGGAGCGGTTGGATCGCGTCACTCGCTGCTGTTTTCGGATGGGCGTTCGCCGGATGGGGTACAACGCTCTACTGGTGGGCAGGAGTGCTCTACGTGGTACAGGTCCGCCGTTTGGTTCGTGCGGACGCCATGGCCGATTGAGCTCGGCGATTGTCCGGACTTTACGCCAAGATGGCCCGCGGTGGAAAAGTGCGGGACAATCTGGACGGGTGAAGTCGGCTAGACCGTCGTCTCTTGGAGGAGGACGCTTCCGACATGAAGGCCGTCGTGATGGCCGGGGGCGAAGGCACCCGCCTGCGCCCCATGACCTCTAGCATGCCCAAGCCGCTCCTGCCCGTGGCCAACCGCCCGATCATGGAGCACGTGCTACGGCTGCTCAAAAGGCACGGGCTCACCGAGACCGTTGTCACCGTCCAGTTCCTGGCATCGCTCGTCAAGAACTACTTCGGCGACGGCGAAGAGCTCGGAATGGAGCTCACGTATGCCAATGAGGAGAAGCCACTCGGTACCGCCGGAAGCGTCAAGAACGCCGAGGAGGCGTTGAAGGACGATGCCTTCCTCGTCATCTCCGGCGATGCCTTGACCGACTTCGACCTCACGGAGCTGATCAATTTCCACAAGGAGAAGGGCGCGCTGGTCACGGTCTGTCTGACCCGCGTGCCCAATCCGCTGGAGTTCGGCATCACCATCGTCGACGAGGAAGGCAAGGTCGAACGTTTCCTGGAGAAGCCGACCTGGGGGCAGGTCTTCTCCGACACGGTCAACACGGGCATCTATGTGATGGAGCCCGAGGTGTTCAACTACGTCGAACCGGATGTTCCGGTCGACTGGTCCGGTGACGTCTTCCCGCAGCTGATGAAGGAAGGCAAGCCGATCTACGGCTTTGTCGCCGAGGGCTACTGGGAGGACGTCGGCACCCACGAGAGCTATGTGAAGGCCCAGGCCGACGTTCTCGAGGGCAAGGTCGACGTCGACATCGACGGCTTCGAGATCTCTCCCGGGGTGTGGGTGTCGGAGGGCGCCGAGGTGCACCCCGATGCCGTACTGCGCGGGCCGCTGTACATCGGCGACTACGCGAAGGTCGAGGCCGGCGCGGAGATCCGGGAGCACACGGTCGTCGGCTCGAACGTCGTCGTCAAGAGCGGCGCCTTTCTGCACAAGGCCGTCGTGCACGACAACGTGTACGTCGGACAGCACAGCAATCTGCGCGGCTGCGTCGTCGGCAAGAACACCGACATCATGCGTGCGGCGCGGATCGAGGACGGCGCGGTCATCGGTGACGAGTGTCTGATCGGCGAGGAATCGATTGTTCAGGGCAACGTCCGGGTCTATCCGTTCAAGACCATCGAGGCCGGTGCCTTCGTCAACACCTCCGTCATCTGGGAGTCGCGGGGGCAGGCCCATCTGTTCGGCGCCCGCGGTGTGTCCGGCATCCTGAACGTGGAGATCACGCCGGAACTCGCCGTGCGGCTGGCCGGCGCCTACGCCACCACCCTCAAGAAGGGCTCCACGGTTACCACGGCCCGCGACCACTCGCGAGGCGCCCGTGCGCTCAAGCGGGCGGTCATCTCCGCGCTGCAGGCCAGCGCCATCGACGTACGCGACCTGGAGAACGTGCCGCTGCCCGTTGCCCGGCAGCAGACCGCGCGCGGCAGCGCCGGCGGCATCATGATCCGGACCTCGCCCGGCGTGCCGGACTCGGTCGACATCATGTTCTTCGACGGCAACGGCGCCGACCTGTCGCAGGGCAGCCAGCGCAAGCTGGACCGGGTGTTCGCGCGGCAGGAGTACCGGCGGGCGTTCCCCGGTGAGATCGGCGACCTGTACTTCCCGGCGAGCGTCTTCGACTCGTACACCGGATCGCTGCTGCGGAACGTCGACACGACCGGGATCGCCGATTCCGGCCTGAAGGTCGTCGTCGACGCCTCAAACGGCAGCGCCGGGCTGGTGCTGCCCAGCCTGCTCGGCAAGCTGGGCGTGGACTCCCTGACCATCAACCCCGGTCTGGACGAGTCCCGGCCCACGGAGACGGCCGAGATACGGCGCAAGGGCCTGGTGCGGCTCGGCGAGATAGTGGCTTCCTCGGGGGCCGCGTTCGGTGTCCGGTTCGACCCCGTCGGCGAGCGGCTGTCGCTCGTGGACGAGAAGGGCCGGATCATCGAGGACGATCGCGCGCTGCTGGTGATGCTGGACCTGGTGGCCGCGGAGCGGCGCAGCGGCCGGGTCGCGCTGCCCGTGACCACGACCCGGATCGCCGAGCAGGTGGCCGCTTACCACGGCACCCAGGTCGAGTGGACCACCACCTCGCCCGACGACCTCACGCGCGTCGGCGGCGAGGAGGGCACCATCTTCGGCGGTGACGGCAAGGGCGGGTTCATCGTCCCCGAGTTCAGCAGCGTCTACGACGGCACGGCGGCCTTCGTACGGCTGATCGGGCTGGTGGCGCGCACGCAGCTCACGCTGAGCCAGATCGACGCGCGGATCCCGCGGGCGCACGTCCTCAAGCGGGACCTGGCCACGCCGTGGGCCGTGAAGGGTCTGGTCATGCGGCGGGTGGTCGAGGCCGCAGGGGATCGCTTTGTCGACACGACGGATGGTGTGCGGGTCGTGGAGACGGACGGGCGCTGGGTGATGGTGCTGCCCGACCCGGCCGAGGCCGTCACCCATCTGTGGGCCGAGGGACCCGACGACGCCTCGGCGCAGGCCCTGCTGGACGAGTGGTCGGCCGTCGTGGACAGCGCCGGGAGATAAGGGAACACAGACCGGAACGCAGACCGCCGGACGGCAGAACCCACGCACGCGCGCGTGCCGGACAAGTCCCCCCTGAGGGGGTCTGTCCGGCACGCCGGTGGGGCCATTCGGAGGTACTCCTCGCGACATGCGACGATGTGCGGCATGCCGCAGCAACCCCCCGTTCGGAGCAGCCCCACGCGGCCGCAGCGTCCGGACGCCTCCATGTCGTTGATCACCAACGTCATGGATCACAGCCTCGACGACGGGTATGCCGAGGCCGCCGCCCGCAGGAAGTCCCAGGGCGAGGGCGGCCTGCCCAGGACCCTGCGGGCGAAGCTCGGCCTCGCGGCCGGTCTCGTCCTCGCGGCGCTGGTCGTGACCGTCGGGGCGGCGCAGACGCGGGCGGCGGCGCCGGTGGTCGCCAAGGAGCGGCAGGAGCTGATCGACCGCATCGACGGCGAGACCGCGAACGCGGACAAGCTGGAGGGCACGGTCGACAAGCTCAGGGACGACGTCAGCGCGCGCCAGCGGGCGGCGCTGAAGTCGAGCGGCGGCAGCGCAGAGGCCGACCTGGTGGGCGTGCTGTCGGGGGCCACGGCGGTCCACGGTCCGGGTGTCGAGGTCGTGGTGAACGACGCCAAGGAGGCCAGCACCGGCGGTGACGGTACCAACCCGCGGGAGACCTCCGGGTTCTCCGACACCGGCCGGGTGCGCGACCGGGACATGCAGCGCGTGGTGAACGGGCTGTGGGAGTCCGGCGCCGAGGCCGTCTCCATCAACGGGCAGCGGCTGACCGCCCTGTCCGCGATCAGGGCTGCGGGAGACGCGATACTGGTCGACAACAGACCGCTGGTGCCGCCGTACACGGTGCTGGCGGTGGGGGACGGGGAACGGTTGAACACCGATTTCCGCAACAGCGCGGACGGCCTGTATCTGCACGCCCTGGAGCAGAACTTCGGCATCCGCGCCACCATCTCCACGGCGGGCGACCTGAGGTTGCCCGCCGCACCGAGTGTGATCGTACGCACAGCACAGCCGAGCATCGAGAAGACTGAGAAGGGCACATCGTGATCGCCGTACTGGGCCTCGTCGTGGGAGTCGTGGCCGGCCTGTTGGTCCGGCCCGAGGTTCCGGCGGTCGTCGAGCCTTATCTGCCGATCGCCGTCGTCGCGGCGCTGGACGCCGTGTTCGGCGGTCTGCGGGCCATGCTCGACGGGATCTTCGACGACAAGGTCTTCGTGGTGTCGTTCCTGTCGAACGTGGTCGTCGCCGCGTTGATCGTGTTCCTCGGCGACAAGTTGGGCGTGGGCGCGCAGCTGTCCACGGGTGTCGTCGTCGTCCTCGGCATCCGGATCTTCTCCAACGCCGCGGCGATCCGGCGGCACGTGTTCCGGGCGTGACACCGATGAGCGAGCGGAACGAGCGGAATGAGCAGCCGGACACGCCGGAGAAGCCGGACAAGCCGGAGAACAGGCTGCGCAAGGAATTGCCCGAGGAGGTGCCCGCGCGGGCGCCGGAGTCGGCGCCGGAGCAGCGGGAGCACCCTGAGCAGCAGGAGCACCCCGAGCAGCAGGCGCAAGCGCCGCTGACCGGTCGGCAGCGGCTGGTGAAGGGGCTGTGGCCGCCGCGGGTGACCCGGGCCCAACTCATCGTCGCCCTGCTGCTGTTCGGCCTCGGCTTCGGCCTGGCGGTGCAGGTGGCGTCCAACAGTGACAGCGACAGCGCGCTGCGCGGCGCACGCCAGGAGGATCTTGTTCGCATCCTCGATGAACTGGATTCGCGTACGCAGCGTCTTGAGGACGAGAAGCAGGGACTCGAAAAGCAGCGCCAGGAACTGCAGAGCAGCTCCGACCGGGCGGCGGAGGCCCGCAAGCAGACGGCCGAGAAGGAGAGGCAACTCGGCATTCTGGCGGGCACCGTGGCGGCGCAGGGTCCTGGTATCACGATGACGATCGAGGACACGAAGGGGACGGTCAAGGCGGACATGCTGCTCGACGCGATCCAGGAGCTGCGCGCGGCCGGTGCGGAGGCGATCCAGGTGAACGGTGTCCGGGTGGTCGCGGGCACCTACTTCACGGACTCCGGCAACGGCGTCGGCGTCGACGGGAACAAGATCAACGCCCCCTATCGTTTCAAGGTCATCGGCAAGCCGCAGGACCTGGAGCCGGCGCTGAACATCCCCGGGGGCGTGGTGCAGACACTGGAGAAGGAGCAGGCCACGGTGACGATCCAGCAGTCGGACAAGATCGTTGTGGACGCCTTGCGGCAGGCGAAGCGGCCTGACTACGCTCGGTCGTCCTCCCAGTGAACCGGTGGTGCATGGGGGACGTCAGGCAGGGGCATGAGGTTGCGGGGGGTCGGCGCACCGAAGGGGTGGTGCGTGGTGGAAACTGTCTGGTGGATACGGACGTTGTGAGAATGTCCGGCTCGGCCGGTGTAGGCAATCAGGGTTCGTCCTGCCCCACGGGCGGGTCTGTTTCGGTCAAGGGGAATCGCCCGTGAAGTTGTTTGCGAAGTTGTTCCGCAAGAGCGCGCGAGAAGGCAGCGACAACGCGACCGCTCGTCACCGCGCACAGCCTGACGCGGAAGGCCAGCGCCCGCTGTTCAGGGACCAGGTCGCTGGTCCGGGCGGTGACATTTCCGGAGGTCAGGGCGGGGCGTCGGTTGACCCTGCCCAGTCCGGCGGCATAGGTTTCGGCCAACCGTCAACCTCAGCTGCGGGTGGAGGGTTCGCCCCCGGTCCGTACGCTTCCAACGCCCCGGCGGGGCAGCCGCAGGAGGATCCGTCCATGTCGGTCCTGGTGTGTACGAGGTGCGGTAACCGCAACGCGGAGAACGCCCGCTTCTGTTCGAACTGTGGCGCGCCGTTGCGTCCCGGAGTGGCGCCCGAGCGTGCCTCCGAGACGACGTCCACGATCTCGATCTCCGGCCTCGAGGCCTACGACGCCGAGGTCACCGGCCAGACGCAGATGCCGATGCTGTCGCCCGAGGCGCAGGCTGCGGTGGACGCGCTGCCGATGGGCTCCGCGCTGCTGGTGGTGCGCCGGGGGCCGAACTCGGGCAGCCGCTTCCTGCTGGACAGCGACCTGACCACGGCCGGCCGTCACCCGCAGAGCGACATCTTCCTGGACGACGTCACGGTCTCGCGCCGGCACGTGGAGTTCCGGCGCTCCCCGGACGGCTCGTTCACCGTGGCCGACGTGGGCAGTCTGAACGGCACGTACGTCAACCGCGAGCGGATCGACCAGGTCGCTCTGTCGAACGGTGACGAGGTGCAGATCGGCAAGTACCGGTTGGTGTTCTACGCGAGCCGGCAGGGCATCTGACCCGCCCCCGGACCGGCGTCCGGGGGGACCCGAGGGAAGGTCCATGCTTCAAACACCGAGCGGCGGTGCCGGAAGCGGTACCGCCGCCAGGGACAGTGGGCTGATGAGCATCGGCACGGTGCTGAACGTGCTGCGCGACGAATTCCCCGAAGTCACCATCTCCAAGATCCGTTTCCTGGAGTCGGAGGGGCTCATCGAGCCACAGCGGACCCCTTCGGGGTACCGCAAGTTCAGCGCCGGGGATGTCGAGCGCCTGGCGCATGTGCTGAGGATGCAGCGGGACCACTATCTGCCGCTCAAGGTGATCCGCGAGCACCTGGACGCCATGGAGCGGGGCGAGGCGGTCCAGCTGCCCGTCGTGGGCCGTCAGCGCACCGCCGAGGACGTTCCGGGGCCGGTGGTCGCGGTGCCCACGGTGGCCCGGGTCGGCAGGGCCGAGCTGCTGGCCGCCGCGGAGATCGACGAGGGCGCTCTGAAGGAGTGGGAGTCGTACGGGCTCATCGCTCCCCTGGAGGACGGGGTGTACGACGCCGAGGCGGTCACCGTGGCCGCGCTCGTCGCCGAACTGGGCCGTTTCGGGATCGAGCCACGCCACCTTCGGGTGATGAAGGCGGCCGCCGACCGCGAGGCCGGACTGGTCGACCAGGTGGTGGCCCCGCTCAAACGTCACCGCAACCCGCAGACCAGGGCCCATGCCGAGGCCCGTACGAAGGAGCTGGCCGCGCTCACGGTCAAGCTGCACGCGGCACTGGTGAAGACCGCTCTCGGGGTGCGGCTGCCGTGAACGCCGGGGGCCGCGGGCGGCCGGATCGGGCACCTGTTCCCGGCCCGACTACCCAAACGTCCCGGGCACGGCCTAGGGTTGCTGTGTGAACGAGCTCGATGTCGTAGGTGTCCGGGTCGAAATGCCCTCCAACCAACCGATCGTGCTCCTGCGCGAAGTGGGAGGCGACCGTTACCTCCCCATCTGGATCGGGCCGGGGGAGGCGACGGCGATCGCCTTCGCCCAGCAGGGCATGGCCCCCGCCAGGCCGCTGACACACGACCTGTTCAAGGACGTGCTGGAGGCCGTCGGCCAGGAGCTGACCGAAGTACGCATCACCGATCTGCGTGAAGGTGTCTTCTACGCGGAGCTGGTCTTCGCCAGTGGCGTCGAGGTCAGCGCCCGTCCCTCCGATGCCATAGCGCTGGCCCTGCGCACCGGAACGCCGATCTACGGCAGTGACGCGGTGCTGGACGACGCCGGCATCGCCATTCCGGACGAGCAGGAGGACGAGGTGGAGAAGTTCCGCGAGTTCCTCGACCAGATCTCGCCCGAGGACTTCGGCACCAGCAGCCAGTGAAGGCGAACGGCCGGTGAGCTTCGCAGCCCGGTGCCCGGGCATGTGCCACCGGCCAATGAGAGCGTCCTACGGCCTCCCCCCGAAGCATTCGGCTAGCCTTTCCCCGCGGTGGGGCACGGGAAACCACTCCTAGGGTGATTATCACTCGGCGTGCCGAGTGTGGCGATCGTTGACGCACCCCTGGTGACTGCCTACCGTCGTGAAGGCAGGTCAAGGACGGAGGTCGGCGTGAGAACCAGCGGCGACGGTACGGCTGGGGGTGCCCCCGGACGCGGTTTCGGGGAGAGCGGTCCGTACCCTCCCCCGGGCTCTCAGCTGCGTTCGAACAGGGGGTACCCCCAACCGAGCAGCGCGGTCGATCACGCTCCGCAGCGGCCGACGGTGGTGCCGAACGGCGGAGGGGCGGCGTCCATGGCATCGGAACAGATCGGTTATCGCGGGCCGACGGCCTGCGCGGCCGCCGGCATCACCTACCGGCAGCTGGACTACTGGGCGCGCACGGGGCTGGTCGAGCCGAGCGTGCGGCCCGCGTACGGGTCGGGCACGCAGCGGCTGTACAGCTTTCGTGACGTCGTCGTCCTGAAGATCGTCAAGCGGTTCCTGGACACCGGGGTTTCGCTGCAGAACATCCGCACGGCCGTGCAGCACCTCAGGGAACGCGGTTTCCGCGACCTGGAGCGGTTGACCCTGATGAGCGATGGCGCCACGGTCTACGAGTGCACCTCGCCGGACGAGGTCCACGCCCTGCTCCAGGGCGGTCAGGGCATCTTCGGGATCGCCGTCGGCGTGGTCTGGCGGGACGTGGAAAGCGCCCTCTCCCAGCTGCACGGCGAGCGCATCGACACCGGCGAGACCCTCGTCGGGCACAACCCCGCGGACGAGCTGGCGCGGCGCCGCAACCGGGCGGTCTGACACCGGTCCCGCTCCGCGGCGGGGCATTGTCAGTGCCGTGGTGCAGCATCGGAGATGTGAGAAACGCGCCCACGATCCTGCATCTCGACATGGATGCCTTCTACGCCTCGGTGGAGCAGGCATCCAAGCCGAGCCTGCGCGGGAAGGCCGTGGTCGTGGGCGGGCTCGGACCGCGCGGGGTGGTGGCCACCGCGTCGTACGAGGCACGGGTCTTCGGGGTGCACTCGGCGATGCCCATGGCCCAGGCGCGTCGGCTGGCACCCAACGCCGCGTATCTGGTGCCGCGCTTCACCGTGTACCGGGCGATCAGCGAGCAGGTGATGGCGCTGCTGCGGGAGCTGTCGCCGCTGGTGGAGCCGCTCAGCCTGGACGAGGCGTTCGTGGACCTGGAGGCCGGCGGGACGGCCCGGGACGAGGAATCGGCGCGGCGGGCCGGGATCAAGCTGCGCGCGGACATACGGGCGGTCACCGGGCTGACGGGATCGGTGGGGCTCGCCGCCTCCAAGATGCTCGCCAAGATCGCCTCGGAGCAGGCGAAGCCGGACGGTCTGGTGCTCATCGAGCCGGGGTCCGAGCGGGCGCTGCTGGGGCCGATGCCGGTGCGGACCCTGCCGGGGGTCGGGCCGGCCACCGGCGACCACCTGCGCCGGGCGGGGATCACGACGGTCGAGGAACTGGCCGAAGCGGGCGAGGACGAGCTGGTCCGGCTGCTCGGCAAGGCGCACGGGCACGCGCTCCACGCCATGGCCCTGGCCCATGACGAGCGGCCCGTGGTGGCCGAGCGTGAGGCGAAGTCGGTGTCGGTGGAGGACACCTACGACGTGGACATCCACGACCGGCTGCGGATCGGTCTGGAGGTGCAGCGGCTCGCCGACCGGTGCGTGGGCCGGCTGCGTGGGTCCGGGCTGTCGGGGCGGACGATCGTACTGAAGGTGCGCAGGTACGACTTCTCGACCTTGACCCGCTCCGAGACGCTCAGAGGGCCCACGGACGATCCGGCGGTCGTGCGGGAGGCGGCCGCGCGGCTGCTGGACTCCGTGGACACCACGGGTGGGGTACGGCTGCTGGGCGTGGGTGTCTCCGGGCTCGCGGACTACACCCAGGAGGACCTGTTCGCGCAGGCCATGCCCGCGCGGGTGGCGGAGACGCCGGAGGAGGCCGGGGCCGAGGTCGTCGTGGAGCAGCCCGAGCCGGTCGAGAGGCACTGGCGCGCGGGACAGGACGTGAGACATGCGGACTACGGGCACGGGTGGGTGCAGGGGAGTGGGCTGGGGCGGGTCACTGTGCGGTTCGAGACGCCGCTGTCCCCTCCTGGGAGGGTGCGGACGTTCTTTGTCGGTGATCCCGCGCTGGAGTCCGCCGATCCGCTGCCGTTGGTTGCGGAGGCCTCCGATCAGGTTTCCTCCGATCCCGCCAGCTTGCCGAAGTCGTGGTCCGGGGCCGAGGGGCGTGAGGCCACGTCCAGGCCGTAGTGGTGGTAGAGCTGGAGTTCCTGTTCGGGGGACAGATGGCGGCCCACACCGAAGTCCGGGGCGTCCTTGATCAGCGCGCGGTCGAAGGGCACGTGGAGGGAGCCCTCGATCAGTTCGCTCGGCTCCAGAGGGACGAAGGCGTCGCGGGAGAACAGGCCGGTGCGTATGGCCGCCCACTCGGGCACGCCGGTCGCGTCGTCGAGGTACACCTCGTCGATGGTCCCGATCTTGGTGCCAGTGCGGTCGAACGCCTTGCGGCCGATCAGGTTGCGCGGATCGATGTCGGTCTGCACGGTCCCTCTCCCTCCACGTGGTCGCAATACATCCGTAAGCACTACGAAAGAGCACATTCAGGGCGGTGGCCACTCGAGGGCTCGGGCGTTGACCCCGCTGGTAGGCTGACAGCGGCTGCTGACCCCGTGCGGGAGAGTCCTCCGACCACTTCGGAGGCGCCGAAGGAGCAAATCCTCCCCGGAATCTCTCAGGCTCACGTACCGCACGGACGAGGTCACTCTGGAAAGCAGAGCGGGTGTCGACGGCTTCCGCTCTCACCGACGGTGAAAGCCGGCGTCCCACAGGGCGTCCGGTGAAGCTCTCAGGTTGAGATGACAGAGGGGGAGGCCGTCGGGGCACCCATACCGTGGTGCCCTTCGAAGGTCGCGTCAGACCAGGAGGCCTCCGCAATGACCGCCCATCGTATTCCGCTCTCGGAGCTCGAAGCGGGCATCCCGTTCGAGCAGCGCCACATCGGGCCCGACCAGGAGGCGCGGGCCAAGATGCTCGCGCAGGTCGGCTACGGATCGCTGGACGAGCTGACCGCCGCGGCGGTCCCGGATGTTATCAAGAACGCCGACGCCCTCGACCTGCCGGGCGCCCGCACCGAGGCGGAGGTGCTCGCCGAGCTGCGCTCGCTCGCCGACCGCAACCAGGTCCTCGACTCCATGATCGGGCTCGGGTACTACGGCACCTTCACTCCGCCCGTCATCCTGCGCAACGTCATGGAGAACCCGGCCTGGTACACGGCCTACACCCCGTACCAGCCGGAGATCTCCCAGGGCCGCCTGGAGGCCCTGCTGAACTTCCAGACGACGGTCGCCGACCTCACCGGGCTGCCCACCTCCGGCGCCTCCCTGCTGGACGAGGGCACCGCGGCCGCCGAGGCGATGGCGCTGTCGCGGCGCATGGGCAAGAACAAGAAGGGCCTGTTCCTGATCGACGCGGACGCGTTGCCGCAGACCGTCGCCGTGATCCAGACCCGTGCCGAGCCGACCGGCGTCGAGGTCGTCGTCGCCGACCTCAGCGAGGGCATCCCGGCCGACATCGCCGCGCGTGAGATCAACGGCGTGCTGATCCAGTACCCGGGTGCCTCCGGTGCCGTACGCGACATCAAGCCGGTCATCGACCAGGCGCACCAGCTCGGCGCGCTCGTCACCGTCGCCGCCGACCTGCTCGCCCTGACCCTGCTGACCTCGCCGGGCGAGCTCGGCGCGGACATCGCCGTCGGCACCACCCAGCGCTTCGGTGTGCCGATGGGCTTCGGCGGCCCGCACGCCGGATACATGGCGGTGCACGAGAAGTTCGCGCGCAGCCTGCCCGGCCGGCTCGTGGGCGTCTCCGTCGACGCGGACGGCAACAGGGCCTACCGGCTCGCGCTGCAGACCCGTGAGCAGCACATCCGCCGGGAGAAGGCCACCAGCAACATCTGCACCGCGCAGGTGCTGCTCGCCGTGATGGCCGGCATGTACGCCGTCTACCACGGCCCCGAGGGCCTGCAGACCATCGCCCGGCGCACGCACCGCTACGCCACGATCCTCGCCGAGGGCCTGAAGGCCGGCGGTGTCGAGATCGTCCACGGCGCCTACTTCGACACCCTCACCGCGCGCGTACCCGGCAAGGCCGCCGAGGTCGCCGCCGCCGCCCGGGAGAACGGGGTCAACCTCCACCTGGTCGACGCCGACCATGTCTCCGTGGCCTGCGACGAGACCACCAAGCGGGCCCAGCTGGAGGCGGTCTGGTCCGCCTTCGGCGTCAAGGGCGACATCGAGGCACTGGACGCCACCGCCGAGGACACCCTGCCCGAGGCGCTGCTGCGCACCGACGTCTACCTGACCCACCCGGTCTTCCACCAGCACCGCTCCGAGACCGCGATGCTGCGTTACCTGCGCAGGCTCGCCGACCGCGACTATGCGCTCGACCGCGGCATGATCCCGCTGGGCTCCTGCACCATGAAGCTCAACGCGACCACCGAGATGGAGCCGGTCACCTGGCCCGAGTTCGGCCAGCTGCACCCCTTCGCCCCCGCCGAGCAGGCCGAGGGCTACCTCACGCTCATCCGCGAGCTGGAGGAACGTCTCGCCGAGGTCACCGGCTACGACAAGGTCTCCCTGCAGCCGAACGCCGGCTCCCAGGGCGAGCTGGCCGGTCTGCTCGCCGTCCGCGGCTACCACCGCGCCAACGGCGACGAGCAGCGCACCGTCTGCCTGATCCCGTCCTCCGCGCACGGCACCAACGCGGCCAGCGCCGTGATGGCCGGAATGAAGGTCGTCGTCGTCAAGACCGCCGAGGACGGCGAGATCGACGTCGAGGACCTGCGCGCCAAGATCGAGCAGTACCGCGACGAGCTGGCGGTGCTGATGATCACCTACCCGTCCACGCACGGCGTGTTCGAGGAGCACGTCGCCGACATCTGCGCCCGGGTCCACGAGGCCGGCGGCCAGGTGTACGTCGACGGCGCGAACCTGAACGCCCTGGTGGGCCTGGCCAAGCCGGGCCACTTCGGCGGCGACGTCTCGCACCTGAACCTGCACAAGACCTTCTGCATCCCACACGGTGGCGGCGGCCCCGGCGTCGGCCCGGTCGCGGTCCGTTCGCACTTGGCGCCGTACCTGCCGAACCACCCGATGCAGCCGGCCGCCGGCCCGGAGACGGGTGTCGGCCCGATCTCGGCCGCTCCCTGGGGCTCCGCGGGAATCCTGCCCATCTCCTGGGCGTACGTCCGCCTCATGGGCGGCGAGGGCCTCAAGCGGGCCACTCAGGTGGCCGTGCTCTCCGCGAACTACATCGCCAAGCGCCTGGAACCGCACTACCCGGTGCTCTACACCGGCCCCGGCAACCTGGTCGCGCACGAGTGCATCATCGACCTCCGCCCGCTGACCAAGGCGACCGGCGTCAGCGTGGACGACGTGGCCAAGCGGCTCATCGACTACGGCTTCCACGCGCCGACCATGTCCTTCCCGGTGGCCGGCACGCTGATGATCGAGCCGACCGAGTCGGAGGATCTCACCGAGCTGGACCGGTTCTGCGACGCGATGATCGCCATCCGCGCTGAGATCGAGAAGGTCGGCGCCGGCGAGTGGCTGGCGGAGGACAACCCGCTGCGGGGCGCCCCGCACACCTCCGCCGCGCTCGGCGGTGAGTGGACGCACGCCTACAGCCGCGAGGAGGCCGTCTTCCCGGCCGGTGTCTCGGCCGCCGACAAGTACTGGCCGCCGGTGCGCCGTATCGACCAGGCCTTCGGCGACCGCAACCTGGTGTGCTCCTGCCCGCCGCTGGACGCGTACGAGGACTGAGCAGGTGGTGTCGCAGGGCCCCGTCCGGTTTCCGGGCGGGGCCCTCGGCGTGTCATGCCGTCGCCAGGGACACCTCGGTCGCCTTGATCAGGGCGATGACGTCGGAGCCCACGAAGAGGCCCAGGTCGGCGACCGCGTCCTTGGTGATCGCCGCGGTCAGTTCACCGCCGTCGACGGAGATCCTCACGGAGGCCATGACGGCGCCGGTGGTCAGGCCGACGACCGCGCCGGGAAGCTGGTTGCGGATCGACAGGCCCTCGACCCGATGGGTGGCCAGGGAGACCTCGGTCGACTTCACCAGCGCGCGGACGGGCGAGCCGGGGGTGAGGGAGAGATCCTCGGCGGACTCCTTGGTGATGGCGGCCATGAGGTGCTGGCCGCCGTCCAGACGGAGTTTGACGGTGGCCATGGCCTCGCCCGACTGGACCTCGGTGACGGTGCCGGGGAGCTGGTTGCGGATGCTCAGGGTCATGGGCACTCACGGTAGAGCGCCCATCCGTTCATGCCGGGTATGCGTGTGTCTGCGTCGCTTTGACCGTCGCCCAGACAGCGGCGCCCGGATGCAGGTCGAGCTCGGCTGCGGCGACCGTGGTGAGGTCGGCGGCGAGGGGGAGCCCGCCGGTGAGGTCGGCGCGGATCTGGTCGCCGTGCGTCTCCAGGCCGGCCACCTTGCAGCGCCAGAGGTTGCGGGCGCTGGCGCCGGTGGGCCGGTCCCGGAACAGGGTGACGGCGGACGGCGGGAACGCCACGAAGGCCGGACCGTGCAGCACCTCGGTGGTCGTGATCGCCGGGCCCGTGCCGAGTCGTACCGTATGTCCGTCCGCCTGGCCGCGGTAGAGGTTGAGGCCGACGAGCTGGGCGATGTAGTCGGTGCGCGGATGGCGGGCGATGTCGGCGGGGCCGCCCTCCTGGACGATGCGGCCGTGCTCGATGACGACCAGCCGGTCCGCGAGCACCATGGCGTCCAGCGGGTCGTGCGTGACCAGGACGGCGACCGCCTCGAACTCGGCCAGGTGGCGGCGCAGTTGGGCGCGGACCTCCAGGCGGGTACGGGCGTCCAGGGCAGCCAGTGGCTCGTCCAGGAGCAGCAGCCTCGGACGGGTGGCCAGGGCGCGGGCGAGGGCCACGCGCTGGGCCTGCCCGCCGGACAGGCGGCGCGGCTTGGCGCCCGCGTGGGCGGCGAGGCCCATGCGGTCCAGCCACGCGGCGGCCTGGGCCCGGGCCTCGGCCTTGGACGCGCCCTGGCAGCGGGGGCCGAAGGCGACGTTGTCCAGGGCGGAGAGGTGGGGGAAGAGCAGGTAGTCCTGGAAGACGACGCCCACCGGGCGGGACTCCGGAGGAGTGTGCTCCAACGAGGCGCCGTCCAGGCGGAGGTGGCCGTCGGTGAGAGGGGTGAGGCCGGCGAGGGCGCGCAGGGCGGTGGTCTTGCCGGCGCCGTTGGGGCCCAGGAGGGCGAGGACGTCTCCCGGGGCGGCGGTGAGGGTCATGTCCAGGCGGAACGTGGTGCGGTCGATGACGAGGCGGGCGTCCAGGCCGTCCGTGTCGGGGTGGGGGTGCGGGTGCGGATGCGGATGCGTAGTGGGGCGGGTGTTCGTCATGAGGTCGTCATCCAACGGTCCCGCAACCCCGCCAGCACCGCGATCGACACCGCCAGCAGCACCAGGCTGAGGCAGATCGCGGCGTCGGGGTCGTTCTGGAGGGCCAGGTAGACCGCGAGCGGCATGGTCTGGGTACGGCCGGGGAAGTTGCCCGCGAAGGTGATCGTCGCGCCGAACTCGCCGAGCGCACGCGCCCACGCGAGAACCGCGCCCGCCGCGATGCCGGGCGCGATCAGCGGCAGGGTGACCCGGCGGAACGCGGTGAAGCGGGACGCGCCCAGCGTGGCCGCCGCTTCCTCGAAACGCGGGTCGGCCGCGCGGAGGGTGCCCTCGACGCTGATGACCAGGAACGGCATCGCGACGAACGCCTCCGCGATCACGACCCCGGCGGTGGTGAACGGCAGCGTGATCCCGAACCAGGCGTCCAGCCCCTTGCCGATCACGCCGTTGCGGCCGAGGGCCAGCAACAGCGCCACACCGCCGACCACCGGCGGCAGCACGAGCGGCAGCGTCACCAGCGCCCGTACGAGGCCCCGGCCGGGGAACTCCGTACGGGCCAGCAGCCAGGCCAGCGGCACGCCCAACACCAGGCTCACCGCCGTCGCCGCCGTGGCGCTGACCAGCGACAGCTGGAGCGCCTGCCACACCTCGGTGCTGGACAACTGCTCCGGCAGGCTGCGCCAGGGCGCGCGGATGATCAGCGCGACCAGCGGCAGCAGCAGGAACGCCAGCGCCAGCAGGCCTGGCAGCAGCAGCGGCAACGGCACCCCGCGTCGGCCCCCCGTGCCGACGCGGCGGCGCAGCGGCCGGCCCGTGCGGGGGCCGGCCGCTGCGCCGGGCTTGTCGAGCGAGGTCACGGCTTGAGGAACCCTGCCTCGCTCAGCACCTTCTGGCCCTCGGCGGACCGCACCAGGGCGATGAACGCCTTCGCGGCAGCGGCGTTCGGCGCGTTCTTCAGCAGGACGATCGGGTAGGCGTTGATCGCCTTGGCGGACTCGGGGAACTCCACGCCCTCCACCTTGCCACCGGCGGACTTCACATCCGTCTTGTAGACGACCGCGGCGTCGGCCTCCTTCAGCTCCACCTTGTTCAGGGCGGCCTTGACGTCCTGCTCGTAGGAGACGGGGGTCAGCTTGAGCTTGCTGGCGTCCAGGGCCTTCTGCGCGGCGGCGCCGCACGGCACCGTCTTGTCGCACAGCACGACCTTCAGGCCGGACTTGGTGAGATCCTTCAGGGAGGACACCTTGTCGGGGTTGCCCGGCAGGGTGGCGATCTCCAGCTGGTTGCGCACGAAGGTGGCCGGGGTGCCGTCCGCGTCCTTCTTGCCCGTCACGATCGCCATGGTCTTGGGGCTGGCGGCGGCGAAGACGTCCGCCGGGGCGCCGCCGGTGATGCTCGCGGCGAGGGTGTCGCTGCCGCCGAAGTTGAAGCTGACCTTGGTGCCCGGGTGCTCCTGCTCGAACTGCCTGCCCAGGGCCGTGAAGCTCTCCCTCAGGGAGGCGGCGGCGAACACGGTGATGTTGCCGGACACCTTCGGGGAGGCGGAGCCCGACGTGTCCGACTTGGTGCCGGACGAGTCCGAGGACGAGGAGCAGGCGCTGAGTGCCATCAGGGCGGCGGCTCCCGCACCGGCCAGCTGCAGCATCCGCCGGGTCCGGCGCACGGAACGGGTCATCACGGATCTACTCCTCGGGTTCTGTGGAACGACTGTCGCGCCCTGTCACGGCCGGCGGCACCGGCCGTGCGGCGATGATACTGCCGCATCTGCCAGCCGTAAGTCTCCTGTCGTATCGCATGAGCTGCGAACTTGTGACTTGTAGCTTGCATGTGCGTTTGTACGGCGCTCTGCGGCGGGTACGGTCCTGCGGGAGGTGGTCGCAGATGACGCTCGTGGAAGTCGCCCTGACCGGTGATCTGGCCCGGCCCGCCCGGCTGACCGTGCCCGACCTGCGCCGCTGGCCGCAGCACCGGGTGGACGTCAGCTTCGAGTGCGCGACCAGCGGCGTCCAGCACCACCGGTTCGCCGGACCGCGGCTGTACGACGTCCTCGCCGACGCGGGGCCCGGGTTCGACCCGGCGCGGCGCAAGGACCGGCTGCGCTATCTCATCGCGGTGACCGGCACCGACGGCCACCACGCCGTGCTGTCCTGGGCCGAGATCGACCCGGACTTCGCGGACGCGCCCGTCCTGCTGGGCGTGCGCATCGACGACACCCCGCTCGACGCGGCCGGGCCTCAGCTGGTCCTCCCGCAGGACCGGTGCGGGGCCCGGCACATCAGCGGGATCACGGCGATCCGGGTGGACGGCGGCTATCACTGCGCCGGTCCAGCGCAAGCCACACCCGGTCACGCAGCAGCGGCACCTCGGTGAACCGCACGCCCGTGGCGTCCCGCAGCACGTTGGCCAGGGCCGGAGCGCCCGGGTTGAACGGGCTCTCGCTCATCGACTTGGCGCCCAGCGGACCGATCGCGCCGGAGGTCTCCATGAAGTGCACCTCGGTGCGCGGCACGTCGGCGTACTGCGGGAGCCGGTAGCGGCGGAACGCGGCCGTGTCGACCGCGCCCCGCTCGTCCAGCAGGACCTGCTCGAAGAGCGTGGCGCCGAGGGCCTGGGCGACCCCGCCCTCCGCCTGCCCCGGCACTGCACCGGGTTCATCACCTTCCCGGCGTCGTCCGCGTGCACGCTGCGCAGGCCGGCTGGGCGGACGAGGTGCGGCCGCTGGTCGCCGGCTGCGTGTCCGGTGTCGTGCTGCACGCCGGTGTCGGTATGCCCGCGGCGGAACCCGAGGGGCTGGGGGGCGCGCTGGCGCGGGCCGGTTACGCCCTCGCCTCGGCCCGCACCACCTCGCCCGACGCCTCCCGCCTGGCCGACGCCGGTTCCCTCACCACCCTCGACGCTCTGCTCACGGGCGTGCCGGCCGACCTGCGTGCCGCCTTCAGCCGTACCGTCCTCGGTCCGTTGCCGGAGGATGACCGGCCCGCCACCGCCGTCCTGCTCAGCACGCTGGAGACCTTCCTGGCCTGCGACGGCTCCTGGGCCCGCACGGCACAGGCGCTGCATCTGCACGTCAACACCGTGCACTACCGGGTGGAGCGCATCGAGCGGCTCACCGGGCGCGACCTGTCCCGGCTGCGGGACCGCCTCGACCGGTGGGCGGCGCTGCTGTGCCGGTGACGCCGGTGACGGCAGGGGTGTGACGGGTCAGACGCGGTCGATGTGCACGTTCGTCGACTTCACGCGCGCGGTGGCCTCCATGCCGACCTCCAGGCCCAGTTCCTCGACGGCCTCGCGCGTCAGCAGCGACACCAGCCGGTGCGGGCCCGCCTGGATCTCCACCTGGGCGGCGACGTCACCGAGCTTGATCGCCGTGACGATGCCGGGGAAGGCGTTGCGGACGGAGGTGTAGGAGGCGTCCTCCTCGCCGCCGCCCGCCTTGGCCAGTTCGACCGAGAACGCGGCGAGATCCCTGCCGTCGATGAGCCGCCGCCCGGACTCGTCGCGATGGGTCGCCACCCGGCCCGCGTCGGCCCAGCGGCGGGCGGTGTCCGGGCTCACGCCGAGCAGCCGTGCCGCCTGGCCGATCGTGTAGGACTGCATGCCGGTCACGATAGGGCCAGGGCACGGGAACCGTGGACGTGGGGTTGGCCGTTGGGTATAACGCGATATAGCGTTAGTGCGTGACGACGACCCCCTGCGAGGACCTGCTGAATCGGGGTGAGGGTATGGCGGCCGAGCTGCTGCACACGGAGATGCCGTCCGGGCTGCGTGCCTCGCACGCGGACCGGGACCGGGTGGTGGACGTCCTGACGGGTGCCGCGGGCGACGGCCGGATCACGGCGGAGGAACTGGAGGAGCGCGTGACGGCCGCGCTCTCCGCGCGCACGCTGGGCGAGCTGGCGGCGCTGACGGCCGACCTGCCGGACACCGCCGGAGCCGCACCGTCCAAGGACGTCGTGCGGATCGAGCAGCAGGGCGCATCGGCCGTACGAGCGGACGGCTGGGCGGTGCCGCGCCGGATGGAGGTCACGTCCGCCTGGGGGGACGTGACACTCGACTTCACCGGCGCGCTGATCACCCATGACACCCTCCGCATCGACCTCGACATGCGCGGCGGCACCCTGCGGCTGATCACCCGGCCCGGTGTCGTCGTGGACGCCGACGCGCTGGTGATCGGCTACGGCAAGACCAGGGTGCGGCCCGCCGGCGAGCCCGGCGCGCCGACCGTGCTCCGCGTGGAGATACACGGCCGGCTCAGCATGGGCGTCTGGAAGTACGACCGCCCAGGCGCTGGTTCGGCCGCTAGAACGACCTCGCCGCGGCTGGGGTGACCTCGCCGCGGCGCAGCCCCGCGCCGCGGCGCAGCCCCGCGCCGCGGCGCAGCCCCGCGCCGCGGCCTGTCCCGGTCGCGTCCAGCCCGGTGTCAGCCGGTGTGCACCCGCGGCCGGCGTTCCCGGTCCGGCTCCGCCTCGCGCAGCACCTCACGGGTGACCGGGGCGACCTCGCCCTGGCCGAAGAGGAAGAAGCGCAGGAAGTTGGCGAAGGGGTTGCCCTCGGTCCACTCGAAGTAGATGTGCGGGGTGCAGCCCGTCATGTCCCGGGCATGCAGGAGAAGGGCCGCCAGCGCGTTGGAGATGGAGGCGGACTCCAGGGTCAGCACGCGGTAGCGGTCGTGCAGGACCTCGCCGCGCACGGTCAGGCCCGCCTCGAACTCGGAGGGGTCGGTGACCGTGACCTCGACGAAGACGAAGTCCTCCTGCTCGGGCATGTCGTTGTCGGCGCGGATCTGCTCGACCTTGTCGCGGTACTCGGCCTTGTCCCGGTGGCCGGGCTCGTTGGCGATGAACCGCATCTTGCGGCTGGCCATGTCCCGGATGAATCGTTCCGCCATCGGGTCGAGCGTCACGCTGGTCACGCGCAGTTCGAAGGCACGGGCCAGCCGGGACAGCAGCGAGACCAGGATGATGCCGGCGATGAAGCAGGCACCGATCTTCACACCGTCCGGGCGCTCGATCACGTTCACGACGGTCGTGTAGAGGAACACCGCCGAGATCACGCCGAACCCGATGGTCCACTTGCGCTGTCCGGCCTTGCGCGCCGCGATGGTCACGGCGATCGCCGCGGAACTGATGAGCACCAGCACACCGGTGGCGTAGGCGCCGCCCTGCGCGTCGACGTTGGCGTCGAAGAGCCAGGTGACCAGGAAGGCGATGAGCGTGAAGACGATGACCATCGGGCGCACGGCGCGGGCCCAGTGCGGGGCCATGCCGTAGCGGGGCAGATAGCGCGGCATCAGGTTCAGCAGACCGGCCATGGCGGAGGCGCCGGCGAACCACAGGATCGCGATGGTCGAGACGTCGTAGACCGTGCCGAAGGCGCCGCCGAGGTACTCGTGCGCGAGGTAGGCGAGCGCGCGTCCGTTGGCCTGGCCGCCGGTCTTGAACTCGTTCTCCGGGATGAGCAGCGTGGTGATGAAGCTGGAGGTGATCAGGAAGGCGCTCATGATCAGCGCGGCCGTGGTGAGCAGCTTCTTCGTGTCCCGGATCCGGCCGGTCGGCTTCTCCTCGGTGTCGTCCGGGTCGCCCTGGACGTGGGGCATGACGGCGACGCCGGTCTCGAAGCCGGACAGGCCGAGCGCGAGCTTGGGGAAGACGAGCAGGGCCAGGCCGATCATGACGAAGACGTTGCCGTGCTGTGCGGTCAGCGCGCTGGACCAGTCGGTGATCACATGGCCCGCGGTGATCACGTGGTAGAGGCCGACGATGACGACGACGACGTTCAGCGCGAGGTAGACGCCGACCAGTGCCGTCGCGACGCCGATCGCCTCGAGGAAGCCCTTGAGGAACACCGCGCCCAGCAGGGCCACCAGTATCAGGGTGATCAGCATCTGCTGGCCGTGCAGCGCGCTCGTCAGATGCGGGTTCTCCACCAGGTGGGTGGAGGCGTCGGCGGCCGACAGGGTGATGGTGATCAGGAAGTCGGTGGCGGCGAAGCCGAGTAGAGTCAGCACGAAGAGCTTGCCCTGCCAGAAGGACAGCAGCCGCTCCAGCATGGCGATGGACCCCTCGCCGTGCGGGCTCTCCTCGGCGACCCGGCGGTAGACCGGAAGCGCGCCGGCCAGGGTGACGATGACGAGGACGATGGTCGCGATCGGCCCCAGCAGTCCGGCCGCCAGCGCCGCGATGCCGGGCTGGTAGCCGAGGGTCGAGAAGTAGTCGACACCGGTCAGGCACATGACGCGCCACCAGCGCTGGCCCTTGTGCGGGGGTTCGGGTTCGGCGTGGGGCCCGGTGTGGCCGCCGTGCTTGCCCATGTCGGAGAGCCCCTCCAGCATCCAGTTGCGCAAGCGACTGGGAGGGGGGTGCTCGGTCGTGGCCATCAGTGGGCTCCTGTGTGCGGCTCAGCTCTTTTCCGGCCATCAGAGGACGGCCGCACCAGCGTAAGCAGAGAGTGACGCCCGGGCCCACGGATCCCGGCTCGGGAGGCGTCAATCTTGCGTTAAGAATGGCGTGGGAGCGGTAGAGCCGCATCAAGAACCGGAGGCCGGAGACGGTCGCGGCAAGCACGGCCGTTAGGCTGGCAGGCCGTGCCGTCGGACGGTGAACGGCCACCGAGTGTCATGTCGGGGCGTCGGCCGCCCCATCGATGCGGCAGCTGCCAACGATGGCGGGGCCGGCGTCACAGGCGCCGGATGTCCATGCGCAGGTGCCAGGTGTTGCGCCGGTGGACGGACAGCAGTTGCGACTCCAGTGGGGACGGGGGCACCGCGAGGACCGGACAGACCGCGTGCGTCAGGCAGTGCCGGCAGACGCGGCCCGAGAAGGCGCGCTGCAGACCGCGCCGGCCCGCGCCCACCACCAAAACGTCGTCCTCCCGGTCGGCGGTCGCCACCAGAGCCGGCCCCGGGGCGCCGCGGACGACCAGGGCGTGCATCGGCACACCGGGGGTGTCCCCGCCGAAGATCTCCTCGAGCACCGAGGCGAGCCGCTGTCCGGCCAGCCGCTGCCAGTCCTCGACCAGCAGGCCGGCGGCGGGGGAGCGGCGCGCGGCGGAGTCACCGCCCGGCGGCTCCCAGGCCAGCACCGGCCACAGTTCCGCTCCGAGCCGACGGGCCAGCGCGGTGGCCCGGCGCAGTGCCGTGACACTGCCCAGGGAGCCGCTCACACCGACCACGACCCGAGCGGTCGCCGAGACGTCGTAACCGGACATCACTCCACCGTTCCTCGCGGGCGACGCCGGGGCGTCTCGCGCGCGGACGTGCCCGCCCTGCAAGGCCGTTGCTTCCTTCCATCCCACTCCTGTACGGGCGTTTCGACCAGCCGTGCGGACGGTGTCTTTTCAACGACATCCGTCCAGGGGCAATCGGCGTGCTCGCCGCCAAGATTCGGCGCCGCATCCGAAAGTTTCGAGTGCCTGTTGAGGGCGAACCATGCGGATCTACGACAACCCCGTCCTCCCCGGCTTCCACCCCGATCCGAGCGTGTGCCGGGCCGGGGACGACTACTACCTCGTGTGTTCCAGCTTCGAGTACTTCCCCGGCGTCCCGCTGTTCCACAGCCGGGACCTGGTGCACTGGCGGCAGATCGGCAACGTCCTCGACCGGCCGGGCCGGTTGACGCTGCCCGACGACACACCGGCCTCGGGCGGCATCTACGCGCCGACGATCCGTCACCACGACGGGCTCTTCCACGTCATCACCACCGACGTCACGGCCGAGCGCCCCGAGGGCCCCTGGTCGGACCCGGTGTGGATCGGCCTGCCCGGTATCGACCCCGGCCTGGCCTGGGACGAGGAGGGTTCCTGCTGGTGCGCCATGGCCGGGGTCACCGTGGCCCGGATCGATCCGCGCGCCGGCGAGGTGCTCCAAGGCCCGCTGCGGATGTGGTCCGGCACCGGTCTGAGGGACCCAGAGGCGCCGCATCTGTACCGGATCGGCGACTGGCGGTACCTGCTGCTCGCCGAGGGCGGGACCGCGCTCGGCCACGGTGTCTCGGCCGCCCGCACCCGTTCGCCGCGCGGACCGTGGGAACCGGCTCCCGGCAACCCGCTGCTGTCCCACCGCGGTACCGGTCTGCCGATCCAGTGCACCGGCCATGCCGACCTGGTCCAGGCGGCCGACGGCACCTGGTGGATGGTGCTGCTCGGCACCCGGCCGCGCGGCTACTTCCCGGAGTTCCATGTGCTGGGCCGGGAGACCTTCCTGGTCCCGGTGGAGTGGGCCGACGGCTGGCCCCGGGTGGGCCCGGTGCGCGAGCGGCATCCCGCGCCTGCCACCTGGGCTCCCCTCGAACCACCGCCGGTGCGCGACGACTTCACCTCCCCGGTGCTCGCGCCGTACTGGATATCCCCGCGCCGCAGGCCCGAGGGGTGCTGGTCGCTCACCGAGGGAACCGTCCGGCTGGCCCAACTGGACGGCCGCTATCCGTCGACCCAGGTGGCCACCGGATTCACCGGCTGTGTCATCGGCATGTACGTCGCCGAGGGCCGCGCGGCCTCCGACTGGCTCGACTACGCGCCCGCAACCTCCTGCGCGACACCTTGACGCTCCTCACGCGCGTTTCTAGAGTCGCGGTCCGGAACGTTCGGAGTTTTCTTCGAATGTTTCGAGATCACGTCTTCGAAGCAACTCCGGAATTTTTCGAAGGAGCGCAAGATGGGCGACCCTGCACTGTCCCGCCGTGGCTTCCTGGCGGCCTCCGTCGCCGCCGGACTCGGTGTGACCGCGCTCAGCGGCTGTGGCGGAGACTCGGACGGAGGGTCGTCCTCGGGGACGACCACGATCGAGTGGTGGAACATCTCGACCACCGAACCCACCAAGACCGTATGGGCCGGTCTCGCCAAGAAGTTCGAGGCGCAGAACCCCAAGGTCAAGATAAAGATCGTCCAGTTGGAGAACGACGCCTACAAGTCGAAGATGACCGCGCTGACCGCCTCCGGGAAGCTGCCGGACATCTTCCACACCTGGGGCGGCGGCGTCCTCCAGCAGCAGGTGGACGCCGGGCTGGTCGAGGACCTCACCGACCGCACCAGGCCCTGGGCCGACGGACTGCTGTCGGTGGCCAAGCAGCCGTACCTCCTCGACGACAAGCTGTACGGCATCCCGTTCGACATCGGCATGATCGGCTTCTGGTACAACAAGGCGCTCTTCGAGAAGGCCGGGATCAGCGCGCCCCCGACCACCTGGAGCGGCTTCCTGGACGCCGTGCGGAAGCTCAAGTCCGCCGGGATCACCCCGCTGGCGCTGGCCGGCAAGGAGAGCTGGACCGGCATGTACTACTGGGCGTACCTCGCGATGCGCACGGCGGGTGTCGACGCCCTGCAGAAGGCCGACGAGAAGAAGGACTTCAGCGACCCCGGCTTCGTCCAGGCCGGACAGCACCTGAAGGACCTCGTGGGCCTCCAGCCCTTCCAGAAGGGCTTCCTCGGGGCCGCCTACTCCTCCCCGACCGGCCAGGCCGCGACCGTCGGCAACGGCAAGGCTGCCATGGAGCTCATGGGCCAGTGGGCGCCGGTCGTGGAGGCGGACGCCGGCAAGGGACTCGGCGCGAACCTCGGGTTCTTCCCGTTCCCCGAGGTCGAGGGCGGTGCGGGGAAGATCACCGAGGTGTTCGGCGGAGGCGGCGGCCATGCCCTGCGCAAGGGCGCCCCGCAGGCGGCCGTGGACTTCCTGAAGTTCTTCGCCTCCGAGAGCACCGACAAGGAACTGGTGCGGAAGACCGGTGTCCTGCCCGTCGTACCGGCGGCCGAGAGCGTCCTCGCCGACCCCAACACCAAGGTCGTACAAGCCCAGTTGAAGGGATCCACCGGCTTCCAGCTCTACCTCGACCAGGCCTACGCCCCCGCCCTCGGCCAGCAGGTCAACGACAGCGTCGCCGGGCTGATCGCCGGATCCAAGTCTCCGCAGCAGGTCACGCAGGCGATCACCGGCACCGCGAAGCAAGGGCAGTAGGGCGGGCGATGACCTCCACCTCCCTCTCGGACCAACGGGGTGAACGGGGCGAACGCAGCGGGCCCGGCGCCGTCCTGCCGGCCCCGGCGGCCGGCGCCGGTCGGCAGCGGAGCCGCAGACGTGCCCTGCACTGGCTCACCGCCGTCGGGCTCCAGCTGCCCGCCCTCGTACTGTTCGGCGTGCTGGTCCTGCTGCCGATCCTGTTCGCGCTGTACGCGTCCTTCTTCCGCTGGGGCGGCTTCGGGATGCCGTCCGACTACACCGGCACCGACAACTTCAGCCGTCTGCTGCAGGACCCGGTGTTCCTCGGCGACCTGTGGCGGATGCTGCTGCTGGTCGTGCTGTCGCTCGCGCTGCAGCTGCCGTTCGCGCTCGCCATGGCCGTCCTGCTCAACCAGAAGGTGCGCGGCCGGGCGGTGTACCGGATGCTGTTCTTCGCGCCGTACGTGCTGTCCGAGGCCATCACGGGCGTGCTGTTCAGCATGATCTTCGCCCCGGACGACGGTCTCGCGGATCATGTCCTCGGCGCGATGGGGCTCGGCGGGCTGGGCGGCCAGTGGTTCGCCGGCACCTCCACCGTGCTGGCCACGCTGTTCCTCGTCATGACGTGGAAGTACTTCGGCTTCCACATGATGCTCCACCTGGCCGGACTGCAGTCCATACCGGCCGAGTTGACCGAGGCGGCCATCGTCGACGGCGCGAACCCCTGGCAGCGGTTCCGGCACGTCACGCTGCCGCTGCTCGCGCCCACGCTGCGGATCAGCGTCTTCCTGTCCGTGATCGGGTCGATCCAGCTGTTCGACCTGGTCTGGGTCGTCACCGCGGGCGGACCCGACCACCACTCCGAGACGATGGCCGTGACCTTGTTCCAGTACGGCTTCAAGCGCTACCAGGTCGGCTACGCCAGCGCGATCAGCGTGGTCATGTTCGCCGTCAGCCTCGTCTTCGCCCTCGCCTACCAGCGCTTCGTCCTGCGCCGCGACCTGGAAGGGGCCACCACGAACATGAGGGGAGCCGGAGCATGAGTGTCCGCCGCAAGGGTCGTACGCTCCCCTTGCACGTCGTCCTCGTGGCGGTCGGTGCCGTCATGGCCGTACCGCTGCTGTACGCGCTGCTCTCCGGCTTCAAGTCCACCGACCAGCTCTCCCGCAACCCCGTCGGGCTGCCGAAGCCATGGGTCTTCGCCAACTACGGTGACATCCTCGGCTCGGGCTCCTTCTGGCGACTGGCCGGCAACAGCACGCTCATCGCGGTCGGTACGACGGTCATCGTCGTCGCGGTCTCGGCGCCGGCCGCGTTCTCCTTCGCCCGGTTCGCCTTCCGGGGGCGGGAGGTGCTGTTCACGCTGTTCACGATGGGGCTGATGTTCCCGTTCGCGGTGGCGGCGCTGCCACTGTTCCTGCTGCTGCGCTCGATGGGCCTGCTGGACAACCCGCTGGGCGTGATCCTGCCGCAGGCCGCGTTCGGGCTGCCGATGACGATCATCGTCCTGCGCGGCTTCTTCCGGCAGATCCCCGGCGAACTGGAGGAGGCGGCCACGCTCGACGGCTGCGGACCGCTCGGCTTCTTCTGGCGGGTGCTGCTGCCGATGGCCCGGCCCGCGCTCGGCACGGTCTCCGTGCTCGCGGTCGTCACCAGCTGGAACAACTTCTTCCTGCCCCTGCTGGTGTTCACCGACAGCACCTGGTGGACCATCCCGATCGGGGTACAGCAGTTCCAGGGCCAGTACTCCGCCGACACCGCGCGCGTCTTCGCCTACCTCGTCCTCGCCATGGTCCCCGCCCTCGCCTTCTACTCGGTCGCCGAACGCCAGCTGGTCGGCGGTCTCACCGCGGGCGCCACCAAGGGCTGAGCACACCGTTGAGAGACAGGAGTCGCACCATGCCCAGCAAGAGCACGCGTCTCAGAGTCGCCGGCGCCCTCGCCGCCCTCGTGGCCACCGGACTCGCCGCCCCCGCGGCCCAGGCCCACGAACGGCAGCCCACCCTTGCCGGCCTCGCCGAACGCCACGGCCGCTACTTCGGCAGCGCCACCGACAACCCCGAACTCACCGACAGCGCCTACACCAGGATCCTCGGCGGCGAGTTCGACATGATCACGCCAGGCAACGGCATGAAGTGGTACGCCACCGAGCCCCAGCAGGGCGTCTTCGACTGGACCAACGGCGACCAGATAGTGAACCTGGCCCGGAAGAACCACCAGGAGGTCCGCGCCCACACCCTGGTCTGGCACAGCCAGCTGCCCGACTGGCTCACCTCCGGGCAGTGGACCGCGAGCCGGCTGCGGGCGGTGCTGAAGAAGCACGTCACCACCGAGGTACGGCACTACCGGGGCAAGGTGTACTCCTGGGACGTCGTCAACGAGGCCTTCAACGAGGACGGGACCTATCGCGAGACCCTCTGGTACAAGACCCTCGGCCCCGGCTACATCGCCGACGCGCTGCGCTGGGCCCACGAGGCCGACCCGCACGCCAAGCTCTACCTCAACGACTACAACATCGAGGCGGTCGGCCCGAAGAGCGACGCCTACTACGCGCTGGCCAAGGACCTCAAGGCCAGGGGAGTGCCACTCGACGGCATCGGCTTCCAGGCCCATCTGGCCCTGCAGTACGGCTATCCCACCAGCCTTCCGGACAACCTGCGCCGCTTCTCCGGACTGGGCCTGGACACCGCCCTGACCGAGGTCGACGTACGGATGCAGCTGCCGGCGACCGAGGAGAAGCTGGCCGAGCAGGCGAGCTGGTACCGGCAGCTGACCGAGGCCTGCCTGGCCGTGCGCCGGTGCGTCGGGGTGACGATCTGGGACTACACCGACAAGTACTCCTGGATCCCGGCCTTCTTCCCGGGCGAGGGCGCCGCCCTGCCGTGGGACGAGCGGCTCGACCCCAAGCCGGCGTACCAGGCCCTGCGGGAGGCGCTGCGCTAGCGCCCGGCTACGTCCGGTGACCACCCCTGGACACACATCGGGGCCGGTGCGCACCTCACAGGGTGCGGCCGGCCCCTCGGGTCGTTCGCCCGGGCTCCGCTCAGGCGGCGGTCATCACGTGCTCCGCACCGAGCGGGCGGTGCGGAGCGATGATGCGGCCGTCGGGCAGCAGCTCACCGGTGTCCTCGAAGAGCAGGACGCCGTTGCACAGCAGACTCCATCCCTGCTCCGGGTGGTGCGCCACGAGACGGGCGGACTCCCGGTCGGCGGACTCGGCTGGCGGACACGGCGGCTGGTGCTGGCACATGGGTGGGATCTCTCGCTCTGTCGTGGTCATGGCCGTCCCCCGTGGTGTTAAGTCGGTCGGAACCCAGTGTTGCCCTCTCGGCGTCGTTCCGCAGGGATTTCGCAGCACCGCTTCCCACAGGTTCATGACGCGTCACCCGCGCGGACGGTTCAGCCCAAGTGCACTGTCACTTCGGGTGGTTCGCAGTGGCCGGAATGGGCTAGTCCCTGCAGGCCAGACCCCTGACATGGACGTACCCCGCTTCCCTTCCGGGCAAGCGGGGTACGTGGTGTCCTTCAGGCGGCGGGCGAGTCGAGCACGGGGGGCGCGAGCAGGGGAAGCGGAGTGGCGCGATGGGTCAGCACCGGCAGCAACTCACTGACCCGGAACGGACGGTGCGCCGGTATGCCGGGCGGCGCCGGGGCCAGTGGGACGAGCAGATCGGTGCCGGCCGGGTGTCCCTCGGCTCCGTCGGCGGTGATGTCGCCGTGCAGCCACAGGGTGAGCATGTACAGCCCGGGCACGGACAGCAGCCGGGCCTGGTACGGCTGCGGCAGCGCCTCGGCCTGTTGCAGGGCGCGCTCGGTGGAGGGGACGTACGGGCCCTCGAAGAAGTGCGAGAAGGCCCAGCCGTCGGGGGTCAGCATGGTGTCCGCCGCGGCCACGGCACGCTCGCCGCAGCGGATCAGGAAACGCCAGCCGGCCAGCCGGGTAGCGGACAGGCCCGGTGCCGTGATGCGGTCCAGCACGTGCACGGGCAGCGGGAACTCGGGTGTCGTCGGCCCCTGCGCGGCGCGCAGGGAAGGGGTCGGGGCCTCGCGCACCGCGGTGGGGGAACCGAGGGCGGTGAGGACAGAGCGCAGGGCAGGCGCGGGGGCAGGGGGCACGTGCAGCGGCATGTGGGTCGCCTCTCTCGTACGACAGGCGCGGCGGCGCGAGGAGGGGTGGGGCGGACGGCGCTGTCTGCTCACGGAAGGCCGGAAGGGTGAAGGCCCGGGTCGGTGAACGTGGGTACGGCTCGGCCTGCCGCCCGTCATCGGGACGGCCTGAACACGGCAGGAACCAGGACCGAGGCGTCAACCTTCTGCCTTGTGGGCGAAGTTTATATGACGCATGTTCGGCCGTTGTTTCGTCTATCCCAATTCCGGAAGTCGCGCAAGGCGGTAATACGCCGAAGATTTGCGGGACTCCTCCCGGTTTCCGGACCGCCCGTCGCCGCTGACCTCGTAATACGCACTGGTAACGGTCGGCCGAATGTCGTCGGCGTTTTTCACGAGGTGCCGCGGGAACCCGTTGGTGCAGACCGACGCATGCCCCGTGAATGTGCCGCGGGGAACATTCCGACAGGGTAGCGGGTGCCGGTCCCGCGCGGGACGTTATCGATCGCTTCCACTGGGCATCATCCTCCCTGCACCCGGGAGCCCGGCGGCCGGACGTCGGCCCGCCCATCCGAGGAGGGACACTTCGATGGGGGAGAAGGTCGTGGCGGGGCAGTTCGACCTGTCCGATCGCCAGCGCTACCGTGAAAAGCTCCAGAAGTGCCTCGCGGGACTGGAGCGACTGCTGCGAGAGAAGCGATTCGATCGTCCCAAGAACCTCATGGGAGTCGAGATCGAATTGAATCTCGCGGGGCCCGACGGTATGCCGAAAATGTTGAACGGGCAGGTACTGGAGCGTATCGCGAGCCGCGATTTCCAAACAGAACTCGCCATGTTCAATCTGGAAGTCAACATCGCCCCACACCGCTTGGGCGGCCGGGTATTCGACCGGCTCGCCGAGGAACTGCGCACCTCGCTCGCCTACGCCGACCGCAAGGCGGGCGAGGTGGACGCCGGCATCGTGATGATCGGCATCCTGCCCACGCTCGACCGTGACGACCTGGTCTCCTCCAACCTCTCCGAGGTCGACCGCTACACCCTGCTCAACGACCAGATCGTGGCCGCGCGCGGCGAGGACTTCCGGCTCGACATCGAGGGCGTCGAGCACCTCGTCTGCACCTCCAAGTCGATCGTCCCCGAGGCCGCCTGTACCTCCGTACAGCTGCACCTCCAGGTCACCCCGGCCCGGTTCGCCGACGTGTGGAACGCGGCGCAGGCCGCGTGCGCCGCGCAGATCGCCGTCGGCGCCAACTCCCCGTTCCTGTTCGGTCACGAACTGTGGCGCGAGTCGCGGCCCCCGCTGTTCCTGCAGTCCACCGACACCCGCCCGCCCGAGCTCCAGGCCCAGGGCGTACGGCCGCGCACCTGGTTCGGCGAACGGTGGATCAGCTCTGCCTACGAGCTGTTCGAGGAGAACCTGCGCTACTTCCCGGCGCTGCTGCCCATCTGCGACGACGAGGAGCCGCTGGAGGTCGTCGAGGCCGGCGGCACGCCCAGGCTCGCCGAGCTGGTGCTGCACAACGGCACGATCTACCGCTGGAACCGGCCGGTGTACGGCATCGCCGACGGCGTCCCGCACCTCAGGGTGGAGAACCGGGTGCTGCCGGCCGGGCCGACCATCACCGACGTGATCGCCAACGCGGCCTTCTACTACGGCCTGGTCCGCGCCCTCGCCGAGGAGTCCCGCCCCGTCTGGACCCGGCTGCCCTTCGCCGCGGCGGAGGCCAACTTCGACGCCGCCTGCCGGTACGGCATCGACGCGCGGTTCGTGTGGCCCCGGCGGGGGCGCTACGGCGGCACGGGCGAGGTCGACGCGGTCACCCTGGTCCGCGACGAGCTGCTGCCGCTGGCCTCGGCCGGGCTGGACGCGTGGGGCGTGGAGGCGGCCGACCGCGACCTCTACCTGGGCGTCATCGAGGAGCGCTGCCGGCGCCGGGTGAACGGGGCGTCCTGGCAGGCGGCGACCTTCCACAGGCTTCTGGAGCAGGGGCTGTCCCGCGAGGGCGCGCTGGCCGCCACGACGCGGCGCTATGCCGAGCTGATGCATGTGGGGGAGCCGGTGCACATGTGGCCGGTGGGGTTGCCGGAGCCGGTGCCGCTGGGCTGACCACCGGGTGAGGGGCGGGGTGGTGGGCGGGCCGGGCACCGGCTCGCTCCGGCCGGGCCGGTCCGCCGTGGGATCGAGCGCCCCGGCGACCGCCGCTGCGCGCCGTCGTGCCGGAGAGCCGTCGTGGGCGGAGAGCTGTCGTGGCGGAGAGCCGTCGTGGTGAAGCGCGCCCGGTGCTGCCTGCCCGGTCCCCGGGTGCGCCGTCGCGGCGGCCCTGAGAAGTGCGGAGCTGCCGGGGTGCTCGGCGGAACCAGGTGGCCGTACGTCGTCCTCACATCTCCTTCTGCGATCCTTGCCAGGGCAGAGGTGGGCCAGGGGCCCATGAGCCGGATGGAGGCAGGGGTGCAGGTGGAGGCTGACTCGGTGGCCGAATCCGGGGCGCGGCGGCGTGACCCGCGGCGCGTCCTGCGGGACGAGACGCTGCTCGTCCTGGCGCTGTCGCTCGGAGCGAGCGGGGTCTCCGCGCTGATCAGCTTCGTCGGCGCGGTCACCAAGCCGGGCGGCCTGAAGGACCAGGCGGCCACCCTCAACGCCTCGGCCGCGCCCGGCCGCCCCTGGCTCGACCTGGCCTGGCAGCTGTTCGGCATCGCCAGCGCGCTGGTCCCCGTCGCCCTGGTCGCCCATCTGCTCCTGCGCGAGGGCGGCAGCCTGCGGACGCTGGGCTTCGACCGCACCCGGCCCTGGCCCGACCTGGGCCGGGGCGCCGGAGTCGCGGCCGTGATCGGCAGCACCGGGATCGCCTTCTACCTGACCGCCCGCGGCCTCGGTGTCAACCTCACGGTCGTGCCCGAGGCCCTGCCGGGCGTGTGGTGGAAGTTCCCGGTGCTGATCCTGTCCGCCGTGCAGAACGCGGTCCTCGAAGAGGTCATCGTCGTCGGCTATCTGCTGCGCAGACTGGGCCAGTTGGGCTGGACCCCGGGGACCGCGCTGGTCGCCAGCGCGGTCCTGCGCGGCTCGTACCACCTCTACCAGGGCGTCGGCGGCTTCATCGGCAACATGGTCATGGGTGTGGTCTTCGTGTGGCTGTACCGCCGCTGGGGGCGGGTCGGTCCGCTGGTCGTCGCCCACTCGCTGCTCGACATCGGAGCGTTCGTCGGCTACGCCCTGCTCGCGGGCAAGGTGGGCTGGCTGCCGACGGCCTGACCAACGGCGGGCCGCCCGCTCAGGCGTGCAGCTCGCCGTCGATGACCGTGACCGCGCGGCCGGTGAGCAGGGTGCGCTCGCCACGCAGGGCGGTGCGGACCAGGCCGGTGCGGCGGGAGGCCTGCAGCCCGGTGAGGTCGTCGCGGCCCAGGCGCGCGGACCAGTGCGGGGCGAGTGCGGTGTGGGCGCTGCCGGTGACCGGGTCCTCGTCGATGCCGACGTTCGGGAAGAAGCAGCGGGAGACGAAGTCGTAGCCGCGGGACGGGTCGTCGGCGCGGGCGGTGGCGATGACGCCGCGCGCGGAGTAGGCGCCGAGGGACTTGTGGTCCGGCGCGAGGCCCAGGACCGTCTTCTCGTCGGCCAGTTCCACCAGCAGGTCGCCCACGTTCGGGCCGGTGTCGAAGACGGCGACCGGCTGCGCGCCGAGGGCCTCGGCGACCCCGGCGGGGATCTCGGCCGGGGTGAGCGGGGCCGTCGGGAAGTCGAGGGTGATCGAGCCGTCCTCGGCGGGCGTGGCGACGAGCACGCCACTGCGCGTGGTGAACCGCACCGGGCCCTCGTGGGCGCCGGTGGTGTGCAGGACGTGGGCGGTGGCGAGCGTGGCGTGCCCGCACATCGCGACCTCGGCGACGGGCGTGAACCAGCGCAGCGCCCAGTCCGCCTCGCCGCCCTCGGGCAGCCGGTGGGCGAAGGCCGTCTCGGCGTGGTTGACCTCCATGGCGACGTTCTGGAGCCAGTCGTCGTCGGGGAAGGCGTCGTCCAGGAGCAGGACTCCGGCCGGGTTGCCGGCGAAGGGGCGGTCGGTGAAGGCGTCCACGATTCGCATGCGCATGGCGCCGACGCTAGCGGCCGCGACTGACGCCCGCCCAAGGCCAATTCAGGAGTCCTGGCACGTTTCCCGCACCCCTGCGGCATCGCGTCAGGAAGGGTCTTGTCATGCGATCGGTTCCGATATATCGTTGAGGTATCGCGAACGATACGCGATGCAGACGTGACAGATCATCGATGGAATGGAGTGATCGCGATGCGTACCCACGGATTCGAGCGTGGACATCGGCACGAGGCCCCCGGCCAGCGGGGCATGGGCGGATTCGACCGGCGGCGGGCCGCCTTCGGGCCCTTCGGCCCCGGTGGCCCGGGGTTCGGCCCCGGCAGTCCCGGTTTCGGCCCCGGCCCCTGGGGACCCCGGGGGCGCGGAGGCCCGAGGGGACGGGCCCGGCGCGGTGACGTACGGGCCTCGATCCTGGCCCTGCTCAAGGACCGCCCCATGCACGGCTACGAGATGATCCAGGAGATCGCCGAACGCAGCGGCGGCGCGTGGAAGCCCAGCCCCGGCTCGGTCTACCCCACGCTCCAACTGCTGGAGGACGAGGGCCTGATCGCCAGCGAGAGCGAGGGCGGCAAGAAGCTGTTCGCGCTCACCGAGGACGGGCGCGCCGCCGCCGACGAGGGTCCCGACGCCCCCTGGGAGGAGGCATCGCGCGGGGTCGACTGGGAGGCCCTCAGCGAGATCCGCCAGGCCGGCTTCGGTCTGATGGAGGCCTTCGGCCAGGTCTGGAAGACCGGCAGCAAGGAACAGCGCGAGAAGGCACTGGCCGTCATCAACGACGCCCGCAAGAAGCTGTACCTGATCCTCGCCGACGAGCACTGAGGCTCGTACGACGGCCCGGGCGCCCCGCGGAGCACCTCCGCGGGGCGCCTTCCCGTGTCCCGGCTCAGGCGACCAGGCCGGCCAGCTTGCGCAGCGACTCGTTCAGCGCGGCCGTCGCCGAGTCCTTCAGCTTGCCCGCCATCAGCGACACCGCCGCGCCGGTGAACTCGCCGTCGATCCGGACGGACGTGGCCTCGCCGTCGGGCGTGAGGGTGTAGCGGGTGGCCACCGTCACCGCCATCGGGCCCTTGCCCCGGATGGCGAACACCCGGGCCGGCTCCAGCTCCTCGATGGTCCAGTCGACCTCGGCCGGAAAGCCCATCAGCTTCATGTTCTCCTGAAAGGTCCCGCCCACGGCCAGGCTCTCCGGGCCCCCCTTGGGGAAGCTGGTGTGCGTGGCGTTCCACTCCCCGTACGACGACCAGTCGGTGAGCTGGGCCCACACCTTCTCGGCCGGTGCCTGGATGCGTGCCTCCGCGCTGACTTCGGCCATGGGACCACCCCTTCGGATCGGGCGTAGCGGGCTACGGTGTCGCGGAACGTAGCCGCAGGGGCGCGAACATTCAATACTGATGAACCGTCAGGAATTCCCGGCGCCGCGCGGCGGTTGCGTACGGGGCGCAGGGCAAGGCGGCGCGCGCCCTTCGGGCCGGCTCGGCCGAATCTCCTCCGTAAGGATGAGATCTCGAACGCCGAGGTCCACTCTGTGTGGGACGCGAAGATGGTTCCCCCCGTGGATGACCCGGCCCGTTGAGGCTGATGGGGTAGGGGTTGTGCAACCCCGTACAACCCCCTGGACCGCCCGTGACGAGGCGGCCGCGCACATGGACGACGATGCCGTGCTCGGCGCCGAGCTGGCAGCGGTGGTCGCCGGTGCCCGCCGCAGGGCCGTCCGGGACGGGGACCGCCAGACCGACACCGCCCATCTGCTGCACTCCCTCCTGGAGCACGACCCCGAGGTCCGCGCCGCCGTCGGCAGCCCGCAGCAGCTCGCCCGGCTGCTCGGCTACCTCGTGCAGCGCAGCATCGGCTACGGGCTGCGCTGGCAGGGCAGCGTCGAGGACTCCGGCGCGCTCGCCGTCGTCCGAGCCGCGGCCGTTCGCGGCGCACGCGAGCCGAGGGACACCGCCGGCTGGTCGCCCGCGGCCGCCGCCGCCCTCACCGACGCCCGCGAGCGGGCCCGGCTGCGCGGCGAGCCCCGCGTCACGGGCCTCGACCTCCTCGTCGCGCTCACCGCGGACCCGGGTTCGCGGGCCGTGGAGGTCCTCGAACGCGCGGGCGTCCGCGAGCTGAACACCCGGCTCGGACCCGGGGCGGACCCGAGCGGACCCGGGGCGGACCGCATCGCAACCGGCGCGGAAGAGTACGCCGCCGACGGCGGCCCGGCCCACTGACACCGGCGGAGACGTCCAGCCCCTGAGACAGGTGTCAACAGGGATGACGCTCATGTCGCCGCCTGTCATCATGTGCCGGTGCATACGTCAGAGAGCAGTCGGGGCAGCCGTGGCAAGGGCGTCGGACTCGGTCTCGCGCTCGCCTCGGCGCTCGCCTTCGGCGGGTCGGGAGTGGCCGCCAAACCGCTGATCGAGGCGGGACTCGACCCGCTCCACGTGGTCTGGCTGCGCGTGGCCGGCGCCGCCGTCGTCATGCTGCCCGTCGCGGTACGGCACCGAGCGCTGCTGCGCCGCCGGCCCGCGCTGCTCGCCGGGTTCGGCCTGCTCGCCGTCGCCGGCGTCCAGGCCTGCTACTTCGCCGCGCTGTCCCGCATCCCGGTGGGCGTGGCGCTGCTCGTCGAGTACCTGGCTCCCGCGCTGGTGCTCGGCTGGGTCCGGTTCGTGCAGCGGCGGCCCGTGACGCGCGCCGCGGCGCTCGGCGTGGTCCTCGCCGCCGGCGGCCTCGCCTGCGTGGTGGAAGTCTGGTCGGGGCTGAGCTTCGACGCCCTGGGCCTGCTGCTCGCACTCGGGGCCGCCTGCTGCCAGGTGGGCTACTTCGTCCTGGCCGACCACGGCGGCGACGCGGGCGAGGAGGCACCGGACCCGCTCGGCGTCATCGCCTACGGCCTGCTCGTCGGCGCCCTCGTGCTGACGGCCGTCGCCCGGCCCTGGAGCATGCGCTGGTCGGTGCTGACCGGTACCGCCGACATGAACGGCACCGCCGTACCGGCCCTCGCGCTGCTGGGCTGGATCGTGCTGATCGCCACCGTCGTCGCGTACGTCACCGGCGTGCTGTCGGTGCGCCGGCTGTCCCCGCAGGTCGCCGGGGTCGTGGCCTGCCTGGAGGCGGTCGTCGCGACCGTGCTGGCCTGGGTGCTGCTCGGCGAGCACCTGTCGGCGCCTCAGATCCTCGGCGGCGCGGTCGTCCTGGCCGGCGCGTTCATCGCCCAGTCCTCGACCCCCGCGAAGGGCTCCGCCGAGCCGGTGGCCGCGGGCGGCGCCGAACGCGAGTTGTCGCCCCGGGGCACGACTGCATAGAGTCCCGGTCATGCCGTCGAACGCACTCGTCCTTCCGCCTCCGGCCGCCTGAGGCGGGCCTCCGGAACATCAGCCCCGCGCTTGTGCGCCGGGCTTGACGGTGCTGCCCGCAGACGAAGTCCGCGCGTCCCGCTGAAGCGGGCGCCCCCGAACTTCCGCACCCCTGGGTGCGTTTCTGCGGAAGAGTTTCCCTTGACGACGTCGAACGCCGCTTCCGGCCTGCCCGTCGGGCGTGGCCTGCTCTATCTGATCATCACCGGTGCCGCCTGGGGCACCGCCGGAGCCGCCGCCTCCCTGGTCTACCGGACCAGTGACATGGGCGCCTTCGGACTGTCCTTCTGGCGCTGCGCGCTGGGTCTGCTCCTGCTGCTCGCCGCACGCGGACTGCGTCCCCGGACCCGCCCGGCCGGCACCGAACCCCTGGTCCGCAGGGCCGGGAAGGTCCTCGCCACCGGCCTCGGCCTGGCGCTGTTCCAGACCGCCTACTTCGCCGCCGTGGAGTCGACCGGCCTGGCCGTGGCCACCGTCGTCACCCTCGGCGCGGGCCCCGTCCTCATCGCACTCGGCGCCCGCCTGCTGCTCGGCGAACGGCTCGGCGCCGGCGGGGTGCCGGCCGTCGCCGGGGCGCTCGCCGGGCTGGCCGTGCTGACCTTCGGCGGCTCGGCCGCGACGGTACGGCCGGCGGGAGTGCTCCTGGCGCTCGTCTCGGCCGCGGGCTACGGCGCCATGACCCTGCTGACCCGCTGGTGGGGGAGGGCCGGTGGCACCGACGCCTCCGACACCACCGTGGGCGCCTTCGCGGTGACCGGCCTGTGCCTGCTGCCGTTCGCGCTGCACGAGGGCCTGCTGCCGCACACCGCCCACCCCGCGCGGCTGCTGTGGCTCGTGCTGTACATCGCCGCCGTGCCCACGGCCCTCGCGTACGCCCTGTACTTCGCCGGGGCGGCCGTCGTACGGTCCGCCACCGTGTCCGTGATCATGCTGCTGGAGCCGGTGACCGCGGCCGTGCTGGCCGTCGTCCTGCTCGGCGAGCGGCTCACGGCGAGCACCGCGGCCGGCACCCTGCTCCTGCTCGGCGCGGTCGCGGGCCTCGCGGTGAGCGAGGCCCGCGGGAGCGGCGGCCGGGAGGCGGTCCCCGTGTCAGCCCCGTCCGGGTCTCACAGCGCCTTCAGGTAGTCCGGCAGCTCGACACCCGGTGCCAGGTCGGTGCTGGGCAGCGGCGTGCCGTAGCCCTTCTGGAGCGGGACGACGCCGGCCCAGTGCGGCAGGTCGAGGTCCTCGGGCTCGTCGCTCGCGCCGCCGGTGCGGAGCTTGGCCGAGACCTCGTCCAGGTCCAGCCGGATCACGGCGGTGGCGGCCAGCTCCTTCTTGTTCGCGGGCCGGGAGTCGGCGGCGCGGCCCGGCACGACGTGGTCCACCAGCGCGTCCAGGGCCAGCCGCCGCTCCTCGGGGTCGGTGACCTGGCGCGCGATGCCGTGCACCACCACGGAGCGGTAGTTGATGGAGTGGTGGAAGGCGGAGCGGGCCAGCACCAGCCCGTCCACGTGGGTGACCGTCAGGCACACCGGCAGGCCCGGGTCGGTCTCGCCGCTCATCCGCAGCGGGCGGGAACCGGTGGATCCGTGCACGTACAGCCGCTCGCCGACCCGGCCGTACAGGGTCGGCAGCACCACCGGGGCGCCGTCGCGGACGAAACCGAGGTGGCAGACGTACCCCTCGTCGAGTATCGCGTGCACCAGTTCCCTGTCGTACGACGCACGGTTCGCGGAGCGCGTGGGCACGGTGCGGTCGGTCGGGGTGTAGGCGGCGGCCTGGGTTTCCTCGGTCGTCCCCGGCATGACGGTTCCTCCATGGTCAAGCGACGGCGGTCCGGCGATCTCGCGATCCCTTTTGCACTAGTGCATAATGTCCTTTGTGCTAGGAGAGTATCCCATCGAAGGGCGCGGCGCAGCCGAGATCGCGGCCAGCGTCGAGCGCGCGGTCGGCGCCGGAGAGCTGGGGCCGGGTCAACCCCTCCCTCCCATGCGGGAGTTGGCGACCCGGCTGGGTGTGAACCCCAACACCGTGGCGGCCGCCTACCGCACCCTGCGCGAGCGCGGGGTGATCGAGACGGCCGGCCGCCGGGGCAGCCGGGTCCGGTCCAAGCCGGCCACCACCGGCCGCGAGGAACTGCGCGTGGAGGTCCCCGCCGGGGGCCGCGACCTGTCGGCAGGCAACCCCGACCCGGCCCTGCTGCCCCGCCTGGCCCCGGCCCTCGCCGCGGCGGCGGAGGAGGGCGACCGGCGGCCCGTCCTCTACGGGGACGACCCGGTCGACCCGGAACTCGTCCGCATGGCCCGCGCCGAACTCGACGCCGACGGCGTCCCGGCGGGCCCGCTGACCGTGACGTCCGGCTCCCTCGACGCCATCGAGCGCGTCCTCGCCGCGCACCTCAGACCGGGTGACGCGGTCGCCGTAGAGGATCCGGGCTGGGGCAGTGTCCTCGACCTGGTCCCGGCGCTGGGCCTGCGCACGCTCCCGGTCGGCATGGACGACGACGGACCGCGCCCCGAAGACCTGCGCCGGGCCCTGGAGTCCGGGGCGCGCGCGCTGATCGTCACCGACCGCGCGCAGAACCCGACCGGCGCCTCGGTGACCGCCACGCGCGCGCGTGCCCTGCGCGCCGTCCTGCGCGACCACCCGCGCACCCTGCTGATCGAGGACGACCACGGGCACGGCATCGTCGACCTCCCGCTGCACCCGCTCGCCGGCGGCACCCACCACTGGGCCGTCGTCCGCTCCGCCTCCAAGACCTACGGCCCCGACCTGCGCGTGGCCGTCGTCGCGGGCGACCCGGTCACCGTCGACCGGGTACGCGGCCGCCAGCGCCTGGGCCCCGGCTGGGTGAGCCTGCTGCTGCAGCGGGCGGTGGTCCGGCTGTGGACGGAGGGCGCGGTGGACCGGGTGGCGGTGGCGAAGGCGTACGGCGCGCGAAGGGACGCGCTGGTGGACGCGCTCGCCGAACGCGGGGTCGTCGCCCACGGCCGCAGCGGCATGAACGTGTGGGTGCCGGTCCCCGACGAGACCGGCGCGGTGGCCCGGCTGCTGCAGGCGGGCTGGGGGGTGGCGCCGGGAGCCCGCTTCCGCCTGAGCAGCGGGCCGGCGATCCGCATCACGATCTCGACGCTCACCGAGCGGGACATCGACTCCGTGGCCGACGCGGTGGCGGCAGCGGTACGACCGTCACCGGCTCGCGCTTACGGCTGAGGGTGCGCTCCGAAGGGGCGCGGGGCTGTGTCGACATGCGGCTCCGCCGCGCGGGCGCGACAAGCCCCAGAGGACGGTCGGTCGCGCACGAACCCCGAGCCCTCCCCGTCAGGCGCTCCTGCGCCGCACCTGGGTGAGCGCGGCACCCGCGAGAACGATCACCGCACCCACCGGTGTGGTCCACCGCAACGACTCCCCGAGAATGGCCACACCCGCACCCGTGGCGATGACTGGGATGAAGTACGTGACCATCTGCGCGGTGGTGGGCCCGACTTCGGCGACCAGCCCGTACTGGATCAGCACCGCCAGTCCCGTGCCCAACGCCCCCAACGCGGCGATCGCGAGCAGCGGAACGAGTGAGAAATGTGTGGGGAGGCCGGTGAACAACGGCGTCACAGCGGCCAGTTGAAGCGCCGCGAGCATCAGCTGCGCGCCCGTCATCGACAGGTGGGAGTTTCCCGTGCCGGCCAGCGTCCGCCGGACGTAGATCCAGCCCACCGGGTAGCTCAGCGAGGCCAGCAGCGCCATCGCCGTACCCGTGGCGTCCAGCCCGTGGAAGCCCTGCCACACGCCCAGGACCGTCAGCACCCCGAGGAAGCCGAGGCCGAGGCCGGCCACACGGACCCGGGTCGGCCGGTCCTCGGACAGGGCGACCAGGGACAGGGCCATGCCCCACAGGGGCGAGGTGGCGTTGCAGATGCCGGCCAGCGTGGACGGGATCGTCAGCTCGGAGTAGGCGAAGAGGGAGAACGGCAGGGCGTTCAGGAAGAACGCGGCCACCGCCATGCGGGCCCACAGCCGGGCGCCGCGCGGCAGCCTCTCCCGCTTGACCGCCATCGCCGCCGCCAGTACCGCCGTACCGAACACCAGACGCCCGAGGGTGACCTGGAAAGGTGCGTAGCCCTCCGTGCCCACCTTGATCAGCAGGAAGCTGAAGCCCCAGATCAGGGACAGCGCGCCGAAGCGCAGCCGCCAGTCGAGGCGGGGGCGGGGCCGGGCAGGGGCAGGGGACTGGGTTCTGGTTGCGGTGACCGTGCTCATGACCTCAACGATGCTGCAGGCAACCTCGTAGCACAATCGACTTTTTCCACCGAGTACCTCTTAGAATGGCTTACATGTTGAACCTGGAGCGCCTGCGCACCCTGGACGCCCTCGCCCGGCACGGCTCGGTGAGCGCCGCCGCGGACGCGCTGCACGTCACCACGTCCGCCGTCTCCCAGCAGCTGGGCAAGCTGGAGCGCGAGATCGGCCAGCGGCTGCTCGCCAAGAACGGCCGCGGGGTGCGGCTCACGGACGCCGGCCGGCTGCTGTCGGAGCACGCGGCGCGCATCCTGTCCCAGGTCGAACTCGCCGAGTCGGACCTGGAGGCGCATCGCGGGCAGGTCGTCGGCGAACTCAGGCTGTCCGCGTTCCCGACCGCCGCGCGCGGGCTCTTCCCGGTCGCGCTCGGCGCGCTGCGGTCCGAGCACCCCGGGCTGCGGGTGCGCTCCAGCGAGCTCGAGCCGGAGCAGGGCATCGCCGGCGTCGTCCGCGGCGATCTCGATCTCGCGGTGGTCCTGGACTGGTACAACAAGCCGATGCCCGTGCCCGACGGCCTGGTCAAGGCACCCCTGCTGGACGACCCGGCCGACGTCGCCATGCCGGCCGGGCACCGCCTCGCCGGCCGGGACGAGGTGGACCTCACCGAGTTCGCCGAGGACGAGTGGATCACCTGGGGCGAGGGCGAGTTCTGCCACGAGTGGCTGATGTTCACCCTGCGGTCCAAGGGCGTCGAGCCGATCGTCGGCCACCGCGCAGGTGAGACCCACACCCAGCTCGGCCTGGTCGCCGCCGGACTGGGCGTGTGCATCGCGCCGCTGCTGGGCCGGCACCCGGTCCCGGACGGCGTGGTCCTCGTGCCGCTCAAGCAGCGGGTGCGCCGGCACGTGTACGTGGTCTGGCGAGCGGACGCCGACCGCCGCCCCTCGATCCGGGCGGCGGTGGAGGCCCTGCGCGCGGCCGCACAGAAGGTCGGCTGAGCCCTACTGCGGCCCCAGCTTGCGGAAGTCCCAGGAGACGATCTTCTCCGGGGTCAGCCGTGCCCAGGCGTGGCGGCCGTCGTGCGGCATCTCGTCCAGGCCGAAGTTCTTCCGTGCGAACAGCGTCTCCGGCGTGTCGAGTTCGGCGCACAGCTCCCCGGTGCGCGGCGCCTCGCCCACGAACTCCACCCGGCCGGACAGCTCGACGCCGCGCAACTGGTCGTACTCCTCGCCCGAGTCGACCACGACGGCCACCCGCGGGTCGCGCCGCAGCTGTGTCCAGCGCCTGCTGCGCACCACCGAGTACAGCCACAGCGAGGTGCCGTCCCAGGCGAACCACAACGCGCTGACGTGCGGAGTGCCGTCCGCCGAGACGGTCGCGACCCGGCAGGTGCGCTGACTGGTGAGGAACTCGTCCAGCTCGCCGGGCGTCATCATGATCTTCCGGCCCCGGCGCTGCTGAGTGACGGTCATACGGCCCCCTCTTCTCCCACGTCGTGTCAGAGAACTATCGTGTCCTGGTGATCCTCTGACATCACGTCAGAAAAGAGAACGGGTCGGCTGCGATACGGCCCGGTTCCGAACGGGTCGTCTTCCAAGGGGGCGCGCTATGCCGTCGTACGCACAGCTCAGCGAACTCCTCGACCCGGTGAGCACCGTCCTGCTCACCGTGGAGTGCCAGCAGGGGGTCGTCGGCCCGGACAGCGCCCTGCCCGAACTCGCCCGCGAGGCCCGCTCCTCCGGTGCGCTGCGCAACGTGGCCCGGCTGGTCGCCGCCGCCCACGAGACGGGTGTGCAGGTCGTCCACGCGATCGCCGAGCGCCGCCCGGACGGCCGGGGCGCGAGCCGCAACGCCCGGCTGTTCCGGGCCGCGGAACGACTGCCCGTGCAGCAGTTGTCGGGCACCACCGCGGTCCGTGTCGCGCCGCCCATCGAGGTGACCGAGGAGGACTTCGTCGCACGGCGGCTGCACGGCCTGTCCCCGATCCACGGCACCGGCGTCGACGCCCTGCTGCGCAACCTCGGCTGCCGCACGCTGGTCGTCACCGGTGTCTCCGCCAACGTGGCGATACCCAACGCGGTGTTCGACGCGGTCAATCTGGGCCACACCGCCGTCGTACCGGCCGACGCCATCGCGGGGGTGCCCGCCGACTACACCCCCGCGATGATCCGGCACACCCTCGCGCTGGTCGCCACGGTCTCGACCACCGACGAGGTGCTCGCCTGCCTCAAACGTCCGCGCGGGCGCGCGTGAGACGGCTCAGGCCAGCTTGATCTCGTCGCCGGAGACGGTGATCTTCGCCGCGGGCAGCGGCTGGGTGGCGGGACCCTTCTTCACGCTGCCGTCCTCGGCGGAGAAGTGGCTGTTGTGGCACGGGCACACGATCACGCCGTTCGCCACGCTGCCCACGGCACACCCCTGGTGGGTGCACTTGGACGAGAACGCCTTGTACTGGCCCGCCGCCGGCTGGGTCACCACGACACCCTGGTCCTTGAAGACCTTGCCGCCGCCCTCGGGGATGTCGGAGGTCTTGGCGAGGGCGGTGCCGCCGGCGGAGCCGCCGCTGCTCTGCGAGGAGCCGGTGGAACCGGTGGAGCCGCCGGTCCCGGAGGAACCGGACCCGGTGTTCGCCGTGTCCGACGAGTTGTCGCCCGAACCGCAGGCGGTCAGCGCGGCGGCGAGCCCCGCCGCTCCGGCCGCCGCCACGACGGTACGGCGGGCGGGTCCGGCATGGGGCTGGGGCGATGCGCTGGTCATGTGGAGTTCCCTTCCGCGGAGCTTCTCGTGATCCGTCCAGGGGTACGGCGCCCGGGCGCCACCCGTTCAGACGGGCACCCAGATCCTTGCCGTCCGGGCATGAGACGGCCGTAAGCCGCAGCTGTGGGCCTGCTGTCGGCGGCACCCCAGTAACCTGGGGCGATGCTCAAGGAAGTCACCGCGACCCGGTACGTCACGCCCCTCCGCGAGGGGGGGCTCGCTGCCGGGGCTCGTCGAGGCGGACGACTTCGGGGCCTACGTCCTGAAGTTCACCGGCGCCGGACAGGGCCGCAAGACACTGGTCGCCGAGGTGGTGTGCGGCGAGCTCGCCCGCCGCCTCGGATTCCGGATGCCCCGGCTGGTCACCGTCCGGCTGGATCCGGTGCTCGGTCTCGGCGAACCCGAACAGCAGGTGCAGGACCTGCTCAGGTCCAGCGGCGGCACCAACCTCGGCATGGACTTCCTCTCCGGCGCCCTCGGCTACGACCCGCTCGCCTTCCCGGTGAGCCCCGAGGAGGCCGGCCGGATCGTCTGGTTCGACGCGCTGATCAACAACGTGGACCGGTCCTGGCGCAATCCGAATCTCCTGGTGCACCGCGGCGAGCTGTGGCTCATCGACCACGGCGCGACCATGATCTGGCACCACAACTGGCGCTCCGCCGAGGCCTCCGCGGCCCGCCCCTACGACGCCTCCGACCACGCCCTCGCCCGCTTCGCCCCGGACGTCGCCGCGGCCGCGGCCGAGCTGGCACCCCGGGTCACCGCGGATCTGCTCGCCGAGGTCACCGCCGAGATCCCCGACGCCTGGCTCACCGACGAGCCCGGCTTCGACACCCCGGACGACCTGCGCCGGGCCTATGCCGGGCCGCTGCTCGCGCGGGCCGGGGGCGTCCACGAACGCATCACCGGCATCGAGGGGGGGACCAAGTGAGCGAGACCCACATCCACATGGCCGGCCATGTCACCGAGCGGCACATCACCCGGGCGGGCCAGGGCGGCGACCGGGACGTGTTCGAGTACGCGCTGCTGCGGGTCGTACCGCGCGTGGAGCGCGGCGAGTGCATCAACGCGGGCGTCGTCGTCTACAGCCGCGCGCGAGGCTACGTCGGCGCCCGCACCCACCTGGACGAGGCCCGGCTGCTCGCCCTGGACCCGGAGGCGGACGTGGCCGGGATCCGGGCGGTGCTCGGCGCGGTCGAGCGGCACTGCGCGGGTGGTGCGGAGGCCGGGCAGGCGGCCGGGGACGACGCCGGGCGCCGCTTCCGCTGGCTGATCGCGCCCCGCTCCACGGTCGTCCAGCCCGGTCCCGTGCACACCGGCCTGACCACCGACCCGGCGGGCGAGACGGAGCGGTTGCTGGACCTCTTGGTGAGGTAATGGATCACACGCACCCGGTGTGCCGTTGACACCGGGTGCCAGGGCTTCTAGCGTCACGTGTACTGAAGGTACTAAGCGGTCGCTCACCGCGCGTGAGGGGCCCACTTCCAAGGGCCCCGACAGGTTCTCTCAAGGGCGAGGAGAAACAGCAATGTCCACCACTGAACAGCGGGTCGCGGTAGTCACCGGGGCGGCGCGCGGCATCGGCGCCGCCACCGCCGTACGGCTGGCCGCCGAGGGTCGTGCGGTCGCCGTGATCGACCTGGACGAGGCCGCCTGCAAGGACACCGTCGAGAAGATCACCGCCGCCGGCGGCAAGGCGATCGCGGTCGGCGCAGACGTGTCCGACGAGGCGCAGGTCGAGGCGGCCGTCGCCCGGATCGTCGAGGAACTGGGCGCCCCCACGATCCTGGTCAACAACGCGGGCGTACTGCGCGACAACCTGCTGTTCAAGATGAGCGTCTCCGACTGGGACACCGTCATGAACGTCCACCTGCGCGGCTCCTTCCTGATGACAAAGGCCGTGCAGAAGCACATGGTCGACGCGGGCTTCGGCCGGATCGTCAACCTCTCCTCCTCCTCGGCGCTCGGCAACCGCGGCCAGGTCAACTACTCCGCCGCCAAGGCGGGCCTGCAGGGCTTCACCAAGACCCTCGCCATCGAACTGGGCAAGTTCGGCATCACCGCCAACGCCGTCGCCCCCGGCTTCATCGCCACCGAGATGACCAAGGCGACCGCCGACCGCATGAAGATGGACTTCGAGGACTTCAAGAAGGTCGCCGCAGGCACGATCCCGGTACAGCGCGTCGGCGAGCCCGAGGACATCGCCAACGCCATCGCCTTCTTCACCGGCGAGGCGGCCGGCTTCGTCTCCGGCCAGGTGCTGTACGTCGCCGGCGGACCGCTCAACTAAGGGATACGGGTACATGACTTCCGCTGAACTCCCCGAGCTCTCGGGCAAGGTCGCCCTCGTCACGGGCGCCAGCCGCGGCATCGGCTACGGCGTCGCCGAGGCACTCGTCGCCCGCGGCGACCGCGTGTGCATCACCGGCCGCAACGAGGACGCGCTGAAGGAGGCCGTCGACAAGCTCGGCTCGGACCGGGTCATCGGCGTCGCCGGCAAGGCGCACGACCTGGCCCACCAGACCGAGGCCGTCGAGCGCACCATGGAGGCCTTCGGCCGCCTGGACTTCCTGGTCAACAACGCCGGCACCAACCCGGTCTTCGGACCGATCGCCGACCTCGACCTGGACGTGGCCCGCAAGGTCTTCGAGACCAACGTGATCTCCGCGCTCGGCTTCGCCCAGAAGACCTGGCACGCCTGGCAGAAGGACAACGGCGGCGCGATCGTCAACATCGCCTCGATCGCGGGCCTCGCGCCCTCGCCGTTCATCGGCGCCTACGGCATCAGCAAGGCCGCGATGATCAACCTGACCCAGCAGCTGGCGCACGAGTTCGCGCCCAAGGTGCGGGTCAACGCGATCGCCCCCGGCGTGATCAAGACCAAGTTCGCGCAGGCCCTGTACGAGGGCCGCGAGGCGGAGGCCGCCGCCTCCTACCCGCTGGGCCGGCTCGGTGTGCCGTCCGACATCGGCGGGGCCGCCGCCTTCCTCACCTCCGGGCAGTCCGACTGGGTCACCGGTCAGACGCTCGTCGTGGACGGCGGAATCTTCCTCAACGCCGGCGTGGGCTGAGCCACCTTCCGGGCGTCGATTTTCGGACGGATCGGCGCCCGGAACCCCTTGAGGAATCCGCACAGCGGACTGACAACGTCGTCATCGCGAAGTCGATCAAGAAGCCCGGATTCAGGGGAGGTTCAGGCGACAGAACGCTGCGGTATGGTCTGCCGACCCTTGGTATGGCAGATCGAGGAGCGTGCGCGTGTTCAACCGGAACCGATTCCTGCGGAGAGTCGCGGCGATCGCGTCCATGTCCCTGGTGACCGGCTGCGGCCTGCTGTCCGACGGCGGCGGCGACGGCAAGGGCCCCATCGTCGTCGGTACCACCAGCGCCCCCAGCACGCTGGACCCCGCCGGTGCCTGGGACGGGTCCTGGGAGCTGTACCGGAACATCTTCCAGACGCTGGTCGCCTACCCCAGCGGTGCCACCGCCCCCCAGCCCGACGCCGCCGAGAGCTGCTCCTTCACCGACTCCGCCAGCCGCACCTACCGCTGCACGCTGCGCGCGGGCATGAAGTTCGCCGACGGCGACCCGCTGAATGCCCAGGCCGTCAAGTTCTCCATCGACCGCATCCGCACGATCGACGCCCCCGGCGGGCCCGCCGGTCTGCTCGGCAGCCTGGACCGGGTGCAGGTGACCGGCGACCGCGAGATCGTCTTCCAGCTCAACCAGCCCGACGCGACCTTCCCGTTCGTGCTGGCCACGCCCGCCATGTCGATCGTCGACCCGAAGGACTACCCCGCGCGCTCCCTGCGCAAGGACGACGACGTCGACGGCTCCGGGCCGTACAAGGTCCAGTCCTACGACGAGGGCAAGCAGGCCGTCCTCGTCGCCAACGGCAACTACCAGGGCTTCGCCAAGCGGCAGAACGACGCGGTGACCATCCGCTACTTCCAGGACTCGGCCGGGATGGTCAAGGCGCTGCGGGACAAGCAGATCGACGTCACCTACCGGGGCCTGGCCGCCGACGACATCCTCGCCCTCCAGCAGCACGCCGACAGCAACCTGCAGCTGGTCGACGGCTCCGGCATCGACATCAGCTACCTGGTGTTCAACCCCAAGGACCCCTGGGCCAAGCAGCCCGCCGTACGCAAGGCCGTCGCCCAGATCGTCGACCGGGGGGCCATCGCCCACAAGGTCTACAAGGACACGGTCGACCCGCTGTACTCGATGGTCCCCAAGGGCCTGACGGGACACGCCACCGGCTTCTTCGACGACTACGGCGACCCGAGCGTGCCCAAGGCCCGCAAGATCCTCTCCGACGCGGGGATCCACCAGAGCGTCCCGCTCACCCTCTGGTACACCACCGACCGCTACGGCTCCGAGACCGCGCTGATGTTCCAGGAGCTGAAGCGGCAGCTGGAGGCCTCCGGGCTGTTCACGGTCACGCTCAAGAGCCGCCCCTGGAAGACCTATGTGGTCGGCTACCAGAAGGGCGAGTACCCGGTGTTCGGCCGCGGCTGGTTCCCGGACTTCCCCGACGCGGACAACTTCATCGCCCCGTTCGTCGGCGAGCACAACGCGCTCGGTACGCCCTACCCGTCCAAGGAGATCACCGACAAGCTGCTGCCCCACTCGCGCGCGGAGAGCGACCGCGCTCAGACGGTCAAGGACATGGAGAACGCCCAGCAGGTCTTCGTGAACGACGCGCGGCTGATCCCGCTGTGGCAGGGCCGGCAGTTCATCGCCGCCAGCGAGGACATCTCCGGCGGCGAACAGGCCCTCGACCCGTCGACGATCATGATGATGTGGGCGCTGCACCGCAAGACCAGCTGGTGAACCGGGCGGAGCTCCCTTCACACGCCGGTTGTCAGTGGTCACCTGTAGGTTCTGAAGCCTGCAAGTGACCGCACGCCGGTAGTTGATCGACATTGTGAGGACGTTGACGTGACCGACATCGCCATGCTGCCCGAGTCCTGGCGCGGGGTTCTGGGCGACGAGCTGCAGCAGCCCTATTTCAAGGAGCTGACCGAGTTCGTCGAGGAGGAGCGGGCGAAGGGTCCGGTCTACCCGCCGCGCGAGGAGGTCTTCGCCGCGCTGGAGGCGACGCCGTACGAGCAGGTCAAGGTCCTCGTCCTGGGCCAGGACCCGTACCACGGCGAGGGCCAGGGCCACGGCCTGTGCTTCTCGGTCCGCCCCGGGGTGAAGACCCCGCCCTCCCTGCGGAACATCTACAAGGAGATGCAGGAGGAGCTGGGCCTGCCGATCCCGGACAACGGCTATCTGATGCCGTGGGCCCAGCAGGGCGTGCTGCTGCTCAACGCGGTCCTCACGGTCCGGGCCGGCGAGGCCAACTCGCACAAGGGCAAGGGCTGGGAGAAGTTCACCGACGCGGTGATCCGCGCGGTGGCCTCCCGCCCCGACCCGGCGGTCTTCGTCCTCTGGGGCAACTACGCGCAGAAGAAGCTGCCGCTGATCGACGAGGAGCGGCACGTGGTGGTCAAGGGCGCGCACCCCTCGCCGCTGTCCGCGAAGAAGTTCTTCGGCTCCCGCCCGTTCACCCGGATCAACGAGGCGATCGCCGCGCAGGGGCATGAGCCGATCGACTGGCACATCCCGAATCTGGGCTGAGGGCAGGCGGCGCCTCGACCCCTGCGGGGGCGCAACTGCCCCCGGGGCGCGGGGCTGCATCACTGTGCGGCTCCGCCGCGATGGGAGTCCCCCCGGGTTCGAGCGAAGCCGAGAACTTGGGGGAGCGACCAGCCCTCCACCGGCCCGCAGCCGACCACCGGCCCACGGCGCAACGGCGCCGCCTGACGAGAAATCCCGGCGGCGCCGTTTAGCGTCAGCACCACACAACGGTCGACAGCCCGGAGGGCACGCGTGGCGGAGCAACAGGAGCAGGCGGCACCGGATGCCCTGCTGACGCGGATCGGTCAGGTCGTCATGCTGCACCACGGCGGCGACCGCGAAGAGGCGCGCAGCCGCTTCCTGAACCTGTGGGCGGAGATTGGCGAGGACGGCGACCCGCTGCACCGGTGCACCCTGGCCCACTATCTGGCCGACACCCAGGAGGACCCCCAGGACGAACTCGCCTGGGATCTCAGGGCGTTGTCGGCGGCGGAGGAGCGGGGCGCCCCGCTGAGTGTGCGGGGCCTCTTCCCGTCCCTGCATCTCAATCTCGCCGCCGACTATGTGAAGCTGGGCCGGGCCGAGGCGGCCCGCAGCCATTTGCACCGGGCGCGCGAAGCCGCCGGCGTTCTGGCGGACGACGGGTACGGCGACGGGGTGTGGGCCGCCATCGGGCGGCTGGAGCTGCGGCTGGGTGAGGGCGCCTGAGGGTCTGCAGGGGCGAGGCGTTCCTGCGGCTCCGGCTCTCGTGGCTTGTCGCGCCCGCGGCGGAGCCGCAGCCGAACACGGCCCCCGCGCCCCTTCGGGGCGCGTTTCAGTGGCCGTAGGTCTGCTCGCAGATCTTCGCCTCCGGGCTGTCTGCTCGCCAGCCGCCGTACTGCCTGCCCAGGGCGCACACGTTCGGGGCCTTGGGGGCCGCGTTCGGCAGGTCAGGGGCGGCGGTGTGCGACTGCCGGGGGCGCATGCGGGGCCGTGACGGCAAGGGCGGGGCCGCCGGGGGGTGATGGACGACCGGGGGTGCCTCCACCATCCGATGCGGCGTGGCCGGCGTGACGGGCCGCGGACGGCGGGACGGCTCCGTCCTCTCCAGTGCCTCCTGGGCCGGCGCCTGCACCGCCCGCGGCTCCGCGGTGCCGTCCGGCCGGGGCGCCGTCGGCAGTGAGGGCGCCGTGTCCCGGGGCGGCGCGGGGCGCGGTACCGTCACACAGCCGGAGAGGGCCGAGACGGCCACGGTGACCAGGAGCGCTGCGGCGGTCGTCGTTCGATGCACCCGCGCAACTCTGCTGGTTCGGCGCCCGGGTTGGCAGCAGGGAGCCGAGGTCGGTCCCCCCGCACGGGTGATCTCGTGCCCCGTACGGAGGGGTTCCGGGGACCGGGGCTGACGTTCAGTCGCCGGTGGCGCCGTCGATCCGCTCGCGGATCAGGTCGGCGTGGCCGTTGTGCCGGGCGTACTCCTCGATCATGTGGGTGTAGATCCAGCGCAGGCTGAACGGCTCGTCGCCGAACCTGCTCTTTCCCTTGGACAGAGCGTCGAGCTCGAAGCCTGCCGCGTTGCGCCGCGCGATCTCGATCTCCGCCTGCCAGGTCGCGTACGCCTCCTGCCAGGTGTCGGCCTCGGTGAGATGGAACTCTCCGTCCCGGTCCTCCTCCGTGCAGTAGATCGGGCCGGGCTCGTCGCCCACGAGCACCTTGCGGAACCAGCCCCGTTCCACCTCCGCCATGTGCCGCACCAGGCCCATGAGGGACAGCTCGGAGGGCGGCACGGACGCGGTCCGCAGCTGCTCGTCGGTCAGTCCCTCGCACTTCCAGGCCAGCGTCCGGCGGTGGTAGTCCAGCCAGCCCTCCAGCATGGCGCGTTCACCGGCGTTCAGGGCGGGTTCTCGGCGTTCGGTCGTCATGCCCGTGATCCTCGCCGAAGATCACCCCTTCCACCAGGGGGTTTTCACCGGCCCAGCAGCCCCGCGAGCAGTTCCCGCAGGCTCGTGCGGATCTCCTCCAGGCCCGGTTCCTCGGCGCTGAACGAACCCGCCGCGCACGAGAACATCAGCCCGTCCGCCCAGGCGGCCAGGGACAGTACATGGCGGGCCGGGTCCGGGGAGCCCACCGCGCTGAGCATCGCGGCCAGTTGCTCCTTGAAGACGGCACCGGTCCGGTCGTAGAACGCGCGCAGCTCGGGGCGGCGGGTGGCCTCCAGGGCGAGTTCGTAGCGGGCGATCAGCAGCTCGCGGCCCCGGGTCAGGGAGCGGTGCACGGCCAGGGCCAGCCCGTCGGCCAGCGCGTCGGGTCCGCCGCTCGGATCCGGCATCTCGGCCAGGTCCAGCACCCGGGCCTCGCGCTCGGCGTGCCGACGTACCGCCAGTTCCAGCAGGGCCTGCCGGGTGCGCGCCACGTTCGACGTCGAGCCCAGCGGCAGCCCCGCCGCCTCGTCCACCGCCCGGTGCGTCAGCCCGCGCATCCCGCGCTCGGCGAGCAGGGCCAGGGCGGCGTCGGCGACGAGATCGGCACGAGGGGCGCCGGGGGTGCGTACGGACATGAGGTGACCCTATCTGTCTCACTACGGCTGTAGTAGAGTCGCTGTCACTACAGGTGTAGTCTGCAGGTCTCGGGAGGAGCCATGGTTCAGTCGGCGCGCGCGATCGTCATCGGCGGCGGCATCGGAGGTCTGGCCGCGGCGGCGGCCCTGCACCGCAGCGGCCGGCACGTGACCGTGCTGGAGCGGGCCCGCTCCCTGGAACCGGTCGGCGCGGCCATCTCGCTCGCCCCGAACGCCCTGCGCGCCCTGGACGTGCTCGGCATCGGCGAGGAGATCCGGGATCTGGCCGCCTGGCAGGGCGACGGCGGACTGCGCACCCCGAGCGGGCGGTGGCTGTCCCGGTCCAGCGCCGAGGCGGCCGCCGCCCGCTTCGGCGGCCCGCTGGTCCTGCTGCCCCGCGCGACCCTGGTCGACCGCCTCGCCGGCCTCCTCCCGCCCGGTGCCGTCCGCACCGCGGCCGCCGCGCGTCTCGCCGACCCCGGCGACGGCCGGCGGCCCGCCCGGGTGGGCGTCGGCGACGACGAGCTGGAGGCCGAGCTGGTCGTCGGCGCGGACGGCATCAACTCCCGTGTCCGCGGCGCCCTGTTCCCGGAGCACCCCGGCCCGGTGTACGCGGGGTTCACCACGTGGCGGGTGCTCATCCCGGTGCCCGGCGTGAAGTTCGCCTCGCACGAGACCTGGGGCCGGGGCCGGATCTGGGGCACCCACCCGGTCAAGGACGGCCGCGTCTACGCCTACGCGGCGGCCATGACCCCGGCCGGCGGGCGGGCGCCCGACGACGAGAAGTCCGAACTCCTGCGCCTGTTCGGCGACTGGCACGACCCCATCCCCGCCGTGCTCGCCGCCGCCCGCCCCGAGGACGTGCTCCGGCACGACGTCCACCACATCGCCACGCCCCTGCCCGCCTACCACCTGGGCCGGGCGGCCCTGCTCGGCGACGCCGCCCACGCCATGCCGCCGACCCTCGGCCAGGGCGGCAACCAGGCCATCGAGGACGCCGTCGTGCTCGCGCACCACTGCCCCGACCTGGCCGCCTACTCCGCCGCCCGGCTGCCGCGCACCACCGCGATCGCCCGCCGGGCCGTCAAGGCCGCCCGCGTGAACATGGCCGCCAACCCCGTCGCCGTCGCCGTACGCGACACCGTGATCGCGGCCGTGTCCCAGGCCCGACCCGCGCTCCTCCTGCGCGGCTTCGACGACATCGCCGGCTGGCGGCCCCCGTATGCTGCCGGAGAGGCAATCGAGCGGTAGGGGAGAGCACGTGAAGGTCGGCTGCATCGGACTCGGGGACATCGCGCAGAAGGCGTACCTGCCGGTGCTGGCCATGCAACCGGGCGTCGACCTGCACCTCCAGACCAGGACGCCCGCCACCCTCGACCGGGTCGCGGACAGCCTGCACCTGCCGGCCGGCCGCCGGCACACCACGCTGGACTCCCTGCTCGCCGCCGGGCTGGACGCGGCTTTCGTCCACGCGCCGACCGCCGTCCACCCCGAGATCGTCGGCCGGCTGCTCGAGGCGGGCGTGGCGACGTACGTGGACAAGCCGCTCGCCTACGAACTCGCCGACTCCGAGCGGCTGGTGGGCCTCGCCGAGGAACGCGGGGTCTCCCTCTTCGTGGGCTTCAACCGCCGGTACGCGCCCGGGTACGCGCAGTGTCTGGAGCACCCGCGCGAGCTGATCCTCATGCAGAAGAACCGGATCGGGCTGCCCGAGGAACCGCGCTCGATGATCCTGGACGACTTCATCCACGTCGTCGACACCCTGCGGTTCCTGGTGCCGGGCCCGGTCGACGACGTCACCGTCCGCGCCCGCGTCGAGTACGGGCTGCTGCATCACGTGGTGCTCCAGCTCGCCGGGGACGGCTTCACCGCGCTCGGCGTGATGAACCGGCTCAGCGGCTCCAGCGAGGAGATCCTGGAGGTCTCCGGGCAGGACACCAAGCGTCAGGTGCTCAACCTCGCCGAGGTCATCGACCACAAGGGCCAGCCGACCGTGCGCCGCCGCGGCGACTGGGTGCCGGTGGCCCGGCAGCGCGGCATCGAGCAGGCGGTACTCGCGTTCCTCGACGCCGTGCGCGTGGGGAAGGTGCTCAGCGCCCGGGACGCGCTGGCGACCCATGAGCTGTGCGAGCGGGTGGTACGAGCGGTTCGGGACCGTTCCGCCGCAGCCTGAGCGTCCGCAGGCTCTCGGTGACGCACAGCGCCGCCAGCACCAGCAGCGCGCCGTGCACCGGCCAGTCGCCGTAGCGGACGTACGGCGTGATGCCGTGCGCGAGCGGTACGTCGTACACGCGGGCGGCGCTCGCGTCGGTGCCGAGCCACGGACCGAGCCGCTGCCCGCCCGGACCGTACACGGCCGAGACGCCGGTGAGGGTGGCGTGCACCATCGGGCGGCCGGTCTCGGCGGCCCTGATCGCGGCCAGCGAAGCATGCTGCTCCGGCGCCCAGCTGCCCTGGAAGGTGGAAGTGGCGGACTGTCCGAGCAGGACATCGGCGCCGTCCTCCGCCAGATGCCGGCTCATGTCGGGGAACGCGGTCTCGAAGCAGATCAGCGGGCCGATCCGCAGCCCGTGCCCGACGTTCATCACGACCTGCTCGGTGCCGCGCCCGCGGTCCTCGCCGGCCGCCTTGCCCACCGAGGTTGCCCAGCCGAGCAGCGAGCGGGCCGGTATGTACTCGCCGAAGGGCACGAGCCGCATCTTGTCGTACCGCTGGCCGGTCGGGCCGTCCGGACCGACCAGCACCGAACTCTTGTAGATCCCGGGCCGGTCGGAGCGGCGGGCGTCCACGTTCACCAGCACGTCCGCCCCGGTCGCGCGGGACAGCGCGGCGATCCGCCGGGCCAGGTCGGGCCGGTCGCTCAGGTCGTACCCGACACTGGACTCGCCCCACACGACCAGGTCGACGTCCTGCCCGACGAGCCGCCGGGTCAGCTGCTCCTCGCGGTCGAAGCGCTTTCCGGCGCTGTCGTGCCCGTCCACGATCCCGGGCTGTACGACGGCGATCCGCACCCGCCCGTCGACCTCCGGGTGCGGTGCCCAGGCCCACACGGCCGAGGTCGCGGCGGCCGTGGCGACCAGCGAGGCCACGGCCGGGACGCGGGCCTCGCGCACGGATGTCAGCAGGGTCACCGCCACGTTGACGGCCACCACCAGAAAGCTCAGCAGCCACACGCCGCCGACCGAGGCCAGCCGCAGCGCAGGCGACACCTGCCACTGGCTGGCGCCCAGCATGCCCCACGGGCCGCCCAGTCCCTGCCAGGACCGCACCAGCTCCACCATCAGCCAGCCGGACGGCAGCACCAGCACCGCGGCGGCGCCCCGGCCCGGCGTCGGCTGCTCGCCCAGGAAACGGCGCACCAGCCAGCCCCAGGGCGCCCACAGGAGGCCCAGCAGGGCGGCTATCAGGAAGATGAACACGTGCAGACTCGGCAGCAGCCAGTGGTGCACGGCCACCAGGAACCCGAAGCCGCCGCTCCAGCCGTCGTACGCCGCGCGGCGCCCGCTCGGCGCCGAACGGGCCAGCAGGATCCAGGGGACCAGGGCGACGTACGCGAACCACCACAGCGCCGGCGCGGGGAAGGCGAGCACGGGCAGCGCACCCGCGAGGGCCGCGGCACAGGAGCGGCGCCAGGGGGAGGTGAGCCAGCGGTCGATCGTCCTCATGGGGCCCTCCCTACCCTGCGCCTACTCCAGTGTGCGCGTCCGAGGGGATCTAGGACAGGGGGCGTGGGGGTCGTTCAGATCTTCATCCGCGCTCGCGGGTTCCGAGTGGTGCGAGGCCGTCGAAGACGATGGCCAGCATCCGCTGCCGTACCTCCTCCTCGAGGCGGGCGTGCGCGGCGGCTCGGGAAGTGCAGACGAGCAAGGCGTACACCTCGGGCAGTTCGGCGTCGTCCCGGACGGCGCCGGCGCGTTGGGCACGCTGAAGCAGGGCGCCGACGGCCCGGCGCAGTCCGTCCGATGCCCGAGCGGCGTCGCCGCCGTTCTCGCCACCGGCCTCGAGCAGGGCCTCGGATATGGCGATCTTGCCGGCCGCGTCGGCGACGAGGTGGCTGAAGAAGTCGAAGAACGCCGTTCCCGGGTCCGTGGCGTGAAACAGCGTTTCTGCCTGCGCGCGCAGGCGGTCGAACCGCTGCACGAGAACGGCCTCCAGCAGCGCCGCCTTGGTGGGGAAGTGACGGAAGACCGTGGCGATGCCGACGCCCGCCAGGCGGGCCACCTCCTCGGTGGACGCGGACCGGCCACCCTTGCCGAAGACCTCCTCGGCGACGTTCAGGATCCGCTCGCGGTTGGTTCGCGCGTCAGCGCGTTGCGGCCGCCTGCCGCCCGTCTCTCGGTTGTCCGGGGTGCTCATCGCGCTTTCACTCGTCCACCGCTATCCGAAGTCACGACTCCGTATACTCGGAGTCCGCACTTCGGATAGTAGTTCGATGCCGCTGCATGCCGGTGCCGACGACGGGAGAGTGTCGTGACGCAAGTCCTCAGCCCCCGGGAAGTCTTCCTCGCGCTCGTGAACGGTGTCGCGGAGGGCCGCTGGAAGGAACTGCCCGATCTGTACGCGGAGCAGACCCTTGTCGTGCATCCGTTCGACCCGCTTCGCGCCGCCGCCCTCCGCACCCGCGACGAACTGCGCGAACACTTCAGGCCGACCGACTCCGGGCCCCGGCTGCACCGTCGGGCAACCAACATCACGATCCACGAGACGACCGACCCCGAGGTCATCGTCGCCGAGTTCGAGTACCGGGGAACGGTCGAGGAGACCGGAGAACCCTTCGTGCTGCCCGGCATCTTCGTGCTGCGAGTGCGCGCCGGTGAGATCATCAGCTCCCGCGACTATTTCGACCATGTCACCGTCGCCCGGGTCCGCGGGCGACTCGACACACTTGTCGCCGCCGTGCGGGCCGGCGGAGCCGCCTCGGCCTAGAGTGGGTGCCGATCGGGATCTTCAGTGGACCGGGCCGGGCTCGCCTCGGCTGAAAGACGGCGCCATTTCTCCTCCACGGTCACCTGGTGCAGACGCCAGCCCTCCCGGGTGCGCAGGAGCGCGAAGTCGTACCGGCCACCGCATACCAGGTCCGGAGCCGTAGGGCTGCCGTTGGTCGCGAAGCGCATCGGGTTGAGGTAGTCGGCCCGCACGGAGGCGGTGTCGCCGGTGTCGTGCTCCAGGAAGCCGAACCGCACCTGGCGGTTGACGATCAGATGCTGCCGCATGGCGAACAGCGCCAGGCTCTCGGCGAGCCATCCGGCGATCTGACCCGCGTCGCCCTCGATGCCGCCGGCCGAACGGTAGTCGGCGCGTCCGTTCGCCGTGAACAGCATTCGGTACGCGGTCCAGTCGCCGTCGTCGACCGCCACCGCGTACGCGGTGATCAACTCGTCCACGGCCAGCCGGTCCATCACGGTCGCGAGCTCAGCGCGCTGCGTCATCGGCACAGTGTTGGGCATGCCGGGCGCTGAGCCAAGAGGCGCGCCGGGACAATCGGTGGTGCGGCCGAATTCGGTGGTGCGTGGCGGGCCGGAGCCCCGAATCTGTCGCCGTGCACGATCAACCCTCCGGGCCCGAACGGAAGTTCCGCATCCGGGCCGGGTAAGGCACGAGAGGTCCACGAGAGAAGTGTCAACCCAGTTGGGTGAACCTGCCGAAATGTGGATCATGGCTGTGTGACGAAGTGGACGGAGAACGAACCCTCGGCCGGGCAGCCAAGCCCTGAGCCGGAGCTTTCCGCGTACCAGCAGGCGATGCGGGAAAGGCTGCTCGCGGCCCCGGTGGTACCGGCGCCCGAGCCCTGGCGGCGCAGCGCGTACGCCCCGGTCGGCGGGCTTCTCGGAATCGGCTTCGCCGTGCACCCCGGCACCGGCCAGGACTTGGTGATGGTCGTCTCGAGCGACGGTCACGGTCTCTTCGACGCCGTCACGGGGGAGAAGGTCGCCCGGGATCGTGACCCCGCCCCGGAGGACAGCGGCCCCGACGCGGATCCCGCTCTGTCGTGTCCTGGACTGGGACCAGTCGCCGGAAGCAGGGTGCGCGTCGCCGGGCTCTTCGGGGGAGGGCTGCACACCACCACCGAAGACGGCTGGAACCTGGAGGTCGTTGCCCCGGCCTGGCCCAACGAGCGTGTCCTGCTCTCCCGCGGCAGCGGACTGCCGCACTCCGGTCCGTACGGGGAGCGCTGGTGGCACATCTTCCACTCCCACTACTCCGAACTCCGCGCCGCTGGGTTCTCCCCCTCCGGCCAGACCCTTGCCGTAGCGACGAGCAGCGATCTGTCCCTGTGGACTCGCGGCGCCGGCCCCGGCGGCACTGGTAGCGACTGAACGGTCGGGTGCCTGGAGACGAGCGTGGGTGGCCGCGGCACGGCGGCACTCCGTCAGTCGAGCGCCACGACCGGGCGAACGCCGTCATCACCGTCGGCCGGCGCAGCCGCATGGGGCCCTTGCGCGGGCTGATCGACCTCGGGCTGATCGACCTCGGACCGCTCACCCTCGGACCGCTCACCCTCGGACCGCTCACCCTCGGACCGCTCATCCTCGGACTACTCGACGTCGATGCCGAAATCCTGGACGAGGCCTTCCAGGCCGCCCGTGTAGCCCTTGCCGCCCAGGACGAAGTCCCAGTCGCCGTTCGACCTGCGGCGGAACGAGCCGAGCACCAGGGCGGTCTCGCCCGGCCGCCCGTCGGAGACCTGCAGTCGTCCCAACTCGGCCAGCGACGGGTCGAGCAGCCGGATGCAGGCGTCCGTGAAGCCGGAGAGATCGGCGTTCGGGTCGGCCTCCGGGTCGATGGCGGCCACGAGCGCCAGTCGATCAGCGTCATGGGGCAGCCCGTCGAAGGAGACGCAGATTGCGGCCTTGTCGGGTGGAGTGGCAGGGAGCGCACGGACAGAGCCGTCCGGAGTCTGTGGGTTGTTGTAGAAGACGAAATGATCGTCGCTGAGGACGCGGTTGCCGCGGCAGACGAGAGCGCACACGTCCAAGGAGACAGTTCCGGTCCAGGACATGCCCAGGACGTTGTAGTCGGCGGGCAGGCGAGTGTCCACGACCGTCGGCGTCTGCTGCGCCGCGCCACGACGGGCGCCATCTCCCAAGCGGCCACGCAGTCCATGACGATGCAGCAGGTCGACGAGTTCGGTTCCCGAGATCAGCTCCAGCGGCTTGCCGTTGGCGAAGGTGTGTGAGCCAGGGCCGAACTTCGATGTCGTCACGAGGACACCCTTGTTGGCGCCGGTGTCCTGAACGGTCCCGTACAAGTCACGCACAGCGGTGGGCGGCACCGTGTTCCGGTAGCGCTTCACCTGTACGACTATCTTGCCGCCGCGGATCGGCGTCGGATCCAGTGCGTCGACGTCCACTCCGCCGTCGTTCGAGCGTTGCGTGGTGACCGCCTGCATCCCCATGGCGCGGAAGAGATCGGCAACCAGGTTCTCGAAGGCGATGGGGTCCATGCCGTACAGGTCGGGTTCCTCGTCGCCGCCCTGCGTGACGACACGACTGCCGACCTCCTGGGGTCGGCGGCTCGGCCGCACCGGCGTGAGTTGGTCGGGGCGAGCCGAGAGCTGCCCGCGCAGGGCATCGGCCAGGCAGCTGCCGGCGTCCACCTGTGCCAGGTGCAGGTCGCGGAATGTCGCGCGTGGAGCCATCACCGTTGCCAGGTAGATGTGGCCCGGTCGGCCCGTCGTGGGGTCATGCCCGTCCACGAACCCGTTCAGGCTCACCGACTCGAGCGCGCCCAGCTCGTCCGCGGCGAAGAGTTCGTGCAGGACGAGCAGCATGCACTGTGCCAGGACCTCCCGGTACAGGGCCCGACGCTGACCTACCGGGCGGGGAGTCTCCTTGTCCTGGTCCGCGCCGGACATGTATCGAACAGACTTGACGTCGGGTACGACGCCGTAGGCGGGCAGCTCCCAGTCCAGCACCAACTGTCCGGCTGCCGGGTCATAGGCTGCCGCGATCTGACGTGGGAAGCCCTCCGGCCACGCGGTCGAGGCGTAGAGAGCGGCCGAGAAGTACTCGACCACAGAAGCGGGGTCGTGGCGTCTGACGCCTTCGGTCAGCTCGACCACGCCGGCGTTGTACCGCCGCACCTCGGCCAGCCGGGCATCGGCCCATTCCCGGTACTCCCGTTGGTACGACGCCAGCTGTTGCTGCCGCTGCGCCTCCGCTGCCTGGGCCGCATGCCAGTCACGCTCGAAGCGCGCCCTGGCCTCCGCCTGAGCCTGAGCGCGGCGACCGGTGGTCCACCCCCGGTCCGTTTGGTAATGATCGAAGTTCGGCATGGGTACGGGCTGCGCCAGTGGCCCCGGAGCGAAGGGCTCGATCTCTTCGGGGCGCATGAGAGAGGAAGCCCTGAACGCCGGAGCCCGGCAGCCCGAGGCGAGAAGGTCTTGCAGCGCCGCGACCTGCGCGTCCAGTTCCTCCGTACGACGGAGCGCCTCCGCCTGCCTGTGCTCGCGGTAACTCTGGGCTGCTTGCCGTTGATACGCACGGGCCTGCTGTGCTTCCTGTCTCTGTCGTCTGGCTTCGGCCTCCCTCTGGCGCTGCTGCTGCCTCTGCATCTCAGCCCAGACGCCGACCAAGCTGTTGGAGCGACGACTCATGTGTCTGCTGGCCCTCCCCAAGGCGCTCTGGTTGTCCCCACAACCAGTTGTGACGGAACGACTTTATCCAGCGACGGCCGGCTCGCACATCCACCCGGCAAGACCACCGCCGGCAGAAAGGACCGTGAGCGCGGCTCGACCTGGATCGCGCAGGCGGCAGCGGGCCGTCGGCCGGGTCAGGCAGCCTTGATGACCTCGTCGCGGATCGCCTCGGCCCACTCGACCACCAACAGCTCGTACTCCGCGCGTTCCTGGGCCGACAGGGTGCCGCCCGCACGCAGCCACAGCGCCCGGATCTGCTCGTTCACCTCGGCGGCAGACCGCACGGAACCAGGGGGCGGGACATCGGGGGACATGCGGACAGCCTAGGGGTAAGCACTGACACTGCGCTACCGTCCCGCTACCCAGAAGGTATGCGGTTGGTCACCGTCACCGTCACCGTCAGGGAAATGTGTACGGCGGGGAGTTCGAGGAAGCTCGCGTCCCCGCCGGGGTCGCCGCCGGTCACCCGGTCGAGCGGGCGGACCGCGGCGCGGTCCGTGGTGTTGACCGGTCCCGGCGTCGCCGCTTACGTTGCAGCAGAGGAGAAAGCGCTTGCTGCATTGCTTGCCGTATTGCTTCCCCACTGTCGGCCCGCGCGCCCGCCGAACCGGAGGAGTGCTGATCCCGCCCATGCCACCCTCTCCGCTCCTGCCCAGGCCCGACCGTCCTCGTCCGACACCTCCGTTCGGCGGCCGGCGCATCCGGGCCGCGGTCATCGGCACCGGCGCCATCGGGCGCGGTTCCCATCTGCCCGCGCTGGCCCAACTCGCGCGGGAGGGCGAGACGGAGGTCGTCGCCGCCGTCGACATCGACCAGGACGCCGTCGAGGCCTTCTGCGCCGGGACGGGCATCCCGCACGCCTGCACCGACCTCGACCGGATGCTGGCCGAGCAGCGGCCGGACCTGGTCAGCATCTGCACCCCGCCCACCCTGCACCGCGCGCAGACGGTGGCCGCGCTGCGCGCCGGGGCCTGGGTGTGGTGCGAGAAGCCGCCGGTGCCCTCGCTCGCCGACTTCGACGCGATCGAGGCGGCGGAGGGCGCGGACGGCGGGCCGTACGCGGCGATCGTCTTCCAGCACCGGTTCGGCTCCGGATCCCGGCACGTGCGCCGGCTGCTCGCCGAAGGCGCTCTCGGGCGGCCTCTGGTGGCGCACTGTCAGACCACCTGGTACCGGGACACCGCCTACTACGCCGCGCCCTGGCGGGGCCGCTGGCACAGCGAGGGCGGCGGACCGGCCATGGGCCACGGCATCCACCAGATGGACCTGCTGCTGGACCTGCTCGGACCGTGGAGCGAGGTGCGGGCCATGGCCGGGCGGCTGGTGCACGACGTCGAGACGGAGGACGTCTCCACCGCGCTGGTCCGCTTCGAGGGCGGCGCCCTCGCGACGGTCGTCAACAGCGTGCTGAGCCCCGACGAGGTCAGCCGCATCCGCATCGACTGCGAGCGCGCGACCGTCGAACTGACCCACCTCTACGGGCACGCCAACGACGACTGGCGCATCACTCCGGCCCCGGACGTACCCGCCGAACTGGCCGATCAATGGCGCGACTTCGGCGCGGACGTGCCCAGCTCGCACCTGGCCCAACTGCGCGAACTGGTCGCGAGCATGCGCTCGGGTGAGCGGCCGCGCAGCAGCGGCGCGGACGGGCGCAGGAGCCTGGAGCTGATCACGGCCCTGTACAAGTCGAACCCCCGGGAAGAGGGCTCGACGGCCGTCTACCGCACGCGCGAGGCGGCCGAGGAGGTCGTCGCCGGTGACCCGTTCGTCCTGCACGGAGGGGTGAAGGCCTGGCACATCCGTGCTTGGAACGAGGCCCTCACCGCGCCCTGAGTCTCACGCCGCCGTCGGACCGGTGCGCGTCCAGCCCGGCGCCTGCGGACGGGCCGTGAGGTCCTCGTGGCGGACCTCCTCGCCGCAGGCGCGGCAGGTGACGACCGGCACCAGTTCATTGCCGCAGATGTGCTCGACGGCCATGGGCAGGTCGGCGCCCTTGCGGATGTGGCGGTCGCCCCACTCCTTGAGCGTCATCAGGACCGGCTCCAGCTCCAGGCCGGCCTGTGTGGCCCGGTACTCGAAGCGCTGCGGGCGCTCGCTGTAGACGCGCTTGGTGAGGATCCCCGCGTCCACGAGCCGGCGCAGCCGGGCGGCCAGGATGTCGCGCGGGGCGCCGATGTTGCGCACGAGCTGGTCGAAGCGGCCGTTGCCCAGGCACACCTCGCGCAGGACGAGCAGGGAGTACTTCTCGCCGACCAGCGCGAGGGCGTCGGCGATGGAGCAGGGGCGCGGGTCTTTCGTGGCGGCCATGAGGGCCAGTCTAGTGGAGAGTTTGATTTTCAAACCTGGCGCGCTATGGTGAGTTTGGATTTCCTACTCACTGGTAGCTGTCGTAGCCCGCCGCCCGGCCCGCTGCGGACAGCCAGGCGGCCAAGGAGGCCCCCGCCATGCGCGACGCAGTGATCGTCGAAGCCGTACGCACCCCCATCGGCAAGGGCAAGCCGAACGGCTCCCTCGCCCACGTCCATCCCGTGCAGCTGCTCGCCCACACCCTGCGCGCCCTGGTCGAGCGCTCCGGCGTCGACCCCGCGCTGATCGACGACGTCATCGGCGGCACCGTCGACCAGGTCGGCGAGCAGGCCATGAACACCACCCGGTACGCGGTCCTCGCCGCCGGCTTCCCCGAGACGGTCCCGGCGACCACCGTGGACCGCCAGTGCGGCTCCTCCCAGCAGGCCGTGCACTTCGCCGCGCAGGGCGTGATGTCCGGGGCGTACGACCTGGTGGTCGCCTGCGGTGTGGAGTCGATGAGCCGGGTGCCGATGTGGTCCAACGTGCCTGCCGGCAAGGACCCGTTCGGTCCCGGTGTCGCCGAGCGCTACCCCGAGGGCCTGGTCCCGCAGGGCATCAGCGCGGAACTGATCGCCGCCAAGTGGTCCCTCACGCGCGCCCGGATGGACGAGTTCGCCGTCTCCTCGCACCACAAGGCCGCCGCGGCCTGGGACAAGGGTCTGTTCGACGCCGAGATCGCGCCGCTGGACGGCGTCGCCCGCGACGAGTGCGTCCGCCCCGGCAGCACCACGGAGATCCTCGCCGGCCTCAAGCCCGCCTACCACGACCCCGGCTTCGCCGAGCGATTCCCGCAGATCGAGTGGAACGTGACGGCGGGCAACGCCAGCCCCGTCAACGACGGCGCCTCCGCCGTCCTGATCACCTCCAGCGACACCGCGGCCCGCCTCGGCCTGCGCCCCCTCGCCCGCCTGCACAGCTTCGCCGTCACCGGCTCCGATCCGCTGCTGATGCTGACGGGCGTCATCCCGGCCACGGAGAAGGTGCTGCACAAGGCGGGGCTGGGGGTGGCCGACATCGACCTCTTCGAGGTCAACGAGGCGTTCTCCAGCGTGGTGCTGGCCTGGCAGCAGGAGACCGGCGCCGATCTGGCCAAGGTCAATGTGCACGGCGGCGCGATCGCCCTGGGCCACCCGCTCGGCGCCAGCGGCACCCGGCTGACCACCACCCTGATCCACGCCATGCGCGAGCGCGGTGCCCGCTACGCCCTGCAGACCATGTGCGAGGCGGGCGGCCTGGCCAACGCGATGATCCTCGAGGGTGTCTGACCGGTGACCCTCACCGGCCGCGCAGATGGTGACGCTTGCGCCACGCCACCACCGCGCCCAGCAGCGCCGGTACGGCGATAGCGGCCATCGCGATCAGGAAGGCGGGGGACGTCGGCGCGGCGGCGCGGGCGCCGGCGACCGCGTAGGCGGCGGTGTTCGGGATCGAGCCGACGGCCGTGGCCAGCAGAAACGGCCACCAGCGCATCCGGGAGACGGCCGCGCAGTAGTTCGCGGCCCAGAACGGCACGCCCGGGAAGAGCCGGGCGGCCAGCATGGACCGGAACCCGTGCCGGCTCAGCTGCCCGTCGGCCGCCTTCAGCCAGCGGCCCCGCAGCAGCGGGCGCAGCGCGTCCTGCCCGAGCACCCGGCCGAGCCCGAACGCCACGCCCGCCCCGAGCACCGTCCCCGCCAGCGCCGTCACCAGGCCCAGCTGCGAGCCGAACAGCGCGCCCGCCGCCAGGTTGAGCAAGGGCCGCGGCACGAACGCCACGGTGCACAGCCCGTACGCCACGCCGAAGACCGCGGCCGCCGCGGCCCCGCCCAGCTGCGGTGGCCAGCCGTGCGTCAGCAGCCGCTGCGGTTCGAAGGCCAGCACGCCCGCGGCGGCACCGGCGAGCAGGGCGAGCAGCAGCGACAGCCGGGCATACGGATGCGCCAGTGCCCGCGCACACCGGCCGGCGAACCCGGCGCGGGGCAGCGGTGACACGGGTGCGACGAGCCCCGTGGCGGCGGCCCGGGGAGAGGCCGTGGCGGTGCCAGAGCGGTTGGCATCGAGCATCCGGTGACATTAACCGACGAACGCGTGTGATCGCCGTCAGGTGTGCCGCACCGAGCGGGTCCGGGCACCTCGGGCGCCCGGACCCATGAACCCATGTCTCACGCGGCGAGCGCGTGACCGGGATGCAGTACCACCTTGGTGTAGCCCTCGACCCGTTTGTCGAACTTCTCGTACGCCTGCGGCGCCTGGTCCAGCGGCAGCTCGTGGGAGACCACGAAACTGGGCTTGGCGCGCCCGGCGATGATCATGTCGCGCAGCTGGCGGTTGTACCGCTTGACGTTGCACTGACCGGTGCCCATCTGCTGGCCCTTCTCGAACATCTTGCCGATGGAGACCAGCAGCTGACCGTGCCTGGCGTGCTCGTCGGGGCCGCCCGGGTCCGAGGGCACGTACAGACCCGGCACGCCGAGCATGCCCGTGGGCCGTACCGTCATGACCAGCTCGTTGAGGACGATGGCCGGTTCCTCATGGCTGGCGTCGTGTGCCTGGGCCTGGTAGCCGACGGCGTCGACACCCTTGTCGGTGCCCTCGCCTCCGGTCTGCTCCTTGATCTGCTCCGCCGGGTCGCCCTTGGTGAAGTCGATCGGGATGGCCCCGATCTCCTCCGCCTTGGCGAGCCGCTCGGGCACCCGGTCGACCGAGAACACCTTCGCCGCACCGCGCAGCAGTGCCGAGTAGGCGGCCATCAGCCCCACCGGTCCGGCGCCGTAGACGGCCACGCTCTCGCCCGGGGACACCTGGGCGAGTTCGCAGCCGTGGTAGCCCGTCGGGAAGATGTCGGCGAGCAGCACGAAATCGGTCTCGAACTCGTCCCCCGGAGGCAGTTTCAAGCAGTTGAAGTCGGCGAACGGCACCCGCAGCAGCTCGGCCTGGCCGCCCTTGTACGGGCCCATCGCCACGTAGCCGTAGGCCCCGCCGGCGAACCCGGGATTGACCGTCAGGCAGAAGCCGGTCTTCCCGGCGAGACAGTTCTTGCAGAATCCGCAGGCGACGTTGAACGGCATCACGACACGGTCACCCTGGGACAAGGAGGTCACACCGCTGCCGACCTCCTCGATGATGCCGAGGTTCTCGTGTCCGAAGACGATGCCCGACTCGGCCGCCGTGCGGCCCTCGTACATGTGCAGGTCCGAGCCGCATATGGCGCTCGACGTGACACGTACGAGCACATCGTTGGGATGCTGGATCCGGGGATCCTGGACGTCCTTCACCACCACGCTGAAGGGCTCTTCGTAGACGACGGCTTTCACGTCTGTCACCTCCGCCGCTGTACCACCGGTACTTCCAGGTAACGCCGGTGCGGAAGGGGGTGCAACCCCCGTCCGGAGCGGGCGCTGAGCTGGGGTTCTGGTCCGCGTGTGCGAACGTGTATTCGATAGTAGGGTTCGTTCATGACCGTCACAGGTGCGGCCCCGCCGCACGTGCCGCGCAGTGCTCTCGCCGACACTGTGCTGGAGCGGGTGACGGCCGTGTTCACGGCCGCCGCCGATCCCGGGCGGGCCGGTCCGATGCGGGCGTACATGAAGGACGTGGCGCCCTTCCTCGGCATCCCCACCCCGGACCGCCGTGCCCTGTCCCGTACCGTCCTCGCGGGCACCCCGCGCCCCGACGAGGCCGACTGCACCGCGATCGCGCTGCGCTGCTGGCAGCTGCCCGAGCGCGAGTACCAGTACTTCGCGGTGGACTATCTGCGTCGGCACGCCGGACGGTGCTCCTCCGGCCTCCTGCCGGTGACCCGGCACCTCGTGACGACCGTCCCGTGGTGGGACACCGTCGATCTGCTGGCCGCGCACGTGGTCGGCCGGCTGGTCGCCGCCGATCCCGCACTCGGCACCGACATGGACGCCTGGATCACCGACGGCGACCTGTGGTTGGTGCGCACGGCCCTGCTCCACCAGCTGACCCGCAAGGAACACACCGACACCGACCGGCTGTTCGCCCACTGCCTGCTCCAGTCCGGGCATCCCGACTTCTTCGTCCGCAAGGCGATCGGCTGGGCCCTGCGCGAGTACGCCAAGACCGACCCCGGGGCCGTACGGGCCTTCCTGGCACGGGAGCGGGGCAGGTTCGCCCCGCTGACCGTCCGGGAGGCGCTGAAGAACATCGGCGCCTGAGCGGGCCCCGACGCGGGCCTCGACGCAGGCCCCGACACAGGCCTCAACTCGCCGACCGCCGAAAATCGTTCGACGCCGGACACCTGCTCGGCGATGATCGACCCCATGTTCCGGTACGCCTTCCTCCTCGCAGCATCCGCCGTCGCGGATGCGCCGAAGGCTGCCGTCCTGATCCTCGTGGCCGCTGTCGACGGCGCCCGAAGCTGACCCTCCCCGGAACGTCCGGCGGACCCCGCAGGGGGAGGGTCGGCCAGTCACCGGGGTCCTGATTCTCCTTTCACGGCTGAGAGGCTTCGAGGTACAGCCATGTCCAAAACGGCCTACGTGCGCACCAAGCCGCACCTGAACATCGGCACCATGGGTCATGTCGACCACGGCAAGACCACCCTGACCGCCGCCATCACCAAGGTCCTCGCCGAGCGCGGCACCGGCACCTTCGTGCCCTTCGACCGCATCGACCGGGCCCCGGAGGAGGCCGCCCGCGGCATCACCATCAACATCGCGCACGTCGAGTACGAGACCGACACCCGGCACTACGCCCACGTGGACATGCCGGGCCACGCGGACTACGTCAAGAACATGGTCACCGGCGCCGCGCAGCTCGACGGGGCGATCCTCGTCGTGTCCGCGCTCGACGGGATCATGCCGCAGACCGCCGAACACGTGCTGCTCGCCCGGCAGGTGGGCGTCGACCACATCGTCGTCGCGCTCAACAAGGCCGACGGCACGGACGACGAGGAGCTCGTCGATCTCGTCGAGCTGGAGGTCCGCGACCTGCTCACGGCCCAGGGCTACCCGGGCGACGCCGTACCGGTCGTACGGGTCTCGGGGCTGCGGGCGCTGGAGGGCGACCCGCGGTGGACGGCGTCCATCGAGGCGCTGCTCGACGCGGTGGACACCTACGTGCCCATGCCGGAGCGGTACCTGGACGCGCCGTTCCTGCTGCCGGTGGAGAACGTGCTCACCATCACCGGGCGGGGCACGGTCGTCACCGGCGCGGTGGAGCGGGGGACGCTGCGCCTCGGCGACCGGGTGGCGGTGCTGGGTGCCGAGCTGGAGACCGTGGTCACCGGCCTCGAGACCTTCGGCAAGCCGATGGATGAGGCGCAGGCCGGGGACAACGTGGCGGTGCTGCTGCGGGGTGTGCCACGCGACGGCGTGCGGCGCGGGCATGTCGTGGCGGCCCCGGGGAGCGTCGTGCCCGCCCGGCGGTTCTCGGCTCGGGTGTATCTGCTGTCGGGGCGCGAGGGCGGCCGTACGACGCCGGTCGCCACCGGGTACCGGCCGCAGTTCTACATCCGTACGGCGGATGTGGTGGGGGACGTCGACCTCGGTTCCGTGGGTGTGGCCAGGCCCGGGGAAACGGTGGAGATGACCGTGGAGCTCGGGCGGGAGGTGCCGTTGGAGCCGGGGCTCGGGTTCGCCATCCGTGAGGGCGGTCGGACCGTGGGGGCGGGGACCGTGACCACCGTGGAGTGAGGCTCGGGTGCGTGCGGGACTGCGGCGCCTTCGGGTCGCTGCCGCCAGGCACAATGGACAGGTGAACGAAGCCATACCCGTCTCCCGCACCACCGACCACGGCACCGCCAAACTCATGCCCGACGTCGACCGTGCGCGGGCCTGGCTGCTCACGGTCGACGGGGCGCCGCAGTCGTACGTCGATCTGGACGAACCCGCGTATCTGGAGTTCGAGTACACGCGTCGCCTCGGGCACGTGCTGGACACGGTTGCCGAGGCCGGACGGCCGCTGGACGTGGTGCACCTGGGCGGGGGAGCGCTGACCCTGCCCAGGTACGTGGCAGCGACCCGGCCCGGCTCGCGGCAGGACGTCGTCGAGGCCGACCGGGGGCTGCTGGAACTGGTCGCCGAGTATCTGCCGCTGCCGGAGGGCTCGGGCATCGCGGTGCACGCCGCCGACGCCCGGGCCTGGCTGGAGACGGCCCCCGACGATCACGCCGACGTGCTGATCGCCGACGTCTTCGGCGGGTCCCGGGTGCCGGCGCATCTGACCACGCTCGCCTACGCACGGGAGGCCGAGCGGGTGCTGCGCCCGGACGGGGTCTATCTGGCCAACCTCGCGGACGCGGCGCCGTTCGGGTTCCTGCGGTCCCAACTGGCCACGTTCGCCGCCGTTTTCGAGGAGCTGGTGCTGATCGCTGAGCCCGCGGTGCTGCGCGGCCGCCGGTTCGGGAACGCGGTGCTCGTCGCCGCGCACCGGCCCTTCGCCATCACCGCCCTGGCCCGGCGTACCGCGGCGGACACCTTTCCGGCGCGGGTCGAACGCGGGGCGTCGGTACGGGAGTTCACCGGTCCCGCGCGGCCGGTGGAGGACGCCGACGCCGTACCGTCACCCGAGCCCCCCGGCGGGTCGTTCGGCATCGGCTGACGCGCCCGGGGAGGCGGCGACCGGCCGGCTGCGGCGGGTCAGCGTACGGACGTCCGGGACCAGCAGCACCAGTGCGGTGGCCACGACGACCAGTCCGGCGCAGCCCCACAGCGCGGCGGACCGCCCGAAGGCGCTCTCGGCGGGGCCCACCAGCGCCGTCGCGAGCGGAATGAGGGAGACCGAGCCGAACCAGTCGTACGCCGAGACGCGGGAGAGCTTGTCCTCGGGGATCTCCTGGTGCAGCGCGGTCATCCAGGACACCCCGAACACCTCCACCGTCGTACCGGCGGCGAACATCACCACGTACAGCGCCTCGGCCGGTACCGGTACGGCCAGGGCGGCGGCGGGCAGGGCCGCCGGGAAGACGCACAGGGTGCCGGCGAGCAGCAGGCGGCGGGGTTTCCAGCGGGTCATCAGCAGGGCGCCGGCCACCGTGCCCGCGCCGAACGCGGCCAGGGCCAGGCCCCAGGGTCCCGCGCCGCCCAGGCTGTCGCGGGCGACGAGCGGGCCGTAGACCGCCTCGGCTGCGCCGACCACCGCGTTGGCGATCGAGAACTGTACGACGACGGCCCACAGCCAGGGACGGCCGATGAACTCCCGCCAGCCGTCGCGGAGATCGTCCAGCATGCCCTCGCCGGGTGTGCGCGGCGGGATGTGGCTGATGTCGAGGAAGGAGCGGAGGGTGCCGGCGAGCGCGAAGGCGGCTGCGTCGAACGCGAGCACCCAGCCGGGGCCGACGGCCGCGACCAGGGCACCGCCCAGGGCCGCGCCGCCGAGGGCCGCGCCCTGCGTGGCCATGCGGAAGACGGCGAACGCCCGGCCCGCCTGCTCGCCCTCCACCGAGGACAGCAGCATGCCCTCGGCCGCCGGGCCGAAGAACGCCTGACCGGTGCCGCCGAGCGCGCTGAGCAGCATCATCTGCCACAGCCGGGGCTCGCCGGCCAGCACCAGCGTGGCGAAGGCGCCCTGGGAGAGGCAGTTGAGGGCGTTGGCGGCGACCATCACCCGGTGGCGGGGCAGCCGGTCCGCGAGCGCGCCGCCGACGAGCAGGAACACCACCAGCGGCACGGTGCGCGAGGCGGCGACGAGTCCCACGTCCGCGCCGTCGCCGCCCGCGTCCAGCACGGCGAACGCGGCGGCGACGAGCGAGCCGTTGGCACCGAGTCCGGTCACGACGGCAGCCGCGGTCAGCAGGGAGTAGTTGCGGCCCGCCCAGGAGGGCCTGCGCGGGGCGTGCCGGGTGGACGGTGAGTTCACCGGGCGACTATCGCTCGCGGGCGCCGCGTGGGCAATCGGTTTCGTGCGTGTTCCGGCCCGCCGAGCCGGAACACGCACGCGGGCTCACTGGTTCGTCGGGTCTCCGTGCAGCCGGACGGTGCTGAGGATCTTCAGCACGGTCGCCTTGGACACCTCGCCGTTCACTCCCTTGGCGCCGTAGAAGTCGAACGACACGTAGTCGTGCGCCGAGTTCTGGAAGCCGAACGTGAGCGCCTTGCCGTCGGTCACACACTTGCCCTTCCGGGGCGTGTGGGTCGACTGCGCCCACGCGTAGCTGCCCTCGACACCCGAGGCGGACTTGAAGGAAGTGGGCTTCTTGTCCCACGAGATGCTCTTCTTGTCCGGCATGGTGTAACCGCCGTAGACCCACCAGGGCGGTGTGTTGATGGCGATCTCGTTCGTGCTCTTGGCGCCGCTCGCCCCCTTGGTACCCACGACCGCCAGCGGGGTGTCCTCGGTGCGGCCGTCCTTGTCGTCGTCCGAGGTGCACCAGTCGGACTTGTACTCGGCGAGACCCGACATGGTGATGCCCGAGTCCTTCTCGCTCTTCGGGAAGGTGAAGCCGACCGCGACGCCGGGGGACTGCACCTCCCACTGCGCCGGCACGTCGAACGCGACGCCCCACTTGGGGTTCACCACGACCTTCCAGCCGGGGACGGTCGGTTTCTCCGTTGCGGCCCCGCGCGGGTCGTCCGTGTCCGACGAACTGGCCGTCGGCTGGGGCGCGGGCGACTGGCTCGCGTGCTGCCCGCCCTTGCCGGCGGCCTGGTTCTTCTTGTCGCCCTTCCCGCCGAGGACGAGATAGCCGGTCACTGCGGCGGCCACCACGACCGCCGTGGCCGCGGCGATCGCGATCAGCTTGGTGCGGCCGCCGCCCGACTGCGGGGGCTGCGGGACGGGCGCGGTGGGCGGCTGCTGCGGCCCCCACTGCGGCTGCTGACCGTACGGCGCGGCCTGCGGATACTGCTGGTATCCCGGCTGCTGGTACGGGTTCGGCTGCTGGTAACCCGGCTGCTGGTACGGATTGTGCTGCGGGTTGTTCTGCGGGTTGGGCGCGCCCCCTGGCGGCTGCTGATCTGGCCACATGGCCAGTAACCCTAGTGCCGCCATGGACACGATTCGGTCACCGGCCCTCGTCAGGGTCGTAGCGAAGCGGGGCGGACTCCGTGTGGAAGAGGGGGGTGGGCTACGTCTCCCCGCTGGTCAGGCCCGGCTACCCATGAGTAACATGGCGGCATGAGCGCAGACCAGATGTCGATCGGCGAGATGCTCGCCGCCACCGTGCCCATGGCTCGGACGCTGAACCTGGAGTTCCTGGAGACCTCTCCGGACAAGGCCGTCGTGTCCCTTCCGGACCAGGGCGCCTATCACAACCACGTGGGCGGGCCGCACGCCGGGGCGATGTTCACCCTCGGCGAGTCGGCCAGCGGCGCCATCGTGCTGGCCGCCTTCGGGGACCAGCTCTCCCGCGCGGTGCCGCTCGCCGTCCGTGCCGACATCGCCTACAGGAAGCTCGCGATGGGGGCCGTCACCGCGACCGCCACGCTGGGCCGTCCGGCCGCCGACGTCGTCGCCGAGCTGGACGCCGGGCAGCGCCCCGAGTTCCCCGTGGCGATCGAGATCCGCCGCGCCGACGGCGCCGTGACGGGGGAGATGACCGTCGTGTGGACGCTGCGTCCCAACGGCTAGGGTTTACTGGGCACTTGAGGGGAGCCGACAGGTGAAGGGCCCCTCTGCTCGCGTGCGTTCGCTCTACGCCGCACGCCGCCGGCCCCTGCTGCCGGCTGCGCCCTCCTCCAGCCCTGCCACGAACTCCCTCGGCCAGTCGGCGAATTCGGGGCCGAGGCCGGGGCGGGCGCAGGCCGGCCGGACCACCGTGCGCACGGAGTCGGCCTTGTCGCCGGTGTCGTGGCGCGGACCGTCGAGGACGACCCCGTGCACGGTGCCGTCCGCCGCGAGGTCCTGGAGGGCGTCCGTCGGCTGGATCTCGCCGCCGCGGCCCGGCGCGGTGCGCTCCAGGACGCCGAACACGGCCGGGTTCAGGACGTGGCGGCCGAGCACCGCGTACCGGCTCGGCGCGATCCCGGGCGCCGGTTTCTCCACGAGTCCGGTGACGCGTACCACCCCGTCCTCGCCGGCCGGTTCCACCGCCGCGCAGCCGTAGAGGTGGATCCGCGCCGGGTCGACCTCCATCAGTGCCACCACGCTGCCCGCGTACCGCTCGCGGACCTGGAGCATCCGGCTCGGCAGGGTCCCGCGCGGGTCGATCGGATCGTCGCCGAGCAGGACCGCGAAGGGCTGGTCGCCGACGTGGTGGCGGGCGCACAGCACAGCGTGGCCGAGGCCGAGCGGGTCGCCCTGGCGGATGCGGTGGATGTCGGCCGGCCGCGCCGGATCGCGCACCGCGTCCAGCCGCACGGTGTCGCCCTTGGCCGCCGGCGCCTGCTGCAGTTCGAAGGCGCTGTCGAAGTGGTTGCCGCGGCCGCCTCGACGTTGCGGACCGGACCGGGGCATGCGGGGGCCGCTGGGAGGGTGGGAGGCGATCATGCGGGCCATGCTCGGACACGCCGATGGGAGCCCGCCCGGAGAAACACGGGAACGAGCCGTGGAAGTGATACCGACGGTAACTCCCGTGCATTTCACCGACTCTGAAGTCGAGTCAATCGAACTTCTTGTTTCCTGTGAGTCGCGTGTGCGAAGGTGAGCCTTCCCGCGGGAGGGCAGAGGCAGGCGTCGAACGCCCAGGCCGGCCCTTTAGGTATGTACCAGAACCAGGTATGCACCACATCGGCACTGCTTTCCGACAGGACGGCATTTCGTGCGCGGTCCTGCGGCTGGAAGGAAATGGTTCCGTGCAGCCCCCACACCCCCCACGCCCGCCCTATCCGCCGCTGCCCGGTTCGCCCGGGGAGTCCGACCGCGATCTCGTCGCCCGGCTCGGCGGCCCCCACTCCGTCCGCCATCACGCCGTCGCCCTGCTGCTGGCCCGCCACTGGCGCGCCGCCCGCGACTACGCCGTCGTCTGCCTGGCCTCCGCCGGTCCCGTGCCGCAACTCGTGGCCACCGCCGCCTTCCACGAGGTCCTCGGCCGGCTGGCGGGCGGAGCGGCCGGCGGCGCCCTGCGCCCGCACCTGCTCGTCGCCGTCCGCGACACCGTCCGCGCCTGGGCGGCGGACGACGTCGCCTGCGCGACCCTGCCGGAATTGCGCAAACCCGCCGGAGGTCGCGGACTGCGTGCGACAAACCCCGGAACACCGGAAAGACGACAACTCGCCGAACGCGCGTTCCAGGCACTTCCCGGCGCCTCGCAATGCCTTCTGTGGCACACCGAGGTGGAAGCGGAGCCGATAAACATACCCGCTGGTCTGCTGGGTATCGACCCGGTCACCGCGACGGCCGCCCTGGAACAGGCACGCGAGCAATTCCGGGCGGGTTGCGTACGCGGCCACCGGGAACTCGCGCCCTCCAGGGAATGCCGCTTCTACAACCGGCTCCTGGACGTACCCATGCGCCGTGGCGGCGCCCTGCTGCCGGAGGTGCGGCAGCATCTGACGGCCTGTCCGTGCTGCCGGTACGCCGCCGAGACCTTCGGGCTGTTCGACGGCGGCCTGGGCCTCCTGCTCGCCGAGACCGTGCTCGGCTGGGGCGCCCGCCGCTACCTCGACTCCCGCCCCGGACGCGGCGCCGCCGAGGAACTGCCGTGCGGGCCGGCACCCGCCCCGGTGGCCCCGGGGGCGGGCGGCAGACACCGCACCGGGCCCGGCGGCCGCCACCGCACGGCACTGGTCGTCGGCGTGGGACTGGCCTCGCTCGCGCTGCTCGCCACCGTCCTCGTGGCCAGGAGCTGGTCCGATGACAACGGTGTCCCCGTGCCCGGCGCCACCTGGGGTGCCCCCGCCGGCCACTCCACACACGCGGAGGGCACCGGCACCCGGGCCGCCACCTCCTCCACCGCCCCGGCCGGCGAAGGCGACGAGGTGGCCCACGGCGGCCTGCGCGCCCTCGCCTCCGGGCGCTGCCTGGCCGTACGCGGGGACGGCGTGCGGGCGGGCGCGGGCGTCGGGCTCGCACCCTGCGCCGCCGCCGCCTCGCAGCAGTGGTCGTACCAGGACGACGGGTTGCTGCGCAGCGCAGTCGACCCCTCCCTGTGCCTGGCCGCCGACCCCGGGACGCGGAGCGTCGTGCTGGCCGGATGCGTCGTGCACGCCGGAGAGGTCGCGTACGACATCACCGTGCGCGGCGAGATCCTGCCGCGCCGGCACGTGGGCCTCGCGCTCGCTCCGGACTCCGGCGACACATCGGCCCGCGTCACGCTGGTTCCGCGCGACGGTTCGCCGGAGCAGCTCTGGGTGCTGGAGCCGGCGGCGGAGGGGGCAGGAGCGGGTCGGCCGGACGCGGCGCAGGGCGGGGCGGACGCGCCAGGGGGGCGGCAGCCGGGGTTCTCCCAGGGCGATGGGCCTGAGCAGGGCGATGGGTCCTTGCCCGGCGAGGGGGCGCCGAAGGGCGTCGGACTCTCGAAAGGCGGTACCGAGGGCCCGCCGCACGGGAACACCTCGCGCGGGAAGCCGGAGGGCACGGGGAGCGGAGCGGGGGTGGGGGAGTCGGGCGAGACCCGGGTCGCGCAGGTCCGGGCCGGCCACGACCGGCGGCGCACCGGCTCCGTGTCGCCCGCCAGGGCGGTGCGCGCGGTGCACCGGGCCCTCCCGCCGGTCACCGGCACGGTCGCCGCCGTACCGGCGACCGTGGGCACGCTGCTGCGCTGACGCGCCGCACGGGACGTACCCCGGCCCCCGGCACCGCGATCGGGCCACGACACCGAAGTCATGTGGAATTTACAGACTTCGAGTGGATGTACCGCCGCGTTGCGGCCGGGTGAGTGGGCGGTGACGCAGGCGGGGGCTTTGCCGGGATTGTGGTGGTGTGGTGCGGGGACCGGCGTGGTTCCCCGCCCGCACCGGTGAGGGGAATTACCGCGTTTTTCCGGTTCTTGCGGCGAATTGGAACCGCTGGCCGAATCGATGTCACCGGGCGCGAAAAGGGGGCGTCGTTATTGACCCGTGAGTAGGCCGAGGCTAGTTTCCGGTGCCCTCGCACCAGAGCGTTCCGCCGCACACCCCCCACCGTGCTGTCTCGCCGATCGTGCCGGAGCATCATGACCTCGCCTGTGCGCCCCCATGACCTCGTCCTGTGCCTCACCCCCTTCGGAGAACCCGACGCCGGTCTCACCGCCGCGGCCTGCGCCGCCGGGGCGCTCGGCATCCTCGACCTGGGCATCGGGGACCGGAGATCCCGGGAGGCGCTGTCCCGGCTGAGACGATCCGCGCCGGGGCCCTTCGGGGTACGGGTGACGGGGCGCTGCGCACTGACCCCGGCCGAGGCCGGCGACGCCCCCGACACCGTGGTCCTCACCGCCGACGCGAACTGGTCTGGGTCCGAACTCCCCTCCGCCTGCCGCGTGTTGGCGGAGGTCACGGACATCCGCCAGGCGCACGCGGCCGTGCGCGCAGGTGCCCAGGGGCTGATCGCCCGCGGCGGCGAGAGCGGCGGCCGGGTCGGCGAGCTGAGCACCTTCGTCCTGCTGCAACAGCTGCTGTCCGACGAGGAGTCGCGCCGCCTCCCGGTCTGGGCCTGCGGCGGCATCGGCCCGCGTACGGCGGCGGCCGCGGTGGCCGGCGGTGCCGCCGGAGTGGTCCTCGACAGCCAGCTGGCCCTGCTCGCCGAGTCGGGGCTGCCCGAGACGGTCCGTTCCGTGCTGCGCACCCTGGACGGCTCGGAGACCGTGGTGCTGGGCGGCCACCGGGTACTACGGCGCCGGGGACCGGACGCCCCCCGCCCGCCGGCCGACGACCCCGGGGCGGTCGCACCCCTGCTGGGCGCGGACGACCTGCGCGGCAGGCTGCTGCCGGTGGGCCAGGACGGCTTCCTGGCCGCCCGGTTCGCCGAACGGTTCGGGGACCTACGGCGGTCGGTGCGCGAGGTGGCGAAGGCGATCGACGGCGTGGCCGACGGCGGAGCGGCCACGGCACTGCGACCGGACTCGGCCATGAGCCGGGCGCTCGGGACCCGGCTCCCCGTCGCGCAGGGCCCCATGACCCGGGTCAGCGACCAGGCGGGCTTCGCCGCGGCCGTCGCCGCGGACGGGGCGCTGCCGTTCCTGGCGCTGGCCCTCGCCGACGGCGCGCGGACCCGGTCGATGCTCACCGAGGCGCGGGCCGTGCTGGACGGGCGGTCCTGGGGCGTCGGCGTGCTCGGCTTCGCCCCCGAGGAGACCAGGAACGCCCAGCTGGACGCCGTACGCGAACTGCGGCCCACACACGCGATCATCGCCGGCGGACGGCCCGCCCAGGCCGAGACGCTGGAGCGGGCCGGGATCCGCACCTACCTGCACGTGCCCTCGCCGGGACTGCTGCGGCAGTTCCTGGACGCAGGCGCGCGCCGGTTCGTGTTCGAGGGGTCCGAGTGCGGCGGTCATGTGGGGCCCCGGGCCTCCTTCCCCCTCTGGGAGGCCCAACTCGCCGTACTGCAGGACTTCCTGGACCAGGCCGACGATCCGACCGCCCGGCGGCTGGAGGTGTTCTTCGCCGGCGGCGTCCACGACGAGCGGTCGGCGGCGATGGTCGCGGCCCTGGCCGCACCGCTCACCGCCCGGGGCGCCGCCGTCGGCCTGCTCATGGGCACCGCCTACCTGTTCACCGAGGAGGCCGTCGCGCACGGCGCCGTCCGGCCCGTCTTCCAGCGGCAGGTGCTCACCGCCACCACGACCACCCTCCTGGAGACCGCCCCCGGCCACGCCACCCGCTGTGTCCCGAGCCCCTTCACCGGTGACTACCGTGCGCACGAGGCCGCTCTCCGCGCGCAGGGGCTGACCGACCGCGAGGTCTGGGAACAGCTGGAACGGCTCAATGTCGGCCGGCTGCGCATCGCCAGCAAGGGCGTCGAGCGCCGAACCGACGGCGCGTTGGCGACCGTGGACGAGGAACGGCAGCTCACGGACGGCATGTTCATGGCCGGCGAGGTCGCCGTCCTGCGCTCGGCGACCACCACCCTGGCGGACCTGCACCGCTCGGTCACCGACGGCGCCGCCGATCTGCTGACGCGGCGGGCCGCCCACCCGAGCGCCGGGGCCTGCGCCGCCGAGCCGGAGCCGCCCGCACCGCTGGACATCGCCATCGTCGGCATGGCCTGCATGTTCCCCCAGGCCCCCGACCTCGCCGCCTTCTGGTCCAACATCGTCGGCGGCCGCGACGCCGTCACCGAGGTGCCGTCCGAACGCTGGGACCCGGCCGTGCACCACGCGGCCGGCACCACGGCGTCCAAGTGGGGCGGATTCCTGCCCCGCATCCCCTTCGACCCGCTGCGCTACGGCATCCCGCCCGCCTCCCTCGGCAACATCGAGCCCGTCCAGCTGCTGTCCCTGGAGGCGGCCCGCCGGGCGCTGGAGGACGCCGGATACGGCGAGCAGGGGCGGGAGTTCGACCGCACGCGAACCTCGGTCGTCTTCGGCGCCGAGGCGGGCAGCGACCTGTCCAACGCCGTCACCCTGCGCGCCGTACTCCCGTCGTACTACGGCACGGTGCCCGACGGGCTGGACGGGCAACTGCCCCGGCTGACCGAGGACTCCTTCCCCGGCATGCTCGCCAACGTCATCTCCGGCCGGATCGCCAACCGGCTGGACCTCGGCGGCGCCAACTTCACCGTCGACGCCGCGTGCGCCTCCTCCCTCGCCGCCCTCGACGTGGCCTGCAAGGAACTCGTCTCCGGCACCAGTGACCTCGTGCTGTGCGGCGGCGCCGACCTGCACAACGGCATCAACGACTACGTCCTGTTCTCCTCCGTCCACGCGCTCTCCCCGACCGGGCGCTCCCGCGCCTTCGACTCCCGCGCCGACGGCATCGCCCTCGGCGAGGGCGTGGCCTGCCTGGTCCTCAAACGGCTCGCGGACGCCGAACGTGCCGGCGACCGGATCTACGGCGTGGTCAAGGGCCTCGGCTCCGCCAGCGACGGCCGCTCCCTCGGCCTCACCGCACCCCGCCCCGAAGGCCAGCGGGCGGCCCTGGAGCGGGCGTACCGCAACGCCGGTGTCTCGCCCGCGGACGTCGGCCTGGTCGAGGCGCACGGCACCGGCACGGTCGTCGGCGACCGCACCGAACTCACCGTGCTCAGCGAGGTGTTCACCGAGGCGGGCGCGCAGGCGGCCGGCTGTGCGCTCGGCTCGGTCAAGTCGCAGATCGGTCACACCAAGTGCGCCGCCGGCCTCGCGGGCCTCATCAAGACCGCCCTCGCCCTCCACACCGGTGTCACCCCGCCCACCCTGCATCTGGAGCGGCCCAACCCGGCCTGGGCGGAGGGCGACAGCCCGTTCGTCTTCCACACCCGCGCCCGGCCCTGGACGGCACCGGCCGCCGAACGCCTGGCCGGCGTGAGCGCGTTCGGCTTCGGCGGCACCAACTTCCATGCCGTGCTGGCCGCTCACGCCGACGCCGCACCGCCCCGCCGGTCTGTGGACGCCTGGCCCGCCGAGCTGTTCCTCTTCCGGGGCCGGGACACGGCGGCGGCCCATCGGCAGGCCGCGGAGCTCCTCCGGGCCGCCGAGACCGACGGCCACCCCTGGCGCCTGCGCGACCTCGCCCTCGCCGCGGCCCGCCGCGCCGACACCTCACACGAACCGGTACGGGCCGCGCTCGTGGCCCGCGACACCGACGAACTCACCGGCCAACTGCGACGGCTCCTCGCGGGCGAGTGCGATCCGGCCGCCGGGATCCACGTGGCGGATGCGGTGGGGGAGGCGGGGGAGGACGGCACCGCGGGTGCGGGTGCGGGTGCGGGTGCGGATGCGGTACGGGGCGCGGGCGCGTATCCGGCGCGAGGCGGGCTGTCGGCTCGGGTGGAGGAGGGCTGCGCGGGCTCGGTGGAGGGGGGTGGCACTGGGTCGGGGGAGCTTGGCGTCGCGGGTCTGGTGGAGGGGGGTGGCGCTGGGTCGGGGGAAGTCGGCGTCGCGGCTCTGGTGGAGGCAGGTGGCTCGGGTCTGGCGGAGCGTGGCGTCGACAGGCTGGTGGAGGGTGGCGGCGCGGACCGGGTGGAGGGCGGAGTCGAGGACCCGGTGGAGCGTGGCTTCGCGGGTCCGGTGGAGACGGGTGGCGCGGACCGGGTGGAGCGTGGCGTCGAGAGCCTGGTGGAGGGCAAGGCCGCGGAGCCGATGGATGGCAGGGTCGCGGCGTCGTTGGATGGCGGAGGCGCGGCGTCGGTCGAGGGCAGGTTCGCGGCGTCGGTGGACAGCGGGGGCGGCGGCCCGGTGTCGGGCAAGGTCGCCCTTCTCTTTCCCGGGCAGGGCAGTCAACGTCCCGGGATGCTCGCCGAGCTCCTGGTCCACCTTCCCGAGCTGCGGTACTACCTGGACCTCGGTCGCGCGCACGCCGACGCCGTCCACCCGCCCGCCGCCTTCGACGAGGCCGCGCGGGAGCGCCGGCGGGCCGCCCTCACCGATACCCGGGCCGCGCAGCCCGCCCTCGGCATCACGGGCCTCGCCGCCCACGCCTTCCTCACCTCGGCCGGGGTCCACCCCGACCAGGCCGCCGGGCACAGCTACGGCGAGCTGGTCGCCCTCGCCGCGGCCGGCGCCCTGGACCCCGAGACACTGCTGCAGCTGAGCGCCGAGCGGGCCGGCGCGATCCTGGCGGCGGCGGGCGACGACCCGGGCACCATGGCCGCCGTCGGCGCCGGCGCCGAGACCGTCGTACGCACCCTGCGCACGACCGGCGCACCCGCCTCCGTCGTCGTCGCCAACCTCAACTCACCCGAGCAGACGGTGGTTTCCGGACCGACGGCGGATGTCGAGACGGCCGTACGGCTGCTGCGCGACACCGGAATCGGCGCGCGGCGCATCCCCGTGGCCTGCGCCTTCCACAGCCCGCTCGTGGCCGCTGCAGGGGAGCGGTTCGCCAAGGTTCTCGCGGACAAGACGGTCCGGGCCCCCGAGTTCCCCGTCTGGGCCAACCGCACCGCCGCGCCCTATCCGTCCGACCCCGACGAGGTGCGCGCCGGACTCGCCGCCCAGATCGGCGCCCCCGTCGCCTTCGCCGCCCAGATCGAGGCCATGTACGAGGCGGGCGCCCGCGTCTTCGTCGAGGCGGGCCCCGGCACGGTCCTCACCCGGCTCGTCGCACGGATCCTCGGTGACCGCCCGCATCGCACCGTCGCCTGCGAACCGGACGCCGGCAGCGGCCTGCGCGGCTGGCTCGACGCCCTCGCCCGGCTCGCCGTCGCCGGACAGCCCGTGCGCACCGCCTGGCTCCTGCGGGGGCGCGACGCCGTCGACGCGCTGCGCGGCCCGGCACCGAAACGGCCCGGCTGGACGGTCGACGGACACCTCGTCCGCACCGCCGACGGAGCACTCCTGCCCGGTGCCCTCGCACCGGCCCGACGAGTCGTGGAGACGACCGTGACCACCGACCAGCCGTACGGCGCCCCGGCCGACCGGGACGCGCTCATCTCCGAATTCCTGCGCACCAGCCGGGAGATGATCGCGGCCCAGCGCGACGTCCTGCTGACCTACTTCGGCGCGTCGCCCGGCGCCACACCGCCGGCGCCGGTTCCGGCCGTACCGGTTCGCCAGTCGGTCGCACCTGAATTGCCGCCGGTGGAAGCGGAGTTGCCCGAGCCGAACGGCGAGCCGGACGGCGAAGTGCCGGTCGCCGACATCGAGCGGGTCGTCCTGGAGATCATCAGCGAACGCACCGGCTACCCCGTCGACATGATCGAGCCCGACCTCGACCTGGAGGCGGACCTCAGCATCGACTCGATCAAGCGGGCCGAGATAGCGGGCGAACTCGCCAAGCGGCTGGGCATCGCGGGCGGCGCCGAGGTTCTGGAGGACGCCGAACTGGAGGAGCTGGCCAAGGCGCGTACGGCCGCGGCCGTGACGGGGTGGCTGACGGCGCGGGTGGGGGCGCGGTCCGGCGTCGCGGGAGGGTTGCACGAGGAGTCCGGCACCGGTGACCGGGAACCGGCCGAAGCGGCGTACCCCCTGACGGCATACACCCCCGTCCCCGGCGTCCCGCCCCGGCGCTGCGAGTTGCGTCCGGTGCCCCTCCCGGAGCCAGAGCCGGCTGTCGGCGAAGGCGGAGGCGGAGGCGGAGGCCACGCCCTGTCCGGCCGGCGTTTCGCCCTCCTCGGCGACGGTGCGGGCGTGGCGGCGGAGGTCGCGGCGCGGCTCGCCGAGCACGGTGCCGAAGCCGTGGTGCTCGACGCGGGCCACCTCCTCACCGCGGCCGACGGCCGGGTCGACGGTGCGGTGTACCTCGGCGCACTGCCCGGCCCCGACCTCCCGGTGCTGCCGGACGCCTTCCCGGTGCTGCGCGCGGCGCTCGCCCAGAGCCCGAGCCGACTGCTCGCCCTGCGGGCCGCCGATCCTGCGGGTGCTCACCGGGCGGCGGGACTGGACGGCTTGTTCCGCAGCGTCGGCCGTGAGTACCCGGACCTGCTCGCCCGGGTCGTCGCCGTCGCGGACACCGCCCCCGCGGCCGTCGCCGACGCCCTGCTCGCCGAGCTGCGGGCGCCCGAACCGGCCCCCGTCGTCCTGCGTACGGCGACCGGTGTCAGGCACGGCCTCACGCTGGTGCCCGCGCCTCTCGGCCCGCTTGCCGCCACCGGCGCCGGACCAGCCGGGGACGGTGCCGCCGAGGCGGCCGCGCTCGGCCTCGACCGGGATTCCGTAGTCCTGCTGGTCGGCGGCGCCCGCGGCATCACCGCGAGGTTCGCTGCCACGCTGGCCGGCGCCTGCCGGTGCCGTATCGACCTGCTGGGCCGTACGCCCGCGCCCGACGCCCCCGAGGACCCGCACACCGCCGCCGCGCGCACCCCCGTCGAGCTGCGGGCGGCGCTCGCCGCGCGGCCGGGTGCACCCGGTCCCGCCGGGATCAATCGGGCCGCCGCCCTGATCCTCGCCCAGCGGGAGATCACCGCGACCCTCGTGGAACTCCGCGCACTCGGCAGCGAGGCCCGCTACCGCTCGGTGGACTTCCGGGACCGGGACGCCGTCCTGCGGGCGGTCAAGGAGACCCACGCCGAACACGGCCGCCTCGACGGGGTCGTCTTCGCCGCGGGGGTCATCGAGGACCGGCTGATCGCCGACAAGACCCCCGAGTCCTTCCAGCGGGTCTACGGCACGAAGACGGCCGGCGCCGCAGCGCTGTTCGCCGCCCTGGACGACCTGCCGGGCGTCCCCGCGTTCACCGTGCTGTTCGGCAGCATCGCCGCCGTGCTCGGCAACCGGGGCCAGTCCGACTACGCCGCCGCCAACGACGCCCTGGAGACCCTCGGCGCCGACTGGGCCGCCCGTACCGGCGCTCGCGCGCTGACCGTCCACTGGGGGCCCTGGGCGCCGTCCGTGACGCACGGCGGCATGGTCGGCGCGGAACTCGGCCGTGAGTACGCCCGGCGCGGGATCGAGCTGATCGACCCCGACGAGGGCACCGCGGCCCTGCTGCGGGAGCTCGCCTGGGGCGAACCGTCCGTCCGCGCCGTCGTCTACACCGCATCGGGCTGGTGACATGTCGACACGTCAAACTCCTGTCGCCGTCGTCGGGATGGCGGTGCTGCTGCCCGGAGCCCCGGGCCTCGACGCCTACTGGCGCAACCTGCGTGACGGAGTCGACGCGATCAGCGACGTCCCGGCGGACCGCTGGGACGCCGATTACTACCGGCCCGGCTCGGACACCGGACCCGCCGCCCCCGACTGGATCTACTGCCGGCGCGGCGGATTCGTGGACGGCCTCGCCGAGGTGGACGTCACCCGGTACGGCATCATGCCCGCCTCGGTGCCCGGCACCGAACCCGACCAGTTGATCGCCCTCGACGTGGCCGCCGCAGCGCTCGCGGACGCCGGCGGCGAGGAACGGCTCCCGGCTCGGGACCGGATCGGCGTGGCTCTGGGCCGTGGCGGCTATCTGACCCCCGGCCTGGTCCGCCTCGACCAGCGCGTGCGCACGGCCGGACAACTCACCCGCACCCTGGGCGAGTTGTTACCCGATCTCTCCGGGGCCCAACTCGACCGCATCCGCGCGGCGTTCACCGAACGACTCGGTCCCGACACCCCGGAGTCCGCGATCGGCCTGGTCCCGAACCTCGCCGCCTCCCGCATCGCCAACCGGCTTGACCTGCGCGGCCCCGCCTACACCGTGGACGCGGCCTGCGCCTCCTCCCTGGTCGCCGTGGACCAGGCGGTCACCGCACTCACCACCGGCCGCTGCGACCTGATGCTGGCCGGGGGAGTGCACCACTGCCACGACATCACGCTCTGGAGCGTCTTCGCCCAACTGCGCGCCCTGTCGCCGAGCCAGCGCATCCGCCCCTTCCACCGCGACGCCGACGGCATCCTCATCGGCGAGGGCACGGGCGTCGTCGTACTGAAGCGGCTCGCGGACGCCGAACGCGCCGGCGACCGGGTGTACGCGGTGATCCGGGGCACGGGCGTGGCCAGCGACGGCCGTACGGCGGGGCTGGTCGCACCGGACCCGGGCGGGCAGGCCAGAGCCGTGCGCCAGGCCTGGCGGGCCGCCGGGCTCGACCCCGCCGCCCCGGACTCCCTCGGCCTGCTGGAGGCGCACGGCACGGCCACCCCTGCCGGAGACGCGGCCGAACTCACCACGCTCACCGAGGTGTTCGGGCCCAGACGGGGAAAAGACCGTTGCCCCGTCCTCGGCTCGGTGAAGTCGATGATCGGCCACACCATGCCCGCCGCGGGGGTCGCCGGTCTGGTGAAGGCCGCCCTCGCCGTCCACCACGGCACTCTCCTGCCCACTCTCCATTGCGACGACCCCCACCCCGCCCTCGCCGCCACCCGCTTCCGCACACTGGAGCAGGCCCGCCCCTGGGAGACGGACGCCCGGCAACCGGTCCGCCGGGCCGCCGTGAACGCCTTCGGCTTCGGCGGGATCAACGCCCATGTGGTGCTGGAGGAGGCGCCGGGGGGTCGTTCGGTGCCGGGGGAGGCACGGTGCGCGCCCTCGCCCCGGCCGCAGGCTGCGCGGGCGGGGGCCGCAGGTGCAGGTGTGGCATCGGCGGGCGTGCCGCGCGCAGATGTGGCGACGGCGGTGACTCCGCGTGCAGATGAGGCGACGGCGGTGGCCCCGCGTGCAGATGTGGCGACGGCGGTGGCTCCGCGTGCAGATGAGGCGTCTGCGAACGCCGCGTGTGTCTCTTCCGCGCCGTCGGAGGTCGCTCCGGCCAGTCCGGTGTCGGAAAGGACGCCCGGCCCGGAGCCGGCCCCGGTCCCGGCTCCGGCCTCGGCGCCGGCCCCGGCCTCGGCTCCCGCCTCAGCCCCGGACCCAGCCCCGGCCCCGGCCCCGACGTCGGCCCCCGCCCCCGCCCGCGTCGCCGAGCCCGAGCGGATCCTCCTGCTGGCCGCTGACGGCGTGCCGGATCTCGTCGCCCTCCTGCGCGCCGACGACTCGGCCGTCCTTGCCGCCGGACTCGACCCGGACCTGTCGCACCCCGACGCCGGCCCGGTCCGCCTCGGGATCGTGGCCCCGACCGCCAGGCGGCTCGCGCTGGCGCGCCGGGCCGTCACCAAGGGGCGCGCCTGGCACGGCCGTAGCGATGTGTGGTTCCGGCCGGGCCCGCTGCTCGGTCCCGTCGGCGGCGGCAGATCGGCGTTCGTCTTCCCCGGCCTGGAAGGCGACTTCACACCCCGCACCGACGACATCGCCGCCCACTTCGGCCTCACCCCGCTGCCCGGCACCGACGTCCGGGTCGGTGACGTCGGACGGCACGGCTTCGGGGTCGTCGGTGTGGGCCGCCTGCTGGACCGGGCGCTGCGCGGCATGGGTGTCCTACCGGACGCGGTGGCCGGACACAGCGTCGGCGAGTGGACGGCCATGGTGGCCGGCGGGCTCTACGCGCCGGACCAAGTGGACGCGTTCATGGCCGGGTTCGACCCGGACACCGTCACCGTCCCCGGTCTGGCCTTCGCCGCCCTCGGCACCTCCGCCGCGCACGTCCGCGGCCTGCTCGCCGAGTCCTGGGCCGGCTCCGGGATCGTGCTCTCGCACGACAACGCGCCCCGCCAGTCCATGGTCTGCGGGCCCGGCGCGGCGGTCGAGGAGTTCGTACGGTCCCTGCGCGCGCAGGGTGTGATCTGCCAGGTGCTGCCCTTCCGCTCCGGATTCCACACGCCGATGCTGGAGCCGTACCTCGCGCCCATCAAGGAGGCCGCCGACCGCTTCCGGCTCCACCCGCCGACCGTTCCGGTGTGGTCCGGGTCGACCGCCGCGCCCTTTCCCCAGGCCGAGCGGGCGGTGCGCGAGCTGTTCGTGCGGCATCTGCTGGAACCCGTCCGCTTCCGCGAGCTGACCGAGGCCCTGTACGCCGCCGGGCACCGCGTGTTCGTCCAGGTGGGCCCCGGCCGTCTCACCTCCCTGATCGCCGACACCCTGGGCGACCGCGACCACCTGGCCGTCGCCGCCAACGCGCCCGAGCGCAGCGGTATGTCCCAACTGCGCCGCGTGAGTACGGCGTTGTGGGCTGCGGGTGCCTCCGTGGCACCGGCCCTGCCACCGCGCGCCACGACATCCGGACCCGCCGCGCCGTCATCCACTGCGCCGACCCGGCCCGCTGCGCTGTCATCCACTGCGCCGACCCGGCCCGCTGCGCTGTCATCCACTGCGCCGACCCGGCCCGCTGCGCTGTCATCCACTGCGCCGACCCGGCCCGCTGCGCTGCCGTGCACTGCGCCGACCCGGCCCGCTGCGCTGTCATCCACCGCGCCGGCCGCGCCCGCTGCGCTGCCGAGCACCGCAACGACCGCGCCCGCTCAGCCGCGACCCACCACGCCGGCCGCGCCCGCTGCGCCGCCATCCACCACGCCGATCGCGCCCGCTGCGCCGCCGCGCACCGCAACGACCGCGCCCGCCCCGCCGCCACCCACCAAGCCGACCCCGGCCGCTCCGCCGCCGCGCACGGCAGTGACCCCGCCTCCCTCGCCACCCCGCACCGCAGTGACCGCGTCGGCGCACCGGCGCCGCCGGCCCGTCCGGCTCGACCTCGGTGGCGCGCTCGTCTCGCTGGACGGCCCGGTACTCGACGCCCTCCGCGCCGAACTGCGGCCCGCCCCGTCCGTCGTACACCCCTCGCCCACGAGCCACCCGGCCAGCAACCCCGACCCCGGCCCAGGTCCCGGCCCTGGCCTCGGCCTGGGCCAACTGGACGATGTCGCCCCGCACTTCCCGGCAGCCGCCGAGCTCACCGCCCTGCTGCGGGAGACCGCCGACGCGGCGGCGGAGCTGATCACGGCGAGTGGCCGGCGCGACCGTAGAACCGCCGCAGGCACAGCCGCAGCGGCAGTTGCAAGTACCGCCACGGCCACCGCCGGCGCCCCCGCCCCCACGGCCGCTGCCCCGACGACCACCACCCTCCGCGTCTCCCCCCGCACCATGCCCTACCTCCTGGACCACTGCTTCTTCCCGCAGCGCCCCAAATGGCCGGAGATCGCGGACCGTTGGCCGGTTGTTCCGGCCACCACGATCGTCCGGCACATGATGGACGCGGCCGAGGCGGCGGCCCCGGGCAAGTGCGCGGTCGCCGTGCACGAGGCCCGTTTCGACCGCTGGCTCACCGCCACGCCCCCCGTCGACGTACCCGTCACCGTGACCCCGCTCCCCGGCCGTCCGGACCGCGTCACCGTCGCCTTCGGCCCCACGGCCCGCGCCACGGTCGAACTCGCCCCGTGCCACCCCGCACCGCCCCCGCCCAGCCCCCTCCCGGACGCCGTCGAGCGGCGCCCCGAGCACACCGCAGCCCGGATCTACCGGGACCGCTGGATGTTTCACGGCCCCGGCTTCCAGGGCCTGTCCGACCTCACCGCGATCGGCGAGCGGCACGTCCGGGGAGTGATCACCGCGCCCGCCGCCCCCGGCGCGTTGCTGGACAACGTGGGCCAGTTGCTCGGCTACTGGATCATGGCGACCCGTACCGAGCGGACCGTCGTCTTCCCCGTGCGGATGCGGCACCTGCGGTTCCACGGACCGCACCCGGCCCCCGGCACCGAGGTCGGCTGCGTGCTGCGGATCACCTCCCTCACGGACACCGTCCTGGAGGCCGACGCGGAACTCACCGCCGGCGGCCGGGTGTGGGCCGTGATCGGCGGCTGGCAGGACCGGCGCTTCGACAACGACCCCACCACCCGGCCCGTGGAACGCTTCCCCGAGCGCCACACCCTCTCCCGCGCCATGCCCGGCGGCTGGGCACTGGTGCACGAGCGCTGGCCGGACCTCGCCTCGCGCGAGCTCATCATGCTCAACTCGCTCGGCGGCGCCGAGCGGGCCGAGTACGCCGAACGCCCGCCGCGCGGACGCCGGCAGTGGCTGCTCGGCCGCATCGCGGCCAAGGACGCCGTACGGCAGTGGCTCTGGCAGCAGGGCGCGGGACCCGTCTTCCCGGCCGAACTGCGCGTGCACAACGACGAGTTGGGAAGACCGTACGTCACCGGCGTGCACGGCCGCGCCCTGCCCCCGCTGGGCGTCTCGCTCGCCCACCGCGCCGAGGCGGCCGTGGCGATCGTCCGGCCGCACACCCCGCGGCCCGGCCCCGGCATCGACATCGAAGAGGTCACCGAGCGCGACCCGGCGACGCTCGCCACCGCGCTCGGCCCGGCCGAACTCCGCCTGCTGCGCACCCACTCCGGCGAGGGCGGGGAAGAAGCCGTGTGGTTCACCCGGTTCTGGGCCGCCAAGGAGGCCGTCGCCAAGGCCGAGGGCGCCGGATTCGGCGGTCGCCCCCGGGACTTCGCGGTCCTGGAGGCCGCGCCGGACGGCAGCCGGCTGCTGGTCTCCGGCCGCCTGGAACGCGTCTACACCGTGCAGTGCGCACCGGTGGCCAACCCGCCCGCCCTGCCGCGGCGCACCTACGTGGCGGCCTGGACGACCGGGCCGGGAGCCGACGACGGACACCCCGACGACGGACCCCCCGAGGGCGGCCGGACCCACGAAGCAGCCGACGACGGACACCCCGACGAAGCAGCCGAGGAGTACCCCCGATGAACCCCACCCAGCCGGCCCCGGCGCAGCCCACCGCCGACACCGTGCTCGCCGACCTCACGGGCATGCTCCGCACGGTGCTGGCGGAGTACGGCGACGACGACGTGCTCATCGGCATGTCCACCACCTTCAACCGCGACCTGGAGCTGGAGAGCATCGACCTCGTCACCCTGGCCGGGCTGCTGGAGGAGCGCTACGGGCAGCGGGTCAACCTCGCCGAGTTCCTGGCCGGCATGGAGTTCGACGAGATCATCGAGCTGACCGTCGGCAGACTCGTGGAGTACGTCGTGTGGAGCCTGAAGACCACGCAGGCGGGCTGAGCCGTGGCCATGGTCGACGCCGGCGGGATCCGGCTGCACGTCCAGCGCACGAGGCCGGCCGACGGCCGCATCCCGCACGCCACCATCGTCCTGGTGCACGGGCTGCTCACGGACAGCCTGGCCAGCTACTACTTCACCGTCGCGCCCGCGTTCGCCGCGGCCGGCCTCGACGTCGTCATGTACGACCTGCGCGGCCACGGCCGAAGCGAGCGCCCGCCGCAGGGATACACCCTCGACCACAACATCGACGATCTGGAGGCCCTCCTGGACCGGCTGGCCGTCACCGGGCCCGTCCACCTCGTCGGCAACTCCTACGGCGGCACGATCGCCTTCGGCTTCGCCGCCCGCCACCCGGAGCGCACGGCCACTCTGACGCTGATCGAGTCCGAGCCCGCGACCGCGGCCTGGGCGGCGAAACTCGGCCGCATCCTCGACCGGGTCATGACCGAACTCGCCCACAACGAGCGCGACGCCCTCGCCTGGATCATCGCCCACCGCGGCCACAACACCGCCCGGCTGGCCAAGGGCGCGGCCCGGCTCGCCCGCGAGACCACCCTCGGCCGGGACATCCCCGCCAGCCGGGTGCTGACCGAGGCCGCGATCAGGGCCGTACGCTGCCCGGTCCTCGGCGTCTACGGCGGCGAGTCGGACCTCGCGGGCCTGGTCCCGCTGATGCGCGCGCTGCTGACGGACTACCGGCCGGTCGTGCTGTCCGGGTACGAGCACTCGGTGCTGGTGGAGGCGCCGGCCGCCGTGGGCGGGCACATCCTGGACCTGGTCGGCGCCGGGGCGGGGGTCGGATGAGCGCCTTCCTCTTCGTGGTGCCGCCGCTGACCGGGCACGTCAACCCGGCCGTCGGCGTCGCCGCCCGGCTGGCCGCGCACGGGCACCGCGTGGCCTGGGTGTGCGCGGACCCGGCGCTGGTACGGCGGCTCGCGGGCCCGGACGCGGAGGCGTTCGGCTGCGCCGGCCCGGTACCGGGAGCCGAGGGCGCCGTACGGCCGCCGGACCTGCGTGGCGCGGAGGCGCTGAAGTTCCTGTGGGAGCGGTATCTGCTCCCGCTCGCCGACGCCATGGCACCGGGTGTCAGTGCGGCCGTTGAGGCGTTCCGCCCGGACGTGGTGGTGGCCGACCAGCAGGCCTTCGCCGGCGCCCTGGTGGCCGAACGCCTCGGACTGCCGTGGGCCACCTCGGCCACCACCTCGGCGGAGTTCACCGGTGCCTACGACGGCCTGCCGAAGGTGGTCGCCTGGCTGCGACACCGGCTGAGCGAACTGCGCGCCCGCGTCGGCGACCCGTCCGGCACCGCCGACCCGCGCTTCTCGCCGCACCTCCTGATGATCTTCAGCACACCCGAACTCGTCGGCCCGCTGGCGCCGTTGGCCCCGCACGTCCACTACGTCGGCCCCTCCCTCGCCCACCGCCCGGCCGGCCCCGGTTTCCCCTGGGAACGCCTCGCCCAGCCCCGGGCGAAGGTCCTGGTGACTCTCGGCACGGCGAACGCCGACACGGGCGGCCGGTTCCTCGCCGAGTGCCTCACCGCGCTGCGGGAACGCGCCGACCGGGTGCAGGCGGTGATCGCCGACCCGGGCGGCACCCTCGCGGTGCCGCCGGGGGACAAGGACGTCCTGGTCCTTCCGTCCGTGCCCCAACTCGCCCTGCTGGAGCGGATGGACGCCGTCGTCTGCCACGCCGGACACAACACCGTGTGCGAGGCCCTGTGGCACGGCGTCCCGCTCGTCGTCGCGCCCATCCGGGACGATCAGCCCGTGGTGGCCGGACAGGTCGTGGACGCAGGCGCCGGTGTCCGGGTCCGCTTCGGCCGGGTCCGCGCGGACCGGCTGGGCGCGGCCCTCGACACCGTCCTCACCGATCCGGCCCACCGGACCGCCGCCGCCCGGATCCGCACCGCGTTCCGCGCGGCGGGCGGCGCCCGGGCCGCGGCGGCCCACCTCGAACAACTCGCAGCGGAGAGCCGATGAGCGACCCCAAGGACACCAGCAGCAGCGCAGCCAGGGCGGCCCGTGTCGCCGCCCTGCGCCCCGCCTACCAGAGAGACCTGGCCACCGGCACGGAACGGTTCTTCGGCGCCCGCCGCCCCGACTGCCCCTGGTGCGGCTCGGACCGGCTCGACACCCGCCTGCGCACGACCGACCTGCTCCAGCACAAGCCCGGCCGCTTCACCCTCGACCGCTGCGCCGACTGCGGCCACATCTTCCAGAACCCCCGACTGACCGAGGAGGGCCTGGAGTTCTACTACCGGGACTTCTACGACGGCCTCGGTGAACAGCGCATGAGCGGCACCTTCGGCGGCCGTGGCGCCATGTACCGGGCCCGCGCCGAGGCGGTACTCCCGCACGATCCCACCCCGAAGGCATGGCTGGACGTCGGCACCGGCCACGGCCACTTCTGCGCGACCGCCCGCACCGTCCTGCCCGGCACCGCCTTCGACGGGCTGGACTTCACCGACGGTGTCGAACTCGCCGCCCGCGCGGGCCGCGTGGACCACGCCTACCGCGGTGCCTTCCCCGATCTCGCGCCCGAACTCGCCGCCCGCTACGACGTGGTGAGCATGTTCCACTACCTGGAGCACAGCACCGACCCGGACCGCGAACTCCGCGCCGCCCACGAGGCCGTACGCCCCGGCGGCCACCTCCTCATCGAGGTGCCGGACCCGGAGAGCCGCTACGCCCGGCTGCTCGGCCGCTGGTGGCTGCCCTGGCTCCAGCCCCAGCACCTGCACTTCATGCCGGTCGCGGGCCTGCGGCAGCGGCTGACCGAGCGGGGCTTCACGGTGGTCGCCGAGCAGCACGCCGCGGCGCACGATCCGGTCGACCTGCTCGCCGCGGTCTGGCTGGCCCTCGACCACACCGCCCCGCGCGAGGACGCCCCCTGGCTGCCCGAGCCGCCCGGCGTCCTGCGCCGCGCCACGCGCACCGCACTCCTCCTCGCGGGCGTGCCGGCGCTCGTCACGGCGACGCTCCTCGACCGGTTCGCGATCCGCCCCCTGTCCCACCGCCTCGGCCTGTCCAACGCCTACCGCCTGGTCGCGCGCCGCGAGTGACCGGAACTCACAGCACCTTGGCGCGGATCAGCGCGGACAGCGTCAGGGTGCCGGGCAGCAGCGGCACCCAGTCGGTCAGCACCCGGTAGCCGATGACCGTCGCGGTGGCCACCGCCGGTGCGGAGCCGAAGGTGACCAGCGTCCACACCAGTGCCGCGTCGACCGCGAACCCGCCCGGCGCCGGAACCGCGCCGACGGCCGTGCCCGCCGCGAGATAGGCGAGCACCACGTGCGTCCAGGGCAGTCCCAGCCCGAGCGAGGCACCGACACAGGCCAGGGTGGTCCCCTGCACCAGCGGCATCGCGACCGCCCCGCCCCACAGTGCGGCCACCCGGCAGGGCCGCGTGTGCACCTCCCGCGCGTCGGCGAGGGCGGAACGCAGCAGCCCGGTCACCGGCCGCCGCAACGGTCGTACGACCGTCAGCAGCACCCCGGCCACCGCGACGACCCCGCCGGCGACGGCGGCGACCGGGACCAGCAGCCGTCCGTCCGGGACCAGATCCCCGAGGCGCCGCCAGGCGGGCGACGCGGCGAGGAACACCAGCAGCACCACGGTCTTCGCGCCGGACTTGGCCAGCGAGTACAGCCCGATCGAGGCGGTGGCCCGGGCCGGCGGCACCCCGCGGGCCCGCAGAAAGCGCAGGGTGACGGCATGGGCACCGAGCCCCCCAGGCAGCGCGTGGTTGGCGGCACCGGCGGCGAACTGCGAGGCCAGCAGCAGCCCCGGGGGCACCGGGTCGGGCAGGGCGCCCTGCCTGACGCACGCGGCCGCCACACAGTTCAGGCAGGTGAAACCCGCCCCGGCCAGCAGCCACCCCGGGTCGGCCGCGACCAGCCGCCGGACCCCCTCGTACATCACCGGGCGGTTGGCGGCGGCCCAGCCGGCGGCCAGCAGCAGGGGAGCCAGGCACAGCGCCAGCCGCAGGTGCCGGGCCGCGAGGGGCGACGCGGGCCGGGGAGCGGCCTCGGGAGCGGGGTCCGGCAGATCACCGGAGCCGACGGGGAGCGGATCCGCCGTCCGGGGACACGGCGGGGAGGGGAGCGAAGGGGACGGAGACAGTGAGGACACGGGGACGTCGTCCTTCCGCAGCGGGTCCCGCGGCGGGGACCTGGGGAGGCGGGTCGGGCGATACCGCGGGGAGCCTTCCCCTCCCGCGTGACACGGGGATGTCCGAAAACCGAAGGCGCGAGGGCGGGACGGTGCCGCCGGGCGGGTGCGCGCAAGCCGCCGTTCACCGCCGACCAGGTAGCCTTCCCTTGGGGCGCGCTTTACATGCGGCGCCCCGCACGGCAAGGACAGCGACAGGGGAGGATCCCGCGGTGCACGTCCAGGAATGGCTCGACACGGTGCCCGCGGCCGCCGTCTACGCAGTGGTGGCCCTGGTGATCGGTCTGGAGAGCCTGGGCATCCCACTTCCCGGAGAGATCATCCTGGTCTCGGCGGCGTTGATGTCCTCCCAGCACTCGGGCATCAATCCGGTCGTCCTCGGCGCGTGCGCGACAGCGGGCGCCGTGATCGGCGACTCGATCGGCTACGCGATCGGCCGCAAGGGCGGCCGCCCGCTGCTGGCCTGGCTGGGCAACAAGTTCCCGAGACACTTCAGCGAGGGCCATGTGGCCACCGCCGAGCGGTCGTTCGAGAAGTGGGGCATGTGGGCCGTCTTCTTCGGCCGCTTCATCGCCCTGCTGCGCATCTTCGCCGGCCCGCTCGCGGGCGTCCTGCACATGCCGTACTGGAAGTTCCTGATCGCCAACGTCCTCGGCGGCATCTGCTGGGCGGGCGGCACCACGGCCGCCGTCTACTACGTCGGCGTGGTCGCCGAGGGCTGGCTGAAGAAGTTCTCGTACGTGGGGCTGGCCGCGGCGGTGGTGATCGGCGTGGCCACGATGCTGATCATCAAGCGCAAGGCGAAGAAGGCCCAGCAGGAGGCGGACCGAGCGGCAGAGCCCGTGAGCGCCGGGGAATAGGGCGCCCGACAGGCGCGCGGGAACTGCGCGAGCAACCCCCGGTCACCCGCACCCGCACCCGCACCCGCACCCGCGAAGGCGCCTACCCGTGCACCTCGTGGTGCGCCTTCGCCAACTCCGCGTACATGGTGCCGTTGAGGGTGACCCCCTGCCGTTCCTCCTCACTCAACGGCCGCTTGACCTTGGCCGGAACCCCAGCCACCAGCGACCCGGGCGGCACCACCATCCCCTGCGGCACCAGAGCCTGAGCGGCCACCAGCGACCCGGCGCCGATCACGGCCCCGTTCAGGACGGTCGCCCCCATCCCGATCAGGCAGTCGTCCTCGACCGTCGCCCCGTGCACCACCGCGTTGTGCCCGATGGACACCCGCTCACCCACGCTCACGGGAAACCCGGGATCCGCATGCAGGGTGACGTTGTCCTGCACATTCGCCTGCGCACCCACGGTGATCCTCTCGACATCCCCGCGGACCACGGCCCCGTACCAGACGCTGGCCCCCGCGTGCAGCGTGACGTCGCCGATCACGGAAGCCGTAGGAGCCACGAACGCCTCGGGATCGACCTGCGGCTCCTTGCCACCGATGCCCACGATCAGCGCCTGCTGTGTCATCACCGTCTCCTCGCATCCGTAAGTACCCCGCACGGTACGACAAAGGGTGGGGCAAAGATCACAGCAGCCCACCCTCTCGCCGAAGGCAACCGATGAGTAACGTAAGCCCGTGCCGAAGCCCAAGAACACGTTCTCGTCCTGGCGCCGCCGCCTCGCCCAACGCGCGGTGCACGCGGCCTGGGCCTGGGCTCAGCGCACGGGCTCCGTCACCGCCGATCACCCCGGCCGCCTGAAGTTCGGCGCGATCGGCGAGGCCACCCGGCTCGCCTTCCCGCTCGGCACGGTCTTCGGCGAGCCCTGGATCCACCTCGGCTCGCACTGCATCATCGGCGAACAGGTCACACTGACCGCCGGCCTGATGCCGGACCTCGACCTCGGTCCGGAACCGATCCTGCGCATCGGCGACGGCGTGGTCCTCGGCCGCGGCAGCCATGTCATCGCGGACACGACGGTCACCATCGGCAGCGACTGCTACTTCGGCCCGTACGTCTACGTCACCTCCACCCACCACTCCTACGACGACCCGCACCAGCCCATCGGCAGGCAGTGGCCGCGCATGGAGCCGGTGGAGATCGGTCCCGGCTGCTGGATCGGCACCGGCGCGGTGATCCTGCCGGGCGCGCGCATCGGCCGGAACGTGGTGGTGGCGGCCGGTGCGGTGGTCCGGGGCACGGTGCCGGACCACGCCGTGGTGGCCGGGGCGCCCGCCCGGGTCGTCCGCCGCTGGACGGCCGAGCAGGGCTGGCAGCCGCCACTCAGGACGCCCACCCCGGTCCCCATCCCGGAAGGGACGACACCGGAGCAGCTGAGGGCACTGGCGGAACTGGACGAGGACGTGGTGACCCGCCTCGCGCAACTGGAGCCCGAAAGCTGACCCGTCCGGGCTGGAGCCTGCGGGCTGACCCGTCCGGGACGGGAGCCCGCGGCCTGGTCGCCCGGGACGGGAGCCCGGGGGCTGGGTCGGCCGGACGGTAATCTGCGGGCCGGTTCGGCTGGGGCTGGAATGTGCGGGCTGGGTTGGCCGGGATGGGAATCGCGGGGCTGGCTGGGCCTGGGCGGGAGTCCGCAGGTCGGCTTGGCCGAGACTCGCCCCGCAGACCGAACCGCCCGGGACGGGAGCCTGTGGGCCGGCCCGCCTGGGACTGGAGCCTGCGGGCTGGGCTCGGGCGGGATGGAAATCTGCAGGGCTGGCTCGGCAGGGGACTCGACCCGCAGGCTGAACCGCCCGGGACGGGAGCCCGCGGGCTGGATCGGTCGGGATGGGGGCCTGCGGGCTGGCCCGCCCGGGACGGGAGCCCGCGGTCTGGCTTGGCCGGGACTGCAGCCCGCAGACCGGCTCGGCCGGGACGGGAACCCGCGGGCTTGGGCGGCCGGGACCGGAACCCGCAGGTTGACCCGGACCCGGACTGGAACCCGCAGGTCGGTTCAGCCGGTCGCCAGTAGCAGTGTGCCGAGCAGCGCGAGCCCCGCGCCCGCTGCCTGGATCGCCCGCAGGCGCTCGCTGAGGAAGCCGCGCGCGGCCAGCGCGGTCACCACCGGGTACAGCGAGGCGAGGACGGCCGCCACGGTCACCGGGCCGTGCTGGGCGGCCACGGCATAGGTGCCGTTGGCGGCCATGTCGGCGAGCCCGACGAAGGCCAGCGCGGGCAGCGAGGCCCACGGGAAGCCGCCCTCCGGCACCGCCCGGCCGCCCCGGCGGACGGAGACGGCGAGCGCGGCTCCGCCGACCGCGACGTTCGTCAGCCGCTGGACGAACAGGGCGAGGAACAGGCCCGTGACGGTGGTGGAGGCCTCCGTGATCAGCGCGAAGACCGTGCCGAAGCCAAGCGCCGCGACCAGCGTGAGCAGGATCGTCCGCCGTTGTACGGGGGCCCCGCGCAGCTGCGGACCCCCCGCGAGGACGACCCCCGTGACGGCGACCGCGATGCCCGCTACCTGGAGCATTCCGGGCCGCTCGCCGAGGACGAGGCCCACACCGACCGGCACGGCCACGCTCAGTGTCGCGAGTGGCGAGACGACCCCCATGGGGCCTAGCGCCAGGGCCTTGTAGAAGGAGAGCAGGGCCACCGGACCCACCAGCCCGGCGGCGAACGCGAACCACAGGAGGGGCCCGGCCTCGCTCCATCCGCCGGTCGCGACGACGATCGCGCCGAGGACCGTCGTCGCGATGGCCTGCGAGACGACCACGACCGTCAGCGCGGGCGTACGCCGGGTCAGCAGTCCGCCGCCGAAGTCGGCCAGTCCCCACAGGAGGCTGGTGGTGAGGGCGAAGAATGCTGTCAAGGCCGGCCTCGCAGTACAGTTTGGTGAACGATCAGGTACACCCCACCGTAGTTCAGGCAAGTGAACTCTGCCATCCCATATATTGAACCCACTATGGAACCCTCACCGTTGGACGTGATGTGTCGGACCTCGACCTGCTGACCCAGTCCCTGGCGCGCAACGTCAAGCGCTGGCGCACCGAGCGCGGCTTCACCCTGGACGCGCTCGCCGCCCGTGCCGGCGTCAGCCGCGGCATGCTCATCCAGATCGAGCAGGCCCGGACGAACCCCAGCATCGGCACCGTCGTCAAGATCGGTGACGCGCTCGGCATCAGCATCACCACCCTGCTCGACTACGAACAGGGCACCACCGTCCGCATCGTCCCCGCCGAGCAGGCCGTACGGCTGTGGCACACGGACGCCGGCAGCTACAACCGCCTCCTCGCCGGCACGGAGGCGCCCGGTCCGCTGGAGATGTGGGACTGGCGGCTGATGCCGGGCGAACAGAGCCCCTCAGAGCCGCACCCGGCGGGCACGGTGGAACTGGTCCATGTCACCGCCGGCGAGCTGACCCTGACCGTGGACGGCGTGAAGCACCTGGTGCCGACCGGCGCGAGCGCCACGTTCGAGGCGAGCACCTCGCACACCTACGGCAACGAGGGCGACGTACCGATGGAGATGGTGATGGCCGTCTCGGTACCGCCCGTGCGCTGAACGGCACCGCGGAGGCCTGTTAGCGTGCGGCCATGCGTGCACCCATCGGAGACTTCGACACCGCCACCCCGGTCCCGGACTGCCTTCAGGAGCTGACCGCCCCGGTCGCCGAAGCCGTACGCAACTGGCAGGGCGCGGTCCCCGCCGACCGGGTCCTCTACGTTGAGACGGACCCGCGCTGGGCCGACACGGCCGTCTTCGTGGAGCACTACGGCCGCGAGCTGCTGCAGCAGTCGGCGAACTGCGTGGTGGTCGCGGGCAGGCGGGGCGGCGAGACCACCCTTGCCGCGTGCGTGGTGCTCTCCACCACCCGGGTCGACGTCAACGGCGTGGTGCGCCGCCAACTCGGCGCCCGCAAGGCCTCCTTCGCCTCGATGGAGACGGCGACCGGCGAGACCGGTATGGAGTACGGCGGCATCACCCCGGTCGGACTGCCCGCCGGCTGGCCGGTGCTGATCGACTCGGCCGTGGTCGACCTGCCCTACGTCCTCGTCGGCAGCGGACGCCGGCGCGGCAAGCTGCTGGTGCCCGGCAAGGCCCTCGCGGACCTCCCGGGCGCCGTGGTGCTGGAGGGCCTCGGCGTCGCCTGAGGCGGGCGAACGGCAGACCCGTTCCACCGGGCCGGCGGAATTCAGTAGGCGCTTGCGGTGCCGAGGTACTGCTCGGCGAAGGCCGCCGCCGCGGCCGGTGAGGTGAACAGCCGGCGCAGCCGGGCCAGTGTGGTGCCCGCGCGGAACGGATCACCGGACGCGACACCGTGATAGATGTCCGACAGCCACTGCGAGAACTCCTGGTAGTCCCACACCCGGCGCAGACATGCCGCCGAGTAGCCGTCCAGGCCGCTGCCGTCGCCCTTGGTGACGCAGGCCGTGAGCGCGTCGCCGAGCAGGAAGGCGTCGTGCAGGGCGAGGTTCATGCCCTTCGCGGCGATGGGCGCGACCAGATGACCGGCGTCCCCGGCGAGGAACAGCCGCCCGTGGGTGAGGGGTTCGACGACATAGTGGTGCATGTCCAGCACCCGTTTCTCGATCAGCCGGCCCTCGCCGAGCGGGGGCGCTCCGGCCGCGCCGAGCCGCTCGCGCAGCTCGGTCCAGACCCGGTCGTGCGGCCAGTTCTCCGGATCGTCGCCGGGCGGGCACTGGAGGTAGAACCGGGTCACCTCGGGGCTGCGCGGCATCTGCCCGGCGAAGCCGCGCGGGTGGACGCCGAACAGCACGCAGTCCGTCGACGGCGGAACCTCCGCGAGCAGCGCCAGCCAGCCGATGCCGTCGTCCTGCCGCGCGATCCGCCGGCGCTCGACGGGTATCGCGTCCCGTGTGGCGCCGCGCGCCCCGTCGCAGCCCGCGACGAAGTCGCAGCGCAGCAGCCGGCGTTCGCCCGTCTGCGGGCACCGGTACGAGACCGCAGGCCGGTCCGAGTCCAGGTCGTGCAGCGAGACGTCGCGGACGCCGAAGCGGATGTCGCCGCCGCGTACGTCGCTGTACTCCCGCACCAGATCCGTCACCAGCAACGGCTGCGGGTAGACGTAGTGATGGCTGCCGGTCAGGTCGGCGTAGGGAAAGCGGTACCGCTCGCCGTCGAAGCGGAACTCGCAGACGCTGTGCGACTCCGCCCGCTCCGGCAGCCGTTCGGACAGTCCGCGCCGACCGAGTTCGCGCACCGCCCATTCCTCGATGACACCGGCCCGGGGCCGGGTCTCGATGAACTGCCTGCTCTCGGTCTCCAGGACGACACAGTCGACGGAGGCGGCCCGCAGGATGTTGCCGACGGTCAGCCCGGCGGGCCCGGCGCCCACGACGACGACCGTACGGCGTTCCCCGGGAGCGGAATCAGGGTGGGGGGAAGGGAAGACCATCCCCGCATTATGACGGTGTCCCGTCAGCCGGGGCGGCCGAGCGGATCACCAGGGGAGAGCAGGGTCGGTGCGCGGTTGTGAGCGGGCCCGGCTTTTCGGTAAATGAGAAAAACGACCCTTGAAGGGCCGTTTTCCCCCGTCTTCGTGGTCAGGCGGATCCGGATCGGATCACGAGTGGATCTTGAGGGGCTGGGTGCACAGGCTCTTGGCGGGTATGTCGCCGGTGATCTCGCTCAGACAGACCTTCATCGTGGTCCCGTTCGCGTACTTCTTGTCGAACTTCGAGGGGAAGGCGGTCAGCCAGTCCTGCGTGGTCTTCGGGGACTTCAGGCTGGACGCCAGCTTTCCGTTGATGTACAGCGTCAGCTTCGGCCTGCCCCAGATGCCCATGAAGCGTCCGTGGATCGACTTGACCGTCAATCCCTTGCCGTCGATGAAGATGCACACCATGTTCGATTCCTCGCGCGTCACCTGGTGGTTCTCGCAGTCATTGGAGGAGGCGGACGCGATGCCGTTGGAACCGACCACGAACGTGGCGGCCATCAGCGGTACCAGCAGGGCGGGCACGGCCGCCCGCAGACCCTTGATCTTCACGTGAACTTGTTCTCCGTTGGCTTTGTATGGTTATGCCTGGTTCCCAGACCTTCTCGATGATCATGGTATGGACGGAATCAGGGGTTCCGTCCTGTCCTTACTCGTCCTTGATCAAGTCATGTGCGATCTTTGGCGTGAACATGTCATTCCGGATCGTGGGAACGCCGGTGCTCGCGTGAAGGGAAGATCACTCCCGCAACATGACGGTGTCCCGTCAGCCGCGACGCGGCCAACGGGACACCGGGGGCAGAAGTGGGGTCAGTGCGCCGGGGCGTCGGTGACCACGACCTCTTCGATGTCGCGCTCGATCTGCTCGGACGCGGAGGCGGTCGCCTTGGCCCAGTAGTAGATGCCGAGCGAGAACACCGCGACGACCAGGATGTCCCACCACAGCGGGAGGTCACCGTTACCGCCGAAGGTGCTCAGGTAGGAGATCACGCCGATGCCCGCCAGGTAGGGGAGCAGCCACTGCGCGGCCTTGAAGTCCAGCCGCGGCGCGTTGGGCAGGTTCTTGCGGATCGCGTACCAGGCGTAGGAGCCGAGCAGCACGTAGCCGATCAGGATCGCGCAGCCCAGGCGCCACAGGGTGTCCCAGCCGGACCAGAAGATGATCAGGTTGGCGACCACGAAGGACAGCGGGGAGATGAACTTGCCGCCGGGCAGCTTGTACGGACGCTCGTGGTTCGGCAGCCGGTCCTTGAAGACGCCGTAGGCCAGCGGAGCACCCGCGTACATCAGCACGCTCGCCGAGGTGATGAAGCTGACCAGCGTCTGCCAGCTCGGGAAGGGCAGGAAGCAGATCACGCCGGTCACGAAGGAGATCGCGAGGCCGAACCACGGCACACCGCGCGAGTCCGTCTTGGCGAACACCTTCGGCGCGTAGCCGTTCTTGGCCAGGCCGTAGGAGATGCGGGAGGTGGCCGTGGTGTAGATCAGGCCGGTGCCGCCGGGGGAGATGATCGCGTCGGCGTACAGCACCCAAGCCAGCCATCCCAGGCCGCACAGCGTGGCGAGACCCGCCCAGGGGCCGCTGATGCCGACGTAGTCCAGGTTCGCCCAGCCCTTGGCGAAGGAGGCGTGCGGCAGGGCGCCGATGAACACGATCTGGAGCAGCAGGTAGATCACGGCGCCGATCGCGACCGAGCCGAGCGTGGCGCGCGGCAGGTCACGCTTGGGGTTGCGGCTCTCGCCGGCCAGCTGGATGGCCTGCTCGAAGCCGAGCAGCGCGAAGATGATGCCGCTGGAGCTGATGGCGCCGAGAACGCCCGCGGCGCCCTTGGGGGCGAAGCCCTCGGAGGTGAAGTTCGCCGGGTGGAAGTTGCCGATCGCGATGACGAAGATCGCCGCGAGCGGGACCGCGATCTTCCACCAGGTGGCGGCGCTGTTGGTGTGCGCGAGGATGCGGACGCCGAGGAAGTTGACCGCGACGAACACGGCCATCAGGAGCACCGCGACGACGATGCCGCTGGTGGTGAGCGTGCCGTTGGCGTTCTGCAGTCCGTCGGCGAAGTGCCAGTGCTTGGCGTAGCCGATCATGGCCTCGACCTCGATCGGAGCCACCGTCGCGGCCTGCAGCCAGGCGAACCAGCCGAAGGACATACCGGCCAGACCGCCGAAGGCGTAGTGCGGGTAACGGGCGGTACCGCCCGCCACCGGGAACATGCCGCCGAGCTCGGCGTGCACGAGGGCGAGCAGCACGATCGCCACGGCACCGATCATCCACGAGATGATCGCCGCGGGGCCGGCCGCCGTGACCGCCTTCTCGGCACCGAAGAGCCAGCCGGAGCCGATGATGGAACCCACCGAAGCCCACATCAGGCCGATGAGCCCCACATCCCGGCGCAGGCCGCCGCCGGTGTCGCTTGTGGCTACCGGCGCAGCCTGGTCGACGTTCGCCATGTCTAGTGGCCTCTCAGATCTATACGCAGCGTTAACGAGCAAGGAGGCCACAGGCTAGGGAGACTTTCCGACTGAGCAAAAGAGTGTTAACCAAATTTTGACCTGGGATCTTAGGTGTCTTGGGCGCACACTCGGTTACGGCCTTGTCACAGGTCAGATGCCTGACCGGAATGTCAATATTCAGCGACGGATTGTGAGTAGAAGGAAAGATTCACTGGTCCAGAAGGGGAATTTCGATGGCCGGGCAACGATCCATGACTATGTCGAGGCCTGCCGCGCGGGTCCGCTCGTAGGCGGTTTCGTCCACGACCCCCAGCTGGAACCACACCGCCCGCGCGCCGGTGCTCACGGCCTCGTCGGCCAGCGCGCCGGCCAGCTCGCTGTTGACGAAGACGTCGACCACGTCGATCTCGAAGGGGATGTCCGCGAGGGAGGCGTACCCCGGTTCGCCGTGCACGGTCTCCGCCTTCGGGTGTACGGGCACGATCCGCTTGCCGAACCGCTGGAGCACCCGCGCCACCCCGTACGCGGCCCGGTTCCGGTTGCCGGACAGGCCGACCACCGCCCAGGTGTCGCCCAGCTCGGTCAGGATCCTGCGGATCGTCGCTTCGTCGCCGTACACGACCGCCTCCTCGGGCTGCGGGAACTGTTCGCCTGGGCAACAGTACGGTGGCCGGTCGGGATTCCCGCCCCGCCACCTCGCCACCGTGTCCGGAATCGGCACGAGATGCCTGCGTACGGCCGCCCGCCCGCCTACGCTCAGCCCGTGCTGCGCATCCTCGACGCCCGAACCGGTGAGCCCGTCACCGCCGCGCCCGCCCGGCGCGGCCTGACCCGCATCGAAGCCCACGCCTCCGGCCCCGATCCGACGGCCCTGCGCGTTCTCCTCACCGCTGACCTGCTGGTCCGCGCCCTGGAACTGGGCGGCACACCGGTCTGGCCGACCCTCGCCGCACCCCACAGCCCCACCGACCTCCGCACCGCCGCGGCCACTCTGGCCATCCGCCCCTTCGAGGACGCCCGCGACGTCGCGTCGGGGCTGGGGGAGGCGCAGACGCTCCACGTGACGGCCGAGCTGCCGGACGGCTCCGGAGGGGGGCCGGTGGTGTGGGTCGCGGCTGTGGAGTGGAGAGGTGAGCCGGCGGGCGGCCAGGGGACGGATCTCGTCGAGGGGCATGCCCGCGCATCTGCCCCCGGGCATGTCCCCGAGCCCGCCCCCGGGCATGCCCGCGAATCCGGCCCCGGGCATGTCTCCGAGCCCGGCCCCAGCCACGCCGCCGAGCTCGCCACCGGGCGCGAACCCGAGTCCGCCCCTGAATCCGTCCCCGAGCCTGCGCCCGGCCTTGCCCCCGAGCCTGTCCCGGGTCGGACCGTCGAGCCTGCCCCGGGCCGTGCCCCGGAGCCTGCCGCGGGTCGGACCACCGGGCCTGTGCCCGGCCATGCTTCGGGGCCTGCGGGCCATGCCCCGGAGCCGCCCGCGGGCCAGACCGCCGAGCCTGTCCCGGGTCGGACCGTCGAGCCTGCCTTGGGCCATGCCCCGGAGCCTGTCCCGGGTCGCACCGCCGAGCCTGCCCCCGGACGCGCCCCCGAGCCGGCCCCGGCCCACGCCCCCGAGCCCACTTCCCACCCTCCGCTCGCCGTGCTCCTTTCCGGGCTCTCCGACCCCTGCGCTCTTCGGCTGGCTCTGCTGTCCGTCCCGCGCGGTGAGCCTGTGCGGCTGGACTCCGGCATGCTGGAGGAGGCCGCCGGGTGGCTGGACCGGTGGCGGCGGGCTGTGGCGAGGTGGGCGCGGCAGCCCTCGCGGCCGGTACCCGACGACGTGCGGGCGCGGCTGCGCGCCGCGTGGGAGGACGACCTCGACCTGCCCGGGGTGCTGGAGGTGCTGCGGACCGTGGAGAGCGCCGGGGATCTGCCCGACGGAGCCCGCTTCGAGACGTACGTCTACGCCGACCGTCTGCTGGCCCTCGACCTCGCCCGCGACCTGGGGAGCCTCGCGTGATCGTGCGGGCGGGCACGGGCCCGCTGCGCCGGCTGGTGGTCCTGCGGCACGCCAAGTCCGCCTGGCCCGAGGGGGTCGAGGACCACCGCAGACCGCTCGCGCCGCGCGGGCTGCGCGACGCCCCGGCCGCCGGACGCGCCCTCGCCGAGGCGGACTGCCTGCCCGACCTCGCCCTGTGCTCTCCGGCCGTACGCGCCCGCCGTACCTGGGAGCTGGCCTCCGCCGAGTGGGGCACTCCGCCGCCGGTGCGGTTCGACCGGCGGTTGTACGCGGCCGGCGTACCGGAGCTGCTCGAGGTGGTCCGCGAGGCGTCGCCCGAGGTCGAGACACTGCTGCTGGTCGGGCACAACCCCGGTCTCGAGGAGCTGGTCCTGGAGCTGGCGCGGGACGGTCTCGACGACTCGCTGGAGCGGGTGCGGACGAAGTTCCCGACGTCCGCGATCGCCGTCCTCTCCTGGCACGGCACCGGCTGGCCCGCTCTCGGCCCCGGAACGGCTCTTCTGACCTCGGTGATCATTGCTCGCGGGAAGAAGAAGTAGCACCACGCGCGCGTAGCGCGTGCCCGAGCCGCGACGACCGGGGGTACGCGCGCGTGCCCGGCCGCCCGTGGCCCCACCGTCGGCATGCGCCCGTCGCCGCCCACTCCGCGTCACCGCATAGGCTTGCGGGATGCAGGACGAGTACCGCACAGTCGCCCACGCGGGCGTGCACGAGATCGAGATCAACCGCTCCCGCTTCCTGTGCGCCCTCGCCCCGGCCGCCACCGAGCAGGAGGCGCAGGACTTCATCGCCTCCGTGCGCAAGGAGCACGCCGACGCCACCCACAACTGCTGGGCGTACGTCATCGGCGCCGACGCCTCCGTGCAGAAGGCCAGCGACGACGGTGAACCGGGCGGCACCGCCGGCGTCCCCATGCTCCAGATGCTGCTGCGCCGTGAGATGCGCTACGTCGTCGCGGTCGTCACCCGCTACTACGGAGGCGTCAAGCTCGGCGCCGGCGGACTCATCCGGGCCTACGGCGGCGCGGTCGGCGAGACCCTCGACGCACTCGGCACGATCACCCGGCGCCGCTTCCGGCTGGCCACGGTGACCGTCGACCACCAGCGCGCCGGCAAGGTCCAGAACGACCTGCGCGCCACCGGACGCGAGGTGCGCGACGTCCGCTACGGCGAGGCGGTCACCATCGAGATCGGCCTGCCGGACACGGACGTCGAGGCGTTCCGCGCGTGGCTCGCGGACGCGACGGCGGGCACGGCGGGCTTCGAACTGGGCGGCGAAGCCTACGGAGATGCCTGATACTCCACCTTAATCGGGCAAAAGTCACCAAAGTTGGCCTGCCGTGTCGGGTCGTTACGGGAACAACCGCCCGTGATGTCAGACCCGGCCGTTAGTCTCGGGGATCATGAGACTCCTGCACACGTCCGACTGGCATCTCGGCCGGGCCTTGCACCGGGTGAACATGCTCGGGGCCCAGGCCGAGTTCATCGGTCACCTCGTCACCACCGTGCGCGAGCACGAGGTGGACGCGGTGGTCGTGTCGGGCGACGTGTACGACCGTGCGGTGCCCCCGCTCGCCGCGGTCGAGCTGTTCGACGACGCCCTGCACCGCCTCGCGGACCTCGGCGTGCCCACGGTGATGATCTCCGGCAACCACGACTCGGCCCGCCGGCTCGGCGTCGGCGCGGGGCTCATCGGCCGCGCGGGCATCCACCTGCGCACCGAGCCGTCGGCCGCCGGCACCCCGGTCGTGCTGGGCGACGCCCACGGAGAGGTCGCCTTCTACGGCCTGCCCTATCTCGAACCGGCCCTGGTGAAGGACGAGTTCGAGGTGGAGAGGGCTGGCCACGAGGCCGTACTGTCCGCCGCCATGGACCGCGTCCGAGCCGACCTCGCCACGCGCGCCCCGGGGACCCGCTCGGTCGTCATCGCCCACGCCTTCGTCACCGGTGGCCAGGCCAGCGACAGCGAGCGGGACATCACCGTCGGCGGGGTCTCCGCCGTACCCGGCGGGGTCTTCGACGGCGTCGACTATGTGGCGCTCGGCCATCTGCACGGCTGCCAGACCATCACCGAGCGCGTGCGCTACTCGGGCTCACCACTCGCCTACTCCTTCTCCGAGGCCGACCACCGCAAGAGCATGTGGCTGGTCGACCTCGACGGCGACGGCCGCGTCCACGCCGAGCGCGTCGACTGCCCGGTGCCGCGGCCGCTGGCCCGTATCAAGGGCAGGTTGGACGACCTCCTCGCCGACCCGGCGCTGGCGGGCCACGAGGACGCCTGGGTCGAGGCCACCCTCACCGACGCGGTCCGCCCCGCCGAACCCATGGCCCGCCTCACCGAGCGCTTCCCGCACACCCTCAGCCTCGTCTTCGCCCCCGAGCGCGCCCCCGACGACCCCCAGGTCTCGTACGCCCGGCGCCTCGCGGGCCGCAGCGACCAGCAGATCGCAGAGGACTTCGTCGCCCATGTGCGCGGCGCCGGGCCGGACGAACGGGAGGCGGCCGTGCTGCGCGAGGCCTTCGACGCCGTGCGCGCCGACGCCGCCGTGCGGGAGGTGGCCCGATGAGGCTGCACCGGATCGACATCACCGCCTTCGGGCCCTTCGGCGGCTCCCAGAGCGTCGACTTCGACGCCCTGTCCACCGCCGGGCTCTTCCTGCTGCACGGCCCCACCGGCGCCGGCAAGACCTCCGTCCTGGACGCCGTCTGCTACGCCCTGTACGGCTCCGTCCCCGGCGCCCGGCAGAACGGCCAGGGCATGAACCTGCGCAGCGACCACGCCGAGCCGGGCACCCGTACCGAGGTCCGCCTGGACCTCACCGTCGCCGGACGCCGCCTCGAGATCACCCGGCAGCCGCCCTGGGAGCGGACCAAACTGCGCGGCACGGGCACGACCGTCGACAAGGCCCAGACCTGGCTGCGCGAGTACGACGCCACCACCGGCACCTGGAAGGACCGCAGCCGCTCCCACCAGGAGATCGGCGAGGAGATCACCCAGCTTCTCGGCATGAGCCGCGAGCAGTTCTGCCAGGTCGTGCTGCTGCCCCAGGGCGACTTCGCCCGCTTCCTGCGCGCCGACGCGGAGGCCCGTGGGCGGCTGCTGGGCCGCCTCTTCGACACCCAGCGCTTCGCCGACGTCGAGAAGCGCCTCGCCGAGCGCCGCCGGGCCACCGAGGCACGCGTGCGTGAGGGCGACGCGACGCTGCTCGCCGACGCCCACCGCATGCAGCAGGAGGCGGGCGAGGCCATGGAGCTGCCCGAGCTGGCCCCCGGTGACCCGGGCCTGGCCGACGCCGTCCTCGGTGCCGCCGCCGTCGCCCGCGCCACCGCCCGCGAACGCCTCACCGTCGCCCACTGCCGGCTCGCCGCCGCCGAATCCGCCCACGCCGCGACCCGGCGCGCCCTGGACGACGTACGCGAACTCGCCCGCCTGCAGAGCCGGTTCGCCGAGGCTCAGCGGCGCGCCGAGCGGCTGCAGGAGCGGGCCGGCGCCCATCACGAGGCCCAGCGGCGCATGGAGCGGTCCCGCAAGGCGGAGGCGGTCGCGCCCGCCCTGGAGCTGCGGGAGGCGGCCGAGGAGGAGCACCGCAGGGCGGCCGCGGCCGAGGCACGCGCGCGTGGCATGCTCCCCGGCTCCTACGCCGACGCAGGGGCGGCCGGACTCGCCGCCGCCGCGCGCCGGGCGGCCGAGGAACTGGGCGGCCTGGACGCGGCCCGGCGCGCCGAGCGGCGACTCGCCGGGCTGGCCGAGGAGCGGTCCGGGCTCGACCGCCAGGAGCGCGCCGACGAGGACGTGCTGCGCGAGGCCGAGGCATGGCTCGCCGAGTGGGACGCCACCCGTGCGGCGCTGCAGTCCCGTGTCGACTCCGCGCAGGAGGCTGCCACCCGCGCCGAACAGCTCGCCGTCCAGCGGGAACCGATGCGCGGGCGCCTCGAAGCGGCCCGCACCCGCGACCAGCTGGCCGCGGACCTGGAGCAGGCACGCCAGCAGGCACTCGCCTCCGAGCAACGCGCCCTCGACGCCCGCGCCCACTGGCTGGACCTCAAGGAACAGCGCCTGAACGGCATCGCCGCCGAACTGGCCGCCCACCTCACGGACGGTGAGCCCTGCGCCGTCTGCGGAGCCACCGAACACCCGGCGCCGGCCCGCAAGGTCGCCGGACACGTCGACCGCGAGACCGAGGACCGGGCCCTCGCCGCCTTCCAGCGTGCAGAGGAGCAGCACACCGAGGACGGGCGGCGACTCGGTGTGGTCCGGGAGGCCCTGGCCGCCGCCACCGCCGAGGCCGGCGACGCACCCACCGCCCAACTCGAAGCGCATGCCGCCGAGTTGGAGCAGGAGTACGCCCGCGCCCGCCGCGACGCCTCGGCGCTGCACGCCGCCCACGAGGAGCTGCGGCGCGCCGAACACGAACGCGAGCGGCGCCTCGCCGACCGCCAGCAGGCCGCCGTACGGGCCGCCTCCCGGCTCACCCGCCGCGAGACCCTGGAACGCGAACAGGAAGAGCTGGAAGCCGAGTTGACCAAGGCACGCGGCGGCTCCGGCAGCGTGGCCGCGCGTGCCGCGCAGCTGGAGCGGCAGGCGGCGCTGCTCACCGACGCCGCCGACGCGGTACGCGCCGCCGAGGACGCCGCCCAGCGCCTGAAGGACGCCGACGCCCGCCTCGCCGACGCCGCCTACCGGGCCGGTTTCGACACCCCGCAGGCCGCGGCCGCCGCCCTCCTGGACGCCGCGGCCCACCGCGAGCTGCAGCACCGCCTCGACGCCTGGCAGGCCGAGGAGGCCGCCGTACGCGCGGTGCTGGCGGAGGCCGACACCGCGGCCGCCGCCCAGCACCCGCCCGCCGACCCGGCCACGGCCGAGCGCGCGGCCGCCACGGCCGAACACCGGCTGCGCGAGGCGGCGTCCGCGCGCGACGCGGCGGCCCGCTCCTGCGCCGAGCTGGACCGCCTCTCCGCGCGCGCCACCGAGGCCGTACGCAGGCTCGCCCCGCTCCGCGAGGAGTACGACCGGATCGCCCGCCTCGCCGCCCTCAGCGCGGGCACCTCCGCCGACAACGAACGCAAGATGCGCCTGGAGTCGTATGTGCTCGCGGCCCGCCTGGAGCAGGTCGCCGCCGCCGCGACCGCCCGGCTGCAGCGCATGTCGTCGGGCCGCTACACCCTCGTCCACTCCGACGACCGCACCGGGCGCGGCCGCAGCGGGCTCGGGCTGCACGTGGTCGACGCCTGGACCGGACGCGAACGCGACACCGCCACACTCTCCGGCGGCGAGACCTTCTTCGCCTCCCTCGCCCTCGCCCTCGGCCTCGCGGACGTCGTCACCGACGAGGCCGGCGGCGTCCGCCTCGACACGCTGTTCATCGACGAGGGCTTCGGCAGCCTCGACGACCAGACCCTGGACGAGGTCCTCGACGTCCTCGACTCCCTGCGCGAACGCGACCGCAGCGTCGGCATCGTCAGCCACGTGCCCGACCTGCGCCGCCGCATCCACGCCCAGCTGGAGGTCGTCAAGGGCAGGTCGGGGTCGGTGCTGCGGCAGCGGGGTGTCTGACGGGGCATGAACCCCCGCTGGACCGGGTCAGCGGCCCAGGGCGCGCCGGGGAAGCGGGGAGGAGTACACGACGCTGGTGGTCACCGAGCCCAGGGCGCCGATCTTCCCGGAGATCTCCTCCAGGTGTGCCATGGAGCGGGCGGCGACCTTGATGACGAAGCAGTCGTCGCCCGTCACATGGTGCGCCTCCAGGAGCTCGGGCGTCGCGGCCACCAGGTCGTGGAACGGCTTGTAGTTGCCGTTCGGGTAGCGCAGCCGTACGAACGCCAGGATCGGCAGTCCGAGCCGCTCGGGGTCGACGACCGCCGCGTACCCCTGGATCACGCCCGCCTCCTCCAGCCGGCGGACCCGTTCGGTGACGGCACTCGGCGACATGGAGACGGCCCGCGCCAGCTCGGCGTAGCTGGCCCGTCCCTCCCGCTGGAGGACCTCGAGAATGCGCCAGTCGGTGGCGTCCGGGGAATACACGGTCATCCCGGATGGATAGCAGGGAAATCCCGGTGGAGACAAGGGAGGTGCCGTGGATTCCCACTTCAGGGAGCGGGTCCGGGGCCGTAGATTTCCAGTCATGATCACCAAGACCACTCGGACCTCCGGGAACCCCGTCCTGCGCGTCGCCCCCGCCGCCCCCGCCGAGGCGGCCGCCCATTTCCGCGCGAGCCTGGCCTTCCACGCCGACGTCTCCGACGTGGCCGCCGCGCTCGCGGCCGGCGGCGACCCCGGCTTCGTCGTCGTGGACTCCCGCTCGACCGAATCCTGGGACCAGGGCCACGTCCCCGGCGCCGTCCACCTGCCCACTGCGCTCATCCCCGAACAGGCCGAGCAGCTGCTGGACAAGTCCGTGCCGGTGGTGACGTACTGCTGGGGCCCCGGCTGCAACGGCGCCACCCGCGCAGCCCTCGCCCTCGCCGAACTCGGCTACCGGGTCAAGGAGATGCTCGGCGGCTTCGAGTACTGGGCGCGCGAGGGCTTCGCCTACGAGACATGGCAGGGGCGTGAACAGCGCGAGGCCGACCGGCTGACCGCACCCGTCGAAGGCGAGTGCGGCTGCTGACCCGTGCCCGTGTAGGTTCTCTGCCCATGGCTCGATACGCGGATCCAGGCGCGCTGGAGTGGGTGGAATCGGGTGGCGGCCCCTTGATAGCGGTCCCGGAGACGGTGCTGCCGTTCTGGGCCGGCGCCGACAGCGAGGAGCTCGACACCGACTACGACCGGGCGTGCGAGGTCGACGGCCACATCGGGCTGCTGCCCGTCGGCGACAGCGCGGCCCTGGTGTTCGGCGACGAACCCGCCTCCACCTCGTACCTGCCGGACCACGCCACCTTCGTACGGTGGTCCGCCGCCGACTCCGAGGCGGAACTCCTCGCCGGGGTGCCCGCCGCCCTGGACGCGGCGGTGTGGGGGAGCGAGGTGCACTGGCGGGTGCCCGGCCCGGTGCTGCTGTTCGACTCGGCCTGGCCGGGCGACAAGGCCGGCCGTACCGAACACCTCCGGGTGCCGCTGGAGGCGGGCACTTACGCGGTGCGCTCCGCGTACGTGCAGCCGGGGCCGGAGACCTGGGTCGGGCTGGTCCAGCTCAGGCCTGTCGCGCCCTGACCGAGCCTCAACGCAGGCCTTCGAAGGCGATGTTCAGATGCCGGGGCCCGCGCAGCACCGCGTTCTGCCGGTACGGTGGCGGGTCCTCGACCAGGCGGGGATCCTCCAGCCGCCGGGCCAGCTCGGACAGGGCGATCTGCGCCTCCACCCGGGCCAGCGGGGCGCCGAAGCAGCTGTGGATGCCGCTGCCGAAACCGAGGTGCTGGATGTCCTCGCGGTCCGGGTCGAAGCGCTCGGGGTCCTTGAACCGCTCGGGGTCGCGGTTGCCCGCGGCCAGCATCAGCCAGATGTGCGAGCCCTTGGGGATGGTGACCCCGCGCAGCTCGATGTCGGCGATACAGGTGCGCTGCGGCACGATCTGCACCGGCGGCTCGTAGCGCAGCAGCTCCTCCACGATCCGCACCGACAGACCCGGATCGTTGCGCAGCCGCTCCAGGACCTCCGGGTGGCGCAGCAGCGTGAGCATGCCGTTGGTGATGAGGTTGACCGTCGTCTCGTGGCCCGCGATGAGGAGCAGCACCGCGGTGGTGAGTACTTCCATGGTCGTCATGGCGCCGTCCGGACCGTGACTGTTGACCAGGTCGGAGAGCATGTCGTCGCGAGGTTCCTTCGCCCGCTGCTCCACCAGCCCGTTCAGGTACATGCCGAGCTGCAACCGTGCCTCCTGCGCGGTCCGCTCGGACTCGGCGCTCGTGCGGGTGTCGGGGTCCAGGCCGGCGACGATCGGGTCGACCCAGGCACGGAAGCGGGGCTCGTCCTCGCGCGGCACGCCGAGCAGCCGGCAGATCACGGTCACCGGGAAGGGGTACGCGAACTGGTCGACCAGGTCGATCTGCCGCGCGTCCCCGAACCCGTCGATGAGGCCGGTGACGATCTCACCCAGCTCGCCCCGCATGTTCTCGATCCGGCGCGGCCTGTGCGGTGGCCCGAAGGAGCTGTTGGCGATCCTCCGCAGCCGGTCGTGCTCCGGCGGGTCGAGCCGGATGAAGCTCGGAGGCAGCCCCGTCGCCTCTGGCCCGGACAGCGCGTCGTCCCCGGCGGCGGCCAGATTGGCGGCGTCGGAGCTGATCCGCGGATCGTGGAGCAGCGCCTCGATGTCCCAGTACGAGCTGATGACGTACGGGCCGCCCTCCTCCTCGCACAGTACCGGGGTCTTGCGGAGCTCCTCGTACAGCGGATACGGGTCGGCGCGGTTGGCGAAGTCGGTGATGCGACGGAACAGCGAGGCCTGCGTCATGACAAGTCCTTGGAGCATCGGCGCCGGTCGGCGGTCAGTGGCGGGCGGGGTGGAAGACCAGTTGCTGGTCGGCCGGTGAGTAGCCGCTGAGGGTGACGGTGGGGCCGTGGGTGGGCAGCGAGGGGTCGGGGAAGTCGGCCGCCACCGGCTGCCGGCCCTCGGGACGGCGGTCCACCGTCGGGTACTCCACCGGGAACGGCGCGCCCCGCTCGATCTGCCGTGCGTAGAACTCCAGCCAGCGGGTGTTGTCGAAGGTCACGGCTGCGATGACGCGGCCCTGGTGGCCGTACACGCCGACGAACCGGCGTTCGGCGAGCGAACCCTGCGTGATCATGAGCTGGTCGCCCATGGACGGCACACCGACCGACTTGATGTTCACGCCGAACATCGACGACCAGAAGGCGGGCATCCACAGGTGCGGGCGCCGGTCGGCGCCGTGGCAGATCATGTTGTGCGCGGCCGTCTCCGCCTGGGCGACGGCGTTGCCCCAGTGCTCCAGCGAAAGGAACTGGTAGCCGAACAGCGCGTGCGGGGAGCGCGCGACGTCACCCGCCACGAAGACGTCGTCGGTGACGATGCCCCGGAAGTCGAAGGCACGGCAGCCCGCGTCACAGGCGATGCCCCGGGGCCCGGCGCCCAGCCCCGACCCGGCCAGCCAGTCGGTGTTGCGCACCGAGCCCAGCGAAACCACGACCACGTCCGCCTCGACGACGCTCTCGTCGGACAGATGGACGGCCCGTACCCGGCCGACCGAGTCGCCCTCCAACGACGTCACCGTGACCCCGGTGCGCAGATCCACGCCGTTCTCGGTCTGCAGGTCGGCCGCGACCGCGCCGATCACCCCGCCCAGCGCACCCACCAGCGGGGCTCCCGCGCGCTCCGCCACGGTGACGGGGATGCCCGTCTCGCGGCAGGCCGACGCGACCTCCGAACCGGCGAATCCGGCGCCGATCACGAACACCCTGCGCGGCCCGGCCTTCAGCCGCTGGTACAGATCGGCCGCGTCGTCCCGGGTCCGCAGCAGGCAGACGCCGTCGAGACGGGCCTCCTCCTCCTTCGGCCAGGGCCGCGCGCGGACGCCGGTCGCGATGAGCAGCCGGTCGTACTCCACCTCGTCCCCGTCGGCCAGCCGGACCCGCTTGGCCGACAGGTCCAGTCCGGTCGCCGGGACACCGAGCCGCCACTTGGCGTCGATCTCCCGGCGGTGCGGCAGCTCGGTGCGGTGCGGGGAGGCCTTGCCCAGCAGGACCGACTTGGACAGCGGCGGCCGGTCGTACGGCTCGTACGGCTCGTCGCCGATCAGGGTCAGTTCGCCGGCGAAGCCCTCGGCGCGCAGGGTCTCGGCGGCCCGCAGGCCCGCCAGCGAGGCGCCGACGATCACGATCCGGCCTTCGCGCCTGAGCCAGTCGACGTAGTCAGCGACCATCCGACGCCTCCTGAACGTCTCCGGTCGCTCCTGCGTTTCCTGTGTCTCTCTTGTCTCCCCTGTCGTCCAGCCCGTCCGCGGTGATCGCCTGCACCGGGCAGGCGGCGACGGCGCGCGCCAGCCGTTCCCGCTGTTCCTCGGGGGCGTGCGGGTTGTAGATCAGGGCCTCGTCGCCGTGCATGGCGAAGACGTCGGGCGCGAGGAACGCGCACTGGGCGTAGCCCTGACATTTGTTGAGATCGACGACGAGCCGCATCGGCGCTCCGCCTTCCGATGGCCAGGTCCGTCGGCGCCGGCCGAGTCGCGCGGCACGCCCGGACGGCGGTCATGTCCCATGTGCAAGCTTGAGGGCGATACGGCCGCCTCGCGCGTCGGGAATGCCCATTCGAGCTCATGGATCCTCACTCGCGTCCGTCACGCGTCCGCCGCGGTACGGCCTCGGGCACGATCGCCCACCAGGAGGATGTACACGCTGATCAGCAGCGACCAGGCGGGGAAGACGAGTTCCGACCAGGGCACGTCGGACGCCACGAAGAGGAGGACGAGGGCGGTCAGGAAGCCCAGGATCGTCAGCGGGCGCGGCAGGACACCCAGGCGGAGGCCGATCACCGACAGGGAGGAGACGAAGACGGCCGCCATCCGCATGGCGTACTCCGTCAACAGCGTGTACGCGAGATGACGGCCGAAGTCCCAATAGGCCGGCGCCGGCGCCGTGCCGGTGGGGTGGGCGACGGCGAGAACGGCGCTCGCCGCGGCCGCGGCGCCGAACAGCGTGGCGGTGAAGACCAGTCCGCTGCCGATGAGGACGGTGGTGAGGAACTTGTCCTCGCCCGCACCGAGGTGTGCCCGTACGACGCCGATGAACCACAGGAAGAAGATCCCGGCGAACGGCACGAGCGCGAGGGCCGCACGCACGGTGTCACGGCGCGCGGAGTCCGTGAATCCCCGCGCGGTGACCGCCTCGGCCCCTTGGGGAATGCCCAGCCGGATCAGGACGATCGCCGCGGTGAACAGCAGCGCGAACGCGACTCCCGCGAGCCCGGCGGCCCGCGGCGTCTCCAGCACCCGCTGCCCCTTCTGCCGCATCCCGTCCCGCCTCCTCCACACCGCCTCCCGCACCAGCAAGCCGCCCCGGCACCGCTCGCGCCACCGGGGACACCCGGACGGCCGATCGACCGACGCTCCGACGGGACGGGCCATGACGACGACCACCGCGCCCCGCGGCGGGTCCAGTGGGCGGAGCGGTCTGGCCTGGTTCCGGCCCAGCGGTTTGGCCTGGGTTCCAGCCCAGCGGTCTGGCCTGGTTCCGGCCCGGTGGGCGGTGCGGCCCGTGCCGGCCCGGCGCTTCCCGCAGGGGGCCTCGGCGGGCGGGTCTGGATCCGGCTCCAGCACAATCGGACCCGAAACAGCCTCGGATCCGCTTGCACCACGCCCTGCCCGCAACGCCCGGACCTGCTCAACGGCCCGACCCTGTGCTCTCAACGCCCCAGCCCTCTGCCCCCAATCCCCGAACGCCTCTGCCCCCAACGGCCCAGCCCCCGGCCCCAACGCCCTCGCCCCGCCACCGCCCCCGCGCCCAATTCGCTCGCGCCGCGATCCCGCCGCCCCCTAGGGTGATCCGCCGTGCCTGCGAACAAGTTCCCCGTCCCGGAAGACCTGCGGCGCGACCCGTTGCCCCTGCGCGGGCGTACCGCGCTTGTCACCGGGGCGAGTCGGCGGGCCGGGATCGGGCATGCTGTGGCGCGGCGGTTGGCGGCGTACGGGGCGAGTGTGTATCTGCATCACCATGTGCCGCACGATGCCGCCATGCCGTGGGGTGCCGACAGCCCCGAGGCCGTCGTCGGCTCCGTGCGCAACGTGCTCGCAGACCCAGGGGCCCGCGTCGGCTCCGGACCCGGCGATCTGGCCGACCCGGCGGAACCGGCCCGGCTGATCGACACGGTCGGCGAGGAGTTCGGGCGCCTGGACATCCTCGTCGCCAACCACGCCCTCAGCGGCTCGGACGGCACCCTGGAGGAGATCGACGCCGCGATGCTCGACGCGCACTGGGCCGTCGACACCCGCTCGGTCCTGCTGCTCGTCCAGGCCTACGCCCGCTCGCGTGCCCGGCTGCCCGGGGAGACTCCCGGCGGGCGGGTGGTGTTGATGACCTCCGGACAGGATCTCGGCGGCGGCATGCCCGGCGAGATCGCCTACGCCCTCCAGAAGGGCGCCCTCGCCTCGATCACCCGCTCTCTGGCCGGCACGCTCGCCGAGCAGGGCATCACGGTGAACGCCGTCAACCCCGGCCCGGTGGACACCGGTTACGCCACCGGCGAGGGCCATGCCGCCGTCGCCGCCCGTTTTCCCGGTGGACGCTGGGGCCTCCCCGACGATCCGGCCCGCCTCATCGCGTGGCTGGCCACAGACGAGGCCGGCTGGATCACCGGGGAGGTCATCAACTCGGAAGGCGGCTTCCGGCGCTGACGCCGGGCGTCAGAGCCGGGCCAGCTCGTCCACGAGGACGTCCAGGCCCAGCGAACCCTGCGACAGCGCCGCCATGTGCCAGGCCTTCAGGTCGAACGCGTCGCCGTGCCGCTCGCGCGCCTTCTCCCGGCCCAGCAGCCACGCCCGCTCACCGAGCTTGTAGCCGATCGCCTGACCCGGAATCGTCAGGTACCGGGTCAGCTCGCTCTCCACGAAGTCCGCCGGCCGGCTGCTGTGCGCACCGAAGAACTCCTGCGCCAGCTCCGGCGTCCACCGCTCACCGGGGTGGAACGGCGAGTCGGCGGGGATCTCCAGCTCGAGGTGCATACCGATGTCCACGATCACCCGGGCCGCCCGCATCATCTGCGCGTCCAGGTAGCCGAGCCGCTCCTCGGGATCGGTGAGGTAGCCCAGCTCGTCCATCAGCCGCTCCGCGTACAGCGCCCAGCCCTCGGCGTTGGCGCTGACCCCGCCGATCGTCGCCTGGTAGCGGGAGAGGTTCTCCGCCACGTGCGCCCACTGCGCGAGCTGGAGGTGATGCCCGGGCACCCCCTCGTGGTACCAGGTCGAGACCAGGTCGTAGACCGGGAAGCGGGTCTGCCCCATGGTGGGCAGCCAGGTGCGGCCGGGGCGGGAGAAGTCCTCCGACGGGGCCGTGTAGTAGGGGGCCGCCGCACCGCCGGGCGGGGCGATGCGCGACTCCACCTTCCGCACCCGCTCGGCGAGTTCGAAGTGCGTGCCGTCCAGGTCCTCGATGGCCTTGTCCATCAGGCCCTGCAGCCACTCCCGCACCTCCTCCACACCCTCGATGTGCCTGCCGTGCTCGTCGAGGTGCGCGAGCGCCACCCACGGGGTCTCGGCGCCGGGCAGGATCTTCTCCGCCTCCTGCTGCATCTCGCCGAAGATCCGGTGGAACTCCGACCAGCCGTACGCGTACGCCTCGTCCAGGTCCAGATCGGTGCCGTTGAAGTAGCGGGACCAGCGTGCGTACCGCTCGCGGCCCACCGTGTTCGGGGCGCCCTCGATCGCCGGCGCGTACACGTCCCGCAGCCAGTCCCGCAGCTCCACCAGGGCATCGGTCGCCGCGCGGGCCGCCTCGTCCAATTCCGCGCGCAGCGCCTGGGGCCCGGCGGCGACGAAGTCCTCGTACCAGCCGCGGCCCTTGCCGTCCGTGTTCGTCCACTCGGAGAGCTGCTCGATGTACGTCGCCGTCGGCCGCGGCGCCGCGAACAGCTTGCGGTCCAGGCCGAGTTGCAGCGACTCACGGTAGCCCGCGAGCGCTCCCGGCACGGCGCGCAGCCGCTCGGCGATCGCCGACCAGTCCTCGTCCGTCTGCGACGGCGTGACCGTGAAGATGTCCCGCACCGAGTGGCCCGGCGTGGCCATGTTGCCGACCGCGCGCAGGTGCTCGTCCGCCTCGTGCACGGCGAGTTCGGCGGTCAGCCGCTCCCGCAGCAGCCGCCCGCAGCGCCGCTCCGCGTCACTGTCCGCCCCCGGCTGCCGCTCCGCCTCGTCCAGCTTCGCGAGCGTGGTCCGCGCCAGCTCCGCGAGGGCCGCCTGGCCCGCGGGCGAGTAGTCGGGCAGGCGGCTCGAACTCTCCTTCACACCGAGATAGGTACCGGTGACCGGGTCGAGGGCGATGAGGTCGTCCACGTACGCGTCTGCCACCTGACGGGGCAGCGGGCTCTTGGTCTCAGACATGTGCCCATCCTCGTACGAGAAGGATCACCCCGTCACCCACGTATGGGGGGATTCAGCTCTGGGCGTGGTCGGGCGGCAGCAGCGGCCCGCACTCCCACTGCTGGAAGATCAACCGGGTCTCCACCCGGGCCACCTCGCGCCGCGCGGTGAACTCGTCGAGCACCAGCCGCTGCAGGTCGGCCATGTCCGCGACGGCCACATGCACCAGATAGTCGTCCGGGCCGGTCAGATGGAACACCGTCCGCGCCTCGGGCAGTGCCCGGATCCGCTCCACGAAGGGCCCGACCAGCTCCCTCCGGTGCGGCCGTACCTGTACCGACAGCAGCGCCTGCAGCCCGCGCCCCAGTTTGGCCGGATCCAGTCGCAGCTCGTGGCCCAGGATCACGCCCGAGCGCCGCAGCCGGGTCACCCGGTCAAGACAGGTCGACGGCGCCACGCCCACCTGCGTGGCCAGATCACGGTAGGTGGTCCGGGCGTCGTTCTGCAGCAGCCGCAGCAGATGGAGATCCACCGGATCCAGTACGACAGATTCGGCCATGGGCCGAACGTAGCACGGTGTTCGAATCCGGTGAACCGTTCACTGTTCACTCTTCCGCGCATGGACACAGCGAGCACCGGTGCCTACGACGGCGTACGCACCGCATATAGAGCCCTGGCCACGGAAGCCGTGCACGCCGGCCGCGACGATCTCGCCCGCCAGGGCCTGCACGCCCCGCCGATCGACCTGTCGACCACCTATCCCTCGTACGACAGCCGTGGTGAGGCCGCCCGCATCGACGCCTTCGCCACCGACGGCGCCGACCCGGTGGGACCGCCCGTCTACGGCCGGCTCGGCAACCCGACCGTCGCCCGCTTCGAGACCGCCCTCGCCCGACTGGAGGGCACCGAGTCCGCTGTCGCCTTCGCCAGCGGGATGGCGGCGCTCAGCGCGGTCCTGCTGGCCCGTTCGGCCATGGGCCTCCGCCATGTGGTGGCGGTACGACCCCTGTACGGCTGCAGCGACCATCTGCTCACCGCCGGGCTGCTCGGCACCGAGGTCACCTGGACCGACCCGGCCGGCATCGCCGACGCGCTGCGCCCGGACACCGGCCTGGTGATGGTGGAGTCCCCGGCGAACCCGACCCTCGCCGAGCTCGACCTGCGGGCCGTCGCGCACGCCTGTGGTTCGGTCCCGCTGCTCGCCGACAACACCTTCGCCACGCCCGTGCTGCAACGCCCGGCCGAGCACGGCGCCCGCCTGGTGCTGCACAGCGCCACCAAGTACCTCGGCGGGCACGGCGATGTGCTGGCCGGAGTGGTCGCCTGCGACGAGGAGTTCGCCGGGCGGCTACGGCAGATACGGTTCGCCACCGGTGGCGTCCTGCATCCGCTGGCCGGCTATCTGCTGCTGAGGGGACTGTCCACGCTCCCGGTCCGGGTGCGGGCCGCGTCCGCGAACGCCGCCGAACTGGCCGGCCGGCTCGCCGCCGACCCGCGCGTGAGCCGCGTCCACTATCCGCGCATCGGCGGCGCGATGATCGCCTTCGAGGTGCACGGAGATCCGCACGAGGTCATCTCCCGGGTCCGGCTCGTCACCCCGGCGGTGAGCCTCGGCAGCGTCGACACGCTCATCCAGCACCCCGCTTCCATCAGCCACCGCATCGTCGACGCCGACGACCGGCGCGGTGCGGGGGTGAGCGACCGGCTGCTGCGGTTGTCCGTGGGGCTGGAGGACGTGGACGATCTCTGGTCCGACCTCGACCAGGCGTTGGGGGAGCCCGTCCGCACGCTGGTGCCACTGCGGGAGGCGGTGCGCTGAGCGGTTGCGGCCGGTGGTGGGTGCGGGTGGGTGACGGTGACCGGGGGTGAGGCGAGGGGACGGGGGTGAGTCGGGGTAAGTGGGGCACCGCCGGACACCGCCGTTGTGGCTGAGCCCCGTTGCGGCGGATTCATGGCGCGGCCGTCTCTAGCAGCGCCCGGCGTTCCGGCCGCCGATTCCCGGCCCGGTCGGCAGATTCCGGCTCCGGCCGCAGATCCCGCTCCGGGCCGCCGATTCTGGGCTGGGCCGCCGGTCCGGCCTGGTTGTCGGCCTCGGCTCTGAGTGCGGCCCCGACGGTCGGCCCCGGCCGCAGGTCCCGCCTCCTGCCGCAGATGCCGGGCCCTGCCGCCGGCCCGGCCCGACGGTCGGCCCCGGCAGCAGATCCCGCCTCATGCCGCAGCTCCCGGACCTGACCGCCGGCCCGGTCCTGGTCGTCGCCCGGGCCCTGGTCGTCGGCCTCGGGGCTGAGTCCGGCTCCGACGGCCGACACCGGCGGCTGACTCGACCCCGGGCGGCGGGCCCCACCCCGGGCTGCCCCCTCAGCCCGGCTTTCGCATCGGCTCAGGCTGCACGTTCCCGCCCGGGGTCTTCGGTTTCGCCCGGGCTGCCGGCCCCGTCCCGGTGTGCCAGTCTCCGGCCTGGGCTGTCGGTTCCCGCCCGGGGCTGCCGGCCTCGTCCCGGGCTGTCGGCCTCGCCTCGGCGTGCCTGTCCCCGGCCTGGGCTGTCGGTTCCCGCCCGGGCGGGCGATCCCAGCCGGGCCGGCGGCCTCAGTCCGGGCTGCCGGTCCCGGCCCGGCTTCCCGGCGCCGGCCCGCCTTCCCACGCCGGGGCAGGGGTGCAGACGACGGCCGGTCGGGCCGCGTGGCGTTTCAGTCGCGCCGGGCCGGGTTGCCGAGGTGGTGGAGGCCGGTGCCGTACGGCGGCCGGGCGGCGGCCGGTGTGGTGGCCAGTCGGGCGGTGATGACGAGCGTGCCCTCCTCGATCTGGTAGTCCAGGGGCAACTCGAGGCCGCGCATCGCGGCGACCATGCCGGTGTTGGACGCCTGTGTCACTGCGTACACGCTCTCGCAGCCGGCCTCCACAGCCATCGCCACCAGCCGGCCGAGCAGTTCAGCGCCGATGCCGCGCTGCTGCCAGTCGTCCTCGATCAGCAGCGCGACCTCGGTCTCGTCGCCGTCCCACAGCAGATGCCCGAGGCCGACGATGCGACCGGAGGTGGTCTGCGCGGCCAGCGTCCGGCCGAAACGGGGGCTGAGCAGGTGGTTCAGATAGCGGTCCGCGTCGCCGACCGGGCCGTGGTAGCGCATGCCGAGGGTACGGGGCGAGCAACGCTCGTGCATCGCCTTCGCCGCGGCCAGGTCTCCGGTGTCCGCCCGACGGACGGTGATGTCGCTGCCCTCGGGCAGTGTCAGCACGTCCTTGCCGCGCGGGATCCGCGGACCGAGCCGGTTGTCGAGGTCCACCAGCGCCCGGGCACGGGCGAACTCGGTGGGTGTGAACGGCAGATACGGCCGCTCGACGGTGAGCACCCCGCCCTCCGGCGCCGGCAGCCGCATCACGGTGTCCTCCAGCACGCCCTCCACCGGCACCGGCTCGGGGCCGCGCCCCCCGCCGACCGGTGTCCCGGGCAGCGAGCGGATCGTGCACCGGCCGAGCAACTGGCGCAGTGCCAGCGGCAGTTCGGCCGCGTCCAGCGCGGTGCGCGCGGCCAGCCCGAGCACTCGGGTGGGGGCGTCGACCAGGTCGTGGGCATCGGCCCGCTCGATCCAGGTGGACTCCCCGCCGGCCTGCGAGACCGCCCGGGTGATCCCGGCCGCCTCCAGCGTGCCCGGTGCCCGCAGCAGGAACTCGTCCACCGTGCCGTCGGCGAGCGGGTGCGTCTGGAGGCTCAGGATGTCGATGCGCCGCTCGGCCAGTGCCGTGCACAGCGACGCCAGCGAGCCCGGCTCGTCCTTCACCGTGGTCCGCATCCGCCACAGCGCACTGGTGTCGGCCACGGCGTCCGTGTCGTCGCCCGGCTGCCCGGACGGCCCGGCCGACCGCGTATCGGCGGTCGGCCGGGCGCCGGTATCGCCGGTCGGCGGTGCGTGTCCGTGGCGCCGTGCCCACCAGGTGTGGAAACCTGCCGTCGAGGCCAGCACGAGCGCCGAGATCACCAGCAGGGCCGGGCCGCCGGGGCCGTGCCCGACCAGGTTCGCCACCCCGTCGGCCACAGCCACGGCCGTGAACAGCGCGGCGAGCTCGACGACGTCCCGCCGCCAGTGGTGCACGGGGCGTCCGTGCTTCGTCCGGGTCACATCAGACATGTCTGGAGTCATGCAGCCACTGTGAAGGAAGGGTGTTGCGTGATCACGAACTGATTGTGACCGATGGGTAAAGCATGCTCCGTCCGTTTTGTTGCATATTTTACGGCCTGTCGGCTCCGTGCCTCTCGGCCCCAGATCGTGGTGTTGTCGTCGTCCAGTGCTCGCGTCATACGAAAACCGTAGAGGCGACCACTGACAATCGGCCCGACCTGCGAAAACGCCCGTACTGCAGAGGAGTTGACCGTGCCGCGCCCCGTGGGATGACGCCGGTGCGCGGCACGGACGAAGGGTACGTGACCGGCGGGCCGGCCGGTGTCTACTGGCCGACCCGGCCCGGCTGGAGAGTCTGCGTGAACAGCACGGTGCCGTCGTACTCGCGCAGCCGGACCGTCAGCTCACCGCTGCCGCCGTCGATGTCGACCTCGCCGAAGAACTGGTAGCCCTGGGCCGGGGACACATTGGAGGCGGTGGGCGCCTTGACGAACACCCGGTCCGGGCCGAACGTGCCGTCCAGCGCGTTGGCCGGGAAGGCGCCGGCGTTGAGCGGGCCGGAGACGAACTCCCAGAACGGCTCGAAGTCCTTGAACGCGGCCCGGGACGGGTCGTAGTGCTGTGCCGAGGTGTGGTGCACGTCGGCCGTCAGCCACACCGTGCCGGTGATCCGCCGGTGCTTGATGAACCGCAGCAGCTCGGCGAACTGGAGCTCGCGGCCGAGCGGAGCGCCCGGGTCGCCCTGTGCGACGGCCTCGAAGTTCGGCTTGCCCTCGACCGGGTCGGGCACGACCAGCCCCAGCGGCATGTCGTTGGCGATCACCTTCCACACCGCGCGGGACTTGGCGAGCTCCCGCTTGAGCCACTCCAGCTGCTCGCGGCCGAGAATGCCCACCGGGTCCGTGGTCTGGCTGTCCGGGGAGTTCGCGTTGCGGTAGGTGCGCATGTCGAGCACGAACACGTCGAGCAGCGGACCGTGGTGGACGACCCGGTAGATCCGGCCGTCCGGGCGCTCGCTGATGGTCGAGATCGGGAAGTACTCGGAGAACGCCTGCCGGGACCGCAGCGCCAGGTCGTCGAGCTTCGTGCCCGCCGGATAGGGGGTGCCGGTGCCGATGACCTCGCCCGGGTACCAGTTGTTGCGGACCTCGTGGTCGTCCCACTGGATGATGTTGGGCACCTGGGCGTTGAACCGGCGCAGCGCCGAGTCCAGCAGGTTGTAGCGGAAGTTGCCCCGGTAGTCGTCCAGGGTGGTCGCGACGTGCGACTTCTCCTCGGTGGTGACGTTCCGGTAGACGCTGCCGTCGGGCAGGGTCGCGGTCGCCGCGATGGGGCCGTCGGCGTAGATGTTGTCGCCGCTGCACAGGAAGAAGTCGGGGTCGACCTTCGCCATCGCGTCGAAAATGCGGTAACCGCCGATGGACTCGTTGATGCCCCAGCCCTGTCCGGCCAGGTCGCCGGACCAGACGAACCGCACGCCCTGGCGGCGCCGGGCGGGCGCGGTACGGAAGGTGCCGGTGACCGGCTCGCTCGTGCGGCGCGGGTCGTCCGGGTCGGCGAGCAGCACGCGGTAGTGGATCTGCTCGCCGGGCGGCAGGCCGTGCAGCCGGGTGGTGCCGGTGAAGTCCGTGCCGGAGCCCAGCAGCGGACCGTGCCATCTGCGCGGGTTGCGGAACGACTCGGTGGCCGAGGTCTCCACGATCATCCGGGCCGCCCGGTCCGAACGCACCCACACCAGACCGGAGTCGGTGGTGACATCGCCCGCCTGCACGCCCCAGCTCGCCTGGGGGCGCCCGGAGCGGGCGAACGCCGGGGCCGCGCCGAGGCCCACGGGCAGGGTAAGGGCCGCCGACGCGACGAGGGAGCCGCGCAGAACACTGCGGCGGCCGGGGAGCGGACGGTCTGACATGGCTGCGCCTCCAGGAGCGGGATCCGGCCAGTGTGCAGAGCCACACCTACTGGGACGCTGCGGCATGCGCGGAAACCCGAAGTGAACAACGAGCCCTGGGTGCAGTCGCCGATGCGGCGGCGACTGAACGGACCGCCGGCGGCAAGCACCTGCGCTCCGGCGGCTCGACGCCGGCGGGCAACGGTCCGTCCCACAGCGTGGTGCCTCACGGGCGGCCTTGGCCGGCCCGCACCGAGGACGCCCCACCGACGGCCGGAACCGGCCCCCTTCGGCGAGCCCGGTCCAGCCTGCAGCCAGGCAATCGCCGCCGGCCGCCCGTTCAGCGGCTGCCGTCCAGAATGACCCGCGCGACCAGGGCCGGGTCGTCGTTCATCGGGCAGTGGCCGCAGCCGGGCAGCCGTACCAGCCGGGCGTGCGGGATCAGCTGCTTGGCGCGCACACCCTGACGGCGTACGAGGAGCCGGTCCTGGGTGCCCCAGGCCACCGTGACCGGCAGACCCGGCAGGCCGTCGGTGAACCGGACGGTACTGCCCGCCCGCAGCGTCGCGTCGAACCCGGTGGCGCCCACCAGCGCGAGCGTCTCGGCGACGACGGCCTGCGGGGCGCGGCGCGCGGGTCGCGCGTAGATGGTGCTCGTCAGCGCGGTACGGCCGGCCGCGGTGCGCGACAGTCGCTCCACCAGGGGCAGCGGGAGCCGTTGGGCGATGCCCCGCATGGCGAGCAGCACCGCGAAGGCGTACCGGCGCTCGGCCTCCGTCCAGAACCCGGCCGGGGAGAGGGTCGTGACGGACCGTACGAGCTTCTCCCGGCCGAGTTCCAGGGCGAGCAGGCCGCCCAGCGAGTTGCCCGCGATGTGCGGCCGGTCCAGCTCCAGCGCCTCGAACAGGGCGCCGAGCACGGAGTTGGTGGTGGGCAGGTCGTAGGCGAGGCCGGCCGGCAGGGCCGGGGACGCGCCGAAGCCCGGCAGGTCGACGGCGATCACGTCGCGCTCGGTGGCGAGGATGTCCACCACCGGGTCCCAGGCCTGCCGGTGATGGCCGATCCCGTGCAGCAGCACCAGCGGCTCGCCGTGTCCCACGCGCGCGTAGGACACGGTCACGTCCTTAGGGCCGTGCGGAGTGGGGACCTTGAAGGCGACGGTGGCGGACATGGGGTGCTCCTCGGCTGGGTGCTGACGGACGCCGTAGACAGTTTGTCAGCAATTACTACCGGCCGGTAGCCCCTGGTATGAGTACGCCCTGCGCTGCGGCGGTGGTCAATCCGCCCGGCGCACCTCGATGTTGAAGTCCGCGGTCCCCAACTGCCGCATCATGGTGAGCCACAGCGGCAGATACATCTCCGTCGCCCGCGCGGCCCGGATCCCGCCCAGGTCCAGCACCCGCTCGGCCGGCCATCCGAACTCTCCGAGCAGCGCCGTCACCTGCTCCTTGGCCCCGGCGTCCTCACCGCACACGAACAGGTGGTGCGCACCCGGGACCCGGCCAGGATCCACCATCACCTGGCAGTTGACGGTGTTCAGCGTCTTCACCACGCGCGCGTGCGGAAAGGCCCGCTGGATCTGCTCGCCCACGCTGTCCGACTCCACCGGGTCCAGCCGCGGTTGGCCGTCCTCGAAGGCCAGCGGATTGGAGACGTCCACCAGGACCTTGCCGTCGAGGTGTTCGGCGCCGGCCGCCCGCAGGGCGTCGAGCGCCACCCGGCCGCCCACCGCGTTGATGACCACCTCGGCCGAGGCGGCCGCCTCCGCGAAGGTGCCCGCACGGGCCCGCTCCGCCGAGGCCGTGGCCCACTCCAGCGCCACCGGGTTGTCCTTGACGCGCGATCCCAGGGTCACCTCGTGCCCCAGCTCCACCAGTCTGCCGCCCAGCGTGCGGCCCACCTCGCCCGTGCCGAGCACCGCGTATCGCATCGGCCACCTCCCGTTGCCGGCCGCCGACTTCCGGCGGTCCGCGGTCATTGTGATCCGGACCGGCGCCGGACGGGCCGATTCCGGGTGGACAGCCCCGGCGCGTGTCGGATGGGATGGAGCGGTGACCGCCGAGACCGCGACCGATGTCTTCGAAGAGCACCGCCCCCTCCTCATGGGCGTCGCCTATCGCATGCTCGGCCGCGTGGCCGACGCCGAGGACGTGGTCCAGGACGCCTGGCTGCGCTGGTCCCGCGCCGACCGTGCGGAGGTCCGCGAACCGCGCGCCTACCTGGTGCGCACCGCCACCCGACTGGCCATCGACCGGCTGCGCCAGGCGCAGACGCGCGGCGAGGCGTACGTCGGGCCGTGGCTGCCGGAGCCGTATCTCACCGAGTTCGGCGACGCCGCCCCGGACGCCGCGGACCACGCCGTGCTCGCCGACAGCGTCTCGCTCGCCCTGCTGGTCGTCCTGGAGTCGCTGTCGCCGCTGGAACGGGCCGTCTTCGTACTCCGGGAGGCGTTCGGTTACCCGTACGCCGAGATCGCCGCCCTGCTCGACCGCAGCGAGGCGGCGGTACGGCAACTCGCCGGGCGGGCGCGCCGGCACGTCGACGAACGGCGGCCGCGCTACGACGTCGACCCCGGCCGGCGACGCGAGCTGACCGAACGATTCCTCGCCGCCGCGGCCGACGGCGACCTGGACGGGCTCATGTCCCTGCTCGCCCCGGACGTCCGCCTGGTCGGCGACAGCGGCGGCAAGGCCAAGGCGCCGCTGCGGGTCCTGCACACCGCCGACAAGGTCGGCCGGTTCCTCGTCGCCGTCGCGCAACAGTCCGCGGCGGCCCTGTCCTACCGCTTCCTGGAGGCCAACGGCGGCCCGGCGCTGCTGGTCCTGTCCGACGGCAAGCCCGAGAACCTGGTCCAGGTGGACATCGCCGAGGGCCGCGTCGCGGCCGTGTACATCGTCCGCAACCCCGACAAGCTGCGGCACCTCGCCGACCGCTGAGCCACCCGCCGCCGAACCGCACGCGGCCCGCGAGCCCCCGTTCCGCGACGGGGGCTTTGCCGCGATGTCACACACACCGCCGTGCACGAACGCCTTGTGAACGCTCCGCGGCAGGTCGGCTGTGCGTTGCCCAGGGGATCGAGGATTGGTCTTGACCAAGGGTGAAGGCCGCCCTATGGTCGCAGAGAAGTGCAACAACCTTTAATAAACAAGGGCGCTAAAAACCGCCGACCACGGCTCTTGCGGAGGACAGGGTGGGGACCACGCAGCTGGAATCGGTACCGGAACCGAAGTACTGGCATCTCAAGACCGTGCTGAGCGAGGCACTGGACTCGGAGTTCTCGGTCGGCGAGATCCTGCCCAACGAGCGCGACCTCGCGGCCCGCTTCGGCGTGGCCCGCGCCACGCTCCGCCAGGCCCTCGAACAGCTCGAGCTGGAAGGCCGGCTGCAGCGCCGCCGCGGTGTCGGTACGACCGTCGCGCCTCCGCGTGTGGGCGTGGCCGTCGGCACCGAGCAGCACGTCTGGCCGGGCGCCGCAACGGACGCGTGGCAGCCCGTCGACTGTGACCAGACGGTGCCGCCCGCCGCCGTCGCCATGGCCCTGGAGACAGGCGCGGACGAGCCCGTGCACACCGTGCGCCGCTCCCGGATGTCCCACGGCCAGCGGGTCGCCACCGAGCTCCTCTACGTCCCGGCGGCCTCCGTCCCCGACCTCACCGCGATCGACGCCCCGTCCGGTCCGGCACGCGCGCGTGCGGTGCTGCGTGAGCTCCAGCACCTGACTCTCGAGGGCCAGGACCGTGCTGTGGAGCTGGGCTCCGCCCGCGCCGACGACGCCAAGGACCTCGACCGGCTCCCCGGCTCCCCGGTCCTGGTCGTCACCACCCGCTTCTTCGCCGCGGGCCGCACCACCGCCCTGTCCGTCGCCACCTACCGCGCCGACACCTGCCGGCTGACCTTCGGCGACTCACCCGAGGTGGAGATACACCACGACCCGGAGCGCCGGGCTTCCTGACCTCCGGGTCCTTCCACAATGCCGGGTGCGGCCAACCCCCTGGGGGCGCGGGGAACCGCGCGACCAGCCACGACGGTGCCGCAGCAGCAAGACCAACCGCACCCGGCACCCGCGGCTCTCCCACGGGCACCGCTCAGCGTCGCGCCGTCGCCGAGCCGTCCACCGCGAACAACTGCTCCTCGACGTGGTCCAGAGCCAAGCGCAGCGCCCCCGTGGCCACGGCCGCCTCGCCCAGCAGGGACAGCGCCACCTGCGGAGGCCGCAGGCAGTAGCGGGCCAGTTCGCGGCGCAGCGGTTCCAGGACACCGTCGAGACCGGCCGCCCACCCGCCGATCACCACCAGCTCGGGATCCAGCGCCAGCACCAGCGCGGCCACGTCGTGCACCAGCCGCTGGATGAACCGTTCCACGGCCGCCCGCGCGCGCTGGTCGCCCTCGCGGGCCAGCGCGAACACCTCGGCGACCGCCTGTTCGTCCAGCGGGTGCAGCGGCTCGTCGGTGGTGGACAACAGCGTCTCCGGAGTCGCCTCGCGGCCCAGCAGATGGAGCGCGCCGATCTCCCCGGCCGCCCCGCCGTAGCCGCGGTGCAGCCGCCCGCCGATCAGCGAACCCGCGCCCGGGCTCAGCCCGGCCAGCACGAACACCACGTCGTCCGACTCGGTGGCCGCGCCCTTCCAGTGCTCGGCGACGGCCGCCGCGTTGGCGTCGTTCTCCACCAGCACCGGGCACTTGAAGGAGCGGCTGAGCCGCTCACCCAGGTTCAGGCCGGTCCACTGCGGCAGAGCCGTGCTCAGCCGGACCGTGCCGTCGGCCTCCACGATCCCCGGCGTGCCCACGCCCACGGCCCGCAGTGAGCTGCGCGCCACGCCGGCCCGGCGCAGCAGCTCGGCGACCGCGCCGCGCAGCCTCTCCAGCCGCTCGTCCGCCGGTGCCGTCTCGTCGACCTCCTTGGCCTGAGTTCCCAGCACCCGTCCGTCCAGGTCGGACAGCAGTGCGGCGACCCGGTGCGGCCCGATCTCCAGGCCCAGCAGATGCCCCGCCTCGGCCCGGAACCGGAACCGGCGCGCTGGTCGCCCCTGACGCCGCGCGGTGCCCTCCTCGGCCGCCTTCTCGACGACGAGCCCCGCCTCGATGAGGCCTTCCACGACCCCCTCGACGGTCGGCCGGGACAGTCCGGTGACCCGGGTGATCTCGGTGAGCGTCGCGCAGTCCGTGGCACGCAGTGCGTGCAGCACCACCGCGGAATTGATCCTTCGCAGCAGCGAGGGATCGCCACCGGTCAGCTGCCCCACCGTCCGTCCTCCCAGCTCGCGGGCGTGTTGGGCGGATCGTACTCGGCCCGGCGCGCCCCGGCGAGTGCCGGCTGCCGCACGGCCGGCCCGGCTCACCCCGGCTCGACGAACCCCCGACTCGTACGCCGCGATCACCGCCTGGGTACGGCCGCGCGCGCCGTGTGGATCCGCTCGCTGCTGCGCCGGCTCGCCGCGGAGGGCCGTACGGTGCTGGTCTCCAGCCATCTGATGGGCGAGACCGCCTCCTTCGCCGACCATCTCGTGATCCTGGGACGGGGGCGCCTGCTGGCCGACACTCCGGTCCGGGAGTTCATCCACGCGCGCGTGCGGCCGCACGTCGGGACCCGCACCACCGAGCCCGCGGCGCTGGACGACCTGCTCGCCCACGGCCTCGACGCCTCACCCGCTGCGGACGGGGCCCACACCGTGCGGCACGCGCGCGTGGAACTCGCCGCGCACGAGGGCACCCTGGTGGAGGCCCACCTCCATCTGACTGCGGCCGAGGCCGAGTTCACCGCACTGCCGATCCGTACGCTGCGCTCACTCGTCGGCGGTCTGGCCGCGCTCCTCCTCGCCACCACCGCGTTCTCGATGCTCGCGGCCGGGGACGCCGACGGCTCGGACCCGCTGTACTCGGCGTTCGTCGGTGTGAGCCTCGGCCAGATCGCCGCGGTCGCCTTCGGCACGACGGCCGTATCCGCCGAGTTCCGGGGCGGCGCGCTGCGGCTGACGCCGTCGGCGGTTCCTGGCCGCCGGCGGTGGTTCGCCGCCAAGGCCACCGCGATCGCCCTGCCCTTGCCGGCCGTCGGCCTGCTCACCGGGCCGGTCACCCTGCTCGTCGGCAAGTCGGTCCTCGGCGCTTCCGGCCCGGCCTGGAGCGAGGGCCTGCGCGGCGCCGTCGGCTGCGGACTCACCTGACGCTGATGGCGCTGTTCGCCGCCGGACTGACTGCCGTACTGCGCAGCGGTGTCGCGACCCTGTCCGTGCTGATCCCGTTCCTGCTGGTCGTGTCCTTCGTCATCGGCGACCTGTCCGCCGGCGTCGCCGGCTTCCTGTCCGACCGCGTCGGCCAAGTCGCCCTGCACAGCGCCTGGGACGGCACCCTCGGCCCATGGAGCGGGCTCGCGGTGACCGCGCTGTGGTCGGCGGCCGCCCTGCTCGCGGGCGCATGGACGCTGGACCGCGGGGACGCCTGACAGCCCGCCAATTGTCAGTGGCGCCCGCTTTACTGGATCACATGGACATCGCGAACCACCTCGCTGTGATCGACCGGCTGTGCGGCCAGGAGTTCCCGGCGGAGCCCTGCCGGTCCGAGTCGGGTACGGCAGGACCGGGTTACGCCACCGTGCCGTTAGAGACGAGCCACGGGATGCGAGTGGGCCACGCCTGGGTGCGGGAGCGGACCGCCACGGATTTCCAGGTGTACCGGGAGGCCATAGCGGAGCGGCTGCACGACCGCTGGGGCCGTCAGCCGCCGTGGGGCCAGCTCACCGTGCGCCTGCGCCTGAGCCGTGGCGAGGAGATACCGGAACCTTGGGCCACCCTCAGCCTGCTCACCGACGAGCTGGATGTGTGGCAGTTGACGGAGGCCGGTCGCTGGGTCGCCGTCGGCGTCGCCGACCGGGACCGCGCGGACGAGATACGGCTCCTCGCGGTGGTCACGGAGATACCTCCGCCGTGACCACCGGCCGCGTGGCGTCGGCAGCCGGCCCGACTCCGCACTGCGCCACCGTCACGCAGATCCCCGGCCGTGACCGCTAGGCCTGCGCGGCGACCCGCAGTCGGGCGAACTCCTCCGCCATGGTCGCCGCCGTCCAGTGCGCGTTCAGCCCGCTGGGATTGGGCAGCACCCACACGCGGCTGTCCCCGATGGTCCGCTCCTGCGGTCCCACCTGCGCCGCGCGCTCGCCGAAGGCGGCCCGGTACGCGGTCACCCCGACCACGGCGAGCCACTGCGGCCTCAGCCGCGTCACCTTCTCGGTCAGCAGCCGGCCGCCCTCGACGTACTCCTCGGCGGTCAGCTCGTCGGCCCGCGCGGTCGCCCGCGCCACGACGTTCGTGATGCCCAGGCCGTGCGACAGCAGCTCCTGCTGTTCGGCCGGTTCCAGCAGACGCGGAGTGAAACCGGACAGGTGCAGGACCGGCCAGAAGCGGTTGCCGGGACGGGCGAAGTGGTGACCGGTCGCCGCCGTCATGAGCCCCGGGTTGATGCCACAGAAGAGCACCCGGAGGCCGTCCGCGACGACGTCCGGTACGAGACGGTCGCGGGCGGCCTCCAGTTCCGCCGTGGTGAACCGGGGCGAGCGGGAGGAGCGGGGCGAGCGGGTCAGAGGATCGCTCCGGGGGTGTATCCGGCCGCCTCCGGGTGCTGCTTGACGATCTCCTCGATCCGGCCGACGACGACACCGACCTGGTCTGCGGCGGCGCCGGTGAAGGACAGCTTGTCGGCCATCAGGGCGGCGAGCTGGTCGCGGTCGAGGGGGAGACGGTCGTCGGCGGCGAGCTTGTCGAGCAGGTCGTTGCGCTCGGCGCCCTGCTCACGCATCGCGAGCGCGGTGGCGACGGCGTTCTCCTTGATCGCCTCGTGCGCGACCTCGCGGCCGACCCCGGCCCGCACCGCGCCCATCAGCACCTTGGTGGTGGCCAGGAACGGCAGATAGCGGTCCAGCTCACGGGCGACGACCGCCGGGAAGGCGCCGAACTCGTCCAGCACGGTCAGGAAGGTCTCCAGCAGGCCGTCCAGCGCGAAGAACGCGTCCGGCAGGGCCACCCGGCGGACCACCGAGCAGGAGACGTCGCCCTCGTTCCACTGGTCGCCCGCCAGCTCGCCGGTCATCGAGGCGTAACCGCGCAGGATGACCATGAGGCCGTTGACGCGCTCGCAGGAGCGGGTGTTCATCTTGTGCGGCATGGCGGAGGAGCCGACCTGGCCCGGCTTGAAGCCCTCGGTGACCAGCTCGTGCCCGGCCATCAGCCGGATCGTCCTGGCCAGCGAGGACGGCGCCGCCGCCAGCTGCACCAGCGCGGTGACGACCTCGTAGTCCAGCGAGCGCGGGTATACCTGGCCGACCGAGGTGAACGCCTGCGAGAAGCCCAGGTGCCGCGCGATCCGGTTCTCCAGCTCGGCGAGCTTGGCCGCGTCGCCGCCGAGCAGGTCGAGCATGTCCTGCGCGGTGCCGACCGGACCCTTGATGCCGCGCAGCGGGTAGCGGGCGAGGAGCTCCTCGACCCTGCCGTACGCCACGAGCAGCTCGTCGGCGGCGGTTGCGAAACGCTTGCCCAGCGTCGTGGCCTGCGCGGCCACGTTGTGCGAGCGGCCGGCCATGACCAGCTCGGCGTACTCGCCGGCCAGCTTGCCCAGGCGCGCCAGCACGGCCACCGTACGGTCGCGCATCAGCTCCAGCGAGAGCCGGATCTGCAGCTGCTCGACGTTCTCGGTGAGGTCGCGGGAGGTCATGCCCTTGTGCACGTGCTCGTGCCCGGCGAGGTCGTTGAACTCCTCGATCCGCGCCTTCACATCGTGCCGGGTGACCTTTTCGCGCTCGGCGATCGAGGCCAGGTCGACGGTGTCGAGGACACGCTCGTAGTCGGCGATCGCCTCGTCCGGCACCTCGATGCCGAGGTCCTTCTGGGCGCGCAGCACGGCGAGCCAGAGCTGCCGCTCCAGCTTCACCTTCTGCTCGGGGGACCAGAGAGTGGCGAGCTCGGCGGAGGCGTAGCGTCCGGCGAGGACGTTCGGGATGCGGGGCTTGGCGGGCGCGGCAGAAGTCACGTGACCAGATTCTACTGGCGGTTCGTGCAGGCCAGCGCCACCGCCCCCTTCGGCGGAACCTACGAGAGCCGTGTCACCGGGTGGCCTCCGTCGGCTCGGCCGGCTCCCGCGGCCCACCGGCGTCAGCCAGTTCGGCCAGCACGTTCGCGTGGCACAGCTCCGGCGCGCACCAGCACGCCAGCGTCTTTCCCCGCAGTTCTTCGACCAGCTCCAGCAGCTCCGGCCGCTCCAGCAGATAGGCCCGGTACATCGCCATGACCTCGGCTCGGGTGCCGTCCCGCTTCTTCTTCGGGGTGTCGTACGCGAAGGGGTTGTACAGCGGGTGCCGGGGCAGATCCCAGCCGCCCATGGTCCAGCGGCGGCCGACGTAGACCACATCCGCGGGCGCGTGTTCCAGCCGGGGACCGAGCTCGTGGATCCGGCCCCGGACGTTGGTCACCCGCGTGGTCATGACGGCGAGGCTACGCCTGAGCCTCGTACGGCAGAAGTTCCGGGCGCTTCGGCGGGCGGCCGTCCCCGGAGGAGCGGCCGGTCAGGCGCCGGCCTATCCAGGGGAGCAGGTGCTCACGGGCGAACCGTGCGTCCGCCGCCCGGCGCGTCACCCAGTTCGGCGGCACCGTGGCCGGCATCGGCACGTGCCACTCGGTGTCCTCCGGCTCGTATCCGAGCGTCTGCCAGACCGCTTCGGCGACCCGGCGATGCCCCTCCGCCGTCAGATGCAGCCGGTCCACGTCCCACAGCCGGGGGTCGCCCAGCGAGGGCGCACCGTACAGGTCGACCACTACCGCGCCGTGCCTGGCGGCCAGGTCCTCCACGCACGTGAACAGCTCCTCCATGCGCGGCCGGAACCGCTCCAGCACCGGGCCCTGGCGGCCGGGGCTGCGCATCAGCACCAGTTGCTTGCAGGACGGTGCGAGGCGCTCCACGGCCTCGGTCAGCAGGCTCTTCACCCGGCCCATGTCGCACTTGGGCCGCAGGGTGTCGTTGAGCCCGCCGACCAGCGTGATCACATCGGCGTTCATGGCCGCGGCCACGTCGACCTGCTCGTCGACGATCTGCCTGATCAGCTTCCCGCGCACGGCCAGGTTGGCGTACCGGAAGCCAGGCGTGCGGGCAGCCATCCGTGCGGCGAGCAGGTCGGCCCAGCCCCGGTAGGAGCCGTCGGGCAGCAGGTCCGACATGCCCTCGGTGAAGGAGTCACCGACCGCGACCAGGCTGCTGTACGGGGGAGATGTGGGATTAGTGTGCATGGCGTGAGCGATGCTATCCCGGCTCCATACCCGCCGGTCGGTCACCCCGTAAAAGCCCGCCCCCACCCCGTAAAAACCGGGACTCGCCCGGAAACGCCGGCCCCACCTCGAAGACGCCGGCCCTCATCCCGGGTCGGACCCCGTCCGATTCGCCGGAGGCTCACGCGGGCTGGCCGAAAAGCTCGCGCAGCACGTCCTCCATGGTCACCAGGCCGGCCAGCCGGCCGTCGTCGCCGAGTACCGCAGCGAGGTGCGTACGGCTGCCGCGCATCGCGGTGAGGACGTCGTCCAGCGGGGTCCGCTCCCGTACGCGCGCGATGGGCCGCATGTCCCGCAGCCGGAACGGCACGTCCCGTGGCGAGGCGTCCAGCGCGTCCTTGACGTGCAGATAGCCCACGATCCGGCGGCCCACGTCGACGACGGGGAACCGGGAGAAGCCCGAGTCGGCCGACAGCCGCTCCAGCTGCTCCGGGGTGACGCCCATGTGCGCGTACACCACCCGACTCAGCGGCACCACGACATCGCGCACCGGCCGGCTGCCCAGCTCCAGGGCGTCGTGCAGCCGCTCCTGCGCGCGGTCGTCGATGAGCCCCGCCTGGCTGGCGTCCTTGACGATCTCGGCGAGTTCGGTGTCCGTGAAGGTGGCCGCGACCTCGCCCTTCGCCTCGACCCTGAGCAGCTTCAGCAGTCCGTTCGCGAAGGCGTTGACCGTGAAGATCACCGGACGCAGCGTCCGGGACAGCGTGACGAGCGGCGGGCCGAGCAGCAGCGCGCTGCGCACCGGTTCGGCGAGCGCGATGTTCTTCGGGACCATCTCGCCCAGCAGCATGTGCAGATAGGTCGCCAGGGTCAGCGCGATCACGAAGGACACGGCATGACCCGCGCTCACGGGCACACCGACCGCGTGGAACACCGGCTCCAGCAGATGCGCGATCGCCGGCTCGGCGACGACACCCAGGACCAGCGTGCACAGCGTGATGCCGAGCTGGGCGGCGGCCAGCAGCGCGGAGACGTGCTCCAGACCCCACAGCACGCTCTTCGCGCGCCGGTCGCCCTCCTGGGCCAGCGGTTCGACCTGCGAGCGGCGCACGGAGATGAGCGCGAACTCGGCGCCGACGAAGAAGGCGTTGACGACGAGGGTCGCCAGGCCGATCAGCAGCTGTACGGCGGTCATCGCGTCCCCTCCGCGGTCTCGTGGGCCTGCGCGTCGTCCAGGGGTGCGTGCAGCAGCACCCGCGCCGCGCGGCGGCCCGTGGCGTCCACCACGTCCAGCCGCCAGCTCGCGACCTCGACCGTGTCACCGGTCACCGGTATCCGGCCCAGCAGGGTCGCGACCAGGCCGGCCAGGGTCTCGTACGGTCCCTCGGGCATCCGCAGCCCCACGCGCGCGAGCTGGTCGATGCGGGCGTAGCCGTCGGCCGAGTACAGGGCGCGGCCCTGTTCGTCCGCGCCGGCGGGGGCGAGGTCGGGCGTCTCGTGCGGATCGTGCTCGTCCCGCACCTCGCCGACGACCTCCTCGACGATGTCCTCCAGGGTCGCCACGCCTGCCGTGCCGCCGTACTCGTCGATGACGACGGCCATGGTGCGCTTGCCGCCGAGCCGGTCCAGCAGCCGGTCGACGGTCAGGGACTCGGGGACCATGAGCGGCTCGCGCATCACCTGGGAGACGCGGCGGTGGCGGCGCTGCTCGGCCGGCATGGCCAGGACGTCCTTGATGTGGGCGACGCCGACGACCGAGTCCAGACCGCCCTGGTAGACGGGGAAGCGGGACAGACCGGTGGCCCGGGTCGCGTTCGCCACGTCCTCGCAGGTCGCCTGCGCGTCGAGGGCGACGACCTGGACGCGCGGGGTCATCACGTTCTCCGCCGTCAGGTCGGCCAGGTTCAGCGTCCGCACGAACAGCTCGGCGGTGTCCGGCTCCAGCGCGCCCTCCTTGGCGGAGTGCCGGGCGAGTGCCGCCAGCTCCTGCGGACCGCGTGCCGAGGCCAGCTCCTCGGCGGGCTCGACGCCGAACCGGCGCACGACGTGGTTGGCGGTGTTGTTCAGGTGCGTGATGAAGGGGCGGAAGGTCGCGCTGAACCAGCGCTGCGGGTTGCCGACCCGCTTGGCCATGGCCAGCGGCGAGGAGATCGCCCAGTTCTTCGGCACCAGCTCGCCGACGACCATCAGGAACACCGTCGACAGGGCCGTGCCGAGCACCAGGGCGACCGAACTCGCCGTACCGGCGGAGAGGCCCATCGCCCGGAACGGGCCGGCGAGCAGCTTGGCGATGGAGGGCTCGGCGAGCATACCGACGACCAGGTTGGTGACCGTGATGCCGAGCTGGGCGCCGGAGAGCTGGAAGGTCAGGTTCCGTACGGCCTTCAGGGCACCGGCGGCGCCGCGCTCGCCGCGCTCGGCGGCCCGCTCCAGCTCGCCGCGCGACACCGTGGTCAGCGAGAACTCCGCCGCCACGAAGGCGCCGCAGGCCAGCGACAGCAGGATGGCCACCAGGAGGAGGAGCACTTCGGTCATCGGGTCACCCCTGTCCCATGATCGGACAGGGCAGGACGGGGCGCGCGGTGGCGCGGACCGGGGGGCTCGCCCATGGGCGGACGCTCACACCTTTCACAGAGGGCCGAGTGCTCCCTCCATGGTAAAGGATGGGCAAAGAATGCTCGGCGCTCAGCCGGTGAGCGGCTTCACCCAGCGCCGCCAGTGCTCCTCGGGGCCGTAACCGGCCGCGCCCCAGGCGTGGTGCGCGGTCTGGTTGCGGACCAGCACCATCGCGTCCGCGCGCCGCCCGCCGAGCCGTACGAACCGCTCCTCGGCGGCGGCGAGCAGCGCCGAGGCGATGCCCTGCCGGCGCCGCTCCGGGTGCACCGCGAGCCGGTACAGATGGCAGCGCCAGCCGTCGAAGCCCGCGATCACCGTGCCCACCAGCTCGCCGCCCGACTCGGCGAGGATCAGCGCCTCGGGGTCGCGGGCCACCAGCCGCTCCATCCCGTTCGGGTCGTCGCTGATGCTGGTGCCCTCGGCGGCCGTCTTCCAGAAGTCGAGCACCGCGTCGAGGTCGGCGCGGGCTGCCGGGCGCATGCGCAGATCGGTCATGCGGTCATCGGAGCATGCGGCGCGAGTCGCGCACGGGGATTTCCATCATGCGGACTCCTCACGCAGCCGCTCCATCACCGGCGCGAACGCCTCCATGTACGGCTCCAGCACGGTCAGGTAGGAGAAACCGAACCGCTCACGCTGCGCCCGCACCCGTGCCAGGACGTCCTGCAGCGGACCGGCCAGCACGATGGGCAGGGCCAGTGCCGCCTCCAGGGTCAGCTGGGGCTGCCGTTCCAGCAGCGGTTTCAGCACGGGCTCCGGGTCGTCGGTGACCGCCACGAGCTGGATGAGCAGGTTCAGCTCCGCCGGTTCCGCCCGGCCCGCCGCCAGGCCCCGGTAGCGCGCCACCCGCTCGTCCAGCTCCTCGGCGGTGAGCGGCTCCAGCGTGCCGCCGGCGGATCCCGGCCGGGCCCCGGTGAAGGCCGCGATGTCCGCGTGCTCGGCGGCCAGCCGCAGCATCCGGTCGCCGTTGGCGCCGATCAGCAGCGGCACCCGGGACTGGGCGGTACGGGGCTGGTACTCGTCGGAGCCCAGCAGCCCGTCCAGTTCCTCGACCGTGCGCCTCAGGTGGTCCACCCGCTCGCGCGGTGAGCCGTACGGCAGCCCCGCCGTCTCGTGCTCGGCCGGCACATACCCGGTGCCCAGCCCGAGTTCGAGGCGCCCGCCGGTGAGCGCGTCCGTGGTCGCCACCTCGCGGGCCAGCAGGGCCGGGTTGTAGAACCCCGCGTTGAGCACGAACGTGCCGAGCCGGGGCCGGTGCGTCGCCTCGGCCGCAGCGACCAGTGCCGGGAACGGGGCGGGCATCCCGAGGTGATCGGGGACGAGGATCACGTCGTAGCCCAGCTCCTCGGCGCGCCGGCACTTCGCGCGCCACTCGGCGGCGGGCGCGGGCGTGAGCAGATTGACCCCGAAGCGGAACGGACGTGACATCAACTCTCCCCGTGGGCAGGTGGCTTGGGCTACGGTCGCGATTCCATCACTCGTGCGCGATCGCCGCCAGCACGTTCAATCGCGACGCGCGCAGCGCCGGCAGCAGGGCCGCCACCACTCCCACCACCGCCGAGCCGATGACGACGGCGACGATCGTGGTCCAGGGGAACGCCAGCGCCGTCAGCCCGCGCAGGGCCAGCACCTGCTGCATGCACACGCCCCACACGAGTCCCAGCGCCAGCCCGAGGACCGCGCCGAACACCGCGATCACCACCGACTCCAGCCGGATCATCCGGCGCAACTGCCGTCGTCCCAGCCCGATCGCGCGCAGCAGCCCGATCTCCCGGGTGCGCTCCACCACCGACAGGGCGAGGGTGTTGACCACACCGAGCACGGCGATGACGATCGCCAGCCCGAGCAGCGCGTACACCAGGTAGAGCAGGACGGCGATCTGGTCGTGGACGAGCTTTTTGTAGTCGCTCTGGTTGCGCACCTGGACCTGCGGGAACGACCCCAGCGCCCGCTGCAGGCGGGGGCGCAGGTCCTGCGGTGCGGTGCCGGGGGCCGCGTTGACGTAGAGCGCGGCGTCCTGGGCTTGCGGCCCGTACTTCTCCAGGGTGGCGAGACCGAAGTACAGGCCGCCCTGGGCGCCGAAGCCCTCGGCCGTCTCCTGCTTGGTGAGCGCGGCGACGGTCAGCTCGGTGTGCCGGCCGCCGGGGAACTCCACCGGGAGGACGCTGCCGACGCGCACGCCGTGGTCCCTGGCGAAGTCGGCGTCCATGGCGAGGTGACCGTCCGCCAGCGCCGCCGCCGAACCACCCCGCGCGTAGGTGAGGTGCACGACGTCGTCGAGCCGGGGGCCGTACGCGGCGGCCGCCGTCGTGATCCGGCCGCCGTTCGGCAGCCGTACGGCGACCTGGGTGAGCCGCTGCTCCACGACGAGCCCGACGCCGGGGGTGCGGGCCACGGTGTCCCGCACCTGCCTGGTGAAGGGAGTGAAGTTGGTGTTCTGGACGATGAAGTCGGCGCCCAGCGTCTTGTCGATCTGCCGGTCGAACGACGCGGACATCGACGCGCTCGCCACCGACATCCCGCCGACCAGGGCCAGGCCCACCATGAGCGCGGCGGCGGTGGCGCCCGTACGGCGCGGGTTGCGCAGGGCGTTGCGCTGGCTCATCAGGCCGACCGGGCCGAACAGCGCGGGGAAGGCCGCGCCCAGCACCCTGATCACCGGCCGCACCAGCAGCGGACCGGCGACCACGGTCGCGATCAGGGTCAGGGCCACGCCGACCCCGAGCAGCGAGGCCGCCTGGGCGGTCTTCGTGGCCGTCGCGCACCCGGCGAGAGCGGCCGCGCCGACCACCCCGATCACCGCGCCGGCGATCGCGCGCGTCCGCAACGGCTTGCCCACACCGGCGACTTCGGCATCCGCGAGCGCCGCCATCGGCGAGACGGCCGCCGCGCGCCGCGCGGGCAGATAGGCGGCCACGAACGTGACGCCGACACCGACGACGTACGCCGCGACGGGTGTGCCCCAGCCGATGACCATCTCCGTGGCCTTCAGGTTCATCCCGAAGGCGCTCATCAGCCGGATCAGCCCCAGCGCCAGCCCGATCCCGGCCGCGAGGCCGAGCGTGGAACCGACCAGCCCGAGCAGCAGCGCCTCCGTGAGCACCGACCGCCGCACCTGCCGCCGGTCCGCGCCGAGCGCCCGCAACAGGCCCAGTTCACGGGTGCGCTGGGCGATCAGCATCGAGAAGGTGTTGACGATGAGGAACACGCCGACGAGGAGGGCGACACCGGCGAAGCCCAGCATCACGTACTTGATCACGTCCAGGAACGTGCCGAGGCTGGCCGCCGCCGACTTGGCCTGCTCGTTCGCGGTCTTCAGGTCGTAGGTGCCGGTGCCGACCGCCCGGCCGACGCGCTGCTTGAGTTCCGTGTCGGACACGCCCTTGGCCGCGTCCACCGCGATGCTGGTGGCCTTCGCGGGGGAGCCGAGCAGTTCGCGGCCCGCCACCGCCGGGTCAAGGAACACCAGGGCCGCGCCGGGGTTGGTGGTGGTGAACGTGGCGATGCCGACGACCCGCACCCGGAACGTGCCCGGCTGTGCCTCCACGGTCAGCGTGTCGCCGACCCGTACGTGCTTCTTGCCCGCGGTGTCGGCGTCCAGCAGCGCCTCGCCCGCGCCGTGCGGGGCGTGGCCGGAGGTGAGCTTCACCGGGCTGCGGTGGGTGACGTACCAGGCCAGCGCGATGGTCGGGGCGCCGGTGGTCGGGCCGACGGACCGGTTGCGGCCGTCGACCACGACGGCGTTCTGCACCGACACCTCGGCGCGGGCCGCCGCGACCCCGTCGACCCTCGCCACGCGGTCCCGCAGCGCGGCCGGCAGCGTCTGCACCGAACCGCTCACCCGGGCCGACCTCAGGTCCAGCTGTTTCGGCTGGACCGTCACGTCGGCGGCGGTGGAGGCGAACAGCCGGTCGAACGTGCGCGTGACGGTGTCGGAGAAGATCAGACTGCCCGCGACGAACGCCACGGACAGGATCACGGCCAGCGCGGACAGCGCGAGCCGCCCCTTGTGCGCGAGGAAGCTCCTCAGGGTCGCCTTGAGCACCCGGTCAGTCCTCTCGGGCGGTGCCGTCGTCGTCGCCGAGCCGGTCCCGGACCACGTCGAACCGTTTCATGCGTTCCAGTACGGCCTCCGCCGTCGGCCGTTCCATGTCGTCCACGATGCGCCCGTCGGCGAGGAAGAGCACCAGATCGGAGTGGGCGGCGGCGCCGGGGTCGTGGGTGACCATGACCACCGTCTGCCCCAGATCGTCCACCGCCTCGCGCAGGAAGCCCAGCACCTCCAGTCCGGCTCGCGAGTCGAGGTTGCCGGTCGGCTCGTCGGCGAAGATCAGCTCCGGCCGGGAGGCCAGCGCCCGCGCGCACGCCACCCGCTGCTGCTGACCGCCGGAGAGCTGGGCGGGCCGGTGCGTGAGCCGGTCGCGCAGGCCGAGCGTGTCGATGACCTGGTCCAGCCACAGCGGGTCGGGTTTCCGGCCCGCGATGTCCATGGGCAGGGTGATGTTCTCGGCGGCCGTCAGCGTCGGAATGAGGTTGAACGACTGGAACATGAACCCGATCCGGTCCCGCCTGAGCCGGGTCAGCTCCCGCTCCCTCAGCCCGGTGATCTCGGTGCCGCCCAGCCAGACCTGGCCCGCCGACACCGTGTCGAGCCCCGCCAGACAGTGCATCAGCGTGGACTTCCCGGACCCCGAGGGCCCCATCACGGCGGTGAAACGGCCGCGCGCTATGTCCACGTCCACCGAGTCCAGAGCGATGACGGCCGTCTCGCCGGAGCCGTACGCCTTGGTCAGCGCACGGGCGCGGGCCGCGACGGCGCCGTCCGGTGCGTGCTGCGCTGCAGGTGTGGACAAGACCGCCTCCCGGTCGCCGGAACCGCCCGTCCCGGGCGAGCGTAGGCGACAAGCCGACCCGGCGCACCGGTTCCGCGCGCCCTTGCTTTGCTAGCACGGCGGCGCTAGCGTCGAGGCATGGCGAAGACCCAGCTGAACGTGCGCGTGGACGAGGGCACCGCCCGCGCGGCCCGCGAACGCGCCCTGGCCCGTGGCATCAGCGTCAACCGCTACATCGAAGAGCTGGTCAGACAGGACACCGGCGAGGCCGGCCGTACGTTCGTCGAGGCCGCCGCCGACTTCATGAAGCAGTACGAGTCCGTGTTCGCCGAGGAGTTCACCGAGACCCGCGGGACCGGCAGCGGCGTCGGGGACGGCCGCTGATCCCTTGAACGAGCTCAGCATCGACCTCGCCTGGCTCCTCATGCTCGCCGAACAGAAGACGCCCGGGGATCCCCAGGTCACCGACTGGGGCGCGCTGGTCGCCGCCGTCGCCCGGCACCGCGCCGAGATATTCGGCGTGCCCGTATACGACAACCCGCACGCCCGGGCCGCATCCCTGCTCCAGCTGCTGATCCACCTGCCGGCGCTGGAGCGCTCCAACGCGCTGTTCGCCTCGGCGGTCGCCTATGCCTACCTGGTCGCCAGCGGCGAGAAGGTGGCCACCTCGCCCGAGCAGGTGCGGGACCTCGCCCGGCTGGTGAAGGAGGGCGAGGCCGACGTGGACGACATCGCGCGCGAGCTGCGCCGCTGGAGCCTGTGAGGTCGGTCGTGGCGCGGGGACCCGTCACCGTGGCTGCTGCGCGAGGCCTGTGATCAGCGTGCGTCCGGCTCGTCCGGCCGCCAGGCGACCCCGAGCGCGCAGTACGAGGACGGAAGCGCCGGGCCGTTCTCCGGCATCAGCACCTGCCGCTGCGGGCCGAGCGTGAACCCGGCCTCGCGCAGCGCGGCCACCGGCTGCCGGGCCAGATGACAGCCGCCGGTCAGAGTGGGCCACAGAGTCCGGTCCAGGGTGCGCTGGGTCGTCGTCATCAGGCGGCCGCCGCCCTGGCCGTGCTCGAAGAACCGCACCTGACCGCCCGGTTTGAGCACCCGTCGGACCTCGCCCAGCGCGCGTGCCACGTCCCGCACGCTGCACAGCACCAGGGACAGTACGGCCGCGTCGAAGGCCTCGCTCTTGACCGGCAGCGCCTCCGCCGCGCCCGGCACGACGTCGACCGGGACCTGAGCGCGCAGGGCCGACTCCAGCGCCAACTGCCGCAGCAGCGGCTCCGGTTCGATCGCGACGACCTCCGCGACGGCGCCCGGATAGTGCGCGAAGTTCAGTCCGTTGCCCGCGCCGATCTCGATCACTCGCCCGGACAGCCCGGCGAGCAGCCGCTGCCGTATTCCGGCCATGCCCATCCGGGTCTCGGCGCTCACGCTGTACCGGGCGTAGAAGCGGGCGAACAGGGGGTGGTGGACGGGACTCCGCGCCACCTTGTCGGAGCCGGACAGCAGCCGCATGGGGAACCTCCCGGAGGGACGGCCTAGGAACAGTGTCCCCCGTAGAAGGCCACCGCACCCCCGGCGCGTGTGCCACTGCGCGGGGACGAGGTCAGGCGGGCTGCCACAGCTCGACCCGATTGCCCTCGGGATCGGTGACCCAGCCGAATCGGCCGACGCCCTCCATGTCCTGCGTCTCTTCGGCCACGTCCGCTCCCTTGGCGTGCAGTTGCGCGAGCATCGCATCCAGGTCGCGGACCCGGAAGTTGAGCATGGTCTGCTGGTCGCGGGACCCGAAGTAGCCGGTCTCGGACTCGAACGTCGCGAACACCGTCGGCCCGGCTCCCTGGCGCCACAGACCGTTCTCGTCGGCGTCCAGGCCCAGGCAGTCGCGGTACCAGGCGCTCAGGGCAGCCGGGTCGGCAGCCCGCATGAAGTAGCCGCCGATTCCAAGCACACGTTCCATGCCGCCATCTTGCCAGGACGGCGGTCGGAAGGTCGGCCGACGGCGTGGGACGGGCCGGGATCCGGTGCTGCCCGGCACCGGTCCCGTACACCGTCCCGGTCTACGGCGTCACCCGTACCCGGAACGCCTCCGCGTCCCATGTGCCGTCCAGGCGGGGGGCCAGCCACTCCGGTGCCGCCCTGCGGAAGCCGGGGGGCGGCAGCGCACCCGCCCCGGAGGGGATCGCGCCCAGCAGGGGGGCCGCCGCGACCTCCGGCAGGTCCGTGACGTTGCAGCGGGTGGCGAGGTCGGGGCAGTCGGGCCAGCTGCCGATCACCACGCCGGCCAACTCCAGGTTCCGCCGGCGCAGTTCGAGCGCCGTCAGCTCGGTCGTGTTGAGGGTGCCCAGGCCCGCCTGGGCGACCACCAGCACCGGTGCGCCGAGCAGCGCGGCCGCGTCGGCCAGTGTGCCGCCGGCCGCGTCGAAGCGGACGAGCAGCCCACCCGCCCCCTCGACCAGCACCAGATCGTGCTCGGCGGCCAGCTTGGCCGCCCGGTCGGCCACCTCGTGCGGGTGGACCGGCGCCATGCCCGCTCGGCGGGCCGCCGTGCCGGGCGCCAACGGCTCGGGATAGCGGGCCAGTTCGGTGGCCGTGACGGGCCCCGCGAGCCGCGCGACCTCGTCGGCGTCCCCGCGCTCGTCCGGCCGTACACCCGTCTGTGCGGCCTTCAGCACGGCCACCGAGCGCCCGGCCGCGAGCGCCGCGGCGGCGACGGCGGCGGTGGTGACGGTCTTGCCGACCTCCGTACCCGTGCCCGTGATCACCAGTACCGGCATGTCATCCCTCCCGCGCCGCGGCGCACACCGCGCGCGCGATCCTTGCCACATCCTCGTCCGAGGTGATGTACGGCGGCATCGTGTAGATCAGGTCGCGGAACGGGCGCAGCCACACGCCCTCCCGCACGGCGGCCGCGGTCGCCGCGGCCATGTCCACCTCGTGGCCGAGCTGGACGACGCCGATCGCCCCGAGGACGCGGACGTCGCGGACGCCGGGCAGCTCGCGAGCCGGCGACAGGCCCTCCCACAGGCCCGCCTCGATGCGTTTGACCTCCGCCCGCCAGTCCTGGCCCAGCAGCAGTTCGATGGACGCGCAGGCCACGGCCGCCGCCAGCGGGTTGCCCATGAACGTCGGTCCGTGCGCGAGCACCGGCACCTCGCCCCGCGAGATGCCGTCGGCGACCCGCGCGGTGCACAGCGTGGCCGCCAGCGTCAGATAGCCGCCGGTCAGCGCCTTGCCCACACACATCACGTCCGGGGTGACGTCCGCGTGCTCAGCCGCGAACAGCGCGCCGGTACGGCCGAAGCCGGTCGCGATCTCGTCGAAGACGAGCAGCACGTCGTGCGCGTCGCAGGCCTCGCGCAGCACCCGGAGGTACGCGGGCGAGTGGAAGCGCATCCCGCCCGCGCCCTGCACCACCGGCTCCACGATCACCGCGGCCAGCTCCTCCGCGTGGCGGCCGATCAGTGCGCGCAGATGGTCGGCGTACGACTCCTCGTACTCGGTCGGCGGTGCGTCGGCGAACAACTGGTGCGGCAGCACGCCCGACCACAGCGCGTGCATCCCGCCCTCGGGGTCGCACACCGACATCGGGTTCCAGGTGTCGCCGTGGTAGCCGCCCCGCCAGGTCAGCAGCCGCTGCTTGCCGGGCCGGCCGAGGGAGCGCCAGTACTGCAGGCACATCTTCACCGCGACCTCGACCGACACCGAACCGGAGTCGGCCAGGAACACGTGCTCCAGGTCCTTTGGTGACATGTCGACAAGGTGCTTCGCGAGCCGTACGGCGGGCTCGTGCGTGAGCCCGCCGAACATCACATGGCTCATCCGCCCGAGCTGGTCGTGGGCCGCCTCGTTGAGGACCGGGTGGTTGTAGCCGTGGATCGCCGACCACCAGGAGGACATGCCGTCCACCAGCTCGGCCGAGCCGTCGGCGAGCCGCAGCCGGACCCCGCTCGCCGACTCCACGACGAGTGGTTCGGCACGTCCGGGCATCGGGCCGTACGGATGCCACACATGCCGTCGGTCCAGCTCCAGCAGCTCGGGGACGCTCAGGCCGGGCAGATCAGGCATTGGGCGCGAGGTCCGTTCCGGCGCCCCGGCGACGCACGGCCACCAGGTCGGTGCGCGGCTCCTGCGTGGCGGGCGCGGCCGCCGTACCGCCCAGGTCCCCGCCCTCGTGGCCGCACGCGCCCGTGCCCTCGTGCGAGCCGCAGCCCTGGTGCGAGCCGCAGACCGATCCGCAGCCGGCCGCGGCCTCGACCCGGTGCTCCGGCAGCGTCACCTCGCCGGCGCCCTCCACCTCGAACCCGGCGTCCGCGATCATCTCCAGGTCGGCCTTGCCGGCCTGGCCCTCGCTGGTCAGGTAGTCGCCGAGGAAGATGGAGTTGGCCAGGTGCAGCGCGAGCGGCTGCATCGTGCGCAGGTGGACCTCGCGGCCGCCCGCGATCCGGACCTCCACGTCGGGGCAGACGAACCGGACCATGGCGAGGATCCGCAGACAGCGCTGCGGGGTGAGGTTCCACTCCTTGGCCAGCGGGGTGCCCTCGAAGGGGATGAGGAAGTTCACCGGCACCGAGTCCGGGTCCAGTTCGCGCAGCGAGAACACCACGTCGACCAGGTCCTCGTCGCTCTCGCCCATGCCCGCGATCAGACCGGAGCAGGCGGACAGGCCGGCCGCGTGCGCCTTCTGCACTGTTTCCACCCGGTCGGCGTACGTGTGCGTGGTCGTGATGTCCGCGTACGTCCCCTCGGACGTGTTGAGATTGTGGTTGTAGGCGTCCGCGCCCGCCTCGCGCAACCGCTCGGCCTGGCCGTCGGAGAGCAGGCCGAGGCAGGCGCACACCTCGACTTGCTCGTTCTGCTCCTTGATGGTCCGGATGGTCTCCGAGACCCGGTCCACGTCCCGGTCCGTGGGACCGCGCCCGCTGGCCACCAGACAGACCCGCTTTGCGCCGCCCGCGAGGCCCGCGGCGGCCGCCTGGGAGGCCTCGTCGGGCTTGAGCCAGGTGTACTTCAGGATGCCGGCCGTCGAGCCGAGCCGCTGGGAGCAGTAGGAGCAGTCCTCAGGGCACAGACCCGACTTGAGGTTCACCAGATAATTGAGTTTCACGCGTCGCCCGAACCAGTGCCGGCGCACCTTTCCGGCCGCGGCCACCACATCGAGCACGTCGTCGTCGGAGGTGGCCAGAACGGCGAGCGCTTCCTCGCGGGTCGGCAGCTCGCGCCGAAGCCCCTTGTCCACCAGCGTGTTCAGCAGGTCCATGAGGCCTGATCCTGTCCTACGGGACCGCCCCGGGCCAAGGAGAGTTTGCACAACGGAGACGGATCACCGTGTGGGTATTGCCACACCCTGGGTGGCTGGTCGTGCCGCTAGGGTCTGTCCGCTACCTACAAAAGCCCCGGAGGACCCATGGCGTTCGGCTGGATCGACGAGCAGGCCGAGGCGCGCCGCCGCGCCGGACTCGTACGCACCCTGCGCCCGCGCCCCGCCGACTCAGCCCTGCTGGACCTGGCGAGCAACGACTACCTGGGCCTCGCCCACCACCCCGAGGTCACCGAGGGGGCCGCCCGGGCCGCCCGGACCTGGGGCGGCGGCTCGACCGGCTCCCGGCTCGTCACCGGCACCACCGAACTGCACACCGAGCTGGAGCGCGAGCTGGCCGCCTTCTGCGGCTTCGAGGCGGCGCTGGTCTTCTCCTCCGGTTACGCCGCAAACCTGGCCGCGGTCACCGCGCTCGGTCCGCACGGCTCGCTCATCGTCTCCGACGCGGGCAACCACGCCTCCCTCATCGACGGCTGCCGGCTCGCCCGGGCTGAGCGGCAGGTCGTCGGGCACGCCGATCCCGAGGCGGTGCGCAAGGCTCTGGCCGGCCATCAGGGGCCGGCGATCGTCGTGTCCGACACCGTGTTCTCGGTGGACGGCGACCGGGCGCCGCTGGCCGAGCTGGCCGAGGCGTGCCGGGAGCACGGCGCGGGACTGGTCGTGGACGACGCGCACGGGCTCGGGGTGCTGGGCGACGGCGGCCGGGGCGCGCCGTACGCGGCCGGTCTCGCGGGCTCCGCGGACGTGGTGGTCACGGCCACCCTGTCCAAGTCGCTGGGCAGTCAGGGCGGGGTGGTGCTCGGCCCGGCGCGGGTGATCGACCATCTGGTCAACGCGGCCCGGACCTTCATCTTCGACACGGGCCTCGCCCCGGCGGCGGCCGGCGCGGCGCTCGCCGCACTGCGGCTGCTCGTCCGCGAACCGGAGCGCGCGGCGCGTGCCCGTGCGGTGGCCGCGGACCTGCACACACGGCTGACCGCCGCGGGCCTGGACGCGGTGCGCCCGGACGCCGCGGTGGTCTCCGTGCGGGCTCCGTCCCCGGAGCAGGCGGTGCGCTGGGCGGCCGACTGCCGTACCGCGGGGCTGGCCGTGGGCTGCTTCCGTCCTCCTTCCGTGCCCGACGGCATCTCACGGCTGCGGCTGACCGCCCGCGCGGACCTGTCCGGGGCCGAGATCGAACGCGCTGTACGTGTGATCGGCGAAACGCGACCATGAGTCGGCGTGACACGGCCGTGCTTCGCGCGCGGTCGACTTCGGTCAGAGGGTGGTGAGGAATCCGGTCCAGCTCGCGGCGGAGAAGAGCAGCGCGGGTCCGGCCGGGTTCTTGGAGTCGCGCACGGCGAGCAGTCCGGCCCCGGGGCCGGAGCGCGGCCGGGCCGTCTCCACGCAGTTGTTGGCTCCCGTGCTGTGGCTGCTGCGCAGCCAGCGCACGTCGTGCAGGTCAGTACTGGCAGGGACGTTCCGAGGCAGTGCTGACATGGTGCCTCCTTACGCGCCGTCACCTATCCCGGCGATGTAGTCCAACGTTTCCTCGGGTGAAAGGGCGTGCATCCGAAGGGTGTCGAAGGCCTCCGAGTAGGCCATGAGGTCTTCTTTCCGCTCCAGGTAGAGGCTACTCGTCAACTGGTCAAGAACAACCACGTCCAGATCAGAAGTACTCGGAAATGAGAAGATAACGAAAGGCCCGGTGAGGCCGACATGCGCTCCGGCACCGAACGGCAGTACCTGGAGCCGGACTTGGGGCAGCCGGGCCGCCTCCGTCAGCCGCTCCAGCTGCCGGGCCATCACCTCGGGCCCGCCGACCTCGCGCCGCAGCACCGCCTCGTCCAGCACCGCGCTCAGCACCAGCGGCGGGTGGGCGCGGAGCACGTCCTGCCTGGCCAACCGCACCTCCACCAGTGCGTCCAGGCCCTCCTCGTCCAGGTCCTTCACGGCCGCCCGGGTCACCGCGCGGGCGTACTCGGGCGTCTGCAGCAGGCCGGGTACGACCGTGGTCTCCAGGGTGCGCATCGTGCACGCCTGCGACTCCAGGCTGATGAAGTCCCGGTACGTGGGCGGCAGCACCCCGCGATAGGCGTGCCACCAGCAGTGCCGGTCGCCCGTCCCCTCGGAACCCGCCAGCATCAGCAGCAGTTCGCGCAGTTGCCGGTCCCGCACCTCGTAGGCGTCGAGAAGTAAGCGCACATCGGCCGGCTTCACACCACTGGCACCGGTCTCGATTCGGCTGACCTTCGACTGGTGCCAGCCGACCAGCCGGGCCGCCTCACCGCTCGTGAGCCCCGCACCGGTACGCAGCGTGCGCAGTTCGGCGCCCAGTTTGCGGCGGCGCACTGCCGGCCCGTTCTGCATGGGCTCCTCCTTACTCCTTCCGGGCCGCCCAAATACGGTCTCGCGTCGTAGAGTTCACCGCTTTGGGCGACAGATATATGCACATCTTGGTGGATCGCTCCCCGTGACCGGTCCCGTGATGGCAGTCTGACGAGCGAGCACCAGTCCGGGACCGTACTCGACCATCCGGCTCCGTGTCGGACTGCGGTCCCGCCGGAAAGGGACGACGTCGCCATGGCAGACCATCTGGAAGCATCCGTCACTCTGCCGAGCGATCCCGCCTCGGTCTCCGCCGCCCGCACGTATGTCGTGGGCACGCTCGTGGAGTGGGGCCTGCCGTCGGACACCGACGTGGCCGACACCGTGCGGCTCATCGTCTCCGAACTCGCCACGAACGCCGTACAGCACACCTTCGGTCAGTCACCCACCTTCACGGTCGACATCGCTTTGGACCGTGACGAACATCTGCGCATCGGCGTCACGGACAGTCATCCGCGCTTTCCGAAGAGACTGCCCGCCGCCGTCCAGCAGGACAACGGCCGCGGCATGGTCATCATCCGCTGGCTCACCGCGGAGTGCGGCGGCAAGGTGCGCGTCCGCCCCACCCGGGAGGGCGGCAAGACGGTCTCCATCGAACTCCCTTGGATCCTCCCGCCCGAGCCGGTCCCGGCGGCGGGCTCACAGGAACCGTAGCCCTCCGGGCGGGGCCCGGTGGGCTGGGCGCGCTTTCCGGGGCGCTTCGAGTTCTGGTCGGGAGCTTGGGGCGCGGGAGAGCTTGGGGTGGCGAAGGGGCAGGTGCGAGGGGCATCGGTGGCGACGACCCTATGGGCGGCGAGGAGGAGAGGATGCCGGTGGTGTGGGATGCCGGGGCGGATGGGCCGTCCGGGACGACGGGGCGGGTGCCGGCGGAGGGCTGAGGGCGACTGGTCGGCCACGGCGGGCTCTGGGGCGCGGGTTGGCGGCGTCGGGGCCGGGTGAGGAAGGGGCGGGGAGTTCAGGCGCGGGGACGGGGCCGGTCGGTGGGGGGGGCGGGGACGGCGTGCTGGGCGGCAACCGCTGCGACTCGAGCCTTTGCTGTGGGCGAGGTGGCCGTAGCCGGGGAGAGGCGTACCGGTGCCCGGTGCCCGGTGTTCCGCGGTTCGCTCGGTGCGCGCCGCTGGAGCGGGCCGAGGCGGTGCTCGGACGGCGTTGGTGGCCGGCGTGGGTTCGTCCGCTGCGGGCAGCGGCCGTTGTGGCCGCTGGTAAGGCGTGTCGACGGCTGGCCCTGGCGGTGCCCGAGCCTCTGCGGGCCGGACCAGCCAGACGGGGCCAAGCCACCGAGGGCCGCACCAGCCGGACGCGCCCCCCGCAGGACGCCGTAGCAGACCTCGAGGGCGGGGAGGTCGTGCTCCGGGCCGAGTCAGCCGTAGCCGGGCCCTTGCAGAGCGCTGCTGTGCGCCCGCGGCGGGGATGGACGTCGTTGCCCCTGGATGGCGTACTGGGCGCTCAAGCCCCCTGTGATCGTCCCGCCCGGCCGAAAGCCCCCCGTAGCAGTGCGCGGAAGGCGTCCGCCGCCGGTGCGGATTCGGCGGGGCGGTAGGCCACCGAGATCGTGCGGTGCAGGCGGCCCCCCTCCAGGGGACGCACTCCGACCGGTGTGGATGCCGTGCGGGCCACCATCTCGGGGACGACGGCCACGCCGAGTCCGGCGCTGACGAGGGCGCAGACCACGGCGTACCCGGGGGTCGGGACCAGCAGGGCCGGTGTGGCGCCCGCGTCGGACAGCAGGGCCTCGATGTCCCGGCGGGCCGGATGGTGCGGGGCCATGCTGATCAGCGGCTGGCCGGCCAGCTCCGCCAGGGGCAGCCGGGACGCGGTGCTGCTCAGGGCGTGCCCGGGCGCGGTCACCAGCACCAGTTCGTCCACCAGGATCGGCTCCAGACGTACCGAGGACGGCACGGGGGAGGGCTCGGCGGGGTGGTAGGTGTGGGTCAGGGCCAGGTCCACGTCGCCGGCCGCTACGGCGGTGACGCCGGTCGGCGGGTCGTAGTCCGCGACCGACAGCGTCACGTCCGGATGCGCCCGGCGGAACGCGCTCAGCGCCGGCGGCAGCAGATGCACCCCGGCGGTCGGGAAGGTGCCGAGCCGCAGCGCGCCGCCGGTGAGACCGGTCAGCCGGGCCAGTTCGTGCCGGGCCCGCTCCAACTCGTCCAGCACTCGCCGGGCCCGCGCCACCAGCACCTCGCCCGCCTCGGTCAGCCGGGCCCCGCGGTGGTGCCGGACCAGCAGCGCGGTACCCGCCTCCCGCTCCAGCTTGGCCAGCTGCTGGGACAGGGCGGGCGGTGTGTAGCCGAGGCGGTCGGCGGCCCGGGTGATCGAGCCTGCCTCCGCGACGGCCACCAGCGCGGCCAGCCGGGTCGGGTCGTACACGGGTTCAGGATAAGTCAGCCTGAAGCAATGCTTAAGGCTTACCCAGGAAAGCCGAAATACCTGCTGAAGGCTTCGCCGGGGCAGTCTGGGCGCATGGACGGACAGCTCATCGCCTTCACCGGGATCGCCGCCGGACTGGTCGCCATGCCGGGCGCCGACTTCACCGTGGTCGTACGCAACGCGCTGGTCTCGCGCCGGGCCGGCGCCGTCTGCGCACTCGGCATCGCGGGCGGACTCCTGGTGCACACCGCCCTGGCGGTGGCCGGTGTCGCGGCCGTGCTGGTGGCCGTGCCCGCGCTGTTCCGGGCCTTGCAGCTGCTGGGCGGCGCCTATGTGCTGCAGCTCGGGGTGCGCACGCTGTGGTCGCTGCGGGGGGCCGTCCCGGCGTCCGAGGAGAAGACGCCCGAGCCCGCGCATCCGCTCCGGCAGGGCTTTGTCACCAACGTCCTCAACCCGAAGGCCTCGCTGACCTTCCTCAGCCTGCTGCCGCAGTTCGTGCCCGCCGGGAGCCCCGCACTGCCCCGGACACTGCTGCTCGCGCTCATCGTGTGCGCGCTGGCGCTGGCGTGGTTCCAGGCGGTCGCGCTGCTGGTCGACCGGCTGGGCAGATGGCTGCGCCGGCCCCGGGCCGCCCGTGGGCTCCAGGCGGGCACCGGGGTGGCCCTGACGGTGCTGGGAGCGGCCCTGCTGCTGGAGCCGCTCCTGCGCTGACGGCGGGTCAGCCGGCCTGCCACAGCAGGCAGGCCGACCGACCCCGCCACGGCGGATCGGTCGACCGAACCCGCCACGGCAGATCGGTCAGCCGGCCCTGCCACAGCGGACCGGTCAACCGAACCCGCCACAGCGGACCGGTCAACCAAGCTGCTACGGCCGACCGGTCAACCAAACCTGCCACGGCAGACCGGTCGGCCGGCGGCGCCGTAGCAGACCGGGTCAGCTGACCCGGCCGTACCAGACGCTGTTGGTCCAGATCTTCTGGAGCCGCACCACGTCCCCGGTCCTCGGCGCATGCCAGATCTTCCCGTGCCCGGCGTAGATGCCGACGTGGTAGACGTAGGAACCCGAGTGGAAGAACACCAGGTCACCGGCCTTGCGTTGGCCGGAGGAGATGTGGTGCGTCTTGTTGTACTGCTGGGCGGCGGTACGCGGCAGGGTCTTGCCCGCCTTCTTGAACGAGTAGAGCGTCAGCCCCGAGCAGTCGAACCTGCGCGGCCCGGTGGCCCCGTACTGGTACGGGGACCCCTTCTTGGAGGCCGCGACCTGCAGTGCTTTTGTCGCGAGAGCCGCGGCCGAGGCATCGGTGGCGAGACCGGGGACCGCGATCGAGCCGCCGACGGCGGCGAGGGTGAGGGCCGAGGCCGTGCCGGCCCGGGCCATGAGCGACGGGACACGATTTGGCGCAGTCATGCGCAACCCTTCGTCAGCCGCCTGTGAAGGATGACCTGTCGGATTCGGGCTGGCGAAGTTGCCCGGCCGCGTTGCCGCGGCTTCACCCCAAGGGCTGCTCGGAACCTCCGGCCGTCTGCGGTGAACAGACGAACATCCGTTCCGGCGACCCGTCTTGCTCGGGTCCTCCACTCCTGCCGATCCACTCCTGTCGACCGGTCGTCCGGGCGGCGGCAGGACTCGGCGTCCGCCCGGACCGCCCCGCCGCGGTGGCGGGGGCTTGTCGTCAGTCAGGGATCTTCACGCACACCGGTCCGAAAATCCCAATACCTGAGGGGATTTGTGGCGTTACTCACCACTCACCCGTTCGGGTGGACAGTGTTCCGCTCGAAACGTCGTCAGGTCCCTGACGTAGCCCCGGACCTGGGGCTAAGCGCTTTCCCGTGAACGGCGAACCCGCGTGGAGCGCAAGTCGAAAGGCCCCGAGAACGATCTGGATATACACCGGTCGGCGGTACATCGTTCGGGTCGTTTCAAGTCCGTCCCGAACGGCGCCTGTCGACATCCGGGTCCCGTACGGCTGGTCCGGCGTCCGGATCAGCCGACGCCGTCGGGCGGGAGCGCGACGCGCGCGGTACGGCGGTCACCGTCCAGCACGCGCAAAGCCCGTGCCAGCGTGTCCCCGTGCAGCTCCGTCTCGCCTCGCTGGTGCATCAACGCGAGGGCGTCACGCAGCTCTGCGGCCTTGCGCACGAGGGCCTGGGCGGCCCGCAGCCCGCGATAGGTGTCCCCGCCGTGCGCGGGATTGACGCGGCCCAGCAGGTCGGCGGCCTCCAGGTAACGATCGATCAGATCGCCCTCGGCACGCGTCAGTGCGGGCAGCGGCGGCAGGTCCGGCAGCATCGGCGGCTCACCTCGCGTCCGGTGCGCCGGGGGTGCTCCGCCGGCCGGGCACGACGGCGTCCACCAGGCCGTAGTCCACCGCCGCGGGGCCGCCCAGGACCAAGTCCCGCTCCAGGTCGCGGTGCACCTGCTCGGTGGTGCGCCCGGTGTGCCGTACCAGCATCTCCTCGGTCAGCGCGCGGACCCGGGCCAACTCCTCGGCCTGGATGAGCAGGTCGTTGGTCTGGCCCTGTACCGGCTCGGCGAGCCGGGGCTGGGAGAGCACCATGCGCGCGCCGGGCAGGGTGAACCGCTTGCCCGGCGTGCCGGCCGCGAGCAGCAACGCGGCGTGGGAGGCGGCCTGGCCCAGGCAGTAGGTCGCCACGTCGCAACTGACGTACCGCATCGTGTCGTAGATCGCCGTCAGCGCGCTGAACGCGCCGCCCGGGGAGTTGACGTACAGCGTGATGTCCCGCTCGGGGGCGGCGTGTTCGAGGTACATGAACTGCGCCATCACGTCGTTCGCGGCCGCGTCGTCCAGCGGGGTGCCGAGGAAGACGATCCGGTCCTCGAAGAGCTTGCCGTAGGGGTCGAGCGTGCGGACACCGCCGCCGGTGCGCTCGGTGAACTCGGGCAGGACATGACGGGCAGACGCTCGGGACATGGGGCACCCCTTCTCATCGCACGGCCTCCGACGGGCTCGGCTTCTGTAAAAAATGTACAGGACGTACGTGACGTTATGATGGGGGTATGGCCTACGAGATTCCGGTGACGCAAGCCAGGGCTGAGCTCGCCGACCTGATCAACCGCGTCGTGTACGGCGGTGAGCGCGTCGTCGTGACACGGCACGGCAAGCCGCTGGTCGCGCTGGTCTCGGCCGCCGACCTGGAGCGGCTGGACGCACTCGGGGAGCCGGCCGAGGAGCAGGTCGTCAGTTCGGTCTCGGGTGTCCGTGAGGCCGGTTCCGCCGCGCGTGAACAGCGGCGGTTCGGAATCGCCGCCGAGCACCGCGGTCCCGGCGTGTCCTGAGCCGCGCCGCGTATCGCCGGCCCCGCCGCGCGGTCATCGGTGGATCAAGGTCTGGTTAACGTCGCTGAAACTCCGGCGTTCTAGCCTGCCGGTCCACGCCATCAGGGGTTCTCCTGCCCGGATTGAGGACGATCCGGGGATTTGTCTGTGTGTTACACCTATCCCCGTCGTGATGGCTGCGGCAACCGGACCCCGCACGGTCCGGAGCAAGGACTGTGAGGTGGGACGTGCAACTGACCCCGCACGAGCAAGAGAGGCTGCTGATCCACGTGGCGGCCGACGTGGCCGAGAAACGCAGGGCGCGCGGGCTCCGGCTCAACCACCCGGAAGCGGTCGCCCTCATCACGTCGCACATCCTCGAGGGCGCGCGTGACGGCCGTACGGTCGCCGAGCTCATGTCCTCCGGCCGCAAGCTCCTCACCAGGGACGACGTCATGGACGGGATCCCCGAGATGATCCACGACGTCCAGGTCGAGGCCACCTTCCCGGACGGCACCAAGCTCGTCACCGTCCACGACCCGATCATCTGAGGGGGGCCGCGATGATTCCCGGAGAGATCCTGTTCGCGGACGGCCCCGTCCTCGTCAACGAGGGCCGCGAGGTCACCCGCCTCACCGTCCTCAACGCCGCCGACCGGCCGGTCCAGGTCGGCTCCCACTACCACTTCGCCGAGGCCAACCCCGGCCTGGAGTTCGACCGCGCCGCGGCCCGCGGCAAGCGGCTGAACGTCGCCGCCGGCACCGCCGTGCGCTTCGAGCCCGGCATTCCGGTCGACGTCGAGCTCGTGCCCCTCGCCGGTGCCCGGATCGTGCCGGGGCTGCGCGGGGAGACCGGAGGTGCCCTCGATGCCTGAGATCTCCCGCGGCGCCTACGCCGACCTGTTCGGGCCGACCACCGGTGACCGCATCCGGCTCGCCGACACCGACCTGCTGATCGAGATCGAGGAGGACCGCTCCGGCGGACCCGGTGCCTCCGGCGACGAGGCGGTGTTCGGCGGCGGCAAGGTCATCCGCGAGTCCATGGGCCAGTCCCGCGCCACCCGGGCCGAGGGCACGCCCGACACAGTGATCACCGGTGCCGTCGTCGTCGACCACTGGGGCGTCGTCAAGGCCGACATCGGCATCCGCGACGGCCGGATCACGGCCATCGGCAAGGCCGGCAACCCGGACACCATGGACGGTGTCCACCCCGACCTGGTCATCGGACCCGAGACCGAGATCATCGCGGGCAACGGGCGGATCCTCACCGCCGGCGCCATCGACGCGCACGTCCACTTCATCTGCCCCCAGATCGCCGACGAGGCGCTGGCCTCCGGCATCACCACCCTGGTCGGCGGCGGCACCGGCCCCGCCGAGGGCTCCAAGGCCACCACCGTCACGCCCGGCCCCTGGCACCTCGCCCGGATGTTCGAGGCGATGGAGGCCTACCCGGTCAACGTCGGCTTCCTCGGCAAGGGCAACACCGTCTCGCACGAGGCGATGCTCTCCCAGATCCGCGGCGGCGCGGCCGGCCTGAAGCTGCACGAGGACTGGGGCTCCACCCCGGCCGTCATCGACGCCGCGCTCACCGTCGCCGACCGCACGGGCATCCAGGTCGCCATCCACACCGACACCCTGAACGAGGCCGGTTTCGTCGGCGACACCCTCGCCGCGATCGCGGGCAGGGGCATCCACTCGTACCACACCGAGGGCGCCGGCGGCGGGCACGCGCCGGACATCATGACCGTGGTCTCGCAGCCCAACGTGCTGCCCAGCTCCACCAACCCGACCCGGCCCTACACCGTCAACACCGCCGAGGAACACCTCGACATGCTGATGGTGTGCCACCACCTCAACTCCGCCGTCCCCGAGGACCTGGCGTTCGCCGAGTCCAGGATCCGGCCGTCCACCATCGGCGCGGAGGACGTCCTGCACGACCTCGGCGCGATCTCGATCATCTCCTCCGACTCCCAGGCCATGGGCCGGGTCGGCGAGGTCATCCTGCGCACCTGGCAGACCGCCCATGTGATGAAGCGCAGGCGCGGGGCACTGCCCGGTGACGGACGCGCGGACAACCACCGCGTGCGTCGCTATGTCGCCAAATACACGATCAACCCCGCGCTCGCCCAGGGCCTCGCCGCCGAGATCGGCTCGGTCGAGACCGGCAAACTCGCCGACCTGGTGCTGTGGGAGCCCGCGTTCTTCGGGGTGAAGCCGCAGCTCGTGCTCAAGGGCGGGCAGATCGCCTACGCGCAGATGGGCGACGCCAACGCCTCCATCCCCACGCCGCAGCCGATCCTGCCCCGCCCGATGTACGGCGCGATCGGCCGCGCCCCGGCCGCCAACTCGCTCAACTTCGTGGCCCCGTCGGCGATCGAGGACGGTCTGCCGGAGCGGCTCGGGCTCGGCAAGCGGTTCGCGGCGATCACGTCCACGCGCGCGGTGACCAAGGCCGACATGCGTGAGAACGACGCCCGGCCCGACGTCCGGATCGACCCCGACAGCTTCGCCGTGCACATCGACGGCGAGCTGGTGGAGGCGAGCCCGGCCGCCGAACTGCCCATGGCCCAGCGCTACTTCCTCTTCTGATGGGGGCGTGATGGCACGGGCAGCACTTCTCGTCCTGGCCGACGGCCGCTTCCCCGCCGGGGGCCACGCGCACTCCGGCGGGGCGGAGGCCGCCGTCAAGGCGGGCCGGATCACCTCCGCCGCGAACCTGGAGGACTTCTGCCGGGGCCGGCTGCACACCGCCGGGCTGGTCGCGGGCGCGCTGGCCGCCGCCGCCGTACTCGGTGTGGATCCGGGGGACTTGGACGCGGCGGCGGACGCCCGTACGCCGTCGCCCGCACTGCGGACCGCCGCGCGCAGGCTGGGGCGGCAGCTGATGCGGGCGGCCAGGGCCGGCTGGCCCTGCGACGAACTCGACGCGCTGGCCCGCCGGTTCCCGAAGGGCGCGCACCAGCCGGTGGTCCTCGGTCTGGCCGCGCGGGCGGCCGGGCTGGGGCCGGACGACGCGGCGTACTGCGCGGCGTACGAGAGCGTGAGCGGTCCGGCGACGGCCGCAGTCCGGCTCCTGAGCCTCGACCCGTTCGACGCGACCGGTGTGCTGGCCCGGCTCGCGCCGGAGCTGGACCGCGTCGCGGTGACGGCGGTGGAGGCGGCGCGGAGGGTGCCCGACGAGGGTGTCGATGCGCTGCCGGCCGCGTCGGGGCCGTTGCTGGAGGTCGGTGCGGAATGGCATGCGGCCTGGCCCGTACGGCTGTTCGCGTCGTAGCCATCACCCCCCCCGCGCCCCTACTCTTCCCGTCCTCCAGGGGCTCCGCCCCCTGGACCCCCGATCGGCCTGAACGGCCTCGCCCTCGCACGCCGGACAGTCTGATTGACGCCGGACCCGGCTGAAAACGGAGCCACTGCCATGCACCTCGACCACACCCACTCCGGCCCCGCCGCCCTCAGCGCGGACGCACACCGTCCCGACGGCTCGCACCGCGCCCTGCGCATCGGGCTCGGCGGCCCGGTCGGATCCGGGAAGACGGCCACCGTCGCCGCGCTCTGCCGGGCCCTGCGCGACGAGCTGTCGCTGGCCGTCGTCACCAACGACATCTACACCCGTGAGGACGCCGAGTTCCTGCTCCGGGAGGCCGTGCTGCCACCCGAGCGGATCACGGCCGTGGAGACGGGCGCCTGCCCGCACACCGCCATCCGCGACGACATCTCCGCCAACCTCGAAGCCGTGGAGGACCTGGAGGACGCGGTCGGCCCGCTGGATCTGATCCTCGTCGAGTCCGGCGGCGACAACCTCACCGCGACCTTCTCCAAGGGGCTCGTGGACGCACAGATCTTCGTGATCGACGTGGCCGGCGGCGACGACATCCCACGCAAGGGCGGCCCTGGCGTCACCACCGCCGACCTGCTCGTCGTCAACAAGACCGATCTCGCCCCGTACGTCGGCTCCGATCTCGCCCGGATGGCCGCCGACGCCAAGGACCAGCGGGCCGAACTCCCCGTGGTCTTCCAGTCGTTGCGCCGCGAGCGGGGCGTCGCCGACGTGGCGGCCTGGGTGCGCGAGCGGCTTGCCGCGTGGACGGCATGACGGCCACCGGGGTCCGGGCGGACGCGCGGATCGTGGCCCGCGCCGACGGCCGCGGCGGCACCGCGCTGCCCGTACTGGACGGCGACGGCCCGCTGGCCCTGCGCCGCACCCGGTCCGCCGGCTGCGAGGCGAGGGTCATGGTCGTCGGCGCGATGAGCGGCCCGCTCGGCGGCGACCGGTTCTCCCTCACGGCGAGCGTGACGGAGGGCGCCCGGCTGCACGTCGGCTCCGCCGCCGCCACCCTCGCCCTGCCCGGGCAGGCCAAGGGCGAAGCCCGTTACGACGTACGGCTCGACGTGGCCGACGACGCCGAACTGCACTGGCTCCCGGAGCAGTTGATCTCGGCCCGCGGCAGCGACCTGCACGTCACCACCCGCGCCGAACTCGCCGCCGGAGCCCGGCTCGTGCTGCGCGAGGAGCAGGTGCTCGGGCGGGCGGGGGAGGAGCCCGGGCGGCTCACCAGTCGCCTGACCGTGCGGATCGCGGGACGTGCGGTGCTGGACCAGGAACTGGCCTGCGGGCCCGGGGCGCCGGGGGGCTGGGACGGACCGGCGGGGCTGGCGGGGCACCGTGCGGTGGGTCAACTGGTCGTCGTGCGACCCGAGTTCGCGGGGCATCCGGTCGAGCCCCAGCTGCTGGACGAGTGTACCGCCCTGATACCGCTGGCCGGTCCGGCAGCACTGGTCAGCGCCGTGGCACCGGACGCACTGCGGCTGCGACGACTCCTGGACGCGTCACTGGCAAGTCTCGACGGGCGAACGTGACCATCCGTTTATCGGATTGGTAAAGATGACAGGCACCCCCTGTTCTCAGACGGCTCACAGCCGAGAGGATCCCCGAACTGACCACTCGCAGTGATCCTGATGTAGGGGGAGGGGCCCACTTGAGGGACAACAGACCGAAGAGCCGCCTGCTGGCGCTCGGTTCGGCCGGAGCACTCGTCACCGCCACCCTGATCGCCGGTGCCGTCACGGCGCCCGCGGCCAGCGCCGCCGGCCGGACCGGCCAGGACCGGGAGGCCCAGGGCGCCGCCGTCGCCGCCGCCCGCGCCGCCAAGGCCGGCATCGACTGGCAGGACTGCCCGGCCGACTGGGGGCTGGAGAAGCCCATCCAGTGCGGCTGGGTCAGCGTGCCGCTGAACTACGCCCACCCGTACGGCAAGCAGATCAAGCTCGCCGTGGACCGTATCGGCAACACGGGAACCAAGGAGGAGCGCCAGGGCGCCCTCGTCTACAACCCGGGCGGTCCGGGCGGCTCCGGCCTGCGCTTCCCGCGCCGGGTCACCACCAAGAACGCCGTCTGGGCGAACGTCGCCAAGGCCTACGACTTCGTCGGCTTCGACCCGCGCGGCGTCGGCCATTCCGCGCCCATCTCCTGTGAGGACCCGCAGGAGTTCGTGAAGGCGCCGAAGATGGACCCGGTGCCGGACACCGAGGCGGACAAGACGGCCCAGCGCAAGCTGGCCCGTGAATACGCGGACGGCTGCCTGGAGCGCACCGGCCAGGCCATGCTCCAGCAGATGACCACGCCGAACACCGCCCGCGACCTGGACGTCATCCGCGCCGCCCTGGGTGAGAAGAAGCTCAACTACCTCGGTGTCTCCTACGGCACCTACCTCGGCGCCGTCTACGGCACCCTCTTCCCGGGCCACCTGCGCCGCATGATCGTGGACAGCGTGGTCAACCCCGCCCGCGAGAACATCTGGTACCAGGCCAACCTGGGCCAGGACATCGCCTTCGAGGGCCGCTGGAAGGACTGGGAGGACTGGGTCGCCGCGAACGACGCCGCCTTCCACCTCGGCACCACCCGCGCCGCCGTCCAGGCCAAGTGGCTCGAACTGCGCGCCACCGCCAAGAAGAACCCCATCGGCGGGGTCGTCGGCCCGGCCGAGCTGATCTCCTTCTTCCAGAGCGCGCCGTACTACGACTCCTCGTGGGTGCCGGTCGCCACGGTGTTCGGCAAGTACTTCGCCGGTGACACCAAGGCGCTGGTCGACGCCGCCGCGCCCGACCTGTCGAACACGGCCGGCAACATCTCCGCCGAGAACGGCAACGCCGTCTACACGGCCGTCGAGTGCACCGACGCCAAGTGGCCCACCAGCTGGAAGAAGTGGGACCGGGACAACACCCGGCTCAACGCGGACTACCCGTTCATGACCTGGGCCAACGCCTGGATGAACCTGCCCTGCGCCACCTGGCCGGTCAAGCAGCGGACCCCGGTCGACGTGAAGACCCACAAGGGCCTGCCGCAGGTGCTGATCGTGCAGTCCACCCGGGACGCGGCCACCCCGTACGAGGGCGCCGTCGAACTGCACTCGCGGTTCCAGGGCTCCCGGCTGATCACCGAGAAGGACGCGGGCTCGCACGGTGTGACCGGCCTGGTCAACCCCTGCATCAACCAGCGCGTCGACGCCTACCTGCTCGACGGCAAGCTGGACGGCGCGGACGTGACCTGCGGCCCGCACGCCACGCCCAAGCCGTGACCGGGATCGTACGGTGACGAGGGGCGGCCGGGCTCTCCGGCCGCCCCTCGCTCATGCCACGGCCGCGGCGCGGGTCCGTGGAGACCGCGAAAGACCTGTCGGCACCGGGCTCGTGGGTGAAGAGCGCCTCGCCGCACTCGAGGCCGAGTGCGCACGACTGGTCGCACTCGGCGCGGTACGCGTGCGACTACTGCGTGCCGATGGCTTCGACGAGTCGTGCCTCGCGATGCGGGACGTCGAGGGCAACGAGTTCTGTCTCGACTGATCCGGAATCACCCTTCGGTGTCCGCGGCGTCCTCGGCCGGGTAGTCGAACAGGTCCGGATACGCCCGGGCGAGGAGCGGAAAGCCCTCCCGCCAGTCCCGCCCGGCGAGCGCCTGCGTCAGCCACTCGACCGTCTCCGGCAGGCTCTCGGCGTAGGAGACCACCGGACGGTAGTCCAACTCCCGCTGGGCGGCCGACATGTCGAAGACGACCGGCAGTGGAACCGACCATGGCGTCCTCCCCACGGAACCCTCGGGAGGACCGTCCAGCAGTGCCGTCTCCGTCTCCACGCCCATCACCGCGTCGATCGCCGCCCCGATCCCGGCCACCGTCGGCGCCTCGCCGTCACAGGCGTTGAGTACCCGCGTACCGGGCCGGGCCGCCGCCAGCCGGACGAGCTCGGCGATGTTCCGGGCGCTCGACGGATGGAACCGGCTCTCGCCCCGGTACGACAGCACGCGCCTGCGTCTGCCGTCGAGATTCCGCTTGACGAAGTACAGCTCACGGGCCAGCGGACTGTACGGCCCGTGCACCGCGCCCGGCCGCAGCACGGTCACCGGCAACCGGTCGGCGGCCGCGAGGAGTCCGTGTTCCAGAGCGGCCTTGCGGGTGCTGTACGACGCCTCGCCCGGGGCCACCGTCGGCTGGGTCTCGGGGACCGGCACCGGGTAGGCCGGGAAGCCGTCCGGCTCGTGCAGCGTGTCGAAGTTCCGGCCCTTGCGGTCGTCGTACACGGACACGCTGGAGATCACGACCGCCGAGCCGACACGGCCCGCGAGGGACGTCAACTGCCGGGCGTGCGCGGCATCGTACGCGACCACGTCGACGACCAGGTCGCAGCCGTCGCCGACCACCGCGGCCAGGGCCGCGTCGTCGGAGCGGTCCAGCCGGACCGTGCATACCTCCTCGCCCCACGCCCGGTCCCGGCCGCCGCCCCGAGAGGCCGCCGTCACCTCCCAGCCGTCCCGTACCAGCGCCGCCACCGTCGGACGGCCGATCTGCCCGCTCGCCCCGATCACCAAAGCCCTCTTCATACGGCGAGCCTAGGCACGCCGGCCGCCCGGTCGGCGGCCCTTCTGCCGTCGGCAGAGGCGGCTCAGCCGAGCGGCGCCCGCGGGAACCTGCGCTCCCTGGTGCCCTTCTCGGCGGCCTGCCGCTCCTTGACGACGGCCGCGTACTCGTCGACGTACTCCTGCTCGGACAGCGTCAGGATGGAGTACATGATCTCGTCCGTGACGGCCCGCAGGATCGCCTTCTCCTGCTCCATGCCGGCATAGCGGGAGAAGTCGAGCGGCTTGCCGAAGCGGATGGTGACCGGGCGGATGTGCGGGATGACCTTCCCCGGCGGCTGGGCCTCGAACGTGCCGATCATCGCGCACGGCACGACCGGCACCCCGGCCTTCAGTGCCATCACCGCGACGCCGACCTTGCCCTTGTAGAGCCTGCCGTCGTGCGAACGGGTGCCCTCCGGATAGATCCCCAGCAGCTCGCCCCGGCGCAGCACCTTCAGACCCTCGCGGATCGCCGCCTGCCCCGCATCCTTGCCCGAGCGGTCCACCGGGATCTGTCCGGCGCTGCGGAAGAAGAACGCGGTGAGCCGGCCCTTGAGCCCCGGTCCGGTGAAGTACTCCGCCTTGGCGAGGAAGGTGATCCGGCGCCTGAGCATCGCCGGCATCAGGAAGTGGTCGGAGAAGGACAGATGGTTCCCGGCGACGATCGCGGGGCCGGAGTCCGGCACGTTCTCCAGGCCCTCGATCCGGGGCCGGAAGAACAGTCTCAGCAGGGGACCCAGCAGCACGTACTTGAGCAGGTAGTAGAACACGGCTCGCTCCTCACGTCACCGGCTCCGCTTGGAACCGGCGCTCCCCAGGCCAGATCATCACCCCGGGCATGGGCTGATGTGCACCTGTCGTCATCTGTAGCCATGTTCAGTCGGTCTCATGCTGACCCATTGCGGAGTGTACTGATAGGTAGTCAGGACCTTTCAGCGCCGTGGGGTTGGGCACCGAGGAGGCCGTCCGGATCGGGGCGGCCTGCGACGCGGTCGTGGTGGGCTGCGGCTTCGGCCTCGGCGAGGCCAATGCCGTGGTGCTCGTCGGTGTCCTGCCGCCGCTCATGTCGAGGTCCCGGTTTGCCGCCGGGTTCACCGAGAGCGTCGGCCTGTACCTCGCGAGCCGGCGGATCCGTCCGGCGGCGCGGGAGCTGAGAACGACCGACCGCGCAGTCCCCGGGATCCGCTGTGACGAGCACCCTTGCCCCCACTAATCAAACATACTAGTCTGTTTGATTAGTGGGGGAAACTTAGAGCCCTGCGCCGGAATCCATGCCGTACGGCGCTTCCCGCCGGCGGGGCGACCACCATGAGAGAAGAACGACCCATGCGTGCACTGGTCCTGGAAGAGTTCGACACCCCGCTGGTCCTCAAGGACATCGAGAAGCCCAGTGCCGGCCCCGGCCAGATCCTGGTCCGGGTCAAGGCCAGCGGCGTCAACCCGCTGGACACCAAGATCCGGGCGGGCAAAGCCCCCCACGCCAAGCGCACCCTGCCCGCCGTACTCGGGCTGGACCTCGCCGGGGTGGTCGAGCAGGTCGGCGAAGGGGTCACCGGCTTCGCTCCCGGCGACGAGGTCTACGGCATGGCGGGCGGCGTCGGCGACCTGCAGGGCTCGCTCGCCGAGTACGCCGCCGTCGATGCCCGGCTGCTCGCCCGCAAGCCGGCCTCGCTCAGCATGCGGGAGGCCGCGGCGCTGCCGCTGGTGGTCATCACCGCCTGGGAGGGACTCGTCGACCGGGCACAGGTCCGCGAGGGCTACAAGGTCCTCATCCACGGCGGCGCCGGCGGCATCGGGCAGGTCGCCGTCCAGATCGCCCGCGCCCGCGGCGCCGAGGTCTACGCCACCGGGTCCGCGCGGAGCCTGGAGACCATCCAGCGACTGGGGGCGACCCCGATCGACTACACCACTGCGACGGTCGAGGAGTACGTCGCCAAGTACACCGGCGGCGACGGCTTCGACGTCATCTTCGACACCGTGGGCGGAAAGACCCTCGACGCGTCCTTCACCGCGGCACGCACCTACACCGGCCATGTGGTCAGCGCCCTGGGCTGGGGCACCCACAGCATCGCCCCGCTCTCCTTCCGTGGTGCCACCTACTCGGGCGTCTTCACCCTGCTGCCCCTGCTCACCGGCCGTGGCCGCGAGCACCACGGTGAGATCCTGCGGGAGGTCGCCGCCCTGGCCGACAGCGGGTCGCTCAAACCCGTTCTCGATCCGCGCCGTTTCACGCTGGACACCGTCGCCGACGCCCACGCCGCGGTGGAGGCCGGGGCTGCCACCGGCAAGGTTGTCGTTGACGTCGAGGCGTGACTCCCGAGGTCGGGCGGGAGTCACCAGGCGCCGCCGGGTCCCTGGTCAACTCCGGGCGAAGGCCAGCAGATCGGTGTCGAACGTGTCCTTGAAGGGGGCAACCATCGACAGCCCGTGCGGGGCCCCTTCATAGACCGTGAACCGCGCGTCCTTGACGATCTTCGACGACTTCTCGCCGGCGGCCACGATCGGGACGATCTGGTCGTCGCTGCCGTGCACGATCCAGGTCGGGATGTCGAACCGTTTCAGATCCTCCGTCAGATCGGTCTCGGAGAACGCCTTGACGCAGTCGTAGGCGCCCTTGATGCCCGCCTGCATCGACCACAGCCAGAACGCGTCGCGCGTGCCCTGCGACACCTGGGAACCCGGTCGGTCGGCGCCGTAGAAGGGCGCGCTGAGGTCTGCGTAGAACTGCGAGCGATCGGTGGCGACGCCCTGGCGGATCTCGTCGAACACCTCGCGCGGCAGGCCCTCGGGATTGGCGTCGGTCTTCAGCATCAGGGGAGGGATGGCGCCGAGCAGGACGGCCTTGGCGACCCGGTCGGTGCCGTACTTCCCGATGTAGCGGGTCACCTCGCCGCCACCGGTGGAGTGGCCGACGAGGATGATGTCGCGCAGGTCGAGCTTCTCGATCACTTCGGCCAGGTCGTCGGCGTAGGTGTCGAGGTCGTTGCCGTTCCAGGTCTGCGAGGAGCGTCCGTGCCCGCGTCGGTCGTGCACGATGGCCCGGAACCCGTTGTCGGCCACCAACTGGGCCTGTGGATCCCATGCATCGCCGTTCAACGGCCAACCGTGGCTGAACACGACCGGCCGGCCCGTGCCCCAGTCCTTGTAGAAGATCGAAGTGCCGTCCTTGGTGGTGACGAAAGACATGTCCGGGGAATCCTCTCGCTGAGTCGGCCGGACACGGTGACCGCGGGGATTCCGGCGCTGCCGGCAGCTCGCGGAGCCGTTGTCCATCGAGGCCCGCGCCCGCGGTGTCGTGCGGTGGAAGCGGCATGTGGGCCCAGTCTGCTGCGGGCCCGGAGGGGCGGGGACGTCAACTCTCGCCGCCACCACCACGCTAGCCGAACGAGTTGCCGCAGGCACTTCAAGCTGCATGCCGGATGGCCAGGGGCGATCGGCTTCGTGTTTCGTCCACCGGGACGCCGGATTCAGGTGTCGGCCGTACTCAGGTGTCGGCCGTACTCAGGTGTCGGCCGTACTCAGGTGTGGCTGGCGACGAGTCGGCGGGCTGCGGTCTTCGCCTCGTCCACGACGGTGCGGTCCTGCAGCAGACGGCCGGAGGCCAGGGCGCCGTCGATCAGGAGCCCTATGTGCCAGGCGAGCGACTCGGGAGCCTCGGCTCCGGCCTTCTCGCTCAGCTCGGTCAGCCACGCCTGGCGGCGCTGCGTGTGCTCCAGGGTGATGGCCCGGGCCTGCGAGTCCGGTTCGGCCTCGACGGCCGCACTGATGAACGGGCACCCGAAGAAGCCGTGCCGGTCAAAGGCGGCCTCCAACGCGTCGAAGAGCCCGACGAGCTGCTCGCAGGCGTCGTGGCCCGCGAGCTCGGCGGCGCTCTGCAGCTGGCTCATCCAGGAGTCGTCGGTTCTGCGCAGATACGCTGCGACCAGCTCCTCCTTGGTGCGGAAGTGCGCGTACAGGGTCGACTTGGCAACGCCCGAAGCCTCGATGACCTGATCGACACCGACACCGCGCAGTCCGTGCGCATAGAACAGATCGGCCGCCGCAGTGAGGATCTTCTCCTCGGACCTGGTCTTCCGGAACCGCGTCGCCATGGGTTTCCTCCTTAATCGAACATACTAGTTCGTCTGATTTAAGGAGGGCAAGGCTTCCACGCGGACCCCACCGGGCACAGCCGCACGACGACGAGCGCCGTGTCCTCCGTGGCACCCTCGTCGAAGGTCGTGTCCGCCTCGGGTCTCGGGACCGCGTCGGGGCCGGCGTCGAGCACGGTCCGCCCCGGTCAGGCCGGCTGTTCCGTCGTGGACTGTTCGGCCCAGATGATCTTCCCGCCGGGCGCGAAGCGGGTTCCCCACCGCTGGCTGAACTGGGAGACCAGCAGCAGTCCGCGGCCGCCCTCGTCCGTGGCGCGCGGATGGCGCAGATGGGGCGCGGTGGCGCTGCCGTCGGAGACCTCGCAGATCACGGCGGCCCGCTCCCTGATCAGCCGGAGCCGGACGGGGCCGTCCGCGTGCCGGATGGCGTTCGTGACCAGCTCGCTCACGACCAGTTCCGTGGTGAACGCCAGCTCCTCCAGCCCCCACTCGCTCAGCTGCCGGGTGGCCTCCTTGCGGGCGTCGGCGACCACGGCCGGGTCGGCGGGCAGATCCCAGTCGGCGACTCGGCCGGCGCCGAGCAGCCTGGTGCGGGCCATCAGCAGGGCCACGTCGTCGTGCGGCCGGGCGGGAACCAGCGTGTCGACCAGGGCCCGGCAGCGGGCGTCGAGGGTGGGGGCGCGCTGTTCCAGGGCGCGGCGCAGCCGGTCGCGGTTCACGGCGACTGCCACGGCGCCGTCTCCGTCGTCGCCGTGGACCAGCAGCCCGTCGGTGTGCAGGGCCAGCGTGCTGCCCTCGGCCAGCGTCAGTTCGACCGCCTCGAAGGGCGGACCGCCCGCGCCGAGCGGCGGCCCCTGCGGCAGGTCGACGAAGCTGACGGCGCCGTCGGGCAGGACGACGGCGGGCGCGGGATGGCCCGCCGCGGCCATCGTGCACAACCCGTTGACGGGGTCGTAGATCACATACACGCAGCCCGCCCCCACCGCCTGGATACCGGCGGCCTCCGGGTCCTCGGGCCGGACGCCCTCTTCCCGGGCCATCCGCCCCACCAGGTCGTCGAGGTGCGCGAGGACCTCCTCGGGCGGCAGGTCGAGCGCCGCGAGGGTGTGCACGGCGGTGCGCAGCCGCCCCATGGCCGCCGCGGCGTCGATCCCGTGCCCCGGCACCTCGCCCACGATCAGGGCCACGCGCGCACCGGACAGCGGGATGACGTCGTACCAGTCGCCGCCGAGGCCGGTCAGCTCGTCGGCCGGCCGGTAGCAGGCGGCCACCTCCACCGCGTCCTGCTCGGGCAGCCGGTGCGGCAGCAGGTTGCGCTGCAGGACCAGGGCCGCGTTCCGCTCCCGGGTGTAGCGGCGGGCGTTGTCCACGCAGACCGCCGCCCGGGACACCAGGTCCTCGGCGAGACTCATGTCGTCCTCGTCGAACGGCTCCGGACGGCGGCGCCGGAAGAACGTGGTGACGCCCAGCGTGATGCCCCGGGCGCGAATGGGCACGATCATCACGCTGTGCACGCCGAGTTCCAGGAAGGTCGCCATCCGGCCGCCCGGGATGTCCGTGGCCCACTCCTTGGCCAGCGGGTCCAGACGTTCCTCACGCCAGGACCGGCCCGTGGTCAGACTGCGGATCGGGGGCGATCCGGCGAGGTAGGTGGCCACCGCTCCGATCTCGACGACGGCCTCCGGGACCCCGGGGTTCACCGACTGGTGCCCGGCCCGCCGCAGCGGCACCTGGTCCGTGTCGCCCGGCGGCTCGGGCTCCGCACCCCGCAGCACGGAGTCCAGCAGGTCGACGCTGACGAAGTCGGCGAAGTCCTGCACGGCCACGTCGGCCAGTTCCTGCGCCGTCCGCACGATGTCCAGGGTGCGGCCGATCTGCTCGCCGGCCCGGTCGAGCAGGGCCAGTCGCTGCCGGGCCCGGTGCCGGTCGGTGATGTCGACGACCGTGTAGTACACGCCCATCGGGTGGCCCCGGTCGTCGTCGAGGCGGGCGAACGACATCATGTGCGCCGTCTCCCGGTGCGGCGCGGACCGCACCTGGCCCACATGCTCGTAACCGACCACCGGCCGGCCGGTCGCCAGCACGTGCCGCATCTGCGCCTCGATGTCGGCGGAGTCGATGCCTGGCTGGATCTCCGCGAGCCGCCGGCCCAGCCGCTCGCCCGGGGAGCCGCCGCCGTACCGCTCCAGGGCCTCGTTCGACCACACGCACCGCAGATCGGTGTCCACGATGGCCATCCCGACGGCGGCATCGGTCACCATCTGTTCCAGCACCCCACGGCTCATGTCCCAGCCACGTGCCCCCGCCACGTCGGAGACGAGAACCAGCCAGTGCGGGGCCCCGCCGGGTTCCACCGCCGGAGTGATCCGCACCATCACCCGCTTCGGCTGCCCGCCCTTGCACCGCGCGGTCAGCAGCCCCGCCCAGCCGCCGTCCCTGCGGCAGCGTTCGGCCAGTTCGGGCACCCGCGCGGCGTCCTCGGCGGACAGCAGGCCGGTCACCCTGGTGCCCACCACCTCGGCAGCCGAGTAGGCCAGCAGGCGCTGGGCGCCCTGCGTCCAGCTCGTCACCACGCCCTGTGCGTCGAGCAGCAGGGGCGCGGCGTCGGCCACGTCGAACCGCTGCCGGGTGACGTCCTGCTCCTCGTGAGTGCCCACGGCCGACCTCTCCTCAGCTGAGAGTGGTCTACCCCCTCCTGGCTCAATCTTCACCCTTCGGGCAGACGAGCGGTGGGCGGGGGGCGGCGCGCGGCCACCCCCCGGCCCACGTCAGGAACCCAGCACCTTCTCCAGTGCCGCCAGCGCGGAGCGCAGCTCCTCCGCCGTGATCGTCAGCGGCGGTGCCAGCCGGATGGTGGAACCGTGGGTGTCCTTCACCAGGATCCCCTCCCGCATCAGCCGCTCGCTGATCTCGCGACCGGTGCCGATCGCCGGGTCGATGTCGATGCCCGCCCACAGGCCACGGGAGCGGAAGCCCACCACGCCCCGGCCGGCCAGCTCCGTCAGCCCGTCCCGCAGGAGCACGCCCAGCTCGGCGGCCCGGCGCTGGAACTCACCGGTCTGCAGCAGCTCGATCACGGCCGTGCCGACCGCCGCCGCGAGCGGGTTGCCGCCGAACGTGGAGCCGTGCTCGCCCGGGTGCAGCACCCCCAGCACCTCGCGCCGGGCCACCACCGCGGACACCGGCACGATCCCGCCCCCCAGCGCCTTGCCGAGCAGCAGCACGTCCGGTACGACGTCCTCGTGCTCGACGGCGAAGGTGCGGCCGGTGCGGCCGAGGCCCGACTGGATCTCGTCGGCGATGAACAGACAGCCCTTGCGGCGGGTCAGCTCGCGCACCCCGGCGAGATAGCCGTGGTCCGGGATGACGACACCCGCCTCGCCCTGGATGGGCTCGAGCAGCACGGCCGCCGTGGTCTCGTCGACGGCCTCCTCCAGCGCGGCCAGGTCGTTGTACGGCACGATCCGGAAGCCGGGTGTGAAGGGGCCGAAGCCCGCCCGGGCCGTGTCGTCCGTGGAGAAGCTGACGATGGTCGTCGTACGGCCGTGGAAGTTCTCCGCCGCGACCACGATCGTCGCGCGGTCGGCGGGCACGCCCTTCACGTCGTAGGCCCACTTGCGGGCCACCTTGATGCCGCTCTCCACCGCCTCCGCACCGGTGTTCATCGGCAGCACCATGTCCAGGCCGGTGAGCTCCGCGAGCCGCTCGGCGAACCCGGCGAGCCGGTCGTTGTGGAAGGCGCGGGAGGTCAGCGTGAGCTGGTCGAGCTGGCGGTGCGCGGCCTCGATCAGCGCGGGGTGGCGATGGCCGAAGTTCAAGGCCGAGTAGCCGGCGAGCATGTCCAGGTAGCGGCGGCCCTCGACGTCCTCCACCCAGGTGCCCTCGGCGCGGGCGACCACCACCGGCAGCGGGTGGTAGTTGTGCGCCAGGACCGGCTCCTCCGCACGGATCAGGTCGTCGGACGTACGGGTGCGCGGGGGTGCGGTCATGAGCGGATCTCCTGGGTGCAGCACTTGATGCCGCCGCCGGCCTTGTGGAACTCGGACAGGTCGACGGGGACGGGGGCGTAACCGTGGCCGGCGAGCCGCTCGGCGAGCGCCTCGGCCTGGGGGGCGATGAAGACGTTCTGTCCGTCGGAGACGGAGTTCAGGCCGAACGCCATCGCGTCGTCGCGGGTGGCCAGCACCGCGTCCGGGTACAGCCGGCGCAGCACCTCGCGGCTGCCGGCCGAGAACGCCTCGGGGTAGTAGCAGATGTTGTCGTCGTCGAGGACGAACAGCGCCGTGTCCAGGTGGTAGAAGTACGGATCCACCAGGGTCAGGCCGATCACCGGATGACCGAGGAACTCCTGTGCCTCCCGGTGCGCCTCACGGGTGGTGCGGAACCCCGTGCCGGCGAGCACGTACCGGCCCGTCCACACCAGGTCGCCCTCGCCCTCGGTCACCGACTCGGGGCGGTAGACGTCGTAGCCCGCCGTCTTGAACCAGGTGTCGTAGTGCAGCGACTCCGGGCGCCGCTCCGGCGCGTGGAACAGGGAGCCGAAGACCCGGCCGCCGACCACGAACGCCGCGTTGGCGGCGAAGACCATGTCGGGCAGGCCGGGGACCGGCTCGACCGACTCGACGGTGTGCCCGTGGTCGCGGTAGGCGCGGATCAGCGTCTGCCACTGCTCCCGGGCGAGGTCCACGTCGACCGGCTTGTCGGGCTGCATCCAGGGATTGATCGCGTACTGCACGGCGAAGTGTCTGGGTTCGCAGACGAGGAAGCGCCGAGGACGCTGGGCACGGCTTTCGGACACAGAGGGTTTCCTCCGCTTTGCTGTGTGTCACTTGGGGATGCACACCACGGTAGAAAGGGAGGCAGACGGCCGACAAGAAACAAGAGCTGCGTGGATGCGCAGCATCGCTGCGTTCTTCAGGGCATACGCGCAGGACTCCTGCGCATGGCTCGGCTCATTCCGGTGCGGCGTGGGTCGCGCCGGCTTCCGGGCTTTCCGGGAGGAGGTGGGACAGCACCATCACGCTGATCGTCTTCCGGATGAACGGCTCGACCCGGATCCGCTCGAGCACCTCCTCGAAGTGCTCCACGTCCCGCGCCCGCACGTGCAGCAGCGCGTCGGCGCCGCCGGTGACCGTCATGGCCGCCGTGATCTCCGGATGGTTGCGCACCACCTCCGCCAGCCGCCGGGGCGGAGCCGCGCCCTCGCAGTAGACCTCGACGTACGCCTCGGTGCGCCAGCCGAGCGCGGCGGGCTTGACCGTCGCCGTGAACCCGGTGATCACCCCGGTCTCCCGGAGCCGGTCCACGCGCCGCTTGACCGCGGTCGCGGACAGCCCGATGTCCGCGCCGATCTCGGCGAAGCTGGTCCGGGCGTTCGCCATCAGCGCGGTGATGATCTTGCGGTCGAGGTCGTCGAACGAGGTGGTCCTGCTGTTCATGCGGGAACTGTAGTCAGCCCCGGGGCGGCCGGCCTCACGACTGGGTGACGACCATGGCGAGTGTCAGCAGCCCCAGCACCACCCATCCGAACCACAGCCAGCCGTTGCTGCCGAGCGCGACCGTGTAGGCGGTCACGACGACCAGCCCGCCGACCGTGAGAGCCCCCATCGCCTTGGTGGAACCGTTCGTGGAACCGGGCATCGCGACACCCTCCTCTTGGTCCGTCCATGACCATGGTGCCCCGGTTCTCGCCCGGACGGGACGGCTCCGCACCAGCTGCCGCGTGCGGCTCAGCTCTCGCGTGCGTTGAGCGAGGCCAGATAGGCGTTGTACGCCTCCAGCTCCTTGTCGCCGTCCCGGTCCGCGGCCCGGTCCTTGCGCCTGGCCTGTCGCTGCTCGGAGCCGTACCACTGGAACAGCAGCGCGATCAGCACCAGCACGGACGGGATCTCGCTGAACGCCCAGGCGATCCCGCCGGCCGCGTTCTGGTCGGACAGCGCGTCGATGCCGAGGGAGGCCGAAGGGTGCTTGAAGGTGTCCACCATCGGCTCCGTGGCCATCATCAGCGCGATACCGAAGAACGCGTGGAACGGCATGCCCGCGAACAGCTCCAGCATTCGCATCACGTACCCCGGACGGTGCGGACCCGGGTCGATGCCCATGATCGGCCAGAAGAACACCATGCCCACGGCGAAGAAGTGCACCATCATCGCGATGTGCCCGGCCTTGGACCCCATCAGGAAGTCGAACAGCGGGGTGAAGTACAGGACGTACAGGCTCGCGATGAACATCGGGATCGTGAACGCCGGGTGCGTGACGATCCGCGTGTAGCGGCTGTGCAGCAGCGCCAGCAGCAGCTCGCGCGGGCCCTTGCGGCCCCGGCCGGCGGTCGGCAGCGCCCGCAGCGCCAGCGTGACCGGGGCGCCGAGCAGGATCAGGATCGGCGACAGCATGCTGATCACCATGTGCTGCACCATGTGCACGCTGAACATCACCATGCCGTAGTCGTTCAGCTTGGTGCACATCACCAGGGCGACGGTCAGCACACCGACGACGTACGACACCGTGCGGCCCGCGGACCAGGCGTCCCCGCGCCGCCGCAGCCGTACGACACCCCAGCCGTACAGGGTGAGCCCGGCCAGGCAGGCCACGAGGAAGAACGGATCCGCCGACCACTGGAGCCCCCGCCCCAGCGTGAACGGCGGCAGATCCATCATCATGCCGTGTCCGCTGTGATCCATCCGGCGGCTCCTGATTCGTGGGGGTTGTGCGAGTTGTCCGCCCCAAGAGTAGAACCGCCCCCGGTCACTGCCGTGACCGGGGGCGGGTTGTTCCCGGGCGAACTACAGGACGCACTCCGCCTCGTCGTACCGCTCCACCGGGACGGTCTTGAGGGTCTCGACCGCCTCCGCCAGCGACACCATCACGATGTCGGTCCCGCGCAGAGCCGTCATCCGCCCGAACTCACCCCGGTGCACGGCCTCCACCGCGTGCCAGCCGAAACGGGTCGCCAGCACCCGGTCGTAAGCCGTCGGCGTGCCGCCCCGCTGCACATGACCCAGGATCACCGGACGCGCCTCCTTGCCGAGCCGCTGCTCCAGTTCGACCGACAGCTGCCGGGCGATCCCGGCGAAGCGCTCGTGGCCGTAGATGTCCTTGCCGCCCTCGTCGAAGTCCATGGTGCCGGCCTTCGGCTTGGCGCCCTCGGCCGCGACCACGATGGCGAACCGCTTGCCCGCCTCGAACCGTTCGCCGACCCTCTGCGTCAACTCATCGATGTCGAAGGGCCGTTCCGGGACGACGATGGCGTGGGCGCCGGCCGCCATGCCGGAGTGCAGCGCGATCCAGCCGGTGTGCCGGCCCATGACCTCCACGATCAGCACGCGCTGGTGGGACTCGGCGGTGGTCTTCAGCCGGTCCAGGGCCTCCGTCGCCACGGTGACGGCCGTGTCGAAGCCGAAGGTGACGTCCGTGACAGCGATGTCGTTGTCGATGGTCTTGGGCACGCCCACGATCGGCAGCCCGTTGTCCGACAGCAGCCGGGCCGCCTTCAGCGTGCCCTCACCGCCGATCGGGATGATCGCGTCCAGGCCGAGTTCCGCGACATGGCCCTTGGCCCGCTCGACACCGTCCCGCAGATGCTCCGGGCGGACCCGGGAGGAGCCGAGGATGGTGCCGCCGCGCGCCAGGATGCCGCCCACGGCGTCGAGGTCGAGCTTCAGATAGTCGCACTCCAGGAGGCCCTTCCAGCCGTCCCGGAAACCGATGACCTCGTCGCCGTGGTCGGCGACGGCACGGTGCACGACGGACCGGATGACGGCGTTCAGGCCGGGGCAGTCGCCGCCGGACGTGAGGACACCAATGCGCATAGCCCGAAATACCTTCTCAACGTGGGCCGGGAAACCGGACCACGTTGTCCGGCGGATTCACGGCCACCCTACCGGCGTGAGGGGGTGGCTCCGTAGCGGGCGTCCGCCTGCTGGACGCGCCCGCACATGTGAGCGGACGGCCCGTCAGGCGGGCCCGCCACGAGGCTGCCGCACCACGCCGGAACGTCGCTGAGGTCGCGCCTGGGCAGGCTGCTGCGCAGCGGTCCCTACGCAGGCTGCTGCGCAGCCGCGATGCGCTCGTTGCGGAGTGCCTCGTACCAGCGGTCGTCGATCGGCGGCAGCGCGTTGACGTCGAGGGCCAGCTTCAGCAGCAGGTCGGCGATCTGCGGGTTGCGGGCGAGGACCGGGCCGTGCATGTACGTGCCGAAGACGGTCCCGTTGTACGCGCCCTCCGTGCCGTCCCCGGTGCCGTTGCCCTTGCCGATCTTCACCTGCGCGAAGGGGCGGGCGGTGGGGCCGAGGTGGGTGACGCCCTGGTGGTTCTCGAAGCCGGTCAGCTGCGGCAGGCCCAGCTGCGGGTCGATGTCGCCGAGCACGTCACCGACGCACCGCTCGCCCTCGCCGCGCACCGACACCACGTCCAGCAGGCCGAGGCCGGGCTCGCGCTGGCCGAGGTCGTTGATGAACTCGTGGCCGAGGATCTGGTAGCCGGCGCAGACGGAGAACACGATCGCGCCGTTCTGCACCGCACGGGACAGGTGCCCGTCACGGCGCAGCCGCTCGGCCGCCAGCCGCTGCGGACGGTCCTCGCCGCCGCCGATCAGGTAGATGTCGCCGGAGGTCGGGATCGGCTGGTCGCTGCGCACGTCCAGCCGGGCCACGTCCAGGCCGCGCTGCCGCGCCCGCCGCTCCACGACGAGCGCGTTGCCCTGGTCGCCGTACGTGCTCAGCAGGTCCGGGTAGATCCACACCAGCCGCAGTTGGTTGTCGCTCATGAGGTGATCGCCCTTCGAGGATCAGAAGATCAGTTGCCGACGCGGCGGCGCAGGTCCTGGAACGCGGTGTAGTTCGCGATGACCTCGATCCGGCCCGGCGGGCACATCTGCACGGCCTGGTCGAGGTCGTCGCAGACCTGGAAGTGCTGGTTCGCGACCTCCAGACGCACGGCGAGGTCCAGCTTCCGGTCGCCGATCACGAAGATCGGGTGGCCGGTCAGCCGGGTGTAGTCGACGTCCCAGAGCCAGGAGGTGTCGGTGCCGTCGGCGCCGCGGGCGTTCACGGACAGGATCACCGGGGCGGGCGGCGGGTCGATCAGGGAGAACGTCTCCAGCCAGCCGGCCGGGTTCTTGGCCAGCAGCAGCCGCAGATCGCGGTTCTGGAACTGCACGACGTCATAACGTCCCGCGACGGCCTGCACCTGGTACATCCGCTCCAGGGCCACCTGCGGCGGCACCCCGAAGACGGCGGCGACGGCCGCGGAGGAGGCGGCGTTCGCCTTGTTGGCGCGGCCGGGAAGCTGCAGATGAATGGGCCAGGCGGAGCCGTGCGGATCCAGCACGTGATCCCCGGACAGCGCCCAGGTCGGCGTGGGCCGCCGGAACCCGCACTCACCGCAGAACCAGTCCTCGCCGGGGCGCTGCATCACGCCACCGCAGGACGGGCAGGACCAGGCGTCGTCCTTCCACATCTGTCCGGCCGCGACCCAGATCACGTTCGGGGACGAGGAGGCGGCCCACACCACCAGCGGGTCGTCGCAGTTGGCGACGACGACGGCCTTGGAGCCGGCCAGGCCCTCGCGCCAGTTCTCGGCGAGCATCCGGGTCTCGGCGGCACGGTCGAGCTGGTCCCGGGAGAGGTTGAGCAGGGCGATGCACTTCGGGTCGGTGTCCCGGGCCACACCGGCCAGGTACTTCTCGTCGACCTCGATGACACCGAACTTCGCGTCCGAGCCGCCCGCCAGCGCGGAGGTGATACCGGCCGGCATGTTGGCGCCCAGCGCGTTCGACACGACCGGGCCCGCGGCGCGCAGCGCCTCGGCGATCAGCCGGGTGGTCGTCGTCTTGCCGTTGGTTGCCGACACCAGGACGACGTCCAGGTTCTGCGCGAGCCGTGCGAGCAGGTCGGGGTCGAGTTTCAGCGCGACCCGGCCACCGATCACCGACCCGCTGCCGCGCCCCGCGGCGCGCGATGCCGCAGCGACCGCCTTGCCCGCGGTCACGGCCAGCTTGGCCCGCGGCGTGAGCGGGTCCGAGTTGCCTGCCATCAGTTCTCGATCCTCCTTGCGTACGCGCCGCGCCTGGGGCCATCCGGCAGCGTGGTGTGACCTCAGCCTATCGAGATCCGTTCGCACACCCGAATCCCGGCCCACGCCTTGAGCGGCGGGCATGGGCTGAACGAACCGTACCCTTGCCGCCATGCGACACGGTTCCATTCCGGGCGCCCACGGGCGCGTCCGGCCTCTCACCCTGCTCGGCGACGCGGCTTTGCGCGAACAATGCCGGGAAGTCACCGAATTCGGCCCCGAACTGGCGGCCCTCGTGGAGGACCTGTTCGCCACGATGTACGCGGCGCAGGGGGTCGGACTGGCGGCGAATCAGGTGGGGGTGCCGCTGCGGGTGTTCGTGTACGACTGCCCGGACGACGACGATGTCCGGCATCTTGGACATGTGGTGAACCCGCGTCTGGTGGAGACGGACGGGGTGGTGGTCCGGGGCCCGGAGGGCTGCCTGTCCCTGCCGGGCCTGGAGGCGGGCACCGAGCGCTACGACCATGCGGTGATCGAGGGCCGCACGGTGACGGGGGAGCCGGTGACCGTGCACGGCACGGGGTTCTTCGCGCGGTGCCTGCAGCACGAGTACGACCACGTGGAGGGCCGGGTCTACGCGGATCACCTCACGGGTTGGCGCAAGCGCAGACTGGCGAGGCAGATGAAGCGAGCTTCATGGCACCGGTGAGGGGGCCCTCAGAACCCCGGACCGCCCATTCTGTCCCCCGCGGCCGCAAGCCGTCCCCAGAGCAGATCGGCCAAGGACCGCACCAACTCGGCCCGGGAGCAAGGGCGTTCACCCAGCCACCAGTCACCCGCCGCATGCATCATCCCGACGATCCCATGCCCCCACACGCGGGCCAGCTGCTGGCTCTCCGGACCGAGATCCACCCGCTCCTCGATGACCTGGGCCAACTCCTCGCCCATTCTGCGGAGCAGCGGCGCCGAATGCTTGCCGACGTCGAAGCCCTGCTCCGCACCCGCGCTCCCCTCCGCCGGATGCATCAGGAAGCGGTACACCTGGGGCCGCGCCTCGATCGCGGCGAGATACGTGTCCAGCGTCGACTCGACCCGCTCCCGCCGGTCCGCGGGAGCGTCCAGCGCCGCCCGCAGCGAATCGAGCAGCGCGTCCGTGTGCCGCTTGGCCAGAGCCGCGTACAGGCCCCCCTTGTCGCCGAAGTGGCGGTAGAGGATCGGCTTGGTGATGCCCGCCTCGGCCGCGATCGCGTTCATCGACGCCTGCGGGCCGTCGCGCAGCACCACCCGGTCGGCGGCCTCCAGCAGCTCGCGCCGTCGGCGGTCGGCGGACCGCTGCTGATCGGTCCGCTGTGTGGTGTCCATGTGCTCTCCCCACCCGTGCTGATTCGCTGACGCCTGCGCAAACTAACACTGACCGCGCCCCTGACATCGAACGGGATGCCGAGACGTCATCAGCGGTTGACTTTTCCTACCCGTCGGTAACAGACTCGGGTTACCGCTAGTAACATCGCACCGCCGCCGCTGGAGGGGACATGGCCGAGTTCACCATGGAGCTGAACGACGAACAGAAGGAAGTCCGGGACTGGCTCCATGGCTTCGCCGCCGACGTGATCCGCCCCGCGGCCGCCGAGTGGGACGAGCGCGAGGAGACTCCCTGGCCGATCATCCAGGAGGCCGCGAAGGTCGGCATCTACTCCCTCGACTTCTATGCGCAGCAGTACTTCGACCCCACCGGCCTCGGCATCCCGATGGCCATGGAGGAGCTGTTCTGGGGCGACGCGGGCATCGCCCTGTCCATTGTGGGCACCGGGCTCGCCGCCGTGGGCGTTCTCGCCAACGGAACCGAGGAACAGATCGGTACCTGGATCCCGCAGATGTACGGCGACGTCCACGACGTCAAGGTGGCCGCGTTCTGCTCCTCCGAGCCCGACGCCGGCTCCGACGTCGCCTCCATGCGCACGCGTGCCGTGTACGACGAGGCCAAGGACGAGTGGGTGATCAACGGCACGAAGACCTGGGCGACCAACGGCGGCATCGCCAACGTCCACGTCGTCGTCGCCGGCGTCGACCCGGAGCTGGGCTCGAAGGGCCACGCCTCCTTCATCGTCCCGCCGGGGACACCGGGCCTGTCCCAGGGCCAGAAGTTCAAGAAGCACGGCATCCGCGCGTCGCACACCGCCGAGGTCGTCCTCGACAACGTCCGGGTCCCCGGCTCCTGCCTGCTCGGCGGCAAGGAGAAGCTGGACGAGCGGCTGGCCCGGGCGCGGGAGAAGGCCGCGAAGGGTGGCGAACGTGTCAAGAACGCGGCGATGGCCACGTTCGAGGCGTCCCGCCCGGCGGTCGGCGCCATGGCGGTCGGCACCGCCCGCGCTGCGTACGAGGTCGCCCTCGACTACGCCATGACCCGCGAGCAGTTCGGCCGGCCGATCATCGACAACCAGGGCGTGGCCTTCCAGCTGGCGGACATGCGGACGCAGGTCGACGCCGCCCGCCTGCTGGTCTGGCGTGCGTCCTGGATGGCGGTCAACGGCAGGCCGTTCACCGCCGCCGAGGGCTCCATGTCCAAGCTGTTCGCCAGCGAGACGGCGAAGAAGGTCACCGCCCAGGCCATCCAGATCCTCGGCGGCAACGGCTACACCAGGGAGTACCCGGTGGAGCGCATGCACCGGGACAGCGCGATCTACACGATCTTCGAGGGTACGAGCGAGATCCAGCGGCTGGTGATCGCCCGCACCCTCTCGGGCATGCCGATCCGCTAACGGTGCCTGAGCGGCGTCAACTGCTCGATGTCGTACTTGGCCCGCAGCGCCTCGATCGCCTCCTGGTCCGGCGGGCCCCCGTTCCCCAGGATCTCCAGCAGCTCCTCGAAGTAGCGCTCGTGATCCGGCGGCGGAGCGGCCTGGAAGAACATCTTCGCCGGGGTGTCCGTCGGATTGGCGAACGCGTGCGGGCACCCCGGTGGTACGACGATGACCGTACCCGGCGTCGCCCGCACCACCCGGCTGCCCGAACTGGACTCCCATCTCTGCCAGTTGTCGGAAGTGCGGATGCGCGGCTCGAAGGCGAGGACGTCCAGTTCGCCCTCCAGGACGTAGAACAACTCCTCGCTGCGCGTGTGCACATGGGCGCCCACGTCGAAGCCCGGCGGGACCTCCACCTCGAAGGTGGAGGCCATCCGCGAGTGCATGCCGGTGACCTTGAACGTCACCCGCTGGGCCGGTGTGTCGACGACGCGGCCGTGACCCGGCGGTACGTACAGTCCCTCGGTCTCCGTCATCGGTCACTCACCAGGTCACCGGAAGGGCCTCGGGGCCCCGGATCAGCGCGCCCTTCTTGAAGGGCACCTTCTCCGGTGCCACGGCCAGCCGCAGGCCCGGAATCCGGTCCAGCAGGGCGTCCACCATGAGTTCCTCCTCCAGCCGGGCCAGCATGTTGCCGGGGCAGAAGTGCGGGCCGAAGCCGAACGACACGTGCGGGTTCGGGCTGCGGGAGAAGTCGATGGTCTCCGGGTCCGGGAAGACCTCCGGGTCGCGGTTGGCGGCCAGGTAGGAGTTGTACACCGCGTCGCCCGCGCGGATCCGCACACCCCGGATCTCCACGTCCTCCAGGGCGATCCGGGACAGGCCGACCGCGTTGCGGTGCGGGATCCAGCGCAGGAGCTCGTCGATCGCCCTGGGGCGGATCTCCGGTTCCGCGCGCAGCCGCTCCACCAGGTCGGGGCGGGTCAGCAGCAGATAGAACATCTGCCCGCTGTTGTTGGTGACCGCCTCGCCGCCGATCTGGAGGAGACCGGCGAGTCCGACGGCCTCCTCCAGGGTCACCTCGCCCCGGCCCACCGCGGCGCCGAGCAGCGAGGTGACGTCCTCGGCCGTGCTGTTCTCGCGCAGCCCGATCAGGTCGGAGAAGTAGGCGGCCATCTCCCGTTTGGCCTTCTCGCTGATCTCCTTGCCGTTGGAGGAGGACAGGATGAGCTGGGTCCAGGTGTGCATGGTGTGCCGGTCGGCGGCCGGGACGCCCATCAGCTCGCAGATCACCGCGATCGGGAACGGGCTGAGGACCGCCGCCGTGAGATCGGCGGGCGGGCCGTCCTGGAGGAGTTCGTCGACCAGCTCCTCCAGCATGGCGCGCGCCTTCTCCCGCACCCGTTCCACGCCCTTGGCGGTGAACGCGGCCGCCACCGAGCGGCGCAGCCGGGTGTGGTCGGGCGGGTCCAGGAAGCCGACCGCGCCCGGGTCCGGGATGAAGTGCGGAGCCAGCCGGGTGACCGGCTTCTTCATGACCTCCTCGCGGCTGAATCGGGGGTCGTTGGTCACCATGCGCACGTCGTCCATCCGGGTCACCAGCCAGGCCCAGCCCTCGCCGTTGGGCAGCTGGATGCGGGTGACCGGTCCTTCGCGCATGAGCTCTCTCAGCACCGGGTCGAAGTCCGTCCCGGGCAGGTCGAGCGCCGGCCAGTGCCGGATCGGGGGCAGGGTCTCGGTGAGCGTCTCTTCGGTCATGCCGTACTCGAACCGTCTTTCGGTGTTCAGCTGCGCCAGCGGCCCAGCGCCATTTCCGCGGTGATGCCGGGGCCGAACCCGGCGAGGAGCCCGCGCGCCCGGTGCTGGGCGCCGCCCTCGTCGAACATCCGGCGCAGCGCGTCCAGCACGACGCCGGAGGCGATGTTGCCGTACTCGGTGAGGGTGGCCCGGCTGAACCGGAAGGCGTGCGGGTCGACCTGGAGGAACTTGCTGAGGTCGTCGAGGATGCGCGGCCCGCCGGCGTGGACGATGTAGAAGTCCAGGTCGGACGCGTCCCAGCCGTGCATGCCCGCGAGATCCTGCAGCGCCGGGGCCAGCGGCTCCATGGTGGCCGGCACCCGCTTGTCGAGCAGGAAGTGGAACCCCGTCGCCCGGACGTCGTACATGATCCACTCCTCGGTCTTCGGGATCAGGTACGAGCCGTTGCGTTCCAGCTCGACGCCGGTGCCGCCCTTGCCGCGGACCACGGCGGCGGCTATGCCGTCACCGAACAGGCCGTTGGACAGCAGCGAGCCCACGCCCAGGTCGGTGGGCTGGTAGCACAGCGAGCAGAACTCGCAGGCCACGATGAGTGCGTTGGCGTCGGGGTAGGCCGTGCAGAAGTCGTGCGCGCGGTTGATCGCCGCGCCGCCGGCCGCGCAGCCCAGCTGGGCGATGGGGAGCTGTCGGGTGGTCGGGTCGAAGTCCATCTCGTTGATCAGCCACGCCGTGAGCGAGGGCATCATGAAGCCCGTGCACGAGACGTAGACGATCACGTCGATGTCGCTGGTGAGGAGTTCCGCGTCGTCGAGCGCCCGCTGGATCACCGCCGGGACCCGGGACTTGGCCTCGGCCTCGTAGAGCTTGTTGCGCTCCTCGAAGCCGGGGTGCTTCAGGGTCTCCTCGATGGGCTGCACGATGTGCCGTGTCCGGACGCCCGTGTTCTCTATCAGCCGCAGTGCCAGCGGCAGTTGTGGGTGGTCCGCGTGGCGGGAGCGCGCCAGCTCCAGCGTCTCCTCCATCGTGATCACGTGTTCGGGAACCGACACCGAGGGTCTGCACAAAGTCGCCATGAACCGTGCCTACTTTCGCCTTCCGGAGGGCTTGCGCCCCGCCGGTCAGAGGGTCGTTCACCTCAGGAGGTGGTTCACCCACGATCACTCGACCCGGCGACGATCTCGCGCCGGACTACTCCAGACCGGGGACACCGGCGTCAGGTCCGGGTAGGAATCCGCGTGTCCACGGGAGGGAGAACACCATGACCGCAGCGGCCAGGGATCTGCTGGAGACGACCACCGGGGCACTCGCCCCCGACCCGGTCGCCAACCCCTTCGTGCCCCTGGTGGAACGCGGTGAGGCACCTCCTGGGGCCCTCGCCCGTCTGGCCCTGGAACAGCAGTGGGTGATCCCCGCCGACCGCCGCTCCTTCGAACACCTGGCCGGGCGCGCCGACCCCGCCTCGGCGGCCTTCTTCACCACGCTCGCGACCGGCGAGGAGCTGGCGGCAGCCCATCTGGCGGGCTTCGCCCGGGCCTGCGGGGTGACCGAGGAGCGCGCCCGCACCCATGTCCCCCTGGCGGGTTGCCAGGCCTACCCCGCCTACGTCTCCTGGCTGGCCCTCAACGCCTGCCCGGCCGACGTCGTCGTCGCCCTCACCGCGAACTTCTCCGCCTGGGGCGGCTACTGCGCCCGCATCGCGCAGGGCCTGCGCACGCACTACGGCTTCGGGGACGCCGCCTGCGCCTTCTTCGACTTCTTCGCCCGACCGGCCCCGGACCTGGACGAACAGGCGACGGCGGCGGTACAGGCGGCCCTGGACACGGGCACCTTGACCGCGGACCGCGCACACACCTACGGGAGCCTGCTTCAGACGTACGAGGGGATGTTCTGGCTGACGGTGGGGCAGGCGAACTGACCTAGGGGGCCCCGCTGCTGTGCGCGATGCAGGCCACATCGATGCGATCCGCGAGCTTGGCCAGCTCAATGGTCAACGCAGCGACCGTATCCTCGTCCAGCCCCTGTTCCCCGGTCTCGACAAGCCGCAGCCATCGCCCGCCCACGGTCCGCAGCAACTTACTCACGTCGGCCGCAGCCACCTGCAAGGTACCGCAGTCGTCGACGATCAGAGGCAGGGTCACTTCGCGGTTCACAAAAGGGGATGGTAGCCGCGCACCGCTCACGCACCCTGCCAAACCGTGGTGATGTTGCAGAACTCCCGGATTCCGTGCCCGGACAGCTCACGCCCGTATCCGGACCGCTTGACCCCGCCGAACGGGAACGCCGGATGGGAGGCGGTCATGCCGTTGACGTACACGGATCCGGCCTCCAGGTCGCGGGCGAACCGCTCGATCTCGCCCTCCTCGCGCGTCCAGACGTTCGAACTGAGGCCGAACAGCGAGTCGTTGGCGATCAGGATCGCCTCGTCCAGGTCACCGGCCCGGTACAGCGTGGCCACCGGCCCGAACGCCTCCTCCCGGTGGATGCGCATCTCGCGGGTGACACCGGCGAGCACGGTGGGCGGGTAGAACCAGCCCGGACCGTCGGGGCGCTCGCCGCCGCACAGCACCTCGGCCCCGGTGCGCCTGGCGTCGTCGACGAGTTCCTCCAGATCGGCCCGGCCGCGCTCGCTGGCGAGCGGCCCGATGTCCGTCTCCTCCTCCAGGGGGTCGCCGGTCCTGAGCGCCTTCATACCCGCGACGAACTTCTCGGCGAAGGCGTCGTAGACGTCGGTGTGCACGATGAACCGCTTGGCGGCGATGCACGACTGCCCGGTGTTCTGCGCCCGCGCGGTGACCGCGACCGCGGCCGCCCGGTCCAGGTCGGCGGAGGGCATCACGATGTACGGGTCGCTGCCGCCCAGCTCCAGCACCGTCTTCTTGATCATCTCGCCGGCGGTGGAGGCGACCGCCCGGCCCGCCGGCTCGCTGCCGGTCAGGGTGGCCGCCTTGACCCGTTCGTCGCGCAGGATGTCGTCCACCGCCGCCGAGCCGATCAGCAGCGTCTGGAAGCAGCCCTCGGTGAAGCCCGCCCGGTGGAAGAGGTCCTCCAGGTACAGGGCCGTCTGGGGGACGTTGGAGGCGTGCTTGAGCAGGCCCACGTTGCCCGCCATCAGCGCGGGCGCGGCGAACCGGATCACCTGCCACAGCGGGAAGTTCCACGGCATCACCGCGAGCACGGGCCCCAGCGGCCGGTACCGCACCCGGACCCGGGACGCGCCGGAGTCCTTCACGTCCGGCTCGGCGGGCTCCTCGTCGGCCAGCAGTCCCTCGGCGCGTTCGGCGTACCAGCGCATCGCCTTGGCGCACTTCGCGACCTCCGCGCGGGCCTGCTTGATCGGCTTGCCCATCTCCGTGGTCATCATCCTGGCGGCCTCCTGCTGATCCTCGTCCAGCAGGGCAGCGGCCTTGTTCAGCAAGCGGGCGCGGTCGGCGAACGTGGTCGTGCGGTAGGTGCGGAACGTGGCCTCGGCGAGCTGGAGCCGGCGTTCCAGCTCCTCCTCGCCCATGGGCTCGTACGTCTTGAGCGTCTCGCCGTTCGCCGGGTTCACCGTCGCGATGGGCATGGCTGACCTCCCTGGGAGCGGGCTTATTCAGACCTTCGCGCGCGGTACGGCCGTCCGCAACGCGTGCTACCCCCTTCAGCCCGAGTGCTCCGCCAGCCGGTCGAGAAACGCGGTCTGCGCCGCGATGATCAGCGCACGGGCCCGGTCCAGGCCGAGCCACTCCACGCGGTCCAGCTCCGGGAACTCCCGCACCCGGCCCGACCGCGGCGGCCACTCCATGGAGAAGGTGCCGGGGCTGAATCCGCTCAGGTCGGGGTCCGCCTCGACGGCCCACGCCGTGACGATCTTGCCGTTCTTCTGCACCACCTCGCCCAGCGGTACGGCCTTCCCGTCGGGCGGCGCCAGCCCCAGTTCCTCCCGGAACTCGCGCCGGGCCGCCTCCCAGGCGGGCTCGTCGGGGTCGTACTCGCCCTTGGGGACGGTCCACGCCCCGGCGTCCTTCTTCGCCCAGAGCGGACCGCCCATATGGCCGAGCAATACCTCAAGGCCCTCATCGGTGTGCCGGAACAACAGCAGTCCCGCGCTGCGCTTCGTCGCACGCACCGTCATGGCCTGACCTCCGGGTGGGCCGCCAGCAGGGCCTCCACGGTATCGGCATCCTCGGGGCGTTTGCCCTCGCGGTAGCGGACCACGCGGGCGAAGCGCAGGGTGACGCCGGCCGGATAGCGGGTGGAGCGCTGGAGGCCGTCGTAGGCGATCTCCACGACGAGTTCGGGGCGGACCCGGACCACCCAGCCGTCGTCCTCCACGGCCAGCTCCTGCAGCCGCTCGGTCTGCCAGGCGAGCATCGCGTCGGTCATGCCCTTGAAGGTCTTGCCGAGCATGGCGAAGCCGCCGTCCGGGGTGCGGGCGCCGAGGTGGAGGTTGGAGAGCCTGCCCGTGCGGCGGCCGTGACCCCACTCGGCGGCCAGCACGACCAGGTCGAGGGTGTGGACGGGCTTGACCTTCAGCCACGCGGCGCCGCGCCGGCCCGCGCTGTACGGCGCGTCCAGCGCCTTGACCACCACGCCCTCGTGACCACGGGCCAGGGTCTCGGCGAGGAACCGTTCCGCCTCGGCGATGTCCCCCGGTCCGGAGGCGACCGTCCGGCGCACCCGCATCGGCTCGGGCACCAGCCGGGCCAGCCGCGCGTGCCGCTCGGCGAAGGGCAGGTCCAGAAGATCGGTGCCGTCGACCGACAGGACGTCGAAGAAGACGGGGGAGACCGGGGTCTCCTCGGCGGCCTTCGTCACGTCCGTCCGGGAGCCGACCCGGCCCGAGGTCTCCTGGAAGGACCGGGGCCGGCCGGCCGCGTCGAAGGAGATCACCTCGCCGTCCAGGATGAACCGCTCGCCCAGCAACCGACGTGCCGCGGCGGTCACTTCGGGCAGCCGTCCGGTGATGTCGTCCAGGGTGCGGGTGTGCACCCGGACGGTGTCGCCGTCCCGGTGGACCTGCACCCGGATGCCGTCCAGCTTCTCCTCCACCGCGCAGGCGCCGAGCTTCTCCACCGCCTCGGCGACCGAGGACGCGCTGTGCGCCAGCATCGGCAGCACCGGGCGGCCCACGGTGAGCCGGAACCTCTCGAGCGCCCCGGGTCCCTCGCCGAGCAGGGCCTGGGCGACCGTCTGCAGGGACCCGGCGAGCATCACCGCCCGGCGTACGGCGGCCGGGTCGGCGCCGGTCGCCCGGGCGAGCCCCTCCACCGCGACCGCGTCCAGCGCGCCCTGCCGTACCTCGCCGGTGAGCAGACCGCGCAGAAAGAGCTGTTCCTCCTCGGTGGCCGAGCCCATCAGATCGCCCACCAGCCGGACCCGCTCCGCCTGCGAACCCGCCCCCGAGACCTTGCCGAGCTCGCTGAGCAGGGCGTCGACCTCCCGGACCGTGAGCGTGGGCTCGTCGGCCGGGGGCGCCGGGCGGCTCAGCACCTTCCAGCCGACGCCCAGCCGGCCCTGCGGCAGCCGCCCCGCCAGGTACGGGATGACGATCGGCACGTCGTCCGCCTCCGCCTCCCGGAACAGCTCCGCGAGCAGCGCCGTCTTGCGGGACCGGGCCGCCGTCGCGGCGACCTCCCGGGACACCTGGGCCAGCCGGGTCAGCAGCATGGCATCAGAGTGCACCCGGGGCCCGGGGCCTACACCCGGACGGCAGCGTCGAGATCGGCGAACAGCAGGTCCCCGTTGATCGCAGCACCGGCCCGGTAGCCGCGGCTGGCCGCGTTGATCACCTGCTCGGCGAAGCCGCCGGCGTTGCCCGCCGCCCACAGCCCGGGCACGGTCGTCAGTCCCCGCTCGTCGATCACCGGGTAGGCGCCGAACGGCGTCTGCTGCAGCTCGGCGCCCAGCTTCAGCAACAGCTCGTTGTTCGGGGCGGCGTACAGCACCGCGCGGTCGTGGACCGTGCCTCCCCCGGAGGGGGTGCCCCCAGCGAGCCGGACCCCGGTGAGCCGGTCGTCGGCGACGACGAGTTCCGCGACCTTCCCGGGCACGACCGTGACCCCGGCGGCGGACAGCCGGCGCAGGTCGGTGTCCGTCAGTTCCGACTCGCTCACCTCGTGCAGGAAGAGCCGCACGTCCTTCGACCACTGGGTGACCATGAGCGCCTGGTGCACGCTCAGCGCGGAGCTCGCGAGCACCCCGGTCGGCAGGTCGCGGGCCTCCCAGCCGTGGCAGTACGGACAGTGGATCACATCCCGGCCGAACCGCTCGGCCAGGCCGGGGACATCCGGGAGCTCGTCCCTCAGGCCCGTGGCGATCACCAGCTGCCGGGCCCGGACGGTCCCACCGCTCGCGAGTACCACGGTGAACTCCTCGTTTTCGTCCTTGTCCGCGTCCACGACCCGGTCCCGGACCAGCTCCACTCCGTACCGGGCGATCTCCTCGCGCCCGACGGCCAGGAACTCGGCCGGGGACATGCCGTCGCGGGACAGATAGCCCTGCATGTGCGCGGACGGCGCGTTGCGCGGCTCGCCCGCGTCGACGATCAGGGTGCGGCGCCGGGCGCGGCCGAGGACCAGCGCGGCGGAGAGCCCGGCGGCTCCGCCGCCCACGACCACTACCTCGTACCTGCCGTTCTCGGTGTTCTGGGTCATGACGCGACGGTCGCCCGAGGCCTGCGGGATTGACAAACATATTTGCCGTTCCTGCAATAGGGGGTATGAGCACGGACGACGTACTGGCCGAAGTGGGCCCCCGGCTGCGCCGCATCCGCAAGGACCGGGAGGTGACCCTGGCAGCGCTCTCCGAGGCCACCGGCATCTCCGTCAGCACGCTCTCCCGGCTGGAGTCCGGTCTGCGCAAGCCCAGCCTCGAACTGCTGCTGCCGATCGCCCAGGCCCATCAGGTGCCGCTGGACGAGCTGGTCGGGGCGCCGCCGGTGGGGGACCCCCGGGTGCGGTCCGAGCCGATCGTGCGGGGCGGGCGCACCCACTGGCCGCTGACCCGCCAGCCCGGCGGTCTCCAGGCCTTCAAGGTGCTGGAACCGAAGCGCGAGCTCGAACCGGAGCCGCGCACCCACGAGGGCTACGAGTGGCTGTATGTGCTCTCCGGGCGACTGCGGCTGGTCCTCGGCGAGCACGACGTGGTGCTGACGGCGGGGGAGGCCGCCGAGTTCGACACCCGCGTGCCGCACTGGTTCGGGTCGACGGGGGAGGGGCCGGTGGAGTTCCTCAGCCTGTTCGGGCCGCAGGGGGAGCGGATGCACGTGCGGGCGCGGCCGACGTCCCGGAAGTGACCGACACGACGCGCACCGGGGTGCGGCCGACTGTTCCCTGATCGGCAAGCGACCGCTTAGTATGCGGTCGGACCCGGTCAGACGAAGCAGTCCCGTGGAGGCCCCGCATGCAGGCATGGCAAGTGCACGAGAACGGCGAGCCGAGCGAGGTGATGCGCCTGGCGGAGGTGGAGCGGCCCGTGCCCGGAGAGGGCCAGGTGCTGCTGCGCGTGCGCGCCGCCAACATCAACTTCCCGGACGCGCTGCTGTGCCGGGGCCAGTACCAGGTGCGCCCGCCGCTGCCGTTCACGCCCGGTGTGGAGATCTGCGGCGAGACCGAGGACGGCCGCCGGGTGATCGCCAACCCCGCCCTGCCGCACGGCGGTTTCGCCGAGTACGCCCTCGCCGACGCCCGCGCCCTGCTGCCCGCGCCCGAGGCGCTGGACGACGCCGAGGCCGCCGCCCTGCACATCGGCTACCAGACCGGCTGGTTCGGCCTGCACCGCCGGGCCCACCTCCAGGCGGGCGAGACCCTGCTCGTGCACGCCGCCGCCGGCGGTGTCGGCAGCGCCGCCGTCCAGCTCGGCAAGGCGGCCGGGGCCCGCGTGATCGGTGTCGTCGGCGGCGCGGACAAGGCCGCCGTGGCCCGCGAGCTGGGCTGTGACGTGGTGGTCGACCGCCGCTCCGAGGACGTGATCACGGCCGTGAAGGAGGCCACCGGCGGCCGGGGCGCGGACGTGATCTACGACCCCGTGGGCGGCGAGGCCTACGCCCAGTCCGCCAAGCTCGTCGCCTTCGAGGGCCGGATCGTCGTCGTCGGTTTCGCGAGCGGCACCATCCCCAGCCCGGCCCTCAACCACGCGCTGGTGAAGAACTACTCGATCGTCGGCCTGCACTGGGGCCTGTACAACACCAAGAACCCCAAGCTGGTCCAGCGCTGCCACGAGGAACTGACCGAACTGGCCGCCCGGGGTGCGATCAGGCCGCTGGTCAGCGAGCGGGTGCCGCTGGGCGAGGCCGCCGTGGCCGTGCAGAAGGTGGCGGACGGCCGGTCCACCGGCCGGATCGCCGTGGTGATGGAGGGAGCAGCATGACCGACGCCGAAGAACTGCGCCGCCGCACACGGGAGTTGCTGGCCGCACACCCGCCCGCGGACACCGGCCGCCTCGACTTCCTGCGCGCCCGCTTCGACGCCGGCCTCGCCTGGGTGCACTACCCGGAGGGCCTCGGCGGACTGAACGCGCCCCGCCACCTCCAGGCCGTCGTGGACGCCGAGCTGGAGGCCGCCGGCGCCCCCGACAACGACTCGCGCCGCAACGGCATCGGGCTCGGCATGGCCGCGCCGACCATCCTGAAGTACGGCACGGAGGAGCAGAAGCAGCGCTATCTGCGGCCACTGTGGACGGGGGAGGAGGTCTGGTGCCAGCTGTTCAGCGAGCCCGGCGCCGGCTCCGACCTGGCCGCGCTCGGCACCCGGGCCGTACGGGAGGGTGACGAGTGGGTCGTCAACGGGCAGAAGGTGTGGACGTCCGGCGCACACAACGCCCGCTGGGCCATCCTCATCGCCCGCACCGACCCGAGCGTGCCCAAGCACGCCGGCATCACCTACTTCCTCTGCGACATGACCGACCCCGGCGTCGAGGTCCGGCCACTGCGCCAGATCACCGGCGAGGCGGAGTTCAACGAGGTCTTCCTCACTGACGTCCGCATCCCCGACTCCCGCCGCCTCGGCGAGGTCGGTAACGGCTGGCGGGTCGCCCAGACCACGCTCAACAACGAACGCGTGGCCATCGGCGGCATGCGGCTGCCCCGAGAGGGCGGCATGATCGGCCCGGTCGCCAAGACCTGGCGCGAACGCCCCGAGCTGCGCACCCACGAACTGCACCAGCGCCTGCTGAAGCTGTGGGTCGAGGCCGAGGTCTCGCGCCTCACCGCCGAACGCCTGCGCCAGCAGCTCGTCGCCGGGCAGCCCGGCTACGAGGGCTCCGGCATGAAGCTCGCCTTCGCCCGCCTCAACCAGGAGATCAGCGGCCTGGAGGTCGAACTCCGGGGCGAAGAGGGCCTGTTGTACGACGACTGGACCATGCGCCGCCCCGAGCTGGTCGACTTCACCGGCCGCGACGCCGGCTACCGCTATCTGCGCTCCAAGGGCAACAGCATCGAGGGCGGGACCAGCGAGGTCCTGCTGAACATCGTCGCCGAGCGGGTCCTCGGCCTGCCCGCCGAGCCGCGCACCGACAAGGACGTCGCCTGGAAGGACCTCGCCCGATGACGGACCTGCTGTACTCGGAGGAGGAAGAGGCGCTGCGCGCCGCCGTCCGCGACCTCCTGACGGACCACTGCGCGTCGGCGCACGTCATCGCCCGCGTCGAGTCGGACACCCCGCACGACCTCGCCCTGTGGAAGTCCCTCGCCGAGGGCATGGGCCTGGCCGGGCTCCTGGTGCCCGAGGAGCAGGGCGGCCAGGGTGCCTCCGCCCGCGAAGTCGCCGTTATCCTCGAGGAGTTGGGGCGGGCGGTCGCACCGGTGCCGTACCTCACCAGCGCGGTGGTGGCCACCGAGGCCCTGCTGGCCTGCGGTGACGAGGAGCTGCTGGGACAGCTGGCCTCGGGGCGCACCATCGGCGCCCTCGCGGTCGGCCTGCACGCGGCTCCGGGCGCCCCGTTCAGGGCCGTACGACTCGACGACGGCCTCCTGCACGGGGAGCTGACCGGGATCGCCGACGCGGCCGTGGCCGACGTCCTGCTCGTCCCGGCCGACGACGGCGGCCTGTACGCCGTGACCGCGGACGCCGCGACCGTCACCGCGCAGACCGCCCTCGACCTGACCCGGCCACTGGCGACGGTACGGCTGGACGGCGCTCCCGGCCGCCGCGTCGGCGACGCCGAACCCGCCGTGCGACGTGCCCTGGGCGCCGCCGCCGGACTGCTCGCCTCCGAGCAACTCGGCGTCGCCGACTGGGCGTTGACCGAGACGGTCCGCTATCTGAAGGAGCGCAAGCAGTTCAACCGGCCGGTCGGCGGATTCCAGGCGCTCAAGCACCGGCTCGCCCAGCTGTGGCTGGAGGTCGTCAACCTGCGGGCGGCCGCCCGGGCCGCGGCCGACGCGCTGGCCTCCGGCGAGGACGCGGACGTCGCGGTCGCCCTCGCCCAGGCGTACGCGGCGCCGGTCGCCGTCCACGCCACGGAGGAGGCCCTGCAGCTGCACGGCGGCATCGGGATGACCTGGGAACACCCGATCCACCTGTATCTGAAGCGCGCCAAGGCGGACTCGATCGCCTACGGCACGGCCGGCGCCCACCGGGAGGCCCTGGCCGAACTGGTCGACCTCCAGGCACCCTGACGCGACCCGTGTGAAGCCCGCCCCACCTGGGGCGGGCTTTTCCGCGTGCGTGCTCCGCAGAAGTGAACAACGCGCCAACTCCCCGCGAGAGGAGGTCTCTTCGGTGGTGAGGCCACGCATACTCCCTTCGGTCCCATCCGGCACCTCAAGGGAGGCAGAGCATGGCCCTCACCACCCGTCGCAGAGCCCTCACCACCCTCGCCGCCGCCCTCGCCGGCGCGGCCGCCCTGCCCGCGTCGCAGGCCAGGGCGGGCACCGCACGGCCCGGTCCGCACCCGCTGTGGAACGCGCACGCCCACAACGACTACGAGCACCCCCGGCCGCTGTTCGACGCGCTCGACCACCGCTTCAACAGCGTCGAGGCCGACATCTTCCTCGTCGGCGACCAGCTCCTCATCGGGCACGACAGCTCCGAGCTGGACCCGACCCGCACCCTGGAATCCCTCTACCTCGACCCGCTCGCCGCCCGGGTCTGCGCCGACCACGGCTCGGTGTACCGGGGTTGGCGCAGGCCGCTGCAGCTCCTGGTCGACATCAAGACCGAGGGTTCCTCGACGTACCTCGAACTCGACCGCCATCTGCGCCGCTACCCGCACCTGTTCACCCGGTACGCCCACGGCCGCGTGCACCCCGGACCCGTCACCGCCGTCATCTCCGGCGACCGCGCCGCCCGCATCCCCATGGAGGCACAGGAAGAGCGGCGCGCCTTCTACGACGGCCGGCTCACCGACCTCGGCACCGCCGCCCCCGCCACCTTCATCTCGCTGATCAGCGACAACTGGACGCAGAACTTCACCTGGTCGGGCGAGGGCGCCTTCCCCGACGCCGAGCGCCAGAAGCTGCGGAGCATCACCGCCGCCGCGCACGCGCGCGGACAGCAGGTGCGGTTCTGGGCCACCCCGGACGCCGCGGGCCCGGCCCGCGACGCCCTGTGGACGGAACTCCTCGCCGCCGGCGTCGACTACCTGAACACCGACGACCTGGCCGGTCTGGAGAACTTCCTCGACACCCGCCCCACCGCGTAACACCACACGTTTGGGGGACACGTCAGCCGCCCGGACGAACCCTCCGCTACGCCACACTTGCGGCCGGAACGCCACTCAACGGGCGTGGCGGAGGAGGTTCCTGGTGGTCATTCCCGTCTCTGCGGTCCTGCTGCTCCTGATCCTGGCCGTGATCTTCATTCGCAACTGCTCGCTGAAGATCTCCCACGCCGTGGTCTGCCTGCTGCTCGGCTTCTTCCTGGCCGGCACGAGCATGGCGCCCACCATCCACAGCGGGCTCATGACGACCGCCGACCTGGTGAGCAGCCTGCGGCCCTGAGATCAGCCGGCGGAGAACACCCCGATGCCGTTCGCGACGGGGCGCTCGGAACCACCGCTCGGATGGTTGCGGACCGTCACGGCGCTCGCCCCGTCATCGCGGGTGACCAGCTCCGTCGAGCCGCCGCCGTCGAGGTTGAACGCGTCGGACGCGCCCAGCGAGCGCATGGTGTCGGCCTCTTCCGCGACCGTCATACCGGTCCGGTACTCGGTGGCCCCGTCCAGCGCCAGGATCAGCAGCTGCTGTCCGTCGCCCCTGAAGCCCACGACCGTGCGCACCGCCGAGGCGGTGTCGTCCAGGCCGGACAGCGCCTCGCCGTCCCTCAGGACCGGGAAGCCGCCGATCGCGAAGGCGTACGGCACCCCGGACGAGGCCGCCACCAGGGAATGCGTCACGGTCACCGCGTCCCCGACGGACAGCTTGCGCAGCCGCTGCGCACCCTCCTCCCGGCCCACCAGGACCGTGGTTCCCGCCGGAATCGAGCCACTGCCCGGGGTGTCGGAGGCGGACACCACCCGGCCGCCCTCCACCCTCACCTCGTAGGTGTCGGTACTGCACGGCGCCGACCGCTGGGTGTCGGTGCCGCAGACGGCACGCATCCGGGACGCGCTGCCCCACAGTGCGGTGAAGGCGCCGACCGAGTTCTCCGGGAGCGCGTACTGGTTGAGGCCCCGCAACGGGTAGGAACCCTCCGGTGTGTTCACGTTGCCGACGAGGGACAGGCGGTCCAGCCGGGCCCGTCGGTCGGTGCCCACGCCGAAGACGTCCTGGGTGCTCGTGCCCGGCGGCAGTGCGGGGCCGAACCGCTGGCCCTGCGGCACCGCCGCCTTGAGCACCTGCCCGGCCGCGATCGCCGGTCCGACGCTCGCGCCGGTGGCCTCCACGCCCGGGTGCTGGGTCTCGGTGATGTTGAAGAAGTCACCGTTGACCCCCGCGACCGCCCCCGCCGAGTCCGCCATCCGGGACACGGTGGCCCGGGCCGCCACCGCGCCCGGGTACAGCAGGTCCACGCGGACGTGCGGATTGGCCAGGTCGACCGTGAGCAGATGGGCGTGTGCCGGGCCCGCGGCCGCGTCGACGTCGAACTGCCGGTACGTGACACCCGGCGCGATTCGTCTGTCGGCCGGTACGGCGCCGGCCGGTGCCGCCCCCGTCAGGGCCGCACCGGCCAGCACACCCAGCGCCGTGACAACCGTGAGAACCGCTCTGCCCGCTGCTGAACGCCTGCGACGTCTGATCACCGTGCCCCCTGATGCCTCGTCAACTGTCCCTGCTCGTACGAGCTGTCGTACGGGCTGCCGTAACGGGTTCCAAGGGGCAGTGGACCAGAGGGCGGCGACGGCCGGGCCGACTAGGCGTCGACTACGCGAGAACGAGTGAGAAAACGCACCCCCTCGGGTGCCTCCAGCGAGAAGCCGCTGCCCCGTCCGGGGACCACGTCCACGATCAGCCGGGTGTGGCTCCAGGCCTGGTACTGGCTCCGGGACATCCAGAAGGTGACGGGCTCGGCCACGCCGTCCACCGAGAGCTCCGCCAGCAGCACGTCCGAGTCGCCGGTGCGGAACTCGCCGTCCGGGTAGCACATGGGCGCGCTGCCGTCGCAGCAGCCGCCGGACTGGTGGAACATCAGCGGACCGTGGTCGGCGTGCAGCCGCCGCACCAGGTCCGCGGCCTCCGGGGTGAGTTCGACGCGCGGGGTTTCCTCATCCATGGGGTCACCGTCCTGAAGAGCCGGGGCGCGGGGCGTCGGACCCGGCCCAGTCTCACGGATCGTCACCGCCCCGTCCAGAACGCCTCGCAGTCCCGCGGCCGGCGTTCAGAGATGGCTGAGCACGTTCACCACCCGGCCGCACGGATCCCGCACGAAGAACCGCCGTACGCCCCACTCCTCGTCCGTGAGGGAATGCACGATCTCCGCGCCGCGCTCCAGCATCGCCGCGTACGCCGCGTCCACGTCATCGACCTCGATGCTCAGATCCGGGGCGACCGGCGCGGTGCGGTCCTCGGTGATCAGGCCGAGCTGCACGGACGGGTTGTCGGGGGAGGCCAGCGTCATGATCCAGCCGAGGTTCATGACCTCCTCCAGCCCCAGCACTCCGTAGAACTCCGCGCTCTGCGGCAGCGCGGTCGACCGGACGTCGGGCACGACACGGCGTACGTGCATCTCGCGGCTCCGAGGGGCGGTGGGCTGCGGTGGACGGCGACCACGGTAGTAGGCCGTGACCCTGAGAGGATGGGCTCATGCGCGCTTTCTTCGACCGGTCCGAGCCGCGCCTCGTGCTCGACGGCGAACATCCGCTGTGGGACGAGGCGCTGGCGGCCGTCAACCGGGACCTGGCGGCGACCCTGCCCGATCAGCGTCCCCTGCGTCTGATCGCATACCCGGAGTGCGAGGACCTGGACGAGGTCTACGTGGCGCTGTCCAACGGCGAAGCGCACGGCAGCCCCCTGACACCCGTGCGGTCCGCCGTCGAAGCCCTGATGGCCGTCGCCGACGCCGCCCAGGACACGGTGACGGAGCGTCTGTGGCGGGCGTGGCCGGTCTGCACCGTCCATGACCTCGGCATGCACCCGCGGGACGTCGACGGCCGGCCGTCCTGGTGGTGCGCCGGTGGCGCGCGCCGGGGCGACCCGGCTCACATCCGCGCGGCGATAGGGGAGTTGGACGCGGTTCGGCGCACCCCCCGCCCCAACCGCAAGCGCCGCAAGTCCAGCTGATGCGTCCGGTGCGGGGCCGCAGGTGTTCGCCACGAGCGCCGTACCGCTACGGGTCCTGCCCGCCGACCCCGACGAGGGGCGCCGCCGTCTGCTGCAGCTCCAGGTCAGCGCGCGCTCGGTGCTGGGGGCGCTGACCCTGCACTGAGGCGGGCTCGTCCTGGACGACGGATGGGTACGGGTGTACGGCGCGGGGTCGGCCGCGAGCGGGCTGCCGGGCCTCGGCCGGGCCAACGCCTTCCCCGTGCAGCCCGACCCCGGCTGGTCCTTCGGCAGCCCGCCGCCAACACCGCGAGCGCACCCGCTCCCCGGAAACGGGAGGCGGACGCTCGCGTGTCCTGCCGGCATGGCGTCGACTGCGGGAACGCGGCGCAGACGGCGGCGCGGGACATGGCCGGGCGGGACGCCTGGCCGGCCGGGGCACTGAAGTCGCTCGGCGAGACCGGGCGCGGCGTGCCGGCGCTGACGGCCGGGCTGATGGAGCGGCTGGGAACGGGAGCGCTGGAGGCGGACGACCGGGCCGAGACCTAGAAACCCCCGCCCCGGCGGACGGGCTCGTGGCCGGCCACGACGTGCTCGGCGGGGCGTTCCGCCTCAACGCCCACGCCCCGGCCCGCGCCGGCCGCCCCGGCGCGCCCGGACAGATGCCGTACTTCGCGCCGGCCACCCTGGAGTGGGAGGCGCTGGACATGGGCCACTCCGCCTGGGTGCGGTGGCTGCTGTCCGGCCGGCTGGAGACGTTCCACGACGGGCTGCGTCGGCCGCCCCGGCGCGAGGAGGCGGCGGTCCTCGACCTCGGGCAGGCCATCACCGTCTTCCCGCCCCTGTGGAGCGGGGAGGCGCACCGGGACCTCGCCGCGAGCAGCCGGCGGGCGGTGGCGCTGCGGGAGGTCCTCGGCGTGGCCGCCGACTCCGCCCGGCAGCTGGGCCCGGCCGGCCCCGGTTTCCTCGGCGAGGGCCCGCGGGCGGTGTCTCACCCGGTGACGCGCAGCTTGCGCATAAGCAGCGCGTACACCGCCGCGGACACGATCAGACCCGTCGGCAGGGCCAGGTCGACACCGCCCAGGGGGGCGGCCACCAGGCCGGTGTAGACGGTGTCGACGCACACCGCGGAGGCGCCCGCGCCCGCCCCGAGCGCAAGGACCCCGGACCGGTTGAACCCGCCCGTGTACCAGAAGGGCCGGGTGCGGGACTCGTCGCCGAGGGCGAGGCCGACGTAGCGGTTGCGGCGCAGCAGGATGTCGGTGGCGTAGACGGCCGTGCTCGGGCCGAGCAGGACCACCGTCAGCTGCAGCACGGTGCCGACGGTGTCGGGGAAGTCCGAGACGAGCAGCGCGTACAGGGTCAGGGCGACGGAGACGGTGCCGTCGACGAGGACGCTCAGCGAGAGCCGGATTGGTTCATGTCGACGGCGGTCGCGGCGAACGTGCCGATGCCGCAGACCAGGACGCTGGACAGGAAGCCGCCGAACGCCGTCCAGGCCGGCCACCGCCCTGGCGGGCGCGCCGGTGGTGTACGACAGCGGCCCCGAGGCGGTGAGGGCGACACCGGCCGGCAGGGTCGCCCCCTGGGCGGTGCAGGTCAGCGGCCGGTCCGGGACGCGACCGAAGTCGGTGTGCCGCACCACCACGAAGTTGATCGCGGCGTGGCTGCAGACGCTGATGGCGAGGGTGACCGCGGCGATGAGCACCACGACGAGGGCCTTCACGCCGGTGTTCACCGGCAGACCGGTCCGGGCGACCAGCGAGAAGGCCGCGGTCGCCGCCGCGGCCAGGTTCGGGGGCTGGCTCACGTATCGGGGTGGGGGGGGGCTGAGCGCCTGGAAGGGGCGCGGGGCAGGTTCTGATGTGCGGGTACCCTCGCGTGGGCGCTACCGGCCACAACGCTGCGGCACACGAAACACGGCACAGCGCGGAGGCGTCAGCGGCGGGAACGCCCTTCGCGGCGGGCGCGGAGGGCCTCGAACAGCACGGGCAGCATCGACAGGACGACGACCACGGCGACCAGCGGCAGCAGATAGTCGTCGATGTGCGGGACCGACGTACCGAGGCTGTAACCGGCGAGGACGAGCAGTTGCGACCACAGCACCCCGCCCACGGTCTGCCAGAGCGTGAAGGTCCGCACGGGCACCCCGAGCACGCCGGCCACAGGGTGCAGCACCGTCCGCAGCAGCGGCACGAACCGGCCGATGACCAGTGCCTTCCCGTGGCCGTACCGGGCCAGCAGCTCCTCGGCGCGGACGGCCGCAGCCTTCACCCGCCCGCTGGAGGTGCGGGCCAGCAGCGCCCGACCGCCGTGCCGGCCGACCAGGTACCCGACCTGCCCGCCGGCCACCGCCCCGACCGCCGCGCACAGCAGCACCTGCCACAACGCCAGCCGGGGTTCCTGGTGCGCACCGCCGGCGCACAGCACGCCGGCCGGGAACAGCAGGGTGTCACCGGGCAGGAAGAAGCCGACGACGAGGAGACCGGACTCCGCGAAGATCACCACCAGGACGCCGATCGCCCCGAAGGCGGCCAGCACCGAGGCGCTGTTCAACGGATTGACGGCTGTCACGGCCGCGCCTCCCGGCCTGCTCGCAGGGCTCCCCGCTCACCAGCATCGCCCGACCGCTGCGAAAGCGCCCGCCCCGTAGCCGTACCTGTGGCTCCCCCGGTTCCCCTGCGGGCTGCGATGGGCTGGGAGGCGCGCACCAACCCGACGGTACGAGCGCGGCTGTCAGAGGAAGCCGGCGAGCCCGTCGAGGAAGCGGGCCACGTCGTCGGTGGTGTTGTAGGGGGCCAGGCCCGCGCGCAGGGCGGGGCCCTCGAGCTTGAGCGCGGTGAAGGGTTCGTAGGCGTAGAACGACCCGGCCGGTGCCACCACGTCGCGCGCGGCCAGATGTGCCTGGGCGTCGCGGGCGTCGCGGCCTTCGATGGACATCAGGAGCGTCGGGGTGCGGTCGGCGGCCTTCGGGTGCACGGTGATGGCGTCGCCCAGGGACTCCACACCCTCCTGCAGCCGTGCCCGCAGCGACCGTTCGTGCTCGTGCATGGACTCCAGGGAGTGGGTGAGGCGCTCCCGGCGCGAGGCCGCCGTGCCCGGGTCCAGCTCGGCGAGGAAGTCGACGGCGGCGGTGGCGCCCGCCAGGATCTCGTACGGCAGCGTGCCGAACTCGAAGCGTTCGGGCACCGTGTCGGGGGACGGCAGGAGCTTGTCCGGGCGCAGGGTTTCGAGGAACTCGGGCGCCGCCGCGAGCACCCCGCAGTGCGGTCCGAGGAACTTGTACGGTGAGCAGACGAAAACGTCGGCCCCGAGGGCGGGCACGTCCACGAGGTGGTGCGCCGCGTAGTGCACGCCGTCCACGTACACCAAGGCGCCGACTTCATGGGCGCGGTCGGCGATCCGGCGGACGGGCGGCTTGGTGCCCAGCACGTTCGAGGCCGCCGTGACCGCGACCAGCCGGGTCCGGGGCGACAGCGCCTGGTCGTACGAGTCGAGGTCGAGCTCCGTGGTCTCCGGGGCGATCTCGATCCAGCGGACCGTCACTCCGGCGCGCTCGGCGGCCTGGACCCAGGGGCGGACGTTGGCGTCGTGGTCGAGGCGGCTGAGGACGATCTCGTCACCAGCGGTCCAGGTCTTGGCCAGGTGGTGGGAGAAGTCGTACGTCAGCTGGGTGGCGCTGCGGCCGTGGACGATGCCGTTCGCGGGCACGTTCAGCAGATCGGCGTAGGCGGCGCGGAAGTCCGCGACGGCGCGCTCGGCGTTGAGCTCCGACGGGCTGACGGTTCCCCGGTTGGACAGGGGGCCGGTCAGCGTCGCGGCGATGGCGTCGGCAACGGGGCGGGGGGTCTGCGTTCCGCCCGGACCGTCGAAGAAGGCGAGCCCGGTGGCGAGAGAGGGGAAGTGGGCCCGCAGGGCCGTGAGGTCGATGGCCATCGTCTCTGCTTTCTGTCGGGCGGAGTGCCTGGCGTCGCGGTGCCTCTACTCTGACGTCGACCAAGAGACACGTAAAGCGATGGATCCCGAAGAGAAAGTTCATGAACCGTGAAGTCTCAGCCGGATCTGAAGCTCCTGGCCACCTTCCTGGCCGTCGTACGCCGCGGCTCGATGGCCGAGGCCGCGACCGAGCTCGGTTATGTGCCCTCGGCGGTGTCCCAGCACATCGCCGCGCTCGAAAGCGACATGGGCGTCGAACTGATCACCCGGCGCCCCGGCAGCCGGCTGATCCTCACCGCGGCCGGCCGCTCCCTCGCCCAGGCGACCGAGACGCTCTTCGACGCGACCGCGCGCTTCCAGGACGCCGCCCACGGCATCGCGAACCGTGAGATCGCCGAGCTCCGCGTCGGGACCTACCCCAGCGCCATGACCTACCTCCTCCCCCAGGTCCTGTCCACGCTCAGGGCTCGCCGCCCGGGTCCCCGGATCCGTCTCGTCGTCGTGGAGACGGACGAGGGGGTGCCGAGAGTGAAGTCGGGGGACATCGACCTGCTCGTCGCCTACCGCTACCTGCCCGAGGATCCGCCGGCCCCGTCCGAGGCGTTGACGATCACCGTCCTGGGCCGTGAACCGCTCGTCCTGGTCACGGGTGCCGAGCCTGGGCGCCGACGCCCGGTGGAGCTGGCCGAATGCCTGGACCGGGAATGGGTCTCGGGCCACGCCCACAACCCCGACCGGCGTCTGCTGCACCGCTGGGCCGGAGAGCTCGGGATCACGCCGCACGTGACGTTGGAGACCGAGGACCTGCACAGCATGCTTGCCATGATCCGGGCGGGCCTCGCGGTGGGCCTGATCCCGGCCACGCTCCTCGGAGCTGGACGCGACGCCGGAGTCGACAGGGTGGTCCTGCCATCCGGGGTCGCGCCGCTCCACCGGGAGATCCTCGCCGTCGGCAGACCCGGTGCCCGCTCCCCGCTCATCGACGACCTGGTCACGCTCCTGGCCGGTGCCGCAGGCGGCGCGCAGTCGTCAGGGGCGATCACCGTCCGTTGATCACATGGGCGACGCGTCGCTCCCGCCCGGGCTGCGGGGCCGCTGTCCGTCGTCGCATGCGCCTTCGCCAACTCCTCGGCCAGGCGGTCGGCGATGAAGTCGTACCAGGTGCGGGCGCTCTCCTCGGTCCAGGGGCGAGCCCGAAAGGGGCGCCTGCCAGGCATCTCCCCTGGTCAGGAGCCCTTTCCCTCTCATCGCGACCGGCCCCGGACTGTCTCAGGCGGCTGCGAGGATGTCGAGCACCGAGATCACGGTGGCGCCGGGTGCCAGGCCCTTCGGGGGATGCTGACCGTACGCCAGGTTCGCGGGAATGACGGCCAGCACACGGCTGCCGACCCGCTGGCCGACCAGGGCGCGGTCCCAGCCCGCGATGACGTTGCCCCGGCCGATCACGACGGGCAACGGGCCGCCGTCCGCGTGGGAGCTGAGGAAGAGGTCGGTCCGGTCCTTGCCACGGGCGGTGTCCCACGCGGCCGAGGAGTGCTGCAGGACCACGGTCTGCCCGGCTTCGACCACCGGACCGGTGCCGTCCACCAGGCGCTTGATGACCAGGCCCTTGGGGGCCGCCTGGTCGGGGACGGACAGAGTCGCGGTGCCGTCGTCCTTGTTCATGTGCACCTCGGGCAGCGCGTCGGAGATCGACTGCTGCTCGCCGGGGACGATGGCGTGGGCGCCGATGACGTCCAGGATGTCGACGGCGAACACGACGGTGTCCTTGCCGGTGACATGGAGCCGCGCGTTGCCGGTCGCCCCATACGCAGCCGCGGGGGGTGCGACGACCAGGATTCGGCTACCGGCGCGCCGGCCTTGCACGGCCCGGTCCAGGGCGGTCAGGGTCGCGCCGCGCCCGACGGCGAACACCTGCGGCCGGGCACCCTTGTCGTACGAGCTGGGAAGTGCCTTGCCGGTGCGCCACACCTTGGCGGTGTAGCGGACGACGGCCACGTCGCCGGTGTGCGCGGCAGGTCCCCGCCCCGGCGCCTGCGGTGCGACGACGAACTTGCCGCTCGGCGCGGACTTCGGCAGCGAGATCGTGGCCGGACTCCCGAACTTCCCGGAGACGGTGGGGAGTACGGCGTCCGTACGCACCGCGGTGGGCACGGATCGCGCGTGCACGGTTACCGAGGGGGCCGCGAGCGGCCGGTGCCAGCCGTCGGGCCGCGGCCTGTCGGACGAATGGTTGCTGCTGCACCCCACGAGCAGGAGGGCGGGCGCTATCAGCAGTGCTGCGAATCGACGCATTTGTTTCTTTCCCGAGGTTCGGGCAGGTGCGACCGCCGGAGGTTCGGATCGATCGCCCCACCGTGAAGTGTCTTCGCCAGTGCCCCAAGAGTTCTCGGGGCAAGGTGTCAGGGGCGGTGCCGGGATGACCCGGCACCGCCCCTGACGATGGGTCAGCTACTCCTGACCTTGCGCCAGGCCGCGCGTGCCAGTGTCACCGCACCGAGCACCACGAACGCGACCACCAGAAAGGCCACGGCCTCTGTCGGCGACGGGAGTTGATGGCGACCGATCAAGGAGGCGAGCGTCATGCCCACCGCGGCGAACACGAGTGACAGAGCCGCTCGTTTCATGAAGGACCTCCCAGAAGGCTGCCCCGTCATGCGTACCACCAGCCGACGAAGGTTGCCCGGATCCGGTAGACGGTCCACCAGTGGTGGTGTCCGGGCCACTTCCAGGCGAACAACAGCCACTTGGCCCGCGGGTGCCACGAGTCCGAGATGTGGTTGCTGATGACCGCGGCGAGGAATCCGATGACGAAGTAGCAGCCGAAGCCGGCGCACCATGAGCCGATTGCGCCTGCCAGACCCCAGACCGCCCCCTGCGCGAGGTCACGCTGGAGCGTGCTGCTCAGGTACACCATGATGTAGTGCCATTGGCCCCACTTCCAGCGCTAGATCCGGAAGGTGCCCGCGAGGTCGAATGCGTTGACGGGGTCCTGCCCCGCGTAGTCGTACGCGTTGGCGCTGCCGCCCAGCACCGGGTCCACGGACAGGAAGCGGCCGGCGGTCGGGTCGTACAGCCGTACTCCCATGAGCGTGAGCCCTGAGACAGGCGCCTCGGCCCGCTGTTTGCCGCCGAGCCAGCCGTAGCGGGCGGCGGTGGCGTCGCCCTCGGCGTTGCCGAACTCGTCGTAGGCGAGCGCGGTCGGCGCCTGGGAGATGTCCAGCGGGAGACGCACCGTCACATCGCCGTGGATGTCGGTGAGTTGCAGGACGGTGTCACCCGTGGCGCTGGTGATCGCGGCCAGTTCGCCGTCGACGGCCTGGACGTTGCGGGTGATGGTGCCGGTGTCCTCCTGGGTCCAGTCGGGGCTGTCGCAACCACACCCGTAGTGGTTGGTCTTCGACTCGGTCTGGGTCCAGGTGCCGGCGTTGTTGGTCTCCGTCGTCCAGGACGCGAGACGCTGGGCGGCGTCCAGGGTCCAGGTCTGCCGGCTGGTGCCGTCGGCGGAGGTCTGCTGGCGGACCAGGTCGTTGGCGTAGTAGGCGATGGTCACGCCGGACGCCTGGGTGGTGGTGCGGCCGAAGGCGTCGTAGACGATGCCCGCGTTCACCAGCCGGTCGGCGCTGTCGTAGGAGTTGTTCGTGGTCGTGGCGCCGGTGGAGCTGCACGCCGTGCCCGCCGCGCTGACGCTGGTGGCCAGAGCGGTACGGTTGCTGTTGTTGTCGAAGGTGTAGCCGCGGCGGGTGCAGGTTCCGTCCGGGGCGCTGTCGTCCGCCTGGGTCAGGCGGCCGGTGTTGTCGTAGGAGTAGGCGCGGTCGTAGGTCTGGCCTCCCGTGTCGGTATCGGCGACGGTCTGGCCGTGGACGGAGTGGTCGGCGGTGTCGGAGGCGACGACGGTGCCGTCACTGTCCTTGGTGTAGACCCGGGAGGTCTCCGCGCCGGTCTCGTCCTGGGTCAGGTTGAGGGTGTAGCCACCGGGCATCTGCTCGGTGGCGACATTGCCGTCCGCGTCGTAGGTGGCGTTGAAGGTGCCTGCGACCGAGTCGGTGCGGGAGGTCTCCAGACCGCGCGGGTCCTTGGCGGTGTCGTAGGTGTAGGTGGTCGTCGACGGAGCCGAGTCGGTCACCTTGGTGGGCCGGCCGAGCGCGTCGTACTGGGTGGCCGCGGTGTTGCCGCTGCCGTCGTTGTAGGAGATCTCCCGTCCCAGCATGTCGGTGACATGCGTGATGGTCTGACCGCCCGACGTGACGGAAGCGACGTCTCCGCTGTTCTGGTCGTATGTGGTGGTGGTGTCCGGAACCGCGGTGCCCACCCCGCCGGTCACCGACACCAGGGTCGGACGGCCGGCCGCGTCAGCAGTGATCGTGGTGGTACGGGTCACGCCGTTGGCGGTCTCGGTCAGTTTCGCCGTATTGCCCCACCGGTCGTACTCGGTGGTCTTGGCCGGCATCTGGGTGGGATTGGTACCGCCGCCGGTGATGGCACCGGCAGGACCCACCGAGCAGACCAGGTCCGCCCACTCCGGACGCCCGTTGCAGGCACCCGTACCCGTCGCCGAGTAGTAGGTGATCACGGTCGCACCGGCGTCGGCGCCGTTCGACTTCGGCAGGGTGGTCTTGGTGACCCGGCCCTGGGAGTCGTACGTCGTCGTCTTGACAAGGTTCAGACCGCCCGGATCCTCCGTCGCGGAGGTGGTCAGGCCTTTCACCCAGTCATAGGCCGTCTTCGTCGTGCGGGTGTCGCCGTCGGACGGGTAACCGCCCACGTAGGCGCCGATGGTGACGGTGGTCGGCTGGTTGGACACGGTGGCCGTACCGTCGGTGGGGCGGCCCTCGTCGTAGGCGGTGATCGTGTGCTGGCGGGCCGCCACCTCGCTGCCGGCGGGCAGGTCGGTGCCACCGGTTCCGGCGTGCAGCACTCCGGTCAGAGTGACCAGGTGCAGCGGGCCGAAGCTCTCCAGCTCGCGCTGGCCGTCACTGGAGTCGATGTGCGTGGTGGACAACTGCTCCGCGCGGTCCGCCGTGGACAGGCCGTTGACGCCGAGCAGGGTCAGCTCGTTCAGCCCCGCACCGCTGGTGGACAGCGCCAGCTCACGGTTGCCCGCGGTCAGTTCGCGGATGGTGTTGCCGAGGTGGTCGTACTCGGTCACGCTCAGGTGACCGCCAGGGGTGGAGCTGTCGACCTCACGACCCGACGCGTCCGCGTACGAGATCGAGGCACGGGTGTAGCTCGCCGCGGTCATCGCCGAGCCGTCGTGCGACGCGGGCACGGAGTCAGCCGGGAAAACCGCCGTGGCGTCGGTGGGAACGTCGGTCTGGCCCCAGGCCGCGACGTCGGTGGCGCCCACCGGGTAGGGGGCGTTGGTCCCGGTCAGCGGAACGTCGTAGACCATGCTGGTCGTGGCGGTGCCGCCGTCGGTCTGCGTCTTCGAGCCCGCCACCAGGGTGGGACGGGAGGCGGAGAGCAGCATGCCCGGGCCCGCGGTGGCCGTGTTGCCGGCCTGGCCGTAGGTGAAGGTCCACGGCAGCTCACCGGGCGGCGTCAGGGTCGCGACCCGGCCGGCGCTGTCGTAGGTGTAGGCGGTCTTCAGCGCAGGCGAGATGCGCGGGTCCCAGCTCTCGCGGAGCCGGCCGGAGGTGTCGTAGTCGTACTGCGCGATCACCGACGCGGTCGCGGAAGCCGCACCCGGGTCGGTGACCCACAGCTTGATCTGCGACACCTGACCCACGTAGTCGCCGAACACCGAGGACGTGGCGGTCGTGGAGGCCGCGTACACGTACTCCAGGATGCGGCAGCCCTTGGTGGACGGGGTCGACGCACAGGTGGCGGACGACACTGCCGACGTGGGCGCGATCACGTACTTCGGGCGGGCCAGCGTCAGCGAGCCGTTGACGACCTTCTCCGAGACCACCGTGGTGGTGGTGTTGCTGGTCGGCAGAGAGGAGGTGGACACCTGCCAGGTGGTGGCGGCCGGATCGACCTTGGCGAAGGTGGTCGTCGTGCCGTCGGCGTCCTTCAGCGTGAAGGAACCCGTCAGGGAACCGGTCAGGGTCAGGTCCTCGGAACCCGGCTCGCTCTTCCAGCCACCGGTGGAGGTGGCGGTGAACCCGGTCTCGTCACCGTCCACGTTCACGACCGCCACCGAAGTGGACGACGTCTGGCGGACGTAGGCGTAGTCGGAGTCGGAGATCTCCGCGGTCGTGCCGGCCGTCCACTGCGGGCCGAAGATGGCCACCTGGCCCTGGGCGTCCGCGCCCGCGGTCGGCTTCCGGGACGACGCCGTGCGCGACACGCTCATACCGAACGCGGACGCGTCCGTCGCCGACAGGGTGTAGTCACCGGTCAGATCATTGACCGTACCCGGACCGACCTGGTCCGACGGAGCTGTGCCCGCGTTGCGGTCCACGGTGACCGTCGACACCGGCGAGTAGCCCGTCGTCGTACCGTCGGTGAACGCGGCACGCAGGTCGACCGGGCCGTCCTCCGTCAGCGACGTGGTGATGTTCCACGTCAGCGCCGGCGGCGCACCGCTCGGCGCTGCCAGCGGCCACGCCGTCACCGGCGAACCGTCACTGTTCTTCGTCACGTCCGCGAGCGGCACGTTCTGCCAGCTGTCGGTCTCACCACGGCGGTACTGGTACGTCACACCGGTGTAGGTGTTCTTGCCGGTCGACGCCAGCGCCACCCGGCGCGCGGGCCGGTCACCGTTGCCGGGGCTCAGCAGCGCGGCACCGTCCGCACCCACACCGAAGGAGTACTGGGTCTTGGCCGTCGACAGGTTGCCGCCGGAGTCGATCGTCTGCGCATACAGCGTGTGCCAGCCGTCAGCGGGCGTGATGGTGATGTTCAGCGGGTCGCCGCCGCTGCCGTCCACCGTGTCGTCGATGCGCTTCGCCATCGTCGGGTCGTCCAGGCCCCACTTGAAGCCCTGGCCGTCCGTCGACGTCGTGTCGAGGGTGCAGGTCACCGAGCCGGGTGCCTTCGCCGACCACGTGTTCAGCGGGTAGGAGGGGCAGCTGATGGTCGGGGCCGCCGGCAGTGCGGTGTTCAGCACGAAGGTGGTGTAGCCGGTCCAGGACCCGTAGTCGGTGGAGTCGTACCCCCGCACCCGGAACCGCAGGTGCGCCCCCGCCGGGAAGGCGTTGGCCGACGGGATGGCAAGAGTGGCAGTGGAACCCGACGCCACCCCACCGCTGGTTGCGGTGTAGGTGTAGGTGGTGTCGTTGTACGCGGGGTCCGGGGTCACCTCGAACTGCGCCTTGACCGTGCCGCCGTCCGCGTCCGTCACCTTCGCCGACAGCGTCGGCGTCAGCGAGGTCGCGTACCGCTTGCCGTTGTAGGCGTTCAGGGCCGAGGGCGAGATCGCGGCGGACGTCGGGACGGCCGGGTAGGAGTTGTACGTGACCGTCAGGTGCGGCTCGGCCGAGTTGTCCCCGGAGACGTAGTTGGCGGAACGGAAGCGCCGCCACGTCAGCGGGTCGGTCTCACTCGCACCGGCAATCCGAAGGCCGTAGTTGGCCGTTCCACTCGCCCACGCCGCCACGATGGAGTCGATGTCGAAGTTCATCGTGCCGCCCGGGCACGAACTGTCGTAACCCAGCGCGGCCTTGTTCACCACGGCACCGGTCGTCGTGGTCGCCGGCTGGGTTCCCCAGGTGATGGTGGAGGAGTCCCAGTTCGCGGTGATGCGACGCACCTCGGTTCCGGCGCCCGTCGTGGCGCAGGTCGAGGAGTAGTACGAGTACAGCGCCAGGTTCGTGTCGATGATGTGCTTGCCCGCGAAGGGCGACACATCGAACTTCAGGTACGAACGCGCCACGTCCGTGCCCGTGTCGTACGTTCCCGACTTCAGCTCCGGTGACGAGAGCTGCGAGTCCGGGTAGTCCGGGGTCTGTACCCACGTGTCCGTGGTGACCGCCAGAGTGGACGTCGGGTCCACGGTCACCGGGTACGTGAGCGCCGGATCGGCCAGGAACTTCGCATCCGGGGTCAGGACCAGGGTCTGCGAACCGTCCTTCGCCGTCTCGATCTTCGTGGCCACGCGGGCCAGATGCTTGGACTCACCCGAACGCCGGTCCTTGGAGGAGTCCCACATCATCGGCGCCGGCGCCTCGGCCACCAGCTTGCCGCCTGCGTCCTTCAGCAGCAGGTGCCCCGACCGGGCCTGGGACAGCTTCAGTCCGTCCAGCCGCAACGGAATCCGGTACGACACCGGGCCGTTGGGCCTGCTCGCCAGGACCACGTCCTCGGAGAAGCCCTGCTTCTGCGCGGTGACCTTCAGCGTCTGGCCGGCGCCCAGCTCGTAGGAGGCGGTCGAACCCTTCACCTTCGGCGCAGGCAACTTGTCCTGCCAGTCCATGGCGAACCGGGTCTTGCCCCGGGCGACCGATGCCAGCCGGCTGTCACCGCCGTCGGAGACGGCCACGTCCGCGGCCGCCGCCTTCGGCTTCAGATCGGCACCCACATCCGACAGCGACGTGTCGATGTCCTGCCACTTGCCGTCCCGCTTCACCCGCACCGGGCCGGCGAACGACTCTGATCTTCGGGTAGGTGAATTCCCGAAGCGTTTCGACGGCGTGCTCGCGCCCGTAGCCGCTGTGCTCGGTGCCTCCGAAAGGGGTGCCGAGGGTGCCGCGGAAGTAGTTGTCGACGCACACTATCCAGACCTCCAGCCGTGGCCACCCGGAACGCGGTCGCGCTGTCGCGGCTGTACACGCCGGCCAGCAGCCCGTCGTCCGATTCGTTGGCGATCTCGACGGCCTCGTCCTCCGAGGAGAACGTGACCGTGAGTCGTCGACGTCACTGACGGGCGGCCAGGACACGTCGACCGGCGCCTCGAATCGCTGGGCAGACCGAGGCGAGCGAGCGTGACCGTGCCCTGCCACGCGGCGGCCGCCGTCGCGGTCCCGGGAACCCGGTTGGTGGCGACCCTGCCGACGAGGTTCGCCCTCCAGCACGCGGCCCCGGGCGTCACCACCGTCGTCCCGGCACCGGACGAAATCGGCCCGATGAGCTACGCGATGTCCTGGCACCCCCGCCTGGACGACGACGCCGCACATAGGTTCCTCCAGCTTGCTGACCGGCGGGGAGTGCCGCTCCAGCCAGTCCAGTGCCGCCTCCCGTTCGACGTGCGGATCGGAACTCCCCGCCTTCTTGTTGAACGCTGGTGGAACGAACGAGAAGGCCCGACGCGCTGCAGGCGTGCCTGTGTCAGCCGGTGTTCACCGTCGAGATGATCGTGTCGCGGAGCCAGATTTTGCCTGTGCCTAGAAGAAGCCCAGCTTCTTCGGCGAGTACGACACGAGCAGGTTCTTCGTCTGCTGGTAGTGCTCCAGCATCATCTTGTGCGTCTCGCGGCCGATCCCGGACTGCTTGTAGCCGCCGAACGCCGCGTGCGCGGGGTAGGCGTGGTAGCAGTTGGTCCACACCCGGCCCGCCTGGATCGCGCGGCCCGCGCGGTAGGCGGTGTTGGCGTCCCGGGTCCACACGCCCGCGCCGAGGCCGTACAGGGTGTCGTTGGCGATCTTGATGGCGTCGTCGAAGTCGTCGAAGGAGGTCACCGAGACGACCGGGCCGAAGATCTCCTCCTGGAAGATCCGCATGCGGTTGTCGCCCTCGAAGATGGTCGGCTGGACGTAGTAGCCGCCCTTGAGCTCGCCGTCGTACTCGATGCGCTCGCCGCCGGTGAGGACCTTCGCGCCCTCCTGCCGGCCGATGTCCAGGTAGGAGAGGATCTTCTCCAGCTGGTCGTTGGAGGCCTGGGCGCCGATCATCGTGTCGGTGTCGAGCGGGTGGCCCGGCCTGATCTGCCGGGTGCGTTCGACCGCCGCCTGGAGGAACTCCGCGTAGTGACCGCGCTGGACCAGCGCCCGGGACGGGCAGGTGCAGACCTCGCCCTGGTTGAGCGCGAACATGGTGAAGCCCTCGAGCGCCTTGTCGCGGAAGTCGTCGTCGTGCGCCCAGACGTTGTCGAAGAAGATGTTGGGTGACTTGCCGCCGAGCTCCAGGGTGACGGGCTTGATGTTCTCGGAGGCGTACTGCATGATCAGCCGCCCCGTCGTGGTCTCCCCGGTGAACGCCACCTTCGCCACGCGCGGGCTGGACGCCAGCGGCTTGCCCGCCTCCACGCCGAAGCCGTTGACGATGTTCAGTACGCCGGGCGGCAGCAGGTCCGCGATCAGGCCGACCCAGTAGTGGATGGAGGCCGGGGTCTGCTCGGCCGGCTTGAGGACGACCGCGTTGCCCGCGGCCAGCGCCGGCGCCAGCTTCCACGCCGCCATGAGAATCGGGAAGTTCCACGGGATGATCTGCGCGACGACCCCGAGCGGCTCGTGGAAGTGGTACGCCACCGTGTCGTCGTCGATCTCGCCGAGCGACCCCTCCTGCGCCCGGATCGCGCCTGCGAAGTAACGGAAGTGGTCGATCGCCAGCGGGATGTCCGCCGCCAGCGTCTCGCGGACCGGCTTGCCGTTCTCCCAGCTCTCCGCCACCGCGAGGGCTTCGAGGTTGGCCGCCATGCGGTCGGCGATCTTCAGCAGGATGTCGCTGCGCTCCGCCACCGGCGTACGGCCCCACGCCGGCGCGGCCTCGTGCGCCGCGTCCAGCGCCCGCTCCACGTCCTCCGCGGTACCGCGCGCGATCTCGGTGAACGGCTGTCCGTTGACCGGCGACGGATTCTCGAAGTACTGCCTGCGCAGCGGCGGCACGTACTCCCCGCCGATGAAGTGGTCGTAGCGCGCCTGGTAGGAGACGATCGCGCCTTCGGTGCCCGGCGCCGCGTAACGAGTCATGCTGGTCTGCCTCCCGGTGCAGCGCTGCCCGCCGTTGGGCAGCTCTCGGGCGCGAGGCTAGGCGGGCGGACGTTGCAACCACGTTGCGCCGCGGGCCCGCCCCGGCATCAGGCCGGCCGGTGCCGCCAGCTCCGCCTCCAGCGCGGCCAGCCGGGACCGCACCGGCGCCGTGGGCCGCACCGCGGCCAGCGCCCGCCACACCTCCAGGTCGTCCTCGCCCCACGGCGCGTGCGCCCAGTCCGCCAGCAGGTCCGGGTCGCGGTGCGCGACGAGCGCCGCCCGCAGCTCGGCCGCGAGACGGTCCCGCAGCCGTACGATCGCCGGCGCCTGCGAACCGGGCAGCAGCGGGCCGGTGTACGCCTCCGCCGCCGCCGTGACCGCGCCCGCCCGCAGCCGCCGCTCCACCACGGTGACGTCCGACTCGACCGCGGCCGTGAGCCGGTAAGGCCGCGAGGAGAGCAGGCCGGGATCCAACAGTCTGCGCAGCCGGGCCAGTTCGGCTCGCAGGGTCACCGGTGTCACCGACTCGTCCGCGTACAGCGCGCACAGCAGCTCGTCACCGCTCAGCCCCTCGGGGTGCCGGGCCAGCAGCACGAGGATCTCGCTGTGCCGCCGGCTGAGCCGGATCCGGTTGCCGTTCACGACGAACTCGGCCTCGTCCCGGCCCAGCGCGCCGAGCAGCGGCGTGTCCACCGCACTCCCCGGCGGATCGAGCAGCGCGAGCTGTGCCTCCGCGGCCCGCGCCACCGCCTGCACGAACCCGAGGCTGTGCGGATGGGCCAGCCCGTCCCCGCCGGTGATGTCCACGGCGCCCAGGACCTGCCCGGTGCGCGGATCGTGCACCGGTGCCGCCGCACACGTCCACGGCTGGACCCGCCGTATGAAGTGCTCCGCGGCGAACACCTGCACCGGCCGGTCCACGGCGACCGCGGTCCCCGGCGCGTTCGTGCCGACCGCGCTCTCCGACCAGCGCGCCCCCGGCACGAAGTTCATCCCGTCCGCCCGACGCCGGGTCACCGGATGTCCCTCGACCCACAGCAGCCTGCCGTGCGCATCGCACACCGCCAGCAGGTGCTCGCCGTCGGCCGCGAACGTGCCGAGCAGCTCCCGGAACAACGGCATCACCCTCGCCAGCCGGTGCTCCGCCCGGTACGAGCCGAGGTCGCCGTCGGTCAGTTCCACGCTGGCGGTGCCGTCCGGCCCGACACCGGCCCGCGCGCTGCGCCGCCACGACTCCGCCACCACCGACCGCACCGGGCGCGGCACCGTGCCCACCGTCGTGAACGTCTCGTGCGCCCGGCGCAGCACACGGATCCGCTCGGCGGGGTCGGCTCCCGGCTCCAGGGCCACCCACGCATCGGTCAACTCGGCCTCCCCGACGGTGAAAGAGCGACATCGGTCCCGCGACCATCGTCTGCCCGCTAGGCGAAGTTGACCAGCCTGAGGTAGCGGACCCAGTCCCAGTACGCGCCCGGGTCGGTGTGATCGGTGCCGGGCACCTGGTAGTGGCCGATGATGTGCTCCCTGTCCTTCGGGATGCCGTATGTCTCGCAGATCGCCGCCGTGAGCTTGGCCGACCCCTCGTAGAGGGCGTTGGTGAAGTAGCCCGGCTGGTCCACCCAGCCTTCGTGCTCGATGCCGATGCTGCGGGTGTTGTAGTCCCAGTCGCCCGCGTGCCACGCGACGTCGGCCTCGTGCACGCACTGCGCGACGTGCCCGTCCGCCGAGCGGACCAGATAGTGCGCGGAGACCTTTTTCTCCGGATTCGCGAAGATCGCCAGCGTGTTGGCGTACGTCTCCTGCGTGACATGGATGATCACGCGGTCGATGGCGTAACTGCCGGGGCGGTCGGACGCGGTGTAGTTGGAGGTGCTCGCCGCCTGCCACTCGGCGGACGGATAGTCGACGGACGCGGTCTGCGCACCGGCGCGTGGGTCGGGCAGCAGCGCATAGGGGACGGCGGCGAGCGCCGCGCCCTTGAGCAGCCGTCGTCTGCTCAGGCGCGGCTCGGCCTTGCTCGCCGGTTGCTCCGGTTCGCTGCGCCGCGCAGGTCCGTCCGGGTCCAGGTCCATGTCCATCGGCGGGTGCCTTTCGGGGGTGTGGGGGGCGTCAGGAGTTGTGGGGTGGGGGTGCGGGGACGTCACCGGTCCGGAGGGCGTCTTCGGGGCGTGGTCGGTGTCAGCCCCGCAGGGCCCGCGCGGTTTCCCGCAGCCGCGCGTGCACACCCCGGTACGTCTCGCGGGCCGGCAGCCACTCCTTGCGCAGCTTGGCCACGCACGTGTAGTTCGTGTCGCACACGTTGGCCAACGGCGATTCCACCGCCTGGGTTGCGAATTGGTACGCGTCCGGCTCACTGAACCCGTAGTCGCGCGCAAGCCACTGCACCAGGTCCAGCTGCGATATCCGGAACGCGTCCTCCAGTGGGCGGGCTGAGCCGGTCGAGATGATGTGGGTGTCCGACTCCAGCCGGGGCCACGGCGTGGCGACATCCTTGAGGAGCTCGACGACCACCACGGTGTTCATCGCGCACTCCACGGCCACGCCGCAGGTCTCGCCCTCGCCCTGCCGGGCGTGCCCGTCGCCGAGGCTGAGCAGGGCGCCCTCGACTTTGACGCCCAGATAGCAGGTGACGCCGGCCCGCATCTCAGGGGTGTCCATGTTCCCGCCGTGCGCGTCCGGCACCAGGGCCGAGCGCACTTCGAGATTGGCGGGGGCCACGCCCACCGTGCCGTGCATGGGGTCCATGGGCAGCTCCACCTCGATGTCGCTGTCGTGCGCCTGGAAGAGGGCGGTGCGCCGCGCGCGGTCCAGCTGCCAGATCCAGACGCGTTCCGGCAGTGGGGGCTGCAGCGTGGCCGTGGTGTGCGTGGAGGTGAGCGCGCCGAAGAGCGGGACCGTCGTCGACGCCGCCCAGTCGCGGGCCGGTTCGATCGACACGAAGTGCACGGCCACCGTGTCGCCCGGCTCGGCGCCCTCGATGTGGAAGGGGCCGGTCTGCGGATTCAGGAACGGGAACTCGCAGACCTCGGAGACGAGGTCCTTCTCGGAGCGCACCCGGCCGGCGAAGCAGTCCTCCGTGTACAGGTCGAGAACCGTGCCGGGCGCGATCCGCGCCACGGGCGGTGCGCCGCCGAACGTCCAGGCGTACGAGTCCGGTTCCGGGCGCACGGTGAGGATCCGGGGGTCTGTCATCGTGGAGGTGGTCCCTTCTGACGGAAGAGGGTCCGGCAGGTCAGCGGGGCACGGTCCCGTCCTGGCGGGGACCGGCCTGGTCGTACCTGTCGAGGTGCACTCGAGCGGTCTCGGCTATGCGCTCCGGGTGACGCCGTATCAACAGGAGCAGCACCAGCACGCCGGCCGCCATCCAGATGCCGACGATCGGGCCGGCGTAGGACACCGGGGCCGTCAGTTCGGTGACGAAGTCGAAGACCGGGAGACCGGCGGCCGTCAGGAGGGCGGGGACGAAGGCGGCGATGCCGAGCACCGGGAACAGCAGATGTCGTACCGGCTTGAGGGCGGCCCGGCCGGCCCGCAGGAAGTAGCCGGCGCAGGCGAGGTTCACGACGATGTACACACCGACGACGACCGTGACGATCACCGTGGCGAGCAGCAGGAACGCGGTCACGGGGTCGTAGCCGAAACCGAGTCCCAGGACCGCCCCGACCGCCACGACGGTCTGCAGTGCGATACCGGCCACGGGGGAGCGGTGCCGTGGGTGGAGCGTGGCGAGCAGGCGGGGCAGGACCCGGATACGGGCCAGGGCGAAGGCCGTACGGGTCGAGACGTTGGCGCACGCGTTGGCGTTGGCGATCGTGGAGTTGATCACCGCCAGGAAGACCAGAACCCAGAAGAGGCCGAAGGAGGCCCGGGCGACGCCGTCCCAGGAGGCTTCGCCCGAGGCACCGAACTTCGCGAAGCGGTCCGGGCCGAAGTAGACGGTCATCGCATACGTCGTGACGACATAGAACAGGCCGATGCCCAGGGCCGCGCCGAGGACCGCGCGGTGCATCGTCCGCCGGGGGTCGCGTGTCTCCTCGGCGAGGGGCGCGGCGGCCTCGAACCCCGCGAACGCCAGCACCGTGTACACGGAGCCGGCGAACACACCACTGATCCCGGCGTAGCCGTCGGCGGTGTGCGACGTCCCGAAGACCGACAGGGTGTTGGCGTCGCCCGCCTTGCCGATGAGCAGGACCGCGAACACCAGGAAGACGAGGATCTCGAAGACGCCGAGGACGGTGCCGAAGCGGGCCGAGGCGCGGACCCCCAGGTAACCGGCGACGGTGATCACGCCTGCGCCCGCCAGGGACCACGGCCACCACAGGCCCGCCGGGTAGGAGGACCACTCCTCGTGCAGCGTGCCCGCCGCCGTGAAGCCCAGTTGGAGAAGCAGCAGCGGGGGGACCAGCATCTCCACGAAGACGTAACCCCAGCCGACCAGGAACCCGACGGCGGGGTGCAGCCCCCGCGCCGCATACGTGGCCACCGAGCCGGCGGCCGGCAGCTCGCGGGCCAGCTCGGCCACGCACGACGCCGTGAACAGACAGGCCACGAGGGCGATCAGCACCGCCAGCGGCAGGCTGCCGCCCGCGAAGGCGGCCCCGGCCGGGATCGACGCGGCCACGGCGGCCGCCGGCGCCATCGCCGTGACGCTCTGGAACAGCACTTCGCGCAACCCGACGGCGTCGCGCCGCAGCACCCCGGTCGTCTCCTCGTGCATGTGTGTCCCCCCGCTGCCTGTCAGCCCACTACCACCCGACGCGTCTGAAATACCGTCAACGGTTCGGCATCCGGCGGCCTTGACGGCCCCCCGGCCGGTGCCTCGCGTGAATCACGGTACGGCGCGGGCGGGTTGGGCAGAAGAGCGCACACCGCATCCGTGGAGAAGCCTCCACTTGTGGAAAACCCGGCCACCCGATCGGGTGAACACAGGCGGCCGTGCCGCCCTGGATCTCGACGGCGCGGGGCCCCTGGCGACTCGATCCGAGCCGTCAGGAACGTTCCGCCACCACCGCCGGATCGTCCAGCACGCCCCGGACGACCGAATGCGCCGCCCCCAGCAGCGGTCCCTCGGGGCCCAGCCGGGACACCGTCACCGGGCAGGGCGGGCCCGCCGTACGGCTCGTCAGCTCTGTCTCCAGCGACGGCAGCAGCCAGGGAGAGAGGCCCGCCAGGGCGCCGCCCAGGACCACCGCCTCGGGGTCGAGGAGGTTCACCGCCCCGGTCAGGGCGATGCCGAGCGCCGTACCGGCGTCGCGCAGGGCTGCCCGTACGCTCTCGTCGCCCTGCTCGGCGCACTCCGCGAGCAGGCCCACCAGATCCTCGCGCGGCTCCAGCCCCGCCGCGCGCAGTACCGCCTCCTCGCCCGCGTACTGCTCCAGGCAGCCCCGGCCGCCGCACGGACATAGCGGTCCGTCCGGCCGCACCGGCACGTGACCCAGCTCGCCCGCGAAGCCGCGGGTGCCACGCAGCAGTCCGCCGTCCACGACGACCGCGGCGCCGATGCCGATCTCGGCCGACACGTGCAGGAAGTCCCACGGCGTGCCCTCGCCCAGCCACAGCTCGGCGAGCGCACCGAAGTTCGCCTCGTTGTCCACGGTCAGCGGCCACAGGTCGGGCAGCAGGGCGCCCAGGTCGGTGTCGTGCCAGTCGAGGTTCGGAGCGCGCACGACCGTACGGCCGTCCCGCGCCACCAGTCCGGGCACGGCGACCGCGAGCCCGGCGGGCCAGAGTGCCTCCCGCTCCGCCTCCGCGACGACCCGGCGCACCAGCTCGGTCAGTTCCTCGACCACCGGTGCAGCCGGCCGGCCACGGTTCGCCCCGTGCCGCACGGCCCGCGCCCGGACGACGCCGCGCAGGTCGACCGCGCACACCGCGAGGTGGTCGACGCCGATCTCGGCGCCGATGCCCGCCGGACCGCGTCCGCTCACCGCGAGCGCCGACCCGGGCCGCCCCACCCGGCCCGGCCGCTCCGGACCCAGTTCCTCCAGCAGGCCCCACCGGATCAGCTCGTCCACCAGCGTCGACACGGCCGCCCGCGTCAGCCCGATGCGCGAGGCGACCGCGGCCCGCGACAGCGAACCCTCCGCGCTGACGGCGTGCAGCACGCGCGCCAGATTGCGCCGGCGCATGCCCTGCTGGGTGTCCGGCAGGGCGCGGCCGGCGCCCGGCGGGCGGGCCTCGTGCAGCGGTGCGGTCATGCCTGAAGTCAGTCCTCGGTGTCTGCTGCCCGGCTCATGCGCGCGGGGTGGTCTGCGGCCCCCGCTCCAGCAGCGGGGCCGCGTCGGAGAGTACCCCGGTGATCCGCTCCAGCGTCTCCTGGTCCCGTTCCACGGCGTCCAGCACCGGCCCCGCGGCCGTCTTCCAGCGGCGGGCCACCGCGGCCGGGTCCTCGCCGGTGAGCAGGCCCGCGGCCTGTGCCGCGGCTCCGAGGGCGACCAGTTCCCTGGACTCGGGGACCTGCACCGGCCGTCCGGACAGCCGTCGTACCGTCTGCTGCCAGGCCGTACCCCGCGCTCCGCCTCCGATCAGCAGCAGTGGCGTGCTGCGGTCGGCGTCCTCGTCGAGGACCAGGTCGAGCGCGCCCAGGAGCGCGTGCACGGCGCCGTCGTACGCGGCCTGAAGCAGCTGCCCGGCCGTCGTGTCGTGGCGCAGGCCGTGCAGGAGGCCGGAGGCGTTCGGCAGGTTGGGGGTGCGCTCGCCGTCCAGGTACGGCAGCAGGGTCACGGAGCCGCCGGACGCCACCGCCTCGCGGTCCAGGCTCAGCAGCGCCGCGACGCGGTCCACGGCGAGCGTGCAGTTGAGGGTGCAGGCCAGGGGCAGCCAGTCACCGTGCGCGTCGGCGAACCCCGCCACTGTGCCGGTCGGATCGGCCGGGCGGCGCCTGGAAACGGCGTACACCGTGCCGGACGTGCCGAGGCTGAGCACCGGGGTGCCGGGCCGCAGACCGAGGCCGAGCGCCGCCGCCGCGTTGTCGCCGGTGCCGGGGGCGACCAGCGTGCCCTTGGAGAACGGCAGGTCGTGGCTGCCGCGCACGGTGCCGGCCACCTCTCCCGGCCGCACCACCCGGGGCAGCAGCGCCGGGTCGAGACCGACGTGCGCGAGGGTCTCCGTGTCGTACGTCTCCGTGCCGGACGCCCACCAGCCGGTGCCGGACGCGTCGCCGCGGTCGGTGGTGCCCTGCCCGGTCAGGCGCTCGGTGAGGTAGTCGTGGGGGAGCCGTACCGCCTTGGTCGCACGGACCGACTCCGGCTCGTGCTCGGCCAGCCACGCCCACTTGGTGACCGTGAAGGACGCGCCGGGCACGCTGCCGGTCCGCTCCGCCCAGGCCTTCGGCCCGCCCAGTTCCTCCACCAGCCGGCGGGCCTGCGGTGCCGAGCGCACGTCGTTCCACAGCAGCGCCGGACGCACCGGCTCGCCCCGCTCGTCCAGGGTGACCAGCCCGTGCTGCTGGCCGCCGATCGACACGGCGGCCGCCTCGTGGGCCGCGTCACCGCACTGGCGCAACGCCTCGCACAGCGCGCCCCACCACTGACGCGGGTCGCTCTCGCGGCCCGCGCCGGCGGACACGGTGTGCGGCGCCTGGCCGCTCGCCACCACCTGGCCGGTGGCCGCGTCGACGACCAGTGCCTTCGTGGACTGGGTGGATGTGTCCACGCCGACGACGAGCGGACCCTCGGCTGCTGACATCGGGCTCTCCCTTTTCCGCGACGTTCCGCGATTTCCGTGACTTTCCGCGACTCTGCGGGACAAAGACATCTTGTCTCTTCCCAGAGGCGCGAGCGCATACTAATTTGTAAACGGCCATGACGAAATAGTCGCAACGCAGCAAGGAGCCGCGGCATGAGCTTCCAGCCCACCCCCGAGGACAGGTTCACCTTCGGCCTGTGGACCGTCGGCTGGCAGGGAAGGGACCCGTTCGGCGACGCCACCCGCCGCGCCCTGGACCCGGTCGAGACGGTGCGGCGCCTGGCCGGGCTCGGCGCCTACGGGGTGACCTTCCACGACGACGACCTGATCCCGTTCGGGTCGTCGGAAACCGAGCGCGAGTCGCACGTCAAGCGGTTCCGCCAGGCCCTGGACGCCACCGGCATGACCGTGCCGATGGCCACCACGAACCTGTTCACGCACCCCGTGTTCAAGGACGGCGCGTTCACCGCCAACGACCGCGACGTGCGCCGCTACGCGCTGCGCAAGACGATCCGCAACATCGACCTTGCCGTCGAGCTGGGTGCGAAGACATACGTCGCCTGGGGCGGCCGCGAGGGGGCGGAGTCCGGCGCCGCCAAGGACGTGCGCGTGGCGCTGGACCGGATGAAGGAGGCCTTCGACCTGCTCGGCGAGTACGTCACCGCCCAGGACTACGACATCCGCTTCGCCATCGAGCCCAAGCCGAACGAGCCGCGCGGCGACATCCTGCTGCCCACCGTCGGCCACGCGCTGGCCTTCATCGAGCGCCTGGAGCGCCCCGAGCTGTACGGCGTGAACCCGGAGGTCGGCCACGAGCAGATGGCCGGCCTGAACTTCCCGCACGGCATCGCGCAGGCCCTGTGGGCGGGCAAGCTGTTCCACATCGACCTCAACGGCCAGTCCGGCATCAAGTACGACCAGGACCTGCGGTTCGGCGCCGGGGACCTGCGGGCGGCGTTCTGGCTGGTGGACCTGCTGGAGAGCGCCGGCTATCAGGGGCCGCGGCACTTCGACTTCAAGCCGCCGCGGACCGAGGACCTCGACGGCGTGTGGGCCTCGGCGGCGGGCTGCATGCGCAACTACCTCATCCTCAAGGAGCGCGCCGCGGCCTTCCGTGCCGACCCGGAGGTCCAGCAGGCGCTGCGGGACGCGCGCCTGGACCAGCTGGCCCAGCCGACGGCCGCCGACGGCCTGCAGGCCCTGCTCGCCGACCGCACCGCTTTCGAGGACTTCGACGTCGAGGCGGCCGCCGCACGCGGCATGGCGTTCGAGCGTCTCGACCAGCTTGCGATGGACCACCTGCTGGGCGCGCGGGACTGAACGCACGGAGGGCCGGGCGGCATGTGCCGCCCGGCCCTCCGTCAGTCCACTTTCCGGACTGTCTGGTCGAGGAACGTCACAGCCCCTCGGGCAGCCGGACGTACACGACGGTCGTCTTGATCCCGCTGTCGACCAGCCGGCCCTGCGCGTCGAAGGCGCCCGCGCCGTCGGTCATCCCGAAGTCGTTGTCGTTGATCAAGGCGAGCGTGTCGTGGTCCACGCGCGCGATGCCCTCGATCTTCTGCTGCACGCCGTCGACCTTGTTGAGGTCGACCACGAGCCGCTTGGCCAGTACCGGCACGCCGGCGGCGGCAGGATCGTCGAGCTGCTCCAGGGAAGGCGAGGTCGTGTCGTCGTCCCAGGGGGCGCCCAGAACGCTCGACTCGCGCCCCAGCCGAACCAGTTGGAGCCGCGCCGCCTTGTCCGTGCGCTCCTCGACGAGCAGCCGGTCGCCGCCCGCTGCGACGATCGAGGAGATCTTCAGTTCGGAGGTGTCGTCCTCGCTCGGGTCGACCACGTCCACCGGGTCGAACCGGTAGGCGTACTCGGCGGTGACGGCCTTCTGGCGCGGCGAGAACCGCAGCAGCCGGGTGGTGCGCGAGGCGTCCCCGGCGCCCGTGTCGGGCAGCGACAGCGGGCTCTGCAGAGCCATCACCAGGTCACCGTCGGGAAGCTGCGCCAGCCCCTCGAAACCCCGGTTGATCTTGCGGTGCAGGAAGATCGACGGCAGCGCCTCCACCACCGGGTAGTCGGCGCCCGTCAGGCCGAGCCCCTTGGGTACGTACCGGGTGAGCACCTGCCCGCGCGCGGAGACGTGGATCAGCGAGGGGCCGTACTCGTCGACGAGCCAGAACGTACCGTCCGCGGCGCGCACGATGCCCTCGGTGTCGAGGCCGTTCGCGTTGTACGAGAGCGGCGTCTTCGCATCGTAGGTGTACGGCGTCTCGTCGCGGCTCTGCTGATCGGGCAGCCCGGTGACGGCCTTCCCGCCGGTAGTGGTCAGGGGGATGGCGTCGATGACCTGGACCCTGTCTCCGCAGACCCGGATCTTCACGATCGTGGGGTCGAATCCCGGCACCGGAAAGGTGCGCCGCTTCTTGCCGTCCACCTTGATCTGGCCGTTGGGGCCGCGGTCGGTCACCGTCCAGTACTCGCCCTTGCGGCCCGCCGGGTAGATGTCACTGCCGATGCCGCCGAGCTTCACCCCGTGGTCGTCGTCGACGCTGCCGGGCAGCAGGGCGTTGCTGAACGCGCCGAGCGGGATCTCGCCGAGCGTCGCCGTGCGGATGACGCGGGCGTCCGGGGACGGCGCCGCCGTGGCCGTTCCCGCGGCCACGAGAGCGGCCGCCAGGGCCAGCGGCAGTCCCGTGGTGACGGAACGGTGGACGCGGTGCCGGCCGGCATCGTGCGGGGACATCGGGCCTCCTGGGGACAAGTTCGTTGACAGCGGCCAGACTTGGACCCCATGGGGAACGCCGTACGGCCGCGGGGTGAACGGCCGGCATCGGCCGCTCATCGGATCACGGTGGTCGTTGCGGTGACAGGCCATCAGAAGACGTTCATGTCCTGCGGGTCGGAGTCGAGCTGTGCCGCCGCCAGTACCGTCGCCGGATCGCGGTCCGGTACGCCCGCAGCCGCACTCATCAAATTTGACTACTGGGATCGAATTCGCCGAGGGTGCAGCACGCCGAGGTGGCCACGGCCGAGCCGGCCTCCGCGATCCGGGCCACTTCACAATCTGTTCGAGTGATGGCCAACGTTCCTGGCAAGCGCGGGAACGGAATGCATCGGGAACTCGCCCGCCCAGGAGCACGCTGGTGCGTGGAGTGCTATCACGGTCTTGTCCGGCGCGGGTGAGGCCGCGCGGATCCACAAGGGCAGTGAGTCACGAGGGCGGTGAGTCACGGGGGCAGCGAGCCCCATCCACTAAGGGTGGGCCTCAGGGATGTCTCAGGGGCGGGCTCAGGAACCGCGGGGAGCGGGCGGCCGTTCTCAGGGCAGAGAGCGGCAGTGGCCGCGAAGGAGGCGACGCTCATGTCGAACAACGCGAAGATCGCCGTCGGGGGTGTGGCGGTCGGGCTGATCCTGCTGATCTGGCTGCCCTGGTGGGTGGCGTTCCTGGTCGTGGTCGGGGTTCCGGCGGCCGCGTATCTGGCGCTGGACCCCTCACAGCGGCGCAGGCTCCGCAGGGTGACGCGCAAGGAAATCGGCCGCTGACCGGAGCGGGGGCGCCGCCGGGAGGCGCGCTGAGGTGGCTGCGGGGGCCCGGTCGGCCCCGGTAGCGCGCCCGTTCCACGGGGTGCGCCTGGCCCTCGCAGCACCGCCGGGCGCGTGCCTGGGGCCTCGTGCCGAGCGCGGCCACCAGCGCTCAGCACCGGCCTTACGGCCGTCGCGGAACACGCCGGCGGGCTGGGTGGCACGGTCCCGGCCCCAGATCGCCGCACGTAGTCCCGAGACCGGTGGTGTCGGCCCCGCGACCCCGGGCCCTGCGGTCGTCGTCCGGTCCCCGCCGGCGGCAGGATCGTCCGCCGCCCCGGATGGCGAGCTTGCCGCCGCTTGTTGCCTCTCGAACGGTGACCGTGTGCGTGTCCGACGACAGACGGCAGGCCATAGGGAGGCCCGGCATCGCGCGGTGGGTCACAGGGGCGCCCCGCCTCGCGTGCCGGCCCGGGCGCCGTCCGGCCTCAGATGGGCCGTACGGCCATCTTGTCGAGTGCCTCCAGCAGGCCCGGCAACTCGGGGCCCCGGCCCACCGGCAGGATCTCGCCGGGCTCGTCGTCGAGCAGGACGAAGGCGATGTCGTCGGTGCGGGCCACGATCGACCAGCCGGGGCCGTCGGCGCGCAGCGTACGGGCGTCACCAGGGGCGAACGACGAGCGCACCCGGCCGAGCGGCGGCGGTGAGTCGACGTAGCCGCGTGCCTCCGCGAGCACCCGCCTGATCCCCTGGTGGCCGCTCTGCGGCACACCATGCCCGCTCTCCGGCGACGACTCCTCGGCCTTCTGGTGGCCGCTCTGCGGCACACCATGCCCGCTCTCCGGCGACGACTCCTCGGCCTTCTCCGGCTCGCCCGGCGTCGCCCGCCCGCCCGGTACGGAGAATTCCTCGTCGTTGACCTGCTCCCGCCATGCCGCCCACTGCAGGGCTATCTCGTCGGCGCCCAGGCGGCGCTGGGCCGGTCCCCAGACGCTGGTGTCCGGCGGGCTCAGCGCAGGCCGGTCCGCCACCTCGGGACCGGGGTCGTGCGGGGCGGGGACACCCGGAGCCGCAACGGCGACGGCCAGCGGCCAGCCCGGGAGGGCGGCCACGACCGCGCGCTCGTCCGGGGACAGCTCGTACTCCATGCCGCAGTCCCAGGACGCGATCGCCACGGCGACCAGCGAGACGTCGTCGATCACGACCGTCCAGCGCGCACCGTCGCCGTCCTGGCCCAGCACCAGGCCGTACCCGTCGGCGAGCGGCGCGAGTCCCAGCGCCGCGCACGCCTCCGGGTAGTCGTCGCCCAGAACGCTCGGAAACTGCGCCGGCGTCAACAACACCGCCGTCAGAACGTACAGCGCATCGTCCGCGGCGGCGACGGCCTCATCGTCGGCTACGGCCATCCCTGCCTCCCAGTGGTTCGTCCATCGGCGCGCACCCTAGTGCGAGCGGAAGCCGCTTGTCACGACTCCTCACACCACGCGGAGCTGCAGGTTTCCGCCTGGACGGGGGCGAAACGACCACTGCGGACGGTGAGCTTCCGTTCAGCCCGTGGGCAGCCCGAGGAGATCACGGGCCACTGCCGCGGGCGACTCGTCGCGATCCCGGGCCAGCGCGACGACGGCCCGGCAGGCGAGTTCGCTCACTCCGAACGACAGCGCCTCCGGCGACACCCAGGCCGCAGCCTCCTCGATCCGGTCCTGATCGTCCTCCGCACGCGCCACGACATAAGTGGCCGCCGCTTCGAACAAGTTGTGCGCACGTCTCTCCCGAGTGTCCGCCGGCTGCGTGTGTGTGGAGGTGCGGAGTCTGGCGGTGTACTTGCGTATCTGAACGAACACGCGGACCACCCTCCCCCCGAACGGGGACGTCGTCAATCGTTCATCTGCTCTCTTTCAACGTAGGGTTGGACTTTCCGCGGCAGAAGGGGGACGACGTGGTGAAGCGCTTCGAGCGGCTCGGACAGATCCGTCGGCTGGACCCGGTGGCGGACGCCCTGGAGATCTACCGGCTCAGTGTGGCGTTCGAGTTCCCCTGGGACTACACGCGCGCCTTGGAGCTGGCCCTGTATCGCACGTACGCGGTGCCGAGCATCGGGCGGCTGCTCGCGCGGACGGCGGAGCTGACCGAGCGCACGCAGAAGCGGTACGACGACACCGCCCTGCTCCTCGACACCGTCGTCGAGCACGGCTTCGCCTCCGAGGAGGGCCGTACCGCGATCCGCCGTATCAACCAGATGCACCGCAGCTACGACATCAGCGACGACGACATGCGGTATGTGCTGAGCACCTTCGTCGTGATGCCGAGGCGCTGGATCGACGCCTACGGCTGGCGGCGGCTGTCGCGACACGAGGTCGTCGCCGCGACCGAGTACTACCGCACTCTCGGTCGGCACATGGGAATTCCTCGCATCCCGGAGACGTACGAGGAGTTCGAGGCGCTCCTCGACGCGTACGAGGAGGAGCACTTCGGCTGGGACGAGCAGTCCCGGCGGGTATCGGACGCCACACTCGACCTGATGGCGTCCTGGTATCCGCGCCCTCTGGCGCCGTTGCTGCGCACCGCGACGCTCGCCTTGCTCGACGAGCCGCTGCTGCACGCCTTCCGCTACACCCCGCCCGGCGCGGCCACCTCGGCGTTCGTGCGTCGGGCCGTACGCGCGCGTGGCCGGCTTGTCCGGCTGCTGCCGCCGCGCCGGGCCCCGCACTTCGCACGGCAGAACCGGGAGATCAAGGGCTATCCGGACGGCTACCGAGTGGCGGAGCTGGGCACCCGCCCGGTTCCCGGACTGCGCGGCTGCCCGGTTCGGCACCAGGACAGCTCAGCGGCCGACGCCGTCGAGTGAGGCGAGGGTGTCGCGCAGCCAGGCCAGTTCGGCCCGGCTCGTGGCACGCGCGGCGGTGAGGACACCGCGCCGGAACGGGTTGTCCAGTTCCTCTGCGCCCAGCGGCCGGTCACCGTGGTAGAAGAAACCAGTGGGCTCCTCCGGACTTGTGGGCTCCTCCAGAAAGGCCAGCCGGCGGGGCAATGCGGCCGCCTGGGCGGGCGGATAGCGCACGCGCGCGTGGCTGGGACCGTCAGTCCGCTGTGGGCGGCCACCATACGATTGGCCGATCCGCGCGCCCTGCACCGCAGGGCCGTCGGCCTGTGCCGGGGCTCGGACCCTGTGCCGTGGCCGGAACGGCCCGACTCGCCCGGCTGTCAGTGAATACGGCGTTCAGTTGTCGCGTCCGCGTACCGCGAGCGCGAGGAAACGGGCGTCCTCGTCGACGTAAGACGTCATGTTCCACCCCGAACGGGCCAGCAATGGACGGAGGTTGGCCTCGGCGCGCAGGTCGTCGGGTGTGATCTGCCGGCCCTGGCGCGCCGCCAGTGCCGCGCGGCCGATGGGATGGAACAACGCCAGCGTGCCGCCGGGCCGCACCACCCGGACAAGCTCCCGCAGGTTCTCCTCCGGGCGCGGCAGATGGGCGATCAGTCCGGCCGCGAACACCGCATCCAGTGACCCGGACCGCAGCGGCAGCGCGGCGACGTCCGCCAGCAGCAGGTGCCCGTTGCGGCCGCGGCCCGCCCGAACGGCCGCCTGTAGCATCGCCGGTGTCACATCGGCGCCCAGCACCACCCCGGACGCCCCCACGGCGGCCCGCAACGGCGGCAGGGCGCGCCCCGTTCCGCAGCCCGCGTCCAGCACGCGGTCGCCCGGCCGCAGCCCGAGATCGGCGACCGCCGACGCGTAGGCGGGACCGTCGTCGGGGAACCGGCTGTCCCAGTCGGCCGCACGGGCGGTGAAGAATTCCTGGACGTGTGTGTGGTCGTCGCTCATGTTCCGCATAATTCCTCACCGTCACGGGGGATACATAGGTGCACATGTTCGGGCCGGACTCGATCGTTCCGTCGCATCCAGGTGTCATATTCCAACACCTTTCGAAATGCGCCCCCTTTGTGCGCCCGTGCCCCCCTAGCGTCCCTTGGCCATGGGACACCTGGACCACGCCGCCTTCGGCTGGCTGACCCCCGTGCTGTCGTACCTCATGGCCTGCGTGGGCGCCGCGCTCGGACTGCGCTGCACCGTCCGCGCGCTGGCCACCACGGGCCGCTCGCGCCGCAACTGGCTCGTCACCGCGGCCTCCGCCATCGGGACCAGCATCTGGACCATGCACTTCGTGGCCATGCTCGGCTTCCGCGTCAGCGGCACCGACATCCGCTACAACGTGCCGCTGACCATCCTCAGCCTCCTCGTCGCCATGGTCGTCGTCTGCGCCGGCGTCTTCGCCGTCGGCTACAGCCGCGACCGCACCCGGGCGCTCCTCCTCGGCGGCCTCACCACCGGGGTGGGCGTCGCGAGCATGCACTACCTGGGCATGGCGGCGGTCCGGCTGCACGGCGACATCCGGTACGACCCCGTACTCGTCGGAGTGTCGGTGCTGATCGCCGTCGTGGCGGCGACCGCGGCCCTGTGGGCCGGGCTCAACATCAAGTCGCCTCTCGCGGTCACCGTCGCCTCCCTCGTCATGGGAGCGGCCGTCAGCAGCATGCACTACACCGGGATGTTCGCCGTGAGCGTGCGGGTGAACCCCTCCGGCGAGACCCTGCCCGGGGCCACGGCGATGCAGTTCATCTTCCCCCTCGCCGTCGGCCTCGGGTCCTACCTGTTCATCACCTCGGCCTTCGTCGCCCTCTCGCCCACGGCCGACGAGCGAGAGGCATCCGCCTTCGCCCAGCGGCCCGTCGAGAGCATCGCCCGCTAGCGGGAGCCCGGCTCGAGCACCCCGACCCACGTCCCGAACGAGGAGGCCATGCGCCCACCCCGTACCACCACCAAAGCCGGCACCCCCGGGCATGCGCCGCGTGGCCGCCGCGCACACGCCGGACCGCCCGCCGCCGAGGCTGCCGACCGCCCGTTCGGCACCCCGCCGGCCAAGGCACGCGCGCGTGGCAACCGCCGGCACCTGCGCCCCCGCACCGTGCGCGCCAAGGTGGTCGGCCTGCTGATGGTGCCTGTCGTCTCCCTGCTCGCCCTGTGGGCGTACGCCACCGTCACCACCGCCCAGGACGTGGCCCGGCTGCGGCAGTCCCAGCGCGTCGACGCCGAACTGCGCACCCCGGTGGCGGCGGCCGTCACCGCCCTGCAGGCCGAGCGCACCGCAGCCGTGCGCTACGCCACCGCGCCGGGCGCGGGCGACGACACCGACCTGCGAGGCCTGGCCGCCCGTACCGACGGAGCCGTGGCCGAGCTGCGGCTCGGCGGCCACAACACCGTCGCCGACAGCGAGGAACTGCCCGCCGGTGTCTCCGGTCGCCTCTCCGCCTTCGTCACCGGCGTCGAGCACCTGCGCGCCCTGCGCACGGCCGTACTCGACCGCAAGGCCGGCTGGGACAGGGTGTACGCGCAGTACACGAAGACCATCGGCGCGGCCTTCGCCGTGGACGGCGCCCTCACCGGCATCCAGCGGGCCGACGTCGGCTCCGACGCGCGCGTGCTGCTCGAATTCAGCCGGGCCGCCGAGGCGCTGGCCCAGGAGGACACCCTGCTCGGCAGCGCGCGGACCGCCGCGCAACTGCAGGGCGAACGGCTACGGCTGTTCGGCGCCGCGGTCACGGCGCGCCGTACCCTCACCGAGGTCGCGGTCGCCGACCTGCCGGTCGCCCAGCGCACCGCCTGGCAGGGCCTGGCCGGCAGCGGCGCCTACACCGCCCTCGGTGCCGCCGAGGACAAGATCATTGCCGCCGGGCCCGGCAGCAAGCCGGCCGACGCGTCGCCTCAGGCCGCGTGGAACGCTGCCCACGCGCGTGTGCAGGACGGAATGCAGGGCATCGCGGCGAACACGGGCCGGGCCGTAGCGGGCCGCGCCGATCCCTTCACACGCGGCCTGCTCAGCCCCGCGGGCTCTGCCGTGCTCCTCGGCCTGGCCGCCGTCGCCGCCTCGCTCGTCATCTCCGTCCGCATCGGACGCGGTCTCGTCGTCGAACTCGTGAGCCTGCGCAACGACGCCCTGGAGATCGCGCGCCGCAAACTCCCCGAAGCGATGCGCAGACTGCGCGCCGGAGAGGAGATCGACATCCAGGCGGAGGCGCCCGTCGGACCACCCGCCGAGGACGAGACGGGTCAGGTCTCCGAAGCCCTGACCACCGTCCACCGCGCCGCGTTGCACGCCGCCGTGGAACGCGCCGAACTCGCCAGCGGCATCTCCGGCGTCTTCGTCAACCTGGCCCGCCGCAGCCAGGTGCTGGTCCACCGCCAGCTCAGCCTCCTGGACAGCATGGAGCGCCGCTCGGAGGATCCCAACGAGCTCAGCGACCTGTTCCGCCTCGACCACCTCACCACGCGCATGCGGCGGCACGCCGAGAGCCTGATCATCCTCTCCGGCGCCGCACCCGGCCGGGCCTGGCGCATGCCGGTGTCCCTGACCAACGTCGTACGGGCCGCGGTTTCCGAGATCGAGGACTACGCGCGCGTGGAGGTGCGTCAGCTCCCCGAAGCCCATGTCATCGGCGCCGCCGTCGCCGACCTCACCCACCTGCTCGCCGAACTCGTCGAGAACGCCGCCCAGTTCTCCCCGCCCCACACGCGCGTGCGCGTCACCGGCGAGCCCGTCGGCAACGGCTACGCCCTGGAGATCGAGGACCGGGGACTCGGCATGGGCGCCGAGACCCTCGCCGAGGCCAATCGCCGCATCGAACAGTCCGAGGCGCTCGACCTGTTCGACAGTGACCGGCTCGGACTCTTCGTGGTCAGCCGGCTCGCCTCCCGGCACGACGTCAAGGTGCATCTGCGGACCTCCCCCTACGGAGGCACCACGGCGGTCGTCCTGGTGCCCACCGCCCTGCTGCACACCGGGGCGACGGAACGTTCGTCCCGTCAAGGCGAACAGTCCCGTCGGGATCCGGACCGCGAGTACGCGCGCGTGCCGGGCGCAAGTCCACATCAAGAGGCCGTCGCCACACGGTCGGACCGGCCCGCCCTCGCGGCCACCGCTCCAGGCCTCCACGGCGTGGTCGACGAGCCACGCCCGCACGGAACCGGCGACGAAACCCCACCCCCCGGAGTCACCGCCTTGAGGCTGCACCGACCGCCGGACGACTCCGAGAGCTCGGACAACCTCCCACGCCGCGTGCGCCAGGCGAGCCTTGCCCCTCAGCTCCGGCAGCAGCGTCCCGAAGAGCCGGCGCAGGAGACCGCACGGCACAGTGACGAACGGCGCACCCCCGAACTGGTACGGGACCGAATGGCCGCCTACCGCGCCGGCTGGGCTCGCGGCGGCGGAAGACAGCCCGGGCGCGGCGCCGCCCCGGAACCCGAAACGGGCAGTGACCTCAGCGAAGGAGACCCGGCATGATCCAGGACCCGAACACGAGGGCCGGCCAGCGCTCCGGCGAACTGGACTGGTTGCTCGACGACCTGGTGATGCGCGTGAGCGAGGTGCGGCACGCCGTCGTGCTCTCCAACGACGGACTGGCCGTCGGCGCCTCCACGGGCCTTGCGCGCGAGGACGCCGAACACCTCGCCGCCGTAGCCTCCGGCTTCAACAGCCTCGCCAAGGGGGCGGGACGGCACTTCGGAGCGGGCGGCGTGCGGCAGACCATGGTCGAGATGGACGACGCGTTCCTCTTCGTGGCCGCCGCCGGCGACGGTTCCTGCCTCGCCGTGCTCACCGCCGTCACCGCCGACATCGGGCTGGTCGCCTACGAGATGGCGCGCCTGGTCAAACGGGTCGGCGAGCACCTGTACACGCCGCCGCGCGTCACCGCGCAGCCGCCCGCAGCCGGATGACCCGGGACGGGCGGCACAGATGACCGAGAACGACAGCGCCGGGCCGTGGGAGCCGGGCAGCCAGTGGTACGACGGCGAGGCCGGACCACTCGTGCGCCCGTACGCGATGACGGGCGGGCGCACCCAGCCGGGTCCCACCGGGGTGCGCTTCGACCTGATCGCCCTCGTCACCCTCGACCCCGCGGCACCGGCGCTCGAGGACGCCGCGCTCGGCCCCGAACACCGCACGCTGATCGAGCTCTGCCGCACGGAGACACAGTCCGTCGCCGAACTCGCGGCGGACGCCGACCTTCCTGTCGGCGTCGTCAGAGTGCTCCTCGGCGACCTGCTGGAACTCGGCTGCGTGGTCGTCAGCCGTCCCGTGCCGCCGGCCCACCTGCCCGACGAGCGGATCCTGCGCGAGGTCATCGAGGGATTGCGAGCCCTGTAGATGAACGTTCCGAAGCCGCCGTTCGCCGTGCAGCATCCCGATCCGTACGCGTTCCGCCTCCGACCGGACGAGAGTCAGTCACATCAGGTGCGTTTCGGTCCAACAGCCCGGAGGTGCGGCTCCGTTGTCATGATGCTGCCTTCGCGCCCGCAGCAGACGGACGCCGACCGCAGCCGGCCCTCCCGAGAGAAGTGATCATGGTCACCGAGCACTCCGAAGCCGTCGGCGACACCGCCGCCCTGGCGCTGAAGATACTGGTCGCCGGCGGGTTCGGCGTGGGCAAGACGACCCTGGTCGGGGCCGTCAGCGAGATCCGGCCGCTGCGCACCGAGGAACTCCTCAGCGAGGCAGGGCAGCTGGTGGACGACACCGACGGCGTGGACCAGAAGGTCACCACCACCGTCGCCATGGACTTCGGCCGCATCACCATCCGCTCCGGCCTGTCCCTCTACCTCTTCGGCACACCGGGACAGGACCGCTTCTGGTTCCTCTGGGACGAGCTGTCCCAGGGCGCTCTCGGCGCCGTCGTCCTCGCGGACACCCGGCGCCTGGAGGACTGCTTCCCCGCGGTCGACTACTTCGAGCACCGGCGCATCCCGTTCGTGGTGGCCGTCAACTGCTTCGCGGGCGCCCGCGCCTACGGCGCACACGACGTCTCACGTGCCCTCGACCTCGACCGCGGCACTCCCGTGGTGCTGTGCGACGCGCGTGACCGGGACTCCGGCAAGGAGGTGCTGATCCGGCTCGTCGAGTACGCCGGGCGGATGCACACCGCCCGGCTCCTGGACTCGGTCGGTTGAGCCCGCCGCTCAGGCCGCCAGATCCTTCACGGCCACCACCTGGTCGACCGGCACCCGGACCAGCAACTCACCCGGAACGCCGTTGCGGGCGCCGTAGTCCTCGGCGCGGTCCTCGCCCATGTACCGGGCGGCGATCCGGGTGGCCCAATGACGCACCTCCTCCAGGTTCTCCGACAGCCGTGCGCGGCCGTTCAGCACCACGAAGTGGAACGGCGGACGATCGTCGTCCACACACAGGGCGACCCGCCCGTCCCGGGCGAGATTGCGCCCCTTCACCGTCTCCTTGCCCGTGTTGAAGACCAGTTCGTCCCCGTCCAGCAGGAACCAGATCGGGGCCACATGAGGGCTCCCGTCGGCGCGAACGGTGGAGAGCTTGCCGGTCCGGGTGCCGTGCGAGACGAACGCCCGCCATTCCTCGTCGGTCATCTTCTGTGCCATGCGCCCATCCTGCTTGCCCGGACGCCGGAGGTGGGGAAGGCTGGCGGGGAGTTCCTCCTGCCAGGGGGGAGACATCACACGGGGAGACGGAGATGGCGCAGAACCAGGGACTCGACTGGCTCCTGGACGATCTGACCGAGCGAGTGGACCACGTGCGGCACGCGCTGGTCCTGTCGAACGACGGGTTGGTCACGGGCGCGAGCACGGGCCTACGCCGTGAGGACGCCGAGCATCTGGCCGCCGTGGCATCCGGGTTGCACAGCCTCGCCAAGGGATCGGGCCGCCACTTCGGCGCCGGCAGGGTACGCCAGACCATGATCGAATACGACGACGCGGTGCTGTTCGTGACCGCCGCCGGCACCGGAAGCTGCCTGTGCGTGCTCAGCGGCGCGGAGGCAGACATCGGTCAGATCGCCTACGAGATGACCCTGCTCGTCAATCGCGTCGGCGAGCATCTCGGCGTCGATGCCAGACAACCGGAGCGCACCCCCACCGCAGACGCCTGACCTGCGAGTTCTGCTCCCGCGGCGAAGTTATCCACAGGGCTGCCACGACTTGCGCCGAACTGGCTACGGTGGGTGCACGGCGAACGCACAGGGCGTGAGCCAACGACTCCACGGGGGAGTACGACCATGTCGGCAAGCACCTTCAGTCCGCCCCGGTCCACGACCTGCACCCCGACCCAAGCCGCCCGGGAACTGGGCCTCAGGCGCGGCGAGTTCGACCTCGCCGTGCACCTCGGCCACATCCGGACCGTGCCCGACGAGGGCGGGGGAGGCCGCAGGGTGGAGCGCACCGAGATCGACCGCCTTCGCGCACAGGAGGGCTACCCGGACGCTCTTCACGACCGCGTGCGGGTGGTCGGCACCACCGAGGGTGCCGCCCTCATGGAGATCCCGGCCGGGCGGTTCACCCGCCTCGCCCGCCTGGGCCTGCTCGTGCCGGCCAAGTGGTACCTCAACCGGTACCGAGCCGTGGTCTGGTTGTATCTGGCCGAAGACCTGCGGAACTTCACCGCGGACCCCAAGAACGCCCATCTGCTCAAGGGACGTACGCCCGAGAACCTGCGGAGCCAGCTGGAAGCCGGAGTGGACCTGCGTGCCCGCAACTGGCGGGGACGCCACCTCGGATTCCTGCTGCGGCAAGCGGACGATCCGTGGGTACGAGTCGGCGCCGTGGCAGCCTTCCTGTCGCCCGTCGAGATCGCGGACGTCGTCAAGGATCCCTACGAGCGTGCCTATGTGAACCGGTTCCGTCCCGCGCCACCCGGTCGGGGCACTCCGGGATCGCCTGCCGCGTACCTCGCCGAGCGGGTCACGACCGCGCAGGACGCGGACGAGATCGAGTGGCTCCGCAGCGAACTGGGCCATGTGCTCGAGGAGGCCCGCGCCCACTCACGGGCCCCGCGTCCGGCCGTCCGTCGCACCGCACCGGCCGTGCGAGCCGTCGCACGGCCCATCCCGCCCATGGCCCGGACGGTCACGCCACCCACGGAGGAGGCCGTACGGGCGCCGTCGGAGACCGGGGAGCAGCCGACCGCGGCCCGGGCAGCCGCGCCCCCGCTGCGAGAGCCGGAGGGCGAGCCGGTGACAGTGGGATCCGGGCCGAGCGGTGGACGGCTGCCGGGGCCGCCCGACCCGAAGGACGAGCCCGTGGTCCGAGCCTTCGAGTGGCACGGCACGCCGGTGGTGCGGGCGGCCGCGCCGTCTTCGGCCCGCCGGGGACACCGCGGCGCCGAGCAGTCCCCGACGCGGACCAAGCGGGGCCTGCGCGCCTGGCTGCGGGGGAGAAGGCCCGGGCCCGCGCGGGTCTGAACCACACGGCCGCAAGCCCGGTCACCTGGGCGCGCTACAGGGACCTGAACAGGCCTTCCTGGACGACCGAGACGAGCAGACGCCCCTGCAGGTCGTAGATGCGCCCGCGGGCCAGGCCCCGGCCGCCGGTGGCGATCGGCGACTCCTGGTCGTACAGGAACCACTCGTCCGCCCGGAACGGCCGGTGGAACCACATGGCGTGATCCAGCGAGGCCATGTCGAAGTTCCGCGGCCCCCACAGCGGCTCGACGGGGATCCGGACCGCGTCCAGGAGGGTCATGTCACTGGCGTAGGTCAGCGCGCACGTGTGCACCAGCGGGTCGTCGCCGAGCGGTCCGACCGCGCGCATCCACACGGCACTGCGCGGCTCGGCCCCCTTGATGTCCTCGGCGTTCCAGCGCAGCCGGTCGACATAGCGGATGTCGAAGGGCTGGCGGCGCGCCATCCGCTCCAACTGCTCCGGCAGCGCGCCCAGGTGCTTGCGGATCTCCTCGGAGACCGTCGGCAGCGACTCCGGGTCGGGCACCTCACGGGCCGGCGGCAGCTGGTGCTCGAACGGTCCTTCCTCAGGCTTGTGAAAGGAGGCGGTCAGATTGAAGATCGTGCGGCCCTGCTGCACGGCTGTGACCCGGCGCGTGGTGAACGACAGGCCATCACGGACCCGCTCCACCTGGTACACGATGGGCACACCGGGGCGGCCCGGCCGCAGGAAGTACGCGTGCAGCGAGTGCACCGGGCGGTCGCCGTCCGTGGTGCGGCCGGCGGCGACCAGTGCCTGGCCCGCCACCTGGCCGCCGAAGACGCGCTGCAGCGACTCCTGCGGGCTTCGGCCACGGAAGATGTTGACCTCGATCTGCTCCAGGTCGAGCAGGTCGACCAGTCGCTCGGCCGGGTTCGTCGTCATCGGTGGGATTCTCCTGGGCTCACAACTGGTCTACAAGGGTTCACAGCTGACCGACATCGGTGACGCGCACGACCGCACGGCCCTCGGCGTCCGAGGCCGCGAGGTCGATCTCCGCACTGATGCCCCAGTCGTGATCACCGTTCGGGTCGTCGAAGATCTGGCGGACGCGCCAGAGGCCGTTCTCCGGCTCCTCGTTGATGACCAGCAGCTTGGGACCGCGGGAGTTGGGACCGGTGCCGAGGTCGTCGTACTCGTCCCAGTACTTGTCCATCGCCTCGCCCCAGGCGTCGGCGTCCCACCCGGACTCGGCGTCCATCTCGCCGAGCTCCTCGACCTGGTCCAGGGCGGCCAGTTCCACGCGGCGGAACATGGCGTTGCGGACCAGGACCCGGAAGGCGCGCGCGTTGGCGGTGACCGGCTTCACCTCGTCGGCCTTTTCCTGAGCCTCCTCGGCGGTCATCTCCTCCGGGTTCGCGAGCTGCTCCCATTCATCCAGCAGACTGGAGTCCACCTGGCGGACCATCTCGCCGAGCCACTCGATCAGATCCTGCAGATCCTCGGACTTCAGGTCGTCGGGGATGGTGTGGTCGAGGGTCTTGTAGGCGCTGGCGAGGTAGCGCAGCACGATGCCCTCGGTGCGGGCCAGCTCGTAGAAGGAGACCAACTCGGTGAAGGACAGCGCCCGTTCGTACATGTCCCGGATGACCGACTTCGGCGACAGCGGGTGGTCGCCGACCCAGGGGTGGCTCTTGCGATAGGTGTTGTACGCGTGGAAGAGGAGCTCCTCCAGCGGCTTCGGGTAGGTGATGTCCTGGAGGCGCTCCATGCGCTCCTCGTACTCGACGCCGTCCGCCTTCATCGCGGCGACGGCCTCGCCCCGCGCCTTGTTCTGCTGGGCGACGAGGATCTGCCGCGGGTCGTCCAGGGTGGACTCGACGACGGAGACCATGTCGAGGGCGTAGGACGGCGACTCGGGGTCGAGGAGTTCGAACGCGGCGAGCGCGAACGTGGACAGCGGCTGGTTGAGCGCGAAGTCCTGCTGCAGGTCGACGGTGAGCCGGACGATACGGCCCTCGGCGTCGGGCTTGTCGAGCTTCTCCACGATCCCGCCGTCGAGCAGCGACCGGTAGATCGCGATCGCCCGGCGGATGTGCCGGAGCTGCTGCCTGCGCGGCTCGTGGTTGTCCTCCAGGAGGTGGCGCATCGCCTCGAACGCGTTGCCCGGGCGGGCGATCACCGACAGCAGCATCGTGTGCGTCACCCGGAAACGCGAGGTCAGCGGCTCCGGTTCCGACTCGATCAGCTTCTGGAAGGTGTTCTCCGTCCAGCCGACAAAACCCTCCGGCGCCTTCTTGCGCACCACCTTGCGCCGCTTCTTCGGGTCGTCGCCCGCCTTCGCCAGCGCCTTCTCGTTCTCGATGACGTGCTCCGGCGCCTGCGCCACGACGAGCCCCGCCGTGTCGAAACCGGCCCGGCCCGCCCGGCCCGCGATCTGGTGGAACTCCCGGGCCCGCAGCGTGCGTACGCGGCTGCCGTCGTACTTGGTGAGGGCGGTGAACAGGACCGTACGGATGGGCACGTTGACGCCGACTCCGAGCGTGTCCGTGCCGCAGATGACCTTCAGCAGACCGGCCTGGGCGAGCTTCTCCACCAGGCGCCGGTACTTGGGCAGCATGCCGGCGTGGTGGACGCCGATGCCGTGCCGGACGTATCGGGAGAGGTTGCGGCCGAACTTGGTGGTGAAGCGGAAGTTGCCGATCAGTTCGGCGATCTGGTCCTTCTCCTCGCGCGAGCACATGTTGATGCTCATCAGCGCCTGTGCCCGCTCCACGGCCTGTGCCTGCGTGAAGTGCACGATGTACACCGGAGCCTGCTTGGACTCCAGCAGGTCGGTGAGGGTCTCGGTGAGCGGGGTGAGCTGGTACTCGTAGGAGAGCGGCACCGGGCGGGTCGCCGAACGGACCACCGACGTGGGGCGGCCGGTGCGGCGGGCGAGGTCCTTCTCGAAGAAGGACACATCGCCCAAAGTGGCCGACATCAGGATGAACTGCGCCTGGGGAAGCTCCAGCAGCGGGATCTGCCAGGCCCAGCCACGGTCGCCCTCGGCGTAGAAGTGGAACTCGTCCATGACGACCTGGCCGACATCCGCGCCCTTGCCGTCGCGCAGCGCGATCGACGCCAGCACCTCGGCGGTGCAGCAGATCACGGGCGCGTCGGCGTTCACGGAGGCATCGCCGGTGAGCATGCCGACGTTCTCGGTGCCGAACAGCTTGCACAGCTCGAAGAACTTCTCCGACACCAGCGCCTTGATCGGGGCGGTGTAGAAGGTGACCTCGTCCCGGGCCAGCGCGGCGAAGTGCGCGCCCGCGGCGATCATGCTCTTTCCGGAGCCGGTGGGCGTCGAGACGATCACGTTCGCCCCGGAGACCACCTCGATCAGCGCCTCCTCTTGATGGGGGTAGAGGGTGAGGCCGCGCTCCTGCGCCCACGACTCGAAGGCTTCGTACAGGGCATCGGGGTCGGCGGTCGGCGGCAGCTGATCGATGAGGGTCACGCACCCATCTTGCCTGGCCTTGCCCCCGAGGGGGGAATCGGCTTCGGGCAGGAAGATCATGGCCGCTACGCTGTGTCGCCGACGGCATGTCAGCGCACCAGGTCAACTGGACAGCGGCACACGAGGAATGGGGCGGGAAGCGGCCATGATGGGACCAGCACACTCACTGTCGGGGGCCGCGGCCTGGCTCGGGGTCGGAGCCGCCGCCGCGGCGGCGGGGCATCCGATGCCCTGGCCGGTTCTCCTCGTGGGGGCTCTGATCTGTGCCGGTGCCGCGCTCGCCCCGGACCTCGACCACAAGGCGGCGACCATCTCGCGCTCCTTCGGTCCGATCTCCCACTGGATCTGCGAGATCGTGGACAAGCTGTCGTACGCCGTCTACAAGGCGACCCGGATGAAGGGCGACCCGCGCCGCAACGGCGGTCACCGCACGCTGACGCACACCTGGCTGTGGGCGGTCCTGCTCGGTGCCGGCTGCTCGGCGGCGGCGATCGCGGGGGGCCGATGGGCCGTGCTGGCGATCCTGTTCGTGCACATGGTGCTGGCGATCGAGGGCCTGCTGTGGCGGGCGGCGCGCGGCTCCAGCAGCGATGTCCTGGTCTGGCTGCTGGCGGCGACCACTGCGTGGATTCTCGCGGGCGTCCTGGACAAGCCGGGCAACGGCTCCGACTGGCTGTTCACGGCGCCGGGCCAGCAGTACCTGTGGCTGGGGCTGCCGATCGTGCTCGGTGCGCTGGTGCACGACATCGGGGACGCGCTGACGGTGTCCGGCTGCCCGATCCTGTGGCCGATCCCCCTGGGGCGCAAGCGCTGGTACCCGGTGGGGCCGCCGAAGGCACTGCGGTTCCGGGCCGGGAGCTGGGTGGAGCTGAAGGTGTTGATGCCCGTGTTCATGCTCCTCGGCGGCATGGGCTGCGCGGCGGCCCTCAACGTCATCTGAGGCACCCCTCGCATCTGCGGTGCCCCGCGGATCTGCGCCACCCTCCGCGTCCGAGGCGCCCCGCGCATCTGACGCCCCCGGCACCTGGCCCGAGGCGCCCCTGGGGATCAGGGCGCCTCGCCGGTCTCCGCCCCGCCGTACCGGCGCTCGAAGCGGGCGATCCGGCCCTCGGTGTCGACCGTGCGGGCCTTGCCCGTGTAGAAGGGGTGGCTCTCCGAGGAGATCTCCACATCTATCACCGGGTAGGTCTGGCCGTCGTCCCACTCGATGGTCTGCTCACTCCGCGCCGTCGAGCGGGTCAGGAACGCGTAGCCTGCGGCGCGGTCGCGGAACACCACGGCGTGGTACTCGGGGTGCTTGTCCTGCTGCATGGCGGCTCCTCGGGCGGGGCGGTCGGGCAGGGCGTGGGCGGGCCGGCCGGGGCCCGACGGTCAGCCGGACAGGGACTCCTCGTCGACGATGTGCATCGCGGCCTCCTCGGCGGAGGCGGCGGCGCCGTCGATGCCGACGTCCGTGGCGACGAGGGCCGCCTCCTCGTCCTCGTGCGCCCCCTCGTCCGGGGCCACAAGCCGGCCGGAGCGGAGGTTGCCCACCTCGTTGTCGAGGGGTTCCCCGTCGGTGTCGCGGTCACCGATGTCGTCGCCGTCCCGGGCGACGAGGTCGGGCTGCTCCTCGGCGAGCCGCTGGTCCAGCGTCTCACCCGCCTGGCGTTCGGCCGCCGTCACCCCGGTGTGCTCCACAGCCCAGGGACGCTCGGGAGGGGACCAGCCACGGTCGAGCGGGTCCGCGACGCCGTCGAAGTCCAGTGTGTCCTCGACGTCGAGCACCCCCGAGTCCTCCCGGATCTCCGAGGAATCGGGCTGGTAGACGTCGTCCCCCCAGCCGTCGGCGCTGTCCACGAGTACCTCCAGGTGGTGAGGACGGCCATGTGCCACCACACCGGGCGGCGGGCCGCCGGCACGCCTGGCACGAGGCGCACACGCCGCGAACCGGGTGGTTCCGGAGTGTTCCCCGCACCGGTGCCGTTCTCCAGACTTCCACCCCTGCTCGGGACAGCGCAACGGCACGGGTACCGGACAGTGCCCGCGCCCGGACACCGGCACCGGTCACAGCCCACCGCGCGCCCGCCCGGCGTCACCTGGCTCGGTCGAGCGCCGGCAGGCCCTACTGGCCGCCCGTGTGCCATGGCCTGGCTGTCCGAAGCGCGGGGAGGCAGGGGTGCGCACCCGCCCGCCGTGACCCGGCTCGGTCGAGCGCCGGCGCCGATCCCCACGGTGGCCCGACGGGGCACGGCGCCGGCCCCGGCCACGCGCCCGTCTGTGGCGGTCGGGCCGTCCCAGGAACCGGCGGCCGTGACCACGCCGCCTGACGGCGCGCCCCCGGTCACTGCGGGCAGCGTCGCCGCGATCGGGGGGACGACCGGGGGGAACGGCCTTGCCCGCGGGCACTGTGCCGCGGTACCGGCCGCCCGCGCGCCCGCCGGGTCCTCACCCGTGCCAGGACCGCCACAGCGCCGCGTATGCGCCGTCCGTCGCGACCAGCTCGTCATGGCTGCCGAGCTCGCTGATGCGGCCCTCCTCCACGACGGCGATCACGTCCGCGTCATGGGCGGTGTGCAGACGGTGGGCGATGGCGACCACGGTGCGGCCGTCCAGGACCCGGGCCAGGGAACGTTCCAGATGCCGGGCCGCGCGCGGGTCCAGCAGCGAGGTCGCCTCGTCCAGGACCAGCGTGTGCGGATCGGCGAGCACGAGCCGGGCCAGCGCGATCTGCTGGGCCTGCGCCGGTGTCAGCGCAAGACCGCCGGAGCCGACCTCGGTGTCCAGGCCGTCGTCCAGGACCCGCGCCCAGCCGTCGGCGTCGACCGCTTCCAGCGCTGCCCACAGCTCGGCGTCCGTGGCATTGGTGCGGGCCAGCAGGAGGTTGTCGCGCAGGGAGCCGACGAACACGTGGTGTTCCTGGTTGACCAGGGCGACGTGCGAGCGGACGCGTTCCGCCGGCATCCGGGACAGCTCGGCGCCGCCGAGGGTGATCCGGCCGTCGCGGGGTGCGTAGATCCCGGCGAGCAGCCGGCCCAGGGTGGACTTGCCCGCGCCCGAGGGGCCGACCAGGGCCAGCCGGGTGCCCGGGGCGACCTCGAGGGACACTCTGCGCAGCACGTCGACGCCCTCGCGGTAACCGAAGTGCACCTGGTCGGCCAGCACGTCTCGCCCGTCCGGCGCCAGCGAGGCGTCCCCGGCGTCCGGCTCGATGTCCCGCACTCCGACCAGGCGGGCCAGCGACACCTGGGCGACCTGTACCTCGTCGTACCAGCGCAGGATCAGGTTCACCGGGTCGACGAGCATCTGTGCGATGAGGGCGCCCGTGGTCAGCTGCCCCACCCCGATCCAGCCGCTCAGCACGAACGCCCCGCCGGCCATCAGCACCGAGCCGAGGACGATGACGTGGACTGCGTTGATGACCGGGAAGAGCACGGACCGCAGCCACAGCGTGTACCGCTCCCAGGCGGTCCACTCCTTGATCCGCCGTTCCGACAGGGCGACGCGGCGGGCGCCGAGCCGGTGCGCCTCGATGGTGTGGCCCGCGTCCACCGTCTCGGCGAGCACGGCGGCGACGGCCGCGTACCCGGCGGCCTCGGAGCGGTAGCTGGAGGGCGCCCGTTTGAAGTACCAGCGGCACCCGGCCACCAGCACCGGTACGGCGAGCAGTACGGCGGCCGCGAGGGGCGGGGCCGTCACGACGAGACCGCCGAGCAGCAGCAGGGCCCACACGACACCGATCGCCAGCTGCGGCACGGCCTCGCGCATCGCGTTGGCCAGGCGGTCGATGTCGGTGGTGATGCGCGAGAGCAGATCGCCCGTCCCCGCCCGTTCCAGCACTCCCGGCGGCAGCCCGACCGAGCGGACGAGGAAGTCCTCGCGCAGATCGGCCAGCATCCGCTCGCCGAGCATCGCGCCCCGCAGCCGCACCTGTCGCGTGAACACGGCCTGCACGGCCAGCGCGAGCACGAACAGCCCGGCGGTCGGGCCGAGATCAAGCTCCCGCGACCGGTCGGACACCCGCTCGACCAGGCCACCGAGCAGGTAGGGACCCACCATGGAGGCGATCACGGCCACCGTGTTGACGCCGATGAGCAGCAGGAACGCCCGCCGGTGCCGGCGGAACAGCTCCACGACATAGGCGCGCACGGTCGCGGCTGCGCCGACGGGCAGGGTGGTGGCGGTCGTCGGGGCCGCCGGGTCGTACACCGGCGGCGCTACGCCGATCATGCGCTCTCCTCGATCTCTTCCAGCTCCTGGCGCGCGCCCACCAGGGCGCCCTCCTCGGCCGCGGCCAGTTCGTCGTCCGTCTCCCGCGTGACCACGGCCCGGTATCGCGGCTCGCCGTCGACCAGTTCGCGGTGCACACCGACCGCCACGACCTCGCCCTCGTGGACCAATGCGACCCGGTCCGCGCGGTCGAGCAGCAGCGGCGAGGAGGTGAACACGACGGTTGTACGGCCCGAGCGCAGCCGGCGCAGTCCGTCGGCGATCCGCGCCTCGGTGTGCGAGTCGACCGCGGAGGTCGGCTCGTCCAGCACCAGCACCTCCGGGTCGGTGATCAGCGACCGGGCCAGCGCGAGCCGCTGGCGCTGGCCGCCGGACAGGGACCGCCCGCGCTCGGTGATGCGGGCGTCCATCGGGTCGGCGGCGTCCAGGGATCCCTGGACGAGCGCGTCCAGGACGTCCTCGCACTGCGCCGCGGCCAGCGCGTCCGCGGCCCGTACGGCTCCCGAGGCGGGCACGTCGAGCAGTTCCCGCAGCGTGCCGGAGAGCAGCACCGGGTCCTTGTCCTGGACGAGCACGGCGGTGCGCGCGCTGTCCAGGGGGAGGTCGTCCAGTGCGACCCCGCCGAGCAGCACCGAGCGGCCTGGCTCGGCCGGGTGGCCGCCCAGCCGTTCCGCGAGCCTGCCCGCCGCGTCCGGGTCTCCGCAGACCACTGCGGTGAGAAGGCCGGCGGGAGCGAGTAGACCGGTGCTGGGGTCGTGCAGATCGCCGCCCGGCACCCGCTCCTCGAGGGTGCCCTCGGTGGCCGTGGACCGCTCCAGCGACAGCACGCGGGCCGCCCGTGTGGCCGACGGGCGCGAGAAGGAGTACGCCATGGCGATCTCCTCGAAGTGCCGCAGCGGATAGTTGAGGACCATGACCGCGCTGTAGACGGTGACGAGTTCACCGACGGTGATGCGGCCCTGGCGGGCCAGGTGGGTGCCGTGCCAGACGACGGCGATGAGCAGCAGCCCGGGCAGCAGCACCTGGACGGCGGAGATCAGCGACCACATCCGGGCGCTGCGCACCGCGGCGTGCCGTACCTCCTGCGACGCGCGGCGGTAGCGGTCGAGGAACAGTTCCTCGCCGCCGATGCCGCGCAGCACCCGCAGTCCGGCGACCGTGTCCGAGGCCAGCTCGGTGGCCCGGCCGGCCTTCTCCCGCTGCTCGTCGGCGCGGCGCGTCGCCCGGGGCAGCAGCGGCAGCACCGCGAGCGCCACGACCGGCAGTCCGAGGGCGACGACCACGCCCAGGGCGGGCTGGTAGACGAGGAGGCCGACACAGACCACCACGACCGTCAGCGCGGCCGCGGTGAACCGGGAGACCGCCTCGACGAACCAGCCGATCTTCTCGACATCGCCGGTGGAGACGGCCACCACCTCGCCGGCGGCGACCCGTCGGGTCAGGGCGGAGCCCAAGTGGGCGGCCTTGCGCGCCAGCAGTTGCTGGACGCGGGCGGCGGCGGTGATCCAGTTGGTGACGGCGGTCCGGTGCAGGAAGGTGTCACCGACGGCGATGCCCGCGGCGCACAGCAGCATCAGACCACCCGTCAGGGCGAGCCGGGAGCCGGAGCGCTCGATGACCGCCTGGACGGCCAGGCCGACACAGAAGGGAAGAGCCGAGACGGAGACGAAGTGCAGCAGGCCCCAGGCGAGCGACTTCAGCTGTCCGCCCAGCTGGTTCCGTCCGAGCCACCACAGGAACCGGGGGCCCGAACGTGCGTCCGGGACGCCCGGATCGGAGTACGGAAGATCTTGAATCTGCATGACGTACCAGTGGCTCGTGTCAGGAGGGAAGGATTGAGGGGTACGGCGAGGGGACGGGGGAGAAGCAGGGAAGCGGCGAAAAGCCGTGACAAGCCGTGAAAGGTTCGCCTCGCTGAGTGGTGAATTTCAAACGGTTTTCCTGACCGAGGGGCGTAATCCACCCGCTTCCGGCCACCGCTCACCGGGCCTGGTGCCGCTGCCGTCACCCGAATGTCCAGAAGATTGCACAATAGACCGTTATCTAAGCCACCATGGAATCGTGAAGATCCCCGGTCTGCCGCGAAAGGCGGTCGTGCTGACGGCCTTTGGGACCCTTCTGGCGACTGTGTCGGCGTGCGGCACCGAAGCGTCCGTCCCGGCTCGATCCCACGGGGCGGCGGCAAGCCCCCGGCCTGGCGCGCAGAGCTCGACGGTGTCGACCGCCCCCACGACCGACCCGGCCCGCATCCCGGGCGTCGGTGACCGGCTGTTCCGGCAGATCCCCCGTGACTCCGGCCAGGTCGTCGCGGTGTACGGAGAGGATGAGGACTCTGCCGACTCCACGGTCGTGCTGTACACACGGGAGGGGCCGGAGTGGCGGGCGGTGGCCGAGTGGCCCGGGCACAACGGCAGGAACGGCTGGACCACGGACCATCACATGGGTGACGAGCGCAGTCCTGTCGGCGTGTTCGGTCTGTCCGACGCGGGGGGTGTGCTCGCCGACCCCGGCACCCGGCTGCCGTACAACCAGGACGAGGAGGCCTACGCACCGCCGAACGACTGGGGCGAGGCGCACCAGCACGACTTCGACTACGTCATCGCCATCGACTACAACCGCCTCCCGGGCACCCCGCCGTACGACCTCACGCGCCCCGAGGGTGACGACAAAGGCGGCGGCATCTGGCTGCATCTCGACCACGGCGACGGCACGTCCGCGTGTGTCGGCGTGTCCAAGGACGCCATGGAGTTCCTGCTGCGCACGCTCGACCCGGACCGGCATCCGGTGATGGTGATGGGCGACCGCGCGGAACTTCGGGCCTGACGCACCGGCGCGTGCGGCGTCCGGCGGCCAGAGGCGCGTGCGGCGTCCGGCGGCCAGGAGAGACCGAGCGCGGTCCGGGCATCCACGTGCGTGAAGTGCGACTCGGCACCGCCACACCCGAAGGGCGGCTCGGCGTCGGCGCGTCCGGCGCGCGATCGCGCCGTTCTTCCCGAGGCGTCATTGCGGACCGGCACCGACTGGCCGTAGAACACCGGCCATGAGAAGACGGATAGTCATGTCCATGCTTGCCGGAGCGACCCTCCTGGTGAGCGCGTTCTTCGGCACCGGAGCCGCCACGGCCCAAGCGGCCGACGTCCCGGCCGAGTTCGGTTCCGACTGGCACGATCCGGTCACCGCGGCACCGTCCGTCGAGCGACCGCACACCAAGTCGTGCCAGGTCACCCTCGCCGACGCCCAGTTCCGCGACTTCACGCCGTACCGGGGCGCCTACACCCCGCCCCAGGGCTGCGGCGACCACTGGAGCAAGGTAGTCCTGCGGCTCGACGGCAAGGTGAAGGGCCGTCAGTACGACCGCCTCGGCTATCTGCATGTCGGCGGGGTCGAGATCCTGCGCACCTCCACCCCGGAGCCCTCACCCGACGGCATCGAATGGCACGTCGAGAAGGACGTCACCCGCTACAGCGGCACCTTCCGCAGCCCGCAGGACGTCGAGATGCTGATCGGCAACGTCGTGAACGACACCTACACCGGCGTCATCGACGTGCACGTCACCCTGACCTTCTACGCGGGCCGCCCCCCGCAGCGGACGCCCGACCGCGTGCTCACCCTCACCGACACGCCCGACGGCACGACCCTCACCACCCCGCGCAACAGCGAGCGGATCGTCGCCGAGGTCTACGCGACCGGTTCGGGCGGCGGCTGCGAGGAGTTCTGGTACCTGACCGTGGCCGACCCGGCGTCGTACTCCTGCAAGGCCGATCACGGCCCCTACCGCGAGGTGCAGATCAAGGTCGACGGCCAACTGGCCGGAATCGCCGCGCCGTTCCCGAACGTGTGGACCGGAGGCTGGTCCAACCCCTTCCTCTGGTACGTCGTTCCGGCGCCGGGCGCCTTCGACGTCCGGCCGATCGAATATGACCTCACACCCTTTGCGGGCCTGCTCGATGACGGGCGTGCGCACCGCGTCGAGGTCTCCGTCGTCGGCGTGCCCGCGGGCCAGTCGGGCTGGAGCGCACCGGTGAACGTCCTGGTCTGGCAGGATGCGCACCGCGCCCACGTCACGGGAGCGCTCACCGAGAACAAGGCGACGGACACCGCCAACTCCTCCACCTACACGCCCGGTTCGGAGAACCGCGTGGACACCGAGGCCGGGCACCGGCTCACCGTCTCCGGATACCTCGACACCTCCCACGGCCGCGTGACCACCACCGTCACCCGGACACTCGCCAACACCTCCGTCCACCGGTGGACCGACGGCGAGAACACCGACGGACTGGACGCGACCTGGACCGACGACCAGACGGTCACCGTCGGCGGTGACGGTCCCGCACGGGCCACGCGCACCGACCGGACGTACGCCATGGACGGCGCCACGACCATCGGTGCGGACGACCGGCTGCGTACCGTGCTGACGATCGGCGACCGCGCGTCGGTCGTGGAGCTGCGGGACGGCCGGCGCACCGCGTGGTCGCGACTCGACGACACCTACAGCGGCGACGCGGCGTACACGATCAACGTCCCGCGCGACCAGCGGCACGCGGTCGGCACCTCGAGCGAGCGCTACCGGCTCTACGGCTCCGACGGCTGCTACGACCGATCGCTGACCACGGTTCAGGGAGAGCTGACGCAGGATCGCGAGCGCTGCTGAGCCCGGCGATGTGAGTGCGCCACGCGCGGGGTGACTTACCCGAACCCCCCTCTTCACACGGGTCACCTGCGCACTCGTGCTCGGCATCGTCGTCGGGGCCGTCGGGGCACGGCCCGCTGCCGAGGAACCCGCTCCGGAAGCGGGCCGATGGTCGAGGAGTTCGCGCCGCGCGTGGTCTGACCGTTGAGGAACTCGCGCCGCGCGGGGGCTGACCGCGCCGGGAGTCGCGCCGCGTATGGGCTGACCGCAGGCCGGCGGGCCGTGCGCCGAGGGGGGCGCGGCCCGCCGTGCTGTGCGCCGAGCCCGGTTCGCCGTACGCCGAGCCCGCCGCGCTGCTCAGCAGCGCTGTCCGCCGTCCCCCTCGATGAGTGTGTTCAGCAGCACGCCGAGCACCTGGCGTTCCTTCTCCGTGAGCGGAGCGAGGATCTCCTCGGCCGCCGAGCGGCGTGCGCCGCGTAGTTCACGCAGGGTCGTGCGCCCCTCGTCCGTGAGCTCGATCCGGGTGACCCGCCGGTTCGCCGGATCCGGCACCCGCCGCACCTTCCCGTTCGTCTCCAGCCCGTCGACCAGCGTCGTCACCGCGCGCGGCACCACCTCCAGGCGCTCGGCGAGGTCGGCCATGCGCGGAGGCGAGGCGTAGTGCGCGAGGGTGCGCAGGAGCCGGGACTGCGCCGGGGTGACGCCCAGGTCGTGGCGTTCCAGATGGCGTTTCTGGATGCGGTGCACCCGGCGGGTCAGCCGCAGCAGCTGCTCGGCGAGGAGGCCGTCGGGATCGGGGGTGGTCATGCGGGAACAATATCAGGATGCCGTTCATTGTGAGTATAGGTAACAATGAGCTACGATCCGTTGGTCATCGTCGGCCGATCCCCGACCGGCGCCCGTTCACCTCCGTAGGAGCCCATGCATCCCGACCGAGAACCGTCCTGGACCCCGCCTGCCGATGCCAAGGAACAGCCCCGGCAGGTGCGCCGCATCCTGAAGCTCTTCCGTCCCTACCGCGGGCGGCTCGCGATCGTCGGCCTGCTGGTCGGCGCCTCCTCGCTGGTCTCGGTGGCCACACCGTTCCTGCTCAAGGAGACCCTGGACGTCGCGATCCCCCAGGGCCGCACCGGCCTGCTCAGCCTGCTCGCGCTCGGCATGATCCTCAGTGCCGTCCTCTCCAGCGTCTTCGGCGTCCTCCAGACGCTGATCTCGACCACCGTCGGCCAGCGCGTGATGCACGACCTGCGCACCGCCGTCTACGGCCGGCTGCAGCGCATGTCCCTCGCCTTCTTCACGCGCACGCGCACCGGCGAGGTCCAGTCCCGCATTGCCAACGACATCGGTGGCATGCAGGCCACCGTCACCTCGACCGCCACCTCCCTGGTCTCCAATGTCACCAGCGTGGTCGCCACGATCGTCGCGATGGTCGCCCTCGACTGGCGGCTCACGATCGTCTCGCTGCTCCTGCTGCCGGTGTTCGTGTGGATCAGCCGCCGCGTCGGCAACGAACGCAAGAAGATCACCACACAGCGGCAGAAGCAGATGGCCGCGATGGCGGCCACCGTCACCGAGTCGCTCTCGGTCAGCGGCATCCTGCTGGGCCGCACCATGGGCCGCTCCGACTCGCTCACCGCGTCCTTCGCCGAGGAGTCCGAGCGCCTGGTCGACCTGGAAGTGAAGTCGAACATGGCCGGGCGCTGGCGCATGGCCGTGATCACGATCGTCATGGCCGCGATGCCGGCCGTCATCTACTGGACGGCAGGCCTGGCCCTGCAGTTCGGCGGCCCCAGGGTCTCGCTCGGCACCATCGTCGCGTTCGTCTCGCTCCAGCAGGGGCTGTTCCGGCCGGCCGTGAGCCTGCTCGCCACCGGCGTGCAGATCCAGACCTCCCTCGCCCTCTTCCAGCGCATCTTCGAGTATCTGGACCTGCCCATCGACATCACCGAGCGCGAGCAGCCCGTCCACCTCGACCAGGTCAAGGGTGAAGTCCGCTTCGAGGGCGTGGAGTTCCACTACGACAACGACGACAGGACCCGCCCCGTCCTCGACGGCATTGATGTCACGGTGCCCGCGGGCGGCAGCCTCGCCGTCGTCGGTCCGACCGGCGCCGGCAAGTCCACGCTCGGTTATCTGGTGCCCCGCCTCTACGACGTCACGGGCGGGCGCGTCACCATCGACGGCGTCGACGTCCGGGACCTCGACTTCGACACCCTCGCCCGCGCGGTCGGTGTCGTCTCGCAGGAGACGTACCTCTTCCACGCCTCGGTCGCCGACAACCTCCGCTTCGCCAAGCCGGACGCCACGGACGAGGAACTGCAGGCGGCGGCCAGAGCGGCACAGATACACGACCACATAGCCGCGCTGCCCGACGGCTATGACACGGTCGTCGGCGAACGCGGCCACCGCTTCTCCGGCGGTGAGAAGCAGCGCCTCGCGATCGCCCGCACCATCCTGCGCGATCCGCCGGTCCTCATCCTCGACGAGGCGACCAGCGCGCTCGACACCCGTACGGAGGCCGCCGTCCAGGAGGCGATCGACGCCCTGTCGGCCGACCGGACGACGATCACCATCGCCCACCGCCTGTCCACGATCCGCGGCGCCGACCAGATCGTGGTCCTCGACTCCGGGCGGGCCGCCGAACGCGGCAGCCACGAGCAACTGCTGGAACTGGACGGGCGGTACGCAGCGCTGGTGCGCCGGGACGCACAGCTCGAGCCGACGAGCTGAACGCGGCCGCGACCGGCGCGCTGACGCTCGGCCGACAGAACGAACATATGCCGGGTTTGCGGTGATATGCGTATTACCGTTCCCGCATGCAGACGAACATTCCGCCACGGAGCACGATTCGACTGACCCGCCGGGGCAGACTCGTCCTCGTCGTGGCCGGCGCCGTCGTGGCCGGTACCGCCGTGGCGATGCCGCTGCTGATGCTGAACGGCGGATCCGAGCAGACACCGTCCGCCGCGCTGGTCGTCCCGGAGGGCTGGCGTGCGAGCCAGGTGTACGACGCGATCGACAAGGCCCTCCGGCTGCCTGCCGGAAGCACGCGCAGGTCCGTGGGGAAGGCCGGTCTGAAGCTGCCGGGTGATGCCGCGGGCAACCCGGAGGGCTATCTCTTCCCGGCAACGTACCCCCTGCAGAAGGGAGCGACGTCCGAGTCCCTGCTGCGCTTCATGGTCGACACCGCCGACAGCAAGCTCAGCGCGGCGCCGATCGCGGCCGGGGCGCAGCGCAACGCGATGAACGTCTACCAGACCGTCACCGTCGCCAGCATCGTCCAGGCCGAGGCCGCGACCAAGGAGGACATGGGCAGGGTCGCCCGGGTCGTCTTCAACCGGCTGAAGCGCGGGATGCCGCTGCAGATGGACTCGACGATCAACTACGCGCTGGACCGTAGCAGCGCCCGCACCAGCCAGGTCGGCGCCCGCATCGAGAGCCCCTACAACACCTACCAGCGCATGGGCCTGCCGCCCACACCGATCGACAACCCCGGCGAGGACGCGATGCGTGCCGCGCTCAACCCGACGCCGGGGGACTGGCTGTACTTCGTCACGGTCAAGCCCGGAGACACCCGCTTCACCTCCGACTACGCGACGCACATGCGCAACGTGGCGGAGTTCAACTCCCTCCACGGGGGCACGGGGCGGGCACAGGGCCCGAGTGGGAGTCCGTCCTCCCCGCGGTCCTCGGCCCGCTGAGCCGGCGGAACGTCACGCGGCGGCAGGCTGTTCCTCGGCCAGTAGTCGCCTGATGTCCCGGACTGCCGAGCGGCCAGCCCGGTTCGCGCCGATGGTGCTGGCCGACGGGCCGTAGCCGACGAGATGGACGCGCGGATCGGCCACCGCACGAGTGTCCTCGACCCGGATCCCGCCGCCCGGCTCGCGCAGCCGCAGCGGACGGAGATGGTCCAGTGCGGCGCGGAACCCGGTCGCCCAGAGGATCACATCGGCGGTGACGTGCCGTCCGTCTCCCCATTCCACGCCGTCCGGGGTGACCCGGTCGAACATCGGCTGCCGGTCCAGGACTCCGTCCGCGAGCCCCTGCCGGATGGCGTCGTTGAGGGGCAGCCCGGTGACCGAGACGACGCTGCGCGGGGGCAGCCCCTGGCGCACCCGCTCCTCCACCAGTGCGACGGCCGTGCGGCCCGCCTCCTGGTCGAACGGCCCCTCGCGGAACACCGGAGGCCGCCGGGTGACCCAGGTGGTCGCGGCCGCGTACGGGGCGAGCTCCAGCAGGTGCTGGGTGCCCGAGGCGCCGCCGCCCACGACCACGACGCGCTGTCCGGCGAACTCCTTTGGCCCGGCGTACTGCGCGGTGTGCAACTGCCGCCCGCGGAAGGTCTCCTGACCGGGATAACGCGGCCAGAACGGCCGGTCCCAGGTGCCGGTGGCGTTGATCAGCGCCCGTGTCGACCAGGCGCCGTCCGAGGTCTCCACGAGCAGTCGCCCGCCGTCTCCCTCGCGTACCGCTCGTACGTCGACGGGCCGTCGTACGCGCAGGCCGAAGGCGCGCTCGTACCGGTCGAAGTACTCACCGATCACCTCCGCCGAGGGCCGTGCGGGATCGGCGTCGGTCAGCTCCATGCCGGGCAGGGCGTGCATCCCGTGCACCTTGCCGTACGTCAGCGAGGGCCACCGGAACTGCCAGGCGCCGCCCGGCGCGGGGGAGTGGTCGAGGACGACGAAGTCGCGGTCCGGCTCGAAACCGGTGCGCCGCAGATGGTAGGCGCTGGACAGCCCGGCCTGACCAGCGCCGATGACGACAACCTCGACCTCACGTGATTCGTTCACGCTTCTACCAACCGGGCTCCGGGCGTGGATCTTCCCGAGAGCGTCCTGGGCCGCGGCAGAGCTCCCCGAAGCCGGGCAGGGGCCCGAGCCCCGCCGCCCGGCCGGTGGCCGCCGGACACCAGCAGCAGCGCCCCGCTCCGGCGACCGGGGCCGCCGTGCGATCCGGTGAGCCGCGTGCCGACAACTCCGGGCTCACGCCCCTCCCAGCCGGCGCGGTGTCCGGCAGGTCGCGATCACCTCGCCGATGCCGAACCAGATGATGAACAGCGCAATGAGACCGATGAACGGCACCGTCCGCAGCCTCCGCACCGGCGCGTCCACCAGGTCTCACCGATCCGGAACAGCTCCGAGACCGGGGCGAGTCCAGTGCCGATCATGGTCCCCACCCGGCGAGGCGAGCACGTCGGACGGCAAGAGGAGGCGTGGTGTCAGCGGCTGCGGCAGTACGTGGTCTGATGCCCGCGCGAGGGGCAGCAGCGTCCCGTCTTGTGGACCGGCCGTCTCGGGACGGGCTCGTGCCACAGGCTGCGAATCCCGGCGTGTGGGACAGGATGGGGGCATGCCAGATGCCTTCACCACCCGCATGCTGAACGTCTCCACCGGCTCCCGGGAACGCGTCGTCGACCTCACCGCCGACTGTGAGGACTTCCTGCGCGAGGCGGCGGCCGGCCGCGACGGCCTGCTCAGTGTCTTCGTCCCGCACGCAACGGCCGGAATCGCCGTCATCGAGACGGGCGCCGGAAGCGACGACGACCTCCTCGCCGCCCTGCACACCCTGCTCCCCGCCGACGACCGCTGGCAGCACCGCCACGGCAGCCCCGGCCACGGCCGCGACCACGTCCTCCCGGCCCTCGTCCCGCCCCACGCCACCCTCCCGGTGATCGGCGGCCGCCTGGAGCTGGGCACCTGGCAGTCGGTCTGCCTGGTCGACACGAACAGGGACAATCCCGAGCGCAAGGTTCGGCTGAGCTTCCTCGGCTGATGTATGTGCCGGAACCGTAGCGCCGAATTCCGGCCGCGCTCAACGCCCCTTGACCCCTGCCGGATCAGCCCGTGACCACTCCGGGTGGTCTCACCTGACCTGGAGGGGGATTGGCGAGGATCGTGTCGGGGCGGCGATCGCTATGACAACGGCAGTGGCCAAGCGGCAAGGGTGGAACGCGCCAGGTGCGGGGGCCCAGGCTGCGAAAGCCGGGAGCGGATGGTGTGTCGCGGCGGCGAGCCGGCGCCGCTTGATCTCTCTGCTGTGCGCACGTGCGGCTGCCCTCCGATAGCCCCAAGGCGCCGCGCAACGTCGTTGTGGGGCGCTGTCTCACCGTCGGTGCATTGCCGGCGCATGTCTTCGATATGACCTTCCCTTGACTGTCCTCCTCTAGGGTCGGAAGCCGCAGTTGCGAACCGGGGGGAGACGACAGCGATGGGTGACGGCAAGGTCCCCGGCAAGGTGCTGGACATCAAGACCGCCGACATCAAGGCTGCGGCACCGGCCTTCCAGCAGGGCGCCGTCGATCTGAGCAAGGCGCTGACCACTCTGATCAAGACCCTGGACGGCCTCGGTGAGCCCTGGGGCCACGACGAACAGGGCAACCAGTTCGGCGGCGTCTACAAGCCGCACCAGAAGAAGATCGAGAGCGCGGCGGGCATCCTGGTGCTCGGGCTGACGAGCATTCACGAGGCCATGGCTGACATGGCCGACGGGCACGTGGACAACGACGAGCTCATCGCCGGCATGTTCACCGAAATAAAGACCCCCAAGCAGAGCGACGGTGCCGGTGAGCATTGAGTCCAAAGCCCGCCACATCCTTCTCGACATGGGCCTGTGGTGGCCGGAGGCCGACCCCGACAAGCTGCGGGACGCGGCGAAAGCATGGCGTGCGTTCGCCGATTCGGTGGACGACGTCCGTTCCCCTGTGCATCGCAGTGCGTCCGGGATCATCCACAACAACGCGGGTGAGTCGATCGAGGCGTTCCACAAGTTCTGGGACCGCTACGCCCAGGGCAAGGACGGCGGCTGGCTGAGCGACCTCGCCAAGTCCTCGCGGGAGATGGCAGGCGGCTTGGACAAGTTCGCCGACGGCATCGACGACGCGATCAACAAGCTCTGGACGCGGATAGCCATCGACGCGGCCGTGATCGCGGGTGGGGTGGCGCTGGCCATCATGACGGCGGGCATCGCCTCCGGCGCGGCGGCAGCTGCGGCGGACGCGGTCATCGAGTTCGGCGCCACGATCGGTGTCGGGGTCTCCGCCGTGGTGGCCGACATCATCGGCGGTGCCTTCGTCGCCGCCGCGTTCGGCGGGGTCGAGTCGGTCACCGTCGACCTCGCCGTGGCCCAGCCGCTGCAGATGGCCACTGGTCTGCAGCACGGCTTCAGCCTGGACGAGGTCAACCAGGCCGCCAAGGACGGCATGATCTTCGGCGGTGCGCTCGGAGCGGGCGGCGGCCTGCTGAAGGCGAGCATGGAAGGCGGCCTCGCCGACACCACCCCGCTGCTGCTGCGCCCGCCGTCACTCCGCCCGGACCTGGTCGACCTGGGCCCGGCGGCCCGCAACGCCGAGGACACGCCGTGCGTGGGCGAGCCGATCGACGTGGCGACCGGGGCGATGCTGATGACGCAGACGGACCTGTCGCTGCCGGGGAGTCTGCCGCTGCAGTTCACGCGTACCCACCTGTCCTCCTACAGGGGTGGTGTCTGCTTCGGCCCGACCTGGATATCCACCCTGGACGAGTGCCTTCAGATCGACGGGGAGGGAGTCGTCTTCGCCGCGGCGGACGGCATGCGCCTGGTGTACCCGGTGCCGGAACCGGGCGTGCCGACGATGCCGGTGAAGGGCGCCCGCTGGCCGCTGGAGTGGGACGGCAAGCCGGACGGCGCGATGACGGTCACCGACCCGGCGACGGGCGTGACCCGGACCTTCGCCGCCCCCGTGCCCTCACCCTCCTTCGGCGTGTTCCACCTGGCCCTCGATTCCTGGGCCGACCGCAACGGCAACCGCATCGACGTGGAACGCGACGACGAAGGCATCCCGTTCGGCCTCCGCCACTCCGGCGGCTACTACGTCGCCGTCGACACCCAGGGCCCCCGCATCACCGCCCTGCGCCTCCTGGACGAGCCGCCCTCCCGCTACCGCCCGGGCACCACAGCCGACGAGGGCACGGTCGTCATGCGCTACGCCTACGACACCGCCGGCAACCTGACCGAGGTCATCAACTCCAGCGGCGAGCCCCTGCGCTTCACCTACGACACCGAGGGCCGTGTCACCCGCTGGACCGACCGCAACGGCACCTGGTTCGGTTACGTCTACGACGAGCGCGGAAGGGTAATCCGCACCGAGGGCATCGACGGCATCCTCTCCGGCACCCTGACCTACGACGACACCGCCCGCACGACGACGTACACGGACTCCCAGGGGCACGTCTCGGTCCACCGGTACAACGCCGAAGGGCTGGTGGTGGAGGAGACAGACCCTCTGGGCCATGTCACGCGGACCGAGTGGGACAAGTACGGCTCCCGCCCGCTCGCGGTGACGGACCCGCTGGGCTACACCACGCGCTACGCGTACGACGACGCCGGCAACCTCACCGGCCTCAGCCTCCCCGATGGCCAGGAGGCCCAGGCGGAGTACAACGCGCTCGGAGTGCCGACAAAGGTCGTCGAGCCGGGTGGGGCGACCTGGCGGCACACCTACGACGACCGTGGCAATGTGATTGCCACCGTGGACCCGACCGGTGCCGAGACCCACTACGAATACGACAGTTCAGGGCACCTGGCCGCGGTCACAGACGCGCTCGGTCGGACACGGAGGATCGTGTCCAACACGGCCGGCTTGCCGATCACGCTCAGCGACGAGCTGGGACATGAGACGACCGTGGGCCGCGACTCGTTCGGCCGGATCGTCGCGGTGACCGACCCACTCGGTCACACCACACGCATGGGGTGGACCGTCGAGGGCAAGCCGAAGTGGCGCGCGTACCCCGACGGCACGCGCGAATCCTGGACCTGGGACGCCGAAGGCAACCTGATCGCGCACACCGATCTCGCCGGAAACACGACCCAGCAGACGGCTGCACCCTTCGACGTCCCGGCAACCCGCACAGACTCGGACGGCGCCCGGTACGGGTTCACATACGACACCGAGTTGCGTCTGACAGGCGTCACCAACCCCGAGGGGCGAACCTGGTCCTACCTCTATGACGAGGCTGGCCGGCTGATCGCGGAGACGGATTTCAACGGGCGCACGCTGACGTACGCGTTTGACGCCGCGGGTAGGCTGATCGCCCGGACCAACGGCGCCGGCGAGATTCTGCGCTTCACCCGTGACGCGCGCGGCAGGGTCGTGGCCCAGGAAACCGACAGTGGTGAGATCACGACGTACGCGTACACACCGGACGGCAACCTGTGCCGCGCGGCCAACGCTGACGCCCAGGTGGCTCTGGAACGGGACGCGCTGGGGCGGATCCTGTCGGAGACGGTCAACGATCGCACGTCGGTCTTCCAGTACGACGCCCTTGGGCGCCGTACTCGGCGCGTGGCACCATCCGGTCTGGCTTCGGACTGGACGTATGACGCGGCCGGACGACCGGTGCGACTGCGCTCAGCGGCGGGCTCTCTGGACTTTTCGCACGACGCAGCGGGTCGTGAGATCGAGCGCCGGTTCGGCGAGGGAGTGACCCTCACGCAGAGCTGGAACCCGAACGGGCAGATGACCGCGCAGTCTCTGGCCTTCGCCACCGCTGGGACCGTTCCGGACCGCCTCCTCCAGCACCGCACGTACGCCTACCGGGTCGACGGCCATCTCACCGAGATCCGAGAGCTGACTTCGGGTACACGCCGCTTCGGTCTGGACGGCACGGGCCGGGTCACAGAGGTACGGGCCCACGGCTGGACCGAGACCTACGCCTACGACACCACCGGCAAAGTGCGACAGGTGTCGGCACCTGGCCACGGCTCCCCCGGTGAGCGCGCGTTCGAGGGCACGATCGTCCGCCGGGCGGGGCGGACGACGTACGAGCACGACACCCAAGGCCGGCTCATCCGCCGTACGCGCAAACTCCTCAGTGGGAAAACCCATACATGGTCCTACGGCTGGAACGCGGAGGACCGCCTGACCGAGGTGGTCACGCCGAGCGGTGACAGATGGAGGTACACCTACGATCCGCTGGGCCGGCGCATCTCCAAGCACCGTGAGACCGAGGATGGATCACCCGCCGACCGTGTCGAATTCTCCTGGGATGATACCCGTCTGACCGAACAGACGGGCCCGGACGGCAAGGTGACCACGTGGGACTACGAACCGGACACACACCGCCCGGTCACCCAGACCGTTCACACACCGTCGCCTGTCCCCGCGGGAGGCTCCTTCCTCGCGCGACTCGCCGAGGAGACAGGCCCCGAGAGCGCTACGCGTTTTCTCGCAGTCATCACCGACAACGCCGGTTCCCCCATGGAGCTCGTCTCCGAAGAGGGCGAGGTGGTGTGGCAGCGTCGTAGCACGTTGTGGGGCACCCACCTCCCTGCCGGGACCGACGAGCCGGAATCTGTCCTCTGCCCGCTGCGCTTTCCGGGCCAGTACGCCGACACTGAGACAAGCCTGAACTACAACTACTTCCGTTACTACGATCCGGAAGTCGCCCGGTACCTCAGTCCCGACCCGCTTGGGCTCGACGCCGCTCCCGATCACCACGCCTACGTCGACGCGCCGCTGCTGCTGGTCGACCCGCTGGGTCTGAAGTGCGAAGAGGTGGTTCCCACACCCCGGACCGGGGTCAAGGGGCTCATCAAGGACGCTCAGCTCCCCCACACGGGACGCATCCGCTTCGTCCCGGACAAGAGAGTGTCGGTCAGTACGGGCCTGCCCCGTGGCGCTCGGAAGGGTTACATCGACCGGTTCGGTAACGAATGGATCAAGGGACCATCCAGGACCGCCGGGCAGCCGTTCGAGTGGGATGTTCAGCTGAGCAAACTGGGCAAGGCCAAGATGGGATGGCTCAGTAGGGACGGTAGCCACCTTAATGTGTCCCTCGACGGCGAGATCACCCATAAGTGATGGGAAAGGACTGACTCCAAGATGGCGGACACCCTCCCGTTCTACGGAGAAGTGCGCGTGCTCAGGGCCTCCGACAGACCCGATCTGGAGGGCAAGCTCGGAGGCATCCTTGGCATCACCGAGCCGCCCGACGAAGCGACTCCGCCTGCCTACGCCGTGCTGATCGACGGAGAGGAGGAGGTGTACACGTTCCTCCGCGAGGAGATCGAGCCCACGGGGCATATGCGAAAGCAGGAGGACTACTACTGACGGCCGTCGCCGACGTCGCGAGGCCGGGTTCTCGATGACGCCACCGCGCGCCCGCACCTGGGGCCGGCGTGGGCACACGCCAGTAGTGCGGGTGCGGGGCCGGTCCTGGCGCCGCTGGTCGATCGCGGCGATGTGCTGTTACAAGCCCGGCGAGACCTCCCGGCTGATCTACCGGCCGCGCCGCCACCGCAAGCACCGGGGCAAAGGACGCGACACCTTCGCCTGGAGCGATCACCGCGACCTGGTCGTGCGCGCCCACATCCAGCTCCAGGCTCCCATCGTGCTGATCTGGGACAATCCCAACACCCACCGGGCTGCCGGGATGCGCGAGTACGCCGCAGCACACGACCGGCTCACCGTCGTGCAACTTCCCTCATACGCACCCGACTTGAACCCGGTCGAGGGCATCTGGTCGCTGTTACGGCGCGGCCCGCCGGCCAACACCGCCTTCACCGACGACGAGCACCTCGAACGCACCCTCCGCCGAGGTCTGCGCCACATCCAGCTCCGCCCCGACCTGATCGACGGCGGCAGCAGTTCGCTTCGACCGGCGGCGTGAAGAACGAGGTTGCGCCCGGCCGGGGCATGGGCGGTCCAGACCGGTGTCCGTGCCGCCGGACCTTGGTCCCCGACCGGGAGTTCCGGTCCGGCGGCGGGGTCCGTTCAGTCCTCAGGGCGCTCGGACGTCAGCAGCTCCCGAAGCTCGTCCATCGCCTCCCGGAGCCGGTCGGCGAACGTCCGCATCTGCGCAGCGACCGCCATCGGCGTGCTCAGGTAGAGGTTGAACCGCTCGGGAAGCAGCACATAGGCGACACCGATGCACTGGCTGCTGGTCGACCCGAAGCCGAAGTACTGGATATTGACGGACGGCGCGGAGCTCGTGCTCAGGTAGTCGTCCCGCATGGTCAACCAGCCCGGCGTCCGGTACAGCGCGGGCTGCTCGGTCACCCCGAGCTCGGCCCCGCGTCGGCGCTGGATCAGCTCCAGCTCCCACAGGTGCTGCTCCGGCACCTGCCCGGCCTGGCACGCCTTCGCACGCGCCACGTGGGCCTCGGTGGCTGCCCGGAACGCAGCGCGCCGGGCGTCCGCGTCCGCTGCTGGGTCCTGCATCGCCGCCACGAAAGCCACCATCTCGGTGGTGACGACGCGCATCGCCTCGGTCCGCCCGTGCCGGTACTGCCGGGTGGCGATCGACTCGTACGTGGCGCCCAGGTGCCCCTTGGCGCGCTGGTGGGCGAGCTGGTAAGCGGCCTGGACGAACGCGTCCGGCGAGACCCCCAACGCCTTGGCCGCGCTGCTGCCGAAGTCCGCGAACGACAACGTGCTGGTCGCGGTGTTCGCCCCGTACGCCGCGAACGCGTCGGCGGCGGAGCGCACCTGGGCCCGCAGCGCGTCGTCCAGTTCGAACACGATTGGCTCCAGCGCCGGCAGCCCCTGGGAGCGGGCTCCGGACTGCCGGGACTGCGCCTCGGCCGGGGTATTGAGCAGAGCGTCGGTGAAGTTGAGGATCGTGGTCCCGTCCAACTCGCAGTGCTCGACGTTGATGCCCGCCTGCCCGTTGGCGAAGACGACGAAGGACACGGCCTTGTCGAACCAGCGGTTGCCGCGGTCGCCGTACAGCAGCTGGTCACAGGCGTCTTGGGTGTCCGCGGGGGCGAAGTCCTCCAGAGCGACGCAGAACAGCGCGGTCTCGACATCGTCAAGCGCGTCGGCGTTACGGGGGTGGCAGGCGACAAGGGACTCCCGGGCGGCCGCCCACTCCGCTCGGGCCATGGTGGTGAGGTGGCCCACCGAGGTGTCCGCGCCGGACGGGTCGGCGCCGGCCTTCATCACCGCGCGCAGCCCCGCCTCGATGTCATCCAGGCTGTGCGGGACACCGTCCGGACCCAGCACGTCCAGCCGGAACATGCCGCCCCGGAAGAACACCACGATGTGCCGGGCATCGGACGGGCCCGGCCACTGCTCGGTGTAGGGGGCGCGGACGGTGTCCTGCTGCGCGCCGGGGATACGTGTGGTGGAGAACAGAAACTTGTTCTGCACCATCGACTGGGGCGCTCCGCGCTGCACCACCGGTGGAATCAGCCCCTGATCGAGCTGCCGCTTGTAGTTGAGGGCCCCGGCGACGAGCCCGGCCGCCCGCTCCACCTGCGCCTGGTCGGAGTCCTGGAACAGGAAGAAGAAGTTGGCGTTGAGCGCGATCCGGTCCCGGCGGCCCAGGTATCGGTATGGCCAGAAGGTGTCGAGCCAGCTGTGCACACCCTCCGTGGCGTCGTATTCCTCCAGCGCAGCATGCAGCACCCGGCCGGGGCCGTCGGGTCGGAGAAAGGCGGTGACCTCCGCCTCGGTCGCCGACCGCTCGTCGGCGGTCAGCAGCGGCGTACACCAGGCGAGAAACCTCTCGCAGGTCGCCTCCAGCGTAGGCAGCGGCACGCGCGGGAGGCTGTCCTCCTGGGCGAAGGTCGCATTGCCTGACGCATCCTGACTGATCTTCAACTCTGTTCTCGCTTCGGATCGTTGGGAGCTGTGATGTCGTACGGCCGGGAAAGATAGATCTGTGCGTACAACCAGCCTTCCGCCTCCAGGCCCTGTGTATCCACCCCTGCGGCCGACATGTTGTCGAGCACGAGCGCCTGCTCCTGCGAGGAGGCGAACCGCCGCTGTCTGAACACCTCGTCGACGCGTATGGTCCGGTAGCCCAGACTCGCCAATGCGCGCTCGACGGAGTCGAACGGGAACATCCGCAGCACGAAGTGCGCCATCCAGGGCCGACGGATGCCCTGTGCCCGGACGACTCGCGTGAGTGTCCGCTCGGTGACATAGCCGATGCAGCCCGTCGAGATCACCAGGTCCGTACCCGAGAGCTGGGCGCGCTGTCGCGGTGTGGGCTCGTGCTCCTCCAGGTCGGCTTGCACCGCGTCGTCGAGGAACCCGGCCTCGAGACCGTAGGACAGCGCGCTGCCGGAGGTGTCGAGGCCGACGAATCGGATAGCTCGCGGGGGTTGGCGCGACCGAGCCAGCTCCCGGTCGCGGGCCAGCAAGGCTTCGCGGCTCTCACCCGCACGCTCCTCGTCGCCGTAGCGCGCGTACAGCTCGTCCATGGTCGCGTCGTACTTCAGCAGGGCGGCGTTGATTCCGTAGGAGCAGCCGATGTCCAGCACCTTCGGTACCGCGACGTGCTGGGACTCCCGGTACTCCGTGATGATCTTGGCGAAGTAGGGCTTGGCCTGCTGCGGAACGCAGTAGTCGAGCGGGCGCAGCACCCTGAAATAGGTTCGCGGATCGGGCTGGTCGTAGATGTGGTCGAGTGAGACTTTTCCGGTCACGTCGAAACGCACAGGGCTTACTCCTCCGTGGGATCGCGCAGGGGAAACGGCCTACGGCGACTACGCGTTCTCGCCGCCCGCTAGTCCAGGAGCCGGTCGCCGCGGACCGCCCGGCCCTCGGCCGCCAAGTGCTCGGGCAGCACTCGGCCGAAGAGCTGCCGGGTCCGTTCCACGCTCCCGATGACGCCGGGGCGCTCGCTGTAGGCGAATATCGCGGAGTGGCGCGCGACCTCGCCGCGCACCGGGCTCACTCGGTGCAGCGAGTAGCGGCCTTTGAACAATTGCAGGTCACCGGGTTGCAGGGGGAGGCTCCGGGTCAACCGCTCGCCCCGGCCGTCCACGACGTCCCGGACGTCGTCGAAATTCTCGTCCTGCGCGGTCCGAATGTTCGGGCAGTACTCGAAGACGCCGCCGGCCTGCGCCTGCTGGGTGAGCATGCTCACGGTGAACTCGTTGGTGTCGAAGTGCCAGGGGTGCTCCATGCCCGGTGCGATGACGTTGAGAACCAGCCCGGAGAGCGGGTCCGCCAGCTCGTGCAGCTCCGGCAGTTCGAAGCAGCGGGCGATGAAGTGCCGGAACGCCATGTTGGAGTAGAGCCGGCTGATGAGGGAGTCCGCGGGGATGCGGTCCCGCGCGACGAACGCGTTACCCCGCTCGAAGGTCGTCCGGCCCGGATGGTCCTGCGGCAGTGCCGAGTTCACTCCGATGTTGTAGACGTTCACCGTCTCGACGTCGTGGTGCGCCCGGGGGGCGATGGCCGAGCACTCCTGCCGCAGCACATCGCGTAGCGACGGGCGAATGAAGTCCGGCAGCACGGTGCAGCCGAGAGTCAACAGGTCGCGCCGGGCACGGGAAACCACGGCCTGTCCCCGGGCGCTCGCGAATTCCGACAGGGGATAGCGAGCCGTGTCGACTACCTGATCAAGCGTCAAGGCTTCGAAAGAGCGCATTCGATCCTCTCCACAGGCGGGCCGCCCCTCTCCCTGGTTCCCCCCGCCGGCCCGCGGTTCCGCCTCTTACGTACCCATGGGACGAGCGACGCGACCGTGCGGTCGGCCGGACCTCACTCTCGTCACCTCAGTAACTCGGCTGGCGGGTGAGGCACTTGAAGTTCCCACAGTGGTGCAGTGTTGTCTGTATGTGACGCGTCACACTGCCCAACTGTGCGTTCCAGCAGGCCTTCGCGGGTTCGGCACGGTCCGACCGTCGCGTAGGAGCCGCAGTGGCCGGTCAGGCCCTTCGCGGTCAGTGAGATCACCATGTCGTCCAGCGCGCCCGTGCGGCGGACGTACGAGGGCAGCAGCCGGGGCCGGAACGTACCCAGCCGGTCCCGGGGGACCCTGACCGTGACCGCACCGACCTCCGGGGGCGCCCCACGAGGCCACGGAGCCGGTGCTCCTGTGCGAGGTCCCGGACGCGCCGGGGACGACCTTCCTGCACTGGCTCGTGACCGGCATCGATCCGGGGACCAGCGGGGCGGCGGAGGGCCAGGAGCCCCAGGGGGGTCTGCCGTGGCCCAACGGCTTCAGCCGCGTGGGCCGGGGAGGGCCGATGCCTCCACCGGGGCACGGGCCGCACCGCTACTTCTTCCGCCTGTACGCCCTGTCCGAGCAGTTGCCGCTGCACGACCACCCGGGCGTCGAGGACGTGCACCGTGCCCTGAAGGGCAGGGAGCTGGCCTCCGGCACCTGGGCGGGACCTATCAGCGCTGAGCGCGTCACCGCTGGTCATAGCCATGGGCGCCGTACAGCCGGACGAACCGGGCCGCGGTGACCGTCCTGCGGTGCACCAGGTTGTGAGCCCGCCGCTCGTACAGCTCGAAGCGCTCCTGGCCGCCCTGCCTGATCGGCTGGACGAGCCGGCCACCGGCGCGGAGCTGATCCACGAGCGACTCAGGCACTCGCGGGAAGGCCGCGCAGACGATGACGGCGTCGTACGGGGCACGGCTCGGTATCCCGAGGGTCCCGTCGCCGAGTACGACCTCGGCATGGCCGATGCCCTGCCCGGCCCGACGCAGGCGGGCCTCGTCGACCAGGTCGGGTCAGCGCTCGACGCTGACGACGTACGCGGCCAAGCGGGCCAGCAGCGCGGTCTGCCAGCCGGATCCGGTCCCGACCTCCAGGACCTGCTCGTCTCCGGTGAGGCCGAGCCCCATCCGTCGCTCATATGCCGCCCTGCCGCTCCAGCCCAGTGTCGGCATGTCCCGCGCGGCGCGCGATGCGGGGCGGTCGGTCGCAAGGGCGCCCCGTGATCCAGGAGGCGCAACGCATCGGCGTCAGGACGGGGTCCCCGGGTCGGCGTACCGCAGCAGGGCGCCCACGCCCTCGTACAGCCTCAGCTCGCTCTCCGGCACGACGACCAGCTCGGCACCGGTGCCGACGAGGGCCCGGACGAGGGCCTCGTCGGCGCGTTCCTCGCGCGGGGCCCGCACGCCGAAGGACATCAGCTCCGCCTCGGTCAGGGCAAGCTGAGTGGGCTGGGAGCCCGCCCAGAGCCGCAGCGAAGACCCTGGCGGTCGATTCAGCAGCAGTGCCGCGACCTGGCCACGCTGGAGGGCGGCGACGGTGGCGGCCAGCCCCTCGGTCACGGGTCCGTCCAGAGCACGCCGGCCGATGAAGATGTCCACGAGTTCCCGGTCGTGCGCGGCCATGCGGCCGCGGAAGACGCCGTCGAGCTGCGGCTCCAACAAGGCGCGTCCTGTGTCGGTGGGGGTCCGGCCGCCCACGCGTACGACCTTGTCCCGCAGGGTGTGCGGCAGGCGGCGGATCAGTACGTTGCACGCCCACTCGTCCCCGCCCACCACGACGGCGTCGGCATGAGCGCGCCGCGCCCGTTCGTCCAGCCGGTGACCGAGCCGGAGGGAGGTGCGATGCCAGGTCGCCACCGCAACCCTGCGGTGCAGCCGCTCACCCGGGGTCACGGTCGACGCGGGCCAGGTGCCGGTCTCCGCCTCCAGAGTCACCCAGCCGTGGGTCTCGGCGGTCGGAAGGCCGCCGTAGTGAACGACTACAGCCATGTAGGGGATCTCCGGAAGGTACTGGGTGACCAGGGGCATCGCGTCCGGCAGGGTGCTGTATCGCGCGGAGTCGTGCTCGGGCGGCCTGGGCAGCTCCCCGTCCAGGACGAGCGTGCCGTGGGCGGCGAAGATGGCCTGCCCGTGCACCCCCGGCACTTCTGTGTCGGCGCCGACCACCTCCTCCAGTACGTTCAGCAGCGCCGGGTCCGAGCCCTGACGGGACAGACTCTCGCGCAGCCGCCGCCAGCGCAGCGCGATCGCCCGGTCGGGATGCTCGACGTTTCGGGAGGTGTTCAGGTACACGGAGGCGAACGGGCCCGGCTCTGCGTAGAGGGGTTCAAGGAACGACAGCCTCATCGCCACTCCTCGTCGATGGTTTCCCCTCCTTGATGATGCGCGCCCGCACCGCCAAGCCGCGTGCCGGGACGGCAGGCCGCTGAGCAGCCGGACTCCGTAGCCGGATGAAAGAGCAGTCCGCCCGGGAGCACGAGATCCTGGCGGGGGCCGCCTTGCCTCACGTGAATACCGGTTTCTGGGCCGTATTCGACAGGCTGCGGGGCGCTCGTGAGCGGCGGATCCAGCACAGGCCCACCATCGCGCGCCGGACCGAGAGAACAGCGGGGTGATTGCGCAGCCGCCGGCTCCCGCAAGACCTCGGATGAGACGGCCCCGGGGCAGCCTCTCATCGTTGCCATGGACCACCCATGGGGGCTCCCGCAGGCCTATTCGGTAGGGTCGGCGTTGTCTTGGCGGAGGTTGGCGGACACGAACAGGGACAATGCCAACCGTCAGGTGCGGCTGAGCTTCCTCGGTTGACGCATGTGACGGGACTGCAGCGTCGAATTCCGGCCGCGCCGCCTCGCCGGGCAGCCCTCTCCGTCCGGGCCCCGAGCGGACGGCCGCTGTGCGGAGGCTGGTGAAGTGCCGGAGGGTATACCGCTGATGATCGGGCCCACCCGCACCGGGCTCCCTGCGCCTCGGGGAGGACTGGCGGGCCTCTCTACCAAGATCAGCGTTTCTGCCGGGTCGGCTCCCCGTCGGCCCCGTCGGCCTTGCCCTTGGCCCACAGTGAGCGCACATGCCCCAGGTGCCGGGTCATGCACTGCTCGGCGGCTTCGGCGTCCCCGGAGAGCATGAGCTCCAGCAGCTCCAGGTGTTCCTCGGCCGAGGGAATCAGTTCGCCGCGCTGGTCCAGGGCGGTCAGGCCGTACAGGCGGGATCGCTTGCGCAGCTCACCGACTGTGTCGACGAGGCGGTCGTTGCCGGCGAGCGCCAGCAGCGAGAGGTGGAAACGGCGGTCGGCCTCCAGATAGCCGATGAGGTCGTGGTCGTGCGCGGCGCGCACGATCTCCTCGGCGATCGGGCGCAGTGCTTCGAGATCCGCCTTCGACGCGGTCTTCGTGATCCGGCCGACCGTGGGCACCTCGATCAGGGTGCGGATCTCGGTGTACTGGTCGAGGTCGCGCTCGTTGACCTCGGTGATTCGGAAGCCCTTGTTGCGGACGGGCTCGACCAGGCCCTCGCGGGCCAGGTCGAGCATCGCCTCGCGGACGGGGGTGGCGGAGATGCCGAAGTCCTCGGCGAGCGTGGGGGCCGAGTAGACCTCGCCGGGGCGCAGTTCACCGGAGATGAGGGCAGCGCGCAGGGCATGGGCGACCTGGTCGCGCAGCCGCTCGTGGGCCGTGACGAGGTTGCGTGCCTTCAGATGCCCCATGCTGTTTCCTCCGTGCCCTCACCGGAGCGCCAGGGTACAATGTCACGTTGTTTTGTCGGGTGCCAGGGTGTACGTGCGGCTCGTGGTGTAGAAGCCCAGGGCAGCCCTGCCCTGCTCCCTCGGGCCGTGGCTGGATGCCTTCGTGCCGCCGAAGGGCAGATGGAAGTCGACACCGGTGGACGGTGCGTTGACGCGGATCATGCCGGTGCCGAGGTGGTCGAGCCCGTGCAGCACCGCGTCGAGGCCGGCCGTGTGAACCGAGGTGACCAGGCCGTAGGGGCTGGAGTTGGTGATCCGTACGGCGTGGGACAGGTCGTCCGCGGGCAGCAGCGCCGCGATGGGACCGAAGACCTCCTTCCGCAGGAGCCGGTGGTCCGGCGGGACCTTTTCCACGAGGGTGGGTGACGTGTACCAGCCGTGACCGGGGGCAGCGGGGCCGCCGACGAGCACCGGGAGGCCGTAGGAGGTCCCCTCCACTTGATCGCGCGCGTGCTCGCTGATCAGGGGGCCGCACATCGTGGCCGGGTCGGCGGGGTCGCCCACGGGAAGCGCGCGCAGTGCCTCGGTGAGGGCCTCGCGCATCGGGTCGAGGGCGGCGCCGACAGCGATCACGCGGCTGGTGGCGGTGCACTTCTGCCCGGCGTAACCGGCGATCGCCGAGGCGATGTGGGCGGCGGCCCGGCCGATGTCGGCGTCGGGCAGGACGATGGCCGCGTTGAGCCCGCCCATCTCGGCCTGGACCGGGATACCCCGGGCGGTGGCGGCGCTGACGACCGCGTCGCCGACCTCGGTGGAGCCGGTGAAGGAGACCACGTCGGCGGTGGAGACGACGGCCTCGCCTTCGGCGGCGCCGCCGGGGATCATCGTGAACACCCCTGAAGGCAGGGCTCTTTGGAGGATCTCGGCCAGGCGCCGGGCGCACGCGGTGGCCTCGGGGGCCGGTTTCAGGACGACCGAGTTGCCCGCCGCCAGCGCCGGTGCTGCCTTCCAGCTGAGGATGGCGAAGGGGAAGTTCCAGGGTGTGATCAGCCCCGCGACGCCGTGCGGGCGGCACCGGGTCAGCAACAGCCCCTGACCCTGGGCGGTTTCGTGGACGGCGCCGGTGGACTCGAAGGGGGCCTGGGCGTAGTAGCGCCAGATCGCGGCGGTGCGTGCCACCTCGGCCCGTGCTTCGGTGAGCGGCTTGCCCACTTCGCGTACGGCGAGTGCCGACAGTTCTTCGGCGAGGGCCTCGATGCTCTCGGCGACCGCGGTCAGGGCTGCCGAGCGGGCGGCCGCGCCGCCGGTGAGCCAGTCGGGCTGGGCGGCGCGGGCCCGCTCCACCGTGTCGGCCGCGGCGAAGGCGCCGGGCGTCGGGATCCGCATCACGACATCGGAAGGGTCGGCCGGATTGCGGGAGACGACGGGAGAGGACTCGGTCATAGGAGGAAGCCTCCGGGGAAGGGGTCGTCCGGATCGAGGAAGTACTGGGCGGTGCCGGTGATCCAGGCGCGACCGGTGACGGTGGGGATGACGGCCGGGACCCCGCCGACCCGGCTCTCATCGACCAGGCGGCCGGTGAACCGCGTGCCGATGAAGGATTCGTTGACGAAGTCGCGGTTCAGCGCGAGCTCGCCGCGGGCGTGGAGCTGGGCCATGCGGGCCGAGGTGCCGGTGCCGCACGGCGACCGGTCGAACCAGCCGGGGTGGATGGCCATGGCGTGCCGCGAGTGGCGTGCGTCGGACCCCGGCGCGGCGAGGTAGACGTGTTTGACGCCGCTGATCTCCGGGTGTTCGGGATGGACGGGACGGTCCGGCGAGGCGTTGATCGCGCCCATGACGGCGAGGCCGGCGGCGAGGAGGTCGTCCTTGCGGGCCCGGTCGAAGGGCAGCCCGAGTGCGTCGAGTTCGACGAAGGCGTAGAAGTTCCCGCCGAACGCGAGGTCGTACGTCACCGTGCCGTACCCGGGAACCTCGGCCTTGCGACCCAGGCCCACGCAGAACGCAGGCACGTTGGTGAGCGTGACCGCCTTCGCCCGGCCGTCCTCGACGTGCACATCGACGGAAACCAGCCCGGCCGGGGTGTCCAGCCGCACCGTGGTGACCGGCTCGACGACCGGTACCATCCCGGTCTCGACCAGGACGGTGGCCACCCCGATGGTGCCGTGCCCGCACATCGGCAGCAGGCCGGAGACCTCGATGAACAGGACCCCGTAGTCGGCGTCGGGGCGGGTCGGGGGTTGCAGGATCGCGCCGCTCATGGCGGCGTGGCCGCGCGGTTCGTACATCAGGAACGTGCGGATGTGGTCCAGGTGCTCGATGAAGTGGAGCCTGCGCTCGGCCATGGTGGCGCCGGGGATCATCCCGACGCCGCCGGTGATGACACGCGTCGGCATGCCCTCGGTGTGCGAGTCGACGGCATGGAAGACGTGACGTGTACGCACCGATGTCCCTCCTTTCGTGGATCGGTATGCAGGACGGGTCTCGGGTCCGGTCAGGAGCCGGTCACCGATGGCCCTCGGCTACGGCCTTCTCGGTGGCCGCGCGCACCGCGGCCTCCATCTCGCCGGTGAGCGGGGAACGCGGCGGACGGGTGGGACCGCCATGCCTGCCGACGATGTCCATGGAGAGCTTGATCGACTGCACGAACTCCGTCTTCGAGTCCCAGCGCAGCAGCGGGTGCAACGACCGGTAGAGGGGCAGCGCCGTCTCCAGGTCCCCGGCGACGGCGGCGTGGTAGAGCCGGGCGCAGCTGGCGGGGAAGGCGTTGGGGTAGCCCGCGATCCAGCCGACGGCGCCGGCGATCGCCAGCTCCAGCAGGACGTCGTCCGCTCCGATCAGGAGATCGAGTTCGGGGGCCAGTTCGGCGATCTCGTACGCCCTGCGCACATCGCCGGTGAACTCCTTGACCGCGACCACGCTGCCGTCGCCGTGCAGCCGGGCGAGTAGCGCCGGGCTGAGGTCCACCTTGGTGTCGATCGGGTTGTTGTACGCCACGACAGGCACCCCCGCCTCGGCGACCTGGGCGTAGTGCGCGCGTACGGCGTGCTCGTCGGCGCGGTAGGCGTTCGGCGGCAGCAGCAGCACGGAGCCGCAGCCCGCTTCGGCCGCCTGCTCGGCCCAGCGGCGGGCCTCGGCACTGCCGTAGGCGGCGACCCCGGGCATGACCCGGGCGCCGTCGCCGGCCGCTTCGACGGCCGTGCGCACGACGCGGGCGCGCTCCTCGGCGGTGAGGGTCTGGTACTCGCCGAGCGAGCCGTTGGGGACCACGCCGTCACAGCCGTTGGCGATCAGCCGGCGGACGTGCTCGGCGTAGGCGTCGTAGTCGACGGAGAGGTCCGGCCGCAGCGGGAGGGCGGTGGCGACCATGATGCCGCGCCAGGGGCGATCGGGGTTCCAGGAAGTGGAGGTCACGTCGGTTGGTCCTTTGGTAGAGTGTGACATTTTACTCATGCGCCCGCTCGGTCCATGAGGTGTGACGAGCGGAGTCATGTGGATTCAGCCGTCGGGCTCGTCGGGCTCGTCGGGCTCGTCGAGCGAGGCGAGTGCGCCGAGCGGCACCGGGACGGCGAGCGGCCGGCGCTCGACGGACGGCGGCACCGTGCCGTCGTCGCCGCGTGCCGCGAGGCAGGCCACGGCGGTCCCGCACACGCGGCCCTGACACCAGCCCATGCCCGCTCGGGTGAGGAGCTTCGCCGTACGGGCGTCGCGGGCACCGAAGTCGGTGACCGCCTCCCGGATGCGGCCGGCGGTCACCTCCTCGCAGCGGCAGACGTCCGTGTCGTCCGTCAGCCACTCGCTCCAGCCGGGGCCGGGGGTGTGCGCGGCTGCCATGGCGTCGGCGAAGGCACGCATCCGGTCACGGCGACGGCGCAGGGTGCGGGCTCGTCCGTGCTCGGTGAGGAACGGTTTGCCGTGCAGCCGGGCGGCGACCGCGAGGCCGGCCAACTCTCCCTCCACACCTGCCAGTTGCGCGCCGCCGATGCCGCCGGTCTCGCCCGCTGCCCAGACGCCGGGGACCGAGGTCTGCTGCAGGTCGTCCAGCACGAGGGACGTGGTCGCGTCGGGTGCTCGCCGGGTCGCGCAGCCGAGGCTCGTGGCCAGGTCGATCTGCGGCACCAGCCCGTGTCCTACGGCCAGTGCGTCGCACGCGATGCGTCGCCCCGTTCCCGGAACCGGTCGCCACCGCGGATCGACGCGGGCGACGGTCACGGCCTCCACCCGGTCGGTGCCGTGCACCTCGGTGACCGCGCTGCGGGTACGCAACCGCACGCGATGACGCAGCAAGGCCGAAGCGTGTACCGCGGCCTCGGCGAGCTTGCGTGGATTGACGGCGAGGACATGCGGGCGGCGGGCATAGCCGAGATAGCCGGACGCCTCCACGACGGCGGGAACACGTGCCCCGGCCGCGGTCAGCGAGGAGGCCACCGCGAGCAGCAGCGGCCCGCTGCCCGCGACGACGATCCGTCTCCCCGGCAGCACCAGCCCGGACTTGAGCATCGCCTGGGCGCCCCCGGCACCCACCACCCCGGGCACCGTCCAGCCGGGAAAGGGCAGGTGCCGCTCGTACGCACCGGTCGCCAGCAGGAGCGCGCGAGCCCGCACCCGTACCGGGCGCTCATCCCCACCGTCGGCGCCCGTGACGGCGTGCACCGCCCACTGCTCCCCGCTCTCCCGCACCACGCTCCACACGTGGTGCCCGAGGAACTGCCCCACGTCGCTCTTCTCCAGACGTCGGCGCAGGCCGTCGAAGGCGGCCCAGTCGTGGTGCAGGGCCTGCGGCCGTACGGCGCCGAGGGCCGGGGCCGGGTGACGGTAGAACTGGCCGCCGAGCTGTCCCGAGGCATCCAACAGGGCGACGGACAAGCCCCGTTCCGATGCGGCGACGGCACCGGCGAGTCCGGCGTGGCCTGCGCCGATCACGGCCAGGTCGTACGGTTCAGACGCCGAGTCCGGCATGGCCGTGTCCCTCCTGGGTGGTGATCGCGTCACCGGGACGCGCGGGCAGCAGGCAGGCTCTTCTGTTGGGCTCGCCGTTGACGGTGGCCAGGCAGTCGTAGCACTGCCCGATGCCGCAGAAGGCACCGCGTGGGCGGCCGGTGTTCCGCGTGGTGCGCCAGGCGAGAATTCCGGCCCCCCACAAGGCGGCGGCGATGGACTGCCCGGGCATCGCGGTGACGGTGCGGCCGTCGACGGTGATCTCGAACGGCGTGCCGGGACGTGCCCCGACCAGTTCACCGGGGGTACGGGCCACTGCGGCCTCCTCTCGAGGAGTCGAAGAGCGGACGGGTCAGGAGACGGATGTGAAGCGGCCGGGGCTGAACGGGCCGACGTCCACAGCAGGTTGCTGCCCGGTCAGGAGCTGGGCGATGAGCAGTCCGGTGGCCGGAGCCAGTCCGATGCCCGCGCCTTCGTGGCCGCAGGCGTGCAGCAGTCCTGGCATGCGGGGATCGCGGCCGATCGCCGGCAGGTGGTCGGGGAGATAGGGGCGGAAGCCGGCGTAGGTCCGTATCGCCCGTACCCCGGCCAGCACGGGGAACAGGGTGGTGGCCTGGGCGGCGAGGCGGCGCAGCACTTCGGCCGACAGGGTGCGGTCGAAGCCCACCCGCTCCCGGCTCGCGCCGATCAGCACCGGGCCCGCCGCGGTTCCTTCCACCACGGCCGAGGTCTGGAGGGCGGCCGACCCGCTCGCCACGTCGGCGACGTAGTCCGCCGCGTACACCTTGTGACGCACCATGCGCGGCAGAGGTTCGGTGACCAGGACGAAGCCGCGGCGGGGCAGGACGGGCAGGTCGAGACCGGCACGTCGGGCAAGTTCGCCGCCCCAGGCGCCGGCCGCGTTCACCACCTGCGGGGCGTGGAGGGTGCCGGTAGCCGTCCGCACGCCGGTCAGGTCGCCGTCCGCCTGGGTGAGGAGGTGTGTGACCTCCTCACCCAGGCGGATCCGGGCACCTGAGGCGCGCAGCAGGTGAGCCGCGGCGAGGGCGGGCTGGACCTGGGCGTCCTGGGGGTAGTGGAAGCCGCCCGCCAGTGTGGGGGCGAGGTGCGGCTCCAGGTCGCCGAGCCGGTCGCACGGGATCTCCTCCGCCATGACTCCGGCCTTGTGCTGTCCGGTCGCGAAGTCCCGCAGGGCCTCCATCCCTGCCGCGTCGGACGCGACGACCAAGCCGCCCTTGGCCTCGTACTCGATCTGCGGTGGAAGGGATGCCGTCAGCTCCTGCCACAGCCGCGCGGACAGCAGGGCGAGTTCAAGTTCCGGCCCGGGTTCCTTGTCGGAGACCAGGAGGTTTCCCTCTCCTGCGCCGGTGGTTCCGCCGGCGACGGCGCCGCGGTCGACCACGGTGACCGAAAGACCGGCGCGGGCGGCGTAGTAGGCGCAGGCTGCACCGACCATTCCCGCCCCGACGACGATGACGTCCGAGGAATTACTCGTAGGCACGGGCAGTAATATTTCACATTGCACAGCGGCCTGCCAAGACTTCGAGTGAGCCTGACCTATCAGTGTCGGGTCATGTGTGACATTTCACATGGGACTGTGAGTCCCCATCCCTGCCGGAAAGCGCGTGCCGCTCCTTACCATCCGCGCCATGGATCTGGAGGTGCGGCATTTGCGAGTCATCTGCGCGATCGCGGAGGCCGGAAGTCTGACCCGTGCTGCCGCGACGCTGCGCATGACCCAGCCCGGGCTCAGCGCCCAGTTGCGGCGCATCGAAGCCATGCTCGGTGGGCCGATTTTCGACCGCGGGCAGACCGGTGCCGAACCCACCGCGCTGGGTGAGCTGGTGCTCACCCGGGCGCGGGCCATCCTGCCCGGCATCGACGGCCTGCTGGCCGACACCGCCCGCGCCGCCCGCTGCGGAAGCGCCCCCGGCCGCGTCCGCCTGGGAGCGGTGGGCGGGCCCCTGCTCGCCGATCTCGTCGTGACCACAAGGGAATTGATCCCTGGCTCGGACGTGACGACCCGATGCCAGTACTCCCCGTCGCCGCTGCTGGACGACCTCGCGGCAGGACGCCTGGAAGCCGCGGTCCTCGGCGACAACCCCGGCCACGAGCTCCCGCCCCGCGAGGGAGTGGTCCTGCGCCCGGTCGTCACCGAGCCGGTCTTCGCCCTGCTCCCGTCCACCCACCCGCTGGTCGTACGTGATGAGGTGAGCCTGACGGAACTCATCGCGGACGACTGGGCCATGCCCCACCCGGACAGCGACCGCACGCGGGAGTACTGGGCGTCCGTCTTCTCCCGGACGGGCCGTCAGCCGCGCACGCCCTACGAGGCGGAAGGCCGGCAACTGATCGACATCGTACGGACGGGCCTGGCGGTCAGCCTCTGTCAGGCGACCTTCATCGAGGTGCCCGGCGTCGCCGTGCGGCCGCTCGCCGGCAATCCGCTCTGGTACCGCCACGTGCTCGCCTGGCGCCATGACGGGCCGCTGGCCGCACAGGGCGACGAGATCGTCCGGAGGGTCGCCGAGGGATATCTCGCCACGTGTGCCGGCACTCCGGCCTACGCACGATGGTGCGGGCGCCATCCGGAGCTGCTGCGCCTGCTGGAGTGAGTCACGGCGCGGCAGGCGACGTGCCGAAATGATCGGCACGGTGAGCTGGAGGCGAGCCCGATGGACTCCCGTGTCGTCCCGGCTGACCGAGGCGCACATCTGCCCGGCCCCGGCAGTCGACCGACGACGCCGAACGCGGTTCGCGAGGCCGGGACACGCCCGCCGCGACCGCTGACCTCCACCTTGCCCGCTGCCTTCTGCTGGGGGCGCGATCCCGCGGCCACGGCCGAACCCTTCGAGAGTGCCCGCATGTTGTGGCACCCATCGGCCGCCCGACGACGTCGCCCGTGCCATGGAACGGAATCCGCGTGCCCTGCCCCCGGCCCATCCCTACGAGGAGGCCGTACCCGCTGCGCGAACTGGGCCTCGACCGGCCGGCGCTCCCCGGCCGCCGCGGCTACGGCGATCAGCTTCCCCGCGGGCAGGAGGTTCAACAAGCTCGGCGTCACCAGGGAGGGCGTCCGTGACGGGATTGCCCGCAAGGCGCTGTGACCGCCGGGGAATCACTGCTTGGTCATCGTGATCCGATCGTGAAGAGGGCCGCTGCCATCCACGTCGATCCGGACGCCGGTGTCGGGGTCGGTGAAGGACTGCCCGCTGTGGAAGGCCGCCATGTCCAGGGCCTGGCAGCCCGAGGGCGGGGTGGCGTCGGCGTTGCCGTTCACGACCTGGACCGGGCCGTAGCCGGTCTGGGTGGAGGAGTCCACCTTGTAGATGAGCACGCCGGTGGAACAGGCGTTGCTGTCCGCGTCGACGGCCCTGCGGGACTCGGCGACGTAGGCGGTGGTCTCGCCGGTACGGATCACCGCGATCTTCGTTTCGCCGGGGCTTTCGACGGCCTTGAGGAAGACGGTGCGGCTTCCGGCCGAGGGGAGACAGGCGACCTGGCCGTCGTCGATCCAGCCGAACTTCCACCGCTCCCAGCCGAGGTGCTGCGGGGCGGCGCCGGCGATATTGCCCATGAGGTCCCAGCCGCGGACGAAGCGGTGGTAGTCGGTGCCGGTGAACGCGTAGAGGTCGGGCAGGCCGAAGGTGTGGCTGGTCTCGTGGTCGGCGACCTTGAAGCCCCAGTGCCACATGTCCTGCCCGAACGTCACGGCCCACTTGATGCGCGTGCCGTCGGCGGTGACGCCCGCGGTGGTGGGGTCGTACAGGTACGTCGGTGAGAAGCTGATCGCGGAGGCCGACTTGGCCGGGACGATGTAGACCATGGCGTACTGGGAGAAGTCGACGTACGGATCCGCCGCGGCCACCGCCTGCCGGACGTACGCCTCGTGCTGCTCGAAGGTGATCCCGCGTTGGAAGCCGTAACTGGTGGAGTCCTGCGGCATCCGAACCCAACGGGCCAGCGGGGTGATGGCCAGCCGGGTCCGGCCGTAGGAGTCCCTCCTCATCCAGTCGCCGGCCGGGGCGAGTTCCCGGTGGTAGTCAGACGTGGAACCGGAAGCCTGGGCGTCGGGGAAGTCGACGAACAGCATGAGCACGTGCTTGGTGCCGAGGGGTCGCTGGAACTGGGTGTAGTCGGTGGCGTGGCCCTCGTCCGTCCAGCCGGTCCTGCCGGGGAGAGCACAGTCGGTGGCGGGAGCGGTGCCGTGCGCCGGCGCCGCGGTCGCTGCCGGAGCGGCGGCGGTGACCGACAGGAACGCCGTGGCTGCGGCGCCCGCTGCAAGGGCTCTGAGGCTCTTGATGGATCCGGACATGTCTCCTCTTCTCTCCTTGGGGCTGAGGGGAAGTACGTCAAGCAGGTGGGTGCGGGGGAGGACGTCAGGCCCGGTCGACGGCCATGTCCATCAGACGGGACAGCACGCCTTCGCCGGACGCGTTCACCCCGTCGTGCTCCCACTCGTTGGTGACCCAGGCGCGCAGCGCGCCGACCGAGCACGCGGTGGCCAGGGACAGCTCTGCGGGTACGTACATGTCGTCGTGGTAGATCGCGGCGGCCACCGGCACCTGGTTGGCGGCCAGCCGCGACGGTGCGTACAGCGCGGGCCAGTCGGCTCGCTCGGACAGCAGCCGGACCGCATCGTGGAACGGCCGTAGCCCGGCGATCTCCTCGAACATCCAGGGATAGAACATCTCGCCTGTGAACAGCAGCGGGTCGGCGTCCTCACCGAACTCCGGGCGGTTGGCGAGCGCCCGGGCGGCGGCCCAGTCGGTGGGCTTGCCGCCCTGCGCGAAGATGGATTCCTGGAGTACGGCGAAAAGGGGGTTGTCGACGAATCCCGTCAGGTTCATCACCTGCTGCAGGAAGGTCGCCGAGAGGTCGCCGTCGGTACCGACGGCTTCGTCCAGCAGCCAGTGCAGGCGCTCGGCTCCATCCCCCATACCCAGCACCAGGCCGAGGGTGCGCAGTCGCCGCACCGTGAGACGGTCGCCGTCGGGCAGGTGGACCGAGCGGCGGTCGAGGAGGTCGGCGATCCGCCGTACCAGCTCCCGGTCGCCGGGGTAACGGGCGTAGAAGGCGGTCACCTTCTCCCTGACCTGGGGATAGGTGGCCGTGTAGACGTCGTCGGCGGTGGCGTACAGGCCGGGGAGGCCGCCGGTGATGTAGCAGGCACGCAGTCCTTCGGGGGCCTGGGAGAGGTAGGTGAGGGTGAGGAAGCCGCCATAGCTCTGGCCGAGCGTCTCCCATGGCCCGTCGCCACACAGCTGGTGCCGGATCAGTTCCGCGTCGGCGACGATCGAGTCCGCGCGGAAGAAGGCGAGATGCGCCGCCAGTTTCCGGGCATCGGAGAACTGTCCTGCCGACCGGGCCGTGACCGGGGTGCTGCGGCCCGTGCCGCGCTGGTCCAGCAGGAGCACCCGGTGGGTCCTCAGGGCACGGGCGAGCCAGCCGGTGGTGGCGTTCAGGGGCCGCGGCGACTTTCCGCCCGGTCCGCCCTGCAGGTACAACAGCCAGGGCAGGCGCTCGCCGGCGCGCGCCGGGTCGGACACCTCCCGGGCGAACACCTGGATCGAGCGTCCCGCAGGGTCGGCGTGGTCGAGCGGCACGGTGAAGGTGTGGTCGGTGACGGCGAGGCCGGGCAGGCGGTAGCTGCGGCTCATGAGGTCCTTTCCTCGGCAGACGACTCGGAAAGCGGCACGGACATCTGCTCGGTCAGCGGCTCGGGGTAGTGGCAGGCGACCTCGTGGCCGGGGGCGATCGGGCTGAGCGCGGGCCGTTCGGTGGCGCAGCGGTCGGCCGCCCTCGGGCAACGGGTGCGGAACGGACAGCCGCTGGGCGGGGTGAGCGGACTGGGCAGGTCGCCGCGGAGCACGATCCGTTCCCGGGCCCGTTCGGCGTCCGGATCGGGCAGTGGTACGGCGGAGAGCAGGGCGTGGGTGTACGGGTGCGCGGCGCTGCCGTAGAGCGTGTCCCGGTCGGCCGTCTCCACGACCGTGCCCAGGTACATCACGGCGACGCGCGTGCTGATCTGACGCACCGCGCCGAGGTCGTGCGCGATGAACACGTAGGCGAGTCCGTACTCCTGCTGCAGGTCCTTGAGCAGGTTGAGGATCTGCGCCTGGACCGACACGTCGAGCGCCGAGACGGGCTCGTCGCACACCACCAGTTTCGGCCGCAGTGCCAGCGCCCGGGCGATACCGATGCGCTGCGCCTGGCCGCCGGAGAACTCGTGGGGATAGCGGGCGGCGTGCTCCGGCCGCAGGCCCACCCGCACCAGCAGGTCCTCCACCGGCTCGTCGGGAGTCAGCCCCTGATAGCGGTACGGGGCCGTCAGGATCTGCCGGACGGTCTGGCGGGGGTTCAGCGAGGAGAACGGGTCTTGGAAGATCATCTGCAGGTCGCGGCGCACGGGCCGCGGCAACGGCTCGTCCATGGTGGTGAGTTCGCGTCCGGCCACGCTGATCGTGCCTGAGGTGGGTTCGATGAGCCGGGTCAGCAGCCGGGCGACGGTGGACTTGCCGCAGCCGGACTCGCCGACCAGACCCAGCGTTTCCCCCGCGTCCACCCGCAGCGACACCCCGTCGACCGCCCTGACGTGCCCGGCGAGCCGCCGCGTCAGGCCGTGCCGTACGGGGAACCGCTTGACCAGGTCGTGTGCTTCGAGCAGGGGCGCGTTCACGCGGTCACCTCCGGCGTCGACAGAGTGGGCAGGCGATCGGGCAGCGGCCCGTCGACGCGGGGTACGCAGGCGAGCAGACCTTTGGTGTAGGTGTCGCGCGGGCGGTAGAACACCTCGCGGACCGGGCCTCGTTCGACCGCGCGGCCGCCGTACATCACGACGACCTCGTCGGCCAGGCCGGCGACCACCCCCATGTCATGGGTGATGAGCATGATCGCGGTGCCGGATTGCTCCCGTAGTTCCCGCAGCAGTTCCAGGATCTGGGCCTGTACGGTCACGTCGAGCGCGGTGGTCGGTTCGTCGGCGATGAGCAGGTCGGGCTCCAGGCACAGGGCCATCGCGATCATCACGCGCTGACGCATGCCGCCGGAGAACTCGTGCGGGTAGGCGCGGGCGCGGCGTTCGGGCTCGGGGATGCCGACCCGGTCCAGCATCCGTACCGCGACCCGGTGTCCCTCCCGGCGCCCGGCCCGGCGGTGTGCACGGTAGGCCTCGGCGATCTGGAAGCCCACCGGGTAGTAGGGGTTCAGGCAGGACAGCGGATCCTGGAAGATCATCGCGATCCGGTCACCACGCAGCCGGCGCAGCGCCCGCCCGCCCAGACCGGTCAACTGCTGTCCGTCGAAGCGGACTTCGCCCGTGACGTGGGCATCGCGCAGCAGACCCATGATGGCCAGGCTGGTCACGGACTTGCCGCTGCCGGACTCGCCCACCACGCCGAGCACCGACCCGGCGGCCAGGTCCAGTTCGAGTCCGTCGACGGCGCGCGCGCCGCTCGCGAAGTCCACGGTCAGGTCCCGTACGGTCAGCAGGGTCATCCCACGGCCCTCACTCTCGGGTCAAGGAGCGCGTAGACCAGGTCCACCGCGACGTTGGCGATCACGACGAACGCCGCGGCGAACAGCGTCACGCCGAGGATCACCGGCTGGTCGGCGCTGTTGATCGCGTCGGCCGCGAGCTTTCCCACGCCGGGCAGGCCGAAGACCGACTCGGTGATGAGGGCGCCGCCGAGCAGCGCACCGAGGTCCATGCCGAAGATCGTCACGATGGGCATCAGCGCCGGCCGCAGCGCGTGCCGGCGCAGCACGGTCGGCTCGGGCAGACCCTTGGCGCGGGCAGTGCGGACGTAGTTCTGGCCGAGGCTGTCGAGCATCTCACCGCGGGTGATCCGGGCGTAGATGCCGGCGTAGAGCATCGCCAGCGTGATCCACGGCATGACCATGGACTGAACCCAGCCGACCGGGTCCGCGGTGAGCGGGATCGCCTGCGGATAGGGCAACAGGCCCAGCTTGACGACGAGCAGGTACTGCAGCACCAGGGCGGTGAAGTACACCGGCAGCGAGACGCCGCCGAGTGCGGCCGTCATCGCCGCCCGGTCCCACAGGCTGCCGCGGCGCAGCGCGGAGATCACCCCGGCCGTGACGCCGACCAGCAGCCACAGCACCGCCGCGCCCAGGGCGATGGAGATGCTGACCGGCAGCCGGTCGGTGAGCATCAGCCACACGGGCTGGTCGGTCTGAAAGCTGAATCCCAGGCACGGAGCGGGACAGTGCACGGCCTGCGCACCTGTGCCGTACGTACGACCGGCCACGATGCCGACGAGGTAGTCACGGAACTGCACGACCACCGAGTGGTTCAGGCCCAGCGTGGTGCGGATCTCGGCAATGCGCTCCGGGCTGCACGCCTTGCCGCAGGCGCCCTGGGCCGGGTCGGCGGGCATCAGATAGAAGATGGCGAAGGTGGCCGCGCAGATCACCAGCAGGATCAGCGCCGTCGCGGCCAGTCTGCGCAGGACATAAAGGATCATCGGCGTCGGCTCCGGGGATCGAGTGCGTCCCGTACCGCGTCGCCCAGCACGTTGAAGGCGAGCACGGTCGCGAACAGGAAGCCGCCCGGGATGAGGAAGTAGACGGGGTCGGCGGCGTACCACGGCACCGCGGCGGCGATCATCTGGCCCCACGAGGGGGTCGGCGGGCGCACCCCGACGCCGAGGAAGGACAGGCCCGCCTCGGTGGCGACGTAACTGGGGATCGACATGGTCGCCACCACGAGGACCGGCCCACTCAGGTTGGGCAGCACCTCCCGCACCAGCAGTGCGCGCCTGGAGGCACCCAGCACGCGGGCCGCGGCCACGAACTCGCCGCGGGCCAGCACCATCGCCTGCCCGCGCACGATCCGCCCGACGTACGGCCAGCCGAAGAAGCCGAGCACGACGACCAGCAGCAGCTGCCGGTTCACGCCCGGCGCCGCGGAGATCAGCGCGATCATGAAGATGAGGGCGGGAAAGGACATGAGCAGGTCCATCAGCCTGCCGACGACGGTGTCGGTCCAGCCGCCGAAGAACCCGGCGGCCAGGCCGAGCGCCGTTCCGAGCGCCACCGACACGGCGGTGGCGAGCAGGGCGATCAGCAGCGAGACCCGGGCGCCGTAGACGACACGGGCGAGAATGTCCCGGCCGCTGCCGGGCTCGACGCCCAGCCAGTGCTGGGTGCTGATACCGCCTCCGGTGCCCCGCGGCAGCCCGCCGAGCGCCGGATCCACCGCGTCGGAGTGGAACTCGGTCGGGGACGAGCCGGCAGCCCAGGCGATCAGCGGGGCCGCGAGGGCGATGAGCACCAGGAGCACGACCACTGCCAGCGCCACCGTGGCGGAACGCTGGGCCAGCAGCCGGCGCAGCAGGGACGTCTCGTCCGGGCCGATGCGAGGTGGCGTGTCCGAGGACGGCACGGGGGCGGGGAGGGTGGCGGTCACTTGCGCAGCCCCAGGGAGACCAGGTCCAGGCGGCCGACGTAGGCGATGTGCCCGTAGGCGCCCGTGACATGAGGGCCGACCAGGACCGCCGCCTTGTCCCACAGGAACGGCACGACCGGGGCGTCACGCATGATCTGCTGGGCGAGTGAGCCGTAGGCGGTCGCGGCGGCCGCCGGGTCCTTCATCCGGGCGATCGCGTCGATACGGGCGTTGACGTTGGCGGAGCCGTACTGGGCGTGGTTGTTGTTGCCCTCGGGGGTGATCAGCCGGCCGTCGAAAACGAGGGGCAGGTAGGTGGAGGCGCCGGGCCAGTCGGGTGTCCAGCCATCGATCACCAGGTCGTGCTCCTGGGCGGTGTTGCCCACGGTGCTGTAGAACGCCGACGAGCTGATCGCGTTGATCTTCACCTTGATCCCGGCCTTGTCCAGGGATGCCTGCACGGCCTCGCCCTGCGCCTGTCCGCCGGCGGTGGCCGGGGCGTCGAGCGTGAGGCTGAGGCCCGAGGCGTGGCCTGCCTGGGCGAGCAGCGCCTTCGCCTTGGCCGGATCGCCCTTGCCGCCCGGGCTGGGGAAGGGATCGTCGGTGACGGCACCGGGCAGGGACGGCGGCAGCAGGGTGGTGGCCAGTTGGCCGGCTATCGGTCCGCCCCGGGCCGTGCGCAGTGCGTCCTTGTCCAGCGCGTAGGCGATCGCCCGCCGCACCCGGACGTCGTCGAGCGGCTTGTGCCGGGTGTTGATGCTCAGGTACCGCGTGTTGATCGACTCACCGGTGACCAGTCGCTTGCGCACTGCGGGGTTGGCCATCACCGGCCCGACCGAGGCCGGGCCGACCGGCTCGAAGGCGACGGCGTCCGCGTCCTGCCCCTGGGCGGCGATGAGCCGCTGGTCGACGACGGCCGGGTCGAGGTTGAGATCGATCACGACCTTGTCCGGCAGCCCCTTGCGCACGGTGTCGGTGGCAGGGCTCCAGTGGGTGTTGCGGACCAGCGTGAGCTGCTTCTTGGGTTCGAAGTCCCCGATCTTGTAGGGGCCGGAGGAGAAGGGCCTGCTGTCGTAGCGGACCCCGGTGTCCTTGTCCTGCGGAACCGGGGCGAAGATCGGCAGCGACACCGCGGAACCGAAGTCGGCCACCGGACGGTTGAGCTTGAAGACGATCGTCCGGTCGTCCGGGGTCTCGATCGAGGCGAGCCCGTGCTTGTTCTTGTAGGGGCCCTTGTAACTCCGCGCCCCTGCAAGCCACATGCGTGCGTACGGCGGCCCTTCGGGGAGTTCCGCGGCGAAGCTCCGCTCGACCCCGTACTTGATGTCCCGGCTTGCGATGGGCCGGCCGTCCTCGAACTTCACCCCCGCCTTGAGGGTGAAGGTCCAGGTGCGGGCCCCATCGCTCGGGCGGCCGGTGTCCGTTGCCAGATCCGGCACGATCTTTCCCCCGGAAGGCCCTGGTGCCGCCGCGTACGTCGTCAGCGTCCGGTAGATGAGGCGGCCCACGTCCTCGGAGGACGTGACGTAGTTGCGGGCGGGATCGAGGTGCTCCAGGTCGAGGCTGGAGAGCACGTGAAGCGTGCCCCCCTTACTTGCTGACGCGCCCTGCCCGTCGCCGCCGTCGGCTCCCCCGCAGCCGGCGACGGTGACGAGTCCGAGGGCGGCAGCCATGACCATCCCGGAACGTCGTGCTCTCACGGTGACTCCTATGTGATGTGACATTTCACTGTGGCCGTGCGCCAAGGGTGTACGTGACCAGGCCCACACGGCCAGCTCCCGGATCCCCAGAACATCGGGTTATGGACGCTGCTCCCGGGGGCATGAAGCGCTGCCGATACGAGCCGAAGACACACACGGGCGGTGTGGCCGGCGCATGATGCGCAGACCACACCGCCATCGATCGTGGGCATCTCGCGCTATGCGGTCACCACTTGTAGGTCCAGACGGTGTCGTCGTACGCGTCGGAGCTGTTGACGTGGATCCGGATACGGGCGGTGCCGTCCTCGAACCACTGGCCGGGCTTCCAGGTCTGCATGTCCAGCGTGGTGCAGTTCCCGGTGGGGGCGGCGGCATCGGGGTTGGCGACCACCCGGATCGGCCCACTGCCGGTGGCGGTCGAGGTGTCGACCTTGTAGATGACGACACCGGTGGCACAGGCGCCGGAGTCGTTGCCCGCGGCCCTGCGGGACTCGGCGACGTAGGCGGTGGTGTCGCTGGTCTTGATCACCGCCAGTTTGTAGCCGCTGCCTCCGTATTCCACCCCGTTCAGGGTCGTGGAGTACGTGTTCGCCACAGACAGGCAGGAGACCTGGGAGTCGGTGATCCAGCCGAACTTCCACGCCTCCCAGCCGAGGTACTGCGGCGCCGGACCCGAGATCAGGCCCATGAGGTCCCAGCCGCCGACGTACTGGTTCTGATCGCCGCTGAACGCGTAGAGGTCCGGCAGGCCGAAGGTGTGGCTGGTCTCATGGTCGGCGACCTTGTAGCCCCAGGTCCACATGTCCTGGCCGAAGGTCACCGCCCAGTGGATCGTCACCCAGCTCTGGGTCGCCCCGTTCCACACCTGGGTCGGCTGGGCCGGGTCCTGTACGAAGGTGGGGGAGTGACCGATCGCAGCCGCAGTGCCGGTCGGCACGATGTAGAACATGTCGTACTGGGACAGGTCGACGCCGGCAGCGGCGGCACCGGTGAGGGCGTCTTTCACATAGGTCTGGTGCGTGGTCCAGGAGAATCCGCGTTCCCAGTCGTAGTCGGTGGAGTTCTTCGGCATGCGGACCCAGTTGCCGTACGGGGCTTTCAGGTCGAGCCATGTCTTGCCGTGGGAGGCGTTCCACATCCAGTTGGCGGCGCCCGACAACTGGTTGTAGTAGGGGGTCAGGGGCAGAGCGGTGCCGGCGGCGTCGGGGAAGTCCACGTAGATCACGGCCACGTGCTTGGTGCCGACCGGGTTCTGGAACCGTGTGTAGTCGGTCTGTTGTCCCTCGTCGGTGTATCCGGTCGTTCCCTGGAGAGCACACGCCGAGGAGCTCCCGTTGTACGCGTGGGCGGGGTGGGCGGGGCCGATGATCAGGGTGAGCAGGGCGGACAGGACGATCACGAGTGATGCTGCGTGGGATGTGCGTCTCGTTGTGGCTGGAGAGCGCATGGTGCCTCCGGAGACAGGCGACGGGGACCGGGGACCGGGACAGCGTCGAAATGCGACCGGCACCCGGCTGTGTGGGTTGGTGAGGGTGGCGCACAACTCGCATGGGGAAAGCTGTCACTCGGTCGCAGGAGCGGTCAGGGCTCGAACGACCGCAGCGCCATGGGGCGTCGGCCGTACATCTCGGTACCCGGTTTACGTAAGAACGAGTATTCGGCCATCCCCGTACCATCGGGGAGACGTCAGAAATCCATAACTCAGCGCTATAGGCCGTGCGTCGAGCACTCCGGCAGTGTCGTCCTTCGGCCGAGGAGGCGTACGCGGGGTGGCCGGCTCGGTTCCTCACCGGGTCGGCGGCTGGTCCTCGGATGGCCGAGGTACGACCGGGTTGAAGATCTTCTCGGCGACGACGGTCGGGGCGGCCCGGCTCCGACCGCGTCCGCGATGCGAGCGATCGCGGCGCGCTGGGTCCCATCTCCGCCGCGAGGACCTGCAAGCCGTCTGGGCGGACGCCGCTGAGGAGGCCGCACCCTGTGGCGGGTCCCGGCAGTGACGGCGTCTCCGATCTCGGGTGGCTGCTGCGCCCGCATCACACGTGCCGGGCCTCGGCGCTCGGCGCGTCCGCGCCACTCCCCTGTGATCTGTACAGACACGGCACCGGGGAGCCGGCGTCACCGGCCGCCAGCAGGGCGGTCCGGCCGACGCCCGGCTGGCTCCTCGGCCGCGTGTACCACTGGACCAGACACGCACCGGGACAACGCCGACCGCCAGGTGCGGGCTCGCGTCGCCGATGCCCACCGGGCCGGCCGCCTGAGTGAGGAACTCGCCCGACCCGGTCGTATCCCGCTGATCGTGATCGACGACGGCACCACCGGGCGCAACATTCCCCCACTGTCCGCTACCGTCCGCGTGGGCCGGTGTGGGCGAAGCGACCCCCGGTGTTATTCAATGAGGTGTGCCGTCGGGGATCTCGGGGCCCCGTCGCACGGGTCCGAGTACGGCCTCGGCGCTGCGCCGGGGATTGCTGAGAGAGCCGCATGGACTCCACACCCTCCCCCTCGTCCTCTTCGCCGTTCGACCTGGTCAGCAGCGCCCTGGGGCGCTACATCCCGCGCGGCGGAGCGGCAGCGGCCGCCGGTCCTGCCGGCGCGCAGGGCGAGCGCACCGAGCGCACCACCCGCCAACCCGTACCCGACAACCCGGCAGCCGGCGGTCAGGATCAGATTCTCGGCGTGGTCAACCTGGACAGGGATCTGAGAATCACCCGCTGCAATCTGGCCGCCCCCGTGTTCGCGGGTCTGGACGCGGAGGCCGGGAGCCCTTTCGTCGATCTGCTGCCCCCCGGGGACGTACCGACGGTCACACGGCGGTTGCGGCAGGTCCTGGAGACCGGTGAGGCGCACGTCGCCCGCATCCAGCGCCTGCGGCGCGGCGACGGGTCGGAGCTGGTGGTCTCGCTGAGCATCCTGCCCGCCGCGGCTCCTCAGGAAGGCCTGACCGTCTCCCTGATCGCCATGGCCAGGAGGCTGCACCTGTACGCCGCCGAGACCGCGATCGGCACCTCGCTGGACATCGGCGAGACCGCACAGTCGCTGGCGCAGTCCCTGCTGGCTTGGGGAGACGTGGCCGCCGTCGACCTCGACTTCGCCGTGTGGACGGGCGAGGGAGTCACCGGGCAGGCGCAGGGGCGCATCCGGCTACGTCGGGCGGCCCTGGTGCCGGACCGGGCGTGGCCCGAGGGCTACGTGACTCCGGGCGACGATCTTCCCAGCGACGCGAGCCGCCTGCTGGCCCAGGCGGTACGGCGGGACGACGCCCCGCAGGCCATCGTCATACCCGACCGGGAGGCGCTCGAGCGGGTGCTCGGCAGTCCGCGGGTGATGCGTGCCCTGGTGCCCGGTGACCGGTCGGCGGGTGTGGCGTGCATACCGCTGGTCCTGGACGGCACGCCGCCCGTCGTGCTGGGCGTGGCGGAGGTCTGGCGGCGGGCGGGCTGCCCCTTCCGCGACAGCGAGCTGTTCGACCTGCAGGAACTGGTTGCCAGGACCGCCCATCACGTCGACCTGGCCCGTCAGCACCAGCGCGAGCACAAGCAGGTGCTGGCATTGCAGCGCCGGCTGCTGCCGCGGACCGGCGGCGACACCATCGAGATCGCCAGCGTCTACCAGCCGGCCACACCGGACAGCGCGGGCGTCGGCGGCGACTGGGTGAACAGCTTTCCGCTCCCGGACGGCCGTACCGCGCTGGTGGTCGGTGACGTGGTCGGGCACGGCCTGGGAGCCGCGGCGACCATGGGCCAGCTGAGCATGGAGGCCCGCGCGCTGCTGTCCGCGGGGCTCGCGCCCGACGAGGTACTGGAGCACCTGGACGAGACCGTGACGCTGCTGGACGACGCGGAGTCCGGGCTGGCGGCCGGCTACAGCGCCCTCGGCTCGACCTGCTGCATCGCCCTCTACGACCCGGTCAGCCACCGCGTGGCGCTGTCCAGCGCCGGCCACCTCCCCCCGGTCCTGGTCTCCCCCGACGGGCGCGCAGGCCCGCTCGCGGTCCGCCCTCATCCCGGTCTGGGCGCCGAGTTCGCGCTGCGGGAGCCGTTCGACGTACACACGTTCGCCGCGCCCCCGGGCTCCCTGCTCGCCCTCTACACCGACGGCCTGGTGGAGGATCCGGCCGTGTCGATCGACGAGGGCATCGGCAGGCTGGCGGACGCCGTGTCCAGGGTGCACCCCTGGGACGCCCTGCAGCAGGCCGCACGGCACGTCGTCTCCGCGCTGGCACCCGTGCACCAGCGCGACGACGTGACGCTGCTGCTCGCGCGGATGATCGGCTACCGCAAGGGGGACACCGCGACCTGGCGGCTGCCCGCCCGCGACGACGCGCCCGCCCGTGCCCGACAGCAGGTCTCCGCGCTGCTGGGGCAATGGCGCACCAGGGACGACATCCGGGACAACACATTGCTGCTGGTCAGCGAGCTGGTCACGAACGCGGTGCGCTTCGCCACCGGTCCCATCACGGTACGGCTGATCAGGGCCGGTCACGGCCTGCTGTGCGAGGTGGGCGACACCGGCAACGGCAGGCCGCGTCTGAGCGGGGGAGGCCTGCTCGACGACGGCGGTCGTGGCCTGCACATCGTGCACAGGCTCACCACCCGGTGGGGGGTGCGGTGGACGGACACCGGCAAGGTCGTCTGGGCGGAAGTCGCGAGGTGACGCGGCCGCCGGCGGGGTGCGGCCGACGCAGGTGACGCGGCCGCGAGGCCGGGGTGGGGCCGGCGTATGGGAGCGCGGCGAGGGTACGGGCGGCGTACGCGTCACCCGGCGCCACCGACGCTACGGACGGTGTCCTCAGCGGTACCGGTGGCGCGACCGGTGGTGCGGACGGCCCGTTTGCCGGTGCGGGTGGGGCGGGCTCGTACTACAGCCACTCGCTACAGCCACTCGCCTTCCAGGGCGGTGGCGGTGAGGCCCGGTGCCGCCGCGTACAGGACGGCGCGACTGCCCGACTTCTGCCCGGCGTCGTGCGCCCGCCGCATGATGTCGAACACGGCGGCGCCTCCGCGGTTGCCGCTGGTGTAGCTGTCCCGGCTGTAGTCCAGCAGCCCCGACGGCCACGCGTCGGGCATCGTCTGCTCCATGTACTCCAGCACCCGGGTCCCGCCGGGGTGGGCCAGCAGCACGTCGGGGTGCCAGGAGTCGGGGTCGTCCTGGTAACGGACGCGCAGCCACTCCCACATCGCGGTGACCGTCTCCTGTACGGCGCGCGGCCCGCGCCGGTCCATCACGAAGTGGGTGCCGTCCGCCCTCGTCTCCAGGCGGTGCAGGTCTTGGGTGCCGGGCAGGGTGTGGTGCCAGGCGGTGTCCAGCCGCAGCACCGACTCGCGCCGCGGGCGGCCCGTGACCACCGCGGCGACCGCGGTGTCCGCGAACAGCAACCGGACGATCAGGGACTCGAGAGTGTCGTCCGCGGGCTGGTAGGTCGTGCTCAGCGCCTCCGCGATCACGACCAGGACCACCCGGTCGGGGTCCGCGGCCACGAGATCCGCCGCCAGCGCCAGGGAGCGGGTCCCCGCGATACAGGCCCACTGCGTGGCCGGCAGCAGCATCACGTCGTTGCGCAGCGGAAGCCTGTTGGCCAGGGCGATGTCCAGACCCGGCAGCGCCGGGGTGGTCGAGTTACTGGTGATCAGGCAGTCGATGTCCGCCGCGTCCAGCCCGGCGATCTGCAGGGCTCCGCGCGCCGCACGCTCGCCGTAGGACTGCACGGCCTCCCAGGCCGGCGCGGTGCGCTCCTGGACGGTCTGCGGACCGGGTATCGCCTCAAGTGCGGCGATCATGCGGTCCACGTCCTGCTGGGTGAACCCGTCGCGGGCCAGCGCCTCTTGGGCCGATCCGAGGCCGACACCCCGCAGGCCGCCGCCGTTGCCGGGCGCGATGGCGGCCTCCAGCGGCAGCATCCACCCGCGGGACTCGATGCCCGTGCTGGCCGCGATGCCGTCGATCCGCGGCGCCCACGCAGCGTGCGGATGCCGGTCGCGCACCTCCGCCACGATCTCGCTGGTCTTCACGGCGTGCTCGCCGTGTATCACGGCAGGAGGACAGAGGTAAGCGGCCATAATGGGGCACCTTTCCGGAGGAAAAAGCGGGAATGTCACGAGTGCTGTGTCATGGGTCACTTTGAAAGTTCGCGCCCAAGAGGTTGGAGATAGGCTCCACTTCGGGCGTCGATGTCCGTTTCGAGCATGGGTGCTTAATGGACATTTCCGCTGTGATGCACACAACTTAGGTAGCGCTTGGAATGCGTGAGACGGCACACACCGCTGAAGCAGGGGCCCTCGGAGCGGTTTCTCGGGGCCTCGCCTGACTCACCGTCAGTCAGGACGTCTACCCGGTCACTGCCACCGGAGCCGGGCGACACCCCTGGCGGCACGGGCCATGCGAGGGGCGACAGCGGATCGCGTCCCGCCGAGTGGTGTGGTCACTGGTTGAGCTGATTGGCGTCCAAGCATGTCGGCCACTACGTCGGGCCGGGTGCGGACCGCCTCAGCCGGTGGTCTGTGCGAAGATCGTCCGGAGTAGCGTGGCTGATCATTGGACTCCACTCCGGCATGCGCCGAGTCCGCCGACCGGTCGGCAGACCGACGGGCTCGGGCGGTTCGACCTCCTTGACGACCGAACCGCCCGTACCCTTCGTGGTGTCCACGGCGTCACACAACGGGCGCCAAACACTGGAGGCAATACCACGTGCTGATCGCTCAGCGTCCGTCACTGACCGAAGAGGTCGTCGACGAGTTCCGCTCCCGGTTCGTGATCGAGCCGCTGGAGCCGGGCTTCGGCTACACCCTCGGCAACTCCCTGCGCCGTACGCTCCTGTCGTCGATCCCCGGCGCTGCTGTCACCAGCATCCGCATCGACGGTGTCCTGCACGAGTTCACCACCGTGCCGGGCGTGAAGGAGGACGTCACCGACCTGATCCTCAACATCAAGCAGCTGGTCGTCTCCTCGGAGCAGGACGAGCCGGTCGTGATGTATCTGCGCAAGCAGGGCCCGGGTCTGGTCACCGCCGCCGACATCGCGCCCCCGGCCGGTGTCGAGGTGCACAACCCCGACCTCGTCCTGGCCACGCTCAACGGCAAGGGCAAGCTGGAGATGGAGCTGACGGTCGAGCGTGGCCGCGGTTACGTCTCCGCCGTGCAGAACAAGCAGGTGGGCCAGGAGATCGGCCGTGTCCCGGTCGACTCCATCTACTCGCCGGTGCTCAAGGTCACGTACAAGGTCGAGGCCACGCGTGTCGAGCAGCGCACCGACTTCGACAAGCTGATCGTCGACGTCGAGACCAAGCAGGCGATGCGTCCGCGTGACGCCATGGCGTCGGCCGGCAAGACGCTGGTCGAGCTGTTCGGTCTCGCCCGCGAGCTGAACATCGACGCCGAGGGCATCGACATGGGCCCGTCCCCGACGGACGCCGCCCTGGCCGCCGACCTCGCGCTGCCGATCGAGGAGCTGGAGCTCACGGTCCGCTCCTACAACTGCCTCAAGCGGGAGGGTGTCCACTCGGTGGGTGAGCTCCTGGCGCGCTCCGAGGCCGACCTCCTCGACATCCGCAACTTCGGTGCGAAGTCGATCGACGAGGTCAAGGCGAAGCTGGCCGGCCTGGGTCTGGCCCTGAAGGACAGCCCGCCCGGATTCGACCCGACCGCCGCTGCCTTCGATGCGGACGACAACGGCAACACGGGTTTCATGGAGACCGAGCAGTACTGAACGCCGCGCGAGGTCATGGGGGAGCCAGGAAGGCGGAGGAGCCGGTGATGAGCACCGGCCGACCGCACCCGGCTCCCCGAGGGCCCACCGGCGGAGCCCCGCGGCTGTCCGATGCCTGGTCGGCCGGTCCTCCAGGTCCTCGACGGGCAGAGCGTTTTCTGCAGGCCGGCCTTCCCGGCCCGCTGCGGGCTTCGGCCTGACCCACTTCGAAGTGCGGGTCTGTGCTGCGGGTCGTCTCAGCGGAGTTCGCCGGGACACCAACAAGGACAACACCCCCGGCCGCAAGGTGCCGCTGAGCTTCTTCGGCTGACGTCGGACGATGTGAAGAGGGCTTGGCGGTACGCGGCGAGGAAGGAGAACTGGACACCGCCCGCGACGAGTTGGAGGCAGCCAGACAGAGCGGCGACGCGTCGTACGACACCGCCTTCGACGTCCGCCCGGCCGCACCGGCCGTACCGGCCTCACCCGGCGCTCAGCCCGACCAACGGCCCGCCCTCAGCGGCAGGTTCAGCAACCGGCCAGCCGAGGCCGACCGGATGAACAGCCTGTGCGGCGAGCCCGACGGAGTGCGGCTCGTCGTCCTCGACGGGCTGCCCGGGGTGGGCAAGACGGCGCTCGCCCGCCGCTGGGCGGACACCGGCGCGAGCACTTCCCCGCCAGCCTCTTCTACGTCTTCTACGTCTTCTACGTCGACTATGCCGCCCTGCGCGACGAGTCGGACGTGGGAGCGGCCATGGTCCCGCCGAGACCTCACAGGCCCTCGCCTCGACCCTGCGGGCGCTGCAGGGAAGCGATGCACATGTCTCCGAGCGGTTCGAGGAACTGAGGCGGCAGTACGAGACCCACTCCCGCGACCGGCGCAACCTCGTCCTCAACGACAACGTCACCCTGGCCGCCCAGGTGCGGGCTCTGATCCCCACGGGTCCCGGCAGCACCGTCATGGTCACCAGCCACCGCAAGCTCGGCGAACTCGTCGCCCAGGACGGCGCCGAACTCTCCGACCGCGCCCGGGCCGTGGAGACGTACCGCTACTGCCTCGACCTCAACTGCCTCGACCTCAACTGCCGCGCCGAGGACCGGCGCGACGACGCCCTGGCCCTCCTCTTGGAAAAACGGTTCTGGGAGGGCGAGGCGCTCCAGAGAAGACCGCTCCAGGAGAGCCGCGGAGGATCAGCCGCGCCCGGCGGCGCGCTCCTGCTTCTCGGCCTTCTGCTGCTTGATCCGCGCGGTCTCCTTGCGGACCTCGGCCTGGGTGGCGCGCTCCTTCTCCAGCCACTCGGGCCGCTCCTGCTTGAGCGCCTCGATCTGCTCGGTGGTCAGCGGCTCGGTGACCCCGCCGCGCGCGAGGCCGGCGATGGACACACCGAGCTTCGCCGCGACCACCGGACGCGGGTGGGGACCGTTGCGCCGCAGCTCGCTCAGCCACTCCGGCGGGTTCGCCTGCAGCTCGTTCAGCTCGGCGCGCGTGACGACGCCCTCCTGGAACGAGGCGGGGGTGGCGGGGAGGTACACACCCAGCTTCTTCGCCGCGGTCGCGGGCTTCATCGTCTGGGTGCTCTGCTGCGAACTCATGAGGTCAAGGGTATCGGCCGCGTGCCGGGCCGCCGACCACGGCCGGTGACGGGGGCGGGCGACGGCCGGTGAGGAGGGCGGGGGAACGGCCGGTGACGGGGGGCGGGCGACGGCCGATGACCGGAGGGCAGGCCACGGCCGGTAACCTGGCCTGGTGACAGGCTCGGAGGAATCACCGTCGTTCCGGCTCGCGTACGTACCCGGAGTGACGCCCGCCAAATGGGTGAGGATCTGGAACGAGCGCCTGCCGGACACCCCGCTCACCCTCGTTCAGGTCCCCGCCGCCCAGGCGCCCGAGGTGCTGCGCACGGGTGAGGCCGACGCGGGCTTCGTACGGCTCCCGGTGGACCGCACGTTCTTCAGCGCGATCCCTCTCTACACCGAGAGCACCGTGGTCGTCGTCCCCAAGGACCACCTGATCACGGCCGCCGACGAGGTGACCCTGGCCGATCTCGCCGACGAGGTGCTCTTCCACCCCGTGGACGACGTCTTCGGCTGGGACAGCCCGCCCGGCGAACCCGCCTTCGAGCGCCCCGCGACGACAGAGGACGCGATCGAGCTGGTGGCCGCGAACGTCGGCCTCCTGGTCGTCCCTCAGTCCCTGGCCCGGCTCTACCACCGCAAGGACCTCACCTACCGCCCCGTCACCGACGCCCCCCAGTCGAGCGTCGCCCTGTGCTGGCCGGAGGAGGCCACCACCGACCTGGTGGAGGACCTCATCGGCATCGTCCGTGGCCGTACCGTCAACAGCACCCGCGGCCGCACCAAGCCTTCGGACGAGCAGCAACGGAAGCGCTCGGAGGCGAGCGGCACCCGGCAGAAGCCGGCGCCGAAGCCGACCGGCCGCAACCCGCGTGCCCGCACGGCGGGGGGCAAGCAGACACCCAAGCGGGGCAAGCCGCGCCGGAGGTCGTGAGGGCGGGACGGCGGCTTCGACCCCGCTGGATCCCGGATGCCGGCGGTGCCTTGCGGTGCGGGCCGGGCGTACGGCGGATCGGTCCAGCCGGGGCCGGCGCGGAGAGGCGCGCCGCGCACCGTGCGGGGCCCTGGCAGGCGCGGGTTCGGCGTGGCAGGTCTCGGGTTCACGCCGGGGGCGACCAGCCCGTGTCGACCAGCCCGTGCCGATCACATCTACCCCGTGCCACACCGCGTGCGACCCATACCCCGCGGCCACTGCTCTCGACGTCACAGGCCATGCCGTACCACCGGTGCCGACGCCGACGCCGGTGCCGAGCTCCACAACTGCCCACACGGCCTGTGCCGATCCGGCCCCCGCATGTCAGCCCCCGGGCTGCCCTCACGCCTCCTGGCGCGCCGCCTCCCGCATCTGCTCCGACTGGGCATGGACCCGGCGTTCCCGCAGGTCGGCGAGGGCCAGGCAGAGGGCTAGCAGGATGATGCCGACCGACGTGAGCAGGCCGTACTGGAGCGCGGTCGCGGGGTTGCCGTGGCGGGTCAGATGGGCGAAGTACACCGAGCCCACCACGGCGACACCGGCGGCCGAGCCGATGCGCTGCGCGGTCTGGAGCACCCCGCCCGCGGCCCCGCCCCGCCGTACGGGCACGAGGGACAGGGTGAGGGTGGTGTTGGGGGAGATGGTCAGGCCGGAGCCGATGCCGGCGACCAGCAGCGGGAACGCGGCCGCCCAGGCCACACCCCGCCCCGGTACCCAGTGCACGGCCGCGATGACGCCGCACATCGCCGCCGCCACCGTGCACAGCCCGGCGATGACCAGCTTGCGCCCGAAGCGCACCACCAGGCGGCCGCCCGCAGCGGCACCGGCCGCCGAGCCGGCCGCGAACGGCATGGACGACAGACCCGCCGCCAGCGCGCCGTAGCCCATGCCGTTCTGCAGGAACAGCGTGTAGACGAAGAACAGCGTCGTGAAGCCGCCGAAGTACACCAGGCTCAGCAGCGCGCCCAGCGAGTAGGAGCGCAGCGAGAAGAGCCGCAGGTCGACCAGTGGTGCCCGCTCCCGGCGCACCTGGCGCCGCTCCCACGCCCAGAACGCGGCCAGCAGCCCCGCGCCCGCCGGGAGCAGGGCCCACTTCAGACGTCCGTGCCACTGCTGTTCCTGCACCAGGGGCAGCATCAGCGCGAGCACACCGGAGCCGAGGAGCAGGACGCCCGGCACGTCGAAGAACTCGCGCTTCCCCGGCGAGCCGGGGGAGCGGGGCAGCAGCCGCAGGGCCGCGCAGAAGGCGGCCACCCCGATGGGGAGGTTGACGTAGAAGACCCAGCGCCAGCCGTCGGGGCCGCCGGCCGCATGGATCAGCAGGCCGCCCGCGAGCGGTCCTACCGCCGTGGAGATGCCGATCGTGCTGCCCATGATGCCGAACGCGCGGGCCCGCTCCGCGCCCTGGAACATCTGCTGGATCAGCGCCGAGGTCTGTGGCGCGATCAGGCCCGCCGACGCTCCTTGGACCAGCCGGAACAGCACCAGCCAGGCGGCTCCGGTGGACAGCCCGCAGGCCGCCGAGGCGAGCGTGAACAGCGCGAGCCCGGTCAGGAAGGTCTGGCGCCGCCCGCGCATGTCACCGAGCCGCCCTGCCGGGACCAGGGCCAGACCGAGGGTGAGGGCGTAGCCGGACATCACCCACGACAGGTCGGCCGTACTGGCATTCAGTCCGCGCTCCAGGGAGGGCAGCGCCACGTTCACGATCGAGGTGTCCAGCAAGGTCATGAAGGCCGCGGTCAGACAGACTGCGAGCGCTTTCCAGCGCCGGTCGTGCGGGGCCTGCCCGGCCCGGTCTGTGGTCATGTGATCACGCTAGGCAGCCACCGCCTCCCGCGCACGGCAGGAACGCCCAACGCATGACGAGGCTGACCGGTGCCGATGCCGGTCAGCGGGACGGGGCGGTGGCCCGGAGCCAGGCGTACGCCGACTGGGCCGTGAACTCCGTCTGGCCGCCGCGCAGCAGCAGGGTCGCCGTGGCGAACTCGGGCATGTCGGCCTGGGCGGCCACGTAGGGGACGGCGATGCAGCGCATGCCGGCCGCGTGGGCGGCGGCCGCGCCCGGTGCCGCGTCCTCCAGGACCACGCAGTCAGCGGGGTCCGCGCCGAGGCGCCGGGCCGCCTCCAGCAGCACATCGGGGGCGGGCTTGCCGTGGGGCACCTCCTCGGCGGACACCACCGTGCGCAGGCAGGCGCCCAGGCCCGTCCCTGCGAGGATCGCCTCGATCGCCTCCGGGGAGGATCCGGACGCGACCGCCATCGGTACTCCGTCGGCGGCCAGGAGCTCCACGAACTTGCGCATCTCCGGGTACACCGCCGTACGGGTGCGGGCGATCTCCAGGTAGCGCCGGTTCAGCTCGGCGAGCAGGTCCTCGGCCGGAGCGCTCAGGCCGTAGCGCTCCTTCCAGAGCCGCGTCGCGTCCTGGTTGCCGATGCCCACGTACGCCTCGTTGTCCGCCCATGTGTAGTCCGGGACGCCCTGCCCGGCCAGGGTCTGCCGGCTCGCCTCGTAGTAGTTCGGCTCGCTGTCCACCAGCGTTCCGTCGAGATCGAAGATGACCGAGAGGCCGCCGAGATCGCTCATGCGCTCCAGCATGCCAAGCGTCAGGTGCGCGCCGCCCGGCCGATCGACTCCACCAGGGGCAGCAGCCGGTGCGGGACGCGCTCGCGCAGAGCCACCTCGGTACGCGTGCGTACCACGCCCGGCAGGCTGATCAGCTTCTGGATGACGTCCTCCAGGTGGGCGTTGTCCCGGCCCACCACCCGGGCGAGCAGATCGCCACCGCCCGTGATCGAGAACGCCTCCACGATCTCCGGTACGGCGGCCAGCGCGTCGCCCACGTCGTCCAGGTGGCCCTGGGTGACCTCGATGTGCACGAACGCCAGCACCGGATGGCCCAGGGCGGCGGGGGAGAGGGACGGCCCGGTGCCGGTGATCACGCCGTCCCGCTCCAGTCGGTCCAGCCGGGCCTGCAGCGTGCCGCGGGCGACGCCGAGGATGCGGGCGTACTCGCGCACGCTCGTGCGCGGCTGTTCCAGGAGCAGTCGCAGAATGCGGGTGTCGAGTTCGTCCACGCCCATGATGGACGACTGTACCAATGGCTCAGCGGACGTTCCTCGCCTTGTGCCGCCCGACCTGGACCGTTGGTCCTCCGCCCGGCACGGCCACACATGCCTTGCTGGGCCAATGGTCCAGCGATTCGGGTCCCGCTTGAGCCAGTGACCCCGGTGATGCTCTCATGGACACGTCGATGGCGCTGCGGAGACCCGTGGCGCCTTTTCTGTGCCGGTGTTCCGTCCGGTTTCCATCGGTTTCCTTGGGAGGGCAGCAGTGCTGAAGAGGATGTTCGTGGCTCCGGACCCGGGGCGGGCGCGGTTGCGCTTCGCCGCGCGGGCCGTCCTCGGCATCGGCCTCGCGGTCGTCGTCTGCTTCCTCGCCGGTCAGTCCGTCATCGGCGCGGTCACCGGCGGCCTCGCGGCCCTCCTCGCCCTGTTCACCGTCACCGACCCGACCGCGCGCGGGCAGGCGGTCACCACCGCCCTGCTGCCCGCCGTGGGCCTGCCGGTGCTCGCCGCCGCTGCCGAGCTGCACGCCGTGCCCGTCGCCCGCGACCTCGTCTTCCTGGCCGTCGTCGGCGCCGGGGTGTACGCGCGCCGCTGGGGTCCGCGCGGGCACAGCCTCGGCGTGTTCGCGTTCATGACCTTCTTCGTGGCCCAGTTCCTGCACGCCACCCCGGCGCAGCTGCCCGAGCTGTACGCCGCCGTCCTGCTGTCCGTCCTCAGCGCGGCCGTGGTGCGCTTCGGCGTGTGGTGCTACGAGCGCCGGCTGCCCCCGGCCGTCGTAGCCGCCCCGCCCGCCGGGCGCGGACTGGCCCGGGTGACCACGCGGCAGGCCGTCCAGGCGACCGCCGGCGCCGGATTCGCGCTGGTCGTCGGCCAGCTGGTGTCGGGGCAGCGCTGGTACTGGGCCGTCGGCGCCACCTGGTGGATCTTCGTCAACACCGCCTCGCGTGGCGAGACCCTGGTACGCGGCTTCCGCCGGGTCCTCGGCACGGTCATCGGCATCTGCCTGGGCTTCCTCGTCGCCGTTCCCGTGGGCGGCGCGCCGGTCCCGACGGCCGTGCTGGTCGCCGTCGCCGTCTTCGGCATCTTCTACACGGCCGCCGTCTCCTACACCTGGATGATGCTCTGCGTGACCCTGCTCGCCGAACTGCTCTACGGCTTCCTCGGCGTCCTGAGCCCCGGTCTGCTCGCGCTGCGCCTCGCCGAGACCGGTGTGGGCGCGCTCGGAGCCGCGCTCGCCGTGCTGTTCGTCCTGCCGGTCACCACCCACGCCATCACGGACGCCTGGATCCAGCGCGCCCTGCGCTGCGTCCACGCCTGTACGGCCGAGGCCGCGGCTCGCCTCGCCGGCTCCACGACCGCCGACCCGGCGCCCCGCGTCGCCGAACTGGAGCAGCTGCTCGGCCGGGTCCGGCTGGCCGTGGCCCCGCTGGTACACCCGCTGAACCCGATGCCGGTCCGCAAACGGCGCGCCCGCCGGGTCCTCGCGCTCCTCGACGACTGCGCCCGCGAGGTACGTGGCCTGGTGGCGGTCGCCGCCGACCCCGAGGCCTCGCACGACGCCCGTCTGGCCGCGGCCTGCTGGCGCGTGGAGTCGGCCGTCGAGGCGCTCACCGAGGGCCGGCCGGAGTCCGTCCGCAGCCCCGCCGAGCCGCCCGCCGAGCCCGCCCTGGCCCACCTGCACGGCCTGGAACGCGCCCTCGCCGACCTGGCCGAGCCCCTGCGGGCCCCGACGGGGTCGCGGCTGGTGGGAGCCTGAGCCGGCCACGGCTGTGGCGCCGCCGATGACGTGGGCTGAGCGGGGAGGTCGGGTTGCGGCCGGCGGGGCCGGAACCCGGCGCATCGAGGATGCGGCGATATCGCGAGGGACGGACACAGGCCGCGCGGGCCATGGACGCGGGCCGGGAGGCACGGACGCGGGCGAGCAAGGCGCGGACATGGCCCCCGCGGTCACAGGTGGGCCCACAAGGCATGGACGCGGGCCCGATGCGGTGGCACCAGGCCGGGCGGTGACGACACACCGCCGATGGGCACGCACGGCTCCGCGGCCGGCAGGCGGACCGCACGGGAACGGCAATGACACGGCCCATGTGGAAAAGAACCGCCGACAACCCCCGGGGCCATGGACGCGGGCCGGGAGGCACGGACGCGGGCGCGCAAGGCGCGGACATGGCCCCCGCGGTCACAGGTGGGCCCACAAGGCATGGACACGGGCCCGATGCGGTGGCACCAGGCCGGGCGGTGACGACACACCGCCGATGGGCACGCACGGCTCCGCGGCCGGCAGGCGGACCGCACGGGAACGGCAATGACACGGCCCATGTGGAAAAGAACCGCCGACAACCCCCGGGGCCATGGACGCGGGCCGGGAGGCACGGACGCGGGCGCGCAAGGCGCGGACATGGCCCCCGCGGTCACAGGTGGGCCCACAAGGCATGGACACGGGCCCGATGCGGTGGCACCAGGCCGGGCGGTGACGACACACCGCCGATGGGCACGCACGGCTCCGCGGCCGGCAGGCGGACCGCACGGGAACGGCAATGACACGGCCCATGTGGAAAAGAACCGCCGACAACCCCCGGCGCTTGGTCTAGACCGGCCATGATCGGCTGCTACCGTCGGCCCCGGACGGGCTCGACCGAAAGGGGACAGCGGTGGCACACGACGGCAGGCCCGGCAGGTGCCGGGCCTTCATCGGCTCGTTCACGGCAGCGGGCGGCCCCGGGCTCGTGACCGCCGCGGTCGCGCCGGAGGGCGGCCGCCTCCTGCTCGGCACCGCGGTGAACGACTTACCCGACCCCTCCTACCTGCTCCTGTCGCCGGACGGGGCCACGCTGTACACCGTCAGCGAGACGGCCGAGGGCACCGTCGCCGCCTACCGGGTCGAAGGCGACCGGCCGGAACTCGCCGGGCCGCCCGTGCGCGTCGACGGCAGCGGACCGACCCACCTCGGCCTGTACGCCGGGCATGTGCTGACCGCGAACTACGGCTGCGGCAGCATCACCGCCGTACCCGTGCGTCCGGACGGCGCTCTCGCCGCCAAGCCCTCCGGGCGGCTCCAGCACACCGGCTCCGGCCCGCACGACCGGCGCCAGCGCGGTCCGCACGCCCACCAGGTGCAGCCCGACCCGACCGGCAGATGGGCCGTCAGCGTCGACCTCGGCACGGACTCGGTGCGGATCTGCACCCTCGAGGACGGCGTTCCCGCCCTGCACCGCGAGTTCGCCCTGCGCCCCGGCTCCGGCCCCCGCCATCTGGCCTTCCATCCGGACGGCGCGCACGCCTACGTCGTCAACGAACTCACCCCCACGGTGACCGTGTGCCGCTGGGACGCCGAGGCCGGCTCCCTCAAGCCGCTGGCCGAGGTCCCCGTGCTGCCCGGCGCCCCGGCCGGCGACGCCTATCCGTCCGGGATCGTGGTCTCGCCCGACGGCCGTTTCGTGTGGACCGCGACCCGCGGCGAGGACGTCCTGTCCATCCTCGCCGTCGAGGGCGAGGAGCTCCGGCTGATCGGCACGGCGCCCTGCGGCGGGCACTGGCCGCGGGCGCTCGCCGAGCACGACGGCTTCCTCTACGCCGCCAACGAGCGCTCCGGCGACGTGGCGTGGTTCGCCGTGGACGAGGTGACGGGGCTGCCCTGCTACGAGGGCTCCGTGCGGGTCCCCGCGGCCTCCTGCGTCGTTTTCGGCTGAGCAGCTGAGCAGCTGAGCAGCTGAGCAGCTGAGTGGCTGAGCAGCTGAGTGGCTGAGCACCCGCGAGAACTGGGTGTCCGGCACGGCGAGGGCCCGCTCCCGGGCGGGGGAGCGGGCCCTGTGTCATACGGGTGCCGAGGAGGGTCGGCTGTCGGCGCAGGTCAGCGGACCGGCATGCCCTGCGGCTGCTGCGGGGCGATGCCCAGCGTCGTCGTGTACTTGGCGAGGGCGAGCTTGCCGATCGCCGGGTACGCGCCGAGCGCCTCGGCCGTGGCGCAGCCCGCCTCCTCGGCGGCCGCCGCCAGCAGCGCCGGGTCGATCTCCGGGCCGATCAGGTACGGCGCCAGGGCCAGCTGCTGCGAGCCCGAGGAACGCAGCTGCTCGGCGACGGAGGAGATCGAGCCCTCCTGGTCCAGGGCCGCCGCCATCACCGGCACGGCGAGGCGCGCGGCGAGCAGCATGCCGGTGATCCCGGCCGCCTGCACGGCCTCCTCGCCGCCCACGGACGCCAGGATGATGCCGTCGGCGGCGGTGGCCACGGTGAACAGGCGCGCCCGGTCGGCGCGGGCCAGCCCGGCCTCCGACAGCCGCACGTGCAGTGCCTCGGCGAGCAGCGGGTGCGGGCCGAGCACGTCGGTCAGATCGGCGGCGACCCGGCTGTCCATCACGGACTGGCGGATCTGCCGCATCAGGGAGCTGTCGGGACCGGCCAGCAGCGGGACGACGACGGCGACCGGGCCGTCGGGCTCCTTGACCCCTTCGACCCCGGCGGCGACGGCCTGCTCGTAACGGGCCGTGCGCTCCTCGGCCGCGCGCACCAGAACGGACCGCAGCGTGGGGAACTCGGCGTCGTCCCCGTCCAGGTACCCGATCCGGGCGTCCAGGCCGGGCAGCTCGGAGCGGGCGATGCTCACGACCTCCTCGGCGAGCGCGCGCGTGGCGGCGCTGGGCGCACCGGGCACCGCAAGGGCGAGCGCGGGCGCACCCTCGGGAGCCACCAGCGGTTCCGGCCGGCGGTGCCGTCCGGGCTGGCGGGGTCGCGGCATTCGTACTGGCAGGCCGGACTCGGGCCCAGTGGGGGTGCTCATGGCGCCGCATGTTACTGGCTTCCGGGGCTACTCCGTTCGGGGAGGGTGCAGGTGAGCGGTATCCGTCCGGTTTTGTCTGATGAGTTACGGGCGGCCGACACGTGTTGCGGGCACGTGCCGGGAACATGGGCTGACAAAGTGACCACAAGGGGGAACAATCAGCTTTTGGCGGAGACTCAGCCGCCCTGCGCGGGGACCACGTAGAGCATGGTCGGTTCACCCGGCAGGGTGAGCCCACCGGCCGCGAGGTCGCCCGCGATCCGTACCGAGCCGTACAGGGGGTCGCCCTCGGCCGGCACCTGCCGGGCGTGCGGCAGCCTGCTCGCCAACTCCTCCCGCAGGGGCGTGAGCAGTGGCTCGCCCAGCCGGAACAGCCCGCCCGTGAGCGCCACTCGAGGCTCCCCGTCCGCCGGGCACACGGCCGCGACGGACTCGGCCATGTGCCGGGCCGCGGCGCGCAGGATGCCCGCGGCGACCGGGTCGTGCGCGGCGCACGTGGCCACCCGGGGGGCGAAGGAGGCCAGTACGGCGGGCCGGTCGGAGCGCGGGTAGAGCTGCCCCGGCAGTCCGCGCACCGGGCCGAACTGCTCCTGCGCGCAGGCCAGCAGCGGTGCGGAGCCGCCGTCCCGGCCGTCGTGGGCGCGCAGCGCCGCCTCCAGGCCGGCCCGCCCGATCCAGGCGCCGCTGCCGCAGTCGCCGAGCAGATGGCCCCAGCCGTCGGCCCGGCGCCAGGCCGTGAGGTCGGTGCCGACCGCGATCAGCCCGGTACCGGCGGCGAGGACCGCGCCCGGACGTGGGCCGAGGGCGCCGACGAAGGCGGTGACGGCGTCGGCGGCGAGCGCCACGTGCCGTACCCCCAGTTCCCGGGCCAGGGCGCCCGGCAGTTCGGCACGCAGGGCGTCGCCCAGGGTGGCGAACCCGGCGGCGCCGACGACGGCCGTGTCCAGCCCCTCCACTGCGGCCTCCGCTGCGCACGCGCGGGCCAGCGGGACGAGTTGGGCCATCAGATGGGCGGGATCGATGCCCCGCCCACCGGTGCGGACCGGCTCCCGCGACTCCCGCTGTGCGGCGGGCGCCCGGCCCGGCGTGCCTACGGCGACCCGGAGACCGGAGCCTCCGGAGTCCACCGCCAGATAACCGGGGACGGTCACGGCAGCCGCCAGTCCACCGGCTGTCCGCCCTGCTGGATCAGCAGGTCGTTGGCCCGGCTGAACGGGCGCGAGCCGAAGAAGCCGCGGCCGGCCGAGATCGGTGAGGGATGCGCGGACTCCACCGCCGGCAGACTGCCCAGCGGCGGACGCAGATCGCGGGCGTCCCGGCCCCACAGGACGGACACCAGCGGCTTGCCGTGCGCCGACAGAGACCGGATCGCCTGTTCGGTGACCTTCTCCCAGCCCTTGGCGCGGTGGGCGCCCGGGCGCCGCGGAGCCGTGGTCAGCGCCCTGTTGAGCAGCAGCACGCCCTGCTCGGTCCAGGGAGTGAGGTCACCGTTGGACGGCTGCAGCCCCAGGTCGGTGTTCGGCTCGCGGAAGATTTTGACCAGGTTCGGCGGCAGCGGGCGTACCTCGGGCGCGACCGAGAACGACAGGCCCACCGCGTGTGCCGAAGTTCCGAGATCCGGGTATCGGCGACGAGAGGCTGGCAAGGCGCGACGACCATGACGGAGTGGCCTGATCACTGGATGCAAGGGGCTCCCCTCCTTCCCGGTGACCGGCTGCGCGATCTGCTGGACCGGCTCGATGACCTTGACGAGGAGGAAGAGTAGCGCCGGGGACGGCGTCTGCGCGTGAGGGGCTTCTGGGTTTGTGCGAGACCCCGGTGTGTGCAAGTAGGGTGACGCGCTGTGGCACCACGACCCTTGCATGAACTTGTTGAAGCAGGCTGGGCGAAGGCCCTTGAGCCTGCAGCCGAACGTATCGCTGCGATGGGGGACTTCCTCCGGGCCGAGATAGCGGCCGGCCGGACCTACCTGCCGTCCGGGGCGAATGTCCTGAGGGCCTTCCAGCAGCCGTTCGATGATGTTCGCGTCCTGATTGTCGGCCAGGATCCCTATCCCACGCCGGGGATGGCCATCGGGTTGAGTTTCGCGGTCTCGCCGGAGGTGCGTTCGCTGCCGGGCAGTCTGGAGAACATCTTCCGGGAGATGCACACCGACCTGGGGCTGCCCAGGCCGTCGAACGGCGATCTGACGCCGTGGACGCAGCAGGGTGTGCTGTTGCTCAACAGGGCGTTGACGACAGCCCCGCGCAAGCCGGGTGCGCACCGCGGGCAGGGCTGGGAGGAGGTCACCGAGCAGGCGATCCGTGCGCTGGCCGCGCGGGGTAAACCTCTGGTGTCCGTCCTGTGGGGGCGTGACGCGCGCAATCTGCGCCCGCTGCTGGGGGATCTCCCTGCGATCGAGTCCGCCCACCCGTCACCGATGTCGGCGGATCGCGGTTTCTTCGGCTCGCGCCCGTTCAGCCGGGCCAACGACCTGCTGATCCAGCAGGGCGCGCAGCCGGTGGACTGGCGCCTGCCGTAAGCCGTGGTGCGTGTGACGGCTCGGAGGACGGTGGCCCTTTACCCGAGGTGCAGGGCTCTCGTCGGGCGTGGGGCACGACTCCGGCTTGAGCACGCCTCCGACTTGAGTCAGAGCCTTCGCCCGCCGTGTCTCAGAAGGGCCGTCGACGTGCTCTCGATGACGTCGCACGTGGAGTGCGTGGCTATTCTTGAGCCCGCAGCAAAGGGCGTCTGACCTGCTGTTCTTCTGGTTTCCCAGGTTGCGTGCGGGTCGTGCCGACATGTTTCCGTAGGTCCACCGCGTGGAGCATGATGCAGGTTCCTGCCGCATGTCTCACCTGCGGTTTCGCAGCGGGGCGCGGGTCGAGAACGCTTAGCCTCAACTCCGTGAGGGCCGGGTTCGGCAAATGTCTTGCCGCTCGTTCGACGCTGATTCTGACGGAACGTGACGGTGTTGTCCCGGATCAGACAGCGCGGGTCAATCGCCGGCTGGCACGTCCTGTCGGGGAAAGGCGACGCGCACCCGCACTCTGGGATGGCGGCAGCCGAGTGCGAGCCGGTGTCCGAAGCGAGCGAGGGCGGATCCCCGGGTGAGCTGGTTGCCGCAGTCTGCTCAGCCCTGAGCAGGACGGACTCTCGGCCACGGTGTTCGCCCTCGCCGCCTCGGCGGGCGCCGGATGCACCGCGGCGAGCATCCCGATCGCGAGGTCGCCGCCACCACGGCGGCGACCTGGGACCGTCAACGATGTCCTTGCGGAGGGGCGGGAGAAGCCGCACCGTGGGCTGTCACGGCTTCACCCCTTCGTTTGTGGCAGGCCCCCTCAGGTACGGGTCCAGCGTTGGTTGTTGCCGTTCGAGCAGGAGTAGAGCTGGATCAGGGTGCCGTTGGCGGTGCCGCCCGAGACGGCGTCGAGGCAGAGGCCGGACTGGACGCCGACGATGGATCCGTCGGAGTTGAGGCGCCATTTCTGGTTGTCGCCGCCCCAGCAGCTGTAGATCTGGACTTTGGAACCGTTGCCTGTGCCGGCGGCGTCAAGGCATTTGTTGCCGTAGACCCTGAGCTCGCCGGCGTCGGTGTACGTCCACTGCTGGTTGGTGCCGCTGTGGCAGTCCCACAGCTGGAGCTGTGTGCCGTCGGTGGTGCCGGCTCCGGGCACGTCCAGGCAACGGCCCGAACCGACGCCCTTGATCTGTCCGCCATCCGCAGGGGGCGTCGTGGAGCCGCCGCCGTTGAGTGCGTTGAGGACGGCGGTGTAGGCAGGCTTCTTGCTGCCGTCGCCGTTGAACAGCAGCGGCGTGTCCCCCGATCGCCAGGAGTCGGTGTCGCGCACACCCCAGACGGTGATGCCGAGGCAGCGCGGGACGGCCAGGCAGTCGTTGGTCACGTTGGCGTAGGTCGAGGCCGAGGCGCCCTGTATGTCGAGTTCGGTGATGGCCACGTCGACGCCGAGGGCGGCGAAATTCTGCAGGGTGGTGCGGAAGTTGCTGTTGTAGGGGCTGCCGCTGTTGAAGTGCGACTGGAACCCGACGCAGTCGATCGGCACGCCGCGCTGCTTGAAGTCCCGGACCATGGCGTACACGGCCTGGGTCTTGGCCCAGGTCCAGTTCTCGATGTTGTAGTCGTTGTAGCAGAGCTTGGCCGCCGGGTCGGCGGCGCGCGCGGTGCGGAAGGCGACCTCGATCCAGTCGTTGCCCGTGCGTTGCAGGTTGGAGTCCCGCCGACCTCCCGAATTGCCGTCGGCGAAGGCCTCGTTCACGACGTCCCACTGGGCGATCTTGCCCTTGTAGTGGCCCATGACGCCGTTGATGTGGTCGATCATCGCTTGGCGCAGTGAGCTGCCGCTGAGGCTCTGCATCCAGCCGGGCTGCTGGGCGTACCAGGCCAGTGTGTGGCCACGCACCCGCTTGCCGTTCTGCACCGCCCAGTTGTAGACGCGGTCGCCGGCGCTGAAGTTGAACTGGCCCCGCTGTGGTTCGGTGGCGTCGATCTTCATCTCGTTCTCGGCCGTCACCATGTTGAACTCACGGCTTGCGATCGTCGTGTACGCCGAGTCGCCCAGCCTGCCGGAGGCGATGGCGGTGCCGAAGTAGCGGCCGCTCTGTGCCGCCGCGGCGCCAAGCGTGTTCTCGGCGGCGTGTGCGGTCGGCGGTGCGGCCAGTGCGGTGACCGCACCGAGGACGCCGACGACCAGCGTCAGCAGCAGGCTGCGGATCTTCCGGCGGGTAACGGATCTGGGAAGGGCATACGAGCCCATGACTGTGCCTCCGAGGTAGAAATCGCTGATCGACTGAAGCGCAGGGGATTGCGTCGTCCGGCCCCGGCCGGCAGACGGACGGGGCAGGTCGGAGCCCGGGCAGGACGGAATCACCGGACACCGCAGTCATTGGGGCCGGGATGACGCCAACGGCACGGGCGCCGCACCCGGTCGGCCGTCGGGCGACGTACGGCGGGCGGCGGGCGGCGGGCGGCGGGCGGCGGGCGGCGGGCGGCGGGCGGCGGGCGTGTTCCACGTCTCGACACAGGCATGGGGTACTCCAGCGCGGCTCAGCCGGGGGACCGTCACACGGCGTCGCATGCCTCTCCAACTGCGGGAAGAGCCAGGATGCGCTGGTGCGAACCTCACCGGAACGGAACGGGGTGGCGCAGGTGATGTGGTGCGCGGGTCTGCCGTGCAGCTGGTCGCTGACCTGCCGTGCAACATGGATTGCCCAGGCCGATACAGCCCGGAATCTCGAACCAGGGCCGCTTTCTCAGACAGGGATGATTGAGGTGTGACCGTGGATCGTCAATACTTCCGGCCGAAGTAATTTCCGATTGTTGGACGAAACTTTCGGTCAACCGGTAAGCGGACGGCGGCCCCGGTGCTGGCGTCGGCGGCGTGCGGATTTCGTTGTCAGGGACGCTGGAGGCAGGGTCGACCGAGTGTCGACACCGTCCGCACATCGCTCCCTTCTGGGGTCAAGTCGCTTATGAGCCAGCCATTTGACGGTATGGCGTGCGCTGGTCGGCGCGTGGTGGTGCGAATGTTTCGGCGTTTGAGGCGATACATGCGAGAGGTGTTGACGGCGTTCACCGGTTCTCTATCATCGGGTTGCTCGATGGTTCGACCTTTGTTCGATATAACGAACACTTCGGGCCGCTCGATCGCACAGTAAGGCCAGGCCGGGCAGCACCCGCCTGAAGTCGGAATCGCAAGGGCCATGCCGCATGTGTATGTAGCGGATGCAATTGTCACGGTTTCATATGTCATGGACTCATCAACTGCCCCAGTCCGCCGTGGTGCTCGCGGACTGCTGCACAGCGCACCCCGCCTACAGTCCGGCCAGCCTCTGACGAGGCCAACCGGAACCGCCTACTCAGGGTCTAGGGAGTATCCATGCGCAGAGGAAGTTCCAGCCGCAGGCATCCGTCAGTGGTGCTCGCCGCCGTGGTTGCGGCCCTGGCCGCGTTGGCGGCGATGCTCGTCGCCGCCCCGGCTCAGGCGGCTTCCAGCGGCGCCTTGCGCGGTGTTGGTTCCGGCCGGTGTCTCGATGTGCCGGGCGCCAGCCAGACCGACGGCACGTATCTGCAGATCTATGACTGCTGGGGCGGGACCAACCAGCAGTGGACGTTGACGGACAGCAACCAGCTCACCGTGTACGGCAACAAGTGCCTGGATGTTCCGGGCCACGCCACCGCGGCCGGTACCCGGGTGCAGATCTGGACCTGCTCCGGCGGTGCGAACCAGCAGTGGCGGGTGAACTCCGACGGCACTGTCGTCGGCGTGGAGTCCGGGCTGTGCCTGGAGGTTACGGGCTCCGGTACGGCCAACGGCACAGCGGCGCAGATCTGGACGTGCAACGGGGGCAGCAACCAGAAGTGGACCGGCCTGTCCGGGACGACCCCGCCGGGGGACGGCACGTGTTCTCTGCCGTCGGCGTACCGGTGGACGTCGACGGGTGCGCTGGCGCAGCCGGCGAACGGGTGGGTCTCGCTGAAGGACTTCACCAACGTGACGTACAACGGCAAGCACCTGGTCTACGCGTCGAACGTGTCGGGGTCGTCGTACGGCTCGATGATGTTCAGGCCCTTCACGAACTGGTCGGACATGGCGTCGGCCGGCCAGACCGGGATGAGCCAGTCCGCGGTGGCGCCCACGCTGTTCTACTTCGCACCCAAGAAGATCTGGGTGCTGGCGTACCAGTGGGGTGCATGGCCCTTCGTCTACCGCACGTCGAGCGACCCCACCAACCCGGGCGGCTGGTCCGCGCCGCAGCCGCTGTTCACCGGCAGCATCCCCGGGGCCGCCCCGATCGACCAGACCTTGATCGCCGACGACCAGAACATCTACCTGTTCTTCGCCGGCGACAACGGCAAGATCTACCGGGCGAGCATGCCGATCGGGAACTTCCCGGGCAGCTTCGGCTCGTCCTACACGACGGTCATGAGCGACACGGTGAAGAACCTGTTCGAGGCGCCGCAGGTCTACAAGGTCCAGGGCCAGAACCAGTACCTCATGATCGTCGAGGCGCGGGGTGCGAATGAGCAGCGCTACTTCCGCTCCTTCACGGCCTCCAGCCTGAACGGTTCGTGGACCCCGCAGGCCGCCACCGAGAGCAACCCCTTCGCCGGCAAGGCCAACAGCGGCGCCACCTGGACCAACGACATCAGCCACGGTGACCTGGTCCGCAACAACCCCGACCAGACCATGACCATCGACCCCTGCAACCTGCAGTTCCTCTACCAGGGCAAGTCCCCCACCGCGAGCGGCCCCTACGACCAACTGCCCTGGCGGCCGGCTGTCCTCACCCTGCAGCGCTGAACCGGCCTGTGTACGTCGCCGACGGCCGGCCTCACCCAGATCGGGCCGGCCGTCGCCTTTGCCACCATGAAGCAGCGCCGGGGAAGCCGATGAACCGCTGACGAGCGCCGAGCCGGACACGGTGCTCTGCTGGAAGCTCTATGCGTTGACTCCAGCCGCCGGTCCGGGCTGGTGTTGAGCATGCCACCCGCCGCCGTGCTCCGTCTCCACCCATGAGCTGTCGAGGAACGGGCTGGGCCTGCCGTGCCAGAAGACGCCACGCTGCCGCGTGCCCGAGTCGCGGCCGCGAAGAGCAGGTCCGAGCAGCGGGTCCTCATGTCCATGGCCCGGATCGTCCATGTCGCGGCACATGGCCCCCGTGCCGTTCCCGGGCGTATGCGGGCACCCAGCTGGCTCCACGTCGTCGAGCGCGTGCTCGACCTCGATGCGCTGCTTCCCCGAGCATTCGCGGCGTGCGCGCCGTGGACTCCGGCGGGCGGTGGAGTGCCGCAGGAGCATCGACCGACTTCCCCGAACGGCAATCGCGCGCGGCGGGCGACGGCACGGTCGGTCGGCATCACCGCCAACCGAGCAAGCACTGCCTGTACACCGGCGCTTCGCCCTCCTGACGGAAGGCGCGACCGCTCGGTTTCCCCCGGTACCACCAAGTGCACTGCCGGGTTTCCTTGCCGTCCCCCGTTGGCCGGTCCGCGAGGTGTGGGCGGCGACTCCGCGGTCGTCGAGGCCGTCCTGGTAAGAGGCAGGCTGCGAGGGCTGCCCACAGGTGCGGCCGGGGGAGTGCGCCGGCGGGGAAGCCGGGGGCGAGACGCCGGCGACCTGGTTTGCGACCGGGCGGAGTGCCTCGGCTGCCTGGGTAGCGATCCGGCGGCGACGCCCCCTGCGGCCCGCCCCGCCCGTGTCAGCCGATCACCGCCGCCCGCACGCACAGCACGTCCGGCAGATGCGACGCCAGCTGCTGCCAGCTGTCTCCGTCGTCGGCCGAGGCGAACACCTCGCCGTTGCGGTTGCCGAAGTAGACACCCGCCGGGTCGGCGTCGTCAGTGCACAGGGCGTCCCGCAGCACCGTGCCGTAGTGGTCCTCCTCCGGCAGACCCTTGGACAGTGGCTCCCAGGTCCGGCCCGCGTCCGCGGTGCGGAAGACCCGGCAGCGGTGCTCGGCGGGCACCCGGTCCGCGTCGGCGTTGATCGGGAACACGTACGCCGTGTCGGCCCGGCGCGGATGGGTGGCCACCGCGAAGCCGAACGTGGACGGCAGATCCGCGCCGATGTCGGTCCAGTGCGCGCCCGCGTCGTCGCTTCTGTACACCCCCCAGTGGTTCTGCAGATACAGCCGGTCCGGGTCGCCCGCGTCCTTGGCGATCTTGTGCACGCACTGGCCGAACTCCGGGTTCGGGTCCGGCAGGAAGACCGCGGACACGCCGGAGTTGGACGGCGCCCAGCTCGCACCGCCGTCGGCGGAGCGGAACACCCCGGCCGTGGAGACGGCCACGGTCACCGCACGGGGATCGCGGGCGTCGGTGACCACGGTGTGCAGGCCCTCACCGCCGCCGCCCGGGACCCACCGTGAGCGCGTCGGATGCTCCCACAGCGGCCGGACCAACTCGAAGCTCTCGCCGCGGTCCTCCGAGCGGTACAGCGCCGCCGGTTCCGTGCCCGCGTACACCACGCCGGGCTCCGCGGCGGCCGGGTGCAGCTGCCAGACGCGCTCCAGGGAGGCGCCGGTGTCCTGGGGGAACTTGACGGCCGGCTGCGGCGGTTCGGTCCAGGTGCGGCCGAGGTCGTCGGAGTGGAAGACCGACGGGCCCCAGTGCGCGCTGTCGCCGCCCGCCAGCAGCCGCGGCCGGTCCTCCCGGGTGTCGATCGCGACCGAGTAGACCGCCTGCGCGTTGAAATACGGACTGTCGTCGAACTCCCAGGTGCCGCCCCTGCGCCGCCCGATGAACAGGCCTTTGCGGGTGCCCACCGCCAGCAGTACCTCGGTCATGCCGATCACCTCCGGGACGCCTTCGTCCAGGTAGTCGTGAGACAGCTAGTCGTCGGATATCGGCCAGTGTGCACCCCACCACTGACAGTCTCCCCAGGTGTGCACGTTTCCGCAGGTCACTGCGGTGTCGTCGGCCTGTGACGGAGATCGGCCAGGGCCCGTTGCGGTATGCGCCTGCGCGAGAGGGGCGTCTCGTGCGACCGTCGGGGAGACGGCTCGTCGTGAGCAACGGAGCGATCTCCCGCGTATGGGAGGGCGGTCCGGCCGGTCGGTGCGCTCGTGAGGAGGATGCCTTTGAAGGCGTTCCGTGGTCCGAAGGTGTGGCTGTGGCGCTGGCGGCGCAACCCGCTCAAACGCCGGGCCGACGTGGTGGAGGCCTGGGTGCTGCTCGGCGCCTGGCTGCTGACCGTTCTGGCGGGGGTCTCGGCAGGCCTCGTGGCAGCCGGGGTGGTGGAGGACGGGCTCGCGCGAGAGCGGGCGGCCTGGCGTCCCGTCGTCGCCCATGTGATGGGACGGGCCCCCGGAACCTCCCCCACGCACCGTCACGCCTCCGCCGGTGAACGCGTCTGGGCCAAGGTGGGCTGGACCATGGCCGACGGCTCCGCCCACACCGGTCAGGTCCGGGTGCAGCCCGGCAGCAGGTCGGGCACGCCGGTCACGGTCTGGACGGACCCGCAGGGGCGGCTCGTCGGCCGTCCCGCCTCCGCCGCAGAGGCCGCCTTCCGGGGCACCCTGATCGGCTGCCTCGTGGGCGTGGGCGCGGCGGCCGTCCCCTTCGTCGGCGGCCTCGCCCTGCGCGGCCGTCTGGAACGCCGCCGCATGCATGCCTGGGACACGGAGTGGGCGCGGCTCGGACCCCAGTGGGGACGGATGGTCTGACCACGGGCGGCAGCCTCGGGTCCCCGTCCGGCTGGGACCGGCGGCGCCCGGAGGACCGTCAGATCTGTTGCCCGGCCGACGCGTTGTCCCCACCGGTTGACCTTGCCCGAATCGAGGCACGGGCGATGGAGGCCTGCCCGCCGAGGCCTGCCGAGCAGCGACACGGCAGGGACCTGCTTCGCTGAAGCCGCCGAGAAGGCCGTCACGGACGAGTTGCACCGCAACTCGACGTGGAATCAGAAGCGTTGGGGCATCGCCGCCTTCGAGCCGGACGGCTCCGGTCCCGTACTCGTGCGATCGGGAGAGTGTCTGTTCACCCAATCCACTAGCACCCCGCCAGCGCCTCCCGGCACGCGCTCAGCAGCGCCTCGTCCTCCGGTATGCCCTGTCCGCCGCCTCCGGCCACAGGGGCCAGGTGGCGGCGTGGAGCGGATAGTTCCGCTTCTGCCAGGTGCCGAAGCGGTGCGGCGGCCGGACCCATCGCGGTCAGGCACCGGGCGATCGGGCGGCGGCTGTGCGGGTCCTCGGCCCAGGCCTCCCGGAACACCGGCAGGACCGGCTCGGGATCCGCGTCGATGCGCCACAGCGCGCACACGGCCGGCACCCGCTCCCGCACGGACCGCGACCGGGCCATGCGGCGCAGCGCGGGCAGCGCGGCGCGCGCGGCGGGCCCCAGACGGCCGAGCTGGACGGCGGCCAGGCGCCGGCCCGCCGGATCACCCTGGGTCAACTCCCGCAGCAGCACGGGGAGTACGGCGGAGGCGTCCTGCTGCGCCGACCAGAGCGCACCGGCGGCCGCGGCGGCATGCCGGGTGCCCAGGAGCGCGCAGAGGGCCGGTACCGCCCGCGCGGTGGCGCCCAGCACCTCCAGCGTTCCGATGACCTGGCTGGCGACCGCGTCGTCCCGCGCCCCCGGTCCGCCGGGGCCGCCCGACAGCAGCCGCAGCATCTCCGGAACGGCGTCCTCGTCCCCGACGGCGCTGACCGCCGCCAGCAGCGGGGCGGCGAGCCGGGCGGCGGAGGGGGAGTCCAGGGGAATCCGCCCGAGCCGGTGCCGCACCGCGGGGGCGAGCGGGGCCGCGGCGGCGCCCAGGTGGGCCAGTGCGAACCCCAGGTCCACCGGTGCGGCCGGGCCGGCCAGCAGGTGGGCCAGGGCCGGGACCGCCCGCGGATCGCCGCTCCTGGCCAGCGCCTTGAGCGGACCGCCCAGCGTGCGGGAGTCGCGCTCCACGCGGTGCGTCCACAGGTCGGGCCGGGCGCACACCAGGGTGTGCAGGTCGTCCGCGGCGGGCGCCGCCAGCACGAACAGCTCTGCCAGCACGGCGGCCGCCGCGTCCCGCAACCAGTCGTGCTCCGCCGCCAGTTGAGCGCCGAGCAGCCGGACCGTGCCGCCGTGGTCGCCGCGCCAGCCGCGCAGCAGCGCCGCCGCCATCCACACGCCGTGGCACCGGTCCACCGGGTCCGCACCGGTCAACTGCCCGCCGAGGAGCGCGGTCCGGTCGACCACGCGGTCGCCGAGCGCGGTGTGCAGGGTGCGCAGCAGCCGGGAGCCCTCCTCGTCGGACGGGCGCAGCCGCCATATGCGCCCGACGAGGGAGTCGGTGGCACGGGGCTCGGGGACGCGGGCGCGGTGCGCGGAGCGCTCCCGCAGCAGCCGGACCGCCGTCGGCACCAGGTCGTCGGGCAGCCGGGCGGGCGCGGCGAGCGCCAGCTGGCCGAGCGCGGCGAGCCGCAGCCCCGGCGCGTACGGCGGCGCGCTCACTTCGGCCAGCAGGTCCACCGCGGCGTCGGCGTGCGCGGGGTACCGGCGGACGAACAGGGCGAGCGCCTCCGGGAGGGCGAGCAGGACCCCGTCGTCCCGCTCGGCCCGCAGCCGCTGCCGTAACAGGTCCAGGACCCTCGTGGGCGCGGCCAGGAAGTGCACGAGGGCCTGGGCGGCCGCCCGGCGCACCGCCGGGTCCCGGTCCCCCGTGAGCCGGACGAAGACCTCGGCGCCCGCGCACACTGCCTCCCGCGCGCGCGGGTCCCCGTCAGCGCTCTCCGCGCCGATGCCGACCAGCAGTTCCACGATGCCGCCCCGGTCTGGCACCTCCTCGCGGGCCACGAGCGAGAGCAGGAACGGGACGCAGGCGAGCGTCGAGTCGTACACGCACCCCTGGTGGTGCAGCGCGGCGTACATCCCGTCGAGTGCGGTCGCCCGCTCGGCGGTGTCCGCGGACGCCAGCGCCCGTAACCAGTCGGGCACGTCCTCCGCGCTGCCGTACGCGTGCCGCAGCGAGGCCCAGTCGACCTCGTCGATCCCCGTGAACACGTTGTCCTCCCCAGGCGAGTGTCACCTGATCGCGAGTGTGCACCACGGCACTGACAACGGACCGGAGTTGCGCGCTGACTGTGTGCGATTCGTCGGCTGTCACCGGCCAGGGCGCAAATCGCCCGCAGTCGGCCGCCGAGAGGAACACCGCCGCCTGGTGGGAGGGGGTCAGTTCAGGCCGGGCAGGGCCCGCTCAAGGATCGTGCCGAGGTCGGTCGCGGAGGGCAGCGTGCCGAACGCGTGCCCCCAGTCGCCGCCCAGCCGGCTCGCGCAGAAGGCGTCCGCGACCGGGTGCGGGGCGTGCCGGACCAGCAGGGAGGCCTGCAGCGCGAGCGCCATCCGCTCGACCAGCCGACGGGCGCCCACCTGGTCCGTTTCGGCCAACTGGTCCTTGAGTGCGGCCACCGTCGTGTCCAGGCGGGCGTCGGCCCCGCGCGCGAGGGCGAGTTCGGCGAACAGGGCCTCGGCGCTGTCCGGTTCGCGGCCGAGGGCGCGCAGCACGTCGAGTGCGTTGACGTTGCCCGAGCCCTCCCAGATCGACAGCAGCGGAGCCTCCCGGTAGTGCCGGGGCATGCCGGAGTCCTCGACATAGCCGTTGCCGCCCAGGCACTCCAGGGCCTCGGCGGTGAACGCCGGGCCCCGCTTGGTGACCCAGTACTTGCCGACGGCGGTGGCGATCCGCCGGAAGGCCCGCTCTCCGGCGTCCCCGCGCACCGCGCGGTCGGCCGCGCCGGCCAGCCGCAGTGTGAGCGTCGTCGCCGCCTCCGACTCCAGCGCCAGGTCGGCCAGGACGTTGCGCATCAGCGGCTGCTCGACCAGCCGGGCGCCGAACGCGCTGCGGTGCCGGGTGTGATGCCCCGCCTCGACCAGCGTCTTGCGCATCAGGGTCGCCGAGGACATCACGCAGTCCAGCCGGGTGCAGTTGACCATCTCGATGATGGTCTTCACACCCCGGCCCTCCGGCCCGACCAGCCAGGCCACCGTCCGGTCGAACTCCGGCTCGGACGAGGCGTTGGAGCGGTTGCCGAGCTTGTCCTTCAGGCGCTGGATGCGGAAGGTGTTGCGGCTGCCGTCCGGCAGCACCCGCGGCACGAGGAAGCACGACAGACCGCCCGGGGCCTGCGCGAGCACGAGGAACACGTCGCACATCGGCGCCGACGTGAACCACTTGTGCCCGCGCAGCGTGTACACACCGGGCTCCCCGGTGGGCGTGGCCACGGTGGTGTTCGTCCGGACGTCCGACCCGCCCTGCTTCTCGGTCATGCCCATCCCCGCCAGCAGACCCGGCTTCTCGCTCGGCACGCGCAGCTCCGGGTCGTACTCCCGGCTGGTGAGCAGCGGTTCGTAGACCTTGGCCAGATCCGGCTGTGCGCGCAGCGCGGGCACGGCGGCGTACGTCATCGACGTCGGGCAGCCGTGCCCGGCCTCCGTGTGCCCCCACACCAGCCCGCCCGCGCTGCGGGCCACATGGGCGCCGGGCCGCTCGTCCGCCCACGGGGCGCCGGCCAGGCCCTCGGCGACCGCCGTGCGCATCAGGTGGTGCCAGCTGGGATGGAACTCCACCTCGTCGACCCGGTGGCCGTAGCGGTCGTGGGTGCGCAGGACCGGCTCGTGCCGGTTCGCCAGCTCGCCCCACTCCTGTGCCTCGGCGCTGCCCGCGCGCACCCCCAGGCGCCGGATGCCGTCCTCGGCCCACCCGGCGCCCTCCCGGCGCAGCCCCTCCAGCAGGGCGGGATCGTCGGAAGCGTCGTACGGGGCCAGGGGCGGGGCCTGGTTGGTGACCTCGTGCGTGGCGTACTGGGGCTGCGTCTGCGCAGACGACTGCGCGGGAATCGAGACCATAGGGAGCATGTTGCACTCTCGCTGCGGTCGTAGCAATACTGCAACAAGGAGGTGCACGTACAGTACGTGTCCATGCCCATGAACGTCTCGCCCGAGCCGGCGGAGGCAGGTCTGCGGCCGCTGTCCGCGCGGTCGGTCGTGCTGAGCCTGCTCCTCGGCGCGCACCCGGCGGAGATGCCGGTGAAGGACCTGGTCCGGCTGGTGGAGCCCTTCGGCGTCGGCGGCTCCACGCTGCGGGCGGCGCTGAGCCGGATGGTGACCTCGGGGGACCTGCGCCGCACCGACGCCGTGTACCGGCTCAGCGACCGGCTGCTGGCGCGCCAGCGGCGCCAGGACGAGGGGCTGCGGCCGGGCACGCGCGCGTGGGACGGCGACTGGGAGATGGTGGTGATCACGGCGACCGGCCGCGGCCCCGCCGAACGCGCCGACCTGCGCACCCGGTTGGCCGCGCTGCGCCTCGCGGAACTCCGCGAGGGCGTATGGCTGCGCCCGGCCAACCTCGAGCGTGCTCTGCCGGAGATGCTGAGCTCCGTCGCTCAGACGTACACCGCGCGACCCGAGGAGCCCGCTCACGAGCTGGCCGCACGGCTCTGGCCGCTGGACGCCTGGGCGGCCACCGCGCGGGCCCTGCTCGCCCGCACCGCGGCCGCCCGGACCCCGGCGGACCGCCTCACCGCGTATGCCGCTGCCGTACGCCACCTGCTGACCGACCCCGTCCTGCCACTCCGACTCCTCCCCGCCGACTGGCCCGGGGAGGACCTGCGCGCGGCCTATGCCGGCTATCAGCGCGAGTTGGCCGCGTCGGTGGGCCGAAGGGAGCGTGCCGCCTGACCGCCGTGACTCTCGTGCGGTTCCTGCGCGCCCGGTTCCAGGAGGAGGAGCGGGTGGCCCGGGACGCGATCGCCGGTGCACCGGGCGCGGTCTGGGGCGTCATGGCCGACGAGATCGAGCAGGTGCTCACCTCCTGGGACGGCAGGACCACGCACACGCCCCTGGTGCAGTTCGGGGCCGACGATCCCGTGCAGCTGCTCACCCATGTGGCCCGGCACGATCCGGCCCGGGTGCTGCGCGAACTCGAGGCGAAGCAGGCGCTGTTGGACGAGCACCGCATGATGGACGACGACACGTGCCGCACCTGCCGCCAGGGCGGGCCGCCGCGTTCGCCCTGCACCACGCTGCGCCTGCTCGCCGTGCCGTACGCCGGCCATCCCGGATACGACGACTCCTGGCGTCCTTAGTCCGGCGTTCGAGCGGCCTCGACTCCTGGTGCCCCGGATGCCCCGACTGCCCGCGGCGGGTCGCCGGTTTCGCCGACCGCCGGGCCGGTCGGGAAGCCCAGGCGGATCTGTTCCTCCGCGACGATGCGGCGCGCCATCTCGGTGTCCGACACGTCGACGGCGTCCGGCGTCGCCTCCGCCACCGCGCTGCGCCGGGCATAGGCGTCGAACAGGCGGACCTTCCTGCGCAGCATCTCCACCAGCCGCTCGTCCACGCCGCCCGGAGCCAGCAACCGGTGCACCCGGACCGGCCGTACCTGGCCCATCCGGTGGGCCCGCGCCACCGCCTGCTGTTCGACGGTGGGCTTGATCTGGGGCTCGCAGATGATCACGACGGAGGCGGCCTGGAGGTTGAGTCCGACACCCGCCGCCTGGATCTGCGCCAGCAGCACCGCCGGACCGGACACGGCCGTGAACTCGTCGACGAGCAACTGGCGCCGCGCGGGCGCCACGCTCCCGGTGAGCGGGCCGACAACCGCAGAGCCGGCCCGCGACGCGGCGTGGAGCGCGTCCTTCACCACGCCCAGGACGTCGCGGAAGTTGGAGAACACCACCACCTTGAGCCCGTTCTCGCCCGCCTCCTGCACGATCTCGCGGAGCCGGACCAGCTTGGCGGAGCTCTCCGGGCGGGCGTACGCGGCCCTGCGCATCGCCATGAAGTTGCCCGAGCGCACCGCCTCGCGGTACGCCTCCTCGTCCGAGGCGCTCGGTTCCTCCCACTCGTCCGTCTGCTGCAGGGCGGGCAGTTCGGCGAGGACGTCCACCTGGTTGCGGCGCAGGTAGACCGGGGCGACCGCCTTCCGGAAGGCCACGGAGCCGGGGAGTCCGGCGCCGTCGCCTATGCGCTCGGCCACGGTCTCGTCGAGCATCCGGACCAGGTTGCGGAACTCGGCGACCCGGTTCTCCATCGGCGTGCCCGTCATGAACAGGACCCGTTCGCAGTGCCCGGCCCACTGGGCCACGGCCTGGGAGCGCAGGGCCTTGGGGTTCTTCACACAGTGGGCCTCGTCCACCACCAGCATCCCGATCTCGCCCCCGCCGGGAGCCGGGAAGCCGCGCAGGGCGTCGAAGGTCGTCACGGCGACGCCGCCCCGCCCCTTCCAGTGGGCGAACGCCTCGTGCCGGTCCGGTCCATGCAGGGGCGTGACGTGGAGCGAGGTGCGTGCCTCGATCTCGCGCGTCCAGTTCACCAGGACGCTCGCCGGGCACACGACCAGGAAGTGGCTCTGCCCTTCGGCGGCCAGATGCGTCAGCGCGGCCATGGCCTGGACGGTCTTGCCGAGCCCCATCTCGTCGCCGAGGATCACCTTGCGCTGTGCCAGGGCGAACCGGGCGCCGAACGCCTGGTAGCCGCGCAGCGACACGCGCAGCCCGGAGTCGTCGAGCTGCTGGCCCCGCACCCGCTCGGCGATGCCGTCGGGCAGGAACCCCTCGGCGGCGGCCGTGTCCGGAGCGCGCCCGGAGATCTCGGCGAGCAGGCCGTAGTACTCGGCGGAACGCAGTTCGAAGTCGACCCAGGCTGCGAGGTCGCTCGACGCGCCCCGCAACAGGTCGACCGACGCCTGTGCGAGCGCCTCGGGGGTACCGGCCTCGACCGCCTCCGCCACCAGCGTGCGCAGTTCCTCGACCGCATCCAGCGCGCGGGCCTTCCCGGCCCGCCCGGCCAGCAGCATGCTCAGCCGCCCGGCGGCGGGGCGGGCGTCGGCCAGCGGGGGGCCGAGCCGCTTCGTCAGCCCGGCGGCGGTGCCGACCGCGCGCCGCGCGTCGGGCCCCGCCTCCACCAGGACGTGCAGGGCCATGACCAGCGCCGTGGTCCGCGGCTCCGGCCGGTCGACGTCGATGTGTACGGCGACGGTGTCGTGGACGGCGTCGGACAGCTGCCGTGCGGCCGCGACGATCTGGTCCGCGGTGCGCTGGCCGACTCCGGGGATCTGCCGCAAACGGTAGGGACCGGCTTCGAGCACCTGCCGGACCGTGCGCAGTCCGCTTCTGTCGACACCGCCCAGCCGCAGCCGCCCGTCCGTGGCGTCCTGCAGCCGCGCCACGGGGATGCCGTCGAGCGCCTGCTCCACCGCCGCGTCCTGGATCGGCTGCAGCGCCGCGCGGACCGCCTCGACGGCCCTGCCGTGGTCGTCGGCCAGTGCCTGTGCGGCCTCGTACAGCCGGGCCGCCCGCGCGACCGCCTCCCGCTCCCTACGCCCCATCCGCCCTCCCCTCACGCCGCATCCTTCCATCCGGGGGAGGCTCGACGGCGGGCGCCTTCCGTCCCGGAGGGCTTGAGGGCGGTGCCTCCCGTCTGGAGGGGCTTGATGGGGGCGCCTTCCGACCGGAGGGGAACGGTGTGGCGCCTTCTGCTTGGAGCGGGCCCGGCGGGGTGTCTTCATCCTGGATGGGGCCCGATGCGGGGGTGCTTTCCGTCTGGAGGCCCGGTCGCCGGGTAGCGGCACATCGTGGTCCGCGCCCACGCCCAGGGCGGGGCGACCCGCACGCCGTCCGGCGGCAACACGCCGTACGACGACCCGGCGGGGGAGCGCGAGGCCTGCCGTACGTGCCTCCTCGGCACCGGACCGGCCGCTGCCCGACCTTCCGTACGTGCCTCCTCGGCACCGGACAGGCCGCTGCCCGACCTCCAGGCCGCGGACTGGCCGCACCTGAACCCCGAGGACTACCGGGTCCTGCCCTCACGCGTGCCCGAAGGGCTTCTCCAGGGGCCGCGGAGAGACGTACGCGGCGGGTCGCTCGCGCGGTGCGGGTGGCGCGGGCGCGGTACGAGGCGTTCCCTGGGAAGTGGGCATCCCCGGGCGAGTAGCGGGGATGACCAGCACGGTTTCGGGCACTCGGTGGGGCACGCAAGACGATCTCACCCGAGGAGTGTCATGGCTGAGCAGAAGTCGTCGTCGGCCCTCACGGCGCCCCTGCGCGGCGCCGCCTCGGTTCTGCGCAGGGTGCCCGGCGCCGGGATGGTGGGCAGGACCGCCGAGGGAGCCCTGGACAAGGTCGGCGCGGTCTCGCCCCGTGGACGGCGCATCGCGGTCTACGCGGGGGCCGGAGTGCTCGGCGCCGCGGGCGTGGTCGAGTGGCCCGTGGCCCTCACCGGCGCGGCCGTGGCCTGGCTCACCCAGCCCCGGCCCAAGCATCCGGCGGACGGCGGGAACGGGGCCGCGCAAGGTCCCGAGCGCGCCCATGACCTCGGCACCGCGACCCTCCGGACCGGCCACGGCGGGCGGTCCCAGGGTGCCGGCGGCAAGGGTGGGGCGGATGCCGGAACCTCCGGCGGGGCCTGGGACGCCGGGGCCGCGGAGGCCGGGGTCGAGGCTGCCGGGGCGGCTGAGGCTTCCGGACAGAGCCGGACAGCCGACAGCACCGGGGCACACGGAAGCAGCCGGACCACCGGCGGCACCAGGACGCCCGGAAGCAGCCGGACGGCCCGCAGCGCAGAGGCACACGGAAGTGCCGCCGCATCCCGGGCCGGCCGGACATCGGGCACCGCCGGGCAGACCGGCAGGGCCGGGCCGGGCGGCGGCGCCCAGGCATCCCGGACCAGCGGTGCGTCCGGCACCACAGGGTCGTCCGGTGGCGCCGGGACATCGGAAACCACGGAGACCTCCGCAGGTGCCCGGACCACCCGCAGTGACGAAGGCGCGGTGGGCAAGCCATCCAGCGGGCCGCTCGGTCCCACGGCGCGGCCCGACCGCACCACGTTCTGAGGAGGACCATGGCGCTGCGACTGCTGACGGTGCCCTCGGCGGCCGTACGGCTGCTGCCCTCCGCACCACGGCTGCTGGCGCCGGCGGTCGGAGCGGCCGCCGGTGCCGCCGCGGGGACGGCGCGCGCCGGAGTGCGCGGCGCGGACGCCGCCGTACGAGTGGCGCGGGTCGCGCGCAACGCGCTGCCCGGCACCGGCGACCACTGGCGGGCCGGCACCCGTGCCCATCTCGCCCTGCGGCCCGTCGAGCCCGAGCAGGTGCGGCGCGCGGGCGGCACGGCACACGTGGCGCGCCGAGTGGCCGCGGCTCTGGCCGAGCGGCCCGACGTGCTCTTCGCGTACTGGGACCAGGGGCTCGCACGCCTGGTGGTGACCGCGACCGAGGAGGAGGCCACCGACCGGATCGTGGACCACGCCGCCGAACTGGCCGAGGGACACGGACTGCTCCTGGCCGCCGGGGACGTGGAGGAGACCACCCATCCGGCCGACCCGGCCGGGGTGCGCGCGGCCGTGGCCACGCTCGCCGCCGACACGGTGGGCATCGCCGGCGCGGTCACCGCGTACGCGCTCCGGCTGCCGCCCTCGCCGCGCCTGGCCACCGCGGTGGTGACGCTGCTGCGGGAGAACCCGCGCTTTCGCGCCCGGCTGCGCGCCCGGCTCGGGGACACCGGCATGGACCTCCTGCTGGCCTGCGCGAACGCCGCGGTCCACGGTGCCGGACAGACCCCCACCTCCCTCGTCCTCGACGGCGCCCTACGGGCCTGCCAGGTGGCCGAGACGGTGGCCCGCGCCGCCGCCTTCGACGCGGTGCACGACGAGTTGTGCGCGCCCGGGCGGGTCAGTATCCCGGCGGACGGCGCTCCCCGCCCGCCGCTGCGGGAGTCCCCGGCCCAGGAGTACGCCGAGCACGCCTCCGCGGGCAGCGTGCTGGGGGCCGCGGCCACCCTGCTGGTCAAGCAGGACGGCGCCGAGGCGGCGGAGGCGGTCCTCGCCGGCTCGCCGAAGGCCGCCCGGTACGGCCCCGCCGCCTTCCACGCTCTGCTGAGCACCGCACTCGCCCGCAGGGGGGTCCTGGTCCGCGACCCCGACCGGCTGCGCCGGCTGGAGATGGCCGGCACGGTCGTCCTGCACTCCAGCGCGCTGTGCACGCCCGAGGGCGAGGCCGACCCGTGGGCCGAACCGGTGCTGGACGCGGCCCGCCGGGCCCGCCTGCGCGTGGTGCTGGTGGACGACCCCGCCCTGGAGGACTTCACCGGCCTCGCCGACCAGGTCGTCGACGCGCGCCGGCCGCTGGACGACGTCGTGTACCAGGCGCGCGGCGACGCCGGGGCGGTGCTCGCCGTCGCCCGGGTGCGCACGGCCGACGAGCGCGACGTGCTGGCGGGGCTGCGCTGCGCCGACATCGCCCTCGCCCTCACCGACCACGACGGCGCCGTGGTCTGGGGCGCGGACCTCCTCGCCCTGCACGGGCTGCCCGACGTGTGGCGGGTGCTGACCGCGATCCCGGCCGCCCGCACGGTCGGCGGGCACGCCCAGATCCTGGCCCGCTCCGGCGCCGCGCTGTCCGGGCTGCTCGTGGCCGTCGGTGAGTCGGGCGGCGGCCGCGGACGCCTCGCCGCGCTGCCGGGGCTGCGGCACGCCCCCGTCGACGCAGCCGCCGTGTCGGCCCTGCTCTCCGGGGGCCGGGCCGCGCTCGGCGTGGCGGCGGCCCGGCCACCGCACCCGCACGCGCGCGTGCACTGGCACGAGCTGGATCCCGAGCAGGCCCAGGAGCGGCTGGAGCGGGAACCGGCCGCCGAGGGCAGCGCGTTCGAGGCGCTGACCGCCCGCGCACGCAAGGCCGCCGCCGCCGTCACCGGGCACCCGGTCGCCGCGCCCATGCGCTGGTCCTACCGGCTCGGGCGGGCCGTACGCGGCGAACTCCACGACCCGCTCACCCCCGTCCTCGCGGTCGGCTCGGCGGCGTCGGCGATCCTCGGCTCGGTCGTGGACGCCCTGCTCGTCGTCGGCGCCCTGGACCTGAACGCGCTGGTCGGCGGCTTCCAGCGGCTGCGCGCCGAACGGGCGCTGTCCGGACTGGTCGCGGAGCAGCAGCAGAAGGCGCGGCTCGTCCCGCCGGAGACCGAGGCACCGGCCGGCGGTACGCGCACCGTGGAGGCGGGCAAGCTGCATCCGGGCGATGTGATCCAGCTGAAGGGCGACGACGTGGTGCCCGCCGACGCCCGGCTGCTGTGGCAGGACGGTCTGGAGGTCGACGAGTCGGCCCTGACCGGCGAGTCCCTGCCGGTGGAGAAACAGACGGACCCGACCCCGCACGCCCCGGTCGCCGACCGGCGCTGCATGGTCTTCGAGGGTACGACCGTGGTGGCGGGCCAGGCCCGTGCCGTGGTCGTCGACATCGGTGAGCACACGGAGGCCGCCCGCGCCGTCCACCTGGCCGCGCGGACGCCCCCGGCCGGCGGCGTACAGGCCCGGCTGCAGGAACTCACCCGCAAGGCACTGCCGTTGACCCTGGCGGGCGGCGCCGCGGTCACGGGTCTGGCGCTGGTGCGCGGCACCGCCATCCGGGAGGCGGTCAGCGGTGGGGTGGCCGTGGCCGTCGCGGCCGTACCGGAGGGGCTGCCGCTGGTGGCCACCGTCGCGCAGCTGGCGGCAGCAAGGCGGCTGAGCCGCGACGGTGTCCTCGTCCGCACCCCGCGCACCCTGGAGGCGCTGGGCCGCATGGACACCTTCTGCTTCGACAAGACCGGCACGCTCACCGAGAACCGGCTGCGCCTGGTGCGCACCTCCGACGCCGACGGCACGGTGCGCCCGGTCGACGACGCCGGGTCCGCGGAAACCGTCCGGGCCGCCGCCCGCGCCTGCCCGCGCGTCGGCGGCGATGCCGAGCAGCCGGTGCACGCCACCGACGAGGCCGTGCTGGCGGCGGCCGGTCCCGACCCCGAGTGGACACAGCTGGCGGACCTGCCCTTCGAGGCGGCCCGCGGATACGCCGCCGCCGTCGGCCGGAGCGGGGACGGCCCGGTGGTGCTCGTGGTCAAGGGGGCCCCGGAGACCGTGCTGCCCGCCTGCGCCGGGCTGCCGGAGCACGCCTCCGAGGCGGCCCAGGCGCTGGCGGGGGACGGCCTCAGGGTGCTGGCGGTGGCCGAACGGCGGCTGGGCGCGGACGAGCAGGAGGCCGACGTCGTCGAACAGCCGCTGCGAGACCTGGAGTTCACCGGACTGCTCGCCCTCTCCGACGTACCGCGGGAGACCTCCACGGCGCTGGTGGCGGGGCTGCTCGAGGCGGGCGTACGACCGGTCATGCTCACCGGGGACCATCCGCAGACCGCGCGGGCCATCGCGGACGAGCTGGGCTGGCCCGAGGACACCGTCGTGGTCACCGGCGACGAGCTGGCGGCGGCGGACCGGGCGGCCAGAGCCCGGATGCTGCGGGACGCGGGCGTGGTGGCGCGGGTGGCACCCGAGCAGAAGCTCCAGGTCGTGGAGGCGCTGCGGGACGCGGGCCGGGTCGTCGGCATGGTCGGCGACGGCGCCAACGACGCCGCGGCCATCCGGGCCGCCGACATCGGCGTCGGGATCAGCGCGCGCGGTTCGGCCGCCGCGCGCAACGCCGCCGACATCGTCCTCACCGACGGCGATCTCACGGTCCTGATCGACGCGGTCGGCGAGGGCCGGGCCCTGTGGCACAGCGTGGCCGACGCCATCGCCATCCTGATCGGCGGCAACGCGGGCGAGGTCGGTTTCGGCATCCTCGGCACGCTGCTGTCCGGCCGGGCGCCGCTGTCCACCCGGCAGATGCTCATGGTGAACCTCTTCACCGACCTGTTCCCGTCGATGGCGGTGGCGGTGACCGAGCGGGAGAACGCGCCTGTAGTGGCCCGTGGGGGATCGCCCGAGGACGCCTCCGCCGTCCTGGGCGCGCCCCTGCTGCAGCAGATCCGGCACCGGGCGCTGACCACCACCCTGGGCGCCGTGACGGCCTGGCTGATCGGCCGCTTCACACCGGGGACCGCGCGCCGCTGCAGCACGATGGCGCTGTGCGGGGTGGTCGGCACACAGCTCGTGCAGACGTGGCTGGACCGGCGCGAGAGCCGCCTGGTGCAGATCACCTGCCTGGGTTCCGCCGCGGCGCTGGTCGCGGCGGTACAGATCCCGGGCGTCAGCCATGCCGTCGGGTGCACCCCGCTCGGCCCGGTCGCCTGGGCCGGCGTCCTGACGGCGATCACCCTGGCCCTGGCGAGCCAGCGGGCACTGCCCCGCCTGGAGGAGACAATCGGCCGCCTGCTGCCGACCTGAACCCGGACACCCGCGCTCGGACCGGCCGGTGGCGGGGTGGTCGTGGTTGGACCGGTGGGTGGTGGCGGGTTGCCGTACTCAATCAGCCGGTGGGCGGGTGGTCGGATCGGCTGGTGGTATTGGGCGGGCGGTCGTGGTTGGACCGGTCGGTGGTGGCGGTTTGCCGCGTGGATCGACCCATGGTGGCTGGTGGCTGCGGTTGGACCGGCTGATGGGGCGGTCGTGGTTGGATCGGCCGGTGGGCGGGTGGTCGTGGTTGGACCGGTCTGTGGTGGTGGGCGCGCTTGACTGGTCGGTGGTGGCGGTTCGGCTGGTGGCGGGGGCGGTCGTGGTTGGATCGGCCGGTGGGCGGGTGGTCGTGGTTGGACCGGTCTGTGGTGGTGGGCGCGCTTGACTGGTCGGTGGTGGCGGTTCCGGCTGGTGGCGGGGGCGGCCGTGGTTGGATCGGCCGGTGGGCGGGTGGCCGTGGTCGGATCGGCCGGTGCGGGCGGTCGCCGCGCTGGACCGGCCGGTAGTGGCTGGCCGCGGCCCCTCAGACCGGCCGGTGGTTGCAGGCTGGTGGCGCTGGATCGGCTGGTGGTGGCGTATGGCCGCGGTCAGGCCGGCCGGTGGTGGCGGGTGGCCGTCGTTGGATCGGCCGGTGGTTGCAGGCAGGCGCGCTGGATCGGTCGGCGGTGGCGTGTGGCCGCGGTCAGACCGGCTGGGGGTGGGTGGCCGTCATGGTGGCGTGTGGCCGCGGGCGGACCGGCTGGTGGGCGCGGGCGCTCGCGCTCCCACCGGCCGGTGGTCGCCGGTGGCCCTCAGACTGACCGGTGGTACGGGGCCGGTATCCGGATCTCGGCGCCCAGTTCGCGGGCCGCGTGTCGGGCCCAGGACGGGTTGCGCAGCAGCTCGCGGCCCAGCAGGACGGCGTCGGCCTCACCGTTCGTGACGATCTTCTCGGCCTGCTCGGCCTCGGTGATCAGGCCCACGGCGGCGACGGGCAGCGGGGTCTCGGCCTTCACCCGGGCGGCGAACGGCACCTGGTAGCCGGGCCCGGTCGGAATGGTCACGCCGGAGGCGTTGCCGCCGGTGGAGACGTCGAGCAGGTCGACGCCGTGGGCGTGCAGGTCGCGGGCGAAGCGGACGGTGTCCTCGGTGGTCCAGCCGCCGTCCTGGAGCCAGTCGGTGGCCGAGATGCGGAAGAACACCGGCTTGTCCTCGGGCCACACCTCCCGTACGGCGTCCACGACCTCGAGGGCGAACCGGGTGCGGTTCTCGAAGGAGCCGCCGTAGGCGTCGCCGCGGTGGTTGGAGTGCGGGGACAGGAACTCGTTGATCAGGTAGCCGTGGGCGCCGTGGATCTCGGCGATCTCGAAGCCGGCGGCGAGCGCCCGCCGGGCCGCCGCGGCGAACCGGCCGACGATCTCCTGTATCTCTTCCACCGTCAGCTCGGCCGGCACGGGGTGCTGCTCGTCGAAGGGCACCGCGCTCGGGGCGACCGGCTGCCAGCCGTGCGCCTCCGGTCCGAGCGGAGCGCCGCCCTTCCAGGGCCGGTCGGTGGACGCCTTGCGGCCGCCGTGCGCGAGCTGGATGCCCGGCACCGCGCCCTGGGCGGCGAGGAAGCGGGTGATCCGGCGGAAGGCCTCCACCTGCGTGTCGTTCCACAGGCCGAGGTCGTAGGGGGAGATCCGGCCCTCCGGCGAGACCGCGGTGGCCTCCACGATGATCAGGCCGGTGCCGCCCGTGGCGCGCGCCGCGTAATGCGCGAAGTGCCAGTCGTGCGGGGCGCCCGCGAGCGGGCCCTCCGGCTCGGCCGAGTACTGGCACATCGGCGGCATCCACACCCGGTTCGGGATGGTCACTCCACGCAGGGTGATGCTCTCGAAGAGCGCGCTCACGTCAGACTCCGTTCGTCACGGGACCATGGAACGGCTCATACGATAATCCTCGTACTACGAGATGTGTCAAACTACGACGTCCCTCGTACAATGGCCTCAGCCGAGGACTTCCGTGACGAAGGGCAGCCGCCGTGACCGAGACCGCCACCGCCGGCCGTGCGCTGCCGCATCCGGAGCGGGAGGAGATCCGCCTGGAGGCCGTGCTGCACGCGCTCTCCGACCCGATGCGGCTGCAGATCGTGCGCGAACTCGCCGCACGGGAAGCGGAGTTGACCTGCTCGCAGTTCGAACTGCCGGTGACCAAGTCCACCACCACGCACCACTTCCGGGTGCTGCGCGAAAGCGGGGTCGTCCGGCAGGTCTACCGGGGCACGGCGAAGATGAACGGGCTGCGCCGGGACGACCTAGACAGCCTCTTCCCGGGACTGCTGGACAGTCTCCTCGCCGCCGCGGACCGGCAGTCCGTCCGCCTCGGCGACGGCGCCTGAACCCGCCTTCCCCGGAAGGTGGTTGAAGAGCAGGTTGAGTACGATCGCGGACAGGCAGCCCGCGCTGATCCCGCTGTTCATCACCGTCTGGAACCAGTCCGGGAACTTCTCGTAGACCGTCGGCACACCCACCGGCAGCAGGCCGATCGCCACCGACACGGCCACCACGGTCAGATTGTGGTTGCCCTTGAAGTCCACCCCGGCCAGCGTCCGCAGCCCGCTCGCCGCGACCGTCCCGAACATGACCAGCCCGGCGCCGCCCAGCACCGGCGCCGGGATCGCCGCGACCACCGCGCCCAGCTTGGGCAGCAGGCCGAGCAGCACCAGGATCCCGCCGGCCGCCGCAACCACCCAGCGGCTGCGCACCCGGGTCATTCCGACCAGGCCCACATTCTGCGCGTACGCCGTGTACGGGAAGGTGTTGAACACCCCGCCCAGCACCGTCGACAGACCGTCCGCACGGAGCCCGTCGGCGAGCGAGCGCGGCTCGACCTGCCGCCCGGTCAGCTCGCCCACGGCGATCAGGTCACCCGTCGTCTCGGTCATGGTGACGAGAGCGACCACCAGCATGGACACGATCGCGGAGGCCTTGAACCGCGGCGCCCCGAAGTGGAACGGCGTGCTGATGCCCACCCAGTCGGCGCCGGAGACCCCGCCGAAGTCGGTGAACCCGAACGGCACCGCGACTGCCAGACCCACCGCGATCCCGATCAGTACGGCGATCCGGCCGAGCGCGGCGGGCGCGAACCGCTGCACGGCCAGCACCACCGCCAGGACGAAGGCCGCCAGCGCCAGGTTCTTCGGCTCCCCGAAGTTCTTCGCGCCGGCGCCGCCCGCCGCCCAGTTGCCCGCGACCGGCAGCAGCGAGACCCCGATGATCAGGATCACCGTGCCGGTCACAAGCGGCGGGAAGAAGCGCAACAGCCTGCCGAAGACCGGCGCGAGCAGCATGATCGCCAGACCCGCCACGATCACCGAGCCGTAGATCGCGGGCAGTCCGCCGCCCGCCGTCCCGATGAGTACCATCGGCGACACCGCCGCGAACGTACAGCCCTGCATGATCGGCAGCCGGACGCCGAACCGCCAGAAGCCGACGCACTGGATCAGTGTGGCGATCCCGCACACCAGCAGGTCGGCGGTGATCAGATACGCCAGGTCGGCGGGCGACAGCTTCATTGCGCCGCCCACGATCAGCGGCACGGCGACGGCACCCGCGTACATCGCGAGCACATGCTGCAGCCCGAAGGCCGCCAAGTGCCGTGCCGGTGGTATCTCGTCGACGGGATGGGCGGCTGCGGTGGTGGCCATGGGGACTCCAACAGTGCGCGAGCGGGGAGTGACATCCGAACAGGACGAGACCGTAAGCTTCTTGAACAGTTTGTTGATTTCCGGCCTGTTGCCGCTGTGTGTCATGCCCGCCCGACCGATGCGGAACCCCTGACCGCCCGGCGGGATCCCTGGCCACCGGGATCGCCGGCCGCCCGGCCTATACCGAGCGGGCCGCCGTGAGCAGCGCGTTCCAGTCCGCCAGCTTGACCACACCCCGCCCGAGCCGCGCGCCCAGCTCGGCCTCGGCCCGCTCGATCGCCAGCCACCCCGCCCACGGCACGGGTTCGGTCCCGGCCGCCCGCAGCGCGGGCACCGGATCCTCGGGCACCTGCCGGCCCAGCAGCGCCGCAGCGTCCGCGAGCAAGGACGTCGCCGTCTCCTTGGCGCAGGGCCGGTTGGTGCCGATGACGCCCGTCGGGCCGCGCTTGATCCACCCGGCGACGTACTCGCCGGGGGAGGGGGCGCCCTCGCGTACGACACGCCCTGCCACGTTCGGCACCGTGCCGCTCGGCGCGTCGAACGGCAGCCCCTTCAGCGGCACCCCGCGATAGCCCACCGAGCGCAGCACCAACTGGGCCGGCACGTCCACGAACCGGCCCGTGCCCGTCACCCCGCCCCGCCCGTCCGGCGCCGTCCGCTCGAAGCGCACGGCACCCACCCGGCCGGCCTCCGCGAGCAGCTCCACGGGGCGCAGGAAGAACCGCAGGCCGATACGCCGGTCGGCAGCGGCCGGGGACCGGGCGGCCCAGCCGCGCAGCACCTCCAGATTGCGGCGCTGTACGGCGGGCAGGGCGGCGGAGTCGGCCGGATCCAGCGCCAGGTCGGCCGGGTCGACAGTCACTTCGGTGCCGGGCAGCGCACCCAGCTCGCGCAGCTCCTTGGTGGTGAAACGGGCCTGCGAGGGGCCGCGCCGGCCCACCATGTGCACCTCGGTGATCCCGCTCGCCGTCAGCGTGTCCAGCGCCGCCTGTGGCATGTCCGTCGGGCGCAGCTCCGCGGCCCCCCGGACCAGCATCCGTGTGACGTCCACCGCCACGTTGCCCACGCCGATGACGACGGCCGACCGCACTCCGCGCAGAAAGCCCGCGTCGGCCGCGTCCGGATGCGCGCTGTACCAGGCCACGAAGTCGGTCGCCGACCAGCTGCCCGGCAACTCCTCGCCCGGGATCCCGAGCCGGCGGTCCGTGGCGGCGCCCACGCAGTACACCACCGCGTGGTACAGCTCCCGCAGCCGCTCGACGGGTAGCCCGCCGGGGCCGCCCACCCGGACCCCGCCGAGGAACCGCACCCGCTCGTGCTCCAGCACCGTCCGCAGGCTGCCCTGCAGGGACTTGATCTTCTCGTGGTCCGGGGCGACGCCGTAGCGGACCAGACCGTAAGGGCACGGCAGCCGGTCCAGGACGTCCACGTACACCTCGGGATCCAGCTGAACCAGGCTCTGGGCGGTGTAACACCCGCTCGGTCCCGAACCGACGACGGCGACACGCAGCACAGCGATGCTCCTCGGCCGAAGGAGGTGGTGTGCGGACGGCTCCAGCATGGCACCCACGGACCCGTGGCGGCAGGGGCCGGCGGGGTGACTACGAAGCGTGTCCGTTCGTATTGAATGTGATCATGAGGTTACGTTGCGTGTGTGCCAGAAGCATCTTTTCTCCACCTCTCCGACCGGAACGCGGAGGACGGCGCGGTGTCCGTGTGGCCCGCGTGGGAGGTGCGGGAGCACTGCGACACCACCTCCTGGTTCCATGTGCGGCTGGCCTTCCCGGACGGCGCGCGGGTCGACGCCCTGGCCGTCGTGCGCTCGGGTTGTGTGTCCATCGAGGACGTCAGCGCCCAGCCGGCCCTGTCCCTCACCGATCTGACGGTGCTCGCGGGCTGGATCGAGGGGCCGCTGTTCGAGTCGTGCGGGGTGGAGCGGCCGAACCAGGCCGACGGCGACGAGCCCCCGGATCAGCGGTACGAACCGGAAGCCGACGAGGGGGCCGGTGCCGAGGAGACCGGCGAGGGGAAGACCCGCGAGGAGGAGACCCGCGAGGAGGAGACCCGCGACGAGAAGGTCTGCGAGCAGGAGACCGGCCTGCAGGCGGCCGGCGACGGGAAGGCGGCTCGCGCGGAGGAGACCGGCCTGCAGGCGGCCGGCGAGGAGAAGGCCGGCGGGAAGGCGGCCGGCGAAGAGCGGGCCGGCGGGACTGAGGCCGGCGGTGCAGGGGGCGCGCCCGGTGCGGGCCCGCGGCGCGCCCGGCCGGTCTGGCCGCGCGGCATCGAGGGCCGTCGGCGGGTCGCGCGGGAGTACCGTGCCGCGCAGGAGCGGGGAAGCGACCCGGTGCTCGCCGTGATGAGCGCGACCGGACACAGCCGCCGCCGCTCCCTCAAACTGATCGCCCAGGCGCGCGACGCCGGGTTCCTGCCCCCTCGTCACGCACGCCGCGACTGAGGCGAGCCGCCGTCGAAGCGGCCCCCGCCCCTTCAGGGACTGCTCGGACGCTCCTCCGTCGCGAAGAACCGGGACAGGTCCTGCTCCCGCGTCTCTTTGCCCTTCTCGCTCTCCGGCGGCACCCCGGACTCCCAGTCCAGCCCGTACCGCTGGAACAGTTCGGCCCGCAGCGCGGGAACGGGCATCGGCACCCCCGGCACGAGCGCCGCGTACACCGCGCCCATCAGCAGGGCCCGAAGCATCGGGTAGTCGGCGGCGACGTCCTGGGAGCCGCACCGCGCGACGGTGTCGCCGAGCAGTTCCGACAGCCGGCGCTGCTCCGGGCACTGCACGAAGCCCTCCGCCTGCAGCAGCCCCGCCATGTGCTGCCGCATCAGCACCGGCCGGTCGCGGGCCAGACCCAGAATCGCGTCGATGGCCCGGGCGAGGCGCTCCCGGCCGTCCTCGGTGTGCGGTTCCCGCTCCAGCGCCTCCTCCAGCGTGCGGTGCATCAGCCGGTGCACGGCGGACTGCACCAGCTGGCGCTTCCCGGGGAAGTAGTACGACACCAGTCCGCGCGCCGAACCGGCGCGGTCCGCGATGTCACCCAGCGTGGTGGCCTCGAAGCCGTGCTCGTCCACCAGTTCCACGGCGGCCTGCAACAACCGCTCGCGGGAACGCCGCCGCAACTCTTCATTGACCGAGGCGCTGCGCGGGGACATCCTGAAACTCCTGCGTTGACTGGCTGCCAGCCAACTATACTCATCGCAGTGGGCACCGCCATGCGCGGGCGGCCCTGTCCAGGGCTGCCGTCCGTCTGGGGCGACGCGGGGGATCGTCTCAGGCGGACGGCGCGGCGGCGAGCCCTTTCCCGCGCCGTGCCCGGCCCGTGCCTCCCGTTGGTGTCGCAGGCCGGCCGCTCCCTCCCTAGAGTGGTCAGCGGTGCCGAGGCGAGGAGGCGGGTCGCCATGGAGCAGGACCAGCGGATCCTGGGCAGGATCACGGAGATGGTCGAGGACGAGCGCAGACTCCGCGAGGCGCTGGCCTCGGGCCGCATCGACAGCTCCGTCGAGCAACAGCGGCTGGGACAGCTGGAGAGCGAACTCGACAGGTGCTGGGACCTGTTGCGGCAGCGCCGCGCGAAGGCCGAGTACGGTGAGAACCCGGACGAGGCGCGCGTGCGCCCCGCCGACCAGGTCGAGGGCTACCAGGGCTGACCGCCGCACGGCCGGAGAGCTCCGGGCCTCACCCAGCGGACCGCGCAGGGCCCGGGTTCGGCCGGCCGGCAGCGGGCTGGGCCTCAGGTCACCAGGTCCAGTACGGGCAGCAGCGCGTCGGCCCGGTCCGTCACCGGCAGGTGGTCGACGAAGTGCACCCGGCAGCCGAGCGCAGCCGCGCCGCCGTCGGCCTCCTTGCTGTCGCCCACCATCACCACCTCCCGCGGATCGGCGCCCAGCGCCGCACAGGCGACGGAGAACAGCCGCGGGTCCGGCTTCTGCACGCCGTGCTCGTACGACAGGACGTACGCGTCCACGTACCGGTCGAGCCCGTGTTCGCGGAAGACCGGGCGCAGATCCCAGCCGATGTTGCTGACCACGCCCACGCCGATCCCGCGCTCGTGCAGCGTGCGCAGCACCTCGGGGGCGTCCGGGTAGGGAGCCCAGGCGGCCGGGGTCTTGTGCCGTTCGTACAGCGCGTCGTGCAGGGCGGGGTCGGGCAACGGCACCCGCCGGGACAGGCCCGTGTAGGCGGCCCGGTGCAGTTCCGCACTCTCGTCCCGCACCGCCCAGATTCCGGCCAGGTCCGCCGGCAGCTCCACCGGATTCGCACCGCCCGGCAGCGCACCGGCCACCTCCAAGGCCCGTGCGGCCGCCTGCAGTTCGGGTTCGGGCAGGGTGTGCCCGGTCTCGGCCAGCACCGCCCGCAGCCAGGACTCGGTGGACTCGACGCGGAAGAGCGTCCCGGAGAAGTCGAACAACACGGCATTCATACACCTGACCCTATCCGGGCCGGTGTTCAGCGGTGTCGGCGTGACCGGGCCGCGGCCCCTCGTACACGATCACGGCCAGGGCCACCGGCAACGCCCCGAACAGCCGGCCGCCCAGCACGTACGAGGGCAGTGGACGCCCAGCCACACCCGGGTCACGCCCCCCACTCACCGAGGCCACGGCCGCCGCCACGGCCGTACGCCACCGGACGCGGCCGGCGCCGAAGCGGTGCAGCAGCCACAGCAGGAGGCCGCAGACCACGGTGACCGCCGGCCACGGCGCCGTCCACCAGGCGGCGTGCCGCCACACCAGCCCACCGCGGCGGCCACGCACGCAGGGCTGGAGGGGGCTGCGTGGCATGCCGCGATGTCTGTTGACCGGGAAACCTGTGGCCACCATCGGGCCGGCCCGCGCGACGTACGGCCGGCAGCCGACAGGTGTCGGTCGATCGCCGTCAGCCGAGTGCCCGCAGGCCCGGAATCAGGGCCACCAGTACCGGAATCACCGGCACCAGAGCCGCGACGGCCGTCAGGCGCAGTCGGCGCAGGGCGGGGAGCCGGTCCGGGGGAGTCAGCAACCGGTGCACCCGCTGCGGCACATGGGCCTGCGGGGTGGGGCAGGGGCCGAACACGCCCCGCTCCTCGTTGAGTTCGACCAGGGCCAGCGCGGTCGTCAGCCGGCCGAAGCGCCGGGAGGCCATGTCGTCGGCGGCCAGCTCGACCAGCCGGTGCATCTCGTCGCGGAACGCGGCGAACACCGGCACCTGCGGGAACCCGCCCGCCAGCGCCGCCGAGCAGTGCAGCAGCCAGTCGTGCCGGGCCTGCGCGTGGCCCTGCTCATGGGCGAGCAGCGCGTTCAGTTGACGCCCTTTCAGCCGACGCAACGCGGCCGTCGTGATGACCAGGCGGGGTGCCGTGCCGGGCAGCCACCAGGCGTCGGGGCGCTCGCCCTCCAGCACCACCAGCCGGCCGCTTGCCGCTTCCTCGCCCGGCAACAACGGGGCACGCACGAGGAGTTCGGTCCGCCGGGTACGCCGCCGGGCCCGGGCCCGTACGACCTCGCGCACCAGCATCGCCAGGCTCCACAGGCCGCCCGCGGCGAGCAGTACGGCGGTGGGCGCCGCCCACGGGCCGGCCGTGCCGAGGGCGTAGGCGTCCACGACCGCGCGCGGAGCCCGGGCGAACAACTGCCCGCGCACCTCCAGCCAGGCGGCCGACGCGCTGAGCGCCATCGACAGCACGCAGCACAGCAGGACGGCCGCCACGACGCACTGCCACACCCAGAGGGCGACGACCGGTTCGCGGTCCGGCCAGTCGGCCCGGGCGATCAGCCGCGGGGCGACGACGGCGGTCAGGGCGCCGAGCAGCAGCAGGGTCACGGGGACCATCATGGTCAGCACCCTATGAGCGCCTGAGCACCCACGGGTACGGTCCGCGCCACCGAAGTGACGCAGACAACGCACCCGCACTGACCCCGCTCACATGGCCAGCAGCATCGCCACCATGCCGATACCCATCGACAGCCGGCAGGCCCGCGCCAGCTCCAGCCGGTCGCCCCAGCCGACCGGGCCGCCGCCGGCCCCGGCCCCGGCCCCCGCCTCGGCCACCGCGACGGCGGCCGGCACCAGACGGGCGCCGGCGAGCAGCACGTAACCCGCGAAGTACAGCAGCAGCAGGCTGGTCAGCAGCGGCACCCCCGAGCCGCCGTGGGAGTGGTGGGCGCCGGGTGGGGCCGCGGCCATGGCCGCCGACATGTAGACCATCGCGAAGGTGCCCACCAGGTGGTGCAGGTGGTGGGGTGCGGTGCGCGCGGACCACAGCGCGCGCAGTGCCGCCGTGCCGAACACGGCCGCGTACACCGGCCATGCCCACCTCGGCGGCGAGAACGCCGCCGCGGGTACGGCCATCACGGCCATGCCGAAGCCCATCAGCGCCTCACCGCCCGCGGCCCGGCGCTGTTCCTCGACCCGGCTGCGCATCCGCAGCAGGCAGTAGGCCCCGGTCGCCGCGCACAGGGCGACCAGCAGCCACGCTGCCGGTACCGGTCCGTGCACGCGCACCTCCCCGTTCGACGGTCGGTCGAGGATGCGATGCCCACGCGACGCGGAGCGCACGCGAGCGCAAGGGTGTACACGGGGAGCATTCGACGGGGCACGACAGGTGAGCACGCCCTCGGGGGATCGCCGCAGCCGAGGGAATTTTACGAGTAAAACACATGTTAAATTGATGCCATGAGCAGTGCGACCCTCCACCGACTTCCCCTCGCCGGAGTGCTCCGCCTCGGGCGGCCCTCCGACATCTGGTTCAAGCCCGCGCTGAGCGTGGTCGCCGCGGTCGCGCCGGCCAACCTGGTCCTGCTGGCGCTCGGCCGCCTCGACCTCGCGATGTACACGATGGCCGGGTCGCTGTGCGCGCTCTACGGCCACAACCGGCCCTACGCCGCCCGTGCCCGCCTGCTGGCCTGGGTGGTGCTCGGCATGGTCGGCGGCCTCGCGGTCTCCCTGCTCGCCGCGTCGCTCACGAGCGACGCCGTCGTCCTCGTCACCGTCGGCGCCGTGATGGCGGCCGTCCAGAAGACCGTGAGCGACGCCACCCGGCTCGGACCACCCGGGAACGTGGTCCTGACCTTCATCGGCTCCGCCTCGCTGTTCGCGCCGCAGACCCTCGGCCAGGTGCCCGGACACGTCGGGCTGGCGCTGGCGGCCGGCGCCTGGGCCTGGCTGGTCGGCATGGCCCCCGGGCTGCTCCGCCCGCACGGCCCCGAGCGCCGCGCCACCGCCCAGGCCCTGAACGCGGCCGCCGCCTACGCCGACACCCGCGGCACCGCCGACGGGCACACCCGGGCCCGTGCCGCGAGCGCCGCCGCGATCCACGCCGCCTGGCAGTCGCTGCTCGCCGCCGGCCCCCGCCCCGACCGCACCCGGCGCACCCTCGAACAGCTCCTCGTCCGCGCCGAGGTCGCCCTCGCCGCCCCCGCCGACACCGACCCCGCACGACTGCGCGCCTGGGCCCGCGAGCTGCGCGGCACCGGACGGGTACCGCGCGTCGAGCCCCCGCGCGAGTCCGCCGACGAACTCCTCGGCATCGCAACCGAACTCGCCGAGCCTCGACGGCCGTTGCGGCAACGCCTGGTCCCCCTCGCCCCGATCGCCGCGCGAACCGCGATCGGCTGTGCCCTCGCGGGTTACGCCTCCCTCGCGCTCGGGGTGGGCCGTCCCTACTGGGCGTTGGTCACCGCGGCCTCCCTCTACCAGGCGAACGTCACCCTCACCTGGAGCCGGGGCGTCCAGCGGGTCGTCGGCAACGTGCTCGGCGTCCTCGTGTTCGCCCTCGTCGCCCCGCTCGCTCATCTCCACCCGGTCGCACTGGTGCTGTGCTGCCTGGCCTTCAACTTCGGCGCCGAAGCGCTGATCGCCCGCAACTACTGGCTCGGCACCGTCTGCGTCACCCCGATGGCCCTGCTCATCACCGAGTTCGCCCGGGCCCAGAACCCGGCCGAGCTGATCACCGAGCGGGTCGCGGACACCCTGGTCGGCGCGCTGGTCGGCTTCGCCGCGGCCGTCGCCGTCACCAACCGGCGTGCGGGCGACCGCCTCGAACTCGCCCTGACCACGGCGGAACGCGCCCGCGAGAACGCCGCCCGGCTGCTGGCCGAGCCGCACCCGGCACCCCACGCCCTGGAATCGGCCCGCCGCAGCCTCGCCGCCGCCCTCGCCGACCTGCGCGCCATGGCCGACGCCGCGTCGGGCGAGTGGTGGCAGCGCGACCTTCCCGAGGAGCGGGTCGTGCACGCCGAGCAGTCGGGACACCGTACGCTCGCGGCGACGGTACGACGCCAGGGGCTGGTACCGCGGAACCAGGATCAGGACCGGGACCGGGATCCGGTCCGGCACCGGCAGCGGGACCAGGACCGGACCCCGGGCAGAACGACGGAGGACATGCGGCCATGACGGCGACGAACGGCGGACACACGCCGGCGGACGACACCGCCGGCACGGGCCACGCCGGCAGACCGGCGAACGGGACCAGGGCCGGGACCGCTCCCGGCCATGCCCCCGCCGCCGACCGTGACACCGTCGCCGTCGTCGTGCGGCAGTGGCGGGCCGTTCATCCCGAGCTGGACACCGGGCCCATGGAGGTCATCGGCCGGATCAACCGGTGTGCCGCGCTGCTCCAGCAGGCCGAGGACGCGCCGCTGCGCCGGGCCGGGCTCAGCCGTCCCGAGTTCGACCTGCTGGGCGCGCTGCGCCGCACCGGCCACGAGCTGACTCCTGGGGAGCTGGTCCGCGAGACCTTCTCCTCCGGGGCCGCCGTGACCAAGCGGCTCAAGCAGCTGACCGAACGCGGACTGGTCGAGCGGCGGGGCGACGCCCGTGACCGCCGCGTCGCCCACGTCCGCCTCACCGACGCGGGCCGCGACCTGGTCGACGGCATCCTTCCGGAGCAACTCGCCTACGAGACCTCCGTGTTGAGTGTGCTGGCTCCCGAGGGGCAGGGGGAACTCGCCGGTCTGCTGGCCGAGTTGCTCGGCCGCCTGGAGGGCCGGACGGGGGCGGTGCGGGCGTAGGTTCCAGGGCCGGACACCAGGGGGCGAACCGTACGCGAAGTCGAGCGCAGGCCGGCGGCGGCAAGCGCAGGCCGGCGCAGCGCCTCAGCCCTCCTCGCCGGCCCGGTGCACCCCGAACGCCGCGCCCTGCGGATCCCGCAGCACCGCGATGCGCGGGCCGTCGGGCACCGACACGGGTGCCAGGACGACGTCCCCGCCCGCCCGCTCAGCGACCTCGGCCGTCGCGTCCACGTCGTCCACCGCGAAGTACGGCATCCAGTGCGGCGGCACCTCGGGCGGGAACCGGTCGCCCATGTCGGCCATGCCGCCGAAGTCGTCGCCGTCGATGCCCCACTGCGTGTACCACTCCGAGGCGTTGACACTCCAGCCGAACACCGTGGTGTAGAAGTCCCGGGCCCGCTCGGTGTCCCGGGTCGCCAGCTCCACCCAGCCGAGGGTGCCGGGCGCGTTGAACAGCCCGGCGCCGGGGAAGGCCCGTGCCTGCCACAGCTGGAACGCCGCGCCGGTGGGGTCGAGAGCCACCGCGAACCGGCCCACGTCGAACACGTCCATCGGGCCGAGGATCACCGTCCCGCCGGCCTCCGCCACGCGCTGTACCGCCGCGTCCGCGTCGGTCACCAGGAACGAGACGTTCCACGCCACCGGCTGGGAGTCCTGGTACAGCGGGGTGAGCGCGGCGACCGCCGCGTCCCCCAGGTGCGCCACCGTGTACCCGCCCGCCTCCTGCCGCGGGTCGGTCTCCGGCCGCCAGCCGAACAAGTCGGTGTAGAACCGCTTGGCCCCCTCCAGATCGCTGGTCCCGAGCTCGGTCCAGCACGGTCCGCCGGTCACCGGCTTGTCGAACTTCATGAGGGTTCCTTCCGGCCGGGTCGGGCCTGCCGCGCCGCACAGGACGCTCCTCCGGCACGCTAACGCGGGCTTTCCGCCCCGGCCATCCGGGGCGGTCCCCCGAGGGCGCACCCAGGACGTCCTGGGCAGGCTCCTGCCGCCCGCTCCCGCGCGCATCCTCGACGTGGGCGGCGCCTGCGGCATCCACGCGGAGTGGCCCGCCGCCGACGGCCACGACGTGGAGCTCGTCCACCCGGTAGCCCTGCATGTCGAGCGGGCGGCCCGACTTGCCGGCGTCCGGGCACGCCACGGCGACGCCCGTGCCCTGGACGCGCCGGACGCCTCCGTGGACGTCGCGCTGCTCTGCGGCGTGCCGGGTGGTGCGGCCGGGAGGTCTCGTGGTCGGGGCCACGATCAACCGGTACGCACCGCTGCACGACAACCTGAGCACCGGCTCCGCTTGGACGCCGAACGCCGGCCGCGGATCGAGGCCGCCGCCGACGGCCGGATGCGGCCGACGGGTGAGCCGAAGCCCCTGGGGTGCCGCCCGGCTCGAGGATCCGGAGCGCCGGGCGCTCGTCCTGGCGGCGACGCGGCGGACCGGGTCCGTGCCCTCACTGCTGGGCATCAGCGCTCATGTGCTCACCGCCGGCATGCGCCCCGAGGGCTCGTGCGGGCGCTAGATGCCCGGCCGGTAGCGCATCGGGTGGTCCTCCGGGACCTCGACCAGGGCGATGCGGTGGCCGTCCGGGTCGGCGACCCACATCTCGATCAGGCCCCACGGCTCCTTCACCGGCGGCCGGACGATGTCGACGCCCTTGGCCTCGAGCTCCTCGTGCGCGGCCGTCACGTCGTCGACCTGCAACCACAGCCGGACCGCGGGCGACGGCGGTGCCTCGGACCTCCCGGAGACCTCCAGGAAGCCGCCGCCGAGGAAGTAGACCGTGCCCCGCTCGGGCCCCGTACCGAACTCGCGGTAGACGGCCAGCCCCAGCCGCTCGCCGTAGAAGGTCCGGGAGCGCTCGGGGTCGGTGGGGGTGAGCAGGGTCCGGCTGCTGAGTACGTGCACCATGCAGGCGGAGCCTAGTGGCAGGGTTACCCTCGACCCTGGCTCAGCCACGCCCGAGATCGGAGACCGTTCCATGGAAAGCCCCGCCGCCGGCCTCACCTTCCGAGACGCCACCGACGCCGACGTCGACGCGCTGGTCGCGCTGATCGAGTCGGCCTACCGCGGGGACTCCAGCCGGGCCGGGTGGACCACGGAGGCGGACATCCTGGAGGGCCGGCGGACGGATCCCGAGGGCGTGCTGGAGGTGATCAAGTCACCCGAGAGCAGGCTGCTGGCCGTGGAACAGGGCGGCCGGATCATCGCCTGCTGCCAGCTCGAACACCGCGGTGACCACGCCTACTTCGGCATGTTCGCGGTCAGCCCCACCCTGCAGGGCGCGGGCCTCGGCAAGAAGGTCATGGCGGAGGCCGAGCGTCAGGTCCGTGAGGCCTGGGGCGTCACCGAGATGCACATGACGGTGATCTCCGTACGGGACGACCTGATCGCCTGGTACGAGCGCCGGGGCTACCGCCGTACGGGAAAGATGTCGCCCTTCCCGTACGGCGACGAGCGCTTCGGCATCCCGCAGCGCGGCGACCTGCAGTTCGAGCTGCTGGTGAAGAAGCTCGGGTGACCGTCAGGCCGTGAAGCGCCCCGTGCGCTTGATCTGCGGGAAGTCGGTCGTCGCGCCGTCCAGTTCCAGCGCGCGGACCAGCCGCAGATGATCCTGGGTGTTGACGACCCAGCCGATGATCCGCAGTCCGGACCTGCGCGCGTGCTCGACGATCTCCAGGGTGAGCCGGCGGATGTTGAGGCTGACGGTCGCCGCGCCCACGGCGACCGCGCGCTCCACGATGTCCGTGCCGTAGCTGCCGCCGATCAGCGTCGTGCGCACGCCCGGCACCAGCCGGGCGATCTCGGCGACGGCGGCGTCGTGGAAGGAGGACACCTCCACCCGCCCGACCAGGTCGCGCTCGTGCATCACCGCTGCCAGGGCCCGGGCGGCCGCCACGTCCTTGATCTCGGCCTGGAGCGGTGTGCGCACCGCGTCCAGGACCTCCTCGAACACCGGCACCCGCTCCCCGCGGCCCGCGTCCAGGGAGCGCAGCTCGGCGAGGGTCTTGTCGGCGATCGCCCCGGTGCCGTCGGTCGTGCGGTCCACCTCGGCGTCGTGCATGACGACCAGGGCGCCGTCCTTGCTCAGGTGCAGATCGAGTTCGATCAGATCGAGGCCGGCGTCCTGCGCGGCGACGAAGGAACGAAGGGTGTTCTCGGGCTCGACACCCATGACCCCGCGGTGACCGATGGTAAGGAAGTTCAAGGTTCGACTCCGTTCCGTCGACGGCGGCTCGGCGCGCGCGGAACGGGCGGACGCCGTCGTCCGCGCGGGCAGAGTCGCAGCCTAACGGCCAGGCCGCGCGATGAACCCGCACGTGCGTGAGGCATCCGGGTGCGCGGCGGGTCGCCGACTGGCCGGTATCCGACCCGGCGTCACCCTCTCGTGGGCGAGTCCCCGCGCCGTTGACGGCTCTGCGGCACACCGCGCGGATGCCCGATGCCCCCGGCGGAAGTGAGCGCCGTCACGGTTTACGGCAGGAAAAATGTCGGTGACCAAGCTGATGTGCAGAAAAATTTCCCGAGCTGCCTCTTGATGGCTGAAACGGGGTATGCATACGGTGTCCCTACGTGAGCTTCTCCCGTGGAGGATGGGACATGACGGAAATTCTTGTGCAGGCGGGTGCGGAGGGACATATTTCTTCGCTGACCAGGGTGGTTGAGCACCCGGCCTGGCCCGTGCTCAAGGATGCCGTGGAGCAGATCCGGCCATGGCAGTCCAAGGACGGATCGATCGACTTCGAGGCCGAGGGTGCCCCGGCCAGGGCGGACGCCGAGGCCGCCGTACGGCGTGTCGTGGACGCGGTCGAAGCGCTGTCCCCGCTTCTCCCGCACGACGAGGCCTACCACCAGGCCCTGGTGAAGGATCTGCACCGCTGGGCCGAGGGCGGCTTCGAGGTGCCGGACTTCCTGGACTCCCTGCTCGCCTTCCAGCCCGCCGCACAGCGCGCGGACGGCCTGCAGCACCTGGTCGTCTTCCCGATGTACACGCAGAACGGCAACCCGGACCGCAACCTGGAGGCGGTCGTGCTGCGCATGGTCTGGCCGGACTGGCTGGCCGAGCTGGAGCGCACGCGCTACGACAACCCGCTCTTCTGCGGCATCACGTTCGAGGACTTCACGTCCGGCTACGACACGAACTCGGCCGTCCTCTTCCCGGAGACCATCGCCGTCCGTGAGGCGCCGGAACGTTTCTCTTGGGGTGGCATCTTCTGCGACCGCGAGGCCGCGCGTTTCCGCCGGGTCACCGAGGCCGCCGTTGACATCCTGGGGCTTGAGCTGCCCGAGGACATCGCCGCGATGGTCCACGACCAGAAGCGCTGCGAAGAGGCCTTCGTGCTGTGGGACATGGTCCACGACCGCACCCACAGCCACGGCGACCTGCCGTTCGACCCGTTCATGATCAAGCAGCGCCAGCCGTTCTGGATGTACGGCCTGGAGGAGCTGCGCTGCGACCTCACCGCCTTCAAGGAGGCCGTGAAGCTCCAGGCGGACGGCGTCCCGCAGGCCCGTGACGTGCAGTACGCGGTGCTCTTCGACCGGATGTTCCGCTTCCCGCTCACCGGCGACCGCAACCGCAACTACGACGGCCTCGGCGGCCAGCTGCTCTTCGCCTACCTGCACAAGCACGACGTCCTCCGCTGGACCGACAACAAGCTCTCCATCGACTGGGAGCGCGCCCCGCAGGTCACCAACCAGCTGTGCGCCGAGATCGAGAAGCTGTACAAGGACGGCATCGACCGCCCGAAGCTGGTGCACTGGTTCGCGGGCTACGAGCTGGTCGCCACCTACCTCGCCCCGCACCCCGGCTCCAAGTGGGCCCAGGGCCCGGAGGCGCTGGACCTGACCCAGCCGCCGCGCAAGCTCGTGGACGACGTGCTTCCGGACGAGTTTCCGCTGAGCATGTTCTTTGAGGCCCTGTCCAAGAAGCTGAAGAATGTGATCGCCTCCACCAAGGGCATCACGGCGGACGGCGCCGAGCGGATCGCCGCGTGAGCGACCGCGTCAACGAGAACACTGCTTCAGAGGGGAAGAACGTGGCGAACAACGGGTCTCTCAGCGGTGCGGTGATCGCGGTGGCCGGCGCGGGCGGACCCGCCGGACACGCGACGCTGGTCCGGCTCGCCGAGGCCGGCGCGGTCGTCGTCGGCGCCGACAACAACCCCGAGCGCCTGGCGGAGTCCGTGGACGCGGCCCGCTACGCGCGCGGCGGCGCCACGGTCACCGGCGAGACGGTCGACCTGCTCGACCTGGACTCGACCCGGGCCTGGGCCGACCGCATCGAGAAGGAGCACGGCCGGATCGACGGTCTGGTCCACCTGGTCGGCGGCTGGCGCGGCAGCGCGACCTTCGAGGAGACGAGCCTCGCGGACTGGGACCTGCTGGAGAAGCTGCTGATCCGCACGGTGCAGCACACCTCCCTGGCCTTCTACGACGGCCTGCAGCGCAGCGACCGCGGCCGCTACCTGCTGATCAGCGCCGCCGGCGCGTCGAAGCCCACCGCGGGCAACGCGGCGTACTCCGCGTCCAAGGCCGCGGCCGAGGCGTGGACCCTGGCCATGGCCGACGGCTTCCGCAAGGCCGGGGGCGAGGCCGGACCGCGCGCGGCGGCTACGATCCTGGTGGTGAAGGCGCTGGTGCACGACGCGATGCGCGCCGAACGCCCCAACGCGAAGTTCGCGGGTTTCACGGACGTCAAGGACCTCGCCGAGGCCATCGAGGGCGTCTGGAGCAAGCCCGCCGCGGAAGTGAACGGAAACCGTCTGTGGCTGACCGAGAAGCCGTGAACCCTCCCAAGACCGACGCGCGTCGCCATCACGACCCCGCGGTCCGCGGTTTCGCCAGTGACAACTACGCCGGGGCCCATCCGGAGGTGCTGGCCGCCCTGGCCCTCGCCAACGGCGGCCACCAGGTGGCGTACGGCGAGGACGAGTACACCGAGAACCTCCAGCGGATCATCCGCAGCCACTTCGGGGCCACCGCGGAGGCCTTCCCGGTCTTCAACGGCACCGGCGCGAACGTGGTCGCGCTCCAGGCGGTCACCGACCGCTGGGGCGCGGTGATCTGCGCCGAGAGCGCCCACATCAACGTGGACGAGGGCGGCGCGCCCGAGCGCATGGGCGGCCTGAAGCTGCTCACCGTGCCCACGCCGGACGGCAAGCTCACGCCCGAGCTGATCGACCGGCAGGCCTGGGGCTGGGAGGACGAGCACCGCGCGATGCCGCAGGTCGTCTCGATCACCCAGAGCACGGAGCTCGGCACCCTCTACACGCCGGACGAGATCCGCGCGATCTGCGAGCACGCCCATGCACACGGCATGAAGGTGCACCTGGACGGCTCCCGGATAGCCAACGCGGCCGCCTCGCTGAACGTGCCCCTGCGGACGTTCACCAACGCGGTCGGCGTCGACATCCTCTCGCTGGGCGGGACCAAGAACGGCGCCGTCTTCGGCGAGGCGGTCGTGGTCCTCAACCAGGACGCGGTGCGGAAGATGAAGCACCTGCGGAAGCTGTCGATGCAGCTGGCCTCCAAGATGCGCTTCGTGTCGGTGCAGCTGGAGGCGCTGCTGGCGAAGGACCTGTGGCTGCGCAACGCCCGGCACGCCAACGAGATGGCCCAGCGGCTCGCCGAGGGCGTGCGCGCGGTGCACGGCGTGGAGATCCTCTACCCGGTGCAGGCCAACGGCGTCTTCGCCAAGCTCCCGAACGACGTGTCCGAGCGTCTGCAGAAGCGCTTCCGCTTCTACTTCTGGGACGAGGCCGCCGGAGTGGTGCGCTGGATGTGCTCCTTCGACACCACCGAGGAGGACGTGGACACCTTCGTGGCCGCGCTCAAGGAGGAGATGGCGCGCTAGCCGTCTATGCATAGGTATGCGGTCACTCGAAAAGTCATTGACTGGCGAGTGGCCGCATTCCTATGCTCTGCGGGCATGGAGCTGATCCAGAACACGCCTGACCTGTCCGCCTACTTGGCTGCGGACGAGGTCGTCGACCATCACCATCCCGTGGTCCGGGAGACGGCCGCAAGACTGGCCGCCGGGGCCGCCGACTCGTATGCCTATGCGCGGGCCGCCTATGAATTCGTCCGGGACACCATCCCGCACTCCCAGGACTCCGGCGACCTGCGCGTCACCTGGCGCGCCTCGGACGTGCTCGCTCTGGGCACCGGCATCTGCTACGCCAAAGCCCACGCCCTGGCCGCCCTGCTGCGCGCCGAGGACGTCCCGACGGCTCTCTGCTACCAGCGGCTGACCGACGACCAGGGCGGCCACGCCGTGCACGGACTGGTCGCCGTCCGCTTCCACGGCGCCTGGCACCGGCAGGACCCGCGCGGCAACAAACCCGGCGTGGACGCCCGGTTCTCCCTGGACGGGGAGCGGCTGGCCTGGATCCCCGACCCCGCGGCCGGTGAGCTGGACTATCCGGTCCTGTATGCCGAACCGCACCCGGTCGTCCTCGACGCCCTGAAGGCGGCCCCGGACCGGCCCTACCTGTGGAAGACGCTGCCCGACGCACTCTGAGGGCAGGGGGCACCCCCGCCCGGCGCCGTCGCGATCGCACTCGCTAATCTCCCCGCCATGAGCAACGGGGGAGCAGCAGAAGGCGACGTCAACGGCACGGAGCACGGTTCGGCGGACGACCACGGCGGCGCCGGCGTAGGTGGCCGGTTCGCTCGGCTGCGCAAGCACAAGGTGCTCGCCTCATCCGTGGCGGCGGCCCTCGCCGCGGGTGCCGTCGCGGTGCCGCTCGCGCTCGGCGTGTGGGACGACTCGTGCAAGGAACTGCCCGCCGCCACGCGCGCGTTGGCGAGGGACCCGGCGGCGGCGACCCGCACCCTCGACCCCCGGGACGACATGTCCCGCTACGACGCCGCGGCGGGACTCCTGCCCACCGGCAGGCTGTGCGGCGACGGCGGCCGGGTGCTGGGGCAGGTGGTGGACGCCGCCACCGGCTCCCCCGTCCCCGGCAAGCTGCACACCGCGGCCCAGTCCCGCGTCGTCCACGCGGTCAGTGCGATCTACCAGGACGCCGATGTTCCGTCCGGTGCCGAGCCCGGCGTGGCCCGCGTGCTCGCCGGTTACGTCGCCGACACCACCGCGTTCAGCTTCCTCGACCCCGATGCCGACACCCCGGCGGCCTCCGGCGCCGAGGCCGCCCCCGACCAGGCCGGCTGGTCCCGCTTCGGCCGGTTCCTCGCGCCCGGCGAGGCACACCCGCAGTTCGGCTTCGACCACACCGGCACGCTGACCGCCGACCCGGCACGGCTCTTCGAGAAAGTGGCCGGGGACCCGGAGGCGTTCGCGATCCTCTACGACGCCGAACGGGCCTACCTCGCCCACTACCTGGAGCGTCTCACCCCGCAGGGCACGGACCCGGACTACCACCCCGAGAAGGAGCCGGGGGAGGAGAAGACGCCCCTCACACACGGCCCCGACAGGGACCTCAACGACATGGCCAGACGCATCGGCGCCCTCATGTACGCCCGGGCGAACGGCGCCCGGGACGGCCGCATCGCCGACCTCGACTCCTTCGACGCGTCCGTGCGGCGGCACACGCGCGGCGCCTACCGGGCGGCCCCACGGCAGGTGACCGGCCGGCCCCCGATGAGCGGCATCGCCCGTCGGCCGGCGAGCGGGGCCGTGCCGGGCGATCTCATGGACGGGCGCCGTCAGATGTTCCTGACGGTGGACGCCTGGGCGAAGGCCCGCGGGGTGCCGGCCGCGCGGGTGTCGGTCATCCGGCAGGTCCTCGACGACGGGTACCTGGCGACGTACCGGTACGGGTCGATGTGACGGCGCCCGTGCCGGGAAGGGGCGTCACCCTGTCGTGCGCAGCCCCGTGCAGCCGCGCCGCTCTACCTGGTCCTCGGCGAAGGCCTTCAGCAGCCTGCGCTTCTCCGCCGTACCGATGCCAGGGATCCTGTGCTACGCGCTGACCGCGAAGTTGGCCGCCTCGCCGTCACAGCGGGCGGTCGCCGTCAGGGCGCTGCGCACCCCGCCGTCCGAGACCACTCGGTTGCTCCAGTCGCCGTACCAGGCGGAGAGGTACAGATACTCCTCCGAGTCCGGCGAAGCGGCCCTTTCCAGGTCGCACCGCACGGCCGGTGCCGTGTCGTTCGTCAGCGGCTCCACCCGCCACTTGGCGGCCTGGGGGAGCCGTGCGCGAGCCACCCATCCGCAGCCGGTGGCCGCCGCCTCGGTGACCGGGACCGACTCCCGTCCCTTGTCGGGATCCGGCGGCGCCGCGTCGCCCTTGGGTACCGCCAGCGGCCTGGCGCCGCAACCCAGGTGCCGCGACGCGGAGTTGACGAGGGGTACGACCATCTCGTACACGGCGTGGCTCGTGCGGGCGGTGGCGTAGCCGATGTCGGCGCTCACCAGCATCCTGCGCGGTCTGCCCGCCGCGTCCTTGCCGAGACCCGGACAGCGCAGCAGGAACTGGAGGTCGCCGAACTTGTCGACGTAACCGGGCAGACCCTGCGGCATGGGGTGCATGGGCGAGAAGCCCTGCTCCGGGAAGTCGAAGAGGAACTGGGCGTCCTGGTCGTCCCGCCCGGTGTAGGCGGTCATCCGCACCACCAGCGTGGACGCGCCGTGTCCCTCGAAGCTCAGGCTGCACCCGTAGTCGCCCAGCCGGGGATGCGCCGACGCGTCAGCCTTGGTGAAGTGGCCGCCACCGGCCGCGAGTTGGTGCAGCGGTCCGGAGGGGAGCGCGCCGTCGCAGGCGGTGCGCACCAGCCACCAGTCCTTCACATAGGGCGCGCTGACCCAGCCGGCCAGAGCCAGCACGGCCGCAGCCGCCAACGTCACCTTCCACCAGCGCCGCATCGTCGAGCCCCCGTACAGCGGTCGGCACACGAGAGCCTCCCGGCTCCCCCGTCACGATCGCGAACCCTATCGACAAGCGCCGCCGCCGCTGACTGCCGGGTATCCGTGAAAACGACGGCTCTGCAGTTCCCCGGGAGCGCGGGGCCGTGTCGGTTATGCGGCTCCGCCGCGCGGGCGCGCCCAGCCCTCACCGGTGCGCGGCCGAACGATCCCCCTGAAGCCCCCAAGCCCCCACCCGGCCAAGGCGCTGCAGGTCATGGCACCGCAGGTCACTGCGCGTCGGTCGCCCGCAGCTGCTCCACCGTCGGTGCCGTACCCCCCAGGTGCGCGGGCAGCCACCAGGAGTCCTCGGGGCCCTTGGGGCGGCCCGGGTAGGCGCGCTGGGCGGCGTCCAGCAGGTCCTGGACGCGCTCGCGCAGCCGGCGGGTTATGGCGCCGGCGTACTGGTCGCGGGGTGCCTCGACCGCCTCGCCGACCCGGATGGTGACGGGCAGGTGGTTGCGCTTGAAGTTGCGGGGGTGGCCCTTGGTCCACAGCCGCTGGGTGCCCCACACCGCCATCGGGACCAGCGGGACGCCGGCGTCCTGGGCGAGCCGGGCCGCACCGGACTTGAAGCTCTTCAGCGTGAACGACTGGGAGATGGTGGCCTCCGGGAAGACCCCGACGACCTCACCCGAGCGCAGCGAGTCCAGCGCGTGCGCGTAGGCCGCCTCGCCCTGGTTGCGGTCCACCGGGATGTGCTTCATGCCGCGCATGAGCGGACCGGAGATCCTGTGGCGGAAGACGGACTCCTTCGCCATGAAGCGCACCAGGCGCTTCTGCGGCAGGGCCGCCAGACCGTTGAAGACGAAGTCCAGATAGCTGATGTGATTGCTCACCAGCACGGCGCCGCCCGAGCGCGGGATGTTCTCCGACCCCTGGCAGTCGATCTTCAGGTCCCAGACCTTGAACAACGTCTTGGCGAATCCGACGACGGGACGGTAGACCAGCTCTGCCATGGGCGGGACGGACCCTTTCTGCTCTGCTCGGGAAAGGGGGCTCCCGGCGGGTAAGTTACGCAGCCGTAGGTTTACGGCGTCTCGCAGATCGTGCCCGAAGAACGGACGGGTAGCCAGCCCTGGTGCCCGGTGGCGGCGAGATTCTCGTCACGTCGGCCTACATCCCACCTCGGATTTTTGAGTACCCTTTACTCCGCCCGTACGGTGGCCCTCTTCAGAAGCAGGAACATCTCGCACCCCAGGCAGTAACCGAACGCCGCGTTCAGGAACGCGGCGGCGAGGGCCGCGCCGGTCGCGGCGAGACCGAGCCACTGCGGTCCCACGGTGAACCCGACGAGACCGAGCCCCGCGAACACCAGGCCCACGGCCTGCGCGAAGCGCGGCGGTTCCGGCGCCTCGAACTCCTTCGGCGGCCCGAGCCGCGGCCGTACGGCCGTGCGGAAGGCCCAGCCGTACGGCGAGTGCTGCACCCCCGCGGCCGCTCCCAGCGCGAACGCCAGCGTCTGCCAGCCCAGTACCCAGGCGTTCTCCAGGCTGAGTGCCGCGGCCAGAACGGCCGTCGTCACGGCCGCCCCGAAGCGCGGCCCCCTCACGTCGATGTCCATGAACCCAGCATTCCGCAACGGAAACTCGCGCGGGAGGCGGGAATCTTTTCAGTCTCGTGAATGCTTGGGCGGATGATGACCGGAGTGATGGTGTGCGTGGCGGTGCTCGTCGTGGCGAGCGCCGCCGGGGTGCTGCACAAGCGGCGGGGCGGGAGAGTACGGGTGCGCGGGCGGGACGAGGGCAAGCGGCTGGGAGCCGCCGAGCTGGGCGGCGACCTCGGCGAGCGCGCCACGCTGGTCCAGTTCTCCAGCGCCTTCTGCGCGCCCTGCCGGGCCACCCGCCGGGTCCTCGGCGAGGTCGCCGCAATGGTCCCCGGGGTGGCCCACGTCGAGATCGACGCCGAGGCCCGCCTGGACCTCGTACGCGAACTCGGGATTCTCAAGACGCCCACCGTGCTGGTGCTCGACGCCGGCGGACGCGTCGTGCGGCGTGCCACGGGACAGCCCCGCAAGGCCGACGTCATCGCGGCACTGGGCGAGGCCGTGTGAGGGGGCCTCAGGAGACGGGTCGGTGTCTTCCGTATCCCGGACCGTGCTTGACTGGGCGCACCAACTATCGTCAGCCTGACCGTATGCCGACCGAACTCCTTCTCCACGGGCGGGTCCACGTCGACCTCTCCCGCACCGCGAGCGCCATCTGTCCGGGCTGTTGAGACCCGACGGCCCAGCTCGCGACCTCCAGCAGAAGGACAACTCCATGACGGCCTCGCCCGACCTCGGCACTGTTCAGCTCGCCTCTCCCGACCTGTTGCGCTCCGCCTTCCGCCGGCACGCCGCCGGTGTGGCGGTGATCACCGCGCGTGGCGCCTCCGGCCCGGTCGGCTTCACCGCCACCTCGCTCACCTCGGTCTCCGCCGAGCCCCCGCTCGTGTCCTTCGGCATCGGCACGGGCGCCTCCAGCTGGCCGGCGATAGCCGAGACGGACCACGTCGGCGTCCACATACTCGCCGAGCACCAGAGCGAGCTGGCCGCCACCTTCGCGCGCAGCGGCGCCGACCGCTTCGGCGCGCCGACGGCCTGGCGCGAGGGCCCGGAAGGCGTACCGGTGCTCGACGGCGTGCTCGCCTGGCTGGTCTGCCGGATCGTCGAGCGCGTCGCGGCCGGTGATCACCGGCTCGTGCTCGCCGAGGTCGTCCTGGGTGACCCCACGGGCGCCGGCCGCCCCCTTCTTTACCACCAGGGCCGCTTCAACGGCCTGCGGGATTGATCACGCACGCCTCTCCTGCGGAGTCGTCGAGTTCCGGTTACGCTGCGTTGCGAAGGTCACAGTTCAAAGCGCTTGCTTAGCGGGCAGGAACTGGGTGTACTGACGAGTAATATTTCGGTCGGAGCGCGCGGACGCCCCGACCGGGATCGGCCGCTTGAGGCGCCTATGCTGCCTGCAAGAGGCAGCCCGGAAATGACGATGCAGTAGGAGAGCCGGCGTGAGCTTGAGGATCGTTGTCACTGTGAAGTACGTGCCCGACGCCACTGGCGACCGGCACTTCGCCGATGACCTGACCGTCGACCGCGACGACGTCGACGGTCTGCTCTCCGAGCTGGACGAGTACGCGGTCGAGCAGGCTCTCCAGATCGCGGAGAACGCGGACGACGCCGAGGTCACCGTCCTGACCATCGGCCCCGAGGACGCCAAGGACGCGCTCCGCAAGGCCCTGTCCATGGGTGCCGACAAGGCCATCCACGTCGAGGACGACGACCTGCACGGCACCGACGCCATCGGCACCTCCCTGGTCCTGGCCAAGGCGATCGAGAAGGCCGGCTTCGACCTGGTCGTCTCCGGCATGGCCTCCACCGACGGCACCATGGGCGTCGTCCCCGCGCTGGTCGCCGAGCGCCTGGGCGTCCCGCAGGTCACCCTGCTCTCCGAGGTCTCCGTCGAGGACGGCACGGTCAAGGGCCGTCGCGACGGCGACGCCGCGTCCGAGCAGCTTCAGGCCTCGCTCCCGGCCGTCATCTCCGTGACCGACCAGTCGGGCGAGGCGCGCTACCCGTCCTTCAAGGGCATCATGGCGGCCAAGAAGAAGCCGGTGGAGTCCTGGGACCTGTCCGACCTGGACATCGAGGCCGAGGAGGTCGGCCTGGACGGCGCCTTCACCAAGGTCGAGGCCGCGAACGAGCGCCCGGCCCGTACGGCCGGCACCATCGTCAAGGACGAGGGCGAGGGCGGCAAGCAGCTCGCTGAGTTCCTCGCGAGCCAGAAGTTCATCTAAGGGCTCGCCCCCGCTGACCGCCCCTCAACTTCGTTACGCAGGAGAGCAATCCCATGGCTGAAGTCCTCGTCTACGTCGACCACGTGGACGGTGCCGTCCGCAAGCCCACCCTGGAGCTGCTGACCCTGGCCCGCCGCATCGGCGAGCCCGTCGCCGTCGCGCTGGGCAACGGCGCCGCCGACACCGCCGCCACGCTCGCCGAGCACGGCGCGGTGAAGGTCCTCACCCACGACGCCTCCGAGTACGGCGAGTACCTGGTGGTGCCGAAGGTGGACGCCCTGCAGGCCGCCTACGAGGCCGTCTCCCCGGCCGCCGTGCTGGTCCCCTCCTCCGCCGAGGGCAAGGAGATCGCCGCCCGCCTGGCCCTGCGCATCGGCTCCGGCATCATCACCGACGCCGTCGACCTCGAGGCCGGCGACGAGGGCCCGGTGGCCACCCAGTCGGTGTTCGCCGCGTCCTTCACCACCAAGTCCCGTGTCATCAAGGGCACCCCGGTCATCACGGTCAAGCCGAACTCGGCCGCCGTCGAGGCCGCCCCGGCCGCAGGCAGCGTCGAGGCCCTGTCCGTGTCCTTCTCGGACAAGGCGACGGGCACGAAGGTCACCGCGCGTACGCCGCGTGAGTCGACGGGCCGTCCGGAGCTGACCGAGGCCGCGATCGTCGTCTCCGGTGGCCGTGGCGTCAACGGTGCCGAGAACTTCTCGATCATCGAGGCGCTGGCCGACTCCCTCGGCGCGGCCGTCGGTGCCTCCCGTGCCGCCGTCGACGCCGGCTGGTACCCGCACACCAACCAGGTCGGCCAGACCGGTAAGTCGGTCTCGCCGCAGCTGTACATCGCCAACGGCATCTCCGGCGCGATCCAGCACCGTGCCGGTATGCAGACCTCCAAGACGATCGTGGCCGTCAACAAGGACGCGGAGGCCCCGATCTTCGAGCTGGTCGACTACGGCGTCGTCGGCGACCTCTTCGACGTCGTCCCGCAGCTGACCGAGGAGATCAAGGCCCGCAAGGGCTGAGCCTCACCCGGCACACCCGAGGCCCCGGCGACCCGCGCGGTCACCGGGGCCTCGGTGCATCCTGGTGACGATCCGCCGGGCGCCGACCACGCTCCGGACGGGGTGTTGACCAGCGAGAACCACCCGGATAACTTCATTCTACGGATTGTTGATTCCGTACAGCGGAAAATTGGAGGGTGTGGGATGGGTCAGCAGGAGAAGGTGGCGACGAGCCTCGCGGGCGCCGTGAGCGAGGAGATCAGCGCCTCCCTCGCGCCGGTCGACGCGGAGCTGGAGCGCCGCTACCCCGGGGACCCCGGCACCCGGCAGCCCGTCCACACCGTCTACGTCCCCGGTGACGCCTTCGCCGCCGACACCATCCGCTCCTGGGGCGACCAGGCCCTCGCCGCCCTCGACGAACATGCCCCCGACGTGGCTTCCTTCGCCGCGGTCCTCGGCCTGTCCGACGAGCTCGCCGAGCCCGTCTACTCCCGCGTCCGCGCCAAGCTGGAACGCGAGCCGATCGAAGACCTGCGCGTCGACTTCGAGGACGGCTACGGCCCCCGCCCCGACGCCGAGGAGGACCGGGCGGCTGCCCGCGCGGCCCGCCTGATCGCGGAGGCGTACGCGAACGGCACGGCGGCGCCGTACATGGGCATCCGCATGAAGTGCATGGAGGCCCCCGTACGCGACCGGGGCATCCGAACCCTCGACGTCTTCCTGACCGGCCTCACCGAGTCCGGCGGCCTGCCCGAGGGCCTGGTGCTCACCCTGCCCAAGGTGACCTACCCGGAGCAGGTCACCGCGTTCGCGCGCCTGCTGGACGCCTTCGAGAAGGTGCACGGCCTGGACGCCGGCCGGCTCGGCTTCGAGATCCAGATCGAGACCAGCCAGTCCATCCTCGCCACCGACGGCACCGCCACCGTCGCCCGGATGATCCAGGCCGCCGAGGGGCGCGCCACCGGGCTGCACTACGGCACCTTCGACTACAGCGCCTGCCTGGGAGTCTCCGCCGCCTACCAGGCCAGCGACCACCCGGCCGCCGACCACGCCAAGGCAGTCATGCAGGTCGCGGCCGCGGGCACCGGGGTGCGCGTCTCCGACGGCTCCACCAACGTCCTGCCCGTCGGCCCCACCGCGAAGGTGCACGACGCCTGGCGCCTGCACTACGGCCTCACCCGCCGCGCCCTGGCCCGCGCCTACTACCAGGGCTGGGACATGCACCCCGGCCACATCCCGACCCGGTACGCCGCCGTCTTCGCCTTCTACCGCGAGGGCTTCGAGCAGGCCGCGGCCCGCCTCGCCCGCTACGCCAACCGGGCCGGCGGCGACGTCATGGACGAGCCCGCCACCGCCAAGGCCCTCAGCGGCTATCTGCTGCGCGGCCTGGACTGCGGCGCCCTCGACATCGCCGAGGTCGCCCGCCTCGCCCGCCTGACCCGCGCCGACCTGGAGGGCTTCGCCGCTCCCCGGCGCGGCGACCTGACCGCCTCCGCGAAGTAGAGGTCGCGGCCCGGTCACAGCCCCCGGCCGGGGGAGTGGCCCGGTACCGCCGCCCCGTACGCCGGACGCCACGCATCGACCAGGCGGACGCGACCAAGCACGACAGAGGAACGGGGCGGCGGTGGCAACACCGCGTCCACGTCAGCGACGTCTACGTCAAGGGCGGGAACAACGACGAACCGGTGCCCGGGCTCCCCGCCTGCCGACCGTCGGCGTACGGCTCGCAACCCGACTCCGTCACCCACTTCTGCTCGGCGAACAGCCGAGTGCCCCGCGCGCAGAGTTCGGGGTCACGGCGTGCCCGCGCGCAGAACTCCTCCGGCGTGACCCCGAACAGCGCGCGCAACGGAGTCGATCGGACGAGGAGTTCGCCGAGCAGGGCGCGCTGGTCGCCGGGATGGCGGCGGGGTGCGCCGGTGCCGTCGTGCAGCACGCCGTGCCGGTTGACGTAGGCGTACGCTCCGGTGAGCGCGCAACCGTCCGGCAGCTCGATCCGCACCTGGGGCGCGGGCAGCCAGCCCCGCCGGAAGTGGGGCTCGCTGGCGTCGATCACCTCCAGCTGGCGCCGGTCCAGCCAGATGACGAACAACTCCCGTAACGCCCGCGGTGACTTGACCGGAGACGCGGAGACATAGCCCAGGCGGCTGACGTGCGCCGAGATGCCCACCTCGAGCCCGGACACCCGCGACCGCACCATCGGCACGGGCGAGTCGATCCCGAACTCGGCCATCTTGTGGCGCAGTTGACCCGGACAGGCATTGGAGCCGACGGCGAGCACCGGCACTCGGTCGTCGTACACCAGGCGCTCCAGCGGGAACATCCGGTCGCCGTGCAGCAGGCCGGAGTCGCCGGGCCAGGCGCCGGGATAGGTCAGCGGATGGTCGCGGGGAGCGTCGGCGAGGCCGAGCTCCGCCAGGGTGCGGCCGGTCACGGGCGGCTCAGTCGGCCGGCGGGAGCTCGCCCGAGCCGCGCGTGATCAGCCGGGTGGGCAACTCGATGCGCTCCGGTGCGACGAGCCCGCCGTCCAGCTGACGGAACAGGCGCTCGGCGGCGGTACGGCCGAGGGCGGCCGAGTCCTGGGCGACGACCGTGACGCCCGGCTGGAGCAGATCGGCCAGCTCGATGTCGTCGAAACCGACGAGGGCGACCCGGCGGGACTGCTCGGCCAGCACCCGGATCACGGTGACCGTCACCCGGTTGTTGCCCGCGAAGATCGCGGTGACCGGCTCGGGACCGGAGAGCATCTCCTCGGCCGCCCGGCGCACCCGCTCCGGGTTCGTCTGCCCGAGGGACATCCAGGCGTCCTCGACCGGTATCCCCGCGTCCTCCATGGCCGCCCGGTAGCCGCGCAGCCGCTCGGCGGCGGTGTGGATGCGCGGCATGTCGCCGATGAAGCCGATCCGGCGGTGCCCGTGCGCGATGAGATGGGCGACGCCGTCTCGGGCACCGCCGTAGTTGTCGGAGAGGACCACGTCGGCGTCGATGCGCCCGGCCGGACGGTCCACGAACACGGTCGCCACGCCCGCCCTGATCTCCGGTTCGAGATAGCGGTGGTCGTCCCCGGCCGGGATGATCACCAGACCGTCCACCCGCCGTGCGCACAGGGCCAGCGCCAGCTCCTGCTCCCGCTCCGGGTCCTCGGCGCTGGAGCCGTTGATCAGCAGGGCGCCGTGGGCCCGGGCCACCTCCTCGACGGCGCGGCTGAGCGGGCCGTAGAAGGGGTCTGCGAGGTCCTCCAGGACCAGCCCGATGCTCGCCGTACGGCCCTTGCGCAGCACCCGGGCGCTGTCGTTGCGGCGGAAGCCCAGCGCGTCGATCGCCTCCTGCACCCGGCGCTCGGTGTCCGGGGTGACGCCGGGCTCGCCGTTGACCACCCGGGAGACCGTCTTCAGGCCGACCCCGGCCCGCGCCGCCACGTCCTTCATGGTCGGGCGGTTGCCGTAACGGGTGCCGGAAAGGCTGTCTGTGCGGCGGGTGGTCTCGGGCACGATGCGGTGTCCTGTCCTGTCGTCCGTCTTGTCGTCCCTCTCGGCCACGGAACCGGTGCGTGCCAGGTGGTGCGCCGGTGTGCAGGAGGTGGTGCACCCCGGTGATGCGCCGATCAGTAGCTTGTATGAGGATGTGGCGTCGAGCATAGAGCCTGGACAACGTTGTCAGATGCGCGAGACACTGTCCACCACTGTCTGTCGGCCTGCGCCCCACCGTGTGACCGGCCTGCGTGTCTTTGGTTCTCAAGCTTCAACGGGGAGATCTGACTCTGATGCACACCGACCTCGTGGCGGCCCTGGACATCGGCGGCACCAAGATCGCCGGCGCGCTGGTGGACGGCGACGGACGGATCCTGGCGCGGGCCCAGCGCGGCACGCCCGCCCAGCAGGACGGCGAAACGGTCATGCGGGCCGTCGCGGAGGTGCTCGACGACCTCGCCGGATCGCCGCTGTGGGAACGCGCCGGTGCCGTCGGCATCGGCAGCGCCGGCCCGGTGGACGCCTCTGCGGGCACGGTCAGTCCGGTGAACGTGCCGGGCTGGCGTGACTTCCCGCTGGTCGAGCGGGTGCGGGCGACCACCGGCGGACTCCCGGTCGAGCTGATCGGCGACGGCGTCGCGATCACGGCGGCCGAGCACTGGCAGGGGGCCGCGCGGGGCCACGACAACGCGCTGTGCATGGTCGTGTCGACCGGAGTCGGGGGCGGCCTGGTCCTGAACGGCCGGCTGCACCCCGGGCCGACCGGCAACGCCGGGCACATCGGTCACATCAGCGTCGACCTCGACGGCGACCCCTGTCCGTGCGGCTCGCGCGGCTGTGTGGAGCGGATCGCGAGCGGACCGAACATCGCCCGCCGCGCCCTGGACCGGGGCTGGCGGCCCGGCCCCGACGGCGACACCTCAGCCGCCGCCGTGGCCGCCGCCGCCCGCGAGGGCGACCCGGTCGCCGTGGCTTCCTTCGAGCGCGCGGCACAGGCCCTGGCCGCCGGCATCGCGGCCACCGCGACCCTCGTCGAGATCGACATCGCCGTGATCGGCGGCGGCGTCGGCAAGGCGGGCGACATCCTCTTCACCCCCCTGCGCAAGGCACTCACCGACTACGCCACGCTGTCCTTCGTCCAGCGTCTGCGGGTCGTGCCCGCGCAGATGGGTACGGACGCGGGGCTGGTCGGCGCGGCGGCAGCCGCGCTGGCCCGGCGGCCGGACGCGACGGCGGGGGTCTGAAGGGCGCGGGGCTGTATCGACATGCGGCTCCGCCGCGTGGGGGCGCCCAAGCCCGGACCCACCCGCAGTCGCGTACGGTCTCAACCGCCCCGACGGGTGGGCATCCTCAGCAACTCACTTGCGCATCCGCCCAGTCCGCATGGTCCGAGTCGTTGCCGTCTCCCGCGTCGGTGACGACCAGGCGGAACGCCTGGGCGCCGGTGATGTCGGCGGTGAGGTGCTGGGCGGGCATCGCGTTGGTCAGCACGCCGGTCGAGGCGACCTTCGTGCCGTCGGCCCAGATCTCGAAGGTGACGGTGCCCTTCGTGCCCTTCTCGTCGTCGACGCCGACGTCCGCGGTGACCTTGCTGCAGGCCTTGCCGGTGTAGAAGGAGACGTCGCTCGGGGCGTGGACTCCGAGGCCCTTGGTGTACACGGTGCCGCCGATGGTGATCGGGTGGCCGTCGCCCCCGGCGCTCTCGCCGTTGCTGGTGTCGCGTTCCACCGGCCCCCAGCCGCTGGTCGCCGACAGCCAGGACAGGTCGCTGAGGTACGACGTCCCGGCGGGCGGCCGGACGACGACGGACGCGGTCAGCGGGAGTGCGCTGGTGACGCGTTGCCCGGTCGGCGAGAGGTAGCGCGTCTGGAGCGTGAGGCCGTAGGAACCCGTGGGTGTCCCGGCCGGCGCGGTGACGGTCCAGCCGGTGCGCAGGGTTCCGCCGGTGGCGAGTGCGGTGGCCGTGGTCGCAGACGAGGGCCGTACGGTCCACCCGTCGGGGGCGGTCAGTGCCACGGACACCTGGCGTGCGGGGGTGCGGCCGAGGTCGGTGACGGTGCTGGTCAGCGTGGCCGGCCTGCCCGCCTCCAGCAACGGGCTGCCGTCCAGGCCCAGTTCGGCGGCGGGCGGGTGTGCGGCCCAGCGCGGGTCGGCCGAGACGCGCAGCAGGACCGTGCCGTGGGCGGGCACGGTGGCGGCGATGGTGCCGGCGGTGTTGTAGCTCTTGTGCTGCCACAGGTCCCGCTGGGTGTACGCGGTGGCGTCGGGCAGGCCGACGGCGGACGCGGAGGTGGCGATACGCTGCGCGGTACCGGACTCGTTGAACAGGGCCACCGCGCGGCTGCCGTCCTTCATCTCCTTGGCGATCACCCAGCGTCCGCCCGCCGACGTAACGACCGTGCCCTGCTTGCCCAGCGGGTCCTGGTCGACGGCGATGACCTCCTTGTCGTCCAGGATGTCGAAGGTCGCCTGGGAGGCCTTGCGCAGGTCGGTGCCGATCAGCAGCGGCGCGGCCATGACCGACCAGAGGGAGAAGTGCGAGCGGTACTCGGTGTCCGTCATGCCGCCGTTGCCGACCTCCAGCATGTCCGGGTCGTTCCAGTGGCCGGGTCCCGCGTACGGCGCGAGTGGCAGGTTCTGCTTCAGGATCGACAGCATCGAGCCCCAGTTGTCACTGATGTCGCCCGTGGTGCGCCACAGATGACCGACGTCCGCCGCCCATTCCCAGGGCTTGTTCTGGCCCCATTCGCAGATGCTGTAGACGATGGGCCGCCCGGTCGCCTTGAGGGCGTCCCGCATGGTGGTGTACCGCTGCCTGGCGTCGACGCCCTGGTTGTTGCAGTTGTCGTACTTCAGGTAGTCCACGCCCCAGTCGGCGAACTGCTGGGCGTCGCTGTACTCGTGGCCGAGTGCGCCCGGGAAACCCGCGCTGTTGCAGGTCTTGGTGCCGGCGCTGGTGTAGATGCCGAGTTTGAGCCCCTTGGAGTGGACGTAGTCGGCGACGGCCTTGATGCCGTTCGGGAAGCGGGCCGGGTCGGGCACCAGCTTGCCGTCGGCGTCGCGCTGCGGCAGCGCCCAGCAGTCGTCCAGGTTGACGTACCTGTAGCCGGCGTCCTTCAGGCCCTTCGCCACGAAGAGATCGGCGATGCCCTTGACCATGGTCTCGTTGAAGTCCGCGCGGCAGTGCGTGGAGTTCCAGTTGTTGAAGCCCATGGGCGGGGTGAGGGCCAGTCCGTCGGCCAGGGCGGGAGCGGCGGGCTCCTGTGCGGGAGCAACGGGCTCTTGGGCGGGGGCGGCGGCCAGGGCGGGGGCGGCGAGGCCCGCCGCGCACAGCAGGCCTGCGGTGGCTGCTCCGACGGCTCTTCGCAGGGTTGTGCGGGTGCGGCGGGTCGTGCGGGTGTGAGGGTTACGCATCGTTGACGTTCCTCCGACTCGCGAAAGGTGGCTGACGACAGGGCGGCGCCTGGGCGTCATGTATGTGTCAGCTGTGCGCGTTTACGGTAGGACGTGTCGGACTGTGTTGGAAGAGGTGCGACCTGACGGTTCGATATGCCGTCAGACGTGGTGACAGCAGGAGAGTTTGACTCGATGGCAGCTGTCGGGCGTTCGGATGTGTTCGCTTTCCGGGGCTCACGCCTCGTCGTCGACGCGGCCCCAGCCGGGCAGCGGAGGCTGCGGCCAGGCGGGCGGGGCGGGCAGGACAGGGACGGGACCGTCGGTCGTCAGCACGGCGGCCGGAGTTCGTCCGCTGAGCCAGCCGAGCACCTCGTGCCCGGCCCCGGCGACCGAGGGGCCCTCCGACGCCACGGACCAGCGCCGGCCGAGATCCACGGCCTCCACCGAGGCGACCGGAAAGCCCTGGGCGCGCAGCGTGGTGAGGGTGTCGTCCAGCGCCCAGGAGACATAGCCGTCGGGCCACTGCCCCGTGCCGTGGCCCACGCCCAGGTCGAAGTGATGCGTCTCCAGCTCCCGCAGGCAGCGCAGCAGGAGGTACCAGGCCGGGTGCCGCCAGCCGGCCAGCGCGGGGACCAGACGGTCCCAGGCGGGGGCGGGCAGCGCGTGCGCCTGTGCCGCGAATCGGTCGAGGCTCTCGCGCAGTCGGGACGCCAGGCGCTCGGCGGACAGCGCCGCGTCCCGCTCGACCGCGGCGGCCAGGGTCGCCGCGTCCGTGCGGGGGCCCGGTGGGCGCCCGGCGTGCGCGAGCCGCAGCAGCCAGACGTAGGCGTCGACGCTGTGGGCGACGTGGGCGAGCACATGGCCCCGAGTCCACCCCGGCAGCCCCGACGGGGCACGCAGTCCCGTGTCGGACAGGCCGGCCGCGGCCCGTACGAGCCGGTCGCCCGAGCGGACGACTGCGGCGCGGAAGACCGGGAGCCCGTTCACCGGAACTCCCGCACGAGCTCGATCCGTCCCACGATGTGGGCGTTGAACTCGTCCAACTCCTCTGCCGGAACCCACAGTTCCAGGATCGTCCGGCCGCCGGCCTGCCGGACCGGATACCGGGCGAGGAACTCCGTTTCGACCTCGAACCGGGTCACGAAGCCGGCGCCGTCGTGCTTGACGTTCCAGTCCCGGGCGATGCGGATCGCGTAGTCCTCGTTGAGGACCGGGTAGAAGATCGGCTGCTCCGGGAGCCGGGGCGGCCAGGCCCGCCAGTCGAGCGCGCGCACCAGCTCCAGCTCCTTGGGGCCCGTGGGGCGCCAGAGGGTCGTCGTCAGGGCCGCGCTGGTCATGATGGCGTGTCTCCGGTCGGCGCCTGCCGCGCCGGAGGGCAGGTCGGGACGTCGGACGATACCGGCCTCGCCCATCGGCGGACCAACGGATTTCGGCCGGGCCAGCCTCTCACGGCGCCGCGAACCGCCGTGCCGGATCGCGGTGATGGGCGACTGCCCGCCCGACCCGGTCCCGCTCGGCGGTCGTTCCCGGCCGGCCGGGCAGGTGGTGGTCGAGCCGGTCCGCGAGCCGCCGGTGCCCACCGCGGGCGTGTCCGCGGCGCGGCAGGCAGGTGACGAACTCGTGGTACCGGGACACTGAGGCGCGCGGCACTCGCAGGCCACAGCCGGTGGTGGCTTCGGCCGGGAGCGTGCCGACCGCGCCGAACGTGGCGGCCGGCATATTGCACACCGCCGCGGCGTCGCCCAGCGCCTAGACGAGGACGTGCGCCCGTCGGACTCCTCCCTACGCCTCCCACCCGGAAGGTGGCCCGGTCCTCGTGTCTGGAAGGTAGCCCGACCCTCGCATTGGGAAAGTAGCCCGGCCCTCGTGTCCGGACGATAGCCCGGCCCTCGCGTCCGGGAGGTAATCCTGCCCGCGCATCGGCAAGGTAGCCCGGCCCGCGGCCGGGACGGTAGCCCAGCCCTCCCGCCCGGAAGTCGACCCGCCGTTCCCATCAGGCCGGTATCCGCGTGCTTGCTGGGCCGGTAGCCCGTCGTGTCCGTTGGGCCGGTGGCCCGCGTGCTTGCTGGGCCGGTAGCCCGTCGTGTCCGTTGGGCCGGTGGCCCGCGTGCTTGCTGGGCCGGTAATCCGTCGTGTCCGTTGGGCCGGTGGCCCGCGTGCTCGCTGAGCCGGTAACCCGTCCTGTCCGCCGGGCCGGTACCCCGCCCCTCCCGCCGGGACGCCACCTCCAGTCGTCCGCTCGCGGGTATCCGCGTGACTCCTGGCCCCGTCCGCAGTTGATCAGCGCATGAAGAAGCGCAGCATGCTCGCCATCGCCTCCCTGGCCACCGGATTCGTCGTGGCCGCCGTCACCCCCTCCCACGCGGCGGACAAGGGCTCCCTCAACGGCCTCAACGGTCTCAACGCCCTCAACGTCCCGGACACACTCAGCTCGGCCGGTCACCCGGTCACCCTGGACAGCCTCTCCATCGACGACCAGCCCCACGGTCAGCGGTAGGCCCGACGGTTCACGGCGCGCGTGCCGGTGTCCCCGCCGAAGGGGGCACCGGCATTCCCGTTCCGGCGCCCTAACCGGGGCGGGGTTTCCGTGGCAGGGTGGAGCGGGCAAGCCTCAGGGGGCCAACACAAGAGGGGGGAGTCCGTGACCGTCGTCTGGATCAACGGCGCGTTCGGTGCGGGGAAGACCACCACCGCACGGGAGCTGATCGAGCTGATCCCGAACAGCACGCTCTTCGACCCCGAGGTCATCGGCGCGGGGCTCACGCACCTCCTGCCGGCCAAGCGCCTCGCCGAGGTCGGTGACTTCCAGGACCTGCCGATCTGGCGCCGGCTCGTGGTCGACACGGCGGCCGCGATGCTCGCCGAGCTCGGTGGGACCCTCGTGGTGCCGATGACCCTGCTCCGCCAGGAGTACCGCGACGAGATCTTCGGCGGCCTCGCCGCCCGCAGGATCACCGTGCACCATCTGCTGCTCGCCCCGGCTGAAACGATCCTGCGGCAGCGGATAGCCGGGCGGCAGATCCCGCCGGACCTGCCCGACGGCGAGATACGGCAGCAACAGTGGGCCTACGACCACATCGAGCCCTACCGCGCCGCCCTCGCCTCCTGGCTCACCGCCGACGCCCACCTCGTGGACACCAGCGCCCTCACGCCGTACGCGACCGCGGTCCGCATCGCCGACGCCGTCGGCAGCGGTGCCGTATCGCCCTGTGACATCGTGCAGACCCCCGAGCCGACCGCCGAGACCCTCGCCGCCGGGGTGCTGCTCTTCGACGAGCACGACCGGGTCCTGCTCGTGGACCCCACCTACAAGCCCGGCTGGGAGTTCCCCGGTGGCGTGGTGGAGCGCGGCGAGGCACCGGCCCGTGCCGGGATGCGCGAGGTCGCCGAGGAGACGGGGATCCGGCTGCGGGAGGTGCCCCGGCTGCTCGTCGTGGACTGGGAACGGCCGGTGCCGCCCGGCTTCGGGGGGCTGCGGCTGCTGTTCGACGGCGGCCGGCTGGAGTCCGGTGAGGCGTCCCGGGTGCTGCTGCCGGGCCCGGAGCTGCGCGGCTGGCGCTTCGCCAGCGAGCAGGAGGCCGCCGGGATGCTGCCGCCGGTGCGCTATGAGCGGCTGCGCTGGGCCCTGCGGGCCCGTGAGCGCGGGACCGCGCTGTATCTGGAGGCCGGGGTGCCGGTCGGCTGAGCCGGTCGCCGCGACGGCCGGGACCGCCGCAGGACCACGCGACGGGACAGGCGCCGTGCGACGGTCACCCGCTCTCCCGCGCCGGGGCCCGGGCCCCCACGTCGGCGGGCGGCCGGCGCCGGGCGGCAGCGGGTGCGCCCGGTGATCAGGCGGTGGCCGCCACCTCGCGCAGGGCCGTCGCGGCGCCGGTCAGCACCGCGTCCCCGTGCCCGAAGCACGCCACCTCCGCCTCCAGCTCGGCCAACCGGCGCAGGGATGCCAGGAGTTGGGGTCGATCGAGGTTGAACACCCCCGGCATCACCGATCCGTCGAGCGGCGAGGCCGCCACCGTGTCCCCGGTGAACAGCACGCCATGCTCGGGCAGGAACAGCGCGATGCTGCCGTCGGTGTGCCCCGGCACGTGGATCACCCGGGCGCCCCCGCCGAAGTCCAGCACATCGCCGTCCGACACGCCGGTGACCGCGGCGGGCGGCACCGGCCTACCGTCGGGGAGATGCTCGGCCACCGCCGCGTGGATCGGCAGCTCCCAGTCCTCGAACCGCGGGGACGGGCCGGGGAGTTCACCCCGGACGAACGGCGCGTCCAGGTGGTGTGCCAGCACCTCGGCACCGCTCAGCGCGGCGAACTCGCCCGCCCCGCCCACGTGGTCCTCGTGGAAGTGGGTCAGCACGATCCGCCGTACGTCCCCGGGTGCGTGCCCCAGTTCCTCGACCGCCTCGGCGATCGCACGGCCGGCGCCGATCGTGCCCGCGTCGATCAACGTCAACTCCTCGGCGTCGCGCCAGAGATAGGCCTGACCGACGGGGAAACGCAGGAGGTGCAGCCGGGGGAGCAGTTCGATGACGTCCATGCGCCGACGGTAGGCGGCGCCCCCGCCCGTGGGCGAGGGCGCTCTGCCGGAGGCAGAAGGGCTCAGTCCGCCGCGTAGTTGCGCAGGAAGAGCGCCTCGGCGACCGACAGCCGCTCCAGCTCCTGCGGGTGCACGCTCTCGTTGACCGCGTGGATCTGCGCCTCCGGCTCGCTGAGGCCGATGAGCAGGATCTCCGCCTGCGGGTACAGGCCGGCCAGGGTGTTGCACAGCGGGATGGAGCCGCCCTCGCCGGCGTACTGCATGGTCTCGCCCGGGTAGGCGACCGCCATCGCGTCGGCCATCGCCTGGTACGCCGGGCTGGAGGCGTCGGCGCGGAAGGCCTGGCCCTGGCCGATCTGCTCCGTGGTGACCCGGGCGCCCCAGGGGGTGTGTGCCTGGATGTGCGCCTGGAGCAGCTTGGTCGCCTCCGTGGCGTCCACGCCCGGCGGCACCCGCAGGCTGATCAGCGCGCGGGCGCTGGAGTGCACGGACGGGGTGGCGCCGACGACCGGCGGGCAGTCGATGCCGAGGACGGTGACGGCCGGACGGGCCCAGAGGCGGTCGGCGACCGAGCCGTTGCCGATCAGTTCGACCCCGTCGAGCACCTTGGCGTCCGCGCGGAACTGCCCCTCGGTGTACTCCAGGCCGTCCCACGTCCCGGTGGCGTCAAGACCGTCGACCGTCGTGGAGCCGTCCTCGGCGCGCAGCGAGTCCAGCACGCGGATCATCGCGGCGAGCGCGTCCGGGGCGGCGCCGCCGAACTGGCCGGAGTGCAGGTTGCCCGCGAGGGTGTCGATCCGCACCCGGACCAGGGTCATACCGCGCAGCGTGGTGGTCACCGTCGGCAGGCCGACGCGGAAGTTGCCCGCGTCGCCGATCACGATGGTGTCGGCCTCCAGCAGCTCCGGGTGCTCCTCGGCGTACCGCTCCAGGCCGCCCGTGCCCTGCTCCTCGGAGCCCTCGGCGATCACCTTGATGTTCACCGGAACGCCGCCGTTCGCCTTCAGGGCGCGCAGCGCGAGCAGGTGCATGATCACGCCGCCCTTGCAGTCGGCGGCCCCGCGGCCGTACCAGCGGCCGTCGCGCTCGGTCAGCTCGAACGGCGGGGTGGTCCAGCCCGCCTCGTCCAGCGGCGGCTGCACGTCGTAGTGCGCGTAGAGAAGAACCGTTTTAGCGCCCTCCGGGCCCGGTAGGTAGCCGTAGACCGACTGCGTGCCGTCCGGGGTGTCGAGCAGGGCCACGTCGACGAATCCCTCGGCACGCAGCGCGTCGGCGACCCAGTTCGCCGCGGCCTCGCTCTCGCTCTTCGGGAACTGCGTGAAGTCGGCCACCGACTTGAAGGCGACCAGTTCGGCCAGCTCCGCCTTGGCCCGGGGCATGAGCGAGGCGACGGTCTCGGCGACCGGATTCGACGACATGGGCACGCTCCTCGTGGGTGCGACGTTGAACGGTTTGAACAGGGTATGTGCCCGATACTCCCACAGTGGCCTGCGACGACGGCCGCCGTAGGATGCGAGGGACACTACGGCAGCGGCTTGATCGGAGCGGTAGACCAACGTGAGCGGCGAGAACTCTTCGGCGGACGGCGTGGAGCGGGTGTGGGACGTCGTCGTGGTGGGCGCGGGACCCGCGGGGGCTTCGGCCGCCTACGCGGCGGCGGTCGCGGGACGCCGCGTGCTCGTGCTGGAGAAGGCCGAACTGCCGCGGTACAAGACCTGCGGCGGCGGCATCATCGGCCCCTCGCGCGACGCGCTGCCGCCCGGCTTCGAGCTGCCCCTCCGCGACCGGGTGCACGCGGTCACCTTCTCGAACAACGGCCGCTTCACCCGCACCCGCCGCTCCAAGCAGACGCTGTTCGGGCTGATCAACCGGCCCGAGTTCGATCAGCAGCTGGTGGAGCACGCGCAGAAGGCGGGCGCCGAGCTGCGTACGGGCGTCACGGTGCAGCGGGTCGAACAGCACGGCTCGGCGGTCCCCGACCGGCGCACGGTCGCCGTCGTCCTGCAGGGCGGCGAGACGGTGCTGGCCCGCGCGGTCGTCGGCGCCGACGGCAGCGCCAGCCGCATAGGGGCGCACGTCGGGGTGAAGCTGGACCAGGTGGACCTCGGCCTGGAGGCGGAGATCCCGGTCCCGGAGTCGGTCGCCGAGGACTGGAGGGGACGGGTGCTCATCGACTGGGGCCCGATGCCGGGCAGTTACGGCTGGGTGTTCCCCAAGGGCGACACCCTGACGGTCGGCGTGATCTCCGCGCGCGGTGAAGGCGCCGCCACCAAGCGGTACTTGGAGGACTTCGTTGCCCGTCTCGGCCTGTCCGGCTTCGAGCCGGCCATCTCCTCCGGGCATCTGACCCGCTGCCGCGCAGACGACTCGCCGCTGTCCCGGGGCCGGGTGCTGGTCTGCGGTGACGCGGCCGGGCTGCTGGAGCCGTGGACCCGCGAGGGCATCTCCTTCGCGCTCCGCTCGGGCCGGCTCGCGGGGGAGTGGGCCGTGCGCATCGCCGAGGCGCACGACGCGGTGGACACCCGCCGCCAGGCCCTGAACTACGCGTTCGCGATCAAGGCCGGGCTCGGCGTCGAGATGAGCGTCGGCAAGCGGATGCTCGCCGTGTTCGAGAAGCGTCCCGGCCTCTTCCACGCGGCCCTCACCGGCTTCCGTCCCGCATGGAGGGCCTTCCGGGACATCACCCAGGGCTCGACCTCCCTGGGCGAGATGGTCCGCGCCCACCCGATCGCCCAGCGCGCCCTGACCGCGCTGGACCGGGAGCAGGCGGTCCCGCTCGAGGAGCCGGCCGGTTCCTGACCGGCCCGGCCCGGACGGGGCTGCGCGGACCGCGCAGGTGGGGGACGGCACGGTCCGGGGGCCGGGCTGCAGCCCGGCGGAGGATCCGGTCAGTTCATGACCGTGATGTGGAAGACGGGGTGGTCGGGGGCGATGCGGCGCAGGTCCTCGTCCGGGGAGTCGGGGCCGACGCTGTCGAAGAAGACACCGACCTCCGCCTTCCAGCGCCTGAGGTAGGCGCGCAGCAGCGGGACCTTGTCGTCGTCGGCGATCTCGGTGGCGCTGAAGACGTCCACGTTCTTGCCGAGCCGCAGCTCGCCGCCGCCGGCCGCCCGCATGTTGTGGGTCCACTGGACATGCCCCCGGGGTGCGAGCAGGTACTGCTGTCCGTCCACCGTCAGCAGGTTCACCGGAGTGGTGCGCCACTGTCCGCTCTTGCGACCGCGCACCGCGAGGACCCGGGAACCCCAGACACTGACGCCGCGCCGGGTGAGCCAGCTGACTGCCCGGTTGAAGACGTTCACGGTGAACCAGCCCGGCTTCTTGACGTGTGTCGACATGGTGACCCCCACGGTTTGGGAGAGCGGTGCTCTCGCTCGACTTCAGTGTGGGGGAAACAGGCGCTCCAGAGCAAGAGCGGTGCTCTCTTTTGTGTGCGCCGCTCTCTGTTCATGGCACACTGCTCGCATGAGCACCGCACAGGGCGCCCGGGCGCGGGCCAGGACGGAAGTCACGGCAGCCATCAAGGAAGAGGCGCGCAGACAACTGGGGAAGGAAGGCGCGGCCAAGCTCTCGCTGCGGGCCGTCGCCCGCGAACTGGGCATGGTCTCCTCGGCGCTCTACCGCTACTTCCCGAGCCGTGACGAGCTGCTCACCGCCCTGATCATCGATGCCTACGACTCCCTCGGCGAGGCGGCCGAGGCGGCCCATGCAGCGGCCGCGGGCGCGGATCATGTGCGGCGCTGGACGGCCGTGTGCGAGGCGGTGCGGGCGTGGGCCCTCGCCCATCCGCACGAGTACGCCCTGATCTACGGATCGCCGGTACCCGGCTATTCCGCCCCCGAGGCCACCGTCCCGGCGGCCTCGCGCGTCGGCCTGCTCCTCATCGGCATCGTCCGCGACGCCCTCCAGGGGCCCGGCCTCGTCGACCTCCCGCTGCCCGCCGAGCTGCGTCCCGAGGCCGAGCGCATGGCGGCGGACCTCGCGCCCGACCTGCCCCCCGAGGCGGCCGTGGCGCTGGTCGCGGCCTGGTCCCAGCTGTTCGGGCTGGTCGGATTCGAGCTGTTCGGGCAGTTCCACCGAGTGGTGGAGGACCGGGACGCCTTCTTCCGGCATGCGGCGGCCCGGCTCGCCCGGGGCGTGGGGCTGGTCGGCCCGTGACGCCCGCAGGCCGGGCCCGGCTCCTGGCTATGCACCGGGAATCAGGACGACCTTCCCGGTCACCGTGCCGGACTCCGCCAACCGCATCGCCTCCGCGACCTCGGTGAGCGGCAGCCGGGCGGCGATCCGTGCGGTGACCTCGCCGCGTTCCAGGGCGTGGAACACCTGGGTGAGGTCGGCGCGCAGCCGACTCCGGAAGCGGTCCTTGTTCACGGCGCGACCCGCCCAGACGTTGAAGAAGCAGGCGCGGCGGCCGTTGGGCAGCGCGTTCCACCACCACACCCGGCCGAGGATCTTCAGAACGGGCCACTGCTTCGAGCCCGAGTCGTCCCGGGTGGTGGCGCTGCCGTAGGCGACGAGGGTCCCGCCGGGGCCGAGCAGCCGCCAGGAGTCGGTGACGCTGCGCCCGCCGAGGTGGTCGAAGACGGCGTCGACCCCGTCGGGCGCGAGTTCCCGGACCCGGGCCGGGACGTTCTCGGTGCGGTAGTCGACGGGGGTGACACCCAGTTCGCGCAGGGCCTCGTGGTGGCGCGCGGACGCCGTGCCGATCACCTTCAGGCCGGCCGCACGCGCGAGCTGGACCAGGACTGTGCCGACACCACCGTTGGCGCCGTGCACCAGGACCGTTCCGCCGCTGCGCACCCGGGCCTTGCGATGCAGCATCTGCCACGCCGTGATCCCGTTGACCACCAGTGTCTCCGCCTCCGCCGCCCCGATCCCGGCGGGCACCTCGACGGCGTCGGCGGCGTCGAGCACCACATGGCTCGTCCAGCCGCCGACCTTGACCAGCGCCGCCACCCGCTTGCCGACGAGGCTCGGTGTCACGCCGGTGCCGGTCGTGAGAACCGTGCCGACCAGGTCGTAGCCGGGCACGAACGGGAACGGCGGCTGGTCGTAGTAGCGGCCGCGGCGCATCTGCTGCTCGGCGAAGGACACGCCGGTGGCCTCCACCCGCACCACGATCTGCCCGGCCCCGGGCAGCGGGACGTCCCGGTGCCGGAGCACCAAGTCCTCCGGCTCGACCGTGCCCGGCAGGACGACCTCGACGAGTTTCTGGCTTTCCATGACGACCTCCGGGTCGGAGAGGGGTGGCTCGTGCAGCACTCATGGCTAGAGTGCTTCGCTTGAGTTAGAAGCTATAACTAAAATGACTTCTCCTAGTCCTGGTGTCAAGGCTTCGCCGTCGGTTTCGTTACGGCCTCTCCCTGTAGTGATAGGTTGAAACAAAAGGGCGAGGAGGGCGAAGGCGATGGCGGCAGGTGCGGCGAATCCCCGGGAGCGATACCGGAGCCAGGTGCGGGCGGAGATCAAGTCGAAGGCCTGGGAGCAGATCGCCACCTCGGGCGCGTCGGGGCTGTCCCTCAACGCCATTGCCAAGGAGCTGGGCATGAGCGGCCCTGCGCTCTACCGGTACTTCGACGGCCGGGACGACCTGATCACCGAGCTGGTCCGAGACGCCTACCGCAGCCTCGCGGACACCTTCCGTGCCGCGGCGGACGCGGGCTCGGGGCTGTCCGGCCTGGCCCGGGCGATGCGCCGCTGGGCGCTGGAGGATCCCCAGCGCTATTTCCTCGTCTACGGCACACCGGTCCCCGGCTACCGGGCGCCGGACGACACCACCGCGACCGCCCGGGAGATCATGGCGGCCCTGCTGGACGTCTGCGCGGCCGAACAGCCCCGGGCCGCGTCTCCCGACGCGCTCGAGAGTCACCTCGCGGACCATCACGGCTGGGCGGGCGACCACCCCGCCCCACCGTCCGTGCTGCGCCGGGCCCTGGCGTTCTGGACCCGGCTGCACGGGGTCCTCTCCCTGGAACTCGCCGGCCACTTCACGGGCATGGGCTTCGATCCGGAGACGCTCTTCACCGCCGAGGTGAATGCCCTGGCGGACGGGGAGTGAGCGGAGGGGCGGCCGTACTTCGCCGGGAGTACGCGTGATCACCTCGTCCGGCTGACGTCCGTGCCGCCCGGCGGCGTCTACCGTGGCCTGCATGGAAGAGCAGCGCGCCCCAGGTCAGTGGTGGCGGCACGGGCCGCCGTGGGGGAGCGCACCCGGCGAGACGGAGCCGCCCCGGGCCCACTGGCCCTGGCGCAGCACGGTGCTGCTCACCGCGTTCGTCCTGATCGGCACCCACTTCGCGGCCCACAGCCAGCCCCACCGCCTGCCCCTGGACGGCTACGCACGCGTGCTGCTGCTGGTCGCCCCGGTCCTGCTGCTGTGGCGGCACCGGCACCCGGTGGCCGTGGCCTACGGCACCGCGGCCGCGACCCTCGGCTACCTCGCCGCGGGCTACCCCTACGGACCGGTCTTCCTGACCGTCGCCGTCGGCTGCTTCAGCGCGGTCGTCGCCGGTCACCGGCGCGCGGCCTGGGGGGCCGTCGGCCTGCTGTGGGTGGGGCACGCCCTGGTCGCCCTCTGGCTCTACCGCTGGCTCCCGCCCTCGGGGGACAAGGGGGCGAGCGTCTATCAGGAGATCGGCATCGGCGCCTGGGTGCTGGCCGTCATAGCCCTGGCGGAACTGGTGCGGGTGCGGCGCGAGCAGTGGGCGCGGGAGCGTGCCGACCGGGCTCAGGCGGCGCGGCGCCGCGCGGACGAGGAACGGCTGCGGATCGCCCGCGAGTTGCACGACGTCCTCGCGCACAGCATCTCCGTCATCAACGTCCAGGCCGGCATGGGGCTCGCGCTGCTCGACAGCGAGCCCGAGCAGGCGCGGGCCGCGCTCGCCACCATCAAGGCCGCCAGCAAGGAGGCCCTCGGCGAAGTGCGCCAGGTGCTCGACACCCTGCGCGCCCCCGGCGCCGCGCCGCGCGCCCCCGCTCCCGGCCTGGGCCGGCTGCCGGAGCTGGTGGAGCAGGCGGCCGCGGCCGGGCTGACCGTGGAGACCGAGGGCGAGTCGCCGCAGCTGCCGCCCGGTGCCGACCTCGCCGCCTTCCGTATCGTCCAGGAGGCGCTGACCAACGTCGTACGGCACTCCGGATCGCGGCACGCGCGCGTGCGGTTCGCCCACGACGGCGACGCGCTGCGGCTGCGCATCGACGACGACGGTCCGGCCACCGGCGCCCACGCCGGGGGCAGCGGGAAGGGGCTGGCCGGCATGCGGGAACGGGCGGCCGCGCTGGGTGGCACCATCGAGGCGGGCCCGCGCCCCGACGGCGGCTTCCGGGTGCTCGCCGTACTGCCGTCGCACCCCAGGGAGGACCAGTGATCCGGGTACTGCTCGCCGACGACCAGTCGCTCGTGCGGGCCGGTTTCAGGGCGTTGCTGGACGCCCAGCCGGACATCGAGGTGGCCGGGGAGGCGTCCGACGGCGAGGAGGCGCTGCGCCAGGTGCGGGAACTGCGGCCGGACGTCGTCCTGATGGACATCCGCATGCCCCTGCTGGACGGTCTCGCCGCGACCCGGCGCATCACCGGCGACGCGGAGCTGAAGGACGTGAAGGTGGTCATGCTCACCACCTTCGAGCTGGACGAGTACGTTTTCGAGGCGATCCGCTCCGGCGCCTCCGGTTTCCTGGTCAAGGACACCGAACCGGAGGAACTCCTGCGCGCGGTGCGGGCGGTGGTCCAGGGCGACGCGCTGCTGTCGCCGGGCGTCACCCGCCGGCTGATCGCGGAGTTCGCGGCCCGCTCCAAGGAACCCGCGGCGGCGGACGCCCTCGGCCGGCTCACCGAGCGCGAGCGGGAGGTGATGGCGCTGGTCGGCATCGGCCTGTCCAACGAAGAGATCGCCCGCCGGCTGGTGGTCAGTCCGCTCACCGCCAAGACCCATGTGAGCCGCACGATGGTGAAGCTGGGCGCGCGGGACCGCGCCCAACTCGTGGTCCTGGCCTACGAGTCGGGGTTGGCACGGCCCGGCTGGCTGGGCTGAGCCGCCTGCCGGAAGCGCACCAGCACGCTCACCACCCGGGCCACGAACACGACCGGTGCGACCGTCATGCCGAGCCGCAGCAGGACCTCGGACAGCAGCGGCGGCAGCTCGAAGAGCAGTGCCGGCCCGGCCACGGCCCCGAACAGCACTGCCGCCGCGAAGGCGGCGCTCACCAGCGCGTAGCCGATCTCCACCGTCGCCGCGTCCTGTTGGGCCTTGCGGCGTCCCCCGTATGCGTACATTCCCTCAGCTTCACAGACGGGCGCCCGGCGGGGCAATCGGCCCCGCCGGGCGCCCGGTTGGAGGCTTCCCCCTAGTCACGGACCGCCACGCGCTCCGCTTCTGCCTCCTCCACGGTGGACCTGGCGACCACGAGGGACCGCTGTGTACGCCGGCCGCGCAGACCGGTGAGGGTGATCAGCAGACCGGCCGCCGCGATGCCCGTGACGACCATGAAGCCCGGCCGGTAGCTGTCGAGGACGGCCTGCGGGGTGGCGTGCGCGGGGGTGTTCGCGGTCACCACGGCCGTGACCACGGCCAGGAAGATCGCGCCGCCCACCTGCACCGAGGTGTTGAGCAGACCGGAGACCATGCCCTGCTCGTGGTCCTCGACCCCGTTGGTGGCCTGGATGTTGAGCGAGGGGAAGACCAGCGCGCAGGCCGCGCCGATCAGCAGCATGGACGGCAGGATCACGGCCGCGTACACCGGGTCGAGGTCGACCCGCAGGAACAGGGCGTAGCCGAGGACCATGAAGGCGAAGCCGGTGGCGATCAGCCGCGGGGTGCCGAACCGGTCGACGATTCCGCCGACCTTCGTCGAGGACACCGCCACCAGCGCGCCCGCCGGCAGGAACGCCAGTGCCGTGTGCAGCGCGGACCAGCCGAGCAGGGACTGCATGTACAGCGTGGTCAGGAACTGGAAGCCCACGTAACTGCCGAAGAAGGCGATCGCGCCGAGCTGGGCGCGCACCTGGCTGCCCGAGCGCAGCACGCCCAGCCGGATCAGCGGGCTCGGCGAGCGCCGTTCGAGCAGGACGAAGGCGGTCAGCAGGACTGCGACGGCGACGAAGGACAACAGCGTGCGGGCCGAGGCCCAGCCGGCCTCGGGCGCCTGGACGACGGTGAAGACCAGCAGCAGCATCGCCGCGGTACCGAGGACGGCGCCCGGGATGTCGTAGCCGTCGTGGTTGTCCTCGCGGGCGCTGCGCGGCAGCAGCCGCAGGCCGGCGAGCAGCGCGAGGAGGGCGATCGGCGCGGGCAGCAGCATGGTGAAGCGCCAGCTGGCCTCGGTGAGCAGGCCCGAGAGCACCAGGCCCATGGAGAAGCCGGTGGCGGCGCAGGTGGTGTAGATGGAGAGGGCGCGGTTGCGCAGCGGGCCCTCCGGGAACGTCGTGGTGATGATCGACAGGCCGGCCGGGGCCGTGAAGGCCGCGCTCAGGCCCTTGACGAAACGGCTGGCGATCAGCAGTGGACCCGAGTCCACGAGCCCGCCGAGCAGCGAGGCGAGCGCGAAGACACCGAGGGCGACGAGGAACACCTGACGCCGGCCGAGCAGGTCGGCGGTGCGGCCGCCGAGGAGGAGCAGGCCGCCGTAGCCCAGGATGTAGCCGCTGACGATCCATTGCAGCGTCGATGTGGACAGGTGGAGGTCGGAGCCGATGGACGGCAGCGCGACGCCGACCATCGACACGTCCAGCGCGTCCAGGAACATCGCCGCGCAGAGCACCAGCAGGGTGCCCCACAGCCGGGGGGTCCAGCGAACCGCCGGGGACGGGGCCGCGGAGGGGGTGAGCGGAGAGGTCATGGCGAAGACACTACATGCGCATGCATCGAATGCAAATGCATTTAATTCCGATGCAATAATCTTGTTTCTCTGCTACGGTGCGCCCATGGCGTCGAACAGGGCCGAGCAGGCGCTCGTGGAGCAGTGGCGGGACATCCTCGCGCTGCATGCCCGCACCCAGTGCGAGCTGGACCGGGCGCTGCACGGACACGGCCTGTGCGCCAGCGACTTCGAGGTCCTCGACCTGCTGGCCGAGGGCGCGGCGGCGGACGGCGGCTGCGCCTACCGCGTCCAGGAGATCTCCGACCGCGTCCACCTCAGCCAGAGTGCCCTGTCCCGGCTGATCGGGCGCCTGGAGAAGGACGGCCTGGTCGAGCGCGCCATGTGCGCCGAGGACCGGCGAGGGGTGCGCGTGGCGCTCACGGCGAAGGGGCGCGCGCTGCACGGCGAGGTACGGCCGGTGCAGCGCGCGGTACTGAGCCGGATGCTGACGGACTGAGCGCCGTCAGCTCCAGGTGACGGCGGACTTCTCGCGCCACAGTGCGGCGACCGAGGCGTCCCCGGTCACGCTGGGGAACGGCACCCGGTTCCACAGCGACAGGTACAACTCGCGGCCGGCCCGGCGACTTCGCAGTCGGCCTCCCCGGTCGCCTCCCGCACGGTCACGGGCGGTTCCGGCGACAGGCGTACGGTCCACACCGCGCCGTCCACGTCCGTCGCCCGCATCCTGAGCACCCGCGGCTCTTCGCTCCGAACCCTGCTCTTGGCGCGCGCGTGGAACCCGCACAGCAGCTCGTCGACGCCGTCCGCGGCGAAGCCGGGCGCGATCTCGCCGGGGGCGCCGCCCCTCGCGGACTCGGCGTCGACCCGGTGCACGGTCGTCTCGTGCGCCTGCCTCCGGACCCAGAACGCGAGCGGCGACGGCGCCGGCAGGAAGTGCCAGCACTCCACGTCGGGCGCGGCGGAGGCAAAGGTGTCGACGAGATACCGGTGCCCTTCCCGGAACCAGGCGAGCAGCTCGGCGCCGTCCAGGTCGGGCAGTCCGCCGTCGGGGTGGTAGGAGGTGTGCCCCTCGGCGACGAAGGCGGCGGCCCAGCGGTGCACCATCCCGGTGTGCCGCAGCAGGTCGCTCACCTGCCATTCCGGGCAGGTCGGCACCTTGGCATCGGTCCCCGCCGCGGCGGCGGCCGCCGCGAGCAACCGGCCCTCCCGGTCCAGGGTCTGAAGGAAGTCGGCAGTGTCCATGGGCGTGAGTTTGCCGGACGGGTGCTTGCCGGGCCGGTGAATTACGGAGTGCTGGCCGGGTCCGGTGGGGTTCGGTGGGGTCGGCTGGGACCTCCCTGGGGTGGCCGGCCGGGCGTGCTCGGTGCGGGGCCGATCGTGCCGGACGGATGTGACCGGGCTTGTGGGCGGGGCTCGACACGCGCACGGGCACCTTCCCGCCGGACAACTGCCCGGACCGGCACGCTGGAAAGACCCCTGGGCAACCCCGCGGGCCGGGTTCCGTCGGCCGCCGGCTCACGCGCCCATCGTCCGCCGCGTGGACACCCCGATGGCCGCGGCGACGGCGGCCAGCGCCGCGACGCTGGTGAGCGCGGCCGACAGGGAGAACCAGTCCGCCATGAACCCGATCGCGGGCGGCCCGAGCAGCATGCCGCCGTAGCCGAACGTCGAGGCGACGGCCACGCCGGACGGGCCGGTCAGCGCACCGGCCCGCTCCACGGCGACCGGGAAGAGGTTGGCGAGCCCGAGCCCGGTGACGGCGAAGCCGATCAGCGCGGCCCACACGGACGGTGCGAGTGAGCCGAGCAGCATCCCCACCGCCGCGACGGTGCCGCCGCCGATCACCGTGCGGGCACGGCCGAGGCGCTCCAGGAGGCTCGTGCCGGTCGCCCTGCCCACGGTCATGGCCAGCGCGAAACACGAGTACCCGGCCGCCGCCGCACCGGACGACGCCGCGAGGTCCTGCTGGAGGTGGAGCGCGCCCCAGTCGGCCATGGCGCCTTCGCCGTAGGCCGTGCACAGCGCGATCAGCCCGAAGACGACGACCAGCCCGCGGCCGCCGGTCCGCCGCGCCGCGGCACGGTGCGTCTCCGGGGGCGAGGAGGGCGCGCGGTCCACCGGGGCGGGCGGCTCCTGCCGCAGCAGGGTTCGCCCGGCGACGGCCGTGACGAGCAGTCCGACCAGGGACAGGCCGAGCAGATGCCGCGTGGGGGAGAGCGCACCGGCGACCAGTCCGCCGAGACCGGCGCCGATCATGCCGCCGAGACTGAACGCGGCATGGAACGACGGCATGATCGGCCGCCGCAACGCGGCCACCAGATCGACGGCGGCGCTGTTGAAGGCGACGTTGATGCCACCGTAGGCGGCGCCGAAGACGAGGAGTACGGCGCCGAGCGCGGGCGCGGAGTGGGTCAGCGGGGGCAGGCTGACGCTGAGGGAGAGCAGGACGGCGCAGACCACGGTGACCGGGTGGCTGCCGTAACGGCGGCACAGCCGACCGGTCAGCGTCATGGTGATGACGGCGCCCGCGGAGACGCCGAGGAGCGCCAGGCCGAGGGCGCCGGCGGAGGAGCCTGTCTGCTGCTTGATGGCAGGGATGCGGACCACCCAGCCCGCGAAGACGAAGCCGTCGAGGGCGAAGAAGGCGGTGAGCGCGATGCGGAGCCGGGAGAGATCGCGGCTGTCACCCGGCACGACGCTGTGCGATCGGGGTTTGTTTATTAGCGGCACAAAGTCAGGCTAGGCGGGGCGGCGGGGCGGGGCAAGGGATATCGCGAGGGTGCGGCAGCCTGGGCGGCGTGGGTGAGGCGAGGGGGCGTACCCGGGGCGCGTTCCCCCGGTGAACGGTTCCCGTGCCCCGCCCGCTTTCGTGTGCCGTGCCGACCATGCCGCCCGAGCCGCTCGGTTCGGCAGCTGCCCGCGCGAGCCCGGCAGCCCCGCCGCACACCCACGGGCTTGTCGTTCTCACACTGCGAGACGGCCCCGATCTGCGCCATCACTCGCTTCGGCGACAACGCCTTCTGCCCCGCTTCGGGCCGCCCCGGGTATTTCCGTGACCAGAGCCCGAGTGGCCGGGAATCGACCGATGTGCCCTTGACCTGCACCGACTTGTGCTCGCGCGGACCGGTGGGCGCGTCAACGCGGCGGGACGCATGCCTCGTTGAGTGTGCTCCGAGGCCGTCCATGGGCGCCCCGCGGTCGGATACAGGTCGGTTAATGCTTGCTCACGAGCTGGTTGCCGAGGGGTGAGCGGGCCATGATGGGCCCATGACGTTGGCCTCGCGCGCGCTCGCGCAACTGGCGACCTGGCCCGACCTGAGCCAGGCGGTCCCGAGCTGCGGCCTTGGGCAGGCGGTGAGTTCGGCCCAGGGCGAGATCGCCCACTTCCACTCGGAGCGCGATGTGGATCTGCGGCTGACCGACCGGGCGATCCGCCGGTTCGCCAAGGATCTCAGGGGCTCGGGCGCGATCAGGATCGTGCCCGGTTCGCAGTGGGTGACCCTGCGCCTCGACGCGGCGAGCGATGTCGACCTGTTGCTGACCCTGGTGAGTGTGGCGCTCCAGGCCCAGCAGACCTGGCCCGACCCGCTCGACCGGCCACCGGCGGGCTGCAACGACCAACGCGGCGCGGGGTTCGTGAAGGCCGACCGCAGCGGCATCTGAGCCGGGCTGGCGTGGTGCGGTGGCCGTGGAGGGCGACGGCGGTGGAGTCTGCGCGGGGCGGTGTGGCGACGGCGGTGGAGTTTGAGCCGGGCGGTGTGGTGCGGTGGCGATGAGGGTCGACGGCAGGGGTATTTGAGCCGGGCGGCACGGCGTCGTGGGTACGAAGGCCCACTGCAGCGGCACCTGAGCCGGGCTGGCGTGGCGCGGTGGCCGTGGAGGGCGACGGCGGTGGAGTCTGCGCGGGGCGGTGTGGCGACGGCGGCGGAGTGTGAGCCGGGCGGTGTGGTGCGGTGGCGGTGAAGGCCGGCCGCGACCGAGTCGCGTGCGGTGTCACACCGGGACGACCCGGACGCCCGCCTCCTCGAAGCGGCGCACCGTTTCCTGTGCCACCGCCGTGTCCGTCACGAGCGTGTCCACCAGCTCCGCGCCGCAGATCCGGGCGAACGCCCGCTGGCCCAGCTTGCTGGAGTCCGCGGCGACCACGACCCGCTCGGCGCGCTCGCACAGGAGCCGGTTGATCGCGGCCTCCGCCTCGTCATGGGCCGCCGCGCCGTGCGTGACGTCGAAGGCGACGACCCCGAGCACCGCCACGTCGAGCGTGATCTGACCGAGCACACCGTCCGCGAGCGGTCCGATGAGCTCGTACGACTGCGGGCGTGCCACACCGCCCGTCACCACGATCTTGAACTGGGGCCGTACGGCGAGCTCGTTGGCGATGTTGAGCGCGTTGGTGACGATGGTCAACGCGGGCGATCCGGTGGACAGATCGCCGCGCACGGCCAGGGCGCGGGCCACCTCCGTGGTGGTCGTGCCGCCGGTCAGCCCCACCGCCTCGCCGGGCGCGACGAGTTCGGCCACGGCCTTGGCGATGCGCTGCTTCTCCGAGGCGCGGCGGGCCGTCTTGTAGCGCAGGGGGAGTTCGTACGACACCCCGTGCACCACGGCCCCGCCCCGGGTGCGCACCAGCATCTGCTGCTCGGCGAGCTGGTCGAAGTCCCGGCGGATCGTCGCAGCCGACACCTCCAGCTCGGCCGCCGCCTCCTCGACGTCCAGCCGGCCGCGCTCGACGAGCAGTTCCAGCAGCGCCTTCCAGCGGGCGTCCCGGGACATCCGCAGCCTCCGTTCCCAAGTGTTCCCGGTGACCCTAGCGCACCTCTCTCTGCGCTCGAATGCTTGATGCTGCTCGAAAACTCGCTATATCTTGCAGGAACAATCAGCAAGGGGAGGGTATGGCCATGAGCCATGTCGAGAGCGAGCTGAACAGCCAGCCGGAGTGCTGGATACGGGCGGCCGAGGAGGCGGGGCGGTACCGGGACGCCCTCCCGGGGCCGGGGGAGCGGGTCGCGATCGTGGGGTGCGGGACCTCGTACTTCATGGCGCAGGCGGTGGCCGGCCTGCGGGAGCGCGCCGGCCAGGGCGAGACCGACGCGTTCGCGGCCTCCGAGTTCCCGTACGGACGGTCGTACGACCGGGTGGTGGCCCTCACCCGCTCCGGCACCACCACCGAAGTGCTGGAACTGCTCGGCGAGTTGAGCGGCAGGACGCGGACCACGGCCGTCACGGGGGATCCGGACACCCCGGTGATGTCGGCCGCCGACGACCTCGTGGTGCTGGACTTCGCCGACGAACGCTCCGTCGTCCAGACCCGGTTCGCCACCACCGCCCTCACCCTCCTGCGCGCCCACCTCGGCCTGCACACCGACTCCGTCGTCGCCGACGCGCGCACGGCCCTCTCCACTCCTCTTCCCGAACGGCTGGTCGCCTGCACCCAGTTCACCTTCCTCGGGCGCGGCTGGACCGTCGGGCTCGCGAGCGAGGCCGGGCTGAAGATGCGCGAGGCCTCGCTGTCCTGGACCGAGGCCTATCCGGCGATGGAGTACCGGCACGGCCCGATCAGCATCACCACCGAGGGCACCGCCACCTGGATGTTCGGCGAGGCACCCGAAGGGCTCGCCGAACAGGTCCGTGCCACCGGGGGGTTGTGGGTCGGCGGCGGGCTCGACCCGCTCGCCGAACTCGTCCGTGTGCAGCGGCTCGCGGTCGCCGTCGCCGCCGCCCGTGGCCTCGACCCCGACCAGCCGCGTCATCTCACCCGCTCGGTGATCCTCGCCCCCTGAAGTCCGACCCGCCGTCCGCGCCCCGGAAGGACACCTCAGTGCCCCTCGCATCCACCGGCGAGCTGGTCACCGCAGCCGCCGCAACCAGATCAGCCGTCGCCGCGTTCAACGTCATCACCCTGGAGCACGTCGAGGCCGTCATCGCCGGTGCCGAGTCGGCCGGCGCGCCCGTCGTGCTCCAGGTCAGCGAGAACGCCGTCAAGTTCCGTTACGGGCGGCTGCTGCCCCTGGCCCGGGCGGCCGTCGCCGCGGCGGAACGCGCCGCCGTCCCCGTCGCGTTGCACCTGGACCACGTGCAGAGCGACCACCTGCTGCGCCAGGCGCCCGACGCCGGGTTCAGCTCGGTGATGTACGACGCGGCCCGGCTGCCGTACGCCGACAACCTCTTCGCCACCCGGTCGGCCGCCGACTGGGCTCATACCCAAGGGCTCTGGATCGAGGCCGAGTTGGGCCAGATCGGCGGCAAGGACGGCAGGCTCCCGCTGGACGCCCACGCGCCCGGCGCCCGCACCGACCCGGACCAGGCCCGCGACTTCGTGGCGGGCACCGGTGTCGACGCGCTCGCCGTCGCCGTCGGCAGCGTGCACGCGATGACCACCCGCACTGCCGCCCTCGACCACGGCCTGCTGAAACGGCTGTCCGCCGCGCTGTCCGTCCCGCTCGTCCTGCACGGCTCCTCCGGAGTCCCGGACGACGGCCTGGTCGCGGCGGTCGCCGGCGGCATCGCCAAGGTCAACGTCGGCACGGCGCTCAACGTGGCCATGACCGGAGCGATCCGGGAGTTCCTCGCCGCCCACCCGGAGGCCGTCGACTCACGCAAGTACCTCAGCGTGGGGCGGGACGCGATGGCCGAGGAGGTGCGGCGGATCATCGGGGTCCTCTCCCGGGCGGCCTAGCCCCTCTTGACGGCCCTCAGCACCACGAACTTCGGGTCGGAGGCCACCAGTTCACAGTTGCCGAACAACCGCCTCAGCTTCACGTGGTACCCCAGGTGCCGATTGCCGATCACCCACAGCTCACCCCCCGGCCGGAGCGAGCGCAGCGCCCCCGTGAACATCCGCCACGACGTCGCGTCGGTCGTGGCCTGGTGGGAGTGGAACGGCGGGTTGTTCAGGACCAGGTCCACGCTGCCCGGCGCCACCCCGGCCAGCCCGTCGCCGACCCGGAACTCCGCGTGTCCGGGCACCCCGTTCGCCTTGTACGTCGCCTCCGCCGAGGCCACCGCCTGGAAGGACTCGTCCACGAACAGCACCTCGGCCGACGGATCGGCGAGGGCCACCGCCGTACCGACGACGCCGTTGCCGCACCCGAGGTCGACCACGCGGCCGGCGCCCGGTCCGGGCAGGTGCTGGAGGAAGAAGCGGGTGCCGATGTCCAGGCGCTCGGCGCAGAAGACACCGGCGTGGTTGACGACCGGGCGCCCGGAGACCGCGCCGATGCCGTCCGGGAGGTCGTAGCCGTACGGCCACGGGTTCGCCGGCCGCTCCAGCGCCGGGTCCGGGGTGCAGAAGATCAGCCGGGCCTTCTGGCGCGCCAGCGAGGTCCGGGTCGGGCCCAGGATCCGCTCGAACAGCTGCAGCGTGGAGGTGTGGATCTCCTTCACCATCCCGGTGCCGACGACGACAGTGTCGGCGTGCACGGCGGGAGCCAGCCGCAGCAGCTGGTCCTCCAGCAGCGCCAGGCTCTTCGGCACCCGCACCAGCAGCAGGTCCACCCGCTGCGGCGGGGGATCCTGGGTGGTCAGCAACTGGACGGCGCCGGGCTCGACACCCGCCCGCGCCAGATTCGCCCGGGTCGCCTCCTGGCTCAGGAAGGAGTCGGTGATCTGCGTCGGCCGGTGCTCCGCGAGCGCCGTGGCCAGCGCCCCCCAGCGGTCCCCGACCACCACGACGGAGCCCGTGAGCGGCACCCCCTCCTCGGCCAGGTGGCGCAGCAGGTACGCGTCGGAGGCGTCCCAGGCACGCAGCCGGTCGCGGGGATCCTCGGGGAAGCGGGACAGCTCGACCTCGCCCCACGGTGTCGTCATACGGTCGCTCATCGTGCCTCCCAGGCTAGCGGAGCCGCAGCTCAGGGCGGGTGGGGCGGGCCTGCGGCAAGATGGAGCGTGTGGACGCGGAGCTGTTTCCCAGGGAGCGCGCTCAGGTCGCGCCGGGCGCCGTGCACGTCCCGGACTGGCTGGACGCCGGGCGGCAGCGCGAGCTGCTCGCCGCCTGTCGGCAGTGGGCGCGTCCGCCGGCCGGACTGCGCACCGTACGCACCCCGGGCGGCGGCGCGATGAGCGCCCGGCAGGTCTGTCTCGGCTGGCACTGGCACCCGTACGCCTACGCCCGCACGGCCGTCGACGGCGACGGCGCCCCCGTGAAGCCGTTCCCGGCCTGGCTCGGCGAGCTGGCGCGCCGCGCCGCCGTCGCCGCGCTGGGCCCGCAGGAGCCGTACACCTACGACATCGCACTGATCAACTTCTACGACGGCGACGCCCGCATGGGCATGCACCGCGACAGCGACGAGAAGGCGGACGCACCGGTGGTCTCCCTCAGCCTCGGCGACACCTGCGTGTTCCGCTTCGGCAACACCGAGACGCGCGCGAAGCCGTACACCGACGTGGAGCTGCGCAGCGGTGACCTGTTCGTCTTCGGCGGGCCCTCCCGGCTCGCCCATCACGGGGTTCCGCGGGTGTACGGCGGCACCGCGCCGGACGAGTTGGGGCTGTCCGGACGTCTGAACATCACGCTTCGGGTCAGCGGCCTGTAGGCCGCCGCACCTGCGGATCATGGGAGACTCGCCCTCATGAGCGGCAAGGCGGATCCCCGGACGGCGGGGGAGAGGACCACCTCGAGGGCGCGGCTGGACCGGGGGCGCGGAGCGCTCGGCCCCGCGCTGGAGCTGGTGCACACCGGGCGGGCGCCGACCCGGGCCGTACTCACCGCGGAACTCGGGGTGACCCGGGCGACCGCCGGTGCGGTGGCCGCCGAGCTGGAGGCGCTCGGACTGATTCGCGTGGATGCCCGGCCGGGCGCGGCGGCCGGTTCGCAGGGCCGCCCCTCGCACCGGCTGGAGGTCGCCGGGGACGGCCCGGTGGCGCTCGCCGCGCAGGTCCACGCCGACGGCTTCCGGGCCGCTCTGGTGGGCCTCGGCGGGCGGATCGTGGCGACCGCGCCCGGCTGCGAGACCGTCGACGCCGATCCGGCGAAGGTGCTCGGCTCGGTCGTCGAGGCGGGCGCGGAACTGCTGCGCACGACCGGCCGGCGCTGCGTCGGCGCCGGACTCGCCGTACCGTCCGCCGTGGCCGAACCCGACGGTCTCGCCCTCAACCCGCTGCACCTGGCCTGGCCCGTCGGCGCCCCGGTCCGGCGGATCTTCGCGGAGTGCGTGCGCGCGGCGGGCATCACCGGACCGGCCTTCGCCGGCAACGACGTCAACCTCGCCGCGCTCGCCGAACACCGGCACGGCGCCGGCCGGGGCGCCCGGGACCTGCTGTGCGTGGCCACCGGGCACCGCGGTGTCGGCGGCGCACTGGTCCTGGACGGCCGTCTGCACACCGGCAGTTCGGGGCTCGCCCTGGAGGTCGGCCACCTCACCGTCAACCCGGAGGGCCGGCCCTGCCACTGCGGCAGCCGCGGCTGCCTGGACGTCGAGGCCGACCCGCTGGCGCTGCTCGTCGAGGCAGGCCGCGAGCCCGGCCCCGAGGTGTCGTTGCTCCAGCAGGCCAACGACCTGCTGCGCACCCAGTACGACGACCCGGCCGTCCGTACGGCCGCCGAGGCGCTGATCGACCGCCTGGGCCTGGGCCTGGCGGGACTGGTCAACATCCTCAACCCCGACCGCATCATCCTCGGCGGCCTGCACCGCACCCTCCTGGACGCCGACCCCGGCCGGCTCCGCGCGGTCGTCGCGGACCGCAGCCTGTGGGGCCAGAGCGGTGGCGTACCGATTCTGCCCTGCACGCTGGACCACAACAGTCTGGTCGGGGCGGCAGAGCTGGCCTGGCAGCCGGTCCTCGACGACCCACTGGGGGCACTGCGCTGACGGCGCGCCCGGCGGCCCGGGACACTGCGTGCAGCCGGGAGCCATCGGTATGAGGTTCTCGGTTCCCGAGACACCGAGGTCAACCTCTTGACCACTGTGGCCGCAGTCACTACTTTACGGTGGGAGTAGACCCGTAACTACCGGAAGGAGGCGACCAGCGGATGTACACCAGCTCTGATCTCGGTCGCCTCGCCCACAGCACTGTCTGGATTCCGGGTCGGATCGCGCACGGCTGCTGAGCACGCCGTTCTGATGTGCCCCTCTGTGGCACGTTCCTGATTCCCCGTCACCATCTCTCGGCACCTCGCTGTCGCGTGTCGTTTTGCGCCCGCTCATCTCACGTGGCGCGTCTGAACACAGAAAGCTGCCTGAAATTGGCGAACATGATGAATCGATCGATCGCGCACGGAAACGAAGGCCTGTCATGGTAGCGGCGCGGATCACGGTCAACGGGCAAGAAAAACCGATTTCACCGGCTGCGCCCCACACCACGGTATTGGACTTTCTGCGCGAGCGTGGCCTCACCGGCACCAAGGAGGGCTGCGCCGAGGGCGAGTGCGGCGCCTGTTCGGTGCTGGTGGCCCGGCCGGGGGTGAACAAGCCCACCGACTGGGTGGCGGTCAACGCCTGCCTGGTCCCGGTCGCGGCGCTCGACGGTCAGGAGATCGTCACCTCCGAAGGTCTCGCCACCGCCGGCGAACCCGGCATGCCGCCCACCCTGCACCCCGTGCAGGAAGAGATGGCGGTCCGCGGCGGCTCCCAATGCGGTTACTGCACACCGGGATTCGTCTGCAGCATGGCGGCCGAGTACTACCGGCCCGACCGCTGCGCGCACGCGGACTCGGCCGACACCACCGATGCCGAGCACGGTCCGAACGGTTTCGATCTGCACGCGCTGAGCGGAAACCTCTGCCGCTGCACCGGCTACCGACCGATTCGCGATGCCGCGTTCGCCGTCGGTGCGCCCACCGACGAGGACCCGCTGGCGCGGCGGCGCGAGCAGTCCCCGCCCGCACCGGTTGCCACCGAGTACGCCCAGGACGACAGCGCGTTCCTGCGCAAGAGCACCCTGGCCGAAACGCTGCGGTTGCTGCGCGAGCGGCCCGACGCGGTGGTGGTCGCCGGTTCCACCGACTGGGGCGTGGAGGTGAACATCCGCTCCCGCCGGGCGGATTGCGTGGTCGCCATCGACCGGCTGCCCGAACTGCGGGAGCTGCGCGTCGAATCCGACCGCATCGAGATCGGGGCGGCGCTGACGCTCACCGAGATCGAACGCCGCCTCGACGGCGAAGTCCCGCTGCTGGCAGAGCTGTTCCCGCAGTTCGCATCCCGGCTCATCCGCAACGGTGCCACCCTCGGCGGCAACCTGGGTACCGGATCCCCCATCGGTGACAGCCCGCCGGTGCTGCTCGCGCTCGAGGCGTCGCTGGTGCTCGCCGACGCCGACGGTGAGCGCGAGGTCCCGCTGGCGGACTACTTCACCGGCTACCGGCAGAGCGTGCGCCGTCCCGGCGAGCTGATCCGCTCGGTGCGCATCCCGCTGCCGCTGTCCCCGATCGTGGCCTTCCACAAGATCGCCAAGCGGCGCTTCGACGACATCTCCAGCGTGGCAGTCGCCTTCGCGCTCGACATCGAGGACGGGATCGTCCGCAAGGCGCGGATCGGCCTGGGCGGCGTGGCCGCCACCCCGATCCGCGCCCTCGCCACCGAGGCGGCCCTGGAGGGCAGGCCGTGGTCGGCACAGACCGTCGAGGGTGCGGCCCAGGCGCTGCAGGCGCAGGGCACGCCGATGAACGATCACCGTGCCAGCGCCGAATACCGCTCCGCGATGCTCGGCCAGAGCCTGCTGAAGCTGTACGCGCAAACCACCGAGGCGGTGTCGTCATGAGCCATCTGTCCGAGCGTCCCGAAAAGCCCGTCGTCGGCGTTTCGATGCCGCACGAGAGCGCCAACCTGCACGTCACCGGCACCGCGCTCTACACCGACGACCTGATTCATCGCACCAAGGACGTGTTGCACGCCTATCCGGTCCAGGTCATGAAGGCCCGCGGCAGGATCACCGCGCTGCGCACCGAGCCCGCGCTCTCCGTGCCCGGTGTGGTCCGTGTGCTGACCGGTGCCGACGTGCCCGGCGTCAACGACGCCGGCATGAAGCATGACGAACCGCTGTTCCCCGACGAGGTCATGTTCCACGGCCACGCGGTCGCCTGGGTGCTCGGCGAGACCCTGGAGGCGGCCCGGCTCGGTGCGGCGGCCGTCGAGGTGGAACTCGAGGAACTGCCCTCCCTGATCACGCTGCGGGACGCGATCGCGGCGGGCAGCTATCACGGCGCCCAGCCCCTGATGCTGGCCGGTGACATCGACGCCGGCTTCGCCGACTCCGCGCATGTGTTCACCGGCGAGTTCCAGTTCTCCGGTCAGGAGCACTTCTACCTCGAGACGCACGCGGCGCTGGCCCAGGTCGACGAGAACGGGCAGGTGTTCATCCAGAGCAGCACCCAGCACCCGTCGGAGACCCAGGAGATCGTCTCCCACGTGCTCGGCGTGCCCGCCCACGAGGTGACCGTGCAGTGCCTGCGGATGGGGGGCGGTTTCGGCGGCAAGGAGATGCAGCCGCACGGGTTCGCGGCCGTCGCCGCGCTCGGCGCCAAGCTGACCGGCCGGCCGGTCCGGTTCCGGCTCAACCGGACCCAGGACCTGACCATGTCCGGCAAGCGGCACGGGTTCCACGCCACGTGGAAGATCGGCTTCGACGCGGACGGCCGTATCCAGGCCCTGGACGCCACCTTGGTCGCGGACGGCGGCTGGAGCCTGGACCTCTCCGAGCCGGTGCTGGCCCGAGCGCTGTGCCACATCGACAACACCTACTGGATTCCCAACGCGCGCGTCGCCGGTCGCATCGCCAAGACCAACACGGTCTCCAACACCGCCTTCCGCGGCTTCGGCGGACCGCAGGGCATGCTGGTGATCGAGGACATCCTGGGCCGCTGCGCGCCGCAGCTCGGCCTGGATCCCATGGAGCTGCGGGAGCGCAACTTCTACCAGCCGGGCCAGGGGCAGACGACACCGTACGGACAGCCGGTCACACAGCCCGAACGGATCTCCACCGTCTGGCGGCAGGTGCAGGAGGACGCCGGCATCGCCGATCGCAAGCGCGAGATCGCGGCCTTCAACGCCGCGCACCCGAACACCAAGCGGGCCCTTGCGATCACCGGCATCAAGTTCGGCATCTCGTTCAACCTCACCGCCTTCAACCAGGGCGGCGCGCTGGTGCTGATCTACAAGGACGGCTCGGTCCTGATCAACCACGGCGGCACGGAGATGGGCCAGGGCCTGCACACCAAGATGCTCCAGGTGGCCGCGACCACGCTGGGCATCCCGCTGCACAAGGTCCGGCTGGCCCCGACGCGCACCGACAAGGTGCCCAACACCTCCGCCACCGCCGCCAGTTCCGGAGCGGATCTCAATGGTGGGGCGGTGAAGAACGCCTGCGAGCAGCTGCGCGAGCGGCTGCTGCAGGTGGCCGCCTCCCAGCTGGGCGCGAACGCCGCGGATGTGCGCATCGTCGACGGCGTCGCGCGGGCGCTGGGGAGCGACAAGGAGCTGGCCTGGGACGATCTGGTGCACACCGCGTACTTCCAGCGGGTCCAGTTGTCGGCGTCCGGCTTCTACCGGACCGAGGGGCTGCACTGGGACGCGAAGGCGTTCCGGGGTTCACCGTTCAAGTACTTCGCCCACGGCGCCGCGGCGACCGAGGTGGAGGTCGACGGCTTCACCGGCGCGTACCGCATCCGGCGGGTGGACATCGTCCACGATGTCGGCGACAGCCTGTCCCCGATGATCGACATCGGTCAGGTCGAGGGCGGTTTCGTGCAGGGCGCGGGCTGGCTGACGCTCGAGGACCTGCGGTGGGACACCAGCGAGGGGCCCAACCGCGGCCGGTTGCTGACCCAGGCCGCGAGCACCTACAAGCTGCCGAGCTTCTCGGAGATGCCCGAGGAGTTCAACGTCACCCTCCTGGAGAACGCCACCGAGGAGGGCGCGGTCTACGGATCCAAGGCGGTGGGTGAGCCTCCGCTGATGCTGGCCTTCTCGGTACGAGAGGCGCTGCGGCAGGCGGTCGCCGCGTTCGGACCGAGCGATGTCAGCGTCGACCTGGCCTCGCCCGCGACGCCGGAGGCGGTGTACTGGGCGATCCAGTCGGCTCGCCAGGGCGAGGCCTCCCGCAATGGTCACGTCCGCAACGGGTCTGCCGTCAACGGCAACGCCGCCGACGGCAAGGTCCGAACCGACGCAAAAGCGTTGAGCGGTGCCTGACATGACGTGGGTCGCCGCGGTCGCGCGGTTGCGAGCACGCCGGGAGGCCGGCGTGCTGGTGACCGTCGCGACCGTGCGCGGTCATGCCCCGCGCGACGCCGGTGCGAAACTCGTTGTGGGGCAGACACAGACGTGGGGCTCGATCGGTGGCGGCAATGTCGAGGCCGTCGCGATCGACCGGGCCCGGGAGATGATCGCCGTGTGCAAACCGGAGCCCGAGCTGATCGATTTCGCCCTGAACGACAAGGTGACCAACCAGCATGGCGTGCAGTGCTGCGGTGGCACGGTCTCGGTGCTGCTCGAACCGCTGCCGGTGGTACGGGCCGTGGCGATCTTCGGCGTCGGGCACGTCGGGCTGGAACTGGCGCGCATCCTGGCACGTCAGGACCTCGACCTCCATCTGATCGACTCCCGCTCCGACGTCCTCACCGAGGAGCGGCTCGACGTGCTGGCGGACGCGGTGGCACAGGTGCACGTGCATCACACGCCGCTGCTGCCGGAGGAGGTGCTGGAGGAGTTGCCGCGCGGCACCCACATCCTGATCATGACCCATGATCACGCCGAGGATGCCGCGCTGTGCGACGCCGCCTTGCGCACAAGCCATCTCGGCTCCATCGGGCTGATCGGGTCGGCGGCCAAGTGGGCACGGTTCCGCAAACGCCTCGCCACCGAGGGCGGTCACGACGAGGCCACCATCGATCGGATCAAGACCCCGATCGGGCTGGCCGACATCACCGGCAAGGAACCCGCGACCATTGCCGTGAGCGTCGCGGCCGATCTGCTGCGCACCTTCGAAACCGAGCCGAACTGACGCTCCAACCGGATCGACAGGGGGCGCCCCCGCGCGTGCGAACGCACACATGCGGGGCACCCTCTCGGCACGACTGTGCGCAGAACGGGGCTCACTTCCAGTCGGCCGCGAACGCCCGCCCAGGATGCTCGTCGAGGATCCGGTCCACCGGCTCCGCGCCCAACTCGGCCGCCAGCCGTGCCCGCACCCTGCGCAGCAGATACGGCATCCCGGGCCCGCCGTCGACCGAGCGGGCCCCGGCGACCACCGTGTCGCCGCCGAGCAGCAGCCGGTCACCGAAGCCGGCCTCCGCCAGGGCCCGTACCGCCTCCGGCATCCGCCAGTCGGTGGCGTGATGGGCGCGGGAGGGCCCGTCGAAGGCCAGCCAGCAGCCCGACCCGGCGGCCTGACGCTGCACGACCGGGTCGGGGAAGCGGTTCGCATGGCCCAGGATCACCCGCTCGCCGGGCACGCCCAACTCGCCGCACAGCAGGTCGAGTACGTCCAGCGCGGCGGTGCCCAGCTCCAGGTGGACGGCGATGGGCGCGCCGGTGGCGTGGTGCGCCTCGGCCGCCGCCCGCATGGTCCAGTGGGCGTGCGCGTCGAGCGTGTGGAAGCCGCCCGCCACCTTGATCAGACCGGCACGCACCCCGGTCGTGCCGATGCCGTCGGTCAGCTCGGAAACGAACAGCCCGGCCAGGCCGTCGCCGCGCAGCCTGTCGAGCAACCCGGGGTCGTAGTGCGCGGCCTGGTGCAGTCCCGTGGCGCAGACCAGCCGCACCCCGGTGGCCCGGGACAGCTCCGGCAGGTCCGCCGCCCGCCGCCCCATTCCGTACGGCGTCCACTGCACGACGGCCGCTCCGCCCGCCGCCCGGAACGCGGCCAGCTCGGCTCGCGCCGCCGCCAGGTCGTCGAGCTCCTGGCCCGGCAACTGCGGGCTGCGCAGAAAGAGATGGTCGTGCGCGTCGCACACGCCCAGCTCCTCGGGCCGGATGTCGCCGAGGACCGTACGGACGTGGCTCACCACTGCCGTCCGCGCGGGAGCCGGTCCCGGCCGGGCGCGGACAGGTGCAGCACCTGGTAGAGGTCCCCGTCGGCCTTGGGCGTGTCGTGCTCCCAGAGCGAGAAGTGGACCAGCTCCCACGCGCGCGTGTCGACGGCCGCCGCAGCGAGGACCGCACCGTCCTCCGCGGCGAGCCGCTCGGTCTCGGCCGCCGCGTCCGCCATGAACGCCGCCAACTCCACGCCTTCCGGGACCGGTTGACGCCGCCGTACGGCGAAGGCGGGCGCGGCCCCGGTCGCGGTGCCCTCCTCGAACGCCAGGCCCGTCCACTGCCGGATCGCCGGCCGCCCGAAGTCGTCGACCGGCCCCTGGAAGGCTCCTCCCCACAGGAAGCTGTTCATGCCCTCCACGGTGTTCCACAGGTAGAACGGCCCGTACTGGTTCACCGGCGAGCCGTGCACCCCGCGCTCGCGCAGCACGTACGTCTTGATGCCGAGGCCGTCCCAGTCGTCCAGCAGATGCGCGACGCGGGCGACACGGGAGCGGATGACGCCCATGTCGTAGTCCGCGGGCAGGGTGAACTCGTACTGCATGGCGTGCATGTCCCGGATCCTTTCGCGGGTCTCAGGTCTCAGGTCTCAGAGTTCAGGTCTCAGAGTTCAGGTCTCAGGGTCCAGGCCTCGTCGGTCTCAGTTCTCCGCCGGGCCCTGCCGGGTCTCGGGACGCCGTCTGGTGATGAGCCCTTGAACTCACGTCCGGTGTCAGGGAGTTCGGGGTGCGAGCAGGGAGAGCAGACCGCGCACCCCGGCGTCGAAGGCGGTGGGGGATCCGGAGGCACGGGCGAGGACGTAGCCGCCCTGCACGGTGGCGAGGACGGCCGCGCCGATCTCCTCGCCGTCCAGCTGCGGCGCGAACTGGCCCTGCCGCTTGCCCTCTTCGACGAGCCCGGCGATCCGCTCGCGGATGGCGGCGATCGTCTCGTCGACCGGCGCGCGCAGCTCCTCGCTCGCGATCACGTCGGGGTCCATGGTCAGCCGGCCGACCGGGCAGCCGCGCAGCACGTCACGCTCGCGCAGCAGGTACGCCTCGATGCGCTCGTACGGTGTGCCCGGCCCGTCCAGGACCCGCTCGGCGGTGGCGCGCAACTCCTGTGCGGTCCGCCGGATCGCCGCCAGGGCGAGATCCGGCTTGCCCTTGAAGTGGTGGTACATGCTGCCCTGGCCGGCGCCCGCGCGCTCCAGGATCGCCTTCGGGCTCGTGCCCACGTACCCGCGCTCCCACAGCAGCTCACGGGTGGACTCGATCAGTCGTTCCGAGGTGCTCATGTGATCACTGTACATACTGGTAGTTACAGTCGCCAGTCCCCAGGGCCCTCCGGGCCTCCCCAGGAGGTGTCCGGGAGCCTCCATGGAGCAGCCCGCCGCCCCCGCCGTACTCCCCGGGAGGTACCCGCACTGCCGCCGGCCGCACGACGACCCGGACCCCCTGCCGGAGGGAGTCTCGTGGCATCCCCGAAGAGCGGGGACGACGACACCGACGAGGGAGATGACCGAGATGCAGACCCTGGCCGACTGGGGCGGCGGCGGACCCGGCCCCTGGATCCTGTTCTTCCCGCTGATCTGGGCGGCCGTCGTGATCGGCGCCGTCACCTTCCTGCGCCGCACCGGCGTGCGCGGGCGCGGCGGCCCCTGGCGGCGCATGGACGGCTCACGCCCCGCCGGTGACTCGCCGCTCGCGGTCCTCGGCCGCCGCTTCGCCTCCGGCGAGATCGACGAGGACGAGTACTGGCGCCGCCTGTCCGTCCTGGAGGAGCAGTTCGGCCCTACGGGCAAGGGAGGCGCGGCATGACAGCGACGACCGCACTGCGGGCCGCGTCCCGCGTGGTGGACGCGGTGAAGGTGTACGGCGGTGGCGACACCGCCGTACGCGCCCTGGACGGCGTCGACGTCTCCTTTCCCGCCGGACGCTTCACGGCGATCATGGGTCCCTCGGGCTCCGGCAAGTCCACCCTCATGCACTGCGCGGCCGGCCTCGACACGCTCACCTCCGGCGCCGCCTACATCGGGGACACCGAACTCGGCACGCTGGACGACCGGCGCCTGACCCTGCTGCGCCGGGACCGGGTCGGCTTCGTCTTCCAGGCGTTCAACCTGGTGCCGACGCTGACCGTCGCGGAGAACATCACCCTGCCCCTGGACCTGGCGGGCCGGCGCGGCGACCGGGAGTGGATCGACGCGCTCGTCGACGTCGTCGGCCTGCGCGACCGGCTGCACCACCGTCCCTCGGAACTCTCCGGCGGCCAGCAGCAGCGCGTCGCCGTGGCACGGGCGTTCGCCGGGAAGCCCGACGTCGTGTTCGCCGACGAGCCGACCGGAAACCTCGACTCCCGCTCGGGGGCCGAGGTGCTCGGCCTCCTCGGCTCCGCCGTGCGGGACATGGACCGTACGGTCGTCATGGTCACCCACGACCCGGTGGCCGCCGCGCACGCCGACGAGGTTCTCTTCCTCGCCGACGGCCGACTGGTCGACCGCATGGAGTCGCCCACGCCGGACAAGGTGCTGGACCGTATGAAGGCCTTCGAGGTGCGGTCATGAACGCCTCCATCCGGCTCAGCCTCACCTCCCTGCGCGCACACCGTCGGCGGTTCGCCGGCACCTTCCTCGCCGTGTTCCTCGGCGTCGCCTTCCTGGCCGGCACCCTCGTCATGGGCGACACGCTGCGCGCCGGCTTCGACAGCATGTTCGGCGAGGCCACCAGCGGTACGGACGCCGTCGTACGCGGCGCCGACGCCATCACCACACCCGGCGAGGCCCAGGGCGTACGGCGGCCGGTGGACACCTCGCTGGTGAAGACCGTCGAGCGGGTGCCCGGCGTGGCCGCCGCGGTCCCGAACATCCAGGGCGCCGCCCAGCTCGTCGGCTCCGACGGCAAACCGGTCGGCGGCCAGGGACCGCCCACGCTCGCCGGGAACTGGATCACGGACACCCGCCTCAACCCGTACCGGCTCGCCGAAGGCCGGGCTCCCGCCGAGTCGGGCGAGGTCGTGGTGAACCGGGGTGCCGCGAAGAAGGGCGGTCTGAAGATCGGTGACACCACGATCCTGCGCACCCCGGATCCGGTGAGGGTCACCGTCGTCGGGCTCGCCACCTTCGGCGGTCAGGACGGCATGGCCCAGGTGACGTTCACCGGCATGACCCGGGCCGACGCCGAGAAGTACCTCACCGCGCGGCCCGGCCAGGCGGCGTCCATCGCGGTGCGGGCCGAACCCGGAGTCAGCCAGCGGGACTTGGTCCACCGGCTGACTCCGGTGCTGCCCAAGGGGGTTGAAGCCATCACCGGTCAGCAGTCCGCGCAGGAGAACACCGACATGATCTCCAGCCAGTTCCTGACCATCTTCACCACCTTCCTGCTGGTCTTCTCCGGCGTCGCCCTGCTCGTCGCCACCTTCTCCATCCACAACACGTTCGCCATCGTGGTCGCCCAACGCACCCGCGAGAACGCCCTGTTGCGCGCCCTCGGCGCGGCCCGCCGCCAGGTGACCGCCGCCGCCCTCGCCGAGGCCTGCCTGGTCGCGCTCACCGCGTCCCTCGCCGGACTCGCGGGCGGCATCGGTGTCGCCGCGGGCCTCCAGGCGCTGTTCCCGGCGATCGGGTTCCCGTTCCCCGACGGCAACCTGGTGATCAAGACCCTGTCGATGGTGCTGCCGCTCGCGGTGGGGATCGTGGTCTGCCTGGGCTCCGCACTCCTGCCGGCTCGGCGCGCCGGACGGACGGCGCCGCTCGCCGCCCTGCGCGAGACGGCCGTCGACACCGCCGGTGCCTCCCGGGTCCGTGCGATCGCCGGGAGTGTCCTCGGCGCGCTGGCGCTCGCCACGACCCTGACCGGCGTCCTCGTCTCCCCGTCCGTGTGGCTGGCGGGACTCGGGGCACTGCTCGCCCTGGCGGCCTTCGTGGTGCTCGGCCCGGTCGCCGCCACCACGGCCGTACGACTGCTCGGCGGCCCCCTGGACCGGCTGCGCGGGGTCACCGGCTCCCTGGCCCGGCGCAACGCCCTGCGCAGCCCGAAGCGGACGGCGGCCACCGCGAGCGCGCTGATGATCGGCGTGGCCGTCGTGTCGCTGTTCACCGTCTTCGGCGCCTCGCTGAAGGCCACGATGGACCAGACGGTGTCCCGGTCCTTCGCCGGCGACGTCGCCGTCAGCAGCCCGTCCTTCGGCGCGGGCGGCAGCGGCCTCAGTCCCCGGCTCGCCCCCGCGCTCCAGCGGCTGCCCCAGGTGGACACGGCCGTGGGGCTCGGGCGCGGCGTCGCCGAAGTGGACGGCAGGGGAAGGGCGTTGACCGTCACCGACCCGTCCGCGCTCGCCCGCACCTTCGACCTCGGTGCGGTCACCGGGTCCCTGCGCGACCTCGGCACCGACGGCATCGCCATCACCCGGAAGGAGGCAGACCGGCAGCACCTGCACACCGGTGACACGGCCAGGCTGACCTTCACCGACGGCAGGACCGAAGGCTTCACCGTCCGTGCCGTGTACGGCCAGTCGGAACTCGCCGGCGACTACGTCATCACCCGTGCCGCCTGGGCTCCGCACCGCACCCAGGACGCGGACACCGTGATCGCCGTCACCTTCAAGCACGGGGTGGGCACCGACGCGGGCAAGTCGGCCGTACGGAAGGTCGCCGCGCGGTACGGCAACCCGTCCGTGCAGACCCGGGACGAGTACGCGCAGTCGTCGGCGGGCGGCATCGACATGATGCTGACCCTCGTCTACGCGCTGCTCGCCCTCGCGGTGGTCATCGCCCTGCTCGGCATCGCCAACACGCTGACCCTCGCGCTGCACGAGCGCACCCGGGAACTCGGCCTGCTGCGCGCCGTCGGCCAGACCCGGGCGCAGTTGCGGGCCATGGTCCGCTGGGAGTCGGTCCTGGTCGCCGCGTTCGGCACGGCCGGCGGTCTCGGACTCGGTGCCTTCCTGGGCTGGGTGCTGGTGAAGGCGTCCGACGGTGCGAGCGACACCGCGTTCGCCTTCGCCCTCCCGCCCGCACGGCTCGCGGTGGTGGCCCTCGTCGGCCTCACCGCCGGCGCGTTGGCGGGCCTGCGCCCGGCGCGGCGGGCGGCCCGGCTGGACGTCCTGCGGGCCATCGCGACGGAGTGACTGCGTCGCTTCGGCCGGGGCGCGCCCAGTCATTGGGTCGCGTGAGACCGTTCGCGGGTGCGGGTGCGGGTGCGGGTGCGGGTGCGGGTGCGGGTGCGTCGTGGCTGGTCGCGCAGTTCCCCGCGCCCCTCAGGGTGTTGCAGTGCCGTCGGTTGCCATGCGCCAGCGACGGCAAGCGAAACCCCCGCCGCCCAGCCGCCGCTTCCCGTACCCTGCCGGCGCCGGGCAGCGAGCCGCTCGTCGGCCCCCGGCACGGGCAGGGTCACCGCCCGGTCAACCGGCAACGGTCGACCGGGCGGGAGCCTGCGCTCCAGCGGGAGTGCGAGCCGCGCTCGCCGCCGGAGCCGCCGCGAGGGGCGCTTCGGCACCCAGCGCGACCCCGGCGCCGACGGGCGTCCCCGCCGGAGCCTTGGCCGCCACGCCGACGCGGACGGGCTCGGGCGCCGGCCGTACCTCGGCGGCGCGGCGCGGGGCGTGGGCCGGTTGCGGTCGTACCACCGCAGGGGCGGGCAGCGTGAACCAGACGACCTTGCCGTTCTCGCCGTCCGGCCGGGCGCCCCAGCTCTCGCTGACCGCCGCCACCATCGCCAGCCCTCGCCCGCAGGTCGCCAGCGGGCCACCGTCCGGCAGGTCCGCGACGTCGGCCGGCACCGGAAGCCGTGGGTCGTTGTCGCGCACCGAGACCGTGAGCCGGTCCGGCGCCAGCTCCAGCTCGACCGTGCACGACTTGTCGGGCCTGGCATGCCGGTGGACGTTGCTGAGCAGCTCCGTCACACCGAGCGCGGCCCGGTCTATCAACGCGTCCATGTGCCAGTAGCGCAACTGCGCAGATACGATTCTGCGGACCTGGCCGATCCGCGACGGCAGGGCTTGGAGCTCCACCGTGCAGTGCCTGCTTGGGTGACTGATCACGGCTGCGACTCCCCGATGTAGAGGTCCGACAGGACCGGAAGAACACGGAGAACAACGGATCCAGCAGGGTGCTTGCGTCCAAACGTCCGCCTGCTGTCGTGGCCGGCGGGCTGGTTCGCAGCGTTATCGCCGGTAAACCCAGAGTGACGTGAGACCAGCGTGACGCAGCGGATGCGGTCCCGCAACTCGCCGCGACGGACCGCTGCTCGGAGTAATGCGACCGGCCGTTCCCCGGCCGGCGGCCGTACGGCCTTCAGCGGCCGCGTCCGGCGGCCCGGCGCACCGCCTCGATGAACCGCCGTGCCGCGGGCGGACCCGGCTCGCCCGGTGCGGGGTCGTGCTCGCCCAGCGTCAGCAGGTACCGCTTGCCGTTGAGATCGGCCAACGCCTTGTCGTCCGGCCGGAACCACGGCCTGGACGCGCGCACCGCCTGCACAGGGGCACTGTCGATCTCGCTGCCGTAGCTGGTGAGCAACTCCAGCCTGCCGTCGTTGATCCGGACCTGACCGGCCCGGGTGAGCGAACGCAGCCGCTTGCCGATCCGCACGCCCGTGGCTGTGAACTCCGGCTCCGCCATCCTTCGCCGCCCCCTTGCCCGTGTGCTTCCGCGATCCAGTGTGCGCTCGCGTCCGATCCGGTGTGCGCCCGCGTCCGGTGACGGCGTGCGCCTGCGTTCGGGACGATCGTCCCGTCGCGTGCAGTCTGCCCCGATGCGGCCGGGAGCACCAGTACGCGCGAGGCGGCCGCCCAAGCCGCCCGGAGCACTCCCGCCAATGCGCCCCCGCATGCCCCCCACGCCATGGGCCCCAGGGCCGCTTTGGGTGGCTCAAAGATGCGTTTATGCAGGTGGGAAGCGGTGTGAAAGATGCCTATGCTCGAGATGCCGGCCGCGTCAGGCGTCGTCGGCGCCCAGCGTAAGGAGCACCGCCGTGAGCACCACCGACCAGACCCGGACCGGCGCCACCCTCGACGTCGACCGCAGCGACGCCGCCTACCGCAACTGGCTGAAAGAGGCCGTCCGCAAGGTCCAGGCCGACGCCAACCGATCGGCGGACACGCACCTGCTGCGCTTCCCCCTCCCCGAGCACTGGGGCATCGACCTCTACCTCAAGGACGAGTCGACCCACCCCACCGGAAGCCTCAAGCATCGCCTCGCCCGCTCCCTGTTCCTGTACGGCCTCTGCAATGGCTGGATCCGCCCCGGCCGCCCGGTCATCGAGGCCTCCAGCGGCTCCACCGCCGTCTCCGAGGCCTACTTCGCCAAGCTGATCGGCGTGCCCTTCATCGCGGTCATGCCCCGCACGACGAGCGCCGAGAAGTGCCGCCTCATCGAGTTCCACGGCGGACAGTGCCACTTCGTGGACGACTCGCGGAAGATGTACGAGGAGTCCGCCCGCCTCGCGGTGGACACCGGCGGCCACTACATGGACCAGTTCACCTACGCCGAGCGGGCCACGGACTGGCGCGGCAACAACAACATCGCCGAATCGATCTTCCGCCAGCTGGAGTTGGAGCGGTTCCCGGAGCCGGCCTGGATCGTCGCCACCGCCGGCACCGGCGGCACGTCCGCGACCCTCGCGCGCTATGTCCACTACATGCAGTACGACACCCGTATCTGCGTCGCCGATCCGGACAACTCCTGCTTCTTCGAGGGCTGGACCACCGGCGATCCGGACGTCACCTGCGACTGCGGCTCGCGGATCGAGGGCATCGGGCGGCCGCGCATGGAGCCGAGCTTCGTGCCCGGGGCGATCGACCGGATGATGAAGGTCCCCGACGCGGCGAGCGTCGCCGCCGTACGGGCCCTGGAGCGGGCCATCGGCCGCAAGGCGGGCGGCTCCACGGGCACCGGGCTGTGGAGCGCGCTGAAGATCGTCTCCGAGATGGTGGCCGAGGGCCGCCGGGGCAGTGTCGTCACCCTGCTGTGCGACCCGGGCGACCGCTACCTCGACAAGTACTACTCCGACGCCTGGCTCGCCGGGCAGGGCCTGGACATCACGCCGTACACGGCGGCGATCGAGACCCTGCTGGCCACGGGTGTGTGGCCGGACTGAGCCGGTCCCCGTCGCTCCGGCGGCCGGTGCCCAACGGGCGGGTGACGGGGTGGTGAGGGTTTGGTGACGTCTCAATTGGGGTTCTGGGCAAGGCGGTTGCGCCTGTACGACTGATAAGATCATCCCACTTTTCGGTGGGCTGACGGCGTGTCATGAACGCGTACGGGGGGACAGTCTCAAAGGCACCATCGCGCTCGCACGATCCCGGGCGCGATGCGACTTGAAGAGAGTCTCATGACGTCATTGACCACGGATCCACTGCTGTGGATCTTGCTGGTGGTGCTCGTCGCTGCGGTCGTCGCAGTGATGCGGGCCCGGAGAACCAACATGGCGCTCCGAAGAACGAGAAAGGATCTCGAGGCAGGACTGGGACAGGCCCGCGGCGACGTCGGGCAGCTCCACACGCACATCGCCGCGCTGACCGCACAGCATCAGCGTGACCTGGCCGACGTACGGGCCGACGCGGAGGCTTCGACCAAGGCGGTGCTGAAGTCCGCGATGGGCACCCTCCAGTCGCTCGCCGAGGAACAGCAGGTCCTCCTGGACAGCCTGCTGAGGAAGTACGGCGACACCACGGACGTCCTGGCCGACCTGATGACGGTCGACCACACCGGCAGCCAGTTCGGCCGCCGGGCCAAGGGCATCTCCGTGCTGTGCGGCGGATGGCTGGGCCGGCGCGAGGGCGCCGCCACGGTCTACGACGTCGCCCGCAGCGCCCAGGGCAGGATCAAGGACTTCGACCGGGTCAGCGTCCACTCGCAGGTCAACGTCTCCCTCGTCGGCAAGGCGGTCGAGCCGGTGGCCGTCGTACTGGCCGAACTGCTGGACAACGCGACGACCTACAGCGCGCCCGGAACGCCGGTCGAGGTCAACATCCAGACCGTGCCGACCGGGGTCTGCTACATCGTCGACGACGCCGGACTGGGCATGGACCAGGAGACCAAGGACCGGGCGGCGGCCCTGCTGTCCGTGGACGGTCCCGTCGACATCACCGGTCTCGGCGATCCGCCGCGGTTCGGCTTCGCCGTGTGCGGCATGCTCGCCGCCCGCTACGGCTTCGCCGTCTCCGTCGGTTCCGTTTCCCCCTACGGCGGAGTGCGTGCAGTGATTCGTGTGCCCGAAAGTCTCCTCTCGGCCGACACTCCTGCCCCGGCGGCCGGCGCCCTGGACGACCAGGACGCCGCGGCCCCGGAGGCCGCGCCCCAGCGACTGGCGCCGGTCCCCGTCGTCGGCCCCTCGCACGTGGTGGGAACGACCTCGGGAGGTCTGCCCAAACGCCGGCGGCGCAGCGGCTCCGTCACCGTGGTCCCGGCCCCCGACACCGCCGGCCAGGAGGGGGCTGCCGAGCCGGCCAGCGAGGTGACGGCGTCGCGGATCGGGGCGTTCGCGCGCGGAACTCAGCTCGGGCGGACCACGCAGACCACGGAAGGACCTGACAACCAGTGAAGATCGACCTGTCCTGGGTGCTGAACGACGTGCTCGAAGTACGCGGAGCCCGGCACGCGATCCTCGTCTCGGGAGACGGCCTGCTGCTGCAGCGCTCGGACGACATCGCGCGCGACGATGCCGAGACGAACGCCGCCGCGATGAGCTCGATGCAGTCGCTGAGCCGTGCCGTCGCGGGGTTCGTGGGAGCGGGACACGGAATCTGGAAGCAGACGCTGCTGGAGTACGACGGCGGCTGGATCTTCCTGATCGCCGCCGGCCAGGGCGCGTACCTCGCCGTGTCGGCCGCGCTGGACGTCGACATGGAGGCCGTGTCCTTCCGCATGCAGAAGACGGTGGCCGCCCTGAGCAAGGCGATGAGTGTGGGGCCGCGCTCGGAGAACGGTGCCGGGGTATGACCAGGCCCGGCGAGGAGGCCTCCGTCACCAGCGAGTTCGTCCGCTCCTACGTCATCACCGGCGGGCGGAGCCTGCCGGCCGCGGACGACCTGGCGCTGCACACCCTCGTCACCCTGGCTCCCGAGCGGACCCCTCCGCTGGGGGCCGGCCCCGAGGTGATGGCGATCTGGCAGCTGTGCGCGGGCGGCTACCTGTCGGTCGCCGAGGTCGCGGGCCACGTGGGCCTGCCGGTGGGGGTGGCCAGGCTGCTGCTGACCGATTTATCCGAGCAGGGCCACCTCCTGCGCCGCGCCGAGCCGCCCCGGGCTCAGAACGTTGACAGAGCGACCCTCGAGAAGGTTCTGAATGGACTCCAATCCCTCATCGGCTGAGACGGCCCCTGGATCCATCTACGTCTCCAGCGCGGTGACCAACGCTGCCAAGATCCTTGTCGTCGGGCATTTCGCCGTGGGCAAGACGACCTTCATCGGCTCGCTGTCGGAGATCACCCCGCTGCGCACCGAGGAGAAGATGACGCAGGCGTCCCTCCACGTGGACGACCTCAGGGGCGTGACGGACAAGACCACCACCACCGTGGCCCTGGACTTCGGCCGCCTCACGCTCAGCGACGACCTCGTGCTGTACCTGTTCGGCACCCCGGGACAGCAGCGTTTCATGCAGTTGTGGGAGGACATGGCCCGCGGCGCGCTGGGGGCACTGCTCCTGGTCGACCCGGCCCGGCTGGAGGAGACCTTCCCCGTCATCGACCTCGTCGAGCGGTACGGCCTCGAGTACGCCATCGCGGTCAACGGCTTCGACCCGGGCACGGTCTACGAGGAGGCGGAGGTGCGCGAGGCCCTCGACCTGCTCCCGGACACCCCCGTGATCTACTGCGACGCCCGCGACCGGCAGTCCTCCGCCCACGCGCTGATCGCGCTCGTCCGTCACCTGCTCACCCGAGCCGCCTGACCCGCCCATCCGCCCGGACCGTCTCCCCCCGGACCACCGGCCCGGAGCCAGCAGAAGGAACCCCATGGACCGCCAGTCAGTCCCCGCCCCCGCCGGCGCCAGATGCCCCATGCACGACGCCGCGTTCGCCGCCGACCCCCACCAGGTCTACGACCGGTTGCGCGCCCACGGTCCGGCCGGACCGGTCGAACTCGCCCCCGGCATCGACGCCACACTGGTCGTCGGTCACGAGACGGCCCTGCGCGTGCTGCAGAACACCACGCTCTTCGCCCGGGACTCCCGCCGCTGGAAGGCGCTGACCCAAGGGCACATACCCCTGGACCATCCGGTCCTGCCGATGATGGCCTACCGGCCCAACTGCCTGTTCACCGACGGCGCGGTGCACCTCAGGCTGCGCAAGGCCGTCACGGACAGCCTGGCCCGGCTCAACATCACCCGGATCCGGCGCGACGTCGAGCCCCTCGCCGACTACCTCATCGACCAGTTCTGCGAGCGCGGCCGTGCCGACCTCCTCAACGACTACGCCAAACTGCTGCCGCTGCTGCTCTTCAACAAGCTGTTCGGCTGCCCGGCGGACATCGGTGACACCCTCACCAGCTCCATGTCGGCCATCTTCGACGGCAAGGACGCCCTGCGCGCCAACGAGGAGCTCACCGCCTGCCTCATGCAGCTGATCGCCCTCAAACGCCGGCAGCCCGGCGACGACGTCACCTCCTGGCTGATCCAGCACCCCGCGGGACTGACCGACGAGGAGCTCAAGGACCAGCTGGTGATGCTCATGGGCGCCGGCGTGGAGCCCGAGCGCAACCTGATCGGCAACGCCCTGCTCCTGCTGCTGTCCCCCGACACCAGCGGACGCGACTCCGGGCTGCTGATCGAGGAGGCGATCGACCACGTGCTGTGGAACCAGACGCCCATCGCCAACTACGCCACCCACTACCCGGTCCAGGACGTGGACCTCGGGGGAGTGGTGGCCGAGGCGGGCACGCCGGTCGTCATCAGCTTCGCCGCCGCCAACACCGACCCCGCGCTCACCGAGGCCCGCCGCAAGCACAGCAAGGGCGCCCACCTGGGCTGGGGAGCCGGTCCGCACGCTTGCCCGGCCAAGGACCCGGCGCAGGTCATCGCCGTCACCGCGATCGAGAAACTGCTCAACGCCCTGCCCGACCTGATGCTGGCAGTCCCCGAGAAGGACCTGGAATGGCGGCCGGGCCCGTTCCACCGGGCGCTGGTCGCGCTGCCCGTCGCCTTCAGCCCGGCACCGGCCACCCACATCGCCTCCGCGCTGCAGAGCCGGACCGTCCCCGCCCCGGGGGAGCAGCCGCTTCCGGCGGCACCGGGCGCCGCCGCCCGCCAGGAGCCGGCCAGGAAGAAGGGCTTCTGGAGCACCTTCCTGGACATCTTCCGCGTGTGACAGCTGAGATGTGGTTGTCCCATGTGCGTCATGTGACGGGAGCAACACTGTCGGGTGCATGACGAAGGAGAGGGGAAGGGTAGGTTCCGGCGGTAACGGTAGCGCCCAGCCACAAAGGAGCTTCGCGTGACCGCCGTTGGCGTCATACGCGGTATCACCCCCACCGACCGCCGAGCCGTCATCCCCCTCCTTCGTCGCCTCCGCTCCGCCGAGGGCCGGGCCAACCCCCTCCCGGTCTGGGACGAACTGCGCGCACTGGGCGAAGTGGTACCCGCTCCCTGGGGCGGGTACTTCGTGACCGGATTCGATGCCTGCGACCAGATCCTGCGCGGCAGGGACTGGCTCGTGCCGGATTTCGCCTGGCAGCAACGCCGGCCGGACATGGCTCGCTGGCAGGACCCGGCGACCCGGGAGATGACACGGACGCTGTCCCGCCTCAACCCGCCCGAGCACACCGTGCGGCGCCGCGCCCTGGGCAACCTCTTCGACCGCGGCACCCTCGAGGCCATGCGGCCCCGGATCGTCGCCCATGTCACCGAACTCCTGGACCGCCTCGCCCTACAACTGCGGGCCCACGGCGAGGCCGACTTCGTCACCACGGTCGGCGACCGGCTGCCCATCCACACCGTCGGCCACTGGCTCGCCATCCCGGCCGAGCACTACCCGCACATCCTGGACTTCACCCACCGGCAGGTCCACGCCCAGGAACTGACCCCCACCAAGAGCGAACTGGCCGTCTCGGCCGAGGCCACCCTGGAGATGCGGGCCTACTTCACCGGCCTTGTCGCCCACCGGCGCGCCCACCCCGGCCACGACGTCCTCAGCGGCTGGATCCGCTACTGGGACGCCCAGTACCCCGACGACCGCGCGGCGGCCGACCAGATGCTGTACGACCTGACGATGTTCATCACCATCGCCTCCCTGGAGACCACCGCGACCCTGCTGACCAACGCCGTGTGGTTCCTGACCCAGGACCCGGCCCGGGCCGACTGGCTGCGCCGGCATCCCGAGCACGTCGACGACGCGATCGAGGAGACGCTGCGCTACGACCCGCCGATCCACCTCAACTCGCGCTTCGCCGCCGACGACACCGTCCTCGCCGGTGTGCCCATCGCCAAGGACACCACCGTCCACGTCCTGTACGGCGCCGCCAACCACGACCCGCGCCGCAACCCGGACCCCCACCACTTCGACATCCGCCGCAAGGGCGCCCACCTCACCTTCGGCGGCGGCGTCCACTACTGCCTCGGCTCGGGCCTGGCCCGCCTGGAGGCCCGAATCCTGCTCACCCACCTGCTGGAACGATTCCCCACCCTGCGGCCGACCGCGGGACCGACGTATGCGAACCGGATGGTCTTCCGGCGCATCACCTCCCTGAAAGTGACGACATGACCGCCCTCCCCCTCACGACCCTCCCGGCCGGTGCCGTACGGCCGACCCTGCGGACCCACCGGGAGGGTCCCGTCCTCACCGTCGAGCTGAACACCCCCGAGCAGGGCAACACCGTCACCGACGCCCTGCTGGACGACCTTCTTGCGGTCCTCCAGGACCAGGACCCGGCCGTCCGGGTGCTCGTGCTCACCGGGCGCGGTGACGACTTCTGCCTCGGCGGGGACCGCGGCGAGTCCGCCCGGCACCTCGCCCACGACCCCACGGGCAGCGCCATCCGCATGTCGGGTGCCAAGGCGCGGCGCGTCTGCGAGGCCCTGACCTCCAACCCGGCCGTCACCATCGCGCGCGTCCACGGAAAGGCCATCGGGGCGGGCTTCGCCCTCGCGCTCGCCTGCGATCTGCGGGTCGGATCCGAGGACGCGACCTTCCGGCTGCCCGAACTCGCGCTCGGGCTGCCCACCGCATGGGGCGGCCTCCTGCCGCGCCTCATCAACGAGATCGGCGCCGCCCGCGTCCGCGAGATCGTCCTCACCGGCCGCGCCATCACCGCGGCGGAGGCCCAGTCCCTGTCCATCCTGCAGAAGGTCGTCCCCGCTCACGAACTGGACGCGGCCGTCGCCGCCTGGGCCCGACCCATCGTCCGCCGCCCCCAGGCAGCGCTGCGCGTCACCAAGACCCTGCTCAACTCGCTCTCCGCGGCCTCGCGTCTGGCCGATGTCTCCGCACTGGACGCGGAACTGATGGCAGCGGTGCTCACCGAGTCGCACCACGCCCTCGGCACCGGCTGATCAACGCCTCGCCAGGCGCCGGTCCAGGGACGTCACCGCGTCACGGAAGGCGCGCCCGAGGCCCGCCCGGGCCAGCCCGAGGGCGAACCGGAACGGCGCCGACCCGTCCGCGGCGAAGGTCCACTGCACCCGGGTGCCCGTGCCCCGAGGAGCCAGGCGCCACTCCTCGGCCAGGGCATGCACGCCCGGCGCGTTGGTGGTGTCGACGCGGTAGGCATACACCTCGGGCGCCTTGGCCGCGAGCACCGTCTCCTCGAACCGCGTCCCGCCCCTGAGCCGGATCTCACGCCCCGCGCCGCCGTCGGTGGCACGGGCGAGCGTCACCGCCGAGAACCACTGCGTCCAGCCGGGCACGTCCTCCGCGAGCGCGCGGAAGACCGCCTCGGGGGACGCGGAGACCTCCCGCGCGAAGACCAGACGTACGGGCGCGGCCCCGACGAAGTCGAGGTCCACCGGGCGCAGACGACGAGCCATGGACGCAACCCCCTTGTGCCACTCCCGCCGGAGCGGTCGACCGGGCGGCCACCATAGCTGACAGACCCTCAGATGTCTGCGTCGTCTTCCCCGGGCTCGCCCGCCACCACCACCCGCAGGTGCTCGGAGATCTCCGCACGCGCCTCGGCGGGCAGGCCCGCGTCGGTCACCAGCGTGTCCACCTGCTCCAGCGCCGCGAAGGAACTCAGGCCCACAGTGCCCCACTTGGTGTGGTCGGCGACCACCACGACCCGGCGCGCGGAGTGCACCAGCCGCCGGTTCGTCTCCGCCTCGGCGAGGTTCGGCGTGGACAGCCCGGCCTCGAGCGATATGCCGTGCACACCGAGGAACAGCAGATCGAAGTGGAGGGCGGCGATCGCCTGGTCGGCCACCGGTCCCACCAGCGAGTCCGACGGGGTGCGCACGCCGCCGGTCAGCACCACCGTGGCCGCGCCCTGCCGCTGGCCCGAGGTGCGCTGCGCCGCGTGGAAGACGTCCGCGACCCGCACCGAGTTCGTCACGACGGTCAGGTCCGGCACCTCCAGCAGTTGCTGGGCGAGCGCGTACGTCGTCGTACCGCCGGACAGGGCGATCGCCGTGCCCGGGGTGACCAGCTTGGCGGCGGCGCGCGCGATGTCCTCCTTGGCGGTCAGCTCCAGACCCGACTTCGCCTCGAAGCCGGGCTCGTGCGTGCTGGCCTCGACCACCGGCACCGCGCCGCCGTGCACCTTCTCCAGCACGCCCTGGCGGGCGAGGGCGTCCAGGTCACGGCGTACGGTCATGTCCGACACGCCGAGCTTGCGGGTCAGTTCGTTGACCCGCACACCGCCCCGGCGCCGGACCTCGTCCAGGATCAGGGCGCGGCGCTGCTCCGCGAGGAGGTTCTGATTCTCACTCACGTACGCTCCGGTCCTTTCGCCGCAGTCCGTCCGACACGCCCGGTGCACCGGCCCCGACCAGGAGGTTCCGGCCGGCCGGAGATACGCGGGCGTCCCATCTTGTCACGGGTCGGGACCGGTTGCGCCATCACCTGTCACGACGCGCACATGCCACATCCGCCAGGCCCGCCCCGGGCGGTGTCACACGGATCGGGGAGATTCCGTGACGAGAGGTGTACGACACCCCCGGACCGGAGATCCTGAAGCCCGCATCGACACTGTCCTTCTGTGCGTCACGGGGGTGCGAGAACGGTGGACCACGCACAGGAACCCCGCGGCGCGGGGCAGCCGGACGCCGAGCTGGAACTGCTGGTGCACGGGGTGGGCGGCACCACTCCCGAGGCGATGCTCGGCGACCCGCGCACCGTCCGGGTCACCGGCGACGACACGGCCGCCGTCTTCCGACGCGCCGAGGACGCCGAGGCCGGGAAAGGGAAGGAACCCCTGGACCGGCCCGTCCAGGAGGCGTACGTCTGGTGCAACCTCACCTCCGGCGACAGCAGCCGCGCCCTGTGGCTGTTGCTGCTGCCGTTCATGGTGGTCAACCTCGCCCACTGGATGCGCCCCGCCGCGCCCGGCCGGCACCGCACGGTCCGCCTGTACGGCCTCCTCGTACGGCTTGCCGCCCTCAGCCTGACCGTGCTGCTGGTGGCCGCCGCCTGCGAGGTGGCCCTGGACCTCGTGGCCTGGCAGTGCGCCGGAGTCCGGTCCTGCGCCCACCGCCACTCCTGGCTGGCCTTCCTCGCACCCCCGGCGTCCGTGCCCCCCGGCGGGCACGCCACCTGGTGGAGCCTGCCCGGCCGCCGGCTCGCGCTCGCCGCACTGGTGCCGACCGCGCTGACGGCCCTGCTCTGGTACCTCTCCCGCCGGACCTGGAGCGCGTACGAATCCCATCGGCCGATGGCCTACGAGCCCGGGCCGGACAGCGACGGCAGCGCGCTGACCAGGCCCGGCTTCTGGTACGGGCGCCGCCTCGTGGCCCGGCTGCGTGCCGCGCACACCGCCGCGGCCCTGCTGACCGTCGCCGCCGCCGTCGCGGCCCCCGCGGTCCGCTTCGACCACCGGCCCGGCGGCCCCGCCGTCCTGGACACCCTCGGCCGGCTGGTCACCGCGGCCCTGCTGGCCTGGGCGGCGGCGGCCGCGGGTGTGGTCTGCCGCCGCGGCCGCAGCGAGAACCGCCTCGACCAGCAACTCGACCGCCACCTCGTACGCCTCCTGCCGCTCGGCGCGCTCGCCCTGCTGCTGCTCACCGTGGCCTACGCCGGCTGGACCCGGCCCGGCTGGCGGTCCACCGGCCGGCTGCCGGGCGACCCCGCCTTCGGCGCCCTCATGCTGGCCCAGGGGCTGCTGGTCGTCGCGCTCGCCGTCGTGGCCGGGTGCCTCCACCGCCGCAGCTGCAATCCGCGCGCCGGCATGCGGGGCCTGGGCGGACCGGCCGTCGCGTTGCTCGCCTGCGCGCTGGGCGGCGTGATGTCCGGCGGGGTCGCGCAGCGCGTCGCCGACTGGCTCGACGGCACCCACACCGCGCTCCCCGGGCCGCCGATCCTGCTGACCTGGCAGGCGTCCACCATCCCGCCGGTCCTCGCGGTGCTGCTGCTCCTCGCCGCCCGCCTCGGCCTCGGCGCCGCCCGGCTGGCCCGCGCCGAACGCGAGCGGATCCGCCACGAGCACCCCGGCGAACCCGAGGACCCGGGCCGTACCCGCGCCATCGCCCACGTCCGCGCCATGGCCACGCTCACCGACCGGGCACCCCTCGTCGTCGCCGTGCTCGCCGTGACCACCCTGCTGCTCGGAGCCGTCGCGCTGGCCGTCGCGCTGGCCACCCGGAAGACCCCCGGCGGAGCCGCCCGCCGCACCTACGACGCCCTGCAGGCCGTCGCCGAGACCTCCCAGGCCCTGGGCTCCTGGCTGGTCGGCCTCGGCTTCGTGCTCTTCGTGACCTGGGGCAGGCGCGCCTACAAGGACGCCTCGGCGCGGCGCACGATCGGCATCCTCTGGGACGTCGGCACCTTCTGGCCGCGCGCCGCGCACCCCTTCGCACCGCCGTGCTACGCCGAGCGCGCGGTACCGGACCTGACCTGGCGCATGGCCACCTGGACGCAGCGCACCGGCGGTCGGCTGGTGCTCTCCGGCCACTCCCAGGGCAGCGTCCTGGCCGCGGCCGCCGCCTGGCAGCTGCCCCCGTCCGTCCGCGGCCGGATCGCGCTGCTCACCTACGGCTCCCCGCTGGAACGCCTCTACGGCCGCTGGTTCCCGGCCCACTTCGGACCGCCCGCGCTCGCCGCCCTGCACCGCGACGTCGCCTGCTGGGGCAACCTGTACCGCAGCACCGACCCCATCGGCGGCCCCGTCCGCGTCCCCGACGACGACATGCCCGAGGTCGACCACGGCCCCCTGCGGGACCCGCTCGCCTACGGCCGCACGCCCGCGCATCCCCTCCCGGCGCCCATCCTCGGGCACTCCGACTACCAGGCCGACCCCGTCTTCGCCCGGGAACGCGCCCGCCTGCTGGGCCGGCTGCGCCCGGAGCTGCCGGGGCCACGGCCGGAGCCCACGGAGCACCGGGCCGACACCGGCTAGGCCGTGTGCTCGACGTACTCCAGCACGACTCCGCCCGGGTGCCGCACCGTCGCGTTACGACCCGTCGGCACCTCCCGCGGCCCGTCGAGAACCTCCCCGCCGTGGGCCGTCACGAGCGCGTGCAGCCCGTCCAGGTCGTCCACGAGCACCGTGCTCTGCACCTGCCGGAACGGGGCGAGGGCCTGCTCACTGCCCGCGACCAGCAGAAAGCCGCCGATGCTCGCGACCTCCACCTCGCCGTACGAGAAGCGCGTACGGACGTCCTGGCCGGTCAGCTCGCGCAGAGCGGGCAGCGCCCTGTCCAGGTCGTCCACGAAGAGCCGGGCGAGCGTCGCCAGCGCCTTCATCCGCGTCCTCCAGGAGCTCGTGCGAAAGGCCGGGGTGCCGTGGTGCTCAGGGCAGCTCCGGAAGGTCCTCCGCGTACAGCAGGGTCAGATCGTCCGTGCTGGGGTCCGCCAGCTGGGCGACGCGGCTCGCGTGCCGTTCCACCATCGCCTCGAAGGTCTGCCGGGCGGTGCGGCCGTTGCCGAACGCCGGGCCCTTCGGGATGGCCGTGAAGTACTTCAGCAGCGCCTCGGACGCGCCCGGCGCCAGCCGGTACTCGTGCTCGTCGGTCTGCTGTTCCACGATCCGCAGCAGTTCCTCGGGACCGTAGTCGCCGAAGGTGATGGTGCGGGAGAAGCGGGAGGCGACACCGGGGTTGACGGAGAGGAAGCGCTCCATCTCCGCCGTGTAGCCGGCGACGATCACCACCACCGCGTCCCGGTGGTCCTCCATCAGCTTCACCAGAGTGTCGATGGCCTCCTTGCCGAAGTCACGTCCTGCGTCCTCCGGGGACAGGGCGTACGCCTCGTCGATGAACAGGACACCGCCGCGCGCCTTCTCGAACGCCTCCTGGGTGCGGATCGCGGTGGAACCGATGTGCTCGCCGACCAGGTCCACCCGGGACACCTCCACCAGGTGTCCCTTCTCCAGCACACCGAGGGAGGCGAGGATCTCGCCGTAGAGCCGGGCGACCGTCGTCTTGCCGGTGCCGGGCGAGCCGGTGAAGACCAGATGCCGCTTGACCGAGGCCGCCTTCAGGCCCGCCTGCTGCCGGCGCCGGCCGACCTCGATCATGTCGGTCAGCGCCCGCACCTCGCGCTTGACGCTCTCCAGGCCCACCAGCGCGTCCAGTTCCCCCAGCACGTCCTTCGACGTCCGCACCGGTTTCCCGGGCTCGGCGACGGCGACCAGGGGTTCCTGCTCCGTGCTGCGCTGCCCCGGGATCGAGCCGAGCAGCCCGGGGGAGTGCGACACGGTCTGCACGGCGGTCTCGCGGACCGCGGGCCGCCGCATGCCGCCGCTCTCGTCGCTGGTGCAGTCCTCCACGACCGGGCCCGCCGCCGACGCGGCGTCCGGTCCGGCGTCGGCGAACTCGTAACCGCCGCGCGCGCAGCGCTCCGTGCGGCACTTGCGCAGCGTCGCCCGGCAGCCGTCGATCACATGGAAGCCGTACCCGGCGCTGCCGCTGACCCGGCAGTTCAGGAAGCTGCCGCGGCCGCCCGCGGAGACGTAGAAGCCGGCTTCGGCGGGGGAGTCGACCGTGCAGCGTTCGATGGTCGGGTCGGCGCCCTTGGTGACGATGACGCCGGTCTGGGTGCCGTCCAGGGAGCAGTTGTTCAGCGTGCCGCCGCTGCCGTGGTCACGGAACCACGCTCCGGTCGCCGCCTCCCGGATCCGGCAGTCGTCGAGCTGCGCGGTCGCCCCGTCGCTCACCGACACCGCCGTGTTGCGCACCTGCGACAGGTCGCTGTCCACGACGTCCGCGCGCGAACCGCGGTCCAGCACGAACAGGGCGTCCGGCACGTCGTGCACCCGGCAGGAGTCGAGGACGGCCGTCGCGCCGTCGCTGACCCACACCGCCGGATAGTCGCCCGTGCTGTCGAAGATCTCGCACTGGTGGGCGTCCACCCGGGTCCCCGGATCCCACACCGACAGGCCGTTGCGCCCGAACTGACGGACCGTCGTGCGGGTCAGCGTGAGCACCGAACGGGAGCGCAGGTCGACCGCGTTCTCCGGGATGTCGTGGATGCGGCAGTCGGCGAGCGTGAGCACCGCGTCCGTGTCCAGGGTGACGCCGTCGGCGGTGGTGCGGTGCACATCGCAGTCGGTCAGATGCGCCGTCGCCCGCTGGGTGACCTGCACACCGGAGCCGCGCACCTCGTAGATCTCGCAACCCACTGCCTCCAGCGCGGAGTTCTCGCCCGTCACGGTCACCCCGGTGCCCGACGCGTGGTGCACACGGCAGCGCTCCAGGCGCGGATGCGCACCGCCGCGGACGGCCACGCCAGCCTGCCCGGCGGCGACGACCTCGCACTCCTCGAACACCCCGCTGCCGCCGTCGAGTACGGCGACGCCGATGCCGGCCGGGTTGTCGACGGTGCACCGGCGCACGGTCGGCCGGGCGCCGCCGCGCACCTCGATTCCCGCGGCGGACCGGGTCACGATCCGCACGTCCATCAGCTCGGGCGTACCCTCCTCGACCAGCAGTGCGGGCGCCGCCGCGTCCTGGCCCTCCACGTGCAGGTCCTGCACCACGGCCGAGGCGCGCACGGTGAGCGGCACACCGTCCACGGGTGCGATCCGCACCGAACCGGGGGAGCCCTCGGGGCCACGGAGCGTCACCGCCCGCTGGACCACGAGGTTTTCCCGGTAGGTGCCGGGGGCGATGGTGAGGACGTCGCCGTCGGCGGCGGCCTCCAGGGCAGCGGCGAGCGATGCGTACTCGCCTGTGCGGCGCCGCCACCGCGACGTACCGGTGTGCGTCACCTGGACCGTGCCCTGTGCCATGGCGTTGCTGTGCCCCCACCTCGTCGTACTGATGGCTCGCTCCCTCGGGGGACCTGCCGTCGGCGCCGGGACCGCGACCGTGCTCAGCCCCTGGGGCTGGTGCGCGTTCGCGCTCCCGAAAACCTGCGCGTGCCCCTGCGGTTCGCTCACCCGCGGGTTGTTGCCGAAAGCGCTTCGGCCGGTCCACCGTAGCGTGTGCGTGCACGGTGGGTTGACCAGAGCCGGAAGGCCGTCAGCAGCCGGTGCCCGCCTTGCCCCAGTCCGGGCCCGCCCGGTCCCAGGCCTGGTCCCAGCGTGCGTACCGGCTGCGGAGCATGTGCCACAGGGTCAGCCGCCTGCCGCTCTCGACCAGGCCCGTGGCCAGCAGGGCCGCGCCGATGCCGGCGAGCACCGCGTGTGTCGTGGCGGTGAGGGAGTCCAGCGGGCGGGTCGCTATTCGGCCGTGGGGGTCGGTCCAGAGTCCGAAGTGGTCTCCCGGGTGCGGGGACTTGAGGTGCGCCAGGGCCGTGCCGTGCCGGAGGGTGCCGTCCGGCGCGGTCCAGTCCGCGAGGACACGGTTGCGGGACTCGCGTGCCGCCGTGGTGTCGGGGTCGGTCTCCAGCGGGGTCTCGCCAAGGTCACGCACCACCGTGGCCATGACGAGGTGGCGCGTGTGCCGCTGTTCGCGCACGGAGCGCTGCAGCGAGGCCTGGGCGGCGGCGCCGACCAGGCAGCCGGTCACGGGCGCTGCCACGGCCATCAGCACCAGCGCCACGAGGGCCACCCATGCCTCGGCCAGGTCGGTCGCGCGGCGCAGCGGATTGTGCCGCCAGCGCCACAGGCCACTGATTGCCCCCACGTCCCCCACCCCCTTTCGCTCCGTCATATCCCCCGGCGGAGGAGCGCATCCGCAGCCCGGAGCAAGAGAGAGCGACATCACGTCCACCGCGAGCGGTCACACACGCGGCTTCTCACGAATCTCTCATGTCCTCCCAACGACCGGGACCCGTCCCGGGTTCCCCCCGCCGGCGAACCGGAGTTGTGCGCTACCCCAGCACCCGCACCGGGTCCCCGACCCTGATCGTGCCGCGTGAGAGGGGCACCAGGTTCTGGCCGAACAGCAGCCTCGATCCGGCCTTGCGGTGCAGCGCCAGGGTGCGCAGGGGCTCCCGGCCGCGTACGGCGGTGTCCTGGTCGACGGTGGTCACGACGCAACGTCCGCTCGCCTTCGCGATACGGAAGACCACCTCCCCTATGGAGATCCGTGACCAGTGGTCCTCGGCCCAGGCCTCGGTGCCGGCGATGACGGCGTTCGGCCGGAAGCGGTTCATCGGCAGCGGACCCTCGGCGGCGTGCGCGCCCGCGGCGATCATGGAGTTCAGGGCGTCGAGGGAGGCCGTCGTGGTGACCAGCAAGGGGTAGCCGTCGGCGAAGCTCACCGTCTCGCCGGGCAGGGCGTACTCGGGGTCGACGGGGCGGCGGGTGGCCGGATCGTCCATGTGGACCAGGCGGACGTCCGCTCCCAGATAGGCGCTGCACCAGGCGTGCGCGGCAGTGGCGGCCGGGACCGCTTCGACCTTCGTGCCGAACACGTTCACCGGCACGGTTCCGGCCGGCCCGGGCACGGACACCGTCAAGGGCGCCTGGCCCGGCGCCGACAGGCGAACGCCGCCGCCGGCCAGGGGCTCGGCGGCGGCCAGCGCGAGGCGCGACTGTTCGCGCTGTGTGACGACCTTTCCCCCGTCGTCGATCAGCGTCCAGCGCCGGTCTCCGGCCAGGCCCCAGGGCTCCACCACAGCCTCCCGGGTTGTGTGACCCCGGAACGCCTTGACCGGATGAACGTGGATCGACTGCAGTTCGGCGTTTCCCATACCGCCATCGTGCCAGGAGGCACCGACAGTGACGGGGCGCCGGTCAGTAGCCGCGGTACTGCTGGTTGTTGTACGGGTCCTGGTAGGGAGCCGGGGCGGGCCGCGGCGCGGCGGGGCGCATGGCCTCGTAACCCGTGCCCATGCCCATCGGACGCTGCTGCTGCGGGGCCTGCGGGCCGGGGTAACCCCGCGGGGCGGTGGCCTGCTGCGGGATGTACGCGGCGGGCGCCTGCTGCAGGGGCGCGGGCTGCGGCATCTGCGGGTAGCCGTAGGCGGGAGCCTGCGGGGAGGGTGCCGCCGGGAGGGCGGGCAGGGCCGACGGCAGGGCGGGCAGGTTGCTGCCCGTGTCGTAGGCGGCGGGGACCCGGATCGGGGCGATCTGCGGGGTGCCGCGCTCGGCGACGAGCGAGTCGTAGATCGGGGTGTCCGGGAAGGAGGCGGAGTAGTAGCCGCCACCATAAGTGGAGCGGGGGGAGGTCATGGCACATAAGTTAAGCCCACGATGTGCTCGTTGGGGAGACCGATAAGAGGGTTGTTTTCCGTGCCTGCAGTGACCGGGGATCCCCAATCTGAGCGAATTCGGCAAAAAGGGACGTCGGGCCGCGTTTTAATCGTGTAAAGGGCGAGTTCCTGCGGGGTTACCGGCAGTTGGCCGGGGATCTTCCTGCGCCGGTCGTGGGCGTTGGCCGTACCGGCGAATAGGTTGTGCGGGTAGGGATGACCTGGACGACCGAGGGTGTCCGGAAGCCGACACGGATGGGGGCGGGCATGTCCATGCTGAAAGGGGCGAACGCGCCGGTGCCGAGCACGGCGCTGCGCGTGGAACTGGGCTGGCGCTCGGGACCCGGCGTGCCGGACGCGGACGCCTCCGCGTTGCTGCTCGCCACCGGGAAGGTCCGCTCCGACGACGACTTCGTCTTCTACAACCAGCCCGCCCATCCCTCCGGCGCCGTGCGCCACGAGGGCAAGCAGGCGACCGGCGCGGGAGTCACCGACAGCCTGTCCGTCGACCTCGCGCGCGTGGAGGGCGCGATCGAGCGGATCGTCCTCGCCGCCTCCGCCGACGGCGGAACCTTCGGACAGGTCCCCGGCCTCTACATCGAGGTGACCGACGCCGTGAGCGGCCAGGCGGTGGCCCGCTTCGACAGCCCCGGCGCGACCGTGGAGACGGCCTTCGTGCTCGGTGAGTTCTACCGCCGCCAGGGCGGCTGGAAGTTCCGCGCCGTGGGCCAGGGCTACAGCAGCGGACTCGAGGGCCTGGCAACGGACTTCGGCATCACCGTGGACGCACCCCAGCACGCCGCACCGGCCGCCGCGCAACGCCGGGCGACACCGCCCCCGCCTCCCGCGCCCGCCCCCGTGACACCGCCTCCGCCCCCCGCGTCCACCCCGCTGACACCGCCTCCGCCCCCCGCGCCGACCCCGATGGCGCCGCCCGCACCTCCCGCGCCGTCCCCCGCGCCGCCGCCTCCGACGATGCCGCCCCCGACGACGCCGTCCGCACCCGTGCCCCCTCCGGCAGCCCAGCCGGTCCGCCTGTCCAAGGTCACCCTGACCAAGACGGCGCCCTCCGTCTCGCTCGCCAAGCAGGGCGGCACCTCCGGTGCCATGCGGGTGAACCTGAACTGGCAGATGCACAAAAACCTCTCCGGCTGGGGCGGCCGGTGGGGCGGCGGGCGAGGGGAGCTGGACCTCGACCTGTGCGCCCTGTACGAACTCGCCGACGGCCGCAAAGGCGTCGTACAGGCTCTCGGCAACGCCTTCGGTTCGCTCAACCGGCCGCCGTACATCCACCTCGACGGCGACGACCGCACCGGTGCCGTGGCGAGCGGCGAGAACCTCACCATCAACCTCGATCACCGGCAGGACTTCCGGCGCATCCTCGTCTTCGTCACCATCTACGAGGGCGCCAGCTCCTTCGCCGACCTGCACGCCACCGTCACCCTCCAGCCGCAGCACGGCGCCCCGATCGACTTCTCCCTCGACGAGTGCACCGTGCCGTCCACGGTGTGCGCCCTAGCCCTGATCACCAACACCGGCGGCGACCTCCTGGTGCAGCGCGAGGCGCGGTATCTGGTGCCGGAGCGCGGAGTGAGCCCGCAGCGGACCATAGACCGCGCCTACGGATGGGGCATGAACTGGACGCCCGGCCGCAAGTGACCGGGGTCAGCCCTCGTCCGGCACGGCATCGGGCCGGGCGTACGTGCGGCCCTTCCAGGCGGCACCGCGCCCCCGGTAGTGCTGCACGGCCGAGTCGACCGTCATCAGGAGGTACAGCAGCGCGGTGAGCGGCAGCAGCGGGGCGAGCCACGGCGGCTGCCGGTAGTAGCGCAGCATCGGCACGTACGTCCCCGCCATCACCGCCCACGCCAGAGCGCCGCCGACCTCAGTCACCGCAGAGCCGCCCGCCGCGCCCACGACCACCGCGGCGGGCGGCACCAGGTACACCAGCGCCAGCCCGGCGACCGTACCGAGGAGCAGCAGCGGGCTGTGCCGCAGCTGGGCGTAGGCGCTGCGCGAGACCATCCGCCACAGGTCGTGCAGCCGCGGATACGGCCGCACGCTGTCCACCCGGTCGGCCAGCCCCAGCCAGAGGTGCCCGCCGGCGTCCTTCACCGCGCGCGCGAGCGCCACGTCGTCGATGACGGCCTGCCGGATGCCGTCCGGGATGCGCGCCTCCTCCGCCATGCCCGCACGCAGCAGGACACAGCCGCCCGCCGCCGCTGCCGTACGCGATCCCTTCCGGCCGATCCACCGGAAGGGATACAGCTGCGCGAAGAAGTAGACGAACGCCGGGACCACCAGTCGCTCCCACGCGCTCTCCACCCGCAGCCGCGCCATCTGCGACACGACGTCGAAGCCCCCGGCAAGGGCCGCGGCCACCAGCGTGCGCAGGCTGTCCGGCGCGTGCGCGATGTCCGCGTCCGTCAGCAGCAGATACGCGGGATCACGCGCGCGTGCCAGGCCGATGCCGTGCCGGACCGCCCACAGCTTGCCCGTCCAGCCCGCCGGCGGCTCACCCGGCGAGGCCACGGTCAGCGGCAGCCCGCCCTGCCGCCGGGACAGCTCGCGGGCCAGCTCCCCGGTGCCGTCCGTGCTCCCGTCGTCCACCAGGAAGACCTCGGCCCGACCCGGATAGTCCTGCGCCAGCAGCGACGGCAGGCTCGCGGGCAGCACCGCGGCCTCGTCCCGGGCCGGTACGACCACACAGACCGACGGCCATGCGTCCGGTTCCCGGCGAGGCGGCAGCCGGACGTCCGTGCGCCAGAAGAAGCCCTGGCACAGCAGCATCCAGCACCAGGCGGCCAGCGACACGACGGTGATCCACATCAGGGCGCTCACGCCCGCAGTGTGCCCCACCCGACAGGCCCGCAAGGCCCGATCGTCTATCGTGGCCGGGTGAAGATCGCGCTCATGGACTCCGGAATCGGCCTCCTGCCCGCCGCCGCCGCGGTACGGCGGCTGCGGCCCGACGCGGATCTCGTGCTCTCCTGGGACCCGGACGGGATGCCCTGGGGGCCGCGCACCCCGCAGGACATCACCCAGCGGGCCCTCGCCGTGTGCGAGGCCGCCGCCGCCCACGGGCCCGATGTCCTGATCGTCGCCTGCAACACCGCGTCCGTGCACTCCCTGCCGGTACTGCGGGCCCGCTTCGAACCGGATCTGCCGATCATCGGTACGGTCCCGGCGATCAAGCCGGCCGCGGCGGGCGGCGGGCATGTCGCGATCTGGGCGACCCCCGCCACCACCGGAAGCGCCTACCAGCGGAACCTGATCGAGCAGTTCGCCGCCGGTGCGGCCGTCACCGAGGTGGCCTGCCCGGGCCTCGCTGACGCGGTCCACCACGCGGACGAGAGCGCGATCGACGCCGCGATCGCCTCGGCCGCCGCCCGCACCCCCGAGGACGTGACCACCGTCGTCCTGGGCTGCACCAACTACGAGCTGGTCGGCGAGCGCATCCGGGCAGCCGTCCAGCGGCCCGGCCGTCCGCCGCTCGCACTGCACGGCTCCGCAGGCGCGGTGGCCGCGCAGGCCCTGCGCCGGATCGGCGCGGAGCCGGCCCCGGCCGCCGTCGCCGACACCACCCTCACGGTGCTGCTCAGCGGCCGCGGCGCCACGCTGCCCGACACGGCGCTGTCGTACGAGGAAGGCCGTTTCCTGCAGGCGGTCACCTCCGTCCGCTGACCGGCCGCCGGCGCCGCCCGCGCGCCGACCCGCGCTGGTCCACCCGGGGCAGTCACCGTCTGCCACGCCCTCCCCGCGCAGCGAAACCTGAGTAACCTCATAATCATGAGGGACCCCCGCCACGCCGATGACGGCCCGCAGCCCGAGGTCTGGACCGGGCGCGCCACGAACCGGGTCCAGTGGCTGCTGGCGCTGGTCGGCGCGGCGTGTATGGCGCTCGGCATCGAGCTGGCCGTGGACTCGGCATGGACCTCCGGTGTCGCCCCACTGGCGATGTCGGTCGTGGGCTGCATCGCCGCCGGTCTGCTGGTCCTCTTCGGCACGCTCGCCTTCGTGCACGTCGACCTCAGGCTCGACAAGGAATGCGTCGAGGTGCGCTGCGGCCACATGGGGCTGCCGCGCCGGCGCATCCCTCTCTCCCATGTGGCAGGCGCCGAGTTCACCGCCCTCGTCACCCCCCGGCACTGGGGCGGCTGGGGCTACCGGTGGCGCCCGGAGAAGGGCACGGCCGTGGTCGTACGCCGTGGCGAGGGCGTCGTGCTGAGCCTGTGGGACGGCCACACCTTCACGATCACCGTGGACAACGCCGAGTCGGCGGTACGGGTCATCAGGGAGCGGCTGCGGACGATCACTCCGGGGTCGGGCCGCTGAGGTCGCGCGCCGCGTAGCGGCGGGGGGAACGACACCGCTCAGGGCCGGGGCGCCGCTCCGTCGCGTGCCCATGGCCGTGCCGTCGCCCAGCCGGCCAGCAGCCCGGCGCCCACGGTCACGGTGGTGAAGCTGAGCGCGTCGCTCGCCACTGCGAGCACGGCCAGCGCCGTCAGGGCCGCTCCCGTGGTCAGCGCGACCGGGGTGGAGCGAGGAGAGCGCCACAGCGCGTGCAGCACCCAGCAGAACGCGGCGACGAACAGGAGCACCCCGACGACGCCCTGCTCCGCCGCCGACTGGAGCAGGGCCGAGTGCGGCTTGCCGTCGGCGGACAGGGTCTGCGCGGTCGTGCCGCCCAGCTCGCCGAACCTCCCCGGGCCGACGCCGAGCCCCCGGTTCCGGCCCGCCAGGTGCAGGGCGTCCTGCCACAGCGCGACCCGGTGCGCGCCCAGCCGGCCTTCGAGCACCCGGGTGAGACCGCCCGGCAGCACGTCGGCGGCGAGGGCCCAGGCCGTTCCGGCCGCCAGCGCCGCCGCCACCGCCAGGCCCAGCAGACTCGCGCCCCGGCGGGGCACCGAGCCCGCCGCGAGCGAACACAGCAGTACGGCCGCACTCGCCACGCACCCGGCCACCGACCCCAGCACCGCCCCGGCCAGCACGATTCCGACGGCCGGCAGCCGCAGCACCAGCCTCAGCTCCGGTACGGGCGTTGCCCAGGCGGCGCAGCACGCGGCGCCCGTGGCCAGGGTCAGCAGGGCGGCGGTGCCACCGGCGTGGCCGAGCGGAGCGGCGTACCGGGGACCTGCGGAGAGAGCGGGCAGGGCCACGGTCAGGGACAGTCCGGCCGCCGCCCCGGCGCACGGCGCGGCCACCGGCAACAGGGCCCCGGAGACCCGGCCGACGGCATGACCGGCGGCCACGGCGAGCACTGCGAGCAGGACGCCCTCGGGACGTCCGTCATGTGCCGCCGCGGTGATGAGCGACCAGCCGGCGCAGGCGCCCAGCAGGATCATGCCCGCACCGTCAGAAACGTTTCGTCTGACGTCCGCCGCGCCCGCATCCACACCGGCCGCGGACCTCGTCGTCCCCGTCGCCCCCACGGCTGCCCCTTGTCCCCGGTCCCCAAGCCCTGCCTCAGGCCACGGCCGGGCATGGCGCCGGATCCGGCCGCACTGCCGAGGCTGGGCTCACCGTAGCGGCTGATGACCGGATTGGGCACGAGATGCGGCGGAAAGTGGTGGTGGGGCGGCGGAAACGTCATGTGCCAGGGGCCGGTGCCGGGACTGGTGCTCGTCGTGGGGGAGCGGGTCGGTGCCGCGGCGAGCAGCGCAGGGCGGCGACCCGCGACGACCACGGTCCGCGGAGCCGGTCCCGGCCCTCGAACCGCGCTGTCGGGGGCCCAGGTGGCCGCCGTACACTCACCCGGGTGACCGTCACCGCAACTTCCGTGGACCAGCCGGATCAGCTCCAGCCGTCCCCCGCGCCCAGCGCGTTCCGCGGCCGCCTGCTCCGCCTGGTCCCGGCCCTCGCCTCCGCGCTCTGCGGAGTGCTGCTCTACGTCAGCTTCCCGCCGCGCACCCTGTGGTGGCTGGCGCTGCCCGCCTTCGCCGGTTTCGGCTGGCTGCTGCGCGGCCGTGGCTGGAAGGCGGCCCTCGGCCTCGGCTACCTCTTCGGGCTGGGCTTCCTGCTGCCGCTGCTGGTGTGGACCGGGGTGGAGGTGGGTCCCGGGCCCTGGCTGGCTCTCGTCGCCATCGAGGCGGTCTTCATCGCCCTGGTGGGCGTCGGTGTCGCCGCCGTCTCCAGGCTGCCGGCCTGGCCGGTGTGGGCAGCCGCCCTCTGGATCGCGGGCGAGGCGGTACGCGCGCGCGTGCCCTTCCGGGGCTTCCCCTGGGGCAAGATCGCCTTCGGACAGGCGGACGGGGTCTTCCTGCCACTGGCCGCGGTGGGCGGCACACCCGTGCTCGGCTTCGCGGTCGTCCTGTGCGGATTCGGCCTGTACGAGGCCGGCCGGCTGATCGCCGAGGGGCGCCGGACCCGGGTCCTGCGGCGAGGCGCGGCGGCCGCCGCGCTGCTGAGCGTGGCCGTCCCGGTGGCGGGCGCGGTCGCCGCCCGGCCGCTGGTGAGCGACAAGGCCGAGGACGGCACCCGGACCGTCGCGCTCATCCAGGGCAACGTCCCGCGCTCCGGGCTGGAGTTCAGCGCCCAGCGGCGGGCGGTGCTCGACTACCACGTGCGCGAGACGCTCAGGCTCGCCGCCGACATCAAGGCGGGCAAGGCCCCGAAGCCCGACTACGTGCTGTGGCCGGAGAACTCCTCCGACATCGACCCCTTCACCAATCCCGACGCGGCCGCCGTCATCGAGGGCGCCGCCAAGGCCGTCGGTGTGCCCGTCTCGGTCGGCGGGGTCGTCGAGAAGGACGGCAAACTGCTCAACGAGCAGATCCTGTGGGACCCGGTCAAGGGACCGACGCAGACCTACGACAAGCGGCAGATCCAGCCGTTCGGCGAGTACCTCCCGCTGCGTGGTCTCGTCGGCGCGGTCAACAAGAACTGGACCGGAATGGTCCGGCAGGACTTCAGCCGCGGCAGCACCCCGGGCGTGTTCGACATCGACGGCGCCAAGGTGGGCCTGGACACCTGCTACGAGGCCGCCTTCGACTGGGCCGTGCGGGACACCGTGACCCATGGCGCGGAGATGATCTCCGTGCCGAGCAACAACGCGACCTTCGACCGCAGCGAGATGACCTACCAGCAGCTCGCCATGTCCCGGATCCGCGCTGTCGAGCACAGCCGCACCGTCACCGTGCCGGTGACCAGCGGTGTCAGCGCGGTCATCATGCCGGACGGGAAGATCACCCAGAAGACCGGCATGTTCGTGCCCGCCTACCTCGTCCAGAAGGTGCCGCTGCGCACGTCCAAGACCCCCGCGACGCAGCTGGGCATTCTCCCGGAGATCGCCCTGGTGCTGGTCGCCGCGGGCGGAGTCGGCTGGGCGACCGGGTCCGGGCTGCGCCGTCGGCGCACCGGTGGCGCGTGACCGTACGACCGGCGTAGGACTCCTGAACCGGGCCGTACGCCCCCTGGACCGCCAGGAGAGTGCGGGCCGGGCCGGTTAGGGTCGGGCCCATGGCTACTCCTGACTTCATCCGCACCCTCCGGGCCACCGCCGGCCGGCAACTGCTCTGGCTTCCCGGGGTCACCGCGATCGTCTTCGACGACGAGGGCAGAGTGCTCCTGGGCCGGCGGGCCGACACCCGCAAGTGGTCGGTGACCGGGGGGATCCCGGAGCCAGGCGAGCAGCCCGCGGCCTGTGCCGTGCGGGAGGTCTTCGAGGAGACGGCGGTGCACTGCGTGGCCGAGCGGGTCGTCCTCGTCCAGGCCCTGCAGCCGGTCACCTACCCCAACGGTGACCAGTGCCAGTACATGGACATCACCATCCGCTGCCGCGCCGTGGGCGGCGAGGCCCGGGTCAACGACGACGAGTCCCTGGAAGTGGGCTGGTTCACGGTGGACGCGCTGCCGGAGCTCCACGAGTTCGGCCGCTTCCGGATCAAGCAGGCCATGTCCGAGGCACCCACATGGTTTGACCCTACGACCGTGGGCTGAAGTATGGGCGGCCACCACATGTGGTGACGGGTGGGGGCCACTTAGGGTCGGCACATGACCTCGTCCAGCCCCCCACTCGGCCTTCGCCCCCAGCCCCTCCCCCTCCCCCTCGACCTCGGCGGCCGTACCGCCCTCGTCACCGGTGCTGCAAGCGGCATCGGCCGCGCCTGCGCGCTGCGGCTCGCGGCCGCCGGTGCGCGGGTGCGGGCCGTGGACCGGGACGCGCCCGGCCTGGCCGAGCTGGCCCAGCAGGCGGAACGGGCCGGTGACCTGCCCGGGACCGTCGAACCGCACGTCGTGGACCTGACCGACCTCGATGCCGCCGAGCGCGCCGCCGCCGGCGCCGATGTGCTGGTCAACAACGCGGGGCTGCAACTGGTGCGCCCCATCGAGGAGTTCCCGCCCGAGGTCTTCCACACCGTGCTGACGGTGATGCTGGAGGCGCCGTTCCGCCTCATCCGCGGCGCCCTGCCGCACATGTACGCGCAGGGCTGGGGCCGGATCGTCAATGTGTCCTCCGTCCATGGTCTGCGCGCCTCTGCCTACAAGTCCGCGTATGTGGCGGCCAAACATGGTCTGGAGGGCCTGTCGAAGACGGCCGCTCTGGAAGGCGCCGCCCACGGGGTGACCTCGAACTGTGTGAACCCGGCCTATGTGCGCACGCCCCTGGTGGAGAAGCAGATCGCCGACCAGGCGCAGGCGCACGGTATCCCCGAGGAACGCGTGCTGTCCGAGGTCCTGCTCAAGGACAGCGCGGTTCAGCGGCTCATAGAACCGGAGGAGGTCGCGGAGGCGGTGGCCTACCTGTGCAGCCCGCAGGCGTCCTTCGTCACCGGAACCTCGCTGGTCCTCGACGGCGGATGGACGGCCCACTGAAGCGTCCTGCTCTGCCCGGCCGGGGAGTTTTCCACAGGCCTGACGGGCCGGGCGGGCGATGCGGAATCCTGTGACCATGTCTCGCGATCACGTTCAGTCGGCGCCCAGCGGCAGCACCGAGGCCGCCTACCTCGAGCTGCTCGCCCGCGATGCCTCCCCGGAGGCCTACGAGCAGCCGGTGCTGCTCGCCCGCGCCGAGGGCGGTCCGGCCGAGCGGATCGCCGCGCTGGAGCGGGCCAAGCTGCTCGCCCTGCGGGTCCGGTCCGAGCTGGAGGGGCGCCGGCGCCGCGAGGCGGAGCTGTCCGCGCTGTTCGAGACCGCCCATGACCTCGCGGGTCTGCGTGACCTGGACGCCGTCCTGCAGGCCATCGTGCAGCGCGCCCGCTCCCTGCTCGGCACGGACGTCGCCTACCTCACGCTGAACGACCCGGCGCGCGGCGACACCTACATGCGGGTCACCGAGGGCTCGGTCTCCGCCCGCTTCCAGCAGCTGCGCCTCGGCATGGGCGAGGGACTCGGCGGACTGGTCGCCCAGTCGACCCGGCCGTACGTCACGGACGACTACTTCAAGGACGCCCGCTTCCAGCACACCCTCACCATCGACGCGGGCGTTCGCGACGAGGGCCTGGTCGCCATCCTCGGCGTCCCCCTCATGCTCGGCCCGCACGTCATCGGCGTGCTCTTCGCCGCCGACCGCAGGGCACGGGTCTTCGAACGCGAGCAGATCGCCCTGGTCGGCTCCTTCGCCGCGCTCGCCGCGGCCGCCATCGACACCGCCAATCTGCTCACCGAGACCCGCGCCGCCCTGGCCGGCCTGGAGCGCGCCAACGAGATCATCCGGGACCGCAGCGCGGTCATCGAGCGCGCCTCCGACGTCCACGACCGGCTCGCCGAACTCGTCCTGCGCGGCGGCGGGGTGCACGACGTGGCCGCCGCCGTCTCCGAAGTCCTCGACGGCACCGTCGAGTTCAGCGAGGCCGACGCGGCACCGGCCGAAGCACTGGAGGCGTCCCGCGCCGAGGGACACGCCGTACGGCACGGCAACGACTGGATCGCCGCGGTCGCCGCGGGCGGTGAACTCCTCGGCGCGCTGGTCCTGCGCGGGCATCCCGGCCTCGACCCCGTCGACCAGCGCACCCTGGAGCGCGCGGCGATGGTCACCTCGCTGCTCCTGCTCGCCCGCCGCTCGGCGGCCGAGGCCGAGCAGCGGGTGCGGGGCGAGCTGCTGGACGACCTGCTGGACGCGCGCGACCGCGATCCGCGCCTGCTGCGCGAACGCGCCGCCCGACTGCACGCGGACCTGGACGCCACCCATGTCGTCCTCGCCGCACGACTCGACGGCCCGGCCGCCGACGCCGAGGAGGAGGCCGCGGCCCGCCGCCGCCTGTGGTCGGCCGCCTCCCACCTCGCCGCGACCCGGCACGGCCTGGCCGCCGCACGCGACGGCGGCACCGTCCTGCTGCTGCCGCTCGCCGCCCGCGACACAGCGACGGATCTGGCCCGGCGCGCCGCCCGCCAGCTGGGCACGGCCGTGCACCAATCCGTCACGGTCGGCGCCTCCGCCCCCGTCACCGACCTCGCCACCCATCCCGAGACGGTCGCCACCGCCTACGCCGAGGGTCGCCGCTGCCTGGAGGCGCTGCACCTGCTGGGCCGGGCCGGGGACGGCGCGGCGGCCGAGGACTTCGGCTTCCTCGGCCTGCTCCTCGCCGGCGAACGGGACATATCAGGCTTCGTCGACCGCACCATCGGCCCGGTCGTGTCCTACGACGAGCGACGCGGCACGGAACTGCTGCGCACCCTCGACGCGTACTTCGACTGCGGGATGAGCCCGGCCCGCACCAAGGACGCGCTGCACGTCCACGTGAACACCGTCGCCCAACGGCTGGAGCGGGTGGGCCGGTTGCTGGGCGGAGACTGGCAGACCCCGGCCCGCGCCCTGGAGATCCAACTCGCGCTGCGGCTGCACCGGTTGGCGGCCCCGGACAGACGCTGACCCCCGTACGGGCACCGTACGAGGGCCGGGCATCGGATGTGCGCGCGGGGTGCGACGGCGGCGGGCGGGGGGCGGGGGCGGGGGGCGACGGCGGTTGAGCGGCCCCGCGCCGGCCGGGCGGAGCGCGAGGGCGGTCGGGCGAGCCGCGCCGGCCGGTGCGAGGCCGAGCCGACGGGCACGTCCTCGCCCCCGCCTCCGCGGCCGTTCCGGTCAGACCGTCCTCGCCTCCGCGGCCGTACCGGCAGCGGCGGACTCGCCGCCCTCGGCCTCGATGCGGGCGAGATCCCGGTGCCGCGTCTCCCGGGCCACGCCCACGGCGATCAGGGTCAGCACCGCGGCGGCGATCACATACAGGGCGATCGGAGTGGAGCTGCCGTAGTCGTCGAGCAGGGCGGTGGCGATGAGCGGGGCCGGCGCGCCGGCCGCCACGGAGGCGAACTGGGCGCCGATGGACGCGCCCGAGTACCGCATCCTGGTTGCGAACATCTCGGCGAAGAAGGCGGCCTGCGGCGCGTACATCGCGCCGTGCAGCACGAGCCCGACGGTCACGGCCAGCACCAGGTAGCCGAACGACCCGGTGTCCACGAGGGAGAAGAACGGGAACATCCACAGGCCGACACCGGCCGCGCCGAGCAGGTACACGGGCCGCCGCCCGACCCGGTCGGACAGCGCGCCCCAGGCCGGGATGACGGCGAAGTGCACGGCGGAGCCGATGAGTACGGCGTTGAGCGCGGTCTGCTTGGAGACCCCGGCCGAGGTGGTGGCGTAGACGAGGATGAAGGCGGTGATGACGTAGTAGCTGATGTTCTCCGCCATGCGAGCGCCCATCGCCACCAGCACGTCCCGCCAGTGGTGCCGCAGCACGGAGACGAGCGGCAGCTTCTCCGCCTCCTGTGTGCGCCGGGACTCGGCCCGCGCCAACGCCTCCTTGAACACGGGCGATTCGTCGACGGACAGCCGAATCCACAGACCGATCAGCACGAGCACGCCGGAGAGGAGGAAGGGAACCCGCCAGCCCCAGGCCCCGAAGGCGTGGTCGGAGAGTACGGCGGTCAGCAGCGAGAGCACACCGGTGGCGAGCAACTGCCCCGCCGGCGCGCCGGTCTGCGGCCACGAGGCCCAGAAACCGCGCCGCCGCGGATCTCCGTGCTCCGACACCAGCAGGACGGCACCGCCCCACTCACCGCCGAGTGCGAATCCCTGGACGAGCCGCAGCGTGGTCAGCAGCACGGGCGCGGCGGCCCCGACCGTGGCGTGCGTGGGCAACAGCCCGATGGCGAACGTCGCCCCGCCCATCATCACGAGGCTCAGCACCAGCAGTTTCTTCCGCCCCAGCCGGTCACCGTAGTGCCCGAACACGAGCGCCCCCAGCGGGCGGGCCGCGAATCCGACCGCATACGTCAGGAAGGACAGCAGCGTCCCGACGAGGGGATCGGAGTCCGGGAAGAACAACTTGTTGAACACCAGCGCGGCGGCGGAGCCGTAGAGGAAGAAGTCGTACCACTCGATGGTGGTGCCGATGAGGCTGGCGGCGACGATACGGGGGAGGCTGGCGGGGGGTGGGGGAGCGGTTGTTGCTTCGGATGCCATGTGCGCCACTTCCTCGTGTGCGGTGGGGACGGGTAGGTGTTGGCACACCGTAGGAAGATGCAGGTCAGGGGCACATGTGGTGGGGCACCATAGTTCGGGGGTTGGCTATGCGTGCGGCCACCATGCTGGATCACGGAAGGGCGGTTCAGGGGCTTGGACGTAGTCGAAACGAGTACTGTCCGGGACGCGTGGTTCGACGCGATTTGACGGCGTGGTGCTTACCAACGGCCCACGTCATCACCCGTGCTCGCCCCTCCCGTGCTGACTTGGTGCTGACTGCGCTCCGTTGAACTCGGACATCTTGGGGCCGATCGGCTCAGGGCCGTTGCGTGGTAGGCGACCTGAACGAGAGGTCGACCCCGCTTTGCCGCTCGGCTCTGCGGGCAAGGACAAGGCGTTGCGCCTGCACGTGGTAGGCGTTCGGCCCAGCAGATTCTTCGTCTGCTGGTGGTACAGCGCAAGCAGCTCGCTGACCTGCGAATATGGCAGCCGTGGGGATCTTGCCGGGACTGCTGGCCCGGGAATGGTCCGGGATCTTGACCGATGCAGACCTTGGGGCTGCGGCTCTGTTGGATTGGCCGTAGGTGCCCGCTCCGAGCTGACGGTCCCACCTGGCACATGTCGTAGAAACCGTCTTCGGGCGTCCACGTCAGTCCAGGCAGGGTGCGTAATACCAGGTCAGGGCGTCGCGGTCCGGGGGAGTCGGAGTAGTTGGTGACAGACGTGTGACAGCGCCTGTGAGAGAGGCGTTCGACGGCAAGCCCCTGCAGACGCGGCCGGCGGGGGCTTCCGGGCGGGTGTGCTGCAGCTCCGGCGTCGGCGTCGTTGCCTTCGGGTTCTCCGCCCTGCGCCCTCGCGTCGAGTGCTCGGCAAATCGGGCCGGGGCCCTTGGCGACCAACAGTCACAGCCTTCGCCCCTGCAAAGTAGAACGCCCCTGGAGGTGTCTGAGGCGATGCCTGCCCCCGCCGAGGGGCGCACGGGCTTCTCGTCCGCGGGCTGTTCATGGTCGCGGAAACTGCGACCTGTTCCGCCTCATGGACGCTGCCGGCCGACATCGTCCGCACCCTGCAGGCCCGCGAGGTGCGGGTGGACCGCGAGATGCTCGCCCTCGGGTACGCGGGCGTGTACTCCGGTTTCCTCCGGCATGCCGTTGCCGCGGCGCGCCGTCACGGCCTGGACACCCGGGCGATCCCTGTCGAAGCCGGCCGGCGCAGGATGGTCGGCGGCCAGGCGGGCATGATCACGGACATTGTGCTCGACCTCGCGGCGGCCGGTTGCGTCGACTGACGTGAGTGATCGGTGCGGTGGCTGTGGCGGCCCGGCGGGGCCGGTGCCACCGCTGTCCACGTCAGAGGGCGGACGGCGATGTCAGCGGCTCGTGTCGGCGTCACCTTCGTCATTCGGAGGGTCTCCCTGTCTCCTGCCGCCCGGAGGGGAGCCGTCCCCGTGCTCTTCCAGCAGCTCGAGAAGCGCGGCGTCCGCTCTCCTCTGATCTTCCTTCGTCAGCTCGACCGGTGCGTTGTTGTAGACGGTGTAGCGATCTGGATCGATGATGTTGGCGGCCCTCAAGCTGAACGTCAGCAGGGGGCGCCAACCCTTGCGGTGGCCGACCCGAACTTGGAGCTGGGCCTTGTAGTCACGGGCCTCCGGGAGGAATCCGGAAAACGGTGCCTCGAACTCGAGGAAGAGTTGTTGCGCTTCTCTGCCGGGCACGACGAATCCGGCGGGCAGCTTCGTCTCCTCGTCCGGCCCCGGTTGGAGCCGGGACGTGGAGGACACCCACAGGAGCGGCAGATGAGAGGCGGGCTCATCGGGGAAGGTCAGGATGAGGTCCTGCACGACGATCGGTTTGGGACCGGTGTTGTGCAGGACGAGCGGCAGTCTTAGGCGTGCCGTGGAACCGTGGACGATCGCCGCGAAGGAATGAGGTTCCCACGCCTTCAAGCGTCCCTGTCGGGCGTTGAGCCACCAGAACGACGCGACGGTGAAGAGCAGTGCGCAGACTGATACCACACTGGCGCCGGTAAGCGATGAGGACGCGATCTCATCCGCCGCGACCATCAGCGGAACCACAGAGTCAGTCTGCCAGCTCCGCCGTGGGCTCGCTAACAGGACGAGTGGCCGCCGACAGTCTCCCGGAACGGGTCAGAGGCCGGCGAGGAGTACGAGATACCAGGCGACCAGGGCCGCGCATGTCACCGCGGGGAGGAGCTTGGTCAGCCCGTCGCCCTTGCGTACGTGCGTCGTCACGGCACCGGCGAGCAGCATCAGCAGCCCGATACCGGCCAGGCCGCCGCACAGCGGTACGACCGGGCCGAGGGCCACGCCGATGGCGCCCGCCAGCTCCAGCCCGCCGATGACCCGGTAGGCCGCAGTGGTGAAGCCGGCGTGGGCGGCCAGCTCGGGCATCGGACCCAGGGCCAGGATCTTGGCCGCGCCCAGCAGGGCGAAGATCAACGCGATGAGACAGGTCAGCGAGGCGGAGAGGATCACGAGACGCCCTCGGGGGTGTGCGGACAAGGGGCCTGGCGGCGTTCGGCTCCCAGGCCGGCGAAGTAGGCGATCAGGTCGGGGTTGTCGACCGCGGAGGGATTGAGGACCTGCTCGGCGGGTGCGCCCTGAAGGAGGCGCTTGACCGGGACCTCGAGTTTCTTGCCGGTCTTCGTGTGCGGGATGGCCGGCACGGCGAGGATCTCGTCGGGGACGTGGCGGGGTGAGGCGCCGGTGCGGATCGCGTCGCGGATCTTCTCGCGCAAGGAGTCGTCCAACTCGCTCCCGTCGGCGAGGACCACGAAGAGCGGCATCCAGTAGCCGCCGTCGGGTTCCTCCGCACCGATGACGAGGGCCTCGGCGATCTCGGGGAGGCGTTCGACGATGTCGTGGATGTCGACGCTGCCCAGGCGTACGCCGTTGCGGTTGAGCGTGGCGTCGGAGCGGCCGTGCACGATCACCGAGCCGTGGGAGGTGAGAGTGATCCAGTCCCCGTGCCGCCACACGCCCGGATAGGCGCCGAAGTAGGCGTCGCGGTAGCGGCAGCCGTCAGGGTCGTTCCAGAAGTACAGCGGCATCGACGGCATGGGGCGGGTGACGACCAGTTCGCCGACCTGGTCGACGACCGGCCGGCCCGCGCCGTCGTACGCCGCCAGCGCCACGCCGAGGTTGGGGGCCGACAGTTCACCCGCCCACACCGGGGTGGTGGGGGCGCTGCCGGCGAAGCCGGAGACGACGTCCGTGCCGCCGCTGGTGGAGGCCAGCTGGACGCCTGCGCCGACGTGGTCGCGGACCCAGGGGTAGGCGGAGGCGGGCAGGGCGGAGCCGGTGCAGCCGATGACGCGGATCGCCGACAGGTCGTGCACGGCGGGGTCGACGCCGAGCTTGGCCATGGCCAGCAGGTACTGGGGACTGGTGCCGAAGACGGTGACCTTGTGGCGGGCCGCCAGTTCCCACAGGACGTCCGGGCGCGCCACCGGCGCAGGGCTGCCGTCGTAGGTGCAGGTGGCGGCACCGGTCAGCAGGGTGGAGACGACCAGGTTCCACATCATCCAGTGGGTAGTGGTGTACCACAGCAAGCGGTCTCCGACGCCCAGGTCGCAGTGCAGGCCGAGGATCTTGAGGTGTTCCAGCAGGACGCCTCCGTGACCGTGGACGATGCCTTTGGGTAGCCCGGTGGTGCCGGAGGAGAAGACGATCCACAGCGGGTGGTCGAACGGCACCGGAGTGATGGTGAGGTACTCGGTGCGGCCGGCCGCGTCCTCCCAGGGAACCGTCAGCCTCGCGGCCGGGGTCGCGGGCCACGCGAGGCCCAGGTGATCCACGAGGATCCTGGCCTTGAGCGTGGGAAGGGCGGCGGCGAGGTCGAGGGAGGCTGCGCGGCGGTCGTGGCGGGTGCCGTTGAAGAGGTAGCCGTCCGCGGTGATGAGCACGCTCGGTTCGAGTTGGGCGAAGCGGTCGGCGGCGGCCTTGGGTGCGTAGTCCTGGCCGCACACCGACCACACCGCGCCGAGGCTGGCCGTGGCGAGGAAGGCGATGACGGCGTGGGGGGTGTTGGGCAGGTAGCCGACCACCCTGTCGCCGGGTCCGACGCCCAGGTCGCGCAGTGTGGCGGCGACGGAGGCGACCTGGGCGCGCAGCTGTCGTCCCGTGATCTCGTAGGCGGCTCCGGTCTCGTCCAGCGCGGTGATCGCGGGTGCGTCCGGGTGCAGGTTGCGCAGGGCGTGGTGGGCGTAGTTGAGGGTGGCGCCGGGGAACCAGCGGGCGCCGGGCATGGTCTCCTCGGCCAGCACTCGCTCGTACGGTGTGGCGGCGTCGATGTCGAAGTACTCCCACACCGCGGCCCAGAAGCCTTCCAGGTCGGTGACGGACCAGTGGTGCATGGCCTGGTAGTCGGTGGGGTCCTGGATGCCGTCGGCGCCCTGGTGTCGGGCGGCCCAGCGGGCGAAGTCCGCGATGCGGCTGCCGGCGGCCGCTTGGAGGTCGGGCGGAAGGAAGGGCTCCGGGCAAGGCGTGGCGTGCGGGGTGGTCATGGTCTGGTGTTCCTCGTCAGCGTGCGGGCGGGGCTTCGGCGGGGCGGCGGGCCGTGTGCAGTAGGGGAGCCCAGGCGGTGGCGTCGGTGAAGTGGCCGGTGCCGGTGGGGACGGTGTCCAGTACGACGCGGTCGGGGCGCAGCAGGGCGGCGTCGGCACGGCCGCGTGCCAGCCAGGCGGCCAGGGTGCCGTCGTCGCCCAGGTCGCCGACATGGATCACGGATGCGCCCAGGGCCGTGGCCACACCCGTCATCCGTGCCGTGGGCGGCACGGCGGTCAGCACGGCGAAGGAGTCCCCGAGGATGTCGTCGAGGCGCTCTCGCGTGCCGTCGTACAGCACCCAGGGCTGTGGGCAGAAGGTGCCGGCCAGTGAACGGCCGGTCAGCCGGGGGCGGCGTCGTACGAGCGGGCTGGCGGTCAGCGCGGGGCTGAGATCGCGGCTCACCGCCGCGGTCACGCCGGGGATGCGGCAGGCCGCGCCCACCACAGCTCGGCGGATGGCCGCACCGCGGTCCTGTCCGCCGGTCATGGCCCAGCCGACGGCGACCGCGACACGGATCACGTGGCGGGCGTGCGGCTTGCGCTCCCGCTGGTAGGTGTCCAGCAGTCGGTCGTCCGCGCCCTGTTGCAGAACGCGGGCGAGTTTCCAGGTGAGGTTGTGGGCGTCGCGCAGGCCGGAGCACAGACCCTGCCCGACGAAGGGCGGGGTCAGGTGGGCGGCGTCGCCCAGCAGGTAGACACGCCCCCTGCGCCACCGGTCGGCGAGACGGGCCTGGAAGGTGTACTGCGCCTGCCGTATCACCTCGAAGTCGTCGCTCTGCGAGGCCGGCAGGTCCACCCAGGGGGCGACCAGCTCGCGCAGGCGCTCCCATCCGTCCGGGCCCTGCAGGTTCTGGTCGTCGGCCAGCCGGAACTCCCAGCGGTAGCGGTCCTCGCTGATGCGCATGAAGGTGGCCGGCCGGGTGGGGCAGCAGATCTGCTCGGCGCCTTCCCAGGTCCGCACCGGGCGGCTGGTGCGCACGTCGATGACCCGCCAGCTCTCCTGGAAGTGCAGGTCCTCCCAGGCGGCGCCGATGGCGTCACGGGTGAGGCTGCCCGCACCGTCGCAGCCGAGGACGGCATCGGCCCACAGGTGCTCCTCCTCGTCACTGCCGCCGCGCCGGAAGGTGACCCGGACGGGACCCGTCGGATCGTCGGGTGCGTCGGTGTTCGGCGTGCCGGACTCGGTGACGGACACGACCTCCACCCCGCTCCACAGCTCGCACTCGGGGCGGCGCGCCAGGGCGTCGCGCAACAGACGTTCCAGGTCGGGCTGGTTGAACATGCTCAGCTGGGGGAAGCCGTGGTGTCCGTGCATGGACCGCGGGAACTCGCTGATCACGCGGCGTCGGGCGTCCAGCAGCCGTAGCCCGGGAGCCGGCCGGGCGATGGCGGCGAACTCCTCGTGCACGCCGACGCTCTGCAGGATCCTGCGGACCTCGTCGTCCACGACGACAGCACGCGGCAGGGGGTAGATGTCCCGGTGGCGTTCGAGGAGCAGGCTGGGCACTCCGTGCCGGGCGAGCAGGAGCGCGGCCGTGACTCCGACGGGTCCCGCCCCGATGATCACCACCGGTCTGCGGGTGGTGGCGCTCACGTCGCGTCCGCCACAGCGGTCCGCTGCTCGCCCAGGTCGATCCGCCCGTCGGGGGTGGCGATCGAGGCGGTGACGAGGTCACCGTCGCGCAGATACCGGGGGTTCTTGGCCTGGCCGTTGAAGAACGCCTTCCACTTCAGCGCGGGCGGCAGCAGCGCGGCGATCTTCTCGACCGGCTTGGGCGGGGCTTTCAGGGCCGTGCCGCCAGGAGTGCCGGTGAGCAGCAGGTCGCCCGGGTCGAGGGTCTGGAAGCGGGCCAGCAGGGTGAGCGCCTGCGCGGGCCGCACGATCATGTCGGCGAGAGTGCGGTCCTGGCGCGTTACGCCGTTGACCGACAGCCGAAGCCGCAGGTCGATCAGACGGGCGAAGTCCTCGGGCTCCAGCAGGGCCAGATACGGCCCCGTCGGGGTGAAGGTCGGGTAGGACTTGCTCTCGTAGAACTGGGTCTTGGTCAGCTGGACGTCGCGGGCGCTGACGTCGTTGGTGAGGACGAGCCCGGCGACGTAGTGCGGCAGGTCCGTCTCCTCGACGACGGTGCCCACCGGCAGGGTTGCGCCCATGACGAGGCCGAGTTCCACCTCGTAGTCGAGGAACTTCACGTGCGCGGGGCGGACGATCGTGTCGTGGGGCCCGCTGACCGAGCCGGACGCCTTGCGGAAGAAGGTGGGCGGGATGTCACCGGTGAATCCCGAGTCCTTGGCGTGGCTGCGGTAGTTGACCATCTGGGCCACCACCCGGCAGGGGGTGGTGACCGGGGGCAGCGCTACCAGATCGGCGACGGGCGTGCCGATCTCGCCGGAGGCGGCGGCCTCCCGGACGGCGGCCCGGTCGGCGAGCAGTTCGGCGGTGGTGACCGCCTCGGTCTCGATGCGGACGGCCCGCTCGTCGCGGACGACCCACCAGCCGTCGGGGGTGCGCAGCACGTTGGTGCTCATGAGCTCATCGCTTTCATCAGGCCCAGCAGGCGTGCGGGGTCGAGTTCGTTGTCGCCGCGCAGGGCCGTCATGACCTCGCGGAGCTTGGCGGGGGAGGGGCTGGCGCCCAGGAAGTCGCGGGTGACGGGCGGCCCCCACTGGGCCAGGCCGCTCGCCGACATCGGCGCCCAGCCGGGTTCGAGGTCGCAGGAGAACAGGTCGCCGTCGGCGAAGTGCTCCAGCATGAAGCGGTCGGGGTCGCGCCAGTAGTCGAAGAGCTGGCTGCCCTGGATGTGCCGGCCGATCCCCCAGCTGCGCCGGTAGCCGCGCTCGGCCAGGTACTCCCCACCGGCCGCGATCGAGTCGAGGTCGGTGACCTGGTAGGCGGAGTGGACGTAGCCGGTACCGGGCCCCAGGTGCAGGGCGAGAGTGTGGTGGTCCACGGGCAGGCTGCCCTGGTCGCAGCGGATGAACGCCATGGTCGGCCCGCGCCCGCGCTGCCCGTCCAGGAACAGGAAGTCGGACACGATCATCCCGAGGGTGTCCAGATACCAGTTCAGGGCCCGCATGAACACCCGTGTCTCCAGCACCACGTGCCCGAGGCGCTGTATACGCGACGGCTCGCGGGGCGGCCGCTGGGTGGCGTTCGTACGGCGGTGCTCGGTACCGGTGTTGAGGATCAGCGGCTGCTGCTCGGGCAGCGCGGGCAGCTGCTCGGCGCAGTGCACGACCCGGACCGGGAAGCCGGAGGGATCGAGCAGGGTGACCGACTGTCCGCCGCCGGGTACGTCGATGTCCCGGACGGTATTGCCGGTGGCTGCGGCCAGCCGGTCGAGATCGGCGCGCTCCGCCGCGCGGAACGCCGGCCCGGCGAAGCGGGACGCCTGCCCATGGCGGATGACCATGCACGGGGAGCCCGCGAAGGTGCCGCGCAGCCACAGTTCCCGCTCGGTGCGCGCGGCGATGGCGAACCCGAAGTCGCGGGCGAACACCTCGGCCCGGTCCAGGTCCGGCTTCTCGAACTCCAGCCAGGCCAGGTCGGCCACCTTGATGACGGGGTTTCTCGCTCGTCCGGGGTGTTCACCGCGTAGGGCGCCCAGCTCGCTGTGGAGATCTTGGTGGGGCGTCTGCAGATCGGCCCTGTTAACGGGGGTGTGGGACATGGTGCCCTCCAAGCAACACTGCCGTAATGAGGAAATCATCAACTTTGCCGTCGCTCATCGTCAATAGAGCAGAGCCAAAGAATTGAGGTAATCATCATTCATGGGGGTGTCATCGGCACGGTTGTTACACTCGTCGTATGCCGACGTCAGCCCCGCCCCGCAACCGCTTCGAACGGCGCCGCGCCGAGACCCGTCAGGCACTCATCCGTGCGGCGCGGCAGATCCTCGCGGAGACCGGGGACACCAGCGCCAGCATCCAGGCCATCGCCGAGCGCGCGGACGTCGGTTTCGGCTCCTTCTACAACCACTTCGAGTCCAAGACGGCACTGTTCGACGCCGCTGTGACGGACGCCCTGGAGGAGTTCGGTCAGGTCATCGACGAGCATGTGGAAGGCATCGACGACTCCGCCGAGCTCGTCGCTGCGGGTTTCCGCCTCACCGCACGGATGGCGGACTCACACCCCGAACTCATGCGGATCCTGCGCGACCGCGGCCTGGCCCACATCCACTCCGATCGCGGCCTGTCGCCACGAGCGCTTCGTGACCTGGAACGCGGCATCGCCTCGGGACGCTTCACCGGCACCGATCCCACCATGGCCCTGTCCGCTCTGGGCGGGACCCTGCTGTCCCTGGTGGCGCTGAGGCTGGCCCGCCCCGACCTCGACGGCGACGAGGCCGCCTCCGACCTCGCCGCGATGGTCCTGCGCATGCTGGGCCTCTCCTCGGAGGACGCCCGTGAGGTCACCCGGCGCCCGCTGCCGGGCCTCGACTGAGGAGTCGGTGGGATCTGCGCCGCCGGCCAAGGCGCGGGGGGCCTCGTACGACGGCACCGTCGCCCTGCAGGCCGGGCCACAGCGAGACACGATGCGGTGGACACCGGTTGCACGGGGCGGCCCCTGCCTGCGGACCGGATCACCTCCGGTGGCATCCGCCCGGATCCACGCTGCTGTCGCCAGTCGGATCCGTCGTGATATCGGCCAAGGGCCCGCGGCGGTTGCCATGATCATCGACCTCTCAGTCGGAGCGCCCGCCCCGCTCGGCGGTATGCACGGCGGTGCGGTGGCCCTCCCGTGTGCCTCTGGCGGCCGGGCGCCAGTGCCGCCAGAGGCACAGCCCACGGGCGTGCTTGTCGGGGCGCGCCAGTCACCCCTGTGAGCTGGTCCACTGCTCCTCGAGGGCCGCGGCGACCTCGGCCGGTTTCTGGATCGGCGTCCAGTGGCTGCTGTCGAGCCTCAGGAAACGGGTGGCGCGCACGGAAGCGGCCATCTTCTCGCCGAACTCGATGGGGCAGACTGGGTCGAGCGCCCCCCAGAACACCAGGGACGGTCCGGCCAGGTTCGCCAGATCCGGTTCCCACTCCGCACCGACCGTCAAGGCGGAACGGTATAGCTTGAGAATGCTGTCGCGCATGGTCTCGTCCACGCGGCCGGCTGTCTGTTCGGCCAACTCAGCCGGGATCTGGAGATTGTCGGTCAGGTCCCTGGCGAACGCGGCGGCGTCGTACTCCATGGCCCAGCGGTCGCCCGCGACGGGGTCCTGCCACAGCTTGGCCAGCGGATGCCAGTCGTACTCGGCGCTGACCGGACCGTTGCTGCCGGCCCACGTGCGGATCAGATCCGGCCGTACGGAAGCCACGCGCGCGGTGAGGAGGCAGCCCCAGTCATGGCCGACCAGGTCGACTGGCTCACCGATTCCTTCCAACCGCTCGATGAGCCAGGAGACGTATTCCTCCTTGGTGCAGGTGAAGCCCTCGGGCCGCGGCGAACCGAAACCGGGCAGGTCCCAAGCCTCCACGTCGCTGCGGGTCAGATGCTCGCGCACGCCGTCCCACACATGGTGGGTGTCGGGTACGCCGTGGATCAGAATGGCAGGCATGAATGAACTCCCACAGGGGGTGAATCTCCGGACAGAAGTGGAGCGACGACACAGGGAGGAGGGGGAATGGGGACGCCGAGGGCGGCATCGGGTCACCGAGGCGTAACGCTTGAGGACCATTGGCCTGGGCCAAGCACCGTCCCCTCCGGGCCGGCTGACCGCGCAGGTGGATGGTGAACTGGCCGCAGCGTATGCGTCCGGGGCAGGAGAGTGGACCCTTGGACGCGCCGGCTCTACGCCTGCCCGAGGGGACCCCAGTGGCCAGGCAGCGTTCCGGGAGTCGCCCTTACTCGCGCAACACGGCTCGAACCCGGCGCGATGCGATGTGTGGTGCTACTCCGGCGGCGACGAGGAACGCGGTCACCGCAGCCTCACCCGCAGGGTCCGCCCAGGCGGAGGTGGTGTTCTCCTCGGCGAGGGCCAGCATCAGGGCTTCCAGCGCCTGAGCGAGGATGGGCGCGGGGACGTGGTGCGCGAACACGCCTTCGTCCTGGCCACGTCGTATGGCCGCCACGGCCTCTTCGCGAGCGGGTGCCAGAGTGGCGCGGATCGTCTCCTCTCCCAGATGGTGTTGCCCCAAGGAGATGAGCATGCGGTACTGGTCGCCCACCGCCCATGCCGCAAGGGCCATCCGCGTCATCGTCTCCAGCGGGTCGGCATCTGGGACACGGGTTGCAGCGAACGCCTGTCGCAGTGCCCGTGCTGCTTCCTGCGTCAACTCGGCGATCAGCGCTTGACGGTTGGAGAAGTGACCGTAGAGGGTGCGTCGTGCGATGCCGGCCGCCAGGGCGATGCTGTCGAGACTTGCGTCGGGGTCGTCCCGCAGTTTCTGCCGGGCAGCGGCGAGGATGCGTCGGCGGTTCGAGCGAGCGTCGCTGCGTTGCGGAGTGCGGCGCGGGGCGTCGGTCGTGTGCATGGCTCCATCTCCACGGGTTCTGGCTGCGGGAAAGCCGCGGGCGCCGGTGCACCCTCACACACCGGCGCCCACTCACCCCTGCCCAGGGTGGCTTGTTGTCCTGCTGACGGGCGTCAGGGGACGAGGATGAGGCGGATCGGGTCGCCGATCTTGTTCTCCAGCCGGTGGACGGCGTCGGCGGCCTCGATGAGCGGGATGTGGTCGGTGATGGAGGGGGCCAGGTCGAGGCGGCCGGCCGCGGTCAGCTGTACCAGCTCGGAGACGGACTCGGGGAAGCCGCCGTAGTGGCCGCGCACCTGCTTCTGCAGGTAGTTGAAGGTCAGGCCCTCGGTGATGGTCAGTGGCCGGGGTGTGATGCCCACCAGGATCAGGGAGCCGCCCAGGCCGAGCACAGAGGCGGCCTGGTCGCGGACGGCGGGGACCCCGGCGCAGTCGAAGGCGAAGTCGAGGCCGCGTCCGCCGGTGGCTGCGCGGACCTGGTCGGCGAAGTCGGGGGCTGCCGGGTCGAGCGCGAGGTCTGCGCCGAAGACGAGGGCGCGCTCGCGGGCGCTGGGCAGCGGGTCGACGGCGATGATCGGGGCGGCGCCGACCAGGCGGGCGAGGCGTACGTTGTGCGCGCCGACTCCGCCCACGCCCCAGACGCCGACGGACTGGGCGGCCCGGACGCCGGCGGTGGCGACGACGGCGGCGTAGGGGGTGGAGACAGCGTCGGGGATGATCGCGGCCTGGTCGAAGGGGAGGCTGTCCGGGATGGGGATGAGGGTGTCCTCGCGGGCGATCACGTACTCGGCCCAGCCGCCGTCGTAGTCGATGCCGGCGGTGAGCATCTGGGTGCAGGGGCGGTGGCGCACGCATCCGGCGCACTTGCCGCAGGTCTTGCCGGCCTCCAGGGTGACGCGGGTGCCGACGGGCAGGCCGCGCTTGAGGTCGGGGCCGAGCGTGTGGATCACACCGGAGACCTCGTGGCCGACGGTGACCGTCTCGGAGGTGGCGAACAGCGGGACGAGGGAGCCGTCGAGGAGGTGGACGTCGGAGAGGCAGACGCCGGCGGCCTTGACCTCGATGAGGACCTCGCCCGGGCCCGGCACGGGGATCGGGACCTCTTCCACGGCGAACTTCTTGCTGTCCAGGTGGAAGCGTCCGGCGAGCATGGTGTCCATGAAGATCTGCTTTCGGTGAGCGGCACCAACCACGGGTATCCAGGGGTGCCATGGGGTGTGTCTGGAGGGGCTTGTGGCGGCCGGGAGGCGTACGGCCGGCAGCGGGGGTGCCGCACGCCTCCCGGCGGTTGGGGTCAGCACGCCTTGACGGCGTGCGACGGTCAGGCGAAGACGTCCTGCTGGTAGCGCTCGTCGGCCTCGAGCTGGGCGAGCCACTGTTGGGCGGCCTCGTCGTCGCTGCCGGTCTTCTGGCGGTGGATGGCGGCGAGTGCCTCGCGGACGGCGGGGGCCATGCGGCGGCCGTCACCGCAGACGTAGATGTACGCGCCGTCCTGGATGGCCTGCCACACCGTGTCGGCGGCACGGGCGATGGCGTTCTGCACGAAGCGGGCCGGGTGGCCGGTCACCGCGGAGAAGGCGGTGTGCACCTGGGCTATGCCGGTCTGCTCCCAGTCCTGCATCTCCTGGCGGTAGAAGTAGTCGTGCTCCGGGTGGCGGCAGCCGACGAACACTTGGGACAGGCCGACCTGGGTGCCGTTCGCGTGCTGGGTCGCCCGCTCCTCCAGGAAGCCGCGCAGCGGTGCGATGCCGGTGCCGGGGCCGATGAGGATCAGTGGCGTGGCGGGGTCGGCGGGCGGGGCGAAGGTCGGGGAGGGCACGCGGACGTAGCCGTAGACGATGTCGCCGGGATCGAGGGCCGCGATGTAGGCGGAGCAGGTGCCGCGGTACTGGCCGTCGCCGGACAGGGCCGGGCCTTCCAGCAGGCCGACGGTCAGGCGCACGTGGCGCGGGTTGGCGGACGGGGCGGAGGAGATGGAGTAGAAGCGGGGACGGATGGGGCCCGTCATCTCCAGGAAGACCGCCAGCGGCAGCTCGACGGCCGGGAAGCGCTCCAGCAGGCCCAGGACGGAGATGCGCTTGCCGAGGATTTCCTTGCTGTAGCGCTCCTCGGCCTCCTCCGTTTCGGCGGTGTACGCCAGCAACTGCGGCCGGGTCCACGGGCACTCGGTGTACTCGGCGAGCGTCTGGATCTGGGAGCGAGTGGCCACGTCCTGCAGCTCCAGGAACTCGGTGAGCAGGATGCCGGCGGTGACCGGGGTGCCGACCGGCAGGTGGGTGCGGCCACCGGCCGGCTGGTCGAGCCGGAGCACCTGGTCGTAGTCGACGCCGAGCCGCCTCAGCGCGCGCTCCACCAGGGCGAGTTCGTTCTTGGCGAAGACGGCCAGGTGGTTGCCGGTGTCGTAGGTGACGCCGTCGGGCAGCTCGACGGTGATGGACTTCGCGGACGGGCGCGGCGGCTCGATGGCGAAGTCCCACAGGCCGGTCGCGTCGGCCACGAGCTCGTCGTTGGCCACCACGGTGAGCGGGTACGCCTGCTCGGAGACGATGGCGGGGCGCACGTCGGACTCGGTGAGCAGCTGGACCTCGTAGCGGGGGCCGCTGGCCTGGGAGGTGTCGGCGGCGTACTCCTCGGCCAGGGTGGCCCACAGGTTGTCCATCCACCGCGTGGCCATGCCGTCGAAGTCACCGGCGGCGTCCGCGATGCCGCGCTCGACGATGGGGGTGGCGCCGGCGGCCAGCAGACCTTCCTCGATCCGCTTGGGGAATGCCTGGTAGGTGGCCACCCACTGGGTGTTGCCGGCGCCCAGCAGCGCGTACCGCACGTTGGACAGTGAGCCCTCCGGCAGTCCGGCGGCGAGCAGGTCGTCGAAGTGCTGGGCGTTGTCGGGGGCCTTGCCGTTGTAGCTGGCGGCGACCACCACGAGCAGGCCCTCGGTGGGCAGGTTGTCGCCCAGCTCGTCCAGGCTCACCAGCGTGGTGCCGAAGCCGGAGCGCTCACTGCGGTCGGCGATGGTGCGCGCCAGGTCCTCGCAGGAGCCGAGGCTGGAGCCGTAGGCGACGGTCAGGTTCACACCGACACCGCTGACCACTGCCTGCGCCTGCGTGTCGCCGGTCTGCAGGTCCGCGGCGCCGAAAACGGTCCGCTCGTGCTCCTGACGGCGACGGACGATCAGCTCGAAGTTGCCGGGCTTGCGCGTCAACGCCTCCCGCACGTCCATCTTGTAGTCGCTGGTGTCCGAGAGCTTGAACTTCTGCAGCACCAGCGCCAGGGCCAGGCGGGCCTCGGTGAGCGCGAACTGCCGGCCGATGCAGGCACGTACGCCGTTGCCGAACGGCTTGTAGGCGTGCGGGTGCTGCTGAGCCCGGTTCTCCGGCAGCCACCGGTCGATGTCGAACTCGTCCGGACGCTCCCACGCCTTGGGGTGGGTGTGCAGCGGGCCTTCAAGGATGCTGACCCGCGTGCCCTTCTTCAGCTCGTAGCGGCCGCCGATGACGGTGTCCTCGATGGGCGCCTTGGCGATCATCGGGATGGGAGCCCACAGCCGCAGGGTCTCCTCCAGGATCCGCGGGATGACGTCCAGCTGCATGATCGTGTCGTAGTCCGGGACGGTGTCGCCGGGCATCAGCCGGTCCACCTCGGCATACGCCTGGGCCAGGACATGCGGGTTGCGCATCAGCGAGTACGTGGCGAACGACAGCAGACCACTGGTGGTCTCATGCCCGGCGATCAGGAACGTCAGCACCTGGTCACGCACGTTGTCGACGTCCAGCCGCTTGCCGGTCTCCGGGTCCGTGGCCTCAAGCATCAGGCCCAACAGGTCGTCCTCACCGCTGCCCTTGCCCTCCTGGCGCTCCTTGATCACCCTCTCGACCAGCTCGCGCATCACCTGGATGTTCTCGCCGTACTTCTTGGCATCGGCCCTGCGCAGCTTGGTCATCATCGGCAGCTCCTGAGAGCGCCGCATCGACTCGGTCAGCGCGCCCAGCATCGCGTTGAGGAACGGGTGCAGCTCCTCCTTGTCGAAGGACTCGAACCGGTAGCCGAACCCCGACAGGGCGATGGTGTCGAGCGTCAGGCGGGTGTAGTCGTCGGTGATGTTGACCGGCTGACCCTCCCGGCGCTCCCACTTGCCCGCCAGGTTCTGGGCGATCTCCAGCATCTGCCCGGAGTAGTTCCTCATGGCCCGCTGGCTGAAGGCCGGCAGCAGGATCCGGTGTGCCCTGCCCCATTCCTCTTCGTGCTGGTGGGCCGTGAACAGGCCGGCGCCGGCGAAGTCCCGGATGTGGTGCAGCGGCGTCTTGTCGATCTGCTTGAAGAACCGCGTCTCGTCGCTGACCTCGGCCACCAGGTCCGGGTCGTAGACGAAGACCTGCTCGATGCCGGCGATGTCCATGCCGTAGATGCCCTCGGGGAACTGCTTGGACAGCTCACCGAAGTACTCCACCGGGTTGGTGTCGGGGATCTGCGGCGTGTTGCCGAGCAGGGGGATCCCACGCGGGGACCGGATGGGGCGAAGGTCGTTCGCGGAGTGCGTGGTCATGTCTTGCTCCTCTGCGCGGAGGGGGTGGAGGGGGATGGGCAAGGGCGCGCTGCGCAGGTCGATGCCGTGGCGCCGTACGGAAACATACGCCGTATGGAATTAGAACCATACGCGGTACGGAAAGTGGAGTGCAACCCCGGGAGCCCAGGTGGGGCTGTGGTGAAGCTCATTTTCATACTCCGTACGGAACTGGTACCGTACGAGGTATGGAAAAGAAGGTGAGACGTCCCCCGCGGGGAACGAGGAAGAGAGACGTACCTCTGACCGAGGCCGGGATCTACGTCGCCGCCCTGCGGCTGATCGACGCGGACGGTGTCGAGGCGCTCACCATGCGCAAACTCGCCACCGAGCTCGACGCGAATCCGATGTCGCTGTACCACCACGTGCCGAACAAGGAAGCCGTGCTGCGCGGCGTGACGAGAATGGTCGGAGCGCAGTTCCGCACCGTGACACTGGAGGACGCTCCCTGGCAGGAGCGGATCCGGCTGCTCGCCATGGACTTCCGGGCCCTGGCGCACCGTCACCCCAAGCTGCTGGCGTACTCGTTCAGCCACCAGCCGGACTTCATCCAGCCCGACGATCCGTTCTGGACCGCTCTCACCGCCATCGTGGCGGCTGCCGGTGTGCCGCAGTCAGAGGTCTCGAAGATCGCCGCACTCGTGGTCGCCGTCGTCATCGGTGTCCTCACCGCAGAACTCAACGGCGCACTCCACCAGTGGTCGACCCTCAAGCCCCACGGCCCTGAAGCCGACGAAGACGGGGCCGCGGACGCAGACCCTGGCTCTACGGGTGCGGCCCCTGAAGGCCCTGACCAGGACCACATGTTCCGCCTCGTGATGGACACGCTGATCACGGGCCTGGAAAGCCGGCTCACCGCCGGTCGTGACGGCCGGCACGCCGGCCATTGAGCCAGTCAGCCTCAGACGCTGCGCCCCAGGCGCTGGCCCCTGAGGCGCGCCCGCAGTCGGGCGATATCAGGCTGCGACACAGGGGAGCCACCCCGTCACACCGGGTGAGACCGCCCAGCGGGGTGGCTCCACATCCAGCCTCTACACGGCAGCCGTATGTCAACGCTGAACCGTGAAATGACCATAGTGGGTTGGCTTGTTCCTGGTCTCTGTCCTGAAGGGGGAGACCATCGGCCTCGTCGAGCTGAATCACCCGCGTCATCCGTTCACCGAGGCGGCTACGCCGCCGAGTGCTCCCGCCCATGAGCGCGAAGTGGCGCCCCGTACCGGATGAGACCTACCCGATCTCTCGATCCGTTCTTTTCTCTCTTCCTCCATCCCCCATCCGGAGGGCTGCCCCCATGTCCCAGAACGCCACCGTCGGTGCTTGCGGCGCCGAGACCGCAGCTGAGAATGTGCCCGACCCGTCGCACCGGCGTCGCTGGTGGATCCTGTTGGTCATCTCCCTGTCGATGCTGATGGGTGTCCTCGACGGCACCATCGTGAACATCGCCCTGCCGTCCGCCCAGCACGACCTGGGCTTCTCGGACGCCGACAGGCAGTGGGTGGTCACCGCCTATGCGCTGGCCTTCGGCAGTCTGCTGCTGCTCGGCGGCCGGGTCGCGGACCTGGTCGGGCAGAAGGCGACCTTCCTGGTGGGTCTGGCCGGCTTCGCAGCCGCCTCCATGGTGGGAGGAGCGGCAAACGGTTTCGCCATGCTCGTCATCGCGCGCGCCGTCCAGGGCCTGTTCGCCGCCCTGCTGGCCCCGTCCGCACTGTCGCTCCTGATGACCACCTTCACCGATCCGCGTGAGCGGGCGAAGGCGTTCACCGTCGCGGGATCGGTCGCGGGTGCCGGCGGAGCCATCGGCCTGATCCTCGGCGGAGTGCTGACCCAGTACCTGGACTGGCGCTGGACCATGTACGTCAACGTGGTCTTCGCGGGGGTGGCGTTCGTCGGTGGTGCCGCGCTGCTGCACCGTATCCCGCGCGACACGTCCTCCAAGCTCGACGTCCTCGGCACTGTACTGGTCTCCATCGGCCTGTTCTGCCTGGTCTACGGGTTCTCGAACGCCGAGACGCACGGCTGGGGTTCGATTGCGATCTGGGGCATGCCGGCGGCCGGCGCCGTACTGGTTTCCGTCTTCGTGTGGTGGCAGACCAGGGCGGCGTACCCGCTGCTGCCCTTGCGGGTCCTCCTGGACCGAAATCGTGGTGCTTCCTTCGCCGCCCTTTTCGTCACCGGCGCCGGCATGTTCGGCGTGTTCCTGTTCCTCACCTACTACCTGCAGCAGAGCCTCGGCTACAGCACCCTGAAGACGGGCTTCGCCTTCCTGCCCATGATCGTGGCGTCCTCTTCCGCCTCCGCGGTGGCCAACAACGTCCTGGTGCGGCGCATAGGTCCCAAGCCGGTGGTTCCGCCGGGGATGGCCACCGCGGCCGCCGGCCTGATGTGGATGACCACGCTGGACCTGGGCAGCGGATACATGACGCAGGTGCTGCCCCAGCTGGTGCTCGTCGGCATCGGGCTGGGCACGGTGATCGCGCCCGCGATGAGCCTGGCCACCTCCGGTATGGCCGCGGCCGATGCCGGAGTCGCGTCCGCCGCCGTCAACACCGTCCAGCAGGTGGGTGGTTCCATCGGCGTCGCCCTGCTCAGCACGATGGCCTCCGACGCCGCCACGAACTATCTCTCCGGCCGTGCCCCCCAAGGACCCCGGCGTCCTGGCGCAGGCTGGTCTCGAGGGCTACTCCACGGCCTACTGGTGGTCGACAGCCGTCTTCGTGTTGGGTCTGGTGGTGACCGTACTGCTGTACCGCCGTGGCGTGCCGCAGCACGACGAGAGCGCCGCACCCGCCGTTCATATGTAGCGGGACAAGCAGTGCTTTGAGGGCCCACCTTCGAGGCGGGTGAACAGGGTCTTTGCGGTTCCCCTCCCCTGCTCAATGGATGTCCCATAGTGGCTGCGACTCGGGTTCTATCAGCGGAAGGTGTACCAGGTGGGAGATCGAACAGATCCGCGTCTATTGCGTAGTCGTGAGGCCATGGTCGCGGCGGCCACCGCGTTGCTCACGGAAGGTGGGCTGGAGGCCGTGACACATCAAACGGTTGCGACTCGTGCCGGCGTCGGCAGGGCAACCGTCTACCGGCACTGGCCGAGCCTTCTCGACCTCCGCCTGGCCGCGCTGGAGGCCGGCATGCCCCCTCTCCCTCCGGTACCCGAGGAGCTTCGGGCCGCTTCGGGCAACGATCCGCGAGCGGAGCTCATTTACCGTCTGAACGTGCTCGCCGAGCGTTGGGACGACGAGCAATCGGGGGCCGTCCTTGCCGCGGTCCTAGGGGGCTCACGGCACGACGAAGGTATGCGCCGCCTCCGGGAGTCACTGCTGAACCAGATCGCCGACGCCCTGCGTCCTGCGGTTGCCACAGCCGTCGAGCGCGGCCAGCTCCGGCCCGACATCACCCCCGAGACATTCGCCATGGCCACCGCCGGGCCGCTGTTCTTCGAGCGTTTCTTCGTCGGGAACCACCTGGGGCGCGACACCGTGAACGCCGTCGTGGACGCCGCTTTGCGAGGTTGGTCCTAAGGTGTAGCGGCTTGCGGCAGCGAAGCAAGCCGGGCCATCCGTCCGACAAGGTCTCCGGCCTTCAATTCTTCGCAGCCGGTTACGCCTTCCTTCCGCAGCGGCTTCGCCGACCATGTTTGCCGATGCTCTGCTCGCCTGGACGATGTACATGGCCCCGGTCTCGTAGGGCTCCAGGAACCGCAGCGTCTGGCAGTGACCAGGACGCTGGGCGCCAGCGTTCGGGTCGCTCGCTCCGGATCACGGACCCGCTCGGACCTCGGCGGCACCGCCTGGAACCAGTTCCTCCGCTGACCTGCCGGCGCGCGCGGTCCGGGTCTGCGGCCGGCGGGCGAGATCTCTTCATCGGAGCAGCCGCCCGTCCCAGTAGCCGTCCATGAGTCGAGCAGTTCAGCAGGCTCGGCCAGCACTCCGGCTGACCTCAACTCGGCCGTCGTCCACCAGCGGGCTTGCGGGACGAGCGCGAAGCGGACCAACGGCGGCCGGACTTCCGCTGCAGGGCGCACCCCGACGACGTAAATGCCTTCAGGTGCGTCCCTGCGGTAGTGCCTGCCGATGAGCGGCGAGCTACAGAGCGCGGGAAGGTGGGCGATGCGACGCAGGTAGCGGGTTGCCGCGTGACGGCTGGTCTCACCGGGGCGGGTCGGCCGCGGAGTCGCGGCGAACATCCTGACTGAGGCCGGCATCGACCCGGCCGCCCTCGACGCCACGACTGCGGATATCCACTCACCATGGCGGTGAACACCGAGGCGCAGACGTCAGTGTGCCTGCCTCGGGTCGCACCCTGACAGGACTCACCCTTCGGCGAGGAAGTGCGCCGGCAAGCGGTCGAAGTCGCTGTGGCCGAGCTCGGCCCCCCGGGGCACCACTGCCTCCGTTTCCTGCAGGAACGCCTTGAATTCCTGCGCTGGGGCTTTGAGCAGGGCCGTACCGGACGGCGGGTTGAGAAGGATGTACAAGTCGCGGCGGCCCTCCTCGCCGGTGGGCCATATGCGAACGTCTCCCTCGCCGGCGGGGCCCTCCAGGCCGTCGATCAGCAAATCGCGCCCGATGATCCATTCCGCCGGCTCGTCGCTGTCGACATCGGTGGTGAATGCGGCATGGACCACATAGGGATCACTCGGCTCGTACCGCAGATTCATGATCATGGGCAAGGACGTCGCATGAGCGCCGACAAGCTTCACAGGCATCCCCTGGATCACAGTTCTCAATGACTTCATTGGGTCTTACTCCTGGTGCTTTGAGTCATCCGGGGAGGGCCATCGGAAGGGCTGTCGTCGGATTCAAAGAGGCTGCACAGACGGAGACGTGGCCAACGGTGGTTGCCGGACAAAGGGCGCCCTTTGTCTCAGCGATCGACGCTGAACCGGTTGTGGTGGTAGTGAACCGACTCGTCACGGTCCCCACCTCGACGCCGGCCGCGGTTGCCGGGGCCCGGTCACGCAGGGCAGAGCCGTCCTTGGACCGGAACGGCACGCTGCCCGAGTCCGAGGAGACACATATGACCACACAGGTGCCCTGCTCATGGGTCGGTATCGATGCCAGCAAGGGCCACCACTGGTGGGTCGCCATCGACGACACCGGAACCACCATCGCAGGGCCGCCGGATACCGGCCCTTCTGGCCGCGTCACTCGTCGCAGGCCGACCGTCAGCGCAAGGGTGAGTCCACGGTGGGCGTCAGCAGGGTCTCGTCGAGGCCGACGATCTGGCTGATGTCGAAGCCCTCCATGTCCGCGCGGAGTTCAGGACTCGACAGGTACGCATCCAGGCGCTCCTGAACGTCGTCGGCGTCCCTGTAGGAAACGAGGGCGTACAGCCGGGGGGTGTCGCTTCCGGGCGCCGCGGGCACCGTCCAGACGCCGTGGGTGGTGATCCGGTGCTTGGCCATACCGGGAATGTGCCGGGCCCAGATCTTCTCGTAGGCGGAGAGCGCGTCGGAGCTGCGCAGGGTGTAGACGCGAAGCTGGTACTGCGACATGACACTGGTTCCTTTACTTCTGAGCATGGATGGTCGGCGGTCAGCCTCGGGGGAGGAGGTGTGCCAGTTCGGCATCCCAGTCGATGAGTCCGGACTCGGTACCCCGTGGCACCAAAGCCTGGGTGTCCTGAAGGAAGGACGAGATGTCCTGCACGGGGACCTCGAGCAAGGCGGTGCCTGCGGAAGAACCGAGGGCGATGTAGATCGACTCGTCACCCCGCCCTGCGGCCGACCAGATCCGGACCTCCCCATCACCTGCGCAACCGTTCAGGCCGTCGGCCAGAAGGTCACGCCCCAGGACCCATTCGACCGGCTCGTCGCTGTGGACGAAAAAGGCGGCACGGACGACGTAGGGATCTGCAGGCTCGTACCGCAGCCGCATGCACAAGGGCTGTGAGTAGGTGCGCGAGACGACGAGCTGCGCGGTCACCGCCCGAACCACGGTCCTCGAAGACTCCATGGGCATTCACTCCAAGGCACCCCCCTTGCCTCGGCTGCGCCCCGGCGCTCGTGGCGACAAGCACGCATCGAATCAGGAGGTGTTCAGCAGGGCCCGGGCGCCGGACAGCATCGGCGGACCGTGCGGGTCGTGGCGTCGCGGCAGTTGAAGCGACGCGCGCCTGTGGCACGTGGTGTGGTGGTGCCGCAGGCAGGTTCAGAGGGGGAGCAGGATGCAGGCCCTCGCTCGATCGCCCGCCCGGGCGGCGGTCAGGGGACCGCTGATCCGTGACCAGCGGTCGCATCCCCGCGCCGACAGGCATTGAGGTGAGAGGTACAGCCTCCGCTCAGGGGCACAGGCGGGACCCGTCCTACCGGTCACCGTGGTTCCGGCCGTAGTGGTCCCATCCGTAGGAGTCCCAGCCACCGTGGTTCCGGTCGTAGTGGTCCCAGCCGAAGTAGTCCCGGTCACCGCGGTTCCAGTCGTGGTGGTCCCAGCCCCGGCCGTCGCTCTCGTAGCGGTTCCAGTCGTGCCGGTAGGACCTGTCGGACTTCCACCCGCGCCCCTCATCGTCCCAGCGGTAGCAGCGACCGTCGCGGCTGTGCCAGAGGGAGCCGGCGACATGGTCGTCGTGGTGCCAGCCACGCTTTCCGTCCCAGCAGTAGCCCTGCTCAATCAGGTAGCCCACGCCGTGGTCCCAGCGGTAGTCGGCGGGGTTGACCTCGGCCGACCGCTGGACGTGTACGGAGGCGGGAGTCGCGGCCGAAGCGGTGCCCCCGGCACCGACAACGGCGACACCCGCGACCGCCACGGAGGAAACGGCGACAGCAATCCGCTTCGTGAGCTTTTTCATGATCTTTCCTTCCGGTTGGTGCGATCTGCACCAACGGCTGCTTTTGCAGGCGATGTGAGGCGCCTGGCGTTGTGTGGCGTTGTCCGTCAAGCAGTTCCATACGTCGTATGGAATTGCCCTGCCAGGATAACCATACGACGTATGGAAATGGGTGGACAGTGACAGTGACTCGGGTCACCCGGACCACCTGGTCGAAGGAGACGCACCCGAACGCTTCTCAGTAACTGGAGCGTCGTTGCCGGGAGTTCATCTCCTTCCCCCTCACCCTGCCGGCCCGAATACCAGCTCTCGATCACAAGGCATGCAGGGCCTCAGCTCTGGCCCCATGCTGGAGAGGAGGGGGGTGTGACAACGGAGGAAGAAGTGGTGGAGATGCGGACCGTTGTCGACCTCACACGCTGCCAGGGCTATGCACAGTGCGTGTTCCTCGCGCCGGAGGTGTTCCAGCTGCACGGCGAGGAGGGGCTGCTGTAGGCCACGGCCGTGCCCGACGATCAGGTGGAGCGTGTGCGCCAGGCCGCGGCCGCGTGTCCGGTGCAGGCGATCCTCCTGGGGGAAGAGGTGAGCACTGGTGCCCGGTGACCTGAAAGACGGCCGCATCGTCATCGTCGGCGCCTCGCTGGCCGGGCTGAGAGCAGCCGAGGCGCTGCGCGAGGAAGGATTCACGGGTTCACTGACGGTGGTGGGGGACGAGCCCCATGCGCCCTACGACCGGCCGCCGCTGTCCAAGCAGGTGCTGCTGGGCCAGGCGACGGCGGACACCCTCGAGCTGCCGATGCGCCGGGACCCCGAGGCCGAGTGGCGGCTGGGCGTGCGCGCCACCGGTGTGGACCTGCTGGCCAAACAGGTGCTGCTGGCCGACGGCGAGTCGCTGCCGTACGACCGGCTGCTGATCGCCACCGGCACCCGGGCGCGGCCCTGGCCCAACCCGGAGGAGGGCGCCCTGGACGGGGTGTTCACCCTGCGCACGCGCGAGGACGGGCAAGGCCTGGCCGAGCGGATGGCCGCCCGGCCGGAACGGGTACTGGTGATCGGCGCCGGCTTCACCGGCTCGGAGATCGCCTCCGCCTGCCGGGAACTGGGACTTGAGGTGACCGTCGCCGAACGCGGTCCCGCACCCCTGGTGGGCGCGCTCGGCGGCACCCTGTCCAAGCTCGCCGCCGTCATGCAGCAGCGCGCCGCGGGCCTCAGGACAGGCCGAGCATGTGCAGGAGCATCTCGGCCATGCTGTCCGAGGCTTGCCTGTTGTCCGCTTCGGGCCGGGTGAGTCACAGCTCCAGTAGCGGCGGCAGAGCCCCATGATCTCCGGGTGCGATCCGGCCATACGGGCGCACGTTCGGCTTGCCCGTGAAGTGGTGGAGCACCGACGAAATGCGCTGGTCATGCCTTACGCGAGGCTGGAAGAGATCGTTTCCCGCGCTGGCGGGTCGATTTTCCCGCACGCCAGGTCCCAAGCTCGGTCAGCGGTGGCAGCAGGCCGCGAGGTGTATGCGGAGCAGCGTCGCAACAGCGAGTGCGATGTCCTGGGGGCCTGCGCGCGAAAAAGGAGTAGAAAGAACATATGCGTCTGCGGGGTGTCTGGCGGGACCGGCTCCCGGAACAGCGGCGCGGTCTGTTGGTGACGGCGCTGGCGCTGATCGTGGCCATCGCTGCGGTGGACATCGGTATCGGGACCAGTGTTCATCTGGGCCCGCTGCTGGTCATCGCGCCGACGTTGACCGCCGCCTTCGCCGGTCCGCGGCTTACCGCTCTGGTCGGGGCTCTGGCGGAGGTCGCCTTGGTGATCATCGCGATTTTCCACGGCGGGCTGACCACGACCAACCACGTGGCGCAGCTGATCGCCCTGGCTGTGCTGTCAGCTCTGGTGGTCTTCGTCTGTTATGTGCGGGAGCGGCATGCCCGGGAGCTGAGCCGGTTGCGGTCGGTGGCTGAGACGGCGCAGCGGGTTCTGCTGCGGCCTCCACCTCGCCGGATCGGGCCGTTGCAGGTGGCCTGGCTGTATCTGGCCGCCGAGGACGAGGCCCGGATCGGGGGCGACCTGTTGGCGGTCGCCCGCGCCGATCACCCCTGCACCCGGGTACTCATCGGCGACGTACGAGGCCATGGTCTTGCCTCCGTCGGCGAAGCATCGGTGGCGATGAGTGCGTTCCGTGAGGGCGCGCACCGGTACCCCTCCTTGCCCGAGCTCGCCACCGCCGTCGAAGAGAGCATCTGCCGGAACCTGGAGGAGGTCGCCGACACCGCGCACGATGCCGGCGAGCACTTCATCACCGCCATCATGATCGACATCCCCGATCAGGGCCCACAGGCTGAGATGCTCAATTGCGGCCATCCGCCGCCCCTGCTGATCCGCGGTGACCAGGTATCTGCCCTGAACTCCCGCCGTCCCGCACCCCCATTGGGCCTGCGTGCTCTGTGCGTACTCAACGACCGGACCGACTGGTTCGCATTGGAACCGGGCGACATGCTGCTGCTCTACACCGACGGCGTGATCGAAGCCCGCTCACCGACCGGAGCCTTCTACCCGCTCGCCGAACGCGTCGCCTCCTTCCCCGCCTCAAGCCCCGACGCCTTGCTGCACCACATTCACCGCGACCTGCTCGCGCACACCGGCGAGCAGCTCACCGACGACGCCGCTTTCCTGATCATCGAACGCACCCCGTCACACCATCTGCACCGGCCGCTCGTCGCGTCCCATGCCGACGCTCGCACTCGTCCACAGCCAGCTGGCCGTCACGGTCTGGCCGGCTGAACACGTTCCGCGCATTCCCCCACCCCGACGAGCGAGTTTCGCCGGTTGCCCGGGGTTGGAGAAGGAGCCGAGACCCACGTCCGCGCACTCAAGTGCCCGCCAGGTCTCGGAGCGACGGCGTTCGAAGCGATTCCAGCATGACTGGCATCGGCCTGCCTGACGCCTCCGTCCGGCGCGCAGCGGGGGACGACATGTCCCCGACAGCATTTGATCGTTTAGTCAGGGGGCTTGACGATGAAAGGATTACATCTGACTATTTCATCATAAATGGGCGGAATGTCGTACCCAGACCACGCCCCACGTGTGCCGCTCGACCGGACAACGCCGTTCATCACCGCTGCACACAGGGCCGCAGCACTAGCCGACGCCCTCTTCACCTCCGCACCGATGGGATGAACTGCGATGACGTACATCGACCACACCCCCTTCGCCGAGCCGGTGAGCCTTCCTGAGGTGCCCGACGCCGCGATAGCGATGATCGATGCCGAGGGCATCGTCGTGGGGTGGACGCACGCCGCCCAGCAGCTCGTCGGCTATACGGCCGGGGAGGTCGTGGGCCGGTCCGCCGTACACGTGCTGCCGCCTCCCGAGGACGCACGGCGGGCTTCGGCGTTCTCCGAGCAGTGCCGTGAGCGGGGCGGCTGGTCCGGCACCGTCGCGATACGCCACCGCGACGGCCACACGCTCAGGATGACGCTGCGGGTCTCGCTGCTACGGGGGCAGGACGCCGGCACCCGGTGGCTGGCGTCCGTGACGGACATAGGTTCCCTGTCGTCGGGGGCGACCGGGGGACCGGTGCGGGAGTCGCTCCTTGCCCGAGCCCCGATCGGCATCGTCGTTTATGACGCGCAGCTGCGCTGTGTCTGGGTGAACGACGCCATGGAGCGGCACGACGGCGTGCCTCGTCACCGACGCTTCGGACGCGGTCTGAAAGACTCACTGCCCGCCGTCGAGGCCGAAGCGCTCAAGGTCGTGATGCGACAGGTGCTGGAGAGCGGCACGACGACGGTGCACGAGTACCGTGCGTGGCCGCCTGCGGACCGGCCCCGGGAGCATGCGTTCTCCGCCTCCTTCTTCTGTCTCCAGGGCGCGGACGGCACCCCGTTGGGCGTGTGCTCCATGACCGTGGACGTCACCGGAAACAAGCGGGCGCGCGAGCGCCTCGCCATCCTCAGCGAGGCCAGCACGCACATCGGCAGCACCCTCGACGTGATGCAGACCGCCCAGGAACTGGCAGAGCTCACCGTGCCCCTGCTGGCCGACCACGCCCTGGTCGATCTCGTGGAGTTCGTTCCGTTCGGCGTCGAGCCGCCGGCACGGACCGGCACGACGGGTGGCCGACCGCCGCTGCTGCGCCGTGCCGGTCTGGCCTCCGTCGACCTGGGTCTCCTCGAGTTGCCGTGGGTGCGTGAAGAAGTGGTCCACCCCCACCCGGACTCGCCGTTCTTCGCCGCCATGCGCACGGGACGGTCGTACCTGGAGCCGATGCTGGACACCCATTCCGGCCCCTGGGTCGACCATGACGCGGTGCGGGCGCAGAAGGTACGCGACAGCGGCGTCCACTCCTTGATGGTCGTACCCATCCGTGCCCGGCGCTGCGTGCTGGGACTGGCGCTGTTCGGCCGTTCCACGGAACAGGCGCCGTTCCAGGAGGACGACCTGCTCCTCGCCGAGGAACTGGTCACCCGGGCCGCGCTCTGTTTGGACAACGCGCTCCAGTACGCGCGCGAGCGCACCGCCGCTCTCACGCTGCAACGCGACCTGCTCCCTCACCGGGTGCAGGGCGGTGCTGCCGTCGAGGTCGCCTCGCGCTATGTGCCCGCCGACATGGACCACGGTGTGGGGGGTGACTGGTTCGATGTGGTCGAGCTGTCCGGCGCACGGGTGGCCCTGGTCGTCGGCGATGTGGTGGGACACGGCATCAATGCCGCGGCGACCATGGGCAGGTTGCGCACCGCCGTGCGCACGCTTGCGGACCTCGACCTGCCCCCGGACGAACTGCTGGCGCGCCTCGACGACACGGTCCGGCGACTGAACGACGAGGACGCCGACGACACCGACCGGGTTCCCGCGGTGGTCGGTGCCACCTGTCTGTACGCCGTCTACGACCCGGTCTCCCGACGGTGCACGATGGCGCGGGCCGGGCATCCGCCGCCCCTGGTCGTCGACGCACAGGGCGGGGTCACCGTCCCCGACCTGCCGGCCGGAGCCCCGCTGGGCCTCGGTCTCGGCCTGGTGCCTTTCGAGTCAGTGGAACTGGAACTGCCCGAAGGAAGCGTGCTCGCCCTCTACTCCGACGGCCTGGTGGAGTCCCGCGGCGAGGACATCGACGTCGGCCTGCGGCGTCTGGGCTCCGCCCTGGCGCTGCCCGGTGCCGCCCTGGAGGACCTGTGCTCGCGGGCGATGGAGACCTTGTCGGCGCAGGCACCGGCCGACGACGTCACCCTGCTCCTTGCGCGGACGCGTGCCCTGCCACCCGCCCAAGTCGCGTCCTGGGATCTGCCGAACGAACTCGTCACCGTCCCGACGGCCCGGCGTCTGGCCGCCCGTCAACTCCGTGAATGGGGTCTGGAGCCGCTGGTGACGGCCGTGGAGTCGCTCGTCAGTGAACTGGTCACCAATGCGATCCGCCACGGCGACGGCCCGATCCGCCTACGGCTCATCCAGCACCGGGTGCTTACCTGCGAAGTCTCCGACACCAACACCGGTCAGCCACGCTCCCGCCATCCCGGCAATCTCGACGAGCACGGCCGCGGCCTTTACCTGGTCGGTCGGCTGTCGCGCAGGTGCGGTTCCCGCTCGGTAACAGACGGCAAGGTCGTCTGGGCCGAACAGGACCTGCCATCCCCAACAGGTGGCCGCTGAGCGCCGACAGCCGCCACAGGATCCCCATCTGCCGTAGTCGTGGAACCTCGTAATGAAAGCCAGAGACATGGACCCATCGGATGTTGAAATCGCCGACCCGGCAGGCGCCTTTCGAGGTGCGACGAGCCTCTTCGGCGCCGGCCCCGGCGGCCGGCCGCCCGCCTTCGACGGTCTGGCCGCGGCCGTGCTCGACGATCGGGGCACGGTGGTGGGGTGGACCGGCACAGCACAGGACCTGACCGGGTTCTGCGCCGACGAGGTCCACGGCCGCCCCGTGCGGGAGCTCGTGGCCGACCTCCCGCACGACCTGCGCAGGGCCGCACACGTGCCGGCGACCGGCCGGGTACGACTGCGTCACCAGTGCGGCAACACGATCGACGTCACATACCGGACCACACGGGTGAGCGGCTCGGCGGACTTCCTCGTGCTCGCAGCCCCCACTCCTCACGTCGCCGACCATCGGCACGGCGCAGCCCTCCTGCGCGCACTGTCCGCGCAGAACCGGATCACGATCGCCCTGCACGACACGGATCTCACCACCGTGCAGACGAACGCCGTGCCGGACACTCCCGACGGCCGTCCCATACAGCCCGGCGCCCGACTGAGCGACGTGCTGTGCGCCGAGGACGCCGAGACCATCGAAGTGGTACTGCGGCAGGTGCTCGAGACGGGCGTCCCGGTGATCCACAGGCACCAGCGAGTGAGCTGGCGACACCATCCGGCGCGGCGACACGCGCTGTCGCTGTCCGCCTTCCGACTGGAGGACGCGCGAGGACGCCCCGCAGGAGTCGCAGCCCTGTACATAGACGACACCGACCAACTGCGTGCCCGCCGACAGCTGGATCTTGCCCACGCGGTCGCCGAGCGGGTGGGGGGCTCCCTGGACGCCGTGCGGACCGCCCAGGATCTCGCGGACGCCCTCGTACCCCCCTTCGGTGATCTCGCAGCAGTCGACCTTGCGGACGCCGTCTTCGACGGTGGCGAACCCGCAGAGCGGCTGGGGGGCGGAGATCCGCATCTGCGCATCGCTGCCCTGGCGCCGGCCACCGCGGACTGGCCGCCCGGCATCCAGCGCGGCAACCTCGTCCCATCCCTGTCCGACCACCCCCTCCTGCGCCGCTTCCAGCACGGCGAGACGGTCGTCTACGACCGGGACGACTACATCGCCCTGATCGGCGGCCCACATCCGGCCGAGCAGTTCCTCCCGCACGACATCCAGGCGGTGATGGTGGCACCGCTGCACGCCCGCAGCCTCATCCTCGGCGCGATCGTGGTCTGGCGCACCGGTCCGTCCGAACCGTTCACCGAGGACGAGGTGGATCTCATGAGGCAGATCGCCTCACGGGGAGCACTCGCCATCGACAACGCCCGCCGCTACACGCGCGAGCACAGAGCGGCCATGGCCCTGCAGCAAAGACTCCTTCCCCCGGCCACGACCGACACTCCGGCAGCCGAGACCGCCGGCGTTTACCTGCCCACAGACCGTGGGGGCGGCACCAGCGGCGACTGGTACGACGCCATACCCCTGCCCGCTCTCCGGCTGGCCCTGGTCGCCGGAGACGTGATCGGCCGCGGCATACCCGCCAGTGCCACCATGGGCCGTCTGCGCGCTGCCATCCAGACCCTCGCCGACCTCGAACTGGAGCCGGACGAGTTGCTCACGCGTCTCGCTGACCTGGTCCAGCGCCTCGCGGCGGAAGCACCTCCTGGCGACCATGACGTCATGGGCGCCACCTGTCTGTACGCGGTCTACGACCCGGTCACCCGACGCTGCGCCATGGCCAGTGCCGGGCACCCGCCGCCCGTGCTCGTACGGCCCGACGGGCGTGCCGAAGCCGTCGACATTCTGCCGGGGCCACCCCTCGCCGTCTGCGGCATGCCGTACGAGACCACCACGATCGACGTCGAGCCGGGCAGCGTCCTCGCGCTTTACACCGATGGCCTGGTCCAGCAAGCCACACACGACGTCTGCGACGGGCTCCAGCGGCTGACCGATGCCCTCGCCACCTCCTGCCGCCCGGACCGCGCGCTGGAGGAGACCGGCAGGACCCTCCTCGGCAATCTGGTGGACGAAGCACCGCGTGACGACGCGACCCTGCTGCTGGCACGCACCCGCGCCGTACCGGCCAAGGACACCGCCCACTGGCAGATACCGGCCGATCCGGCTGCTGTCTCGGACGCCCGGGAATGGGCGACCCGCCAACTCACCGCATGGGGGTTGGACGATCTCCTCTTCCCCACCGAGCTCATCGTCAGTGAACTGGTCACCAATGCCATCCGCTACGGTCGTCCGCCGGCGGAGCTGCGACTGATCCGGCACAACGTTCTGGTCTGCGAGGTCACCGACTCCAACACCGCCCAACCCCGTCTGCGCCGCGCTCGCACCACCGACGAGGGTGGACGCGGCCTGTTCCTCGTTGCCCAACTCGCCGAGCGCTGGGGCTGCCGCCACGGCCAGAACCACAAGACCATCTGGTCCGAACAGCCCCTCGCGCGGGCCCACTGATCACGTGCTGTGGCCATCTCACTCCGTTGCAGCCGCGTAGGCGGCTCCGGCATGTCTGTCACGCGGCCGTCCGGGCGCGGGAGGCGAGCTGGGATGCAGGAAGGTGCGGCACGGGCCCATGCGCGGGCGCGGCTTGCCCACGTCGTACGACGTCATCCCCGACCAGGCCGTGTGCAACGGCAGTACCGCGATCACCTGGGCCAGGCTGTGCAACTCGTTCAGGCGACTCCGGCAGACGCCGCCGGAACTACTCCGGAGGTGGGACTGAGCAAAGCCTGCGGTCTCGGGTCGAGATGCCGTCGGAGTGGGGAGACTTGGCGGGTGCTGTCCCGTGGCGGGGCCACACCCGCAGGCTTTCGTGTCTGCGCAGGGCTCGCCGACGACGGCAAGAACGGCGGAGGCGGTGAAGACGCGGTTCTGCAGGCCACCCGCATCACACTGCTTCTGCTGACTCAGCGAATCGGACAGCTCACGAGCCGATCCACGACTTGAAGGACCGCCTGGCCCTGCGCGTGGTACGCCACGCACCGCAGCTGCTCACCGTGGTGGGCGTCGGTCCGGACACGGTTGTGGCTTTGCCGATCACGATGGGGACAACCTGGAACGCCTGCGGAGCGAAGCATCATTCGCCGTGCCGTGCGGGGCCAGCCCTCTCGGCGTTCCTCGGGCCGTTCGTGCCATGGTCGACGAAGGACAGCTGGTAAGGCGGGCCACAAGGCTGTCCGTCAATGCCGGTCGCGAGTGGACGAAGAGTCGACTCATTGTCGGCCGGTCCCAGGCAGGTTGAGCGCCGGTTCGTTCGAAGCCATCCGGCAGTGATCGGGTCACGCCGTCGTGCCGGGGTCGATGGGACGGTTGCGCGATGCCGTTCCGGACGGGGTCTGACTCTTGAGATATGTGACCGAAGTGTCCAGTCACGGACGTGTCGACTGTCGTTGCGGGATGGTTTCTGCTGTCACCGAGCCACGGGGCGTGTCCCTATAGGGGCCTTGCCGACTTCCAGGCGCCATCACGGTTCAGACCGCCCGAGCGGGCCGGTGCCACTCACCCAGTACGTCACACGCGGGAGGCGGACCACCGTGACGACCAGACAGCGCAGCACATACTCCAGTACTGGGCGTGGACACGCACGGTGAAGTGCACGTCGCCGCCGTGGTGTCCCCGCTGGGCAAGATCCTGGGCACCGAGTCCTTTCCGGCGACGGTGGCCGGCTACCGGCGGCTGCTCATGTGGGCCCGCAAGCGGGGGACGGTCCGCCGGGCCGGTGTAGAGGGCACCGGCACTTTCGGCGCGGGCCTGTCCCGCTACCTGCTGGCCCAGCAGGTCGAGGTGTACGAAGTGAACCGCCCCGACCGCTCGGCCCGCCGGCTGCTGGGGAAGTCGGATCCGCTCGACGCGCAGGCCGCCGCACGGGCCGTGCTCAGTGGCCGCGCCCGGGCCCGGGCCAAGTCCGGCGACGGTCCGGTGCACAGCGCCCGGATGCTCAAGCTCGCAAAGGACTCCGCGGTCAAGGCCCGCACCCAGGCGATCAACCAGCTCAAAGCCGTTCTGGTCATCGCCGATCCCGCCCTTCGGGAACGACTGTCCAGCCTGGGCAACCGCGAGCTGTTCCGCACCTGCGCACGCCTCGGCCTACCCGGCGGTGGCGGAGACGAGGACGCGGTGACCCAGGCCACCAACCTGACGTTGCGCATGCTCGCCGAGCGCATTGAGCAGCTCACCGGGCAGATCGATGAGCTGAACCAGCGACTGACCCGGCTCGTCGAACGCCACGCCCCACAGCTGCTCGTACCGGTGGGCATCGGCCCGGACAGCGCCGTCACCCTGCTGATCACCATGGGAGACAACCCCGAGCGGCTGAGCACCGAGGCCTCCTTTGCTGCCCTTTGCGGGGTCAGCCCCGTCGAGTATTCGTCGGGCCGGCGGCGCACGCGACGGCTCAACTACGGCGGCGACCGGCAGGCGAACGCGGCCCTGCACCGCATCGTGTTCACCCGGCTGCGCCACGACCCGCGCACCCAGGCGTACTACGAACGCCGCACCCAGGAGGGCAAGACCCGACGCGAGATCATCCGATGCCTCAAGCGATATGCCGCCCGAGAGGTCTTCAACCTGGTCGGGACGGTATCCAGCGTCCCCCTGTCATAGGGGCGTCAGTGATACGGCGAGGCCCCGCCCAAGTCCGTCCTGACGGGCCTTTGGCCAGGCCGTGAGACGACGAAGTGCATCGGAGCGCTCCGGTGCGGCTTCGTCTGAGATCGGCTGCGCCGGCGCGCACGATGCGGTTGGCGCTTCATGCGGTCCGTGTTCTTGTGTGGGTACTCCAGTCCATCGCCGGCGGCCACGTCACGAGGGCGGAGGCTGCAGAAGAATGGGTGTCTCCCGTGCTGTGATCGACGGCATCGTGGGGGGCCGGAGCTACCGTCACCTTCCCCGGCCTACGCCCCTGCCGCTACCACGACCGCGCACCTACCGCGGCAGCGCAGAAACACCAGAGCGCAGAGCCTTACGGGAGGCACAATCCTGGACATCAGTGGAAGGACATCTGTACGACGTGAAGTCCGGCTGCGCGAAGGCGGACGGCGCGCGCCCTCAGCGCAGACCGTCCCACAGGGTCCGAAGACCGTGGCGCGGGTCGCGACCGGTGGCCGCCGTCGCCGCGAAGCGGCGGACGGTCCGCTGCGGAGCAGCGTAGGCGGGCCAGCCGGGATCGCCGGCGGTCGCGAAGGAGACCCAGGCGGCGTGCATGCTGTCGGCGATCTCCTGGGGCGGGTGGTCGCCGAGCAGGGGCGCGAAGGCCGGGTCGGCCAGGTTGTCGAAGACGAAGGGGACGTCCAGCGCGTGGCACGCGCCCAGCGCGCCGTCGAAGGCGGGGGAGGGCCAGGCGAACTCGTAGACGAAGGCGCGAGCACCATGGCGTGCCTGGGCCTCGGCCAGGCGCAGCGCGGGCAGGCGGTAGAACCAGTCGGTGGCGATGTCCGCGAACACCTCGCCGGGGCTCGCTCCGGGAACGGCTGCGCGGTAGGCGGCGACGCCGCTGCCGGGCGGCAGGCCGTACCCGGCGGCGGCGCGTTCCACGAGCTCGTCGGTCACCAGAGCGCCCAAGCCGGAGGGCACGGTGAACAGGCGGAACTCGTCACTGGTGCAGCCCACCAGGACGTCGACACCCGCAGCCGCGCCCGCGGCGATCGCGTCCATCGGTGCGTGGGGGAGGGTGTCGCTGTCGACCACCGGTTCGAAGGGCATCAGGTTGAGTGCGGCCTCACCCCACAGTGCCGGGTCGGGGCGGGCGGCGATCTCGCCGCGCAGCCGGAGCTGCGCGGCCAGCAGTCGGTCGAGGGGCACGGCGGCGAGGGCGGGCCGGGTCGGCGGTACTTCGAGGATCGCCGCGAGGCGGGCGGCGACCAGGGTGGCGCTCTCGGAGGAGAGCGCGTGATGGGCCGCTCCGCTCTGCAGCGCCGCGCGGTGGAAGAGGCCCTTGGCCGCGGGCATGGCCAGGAGGACGCCGATGCTCATGGCGCCGGCCGACTGGCCGAACACGGTGACGCGGTCGGGGTCCCCGCCGAAGGAGGCGATGTTGTCGCGGACCCATTCGAGCGCCGCGATCTGGTCCAGCAGACCCAGGTTGGCCCGTGCGGGGTCGCCGGGACCGAGGTGCAGGAAACCCTCCACGCCCAGACGGTAGTTGAGGGTGACCAGGACGACGCCGTCGCGGGCGAACGCGGTGCCGTCGTAGCCGGTGAGCGAACCGCAGCCGTTGCTGAAGGCCCCGCCGTGGAGCCAGACCAGGACCGGCAGCCGTCCGGCCGGTTCCGGGGTCCACACGTTGAGGTTGAGGAAGTCGTCGCCCGGGACGAATGTCTCGGGGAGCAGGCGGTCCATCGGTGGCGGGTAGGGTGCCTGAGGCGCGGTGGGGCCGTACGCGCCGGCGTCACGGATCCCGTCCCACGCGGCCGGCGGCCGCGGGGGCGCGAAGCGCAGCGGCCCGGTGGGAGCGGCCGCGTAGGGGATGTTCCTGAAGCCGGCGATCCCGGCGGGGCCGGTGACACCGCGGACCAGGCCGTGGCGGGTCGCGAGGACCGGTCGCATGGGCACTCCTTCGCGCAGAGGGGGTACGGGGAGCCGGTCTGCTCAGTGTCCGGCGCTGACGATGCGCAGGGCGAACTGCGCGTACTGTTCGGCGACCTGTTCTCGGGTGCGCTGGAGGGCGGGGCCGAACCACTGCGCGACCTGCACCCCGAGGCCGCCGATCGCGGTGACCGCCAGAAGCGGGTCGTCGAGCTCGAACTCGCCGGTCTTGATGCCGCGGTCGAGGACGCCGGCGAGCAGGCGGCGGCATTCCTCGCGCAACCGGAGCGAGGGCGCGGCCAGTTCGGGTGACAGGGCGTGCAGTTCGCTGTTGGTGACCACCGCCAGCAGTGGATAGTCGGTGTGGAGCAGCACATGAGCACGGACCAGGGCGGCCAGCTGCCGGGCGGCGCTGTCGTCACGGGTGCCGTCGGCCGCTTCCGTCAGCCGGGTCCGCATCTCCTCGTGGCCGATGCGCACCAGCTCGGCCAGCACGTGCCCCTTGGACGGGTAGTGCGCGTACAGGGTGGCGGAGTTGATGCCGACCATGCCCGCGATCTGCCGGATCGAGGCGCCGGCGAAGCCGGACTCGGCGAACAGCTCCAGACCCGCCTCGAGGATCTTGCCCCGGGTGCCCGGCGGTGTGACGCCCTCAGGGAGAACCGCCTCCATCGCGACGACCCGGCGGGGCTCCCAGTCGGGAAGTTCCACGGCTGCTCCTGGAGACTCGGCGAAATTTCCAACCAATCGATTGGTTGACACCGTAACCCAGAAGCCGGATGGTGTCTCGCAACCTTCCTGAAACAACCAATCGATTGGTTGGAAACCTGGTCGTGCTGTCCGCTCCGGCAGCCGGCCGCGATCCCTGGGGAGCCCGCCCGTGAGCCGTCCCGTCACCCGCCCTGCCGAGCCGGCGAAGCTCGCAACCCTGCTGACCGCGAGCGCGGAACGCGTCCCCGCACGGATCGCTGTGCGCCTGGGCACGGAAACCCTCAGCTGCGCCGAACTGTCGGACGGTTCGGCACGGACGGCAGCCGTGCTGCGGGACCACAATCTGTACGAGCACCCCGCGGTCGCCGAAGCGGCCGTGGTCGGCGTCCCGCACCCCACCCTCGGGGAAGAGATCGCCGCCGTGGTCACCCTCCGCAGCGGCGCCGTCAGCACCCCCGACGAGCTGCGCGACTTCGTCCGCGCCCGCGTCGCCCCGTACAAGTACCCGCGTCTCGTCCGCATCGCCGACCTGCCCAAGGGGCCGACCGGCAAGATCCTCAAACGCGCGATCACGGTGTCGGCGGACCCTGCCGACGAGCCCGGCTGATCCGGACGGCCTGCGCGGTGCCCGCGCTCACCGGCTCACCCGTGTCCGCGTCCCCCGCTCCTGTGCTCGGCCGGGCCCCGCCCAGCCGGCCGGCACCGGGCGTTCCAGGACGGACGGCACAGCCCTTCCCGTCCTGCCGCCGCCGTGCCCCGTACGAGACCGTCCGCACGGGCGGTCCTCCCTCCTCACACAACGGAGTGTGCTCCATGAGATTCCGCTCCCTGCGCAGGGCGGCCCAGGCCCTCGCCGCCTTCGGCGCCGCATTCGCCCTCGCGGCGGCCGGCCCCGCCGTGTCGGCCCGAGCGGCCACGCCGACCCTTCCGGATCTGAACATCACCGGCACCTACGTCACCGGCGTCTCCTCCGGCGGCTTCATGGCGACCCAGCTCCAGGTCGCCTACTCCGGCACCTTCGACGGCGCCGGCGTCTTCGCCGCCGGGCCGTACGACTGCGGTCAGGGGCACGTGATCAAGTTCGTCACCTGCGACCTCGGCCTGGGCGTCGACGACCTGGAGCGGCAGGCCGAGGACTGGGCCTCCGAGGGCCGCATCGACCCGGTCGCGAACCTGCGGGACAAGCCGGTCTACACGTACCACGGCTACCTCGACCCGGTGGTCAACCCGCTCGTCTCCCGGGCCGGCGTCGACTTCTACCGGCACTTCGGCGCCGACGTCACCTACCACGACTCGGACCCGGCCGGACACTCGTGGCCCACCCCCGACGGCGTCGTCCCCTGCGCCCTCACCCTGCCGCCGTTCCTGAACAACTGTCACAACGACCCTCAGCGCGAGATGCTCACCACCTGGCTCGGCGGGGTCAATCCACGCAACACCGGGACCCCCGAGGGCACCCTCACGCACTTCGACCAGAACGCCTACGCCCCCGGCGGCTCGGCCCGTGCCCTGTCGATGGACTCCACCGGGCAGCTCTACGTGCCGCCGACCTGTGCGAACGGCGCCCCCTGCAAACTGGTGGTGGCCCTGCACGGCTGCCTGTCCGCCCAGCAGCTCCTCGGTACGGCCTTCGCGGAGAAGGGGAACCTCGACACCTACGCCGACACCAACAACCTGGTCGTCCTCTACCCGCAGGCCGTCTCCAGCGTCTGGCCGGTCAACCCGCAGGGCTGCTGGGACTGGTTCGGCTACACCGGATCCGACTACGCCGTACAGAGCGCACCGCAGATGACCGCCATCGTCAACATGGTCCACGCCCTGGGCGCCTGAGCTCCACCACCGGCAGTACCCGCAGCGCGCACCGAGCGCTGCGGGTACCGCACGTCCCAGGGAGCGGGAGGTACGGCGGCCCGCTCAGGGGCGTGCCGTGACCAGTGTGTCCACCAAGGCGCGGGCGGACTCCGTGGCTCCTCATACGTCGAGTTCAGCGCGGTCGCTCCCCGATCCGCTCGGCAGCCTTTTCGGCGATCATGACCGTGGGTGCGTTCGTGTTTCCACTGATGACAGTCGGCATGACTGAGGCGTCGACGACACGGAGTCGCTCGACTCCGTGGACCTCCAGATCCGAATTGACGACGGAGTTGTCTCCCGTTCCCATGGCACAGGTTCCCACCGGGTGATACGCCGTGGCACTCCATCTGCGGACGTGCGCTTCAAGAGCCGCGTCGTCCAGACGGTCGAGGTCGTCACCGGCGGGCAGGTACGACCGCCCCAGGTAGTCGGCGAACGGCGCGCAGTGGGCGATACCCATGACCGCTCTGAGTCCCGCGACCATGACCGACGCATCCGCGGGCACGTCGAAGTACCGGGGATCGATCAGCGGAGGGGTCTGCGGATCAGGCGACGCCAGACGGACGGTGCCGCGAGTCCGCGGGTGCAGGGGGACGGAGTTCATCGTGAACACCGGCCGGTCAGGTCTTTCCTGACCGCTGAGAATGAGTGCCGTGGCCCCTCCCACCAACTGGACGTCAGGACGGCTGCTGCGGCCGTCCGTGACGTTGAGGAACGCGCCTACCTCTCCGTAATTCGAGGCGAAGGGCCCGTCGCCGTGCGCGCGCCACCGGTCGAGGTTGTCCGGGGTGAGCAAATCCCGCACGACATCGGTGGAGTTCCGGGTCTCCCACACGACAGGAGTCATCAAATGGTCCTGGAGGTTACGCCCGACCCCGGGCAGGGGGACTCGGACGTCTATCCCCACATCGTGCAGCTCGTCGGGATCGCCTATGCCCGACAGAAGCAGCAGCTGGGGCGAGTTGATGGATCCGCCGCAGAGCAGTATCTCCCTGGCGGCGTGAGCCGTGCGTTCCTGTCCGTTCCGGACGTAGGTGACGCCGGCTGCGCGTGATCCGTCGAGCGTGATCTTTGTGGCCAGGGCGCTGGTGCGTACCACCAGATTGGATCGGCCAAGGGCCGGGCGCAGATAGGCGTCGGCCGTGGACCATCGCCGCCCGTGATGGCATGTCACCTGATACAGGCCGGCACCGACAGGGGACGCACCCGCGAAGTCGTCGTTGCGGTCCAACCCCCACTTCACGGCGGCATCCAGCCAAGATTGTGAGAGTTCGTGGGTGTAGACGCGGTCCTCGACGTGCAGGGGACCGTTCGAACCGTGGTAGGGCTCGCCGAGGCGGTGGTTCGACTCGGACTGCATGAAATAGGGCAGGACGTCGTCGTAGCCCCAGCCTTTGGCTCCGTGCTCGTCACGCCAGCTGTCGTAGTCGTGCCGGTTGCCACGGGTGTAGATCATGACGTTGGTGGATGATGAGCCGCCCAGTGTCTTGCCCCGGGGCCAGGAGAAGGTGCGTCCCGGCTGGGGCTGCTCGAGCGTCCGGTAGCTCCAGTCGCTATGCGATCCGAAGAGCATTCCGAGTGCGGCTGGGATGTGGATGAGCTCGTCGGTGTCAGGGCCGCCCGCTTCGAGGAGCAGCACCCGAACGCGGTCGTCGCGACTCAGGCGGTCCGCGAGCACACAACCGGCGCTGCCGGCGCCCACGATGACGTAGTCGAATCCTTCGGTTCCGGTGGAAGTCATGCTGGTTCCCTCGCCCGGCGAGCGGCCGTCGCCCGGACTCGCCCGAGTGGGGCGACCGGCGCCGGCTGTCGCATCAGGGGTCGTAGATCGACTGGAGTTGCTGGTATGCGTGAAGCCCCTCGGGCCCCAGTTCGGTGCCGAGGCCGCTGGCCTTCCTGCCTCCGTAGGGGGAGGTCAGGTCGGGCAGATAGCCGTTGAGCCCGACGGTGCCGGTCCGCAGACGGCGGGCCACCTGGGCACCGTGGTCCAGGTCCGTGGTCCAGACGGTGCCGGCGAGGCCGTAGGCCGACTCGTTCGCCAGGCGCACCGCATCGTCTTCGCCGTCGTAGGGCGTGATCGTGAGGACCGGGCCGAAGATTTCCTCCTGCGCGATGGTCGACGAGTTCTCGACGTCGGCGAATACGGTGGGTTCGACGAACCAGCCCCGATCGAGGCCGGGTGGCCGGCCCCCTCCGGTGGTGAGCCGAGCCCCTTCGTTGAGGCCGGTCTTGATGTAACCCAGGACTCGTTCGCGCTGGCGCCGGCTGACGAGCGGGCCGATCTGGGTGTCGGGGTCGAGCGCGTCACCGACGACGGCGTCACGGGCCATCGCCGTACAGAATCCGACCACTTCCCGATACCTGCTGCGTGGGGCCAGGATCCTGGTACTGGCGTAGCAGGTCTGACCGTTGTTCAGCAGACTGGCCATGAAGAACTGCTCTGCGGTCGCGGTGAGGTCGGCGTCGTCGAGGACGACGGCCGCGGACTTGCCTCCCAGCTCCAGGGTCACCGGTCGCAGCAATTCGGCGCAGGCGGCGGCCACTTGACGCCCCGCACTGGTGGACCCGGTGAACGACACCTTGTCGATGCCAGGATGGGAGACAAGATACGCGCCGGTGTCGCGGCCGCCCGGAACGATGTTGATCACGCCGTCGGGGATCCCCGCTTCCTCGACGGCCTCCGCCAGCAGCACCGAGTCGAGGACCGTCTCCGGAGCCGGCTTGAGGACGAGCGCGCAACCGGCCGCCAGAGCCGGGGCCATCTTGAAGAAGGCGATGGTCTGAGGGAAGTTCCAGGTCATGATGGCGGCTACGACGCCGGCGGGTTCCCGGCGGACCAGGGTGGTGCCGCGGGGCAGTCCGGTGCGCAGTTCCTCGGACGTCATGCTGCCGGCCAGACCCGCGTAGTAGCGCAGCAGGGCTGACGGCACCACACCTTCGAAGGACCGGGCGACAGTGATCGGCATGCCGTTCTGCGCGCTGACGGCGGCGGACGTCGCCTCCTTCCTGGCACCGAGCGCATCCGCGAGACGGATCATGGCGGCCGCGCGATGTTCAGGGCCCCAGGAGGACCAGCCGGCCGGTGCGTCGAATGCGGCACGAGCGGCTCCGACCGCTCGGTCGATGTCGTCCTGGGAACCGTCCGGCACGGTACCGAGATGATCGCCGGTACTCGCGGATGCGACGTCGATGACACGGTCGCTGGACGTGTGCACCCAGCGTCCGCCGATGAACAGATGGTTGGGATCCATGGTGAACTCTCTCCACGGCATGCCACGGGACCACGACACTCCGTGGTGTTCGATGGGTGGATGACCAGCGGGCACGAGGGTGCTCAGCGCGGTACGCGGGCCGCTGATGGTCATGGTTTCCTGCGCGGCGGCCCGGCGCGTCGAATCTGCGGGTGGGCCACGTCTGCGACGCCCCTTGCGCCTGGTGCCGGCCTTGGGGGAGCGCTTTCATGATTCACAACTGAATAAATTCGACGTTACACCCATCTGGGGTAATCTGTCACCAGATGGAAAGAATATTAGCGAAATGGCCATAGACATGGCCGTCGCCCGATGGGGGAAGTCAGGCAGCCGGCTCAAGACCTCCCACGAGGCCCCTGAGCATCGTGGCGGCAGGCCGGGCCCCGGTGCATGACATCGCCCCATCAGCAGTACGCCTCAAGGAGGTGGCACATCGTGAGGACATATGGCGGAGTCACGGCGGAAGAGCGCGCTTCGCTCCGCCGTCGGCGCCTCATGAAAAGCGGCCTGGAACTCTTCTCCAGCCGCGGATATGCCCACACCTCCATCCGTGCGGTACTCCGCCACGCCGGACTGAAGGACAGGTACTTCGCGGAGAGCTTCACATCCCTCGACGATCTCATGGCGGCGCTCATGAGAGACATCTACGAGGAACAGATCACCCGGTGCGCCGGCGCGATCGCCACGGACCAGCCGCTGCGCGACCGGGCTCGGAACGTGATCGACGCCATCGTCGCGCTCTCTGTGGAAGAACCGAGAAAAGGGCGCGTCAAACTCACGGAATCCCTGGGAGCCGGTCCTCTCACAGCACACGAACGGCGGCTGGGGCTGCAGCGCATGAGCGACCTCGTGGAATCCCTCCTGACGGAAGGGCTTCACGATCCTCGGATGGACCCCACCACCCTGTCCGTGGCCCTCGTGGGCGCCGTCAGCGAGATGCTGCTGAGCTGGTTCAACGGAGAGCTGGGCATCTCAAGGGAGGAACTGGTGGATCAGGGCCTCCTCCTCTTCGAGGCCATCACCGGGCACGCCTCGGAAACATCATGAGAATGACAGAGCAGCCGGCGTCAGCAGCTCCCAGCGACCATCCGGAGCCGCCTTCCTGCCGACGGTGACTCAGGCGTTCACGGACAGGCCCCCGAGCATCGGCGTGCCGGCACGAGCGGGGTTGCTCGTCAGCCAAGCAGCGATCGAGGCCGTGAGGCCAGGATCGCCTCGGCCTCGTCACCGATCGTCCGGACCACTTCTGCGGCGGGACGGACGGCATTGACGAAGATCGCCGACTGGCCATAGAGAATCGCGCTCGTGTCAGGGTTGGGCGGGCCCTCCACGGGACTGACATTCTTGGGAGGCGCGAATTCCTCCTTGCGGTCCCGCAGAGCCGCCTCGCGCTCTGACCACTCATCGGTGAACCGATTGCGGCGAACTCGTTCACCGATGGTCTCCGGCCACGGCAGCCCCGACACGATGTCGTAGCTCCGTGTCCATACGGTGTCACTGCCGTCACTCTCCACGATCAGGCGCTTGTGGGCATCGTGTACCTCGACCGCTTCGGGCGTGGCGAGAAACGCCGTGCCCAGCCATGCGCCGTCCGCCCCGGCGGTGAGGACGGCCGCCAGTGTTCGGCCATCGCCAATTCCTCCTGCGGCCAGCACCGGAACATCGGGGTAACGCCTCACGATCCCGGCCAGGAACGGCAGAAGGCCCATCCTCCCGGTATGGCCACCGGCCTCCGTGCCCTGCGCCACGAGGACATCGGCACCGGCGGCGACGGCCGCCTGCGCGTCCTCGTAGTTCTGTACTTGGCACATCACCCGCGCTCCAACGGCCTTGGCACGAGCAAGCCACGGCTGCGGGTCCGCGAACGACAGCGCGATGACCTCTGGTCGCTCTTCCAGAGCGGCCTCGAAATGCGGTTCGGTGAAGGGGAGGAACGGCGTGATGAAGCCGACTCCGAAAGGAAGGTGGGTCGTAGCGCGGATGGTTGCGATCTCCGCATGGATCCAGTCCGGCCCTTTCCAGGGATGCGTACCCCCGAAGGAGCCGAGCCCGCCGGCCGCAGAGACAGCGGCGGCGAGTGTTCCGCCGCTGTGCAGTGCCATCGGGGCCGCCATCACCGGGTAGGTGATACCGAACATTTCGGTGAATCTCGTATGCAACATGGGCCGACGCTAGCGAACACAGTGCGCCCGGCCTACCAGCAGCGCGCCGATTCGCTTGCGCCAAGCTACTCGATTGCGGAAGCGGAACCACGGAGCGCCCGACCCGGCCGGATTTCTAGGTGATGTCGGCCGAGGATCGTGGACGGTGCGCCGGCCAAGGCAGGAGTCGGCGCAAGTGGCGGATCCTGTATGTCGCGCGGACGCCCGAGTCTTGTTGGAGGGGGCTCGGGCCCGTGTGCGCGCATGCTGATGTTGTGTGGCCGATCACGGCGCACCGGGCAGCTTTTGCGACAGTTTGACATTGAAGGGCTGTCCTGTTCTCTGGGCCTGTTCTTGAGGCGGTGGGGGTCAGGTGAGGGCGGTCAGCGCCGCGGGGCCGTGCTGGAAGAGAGTGCGCCGTTCACCGAGGCCGAGAAGGCTGCCATCGGCTCCGGCAACTGGGAACGGCTGACCGGCCACGTGACCACGGCTCGGGGCGGCCGGCGGTAGCCATGAGGGCGGGCGGTGGCGCATCGACGTCCCGCTGATCCAGGCCGTTCCGCCGATCCGCGGCAGGAGCGGCCAACCGCTGTGTCATCCCCGACGCCTCTACGCCGACCGCGGCTACGACCATGACGTGTACGGTGACCGGGTCCGGCGGTTGGAAATCACCCCGGTCATCGCTCGACGCGGCACCGGGCACGGCTCCGGTCTCGGAATCCACCGCTGGGTCGTGGAGGCCACGCTCGCGTTGCTGCACTGGTTCCGGCGCCCGCGCATCCGCTGTGAGATCCGCGACGGCATCCGCCAAGCCTTCGTCACCGTGGGCTGCGCCATCATGCTGGCGTCGGCTGAAGGCCTCACTGTGATCCCGGTCCTTGGGGCGGGGCGTCGCTGTCGCTGTCGAAGTCGGGTACGGGTGAGGCGGCCCACGGCGGTTCGTACTACGCCTGGCTGGACGGTTGCGGCTCCTCGCACACCGACACGCTGTCCCAGTCGGTGACGATCCCGGCCGGCTGCAAGGCCACGCTCACCTTCTACCTGCACATCGACACCGCGGAGACCACCAGCAGCACCGCGTACGACGAGCTGACGGTGACCGCGGGTTCGAAGACGCTGGCGACCTACTCGAACCTCAACCACAACTCCGGGTACGCGCAGAAGACCTTCGACCTGTCGTCCCTCGCGGGCTCGACGGTCACCCTGAAGTTCAACGGCGTGGAGGACTCCTCGCTGCAGACCGGCTTCGTCGTGGACGACACCGCCCTGACGACCAGCTGATCCCCGGTACGGCCACGGGCCCCGCACACGGAAGCCGTCCGCGTGCGGGACCCGCCGTACCCACCTGGTCGTCGCACAGCGCCACAAGCCGGTGCCACCGCCCGCCGTTCAGAGCGGTGGAAGGCGTGTTCGAAACCGGGTACAGATTCGGACTGCGTCGCTGGCGCGCCCGTTGTGAGCCCCTGGCGTGCCGGGTCACCAACTGCTGTTGGTCACGCCAGGGAGCTCGCCCGCGTGAGCCATCTCGCGTACGCGGATACGGGACAGGCCGAAGGTGCGCAGGTAGCCGCGGGGGCGTCCGTCCACGGAGTCGCGGTTGCGCAGGCGGGTGGCGCTGGCGTCGCGAGGCTGTCGGCGCAGTTCCCGCTGGGCGGCGGCGCGGTCCTCGTCGGAGCTTCCGGGAAACGCGATGATCGCCTTCAACGCGGCGCGGCGCGCGGCGTAGCGGGCCACGACGATGCGTCGCTGTTCATTCTTCGCGATCTTGCTCTTCTTCGCCATCAGACCTTGCCTCCCTGGGCGCGGATGCGGGCCACCGCGGCCTCGATGCCGATCGTGTCGACCGTCTTGATGCCCTTGGCGGAGAGGGTGAGCCGGACGTGGCGGCCTTCGCTCGGCAGCCAGTAGCGCTTGCGCTGGATGTTGGGGTCGAAGCGGCGCTTGCTGCGCCGGTGCGAGTGGGAGATGTGGTGCCCGAAGCCGGGCTGACGACCGGTGAGTTGGCAGTGGGCGGACATGGCTGTTCCTCCTTGGGGTGGATGCAGCAGCACACTAGCGCCAGATGAAAATGAAAACCAATCTCTGTATGATGCTGTCCATGGCCCGTAACGAACTGCGCCCGATCATCAAGCTGAGGTCCACCGCCGGTACCGGCTACACCTACGTGACCCGCAAGAACCGCCGTAACAACCCCGACCGGCTGACGCTGCGCAAGTACGACCCGGTCGCCGGCCGCCACGTCGACTTCCGTGAGGAGCGCTGAGCACCGTGAAGCCCGGAATCCACCCCGAGTACCGCCCTGTCGTCTTCCGTGACCGCGCCGCCGACTACGCCTTCCTCACCCGGTCGACCGCCACCAGCGACAAGACCGTCGTGTGGGAGGACGGCCACACCTACCCGGTCATCGACGTCGAGATCTCCTCGGCGAGCCACCCCTTCTACACCGGCACCCAGCGGGTCCTGGACACCGCGGGCCGGGTCGAGCGCTTCGAGCGGCGCTACGGACGCGGACGGGGCGAGCAGTGAGCGGGGGTCAGGCGCGGCTGCCGGTGGCGGTCGTCGGCGGGTTGCACGCCGACGCCCGCCGGGCCGCCGTAGAGCAGATCCTGCGTACGGTCCCCGGCTCGGTCGCGCTGCACCACGACCTGACGTCCGCCGTCGACAGCGCGGTGCACCGCACGGTGCGCGACGCCGGCGGACTGCTGGGCAGTGGTGACGCACCCCTGGTGAACGGCTGCGCCTGCTGCGCGCTGCGCGAGGATCTCGTCCCCGAACTGCTGCGGCTCGCCGAGGAGGGCAGGTACCGGCTGGCCGTCGTGGAACTGTGGGACTCCGTCGAGCCCCAGGCCATGGCCGCGGTCATCGCCGCCGCGGGCGCACCGCTGGCCCTGACCGGTGTCGCCACCGCGGTCGACCCGGCGCTCGTCCTGCCGTACCTGTCCAACGGCGACGACCTGGCCGGCGTCGGCCTCGCCGCCGCGCCGACCGACCAGCGCACCGTCGCGGACACCTTCGCCCGGCAGCTGGAGTACCCCACGGTGATCGCCCTCGGCGACGACGATTCGGGCGGCGAGGTCGCCGACGACACCGACCACGCGCTGCTCGCCCAGCTCACACCAGGCGCACGAAGCGTACGGGTGGACAGTGCCGGTGCCCTGGGAGCAGCGCTGTTGGCTGGCTTCGACGTGGCGGCGGCCGCCGCCCGCGTGCATCCTGCGTGCGCGCTGCTGCCGCAGTCGTGTGACGAGCACGGCGTGAGCACCTTCGTCTGGCGGCGCGAACGACCCTTCCACCCGCAGCGCCTGTACGCGGCGCTTGAGGACCTCACCTGCGCCGCCGCGCGCAGTCGTGGGCGGTTCTGGCTGGCGGACCGCCCCGACACCCTGCTGTCCTGGGACGCCGCCGGCGGCGCGCTGTGCGTGGAGTCGGCCGGCCCCTGGCTGGCCGCACTGCCCGACGCCGCCTGGGAGATGGTGCCTGCCGAGCGCCGCCTCGCCGCCTCCGTGGCCTGGCACCCGGAACACGGCGACCGCTGCCAGTACCTCACCTTCACCTCGCCCGGCCTGGACCGCGACGGCCTGTCGGCCCTGCTCGACTCGTGTCTGCTCACCGACGACGAATACGCGGCGGGCAGGGCCCGCTGGACGCAACTCCCGCATGCCTTTGATGACTTGCTCGACCCCGTGACCTGAATGAGAGGACCGATCTCACCATGACCCGACGCACCGGCATCCGGCGTCAGACTGCAAAGCGTCAGCGCACCAACCCGCTGGACGCCGCCGGAATCACCTACGTCGACTACAAGGACACCGATCTGCTGCGGAAGTTCATCTCGGACCGCGGAAAGATCCGCAGCCGTCGGGTGACCCATGTTTCACGTCAGCAGCAGCGGCAGATCGCGCAGGCCGTCAAGAACGCACGAGAGATGGCGCTCCTTCCCTACAGCTCCCGATAGGGCGAAGGGCGATGGGCGCCGCACCTTCTGTTACGCCCTGTACCGGTAGCGGATCCGGCCGCGGGTGAGGTCGTAGGGGCTGAGTTCCACGAGCACCCGGTCGTACGGGAGGATCTTGATGCGGTACTTCCGGATCTTCCCGCTGATGTGGGCGAGCACCGTGTGCCCGTTCTGGAGTTCCACCTTGAAGGTGGCGTTGCGCAGGCACTCGATGACGGTGCCTTCGGCCTCTACGCCCCCTGTTGCCTTTGTCATGGTCTCTCACTTCTCCCGTTCTGTGACGGCGAATTCAGTAGGAAGCGGTCGCTCGGTGCGATGCGGCGGAGCGTCAGCGGCGGACGAGCTCCAGGGCGCTGGCCGCGCGCCGGGCGCCGTTGCGCTCGAACAGGGCGGTGGCCGCCGTGTTGGACTCGTCCACCTCGGCCCATGTCGAAGCGGTCCCGGAGTGGTGCAGCGAACCCAGCGCGTGGGCCAGCAGCGCCCGGGCGATGCCGCGGCGGTGCCGATCGGCCCGGGCGGCGATCAGCCCGATCCGTGGCTGCCGGGTCAGGGGCGCCACCCGGATCAGTCCCACGTACTGGTCCAAGTGCCGCGCCACCGCGTACTTCGACGGGTCGAGCACAATGGCCCCCGCCGGGCGGGGCAGTACCTCGGCCGGCATCGTCCGCCATCCGACGGCCGCCTCGACCTCGTCGCGGATGAGACCGTCCAGGGCGCGCAGCGGGCCCTCCTCCGCCTCACCGGCGGGTACGATCGTCACGCCCGACGGGGGCCGCACCGAGCCGAGCCCGGTGATCTGCGGGTCGGTGGCACGAGATAGCCCCACTCGCGGCGCGCGGTGGTGAAGCCGGCCCGCTCCGAGGCGGATCTCGAGTCGTGGTCGGCCTCGTCGACGACGGTGTACAGCGGTGTCGGCAGGTCCGCGAGCATCGCGTCGGCGATGCGGTCGAAGACGGCGCCGTGCCAGGCGTCGATGCTGATGAAGAGCCGCCCGTCGGGTCGGCGCGAAGCGACGCCGCGGCCGGCCGTCAGGTCGTCCTCCACAGCGTGCCACTGCGTGTCCGAGACCCGCGTGACCACAACCGGATGGTTGTCCGTGCCCGGAGTGGAATGCACAAAGTCCATAGGTGTTGCCTCTCAGGAGCGCCTTGTCCGAGGCGCTCCTGAGAGGCAACACCTACGTCAATCGCCCACCGTGACTCCGGAGCTCTTGGTGTCCATGCCGGGCCGGGCGGCGCCGTGGCTGCGTTCGCCGCCCGGCCCGGGGTCCTCAGGGGCCCGCCACGAGCTCGGGACGCTCGTGCTCGCAGGTGTCGTCGATGCCGTAGGTGTCCCAGGTGGGGAACGGGTCCGTGGGCGGCAGGCTCTCCTCGTCGGCCATGAGGCAGTCGGTCAGTGCCGCGTGCAGTGCGTCCGCGTGCAGGTGTGTGCCGATGAAGACCAGTTCCTGGCACTCGGGGCTGGTGGCGTCGCGTGCGGCGGAGGGCTCGAAGCGTGCGACGGAGCCGGCCTGTGACCACAGGCCCGTCACGTGCGGGCGGCTGGCGAGGGCGAAGAAGCCCTTGGAACGCAGGATCTGTCCGTACGCGCCGCTGTCGAGTTCCTCGGTCACGAACGTCCACAACCGGCCGGGATGGAACGGCAGTTCGGAGCGGAAGACGGTGGAGGAGATCCCGTACTCCTCCGTTTCGGGGACGTGGTCGCCGTTGAGTTCCCGAACCCAGCCGGGGGCCTGTTGGGCGCGTTCCAGGTCGAACAGGCTGGTGCCCAGTACGTCGCTCACCTTCACGTGGCCGTGGACGGCCGGGACGACACGTGCGGCCGGGTTGAGGCGGGTGAGTGTCGCCCGCAGCCGGTCGGCCGACTCCTTGTCCACGAGGTCGAGCTTGTTCAGGACGATGACGTCGGCGAACTCGATTTGGTCCATCAGCAGGTCAAGACAGTGCGTTCGTCGTCCTCGTACTGGTCCAGGCCACGCTCGACGAGTTCGTCGCCGCTTGCCAGTTCGGGCAGGAAGTTCGCGGCGTCGACGACCGTGACCATGGTGTCCAGGCGGGCGAGGTCGCCGAGAGTGGCGCCGTCGTCGCGGGCGAAGGCGAAGGTCGCGGCGACCGGCATGGGTTCGGAGATGCCGGACGACTCGATGAGCAGGTAGTCGGAGCGGCCCTCGCGGGCCAGCCGGTCGACCTCCTGAAGCAGGTCGTCGCGCAGGGTGCAGCAGATGCAGCCGTTGGTCATCTCGACCAGGCGTTCCTCTGTACGCGACAGGGCCGCCTCGCCGCCCCGCACCAGGGCGGCGTCGATGTTGACCTCGCTCATGTCGTTGACGATGACCGCGACGCGCAGTCCCTCGCGGTTGCCGAGGACATGGTTGAGGAGGGTGGTCTTGCCCGCGCCGAGGAAACCGGACAGGACGGTGACGGGCAGTCGGCCGGAGAGGTCGGGCGGCATCAATGCTCAGCCCTCGGGACGCAGGAGGCCGCGCTGGTACGCCTTCACCAGCCGCTGGGGTACCAGGTATGACACTCCGTCGACGGTGATGGGCGCGAGCGCCGGCGTGGTCGCCTTCCACTGTGCGCGGCGGTGGCGGGTGTTGCTGCGGGACATCTTCCGCTTGGGAACGGCCATGGGGGTCCTCCTGGTTGGGATGGCGAGTACAGGCTACCTGAAAATGAACACCATTACGAAGTAGCGGTCTGGTCGTCACCGTCCCCGACGGCCGTCGCACGCGCTACGAACTCGCCGACGAACGTCTCGGCCACGCGCTCGACGACCTGCGCACCGCCGTGGTCGCCGTCGAGGGCGACCGGACGTGTGTCGATGCCGACGAAAAGGGGTGCTGCTGACTGTGAGCGCAGAGATATCCGTGTCCCTCGGCCCCGACCCGGCGAGGCGCGGCGCGCTTGCCAGGCGGATACGGCGGCTGGTTGCCGCGACCATCACCTGGCAACGCCGTCGAGGTGGCGGTCGCCCTCACGGCCGGGACCCTGGCTTCGTCCGCCGCGCTGATCGGCTTCGGCCTCGACTCCGTCATCGAGGTCTCCTCGGCCGCCACCGTCGCCTGCCAGTTCTCCGCCCGCGAGCACGCGGTGCGCGAGGCCCGGGAGAAGACCGCGTTGCGGATCATCGCGCTGTCGTTCTTCGCGCTCGCCGCCTACGGGGAAACGCTGGTATTCCACCGACAGCACCCATCAAGGCCAGACCCTCACGCCACGCCAGCACCTGCGACTTCGGCCTCGCCGCAGCCCCTGTCGGCTACCGTTGACTCACCACATGAGCCGAGCGTGAACCCCTGAACCGTCTTGTAATGCGCGGCGATTTTGGTGGACGTCCTGTGCCGTAAGGGGGCCTGCCTGGCACAGTACCGCCGTCGGCTCCGCGCGCCGCATGAAATGCCGGTCCCGGGCCATCATTACCTGTTCATGCTCACTGCTCTCATCGCCGCAGCGATTCCATCGTCCGTGTGCGCTACCCGCTGGACGAGTGGGTTCCCTTCCTCGACTTCGTCCAGGCAGAGCCCGCCCGCCTTCCGCAGTGGCGTCGTCAGCCGGCGTCGGCGATGTGGATGCTCCAGCGTTCCTCGACCTTGGCCAGGCGCCAGTAGGCGATGGCTGCGGCCCAGACGAGCACGAACAGGCCGACGATGATGTAGCCGACGTTGTCGAGGTTCAGGCCCGCGATCCAGCCGGTGACGTCGTCGTTCAGGTCGAGCTTGTCGTGCAGGACGCCGACCAGTTCGATGGTGCCGACGAAGAAGGCGACGGCGATGGACAGGCCGGTGATGGTGAGGTTGTAGAACACCTTGCGGACGGGGTTGGAGAACGCCCACTGGTAGGCGAAGTTCATGAAGGTGCCGTCGAGGGTGTCGAAGAGACTCATGCCGGCGGCGAAGAGGAGGGGCAGGCACAGGACCGCGTACCAGGGGAGGCCGGCGGCGGCGCCGTTGCCGGCCAGGGCGAGGAGCAGAACCTCGGTCGAGGTGTCGAAACCGATGCCGAAGACGAAGCCGAGGGGGAACATCTGGCCGGGGTGGCACGCCTTCGGGCATGGTCATACGGTCACGCTCCAGCACCTCGTGGATCAGCTTCGTGCTGCCGTGGCCGGTCTCCTGGCTGACGGGTCATCGCGCCCGCCCCTGCCTTCCCGGCCGCGAGGCCAGTGGCATTGCATGGGGCGGGAGCTCCCCGATCACAGTGGCGAGGGCCGCTCCGGACTGAGTCCCTGAGGGACTGTCACCGGTCTTCCCGAACACCACGGCCCGCTCACCCTAGAAGGCCGGAGGTCGAGGCTGCAAGGCTGCATAATTGTGCAGGTATTGAGGCGGGATTTCGCGGACTGCGATGATGGGACCATGCATCTCGTCCCCGCGGAACGCGCCGGGCAGCGCACCATCGACGGCCATCGGGTCTGCGACGCCATCGCCGCCGTCGGCGAGCCCGAGCGCGTACGGGCCTGGGCCGACCGCTTCTCTCTGCTCTCGGATCCCGGGCGCCTGTCCCTGCTGCTCGCCCTTCACGAGGCCGGTCCCATCGCCGTCTCCGACCTCGCCGTCGTCACCGGCATGAGGGACACCGCCGTGTCCCAGGCCCTGCGCCTGCTGCGAACCGCAGGCATCGTCCACGGCGAGAAGGACGGCCGAATCGTGCGCTACCGGCTCGTCGAGGGCCCGATGGCCGCGCTGCTCGAACACTGCGCGTCCCGAGAAGCATGACGAGAGCGGGGAGAAGCATGACGAGACCCGCGGCCGCAGGCGATCGCGGCAGGCGTCGTGCAACGCCCCGCGCAGGTGCGGCCGATCGGTTCAGACGTGTGCGTGCCCGGGACGCCGGCGTGTGACCCAGCCGAGGACGATGTCCACCGCGAGGAAGCCGGCGAGCGGGATCCCGAGCAGCGGGACGCAATAGCCGACGACGGCGACCACCGCGACGCAGGCCACCAGCACGTACACCGGCACCTGCCGCCAGGCGCCGCGGGGAATCGGGCGCCCGAAGGCGGAGTCGCGGCCGCGCTGCCACCACATGCGGTAGCCCCAGAGAATGAGGAGGATCAGGGCCAGGGCGAGGCCGGCCAGCGCGATCCGGTTCACGAGGCCGAACAGGGTACCGGTGTGGGCGTCGATGCCCCACCGGGTCAGTTTGGCCAGCACCGGGTAGTCGGAGAAGCGCAGGACGTCGGTGACCTTGCCGGTGGCCGGGTCGACGGCGATCGAGTCCTGCTTCTCCGGCCAGCTGCGCTGGATCTGCCGTACCACATAGGCGGAGGAGGAGTCCGCGGGCGGCACGATTTCGACCGGGTCGGACAGGCCCTCGGCGCGGGCCGTCTTCAGGACGGCGTCGAGACCCACGTCGGACCGTGCGCCGGAGCGCGAGCCCATGTCCATGCCGTTCATGTCCATGCCCGCCATGGAGCCGTGTCCCTCGTGCGCGCTGCTCACCGTCGCGGCGACGGACGGCGTGGACTGGCCGAGGGCCTCGCGGAGGTCGCCGATGTTCGCTCCGGCGTACGTCGACCAGGTCAGGCCGGTCGCCGACAGGAAGAACAGGCCGCCGGCCGCCCACACGCCCACCGTGCCGTGCAGGGTCAGGGAGCGCCGCCGCCCCGTGGCGCCGCGCACCTTGCGGCGGGCGCGGCGCCGGCCGAACCACAGCACCAGCCCCCCACCCGTGATCACCCAAAGCCAGCTCGCGGCGAACTCGCTGTACAGGCGGCCGGTATCGCCCAGGTGCAGGTCGCGGTGCAGCTCGTCGATCCAGGTGCGCAGCGGCAGGGCGCCGGTGGAGCCGTACTGCTCCATCGCGCCGCGCACCTTGCCGGTGTAGGGGTCCACGAACACGGCGAGCGTGTGGTCGGCGGCTGTGCCCTTCACCCCGGACAGCGGTACGCGTGTGGTCGCATCAGGCTGCGGTGACGGCCGCACGGCGGAGATGGTGCCCTCGGGGTGGGCCTTGCTGGCGGCGGCCACCTGCTGGGAGATCGGCAGCTCGTGGTCGCCGACCGGGACGGTCAGTTCGTGGGCGTACACGATCTCCTCGGCCTGGAACGAGCCCGCGTACAGCAGTCCGGTGACCGCCGCGACGAGCAGGAACGGCGCGACGAACACGCCCGCGTAGAAGTGCAGGCGCAGCACCAGCGGGCGTAGCGCGCGCAGGGCCGGGGGAGCCGCCGCAGAAGCGGGGCCCAGGGCCGGCTCACCGGCATCGCCGGCGGTGCGGGGTGGGGCGGTGGTGGGCGGTTGGACGGACATGGCGGCTGCTCCTGGGGCGTACGGGTGTCACGTCAGCTGTCGGCTGATCGGAACGGTGAGTTCCGTGGTGTTGGTGTGATGTGGAACCCCGGGTCGGTCGCGAGGGTCGGGCGGCCCGGCGTCGCGCAGCGACGGGAGCAGGGAGTCGCCCGTGCGGGCCGCCTTCGCGTTGCCTGCGGCGGTCGGTCAGGCGATGCCGTCCAGCTTGCCTGCCTTGGCGTCGGCGACGATCGAGGAGAACTGGTCGGCGCTCATCTGGACCTGCTGACCGAAGTCGTCGGTCAGGACGATGCGGCGGTCGGTGGGGGCGGCCGGGTCGACGAACAGCTGGGGACAGCCGCAGTCGCACTCGCCGCAGAACGTGGCGACGGGTTCAAGCCCGCTCGTGTCGGTCATGCTGATCCACCTCCGTGGCATGGGGTTTGCGGCACTCCGGTGTCCGGACGGAACTGATGGAACGGACGCACCGGTGGGTGGCCGCTGGGGACTGCCCCGGGGATACCCGGCGCGGATGCGGAGGATGCGCGACCCCGTCGTGTGCAGGGGGCGCGGAGGCGGCGGGTGTGCGCCCGTGCTCCTTGGAGCGCTACCGGTGCTTCGATTTCGCCAAGGTGGCTGGGAACTGAACGGCACCCCCGTCCGACTTGTAAGGAGGAGGCAGGTCGACCAGGTATGAGTCCGTGGGCGGTGATGCGTGTGCCTGGGCCGGGGGAGAGATCCTTTGGGCGCGTGGCAGCATCATGTGCCGTGAGTGTGTCCCTGGCTGTGCGGAGCGTGCGCGCGGCGGTGTTCGCCGTGCTGTGCGTGCTGCTCGCTGCCGGAGGGCATGCCATGGCCACCGGCATGGCGCCGCCGGTGTGGGTGCAGGCCGCTGGGTTCGTGCCGGTCTTCGCGGTCGGCTGTCTGCTGGGTGGCCGTGAGCGGTCGCTGGCCGCCATCGGCACGGGGACTCTGGCCGCCCAGGGCGGGTTGCACATGGTCTTCCACGCCGCCGAGCCCCATCACGCCGCGATGGTCATGCACGGCATGCGGATGGTCCAAGCACCCCATGCACTGACACCGCACGCCACCGCCGCGCATGCCGGGGCGGCCCTGCTGCTGACCTGGTGGCTGCGGCGCGGTGAGGTGGCACTGTGGTCACTGCTGCGGTGGGCGGTCGCGTTCGTGCCGGGGCTTGCCGCCTGGTGGCAGGTGGCCGGCGGTGCGTGGAGCGCACCGGCCGGTCCAGGGCTGGTGCGTCGGGCCGCCGGTGAGCCGTGGGCGTTGCGGCAGGTGCGGCTGAGGTACGCCGTTCACCGACGAGGGCCGCCGCCCGGGATGTCGTACGCGCTGTCGTACGCGATCTGAACCCGACATCCCTTCTTCCGTACGGAGATCCCTCATCTCATGTCCAGGACCCGCACCATCCTGCGCCGCGCCGGCGCCGTCACGGCCCTGACCGCCGCCGGACTTCTCGCTGCCGCGGGCGTGGCCTCGGCGCACGTCACCGTCCACCCCGACAGCTATGCCAAGGGCGCCACCGACGGCGTGCTGACCTTCCGTGTCCCGAACGAGGAGGACACGGCCTCCACCACCAAGGTCCAGGTCTTCCTGCCTACCGACCACCCCGTGCTCGGCGTGCTGGTCCACCCGCAGGACGGCTGGACCGCCCAGGTCACCAACACCAAGCTCAAGACGCCCGTCAAGACCGACGACGGCACCATCACCGACGCCGCCTCCGAGATCACCTTCAGCGGCGGAAAGATCGCGCCGGGTCAGTACGAGGACTTCAACGTGGCCTTCGGGCAGCTGCCCGATGACACCGACCAGCTGACCTTCAAGACCTTGCAGACGTACTCCGACGGCAAGATCGTCCGCTGGATCGAGGAGGCACAGGGCGGCCAGGAGCCGGAGAACCCGGCGCCCGTGCTCAAGCTCACCGCCAAGGGCGCGGACGAGAGCGGCAGCACCTCGACCGCCTCGCCGGCGAACTCGAAGAGCTCCGCGATCGCCAAGTCGACCGCTTCGAGCAGCGACTCGACCGCCCGGGGCCTCGGCGTCGGCGGGCTGGTCGTGGGCGTGCTGGGCCTGACAGCGGCTGTGTTCGCCGTCCTGCGCGGCCGCTCCACGGGATCCCGGGCCGAATAGCGCAGGTGCCCTGCCGACAGCCGGAACCCGGAAACCGTCGGCAGGGCACCCGTCTTTCGACGCGCGACGCCAGAGCACGGTTGTTGGTTATGTGATGTGCGCCATAGGTGTGCTCCGGAACTCGGGCGTCCGGTGGCCCGACTCCTGAAGCGGTACGGCTCGATCCGACCGGCGCCGTACGACGTGATCGGAGACGCGGTTGATGGACGAATCCCGGCAATCCTCCTCCAACGCGGGTGCGGTACTGCGGAAGCTGGTCCCACCCCCTGCCCTGTGCGGGTTCCTTCTCCTGCTGGCGCTGATGTTCGCGGTGTCCTACGCCGTCGGTTCCGCCGCCGGACCCGTCGCTCCCGGTATGCACGGCACCGGCGTACGGCCTGGCGGCGACGGCAGTGCAGGCGGAGGCACGGACGACATGGGTGACATGCACGGGGGAGGCCACTGATGGGAGCGGAACCCGTGGGCACCCTCGTCACGACCGACCTGACCGTCGGCGGTATGACCTGTGCTGCCTGCGTGAGGCGGGTCGAGAAGAAGCTCGGCAAGCTGGACGGGGTCACGGCGACCGTCAATCTGGCCACCGGGCGGGCCCGGGTGAGTCATCCGGCGGAGATCAGTCCGGCGGAACTCGTCGCGGCCGTCGAGAAGGCGGGCTATACGGCTGCCCTGCCCGAGCCGCCCAAGAAGCAGAAGCGCGGGGACGCCGCCGAGGGCGAGGGCGCCCGGCAGGAGCGCGACCGGCTGGTGATCACCGCGCTGCTCGCGCTGCCGGTGCTGGTGCTGTCGATGGTGCCCGGTCTTCAGTTCCGGAACTGGCAGTGGCTGTGCTTCATGCTCGCGGCGCCCGTCGCGGTGTGGGGAGCCTGGCCGTTCCATGTGCGGGCGGTGCGCGGGCTGCGGCACTCGGCGGCGACCATGGACACCCTGGTGTCGCTGGGGGTGGTGGCCTCTTTCTCCTGGTCGGCGTACGCGCTCTTTCTCGGCGGTGCCGGTGAGCCAGGGATGCGGATGCCGTTCACCCTCGTGCCCTCGGCCTCGGAGGGCGCCGCGCACATCTACCTCGAAGCGGCTGTGGGCGTACCGCTGTTCGTCCTGGCCGGCCGTTTCCTGGAAGCGCGGGCCCGGCGCGGGACGGGGGCGGCGCTGAGGTCGCTCGCCCAGCTCGCTGCCAAGGAAGTCTCCGTACGCGAGGACGGCACCGAACGGCTGGTTCCCATCGAGCAGTTGGGTGCCGGACAGGTCTTCGTCGTACGGCCCGGAGAGAGGGTCGCCACCGACGGCGAGGTCGTGGAGGGCGCCTCGGCCGTGGACCTGTCCCTGGTCACCGGTGAGAGCGAGCCGGTTGAAGTGGGTACGGGTTCGGCCGTGGCCGGCGGGGCCGTCAACGCCGGCGGCCTGTTGCTCGTCCGGGCCACCGCAGTCGGCGCCGACACCCAGCTCGCCCGGATCACCCGCCTGGTCACCGAGGCGCAGGCGGGCAAGGCGCGGGCGCAGCGGCTGGCCGATTCGGTGGCCGGTGTCTTCGTACCCGTCGTGCTGGCGCTGGCCGTCACGGCGCTCGGCTTCTGGCTCGGTGCGGGAGCCGATCCGCAGGCGGCCGTCACCGCGTGCGTGGCGGTCCTCGTCGTCGCCTGTCCCTGCGCACTCGGCCTGGCGACCCCGACCGCGCTGATGGCCGCGACCGGCCGGGGCGCTCAGCTGGGCGTTCTGGTCAGTGGACCGCAGGCTCTGGAGGGGCTGCAGCACATCGACGCGGTCGTATTGGACAAGACCGGCACCCTCACGTCCGGCCATATGAGCGTCGCCCGGGTGACCGCCGTGCCCGGCGGGCTCGGGAAGGAGGCGGTGTTGCGGCTGGCGGGCGCGGTCGAGCGGGGCTCGGAGCACCCGCTGGGCCGAGCCATCGCCGCGTATGCCGGGCGGGCCGCGCAGGGACAGCCGCCGCCGGACGTGACCGAGTTCGGCGCCACACCGGGGCAGGGCGTGCGCGGACGGGGCGAAGGCCGTCTGGTCGAAGTCCTCGTGCCGGACGATGACTTGCCCACGACCCTCGCGGACGCCATGTCCAGGGCCGAGGCCGCCGCCCACACACCCGTCCTGGTCCGCGTCGACGGGGTGGCCGAGGCCCTGATCGAGGTAGGGGACGTCGTACGCCCCGGAAGCTACCGTGCCGTGGACCGCCTGCGGCGGCTCGGCGTCCGACCGGTGCTCGCCACAGGTGACCGGGAAGCGCCCGCGCAGGCCGTGGCGTCGGCCCTGGGCATCGACGAGGTGCACGCCCGCTGCACCCCCGAGGGCAAGGCCGACCTCGTACGGGACTTGCAGGAGCAGGGCTACCGGGTCGCGGTGATCGGCGACGGTGTCAACGACGCCGCCGCCCTCGCCGGTGCCGACCTCGGCATCGCCATGGGCAGCGGTACCGACGTGGCCATCGGGGCGGCCGACGTGACGCTGGTGCGCGGCGACATCGAGGCCCTCGCGGATGCGGTCCGGCTGGCCCGGCGCACGCTGGGCACCATCCGCTCCAACCTGGTGTGGGCGTTCGGCTACAACGTCGTCACCGTGCCGCTCGCCATGGTCGGCCTGCTCAACCCGATGCTCGCCGCGGCTGCCATGTCGGCGAGCTCGCTGCTGGTGGTCGGCAACAGCCTGCGGCTGCGCGCCTGGCAGCCCACGCCCGCCCGGAGGCGTACCCGATGACCGAGCAGAACCCCTGGCGGCCGTCGCGCCGCCGGCTGACCGACACACTGCTCGCCGCGGCCGTGCCCGTGGCCGCGTGCAGTCTCGCCCTGGGCGGCCTGACCACCTGGGTCGGAGCCGGGAAGGCGGGCAGCCCGGCGCGGATCGCCGTCACGTCCGGGCGGGTGTTCCTGCCCTACGGCGGCAGTACGGAGACCGCGGCGTTCTTCGACGTCTCCAACCTCGGCGGCGCGGACGACCGGCTGGTGAAGGTGACGTCCACCGACACGCGCGGAGAGATCACCCTGAGCCGTCACCGCACCACCGACAGTGGGGCCGCGTACAAGGCCGACGTGAACTCGGTGACCGTCCCTGCCGGTGGTGAGCTGTCCATGTCTCCGCAGGGCATGGACCTGACCCTGCGGGCGCGGGCGGGGTGGCAGGCGGGTGACCTGGTGCCGTTCACGCTGCACTTCGAGCGCAGCGCACCGGTCAGGACGATCACGGTGGTGATCCGCTCCGGCGACGGAGTCTCCTGATCAGCTGCCTCCGGGGGCAGTTCGGCCCTGACGGTTTTGCTGTTGCAGGAAATCCGCGGCCTGAAAGTGCTTCCCAGAAAGATGTCGGGTAGGAACCCTCGTCAGTTCCGGCGTGGCGTCGTGGTCTGGATCACAGGCTGGGTAGTGAGTGTGGTGCCCGGTGGATTTCCGTACCCACGCATGACGGCCGAAGCCCGGATGCGAGGATGAGGCGCCATGACAGCAGGGTGGTGTGCTCGCACGGTACGGGCCGCGGTGTTCGCGGCCATGTGCGTGCTACTCGCCGCCCTGGGCCACGTCCTGATGTCCGGCGCCGACGTGCCCGCGTGGGCGCTGGCCGCGGGCGGGGCCGTGACCGGTGCCGGCGGCTGGTGTCTGGCGGGGCGTGAGCGCGGGCTGCCGTTGATCGTGACGGCCGTGGTCGCCGCCCAGGCCGGGCTGCACGAGGCGTTCTCCTACGCGCAGTCGGCATCCGGCGGTTCGGCCCCGGTGGACGTGAGCGGCATGGGCTCCATGGGCATGGCGCCGGCAACTGGTGTGCGGCCATTGAGCTGGCTCAGTCGTGCGATCTGCCCGGTTTCGACGACGGCATCGCACTGCTCGATCTGCTGGCTTCGCTGCCCGATGACCGGCGGGAGGCGTTCATCCTCACGCAGCTGCTGGGCTTGCCCTATGCGGAGGCCGCCGAGGTCAGCGACTGCCCGGTCGGCACGGTCCGCTCCCGCGTGGCCCGCGCCCGGGCGACCCTGATGGATCTGCTCGATGAGGCGGAGAGGCCCGTCGTGCCGGCGGCCTGATGCTCAGGGAGGGTGTCGGTGCCGACCGGGAAAACCCCGGCACCGACACCCTCGTCAGCATCTGGGAACGGTTCTCCTGCTTCGCGTCGCCAACTTTCCGGGAACTCACGGGAACTCGCGTGGCGTTCGCTCCGACTTCTGGAGCGGGTGACGGAGGTTCGCCCGCGTACCGAGTGGATCCGGGAGTTGTTCGATGCGTTCTCGTGTGTGGGGCTCTGCGGCGGCCGTTGTGCTCGGCGGCCTGCTGGCGGCGGGCTGCGGCGGCGGGGAGAAGAGCACGGGGAGCGAGGGCGCGGGGAAGGCCGAGGACACCGTCTCGGGCGCCTACCCGGTGTCCGTCACCGACTGCATGGGCGCCAAGACCACGTTCGCAGCCGCTCCGAAGAAGATCGTCACCAGCAACGCCTCCAGCCTCGAACTGCTGCTGCGCCTCGGCGCCGGCGACAAGGTGATCGGCACCGGCTTCCCGCCGGGCAAGGGCACCTTGCCCGGCACGCTCGACGCGCAGGCGCAGAAGGTGAAGGTGCTCAGCCAGAGCGTCATCCCCAAGGAGAAACTGCTCGGCTCCGGCGCCGACCTGTACATCGACACCTTCACCTCCATGGGCAGCATGGGCGGCGGAGGAATGGGGGATGCGCCCACGGCGGAGGAGTTCAAGGCCGCCGGGATCAAGCACATCTACCTGAAGTCCACCGCGTGCGCGGCACAGAGCAAGAGCCCGGTGACCGACCTGTCCGCGGTGGAGGCCGACATCACCTCTCTCGGCGCGGTCACCGGCACCAGCGCGCGGGCGAAGGAACTCGTCGCCGGGATGAAGGAGAAGATCGGCGCTGTCCGGAAGGCGGTCGGAGGTACGGCGGAGAACAAGCGGCCGACGTACTTCTTCTTCGACTACGACGCCGGCACCAAGCAGCCCTCCGTCACCTGCAACCGCCAGGTCGCCAACGCGGTGATCACCCTGGCCGGCGCCCGCAACGTCTTCGCCGACTGCGACGGCGACTACAAGCAGGTCGGCTGGGAGGACGTGATCGCCAAGAACCCGGACTGGATCCAGCTGGGGGTCCGCGACCGGGGCAGCGAGGCGGCGAACAAGAAGGCGTTCGACGAGGCCGAGCAGTGGCTGAAGTCCAATCCGGCGACCAAGGGCCTCAAGGCAGTGGAGGAAGGCCACCTCCTGCGCGTCGGCTCCGAGCAGACGACCATCGCGGGAGTCGAGAACGCCGATACGGTCGAGGAGATCGCCAAGGCCCTCTACCCGGGCAAGGTCGGCTGACCATGACCTCCACGCTGGAGCGCCCAAAAGCCTCAGCTTCGGAAGAGTGCAGTCTGCCCGCGACACCACTGGCGGTGGTCCTCGCAGTGGTGTTGCTGGCCGCGCTGACGGCCGCGGTGGCCTGGGGCTCGACGTCGATCCCGCCCGGCGAGGTGTGGGGCGTGGTGCGGCGAAGACTGTCCGGTGAGGCGCCGCGGCCCGGCACGAACGACCTGATCATCTGGCAACTTCGCGTTCCGCGCGCCCTGCTCGCCGCTCTGGTCGGCGCCGGACTCGGTCTCGTCGGTACGGCCGTACAGGCGCTGGTGCGCAACCCGCTGGCGGACCCGTACCTGCTGGGGATCTCCAACGGTGCCTCCCTCGGGGCGGTCGCCGCGATCGTGCTCGGTGCCGGGGCGGGCGGGGCTCTCGGCCTGGGCCTGTCCGGCGCGGCCTTCGCCGGTGCGCTGGCCACCTTCGCGCTGGTGTGGGCGGTGGCCCGGCGCGGCGGGGGCTTCGCACCGCTGCGACTGGTGCTGGCCGGAGTGGCGATCGGCCAGTTCCTGTCCGGCTTCACCAGCTACCTGGTGTTGCAGGCCGGGGACGAGCAGCAGACCCACAGCGTGCTGTTCTGGCTCATGGGCAGCCTCAGCGGAGCGAACTGGCAGATGCTCGCGGTCCCCGCCGTCGCCGTGCCCGTCGCTCTGCTGTGGCTGCAGGCGCGCGCCCGGGGCCTGAACGCCCTGCTGATGGGCGACGAGACCGCGGCCGGTCTCGGCATCGACGTCACCCGGCTGCGCCGCGAACTGTTCACCGTCACCAGCGTGCTGACCGGCGTCCTGGTCGCCGTCTCCGGCGCGATCGCCTTCGTCGCCCTGATGGTGCCGCACGTCTGCCGCCTGGTCGTCGGCGGTGACCACCGGCGCCTGTTGCCGGTCTCGGCTCTGTTCGGGGCGGTGCTGCTGGTGGTGGTCGACATCGTCTGCCGTACGGCCATGGACACGCAGGAGCTGCCGGTGGGCGTGGTCACTTCGCTGCTCGGGGCTCCGGCCCTGCTGTATCTGCTGGACCGGCGCCTGGGGAGCGGCAGTTGAGGATCGACATCGAGGACCTGCACGTCGCCTACGCCGGCCGTACGGTCGTCGCGGGTGCACACCTGATCGCCGCCGAGGGCGAGATCACCGGCCTGGTCGGGCCCAACGGCAGCGGCAAGTCCACGCTCCTGCGCACCGTCTACCGGCACCTGAAGCCCACCGCCGGGCGAGTATTTCTGGCCGGTACCGACCTGCGCGAGCTGAGCCCGGTCGAGTCGGCGCGGCACGTGGCCGCGCTCCCGCAGGAGCGGGGGAGCGACTTCGAGCTGACCGTGCGCGAGGTCGTCGGCATGGGCCGAACCCCCTACAAACGAGCCTTCTCCGGTGAGGACGCCGCCGACCGGGACATCGTCGCCCGCGCCTTGGCCGACGTCGGCATGGACGAACAGGCGGGGCGCCGGTTCACAGCCCTGTCCGGAGGGGAACGCCAACGCGTCCTGCTCGCCAGGGCCTTCGCCCAGGACCCCGACGTCCTGGTCCTCGACGAACCGACCAACCACCTCGACATCCGCCACCAGGTCGAACTTCTCGCCCTGCTGCGCGCCCAGCGCCGTACCACGCTGGTGTCGCTGCACGACCTCAACGCGGCTGCCTCCGTCTGCGACCGCCTCCACGTGCTGCACGCCGGATCCGTCGTCGCCTCCGGCCCGCCGCGCGAGGTCCTCACGCCCGCCCTGCTGGCGGAGGTCTTCGGGGTGCGGGCGGCCGTGGTCGACCACCCCCTCACCGGGGATCCCTTGATCGCCTTCGACCACCGGGCACCCGCCGACGCGGAGCCGGCTGTGGCAGTGGAGACGCACACCGGCGCGTGAACACGGTGGGGAAGGACGGCGGGGGTGGTGCCGTCCTTCCTGCTCTCCGGGTTCCGGTCAGGCGGCCACCGAGTCCGTGACGCCGTAACCGGCCTCGACGATCGCGGCGCGCAGCCGTTCGTCGTCGAGGTCCGTGCCGTGCACGGTGACGGCGTTGGCGGAGAGGTCGACCACGACCTCGCTCACCCCGGGTACCTCGGAGACCTCTTCCCTGATGCTCGCCGCGCAGTGCTCGCAGCTCATTCCGGTGACGTGGTACTGCTTCTGGGCCATGGCGCAACTCCTGGAAGCTTATGGGGGGTTCGGCGTGACGTACGGTCGCGCGAACGCGGATGTTCAAGCCGTCGCCGTCACCTCAGTAGTCGGATGAGCGGAGCCTGAAGTTCCGCCGTGAGCAAGCTGATTCCGATGCTCCTCGTGGGGCTCAACTGGCCGACGGGGCTACTTCCAGCCCTCCCGCCACATTTTTTGGGACAGGTCCGGGAACTCACGTGCGATCCCTCCCGACATGTGGGACGAGGCTGCCTTCCGGCAGCCCGCCCACGAAGGTGAGGGGCGGAAAGGTGACAGACCACAGACCCGGTTCGGAACAGCCCGGGCACATACCCGACGGCTCTGCCGGCGAGGACCGCTGGCTGCTGGTGGCCGTGGCGGGCATGCTCTCGTTCGTGGCGATGCTCGACATGAACATCGTCAACGTGGCGCTCGCGGACATCGCCGATGGCCTACACGTCTCGGCTCCGACCGCTCAGTGGGCCGTGCTCGGATACCAGCTTTCCGTCGTCGCACTGCTGTTGCCCGTCGGACGCTGGCTGGACGGCGTGGGGATGCGCTCCGCCGTACTCGCCGCGACCGCCGGCTTCGCCATGTGCAGCGCGCTGGCGGCCGCCGCTCCCTGGGCCGCCTGGCTGATCGCCGCCCGCATTGCGCAGGGCGCGTTCGGCGCGGCGCTGTTCGTACTGATGCCGGTCCTCGCGCTCCGCTCCGTACGGCCCGAAAAGCGAGGGCGGGCGATGAGCGTGCCCGCGACCCTGGGCCCGCTGGGGGCGGTGACCGGGCCGGCCGTGGGCGGGCTGCTCCTGGACCATCTGGGCTGGCACGCCGTCTTCCTCGTCAAGATCCCCTTCTGTGTCCTCGCCCTGGTGGTGGCCTGGCGCGCGATGCCGCCGGACGGCGCCCTGCGCCGGCCCGATCGGCGCTCGGCAGCAGACGCTCTCCTGGTGGCCGCCGGTGTGGCGGCGCTGCTGCTGGCGCTGACCCTGGCCTCGGGCCATCCGGCGTGGCTGGTACTCGCGCTCGCAGCAGTCCCGCCGTTGTGGTGGTGGCTGCGTGGTCCGGGCGGCCGTCCGGTGACCGGCGTGCTGGGTGTCGCGGGACTGTTCCGGGCACACGGGGCGGTACTGGCGCTGGCGGCCGGCTTCGCCGCCATGCACTACGTCGTCGCCCTGAACCTCCAGCGCGACGACGGCGTCAGCGCCACGACCACCGGGCTCACCGTGCTCGCCTTCCCGCTCGGTATGGGCCTGGCCGGACCGCTGGGCGGACGCCTCGCCGACCGGTATGGCGCCCGCCCGACAGCGGTCACCGGCGCCGCGCTCACCGCCGCCGGCCTGGTCCTCCTCGTTCCGCTGGGCGGCGACTGGCCACCGCTGGACGTCGCCTGGCGGCTGGCGCTGGCCGGCATCGGCATGGGACTGAACGGCGGCCCGACCCAGGCCCTGGTCATGGGTGCCGCCCCGCCGGAGCGGACCGCGACCGTCGGCTCGACCGTCCAGCTCGCCCGCAGCCTCGGCTTCACCCTGGGCCCAGCCCTGGCCACCGCCGCCTGGGGCTTTGCCGGAGCTGCCAACGGCGTGCACGCCGGACTCGCCGTGGCCGCCACCGCCGCTTGCCTCGCCGTACCTCTGCTGGCACTTCCCGCCCGACGCCCGGCCGCTGGGCCGGAGAAGACCACCGACGCGGCTTCCGCCGCCCATCGTTGACCAAGGAGTCACCCGTATGTGCGGAATCACCGGCTGGGCGAGCTTCCACCACGACGCCCGCACCCAGGCCCCGGTCATCGAGGCCATGACCGCCACCCTCACGCCCCGCGGCCCCGACGCCGGAGGTATCTGGCTCGGCGAACGCGCAGCGATCGGTCATCGCCGCCTGGCCGTCATCGACCTCGAGGGTGGCGTACAGCCGATGCCCGATCGCCCCGAGCAGCCGGACATCGTGCTCACCTACAGCGGCGAGGTCTACAACCACCACGCACTCCGGGCCGAGCTGCGTGGCCGGGGCCATGTGTTCCGCACGCGCAGCGACACCGAGGTGGTACTGCGGGCCTTCGCCGAATGGGGCGAGGCAGTGGCCGAGCACCTGGAGGGCATGTTCGCCTTCGCCGCCTGGGACGAGCGGGCGCAACGGCTGCTGCTGGTGCGTGACCGGCTCGGCGTGAAGCCGCTGTTCTGGGCCGCCGTCGACGGCGGCCTGGCCTTCGCCTCCGAACCCAAGGCCCTGTTCGCCCACCCCGAGATCCAGCCCCGCGTGGACGCCGACGGGCTGCGGGAGGCGTACAGCCTGCTGTTCAACACCGGGCCGACCGTCTGGTCCGGGGTACGGGAGGTCGAACCCGGCGGGCTGCTCGTCCTGGACCGCGACGGCATCCGCGAACGCCGCTACTGGCAGCTCGAGGCCAGGGACCACGCCGACGACCGGGAAACGACGGTGGAGCAGATCCGTGCGCTGGTCGGCGCGGCGTCCCGCAGCCAACTGGAGGCCGACGTCCCGCTGTGCAGCCTGCTCTCCGGCGGCATCGACTCCACCGTCCTGACCGCGCTGCTCGCCGACGAACTACGACTGCGGGAGGGGACGGAGGCGAGGATCCGCTCGTACGCCGTCGACTACAGCGACCAGGCGGATCAGTTCACGGGCGACGTCCTGCGCACCGGCCACGACACCCCGTACGCCACCGAGGCCGGCGCCTTCATCGGCAGCGACCACAGCACCGTCGTCCTCGACCCGCGAGCCCTGCTCGACCCCGAGCACCGCAAGGCGGTCGTCGTGGCCCGGGACTCGCCGATCGGGGTGGGCGACATGGACACCTCTCTCTATCTGCTGTTCGGCGAGATACGGCGGCACTCCACCGTCGCCCTGTCCGGCGAGGCGGCCGACGAGGTGTTTGGCGGCTATCCGTGGTTCCACAATCCGAAGGCTCTGGCGGCCGAGACCTTCCCCTGGCTGCTGGTGACGGGCGACGAGGCCGCGATGCCGCTCAACCCCGAACTCGACCTGCGCATCGGCGAATTCCGTGACGACACCTACCGCAGCGCGTTGGCCGCCGTACCGCACCTGGACGGTGAGAGTCCCGCCGAGCACCGGCAGCGCGAGATGCAGCACCTGTCCCTCACCCGCTGGCTGCGCCAGCTCCTGCACCGCAAGGACCGGCTGAGCATGGCCCAGGGGCTGGAGGTGCGCGTGCCGTACTGCGACCACCGGCTCGTTGAGTACGCCTTCTCCACGCCCTGGGCGCTGAAGAGCTTCGACGGCCGGGAGAAGAGTCTGTTGCGCGCTGTCGGCACCGGCCTTGCCCCGGACTCGGTGCTGTACCGGCCCAAGAACCACTACCCGGCGACCCACCACCCCGACTACAACCGCGGCCTGCAGGCGATGGCTCGCGACGCGCTCGCCATCGAACAGGTCCGCGCGCTGGCCGACAAGACCCGGATCAAGCCCTGCCTCGACACGCCGCCCGACCGGCTGGAGTGGGGCCACCGCCTGCGCCTCGAACGCGTCGTCGACCTCGCCCTGTGGCTGGACCACCATCGCCCCGAACTCGCCCTCTGAGGAGCCTCCGCATGACCCTCCAGGAACCGATGCCCGGCACCGATCCGGACATCCTGCCCGACCCGGTCCCGCTGATGGGCTGCCCCTACAAGGCCGACCCCTACCCCCTGTACGAGCAGATGCGCGAGGCCGGCCCGGTCCACCGCGTCCTCTTCCCCAGCGGTGTGCACGCCTGGCTCGTCACCGGCTACGACGCCGCCCACGCCGCGCTGAACGACGAGCGGCTGGGCAAGAACCACGACCGCGGCAACGACCGCTGGCGCGCCCGGGCCTCGATCATGCCCGAGCCGCAGCACTCCCAGCTCCAGGTCCACCTCCTCCACCAGGACCCGCCCAAGCACACGCGCATGCGGCACTTCGTCACCGACGCCTTCACCCCACGCCGGATCGAGAGCCTGCGCCCCCGCTTCCAAGAACTGGCGGATGCGCTGATCGACACCATGCCCGAAACCGGCCCCGCCGACCTCGTCACCGGCTTCGCCGCCCACTTCCCCTTCCAGGTCCTCGCCGACGTCATCGGGCTTCCACAGGATTTGGCGGCTCGCTTCGACCGCGACTGGGGCAAGGTCGTCCAGCCGGTCGGCCCCACCGACCCCGGACGCCCGCTGTACGAGGCGCGTCTGCACGGCCTGCAGAGCTACATCGCCGACGTCGTCGCCCACAAGCGCGAACACTGGGACGACGACCTGCTCAGCCGCCTCGTCGTGGCACGCGACCGCCGCGAACTGTCCCAGGAAGAGCTGGACTCGATGATCTTCCAGCTCCTCGTCGCCGGCCAGGAACCGGTCACCAACCAGATCACCACGGCCCTGATCGCCCTCTTCCGCAACCCGGACCAACTGGCCCGGCTCCGCGACGAACCGGACCTGCTGCCACGCGCGGTCGAGGAACTCCTCCGTTACGACAGTGCCTTCGAACTGACCACTTGGCGCTTCTTCGACAAGGACAGCGACCTGTACGGCACGAAGGTCCCGGCCGGCGACTCCGTGATCGTGTCCCTGTGCGCCGCCAACCGCGACCCGCGGCGCTTCCCCGCCCCCGACACCCTCGACCTCGACCGCACCCCCAACCCCCACCTCGCCTTCGGCCACGGCATCCACTTCTGCCCCGGCGCCGCCCTCGCCCGCGCCGAACTCCAGATCGCCCTGGGCACCCTGCTCACCCGGCTGCCCGGCCTGCATCTCGCCATCAAGGCCGAGGACATCGAGTGGATCCCCGCCGTCCTCGGTCGCGGCACCAACAGCCTGCCCGTCGGCTACGACCGACGCCTCTGACACCGACGTAACGCTGACCGTGTCCGGCCACACCGGCCGGACCGGCCTCGGCTGACCCACACCCGCTGACCACTGGCGCCTGGCGTGCATTCCCGCCACGGCGCCATGTCGACATGCCCTCGTACTCCAGGAGGAACGACATGCCCCTGACGACCGCGTCGGACGCCCTCCCCACCCGCATCGGCACCGAGATCCTCAACCTGCTCCTGCCGCATCACCGCACGACCGATCCCGCTCCCGTTCCCACCCCTGCGGAAGCATTCCCCCATCAGCTGCGCCGCATCGCCGACTTCGTACGCGAGGGCGCCCCGGTCGTCTTCACCCTGCCCGCCTTCCCCTGTAAGTCCCCCAACCCCGCCAAGGTCCTCGGTCACCTCCCCGACCAGGGCGAACGCCTCTCCCTGACGTTCCTGAACACCCTGTGCACCGAGATCGAGCGGATCTACCCGCCCGGCGCCCGGGTGATCATCTGTTCCGACGGCCACGTATTCGGCGACCTCATCCACGTCCCCGACCACCACATCGACGCGTACGCCGACGACCTTCGAATACAGATAGCTCAACTGGGCCTGGACGGACTGTCCGTCTTCGACCTCCGCGACATCCTCGGCGACCTCCCGCACGACACGAAACGTGCCCACGTCCACGACCGCCACGCCCCCACCCTGGACGCTCTGCGTGCCGAGGCCCGTACCGACGACCAGACCCTCGCCCTCTACCGGGGCATCACGCGCTTCCTCGTCGAGGACACCGCCGACTGGACCGGCACCCGGTCCGCCCTCCAACGCGAATGCCGGCAACGCGCCTACGGCGTCATCCAGCGCAGCCGCGCCTGGGGCGACCTGATCGCCGAACACCACCCCCACGCCGTACGCCTCTCGATCCACCCGCAACCCGTCGGCGCGCCGAAATTCGGCATCCGCCTCCTTGACGCCCCCGACGCCTGGACCACCCCCTGGCACTCCACCGCACTCCACCGCGCCGACGGCACCTGGACGCTCGTGCCCCGGGCGACGGCGGCCCGGCTGGGTCGTCTGATTCAACGCGACGGCAGACCCAGCCACTTCGTGCACAACTGATCAGGCCGGGGTCGCGGCGACGGCCACCGTGCCGTCAGCCGGTGTCCGCGGCGCGGGCGCTCCAGCGTTCCTCGACCTTGGCCAGGCGCCAGTAGGCGATGGCTGCGGCCCAGACGAGCACGAACAGGCCGACGGTGATGTAGCCGACGTTGTCGAGGTTCAGGCCCGCGATCCAGCCGGTGACGTCGTCGTTCAGGTCGAGCTTGTCGTGCAGGACGCCGACCAGTTCGATGGTGCCGACGAAGAAGGCGACGGCGATGGACAGGCCGGTGATGGCGAGGTTGTAGAACACCTTGCGGACGGGGTTGGAGAACGCCCACTGGTAGGCGAAGTTCATGAAGGTGCCGTCGAGGGTGTCGAACAGGCTCATGCCGGCGATGAATGCGCAGGCAGGCACGGTCTTCCACTCGGATCACGGGCGTAGAGAACTCCATGATCTGGGAGACCGCGCCTGTCACGCTTCCCGGCCCGCCCAGTCCGACAGACCGTCACGAACCGGACGCCGGCCGACTGTGCCGAAGCCCTGGGACGTCGGGGGTGCGCGTGAATATCCACCACCAGGACGGTCGCCGGTGGAACGAGTCCGTCAATATTGCGTGACAAACGCCGCTCGGATCACCGACCGCCTTTACTTACAGAGACACAGCCGCTCGTTCCGAAACGATCGCCCTTTCAAAGCGCTCGAGAAGAACGCATGACCGCGGACACGGCCGACCCGCTCGCCAACATTGACAGTGATGACGCACACGGGTTCGCGTCCTACACGAGAAAAGGAACAGTCAGTGACCACCAATCGCACCCTCGTCATTGTCGCCCACCCGAACCTCACGGAATCCCGTGCCAACGCCACCCGGCTCGCCGAGATCAGGGACTTGGACAACGTCACCGTCCACGACCTCTACGAGGCTTACCCCGATTTCAACATCGATGTCGCACGCGAGCAGCAGCTGCTGCGCGAGCACGACACCGTTGTTCTCCAGTTCCCGGTCTACTGGTACAACGTAACCTCGATGCTCAAGGCCTGGTTCGACGCGGTGCTGGTGTACGGTTTCGCCTTCACCTTCGACGGTTCCGCCTCCGCGCTGCACGGCAAGAAGGCTTGGCTGGCCGTCACGGCCGGCAGCACCCCGGAGACCTACGCCGCGGACGGCCTCGCCCGACGGACCCTCGAGGAGTACCTCGCCCCGGTCGCTCAAACGCTGCAGTTCTGCCAGCTTGACTACCAGGGTTTTCACGCCGTCTACGGCATGATGTTCGACCCGTCGGACGAGAACCTCGTCCTGGACGCCAAGGAATACCGCAGGCTCATCGCGACCAGTGAGACGCCGGTCGGCTGACCTCGGTTATTCGTGAATCTCGATTCTTCGTGAATTCTTCGAGCTTTCACGATGGATCACGACGTTTATTCCGGGGCCCAGCCTCAGGCCGCGCATTCCTTCATGTCACCGCCGCTTCCTTCGCTGAACTCGACGGAGTTCAGCGAAGGAAGCTCGACTCAGGCTCGGTGAAGCAGCCTTGAAACCCTACGGGCGGCGGCCGAACCAACAGTGGCTGCGGCCCTCACGGCGTTCGGCGGCCTGGAAAGACGCGGAGATCTTCGCCACCAGGTCGCGCTGCTCGAGCATCGCGTGGCCGCGCGCACGAAGCCGACATGGGCGGATCGGGCGTTGTTCGCCGCGTTCCTGGCTCCGATACCTCGAGCCCGGCACGCGGGCCTGTGACTTCCCGTCAACAATTGCCGCATCACTGGGGAGTTGGCCGGTCTCGGGATCACGGTGGCGCCCTCCACCGTCTGGGAGATCCTCAAGAGGCACGGTATCGACCCGGCTCCACGACGTAACGGACCGAGTTGGGCCACGTTCCTGCGCTCCCAGGCTGAGCCGTGGGAGCTGCCGGAAAATTACTTCGGGATCTTGGTGCTCTCCGGGACGAGGGTGTGTCCGGCGATGGCGGCGAGTTGCTCGGCGGTGGTCACGGTGATGGCACCAGTGGGTACCGTGTGCCCGAGAGCCGCGAGGTCGCGGCCGACGTCGCGGACGGCGGCGCCGATCACGGCCTCGGAGACGCCGAGGAGGGACGCCAGCGGCGGCTGGGGCAGGGACCAGCGGGTCTTGAGGACGCAGACGAGGAGGCGGTCGGCGATGGAGAGGCAGTGGCTGCCGGTGCCGGGGCCGGTCTTCCTGCCGGGGATCATGATCGGCGGGTGCTCGTCCAGGTAGTCGCGGTAGCGGCCGAGCAGAGTCTGCCAGGCGGCGGGCTCCATGCCGGTCAGGCTGGGATGGTGCAGCCATGCGGGGGCCTTGTCCCCCGCGGGGAAGCGGCCGAACTCCGGTGACGAGCTCGGGGGTTCGGGGCCGAGCGGTTCGGGGCCGAGCGGTTCGGGTCGGATGCTGTAGTTCCAGGTGCCGTGCCACTCGTGCGGCTCCAGGGGGATCCGGTCCATGACGTGGTCGGGAACGGTGGTGCCGGTCGGGTGGGCGCCGGAGTCGAGTTCGGCGCGGACGGTGGGCCCGGTGCGGGTCGTGGTCGCGCCGATGGTGTTGACGACGACTTCATGGCTGGTGAGCGGCCTGCCGCGCCAGTTGGTGCTGATCCGGGAGAACAGGCGGTGCTCGATCTTGTTCCACTTCGATGTCCCCGGAGGGAAGTGGCAGACCATGACCTCCAGGCCGGCCGCGCAGGTGAAGTCGGCGAGCTCCTTCTTCCAGGCCCGCACCCGGCAGCCGTTCGCCCCGCCGGCGTCCGCGGTGATCAGCAGCCGGGTTGCGTCCGGGTAGCGGGCCCGTCCCTCCGCATCCCACCAGCGGCGCAGGGTGGCCACGGCGAACGCCGCCGTGTCCCCGTCGCAGCCCACCGAGACCCACCCGGCGTCCGCGGCCAGGTCGTAGATCCCGTAGAGCACCGCCTTCTGCGCGCCCTTCTCCGGGAAGTCGTGCGCGCGGACCTGCACGGGCTGACCGGCGCGGTGCCACTCGCGACCGGCCACCGCGTAGTCGCCGAGCACCTCCTTCTTGGTGTCCACGCTGATCACCGGCTCGCCTGCCTGCGTGAACTCGCAGACCCTGTCGTTGATGTAGCGGAACTGGGCATCCCGGTCGGGATGCCGGGCACCCTCGATGGTCCGCGAGGCCGCCCGCAGGCAGAAGCCCTCCTCCTTCAGCACGGCGGCCACGGTGTCCGCGCCGATGCGGTACCCCTGAGCCGACAGCTCGGCGGCCAGTTTGCGGGTCGACTTGGTCGTCCACCGCAAGGGGGACTCCGGATCTCCGCGCTTCCCGGGCTCCACCAGCGCCAAGAGCGCGGCTACCAGGCCGGGGTCGTGCTCGCGCAGCCGCTTGCGCCCCGCCCCGGGCCGACGCACGCGCACCGAGGGCGACATCCCTGCGTCCAGTTCAGCCGCCCCGCGCGAGACGGTGTCCTCCGAAACCCCTGCGGCACGCGCCACCACACGGATCCCGCCGTGTCCCAGCGCCCGCGCATCCGCGCCGAGTACCAGACGCCGGCGTCGCTCATCCAGATGCGGCAGTAACCGTGCGAACTTCTCCACCAGCGCCGCCTCGATCCCCTCCATACCGGGATCCTACGACCCAACCACCGCACAGAACATCGAAGTTATTAATCGTCAGGTCCCTGGGCAGACCGCCGTACCCACGCAGAGCGAGAACATGTACACTCGCCTCCTAGATTGACCTAGTGGATTCCGCCGACCAAGCCCTGGCGATGAGTCAGGACCCCGGCGAGTTCCTCTTGACCTATCGGTGTCCACTTCGTGGTGATGGTCATGGTCCGTAGTAGTTCATGAGCTGGTCGGGGGGCTGGTGTAGTGGCAGCGGCTGCATTGGAATGCCAGGTCGTGCAGGGTGGAGAGGTTCCCAGGCAGGCGTGCAGTGCGGGCCTGGCGGCGCCTCTCCTCGAGGGTGCGATCCAGAACGTGGTGCCGGTACTCGGCGGACCAGTGCAGCTGTTGACGGACCGCCAGGTCGGTGGGTCTCGCGTTCGAGGCCGGCAGGCTGGTGCTACGGAACACGTAATCAAACCACGATCGTGCGACTCCATGCTCGTGCGCCAAATCCGGCAAAGCATGACGATCACGAGAACTGGCTGACCATCACCATGGCACGAAACTCGCCGGGGCCCTGGTGATGAAAAACGCCGTCGCCGACAGCCAAGTCCTTGACGAGGTCATGTCTCATGCTACCAGGGGGGAAACTGGTGCCGCAAACCGTTCTGAGCGTCCCTGGCCCTATACGGCCAGTGGGCGAATTCTCTGAGCCAACGGTCCCCGCAGTCGATGAATTGGACCACTGCATTATTCATGCCCTGCGTATCGACGGTCGGGCGCCGTTCAGCCGGATCGCCGAGGTTCTGGGCGTCTCCACGCAAACAGTCGCCCGTCGCTACGGGCGGCTGAGCAGCGAGCTGTCGCTTCGCGTTGTCGGGGTGGTGAACCCGCGGCAAGCGTCAGGTGGGAAGTGGATTCTGAGGCTCACGGCCAGCCCGAACACCGCTCAGAGCGTCGCGCAGAGCCTGGCTCGGCGGGACGACACCACCTGGGTGCGGCTCGTGTCCGGGGGGACCGAAATCTGCTTCGTCATGAGCTCCACGGCGCACCATACGCTGCTGTTCCGCGAGATCCCTCGTGCGGCCAACATCGCCGATGTGTCGGCGCACCGCCTGCTGCATACCTATTTAGGCGGTCCCACCGCATGGCAGGGGCACACTACCGCTCTCACCAACGAGCAGCAGGAACAACTGCGCCGAGCACTCGACTCGTCAGATGACGCTGACGAGTCCAAGTTCCGCTCATCCCTGACCCAGGCGGACTGGCACCTCCTGGCCGCGTTGCAGCATAACGGCCGCATCAGCTACACAGGCCTCGCCTCCGAGACCGGCCAGTCTCCCTCGACCATTACGCGCCGACTCGCTGCCTTGCAGGCCAGCGGCATGCTCACCTTCGACGTCGAGATCAGTGCGGAGGTATACGGCATCACCACGCAAGCCCTGCTGTGGATGTCGGTCGCCCCCGCGCACCTGAACCAGGTAGCGAGCACCCTGATCCAACACAGGGAGCTAGCCTTCCTGGCCTCTACCACCGGCCCAACCAACCTGGTGGGCCTCGTCTTGTGCAAGAGTCCCAGTGAACTGCATGACTACCTGGCCGATAGGCTCAGCGCCCTGGACTCCATCCGCATGCTCGAAACAAGTCCCGTCCAGAGGACCCTGAAGACCCGCAGTCCGTTCCTGCAGAGCAGCCCCAGGCGCAGCAATTCAGCCTGACGCGGGTTCGGAGCCTCCATCAGTCGATCAGTCCAGGGTTTCAGCATCGTGCGAAATGTCGAGTGGCCCGGGGGAATCTCACGCAGATCCGTAGCGTGAGCCTCGTTTCCTCAACCAGAGGTCTGAATACGTGGCCTGGCCTGCGTGAAGTGCGCCGAATCTCCGCACCCATCGAATGCGGCGCTCGCCGCGCCCCAAGCCGAGCTTGCCCAGCTGAACTCCCGTCGAGTTCAGCTAGGCAAGTGGCGGTGAGTGCAGGAACGCGGGGCCTGGGGCTCGGCCCCAGAATGATCAAAGTGAGTGGCCGGCCTCTCGGCAGCCTATGGCTATCAGTGGTTGTAGACGAGGTGGGCGATGCGTTCGGCGAGCATGATCGTGGTGAGGTTGGTGACGCTGGAGGGCACGTACGGGATGATCGAGGCGTCCACAACACGCAGGGCGGCGAGTCCGTGCACGGCTCCGCGGGAGTCGACGACGGCCTGAGGCGAGTCGGCGGCACCCATAGGGGCGGTGGAGGTGGGGTGACCGTAGATGGAGAGGCTGGATTCGATCACCCGCGTCAGTTCCTCGGCGTCGTCGGGCAGTTCGCGCGGCATCAGCAGCCCGGCGAGCGACGGCGCGAGTGCCGGGTCGCGGGCCAGATCACGGGCGATTCGTACGCCTTCGCGCATGCGTCGGCGGTCGCGCTCGGTGCCGAGGTAGTTGTGGTCGATCAAGGGCTGGGCAAGCGGATCGCGGCTGGTGAGGCGCACCGTGCCCTGCGCGTCGGGGAGCACGAGAGCCGTGGACAGGGCGATGACGCCGCCGGCGGGCATGAACGGAGCCCCGTTGGGATGGACGGCGACGACGTGCAGGTCGAGTTCACCGTCCGCGGCCTCGCTGGAGGCGGTCCACAGCAGCGCGCCGAGGGCCGGAGCCATCTCCCCTCGCCCCGGGGCGAGTGCATAGACCGCGGGGCAGAAAGGGTGGTCTTGCAGGTGTTGTCCGACGGGTAGGTCGGCGAGGGACTCGATGCCGAGCGACGCCAGTTCGCCGGCGGGGCCGATGCCGGAGCGCAGCAGGATCGCCGCGCTTCCGTAGGTCCCGGCAGAGAGGATCACCTCGTCGGCATTGTGCACGGTCCCGTCGGCGGTGACCACTCCGGTCGCAGTGCCACCGCGGAACAGGACCCGGTCGACGGTGATGGCACCGTGCACGGTGAGATTCGGGCGAGCGCGCACCTCAGCGGTGAGGTAGACCAGTGCGGTGTTCTGTCGGATCCCATCGAGGACGTTGACCGCGAAGGCTCCGACTCCGTCCTGCTCGGCACCGTTGAAGTCGGTGATCCGCTTGTGGCCAAGGGCGACTGCGGCGTCGATGAAGCCACGATGCGCGGGGGTCAGCTCGGAGTCGGTCAGTTGGCGCACGGGCATCGGCCCGCTTCGCCCGTGGAACTCGTCCTCGCCGGTGGGGGTGTTTTCCAGGGCGCGGAAGTACGGCAGGACGTCAGCGAAGCTCCAGTCGACGAGCCCGTTCTCGGCCCAGCGGGCGAAGTCGCGGGCGCGGGCGCGGAGAGCGGCGCCGGCGTTGACGGCGGAACTCCCGCCCATCACCTTGCCGCGCAGAGCGACCATCGAGGGGCTCAGTCGCCCACCCCGTGAGGTGTATCCCCAGTCGTGATCGAGATCGGCGATGCGGTTGGCGTCGAGCAGCGCGTCGGGGAACTGAGTGGGGCCGTAGTCCGGCCCGGCCTCGAGCAGCACGACGCGCCGGGCGGGGTTCTCGCTCAGGCGCGCGGCGAGCACTGCGCCGGCCGACCCGCCGCCGACGATCAGGACGTCGGCCGGTTCGACGGAGTGGGACAAGGTATGACCCTTTCGATCTCGTTGGAGTTGGAGGGAGCGTCCCGGTGGCGAGCCGCCGCGGGCGACATCGGAACCGCGCTCACGGTGCGGACGTGAGCGTTGCCAGAACCACTTTCAGTTCCGGATGACGCCCTTGTTCCGCATGAGGAAGTCGGCCAGGTAGCCGTCGTGCGGTACCGAGGGATCCATCCAGTGGGTGTGCTGGCTTCCCAGGTACAGGTTGCTGATGGTCGGCTCGCCGAGCAGGCGGTCGATGAGCTGGGTGTCGTGGGTCATCGCGTTGAGCACGAGCGTGTTCTTCAGCGGCTCCGTGCCGGCCTCGGGCGTCCACGGCGCGATCCACACGCAGGGGAACGGCAGTTCCACACCTGCCTGCGGAGCGGCTGGATCGTCGAGTTGGTGGACGGCCGGCATCAGCGCGGCGCTCCCGTCCCCGAGTTCGCCCACGACGCCGTCGCCGCCGAGCCAGGGCCGGGCGCCGGCCGCCTTCTTCAGCAGGTACGTTTCGATCGCCTTGGCGACCGCGACCGGTTGTACGGGGAGTACGGCCTTGTCGTCCTCGGGCGGCAAGGGCGTCGCGGCGGACAGCCGCGCCGCGACCGCCTCGGCGAGCGGAGTCGGGTCGCCCTCCACGAAGATGGCTGTCGTGTTCACGCATCCGGTCCCGCCGTGGCCGCTCACGGATGAGACGATCACGTCCAGGTGGTCGCGCCAGTCCACGTCGGCCGTGATGAGGATCTTCGACCGACCCGGCCCCTGCGGCAGCACCGTCGCGGCCTCGCCGTACTTGCGGGTCACCTCTTCGCCGCCGTACACCATCCCCAGGTCGGCGCCGTGCAGGATGGCGTCGGCACCGGCGTGGTCGGTGGGCAGGAGCACCACCTGGTCGTCGGCGAATCCCGCGCTCCGCAGTGCCGCCACGAGCCGGTGCGGGGTGAAGGGATCGCGGCTCGACGGGCGGACGGCGACGCGGTAGCCCAGCGCCATTGCCTCCGGCCAGATGCTGTGGGTGCCGGGGTGGTTGCCCGCGGCGTGCACGGCGAACACGTCTCCGCGCCGTGTCCACACCGAACGCCCGGTCCGCGTCAGCGGATCGCGCCAGTTGTCGACCGCCCCCCGCGGGCGCGCGTACTGGACGCTCGCATGAGCCTTCGCCACCCGCTCGGCGACCGTCGTGGTCGCCGTGACGACGGAGGAGATCGGGACGCCACCGACCCTGCTGACAGCGTGTTGATACTCCTCGACGGTCAGGCCGTCGATCGTCGCGGTCGCGAAGAGCTTGGCCGCACGGATCAGCGCGTCGGCCCGTTCGTCGGCCGGCATGCCGCTGCCCCGGCGCAGCGCCGCCATGGTGCGGTTGACGTACAACGGCGGCACGAGGCTCAGTTCCGCGAGGGCAGTGCCTGCCACATCGGTGACCGTCTGTATGTTCCTGGAGCGGTAGGCACCCGTTGCACCGAGCGCGGGCAGGTCGATCATCAGTAAACCCCCTCGATGACGTTCTCGTCCTCGAAGACCGCGATCGTGGAGATGTCGGCGACCGAGTCCCCGACCAAGCCGTTCACCTGAGGAATCCGAGTGGCGAGGTCACGTTCCAGGTTGCTGGGCAGCAGGAAGGACTTGCTGACGTGGTTGACCAGCACCCGGCCCCGCTCTCCGTAGGACACCGGCTCGAGGCTCTTCGGATCGACGACCGTGAAGGTCACGTAGGGGGAGAACGAGTCGAAGACACACGGATCGTCGACGGAGATCCCGGCGCGCTCGCCCGCGACCCCGATGATCATCGTGCTTCCGTACTCGCCGCACAGCGCGACCTCGGGGAACACCTCGGTCTTGAAGAGGTGCCGGGTGTCGGCGTCCATCTGAGTGCCTCCCCACCTGATGCACTTCACCCGCTCGTTCACCAGGGCGACCAGCTTCTCGTCCCTGGCCAGCCGTTCCAGCAGCGGGGGCGTGATGGTGAGCAGGCCGATGTCCTGCGTTCGCAGGACGTCGGCGGCCTGGTCGATGAGGTGCTGGGCGTAGGCGTCGACCTGCCCGAACTGACCGTCGGCGATGAGCCGTTTCACCCAGCGCGGATCGAGGTCGATCGTGAAGCCATGGCGGCCGTGCGTCACGGCGTGCTGCCGGAACAGGGTGCCCACGACGTGCGGCCCGGTCGGGATGACTCCCAGCCAGTTCCCTCCGCGCGGCACACCGTGGCGGTCCAGGTTCGCGTTGCTCCAGCTCACCATGCGGTCAAGCCAGTCCCGCATCAGAACGACCCGCTTCGGAGCGCCGGTGGTGCCGCCGCTTTCGAAGAACCCGACCACGTCGGGCTGGTTTCCGTATCCCCTGGGAACCAGGTCCTCGCCACGGACGTCGCGAAGCTCCGCGGCCACGTTCGGGAAGAGCCGGAGGTCCTCGTGCGTCTTGACATCGGCTCGCGGATCGAAGCCGAGAGTAGCGGCTCGGTCCAGCCAGAACTTGCAGCCGGTCTCGGGATTGAAGTGCCACTCCATGGCGGCACGGATGAACTCGTCCGGATCGGGCTGGACGTCGAACGGAAGATCCAGGATCTGGTCTGCGGTAAGCGGCATTGTCTCTTCCTCATGGAAAGGGTCGGGCGTATCCGGGCACGACGACGATGCCGCCGAAGCCGTGAAAGGCGGTGAGCGCCAGGAGGGTTTGTCGAAGGAGCGGGGACTACGGTTGCAGCCGGCTCGTACGCCACTCGAGCGAGTCGCGGTCATAGCGCAGCCTGCGGTGCAGCCGGTCCGAGCTCGCGGACCAGAATTCGACGACGTCGGGCTGCAGCCGGTAGCCGACGAAGAACTCCGGCCGGGGCTGGGGCTCCCCGGTCAGCTCCAGGCTGCGTGCCCTGGCGCGCAGGACCTCGACGTCCTCCAGGTCCTCCAGTGGCTCACTCTGCTGAGTGACCGTCGACATGGCGTGCAACGGAATCGGCCGGGCGGACCACAGGGCGTCCGACTCCGCGTCGGGCAGCAGCTCGACCGGACCGGAGAGAATGATCTGCTGACCGGTCTCCCTCCAGTACAGCAAACCCGACGCCCACCCCGTAGCAGCGAGTTCGCGTCCCTTCTGGCTGCAGCTGTGGCTGGTGAACACCACACCGAGGTCAGTGACATCGGTGATGGCGACTATCCGGTTGGAGGCGCGGCCGCGGGAGTCCGCAGTGGCCAGCGCCAGCGCGCTGGGCTCGCGGACTCCGATTTCCCGTGCCTCGGAAAGCCAGCTGCGCACCAGCTGGAGAGGCTCCGACGGCGGCTGGTCGTACTCGGGAAAGGGGAGGTCGACCTTCCCGCTGAGGGACTCGTATCCACTTGCGTCCATGAAAGGGCCCCCGCTAGACATTGATTGTTCCCTCGGCAACCATGACGGCGTGCCCGCCGACGTGGACCGAGCTGATTGACTCGCCGACCCCCTCGGCGGTCGCCCTCATGACCGACGGGCGTCCCATTTCCACGCCCTGGGTAATTTTGATCTCCTGCCCGTACTCGGCGAACCCGTGTCGGGCCAGGTGAATCGCGAGAGGCCCGGCAGCGGAACCGGTCGCCGCGTCCTCGACCACACCGTAGGCGGGGGAGAACATCCGCGTCCGCCAACCCCCGTCTGCCTTGGCGAAGCAGTTGGCGGCCATATCGGGGAAGCGCGAGAGGGCGCGATGATCCGGGTGGAGAGCGGAAAGCGCCTCAACGTCGCTCAACCCCACGAAAACGTGACGCGGCCCGTTGTGGTAGATCTCGACCGGAGCCGTCGACGACCCGACCCCGAGGGCGGCCAGGAGTTCCGTGGCGAGATCGTAGGGCTTCGAACTGGGAACCGGCTGCTCCATCTGGACCCACGCGGCGCCGTCGCGGCTGCCCAGCTCGAACGGGATGACACCCATCGCGGTCTCCAGCTGCAGCCTGTCGCGTCCCCAGGTCCGACCGAGCGCGAAGGCTGTGCCGAGCATCGGGTGGCCGGCGAACGGCAGTTCGTTCACCGGGGTGAAGATCCTGATCCGTGCGTCGCCGTCCTGCTCGGCCGGCAGCACGAAGGTGACCTCGGAGAGGTTCATCTCCTTCGCGATGCGTTGCATCGTCTCACCGGTCAGATCCTCGCTGTCGAAGAAGACGGCGACCGGGTTGCCCAGCAGCGGCTCGCTGGCAAAAGCGTCTACGACCATGTATCGGTGCATTACCGGCGCTCCAGGGCTTGTGCCGGTACCGAGGGCCCGGCGGAGAAGGCGAGGCCGAGCGAGTCGATCCCCTCGGCCACCGCTGCGACGTCGAAGCTGGTGCGGTGGTCGGGTGCGTACCCGATCAGCTCGGCCGCCCGGTTGGGGGGCAGCTGCTGATCTGCCGGAACGTCCGAGTCCCACCACATGACCGCGCCCCAACGGCCGCGTTCACGGTCGGCGATCCACAGCTTCAGACGCAGTCCCTTGACCTCGTGCCACGGCTCGACGGAGCCGTCACGAAGATCCTCCTCCAGGGATTCGACGGTCTGGTGGGACCTGGCCAGATCCCACCAGACGACATCCACTCTCATCGGCCGAGCACCCCCTGTATCGCCTCTCGGATGATCCGCGGGCCGTCGACGGTGAGCACCGACTCGGCGTGGAACTGAACCGAGGCGAAGCCCGGCCCGCGTAGCGCGTTCACCTCGCCGGTCTCCTGGTCTCGGCTCACCTCGACCACGCCGATCCCTTCGACGGCGCGCTCGCTCACCGTGCTGTGCGCGGCGAACGTGTTGTAGAAGCCCACTCGTTCGGGCACGCCGAACAGTTCGATCTCACGCTGTACGCCCTGGTTGGGTACCTCGCGGCGGTGCAGCTCGAAGCCGAGCTTCGTGCTGAGTACCTGATGGCTCAGGCACACGGCCAGCATCGGCCGGCGACTCGCCAGCGCGGTGTCGATCGACTGCCGCAGCTTGGCGATCTTGGGGTGGGAGGTCATCCGCGGATCTCCCGGACCGGGGCCGAAGACCGTCAGGTCGTACGCCGCCACGTCGTACGACTCGTCGAAGCGGCGGACCTCCACGGACAACCCCAGTGACCGCAACTGCTGGTCGAGCATCGCGGTGAAGGTGTCCTCCGCGTCCACGACCAGTGCCGTCACGCCGTCCAGCGACGCCCCGGCCGACGGGCGGTCATCCTTGTCCCGGAGCCAGAAGTCCGCGATCCCCTCGTTGCGGCGCTCCAGGGCGGCGCGGACCTCCGGGTTGGCCGCGTAGCCGGATGAACGGTCGGACTTGAGCGCGTTGAGCAGGGTGGCCAGCTTGATGTGGGTCTCGGCGGCCTCAGCCATCGGGTCGGAGTGGCGCACCAGTGTGGCCCCCACGGAGATGTTCATCCGGCCGCCGGGATCGATGTCGGCCGTCCGGATCAGGATCGCCGAGTCAAGTGTCTGCTGTCCGGCCGCGTCCCGTCCGATCAGCGCGGCGACCCCGCTGTAGTAGCCGCGTCCTTTCGGCTCGTAGCGCGAGATGACCTTGGCGGCGCTCTCCAGCGGGCTTCCGGTGACGGTCGGGGCGAACATCGTCTCGTGCAGGACCTCGCGCACATCGCGGTTGGTCCTGCCCTCGATCAGGTATTCGGTGTGCGCCAGCCGCGCCATTTCCTTCAGGTACGGCCCGTGGACGCGCCCGCCGTCATCGCACAGCCGGGCCATCATCTTCAGTTCCTCGTCGAGGACCATGTAGAGCTCGTCGGTCTCCTTGGTGTCGGCGAGGAACTCCATGACCCCCTGCAAGCTGGGGCCGCCGGACGGATACCGGTACGTTCCGCTGATCGGGTTCATGACGGCCGTGCCGCCGACGAGCGAGACGTGGCGCTCCGGTGTCGCACCGACGAGAGTGTTGCGGCCGGTGTGGATGATGAAGGTCCAGTAGGCCTTCTCCTCGCGCTCCAACAGCCGCCGGAAGAACGACAGGGCGCTGGTCGGCGAGTAGTCGCCGATGTCCGCGACGAACGAGCGCTTCATCACGAAGTTGGCACCCTCGCCGGTGCCGATCTCCTCGGTGACGATCTGACGCACCATCTGCGCATAGGCGTCGTCGTCCATGTCGAAGTGTCCGTCGGTCAGTTCCGTCGGGACCTGCGGGAAGCCGGCGAGCGCTTCGGCGACCGGCACCGTGTCGCGAGCGGTGAGGCTCATCGCGAGCAGGGGCGTGGCGTCGTCCCGCGCGGCGAAGCCGCGATCGGCCAGTTGCCGGTAGGGGACGAGCACCAGCGTGTCGAGCGCGGGACCCGGCCCGGAGTCGTCGGCCAACGGGATGTCGTCCAGCGACTTGTACTCCGCCACCTGGCCGGTCAGGATGTCCAGCGTGCCGGCGGAGCCGCTTTCGGGACGGTGGATGATCGCGAAGGCGGGCAGTTCCAGCCCGAGGACCTGCTCAAGCAGAGCACTCATGCGAGCACGTCCTCGGTTCGGACCACCATGGCGCAGCACCGTGCCGCGTATTCGAGGGTCATTTTGTGGCGGTCTTCGGAGAAGTCGCCGAGCGCGTCGGCGACCAGGAAGGGCTGGAGGTCGTTGGAGAAGGCCTCCAAAGCGGTCGACAGCACACCGATGTGCGCGTAGACGCCGCAAATGATCAACTGATCACGTTGAAGCGCGCGCATACGCTGCAGCAGCTCCGACCCGAAGAACGCACTGTAGCGCCATTTCGTGCTCATCCAGTCGTCCGCGTCGGGTTCGAGTTCGGGAACTACCGCGCGTTCGGACTCGTCAGTGCGCATGCCGGGGCCCCAGAAGTCCTTCAGGAGTCCACGCTGCCGGTCCGTCATCCCGCCGGGCTGGGCGGTGTAGGCCACCGGCACCCCCAGCGCTCCGCAGCGCTTCTTGAGGTCGGCGATGTTACTCACCAATTCGCTGCGCATGCCCTCCTCAAAGGGCTTGAGGAAATAGCTCTGCATGTCGTGGATGAGGAGCACCGCCCGATCCGGGTCGACGGTCCAGCGCACGGTGTTTTCCGGCAGCGCATCCCTCGGCGGCAGTCTGTAAGGCGCGATCGGCGGTATTCCCGTCATCAAAAGCCTCCCTCTCTAGGAATCTCAGTACTCGGACCACGCCGAGACCACCTTGATGGCCTGGGGGGTGTTGAGTCGCGGATCACACAGGCTGGTGACGGGGCCCGACCCCAGCTCGGCCGTGTCCAGCACGCACTCGGTCACGTCGTCGGGGGTCGCCTCGAGGTGAAGCCCCCCGGCCGGAACCCCCGCCAGGTCCAGGACCCGCCGGAAGCCGCGGACTTCCCGGGCGACGGTTTCCACGAGCCGGTACTTGGTGCCGTCAGCCGCGCAATCGGTGTTCCCGTGCATCGGGTCGCTGAGCCAGATCACCGGGTGCCCGGCCGACTGCACAGCCTCGACGAGCCGGGGCAGCCTGTCAGCGACGAGGTCGGCGCCCATGCGCACGATGAGTGAAAGCCGGCCCGGCTCCCGCTCCGGGTCCAACCGGTCGCACAGCTCGACGATCTCGCCGGCGGTCATTGACGGGCCGACCTTGCAGGCGACCGGGTTGACCACCTGGGCGAGCAGTGCGACGTGCGGGCCGTCGATCTGCCGGGTCCGCTCGCCGATCCACGGCCAGTGGGTGGAGCTGAGCAAGGGCCGACCGCCGTCGAGCTCTCGGAGCATCGACATCTCATAGTCCAGGAGCAGCGCTTCATGGCTGGTCCAGACAGCAGATCCGTCAAGCCGAGGCGCTGACCCGACCCACCCGAGCTGCGTCATGATCTCCCGCGCCGCCATGTAGCCCGTGAGCATGCGCAGTGGATCGGGACGCCGGCTCTCGTGGGTAGGCTCCGGCCCGTTGATCATGTGCCCGAAGAAGGACGGCAGTTCGGCATCGCCGATTTTTTCGACCTGGCTGGAGCGGGGCTTGGAGAACTGTCCTGCGATCCGCCCGACCCGCAGGGTCTGCTTGCCGGTGGCGGTCTCCAGGCTCTGGGCGAGCAGGTCGATGAGTTCGGTCTTGGCTTGAATGTGCCCAGCGGTGCACTCGGCTGGGTCCTCCGCACAATCCCCGGCCTGCAGCACCTGCGTCTCGCCGGCGGCGACGCGGGCCAGGTGGGAGCGGAGGTTCTCTACCTGCGCCGCGGTCACCAGCGGTGTGACGGATGACAGCATCGCTCGTACGAGCTCGACCTGTGAGGGATTGTCCCATTCGGGCTGGTGGCGCGCCTGGGACCTCTCGATTTCGGCAAGGATGTTTCCCACAACGACCTTCTCCATTGGTTGACAAGAAGACGCCCGGCGAACGGCGTTCAGGTCGGTATGTCGGCCCGCTTGACCTGAGGGACGGCGATGCCCAGCGCCCTGAACTGCTGGCAGGGGTTCATGAACTCGCGCTGGCGCTTGATCTTCCCGTTCTCGAACAGGAAGGAGTGCAGGAAGTGATTGCGGTAGTGGCCGTCGGGATAGTCGGGGAAGCGGATCGTTCCCTCGCCGTCGCATTCGACCCAGAACTGGTTGGGGTCCTGCGTGTCGAAGATCTCGATGTTCGTCCAGGCCCAGTCGGGGAAGCACTTGAGCGACCACTGGCCGTGGTCACCCAGTCGATCCCTGCCCGTGATGACGATCGGCTCTCCGGTTTCGGTCGTCCAGAGACCACCGGTGCCGTCCTCGGTGAACAGAAGGTGCCGGCGCAGGCGATCCTGCCCGCGGGTATTCATGTACTGCTCCACGATCGCACGGTTGCTCGCTCGCAGTTCCGCGTCGCCGCGGGAGCTCGACAACGTATCGGTGGTTTCAGCGGTGCCGGTGATGTCGACCATTGGCTCTTCCTGTAGTGCCGAAGTAAAGCGGGACCACCGCGCGCACAAGGGCAGACGAAACCAGGCATGACGACGCCGAAAGAGCACAATCATGCATTGGTTCATGAGATTTCTGTTGAATCCCCTCCCGTGCACGACGGGTAGGCGAAATCTTGTTCATACCCCGGCTCGTTCGGGAAGCCGCTCACCGCTGTCTGGCCGAAAAATTCCAGCCGGTATCACCGTCTGATGGATCTGCTCCATGGCGGGCGCGAATCTGCCTGAGCACTCGTAACACGATCTTGTGGCTGTGGGCTGGTGGGCCGTGTCCGGTGTGACGATTCGTCCGTTGTGGTGGTGTGAGTGCACCGTGGATGGTCGATGACGAACTGTGGGCGCTGATCGAGCCGGTCCTGCCACCGTGGCCGGAGCGCTCCCCGGGACCGCGGCCGGTGGACGACCGGCTGTGCCTGCAGGGGATCCTGTTCGTGCTGTTCACGGGCATCACGTGGCAGCAGTTGCCGCCTGAACTGGGCTTCGGCTCGGGGCAGACCTGCTGGCGCCGGCTGTGCCGGTGGAGGGAAGCGGGAGTGTTCGACCAGGTCCACCGGACACTGCTCGCGGAGCTGAACGCGGCCCGGCGGATCGACTGGGCGCGCGCCTGCGTGGACTCCTCCCACGTGCGCGCGAAAAGGTGCCCCTATGGTTTTCGTCAAGCGGAGGCCGGGGTGGGCGGCTGGTAGAACGTGCCGTCTCGGAGCATGGCGAACAGGACGTCGATGCGGCGTCGGGCGAGGCAGACGAGGGCTGCGACGTGGTGCTTTCCCTCGCGTCGTTTCTTGTCGTAGTAGGCGCGTGAGTCAGGCTGTGACAGGGAGGCGAACGCGGCGAGGTAAAAGGCTCTCTTGAGCTGCTTGTTGCCTCGCTGGGAGGGGTGTTCGCCGCGGATGGAGGAGCCGGATCTGCGGGTGGCGGGTGCCAAGCCGGCGTAGGCGGCCAGGTGGCCTGCGGTGGCGAAGCCGCTGCCGTCTCCGACGTCGATGAGGATGCGGGCTGCGGTCCTGACCCCGATGCCGGGCATGGAGGTCAGGACCGGGGAAAGAGGGTGCGCCTCCAGCAGTTCCTCGATCCTGGCCGCGAGGAGTTTGCGCTGGTCGAGCACGGAGGCGAGCGAGGCGGCGAGGCTGGGGACGATCAGTGCAGCAGCGTCGGTGCCCGGAACGACGACGGTCTGCTCATCGAGTGCATCGAAGATGTCTGCGACGAGCCGTTCGGCCATGCGCGGTGCTCTGGGCCGCAGCAGCGAGGTCAGCCGTCGCCGGCCAGCCTTCCGTAACTGTGCTGGTGAGCCATGGCGTTCGAGGAGGAACAGGACAGCCGGATGGTCCAGGCGCGGTCCCAGGACCCGCTCGAGAGAGGGATGGATCTGGGTCAGGAGCCCGCGCAGACGGTTCTTGATGCGGGTCACCTCGCCGGCCAGGTCGTCGTCGAAGCCCACGAGCATGGTCAGCTCGGCGACGGTCTCGTCGTCCGCCGCCAGGTCCCGCAGGGTGTGCGGCATGGTCCGGGCAGCATCGGCGATGATCGCCGCATCGCGGGCATCGGTCTTCGACTCCCCGGGGTAGAGGTCGGCGATCCGCCGCATCGTGAGACCTGGAAGATAGGCGACCCGGCAACCGACGTCACGCGCGACGCTCAGCGGCAGGGCGCCGATCGAGGCTGGCTGGTCCACCACGACCAGTACCGTCCCATGCTTGGCCTGCAGTTTCTCGAACACCTCTCGCAGCCGCGGCTCGTTGTTGGGCAGCTGCTTGTCGAACACTTTCTTTCCCGATGGAGTCAGCGCGGTGCCGTGATGTTCGCCCTTGCCGACGTCCAGACCGAGGTACACATCGATCTCGTCCGTGTCGTTCACACACCCCTCCCCAGCAGACGCTTCCCGGTCCCACATGCGGCATCAGCGTGCCGGCATCCACGTTACGAAGGCCTGCTCCACCCAGGACGGATACGAGCGGTCATGCCCCTGATCAGCGGTCTGCCAATGCCTCCGAGACCGGCGACACCACCTTTTCGACCATGACCGACAGGGGGAGCAAGTCATACCGGACCCGGAGACCGGGAACCCCATTACAGGGCCACGGAGAAGGTAACGGGGGTGCCGGGGCTGGCCCGTCGCCGGTCGATCGCGGCAAGCCGGGCAGTGAACACCACCTGATCCGCGACGGCGGCGGCACGCCGCTGAAAGTGATCAAGACCGGCGGCAACGCCCCCGCCATCACCCAGGCCCTCGCCCTGGTCGACGGCGTCCCGTCCGCGGCCGGCCGACCCGGTCGGCCACGCAAGCGGCCCGAGTCCCTTCCCGGTGACAAGGGTGACGACAGTCGGCACGTCCGACGCGAGCTGACCCGGCGTCGGATCCCGCCTGTCATCTCCCGTCGAGGCGAGCCCGACATCCGCGGCCTGGGCAAGCTCCGCTACGTCCTCGAGCGGACCTTCGCCGCGCTCCACCGGTTCAAGCGCCTCGCCACCCGCCGGGAACGACCCTCGACCTCCACGGCTCACTCGTCCCGCTCGCATGCGCCCTCACCTGCTGGCGAAGGATCAACAAGGGGACGGCATGATCGTGTTACGAGCTCTGGGCCCCGGTCCACCGATCGGGGCCCAGAGCGACGGCCAGTCGACCGTTCGGGAGTTGGCCCGCCTGCAGGCCGGCCTGCACTCCTGTCCCTGTGCGAGGGACGCCCGCGACTACTACCGGCAGCCCGGAGCTCCGGCCCGGCGCCGGTGCCCGGACACGTGCCGCCGGCCTGGTCGCCGACGCGCGCTGGAACCTCGCATCCGACGTGAATTTCGGCCACGCGAGCCGCGCTCGATGGAACGAACAGGCCAATACTGCGCCACGTGCGGTGGCCAAAGCTATGGGGCACTTATGTTCGCGATGCGCACCGCACACCTCGATGATTCCCATATCCAAGGATTCGGGAAACTATCGCCCGACCATCGGCCGCGATCACCCATGTATTGCATGACATACCCCACACAAGACACTTGCCCGACCAGAAGGAATTCCAGTGAAGCGTATCGGTGAACATGCGGTGGTGCTGGGAGCGAGTATCTCGGGTCTGCTTGCCGCCCGGGTGCTCTCCGAGGCATTCGACCGGGTAACGGTGATAGAGCGTGACCAGCTGCCGGACGGGCAGAGGACTCAGCGGCGAGGTGTGCCGCAGGGCCGCCACGCTCATGGCCTGCTCTCCAAGGGCGCGAAGATCTTCGAGGAGCTGTTCCCCGGGATACTCGACGACTTCGTTGCCGGTGGCGCGCCCGTCATCGACGGACCTGCCGAGCTGCGGATGAGCTTGGGCGGGCACTTGTTGTGCATGGACGGCGAGTACGCCGATCTGTCCCGCACCTACCAGCCGAGCCGGCCGCATCTGGAGAGTCGGCTCCGCGCCCGGATCGGGGAGCTTGCGAAGATCAAGCTCATCGACGAGTGCCAGGTCACCGGCCTCGAGACCACCTCGGACAACGGCGCTGTCACCGGTGTGAGTGTCAGGTACGTGGGCAGCGGCTCCGAGGACGTGATCCCCGCCGATCTGGTGGTGGACGCAACCGGCCGGTCCGGACGGACCACCAAGTGGCTGGTCGAGATGGGATACGAGCCGCCGCAGGAGGAGCGTATCGACGTCGACATCATGTACACCAGCCGGTATCTGCGGCCGGCCCCTGGTTCGATGGGCCGTGAGAAGGTCGTGATCATCGGGCACGCACCGGGGAGCCCCAAGGGCGCGGAATTCCTGGAGGAAGAGGACGGCCGCTGGGTCCTGACGCTGATCGGTTACCGCGACCACCACCCGCCGACCGACCCGGCCGAGTGGGTGGAGTTCGCCAGGCCGTTGGTTCCCGAACACGTCTTCGCGGCGATCCGCGACGCCGAGCCGCTCAGCGAGATTTCCGCGCACCGGTTCCCGGCGAGCGTGCGCCGTCGCTACGAGAAGCTGACCCGGTTCCCGCGCAGGCTGCTGGTGGTGGGCGATGCGATATCCAGCTTCAACCCCATCTACGCCCAGGGGATGACGGTGGCCTCGCTCCAGGCGATGGCGCTGCGTGACTCGCTGAGGGGTGACCTGGATCAGGTCGCGCAACGATTCTTCCGCAAGGCCGCCAAGCCCATCGGCGTCGCCTGGAAGATGGCCACCGGCAGTGACCTGGCCCTGCCTCAGATCGAAGGCCCGAGGCCACTTCCCGTGCGGCTCATCAACTCCTACATGGACAAGGTGCTCGCCGCAGCCGAAACGGACATGGTCGTGACCGAGAAGTTCCTGAAAGTCCAGTACTTGCTTGAACCGCCGACAACATTGTGCACCCCGGGCATCATGTGGCGCGTTTTGGCGGGAAATCGCCGGCGGCGCGTCCCGGCACACACCAGTTAATGGAGGTACCCACATGCCCGTCTCCATCGCCGACAAAATCATTCGGCTCTCCCTGACCACCTTCCCGTTCATAGATGCGTCACAGTTCTTTCCGGCGCTCTCAACGTACAAGGTTGACCGGGCCTTCGATCTCACCGAGTTCGAGGAGGCCATGACGCACTTCTTCCGGGGGAATCCGCTCTTCTCCAAGTGCCACTTGGTGGAGCTGACCTTCGACACTCCTGAGGATTTCCCCCTCTCGTCTTTCCAGGGAATCCTCGCGGAAAAGTACGAAAGCTACTACGACAGCTTTCTGCTCGCCTCCGTCACCTATCGCTCCGACCCGCACCTGCAGGGAATCTTTACGTGTATTCCGTTTCCGCTGCAAGACGGATACAAGGTTTTCCGATTCCACCAGGCGCTGATGAAGACTCTGAAGACCCGGCAGGACGGCTTCCAGATCGCCCAAGGCCTGAAAGAGCTGGGGATCCGGGCTGATGAGCTGGCAGACTTCGTGCCGCCCGCTGAGACTTCGCCCTCCGGTGCGAGCAAAGAACTCCCCGTCATGTTCGCCGAAGGCTCTGCCCCGCCGGTCAAGATCGGCCCCTTCTTGGAAAAAATGAGGGTGGATTTCCTTGAGCGCGACAGTGCAAACATGTTCGTCCTCAAGAACAGTCTTTACTCGCCGAAGCTGCCCCTTGGCAACACGCTTCGGTTTCTGACGGTGCCGCGAAGCGTAATCGCGCAAAGCACGGGAATCCAGATCCGTGACTACTATCGTGCGGAGGAGCAACGGCAGATAGACGCACTGTCCGGCGTCGAGCGGCGAGAAGACTTCATTGAAGCCGGCCAGGCCCGAATCGGCAAGATGATTGCCACGCCCGACGTCTTTGCCGTCAACAACTACGGCAATGTATCGGCGCACGACGGCTCGGACGCCCATGCGGACCGAGGCACGCTCGTGAAGTACGAGTGGCATATGCCGCTCATCGTGTTGGGACTTACCGTGGGCGAGAGGTCTGGACTCTCGTGGACGATCACCATTCGCGACAAGGCGTTCAACTTTGCGACGGTCCGTCGAACTTCCCCGCAGGATGACATCGCCAAGGCGGCTATCGGAGACAATCCGGCAGCGTCCGTCGCATGAACCGCCGGTGTGCCGCTAGTATCTGCATGCTGCTTCAGGAGGTTCGGGCGCGGTCGTGAATGCGTCGGTGACGTGCAGGAACGAGGGGTCTGGGGCTCGACCTCAGAGTAAATAACTTGATTATTTGTGAAAAACTCGAAGAGTTCACGAACAATCAAGGCCCGCTCGTCTTCTACCGGTCGGGTGGCCAGGGGCTCTCGCCCCTGGCCACCCGACCGCGTCCCTGCCTCCGCCGCAAATGTGGAAACTTACCCGATGGACGCGCCGAGCGATCCGCAACGATGCCGCGAACAGACCCGAGAGGCCTTCCGATGAGTGTCCCCGCCCTGCAGACGCTAACCCTCGCCGACGACCTGAGCATCACTCGGATGGGCTACGGCGCAATGCAGCTGACCGGTCCCGGTGTCTTCGGACCGCCCAAGGATCGCACTCAGGCGATCGCCGTGCTGCGCGCAGCGGTCGAGCTCGGCATCACCCACATCGACACCAGCGACTTCTACGGGCCGAGTGTCGTCAATGAGCTGATCAGGGAGGCCCTGCACCCCTACCCCGCCGGTCTGCACATCGTCACCAAGGTCGGCGTCCGCCGCAGCGCCAACGGCGGCTGGATCACCTCCCTGGACCCCGCCGACCTCAAGGCCCAGGTCCACGAGAATCTCCGGCACCTAGGCCTCGAGACCCTGGACGTGGTCAACCTGCGCACGGCCGCATTCGACGGTGACGGGTCCTCCATCGCCGAGCCGTTCGGCGCCTTGGCCGGCCTGCGTGAGCAGGGCCTGATCCGTCACCTCGGCCTCAGCGGGGTCACCGACGCCCAGCTCACCCAGGCCCAGGCCATCGCCCCCGTGGTCACCGTGCAGAACCGGTACAACCTGGTCGACCGCGCCGACGACGACCTCGTCGATCGGTGCGCCGAGGAGAACATCGCCTACGGCGCGTTTTTCCCCCTCGGCGGCGGATTCCACCCACTGCGGTCACGGACCCTGCGCGACGTCGCCCGCCGCCTCGGCGCCTCCGAGCAGCAGGTGGCGCTCGCCTGGCTGCTGCAGCGCTCGCCGTCCACGGTGCTCATCCCCGGAACCTCCTCCGTCGCTCACCTGCGGGAGAACATCGCCGCGGCTGACCTGCAACTGCCCGACGAGGCGATCGCCGAACTCAACACCATCGGGCAGTGACCCTGTGGGCCCTTCCCTTACTGAACCTCTTTCATCCTGAGCGTTGGCAGGTCAAGAGGGTGTAACGGCTGCCGCGGTCCGGCCGATGCGGTTGGTCGAGCAGCGTGCTTGTCGCAGCAGTCGCCAGGATTTGAGGCGAGCGCAGGCACGTTCGCAGGGCGCCCGAAGACGTGCGTGGTCGCGGTTGTAGCGGCTGGTAGTGCTCGGGCGGTGGCCGTAGGAGGGGGTGCGGATGGTGGCGCCGGCTCCTTGGTGGGCCCGGTCGGCCAGGACCAGGATCTGGCGCGAGAGGCAGGCCTGGACGATGCCGTGGGCGGGCCGCGGTCAGGGCGTGGGTCCGTCCCGGCGTCGCCGGGAGAACCACAGCGGTGTGCCGTCGGGACGTGCAATGACCTGAACGTTCATGCCGTGTTTCCGGTGTTTCTGGGAGTAGCGGGGCTCGTCCGCCCTGATGCGGTCGGTGGGGATCAGCGTGCCGTCTATGGTGACGAAGTCGTCTTCGCCCAGCCCCGCCAGGGCCTCGTGCAGTCCGGTGCCTATGAGGCCAGGACCTCGACTGTCTCGTGCACCTACCGCCACGCGGTGGTCTCAAAGACCCCGAACCCCGCGCCGACCTGCGCCAGCGTCTCGTTCTTCCGCAGGTGTGCCAGGGCCAGCAGGGCCTGCTCGAAGCAGCCCAACTTGCGCCATGGCGATCGAAGTTCACGCCTTCGGGTGTAGACGCGCCACGAGACGTGCTCGACCAGCTCGAAGGGCACGTCGAGCACGGAAGGACACGGAACCAACGAAGCCCCCGGCCGATGGCGTGTTGAGTGAGATCACCACACCAACGACGAGGGGTTTCGCCATGTCGCCCCCTGACCAGCCCACTTCACGCCTGAGGCACAGGGTGAAAGAGGTTCAGTGCATGCCGCGCAGGCTAAAGATCAAGCTTGGATTGACTGACGTGTGCCGGTCGTTTGCCGCTCTGGGAAATGGCCCGCAGGGACTCATGGGGTGAGGAGTTCGCACTGCTTGATGACCAGCACTGTTCCGTCCTCGCTGAAGACCCGGCATTCTCCCTTGACGGTGACGGTGATGCCCAGGGGGACGCTTCGCACAAGCCGGAACGATTCCTTAATTCGGTGGTCAAACGGAAACACGAAGATGCCGAGGTGGGGGCCTCCGGGGACATCTGACACATCCACCACCGGCGTACCGTATTGGCTCTCGCCCGTTCGGATTGAGATTCCCTCGAGAGTGAGGAATTTCCCATAGTAGGCACGCTCGGCGGCGGCGCGGTCCGCCGTGAATTCGTTGTGGAGGTCTCGAATTTTCATTGGTTGCCGCCTTCTCTAGTGTCGCGTGATCCTGCTGGTGTAGGTGCGGAGCTTGGCGTTGAGGTCTTTGACCGAAGGGTAGGTGCCGCGGTGGATGGCTTGTCGTTCGGCGATGGAGAACCAGCTTACGACGAGGTTCATCGGGGAGCGGGGCAACCGCTCCAACTCGCCGCGGTCACCCTCACGCAACATCAACGCCACAGCAGGACGATTCGCCACAGCCACTTTTGAGTCGACCTCAACGGGCTCGCCCTCGACGAGATCTCCGCCCTGCCGGCACGCAGCGTCGCTCGTGGACATCGACTACGAGAAGCGCGTCTGCGCCGGCGAGTTCCAGCGGTACGTCGCTGAAGTGCGGTACCCGATCTTCCAGTTCCTCGGCGAGCCTTACCGGGCGGAGAGCTGAGGGTACGTCACCCGCCACGAGGCGAGCCGCACACGGATGCCCAGAGTGCCGTCCCCTCCCCGGAGTCGGCTGTCGAGGATCATGAGGCGGCCGAGGATGCCGTACTTGCGGGCGATGAGGGAGCGGTAGCGGGCGCCGGTCGCCTCGTCGACGATCTCGGCGGTGGCCGGGACCTGGTCGCCCGTCGGGTGGCCGCGCAGGTCGCAGGGGCCGACGAGGATGTCGCCGCGGGCCCGGATCCGCTTGACCTTCCAGGAGTCGGCCGGGGTCCGCACGCCCAGCGTGTCACCGTCGCGCACCACCCACACCGGGGTGGCGACCGGGGTGCCGTTCTTGCGGTAGCTGGTGACCAGCATGTACTTGCCGGCGCCGAGCCGCTCCAGCAGCGTGGCGTCCATGATGCGTTTCTGCTCCTTGCTATTGCGTTCGAGGTCGTCGGCCTCTTGGGAGGCGTACTGCGACGTCACTTCGGCGGCAGCGGTCGTGCTCTCGTCCTGAGAGAAGTGCGGATGCAGCTCGATCTGGTTGAGGATGGGCGTGCTGCTGCTCTCGGTGAGCAGCTGGGCCCGGGTGCGGTGGGTGAAGCCGGAGACGCCACCGGAACTGGATCCGCAACCTCTTCCAGGACCTGCTCACCCGGCTCGGCCACGCCGACCCGGTGTCGGCCGCCGGTGCGCTGCTGATGCTGTACGACGGCGCGATGGCAGCCGGCTACCTGGACGACTCGACTGCCGCCCACAAGACCCTGCTGGACGCGGTCCGGCTGATCCGGTCGGGAGGCTGATCCCGTCGAAGCCGCATGAGGCAGCGGCTCTGTGCGGTGCCCCGGCTGGGCCGGGGCGCGGATTGGTTTCACGGAACCTTTCGATCTCTCGTCGACGTACACCGGCGACCTACCGGCAGATCCCCGTCTGGAGGCAGCCCAGCCGGGAAGGCCGATGTAGGCCCTTCCTCACAAGGGAGGAAGACCGGTCGTTCTACCGGCCGACGGCAACTCCCCAGCCGTCCGCGCGCCAACCGATCGATGCGCTTGTGGGATCCCTCACGGGTTACTGCTGTCCCGGAGGGCTGGTTCTGGATCACTTTCAGTGCCAGGGCCACGGAGGGTCCCCGAAACCGCCCTCGACGGCGCCGGAACTCGCAGGCGTACGCAGCTATTTCGAGTACGCCTACTTCCTCATAACCACCGACGCGACGCCGCCCTGCCGGAGGCCGTGCGCCGGGCCGGGGCGCGCTGGAAGATCGAGAGCAGGGAAAGCCGGACAGACAAGGGAAACGAGCGCCTACCGCCGATCCCCGCCTACGCCCCTGGCGACCACCACCCGACGACAACCGATCACACCACGAAGATCCGAGGCTGTAGTACTTGGCCCGGGACCGGTCCGGATCTTGACGGAGATCGCGTCGGAGGGGCGGCCCTGGCCGGGGGACAGGTGCGGCCTCGCAGTTGTTCGGCTGTCGCAATCACCGCGCGACGTCGTCACGCACTGCTCCATGACGCTGCGACAGCAGCGATTCGCACTGGCGCCGGTCCGGTCGCTGCCCGGCAGGCGGGCCCGCCCTCGCCAGGTCGCGCGGGCGGTCGCGGGCAGGGGAAGATCAAGTGGTGAACTCATCCGTGGCGGAGGCCGTCTCCGTCGTTCTGCTGTTCGCGGTGCTGGCGTGCGCCGTCATTCGCCCGTTCGGGTGGCCGGAGGCGGTGGTCGCCGTCCCGGCTGCGGGCGTGGTGATCGCCACCGGGGCGCTCTCGCTGGGGCACGCCCGAGAGGAGGCGGAACGACTGGGGCCGGTGATCGGGTTCCTTGCGGCCGTCCTGGTCCTCGCCCAGCTGTGTGACGACGAGGGGCTGTTCCACGCGTGCGGGGCGTGGATGGCCCGTAGTGCGGCTGGGCGCCCGCGCCGCCTGCTGTGGCAGGTGTTCGCCGCCGCATCGGTGATCACCGCGGTGCTCAGTCTGGACGCCACGATCGTGCTGCTGACGCCGGTGGTGTTCGCCACCGCCGCCCGGCTCGGCGCCCGGCCGAAACCGCACGTCTACGCCTGCACCCACCTGTCGAACACCGCGTCGCTGCTGCTGCCTGTCTCCAACCTCACCAACCTGCTCGCGTTCGCCGCCAGCGGGCTGAGCTTCACGCGCTTCGCCGCCCTGATGGCCCTGCCCTGGCTGGTGGCCATCGCCACCGAGTACGTGGTCTTCCGCCTGTTCTTCGCCACCGACCTGGACGCAGGGGCTCAGGCCCCACGCGCCGCCGGGGAGCGCGAACTGCCGGTGTTCGCCCTGGTCACAGTGGCCTGCACGCTGGCCGGGTTCGTCCTCACGTCCGTGGTGGACGTCAATCCCGCGTGGGCGGCCTTCGCCGGCGCCCTCGTGCTCGCCGGGCGGGCTCTGGCCCAGCGCCGTACCACGCCCACCGCCATCGTGCGGGCCGCCGCGGTGCCGTTCCTCGCCTTCGTCCTCGCCCTGGGACTGGTGGTCCGCGCGGTCGTCGACAACGGGCTGGCGGCGGCGCTGGGACACCTGATCCCGGGCGGTACGGGACTGGTGGCGCTGTTCGGTATCGCGGCCCTGGCCGCGGTGCTGGCCAACGTCATCAACAACCTGCCCGCCGTGCTGGTGCTGCTGCCGCTGACCGCCCCGTCCGGGCCGGGCGCGGTCCTGGCAGTCCTGCTGGGGGTGAACATCGGCCCGAACCTCACCTACGCCGGTTCCCTGGCCACGCTGCTGTGGCGGCGCATCGTGCACGAACACGACAGCAACGTCGAACTCGGTGAGTTCACCCGGCTCGGTGTCTTCACCGTGCCTGCCGCCCTGGGGCTGTCGGTGGTGGCACTGTGGACCCCGCTCACCCTCATCGGAGGCTGACCGTCATGAAAGTCATCGCCTGGATCACCGAGGGCACCTGGCCCGCCGGCATCGACGCCGCCCGCGCCCACGCGCCCGACGACGCCGACATCGTGCTGCTCCACGTCACCCCGGCCGACGTCCCGGGCGCGGCGCACGGCGCCTTCGCCGGTCTGCTCGGCCGCGGCCATGGCGAACGCGACCCCGGCACGCAGGTGGAGCACCTCGCCGCTGCCTCCGCCGAGACATTCCTGGCCGAGGCCGCGCAGCGTCTGGGCCGCCCGTGCACCCTCGTCGAGCGGACCGGCCGCGTCGAGCGGGAGGTCGTCGCCGCTGCCGAGGGTGCCGACCTGCTCATCCTCACCCGCGACGGTGACCGGACCCATCTCGGGCCGCGCAGCCTCGGACATGCCGGCCGTTTCATCGTCGACCACGCCCCGTGCCCCGTCCTGCTGGTGTGGCCCGAGCCCGCACCCGGCATCGACACCATCCCGCCCCCGCCGCCCCACCCGCCGCACCACCGATAGCGGCAGGCACCCGGCATCGGACCGTCGTTCGGGGCCGGGAGCATGGGCGACGGTGAAGCAGACCGAATTCTTGGTGCGATGCGAGCAGTCGAGGTCCAGCAGACCTCGGTGGCGGGGATCCCGGCAGCTGAGCCCGGCTCTTCCCGCTCGCGGCGCCGGCGGGCGCCGACAGCGAGCCGACGCCCCGTCGACATACCTGTAGGGCGTCCACCGGCAGGTCCCCAGCAAGAACGGCAACATGCTGCTGAACATCGCGCCGATGGCCGACGGCACCATCCCCCAGGCGCAGAAGGACATCCTGCTCGGTATCGGCGACCACCTGAAGCGCTTCGGCGAGTCGGTGTACGCGACCGGCGCCTGGACGGCGTACGGCGAGGGCCCGACGAAGATGGGCGGCGGCTCGTTCACCACCCCGCATGCCGGCACCGCGCAGGACATCCGCTTCACTCGGAACAAGGCCGGCAACGTCCTGTACGCCACCGCCCTGGGCTGGCCCGGCAGCTCGCTGACGATCAAGACCCTCAGCTCGGACCGGATCAACCTGTCGTCGCTGACCTCGGTGAAACTCCTCGGCACCACCGCCGGTACCTACATCGACCTGCCCACGCCGGTCCAGAACCCCTCCGGCCTCACGGTCAACCTGCCGTCCTCGGCGCCGTACAGCGCCAACGCCTACGTCCTGAAACTCGCCTTCTCCGGAACGATCCCGGGCCTGCGACCGCTCGCCGGCGCCGCCGCCTTCACGGACGTCAACTACAGCGGCAATGCCGGCGTGTTCGATGTCGGTGAGTACACCGCGGCCGACATGACCGTGGCCGGACTGGGCGCGCGCACGCTCTCCTCCCTTCGGCCGGCCCCCGGGTACCAGGTGATCGGCTACGCCGGAGACGACTTCACCGGCACCTCCTGGACCTTCACCGACGAAAACCCCGACCTGCGGGTCACCGGCAACAACGACCAGATCACCTCGCTGAAGGTCCAGTTCGACCCGGCCACCTACTTCCGGCTCACCAACATCACCGGCGGCCTCGTCCTGGACAGTGGCGGCAACGTCGCCTCGGGCTCCGACCTCAAGCAATGGACCTGGAACGGCAGTTCCAACCTGCTGTGGCAGGCGGTGGCGGTCGGAGACGGCTACTACAAGCTGGTCAACCGCACGAACGGCATGGTCGCCGACGGCTGGGGCGCCACGGCCAACGGCTCCGCAGCCAGACAGGCCGCCTGGAACGGGGGCACCAACCAGCAGTGGACGATCGCCCACCGGGGCGACGGCCGCTATTCGATCGCCAACCGCACCACCGGCCTGGTCCTCGACGGCGGCGGCAATGTCGACTCGGGTTCCGTCACCAAGCAGTGGACGTACGGAAGCAGCACCAACCTGCTGTGGACCTTCACGTCGCTCTGATCGCAGGTCCGGCATGGCAAGCGGCTGCGGCGGTGCCATGGCGATCCGCTGCGCCGGGACGACGGATCGGACGTGGGTGGCCGGATCAGTGTCGGCTGAACTGGACCTGGGTCGGCTGCACCACGTTCGGCCGTAGCGCGATCCCGCTGATGGTCAGCTGCTCTCCATAAATGTCCGTGAGCCGGATTGTGCTGCCGCATCCGCGGCCGTCGGCGGAAACGAAGTAGTTGTAGTCGGTACGGGGCAGTTGCCGCCAGCCGTTGGCGGTGCGGACCTCCAGCCGCGCGACCGGATTGCGGTGGCCGATCGCCTGGATGCCGCACCAGTAGGGGCTGGAGCCGGTCTTGTACCGGATGGAGATCGTGCCGGACGTGCTGGGGCTCAGCAGGCTCCAGGTGATCGGTATCCGACCGGCTTCGAGCGGGGCGAGCTTGGCGAACGCCTGTCGGCTGAGGTCGAGTTGACCAGGCGCGCAGGGAGCCGGGCATTCGTTGGTGATCCGGACCGTGATGGAGGCGCCGTTGGCCGCGTGGACGCGCACGTACGCGCCGCACGCCCGGGACGTCTCGTAGTCGGTGGTGTTCATCGCGGCGATCATGAGGTCGCTGCTCGGGCCGAACAGACAGGCGCCGTTTCCGTCGCCGGCCTCGTAGGCGGTGGCGACCCCTCGGTACGTGGTGCCGGGCCGGATTCGTCCCGCCGACGGTGACGCGGTGGACGCCGTCCGCGGGGGCCGAGGGGTGGTTTCGGCCGACGGTCGTGCCGCCGCGGTGCTCGCACCGGCCGTCGGTGTCGAGGTGCCGGTCCCCTCGGGGGTCGCCGACGCGGTCGGGTTGTCCTTGTCGGTCGTGGTGCCGGTTCTCACCTGACCGGTGGCGGCGGGTGTGGCCGCGGCGGGTGTCGCATCCACCTTGCGGTCGGGAAGCAGCCCCATGACCAGGTAGGCGAGGACGCCCGCGGCGGCCAGCCCCACCGTGGTGCCCAGCATGATCCTCTGTCTGCGCCGGCGCTGCCGCGCGGCCTGCCTCGGTGTCGTCATGTCCGTCCGTTCGGAAGATCGAATCGATGGTGCACTGTCCAGTGGCCGCCGGCAGCGAAAAGGTTGCCGCCCAGGTTGCGGGGTCTGCACCTGCACGGACTTTCATGCGTGGCGTTGACGACATCCGGAGTCGCCGCTCGAGCCGCCGTCATGGCCGTCGTCGGCCTGACGCCGACCGCCGGTGCGGCTCATGGGGCGGGGCTGACGGGCACACAACATCCGGGCGCGCCGCGTGCAGCACCGACTGGCTGTTTGAGCTGTTCTGCGGCCAGAGCCAGGCGGACGAGCGCATCTCGCAGTGGCTCGCCGCAAGCCTCGTCGACACCCCGATGCAGACGGCCGACTCCTGAGTCCGATCGGCCCCAGTCCGTGCCGAGGGAAATACGCAGCCATGCCCGGCAGCCGCCCTGCTTGCGCAGGTCGGCCAGGAAGCCTCTCCGGTCAGCCGATGCCCTGCGGGCGCCGGGGCTTGATGGGGCCGGGCCGGAGTGAGAGACCGAGTTGACGGCTTTTCAAGTCAGCCTGACGTGTACTCCTACACCGTCGGCGACGACAAGTGGGGCACTGGTTCCAGCGAGCCGTCCGTCTGTCGACCGAGCCGCTCGAAGTCCGACTCGTCTTCCCCGTAGACCTCACGCCGGCGTCGGGGCACCGAGACCTCCATGACTGCCGAAGTCCCGCCGCTGCGAACTCCGCCCGTCTGCGGCCCGGCCCCGCACTGGCCGGGCACCGTACGCGAGGGTCATGCCGTCATCGCACGTCACGATCCCGAAGCCGCGTACCCGACCCCGAAGCTGAACTCGCGGCGCCGACCGGGTTCCAGGTCGAGTGCAGCGAGGTGTTCGGGGCGGTTGAAGGCGTTGGTCATCGTCTCGACGGGTTCGAGTGCGATGGAGGCGCGCCGGTCGCGTGCCAGCGTGTCTCCGGTGAAGACGTGCATGTAGCCGCCGTACTGCCACACCCGCAGTTCCTCGCCGGTCGCCGGATCGGTGAGTACTGTCTCGATCCGGCCGTCGGCGCCAGGGGTCAGGTCCGCGTAGCAGGCGTCGATGACCGCGTCACCGAGTCGTTTCGGTGCCCGGAAGTCCATGTCGGGGCAGTCGTCCAGGGGGAGCAGGGCATCCTCGCCGGGCAGCGGGATGAGGGATGCGTCAGTGCGGATCAAGGTATGCGCGGGGATGTGCAGGGCCAGGTCGTCGATGGGGCGTGACAGGGTGAAGTACGGGTGCCAGCCGGCCGCGTAGGGGGCGGTGGTGTCGCCCACGTTCGCCGCGCGGATCTCGATGCTCAGCTCCCGCGCCGTGACGGTGAATTCGACTTCGAGGTCGAGGGCGAACGGATAGCCAGGGTGCCGTTCCGGTCTGACGCTCGTGGTACGGAGCAGCAGGCGGGCGGAGTCGGCCGTCGCGGTGGTGTGGACGAGCTCGAACGGTGCCTCGCGTGCGAAGCCGTGGTAGATCGTGCGGTCCTCGTGGTGGCCGGGCAGGAGGTCGTGGTCGTGGCCGTCGTAGTGGTAGCGGCCGTCGGCGACGCGGTTGGGGAAGGGGGCTAGCAGGCCGGCTCGTACGCCGTCCTGGGAGAGGAGTTCCTTTTCGTCGCGGTAGCCGTCCGTCAGCTCCTTCAGCGGGCCTGCCGCTCCGTGCCTGACTTGCCAGCTCAGCAGGGTCGCTCCGCGCAGGGCGAGGACGACGCGTGCCGAATCGTCCGGTGCGGAGACGGCAAGGGTGGGTTCGCCGCCGAGACGGTCCTCGGCGATCCGGTACTCGGCGGTCATTCCCCCGGTGTTCCCTTCAGCTCGCTTCGGGGGCGAGCTTCTTCGCGCCCGTCATGATGGCCACCGCGTCCTCCATGGAGTGCGACTGCGGGGTGATGACCCCCGCGCAGCCGCCGAGTCGCTGGATGTGGATGCGGTCGGCGACCTCGAAGACGTTCGGCATGTTGTGGCTGATGAGGATGATGCCGAGGCCCTGGTCGCGCAGGTCGCGGACGAGTTTGAGGACCTGGCCGGTCTCGCGGACGCCGAGAGCGGCCGTCGGCTCGTCGAGGATCACGACACGGCCGCCGAAGGCTGCTGAGCGGGCGACGGCCACGGACTGGCGCTGGCCGCCGGAGAGCGTCTCCACGGCTTGGCCGATGTTCTGCAGGGTGCCGATGCCGAGCCGCTTCATGTGGTCGGCGGCCTGCTTCTTCATCTCGCCGGTGTCCAGCATGCGGAAGACCGAGCCGAGGATGCCCTTGCGGCGGATCTCGCGGGCGAGGAAGAGGTTGCTGGCGATGTCCAGGGCGGGGGCCACGGCGAGGGTCTGGTAGACCGTCTCGATGCCGGCGTCGCGGGCGTCCTGGGGCCGCTTGAAGTTCACCTCCTTGCCGTCGACGAGGATGCTGCCCTGGTCGGGCACGAGGGCCCCGGACAGGCACTTGATCAGGGTGGACTTGCCGGCGCCGTTGTCGCCGATGACGGCGAGGACCTCGCCGGGGTACAGGGTGAGGTTGACGTCGTTCAGTCCGACGACCCGGCCGAAGACCTTGACCAGGCCCTTGGCCTCGAGAACGGGGGCGGTGGCACGCGTCACGACTTCACACTCCGGATCCACTGGTCGACGGAGACAGCCGCGATCACCAGGACGCCGACTGCGAGGACTTGGTAGTTCGGGTCGATGCCGGCCAGCGCGAGGCCGTTGACGAAGACCTGGACGATCAGCGCGCCGATCAGCGAGCCGATCACCACGCCGCGTCCGCCGAACAGGCTGGTGCCGCCGATGACGACCGCCGTGATGGACTGCAGGTTGGCGTTGAGGCCACTGTTGGGGTCGCCGCCGCCGACGCGACCGACCAGGATCCAGGCGCCCACGGCGATGGCGAAACCGCCGACCATGTAGGCGCTCAGCAGCACCCGGTTGACGGAGATGCCGGCCAGGCGGGCGGCCTCGATGTCGTCGCCCACGGCGTACAGGTGCCGGCCCCAGGCGGTGTAGCGCAGGGCGTAGCCGATCACCGTGTACAGGGCGATCATGATCAGGACGCCGTTGGTCAGGTTCAGCTGCCCGAGGGAGACCGTGTTGGCGGTCCACATGAGGATGTTGCCCGGCTGCAGGGCGATGGTCTGGCCCTTGGCGTAGACGAGGGTGATCGCGGTGAAGATGCTGAGGGTGCCGAGGGTGACGATGAACGGCGGCAGCTTGATCTTGGTGACCAGCAGCCCGTTGACGGCCTGTGCGGCGACGGCGACCGCCGCGCCGGCGAACAGGGCCAGCACGCCGGGCCAGTGGTTGTCCGCGACGAGCTTCGACATCAGCAGCGAGGCGAGCACCATGACCGCGCCGATGGACAGGTCGATGCCGGCGGTGAGGATGATGACCGTCTGCCCGACGGCGAGCGAGCCGATGACGGCGACCTGCTGGGCGACCAGCGAGAGGTTCTGCAACGCGTAGAAGCGTTCGTTCACCAGGGAGAACACGACGGCGGCGAGCACCAGCACGATGGCCGGGCTGAGCGCCGGCTGACGGTGCAGCACCGAGTGGATGCGCTGGCTGAGGGTGGCGGGCCGGTTGAGGAACTCCTCCGCCGGTGCCGATGTGGCTTGAGGGTCCACGTGAGTGGTCACAGGGGGTCCTTCCGGTTTCTTCCCTGGTACGGGCTCATGGGCTCGTGTGGTGCGGGTGCGACGCCGGAGCCGTGACGGCTTCCGGCGTCGCACCCGGCGCGGGGTGTCAGCTGCCCCAGCAGGCGGAGGCGGCCTGCGACGGGGACTGCACGGTCAAGCCGCCCAGGGACTTCCCGGCCGCCAGCGCGGTGCCGGTGTCGTAGAACGACTTGCCGTTGGTGACGCTGGGCTTGCTGCCGCCGCGGGCCAGCTTGGCGATCGAGTCGACGCCGAGGGCCGCCATCTTGCCCGGGTACTGCACGGCGTCGGCGGCGAACTCGCCACTGGTGACGTTCTTCAGGCCGGCGCAGCTGCCGTCGATCGCGTAGATCGCGACGTTCTTCTCCTTGCCGGCTGCCTTCAGCGCGTTGAACGCGCCCTCGCCCGCGGGCTCGTTGATCGCGTAGACGACGTTGATGTTCGGGTTGGCGGACAGGCAGTTCTCCATCGCGGTGCGGCCACCGTCGATGGCGCCCTGGGTCGGCTGGTGGCAGGCGATGGTGTAGCTGCCGCCCTTGCCGCCGGTGTACTTGCCGGACTTGGCTTCCTTGCCGTTCTCCGTCTTGCTGCCCGGGTCGATGCCCATGCCCTCCAGGAAGCCGTGGTCGCGGTTGATGTCCACGGAGACGACCTGGTTGTTGAACAGGTCGAGCATGGCGATGACCGCCGGCTTGCCGTTCAGGGCGGCCGCGGCGTACTGGCCGTCGAGCTTGCCCGCCTGCTCGTTGTCGGTGGCGTAGGTGATGTCCGCGACGCTGGGCGGGTTGGGCGCGGTGTCCAGGGCGATCACGAAGAGGCCGGCCTGCTTGGCGCGGTTCAGGGCGGCGTTCACGGCGTCGCCGTTGGTGGTGATGAGGATGCCCTTGTCGCCGCGCGATATGGCGTTGTCGATGGCGGTGATCTGGGTCTGGGTGTCGCCGTCGCTGTTGCCCGCCGCCACCGTGAGACTCACGTTGTCCTTGGCCGCCTGGGTCTTGGCATCCTTCTCCATGCTCACGAAGTACGGGTTGGTGAGCGTCTTCAGGATCAGCGAGACACCCACCTTGCCGCCGCCGGACGCGGACGAAGAGGAGCTCCCGTTCGAAGAACCGCAGGCCACGAGCGTGGCGCCGAGGCAGACGGTGACGCCGATCGCTGCCGCCCGGGTACGCCGGCCGCGGCGGCTCGACACCTGGCTGGTGGAGATGTTCATGGCTTGATCCCTTTCGGAGCCGTCCCTTGGCCGACGCTGAGACAACGTTGACTGGGCGAGATACTGGGCCTGTATGGACGAGCCCGTCAAGACGCTGATAGACATGCGCGGGCAACGAGTAGGTAACGCACAACCGGTTGGAGACAACGATGACTCAGGGCGAGGCCGCGCCCCGGTCCACCCGCAGCCGCCCCACCATGCGTGAGGTCGCGGCGCTGGCCGGAGTGGCCATCAAGACCGTCTCGCGCGTGTTCAACGGCGTCCCCACCGTCGATCCGGCGATCGTCGCCAGGGTGCGCGAGGCCGCCGACAAACTGGGCTATCGTCCCAACCTCACGGCCAGCAGCCTGCGCCGCGGCGACGGCCGCACCGCCACCATCGGCATGCTCGTCGAGGACGCGGCCAACCCCTTCTCCGCCGTCCTGACCCGCACCGTGGAGAACGTGGCCCGGGAACGCGGCGTGCTGGTGCTGGTCGGGAGCCTCGACGAGGACCCGGAGCGCGAACGGGAGTTGGCCCGGGCACTCGTCGACCGCCGGGTCGACGGGCTGGTGATCGTCCCGGCGGGACGCGACCAGAGCTATCTGATCAACGAGCAGCACACCGGCACCTGCATGGTCTTCGTCGACCGCGAGGCCGGGCTGCTCGACGCGGACGCCGTCGTCTCCGAGAACCGGCAGGGCGCCATCACCGCCGTCAACCATCTTCTGAAGGCAGGCCACCGCCGCATCGCCTACCTCGGCGACCGTGCGTCCATCCCCACCGCCGCCCAGCGCTTCGACGGCTACCGGCACGCCCTGGAAGTCGCGCACATCGAGTACGACGACGAGATCGTCCGCCACGTCGGGTCCAGCGAGGAGGCGGCCATCGCCGCGACCGAGCAGGTCCTGGCGCTGTCCGATCCGCCGACGGCGCTGTTCACCAGCCAGAACTTCGTGACCATCGGCGCCGTCCGCGCGCTGCGCGCCATGGGCCTGCAGGACAGCGTCGCCCAGGTGGGCTTCGATGACTTCCCGCTGGCCGACATCCTCAGCCCGGGCATCTCCGTCATCGCCCAGGACGTCGAGCAGGTGGGCAGGACAGCCGCCGAGATGCTCTTCCGCAGGCTGGACGGCGACGAGTCGCCCACCCGCACCGTCACCGTGCCGACCCGGCTGATCGAGCGGGGCTCCGGCGAGATCCCAGCCGAAGGGCCGTGCCATGACTGAGCCGACGCATGTGACGAAGCCGTCGCCGATCGTGACCGTGATCGGCGAAGCCCTCATCGATCTGGTCCAGCTCGACCTGCCGGGGGACTACCGCGCCCGGCCCGGCGGCAGCCCGTTCAACGTCGCCGTCGGCCTGACCCGGCTCGGACACCGCACCGCACTCATGGCACGCCTGGCCGACAACACCTTCGGCCGCATGCTCCGCACCCAGGCCGAGGCCGAGGGCATCGACCTGACGTACGCCCCGGCGGCCGCCGAACCCACCACGCTCGCCGTGGTCTCCATGGACTCCGAGGGCCGGGCGAGCTACGACTTCTACCTGGACGGCACCGCGGACTGGCAGTGGACCGATGCGGAGACCGCCCGAACCCCGCAGGACACCGCCGTACTGCACTTCGGCTCGGTCGCCTCCTGGACACCGCCGGCCGCCGAGCACATCCACTCCGCCGTCCAGCGCCTGCGCACCGACGGCACGACGCTGATCAGCTACGACCCCAACGTCCGTCCTGCCCTGCTTGGCGACCCGGAGCCCGGCAGGCACGCCGTGGAACGCAGCGTCGGCATCGCCCACCTGGTCAAGGCCAGCCGTGAGGACGTCGAGTGGCTCTACCCGGACACGTCGATCGAGCGGATCGCCGCCCACTGGCTGGAGCTGGGCGCGCTCCTCGTCGTCATCACCGACGGCCCCGACGGCGCTCACGCCTTCCACACTCGTGCGGGAGGCCTGAGCAGGCCCGGCCGGAAGGTCGCGGTGGTGGACACCGTCGGCGCCGGCGACGCGTTCACCGCGGGGCTCCTCGGCGCGCTGCTCCGCCACGGCCTGACCACCCCGCAGACGCTGGGAACGGCCGACCCGGACGTACTGGCGATCGCCGTGGACGACGCGATCCTCGTCTCTGCGCTGACCTGCGAGCGCCTGGGCGCCGACCCGCCCACCGTACGATCCCGCCCCCACCTGCCTGCCCAGGCGCCCCTGGAGGCGACGGATCTGACGTTCCCCGACGGCACCGGCCTGGTGGACACGGGCAGCCCAACTCCGCAGCCGTTGCGGTCCGTCAAGAGCTGACACGGTCACGCGGCGCGGGGTTCCCGGCGGCGCATTGCAGGGGGTGATTTGCGTGTCGCCACACCGTAGGAACGGGCAGGTCAGAGGCGTATGTGGTGGGCGCTGTCCAGTGCGTTCGTCGCGCGGATCAGGGGTCGCGACGAACGTCCCTTCCTGCACGCGGCTGCCGCGAACACCCATGCGATCGCAGGGTACGAGCGGCCCGCTTCGAGACCGGAAGCAGGTGACCTGTCGAGGGTTCCGCACTCCGTGGCAGCCTCGGGCGCAGCAGCGACGCCCATGCGGACGTCAACCCTTCCGGACCCTCTCTTGTCGAGTACACCTTCGGCGGCCGGCGGGTCATCGAGGAGTAGGTCGACTGCATTCACCGGGGAGGAAGGGCTGACAAGGGGCAGGCTCCGGCTGTTCCGCATTTCGTCGACATGCCGGTGGGTCGATGGCCGTATCTGATCGGTGAGTACGCGACCGTGGCCGGGCGCCCGACACCCGTCAACCGCCCTGCTCGCTGCTCTTGCGTTGCCCATGCCAAGCCTCTATAACGTGTCCTGCAGGTATCGGCGGGGATGGCCGGAAATGGCAGGTGCCGCCGACCAGGGGGGATCCTCGGCTCCGCCGCGATCGGCATCAGTGCCCGCAGACCGACGGAGACCGAACCATGACCGACGACGCATATCGTGCTGCCCTGACCCGCCTGGCCGTCGACCCGGCCTTCCGCGCCGAACTCGACGGCGACACCGACGAGGTGGCGCGAAGACTCGGCCTGTCGCCCGCGCAGGTCGCCGAACTCCGCTCCCTCCGCGTCGAGTCCGGCACCGACGGGGGACCGGCCGCTCTCGACCCACGGCTGTCCAAGTCGTCCCTGTTCTTCGGAAGCGCGGCGCATGCGCTGGCGCACCACGACGTCCCGGCCGACCACGCCGTGTCAACCGACCACGCCGTACCCGCGGACCACGTCTCCGGCGACCACGACGCCGGGGGCTCGGCCTCCGCCGGCCACTCGTCGGAGCTGCCGGATCCCGCCGCGGGTCAGGAGGGCGTCGGCGGCGTCGACGTGGCGTCGACCGGCTCCCACAGCCTGCTCGGCGGCCCGCTGCTGGACCGGTCGCCTGTCGAATCGGCTGGTGGACAGGGACAGTTCGGCGACTTCGGCGGCTTCGGCGGTTTCGACGAGCACGGGGCCGCGGGTACGGGCGCGGACCTCGGCGGGCTCGGTGGGCAGGTCGGCGGGGGTGCCGAAGGGGGCTTCGGTGACTTCGGCGCCGGGGGCGACGGCGGGTTCGGCGGAGCCGAGGGAGGCTTCGGCGGGCTCGGCGGCGGTGCCGACGGTGGCTTCGGTGACGGGGGGCCGGGCGCCGGTGGGTTCGGCGATGGTGGGTTCGGTGATCTCGGTGGCCATGGCGGCTTCGGCGGTGCCGGTGGGGACGGCGGCTTCGGCGGTGAAGGCGGCAGTGACGCCGGTCACTTCGGTCACGGGGGCATCTACGACCGCGACGGCGGCGATGGCGGCGGTGACAGCGGTGGCGGTGG
>NZ_JAJHNP010000020.1 GCF_020819595.1 Streptomyces barringtoniae
CCCGGTCGGCGGGGTGTCTTCGGGGTTTTCGGCTTTCGGCCGTCCGCCCTTTCGACATTCACTACGTTAGCTCATTCTCTCGGCGACTCATAATCGAGTCTCGCGGGTTCGAATTCGGGCACGCGGGCGCGCCAAAATCCACCCCGGCGAGGGGTTGTAGCTGAGTAGTGGGTTGGCCGCTCCGGCTGCAGGCGATTGCCGTACCCGGTTCAGCGGCTCGGGATACATTACGCACCTCGGCAGGGCGCGTCAACTTCGGCGCCGCCGCGGTACATGTGCCCGGTAGGGGCTCACCGTGGGGTCGCCCGCCACCCAGTAGCGCCACGGATGGATGTCGCCGTTCCCGCCTTCGCCGGCGACTCCGGTGCGCGGGCCGTTTCGTACCTGGTCAGCGGCTACCGGCGTACCGGTGAGCATCCGCAGCGGGGTCTCGCCGGTGGCGCACGCGTCCGTGCCGTCCAGGGCGCGGTCGACTTCCAGGGCCGTGGCCAGACGGGCCGGACCTTTGGCCAGTTCCTTGTCGTTCCGGGCCGAAACTCGTCGTTTGCGGGCCAGTTCGACGCCGTCGACGACCTCGCCGGCGCGGAGCAGGACGGCGCTCGCCCGGCCCTCGGGGCCGCAGACGAGGTTCATGCAGTGCCACATGCCGTAGGTGAAGTAGACGTACACGTGTCCGGGCGGACCGAACATCACCGTGTTGCGGGGAGTGGGGCCACGGTAGGCGTGTGAGCCGGGGTCGTTCGGGCCGTCGTACGCCTCGACCTCCGTGAGGCGGACGGCGATCGGGCCGTCGGGTGTCGTACGGACCAGGATCCGGCCGAGGAGGTCCGGTGCCACCTCCAGGACCGGGCGGTCGAAGAACCCTCTGGGCAGGGGCGTACGGTCCGGGGGCGCGATCATGTCCTCCGAGGGTAATGCAGACGGGAGACCGCGCCGGCGGAACCGGTCGGGGGCGGATCGCGTTTGTAGGGGTCGAGGGTCCTTCGTAAAGGGAGAGTCAATGGCGTTCAAGAAGCTGCTCGCGAGCCTCGGGGCCGGTGGGGCGTCGGTGGAGACGGTGCTGACCGAGGTCAATGTCGTGCCGGGCGGTGTCGTCCAGGGTGAGGTGCGGATCCAGGGCGGGTCCGTGAACCAGGACATCGAGGGGCTGTCGGTCGGCCTGCAGGCCAAGGTCGAGGTGGAGAGCGGCGACGAGGAGTACAAGCAGAACATCGAGTTCACCAAGGTGCGGCTCGGTGGTGCCTTCGAGCTGCAGGCGGGTGCTGTGCACGCGGTGCCGTTCGGTCTGGAGATCCCCTGGGAGACGCCGGTCACGATGATCGACGGGCAGGCGCTGCGCGGGATGCACATCGGGGTGACGACCGAGCTGGCGATCGCGCGGGCGGTGGACTCCGGTGACCTCGACCCGATCAACGTGCATCCGCTGCCGGCGCAGAAGGCGATCCTGGACGCCTTCATCCAGCTTGGCTTCCGGTTCAAGAACGCGGACATGGAGCGCGGCCACATCCGGGGGACGCGGCAGCGGCTGCCGTTCTACCAGGAGATCGAGTTCCACCCGCCGTCGCAGTACCGGGGCCTGAACCAGGTCGAGCTGAGCTTCGTGGCCGACGAGCACGCGATGGACGTCGTGCTGGAGATGGACAAGAAGCCGGGCCTGTTCAGCGAGGGTTCGGACACCTACCGGTCCTTCCAGGTGGGGCTGAACGACTGGATGGGGACCGACTGGGCGGCTTATCTGAACCAGTGGCTGTCCGAGGTCGGCAGCAAGCGCAACTGGTTCTAGGCTCGGTAGCTGCTGGTTCCAGATCATCGATCAGGAGGTACCGAGGTGACCGAGCTCAAGCGGCGGCCGCTCCCCCACGACTTCCATCCGCCGGTGCCGTCGTTCACGGTGACGAGCGACGATGTCGAGGAGGGTGCGACGCTGAAGAGCGCCCAGGTCCATGCGGAGGGCAACACCTCGCCGCACCTGCGGTGGGAGGGCTTCCCGCCGGAGACCAAGAGCTTCGCCGTGACCTGCTACGACCCCGATGCGCCGACCGGCAGCGGGTTCTGGCACTGGGTCCTGTTCGACATCCCGGCCTCCGTGACGGAGTTGCCGGCGGGTGCGGGCAGCGGCAAGTTCGAGGGCCTGCCCGAGGGCGCGGTGCATGTGCGCAACGACTACGGGACGAAGGACTTCGGTGGCGCCGCGCCGCCGCCCGGGGACGGGCCGCACCGGTACGTCTTCACGGTGTACGCGGTCGACCAGGAGAAGCTCGGTCCGGACTCCGACGTCTCACCCGCCGTCGTCGGCTTCAACCTGCGGTTCCACGCGATCGCGCGTGCCCAGCTCATCGGTGAGTACGAGAACCCGGCGCAGGGCTGACCGCATAGTACGGATTCAGCCGAGCGTTCATTGAACGTTTGCCCGCCTCCGGTCTTGGAAGTGATCGGAGGCGGGCATTTTTTATTGCGTTGTCCATCTCGGCGCGCCCGTCCAGAGTTGATCCAAGCCCGCCGGGGGGTGGGCAGGTGCACACGGGAGGTGGGCTGGATGCGGGACACGCTGGTGCTGAACGCGAGCTTCGAGCCGCTGTCGACGGTGACGCTGAATCGAGCCGTCGTCCTGGTGCTGCAGGACAAGGCCGTCGTCGAGCAGGCCCATCCCGAACTGCGTATGCGCGGAGCGGATGTGGACATACCCGCGCCCCGGGTGATCAGGCTGTGCAGGTACGTACGGGTGCCGTTCCGAAGACAGGCTCCGTGGTCGAGGCGGGGTGTGCTGGTCCGGGACCGGCACCGCTGCGCGTACTGCGGGCGCAGGGCGACGACCGTGGACCATGTGCTGCCGCGGGCGCAGGGAGGGCAGGACACGTGGCTGAACACGGTCGCCGCGTGTGCGGAGGACAATCACCGGAAGGCCAACCGGACTCCTGAGGAGGCGGGAATGGCTTTGCTGCGGGAGCCTTTCGAGCCGACTCCAGCCGATGCGATGCTCCTGGCTCTGGGCGCCGAGGAGTTCGAGGCTCTGCCTGAGTGGCTGGCCCGGGATGCTGCCTAGTTCCCCGCGCCCCTGACGGGGCGCGGGTACGACCCGGCGTCGGAAGAGATCCTCAGTCGATGCTCGGCTTCTCGCGGCGTTCGGTGGCCGGCCCGTTGTTCTGTGCGGGCACGTTGGCTCCGCCGTTGCCCTGACCGCCGCCGCCCAGGGGGCCGAAGTTGCCCATGGCGCCGGAGAGGCCCTTGAGGGCGTCGCCGATTTCGCTGGGGACGATCCAGAGCTTGTTGGCGTCGCCCTCGGCGATCTTTGGGAGCATCTGCAGGTACTGGTACGACAGGAGCTTCTGGTCGGGGTCGCCGGCGTGGATGGCCTCGAAGACCGTACGGACCGCCTGGGCCTCGCCCTCGGCGCGCAGGGCGGCCGCCTTGGCCTCACCTTCGGCGCGCAGGATCTGCGACTGCTTCTCGCCCTCGGCGGTGAGGATGGCGGCCTGGCGCGTGCCTTCGGCGGTGAGGATCGCGGCGCGCTTGTCACGGTCGGCGCGCATCTGCTTCTCCATCGAGTCCTGGATGGAGGTGGGCGGTTCGATGGCCTTCAGTTCGACACGGTTGACGCGGATGCCCCATTTGCCCGTGGCCTCGTCGAGGACGCCGCGCAGGGCGGCGTTGATCTCCTCGCGGGAGGTCAGGGTGCGTTCGAGGTCCATGCCGCCGATGATGTTGCGCAGCGTGGTGACCGTCAGCTGCTCGATGGCCTGGATGTAGCTGGCGACCTCGTAGGTGGCCGCGCGGGCGTCGGTCACCTGGTAGTAGATGACCGTGTCGATGTTGACGACCAGGTTGTCCTGGGTGATCACCGGCTGCGGCGGGAAGGGGACGACCTGTTCGCGCAGGTCGATGCGGTTGCGGATGGTGTCGATGAACGGGACCACGATGTTCAGGCCCGCGTTCAGTGTGCGTGTGTAGCGGCCGAAGCGCTCGACGATGGCGGCGCTGGCCTGTGGGATGACCTGGATGGTCTTGATCAGGGCGATGAAGACCAACACCACCAGAATGACCAGGACGATGATGACCGGTTCCATCGTGTTCCCCGTACCCCTCTCGGCGCCTTCGGCAGATCTCGTGGTTGCAGAAGATCTTGCTGGTCGAGTCTGACAGACCATCGCCCAACTCGTGGGCATGATGCCTCAGATGACGATGGCGGTGGCCCCTTCGATGTCGACGACGTCCACTTCCTGGCCCACTTCGTAGGTGCGGTCGGTGTCGAGGGCGCGGGCCGACCAGATCTCTCCGCCGAGCTTGATGCGGCCGCCGCCGGAGCCGTCGACACGCTCGAGGACGACCGCCTGCCTTCCCTTCAAGGCGTCGACGCCGGTGGCGAGTTGCGGGAGCTGTCTGCCGTGCCGGGCCGCGATGGGGCGGACGACGGCGATGAGCGCGACGGAGACGACGACGAACACGAGGACCTGGATCACGGCGCCCAGGCCGAGGCCCGCGACGACGGCGGCCGCGATGGCTCCCACCGCGAGCATGCCGAACTCCGGCATGGCGGTGACCACGAGCGGGATTCCGAGCGCCGCCGCGCCGACGAGCCACCACACCCATGCGTCGATGTCGTTCACACGGTCATGGTAGGGCCGGGGCCGGGCGGCGGACAGGGCGCGAAAGGGAGCGGGCCGGGTTCGGGAGGGACTTGGGAGGGCGCTGGGCGAGGGGTCAGGACAGGGGCAGGCCCTGTGCCGTCCAGCGCTCACCGACCTGCTCCACGACGAGCGGGAGGCCGAAGCAGAGGGAGAGGTTGCGGGAGGTGAGTTCGAGCTCGATGGGTCCGGCGGCGAGGACCTTGCCCTGGCGGATCATCAGGACGTGGGTGAAGCCGGGGGCGATCTCCTCGACGTGGTGGGTGACCATGATCATCGAGGGGGCGATGGGGTCGCGGGCGAGCCGGCCGAGGCGGCGGACCAGGTCCTCGCGGCCGCCGAGGTCGAGGCCGGCGGCGGGCTCGTCCAGCAGGAGCAGCTCGGGGTCGGTCATCAGGGCGCGGGCGATGAGGGTGCGCTTGCGCTCGCCCTCGGACAGGGTGCCGAAGCGGCGGTCGAGGTAGTCGCTCATGCCGAGGCGGTCGAGGAAGGCGCGGGCGCGCTGCTCGTCGACCTCGTCGTACTCCTCCTGCCAGTGGGCGGTCATGCCGTAGGCGGCCGTCAGGACCGTCTCCAGGACGGTCTGGCGCTTGGGGAGCTTCTCGGCCATAGCGATGCCGGCCACGCCGATGCGCGGGCGCAGCTCGAAGACGTCGACCTTGCCGAGGGTGTCGCCGAGGATGGTGGCGGTGCCCTTGCTGGGGAAGAGGTAGCTGGAGGCGACGTTCAGGAGGGTGGTCTTGCCGGCACCGTTGGGTCCGAGGATGACCCAGCGCTCGCCCTCCTTCACCGACCAGGAGACCTGGTCCACCAGAGCCCGGCCCTCGCGGACCACGGATACGTCCTGAAGCTCCAGAACATCGCTCATGAGCGCGTTGTCTCCCCTTGCAGTGTGGCCGGTCTCGGCTGTCGCGTACGCCTGTGGCTCGGTCCGCCGCGCCTGTGGGCGCAGCCCTTATGAAATCTACGCCACGAGTGCCCCGCACCATTCCATCGGTCCGGTCCTTAGGGTGGGGGCATGCTCTCGGAACCGCGTTCAGGACGCCTTGCCGCTTGGGGAAATGCCCTTTTGGTCGGACTTGTCTCCCCGGATGACGCCGCGCTCGCCATCGTGGGCGAGGACGCCGTGCACCGGGTGGAGGGGCTGCCCGGGGAGTCCGCGCCGGTCGGGCTCACGCTCGCGCTGGGGCGGCTGCGGATGCTGGGGGCGACCGGGCTGCGGGTCGCGCTGCCGGCGCCGGGGCATCCGCTGGGGCTGAGCGGTCCGCCCGCGTTCAATGCGCGGGCGCTGGAGGCCGAGGAGGCGGTGGTCTGCCACGGCGCCGCGTTCGGGCTGGTGCCTCAGGTGTACGAGGCCGGGCCGGCGGGCGACGTGCATGCCGAGGTGGTCTGGCAGGTGCTGCCGGTGCGGGAGGCGCCGCCCGCCGATGTGCCGTCGCTGGGCGAGGCCGAGCGGGAGCTGGCGGAGGCGCTGCGCGAGGCGACCGAGGTGCTGTCGAAGCTGGACGTCGCCGGGTCGGGTCCGGTGGCGGAGGCGGCGATCGACGCGTACCGGGCGCGGGCCGAGCGGGGCCGGGAGGTGCTGGCGCCGGGTTATCCGCCGCGGGCGGTGCGGGTGCTGGAGCTGGCGCAGCGGGTCGCGCTGCTGGTGTCGCTGGCGTACGGCAACGGGCACGGGGGTGCGGTCAGCTCCTCGGAGATGGCCGCACGGGCGGAGGCCCTGCGGCCCGTCGAGCGGACGGCGCGGCGGGCGCAGGTGGCGGCGTACAACTCCATCGTGGAGGAGCGGGAGCGGGGAGCGCGGTAAGCCGAGGGGGCCGGGTGCCGGTGCGGGCGTACCTGGGGACTGCCGCCCCGGACCCCCTCGTCGGGGTGGCGGCCCTTGTTCTCGAGCGCCGGACGGGCCGGCGGTCGTACGACAACATGACAGGCCTCCCGGTGGGCACCGGGAGGCCTGTGGTCGTCGTCGGCCGGACCTCAGCCGTTGAGGCCGCTGTTGCCGAAGGCCGGGTTCAGCACGCCGACCACGCTCACGCTGTTGCCGACCGCGTTCACCGGGATGTGCACAGGGGCCTGGATGACGTTGCCCGAGATGACGCCCGGGGAGCCCTGGGCGTCGCCGCAGGCGTGGGCGCCCTCCGTGGCGGAGGCCATCCCCGCACCGGCCGCCACCAGGCCGCCGGCCACCATCGTCACGGCCGCGACCTTCTTCAGGTTCTTCACTTTCCAACCCCTCCTAGACGTTCACCGCGGCGGTTCGCCGCAGCACGCACTGGAGAACGGTGGAGATCGCCGGAGGATGCGCCGTCCGGGTGACATTCCCACGACGGTATGAATCTCAGCCTGGGTTGTTGCCGTGGGTGAGGCCTTGGGGAGGGCGTTTCAGCCGGTCACGCCATGGCGTACGGCCCAGAGCGCGGCCTGGGTGCGGTCGGCGAGGTCGAGTTTCATCAGGATGTTGGAGACATGCGTCTTGACGGTCTTCTCGGACAGCACGAGGGCGCGGGCGATCTCGCGGTTGGAGCGGCCGTCCGCGATCAGGCCGAGCACCTCGCGCTCCCGGTCGGTGAGCGAACCGCCTCTGCTGTGGCCGGAGTTGGCCTCCTCCTGGGAGAGCAGGGCGCCGGCGACCTCGGGCTGGAGCAGGATGTGGCCGGCGTGCACGGAGCGGATGGCTCCGGCGAGGGCGTCGGGGTCCACGTCCTTGTAGACGTATCCGGCGGCGCCCGCGCGCAGGGCCGGTACGACCGTGCGCTGCTCGGTGAAGCTGGTGACGATGAGCACGCGCGCGGGGTTGTCGAGTTCGCGCAGCCGGCGCAGGGCCTCGACGCCGTCCATGCCCGGCATCTTGACGTCCATCAGGACGACGTCCGGGCGCAGTTCCTCGGCGCGGGCCACTCCCTCGGCGCCGTCGGCGGCCTCGCCGACCACCTCGATGTCCTCCTGTACCTCCAGGAAGGTGCGCAGGCCCCGGCGGACGACCTGGTGGTCGTCGACGAGCAGCACCCTGATCGCGTCAGCCACCGGGGACCTCCATCTCGATCGTGGTGCCCTTGCCGGCCACCGACTCCACGGTCAGCGTGCCGCCGACCCCGCTCGCGCGGTCTCGCATCGAGACCAGGCCCAGATGCCGTCCGGCGCGGCGGACCGCCTTCGGGTCGAAGCCGCTGCCGTCGTCGGTGACGCGCAGCACGGCTCCGCAGCCGCGCCGCCCCACGCTCACCTCGACGTGTTCGGCGCCGGAGTGGCGCAGTGCGTTGTGCAGGGCTTCCTGGGCGACCCTGAGCAGGGCCTCCTCCTGGGCGGCGGGCAGGGCGCGGAAGCCGTTGCCGGTGAAGGTCACGCGCGCGGTGTGGGCGCGGTCGAGTACCTGGATCTGGGTGCGCAGGGTGGCGATCAGGCCGTCCTCGTCCAGGGCGGCGGGGCGCAACTCCACGACGGCGGCGCGCAGTTCGTCGGCGGCCTCGGCGGCGAGCGCGGCGACCTGGTGGAGTTCGCCCTTGGCGCGGGCGGGGTCGCGGTCGACGAGCGCCGCCGCGGCCTGGGCGGTCAGGCGCAGGGAGAAGAGCTTCTGGCTGACCGCGTCGTGCAGTTCGTGGGCGAGGCGGGAGCGTTCCTCGGCGATGGTCAGTTCGCGGCTGCGTTCGTAGAGCCGGGCGTTGGTGAGGGCGATGGCGGCGTGCTGGGCGAGGATGGCGAGCAGTTCCTCGTCCTCCTCGGTGAAGCCGCAGCTCCCGTCCCGCCTGGGGCAGTTCTTGTTCGCCAGGAACAGGGCGCCGATGACCTCGTCGCCGTCGCGAATGGGCAGGCCGAGGAAGTCGGCCAGATCCGGGTGTGCGGCCGGCCAGCCCTCGAAGCGGGGGTCCTTGCGCACGTCGGCGAGGCGCTCGGGGCGGGCCTCGCGCAGCATCGAGGCGAGGATGCCGTGCTGGCGGGGCAGCGGGCCGATGGCCTTCCACTGGGCGTCGCTGACGCCGTCGACGACGAACTGGGCGAAGCCGCCGTGATCGTCGGGGACACCGAGGGCGGCGTACTGCGCGTCGAGCAGTTCGCGGGCGGAGGCGACGATCGTCTTGAGGACGTCGCGCACCTCCAGATGCCTGCTCATGGCCAGCAGCGCGGAACTGACCGCTGCCAGGCCGGACCGGGGGCGGTGACTCATGTCCTCACGGTACCGGCGGGGTGTGACAAGCGGATCGGACCTGTGGCGGCGGGGCCCGGTCCGCTGGTCCTAGGGCGGCCGGTGTAGGTCCCGCGGCCCCGGACGTGCGGTGTACGCCGAAGGGCCCCTGCGCATTGGGGCCCGCGTCCGAGGCGGCCGGGACGGCGCCGTTCCTACGGTGTGGTCACCGCCCGACGCAGGCGGGAGGCGACGAGGGGACGGTAGTCATGCCGGTGGCGATCATCACGGGGGCCTCGAAGGGCCTGGGGCGGGCACTCGCAGAGGCACTCGCCGCGCGGGGCTGGGATCTGGTGCTGGATGCCCGGGGCGCCGAGGCCCTCAAGGAGGCCGCGGAGAGCGTCGCGGGGCACGGCACGCGCGTGGCGGCGCCCGCCGGGGATGTGACGGATGCCGGGCACCGGGCGGAGCTGGTGGCGGCCGCACGCCGGCTGGGCGGGCTCGACCTGCTGGTCGGCAATGCGAGCGCGCTGGGCGCCGAGCCGCTGGTGCGGCTGGCCGAGCTGCCCCTGGAGGGACTGCGGCGGGCGCTGGAGGTGAATGTGGTGGCCGCGCTCGGCCTGGTCCATGAGGCGCTGCCGCTGCTGCGGGAGTCGCCGGCCGGCACGGTGGTCGCGGTCAGCTCGGACGCGGCGGCCGAGGCGTACGCGACCTGGGGCGGCTACGGCGCCTCGAAGGCGGCCCTGGACCAGCTGGTGGCGGTCCTGGGCGTGGAGGAGCCCGGCCTGCGGGTGTGGGCGGTGGATCCCGGGGACATGGCGACTGACCTGTACGCGGCGGCCGTACCGGGCGACGACGACCATCGTCCGGCGCCGGAGACGGTCGTACCGGCGTTTCTGCGGCTGCTGGACGAACGGCCGGCCAGTGGGCGGTACGCGGCGCAGGCGCTGCTGGAGGCGCGGTGAGGACGGTCGTGCGCGTGCCGGAGGGGCTGTCCGCGCGCTTGCCCGCCGAGCAACGCGGTCCGGGGCTGGACCGGGACGCCGTACGGCTGCTGGTCTCGCGCGGTACGCAGGTGACGCATCACGCGTTCCCGGAGCTGGGGCTGCTGCTGCGGGCCGGGGACCTGCTGGTGGTGAACACCTCGCCCACGCTGGCCGCCGCGGTGGACGGACGCAGCGGCCACGCGCGCGTGGTGGTGCATTTCTCCACGCGCGGGGACGACGGCCGGTGGGCGGTCGAGCTGCGGGAACCGGACGGGCGGGGCACCACGCGCGCGCGTACGGGCACACATGCGGGTACGGAGGTGCTGCTGCCGGGGAGGGGGCGGCTGGTGCTGGAGGAGCCGCTGAGCCCGCGCGGGGAGCGGCTGTGGTGGGCCCGGGCGGACGGGGACGTCCCCGGGACGCTGCGCGCGCACGGGCGGCCCATCCGCTACTCCTATACCGAGCGCGACCAGCCGCTGTCGGCGTACCAGACGGTGTTCGCGCTGCCGTCGCCGGACGGGGCGGGCAGTGCGGAGATGCCGAGCGCGGCGCGCCCCTTCACCCCGGGCCTGGTGGCGGAGCTGGTGAGCCGGGGGGTGCAGTTCGCGCCGATCACACTGCACACGGGGGTGGCGTCGGCGGAGGCGCACGAGCCGCCGTATCCCGAGCGGTTCTCGGTTCCGGCGGCGTCGGCGCGGCTGATCAACACGGTGAAGGCGGGCGACCGAAGGGTGATCGCGGTCGGTACGACGGCCGTGCGGGCCGTGGAGTCGGCGGCCGGGCCGGACGGGGTGGTGCGGGCGGCCGAGGGGTGGACGGACCTGGTGGTGACGCCCGAGCGCGGGGTGCGGGTGGTGGACGGGCTGCTGACCGGGCTGCACGAGCCGGAGGCCTCGCATCTGCTGATGCTGCGGGCGGTGGCGGGACGGGCCGCGGTCGACCGTGCCTACGAGGAGGCGCTGAGGGGGCTCTACCTGTGGCACGAGTTCGGCGACGTGCATCTCATCCTCCCGGCGGAGAACCCTCACGCAGAGCGTTGCGACGGCAACTCCTGGTGAAACTGTTACGCGTCCGATGTGAGCCCGCGCATAGGGCCCACATCACGTACGACCGGGCATAGGAGATAAAGCATCCCGGCATGAACGGGAATAACGGTCTAGTCTGTCCGGTTTTGCCCTTCCCCGATCCACTAGGGAGGATCGTAGGTCACACCTTTGCCTGGGCATTTTGCGCCAGCTAAGAATTGCTCCGTCGCTCAGCGCCGTGGGTCACCGGCCCGCGGCGTTCGTGTGGGAGGAGCCGATTCCCCCGGCGGACGCAGGAGCGACCTCCGCGCTATCGAAGAGGTCCATCAGCCATGCCCAAGAACATCCTCAACCGTGCTCATAGTGCCCTGACCAAGCAGCACAAGATCGCCATCGCCGGCGTCGCCGCTCTCGGCACCGCCGCCATCGCCCTCTCGGCCGTTCCCAGCAACGCCGACACCGTCACCACCGGCTCCCCTGCCACGGCCGCCCAGGTCGCCGGCAGCACGACGCTGAAGAACGTCAAGGGCACGGTCACCGACCAGCTCGCCCCTCAGACGGTCAAGCTCGACACGCTCGCCGCGAAGAAGAAGGCCGCCGACGCGGCCGCCGCCGCCAAGCAGCGTGCCGAGGCCGCGAAGAAGAAGGCCGCCGCCGCAGCCGCCGCGAAGAAGGCCGCGCAGGACCGCGCCGCCAAGGAGGCCGCGAGCCGCTCCACCCAGCGGATCGACATGCAGCCGGTCGCCGCGAAGACGTACGCGAACAACCTGGACGGCTGGATCCGGCAGGCGCTGGACATCATGCACTCCAAGGGCATCCCGGGCAGCTACAACGGTCTGTACCGCAACATCATCCGGGAGTCCTCGGGCAACCCGATGGCCATCAACAACTGGGACATCAACGCCGCCAACGGCATCCCGTCCAAGGGCCTGCTGCAGGTGATCCAGCCCACCTTCAACGCCTACCACGTGTCCGGCACGTCGTGGAACATCTACGACCCGGTCGCCAACATCACCGCCGCCGCCAACTACGCGGCCCACCGGTACGGCTCGATGGACAACGTCAACAGCGCGTACTGAGGCCTGGCGCGGACCTCAGCGACGTGGACGCCGAAGGGCGGCACCCCCTCACGGGGTGCCGCCCTTCGCGTCGTACCGGCGCGGTTACTTGCGCATGACCTCCGGCTCGTGGCGGCGCAGGAAGCGGGCCACGACGAAGCCGCAGAGCACGCCCAGACCGAGCAGCACGCCCATGTCGGTGAACCACTGGCTGAGCTTGTGGTCCCACAGCGGGTCCGGGTTGGTGGGATCCCAGGGCAGCAGCACGTTCAGCTGGGCCGTGGCGCCCGCCGCCGACACCGCCCAGCGGGCGGGCATCAGCCAGGCGACCTGCTCGACGCCGACCTTGCCGTGCAGCTGGAAGAGGCAGCCGGTGAAGACGACCTGGACGATCGCGAACATCACCAGCAGCGGCATGGTCTTCTCGGCGGTCTTCACCAGCGAGGAGATGATCAGACCGATCATCATCGAGGTGAAACCGAGCGCCATGATCGGCAGGGTGAGCTCGAGGACCGGCGAGTTCTTCAGCAGCAGGCCCTCCTGCGGCACCTTGTCGCCGCGGAAGAGCAGGCCGATCGCGCCGATGATGCCGCCCTGCAGCATCGTGATCAGGCCGAGCACGATCACCTTGGACATCAGGTACGCCGAGCGGGACAGGCCGGTGGCCCGCTCCCGTTCGTAGATGACCCGTTCCTTGATCAGCTCACGCACCGAGTTCGCGGCTCCGGCGAAGCAGGCGCCCACGGCGAGGATGAGCAGGATCGTGCTGCCGTCCCGGTTGGTGAAGTGGGTCCTCGCGGGGCCGAGACCCAGACCGAACTCGGCGGGGATCAGCGTGCTCACCACGCCGAGCACGGCCGGCAGCAGGAACATCAGGGCGATGAAACCGCGGTCGGAGGCGATCACCGAGGAATAGCGACGGACCAGGGTGACCAGCTGCGAACCCCAGCTCTGCGGCTTGGGCGGCTTGATCGGCTGCATCGGATGCATCGGTACGGACTGCGGCGCAACGGCGTCGATGTCCGCGGCGTACATCTGGTAGTGCTGCGAGCCCTTCCAGCGGCCCGCCCAGTCGTAGTCGCGGTAGTTCTCGAAGGCGGAGAAGACGTCGGCCCAACTGTCGTAGCCGAAGAAGTTCAGCGCCTCCTCCGGCGGGCCGAAGTACGCGACCGCGCCGCCCGGCGCCATCACCAGCAGCTTGTCGCACAGCGCCAGCTCGGCCACCGAGTGGGTGACCACGAGGACCGTACGGCCGTCGTCGGCGAGGCCGCGCAGCAGCTGCATGACGTCGCGGTCCATGCCCGGGTCGAGGCCCGAGGTCGGCTCGTCCAGGAAGATCAGCGACGGCTTGGTGAGCAGCTCAAGGGCCACCGAGACACGCTTGCGCTGGCCGCCGGACAAGGACGTGACCTTCTTGTCCTTGTGGATGTCGAGCTTGAGCTCCCGCAGCACCTCGTCGATGCGGGCATCGCGCTCCTGCGCCGTGGTGTCGGCCGGGAAGCGGAGCTTGGCCGCGTACTTCAGGGCCTTCTTGACGGTCAGCTCCTTGTGCAGGATGTCGTCCTGCGGGACCAGACCGATGCGCTGGCGCAGTTCGGCGAACTGCTTGTACAGGTTCCGGTTGTCGTACAGGACCTCGCCCTGGTTGGCGGGCCGGTAGCCGGTGAGCGCCTTGAGCAGGGTCGACTTGCCGGAGCCTGACGGGCCGATGACCGCTATCAGGGACTTCTCCGGGACACCGAAGGAGACGTCCTTCAGGATCTGCTTGCCGCCGTCGACCGTGACGGTCAGATGGCGCGCGGAGAAGGAGACCTCACCGGTGTCGACGAACTCCTCGAGCCGGTCGCCGACGATCCGGAACGTGGAGTGGCCGACGCCGACGATGTCGGCCGGGCCCAGCTGGACCGAGCCGCCCTTGGGGATCGGCTGGCCGTTGACGTAGGTGCCGTTGTGCGAGCCGAGGTCGCGGATCTCCAGCCGGCCGTCGGGCGTGGCGTGGAACTCGGCGTGGTTCCGGGAGACCTGGAGGTCGGAGACGACCAGGTCGTTCTCCAGCGCACGGCCGATCCGCATCACCCGGCCGACGGCGAACTGGTGGAACGTGGTCGGGCTGCGGTCGCCGTAGACCGGCGGCGCCCCCGCGCCACCGCCGGGTGTGTTCTGCGCGTACTGATCCGCGGGCCCCGCCTGCTGCTGCGGGAACGCGGGCGCCTGCTGCTGCCAGCCCTGCTGCGGCTGCTGTGCGGGCGCCTGGTGCGGTACGGCCTGCTGCTGGGCCGGTGCCTGCGGGGCCGGAGCCTGCTGGGCCTGCGGCTGTGCGGCCTGTTGGGAGGCGGGTGCCTGCTGGGCCCAGCCCGGCGTCCCGGCGCCCTGCGCGGCGTACGGCGCCGGCTGCTGCCGGCCCACCGCGGCGCCCGACAGGTTCAGCCGCGGACCGTCGGTCGCGTTGCCGAGGTGCAGCGACGCGCCCGGCCCGATCTCCACCTGCTGGATCCGCCGGCCCTGCACGAACGTGCCGTTGGTGCTGCCATGGTCCTCGATGACCCAACTGCGGCCGTTGAAGCTGACCGTGGCGTGCCGCCAGGACACCCTGGCGTCGTCGAAGACGATGTCACCCTGCGGATCGCGGCCGAGGGTGTAGGGCCTGGACGGGTCCAACGTCCAGGTCCGTCCGTTTGATTCCAGTACGAGTTCCGGCACTCCATGCCCCACTGAGTTGTCCCCCGAATTACCCCCATCACAGGGAGTCTAGGGATGTCGAACATCGGGGGGAACTATTTCAGGCTCCGCCCGCTGACCGAAACCCGGGCCTTGTCAACGGGCGCCCGCGCACGCTTCAACTCGCCCCGTTGACGGGGTTGAAACCGGGCCGGAGAGTGGTAATCCCGGCGAGGGGGACAAGCGCGGCTCCGGTGCCGCGCCGCGGATCGGGGGGGTCTGCCATGAGGTCTGCCACGAACGCCGAGACCACGCCGCGCGCCGCCACGGTGCCCTGGAAGGACGTCCTGCTGTCCGCGATCGCCGCGGTGAGCTGGGCGTTGATCGCGATGGCGGGCACGGCCGCGCTCGGCCTGCACCTCCTGCGAGCGGACACGGCGGGTTCACTGGGCCCCATGACGGCGGCCGTTGTGGCCCTCGCGGCAGGTGGTTCGGTCACGCCGTCGGGCGATGTGTCCGCCTTCGGACTGAAAGGCGCCGAGGCCCACACCGCCATCGAGATCACGCCACTCGGGGTGAGCCTGGCCGGCGCCCTGCTGCTGTCGTGGCTCTTCCTACGGTCCCTGCGCACGGCCGGAGTTGTCGTCGCACCCGCCGAACTCCTCGCCCGCGCGGGCACCGTGGTCGCGCTCTTCGTCGCCATGCTGGGCGGTCTCGCCTGGGCCGGTCACGACATCGTCACGATCGACGGCGGCTCGCTCGGACTGGACAGGCTGCCGGGCGCGGGCGGCAAGGGAGGCGGCGGGCTGAGCATCCCCGGCCTCGGTGACGTGGGCGGACTGCTGCCGGACCGGATCGGCGGCCTCGTCCACGCCAAGGCCTCGGTCGGCTTCACCGTGGACACGGCGGCCACACTGGTCGGCGGCGTCCTGTGGTGTGCCGGGGTCCTGCTGATCGCCCTGCTCGCCTCCCGCCGCGCTCCCCTGCCACCCGGCTGGTCCGTCGTGCACCGGGCGGTACGGCCGGCGGTCTCGGCGCTGGTCGCCGTGCTGCTTCTGGCCGTGGCGGCGGGGCTCGCGGCGGCGGCGTACGCGGCGATCGGCGACGACCATCCCGGGCGGATCGCCGGCGCGGCCCTGCTCGGCACGCCGAACGGGGTCTGGCTCGGCCTCCCCCTCGGTCTCTTCGTGCCCTGGGACGGCCACGCCACCGGCGTCCTCGGCAGGTTCCTCCCCCACCCGCTGGACCAGCTCCTCGGGGCGCACACCGACCGGCCCGTGACGCTGGGCCGGCTGGCCGAGCTGGACGGCCGGGTGTGGCTGCTGGCCGTCGCCGCGGCACTGGCGATGCTGCTGGCCGGTGTCCTCACGGCGGTCCGCACACCGGTGGGACGGCCGGCCGACAGCGCCGGGGGGCGGCAGGCCGACAGCGCCCTGGCTTTCGCCGCCCGGTGCGGCCTGCGCCTCGGCGTCGCCACCGCGCTCGGCCTGCCGCTGCTCGCCTGGCTGACGGGCGTGTCGGTCGCCTCGTCCCTGTCCGTGCTCGGCTTCGACGCCTTCGGCGCCGGCCTCGAACTGCACGGCCGCCTCGGCACGGCACTGCTGCTCGGTGCGGGGTGGGGCGCGGGCGCCGGAGCGATCGGGGCGCTGACGGCCTGGGCGACCGGGGCGGCGGGGGCCCGGGCGGCGTGGGCGGCTCGGGGGGCGCCGGGGAAGGCGGCGGTCGGGGGTGACGGTGGGAGGCCGGTGTACGGCGGTGCGGGCGGGGGTGAGGCCGAGGGCTTGAGGTACGGGGGTGCGGTCGGGTCCGCTCCGTACGGTGGCCCCGGCGACGGCGGCGACGGTCGTCCCGGGCTCCGCGACGGGGTCGGGCCGTACGCGCCGGGTACGCCGTACCGGCCGCCGAACCCGGACACCAATCCCTATCTGCGGGTGCCGGAGGACCTCCAGGTGCCGCAGGACCTGCGCGAGGAGCCGCCGGGTGCCGGACCGACGGCCACCGGGGACGACGTGTACGGCGCCCCGACGATCGCCCGGCCGCTCGACGCCGCTCCCCCACCACCCCGGCGCCGTCCCACGGCGCGGCGGGGCGACCGCTCGCAGGGGTCGGACGGCACCGAATGGCCGCCGCCACCCCCTCCGCCGCCGCCCCCGGCACCGCCGGGGAAGCCGAAGCGCCGCGGGTGAGTCGGCCGAGCGTGTGCACGGGTGCGTCGGCCGGGGCGTGCACGGGTGAGTCGGCCGGGGCGTGCAAAGGGCGCATGTCCTGCCAGCCACGGCATCTCGTGGCACAGTCGTGGTGGGGCCGGGGGCCGCCGTGTGGGGGCGGGCGGTGTCTCCCGGTGGCAAGATCCCTGACACCGGCGCGACATCCATTGTTCCGTGTCCGTCAGTCGGACCTCGACGGCGGACGGCACTGGGTGCCGGATACGGTGGTGACACCATGAGCGCTTCGCAGACCTCCGCTGAACAGACCCCCGAGGCTCCCACCCTCCTCGTCAAGATCTTCGGCAAGGACCGGCCGGGCATCACGGCGGGCCTCTTCGACACCCTCGCCGCCTACGTCGTCGACGTGGTCGACATCGAGCAGGTCGTCACCCGGGGCCGCCTGGTGCTGTGCGCGCTGGTCACCCAGCCGCCGGCCGGTCTGGAGGGCGACCTGAGGGCCACCGTGCACAGCTGGGCCGAGTCGATGAAGATGCAGGCGGAGATCATCTCGGGGCACGGCGACAACCGGCCGCGCGGGCTCGGCCGTTCGCTGGTGACCGTCCTCGGCCATCCGCTGACCGCCGAGTCGACGGCCGCCATCGCCGACCGGATCGCGAAGGCCGGCGGCAACATCGACCGTATCTTCCGGCTGGCCAAGTACCCGGTGACGGCAGTGGAGTTCGCGGTCTCCGGCGTGGAGACGGAGCCGCTGCGCACGGCCCTGGTCACGGACGCGGCGGCACTGGGTGTCGACGTCGCGGTCGTCGCGGCGGGCCTGCACCGGCGCGCCCAGCGCCTGGTGGTCATGGACGTGGACTCCACGCTGATCCAGGACGAGGTCATCGAGCTGTTCGCGGCGCACGCCGGCTGCGAGGACAAGGTCGCCGAGGTGACGGCGGCGGCGATGCGCGGGGAGCTGGACTTCGAGCAGTCGCTGCACGCGCGCGTGGCGCTGCTGAAGGGGCTGGACGCCGCCGTGGTGGAGAAGGTGCGCAAAGAGGTCCGGCTGACGCCGGGCGCCCGCACCCTGATCCGCACGCTGAAGCGGCTCGGCTACCAGGTGGGGGTCGTCTCCGGTGGCTTCACCCAGGTCACGGACGATCTGAAGGAACGGTTGGGCCTGGACTTCGCGCAGGCCAACACGCTGGAGATCGTCGACGGCAAGCTCACCGGCCGGGTCACCGGCGAGATCGTGGACCGCGCGGGCAAGGCGCGGCTGCTGCGCCGGTTCGCCGCGGAGGCCGGGGTACCCCTGTCGCAGACGGTGGCGATCGGCGACGGCGCGAACGACCTGGACATGCTGAACGCGGCCGGGCTCGGCGTCGCCTTCAACGCCAAGCCGGTGGTCCGCGAGGCGGCGCACACGGCGGTGAACTTCCCCTTCCTCGACACGGTCCTGTATCTGCTGGGCGTCACCCGCGAAGAGGTCGAGGCCGCCGACACGCACGACGAGGGCTGAAGCGGCCCGGATGCGGCAGGGGCCCGGCACCATCAGGTGCCGGGCCCCTGCCGCAGGGGTGGGGTCACTCGGCGGGTGCCCAGTAGTCCTTGAGAGTGGCCACGCCCGGCTCGAGGCTCTTCCAGGGGCCGTCGAAGGACAGCAGCGCGAAACCGGCGGCCGGGAAACCGCGGCGGTTCATCCGGTCGCGGGCGTCGCCCTCGGCGGTGCCGGACAGGATGTCGGCCAGACCGTGGACGCCCGGGTTGTGGCCGATGAGGATCACGTGCCGCACATCGTCCGGGGTCTCGTTCAGCACGGCGATCAGTTCGCCGGGCGAGGCCTCGTAGACCCGCTCCTCGTAGATGGTCCTCGGCCGGTGCGCCAGTTCGTGGACGGCGAGCTTCCAGGTCTCGCGGGTCCGGATGGCGGTGGAGCACAGGGCGAGGTCGAAGGTGATGCCGGTGTCGGCCAGCTTGCGTCCGGCGACCGCGGCGTCCATGCGGCCCCGCTCGGCGAGCGGGCGTTCGTGGTCGGACACCTGGGGCCAGTCGGCTTTCGCATGCCGGAGGAGGACGAGACTGCGAGGTTCTGCGGCGCTCATGGGACCCAGCTTCGCATGAAACAGACCATGCGGCGCAGGGAGTTGACATGCGGATTCACCGCGTACGGGGCGCCTGGTCAGCGCGCGAGGAGCTGCTGGGCGCGCTCGAAGAGGTGCGTGATCGCCGGGTCGCCGCTCGCCGCGTGGGCGTCCGACGGGTTCAGTATCAGCGCCAGCAGTGCGATGAAGGCGAGCGCGGGGAGGGCGAGGGCCCACCAGGGCAGCCGGATGTCGACGCCGCCCGTGGTCGCCGGGTGGGTCCGGGGGTGGGTGCGGGCCGGCATGATCGCCTCCGTGGGTCTTCGAGGGGGTCCGTGACCGTGTCGTGCGGTCACATCTCGAAGTTACGGAAACCGGGGCCGCCAACCCATCCGGACTTCCACCCAGTTCACCCTGACCCTTTCCCCCTAGGGGATGGTGGAGCTAACCCCACCATCCGCCGGGAGAGGCGGGCCGGGACGCGGCCGTCAGGGGGACGCGAGGGTCGCGACGATGGCGATGATCACGAAGATGGCGAAGAACGAGCCGAAGACGATCAGCATCTTCTTCTGGCCGTTCTGCGGGTTCGGGTCGAGCACAGGCTGCATGCGCCCAGTCTCGCACCCTCCGCTCCCCAGAGGGCGGCCGGGGCCAGGTGTCGTCCTGCCCGGACCTGCCCGGACCGCCGGACGGGTCAGCCATCGCACAGTCGCCCGGGAGCCGGCCCGCCTGCGACGGACGACGACGTCGCTGTCTCCGCCCCGCGCCCCGGCGCGTGCCGGCCCCTCTCAGGCCGGTCTCGCCGAAGGCCGACGGAACCCCGTCCGCACCGGCCTGCCACCGGCCGTGGAGGTCGGCGCGTCGCACGCTGCCAGGTGCCCTCGGCGCAGATCGGCGCGACGCCCTCCGGGCCGGACCGTCCGCAGATCAACGCCTCACCGCCTCGCGCCCCGTCTTCGTGCCCACCCGCCCTGGCGCGTCGCCGCCGCCCTGCCGTCCTTGCGAGCCACCGCGTCGCCACCCGCCGAGCCCATCCGCGCGACTCGGTCCAGCGCCACCCACCGAGCCCGTCCACACGCGACACCCCGTCACCGCAGCCCGAGCCCGTCCCTCGCGCGAGTCAATCCATCGCCGCCGTCCTCCCCGTCCCTGCCAGGCACCGCCTCGCCGAGCCCATCCGCCGTCCGATTCAGGCCCGCCCCGCCACCCGAGCCCGTCCACACGCGACACTCCCTCGCCGCAGCCCGAACCCGTCCCTCACGCGAGTCAATCCAACGCCGCCGCCCGAGACCGCCGGGCGAGTCAGTGTGCGGTCGCCTCTTCCTCCACCGTGCGGTCGCGGCCCGCCAGGAAGCCCACTGCCATCTGCGGCAGCATCAGGACGGCCATGAGGGCGATCGGCAGGCCCCAGCCGCCGCTCTGCTGGTAGAGCACGCCGACCAGCAGCGGGCCGGGGATGGAGATCAGATAGCCGGTGCTCTGCGCGAACGCGGACAGCTGGGCCACGCCCGGCCCGCTCCGGGCACGCATGCCGACCATCGTCAGGGCCAGCGGGAAGGCGCAGTTGGAGACGCCGAGCAGCGTCGCCCAGGCCCAGGCGCCGGCGGCCGGAGCGAAGTACAGGCCGGCGTATCCGGCGAGCCCGCACACACCCAGGACCAGCACGATCGGTCCCTGATGGGGCAGCCGGGTGGCGACCCGGGGGATGACGAAGGCCAGCGGCACCCCCATCACCATGGTGACGGCAAGCAGCACCCCCGCGGTCCCGGCCGGGACGCCGGCGTCGCGGAAGATCTGCGGCATCCAGCCCATGGTGATGTAGGCGGCGGTGGCCTGGAGGCCGAAGAAGACGGCGAGCGCCCAGGCGGTGCGGCTGCGGGTGATGCGCAGCGGCACGTGCTGTGCCGCCGCCCCAGCCTGCCGTGCCCCCACCTGCCGTGCCCCCGCCTGCCGTGCCTCCGGGCGCCGTACCTCGCCGCCCTGTGCCTCCGCGCGCTCCTGCCGCCCCGCCCGCGCGGGCGCGGTGTCGCTGCCGCGGTCCCGGAGGAGCGGCAGCCAGGGCAGGATGGCGGTGCCCGCGAGGGCGGCCCACACGGCGAGGCCGGACCGCCAGTTGCCGCCGAGGGCGTCGGTCAACGGCACGGTCACCGCGGCGGCGAGGGAGGTGCCGAGGGCGAGGGCCATCGAGTACAGGCCGGTCATGGAGCCGACCCGGTCGGGGAACCAGCGCTTGACGATGACCGGCATGAGCACGTTGCTGAGGGCGATGCCCATCAGGGCGAGCGCGCTGGCGGCCAGGAACCCGGCCGTGTTGCCGACGAACGGCCGTATCAGCAGGCCGGCAGTGATGGCGGCCATGCCGGCGCACACCACGGCGGCCGGGCCGAAGCGGCGGGCCAGCCGGGGTGCGGTGACGCCGAAGACGGCGAAGCACAGCGGGGGCACGGAGGTGAGCAGGCCGGCCACGCTGCCGCTCATGCCGAGCCCGTCGCGGACCTCCTCCAGGAGCGCGCCGAGGCTCGTGATGGCCGGGCGGAGGTTCAGCGCGGACAGGACGATGCCCAGGACGACCAGACGGGTCGCCCACGCGCGCGTGCGGGCGGCGCCGGGGGTCGTCCCGGGCCTGCTCGTCGGGGCGGCCGTACCGCGTTCGGTCGGTGACATCGCCGTACGGGTGTCCACTGTCCGGGTTTCCTCACGTGCCATGAGACCCATCATAGAATCATGGGATGATTGGTTGTCCATTCGGTTCTCCGGTCCCGGGGCGTCCCCGCCCGGGCCTCGCGTGCGAAGGTGTGCCATGCCCTTGAGCCACCCGCGCCGTTCGGCGCTGTCCGAGCAGGTCATCGCCGAACTGCGCAACCAGATCACCTCGGGCGAGTGGCCGGTCGGCTCGCGCATCCCGACGGAGCCGGAGCTCGTCGAGCAGCTCGGCGTCGCCCGCAACACCGTCCGCGAGGCCGTCCGCGCACTCGCCCACAACGGGCTGCTGGACATCCGGCAGGGCTCCGGCACCTACGTGGTGGCGACGAGTGAGCTGGCCGGCGTGATGCACCGCCGGTTCGCCGACGCCGATCCCCGGCACATCGCCGAGCTGCGCGCCGCGCTGGAGTCGGCCGCGGCGAAGCTGGCCGCCGAGCGGCGCACCGAGAGGGACCTCAAGCAGCTGGACGCGCTGCTGGACCGGCGCGAGGCGGCCTGGGAGGCGGGCGAGGCGGAGGCCTTCGTGACCGCCGACGCCACCTTCCACCTGGCCGTCGTGGCCGCCTCGCACAACGACGTGATCACCGCGGTGTACGCCGATCTGGGCGAGGTGCTGCGGGACTGGCTGCGCGCGGACGTGGGCGCGGAACTGACTCCGGAGACGTACATGGACCACACGCGCCTGCTGGACGCGATCCGCGTCGGGGACGCGGAGGCGGCGGCCGCCGAGGCCGCGAGCTATCCCTTCCTGTGCCGCCCGGGCCGGTTCGGCGCCCCTTCCGCCGACTGACCCAGCCGGTTCAGTGCTCGTTCTGGTGACTGATCCACACCGAGCGGACCTCCTTCCAGCACCGCCCGGTGAGCCGTACGGTCATGGCGGGTCCGGTGTCCACCGGGGCGCTGTCGGTGTCGATGTCCCACCAGCGGGCGCACTCGATGTGCAGACGCACGCGATCGGTGTCGACATAGGGATTGTGGCAGTAGGCCACCACATGGGAGCCGTGGACGGTCGTACGGCAGGAGGCCCCGAAGAGGCTCGGCGCGGGGGGCTTTGCGTCGTCCACGCGCGCGTAGGGCATCGCGTCGTACGGCAGGGACAGCACGAGGGCCACGGCCACGGTCACCGGGGCCAGGCTTCGGGACAGGCGCACAAGGGGACCTCCTCGGCCGGGCTGGGGAGGAACGCGTGAGGTGAACGCTCAGTCCAGGGTGCGCCGCCGGGGCCGAGGGGCGCCCGACAGGTGGGCCGAACGGGTGACGCCCCGCTCCCCGCGCGCTGCGGGAAACGGGGCGTCGGGCACGAGGATCAGGCGCCGATCGCGTGCAGACCGCCGTCGACGTGGATGATCTCACCGGTGGTCTTCGGGAACCAGTCGCTCAGCAGGGCGACGATGCCGCGGCCGGCCGGCTCCGGGTCCTTCAGGTCCCACTCCAGCGGGGCACGGGTGTCCCACACGGAGGCCAGCTCGCCGAAGCCCGGGATGGACTTGGCGGCCATGGAGCCGATCGGGCCGGCGGAGATGAGGTTGCAGCGGATGTTCTGCTTGCCCAGGTCGCGGGCGATGTAGCGGCTGGTCGCCTCCAGGGCGGCCTTGGCCGGGCCCATCCAGTCGTACTGCGGCCAGGCGAACTGCGCGTCGAAGGTCAGGCCGACGACCGAACCGCCGTTCTGCATCAGCGGCAGGCAGGCCATGGTCAGGGACTTCAGGGAGTACGCCGAGACGTGCATGGCGGTGGCCACCGACTCGAACGGCGTGTTGAGGAAGTTGCCGCCGAGCGCGTCCTGCGGCGCGAAGCCGATGGAGTGCACGACACCGTCGAGGCCGCCCAGCTCCTCGCCGACGACGTCGGCCAGCCGGCCCATGTGCTCGTCGTTGGTGACGTCCAGCTCGATGACCTTGGTCGGCTTCGGCAGCTTCTTGGCGATGCGCTCGGTCAGCGTGGGCCGCGGGAACGCCGTCAGGATGATCTCCGCGCCCTGCTCCTGGGCCAGCTTGGCCGCGTGGAAGGCGATGGAGGACTCCATCAGCACGCCGGTGATCAGGACGCGCTTGCCCTCGAGGATTCCGCTCATGGTGATCAGTGACCCATTCCCAGTCCGCCGTCAACGGGGATGACGGCTCCAGTGATGTACGAGGCGTCGTCCGAGGCGAGGAACCGCACCGTCGCGGCGATCTCCTCCGGCTGCGCGTAACGGCCGAGCGGCACCTGCGAGACGATGTTGTGGCGCTGCTCGTCGGTGAGCACCTTGGTCATGTCGGTGTCGACGAAACCGGGCGCGACGACGTTGAAGGTGATGTTGCGCGAGCCCAGCTCACGGGCGAGGGAGCGCGCGAAGCCCACGAGGGCGGCCTTGGAGGCGGCGTAGTTCGCCTGGCCCGCCGAGCCGAGCAGGCCGACGACGGACGAGATCAGGATGACGCGGCCCTTCTTGGCGCGCAGCATGCCGCGGTTGGCGCGCTTGACGACGCGGAAGGTGCCGGTGAGGTTGGTGTCGATGACCGAGGTGAAGTCCTCCTCGGACATGCGCATCAGGAGCTGGTCCTTGGTGACACCGGCGTTGGCGATCAGTATCTCGACGGGACCGTGCTGGTCCTCGATCTCCTTGTAGGCCTGCTCCACCTGCTCCGGGTCGGTGATGTCGCACCTGACGGCCAGGAAACCGGCCGGCGGCTCACCCGAGCGGTACGTGATGGCGACCTTGTCGCCGGCGTCGGCGAACGCGCGGGCGATGGCGAGGCCGATGCCCCGGTTTCCTCCGGTGACGAGAACCGAGCGGCTCAACGGATCACCCTTTCGATAGCGGTCTGCAGATGTCGGACAACCCGCCCGAACACCTGGATGACAGGCGGCTTCACCGAAAACCTATCGGTACGGCCGGGCGCGTGGGCATTCGGGCACCGACAGTGGCGAGCGGGTGTCACTGTCGGGTCCCTACAGAACCGTCCCGGTCCGGGCTCGAAACATGTGGTCCGCCGGGCCGCTCCCACGACATGATCGGACCCGACAGGCCACGACAGCAGGGAGACCTCCGTGCCTCATTCCATCGACGAAGCCTTCACGGCGCTTCCGCTAAGGTCGCTCGCCGACGCCGCGCTGGCACGCGCGCGTGCGCTCGGGGCCGAGCACGCGGACTTCCGGTTCGAGCGCGTGCGCAGCGCGTCCTGGCGGCTGCGGGACGCCCGGCCCGCCGGATCGTCGGACACCACCGACCTCGGCTACGCGGTGCGGGTCGTGCACGGCGGTACGTGGGGCTTCGCCTCCGGTGTGGACCTGACCATGGACGCGGCCGCCAGGGTGGCCTCGCAGGCGGTGGCCATGGCCAAGCTGTCCGCGCAGGTCATCAAGGCGGCGGGCTCCGACGAGCGCGTGGAGCTGGCCGACGAGCCGGTGCACGCCGACCGGACGTGGGTGTCGTCGTACGAGATCGACCCGTTCTCCGTGCCGGACGAGGAGAAGGCGGCGCTGCTGACGGACTGGAGCACGCGGCTGCTGTCCGCCAAGGGCGTCAACCACGTGGACGCCTCCCTGCTCACCGTCCACGAGAACAAGTTCTACGCCGACACCGCCGGGACCGTGACGACCCAGCAGCGGGTGCGGCTGCATCCGCAGCTGACCGCGGTGTCGGTGGACGAGTCCAGCGGCGAGTTCGACTCGATGCGCACCATCGCGCCGCCGGTCGGGCGGGGCTGGGAGTACCTGACCGGCACCGGCTGGGACTGGGACGAGGAGCTGGCGCGGATGCCGGAGCTGCTCGCCGAGAAGATGCGGGCACCGAGCGTGCAGCCGGGCCTGTACGACCTGGTGGTCGACCCGTCCAACCTGTGGCTGACCATCCACGAGTCCATCGGGCACGCGACGGAGCTGGACCGTGCGCTCGGCTACGAGGCCGCCTACGCCGGCACCTCCTTCGCCACCTTCGACCAGCTGGGCAAGCTGCGTTACGGCTCCGAGCTGATGAACGTCACCGGGGACCGCACCGCCGAGCACGGCCTCGCGACCATCGGGTACGACGACGAGGGCGTCCAGGCGCAGTCCTGGGACCTGGTGAAGGACGGCACGCTGGTCGGCTACCAGCTGGACCGGCGGATCGCCCGGCTCACCGGCTTCGACCGGTCCAACGGGTGCGCGTACGCCGACTCCCCCGCACATGTGCCGGTGCAGCGCATGGCCAACGTCTCCCTGCGGCCCGACCCGGCGGGGCTGTCCACAGAGGACCTGATCGGGGGTGTCGACCGCGGTATCTATGTGGTCGGCGACCGGTCCTGGTCGATCGACATGCAGCGGTACAACTTCCAGTTCACCGGCCAGCGCTTCTTCAGGATCGAGAACGGCCGGATCACCGGGCAGCTGAAGGACGTGGCCTACCAGGCCACGACCACCGACTTCTGGGGGTCCATGGCGGCCGTGGGCGGTCCGCAGACCTACGTCCTCGGCGGCGCCTTCAACTGCGGCAAGGCCCAGCCGGGGCAGGTGGCCTCCGTGTCGCACGGGTGCCCGTCCGCTCTCTTCAGGTCCGTCAACATCCTCAACACGACCCAGGAGGCCGGTCGATGAGCGCCCGCACGAACAAGCCGCACGAGATCGTCGAGCAGGCGCTCGCGATGTCCCGGGCCGACGGCTGTGTCGTCATCGCCGACGAGCACTCCACCGCCAACCTGCGCTGGGCGGGCAACGCGCTCACCACGAACGGTGTGACGCGCGGCCGTACGCTCACCGTGATCGCGACCGTGGACGGCAAGGAGGGCACCGCCTCGGGAGTGGTGTCGCGCTCGGCGGTCACCGCTCAGGAGCTGGAGCCGCTGGTGCGGGCCGCCGAGACCGCCGCGCGCGGTGCGGGGCCCGCCGAGGACGCGCAGCCGCTGGTCGGCGACGTGCCGCAGTCGCCGGACTTCACGGACGCGCCCGCCGAGACCTCCTCCGCGGTGTTCGCCGACTTCGCCCCGGCGCTCGGCGAGGCGTTCGCACGCGCGCGTGCGGGCGGTCGTGAGCTGTACGGCTTCGCCAACCACGAGCTGGTGTCGACGTACCTGGGCACGTCCACCGGGCTACGCCTGCGCCATGACCAGCCGACCGGCACGCTGGAGCTGAACGCCAAGTCGCCCGACCGCCGGCGCTCGGCCTGGGCGGGCCGTTCCACGCGGGACTTCAAGGACATCGACGCCGGGGCGCTCGACGCCGAGCTGGCCGTACGGCTGGGCTGGGCCGAGCGGCGCGTGGAGCTGCCCGCCGGCCGCTACGAGACGCTGCTGCCGCCCACGGCCGTCGCGGACCTGCTGATCTACCAGCTGTGGTCGGCCTCGGGCCGGGACGCGGCCGAGGGCCGGACGGTGTTCTCCAGGCCGGGCGGCGGCACGCGCGTGGGCGAGAAGCTCGCCGAGCTGCCGCTGACCCTGCGCAGCGACCCGAACGAGCCGGGACTGGAGTGCCCGCCCTTCGTGGTCGCCCACTCCTCCGGCGGGGACCAGTCCGTGTTCGACAACGGGCTGCCGACCCACGCGACGGAGTGGGTCGCCGAGGGTGTGCTCAAGCACCTGACGACGACCCGGCACAGCGCGGGCCTGACCGGGCTGCCGGTGGCCCCGGTGCTGGGGAACCTGATCCTGGACGGCGGGGACGACCGCTCCCTGGAGGAGATGGTCGCGGCCACCGAGCGCGGGCTGCTGCTGACCTGCCTGTGGTACATCCGCGAGGTCGACCCGGCGACGCTGCTGCTCACGGGCCTGACCCGGGACGGCGTCTACCTCGTGGAGAACGGCGAGGTGACCGGGCAGGTCAACAACTTCCGGTTCAACGAGTCGCCGGTGGACCTGCTGCGACGGGCCACGGAGGCCGGGCGCACGGAAAAGACGCTGCCGAGGGAGTGGAGCGACTGGTTCACTAGGGCTGCGATGCCCGCCCTGCGGGTGCCCGACTTCAATATGAGCTCTGTCAGTCAGGGCGTATAACCTCGTAGGCGGTAGTCGCTCGACTGCCCGAGGACCATCAAGGAGATACGAGAACCGTGACGGACATCGTCGACGAGCTGAAGTGGCGGGGGCTCATCGCCCTTTCCACGGACGAGGACGCACTGCGCAAGGCGTTCGCGGACGGCCCCGTCACGTTCTATTGCGGCTTCGACCCGACCGCGCCCAGCCTGCACCTCGGCAATCTCGTGCAGATCCTGACCATGCGCCGGATCCAGCAGGCGGGCAACCGCCCGCTGGGTCTGGTCGGAGGCGCCACCGGTCTGATCGGTGACCCGAAGCCGAACGCCGAGCGGACGCTGAACTCTCCGGAGGTCGTCGCCCAGTGGGTGGAGCGGCTGCGCGCGCAGATCGCCCCGCTGCTGGACTTCGAGGGCCCGAACGCGGCGATCATGGTCAACAACCTGGACTGGACCCAGGGCATGTCGGCCATCGAGTTCCTGCGGGACATGGGCAAGCACTTCCGGGTCAACAAGATGATCGCCAAGGAGGCCGTGGCCCGCCGGCTCAACTCCGACGCCGGAATCAGCTACACCGAGTTCAGCTACCAGATCCTGCAGGGCATGGACTTCCTGGAGCTGTACCGGCGGTACGGCTGCACGCTGCAGACCGGCGGCAGTGACCAGTGGGGCAACCTCACCTCGGGCACGGACCTGATCCACCGGGTGGAGCAGAACGCCGTGGTGCACGCCCTGGGCACGCCGCTGATCACCAAGGCGGACGGCACCAAGTTCGGCAAGACCGAGTCCGGCACGGTGTGGCTCGACCCCGAGATGACCACGCCGTACGCGTTCTACCAGTTCTGGGTCAACGCGGACGACCGTGACGTCTCGAAGTTCCTGCGCATCTTCAGCTTCAGGTCCCGGGAGGAGATCGAGGAGCTGGAGCGGCAGACCGAGGAGCGGCCGCAGGCCCGGGCCGCGCAGCGGGCGCTCGCCGAGGAGCTGACGACGCTGGTGCACGGCGCCGACCAGACGGCCGCCGTGATCGCCGCGAGCCGTGCCCTGTTCGGGCAGGGTGAGCTGGCGGAGCTGGACGGTCGGACGCTGGCCGCGGCGCTGTCCGAGGTGCCGCACATCGAGGTCGCCGAACTGGGTCCGGTGGTCGACCTGTTCGCCGAGGTCGGGCTCGTCGCCAGCAAGTCCGCTGCGCGGCGGACGGTGAAGGAGGGCGGGGCCTACGTGAACAACGTGAAGGTCGCCTCCGAGGATGCGGTGCCCTCGTCCGAGGATCTGCTGGACGGGCGGTGGCTGGTGCTGCGGCGGGGGAAGAAGAACCTTGCCGCGGTGGAGGTTGTTTCCGCCTAGCGCCGTGGGGGCGTGGGTTGCGCCGCGGGCTGCGGCTTCGTCGTGGCCTGCCGCGCAGTTCGCGCGCCCCCTCACGGGGCGCTCTCACGCACCGACCCTCTCCTGCTTCCTCTTTCCCAGCGTCGCCATGTAGAGGGCGTCCACGGCCGCGACGATGATGATCGCGGCCACCAGCTGGAAGGCGTGCCGGGTCCAGTCGATGCCGCGCGTCGCGGCGACGCCGAGGGCGCCGGCGACCGCGTTGCCCACGATGGCGCCGAGCATGCCGCAGATGGTGGTCAGCCAGAGGGGGCTGTGCTGCTTGCCCGGGATGACCGCCTTGGCTATGACGCCCAGCACGAATCCCACGATGATCGCCCACAACCAGCCCATGGCTGCCTCCTCGTACGGCTCGACGTGAGCATTAGGGCCAGTCTGGGCGGGTGGGCCGTACGGCGCATGTCGGGTTCCCCCGTGCGCGGCACGGCCGGTGCCGTTACCGCAGGCAGCGGGCGACCCGGTCTCGTGGGCGGCGCAGCCACGGCGTAACGTAAGAAGGTCGGGGCGAGCCGAAGCGGGCGGATGGTGGAATGTGATGCGGAAACAGCACGGCGGCAGCGCCCAGGTGTTCCGGATCACCGGGGCCCGGACGGGACTCGCCGAGGACGTACGGGGCCGGCAGCGGAGGTACGTCATCTCGATGACGATCCGCACGGTGTCGGTGATCCTCGCGGTCTCCCTGTGGAACGTCGAGCGGTATGTCGCCATCGTCGCGCTCGTCGCCGGAGCGCTGCTCCCCTATGTCGCCGTGGTGATCGCGAACGCCGGCCGGGAGCGGCCGCCGTCCCTTCCCTCGACGTTCATCACCGCGCCGACGCGGCCGATGATCACGCCGCCGCCGGCGGAGGGGGCGCAGACGGAATCCGTTCCGGAGGACGCGGCGGCTCATCCGACGGGCGCGCGTGGTGAGCGCGCCGGCCCGAAATGAGCACGACGGGTACGCCGGAAGCGGAACGCAGCCGCCCGTCAAGCTCAAGAAAAGCTCAGATCAATCGTGTAGTTCCAGTGCCGGGCGACGGGGTAACCGTGACATACTGCGTACGCGCTCCGCATCCCCCGTCGGAGCGACGGACCGACGCCGGGCAGCTCCCCCCGTGGCTGCTCGGCGTCGCCTTGTTCGGGCCCTTTCTGTACGACGAACCCGAGACGAACCTGTGAGTGACGAGACCCCGATCTGCTCCGCCAAGGGCTGCCGTGCCGCTGCCGTCTGGGTGCTGGCGTGGAACAACCCGAAGATCCACACGCCGGAGCGGCGCAAGACATGGCTGGCGTGCGAGGAGCATCGCGAGCATCTGTCGCAGTTCCTCGGGGTGCGGGGCTTCCTGAAGGACGTCGTGAAGTTCGCCGACTGGCAGGATCCCGAAGGGGCCTAGCCGCCGATCGCCGACATCGGTCGGTCCGGCTGCACGAACGACGGGTCGTCCAGGCCCGCTCCCGCCTTCTTCCCCCACATCGCCAGCTTCCAGATGCGGGCGATCTCCTCGTCCGGGGCGCCGGAGCGCAGGGCCGCGCGGAGGTCGGTTTCCTCGGTGGCGAACAGGCAGGTCCGTATCTGCCCGTCGGCCGTGAGGCGGGTGCGGTCGCAGGCCGCGCAGAAGGGGCGGGTGACCGAGGCGATGACGCCGACGCGGTGCGGGCCGCCGTTCACCAGCCAGCGCTCCGCCGGGGCCGAGCCGCGCGCGTCGGCGCCCTCCGGGGTGAGGTCGAAGCGGGTGCGCAGGGAGGCCAGGATGTCCCCGGCGGTGACCATGCCCTCGCGCTTCCAGCCGTGCTGGGCGTCCAGCGGCATCTGCTCGATGAACCGCAGTTCGTAGTCGTGCTCCACGGCCCAGGCCAGCAGCTCGGGGGCCTCGTCGTCGTTCATGCCCGGCATCAGGACCGAGTTGACCTTGACGGGGGTCAGACCGGCCTCGCGGGCGGCCCGCAGGCCATCGAGGACGTCCTTGTGGCGGTCGCGGCGGGTCAGGGTCTTGAAGACGTCGGGGCGCAGGGTGTCCAGGGAGACGTTGACCCGGTCCAGGCCTGCCGCCTTCAGCGCGGTCGCGGTGCGCTTGAGGCCGATGCCGTTGGTGGTCAGGGACATCTGCGGGCGGGGGGCGAGGGCCGCCACGCGCTCGACGATGCCGACCAGGCCGGGGCGCAGCAGGGGCTCGCCGCCGGTGAAGCGGACCTCCTCGATGCCGAGCGTGCGCACGGCGATGTCGACGAGGCGGACGATCTCGTCGTCGGTGAGCAGGTCGGGCTTGGCCAGCCACTGCAGGCCCTCCTCGGGCATGCAGTAGGTGCAGCGGAGGTTGCACCGATCGGTCAGCGAGACCCGCAGGTCGGTGGCCACCCGGCCGTAGGTGTCGATGAGCACGTGGGCCCCCTCCCTCGATCCCGAGCACTTGTTTCCCGTCACTGAGAGCCTACGTGACACCACTGACAACGACAGCGGCCCGATCCGACGAGGTACGGCACGGCCGCGTCGTAGGACCGTACAGTCCCCTCACGACGCGGCCGCCGTACGAATGTCAGTGCGCTCCGGTGCCGGTCAGGGACCGCACCTCCAGTTCGGCGTACTTGCCGGCGTCCGGGACCTCCTTGGAGAGCAGGGTGCCCACGACGCCGAGCAGGAATCCGACCGGGATGGAGATGATGCCGGGATTCTCCAGCGGGAACCAGTGGAAGTCGACGTCGGGGAACATCGAGGCGGGGCTGCCGGAGACCACCGGGGAGAACAGCACCAGGCCGACCGCGGTGACCAGGCCGCCGTAGATCGACCACAGGGCGCCCGAGGTGGTGAACCGCTTCCAGAACAGGCTGTAGAGGATGGTCGGCAGGTTGGCGGAGGCCGCGACCGCGAAGGCGAGGGCGACCAGGCCGGCCACGTTCAGGTCGCGGGCCAGGGCGCCGAGGACGATCGAGACCGCGCCGATGCCGACGCTGGCCCAGCGGGCCGCGCCGACCTCCTGTTTCTCGGTGGCCTGCCCCCTCTTGATGACGTTGGCGTAGATGTCGTGGGCGAAGGAGGACGACGAGGCCAGGGTGAGGCCCGCGACGACCGCCAGGATGGTCGCGAAGGCGACGGCCGAGATGGTGGCGAGCAGGATCGCGCCCCAGTCGGAGTGGACGCCGCCCAGATGCAGCGCCAGGAGGGGTGCCGCGGTGTTGCCCGCCTTGTTGGAGGCGATGATCTCGTCGGGTTTGATCAGCGCGGCGGCGCCGAAGCCCAGGGCGAGGGTCATCAGGTAGAAGGCGCCGATCAGGCCGATCGCCCAGATGACCGACTTCCGGGCGGCCTTTGCGCTCGGGACGGTGTAGAAGCGGATCAGGATGTGCGGCAGGCCCGCGGTGCCCAGGACCAGGGCGATGCCGAGCGAGATGAAGTCCAGCTTGGTGGTGCCGGTGGCGCCGTACTTCAGGCCCGGCTCCAGGAACGCCGAGCCCTTGCCGCTGTTGTCGGCGGCCCGGCCGAGCAGATCGGAGATGTTGAAGTGGAACTTCAGCAGGACCAGGAAGGTCAGCAGCAGGGCGCCGGCGATCAGCAGGACCGCCTTGACCATCTGGACCCAGGTGGTGCCCTTCATGCCGCCGATGGTGACGTACACGATCATCAGGATGCCCACCAGGGCGACGATGCCGATCTTGCCGCCGTCGCTGGTGATGCCGAGCAGGAGCGAGACGAGGACGCCCGCGCCCGCCATCTGGGCCAGCAGGTAGAAGATCGAGACCACGATCGTGGAGGTGCCGGCGGCCGTGCGGACCGGGCGCTGGCGCATGCGGTAGGCCAGCACGTCGCCCATGGTGTAGCGGCCGGAGTTGCGCAGGGGTTCGGCGACCAGGAGCAGGGCTACGAGCCAGGCGACGAGGAAACCGATGGAGTACAGGAAGCCGTCGTAGCCGAACAGGGCGATGGCGCCGGCGATGCCGAGGAAGGACGCGGCGGACATGTAGTCGCCGGAGACGGCGAGGCCGTTCTGGAAGCCGGTGAACTGGCGTCCGCCGGCATAGAAGTCGGCGGCGTTCTTCGTCTGGCGGCCCGCACGGACGGTGATGACGAGGGTCGCGGCGACGAACACCGCGAACAGGGTGGTGATCAGCGTCCGGTGGTCGCTCGCCTCGCCTGCGGCCAGGGTGATCGCGGGGCTCATGCGCCGCCCTCCATCCGGGACTTGATGGCCTCCGCCTTGGGGTCGAGCTTCGCGGCGGCGTGCCGTGCGTACCACCAGGCGATGAGGAAGGTGGTGAGGAACTGGGCGAGGCCCAGGACGAGGGCGACGTTGACGTTGCCCGCCACCTTGGTGCCCATGAAGCCGCCCGCGTAGTTGGACAGCAGCACGTACAGCAGGTACCAGGCGGTGAAGGCGACCGCCAGCGGGAAGGCGAACGAGCGGTGGGCGCGGCGCAGTTCACCGAACTCCGCGCTCTGCTGCACCTCGGCGAACTCCTCGGTGGTGGGAAGTGGGGCCCCCGGTGTGGCGGGGGGTGGTGTCTCGGTGGCCACGGAGTCTCCTCGCGTTGCGGAAGCGATGACGAACGGGGGCTCGATGGTGCTGGCGCTCCCTGCCCAAGGTCCACGGCGCCACGCGAAGACCGGTTCAAGTCCTATGAGTTGTTTCGCAAGCTGTCTTGTCGAGCCATTGCCAAGACATTGCTGTGCGGTGGGTCGTGGGGTTAGCTTCTGCCTGCACCACGCGCCATGCACCTGCCCGAGCACCATCTGTGTCTCGGGCGGTTTCGTATCCGGATGAAGTGGAGATCCCATGGTTCATCTGCGTTCCAGACGCCGGCTCGCGCTCGCCGTGCCCGTCGTGCTGTCGCTGACCGCCTCGCTCGGCCTGCTGCCGGCGGCGGCCTCCGCGGCTCCCGGCACGGCCCGGGAGGTGCGGGCGGCGGACGACGGACCGAACCTCGCGTACGTGGTCAACACCCGTACGGATCACCGCACGATCGAGTCCGTGCAGCGGGAGATCGTCCGCAACGGCGGCTCGGTGGTGGCCAGTTACGACAGGATCGGTGTGATCGTCGTCCACTCCGCGACGGCGGACTTCGCCGCGCGGATGCGTGCGGTGCGCGGGGTGGACTCGGCGGGCGCGACGCGTACCGCGCCGCTGAGTGCCGCGGGGACGACCGACGAGGGTGCGGCGCAGGTCCTGTCGAAGGCGGAGGCCGCCCAGCTCGCCCGGGCCGCGGCCCCGGGCGAGGAGCCGCTCGAGGCGGACCAGTGGGACCTGCGGGCGATCGGCGCCGACCGGGCCGCGCGGATCAACCCGGGCAGCAGGAGCGTGACCGTCGGTGTCATAGACACGGGCGTGGACGACACCCACCCGGACATAGCCCCGAACTTCTCCGCCTCCCAGTCGGCGAACTGCGTGAGCGGCAAAGCGGACACGACGTACGGCGCGTGGCGCCCGGCGGACGCCGGCCACTACCACGGCACCCATGTGGCCGGTGAGATAGCCGCGGCCCGCAACGGCACAGGCGTGGCCGGTGTGGCGCCGGGCGTGAGGGTCGCGAGCATCACGGTGGCCCAGCCGGACTCGACGCAGCTGTTCTACCCGGAGAGCGTGGTCTGCGCCTTCGTGTTCGCCGCCGACCACGGCATCCAGATCACCAACAACAGCTACTACGTTGATCCGTGGCTGTACAACTGCATGGACGATCCGGATCAACGGGCCATCGTTGACGCGGTCAACAGGGCCCAGATGTATGCACAGCGCAAGGGCACGCTCAATGTGGCCTCCGCGGGCAACTCCAACGACGACCTGGACGCGCACGCGCTCGTGGACGACTCCAGCCCCGACGACTCGACTGCCACGACCCGCACGGTCGACCCGCACGAGTGCTTCGACGTGCCGACCCAGCTGCCCGGTGTGGTGACCGTGAGCGCGGTGGGCGTGAAGGGCGCCAAGTCGTACTACTCCAGCTACGGCCAGGGCGTGATCGACGTGGCGGGGCCGGGCGGCGACAAGTACCAGATCCCGGACACGCCGTCGAAGAACGGCCGCATCCTGTCCACGCTGCCGAACGACCAGTACGGCTTCCTCCAGGGCACCTCGATGGCCTCCCCGCACGTGGCCGCGGTGGCCGCGCTGCTGAAGTCGGCGCATCCGAACGCCACTCCGGCCCAGCTGCAGGCCCTGCTGAAGGCCGAGGCGGACAACCCGGGCTGCCCGAGCGGTCCGTACGACGGCGACGGTGACGGGGTCGTGGACGCGACCTGCGTCGGCGGCAAGCGCGTCAACGGCTTCTACGGCTTCGGCACGGTGGACGCGCTGGCCGCGGTGACCAAGTAGGGCCGGGCCGGTCCCTGAATCTTGATTCAGTCAATACTGCATAGTGCAGTCATGACTGCTATCAAGTTCGCTTGGTCCGCGCTGGGCGGCGACCCCGCCCACCTCGCGCGGCTCACCACCGTGGTGCGGGAGGGCGTGCTCGAGGCGCGCCTTCCCGTACGGGAGCTCGCCCGTGCCTGCGTCGGCGCCTGTGCGCTGGCCGCCGCGGAGCTGGCGGCGCGTCGGGCCGGACTCGCCGAGGTGCCCGGCGTCCGGGTCGACGACGGCGCGGTCGCCGCCGCGTTCCACAGCGAGCGCCTGCTCCGGGTGGACGGGCGCACGCCCGTCACCTTCGCACCCCTGTCGCGGTTCTGGCGGACGGCCGACGGCCGGGTGCGCACCCACGCCAACTACCCGCACCACCGGGCCCGGTTGCTCGGCGCGCTGGGCCTGCCGCAGGACGCCTCGGCGGAGGCGGTGGCCGACCGCATCGCCGAGCGCCCCGCGCTGGACGTCGAGGAGGCGGTCTACGGCGCCGGCGGCCTCGCGGTGGCCCTGCGCAGCCCGAAGGAGTGGGCGGCCACCGAGCAGGCCGCCGAGGTGGCCGCACGCCCGCTGGTCGAACGCGAACGCCTCGGTTCCACGCACGCGCGCGTGCTCACGCCGCTCGACCCCGCCGCCGCTGCCCTGCTGCCCGCCGCCGGGCTGCGCGTGCTGGACCTGACCCGGGTCCTGGCCGGCCCGGTCGCCACCCGCACCCTCGCCCTGCTCGGCGCGGACGTACTCCGCGTGGACGCCCCCTGGCTGCCCGAACTCCCCGACCAGCAGGCCGACACGGGTTTCGGCAAGCGGTCGGCGACGCTCGATCTCACCGCCGACCGCGACACCTTCGAGGAGCTGCTGGCCGCGGCCGACGTCGTCGTCACCGGCTATCGGCCGGGCGCCCTCGACCGGTTCGGGCTCGCGCCGGAGGCGCTGTTCGCGCGCAGGCCCGCACTGGTCGTGGCACAGGTGTCGGCGTGGGGCGCGTACGGCCCCTGGGGCCGGCGGCGTGGATTCGACAGCCTGGTGCAGGTCGCGACCGGCATCGCCGCCACCGAGGGCTCGGCCGAGGAGCCCGGCGCGCTGCCCGCGCAGGCGCTGGACCACGGTACCGGCTACCTCCTGGCGGCGGCCGTACTGCGAGCGCTGACCGAGCAGTCGTACGACGGGGGCGGCCGCCTCGTGCGGCTGGCGCTGGCCCGGACCGCGCGCTGGCTGACCGACGGGATCCGGCCGACCGCGGCCACGGGTGCGCCGTACGAGGGCCCGGACGCCTGGCTGGCCGAGACGGACGGCCCGCTCGGCCGGCTGCGGCACGCGCTGCCGCCGGTGTCCTTCGCGGGCGGCCCCGGCGACTGGGCGCGGCCTCCGGTGCCGTGGGGGTCGGACAGTGCCCGCTGGCGGTGAGCGCGCGGCCGGAAGCAGGTGGGCGCACCGGCGGCCGGAAGCGTATGTATGCGTGGAATTCCGTACTGCCAGTTGTTTTCCGGGACTTGCCCGGTTCTGCGGCGACTGGCGAAGATCACAGGGTGAGCTCGACACGACCGACCGCCGAGGCGACCGGCGAGGAGGGCCCCGCCCGGCGGTCCGGCACCGGCCGGGCCGTCGCCCTGCTGGCCCTGGTGGCGCTGGGCGCCCTGATCCCGCTACTCGGGCCGTCGGCGGCGCTGCACGGCACCGGGGAGGCCGCCGCGCCGGGGGTCGGCGGCATCGGGCTGCTGCGCGCCGTGCTGTTCGCCGGCCTGAGCGTGCCCCTAGGCGAGCTGTTCGTGCACCGGCTCGCCCGGCGTCTGCCCGGTGTCCCGCCCGAACGGCCCCGCAGCTGGGCGCCGTTGGCCACCGCCGCCGGTTTCGTCGCCGCGCTGGCGCTCGCCTCGGTGGTGTCCGCGGGCAATCTGGTCCCGCACGGTCTCGGCCAGATCGACGTCGGCGGCCTGTACGGCTCCCGCGACGGCCGGCTGGCCCTGCTGGAGGTCAACGCCTTTCTGCTGGCGGTCCTGTGCGCGTTCCTGCGCCGTCCGGCGGCCCAGGTGTGGCCGCTGGCCGCGGTGGTGGTCGCGGAGGCGCTGCGCGCCCACCCCGCGACCGAGCAGAGTCCGCTGACCGGCTCGGGCCTGACGCTGGTGCACCTGACGTGCGCGGCGCTGTGGACCGGCGGTCTGCTGCACGCCCTGCGGCTGGTCGGGCTGTGGCGCGGCGATCCGGCCGGGGCCGCGCTGCTCGGCCGTTACGCGCGCGTGGCGGCCGGCCTGCTCGCCGCCGTCACCACCACGGGCGTGTGCAGTTCGCTGCGCCGCATGCCGCCGGCCACGGTCCTGAACCAGCTGACGACGACGGCGTACGGACGCACCCTGCTGGCCAAGGTGATCCTGGTCGCCGCCGTCGTGCTGCTCGCCCTGTGGGCGCGGATCCGGCTGCGCCGTGCCGCCGACCCGCTGACCGCGTGCGCGCCCGCGCGGGCCGAGGTGATCGCCCTGGGCGCGGTCGTCGCGGTCTCGGGCCTGCTCACGGCGCTGCCGCTGCCGATCCGCTGGACCTGACTCGTCACCGGTCGTTGGTGACCAGGACCTTGAGGGCGATGCGCTCGTCCATCGCCTTGTAGCCCTCCGGCACGCCCTGGATGTCCACCGTCATGTCGAACACCGGCGAGGGGTCGATCGTGCCGTCGAGCACGTCGGGGAGCAGGTCCGGGATGTAGGCGCGGACCGGGGCGACGCCGCCGCGCAGCGCGATGTTCCGGTCGAACATGACGCCGAGGTCGAGGCCGGTGCCGCTGCCGTGCGGCACGCCCACGAAACCGATCGCGCCACCGTCGCGGGTGATGTTGACGGCCGTCCGCATGGACTGCTCGGTGCCGACGGCCTCCACCACGGCGTGCGCGCCCTGGCCGCGGGTGAGCTCACGGACGGCCTCCACGGCCGCGTCCCCGCGCACGGCGACGACGTCGGTGGCCCCGAAGCGGCGCGCGATGTCGGTACGGGCCTCGTGCCGGCCGAGCGCGATGATCCGCTCGGCGCCCAGCCGCTTGGCGGCCAGCACCGCGCACAGGCCGACCGCGCCGTCGCCGACGACGGCGACCGTGGCGCCGGGGCGGGCGCCCGCGCCGAGGGCGGCGTGGTGGCCGGTGCCGAGGACGTCGGAGAGGGTCAGCAGGGCGGACAGCAGGTGGTCGTCGGAGGCCGCGTCCTTGGGCAGCTGGACGAGGGTGCCGTCGGCGAACGGCACGCGCACGGCCTCGCCCTGGCCGCCGTCGTAGCCGACGGAGCCCCAGAAACCGCCGTGCTCGCAGGACGTCGTCAGGCCCTCGCGGCAGTAGTCGCAGACGCCGTCGGACCACATGAACGGCGCAACCACCAGGTCACCGCGCCGGACGGTGCTCACCTCGGAGCCGGTCTCCTCCACGATCCCGAGGAACTCGTGTCCGATGCGCTGCCCCGGCTGCCGGGCCGCCTCGCCCCGGTACGCCCACAGGTCGCTGCCGCAGATGCAGGCCCGCAGCACCCGCACCACGGCGTCGGTGGGCAGCTGCACCACGGGCTCGGGGACTTCCTCCACACGCATGTCGAACGGGGCGTGGATGGTGGTGGCGCGCATGGCGAGGGTCCTTCTCGTGCGGGTCGGTGCGGGGCGCTCAGGGGGTGGTCGAGCGCACCTCACGGTACGCCGTCACCGGCCCGGCCTGTGCGCCCAGGGTGCCCGGCCCGCGCGTCAGACGCCCGCCGCGCCCAGCAGGCTGCCCGCCGCGTAGGTGACCCCCATCGCGAGCGCCCCGCCCACCACGTTGCGCAGCACCGCGCGTTTCGGGTCGGCCGCGCCGAGCCGGGCGCTCTTCCAGCCGGTGAGGACGAGCGCGGCCAGGACGGAGACGACCGTCACACCCAGCCGCCAGCCGGCCGGGGGCAGGACGATGGCCAGCAGCGGCAGCAGCGCGCCCACCGTGAAGGCGAGGAAGCTCGCCCAGGCCGCGTGCCAGGGGTTGGTGAGGTCCTCCGGGTCGATACCGAGCTCCACGCGCGCGTGGGCCTTGAGCGGGTCCCGCGCGGTGAGCTGCTCGGCGGCCTCCCGGGCCACCTGGTGGGACAGTCCGCGTTCCTCCAGCAGCGTGGTCAGCTCCCGCAGCTCGGCCTCCGGCTGCTCGCGCAGTTCCCGTTTCTCCACGGCCAGCGCGGCCATCTCGGAGTCGCGCTGGGTGGAGACGGAGACGTACTCGCCGGCGGCCATGGACATCGACCCGGCGAGCAGGCCGGCCAGTCCGGCGGTGAGCAGGGCGGACCGGCTCTGGGTCGCACCGGCCACGCCGACGACGATGCCCGCGGTGGAGACGATGCCGTCGTTCGCGCCGAGCACGGCGGCCCGCAGCCAGTTCAGCCGCGAGCCGAGCGCGCCCCCGTGGGCCTCTTCGTGGGTGGGTTCCGTCACAGCAGGGAGGATCGCACTCCCGGGGCTGCCACCTCCACCTCACCACACCCGCAGTGAGGCCCCCCGGGCGAACACCGGGCTGGTCGCGTCCGCCGGTGGCTGCGTCAGGGGCTCGGCGACCTCCGTCACCGTGGGGCCCGCCTTCGCCGCGAGGGGGTCGAGGAGGGCGAGGTCGAAGCCGTAGACGCGGGCGGCGTTGCCGCCGAGCATGGCCGCGACCTCCTCGCGCGGCACGCCCGCGTAGGCGACGCGCAGGGCCTCGCGGGTGTAGGGATGGGTGCCCTCGTCGTGCGGGTAGTCGCTGCCCCACATGATCTTGTCGACGCCGATGCGGTCCCGCAGCGGCACCTCGTGCGGGCGCATGAAGCTGGCGCCGACGAAGCAGTTGTCCCGCCACACCTGCGAGGGGGCGGCGCCCATGCCGTCGGCCAGACCGGCGCCGAACCTGGCCTCGGCGGACCCGGCCTTCGCGGCCGCAGAGACCAGGCGGCCGTGGTAGTAGTCCAGCATGCCGAGCACCCCGGGGATCCAGCCCGAGCCCTGTTCGGTCAGGACGAGTTTCAGCTCGGGGTGCCGGCGGAAGGCACCGCCGAAGACCAGGTGCCACAGGGCGCGGTGGGAGAACCAGGTCGTCTCCACCATGAACACCGCGCGTGCGGCCGGTTCCTCGCCGAGCGGCGGGGAGGCCGAGCCGGCGTGGTGGTTGACCGGGACGCCGAGTTCCGCGCAGGTGGCCCAGATCGGGTCGTACGTCCGCGAGTACAGCTCGGGCAGCCCCGAGCCGGGCGGAGTGCCGGGCAGCATCAGGCCGCCCTTCAGGCCCGCCGAGGCGGCCCACCGGATCTCCTTGACGGCCTCCTCGACGTCGCCGAGCAGGATCTGGAAGACACCCGCCCGGCGGCCCGGCGCGGCGGCGCAGAAGTCGGCGAGCCAGCGGTTGTGGGCGCGCAGGCCCGCCCAGCGTCGCTCGAAGTCCTCGGCGCCGGGCGGCGGGGCCATCAGGGAGCCCGACGGGAAGAACGGCGGGATGGTGTTCGGGAAGATCACCTCCGCCACGATCCCGTCCGCCTCCAGCTCCGCGAGGCGCCGCTCGGAGTTCCAGTTGCGGTCGGCGGAGTCGGCGAGCAGGTCCTCGTAGGGGTTGACGTAGGTGGCGGCCCAGACGTCGAAGTCGTCGTGGTACCGCTTCTCCAGGTAGGACCTGTAGTCCAGCAGGTCGGCGCCGGCGTGGCAGTCGGCGGAGATGACGGTGTACCGGTCGTCGCTCATGCGGGCGCTCCCCCTGCGCGAAAGCCGGGGTCGGTCCCCAGCACCGGGAAGTCGTGTTCGGTCAGCCAGTGCCGGCCCGTCCGGCGCGAGCGCGCCCAGGACGCCTCGACGGCCGCCTGGCCGGCCGGCTGGCCGAGGTCGGCGGGGGTCGGCCCGATGCGGCGGGCCAGGGGGGCGAGCTTGTCCACGTCGAAGCCGAAGACCTCGGCCGCGGCGAGGCCGAGCATCCGGCGCGTCTCGGTGACCGGGATGTCGTGGAAGGTACGGCGCAGCCACGCGCGTGTGTCGGGCCAGGTGCCCTCGGGGTGCGGGAAGTCGCTGCCCCAGAGGATGTTGTCGACGCCGATCTCGTAGCGCTGGGCCAGCTCGCGCCGCTTGGTGTTGGTGGCGCAGACGAACACCTGCCGGTCCAGGTACTCGTGCGGCGGGCGCTTCAGCTCCTCGAACGGGGAGAGCTTCTTGCCGCCGTGCGCGCCGAGGTAGAGGCGGTCCATGAACCACAGCAGGTTCGGCAGCCACCAGCAGCCGGACTCGGCGACACCGAAGCGCAGGCCGGGGTGGCGTTCGAAGACGCCGGACCAGAGCAGGAACCACAGCGGCCGGGCCGGCCACCAGGTCACCTCGCTCACATAGATGCCGAGATGGTCGCCGTACTCCTCGCGCGGGGCGGCGCCGGAGTGGGTGAGCACGGGCATGCCGTACTCGGCGGCGGCCGCCCACACGGGGTCGTAACGGCGGTCGTGGTACGGCTCCTTGTCCGCCCACATGGCCGGGATCATCAGGGCGCCGAGGCCGGACTCCCGGGCCCGGTGGATCTCGGCGACGACCTGCTCGACGGGGGCCGTGACCGGCAGCAGGGCGACTCCGCAGTGCCGTTCGGGGTGTTCGGAGACGAAGTCCGCGAGCCAGCGGTTGTGCGCGCGGGCGCCCGCCATGCCCAGCTCCGGGTCCTGGTCGCCGCTCAGGCCGAGGCCCACGCCGAAGGGGGCGGCGGTGCGGCTGTCGACGGCGTCGGCGTCCGGGAAGACCACCTCGGCGGCCACACCGTCCCCGTCGAGCTCCTTGAGGCGCTGTGCGGTGTCCCAGCCGCCGCGCAGGCCTTCCTCGTTGGCCCGGAACCACTCGTCGGCGAAGGCCTCGTTGCGGATGCCGAGCCGGGTCATCTCCTCGCGGCGCCGGCCCCGGCCCGCGAGGAACGCGTCGAAGTCCCGGTGGAAACGGGACTCCAGATAGGGCCGGTACTCCTCGGTGGGCAGTCCGGCGTGGCAGTCGGAGGAGATGATCAGGTACGGGTCGTCGTATGCGCTCACCAGGGCCTCCTCTCGGTTCAGTCCAGGACGAAGCTTTCGAGGTACGACGGGTTCGCCCGGTCCAGCATCGACCGGGCCCGGGCGCGGATCTGCGCGTCGCTGTGCTCGCTCGCCGGCAGCAGCCAGAAGCGGTCGGCGCGGATGCCGTCCGCGACGAGGGCGGCGACCTCCTCCACGGGCGTGAAACGGACCTCCTGGCCGGCCGCGCGCATCGCCGCCTCCCACTGGTCGAGGCTGCGGTACGGCGTCTTGCGCGGGCTCCGTTTGGCGTAGCGGGCGGGGCGGTTGCGGTGCGACTCCCACAGGCCGGTGCGCAGCATGTGGGGGCCCGGGAAGAGCACCGATGCGCCCACGCGCGCGTGCTCGGCCCTCAGGTGCGCGTACACGGAGGCGGTCGGGAGGGGTGCGATACCGCCGTCGCCGGAGGACGTATTGACCACATGACCGGGTTGACCCGACTTGATCATCCTGGGCACGAACGCCTGGACACCATGGAAGACACCCCACACATTGACGGCGAAGGCCCACCGCCAGTCGTTCGGGTCGTGCTCCCACATCCGGCCCTCGGCGCCCGAGCCGACGCCCGCGTTGTTGCACAGGACGTGCACGGCGCCGTAGGTGTCGTACGCCGCGTCGGCCAGTTCCATGAGCTGGGCGCGCTCGCCCACGTCGACCACGCGCGCGTGCACGTCGGCGCCCTCGGCGCGCAGGCCGGCCGCGGCCTTGTCCAGGGCGGCCTCCTCGACGTCGGCGAGGACCACTTTCAGGCCCTCGGCGGCGAACCGCCGGGCCATCGCAAGCCCGATCCCGCTCGCCGCGCCGGTGACGACGGCAACCTGTCCGGCCCTGAGGTCCATCACACGCTCCCCTCGGGCGATGCGGACTGCGGCGGTCCGTCGAGGATCTGCAGCGGGTCGTCGTAGCGCTGGTGGACGTACGGCAACAGGGCCTGGGCGTCGACCCGTTCGACGACCCGGCCGCGCTGGTCGCTGGTCTTCTCGCCGACGGTGATCTCGCGCAGGCGCAGCACCGGCAGGTCGGCCACGGGGTCGTACGCCGACTCGCGCAGGACGACCTCCCCGGCCACCCGCTCCAGCCGGCGCACCCGCTCGTTGCGCACGCAGTGGACCAGCACCGGGTCGGTGTCGAAGCCGGAGCCGTCCACGGCGGGAAGGAACTTGAAGTAGAAGTCGGTCCTGCGGCTCGGCCCGGGCAGCGGCAGTTCGGCGCCGACCATGCCGCGGACCTCGACGAACGCGATGCCGTGCCGGCTCATCGACGCGTGCACGCGCGCGCCGTCGCGCTCGACGGTCACCTCGCCGAGCTTCTTGGGCTCGCCGAAGACCTCGCGCCCGCCGGTGAGGGCGCGCTCGTGGGTCATCGGCATGACCAGCGGGTACCAGCCCCCGACCGTGCCGTGCACGGCGGCGACCGCGAGGGAGCCGGCGCCGAGCGGGTATCCGGGCAGGCCGACCTTGCTGATGTTCACCCGGACGAGCGGACTGCCGGTGGGTTTCAGGGGCGGGGGCAGGACCGCGGCGACCGCGTCCGGGTCGGTCTCCCAGACGGCCACCACACCGGTGGACCAGATGCCGGGAAGCCGCGCGCTCGCGGTGCGCGTCGCGGCGATCTCCCGCTCGGTCCGTGCGCCGTACCGTACGCGTGCGTGTTCCATCGGCCGTACCGCCCTTCTTCTGACGGAGCCGCGATCCTGACGGACCGTCACCTGTAACACAGTTACAGCAGACCTCGTGCGGGGTAAAGACACGCGTACGGACGGGAGTTGGGGGGATCATGGCCGGCGGGACGAGGAGTGCGCTGACCCGGGAAGCGGTGCTGGACGCCGCCGCGGGCCTGGTGAAGCGGTACGGTCCAAACGCCCTCACCATGCGCAGGCTGGCCGCCGAGCTGGGCACCGCAGTGACGTCGATCTACTGGCATGTCGGCGGCCGTGAGGCCCTGCTCGACGCGCTCGTGGAGCGGACCGTGGCCGAGCTCGGCGAGATCCGGCCTTCGGGGCGCACGCCCGAGCAACGCGTGGCCGGCGTCGCCCGCGACCTGCGCCGGCAACTGCACGACCATCCCCATCTGGTGGCGCTGGTGCACGAGCGGGGGCTGACCGAGCGGATGTTCCTGCCCGCACAGCGCGTCCTGGTGCGCGAGGCGCACGCGGCCGGGCTGCGCGGCGCGCGGGCGGCCGAGTTCGTGCGGGCCGTGCAGTTCCAGGTCGTCGGCCATGTGCTGGTGGAGCGCAACCGGGAGCGGGCCCCCGTGCAGTGCCCCGGCGAGGAGGAGCTGTGGAGCGCCGAGGCCGCCGGGGACGACCCGGCGCTGGCGCGTGCGCTGGCCCGGCCGGTGGACACCGAGCGGCTGTTCGTGACGGCCGTACGAGCGCTGGTGCGGTCGCTGTTGGCACCGGCCCTGCCCACCCGCCCATCGGACTCGGCCGGCTGAGCGGCACAGGCACGGGCACGCACGCGTGGCGGAGTGGACAGAACACGCACGCGTGTGCGGCAGCCGCGCACCCGGACGGTGTCCGCGGGCGGGACCGGCACCTGAAGGTCAGCGGTGTCAGTCGCGGCCCGTATCCTCAGTGACCATGCTCGAAGACCGTGCGACCGCAGTGTCCTCCCCCACCCAGTGGCCGGCCGCGTATCCGAAGGGATACGCGGTCGTTGACGTGGAGACCACCGGCCTGGCCCGGGACGACCGCATCATCTCGGCGGCGGTCTACCGGCTGGACGAGCGCGGCGAGGTCGAGGACCACTGGTACACGCTGGTCAACCCGGAGCGCGATCCGGGACCGGTGTGGATACACGGTCTGACGAGCGAGGTGCTCGAAGGGGCGCCGCTCTTCGCGGACATCGCCGAGGAGTTCGCGGCCCGGCTGGACGGCCGGGTGCTGGTCGCGCACAACGCCGTCTTCGACTGGCAGATGATCGCGCGGGAGTACGCGCGCGCGGAGCGCGAGGCGCCGGTGCGTCAGCGGCTGTGCACCATCGCGCTGTCGAAGGAGCTGGGGCTGCCGCTGCCCAACTTCAAGCTGGAGTCGCTGGCGGCGCACTACGGCGTCGTGCAGCAGCGGGCGCACCACGCGCTGGACGACGCGCGTGTGCTGGCGGAGGCGTTCCGGCCGAGCCTGCGGGCCGCGGCGGCCGGCGGCGTGCGGCTGCCGCTGCTGGAGTGCCGGCCGCTGACGGAGTGGTCGGACCGTGCGGTGCCCCGGCAGTCGACCGGCGGACTCGGCGGCTACGGCGGTTACCGGCCGAACAGTTGGCGCCCCTCCCGCAAGAGGCCCGCATGCCCCCATCCCAACCCGGGCCGCTATGAAGACGGCAAACGCCTCAAACAGGGCATGCGGGTGGCGTTCTCCGGGGACACCTCCGTCGAGCGCGATCTGCTGGAGGACCGGGCCACCGAGGCCGGTCTGCACGTGGCGTCCAGCATCTCCCGGCTGACCAGCCTGCTGGTGACCAACGACCCCGACTCGGGCACGTCCAAGGTGGTCAAGGCGCGGCAGTTCGGTACACCGATCGTCGACGAGGCCGCGTTCGGACAGCTGCTGCGGGATGTCGAGCCCGCCGACGGATAGCGGCACGGAAGGCAGCGCCGAACCGACAGGTAATCGTACGAACGGGTGGTTGCCGGACGACTCACCCAGCGGCCGCTCGCCCACGCCTCGGTGACGGATCACCCTGTGGCGCATGGCGAAATGCGAAGTTTGCGGCAATGACTACGGAATGTCCTTCGAGGTCCACGCACAGGGCGCGGTGCACGTCTTCGACTGCTTCTCCTGTGCGATCCACCGGATGGCCCCCATCTGCGAGCACTGCCGGGTGCAGATCATCGGCCAGGGCGTGGAGGCCGACGGCCGGTTCTACTGCGGCGCCCACTGCGCCCGCGCCGAGGGGAAGGTGGGAATCGTCGACCGGGTGTGACCCGGTACCCGCCCGAATGCACCCCACGGCCCGGATGTACCGTCGTGGGGTGCACCGCTACCGCTTCCTGTTGTCCCGCCAGTGGGTCATCCTCACCCTCGTCGCGATCGCACTGATCCCGACGATGATCAGGCTGGGCTTCTGGCAGAAGCACCGGTACGAGGAGCGCACCGCACGCAACGAGCTGGTCTCCTCGGCACTGCACGCCAAGCCGGTCCCGGTCGAGCGGCTGTCCTCCCCCGGGCACGCCGTGACCCGCACCGAGAAGTACCGCACGGTCACCGCGACCGGCACCTTCGACACCGCCAGGGAGGTCGTGGTCCGGCGCCGGACCAACTCCGATGGCGAGGTCGGCTTCCACGTGCTCACCCCGCTCGTCCTCACGGACGGCAGGATCCTCCTCGTCAACCGCGGCTGGATCCCCGCGGACGGCGCCCAGACCGCCTTCCCTAAGATCCCCGCCCCGCCGTCCGGCCGGACCACGATCACCGGGCGGCTGATGGCCGACGAGACGACCGCGGCGAGCGGCATCAAGAACGTCAAGGGCCTCCCCGACCGGCAGATCATGCTGATCAACAGCGCGGAGGAGGCGCACCGGCTCGGCGCGCGGGTGCTCGGCGGCTATGTCGAGCAGACGGCGCCCACGCCCAAGGACGGCCCGGAGCAGATCTCCGACCCCGGCAGCGAGGACGCCCCGCTGAACTACGCGTACATGATCCAGTGGTGGCTGTTCGCCGCGGGCGTCCCGGTCGGCTGGTGGTTCCTGGTCCGCCGGGAGATCCGCGACCGGGAGGAGGCCGCGGCGGAGGCGAAGCCGGAGGAGAGCGTTCCGGCCACGGTGTGACCGGGCACACCCAAAAGCACCACGGGGGACACGTCACTCCCCCGGCGCATCACCTGATTGGCCCTCCGGCCCGCCGGGAAACCGGATCCCGTGAACGCGCGCATCGAGGACTACGCACTCATCGGTGACGAGCAGACCGCCGCGCTGGTCGGAAAGAACGGCTCGATCGACTGGCTGTGCCTGCCCCGCTTCGACTCCGGCGCCTGCTTCGCGCGGCTGCTGGGCGACGAGGACCACGGCTACTGGCGGATCGCCCCCGAGGGAGCGGACACCTGCACGCGCCGCGCCTACCGGCAAGACACCCTCGTCCTCGACACCGAGTGGGAGACCCCGGACGGCACGGTCCGGGTCACCGACCTGATGCCGCAGCGCGACCGCGCCCCCGACGTCGTACGCATCGTCGAAGGCATCAGCGGCCGGGTCACCGTCCGCAGCACCCTGCGCCTGCGCTTCGACTACGGCTCGATCATGCCGTGGGTGCGCCGCGCGGACGGGCACCGGGTGGCCGTCGCGGGCCCGGACTCGGTCTGGCTGCGCTCCGAGCCGGCCGTGCACACCTGGGGCGAGGACTTCGGCACCCACTCGGAGTTCACCGTCGCCGAGGGCGAGCGGGTCGCGTTCGTGCTCACCTGGCACCCCTCGCATGAGCGGCGCCCGCCGCTCAACGACCCCTTCGAAGGCCTGGAGTGCAGCGTCGCCGACTGGCAGGGCTGGGCCCGGCAGTGCTGTTACCACGGCCCCCACCGGGACGTGGTCGTCCGCTCCCTGATCACCCTCAAGGCCCTCACCTACATCCCGACCGGCGGGATCGTGGCCGCGGCGACCACCTCGCTGCCGGAGAAGCCGGGCGGGGTGCGCAACTGGGACTACCGGTACTGCTGGCTGCGCGACTCCACCCTCACCCTCGGCGCACTGCTCAACGCCGGCTACCACGACGAGGCCTCGGCCTGGCGCGACTGGCTGCTGCGCGCGGTCGCGGGCAACCCGGCCGACCTGCAGATCATGTACGGAGTCGGGGGCGAGCGGCGGCTGCCGGAGACGGAGCTGTCCTGGCTGCCCGGCTTCGCCGACTCCGCCCCCGTACGCATCGGCAACGGAGCCGTCGAACAGCTCCAGCTCGACGTGTACGGCGAGGTGATGGACTCCCTCGCGCTGGCCCGCAGCTCCGGCCTGCCCCCGCGGCCGCACATGTGGGCGATGCAGCGCGCCCTGATGCAGTTCCTGGAGTCGGCGTGGCGGCAGCCGGACGAGGGCCTGTGGGAGGTGCGCGGCGGCCGGAAGCAGTTCGTCCACTCCAAGGTGATGGTGTGGGTGGCCGCCGACCGGGCCGTGAAGACGCTGGAGCAGTACAAGGACCTCAAGGGCGACCTGGAGGGCTGGCGCAGATTCCGCGACGAGGTCCACCAGGAGGTGTGCGAGAAGGGCTTCGACCCCGAGCGCAACACCTTCACCCAGTACTACGGCTCCCGCGAACTCGACGCCGCACTTCTGCTCATCCCCCGCGTCGGCTTCCTGCCGCCCGACGACCCGCGGGTGGTCGGCACGGTCGACGCGGTCCGCGACGACCTCGGGCACGGCGGATTCCTGCGCCGGTACGACACCGAGGACTCGGTGGTCGACGGGCTGCCGGGCGGCGAGGGCGCCTTCCTGGCCTGCTCGTTCTGGCTGGCCGACGCGCTCCATCTGACCGGCCGCAAGGACGAGGCGCGGGAGCTGTTCGACCGGCTGGTGGGCCTGGTCAACGACGTGGGACTGCTGGCCGAGGAGTACGACCCCCTCGACGGCCGCCACCTGGGCAACTTCCCGCAGGCCTTCAGCCACATCGCGCTGGTGAACACCGCCCTCACGCTGTTCGGGGACGACCAGGCAGGATAGGGGCCATGGATCTTGGACTGAAGGACCGGGTGTACGTCGTCACCGGGGCGACCCGCGGACTCGGCAACGCCGCCGCGCGGGAACTCGTCGCCGACGGGGCGAAGGTCGTGATCAGCGGGCGGGACGAGAAGCGGGTGGCCGACGCCGCCGCCGAACTGGGCCCGAACGCGGTGGGCGTGGCCGTGCACAACGCCGACCCCGAGGCGCCGGAGCGGCTGATCGCGGCCGCCCATGACACTTTCGGCGCGTTCCACGGCGTGCTGGTGAGCGTGGGCGGGCCGGCGCCGGGGTTCGTCGCGGACAACTCCGACGAACAGTGGCGCGACGCCTTCGAGTCGGTCTTCCTCGGTGCGGTGCGGCTCGCTCGCGCGGCGGCTGCCGAGCTGGAGCCGGGCGGGGTGATCGGATTCGTGCTGTCCGCCTCGGTGCACGAGCCGATTCCGGGGCTGACCATCTCCAACGGGCTGCGGCCGGGGCTCGCCGGGTTCGCCAAGTCCCTCGCCGACGAGCTGGGACCGCGCGGGATCCGGGTACTGGGCCTGCTGCCGTCGCGCATCGACACCGATCGGGTGCGGGAGCTGGACGCGCTGTCCGCCGATCCCGAGGCCACCCGGGCAGCGAACGAGTCCCGTATTCCGCTGCGCAGGTACGGCACGCCGGAGGAGTTCGGGAAGGTCGCGGCGTTCCTGCTCTCTCCGGCCGCGTCCTATCTCAGCGGTGTCATGTTGCCCGTGGACGGGGGCATGAGGCACGGGTTCTGAACCTCGCCGTTCGCGGTCAAGTGACCCTCTCCGCGCGGTGCTTGACCGAGCCCAGCCGCACTTCCGCCGGCAGGGACGGCAGGCCCGCCGACTCACGCGCGTGGGCCAGGGCCTGCGCCGTAAACCCGGTCAGGGCCGTCGCCGGGTCCACGTGCGGCTCCAGCCGGAGCCACACCCTTGCCGTGGGCGTCGTACGGCGGCCCCGCAGGAGGATCTCCGCGTGAGCCACGCCCTCCTGCCGTACGGCGTCCTGGGCCAGGGCCGATTCCAGGGCCCTGGCGCGCAGGAGGGCGGACTCGTCGTCGCCGGTGTCGATCAGGATCTCGGCCAGCCGGCGGCGGCGCAGGACCGCCGTGAGCCACCACAGGCTGAGCAGGACGACGACGGCGAGGGCGGCGACGACCGCCGGCCACCACCAGCCCGCGCCGCGCCAGCGGGTGCGTTCGGCCTTGGTCAGCAGCACGTCGTGCGGGCCGGTGTGGATCCACCAGGAGGGCGGCGGCGCCCCCAGGCCGACGGCCAGCACCGCGCCGCCGAGCGCGAGCAGGAGCAGGCCGGCGAGGGCCAGCAGGACGCGGTTGAGGCCGCCGGTGCGCATCGTCCTCACCCCTTCCGTCCGGGCCGGGACACACGCAGCGACAGCGTGGGCGGCCGGGCCAGGCCGAGGCCCCGGATCGCGTCCGTGAGCGCGGTGTCCAGGTCGGTGCGTACCTCGTCCAGGTCACGGAAGTGGGACACGGCGCGGACGTCGGCCTTCTTGTGGCGGATCCGCACCCGGACCGACCGGACGCCGGACACGTCGATGGCCCGGTCCCGGAGCAGGAGCGCCGCCGCGTCGCGCCGGAGTGCGGCGCGCACATCGGGGCGCGGGCGCCGCATGGGCAGCAGTCCGCGCAGGCCGGGTGTGACCGAGAGGGTGATCAGCCACAAGCCGAGTGCGGCGGCGACGGCCGCGCCGGTCAGCACCCAGGTGTCGTCCAGGGGCCGTTCGGCCAGTTGCCGGGCGAGTGCGCGGCGCCAGTGCATCGCGGGGTGATGGGCGCGTACGGCGGCGATGTCGTACAGCAGCAGGCCGGCGCCGGCCAGCAGCAGGGCCGCGACGACGGCTGCCGGGACGCGGCGCGCGGACCAGAAGCGGCCGCTGCCCGTGGCGGGGGCGGGCGGGGTGGTGCCGGGTTCCTTGTCGAGGGTGGGGGTGGTCGACTGCGGTTCGCTCATCACGCCCTCCGGTGCGGTGCCGGGTGCAGCCGTTCGACCTGGACGGCGACCTCGGACACCGCCATGTCCACCAACGCGCCTACCCGCTCGGCGACATGTCGACGCACGGCGGCGCAGTGGGCGCCGATGTCGCAGGGGTAGCCGAGCTCGAGGTGCACACGGACGCGGGCCGCCGCGACGGCGGTCCCCCCGTTCGAGCGGGGCCGGGAGCGGGCGAGGACGACGACCGTGGCGTGCGGGGCGGCCGCCTCGGCGGGCGGCGGCGGCAGCGCCTCGCGGGCGGCCTGCGCGGCGATCTTCGCCACCACCCGGTCGGCGATCCGGGTGGCGCCGCGTTCGCCCGGCGGCACGAGGGCCGACGGCGGGCGCGCCGCGCCGGTCTCGGCACTCACCTCCGGTCACCGCCGCCGTTCGCGCCGGGCGCCGCGGGTGCGCAAGAACTCACCCGCATCCAGGTCGCCCTCCGCGAACCGGCCGACGACGAACCCGACCGCGCCCAGGGCCGCCACCAGCAGAAAGGCACCGAAGCCGCCGAAGTACCCGGCGAAGCCCAGCGCCATACCGGCAATCATGCCGACCACGGCCATGCTCATGGAGCGCTCCTCAGCTCTCGTCAGGCGTGCAGGGTCGGGGCCCGGGTCTCACTGGATCCGGGGCTCCGGTTCCTCTTCCTCTTCCTCGGGCAGCTTGACGTCGCTGACCGCGATGTTGACCTCGACCACCTCGAGTCCGGCCATGCGTTCCACGGCGGCGATCACGTTCTCCCGCACGTCGCGGGCGACATCGCCGATCGAGACGCCGTAGTCCACGACGATCTCCAGGTCGAGCGCCGTCTGCACCTCGCCCACCTCGGCCTTCACGCCCCGGGTGACCGACTTGGAGCCGCCGGGCACCCGGTCGCGTACGGCGCCGAAGGTGCGGGCCAGGCCGCTGCCCAGGGCATGGACGCCGACCACGTCCCGGGCCGCGAGAGCGGCGATCTTCTCCACGACGCCATCGGCGATGGTCGTCCGTCCACGGGTCGCGGGATCGCCGCCGCCGCGCCGTGTCGCCTTGCGGGTCGAGACCTGCGGCTCCTGGTCGCCCTCGGGGGTCGTCGTCATGTCGGTCATCGCCGTACGTCCCTTTCGGTCATCCCCCTGGATCGTCCTCTGCCCACCGTAAGCAAGGTTCCCCGGAAGCGCGCCGGTGATACGGCAGGCTGGAGGAATGACGGCGGACCGGTGGACACAGGTAGTCAGGCGCCAGGTCGGGCTGGGCAGGCTGCTGCCGCTCGGCGGGCCACGCGACGGCGTCTGGATCGCGGAGGGCGCGGCTGCGGGGGTTCTGCGACGCGCGGCGGCGGACGGGCTGCCCGGGGTGCGGCTCGGCGTGCTGCGGCTCGCGCTCGCCGATCCGGAAGAGGCGCCCGAGCCCGTCGTACCGGCTCCGCCGAGCGCGCTGCCGCCGGGGCCGCTGCGGCTGACGGCGGACTTCGCCGTGACGGCCGCCGAACCGCTGCCGGCGGTGGCGTCCAGGCTACGGCTGACCCTGGCGACGGCCGCGGCGGAGCGGCTCGGGCTCGCCGTGACGGAGGTGGACCTGCGGATCACCGACCTGCTGGAGGCGGAGGGGCCCGTCCCGGAGGTGCGCGGGCCGCGACCGGTACCCGCGCGGCAGCCCACGGACCCGGACGAGATCCGGGTGACCGAGGCCGTGCTGTCCGTCCCCGGGGTGACCGGGCTTACGGGTTTCCTCGGCGGTCTCGGCCGGGGGGTCCACCTGGAGGAACGCCCGGCCGGTACGGCACTGCCGCACCGGCACGCGCGCGTGGAGCTGACGACCGGCGCGGACCGCCGAGCCGTTGACGTGGCTCGGCAGGTCCGTACGGCCGTACGGGACGCGCTGGAGGACCGGCCGACGGTGGCCGTGCTGGTGACGGCGGTCGGCTGAACGGCCTGCTCGCGCAGGGCGCCCTACCGGCGCGGGGCTCATTCGCCGAGGCCGGCCAGATCCCGGAGTCGGCGTGCCTGGGCGGCACGCTCGGCCACGCGCTGGGCTTCGTAGTCACGGTCCGGCGCACCGCGCAGCAACGCCTTGGTCTCGACCACGGCGTCCCGCGGCGCAGCCAGCAGCGCGGCGGCCAAGTCCCGTACCGCGGCGTCGAGTTCGGAGGCCGGTACGGCAACGTTGGCCAGGCCGGACGCCACCGACTCCTCGGCGCCGACGAACCGCCCGGTCGCGCAGATCTCGAGCGCGCGGGCGTACCCGACGAGACCGACCAGCGGATGTGTGCCGGTCAGGTCGGGAACGAGGCCGAGGCTGGTCTCACGCATGGCGAACTGCACGTCGTCCGCGACGACCCGAAGATCGCACGCGAGCGCCAGCTGGAAGCCCGCGCCGATGGCGTGCCCCTGGACGGCGGCGATGGACACGACGTCGTTGCGCCGCCACCAGGTGAACGCCTCCTGGAACTCGGCGATGCTCGCATCGAGCCCCGCGTCGTCACGGCGCGCGAGTTCGATGAAGTTGGGCTCGCCCGGGATCCCCTCCGGGGTGAACATCTGCCGGTCCAGCCCGGCGGAGAAGGACCTGCCCTCGCCGCGCAGCACGACGACACGGACGGAGCCCGGCAGCAGCCGGCCGGCCTCGGTGAGCGCGCGCCACAGGGCGGGGCTCTGCGCATTGCGCTTGGCCGGATTGGTCAGCGTCACCGTGGCGAGCGCGTCGTCGACGGTGAGCCGTACGCCGTCCTTGTCGAGTACAGGAGCGAGGTCCTGGTCGGGCGAAGCCATGGGGCGCCTCCGATGGGTGCGGTCAGCCGGGCATGCCGTGGGCACGCTTAAGTGACTGCACAGTAACCACCCGGCCGGTCAGACCGCCGACCGGGTGGCCACCATCGAAGCCGATGGGCCGCCCGGAGTCAGGACGATGCGGCCTTCTTGCCCCGGGTCGCTCCGCCACGCCCACGAAGCGTGACGCCCGACTCACTGAGCATCCGGTGTACGAAGCCATACGAGCGGCCGGTCTCCTCGGCCAGCGCCCGGATGCTCGCACCGGAGTCGTACTTCTTCTTCAGGTCTGCCGCGAGCTTGTCGCGCGCGGCGCCGGTCACCCGGCTGCCCTTCTTCAGAGTCTCGGCCACCCGTGCCTCCTCATGGGAAGTGCGCTCTGGTCTCCTCATGATCACCCCTCTCGGGCCCGATGGCCACCCATTCGGCAAGGTCCGTGAGACATCGTTGTGACGACAGGAGTGGATCCCCACAAGCGGAATCCAGAATTCCAGGGGGTGGTGTCCGGGGGGCCGAACGGGTGGATTCGTGAAGTGCCAGGTCAGGGACGCGCGACGGCCGATCCCTTGGCACGCAAGGGATCGGCCGGGAATTCCGTGTACGACACACCTCGATACGAGGAGATCTCACACAGATGATGGATCACCGATGAGCCGAATGATCCATACGCTGTGGATCAGGCCTCGGTCAGGCATGGATCACGCTTTCGATCACGCGAGGGCGACGAGATCCGCGTAGTCGGAGCCCCACAGGTCCTCGACGCCGTCCGGCAGCAGGATGATCCGCTCCGGCTGGAGCGCCTCTACGGCGCCCTCGTCGTGCGTGACGAGGACGACCGCGCCCTTGTAGGTGCGCAGGGCGCCGAGGATCTCCTCGCGGCTGGCGGGGTCGAGGTTGTTGGTGGGCTCGTCGAGGAGCAGCACGTTCGCCGAGGAGACGACCAGGGTCGCCAGGGCGAGCCGGGTCTTCTCACCGCCGGAGAGGACGCCGGCCGGCTTGTCCACGTCGTCGCCGGAGAAGAGGAACGAGCCCAGCACCTTGCGGACCTCGACCAGGTCCATGTCGGGGGCGGCCGAGCGCATGTTCTCAAGCACCGTGCGGTCCGGGTCGAGGGTCTCGTGCTCCTGGGCGTAGTAGCCGAGCTTGAGGCCGTGACCGGGGACGACCTGGCCGGTGTCGGGCTTCTCGACCCCGCCGAGCAGGCGCAGCAGGGTCGTCTTGCCGGCGCCGTTGAGGCCGAGGATGACGACTCGGGAGCCCTTGTCGATGGCCAGGTCGACGTCGGTGAAGATCTCCAGGGAGCCGTACGACTTCGACAGGCCCTCGGCCATCAGCGGGGTCTTGCCGCAGGGCGCGGGCTCCGGGAAGCGCAGCTTGGCGACCTTGTCGGACATCCGGACCTCGTCGAGGCCGGAGAGCAGCTTCTCGGCGCGGCGGGCCATGTTCTGCGCGGCGACCGTCTTGGTGGCCTTGGCGCGCATCTTGTCGGCCTGGGCGTTGAGGGCGGCGGCCTTCTTCTCGGCGTTGGCCCGCTCCCGCTTGCGGCGCTTCTCGTCGGCCTCGCGCTGCTGCTGGTAGAGCTTCCAGCCCATGTTGTAGATGTCGATCGTGGACCGGTTGGCGTCCAGGTAGAACACCTTGTTGACCACGGTGTCGACGAGATCGACGTCGTGGGAGATCACGATGAATCCGCCGCGGTAGGTCCTCAGGTAGTCGCGCAGCCAGATGATCGAGTCGGCGTCGAGGTGGTTGGTGGGCTCGTCGAGGAGCAGGGTGTCCGCGTCCGAGAACAGGATCCGGGCCAGCTCGATACGGCGGCGCTGGCCGCCGGAGAGGGTGTGCAGCGGCTGGCCGAGGACGCGGTCGGGGAGGTTCAGCGCGGCGGCGATCGTGGCGGCCTCGGCCTCGGCGGCGTACCCGCCCTTGGTGAGGAACTCCGTCTCCTGGCGCTCGTACTGCTTGAGGGCCTTCTCGCGGGTGGAGCCCTTGCCGTTGGCGATGCGCTCCTCGTTCTCGCGCATCTTGCGGATCAGTACGTCGAGGCCGCGCGCGGACAGGACCCGGTCGCGGGCGAGGACGTCCAGGTCGCCGGTGCGGGGGTCCTGCGGGAGGTAGCCGACCTCGCCGGAGCGGGTGATCTGGCCCGCGGCCGGGATGCCCTCGCCCGCGAGGCACTTGGTGAGGGTGGTCTTGCCTGCGCCGTTGCGGCCGACGAGGCCGATGCGGTCGCCCTTGGCGACACGGAAGGTGGCGTTCTCGATGAGGATGCGCGCACCGGCGCGCAGCTCGATACCGGAGGCGGAGATCACGGACAGACTCCAGGGCGTACAGGGATTGGCGGGTGGGCGGCTGAGGACGTTCCCGCCGTCTAATGCGCGAGGAGAATGGCCATGGGGAGAAGTCTAACGGGGGGGTGCAAGCGGTTTTCTACGTCCGCGCGTTCGATCGGTGCCGCGGAGATCGTCGCGGAAGATCGTTGCCGAGCGGCGTGCGGCCCGGGACGATCCGGCCGAGGTCGTCGAGGGCCACGAGCTGCTCCGTCCAGGGCCCTTGCGCGCACGGCTGGGCGACCAGCAGGGCCGCACCGCGCCGTACGGCGGCCTCGGGCCGGAACGCGCAGCCGTCGCTCGCGGGCAGTACCCAGCGCAGGTCGCCGTCGGCGATGCGGTACGCGGTCACGCGGTGCGGGGTGACGGCCGCGAGCATGCCGCGTCCCAGGGGGCGCAGCACTCCGGTGCCGCCCTGCGCGGGGAGCCACTCGGCCGCGTCGGGCAGGGCCCGGTGCCAGCGCACCGAGCGCCCGTCGGTGTCGGTCAGCAGCCCGTCCTCCCACAGCGCGATCACCTCCGCGCGCGTGGTCAGTACGTCGACGGCCCGATGCCCCACGCGCGAGTACCGCCAGCGCAGGGCGCCGGTACGGGTGTCGTAGGCGGTCACGCCGGCGCCCCGCGCGCGCAGTGCCCAGGTTCCGGTGCCCGGCCGCCGCTCCCCTCGCGCGGCGTGGACGAGACGGTCTTCGTAGGGGACGGGGCGCATGTGGTGGGCGACACCGAGGAGGCCGAGGGCGAGGAGGACGCCACCGAGGATCCGCAGGGCGCGTGCGGTCCGGCCGTGGTGACGGGTGCTGTGCTGGGCGCGGACCATCGGGCGCGCTGCATGACGCGGTGGGTGACGGGGGTCGCGGTGGGGCGGGGCGCCGGTGCCGAGGTGGACCGCAGGTGACGGCTCCTCTGAGACGGCGAGCCCTGGTTCGCACGGGGCGGCTGCCACCCTTCCCCCTTCGCTGTCCTCGGCCTCGGATCAGGCGCAGAGCGTAGTCACGGGGGTCGGCCGGGGTGGGATGGCGGGGCGGGTGAGGGCGGGGAGTCGCCCGTTCGGGGGGTCGCCGGGAGCGGGGCGGCGGCAGCGGTGGGCCGACGGGGCTGCCGGACCGGCGTCATGAAGCAGCGCGACCCGTTGCGCGGAGGCGTTGTCGGTGGCGGCTGCAAGACTGAACGGGACGCCACGGAACCGACGCACGAAGGAGTGATCGCCATGGCAGGCACGGGCGGCGGACGGCCGAGTCTTTACCCCACGCTGCTGTACACGGACGCGCAGGCGGCGATCAAGCAGCTCACGGAGGCCCTCGGCTTCACCGAGCTTTCGGTGTACGAGACGGAGGACGGCAAGGTGATGCACGCCGAGCTGGTCCAGGGCAACGGCGCGGTGATGATCGGCTCCAAGGGTCGCGGCGGCCTCTTCGACACGGCGATGAAGGACGCCGGGCCCGCCGGGGTGTACGTCGTCGTGGACGATGTGGACGCCCACCACCAGCGGGCCCTGGAGCACGGCGTGGAGATCCTCATGCCCCCGACCGACCAGGACTACGGCTCGCGGGACTACATGGCCCGGGACGCCGAGGGCAACATCTGGAGCTTCGGGACGTACGCCCCGGAGATCGGCGCCTGAGCGGCCCCCGCCCCGCTCATCCTCCGGTGTGCACCTGGAAGGCGGCCCGGCGCACGGCCTTGGCCAGGGCCGGGTCGGGATGCGCGGCGGCTAGCGCGACCAGGACCTGCACGGTGCGCGGGTGCCCGACGGCGCGGACCTCGTCGAGCAGCTGGGGGACGGTGGGCTGCACCGCGGACTCCAGGTGCCGGACCAGCATCGGCGACTCGCCGTGGTCGGCGACGGCGGCGGCGGTGTCCACCCAGAGCCAGGTCGCCTCCTCCCTGGTGAGGACCTCGTGGGCGTCCTCCGGGTCGATCCCGTCGTGCTCGGCGAGCCACAGCAGGGCGTAGGGCCGCAGGGCCGGCTCGTCCAGGACGGCGTGCACGTCCGGCTCGGCGGGGGCGCCGACGACGCGCAGCGCCTCGAAGGCCAGGCCGCGCAGCAGGGCGTCCTCGCCGCGCGCGGCGTGGATCAGCTCGGTGACGGCGTCGCCGACGGTGCGGGCGGCGAGCCAGGCGCGGTATTCGGCGCGGGCGGCGTTGGGGCGGAGCTGGGCGCAGCCGCGGAGCATGTCCTCGGCGGACTGCTCGATGTTGCCGGCCGGGCTCTGCGCGGCCACACAGATCTGCTCCAGCTTGACCCACACCGCCCAGCTGCCCAGCGGGGTGAGCGTGGCCTGGCCGTCGCCGTAGGTCAGCGCGCCGACGGAGGCGAGGGCCCGCAACGCCCAGTCGAGGAGCGGTTCGAGCGGGGTGTCGCCGCTGGGCACGGGGTGTTCCGGGGCGGCGATCACGAGTTCCACCGGGCTCAGGGAGCCGGCCGCCGGACGGACACGCCCTGCCTCGGACGGCAGGCCCGGCTGAGCGGACCCGGACTCGGACGACTGCCGGGCCGCCGGCACGGCCGGCCGCGCGAGCGCGGGCTCGGCGGGCCGGTGCACGGCGGGTGCGGTGGCGGACCGCTGGGCGCCGGGCTCGGCGGACCGCTGCATGCCGGACTCGCCGGGCCGCTGCGTGCCCGGCTCGGCAGACCCGTGAGCCCCAGGCGCGGCGGACCGCTGAGCGCCGGGCTCACCGGGCCCCTGGGCGCCGAGGGCGGCGGACCGCTGAGCGCCCGGCTCGCCAGACCGCTGAGCGCCGGGGACGGCGGACCGCTGAGCCCCAAGGTCGGCAGACCGCTGCGTGCCGGAGTCGGCAGGCCGCTGAGCGCCAGGCTCACCGGGCCCCTGGGCGCCAGGGGCGGTGGGCCGCTGCGTGCCCGGCTCGGCAGACCCGTGAGCCCCAGGCGCGGCGGGCCGCTGAGCGCCGGGGGCGGCAGGCTGCTGGGTGCCAGGGGCGGCGGTGGGCCGCTGCGTGCCGGGCTCGTAGGGGACCTCGCAGCGTTCGGTGCGCAGTTCGGTGACCCGCTGCTGGAGCAGGTCGAGCAGCTGCTCGACCGGGACGGGCCCGGCGGACAGCTGGAGGAAGGAGAGCACCTGGGGCATGGCCGAGACGACCTCGGCGACGGCGGCCGGCTCGTGCGACTCGGGTTCCGGGGAGGCGAGCGACCAGGCGTCGAAGAGGGCGACCCAGCCGCGCAGTACGGCGCTGTCGTCGCGGTCCCAGGCGCGCAGCCGCCAGCCGGGGCACGCGCTGTCGCCGTGCACCTCGACGAGTCCGGCGAGGCGTGCGGTGTCCCAGTCGGCGCGGATCTGAGCGACGCTCAGGCCCAGGTCGACGGCGGCGCGTCGGGCCGTGGCGTCGGAGAGGGTGGCTTTGCCGTCGGCGGTGGCGCCGTCGCTGCCGGGGCCGAGTGCGGCGTCGGCCCAGCGAGCCACGCGCACCGGGCCGGCCAGCCCGATGCGAGCCATTCCGGCCAGTTCCGCGGGGGCGGGGGTGCCCTCCGGCGGCCGGGGTGCGGCGCGGCGCGGGCGCCGCTGGTTCACAGCTCTGGGGGCGGCGGCCAGGGGTCGCGGTCGGACGAGTCGAAGCCTGGAGTCGCGCGGGATACGGGACGTCACGGGTGCAGTCTTCCGGTTGACGGTCCGAAAACCCAAACGGAATGTCACGGCGGGCGACGGGGCTGGCCAAGGCACGGGGGCCGGGAGGGGCCGGGAGTGGTGATCAGGCCAGTCGTACGGCCTTAAACGGAATGCCGGGCACCGGGCCTCCCGGCGCCCGCCGGAGGGCCGGCGGGGGCGTACTCACACCAGCGGGGTCATGAAGCGGCGCAGCCGCTCCTCGTACTCCTTCGGGTCGGCGTTCCACATCGCCCCGTGCGGGGCCCGCGGGACGGTGTGCAGGGCGACCAGATCCGGGCGGCGGCGGGCGAGCCGGCGGGAGAACTCCCAGGGGGCCACCTGGTCGTCGGGCCCGTGGAAGATCAGGGTCGGTACGGTGAGCAGGTCGGGGTCGGTGATCTCGGGGACCCGGTCGGCGTACAGGCCGGTCCGGCCCTGGGCGGCGCGCACCGCGAGCGGCAGCAGCGGCGGCGGGGTGCGGCGGGCCCGGGCGAGGGCGCGCAGCGTGGCCTCCCAGCTGAGCACCGGCGAGTCGAGGACCAGCCCGGCGATGCGCTCGCGCACCGCGGAGTGCTCGGCGGCGCGCAGGGCCATGGTGGCGCCGGTGGACCAGCCGAGCAGGACGACCCGGCGGGCGCCGTAGCGGACGGCGTAGCGGATCGCCGCGTCCAGGTCGCGCCACTCGGTTTCGCCGAGGCGGCTGAGGCCGTCCGGCGGGCGCGGGGCGCCGAGGTCGCCCCGGTAGGCGAGCGCGAGGACCGGCACCCGGCGGGCGTGCAGCGGGGCCATGAGGTTCATGGCCTGTTCCCGGGTGGTGCCGAGGCCGTGCACGGCGATCACCCAGGTGTCCCGGGCCGCGGGCACGAACCAGGCGGGCAGCTCGCCGAGTTCGCCGGGCACGTCGATGTCGGCGTGGTCGAGGCCGAGGGCGGTGCCGGGGTTGCCGACGTACAGGTTCGGGGTGAGCCACACCGCGTCGCCGGAGGAGAGGGTGCCGTGGGTGACGCGTTCCAGGCGGCGTACGACGGTGTCGGCCTCGTGCGGGGCCGCGTCCAGGACGGGGCCGACGACCGCGTGGGAGCCGTCGCCGGAGAGGCCGTAGGTGCCGGGGCGCAGCGAGGCCAGGTCGCGGGTGAGGGTGATCTGGCCGGCGGCGGTGCCGTGCACGGTGAGGCGGGGTTCGGTGGGCAGCGGGCGGCCCGCGGGCGCCTTCAGTGCGGCGTCGCTGGCGATCCGGCCGGCGGCGACGGACGCCATTGCCACGCCGGCGGCTATGGCCGTGGTGAGGGCGGTCGCTTTGACGGTGCGCACGGGTCCAGTGTCGTGGGGGTTGCCGTGACCGGCCAGCGGAGATGTGGGGCCGGACGGGGAACGTCGGGGTGCTGGTGGATTGGGCACCGCCGGACATGTGCGGCGTGGGCGAGTGCGGTTGCGGTTGCGGCCGATCGCAACGACCGGCCTCAGCAGGGAGCAGAGCTGCCGGAACCGACCGGCAAGGGGCTGGAAACGAGCGCTGACGGGCAAGGTGTCACCTCCGTTGGCCGTACTCCCGCAAACGTTCCCCGACCTCGGCCAGTTGTGCCTCCGTCAGCAGGGACGGGGTCAGGCCCGGTACCGAGGACGCCGTCAGCCACAGGCGGCACATCCACTCCAGCTGGGCGGTGCGGTCGTAGGCCTGGTCGAGGGTGGTGCCGTAGGTGAGGGTGCCGTGGTTCTGCAGGAGGCAGCCGGAGCGGCCGGCCAGGGCGCGGAGCATGTTGCCGGCGAGCTCGTCGGTGCCGTACGTGGCGTACGGGGCGACGCGTACGGGGCCGCCGAGGGCGGCGGCCATGTAGTGGACCAGGGGCAGCTCGGGCACGAGCGTGGAGACCGCGGTCGCGTGCACCGCGTGGGTGTGGACGACCGCGCGGGCGTCGGTGGTGCGGTAGACGGCGAGGTGCATGGGCAGCTCGCTGGTCGGCACCAGTGTGCCGAGCACCTGGCGTCCGGTGAGGTCGACGCCGGTGATGTGGTCCGGGGTCAGCCGGTCGTACGGCAGGCCGGACGGGGTGACGAGCACCAGGTCGCCGACGCGTGCCGAGACGTTTCCGGAGGTGCCGACCACCAGCCCGTCGGCTACGGTGCGCCGCGCCGTCGCGACCAGCTCCGCCCGGATCCGCACCTGTTCCGCGTCCCGTTCCGCGTCCCGCCGCTGTTCAGCCATGCCGCGATCCTGCCAGCCGCGCCCTCGGGAGGGGGGTGGACGGTCGCTTCCGGCCGTAAGCACATGCCCCCGAATGGGCGAAAGTCATGGTGAATCGCCGCAAAAAGGCACCGATTCGAAGATCATCGGGCCTTCAATGGTCTCTCTTGCCCGCCGGAACGATCTTTCGTCCGCCGACCCGGGGAGACACATGGCCCGCGACCGCACCCTTCTCCGTCACCGCGCCGGTGTCCTCGCGGCGGCCGCGGCGGCGCTCGTCCTCGTGGGCACCGCGGCCGCACCCGAGGCGCTCGCCTCGGGCCGGCCCCGGGGGCACGACGTCTCCTCCTACCAGAAGCGCGTCGACTGGGCGGCCGCCCGGTCCAGGGGCGCGCGGTTCGTCTACGTCAAGGCGACCGAATCCACGGACTACCGCAACCCCTACTTCGCCCAGCAGTACACCGGTGCCCGCAAGGCGGGCCTGTACCGGGGCGCGTACCACTTCGCCCGGCCGGACAGGTCCTCCGGCGCCCGGCAGGCCGCGTACTTCGTCCGGCACGGCGGGGGCTGGCGGGCGGACGGCCGGACGCTGCCGCCCGCGCTCGACATCGAGTACAACCCGTACAGCAAGCGGCACAAGTGCTACGGGCTGGGCAGGACGCGGATGGTCCGCTGGATCCGGTCCTTCAGCAACGAGGTCAAGCGGGAGACCGGCCGCCGCCCGGTGATCTACACGACGACCCAGTGGTGGCGGCTGTGCACCGGCAACAGCCGCGCGTTCGCCAAGAGCCACGCCCTGTGGATCGCCCGGCACGGCACCTCGCGGCCGGGGAAGCTGCCGGGCGGGTGGCGGTACTGGACGTTCTGGCAGTTCGGCACCCGGGGCCGGCTGCCGGGTGACCAGAATCTCTTCAACGGCTCCACCGCCCGGCTGCGGACCTTCGCGCGCGGCCGGTAGCCAAGGTGCACCTGGGACACGGGAGCCGAGCGGAACCTCGATCCCCCTCTCTGGACACTCCCACGCCCGCCTCAGTTCATCTTCCGTTCACCCAGGTTGCCTACGGTCGTCCAGCCAATGACCTCGAACGATTGCCTGGGTAAATGGAAAGCTTCTCGCTGATCCTCGCGACAGTGGTGGTAACCGCTCTCGCGTTCGATTTCACGAACGGTTTCCACGACACCGCCAACGCGATGGCCACCACCATCTCCACAGGCGCCATGAAGCCCAAGATCGCGGTGGCGATGTCCGCCACCCTGAATCTGGTGGGCGCCTTCCTCTCCGTGGAGGTCGCCAACACGATCTCCAAGGGTCTCGTCGACGAGACCGGCATCCGTCCCGAGGTCATCTTCGCCGCCCTGGTCGGCGCGATCCTCTGGAACCTGTTGACCTGGCTGGTGGGCCTGCCCTCCAGTTCCTCGCACGCCCTGATGGGCGGTCTGATCGGCGCCACCGTCGCCTCCGCCGGCTTCGGCGCCGTGCACGGTGACGCCCTGGTCACCAAGGTGCTGCTCCCGGCGGTCGCCGCGCCGATCGTGGCGGGCGTCGCCTCGATGCTGGCCACGCGGTTCTCCTACGGGATCGGCGGCAAGGCCGAGGGCGAGGCCACCCGCAAGGGTTACCGCGCCGGCCAGATCGCCTCCGCCGGCCTGGTCTCCCTCGCGCACGGCACCAACGACGCCCAGAAGACGATGGGCATCATCACCCTCGCGCTGATCGCGGGCGGCTCCATCGCCCCGGGCTCGAACCCTCCCACCTGGGTCATCCTCTCCGCCGGCCTGGCCATCGCGCTCGGCACCTACATCGGCGGCTGGCGGATCATCCGCACCATGGGCAAGGGCCTGACCGACCTGGAGCCGCGCCAGGGCTTCGCCGCCCAGACCAGCGCCGCGACCGCCATCCTGGCCTCCTCCCACCTGGGCTTCTCCCTGTCCACCACGCACGTCGTCTCCGGCTCGGTGATGGGCGCGGGCCTCGGCCGCAAGGGCGGGGTGGTCCGCTGGTCCACCGCGACCCGCATGGTCGTCGCCTGGGTGCTCACCCTCCCGGCCGCCGCGCTGGTCGGCGCGGGCGCCGAGTCCGTCACCGATCTCGGTGACTGGGGCACCGCCGTGGTCGCCGTCTTCCTGGTCGCCGCGAGCGCCGCGATCTGGAAGATCTCCCGCCGCGAGGTCGTCGACCACACCAACGTCGTGGCCGAGACCGAGGAGCCGGCCGGCGTGGTGACGGCCGCCATCGCCGCGGTGACCCCGCCCCCGGCGGGCATGATCACCGAGGACCTGACGGCCACGATCGCCTCCCCTGCCGCCACCGAGCCCGCGACCGAGGCCGCCCCGCCGGCCGCGACCGTCTGACCCCGGCCCCACCGGTAACCAAGGAAGCAACCCCATGAAGATCGACTGGTCGGCCCTCGGCTCCGTCTTCGGCACCAGCCTCGTGTTCACCGTGGGCCTGGTGGCCCTGTTCACCCTCGGCATCAACGGTCTGGCCCGGCGCGAGAAGGCCGCGGCCCAGGGCAACTCCGCGACCCTCGCCGTCACCGGCGCCTACGTCTGCTTCGCGGCCTGCGCGGCGGCGGTGGCGTACGGCATCTTCCTGATCGTCTCCAAGTCCTGACGGACCACCACGAACCAGGCAACACGAAGGCTCCCCTCCAGGCGTGACGGAGGGGAGCCTTCGCCATGCCCACAGGCCACGGGCGCCCCACGGTGTGGGGATCGGCACACTCTCCCCTCGCAGGTCAACGGCAAGTTGACGGCCGTTCCGGGCGCGTGGTGGACTGCCCAGGCCATGTACGGCGGCAGAAGAGGAAGCCGGTGCGAATCCGGCGCGGTCCCGCCACTGTCACCGGGGAAGAACCCCCGGGAGCCAGGAACTCTCACCGCCGAATCTCGTCGAACCAGGGCGCGGACACCCTGAGTGAGGACATCGATCGCCATGCCCGGCTGCCGAAGGACAAGGACCCGCACCAGGCCCGCTCCTGTACCCACGGCCGGCTGAGCCGATGGGTGCCGATCGCACTTTCGCGTACGGCGCCGCCGCCGGTCTTCTCGGTGACCTGCTCCTCGGCGATCCTCGCCGCGGGCATCCGGTCGCCGCGTTCGGTCGTGCGGCCGCTGCCGTGGACCGCGCGTTGTGGCACGACCACCGCGGCTGGGGCGCCGTGCACACCGCCGTGTGCGCCGGTGGCGCCGTCGCGCTCGGCACGCTGGCCGCACGCGCCGTACGCCCCTCCCCCGCCGCCTCCGTCGCCCTGACCGCCGCCGCCACCTGGGCGGTCGTCGGCGGTACGTCGCTCGCCCGGGAGGCCCGCACGATCGGGCGCGCCCTGGAGTGCGGGGACGTCGAGGCGGCGCGGGCCCGGCTGCCGCATCTGTGCGGCCGGGACCCGCAGGCGCTGGACGCCGACGGGATCGCCCGGGCCGTGGTGGAGTCGGTCGCCGAGAACACCTCCGACGCCGTCGTGGGCGCCCTGGTGTGGGGGGCCGTGGCCGGGGTGCCCGGGCTGCTGGGGTTCCGGGCCGTCAACACCCTGGACGCGATGGTCGGTCACAGGTCGCCCCGCTACCGGCGCTACGGCTGGGCCTCCGCCCGGCTCGACGACGTCGCCGGCTGGCCGGGGGCCCGGCTGACCGCCGTACTCGCCGCCGTGGCCGGATCCGACCCGCGCGGTGCCCTGCGCGCCTGGAAGGCCGACGCCCGCAGGCACCCGAGCCCCAACGCCGGGCCCGTCGAAGCGTCGTTCGCGGGGGCGCTGGGGGTGCGGCTGGGCGGCACGCTGTCGTACGGCGGCCGGATCGAGCACCGCCCCGTGCTCAACGGGCGGGCCGGACGCGCCGTCCAGGTCACCGACATCGACCGGGCCGTACGGCTCTCCCGCCGCGTCGGCCTGCTCGCGCTCGGCACCACGGTCGCCGCGCGCCTCCTCCTCAAGGGTGTCGTCAAGGGTCTGAAGGGACGTGGCAAGTGAGCGGGGGTCTCCTCGTCGCCGGCACCACCTCCGACGCCGGAAAGAGCGTCGTGACGGCCGGGATCTGCCGGTGGCTGGTGCGCCAGGGCGTGAAGGTCGCGCCGTTCAAGGCGCAGAACATGTCGCTCAACTCCTTCGTGACCCGTGAGGGCGCGGAGATCGGGCGGGCGCAGGCCATGCAGGCCCAGGCGTGCCGGATCGAGCCGACGGCGCTGATGAACCCGGTGCTGCTCAAGCCGGGCGGCGAACAGAGCAGCCAGGTGGTGCTGCTGGGCAAGCCGGTGGGCGAGCTGAGCGCGCGCGGCTACCACGGCGGGCGCCAGCAGAAGCTCCTGGGCACGGTGCTGGACTGTCTGGCCGAGTTGCGGGGCACGTATGACGCGGTGATCTGTGAGGGTGCGGGCAGCCCGGCCGAGATCAATCTGCGCCGGACCGACATCGTGAACATGGGGATCGCACGGAACGCGCGGCTGCCCGTGCTGGTGGTGGGCGACATCGACCGCGGGGGCGTCTTCGCGTCCTTCTTCGGGACCGTCGCCCTGCTCTCACCCGAGGACCAGGAACTGGTCGCCGGGTTCCTGGTGAACAAGTTCCGGGGGGATGTCAGCCTGCTGGAGCCCGGGTTGGACATGCTCCAGGGCCTGACCGGGCGGCGGGCGTACGGCGTGCTGCCGTTCCGGCACGGGCTGGGCATCGACGAGGAGGACGGACTGCGGGTGTCGCTGCGCGGCACGGTCCGCGAGTCCACCGTGACCCCGCCCCTGGGTGCGGACGTGCTGCGCGTCGCCGTGTGCGCGATCCCGCTGATGTCCAACTTCACGGACGTGGACGCGCTGGCCGCCGAACCGGGGGTCGTGGTGCGGTTCGTGGACCGCCCGGAGGAGCTGGCCGACGCGGACCTGGTCGTCGTCCCGGGCACGCGCGGGACCGTACGGGCCCTTCAGTGGCTGCGCGAGCGCGGGCTGGCCGACGCGCTGGTACGGCGGGCCGCCGAAGGACGCCCCGTCCTCGGCATCTGCGGCGGCTTCCAGATCCTCGGCGAGCACATCGAGGACGAGGTCGAGTCGCGGGCCGGCGCGGTCGACGGGCTCGGTGTGCTGCCCGTGCGGGTGCGGTTCGCCCGTGAGAAGACCCTGACCCGGCCGGCCGGGGAAGCCCTCGGCGAGCCGGTCGAGGGGTACGAGATCCACCACGGCGTGGCCACGATCGAGGGCGGCGAGGCCTTCCTCGACGGCTGCCGGGTCGGCCGGACCTGGGGCACGCACTGGCACGGCTCGCTGGAGTCGGACGGCTTCCGGCGGGCCTTCCTGCGCGAGGTGGCGGCCGCCGCGGGCCGCCGCTTCGTGCCCGCGCCGGACACCTCCTTCGCCGCGCTGCGCGAGGAGCAGCTCGACCGGCTCGGCGACCTGATCGAACAGCACGCGGACACGGACGCGCTGTGGCGGCTCATCGAGTCGGGCGCGCCGCAAGGACTGCCTTTCATCCCACCGGGAGCGCCTGCATGAGCACAGTGTTGTTGTTGTCGACCGCCGACACGGATCTGCTGGCGGCCCGGGCCTCCGGCGCGGACTACCGCATCGGCAACCCGACGCGCGTGGACACCGAGCAGGAGCTGCCACGGCTGATCGAGGGCGCGGACCTCGCCGTCGTACGGCTGCTGGGCGGCAGGCGCGCCTGGGAGGACGGGCTCGCCGCGCTGAAGGCGGCCGGGATCCCGACCGTGCTGCTGGGCGGCGAGGCCGTGCCGGACGCCGAGCTGATGGCCGAGTCGTCGGTGCCTGCCGGTGTGGTGGCGGAGGCACTGAGGTACCTGGTCGAGGGCGGGCCCGCGAACCTGCTGGAGCTGTCCCGGTTCCTTTCGGACACCGTGCTGCTGACCGGCGAGGGCTTCGAGGAGCCGCGCAAGATGCCGGAGTACGGCGTCCACGGTGATCGTGCTGTCGTCGACGGACGCCCCACCGTGGGCGTGCTCTTCTACCGGGCGCACGAGCTCAGCGGCAACACCGCCTTCGTGGACACCCTGTGCGACGCCATCGAGGCGAAGGGCGCCAACGCGCTTGCCCTGTACTGCGGTTCGCTGCGCGGCGCGGACGCCGGGCTGTACGAGCTGCTGGGGAAGGCCGACGCGCTGGTGGCCACCGTACTGGCGGCCGGCGGCACGCACGCCTCGCAGGCCTCGGCGGGCGGTGACGAGGAGTCCTGGGACATCGGCGCGCTCGCCGACCTCGACGTCCCCGTCCTGCAAGGGCTCTGCCTCACCTCCTCGCGGGCCGCGTGGGAGGAGTCGGACGCCGCCCTCTCCCCCATGGACGCGGCGATGCAGGTCGCGATCCCGGAGTTCGACGGCCGGCTGATCACGGTGCCGTTCTCCTTCAAGGAGCAGGGCCCGGACGAGGTCCCGGTGTACGTCGCCGACCCGGAGCGGGCCGCGCGGGTGGCCGGAATCGCCCTGCGGCACGCGCAGTTGAAGCACAAGCCGAACGCGGAGAAGCGCATCGCGCTGGTCTTCACCGCCTACCCGACGAAGCACTCCCGGGTCGGCAACGCGGTCGGTCTGGACACCCCGGCTTCGGCGGTGCGGGTGCTGGACGCGCTCAGGGACGCGGGGTACTCCCTCACCGCATACCCCTCCGGCGGCGACGAGTTGATCCACCGGCTGATCGAGGCCGGCGGCCACGACGTGGAGTGGCTGACGGAGGAGCAGCTGGCGGCGGCGCCCGCGCGGGTGCCGCTGGCCGACTACCGGGCCTGGTTCGAGAAGCTGGACCCGGACCTCAGGCAAGGCATGCTGGAGGCGTGGGGCGAGCCGCCGGGCAGCCTGTACGTCGACGGCGACGACATCGTGCTGGCGTCCCTGCAGTTCGGCAACGTCGTGGTGATGATCCAGCCGCCGCGCGGCTTCGGCGAGAACCCGATCGCGATCTACCACGACCCCGACATGCCGCCCTCGCACCACTACATGGCGGCCTACAGGTGGCTGGAGAACAACTTCGGCGCGGACGCGATCGTGCACATGGGCAAGCACGGCACGATGGAGTGGCTGCCGGGCAAGGGGCTGGGGCTGAGCGCCGGGTGCGCGCCGGACGCGGTCCTCGGCGACCTGCCGCTGATCTACCCGTTCATCGTCAACGACCCCGGCGAGGGCACCCAGGCCAAGCGGCGCGGGCACGCCACGGTGGTCGACCACCTGGTGCCGCCGATGGCCCGCGCCGACACCTACGGCGACCTGGCCAAGCTGGAGCAGCTGCTGGACGAGTACGCGCTCGTCTCGGACCTGGACCCGGCGAAGGCCCCGGCCGTCCGCGCCCAGATCTGGACGCTGGTCAAGGCCGCCGAGCTGCACCACGACCTGCATGTGGACGAGCAGCCGGACGACGCCGAGTTCGACGAGTTCGTCATGCACATCGACGGCTATCTGTGCGAGATCAAGGACGTGCAGATCCGCGACGGCCTGCACATCCTGGGCGGCGGACCGGTCGGCGAACCCCGCGTGAACCTCGTCCTCGCCGTGCTCCGCGCCTCGCAGGTGTGGGGTGGGCAGGCGAACGCGCTGCCGGGTCTGCGCGCCTGCCTCGCCGCCCGCTTCGGGCTGGACGAGAAGGAGCTGCTGGGCGAGCCCGGCGCTCCGGTGAAGGTGCCGGTGGAGCTGACCGACCTGGTGGAGGGTCCGGCTCGTACCGCCTCCGACGCGATCGACCTGCTGGAGCAGCTGTGCCGGCGGATCGCGGAGGGCATGGAGGAACAGGGCTGGGAGCGCACGGCCGTACCGGCTGTCCTGAGTGACGTGCTCGGCATCGAACTCCCGGACGCCGTCGCGGTGCTGGAGTTCGCCTGCGCCGAGGTCGTGCCGCGGCTCGCCCGCACCACCGACGAGATCGGGCACATCCTGCGAGCCCTGAACGGCGGATATGTCCCGGCCGGCCCCTCCGGTTCCCCGACCCGCGGTCTGGTCAACGTGCTGCCGACCGGCCGGAACTTCTACTCGGTGGACCCCAAGGCCATCCCGTCACGGCTGAGCTGGGAGGTCGGCCAGTCACTCGCCGACTCCCTGGTGCAGAGGTATCTGCAGGACACGGGCGAGTACCCGAAGTCCGTGGGCCTGACGGTCTGGGGGACGTCCGCGATGCGCACCCAGGGCGACGACATCGCCGAGATCCTGGCGCTGCTCGGCTGCCGCCCCGTGTGGGACGACGCCTCGCGCCGGGTCACGGGCTTCGAGGTGGTTGCGCTGCAGGAGCTGGGGCGGCCGCGCATCGACGTGACGATCCGTATCTCCGGGTTCTTCCGGGACGCGTTCCCGCACGTCGTCGGCCTGCTCGACGACGCGGTACGCGCCGTGGCCGAGCTGGACGAGCCCGCCGGGAGCAACTTCGTGAAGGCGCACGCCGACGAGGACACCGCCGGTCACGGTGACCGGCGGCGCGCGACGGCCCGTATCTTCGGCTCCAAGCCGGGAGCGTACGGCGCCGGTCTGCTGCCGCTGATCGACGCCCGGAACTGGCGCTCCGACGCCGACCTGGCCGAGGTGTACGCCGTCTGGGGCGGTTACGCCTACGGGCGCGGGCTCGACGGGCGGGCGGCGCGCGGGGACATGGAGACCGCGTTCAGGCGGATCGCGGTCGCCGCGAAGAACGTCGACACCCGCGAGCACGACCTGGTCGACGCCGACGACTACTTCCAGTACCACGGCGGCATGGTCGCCATGGTCCGGCACCTGACCGGCACCAACCCGGAGGCGTACGTCGGCGACTCCGCCGTACCCGACCAGGTGAAGACCCGCACGCTCGGCGAGGAGACCCACCGTGTCTTCCGGGCCCGCGTGGTCAACCCGCGCTGGATGGCGGCCATGCGCCGGCACGGCTACAAGGGCGCCTTCGAGATGGCGGCGACCGTGGACTACCTGTTCGGCTACGACGCCACCGCGGGCGTGGTCGACGACTGGATGTACGAGAAGCTCAGCGCGGAGTACGTCTTCGACCCGGAGAACCGGGACTTCATGAAGAAGTCCAACCCGTGGGCGCTGCGCGGCATCACCGAGCGGCTGCTGGAGGCCGCCGACCGTGGCCTGTGGGCGGAGCCGGACGCGGAGACGCTGGAGCGGCTGCGCGCCACCTACCTGGAGCTGGAAGGCGACTTGGAGGGCGACGACCAGTGACAACCCCCTTCCCTTTTACGGCCGTTGTCGGTCAGGACGACCTGCGGCTCGCGCTGCTGCTGAACGCCGTGTCCCCGGCGGTCGGCGGTGTGCTGGTGCGCGGCGAGAAGGGCACGGCCAAGTCGACGGCGGTGCGCGCCCTGTCGGCGCTGCTGCCGAAGGTCGCGGTGGTGCCGGGCTGCCGGTTCTCCTGTGACCCGGCGGCCCCGGACGCGTCCTGCCCGGACGGGCCGCACGAGCCGGGGCCCGGTACGGCGCGCCCGGCCCGGATGGTCGAACTCCCCGTCGGTGCCTCCGAGGACCGGCTGGTCGGCGCCCTGGACATCGAACGGGCGCTCGCCGAGGGCGTGAAGGCGTTCGAGCCGGGCCTGCTGGCCGACGCGCACCGCGGGATCCTGTACGTCGACGAGGTCAACCTGCTCCACGACCACCTGGTCGACCTGCTGCTGGACGCGGCGGCGATGGGTGCCTCGTACGTGGAGCGCGAGGGCGTCTCCGTGCGGCACGCGGCCCGTTTCCTGCTCGTCGGCACGATGAACCCCGAAGAGGGCGAGCTGCGGCCGCAGTTGCTGGACCGGTTCGGGCTGACCGTGGAGGTCGCGGCCTCGCGGGAGCCCGAACAGCGGGTCGAGGTGGTGCGGCGCCGGCTGGCGTACGACGACGATCCGGCCGGTTTCGCCGCGCGGTGGGCCGAGGAGGAGGCCGCCGTACGTCAACGGATCATTGCGGCGAGGGAGTTGCTGCCGCAGGTGCGGCTCGGCGACGGGGCGCTGCGGCAGATCGCGGCGACCTGCGCGGCCTTCGAGGTGGACGGCATGCGCGCCGACATCGTGATGGCGCGTACGGCGACCGCGCTGGCCGCGTGGGCCGGGCGGACCGACGTGCTCGCCGAGGACGTGCGGCAGGCGGCGCTGCTGGCGCTGCCGCACCGCAGGCGCCGTAACCCGTTCGACGCGCCGGGCCTGGACGAGGACAAGCTGGACGAGACGATGGAGCAGTTCTCCGGCGAGGACGAGGGCGAGGACGACCCCGATCCCGACGGTCCCGGTGGCGGCGGTGGCCGGCCTGCGCCCGACAGCGGCCCCCAGGGCGGCGGTGACACCGCCGCGCGGCCCGAGGCCGGTGAGGCCGGGGAACCGCAGGCCTCCGGCGCACGGGAGCAGTCGGCCGTACGGGCCGCCGAGCCGTTCCGGACCAAGGTGCTGAGCGTGCCCGGGATCGGGGAGGGTGCCGCAGGCCGTCGGTCGCGGGCGCGCACCGAGCACGGGCGGACGACCGGGGCACGGCGGCCCCGGGGAGCGCTGACCAAGCTGCACCTGGCCGCCACCGTGCAGGCGGCGGCCCCGCACCAGCGGGCGCGTGGCCGGTCGGGGCCGGGGCTGGTGATCCGCCGGGACGATCTGCGGCAGGCGACCCGGGAGGGGCGCGAGGGCAACCTCGTGCTGTTCGTCGTGGACGCCTCCGGGTCGATGGCGGCGCGGCAGCGGATGGGTGCCGTGAAGGGTGCGGTGCTGTCGCTGCTGCTGGACGCCTACCAGCGGCGGGACAAGGTGGGCCTGGTGACCTTCCGGGCCTCGGCCGCGGAGGTCGCGCTGCCGCCGACCTCCTCCGTGGACGCGGCGGCGGCCCGGCTGGAGTCGCTGCCGACCGGTGGCCGTACGCCGCTCGCGGCCGGGCTGCTCAAGGCGCACGAGGTGCTGCGCGTGGAGCGGCTGCGGGATCCGGCGCGGCGGGCTCTCGTGGTCGTCGTGACCGACGGGCGGGCCACCGGTGGCCCGGAGCCGGTCGCGCTGGCCGGGCGGGCGGCTCGGCTGTTCGCGGCCGAGGGGGTCGCGTCGGTGGTCGTGGACTGCGAGTCGGGGCCGGTGCGGCTCGGGCTCGCCGGACAGCTCGCGGGTGAGCTGGGCGGTACGGCGGTGACGCTCGACGAGTTGCGGGCGGACTCGATCGCCGGGCTGGTGAAGGACGTACAGAGGAGGGCCGCGTAATGCCGCAGGGACAGCCGAGTGTCGTACCGGACGACGGCCTGACGACCCGTCAGCGCCGCAACCGGCCGCTGGTCGTCGTGCACACGGGCGTCGGCAAGGGCAAGTCCACCGCCGCGTTCGGGCTCGCGCTGCGCGCCTGGAACCAGGGCTGGCCGATCGGGGTGTTCCAGTTCGTCAAGTCCGCGAAGTGGAAGGTCGGCGAGGAGAACGCCCTGCGGGTGCTCGGCGCCTCCGGCGAGGGCGGCACCGTCGACTGGCACAAGATGGGCGAGGGCTGGTCGTGGGTCCAACGGGACGCCCAGATGGACAACGAGGAGAAGGCCCGGGAGGGCTGGGAGCAGGTCAAGCGGGACCTGGCCGCCGAGACCTACCGGCTGTACGTGCTGGACGAGTTCGCCTACCCCATGCACTGGGGGTGGGTGGACACCGATGAGGTCGTGGACGTGCTGCGGAACCGGCCCGGCACGCAGCATGTGGTGATCACCGGGCGGAACGCGCCGGAGAAGCTGGTCGACTTCGCCGACCTCGTCACCGACATGTCCAAGGTCAAGCACCCCATGGACGTGGGGCAGAAGGGCCAGAAGGGCATCGAGTGGTGACGTCGTCGGTGCCTCGGCTGGTCATCGCCGCGCCCTCCTCGGGCAGCGGCAAGACCACCGTCGCCACGGGGCTGATGGCCGCGTTCGCCGCGCGGGGGCTCGCCGTGTCCCCGCACAAGGTCGGGCCGGACTACATCGACCCCGGGTACCACGCGCTCGCGACGGGGCGGGTGGGGCGCAACCTGGACGCGTACCTGTGCGGGCCGGAGCTGGTCGCTCCGCTGTTCCTGCACGGGGCGCGGGGGTGTGACATCGCCGTGGTCGAGGGTGTGATGGGGCTGTACGACGGGGTGGCGGGCGAGGGGGAACTCGCGTCCACCGCGCATGTCGCCAAGCTGCTCAGGGCACCGGTGGTGCTGGTCGTCGACGCTTCGTCGCAGTCGCGGTCGGTGGCGGCGCTGGTGCACGGGTTCGCCTCCTGGGATCCCCAGGTGCGGGTCGGGGGCGTGATCCTGAACAAGGTCGCGTCCGACCGGCACGAGGAGCTGCTGCGGGAGGCGCTGGACTCGGCGGGAGTGCCGGTGCTGGGTGCCCTGCGGCGGGCCGGGCAGGTGTCGACGCCTTCTCGGCATCTGGGGTTGGTGCCGGTTGCGGAGCGGGGCGCTGCGGCGGTGGAGGCTGTGGCGGCGATGGCGGTGCAGGTGGGTCAGGGGTGCGACCTGGACGCCCTCGAAGCGCTTGCCCGTAGTGCAGGCGCCCTCCCTGGGGGCTCCGCCCCCTGGACCCCCGCCTCGGCCGCCCACCGCCCGAGACCGTCGGCTGGAAGGCGAGCGCCCGTGGTCGCCGTAGCCGGTGGGTCCGCGTTCACCTTCTCCTATGCCGAGCACACCGAGCTGCTGACCGCCGCCGGTGCCGAGGTCGTCACCTTCGATCCGCTCCGTGATGAGCAACTCCCGGACGGTGCCGCCGGGTTGGTCATCGGCGGCGGTTTCCCCGAGGTCCACGCCGCCGAGCTGTCGGCCAACGAGCCGCTGCGCAAGGCGATTGCCGAGCTGGCGCTGAGCGGTGCCCCGGTGGCAGCCGAATGCGCCGGACTGCTCTACCTATGCCGGGAGCTGGACGGGCAGCCGATGTGCGGCGTGCTGGACGCCACCGCGCGGATGACGGAACGGCTGACGCTCGGCTACCGGGACGCCGTGGCCGTCGGGGACAGTGTGCTGGCCGCCGCGGGGACGCGGATGCGGGGGCACGAGTTCCATCGGACCGTCGTCGAGCCCGGCGCCGGGGCTGCTCCGGCGTGGGGCGTGCGGGCGCCGGTCCGGCGGGTCGAAGGTTTCGTACAGCACGGCGTGCACGCGAGTTATCTGCACACGCACTGGGCGTCCGAGCCCGGTGTCGCCCGTCGGTTCGTGGAGAGGTGCCGGACGTCATGAGCAGCAGGCTGGTCGGAGTCGGGGTCGGTCCCGGTGATCCGGAGCTGGTGACCGTCAAGGGGGTCAACGCCCTGCGGGCCGCCGATGTCGTCGTCGTACCCGTGATGGACACGGGAGAGCGGGGCCGGGCCGAGGCGACCGTGTTGCACTACGTGCCCGAGGACAAGGTCGTCCGGGTGGTGTTCGCGCTGAACGAGCGGACGGACCGGGCGCGCCGGGAGGCCGCCTGGGACGCGGCGGGTGCCGCGGTCGCCGGGCTGCTGGAGCAGCACGGGTCGGTCGCCTTCGCCACCATCGGCGATCCCAACGTGTACTCGACGTTCACGTATCTCGCGCAGACGATCGCCGGGCTGGTGCCCGGTGTCGTCGTGGAGACCGTGCCCGGGATCACCGCCATGCAGGATCTGGCGGCCCGGTCCGGTGCCGTGCTGACCGAGGGCACCGAGCCGCTGACGCTGGTGCCGGTGACCGCGGGGTCCGCCGTGCTCAAGGAGGCGCTGGCCGGGCCCGGGACCGTCGTCGCGTACAAGTTCGGGCGGCAGGCCGCCGAGGTCGCCGAGGCGCTGAAGGAGAACGGGCGGCTGGCGGATGCCGTGTGGGGATCGGCGCTGGGGCTGCCGGAGGAGTCGGTACGGCCGGCCGCCGAACTGGACGGGACCCCGCTGCCGTACCTGTCGACACTGATCGCGCCCCCGCGGCGGGACGGCGGACGAGGCGGAAAGCTGTGAAGCAACCGGGGCGACCGGTCGGGACGGCGGCCACCGGAGACACCGGCCACACGTCACCAGTCCGTTCAGCTGCCGGCGAGACCGCTGGACGGGACCCCATTGCCGCACCTGTCGACACTGATCGCGCCCCCACGGCGGGACGGCGGACGAGGCGGAAAACTGTGAAGCGACCGGGGCGACCGGCCAGGGCGGCGGCCGCCGGGGGCGCCGGCCGCCCGTCGCCGGTCCGTTCAGCTGCCGGAGAGGCCGACCACCAGCCAGATGAACGCCGCGCCCGCCACCGTGCACAGCAGGGTGGAGCGCGCGGGGTGCTCGTGGTGGGCCTCGGGCAGGATCTCGGCGGCGGCGAGGTAGAGCAGGACGCCGCCGAAGAGGCCCAGGTAGCCGCCGAGCGCCGCCTCGGGGATGTGGAAGAACGCGGTCGACAGCGCGCCCAGCACGGGTGCGCAGGCGTCGGCCACCAGCATGGCGATCGCCCGGCGGCGGGCGTTGCCGTACAGGCTCGTGATGGTGAAGGTGTTGAAGCCGTCGGCGAAGTCGTGCGCGATCACGGCGAGCGCCACGGCCGCGCCCATGCCGCCGCCGACCTGGAAGGCCGCGCCGATGGCCACGCCGTCCATCGCGCTGTGGCCCACCATCGCGGCGGCCGCCACGAGGCCCACCTCGGGCGCCCGGTGGTCGTGCCCCTCGGCGCCGCCGTGCGCGGCCTGGCGGGCGGCCAGGGTCCGCTCCACCAGGTGGGCCAGGAGAAAGCCGGCCACGAACAGCAGCAGGGCGGCGGGTACGCCGAAGATCTCGCGGCCGGCCGCGTGCAGCGCCTCCGGCAGCAGGTCCAGGCCGACCACACCCAGCATCAGGCCGCCGGCCAGTCCCAGGACGAGATGGCGCCGGTCGGTCACGCGCTGTGCCGTCCAGCCGCCGGCCAGCGTCATCAGGAACGCGCCGAGCGCGACGAAGACCGCCATAGGCCCTTGCTATCCGATGGAGGCGCCTTCGCGCACATCCGGCGCCGATCACACCCCGCCAGACCCTGACATTTCACCCGCTTTTGATGTGTGTTTCCCGTACGAGAGGACCCTTCCCATGGCCGATGCCCCCACCGGCAAGGTGACGTTCGTCGGTGCCGGCCCCGGCGCCGCCGATCTGCTGACGTTCCGCGCCGCGCGCGCCATCGCGGAGGCGGACGTGGTGATCTGGGCGGCGAGCCTGGTCCAGGCGGAGGTCCTCGAGCACGCGCGCGAGGACGCGGAGATCCTGGACTCGGCGGCCATGCCCCTGGAGGAGGTCGTCGCCGTCTACCGGCGCGCCCACACCGAGGGGCTGAGGGTCGCGCGGATCCACTCCGGCGACCCGGCGCTGTGGGGCGGCACGCAGGAGCAGCTGGACCGGTGCGCGCAGATCGGGATCGACACAGAGGTCGTACCCGGAGTCTCGTCCTTCTCCGCCGTCGCCGCTCTCGCGCAGCGCGAGCTGACCATTCCCGAGGTCGCGCAGTCCGTCGTCCTGACCCGGCTGGGCGGCGGCAAGACGCCGATGCCGCCCGGGGAAGAGGTACGGGAGTTCGCCCGGCACGGTACGACGATGGCGATCTTCCTCTCCGCCGCCCGCAGCGGGCAGCTGGTGCGCGAGCTGCTGGAGGGCGGCTACCCGACGGACACCCCGGTTCTCGTCGCCTATCAGGTGACCTGGCCGGAGGAGCTGGTCGTGCGGTGCACGGTCGGCACACTGGAGGAGACGGTCAAGGAGCACAGGCTCTGGAAGCACACGCTCTTCCTGGTCGGCCCGGCGCTGGACGCGCACGGCACCCGCTCGCACCTGTACCACCCGGGGCACTTCCACGGCTACCGCAAGGCCGACCCGGAGGCCCGGCGGGCCCTGCGCGAGCAGAGGGCGAAGAGTTGATCACGGTCGTCGGCACGGGGACGGGCGCGCCGGTCGCCGAGGACGTCCTCGCGGGGGCCGCGCTGGTGGTCGGCGGGCGCCGGCACCTGGACGCGGTACGGCTGCCCGAGGGTGCCGAGCAGGTCGTGCTCGGGCCGCTGGCGCCCGCCATGGACACGATTGCCGGGTATGTCGACAAAGAGCTTCCGGTGGTGGTACTGGCCTCCGGCGACCCGGGGTTCTTCGGGATCGTGCGGGTGCTGGCCGAGCGGTTCGGCTCGCGGCTGCTGGATGTCCGGCCCGGGGTCTCGTCCGTCGCCGCCGCGTTCGCGCGGGCGGGGCTGCCGTGGGACGACGCCGTGGTCGTCAGCGCGCACGGCCGCGAGCTGCGTACGGCGGTCAACGTGTGCCGGGCGCGGCCGAAGGTGGCGGTGCTGACGGGGCCGGGCGCGGGGCCGGCGGAACTGGGGGCGGCGCTGCTGCACGAGCCGCGGAAGCCGGGGCGTGTCCTCGTCGTCGCCTCCGCCCTCGGCTGCGCGGACGAGCGGGTCGAGCGGGTCACGCCCGCCGAGGCCGCCGCCCGGGACTGGGGTACGGCGGTGAGCGTGGTGCTGTGTCTGGACGAGGCGCGGGCGCTCGGGCCGGTGCGCACGGTCGCCGGGGTGCCCGCGCGGCCTGCGCAGTGGGCGCTGGCCGAGGGCGGGTTCGCCCACCGCGACTCGATGATCACCAAGTTCGAGGTGCGCGCGCTGGCGCTGGCCCGGCTGGGGCCGGGGCTGGGCGACCTGGTGTGGGACGTGGGCGCCGGCTCGGGCTCGGTGGCGGTCGAGTGCGCGCGGCTCGGCGCGGCCGTCGTCGCCGTGGAGAAGGCGGCCGACGGGGTGGGGCGGATCCGCGCCAACGCACACGCCCACGGCGTCGACGTGGACGTGGTGCACGGCTCGGCGCCGGACGTGCTGGCGGGGCTCGCCGACGATCCCGACGCCGTGTTCGTCGGCGGCGGGGGGCGCGAACTGCCCGCCGTCGTCACCGCGTGCGCCCGGCGGGCCCGGCGTACGGTCGTCGTCGCCATGGCCGCCCTCGACCGGGTGCCGGCGGCGCGCGAGGCGCTCACGGCCGCCGGGTTCACCTGCGAGGGGGTGCTGCTGCAGTCCTCGCGCCTGGCGCCGCTGCCGGGGGATGTGACCCGGCTCGCGGCGACCAATCCTGTCTTTCTGCTCTGGGGTGAAAGAAATGTCGGAACCCCGGTGCCTAGTGAAGGAGTTCTCGAGTGATCGGCCTGATTTCCGCCACCGCGGCGGGGGCGGCGGCACGGGACCGGCTGGCCGCGGCCTGGCCGGGCCGTACCCGGGTGTACGAGGGGCCCGTCGGGGAGGCGGTGCGGACCGCGTTCGCCGAGTGCGAGCAGCTGGTGTGCTTCCTGGCGACGGGCGCGGTGGTACGGCTGCTCGCGCCGCTGCTCGGCGACAAGGCGGCCGACCCCGGTGTGGTGTGCGTGGACGAGGGCGGCCGGTTCGCGGTGTCGCTGCTCGGCGGCCACGGCGGCGGCGCCAACGAACTCGCCCGGGAGGCCGGCGAGCTGCTGGGCGCCGAGCCGGTGGTGACGACCGCGACGGACGCGGTCGGGCTGGCCGGCCTGGACACGCTGGGGCTGCCGTACGAGGGCTCGGTCGCGACCGTGTCACGCGCCCTGCTGGACGGTGAACCGGTCGCGCTGGAGGCCGAGTCGGCCTGGCCGCTGCCTCCGCTGCCGACCTCGCCGCAGGGCGCGTACACGATCCGGCTCACCGACCGGGACGTCGCACCCGGCGAGCGCGAGGTGCTGCTGAGGCCGCCGTCGCTGGTGGTCGGGGTCGGCGCGTCCCGGGGCGCTCCGGTGGAGGAGGTCCTCGGGCTGGTCGAGGGGGCGCTGCGCGAGGCGGGGCTGTCACCGAGGTCCGTGGCCGAACTCGCCACGGTGGACGCCAAGTCGGAGGAGCCGGGCATCGTGGCCGCCGCCGAGCGGCTGGGGGTGCCACTGGTGACGTACTCCGCCGAGGAGCTGGCCGCCGTCGAGGTGCCCCATCCGTCCCACGCGCCGCTCGCGGCCGTCGGCACCCCGTCGGTCGCCGAGGCGGCGGCTCTGGTGCGCGGTGGTGAACTCCTCGTGCCCAAGCGGAAGTCGGTGCGGGAGGACGGGCAGGCCGCGATGGCGACCTGTGCCGTCGTACGGCGTCCGGGGCGCGGGCGGCTCGCGGTGGTCGGCCTCGGACCCGGCGCCCGGGACCTGCTGACCCCGCGCGCGGCGGCGGAGTTGCGCCGGGCCTCGGTGCTGGTCGGGCTGGACCAGTACGTGGACCAGATCCGCGATCTGCTGCGGCCCGGCACCCGGGTGCTGGAGTCGGGGCTCGGCGCCGAGGAGGAGCGGGCGCGTACGGCGGTTGCCGAGGCCCGCAAGGGGCATGCGGTCGCGCTGATCGGCAGCGGGGACGCGGGCGTGTACGCCATGGCGTCCCCGGCGCTCGCCGAGGCCTCCGAGGACATCGACGTGGTCGGGGTGCCCGGGGTGACGGCCGCGTTGGCCGCCGGGGCGGTCCTGGGCGCGCCGCTGGGCCACGACCACGTGTCCATCAGCCTGTCCGACCTGCACACGCCGTGGGAGGTCATCGAGCGGCGGGTGCGGGCGGCGGCCGAGGCGGACATCGTGGTGACCTTCTACAACCCGCGCTCCCGGGGCCGCGACTGGCAGCTGCCGAAGGCGCTCGCGATCCTCGCCGGGCACCGGGAGCCGACCACGCCGGTGGGGGTCGTCCGCAACGCGTCCCGGCCGGACGAGGCCAGCCGGGTCACGACCCTCGCCGGGCTGGACCCGGCGACGGTCGACATGATGACGGTCGTCACGGTGGGCAATACGGCCACCAGGATCATCGCGGGACGCATGGTGACCCCGCGCGGCTACCGCTGGCAGGAACGCACTCAGGAGGGCGCCCGGTGAACCCTGTGGCCCGTGTGGTCCATCCGATCGAGCAGGAGTCCTTCCGGCGGCTGCGCGCCCGCCTGGACACCTCGCACTTCCCGCCGCTGACCCGGGCGGTGGTGGAGCGGGTCATCCACTCCGCCGCCGACCTGGAGTACGCGACCGATCTCGTCATGGACGAAGGCGACCTGGTGACGGCGCACGCCGCGCTGCACGCCGGGGCGCCGGTCGTCGTGGACGTGGAGATGGTCGCGGCCGGCATCACCCGCCGGGAGACCGTCTGCCGGCTCAGGGACGCCGGGTCCGGGCCGGGGCTGACCCGTTCGGCCCATGCCGTCCGGCTCGCCTACGAGCAGGTCGGGCCCGGCGCGCTGTGGGTGATCGGCTGTGCGCCGACCGCCCTGGAGGAGCTGCTCGCCCTGGACGCCTCCCCCGCGCTCGTCATCGGCCTGCCCGTCGGTTTCGTCGGCGCCGCCGAGTCCAAGGCCGCGTTGCGGATGAGCGGGCTGCCCGCCGTGAGCAACGTGTCCGAGAAGGGCGGCTCGGCGGTCGCCGCCGCCGCGCTCAACGCCCTTCTGTACCACCCCGTTTCGTCTGAGGAGACCTCGTGACCACCCCGCCCGCCCTGCTCATCGCCGGCCACGGCACCCGTGACGACGCCGGCGCCGAGGCGTTCCGCGACTTCGTGCGGCAGTTGCAGCTCCGCTCCGACATGCCGGTCGCGGGCGGCTTCATCGAGCTGTCCGCGCCGCCGCTGGGCGAGGCCGTCGCCGGACTGGTGGCGCGGGGGGTACGGCGGTTCGCCACCGTGCCGCTGATGCTGGTGTCCGCCGGGCACGCCAAGGGCGACATCCCGGCCGCGCTGGCCCGCGAGAAGGAACGGCACCCGGGCATCTCGTACACCTACGGCCGTCCGCTGGGCCCGCATCCGGCGCTGCTGAGCGTGCTGGAGCGGCGGCTGGACGACGCGCTGGGTTCCTCCGGGCGCAGCCCCGAGGACCGGGCCGATGTGACGGTGCTGCTGGTGGGCCGCGGTTCGACGGACCCCGACGCCAACGCCGAGGTGTTCAAGGCGGCGCGGCTGCTGTGGGAGGGCCGTGGGTACGCCGGGGTGGAGACGGCGTTCGTGTCGCTGGCGGCGCCGGACGTGCCGAGCGGGCTGGACCGGTGCGCGGCGCTGGGGGCGCGGCGGATCGTCGTACTCCCCTACTTCCTGTTCACCGGGATCCTGCCGGACCGGGTGCGGCAGCAGACCGAGGGGTGGGCGGCCGCGCACCCGGAGACCGAGGTGCTGTCGGCCGATGTCATCGGGCCCGAGCCGGAGCTGCTGGACCTGGTGGTGGAGCGGTACGAGGAGGCCGTCAAGGGCGATCTGCGCATGAACTGCGACTCGTGCGTGTACCGGATCGCGCTGCCGGGCTTCGAGGACAAGGTGGGGCTGCCGCAGCAGCCGCACTACCACCCGGACGACGACGGCCACCACGGGCACCACCATCACGGGGGGCACTCGCACAGCCATGCGCACTGAGGGCAGGGGACCGGATCTGCGTCATCACGGGGACGCCGAGGTGCGGGACGACGGGGCCGCGCTGGTCGACCTCGCCGTCAACGTCCGCGCGGACACGCCCCCTTCGTGGCTGCGGGAGGAGATCGCCCGCTCGCTGTCGTCCCTCGCGGCCTACCCGGACGGGCGGGCCGCACGGGCGGCGGTGGCGGCGCGGCACGGGCTGCCGGTGGAGCGGGTGCTGCTGACGGCGGGCGCGGCGGAGGCGTTCGTCCTGCTCGCCCGCGCGCTGAAGGTACGGCAACCGGTGGTCGTGCACCCGCAGTTCACCGAGCCCGAGGCGGCGCTCAGGGACGCGGGGCACACCGTGGAGCGGGTGCTGCTGCGGGAGGAGGACGGGTTCCGGCTGGATCCGGCGGCGGTGCCGGAGGACGCCGATCTGGTGGTGATCGGGAATCCCACCAATCCGACGTCCGTGCTGCATCCGGCGGAAGCGGTCGCCCGGCTCGCCCGGCCGGGGCGGGTGCTGGTGGTCGACGAGGCGTTCATGGACGCGGTGCCGGGTGAGCGGGCGGCGCTGGCCGGGCGGACCGATGTGCCGGGGCTGGTCGTGCTGCGCAGCCTCACCAAGACGTGGGGGCTGGCCGGCCTGCGCATCGGCTATGTGCTGGCTCCCGCGGAGATCGTCGCCGAGCTGGAGCGGGCCCAGCCGTTGTGGCCGGTGTCGACGCCGGCGCTGGCCGCGGCCGAGGCGTGTGTCGCACCGCGGGCGCTGGCCGAGGCGGGGCACGCGGCACATCGCGTCGCGGCGGACCGGGCGCATCTGGTGGCCGGGCTGGCGGCTTTCGCCGACCGGGGTGTGCGGGTGGTGGAGCCTGCGGAAGGGCCGTTCGTGCTGGTCCGTGTACCGGGCGCTGCCGTGGTACGGCACCGGTTGCGCGAGCTTGGTTATGCGGTGCGGCGGGGGGACACGTTTCCGGGGCTCGGCCAGGAATGGGTGCGGGTGGCCGTGCGGGACCGGGTGACCGTGAACGGCTTCCTGAAGGCACTGTCGGCCGTGCTTGCGTAGCCGGACCCGGCCAGGGGGTTCCGCTCCCCGCCCGGCGGGACGGCCGAGCAGGGAGCGGTACGGGGAAGCGGCGTCAGCTCTTACGGCGTCGGGCCACCGTCACCGCTCCGGCCCCGAGCAGCACCAGCGCCATCGCGCCACCCGCGATGTACGGGGTCGCGGAGCTGCCGCCGGTCTCCGCGAGGTCCTGTCTGGCTCCCTGAGGCTTCACGTCGGCGGCCGGGTCGTGGCTCGGCACCGGGTGTCCGGTGGGCGGGGCCGCCGGGGACTCGCAGGTCGCCCTGGCCAGGGTGACCGTGCCCTCGACATCGGCGACGTTGAGCTTCAACGGGTTGACGGAGACCTTGAGTTCGAGGGCGGTGGCGGCGGCGGTGCGGGTCGTGGTGCTGCGCCGGGCGAGGTCGAGGCGGACCTCGCCGACGCCGGGCACCTTCACCTCGGTCGGGCCGCCGGCGGTGAGGGTGACGCGCTTGCCGAGGACGGTGACGGCGCCGAGGACGTTCGCGGAGGCGGCCGGTGCCCTGCCGGCCTCGCAGGTCGCGTCGGCGGTGACCGTGCCGACCTCGATCAGGGACAGCAGGGGCAGGCCGGGGACGTGCAGCCTCGCGTGGACGAGCCGGACCGAGCCCTCGGCGCGCTGAGCGGTCACGGTGGCCTTCGCCGAGGCGACCTCCGCGCCGAGGACCGTGAACGGCTTGCCGCCGGCCACGCCGTCGAGCCGGGCGGTCAGAGCTGTCCTGTCGGCGCTCCGCGGTGCCTGGACCTCGTTGAGGGAGACCGCGAGCGGGACGTCGACGGTCTTGTTGAGCAGGGACACGTCGAGCCCGGTGCGCAGGACGACGGCGGAGGCGCGACCGTGGTCACCGGTCGCGTGCGCGGCGCCCGCGCCCAGGGCCGCGGGAGCCGCGGCCAGGGCGGTGACCGTCGCCACGGTGGCGAGACGGCGTGCGGACATACGGAAGTTGTTGCTGTTCAAGGCGGTGGGACCCCCAGTGGGAACATGCTTGGGACCCGTCAACCTTGTACGCACTGTGGGTGAACGGTCAGCGATCCTGGGTCACTTCACTCAAACGTGGATTTCCCGCACGCCGATTCGAATCATCGGGCACAGGCGTTCCCTCAGCCCCCGCGCCGCTACTCGACCACCATCCCGTTGAGCACCACCCGGCGTGGCGCCGCCAGCACCCGGACGTCGGCGCGCGGGTCGCTCTCGTACACCACCAGGTCGGCCGGGGCGCCCTCCTCCAGGCCGGGGCGGCCGAGCCAGGCGCGGGCGCCCCAGCTGGTCGCGGACAGGGCCTGGACCGGCGGGATGCCCGCGGTGACCAGCTCGGCGACCTCCTCCGCGACCAGGCCGTGGGCCAGCGAGCCGCCGGCGTCCGTGCCGACGAACACCGGGATCCCGGCGTCGTAGGCGCCGCGCACGGTGTCGTAGCGGCGCTCGTGCAGCCTGCGCATGTGCGCGGACCAGCGCGGGAACCTGGTGTCGCCGCCGGCCGCGAGCCGCGGGAAGGTGGCGATGTTGACGAGGGTGGGGACGATCGCGACCCCGCGCTCGGCGAAGAGCGGGATCAGGTCGTCGGTCAGGCCGGTCGCGTGCTCGATGCAGTCGATGCCCGACTCGACCAGGTCGCGCAGGGAGCTCCCGGCGAAGCAGTGCGCGGTGACGCGGGCGCCGAGCCGGTGGGCCTCGGCGATGGCCGCCTCCACCACCCCGCGGGGCCAGCAGGGGGTGAGGTCGCCGAGGTCGCGGTCGATCCAGTCGCCGACCAGCTTGACCCAGCCGTCGCCGCGCCGGGCCTCCTGGGCGACGTAGGCGACCAGGTCGTCCGGTTCGATCTCCCAGGCGTAGTTGCGGATGTAGCGGCGGGTGCGCGCGATGTGCCGGCCGGCCCGGATGATCTTCGGCAGGTCCTCGCGGTCGTCGACCCAGCGCGTGTCGGAGGGCGAGCCGGCGTCCCGGATCAGCAGGGTGCCCGCCTCCCGGTCGGTGAGGGCCTGCTTCTCGGCGGTGGCGGCGTCGACCGGGCCGTCCGTGCCGAGGCCCACATGGCAGTGCGCGTCGACCAGGCCGGGCAGCGCCCAGCCCTCGACGGTACGGACGTCCCGGGCCCCGGCGGGGCGGTCGTGGGTCACCCGGCCCCCGACCACCCACAGCTCGTCGCGGACGTCCTCGGGTCCGACGAGGACCCTCCCCTTCACGTGCAGCACGGCGCCATCGCTCATGTACTGCACCTTAATGAGCTACTGCTCGGGCCCGCCCAGCTGGTCCGAGATCTCCTCCTCGACCTCGGCCATCGCCGGGTCGAGCAGGCGGGAGAGGAAGTGGCGGGTGCGCTCGTGCCGCGGGTCGCCGATGACCTGCTCGGGGCTGCCGTCCTCGACGATCACGCCGCCGTCCATGAAGACGACCCGGTCGGCGACCTCGCGGGCGAAGGTCATCTCGTGGGTGACGACCATCATCGTCATGCCCTCGCGAGCGAGCATGCGCATGACGGCGAGGACGTCGCCGACCAGTTCCGGGTCGAGGGCGGACGTCGGCTCGTCGAAGAGCATGACCTCCGGGCCCATCGCCAGCGCCCGGGCGATCGCCACACGCTGCTGCTGGCCGCCGGAGAGGGAGGAGGGGTAGGCCTCCGCCTTCTCGGCCAGGCCGACGCGGGCCAGGTTCTCGGCGGCGACCTTCGCGGCCTTCGCCTTGTCCCGCCCGAGCACCCTGCGCTGCGGCAGCGTGAGGTTCTCGGTGACGCTGAGGTGCGGGAAGAGGTTGAACTGCTGGAAGACCATGCCGATCCGGCGGCGTACGGCGTCGATGTCGACGTCCGGGTCGGTCAGCTCGGTGCCGCCGACGAAGACCTGCCCCTCGGTGGGCTCCTCCAGCAGGTTCACACAGCGCAGCAGCGTGGACTTGCCGGAGCCGGAGGGGCCGATGACGCAGACGACCTCGCCCTGGTTGATCTCCAGGTCGATGCCGCGCAGGACGTGGTTGTCGCCGAAGGACTTGTGCAGGTCCCGGACGCGGATCTCGGGGCTGGTCACTTGATCTCCTTCTGGGCCTTGGCCTCCAGACGGCGGGCGACGAAGCCGAGCGGGATGGTGACCAGCAGGTAGCACAGGCCCGCGACCAGGATCGGCGTGGAGTTGGCGGTCGTACTGGCCAGGTCCCGGCCGAACTTGGACAGTTCGCGCTCCTCCAGGGTCACGCCGAGCAGCAGCACCAGCGAGGAGTCCTTGAAGAGCATGATCAGCTCGTTGGTGAGCGGCGGGAGGATGATCCGGAACGCCTGCGGGATGATGATGGAGATCATCGCGCGGGCGGGCGAGAAGCCCAGCGAACGCGCCGCCTCCATCTGCCCCTTGGGCACCGCCTGGATGCCGGCGCGGAACGTCTCCGCCATGTAGGCGGCCCCGATGAGTCCGAGGCCGAGGGCGCCCTTGCCGTAGGTGCCGCCGGGGATCTCCGTGCCCGGGAAGGCCAGCGGGACGGCGACCGCGATGAAGACGAAGATCAGCAGGGCGGGCAGGCCGCGGAAGATCTCGATGTAGATGCCGGCCACCCAGCGGTACGGCCCCACGGAGGACAGCCGCATCAACGCGATGACCAGGCCGAGCACCAGCCCGAGGACGAAGCCGGACACCGTGAACAGGACGGTGTTCTTCAGCGCCAGCGTGATGACGTCCGGCCACATCTGCTGGGCGATGCCGCCCTGCGCGAACTGGTTCTGCAGCCGGCCCCAGTCCGCCGAGACCGCGATGGCGATCACGGCGGCGACGAAGACGACGTACTGGATGCCGCGCGACAGCCGGCGCTTCTGGCGCCGCGTCAGCCCCTTCTTCCTCGGCTGGAGTCGTACGTCCGTATCGGTCATGAGGCGGCGGGAGAGGCCACGGAGGCCTTGTACGGGCCGATCCACTGCTCGTAGATCTTCTTGTAGGTGCCGTCGGCCTTGGCGTCCTTGAGGGCCTTGTCGATGGCCTCGCGCAGCGCCGTGTTGCCCTTCTTGACCGTGAAGCCGTACTGCTCGCCGGTCTTCAGGTTGTCGACGACCTTGAACTTGTCGGCGTTGGCCTTGTCCTTCAGCCAGCCCTGGACGACCGGGTAGTCGATGACGACGGCCTGGACCTGGCCGGTGCGCAGGCCGTTGAGGACCGCGTCGGAGGACTCGAAGGAGATCGGGTCGTAGCCCTTGCCCTTGACGTAGTCCTCGCCGGTGGTCTGCGCCTGGGCACCGAGCTTCTTGCCCTTGGCCTTGACGTCGGCGAGGGAGTTGATGCCGCTGTTCTTGTCGACGAGGACGGCCTGGGTGGCCTCGAAGTACGGGTCGGAGAAGTCGACGTTCTTCTTGCGCTCGGGCGTGATCGTCATGCCCGCGGCGGCCAGGTCGCACTGGCCGGAGTTCAGGAAGGCGCCGGTCTTGAAGTTCTCGAACGGCGTGTCGACGATCTGCTGCTTGACGCCGAGGTTCTTGGCGACGAGGTCGATGAGGGAGACGTCGAAGCCCTGCACCTTGCCGTTGATCTCCGACTGGAACGGCGGGTAGGGCAGGTGGGTGCAGGTGGTCAGCTGACCGGCCTTGACGAGGTGGACCCCCTTGACGGTGGCACCGCCGCTCCCCCCGTTGCCGTTCGAGGAGCAGCCGGCCACGACGAGGACCAGCCCGGCGGTCGCGGTGGTGGCAGCCAGGAGGCGGGTCCGGCGTCCGAGGAGCGTTTTCATGGGGGGATCTTCTCTGTGGGGAAACTGGGGGTTCTGATTATAAGGAAGAGTTTGAGACTCTCAAATTAAACCGATGGTTACGACAGCGTTGGACCTAAGATCGGTGGAGTTGCCCCCGGACATCGACCCCGAGAACGAAGAGAGCGCCGCCGTGACCCACCCGTTCCTGGACCTGCCCCCGCTGAGCGCCGAACGCTTCGCCGCCATCGAGGACGGGGTGGCCCGGCTGCTGGACACGCGGCAGGACGTGCTGATCACGCAGGGCGAGGCGCTGCTGCCGCTGGAGGGGGCGATCCGCGCGGCGGCCGGTCCGGGCACGGTGGCCCTGAACGTGATCACGGGCCCCTACGGGCAGACCTTCGGCAACTGGCTCCGGGACGCGGGTGCGACCGTGTACGACCTCTCCGTGCCCTTCCACACGGCGGTGACCGCCGACCGGATGCGGGAGGCGTTCGCCGAGCACCCGGAGATCGACTTCGTGTCGCTGGTGCACGCCGAGGCGGCGACCGGCAACACCAACCCGGTCGCGGAGATCGGCGAGGCGGTACGGGAGCAGGGCGCACTGTTCTACCTGGACGCGGTCGCCTCCGTGGGCGCGGAACCGGTGCTCCCGGACGCGTGGGGTGTGGACCTGTGCGTGATCGGCGCGCAGAAGGCGATGGGCGGCCCGGCGGGGGTGTCGGCGATCTCGGTGAGCGAGCGGGCGTGGGCCCGGATGGCGGCCAACCCCCGCGCGCCGCGCCGTTCCTACCTGTCCCTGCTGGACTGGAAGGAGCGCTGGCTGGACGCCGGCCGCAGGGCGCTGCCGCACGCTCCGGCGCAGCTGGAGATGCTGGCGCTGGAGGCCTGTCTGGAGCGGATCGAGTCGGTGGGTCTGGATGCGGTGATGGACCGGCATCGCAGCGCGGCGCTGGCCGCGCGGGCGGGTGCGGTCGCCCTGGGCGGGGGCCTTGAGCCCTATGTGCGCGAGGCCGCGGACGCGGCGCCGGTGGCCACGACGCTTCGGGTGCCGTCGGGGGTGGTGGCGTCGGAGGTGGTGGCCCGGGCGCTGGAGAGCGACGCGACGCTGCCGATCGCCGCCGGCGGCGGGGTGCTGGCCAAGGAGATGATCCGGGTCAACCATTACGGGCCGGACGCTTCGCCGGAGACCGTGCGGAGGTGTCTGGCGGCGATCGGTGCGGCGCTCGGCGTCTGAGGTCTGCCGGGTACCGGTGTCAGTGGTCCGTGTCACCCTGCTCGCATGACCACACCACAGGCACCCCACACCCTCCCCGACGGCCGCCCCATCCCCCTCCTGACCGGCCCCGAGCGCCCCATGCTGGAGAGCTGGCTGGACTTTCACCGGGCCACGCTGGAGCTGAAGTGCCGGGGTCTGGACGACGCGCAGGTGCGGCAGGCCTCCGCCGAGCCTTCGTCGCTGACGCTGCTCGGGCTCGTGCAGCACCTCGCCGAGGTCGAACGCACATGGTTCCAGCGGGTGCTGGCCGGGCTGGACGTGCCGCCGGTGTTCGAGGAGGAGACGGGGTACGTCCTCGATCCGCGGCGGGGGCTCGAAGAGGCGCTGGGCGCGTGGCGGCGGGAGGTCGCGCGTGGCCGGGAGCTGCTGGCCGGGCGGTCCCTGGAGGACACCGGGCGGATCGTGGACGAACCGATGACCGGCGTCGAGGTCAGCGTGCGCTGGGTGCTGATCCACCTCATCGAGGAGTACGCCCGCCACAACGGGCATGCCGACATTCTGCGTGAACGAATCGACGGAACCACCGGAGCCTGAATTCATTATTCAGTTCAGTTTCACAATTTCTGCCAATTCTGTCGGCGGTAGCTTCCCATCTTCTCCTGCCCGCTTTTTGCAAGCCTAAACGGGGAAGTTTCCTGGCGGTTTTTTGACGGTTTCCGTGGTGTGACACACTCCACAGCACTGCCGTTCTGTCCCGATTTGATGCGGGTCAATCGGGGCATTTCGCCGCACCCTCTGTACGGCGCAGCGACAGCGGCCGTGCATTTCCTAATTCGCCTCGCTAAATTCGTGCCGCATGACTGCCGCACCCGCAGACCTGATCGTCGACCAGCCGGCGGTGACGGACGGAGCCACGCTCTGGCGTCTCGCCAAGGACTCGAAAACCCTCGACCTGAACTCTTCGTACAGCTATCTGCTGTGGTGCCGGGACTTCGCCGGCACCTCGGCGGTGGCGCGCGGTGCGGACGGGGAGCCGGTCGGTTTCGTCACCGGCTATGTGCGGCCGGAGCGCCCCCGCACGCTGCTCGTCTGGCAGGTGGCCGTCGACTCCGCCCACCGGGGTCTCGGCATCGCCGCCGCGCTGCTGGACGGGCTGACCGCCCGGCTCGCCGCCGAGCGCGGCATCACCGACGTGGAGACCACCATCACCCCGGGCAACACCGCCTCCGAGCGGCTGTTCACCTCGTTCGCCGCCCGGCACGGCGCGCGGCTGGAGCGCGAGGTGCTGTTCCCCGCCGAGCTGTTCCCGGACGGCCCGCACGATCCCGAAGTCCTCTACCGCATCGGCCCGTTGACCGACCCCACCGCCCACTGAGGAGCGATTCACCGTGACCATCACCCAGCCCGACCTCAGCGTCTTCGAGACCCTCGAGTCCGAGGTGCGCAGCTACTGCCGCGGCTGGCCCACGGTCTTCGACCGCGCGCAGGGCAGCCGGATGTTCGACGAGGACGGCCATGCCTACCTCGACTTCTTCGCAGGTGCCGGCTCACTCAACTACGGCCACAACAACCCGGTACTCAAACGGGCGTTGATCGACTATCTGTCCCGGGACGGAGTGACCCACGGCCTGGACATGTCGACCACGGCCAAGCGGTCCTTCCTGCAGACCTTCCAGGACCTGGTGCTGCGCCCGCGCGATCTGCCGTACAAGGTCATGTTCCCGGGGCCGACCGGCACCAACGCCGTGGAGTCGGCGCTGAAGCTGGCCCGCAAGGTGAAGTCGCGCGAGGCGATCGTGTCGTTCACCAACGCCTTCCACGGGATGTCCCTGGGCTCCCTCGCCGTCACCGGCAACGCCTTCAAGCGGGCCGGCGCCGGAATCCCGCTGGTGCACGGCACGCCGATGCCGTTCGACAACTACTTCGACGGCACGGTCGAGGACTTCCTGTGGTTCGAGCGGCTGCTGGAGGACCAGGGCTCCGGCCTGAACAAGCCCGCCGCGGTGATCGTGGAGACCGTGCAGGGCGAGGGCGGCATCAACGTGGCCCGGCCCGAGTGGCTGCGGGCGCTGAAGGAGCTGTGCGAGCGGCAGGACATGCTGCTGATCGTCGACGACATCCAGATGGGGTGCGGGCGGACGGGTGCCTTCTTCTCGTTCGAGGAGGCCGGGATCACGCCCGACATCGTCACCGTCTCCAAGTCGATCAGCGGCTACGGGCTGCCGATGTCGCTGTGCCTGTTCAAGCCGGAACTGGACGTCTGGGAGCCGGGCGAGCACAACGGCACCTTCCGGGGCAACAACCCCGCGTTCGTCACCGCCACCGCGGCGCTGGAGGCGTACTGGACCGACGGCTCGGCCATGGAGAAGCAGACCCGCGCCCGCGGCGAGCAGGTCGAGCAGGCGCTGATCGCCATCACCGAGGAGAACCTCGCCGACGTCAAGGAGTACCGCGGACGCGGGCTCGTGTGGGGCATGGAGTTCCACGACAAGGACCGTGCCTCGCGGATCGCGCGGCGGGCCTTCGAACTCGGGCTGCTCATCGAGACGTCCGGCCCGGAGGGTGAGGTCGTCAAGCTGCTGCCCGCCCTCACCATCACCCCCGACGAGTTGGACGAGGGCCTGAGCGTCGTCGCCCGCGCCGTCCGCGAAACGGTCTGACCGACCGTCTGGTCAGCCCCTGATCAACCCTCTGATCAACCCGGAGAGAGAACCCCACCGTGATCGTCCGATCGTTCAAGGACATCGAAGGCACCGACCGGCACGTCAAGGCGAAGTCCGGTACCTGGGAGAGCAAGCGGATCGTCCTCGCCAAGGAGCGGGTCGGCTTCTCCCTGCACGAGACCATCCTGTACGCCGGCACCGAGACGTCGATGTGGTACGCCAACCACGTCGAGGCCGTCGTCTGCACCAAGGGCGAGGCCGAACTCACCGACCACGAGGCCGGGACGACGTACACCATCACGCCCGGCACCATGTACCTCCTCGACGGGCACGAGCGGCACACGCTGCGCGTCAAGGAGGACTTCCACTGCATCTGCGTGTTCAACCCGCCGGTGACCGGACGGGAGGACCACGACGAGAACGGCGTCTACCCGCTGCTCACCGAGCCCGAGGAGGTGTGAGAACCCATGACCACTGCCAGCGTCACCGATCTCTACCCGACCCGCGGCACCACCGAGGTGGCCGTCCCGCGTCAGGACCCGGTCGTCTGGGGTTCCCCGGACACTCCGGGGCCGATCCCCGCGGCCGATCTGCAGGCGTACGAACGTGACGGCTTCCTCGCCGTCGACCAGCTGATCACGCCGGACGAGGTCGAGGTCTACAAGCGCGAGCTGGACCGGCTGGTCGCCGACCCGGCGATCCGCGCCGACGAGCGCTCCATCGTGGAGCCGAAGTCGAAGGAGATCCGCTCGGTCTTCGAGGTGCACCGGATCAGCGAGGTGTTCGCGAACCTGGTGCGCGATCCGCGGGTGGTCGGGCGCGCCCGGCAGATCCTCGGTTCGGACGTGTACGTCCACCAGTCCCGGATCAACGTCAAGCCCGGCTTCGGCGCGAGCGGCTTCTACTGGCACTCGGACTTCGAGACCTGGCACGCCGAGGACGGTCTGCCGAACATGCGCACGGTGTCGGTCTCGATCGCGCTGACCGAGAACCACGACACCAACGGCGGTCTGATGATCATGCCGGGTTCGCACCGGACGTTCCTGGGCTGCGCCGGCGCCACGCCCAAGGACAACTACAAGAAGTCGCTGCAGATGCAGGACGCGGGCACGCCCTCGGACGAGGCGCTGACCTCGCTGGCGGGCGAGCACGGCATCCGGCTGTTCACCGGCAAGGCCGGCTCGGCGACCTGGTTCGACTGCAACTGCATGCACGGCTCGGGCGACAACATCACGCCCTTCCCGCGCAGCAACGTCTTCATCGTGTTCAACAGCGTGGAGAACACGGCCGTCGAGCCGTTCGCGGCTCCGGTACGACGCCCTGAGTTCATCGGGGCGCGGGACTTCACGCCGGTGAGGTAGCCGCCTGACGTACGGCTCCGGGCCGGGGCCTCCTCGTGTGGGACGGGGGGCTCCGGCCCGGTCATGCCGTCAGCCGGACAGCACGTCCAGCAGCCGGTCCACGTCCGCTTCCGTGTTGTAGAGGTGGAAGGACGCGCGCAGGTTGCCGGCCCGGTCGGAGACCTCGATGCCCGCCCGGCTCAACTCCGGCCGGCGCGCGCCCAGTCCGGGCACGGAGACGATGGCCGAGCCGGGGGCGGGCAGCGGTTCGTGGCCGAGCGAGGCGAGTCCGGTGCGGAACCGGTCGGCCAGCGCGAGGTCGTGCGCCTGTACGGCGGCCACGCCCAGCTCCTCGATCAGGGCGAGCGACCGTGCCACCCCGGTGTAGGTGAACAGGGCCGGGCTGACGTCGAACCGCCGTGCGGAGTGGGCGAGTTCGGTCACCGGGCCGTAGCAGCTGTTCCACGGCTCCTCGGCCGCCACCCAGCCCGCCAGCAGCGGGGACAGCCCGCCGAAGTCCTCGGGGACGACGAGGAAGGCCGCCCCGTGCGGGCCGAGCAGCCACTTGAAGGTGGTGGCGACGGTGAAGTCGTGGGCGCCGGCCTCCATCGGCAGCCAGCCGGCGGCCTGGGAGAAGTCGACGTAGGTGCGCGCACCGTGCGCGCGGGCCGCCTCGCGCAGGGCGGGCAGGTCGGCGATCCGCCCGTCGGCGGACTGCGCGGCACTGACGGCGACCAGGGCGGTGCCGGGGCGGACCGACTCGGCGAGCCGTTCCAGCGGCACCGCGCGCACCTTGAGGTCGCCACGCGCGTGGAACGGGTTGAGTACGGAGGTGAAGTCGTCCTCGGCGGTGAGGACTTCGGCGCCCGCGGGCAGCGAGGCGGCGATCAGCCCGGTCTGGGCGGAGACCGAAGGACCCGCTGCGACCCGGGTGACCGGCACTGCGGCCAGCCGGGCGAACGCGGCCCGGGCGACCTCCACGTCGTCGAACAGCGGGTCCAGTGGCCGGCCCTCGACCCGGATGGCCACCGCCTCGTGCAGCGCGGCGACCGTACGGGCCGGGAGCAGGCCGCTGCTCGCGGTGTTCAGATAGGTGTTCTTCGGGGCGAACTCGGCGCGGACGAGGTTGTCGAACGTCTCCGTGGTCTCCGTGTTCTTCATGGGTCCACTCTGCGGCCCGGTGAAGTCCCCGTCCATTGCGAATTTTTCCGTGGATCCGCTTAGGACTGCTTATACGTCCGCCCCTACCTGCGGTTTCAGCCCTGCTGCGGCACCGCGCACCCGTCGGGCCCGCAGGCCGCCCCGTCCCCCTGGTCCGCCTGCTCGACCAGCTTCAGCGGCGAGTGCTCGCCCCAGGCCTGGGTCAGCGCCCGGGTGAAGACCTCGGCGGGCTGGGCGCCGGAGACGCCGTACTTGCGGTCGAGGACGAAGAAGGGCACGCCGGTCGCGCCGAGCTCGGCGGCCTCGCGCTCGTCGGCGCGGACCTCGTCGGCGTACGCGTCCGGGTCGGCGAGCACCGCGTGGGCGGCCTCGGCGTCGAGACCGGCCGCCACGGCCAGCTCGACGAGCCGCTCGTCGCCCTCGGTGAAGACGGACCGCTCCTCGGCGAAGTTGGCCCGGTACAGGACCTGGATCAGCTCGTCCTGCCTGCCCTGCGCCTTGGCGAAGTGCAGCAGGCGGTGCATGTCGAAGGTGTTGCCGTGGTCGCGGCCCCGGGTGCGGTAGTCAAGGCCCTCGGCGGCGGCCTGGGCGCCGAGGTTGTCCTCGCCGGCCTGGGCCTGCGCCTCGCTCATGCCGTACTTCCTGGTCAGCATGGTGATCACCGGCTGGACGTCGCCCTTGGCGCGGCCCGGGTCCAGTTCGAAGGAGCGGTGCACGACCTCGACGTCGTCGCGGTGCGGGAAGGCAGCGAGCGCCTTCTCGAAGCGGGCCTTGCCCACGTAGCACCAGGGGCAGGCGATGTCGCTCCAGATCTCGACGCGCATGTCTTCGGCTCTCTCCAGGTCGTACGGGCGCGGAGGCTCTCTCCGCCCGGTACGTGAACGTTCAAACAGCCTGGTTCATTCCCGGGGCACGGTGAAGCACAGGAAGAGGTGGTGGTCGCCCTCGGCCGGTGGGTTCTCCGGGTCCGGGACCCAGCCCTGGCGGTCGTAGAACGCCTGGGCGCGCCGGTTGTCCACGTGGACGTCGAGGACCGCCGTCCGCTTGCCGTCGGCCCGCCACTCCTCCACACAGGCCGCGTGCAGGGCCGTACCGATACCGGAGCGCCAGTGGTCGGGGTCGACGTGGAACTGGAAGAGCTTGACCGTTTCCGCGGGGGCGCCCTCCGGGGTGCGGAAGGAGGCGATGCCGACGATCCGGCCCTGCTCGACGGCGCACAGCACATGACCGTCGGGGCGCTCGATGGAAGCGCGCCAGGCCTCGGTCCAGTCGACGTCGGCCTGCGGGACGCCGTCCGGGTAGTACGTCGAACGGGCCCGGAAGTGCAGCTCGGTGATGACCTCGGCTTCGGCGGACAGGGCGGTGCGGATCACCGGACCGGCCGTCACACGTTGACTGATCATGCAACGTAGGACGTGACCGCGCCGGACCCGGTTCCGAGGCGCTGAACCGGGCCCGGTACGCGCTCGGTGTGGGCCCGGTGCGGCGGACCATGTGGGCGCGCACGGAGTCGGCGGTGCCGAGGCCGCAGGCGCCGGCCACCTGGTCCATCGGAAACGTGGGGGTCTCCAGGAGTTCCTTGGCGCGCTCGATGCGATCGGTGAGGGTGAGCGGCCTGTCGAGGCTGCGCATGGCCCAGCCGCGGGTGTCGGCGCAGGCGCTGCCCCGCTCGGGCGGCAGCGGGGTGTGTGCGAACTGGGTCCGGCCGCCGGGGCGAGCGGGGCGACTTCGTTGGCGACGGCGGCGCCGCAGTCGCTGCGGATGATGTACAGGCACAGGTCGATGCCGGCGGCGTAGCCGGAGGAGGTGACGTACGGCTCGTCCTGGACGTACAGGACGTCGCCCTGGAGTTGCACCTGCGGGTACCGTCTGCGCAGTTCGTCGGCGTGCGCCCAGTACGTGGTGGCCTTGCGGCCGTGCAGCAGGCCCGCCTCGGCGAGCTGGAAGGCGCCGGTGCAGATGGTGTCGGTGCTGCTGGTGCCGCCGGCGCTGGGCTAGGCGCTGGCGGTGCCGCCGCTGACCGCCGCGATGATGGACGCCGTACCCGCCGAACGGGCGGGCCTGCCGGCCGGGGCGCTGAACTCGGCCCGGCAGGTGGCCGGCGGCCTGGGCATCGCGGTGTTCGGGGCGCTGCTCGGCCACGGCTTCCAGGCCGGTATGCGCTGGAGCCTGGCCGTCAGCGCGGCCCTGCTCACAGCGACGTTCGCGCTCAGCTTCCGTCTCGCAGGTCGCTCGGCCAGGACGTCCTGAACTCGATGCGGTCGTACGTGACCACGCACCCCTCCCCCAGCGGCGACTGGGTCATGAAGCCGACCAGCGCGTCACCGGTCTCCTCCTCGTCGCCGAGGGTGAACAGCCGGACGAAGGTCCAGCGCTCGCCGTCCCGGGAGGCGTGGAAGGCGAAGGCCCGCCCGGTCCGGCTGACCCGCAGCCACACCGAACTGCCCTCCACCGTGAAGGAGTTGGCATCGTCGGAGTGTCCCCGGGTGACCACCGTGCAGACGGTGGGCACGTCCGGGGAGTACTCCAGACAGAGCTTGGCCCAGGCCCGGTCGCCGACGTGGACGTACAGCACGCCGGCGTCGAAGGACGCGTTGAACCCGACGGTGACCCGGGCGATCAGCTGGAAGTCCCCTTCCGGCGCCCCCAGCAGCCGGGGCGCGTCGGAGGCGGGGTCCAGGGCTTCCCCGGTGGGCGTGACGAACCGGTCCTGCCGGGGGCCCGCCCATCCGGTGAGCACGCCGTCCTCATGAACCCAGTGTCCGTCGGGCCCGTACGTCCGGAGAAGGAAGGGCAGTTCGGGGATTTTCAGGTCCATGGGGCGAGTCTCTCAGCTTCCCGTGTCTCTCGTGCCGGTCTTCAGCGTTCTAGGCGCCCGTCGAACCGCCGGGGAAGGCCGAGGGGGTTGTCGTCCCGCAGCTCGTCCGGCAGCAGGGCCTCGGGCGCGTTCTGGTACACCACCGGCCGCAGCCACCGCTCGATGGCCGTACCGCCCACCGAGGTGGACGTGGAGGTGGTCGCGGGGTACGGCCCCCCGTGGTGCTGGGCCGGGGCCACCGCCACGCCCGTCGGCCAGCCGTTCACCAGGACGCGGCCGGCCAGCGCGGTCAGCTCGGCCAGGAGCTCCGCGCCCCGGCCGTTGCCTGCGGCTTCCTCCGCGGACAGCTGGACCGTGGCCGTCAGGTTGCCCGGAAGGCGGGACAGCACGGCCGCGGCCTCGCCCTCGTCCTCGTACCGCACCACCACGGTGACCGGGCCGAAGCACTCCTCCAGGAGCAGGTCGTACGCCCCCTCCTCGGTCAGCCTGCCCGCCGGTACCGTCAGGAACCCGGCGCTGACCGTGTGCTCGCCGCCCGCGCCCGGGGTGACCGGGGAGTCGACCCCGGGGAGCTGTGCGCGCTCGGCCACCCCGGCGACGAAGTTGTCCCGCATCCGGTGGTCGAGCAGCACGCCCGCCTCGGTGTTGCTCACCGCGGCCGTCAGGGCCTTGACCAGGCCGTCGCCCGCCGCGCCGGACGGCACCAGCACCAGACCGGGCTTCACGCAGAACTGCCCGACCCCCAGCGTCATCGATCCGGCGAGCCCGGTGCCGATCTCCTCGGCGCGCTCGGCGGCGGCGGCCTCGGTCACGAGGACCGGGTTCAGCGAGCCCAGCTCGCCGTGGAACGGGATCGGCGCGGGACGGGCGGCGGCCGCGTCGAAGAGGGCACGTCCGCCCCGTACCGAGCCGGTGAAGCCCGCCGCGGCGACCAGCGGGTGCCTGATCAGTTCGACGCCCGCCTCGAAGCCGTGCACGAGGCCGACGACGGCCTCGGGGATGCCGTGCTCGGCGGCGGCCCGGCGCAGCACCTTGGCGACCAGCTCGGACAGGGCCGGGTGGTCGGGGTGGGCCTTGACGACGACCGGGCAGCCCGCGGCGAGCGCGCTCGCGGTGTCGCCGCCGGCGACGGAGAAGGCGAAGGGGAAGTTGGAGGCGGAGTAGACGGCGACGACGCCGAGCGGCACCTTGTAGCGGCGCAGGTCCGGGACGGGCGGGGTCGCCGTGTCGTCGGGGTGGTCGATGACGACGTCGAGGAAGGCGCCCTCGTCGACGATGCCGGCGAAGGCCCGCAGCTGGTAGCAGGTGCGGGCGAGTTCACCGGTCAGCCGGACCGGGCCGAGGGCGGTCTCGGCGTCTGCGGTCTCGACCAGACCGCCGCCGGCCGCCTCGAGGCCCGCGGCGGCCGAGCGCAGGAAGGCGGAGCGCACCGTGCGGTCGGCGAGGGCGCCGCGTGCGGCGTGGGCCGCCCGGACGGCCGCGTCCACCTCCTGGGCTGTAGCCTCCACCGCAACCTGTTCACGCTGCTTCCCGGTACGCGGGTCGACACTCCAGACTGGTGCTGCTGCCACCGCGGGTCCCTCCAGTAAGGCCGCAAGAACTAGGGTCACCGATCAGCCGCGTTCGATATACTGAACGCTGTCTCTGATGATGAATATGCTGCTCGGAGACTATTTCCCGGCGATTGAAGGGGTCAAGGGCGATGTCGGCTGGCGAGACAGGCGCGGCGCAGGTCAAGTCCGCGGTGCGGACCGTTGAATTGCTCGAGTACTTCGCCGGCAAGCCCGGCATGCACTCCCTCGCGGCCGTCCAGGAGGCCGTGGGGTACCCCAAGTCCAGCCTGTACATGCTGCTGCGCACGCTCGTGGAGCTGGGCTGGGTGGAGACCGACGCGACGGGCACGCGGTACGGCATCGGGGTGCGGGCACTGCTGGTGGGCACCTCCTACATCGACGGCGACGAGGTGGTGGCCGCCGCCCGGCCGACCCTGGACCGGCTCTCCGACGACACCACGGAGACCATCCACCTGGCCCGGCTCGACGGCACCAACGTCGTCTACCTGGCCACCCGCCAGTCCCAGCACTACCTGCGCCCCTTCACCCGGGTCGGGCGCCGGCTGCCGGCCCACTCCACCTCCCTCGGCAAGGCGATCCTCGCCACGTACACCGACGAACAGGTGCGCAAGCTGCTGCCGGAGACCCTGCCCGCGCTCACCGAGAACACCATCACCGACCGGGAGAAGCTCATCGAGGAGCTGCGCCAGGTGCGGGAGCAGGGCTTCGCGGTCGACCGCGAGGAGAACACGCTGGGCCTGCGCTGCTTCGGCGTGGCGATCCCCTACCGCACCCCGGCCCGGGACGCGATCAGCTGCTCGGTGCCGGTGGCCCGGCTGACCCCCGCCCACGAACAGATGATCAAGGACGCGCTGTTCGACGCGCGCGACCGGCTGACCCTGGCGACCCGCAGGCTCTGAGCGGGAAGGTGGTGGGCCGGACGCCCGTGCCGTCGTAGGCTCGGGTCCCATGGAGATCGCGCTGCGGGCCGTCGAGGACAGTGACCTGCCGGTGTTCCACCGGCAGATGACCGACCCGGTTGCCGTCCGGATGGCCGCGTTCGGCCCGGAGAACCCGTACGACCGGGACGTCTTCGCGGCCTACTGGCAGCGCGTGCGCGACTCCGCCCACGTGCTGCGCACGGTCCTGGCCGACGGCGAGGTGGCCGGCAACGCGGCGGTCTACGGGGTGGCCGGCGAGCGCGAGGTGACGTACTGGATCGACCGCGCCCACTGGGGCCGCGGTGTCGCCACGGCGGCGCTGCGGGCCCTGCTCGCCGAGGTGCCCGAACGGCCGCTGTACGCGCGGGCGGCGGCCGACAACGCCGCGTCGCTGCGGGTGCTGCACAAGTGCGGCTTCCGCGAGACGGCCCGGGCCCGCGGATATGCGAACGGGCGGGGCCGGGAGATCGAGGAGGTCGTGCTCGTCCTGGACGACTGAGCCCCTCCCCCGTGCGGCGGAGACGGATCGTCGGTCCGCAGGAGGTGAACGCCCCTGCTCGCGCGGGAGCGTTGAGCCATGACGATCTCAACCGCCCCTGTCCCCGCCGGTGTCTCCGCCGGGCGGCGCTCGCTCCGGCTCGTCGCCGTCGCCGCCTGTCTGCCCTATCTGTCCCTCAAGGTCGCCTGGATCGCCGGGAGTCACCTCGGCATCCCGGCCGGCAGCCCGTTGCTCGAGCACCGGCTGACCATGATCCTCGCCAACGGACTCACGGTCTTGATGGACGCGGCCGTCGTGGTGCTGGCACTGCTGCTGACCCGCCCGTGGGGACAACGGGTGCCGGCCTGGCTGCTCGCGGTGCCGATGTGGCTCGCCGTGGGACTCCTCGCGCCCATCATGGTGGGCTTCCCGCTGCAACTCGTCCTCCACGGCACCGGCGGCGGGGGCGGCGGCTCGGGCGACAGGCCGTTCCTCGACGACTGGGTCTTCGGGGTGGTGTACAGCGGGTTCATCGTGCAGGGGCTGGCGCTGGGGGCGCTGTTCACCGGGTACGCCCGCGACCGCTGGGGGCACCTGTGGCGGGGGCGGATGCGGGAGCTCCCGGCCGGGGGCGCGGGCGGGGCGCAGCGGCGGACGGCCCTCGCGGCGGCACTGCTCGCGCCGGTCCCGGGCGCGGTGCGGCTGCTGCGGGCCTGCGGGGCGGCCGCACCGGACGGCAGCGGCGACCGGTCCATGCAGTGCGTGTACGTCCTCTTCCTCGCCGCGGCCGTCACCGGTGCCTGGCAGCTCGCCTTCCGCCGGGGCGGTGCGCTGCCGGTCGCCGTACCGCTGGCGTCGGCCTGGATCGGCTCCGGGGCGGTGGCCTGCTGGGGCGGATGGATGTCGCTGGCGGTGGTGGTGACGGGCGACCGGCCGGCACCGCTGACCGGCCTCGCCTACGCTGGACAGATGATCACCGGTTTCCTCGTGGCGGCCGTCATCGCCCGCTTCCTGACGGACCGGCCCGTCAAGGCGCCGCAGTGACAGGGGCGTTGGGGCTGCTCCTCGGCGGGCGGGCGCGGCGCCGCTGGATCCATCTGATCCTCGGCGGCGCGCTCGCCATGCCGTACGTCCTCGTCGGCTCGGTGATCGTCGGGCCGCTCACCGGCGTGGACGACGTCTTCCGGTCCCTGCCGCTCCAACTCGGCTCGTTCGCCGTCGGGTTGCCGATCGCCGCCGTCACGTCGCTGTTCCCGCTGACCAGGCCGCTGGAGTCGGCGGCGGTGAGGGCCCTGTGCGGGATCGACGCGGACTCGCTGGCCCACGGCCCGGCCCGGACACGTACCGAACGGGCCCGTACGGCGGCCTGGTTCACGCTGCACCTCGGCCTCGGCGGGATCATCGCCGGGATGTCGCTGGCCGTGCCGCCGTTCGCGGTGGTCCTGATCGTCCTGCCGGTGTTCGCCGGGCTCCGCCGCTCCCCGCTCGGCCTGCCCCATGTCCTCGACCACGGCTGGGCGTTGGCGCTGTCCCCGGTCGCGGGCCTGGCCATGCTGCTGGGGCTCGCCGCGTGCGCGGCCGGCTGCGGGGCCCTGCTGGCCCGCTGGGCGCCCGCGCTGCTCGGGCCCACCCCGCAGGACCGGCTGGCCGCCGCCGAGGCCCGCGCCGCCGACCTCGCCGTACGCAACCGGCTCGCCCGTGAGCTGCACGACAGCGTCGGCCACGCCCTGAGCGCCGTCACCCTCCAGGCGAGCGCGGCCCGCCGGCTCCTCGGCACCGACCCGGAGTTCGTCCGCGAGGCGCTCGCCGCCATCGAGGAGACCACCCGGCGCACGGTCGGCGAACTCGACGCCGTGCTCGGCGTGCTGCGGGACGGGGACGCGCCGGGCACCGCGCCCGCGCCGACCCTGGAGAGCGACCTGGAGGGGCTGCTGCGCCGGACCCGGGCCGCCGGGCAGCCCGTGACGGCCACCGTCGGCATCGAGCCGGCCGCCGTGCCGCCGCTGGTCTCCCGGGAGGCGTACCGGATCGTGCAGGAGGGCCTGAGCAACGCGCTGAAACACGCCGGCTCGCCCGTCGCCGTCCGCATCGCCACCGCCGACGGACACCTGGAGATCACCGTCGAGAACCCCCTGGGGGCCGGTCCGGCTCCCCGCCCAGGCGGCGGCCACGGTCTGCGGGGCATCGCCGACCGGGTGCGGCTGCTCGGCGGCACGGCTGAGGCGGGACCGTCGGCGGACCTCTGGCGCCTGTCCGTACGGCTGCCCCTGGCCACGCCCACGACACCACCCGGCCCGCTCACCCGACCGCTCCCGAAGGGATCCGCATGACCCGGCCCGCCATCCGGCTCGTCCTCGCCGACGACGAGCGCATGGTCCGCACCGCCCTGCGCGCCATCCTCTCCGCCGAGCCGGACCTGGAGGTGGTCGGCGAGGCCACGACCGGCGCCGAGGCGGTGTCCGTGGTCCGGGAACTGCGGCCCGACGTCGTGCTCATGGACGTGCGCATGCCGGAGGTCGACGGCATCCGGGCCACCGAGCAGCTCGTCGCCACCATGGCGGAACCGCCGCGGATCGTGGTCGTGACCACCTTCGAGAACGACTCCTACGTGTACGACGCCCTGCGCGCCGGAGCCGCCGGCTTCCTGCTGAAGCGGTCCGACGCCGACGCCCTGGTGCAGGCGGTACGGCTGGTCGCGCGCACCGACAGCCTGCTGTTCCCGTCGGCCGTCCGGGCTCTCGCGGCCGAACACGGGCGCAGGGCAGCCCCGTCCGCGCCCTGGGTGAGCAAACTCACCGGACGCGAGCGCGACGTGCTGCGGCACATGGCCGACGGACTGACCAACGCCGAGATCGCCCGGCGGCTGGAGGTGGGCCCCGCCACCGTGAAGTCGCACGTCGCGGCGGTGCTGGCCAAGACGGGCACCCGGGACCGCACACAGGCGGTGATCGCCGCGTACGAGGCCGGTTTCCTGAGCGTGGGATGAGAAAACGGGGCGTACGGGAACGATCGCCCCCGTCCCGATCGTCTTCGGAGCGGGATGAACAAGACGATCAGGCGGGCGTCCGTCTTCGCGCTGCTGCTCGTGCTCGCTCTGCTGGTCAGGGCGACCTGGGTGCAGTTCTACGACGGCAAGGCCCTCGCGGACGACAACGACAACCGGCGCAACGCGATCCAGACGTACTCGCGGCCGCTCGGGAACATCATCGTGGCCGGGAACGCGATCACCGGTTCCACCCGGACCAAGGGGAGCGACCTCGCGTACAAACGGACGTACACGGACGGCAGGCTCTACGCGGCGGTGACGGGCTACGCCTCGCAGGCCTATGCCCCCACCCAGCTGGAGGGCATCTACAAGGACCTGCTCAACGGCACGGACAACCGGCTGAAGACCGTGCTGGACACGCTCACCGGCAAACGCGCCGACCCGGGCAACGTGCTCAGCACGATCGACCCGGACGTGCAGAAGGCGGCCTACCGCGCGCTCGGCGGCAAGAAGGGCGGCGCCGTCGCGATCGACCCGAAGACCGGCAAGATCCTCGCGGCGGTGTCCACACCGTCGTACGACCCCTCCGCGCTGACCGACGCCAACACGGCCGGCTCGGCCTGGAAGCAGCTCAACGCGGACAAGGACAAGCCGCTCACCAACCGCGCGCTGCGCCAGCCGCTGCCGCCGGGCTCGACCTTCAAGCTGGTCGTGGCGGCGGCCGCGCTGGAGGACGGGCTGTACAAGAACGTGGACGAGCGGACCGACAGCCCGGCCCCCTACACCCCGCCGGGCACGACGCACGTCCTGGTGAACGAGAACAGCTCGGCGCCGTGCAAGAACGCCTCCATCCGCGTCGCCCTGCAGTACTCCTGCAACAACGTCTTCGGTCACATGGCCGTCCAGCTCGGCCAGGACAAGGTGAAGGCGATGGCCGAGAAGTTCGGCTTCAACGACGACAAGCAGGACGTGCCGGTGCGGGCCTACGCCAGCGTGTACCCCTCCGGCATGGACCAGCCGCAGACCGCGTATTCCGGCATCGGCCAGTTCGACGTCACCGCGACCCCGCTGCAGATGGCCATGGTGTCCGCGGCCATAGCCAACGGCGGCAAGCTGGTCTCGCCGCATCTGGTGTCGCAGATCACCGACAGTGGCGGTGATGTGCTGCAGAACTACGACGACAGCGCGGACGCCAAGGAGATCGTCAGCTCCTCCACGGCCGAACAGCTCCAGTCGGCCATGGAGACGGTGGTCAAGGACGGCACCGGCACGAACGCCCTGATCGACGGCGCCACCGTCGGCGGCAAGACCGGCACCGCCCAGCACGGCGAGAACAACAGCAAGACGCCGTACGCCTGGTTCACGTCCTTCGCCAAGTCCGACACCAGCGGCAAGGAAGTGGCTGTCGCCGTGATGGTGGAGCAGTCGGACGCGGCGAGGTCGGAGGTGAGCGGTAACGGTCTGGCGGCGCCGGTGGCGAAGGCGATGATGCAGGCGGCGCTGAAGTGAGCTGCCCTCACTTCACCCCGAGAATCTGCTCGACCGGGTCGATCGCGAAGTACACGAGGAACAGCGCCGACACGGCCCACAACAGCCAGTTGACCTCCCGCGCTTTGCCCAGCACCGCCTTGATGACGACGTAGGACAGGAAACCGGCCCCGATCCCGTCGGTGATGGAGTAGGTGAACGGCATCGCCGCGATGGTGAGGAACGCCGGGACGGCGATGTCGTACCGGTCCCAGTCGATGTGCTTGACGTGGGTCATCATCAGGAAGCCCACGGCGATCAGCGCGGGCGCCGCCGCCTGGAGCGGGACGATGGTGAGCAGCGGGGTGAGGAAGAGGGCGAGGCCGAACAGGCCGCCGGTGACGAGGTTGGCGAGGCCGGTGCGGGCGCCCTCGCCGACGCCGGCCGCGGACTCGATGTAGGCGGTGTTGGAGGAGGCGGAGCCGAGACCGCCGACGGCGGCCGCGGCGCCGTCGATGAACAGCACCCGGCCGATGCCGGGCACCTGCCCCTTCTCGTCCAGCAGTCCGGCCTCGGCGCTGATGCCGACGATCGTGCCCATGGCGTCGAAGAAGTCGGACAGGACGAGGGTGAAGACCAGCAGGACGGCGGTGAGGACGCCGGCCTTGGCGAAGCCGCCGAACAGGCTGAAGTGACCGATGAGCCCGAAGTCCGGTGCGGCGACGATCTTGTCGGGGACCTTGGGCGTGGTCAGGCCCCAGCTCTTGATGTCGGCGACGGCGTTGACGATGATCGCGACGACGGTCATCGTCACGATGCTGATGAGGATCGCGCCCTTCACCTTCCGGGCGATGAGCGCGACGGTCAGCAGCACGCCGAGACAGAAGACGAGCACGGGCCAGCCGGTCAGGCGTCCGACGGCGCCCAGTTGGACGGGCACGGTGGTGTGCGCGGCGTCCGGGATGCGGCTGACGAACCCGGCGTCGACGAAGCCGATGAAGGCGATGAACAGGCCGATGCCGACGCCGATGGCCTGCTTCAGCTGCTGCGGGATCGCGTTCATGATGGCCTGCCGCAGTCCGGTGAGGACCAGGAGGCAGATGAGGAGGCCCTCCAGGACCACCAGGCCCATCGCGTCGGGCCAGCTCATCAGCGGGGCCAGCTGGAAGGCGACGACGGCGTTGAGGCCGAGGCCGGCGGCGATGGCCAGCGGGAGGTTGCCGCCGACGCCCATGACGATCGTCATCACACACGCCACCAACGCGGTGGCGGTGACGAGTTGGCCGGTGTCCAGCGTGTGCCCGAACTTGTCCTTGGCGCTGCCCAGGATGATCGGGTTCAGGACAAGGATGTAGGCCATGGTGAAGAACGTGGCGAAGCCGCCGCGTATCTCCCGGCCGAAGGTGGATCCCCGCTCGGAGACCCTGAAGTACCGGTCCACTGACATGGTGCCACTCCTCGTGACCTGGTGATCGGCTTGCGGATGCTGGCTGGATTGTTCCCCCGTTCAACCTGTTTCAGGTTTTCCCTGTGTTACGGAATCCGGTTCGGTGGACCACACGTTGTCCGGCCCTCCGTACAGTCACTCCCGGAGCCGCACCGAGAGGAGGTCACCCGTGGGTACGGTCGTCGACGACGCCGCCTCCGTGGAGTTCCACGCCTTCTTCGAACGGCACCACACCGAACTCTCCCGTCCGGCCGCCCTGTTGACCGGGGACACGGACGCCGCCGACGACCTGGCGGCGGACGCGCTGGCCCGCACCCGGATCCGCAGCGCGGTGCGCGAACGCCGCAGGATCGCGCTGTTCTGGCCGCACCGCGAGGAGAGGACCGAGAACCCGGACGTGGCCGGAGTCGTGGACGTACAGGAGGCGCTGCGCAGACTGCCGTTCCGCAAACGGGCGTGTGTGGTGCTCCGGCATGCGTTCGACCTGTCGGAGAAGGACTGCGCTGTACTGCCGGCGGGCGTGTCTACACGGTGACCGGTGACTTTGCCGCGCACGGCGGCTCGGGCGGGTGACTCGTGAGTCACGGCTGCCGGACTCTCGTGAAAACAGCCGAACGGTCCGGGAGCCCATCGGCCCGGCGCACTGGACCGGCCAGTGGCCGGCCCCCGCCACGGCATGGTGCCGCCGGTGACGGGGGCCGGGTACGAGCGGCTGCTCAGGACGTACGGTCGGCGCTCAGCTGACGAAGTACGTCGGGTTCGGCAGCTTGTACGTGCGGTCGGCGTAGCCGCCGTCGAGGTCCGAGTACTGGTCGCCGAAGTTGGCGATGATCTCGTACCCCAGGTCGTCCTCGATGTGCTTGCGCGTCCCGGACTTGTACTGCACGGTCGTGCAGTTCCAGGCCGTCGGGGTGGCACAGTCGCTCAGGTAGGCCGGCGGGTTGGCCTTGTCCTTGAGGAACATGTGGTCCGTGTCGAGGTTCACATCGGCGCCGACCTTCTTCAGGTTCGCGACCGCGGCGGCGCGCTGGGCCTCGCTCAGGCCGGAGTTGTAGAAGACCTCCACGCCCTTGGACTCGGCGTACTGGACCAGCTCGGGGCTGCCGAAGACGGCCGGGCGGTCGGCGCGGTTCACGTAGTCGTTCCACGTGGTGGGGTTGTACGTGTAGTTGTAGCGCTTCTCGTAGTCGAGGCTGAGCAGCAGCGTGTCGTCGACGTCGAAGACGACGGCCGGCTTCTCACCGTGACGGTGCGCCTTGCGGGCCGCCTTGTCGATATAGCGCTTGGCGTCGGCGTCGATGCCGGCCAGGTCCTGGGCGTACGGGCTGTCCGGGGACGCCTGATAGACGCCGTTGCTGTCGGCGTGGGTGCCGTAGTAGGTGTCGATGTCCTTCACCAACTGCCCGATGTTGTAAGGCTCGTGGGTGGAGTTCGCCGTCGACTGCCCGGCGGTGGCCACGCCCGCGCCGTACAGCGCGACACCGGCGAGAGCACAGGCCGCACCGGCGGCAACGACTCTGTGGGACTTCCGCATGGATTCTCCGGATCTGGTGGATGAGAGTGATGTACCAGGTCAGGGACCATCTACGCGCATAACAACCTGCGCTGGGAGGCCTGTTATCCGATCGATACAGTGTTCTGCGTGATCAGCGCGCACGGGCAAGGGCACCGGGAGAACGAACCCGGGTACCGGCCGGAGGACTCCGCCGCGGACGGCGCTCTGTGCGACGTCTGCACCGAGCACGCCACCATCCCCGCGCTGCTCCGCCGGCAGCCGCCGGCCCGCGGGTTGACCCAGCGTGTCCTCGGCAAGCTGCTCACCGTGGACATTCCCGGTGCGAACGAGCTCAGGGCGCAGGTCGCCGAAGCTCGCGTCACGAGGCGCTGGGGAGAAGGGTCTCCGAGTGTGGATCTGGTCGTGCCGGAGTGGCTCCCGGCGGCACCGGTCGCCGACGGCCTTCTTCCGGTCGTCGGCAGGGTGCGGAACGGCTCCGGGGAGTTCATCGGCGAGCTGCTCGTCTGGGTGAGCGGCGGAAGGCTGTCCGCGCTCGAGTTCGCCTGGTACGGCGACGACGCTCCGACGGAGCTGCCGGAGCCCGGTCTTGTCACGGTGACGGTCGAGTGAGGCGGAGAGGATCGAGGACATGAGATTCGTCAGGACGCACTGGCAGGACCACGGATTCTTCGTCGACCCCACCGCCTACCTCGCCGAACTGCCCCGCCTGCGTGGCGTTCTTCCGCCGGGTGCCTGGGCGTTCGCCTCCGAGCCGGGGCACTACGACATCCCCGGCGCCGTCCGCTGCGTGAAGGATCTGGAGCTGGCCGGGATCCATCCGGCGACCGACAAGAGCGGGCGGCTGGTGCTGGAGTTCGCGCCGAACCGGTTCAAGCACGACTCGGGGCTGCGCATCAGCTACTCGGGCGTGCGGCACTTCTCCATCGACCACCACCATGCGATCGACTGGTTGCGCGTCGACACCGTGCTGCTCGACGAGATCCTCCCTGAGGAAGAAGCCGGCGAGGACGGTGTCGAGGGGGGTGGCTGTGTGCACGAGATCGCACTCACCGACGCCTCGATCACCGTCCGGTGCCAGGATCTCCGGGCCGAGTGGGGCAGCCCGCGCTGATCCCGGGCGTCGGTTCATCGTCGCGCCGGTCGTCGTTGCTCCCCGTCGTCAGGAACGTCGTGTCCGGCAGGGAGCCGTCCGGCTTGCGGGCGCCGTATGTCGCCGTGACGTCGGTGGAGATGATGGAGGGGGCGCTGACGCCGGAGTCCCAGTCGTTGCCCGCCCACGGGGAGAAGACCAGCGCGCGGCCCAGCGCCCGCCCGGCGAGGGTCTGGTTGACGATGAGCGCCGGCGCCAGGCCGAACAGCGGCTGCAGGCCGGCCTCGACCACGACCCACTTGGCGCTGAAGGTCAGCGTGTCCCGGAACCGGGGGTCGTGGGCGAAGATCTGCGTGAAGTTGCCGAGACCCGCGAAACCGTTCCGCCACGGCTTGGTCGGGCTGTAGTTCTCCAGGCTGTAGTAGAAGACGCTGAGCACCGGGCAGGCGATGAAGCCCAGCAGGGCCGCCGGGGCGATCAGCAGGTACGGCAGCCTGCGCGGGGTCGCGGAGGCACGGCGCCGCCGGGGTGGCGCGGGCGGTTCCGCCACGGCTGCGGCTTGGGGCTGTTACAGCGGGCACAGGAAGCGCTTGCCGCATACGCATGGGTGACGCGCTTCACCTCTCGATGCGTGGATCAGCCGGCGTAGGGGTCCGGCACGTGGCCCGGCCGGGCCAGGAACTCGAAGTCGCAGCCGGTGTCGGCCTGCGTGATCTGGCCGTTGTGGAGGACGCCGTAACCGCGCTCGTACCGGGCGGGCGGCGGGGTCCACGCGGCGCGCCTGCGCTCCAGCTCCGCGTCGTCCACGTGGAGACGGAGGCTGCGGGCCTCGACGTCCAGGGTGATGAGGTCACCGGTGCGCACGAGGGCCAGGGGTCCGCCGACGTACGACTCCGGGGCGACGTGCAGCACGCAGGCGCCGTAACTCGTGCCGCTCATCCGGGCGTCGGAGATCCGGACCATGTCCCGCACGCCCTGCCTGAGCAGGTGGTCGGGGATGGGGAGCATGCCGTACTCGGGCATGCCGGGGCCGCCCTTGGGTCCGACGCCCCGCAGCACCAGCACGCTGTCGGCGGTGATGCCGAGCGCGGGGTCGTCGATGGTGCGCTGCATGGTCCTGTAGTCGTCGAAGACGACGGCCGGGCCGGTGTGCTTCAGCAGGCGGGGTTCGGCCGCGATGTGCTTGATGACCGCGCCGTCCGGGCAGAGGTTGCCGCGCAGGACGGCGACCCCGCCCTCGCTCGCGACCGGGTTGTCGCGCGGACGGATGACGTCGTCGTGGTGCACCTGCGCGCCTTCCAGCTGCTCGCGCAGGGTGTCGTAGGACACCGTCGGCCGGTCCAGGTGGAGCAGGTCGGTGATCCGGGACAGGAAGCCGGGCAGGCCGCCCGCGAAGTGGAAGTCCTCCATGAGGTACTTCCGGCCGCCGGGGCGGACGTTGGCGAGGACGGGCACGGTCCGGGCGATGCGGTCGAAGTCGTCCAGGGTGAGCTTCACCCCGGCCCGGCCGGCCATGGCGATCAAGTGGATCACGGCGTTGGTGGAGCCGCCGAGGCCCAGCACCGTGGTGACCGCGTCCTCGAAGGCCTCACGCGTGAGGATCCGCGACAGCCTCCGGTCGCTGCGCACCAGCTCCACGGCCGTCATCCCGGCCCTGGCCGCCATCCGGTCGTGTCCGGAGTCGACGGCGGGAATGCTCGACGCGCCCGGCACGGTCACGCCGAGGGCCTCGGCGGCGGCGGTCAGCGTGGACGCCGTACCCATGGTCATGCAGTGCCCCGGGGAGCGCGCGAGCCCGCTCTCCAGCTCGGTCATCTCACAGTCGCCGATGAGACCGGCCCGCCTGTCGTCCCAGTACTTCCACATGTCCGTGCCGGACCCGAGCACCTCGCCCCGCCAGTGCCCCGGCAGCATGGGCCCGGCGGGCACGAAGACGGCGGGCAGATCGGCGCTGGCCGCACCCATCAGCAGTGCGGGCGTGGACTTGTCGCACCCGCCCATCAGCACGGCCCCGTCCACCGGATAGGAGCGCAGCAGCTCCTCGGTCTCCATCGCCAGCAGGTTCCGGTAGAGCATCGGCGTCGGCTTCTGGAAGGTCTCGCTCAGCGTCGAGACCGGGAACTCCAGCGGAAACCCGCCCGCCTGCCACACGCCCCGCTTCACCGCCTGGGCGCGGTCCCGCAGGTGCACATGGCACGGGTTGATGTCGGACCACGTGTTGAGCACGGCGATCACGGGCTTGCCCAGGTGCTCCTCGGGCAGATACCCGAGCTGCCGGGTCCGCGCGCGGTGACTGAACGACCGCAGCCCGTCGGTCCCGTACCACTGATGGCTTCTCAGCTTCTTCGCAGAGCCGCTCATATGGACCATCCGGCGGCGATGGCGGCGACCTCGGCGCGCTCGTCCTCGGGAAGCGGTCTGCTCGGCGGGCGGACGTCGCGGCGGCACAGGCCGAGCGCGGCCAGGGCTTCCTTGACGACGGTGACGTTGTTCGCGGAGCCGTGCGCGGCGCGGAGTTCCTCGAAGCGGCGGATCTGCTCCCAGATCTTCATGGCGGCCGGATAGTCGCCGGATCGAAGCGCTTCAACCATGTTCAGCGAAACGGCCGGGGCCACGTTCACGAGTCCGGAGGTGAAGCCGGTGGCGCCCGCGGAGAAGTAGGAGGGGGCGTACGGCTCGGCGAGACCGGCGACCCAGACGAAGCGGTCGAGGCCCGCGTCCCGGGCGAAGGCGGCGAACCGCGCGGCGTCGGGTACGGCGTACTTCACACCGATGACGTTCGGGCAGTGGTCGGCGAGTTCGGCGAGCCGGGCGCCGGGCAGCTGCGCGTTGCGGATGTACGGCACCACGCCCAGCCCGGGCACGGCCTCGGCGATGGCGCGGTGGTAGTCGACCCAGCCGGCCGCCGAGACGTACGGGTGGACGGGCTGGTGGACCATGACCATCGGGGCGCCGAGGTCGCGGGCGTGCCGGGCGGAGGCGATGGCCGTGGGCAGGTCGTGGCCGACGCCGACGAGGACCGCGGCACGGTCGCCGGCCTCCTCGGTCGTCAACTCGGTGACCAGGCGGCGCTCTTCGGGGGTGAGGGCGTAGAACTCGCCGGTGTTGCCGTTGGGGGTGAGGGTGCGGATCCCGCCGTCGAGCAGGCGACGCAGCAGGGCCCGGTGGGTGCCGGTGTCGACGGAGCCGTCCGCGGCGAAGGGGGTCACCGGGATGGCCACCACGTCGGCCAGGGCCGCCCGTTGGGTCTCGAACGTCACGCTGCTCATGAATGACCTTCCTCTGCGGGGAACGCGCGCCGGACGAAGGAGGCGATGTGGGCGTGCAGGGCGCTCGCCGCGCCGTCGGCGTCGCCGTCGAGCGCGAGTCGGAGGATCTCCCGGTGCTCGGCGGCCTCCCGCTCCCAGGAGGGCTCGGCGGCCCAGGCGACGGCGGAGACCAGTGCGGCCTGGTCGCGGACCTCGTCCAGCATCCGGCCGAGCAGCGGGTTGCCGCACGGCAGGTAGAGGGCGCGGTGGAACTCCCGGTTGGCGAGCGACCGTTCGGCGGTGTCGTGGGCGGCATCGGCCCGGTTCAGCGCGTCGCGCGCGGCGCCGAGGGAGGCCCCCCGCCCGACGGTTCTTCTCAGTGCCTCGGGTTCCAGCAGCAGCCGCACGTCGTAGACCTCGCGTGCCATGTCCGCGTCCACCATGCGCACCGTGACGCCCTTGTACTGGCTCATCACCACGAGCCCGGTCCCGGCGAGCGTCTTCAGCGCCTCCCGCACCGGGGTCTTGGACACCCCGAACTGCGCGGCCAGCTCCGTCTCGACCAGGGCCTGACCAGGAGCCAGCTGCCCGGTCAGGATGCGGTGTTTGATCGCGTCCAGAACGTACTGCGTGCGGGACGGGATCGGGGTGGGCACAGAGGTCATGCGGCCCTCTCGGATCTCACATATCGCGTCTCATATATGACGTACGAAGTACGACGCGGTCGAAGGTAGGAGGGGGCCCGTGTTTCGTCAATGTCTATGACAAAAGAAGGCAGAGCTGCGGTCAGACGGTGTGGACGGCACCCTCGACGGCGGTGCGGGTGGGCCGGCCGGAGGCCGCCGCGGCCCGGGCGGTGGCCGCCTCACGGGTGAGCGTGGGTCCGACATGGGTGACCAGCAGCTCGCGGACGCGCGCCGCATGGGCGATCCGCCCCGCGTCCTCGGGCGTCAGATGGACCTGCTCCCGGTGTTCGCCGTCGCGATGCGTGTCGATGTCCGCCTCGCACAGGAACAGGTCGGCGCGGGAGGCGAGTTCGCCCAGCGCGGCACACGGCCCGCTGTCCCCGGAGTAGGCGAGCACGCTCCCCTGGCATTCGGCGCGCAGCCCGTACGCCTCGGTGTCGTGGGCGACGGCGCGTGCGGTGAGGCGGAGGTTCCAGTGCCGGACGTCATGGCCGTCGTACAGGGCCCGGAAGTCGAAGACGCCCTTGAGGAAGGCGACGTCCGCCCGCCCGAAGAAGCCGACCAGCCGGCGGGCGCAGTCCTGCGGCGCGTACACCGGGATGGGCGCGGCCGGGGTCATCCCGCCGAAGGCGAAGGCGTAGGCGGCGGGCAGCAGGTCGGCGCTGTGGTCGGCGTGCAGGTGGGAGATCCAGATCGCGGTGAGCCGTGCGGGGTCCGTGTGCCGCTGCAACGCGGCGAACGTGCCGGGCCCCGCGTCCACCCACACCTCGGCACCCCCGCCGGACAACAGGTACCCGGAGCAGGGCCGCTCGGGGCCGGGGTGCGGGGAGGCGGTGCCGAGGACGGTGAGGGTGAGTGGCATGGGGGGAGAGTACGACGGCCGTGGGTTCCGCTTCGGCCCACTCGGGCAAGCGGAACCGGGGCGTCAGGCGCCCGGTACGGGGAAGTACTGGGCGGCCTGGGCCTCGTAGGGGGTGCGGTAGTGACCGTTCGGGGGTTCCCGGATGCGCGTCGGCCGGACTGAGCACCTCCTCGTCACCGGCCGGGACGTGCTTCAGCCGGGTACACCTCTCACCCGGCGGCAGCTTCGAACCCTCCGGCCTTCAGGTACCGGGCCTCGCGCGTGTCGGGGAGCGAGGGACCTGAGCTTGCGCGGCACGCTCGTCCGACACCGCGGTCGGCAGCCGGCGTTGTTCTCACTCCGGGCGCCATCCCGGATTCCGCCCGCTCAGGCCCACCGCCCGGTCCAGCAGGGGTGCCTCCGGCGGCACCGGGACGACCGGGCCGAAGAGGCCGCCGCCGCGGTTCGGGTCCTCGGCGGCCGCGAGCAGGAAGCCGTGGGCCGAGTCCAGCGCCGCGGGGTCGGGAGCGTAGGGCCGGCCGATGGCGCGGGCCAGGTCCCAGCCGTGGATGACCAGTTCGTCGGCGACGACGGCGCCGGCGACCTCGCCCGGCAGGTTCACCCCGCCCGCGCGGGTCGTCCCGGTCCAGGCGGCCGGCTCGCGCCAGGCGTCGGCCAGTTCGTCCAGGGCCTTGGGCAGCTCCGCGCGCCAGCCGGGGCCGATGTCCGGTACGGCGGCGGTCGGATTGGTGTCGGTGGTCGTACCGAGGTCCTTGCGAGCGGCGTCGCGGAAGGCCACCGACAGCATCTGGATGTGGCCCAGCAGACTCCGCACCGCCAGGTCCGGGCACGGTGTGGGTGCGGTCAGTTGCTCGTCGGCCACGGACTCGGCGAGCCGCGCCAGGATCCGGGTCTGCGGCCCGAGGTCGACCATGTTCATGCCTCACTCCTTCACGGTTGCGCTCCTCCTGCGAAGTACTGACCGGCCGGCTCCCGAAAACTCATCGGTGCCCCGCAGCCGCTCCCACGGCGATCGTCCGCCGCCCAGGCACCACACCGCGATCACCGGATCGCACAGCGCGCAGCCGAACGAGGAGTCGTGGGCGAAGGGGATGATCGGGTGCCCCTTGAGGTGGTGCACGACGTCCCAGGCCGTGTGCAGCAGCCAGCCGCCGCCGATCCAGGCCCAGGAGTCCAGTCCCTTGTACGCCACCCAGGTGGCCACCGCGGTGAACACGAACTCCCAGCCGCCCAGCCCTCCGCCACTGAGATAGGCGGCGCCCGCGCCGGCCACCATGACCGCGTTCAGGCGGCGCCGGTGCGGCTCCGGGACGAGGGACATCGACAGGACGTAGACGAGACCGATCAGGATCGGGGCGAGGTAGCGCGTGGCGCCGACGGTAGGTTCGGGCGGGCGCGCGCCCCAGGGGCATTACCGACAGGTTCCGACGGATTGCCGCCGTCCGCCGGCCCTGCCGGACAAGGCACCTTACCGATCCGCGCCCACCCGCCTTAGACCCACGATGAGCAGGCATGACGACTTCCTGGACCCTGCTCCGCGTGCTGCGCGGGCGCAACGCGGGGCTGTATCTGGCGGCGGTGGTGGTGTCGGGCTTCGGCAACTCCGCGCTGTTTCTGGCATCGGGTGTGTGGGTGAAGGACCTCACCGGATCCGACGGCCTGGCCGCGCTGTGCATGTTCGCCACGTGGGCCCCCACCGTGGCCGGCCCGCCGCTGGGCACGATCGCCGACCGGGTGCGGCGCAAGCCCCTGCTGGTGGCTCTGAACGCGGGCCTGGCGGCCCTGCTGCTCACTGTGTGCACCGTGGACTCTCCGGGCGGCCTGTGGCTGCTCTTCACCGTGCTGCTGGTCTACGGCGCCGCCGAGGTCGTCCACGACGCGGCCGAGTCCGCCCTGGTGACCTCGGCGATCGGCCCGGACCGCCTGGGCGGCTTCAACGGGCTGCGCATGGCCGTCACCGAGGGCATGAAGCTCGTCGCCCCGCTGACCGGCGCGGGCCTGTACACGGCCTTCGGCGGCCCGGCCGTCGCCTGCCTGGACGCGGGCACCTTCGTGGTCGCCGCCGGGTTGTACGCCCTGCTGCGGGTGCGCGAGGAACGGCCGGTCCGGTCCGGCGGCAGTTGGCGCGAGGAGACCGCGGAGGGCGTCCGGCACCTGTGGGGTCACCCGGAACTGCGCCCGCTGGTCCGGGCGGGCGGTACGACGATGCTTTTCACCTCCCTGTGCGGCACGACGCTGTACGCCGTCGTCGACCGGCTCGGCCACTCCCCCGCGTACACGGGCGTGCTGTACGCCGTCCAGGGCGCCGGTTCGGTGGCGGCCGGGCTCGTCTCGGGCGCCGCGCTGCGGCGGCTCGGTGCGCGCCGGTTCGCGGCGGCGGGGATCGCGCTGACGGCACTCGCGGTGGCCGCCCGTGCCGTGCCGTCGGACCCGGTGGCCCTCGTGTCGTCCGCGGCGGCCGGTCTCGGCCTGCCCTGCGTGCTCGTCGCGGTCTTCACCGCCGTGCAGCAGCAGACGCCCGGCCCGCTGCTCGGACGGGCGACGGCCACCGCCGGCACCCTGGTCTTCACCCCCAACGCCGTCGGACTGGCCGTAGGCGCGGCCCTGGTCGAACTGGCCTCCCCGGCACTGCTGTTGCCGCTGTACGGCCTCGCGCTGCTCGGGACGGCGGCTTGCCTGGCTCAGCGCGCCGGCAGCGCCTCGCGCACCGAGGCGAGGTCCGAGTCCGACGCCAACCCGGCGTGATAGAGCCGCAGTTCGTTCGCGCCCTGCGCACGCGCGCGTGCCGCGTCCGCCGCGAGTGTGCCGGGGCTGCCGCCCATGCCGGAGACGACGGTGAGGTTGGCGGCCAGCACCGTCCCCTCCCGGGCCGCTTCGGCGAAGGGCGCCAGCAGGGCCGTACCGCCGGTGCAGGGCACCACCACGCCGTCGGCGACGGCGAGGACGCGGGCGGGGTCGACGCCGGCGTTGGCGCCGCAGTGGTAGGAGACCGGGTCGGCGTGCAGCAGGACCTGGAAGCCGGCCGGTGCGGCGGCGCGCACGGCGGCGACGGCCTGCTCCTGGAGCGTACCGGCGACCTCGTCGCGCCACGCGCGCGTGCGGGCCGCCTTCTCCTCGCCGAGCAGCTTCTCCACCGTCGGCCAGCCCTCGTCGCCCGCCGCGCTCCGCCACAGCGGCTCCAGCGCGGCCCGCACGGAAGCGGCCAGCTCCTCGGGATCCAGGCCCTGTTCGCCGTAGCCGGCGCGGCAGGACGGGCAGAAGCACAGGGACATCAGGTACTGCCCGGCCTCACCGAGACCGACACCGCCGGTCTTGTCGTGGGCGTGCAGGTGCTGGAGCCCGTACCAGCCGGCGGACTCCAGTTCGGTGCCCTGCGCGCCGGGGCGTACGGCGGCCTCGGCGGCCAGGTCGACCAGGTACGCGCGCGTGGCGGGCTGGGCGATGCAGGGCGCCCAGGGGTAGTGGTCGCCGTAGGCGTTGACCACCGAGGTGTCCGGGTGTTCGGCGCCCAGGCGGGAGTTGTGCGCGAGGACGACCCAGGTGTGCACCTCGAGGCCCGCCGCGGCCAGAGCGGCCGCCGCCTCGCCGTAGGCGTCGCCGGGGGCCCAGCGGCCGGCGGGGTACGGCCTCAGGCCCCGGCCCGCCCAGCGCTCGCCCGGCGGATAGAGGACGGCCGCGTACTCGGCGGTGACGATGCGGTGGCGGGGGTGGCGGGGGGTCAGGGCGCGGGTGGAGTGGTAGGCGGCGGCGAGGGTCACCTGTTCCACGCCGAGCCCGGCGATGCGCGCGGGGGCCTCCGGGTCCCCGCCCACGTCCCAGGGGTAGACGAACGCCGACGCCTTCACGCGCCCTCCTTCGAGCCGCACGGACGCTCGCTCACGCGTCCCCCTTCGAGCCGTACCGACGCTCGCTCACGCGTCCTCCTCCAGCAGCGCGCAGCCCCGCTCGATCAGCTGGGCGAGCTGTTTGACATGGTCCTCCGCCGGCTCGTGCAGCGGGGGCCGGACCTCGCCGACGTCCAGGCCGCGCAGCCGTACGCCCGCCTTGACGAGCGAGACGGCGTAGCCGCGGCCCTGGGCGCGCAGTTCCACGAACGGGCGGTAGAAGCCGTCCAGGAGGCGCCGCAGGGTCGCCGTGTCGCCCGCGGTCAGGGCCCGGTGGTAGGCGAGGGCGATCTCGGGGGCGAAGCAGAAGACGGCCGAGGAGTACAGGGTGACGCCGAGGGCGTGATAGGCGAGCTGGGTCTGCTCGGCGGTGGGCAGGCCGTTGAAGTACAGGAAGTCGCCGGGGACTTCGGTGCGTACGGTGCTGATGATCCGCTGCATCAGGTCCAGGTCGCCCAGGCCGTCCTTGAGGCCGATGATCCCGTCGGTGCGGGCGAGTTCGGCCACCGTCCGCGGGGTGAAGACGGCGTTGTCCCGCTGGTAGACGATCACCGGCAGCCCGGTGGCCGCGGCGACCTCCCGGTAGTGCCGCAGCAGGCCCTCCTGACCGGCGAGCACGAGGTACGGCGGCATGGCGAGGAGGCCGTCGGCGCCGGCCTGCCCGGCGAGACGGGCGTAGCGGACGGCGAGCGCGGTGCCGTAGCCGGCGCCCGCGACGACCGGGACACGTCCCTCGGCCGCCTCCACGGCCGCCCGGACGCAGGCCTCGAACTCCTCCGGCAGCAGCGCGTGGAACTCCCCGGTGCCGCAGCAGGCGAACACGGCGGCGGCACCGGCGGCGACGCCGCGGCGGACGTGGGTGCGGTAGACATCGAGGTCCAGCGAGCCGTCCGGGCCGTAGGCCGTGACGGGGAAGAAGAGCGGCCCGCTCGGTTCGCGGAGCCGTTCGGTGAGAGGGGCTGGCGTCACGGGCTCTCCCTTGGGACACGCCGGTGCATGTTTCACGGGTGCATGTTTCTGATCCACGTCCATATTTCTGAACGCGACCACGCTAAGGGCGCTTCTTGTGGCAGGTCAAGCAGGCAAACTCGCAACACCCGGAGCGAATTCGCCGACTCCACGCAACACTTGACGGTGCGCGTCGAAACTCTCTAGCGTGTCCACGTATGTGAATATCGGCCACAAGGAGAACCGAGGATGCCAGCTCCCCGCACCGTTCTGCTCACCGGCGCCGCCGGCGGGCTCGGCACCCTGATGCGGTCCCTGCTGCCGGAGTACGGCTACACGCTGCGCCTGTTCGACGTGCGCCCCATCGAGGACGCGCCGGACGCGATCACCGCCGACCTCACCGACACGGCGGCCCTGCGCGAGGCCGTACGGGGCGTGGACGCGGTCCTGCACCTGGCGGGCATCTCCCTGGAGGCCCCCTTCGAGAAGATCCTGAAGTCCAACATCGAGGGCACCTACAACCTCTACGAGGCCGCCCGCCAGGAGGGCGTGCCCCGGATCGTCTTCGCCTCCTCCAACCACGCCGTCGGCTTCACCCCGGCCCCGCGCCCGGGCGAGCCGCCGATCCCGGTCGACACCCCGCGCCGCCCGGACACCTTCTACGGCCTGTCCAAGTCCTTCGGCGAGGACCTCGCCCAGCTGTACTGGGACAAGCACGGCCTGGAGACCGTGTCCGTGCGCATCGGCTCCTGCTTCCCGGAGCCGACCAGCGTGCGCATGCTCTCGGTGTGGATGAGCCCCGCCGACGGCGCCCGCCTCTTCCACGCGGCCCTGACCGCCGAGGAGGTCGGCCACACCGTCGTCTACGGCTCCTCCGCCAACACCCGGCTGTGGTGGGACCTGGCCACCGCGCGGGCGCTCGGCTACGAGCCGCAGGACGACTCCGAGCCGTACGCCGAGAAGCTGATCGCCGAGCAGGGCGAGCTGGACCCCGACAACCCGGCGCACAGCCACCTGGGCGGGCACTTCGTGAACGACCCGCCGGTCTGGCCGTACTGAGTTCCGCCGGCCGCGGGAAGGCGCACCCCTACCCGGACGCCGCACCACGCGGCCGGCCGGGGCAACCCTGACGGCCCCGGCTGCCGCCACGCCGGGGCCGGTCCCCACGGCGGCCACCGGCGCACCCGGGACACCGACGAACCCCGCCTCGCCACTGCGCCGAGCCGGGCCGCCCAGCAGCCGCCTCCCGGCGAACACCGTCGGCCGGACACCACCGGCGGCGCCCGCACGGCCCGCAGCCCCGGCGCCTCCCTCCCGGCCGTACCCGCCGTGGCCCCTCCGGCGAAGGCCACCGGGCCCGGACACACGGCAGCCCCACCGGCCCGCACGCCCTGAGGAGGACGGCCGGCGCGTCGGCCACACCCGCGGCACCCCCGGCAGCCGGCCGCCCCCGGCGGCGACGACTGCGACCCGGCCACCGCGCAGCACGGAGCCGGAGCCGGGGCCGGGGCGGGAGGGCCCGGAAGGACTCCGGCCGGAATAGCTCGGGCGGCTCAAAACGATCGTCCGCGCACGCGGGCGGGCACCGAACGGGCCCGCCCGCCGCCGTGTTCGGGCATCCACGGCGCCCGCTCCCACCCCGCCGGGCACGGCCGCGCAGGTCCGCGCCGGGCACCGCCCTCGGTAAACGGGCGCAAACGGGCAGTATCGGGCCCGCAACAGGCCTGGCCACTGCCGCACGGCCGCTGTAGAACTTCCCCCAAGGGCCCGAACGGGCAGTTCCGCGGGAAGGTGGGTGAGGGGATGAGCACAGGGACGGCGGAAGAACGCCAGCGCGCGATCGTGCGGGCCGCGCGCGCCACCGGATCGGTCGACGTCACCGCGCTCGCCGCCGAGCTGGGCGTGGCCAAGGAGACCATCCGGCGCGATCTGCGCGCCCTGGAGGACCACGGGCTGGTCCGCCGTACGCACGGCGGCGCCTATCCGGTGGAGAGCGCCGGCTTCGAGACGACGCTCGCCTTCCGCGCCACCAGCCACGTCCCCGAGAAGCGCCGGATCGCGGCCGCCGCGGCCGAGCTGCTCGGGGACGCGGAGACGGTCTTCGTGGACGAGGGCTTCACCCCGCAGCTCATCGCCGAGGCCCTGCCCGCCGAGCGGGCACTGACCGTGGTCACCGCATCCCTGCCGGTCGCGGGCGCCCTGGCGGAGGCCGAGCAGATCCAGGTCCTGCTCCTCGGCGGCCGGGTCCGGGCCGGCACGCTGGCCACCGTCGACCACTGGACGACGAAGATGCTCGCCGGCTTCGTCATCGACCTCGCCTACATCGGCGCCAACGGCATCTCCCGCGAGCATGGCCTCACCACCCCCGACCCGGCGGTCAGCGAGGTCAAGGCGCAGGCGATACGGGCCGCGCGCCGCACCGTCTTCGCGGGCGTGCACACCAAGTTCGGCGCGGTCAGCTTCTGCCGGTTCGCCGAGGTCGGCGCGCTGGAGGCGATCGTGACGAGCACCCAGCTCCCGGCCGCCGAGGCCCACCGCTACTCCCTGCTGGGCCCGCAGGTCATCCGGGTCTGAAAGTCCAACTCACTCCCCCTAGAGGCGTTCCACACCGCCAAGTGCCCTTTATATCCCGATATCTTCAGGAGCGATCCATGCGAACCCAGAGCCGACGGAGGCCGCGAGCCACGCTCGTCATGGCCGCCGCAGGGACGCTGCTCTCCCCGCTGCTCTCCGGCTGCTGGGTCGGCGCGGGCGGGACCGGTGGCGGCGACTCCATCAACGTGTTGATGGTCAACAACCCCCAGATGACCGAGCTGCAGAAGCTCGCCCCCCGCTTCACCGAAGAGACCGGCATCAAGGTCAACTTCACGGTCCTGCCCGAGAACGACGTCCGCGACAAGATCAGCCAGGACTTCGCCAACCAGGCCGGCCAGTACGACGTGGCGACCCTGAGCAACTACGAGATACCGATCTACGCCCGCAACGGCTGGCTGCACGAGATGAACTCGTACGTCGCCAAGGACCCGTCGTACGACGAACAGGACGTCCTTGGCCCCATGCGCCAGTCCCTGACCGCCTCCGACGGCAGGCTCTACGGCCAGCCCTTCTACGGCGAGTCGTCCTTCCTGATGTACCGCAAGGACGTGTTCGCGGCGAAGGGCCTGACCATGCCGGCCCACCCCACCTGGCAGCAGGTCGCCGACCTCGCCGCACAGGTGGACGGCGCCAGGCCCGGCATGAAGGGCATCTGTCTGCGCGGCCTGCCCGGCTGGGGCGAGATGATCGCGCCGCTGACCACGGTGGTGAACACCTTCGGCGGCACCTGGTTCGACAAGAACTGGAAGGCGCACCTGGACTCCCCCAAGTTCGAGAAGGCGACGAAGTTCTATGTCGACCTGGTCCGAAAGCACGGCGAGTCCGGCGCCGCCCAGTCCGGCTTCGCCGAGTGCCTCAACGACATGACCCAGGGCAAGGTCGCCATGTGGTACGACGCCACGTCCGCGGCCGGCCTGCTGGAGGCGAAGGACTCCCCCGTCCAGGGCAAACTCGGCTACGCCCCCGCCCCCGTGGAGAAGACCCCGTCCTCCGGCTGGCTCTACACCTGGGCCTGGGGCATCCAGAAGGCCTCCCGCAATCCGGACAAGGCCTGGAAGTTCGTGTCCTGGGCGTCCGGCAAGGGGTACGAGCAGCTGGTCGGCCGGACCAGCGGCTGGCCGAACGTACCGGCGGGCAAACGGGCGTCGACGTACACCAACGCCGACTACCGCGCTTCGGCCGCCGCCTTCCAGGACATGACGAAACAGGCCATCGAGAGCGCCCGTCCCAGTGATCCCGGCGTGCAGCCGCGTCCGGCGCCCGGCATCCAGTTCGTCGACATCCCCGAGTTCACCGACCTCGGCACCAAGGTCTCCCAGGAGATCAGCGCGGCCATCGCCGGACGCCAGTCCGTCGACTCGGCCCTGAAGAACTCGCAGGCGCTCGCCGAGAAGATCTCCAAGGAGTACGAGGGACGATGACCGCGACGACAGCACCCCTTGCGACCGCACCGGTACGCGCCACGCGGCAGCCCTCCGCCCGCCTGCGCGCCTGGGCCACCCGGGCCCCGCTCATGCCCGCCCTCGTCTTCATGGTGGTGGTGACCCAGCTGCCGTTCGTGGCCACGCTGGTGATCTCCCTCTTCGACTGGAACGCCCTCTATCCCAAGGCCCGGCACTTCACCGGCCTGGACAACTACCGACAGGTCCTGACCGACGCGGACCTGCGCCACTCGGTCTGGACGACCGTGCTGCTCACGGTGACAGTGGTGCTGGTCAGCCTGGTCCTGGGGCTGGCGCTGGCGCTGCTGCTGAACCGGAAGTTCCGGGGCCGGGGCATCGTCCGCACCCTCCTCATCGCGCCCTTCCTGGTGGTGCCGGTGGCCGCGGCCCTCCTCTGGAAGCACGTGCTCTACAACCCTGAATACGGCCTGTTGAACGGGTTGTTGCACTATGTGGGAGGCCCACAGCCCGACTGGATCTCCAACACCCCGCTGCTCGCCGTCGAGGCCTCCCTGGTGTGGCAGTGGACGCCGTTCATGATGCTGATCCTGCTCGCCGGGCTGCAGAGCCGTGACCCCGAGCAGATCGAGGCCGCCCGGGTCGACGGCGCGAACGACTGGCAGGTCTTCCGTCATCTGACGCTCCCGCACCTGCGCCGCTACCTCGAACTCGGCGCCCTGCTGGGCTCGATCTACATCGTCCAGAACTTCGACGCGGTCTTCACGATCACGTCCGGCGGACTCGGCACCGCCAACCTGCCCTACACCGTCTACCAGAGCTTCTACCAGGCCCACGAGAACGGCCTCGCCTCGGCCGCCGGCGTCCTGGTGGTCATCGGCTCGATCATCATCGCGACCTTCGCCCTGCGCGTGGTGTCGTCCCTGTTCCGCGAGGAGGTGTCCCGCGCATGAACGCCGTGCTCCGCCGCAACGGCCTGGGTCTCGTCGCCTGGCTCGTCGGGATCGTGTTCTTCCTGCCCATCGCCTGGATGGCGCTGACGTCCTTCCACTCCGAGGCGGACGCGGCGACCAACCCGCCGTCCTTCGCCGCCTCGCTGACCCTCGACGGCTACCGCGAGTTCTTCGGATCGGGCGGCGGCGCGAGCCCCTGGCCGGCGCTGATCAACTCCACGGTGGCGTCCGTGGTGTCGACGGTCTGCGTGCTGCTCCTCGCCCTGCCGGCGGCGTACGCGCTGTCCATCCGGCGGGTGCGCAAGTGGACCGACGTCCTGTTCTTCTTCCTGTCCACGAAGATGCTGCCGGTGGTGGCCGGTCTGCTGCCGATCTACCTGTTCGCGAAGAACACCGGGATGCTCGACAACATCTGGCTGCTGGTCATCCTCTACACCTCCATGAACCTGCCGATCGCGGTGTGGATGATGCAGTCGTTCCTCGCCGAGGTCCCGGTGGCGGTGATCGAGGCGGCGCAGATCGACGGCGCCCGGCTGCCGACCGTCCTCGCGCGCGTGGTCGCCCCCATCGCCCTGCCCGGCATCGCCGCCACCGCACTGATCTGCTTCATCTTCAGCTGGAACGAACTTCTCTTCGCCCGAGTCCTCACGGGCGTGGTCGCCGAGACCGCCCCCGTCTTCCTGACCGGCTTCATCACCAGCCAGGGCCTGTTCCTGGCCAAGGTGTGCGCCGCGTCGCTCGTCGTCTCCCTGCCGGTGCTCGCCGCGGGGTTCGCCGCCCAGGACAAGCTCGTCCAGGGCCTGTCGTTGGGAGCCGTGAAATGAAGGCCGCCGTCATCGAGTCCGTGGGCCGCGCCGTCGTCGCCGAGGTGCCGGACCCGACGCCCGGCCCGCGCGAGGTCGTCGTGGAAGTGGCCGCCTGCGGCCTGTGCGGCACCGACCTGCACATCCTCCAGGGCGAGTTCGCGCCCAAGCTGCCGATCGTCCCCGGCCACGAGTTCGCGGGCGAGGTGGTCGGCATCGGCACCCGGGTCACCGAGGTGGCGGTCGGCGACCGGGTGGCCGTGGACCCCTCCCTGTACTGCTACGAGTGCCGTTACTGCCGTACCGGCCACAACAACCTGTGCGAGCGGTGGGCCGCGATCGGCGTGACCACGGCGGGCGGAGCGGCGCAGTACGCCGTCGCGCCGGTGGCGAACTGCGTGAAGCTGCCGGACCACGTGCGCACCGAGGACGCGGCCCTGGTCGAGCCGCTGTCCTGCGCGGTGCGCGGCTACGACGTCCTGCAGTCCCGCCTGGGCGCACACGTCCTGATCTACGGCTCGGGCACGATGGGCCTGATGATGCTGGAGCTCGCCAAGCGGACCGGCGCGGCCCGCGTGGACGTGGTGGACGTGAACCCGGCGCGCCTGGAGACGGCCGTACGGCTGGGCGTCTCGGCGTCGGCGGCGAACGCCGACGAACTGGACCGCCCGCAGGGCTGGGACGTCGTCGTGGACGCGACCGGCAACGCGGCGGCGATCCAGGACGGCCTGGGCCGGGTGGCGAAGGCGGGTACGTTCCTGCAGTTCGGGGTGGCCGACTACGCGACCCGGGTGACGATCGACCCGTACCGCATCTACAACCAGGAGATCACCATCACCGGCTCCATGGCGGTGCTGCACAGCTTCGAGCGGGCGGCCGAGCTGTTCGCGAACGGGGTGCTGGACCCGCAGGTGTTCATCAGCGACCGGATCCCGCTGGCGCGTTACCCGCAGGCACTGGAGCAGTTCGCGGCGGGGGTGGGGCGGAAGATCGTGGTGGTGCCGTAGGCCGTTCGGCGGGCCGTTCGACGGGTTTCTGCGGGTAAGGGAACGGTAAAGCGGTGTCGTTCGTTCACCCGGCATGACAGCTATGACCCCTGGCTCGAACATCCCTCTGCCGGCCGCGCGCGTGACGGTGGACGTCGCCGCTCCGGTGCGGCTCGACGTGTCGGGCCTGCTGCTCACCGCCGACGGCAAGGTGCGCTCGGACGACGACTTCATCTTCTACAACCAGCCGGCGGGGCCGGGCGTGACGTACGCCTCCGGCGGCGGTGCGGCGCCGGACGCGATCACGGTCGACACCGCCGCCGTCCCGCCGGACATCGAGAAGATCGTGGTCACGGCCAGCCCGGACGCGGCCGGCCAGACCTTCCAGGGCATCGAGCCGACGGCCACGATCCGCGACGCGGACGGCGGCGCGGTGCTGGCCACGTTCACCCCGCCCCAGCTCGGCGCGGAGACGGCGCTGGTCGTCGTGGAGATCTACCGCCGGGGCGGCACCTGGAAGGCCCGCGCGGTGGGCCAGGGGTACGCCAACGGACTGGCCGGCATCGCGACGGACTTCGGGGTGACGGTGGAGGAGCCGACGGCGGCCCCGGTGGCTCCTCCGCAGCCGGTGGCCCCGCCGGCGCCCACCGTGCAGACCCCGGTCACCCCGCCCGCCCCGCCGGTGTCCCCTCCCCCGGTCCCGCCCGCGCCCGCTCCGGGCGCGGGGAAGATCAACCTCGACAAGGGCCGGGTCAGCCTCCAGAAGAACCAGACCGTTTCCCTCGTCAAGGGCGGCCGCCCGCTGCTCGCCCAGGTCAGCATGGGGCTCGGCTGGGAGCCGGCGTTCCGCGGTGCGGACATCGACCTGGACGCGTCGGTCATCGCCTACGGCCCGCAGCGCAACCACGTCGACAGCTGCTACTTCGGCAAGCTGACGATCCTGAACGGCGCGATCAAGCACTCCGGCGACAACCTCACCGGCGAGGGGGCGGGCGACGACGAGGTGATCACGGTCGACCTCGGCCGCCTGCCCCAGGAGGTCACCGGCCTGGTCTTCACGGTCAACTCCTTCTCCGGCCAGAAGTTCACCGAGGTAGCCAAGGCCTACTGCCGCCTGCTGGACGCCGCCACCGGCGAGGAACTGGTCCGCTTCGACCTCACCCATGCCGAGCCCCAGACGGGTGTGATGATGGCCAAGCTCATCCGCCAGCTCTCGGGCGAGTGGGACATGACGGCGCTGGGCGACTTCGTCAAGGCCCGGACGGTGAGAAACATGGTGGAGCCGGGGGCGCGGGCCCTGTAGACGGCCGTACGGGAGCCGGTGGCGCCCCCCGTCCGTCAGGGGGCGCCCGGTCGCAGTCCCTCCGTCAGCAGGGACAGGTAGCGGCGGATCTGTCTCCCCTGCCCGTCCGCCAGCTCCGACGCGGACGCCACGCCATGCGCCAGGCGCAGGACCTCGATCGGCTCGACGTCCTCCCGCAGGCTGCCCGCCCGCTGGGCCGCCTCCACCAGCCGCCGAGCCGCGTCCTGCATATGGGTGCCGCAGGCCGTGGCCGCGACGGTGCTGCCGTCGGTGACGGCCGAGCCCAGGAGGGCCTTCAGTCCGCGCACCTGGATCGCCCCGACACCCACCTCGCCCAGCCACTCCACCAGCGCCTCGCCCGGCGGGAGTTCGGCGGCCAGTTCGTCGGCCCGGGCCGCCATGGCCTCGATCCGGTCCACGTACGCGGCCTCCAGCAGCGCCTGCCGGGTCGGGAAGTGCCGGTAGAGCGTGCCGGAGCCGACGCCCGCCCGCTTGGCGATGTCGTCCAGCGACGCGTTCTCCCCGTGCTCGGCGAAGGCCTCCGCCGCGACCTTCAGCAGCCGCTCGTAGTTGCGCCGAGCGTCCGCGCGCATGGGCCTGGCCTGCGGCATCCACAAACTCCTCGCGAACCGGGGATTTCCCCCGAATCCTATCGGGACCCGGTCCGCCCGGTCAGCGCGCTTCCGGGGCTTCGTACCCGCCGCCGGCCGGGTCCGGTCCGAGGTGGCGGCGTACGGCACCGGTGCCCAGGCCGATCGCGGCACGCGTCCGCATGGGGCCGTCGTCACGGCGGGACAGCACCGCGATCTCGGCCACGCGCGCGTGCAGTACGCCGAGCCGGGCGGCGCATTCGGCGGCGAGGACGCGCGGGGTGTGGGTACGGCCGAGCGAGAGGTGCGGGGTGAAACGCGGGAAGCGGTCCGTGCAGGACGGGAAGGGCTCCGCCAGCACGCGCCGGAGCTCCGTCCAGGGCGCGGTGCCGGCCGCCGCGGGGTCGAGCCACACGGTGGAGTAGGACCGGTGACGGAAGGAGCGGACCCCGCCGAGCCGGATGTCGAAGGGCTCGCACTCCGAGGCCGCGGCGGCCAGCAGCGGGAGCGCCGCCGGGAAGTCCTCCTCCGGCACGAAGCCGAAGATCAGGTTCACATGGGGCGGCCAGCGGCGGATCTGCGGGTCGTGCTCGGCGCGGATGTCCTGGATGACGGGCCACAGCCCGGCCGGCGGCAGCCAGGCCACGGCGGTCCGGGGCGTCGGAGCCGACTCCAGGCGGCCGGGGGCGGCAGCCGGGCGGGGCGTCGGGGGACGGGGCATACCGCCATCATGACCCCCGCCCGCCGACGGCCGCCGTACGTGAACTCCGGCGGGTGGTCACCATCCCCGCCGCACGATCAGGCTCCTCACGCCACCGAAGCGCTCACGTCCACCCAAGCGTCGGAGAAGCGTTCAGCCGCGCGCTTGTGGTGGTGCTTGCACGGCTTGTGATGGTGCTTGCACTTGTGGTGTTTGTGACAGGGCTTCGCCTCCTTGTGTTTGTGACAAGGCTTCGACTCCTCATGCTTGTGACAGGGCTTCGAGCCGTGGTGCTTGTGCTCCGGCTTCGACTCCTCGTGCTTGTGGCCCCGCTCCGAGTGCCTCTCGCCGTGCGGGGCGCCCCATGTGACCACCGCGGTGGCCTGCGCGGAAGCCACGGCGGAGACCTGGTACGGACCGTCGTTGCCGTCGGCGAAGCCGACGCCGGCGCCCAGGGTGGACAGTCCCGCGACCACCGCCGCCACGAGTGCGGCGCGCTGAAACGTGCGCATGCTTGTGCCCTCTCTCATCAGAGTGTGATGGTGCTACTACTCAGCGTGAGAATAGACACACGGATTGTAGGAATGTGCGATCTGAGGGCCGGGCACGCCGACTAGAACAGTGCGCTGTACGCGTTCAGCGCCGGCTGGCCACCGAGGTGGGCGTAGAGCACGGTGGAGTCCCTGCCGATCTCACCGCGGCGGACGAGATCGATGAGCCCGGCCATGGACTTGCCCTCGTACACCGGGTCGGTGACCATGCCCTCGGTCCGCGCGGCCAGCCGCATCGCCTCAAGGGTGGCCTCGTCGGGGATGCCGTACGTCCCCCCGTGGTACCGCTCGTCCAGCTCGATGTCCGCTTCGGTCAACTCGCTCTTCACACCGATGAGTTGGCCGGTGGCGTGGGCGATGCGGGCGATCTGCCCACGGGTGGCGGCCGGTTCGGCCGACGCGTCGACGCCGATCACCCGGCGCCGCCGTCCACCGGCCTCCTCCAGTGCCCGGAACCCGGCGACCATGCCCGCCTGCGTGGACCCGGTCACCGAGCACACGACGACGGTGTCGAAGAACACGCCCGACTCTCGCTCCTGAGCGGCGACCTCATGGGCCCAGCCTGCGAAGCCGAGGCCGCCGAGCGGGTGGTCGGAGGCGCCGGCCGGGATGGCGTACGGCTTACCGCCCGCCGCCTCCACGTCCCTGAGCGCCTGCTCCCAGCTCTCCTTGAACCCGATGCCGAACCCAGCCCGCACCAGCCGCACCTCGGCCCCGGCGAGCCGGCTGACCAGGATGTTGCCGACCTTGTCGTACACGGAGTCCGGCCACTCGACCCAACTCTCCTGGACCAGCACACACTTGAGCCCGGCGCGGGCGGCGACGGCCGCGACCTGACGGGTGTGGTTGGACTGCACGCCGCCGATCGACACCAGCGTGTCGCAGCCCTGGGCGAGCGCGTCGGCGACCAGGTACTCCAGCTTGCGGGTCTTGTTCCCGCCGTAGGCGATCCCGGAGTTGCAGTCCTCCCGCTTGGCCCAGAGGCAGGCGCCGCCGAGATGGGCGGTCAGGCGCTGCAGGGGGTGCACCGGGGAGGGCCCGAAGAGAAGGGGGTAGCGGGCGTAGGACGACAGGGACACGGGACCTCCAGTGGCAGAAGACGGGGTCAGTCGGGGTCGGCCAGGTCGGTGAGCGTGCGCCAGATCTCCTCCGTGACCCGGACCGCGCCGTCCACGTCACCGCCGGCGCAGGCCTCGATCAGCCGCTCGTGCAGTCCGGCGGAGCGGCACGAGCCGCCCTCGCCGAAGCGCTGCCGCTCCAGGCGGCGGATGAGCGGGGTGTAGCGGGCGGCGGTGGCGGCGGCCGCACGGTTGCCGGCCGCCCGGACCAGCACGTCGTGCAGGTCGTCGTCGGCGCGCAGGGCCTCGTCCACGTCGCCGGAGCGCACGGCGGCGGCGAACCGGTCGTTCGCCGCGCGCATCTCCGCGACGTCCGCCGGCCGCAGCCGGGGTACGGCGACCCGGTTGACCAGCTCGTGCATGGCGCCGACCACGGCCGCCGCGTCCCGTACGTCGGCGGCGACCAGCGGGGTGACCCGGGTGTAGCTCTGCGGCTTGCTCTCCAGCAGCCCCTCGTCCACCAGCCGCGAGAAGGCCTCACGCACCGGCGCCCGGGACAGCCCCAGCCGCTCGGCCAGGTCGGCGTCGCGCACCACCGCGCCGGGTTCGATCTCCCCGGCCACGATGGCGTCCCGGATCGCGGCGTAGGCACGGTCCCGCAGCAGGGTGCGGGGAACGGGTCGCAGGGCCTGCATGGACTGAAATGTTAGATGTCAGACCGGCGCACGGACAAGGGTGTGGCCCGCACCCCCCGTAGAAGTGCGGGCCACGCTCAGGGCCGGACGCCGCTCAGTTCTGCCACGGCCAGCGGCTGTCGTCGGCCGCCTCGAGCAGTGACACCATCCGGAAGGCCGCGTCCGAGAGACCGCCGAAGGTGTGCCGGTTTCCGCTTCCCGACGGTCCGTGGCCCGCCCGGTACCCCTCCAGGTTCCAGGTGTAGACGGGCACATGGGCCGGGATCCGGGCGGTAGAGTCGCCGTGCCGGTTCGGGGCGTACTGCTCGTCGGTGACGATCAGCACCCGGTCGTGCTTCCTGTAGTGCCGGCGCACCGCGTCGGTGGTGTCGGTGCCGCCCAGGTCGCCGAAGCGCTCCAGGATCTTCAGCACCGACTCGCCCTTGCGGAACGTCACCCTGTCGCTGGTCGTACCGAACTGGACGAGGTCGGCGTCGGCCGCCCGCAGCGCGAGCGCGGTGCCGAAGATCGCCGCCGCATCCGCCCGGGTGAGCTCCGAGCGGTCGCGCGACTGCGCCCAGAACATCGAGCCCGACCGGTCGACCAGGACCAGCGTCCGGCCCGGCAGCGCGGGCACGTTGGCCAGCGAGTGGCCGAGCGCCTGCTCCAGCGGCCAGGACCAGCGCAGTGACGGCGCGTGCCGGTGGGCGGCGAGGTAGCGGAACGGGAACTGCCGCGAGCGCACCACCTGCTCCGGGTCGCTGATCTTCGCCGCCACGCGGGCCGCGACCTCGTCGGACACCCCGGCCTCGTCGAAGTTGCGCAGGTTGCGCACGAGCGCCATCGCACCCATCGACGGGATCACGGCCTCCCAGGCCGCCTTGTCCATGGGGCCCTGGAGCCAGCCTGCCAGCGCCTCCCAGGTGATGCCGGCCGCCGCGAGCCGTTCGGCGCCACCGGGCGCGGTGACGACCGCCCGCCGCTCCTGGACCGGCAGGGCCATCAGCTCCCGGTGGGCGGTGAGCACCGGCAGGGACGCGGGCGGCACGGCGGTGTCCGGGTGGTGCCGGCGGTCGAGCGCGTACTGGAACAGCTCGCCCTGCCACGGCTTGTCCGGGTCCGGTGCCGCGTGCACCAGGTTGAGGATGTCGCCGAAGCGGTAGCCCTTGGACGCGGTGTCGTACTTCAGCAGCGACTTGGCGTGGTACAGCCGTCGTACGGCGTCGGCGACGCCGCGCTTTATGGGCTTGGGCACGGCACGGCCGTACGCCGACGTCCAGTACGCGAGCAACTCGCCGGGCTCGTCCGGGCGCTGGAGCACGGAGTCCACGACCTGCCGGTTCGACGGGCCGTCGGTCGCGCCGGCCGTCAGACGTGCGTGCACGTACTCGGCGGCGCCCACCAGCGACGCCGTCCGCATGTGGCCCTCACCGCGCAGCCAGCCGAGCAGGCCGGCCGTCCAGTGCGGGTCGCTGACGGCGAGGTCGCGCACGAGCCGGGCGAACCGGTCGTCGCGGTCGGTGCCGGACTCGTAGAAGGTGTTCCGGGTGACGAAGTTGGAGACCGCGAGGAGGAAGAGCTCGGAGCGGGCGTCGCGCTCGTGGCCCTTGCCGCCCTCGTGGGTCCGCAGGGTCCGGCCGGTGGTGGTGACGGGCGAGGCCGGCTGTGCCGTCGCGGCACGCGTGTTGAATCGCGCCATGGTGAATTCCCCCGAATTCATTGCCGTTTCGGAGGAAGGCGCAGCAATTGGAGGGTGTCCGAGTTCAGAGGTCGGCGACGGTCACATAACCCGGCGCGTCTTCCACTTCCGCCACACCGACACAAGTCGATGACGGGATTCGAACCCGCAACATACCGGGTCCCGAAGTATCCGCTGCCTGCGCACCGGACATCCACCACGAGCTGCGCCTCCCGAGATCAGGTCGGCTGCGGCTGTTGTTTCATTCCTGGAAAGGGAAGTAGCCGCTGCCCTCGCACCGGGAGGTGCGTGACGTTGTGATCTCACTGTAGGAGGCGCAGCACCGGACGTGCGAGCGGATTAATCTCCGCTTCCGCCGTTACCGCTTCTGCCGCTTCCACGGCCCCGTGATCGCGAGCATGATGCCGGGCGTCTGGATGTTGGCGAACAGGGTCCGGCCGTCGGGCGAGAAGGTGACGCCGGTGAACTCGCTGTACTCCGGCTCCGCTTCGGTGCCGCCCGCCGCGGTAGCGGCTGGTGTCATCGCGAGCTCGTTACGGGCGATCGGGTAGGTGCGGCCGCTCTCGGTGGCGCCGAACAGGTGCTGGACGCCCTCGCCGTCCTCGGCGATGACCAGGCCGCCGTACGGGGACACGGTGATGTTGTCGGGGCCGTCGAAGGCGCCGTCCTTGCCCGGGTCCGGGTTCACGCCGAGCAGGACCTTGAGCGTCAGGGTGCGGCGCCGCGGGTCGTAGAACCAGACCTGGCCGTCGTGCTGGACCGGGCTCTCCGCGCGGGCGTAGGAGGAGACGATGTAGGCGCCGCCGTCGCCCCACCACATGCCCTCCAGCTTGCGGGCGCGGGTGACCTGGCCGTCGGTGAACTGCTTGCGCACCGACACGGTCTTCGCGTCGCGGTCGGGGACGTCCACCCAGTCGACGCCGTAGACGGTACCGATCCTCGTGGCGCGGGACAGGTCGTCCACGAACTTGCCACCGGAGTCGAAGCACCTGAAGGCCTGGAGCCGGCCCGCGTCGTCGGCGAGGGTGCGCAGCCTGCCGCGGCCGTGGCTGAAGCCCTCCGGCGGGGTCCAGCGGTAGAGCAGGCCGTTGGGACCGGCCGCGTCCTCGGTCAGGTAGAGGTGGCCGCGCTTGGGGTCGACGACGACGGCCTCGTGGGCGTAGCGGCCGAGGGCCTTGACCGGCTTCGGGTCGCGGTTGGCCCGGCGGTCCTCCGGGTCGACCTCGAAGACATAGCCGTGGTCCTTGGTGAAACCGTTCTTGCCGGCCTTGTCCTCGGTCTCCTCGCAGGTCAGCCAGGTGCCCCACGGGGTGCTGCCGCCCGCGCAGTTGGTGGCGGTGCCGGCGATGCCGACCCACTCGGCGACCTCGCCGCCGCGGCGGACCTCGACGACGGTGCAGCCGCCGGCCGCCGCCGGGTCGTAGACGAGCCCCTCGGTCAGCGGCACCGGGTGCGGCCACTGGGCGCGGGGGCCGGCGAGCTCGTGGTTGTTGACGAGGAGGGTCGAGCCGCGGGGGCCCTCGAAGGCGGCGGTGCCGTCGTGGTTGGACGGGGTGAACTCGCCGGACTCCAGTTTCGTCCTGCCGCTGTAGGTGATGATCTCGTACGTGAAGCCCGCGGGCAGGGCCAGGATGCCGTTCGGGTCGGAGATCAGCGGGCCGTAGCCGACGCCGTGGTGGCCCTCGTGCGCCGGCTCCGTCTCGGTGCTGTCGATGTCGGTCGCGGCGAGGGCGTTCGGCGCGGTGGAGAGTGCGCCGACGCTGCCCACCAGGGCGACCCCGGCACCGGTGATCGCGGATTTTCTGGCGAAGTCCCTGCGGGTGAGCGACATGGTGTGTCTCCTGAGACGGTCGGAGTGCCGTGGAGGATGGCGGACCTCGGTTCGGCGCACACGCTCCCGCCACACCTTGAACGGGGGTTGAACAACGGACTACTTCAGAGGCCCTTGTTCAAGAATCCGTATGCGCCACCCCATGACCGGCTCAAGGACACCTTTCAAGCCCCGTGCTGCGACCGCGCCTTGAACGCCGCCTTCCGCGCTTCCTTCGCCACCTTCTTGTCCGGATGCAGCCGCCCCATCGCCTCCAGCACGTCGGCCGTGGCCGGGTGCTCCACCCGCCAGGCCGCGGAGAAGAACCCGCTGTGCTGCGCGGCAAGCCCCTCCACCAGCGCCTGCAGCTCCTCGGAGTTGCCCTCGGCCGCCAGCTGCGCGGCCACCGTGTCGATGGTCAGCCAGAACACCAGCTCCTCGGACGGCGCCGGCACCCCCGCCGCCCCGCGTTCGCTGAGCCACACCCGGGCGAGGCCGCCCAGTTCCGGATCGTCCAGCACCTCCCGCAGCGCCGGCTCGGCCTCGGTGCCGACCAGGGACAGGGCCTGCTGGCAGCGCAGCCGGCGCAGCGGGGCGCCCGCGTCCGCACCCCGCGCCGCCGCCAGCAACTCCCGTGCCGCGGCGAGCGGTTCGCGGCGCGCGAGCCACTGCTCGGTCTCGGCCTGGGCGGCCGCCCGGCCGAACACGGCCGTGGCGTCGAGCAGCGCGTCCGCACCCTTGTCGGCGAGGTCCCCGACGGCCGGCGCCCGGAACCCGGCCTCCAGCAGCCGGGCTCGCAGCCCGTACGCACCGAGCGGGGTGAGCCGGACCATCCCGTACCGGGTGACGTCGGTGTCGTCCAGCGACGCCGCGGGCTCCTCCCCGGCGTCGGCCATCAATGCCTCGTCCACCGGCTGGTACTCCACGAGCCCGACCGGCTCCAGCACCCGGAACTGGTCGTCGAGCCGCATCATCGCGTCGGAGACCTGCTCCAGGACGTCGTTGGTGGGCTCGCCCATGTCGTCGGGGACGATCATGGAGGCGGCGAGGGCGGGCAGCGGGACCGCGTCCCCGCCGGGGCCGTCCTCACTCACCGTCAGCAGATAGAGGTTGCCGAGGACGCCGTCCAGGAACTCCGCCTCGGCCTCGGGATCCCAGTCGAGTGACGAGAAATCGATCTCGCCGCCCTCGTCCAGGGCGTCGACCACGTCGTCCAGATCGGGGACGCTCGCGTCGGCGACGACAGTCTCCAGCGCGCTGAGCCACACCGCGAGCACATCGGCCGGGGCGCCCCCGGTGAGCAGCTTCAGCTCCTCGCCGGCCCGGACCGTCCCGGCCTCCTCGTCCACGATCTCGACCAGTCCCGCGTCCACGGCGACCCGCCAGGCCTCGCTTGCGTACGCGGCGGCGTCGTCGCCGCTCAGCCCGAGCAGTTCGGCGGCGGCCGGAAGCTGCTCCTCGACCAGTCCGCCGCCGGCGTCCACGCGGGTGTCGGGCCCGGCCCAGCGGGCGAGGCGGGCGGCGCGGGAGAGCAGCGGAGTGGACAGCGCGGCATGTGCCAGCTCCGCTTCGGGGCGCAGCCGTACGGGCGGCAGGGGGGAGCTGTCTGACATCGGCTGGTTCTCCTCGGACCGTGAACGGGCTCAGCCGCTCAGCCTAGACGGATTTCCACCCATGCCGCCCGGTTCATCTCCCCGTCGGCCACCGTACATGGCCGAAACCTTGACAACTCCCGTCGCCAGGCAGGAGATTGACGCGCGTAGAAGTTGGGGGGACAACTGTTCACTCGGCTCTACGCGTGTCACAGAGGGCTACGAGTCCTCCACGCTCCCGTACCACCCTCGTCCCGGCGCATCGTCACGTCCCCGGAGGGAACCCTTGCCGAGCAGGTCTTCCGCGCGCCTCGCCGCGCTCACCGTCGCCGCCGTCTGCAGCGCGGCGTCCGCCGTCGTCCTCACCTCTCCCGCGCACGCCGAGTCGGTGCGTATCCACGACATTCAGGGCACCACCCGAATATCGCCGTTCGCGGGCCAGAAGGTGACGGACGTCCCCGGCGTCGTCACGGCCACGCGCACGTACGGCTCCTCCAGAGGCTTCTGGATCCAGGATCCGAACCCGGACGACGACCCGGCCACCAGCGAGGGCGTCTTCGTCTTCACCAGCTCCACGCCGAAGGTCGCGGTCGGCGACTCGGTGACGGTGACCGGCACGGTCTCCGAGTACGTCCCCGGCGGCACCTCCTCCGGCAACCAGTCCGTCACGGAGATCACCAAGCCGACGATCACGACGGTCTCCACCGGCAACGCTGTCCCGGCGCCGGTCGTGATCGACGAGGACTCGGTGCCGGACGAGTACGCGCCGCAGGGCGACACCGCGGCCGGCGGCTCGATCAACGGCCTGACCCTGGACCCGTCGACGTACGCCCTGGACTACTACGAGTCCCTGGAGGGCATGAACGTCCAGGTCGAGGACACCCGCGTGGTCACCGCCACCGACCCCTACAGCGAGCTGTGGGTCACGGTGAAGCCGTGGGAGCACCCGAGCCGCCGCGGCGGCACGGTCTACGGCTCCTACGACGGGCAGAACACCGGCCGGCTGCAGATCCAGTCGCTGGGCTCGACCGCCGACTTCCCGAAGGCGAACGTCGGCGACACCCTGGAGGGCGCCACCACCGGCCCGCTGGACTTCAACCAGTTCGGCGGCTACACCCTGGTGGCGAGCAAGCTCGGCACCCTGCAGAGCGGCGGCCTGCAGCGCGAGACCACGCGGAAGCAGTCGAGCCGCGAGCTGGCGGTGGCCACCTACAACGTCGAGAACCTCGACCCGTCGGACAACACGTTCGACCAGCACGCCGCCGCGATCGTGAACAACCTGCAGTCGCCGGACATCGTCTCCCTGGAGGAGATCCAGGACAACGACGGCGCCACGGACGACGGCACGGTCGACGCGAGTGTCACCGTGAACAAGCTGATCGACGCGATCGTCGCGGCGGGCGGCCCGAAGTACGACTGGCGCTCGATCAACCCGGTCAACGACCAGGACGGCGGCCAGCCGGGCGGCAACATCCGCCAGGTGTTCCTGTTCAACCCGGAGCGGGTGTCCTTCGTGGACCGCGCGGGCGGCGACTCCACCACGCCGGTCGGCGTCACCAAGGAGAACGGCAAGGCCGAACTGACGGCCTCCCCCGGCCGCATCGACCCGGCGAACGCCGCCTGGAAGGACAGCCGCAAGCCGCTGGCCGGCCAGTTCGTCTTCCGCGGCAAGACGGTCTTCGTGATCGCCAACCACCTGATCTCCAAGGGCGGCGACCAGGGCCTGACCTCGCAGTACCAGCCGCCGACCCGCAGCTCGGAGATCCAGCGCCACGCGCAGGCCACCGCGGTGAACGCGTTCGTCAAGGACATCCTGAAGGTCCAGAAGAACGCGAACGTCATCGCGCTCGGCGACATGAACGACTTCGAGTTCTCCGACACCGCGAAGATCCTCGAGGGGGACGGCGAGCTGTGGTCGGCGATCAAGTCGCTGCCGAGGAGCGAGCGTTACACCTACGACTACCAGGGCAACGAGCAGGTCCTGGACCAGATCCTGATCAGCCCGGCGATCCGGCGCGGCTGCGACTTCGAGTACGACAGCGTGCACATCAACGCCGAGTTCAACGACCAGATCAGCGACCACGACCCGCAGGTGCTGCGCTTCCGGCCCTGACCGGGATGGTCACGCCTGACTGAACACCTCGTTCAGCCAGGCCTGCCACGCGCTCTCGTTCGCCTCGGCGTCGGCGTCCGGCGCGAAGTCGTGGATGCTGATGCCGAGGGGGGCGCCCCAGTGGCCGCGCCCGAAGAAACGGATGAGCGCGTTGTCGGTGCGCAGCCCGATGAAGTACGGGTTGCGGTAGTCGAGTACGGCGTCGAGGGTCCGCCCGCCGGGTCCGCGCACGCCGACCTTCGTACCCGCTGCCGTGTCGTCCGACAGGCCGAGGGCGAGCCCGACGGCGGCGAGCGCCCTCGGGGTCTGCGAGGCGGCGGGGCCCTGCAGCTGGGCGAAGGTGACCGGCCGGGGTGCGAAGTGCGTCAGGTACTCGCACAGGGTGTGCAGATAGAAGTTGGTGTGCTTGCTCGCGCCGTCGTACTGGTTGTTCCAGTCGTCGGTGAAGATGCCGCTGTGGACATAGCGCACCCACGCGCGGCGCCCCTCGTCGCGCGGCTCGATGGTGTAGTCGAGCTGGTTGACGGTCTGGATCGGGAAGCCGACGTCCTCGCTGCGGTTGGTGTAGCGGTGGGGCGGGTCCCAGGCGGTGACGGTGGACCCGAAGGGCCCCTTGCCGCCCTCCCGGGGCTCGGGCGGGTCCATGGGCCACAGGTAGCCGCCGGTACCCGTGGTGACGGCATCCCAGACCTTCTCGGGCGGGGCGTCGACCTCGAACTCACGGACGATCTCGAATTCCTCGGACATGGCGGGGCTCTTTCTCACTGGTCCATTGCGGGGGCGGGCTGTTCCTTGACCGTGGGATGCAGGGCGACGACGATCCGGTGGTCCCTGCCGCCCTCGGCCTCCGGGGCGTCGTACTTGCGGATCAAGGCGCTCACGCCCGCCGTCAGCTCCTGCACGAAGGCCGCGCGGTCGGCGGCGGAGGCGAACCGGACCTGGCCGTCGAGGGCATAGGTCGCCAGCCGCTTCCTGGCCTTGGCGGCGCCGGTGATCAGCGCGCCGACGTCGCGCACCAGGCGGGCACCGAGCGCGAGCAGCCAGCGCGCGGAGAGCTGGTCTCGAAAGCGGTCCGGGTCCGGCTGCACGGCGGGCAGGGCGGCCGGCGAGATGACGTACGACGCGGCGGTGGCGCGCATCAGCCGCTCGGTGACATTGCCCTTGCGGCGCTCTCCGGCCAGCTCGACCAGGCCGTGCCGCTCCAGCGTCCTGAGGTGGTAGTTCACCTTCTGCCGGGGCAGTCCGACCCTGCCGGCCAGCATCGCCGCGGACGCCGGCTCGGCGGCCAGCTCGGCGAGCAGCCGGGCCCGGACGGGGTCCAGCGACACGGCCGCCGCCTCGGGGTCCTCGATCACGGTCACGTCCAGCATGCGTCCACCCTCGCACCGAAAACTTATTTTGTCCAGGCGGACCTAGTTTTCGGTGTGAGGGTGACGCGAGGTCCTCCCATGCGGACCGGTTCGGTCAGTGGTGGCGCTGCCTGCGCCAGGCGATACCGGCCGCCACCGCGGCGGCGCCCAGCACACCCACGGCGAGGACCGGTCCCGGATGACGCATGCCCGCGCGCAGGGAGCCGCGCAGCGGCTGCGGGACGGCACCCTCGAGGGCATGCCCCGCACGTCCGGCCCGCCCCTGCGCGGCGTGCCCGGCCCGTGCCGCCCGCCCCTGTACGGCGTGCCCGGCCCGTGCCGCCCGCCCCTGTACGGCGTGCCCGGCCCGTGCCGCCCGCCCCTGCGCCGTGTGCCCGGCCTGCGCGGCCCGCCCCTGCAGCGCGTGCCCCATCTCGGAGGCCTTGCCCTGCATGGCGTGACCGGCCTGGGCCGCCCGGCCCTGGACGACGTGACCGGCCTTGACGGCCCTGTCCTGCATGCCGTGACCGGCGTGGGCGGCGCTCACCCGCAGCTGTACGGTCATGGCGCCGGCCTTGTCCCTCAGGTCGGCGGCCCGCACCCGGGCCCGGCCCTTCACATCGGCCTTGCCGACCAACTGGGCGACGGTGTCACCGAGTTGGTGCCTGGTGTGCTCGATCTGCTGCCGCAGCTCGTCGGGGCCCTTGGCGCCCGAGCGGTGCGGGATCCTGTGCCTCATCGGTGTGCCCTTTCCCTGATCTCGTCGACGTCCGCCCGGACGCTGCCGAGCGTCTCCCCTGCGGTGGGTGCGTGATCCGTCCTGGGGCCGCGCACGGCGGGGAGGAGACGTGGCGGGTCGGTGTCCGCCCGCAGCGGCCGGCGAAAACGCGGAGTGCCCGTCGAAGGACAGTGCGCCGGACCGAGGACGGACACCAACCGGCGCGGCACCGACTCACAGACCACCGTAGGCGCGACCCCGGCCACGACGCACCCGCAAGGGCCGCCACAGCCATCCGCACGTACGCACCCACAGGTCCGGGTACCCGGCCCGCGGGACCTCAGCCCCGCTCGGCGCCCCCGTTCCCGAGCTCACCCAGCCGCGCGAGCTGACTCTGGAACCAGTCCAGTCGAGCCTGCAACAGCGCGGCCTCCGCGACGAGTTCGGGCACGCCCAGCTCTGCGCCGTGCGCCAACTCGGCGGGCGGCAGTGCCGTACCGCCGCCCCGCGCCACGACCCGCAGTCCCTGCCCGGCCAGCCGGGCGAAGCCGGCGAGCGAGACGGACGTACGGCCGTGCACACAGCCGCCGCAGACAGGGGCGAGGGCCCGCCAGCCGGGTCTGCCCCAGCCGGCGTCGGCGAGCGCGACGGCGGCGACGCCGCAGGAGCACGGTCCGGCGGTGGCCGTGCGCACCCGCTGCCGGGCGTAGCGGAAGCCGCGCTCGAAGCGGATGTACGCGCCGAGCACGGAGACCTCCAGCAGCAGGGCGGTCCGGTGCTCGGCGGTGCACAGCATGGCCTCGGCGACACCGCGGTCGTGGACGCAGTGGAAGCCGCAGTCGCACAGCCGGGCCGGCGGGCGGTGCCGGCGGCCGTAGACGCAGGAGGCGTCGTCGAGCACGGCGTACGGCAGCGCGCCGCCGAGCGAGACACCGGTGAACCCGGCCCGGGTGCCGTCCTGGGACAGCACCGGGTGGGCGATCTTGTATCCGGTCGGCGGCTCCGTCGGGCGTTCCGCGGGGAGCCGGAGCCTCATCGGGCGGCCGGGACCTCTTCGCGGGCCGGCTCGGCCGGTTCGATGCGGGCGGTCTCCTCGGTGAGCGGGGTCTGCTCCTCGTCGACGTGCGGCCGCTCCTCGGCGACTCCCGTGGCCAGTGCCTTGCCGAGCTTCATGGTGCCTCCCATGACGAACGTCGGTGACCCTCCGGCCATAGTGACCCATGAGGGGCCGAGTTGGACACAGGGCCTTCGGCCGCCGCTCCCATACATCAGCAATGCTTACCCATACCGCGTAGAAGAATTAAGTAGAGCTTCACCATGGGCTCGCCGACACTACCCGTATGACGACCTCGAGCACCACCGCCCGCCCCTTCGGCCGCACGCTCTGCGCGATGATCACGCCGTTCACCGAGGGAGGCGCCCTCGACCTGGACGGTGCCCGGAAGCTGGCCGCGTGGCTGGTGGCCGAGGGCTGCGACGGCCTGGTGCTGAGCGGCACCACCGGCGAGTCGCCCACCACCACGGACGCGGAGAAGGCGGAGCTGGTCGCGGCCGTGCGGGAGGCCGTCGGCGAGGGGGTGTCCCTGGTCGCGGGCGTGGGCAGCGCCGACACCCGGCACACCGTAGAGCTGGCCCTGGCGGCCGGGGAGGCGGGCGCCGACGGCGTGCTGGTGGTGACGCCGTACTACAGCAGGCCGCCGCAGGAGGCGGTGGAGGCGCACTTCCGCGCGGTCGCCGACGCGAGCGAGCTGCCCGTGATGCTGTACGACATCCCGGGCCGCACCGGCACCAGGATCGAGCCGGAAACGGTGATCCGCCTCGCCGCGCACCCGCGGATCGTGGCCGTCAAGGACTGCTCCTACGATTTCCTCGGCACCCAGAAGGTGCTGGCCCGCACGGACCTGGCGTACTACGCGGGCTGCGACGAGCATGTGCTGGCGCTGTACGCGGTCGGCGCGGCCGGCTGTGTGAGCACGGTCGCTAACGCCGTACCCGGCCGGATCGCCGCGATCCTCGACGCCTTCGACGCGGGCGACACCGCCCGGGCGACCGAACTCCAGCTGCGCGCCACGCCGTTGATCGAGGCGATGATGGCCGCGGGCCTGCCCGGCACGGTCACCGCCAAGGCCCTCCTCACCCGCCTCGGCCTGCCCTCGGGCCCGGTACGCGCCCCACTCCTGCCCGCCGACCGGGAGGCGACCGACGCGCTGCTGGCGCACCACGAGCAGCTGACGGCGGCCTGACCAGCGGCCGGCGAACCGGCTGCCGATCGTGACCACCACCGGCCGGGTCCGGCACCGCTCCATCTCCGGGCCCCCGCTCCCAGGCGCGCAGCTCGGCGACGGTCACCTCCCGCCGCGGCCACTGCAGCGGCCGCCGGCTGATCTGCCGCGGGTACGGGATCGCCGGACGTACGCCTCAATCCGTACGTGGCCACAGACTTCTGACGGCACATCGCGGCCATTCCAGTGGAGCGCTGAGATCGGGCTGCCGCAGCTGCCGTACGTCGGCTTCGGTACGGGTCTGTTCGCCGAGCGGCCCGACGGCGTGCAACGGCGTACGCGGCGGGCCGCCCCTTCGCCCGGGTGGACGACGAGCAGGGCGCGGCGGACACCGCGTATGTGACGGCGCATCAGAGGCGGTTCGCGGCCGGACTGCCGGCATGACCGGGCGCCCGTCACCACACGTGTGAAGGGCGCCCGGAGGTGGGTCCGGCTTCGGCGAGGCCGAGTTGACGCAGCATGCCGAGTTCGTCGCTGCTGCCCCAGCGCTCGACGAGCCTGCCGTCACCGTCGAAGCGGCTGATCTGCATGCCTCGGTAGCTCACCTTCCTGCCGGTCGCCCGATGCCCCATCAGCGGTCCCAGATGCGTCCCGCTGACGGTGTAGGCGAAGGCCACCTCCTCGTCGGTGGCCACCAGGTGGTCCACCGCGATCCGCAGGTCGGGAAAGGCCGTGCGCAGCTCGCCGAACATGGTCTTGTACCCCTCGGGCCCCGGCGCCTGTCCCGGCGCGGGGTCATGGTCGATCGAGCCGGGCGCGACGATCTCCTCGAGAGCGTCGAGGTCGCCGGTGACGACGGCCTCGCCGAAAGCGGTCTGTGCGGCGATGTTCGTCTGCTGGGACATGGATGCTCCTCGGGTGCGTGCCGATCACCGGCCCGTCCGCCGCCCGCGAGATCCACGCACCTGTGCCCTAGTGCGACCGTACATCGGGCCCACGCCCACGGCATGTGCTCGCCGCCCCGGCGGGAGCGAGGCCCACGGCCGACACCGAAGCCGGCACGCATGAGCGCCCTCCCCCGGCCGTCCTGAAGCCGCGGAAGGGCGCTCGGAGCGCGTTGCACTCAGTTGTGGCTGTGCAGGATGTCGTTCAGGCCGCCCCAGACCGCGTTGTTCGGGCGGGCCTCGACCTTGCCGGTGACCGAGTTGCGGCGGAAGAGGATGTTGGAGACGCCGTTCAGCTCGCGGGCCTTGACGATCTGGCCGTCGGGCATGGTGATCAGGGTGCCCGCGGTGATGTAGAGGCCGGCCTCGACCACGCACTCGTCGCCGAGCGCGATGCCGACGCCCGCCTCGGCGCCGATGAGGCAGCGCTCGCCGATGGAGATGATCACGTTGCCGCCGCCGGACAGGGTGCCCATGGTGGAGGCGCCGCCGCCGATGTCGGAGCCGTTGCCGACCACGACGCCCGCGGAGATCCGGCCCTCGACCATCGACGTGCCGAGTGTGCCGGCGTTGAAGTTGACGAAGCCCTCGTGCATGACGGTGGTGCCCTCGGCGAGGTGCGCGCCGAGGCGGACCCGGTCGGCGTCGGCGATGCGGACACCCTTCGGGGCGACGTAGTCCGTCATGCGCGGGAACTTGTCGATCGAGGTGACCTGCAGGTGCAGGCCCTCGGCGCGGGCGTTGAGCCGCACCTTCTCGATGTCGTCCACGGCGACCGGGCCGAGCGAGGTCCAGGCGACGTTGGCGAGGTGGCCGAAGATGCCGTCCAGGCTCTGGCCGTGCGGCTTGACCAGGCGGTGCGAGAGCAGGTGCAGACGCAGGTAGACGTCGTGCGCGTCGAGCGGCTTGTCGTCGAGGGAGGCGATGACCGTGCGGACCGCGACGACCTCGACGCCCCGGCGGGCGTCCGGGCCGACCGCCGCGGTCGCGCCGCCGCCCAGCAGCTGTGCCGCCTGCTCGGCGGTGAGCCGCTCGGTGCCGGCCGGGCCCGGCTCCGCGACCAGCTGGGGGGCCGGGAACCAGGTGTCGAGAACGGTGCCGTCGGAGGCGATGGTGGCGAGGCCGGCGGCGACGGCGCCGGTGGTGCGGGAAGCAGAGTCGGTCATGGGAGAAAACCTAACGTGGGCGGGGTGGTCGGGGCGAACCGCGTCTCACGTGCCGGGCGCCGCTTCAGGGGATCAGCCGAGCGAGGGCGGCGCGGGCGTACTCCTCGTCGTACGAACCGCCCGTCAGCAGCACCTGCAGACAGATCCCGTCCAACAGCGCGAGCAGGGCCCGGGCGGTGACCGGGTCGGTGCGGCGGGCCAGCAGCGCCGTCGCGTCCTCGGTCCACTCGGCGGCGACGGGGCGCAGGGCGGGCCGGCGCAGGGCCGCCAGGTACAGCTCGTACTCCAGCTCCACGCCCGTACGGTCGCCGCCCAGCCACACTCCGAGCGCGCCGGCGAGGTCGGCGGCGAGATCGCCCTGACCGTCCTTCGGCAGCCGCTCGGCCAGCACCCGGCCGAAGTTCTCGTTGGACTGCCGCAGCGCGGCGACCATCAGCTCTTCCAGGGTGGCGAAGTGGTACGTCGTGGAGCCGAGCGGTACGTCGGCCTCGGCGGCGACGGCGCGGTGGCTGAGACCTGCGATGCCGTCCCGGCCGACCACGCGGATCGCCGCGTCGATGAGGCGCCGGCGCCGGTCGGGGTCGTAGCGGCGGGGCATCAGTGGCTCGCCCCGCCCAGGTTCAGCACGACCACGCCCCCGATGATCAGCAGGATCCCGCCGACCTTGGCGACGCCCAGCCCCTCCCCGAACAGCAGCAGGCCGAGCAGGGCGATGGCGGCGGTGCCCACGCCTGACCAGATCGCGTACGCCGTGCCGATCTGGACGGTCTTCAGCGTCCGGGCGAGCAGCGCGAAGGAGACGAGGTAGCCCAGAGCCGTCACGAGCGAGGGCCAGAACCGGCTGAATCCCTCGCTGTACTTCATCGCCGTCGTCGCGGCGACCTCGGCGGCGATGGCGCCGGCGAGTGTCAGATATCCCATGTGTACGAGCGTACACAACGCTTGCGTACGGTCGTACACAACGAGGAGGTCCCGGCGCAGACCCGCCGGCCTCCAGCCTGCGGCGCCGGTGAACGACCAAGAGGCCACGGCACATTGCCGTGGCCCCTTCCACCGACTCGGTGTCAGACGTTGAAGCCGAGCGCGCGCAGCTGCTCGCGGCCGTCGTCCGTGATCTTGTCCGGGCCCCACGGCGGCATCCAGACCCAGTTGATGCGCAGCTCGCTGACCAGGCCGTCCGTGGCGGACTTGGCCTGGTCCTCGATGACGTCCGTCAGCGGGCAGGCCGCCGAGGTGAGGGTCATGTCGACGGTCGCGATGTTGGACTCGTCGATGTGGATGCCGTAGATCAGGCCGAGGTTGACGACGTCGATGCCCAGCTCGGGGTCGACGACGTCCATCAGGGCCTCGCGCAGCTCCTCCTCGGAGGCCGGCTTCATCTCTGCGGTGTCGGTCATGCCGTCTTCCTTTCGGCTTCGGCGCCACCCAGCGCCTGGGCCGTCGCGTCCTTCCACGCCATCCAGCTCAGGAGGGCGCACTTGACCCGCGCGGGGTACTTGGAGACACCGGCGAACACGACCGCGTCCTCCAGGATTTCCTCCATCGCGTCGTCGGGCTCGATCCGGCCCCTGGACTGCATCAGCTCCAGGAAGGTCTCCTGGATCCTCTGCGCCTCGGTCACGTCCTTGCCGACCAGCAGTTCGTTGAGGACCGACGCGCTCGCCTGGCTGATGGAGCAGCCCTGGCCCTCGTACGAAACGTCCGCGATCTTCGTGCCGTCGTACTTCACGCGGAGGGTGATCTCGTCGCCGCACGTCGGGTTCACATGGTGCACCTCGGCGTCGCCATCCCGCAGACCACGCCCGTGGGGGTTCTTGTAGTGGTCCAGGATGACTTCCTGGTACATCGAGTCCAGCTTCACGGTCTCAGCTCACGCCTCTCAGCCGAAGAAGTTCCGTACGTGCTCCAGCCCCTCGACCAGTGCGTCGATCTCGGCCGGCGTGGAGTACAGATAGAACGACGCTCGCGTGGTCGCAGGAATTCCGTACCGGAGACAGACCGGGCGCGCGCAGTGGTGGCCGACGCGGACCGCGATGCCCTGCTCGTCGAGGACCTGGCCCACGTCGTGCGGGTGGATGTCACCGAGCGTGAAGGAGATCGCGGCGCCCCGGTCCTCGGCCGTGGTCGGGCCGATGATCCTCAGGTCCGGGACCTTCTGCAGACGCTGGACCGCGTACTCGGTCAGCGCGTGCTCATGGGCGAGGATCTTCTCCATGCCGATCGACTGGAGGTAGTCGATCGCGGCGCCGAGACCGACCGCCTGCGCGATCGGGGGCGTGCCCGCCTCGAACTTGTGCGGCGCGGGGGCGTAGGTGGACGAGTGCATCGAGACCGTCTCGATCATCTCACCGCCGCCCAGGAAGGGCGGAAGGTCCTCCAGGAGCTCCTGGCGGCCCCACAGGACGCCGATGCCCGTCGGGCCGCACATCTTGTGACCGGTGAAGGCCACGAAGTCGGCCTGCAGGGCCTGCACGTCCAGCGGCATGTGCGGGGCGGCCTGGGAGGCGTCGATGCAGACCAGCGCGCCGACCTCCTGGGCGCGGCGCACTATCGCCTCGACCGGGTTGACCGTGCCCAGGATGTTCGACACCAGCACGAAGGAGACGATCTTCGTCTTCTCCGTGATGACCTCGTCGATGTTGCTCAGGTCCAGCCGGCCGTCGTCCGTGAGACCGAACCACTTCAGCTTCGCGCCGGTGCGCTGCGCGAGCAGCTGCCACGGCACGATGTTGGAGTGGTGCTCCATCTCCGTGATGACGATCTCGGTCTCGTGGTCCACGCGGTAGGGCTCCTCGGCCCAGCCCAGCATGTTCGCCACGAGGTTCAGCGACTCGGAGGCGTTCTTGGTGAAGATCACCTCGTCGCGGCTCGGCGCGTTGACGAACTGGGCGACCTTGTCGCGCGCGCCCTCGTACAGCGCCGTGGCCTCCTCGGCGAGCACATGCACACCGCGGTGGACGTTGGCGTTGTAGCGCTCGTAGTACTCGCTCAGGGCGTCCAGCACCTGGCGCGGCTTCTGCGAGGTCGCCGCGTTGTCCAGGTACACGAGCTTCCTGCCGTCGTGGACCAGACGGTCCAGTACGGGGAAGTCCTTGCGGATCGCCTCGGTGTCGAGGAGGCCCGGCAGCTGTGTCACGCGGATACGCCACCCTTCGTGTATGCCTCGTAGCCCTCGTCCTCCAGCTTGTCGGCCAGCTCGGCACCGCCGGACTCGACGATCCGGCCCGCGGAGAAGACGTGGACGAAGTCGGGCTTGATGTAGCGCAGGATGCGCGTGTAGTGCGTGATCAGCAGGGTGCCGACCTCGCCGGTCTCGCGGACGCGGTTGACGCCCTCGGAGACGATGCGGAGCGCGTCGACGTCCAGACCGGAGTCCGTCTCGTCCAGGATCGCGACCTTCGGCTTGAGCAGCTCCAGCTGGAGGATCTCGTGGCGCTTCTTCTCACCGCCGGAGAAGCCCTCGTTGACGTTGCGCTCGGCGAAGGACGGGTCCATGTTGAGGCGCTCCATGGCCTCCTTGACCTCCTTCACCCAGGTGCGCAGCTTGGGGGCCTCGCCGCGGACGGCGGTGGCGGAGGTGCGCAGGAAGTTGGAGACCGAGACGCCGGGGACCTCGACCGGGTACTGCATCGCCAGGAACAGGCCGGCGCGGGCGCGCTCGTCGACGGACATCTCCAGGACGTCCTCGCCGTCGAGGGTGACGGTGCCGCTGGTGATCGTGTACTTCGGGTGACCCGCGAGGGAGTAGGCGAGGGTCGACTTGCCGGAGCCGTTGGGGCCCATGATGGCGTGCGTCTCGCCCTGCTTCACGGTGAGGTCGACGCCCTTGAGGATCTCCTTCGTGGCGTTGTCGGCCTCGACGGTGACGTGCAGGTCTCGGATTTCAAGCGTTGCCATGGGTGCCTCAGGACTCCTGGGTGAGGGAGACGAGAACGTCGTCCCCTTCGATCTTTACGGGGTATACGGGGACGGGGCGCGTGGCCGGGAGGCCGGACGGCTTGCCGGTGCGCAGGTCGAAGGCGGAGCCGTGCAGCCAGCACTCGATCTGGCAGTCCTCCACCTCGCCCTCGGAGAGCGAGACGTTCGCGTGGGAGCAGATGTCGTAGATCGCGAACACCTCGCCCTCGGTCTTGACGACCGAGACCGGCGTGCTGTCGATCTCCACCCGTTTCGGGGTGTCCTCCTCCAGCTCGCTCAGCCCGCAGACGCGTACGAAGGTCATGCGACCGAAGCCTCCAGCTCCTCCTCGATCTTGGCGAGCAGGCGCTCCTCGATGTCGGCGACACCGATCTGCTGGACCAGCTCGGCGAAGAAGCCGCGGACCACCAGGCGGCGGGCCTCGTGCTCCGGGATGCCGCGGGCCATCAGGTAGAAGAGCTGCTCGTCGTCGAAGCGGCCGGTCGCGGAGGCGTGGCCGGCACCGACGATCTCGCCGGTCTCGATCTCCAGGTTCGGCACCGAGTCGACGCGCGCGCCGTCCGTGAGGACCAGGTTGCGGTTCATCTCGTAGGTGTCCGTGCCCTCGGCCTTGGCCTCGATGAGCACGTCGCCGATCCAGACCGCGTGCGCGTCGTCGCCCTGGAGCGCGCCCTTGTAGACGACGTTCGACTTGCAGTGCGGCGTGTTGTGGGTGACCAGCAGGCGGTGCTCCTGGTGCTGCCCGGCGTCGGTGAAGTACAGGCCGAACAGCTCGGCCTCGCCGCCGGGGCCGGCGTAGGACACGCGCGGGTGCAGGCGGACGACGTCGCCGCCGAAGGTGACGACCACGGACTTGAAGGAGGCGTCCCGGCCGATCAGCGCGTTGTGCTGGGCCACGTGCACGGCCTTGTCGTCCCAGTCCTGGACGGAGACGACGGTCAGCTTGGCGCCGTCACCCAGGACGAAGTCGACGTTGGCGGCGAGCACGACGTCACCGGTGTGGTCGATGACCACGACGGCCTCGGCGAAGGCGCCCAGCTCGATCACCTGGTGGGCGAAGGCGACCCCGCCCTGGCCGTGCGCGGCGATCCGGATCGGCTCGGTGAGCACCGTCTCCTTGGGGACGGTGACCACGCCGGCCTTCTCGAACGCCGAGTACGCCTGGGCGGTGACGCGGTCCACCGGGGTGCCCGCCCTGCCGAGGCGCGCGTCGTCGCGGCCGACGGTCTCGACGACGACGCCCTCGGGGGCCTCGACGGTGACCTTCACGCCGTCGCCGGTGGCGACCGCGGTGCCGTCGTGCAGCCCGCGCAGCCGCTCCAGCGGCGTGAACCGCCACTCCTCCTCACGGCCGTGCGGGACCGGGAAGTCCGCCACGTCGAAGGAAGGGGGCGCGCTCATGCGCGAGACGACGGTCGACTCGGCGGCGACCGCGATCTGGCCGGCGGTGGTGGAGCCCACCGGGATGTTCTGAGCCTCAGCCATGGCTGTCGTAGTGCTCGCTTTCTGAGTAAGACGTGTGCTGACCGATGGGGCGGGCCTCAGCCGACCGCGCCTTCCATCTGCAGCTCGATCAGCCGGTTGAGCTCGAGGGCGTACTCCATGGGCAGTTCCTTGGCGATCGGCTCGACGAAGCCGCGCACGATCATCGCCATCGCCTCGAACTCGGTCAGACCGCGGCTCATCAGGTAGAAGAGCTGGTCCTCGGAGACCTTGGAGACGGTCGCCTCGTGACCCATGGACACGTCGTCCTCGCGGACGTCGACGTAGGGGTAGGTGTCGGAGCGGGAGATGGTGTCGACCAGCAGCGCGTCGCACAGCACGTTGGACTTGGAGCCGTGGGCACCCTCGCCGATCTCGACCAGGCCGCGGTACGAGGTACGGCCGCCACCGCGCGCCACCGACTTGGAGACGATGTTGGACGAGGTGTTCGGCGCCATGTGGACCATCTTCGAACCGGCGTCCTGGTGCTGGCCCTCGCCGGCGAAGGCGATGGAGAGGGTCTCGCCCTTGGCGTGCTCGCCCATCAGGTAGACGGCCGGGTACTTCATCGTCACCTTGGAGCCGATGTTGCCGTCGATCCACTCCATGGTCGCGCCCTCGTAGGCCACGGCGCGCTTGGTGACCAGGTTGTAGACGTTGTTCGACCAGTTCTGGATGGTCGTGTAGCGGCAGCGGGCGTTCTTCTTGACGATGATCTCGACGACCGCGGAGTGCAGCGAGTCCGACTTGTAGATCGGGGCCGTGCAGCCCTCGACGTAGTGCACGTAGGCACCCTCGTCGACGATGATCAGGGTCCGCTCGAACTGGCCCATGTTCTCCGTGTTGATGCGGAAGTAGGCCTGCAGCGGGATCTCGACGTGGACGCCCTTCGGGACGTAGATGAACGAGCCACCCGACCACACGGCGGTGTTCAGCGCGGCGAACTTGTTGTCACCGGCCGGGATGACCGTGCCGAAGTACTCCTTGAAGAGCTCCGGGTGCTCCTTCAGCGCGGTGTCGGTGTCGAGGAAGATGACGCCCTGCTCCTCCAGGTCCTCGCGGATCTGGTGGTAGACGACCTCCGACTCGTACTGGGCGGCGACGCCGGCGACCAGGCGCTGCTTCTCGGCCTCCGGGATGCCCAGCTTGTCGTAGGTGTTCTTGATGTCCTCGGGCAGGTCCTCCCAGGACTCCGCCTGCTTCTCCGTGGAGCGCACGAAGTACTTGATGTTGTCGAAGTCGATGCCCGAGAGGTCGGAGCCCCAGTTCGGCATCGGCTTCTTCTCGAAGAGCTTCAGGCCCTTCAGGCGCAGCTTGGTCATCCACTCCGGCTCCGACTTCTTGCCGGAGATGTCGCGGACGACCTCCTCGTTCAGGCCGCGCCTGGCGGAGGCACCGGCCACGTCGGAGTCGGCCCAGCCGTATTCGTACTTGCCCAGGCCCTCGAGTTCGGGGTGGGCAGTCTCCGTGGGGAGCGTCATGCGGGGTTCCTCCCGGCCGTGCTTGCAGGTGCGTCAGTGGATGTCTTGGGGATGAACGTCGTGCAGACGCCGTCGCCGTGCGCGATGGTCGCCAGTCGCTGGACGTGGGTACCCAGCAGCTCCGCGAAGATCTCCGTCTCCGCCTCGCACAGCTGCGGGAACTGCTCCGCGACGTGGGCGACCGGGCAGTGGTGCTGGCACAGCTGCTCGCCGACCGGTGCGCTGCGCGCCGTAGCAGCGTACCCGTCGACGCTCAAGGCCTTGGCCAGGGCTTCGGCGCGCTTGTCCGGCGTGACCGCCTCGATCGCCTTGCGGTACGCGCTCGCCTGGGCGGCGATCCGGGCGCGGGCGAAGGCCGCGACCGCCTCGGGGCCCCCGCCCTGCTCTGCGATCCAGCGGAGCGCGTCCACGGCGAGCTTGTCGTACGACTGGTCGAAGGCGTCCCGGCCGCAGTCGGTCAGCGCGAAGACCTTGGCGGGGCGCCCGCGCGTGCGCGTGCCGTACACGCGCTGTTCGCGGGCCTCCACGACGTCGTCGGCGACCAGTGCGTCCAGGTGACGCCGGACGGCCGCCTGGGTCAGTCCCAGCCGGCCGGCGAGTTCGGCGACGGTGGACGGGCCGTGGTCCAGGATGGAGCGCGCGACGCGGTTGCGCGTGGAGCGCTCACCGGTCGCGAGTTCCTCCTGCGGGGCCCCCAGGGGGGTCTCCCGAGCCTCGCCGACGTTTTTCACAACGCCATTGTTGCGTAATTCCTCAGAGCCTGACAAGCGCCGTCCGGATCATCGAGCGGTGCCTTGCATCACTTAGGCATACCTAATCCGACCTGCGGAAACGATCTTTGATCGATCATCCGGCAAGGCTCTGAGCAGGCAAATCAGTGGCGGAACGCGGGCCCGTCCGGCAGACTCGCCCACCATGCCGACACCCCCTCCGACCGGCCCTCTCGTCACCCGCGACACCCTCGCCGCACAACTACGCCTCTTGGGTGTCGAGACCGGCGAGACCCTCCTCGTCCACTCCTCGCTCAGCTCCCTCGGCTGGGTCAACGGAGGGGCCGTCGCGGTCGTCCAGGGACTTCTCGACGCCCTTGGCCCCTCCGGCACGCTCGTCGTGCCCGCCCAGTCGGCCGACCTGTCGGACCCCGCGCTGTGGGGCAGGCCGCCCGTGCCCCGGGAGTGGTGGGAGCGCATCCGGGCCACCATGCCGCCGTACGACCCGCTGATCACCCCCACCCGCGGGGTCGGTGTGGTCCCGGAGACCGTGCGGACCTGGCCGGGCGCCCTGCGCAGCGCGCACCCGCACACCTCGTTCGCGGCGCTCGGACCCCGCGCGCGGGAGATCACCGACGGACACGCCCCCGACTGCCGGCTCGGCGAGCGGAGCCCGCTGGCCCGGCTGGAGAAGCTGGGCGCCCGGGTCCTGCTGCTCGGCGCGGGCTACGACTCCTGCACCGCCTTCCACCTGGCCGAGTACCGGATACCCGCCCCGCTGGTGGAGGTCGGGCGGCCCGCTCCCGGCGGCGGCTGGGAGACGGTGGTCGAGGTGTCGATCGACTCCCACCGGTTCGACGAACTCGGCCACGACTTCGAACGGGACCGGCCCGTCGTACGCGGCAGGGTCGGCGCGGCGGACGCACGGCTGTTCCCGGTGGCGGACGCGGTGGCCTACGCCGAGCGGTGGCTGCCGCTGCACCGGCCCCGCGAGGAGTAACCCGGCCCGCGGGAACCCCGTGCGAAGGACTTCGCCCACCCCCGCGCCCGAGCGGTCCGGGGTCTCCCTAGACTCTGGATTCATGCGAAGCGAGCCCGTGGTCCAGGTCCAGGCCCTGGTGAAGCGGTACGGCACGAAGACCGCGGTGGACGGCCTCGACCTGGTGGCCAAGACGGGCGTGACCGCCGTACTCGGTCCCAACGGGGCGGGGAAGACGACGACGGTCGAGACCTGCGAGGGGTACCGGAAGCCGGATTCCGGCACGGTGCGCGTCCTGGGCCTCGACCCCGTGCGCCAGTCCGCCGAGCTGCGTCCCCGTATCGGCGTGATGCTCCAGTCCGGCGGCGTGTACTCCGGTGCCCGGGCCGGCGAGATGCTCAGACACGTCGCGAAGCTGCACGCGCACCCGCTGGACGTGGACGCCCTGATCGAGCGGCTGGGCCTGGGCAGCTGCGGCCGGACCGGCTACCGGCGGCTGTCCGGCGGCCAGCAGCAGCGCCTCGCGCTCGCCATGGCCGTCGTCGGGCGCCCGGAACTGGTCTTCCTGGACGAGCCGACGGCCGGCCTGGACCCGCAGGCCCGCCGGGCCACCTGGGACCTGGTGAGGGACCTGCGCGCAGACGGCGTCTCGGTGATCCTCACCACCCACCACATGGAAGAGGCCGAGGAACTCGCCGACGACGTGGCGATCATCGACGGCGGCCGGGTCATCGCCCAGGGCTCCCCGGAGGAGCTGTGCAAGGGCGGCGCCGAGAACACCCTGCGCTTCACCGGTCGCCCCGGCCTCGACGTCGGCTCCCTGCTGAAGGCCCTCCCGGCCGACTGCACGGCCGCCGAGCTGACCCCGGGCGCCTACCGGGTCGTCGGCAAGGTCGACCCGCAGCTGCTGGCCACCGTGACCTCCTGGTGCGCCCAGCACGGAGTGATGCCGGACCGGATCTCGGTGGAGCGGCACACGCTGGAGGACGTATTTCTGGAGATGACGGGCAAGGAGCTGCGCTCATGATTCCGCCTCACACGGAGATCGGCCGGGGGTCCGGGGGTTGCCCCCCGGGAGGAAACAGCCTGGAGATGACGGGCAAGGAGCTGCGCTCATGATTCCGCCTCACACGGAGATCGGCCGGGGGTCCGGGGGTTGCCCCCCGGGAGGAAACAGCCTGGAGATGACGGGCAAGGAGCTGCGCTCATGACGACCGCGACCGGTACATACGCCCCCAAGCCGGGCGCGGCACCCCTCCCCCGCATGATCGCGGCGCAGGCGGCGCTGGAGACGAAGATGCTGCTGCGCAACGGCGAGCAGCTGCTGCTGACGGTCGTCATCCCGACCCTGCTGCTGGTGCTCTTCGGCTCGGTGGACATCGTGGACACCGGCAAGGGCAGGGCCGTCGACTTCCTCGCCCCCGGCATCCTGGCGCTCGCCGTGATGTCGACGGCTTTCACCGGGCAGGCCATCGCGACCGGTTTCGAGCGCCGCTACGGGGTGCTCAAGCGGCTCGCCTCCTCGCCGCTGCCCCGCTGGGGCCTGATGACCGCGAAGACCGCGTCCGTGCTGGTCACCGAGATCCTCCAGGTGATCCTGCTGACGGTGATCGCCTTCGCGCTGGGCTGGTCCCCGCACGGCAACCCGGCCGCCGTCCTGCTCCTGCTGATCCTCGGTACGGCCGCCTTCTCCGGACTCGGCCTGCTGATGGCGGGCACGCTGAAGGCGGAGGCGACCCTGGCCGCCGCCAACCTGGTCTTCCTGCTGCTGCTCGTCGGCGGCGGGGTCATCGTGCCGCTGGACAAGTTCGGCCCGGCCGCGCAGCACGTGCTCGCGCTGCTGCCCATCTCGGCGCTCTCCGGCGGGCTGCGGGACGTGCTCCAGCACGGCGCCGGGACGCCGTGGGGCGACCTGGGCATCCTCGCGGTGTGGGCGGTCGTCGGGCTGGCCGCGGCGGGCAAGTTCTTCCGCTGGGAGTGAGGCGTCACGGTGGACCCTCGTGAAAGCGTGCACAAGCGGCGGCCTACGATGGGGGGCGTGCCCAAGCTGAACCCCGCCGACGCCGCAGCGGCCGTGCGCAACCCGCTCGCCTTCATCGCCGAACGCTGGACCCCGTCCCCCAGGACGGTCCAGCGGGCGGCCCTCGCCGCGCTCGTGATGTCGGTGGTCATCGTCGTCACCGGCGGCGCCGTCCGCCTGACCGGCTCCGGCCTGGGCTGCCCGACCTGGCCCGAGTGTACGGACGGCTCGCTGACGCCGACGACCGCGCTGAGCTACCACAGCGCGATCGAGTTCGGCAACCGGATGCTGACGTACGTGCTGTGCGCCGCCGTCGGCTGGGCGATCATCGCCGCCCGCTCCGAGAAGCCGTACCGGCGCAGCCTGACCCGGCTCGGGTGGGCGCAGTTCTGGCTGGTGATGGGCAACGCCGTCCTCGGCGGCATCGTGGTGCTCGTGGGCCTCAACCCGTACACCGTCGCGGCCCACTTCCTGCTCGCGACGGCCCTGACCACCGTCGCTGCGGTGATGTGGCAGCGCACCCGGGAGGGCGACGGCGCGCCCCGGCCGCTGGTCGGCAAGGCCGTGGGGCAGCTGGTGTGGTTCCTGGTGGCGGCGTCCCTGCTGCTCGTCGCGGTCGGCACGGTGGTGACCGGAGCCGGTCCGCACGCGGGCGACTCCAGCGACGTCAAGCGGATCCCCGTGGACTGGGAGACGGTGGCCAAGCTGCATGCGGTGCTCGCCTGGATCGTGGTGACGCTGACGTTCGCGCTGTGGTTCGTGCTGAAGGCGGTGGACGCGCCGAAGGGGCCCCTCGCCCGCACCCGCGACCTGTTCCTGATCCTGCTCGCCCAGGGTGTGATCGGTTACGTGCAGTACTTCACCCACCTGCCCGAACTGCTGGTGGGCCTGCACATGCTCGGCTCCTGCCTGGTGTGGATCGGCGTCCTGCGCGTCCTGCTGGCGCTCCGCGAACGCCCCGAGGCCACCCTGGACCTGCCCGGCCCCTCGGCCGAGGTGGCGGTGGGCACGCGCGCGTGAGTCACCCGTAGGTGGTGACCAGCGTGTCGATCGCCGGGGCCAGATAGGCGCGGGTCAGCTCGGCGCGGCGGTCGAGCCAGTCCCCCACCGCGGGGGCGGGAGCGTCGTCGTAACGCCGGCGGGTGATGTCCTCGACGACCTCGACCGGGGCACCGAGCGCCGGGAGTTCGGCGAGCGCCTCCCGCTTCGAGATCAGCCGCCCGTCCCGCAGGGTCACCGTGGCCCGGGCGAAGGTCAGCAGGCCCAGGTCCACCCACACGTCCTGCCGCCACAGCCGGGCCCTGTCCACCGCCGGGCGCCAGTAGTCCCGCTGGTCCCGTACGACGAAGTCGTGCAGCTGCCGCTCCGGCACCGGCGGGAGCAGCCCGGCCGGCGATCCGCCGTGCAGCACCCGCCCGAAGTCGTGCAGTTCGCGCCGGGTGACGGGGGTGACCGGGCGGCGCATCGGGCGTCCGTGGGCCCAGGTGAGGTGCGAGCGGTCGGGGTCGCCCAGGGTGGCCGGGGTCAGATAGCTGCAGTGGAGCTTCGGGGCGAGGGGTTCGGCCCGCAGCCGCCGGTGCAGTCTCACCACCCGCCGCACGGTCCCGAGGCGAACCGGCCCCGGTAGTACGGCGATCAGGTCCAGGTCGCTGCGGCCCTCCTGGTAGTCACCGCCGGCCAGTGAGCCGTGTGCCCACACCGCGCGGGGTCGCAGCGGCGTGAGTCCGTCGAGGAACCGGTCGAGCAGCGATGCGGTCGGCATCCGCCCAGTCTGGACAGCTCACGCCAGTCCGTAAACCCGGCGCGCGTTGTCCGCCGCGACCATCCGGGCCACCCGCTGAGCGTCCTCCAGGCACCAGGCGCCCTCGGCGACCCAGGTGCCCAGGACCCGGCCGAGGGCCTCGCGGAACAGCCGTGCTCCCACCACGTGCAGCTCGGGCAGGCCGTGCGCGCCCGTGGAGAAGAGGATCTTGCCGAACGGGGCCAGCTCCAGGATCTCGGCGAGGACGGTGGCCGCGCGGGCGCCGGTGCGCACGAGCGCGGCGCCGGAGTCGGTGTAGACGTGCGGGAAGACGCCGGCCAGATGGGCGGCGTGACGGTGGTACGGGTATCCGTGCAGCAGGATCAGGTCCGTGCCGAGGCCCGCCGTGGCCCGCACGAAGTCGGTGAGCAGCACGGGGTCGGTGCGGTCGATGCGGGAGCTCGGCTCGCCGAGCCCGGCGTGCAGCTGGAGCGGGCGGCCGGAGGCCACGGCGATCCACAGCAGGTGCCGTAGCAGGACGGGGTCGGTGAGCGGCCCGCCGACCCGCCGCCCGGCAAGCCAGCGGCCCGCCGCGCCCCGCACCTCCCCCGGTCCCGGCGGCTCGGGCGCGAGCGCGAGGCCGTGTCCGAGCCCCGCGACGGAGGTGAAGGCGACCGCGTTCGCGGCGGCGCCGTGCACCGATTCGGCGAGGTTGGCGAGGAAGGACTCGACGGTGCCGGAGGTGTCGGCGACCTGCTCCGCGAGCTGCTCGAGCCGGATGATCTCGTGGGCCTGGGCGGAGCCGGCGGAGGCCAGCTCGGCGGGGCCGGTGAGGTCGCCGGGCAGGCCGGTGTCGACGAGGTAGGTGGTGATGCCGCTGCCGCGCAGCAGCCTGCGGCCCGCTTCCAGGACGCCCAGTTCCCGGCGCCGGGCCAGATAGCGGGCGGGCAGGCAGTGCGGTTCCAGGCCCAGCAGGGGCGGGCACCAGCGCCGTACGGCGAATCCCGTCTGGGTGTCGAAGAGGGTGGTGCCGGCCGCGGGCGGTCCCTCGGTGCGGGAGAGCTGGGCCTCGAAGGTGCCGAGGCCCAGCTCTGTTCGCAGTACGCCGTGGCAGTACTGGTCCACGAGGGACGGCGTTTCGATCATCCGGACTCCCCGTAGGACGCGTGGACGCTGCGCTGGCCTACAGGTCCTAACGGGTGAACGGGGTTCGAGGTCGCGGTCGGGACTGCGGGTTCATCGGCGGCCGCGGGCCGCCTGTGGCTTGCCGCTCAGCTCCCCGCACCCCTTCGGGGCGCGTTCATCACCCGCCGAGCTGAATGCCGGCCATCCTTTTCCACTCGTACGAACCCGTCGTCACCTTGGCGGCGAACTCGCCGTCGAAGGACTCGTGGACGGTGATGCCGGACTTCTCGACGGCCTTCTCGGCGATCTCGGTGCTGGGGGCGACCAGGTCGCCCCAGCCGCCGTCCTCGCCGACGAGGACGATGCGGGCGCCGCGCTCGCCGATGTAGGCCACCTGGCCCTCGGCGCCGCCGTGCGCCTTGGCGAAGGCGCTGATCTCCCGGGCGAGCTTCGCGGCCCTGCGCTCGGCCCTCGCGTCAACCTGCTGCGTGTCTGCCATGGGCAGGATGCTACTCGCGGGTAGATCAGCTGACGAGAGCAGGGCTCTGTGACGTACGCCCGGCGTGTGTCAGCGCAGGAACGGGTCCACCGCGATCGCCACGAACAGCAGCGACACATAGGTGATCGACCAGTGGAACAGCCGCATCTCCTTCAGCTTCACGCCCGTGACCTCGGCCCTGGCCCGGTTCTGCAGCGCGTGCGCCTCCCACAGCCACCAGCCGCCGGCGGCCAGGGCGACGGCCGTGTAGAACCAGCCGGTGTAGCCGAGCGGGGTGAGCAGCAGGGACACGGCGACCATCACCCAGCTGTAGATGACGATCTGCTTGGCGACGACCTTGTTGGACGCGATGACCGGGAGCATCGGCACGCCCACGCGCGCGTAGTCGTCCCTGACCTTCATGGACAGCGGCCAGTAGTGCGGCGGGGTCCAGAAGAAGATCACCATGAACAGGATGACGGGCGCCCAGGAGAGCGAGTTCGTCACGGCCGACCAGCCGATGAGCACGGGCATGCAGCCCGCGATGCCGCCCCACACGATGTTCTGCGACGTGCGCCGCTTGAGGATCATCGTGTAGACGACGACGTAGAAGAGGAGCGCGCCGAGGGACAGCCAGGCGGACAGCCAGTTGACGGTGAGGCCGAACAGGAGCGTCGAGACGACCGCGAGGCTGATGCCGAAGGCGAGGCACTCGCGCGGGCTGACCATGCCGGTCACCAGCGGCCGCTGCGAGGTGCGGTCCATCAGGGCGTCGATGTCCCGGTCGATGTACATGTTCAGCGCGTTGGCGCCGCCCGCCGACAGGTAGCCGCCGACGCAGGTCAGCAGGACCAGCCCGAGGTCGGGCACGCCCTGCTGGGCCAGGAACATCACCGGAACGGTGGTGATGAGCAGCAGCTCGATGATCCGCGGCTTGGTCAGCGCCACGAACGCCTTGGCACGGGCCCCGAACGGCCGGTGAACCGGGCCCTGGCTCGCAGCACCGAGCGAGCCCGCTGGACGGGATTCGACGGCCGTCACGCACACCCCTGACAGAGACATCCCAGCAAGCCTCCCCGTGTGAAGTCCCGGTAAAGGCTCGCGCGTACCACGCCACTTTAGACGTTGCCCATACCCCGGCCTTCGCGGGGGTGGGGTCGTGTTGGCGCACGCCCCATAAGAGGGGAGCGGGCACTCGATTGAGCGCTCAGATGACCGCCTCCGTATTCATGTGCCAAATGGCTTCCCGGCCAGTCGGGAGGCGGATCCGACGGAGTCCCGGCAGTCTGGAAACACTCGAAAAAATGCACGTCCTCACGGGGGTAGGCTCGTCAGCGGCCGGCGGGCGGCAAGCGCGCCGGCGGCCGGGTGGGGGCATGCCCCGAAGACCGGCGACCGACATGTGGAGAGGAGCCCTGACCCAGGGTGAGCACCAAGCCGACCACCACAGACCTTGAGTGGACCGAGCTGGACCAGCGGGCCGTGGACACCGCCCGTGTCCTGGCCGCCGACGCCGTACAGAAGGTCGGCAACGGCCATCCCGGTACGGCGATGAGCCTGGCCCCGGCCGCCTACACCCTCTTCCAGAAGGTGATGCGGCACGACCCGGCCGACCCGGAGTGGGTCGGGCGCGACCGCTTCGTGCTGTCCGCCGGCCACTCCTCCCTGACCCTCTACACGCAGCTCTACCTGGCCGGCTTCGGCCTGGAGCTCGAGGACCTGGAGTCCTTCCGCACCTGGGGCTCGAAGACCCCGGGCCACCCGGAGTACGGGCACACCAAGGGCGTCGAGACCACCACGGGTCCGCTCGGCCAGGGCGTCGCCAACGCCGTGGGCATGGCGATGGCCGCCCGCTACGAGCGCGGTCTGTTCGACCCCGAGGCCCCGCAGGGCGAGTCGCCCTTCGACCACTTCGTCTACTGCATCGCCGGTGACGGCTGTCTGCAGGAGGGCATCTCCGCCGAGGCCTCCTCGCTGGCCGGCCACCAGAAGCTCGGCAACCTGATCCTGCTGTGGGACGACAACCACATCTCGATCGAGGGCGACACCGAGACGGCCGTGTCCGAGGACACCACTCTGCGGTACGAGGCCTACGGCTGGCACGTGCAGCGCGTGGAGGCCCAGGAGAACGGCGACCTGGACCCGGCCGCCATCTACGAGGCGGTCCAGAAGGCCAAGGCGGTCACGGACAAGCCGTCCTTCATCGCGATGCGCTCGATCATCGCCTGGCCGGCTCCGTCCGCGCAGAACACCGAGGCCGCGCACGGCTCGGCGCTGGGCGAGGAGGAGGTCGCGGCCACCAAGCGCGTCCTCGGCTTCGACCCGGAGAAGAGCTTCGCCGTCGAGGACGAGGTGATCACCCACACCCGCAAGGCCCTGGAGCGCGGTGCCCAGGCGAAGGCCGAGTGGGAGAAGTCCCTGCAGCAGTGGCGGGACGACAACCCCGAGCGCGCCGCCCAGTTCGACCGCATCAGCCGGGGCGAGCTGCCCACCGGCTGGGAGGAGAAGATCCCGGTCTTCGAGCCGGGCAAGGGCGTCGCGACGCGTGCCGCCTCCGGCAAGGTGCTGCAGGCGCTGGGTGCGGTGATCCCCGAGCTGTGGGGCGGCTCCGCCGACCTCGCCGGGTCGAACAACACGACCATCGACAAGGAGAGCTCGTTCCTCCCCGAGGGCAACCCGCTGCCCGAGGCCAAGCCGTACGGCCGCACCATCCACTTCGGCATCCGCGAGCACTCGATGGGCGCCGAGATGAACGGCATCACGCTGCACGGCAACACCCGTGTCTACGGCGGTACGTTCCTCGTCTTCTCCGACTACATGCGCAACGCGGTGCGCCTGTCGGCCCTGATGCACCTGCCGGTGACGTACGTGTGGACGCACGACTCCATCGGCCTCGGCGAGGACGGCCCCACCCACCAGCCGGTCGAGCACCTGGCCTCGCTGCGCGCGATCCCCGGTCTGAACATCGTCCGCCCGGCCGACGCCAACGAGACGGCGATCGCCTGGCGCGAGATCCTCGGGCGCTGGACGAAGGAGTTCGGCAAGGGGCAGCCGCACGGCCTCGCCCTCACCCGCCAGGGCGTGCCGACGTACGAGCCCAACGAGGACGCGGCCAAGGGTGGCTATGTCCTGTTCGAGGCCGAGGGCGGCGAACCGCAGGTGATTCTGATCGCCACCGGTTCCGAGGTGCACGTGGCCGTGGAGGCGCGTGAGCAGCTCCAGGCCGAGGGCGTTCCGACGCGGGTCGTGTCGATGCCGTCCGTCGAGTGGTTCGAGGAGCAGGACCAGGGGTACCGGGACTCCGTGCTCCCGCCGTCGGTCAGGGCCCGCGTCGCCGTGGAGGCGGGCATCGGGCTGACCTGGTACCGCTACGTCGGGGACGCCGGCCGCATCGTTTCCCTGGAGCACTTCGGTGCTTCCGCCGATGGCAAGGTGCTCTTCCGCGAGTTCGGCTTCACTGCCGAGAATGTGGCCGCCAAGGCCCGGGAATCCCTCGCCGCCGCCCAGCGCTGACGCTCATATACGACACGTAGGAGATGTAATTCCATGACAGACGCACTCAAGCGCCTCTCCGACGAAGGCGTCGCGATCTGGCTGGACGACCTGTCGCGCAAGCGGATCACGTCCGGCAACCTCGCCGAGCTGATCGACCAGCAGCACGTCGTGGGCGTCACCACCAACCCGACGATCTTCCAGAAGGCGATCAGTGGCGGCGACGGCTACGAGCAGCAGGTCGCCGACCTGGCCGCCCGGAAGGTCACCGTCGAAGAGGCCATCCGCATGATCACCACGGCGGACGTCCGCGACGCCGCCGACATCCTGCGCCCGGTCTTCGACGCCACCGGCGGCAAGGACGGCCGGGTCTCGATCGAGGTCGACCCGCGCCTGGCGCACAACACCAGGGCCACCGTCGCCGAGGCCAAGCAGCTGGCCTGGCTGGTGGACCGCCCCAACACCCTGATCAAGATCCCGGCCACCAAGGCGGGTCTGCCGGCGATCACCGAGACGATCGGCCTCGGCATCAGCGTCAACGTCACCCTGATCTTCTCCCTGGAGCGGTACCGGGCCGTCATGGACGCCTACCTCTCCGGCCTGGAGAAGGCCAAGGAGCGCGGCCTGGACCTGTCGCCGATCCACTCCGTGGCGTCCTTCTTCGTCTCCCGCGTGGACACCGAGATCGACAAGCGTCTGGACGGCATCGGCACCGACGAGGCCAAGGCGCTGCGCGGCAAGGCCGCCGTCGCCAACGCGCGCCTCGCCTACCAGGCATACGAGGAGGTCTTCTCCTCCGACCGCTGGCAGGCGCTGGAGAACGCCGGCGCCAACAAGCAGCGTCCGCTGTGGGCGTCGACCGGCGTGAAGGACCCGGCGTACCAGGACACGATGTACGTCACCGAACTGGTCGCGCCGAACACGGTCAACACCATGCCGGAGGCCACGCTGGAGGCCACCGAGGACCACGGCGAGATCAGCGGCGACACCATCGCCGGCACCTACGAGCAGGCGCGTGCCGACCTCGACGCGCTGGAGAAGCTCGGCATCTCGTACGACGACGTCGTACAGGTGCTGGAGGACGAGGGCGTCGAGAAGTTCGAGGCGTCCTGGAACGACCTGCTGAAGTCCACCCAGGCGGAGATCGAGCGCCTCGCCCCTTCGGAGGGCTGAGTTGTCACCCCTTCCCGGTTCCGGAGCGAACCCGCTTCGTGACCCGGCCGACCGACGGCTCCCGCGTATCGCGGGGCCGTCGGGTCTGGTCATCTTCGGTGTCACGGGCGACCTGTCCCGCAAGAAGCTGATGCCCGCGGTGTACGACCTCGCCAACCGGGGTCTGCTGCCGCCGGGCTTCTCGCTGGTGGGCTTCGCCCGCCGCGAGTGGGCCAACGAGGACTTCGCGCAGGAGGTCCACGACGCGGTCAAGGCGCACGCCCGAACGCCGTTCCGCGAGGAGGTCTGGCAGCAGCTCATCCAGGGGATGCGCTTCGTCCAGGGCACCTTCGACGACGACGACGCGTTCGAGCGGCTGCGCTCCACCATCGACGAGCTGGACAAGGCGCAGGGCACGAGCGGCAACTTCGCCTTCTACCTGTCGGTGCCGCCGCGGTCCTTCCCGGTGGTCATCCAGCAGCTGAAGAAGCACGGGCTGGCCGACCAGTCGGGCGGTTCCTGGCGGCGCGCGGTCATCGAGAAGCCGTTCGGGCACGACCTGAAGTCGGCCGAGGAACTGAACGCGATCGTCCACGAGGTGTTCTCGTCGGACCAGGTGTTCCGCATCGACCACTACCTCGGCAAGGAGACCGTCCAGAACATCCTGGCGCTGCGCTTCGCCAACACGATGTTCGAGCCGATCTGGAACCGGTCCTTCGTGGACCACGTGCAGATCACCATGGCCGAGGACATCGGCATCGGCGGCCGCGCCGGCTACTACGACGGCATCGGCGCCGCCCGTGACGTCATCCAGAACCACCTGCTGCAGCTCATGGCGCTGACCGCCATGGAGGAGCCCGCCTCCTTCGACGCGGACGCGCTGGCCGCGGAGAAGGAGAAGGTGCTCGGCGCGGTGCGGCTGCCCAGGGACCTGGGCCACAGCACCGTGCGCGGCCAGTACGCGGCCGGCTGGCAGGGCGGCGAGAAGGTCATCGGCTACCTCGAAGAGGAGGGCATCGACCCGAAGTCGAAGACCGACACGTACGCGGCGATCAAGCTGGGGATAGACAACCGCCGCTGGGCGGGTGTCCCCTTCTACCTGCGCACCGGCAAGCGCCTCGGCCGCCGGGTGACCGAGATCGCCGTCGTCTTCCAGCGGGCCCCGCACTCCCCCTTCGACACCACGGCGACGGAGGAGCTGGGCCAGAACGCGATCGTCATCCGCGTCCAGCCGGACGAGGGCGTCACGGTCCGCTTCGGCTCCAAGGTGCCGGGCACCTCGATGGAGATCCGGGACGTCTCCATGGACTTCGCCTACGGCGAGTCCTTCACGGAGTCCAGCCCGGAGGCGTACGAGCGCCTGATCCTGGACGTGCTGCTCGGCGACGCCAACCTCTTCCCGCGCACGGAGGAGGTCGAGCTGTCCTGGAAGATCCTCGACCCGATCGAGGAGTACTGGGACGGCCACGGCAGGCCCGCACAGTACAAGTCGGGCACCTGGGGTCCGGAAGAGGCGGACGAGATGCTCGCACGAGACGGACGGAGCTGGCGCCGGCCATGAAGATAGACCTGACCGACACCACCGCCGGCGACATCAACAAGGCGCTCGTGCAGGGCCGCCGCGCCATCGGCACGCCTGCCGTGGGCATGGTCCTGACCCTCGTCATCGTCACCGACGAGGAGAACGCCTACGACGCCCTGAAGGCCGCCAACGACGCCTCGCGCGAGCACCCCTCGCGCACGCTGGTAGTCATCAAGCGGGTCTCCCGCGGCCCGCGCGACCGCACCTCCTCGCGTCTGGACGCCGAGGTGCGGGTGGGCGCGGACGCGGGCACCGGCGAGACGGCCGTGCTGCGCCTGTACGGCGAGGTCGCGGGCCACGCCGACTCGGTCGTGCTGCCGCTGCTGCTGCCGGACGCGCCCGTGGTGGTGTGGTGGCCGGTGAACGCCCCGCTGGACCCGGCGAAGGACCCGCTGGGCGCGCTCGCCCAGCGCCGGGTCACCGACACCTACGCCGCCGAGCAGCCGGTGCGGGAGCTGTCCGCCCGTGCCGCGTCGTACACGCCCGGCGACACCGACCTGTCCTGGACGAGGATCACGCCGTGGCGTTCCATGCTGGCGGCGGCGCTCGACCAGGTCACCTGCGAGGTGAAGGCCGTCGAGGTGGAGGGCGAGGAGTTCAACCCGAGCTGTGAGCTGCTGGCGATGTGGCTCGCGGACCGGCTGGACGTACCGGTGCGGCGTTCGCTGTCGGGCGGCCCGGGGCTCACCGCGGTCCGCATGGACACCACCTGCGGCTCGATCGTCCTGGACCGCGCGGACGGCACGCTGGCCACGCTGGCCATCGAGGGCCAGCCGGCCCGCGCGGTGGCGCTGAAGCGGCGGGAGACCGCCGAGCTGATCGCGGAGGAGCTGCGCCGGCTCGACCCGGACGACACCTACGCGTCGGCGCTGCGCTACGGCGTGGAGCGGCTCAACACGGTCCCGGAGCAGTCTGCCGGGGAGGCGGTGGCCGAGCCGGAGCCCGTGGAGGAAGCGGCCAAGGCACCGGCCAGGAAGGCGGCGGCCAAGACCGCGAAGAAGACCCCGGCGAGGAAGGCGGCGGCGAAGTGAGCACTCCGCAGCTGGTCGTCCACCGCGACAAGGAACTGATGGCGCAGGCCGCCGCGGCCCGCCTGATCACGAAGATCGTGGACGCGCAGGCCTCCCGGGGCACCGCGTCCGTGGTCCTCACGGGCGGCCGCAACGGCAACGGCCTGCTGGCCGCGCTGGCGGCGGCCCCGGCCCGGGACGCCATCGACTGGGGCCGGCTCGACCTGTGGTGGGGCGACGAGCGCTACCTCCCCGGGGGCGACCCCGAGCGCAATGTCACGCAGGCCCGCGCGGCCCTGCTCGACTCCGTCCCGCTGCCCCCGGAGCGCGTGCACGCCATGCCCGCCTCCGACGGTCCGTACGGCACGGACGTCGACGCGGCGGCCGAGGCCTACGCGGCGGAGCTGGCGAAGGCGGCCGGGCCCGAGAACCACGGGGCGGTACCCACCTTCGACGTCCTGATGCTGGGCGTCGGCCCGGACACCCACGTGGCCTCGCTCTTCCCGGAGCATCCGGGGGTACGGGAGACGGAACGCACGGTGATCGGCGTCCACGGCGCCCCCAAGCCGCCGCCGACCCGGATCTCCCTGACCCTCCCCGCGATCCGCTCGGCCCGCGAGGTCTGGCTGCTCGCGGCCGGGGAGGACAAGGCGGAGGCCGCGGCCATCGCCCTGTCGGGCGCGGGTGAGATCCAGGCCCCGGCGGCGGGGGCGTACGGCCGCTCACGCACGCTGTGGCTGCTGGACGCCGCCGCGGCCTCGCAGTTGCCGAGGTCGCTGTATCCGCCGGCTTCGCCGTGAACCACTGAGGTCCCCCCTCGACGGAGCTTCACATTTTCTGCACGGAATATCCGTGCAACCGTCAACTTTTGTGTAAGCTCCCTGGCGCTGAAATCGCACCACTGAGGGGGGACCTCATGCGTATGCGCTTCGCGCCGGCCGCCGTTGTCACGGCCGGCACGCTCGCCGTCGTTCTCGCGGCGCCGGCCCAGGCCACCGAGTACTCCTCCGCCCTGAAGATCAAGGGCGTCCAGTACGACGCCCCGGGGCGGGACTCCAACAACTGCCGGACGGGCAACACCCGCGACGAGTACCTGACGATCAAGAACTACTCGCGCAGCACGACCGTCAACCTCAAGGGCTACGTCGTCAAGGACGCCGCCGGGAACCGGTTCACGTTTCCCTCGAACCACTACCTCGAGCCCGGCGACTACGTGAAGCTGCGCGGCGGCCACGGCACCGACTCGGACGCGAACAACGTCGTCTACCGCCAGAACTGCAACTTCATGTGGAACAACGACAGGGACACCATCTACCTGTACAAGCCGTCCGGGGCCCACGCGGACACCCACGCCTACACCAGGTCCCGCGACGACCGGGACGGCAACGGTTACATCACCTTCCACGGCTGACGCCGAGCCGTCCCGGGAGAGTGACCGTGCATCCGTACAGGAGTCCGCGCCGACGCATGCGGGTGTGGGCCGCTTGCGTCGCCCTGCTGGCCGCCGGCGCGGCCGGCTGTGGCCAGTCCACGCACGACGGCACGGCCAAGGCGTCGGCACCGGCGCCCCGGCCCACCGTGACCGTCACGGCGACGACCACCGTGACCGCCCGGCCCGAGCCCGGGCCGACGGTGACCAGGACGAAGACCGTCCGAACGCCCGGACCGACCGTCACCGTCACCAAGGCCGCCTCCGGCACCGTACGCAGTGACGACACCGGCACCTGCTCCATCGTCTCCAACGCGGGCAACTGCTACCGGTCGGGCCAGTTCTGCCGCAGCAGTGACCACGGGGCGACGACCACCACCGCGAGCGGTACGCCGATCACGTGTTCCTACAGCGGCAGCGCCTGGCGCTGGACGTACGCGTGAGCCGGGCGGGCTCGGTCACTTGACCGAGCCCGCCATCACGCCCTGCACGAAGTGCCGCTGGAAGGCGAAGAACACCACCACCGGCACGATCAGGGACAGGAACGCACCCGGCGCCAGGACGTCGATGTTGCTGCCGAACTGCCGGATCTGGGACTGGAGTTCCACGGTCAGCGGCTGCGAGGAGCTGTCGGCGAACAGCAGGGCCACCAGCATGTCGTTCCAGACCCACAGGAACTGGAAGATCGCGAGCGAGGCGATCGCGGGCCGGCCCACCGGCAGGACCAGCCGCGTGAAGATGCGCCACTCGCTGCCGCCGTCCATCCGGGCCGCCTCCAGCATCTCCTTCGGCATCTCCGCGAAGTAGTTGCGGAGCAGGAACACGGCGAAGGGCAGCCCGTACGCCACGTGGAAGAGGACGACCCCGGGGATCGTGCCGAACAGGCCCAGCGCGCCGAAGAGTTTGGCCACCGGCAGCAGCCCGATCTGCACCGGCACCACCAACAGGGCCACCACCAGCAGGAAGAGGGGCTCCCGCAGCGGGAAGTCCAGCCAGGCGAAGGCGTATCCGGCGAGGGCGGCGATGACGACGACGAGCGTCGTGGCCGGCACCGAGATCAGGACCGTGTTCCAGAAGGCCTGCGTCATGCCGGAGTTCTTCAGCAGGGCCGAGTAGTTGTCGAAGGACAGCTGGCCGGGGCTGGTGAGCGTCGTCCACCAGCCGCCCTTCGCGGTGTCCTGCGCCGAGCGCAGGGAGGACACGAACAGGCCCGCGAGCGGGGTCAGCCAGACCAGGCCGATCACCACCAGGAAGGCCTGCACCAGGCCGTTGCCCAGGCCCCGCCTGATCGCGTTCATCGCCGAGTTCATCGCTGGCTCCTTCGGAAGCGGCGGACGTTGAAGACCATCGCCGGGATCACCAGGAGCAGGAGCAGCACGCCCAGCGCGCTGCCGAGGCCCTGGTTGTTGCCGCCGCCGAAGGACACGAGCCACATCTGGGTGGCGAGGACCGTGGCGTCCTCCTGCACCGGCCCGGGCGCGATGATGTAGACGAGGTCGAAGACCTTCATCACGTTGATGACGAGGGTCACGAAGACGACGGTGAGCACGGGCGCCAGCAGCGGGACGGTGATCCGGCGGAAGATCTGCCACTCGTTCGCGCCGTCCATCCGGGCCGCCTCCAGAGCGTCCCGGGGCAGAGCCGACAGGCCGGCGCCGATCAGCACCATCGCGAAGCCGGTCCAGATCCACAGGTACGCGCCGATGATCGCCGGGGTGACCAGCGTCGGGCCGAGCCAGGACACGCCCTGGTAGGGCGGGGCGAAGTTGGACTCGGGCAGTTTCACCGTGTACGAGCCCGCGCGCAGCCCGGAGAAGCGGAAGGAACCGTCGGCCGCGGTGGTCGTGCTCGCGACCGTGTGCCCGTCGCGCACCGCCTGGACCTGCATGCCGGGCAGGCCGCTCTCCTTCGGGTCGACCCGGCCCTGCCTGCCGCCCCCGCCCGGGGTGAAGTCCAGGTAGACGACACCGCGCAGTTCACCGGGCCCTGCCTTGCGGGAGGCCGCCGCATCAGCGGGTTCGGCTCCCTTCGGCAGGTCCTTGGGCAGTACGCCGACCATCGGCAGCGTCACCGTGTGGCCTGCGGCGGCGGTCGTACGGTAGGAGCCGTCGTGGTCCTGGGTGAGCAGGCCCTGGCGGCCGCGCGCCGTCGGGTACGACGACGTGCCCTCGAAGGCGTCGTGGACGGATACCACGGCCGCGTTCAGCACGCCCTTGTTCGGGTCCTGGTCGTAGGCGAGCCGGAAGATGATGCCGGCGGCCAGGAAGGACACCGCCATCGGCATGAAGAGCAGGAGCTTGAAGGCGGTGGCCCAGCGGACCTTCTCGACCAGGACGGCCAGGATCAGCCCCAGGCCGGTCAGCAGGGACGGGGCCACCACCACCCAGATGGCGGTGTTGCGGATGGCCTTCAGGGTCGCCGGGTCACGGAACATCTCGGCGTAGTTGTCGCCGCCGACGAACCGGGTGCCGGAGGCGTCGAAGAAGCTGCGGCCGACGGAGAACAGCACCGGGTAGACGACGAGCGCGCCGAGCAGGAGCAGCGCGGGGAAGACGAAGAGCAGGGCGATCAGCCGGGCGCGCCGCCGGCTGCGGCGCCCGCGCGCCTCGCCGGCGGCCCGCGGGCCCGCCTGCTGTTTCACAAGAGTGGTGGCGGTCATGATCGCTGCCGGTCAGCCCTGATAGGCCTGGGCCGCGGCGGACTCCAGCTTCGCCGCGGTGCCCTTCGGGTCCGACGGGTCGCGCAGGAAGTCCTGGAGCAGCTTCCACTCGCCGGCGCCCTTGGTGCCGCCGAAGGCAGCCGGGGCCTGGTCGGACATGTCGAAGCGGACCGAGTCGCCCGCGTCGATCAGGGACTTGGCGGTGGCGCGGGTGACGTCGTCGCTGTAGGAGGCGAGGCCGAGCTTCTTGTTCGGGGACAGGAAGCCGCCCGCCTTCGCCCACACGGCAGCGGCCTCGGGGCTCGCCAGGTACTCCAGGAGCTTCATGCCGGCCTTGGCGTTCTTGCCGTCCTTCAGTACGACGGCCGCGTCACCGCCGCTGACGACGGGTGCCGTACCGCCGTCGACCGCCGGGAACGGGAAGAAGTTCGCGTCCTTGCCGATGGTCTTGCCGAACTGGTCGTGCGCGACGCCGGCCACGAAGTCGCCCTCGAAGACCATGCCGGCCTCGGGCTTGGGCCCGAACACCTTCTCCACCGAGCTCGGGAAGTCGGTGTTCAGGGCCTCCTTCTGGCCGCCCGCGACGAGCTGCTTGTCCTTGAACAGCTTGCCGAGGGTGGTGAGCGCCTTCACGACGGACGGGTCGGTCCACTTCAGCTTGTGCGCGGCGAGGGCGTCGTACTTCTCGGGTCCGGCCTGGGAGAGGTAGATGTTCTCGAACCAGTCGGTGAGGGTCCAGCCGTCCTCACCGGCGACAGCGAAGGCGGCGAGCCCGGAGTCGGAGACGGTGTGCCCGGCCTTCAGCAGCTCGTCGTACGTCTTGGGCGGCTTGACCCCGGCCTGGGTGAGCGCGTCGGGGCTGTACCAGACGGTCGACTTGTGGGCGGCCTTGAAGTACAGGCCGTACAGGGTGCCGTCGACGCTGCCGTACTTCTTCCACACGGGGGCGTAGTCGGCGGTGACCGTCTGCTGGGCCGTCGGGGACAGCGGCCTGAGCCAGCCCTTCTTGGCGAACTGCTGCAGGACGCCGACCTGCGGGACCATCACGACGTCGGGCGCGTTGCCGCCCTCGATCTTGCTGCCGACGACGGTGGAGACGTTGTCGCCGGTGGAGATGAACTGCGTCTTGGCGCCGGTCTTCGCGGTGAACGCGTCCAGGACCTTCTGGAAGTTCTTCTGCTCGCTGCCGGTCCAGACGCCGGCCACGGTGACGGTCTGGCCGCTGAGCGCCTTGTCGCCGCCGCCGGCCGAGACGGGCCCGCCGCCGCAGGCGGTCGCGCCGAGCGCCAGGGCGAGGGCCGTGCAGCCGGTGAGCAGGGTGGTACGTCGTCGCATCATCGTCGATGTCCCTTCGAGAGGTGGTTGATCACAGGTCGGTGAGCCACCAGGCGGCCGTGGCGCCGGGCAGGACGCCCGCCGGACAGGGGCCGCTGGAGAGCAGGGGGGTGCCGGAGACCGGGGCGGGCGTGGGGGCCGTACCGAAGTTGACGGCGCAGACCAGGCCGTCGCCACGGGTGAAGGCGAGGACGCCGGGCGCGGTGTCCAGCCAGTGGAGCGTGCCCTCGCCCAACTGGGGCAGGGCGGCTCGCAGTTGGAGGCCGTCGCGGTACAGGTGCCAGAAGGAGCGGGTGTCGGCGAGGGCGCGGTCGGTGGCGTACTCGGCGAAGTACTCCGGCTGCGGCAGCCAGGGCTTCACACCGTCGACGCCGGAGGTGAAGCCGAACGGCGAGGCCTGCCCGGACCAGGGCAGCGGCACCCGGCAGCCGTCCCGGATGCGGGCACGGCTTCCGGTGCGGCGGAATATCGGGTCGGTGAGGACGTCGTCGGGCAGGTCGACGACCTCGGGCAGGCCGAGTTCCTCGCCCTGGTAGATGTACGCGGCTCCGGGCAGGGCCAGCATGAGCAGCGCGGCGGCGCGGGCACGCGCGGCGCCGAGACCGCTGCCCTCGGGGGCCGGTTCGCCGTAGCGGGTGACGGTGCGGACCTGGTCGTGGTTGTTGAGGACCCAGGTGACCGTGGAGCCGGTGCCGGCGATGTCCTGCATGGCCTCGGAGATGACCTTGCGGAAGGCGTCGGCGTCCCAGGGGGCGCCGAGCAGGTCGAAGAAGAAGGCCTGGTGGAGTTCGTCCGGGCGGACGTACAGGGCGTGTTCGCGGGCGGTGGGGACGGAGACCTCGCCGACGAGGAGGCGTTCGCGCCCGTCGCGTGCGGTGTACTCCTCGCACGTCGCGCGCCACCGCCGCCACACCTCGTGCACCTCGGGCTGGTTCCAGGCGAGCGGGTTGACCGAGTCGCGGGTGCGGGCGTCGGCCTCGGGGTCGTCGGAGTCGGGCAGTGCGGGGTGCTTGTAGAGGCCGGCCGCGACGTCGATGCGGAAGCCGTCGACGCCCCGGTCCAGCCAGAAGCGCAGGACGCGGTCGAACTCGGCGGCGACCTCGGGTGTGCGCCAGTTCCAGTCGGGCTGCTCCGGCGTGAACATGTGCAGGTACCACTGGCCGTCGGCGACCCTGGTCCAGGCGGGGCCGCCGAACATGGCGTGCCAGTTGTTGGGCGGCTCGCCGCCGTCCGGGCCGCGGCCGTCGGCGAAGTGGAAGCGGGCGCGGGCGGGGCTGCCGGGCTCGCCGTCCAGCGCCTCGCGGAACCACGGGTGCTCGCTGGAGCAGTGGTTGGGGACGATGTCCAGGAGCACCTTGATGCCGAGCCGGTGCGCGGCGGCCATCAGCAGGTCGAACTCGGCGAGGTCGCCGAAGAGCGGGTCGACCCCGCAGTAGTCGGCCACGTCGTAGCCGTGGTCGTGCTGCGGCGAGGGATAGAACGGGCTCAGCCAGATCCCGTCGACGCCCAGCTTCTTCAGGTACGGCAGCCCGGCCCGGACGCCGGCCAGATCGCCGACTCCGTCGCCGGTGCTGTCGAGAAAGCTGCGGACGTAGACCTGGTAGATCACCGCGTCACGCCACCAGTGGTACTTACTCAGCATGCATGCATGTTAGGTAGGCGTGTCGTGAGGGTGTCAACGAAAAGAACGGAAGCTACTGGTGAGTTGAGGGCGCAAATTCGGACTTAACCGGTCATCGTGCACCGAGATGAGATCTGCGCGTTACTTAACAAGTAACTATCGGCGGGCGATCGCGTCGAGCTCGCGCGCGAGCCTGCGCACGGCCTGTTCGGGCGTCTCCCGCCCGCTGAGCGCGTCCTGCATCACGGCCTGCACCACCAGGCTGACCTGGTCGTAGTGCGGGCTCTTGGGGCGCGGCCGGGCGGTGAGCACGGCGGTGCGCAGGGTCGGCAGATAGGGGAACCGCCGTACGAGTCCGGGGTCCTCGTAGAGCGCGGCACGTACGGGAGGCAGCGCGCCCCGGGTGAGCACCTGGCGCTGGACGGGCGCGCTGGTGAGGTAGGCGATCAGCCGGGCGGCCGAATCGGGGTGCGACGTATGGGAGTTGACGGCCAGGTTGGAGCCGCCGAGCACACTGGTCCCCGGCCCGTCGGGTCCGGGCAGCGGTACGGCGCCGATCTTCCCGGCGACCTTGGAGCCCCTGGCGGAGGCGACGGCGTAGGCATAGGGCCAGTTGCGCAGGAAGAGCAGCCTGCCGTCCTGGAAGGCCTGCTTGGACTCCTCCTCCTTGTACGTCAGCGCGGCCTTCGGTATCCAGCCCTCGCGGACGCCGCGGGCGAGGAAGCCGATGCCCTCGCGGGCGGCGGAGGAGTCGACGGTGACCCGGGTGCCCTCGTCGCCGAGGATCGTGCCGCCCGCCGAGTAGACGGCCTCGGCCGCGTTCACGGTGAGGCCCTCGTAGGGCAGGAACTGGCCCGCGTAACCGCCGAGCCCGTACTTCGGCGCGATGGTCTTCGCATCGTGCTCCAGCTCGGCCCAGGTGCGCGGCGGCGGCACGCCCTCCTTCGCGAGGATGTCCTTGCGGTACAGGAGAAGTCCGGCATTCGTGACGTATGGGACGGCGTACAGGCGGCCGTCGTAGGTGGCCGTGTCCACGACCGGCGGCAGGAAGCTCTTCAGCGGGAAGCGGTCCGGCGGCAGCGGGCGGATCCAGCCTGCCGCGGCGAACTCCGAGGTCCAGTTGACGTCGATGTTGAGGACGTCGAACCGGCCCCGGTCGCCGCCGCGCAGGTCGGTGGTCATCTGCGCATGGGTCTCGTCGGCGGAGTCGGGCAGCTCGACGAGGGTGACCTTCTCGCCGGGATGGGTGCGGTTCCAGCCCTGCAGCAGCGGGGCGAGATAGCCCGTGAGGTCGCCGGCAGTGGCCAGGGTGAGCGGGCCGCGGCCGTCGCCCGCGTCCTCGTCGGCGTGCGCGCCGGAGGCGACGTACCCGGTGAGGATCACGGCGAGAACGAGGAGGCCCCTACCGGCGGCGCGTATCCACCGCATAGGTTCCTCCCTGACACGTACACACGGCTCCGGGCACCCTCGCCCGGGAGTCAGAGGCCATGTATACCTGTTAGGTATGGGCGATACTAGGGCCTGGAGCACATTGTGAGAGGACAGGAGGACAGCACGAGTGCGCCTGCCCCTCCTGGCACTCCTCGCCCGCGGCCCGGCCCACGGCTACGAGCTCAAGCAGGACCTTGAGCAACTGCTGGGCTCCGCGTACCCTCAGCCCAACGTCGGCCAGATATACGTCACCCTCGGCCGCCTCGAGAAGTCGGGACTGATCGAGGGCGAGGACGTCGAACAGTCCAGCCGGCCCAACAAGAAGGTCTACCACCTCACCGACGCCGGGCGCGAGGCGCTGCACGCCTGGTTCGAGGAGACCGAGGACGAGCCGCGGGTGCGGGACGAGTTCTTCATGAAACTCGCCCTCGCCCCGCAGACCGGTCTCGCCGACCAGATCGCCCTCATCAACAGGCAGCGGCGCCAGTACCTGAACACCATGCGCAACCTGTCGAAGCTGGCCGCGGCCGAGAACCGCGACAACCGCGTCGCCCTGCTGCTCATCGAGGGCGCGATGCTGCACCTGCAGGCCGACCTCGACTGGCTGGAGCGGTGCCAGGAGGAACTGGAATGAGCGAGGACCAGGTTCCGGTGCTCCGGGCCGACGGGCTGGTGAAGACCCACCACGGCGAGGGCGCCCCCGCGCACGCCGTCCGCGGGGTCGACCTGAGCGTGCGACGGGGCGAGTTCGTGGCGATCACCGGTCCGTCCGGGGCCGGCAAGTCGACCCTGCTGCATCTGCTCGGCGGGCTCCAGCGGCCGGACGAGGGCAGCATCTGGCTGGACGGCCGGTGCACGGACTCCTTCGGCGAGGCGCGCTGGGCAGTGGAACGCCGCAAGGCCATCGGGATCGTGTTCCAGTTCTTCAACCTGGTGTCGAACCTCTCGGTCGCCGACAACGTCGAACTGCCCGCCCTGCTCGCCGGCGTCCCGCCGAAGAAGGCCCGCGCCGAGCGCGAGGAGCTGCTGGCCGAGCTGGGGCTCACGGGCAAGGAGCGCAGCATGCCGGGCGAGCTGTCCGGCGGCGAACAGCAGCGGGTCGCGCTCGCCCGGGCCCTGGTCAACCATCCCCCGCTGCTGCTGGCCGACGAACCCGCCGGCAGCCTGGACAGCAAGGGCACGCGCGAGGTCATGCGGCTGCTGTCCCGCTTCCACGGACGCGGCCAGACCATCGTGCTGGTGACGCATGACGCCCGGCTGGCGAGCGCCGCCGACCGCGTGATCAGCTTCTTCGACGGCCGGATAGCCGACGACGCCGCCCTGGACGGCACCCCGCCGCCCCGGCGTGGCGGCATCTCCGGTGTGCTGGAGCTGAGGGACTGACGGTGCTGAATCTCCGGGACGTACGAGCCACCCTGCGCTGGGCGCACTCCGATCTGCGCACCCACCGTGGCGAGGCGCTGTTCCTCGTGCTGGCCACCGCCGGGATCGTCGTCTCGCTGCTGCTGGCCACCGCCCTGTTCGGGTACGCGACCAACCCCTGGCAGCGCGTGTTCACACAGGCCCGCGGCGCGCATGTGTGGATCCACACCGTGCCGTCGGCCGACGCCCGCGGGCTGTCCCGCCTGGGCGGTGTCGAGTCCGTGGCCGGCCCCTACCGCACCGAGTCCGCCACCGTCGCCGTACGCGGCACCCGCGCCTCCGTCGAACTGCGCGGCACCCCGCAGCTGCCCTCCGTCGGCCGGCCGCTGCTCGCGGCCGGGCACTGGCTGGATCCGGCCGAACCGGACGGCGTGGTGCTGGAGAGCAGCCTGGCCCGGGCGCTGCTGGCCGAGCCCGGGGACACCCTCACCCTGCCCGGTACCGCCCGCTCCCTGACCGTCGAGGGCATCGCGGACAGTGCCGAGCCCCGCTACAGCCCGGGCGAGCAGCCGGGCCTGGTGTGGGCCCTGCCCTCAGCCGTGCACGCTCCGGGCGGCCAGGTGATCGGGCTGCGCCTCGCCGACCCGGGCGACACGGACTACGCGGTGCAGCGGGCCGTCACGGTGCTGGGCGCAGGCGCGGTCGGCGAGGTCTCCACCTGGCAGCAGGCGCGCGCCGCGGCCCAGGGCGACAACCGGCTGCTGGGCCAGGTGCTCGGCCTGTTCGGTCTGGGCGCCCTGATCGCCGCCGGTTTCGCTGTGCACGGGGCGATCGCCACCCGCATCCGGGGGCATCTGCGGGACATCTCGGTACTGAAGGCGATCGGCTTCACACCCGGCCAGGTCGTCCGGATCTTCCTGCTCCAGCATCTGGCGTACGCGCTGCTCGGCTCGGTGGCCGCCGCGGCGCTCACCGAAGCCCTGGGCAGAACGATCCCCGGCCGGCTCGGTGACGCCGTGGGCCTGTGGCAGGGGCTGCCCGGGCACACCGTGGCGCTGTTCGTGGTGCCCGTGGGTGCGGTGCTGTTCATCGGCCTGACCACGGGACTCGCGGCGTGGCGGGCCGGGCGGGTGCCACCGGTTCCGGTGCCCCGCCGGACCGCACCGGCCGGCGGGCGGCTGACCGGCCTTGCCCGGCGGGCGCTCGGGCTGCGGCTGCCGGCCGCGCTGGTCCTCGGCTGTCACAAGGCGTTCGCGGGGCGCGGCCGGTCGCTGGCCACCGTGGCCCGGCTGACGCTGCCGCTGCTGCTCATCGTGGTGGCGCTCAGCGCCTGGACCACGATCGACCGCTTCCACAACAGCCCGGACCGCATGGGTCTGCCGACGTCCCTGTCGGTCCGCTCCGACGGTGCCATGGACACGTCCGCCGTACGGGCGCTGCTCACCGGCGATCACCGGGTCGCCGCCGCCTATCCCGGGGTCGAGGTCGCCGCGCTGGTCCCCGGCCAGACCGGCACCATCGCGCTGCGCGGCGTCGGCACCCGCGCCGAGCCCTACCCCTACGCCCTCGCCGAAGGCCGGGCCGCACAGGGACCCGACGAGGCGGTGGCCGGACAGGGCCTGCTGGACCTGCTGCACGCCCGGGTCGGTGACTGGGTGCGCATGACGGTGGGCGACCGGCCGCAGATCCTGCACATCGTGGGCCGCAGCATCGAGCCGCAGAACGCCGGCCGGGTCGTGACCACCTCCCTGGACACCCTCCGCGAGAACGACCCCGGGCTGACCCCCGCCTTCTACGAGCTGCGCCTGCGCCCCGGCACCGAGCCGCAGCGCGTGGCCGCCGCACTGGCCCGGGCCGGCCACGGCCACCTCGACGTGCACACGGCGACGAACCCGGCCGACGGCCTGTCCCCGCTGCGCGCGGTCGTCGCCGGGCTGATCGCCGTACTGGCCCTGATCGGGCTGGTCGAGCTGCTCACCGGCATCGGCGGCAGCGTCCGGGAGAGCGAGCGGGACGTGCTGGCGCTGAAGGCGATCGGCATGTCGCCGCGGCAGATCACCGCGATCACCGTCACGGCGGCGAGCTGTACGGCCCTGGCCGCGGTGATCGCCGGCACGGCGCTGGGACTGCCTCTGGGCCGCCGGCTGATCGACGCCCAGGGCAGCTCCAGCGGCATCGGCGCCGGGATCGCCCAGACCCCCTCACCCGGACTGCTGCTCGCGCTGGGCGCCGCCGCCGTGCTCGGGGCGGCCGCGCTGGCGGCGCTGCCCGCGGCCCGCGCGGCACGCAGCCGCCTCGCGGACACGCTGAGCGCGGTGGCCTGACCGGAGCTCCCGGGGCGCTCAACGGCCGTACGGCTGGCGGCTGTTGTACGGCCCCTGGGGTGCGCGCGCTGCCGGGTGGGCGGTCAGCCGGATGCCGTGTCTCCGCTTGAGCAGGGCCATCTCGTACAGCGCGATGGCCGTGACCGTCACGGGGGCGCCGAGGATGAACACGATGCCCAGCATCAGTCCAAGGCCGTGCAGGTCACCGGTGAGGAGGTCGGGCAGGGCCATCAGCCAGCTGGTGACCGTGGCCAGCAGCGGCGGGAGACAGCGGTGCACGGCCGCCGTGCCGAAGAAGTTCCCGTTGATCCGGAGGGCTCCGGCGCCGACGAACCAGACCATCCACAGCGTCACCAGGCCCACCGGGATGATCAGCAGGCCGCCGGCCAGGGCATTGGCGTTCTGCAGCAACAGGACGGTCGTGACGACCGAGCCCACGAAGGTCAGCAACAGCCCCAGGGCCCTCAGCAGCGCGGGGCGCAGCGGGCGCAGGCTGCCGGTGCGCCGCCACATCCAGAGCATCACGCCGACGGTGAGCGGGGTGACGAACAGCAGGACGCCCGAGGCGATCAGCAGGTTCTGCAGCATCTCCTCGGGGGCGAAGCCGCCCTCGACGAAGGTGTAGACACCGACCGCCGCGACGGTGCCGGCGGCGACGCGGATCCGCTTGAGCTGCTCCACCGACGGATCGAGCGGTTCGGGTATCCACGCGGGGTGGAACACCGCCCAGGCGGCGTGATGCGCCTTCAGACAGTTCCGCCCGCGCTCCGCGTATCCGGTACGGCTCCCCCGCCCAGCGGCCACCGCGTACTCCCCCGAGTCGTGACTCACATGATCGTCGGGGAGTCTACGGGAACCGGCGGACCCGTCCCCCGGAAGGTCCGGGCCGCGTCCGGCTCCCGTGTGCCGCCCCGTCAGCTACGGCCGCGCAGTTCCCGGTACTTGGCGACGAGTGCCTTCGTCGACGCGTCGAGGCCCTCGACCTCGGCGCCCTCGGTGAGCGCAGGCTCGACCCGCTTGGCCAGTACCTTGCCCAGCTCCACGCCCCACTGGTCGAAGGAGTCGATGTGCCACACGGCGCCCTGCACGAACACCTTGTGTTCGTAGAGCGCGACCAGCTGGCCGAGGACGGAGGGCGTCAGTTCCTTCGCCAGGATGGTCGTCGTCGGCCGGTCGCCCTGGAAGGTCTTGTGCGCCACCAGCTCCTCCGGCACGCCCTCCGCACGGACCTCCTCGGCAGTCTTCCCGAAGGCCAGCGCCTGGGTCTGGGCGAAGAAGTTGGCCATCAACAGGTCGTGCTGCGCCTTGAGTTCACCGCTCAGCTCGGCCACCGGCTCGGCGAAGCCGATGAAGTCCGCCGGGATGAGCTTGGTGCCCTGGTGGATCAGCTGGTAGTAGGCGTGCTGCCCGTTGGTGCCCGGGGTTCCCCAGACCACCGGGCCGGTCTGCCACTCGACCTGCCTGCCGTCCCGCGCCACGT
>NZ_JAJHNP010000021.1 GCF_020819595.1 Streptomyces barringtoniae
CCGGAGAGTATCCGCGCCACCGCACCGGGCCCCCACTCGCTGCTTCCGAAGACGTATGGACGTACCCGAAGGACGTACCGCCGAGGACACCTCGCACGCCCACAGGGAAGTACGGCGGGAATCTTTGGAAGTGGAAGCCGTCCCGCGTCCCTGTCCGGCTCCTAGTCTCCTTGGGTCATCTGCGCCATCACGGAACTCATCGCACCCACAAGGACAAGGAGTTGACGTTGGCCTGGACGGATGTGGGGATCCGCCATCTGCGAGCCTTCCTCGCGGTCTCCGAATCGCTCAGCTTCACCCAGGCGGCCGCGACGCTCGGGACCACTCAACCCAGTCTCACGCGGAGCGTCGTCCGCCTCGAACAGGCCATGAACGTCCGCCTGTTGGACCGCACGACCAGGATGGTACGGCTCAGCCCCGCCGGTCAGAAACTCCGCGCCGAGCTGCACGAACTCATCCCTCGTCTGGAGCTCGCGCTGTCCCGCCACACCGGCGACGCGGTGCTGCGGCTGGGGTTCACCTGGCTGCTGCCCGACGGCTGGGTGCAGGAGGCCATGGCGCGGTTCGAGTCGGAGACCGGCGTTCCCGTTTCGCTGGTGCGCAACGACGAGCGGCTGGCCGGGGTCGGCCGTGGTGTCGTCGACGTGGCGCTGCTGCGCGGCGACCCCGGAACGCAGGGCATGCGGGTGGTGCGGCTCGGGGAGGAGGGCCAGGTCGCGGCGGTGCCGATCAGCTCGCTCCTGGCCCGGCGGAAGCGGCTGGCCTGGGCCGAACTCACCGCTCAGCCCCTGGTGATGAACACGGTGAGCGGCATCACCACCACGGAGGACTGGCCGGAGGACAACCGTCCGTCGGTGACGGTCTCCTGCAGCAACTTCGACGAGTGGCTCGAACTCGTCGCGGCGGGCCGGGGCATCGGCGTGGCCCCCGAGCTGGTACTGCGTCGTCGGCTGCACCCCGCCGTACGGTTCATCCCGCTCTACGGCGCGCCGACGGTGCCCTTGTCACTCGTCCACCCGGTGCAGGGTGCCGACCCGCTCGCGCGGCGCTTCGTCGACGTGGCCGCCCGCGCCTTCGCCGACCACCACCACCGCCACCCGGCCTCCCGTCACCCCGCCCGCCGTCTCGCCGCGCGGCCGGCCGCGGCGGCCTGACCTCGATCGCGAGGACGACAAGCCCGTGTCAGACCTCATCACCGAGCCCATGTCGCCGAACGGCGGCACCCAGACCGGGTCCACCCTGCTCGTCAGTGTCTTCGGCCGGGACCAACCCGACATGACCGCAAGCCTGTTCAGCAGACTGGCCGCGTTCGGCACCACCGTCATGAACCTCGAGAAGGTGCGTACCCGCGAGCACGTCGCCCTGACCGCACGCGTCCTGACCGTACGGACGGACGCCGAGGGACTCCTGCGCACGGCCGTGCGGGACTGGGCGACGGCCCGCGAACTGTATGCCGAGGTGTCCTCCGGCCACGGGATCCCGCCGGGCCCGCCGACGCCGCGCACGCCACGGTGCCGCGCCACCGTCGTGGCCCAGCGGCTCAGCGCGAGCACCACAGCCGCGATCTGCCGCCAGATCACCGGCGCCGGCGGTCGTCTCGATGGCATCACCCCGCTGACCGGGCCCGCCACCGCACCCGTGTCCGCGGTCGAGTTCGTCGTGTCCGGCACGGACACGGGCACGCTGCGCGCCGCACTGGCCCCCTTCGCCGGTCAGGAGGGCGCGGGCCTGGCCGTAGAGCGCGTGGAGCACACGACGCACGCAGCCGGTCCTTGCTCCCCCGACGACCGCCGCCTCGTCGTGCTGGACGTGGACTCGACACTCATCCAGGACGAGGTCGTCGACCTCTTCGCCCGCCATGCGGGATGCGGCCCGCAGGTCGCGGAGGTGACCGAGGCGGCCATGCGCGGAGAACTCGACTTCGCCCGGTCACTGCGCGCGCGAGTGGCCCTCCTCGCCGGCCTCGACGCCTCGGTGGTGGACCAGGTGTGCTCCGAGATACGGCTGACGCCCGGCGCCCGGACCCTGGTGCGCAGCCTGCGGCGACTCGGCCACCGGGTCGGTGTGGTGTCCGGCGGCTTCACCCAGGTGACCGACCACCTCGCGGAACTCCTGGACCTCGACTTCGCCGCCGCCAACACCCTTGAGGTGGCGGACGGCCGCTTCACCGGGCGGCTGGTCGGCGACATCGTCGACCGTGCGGCCAAGGCACGTCTGCTGCGGCGCTACGCGCACGAGGCCTGCGTCCCGCTGTCCCGCACCGTGGCGATCGGCGACGGCGCCAATGACCTCGACATGCTCACCGCGGCCGGCCTGGGCGTGGCCTTCAACGCCAAACCCACGGTCCGCTCGGCAGCACCGGCCACCCTGAACGTCCCGCACCTGGACGCCGTTCTTCCGTTGCTCGGCATAACCCAACGCTGAGACCACCTGATCCGGCCACCGGCAGCCTCCCTTGTCAGCCTCCGTCGGTGTCGTAGAGCCTCCACGCAGGCCAGCGGGTGGCTTCTTCGCCCTCTTTCCCACTGCCCAGCAGGTTCCGGCGGTGCAGCATCAGCCGCAGGTGACGCGCCGCGTCGACGCCGTCCTGGGGGCCCCGATCGAGCAGTACGGCCCTGGGCGCGGTGCCTTCGACACCTCGCACCAGGGCATCGGCGGGATGCTCGTACACGCTCTCGCCCAACGTGACCGTGGCTCCTGACTGCCGGGAGAGTGCCTGGTAGAGGCGCTTGAGCAGGGGATCCCCGTCCTCGTCACGAGGATGTGCGCCATCGTGGTCCGCGGCGTCCAGCAGCGCGGCGGCCATGCCTCTGCGCTTCCGCCAGAGGTCCTTGTCCCCCACCACGACGAGGTGGCTGCGTGCCCGCGTGATGGCGACGTTCCAGAGGTTCAGCTGGCCGGCCACCCATTCGACCGCACCGGGGTGCATGCCCTCACCGGCGACGAGGGAGAACACCATGACGTCGCGTTCACCGCCCTGGAAGGTGTGCACCGTGCCGACACGCAGGCGCTCCTCGCCGTACCGGCTCAACCGGTTGCGCAGTGCGTCGGCCTGCGCCCTGAAGGGGGTGACGACGCCGATGGTGGCCTCCGGCGGCAGCTGCTCCAGCAGATACCGGACGCTGGCGTCCACCTTTTCCATCTCGTCCTCGTTGACCCAGGAACCGCCGTACGGGGGGCGAGCGGCCCGTCCGGGCACGTGCGTCCAGATGACCGCGGGACGCGGCAGGGCCGGCCGGCCGCGGGTGTCGGTGAGGACGGTCAGGTCGCCATCGTAGAAAAGGCCGTTGGAGATCGCGGCGATGTGCGGGTGGCAGCGGAAGTGCTCGTCGAGGAGCCGGGTGCCGCCGAAGGACCTCTCCGCGGCGTGGAAGGCGGAATGACGCCGGTAGGCAAGGCGATGCTTCTCCAGCCATTCCGGCCGCAGCCCGATCCTGCCCCGGATGAGGGCCTCGCGTTCCGGGCTGGTCTCCGCGATGTGCGCGAGCTGCATGGCGTCGCCGATGACCAAGGCGCGCCGGGCGCGGAAGAGCAGCGGCAGGACGTGCGGGATGGCGCACTGGCTGGCCTCGTCGATGACGACGAGGTCGAACACGGCCGGGCCGAGCGGGAAGCGTCGGGCGGAGAGGCTGGTCACGGCCCAGCCCGCCACCGCAGGTTTGTCCCTTTTCCCATGTGCACGACCCAGGACTTCCCGCACATTCGGCCAGTCGCTGCGACTGCTGTCCCGGGCGCGCAGCAGGTCGAGGATGCGGCGGCGCCCGGTCCGGGCATTGGCCTGCACCGTGCCGGCGAGAAGGGTGCGTGATGCGGCCTGTACCGCGACCTCGGCATCGTGCAGGGCCTGTGCCAGCGCTGAGTCGTCCGCGGAGGCCACCTGCCCGTGGAGGCCGCGCCAGTCCGCCTCGGCGGCGGCGAAGCCGGCGAGCGCGAGGCAGCCTTCGACGCGGTCGCCGTCGTATGCGCCCAAGCCGTGCCTGCGCAGGAAGCGGGTGCGGCGCCACGGTCCGAGAAACCATGCGCGGGCCAGGCGGCCGGCCTTCTCCTCCGTCTCCTTCGGCCGCGCCAAGCCGCCGAGCAGATCGAGGAGTTCGGTGACGGAGGTGCTGAGCTGCCCGGCATGCTCCTCGCGTGCTTCGCCGGCCCGGTGCAGATGCCGCTCCGTCGTCGCGATGTGCGCGAGGCCGTGCCGGACACGTGCGAGACGGTCGGCCGCCACCTCGACGTCCATGGTCGCGGTGGCCACGTTGGCAGAGGGCTCCGCGACCGTGTGCAGCTCGTGCAGGGTCGCGGCCTCTTCTTCCGCGTAGCTCTTTGCGTTCTTGCGGGCCGAGCCCGTACGTACGACGCTGCCGGGCACCAGCTTCTCGCAGCGGCGCCAGACCTCGTCCACGGCCTCGTTGTTCGTGGACGCCACCAGGACGGTCTGGCCGCTGGTGACGGCGGTGGCGACGAGGTTGGCCACCAGCTGGCTCTTGCCCGTGCCGGGTGGGCCCGTGGCCACGGTCAGCCGGCGGGTCATGGCGGACCTGATCACTGCCGCCTGGGCCTCGTTGCACGGCAGCGGTGTCACCAGATGCGTCGGCTCGGGGTCCCTCAGGGCGTGTGCACGCGTGCGCTGCGAGGCGTCTGGCGCGAGGGCGGCGAGAGCGGTGTCCTCGATCTTGTGGGTGTTCTTCCCGATGTCCGCGAAGTCGTCGAGCAGTCGCTTTGTGAAGCCGGTTTCGGGCAGGGCCGTGAAGAGGACCGCGGTGTTGCGGGCGCCGTGACCCGGAGTGTGGATGTCGATGCGGTCCGCGAGCTGGTCGGGGCGGAGTTCCTGCACGCAGGGCAGCTCGAAGTCCTGCGCCAGGAGGTTGCCTGCCTCCACTGCCATACGGTCGTGCTGGCCGCGGTGCCAGGAGGGCTGAAACGTGTCGGCGAGCTGGGCGGCCTCCTCCTCGCCGAGCCAGTCGAGGGCCAACCGAGGATGCGGCTGGACAGGGCCGTAGGGTTTCAGCCGCACCTCGCCCTGCCCTTGGACGATCTCGACGCGGCGTATCAGCAGAGGAGCGAACCTGGGATGCCGCCAGGAGCGCCCGGCGCGCGGTCCCGTCAGGACCACGGCGGGGTAGCCGGCCCAGAGCTCGGCGTCCTGCTCCGCCGCGGATTCGACGAGTGTGGCCGCCTCCGCGGGAACCGCGACACAACCGTCGGTGTCGACATCGCCCGACAGGAAGCGTTCCGTTCCGTTCAGGCAGACGTAGGACGTGTTGTGATCGCCTACTTCCAGCAGCGGCGTCTCGGTGTCGTCGGCCAGCACGCACTCTTTGTAGTACTCGAAGAGATCGGGCCAAGTCGGCTGGGAGTGCGCGGACTTGGCGGCCTGGAGTTGCGGCGGCTCCTCGGCGACCAGGCGCGGTCGGTGACTCAGCGGCTCCAGGATCGGGGCCCTGCCGAGCGGGCAGGCCGCGATGACGATGCGGTCGTCGACGCCGTGCGCGGAGTGCACCGGTACCTGGCGGCCACCCTGGGCGCGCATGCGCCGGTTGACGTAGTGGAACAGGTCGTCGACCGATATTTCACTGCTGCCGTCCTTGCTGACCTTGCCCGTGCGCAGCGCCTCGATCACCTCGGCCGTGAACGCCGACGGACTCACGTCGACGCCCCCGCCCGCATCCGCGTACGAGTCCTCGCCGGCTCGTGACGACGACAGGACGTACACGCCTCTGCTGGTCAGCAGGGCCTGCTCGCCGGACTTCGCCACGGAACCGCCCGGCTGCCGGTCCGAGGTGCGCAGGCCTACAGCGAAGCCGCCGCTGCGGCAACAGTCGATCATCACGACCTTCTGCGGGGCGCAGCACTGTTCCAGCAGCTCATTGACGAAGCCGGCGCTCACACTGGTCTCGGCCACCCTGTCGAAGTCGGTGTCCCTGGCGACGAAATGGAACTCGCCGCCGTCCCGGACTCGTCGCACCCCGTGCCCGGAGACGTACAGCAGCGCCAGTTCGTCCTCGTCGCATTCCGTCAGGAACTCGCCGATGGCCAGCCGCATGTCGTCGGCCGTCAGATCGGACATGGTCCGGACGGAGACGAAGGAGCCGATGTTGCGGTGCCGCAGCACCTGGTTGAGCCCCCAGACGTCCGCCCGGGTGGAGGGCAGCGGTGCGAAGTGGCCGTCGTCGTAGTGCTCGTTGCCGATCAGCAGGGCACGGCGTTTGTGCAGGCGGGTCACGCTTCGCCATCCTCCGGTACGGCACTGTCGCCGCTGTCGGCCCGGTCCAGGAATTCCTGGACCATCCGCTCCTGCGCGGCGTCCGGGCGCCCTGTGATCCTCAGGGAGCGGCCCCCGTAGGTGACCTCGACCTTGCGATGCCGTTCTTTGGCGCACCACTCCTTGATCAGCGTGATCAGGACTTTAGACGCCGGGCGGGCAACGGCGGTGGTCGTGGCCGCCCAGAGGGCCACCTCGCCCGCGCCCACGCCCTTGTGACCAGGCTCAGCGGGTTCCTCTTCGTCACTGAAGCCGACAGCCAGACCGTCTGCCGTCCGCAGCGTGTCGTACAGGTCCCTCGTGAGACGCTCCTGCCGGAGTGTGTCACCCCCCGTGGGCACTGCGAGTCGCCACTGGGATCCCCCGCCCTGCATGCGCCACTCCTTGCTTTTGGGTGATCGCTGTCTGTGCGTCGGCACGGTGACTCTGGCATGAAGATGCCTGCGGTGACAGCGCCGGCCGAACGAGGGCGGCGGCATCCGGCCAGCCCGCCTTGGCCCGGCCTGAACACATCCCAGTCACACCCGCTGCCTGGCTCGGCGCTCCGGCGGCGCTCCGACGGGGCTCCGACGGGGCTCGGGCACGCCGGGCACGCCGGGAAGACCGGGAGACCGGGAAGACCGGAGGACCGGGAGACCGGAGGACCGGTAGACCGGTAGACCGGTAGACCAGGAAGACATGGCCGGTACCGACGAAGGTCACCCCGCCGATCTCGACATCGACGCCCTGGACGAGGCCGGCGCCGGCATGGGTGAACCCTTCGACGCGACGGCGAACACGAACTCAATCCCCGGCTCACCGGACTGTGTTCCCCTGCACTGCCCTCCAGACCCCGGCAGCACGTCAGGCGCCACCGAAACCCCCGGGCGTGGGCGTGGGCGTGGCGGCAGGGCGGCGACGAGGAGTGCACGATTCGGGCGCATCTCGCAGTCCGGCGAGTGCGAAGGCAGGAGGAGGGCGCGAATGCGGAAGTCATGGAATGGCTTGATCGCTTCGAGCCGGATCCGAGGAGGCCCGCTGCTGCCTACGTGGGCTGTGGCGCCGAGTCGTGGTCTCGGGTGGCTATCGCTCGCCCCGGCCGAAGAAGTGGTATTCAGCCAAATCTCAATGCATAGAGTCCTTTGCGCCTATGGTCGCGATTATCATCTGGTGGTGCTGTGCGCTCACCGTGAAGGCGCCCGCCGTACCAGGGAACGGAGGGAGCGGGGCCCGCCTCCTGCGTCGACTGGGCGAACCCATGGCTCGGTGGGTTCTGGACCATGTCCTGCATTGGCGCAGCCGTCGGGGGGCGCACCGTCTTGCTGGCTCTCGTGATGCGGTGGGCCCCACTGCGGGTGTCGAAGAAGGGCAAGAAGTCGAGGCTGGCGCACTCGCCACTTGGGCGTCGGAGCCGTCGTACTCCTCGGAGCCGCGATCAGCGATTGCCGCCGTCGCCCGCAGGCGTCCGACGACCACAGCACCACTTCCAACGCCCGTTCCAAGACCCGGCCAGTCGCCCGCTCTACGGAGCCCCAGGATCCGCAGCCCCGCCGTAAACACCCTCGCCTTCCGCCCAACAGCTTGCCCGCGTCCGATCGATGACCGGGTGCCGTCTGAGTACGCGTACTCAGACGGGCTGGTGGCCGATACGGATGGGTCGCTCGACGCAGCGTTACTACTGTGCTTCTCGACCACCGCAGCGTTGCGGTCGCGCGTTCACAGGATCTCGGCGGGCGTACGGCGAGACACGGGGAGGGCCACGCATGGCGTGGGACGAGTGGGAGCAGCTCAAGACGGCTGCGGCCGAACGGCACTCCACACGGATGCAGCTCAACCAACTGCCCGGCGACCAGAACGGCACGACTTCGAGCGGTAGCGGCGCTTCCGGCAGGCTCCGGTCCGACAAGAAGGCGTGGTCTACGGCTGGCCAGGGCGTGGGGGACCTGCGGGACAACGCCAGCAAGGCGCTGACGAAGCTGGAGCACGGCACGACAGGGCTCGGCAAGGGCTCCGGCTGTTCAACCGCGGCAGCCCAAAAGAGCGTGTACGACTCCTGGGAACGCCGCGTGAAGGACATCAGCGAGCTGTGCAACGGGCTCGCCTGCGTGCTGGACAAAGTGGGGAATGACCAGCTCAAGACCGATGAGACCATCAAGACCGAGATCGCTGGGCTGAAGGTCCGCTCCGAGGACACGTCCGCCGCCGGCGGCACGGGCAAGGGCCGGTGATCCGGACGCATGGACCTCAAGATGCTCCAGGCCATCACCCCCTCTGAGTACGCGGACGCAGCGGACGGATACCGCGCGATCAGTGACATGGCCGACGCGGCCAAGGGCCGCATCGACAAGCAGATCACCAAGGTCATGCAGAAGGCCAACGAGGGCGAGGCGGCGGACGCGGCGCAGAAGCAACTGGCCAAGCTCTCACGGAACTTCCACTACACCCAGGTCGAATGCGGTCTGATCAGCGGAGCACTCAACGGTTTTTCGTCAGAGGTCGCCGCCCCACGTCGCCGCCTGCTCGAGGCACTTGATGACGCGAAGGCGCTGTCGTACACCGTCAACGCAAACGGCAGCGTCGCATACCCCGCCGGGGGCGAGAACGAACTGACCGGAGAGAAGATCGCCGGGGGAACAGTCACCGGGTTCAACGGTATCTACAGCCGCGGACCCGGCCCCGACATGACCGGCCTGCGCAGCCCCAACCCGAACCGTGCGAAGGCCCAGGATATCGCCGACCGCATCGCCCACGCTGTGCAGGAAGCCACGGAGATCGACGACCGCTACAGCAAGGCGTTGGAGAAGCTCAAGGCGGCCCCTGGGTTGACGGTCGACACCAAGACGTGGACGGACGTGGCCGCCGATGCCGACGCGGTGAGTTCAGCCGCGAGCGAGTACATCAAGGATCACATTCCGCTGGACAAGTCGCCTGCCGACTGCAAGAAGTGGTGGGACAGCCTCAGCGATGAGCAGCGCGACGAGTACAAGCGGGCTTTTCCGGAGATCATCGGCAACCTGGACGGCATTCCGTCCGATGTCCGGGACGAGGTCAACCGTGAGAACCTGGATATTCTGATCGGCAAGCTCTCCGGTGAGGACGGCGAAAGGGCCAAGACTCAGCTGGACGCTCTCAAGAGCATCCAGCAGCAGCTGCAGGACAACGCCGCCAAGCAACTGGTTGATCCCAAAGTGCCCCCCATGTACCTGCTGGGGGTTGGCGACGAGGGACTTGGTCGTGCCATCGTCGCGTTCGGGAACCCCGACAAGTCGAAGAACGTGTCGGCGTATGTTCCCGGTCTCGGTACCGCCCTGGACACCGGCTTCGCGGGGGGCGATGTGAAGCGCGCCTATGACACTGCGGTCGACGCCCGGAACATCGATCCGTCCAGCGCATCCATCGTGTGGCTGGGCTACGACCCACCGCAGCTCGACGCTCCCCTTGACCCCGCCACCTTGGTGTCCGACACGGATGTCATGTCCGCACATGACGCGGAGAAGGGCGCACCGGCGTACAACTCGTTCATGGGTGGACTCGCCGCTACGAACGATCACAAGGACCTGCACCTGGTCGCGATCGGGCACTCCTACGGTTCTCGCCTCGTGGGCGCGGCGACGCAGGAGCCAGGGGGAATCCCCGGAGCCGATGACATCATCCTTGTCGGGAGCCCTGGAACCGGCGTTAACCACGCGGCAGATCTCGGGGTCGGAAAGGACCATGTGTTCGTGGGCGCGGCCGAGAACGACCCCGTCAGCCACCTGCCGTCGAAGAAGGAGGCCGTGGCCGGCACCGTCGGCTTCTTCGGCGGCGGTCCGGCCGGTGCGTACCTCCTCGGGGACCTCGCGGACCAGGGCGATGATGACCTCTGGTTCGGCAAGGACCCGGCCAGCGAGGCGTTCGGCGCCAGACGCTTTAAGGTGTTGGACGGCCCGATGCCGGTGGTCGACGGTCAGGGTCTGACTCCGGCACATTCCAACTACTTCAACCCGGCCAGGGACAAGGACCCTGTGTCCGCTGCCAACATCGCGGCCATCGTCGCGGACCGTCCTGACCTCGTCACCTGGGACAAACACCGATGAAAACTCGTGCTGTGGCCCTCATGGCGTCGACCCTCATCGTTTCCGGTTGTGGCTTCATCGGCGGCAGCGGAAGTGAGGGAGGGAAAGCGGATGCGTCGAAGGAGACGAGCATGGACATGCAGGAGGCGGCAGATCACGCAGAGGGGATCATCGATGCGACCCTCAAGGCGATCAACCCATCGGTCGAGGTCATGCGAGGGCCGTCGAGCGACTCCAACTGCACCGACTTCAAGAACGACGGCACTGGCACCGGGTCGGTGAGCCGTCGACGTTATGTGATGACGATCATCTCGGACGAACGGCGTGGCAGCTTTCTCGGTGTCGTCGAGCGCTACTGGAAGAAGCAGGGTTACAAGATCACGTCGGTGCGAAGCAGTGCCGACATGCCGGCGATCTTCGCGAGCGCGCCAGACGGCTTCGAGGTCAGCCTGGAGTTCGGGTACAAGGGCCAGGCCGGTTTCCACGTGACCTCCCCGTGTGTTGACGAGTCGAAGGTCACCGAGGCGCCCAGGAAACCCCTTGATCCTAACTCTCCTGAATCCAAGGGACTCCCCTACGTTCACTCCGACTTTTGGTCGGCGCGTACCCCGATCTCCTCAGCCTCGCCGAACTGATCGCTGCCGAGCCCGGCTATATGTGAGAGAGAAGCCGCGATGACAAGTTGGGCTGCTGCCCAGTTCGGCGAGCGGTCCATCCTTGTGGCCGGCGGCCGCAGCAGGCAGAAACCAGTCGCGTGTGGGCTGGTCCCGGCGCAGGCCCCATGCTCACAGGAGGATTATCGCTTGCGCCCTGGCTGCGGCGCAGGCGGACTAGGGGTGGGGCGGGTGTCGGGTATCTGCTGGCAATGGCATGTCAACACGGACGACCTTGTTGCAAAGCGCCAGGTCAATGAGGCGATTGCCTGTGCGAGGTGTCACAGGATGCCTACGCGAGGGCTCGGGACATCATCCGGCGTCTGTTGAGCAGGGATAGCCGATCGGATGCCACGGTCCTCTTGGAGCGCCTCGACCAGCACCGAGCGATGGTAGTGCAGCGTTCCGTGCCGGACCGCGGTGAGGCGGCGCGCAGGGCCGCAGCCGAGTGGGCTCCCGCCCTGGAACAACTGGTACGGGCGGACCCTGCGACCTATGCGGAGCTGCGTGCCCTGATCGGAACAGACAGGCAGACCTCCGTGACCAACCAGCGCAACCACGGCTCGGGCACCTTTATCAGTGGCAACGTCGAGGGTGGTCTCACGATTGCATCGACCGATTCGGCGACACGAGCTCGTCCCGGATGGCCCTCAGCCTCGCCCTATCGCATGCACCAGATCACGCCACTTCGGTCCCTTTCGCGTTGCGCCTGCAACTTGGGATGCGAGAGGATGTTCGACGCACTGTGGGCTCTGGCGTCGCGAGGTGAAGCAGCGGCGATTGAGTAGTCCCGGCACACAACACGCTTACGGGGTGGGTGGATGAAGTTCGACATGGGGTCGACGACCCTGTCGCAGCTCGGGAAGAGCACCGTCGGCTCAAGCGACGACCTGGGAACGCTGATCAGGTTGCTGATCCAGGCGGCCGAACCGTTGGAGGGGAAGTTCAACGGTGCCGGCAAGGCAGCGTTCGACACGTTCAAGGTGCATGCCGACGAGATCACGGCGGACCTGAACAGCTCGCTGGGCGCGATCCTCGGCGGTCAGTCCGGTATGGACACGGCGTTCGGCAGTGGTGACGTGGAGTTGGGTGACAACGCGCACCAGAACATGGGCGCTGCCAACTTCGACGCCGCCCGTTTCGGCGCGCGGTAACCGCCGTCGAAGAGGAACTCACCGCTATCGTCACCGTTTTCAAGGGGGACTCGATCATGCCTCAGAATCAGGACCGCCGCTCGTACGACACCGGCGCCTCCGCCGACGTGCAGACCAGCCTGTCCGGAATCATCGGCCAGTTGGAGCGCGTGCTGACCGACCGCGACCGGGCGGTCAAGGCTGCGATGGCCGACTTCCGGGCCGATGGTGTCTCGGACGAGTACCACGGCAAGGAGGTCCGCTGGCACAAGGCCGCTGCCGAGGTGCGCGAGATCATCCGTCTGGTCCGCAACACGCTGGAGCAGAACGACGGCACCGCTCAAGCCACCCTCGCCAAGGCGAAGGCAGCGGTCGACAACATCGGCTGACCGGCGGTTGGCGGTGTCCCTCTCCGCTCCCGTCGGCGCCGCTCGCCCGTGCAGGCCATGCATCTGTAGCCTGCGCGACCATGGCTGACATGTTCGAGCTGATGCTCGCGTTGGACCTGCGTGACGAGTTGTCGGCGGGCGAACTCGCGGAGCTGCGATGGCATCTGGGAGTGGGCCCCCAGCCGGACACATTCCGTATCGCCACTGAATTTCCGGTCGTGGTGGAGGACGAAGACGGAGAGTGCGTCCTCGAGGATCATCCTGAGCCCCTTCTCGGCCAGCAGGGTGGTGGCTACAAGGTTGGGGGCGCACTTGTCTCCGTGCTGCTGCGTCTGCAGGACGCGGGGCAGGAGGGCTGGGCGCTGACCAGCCGGCAGGAGATCCATCCGGACGATTTCGAGCGCACTGGTGAACTCCTCAGCTGGCTCGCGGCAAAGGCCAGCGAGCGGCACCGAGGCTGCGACGGCGATGTCCATCTGGGATGGATCCGGTTCTACGAAGAGCCCCAGCCGGCACCGTTGGTAGTGCGTGACGGCGCGGTTGTCTGGCCGTCGTAGATCCGTGTCTGCACCGTACGCTGGTGTGATGGGGGTGGCGATAGAGCTACTGATCGTGGACTGGCCGCGCGTGGAGGCAGCACCACCCGGCGATCGGGAAGACCTGCTGACCGATGCCGCGTTCGGCGAGGCGTACAGCGACGATCTCTTCGAGGCATGGCTGGTCGTGGTCCACGCAGCCGGGTGAGGACTGGTTCGGCCGGTATGCCTTTCGGAACACGCACGGCTCGTACAAGCCGCACGCCTGGGCCGGCTTTCGGTGTGAGTACATGCGCGAGTTCGTCGAGCCGAAGGTGCGTGAGGTGGTGGACCGGTTCGTCGACACGTTGTTCTGGCATGGACTGGAGGACGCCACCGGCGCCGGTTCGGGGCTCCCAGACCGGCCGTGCACCTGGGACGCAGACCTCTTGCTGTGGTGTCCGCCCGATCAGGTACCCCTGCTCGCTGGGTGGTGGCGGCAGGTGAAAACTCACCTGGAGATCTTGCGCGAGCCATTCATTCAGCACGCCGGGGAGCCCGGCGGACGGATCGGTACGTTCGAGTCGTTTGCCGACCTTCCCACCGACTGGGGCGAGGTGGTCACGGAGGCAGAGCGCCGTGGCTGGGGCGTCGTCGGCCTGCGCTGCTGACCGCTGCCCATCCCCTGCCTCGTTGCGTCCGGAATCCGCACGGCGAGAAGATGTTCGACGAGCACCCGCGTGTCCAGCGAACCGGATTTGAGTGATGGCAGCCCAGGATTACGACAGTCAGCTTCTTGAGTCCGTGGCGGTGCGGCGTCGGCGGTTGCGTGATGCCGTGTTGTTCGGGGCGCAGCGGCAGCGGCGGACCATGGACGAGCGGCTCGGGAAGGCGTTCGCGGGGGTGGTGATCGCCGCCGTGGTGTGTGCGGGGTGTGTGGGGTGGTCCTTCGTCGCGCACCGCGTGATCGGGAAGGCTCCGTACGGGACTTCTGCGCCTGTGTCCACGCCCTCCGGTCAGCGCACCGTTCCACCGCAGCCTGCGAATTCGGCCCGATGATAGGTTCGAACGCGTGATATCCCGGGGGACTGTGAGCCGTACGTCACTGAGTCGAGTCACGTTGGTCGGTGAGCGGCGTCGGGTGGATCTGGTGCTGCCGGCCCGGGAGCCGGTCGGGCTGCTGTTGCCCGAGGTGATGCGGCTGCTCGACGACCGGGTGGCCGAACGTCCGCAGGACCGGCACCTGGTGACGGCCGACGGAAGTGCTCTGGAGCCGGATGCCACGCTGGAGTCGGCGGGAGTGCCCGACGGTGCCGTACTCCGGCTGGTCCGGGTCGAGGACGCGCCGTCCGCTCCGGTGGTCCATGACGTGAGTGACGAGGCTGCCGGCGATCTGGATGTGCGGGCCTGGCGGTGGGACGCGCGGGCGCGGCGGATCACGGCCGCCGCCGCGGGTGTGGTCTGGGCGTCGGCCGTCGGCTTCATGGCGCGTCAGGGGTTCGAGGCCGAGACTGCGGGATGGTCGCTCCTGGTGATCGCAGCGATGGCCGCGGTGGCCGGTGCGCTGCTGGGGCGGGCCGGACACAAGGGGCTCGCCGCCGCTCTGGTCGTGGTGAGTGCCGCTGTGGGTGTGCAGGGCGCGTCGGCGCTTGCCGTAGCCCAGGGCTGGCCGGGAGCTGTGCGGCCGGCGGCGGTGCTCTCGGTCCTGGTGGTGGCGCTGGTGCTCCTCGGGTGGTTCTCGCCGTTCGGGCGGGGTGCGCTGGTCGGGGCAGGGGCACTCGCCGGAGCGGGCGCGTGCTGGGAGGTGGCGCTTGCGTTCCAGTCCGGCGGAGCCGACACGGCCGGTTCGGCACGTGCCGGGGCGCTGCTCGCCGTGGTGTCCGTCGTCGCGCTAGGTGTGCTGCCGCGGTTGGCGCTGGCGGCGTCGGGTCTGTCCGGGCTGGACGACCGACGCTCCGCGGGCTCGTCGGTCGGTCGCTACCAAGTGGCCACCGCGTTGGCCGCTACGCATCGGGGGCTGGCGCTGGCGACGGTCGTCACCGCGGTCTGCGGTGCGGTCGCCGGCGTACTGGCGGTGCGTACGGTGACGGTGTGGACGGTGTTGCTGGCTGTCGCCGTGGCCTTCGTCCTCGCGCTGCGGGCGCGTGCCTACCCGCTGGTGGCGGAAGTGGTCGTACTGCTCGCGGCGTCCATGGTGGTGGCGCTGCGGCTGGCCTGGTTGTGGCGGGAGCACTCGGGAGCGCCGGCACCGCTCGCCGTTCTCGGCGTGCTGGTCGTGGTGTCGCTGGGTGTGCTGGCCGTGCAGCCCGCCGAGCATGTCCGGGTTCGGCTGCGCAAGGCCGGTGACGTCCTGGAGTCGGCTGGTGTGGTCGCTCTGTTCCCGCTGGTCCTCGGGGTGTTCGGGGTGTACGGGCGGCTGCTGGGCACCTTCGCGTGAGGTGGCGGTGATGACGACTTCCGGCCGTTGGCAGGACGACGTACTGCGTGAGCTGACCGCGGGCTCCGCCGACGAGGCGCGCGCGAAGCCTGCGCCGGCTGACGCCCGGCAGCCCCTGCCCGTGCGCCGCCCGGACCAGGAGCGTCCCAACCCGGGTCGGCCGTCCCGCGAACACCACACCACGGGGCCGGTCTCGCGCGAGGACGAAGAGCGGTCCGCCCCGCAGACCCCGGCTCAGGTATCCCCGCGCCCCGCGACCGAGGTTCCGCCGGCGCCGTCGGCCCCGGCCCACCCCGGTACGGGGTCGCCCCCTCCCGGCGTCGAGGCAGTCCCGCAGACCCCGACGACGCCACCGAACGCCTCCCCCGCCGTACGGCCGCCACGCCAGGCCCGGCTGCCCATGGCAACGCCCGAGCCGGTGCCGACGCTCGATCCGCGCCTCGCCATAGCGCTGGGTTCGCCCCAGCACGGCGATTCGCTGGTCCGGCGTTCGGGTCGGTCGCTGCGCAAGCTGACCTCGTCGGCCGCGCAGGAGGTCGCCGTGGAAAGCCGGCTGGGCAGCATGGTGCAGCAGCCGGTGACCACGGGCCGGGTGATCGCGGTGACGTCGATCCGTGGTGGCGTGGGCAAGACCACGACCGCTGCGTTGCTGTCGCGGGCGTTCAGCCACTACCGGCACGACCCCGTGCTCGCTCTGGAGGCGGACGCGGCCCTGGGCACGCTGCCGGTGCGTATGGGCGCTCAGTCCGTACGCTGGTCGTGCGTCGAGCTGTCCCGGATCCTTACTCCATCGATGCAACTGACCGATATCACCGGGTACTTGGTGCCGGTAGCGGACGGTGGCTGGCTGCTGCCCGCGAGTCAGGGGCGGGTGGGTGCCCCGCTGGACGTTGCGACCTACCGCACCGTGACGCTCGCGCTGCGGCGCTACTTCGCCGTCACGGTCGTGGACTGCGAGACGTTGCCCGGCGAGGTGGCCCGTACCGCGATGGACACCGCGCACGCGCGGGTGGTCGTCGCCCCGCTCACCGCCGAAGGGGTGGGCGGTACCCGGATCGTCCTGGACTGGCTCGGTGGGCTGCCGCATGCCGCGCTCGCCTCCACCGTCGTGGCCCTCACCTCGAACACGCCCGACGCGAACCTCGACCTGAAGGCCGCCACGGCCCACCTGCGGGAAACCGGAGTCACCCTCGTGCATCTGCCCTACGATCGGCACCTGGCCGGTGGCGGACCGATCATGCCCGATCGGCTGGGTGAGGCCACGCGCCGCGCTGCCACCCAGCTCGCCGCCGAGTCCCTGCAGAGGGCGGTGCGGGTGCGGTGACACAGCAACAGGTCCATCGCCCCGCCCGCTCGACGCGTCCGCTGCTCCCGCCGGCGGCCCGTTCGATCGAGCCTCCGCCGAACCTGCCCGAGGGCAAGACCGGCAGCCCAGCAACCGCACTGTTGCCGATGGCCGGCGTCATGAGCTCGGTCGTGATGATGACGGTGATCCGCTCCAGCCAGTTCGCGGGCCTCGGCGCCGTCGTCCTCGTCATCGCGCTGCTCGGTGCGGTCGCTCTGTTCCTGTCGCAGCGCGGCAAGGCACAGCGCCAGCGGCGCGTCCAGCGCGAACGCTACCTGGAGTATCTGGAGGAGCTACGTGCCGAGTTGGGCGCTGACGAGCGAGAGCGTCGTCGTGCCGCCCGGCTGCTGCACCCCGCGCCCACGGCCCTGTACGACGTGCTACGTGATCCTGCGCGGCTGTGGGAGCGGCGCCGCACGGACACAGACTTCCTCCACGTGCGGGTCGGTGTCGGTGACGTACCCGTGCAGGAGCTGACCATCGGCCAGCAGGCGGTCGGAGGCGTGCTCACCCCGCCCGACCCGTTCATGCTGAACGAGGCGCGCGCCCTGCAGGCCCGCTACACCACCGTGTCGGACCATCCGCTGACCGTGCCACTGGACCGGGCTGGCAACGTCAGCATCGTCGGCGACCGCGCAGGAGTGCTGCGCGTCGCCCGGTCCCTGCTCGTGCAGGCCGCCGTGACCCACGCCCCGGACGACGTCGCCGTCGCACTCGCCGCCCCCGGGGACCGTATCGAGGACTGGGAGTGGGCGAAGTGGCTCCCTCACGTCCTCGATCCGCAGCACCAGGACGGGGTCGTTGCCGCCCGGCGCATCGCCCCTGGCATGGCTCAGCTGGCTCGGCTGATCGGCACGGATTTGGGGCGGCGCGCCTCGTACGCGGCCGAAGTGCGCCGCGGGCTGTCCGACAACAAGGCGCTCGCCCTGACCGACCGGCTGCTGGTCCTCAGCGACGCGTACGGGGAGAACGCCATCGAGCTACCGCGTCCGGACGCCGCCGTCGCCCTGGACGACATGGGGGTCGCGGTTCTGCACCTGCTCGCCGAACAGATTCACGAGCCCGATCACGTCTCCCTGCGGATCACTGTCGACGGCGACCAGGTCACGGTGGAGGACCTGCGCGGAGAGCAGGTCGTACGGACGGACGGGGTCGCCGACCGCACTGGACTTCCCGAGGCTGAGGGCATCGCCCGGGCCCTCGCGCCGCTGCGGCTGTCCGCCGAGTCCGCTGCCGAGGGCACGCCCGTCTCCGGGCCCGTCGACTTCCCACAGTTGCTCGGCATCGACGACATGGCCGCGCTCGACCCGGCCTGGCAGTGGGCGCCGCGCGGGGAGCGGGACTTCCTGCGGGTGCCGATCGGCCTGGACGACCGGCATGAGCCGGTGCTGCTGGACCTGAAGGAGTCTGCCGAACTCGGCATGGGCCCACATGGGCTGTGTGTCGGCGCGACCGGCTCTGGAAAGAGCGAACTGCTGCGTACCCTCGTACTGGCGCTGGTGACGACGCACGCGCCGGATGATCTGGCGATGGTCCTTATCGACTACAAGGGCGGAGCGACATTCGCCCCGTTCGCCGGTCTGCCGCACGTGGCGGGCGTCATCACGAACCTGGAGAACCAGGCTGGACTGGTCGAGCGCGTGCACACATCCCTCGCCGGTGAGATCAAGCGACGTCAGCAGGTCCTCAAGGACGCGGGCAACGTCGCCGACATCGGGCACTACCGCACCCTGCGCGCCACTACCCGGCCCGACCTGGAGCCGCTGCCGCATCTGTTCGTCGTCATCGACGAGTTCGGCGAGCTTCTCACCGCCAAGCCCGACTTCATCGACCTGTTCCTGTCGATCGGCCGCATCGGCCGCTCCATCGGAGTCCATCTGCTGCTGTCCAGCCAGCGCATCGAAGGCGGCAAACTTAAAGGTCTGGAGACGTATCTGTCGTACCGGCTCGGTCTGCGCACGTTCTCAGCGGACGAGTCGCGCACGGTCCTGGAGACCACTGACGCCTTCCATCTGCCGCCCCTGCCCGGCTTCGGTTACCTCAAGGTCGACACCTCCACCTACACCCGCTTCAAGGCGGGCTTCGTCTCCGGTGCGTACCGCGGCCCCGTCGTACACGAGAGCACCACCGACGCCGAACCCCGCGCCTGGACATATCCCGCCTTCAACGCCCCCGCTGCCGAGCCGGACGAGGACGCGCCGGTGCCGCGTGAGCGCGAGGCCGGGCCGACAGTTCTGGGCGTGGCGGTCGACCGGCTCGCTGGCGCCGCCGAACCTGTGCGCCGTATCTGGCTGCCGCCGCTGCCCGAAGCCCTCACCCTCGACACGGCCGTCGGCCCGGTACAGACAACCGCCGACGGCCTCCGGCTCAGCGTCGCCGACGGCCCGATGCGGGTGCCGCTGGGTGTCCTCGACGACCCGGCCCGGCAGTGGCAGGGCCCCTGGGTACACGATCTGAACACCGCGGGCGGCCACACCGCCGTCATCGGCGGCCCGGCCTCCGGCAAGACGACGCTGCTGCGCACTCTCGCGCTCTCCCTTGCCCTCACCCACACCCCGCGTGATGTCGCCGTGTACGGCCTGGACCTGGTCGGCGGCGGACTGAGCGCCCTCGTGGACCTGCCGCACGTCGGCGGCATCGCGACCCGCGCCGACCACGAACGCGCCGCCCGCACCGTCGCCGAGGTGCGCGCCATGCTCGCCGAGCGTGAGGAGATCTTCCGCGAGCGGGGCATCGACTCGGTCGACCAGCTGCGGGCCTTGCGCGGACGAGGGGAACTTCCCCAGCTCGGCTCCACCGACATCGTCCTACTCATCGACGGATTCGGCGCCCTGCGCGACGAGTTCGCCCACCTCGACGACGATGTCGCCGACCTCCTCAAACGGGGCAGCGGCTACGGCATCCACGTCGTGGCGGGCATGCTCCGCTGGAACGACGTACGCATCGCCACCCAGTCACTGTTCGGCAGCCGCATCGAACTGCGTCTCAACGACCCGGCCGACTCCGCCGTCGACCGCAAGCTCTCCGCGACCCTGTCGGCGGACACGCCCGGCCGGGCCCTGACGGACGGCAAACTGTTCACCCAGGCGGCCCTCCCCCGCATGGACGCGAACGCCACGACGGACAGCCTCGGCCCGGCCCTGGAGCAGGCGGCGGCCACCCTGCGCGCCACCTGGCACGGTGAGACCGCCGCGCCCGTGCGGGTGCTGCCGACCAGGCTGCCCGCGCAGCGCCTGCCCTCCACCGTGGCGGAACCGCACGCGATCCCGATCGGCGTCGACCAGGAGACCCTCTCCACGACCGTCCTGGACCTGTTCGGCGCCGACCAGCACCTGCTGGTCCTCGGCGACAACGAGTGCGGCAAGACGAATCTGCTCAGGCTCGTCTCCGGCTCCCTCATCGACCGCTACGACAAGGACGAGCTGGTCTTCGGGGTGTTCGACCCGCGGCGCGGCCTGCGGGGAGTGATTCCGGAGCCGTACCGCGGCGGCTACGCGCACAACGCCACCCTTTCCCAGGCACTCGCCACCGGCATTGCCACCGAACTGGCAAAACGCTTGCCTGAGGCCCCTGACCCCGACGCCCTGGCCGATGAGCCGTCGTTCACCGGCCCGCGGATCGTGATCCTCGTCGACGACTACGACATCCTCATCGCGGCTGGGCAGCAGCCCCTTGCCCCGTTCCTGCCGTACATCTCTTCGGCCCGCGACATCGGCCTGCACTTCGTCGTCGCCCGCCGGGTCGCCGGAGCCTCACGAGCCCTGTACGAGCCGTTCCTGACGGCGCTGCGCGAGACCGGCGCCACGGCGCTGGTGATGACGGGCGACCGCACCGAAGGCCAGCTCTTCCCCGGCCTGTACGCCTCCCCGCAGCCGCCCGGCCGCGGCACCCTGGTCCGCCGCGGCCGCCGCCACCAGCTGATCCAGACCGCACTCGCACCCGAGACCGAGCCAACGCAGCCCCCTGCCTGACTAATTGGCGGACCCGCCATGCCTTTGGCCAGAAGTCTGTGGCTGCTGCAACAGCCGATCTGATAGGGATGAATGTCCTGTTGTCAGTGGCGCATGCGATGCTGAGCAGCGCTGATGGAACGTATCGGCAGTAGATACACGGGGGTTGACGTGACGGGGTGGGACATCAGTCCCAGCGGGGTGGAGTCCATTCTGTCCTTGGTGGGTCTTGCGGCCGACGACCTGAGCAAGGACATCAAGGGCTACGGTACGAGCGTCCAGGACGCGGCGCAGTCCGCGGGCACGATCAGCGGACCGTACTGCGGTGGCCCGCCGACCGGGCCGGTGGGTGCCGCGGTCGCGAACTTCGTGTCCGACACCGAGAACTCGATCAAGTTCATGGCCGCCCGTATCAAGAAGACGATGGACGGGACGGTCAAAGCCACCGGTGCGTACATCGACGGTGACCTGGCGATGGCTGCCCGGGCCCAGCGTGAGGCGGCCAAGGCGCCTACCCCGGCCGAGCTTCGGGCCGTGGGCGAGCGGACGAAGCACCACGGGGGTGGGGCGTAGTGGACATGATCGAGCCGGGAGGGATACCCCAGTACACCGGCGACTTCGGCACGTTGTCCAAAGCAGTCACCGAGCTGCGCAAACACGCGATCGGCATCCGTAACGCCGGCCAGGACGTCCACTCACGTTTCCAGGCGACGGCCGCGTTCTACAAGGCGCCGGAGGCGGACCAGCTCCTCTCCTCCACCCAGCCGGTGATGGACACGGCGGACGAGTTCGCCGGCCACATCGAGTCCCTGGCCGACGCCCTGGACACCTTCGTCGGCGAAGCGAAGCCGTACGCGGACCGCTTGAAGCATCTGAAGGAGAAGGCGATCGCCTTCGTCGACAGCGTCGAAGGTGACGACGGCTGGACCAAGGACCAGCACAAGGTCGACGAGCACAACGCCCTCATGCACGGCGTGGCGGAAGCCGTCGTGGGCTTTCAGAAAGCGGAGCACAACGCGGCGGTCAAGATCGGTGCCATCAGCCCGGCGCTGTGCCGCCCCGTCGGCGACGAGGGCGGCACGTACGGCATCAGCGTCGAAAAGCTCGAGTCCATGCCCGACCTGCCGTGGGGCACTCCCGTTGCCCGCACCTACGACCGCTGGAGCATGGACTGGTGGGGCCACGGCATCAAGAGCTGGGCCTGGGACGGCCTCGTCAAAGACAGCCTCTGGGGCGGCTTCGTCGGCCTGGGCACCTTCGAGGACAACCTCCTGGGCGTCAACGGCTCCGACGCACAGCACCAGACCTGGGACGGCCTCAGACGCACCGTCGTCGGCGCCTACGCCTACGGCATGGACGCGGTCGGCGAGGGCGACCACCTGTCGGACTGGCAGCGCGGCAGCGAGGCGTACGCCAAGGGGTTCGGCAAGCAGTTCATCGCCTACGACGAGTGGCACAAGGACCCGGCCCGCGCCCACGCCGTCACCAGCTTCAACATCCTCACCATGGTGGGCGGCGCCGGCGGGGCGCTCGCCAGGCTGGGCAAGGGAGCCAGATTCGTCGAAGCCGCCGGCACCGTGGCCAAGGTCGGGGGCGCCTTGGATCCGATCTCCGGCGCCGCGAGGGCGGCGAGAGCCCTGTCCGATCTGCCGAAGGTCTCCGAGGTACTGACCAACGTCAGCGAACACCTGCGGCTGCCGAAGACGAGGTTCCCCGACGGCGCCCTGGACGACCTCAGCAACCGGTACAGGGTCGACAAGGACGGCAACTTCATCGCCCTCAAACCCGACGGCATGCCCGACACCAGGCCGGTCACGCACGAGCCTGCCGCAGCTGACCGAACGGGTGGCTCTCCGTCCGGCGATCGCGAGCTGGTTGGTGCAGGTGCACGGACCAGTGAGGCCGGGGGACGTGCCGGCTCCCATGTGTCGCCTCATGCGCGTCATGAGGCGGGTGACGCGCACGGGGGGAACACAGGATCGGCGCCGGAGGCGCGTGGCCACTCCGGTGAGCACGACGGCGGTCACTTCACAGAGCATCACGGGGCCGATCACCACGGTGGTGACACTGGTGGCGGTGTTGGGGACGGCACAGGACACGGGCACGGCTCTGGAGGCAGCGACAGCGGGTCGGGCGGCCACCCCCCGTCGACGCCTCACGGTCCCTCGCCAGACGGTGAGGGCAGGCCCATGGCTCGCGGAGGAGAGGCAGAGCAGCAGGTCCGTGACGCGATCAAGGGCATCCCGGGCAAGAAGCGGCCGAAGCCCGACGTCCTCGAACGGGTGCTGAATAGGCTCGCCTCGGAACCTGACGGCCATCGGCTCGCCGAGATCATCGGCTCCGGGAAGTTCAACCAGAGCGACGAGTATGGGCAAGTCGTGTCGTCCCTGGGCGCGAAGAAAGAGCACATGTTCCAGCCCAGCGCCGACCAGCTCATCTTCGCCGATGATCTAGTCAAAAGCGGCGTGCCCGCGCACGCCATCGACTTCGAGCTGAAGTTCCCGCCGGGCGCCGACGTGGACGTCCGCATCGCGGACGAATCCGGTGACATTTATGCCTACCAGCTGAAACACCTCAACGACCCCCTGAATCCGATGAGCGAAATCACGCGGACCAAGTACCTGCTTCAGCTGGCGAAAGCCGAGGCCACCCACCGCATACTTCTCGTGGACGGAGGCCGGGGCACACGAGCGGACTGGATGGCCAACGGCTCCTACGATGCCCTCATGGACATTCACCGAGGCGGGAGCGGACCGGGCGAAGGCATTACGTTTGTCATACGCCTTGAGGACGGTAACCTCGTCATCCCGCCTGGCAGCAAGCTCGACCCCAAGGACATGCTGTGATCACCTCAAACCCTGTTGGCGACTGGACTTGGGAAGTCACGCCGGGCGCTGAAGGAGTCCGCCCCGTTCGGGCAGCGGAAACTGCGATAGCGGTCTGGAATGTCCTGGCCGCACATGAACTGGCGATCCCCAAAGGCAGGGTCAACGTGTCAGCCCGAGCCGTGGGCGACAGAAGAGACGTCCTTTTGGCAGTCGATGGTGTGCCCCTGGAGCCGCAGCCCCTGTCTCCTGAAACGGCCCTGTCGCGTGCGATGGCCCAGGTCGACTCCCTTGAGGGCGACCTCCTCGTCGGCGTCCGCATTGAATGCCCTGGCCGCTGGCTGGAATCAGGGGTCAAACATCGCGTCGAGAAGCTGTTCGTCGTCCAGGTGGACATCTGGAAAAGCAGCCTTCTCGTCGTGACGCTGGAAACGTACAGCGATGCGTGGCTGACGATGGACACGCGCGACCGGGAGCAGCCCGAGGTATACGCGGAGAACGCGCCCCGTTTGGCCACCGCTCTTGAGGAAATCTCGGCCTTGTTCGGCGCCGCTCCCACACCAGGCGACCCGAACCGCCACGCGACTCCCACGGAGACGGGTTTCGAGGATCCGATGGTCGAAGGATTCTCCTACGACGATTCCTGGGGGACGTTCGAGGTCGCCGCCCGCTCACGTCTGCTCCGCTCCAGAATTCCGACGTCCGAGGACGAGTATCAGGAGATCACGGACCACCCGGTGCGCTACTTCACAATCCAGCGCGACGAACAAACCTTGGGCTACATCTGGGCATCCATCGGCGATGAGGCCGCGGGCTACGAACCCAGAACAGCCGCTGGCGAGTCGGCATTCGAAGCGGGCGCCGAATGGCTGCTACGCCTGCGGGCCGCTCATAGCCAAGGGCTCAGTGCGCTGGCCGCGCTGTCGTGGGCAGCACAGAGCCCGCCGCGCCCGGAGATCGGCCTGGTCGTCGAGGACACCCCGCAAGAAGCCCCGTCCCTGGATGCCCTGGAAGAACTTTCGGGCCGGTACTGAGCGCCGGGTTTCGTCCTCTCTGACAGAAAGCAGCACATGCCCCAGGACGTCATCGCCCTCACCCCACAGATGCCGGACATCAAGACGCTGCTGGCCGCACTGCACGCCGGCGGCCCGGACCTGCGGGTGAACCGTGCAGGTGGGGGATCCGTGGCCCAGTTGTGCACGGACGACGGACAGCTCCTGGTCTCCGTGGAGGCCCCCCGCTACCTGCAGGTGCCGGGTGAGACGGAGCGGCTGCTGGGACCTGGCGTTCAGACAGAGGGACCGGTGTGGTGGACCGAGGTGCGGGCGTCCACCGCCATCGCAGAAGCCAGGCTGCTCGCCGGCTCGGTCGCGGGACGGCTGACAACGCTGCTCGGCGGCACCACCTGGCCGCCGGAAGCGGCCCATACCGAAGTCGTGACCGTACCGGCCACGGGTGAGATGGCGGTCCCGCCCGCTGACGTGGACGTACTGACCGATGCGGATGTGCTGACCGACAAGAGCGTCATCGTCATCTACGACCGCCCCGTCGTTGCCGCCACTACATGGCTGACCGAAGCGGTGCGAACCGTGGCGCAGGACCGACGAGAGCTGAATCTCGTCACCTCCCCCAAGACCCGGCTGAGCCTGCCCACCCACACCGTGCTGGAGCGCATGCCCGCACGCTGGGTCGTACGCCACCCCGAGAACGGCTACTACGACGGCCTCTCCGGAGCCGTACTGCGCTGGCACGATGGACGTTTCACCCCGGCTACCGACAACGGCCTCCAGATCGCGGACGCCTTCCAACCCCCGCTTGGTAAGGGCGGTGAACGGCAGTTGCTGCTGTCCATCCGCACCATCCACCCCGCCCAGGAGCACCTGATACTCGGTGGCGTTCTGGAGGACGCCTGGCAGACCCTCACCGGACTGCCGCCGACCGGATGGGCCACCGCCGAGCCCGTCAACGTCCCATGGTCGCCAAGGCAACTGACCGACCTGGCCCGCAGCCGCGCCCGACAAGCCCAGCCCACCTGGGCGGTCGCCGTAGGAACCGCCGGCCGCCCTGCGATCGCCACCTTGCGCATCGCTCACACGCGAGAGGGCGTAGAGGAGCAGATCACGTTGGCTCTCGGTTATGCCGTAGACGAGAGAGCACCGGTCGAGCTGCTGCCCCAGCTCGCCGAATCCCTTGCGGCCAGGTACAACCTCGCCACCATGATCAGTGAACTCCGCGCGGCGCGCGCGGACCTGACCACTCCGGCCCACTACGAACCGCCGTCGATCCCGATCGCTCTCACTCTCGGCCCGGACGCCGTGGCCGACCTCGGCATCAGCCATGCCCGCAACGCCGGGCCGGACTGCATCCCGACCCAACTCGGCCCGGTCGGTCGCCCCGCCCTGCACTACCCGCTCGGCGACGGCACCGACCCCGCCGCCTGGCAACGCCTGCGGCACATCAACGAACACCTGAAAGGCGGGAGCGGGGCAGCTGCCCGACCGTCCTAACAGTCGCCGCCGCATCGGCCCCAGCAGCGGCCCGCCTCGGCTGCGTGCGATATGAGCTGTGAGCCACGAGGGCGTGACGGCGCGCGACCGAACTGAAGGTCGCCGGTCGCCGGCCGAAACCCGCTTTTGCTGGCATGGACTTTGCGACGATTGGATGAGGACGAGCGGGTCGTCGCCGTACCTGCGCCGCCTTGGTGCAGCTGCCCCCCCATGCATGCCACCTGGCAGGCAGCTCAATCGGGTGCTCCAACGCGTAAAACCTGACGCCAGGCACCGGGCCTTGTAGAGTCTTAAGAAACAAGTTGTGCTTCAACTTGAAGCACAACCGACGTGTGTGGGGCCGCGCCCGGCAAGGCGCGACCCCACGGTGGCTCATCCGAGAGGACGGGCCGACTGACCGCCCTAACGGCCAGTTTGGTGTATCCGTGGCTCAGCTACAGGTTGTGCTGGTTGTTCCACCAGGAGCTGATGGCAGCGCCAATGACGCGGCCGAGCAGCCCCAACAGGAACGCCTGTACAGCCTTGGCTGAGCCCTTTTCTCTGCGGCGTTTCCCGACGCTCATGCACATCCCTCCGGAGCATCCGTTCGTGCAGCACATCGCTGCGGACTTTGACGCTGATGCCCTGAGTGGTGCGGCGACCGTTGGTTCACATCGCTACGTCGAAGATACGGCCTGACAATGATCAACTCGGCGGCGATCAACAAAAGTTCAGCCCGTTAGGGGAAGAAAATCTGACCAGCCAGGCGTGTCCAGCCGCGTCTAGGCGGCCGGCGAGATGGAGTCCTGACGGCATTGGCTCCGTGTGTTAGTCACCGAACAGGCTGTCCTGGACGTATCGGACCACAATCGACTTCGGGCGGAACAGGCCCAGCAGCATGAAGGTCTTGGGGTGGGCCGCGATGTTGCCGACGAAGAAGTGGACGGCGCGGTCGGGAGTGAACATCGAGTCGTACCAGCGTTCCCGCAGCTTGTCCTGCACGGCGTGCTCGCCGTACTTGCGCAGGAACTTGCGGTACGACGCGCCGGCCTCCCAGTCCTTCAGCGCCATGTCGTGTGTGGGGCAGTCGTCGTCCGCGCAGCGGAACTTGTAGCGGAATTCCAGAGGTACCCATTCAAGCCGGGCCAGGTCCTGTTCGAAGAGGTCGAGTTGGTCGGCCAGCGCGGCCTTGGACTCGGGCCAGGGCTCTGCCGCCGTCAGCCGGAAGCTGACGTCCGTGGGCCGGAACACGCCGAGTGAGGTGCCGTGTTCCTCCTGGTCCCTCTTGATCGCGCACAGGGACGGCGAGACGAGCGGCTCGACGTACTTGTACCGCTGCTTCCAGTCGCCGTCCGCCGGCACCTCGCCCACGATCTTGAGGGTGTCGAGGGACGGCCGCAGGCTCTCGGGCCGCGAATCCCGCCTACCGTGCGGCTCGACGTCGACCTCGATGATCGAGTACTTGGAGAACTGGGCCTCCTCCGCGAGAAGCCGGAACGGCACCGGGAAGAGCCGTACGTGCTGTGGTGCGCCCTGGTCCAGCCGTATGCCTGCCACGCAGCTGGTCTCGCGGTACTTGTTGGACAGCTCCGGATACGTCTTGACCGTGATCATGATCGTCGCGCGCTGCCGATTCCCCGATCCCATGGTTGCCCCCTCCACAGATCTCCCCGATCCGATTGGAGGAGAGGCATGCGCCACTGGCAAGGGCGCGTGCAGGGGCGAGGGATGAAGTCAGGCCAGGGGGATCACGGGCACAGCGGCCCGCTCGCGGACCTTCTCCAGGACGACCTGTCGGTGACAGCGGCTCTCGTCCTTCTCGAAGCACAGCACCGCGACACGGGACTGCCGGGCGTGCTCGGCGAGGCGGTCGAGGTCCGACTGCGCCTTCTCGGACCGGAGCAGGCTGCGGAAGCGCGCCTTGCCCACATCGAGGCGGCCGTCCCAGAACGGTTCTCGGTTGTCCTTGGGATTGCCCAGGCCACGCAGGTGCGTGTACTCGATGCCGGCTTCGGCCAGAGCCTCCCCGAGCCGGGTCTTGCTGAAGCCCTTCTTACGGCTGATCGGCGTGAGCCGGACGTCCGCCACGACGTCGATGCGGCTCTCACGGAGCGAGGCGACGAACGACTCGATGTCCCGCCCCTCGTATCCGGCAGACCAGAGCCCAGGTGCGGCCTTGGTCTCCCGGAAGAGATCGTCGAGGGAGACCTCCAGGGCCTCGGCGACCGCTCCGACGGTGAGGAAACCTGACTGGATCACTCCCTCACCCTCCAGCCGCGCCACCGTCCGGACGGCGATCCCCGCTTCCTTGGCGAGCCGCTCCCGTGACCACCCGCGGGCCACTCGAAGCGCCCGAACTCGCCGTGCGAGAGCGCGGGCGTGGTCGTGGGGACGCGCTGCGTGAGGGGCTGCCATGTGCCGTGATCCTAACGGCGGTTCAGGCTGCTGGGCATGTCGTTCTTGGCCGTCTGCGGGGCTGGATTCGCGAACGCGCAGGTCCGAGTGCCCTCGGGTGCCGAACCGCACACACGCCCAGCGGCCACCCCCTGGGAGAAGCCGACCAAGATCTTCTCCCAGTTTTCTCCCAAACGATCTCCAGAAACCCGTCAGGGGCCTGATCCATTTAGCGGATCAGGCCCCTGACCTGGTACTTCACTGTCGGGGTGGCGGGATTTGAACCCACGACCTCTTCGTCCCGAACGAAGCGCGCTGCCAAGCTGCGCTACACCCCGATGTCGCTGCTCTCGCGGCGACGACGTTTACTTTAGCCCACTGGTGGCTGTAGACGAAATCCGGTTTAGACGCGGCGGCGGACCGGGGTGGGGCGGGTGTGGTCGAGGGCCACGAGGAGGACGGCCAGGGCATACATCGCGAGTCCCAGGAGGAGGGCGTTCGCCAGGGTGCTGCGATAGCCGTGGGTGGCCGCGTCCAGGAAGGGATAGAGGTAGCCGGAGGGGTTCGTGGGGGCGAGGGAGGCTGCCCGGATCAGGTAGAAGGCCAGGTAGGCCAGGGGGTAGAGGAGCCAGGTGGCCGCCTGGCGGAGGTGCAGGCGGGCCGCGGGCGTCAGCAGCAGCCAGTCCAGCACGGCCGCCGTCGGTACCAGCGTGTGCAGGACCTGCAGCGTCGCCCACTGGCCGTGCCAGCGCACCGGGGCCGTCGTCGCGCCGGTCATGGAGAACGGGGGCGTCGTGTGGGCCAGCAGCAGGTGGTAGGCGAGGGCCGAGATCACGGCGTAGAGGAGTGTGGCGCCTGTCACGGAGGAGGGGAGGGGGCGGCGGGCCCGCAGGGCCCGTGATGCCGACAGGAGCATGACGACGGCCAGCAGGATGCCGGCCTGGACGCTGAAGTAGCTCAGGATGCGCCCTGGGGTGCCGATCATGAGCTCCAGGGCCACGCCCCCTGCCGCCGCCAGGGCGGTCAGGAAGCGGAAGAGCGCGACCATGGGCCGGCGGACCGGCGCCACCACGGCCGTGGCCGGGACCGGGGAGGGCAGCAGCATGGGCGGGCCCGGGACCGCGGGCAGGTCCGGGATCTCCCTGGGTATCGGGGCGGTCATGCCCTCACGCTAGGAGCGGGGGAGGGGCGGGGCCATGTGGCGTAGTCCGGGTGGGTTACGGCCCCGGGTGGATCCCGGGTAGCCCAGTGCATCCCGGGCAGCCGAGTGGTGCTCGGGCAGCCGAGTGGTACCTCGGTTCCTGAGTGGCTCCTCTACCGGCCCGGCTCCTCTACCGGCCCGGCTCCTCTACCCGCCCGCTCCTCTACCGCCCCACCAGCGTCAGCAGCGTCGCCTCCGGCGGGCACGCGAAGCGGACCGGGGTGTAGCGGTTGGTGCCGCAGCCCGCCGAGACGTGGAGGTAGGAGGTGTGGCCGTCCGCCGTGTGGGTGGACAGGCCCTTCACCCGGTCCGTGTCCAGGTCGCAGTTGGTGACCAGCGCGCCGTAGAACGGGATGCACAGCTGGCCGCCGTGCGTGTGGCCGGCCAGGATCAGCGGGTAGCCGTCCGCCGCGTAGGAGTCCAGCACCCGCAGGTACGGCGCGTGTACCACGCCCATCGAGAAGTCGTACGTCGTCGAGGGGCCGCCGGCCACCCGGGCGTAGCGGTCGCGCTTGATGTGGGGGTCGTCGAGGCCCGTCAGCTCGATCGACACGCCCTCGACCTTCAGGACACCCCGGGTGTTCGTCAGGTTCAGCCAGCCCGCCTCGTCGAAGCCGTCGCGCAGGTTCTCCCACGGGTTGTGGATGACGCCGACCGCCGGGGGATTGCCGTTCAGGCCGTGCCGGCCGCTCGCCTTCTCCAGCAAGTAGCGGGCGGGGTTGCGGAGTTTGGGGCCGTAGTAGTCGTTGGAGCCGAAGACGTACGCGCCCGGGAACTCCATCAGGGGGCCCAGGGCGTCCATGACCTCGGGGACTCCTTCCGGGTCCGACAGGTTGTCGCCCGTGTTGATCACGAAGTCCGGGCGCAGGCCCGCCAGCGACCGCAGCCACCGCTGCTTCTTGCGCTGGCCGCTCACCATGTGGATGTCGGAGACCTGGAGCACGCGCAGCGGACGCATGCCCGGCGGGAGGACCGGGACCGTCACCCGTCGCAGGCGGAAGGAGCGGGCCTCGAAGCCCGCCGCGTACGCCAGACCGGCGGCGCCTGCCGCCATGATTCCCAGGGGTACTCCGTATCGCGCGCGCATGCCTCCATCGTGTCAGACTCGCGGACACCGGCGAGACCAGCCGTCCCTTGTACCGGTGAGACCGAAGGCCCCTTAAATCGGCGGCCTTCGCGTCGGCACACCTGCGACAATCGGTCCATGACCACCACGCTCAAGTCGAAGCTGCACGACGACCTCAACGCCGCGATCAAGGGGCGCGACGAGCTCCGCTCCTCGACGCTCCGGCTGACGCTCGCCGCGATCACCAAGGAGGAGGTCGCGGGCAAGGAGAAGCGGGAGCTCTCCGACGACGAGGTTCTCAAGGTGATCACCCGCGAGGCGAAGAAGCGCCGGGAGGCCGCGGAGGCGTTCGCGCAGGGCGGCCGCGCCGAGCAGGCCGAGCGGGAGAAGGCGGAGGGCGAGGTGCTCGCCGAGTACCTGCCCAAGCAGCTGTCCGACGAGGAGCTGGAGGCGATCGTCGCCCAGGCCGTGGAAGAGGCCAGGGCGGCCGGCGCCGAGGGGCCCCGGGCCATGGGTGCCGTCATGAAGATCGTGAACCCCAAGGTGGCCGGCCAGGCCGAGGGCGGCCGCGTGGCCGCCGCGGTGAAGAAGCTGCTCCAGGGCTGACCCCAGGACCCCGGGCACCACGGGCAAACCCAGGGGTACAGCCCGGTATGCCCCGGGCGCCACGGCCCGATATGTACGGCGGCGGGGCCGCACCCCTCGATCGAACCGAGGGGCGCGGCCCCGCCGCCGTCACATCAGGCCGACTCGCATCAGGCCGACTCACATCAGGCCGACTCGCATCAGGCCGACTCGCATCAGGCCGACTCGCATCAGGCCGTACTCACATCATGGGGTCATCCCCGCACGCCCCCGTTTCCGTTCCCCCTGATTCCGCCGTTCGTCTGTCCCTGCACGAAGTTGCCCGGGAGGGAGAAGGTCGGTGTCGGGAAGGGGCCGCCGGTCGTGCCACCCGTGGTGCCGCCGTCAACCGTGCCGCCGTCCGTCAGGCCGCCGATCAGTCCGCCGATCCCGCCCGTGCTGTCCCCGTTCTTCCCCCCGTTCCCCCCGTGTCCTTTTCCCCGACCATCCCCCTTGTTGTCGTCGGGGATGTCGATCAGGTGGAAGTCCTCCACGGGCTTGCCGCTGAGCGCGCCGGTCATCATGTCGCGCCAGATCGGGCCGGGGACCTGGCCGCCGTAGACCTTGTCGTTGTAGACGCCGCCGATGGTGATGTTCTTCATCTGGCGCTTGTGGGCAGGGTCGCCGACCCAGACCGCGCCCGCCATGTTCGGGGTGTAGCCCACGAACCAGGCCGCGTAGCGCTCGTCCGTCGTACCCGTCTTGCCCGCGCTCGGGCGGTCGCCGAGGCCGGCCTGCTGACCCGTACCGTCCTCGACCACGCCTTTGAGGAGCGTGCTGACTGTGTCCGCGGTCTTCTCCGACATCGCGCGGGAGCAGGTCGACTTCGGCACCTGGAGGGACTTTTCCTCGGTACCGACCCTCTGGGCGATCGACTCTATGGCGACCGGGGTGCAGTACATACCGCGCGAGGCGAAGGTGGCGTACGCGTTCGCCATCGTCAGCGGGGACATCTCCTGCGTGCCGAGCGCGATGGAGGGGGCCTGGTCGATCGCCCGGCCGTCCGCGCGCTGCACGCCCATCTTCTTCGCCATCTCAGTGACGGGGCAGATGCCGATGTCGCTGATCAGCTGCACGTAGTAGGTGTTGACCGACTTGGCGGTCGCCTCCTTCATGCCCATCGGCCCGTGTTCCGACTTGTTCTCGTTCGTCAGCTTTTCGAGCTTGTGCGGGTCGTTGCGCCAGACCTTGCCGTCACACGCCTGCACGGGGCTCGGGTACGTCATCTCGTACGGCGACGGGTACTGCTGTGTCGGGGGTTTGCCGCCCTCGATCGCGGCCGCCGCGACGATCGGCTTGAACGTCGAACCGGGCTGGTAGCCGGCGCCGCCGCCCATGTTGGAGTTGACCGAGAGGTTGATCTGCGTCTCGTTCGCGCCGAAGCCGTAGGGGCGGGACTGGCCCATGGCGAGGATCTTGCCGGTGCCGGGCTCGACGATGGTCGCGGCGGTCGCCACGGCGTCGGACTGGTAGACGTGCTTCTTGACGGAGTCCTGCACCGATTGCTGCGCCTGCGGGTCGAGCGTCGTACGGATCGTCAGACCGCCCTGGTTCCACAGCTTGGCCCGGCTCTCCTTGGTCTTGCCGAAGACCGGGTCGTTCAGGACGACGTCGCGGACGTAGTCGCAGAAGAAGCCGGCGCCCCTGACCGCGGTGATGCAGCCGTTCTTGGGCTGGCTCGGGTGCAGTCCGAGCGGCGTCTGCTTGGCCTGGTCGGCCTCCTTCTGGGAGACGTCGCCGACCTCCGCCATCCGCTGCAGCACGGTGTTGCGCCGCTTGGTGGCCTCCGCCTCGTCGTTGACCGGGTCGTAGCGGCTCGGGGACTGCACGATGCCGGCCAGCAGCGCCGATTCCTGGAGGTTCAGGTCCTTGGCGTGCTTGGAGAAGTAGCGCTGGGAGGCGGCCTCGACGCCGTAGGCCTGCTCACCGAAGAAGGTGATGTTCAGGTAGTTCTCGAGGATCCGCTTCTTGCCGAGCTTCTCCTCGATCTGGATCGCGTACTTCAGCTCCTTGATCTTGCGACCGAGGGTCTGCTGGGTGGCCTCGGCGACCTTCGTCGGGTCGTCGCCGGCCTCCTCGATGAAGTAGTTCTTCACCAGCTGCTGGGTGAGTGTGGAGGCGCCCTGGGCGACGCCGCCTTCCTGCGCGTTCTTGTTCAGGGCGCGCAGGACGCCCTTGAGGTCGATCGCGCCGTGCTGGTAGAAGCGCGCGTCCTCGATCGCGACGATCGCCTTCTGCATGTACGGCGAGATGTCCTTGAGGTCCACCACCGTACGGTCGCGGGAGTAGACGGACGCGATCTGCTGGCCCTGGCTGTCCAGGATGGTCGTGCGCTGACTGAGCTGGGGACTCTTGAGGTTGGCCGGGATCTCGTCGAAGCTCTGGACCGAACCCTTGGCCGCGAGGCCCAGCGCGCCGGCAGCGGGCAGCGCGATGCCCGCCATCACGGCTCCGGCGAGCACACTGACACCGAGGAACTTGGCGGCCTGCTGCGTTGGCGACAGACCACCGCCCGAGCGCTTCTTTGGCATGGGGGCAGCCTAATCCGTACTGATGAGCGTTCCGAAAGAGCGACCGCATCACGGCACGGCAAAGGGCAACCCCTACGTTTCCATTCGCCGGACACGCGCGCAGGCCTTGGCCTAAGCTGCTCTCAACTGTCACAGCAGTGCGGTCACGTATCAATACGTCCGGCGACCCCGAATCGTTCCGGGCGTAGTCCGTTTTTTCACACGGGGACGTGACCGGCTCCTGAGGGGGACGTGTCCGAATCCGCCTCGTGTGTCACCCGGCGCCCGTTGTGACGCACCACAGCTGTCCCGGTTTGCCGGGATGGTCGCGTATGTCGTCAGCTCACTCCCGCGGGTGATCTGCCGTTAACCCATAGTCCGTTCGGGCCATTCAAGATTGGGCCCGAAGGGGGTGTTGCGCTGTGCCCACCTTCCGTAACGTCCTCAACTGGCGGCGGTGAATATGCCGCTGCCGCCGTGGGGGAGCCTCGATTCGGGAGAGGACGGCGCCGGTATGGGCTGGGTAACCGACTGGAGTGCGCAGGCTGCCTGCCGCACTACCGATCCGGATGAACTGTTCGTTCAGGGAGCAGCGCAGAACAGGGCCAAGGCGGTGTGCACCGGATGCCCGGTACGCACCGAATGCCTGGCCGACGCGCTGGACAACCGCGTCGAGTTCGGCGTGTGGGGAGGCATGACGGAGCGGGAGCGCCGCGCACTGCTGCGCCGCCGGCCCACCGTGACCTCCTGGCGCAGGCTGCTCGAGACCGCCCGCTCGGAATACGAGCGGGGGACGGGCATCGTGCCCCTCGACAACGACGAGGTGTACGAGAACTACGCGGCGGTGAGCTGAGGCAGCCCAGGGCGTTCCCTCCGGCACATCCCTGGGGCACAGGGCTCCGGTCCGATCCGGCATACGCCACGGGAAACCTCGGGCGTGCCCCCACGGGAAACCTCGGGGGTGTGCGTCACGGGAGGCTTCGGGCGTACGCCACGGAAGCGGGCACGGGCACGGGCCCGGGGTCGCCGAGTGGGTGCATGGCGCCCGGCGCACGGGAAGCGGCACGGCAACGCGGGGGGGGGGCGCGCAAAGCGCCGGTCCGGGCTACGCCTGGGGAAGCCGCGACCGGCCGTGCGGCCCGGCCCGGGGAACCGGTGGTCGGCCTCGCGCCCACGCGTGAGCCGCGGACGCCGTTCCCGCGTACGCACACCCATGCCGTACGCACCTGTGACTCACGCTGTCCGTGCAGGTCTTGTCCCGCTGTCCGCGCATGCCTGGTGCACGTCGGCCGCGCGTGTGTGTCCAATGCACGTACGACCGTCTGCCACGCCCGGTGTCACGCGGACCGGTAGCCGCGGCCCCTGGCCGTGCTACGGCAGTTCCGTCCGCGTGGTGGCGCCCGCAGCCAGCCGGGTGCCGATGTCGCGCAGGCCGACGAGGTCGTGGACATCGCCGGGCAGCGCGGCTACTTCGACGACCGCCACCTCGGGGTGGCGGGCGGTGAAACGGTCACGCGTGCGCTGCTCGCGCGAGAGCAGCTGCATGCGATCGGCGTGCAGTCGCAGCAGACCCGCGGTGAGCCGGTCGACGGTGCGCTCCGTATCGGCGGGGGAGCCTTCCTCGGAAGCCGGGGCGTCGGTTGCGGCCTCGGATGCGGGAGATCGCGAACTGCCGTATGAGTCGGGAGAGTTACGAAGTCCAGCTTTCCCGCCCCCCTGATCCACAATGCGGGGGTCCTCAAGATTTTCGGCGGCGGCGAGCGCCCGCTCGGCGGACAGCCGGCCTGCGCCGCTGCCATGGACCCGGTTCAGCACCAGGCCCACCAGCGGCATCCTCTCCGCGGCCAGCCGCTCCACGAAGTACGCCGCCTCGCGCAACGCGTCCCGCTCCGGGGCCGCGACCACCAGGAATGCCGTACCGGGCGCCTGGAGCAGCTTGTACGTGGCGTCCGCGCGCGTGCGGAACCCGCCGAAAGTGGTGTCCATCGCGGCCACGAACGTCTGCACGTCCTTCAGCAGCTGACCGCCCAGCAGCTTGCCGAGCGTGCCGGTCATCATCGACATGCCGACGTTGAGGAAGGCCATGCCCGCGCGTCCGCCCAGCTTGGCGGGAGCGGTGAGGAGGCGGATCAGGCGGCCGTCCAGGAAGGAGCCCAGCCGCTTCGGCGCGTCCAGGAAGTCCAGCGCCGAGCGGGACGGCGGGGTGTCGACGACGATCAGGTCCCACTCGTCCTTCGCGCGCAGCTGGCCCAGTTTCTCCATGGCCATGTACTCCTGCGTGCCCGCGAAGCCCGCCGAGAGCGACTGGTAGAAGGGGTTCGCCAGGATCGTGGCCGCCCGCTCGGGGTCCGCGTGCGCCTCCACGACCTCGTCGAAGGTGCGCTTCATGTCGAGCATCATGGCGTGCAGTTCGCCCTCGCCCTCGGTGCCCTTCACCCGGCGCGGGACGTTGTCGAGGGAGTCGATGCCCATCGACTGGGCCAGCCGACGGGCCGGGTCGATGGTCAGCACGACCACCTTGCGGCCCCGCTCGGCCGCCCGCAGGCCGAGGGCCGCCGCGGTCGTCGTCTTTCCGACCCCGCCCGAGCCGCAGCACACCACGATCCGGGTCTTCGGGTCGTCCAGCAGCGGGTCGACGTCCAGCACGCGCGCGGGGGAGAGACCGTGGGCCCTCTCCCACCCGTCGGCCTTCACCGGCCCGTCGGCCTTCTCCCGACCTGCGGTCTTCGCCGGGCCCGTGGTCTTCGCCGGGCCCGTGGTTTTCGCCGAGCCCATGGCTTTCGCCGGCGCCGCGGCCTTCTCCCGCTCCACGGCGTGCGCCGGCCCTGCGGCCCTCTCCCGCCCCGCAGCCTTCGCCGGCCCCGCGGCCGTCTGCGCTGTGCCGCGTGCCTCGGGTGCCTCGGCCGGGTCCGGACTCATGTCAACCCCTGCTTCCGCAGCTCGGTGGCGAGTTCGTACAGGCCCGCCAGGTCCATGCCCTCGGTGAGCAACGGCAGTTCGCCCAGTGGCAGGCCCAGCTCGCCGAGGACCGCGCGCTGGTCCTGCTCCAGCGCGTACCGCTCGGCGTACTCCGCCGCCTGGTCCAGCAGCGGGTCCACCAGCTTCTCCGCGTTCCCGCCGCGCCGGGCTCCGCCCAGACCGGCCGCCGACAACGCCTGTGCAACGGAGGAACGCCGCACGGTCCGTACGAGTTCCAGGTCGGTGGCGTCCAACACCTCCGGCCGGACCATGTTCACGATGACCCGGCCCACCGGCAGCCGTGCCGCGCGCAGTTCGGCGATGCCGTCGGCGGTCTCCTGGACCGGCATCTCCTCCAGCAGCGTCACCAGGTGCACCGCCGTCTCCGGCGACTTCAGCACCCGCATCACCGCCTGCGCCTGATTGTGTATGGGCCCGATCTTCGCCAGGCCCGCCACCTCGTCGTTGACGTTCAGGAAGCGGGTGATGCGGCCCGTCGGCGGGGCGTCCATGACGACGTAGTCGTACGCGAACCGGCCGGAGCGGTCCTTGCGGCGCACGGCCTCGCACGCCTTGCCCGTGAGCAGGACGTCCCTGATGCCCGGCGCGATGGTGGTGGCGAAGTCGATCGCACCGAGCTTCTTCAGGGCCCGGCCCGCGCCGCCCAGTTTGTAGAACATCTGGAGGTAGTCCAGAAGGGCCAGTTCGGCGTCTATGGCGAGGGCGTACACCTCGCCGCCCCCGGGCGCGACCGCGATCTTCCGCTCCTCGTACGGCAACGCCTCCGTCTCGAAGAGCTGGGCGATGCCCTGCCGGCCCTCGACCTCCACGAGAAGCGTCCGCTTCCCTTCGGTCGCGAGGGCCAGCGCCAGTGCGGCGGCGACCGTCGTCTTTCCGGTCCCGCCCTTGCCGCTGACGACCTGGAGCCTGCTCACGCCTTCGAGACTAACCAGTCCGCTCGACACTCACGCGGGAGGCTGTGGATAACGAAGGTCACACCGGCCGCTCCGCCCGTGGACGACGCCGCCGGCGGTCGGCCGCCTGCCCCACCGGCCACAGCGGCTACAGTCGGCCCCATGACCAAGTGGGAATACGCAACCGTGCCGCTGCTCGTCCATGCCACGAAGCAGATTCTGGACACCTGGGGCGAGGACGGCTGGGAGCTCGTCCAGGTCGTGCCCGGGCCGAACAACCCCGAGCAGCTCGTGGCCTACCTGAAGCGGGAGAAGCAGGCATGAGCGCGGTCGAGGCCAAGCTGGCCGAACTGGGCCTGACCCTGCCGGAGGTCGTACCGCCGCTGGCCGCGTACCAGCCGGCCGTGCAGTCCGGTGTGTACGTCTACACCGCCGGCCAGCTGCCGATGGTCGAGGGCAAGCTGCCCGTCACGGGCAAGGTGGGCGCCGAGGTCACGGCGGAGGAGGCCAAGGACCTGGCCCGCACCTGCGCGCTGAACGCGCTGGCCGCCGTGAAGTCCGTGGTCGGCGACCTGGACCGCATCGCGCGCGTGGTGAAGGTCGTCGGGTTCGTCGCCTCCGCGTCCGACTTCACCGGCCAGCCCGGTGTCGTCAACGGCGCCAGCGAACTGCTCGGCGAGGTCCTCGGCGACAAGGGCGTGCACGCGCGCAGCGCGGTCGGCGTCGCGGTGCTGCCGCTGGACGCCCCGGTGGAGGTCGAGATCCAGGTGGAACTCGCCCAGTAACCCACCCGAACCGACCGGAACGCCTCTGACCTCGGGCACCTCTCGAACATTCGCCCTACACGGGATAGCCTCCGCCCATGGCGAACGGTCAGTGGTACCCCCCGGAGTGGCCGGACCGTATCCGCGCGCTCGCGGACGGCACCCTCACCCCGGTGTCCCCCCGGCGCGCGGCCACGGTGCTGCTCCTGAAGGACACACCGGACGGCCCCGCGGTCCACATGCTGCGCAGACGCGCCTCCATGGCCTTCGCCGGAGGCGCGTACGCCTATCCCGGGGGCGGTGTCGACCCGCGAGACGACGACCGTCTGGTGCGCTGGGCGGGCCCCACGCGCGCGTGGTGGGCGGAGCGGCTCGGCGTCGACGAGTCGGGCGCCCAGGCGATCGTCTGCGCGGCCGTACGGGAGACGTACGAGGAGGCCGGCGTGCTGCTCGCCGGACCCGACGCGGAGTCGGTCGTCGGCGACACCACCGGGGAGGACTGGGAGGCGGACCGGGCCGCGCTGGTCGCGCGCGAGCTGTCCTTCGCCGAGTTCCTTCACCGGCGCGGTCTGGTGCTGCGCTCGGACCTGCTGGGCGCGTGGACCCGCTGGATCACCCCGGAGTTCGAGGCCCGCCGCTACGACACCTGGTTCTTCGTGGCCGTCCTGCCCGAGGGACAGCGCACCCGGAACGCCTCCACGGAGGCCGACCGCACGGTGTGGATCCGTCCCGCGGAGGCCGCCGCCCGCTACGACAAGGGCGAGCTGCTGATGATGCCGCCCACCATCGCCACCCTGCGCCAGCTGACGCCGTACGCCACCGCCGCCGAGACGCTCGCGGCGGCCTCCGGGCGCGACATGACACCGGTGCTGGCCCGCGCCCGCCTCCAGAACGGCGAGATTGTCCTGTCCTGGCCGGGGCACGAGGAGTTCACCAAGCACATTCCGACGGCTCCGACGACGGCCGAGACGACGGGTGGAGGCCCCGCATGACCGACGCAAGCACGCTGCCGGGCCAGCCCCGCGGTCAAGTGCTGTCCGGCCCCGCCACCGAACGGGCCGTCAACGTCCTCGCGCCCAACGCCTCCGCGATGACCCTCGACGGCACCAACACCTGGATCGTCGCCGAGCCCGACTCCGATCTCGCCGTGGTGATCGACCCGGGCCCGCTGGACGACGGCCATCTGCGCAGCGTCGTCGACACCGCCGAGAAGGCCGGCAAGCGCATAGGCCTCACCCTGCTCACCCACGGCCACCCCGACCACGCCGAGGGTGCCGCCCGTTTCGCGGAACTCACAGGCACGCGCGTGCGTGCCCTCGATCCGGCGCTGCGCCTGGGCGACGAGGGCCTGGCCGCCGGGGACGTGATCACCGTCGGCGGCCTGGAGCTGAGGGTCGTACCGACCCCCGGGCACACCGCGGACTCGCTGAGCTTCCATCTCCCGGCCGACCGGGCCGTGCTGACCGGCGACACCATCCTCGGGCGCGGTACGACGGTCGTGGCGCACCCGGACGGCCGTCTGGGCGACTACCTGGACTCCCTGCGCCGGCTGCGGTCCCTGACCGTGGACGACGGCGTGCACACCGTGCTGCCGGGCCACGGGCCGGTCCTGGAGGACGCCCAGGGCGCCGTCGAGTTCTACCTCGCCCACCGCGCCCACCGCCTCGCCCAGGTGGAGACGGCGGTCGAGGACGGCTACCGCACCCCGGCCCAGGTCGTCGCCCACGTGTACGCCGACGTGGACCGCTCGCTGTGGCCGGCGGCGGAGCTGTCGGTACGGGCCCAGCTGGACTACCTGAGCGAGCACGGGCTGATCTAGCCGCCGAGCGCCCGGTGCGTTCTACCGGGCCATGTCCTCGTGCCCGGTGACCGGACGGCGGGCGGCGGTCTTTCCGCCGCCGTCGGAGTCCTCCGGCATCAGTCCTCCGGGCGCGGGGCCTTCACGCCGTGCACGCGCGCGTACTCGTCGGCGAGCCAGGGGCCGAGGTCGTCCACGTACGACCGCAGCGCCTCCGGATCGCCTGCGGGTTCCTGGCCGTACCGCGCCGCCGTACGCAGCTGTGCGGCCCGCTCGGGGTAGTAGGTGCCGCACACCTCGGCCATCTCGCGCAGGTCGCTGGTCCAGCCGTTCCAGCGGGGCATGACGAGCGTGAAGCCGGTGCGGACGAGATGCCGGGACATGAAGCGCACGAGGGGGCGCCGGGCCTCCTCGGTGTCCTCGGCGTCCGCGATCCGCTTCCGCCAGCGGGGCAGCCACAGCGCCAGGTCGCCGTTGGTCTCGCGGGCGAGCAGGGAGTCGGGGCGGTAGCGCGGCAGGTGCTCGGCGAGGTCCTCACCGAGCAGCGGGGTGCACAGACAGGCGACGAACCAGGCCAGGTCGTACCGCTCCAGCTCGCCCAGCAGCCGGTCCCTGCCGTACAGCAGCGTGCCGACGCCGTCGATCTGCGGGAACTCCTTGTCGACCGCCTCGCCGAGCGTCCGTACGGCGTGCCGGTCGGCGTCGGCCGGCTCGTCCCGGAGTGCGACCAGCAGGTCAAGGTCGCTGCGGCCCACGCGCGCGGTGCCGCGCGGGATCGATCCGTAGAGGTAGGCGCTGTGCAGCCGGGGCCCGAAGACCTCCAGCAGCCCGTCGCGCGCCGCGGCCACGACGGGGCGGAAAACGTCGGGCACGCGCGCGAGGGAGCCTTCGCGCGCGATGAAGCCCTGGTCGTCGAGCCCGGGCCGACGGATCGTTTCAGCCATGGGGCAACTGTGCCGTCTGTGATGCGGCCGTGCGGCACATTTTCGGCGCGGCCGTCATCGGCGGCCAGGGCGGCACCGCGCAGCCCCCGCGGCAACGACAGCGGGGCCCGGCTCGCGAGAAGCGGACCCTGGGGTCGTACGGCCTGGACCGGCGTCAGCGCGAGCGCTTGGCCAGCCTCTCCACGTCCAGCAGGATGACCGCCCGCGCCTCCAGGCGGAGCCACCCGCGCTGGGCGAAGTCCGCCAGGGCCTTGTTCACGGTCTCGCGCGAGGCGCCGACCAGCTGGGCCAGCTCCTCCTGGGTGAGGTCGTGGACGACGTGGATGCCCTCCTCGGACTGCACGCCGAAGCGGCGGGAGAGGTCCAGCAGGGCGCGCGCCACGCGGCCGGGGACGTCGGAGAAGACCAGGTCGGACATGGCGTCGTTGGTCTTGCGCAGACGGCGGGCGACGGCGCGCAGCAGGGCGCCGGCCACCTCGGGGCGGGCGTTCAGCCAGGGCTGGAGGTCGCCGTGGCCGAGACCGAGCAGCTTGACCTCGGTCAACGCGGTCGCGGTCGCCGTACGGGGGCCCGGGTCGAAGAGCGACAGCTCGCCGATCAGCTCGCCGGGGCCGACGACGGCGAGCATGTTCTCGCGGCCGTCGGGGGAGGTGCGGTGCAGCTTGACCTTGCCCTCGGTGACGACGTACAGCCGGTCGCCCGGGTCGCCCTCGTGGAACAGGGAGTCGCCGCGTGCGAGGGTCACCTCACTCATGGAGGCGCGAAGCTCCGCGGCCTGCTCGTCGTCGAGAGCCGCGAAGAGCGGGTTGCGCCGCAGAACGTCGTCCACTGAGTTCTCTCCTTGTCGACCTGCTCAGGGGATCTTGCTCCCCCGAGTGCCAGGGGACCGTGTTCCCCATTTTGCCGGACGGTCCAAACAGTGTGATCTGTCACAAGGATGCCGCACAGGTGTCCCGAGGTAAGCGCCAGGGGTCCAATCGGGGGCCGATCCACCGGGTCCGGGGCGGATGTCGGTGCCGGGCTCTAGGCTGGCCGGGTGTCCAAATCGCCGGTGAGAGCACAGGCCAAGGGGGCTTAGCGGGTGGTTGTACGTCGCGATTCCGCTGTGGGCGAACAGGGCTCCGGCGGTAGTAGGAAAACCGGAAAAACGGCAAAAAAGGCCACGCCGACCAAGAAGGCGGTGCCTGGCAAGAAGGCGGCCTCGGCCAGGAAGGCCACGCCGGCCGAGAAAGCCACGCCGGCGAAGAAGGCCACGCCGGCGAAGAAGGCGACCTCGGTGAAGAGGACCGCCGCGGCCAAGAAGGTCGCCCCCGCCAAGAAGGTCGTGGCGACGGGTGAGGCCGTGGCCGTGAAGAAGGCGGCGCCCGTCAAGAAGGTCGCCGTGAAGCCGCCGACGGACGAGTCCCGGACCGCCCTGGTCCGCCGCGCCCGCCGCATCAACCGCGAGCTCGCCGAGGTGTACCCGTACGCCCACCCCGAGCTGGACTTCGACAACCCCTTCCAGTTGCTGGTAGCCACGGTGCTGTCGGCCCAGACCACCGACCTGCGCGTCAACCAGACGACCCCGGCGCTCTTCGCGAAGTACCCGACCCCCGAGGACCTGGCCGCCGCCAACCCGGAGGAGGTCGAGGAGATCCTGCGCCCCTGCGGGTTCTTCCGGATGAAGACCAAGTCGGTCATGGGGCTCTCCAAGGCCCTCGCGGAGGAGTTCGGCGGCGAGGTGCCCGGCAGGCTGGAGGACCTGGTCAAGCTGCCCGGCGTAGGTCGCAAGACCGCCTTCGTCGTGCTCGGCAACGCCTTCGGGCGGCCGGGAATCACCGTGGACACGCACTTCCAGCGGCTCGTGCGCCGCTGGCAGTGGACCGCGGAGAGCGACCCGGACAAGATCGAGGCGGCCGTCGGCGCGCTGTTCCCGAAGACCGAGTGGACCGACCTGTCGCACCATGTGATCTGGCACGGCCGCCGTATCTGCCACGCCCGCAAGCCCGCCTGCGGCGCCTGCCCGATCGCCCCGCTCTGCCCGGCCTACGGCGAGGGCGAGACCGACCCGGAGAAGGCGAGGAAGCTCCTGAAGTACGAGAAGGGCGGCTTCCCCGGCCAGCGCCTGAAGCCCCCGCAGGCCTACCTCGACGCGGGCGGCAGGCCGGCCCCGCCACTGGGGGCCGCGTGACGGAACGATCTCGGGGTCCTCGGGCGTTGGACAGGCAGAGCGACGGGGGTGGCGATGGCGAAGGCCAGTGAGACGCGGGGCGGCGCGGTGACACTCAGCAAGGAGGGGCTGCCCGAGTGGCTGGCGCCCGTGGTGCGGGCCGTCGAGACGATCGAGCCGCTCCAGCTGAGCCGTTTCCTGCCGCCGGAGAACGGCTCGGGCCGCAAGTCGGCCGTGCTGATCCTGTTCGGCGAGGGCGAGCGCGGCCCGGAGCTGCTGCTGATGGAGCGCGCCGGCTCCCTGCGCTCGCACGCCGGACAGCCGTCCTTCCCCGGCGGCGCGCTCGACCCCGAGGACGGCGATCCGCACACCGACGGACCGCTCAGGGCCGCGCTGCGCGAGGCGGAGGAGGAGACCGGCCTGGATCCCTCCGGCGTCCAGCTCTTCGGTGTGCTGCCCGCGCTCTACATCCCGGTCAGCGGTTTCGTCGTCACGCCCGTGCTCGGCTGGTGGCGCGAGCCCAGCCCGGTCGGTGTCGTCGATCCGAACGAGACGGCGCGGGTCTTCACGGTCCCCGTGGCGGATCTCACGGACCCCGCCAACCGCGCCACCACCGTTCACCCCAGCGGCCACCGAGGCCCCGCATTCCTGGTCGAATCGGCCCTGGTGTGGGGTTTCACGGCCGGGGTGATCGACCGCCTGCTGCATTTCGCGGGCTGGGAGCGCCCCTGGGACAGGGAGAACAAGGTCCCACTCGACTGGCGGTCATGACAGGGTGAACCCGTGAACGTGCTGGACATCCTGTTGCTGGTCGCGGCCGTGTGGTTCGCGGTCGTGGGCTACCGCCAGGGCTTCGTCGTCGGCATCCTGTCGGTGATCGGGTTCCTGGGCGGCGGCCTCGTCGCCGTATACACGCTGCCCGTGATCTGGGACGCCGTGACCGACAACGCGGACGTCGGCACCACCGCCGCCGTGGTCGCCGTGGTCGTCGTCATCGTCTGCGCCTCCGTCGGCCAGGCCCTGACCACCCACCTGGGCAACAAACTGCGCCGGTACATCACCTGGTCCCCGGCCCGCGCCCTGGACGCCACCGGCGGCGCCCTGGTCAACGTCGTGGCCATGCTGCTGGTGGCCTGGCTGATCGGATCCGCCCTGGCCGGCACCACCCTGCCGACCCTCGGCAGGGAGGTCCGCGGCTCCAAGGTGCTGCTCGGCGTCTCCCGGGCGCTGCCCGCCCAGGCCGACACCTGGTTCGCGGACTTCTCCTCCGTCCTGGCGCAGAACGGCTTCCCGCAGGTCTTCAGCCCGTTCGCCAACGAGCCGATCAAGGACGTCCAGCCGCCCGACCCCGCCCTCGCGAACAGCCCGGTCACCGTGCGGGCCCAGCGCTCGATCGTCAAGGTCACCGGCACCGCCCAGAGCTGCGGCAAGGTCCTGGAGGGCACGGGCTTCGTCTTCGCCAACCGCCGGGTCATGACGAATGCGCACGTCGTCGGCGGCGTCGACGCGCCCACCGTGCAGATAGGCGGCGAGGGCCGCAAGTACGACGCCAAGGTGGTCCTGTACGACTGGAAGCGCGACATCGCCGTGCTCGACGTACCCGATCTGAAGGCGAGCGCCCTGCGGTTCTCCGGGCAGGACGCGGCCGGCGGCGACGGCGCGATCGTCGCGGGCTTCCCGGAGAACGGTTCGTACGACGTGCGCGCCGCGCGCGTGCGCGGGCGCATCACGGCCAACGGCCCGGACATCTACCACCGCGGCACCGTCCGCCGCGACGTCTACTCGCTGTACACGACCGTCCGCCAGGGCAACTCGGGCGGCCCGCTGCTCACCCCGGACGGCCGCGTCTACGGCGTGGTGTTCGCCAAGTCCCTCGACGACGCCCAGACCGGCTACGCCCTCACGGCGGACGAGATCCAGCCCGACATCCAGCGGGGACGTACGGCGAACGAGCAGGTGGGTACCGACAGCTGCGCGCTGTGAGGCCCGGTCGGCCGGTCCGGGTGTTCAGCCGCGCGGATGACGCAGACGCATCGAGACCCAGCGGGCCCGGCGGCGCAGGATGCGCGGGATTCCCACGCGGAGGTCTCCTTCCGCGAGTTGCGGGTTGCCTCGCTGAGGCGTGCCCACACCGGCGGCGGAGCGGCGGTTGCGGGGTGCGTCACTGTAGTCGTGCGTCCAGCCCATACCCCGACGTGTGCCCTCGCCCGAAGGTCGATAACCGCCTGAGCGCCGCCCAATTGGCCTATGCGGCAGGCATGTGGCCGTTCGAGGGACAACTGTTCAGGAACCGGATACTCCGCGCATCGAACCGTCACCGCACGGTCACCGGTGTCCATCACCGATACGGGTGATCCTCACCGGTCCGGCTCGGGATCCTTCAGCCAGTTGACGAGCTCCGCGGAGAAGGCGGCGGGATCCTCCTCGTGCGGGAAGTGGCCGAGGCCGTCGAACAGGCGCCAGCGGTACGGCGCTTCGACGTACTCGCCCGATCCGGCCGCGCTGCGGGTGCGCGTCACCGGGTCCAGCGAGCCGTGCAGATGGAGCGTGGGCACCCGCACCGGCCGCTTCATCCTGCGGTTGAACTGGATGCCGTCCGGACGGGCCAGCGAGCGCACCAGCCAGCGGTACGGCTCGATCGAGCAGTGCGCCGTCGACGGGATGCACATGGCCCGCCGGTAGGCCTCCACCGCCTCGTCCTCCGGCGGCCGCGGCCCGGACCACTCCCGGATCAGCTGGCCCACCAACTCACCACCGTCGGCGGTGAGTTGACGCTCCGGAAGCCACGGCCGCTGGAAGCCCCAGATGTAGGAGTTGGCGGTCGTCTGCCGGGCGTCCCGCAGCATGGCCGCGCGCCAGCGCCGCGGATGCGGCATCGAGACGACCGCGAGCCGCCGTACGAGCTTGGGCCGCATCGCCGCCGCCGTCCACGCCAGATAGCCGCCCAGGTCGTGGCCGACCAGCGCCGCGTCCGGCTCGCCGAGCGAGCGGATCACGCCGGTGACGTCGAGCGCGAGGTTGGCCGGGTCGTACCCGCGGGGCGTGCGGTCGCTGCCGCCGACGCCCCGCAGGTCCATCGCCACCGCCCGGTAGCCCGCGTCCGCGAGCGCGACCAGCTGGTGCCGCCAGGTCCACCAGAACTGCGGGAAGCCGTGCAGCAGCAGCACCAGGGGGCCGTCGCCGAGCTCGGCGATGTGGAAGCGGGCGCCGTTGGCGGCGACGTCCCTGTGCGTCCAGGGACCTTCGATCCGTACGACCGAGGGGGCGGGGTCCGTCATGACGACGAGCGTGCCACAGTCTCGATGGCCGCGGGCGCCCGGTCCTCGGGCAGCTCCGCACGGGGGTGCGGCTTGGCGTTCTGCAGCACGCCCGCCGTCTCCTTCATCGAGGCGGCCACCTTCTGCGGGCCCTGGGCCTTCTTGGCCTTCTTCGCGAACACCAGGCCGATCAGCGCGAGGAGGCCGGCGAGGACCACGTTCGCCGCGAACGACAGCACGAAGCAGATCGCCAGGTTCCAGCCGCTCCAGGTCCGGATGCCGTAGGCGAGGGCGAAGTTGAGCATCGGGAGCGAGAAGACGAGCAGCACCAGGGCCGCCGTGAACGCGCCGCCGCTGACCGCGCCGCGCCTGACGTCCTGCTTCAGCTGGGCCTTGGCCAGGGCGATCTCGTCGTGCACCAGCGCCGACAATTCGGTCGTCGCCGAGGCGAACAGCTGGCCGATGCTGCGTTCGGCGCCGACCGGGCTGCCGTCGGGTGCGCTCATCGCGTTCTCCCTTGCGAGGTGTCTCGTGCCGCGGGCGTGCCGTCGTGCCGTCGTACCACTGTCGTACTGCCGTCGTACGCGGCCGGCGGGCCCGCTCGTGTGGCCGTCTGGTTTTGTACCGTCTCGTCAGATCATGCCGGACGGTCGTCCTCCTCGCCTGCCCCGCCCGGCACTTCCTGAAGCCCGTGGCGCGCCGCGGCGGCCTTCTCGGCGGCGATCCGCCGGTGTTCGGCGGCCTTGCGCTCGTGGATCTCGGCCATGCGCAGGTGGTAGGCCGGCTCGTCCTGCTCGTAGACGTCCGGGATGCCGTCGAGGTCCTCGTCGCGCTCCTCCTCCTCGCACAGCCTGCGGTACCGGGCGTTGCGCATCTTCAGCAGGACCGTCGCGCACAGCGCCGCGAGGAGCGATCCGGTGAGGACGGCCGCCTTGACCTCGTCGGTGAGGACCGCGTCGCCGGCGAAGGCGAGTTCGCCGATGAGCAGGGAGACGGTGAAGCCGATGCCGGAGAGGGCGGCCACCGCGAAGACGTCGGCCCAGGCGAGGTCCTCGCTGAGGGAGGCGCGGGTGAAGCGGACGGTCAGCCAGGTGCCGCCGAAGATGCCGAGCGTCTTGCCGACGACCAGCCCGAGCACCACGCCGAGCGTCTCCGGCCTGGTGAACACATCCCCGAGCGCCCCGCCGGAGACCGTCACCCCGGCGCTGAACAGCGCGAACATCGGTACGGCGAGCCCGGCGGACAGGGGCCGCACCAGGTGCTCGATGTGCTCGCCGGGCGAGTGCTGCTCACCCTCCCGGGTGGTGCAGCGCAGCATCAGGCCCATCGCCACACCGGCGATGGTGGCGTGCACGCCGCTGTTGTACATCAGCGCCCAGATCACCACGGCGAGCGGCACGTACACGTACCAGCCGCGTACGCCCTTGCGCAGCAGCAGCCAGAAGACGGCCAGTCCGGCGGCGGCCCCGCCGAGCGCGGCGAAGTTCAGCCGGTCGGTGAAGAAGATCGCGATGATCAGGATCGCGAAGAGGTCGTCGACCACCGCGAGGGTGAGCAGGAAGGCGCGCAGGGAGCTGGGCAGGGAGGTGCCGATGACCGCGAGGACGGCGAGCGCGAAGGCGATGTCGGTGGCGGTGGGCACCGCCCAGCCCTGCGTCGAGGCGTGCCCGGTGAGGGTGGTGAGGGTGTAGACGAGCGCGGGTACGGCCATGCCGCACACCGCGGCCACCACGGGCAGCACGGCCGCCCTGGGGTCGCGCAGGTCCCCGGCGACCAGTTCGCGCTTGAGCTCGATACCCGCGACGAAGAAGAACACCGCGAGGAGCCCGTCGGCGGCCCAGTGCTCCACGGAGAGGTTCAGGCCGAGCGCGCCGGGGCCGAGGCGGAAGTGGCTGACGGTCTCGTAGCTGTGGTGCAGGGCGGGGACGTTTGCCCAGATCAGCGCCGCCACGGCGGCGAGCAGCAGCAGGACGCCGCCGACGGTCTCGGTCCGCAGCGCGTCCGCGACGAACGTCCGCTCCGGCAGGGAGAGGCGTCCGAGTGCCTTCCGGGGGGCTTTGCGGGTCCTGAGCGCGGCCACGGCGGGGACCTCCGGGTCGTACGACGATGATCACGCCGTCGCACGGGTCGTCGACGGCGTCGCCGACCAGACTTCCCGGCACACCCTGAGGCTGCCACTTTACCGGATTTTGACGTCGGACGTTAGTGAGACGAACGAAAAGAGGGCGCCCGGTGACGACACCGGGCGCCCTTTCCGCCGTTCCGCCTAGTCCTCGCTGGGCGCCGCGGGCAGCTTCGTCTGGATGAGGTCCATGACCGTGCTGTCGGTCAGCGTGGTGACGTCACCGAGCTGGCGGTTCTCGGCCACGTCCCGCAGCAGACGGCGCATGATCTTGCCGGAGCGGGTCTTGGGCAGCTCGGCCACCGGCAGGATCCGCTTGGGCTTGGCGATCGGCCCGAGCGTGGTGCCCACGTGGTCGCGCAGCTCACCGACGAGCGCCTCGGTCTCCGCGGCCGTACCGCGCAGGATCACGAACGCGACGATCGCCTGGCCGGTGGTCTCGTCGGTGGCACCGACGACGGCCGCCTCGGCGACCGACGGGTGGGAGACGAGCGCCGACTCCACCTCGGTGGTGGAGATGTTGTGCCCGGACACGAGCATCACGTCGTCCATCCGGCCCAGCAGCCAGATGTCGCCGTCGTCGTCCCTCTTCGCGCCGTCACCGGCGAAGTACTTGCCCTCGAAGCGGGACCAGTAGGTGTCGATGAACCGCTGGTCGTCGCCCCAGATGGTGCGCAGCATCGACGGCCAGGGCTCGGTCAGCACCAGGTAGCCACCGCCGCCGTCGGGCACCTCGTTCGCCTCGTCGTCGACGACGGTCGCGCTGATGCCGGGCAGCGGCGTCTGCGCCGAGCCGGGCTTGGCCGCGGTGACGCCGGGCAGCGGCGAGATCATCATCGCGCCGGTCTCGGTCTGCCACCAGGTGTCCACCACGGGCGTCCGGTCCGCGCCGATGTTCTTGCGGTACCAGATCCAGGCCTCGGGGTTGATGGGCTCGCCCACCGAGCCGAGGACGCGCAGGGAGGACAGGTCGAACTTGGCGGGGATGTCGTCGCCCCACTTCATGAAGGTCCGGATCGCCGTCGGCGCGGTGTAGAGGATCGTGACCTTGTACTTCTGCACGATCTCCCAGAACCGGCCCTGGTGCGGGGTGTCCGGCGTGCCCTCGTACATGACCTGCGTCGCGCCGTTGGCCAGCGGGCCGTAGACGATGTACGAGTGCCCGGTGACCCAGCCGACGTCGGCCGTGCACCAGTACACGTCCGTCTCCGGCTTGAGGTCGAAGACCGCCCAGTGGGTGTACGCGCACTGGGTGAGGTAGCCGCCAGAGGTGTGCAGGATGCCCTTCGGCTTCCCGGTCGTGCCGGAGGTGTAGAGGATGAACAGCGGGTGCTCCGCCTCGAACGCCTCAGGGGTGTGCTCGGCCGACTGCCGCTCTACGAGCTCGTGCCACCACACGTCCCGGCCGTCGGTCCACGCCACGTCCTGGCCGGTACGGCGCACCACGAGCACGTGCTCGACGTTGTCGACCTTGCCGATCGCCTCGTCCACGGCGGGCTTCAGCGCGGACGGCTTGCCGCGACGGTAGCCGCCGTCGGCGGTGATGACGACCTTGGCGTCCGCGTCCTTGATGCGGGTCGCGAGCGCGTCCGCCGAGAAGCCGCCGAAGACGACCGAGTGCGCGGCGCCGATCCGGGCCGAGGCCAGCATCGCGATCGCGGTCTCCGGGATCATCGGCATGTAGATGGCGACCCGGTCGCCCTTGCGAACGCCCAGCTCCAGCAGAGCGTTGGCCGCCTTGGAGACCTCGTCCTTCAGCTCGGCGTAGGTGATCGAGCGGCTGTCGCCGGGCTCGCCCTCGAAGTGGATGGCGACGCGGTCCCCGTGTCCTGACTCCACGTGCCGGTCCACGCAGTTGTAGGCGACGTTCAGCTCGCCGTCCTTGAACCACTTGGCGAACGGCGGGTTCGACCAGTCCAGCGTCTCGGTCGGTTCCTTGGCCCAGGTCAGCCGACGGGCCTGCTCGGCCCAGAAGCCGAGCCTGTCAGCCTTGGCCTGTGCATACGCCTCCGCGGTGACATTGGCATGCGCGGCCAGGTCGGCGGGGGGCGCGAACCTGCGTTCTTCCTTGAGCAGGTTGGCCAGGCTTTCGTTGCTCACGACATCTCCCTCTCGAAGGGTGTCCGTTGTGTCCCAGGCCACAGCTCATCAGACGCGGGGGTCCGATGACAAGAGTCCACGGCCAAATTGGTTTAGACCTCTCTGAGGTGCCCGTTCACGGCGGACTGCGCAGCTCCTCCGCCGCGCTCCCGTTCTCTCTCACGTCCTCGAACACCGTCCCGGTTCGACCGAGCAGGTAGGCCTGCGCCTCGCCCACGTGGAAGTACATCCCGTGCAGCTCCAGCGCCCCGGCCGCCAGCGCCCGTGCGACCGGGGCGTGCGCCCGCAGGTGTTCCAACTGCTGGAGCACGTTGGTCAGGCACAGTTGCTCCACCGCGTCGGCCGGCGTCCGCCCGGCCAGCCGGGGCCGGGTGCACCGGTCGTCGGCCATCCGTGCCAGGCTCGGCAGGCCGTGCCTGAGCCACCGCCTCAGCGGTGTCGCCGCACCCCCGGGCCCGGCGGTCAGCAGCGCCTGCATCGCCCCGCACCCGGAGTGCCCGCACACCGTGATGGACCTCACCTTCAGTACCTCCATGGCGTACTCGACGGCGGCCGCCACCGACTCGTCGCCGTGCTCCTCGCCGGGCATCGGCACCAGGTTGCCGATGTTGCGGACGACGAACAGGTCGCCGGGACCACTGGCGGTGATCATCGACGTGACGAGCCGGGAGTCGGCACAGGTGAGGAAGAGCTGCGCGGGCCGCTGGCCCTCCCGGGCGAGCCGCGCCAGCTCGTCCCGCACCAGCGGCGCGGTGTTGCGCTGGAACGAGCCGACCCCATGGACCAGTTCATGCCCGGTCTCCCGCCCGGCCGGGGTGCCGACGGCCGCCGGGAAGCAGGCCCGGTGACCGCGCCACGGTGTCCAGGGCCGGCACCGGCAGGCGGCGGACGGGGTGGGTTCGGTGGAAGTGGATGGGCTCGGTTCGGTGGATGGGGTTGGTCGGGCGGTCGAGGCCGGTTCGGCGGGCGGGGCTTGCTTGGTGGTTTGGGTCGCTTCGGCGGGCGGGGCTTGCTCGGCCGTCGGGCTCGGTCTGGTGGGCGAGGTTTGCCCGGTGGTCTGGTTCGGTTCGGTGGGCGCGGTTTGCTCGGCGGTTGGGCTCGGCCCGGTGGTCGGGGTAGGCCCGGTGGTCGGGGTCGGCCCGGTGGTCCGGATTCCGCCGCGTCGGCCCGACAGCTCGGCCGTACCGCCGCGCGCGATGTGGGAGCTGCGCCAGTCCTGCAGTGACTCGTACGCCGCGTGGTCCATGAACGAACCGTCCAACTCCACGACGGCGTGGGCGCCCTGGGGTAGGAGATGCAGGGACCGGCTCAGCCGGGGCACCGCCAGGAACGTCAACTGACCTCGGACTCTTACGTAATGGATTCCTTCCTTCTCGTCATGGGTGATGCGGGTGCGGGTGAGGCGGCGCAGGGCGACGGCGACCGCCACGGCCACCCCGAGGAGCACGCCCTGCAGGACGCCGAGGAGCACCACGCCGAGTGTGGTCGCGGCGTAGACCGGCACTTCGCGGTGGCGCGTCACCGTGCGGATGTGGTGCAGGGACACCATCTGGATACCGACGGCCATGACCAGTGCGGCGAGGGAGGCGAGCGGGATCTCCTCCAGGGCCGGGACCATCAGCAGCGCGGCGACTACTACGAGAACGCCGTGCAGCATCGTGGAGTTCCGGCTCACGGCACCCGAGTTCACATTCGCGGTACTGCGCACGGCCACCCCGGCCACCGGCAGTCCGCCGAGCGCCCCGGAGACCATGTTGGCGGCGCCCTGGCCCAGGAGCTCCCGGTCCAGGTCGGCGCGGCCGACGCGGGGGAGCGGGCCGGGCCGGGCCGCGACCAGCTTGTCCACGGCCACCGCGCCGAGCAGCGACTGCACGCTGCACACCAGGGTGGTGGTGAGCACGGCGGCGGCCAGGCCCGACGCCGGGCCCTCGGGCAGTCCGGCCAGGGCGTGGCTGCGCCAGGACGGCAGGTCGACCCTGGGCAGGGCCAGGCCGGTGAGGGCCGCCGTGGCGGTGGCACCGGTGACAGCGACCAGGGCGGCCGGCACGCGTCGCAGCATCCGGCCGATGCGGCCGGGCAGGCGGGGCCAGGCCAGCAGCAGGGCGAGCGTCAGCGCGCTCATCGAGACGGCGGCCGGATGCAGGTGGGCCAACTGTGCGGGCAGTGCACGCACGTTGGTGAGGACGGAGCTGTCGGGGCTGCCGCCGAGGACGATGTGCAGCTGGGCGACGGCGATGGTGATGCCGATCCCGGCGAGCATGCCGTGCACCACCGCCGGGCTGACCGCGAGCGCGCCGCGGGCCACCCGCAGGCAGCCGAAGCCGATTTGGGCGAGTCCGGCGAGGACGGTGATGCCGCAGGTCGCCCGCCAGCCGAAGCGGTGGATCAGGTCGGCGGTGACCACGGTGAGTCCGGCGGCCGGGCCGCTGACCTGGAGCGGGCAGCCGCCGAGCCGGCCGGCGACGAGTCCGCCCACGGCGGCGGCGACGAGGCCGGCCTGGAGCGGGGCACCGGTGGCCAGGGCGATGCCGAGGGACAGGGGCAGGGCGATCAGGAAGACCGCGACGGCCGCCGACAGGTCGGCGCCCGCCACGGGGAAGCGGGTCCGGCTGCCCGGCGGCGGGCCGTGCGGCGGGTGCGGCTGCTGGGTGGGCGAGGGTGCGCAGGCTGACATGGTCCCGTCTCCTCCTGGGCGGCGGGATGGAGCAACGCTTGGCAAAGGAACCGTAATTCCGCGTAAAGGCCATACATAGCTTTTCTGGGCAAATGGATCAGATGGTCCCTCGCGTGAGTGAACTAATCATTTGATCGGCTTGTCGTACTAATTCCTTCTCTGTCCCGTGCGAGCTTGGCCCCACTGTCGGTTCAAGCCCGGCACATCACCAGAAAACGGCCCTAGTCGGCGTTTGCCTGAGAGAAGGAAGAAGGTGGGCGGAACATGGCCGCCACCCACAGGATCGCCGTCGGCGCCATGGTCGCCGCGGCCTGTGCCTCGTCGCTCGCCGCTTGCGCGACCGGCTCCCACGGTTCGAAGGAAGGAGCGCCCGGCCCGCAGAAGGCGGCCCCGGCGCCCCAGAGCGTGCTCCGGCTGATCGGTGACGGATCCACCGCGTACACCGGCTCTCAGCCGTATCTGCCCAGACCCGAGCGGCTGAAGCCCGGCCAGAAGCCCCCACAGTTCGTCGTGTTCTCCTGGGACGGCGCGGGCGAGGACAGCCAGAAGCTGTTCTCGCACTTCCGCAAGGTCGCCAAGGAGAACCACGCGACCATGACGTACTTCCTCAGCGGTGTGTACCTGCTGCCGAAGGAGAAGCGCGAGCTGTACAAGCCGCCGCAGCACGAGCCGGGCAGCTCCGACATCGGTTTCAACGACGAGAAGGGCATCGCCGACACCGTCAAGCAGGCACGGCTGGCCTGGCTGGAGGGCAATGAGATCGGCACGCACTTCAACGGCCACTTCTGCGGGCCCAACGGCGGGGTCGGCACCTGGTCGGTGGACGAGTGGAAGAGCGAGATCGCCCAGGCCAAGCAGTTCGTGAAGACCTGGAAGACCAACACCGGCATGAAGAAGTCGGCCCCGCTGCCCTTCGACTACGACAAGGAGCTGATCGGCGCCCGCACCCCCTGCCTGGAGGGCCAGAAGAACTTCATGCAGGCGGCCCGCGAGCTGGGCTTCCGCTATGACTCCAGCGGGGTCAACAACCAGGTATGGCCCAAGATGAAGGACGGCCTGTGGGACCTGTCGATGCAGCTGGTGCCTTTCCCCGGCCACACCTATGAGCAGCTGACCATGGACTACAACTTCATGGTCAACCAGTCCGGCACCGAGACCCAGGGGGATCCGGACAAGTTCGACTACTGGGGCGACCAGATGCGCGACGGCCTGATCGAGGGCTTCTACCGGGCCTACGACGGCAACCGCGCCCCGCTGATCATCGGCAACCACTTCGAGTCCTGGAACGGTGGCACCTACATGCGCGCCGTCGAGGACACGGTGAAGGAGGTGTGCAACAAGCCGGACGTGCGATGTGTCTCCTTCCATCAGCTGGTCGACTGGCTGGACGCCCAGGACCCGAAGACCCTGGAGAGGCTGCGCACTCTGGAGGTGGGCAAGGCGCCCAGGCAGGGCTGGGCGGCCTTCCTCTCCGGCCGCCCGGCCCCGGCGCCCAAGGGCGTGCCCGGGGCGCCTGCGGTCAAGCAGTAGGCTTCACACGGCAGTTGTGACCCCCGCGCCGAGGTTTTCGCCGAGCACGAAGGCGGGGTCGATCTGCGCCGCCAGGTCGGCCCCGGTGCGCTCGTTGCCCCACGCCTCGGCGTTCTTCAGGTGGAAGTGCACCATCTGGCGGGTGTAGCGCTCCCAGTCCCGCAGTTCGTAGGTGGCGTCGGCGGCGGCCCGCAGGGTGTGCAGGGCGCTGGCGTTGGCCTCCTCCAGCAGATCGAACCGGGGCGGCCGGCCCTTCTCCATGGCGCGCACCCAGTCCGAGCGGCCGACGGTCACGAGCAGGTCGTCCCCGACCTCCGCGCGCAGGAAGTCGATGTCGTCCTGCTCCTGGATCTTGTTGCCGACGACCTTCAGCGATACGCCGAAGTCGCGGGCGTACTCCTTGTACTGGCGATAGACGGAGACCCCCTTCCGGGTCGGCTCGGCGACGAGGAACGTCATGTCGAAGCGGGTGAACATGCCGGAGGCGAAGGAGTCCGAACCGGCGGTCATGTCGACCACCACGTACTCGTCGGGGCCGTCGACGAGGTGGTTCAGGAACAGCTCCACCGCTCCCGTCTTGGAGTGGTAGCAGGCGACCCCCAGGTCGGCGTCCGTGAAGGGGCCGGTGACCATCAAACGGACGGCGCCGCCGTCGAGTTCCACCGGCCGCGCGCAGGCGTCGTAGACCGGATTCGGCTCGCGCACCCGGACCAGCCGCGAACCCGCGCCGGGCGGGGTCGTCTTGATCATCGTGGCGGCGGAGGCGATGCGCGGGTTGCTGCCGCGCAGATAGTCCTTGATCAGCGGCAGCCGTTCGCCCATGGCGGGCAGCGCGGCGGCCTCCGCCTCGTCGAGGCCGAGTGCGGGCCCGAGGTGCTGGTTGATGTCCGCGTCGACGGCGACCACCGGGGCGCCGGCCGCCACGAGGTGGCGGATGAAGAGGGAGGAGAGCGTGGTCTTGCCGCTGCCGCCCTTCCCGACGAAAGCAATTTTCATGTTCACCAACGGTAGTCGGTTGATAGCTGTGCGTGCCGTGCGGAAGTGAAGAAGACCACTCCTTCGAGGGGTCTGCCGACGGGGTGCGTAGTGTCGTACTCATGAGTACGACAGGCGCGAACGCCGACCCGCTCGCGGCCCTGGGCTCGCTGCCCGGCGTGGCCGACTCCGTGGAATCCGTGCGCAAGGCCGTGGACCGGGTCTACGGGCACCGGATCATGCGGCGCCGCAGCGCCGCGATCACCTCCGAGGCGGCCCTGCGCGGTGCCCGCGGCTCGGCGGCGCTGTCCGGGGCCGACTGGGCCCTGGAGGAGGTGCGGCGGCGTACCGACTTCGGCGGTGACGCCGAGGCGCGGGCCATGGGCGCGGCCCTCAGGCTGTCGGCGGAGGCGGGGCAGCTGCTGTCCGTCTGGCGGCAGTCGCCCCTGAGGGTGCTGGCCCGGCTGCACCTGGTGGCCGCGGCGAGCAAGGACGAGGAGGTCGGCAGGCCGCGCCAGGCCGGCGAGATGGTGGACGAACCGCTGATCGAGCTGCCACTGCCGGACGCCCGGGAGGTCTCCGGCCGACTGGAGGGGCTGGCGGACCTGATCATCGCCGGGTCTTCCGCACCCGCGCTGGTCACGGCCGCCGTGGTGCACGGCGAGCTGCTCGCACTACGGCCCTTCGTGTCCCACAACGGCCTGATCGCGCGCGCGGCCGAGCGGATCGTGCTGATCGGCAGCGGCCTGGACCCGAAGGCGATCTGCCCGGCCGAGGTCGGCCACGCCGAACTGGGCCGCGCCTCCTATCTGGCGGCGCTGGAGGGGTACGTCTCCGGCACCCCCGAGGGCATGGCGGCCTGGATCGCGCACTGCGGCCGGGCGGTCGAACTGGGTGCGCGCGAGTCGACGGCGGTGTGTGAGGCGCTTCAGCGCGGCGCGGCCTGAGAAAGAGTCCCTGAAACGGGTTGCGGCGGTACGAGTCCTCGTACCGCCGCTGGCATGCCCGCCGGGTTACCAAGCGTCCTCGATATGTGCCCATCAGGTCGGGGTCTTTGCCCGTCACCTGGTGCTGCTGGCCCGTAATCGACGGGTCGACGTCGCGTGGGTGCCCGGTGTTCATGCGAGGTCCGTGGGCCAAGTGCGTAGTTGTAGGTGATCCTCTCGGATTTCCTTTGGTCTCGCGGGCCTACGTTCTTTGTACCGCGAGCCCCACGGAAGCGGAACCCCAGCCCGCACTTCTTTACTTTCGGCACGAAAAAGGGCGGAACGGGCGCCGGTCAGGCGGTGCTCCGGCGTCGGCTGGCGTACCAGACGAGGCCGGCGGTCGCGGCCGCCGCTCCTATGGCCGCCGCCGCGACCAGTGCCGGCCGCGGCGGGACGGAGAACGAGGGAAGCCGCTTCTTCAGCGGGACGGGCCGGCGGAACTCCAGAACCGGCCACCCGCGCGCGAGTGCCTCGCGGCGCAGGGCGCGGTCCGGGTTCACCGCGTGCGGGTAGCCGACCGCCTGGAGCATGGGCAGATCGGTCGCCGAGTCGCTGTAGGCGTAGCAGCGGTCGAGGTCGTAGCCCTCGGACACGGCCAGCTCCCGGACCGCCTCGGCCTTGGTCGGGCCGTAGGCGTAGTACTCCACCTCCCCGGTGAAGCAGCCGTCTTCGCCGACGACCATGCGCGTGGCCACCACCCGGTCCGCACCGAGCAGTTCGCCGACGGGCTCGACCACCTCGGCGCCCGAGGTCGACACGATCACCACGTCCCGGCCGGCCGAGTGGTGCTCCTCGATGAGGGAGGCGGCCTCGTCGTAGATGATCGGGTCGATCAGGTCGTGCAGGGTCTCGGCGACGATCTCCCGCACCTGCTGCACGTTCCAGCCGCGGCACATGGCCGACAGATACTCGCGCATGCGCTCCATCTGGTCGTGATCCAGGCCGCCGGCCAGGAAGACGAACTGGGCATATGCAGTGCGCAGCGCGGCCCTGCGGTTGATCAGCCCGCCTTGGTAGAAGGACTTGCTGAAGGTGAGGGTGCTCGACTTCGCAATGACCGTCTTGTCCAGGTCAAAGAAGGCTGCTGCGCGAGGCAAGGAGTGGTTTTCCACGCCCCTGAGCATAGGCGCCCACCATTCGGCGTAAGGTGGGGCGTGTGGGTTTGCCTGAGAGGGCTCTCGGGTACACCATGGAAGTCACGGATCGTTCGCGACCGTGCTAACCCGGTCCGACTCCTCCCCCCCCGAGTCGGCCGTGGGGACGACCCCCGCTCTCCCCCCCGGCGGGGGTCGTCGCATGTCCGGACGGGTTTTTCGCCTTCCTCCCCTTTCCTCGCACGACCGCGGATCGGTACGGCGCTGCCGAGGCCGCCGCTTCGGCGCGCCCATGATCAGTTACTCACGGTAATCATCACGCTGCTCTGTGGAAGTCGCACACGGATCGGTACAGAGGTCACTGGTATGGGTGACGGCGATATTCACAGACCCCGCGTTGTCCACAGTTTTCGACCAAGATCCACATGATTTCGCGGATCGCTGCACCGTGATTCCAGCGCGCTCGGCCACGACGAGTTCATGGCCGGTTCCGATTGCCGGAGCGCCTATGGCCGGTTTCTGTCGGCCGTTCATATGGGGGGCCGCTTGCCGGTTCTTCACACCTTTGGGAATCGCGTGGCCGCAGGGGCTGCGCGGCCCACGCAGCGAAGGGGGAACACCCATGACCGCAGCCGTCACCCACGACCCGCCGGCCGGCTCCCCGGACCGGCCCGCCAGGCCGCTCATCGTCACCGAGGACGCGGAACTCCTGGACGACCTGCTGCGCCTGTGCGCGGCCGCCGGCGCCACGCCCGAGGTGCACCACGGCGTTCCCGAACACGGCGACGGCTGGGAGGCGGCCCCGCTGGTGCTCGTCGGCGACGACGCAGCCCGCCGGATCGGCGGGGCCACGCGTCGGCGCGGAGTGGTGCTGGTCGGCCGTGACCAGGACGACCCGGGGGTGTGGAAACGCGCCGTCGAGATCGGCGCCGACCACGTCCTGATGCTTCCCGACGGCGAGCAGTGGCTCGTCGACCGCATCGCCGACGTCGCCGAAGGAGTCGGCCGCCCGGCCCTCACCGTCGGGGTGATCGGCGGCCGCGGCGGGGCCGGCGCCTCCACGCTCGCGTGCGCGCTCGCCGTCACCTCCGCGCGCGAGGGACTGCGCACGCTCCTCGTGGACGCCGATCCGCTCGGCGGCGGACTCGACGTACTCCTCGGCGGCGAGAGCGTCGACGGACTGCGCTGGCCCGCCTTCGCCGCCTCCCGCGGCCGGGTCGGAGGCGGCGCCCTGGAGGAGTCGCTGCCCGAACTGCACTCCCTTCGGGTGCTGAGCTGGGACCGCGGGGACTGCGTCGCCGTCCCGCCGCAGGCGGTGCGCGCGGTGCTCGCCGCGGCCCGCCGGCGCGGCGGCACGGTCGTGGTGGACCTGCCCCGCCGCCTCGACGACGGGGTCGCCGAAGTCCTCGCCCAGCTCGACCTGGCACTGCTCGTCGTCCCCGCCGAACTGCGCGCGGTCGCGGCCGCCGGGCGGGTCGCCTCCGCCGTCGGCATGGTGGTGCGCGACCTGCGCGTGGCGGTACGCGGGCCGTACGCGCCGGGCCTGGACGACCAGGAGGTGGCCCGGTTGCTCCGCCTGCCGCTGGCCGGCGAGGTGCCGGTCGACCCGCCGCTGCTGCGCCCGCGGGGCGGCGCGAAAGCCCCGGGCGCGACCGGACGCGGCCCGCTCGCCCGCTTCTGTACGAACTTCTGGGAGCGCGCGCTGGTCGAGGCCGGAGGAGCCCCATGACCCTCCCCGGACTCGACATCGCGGACGGCGCGGCCCTGCTCGACGGCGTCCGGCGCCGGCTGGCCGAGAGCGGCGCCGAACCCACCCCCGCGCGCGTGGCCCAGGCCCTGCGCGAACAGGGCCGGGTGCTCGGCGACGCCGAAGTCCTCGGCGCGGCCCGGCAGCTGAGGTCCGAACTCGTCGGCACCGGTCCACTGGAGCCGCTGCTCGCCGACCCGGACGTCACCGACGTCCTGGTGTCCGCCCCCGACCGGGTGTGGGTGGACCGCGGTGGCGGGCTGGAGCTGACCTCTGTGACCTTCCCCGACGCGGCGGCCGTACGACGCCTCGCGCAGCGGCTGGCCGCGGTGGCCGGACGCCGGCTGGACGACGCCCGGCCGTGGGCGGACGCCCGGCTGCCCGACGGCACCCGGCTGCACGCGGTGCTGCCCCCGGTCGCCGTCGGCTGCACCTGCCTGGCCCTGCGGGTCGTACGGCCCCGGGCGTTCACTCTGGAAGAACTGGTCGAGGCGGGCACGGTGCCGCCCGGCGGCGACCGCATCCTGCGGGCGCTGCTCACGGCCCGGCTGTCCTTCCTCGTCAGCGGCGGCACCGGAAGCGGCAAGACGACCCTGCTCAGCGCCCTGCTGGGGCTGGTGGGGGCGGGCGAGCGGATCGTGCTCGCCGAGGACTCGGCCGAACTGCGCCCCGACCATCCGCATGTCGTCCGGCTGGAGACCCGGCCCGCCAACCAGGAGGGCGCGGGCCTGGTCACCCTGGAGGACCTCGTCCGGCAGGCACTGAGGATGCGGCCCGACCGGCTGGTCGTCGGAGAGGTCCGCGGCCCCGAGGTCGTGCATCTGCTGGCGGCCCTCAACACGGGCCATGAAGGCGGCTGTTGCACCGTCCACGCCAACGCCGCCGGAGACGTCCCGGCCCGCCTGGAGGCGCTGGCCACGGCCGCCGGACTCGACCGGGCCGCGCTGCACAGCCAGCTCTCGGCCGCGCTCTCCGTGGTCGTCCATCTCGTACGGGGCCGGTCCGGGCGGCGCCGGATCGCCGAGGTGCACGTGCTGGAGCGGGACGCCACGGGGCTGGTCCACACGGTGCCGGCCCTGCGCTGGGGCGAGCGGGCCTTCGCACGGGAGCGGGGCTGGGTGCGGCTGCGCCAACTGCTCGGTGCGGCGGACGAGTTCGAGGGCGCGTGAGAGAGACCGGCGAGAGACCGGCTGCGAGAGCAACCAAGAGACAACCGAGAGAGCAACCGAAAGGGCGAGTGAGAGAGGTGACGGAAGTGATCGGCGGGATCGGTGAGACGTCCATGGGTGCGGCGCTGATCTGTCTCGGCGCGCTGGTCTGGCTGCTGGGCGGACGGCACTACGGAATGCGGCGGGCGCGGCTGCTGCTCGCGGGCGGCGGAGTGGTGACGAACGGTCCTCCCTCCTGGGACCAGGCCCTCGCGGACCTACGAAGGCTGCGTGGCCGGCTGGGGGCCGAGTGGTGGGCGCTCGCGGCCGGCCTGCTGCTCGGGCTGCTGGGGACCTCGGTGATTCCGGTCGTCGCGGGGGCGGCCGGGGTGCCGGTGCTGCGCCGGGTGCGGCTGGCCCGGCAGGCCCGGCGGGTCCGGGAGCGGAGGGCGGACGCGGTGATCGCCCTGTGCGGGGCGCTCGCCGGGGAGGTTCGCGCCGGACGACAGCCGGGAGAAGCGCTGCTGCGCGCGGCGCGGGACTCCGGCGGGCTCGGCGAGGCGCAGGCGGCCGTGGTCGCGGCGGCGCGGTTCGGCGGGGACGTGCCGGGCGCACTCACCGCGGCGGCCCGGCAGCCGGGTGCCGAGGGCCTGCTCGGGCTCGCCGCCTGCTGGCGGGTGGCCGTGGACCGGGGTGCAGGGCTCGCGGCGGGCCTGGACCGGCTGGAGGCGGCCCTGCGCGCCGAGCGCGACCAGCGCGCCGACCTGCGCGCCCAGTTGGCGGGTGCCCGGGCGACCACGGTGCTGCTCGCCGTGCTCCCCGCCCTCGGCCTGGTCCTCGGGTCCGCCATGGGCGCGGCCCCGCTCCACGTCCTGCTCCACACGGGCGTCGGCCTCGGCTGCCTGGCGATCGGGTCCGTCTTCGAGGCGGCCGGGATGTGGTGGGCCGTGGGGATCGTGCGGGGAGCGGGAGAGGGGGCGGGAGCGAGGGCGAGGGCGGAGGCGGGCTGAAGGTGAGCGGGGCGGTGTTCGGGAGCGGGCGCGCGCGAGGGACGCGCCGGCCAGAGCATCCGAGGTCCAGAGCATCCGGGGTCCGGAGCATCCGGGGTCCGGAGCATCCGGGGTCCGGAGCATTCGGGGTGGCGAGCTGCGGTGCGTGGGCCGGGAGGTTCGGGGGCTGATGGCGGACCGGTAGGTGCGGGGCGGTGGTAGGAGGCGGGATATGTGGGACCTGGAGGCCGGAGCGTGCGAGGGGGCCTGCGGGCAAGGGCGTGCGGAGCTGGGAGTGATCAGCGGGGGAGCGGAGCGGAGTGGCGTGTGCGGGACAGGGTGCATGACGGGGCGGGTCGGCTGGGGCGAGTGGCGAGAGCGGGCGGTATGAGCGGGGAAGTTGTCCACAGGTTGGGGACGGCCGGGGGTGTTGTGCTGGCCCTCGGCTGGGTGGTTCGTCGGTTGGATCTGCTCCGGAGGCGGCGTCGGGCACGGCGGCGGGTGGCCGAGCTGCTCGGTCTGGAAGTGCCCGTGCCCCGGCGGCGGTTCGCGTCGGCGGACGCGGTGCGGCGGTGGCTGCCGTTGGCCGGGGTGGTGTGCGGTGCCTGGGTCCTGGTCGGTGGTGTGACCGGTGCCGTACTGGGGCTGGGTGCCGGGGTCGTGCTGCGGTGGTGGCGGAGCCGGGAGTCGGCCGCCGGCCGGGCGGAGCCGGTCGACACGGCCGCCGCCGCGCGCCAACTGCCGCTGGCTGCCGATCTGCTGGCCGCCTGCATCGCGGCCGGCGCCGGGCCGGTGATCGCCGCACAGGCGGTGGGGGAGGCGCTCGACGGGCCGGTCGGGGAGGCGCTGGCGCGGGGTGCGGCCGAGGTGCGGCTCGGCGGTGAACCGGCGCAGGCCTGGCGGCGGTTGGCCGAGCTGCCCGGCGCCGGAGCGCTGGCGCGGCTGCTGGAGCGGGCCGACGAGTCCGGGCTCCCGGCGGCCGGCCCGGCCGCCCGCCTCGCCTCCGACGCACGCGCGCAGTGGGCCCGCACCGCCACGGCCCGGGCCCGGCGCGCGGGTGTACTGATCTCCGCGCCGGTAGGCCTGTGCTTCCTGCCCGCCTTCATCGCGGTCGGCGTGCTGCCCGTGGTGATCGGACTCGCGGGCGGCGTGATGGGAGGCAGGTGAGGCGTACGAGAGCGAACGAGCCCAAGCGGCCGACGGGCCGAGCAATCGCGGACCGCGCGGAGAACGCGGACTGCGCGGAGAACGCGGACTGCGCGGAGAACCACGAAAAACCTGAATCCCACGGGGGTTGGAATGCACAGGAAGACCAAGGAAGCGGCGGTACGGCTGCGCCGGAAGGGGCGCGGGGACGCCGGAATGGTGACGTCCGAGTATGCGATGGGGATCATCGCGGCCGTCGGTTTCGCGTTGCTGCTCTACGAAGTCGTCACCAGCGGCCAGGTCCGCGCGGAGTTGCAGGACATCGTGAAGAAGGCCCTCAATGCGCGGATGTGAGCGAGGGGCGGACCGCGGGTTCGTGACCGCGGAGGCGGCCGTGGTGCTGTGCGTGCTGGTGGCGTTCACGATGGCGCTGATCTGGGGGCTGCTCGTGGTGGCCGCACAGATCCAGTGCGTGGACGCCGCCCGCATCGGCGCCCGGGCCGCCGCCCGTCAGGACCCGGCCGACGCCGTGGTGACGGTGACCCGGGAGGCCGCACCGCGCGGCGCCCGGGTGACGGTCGGGCGCGAGGGCGACCAGGTGCGCGTGACGGTGGTGGCGAGACCGCCGGTGCTGAGCGGACTGCCGTTCGAACTACGGGAGCAGGCCGTCGCACCGGCAGAGGACACCGCGGCGACCGGTGCGACGACGTCGACCGGTGTGACGACGTCGACCGGAGAGCTCGCGCCGGCCGGGAAGACCGCGGCGGCCGGGGAGGCGGATCAGTGAGGCGAGGTGGGACGAGGGATCGGCACCACTCGGACCGGGGGTCCGCCACGGTGTGGAGCCTGGGAGCGATGGCCGTGCTGTGCGCGGTGTTCGGAGCGGTGCTCGCGCTGGGACAGGCCGTCGTCGTCCGGCACCGGGCGGCCGGCGGCGCGGATCTGGCGGCGCTCGCGGCGGCGGCCCACTGGGAGGAGGGCGGCGCGGCGGCCTGCACGCGGGCCGGGTGGGTGGCAGCGGCTCAGGGGGTACGGCTGGTGCGCTGCACGATCGTCGGCGAGACCTCGGACGTGACGGCGGCCTCGGGAAGAGGGCCGTTCACGGCGGAGGCCAGGGCCAGAGCGGGACCGGCGGGACCGGTGCCGAGTGGATCCGTGCCGAGTGGATCCGTGCCGAGAGGACCCGTGCCGGGAGGACCCGTGGGGGAGGCCCCCGCACCCGGAATGCCGGGGCCGGAAGCCCCCGTCCCCGGAGGACCGGAGTCGGAAGCCGCCCCCGTGCGGTAGGCCCTGTCGGAGCCCGTGTGCGGGGCCCGGACCCTCGTGGCGGATCACCGCGCCCGGACCCTCACGCTTGAGCCTCCCCGCGCCGTAGCCCACGCCCATGGCGGCCCCTCGTGCCCGAGAGACCCGCGCCGCACACGCTCAACGCCGCGGTGCCGCCCCCGGAGCCGACTCGTCCGCCGGCCCTTCTCCCGGAACCGGCTCCACCGTCGGCTGTCCGCCCGGAGCCGGCCCCACCTGCCCCGCTCTCGGCTGTTCTCCCGGAACCGGCCCCACCTGCCCCGCTGTCGGCTCGCCCGGAACCGACTCCGCAACCGGCCGTTCACCCGGCTTCTCCTGCGGCGCCCCCCGCAACAGCACCGTGAGAAGCCGTACCGCCCCCCTCTTGTGCAGCGGGTCGTTGCCGTTGCCGCACTTGGGGGACTGGATGCAGGACGGGCAGCCGGCCTCGCACTCGCAGGAGGCGATGGCCTCACGGGTGGCGGTGAGCCAGGTCCGGGCGGTGTGGAAGGCGCGCTCGGCGAAGCCCGCGCCGCCGGGGTGGCCGTCGTACACGAAGACCGTCGGCAGCAGGGTGTCCGGGTGCAGCGGGATGGAGACGCCGCCGATGTCCCAGCGGTCGCAGGTCGCGAAGAGCGGGAGGAGGCCGATGGAGGCGTGCTCGGCGGCGTGCAGGGAGCCGCCGAGGATCTCCGGGCTGATCCGGGCCTCGTCCAGCTGGTCCTCGGTGACGGTCCACCACACCGCGCGCGTGCGCAGCGTACGAGGAGGGAGGTCGAGTTTGGTCTCGCCGAGAACTTCGCCGGTCATGAGGCGTCTGCGGAGGTAGGAGACCACCTGGTTGGTGACCTCGACCGAGCCGTAGCAGAGGCGGCCCGTGCCCCAGGGGATCTCGGTGTCCGTCTCCAGTATGGAGATCGACGTGGTGTCGCGGGCGACCGTGGAGTACGGCGGGTCCGCCTGCTCGACCAGGGCGACGGAGTCCTCCAGGTCCAGCTGGCGTACCAGGTAGCTGCGGCCCTGATGGAGGTGGACCGCGCCCTCGTGGACCGTGGAGTGGGCGGCGCCCGCGTCGACCGTGCCGAGCAGGCGGCCGGTGCCGGACTCGACGACCTGCACCGGGCGCCCGCCCGCGCCGCGGATGTCGGTCAGGTCGGCGGCCCGCTCCCGGCGCGTCCAGTGCCAGGCCTTCGTCCGCCGGCGCAGCAGCTTCGCGGCCTCCAGCTGCGGCAGCACGTCCGCGCAGGCGGGGCCGAAGAGGTCCAGGTCCTCCTCGGTCAGCGGGAGTTCCGCGGCGGCGGCACACAGGTGCGGGGCGAGGACGTAGGGGTTGTCCGGGTCGAGGACGGTGGACTCCACCGGCTGGTCGAACAGAGCTTCGGGGTGGTGGACCAGGAAGGTGTCCAGCGGGTCGTCGCGGGCCACCAGCACGGCGAGCGCGCCCTGCCCGGAGCGGCCCGCGCGGCCCGCCTGCTGCCACAGGGAGGCACGCGTGCCCGGGTAGCCGGCGATGACCACCGCGTCCAGGCCGGAGACGTCCACACCGAGCTCCAGGGCCGTCGTGGCGGCCAGGCCGAGGAGTTCGCCGGAGTGCAGGGCGCGTTCCAGGGCACGGCGCTCCTCGGGGAGGTAGCCGCCGCGGTAGGCCGCGACACGCCGGATCAGGGAGCGGTCGACCTCGGCCAGCTTCTCCTGGGCGATCACCGAGATCAGCTCGGCGCCGCGCCGGGACCGTACGAAGGCGACCGAGCGCACGCCCTGCACGGTGAGGTCGGTCAGCAGATCGGCTGTCTCGGCGGTGGCGGTACGCCGTACGGGTGCGCCCCTCTCGCCGTGCATCTCGGTGAGCGGGGGCTCCCACAGGGCGAAGACCAGCTCTCCGCGTGGGGAGGCGTCGTCGGCGACCTCGAGCACGGGCAGGCCGGTCAGCCGGCGGGCGGCTACGGCGGGCTCGGCGGCGGTGGCGGAGGCGAGCAGGAAGACGGGCGAGGCGCCGTAGCGGGCGCACAGGCGGCGCAGGCGGCGCAGCACCTGGGCGACGTGCGAGCCGAAGACGCCCCGGTAGGTGTGGCACTCGTCGATGACGACGTACTTGAGGGACTTCAGGAAGGAGGACCAGCGCGGATGGGAGGGGAGTATCCCGAGGTGCAGCATGTCGGGGTTGGTGAGGACGTAGTTGGCGTACTGGCGGATCCACTCCCGTTCCTCGAACGGGGTGTCGCCGTCGTACACGGCCGGGCGTACCGAGGTGCCGAGCGGTTGTGAAAGTTCCTTCACCGACCGGCACTGATCCGCCGCGAGCGCCTTGGTGGGGGCGAGGTACAGCGCGGTGGCCCCTCGGCCGTTCGGAGCCTCGGAGCCGTCCATGAGGGTGGACAGGACGGGCACGAGGTACGCGAGGGATTTTCCGGAGGCGGTTCCGGTGGCGACGACCACCGAGTCGCCGTCCAGGGCGTGCTCGGCGGCCAGTGCCTGGTGCGCCCAGGGGTGTTCGATGCCGCACGCCTGGACGGCCGCGATCACCTCGGACCGGATTCGGTCAGGCCAGACGGCATGGCGGCCCGCGCGCGGGGGCAAGTGCTCCGTATGAGTGATGCGCGCAGACCGGCTCGGCCCGGAGGCGAGCCGGTCCAGGACCGCGCCCGGAGACGGGCGGGACGCCGGGTCCGCCGGGGATCGATCGGATCGGTGATTCTTGGCCATCGGCACCGAGTGTGTCACTGGCGTGACGGACAATGGAGTCAAGGCGTCGTGCACGCCTGCCGGTAAGTGATTGAATGCCATCGCGGCTGGCGTTGCGTCCCTGGGGCCGCAAGCCGAGGTGTCCTTAAGGGCGACCGCTCGATAGCAAGGTGCTGGAGGATCCGTGGACCTGTCCCTGTCGACCCGTACCGTCGGCGATCGTACGGTCGTCGAGGTCGGTGGCGAAATCGATGTATACACCGCGCCCAAGCTGCGCGAGCAGCTGGTCGAGCTGGTGAACGACGGGAATTTCCACCTCGTCGTTGACATGGAGGGCGTGGACTTCCTCGACTCCACCGGGCTCGGCGTGCTGGTCGGCGGCCTGAAGCGAGTGCGTGCCCATGAGGGCTCGCTGCGCCTGGTGTGCAACCAGGAGCGCATTCTCAAGATCTTCCGTATCACCGGCCTCACCAAGGTGTTCCCGATCCACACCTCGGTCGAGGAAGCGGTGGCGGCCACCGACTGACCCTGGACCGGTCACCGGCGCCGGGCTCCCGTCGGAGCCCGGACGCCGGCCGGTGGCGTCCGGTCCGCCGCGTTCGCGGCCGGTGCGTCGACCGGGTCCGTCCCGGGGCCTGGAGCGGCCCGGGGCACAGAAGCACATCAGGGGGTGCGGGCTCTCGGCGGCCCCGCCCCCGACCGCACGCCCGTAGTCGCGAGGGGGATGCATGGCCATCGTCGAACTCCGCTTCAGCGCGCTGCCCGAGCACGTCCGGACCGCCCGGTTGGTGGCGGCCGCGGTGGCACGCAGGGCCGGAGTGGACGAGGCCGTCCTCGACGAGCTGCGGCTCGCCGTCGGCGAGGCCTGCTCCCGCGCCGTCGGACTGCACCAGAGCAGCGGCATCAGCGCGCCGGTGAAGGTGGCGCTGATCGAAGAGGAGAAACAGTTCTCCATCGAGGTCGGCGACGAGGCGCCGCACGCCGCCCCGGGCGACACGCCCGGCGCCACGCAGGATGGCGAGGCGGAGGTCGAGGAGGACGAGATGGGCCTCGCGGTCATCAGCGGCCTCGTCGACGACGTCCAGGTCACCACCGGACACGACGGCGGCCGGATCCGCATGACCTGGCCGACCACCCCGCCGGCCACGGCGCTGGTCTGACCGCTTCCGCAATCCGACCGCTTCCGCACCACGTCACGAGGGCCCTGCCGAGCAGGGCCCTCGGTGTTTTTCCAGCACGTATGCGCCCCCTCCGGAATTCGTGAATTAATTCACGATCATTAAAAATGCCCTGAGGGCGTTACTCCATTCGGGTGGTCGGGCGGGATCTCGATCATTTACTGATGGGTCGGCGGAGGCGAATTCCGTTTACCGCGCCCTGTTTAGATCACACTGAGGTACCTAGAATCCCCACATCTTGAGCTCAGCCCAAGCGTCAAGGAGGACGAATGGCGGGGCTTTCTACCCCTCAATCGGGTCATCCCACATCCCTCGCAGCCGCAGTCCTGACCGGTGACAACCGGATCATCGTGGCCGTCATCGCGGTGGTCGCGCTGGCCGCACTGGTGGTCGCGGGGATCCTGGTGCGCCAAGTGCTGGCCGCGGGCGAGGGCACCGACAGCATGAAGCGGATCGCCGAGGCGGTCCAGGAAGGCGCGAAGGCGTATCTCGCGCGGCAGTTGCGCACGCTCGGCGCATTCGCCGTGGTGGTCTTCTTCCTGCTCCTGCTGCTGCCCGCGGACGACTGGAATCAGCGTGCCGGGCGATCGGTGTTCTTCCTGATCGGTGCGGCGTTCTCGGCGGCCACCGGCTATATCGGCATGTGGCTCGCCGTGCGCAGCAATGTGCGGGTCGCCGCGGCGGCCCGGGAAGCCACCCCGGGACCTGGCGAACCGCAAAAGGATCTCACCACCGTCTCTCACACCGCGATGAAGATCGCATTTCGCACGGGCGGCGTCGTCGGCATGTTCACGGTGGGGCTCGGCCTGCTGGGCGCCTCCTGCGTGGTGCTGGTGTACGCGGCCGATGCGCCGAAGGTGCTGGAGGGCTTCGGCCTCGGCGCCGCCCTGATCGCCATGTTCATGCGTGTGGGCGGCGGCATCTTCACCAAGGCCGCCGACGTCGGCGCCGACCTGGTCGGCAAGGTCGAACAGGGCATTCCGGAGGACGATCCGCGCAATGCCGCGACCATCGCCGACAACGTGGGCGACAACGTCGGCGACTGCGCGGGCATGGCGGCCGACCTCTTCGAGTCGTACGCCGTGACCCTGGTGGCCGCCCTGATCCTCGGGAAGGTCGCCTTCGGCAACTCGGGACTCGCCTTCCCGCTGCTCGTGCCCGCGATCGGTGTCGTCACCGCGATGATCGGCATCTTCGCGGTCGCCCCGCGGCGGGCCGACCGCAGCGGCATGACGGCGATCAACCGCGGCTTCTTCATCTCCGCGGTGATCTCGCTGGTGCTGGTCGCGATCGCGGTCTTCGTCTACCTGCCCTCGAAGTACTCCGCTCTGCACGGCGTGACGGACGCGGCGATCAGAGGCAAGGCCGGCGACCCGCGGCTCCTCGCCCTGGTCGCGGTGGCGATCGGCATCCTGCTGGCCGCCGTCATCCAGCAGCTGACCGGCTACTTCACCGAGACCAACCGCCGCCCGGTCCGGGACATCGGCAAGACCTCCCTCACCGGACCGGCCACCGTCGTCCTGTCCGGCATCTCGGTCGGCCTGGAATCCGCCGTCTACACCGCGCTGCTCATCGGGCTCGGCGTGTACGGCGCGTTCCTGCTCGGCGGTACGTCGATCATGCTCGCGCTGTTCGCGGTCGCGCTGGCCGGCACCGGCCTGCTCACCACGGTCGGCGTGATCGTCGCCATGGACACCTTCGGGCCGGTCTCCGACAACGCGCAGGGCATCGCCGAGATGTCCGGCGACGTCGAGGGCGCGGGCGCGCAGGTGCTCACCAACCTGGACGCGGTCGGCAACACCACCAAGGCCATCACCAAGGGCATCGCCATCGCCACCGCCGTCCTCGCCGCGTCGGCGCTGTTCGGGTCGTACCGCGACGCGATCACCACCAACGTGCAGGACGTCGGGGCGAAACTCACCGGGCCGGGCGCGCCGATGAGTCTGTCCCTGGACATCTCCCAGCCCAACAACCTCGTCGGCCTCATCGCGGGCGCCGCGGTCGTCTTCCTCTTCTCCGGACTGGCCATCAACGCCGTGTCGCGTTCGGCGGGTTCGGTGGTGTTCGAGGTGCGGCGGCAGTTCCGCGAGAAGCCCGGGATCATGGACTTCACCGAGAAGCCCGAGTACGGCAAGGTCGTCGACATCTGCACCAAGGACGCCCTGCGGGAGCTGGCCACGCCAGGTCTGCTCGCCGTCATGGCGCCGATCTTCGTCGGGTTCACGCTCGGCGTCGGCTCGCTCGGCTCCTACCTCGCCGGCGCGATCGGCGCGGGCACGCTGATGGCGGTGTTCCTCGCCAACTCCGGCGGCGCCTGGGACAACGCCAAGAAACTGGTGGAGGACGGCCACCACGGCGGCAAGGGCAGCGAGGCCCACGCCGCCACGGTGATCGGCGACACGGTCGGCGACCCCTTCAAGGACACCGCGGGACCGGCGATCAACCCGCTGCTGAAGGTCATGAACCTGGTCTCGCTGCTCATCGCGCCAGCGGTCATCAAGTTCTCCTACGGCAACGACAAGAACCTGGGTGTACGGATCGCGATCGCGGTCCTCGCGCTCTTGGTGATCGTCGTCTCCGTGTACGTCTCCAAGCGGCGCGGCATCGCCGTCGGCGACGACGAGAACACCGAGCGGGTCTCCAACTCGGCGAACACGGCGGTGGTTTCGTAACCGGAAGCCCTGTCTCTTCGAGGAGCCCTGCTCAACGGGCGGGCGGACGGCGCGTGTTGGCGCACCGTCCGCCCACTGCCGTCTGCGGGGCCGTCCGGGGGTGGTGTGCGGGGTCGTTTCCGTGGGGTCCCTTGAGGGCCCGCTTGTGGGCTCGCCCACGTGGTGAGCCTTCTCTCTCATGGTGCGAAGAGTCACAAAGGGCGCCTTAGGGAGCGTTCGGGGTGCGGAGGGTGCGGGTCCGCCGTGTAGGGTCCGTGGGCCGAGAGCCATGGAAGGGACCAATCCGGTGAACAAGAAGCTCGCGGCCGCACTGTCCGGCGGTGCGGTACTGGTGGTGGCGCTGTCGGGATGCACCAGCAGCGGCGGTGACAAGGGACCCGACCCCAAGCTGGTCGCCTGGGCCAAGTCGGTGTGCGACGCGGTGCCCGCGCAGGACGCGAAGATCAAGGCGGCGAACGCGGCGATCAGTACGACGGCCGCCGACACCGCCAAGCCCGAGACCCTCCAGAAGACGGACTCGAAGGCCTTCCAGGACATGGCCGACGGCTACAAGGCGATAGCCACGGCCGTCAGCAACGCGGGCGCGCCTCCCGGTGTCCAGGACGGCGCCAAGCGGCTCCAGGACGTCGTGAAGAGCTTCAACGGCCTCTCCGCCTCCTACGCCGACCTGAAGAAGCAGGTCGACGCGCTGAACACCAAGGACCAGGCGAAGTTCGCCTCGGGTCTGCATGACATCGCGGTGCAGATGACGGACCTGGAGAAGCAGCACAAGAGCGGGACCGACGCGCTGGAGAAGCTCCAGCAGGGCGACGTGAAGAACGCCATCGCCCAGCAGGCCAGCTGCAAGAAGGTCGCGGCCACGGCTTCGTCGTCCTCCTCCTCGCCGTCGGCGGGCTGACCGACGGGCCGTGGCCGGGCCCGTGCCGGTGAGGCGTGCTGAGGCCGCGTACGGAACGTGCCGCGGGCCACAATGGGGGCGTGACTGACTCCGGACTCGCTTCCCTGCCCGCTTCCGACCGGCCCGACATCGCCGCGCGCCTGCGTGACGCGCTGCTGGCCGCCTCCTTCACCGCCGACGGGCTGCTGGACCTGCTCGGCGCCCCCGCGTACGCGGCGCTGGCCCGCAGCGAGACCGTGCCCGCCCTGAGGGCGACCCGTGGCGACACGCCGCTGGAGACGCTCGTACGGCTGTTCCTGCTCCAGCAGCCGGTGCCGCACGCGCGCGTGGCGGCCGTTCTGCCGGCCGGGGAGGCGCTGGAGGCCGGGTGGCTCACGCGCGTGGGCGGCGACGAGGTGGCCGCCACCGTGGACGTACGGCCCTACGGCGGTCCGGGTGGCGAGGACTGGTTCATCGTCTCCGACCTGGGCTGCGCCGTCGGCGGGGCCGGTGGCATCGGGCAGCGCGACGAGGGTGTGGTCCTGGGCGTGGGCGGCGCCTCCACGACCCTCGCCGGCATCACCGTCCGTACGCCGGTCGCGTCCGCCCTGGACCTCGGCACCGGCTCCGGCATCCAGGCGCTGCACGCCGCCCAGCACGCCACGCGCGTGACGGCGACCGACCTCAACCCGCGCGCACTGCACATCACCGCGCTCACGCTCGCGCTCTCCGCCGCCCCCGCCGCCGACCTGCGCGAGGGTTCGCTGTTCGAACCGGTCCGGGACGACGAGACCTTCGACCTGATCGTCTCCAACCCGCCCTTCGTCATCTCGCCCGGAGCGCGCCTCACGTACCGGGACGGTGGCATGGGCGGGGACGATCTGTGCCGCTCGCTCGTTCAGCAGGCGGGGGAACGGCTGAACGAGGGCGGGTTCGCGCAGTTCCTCGCCAACTGGCAGCACGTAGCGGGGGAGGACTGGCAGGACAGACTCAGGTCGTGGGTGCCACGCGGGTGCGATGCCTGGATCGTGCAGCGCGAGGTGCAGGACGTCACGCAGTACGCCGAGCTGTGGCTGAGGGACGCCGGTGACCACCGCGGGGACCTGGCGGACTACCAGGCGCGGTACGACGCCTGGCTCGACGAGTTCGAGGCGCGCAAGGTCAAGGCGGTCGGCTTCGGCTGGATCACCCTGCGCCGGACGGGTTCCACCGAGCCCGTCGTCACGGTGGAGGAGTGGCCGCATCCGGTCGAGCAGCCCCTCGGGGAGACGATCCGGGCGCACTTCGAGCGTCTGGACTATCTCCGGGAGCACGACGACGCGGCGCTCCTCGACAGCCACTTCAGGCTCGCCGCCGAGGTGGTCCAGGAGCAGGTCGGGCTGCCCGGCGCCGAGGACCCGGAGCATGTGGTGCTGCGCCAGCACCGCGGGATGCGCCGGGCCACCAAGGTGGACACGGTCGGCGCCGGGTTCGCGGGCGTCTGCGACGGCACGCTGAGCGCGGGCCGCATCCTGGACGCCATCGCCCAGCTCATGAACGAGGACCCGGTGGTGCTCCGGGACCGGACGCCCGCGCAGATCCGCCTGCTGGTGGAGCAGGGCTTCCTCGACCCGGCGCACTGAGCCGCGCCGGGCGCGCCGGGCGGAACGGCAGGGGTACGGCGGCTGGTCCGGCGTGCGACGAGGGTACGGCGGCCTGTGCGGCGTGCGACGGGAGTACGCGGCCGGTGCGGAGTGCGACAGGGGTACGGCGGTCTCTCCGGCCCGCCGCGGGCCAGGGGTACGGCGGTGTCTCCGGCCCGCCGCGGGCCAGGGCGGCCTGGGTCGCCTGAGGTACGCCCGGTACCGGTGCGGTCGTAGCCGTCCCCCGGTGCCTTCGTGGCCGCGTCCGGATCATCGTCGTATGCCGAGGGCACGGGCCGGTGCGCTGCCCGGTGCTGACCGGCGGCGGGAGCCGTGACGCGCCGATGCCGGGAAAACGGCCGGAAAAATATGGGTGCGACGGCCATCCCCGCGATGTTCGGCCATGTGTTCGATGTCACGTCGGCCTCCCGTTCACCCCGATGTCGCCCGCCCGTTCCCCCTCCGCCTCCCGCGCGTGCCAGTCTCCCGGCGCGGGCGGAGCCGGACGGCACGGAAGAGGTGGGTGGGGGATGGAGAGCGGGCCGGCGATCTTCGCGGGAATGGTGTTCGCCCTGTTCGGAGGCGCCCTCCTGGCCTGGACCGGCGCCCGCCTCAGGCGCCGCGAACCGGTCGCCCACGGTGTGAACCAGGTCGCATCGGCGGCCCTCGCGAGCGTGGCCGGGACGGTCGCGCTGGCCCTCGGCATCTACTGCCTGACCCGCCTCTGACGTCGGCGGGCGCGCCGGGGAAGAGTGGCGCAGGAGTAAGGGGAGCATCACGCTCCGGACATGCCTCGAGTGGGTACCCGGTAGTCCGGGCGGCAGGAATGGCGGTAGTCGGGTTACCGTTCGAGTGGCCGTTGTGGGCTTTTCCCGTTTGACACGGGGGCGGGATGTACCGTCACACTCCGCAGCGTCACACGTGCCAGCAGTACGCCGCGACCCCGGGAACAAGCCCTGGGGAGCCCCCAGCGTCGACCGGAGAGAAGAGCGAAGTTGTCCCCGACCAGCGAGACCGCACAGGGCGGCCGCCGACTCGTCATCGTCGAGTCGCCTGCCAAGGCGAAGACGATCAAGGGCTACCTCGGCCCCGGCTATGTCGTCGAAGCGAGCGTCGGGCACATCCGCGACCTCCCCAACGGCGCCGCGGAGGTGCCCGAGAAGTACACCGGCGAGGTCCGCCGCCTCGGTGTGGACGTCGACCATGACTTCCAGCCGATCTATGTGGTCAACGCCGACAAGAAGGCGCAGGTCAAGAAGCTCAAGGACCTGCTGAAGGACTCCGACGAGCTCTTCCTCGCCACCGATGAGGACCGGGAGGGCGAGGCCATCGCCTGGCACCTCCAGGAGGTCCTCAAGCCGAAGATCCCGGTCAAGCGGATGGTCTTCCACGAGATCACCAAGGACGCGATCCGCGAGGCCGTCGCCAACCCGCGCCAGCTCAACCAGAAGCTGGTCGACGCCCAGGAGACCCGCCGCATCCTCGACCGCCTCTACGGCTACGAGGTCTCGCCGGTGCTGTGGAAGAAGGTCATGCCCCGGCTGTCGGCCGGCCGTGTCCAGTCCGTCGCGACCCGTCTCGTCGTCGAGCGGGAACGCGAGCGCATCGCCTTCCGTTCTGCCGAGTACTGGGACCTGACGGGCACCTTCGCGACCGGCCGCGCGGGAGACTCCTCGGACCCGTCGTCGCTGGTCGCCCGCCTGCAGACCGTCGACGGCCGGCGGATCGCGCAGGGCCGCGACTTCGACTCCCTGGGACAGCTCAAGAGCGAGAACACCCTCCACCTCGACGAGGCGACCGCCCGCGCCCTCGCCGCCGCCCTGGAGACCACGCGGTTCTCGGTGCGGTCCGTCGAGTCCAAGCCGTACCGCCGCTCGCCGTACGCCCCGTTCCGTACGACGACGCTGCAGCAGGAGGCCAGCCGCAAGCTCGGCTTCGGCGCGAAGGCGACCATGCAGATCGCGCAGAAGCTGTACGAGAACGGCTACATCACGTACATGCGTACGGACTCCACGACGCTGAGCGACACCGCGATCGCGGCCGCCCGCGCCCAGGTCACGCAGCTGTACGGCGCCGACTACCTGCCCCCGCAGCCGCGCACCTACGCCGCCAAGGTCAAGAACGCGCAGGAGGCCCACGAGGCGATCCGCCCCTCGGGTGATCGTTTCCGCACCCCCGCCGAGACCGGCCTGAGCGGCGACCAGTTCAGGCTCTACGAGCTGATCTGGATGCGGACCGTCGCCTCCCAGATGAAGGACGCGACCGGTAACTCCGTGACCGTGAAGATCGGCGGTGCCGCCGCCGACGGCCGGGACGTCGAGTTCAGCGCCTCCGGCAAGACGATCACCTTCCACGGCTTCCTGAAGGCCTACGTCGAGGGCGCCGACGACCCGAACGCCGAGCTGGACGACCGCGAGCGCCGGCTGCCGCAGGTCGCCCAGGGCGACGCGCTGTCCGCCGAGGAGATCACGGTCGACGGCCACGCCACCAAGCCCCCGGCCCGCTACACCGAGGCCTCCCTGGTCAAGGAGCTGGAAGAGCGCGAGATCGGCCGCCCGTCGACGTACGCGTCGATCATCGGCACGATCCTCGACCGCGGGTACGTCTTCAAGAAGGGCACCGCCCTCGTCCCGTCCTTCCTCTCCTTCGCCGTCGTCAACCTCCTGGAGAAGCACTTCGGGCGGCTCGTCGACTACGACTTCACCGCCAAGATGGAGGACGACCTCGACCGCATCGCGGCCGGCGAGGCGCAGGCCGTGCCGTGGCTGAAGCGCTTCTACTTCGGAGAGGGCACCGCCACGGGCGGCGCGGCCGACGCCGGCAACGGCGACGGGGACCACCTCGGCGGCCTCAAGGAGCTGGTGACCGACCTGGGCGCGATCGACGCGCGCGAGGTGTCGTCGTTCCCCGTGGGCAACGGCATCGTGCTCCGCGTCGGCCGCTACGGCCCGTACATCGAGCGCGGCGAGAAGGACACCGAGCAGCACCAGCGCGCCGACATCCCGGACGACCTGGCGCCGGACGAGCTGAGCGTCGAGCTGGCCGAGGAGCTGCTGGCCAAGCCCAGCGGCGACTTCGAGCTGGGCACCGACCCGGCCACCGGCCACGCGATCGTCGCCAAGGCCGGCCGCTACGGCCCGTACGTCACCGAGGTCCTCCCCGAGGGCACCCCGAAGACCGGCAAGAACGCGGTCAAGCCGCGCACGGCCTCGCTGTTCAAGTCGATGTCGCTCGACACGGTCACGCTCGACGACGCCCTGAAGCTGATGTCGCTGCCGCGCATCGTCGGCACCGACGCCGACGGCCAGGAGATCACCGCGCAGAACGGCCGCTACGGGCCGTATCTGAAGAAGGGCACGGACTCGCGCTCGCTGCAGTCCGAGGACCAGCTCTTCACGATCACGCTGGAGGAGGCCCAGGCGATCTACGCCCAGCCGAAGCAGCGCGGTCGGGCCGCCGCCAAGCCGCCGCTGAAGGAGCTGGGCGCCGACCCGGTCTCCGGCAAGCCGGTCGTGGTCAAGGACGGCCGCTTCGGCCCGTACGTCACCGACGGCGAGACCAACGCGACCCTGCGCTCCGGCGACAGCGTCGAGGCGATCACCCCGGAGCGCGGCTTCGAACTGCTCGCCGAGAAGCGTGCGAAGGGGCCCGCCAAGAAGACCGCGAAGAAGGCTCCGGCGAAGAAGGCGGCCCCGGCGAAGAAGACCGCCGCCAAGAAGACGGCGGCGAAGAAGACGACCGCGGCCGCGAAGAAGACCACGGCGAAGAAGACGACCGCCAAGAAGGCGACCGCTTCCAAGGCCACGTCTTCCGGCGCGGAGGACTGACGCCTCCGGCGGGTCGCGGCCGGCGCGCGGCGCATGGGTGCGTACGGCGCCCGGCACAGCGCTTCCGGCCCCGGGGCCGACCCGCCTTCGGCGCCTTCCAGGCTTCGCGATGCGAACGCCCCGGCATCACTTTGATGTCGGGGCGTGCCCATGCCAGGAGAGGCGGGGTGTGCTGTCGGTGGCTGCCGATAGGCTGAACGCATGACGCGAGCCGAGCAGCCTACGGCCCCCACCGCAGCCCCGGACGACGCCCTGGTCGCGGACTCCCGCGAGCGCGCCGTCCGTTCCCTGCTGCGCCGACCGCAGCTGAGGCGCCTGTGGAGCGCGCAGCTGGTGAGTGGTGTCGGCGACACCCTCGCCCTCCTCGTCCTGGTCGTCCTCGCCCTTCAGGCGGCGATCGGCCAGGGCGCGTTCGGCGGTGGGTACCGGGGTGTGGCGTTCGCAGTGGCGATGGTCTTCGCGGCGCGCGTCCTCGCCGCGCTGCTGTTCGGCGCGGTCCTCCTCGGCCCGCTGACCACGCTCACCGCCCAGGAGGGCCCGCTCGACCGCCGTTGGACCATGGTCGGCGCCGACGGCGTGCGCGCCGCGCTGCTGATCGTCGCGCCCCTGTGGATCGACTGGACCCCGGACAACGCGCTGGCCGTCCTGCTGGTCACTGCCTTCGTCACCGGCGTCGCCGAGCGCCTGTGGACGGTGTGCCGGGAGAGCGCCGCCCCGGCCCTGCTGCCGGGCCCGCCCCCGGAGGGCGCCACCGTACGGCCGCTTCCGGACCACATGGACGCCCTGCGCCGCCTCTCGCTGCGCACCACCTTCCTGGCCGTCCCGCTGGCGGCCGCCGCGCTGGTCGTGGCCGGCCTGCTCAACAACCTGCTGGGCACCGGCGTCGCCTGGTTCGACCAGCACCAAGCGGCCCTCGCCTCGTACGTGGCGGCCGGCCTGTTCGCCGCCTCCCTGTCCGTGCTGACCTTCCTGGAGCTGCCCGAGGTCCGCACCCCCCGAGCGCGCTCCCCGCTGGAGGGCCTGCGCCGCCCGCGCACCGGCACCGGTGTCGACAAGGGCCGCACGGGCGCGATCCCGCTGCTCGTCCCGGCTTGCGCGGCCGTGGCCGGGGCCATCGCGGCGGCCGTCGCGGTGTGCGTGCTGCACGCCACCGACCTGGGCGGCGGCCCGGTCCTGTACGGCCTGCTGGTGCTCGGCCTGACCGGCGGTGTCGCGGTCGGCATCCGTACGGCGCCCGCGCTGCTGCCCTCGCTCTCGCGCCGTCGGCTGCTCGCCCTCGCGATCGCCTTCACCGGCATCGCCCTGCTGGCCGCCGGGCTGGTCCCGGACGTCACCACGGTGCTGCTGATCGTCACCCTGGCCGGTGTCACCGCGGGGGTGGCCGCGAACACCGGGCACGCCCTGCTCGACCAGGAGACCGAGGACTACCGCCGGGCGCGCGTCACCGAGCACCTGCACGCGGTCGTCCGGGTCTTCATAGCGCTCGGCGCCCTGATCGCGCCCGTCGTCGCCGGGCTCATCGGCCGGCACCGGCTGGAGAACGGCAAGTTCGTCTTCGCGCACGGCGGCGCCTCCTTCACGCTCATGCTGGTCGGCGCGCTGCTGCTGCCGGTCGCGGCCCTGGTGCTCGCCAAGGTCGACGACCGCTCCGGCATCCCGCTGCGCCAGGACCTCAAGGACGCGCTGCTCGGCGGCGACGACCCGGTCGAGGCACCGGCGTCGGGCGGCTTCTTCATCGCCCTGGAGGGCGGCGACGGCGCCGGCAAGTCCACCCAGGCCGAGGCCCTCGCCGAGTGGATCCGCGGCAAGGGCCACGAGGTCGTGCTCACCCGCGAGCCGGGGGCCACGCCCGTCGGCAAGCGGCTGCGCTCGATCCTGCTGGACGTCTCCTCGGCGGGCCTGTCCCACCGCGCGGAGGCGCTGCTGTACGCCGCCGACCGGGCCGAGCACGTGGACACCGTCGTACGGCCCGCCCTGGAGCGCGGCGCGGTGGTCATCTCCGACCGCTACATCGACTCGTCGGTCGCCTACCAGGGCGCCGGCCGCGATCTGTCCCCGACCGAGATCGCCCGTATCAACCGCTGGGCGACCAACGGGCTCGTCCCGCACCTCACCGTCCTGCTGGACGTCTCCCCGGAGACCGCCCGGGAGCGGTTCACCGAGGCGCCGGACCGGCTGGAGTCGGAGCCGGCGGAGTTCCACGCACGCGTGCGGTCCGGGTTCCTCACGCTGGCCGCCGCAGACCCCGGCCGCTACCTGGTCGTGGACGCCGGTCAGGAGCCCGAGGCCGTCACGACGGTGATCCGGCACCGGCTCGACACCGTGCTGCCCCTGTCCGAGGCCGAGATCAAGGCCCAGGAGGAGGCGCGGAAGAAGGCCGAGGAGGAGGCCCGCCGCAAGGCCGAGGAAGAGGCCGCGCGCAAGGCCGAGGAGGAGCGCCTGGAGCGCGAGCGCCAGGAGGAGCTGGCCCGGCTGCGCGCCGAGGAGGAGGAGCGCAAGCGCCGCGAGCTGGAGGAGGCGCAGCGCCGCGAGGCCGAACGGCAGGCCGAGGAGGCCCGGCAGCGGGCGGCGGAGGCGGCCCGGCGCGCGGAGGAGGAGCGGCAGCGCCTCCTCGCCGAGGAGAAGGCCCGCGCCGAGGAGGAGGCCCGCCGCAGGGCCGAGGAGGAGCGGCGCCGCAGGCAGGCCGAGGAGGAGGCCCGGCTGCGCGCCGAGGAGGAGGCCCGGCAGGCCCGGCTGCGCGCGGAAGAGGAAGCGCGGCGTCTGGAGCAGCAGCGCAAGGCCGAGGAGGCGCTGCTGCGCGCCGAGGAGGCCCGAAGGCAGGCGGCCGAGGCAGCGGCGGCGGCCGACACGGCGGCCCGCCGGTCCAGCACGCCCCTGCCGGCCGCGCCGGGTCCGGCCCCGGACGTGGCGACGGTTCCCACTCCGGCGGTGTCTCCGCACCGGGGCGAGCCGGGCACGCGCGAGCCGGGCACGGACGAGACGGCGGTGCTGCGTCCGGTGCGCGAGGAGCGGGGCGACTCCGCCGAGAACGCCAAGGGCGCCAAGGACGCCAGGGCTCACGACGCCTCCCACCCGGACTCCGAGGTGACCGCCGAGCTGCCGCAGCCTCCGGAGGCTCCGGGCGCCGCGGACGAGACGGCGGTGCTGCCCCAGGTTCCGGGTGCGGCGGACGAGACGGCGGTGCTGCCGCCGGTGGTTCCGGGTGCGGCGGACGAGACGGCCGTACTGCCGCCCGTGCGGGACGACGGACCGGTGGACCGGCTGCCGTCCGGCTTCTTCCGGGACGAGCGGTCCGCCGCGGGCCCCGACGGCACCGAGGACCGTACACGCGAGATGCCGCAGATCGACGCCGACGGCGCCCCTCGCCGCCGGCCGCGTCCCGACTGGGCCGAGGAGACCCCGCTGGACGACCTGCCGTCGCTGGCGGACGAACTGCTGGGGTCGTACGACGAGCGGCAGGCCGGCGACCACGACGAGGAGCAGGGCCGCAGGGGCCGGGGCCGGCGCGGCTGACGTCCGGTACGCCCGGTGCGGCGGACAGAGGGGCGGCGTGGGTCGTGCACCGGCCGGCGCCGCCCTCGCCGTTCCCACCGTCCGTCGACGCGCACGCGGACCGCGTTGTCAGTGCCCACCCGCACAATGGATTCCAGTACGCGGAGAGTGACGGAAGGGCGGCGTGACCCATGACCGTATGGGACGACCTCGTCGGGCAGGAGAAGGTGAGCGCGGTGCTCGACGCGGCCGCGCGGGACGCCGACGCCCTCGTCACGGCCGCCGCGGCCGACGAGCCGCTGCCCGAGGCGTCGAAGATGACGCACGCCTGGCTGTTCACGGGCCCGCCCGGAGCGGGCCGGAACCAGGCGGCCAGGGCCTTCGCCGCGGCCCTGCAGTGCGTCAGCCCCGACCGCGCCCTCGGCGGAACCCCCGGCTGCGGCTTCTGCGACGGCTGCCACACCGCGCTGCTCGGCACCCACGCGGATGTCACCACGGTGGCCGCGGTGGGCTCCGAGATCCTGGTGAGGGACATGCGGGACACGGTCCGCAAGTCGTTCACCGCCCCGGCGAACGGCCGCTGGCAGATCATCCTGGTCGAGGACGCCGAGCGGCTGAACGAGAAGTCGGCCAACGCCGTCCTCAAGGCGGTGGAGGAACCCGCCCCCCGTACGGTCTGGCTGCTGTGCGCCCCCTCCATCGAGGACGTCCTGCCGACGATCCGCTCCCGCTGCCGCCACCTGAACCTGCGCACGCCGTCCGTGGACGCGGTCGCCGACATGCTCGTCCGGCGCGACGGCATCCAACCCGAGGTCGCGGCGGCCGCCGCCCGCGCCACCCAGGGACACGTCGACCGCGCCCGGCGCCTGGCCACCGATTCGGCGGCCCGCGAGCGCCGCGCGGCCGTCCTCAGGCTGCCCCTGCGCCTCGACGAGGTGGGCGCCTGCCTCAGGGCCGCCCAGGAACTGGTCGACGCGGCCGCAGAGGACGCCAAGCAGCTCGCCGAGGAGATGGACGGCAAGGAGACCGAGGAGCTGAAGGCGGCGCTGGGCGCTGCCCAGGGCGGCCGGCTGCCGCGCGGTACGGCGGGCGTGATGAAGGACCTCGAGGACATGCAGAAGCGCCGCAGAACCCGCACGCAGCGCGACAGCCTGGACATCGCCCTCGGCGACCTCACCGCCTTCTACCGCGACGTCCTCGCCCTCCAGCTCGGCTCCCGCGTGGCGATCGCCAACGGCGACGCCGAGGACGCCCTGGAGCGGCTGGCCCGCGGCAGCACCGCGGAGTCCACACTGCGCCGCATCGAGGCGATCGCCGCCTGCCGCGAGGCCCTCGACCGCAACGTGGCCCCGCTGCTGGCGGTGGAGGCGATGACGATGGCGCTGAGGGCGGGCTGAGCGGCGCGGGCGGACCCGGGACACCGAAGCGGGAGGCCGACCGACGATGTCACAGGTAAGAAGCCGCCGCCGTTGTCCCTCGTACGAGGCCACAATGCGCACGCATCGCGTCCGTGTCATCGCACAGCGTTACGCTCGCCTGATGCACACCAGGCCCTCCCTCCGCCGGACCCGGGGCGCCCGCACCCGGACGACGGCCCGCCTCACGGCCGCCCTGTTCACGGCCGCCACCCTGCTCGTGTCCGCCTGCTCCTCCGGGAGCTCCACCACGTCGGCGGGGGGTGGGGTGGACGCGGTGCTGGCCGCGCTGCCGCGTGCGACGCCGTCGACGCTGTCGGCGTACTACTCACAGCGCTTGCACTGGCGCGGCTGCAGTGTCTCCGGTTTCCAGTGCGCGACGATGAAGGCCCCGCTGGACTACGCCGACCCCGGCGCGGGCGACGTCCGGCTGGCCGTGGCCCGCAAGCTCGCCACCGGCAAGGGCAAGCCGCTCGGTTCGCTGCTGGTCAACCCGGGCGGCCCAGGCGGCTCGGCGGTGGGCTACCTCCAGAGCTACGCGGGCATCGGCTACCCGGCCGACGTCCGTGCCCACTACGACATGGTCGCGGTGGACCCGCGGGGCGTCGCCGGAAGCGAGCCCGTGGAGTGCCTCGACGGCCACCGGATGGACACGTACGCGCAGACGGACCTGACCCCCGACGACCAGCAGGAGCGGAACGCGCTGGTCACGGCGGACAGGAAGTTCGCGGAGAGCTGCGGGGCGCACTCGGCGCGGCTGCTGAGGCACGTGTCCACCGTCGAGGCGGCGCGCGACATGGACATCCTTCGGGCAGCGCTGGGTGATCCGAAACTCAACTACGTGGGGGCGTCGTACGGCACGTTCCTCGGGGCGACGTACGCGGGCCTGTTCCCGGACCGGGTCGGCCGGATGGTCCTGGACGGCGCGATGGACCCGTCCCTGGACGCCCTGCAGATGAACCTGGACCAGACGGCCGGCTTCGAGACGGCCTTCCAGGCGTTCGCGAAGGACTGCGTACGGCACTCCGACTGCCCGCTCGGCAGCAGGAGCACCACGCCGGCGCAGGTCGGGGACCACCTCAGGGCGTTCTTCCGGAAGCTGGACGCGCACCCCATCCCGGCGGGCGACGCGGACGGCCGCAAGCTCGGCGAGGCGCTGGCCACGACCGGGGTGATCGCGGCGATGTACGACCAGGGCACGTGGGAGCAGCTGCGCGAGGCGCTGACCTCGGCGATGAAGCAGAACGACGGCGCCGGCCTGCTCGCGCTCTCCGACAGCTACTACGAGCGGGACGCCAGCGGTCACTACAGCAACCTGATGATGGCCAACGCGGCCGTGAACTGCCTGGACCTGCCGTCGGCCTTCACCGGCCCCGAGCAGGTCGAGAAGGCGCTGCCCACCTTCGAGAAGGCATCCCCGGTCTTCGGTGACGCCCTGGCCTGGGCCTCGCTGAACTGCGCGTACTGGCCGGTGAAGGCCACGGGCGAGCCGCATCGCATCGAGGCGAAGGGCGCGGCGCCGATCGTGGTGGTCGGCACCACCCGCGACCCCGCGACCCCCTACCACTGGGCCCAGTCCCTGGCCCGCCAGCTCTCCTCGGGCCGCCTCCTGACGTACGTCGGCGACGGCCACACCGCCTACGGCCGCGGCAGCACCTGCATCGACACGGCGATCAACACCTACCTGCTCGGCGGCCCCCCGCCGATCGGGGGAAAGCGCTGCTCATAGCCCCTGTGCCCCGCCCCGGAGCCCTCGCCTCCGGGGCATGGTCGGAGCACCCCCGGAAACTGTGTAGACTTACCGACGTTGCCGATCGCACCATAGTGCGGACGGCGCGCCGCCTTAGCTCAGATGGCCAGAGCAACGCACTCGTAATGCGTAGGTCTCGGGTTCGAATCCCGAAGGCGGCTCCACCGGAACCCCAGGTCAGATGTCAGCTGGCCTGGGGTTTTCTCTGTTCTGGCCCCGATCGTCCAACGCCCGGACAAAACCGCAGCAAAGGGGCCGCAAAGTGAATCGGGGTCGGGTGAACCCGCAGACCTGAGGCAACATCTTGGTGAACGGTGGGCACTCAGCGGTCAGGGCGCGGTGCCGCCGTCGGCCGGATGGGGTGAGGGACGTGGTGGAGCCGAGGATCGCCGTCGCCGTGGTGACCATGGGCAACCGGCCCGCCGAGGTCGACGCCCTGCTGGAGTCCGTGGCCAAACAGGACCTCGCCCCCGCCCGCATCGTGATCGTCGGCAACGGCTGCCGGCTGCCCGAGTTCGCCCGCCGGCTCTCCCTGCCCGGCGAGGTCACCACCATCGACGTGGAGGAGAACCTCGGCTGCCCGGGCGGCCGCAACGTCGCCCTCGCCCGCCTGCGGGAGTACGGCGACGTCGACGTCGTCGTGGAACTGGACGACGACGGCCTGCTCGTCGACGCCGACGTGCTGCGCCGCGTACGGGACCTGTACGCCGCCGACCCGCGCCTCGGCATCGTCGGCTTCCGCATCGCCGACGAGCACGGCGAGACCCAGCAGCGGCACGTGCCCCGCGTGGGCAAGTCCGATCCGATGCGCGGGGGTCATGTCACCGGGTTCCTCGGCGGCGGGCACGCCCTGCGCATGGCGATGCTGGCCGAGACGGGGGACTGGCCCGCCGAGTTCTTCTTCGCGCACGAGGAGACCGACCTCGCCTGGCGCGCCGCCGACGCCGGCTGGCAGATCCTCTACGCCCCCGAGCTGCTGCTCCAGCACCCCAAGACCTCGCCGGCCCGGCACGCCATCTACTACCGCGTCAACGCCCGCAACCGCGTCTGGCTCGTCCGGCGCCGGCTGCCGTTGCCGCTCATCCCCGTGCACCTCGGGGTGTGGACGCTGCTCACCCTCGCCCGCACGCGCTCCCTGGCGGGGCTGAAGGCGTGGTTCGGCGGGTTCGTGGAAGGGCTGCGGAAACCGGCCGGTGAGCGCCGGCCCATGCACTGGCGCACGGTGTGGCGACTCACTCGGCTGGGACGCCCGCCGGTGATCTGAGCGGGGCCTTCGCGGGTGGGTTGAGGTGCGGGGCGCCTGGCGGTGGGCCAGGGTGCCTGGCGGTGGGTTGAGGTGCGGTGGCCTTGTCGGGGGCTGGGCTCGCCGCTAGCGGCAGGGGCCCGGGGCTTTCGTCGGCGGGTGGGTTCGATCGCCGGCAGGGGCCTGGGGTAGGAGCCACCGTCGCTGGGCCGGGCTCGGTTCTTCTGCATGGATCTCAGGCTGGCGGCCTTTGTCCGTGGCTGAGGCCCGGACTTCGGTGAGGAGCTGAGGTTCGGGGCCCTCGTCGGTCGGCCGGTGTGCGGGGCCTTGTCGGCGGCCTGGGTTCGTCGTCTCCGCAGTGATGTTGATGGGGAGCCGGGGCGCGGGTGCCTGCGCCGATCGCTTGGCCGACGGGGACGAGGAACGGGACGGGGCCCCGGGCGTTCACCTCCGCCGACCGGGGCCCCTTGCGTCCCCGGACCCGGCCTACGGCGACACTCCCCCGAGTTACGCGACATACGCGCGCGCCGTCGGGCCAGATCCGATGGAAATGATCACATCAGGATTCACCAACGGATCGCTAACATGTGGCCAACGGTTCGTCGGCAGACGGCGGATCCGCTGGCTGGAATTCGCCGACGGTATCCGAAACAGGCCGTCGGACAGGCTGATCCGGGGCCAGTCCGGGGCAGGTCCGGTCGGCAGGAGGTGGCGGGAAACCGTTGTGGACAGAGCGGAATTCCGCCAGGGAACGGCGGGCGCAGGCTCGTCGCGGAGTACGGTCGACCCCGACCGCGCAGGAAGACGGTGGAGCGGCGTGATGCGGCGGTGCGAGCTGCGGTTCGGACTGTTGGGACCGCCGGTCCTGTACGACCGACAGGCGTTCGGGATCCCGTACGACACCTCCGGGGTCCTGCCGGGCAACTCTCCCCACGACGGCACCGATACCGACAACGACGTCCGCGCCATCGGCAGCCCCAAGGTGCGCGCGCTGCTGGCCGCGTTGCTGCTGGAGCCGGGCCGGGTCGTGTCGGTGGAGTCGCTCAAGGACGCCCTGTGGGGCGGGGCGCCGCCCGTCTCCGCGCAGGCGTCCCTGCACAACCACGTCACCCGGCTGCGCCGGCTCCTGGACGACCCCGACCGGCTCAGGGCCGTACCGCCGGGTTACGTGCTGCGCGTGGACCAGGGTGAGTTGGACGTGCATGTCTTCGACGCCCGGGTCGCCGAGGCGCGTGCCGCGCATGCCCGGCGGGACTGGCCGGGTGTCGCACGGGCCTGTACGGCCGCACTCGCGCTCTGGCGTGGCACCCCGCTCAGCGGGCTCCCGGCCGATCTCGGCGGTTATGCCCTGGTGCAGCGCCTGGAGGAGGCCCGGCTGCTCCTGCTGGAGTGGCGCTACGACGCCGAACTCGCCCTGGGGGGCGCACGGGTGGCGGGGATCGTACCGGAGCTCGCGGCGCTGGTCGCCGAGTATCCGCTGCGTGAGGCCTACCACCGTCAGCTCATGCTCGCCCTGCTCCGCACCGGCCGTCAGGCCGAGGCCCTCGCCGTCCACCGTGATCTGCGCGCCCGCCTGATCGAGGAACTCGGCATCGAACCCGGCCCATCGGTCCGCGAGGCCCATGTCGAGGTGCTGCGGGGGAGCGACGAGGAACGGCAGGCGGCCGCGGGGGAGCGTGACGCCCGCCGGTGGGGCGCGAGGAGCGACCGCCGGCAACAGCCCTCGGGCGCCGGTAGCCCGGTGAGCGCCGCCGAGGAGCAAGCCGAAACGCCGGCCGTGCACGAGGGCGGTGCCGCACCGGAGGCCCGGCAGATTCCGCGCCCCGCCCAACTCCCGCCGCCACCGGCCCATTTCATCGGCCGCGTCGATGTCCGCCGCGAGCTGCGGCGCGCGCTCACCGCGCCGCCCGCCCCGGCCCCGGCCATCGCCGTGATCAGCGGCATGGCGGGCGTCGGCAAGAGCGCGCTCGCCCTGGCTGTGGCGCATGAGCTGCGGGATCGTTTCACCGATGGGCAGCTGTACGTCAACCTGCACGGCGCCACCCCCGGCATGGCCCCGCTCAGCTCCACCCAGGCGCTGGCCGCGCTGCTCCGGGACCTGGGGGCCGAGCCCCGCAGCATCCCCGAACACCCGGACGCGGCAGCCGCGTTGCTCCGCTCGCTGCTCGCCTCCGCCCGCGTCCTGCTGGTGCTGGACGACGCGGCGAACGCGGCCCAGGTACGACCCCTGCTGCCGGCCGGGCCCGGCTGCGCCGTGATCGTCACCAGCCGGTCACCGCTGACCGCCCTCGACGGCGCCCGCCGCTTCCCGCTCGCTCCGCTGACCGGCGAGGACAGCGCGGCACTGCTGCGCGCGGTGAGCGGCCGCGAGGGGCTGGACGCCGGTCACCCGCTGGTCGAGCTGACCGGTCGGCTTCCGCTGGCGCTGCGCGTCGTGGCCGCCCGGCTCGCCGCCCGCCGCGCCCTCCCCCCGGATGTGCTCGCGGGCCAACTCGCGGAGACCGGCGGCCGCTTGCGCCATCTCGAGTACGACGACCTGAGCGTCCGGCGTTCCCTGGCCGTCGCCCACGACGCGCTCGCCGCAGCCGAGCGCGAGGCGGACCGGGACGCGGCTCTCGCGCTGCGCCGCATCGGCGCGCTGGACCTGCCGACCTACGGCGCCCCGCTGATCGCCCGCCTCACCGGCACCGACGCGCGGCGCGCGGAGGCAGCCCTGGACCGCCTGGTCGACGTCGCCCTCCTGGAGGAGACCGCCTACGGCCGCTACGCCCCGCACGACCTGGTCCGCGACTTCGCCCGCGAACTGGCGGACACGGGGAAGGACGCCGGCACGGGCGCGCCGAGCGACCTTCGGGACACGGACACGGACACGGATACGGACGCCGAGCAGAGTCCGCGCCCGCAGGGGAAGGTCGATCGCCGGAGTGGTCTCGCCGCCGCGCCGGTCCCCGACCTGGTCGCCCTCCGCTGGTACGCCGCCGTCGCCGAACGGCTGCTGGAGGCGATCGTGGAGCCCGGGATCGACCAGGAGGACCGGCGCCGGCCCACCTCCGCGCAGCCGCCGGAGCACGCGGCCGACTTGGCCGCGCTGGCGTCCTTCGAGTCCACCGAGCAGGCCTTCGGCTGGGGCGAGGTGGAGCTGGAGAACGTCGTCGCGCTGGTGTCACGCAACGCGGACACGTCCGACCCGGGCCGGGCCGCGCACCTCTCGACGCTCGCACGGCTGCTCTTCCCCTACGTCCAGCGCGGCGGCCGGGTCGCCGAGATGGAGGTGCTGGGGCGGGCCGCGCTCGGGGCGGCGCGGCGGCTCGGGGACGCGGCGGCCGAGGCGTACGCCCTCGGCGACCTGGCGGCCCTGCACTTTCTGACCGGCCGCCAGAAGGACGCACTCGCCCTCACCGACCAGTCCCTGGAGATCTGGCGGCGGCTCGGTGTCGTCTCCAGGATCCGGCGCTCCCTGAACAACCGGGGGCTGCTGCTGGAGGGGCTCGGGCGGTTCGCGGAGTCCGGGGAGGCGCTGCGGCAGAGCCTCGCGTACTCGCGCCGGCTGAACGACCCCTACGGAGAGGCCGTCACCCACAGCCATCTCGGCAACCTCTACGAGCACACCGACCCGCGTGCCGCGATCGAGCAGCACCGGCGCTCGCTGGCGATCGGGGACGCGATCGGCGCGGTCATCGTGCAGCACTCGGCGCACTGCAACATCGGCTACGCCCATCTCACCCTGGGCGAACCTGCCGCTGCCGCGGAGCACTTCGAGGAGAGCCTGCGCATCCTCGGCGGCCACGGCGACTGGCACGGCGAGTCCCAGACCCGGCTCGGCCTGGTCCGCGCGCTGCGGCAGCTGGGGGACACCGAAAGAGCCGGCCGCGAGTGCGCCGAGCTGCTGCACCGGGCCGACGCCCGCGCCGACTGCTACATGGGCGGCCTCGCCCGGCACCAGCACGGGCTGCTGCTGAGCGCACGCGGACGGCGGGCGGAGGCGTACGACGCCTGGCGCGCGGCGCTCGGGGCGCTGGACGGTACCGACGAGCAGGCGGTTGTGGCTGAACTGCGGGAGCTTCTGGCGGAGTGAGCGGGGCGGGCGAGGACACGCGCCGCGAAGGGGCGCTTGGGACTGCGCGGCCGGCCACGACGCACCTGCACCCGCACCCGCCGGCCGTGAGCTCCCCCCGCCCTCTTGGACGGACGCCTCCGGCCTACCCGCACCCGCGTGCGGCCCGCCAAGAGCGCCCGAAGTGCGCCCGCGCGGCGTTCACTTGGCGTCGGCATAGCACTCCACCACCGCTGTCGTGAACGGGAACCGCACCGGTGTCTCGCCGAAGGTCAGCCGGCCGGCGAGGTCGGCGGAGGCGCGGATGGCCTGGACGACCGTGTCGGCCTCCTCGGCGGGGCAGTGCACGATCACCTCGTCGTGCTGGAAGAACACCAGCTCCGCCTTGAGGTCCGCGCAGGCCCGGCGGAGCCCGGCGAGCATCAGCAGGGCCCAGTCGGCGGCGCTGCCCTGGACGACGAAGTTCCGCGCGAAGCGGCCCCGCGCCCGGGAGTTGCTGGAGGCGTAGCCGGGGACCCAGGCGGTCTGGCCGTCGGCCTGCGTCTCGGCGTCGTCGTCGGCGATGGGGATGCCCGCCTCCCCCGCCGCGTCATCGCCGGCACCGGCGGCCGGCGGGCAGGTCCGGCCCAGCCAGGTGCGCACGAGCCGGCCCTCCTCGCCCGCGCGGGCCGCCTCGTCGACGTAGGCGACGGCCTTCGGGAAGCGGCGGCGCAGCGCGGCCAGGTTCTTCAGACCGTCGCCGGAGGTCTGGCCGTAGATCGCGCCCAGAACGGCGATCTTGGCCTGGTCGCGGTCGCCGGAGAAGGCGCGGTCGGACACGGACTGGTAGAGGTCGCTCTCGCGGCCGGCGACCTCCATCAGGCCGGGGTCGCGGGAGACGGCGGCGAGCACGCGCGGCTCCATCTGGTCGGCGTCGGCCACCACCAGCCGCCAGCCGGGGTCGGCGACCACGGCCCGGCGGATCACCTTGGGGATCTGCAGCCCGCCTCCGCCGTTGGTCACCCAGCGTCCGGTGACCGTGCCGCCGGCGAGGAACTCGGGGCGGAAGCGGCCGTCGCGCACCCAGTCCTGCAGCCAGGACCAGCCGTGTGCCACCCAGATGCGGTACAGCTTCTTGTACTCCAGCAGGGGTCCGACGGCCGGGTGGTCGACGGACTGGATCTCCCATCGGCGGGTGGACTTCACCTTGGTCCCGGCCTGGGCGAAGGCCTTGATCACGTCGGCGGGCAGGTCGGGCCGGACGCGGCGGCCGAAGGCGGCGGAGACCTCGTCGGCCAGCTCGGCGAGGCGGCGCGGCTCACCGCCGCCCGCGTACCGCTCGCCCAGCAGGTCGTGCAGCAGGCGGCGGTGGACTTCCGCGCTCCACGGCAGGCCCGAGTGGTTCATCTCGGCGGCCACCAGCATGCCGGCCGACTCGGCCGCGGTGAGCAGCCGCATCCGGTCGGGGTGGGCGGTCCGCTCGTGCCGCCGCAGCTGCTCGGCGTAGACCGCGAGGAGGTCGGTCAGGGGCAGGCGGGTGCCGGTGGGCTCGAACAGCGGGGACTGGGCGCCCGGTTCGGCGGAGCGCTGGGGCGGGTCCGGCGGTACGGGGCCGCCGCGGAGGCGGGCCAGGGCGGCGGCGGCCGAGCGCGGCTCGCCGTACCGGCCCTCGTGGCCCAGCAGGAGGGTCTCGGCGTCCTCGATGTCGTAGCACCGCTCCACTCGCACCCCCGTGGCGAGCAGACGCGGGTAGACCTCGGGGGTGGACCGCCACACCCAGCGCGTCACCTCCGGGCGGCTCCGCACCGCTCCGGCGAGATCGCTCTCCCGCCGCACCGGCCCGGTGGGCAGGCCGTCCGGGCCGAGGGGGGCGACGTCCGCGCCTCCGTCCTCGGCCGGTGCGAGCGCCCACCGGTCGGTCATGACTGCGAGTGTGGCAGCCGGGTCTGACAATCGCTCCGACCTGCGGTTTCAGTCCTGCGAGGCGTTCGGGTCGTCCGTCCCGGCGGCCGCCGCCTTCGTCTGCTCCAGCAGCAGCGACAGCACCTTGGCGAGGTGCTCCTCGGTCGCGGCCTTGGTGATGCCGAGGTCGCTCAGGACGCCCTGGCCGTTCTCCTGCTCCAGGAGCGCCAGCAGGATGTGCTCGGTGCCGATGTAGTTGTGGCCGAGCCGGAGGGCCTCGCGGAAGGTGAGTTCCAGGGCCTTCTTGGCGTCGGGGCCGTAGGGGACGAGGTCGGGAGCGTCGTCCGCGGCGGGCGGGAGCACGGCGGTCGCGGCCTGCCGTACGGCGTCCAGCGGGATGCCCTGCGCGGTGATCGCCTTCGCGGCGATGCCTTCGGGCTCGGCCAGCAGTCCGAGGACCAGGTGCTCGGGGCGGCCCTCGGGGTTGCGGGCGGCCACCGCCTCGTTGTGCGCGGCGATGACCACGTTCCGCGCGCGTGGGGTGTAGCGGCTGAAGTCGCCGGCGTCGAGTTCGGCGGACTCCTTCGGCACGAACCGCTTCTGCGCCGCCTGCCGGGTGACGCCCATGCTCCGGCCGATCTCGGTCCAGGACGCGCCCGAGCGCCGGGCCTGGTCGACGAAGTGACCGATCAGATGGTCCGCCACGTCACCGAGGTGGTCGGCGGCGATCACCGCGTCCTGGAGCTGTTCGAGGGGCTCGTTGTGGGCCTTCTTGATGGCCTCGATGAGGTCGTCGAGGCGTACGGATGCCGTGATGTTCGGGTTGGTCGCCATGTGTCAACCGTAGGTTGCCCCCAGGCGGGCGTCAACTGGTGGTTGACAGTCTTACGGTGTGGCGGCTCGTCACTTCGGCGCGGCCAGCAGGCGCACGGCGAGTCCGGCGAACACCGTCCCGCTGAAGTAGTCCAGGCCCCGGGCGATCCGACGGCTGCGCCGCAGCAGCGAGGCGAGCTTCCCGGAGAGCGCGCCGACCGAGCCGTCCACGATCACGCCCATCAGGGTGATCGTGCAGCCCAGGACGAGGAACTGCTCGCGCACGTGCCCCAGGGCGGGGTTCACGAACTGCGGCAGGAAGGAGACGTTGAAGAGGATCACCTTCGGATTGAGGAGGTTGGTGACGGCGCCCCGCCAGAACGCCCGTCGGCGTCCGTTCCCCGGTGCCGTCCCCGCCTCGACCGGGCCGTCGGCGCCCCGGAACGCCCTGACCGCGAGGAACAGCAGGTAGGCCGCGCCCGCCCAGTGCAGCGCCTCGTAGAGCGTCGGCAGGGTCAGGAACAGCGCCGACAGGCCGAGCGCCGCGGCGACCGTGTGCACGAGCATGGCGCAGGCGACGCCGACGGCGGCCGCCATCCCCGTCAGGGGGCCGCCCCGGCCGCCCACCGCCACGATGAACATCATGTCGGGTCCGGGAGTGACGCAGAGCGCGAAAGCGGCGATCAGGAACGCCGCATAGAGAGACGTGTCCACCATGCCGCCATGCTTCGCGCGCCCCCACGCGCGCGTGGCGGAATTCCAGGGACTGAGATGAACCGCCGGCCAACTGGTCCACGGGTCGGCGCTGGTGAGGTCCGGTGGCAACTACCTTGGTCTCGACCACTGCCACCCATGCCCCCCGGCACCTGCTCATCCACAGCCTGTGGACAAAGTTCGGCCCGCTGTCGGTGGGCCGTGGCACGATCGGCGGTGTGACCAGCACTGCCAGCACGGTCGAGAGGGCCTTCGAGGCCGCCCTCTACGACGACACCGACGCCGGCCTCGACACCGGCGCCTCCCTGCTCGCCGCCGACACCGCCGCGGATGCCGAACTCGCCCGCCGGGGCGAAGAGTTCGTGGCGACGGCCTGGCGGCGCGGCTGGCAGCCCGCCGATGTCGTACGGCTGGTGCGGCGTGAGCTGGAGGACGTGCACGTGGGCCTGGCCGCCGCGCTGATCCGTGCGCAGGCCGGGCGGGACCGCCCGCGCGGGCGCCGCTGGGCCGCGCAACTGGCGGCGCTGCCCGAGGGGCCGGCCCGCGAGGCCGACCGCTTCTCGCAGGCCACGACCACGCTGGAGCTGTACCGCGTGCTGCTGCGCCTGCCCGCCCTGGAACCCCTGGAGGAGGAGTCCCGGCGTGCCCCCGGCCCGGCCGCCTCCCGCATGCCGGCCCGGATCCGCGCGCTGCTCGCCAAGGCCGAGGCGACCGGGTATCCGGAGGAGGCGGAGGCGCTCAGCGCCAAGGCGCAGGAGCTGATGGCGCGGCACAGCGTCGACGAGGCGCTGCTCGCAGCCGAGGCGCCCGCGCCGGACGCGCCCGGCGCCTGCCGGATCGGGGTCGAGCCGCCGTACGAACAGGCCAAGGCGGTCCTGCTCGACTCCGTGGCCGGCGCGAACAACTGCCGCGCGGTGTGGAACGAACCGCTCGGCTTCTCCACGGTCGTCGGCTTCGAGGCCGACCTGCAGGCGGTCGAACTGCTCTACACCTCACTGCTGGTGCAGGCCACGCACGCGATGACCAGGGCGGAGGCCGCACAGAGAGCCGGCGGGCGCAAGCGGACCAAGACCTTCCGGCAGTCCTTCCTGGCCGCCTACGCCCACCGGGTCGGCGACCGGCTCGCGGCCGCCGCCGAGACCCAGGTCGGCCAGGACCTGCTGCCCGTCCTCGCCACCAGGGAGACAGCCGTCACCGACCGGCTGGAGCGCATGTTCCCCGAGACCACCACCACCCGGCTCCGCGGGGTGGGCGACGCGGCCGGGTGGACGGAGGGCGCACGAGCGGCGGACCAGGCCCAGGTCAGAGCCCGCCCCGGGCTGGAGTGAGCTCGCCCGGGCCGAGCCGGCTCGCCGGAAGCCGGGATCGGCGCGCCCGGCCGAGTCGGAGCCGGCCCGCCCAAGGCCGACGCCGGCCCGTCCCATGCCGGACCCGCTCAGTCGCCGACCTGCTGGAAGGCGGTCACGGAGGCGTTCGGGCCGGTGCCGCCGGTCTGGATGGCGACGGGGCCGTACGACCAGGGGAAGCTCCGGGAGGCGGTGGTGCCGGGCAGGGTGATCTTCACGGTCTTGGCGTCCAATGCGGCCTTGTCGCCCGCCTTGCCGCGCACGTAGGCGATCGTGAAGGAGGCCGAGTCGCCCTTGGCGAGCTTCAGCTTCTGCGCCTTGGCACCCTTGAGGGCCGGCACCTTGGCCTCGGTGCTGCCCGCGCTCAGGACGACGCCCGGAAAGTGGTCCAGGGTGCAGGGCTTGCTCTGGTTGGTGATGCTGACCGGAATCTCGCCCGTGTCCCCGGCCTTCGGCGCCACGCTGGCGGACCCGGTCTGCACGGAGACCCCGCCGATCTCGCAGGCCGAGCCGTTCTTGCCGGCGCTCTTGCTCCCGCCGCCGTCGCAGGCGGTGAGCAGCAGGGCGGCGGTGAGGGCCGTGACGGTGAGCGGAATGGCGCGCATGAGCAGGTCCCATCGAGGTCGTGACGGTGCCCCTGCATCATGGCGCCTGCGTTCGCGTCCGGTTCGCCCGCCCCCAGCGGAATCACCGCTTCAGGTGGCACTTCCCGCCGGACCCGCACCTCCCGCACCTGTCACCCAGGACCCGCGCCTGTCACTCCGGCCCGCACTTGTCGCCGCGTCGGCACACCGCGTCGGCACACTGCGTCAACGCACCGCGTCAACGCCCTGCTTCGCCGCCCTGCCCCACCACGCCGCTCCATCGCACAGCCGCACAGCCGCACAGCCGCACAGCGTCAGCTCACTGCTTCAACTTGGTCGGCAGGGCCGAGGGCAGCGTGCCGCCCTCTGCCTTGGTGTAGGTCTCCTTGCCGGTCTTGCCCGACCAGCTCACCGTCATGCCCTTGGCGTCGACCGAGTCGACCATGCCGGTGGCCCGGTCCTTGTTGCCGTCGGGGCAGGTCAGGTGGATCATCTGCATCCCGGACTCCTCGCCCGCGGCGCCCTGGCACCAGGCCTTCCGTCCGGTCACGAAGAGCCCGGCCTTCTTGCCGGTGACCACCAGGGCCACGATCTTGCCGCCGCTCGTGGTGATCCAGCTGCCCTGGAGCTTGCCGGAGGCCCCGGCCACCGCTCCGGCGGCCGAGGAGGAGGCCGAGGCGGAGGCCGACGCGGTCGCGCTCGGCTTCGTCGTGGTGGCGGTCTTGTCACCCCCGCCCCCGCCCCCGCTGCACGCGGTCAGCGCCGCGAGCGCGCCCGCCAGGCCGGCTGCCACGACTGCGGTCCGCACCCTGGCAGTCATCGCAGTCGCAGCACCAGTCGCACCAGTCGCAGTAGTCACCGGAAAGCTCCCAAGCTGTAGCGGCCGGCCGTCCTCGGCCGGACGGCCCGCAGCAAGCTACCAGCAGTGACCGGCCGGATTTCCGGACGCCGCACAGGAATCCGTTGTGAAGCCGACCATGACACATAGGTAGGGGATTTCCTACGCTTGACTGGTAGGGAATCACCTACCTATTGTCGCACCCATGAACATCACTCACGCCTCCTTCGTCACCCTCCCCGTCACCGACCAGGACCGCGCCCTGCGCTTCTACCGGGACGTCCTCGGCTTCGAGGTCACCGCCGATCTGCAGATGCCGCCCGGGCGCTGGCTCCAGGTCGCGCCGAAGGGTGCGCAGACGGTCTTCACGCTCTCCGGGCCCGGCATGGGCGGTTTCGATCCCGGTTCGGCACGGGGGATCATGTTGGTGACGACCGATGTCGACGCCGACTGCGCCCGCCTCGCCGAGGCGGGCACCGAGGTGCGGGGCCCGGAGGAGTACCCGTGGGGGCGCATGGCCTCCTTCACGGACCCCGACGGCAACGGTCTGATGCTGCTGACGGAGAAGGAAGGCTGCTGAGCGCACCATGAGCACTGGGGCCGGGACGGGCACCGCCGCCGAGGACCGCGTCTTCGCCGCGCTCGCCAACGCCACCCGCCGGGAGGTGCTGCGGCTGCTGCGCGAGCGCGGACCGCAGCCCGTCCAGGTCCTCGCCGACCACTTCGACATGCGCCGCCCGAGCCTCTCGGAACACCTCAAGGTGCTCCGGGAGGCCGGCCTCGTCTCCGAACAGCGCTCCGGACGGCAGCGCATCTACCGCCTCGAGGCGGCTCCCCTCGCCGAGGTGCAGGACTGGCTCCACCCGTACGAGCGGTTCTGGCGCGACCGGCTGAAGGGCCTCGGCGACCTGCTCGACCGCCTGCCCGACGATGACCGGTCATGAGTACCGAACCCGGCAATGGCCAGGACAATGACCAGGACGCGGACGACCTCACCACCATCCGCGTCGACCAGTTCTTCCCGCACCCGCCCGCCAAGGTCTGGCGCGCCCTGACCGACCCCGGCCTGCTCGCCCGGTGGCAGATGCCCGGCGCCGAGGGCTTCCGCCTGGAGGTCGGTCACCGGTACCGGATGACCTCCGTCCCGCGTCCCAGCGCCCGCTTCTCCGGGGTCGTGGAGGTGCGGGTGCTGGCCTACGACGTCGAGCGGATGCTGTCCGTCCGCTGGGCCGACGCCGATCCGGCCAACCCCGCGGACTGGACCATCACCTGGACCCTGGAACAGGAAGGGCGCGGTACGCGTCTTTTCCTGGTGCACGAAGGTTTCGATCCGGACGATCCGGCTCAGCTGATGGCACGCAAGATCATGGACGGGGGTTGGCGGGGGCATGTCCTGCCTGCTCTGGGGCAGGCGCTGCAGCAGCTTCGCTGACGCAGCGGTCTCCCGGGTGGGTAAAGCGAACGTCAAAGCTGTAATCGTGGGAACACCCCCCGTGCACGTGCATTTGCTCATGCATCTGCATGTGAACGGGGTTATGATCCGGGTCAGTTGACCACAGCATCTATGGCCACACAGCCAGTGCACCACCGGGGAGCGACCTGTGGACCGCGACGTTGACGGCGTGTACGGGGGGTACGACGTGTACAACGGCATGGCTGCCGCGCAGTTGGACGGAGTGGCCTGGCAGAAGAGCCGGCACAGCAACTCACAGGGTTCCTGCGTGGAGTTCGCGCGGCTGCCCGGCGGCGACGTCGCCGTACGCAACTCGCGTTTCCCGGACGGCCCCGCGCTCGTCTACACACGCGCGGAGATCGAGGCCCTGCTCCTCGGCGTCAAGGACGGCGAGTTCGACCACCTGATAGTGAGCTGAGGGCGCGAAGGGCGGCGGGCGGCGGCCCGGGTGGGCACGTGGCAACGATGTCGGACCGGGCCGAGGACACGGCGCGACGCGCGTAGAAACCGCGCGTCCGTCGGTGCCGTACTGCGTCAGCCGGCCGACTGGAGCCGGAACAGCGCCCAGACCACCTTGCCCTCGAGCGTGCCCGCGAGCGGGTGCCAGCCCCAGCTGTCGGCGAAGGAGTCGACCAGGAACAGCCCGCGCCCGGACTCGGCTGAGAAGTCGTCCGAGTCGCGCGGCGTCGGGGACTCGTGGCTCGGGTCGCGCACCGCGCACACCAGCCGCTCGGTCCAGCGCATCAGGTGCAGCCGTACCGCGGGCTGATGCTCGGCGCACCCGTGGTCGGACGGGTGGTGGTCCCCCCGCTCGAGCCCCGCCGGGAGTGGGCAAGCATGGCGCAGGGCGTTGGTGACGAGTTCGGACACGACGAGACATATGTCGTCGAAGCGGTCGCCGGCGTCCCACTTGTCGAGGGTGTCCCGGGTGAAGCGCCTGGCCTCGCGCACCGCCTCGTAACGGGCGGGCAGGGCGCAGGAGGAGGCATCGGACACGGCCGCGGGATCCAGTGGCGGAAGGCCCTGCCGTAACGGCTTGAGCATGGTCGATCCATTCGTTCCCATGCGAGGCACTCCCGGGAATTCGCGGTCGTTGCGATGCAGCGGTGGCGCGGCACCATGGTTTCGGATGCGCAGAGCAGATGCAAGGGCAGATGCACGTGCACGTGACCGAAATGGCCCTTCCCGTACCGCTTCTTGGCCATTTTTTCCGCCATCTTCCAGCGGTTGTCGCCAGAGGTCCTGACCTCTTCCCGGTCACACGCAGGCGGAAACGGCCCGCGTCTTTCCGTTTCCGTAACCGGACGAGTACTGCTCGAAGTGTTTTAGTGGCAGACTGCGGGCCCTGGAGACGGTTGGGGAGGCTGGCGAACGTGAGCGCGGGAGAGCCCGGATCGGTGGTGCGGCGGATGCTGCTCGGCTCGCAACTCAGGCGACTGCGGGAAGCGCGCGGCATCACGCGCGAGGCGGCGGGGTACTCCATCCGCGCCTCCGAGTCGAAGATCAGCCGGATGGAGCTGGGCCGGGTGAGCTTCAAGACCAGAGACGTGGAAGACCTGCTGACGCTGTACGGCATCACGGACGACGCGGAGCGCGAGTCGCTGCTCTCCCTCGCGCGCGAGGCCAACGTGGCCGGATGGTGGCACAGTTACACCGACGTCCTGCCCACCTGGTTCCCCACCTATGTGGGCCTGGAGGGCGCCGCGTCCCTCATCCGCGTCTACGAGGTGCAGTTCGTTCACGGCCTGCTCCAGACCGAGGACTACGCGCGCGCGGTGGTCCAGCGCGGCATGAAGGGCGCGAGCCCCGCCGACGTGGAACGCCGGGTCGCCCTGCGGCTGGAACGGCAGAAGCACCTGCTCGCCAACCGTGCCCCCGAGTTCCACATCGTCCTCGACGAAGCGGCCCTGCGCCGCCCGTACGGCAGCCGCGACGTGATGCGTGGTCAGCTCCAGCACCTGATCGAGATCTCCGAACGGCCCAACGTGCGGCTGCAGGTCATGCCGTTCGGCTTCGGCGGGCACTCCGGCGAGAGCGGCGCCTTCACCATCCTCAGCTTCCCCGACGCCGATCTGTCCGACGTCGTCTACATGGAGCAGCTGACCAGCGCCCTCTACCTCGACAAGCGCGAGGACGTCGCCCAGTACGAGCAGGCGCTGAAGGAACTGCAGCAGGACAGCCCGGGCCCCGACGAGAGCCGGGACGTGCTGCGGGGCCTTCTCCAGCTGTCCTGAGGTTCGGCCGGACCTGAGATTCAGCTGTCCTGTGGACCACCCTCAACTCGCTTGAAACGCAAGTACGATGACGTGCGATCAGACCGTGACCAGGATCTGGCTCCGCTAGTGATTGAGGGATCACATGTCGTCCTACTTCAGCGACCTGGCCCAGCAGTACATCGACGGAGAATGGCGACCGGGCAGCGGTTCCTGGGACGTCATCGACTTCAACCCCTACGACGACGAGAAGCTGGCCTCGATCACGGTGGCCACGGTGGACGAGGTCGACCAGGCCTACCGAGCCGCCGCACGTGCCCAGAAGAAGTGGGCCGGGACCAACCCCTACGCCCGCCGCGCGGTCTTCGAGCGGGTGCTTCGGCTCATAGAAGACCGTGAGCAGGAGATAGCCGACCTGATCATCGCGGAACTCGGCGGCACGCGCGTGAAGGCCGGTTTCGAGCTGCACCTCGCCAAGGAGTTCCTGCGCGAGTCGATCCACCTGGCGCTGCGCCCCGAGGGCAAGATCCTGCCCTCCCCGGCCGACGGCAAGGAGAACCGCGTCTACCGGGTGCCGGTCGGCGTCGTGGGCGTGGTCAGCCCCTTCAACTTCCCCTTCCTGCTGTCGATCAAGTCGGTCGCCCCGGCGCTCGCGCTCGGCAACGCCGTCGTCCTCAAGCCGCACCAGAACACCCCGATCGCCGGCGGCACCCTGGTCGCGAAGCTCTTCGAGGAGGCCGGACTGCCCGGCGGCCTGCTCAACGTCGTCGTCACCGACATCGCCGAGATAGGCGACGCGTTCATCGAGCACCCGGTCCCGAAGGTCATCTCCTTCACCGGCTCCGACAAGGTCGGCCGGCACGTGGCCACGGTCTGCGCCGCGAACTTCAAGCGCTCGGTGCTCGAACTGGGCGGCAACAGCGCGCTGGTGGTCCTGGACGACGCCGACATCGACTACGCCGTGGACGCGGCGGTCTTCAGCCGGTTCGTCCACCAGGGCCAGGTCTGCATGGCCGCCAACCGGGTCCTCGTGGACGCGTCCGTCGCCGAGCAGTTCACCGAGAAGTTCGTCGCCAAGGTGAAGTCGCTGAAGGTCGGAGACCCGCGCGACCCGCAGACCGTCATCGGCCCGGTGATCAACTCCCAGCAGGCGAACGCGATCTCCGGCGCCGTCGAGCAGGCGATCGCCGAGGGCGCCACCGCCCTCGTCCACGGAACCACCTCCGGCAACCTGGTCGAGCCGAGCGTGCTCACAGGCGTCCCCGCCGACTCCGCGCTGCTCCAGCAGGAGGTGTTCGGCCCGGTCGTCTTCCTCGTCCCGTTCGACGGCGAGGAGGAGGCGCTGCGCATCGTCAACGACACCCCGTACGGCCTCAGCGGCGCCGTCCACACGGGTGACATCGAGCGGGGTGTCGCCTTCGCCAAGCAGATCGACACCGGCATGTTCCATGTGAACGACGGCACGGTCCACGACGAGCCGATCGTGCCGTTCGGCGGCGAGAAGCACTCCGGCATCGGCCGCCTCAACGGCGAGACGACGATGGAGGCGTTCACGACCGTCAAGTGGATCTCGGTGCAGCACGGCCGTAGCGGCTTCCCGTTCTAGCCGCTTGTTCTGGCCGGCCCTTTTCCGGCCCGCCTTTTTATGACCGGCGGGCCATTGCGGACAGCAGCTGACCGCAATGGCCCGTAGCGTCGTCGGTGTCAGGGGGCGGACGGCCCCGGCGACGGTGAGGAAAGGCGGCCGGCCATGGTCAGGCACGTACCGGCGGAGGCACAGGGCGACGAGCGCGGGGCGCTGCTCGCGTTCATCGAGGAGCAGCGCGGCGGGATCCGCCGGGCCCTGCTCGGGCTGACCGAGGAGCAGGCCCGCTCCCGTCCCAGCGCCAGCGAGCTGTCGCTCGGCGGCCTGCTCAAGCATGTCGCCGAGGTCGAGCAGATCTGGATCGCACGGGCCAAGCAGGAGCCCGCGGCCGTCACGCGCGACGAGTCGAACTGGCACGAGAGCTTCCGGCTGGTCGGCGAGGAGACGGTCGCCTCGCAACTGGCGTACTGGGAGCAGGTCGCCGCGGAGACGGAGAAGTTCATCCGTTCCGTGCCGAGCCTGGACGACACCTTCCCGCTGCCGCCGGACCCCTGGTTCCCGCCGGAGGGACGGGTCTCGCTGCGCTGGCTGTGTCTGCACCTGATCCGCGAGACGGCCCGGCACGCCGGCCACGCCGACATCATCCGCGAGTCCCTCGACGGCAGAACGGCCTTCGAGCTGGTGGCCGAGGAGCAGGGCGGCTCCTGGGGGTGACCGCGGGGCGGGCGGCCGTACGGCAATAACCTGGACCGCATGTCAGCGATCCGTCTTCTCGTGCTGGGTGCGGTCCGCCAGCACGGGCGGGCCCACGGCTACCAGGTGCGGGGCGACCTGGAGTACTGGGGCGCGCACGAGTGGTCCAACGCCAAGCCCGGCTCGATCTACCACGCGCTGAAGCAGATGGCCAAGCAGGGGCTGCTGCACGCGCACGAGATCGCGCCGTCCACGGCCGGCGGCCCGCCACGGGTGGAGTACGAGATCACGGACCGGGGCGAGGACGCGTTCTTCCGGCTGCTGCGTGAGTCCCTGGTCGCCTACGACCAGAAGATGGACATCCAGTCGGCGGCCGTCGGCTTCCTGGTCGAGTTGTCCCGGGCCGAGGCGCTGGAACTGCTCCGGGAGCGGATCCGGCGGATCGAGCAGTGGCGGTCCGATGTGACCGAGCACTACATCCCCGAGGCCGGCCCCGGACAGCTCGGTCACATCGGCGAGATCATGAACCTCTGGATCCACACGGCCGACGCCGACGCGGCCTGGACCCAGGGGCTCATCGACCGTCTGGAAGCCGGCGCCTACACCTTCGCCGGGGAAGGCGAGCCGTTCGTCGGCGTGCTGACCGAGGGGCAGGAGAACCCGTACGCGACGGGGGAGCGGCACCCGGAGGACGACCGCTAATCAAGTTTGACCAATCGCTCTGGCGGCGTTACGTTGAGGCTGGTAGTCAAAGTTGACTAGCGAGGGAGTGGCATGACCGAAGCGGTGATCACCGTCGAGGACGCACACAAGACCTACGGCACCCGACCCGCCCTGAACGGGCTCCACCTGCACGTCGGCCGCGGCACCGTACATGCCGTGCTCGGCCCGAACGGCGCGGGCAAGACCACCCTGGTCCGCATCCTGTCCACCCTGCTCAGGCCCGACGGCGGCCGCATCGAGGTCGCCGGACACGACGTGACGACCCAGCCCCGTGCCGTCCGCCGCCGCATCGGTCTGCTGGGCCAGTACGCCGCCCTGGACGAGCAGTTGGACGGCCGGCAGAACCTGGAGATGTTCGGCAGGCTGCACCACCTCGGCGCCCGCCACGCGCGCGTGCGCGCCGCCGAACTCCTGGAACGCTTCGACCTCACCGGCACCGGCCGCACGCCGGTCGCCCGCTACAGCGGCGGTATGCGCCGCCGCCTCGACCTCGCCGCGTCCCTGATCACCGACCCCGAGGTGCTGTTCCTCGACGAACCCACCACCGGCCTCGACCCGCGCGGCCGCGCCGAGGTCTGGTCCGCCGTGCGCTCCCTGGCAGGCGCCGGTACGACGGTCCTGCTCACCACCCAGTACCTGGAGGAGGCCGACCTGCTCGCCGACCGCATCGCCTTCGTGGACCACGGGCGGGTCGTCGCCGGCGGCACCCCCGACGAGCTGAAGACCCTCACCGGCGGCGACCGCATCGACATCGTCCTGCGCGACGCCGGGCTGCTCGGCGCCGCCGTCGCCCTGCTGCCCCTTCCCGGGACATCGGTGGACGCCGACCGCCGGCTGCTCAGCATTCCGGTCACCGACCGTACGGCCGCGCTCCCGGCGGCCGTACGAGCCCTGGAGCAGGCCGGGATCGAAGCCGAGGACATCGCCCTGCGCCGTCCCACCCTGGACGAGGTCTTCCTGCACCTCACGGGACCGGACGGCCGTACGGCGGGGGTGGCCGCATGACCACCTGCGCACTCACGGACTGCTGGACCATGACCCGGCGCGAACTCGCCCACTGGGCCCGGCAGCCCGGGCAGTTGCTGGTCGCGCTGGTCTTCCCGGTGATGCTCCTGCTGATGTTCGGCTACCTGATCGGCGGCGGCCGGGGCGTGCACGGTCACTACGTCGACTACCTGGTGCCCGGCATGCTCGCGCTCACCATGGCCTTCGGCCTGGAGGGCACCATGCTCGCGGTCACCCAGGACCTCACCAAGGGCGTCATCGACCGGTTCCGCTCGCTGCCCATGGCGGACGGGGCCGTCCTGGTGGGCCGTTCGGCCGCCGACATGCTCCAGTCGGCGGCCGCCCTGGCGCTCACGGCAGCGGTGGCGTACGCGCTCGGCTGGCGGGCCCACGGCGGTCCCGGGGCCTTCCTGGCCGCTGCCGGCCTGCTCCTGCTGTTCCGCTTCGCCATGCTCTGGACCGGCATTCACCTCGCCCTGGTCGCCGGACGCCCGGAGATGGTCCAGGCCGTACAGATCCTCGTCTGGCCGGTCGGCTTCCTGTCCAACGCCATCGCCGCCCGCGAATCCATGCCGCAGTGGCTGGGCACGGTGGTGCAGTGGAGCCCCCTGTCCCAGACGGCGACGGCCGTACGCGACCTCCTGGGCAGCCCCGGCGGCGAACCGGGCCACATCTGGCCGGCCGTGCTCTGGCCCCTCGCCCTGCTGGCGGTCTTCTTCCCGCTGGCGGTACGGAGGTTCGCGCGCCTGGGCCGGTAGGGCGCACCGCTTACGTCAGTGGTGGAAACCGGTGGCCGCCTCCTTGTCCCGGGTCAGCGGATGCGGCTGCCGGCGCAGTTCGGGCAGCAGCCGGGTCAGGTCGTCCAGGAACAGGTCGGCCAGGTCGCGGGAGAAGCCGTTGCGGCACACCACCCGCAGCACGGACAGGTCCTCCCGGTTCGCCGGGAAGGTGTACGCGGGCACCAGCCAGCCGCCCTCGCGCAGTCGCCGGGAGACGTCGAAGACGTCGTACGACGTGACGTCGTCGGCCGTGGTCAGCGCGAAGACCGGCAGCTGGTCGCCGCGCGTGAGCAGCCGGAAGTCGCCGAGCTCGGCGATCCCGTCCGCCAGCGAGGTCGCCACGTCCCGCGTCGACTGCTGCACCGCGCGGTACCCCTCGCGGCCCAGGCGCAGGAAGCTGTAGTACTGCGCGACCACCTGCGCGCCGGGCCGGGAGAAGTTCAGCGCGAAGGTGGGCATGTCGCCGCCCAGGTAGTTGACCCGGAAGACCAGGTCCTCGGGCAGCGCGTCCGTGTCCCGCCACAGCGCCCAGCCGACGCCCGGGTACACCAGCCCGTACTTGTGCCCGGAGGTGTTGATGGAGGCCACGCGCGGGAGGCGGAAGTCCCACTCCAGGTCCGGCTCCAGGAAGGGCGCCACCATGGCGCCGGACGCGCCGTCGACGTGCACCGGGACGTCCAGCCCGGTGCGCTCCTGGAGGGCGTCCAGGGCGGCGCACAGGTCCACGATCGGCTCGTAGGAGCCGTCGAACGTCGAGCCGAGAATGCCGACGACACCGATGGTGTTCTCGTCGCACAGCTCGACGGCGGCCTGCGGGTCCAGGTGGAAGCGGTCGCCCTCCATGGGCACGAGCCGGGCCTCCACCTCCCAGAAGTTGCAGAACTTCTCCCAGCACACCTGGACGTTGATGCCCATCACCAGGTTGGGGCGGGCGCCGGGGTACCGGTCGGCGTTGCGCTTGGCCCACCGTCGCTTGAGCGCCATCCCGGCGAGCATGCAGGCCTCGCTAGACCCGGTCGTCGAACAGCCCACCGCGGCAGCGGGATCCGGCGCGTTCCACAGGTCGGCGAGCATCGCCACACAGCGCCGCTCCAGCTCGGCGGTGCGCGGGTACTCGTCCTTGTCGATCATGTTCTTGTCCCGGCACTCCGCCATCAGCACCCCGGCCTGCGGCTCCATCCAGGTGGTGACGAACGTGGCGAGGTTCAGCCGGGAATTGCCGTCCAGCATCAGCTCGTCGTGCACCAGTTGGTACGCCGTGGACGGGGCCAGCGGCGCGTCCGGGAGCCGGTGTGTCGGCGGGGCCTCGGCCATACCGCCGACCGGATTGGCCTCCCCGTAGAACGGGTTGACCGACATCACTCGCTGCTGGTGCTGCTTCTCGGGGCCTTTGTGCAGGGCCATGAACGTGCCTCCAGTCAATGCTTCGGCGATCAGCGGATCGGGGTGCTGTCGTCCCGGAGTTGCATCTGCGGTCGCCCGGTGACCAGCAGCCAGGCCGGCAGCGAGGCGATGCACAGCACGGCGAGGATGCTGGGCGACGCGACCAGGACGGCAGCGGTGAACAGGCTCACCCAGCCCTGCCGGGTGATCGCCAGAAGGATGCCCAGGACACCCGTCGCCACGCCCAGCGCCGGGGGCACGGCCGGAACGAGCGCGTGGGCGCACAGGCCCAGGGCGGTGCCGGCGAACACGGCCGGGAAGATACGGCCGCCCCGGAAGCCGCAGGCCGCGGCGACGAGCAGCGCGGCCAGCTTCACGACGGCCATCGTGGCGAACTGCCCGGCCGACCAGCCCTCCGGGTCGTGCGCCAGCTCCGCGATCTCGGCCAGCCCCTTGAAGAGCGTCAGATGCCCGCCCAAGGCCGCGAGCAGGCCCAGGACGACCCCGCCGGCCGGAAGCATCAGCATGGGATGCCGCAGCCGCCGGAAGGCCCTGTGGACGTACGGGAAGGCGTACACGGCGCACATGCCGAGCATCGCCGCCACCGAGGCGATCACGAGCGCCGCCAGGAGGTCCTCCCAGTGCGGGTGCCCCAGGGGCGGCAGCCCCAGCTCGAAGGTCGGATGGAAGACCAGGGTGGTCGTCAGCGCCCCGAACGCGCCGGCGGTCAGCGGGGCGAACACGTTGTCCCACAGCCGGCCGCGCATCGGCCGTCCGGCCATGGCCTCGGAGATGACCAGCGCGGCCGCCACCGGCGTACCGAACAGCGCGCCGATCGTCGCCGCCTCGGCCAGCGCCGGCCACAGGGCGCCGGGCGTCCGGGGCAGAAAGCGCCCGCCGAGCCAGGCCGCGAGACCCACGTTCACGGCGATGATCGGGTTCTCCGGGCCGAGGCTCGGGCCGCCGGCCAGCATCAGGCCGGTCGCCAGCCCCAGCCCCGGCAGCACGAGGGGCGGCAGCACCGGGGCGTCCAGGCCCAGCGTGGCCGGGTCGGGACCGGCGTGGCCGGGGACCTTCCAGACCACCAGCCCGACGGCGATGCCGGTCGCCACGAGCATCACGAACATCCACAGCACCGAGTACCGGCCCACCCCGAGCGCGTCCGGAAGGGGCCCCCACAGCACGCGCTGGAGCTGCTCCGCCGCCACACTCACGCCGACGTAGACCAGGCTGGCCACGATGCCCACGGCCGCGGCGGGCAGGATGAGCGGCAGCAGAGCCCGTGCCGGGGCCGTGTGAGCGGTCGTCGGCGCCTGCTGCGCGGTCTCCTGGGCCACGGGCTCACCATAAACGGACAAAACACACACAACATCCCGAAGGAGATCCGGCTTGCACCTCACGTGACGTGAGGCCTCAGCGTGGACGGCGTACCGACCGAAGGAGCGGAAAAGTGAGCTACTCCGTGGGACAGGTCGCGGGGTTCGCCGGTGTCACGGTGCGCACCCTGCACCACTACGACGAGATCGGCCTGCTGGTGCCCGGCGAGCGCACCCACGCCGGCCACCGGCGCTACACCGAAGCCGATCTCGACCGGCTCCAGCAGATCCTGTTCTACCGGGAGCTCGGCTTCCCGCTCGAGGAGGTCGCGGTCCTGCTCGACGACCCGGACGCGGACCCGCGCGCGCACCTGCGCCGCCGGCACGAACTGCTGACCGCCCGGATCGAGAAGCTCCAGAAGATGGCCGCGGCCGTGGAGCACGCCATGGAGGCACGCAAGATGGGCATCAACCTCACCCCGGAGGAGCGGTTCGAGGTGTTCGGGGACAAGGACCCCTTCAACGAGGAGTACACCGAGGAGGCGGAGCAGCGCTGGGGCAGCACCGAGGCCTGGGCCGAGTCCCAGCGGCGCGCCGCGCGCTACACCAAGGAGGACTGGAAGCGGATCAAGGCCGAGGTCGACGACTGGCAGGAGCGGTACGCCGCCCTGGTGGCCGCGGGCGAGCAGCCGTCCGGCGAGGCGGCCATGGACATGGCGGAGGAACACCGGCAGCACATGAACAGGTGGTTCTTCGAGGTCCCGTACGAGATGCACCGGTGCTTCGGGCAGATGTACGTCTCCGACGAGCGCTTCAAGGCGTACTACGACGCCATGGGGCCCGGTGTCGCCGAGCACCTGCGCGACGCGATCCTCGCCAACGCCGAACGTCAGGGCTCCTGACCGCCCCCGGCCCGGGAGTGCGCGGGGTTCACTCCCGGGCCAGGACCACCGCCGTGCCGTAGGCGCACACCTCGGTGCCCACGTCCGCGGCCTCGGTCACGTCGAACCGGAACGCCAGCACGGCATTGGCGCCACGCGCGCGTGCCTGCTCCACCAGGCGCTCCATGGCCTGGTTGCGGGTCTGCACGAGCGTCTTGGTGAGCCCCTTCAGCTCGCCGCCGATCATCGACTTCAGTCCGGCGCCGATCTGGCTGCCGAGGTGCCGGGAGCGCACGGTGAGTCCGAAGACCTCCCCGATCACCTGCTGCACCCGGTATCCGGGCACGTCGTTCGTCGTCACGACCAGCACGTCCGGCTGGGGCCCCTGGCCGCCGCCGTAGTCATCGAGTCCCATGAGTCACAGCTTTCTCCCAGTCATCCCACAGTGCATCCCGGAGACACCGTTGGAACCTGGGGCGGTCACACCACGTTGATAGCTTTGTGCGGCACTTCGTCGAAGACCAGCCGCCGTAGCCGCCTTCACCCCCTCAGGAGCCCGGACCCGTGATGACACTCGCCCTCGGCCCGAGCTGGCTCGATCCCAACCAGTTGCTCGACACCTACGGCATCTGGGGCCTGCTGCTCGTCGTCTTCGCCGAGTCCGGCCTGCTCATCGGCTTCTTCCTGCCGGGCGACTCGCTGCTGTTCACCTGCGGCCTGCTGATCACCTCGAAGCAGCTGGACTTCCCGCTGTGGGGCGCGATCGGCCTGATCTGCCTCGCCGCGATCCTCGGCGACCAGGCGGGCTACATGTTCGGCAAGAAGGTCGGCCCGTCCCTGTTCAACCGCCCGGACTCCCGCCTGTTCAAGCAGGAGAACGTCACCAAGGCGCACGAGTTCTTCGAGAAGTACGGCCCGAAGTCCCTGGTCCTGGCCCGCTTCGTGCCGATCGTGCGCACGTTCACGCCGATCATCGCCGGCGTCAGCGGCATGAGGTACCGCTCGTTCCTGATCTTCAACGTCATCGGCGGCACCCTGTGGGGCGCGGGCGTCACCCTGCTCGGCTCCTGGCTCGGCAACATCGGCTTCGTCAAGAACAACATCGAGGCGATCCTCATCCTGATCGTCCTCGTCTCCGTGGTCCCGATCGCGATCGAGTTCCTCCGGGCCCGCGGCAAGGGGAAGAAGGCCGCGCAGGCGGCACCGGAGGCGACCCGCCAGGCTCCGCCGGCCATGGACACCGCGACGACCCAGCTGCGCCGCATCGAGCCGGACCAGCCGTACGAGCAGCCCTACGGCAACCAGTACGAGCAGCAGCCGTACCAGCAGCCCCAGCAGCAGGACTGGAACCAGCAGGAGCAGTACTGGAACCAGGGCTACGACCAGCAGCAGTACCCGCAGCAGCAGTATCCGCAGCAGCAGTATCCGCAGCAGCAGTACGACCAGCACCAGCACCAGTACCCGTACGACTACCGCCCGCAGTAGCAGCGGCCGCTCAGAACCCCCTGGTCCGCTTCGCAGCCCGCCGCTTCCCGGGCGACCCCACCCGCAGGAACAGCCGGAAGACCTCCGACCCCAGATTGACCCCGATGGCGATGGCCATGGCCAGCGACGCCGCGTTGGCCAGGGACACGAGCCCCTTGTTCACCTCGTTCTGGGCCATGTTCAGCAGCCCGAAATACGTGGCGGAGCCCGGCAGCAGCGGCCCGATCGCCGCCGTCGTGTAGGGCAGCGCCGACGCGAACCGGTAGCGCGAAAGCAGCTGCCCGAAGAGGCCCACCAGCCCCGCCGCCACGGCCGTGGAGGCCACCGGCGAGATGTCGGCGACGTAGTGCATCGCGCCGTACACCGTCCACGCCACGCCCCCGTTGAGGGCCACCCACAGCACCGTCGACCGCTCCTGCTGGAGCAGCACCGCGAAGGTCAGCGACAGCAGCATGGAGGCTGCGATCTGGATCAGCGGCCGTTCGTTGATGACGAGCGCCGCGTCCGGGTTGAGCTTTCCGCCGACCTTCACCCCGAAGTACAGGACGACCAGCACACCGGCGACGATGCCCACGAAGAAGTACAGGACCTCCAGCAGCCGGGCCGCCGCGGTGATGTAGAAGCCCGTCAGCCCGTCCTGCACGCCCGCCACCAGCGCCCGCCCGGGCAGCAGCGCGAACAGTCCACCGGTGACGACGGCGGACGCCTTCACATCGACGTGCGCCAGCGCGAACGCCACCCCGATCATCGCGGGCGGCATCGCGGCCACGGTGAACTGGTAGAACTCCGGCAGCCCGCGCCCCGCGCACAGCCACGCCAGCCGGTCGCCGAGCATCGCGCCGACGGCCGCCGCGAAGAACACGATGAGGTCGCCGCCGACCAGGACGGACGCCGCACCCGCCAGCAGCCCGCTGGCCAGGGTCAGCGCCCAGCCGGGGTAGGGGTGCCGGTTGCGGCGGATCTCCGCCAGCCGCCGGTAGGCCTCCTCCAGCGAGACATGGGTCTCCGGGTCGGTCAGGTCGTCCACCAGCCGGAACACGGCCGCGAGCCGGGTGTAGTCGGTGCCCCGCCGCCGTACCGTCCGCGAGGCCGTCACCGGGTCATCCACCAGCGACGGCTGGTGCGAGATCGACAGCAGCGTGAACGTGACGTTCGGCTCGCAGCGGTCCAGGCCGTAGGAGCGGCACACCGCGAACATCGCGGCCTCCACGTCCTCCGCGCCCTCACCGCCCGCCAGCAGCAGCTCGCCGATACGCAGGGTCAGGTCCAGCACGCGCGGGACGGCCGGACCCTCCTCCTCCACCCGCTGCACCGGCTCGGGCGCCGGCCGCTCGGCCACCGGCATGCGCAGCATCGTGCGCATCCGGTCCTGCCAGGGGGCGTCCTTGACCAGGCTGACCAGCGGAACGCCGGTGGCCGGGGTGAACGCCGTCGGGGCTTCGTTGGCGCTGTAGACGCTCGGCGTGCTGAACGCCGACCCCTCCGGCTCGGCACCGGGCGACTGCGGCGTCTCCAGGCCCTTCGGCAGGACGAACTCCGAGGTGGTCTCCGGCTCACCACCGCCCTCGGAGACCTCGATGCCCTCCGGGATGGCGAACTCGGACGTGATCTCCGGGTCGTACCGCGCCTCGTCCGACCGGGGCTTGCGGTCCTCCGCCTCCGACACCTCGCACCGCTCCCTGAACGACACCTTCCGTACGGCTCAGTATGCGCACAGGTACCCCGATGGTCCGTACGCGTGCGTGAATGCCGACAGGCCGCACGCCTGCGCGTACGGCCCGTCGGCGAGAGGCACGGGGCTCAGTGGCCGCCCTGCTCCTTGAAGCGCTTGTACGACCGCTCGATCTCCGTCTCGGCGTCCGTGCGGCCCACCCAGTTGGCGCCCTCGACGGACTTGCCGGGCTCCAGGTCCTTGTACACCTCGAAGAAGTGCTGGATCTCCAGGCGGTCGAACTCCGACACGTGGTGGATGTCGCGCAGGTGCTCCACGCGCGGGTCGGTGGCCGGAACGCACAGCAGCTTGTCGTCGCCGCCCGCCTCGTCCGTCATGCGGAACATACCGATCGCGCGGCAGCGGATCAGGCAGCCCGGGAAGGTCGGCTCGTCCAGGATGACCAGCGCGTCCAGCGGGTCGCCGTCCTCGCCGAGGGTGTTCTCGACGAAGCCGTAGTCGGTCGGGTAGGCGGTCGAGGTGAAGAGACGACGGTCCAGGCGGATCCGACCGGTCTCGTGGTCCACCTCGTACTTGTTGCGCGAACCCTTCGGGATCTCGATCGTGACGTCGAACTCCACCGGTGGCTCCTCCATGATCAGCACATAGTTCTGGTGATTAAGTGTCCCTCACGCAGGTGTGTGATCGCGAAAGGGGCTGGTGGTCGTGCCAGAGCTGAGGCCTTGGCGGGCCGCGAGACCGCGGGTTGAGCGGATCGCGAACGCCGTACGACCACGTCTGGCGCGGGCCGGGGCGGCCGCGAGGCCGCGGGTCGCGCGGTTGACGCGGGCCCTCCTGCACCCGCCGCGGCCACGGGCCGTGCAGACCTGGCAGTACACCGCGGGCGCCGCCACCGCCGGCCTGCTGCTGGCCGCCGGTGTGGTGACCACGGCCGGCCCCTGGGACGCCGACGGTCAGCGTACGGCCGAGCGGGACCGGGCCGCCGCCCTGGAGCGGACAGGTGGCGCAGATCACGGCCGGTCCGGCACGACGGCGGGGACACCCCGGCCCGCGCCGAGCGCAGCACCCGTCCTGATGGGACTGGACGGCGCGACGAGCGCCGTCGACACCAAGAAGGCCGCGCCGGGCGGGAAACCCCTCTCCGACGTCCTGAGGCCCCTCCTGGGCGCCTCCGCGCTGGGCGGCACCCACGCGGCCGCCGTCGTCGACGTGGCCACGGGCAGGCGTCTGTACGGCACCGACGCCGGCAAGGCCCTCACCCCCGCCTCCACCACCAAGATCGCCACAGCCGTCGCCGCCCTGTCCGCCCTGGGCCCCGACCACCGGTTCACCACCCGCGCCGCCCTGGAACCCGACACCGGCGAACTCGTCCTGGTCGGCGGCGGCGACCCCACCCTCACCGCCCGCGCGAAGGCTGCGGGCACCTCCCGCTCGGGCGAAGCCGGGAGCGGGGAAGGCTGGGCCGGCCTGCGCGAGCTGGCGGCGGACACCGCCAAGGCGCTCCACAAGCGCGGCATCCGCAAGGTCACGCTCTCCTACGACACGACCCTGTACTCCGGCCCCGCCCTGCACCCCATCGGCGTCAACGACAACCTCGCGCCGGTCAGCGCCCTGATGGCCGACGAGGGCCGCACCGACGGCTCCAGCAGCGGTCCGGCGCCCCGCGTGAGCGACCCGGCGAAGGACGCGGCGGGCAAGTTCGCGGGCTTCCTGAAGGACGCCGGCATCACCACCACGTCCCCCGGCCCCTCCAAGGCCAGCACGCGCGCGCAGACCCTCGCCACCGTCTCCTCGCCCCCGCTGTCCGAGGTGGTCGAGCGCATGCTGACCAACAGCGACAACGACATCGCCGAGGCCCTGGCCCGCCAGACCGCCCTCACCAGCGGCGAACCCGGCAGCTTCGACGGCGGCGCCAGGGCGATCTCCGCCCGGCTGACCAAGCTGGGCCTGCCGATGTCCGGCGCCTCCTTCCACGACGGCAGCGGACTCGACCGCGACGACCGGCTCACCGCCGACCTCCTCACCGCCCTCCTGGTCACGGCCGGCGACCCCGGCCGCCCCGGCCTGCGCCCCGTCCTCACCGGCCTGCCCGTGGCCGGCTTCACCGGCACCCTGGCCGACCGCTACACCACCGACAGCGCGGCGGGCGTCGTACGCGCCAAGACCGGCACCCTGACCGGCGTGAACACCCTCGCCGGCACCGTCGTGGACGCCGACGGCCGGCTGCTGGCCTTCGCCTTCATGGCCTCCGGCACGACGGACCCCCTGGGGGCCGAGTCGGCCCTGGACAGGACGGCCACGGCACTGGCGGGGTGCGGCTGCGGATGAACCGCCGTGCGCAGCGCCCGACGCCGCCTGCCCCCGCCCACCCTCATGGCCTGCCCCTGGTGGGAACGTTCCCGTACGGTTGACGACATGACTGGCTTCGGTGGCACCGCATCTCCCGGGATGGTCGACTGGAACCTCGCGGTGGCGACCGCGACACGGCTCGTACGACCGGGCCCTGACGTCAGCCGCGACGAGGCACGCGCCGTCGTCGCGGAGCTGCGCCGGCACGCCAAGGCCTCGGAGGAACACGTCCGGGGCTTCACTCGTATGGGCATCGACGACATCCACGACACGCCCGTCCTGGTGGTCGACCGCCCCGGCTGGGTCCGCGCCAACGTCGCCGGTTTCCGCGAGATCCTCAGGCCGCTGCTGGAGAAGATGCAGGAACGGCGCGCGGGCAGCCCCGGCAGCGCCGTCCTCGGCACCGTCGGCGGCAAGGTCACCGGAGTGGAACTCGGCATGCTGCTGTCGTTCCTGTCCTCCCGCGTCCTCGGCCAGTACGAGACCTTCGCCCCCGCCACCCGCGACCTCCCGGCCGGCGAGAACGGCGGCGGCCGGCTCCTCCTCGTCGCGCCGAACATCGTCCACGTCGAGCGCGAACTCGACGTCCAGCCGCACGACTTCCGCCTGTGGGTGTGCCTGCACGAGGAGACCCACCGCACCCAGTTCACGGCCGTGCCCTGGCTGCGCGACCACCTGGAGGGCGAAATCCAGTCGTTCTTGGCGGAGACCGACGTCGACCCGATGACCTTCCTGGAGCGCATCAGGGAAGCCGCCCAGTCCCTCGCCGGAGGCCGCCCCGAGGGCGAGGAGGAGGACGGCGGCCGTTCCTTCGTGGAACTGGTGCAGACCCCCGCCCAGCGCGAGATCCTCGCCCGCCTCACCGCCGTGATGTCCCTGCTGGAGGGCCACGCCGACTACGTCATGGACGGCGTCGGCCCCAGCGTCGTACCGACCGTGGCGGAGATCCGCGAGAAGTTCCAGCAGCGCCGCGCCAAGGGCGCCTCCCGCCTCGACCTCGCCCTGCGCAAACTGCTGGGTCTGGATGCCAAACTGAGGCAGTACCGGGACGGCGAACGGTTCGTCCGGGCCGTCGTCGAACAGGTCGGCATCGACGGTTTCAACCGCGTGTGGACCTCGCCCAACACCCTGCCCACGAAGGCGGAGATCGCCAAACCGGCGGACTGGGTCGCACGGGTGCACCGCAAGGCCGAGTCGTGAACGGCATGGACACGTCGTGAAGCGAATCCGGCCGACGGCAGGCGAACGCCCCTTCAATCACCCGTCCGAGGGACCGTGAGCCATGCGTAGGCGTGCAATGCTCGGGGAACCGCCCGCTTCTGTCACCATCTACACACTCTGAGTGACCGACTCGGGCTCACCCCCCGAAAACTTCATGAAGGGAACCGGACATGGGTCCCCATCCTGCGGTCGCGGCGATACGCCTGGCGGTCCGCCGCGTCCTCCACGACATCCTCGACGACCACCACACCTCCGGCGGCCCGGGCCGCCAGCCCTACCGCGAACTCGGCCGGCAGAGCTCCGGCGAGCCCGGCCGGCAGGCCTTCGGCACGCACCCGGACCGGACAGCCGAGCGGCTCCCCTCCCCGCTCGTGCTCGTCGCGTGCTCCGGCGGCGCCGACTCCATGGCCCTCGCCTCCGCCCTCGCCTTCGAAGCGCCCAAGCTCGGCATCCGCGCCGGGGGCGTCACCGTCGACCACGGTCTCCAGCCCGGCTCCGACCTCCGCGCCGACGAGGTCGTCCTGCGCCTGCGCGAACTCGGCCTCGACCCGGTCGAGTCCGTCGCCGTGACCGTAGGCCGCGACGGCGGACCCGAAGCCGCCGCCCGCGACGCCCGCTACGCCGCCCTCGACGCCGTCGCCGAACGCCACGGCGCCACCGCCGTCCTGCTCGGCCACACCCGCGACGACCAGGCCGAAACCGTCCTGCTCGGCCTCGCCCGCGGCTCCGGCATCCGCTCCCTGTCCGGTATGGCCGCGGTCTCGGGGGCCGGCGGCCGTTACCGGCGCCCCTTCCTGGCGCTCGACCGGCAGACCGCCCGCAAGGCCTGCATGGTCCAGTCCCTCCACGTCTGGGACGATCCTCACAACGCCGACCCGGCCTACACCCGCTCCCGGCTGCGGCACGAAGGCCTGCCCGCCCTGGAGAAGGCCCTCGGCAAAGGCGTCGTGGAGGCGCTCGCCCGCACCGCCCAGCTCTCCCGCGACGACGCCGACGCCCTCGACGCCTGGGCCAGCCAGGTCGAGGCCTCCGTACGCGATGCCGCAGGCCTGCTGGAGTGCGCCAAGCTGTACGCCCTCCCGCCCGCCGTACGCCGCCGCATCCTGCGCCGCGCCGCCATCGAGGCCGGCGCCCCGGCCGGTTCGCTGTTCGCCCGCCACATCGAGGAAGTCGACCGCCTGATCACCGGCTGGCGCGGCCAGGGAGCCATCAATCTCCCGGGCAAAGTCGTCGCCCAGCGGCAGGGTGGCAGACTGGTGATTCGGCAAGGCTGAATCCAGGCCCCGCGGAGCGACCCTCCGGCGGCCGGTCCGGGCAGCCGGTGGCCGTGACCTACGGCCGTAAGTGCGGGACGACCGAAAGTGATGCGGGTGGACGCGAAAGACATGGGTGCCGACCTCCAGCAGGTGCTCATCACCAAGGAAGAGATCGACGCGAAGCTGGCCGAGCTGGCCGCGAAGATCGACGCGGAGTACGCGGGCAAGGACCTGCTGATCGTCGGCGTCCTCAAGGGCGCGGTGATGGTCATGGCCGACCTCGCCCGGGCGCTGTCCACCCCCGTCACCATGGACTGGATGGCCGTGTCCTCCTACGGCGCGGGCACCCAGTCCTCCGGTGTCGTGCGGATCCTCAAGGACCTCGACACCGACATCAAGGGCAAGCACGTCCTGATCGTCGAGGACATCATCGACTCCGGCCTGACCCTGTCCTGGCTGATCAACAACCTCGGCTCCCGCGAGCCCGCCTCCCTGAAGGTGTGCACGCTGCTGCGCAAGCCGGATGCCGCCAAGGTCGCCATCGACGTCGAGTGGGTCGGCTTCGACATCCCCAACGAGTTCGTCGTCGGCTACGGCCTCGACTACGCCGAGAAGTACCGGAACCTGCCGTTCGTCGGTACGCTCGCGCCTCATGTCTACGGCGGCTGAGCCGCACCGGGTGGTGTGAGCCACTCGGCTCAAGCCTTGTAGGACGATCGGGAACCCCGGCGGGTTCCGGGCCGTTGAAGCATGCAGAGACGGGCTCCCCAGCCCTCGAAGCGGACTTCGTGCGGCTTCGGACCATCGCGCTGGGGTACCGTCAGAAGAACTGTCTTATCAAACTCACTATGGCAGGAGGGACGGGGCGGCACCGCTCCGTATGGATGGACGTGAAGCGATACTTCCGTGGGCCGGTCATGTGGATCGTGCTGGCCGTCCTTGCCGTGGTCGTGTTGATGCAGGTCGTCGGCTCGTCCGGCGGCTACAAGACGGTGGACACCGGCCAGGTCGTCGCGGCGATCAATGACAACAGGGTCCAGTCGGCCAAGCTCACCACCGGCGACGAGCAGACCATCAAGGTCACCCTCAAGGACGGCCAGAAGGTCGACGGCAGCTCGAAGATCCAGGCGAGCTACATCGGCGACCAGGGCGTGACCATCGCCGGTCAGCTGCAGACCAAGTACCAGGACAAGCAGATCCCGGACGGCTACACGGTCTCGCCGTCCAAGCAGAACCCGTTCGTCGGCGTCCTGCTCTCCCTGCTGCCCTTCGTCCTCATCGTGGTCGTCTTCCTGTTTCTGATGAACCAGATGCAGGGCGGCGGCTCCCGGGTGATGAACTTCGGCAAGTCCAAGGCCAAACTCATCACCAAGGACACCCCGAAGACGACCTTCTCCGACGTCGCCGGCTGCGACGAGGCCGTCGAGGAGCTCCACGAGATCAAGGAGTTCCTGCAGGAGCCGGCCAAGTTCCAGGCCGTCGGCGCCAAGATCCCCAAGGGCGTGCTGCTCTACGGCCGTCCGGGTACCGGCAAGACGCTCCTCGCGCGCGCCGTGGCCGGCGAGGCGGGCGTCCCCTTCTACTCGATCTCCGGTTCCGACTTCGTCGAGATGTTCGTCGGTGTCGGTGCCTCCCGAGTGCGCGACCTGTTCGAGCAGGCCAAGGCGAACGCCCCGGCGATCGTCTTCGTCGACGAGATCGACGCGGTCGGCCGCCACCGCGGCGCCGGCCTCGGCGGTGGTCACGACGAGCGCGAGCAGACCCTGAACCAGCTGCTCGTCGAGATGGACGGCTTCGACGTCAAGGGCGGCGTGATCCTCATCGCCGCCACGAACCGCCCGGACATCCTCGACCCGGCACTGCTCCGCCCCGGCCGCTTCGACCGCCAGATCGCGGTCGACCCGCCGGACCTGCAGGGCCGCCTGGAGATCCTCAAGGTCCACCAGAAGGGCAAGCCGGTCGCGCCCGACGTCGACCTGGCCGCCGTCGCCCGCCGGACCCCCGGCATGACCGGTGCCGACCTGGCGAACGTCCTCAACGAGGCCGCGCTGCTGACGGCCCGGGGCGACCAGAAGCTGATCGACAACCGAGCGCTGGACGAGGCGATCGACCGCGTGGTCGCGGGCCCGCAGAAGCGGACCAGGATCATGTCCGACAAGGAGAAGAAGATCACCGCGTACCACGAGGGCGGTCACGCCCTGGTCGCGGCGGCGTCACCGAACTCCGACCCGGTCCACAAGATCACGATCCTGTCCCGCGGCCGTGCCCTCGGTTACACGATGGTCCTGCCCGACGAGGACAAGTACTCGACCACGCGCAACGAGATGCTCGACCAGCTCGCCTACATGCTGGGCGGACGCGCCGCCGAGGAACTGGTCTTCCACGACCCGACCACCGGCGCCGCGAACGACATCGAGAAGGCCACCAACCTGGCCCGCGCGATGGTCACCCAGTACGGCATGACCGAGCGGCTCGGCGCCATCAAGTTCGGCGGCGACAACAGCGAGCCCTTCCTCGGACGTGAGATGGCTCACCAGCGCGACTACTCCGAAGAGGTCGCCGCGCTGGTGGACGAAGAGGTCAAGAAGCTCATCGAGACCGCGCACAACGAGGCCTGGGAGATCCTGGTCGAGAACCGCGACGTGCTCGACCAGCTCGTTCTCCAGCTGCTGGAGAAGGAGACCCTGGGCAAGGAGGAGATCGCCGAGATCTTCGCCCCGATCGTCAAGCGCCCGCCGCGGCCCGCCTGGACCGGCTCCTCCCGCCGTACCCCGTCCACCCGCCCGCCGGTGCTCTCCCCGAAGGAGCTGGCACTGACCAACGGTGCGAACGGCGCGACGGCGGCGATCAGCACGGTCAAGTCCACGGCCGCGGAGTCGGCCCCGGTGACCGACCAGACCCCGGAGGACCGCCCGGAGAGCTGACCGCGTTTCGGCCAACCGGCCTGGAATGAACGCCGCGCCCACCAGGTTTTAGCCTGGGGGCGCGGCGTTCGTATGTCCGCAGCCAGACGCGTGGCCGCCGCCACGCGATAGGGGTACAGGAACGAGGAAGCACATGACCGACCCGGTGACGCTGGACGGTGAGGGTCCCATCGGCGAGTTCGACGAGAAGCGCGCCGAGAATGCCGTACGCGAACTGCTGATCGCGGTCGGCGAGGACCCGGACCGGGAGGGCCTGAGGGAGACGCCGGCGCGGGTGGCGCGGGCCTACAGGGAAATCTTCGCGGGCCTGTGGCAGCAGCCGGAGGACGTGCTCACGACGACGTTCGACCTGGGGCACGACGAGATGGTGCTCGTGAAGGACATCGAGGTGTACAGCACGTGTGAGCATCATCTGGTCCCGTTCCGGGGCGTCGCTCACGTCGGCTACATCCCGTCCGTCACCGGAAAGATCACCGGCCTGTCCAAGCTGGCCCGCCTGGTCGACGTCTACGCCCGTCGGCCGCAGGTGCAGGAACGACTCACCACGCAGATCGCGGACTCCCTCATGGAGATCCTGGAGCCGCGGGGCGTCATCGTGGTCGTCGAGTGTGAGCACATGTGCATGTCCATGCGCGGCATCCGCAAGCCGGGCGCGAAGACCATAACGTCGGCCGTGCGCGGTCAGCTGCGGGACGCGGCGACGCGGAACGAGGCCATGAGCCTGATCATGGCGCGCTGAACCGCTGCCGGGGGAAACCGGCGGTCCGCCGGGGGAGACCGGCGGTCAGGCCGCCGGTTCCGCTCCCGGGGGGTTCTGGTCGTCGTCCTCCGGGAGCTTGCACACCCGCTCCAGGAACAGGGCCGCCGCTATGACACCGATGCCGGCCAGGACCGAGAAGCCGGCGTAGACGGCCTGGTCGCGGCGGGCGGGGATGTCGAGGAGTTTCAGCAGGAAGACGCCCGTGCCGCCGTACATCCCGGCGACGAGGGCGGCGACCAGGGCGCTGGCCTGACCGAAGACGACCGCGCGGGCGGCCATCAGGGGATCGACGCCCTTGGCGCCGGGGCGGCGCTCACGCTGGGCCTTGAGGCGGGCGCGCAGCGAGAGCGCCGTCGAGAGCAGCACCACCGCGATCAGGGCGAGCACGATGGGGGCGGCCAGGGGGACGCTGGGGAGGGTCCCGATCGAGTTCCAGAGGCGAGCGCCCGCCCAGGACAGGATCCCGGCCACGACGAACACACCCGCCAGCACCCTGATGCGCAGCTCTCTCACGGTGTCCCTTCAGCTCCCCCGGACCGGTCCGGACTGCGGTCGTCTCGACCTTGTCGTTCGAGTCGTCTTGACCTTAACGACTATTCGGGCAGTCGGAGTTCCAGGTCCTCGCGGGGTTCGACGCCCGCACGGGTGACGGACGACAGAAGTTCGGCCACCGGGCCGCGGCCGGGCAGCTGGGCCTGCGGGTCCACGTCGTGCCAGGGCGCGAGCACGAAGGCGCGCTCGTGGGCGCGCGGGTGGGGCAGGGTGAGCTGCGGGTCGTCGGAGGTGACGTCGGCGTAGGCGACGATGTCGACGTCCAGGGTGCGCGGGCCCCAGTGCTCGTCGCGGACGCGTTTGTACGCCTCCTCGATGGCGTGGGCGCGCTCCAGGAGGGAGGCCGGGGGCAGGGTGGTCTTGAGGACCACGACCGCGTTGAAGTACGACGGCTGGCTGCCCGGCTCCACGCCCCAGGGCTCGGTCTCGTACACCGGGGAGACGGCCTTCACGCGGACACCGGGGGTGTCCTCGAGCGCGTCGACGGCGCCCTGGAGGGTCTCCAGGCGGTTGCCGAGGTTGGAGCCGATGGAGATGACGGCCCACTTCGGGTTCTGCAGGGTCGTGTCGGCGGCGTCGACCTTCTCGACGACGGAGGCGGGCACCGGCTGGACGGTCGGGTCGCTGTGACCCTGGAGGAAAGATCGGGTCATACTCGGCTCCGGGTGATGGTGACGGTCACGTCGTCGAAGGGGACGGTGATCGGTGCGTCCGGCTTGTGGACACAGACCTCGACCTCCTTCACCCCTTCGTGCTTCAGGCAGGTCTGGGCGATCCGCTCGGCGAGGGTCTCGATGAGGTCCACCGGCTCACCCTCGACCACGGCCACGACCTCCTCGGCCACGATGCCGTAGTGCACGGTCTTCGCCAGGTCGTCGTCAGCCGCCGCCGGCCGGGTGTCCAGCCCCAGGGCGAGGTCCACGATGAAGGTCTGGCCCTCCTCGCGCTCCTTGGGGAACACACCGTGGTGCCCGCGGGCCTTGAGGCCGCGCAGCGCGACACGATCCACGCGAATCACTCCTGCAATCGTCGGGAAGGACCGGTGCGTACCACGTGCGGGCGGCACGTCGGTCTCTGACGAATCTACCTGCGGGCACTGACAAAGCCGGGCCGCGGGGCGTGGGCCCGGGCCAGGACCACGAGGGTTCATCCAGCGTTTCCCCAGGGAAACCCGGCCGTGTCATGGGCTGGTAGCGGCTTCTACCCCGGGGTAGGTGATTCCAACCACTTCCTGGTTCCTCTTGCTCGGCTTCCTGTGGAGCGTCTACCCGCTCAGGAGAGGGGGTCGTCGTCCGGATTCGCCCCGTCGGCGCCGGGCTCCTCGTCGTCGGCGCTCTCCGCCAGGACGGGGGAGGCGTGGTGCGACCAGAGCTTCCAGCCGGAGGGTGTGCGCCGGAACACGTTCGTGGCGACGACGAGCTGGCCGACCAGCGGTCCCAGTTCCGCGCCGTCCTCGGGGGCGGGGCCGCCGCTGAGGATGTTCTCGGTGCAGGTGACGAGCGCGGTGTCACCCGTGACGGAGACGTGCACGTCGGTGAGGAAGAACTGGATGTAGTCGGTGTTCGCCATGATCAGGGCGTACGACCTGAGGACCTCGCCGCGGCCGGTGAGCACCGGCCAGCCGGGGTGCACGCAGGAGATCACGCCGGTGTCCGCCGGGTCGTGGTACTCCTCGTCCACGCCCAGGTCGGCGGGGGTGAGCCAGAGGGAGGACACCTCCTCGAAGTCACCGCGCTCCATCGCCTCGTAGAAGGCGGTGTTGGCGGCCTCCACCTGCTCGACATCGGTATGAGGGGCGCTCACCGGGCTCCTTCCGCCCCGCGCTCACCACTGATGCCGGGCGCGCGCCCGCTTCCGCACGCCCCGGGCTCTCGCTCGGCGCCCGGTGTCTTCCCCACTTCACGCGCCCCGCGCTCGTTCATTTCCAGCGGCGCTGGGCCCGCCGTACGCGCTCCTTCCACGGCGCGTGCGACCCGCACGGCGTCCGCGGTGGCGCGCACCTCGTGCACGCGCACGGCCCACGCGCCGGAGTCCGCGGCGAGCGCGGAGACGGCGGCCGTGGCGGCGTCGCGCTCCCGGGCCGGCGGGGGCGCCGCTTCCGGCCCGGCGAGGACACGGCCGAGGAACCGCTTGCGGGAGGCGGCCACGAGCAGGGGGTGGCCGAGGTCGCGCAGGCGGTCGAGGTGGGCGAGGAGGCTGAGGTCGTGCTCGGCCTCCTTGGAGAAGCCGAGGCCGGGGTCGACGACGATGCGGTCATGGGCGATGCCGCCGGCCAGAACGGCCTCCACGCGTGCGTGCAGTTCGTCCACGACTTCCTTGACGACGTCCTCGTAGACGCCCTTGACGTTGCCGCCCTCGAGGAAGCCGCGCCAGTGCATGACGACGAACGGGGCGCCCGCGGCGGCGACCACCGGGATCATCGCGGGGTCGGCGAGGCCGCCGCTGACGTCGTTGACGAGGGCGGCCCCGGCACCGAGGGCCTGTTCGGCGACGGAGGCGCGCATGGTGTCGACGGAGACGACGACGCCCTCGGAGGCGAGGCCCCGGACGACCGGGATGACGCGCCTGAGTTCCTCGGCCTCGTCCACCCGGGTGGCGCCGGGGCGGGTGGACTCGCCGCCGACATCGACCAGGTCCGCGCCCTCGGCGACGAGATCGAGGCCGTGCTTGACGGCTGCGGTCGTGTCGAACCAGCGGCCGCCGTCGGAGAAGGAGTCGGGGGTCACGTTGACGACACCCATGACCGCGCACCGGTCCCATACCGGAAGGCCGGCCACCCGGCCGCGCCCGCTGAGGTTCTTCATACGTTCAGCGTAGGCCCAGGAGCATGCCGGGAACGCGCGACGGCCCGGGCGGAAGCCCCGTGCTGGAGGGGGCGCCCACCCGGGCCCGTCCTGGCCGCACCGCTCGGTCCCGCGGCCCTCACACCACCCGGGCGCTCAGGCCGCTCGGGCGCTCAGGCCGCGCGGACATCCCGTTCCGCCACGGAGTGCGCGCAGGGGCGCTCGGCGGCCGCCCTGCGCCGGCGCAGGAAGCGCGGGAGTGGCAGGGCGAATTCGACGAAGCCCTCCGCCTGCATGGCGGCGAAGCCGATGCGGGGCAGGTCGGCGTTGTTCCGGTAGACCACGAAGCGGGGTTCCCAGCGCGGCTGGAACTTGGCGTTGAACTTGTACAGCGACTCGATCTGGAACCAGCGCGAGAGGAACACCAGCAGCCCGCGCCAGGCGCGCAGCACCGGACCCGCGCCGATCTTCTCGCCGCGCGCGAGGGCGGAGCGGAACATCGCGAAGTTCAGCGAGACCCGGGTGATGCCGAACTTCGGCGCGGCCTGGAGGGCGGCGACGATCAGCAGTTCGTTCATGCCGGGGTCCGCGCTGCGGTCGCGGCGCATCAGGTCCAGCGAGGCGCCGTCCTTGCCCCAGGGCACGAAGTGCAGGACCGCCTTCAGGTCGCCGTACTCGCCGGGCTCGTCGTCCTGCTTGTGGGCGGTGGCGATCAGGCAGTCGCCGTCGGCGGGGTCGCCGACGCGGCCGAGCGCCATGGAGAAGCCGCGTTCGGTGTCGGTGCCGCGCCAGTCCTCCGCCGCCCGGCGGATGCGCTCCAGTTCGGCGTCGCCGAGGTCACGGATACGCCGTACCCGGGTTTCGTAGCCGGCTCGCTCGATGCGCTTGACCATTTGCCGTACGTTGCGCATCGCGCGTCCGGCGAGCGAGAAATCCGCGACGTCCACCACCGCCTCGTCGCCCAGTTCCAGGGCGTCCAGGCCGGTCTCACGGGTCCACACCTCGCCGCCCGTCTCCGAGCAGCCCATGACTGCGGGCGTCCAGGAGTGCGCCTTGGCCTCGTCCATGAAGCGCTCGATGGCGCCCGGCCAGGCCTCGACGTCGCCGATGGGGTCACCGCTGGCGAGCATCACACCGGAGACGACGCGGTAGGTGACCGCGGCCTTTCCGCTGGGGGAGAAGACGACGGCCTTGTCGCGGCGCAGCGCGAAGTGGCCGAGCGAGTCGCGCCGGCCGTGCTTCTCCAGCAGGGCCCGCAGGCGGGACTCGTCCTCCTCGGTGAGGCGGGCGGCCGGGTGCTCGGGGCGGAAGGCCAGGTAGATGGTGGTGGCGGCGGTGATCCAGCCGAGGGCGCCGAGGGAGAAGGCGACGGTCCAGGACGTGTTGCCCTGGTAGTCGACCGGGCCCTCGAAGCCGAACAGGCCGTAGACGACGTGCGTCAGCCGGTCGGCCAGGCTCGGGTCGCCGATCGTCCGGTGCGGGTGGACGCTGACGATGACGAGTCCGAGGACGAGGGAACTGGCGCTCATGAGGACGAAGTTCGCGAGCGCCCGCCACCTGCTGCGCGGATCGGGCAGCGCCGCGAACTCGTCGCGGTGGACCAGCAGCGGCACGAGCAGGGCCACGGCGATGAGCACGCCGACGACCGAGTGCCGGTACGCGAACTGCGCCGCCGCGCCCGCCGGCAGTAGCGCGACCGCGGCCCGCCATGCCCGGCGCTTGCACCGTTTGAGCCCGTGCGCAAGCAGTAGCAGCAGCACGCCGGAGCTCACGGAGAGCGCGGCCGCGAAGGGGCCGAACGAGCCCGGCAGCACCTCGGCGATGGCGTGCATACGGCTGTGACGGAAGCGCGGGAACACACCCGCGGCAATGTCCAGAACGCCCACGAGGGCGGCCGCCCTGCCGACGAGGACAGGGACGGCCTCGGGGCGCGGGCCACGCAGTATGCGCCGCGCCCGGCTGGATCGGCTCGGAACCCCGCCCGACATTTCCCCATCTATCCTGACAGACATCGCATCCCGTAGTTCTGCGAGAGACCTTGGACCCGGGCCCGATCGGGCATCCGGCGACATTGCGCCCTCTAGGACGGTGTCTAGGGGAGAGAGGTTCACTCCCCGCCGGAAAGTCGGGTCAAAGGCCAAGGAAAGCCCCGGGCAAGCCTTCGCAACGAAGCGTGGGCGGCTATCGGGCGGAAAGCGCAGGCAGGTAACAGCCCATGGGTCTCACGAGCAACAAAGTGCTGATGCTGGCGATCGTCCTCGCCGTCTTGCTGTTCGTCGGGACGGTGTGGCTGTGGCCGCGACTGGCCCGGCGGAGCTGGCGGGCCGTCAGCGGACGGGTCGGCCTGCTGCTCGGCACGCAGCTGGCGCTCTTCGCCTCGGTGGGCCTCGCCGCCAACCAGGCCTTCGGTTTCTACGCCAGCTGGGCGGACCTGTTCGGCCAGGAGACGGACCAGGGCGTCGTCGTCGACCACATAGCGGGCGGCAACACCGGCCCGATCCAGGTGGTCTCCACGTCCCGGGTCATCGGGACGGGCAGCGCCTTGCCACAGGTCTCGGGGCAGATTCAGAAGGTGGACATCCTCGGCCGTACGACCCACATCGCGGCGCCGGCGTTCGTGTACCTGCCCCCCGAGTACTTCCAGCCGCAGAACCGCGCGCGCAAGTTCCCGGTGTCCGTCGTCCTCACGGGTTATCCCGGTACTGCGCAGGCGCTGGTGGACAAACTGCACTATCCGGCCACGGCACAGCAGTTGGCCAAGGCGGGGAAGATGCAGCCGATGATCCTGGTGATGATGCGGCCGGCCGTGGCGCCGCCGCGGGACACGGAATGCGTGGACGTTCCCGGCGGCCCGCAGACGGAAACGTTTTTTGCCAGGGATCTGCGGGACTCGGTGATGGCCCACTACCGGGTGGACAAGACGCCCGCCAGCTGGGGCATCGTCGGTGACTCGACCGGCGGCTACTGCGCGCTGAAGATTGCCATGCACTACCCGAGGGCGTACGCGGCCGCTGCCGGACTGTCGCCGTACTACAAGGCGCCGATCGACCCCACCACCGGCGACCTCTTCCGCGGCAACAAGAACCTGCAGAATCGTGCCGACCTCTTCTGGGCGCTCAAGCACCTGCCCGCGCCCGAGACGTCGCTGCTCGTCACCACGAGCAAGGTCGGTGAACACAATTACAAGGACACGCTCAAGTTCATCAAGAGCGTGCAGGACACGAACGTGACCAGGATTTCGTCGATCATCCTTCCGAGCGGCGGGCACAACTTCAACACCTGGCGGCGGGAGATCCCGGGGACGCTCCAGTGGATCAGCACGCGGCTGGTCGCACACTGATCCCCTGCGCCTGACATCGCGTGAAGCCGGTGTTGTGGCCGTGTTTTTACGGGGCGGGGGTCCGCGATTCGCCTACGCGCGGTAAGTTTCTGGCCATGCCACGTGGACGCCACCGCCATTCACCTCCTTTGCACCGGCTGTTGCCTCCGTCGGCGATCGCCGCCGTATCCGTCGTCTGCGCGCTGGGCCCCTGGGTGTTCTCCGAGGCCATGGTCGTGCGCGCACTGGCAGCGGTCGCCGCGGCGACGGCGGTCGTCGGAGCGGTCGTGATGCGCCGCTGGGACGCACAGGCGGGCAAGCGGGTCGCCGAACTCACACGCGCGCGTGCCGGCGACGAGTGGCGGTACGAGGAGCGGGTCGCCGAACTGGAGACCGACCTGGAGGAGTCGCGCGAGCTGCGCACGAAGCTGGAGCAGCGGCTGCGCGCCAAGCGCGCGGAGCTGGCCGGCCTGCGCAACGAGCACGCGGCCCTGCTGCGCCGGTACGCCACGGCGGAGACCGAGCGCGCGACCGCCCTGGAGGGACGCCGGCTGCTGGAGATCGAGGCGGCCGCGCCTTCGCCGGCGCTGCCGCCCGCGCGCCGCGCCGAGCTGGAGTCGGAGCCGGAGTCGGCCGAGGTGAAGGCCGCAGAGGAGCCCGCCGCCGACGCCGCCGGGGCCGGGGCGGACCCGGGGGACGAGCCGAAGGCGCGCGCGGTGTTCTCGCCCGAGGGCGCGCGGCTGTACCAGCGGGCCCTGACGGCCATGGCCCGGTTCGGCGGCGACGCGACGAGCGACTCCGCGACGGACGCCGCGGCTTTCGGCGACACGGCCACGCCCGCTTCTTCCGAGGCGGCGGCTTGCGTGGATACGGCCCCGAAGGCGGCCACTTCCGAGGCGGGTGAGCCCGACACCGGCGGCGAGGCCAGGGCCGAGTCGGGCGCCGTTCCGAAGGACAGGGCCGATGTTCGCAGGTCCGACGTGGGCGAGGCCGGCTCCGCCGCGCAGACGGACGGCGCGCCGGAAGGCGTGACGGACGCCACCGGCGCCCCTGCGGGTGAGGCCGGTGCGCCGGCCGCCCAGGAGGACGAGGCGCAGGGGCAGCCCGAGGCGGCCGGCGGGCACGCGCGCGCGGCCGCCGCCCCGATGGCACCGGCCGAGCCCGCCCAGCCCGTGGGCCGGCCGCCCGCCGGGCACTTCACGGTGCCGACCGCGGTGGCCGTCGTACCGGCCGCGCCCGCGCGGCGCCCGGTGGTCGAGGGCGGTTTCGACTTCTTCGGCACCCAGAAGGACACCCAGAAGGACGCGCTGGACTCCGTGCAGAACGAGGATCTCGCCGACGTCGTCGGCCAGGAGGCCCTCGCCGTGCACAAGGCGGAGACCGAGGCCGAGTTCAAGGACGCCGACGCGCGGTCGGAGGGCGTCGGCCAGGTCATCGACCTGACCGCGCACGACGAGACCGAGCAGATCGACGTCCAGAGGCTGCGCAGCGCGGCTTCCTGAGGCCGTACCAGGCACGGACCCCAGGCCCGGCTTCCCGCGAGGGGGCCGGGCCTGACGTCATCCGGTCATCCAGCGGTCGGGGCGGGCGTCCCGGCGGCCCGTCCGGGACCGCTCCGCCTGGGCGTGCAGGAGCCGCGCGGCCTCCTGGGCGTCCCGCAGACGGGCCGTTACGGTCTTGCCGGCTCCCGTGTCCACGTGGACGTCGGCGAGCCGCCAGAGTCGCTGCCACGGCCCCTGGCTCAGCCGCACGCTCTGCACCTTGGCGTGCGGGACCAGCGAGAGCCGGCGCCGCAGCAGACCGCGCCGGGTGGCGAAGACCGCTCCGGTGACCGCGAGGCGGTGGCCGCGCCACCACACCGGCACGCACCAGCGGGCCCGCCGCGGCGGCCGCGACAGCTCCTGAGGCACCGTCACACCGGGCAGCACGCGCGCGACCACCGACTCGGCGACCAGGCGCGGGGCCACCGGCACCAGCACCGAGTTGGCGGACCCGGCCACGTCCAGTTCCACCCGCACCCAGCCGAGCCGCCGCCACAGCAGCGGTTGCACGATCCGCACGGTCTGCACCCGGCCCGGCGGGACCGTCTCGTGCGTACGGTCGAGCAGCCCGTGGTCGATGCGCAGCCCGTCCGGTGACTCGCTCACCGTCCAGTCGAACTCGCCGGCGAACCGTCCCGCGCTGCTCGCGCCGGCCGCGCCGAACAGCGGCAGGGCGGTCGCGAGGACCGTCCACAGGTTGTGGGTGGCGAGCCACAGCACGGTCGGCACGACGAGCGCGGCGCACAGCGAGACCCAGGTGGCGCCCGTCAGCACCAGGGAGAGCGCCAGCGCGCGTGGGGGCACGTGCAGCAGTTCCTGCGCCGGAGCCTCGCCGACTTCGCGCGCCGTCTCGGGCGCGAAACCCGCCGCGCGCGCCAGCAGCTCCGCGCGCAGGGCGCGCGCCTCCTGCTCGCCGAGGAAGGCCAGCTCGTCCTTGTCGTCGGCGCCGACGACGTCGATCCGCAGCTTGGCGACGCCCGCCACGCGCGCGAGGAGAGGACGGGAGACGTCCACGGCCTGGATGCGCTCCAGCCGGATGTGCGCGGTGCGCCGGAACAACAGGCCGGTGCGGATGCGCAGTTCGGTGTCGGTGACCGCGAAGTGCGTGAACCACCAGGACAGGAAGCCGTAGAGGCCGGCCGCCGGCACCAGGACCGCGAGCCCCAGCAGCAGGGCGGTGGTGGTCAGCCGCGCCAGCTGCGCTTGCGTCGCGTTCGGGTCGTGCACCGCCCATCCGGCGAGTACGGCGACCGGCGCCCACGCCCGCCGGAACGGCGTGACGGGGTGCAGCCGGCGCTCGGTCACCGGCGCGGGCGCCGGTATGTCCTCGCCGGGGTCCGGGGCCGTCACAGGCCCGCCGATCGTGCCTCGCCCAGCTCGGTGAGCCGGTCGCGCAGCCGTTCCGCCTCGGCCGGGTCCAGGCCGGGGATGGTGGCGTCGGTCGCTGCGGCCGCGGTGTGCAGCTGCACGGTGGCCAGCCCGAAGCGCCGCTCGAGCGGCCCTGAGGTGACCTCCACCAGCTGCATCCGCCCGTACGGCACCACCGTCTCCTCGCGCCACAGGACACCGCGGCTGATCAGCAGGTCGTCCGCGCGTTCGGCGTACCGCCACGAGCGCCAGTTGCGCCCCACCAGCCGCCAGCACCACGCGGCGCAGGTCACGGGCACCAGGGCGAAGGCGGCCCACGCGGGCCCCACGAGCAGGCCCGGCAACAGCCCGGTGGCGACCGCGAGGGTCGCCGTCCACCCCACCACGAGCAGCCGGCGCAACCGCATCAGAGCGGGCTGCAGCCCCCGCCACTCCAGCTCGGCCCCCGGTATCCCGGACTCCTTTGGGCTCCCCGTCTCCATGGGGCCAGCGTACGTAGGGGAAACTGGGGCCATGACTCCTACGACGGAGACCACGGTCGGGATCGGCGGCGCCGCGGAAAGCACCGACATGGTGCTCAACATCGGACCCCAGCACCCGTCCACGCACGGCGTGCTGCGGCTCAGGCTCGTGCTGGACGGGGAGCGCATCGTGCGCGCGGAGCCGGTGATCGGCTATATGCACCGCGGCGCCGAGAAGCTCTTCGAGGCGCGCGACTACCGCCAGATCATCGTGCTCGCCAACCGCCACGACTGGCTGTCGGCGTTCTCGAACGAGCTGGGCGTGGTCCTCGCGGTGGAGCGCATGCTCGGCATGGAGGTGCCCGAGCGTGCGGTGTGGACCCGCACCCTGCTCGCCGAGCTGAACCGGGTGCTCAACCACCTGATGTTCCTCGGCTCCTACCCGCTGGAACTGGGCGGCATCACCCCGGTGTTCTACGCGTTCCGGGAGCGCGAGGTGCTCCAGAACGTCATGGAGGAGATCTCCGGCGGGCGCATGCACTACATGTTCAACCGTGTCGGCGGCCTCAAGGAGGACCTGCCGGCCGGGTGGACCGCACGCGCGCGTGCAGCCGTCGCCGACGTGCGCTCGCGCATGAACGTCTTCGACGACCTGGTGCTCGGCAACGAGATCTTCCGCGGACGCACGCGCGCGGTGGGCGCGATGACGCCGCAGACCGTGCACGCCTACGGCGTCAGCGGGCCCATCGCGCGCGCCTCGGGCGTCGACTTCGACCTGCGCCGCGACGAGCCGTACCTGGCGTACGGCGACCTCCAGGACACCCTGAAGGTCGTCACCCGCAGCGAGGGCGACTGCCTCGCCCGCTTCGAGGTCCTGCTGGAGCAGACCCACAACGCGCTCGACCTCGCCGACGCCTGCCTGGACCGGCTCGCCGAGCTGCCGCCCGGGCCGATCAACCAGCGGCTGCCGAAGGTGCTGAAGGCGCCCGAGGGGCACACCTACGCGTGGACCGAGAACCCGCTCGGCATCAACGGCTACTACCTGGTCAGCAAGGGCGAGAAGACGCCGTACCGGCTGAAGCTGCGCTCTGCCTCGTACAACAACATCCAGGCGCTGACCGAGCTGCTGCCGGGGACGCTGGTGGCGGACATGGTGGCGATCCTGGGCTCGATGTTCTTCGTGGTCGGCGACATCGACAAGTAGGGCGGTCCCCGGATGAGGGGCCGGCCCGGAGTGGGGCGGTCCTGGATGAGGGGCCGGCTCAGGCGAGTGGGTCCGGAATTCCAACCGGCTGGACGAGCCAGCCGAAGTCACCGAGGCCGCCCGGCGCGGTGAGCTCGGCGGCCTCCCCGGCGCTCGCGAGGGCGCGCACATAGGCCGTGGGGTCTGTGGAGGCCAGCGCGAGCGGAGGGCGTGCGCCGGTGACGTCTAGAGCGTGCAGGGCGGCGCGCTGCGTGAGAAGGCGCGCGCGGGGCAGGGCGCGCGCCGTGTGGGAGGGCGCCTGCGCTGTGTCGGTGGGCTTGTGCCTGCTGTCGGCCGGCGTGTGCGCCGGTTGCCGGGGCGTGCCCGGGGTGGCATGCGTCGTGTCGTGGGGTGTGCGCGGCGCCTTGTGGGGCGCTTCCGAGGGTGTGTGCGCCGCGACGACCGCCGCGCACGCGTCCAGCGCGACGTGTGCAGTGATGTCGCACGACCCGTCCGGTACGGGCGCCGTCTCACGGCCTTCCCGAAAGCCGGTGAGCGTCCCGAACGGGGGGCGCGTGTCGACGGTGTGCGCGTAGTCCACGGCCACCGCGAGCCCACGCACTACCCGGTCCACCACGGACGCCCACGCCAGGTCCCGGGGCAGCCCGATCTCCGCGCGCAGCCCTTCCTTGGCGGGCAACGGCCACCATCGGGCGAGCCAGTCCGCCGCCTCGCCGGTCACCGGTTCCCCGAGCCGCTCGGTACCGTCGTCGGCGACGAGCACGAGCCGGGGTACACCCGCGGGGTCGACCTCGGCCACGTCCACGGGCACGTTGTCCAGCCACTCGTTGGCGAACAGCAGTCCCGTGACGATGGCAGGGGGCGTGTCCAGCCAGGTGATGCGTTCGTCCAGTCCGGCCGGGCGGTCGGCGAGCTCGACGGCGTATGCACGCGCGCGTGCGGCCACGCCGGCCGGCAGGGCGGACAGCACCCCGGTGATCAGCTCGCCGCGCCCCGCGCCCATGTCGACGAAGTCCAGTGCCGCCGGCCGTCCCAGCGCCTCGTCGACCCGGCACAGCAGCCGGGCCACGGCCTGCGCGAACAGCGGCGAGGCGTGTACGGACGTACGGAAGTGGCCGGCCGGGCCCTCCGGACGGCGGTAGAAGCCGCCGGGGCCGTACAGCGCCGCCTCGGTCGCCGCACGCCAGCCGCGTCGGCCGCCCCCGCCGTCTCGGCCGTCTCCGTCGCCGGGGCGCCGTCCCGCTTCCCGTGCCGTCTCATCCGTCACCGGAACAGACTAGGCACACAGATGATCACTTCCTCCACCTTGCGGAGTACGCGCCCCGGGCGCGGATCGGCCCTCCGGTTGACCCCTGCACGCATCCGGTTTCCCTACTCTGGGTTACGTGCAGCGCCTCTACGACTTCCTCCGCCGCCACCCGACCTGGGTCGACACCTTCTGGGCCGTCGTCCTGTTCGGGCTGTCCGGTCTGAGCGTGGTCAACCTCCACGGGGTGCCCGGTCACCACATGACGCTCGCCGGGGGGATGGCCGTGTCCGCCGTCCTGTGCGTCGTCGTCGCGCTGCGCCGCCGTTTCCCGGAGCCGATGCTGCTGGTCGCCCTCGCGACGGGGCTGGCCCAGCTGGTGTTGGACGTCGAGACGACCGTCGCCGACTTCGCCATGCTGGTGATCACCTACACGGTGGCGACGGTCGGCGCACGCTGGGCCTCCCGGCTCGCGCTCGCGGCCAGCCTCGTCGCGGCGCCTCTCGCGCAGATCCGCTGGCCCAACGAGCACACCGGCTTTCTGGGGCAGATCGCCATAGTCGTCTTCCAGACGGTGCCCTTCGCGCTCGCCTGGGTGCTCGGTGACTCCATGCGCACCCGGCGCGCGTACTTCGCCCAGCTGGAGGAGCGCGCGGCCCGTCTGGAGAAGGAGCGCGAGGCGCAGTCGAAGGTCGCGGTGGCCGCCGAGCGCGCCCGTATCGCGCGTGAGCTGCACGATGTCGTGGCGCACAACGTGTCGGTGATGGTGGTGCAGGCCGACGGCGCCGCCTATGTCCTCGACACCGCCCCCGACCAGGCCAAGAAGGCCCTGGAGACGATCTCCTCCACCGGGCGCCAGGCCCTCGCCGAGATGCGCCGCCTGCTGGGCGTGCTGCGCACCGGGGAGCACCAGGAGAGCGGGGAGTACGTCCCGCAGCCCGACGTCGGGCAGATCGACGAGCTGATCGAGCAGTGCCGCCGATCCGGCCTCCCGGTCGACTTCAAGGTCGAGGGCACCCCGCGCCCGCTGCCGAGCGGTGTGGAGCTGACCGCGTACCGGATCGTGCAGGAGGCGCTCACCAACACCCGCAAGCACGGCGGGCCCAACGCGGGCGCGAGCGTCCGGCTGGTCTACTTCGACGACGGGCTCGGCCTGCTGGTCGAGGACGACGGCAAGGGCGCGCCGCACGAGCTGTACGAGGAGGGCGGCGCCGACGGCCAGGGGCACGGCCTGATCGGTATGCGCGAACGGGTCGGGATGGTCGGCGGCACCCTGGACGCGGGCCCGCGCCCGGGCGGAGGATTCCGCATCAGCGCCCTGCTCCCGCTCAAACCGGCGCACTGACGCGGCTGCACGCCCCCTGTTGACACCTGTACACCCTCGACCTGAAGCCCCCACCACCCCGAACGAAAGAGGCCCGATGACGATCCGCGTGATGCTCGTCGACGACCAGGTGCTGCTGCGCACCGGGTTCCGGATGGTGCTCGCCGCCCAGCCGGACATGGAGGTCGTGGCGGAGGCGGGCGACGGCGTCGAGGCCCTGCAGGTGCTGCGGTCCACGCCCGTCGACGTCGTCCTGATGGACGTCCGTATGCCCAAGCTGGACGGCGTGGAGGCCACCCGGCGGATCTGCGCGGAGCCCGAACCGCCCAAGGTGCTGATCCTGACCACCTTCGACCTGGACGAGTACGCCTTCTCCGGGCTGAAGGCGGGCGCCTCCGGCTTCATGCTCAAGGACGTGCCGCCCGGTGACCTGCTGGGTGCGATCCGGGCCGTGCACAGCGGTGACGCGGTCGTGGCGCCCTCCACCACCCGGCGCCTGCTGGACCGCTTCGCACCGATGCTGCCCTCCACCGGCAAGGAGCCCCAGCACAAGGAACTGGAGCGGCTCACCGACCGGGAGCGCGAGGTGATGGTGCTGGTCGCGCAGGGCCTGTCCAACGGTGAGATCGCGGCCCGGCTGGTGCTGAGCGAGGCGACGGTGAAGACCCATGTGGGCCGCATCCTGACCAAGCTCGGCCTGCGCGACCGGGTGCAGGTCGTGGTGCTCGCCTACGAGACAGGGCTGGTACGCGCGGGCGGCCACGGCTGAGCCCGGCTGTGCCGGTTGCCCCGGCGGTCATGGCGGGGACCGGCCTCACTGGCTGCCCCGGGGGTCACGGCCGGGACTGGCTGTGGCGGCGGGCGTAGGCGCATTTCTGGCGGGACCAGGCTCGGCCGAGGCAGTCGGCGCGGCCGGGCACATGGCCGCGGAGGCAGCCGGCACACCCGGGTGGCTGTCCCCGCCGTCACGGCTGACTCAGGCCCCGCCGGCTGCCCCGCGATCACCCGTTGGGAAGGCGCTCCACGAAGTCGGCGACGGCCGCCCGTAGATCGTCCGACGTCCACTCAAGGCCCTGCGAGCGCACGGCGACCTCGGTGAAGGAAATCCCCGGCGCGCCGCGGTTCCAGTATCCGGGGAAGAGGAACGTCCCCGTCTCCTCGGCCTGGCGCACCGCCGCCTCCATCAGGACGTCCGCGTCGTACGGCAGCCAGACCTGAAAGTCGTGGGTGTGCGGTTCCCCGGGGTGCACGCGCGCCCACGGGACGCCTGCCGCGGCGAAACCCTCCCGCAGCGCGGCGGCGACCACGCGCGCGTGCCGGACGTAGTCCGGCAGCCGGGGCAGCTCGCGCTCCAGGCCGACGAGCGCCGACAGCGCGGTGGGGAACTGCTGGAAGACCATGCCGCCGTACCGGTGCCGCCACGTCTTCGCCTCGTCCACCAGCGTCTTCGGGCCGGCCAACGCGGCGCCGCCGAAGCCGTCGAGGGACTTGTAGAACGACACGTAGACGCTGTCCGCCAGGCCCGCGATCTCCTCGAGCGGCCGGCCGAAGTGGACCGTGCACTCCCACAGACGCGCGCCGTCGAAGTGCACCACCGCGTCGCGCTCCTGCGCGGCCTCGACGACCTCGGTCAGCTCCTCCCAGGAGGGCAGCACGAAACCGGCGTCCCGGAGGGGCAGTTCCAGCATCAGAGCGCCGAAGGGCTCGTCGAAGTCGCGTATCTCGGAGGCGGTGGGCAGCCGGGGCTCACTGGTCACGCGCACCGGACGCAACCCGCTGACCTCGCTGAACGCATGCCGTTCGTGCACCTCCGGGTGGGACAGGGCGTGCAGGGCGACCGCCCGGTTGCCGGTGCGGCCCGCCCAGCAGCGCAGCGCCACCTGCTGGGCCATCGTGCCGGTCGGGAAGAACGCGGCGGCCTCCGTGCCGAGCAGGGCCGCGACCCGTTCCTCCAGGTCCGCCACGATCCCGTTGCCGTACACGTCCGTGGGCTGGTCCAGGTCGTACACCTCGGGTGCCGCCTCCTGGAGGGCCGCCAGCCGCTCCCGGATCGTGCGCCGCGGGCCCGGACGCGACAGCACGCGCTCCGCCTTCGCGAAGGCGACCCGGCGCCGCTCCCGCATCCGCTCCTGCCCGGACTGCTCCGCCTGCCGCTCGTCGCCCGGTTCCGCCGTATCAGTCATGGACGGATCATGTCGCGCGGGAGCCCGGGCGGACACCCGGATTTCGGCGCACGCACGCGTCGGGGCGCCGCGCGGGCGGAAGTACGGCAGGCAGGCTCGTCGGACGCGTACCGTCGGCACGCGCGTGGACAGGCGACTGCGGGCTGTACACGTGGCGTAACCCACAGCCTGTGGACAACCAATCGGCGCCGGACCGAGATAGCGTTAACATGACGAGAAATCGTCCGGTACCCAGAGCGGACTGGAACGGGAAGGCCGCCGTCGCGTGAGTACAGTCCACCAGCAAGACCTCAAGGACCGCCCTGCGCGGCTCACCGTCGGCGTCGTCGGCGCCGGCCGCGTGGGCCCCGCGCTCGCCGCGTCCCTCCAGCTCGCCGGGCATCGCCCAGTGGCCGTCTCCGGCGTCTCCGACGCCTCCCGGCGGCGCGCCGAGACCATGCTCCCGGACGTGCCGCTGGTGCCGCCCGCCGAGGTCCTGCAGCGCGCCGACCTGGTGCTGCTCACCGTCCCCGACGACGTCCTGCCCGGCCTGGTCACCGGTCTCGCCGAGACCGGGGCGGTACGGCCCGGCCAGCTGCTCGTGCACACCTCCGGCCGGTACGGCGCGAGGGTGCTCGACCCGGCCCTGCGCGCGGGCGCGCTGCCGATGGCCCTGCATCCGGCGATGACCTTCACCGGCACCCCCGTGGACGTCCAGCGGCTCGCCGGCTGCTCCTTCGGCGTCACCGCACCCGAGGAACTGCGCCTGGCCGCCCAGGCCCTCGTGATCGAGATGGGCGGCGAGCCGGAGTGGATCAGCGAGCAGAACCGCCCGCTCTACCACGCGGCTCTCGCGCTCGGCGCCAACCACCTGGTGACCCTGGTCGCCCAGTCCATGGAACTGCTGCGCACCGCGGGCGTCGAGGCGCCCGACCGGATGCTCGGCCCGCTGCTCGGCGCCGCCCTGGACAACGCGCTGCGCTCGGGCGACGCGGCGCTGACCGGCCCCGTCGCGCGCGGCGACGCCGGTACGGTCGCCGCCCACATCACCGAGCTGCGCCGGCACGCCCCGCAGACCGTCGCGGGTTACGTCGCGATGGCCCGCGCGACCGCCGACCGGGCGCTCGCGCACGGCCTGCTGAAGCCCGAACTCGCCGAGGACCTGCTCGGTGTGCTGGCCGACGGCACCGGTGGCACGAACGGCGCCGACGGCGGCGGCACGAACGGCACTCACGGCACCGAGGGGAACGACCGATGACCACCGCCCTGCTGAGCACGGCCGGCGAGCTCCACGCGCGCGTGCGCCGCGGCCGCCGCGCCGTCGTGATGACCATGGGTGCCCTGCACGACGGTCACGCCACCCTGATCCGCACCGCGCGCGAGATCGCCGGCCCGGACGGCGAGGTCGTCGTCACCGTCTTCGTCAACCCGCTGCAGTTCGGTGCCGGCGAGGACCTGGACCGCTACCCGCGCACCCTCGACGCCGACCTGAAGATCGCCGAACAGGCCGGTGCGGACGCGGTGTTCGCGCCCTCCGTGGACGAGGTCTACCCCGGCGGCGCCCCCCAGGTCCGGATCACCGCCGGCCCCATGGGCGAACGACTGGAGGGCGCCTCGCGGCCCGGCCACTTCGACGGCATGCTGACCGTCGTCGCCAAGCTGCTCCACCTCACCCGTCCCGACGTTGCCCTCTACGGCCAGAAGGACGCCCAGCAGCTGGCCCTGATCCGGCGCATGGTGCGGGACCTGAACTTCGGCGTCGAGATCGTCGCCGTACCGACCGTGCGCGAGGAGGACGGGCTCGCCCTGTCCAGCCGCAACCGCTACCTCTCGCCGGAGGAGCGCCGTACCGCGCTCGCGCTGTCCCGGGCGCTGTTCGCGGGCGGGGACCGGCACGCCGCGCAGGAGGCGCTGCGCGCGCGTGCCCGCGAAGTGCCTTCCACGCACGCGCGTGCCGAGGCGCTGAGCGCCCTCGGGGAGTCCCGCGCGGCCGCCGACGCGCACGCGGTCGCCACGGCGTCCCCGGGCGGCCCTGCCGCCGTCCGCGCGGCCGCCCGCCAGGTGCTGGACGAGGCCGCCCGGCTCGCCCCGCCGCTCGAACTGGACTATCTGGCGCTCGTCGACCCGTCCGACTTCACCGAGATCGGCGACGGCTTCATCGGCGAGGCCGTCCTCGCCGTCGCCGCCCGGGTCGGTACGACCCGGCTGATCGACAATCTCCCCTTGACCTTTGGAGCCGCCTCGTGACCAGCACAGGCACCAGCACTGGCATACGACTGCACGCGCCCGCCCCCGGCTGGGCCATCTCCGCGGACGTGGTCGTCGTCGGCTCCGGCGTGGCAGGCCTGACCGCGGCCCTGCGGTGCAAGGCCGCCGGCCTGACGACGGTCGTCGTCACCAAGGCCCGCCTGGACGACGGATCCACCAGGTGGGCCCAGGGAGGCATCGCGGCCGCCCTCGGGGAGGGCGACACGCCCGAACAGCACCTGGAGGACACGCTGGTGGCCGGCGCGGGCCTGTGCGACGAGGAGGCCGTACGGATCCTCGTCACCGAGGGCCCCGACGCCGTACGGCGGCTGATCTCCACCGGTGCCCACTTCGACACCGACGACGAAGGCGACATCCACCTCACCCGCGAGGGCGGCCACCACCGGCGCCGGATCGCGCACGCGGGCGGCGACGCGACCGGTGCGGAGGTGTCCCGGGCGCTCGTGGAGGCGGTACGCGCGTGTGGGCTGCACACCATCGAGAACGCGCTCGTGCTGGACCTGCTGACCGACGCCGACGGCCGTACGGCGGGCGTGACGCTGCACGTGATGGGTGAGGGCCAGCACGACGGCGTGGGCGCCGTGCACGCCCCCGCGGTGGTGCTCGCGACCGGCGGCATGGGCCAGGTGTTCTCCGCGACCACCAACCCGTCGGTGTCGACCGGCGACGGCGTGGCGCTGGCGCTGCGCGCGGGCGCGGAGGTCTCCGACCTGGAGTTCGTGCAGTTCCACCCGACCGTGCTGTTCCTCGGCCCGGACGCCGAGGGCCAGCAGCCGCTGGTCTCCGAGGCGGTGCGCGGCGAGGGCGCCCACCTGGTCGACGCAGACGGGGTGCGCTTCATGGTCGGGCAGCACGAGCTGGCCGAGCTGGCGCCCCGGGACATCGTCGCCAAGGGCATCCTGCGGCGGATGCTGGAGCAGGGCGCCGAGCACATGTACCTCGACGCCCGGCACTTCGGCGCCCAGATGTGGGAGAACCGTTTCCCGACCATCCTGGCCGCCTGCCGCGCCAACGGCATCGACCCGCTCACCGAGCCCATCCCGATCGCCCCGGCCGCCCACTACGCCTCCGGAGGCGTGCGCACCGACGCCCGGGGCCGTACGACCGTGCCCGGCCTGTACGCGTGCGGCGAGGTCGCCTGCACCGGTGTGCACGGCGCCAACCGGCTCGCCTCCAACAGCCTCCTCGAAGGCCTCGTCTACGCCGAGCGGATCGCCGTCGACATCACGGCCGCGCGGGCGGAGAACGGCCTCCACGCGCGCGTGCCCGTACCGGTCGAGCACCCCGAGACGCCCGCGCACCCGCTGCTCGCCCCCGAGACCCGGTTCGCCATCCAGCGGATCATGACCGAGGGCGCCGGCGTGCTGCGCTCGGAGGAGTCCCTCGCCCGGGCCGCCGAACAGCTGCAGCGGCTGCACACGGACGCCCGCGACGCCCTCGAGGAGAACGGCAAGACCGCCGAGCCCGGCGTCGACACCTGGGAGGCCACCAACCTCCTGTGCGTCGCCCGCGTCCTGGTCGCCGCGGCGCGGCTGCGCGAGGAGACCCGTGGCTGCCACTGGCGCGAGGACCGCGCCGAGCGCGACGACACCGACTGGCGTCGCCACATCGTCGTACGGCTGAACCCCGACCGGTCGCTGGCCGTGCACACCACCGACACCGCAGACTTCCCCCCTACCCGGTAACACCCAGCGCCTCAGGAGCAGTGACAGACGTGAGCACCGACGACCTTCCCCTCGCCCCCACCGGTGGCTGCGGCGACGGCTGTGCCTGTGGCGCGGACGGCGACGAGGAGTACCTGGAGAGCGGTCTCGACCCCGCGCTCGCCGAGCTGCTGGCCGCCGCCGGGCTCGACCCGATCGAGGTCGAGGACATCGCCAACGTGGCCATCCAGGAGGACCTGGACGGCGGCGTGGACGTGACGACCGTCTCGACGATCCCGGAGGACGCCACCGCCACCGGCGACTTCACCGCGCGCGAGGCGGGCGTCGTGGCGGGCCTCAGGGTGGCCGAGGCCGTGCTCTCCGTGGTCTGCACGGACGAGTTCGAGGTCGAGCGGCACGTCGAGGACGGCGACCGCGTCGAGGCCGGGCAGCAGCTGCTGTCGGTCACCACGCGCACGCGTGACCTGCTGACGGCCGAGCGCAGCGCGCTGAACATCCTGTGCCGCCTGTCCGGCATCGCGACCGCCACGCGCGCGTGGGCGGACGCGCTGGAGGGCACCAGGACCAGGGTCCGCGACACCCGCAAGACGACCCCGGGACTGCGCTCGCTGGAGAAGTTCGCCGTCCGCTGCGGCGGCGGCGTCAACCACCGCATGTCGCTGTCCGACGCGGCCCTGGTGAAGGACAACCACGTGGTCGCCGCCGGCGGCGTCGCGCAGGCCTTCAAGGCCGTACGGGAGGCCTTCCCGGAGGTGCCGATCGAGGTCGAGGTCGACACCCTGCACCAGCTGCGCGAGGTCGTCGAGGCGGGCGCGGACCTGATCCTGCTGGACAACTTCACGCCCGACGAGTGCGCGGAGGCCGTCGGGATCGTCCGCGGCCGGGCCCTGCTGGAGGCCTCGGGCCGGCTCACGCTCGACATCGCGCGCGTGTACGCCGACACGGGCGTGGACTTCCTGGCCGTCGGCGCGCTCACCCATTCCTCGCCGATCCTGGACATCGGCCTCGACCTGCGCGAGGCGGAGTAACGGCGATGCTCCTCACGATCGACGTCGGCAACACGCACACCGTCCTCGGCCTGTTCGACGGCGAGGACATCGTCGAGCACTGGCGCATCTCCACGGACGCGCGCCGCACGGCGGACGAGCTGGCGGTGCTGCTCCAGGGCTTGATGGGCATGCACCCGCTGCTCGGCGAGGAGCTGGGCGACGGCATCGACGGCATCGCGATCTGCGCGACCGTCCCGTCGGTGCTGCACGAGCTGCGTGAGGTCACCCGGCGCTACTACGGCGACGTCCCCGCCGTCCTGGTCGAGCCGGGCGTGAAGACGGGCGTGCCGATCCTCACCGACAACCCCAAGGAGGTCGGTGCGGACCGGATCATCAACGCGGTCGCGGCCGTCGACCTGTACGGCGGTCCGGCGATCGTCGTCGACTTCGGTACGGCGACCACGTTCGACGCCGTCTCCGCGCGTGGGGAGTACGTCGGCGGGGTCATCGCGCCCGGGATCGAGATCTCCGTGGAGGCGCTCGGCGTCAAGGGCGCGCAGCTGCGGAAGATCGAGGTGGCCCGGCCGCGCAGCGTGATCGGCAAGAACACGGTGGAGGCCATGCAGGCCGGCATCGTGTACGGCTTCGCGGGGCAGGTCGACGGGGTCGTCAGCCGGATGGCGCGGGAGCTCGCCGACGACCCGGACGACGTGACGGTGATCGCCACGGGCGGGCTCGCGCCGATGGTGCTGGGGGAGTCCTCGGTGATCGACGAGCACCAGCCGTGGCTGACGCTGATCGGGCTGCGGCTGGTGTACGAGCGGAACGTGTCGCGGCTGTGAGGTGACCGGCGCCCGTGCGGGGCGCCGGTTTTCCCATCCGGTATTCCCACCCGTTTTTCCCGCCCGGTTTCCCCTTGGATTTCCCTGGCCTTGCCGCTCCACGCGCGTGCCGTAGCCCCGGTCGGGGGAAACCGGGAGCGACACGCGATCGAAAATCATCCCGATCCGTCACTTTTGTCCGATTAGCGGTAGCGTCGCCGCATGCCCACGCCATACGGATCCCGCGGCGGCATGGCGTTCGGCGCGGAGGAGCTGCGCGTGCTCCGCCGCGCCCTCGCCCTCGCCCTTCACCCCGGCCAAGCGTCCGCCGAGGACGTCAAGGACTGCTACCGGCTCGCCGAGTCGCTCGACGAGGCGCAGCGCGAGGGGGCGAGACTGCGCGCGTTCCTGGTGGCCGACCTCGGCCGGTACCGGGCGGCGCTGCCGGGTACCGCCGCCGGCTACCTCACCCTCCTGGAGGAGGCGCTGGGCGCCGGGCACCGGCCGACGCCGGACGATCTCGCCGCGCTGCGGGCGCTGTGCGGCAACCCGGTGGCGTCGGCGCTGCTGGACCGCTGTCAGGCGCTGGCGGAGCACGACGTACGGGCCCGGTTCGCGCAGGGCTCGCGCAAGGCGCCGGCACCCGCCGTACCGCCCTCCCGTACCCGCCTGCTGGCCCTTCCGGGCGGCGGAGGAGCCTCCATGGTGTGCCAGGCCCAGGAGCGGACCGGAGAGCCGCAGAAGCCCGCTCAGAAGCCTCCGCAGAAACCGGCACCGAAGCCCGCACCGACGCCCGGCGAGCGGCCGGGTACGGAGCCGACGGCGCCGAAGCGGCCCATTCCGACGCCGGGCGAGGTCTTCCCCCGCCGCAAGCCCACGCCGCCGGCGAACCCGGCCGAGACCCGCCAACTGGCCGCCGGCTGACCGACTCCGGCACGCGGCCGGAACCGTTTCCCCGCCCGCACCACCCCTACGGCTGTCCCGGTCGGGTGGTGCGGGCGCACCCCGAACCTTCCGGGTGTCGCCCCGTGGCTACTCTGGAGGGCATGGACTACGTCTCCGCGCTCGTGCCTCCGGTCGTGATGGCCGTGTTCTTCATCGGTGTGGTCAGGGTGATCGTGAAGACCCAGGGCGGGGCCGCCAAGGCCAAGGAGGACGCGGCCGTCGACGCCGCCCTCGCGCGCGCGGAGAGCGTGCGCAAGGTCTCCGCCGGCGGCGACGCCTGAGCCTGCCCGTCAGGCCTCGCTCACGCGCCCCCTCCGGCGTTGCTCCTCCCTTCCGCGCACCTGCCTGCCTGCTCTCGCCGCCGCTGCGAGCTGCCGCCGTACGACTTCGCGTCCTGCGCCCTTTTTGTTCGTGTTCATGGTCTTAGTGCACGTCCGGCACGCCATTGGCCGGATCTCCCACTATTGTTCTGAGTTGTGCCTCGCCCATTGGGAGAACTCGAAGACGCGGTCATGACGCGGGTGTGGAAGTGGAACCGCCCGGTGACCGTTCGAGAAGTCCTGGAAGACCTCCAGCAGGAACGCTCGATCGCGTACACCACCGTGATGACCGTTTTGGACAATCTCCATCAGAAGGGCTGGGTGCGCCGCGAGGCGGAAGGGCGGGCCTATCGATATGAGGCCGTCTCCACGCGCCCTGCGTACGCCGCCGCCCTCATGAACGACGCCTGGTCGCAGAGCGACAACCCGGCCGCCGCTCTTGTCGCCTTCTTCGGGATGATGAGCGAGGAACAGCGCCAGGCCCTCCGGGACGCCGTACGCATCGTCCAGGGCCCGGAAACCGTTCAGGCCCCGGAAGTGCGGCAGCAGGAAGCCGCGCAACAGGAAGCTCCGGAACAGCAAGCACCCGAAGCCCGGGAAGAGGAGAACCCCGGCTCGGCACCGGACGCGGACGGGCGATAGCGTCCGCTCATGTCAGCAGAGCGTCCCGAAGTCTCCGCAAAAGCCATCACGGTCCGGCGCGCCCGGACCAGCGATGTCCCGGCCGTACGCCGCCTCCTCGACGCCTACGTCCGCGACCGCATCCTGCTCGACAAAGCCACGGTCACGCTTTACGAGGACATCCAGGAGTTCTGGGTCGCGGAACGTGACGACAACGCCGACGTGGTCGGCTGCGGTGCGCTGCACGTCATGTGGGAGGACCTCGCGGAAGTCCGCACTCTCGCGGTGAAGCCCGGCCTCAAGGGCGCCGGCGTCGGCCATCAGTTGCTGGAGAAGTTGCTGCAGACCGCGCGCTGGCTCGGCGTTCGCCGGGTTTTCTGCCTCACCTTCGAAGTGGACTTCTTCGGGAAGCACGGCTTCGTGGAGATCGGGGAGACACCGGTCGACACCGATGTGTACGCGGAGCTGTTGCGTTCCTATGACGAGGGCGTCGCCGAGTTCCTGGGTCTCGAACGAGTGAAACCGAACACCTTGGGCAACAGCCGGATGCTTCTGCATCTGTGATCGTCATTGCCCAGGTGCCCTATGTCCGAAACGCGCATGTTTCCGGACGGGGGTGGTCCGTCGGCCCTCTCCCAGGGGTTTGTGTTTTTCCGGCAAAAGCGGTTTGCTTTCCGACGTACTGCAGTACTGCATATAACAGGGGCGGCGAAACGGCGGACGCCGCACACCCCTGGTCCTCAACGTTATCGATGAAAGGAAATCCGGTGGCACAGAAGGTTCAGGTCCTTCTTGTCGACGACCTCGACGGCGGCGAGGCGGACGAGACCGTGACGTTCGCGCTGGACGGCAAGACGTACGAGATCGATCTCACGACCGCGAATGCGGACAAGCTGCGTGGCCTTCTCGACCCCTATGTGAAGGGCGGTCGCCGCACCGGTGGCCGTGCGTCGGGCGGACGCGGAAAGGCGCGTGCCGCTTCCGGCGGCAGCCAGGACACCGCGGCGATCCGCGCCTGGGCGAAGGAGAACGGTTACGAGGTCAACGACCGCGGTCGTGTTCCCGCGTCCATTCGCGAGGCCTACGAGAAGGCCAACGGCTGATCCCGCAGGCAGGCGGACGGCAGTCCCGCGCGCGGGCGCCGCAGCCGGACCCGGTGGCACTGTGCTGCCACCGTGTCCAGCAGTCGTACGAGATCGGGGGCGCTCCTTTCGCGCCCCATGGCCGGCATCGCCGGCAGCGAGGCCTCGAGCTCGCCTCCGGGCCCAGGGGGCCGCAGCCACACGGCGGCCCCCTGCACCGACCCTGGCCACCCGTCCCCTCCGGCCGCGCTCAGCGGTGGGACCGGTGCCTCCACCGCCTCGCCCGTCCCGAGGACCCGCAGGTCGAGGGCCACGGCGCTCCACTCCAGCCAGTCCAGCAGCCCCGGCAGCTCCTCCGCGCTGCCCGCGGCCACCAGCAGCTGCATCCGGTCGCCCCGAAGGGCCACCGGAGAGTTCGGCGCGAGATGCCGGAGCGCCCCCGCGCCCGCCTCGGCCGGCACGTCCAGGACGTCGAACCGCACCCCGGTGAGCAGCCGCAGCGGCCGTCCGGGCACTGTCGCCCACCCCAGATCGTTCTCGTACCAGTGCCGGACCCGGTGATCCGGGCCGTTCGGCAGATCACCGGTGTCCGGTACGTCCGGATCCAGCGGGCGACGGGGAAGGGGGACTGTTGAGGCCACGGGGACCGAGCCGACCATGCCAAGGGCAACCGCCGGAGCCGCCGGGAGGTTACGTTGGGTTCCAGATCGATCGCGCAGAGTGCCGAATCAGGGGGCGCGCGGGAGTGCGGGGAGGCGCAAGGTTGTTCGCCCATAGCGGAGCGAACCGGTGCGCGCCGCATGGAGTGTCCGTCCCAGCGGGTAAGACATCCCTAGTGGGAGGGGGCGACACGCAGGAGGTCCCGTCTCACGTTCGCCATCGGCGTACTGGCGATGGGGGTAACTGCCTGGCCTGCGGGAACATCGTCTCGCACCATCGGGTTGGAGCAGATGTCGGCGTCAGGGGTCAGGAGGCCATCGACGGTGTCGGCAGTTGGAATGAGCGGTCCCCGCTTGCGGGACTAAGCTGCGGAAGGACAGGGAGGGGAAGTTCCCCCCACTGCCTGACCGCTCTGAGGAGCGATTAACGATGTTCGAGAGGTTCACCGACCGCGCGCGGCGGGTTGTCGTCCTGGCTCAGGAAGAAGCCCGGATGCTCAACCACAACTACATCGGCACCGAGCACATCCTCCTGGGTCTCATCCACGAGGGCGAAGGTGTCGCCGCTAAGGCCCTGGAGAGCCTCGGCATTTCGCTTGAGGCGGTCCGCCAGCAGGTGGAGGAGATCATCGGTCAGGGCCAGCAGGCCCCGTCCGGGCACATCCCCTTCACCCCTCGTGCCAAGAAGGTCCTGGAGCTGTCGCTCCGCGAGGCTCTTCAGCTGGGCCACAACTACATCGGCACGGAGCACATCCTGCTCGGCCTGATCCGTGAGGGCGAGGGCGTCGCCGCCCAGGTCCTGGTCAAGCTGGGCGCAGACCTCAACCGGGTGAGGCAGCAGGTCATCCAGCTGCTCTCCGGTTACCAGGGCAAGGAGACCGCCGCCGCGGGCGGCCCGGCCGAGGGCACCCCCTCGACCTCTCTCGTCCTGGACCAGTTCGGCCGGAACCTCACCCAGGCCGCTCGTGAGTCCAAGCTCGACCCGGTCATCGGGCGCGAGAAGGAGATCGAGCGGGTCATGCAGGTGCTGTCCCGCCGTACCAAGAACAACCCGGTGCTGATCGGTGAGCCCGGCGTCGGCAAGACCGCCGTCGTCGAGGGTCTCGCCCAGGCCATCGTCAAGGGCGAGGTGCCCGAGACGCTCAAGGACAAGCACCTCTACACGCTGGACCTCGGCGCCCTGGTCGCCGGCTCCCGCTACCGCGGTGACTTCGAGGAGCGCCTGAAGAAGGTGCTCAAGGAGATCCGCACCCGCGGCGACATCATCCTGTTCATCGACGAGCTGCACACGCTGGTCGGTGCGGGTGCCGCCGAGGGCGCCATCGACGCGGCGAGCATCCTCAAGCCGATGCTGGCCCGTGGCGAGCTGCAGACCATCGGTGCGACCACCCTGGACGAGTACCGCAAGCACCTGGAGAAGGACGCGGCCCTGGAGCGCCGCTTCCAGCCCATCCAGGTCGCCGAGCCGTCCCTGCCGCACACGATCGAGATCCTCAAGGGCCTGCGTGACCGGTACGAGGCGCACCACCGCGTCTCCATCACGGACGAGGCCCTCGTCCAGGCGGCCACCCTGGCCGACCGGTACATCTCCGACCGCTTCCTGCCGGACAAGGCGATCGACCTGATCGACGAGGCCGGTTCCCGGATGCGCATCCGCCGGATGACCGCTCCGCCGGACCTGCGCGAGTTCGACGAGAAGATCGCCGCCGTCCGCCGGGACAAGGAGTCCGCGATCGACTCGCAGGACTTCGAGAAGGCCGCCTCCCTGCGCGACAAGGAGAAGCAGCTCCTCGCCGCCAAGGCCAAGCGGGAGAAGGAGTGGAAGGCCGGCGACATGGACGTCGTCGCCGAGGTCGACGGCGAGCTGATCGCCGAGGTCCTCGCCACGGCCACCGGCATCCCGGTCTTCAAGCTGACCGAGGAGGAGTCCTCCCGCCTGCTGCGCATGGAGGACGAGCTCCACAAGCGGGTCATCGGCCAGGTCGACGCCGTCAAGGCGCTGTCGAAGGCGATCCGCCGTACGCGCGCCGGTCTGAAGGACCCGAAGCGTCCGGGTGGTTCGTTCATCTTCGCCGGCCCGTCCGGTGTCGGTAAGACCGAGCTGTCCAAGGCGCTCGCCGAGTTCCTCTTCGGTGACGAGGACGCGCTGATCTCCCTCGACATGTCGGAGTTCAGCGAGAAGCACACGGTGTCGCGTCTCTTCGGTTCGCCCCCCGGATACGTGGGCTACGAAGAGGGCGGCCAGCTGACCGAGAAGGTCCGCCGCAAGCCGTTCTCCGTCGTCCTCTTCGACGAGGTCGAGAAGGCCCACCCGGACATCTTCAACTCGCTGCTGCAGATCCTGGAGGACGGTCGCCTGACCGACTCCCAGGGCCGGGTCGTGGACTTCAAGAACACGGTCATCATCATGACGACCAACCTCGGCACCCGCGACATCTCCAAGGGCTTCAACCTGGGCTTCGCCGCCGCGGGCGACACGAAGACCAACTACGAGCGCATGAAGAACAAGGTGTCGGACGAGCTCAAGCAGCACTTCCGCCCCGAGTTCCTCAACCGCGTCGACGACGTGGTCGTCTTCCCGCAGCTGACGCAGGAGGACATCCTGCGGATCGTCGACCTGATGATCAGCAAGGTGGACGAGCGACTGAAGGACCGGGACATGGGCATCGAGCTCTCCCAGTCCGCCAAGGAGCTGCTGGCCAAGAAGGGTTACGACCCGGTGCTGGGCGCGCGTCCGCTGCGCCGCACGATCCAGCGCGAGGTCGAGGACACGCTCTCGGAGAAGATCCTCTTCGGTGAGCTGCGTCCCGGTCACATCGTGGTCGTGGACACCGAGGGCGAGGGCGACGCCCAGACCTTCACCTTCCGCGGCGAGGAGAAGTCGGCGCTGCCGGACGTCCCGCCGATCGAGCAGGCTGCGGGTGGGGCTGGGCCCAACCTGAGCAAGGAGGCGTAAGCCTTCGGCGAATCGGCCGAGTCGAAAGGGGCCGGTGCCTTTTGGGCGCCGGCCCCTTCGCTGTGCCCGGCGGCCCTTTCAGGCTCCATCCGCCGCCCCCGTGGCCGTACGACGGCCAGAAGTACGGATGGAGCCCGGCCCGGCGATGCGGCCTCGCGTCAGGACAACTGCCCGTTGTAGTCGGGGAGTTTGAAGGTCTTCTCGGCATGGCCGCCGGAAAGGTCGGTGGCGCTGTTGCCGATGTTCGCGATGATGGTGTAGCCCTTGTTCTCGATGTCGACGCGCTGGGCGGTCTTGTAGGCGGCGACATCCTTGAACAGGTCGAACAGGCCGCGCACATAGAGGCCGGAGACGTCGTAGCCGTCGTACTCGAGGTTGTACTCGGTGGGCAGGTAGATGATGCCCGGGCGGGCCGTGACGAAGAACAGCGAGACGCCGTGTTCCTGGGCGTACTTGGCGACGTTCAGGACGGGCCTGTTGGCCGGCTGGGGGTAGCGGAAGCCGAAGTCGGTCTCCAGCGTGGTGTTGTCGATGTCGAAGACGATGGCCTGCTTCTCGCCCGGCTTCGCGTCGTCGATCCGCTCCTTCACGTACGGCAGGGCCTGGTCCATCACGGCCTGGCAGTCCTTCTGCCAGGTGGCGTAGTCGACCTTGGCGGCAGGGCTGCCGGCCGTCGCCGTGTCGTCCGCCGCCTGGGCCGGGGCGGCCATCGCGGCCAGGGCGGCCACGGAGACGGCGGTTGCGGATATGCGGAGCGCCCAGGGGCGTCTGGTCATCGGTGGGGGTCCTCTCACGTCTGTACGCGTACCTGAAATGTCAGGGGCATGATCTGAGGCGAGGATGGCGTGAGGGGAACCGTAGGGTTACTGAACGGTAGGTGGCCAGAGGTATGCGTCACATTTCCAACTGCCAACGGCCTGCGGGCCCGTGTACGTCCGCGAGCTGTGCGCAGGCCGGCAGCCGGGTCAGTCCTGTCGGCCGGCGTGCCGGTGTGCCTGAGTGACCAGGTCCAGGGCGACTTCGAGAACGGCTTCGCGCCTCTTCTCGGAGTCGCCTTCGAGGTCCTGCATCAGGAACATCCCCGCGTGCAGGGTGAACATCGCGCTGACCGAGCGCACCTGGTCGACGAGTTCGGCCTCCGGGTCGATGAGGATGTCCCGCAGTTCGCGCATCCGGTCCTTGAAGATGTCGCCGATGCGCAGGTCCCGGACCGTGCCCTGGTTGTCGTGCATGAAGCGGAAGAGCGGTTCGGCGCCGGCCAGCACGAGGCTGTAGCGCCGCATCATCTCCTGCTTGGTCTCCAGGGTGTGCGGCTGGCTGCGGCCCCACTCGATCAGGTCGCCGATCGGTTTCGTCAGATCCTCGAAGAGGCTGACGATGATCTCTTCCTTCGTCTTGAAGTGGTAGTACAGGGCTGCCTTCGTGACGTCGAGACGCTCGGCGATCTCGCGCAGGGAGGTCTTCTCGTAACCCTGCTCCGCGAAGAGCTCGAGCGCGACGTCCTGGATGCGCTGGCGGGTGTTGCCGCGGCGCTGCTGCTTGGTGCCGTCCATGGTGACGCCCATCCTCGTACTCCTTGCGCTCCCGCGGAAACTTACTTGACGCCCGGCTAGTAGCAGGTCTAGTTTCCCAGTGTAGTGAACTAGCCGGGCGGCAAGTAAGTGGCCGCCGTAGGGGGAATGGGAAGAGATGGCGGACACGGTCGAAGGCGTCATGGAAAGCAAACCCGAGGGCAAACAGCCCAAGAGCGTGCGGGTGGTCCTGCTCGCGCTCATGATCGCGATGATGCTCGCGATGCTCGACAACATGATCGTGGGTACGGCGATGCCGACGATCGTGGGCGAGCTGGGCGGTCTGGAACACCTCTCCTGGGTGGTCACCGGCTACACCCTGGCCACCGCGGCCTCCACCCCGATCTGGGGCAAGGTCGGTGACATGTTCGGGCGCAAGGGTGCGTTCCTCACCTCGATCGTGATCTTCCTGATCGGCTCGGCGCTCAGCGGCATGGCCCAGAACATGGGCGAGCTCATCGGCTTCCGGGCAATCCAGGGCCTGGGCGCCGGCGGTCTGATGGTCGGCGTGATGGCGATCATCGGCGATCTGATCCCGCCGCGGGAGCGCGGCAAGTACACCGGCATGATGGCGGGCGTCATGGCGCTGGCGATGATCGGCGGCCCGCTGGTCGGCGGCACCATCACCGACAACTGGGGCTGGCGCTGGTCCTTCTACATCAACCTGCCGCTCGGTGCCGTGGCCCTGGCCCTCGTCAGCGCCGTTCTGCACCTGCCCAAGAAGCGGGCCAAGGCGCGCATCGACTACCTGGGCGTCGCGCTGCTGACCGTCGGCATCACCGCGATCGTGCTGGTCACCACCTGGGGCGGCACCGAGTACGCCTGGACCTCCGCCCGGATCATGGAGCTGACCAGCATCGGCGTCGTCGCGCTGATCGGGTTCGTCTGGTGGCAGGCCAGGGCCGTCGAGCCGGTCGTGCCGCTGCACATGTTCCGCAGCCGCAACTTCACCCTGATGTCCGTCATCGGCTTCATCACCGGCTTCGTGATGTTCGGCGCCACGCTCTACCTGCCGCTCTACCAGCAGTCGGTGCAGGGCGCCTCCGCCACCAACTCCGGTCTGCTGCTCCTGCCGATGCTCGGCGCGATGCTCGTGACCTCGATGGTCGCGGGCCGGGTCACCACCAACAGCGGCCGTTACAAGATCTTCCCGATCGTCGGCGGTGCGCTGATGATCGTCGGGCTGTATCTGCTGTCGCTGATGGACACGGGTACGACCCGGCTGACCTCCGGCATCTACATGGCCGTGCTGGGGCTGGGGATGGGCTGCCTGATGCAGATCACCATGCTGGTGGCGCAGAACAGCGTGGAGATGAAGGACATGGGCGTCGCGTCCTCGTCCACGACCCTCTTCCGTACGCTCGGTTCCTCCTTCGGTGTCGCCATCATGGGCGCGCTGTTCAACAACCGCGTCCAGCACGTCATGGCCGAGCGGGCCGGCTCGCTGGGCTCCAAGATCACCGAGAAGTCCGCGCAGCTGGACGCGAAGCACCTGAAGCTGCTGCCCGCGGTGGCGCGGGAGGCGTACCAGCACGCGGTGTCCGCCGGTACGCACTCGGCGTTCCTGCTGGGCGCGGGGATCGCGGTGATCGTGCTGGTCGCGGCGCTGTTCGTGAAGGAGGTGCCGCTCAAGAGCGGGAAGCCTTCGGCGGAGAGCGGCGAGGACGCGGCTCCGGTGCAGGTCGTCGAGGCCGTCTGAACCCCGTCCGAGCCCCTTTGAGTCCCACCTGAACTGAAGAGACCCCGGGTCGGTGTCCGCCCCCGGGGTCTTCTTCTTTGCCCGTCTGCGCTGGTCGGCGCCGTTGTCAGTGCCCCGTGTCACCATCGGCTGCATGGACAAGGTGCGGCGGCTGCGTCTGGCCAAGGACGCCATGGACCGGGACTGGGCGGACCCCGGTCTCGATCTGGACGCCGTGGCGGCGTGCGCCGGGTACTCGCGGTATCACTTCCTGCGGGCCTTCAAGGACGTCTACGGCGAGACCCCGGGCCAGTATCTGACCCACCGCCGGATCGAGCGGGCCGAGGAGATGCTGCGCTGCGCCAACCTCACCGTGACCGAGATCTGCACACTGGTCGGCTTCAGCAGCCTCGGCACGTTCTCCGCCCGCTTCAAGGCCCGCACCGGGCTCACCCCCAGCGAGTACCGCGCGCGGCACGTGGGGCGCGGGGCCTCGCTGATACCCGGGTGCTACGCCATGCTCTGGGCCGGCGGATTCAGCACCGCAAGATCGGAGAAGCGCTCCGGGTCCGGCTCTGCCTACGGTGACGAAGGGGAGTCCGCCCCGGCGGACGGCACCGCCGACGTCATCAGCACCACCGACAGGAGAGCAGATCCATGATCAAGGGGCTTGCCATCACGACCGTCTGGGTCCTGGACCAGGACCGGGCCAAGGAGTTCTACACCCAGAAGCTGGGTCTCGAGGTCCGTACGGACATGACCATGGGAGAGGGCGGCATGCGCTGGCTCACCGTCGGCGCCCCCGGACAGCCCGACGTGGAGCTGACGCTCATGGTGCCCGGGCCGCCCGCGATGGACCCCGAGTCCGCCGAGATGATGCGCAAGCTAGTCGCCAAGGGGGCGCTCGGCGCGGGGGTGCTGGCGACGGACGACATCCACGGCGACTACAAGAAGCTCAAGGAGCGTGGGGTGGAGTTCCTCCAGGAGCCCCAGGAGCGGCCGTACGGCACGGAGGCGCTCTTCCGGGACGACTCCGGCAACTGGTTCTCCTTCACACAGCGGCGGGAGGGGGGCCTGGACCTGGAGCGGGACTGGGCCTGCTGAGCGCCTGTCGGCTCGGTACGGCGCTCAGGTCGCGCCCCCCGACAGCGGCAGCGTCGGATAGCTGCCCGTGGCGGTCGGTGCGTGCTCCGGCAGCCACAGCACCGCCACCGCGCCGTCCGCGGGGATGCCGTCGGGGGCCCCGACGGGCCGTACGTTGCGGAACGTCAGCCGGGCGCCGAGCACCCGGGCCTGGCCTGCCGCGATGGTCAGGCCCAGCCCGTGGCCCGTACCGGCGCGGTCCTTGCTGCCGGTGCGGAAGCGGCTCGGCCCCTCGGCGAGCAGTTCCTCGGGGAAGCCCGGACCGTGGTCGCGGACCCGGATGACCCGGCCCTCGACGGTCACTTCGATCGGCGGCCTGCCGTGCCGGGCGGCGTTGGCGAGCAGGTTGAACAGCACCCGCTCCAGTCGGCGCGGGTCGGTGGTGACCTCCGACTCGTGCACCACCCGCACCTCGATCTGCGGGTCCTTGGCGGCCACGCGCCGGGTGACGAACTCGCCGAGCATGATGTCCTGCAGCTCCGCCCGCTCCGAGGCGCCGTCCAGGCGGGCCACCTCCAGGACGTCCTCGACCAGCGTGCGCATCGCCTTCGCCCGGTCCAGCACCAGTTCCGTGGGGCGGCCGGGGGGCAGCAGTTCGGCGGCCGTGAGCAGGCCCGTCACCGGGGTGCGCAGCTCGTGCGCGATGTCGGCGGTGACCCGCCGCTCGGCCTCGAGACGCTGTTGCAGCGCGTCCGCCATGGCGTCCACCGCGCGCGCCAGATCGTCGGTCTCGTCCCGTACGACCCCGCCGATGGCCTCCCGCACCCGGACGTCGGTCTCCCCCTTGGCGACCTGGTTCGCGGCGGCCGCCGCCTTGCGCAGCCGCCGGGACAGCTGTCCGCCTATCAGCACGCCGAGCGCGCTGCCGCCGAGCACGACCGCCACGGATCCGATGACCAGGGCCTGGTCGAGGTCCTTCATCACATCCGTGGAACGGTCCGGCATATGGGTGTGCAGGGACAGCACACGCCCGTCCTTCGTCGGCACGGCCGACCAGATGTCCGGCACCCCGTCGTGGTCGATGACATCGCTGGCCTTCCTGCCGTCCGCCACCTTCTCGCGCAGTGACTCCGGCAGTTGGGGGTCGTCGAGCTTGATGTTGGGAAAGTTCGGCCGCCGGCTCGCCTCGTAGTTGTGCTGTGCGTACTGGACGCGCTGGTTGGCCAGGTCGCGTGCGTTGTCGAGCATCGAGACCTGGGCCGCGTTGTGCACGACCAGGCTCAGCGCGATCGCGACCAGGCCGGCCACCAGCGCGATCGCCGCGCTGAGCTTCCATCTGAGCCCGGTGTGCAGGCCGGCGCGCTCCATGCGCCGGACCGGGTAGCGAAGGATCCCCCGCATGCCGCCGCCCCGCTCAGGCCTTCAGCTTGTAGCCGAAGCCGCGGACCGTTTCGATCCGGTCCTGGCCGATCTTCTGGCGCAGCCGCTGCACATGCACGTCGACGACCCGGGTGTCCCCGCCCCAGCCGTAGTCCCAGACCCGCTCCAGCAGCTTGTCACGGGAGAGCACGGTGCCCGGTGCCGAGGAGAACTCCAGCAGCAGCCGCATCTCGGTCGGGGTGAGCCCGACCGGCTGCCCGGCCCGGCGCACCTCCATGCCCTCGGTGTCGATCTCCAGGTCCCCGAAGGTGAGCACGCCACCGGTCACCGTGTCCGCGGCCGCCTCGCTCCGGTCGTTGCCGCTCGCGTGCCCGAAGCGGCGCAGCACCGCCCGGATCCGCGCGACCAGCACGGCGCCGTCGAAGGGCTTGGTCACATAGTCGTCGGCGCCCGCCTCCAGGCCGAGGACGACGTCGATGGAGTCGGCGCGCGCCGACAGCATGATCACCGGCACGGTCGACTCGTCCCGGATACGACGGCACAGGCTGACGCCGTCCAGACCGGGGACCATCACGTCCAGCAGGGCGATGTCGGGGCGGTTCGCCCGGAACGCCTCCAGGCCCGACAGACCGTCGGGCATGGCGGTGACCGCGAAGCCGTCGCGCTCCAGAGCGAGCTGGGTTGCCTCGCGGATGACGTCGTCGTCCTCGACGAACAGGACGTGGGTCTGGTCTGCCATCCCGGTGCTCTCAGTCCTCGTGGTGTGCGTGTGGCGGTCAGTTGTCCGGCACGGCGGCCGCATCGCCGCCGGCCTGGCTGTAATAGGTGTCGTGGCTGTTCAGCTCGGTGAACCTGCCCGTCCTCCACCTGTACTTGATCACGGTCTCCTTGGTCGGGTTCGACACCGCGTCGCCCGTGTCGTAGACCTGCTTGGTCACGGTCAGGTCGGTGCCGTCGATCTCCGCGACGACCGGAGAGTCCTCCGCCTTGAACACATTCTTGTACGAGCCCCCGACGTCCCGGTACACGTATGTGCCGACGCCCACCCAGTCGCCGCAGGTCATCACGTTGACGAGGACGTCGTTGACGGATCCGTGGGTCAGATCGCCGTAGGTGACGTCGACAGGGTAGTCGTCGCCGCTGCACGCCTTCAGACCCCGCTTCACCGTCGTGGAGACCTCAGGGTCCTGCTTGATCAGCGAGACCGGGTCGACCCGGCGGTAGGTGTGGGTCGGGCTGGGCGTGGGGGAGGAGACGGCTCCCGCGACCGCCGTGGCGTGCGCGGGGCCCTCGTCCCGGGTGCCGGTGCCCCCGGTGCCGCACGCGGCGACGAAAAGGGCGATGGCGGCGAGCGCGGCCCCCGCCGCGATCACCGCCTGTGTACTGCCCCGGGCCCGGTCGGGCCCGGCCCCGGTCAGGCCGCGCAACGCTCCCGCTCCTCACGCTCCAGCGCGCGTGCGTCCAGATCGCGGGCCTCCAGCTCCTCGCGGAGCCGGGCGAGCGCCCGGTGCAGCGTGCTCTTGACCGTACCGGCCGACATGCCGAGGGCCGCGGCCGTCTCCTCAGTGGACATCTGCTCCCAGTGTCGCAGTACTACAACACTGCGCTGCTTCGGTGCGAGCACTTTCATGACATCCATCAGCAGGGCCCGGTCGGCGTGCTGCTCGGTGGAGTCGTCCACGGACGCGTCCGGCAGCTGCTCGGTGGGGACCTCCTCCAGCTTGCGCGCCCGCCACCACTCCGTACGGGTGTTGATCATGACCCGGCGCAGATAGGCGTCGGCGAGCCGCTTGTCGGCGATGCCCTCCCAGCGGCCGTACGTCCGTACCAGCGCCGTCTGCAGCAGGTCCTGGGCGTCGACCGGGTCCGGGACCAGCCGACGCGCGCTGCGCAGCAGCGCGTCCTGCCGGGTGCGGACGTACTCCTCGAATTCGAGCACCTCGCCCTGCGCCATGATCAACCGCCTCCGTTCCCCGTTCACTCCGGCTCATTGCCTGAAGTCCTGCTTGCTTTCCCCGTGTCCGGTGGTCTGCCGGGCACGGAAAAGAAGCTACGGAGTGGTTGTCACGGCGCTGTCCGAACCAGCCTGCGGCTAGCAATCGGCTATCCGTCGGTTGTGTAACGGAAGCCGGAACGGGGTAAGTAGGTGGCCCGTTATGTCCCTTTACGTGCACCTTTGTCGGGCTGTGGGTGCCGTAACAGAGCGGCGGTCGCTGTGACTTGGCTGTCCGTCAGCTGAGCGGCAGCCGATACAGACCGCCCGGCAGCGGCTCCACCAGACCGTCCGCGACGAGCCCGTCGAGCGCGCGGGCGCGCTGCACCGGCTCGTGCCACACCCGGTCCAACGCCGTGTGTGGCACCGGCGCGTGCGCCTCCCGCAGTACGGCGAGCAGCTTGCCGCGCACCTGCCGGTCCGTACCGGCGTACGTCTGCCCGCGGCGCGGCGGCCCCGCGTGCTCCGGCTTGCCGGCCAGCCGCCAGGCGCACTGCGCGGCGATCGGGCAGCGCCCGCACCCCTCGTTCTTCGCCGTGCACACCAGCGCGCCCAGCTCCATGGAGGCCGCGGCCCAGCGTGCGGCCGTCCGCTCGTCCTCGGGCAGCAGCTCACGGGCGAGCCTGCGCTCCGCGGCCGTGGTCGCGTTCGGCGGGTACTGCACGCCCGTCACCGCCCGCGCGAAGACCCGGCGCACATTGGTGTCCAGCACCGCATGCCGCTGCCCGTACGCGAACGAGGCCACCGCGGCGGCCGTGTACTCGCCGATGCCGGGCAGTGCCAGCAGCTGCGCGTGGTCCGTCGGTACGTCGCCGCCGTGCCGTTCCGCTATGGCGACCGCGGCGCCGTGCAGCCTGAGTGCCCGGCGCGGGTAACCGAGCCGGCCCCAGGCGCGCACCGCCTCGCCCGGCGCCTCCTTCGCGAGGTCGGCGGGGCGCGGCCAGCGGGCCAGCCACTCCTCGTAGACGGGCAGCACCCGGTTGACCGGGGTCTGCTGGAGCATGAACTCGCTGACCATCACACCCCACGGGCCCGCCTCCGGGCGGCGCCAGGGGAGGTCGCGGGCGTGGGCGTCGAACCAGGCGATCACAGGGGTGTGCAGCTTCTCAGTCATGGCCTTCCGATCCTGCCACGGCTCGGCCCCCATGGCGGGTGACGGCACGGTCACCCACCGTGGCGAAGATGGGAGCGCCTTGGGGGGTACGGCAGTTGCCGGAATGATGATCCGGAAAAGTTGGTGCTCGCGCGGCGGGTGGGGCAAGCAAGCACGGGGTTCTCTCGTACAGTTTGCGCCGTGGGATCTCTGCGCAATCCGGTCGGGCCGCTTCCCTCCTCCATCTACTGGCGAAGGAGGGTCGTACTGCTGTCGGTGATGGCCCTGTTGGCGCTGCTCATCACGTGGATCGTCACCGCCGGCGGCGGCGGGGGCGGCAAGCAGAACGCCGGCGGGTCCGACGGCAAGAATCCCGCGCCCACCATCACTCCGGGGCCGTCCTCGTCCGGGCCCGCGATCAGCCAACACCCGGGCGGGCGCGACGACTCGGGCGGCGGCGACTCCGGTGGGAGCGACTCCGGTTCCGGCGGCGGCAGCGGTTCCGACACGGGCTCCTCCGGGTCCGGTGACGGCTCGGCCGGCGGAACGGGTACGGCGTCCGGCGGGGGCAACGTCGTTACGGGCGACGCGCTTCCGGCGTCCTCCACGCTGCCCGACTGCGCCTCCTCAGCAGTGACGTTGAGCCTGCGGAGCCTGCACAACTCCTACTCGCCGGACCAGGCACCGACCTTCCAACTCACCGCGAAGAACGGCTCGTCCACCGACTGCAAGGTCGATCTCGGGCCGAAGAGCGCGGTGTTGACCATCACGTCGGCGGACGGAAGCGCCGTGATCTGGTCGTCGGCAGACTGTCCCCAGGGCGCGGGGAGCCTGCCCTTCCGGGTGCCGGCGGGGCAGAGCATCACCTACACCGTGAAGTGGGACCGCAAGCCCAGCGCCCCCCAGTGCGCCACGCCCTCCGGGGCCTCCGCGAAGACGGGCACGTATCTGTTGGAGGCCAAGGCGCCGGGGTTCGGCAAGCTGCAGGCTTCGTTCGTGCTGTCGGCCGACTGAGGGGCGGGCGGCACGGTTCGTTGCCGGGAGCGGCTGAGCGGGGCTGATCGCGCAGTACCCCGCGTCCCTTGAGGAAGCTGCAGGTCGCCTGCCCAAGCGGCGCGAGCAACCACGACGGACCCCCTGCCGCCGGACGGCATACGCCCCCCGAGCCGGCAGGCGCCGGGCCCCACTTCAGACGTACCGCTCCAGAATGGAGGACTCGGCCAGGCGCGACAGGCCTTCCCGTACGCTCCTCGCCCGGGCCTCTCCCACGCCGTCCACGGTCTGCAGGTCGTCCACGCTCGCGGCGAGCAGCTTCTGCAGGCCGCCGAAGTGCTCCACCAGCCGGTCGATGATCGCTCCCGGCAGACGCGGAACCTTGGCCAGCAGGCGGAAGCCCCGCGGGGACACCGCGGAGTCGAGGGTCTCAGGCGAGCCGGTGTACCCCAGCGCCCGCGCCACCGTCCCGAGTTCGATCAGCTCGGCGTGGGTCAGCGCGTCCAGCTCGGAGAGGGCGTCCTCGACCGTGCGGGACCGCTTCGCCGTCGGCTCGGGGACGTAGTCCCGCACGACCAGCTCACGGTCGGGCTCGACCCCGGCGATCAACTCCTCCAGCTGGAGCGCGAGAAGACGACCGTCCGTGCCCAGTTCGACCACGTATTCGGCGATTTCGGTGGCGATGCGGCGGACCATCTCCAGGCGCTGTGCGACGGCGGACACGTCCCGCACCGTCACCAGGTCCTCGATCTCCAGTGCCGAGAGGGTTCCGGCCACCTCGTCCAGCCGCAGCTTGTACCGCTCCAGCGTGGCCAGTGCCTGGTTCGCGCGCGAGAGGATCGCCGCCGAGTCCTCCAGGACGCGCCGCTGACCGTCGACGTAGAGGGCGATCAGGCGCATGGACTGCGAGACGGAGACCACGGGGAAGCCGACCTGCTTGCTGACCCGGTCCGCCGTACGGTGCCGGGTGCCCGTCTCCTCCGTGGGGATGGTCGGGTCCGGCACCAGCTGCACGCCCGCGCGCAGGATCTTCGACAGGTCCGACGACAGCACGATGCCGCCGTCCAGCTTGCACAGCTCCCGCAGCCGGGTGGCGGTGAACTCCACGTCCAGGACGAACCCGCCCGTGCACATCGCCTCGACCGTCTTGTCGGAGCCCAGCACGATCAGCCCGCCGGTGTTCCCGCGCAGGACGCGCTCCAGGCCGTCACGCAGGGCCGTACCAGGAGCCACGGCGCTCAGCGAGGCGCGCATCAGGCCATCGGAACCGGCACTCCCACCGATTTTTCCGGGAGCTGCTGCCCGGTCGTTGGCTGCCACTGCACTCCTCCGGTCGCAGGTTCTGACGCGCTCCCGCACCCGCACTCGGTTCGTACGGACGGGCGAGACCAGGGCAAAGTCTACCGGCGGTCCTCCGCCTCCCGCGGGGCCTCTCGTCGACGGGAGCGCGGCAGCACCCGCAGCGCGTCCCCCATGTCGGCGACTTCCAGGACCTTCATACCCGCCGGCACCTTGCCCGGATCGGTCGGCACGAGCGCGTGTGTGAAGCCCAGCCGGTGCGCCTCGGAGAGCCTGCGCTGCACGCCCGTGACCCGTCTGACCTCGCCCGCGAGGCCCACCTCGCCGATCGCGACCAGGTTCTTCGGCAGCGGGGTGTCGCTGGCGGCGGAGGCCAGCGCGAGGGCGATGGCGAGGTCGGCGGCCGGCTCCGACAGCTTCACCCCGCCGACCGTCGCCGAGTAGATGTCCCGCTTGCCGAGCGCGCTGATCCGGCCGCGCTGCTCCAGGACGGCCAGCATCATGGACACCCGGGAGGTCTCCAGGCCCGAGGTCGTACGCCGCGGGGAGGGGATCTGGGAGTCGACGGTCAGCGCCTGCACCTCGGCCACCAGCGGGCGGCGGCCCTCCAGGGTGACGGTCAGGCAGGTGCCGGGGACCGGTTCGTCACGACGGGTCAGGAAAAGTCCGCTTGGGTCGGCAAGGCCCGTGATGCCCTCGTCGTGCAGCTCGAAGCAGCCGACCTCGTCCGTGGCGCCGTAGCGGTTCTTCACACCGCGCACCAGGCGCAGGCGCGCGTGCCGGTCGCCCTCGAAGTGCAGGACGACGTCCACGAGGTGCTCGAGGAGGCGCGGGCCCGCGATCGCCCCGTCCTTTGTGACGTGGCCCACGAGGAGCGTGGACATCCCGCGCTCCTTGGAGGCGCGGATGAGCGCGCCCGCGACCTCCCTCACCTGGGCCATACCGCCGGGCGCGCCCTCGATCTCCGGGGAGGCGACCGTCTGTACCGAGTCCAGGATCAGCAGGGACGGCTTGACCTCGTCCAAGTGGCCGAGGACGGCGGACAGATCGGTCTCGGCGGCCAGATAGAGCTCGTCGTGGAGGGCGCCGATGCGGTCCGCGCGCAGTCGCACCTGGCTCGCCGACTCCTCGCCGGTCACATAGAGAGTGCGGTGCTCGGCGCTCGCCGACTTGGCGGCCACGTCCAGCAGCAGCGTGGACTTGCCGACGCCGGGCTCGCCCGCGAGCAGCACCACAGCGCCGGGAACCAGGCCGCCGCCGAGCACCCGGTCCAGCTCGGGCACGCCGGTCGTCCGGGCGGTGGCCTGCCGCCCGTCGACCTGACCGATGGGCAGCGCGGAGTTGGTGACACGGCCCGGTGCCGTCGTACGGACCGCGGGCGCGCCGTATTCCTCGACCGTGCCCCAGGCCTGGCACTCGGGGCAGCGGCCGAGCCACTTGGCCGTCTGCCAGCCGCACTCGGTGCAGCGGTAGGACGGGCGGTCCTTGGTGGTCTTGGTACGGGCAGCCATGCGGAAACCGTAGCCCGCGGCACTGACAACGGATCCCCGGGCCGTGTGTGGGTGAACCGGTATCGGCCACCACCCGTCGGAAACCGGCCGCGGAACAAAGGGTTCCTGTCCTCTTATGAGGGATCGTTTCACCCGTACGGATTAAAAGTGCTCAAGCTTCAAGAAGGGGCACTCCGCAGCCGCCTACGGTCGCACGGGTGATGAGCAGTAGTCCGGAGACCACCACCCGCACCGTCGGCGCGCACCGGGCGCGCGGCCAGGCGCGAGCAGCACGAGCGGCGCGGGAGGGGCGCGAAGCAGGAGAGGCCCGCGAGGTGAGAGAGGGGCGCGACCGTGCCGCCGCGCGCACCCTCGCCCAGCGGCCGCCGGCGCGCTACGAACCGTACCTGGACGGGCTGTTCACCTACTGTCTGTCGGTGCTGTGCGACCACGACGCGGCCACCGCCGCCCTCGGCGACGTCCTCGCCCTGGCCGAGCGGCGCGGACACCGCGTCCCGGAGGCCGCCGACGACCGCAGGGCCTGGCTGTACGCGCTGGCCCGCTGGGCGTGCCTGCGCAAGCTGGCCGAGGCCAAGCAGAAACGTCAGGCCACCCACGCGGCGGGCCGCACGGCGGCCGGGAAACAGGCCGGGAAGCAGGCTGCGAAACAAGCGGGGAAACAGGCCGGCAGACAGGTCGGGAGCCGGCTCCCCGAACCGTCCGTCGCCCCGGAGACCCAGGAACAGCGGCGCCGCGAACTGGCGCTGCTCGCCTGGCCGGAGGCGGCCGGTACGACCCCCGAGCAGCGCGAGGCCCTGGAGCTGGCCGTCCGCCACCACCTGGCCCCGCACGAGGTCGCCGCCGTCCTCGGCATGGAACCGGCGGCGGCGCGCGAGCTGCTCGCCTCCGCCGCCTGCGAGGTCGAGCGCACCCGCGCGGCCCTCGCCGTCGTCGAGACCGGCGGCTGTCCGAGCGTGGCCCACCTCACGGAGGACAGCGGGCTGGTCCTCAGCACGGCCCTGCGCCGCGAACTGGTCCGCCACGTCGACGACTGCCCGCGCTGCCGCCGCACTGCCGAGCGCGCCGTGCCCGGCCGCTGGCCCGGCGCCACGGTCACCCCGGCCGAGCTGCCCGTCCTGGAGGCCCCCCGGGCGGCACTGCACGTCGCCCTGACGCACCACTCACGCGCGCGTGGCGCGGCGGCACCCCGCTTCGACCGGCGCGGCTTCCCGATGGACCCCAAGGACCGCGCGGCCCGCCGCGACCGGCTACGCGCGCGTGCGGTGACGACGACGGTCGTCGCCACGGTCGTGGCCGCCCCCGTCCTCGCCCTGTGGGCCGCCTACCGGGGCGCGCCGACGGCGGACGGGGAGGGCGGCGGCCCCTCCGCCACCGCACGCGAGGCCCAGGGCCCCGACGCCCTCGGCAGCGACTCGGCCGGCGGCTACGAGAACGCCGGGAACGCGAGCGTGAAGCCCGGCCCGCGCATCGGAGAGGACGGCAAGGCGGACGTCTCCGTGGAGGTCGTCAGCGTGACCGGAGCGGGTCACAAGGGCACCGGGCAGCTCGACGTCAGCGCGGCGAACGACGGCGACACCACCCTGATCACCCTCACCGCCTCGGGCTCCTCCCCGCTCCACTGGTCCGCGTCCACCTCGGCGTCCTGGCTCTACCTCAGCCAGTCCACGGGAACCCTCGTCCCCGGCGACACGTTGACGATCAAGGTGTACGTCGACCACCTCCGCGAGCCGTCCGGCCACTGGCACGCACAGGTGGCGATCTCCCCGGCCGGCACGGTGGTCACGATCGACGGCTACGGCACGGCCCCCACGCGTCGCCCCACGCCCCCGCCAACCTCCTCCACCCCCACTCCGCCCACCACGCCCCCCACCGACCCCCCTTCCACCCAACCGACCCCTCCGACCGACCCCCCGTCCACCCCGACCGACCCCACCTCACCCCCCGACTCCCCGACCCCGACTCCGTCCACCACCGATACGCCGAGCCCGTCCGGGAGCCAGGGGTGAGTTGTGGGGCGGGTGGGGGAGGAGTGGCTGTGCGCCGAGCCTGACCGGCTGTCCGGGGGGCGGGGGCTGGGGGCTGGGGCTGGCCGGTGGCAAGGCCCGTACCGGTGTCCGTGCTGGGTGCCCCGGGTGGGGAGGAGCTGGTGGTGGAGTTACGGGGTGGGGTCGGCGGGGTGCGGGGCCACCAGGGGCAGCTGGGACGCCAGTCGCTGTTCGCAGAGCTCGGCCAGACGGTCGTAACCGGCCTTGCCCATGAGTTCCGTCAGCTCGGCCCGGTAGGAGACGTACACCGGCTCGCCCGCGCCGTGTGCGGAGGTCGCCGAGGTGCACCACCAGTGCAGGTCGTGGCCGCCCGGACCCCAGCCCCGGCGGTCGTACTCGCCGATCGACACCTGCAGGACCCGTGTGTCGTCGGGGCGGTCGATCCAGTCGTAGGTCCGCCGGATCGGCAGCTGCCAGCACACGTCCGGCTTGGTCTCCAGCGGCTCCCGGCCCTCCCGCAGCGCGAGGATGTGCAGCGAGCAGCCCGCGCCGCCGGCGAAGCCGGGCCGGTTCTGGAAGATGCAGGAGCCCTGGTAGGGGCGGGTCTGGCGGGAGCCCTCCTCGTCCTTGGAGACCCAGCCGTCGCGGGTGCCCTCGGCGTGGTGCTGCCAGATGTCCGGCGTGAGCCGTGCCACATGCTCGGCGACCCGCTTCTCGTCGTCCTCGTCCGAGAAGTGCGCGCCCAGCGAGCAGCACCCGTCGTCCGCGCGGCCCGCCTGGATGCCCTGGCAGCCGCTGCCGAAGATGCAGTTCCAGCGAGAGGTCAGCCATGTCAGATCACAGCGGAAGACCTGTTCGTCGTCCGCAGGATCAGGAAACTCCACCCAGGCGCGCGCGAAGTCGAGCCCCTTCTCGTCGCTCGCCTGCGCGGCCTGTCGGGCCTCCAGGGCCTTCGTGGACTTCTTGGACACGGACGACGCCTTCGCCTGCGCAGAATCCTTCGATCCCTTGGATGATTTGTGGTCCTTCGCCTTTTTCGTCTTTGGCACATGTCCAGGGTAAGTGGCCGAGGACCGCTCCGGGGACCGTCGGCGGACGATCTGGCAGTAGCGTTCCGTATATGAGACTCGGTGTCCTGGACGTGGGTTCGAACACGGTGCATCTGCTGGTGGTGGACGCACACCCCGGCGCGCGCCCGCTGCCCGCGCATTCGCACAAGGCCGAACTCCGGCTGGCCCAACTGCTCGACGACAGCGGTGCCATCGACGACGACGGCATCCACAAGCTCGTCGCGGTCGTCCAGGACGCGCTCCAGGCCGCCGAGGACAAGGGCGTCGAGGACCTGCTGCCGTTCGCGACCTCCGCCGTCCGGGAGGCCACCAACGCCGACGAGGTCCTCGCGCGCGTGGAGGAGGAGACCGGCGTACGACTGCAGGTCCTCGCCGGGTCCGAGGAGGCCCGCCTGACCTTCCTCGCCGTCCGCCGCTGGTTCGGCTGGTCCGCCGGAAAGCTGCTGGTCCTGGACATCGGCGGCGGCTCCCTGGAGATCGCCTACGGCATAGACGAGGAGCCGGACATCGCCGTCTCCCTGCCGCTCGGCGCCGGCCGGCTCACCGCGGGCTGGCTGCCCGGGGACCCGCCCGCCCCCGAAGCCGTGCGCGCCCTGCGCCGCCACGTCCGTACCGAGATCGCCCGCACGGTCGGCGAATTCACCCGCTTCGGCGCCCCCGACCACGTGGTCGCCACGTCCAAGACCTTCAAGCAGCTCGCCCGTATCGCCGGCGCCGCCCGCAGTGCCGAGGGCCTCTACGTCCAGCGCGAACTCAAGCGAGAGTCCCTGGAGGCCTGGGTTCCGCGCCTGGCCGGCATGACGGTGGAGCAGCGCGCCGAGCTTCCCGGCGTGTCCGACGGCCGCGCCGGCCAGCTGCTGGCGGGGGCGCTGGTGGCCGAGGCGGCGATGGACCTGTTCGGGGTGGAGAACCTGGAGATCTGCCCCTGGGCCCTGCGCGAGGGCGTGATCCTCCGGCGGCTTGATCACATGGGGTCCGATTAGCGCACCGGAAGGGCGCGGGGCCGTATCGACATGCGGCTGCGCCGCGAGGGGGTCCCCCGGGTCCGGTCGAAGCCGAGAACCCGGGTGGAGCCGGCGACCACGACGACGCCGCACCCGCCCGAATGGCAAAGCTCACAACGGCGAATAGACACCCGACACCGGCACCACCGCACACCGTAAGGTGACGGACGTGGCTGAACCAACGGACGTGCGTATCGCGCTGTCGACGGCCTCCGTGTACCCGGAGTCCACCGCGACGGCCTTCGAGACCGCCGCGCGCCTCGGCTACGACGGCGTCGAGGTCATGGTGTGGACCGACCCGGTCAGCCAGGACATCGAGGCGCTGCGCCGTCTGTCGGACTACCACGGCATTCCGGTCCTGGCCGTCCACGCCCCCTGCCTGCTGATCACCCAGCGGGTCTGGTCGACGGACCCCTGGGTCAAGCTGCAGCGGGCCCGGGCGGCCGCCGAGAAACTGGGGGCCTCCACCGTCGTCGTACACCCGCCCTTCCGCTGGCAGCGGCAGTACGCGCGCGACTTCGTCGACGGGATCTGGCGCATGGCGAACGAGACGGACGTACGGTTCGCCGTCGAGAACATGTACCCCTGGCGCTACCGCGACCGCGAGATGCTCGCCTACGCCCCGGACTGGGACGTCACCCGGCACGACTACCGGCACTTCACGATCGATCTCAGCCACACGGCGACGGCCCGCGCGGACGCCCTGGAGATGATCGACCGCATGGGCGACCGGCTCGGCCACGTCCACCTCGCCGACGGCCGGGGCTCGGCCAAGGACGAGCACATGGTGCCGGGCCGCGGCACGCAGCCCTGCGCCGAGCTGCTGGAACACCTGGCCCTTACCGGGTTCGACGGCCATGTCGTCATCGAGGTCAACACCCGGCGGGCGATGTCCAGCGCCGAACGCGAGGCCGACCTCGCCGAGGCCCTGGCCTTCACCCGCAAGCACCTGGCGTCGGCGGTACGGGTGCCCCGGCGATGAACGAGACCCGTGAGCCGACCGCGCGCAGGAGAGGCCGCCCCCCGCGTGCCGAGTCCGGTGACACCCGTGACCGCATCCTCGCCGCGGCCCGCGAGGAGTTCTCCGAGCGGGGCTACGAGAAGACGTCCGTGCGCGGTATCGCCAAGGCGGCCGGCGTGGACTCCGCGCTGGTCCACCACTACTTCGGCACCAAGGAGCAGGTCTTCGAGGCGGCGATCGCGGTGGCCTTCGCACCCGCGCTGCACGCCCCCGAGGCGCTGGCCGCCGGCCCGCTGGACGGGGTGGGGGAGCGGCTGACCCGCTTCATCTTCGGCGTCTGGGAGAACCCCACGACCCGTACGCCGCTCCTCGCGATCGTCCGGTCCGCCGTCAACAACGAGACCGCCGCCGCCGTGTTCCGCCGCCTGATCGCCTCCCAGCTGCTGCGCCGTGTCGCCGCCCAGGTGGATCTGCCGGACCCGGAACTGCGCGCGGAGCTGGCCGCCGCGCAGCTGGTGGGTGCGGCGATGATGCGTTACGTGATCAAACTGGAGCCGCTGGCGTCGGCGGACCTGGAGCAGATCATCGCGCGCGTCGCCCCTGTCGTACAGCACCACCTCACGGACCGGTGACCTCCCCGGCCGGCTTCCCGACGGACAGGTGAAACGCCCGTCCCGTATTCCGGACAACCGTGTCCAGTCCTTGGAGCGGCGGCGTAGTCTCGTAGACAGCCAGAACTCTCTGGACTCATTGCCAGATGGTCATTCGAGGAGCGAGCGACGATGCCCGAGCTGAGGTCCCGCACAGTCACCCACGGCCGCAACATGGCGGGCGCCCGCGCCCTTATGCGCGCCTCCGGTGTACCCGGTGCGGACATCGGCCGGAAGCCGGTCATCGCGGTCGCGAACTCCTTCACCGAGTTCGTGCCGGGCCACACCCACCTCCAGCCGGTCGGCCGGATCGTCAGCGAGGCGATCAAGGAGGCGGGCGGCATCCCGCGCGAGTTCAACACGATCGCCGTGGACGACGGCATCGCCATGGGCCACGGCGGCATGCTGTACTCCCTGCCCTCCCGCGACCTGATCGCGGACTCGGTGGAGTACATGGTCGAGGCCCACTGCGCCGACGCCCTGGTCTGCATCTCCAACTGCGACAAGATCACCCCGGGCATGCTGCTGGCCGCCCTGCGCCTGAACATCCCGACGGTCTTCGTCTCCGGCGGCCCGATGGAGTCCGGCCGCGCCACCCTGGTCGACGGCACGGTCCGCACGCTCGACCTGGTCGACGCGATCTCCGACGCCGTCAACGAGAAGATCTCCGACGAGGACATCCTCCGGATCGAGGAGAACGCCTGCCCGACCTGCGGCAGCTGTTCCGGCATGTTCACCGCCAACTCGATGAACTGCCTGACCGAGGCGATCGGCCTGTCCCTGCCCGGCAACGGCTCGGTCCTCGCCACGCACACCGCGCGCAAGCAGCTCTACGTCGACGCCGCCCGCACGGTCATGGACCTCACCCGCCGCTACTACGAGCAGGACGACGACACGGTCCTCCCGCTCAACATCGCCACCTTCCAGGCCTTCGAGAACGCCATGGCCCTGGACATCGCGATGGGCGGCTCCACCAACACGATCCTCCACCTGCTGGCCGCCGCCCAGGAGGCGGGCGTCCCCTTCGGCCTGGAGCAGATCGACGCCGTCTCCCGCCGGGTGCCGTGCCTGGCGAAGGTGGCGCCCAACGTCGCGAAGAACCGCACGTACTACATGGAGGACGTGCACCGCGCCGGCGGCATCCCGGCCCTGCTGGGCGAACTCCACCGCGCGGGCCTGCTCAACGAGGACGTCCACGCCGTCCACAGCCCGTCGCTGGCCGACTGGCTGAAGACCTGGGACGTCCGCGGCGGCTCCCCGTCCCCCGAGGCGGTCGAGCTGTGGCACGCCGCTCCCGGCTGCGTCCGCTCCGCCGAGGCCTTCTCCCAGTCCGAGCGCTGGGAGGCGCTGGACGAGGACGCGGAGGGCGGCTGCATCCGCTCGGTCGAGCACGCGTACTCCAAGGACGGCGGCCTGGCGGTCCTCAAGGGCAACCTGGCGGTCGACGGCTGCGTGGTGAAGACGGCCGGCGTGGACGAGTCGATCTGGACCTTCGAGGGCCCGGCGGTCGTCTGCGAGTCCCAGGAGGAGGCCGTCCAGCGCATCCTCACCCACGAGGTCAAGGACGGCGACGTCGTCGTCATCCGCTACGAGGGCCCCAAGGGCGGCCCCGGCATGCAAGAGATGCTCTACCCGACCTCGTACCTGAAGGGCCGCGGCCTGGGCAAGTCCTGCGCCCTGATCACCGACGGCCGCTTCTCCGGCGGCACCTCGGGCCTGTCCATCGGCCACGCCTCCCCCGAGGCGGCCTCGGGCGGCACCATCGCCCTGGTCCGGGACGGCGACCGCATCCGCATCGACATCCCGAACCGCACCATCGAGCTGCTCGTCGACGAGGCCGAACTCGCCCGCCGCGACCAGGCCCTCAACGGCGTCTACGCCCCCGGGAAGCGCGACCGCAAGGTCTCCGCCGCCCTCCGCGCCTACGCCGCGATGGCCACCAGCGCCGACAAGGGCGCGGTGCGGGACGTGACCAAGCTGGGCTGAGAAGCCGTACGACCGACGGGGCCGCCTCCTGGACGAGGACGGCCCCGTTGCGTGTCACCAGCCGGACGGATCGCGCGAAGCAACGGCGAAGACGGTTCCGTCGGGGGCGGTGGCGTAGACGCGGTTGCCGTCGAGCACGGGCGTGGCAGGCGCGCTCATCACCCGGGCCGAGTCCGAGCCCAGACGCGCGGGGGTCTGCCCCACGAGAGCCCCCGTACGGGCGCTGACGGCCAGAAGCCTCCCGTCACCCGCGGTGAAGTACACGTACCTGCCGTCGGCGACCGGTGCCGAACCGCGGCTCACCGAGGTCTCCACCCGCCACAGCTGCTTCCGCGCGCCCATGTCCACGGCTTCGAGAGACCCGCCCGTGGCGAGGAGGTACACGACGTTCCCGTGCACGGTGGCGTGCGCGTCCGCGCTCGCCAGCGGCAGTGCCACGCGGCGTGTCGACCGGTTCGCGGGGGTGTAGCGGACGACGGCCTTCGCTTCCCCGTAGACACTGTCGACGGAGAGGAAGAAGACGGAGCCGCCGCCGCTTCCGAAGAGTTCCAGCGTCGACGCCAGGCGCGCCTGCCACCGTATGGCACCGCTCCGCGGATCCACGGCGGAGACCTGTGTGCTCGAACCGTCGGCCGACGTGCTCGTCGCGTACGCCAGCGGGTCGCCGGGGAACGAGACGAAGGACGGCCGCGGCTGACCGGGGATACGGCGGCTCCATCTGGCCTCGCCGGAGGCGCTGTCGACGCCGGTGACCTTTCCGTCGGCTTCGGTGAGCAGGGCCGTCCGGTCCGTGTACCGGACCATCGTGCCCGGGGCCAGGCGCCGCTTCCAGACCTCCCTGCCCGAGCGCGGGTCGAGCGCCGCGAGCTGCGATCCGCCTCCCGTGTAGGGCTGCACGAGCGCGGCCGAGACGACCGGCGGTCCGCCGGCGGAGGTGGTGCCGACCGAGCGCCGCCACAGCAGTTCTCCGCCGGCCGGGGAAAGGGCGAAGACCTCGCCGGGCCGCCCGCACAGCAACCTGCCCGCGCCGTAGGAGCATTGCGCCATCCCCGATGCCCCGGCCGCCGGCCTGGCCTTCCAGGCACTGAACGCGGCTGCCTTGGTGTGCGGGTTCGTGCCGTCCGGCGTGGGCTCGCCGCCCCCCGCCAGCCGAACCGAGGCCAACGCGGCGACCACGACGAGCCCGAGCGCCCCGGCGCCCACGATCACCCTTCTTCCGGCACGCCGCCCGGCCGACGGCGCGGGCCGCCCGGCCTCCTCGGCGCGGGACCCCGGGGCCGTCCCCTCGCCCGACCGCTGCGCCGGTATGAACGCCTGCGTGTCGTACGAGGCCGCCACCGACCGCAGTTCCCGCATGAGCTCATCCGGGGTCGGCCGGTCCTCCGGCTCCTTGGCGAGGCACCGCAGCACCAGCGGAGCGAGGCCCTCCGGTACGCCGGTGAGGTCGGGCTCGTCATGCACGACCTGGTAGGCGACGACATACGGACTGTCGGAGTCGAAGGGCCCCCGCCCGGTCGCCGCGTGCACCAGCACCGAGCCGAGCGCGAAGATGTCGGCGGCGGGCCCCACTTCGCGCGGCCGCCGGAACTGCTCGGGTGCCATGAAGGGCGGCGTGCCGATCAGCTTGCCGGTCTCGGTGCGCAGTTCGCTGTCCTTCGGCCGGGAAATGCCGAAGTCGATGACCTTCGGTCCGTCCTCGGCGAGCAGGACGTTGCTCGGCTTCAGGTCCCGGTGCACGACCCCCACCCGGTGGATGTCGCGCAGCGCCTCGGCCAGCCCCGCCATCAGCCGGCGCAACTGAGCCGAATCCATCGGCCCGTTCCGCTTCACCTCGTCGGAGAGGGTCGGGCCCGGAATGAACAGCGTGGCCATCCAGGGCCGTTCCGCGTCCGGGTCGGCGTCGACCACCGGCGCCGTGAAGGCCCCGCTCACCTTGCGAGCGGCCGCCACCTCCTGCCGGAAACGGCCCCTGAACTCGGGATCCCGGGCGAACTCGGCGTGTACGACCTTCACCGCGAGCTTCATCCCGGAAGTGCTCCGGGCCAGGTGTACGACCCCCATGCCACCCGAACCCAGGCGTGACTCCAGGCGGTAGTGACCGGCGTACTCGGGAAGTTCCGCTTCCGCGCCCGCTCCCGTGTTCCTGCGTGGCGTCATGCGACCACCCCCGTGCTGTTCGTCCGCGCGCGCGACGCACGGAGCCTAGTCGATGACTCGTGCGAGACAGAGGCGGCTTGCTAGCCTTCGCGCGCGAGTCGCGCACAGGTGTTCCGCGGCTCGTTCCAGTTTCGCGGGAATCGAGAGGACCCCATGGCGTCCATGGGGTCGAACGGGGGGCTTTCATGTCCATCGACCATGCCGAAGAGGCCGCTACCACCTCGCTGCGCTACTACTCCGTCGCCCCGGGCGTGCGCCTGAACGTCCGCAGCGGCCCCGGCACCAGCTACAACATCGTCCGTGTCCTCGCCGAAGGGGCGAAGGTCCCGATCTTCTGCCAGACCCCGGGCACCACGGTCAGCGGCCCGTACGGCACGACGAACATCTGGGACAACATCGACAACGCCGAGTTCGTGTCCGACGCCTACGTCCAGACCGGCAGCGACGGTTACATCGCCCCGCGCTGCGGCTGACCCCACCGGGAGCCCGCCCCGGCCCGGCGCCATAATCGTTCCGTGAGCGACGAAACCGGCACCCCGGACACCCCGGCGGGCTCCCCAGACGGCGCCGACCGAAGCGCCTCGAGCGGCCGCCCCCGCCCCGAGCCCCTGCGCTTCTTCGGCACGACCTGGGTGAACCACGACAACGGCTACGCGGCCCGACGCGCCGGCGTCGCCGTCGGCTCCCTCGCCGCAGCCGTCGCCTCCTGCCTCGTCCTCCGCCTCGCCTACGAGGGCCTCCAGATAGCCGACACCGGCTCCTTCGTCACCGTGCTGATCATCGCCATGTTCGCGATCTGCAGCGCGCTCGCCTTCCGCAACACCTGGGAGGGCTTCGGCAAGCGCCACGACCCGCAGCGCCAGGCCTCCCTGCGCGGCCTGCTCGCCATCGGCTTCGTCGGCTCCCTCCTCGCCTACTTCTTCCGGTCCCTCACCGAGGCCCCGGGCGAGAAGCTGCACCGCGAGGAGTACGACAAGGCCCGCGAGGAGTACGACCGCCGGACCTCCCGCCGCACCGGCAACCCGTCGAAGAAGAAGCGGCGCCGCTGACACCTGATCCGGGTGGTCAGAAGGAGCGGCATGGGTGAGGGGCTCTCGGCGGTCAGGTGAAGGGCGCCGGTGACCCGCCCTCCTCCTCCTCCTCCTCCGGCCGGCCGCCCGGGTCCGTCCCCCTCATCCCGCCAGCCCTCCGGGTCCGTCCCGCCCGAAAACCCGCTGCCGTCACCTCCCCGCCGCCTCCACCATGGCCGTATGACCGTGACGCAACCGTCCTCACCGCCACCCTCGACCATGTCCCGCGCGCACTCCTTCAACTCCGCCGCCGCCCAGTACGCCGCGAACCGCCCCTCCTACCCGCCCGCCCTCTTCGACACCATCGAGGAACTGGCCGGCCGGTCGCTGTCCGGTGCCAGGGTCGTGGACGTCGGGGCCGGTACCGGTATTGCGACCGCCCTCCTGCGGGCCCGCGGCGCCGACGTGCTCGCCGTCGAACCCGGTGAGGGCATGACCGCCGAGTTCCGCCGGGGGCTGCCGCAGCTGCCGATCGTCCGTGGCAACGGCAACGCCCTCCCCATCGCCGACGCGCAGGCCGACTTCATCACCTACGCCCAGGCCTGGCACTGGACCGACACCGCCCGCTCGGTGCCGGAGGCGCTACGCGTGCTGCGGCCGGGCGGCGCGCTGGCACTGTGGTGGAACGGTGATGCCCTGGACGTCGAGTGGGTCGCCGAGGCCGCCCTTCGCATCGGCCGCTTCCTCGGTGTGGACGTCGCGGCCGAGAAGCGCAAGGGCAGCCGCACCGAACTGGCCGACCCCAGTGGGCGGCTGCGCTTCGCCCGCCGGGAGATCCGCTGGAGCCGCCGCGTCACGATCGACACCCACCTCGCGAACATCGGCAGCCACTCGGCGTTCCTCCTCACGCCCGAGGACCGCAGGACCGCCTTCCTGGAAGAGGAGCGCGCCCATCTGCTGAAGGCCTTCCCGGACGGCATGGTCGAGGAGACCTACGACGTGCTTCTGCTCGTCGCCACCAAGCCCTGATCAGCGGCGTCGCTCGGAGCGGCGGCCGGGTTCGTCCCGGCCGCCGCTTCCGTCTGCGCGCCCGGACGCGGCTTCCGCATATGCCCGGCAGGCCCCTTGACGCGGGGGCCCTCCAGGCACATTATTCATCGCATGATGAATTACGTGCCGGACCCACCGCCGCAGCCCGCCACCGCGGCCCTCCAAGCCCACGACCTCACCGTCGTCCGCGGCCCCCGCACCGTCCTCCACCACCTCACCTTCGCCGTTCCCCGCGGCCAGGTCACCGGCCTGCTCGGCCCTTCCGGTTGCGGCAAGTCGACCCTCATGCGCTCGATCGTGGGCACTCAGGCCAAGGTCAACGGCACCCTTCAGGTCCTCGGCCACCCTGCCGGCCACCCCGCCCTGCGCTCGCGCATCGGCTATGTCACCCAGAGCCCCTCCGTCTTCGACGACCTGACCGTCCGCCAGAACCTCGAGTACTTCGCCGCGATCCTCGACCCCGGCCGCGCAGCCGCCGAACGACGCCACGAACACGTCACCCAAGCCATCACCGACGTCGACCTCACCAGCCACGCCGACGCCCTCGCCGGCAACCTCTCCGGCGGCCAGCGCAACCGCGTCTCACTGGCCGTGGCCCTGCTCGGCGCCCCCGAACTCCTCGTCCTGGACGAACCCACCGTCGGCCTCGACCCCGTCCTGCGCCGCGACCTGTGGAACCTCTTCCACGACATCGCCGCCACCCGCGGCGCCACCCTCCTCGTCTCCTCCCACGTCATGGACGAGGCCGAGCGCTGCCACCGCCTCCTCCTGATGCGCGAGGGCGAGATCCTCGCGGACGACTCCCCGGACGCCCTGCGCACCCGCACCGGCGGCGACACCGTCGAGGCCGCCTTCCTCCACCTCGTCGACGAGGCAGCCGCGGCAGCCCGACCCAAGGAGAGCACCCGATGAGCACGACGACCATCACCAGCACCACGCCCGCCCCGGCCCCGACCGGTGTCATCAACGCCGGCCGCACCACCGCCACCGCGGGCCGGGTCCTGCGTCAGCTCCGCCACGACCCGCGCACCATCGCGCTGATGATCGTCGTCCCGTGCGTGATGCTGATCCTGCTGCGCTACGTCTTCGACGCCAGCCCCCGCACCTTCGACAACATCGGCGCATCCCTGCTCGGCATCTTCCCGCTGATCACGATGTTCCTGGTCACCTCCATCGCCACCCTGCGCGAACGCACCTCCGGCACCCTCGAACGCCTCCTCGCCATGCCCCTGGGCAAGGCCGACCTCATCGCCGGCTACGCCCTCGCCTTCGGCGCGCTCGCCATCGTCCAGTCGGCCCTCGCCACCGGCCTCGCCCTGTGGGTGCTCGGCCTCGATGTCACCGGCTCCGCCTGGCTGCTGCTCCTCGTCGCCCTCCTCGACGCCCTGCTCGGCACGGCCCTCGGACTCTTCGTCTCGGCCTTCGCCGCCTCGGAGTTCCAGGCGGTCCAGTTCATGCCCGCGGTGATCTTCCCCCAGCTCCTCCTCTGCGGCCTGTTCACTCCCCGGTCCGACATGCACCCCGTCCTCACGGGCATCTCCGACGTCCTGCCGATGTCGTACGCCGTCGACGGCATGAACCAGGTCCTGCACCACACCGACATGACCGCGACCTTCGTCCGCGACGTCCTGATCGTGGCCGGCTGCGCGCTGCTGGTCCTGGTCCTGGGCGCGGCCACCCTCCGGCGCCGTACGGCCTGATCGCGCTTCGCCGATCCCACGGCACGGGACGGCCTCCGGCCCGTGTTCCGCCTGCCGGACAAGCACCCGCACCCTCACGGCCCGGTGCGAGGATGACCCCATGAGCCAGAAAGTCGCAGTCCTCGGCACCGGCAAGATCGGCGAAGCCCTGCTCAGCGGAATGATCCGGGCCGGCTGGGCCCCCGCCGACCTCCTGGTCACCGCCCGCCGCCCCGAACGCGCCGAAGAACTCCGCACTCGCTACGGAGTCAGCCCGGTCACCAACACCGAGGCCGCCAAGACCGCCGACACCCTCATCCTCACGGTCAAGCCGCAGGACATGGGCGCCCTCCTGGACGAGCTCGCCCCGCACGTCCCCGCCGACCGCCTCGTCATCAGCGGCGCCGCCGGCATCCCCACCTCCTTCTTCGAGGAGCGCCTGACCGCAGGCACCCCGGTCGTCCGCGTCATGACCAACACCCCCGCCCTCGTCGACGAGGCCATGTCGGTCATCTCCGCCGGCAGCCACGCCACCGAGCAGCACCTCGCGCACGCCGAGGAGATCTTCGGTGCCGTCGGCAAGACACTCCGCGTCCCCGAGACCCAGCAGGACGCCTGCACCGCCCTGTCCGGCTCGGGACCCGCGTACTTCTTCTACCTGGTAGAGGCCATGACCGACGCGGGCATCCTGCTCGGCCTGCCCCGCGACAAGGCACACGACCTCATCGTCCAGTCCGCGATCGGCGCCGCCGTGATGCTCCGCGACAGCGGGGAACACCCCGTCAAGCTCCGTGAGAACGTCACCTCCCCGGCGGGCACCACGATCAACGCCATCCGCGAACTGGAGAACCACGGCGTACGAGCCGCCCTCATCGCCGCCCTCGAAGCCGCCCGCGACCGCAGCCGCGAACTCGCCTCCGGCAAGAAGGACTGACCCGGCGCCGGGGGCGACGGCTCACCGGCAGCCGCCCGCCCCCGCACGCACGAGCCCACAACTCCGCCCGAGACCGCGCTAACTCACCCGAGTCCACCCGGGCAGGCCCTAATGCCCGGCCCCGCTCAACGCCGTCTCGAACACCGGCGGCAACAGCCCGATCGCCCGGTAGGCCGCGTCGACGGTCGGCCGGGCCATCGCCCTCGCCTTCTGCGCACCATCCCGCAGCACCCCCTCCACATAGGCAGGATCCGCGCACAGCTCCCTGTGCCTGGCCTGCACGGGCCCGAGGACCTCCACCACCGCCTCCGCGGTGTCCTTCTTCAAGGCGCCGTACGAGTCGTAAACGTCTGCCAGTGACTCAGGGTTCCCGCCCGTGCACGCAGCGAGAATCTCCAGGAGATTGGCGACCCCCGGCCGCCCCTCCGGGTCGTACGCCACGTCCCGCCCGCTGTCGGTGACCGCGCGCATGACTTTCTTGCGCACGTCGTCCGGCTCGTCGAGCAGATGGACGACCCCCAGCCCCGAGTCGTCCGACTTCCCCATCTTCGCCGTCGGGTTCTGCAGATTCATCACCCGCGCCGCGACCGCCGGCCGAGTCGCCTTCGGCACCACGAACGTGTGCCCGAACCGCTGGTTGAACCGCACCGCCAGATCCCGCGCGAGCTCGACGTGCTGCACCTGGTCGTCCCCGACCGGCACCTCGTCCGCGCCGTACCCCAAGATGTCCGCCGCCATCAGCACCGGATACGTCAGCAGCGACAGCCGCACGGTCCCGCCGCGCTCCCGCACCTTCGCGGTCTTCTCCTTGTACTGGATCATCCGGCGCATCTCACCGTCGGTCGCCACGCACTCCAGCAGGTACGACAGCCTCGTGTGCTCGTCGACATGGCTCTGCAGGAACACGGTGCACACCTCCGGATCCAGCCCGGCCGCCAGCATCAGCGTCGCCGTCTGCCGACTGAGCCTGCGCAATCGCGCCGGATCCTGGTCCACCGTCAGCGCGTGCAGATCCACGACGCAGAACACCGAGTCGGCCCGGTGCTGGTCCGTCTCGACCCAGCGCCGCAGGGCTCCCAGGTAGTTGCCCAGCGTCAGGTTCCCGGTCGGCTGAATCCCGCTGAAGACCCGCTTCATCTCCACTCCACCTCCTGGTCGGGACCGCCGCTCCTGCGGCCGGCCCCCGGAGTCCGGGGGAGATACGAGAACGGCCGCCGAAGCGGCGGCCGTTGGATGCATACGTGAGCGCGGCCGCCGTCAGGCGGCCCACCAGAACTGGGTACACGTACGCGTCGTCATGCCGCCCAGAGTACGCCTCCGGAGTGCTCCCGGCACCAGAGTTGACACACGACACGCCGATCCGTAGTGTTCTCCGAGTTGTCCGACGTGAGCGCCGACCTTGGTCGGTCCCCGGACAGCCACTCCGCAAGTACCAACCAGCAATCGACGCCTCGGCTTCGGCTGCTTTGTCATGCGTATTTACGGAATGAGGAATCCGCGTTCGAAAGGACGCAGCCCCGATTAGCTCGGGAGCACGGAATCCGCTAAAGTCTCACTCGTCGGAACGGCCCAGCGGCCGGGAAGACAAACCCG
>NZ_JAJHNP010000022.1 GCF_020819595.1 Streptomyces barringtoniae
GGCAACGAGCAGCGGGTTCGCACCCTGCAGGATCGCCGGCAGGATGAACAGGGTCAGCACCAGGAAGCTGACGGCCAGGGCGACCAGCGCCATCACGCCGCGCAGCCTGCCGACCACCACGACGGCGAGCGCGAAGATCCCCGCCAGCAGTCCGACGGGGAGTTTCCGATTCACGTCGGTCACCGAGTACTGCAGGTCCTTCGGCGCCGAGGGCTCGTAGGCGACCACCACCTGCTCGCCCTGGCGCAGTTGGCGGGTCTGGTCGGGCTGCACGATCTCGGTGAACGTACGGCCTTTGTCCTTACCGGTGTCGACCCGGACGGTCGCCTTCTTGCAGCTTCCCTTCACCTCCTGCCCCGCAGACGTGCCCTGGGCGGTGGAGGTGTCACCGGTCGGGGCGCCACCGGAGGCGTTCACCGACGTGCAGCTCACCTCGACGACCCTGGTGACCGTCGCCTGCTGGGTCTGCCGGTCGAAGCCGACGCCGCTGCGCTTGTGGGACGGGGCTCCCCCGGGCCAGAGCACCACCAGGCCGACGACAACTGCAACGGTGAACGGGACCAGGATCGCGGCGATGACCTTGCGCAGATGCTTGGAGACAGGGGCGGCGGGCCCATGGCTGTGGCTGTGCCCGTGTCCGTGGTCGTTCCCACGCCGGTGCCCGTGGCTGTGACCGAGTGCCCGACCGTGGCCGTCACCGGGGCCGTCGTACCGGCCGCCTTCCCGCTCGGAGACGTGGTCGTCGCCCTGTCCGGAGCTCGGTCGTTGGTGCGGCTCGGGCGGCCGATAGGGGTACTGCTGCATCCGGGTCACCGCCTGATCATTGCAACAGCGGCAGGGGGCCCACTGTTCACCGCGCCACAAATGACGCTAGCGTGGAGGCACCTTTGCACACGCGGGAGCTCGGAGCACCGGGCTGAGAGGGCGCTGACCTCCGTACGTGCGATGTTTCACGTGGAACAAGCGACGTTCCGCGCGGAATGCCGCCAAACGGAAACCGCTGCGTCGACCGCCGAACCTGTTACCGGGTAATGCCGGCGTAGGGAGTAGGTCTCATGACCAACAAGGACGCACGCACGCCTGCCTCCGCTCAGGACGAGAAGTCCCAGGAGGCCGGGAAGTCCATCGGATGGCACAAGGCGTACGTCGAGGGTTCGCGCCCCGACCTGCGCGTGCCGGTCCGTCAGGTGCACCTCACCAACGGGCAGTCGGTCACGCTGTACGACACGTCGGGCCCGTACACCGATCCACTCGTCGACACCGATGTCCGCAGGGGCCTGCCGCCGTTGCGGGAGAACTGGATCATCGCCCGCGGTGACACCGAGGAGTACGCGGGCCGTCCCGTCCGTCCCGAGGACGACGGGATCAAGCACACCTCACCTCGCGGTGGGCTGCGCAACCTGGACGCGGTCTTCCCCGGACGGCCGCGCCAGCCGCGGCGGGGCCGGAGCGGCGAGGCGGTGACGCAGCTCGCGTACGCCCGCCGGGGCGAGATCACCCCGGAGATGGAGTACGTGGCCATCCGGGAGAACGTTTCTCCGGAGGTGGTCCGCGAGGAGATCGCGGCAGGCCGGGCGGTGCTGCCGGCCAACGTCAACCACCCGGAGATCGAGCCGATGATCATCGGCAAGCGGTTCCTGGTGAAGGTCAACGCCAACATCGGCAACTCCGCGGTGACCTCCTCCATCGAAGAAGAGGTGGAGAAGATGACCTGGGCGACCCGTTGGGGTGCCGACACGGTCATGGACCTGTCCACCGGCCGCAACATCCACACCACCCGCGAGTGGGTGCTGCGCAACTCCCCCGTCCCCATCGGCACGGTGCCGCTCTACCAGGCCCTGGAGAAGGTCGACGGCAAGGCCGAGGAACTGACCTGGGAGATCTACAAGGACACGGTCATCGAGCAGGCCGAGCAGGGTGTGGACTACATGACCGTCCACGCGGGCGTCCGGCTGCCGTACGTGCCGCTCACCGCCAACCGCAAGACCGGCATCGTCTCGCGCGGTGGCTCGATCATGGCCGCGTGGTGCCTGGCGCACCACAAGGAGTCCTTCCTGTACGAGAACTTCGAGGAGCTGTGCGAGATCCTCGCCGCCTACGACGTCACGTACTCGCTGGGTGACGGGCTCCGTCCGGGTTCGATCGCGGACGCCAACGACGAGGCGCAGTTCGCTGAGTTGAGGACGCTCGGGGAACTCAACCGGATCGCCAGGCGTTTCCACGTACAGACGATGATCGAGGGCCCGGGACACGTCCCGATGCACAAGATCAAGGAGAACATCGACCTTCAGCAGGAGATCTGTGATGAAGCCCCGTTCTATACGCTCGGCCCGCTGACCACGGACATCGCGCCGGCGTACGACCACATCACCTCCGGCATCGGCGCCGCGATGATCGCCTGGTGGGGCACGGCGATGCTCTGCTACGTCACACCCAAGGAGCACCTGGGCCTGCCCAACCGTGACGACGTCAAGACCGGCGTCATCACCTACAAGATCGCCGCGCATGCGGCCGACCTCGCCAAGGGTCACCCGGGCGCCCAGGAATGGGACGACGCACTGTCCGACGCCCGCTTCGAGTTCCGGTGGGAGGACCAGTTCAACCTCGCCCTGGACCCGGACACGGCACGGGAGTTCCACGACGAGACCCTGCCGGCCGAGCCGGCCAAGACCGCCCACTTCTGCTCCATGTGCGGGCCGAAGTTCTGTTCCATGAAGATCTCGCAGGACATCCGCCGCGAACACGGTGGCAGCCGGGCCGAGATCGAGGAGGGCATGGCTCAGAAGTCGCAGGAGTTCGCGGCGAGCGGGAACAGGGTGTACCTGCCGATCGCCGACTGACGGCTCACCCCTGGCGGTGCCGCCCGTGGTGCGCCATGGGCACTGCCCGGGGCCGCGCCCACAGGTGTTCCGGTGCCGCCGGGCACGGCCGCCTCGGCCGGCCTGGGCGGCGGCGCACCGGTGGGCCCGGTCGGGCCCGCGTCGGCCGGGGCGCGAGCCGTGTCCGGGCTGCCGCGGGGCTACTCGGGCTGGTGCTCCGGGCCGCCGAAGTCCGGGCTCGTGTAGTCGGGGCTGGTGAAGCTCGGCCGGCCGGACTGGGTGCCGTCGTCAGGGCTGCTGAAACCGGGACGGTCGTATCCCAGACGGGGCATGCGGCCGCGCGGGGCCGGCGAGGTCGTGCGGTGCACGGGGGCCGGTCCGGGCTCGGCGAGCGCCTCCCTGAGGAACGGCAGGATGCCGCGCTCCAGCAGGGCGTCCCGCCAGGCCTCTCTGGCGCTGTCCAGTTCCCGGTGTGCCGCGTCCAGTGCCTGGGCCTGCGGCGAGGTGCTGTTGCGCAGGGCGGTGAGGAGCAGTCCGACGGCGGCGACGAGGATGGTGGCCGCGGTCACCGCGCCGAACACCCACCCGGCGGTGAGCATGGTCTGGGCGAAGGCCTGTCCGGGGCTCAGGGTCTTCAGGATGTAGCCGACGAGCAGGAAGATCGCCGCGGCGGTTCCGGAAAGGACGGGAGCCAGTACGGCGATGACCGCGACGGCACCCGCGCCGGTGCTCTCGGCCGCCTCGCCAACGGGGGGAACGAGTCCGGTCGTGGCCGAACCGGGGTCCGCGGGAGCGGAGTCACCGGAGGCCGAGGGGGTCATCACCGGCTGGCGAAGTTCCTGGCGGACCTTCACATAGTGCTGGTATTCGGCCGCGGCGGCGGCCGTTATCAGTGCGGTGGCGTTGAGCGCCATGGTGCGCAGTTGTTCGGGATTGAGCCGCTGTCCGACAGCGGCCAGTTCCGGCCGCTGTGGTGCGGAGCGCAGCGCCTCATCGAGGAGCCGCTCGAATTCCTGGCGGTCCTCGCTCTGCAGGTGCTGCGGAACGCTGTTCATGTGCATCCCCCGATGCTCCGTAGGGCTTGGGGCTCGCACGCCGGCGAGCCGTCGGGCAGAAACGGAGGGGAGCCTGCTACGGATAAGCCGATGGTAGAGCCGTTACGGCACACGGTGACAGGGGGTTGCCGGAAATTGCCCTCCGGCCCGCGGGCACTCCGCCGAGGGAGGCCCGCCCGCAAAACGGTCAGGTGGCCAGGGGGAGTTGCCGGACCAGGAGCTTTCCGGCCATGGTCACTCCGCCGTCCATCGCGATGGCGAGGCCGTCGGCGTAGACGTGCGGTCCCTCCACGACCGGGCCGGTGCCCTCCTCGCCGTCCTCGGAGCCGACCTCGCCGAGGAGGTAGGGAATCGGGCTGTGACCGTGAACGACGCGGGTGCCGCCGTACGTATCGAGGAGGGAACGCACGGCGTCGGCGCCGCCCTCGTCGCGGAAGGAGAAGCGCTTGGTGAACTTGCGGAACAGATCCCAGCACTCGTCCGCGTCGTTGCGGGTGAGGGTCTCGCGGACGGTGTCGTTGACCGCCTCGATGGAGTCGCCGTAGTCGAGGTAGGCGGTGGTGTCCGAGTGCACGAGCAGATAGCCGTCGACCTCCTCAACGGCGTCGAGGCGGGCCATCCACTGCAGATGGTGGTCCTGGAGACGGTCCATGTCGGTCTTCTGACCGCCGTTGAGCAGCCAGGCCGCCTGGAAGGTGGCGGTGCCCGCACCGGAGTTGACGGGGGTGTCGCCGAACCGCTTGGCGCCGAGGAGCAGCAGCTCGTGGTTGCCCATGAGGGCCTTGCAGTAGCCGCCGGCCGCCGCGGCCTCGGCGGACAGCCGCATCACGAGGTCGATGACGCCGATGCCGTCGGGTCCGCGGTCGGTGAAGTCGCCGAGGAACCACAGCCGGGCAGTGCCGGCGCACCACTGGCCGGAGGCGTCGATCAGCCCCTGCTCCTGCAGTGCGGCCACCAGTTCGTCGAGGTACCCGTGGACGTCTCCGACGACGAACAGCGGTCCGGGCCCGGTCGCGGGCTGCGAGGCCGGGGCTGCGGGTGCCGTCTCCACGGGGACCTGGAGCGTCTCCGTCCGGTTGATGACGGGCAGGTCGCGCTGGGTGGGGGTGTAGCTCTCGGGGTACGCCTCGTCGGCGGGCGGCGCGGTGTCGCCCGGGTGGGCGGTGCGGACGTACGGACCGGTCTCGTGGACGTACGCGGGTACCCGGAAGTCGCGCAGTGTCGCCGTCCGCTCCACTTCGGGTCCCTGACCGGCCCCCTGAGTCATCAGACCCCTCCACCATCGCGCCGCATCTGCACCCCTTCGGACTGCCTGGTCGCAGCGGTCCGCGGTGTCGTGGGCCCATCATAGGAATGCGCATCGCGCCGTGTGATGACCCAGGGGTGGTGAATCGGAACAAGACTCCAGTTCACCGCGGCTTTCGCCCCGTTTGGGCAGGTGTTCGGCCGACTGTGCGCCGACCGAACACCCGGCCCGCCGGTCGCCGGCCCGCCGAGCCCCCTCGCTCGGCCGGCGCGCGCACAGGGTGAGCGCCCCGCTTTCCGGCGCTATTTCTCGTCCGGCGTCCGCGGCGGGCTGACCGTCGTGCGCGGCGAGCGCCGCTGCGAGGAGGTGCGCACGATCAGCTCGGTCGGTATCACCTGCTCGACCGTCTGGTCCGACTCCACGCCCTCGATGGCGTCGATGAGGAGCTGGACCACCGCCGTGCCGATGCGGCGGGGCTTGAGGGAGAGCGTGGTGATGGGCGGCTCGGTGCTGGCGTACACCATGGACTCGCTGCAGCACACGAGCAGCAGGTCGTCGGGGACGCGGAGCCCGTAGCGCCGGGCGGCGGCCAGCAGGTCGGTGCCGTTGGGGTCGAACAGGCCGTAGACCGCGTCGGGCCGGTCGGGGCGGGCGAGCAGCCGGTCGGCGGCGACGGCGCCCGCGCACGGGTCGTGCGCCGGGTAGGCCTCATAGACGGGGTCCTGGCCGACCCGCTTGCACCAGCGCAGATAGGCGGTCGTGGACAGGTGGGTGTACGTGTCCGTCGTCGTGCCCGTGAGCAGGCCGATGCGGCGGGCGCCGGCGTCGGCGAGGTGGTCGAGGATGCCGAGGACGGCGGCCTCATGGTCGTTGTCGACCCAGGCGGTGACCGGCAGCGAGCCGGCCGGGCGGCCGTCGGAGACGACCGGCAGCCCCTGCCGGACGAGCTCGCTGACCACCGGGTCCTGGTCGGAGGGGTCGATGACGACCGTGCCGTCCAGGGCGACGTTGGACCACACGTCGTGGCGGGAGGTCGCGGGCAGGATCACGAGGGCGTAGCCGCGGGCGAGCGCGGCCGAGGTGGCGGCCCGTGCCATCTCGGCGAAGTACGCGAACTCCGTGAAGGTGAAAGGTTCATCCCCGTACGTCGTCACGGTCAGGCCGATCAGACCCGACTTGCCGGTACGGAGGGTGCGGGCGGCGGCGGACGGGCGGTATCCGAGCCGGTCGGCGACCTCGCGGACGTGGCGCCGGGTGGCATCCGGGAGCCGGCCCTTGCCGTTGAGGGCGTCGGAGACGGTCGTGATGGAGACTCCGGCGGCGGCGGCCACGTCTCTGATGCCCGCCCGGCCCGGCCGGCTGCCTCGACGTGAGGTTTCCGCGCGGCTCACCTGGTGCTTCCCTGCTGCTGTCATGGCGAGCCGATAGTAGGGCTCATGTGGTGGGGTAGTGCGGACGCATATGCACACGTTGACAGGCACGTTTCTGCATGGTCGCACAGGGCCAACTGCCTTAGAAAAACAGTCAGTTGAACGATTCTTCTGTAGGACGTGACGCAGTGACGCGTATGGACCTGCCAAGTGCCCGATGTCTCGAAGAGGTCTCAACTCACCTGCACGGGTGATGCGCGCCAGGGCGCAAGCCACCGGCGCATAGATATATGTACGGCGCGCCCCCTGAAACGTACGCCTTCGTACGGTGATGCCCCGGGATGACGCCGGGACGGATGCGGTTCATTTTGCAGGGCCGCCACCTGTACGCACCGGGGCCGAATCCTCATAAGGTGAGGAGTATTGGAAGCCGGCGGCGTCGACGGTCCGCCGGTGGTCGCGAGGAGGACTGCGGTGAGCGAGACGAGCCCCAAGCTGCGCGCCGAGCTGGAGGGTATCCCCACCTACAAGCCGGGCAAGCCCGCCGCGGCCGGCGGGCCGGTCGCCTACAAGCTGTCCTCCAACGAGAACCCGTACCCGCCGCTGCCCGGCGTGATGGAGAGCGTGACGGCGGCCGCTTGCAACTTCAACCGCTACCCGGACATGGCGTGCACCGGGCTGATGGCCGAGCTGTCGGAGCGCTTCGGCGTGCCGATGTCCCACCTGGCCACCGGCACCGGCTCGGTGGGCGTCGCCCAGCAGCTCATCCAGGCCACCAGCGGTCCCGGCGACGAGGTGATCTACGCCTGGAGGTCCTTCGAGGCGTACCCGATCATCACGCAGATCAGCGGCGCCCGGTCGGTGCAGGTGCCGCTCACGCCCGGGGATGTGCACGACCTGGACGCGATGGCGGACGCGATCACCGACCGGACGCGTCTGATCTTCGTCTGCAACCCGAACAACCCGACCGGCACGGTGGTGCGGCGGGCCGAGCTGGAGCGGTTCCTCGACCGGGTGCCCGGCGATGTCCTGGTGGTGCTGGACGAGGCCTACCGCGAGTTCATCCGCGACCCCGAGGTGCCCGACGGCGTAGAGCTGTACCGGAACCGGCCCAACGTCTGCGTCCTGCGCACCTTCTCCAAGGCCTACGGGCTCGCCGGGCTGCGCGTCGGTTTCGCGATCGCCCACGAGCCCGTTGCGGCGGCGCTGCGCAAGACGGCGGTGCCCTTCGGTGTCACCCAGCTCGCGCAGGAAGCGGCGATCGCCTCGCTTCGGGCGGAGGACGAACTGCTCGGGCGGGTCGGCTCGCTGGTGTGCGAGCGCACGCGCGTGGTCGACGCGCTGCGCGCCCAGGGCTGGACGGTGCCGGAGACGCAGGCGAACTTCGTGTGGCTGCGGCTGGGGGAGCGCACGGTCGCGTTCGCTCAGGCCTGCGAGCAGCACGGTGTGGTGGTCCGGCCGTTCCCGGGCGAGGGTGTGCGGGTGACGGTCGGAGAGACCGAGGCGAACGACATCTTCCTGAAGGTGACGGAGGCGTTCCGCAAGGAGCTGTAGCGCCGCGAAGGCTCTACTCGTCGATCAGTTCCACACGGATGGGGTCGCCGCCTCGTACGGTCGCCAGCACACCGGCGTCCCCGTCCAGGCCTCCCAGGATGTTGCACGGGCTCGCGAGGCGGCACTCGTCGCCTCGCGAGATCGGTGTGGGGCCGTAGGGGAGGGCGAGCGCGTCGCCGTCCGTCCAGAAGGCCACCGTGCCCGGCTCCACGACCTGCCGGGCGTCCGTTTCACGTGAAACGGAGACACCTGTGTCGAAATACACCTCCTCGCCCCATGTGCAGGCGCTGGAGGTGAGCGGCAGTGCCTTGGCGAGGGCCTGTGCGGTCGGGGTGTCGTCGAGGGTCGCGGTGATGTTGCCCGCGGGCCAGGAAATACGTATCTGCATGGCGCGCAATTCAACAAGATGTTGAAGTCGCTGCCAAGGCCTTGACTCCGCGGCAGGAGGGCCCCCCGCCCTACCGGGCCGAAAATCGGTACGTCATAATGGCTTGTGAATGTGAACGCGTTCACAAGCGCGTCCCGTTTGCCCTGTATGTATGCGACAGACGGGGCGAATCGCCGCTGTACCACGGCGTAGTAAGGAGAGTGACGACGTGGACCTGGCTCTGGCGCCGGAGACACTGGCGCGCTGGCAGTTCGGCATCACCACCGTCTACCACTTCCTGTTCGTCCCGCTGACCATCTCCCTGGCCGCTCTCACGGCCGGGCTGCAGACGGCCTGGGTGCGCACGGAGAAGGAGAAGTACCTCAGGGCGACGAAGTTCTGGGGCAAGCTCTTCCTGATCAACATTGCGATGGGCGTGGTCACGGGCATCGTGCAGGAGTTCCAGTTCGGCATGAACTGGTCGGACTACTCCCGCTTCGTCGGTGACATCTTCGGCGCCCCGCTCGCCTTCGAGGCGCTGATCGCGTTCTTCTTCGAGTCCACCTTCATCGGCCTGTGGATCTTCGGCTGGGACAAGCTCCCCAAGAAGATCCACCTGGCCTGCATCTGGATGGTCTCGATCGGCACGATCCTGTCGGCGTATTTCATCCTCGCGGCCAACTCCTGGATGCAGCATCCGGTCGGCTACAGGATCAACAAGGCGAAGGGGCGCGCCGAGCTGACCGACTTCTGGGCGGTGCTGACCCAGAACACCGCGCTCAGCCAGGCCTTCCACACGCTGTCCGCGGCCTTCCTGACCGGTGGCGCCTTCATGGTGGGCATCGCCGCCTATCACCTGGCCCGCAAGAAGCACATCCGCGAGATGAAGACCTCGCTGCGGCTGGGCCTGGTGACCGTGGTCATCGCCGGTCTGCTCACCGCGATCAGCGGCGACACGCTCGGCAAGGTCATGTTCAAGCAGCAGCCGATGAAGATGGCCGCGGCCGAGGCGCTGTGGGACGGCCAGAAGCCGGCACCGTTCTCGATCTTCGCCTACGGCGATGTGGAGAAGGGCCACAACACGGTGGCCATCGAGATCCCAGGGCTGCTGTCCTTCCTTGCCGACGACTCCTTCAGCTCGTACGTCCCGGGCATCAACGACGTCAACAAGGCCGAACAGCACAAGTTCGGCCCGGGCGACTACCGGCCCAACATCCCGGTCGCCTTCTGGGGCTTCCGCTGGATGATCGGCTTCGGCATGGCCTCCTTCGCCATCGGCCTGGCCGGGCTGTGGCTGACCCGCAAGAAGTTCATGCTGCCGCAGCATCTGCGGGTCGGCGAGGACGAGGTGCCGCATCTGGTGCTGTTCCAGAACAAGGCGCTCAGCCCGAAGCTCACGCACTGGTTCTGGCGCATCGCGACCTGGACCCTGGCCTTCCCGCTGATCGCCAACTCCTGGGGCTGGATCTTCACCGAGATGGGCCGCCAGCCATGGGTCGTGTACGGCGTTCTGCAGACCCGGCACGCGGTCTCCCCCGGTGTCTCCCAGGGCGAGGTCCTCACCTCGATGATCGTCTTCACCTCGCTGTACGCGATCCTCGCCGTCGTCGAGGTCCAGCTGCTCGCGAAGTACGTCAAGGCCGGCCCGCCCGAGCTGACCGAGGCCGACCTCAACCCGCCCACGAAGATCGGCGGCGAAACCCGTGACGCCGACAAGCCGATGGCCTTCTCGTACTAGGCCGGGGGAACAGTCATGCAACTTCACGACGTCTGGTTCGTCCTGATCGCCGTCCTGTGGACCGGCTACTTCTTCCTGGAGGGCTTCGACTTCGGGGTCGGCATCCTCACCAAGCTGCTGGCCCGCAACCGGCCGGAGCGACGGGTGCTGATCAACACCATCGGGCCCGTCTGGGACGGCAACGAGGTGTGGCTGCTCACGGCCGGAGGCGCGACCTTCGCCGCGTTCCCCGAGTGGTACGCGACCCTCTTTTCCGGCTTCTACCTGCCGCTGCTGATCATCCTGGTCTGCCTGATCGTCCGGGGCGTCGCCTTCGAGTACCGGGCCAAGCGGCCCGAGGAGAACTGGCAGCGCAACTGGGAGACGGCGATCTTCTGGACCTCGCTGATCCCGGCGTTCCTGTGGGGCGTGGCCTTCGGGAACATCGTGCGAGGTGTGAAGATCGACCAGCACTTCGAATACGTCGGCAGCTTGGGGGATCTGCTCAACCCCTATGCCCTGCTCGGCGGTCTGGTCACGCTCACCCTGTTCACCTTCCACGGAGCGGTCTTCACCGCGCTGAAGACCGTGGGGGACATCCGGGTGCGGGCACGGAAGCTGGCTCTGTGGGTCGGTCTCGTCACGGCCGTCGTGGCCGTCGGCTTCCTGCTGTGGACGCAGGCCGACAGCGGTGACGGCAAGAGCCTGGTGGCGCTCGTCGTGGCGGTCGCCGCCCTGATGGCTGCACTGGTGGCCAACCAGTTCGGGCGTGAAGGATGGGCGTTCGCGCTTTCCGGCGTCACCATCGTGGCCGCCGTGGCGATGCTCTTCCTGTCGCTCTTCCCGAACGTCATGCCGTCCACGCTCAACGGGGACTGGAGCCTGACGGTCAGCAACGCCTCGTCGAGCCCCTACACCCTGAAGATCATGACGTGGCTGGCGGCCATCGCCACGCCTCTCGTGGTGCTCTACCAGGGCTGGACCTACTGGGTCTTCCGCAAGCGGATCGGCACGCAGCACATCGCTCCCGATGCTGCGGCCGGCGCCACGCACTGAGTCCGTCGAGGGTGTGTTTCACGTGAAACACACCCTCTGGGCCGAAGGGCATGTTTCACGTGAAACCAATCGATCCACGTCTGCTGCGCTACGCCCGTGCCACGCGTTTCTTCCTCGTGGCGGTCGTTGCTCTGGGAGTCGTCGGGGCGGGGCTGGTCATCGCCCAGGCGATGCTCATCGCCGAGGTCGTCGTCGGCGCGTTCCAACATGGGCAGTCCGTTGCTGAACTGCGCACTCCTCTGCTGCTGTTGGCCGCCGTGGCCGTGGGTCGGTCGGTTGTCGCGTGGTTCACCGAACTCGCCGCCCATCGGGCGAGTGCGGCGGTGAAATCCGAACTGCGCGGACGGCTTCTGGACCGGGCGGCTGCGCTCGGTCCGGGCTGGCTGGCCGGGCAGCGCACCGGTTCGCTGGTGACTCTGGCCACGCGAGGGGTCGACGCCCTCGACGACTACTTCTCGCGCTATCTGCCGCAGCTCGGGCTCGCGGTGGTCGTGCCGGTGGCTGTGCTGGCGCGGATCGTCACCGAGGACTGGGTGTCGGCGGCCATCATCGTCGGTACCCTGCCTCTCATTCCGCTGTTCATGATGTTGATCGGCTGGGCCGCGCAGTCCCGGATGGACCGTCAGTGGCGGCTGCTGTCCCGGTTGTCGGGGCACTTCCTGGACGTGGTCGCCGGACTGCCCACGCTGAAGGTGTTCGGGAGGGCCAAGGCGCAGGCCGAGTCCATCCGCCGCATCACCGGCGAGTACCGGCAGGCCACCCTGCGCACCCTGCGGATCGCCTTCCTCTCCTCCTTCGCGCTGGAGTTGCTCGCCACGCTGTCGGTCGCCCTTGTCGCGGTGACGATCGGTATGCGGCTCGTGCACGGTGACATGGATCTGTACATCGGCCTGGTGATCCTCGTGCTGGCGCCCGAGGCGTACCTTCCGTTGCGGCAGGTCGGCGCGCAGTACCACGCGGCGGCGGAGGGGCTGGCCGCCGCGGAGGAGATCTTCAGCGTGCTGCAGACGCCGGTTCCGGCGTCCGGTACCGGTGCGGTGCCGTCGGGTGCCATGGCCTTCGAAGGGGTCACTGTTCGCTATCCCGGTCGGTCTGCGGATGCGGTGACGAACGTGTCGTTCAGCGTCGAGCCCGGTGAGACGGTCGCGCTGGTGGGGCCGAGCGGGGTGGGCAAGTCGACGCTGCTCAACGTGCTGCTCGGGTTCGTCTCGCCCAACGAGGGGCGGGTCCGGGTCGGGCAAGCCGATCTTGCGGTGCTCGACCTGGAGGAGTGGCGGTCGAGGATCGCCTGGGTGCCGCAGCGGCCGCACCTGTACGCCGGGACCGTCGCGGAGAACGTGCGCCTGGCGCGGCCCGGGGCGGACGATGCTGCCGTACGTCGGGCGCTGCGGGACGCGGGTGCGTTGGAGTTCGTGGACGCGTTGCCCGAGGGGGCGGAGACCGTCCTCGGGGAGGACGGGGCCGGGCTGTCGGCGGGGCAGCGGCAGCGGTTGGCTCTTGCCCGCGCCTTTCTCGCCGACCGGCCCGTGCTGTTGTTGGACGAGCCGACGGCCTCGCTGGACGGGGGGACGGAGGCGGAGGTCGTGACGGCGGTACGGAAGCTTTCGGTGGGCCGTACGGTGCTGTTGGTGGTGCACCGGCCGGCCTTGCTGGAGGTGGCGGATCGGGTGGTGCGGCTGGAGAACGGTGGGTTGCCGAGCGCCGAGCTGTCGAGCGCCCGGAGCTGCGGCCGGCCTGCCGGGGAGCCCGGAACCCTGGGCCCCCGTCCTCACCCACTCGCCACCCGACTCGGTGGGCCGGAGAGTGGTCCGTCGGTGTCTGGGCTCGGTGGGGTGGAAGGTGGGCCGGAACAGGCTGGGCCGGGGCCGGTGGGGACCGGCTCGTCGGCGTCTCTGCGCGGACAGCCGGAAAGTCGCTCGGTCGTGCTGGCTTCGGCGCGGTCACGGCGTGCCCTTGCGCGGGTTCGTGCGCTTGCCGGGCCGCGGCGGGGGCGGCTGGTGTTGGCGTTGGTGCTCGGGAGCCTCGCGCTCGGCAGTGCCGTTGGGCTGATGGCGACCTCGGGATGGCTCATCTCGCGGGCATCGCAGCAGCCTCCGGTGCTGTATCTGATGGTGGCCGTGACGGCCACGCGGGCCTTCGGTATCGGTCGGGCCGTGTTCCGGTACGCCGAGCGGCTGGTGTCGCACGACGCGGTGCTGCGGATGCTGGCCGACACCCGGGTCGCGGTCTACCGGCGTCTGGAGCGACTGGCGCCGGCAGGGCTGCGGACCGCCCGGCGCGGCGATCTGCTGACCCGGCTGGTGGCGGACGTGGACGAACTCCAGGACTACTGGCTGCGCTGGCTGCTGCCCGCGTCGGTCGCCGTCGCCGTCTCCGTTGCGACCGTCGGCTTCACGGCATGGCTGCTCCCCGAGGCGGGCGCCGCCCTCGCCGCGGGTCTCGTGGCAGCCGGTGTCGGCGTCCCGCTCGTCACCGCGACCGCGGCCCGCCGGACCGAGCGACGGCTGGCCCCGGCTCGGGGCGCCCTCGCCACCCGCGTCACCGACCTGCTCACCGGCACCGCAGAGCTGACCGTCGCCGGCGCGCTGCCCGCCCGTACGGACGCCGCCCGGCGAGCCGACGGGGCCCTCACCCGGATCGCCTCGCGCGCCGCCGCCGTGACCGCGCTCGGCGACGGTCTCACCGCGCTGATCTCCGGCCTGACCGTCACGGCGGCGGCGCTGTGCGGCGCCCAGGCGGTGGCCGCGGGCCGGCTCGGCGGCGTGGCGATGGCCGTGGTGGTCCTCACTCCTCTGGCCGCCTTCGAGGCCGTACTCGGGCTGCCGCTCGCCGTACGCCACCGGCAGCGGGTGCGGCGCAGCGCCGAGCGCGTCTACGAGGTGCTGGACGATCCGGAGCCTGTCCGCGAGCCGGAGCGGCCCCGGCAGGCGCCCGCCTCGCCGTTCCCAGTGGTGGTCAAGGGGCTGGCCGCGCGGTACGAGGGGCAGCGGCGCCAGGCGCTGGCCGGCTTCGATCTCACCCTGGAGGAAGGACGGCGGATCGCGGTGGTCGGGGCGTCCGGCGCCGGCAAGTCGACCCTCGCCCAGGTGCTGCTGCGCTTCCTCGACCCGCAGGAGGGCTCGTACACGCTCGCCGGTGTGGACGCGTACGCGCTGGCCGGTGACGACGTACGGCGGCTCGTCGGACTGTGCGCGCAGGATGCGCACCTCTTCGACAGCTCGGTGCGCGAGAACCTGCTGCTGGCCAGGAAGGACGCCACCGAGGCCGATCTGCGCAGTGCGCTGGACCGGGCCCGGCTGCTGGACTGGGTGGACGGGTTGCCCGACGGCCTGGACACGCTGGTCGGCGAGCACGGGGCCCGGCTGTCCGGCGGTCAGCGGCAGCGGCTGGCGCTGGCCCGCGCCCTGCTGGCCGACTTCCCCGTTCTGGTGCTCGACGAGCCCGCCGAGCATCTGGACCTGCCGACCGCCGACGCACTGACCGCCGACCTGCTGGCCGCCACCCAGGACCGTACGACGCTGCTGATCACGCACCGGCTGGCGGGACTGGAGGCGGTGGACGAGGTGGTCGTGCTCGACGCGGGCCGGGTGGTGCAGCGGGGAAGCTACGCGGATCTGCTCGCGGTGGACGGGCCGCTGCGGGCGCTCGCGCGGCGGGAGGCTGAGGCGGAGTCGCTGGTCGGAGCGCGGTGACCGTCACTCCGGTCACCGGCTCCGCCCGTATCAGAGGGGTGTTTCAGAAGCGGTCGGCGAGCAGTTGCTCGATCACGATCGCGACGCCGTCCTCGTTGTTGGCGACCGTACGGCCGGACGCGGCGGCGATGACGTCCGGGTGGGCGTTGCCCATCGCGTACGACTGGCCGGCCCAGGTCAGCATCTCGACGTCGTTGGGCATGTCGCCGAACGCGACGACCTCCTCGTGCGAGATGCCGCGCTCGGCGCAGCACAGGGCGAGCGTGCTGGCCTTGGAGACGTCGGGGCCGCTCAGTTCCAGCAGGGCGCTGGGGCTGGAGCGGGTGACGTTGGCGCGGTCACCGATCGCGAGCCGGGCGAGGGTGAGGAAGGCGTCCGGGTCGAGGTCCGGGTGGTAGGCCAGGATCTTGAGCACGGGCTGGTCGGCGTCCGGGCCGTCGGGGGCGAGGAGGTGCTCGGCGGGCAGGAGGTTGTCCGGTATCTCCATGTGCAGCTTGGGATAGTCCGGCTCCTGGTGGAAGCCGTAGGTCTGCTCCACCGCGAACACCGTGCCGGGCGCCGCCCTGCGCAGCAGCCGTACGGCGTCCAGGGCGTTCCCGCGCGCCAACTCGCGGACCTTCACGAAGCGGTGGGCGCCGGGGCCGCCGTGCAGGTCGACCACGGCGGCGCCGTTGCCGCAGATCGCCAGGCCGTGGCCGTGGACGTGGTCGCTGACGACGTCCATCCAGCGGGCCGGACGGCCGGTGACGAAGAAGACCTCGATGCCCGCGTCCTCGGCGGCGGCCAGCGCGGCCACGGTCCGCGGGGAGACCGACTTGTCGTCGCGCAGCAGGGTGCCGTCGAGGTCGGTGGCGATCAACCGTGGCCGTACGGCGGCGGACGGGGTCCCGGGCTGTCTGGTCGCTGAGGTCACCCGGTCATTCTCGCGCATATGCCCGCACGACCGTGCGGAACTCCGCACAGATGAGACACAGATGACGTCCGGCCCTTGCTGCGGCGCCGGTCAGTCCAGCTGGGCGGCGGCTTCCATGGCGATCTGCTCGAAGACCTTCTCGTCCGCGGCGAAGTCGGAGTCCGGGATGGGCCAGTGGATCACGATCTCGGTGAAGCCCAGCTCCCGGTGTCGACCGGCGAAGTCCACGAAGGCGTCCAGGGACTGAAGCGGCCGGGCGCGGTCCGGGGTGAAGCCCGTGAGCAGGGTCTTCTCCAGGCCGGCCGTGTCCCGCCCGGCGTCCGCGCAGGCCTCGGACAGCTTGGCGAGCTGCCCGCGCAGGGCCTCGACGGACTGCTCCGGGGTGCCGTTCTCGTACAGCTTCGGGTCGCCGGTGGTCACCCACGCCTGGCCGTGCCGCGCGGCGAGGCTGAGACCGCGCGGTCCGGTGGCCGCCACCGCGAACGGCAGCCGGGGCCGCTGCACGCAGCCCGGGATGTTCCGGGCCTCGTGCGCCGCGTAGAAGCGGCCCTCGTGCGTCACCGCGTCCTCGGTGAGGAGCCGGTCCAGCAGCGGCACGAACTCGGCGAACCGGTCGGCGCGCTCGCGCGGGCTCCATGGCTCCTGGCCGAGGGCGGTGGCGTCGAAGCCGGTGCCGCCGGCGCCGATGCCGAGGGTGATCCGGCCGCCGGAGATGTCGTCGAGGGAGATCAGTTCCTTGGCGAGGGTCACCGGGTGCCGGAAGTTCGGCGAGGTCACCAGCGTGCCGAGGCGCAGCCGCTCGGTGGCGGCAGCGGCGGCGGTCAGCGTGGGGAGCGCGCCGAACCACGGGCCGTCACGGAAGCTGCGCCAGGACAGATGGTCGTAGGTGTACGCGGTGTGGAAGCCGAGCTGCTCGGCCCGCACCCAGGCCGAACGGCCGCCCTCGCTCCAGCGGCGGTACGGCAGGATCACGGTGCTCAGACGCAGACTCATGCGTCCGAGGGTAAGCGGACCGACTGACAAGGGACCAAACGGTCACCTCACGCGGTTGCTCGGCCACGCGCTGAGCAGGACCGTCCCGGCGTCCGCCGGCACCTTCAGCGCGGGCCCGGAAACCGCAGGTAGCGCGGGGGGACGGCCTCGGTCAGCCAGACGCCGTTGGCGCTGACGCGGAAGACGTGGCCGTCGCGGTGCATGGCTCCGGCGTCGACCGTGAGCACCACGGGGCGGCCGCGCCGAGCGCCGACCCGGGTGGCGGTCTCGCGGTCGGCGGAGAGGTGGACGTCGTGCCGGCTCATGGGCCTGAGGCCCTCCGCCCGGATCGCGTCGAGGTTGCGGGCCACGGTGCCGTGGTAGAGGTGCGGCGGCGGGGTCGCCGGGGGCAGGCCGAGCTCGACCTCGATGCTGTGGCCCTGGCTGGCGCGGATGCGGCTGCCTTCGATCGCGAAGCGACGTTTGTCGTTGGCGGCCACCACGTGGTCCAGTTCCTCGCGTGTGAACGGGAAGCCGTGGGCGGCGGCCGCGGCGATCAGCGTGTCGATCTCGACCCAGCCGCCCTGATCCAGGGTGAGCCCGATGCGCTCCGGCTGGTGCCGCAGGTGTTTCGAGAGGTACTTCGACACCTTCACGGTGCGTCTTTCGTCCATGTGTCCAGGGTGCGGGAGAGACACGGATCACGCAGGTTCTTTTCGTTTGCAGGTTTGGTCCACAAGCAAGTGGTGTTATCCACAGGGGAATTGGCGACTCTGTGGACAAGTGATCTGTGGATTGGGATGGTTCGTGAAGTTGCTTGTGGCGGACGGAGTCTGTGGCCAAGCGGTCCAAGGTCCGTGATTTCACCTCGGGTTCGGCTGACAGTGCGGTGAGCTCAAGAACGCGTTCCCGGCCAACGGTTCCTTCTGGGGCGCGGATTGTCCCGGTGTGGCGGGTGCCCGAGAACTCTCCTGCGGGCCTCTGCGCATCCAGGTGTGCGCAGAGGTCTCGTGGCCAACGCCGCTATGGACGGCGCCAGTTCGGCGCGCGCCGTCTGCTCGGCCGAAGGGCGCAGCCGGGCACCTGCGAGGCAGCTTCCGCCGCGCGAGCGACCGCACGGTGAGCTGGGGCGGCCACATGGCGGGCGAAGACACCTTCGGTGGCGAAATCCAGGAAATACGCGGCGATTTGCCTGGCCTGCCTTCTCAACTCTCCCAGATGGCCTGTGAGCACGGACAGTGGACACCCGCAACGTGCAACTCAAAGGCCACGGACAACGCTTGAGGGCACGGGACGGGGAACGCCTCACACCTTCGGCTCCACCTGAGCCAGTCCCCGCAACGCCCCGGGCAGGAACCGTGACAGCAGATGCGCGCCGCGCGCCTCCGGTGTCACCGGCACCACAGCCCGGTTGCGGGCCACGGCGTCCAGGATCGCCTCGGCGACCTTCTCCGGTGGGTAGTTGCGCAGGCCGTACAGGCGGGCCGAGTTCTTCTGGCGGCGGCGCTCCTCCGCCTCGTCCACACCGGCGAAGCGGGCCGTGGAGGTGATGTTCGTGTTGACGATGCCGGGGCAGATCGCGCTCACCCCGATGCCCTGACCGGCGAGTTCGGCGCGCAGGCACTCGGAGAGCATCAGCACCGCGGCCTTGGAGGTGCCGTAGGCGGGCAGGGCCCGGGAGGGCTGGAACGCCGCCGCAGACGCGATGTTGACGATGTGGCCGCCCTGGCCGCGCTCGGCCATCCGCGCGCCGAAGAGCCGGCAGCCGTGGATCACGCCCCAGAGGTTGACGTCCAGAACCCTGCGCCAGTCTTCGGTGGTGGTGGCGAAGAAAGAGCCCGACAGCCCGATGCCCGCGTTGTTGACCAGCACGTCCAGCACGCCGTACTCGCGGTGCACCTTCTCCGCGAGCTTCTCCATCGCCTGCTCGTCGGAGACGTCGGCCGTCTCCGCCCAGGCCTCGGGCGCGCCGGTGAGCCGGGACAGCTCGGCGGTGCGGGCGGCGGCCTCTGCGTCGCGGTCGACGGCCACCACGCGCGCGCCGGCCTCCGCGAACGCGAACGCCGTGGCCCGGCCGATGCCACTGCCGGCCCCGGTGATCAGGACCAACTGGCCGCCGAACCGGTCGGCGTGGCGGCCGGTGGCCTTCGGTTCGGGGCGGCCGCCGTCCACGGACATGATGAACTCCTCGATCCAGGAGGCGAGTTGATGAGGGCGGGTGCGCGGCACCCAGTGCTTGGCCGGGAGCGTGCGGCGGGTCAGTTGCGGCACCCACCGCTCCAGGTCGTCGTACAGGCGCTCCGAAAGGAACGCGTCCCCCTGGGGCGTGATGAGCTGCACGGGCGCGTGCGCGTACGCGTCCGGGCGCGGCCTGAGCAGCCGTGGGCGGACGTTGTCCCGGTACAGCCAGGCGCCGTGCGCCGCGTCGGAGGGCAGGGACGAGGTCGGGTAGTCGCCCCCCGGGACCTTCTCCACCCGCTGGAGGATCTTGGGCCAGCGCTTGCCGAGCGGGCCGCGCCAGGCCAGTTCCGGCAGGGCCGGAGTGTGCAGCAGGTACACGTACCAGGACTTGGCGCCCTGGCCGAGGAGCTGGCCCACCCTGCGGGGCGTGGGACGCCGCACGCGCGCGTTGATCCAGTGCCCGAAGTGGTCCAGGGACGGGCCGGAGATCGAGGTGAAGGAGGCGATACGGCCCTCGGTGCGGCCGACCGTGACGAACTCCCAGGACTGCACCGAGCCCCAGTCGTGCCCCACCAGGTGGACCGGGCGGTCCGGGCTCACCGCGTCCACGACGGCCAGGAAGTCGTCGGTGAGCTTGGGCAGCGTGAAGCCGCCGCGCAGCGGCCGGGGCGCCGTCGAACGGCCGTGGCCCCGGACGTCGTACAGGACCACGTGGAAGCGGTCGGCCAGGCGGGCGGCCACCTCGGACCAGACCTCCTTGCTGTCCGGGTAGCCGTGCACCAGAACCACCGTGGGCTGCTCCGGATCGCCCAGCTCGGCCACGCACAGCTCGACCCCGCCGGTCGCCACCCGGCGCTCCCGCGCACCCTTCAGCGCCACGTTCGCCGTCGCTCCTCCCGACACGTCCGCCGTCACTTCTCCTCCGCCCAGCGCCGCACGTGCGGCAGATCGTCGTCCAGCCAGAACGCGCTCTGCTCGGGGTCCTTCGAGTCGGTGACCACGAGGATCTCCTCGAACTTGGCGCCCGTTCCCCGGAAGCCGAGGTGGGGTTCGACCGCCCACAGGCCCGGCTGCGGAGGATGGTCGGAGAAGCGGTACGGCGACCACAGCGGGGACCAGCCCTCGCGGTGGCCGTGCAGCGCGTCGGCGGCCAGGCCCTTCAGGGACTGCGTACCGAACCCGAAGAGGTGGGGAGAGAAGCGGCGCTGCTTCACGCGGTCCACCTTGTGGGCGATCACGCCGAAGGGGTACGCGCGATGCCGGTTGGCATAGCCCTGGCGGACCATGAGCCGGTCCACGTCCTCGTAGATCTCGCGCAGCGGGCGCCGTTCGCGCACCTCGTGCAGGATCAGCTCGCGATGGGCTTCCAGGTCGGCCATCAGCCGGTCCTGCACCGGGTTGACGCCGAGCGAGCCCGAGTAGCCGATGTCCGCCGTGTATCCCTCGCAGACGGGTGCCATGTCCAGGATGAACGGCATGCCCGGCTCCAGGGCGCGGTCGGTGGGGAAGAACTGCAGAGGTATGCGGAAGTTCACGAACGCCGTGCGGTCGCCGAACCAGGCGAAGGGCAGGTGGAACCAGTCCCGCACCCCGCGCTCGCGCAGCCACTCCCGCTGCATCCGCGCCGCCTCGCGCTCGGTCATGCCCGGCTCCAGCCGCGCCGCGACCGCCTCCGCGCACTCGTAGGCGAGGCGCTGCACCCGCCTGAACCCCCGCAGTTCCACGGGGAGTTCGCTGCTCACTGCCGTCGTCATGCCGCCCCGTCCCGTCGCGGCGTCGACTCGTCCCGTCGATGCGCCGACTCGTCTGTGGACCGCCGTACTCGTCCGTAACTTGACACTGGTGAATGTGGCAGTTGTTAGAGGCCGCGTCAATAGGAGGGGTGACAGGCTGTGGAGAACCCGGGGTAACCCTTAGGCGTGGCTTCCCCTAGGGCCCCGTAATACTTGGGTCTGACGCGAAGACGGCTCTGAGGTCTGACGACCGGCGTGGCCCGCATCACTACCGTCGTATGCGTGACTGTGATCGCGACCGAAAGCCTGAGCAAGCGGTTCCCCCGGGTGACCGCGCTCGACCGGCTGTCCGTGGACATCGGGCCCGGTGTGACCGGACTCGTCGGAGCCAACGGCGCCGGCAAGTCCACCCTGATCAAGATCCTGCTGGGTCTGTCCCCCGCCACGGAGGGCCGCGCCGAGGTGCTCGGCCTCGACGTCGCCACCAAGGGCGGCGCCATCCGCGAGCGCGTCGGCTACATGCCGGAGCACGACTGCCTGCCACCGGACGTCTCGGCCACCGAGTTCGTCGTCCACATGGCACGCATGTCCGGCCTGCCGCCCACCGCCGCGCGCGAACGCACCGCGGACACCCTGCGCCACGTGGGTCTGTACGAGGAGCGCTACCGCCCCATCGGCGGCTACTCGACGGGCATGAAGCAGCGGGTCAAGCTCGCCCAGGCGCTGGTGCACGACCCGAAGCTGGTGTTCCTGGACGAGCCGACCAACGGCCTCGACCCGGTCGGCCGGGACGAGATGCTCGGCCTGATCCGCCGCATCCACACCGAGTTCGGCATCTCGGTCCTGGTCACCTCCCACCTCCTCGGTGAACTGGAGCGCACCTGCGACCACGTCGTCGTCATCGACGGCGGCAAGCTGCTGCGCTCCAGCTCCACCACCGACTTCACGCAGACCACGACCACCCTCGCGATCGAGGTCACCGACAGCGACACCCACCCCGACGGAACCCGCGCGGTCCGCGACGCGCTCCACGCGCGCGGAGTGGAGACCGAGAACGAGGGCGCCGGACTGCCCGGCGCCGGACACATCCTGCTGCTGACCGCCCAGGGCGAGGAGACCTACGACCTGGTCCGGGACGTCGTCGCCGACCTCGGCCTGGGCCTGGTGCGCATGGAGCAGCGCCGGCACCACATCTCCGAGGTGTTCACCAGCAGCGCCGAGCACAGCGGCGACGAGCAGCGGAAGGAGGCCGTCCGTCATGGCGGTTGAGCGCCCTTTGCAGCCCCTGACCTCTCCCGCGGGCGACCAGACCCGCATCCACGACATCGGCTATCGCGGCTACGACGGCCCCCGCCTCGGCCGCGCCTACGCCCGCCGCTCGCTGTACTCGCAGTCCCTGCGCGGCGCCTACGGCCTCGGCCGCTCGGCCAAGTCCAAGGTGCTGCCGATGCTGCTGTTCGCCGTGATGTGCGTGCCCGCGGCCATCATGGTGGCCGTCGCGGTCGCCACCAAGGCGCACGAACTGCCGGTGGCCTACACCCGCTACGCGATCATGCTGCAGGCCGTGATCAGCCTGTACGTCGCCGCGCAGGCACCCCAGGCCGTCTCCCGCGACCTGCGCTTCAAGACCGTACCGCTGTACTTCTCGCGGCCCATCGAGACCGCCGACTATGTACGCGCCAAGTTCGCCTCGCTCGCCTCGGCGATCTTCATCCTGACCGCCGCTCCCCTGCTCGTGATGTACGTGGGCGCGCTGCTGTCCAAACTGGGCTTCGCCCACCAGACGAAGGAATTCGCCGAGGGACTGGTCTCCGTGGCCCTGCTCTCCCTGCTCTTCGCCGGCATCGGCCTGGTCATCGCCGCCGTCACCCCGCGCCGCGGCTTCGGCATCGCCGCCGTGATCGCGGTGATGGTCATCTCCTACGGAGCGGTCAGCACGCTCCAGGCCATCGCCAATGTGCAGAACCACACCTCCGCCATCCCCTGGATCGGCCTGTTCTCGCCCATCACGCTCATCGACGGAGTCCAGTCGGCCTTCCTGGGCGCGACCGCCCGCAACCCCGGCGCGGTCGACCCGTCGGCCGGGCAGGGCGTGGTCTACGTCCTGGTCGTGCTCGCCCTGATCGCCGGCAGCTACGGCCTGCTGATCCGCCGCTACAAGAAGGTGGGACTGTGACCACGCTCAGCATCGACCACGTCTCGCGTTGGTTCGGCAACGTGGTCGCCGTCAACGACATCACCATGACCATCGGCCCCGGCGTCACCGGCCTGCTCGGCCCCAACGGCGCCGGAAAGTCCACCCTGATCAACATGATGGGCGGCTTCCTCGCCCCCTCCACCGGCACGGTCACCCTCGACGGACAGCCGGTGTGGCGCAACGAGCAGATCTACCGGCACATCGGCATCGTCCCCGAGCGGGAGGCGATGTACGACTTCCTCACCGGCCGCGAGTTCGTCGTCGCCAACGCCGAGCTGCACGGCCTCGGCGAGAAGGCGGCCCAACGGGCGCTCGCCACGGTCGAGATGGAGTACGCGCAGGACCGGAAGATCTCCACGTACTCCAAGGGCATGCGGCAGCGCGTGAAGATGGCCAGCGCCCTGGTCCACGACCCGTCGCTGCTGCTGCTGGACGAGCCGTTCAACGGCATGGACCCGCGCCAGCGCATGCAACTGATGGACCTGTTGCGGAAGATGGGCGACGAGGGCCGCACGGTGCTGTTCTCCTCGCACATCCTCGAAGAGGTCGAGCAACTCGCCCGGCACATCGAGGTCGTCGTCGCGGGCAGGCACGCGGCCAGCGGCGACTTCCGCAAGATCCGCCGGCTGATGACCGACCGCCCGCACCGCTATCTGGTCCGCTCGAGCGACGACCGCACCCTCGCGGCCGCGCTGATCGCCGACCCGTCGACGGCCGGCATCGAGGTCGACCTGACCGAGGGCGCGCTGCGCATCCAGGCCGTCGACTTCGGCCGCTTCACCGCCCTGCTGCCGAGGGTCGCCCGGGACCACGGCATCCGGCTCCTCACGGTCTCGCCGTCCGACGAGTCCCTGGAGTCCGTCTTCTCGTATCTGGTCGCGGCGTAGGAGGCCGAAGATGTACGACCCCACCGTCGCCCGGCTCACCTACCGAGCCCTGCTCGGCCGCCGCCGGGCCCTCATCCTCGGCGCACTGCCGCTGCTGCTGATCATCATCTCCGTGGCCGTGCGCGGCCTGACCGGAGCCGACGACCAGACCGCCTCCGACGTGCTCGGCGGCTTCGCGATCGCCACGATGGTGCCGATCATCGGCGTCATCGCGGGCACGGGCGCGATCGGACCGGAGATCGACGACGGCTCCGTCGTCTATCTGCTGTCCAAGCCGCTGAAGCGGCCGGCGATCATCTTCACCAAGCTGATCGTCGCCATCGCCGTGACCATGGTCTTCTCGGCGGTGCCCACCCTGATCGCGGGCCTGATCCTCAACGGCAACGGCCAGCAGGTCGCCGTCGCCTACATGATCGCCGCGCTGGTGTCCTCCATCGCCTACTCGGCGCTGTTCCTGCTGCTCGGCACGGTCTCCCGGCACGCCGTGGTCTTCGGGCTCGTCTACGCGCTGGTCTGGGAGGCGCTGTTCGGCTCGCTGGTGCCCGGCGCGCGCACCCTCAGCGTCCAGCAGTGGTCGCTGGCCGTCGCCCACAAGGTCGTCGGTGGTGACCTGGTGACCTCGGACGTGAGCCTGCCGACGGCCACCGTGCTGCTGGTGGCGGTGACCGTGCTGGCCACCTGGTACGCCGGGCAGAAGCTGCGGACGCTGAAGCTGGCGGGCGAGGAGTAGGCGCAGCGGGGCCCGGCCCGGCTCCGGCGGCCTTGACGGCGACTTCACCTCGGTCCGGGCAGACTGGACAAAACCGGATGTACGGCTAGGAGGCCGGTGATGGCAGAGGAGACGCCGAGCGACGACGGGCGGGGGCGGACCGAGGGCGCCGGGGCAGACGTCTGGGACGGCCTGGTCCTGGACGAGGACTTCATACGGGGTGCCGAGACCTCCGAGCCGTCCGCCCGGGCCCGCATGCTCGCCGCCCGCTGGCGCGCCGAAGCCCCCGAGCCGCAGCCCTGGCGCTCGGACGAGGCGCCGGCCGGCTGGTTCTTCAGCAAGGCGCGCAGACGCAGGTGGCGTCGGCGGTAGCCGCGCGTCCTTTATTCGGTGGCACCCAACTCGGCGGTGAGGCACAGTGGCTGTGCCCCATCCGCCGGGATCGTCCCGGCGTCGTGTACCGGGAGTGGAGGTGGACGATGTCCATGCACGGCAGTACGTCCAGCTCCCGACAGGGCAGCCCGAGGCCGGCTCCGGTGTAGTTACCCCGCCGTAGAGCCCGAGGGGCTGCCCGGGGCGGCCGCTTCGAGCACGCGATGTCGCTCTCGCGTGGGCCGCCCACCCGGAGGATTGGCCGAGTGGTAAGGCACCGGTTTGCTAAACCGTGGTCGGGTCTGGAAAGCCCGCGCACGTTCGATCCGTGCATCCTCCGCGAGACGTTTTCACTGGGACCTGGTCGGGTTGTCAGCCGGGTGGGTGCCCTGCACGACGGTCACGCCACCCTGATCCGCACCGCGCGCGAGATCGCCGGCCCGGATGGCGAGGTCGTCGTGGAGCAGCTGCCCGCAGTGGTGGTGCCGCGGAAGGCGACGGCACCGCGGTCTCCGGCGGGAACCAGCCGCTAAGCCAGCAGTCGCTCCAGCACCACCGCGATGCCGTCCTCCTCGTTGGAGGAGGTCACCTCGTCGGCCACCGCGCGGAGTTCCTCGTGGGCGTTGGCCATGGCCACGCCCCGCGACGCCCAGGCGAACATCGGGATGTCGTTGGGCATGTCGCCGAAGGCGATCGTGTCCGCGGCCTTCAGGCCCAGGCGGCGGGCTGCCAGGGAGAGGCCCGTGGCCTTGGACAGGCCCAGTGGCAACAGCTCCACGATGCCCTCGCCCGCCATGGCCACGGTGACGAAGCCTCCGGCGGCCTGCCGGGCGGCGTCCGCCAGCTCGTCGTCGCCCATCGTCGGATGCTGTATGTAGATCTTGTTGAGCGGAGCCGTCCAGAGGTCGGACGCGTCCGTGAAGGGGGTCGCCGGGAGCTTGCCGGTGACCGCGTAGCCCGGACCGACCAGCACCTCGCCGTCGAGGCCGTCCCGGCTGGCCGCCAGGTACAGCGGACCCACCTCGGCCTCGATCTTGGCCAGCGCCACACCCGCCAGCTGCCGGTCCAGGGTGACCGAGGTCAGCAGGCGGTGCGCCCCGGCGTCGTAGACCTGCGCGCCCTGGCCGCAGACGGCGAGGCCCTCGTAGCCGAGGTCGTCCAGGATGTGCCGGGTCCACGGGACCGCGCGGCCGGTGACGACGATGTGGGCCGCGCCCGTCGCGGTGGCCGCGGCGAGCGCGTCTCGGGTGCGCTGCGAGACCGACTCGTCGGAGCGCAGGAGCGTTCCGTCGAGGTCGGTCGCGATCAGCCGGTAGGGGAAGCCCGTCACTTGGCGACCGGCTCCAGGACCTCCCGGCCGCCCAGGTACGGGCGCAGCACCTCGGGGACCCGGACGGAGCCGTCGGCCTGCTGGTGGTTCTCCAGGATCGCCACGATCGTGCGCGGTACGGCGCACAGCGTGCCGTTGAGGGTGGCGAGCGGCTTGACCTGCTTGCCGTCGCGGACGCGGATCGACAGGCGGCGGGACTGGAACTCGGTGCAGTCCGAGGTCGAGGTCAGCTCGCGGTACTTGCCCTGGGTCGGGATCCAGGCCTCGCAGTCGAACTTGCGGGCGGCCGAGGCACCGAGGTCACCGGAGGCGACGTCGATGACGCGGAAGGGCAGCTCGAGCGAGGTCAGCCACTGCTTCTCCCACTCCAGCAGCCGCTGGTGCTCGGCCTGGGAGTCCTCGGGGGCGACGTACGAGAACATCTCGACCTTGTCGAACTGGTGCACCCGGAAGATGCCCCGGGTGTCCTTGCCGTGCGAGCCGGCCTCGCGGCGGAAGCAGGGCGAGAAGCCCGCGTACCGCAGCGGCAGCTTGTCGGCGTCGATGATCTCGTCCATGTGGTACGCGGCCAGCGGGACCTCGGAGGTGCCGACCAGGTACAGGTCGTCCTTGTCGAGGTGGTAGACGTCCTGGGCCGCCTGGCCGAGGAAGCCGGTGCCCGCCATGGACTGCGGGCGCACCAGCGCCGGGGTGAGCATCGGCGTGAAGCCGGCCGCGGTGGCCTGCGCCATCGCCGCGTTCACCAGGGCCAGCTCGAGCAGGGCGCCGACACCGGTGAGGAAGTAGAAGCGGGAGCCGGAGACCTTGGCGCCGCGCTCGACGTCGATGGCGCCGAGCAGCTGGCCGAGCTCCAGGTGGTCCTTGGGAGCGAAGCCCTCGGCGCCGAAGTCACGGATCGTGCCGTGCGTCTCCAGCGTGACGAAGTCCTCCTCGCCACCGACGGGCACGTCGGGGTGGACGAGGTTGCCGAGCCGGAGCAGCAGCTCCTGGGTCTCGGCGTCGGCCGCGTCGCGCTCGGCATCGGCGGCCTTGACGTCGGCGGCGAGCTGGCTCGCCCGCTTCAGCAGCTCGGCCTTCTCGTCGCCGGTGGCCTTGGGGATGAGCTTGCCGAGCTGCTTCTGCTCGGCGCGCAGCTCGTCGAAGCGGACGCCGGAGGACCTGCGCCGCTCGTCGGCAGACAGGAGGGAGTCGACGAGCGCGACGTCCTCTCCACGGGCACGCTGGGACGCGCGCGCACGGTCGGGGTCCTCACGGAGCAGGCGAAGGTCAATCACGAGGCCAAGGCTACCGGTGCGGGCTTGTCGCTCACGAATCCCTATTCCACCGAGTTCGGATTCGCCACCCTTTGTCGCTTACGTTCCGTTATGCACGCATTGCGTAACGTATCGGAACATATCCAAACACGTCAGAAAGCGTCGGAATGCGTCGTGACGTGCCAGAACAAGCCGTCAAGGAAGAGTGTCTCACTCCCTGGGACGGGGCAGGTCCAGGCGCCGCGTTGACCGGATTCCCTTGTGGAGGCCGGGACTTCGTGAGGCCGCTGTCCACAGGAATCCACACCCTCCCAAGAGTTATCCACAGGCTGTGTGGAAGGTCTGTGGATTTCGGAATTGATCACTCCGGATCATCGTGACGCACTCAGGAATTCCCAGGGCATACGCATGTCACACCCACTTTTGAGTGGAAAGGGGTCGCTCCAAAAGATGAATCAACGGAAACGAGTGGACGAAGGGTGAGGTGTGGGATGGTGGCCGCATCGGGGACGCGAGGGGAGATTTGTCGACCGACTCACGCACCCTTGTCGACTTGTCCCCAGGTCGAGAAGCTGACCTGTGGATAACTTCTGTGGATAACGAAGATATGCAGGTAGTACTGGCCGGAAGTAGTCTACGGCCGCCTCAGAACCGGCCGTCCTGGCAGCGCGCCACCCAGTCCGCCGCCGCCACGAACTCCTCGTCCGACGTCCCCGGCCGGGTCCCCGGAGCCTCGTCGGGCCGGATGTCCGCACGTGGATAGGAGCCGAGGAAACGCACCTGCAGACAGATCCGCTTCAGACCCATCAGCGCCTCCGCCATCCGCCGGTCGGAGATATGGCCCTCGGCGTCGATGCAGAAGCAGTAGTTGCCGATGCCGGCGCCGGTCGGCCGGGACTGCAGCAGCATGAGGTTGATGCCGCGCGAGGCGAACTCGCCGAGCAGGTCCCGCAGCGCACCGGGGTGGTCGTCACGCTGCCACAGCACCACCGAGGTCTTGTCGGCGCCGGTCGGCGCGGCGGGCCGGGCCGGGCGACCGACCAGGACGAACCGGGTCTGCGCGTTCTCCGCGTCGTGGATGCCGGTCTCCAGGGCCTCGAGGCCGTACCGGGCGGCGGCGAACTCGCCCGCGAAGGCGGCGTCGTAGCGGCCCTCCTGGACCAGGCGGGCGGCGTCCGCGTTGGAGGCGGCCGACTCCCAGTGGGCGTCCGGGAGGTGCTTGCGCATCCAGTTGCGCACCTGCGGCTGGGCCGCCGGATGGGCGGAGACCGTCTTGATGTCCGTGAGTTCCGTGCCGGGCCGGACCAGCAGCGCGAAGGTGATCGACAGCAGCACCTCGCGGTAGATCATCAGCGGTTCGCCCGCGACCAGCTCGTCCAGGGTGGTGGTGATGCCGCCCTCGACGGAGTTCTCGATCGGCACGAACGCGGCCTCGGCCTCGCCGGCCCGCACCGCGTCCAGCGCGGACTGCACCGACACATAGGGGACGAGCTCCCGGGTGGCCGCTTCCGGGAGCGTCCGCAGGGCGACTTCGGTGAAGGTGCCCTCGGGGCCGAGATACGCATAGCTCGCTGGCATGTCCTCACCCTAATGGCGCCACGGCGAGCCGTCCCCTCTGTCTCACGACAGCCACTCGACCGGGTGGTTTGACGCCGGAAAGCCCAGCAGAACCGGTAAACCCCGTAACCCCGTAACCCCGTAGCTCCGTAGCCAGTCGGGCTCCGGGCTAGCCCTCCAGCAGCCGCTGCCCCACGTACTCACCCTGCGCTGCCCCGCCCGGGACCGCGAACAGTCCGCTCGCCTCGTGCCGGATGTACTGCGACAGCGCGTCGCCCCGGTCGAGCTTGCGCTGCACCGGGACGAAGCCGCGCAGCGGGTCGGCCTGCCAGCAGACGAAGAGCAGACCGGCGTCGGGCGTGCCGTCCGGGTCGAAGCCGTCGTGGTAGGAGAAGGGGCGCCGCAGCATGGCCGCGCCGCCGTTCTTGTCGGGCCGGGTGATCCGGGCGTGCGCGTTGAGGGGGACGACGTACTCGCCCTTGGCGTCGGTCTTCTCCAGGTCCATGGGGGTCGTCTCGTCGCCCCCGGACAGCGGCGCCCCGTTGGACTTCCGGCGCCCGATGACCGCCTCCTGGGCCGGCACCGACAGCTTCTCCCAGTCGTCGAGGAGCATGCGGATGCGGCGTACGACGGCGTACGAGCCGTTCGCCATCCAGGCCGGTTCGCCCGAGGCGGGCACGAAGATCCGCCGGTCGAAGTCGGAGTCGGCCGGCTTCGGATTGCGGGTGCCGTCCAGCTGGCCCATGAGGTTGCGGGCGGTCATGGGGTGTGCGGTGGCGCCCGGCGTGCGGTTGAAGCCGTTCATCTGCCAGCGCAGCCGGGCCGCGCCGCCCGCGTCCTTCTGGATCGCGCGCAGGGCGTGGAAGGCGACCAGGGCGTCGTTCGCACCGATCTGCACCCACAGGTCGCCGTCGCTGCGTGCCTTGTCGAGGTGGTCGGAGGAGAAGTCCGGCAGCGGGTCCAGCGCGGCCGGCCGCTGCTTGTCCAGGCCGGTCCTGCCGAAGAAGGAGTGCCCGAAGCCGAAGGTGATCGTCAGCGTGGAGGGCCCGGCGTCGCGGGCCACATCGGTGTCGTCGTGCGGCGCGGCCTCGCCCGCCATGAGCCGCTCGGCCGTCGTGGACCAGCGGCGCAGCAGGGCCGCGGCCTCCTTGCGTCCGGCGCCCGCCGCCAGGTCGAAGGCGGCGAGGTGGCCGCGCGCCTGGAGGCCCTCGGTGATGCCGGGCTGATGTTTCCCGTGAAACATCGCCCGGTCGGAGCCCACCGACGTCAGCGGGGTGGCCGGAGCGGGCGCGGCGGCATAGCCCACGGCCCCGCCGGCCGCGCCGAGCACGAGCCCGGTGGCGCCCGCGGTGCCGAGCAGGGCGCGCCGGGAGAGGCCCACGCCGTCGCGGGACGTGGCGTCCTGCGCGGAGGACTCGGGCGTACGGGCCTGAGGGACGGACTGGTCGGGCATGGTGTCGTTCAGCCGATCTGCGCGTTCTTGGAGACGGTCACCTGGTCGATGTCGGAGGTCCGCACGGTGACGGCGATCTTCCAGTCGCCCGCCATGGGGATCTGCACTCCGCTCGCCGACCAGTGGCCGGTGGTGATGTGGTCGGGGGTCACGGGGAGCGGGCCGATCTTCTTCGCCTCGAGGGTGAAGGCGACCTTCACCTCGGGGACGTCGAAGGCCCGGCCGTTGGGCCGCTGGACGTAGACATGCATCTCGTTGCCGCCCACGCGGGCGGGGTCGAGGTCGATGCTGACGACACCCTTGCCGTCGGCGCCGCCGGTGTCGAAGGGCATGTCCAGGGTCAGCGCGCCGTTCGAAGGCGCTGTGGCCGCACCGGAGGACGACGAGGAGGCGGCCTTGGCGTCGAGTTCGGTGCGGCCCGGCTCGGTCTGGGTCAGCCAGGTGGTGACGGCGAGCAGTACGACCGCGACACCGGCCTCGGCGAGCACCGTACGGCGCAGACCGAAGCGGTTCGCGTCGCCGTCCCGCAGCCGCTTCTGCCGGGCGGCGTCCATCGCGGCCCGCTGCCGGGCGAGCTGGGCGGCGCGCCGGGAGTCAGCGGAGCCGGTGTTCTTCCCGGCCGCCTTCGCCGCGGTGACGCGCTCCTTCTCGGCTTCCCCGTCGATGTCGACAACGGCGGTGTCGTCGGCGTTGTCGGCGAGCCGCCCCGTCCACCGCCGCGAGATCGAGGCGATGCCGACCAGCAGCGCCACCAGCCCGATCTTGACCAGCAGCAACTGCCCGTAGCGGGTGTCGGTGAACGCCGACCAGGCGCCCAGTTGCCGCCAGGACTGGTAGACACCGGTGGCGATGAGCACGACGACGGAGCCGAAGGCCAGCCGGGAGAAGCGGCGGACGGCGGCGGACTCCACCGGTGTCCCGGCGGGCGCCCGGTACAGGGCGACCAGCAGGGCGGTGAGCCCGCCCAGCCAGGCGGCGACGGCGAGCAGATGGACGACGTCGACGGGCATGGCGATGCCCGGCTGGAGCCCCACCGAGGCGTGCTCGGCCATGGCCCAGCTGCTCGCGAGGCCCGCCGCGACGACCACGCCGCCGATGGCGAGCCCGAAGGTCAGATCGCGCTTGTCCGGGCCCTCCTCGCGCTTGGTGAAGGCGCCGAAGAGGACGGCGATGAACAGCGCGGCGGCGGCGAGCAGCAGCAGCCGGGAGACCAGCGCTGCGCCGGTCTTGGTCTGCAGCACCTGGCCCAGCAGTCCGAGGTCGAAGACGTCGGCGAACTTCCCGGAGGTGGTGTACGAGCCGCGCAGGAGCAGCAGCCACAGGGTGGCCGCGGTGAGCGTGAGCCAGCCGCCGACCACCAGCCGCTGCAGGGCCCGTACGCCCGCGCCGCGCTGCCAGCAGGCGAGCACGAAGGCCGCGCCGCCGGCGAGGACGATGAACCCGGCGTACGACGCGTACCGCCCGAACGCGTAGAGCCCGCCCACGGCGCCGCCGCCCGCGACCGGCCCCGTGCCGGAGACCACGGTCTGCGAGGGCGCCCCGATGGAGAAGGTGTAGGCGCCGGAGACGGGGTGGCTGTCGGCCGAGACGACCTGGTAGGTCACCGTGTAGGTGCCGTCACCCAGGCCGCTCCTGAGCTTCACGGCGTACGTCGTCCCGCTCAGGTTGGCCGGTGTGCCGGTCTGGACCGGCTTGCCCCGGGGGTCGAGGACGCGCAGGGAGTCGTCGTTCATCGCCACCTTCTCGGAGAAGGTGAGCGACACCTGGGCGGGTGCCTGCTTGACCACCACCCCCTGTGCGGGGTCGCTGCCGGTCAGCGCCGCGTGCGCGGAGGCCGGTCCGGCACCCGCGAGCAGTGCGCCCAGGACGGCGAGGAGCAGCAGCACCAGGATGCGCAGGCTGCCCCGGTGTCCCGTGGGGGTGATGGTCAGCGTCACGGTGGTCGGTCCCTCCCTCAGTGGCCGGTCGACGGGTTGTACGTGGCGGACTTCACCGGCATCTCGACGGTGAGGGGCCCGGACTCGGCGAAGGTGAGCTTCACGGTGACCGTCTGGCCCTGCTCCGGCTTGTGCTTCAGCTTCTCGAACATCAGATGGTTGCCACCGCTTTTGAACACGAGTTGACCGTGGGCGGGTATGGCGAAGGAGCTCTTCTCCTGCATGGCGCCGCCCACGGTGCTGTGCATGGTGATCTGGCCGGCGACGTCACTGGTCACCGAGGTCAGCGCGTCCTCGGCGCCTCCCTTGTTGGTGATCGTCAGAAAGCCGGCGGCCATGTCGGCGGAGACCGGCTGCGGTATGTACGGCCCGCTCACCGACAGTTCGGCCTTCGAGGACCCGGGATCGGAGTCCGAGCCGGAGCCCGAGCCCGAGCCCGAGCAGCCCGCGAGGGTCAGGGCGCCGGCGAGCGCGGCGGCCGCGGTGCCGAGGACAGAACGGCGCCTCACGGGTTCGCCCCCTTGACGAGCTTGGGCAGGTCCTTGGTGTAGTCGTCGACGGTGGTGTCCTCGCCGTAGAGGACGTAACCGCCGTTCGTCTTCGGGGAGAAGGCGATGACCTGGGTGCCGTGGACGGAGACGAGCTTGCCGTTCTTGTCCTTCGTCGTCGGCTCCACGGAGATGCCGACCGAGCGGGCACCGGCCTGGATGGTGGCGAAGTCCCCGGTCAGGCCGATGAACTGCGGGTCGATGCCCTTGAGCCACTTGCCCAGCCCGGCCGGGGTGTCGCGGCCGGGGTCGGTGGTGACGAACACGACCCGCAGGTCGTTCTGCTCGGCCCTGGGCAGCGCCTTCTTGGCGACGGCGATGTTGCTCATCGTCGTCGGGCAGATGTCGGGGCAGTGGGTGTAGCCGAAGTACAGCAGGGTCGGACGGCCCTTGGTCTCCTGGCGGAGGTCGTACTTCTTGCCGTGCGTGTCGGTGAGGACCAGGTCCGGCTTCTCGAAGGGCTGGTCGAGGACCGTGCCGGCCTTGCCCGAGTCGGACTCCTCCGAGACCACGGAGACCGGCGACTTGCCGTCGTTCCCGCTGCCGCAGGCGGAGAGGGTCAGGGTGGCGGCGGCGAGCAGCGCGGCCGCGGCGAACGTCTTCTTGCGCATAGAAAAATGTCCCAGATGTGAGTAATCCGGCGCGCACCGGGGGGCGTACGACAGCCAGGACAGCGTCGCACGCGCCGCACGCCCCCCGGTGCGCGGTCCGGAACGGCCTAGGCGGTCCGGCGGCGGCCGGCGAGGACGCCGTAGGCGACGCCCGCGACGCCGACGGCGATGCCGGCCACGGCGAGCACGCGCGCGGTGGTGTCGGTGTCGTGGGAGCCCGATCCGGAATCGGCGGCGGCCGTGGTCGCGGCCTTGTCGGAGGCGTCCTCCGCCGTGCCGTGGTGGTCGTCGGCCGCGGCGGACAGCTGCAGCACCGGAGCCGGGTTCTCCGGCTCGTCCTGCCCGGCCTGCGGCACCTCGATCCAGCGCACGACCTCCTTGTCGGAGTACGTCTGGAGCGCCTTGAAGACGAGCTGGTCGGTGTTCTCGGGCAGGGCGCCGAGGGAGAGCGGGAACTTCTGGAAGTAGCCGGGCTGGATGCCCTTGCCGTCGGCGGCGGTCCAGGTGACCCTGGTGACGGCCTCGTCGATCTTCTCGCCGTGCATGGTCAGCGGCTTGGCCAGCTTGGTCTTGGTGACCTGCACGTTCCAGCCGGCGACGGGCTGGGTCATGACCGAGGCGAGCGGGTGGTCGGCCGGGAAGTCGACCTCGACCTTGGTGGTCGAGGCGTTGTCGCGCTCGTTGGGGACCTTGAAGTCGACGACCGCGTAGCCGCCCTTGGCCGCGGCGCCCTCCGGCTGCACGGAGACGTGTGCGAAGGCGGGTACGGACAGCGCCAGTACGGCCGTGCCCGCGGCGCCGGCGGCGGCGAGGGCACGGGAAGCGATACGAGAAGCCTGCATGGCAGGAGCACTCCACTCTGAGAGTTCCGGTGAGGAAGAGAGGTACGCGCACGCGCGCGTGCCGCGCGACGGCGGCAGCTCTCTCCCCGGATCCGTGGAGTGGTGCGCGCGTCGCGTCAGGAGGCGAGACGGAAGCCGGCGGCGGGCGGGCCGCGGCGGATCACCGTGTGCTGGAGTGCGATGGTGTGCGGGTCGGGTGCCTCGTCCCGGGCGGTACGACGGCCGCGCGGGAGGAGCCGCGGGGCGGGCAGCAGCCCGGCGCACAGGGCGCGCGTCAGCGCGAGCGCAGCGCGCAGGGACCGCACGAGCGCCCCCTCTGTGACTCCGTGCGCCGACAGTTCGATCAGACGCAGCAGCGCCAGGTCGCCGCGCCGCAGCAGCCAGCCCGCGGCGACGGCCGCGAGGGCGTGGCCGAGCAGCATCGGCAGCGAGGGCAGCAGCCCGGCGGAGGAGCCGGTGGCGTCGTACGCGTGGTGCGTGCCGCCCATGACCGCAACGGGCCGGCCCGAGCGGTCGACGAGGTGAGCGGCGAGCAGCAGGTGGAAGGCGCGCCCCGGGGTCAGGGCGGTCGGGCTCGCCCCGCACAGCAGTCGCGCGGCCTGCTCGACCAGCGCGGGGTCGCTGAGCGAGGAGCCCGCCGGGCCGGTGGAGTGCATCGACCCCATCGACCCCGTCGCCATCCCGCCGGCGGCCATGGCGGTCCCGTGCTGGCCCAGCCCGAACAGCGTGTGCAGGGCGGTCTGGCCGAGCGCGAGGAGTGCGGCGATGCCCGGCAGCGAGCGGGTCCGCCCGGCGAGCGGCACCACGAGCAGCAGACAGCCGAGGAAGCCCGCGCCCAGCGTCCACAGGGGCACGCCCGCGCAGGAGGCGAGGGTGTGCCCGCACGCGGCCAGCGCGACGCAGACCGCGGCGAACACCGCGGCCCGCAGGATCCGGAGCCCGGCTCCGGGTTGCGCCGTGCGCGCGTGGGGGGCAGTCATGGCGGCCTCATCATCGCACTGCGCCTACCGGCGGCCTGTGGCAGGGCCGGGGGATCGTCCCTCATACACTGATTCCTCCCCAAACGCATCGGCTGTATGGGCGGAGTCACGTCAACTGTGTGCTTACGGTCCCCTACGGGCGGCAATACGTATCGGTATGTCGTTCCGCGGCCAGGAGGCTGGAGCATGAGCATCTGGTGGTCACTCCATCTGCGCCGCGAGGCCGCGAGCGTGCCGCTCGCCCGGCGGCTGCTGATCGGCACCATGGAGACGGCGGGCGTCGACCCGGAGATCTCCTACGACCTGTCCGTCGCCCTGACCGAGGCCTGCGCGAACGCCGTCGAGCACGGCGGGAACACGCCGCACGGCGGCACCTCGGAGGCGTACCGGGTGACCGCGTATCTCGACGGCGAGAAGTGCCGTATCGAAGTGGCGGATTCCGGGCCGGGGTTCTTCCACGCCCAGGAGCTGCGGCCCGCCCGCTCGGACGCCGAGCACGGCCGCGGGCTCTGTCTCATCCGGGAACTCGCCGACCACGTCCACATCGGCGCCAAGCCCGGCCGGGGCGGCACGGTGGTCAGCTTCGACAAGATCCTCAAGTGGACGAAGGACCCCTCGCTGCTGACTGCATAGCCGGGGGTGCTTGCCGGGTGGCGCGGACGCACGAGGCGCACGGCACCTCGTGAGCCCCGCTCAGGCGTCCAGCACCTTCGCCAGCACCTCCAGCGCCTCCGGATACGCCCGCTCGCGGGGCGTGCCGTAGCCGACGACCAGGCCCTGCGGGCGGTGCTCGCCAGGGGCGTGCCAGTGGTCGCCGAGGGCACCCAGGGCGAGGCCCTCCGCCTCCGCGCGGCCCAGCACCTCCGCCTCGTCGGGCACGTCGATCAACGCGTGCAGCCCCGCCGCGATCCCGCGCACGCTCCGGCCCGCGCCCAGCCGGTGCAGCAACTGGTCCCGGCGGCGCCGGTAGCGCAGCCGGCACGCGCGCACGTGCCGGTCGTACGCGTGGCTGTCGATCAGCTCGGCGAGGGCCAGCTGGCCGATGGTCTCGGTGTGGTGGTCGCTGTGCAGCTTGGCGTCGGCGACCGCGTCGACCAGGTGCGGCGGCAGCACCATCCAGCCGAGCCGGAGTGCGGGGCCGAGCGTCTTGGAGGCGGTGCCGAGATACACCACCTGGCCGGGTGCCATGCCCTGCAACGCGCCCACGGGCTGGCGGTCGTAGCGGAACTCGCCGTCGTAGTCGTCCTCGACGATCAGCCCGCCACGCGCGCGTGCCCAGTCGGCGAGCGCCCGCCGACGCTCCGGGTGCAGGGTCACCCCGGTCGGGTACTGGTGCGCCGGCGTGACCACCACGGCGGCGGCCTCGCCGAGCCCCTCGGGGCGCACCCCTCGCGCGTCGACGGGCGCCGGCAGGACCGTTCCGCCACCCCGCCGCACGACCTCCCGGTGGAACGGCAGTCCCGGGTCCTCCATGGCGACGGCGGCGCCGTGCAGCACGCGCGTGAGCAGCGCGAGGCCCTGGACGTATCCGGACGTGACGACGATCCGCTCCGGCGGCGCGAGGACTCCGCGCGCCCGGCCCAGATAGCCGGAGAGCGCCGTGCGCAGCTCGATCCGGCCGCGCGGGTCGCCGTAGTCGTACGCCAGTGAGGGTGCCGTCGCTATGGCCCGGCGCAGCGCGCGCAGCCAGGCCGCCGCCGGGAACGCGCCGACGTCCGGGCTGCCGGGGCGCAGATCGAAACGCGGGGCACGCGTGCGTGCCGCCGTGCCGGGCTCCGCCGATGCGACGGGCGGCAGCTCGGCGACGCGGGTGCCCGAGCCCTGGCGCGCCGTCAGGTATCCCTCGGCGACGAGCTGGTCGTAGGCGGCCTTGGCGGTGCCGCGCGAGATGCCGAGCTCGGTGGCGAGCCGCCGGGTGGCCGGCAGCCGGGTCCCGGGCACGAGCCGCCCGTCCCGTATGGCGTCCCTCAGGGCCCGCTCCAGGCCGGTGCGGCGCCCGTCCGCCGAGTCCGGCTCCAGATGCAGATCGACACCGACACCGGACCAGAAGTCGTTCACGAGAACCTTCCCCCCAGGCACGCGAAATGGCCGGGCACCTTCCCGGTACCCGGCCATTGAAACCCAGATCAGCCCTTCAGCGCGGCCATCCACGCCTCGACCTCGTCGGAACGGCGCGGCAGGCCCGCCGAGAGGTTCCTGTTGCCGTCCTCGGTGACGAGGATGTCGTCCTCGATCCGGACGCCGATGCCCCGGTACTCCTCCGGCACGGTCAGGTCGTCGGCCTGGAAGTACAGGCCCGGCTCGACCGTCAGCACCATGCCGGGCTCCAGGACACCCTCCACGTACGTCTCGGTCCGCGCGGCGGCGCAGTCGTGGACGTCCATGCCGAGCATGTGTCCGGTGCCGTGCAGGGTCCAGCGGCGCTGCAGGCCCAGCTCCAGGACGCGCTCCACCGGGCCCTCGACCAGGCCCCACTCGACGAGCCTCTCGGCGAGCACGCGCTGGGCGGCGTCGTGGAAGTCGCGGTACTTGGCGCCCGGCTTCACGGCCGCGATACCGGCCTCCTGGGCCTCGTACACGGCGTCGTAGATCTTCTTCTGGATCTCGCTGTACGTGCCGTTGACCGGCAGCGTGCGCGTGACGTCGGCGGTGTAGAGGGTGTGGGTCTCCACGCCCGCGTCCAGCAGGAGCAGGTCGCCGGAGCGGACCGGGCCGTCGTTGCGGACCCAGTGCAGGGTGCAGGCGTGCGGGCCGGACGCGCAGATGGAGCCGTAGCCGACGTCGTTGCCCTCCACGCGAGCGCGGAGGAAGAACGTGCCCTCGATGTAGCGCTCGGAGGTGGCCTCGGCCTTGTCGAGGACCTTCACGACGTCCTCGAAGCCGCGGACGGTGGAGTCGACGGCCTTCTGCAGCTCGCCGATCTCGAACCCGTCCTTGACCAGCCGGGCCTCGGAGAGGAAGACGCGCAGCTCCTCGTCGCGCTCGGCGGTGACCTTGTCGGTCAGCGCGGCCTCGATGCCGGCGTCGTAGCCGCGCACGACGCGCACCGGGCCGGTGGCCTCGCGCAGCTTGTCGGCCAGCTCGCGCACGTCGGCGGCCGGGATGCCGTACAGCGCCTCGGACTCGGCGAGGGAGTGGCGGCGGCCGACCCACAGCTCGCCCTGGCCGGAGAGCCAGAACTCGCCGTTCTCGCGGTCGGAGCGGGGCAGGAGGTAGATCGTTTCCTCGTGGCCGCCGTCCTTGGGCTCCAGCACCAGGACGCCGTCCTCGGTCTGGTTGCCGGTGAGGTACGCGTACTCGACGGAGGAGCGGAAGGGGTACTCGGTGTCGTTCGAGCGGGTCTTCAGGTTGCCCGCCGGGATCACCAGGCGCTCGCCCGGGAATCGTGCGGACAGCGCGGCGCGGCGGCGGGCGGTCTCGGCGGCCTGCGGGATCGCCTGCAGATCACGCAGCTCGGTGTCGGCCCAGCCGGACTTCATGTTCTCGGCCAGCTCGTCGGAGACGCCCGGGTACAGGCCGTTCTTCCGCTGCTTGATGGGCTCCTCGGACTCGGTCTCCGGGCCCTCTGCGGTAGCAGAGTCGGGCACAGCCGGGTTGAGCTCGTCGGACACGTGATCCTCCTCGATACGCCATGTGATCTCCCCCGGGACCCGCGCGCTCCTGCTTGTGGCCGAGCGGGGGCCTCCATCATCGTACGGTCGTACCGCGGGCGGACCGGGGTCGGATGACCTGTTATGCCCGCTCATGCCAGCCCCCGGGGCGCCGGCTCAGTCGAAGCGGGCCGCCAGCACCACCACGTCCTCCTCGCTGTCGGCCTCGTCCAGACCGTCCGGCAGGACGGTGCGCAGGACGTGGTCGGCGACGGCGCCGGGGTCGTGGCGCAGCGCGCGCGGGATGCTCGCGGCGGCCGTGTGCAGGCGGGCGAAGGCGCGGTCCGTCGGGTCGCCGGTACGGTGCAGCAGCCCGTCGGTGTAGAGCAGGACCGTCTCCCCGGCCTCGGCCTGGAACTCGACGCTCGGCGCCTCCCAGCAGGCGAGCATGCCGAGCGGCGCGGAGACGGAGGTCTCGGCGAACTCGGTGCGCCGCTCGCCGATCAGCAGCGGCGGGCTGTGTCCGGCGCCGGCCAGGGTGATCTTGCGCAGGGCGGGCTCGCAGTAGGCGAACAGGGCGGTGGCCGAGCGGGCGGGTTCGGTCAGCCGCAGCAGCAGCTCCAGGTCGGACAGGACGGCGACCGGGTCCTCCCCCTCCATCACGGCGTACGCGCGCATGCTGGCGCGCAGCCGGCCCATCGCGGCCACGGCGCTCGGGCCGGAGCCGGTGACCGAGCCGACCGACAGGCCGAGCGCGGCGTCCGGCAGCGGCAGCGCGTCGTACCAGTCGCCGCCGCCGCGCGGGCCGGTGCGGTGCCGGGCGGCGAGCTGGACGCCGGGCACGCGGGGCAGCCGGGTGGGCAGCAGTTCCTCGGTGATGGTCGCCACGCGCGCGCGGGTGCGTTCCACCTCCAGCAGGCGGGCGAGGTGCTCGGTGGCGAACCGGACGTAGAGGCCGGCCAGGTGGCGCCGGCGCTCGTCGGGTTCGGCCGGCTCGTCGTAGAGCCAGACGGCGGCGCCGAGGCGGCCGGCGGAGTCGGTGGCGAGGGGCAGTGCGTAGCTGGCGGCGTAGCCGAGGCGGGCGGCCACCTCCCGGTGCCGGGGGTCGAGGCCCTCCTCGGCGAGCAGGTCGGGGTGGACGATCTCGGTGGCCGTGCCGGTGTCGTACGGCAGCGCGCCGGGCGGGACGGTCTCGATGTGGCCGAGGTCGGCCCGGCCGAGTCCGAGGCCGAGGGTGGTGCGGGGGCCGAGTCCGTCGCCGGGTTCCAGGGCGACCAGGCCGCGGCGGGCGCCGACGAGGGCGGCTCCGGCGCGCAGGAGTTCGTGGAGGGCCGGTTCCAGAGCGTTCGTGCGGGACAGGCGCTCGGTCAGTTCGTGGAGGGTCGTGAGGTCCGAGACCCAGCCGGCCAGCCGGTCCTGGAGGAGGGCGCCGGGCGCGGGGGTGTTCGGGGCGGGGACGGGAGCGGTGTCCGGGCAGGGACCGGCGCCGACGGCGGGGGGAGTGGGCGCAGTGTGTGCGGGCGTCGGAACCGCTGGATCGATTCCAGCCACTTTCGGAGGGTGCGGGGCGTTCATGGCGTCCGGCCTTCAGACCGGTGCGTATTGCTGAAAAGCATCGCAAACCCCCATGTCATTCTGCGCCGCTAGCAGTGTCTCCACATGTACACGCACTCGTGAGGGGATGTCCAGCATTGTCCTGCGGGGATTCCTGGTGTCCATGAGTCGGACGAGGTTTCCCTCGAACCCCTTGCCTTACTGCCAAGTTGGCTGAAAACTGCACCAGGTATCGGTCCATTGCGGTCGACTGGCCTTGCTCCACGCAGCGTCACAGCGGTCGTGATGGGTACGTACTCGGTGAAGGCCAGGGGTGGTTGGGGACCACCCGGAACCTGGCGACGGACCCGGGCGTCATAGCCACCGACGGCCGAGCCCCATCCTCCCTGGCGGAGGCGGAGAGAAATACGCGCGACGGCAAAACGCCATACTTCGCCACCCCCGCGCCGCAACCGTGCCTTTGAAAGACGCACTATGGACGCGGACGCGGCCCATGCTCGACCCCTTGGGGTTCCCCCTGCCGTACGCAGGGGCGTGATGCGCCAACAGGTACGCACAGTGAAGTGATCGACACATGATGTGATGTGGACCACGGTGTTGCCAGCGGTGCAACGGAAAGGAACGAGCGCTCATGCGCGAGATCCTCGGAAGGCGACGCAGGCTCCTGTCCAGGCGGAACGACGGGAGGCCTGAGCTGATCAGCGCGGCCCTGACCTTCGCGACCGAATGGCAGTGGCCCGTACTCCCGGGCGTGGCCCCGGACCCGCAGGGCCGGGCCCGCTGCGGCTGCCCGGACCCGGAGTGCACGGTGCCCGGTGCGCACCCCTTCGACCCCGGTCTGCTCGCCGCCACGACCGACGCCCGCATGGTGCGCTGGTGGTGGGCCAACCGGCCGAGCGCGCCGATCATCCTGGCCACCGGGGGCAAGGCGCCCTGCGCGGTCAGCCTGCCGGCGCTCGCCGCCTCCCGCGCCCTCGCCCTGCTCGACCGGCGGGGCATGCGCCTCGGCCCGGTGATCGCCTCGCCGACCCGCTGGGCGCTGCTGGTGAAGCCGTACTCCATGGAGCAGTTGGGCGAACTGCTCTACGCCAAGGACTTCGTCCCCGGCTCCCTGCGCTTCCACGGCGAGGGCGGCTACCTCGCCCTGCCCCCGACCGAGACCGGCCAGGGCACCGTCCGCTGGGAGCGCGCTCCGCTGCCCGGTTCGTCCTCACCCTGGGTGCCCGATGTGGAGGCCGTGGTGGACGCCGTGGTCGACGCCCTCACTCGTACGGGTGTGAGCGCGCCCGAGTTGTAGTGGTGTCGGGCGTGGGCGGGGCCGCGAGCCGCGTCGGCTCGTTATCTTCCGCACATGCTGCGAATGTCTGGGGGACATGGCCGCCGGTACTCCGGGGGGCCATCGGGGCGGCACGGCCGCCGATCGGTGCGGGGTGCGGCGCGGTCGTCGGGGGTGGGGCCGACCGCGGCGAGCGTGCCGGACTCCCGGAAGCTGCGGCTGCTCGCGCTCCTGGGTGCCGTGACGGCCGCGGTCGCGCTGCCGCTCGCCGTGGCGTCCGCCGGGCAGGTGGGCGGGGCGGGCGGACACGCGGGGACCGGGAAGGCTCGGGACGCCGTACGGGCCGCTGGGCGTGAGGGCGCTTCGGGGCGCGCCTTCGAGAACACCTCGGGACGCGCCTCCGGGGGCGACGAGGCCGCCGGGGGCGAGCCGGGCTCCGGGCGGGGCGAGGGGGGCTCCGGGCCGGAGGACGCCAAGCTGCCCTCGCTCGGCCGGTCCCCCCGGCTGCTCGAACTGGGCCTGGGCACCGCCATGCGGTGCGGTCCCCAGCTCACCTCCCCCGACGGCATCGAGGCGCAGACCTGCGTCCTGTCGCAGGACACCGACACCTGGGCCCGCACCTACTACCGCAACTCCACCGGCAAGTCGCTGGACGCCGTGCTCAGCCTGATGGGTCCGGGCGGCCACAGCCTGGAGATCCGCTGCGTCACGGGCGGCGACGACGAGCCCGCCACCTGCGAGACGCCCCGTGAACGCAGCCGGGGCGGCATGGACGCCTACACGGCCGTCACCGAGTTCGCCACGCGCGGGGCCGACGGCAGGCTGCTGCTGCGCTCGGGCAGCGACTCCCCGCACACCGACGGCAACTCACGTATCGATAACAAGAGTTAACGGTGGTTGACGCTCCGCGACGCGCTGTCCACGTCGTACGCGGGCATGGAAAGACCCGGTTGCTGGCGACGGGGGATGCACCAGCAACCGGGCTACTGGAACGGTAACAAGAGATCGGCGGTTCGCAAATTCCGGCTGGGGCATTCGGCCACCGATTTCCCTGTTACCAGGGGGAGTTGTGACAGGAGTCACCTGTTTCGCCGGCCGTGCGCGCGCCTTACCGACCGTTCAGTAGTCAGACGCGCGCGGCGGCGTCAGCTGAGCGTGACCTGCCGGTTGGTCAGTCCGCCACGCGCCCGGCGCTCGTCCACGGTGAGCGGCTCGGTGACGGCCAGGGCGGCGGCGAGGCGCTCGGCGAACTCGGCGGCAGGCTTCTCCACGTCGTCCGCCGTGACCCCGCTCGGCAGGTCCCAGACCGGCACGGTGAGGCCGTGAGCACGGAAGGAGCCCACGAGCCGGGTGCCCTCGCCCAGGCGGGAACGGCCCGCCGCGTGCAGCCGCGCGAGAGCGTCCAGAAGCTGCTCCTCCGGATGCGGCATCACCCAGCGCAGGTGGTTCTTCTCCGGGGTCTCGCACCAGTACGCGGCGTCCACACCGCTCAGTCTGGCCGTCGGGATGGCGGCGTCGTTGGCCCGCTCCAGGGAGGCGGTCACCTCGGGCGTGGCGTTCTCCGCGTCCGGCACCCAGAACTCGAAGCCGCTGTGCACGACCGGCTCGAACGGCGCCTGGAGGTCGAGCACGTCCTGCAGCCGCGGACCGCCGGCCGGGGCTCGGCGGCCCTGCACCGGGGTGCCGGGCTCGGCCTGCAGGGCGCGCTGGAGGGTGTCGGCGAGGTCGCGGCTGAGGTCACCGGACGCCGTGTCGTTCTGCAGGCCGAGCAGGACCGAGCCGTCGTCGCGGCGCAGCGCGGGCCAGGCCATCGGCAGCACCGTGGCCAGCGTGACCGACGGGACGCCCTCGGGCAGGCCGTCCTTGAGGGTCAGCTCGACCGTCGCGGCCGGCACCAGTTCGCGCAGCGCCACCCAGTCGCACTCGCCGGGCAGCCCCTCGAACGGGCGGTGCACCAGCTCCGTCACCGCGTGTGCCGCGGCCCGGCCGTGACACGCCTTGTAGCGCCGGCCGCTGCCGCAGGGGCAGGGCTCGCGGGCGCCGACAACCGGGACCTCCGCATCGCTGAGCTGCGGCCGCTCGGCCTTTGTCTGGGGTCGCTTCTTGGCCATCGTGGGTGTCTCCCGGTTACGGCTCTTCTCGTACGGGCGCGAGCCTAGCCGTTCAGGCCATGACCGGCTGGAACCTGTGGACAACGCACGCCCACACGACGCCAACGGTGTGAACCTGTGGACAACTTCGGGGTGCCCTGCGGCTCGGTCGTGCTCCTGCCGACGGCGGTGCTCGACCGGCGGGGCGGTTCGTGACCGGCGGGGCGGTTCTTGACGGCGGTTCAGTCCACGACTTCGGTGCGGTGCACGACCGCCCGGTGCAGCCCTCGCACGCCGGTCCTGGCCTTTGTCCGTCGGCTGAGTGGACGGGTCCCCGTCCGTCGGCGCGTCTCCCGGTCTCCGTCCGTCGGTGCGTCTCCCGGTCTCCGTCCGGCGGTGCGGGCCTCGGATTCCGCCCGCCGGACCCGGCTCCCGGTCTCCGCCGGTCGGTGGGGCCCTCGGGCTCCATCCGCAGGCCGAGGTCCTCGACCGCTTCCACCGACCCGGGGTTCTCCACGGCGTGGCTCAGGCCCTGGACCGCGCTCGTCGTCGGCCCGGCTCGTCCACCGTGTGCGTCGGTGCTGCCCCTCTTGTCCCGTCCGCCGGTTCAGGTCCTCGGGCTCCAGCCGCAGGTCCAGGTTCTCGACCGCGTCCGCCGAGCTGGGGGGTTCTCTGCCGTGTGGCTCGGTTCCTCGGCTGCGGCCCGCACCGTCGGTCCGGTTCTCTCGACCGTGCCACTGAGCCCAAGCCGTCGACCGTGTTCGACGGTCCGGGCTCGCGACCGTGCCGGCCGGTCCAGTTCCCCGACCGTGCGCCTCAGTCCAGGTCGTCGAACACGTCCGCGAAGTCCATGCCGGGGAGGGGCTGGAGTGCGGGGGACGTGACGCGCGTAGCGAAACCGTCCCGGCCGCACCCGGCATCGGGTTCGTGGACGCCGTCGTGGACCACCACCCAGACCGTCACCTCGCCGTGGACGTCGTCGCGGACGCCCCAGTCGTCGGCGAGCGCCGTGATGATGTTCAGCCCGCGGCCGCCGTGCGCGGTCACCGACGGGGTGGCCGGCACCGGGCGGGTCGGACCGCCGCCGTCCGTCACCTCGACGATGAGCCGGCCCCGCGCGTCGACCTGCCACGCGGCGCGCACGTCGCCGTCCCCGGCCAGCGCGTTGCCCAGGGGCCGCCCGTGTTTGCAGGCGTTGCTCAACAGTTCGGAAAGGATCAGTACGGCATCGTCGATGACCGATTCGGACACGCCCCCGCTGCGCAACTGCGAACGCATCCGGTGCCTCGCCTTCCCCACGCCCGCAGGGCCATGGGGTACGGCCATGCTCGACGACGTGGGCACCTCCTGTGCCACCACCAACGCCACCCCCGAGACCTCCTTTGCCCCACGCCACGGTGTGGATGCCCCATTGGCCTGTACCGGAAACCGGCCAATCCTCTTCCGGTGACGCATTCGCAACGACCCTGCACGGAGCGAACGCGCCGGAGCACTCCCTGTGACGAAGACCTTTCCTCGGGTCGTTCGTATGGCTGGACTCCAGTGGCTGGATTTCAGTGGTGTGGCCGAGAGTGGAGGATTCCGGCAGTCGCAGGCGGGGTCAAGGGGGCGGACGGGGCTCCTTACCGGCCTTTTGAGTTCACGCGCGCCCCAGCTGTCGCAGGACCGCGTGCGGGCGGTTGGTGATGATGGCGTCGATGCCCAGCTCCACGCAGAGATCGACGTCCTCGGGCTCGTTCACGGTCCACACGTGCACCCGGTGACCGGCGCCCTGCAGCCGCTCCACATAGGCGGGGTTGTTGCGCACGATGCGGATGGAGGGCCCCGCGATCCGCACGCCCGCGGGCAGCCGTCCGTCCCGCAGCCGAGGCGTGAGGAACTGCACCAGGTAGACCGTCGGCAGCGTCGGCGCGGCGGCACGCACGCGGTGCAGCGAACGCGCCGAGAAGCTCATGACCCGGACCTGGGACTCGGCCGCCGAGGCCGGCGCGTCCAGGCCGAACCGCTTCAGCAGCGTCAGCAGCCGCTCCTCGACCTGGCCGGCCCAGCGTGTGGGGTGCTTGGTCTCGATGGCGAGCTCCACCCGCCGCCCGGCGTCCGAGACCAGCTCCAGCAGCCGCTCCAGAGTGAGCACGGAGGTCTCCTCGCGGTCCTCCGGCCGGTGCTCCCAGTCGGGCTCCTCGTCCCGCCCGCGCCAGCTGTCGCGCGACTTCCAGGAGCCGAAGTCGAGCGCGGCGAGATCGGCCAGTTCGAGCGCGGAGACGGCACCGCGGCCGTTGGAGGTACGGTTCACGCGCCGGTCGTGGACGCAGACCAGATGGCCGTCGGCGGTCAGCCGTACATCGCACTCGAGGGCGTCGGCGCCGTCCTCGATCGCCTTCTTGTAGGCGGCCAGGGTGTGCTCGGGCGCGTCTTCGGAGGCGCCTCGGTGGGCGACGACCTGGACGGAGCGCTGTAGTGCGTGGGTCACCGCGTCATGGTGCCACCGTCCGGGGGTGTGCGGTGCGGCCGGGGCGCACCCGGTGCCCGTTTATGTAACTTTTGCCAGTAAGGCCCAATGTAAGGACTGGTCATGGACCCACAGCCACCGCTTATGGTGCTCTGACGGCTCGTGGGAAAAGCTGACTGCATACAAACGGCACAGTGAAGACTGACCACAGCACATGCACAGCTGCCGAGCGTGACCGAGTGCGACCGACAACAACAGCCGTGGACCGAGGAGAAGAGCTGTGAGCACCGAGAACGAGGGCAACGAGGTACCCCAGGCCCCGTCCGCACCTCCCGTGCCGGTGGCCTCTCCAGCCGCTTCCCCGCAGGGCACCGTCCCTGAGGGCAACGAGCCGACGGCCACCCTCCCGCCCGTCCCCCAGGACGCCCCGGCCGGCCCCGGAACCCAGCCGGGCCGGCCCGCCACCCCGTACGCCGCCGCCCCGCACGCGTCCGGCCCGCCCGCCCAGGGCCCGGCCCCCGACGGCTCCTGGCCGCCTCCGCCCCCGGCCAACCCGCCGTACGGCGAGGGCGCGCCCCATGGTGACGGCGCGTTCCACGGCGACGGCGGTGCCGGTGCCGCTGGCGGCTTCGGCGCCGGTGGTGCGGCTGGTCCGGGCGGCCCCGGCGGCTGGGGAGCGTCGTACCAGCAGCCCGCCCCCAAGCCGCGCAACGGACGCGGCGGCCTCGTCGCGGCGGTCCTGGTGGCCGCGCTGGTCGCGGGCGGCCTGGGCGGCGGCCTCGGCTACACCCTGGCCAAGAACGACGACAACAGCGGCTCCACCACCGTCTCCGCCTCCGACAGCAGCGCCGCGCAGGTCAAGCGCGCGCCCGGCACGATCGCCAACGTGGCCGCCAGGGCGCTGCCGAGCACGGTCACCATCGAGGCCGAGAGCACCAACGGCGAGGGCGGCACGGGTACCGGGTTCGTCTTCGACAAGCAGGGGCACATCGTCACCAACAACCACGTGGTGGCGGACTCGCTGGACGGCGGCAAGCTGACCGCCACGTTCCCGAACGGCAGGAAGTACGACGCCGAGGTCGTCGGCCACGCCCAGGGCTACGACGTGGCGGTCATCAAGCTCAAGAACCCCCCGTCCGACCTCAACCCCCTCCCCCTCGGCGACTCCGACAAGGTGGCCGTCGGCGACGAGACGATCGCCATCGGCGCCCCCTTCGGCCTGTCCAACACGGTGACGACCGGCATCATCAGCGCCAAGAACCGCCCGGTGGCCTCCAGCGACGGCAGCTCCACCAGCAAGGCGTCGTACATGAGCGCCCTGCAGACCGACGCCTCGATCAACCCGGGCAACTCCGGCGGCCCGCTGCTGGACGCCTCCGGCGCGGTCATCGGCATCAACTCGGCGATCCAGTCGAGCAGCAGCGGCGGCTTCGGCTCCGGCCAGTCCGGCTCGATCGGCCTGGGCTTCGCCATCCCGGTCAACCAGGCCAAGTACGTCGCCCAGCAGCTGATCAAGACCGGCAAGCCGGTGTACGCCAAGATCGGCGCCTCCGTCTCGCTGGAGGACTCCACCGCCGGCGCGAAGATCACCGACCAGGGCGCGGCCGGCTCCGCCGCGGTCGAGTCGGGCGGTCCGGCCGACAAGGCGGGTCTCAAGCCCGGTGACGTCATCGTCAAGCTGGACGACATGGTGATCGACAGCGGCCCGACCCTGATCGGTGAGATCTGGACCCACAAGCCCGGCGACAAGGTCACGATCACCTACAAGCGCGGCGGCCAGGAGCACACGGTCGACCTGACCCTGGGCTCCCGGGCGGGCGACAACTGACCCTGCGCCGCACGTGCGCCTGGGCTGCCCCACCGAGGAGCTTCTGTGACGGAGCTTCTTCGCGCGGCACAACCGGCCCACCACGGCCTGGCCCGGCCCGGTAATGTGTACCCGCGCCGCCGGACTCCGGCAGCGCGGGGAGGCGTGCCCGAGCGGCCGAAGGGAACGGTCTTGAAAACCGTCGTGGCAGCGATGTCACCGTGGGTTCAAATCCCACCGCCTCCGCACAGGTCATAGCCGGTACGGGTCGTGGCCGGTGCAGTCGAAAAGGGGTGCCTCTCGCAGAGAGGCACCCCTTCCGCATTCAGCCCGCCACCGTCGTCATGGGGCGCGCCACGGTCGTCACGGCCGGTGGCCCGTCATCCGTGCCGCCGAGGCGATCGTCGCGCGGGCCTCGCGTTCGGACAGGCCGGTGCCCAGGGCGGCCTCGGTCAGGGGATCGGCCAGGGCGGGGCCGATGCCGTTCTCGTAGGCGCGGCAGGCCGCCCAGAAGAGGCGGGTGTTGCGCTGGCCCTCGTGCGCGGAGAGGACGAACTGGACCAGGCCGCGGCCGTGGTCGCCGGCGTCCGGAGGGTTCGGGTGCGGATGCGGGGGCCGGGGTGGCGGCACCAGCAGGCGCAGCAGGGACGGCGGGCAGGGCGCGGGGGTCAGGTGCGCGGTGCCGGGAGCGGTCGTGTACACGCCGTGGTCGGTGCGGGAGCCGGGGCCCACCAGGTAGCCACCGGCGCCTCGGATGTCGATGCCGGGGGCGAGGCGCCCGGCGGAGTTCGGTACGACGACGTCCGGCGGGCCGGTGAGCCACAGGTGGCGCCCGCCGCTCGGGGTGCGCACGACGACGGTCTCCGGAATGGTGAACAGATGGCGCAGGGCCAGTTCGCGCAGCGCGGTCGAGGAGTTCGTGCCGGACTTGGTGTCCAGGTCGACGCCGATCAGCTGGTACGGCGGAAGCCCGCAGGCGATGCCGTAGCCGGTCGCCCAGGGCGCCGCGGCGAACATCTCGCGGATGCGGACGGGGTCGGTCGAGGCGTCGTACACGCCGTGGCCGAAGCGGCCGCACTCGCCGTGGCAGCGGGGTCCGGCGGGGTCTGGGTCGTCGCGGTGGGGGGAGCGCAGGGCCGGCAGCTTCGTCCGGGACAGGGGGATGACGGACAGGCCGCGTTCGGCGGCTGACAGGGCGTGTGCGAGGGCCAGCGTCGTGGCCTGCCGGTCGGTGTAGGCCATGCCTCCATGTTCGTACGTACGTTCGAAAAAGGGAAGGGGAGGCGGCCGCGGCGCGCCGGGGCCGGGGAAATTGGCCGGATGTGTGACGGAAAGATTCATCCCTTGTGCCGCTTGGCATGTGAAAGCCAGCGCCTGGTGGGTTACGTCACGAAAGATGGCGATAGGGGTTTATCGACTTGTCATCACGCTTGCGTGCGAATCGGGCTTTCGGGGTGGTTCGCCGGGGATTCGGTGGGCAACTCTGATCTCGCGACGTCGTCCACCACCGTCGGAGCGGTCGGCCAACTGCCCTGACACAAGCCGAACTTCACGCACTTCCGGCCCTAGGGCCGCACAGTTCTCGGTTCTGGAGGAACAACATGGCAAGCATCCGTACAGCCCGCGTTCTCGCCGCCGTCGCCGCGCTCCCGCTCGCAGCCGCTCTCTTCGGTGGCGTCGCGGCCGCGGACAACGGTGCGCTCGCGGACAACGGATCGAGCGCCAACACCGGTGTGGCGGGCATCATCGGCAGCGGAGTCGGCCACGACAACAACGGCAACTCCTCGACCACGCAGCAGAACGCGGTCGGCAACGGTGCCTCGACCCAGAGCAATACCGCCCAGGTCAACGGCTCTGCCTGGACGGCCGTCCAGCAGGGCAACGAGAACGTGGCCATCCACTTCACCGACCTGTGGTGAGCCTCGGGCGAGGTCCCTCCCGGTGAGGGCCCTCGTGGGGTGTGCTCAGGGGTCGTAACACGTCTGCGCGGCGGTACTCCGGTGCCGCCGCGCAGGCGTTTTCCCGCGCCCTGTGCCGTTTGGTTCCGGGGGAGCGACGACCGCGACGACCTTGACACCCGACCGTATCTGACGGACAGTCAGGAACCGTCCTGTCAGGTACGCGAGGCCGGGAGGGCCCGCCGTGCACCTCGCCCCCACCGAGCGGCAGCAGCGCCTGCGCGCCGAACTCCGCGCCTATTTCCGCACCGTGCTCCCGGACCCCCGCAAACACCGCGAACCGGCCGACGACCGCGCCCTGTTGCGCCGCATCGGCGCCGACGGCTGGCTGGGCCTCGGCTGGCCGGTCGAGTACGGCGGCCAGGGCCGCGGCGCGGACGAGCAGTTCGTCTTCTTCGACGAGGCGTACCGGGCCGGCGCCCCCGTCTCCATGGTCACGCTCAACACCGTGGGCCCCACCCTCATGAAGTACGGCAGCGAGCGGCAGAAGGCCCGCTTCCTGCCCCGCATCCTCAGCGGGGAGGCCGTCTTCGCGATCGGCTACACAGAGCCGTCCGCCGGCACCGACCTGGCCTCGCTGCGCACGCGTGCCGTGCGCGAGGGCGACGGCTGGCGGATCGACGGGCAGAAGGTCTTCACCTCGGGCGCCCAGCACGCCGACTGGATCTGGCTCGCCTGCCGCACCGACCCGGAGGCGCCCAGACACCGCGGCATCTCCGTCCTCGTCGTCCCGACCGACGCGCCGGGGTTCTCCTGGACGCCCATCGAGACGGTGGGCGGGCAGACGACGACGGCCACGTACTACGACGGCGTCCGCGTCCCGGGCGACAGCCTGGTCGGCGCCGAGAACGAGGGCTGGTCGCTGATCACCGGCCAGCTCAACCACGAGCGGGTCGCGCTCGCCGCTCTCGGCATGCAGGCGGAGGACTTCCTCGCCGCCGCGCTCACCGCCGCCCGTACACCCGATCCGGTGACGGGCGGGCGCCGCATTGACGAGCCGTGGGTGCGTTTTCGGGCGGCCGAAGCGCATGCCCGGCTGGCGGCATCGCGCCTGCTCAACTGGCGTTTGGTGGCGGATGTGGGGGCGGGGCGAGTGGCCCCCGGGGACGCGAGCGGGGTGAAGTTCGCGGGAACTGAATCGACTGTCGCGACGTATCGCATGTGTCAGGAGATCGCCGGGGAGGCGGGCCTGGTCCGCTCCGGTTCGCCGGGTGCCTTCGGGGACGGCGAGCTGGAGCGGCTGAACAGGGCGGCGCAGATCAACACGTTCGGGGGCGGGGTGAGCGAGGTGCAGCGGGAGATCGTCGCGACGATGCGGCTCGGCATGACGAGGGGGCGGCGATGAGCACGGCCGAGGTGGTCCCCGACCCGCTCGGCGCGCGGCTCAAGGCGTACGAGGGTCGGCCGGCCGCCGTCGCCGGGGTGGGCAAGGACCCGGTGAACGCGCCGATGATCCGGCACTGGTGCGAGGCCATGGGCGACACCAGCCCGGCCTACTCCGGCCCGGACGCCATCGCCCCGCCCACCATGCTCCAGGCCTGGACGATGGGCGGCCTGTCCGGACACCAGGGCCGCACGGGTGCCTACGACGAGCTGCTGTCCCTCCTCGACGCCTCGGGCTGTACGGCCGTGGTGGCCACCGACTGCGAGCAGGAGTATCTGCGGCCCCTGCGCCCGGGTGACCGGGTCGCGTTCGACTCGGTGATCGAGTCGGTCTCCGGCCGCAAGACGACGAAACTGGGCACCGGGTACTTCGTCACGACCCGCACGGACGTCCGGGTCGACGGCGACCTCGTGGGCACGCACCGCTTCCGCATCCTCAAGTACGCCCCGGCCCGCCGGAAACCCCCGGCCCCGCGCCCCCGCCCGGTCGTGGGCCGGGACAACGCCGGGTTCTGGCAGGGCGTGACCGAGCACAGACTCCTCATCCAGCGCTGCACGGACTGCGGCACCCTGCGGCACCCCTGGCTGCCGGGCTGCAACGCGTGCGGCTGCCTGGACTGGGACACGCTCGAGTCGAGCGGCGAGGGGACGGTCTACTCGTACGTGGTGATGCACCACCCGCCCTTCCCGGCATTCGACCCTCCCTACGCGGTCGGCCTGGTCGAACTCGCCGAGGGCGTGCGGATGGTGGGCAACGTGACGGGGGTGCCGTACGACAAGGTGCGCATCGGGTTGCCCGTCCAGGTGGAGTTCCGTACCTACGAGGACGCGGAGGGCGCGCAGGTCCTCCCGGTCTTCCGGGTCGTCGACGGCCACGGCGAGGGCGGGGCCTGACATGGACTTCACACCCACCGAGGCCCAGACAGAGGCCCGTGACCTGGCCGCGCGGATCTTCGGCGACCTCGCCACCCACGAGCGCCTCAAGGCCGCCGGCACCGGCAGCGACCCCGCGCTGTGGAAGTCGCTCTGCGCGGCCGGCCTGGTCGGTGCCGCGGCGGACCTGGGCCTGCTCGGCCTGGTCCTGCTCCTGGAGGAACAGGGGCGTAGGACGGCCCAGGTGCCCTACGCGGCGAGCTGTGTGTACGGCGTCCTGGCGGTCGCGGCCCACGGCAGCCCGGAGCAACGGGACCGTCTCCTGCCCGCCCTGGAGGACGGGTCGGTGGTGGTGACGGGGGCGTTCCCGGCGCAGGACGCCGTACGGGCTTCGGTGGCGAGCGATTACACACGACCTTCGGTGGCGAGCGACTCCGTACGGGCTTCGGCGGCCTCGGCCGTGCGGGGCGCCGTACCCGCCGCCTCGGCGCCGGGAGAGCTGACCGGCACCGTCCCGGTCGTGCCCTGGCTCCGGGACGCCTCCCACGCCCTGGTCGCCGACACCGACCGCCGGCTGTGGCTGGCCCCGCTCGGCCCGGGCGCGGACATCACCCCGGTCGAACTGACGGCTCCCTGGTCGGCGGCCCGGCTCACCCTCGACCGGGCACCGGCCGAACCGCTGGGCGGCCCGGACGCCTACGCCGACGTCCTCGCCACCGCCCGCACGGCCTTCGCCGGACTCCAGGCCGGGGTGTGCGCGGGCTCCCTGGCCCGGGCCGTGGCGCACGTCGCGGACAGGGAGCAGTTCGGGCGCCCGCTCGCCACCCGGCAAGCCGTTCAACTCCGCGCCGCCGACGCCCACATGGACACCGAGGCGATACGGGTCACCGCCTATGAGGCCGCCTGGCGGCGGGACGCGGGGCTGCCGTACGCCACTCATGCGCTGACCGCCGCCTGGTGGGCGTCCGAGGCGGGGCAGAGGGTGGTGCACACCGGGCAGCATCTGCACGGCGGAGCGGGAGCCGATCTCGACCATCCGGTGCACCGGCACTTCCTGTGGGGCCGGCAGCTGGACGCCTATCTGGGCTGCGGGGCCGAAGTGCTCCAGGAACTGGGGGAGTTGATCGCGAGTGGGGAGTGAGCCATGAACACGGCGCCGACGACGGCACTGACGGCGGGCGCCGAACTGCCCCCGCTGGAGATCGCGGTCACGCGGACGCTGATTGTGGCCGGGGCGATCGCGTCGCGGGACTACCAGGACGTGCACCACGACGCCGAGTCGGCCAGGCAGAAGGGCTCCCCGGACGTCTTCATGAACATCCTGACGACGAACGGCCTGGTCGGCAGATACATCACGGACCACTTCGGCCCGACGGCGATACTCCGCAAGGTCGCCATCAGGCTCGGGGCACCCAACTACCCGGGAGACACGATGGTGCTGACGGGCACGATCGAGGCGGTCGACGGCGACACCGCCACCGTGCGGGTCGTCGGCGCCAACGCCCTCGGCAGACATGTGACGGGCACGGTGACGGTCACGGTCCCGGACGCGGAGGCCCGCCCATGAGTTCCCGGGCGCGCGACACCCTGGCCGGGCGCGCCGCGATCGCCGGGATCGGGGCCACCGAGTTCTCCAAGGACTCCGGGCGCAGCGAGCTGCGGCTGGCCGTGGAGGCGGTGCGGGCCGCGCTGGACGACGCGGGGCTGGCGCCGGCGGACGTGGACGGGATGGTGACGTTCACGATGGACACCAACCCGGAGATCACGGTGGCCCAGGCCTGCGGGATGGGCGAGCTGTCCTTCTTCTCGCGGGTGCACTACGGCGGCGGTGCGGCCTGCGCGACCGTGCTCCAGGCCGCGCTCGCGGTGGCGACGGGCGTGGCGGAGGTCGTGGTCTGCTACCGGGCCTTCAACGAACGCTCGGGACGCAGGTTCGGTGCCGGTGTGCAGCACCGGGAGCCGTCGGCGGAGGGCGTGGCGCTCGGCTGGGTGCTGCCGTTCGGGCTGCTCACGCCGGCCTCCTGGGTGGCGATGGCGGCCCAGCGGTATCTGCATGCGTACGGGCTGGCGCCGGAGGTGTTCGGGCATGTGGCCGTGCTGGACCGCAAGTACGCGGCGACGAACCCGGCGGCGTACTTCCACGGCCGCCCGATCACGCTCGCCGAACACGCGGCGTCCCGCTGGATCGTGGAGCCGCTGCGGCTGCTGGACTGCTGCCAGGAGACCGACGGCGGGCAGGCGCTCGTCGTCACCTCGGTGGAGCGGGCCCGGGACCTGCGGCATCCGCCGGCCGTGATCGCGGCGGCCGCCCAGGGCGCCGGCCGGGCGCAGGAGCAGATGACCAGCTTCTACCGGGACGATCTGACCGGCCTGCCGGAGATGGGCGCGGTGGCCCGCCGGCTGTGGCGGTCGTCCGGACTCGGCCCGGCCGACATCGACGTGGGGATCGTCTACGACCACTTCACACCGTTCGTGCTGATGCAGCTGGAGGAGTTCGGGTTCTGCGGGAAGGGGGAGGCGGCGGACTTCGTGGCCGAGGAGCGGCTGCCGCTCAACACCCACGGGGGCCAGCTCGGGGAGGCCTATCTGCACGGGATGAACGGCATGGCGGAGGCGGTGCGCCAACTGCGGGGCACGGCGGTGAACCAGATACCGGGCGCGGCCCGGACCCTGGTGACGGCAGGCACCGGGGTGCCGACCTCGGGGTTGGTCCTGACGGCGGAGGGCTGACCGGCGGAGGGCTGACCGGTGGACGACGGACCCAGCAGATGACGGACCGGCAGATGACGGACGGCCGGAACCTTCGCCGAGGCCGCCGACCGGCGTACCGAAAGTCGCAGACGAGAGAGCCGGTGTCGTGCCCCCGGAACAGTTGCCGGACGCCCGCCCCGGCCCGGGTGTCAGGGGCGGCTCGGCGGGCGGTGCCTGGTGGGATCGGTGCGGAGTCAGGGTCGTACCCGCAGACGGGGTGCACCCGCCGTCCACCTTCAGGAGGTGGAGCAGACCCCACCCCTACAACCTGAGGGGGACGCCGCTTCGGGACCTGGGGGCGATCCGCCGCCGGGGCGTCCGCTCCTAGCGTGGAGCCATGACCACACCCGTCTGCACCAGCGCCTCGGCCGCCGCCGCACCAAGGCGGCAGAGCCTCCCGCACCCCCGGCACCGGCCGAGCGGGGAGGCTCCCGCATACCCGACGTTCGCGTCGTACGTGCGGGCTCGTCAGCCGGTTCTGCTGCGCACCGCGCGCTCGCTCACCGCGAACCTCTGCGACGCCGAGGACCTGTTGCAGACGGCGCTCGCGAAGACCTACGTGGCCTGGGAGCGGATCGAGGACCAGCGGGCGCTCGACGGCTATGTCCGCCGCGCGCTGCTGAACACCCGGACCTCGCAGTGGCGCAAGCGCAGGGTGGACGAGTTCACCTGCGACGAGCTGCCTGAGCCGGAGCCCGTGCCGGGCGACGACGACCCGGCCGAGCGGCAGGCGCTGCACGACGCCATGTGGCGGGCCATCACGAAGCTGCCGGCGCGGCAGCGGGCGATGGTCGTCCTGCGCTACTACGAGGACCTCAGCGAGGCCCAGACCGCCGAGGTGCTCGGGGTGTCGGTGGGCACGGTGAAGTCGGCGGTGTCGCGTGCGCTGGCCAAGCTGCGCGAGGATCCCGAGCTGGGACTGGTGCGCTAGACCGGGACGTTCCCCGGGTTTCCTGCCCGGTTTTCTCGCCGAGTGACACACCCCCTAGTGACATACCGCGCGGTATGTGCGCAGAATCAGCGCAACCTCTACCACCGCGTAGGCAATGCCGCCCCGGGAGGACTCCGTGCTGAGCACCATGCAGGACGTACCGCTGACCGTCACCCGAATCCTGACGCACGGGACGCTGGTGCACGGGCGGTCCCAGATCATCACCTGGACCGGAGAGGCCGAGCCCCAGCGGCGCAGTTTCGCCGAGGCCGGAGCGCGCGCGGTACAGCTGGCGAACGCCCTGCGGGACGAACTCGGCGTCCGCGGCGACGACCGGGTCGCCACTCTGATGTGGAACAACGCCGAGCACGTGGAGGCGTACTTCGCGATCCCGTCCATGGGCGCGGTGCTGCACACGCTCAATCTGCGGCTGCCCGCCGAGCAGTTGGTGTGGATCGTCAACCACGCGGCCGACAAGGTCGTCATCGTCAACGGCTCGCTCATCCCGCTGCTCGCCCCGCTGCTGCCCAAGCTGCCGACGCTCGAGCACATCGTCGTCTCCGGCCCCGGCGACCGCTCCCCGCTCCAGGGCGCGCACGCCCGCGTCCACGAGTACGAGGAGCTGATCGCGGACCGGCCGACCACCTTCGACTGGCCGGAGCCGGACGAACGCCAGGCCGCCGCCATGTGCTACACCTCCGGCACGACCGGCGACCCCAAGGGCGTGGTGTACAGCCACCGTTCGATCTACCTGCACTCCATGCAGGTCAACATGACCCAGTCGATGGGCCTGACCGACGAGGACACCTCGCTGGTCGTGGTGCCCCAGTTCCACGTCAACGCCTGGGGTCTGCCGCACGCCACCTTCATGACCGGCGTGAACCTGCTGATGCCGGACCGCTTCCTCCAGCCGGCGCCGCTCGCCGAGATGATCGAACGCGAGAGGCCGACCCACGCCGCGGCCGTCCCGACCATCTGGCAGGGCCTGCTCGCCGAGCTCACCGCCCGCCCCCGTGACGTCTCCTCCCTCACCCAGGTCACCATCGGCGGCTCCGCCTGTCCGCCCTCCCTCATGGAGGCCTTCGACAAGCTCGGCATGCGCGTCTGCCACGCCTGGGGCATGACGGAGACCTCGCCGCTGGGCACGGTGGCCCGTCCCCCGGCCCACGCCGCCGGCACCGACGAGGAGTTCGCCTACCGCCTCACCCAGGGCCGCTTCCCGGCCGGCGTCGAGGCCCGCCTCACCGGCCCCGGAGGCGAACGCCTCCCCTGGGACGGCGAGTCGGCGGGCGAGCTGGAGGTGCGCGGCCCCTGGATCGCCGGCGCCTACTACAACGGCCCCGACGCCGAACCGCTGCGCCCCGCCGACAAGTTCAGCGCGGACGGCTGGCTGAAGACGGGTGACGTCGGGACCATCTCCCCCGACGGCTACCTCACCCTCACCGACCGCGCCAAGGACGTCATCAAGTCCGGCGGCGAGTGGATCTCCTCGGTGGAGCTGGAGAACGCGCTGATGTCCCACCCGGACGTCACCGAGGCCGCGGTGGTCGCCGTACCCGACGAGAAGTGGGGCGAGCGCCCGCTGGCCACGGTCGTCCTGAAGGAGGGCGCAACCGCCGACTTCGAGACCCTGCGTACCTTCCTCGCCGAGGAGGGCCGCATCGCCAGGTGGCAGCTGCCCGAGCGCTGGACGATCGTCGAGTCGGTGCCGAAGACGAGCGTGGGCAAGTTCGACAAGAAGGTGCTGCGCAGGCGGTACGCGGAGGGGGAGCTGGACGTCACCCGCCTGTGACACCCCCGGACGCGCCGGGCAGCGGGGCTTGCTGCCCGGCGCGCGTGTGCCCGGCGTCAGCCGCCGGGCACCTGTCCGAAGCAGTGGCCGTCGGGGGTCGTACGAGGTTCGAGAGGTCCGTGAGCTAGTTGGTGCCGATCCGCGCCAGCAGGTCCACGATCCGGCTCTGCACCTCGCCGCTCGTCGACCGCTCCGCGAGGAAGAGCACCGTCTCGCCCGAGGCCAGCCGGGGCAGATCGGCCTGGTCGACCGCTGCGGTGTAGACGACCAGCGGGGTGCGGTTGAGCTGCCCGTTCGCGCGGAGCCAGTCGATGATCCCGGTGACCCCGGCCTGCAGTCGCTGCACCTGCATCAGGTCCATCACCACGAGGTTCGGCCGGAACTGCCCCGCCAGCGTCACCGCGTCGTTGTCGCTCGCGGCCCGCGCCACCTGCATCCCGCGCCGCTCCAGCGTCGCCGTCAGCGCCAGCGCGATCTCCGCGTGCTCCTCGATGAGCAGCACCCGCGGCGGATGCTGCTCGCTGTCCCGTGGCGCCAGCGCCTTCAGCAGTACGGCGGGATCGGCGCCGTACGCCGCCTCGCGCGTCGCCTGCCCGAGCCCGGCCGTGACCAGCACCGGCACCTCGGCCGCGACGGCCGCCTGGCGCAGCGACTGCAGGGCCGTACGCGTGATGGGCCCCGTCAGCGGGTCCACGAACAGCGCGGCCGGGAACGCCGCGATCTGCGCGTCGACCTCCTCACGGGAATGCACGATCACTGGCCGGTAGCCGCGGTCGCTCAGCGCCTGCTGGGTCGTCGCGTCCGGCGCGGGCCACACCAGCAGCCGGCGCGGGTTGTCCAGCGGCTCCGGCGGCAGCTCGTCGTCCAGCGGCTGCGGTCGCGGGGTGTCCGCGATCTCGATGGCACCCCCGGGGCCGTCCAGCGGCTCGGGGCCCTCGGCGGCGTCGGCGTCCGGCGCGCCTATGGCGTACGACCGTCCGGCGCCCTCGGTACCCGGGGCGAGCCGGGACTGCCCGGCCAGGGACGGATGCGCGGTCGTCGGCTGTTCGGCCGGCGGATGCGGCCGGCCCGCCTGCTCCGGCTGCCTGGCCGGGTCGGGAGGCGTGCCCAGCTTGCGCCGGCGGCCCGAACCGCCCGGCGCGTGCGGCGGCGGGGTCGCCGTCGGCTGCTGCACCTGAGCGGCCTGCCGCGAGAACGGCACACCCTGACCGAGCGTACGGACGCTGATCGCCCGTCCCTGCGTCGAGTTCGGGTCGACCGCGGCGCCCTCGGCGGGCAACGGCTGCGCGGCGCGCGGCGCCTGGACCCCGGCGTGGTCCGCGGGGAGCGGGGTGCCGGGGGCGGGTGTGCCGGTCTGCGGTACGGGCGTGCCCGCGCCGGAGGTGCCGTCGGCGCCGGGCCACTGCTGGGGCACGGGCGCCTGAACGGCAGCCGGTACCGGTCCGGCAGCGGCCGGTGGGGGCAGCGGCTGGGCGCTCGGGGTGGCACCGGGCGGAGTCGGGGTCGCCGGAACCGGCCGGCCGACGGTGTCGTGCGTCGGCGCGGCGGGATGCGGTACGGCGGCCTGGGGTACGGCCGTCTGCTGACCGGGGGCGGAGGCGCCGGCCGGGGCGCCGGGTGCCGCACCGGGCGTCTGCGCGGGCGCCGCCGCGGGACCGGCCTGGACGGGCATGCCCTGCCCGGCCGTACCGTGCGCCGGAATGCCGTGAACTGGCATGCCCTGTCCGGGAGTCGGCGTCCCCGCCGGGTGCGGTACGGCCTGCCCGGGAGCGACCGGAACCCCCTGAGCGGGAGTCACCTGCCCCGGTACGCCCGGCACGCCCGGTACGGCCTGCGCCGGAGCGGCCTGAGCCGTGGGCGTCGGAGCAGGGGCCGTGGGCGTAGGTGCCGGCTGGGCGGCATCCGCCGACTGTGCCACCGCGCGGCGGCGCCGGCCGGTCGGTGCGCTGGTCGGATGCGGCTGCGGCGGGGTGTGGTCCGCGCTCTGGTCGAGCGGTACGGCGTCGTGCCGGCCGTCGGCACCCGGTACCCCCGCGGGGGACAGCGGCAGCTGAGCGGGCACCGGCACCGGACCGGAGGACTGAGGGGGACCGGCAACCTGCCCGGCGCCCGGAACGACACCGGCACCCGGCCCGGCGGGCACAGCCGTACCCGGAACGCCACCGGCCGCCGGAACCGTGCCCACTCCGCTCGCCGAGTCCGCGGACTGCGGGGTGCGGTCGGCCTCGGCCGGCGGCAGGGCGAAGACCGTACGCGCACCGCCCGCCTCCTGGGCGGCGGCACGTTCCGCCGCGGCGGCCAGCGCGCGCCGGCGCCGCCCGGTCGGCTGCCCGCCCTCGGCCGGAACACCCTCGCCACCCGGAAGAGCCTGCGCACCCGGCGTCGGCTCGTCGCCCGCCGCCGGCAGTGCGGGCGGCAGGGCGGCCTGCGGGGCGCCGGAGGCGGGGCGGGCGCGCCGGCCCGTGGGCCCGGGCACGCCCTGCGGCGGAACGGCGGGGCCGAGGCCCGTGTTGGAGGCGGCGGCCCCCGCGGCATGCTCGGCCGCGGTCACCACCGCGCCCTCGCTCACACCCTCGCTCACATCCGCGCCGACACCGGCGCCGCCCTCGGCGGACCGGCCACGGCGTCGTCCGGTACCCCCGGACGCGGCCTCTACGGCCTCGGCCGGGAACGCGCCGGTCTCCTCGGCGGGCGCGCCGGCCCGCCTGCGCCGGCGCCCGGTCGGCGCGGCCGCGTCGGCCTCACCTGCCTGCCCGGCACCGGGAACGTCACTGTCCAGGAAGGCGTCGGTGGAGGACCGCCGGGCCCGCCGCCGACCGCCGCCGGCAGCCTGCTCGGCGCCACCGGCCTCGAACACGGCCACCTCACCGGCGCCGGAGCCGGGCACGCCCGCGTCCGGCGCGGCGGCCGGAAGCGCGGCGAGCACCGGCCCCGCGCCGGCGCCGTCGACGGTCCCGGCGCCACCGCCGAGCGGCACCTCCAGCACGTACGCGCTGCCGCTCATGCCCGGCACCTCGTGCGTCTGCAGCACGCCGCCGTGGGCCCGTACGATCCCGCGCACGATCGGCTCGTGCACCGGGTCTCCCCCGACGTACGGCCCGCGCACCTCGATGCGCGCGACCTCGCCGCGCTGCGCGGCGGCGACGACGACGGTGTTGTCCAGGTAACCGCCCGCGGAGACGGGCGAGTTGCCGGTGGCGTCGACACCGGCGACGTCCGCCACCAGATGGGCCAGCGCGGTGGCAAGCCGCTGCGGGTCGACCTCGGCCTCGATGGGCGGCGCGTGCACGGCGAACTGCACCCGGCCCGGACCGATCAGCTCGACGGCACCGTCCACACCGGCGGCGACGACGGCGTCCAGCAGGACCTTCGTACGGGTGATGTCCTCGGTGCCCGCGTCCAGCCGCTGGTATCCGAGGACGTTGTCGATGAGGGTCGTGATCCGCGAATATCCGGCCGAAAGGTGATGCAGGACCTGGTTGGCCTCGGGCCACAGCTGCCCGGCGTCGTCGGCGGCCAGTGCCGCCAGCTCGCGCCGCAGCTCCTCCAGCGGGCCGCGCAGCGACTGCCCGAGCAGGGTCAGCAACTGCTCGTGCCGCCCGGCGAGGGCCTCGTACCGGTCCTTCTCCCGCTCGGCGAGCGCGGCGTACCGCTCCTCGCCGGCCCCGACCTCCTCCGCGTGCTTCTCGCGCAGCTCCTCGAGCTCGGTGACGTGCTGCTGGCGCAGTGCGGTCAGGTCGGAGGCGTGCTCCTCGGCGAGCCGCTCGACCTCCTCCGCGTGCGCCTTCTCCAGCGCGGCCTTCTCCTCGGAGATGGCCTCGTACGCCCGCCGGTCGGTGAAGGTCATCACGGCGCCGACGAGCTGGTCCCCGTCCCGTACGGGAGCGGTGGTCAGATCGACGGAGACCCTTGCGTCCCCCTTGGACCACAGCACCTGCCCGCGCACCCGGTGCTTGCGCCCGGAGCGCAGGGTGTCGGCGAGCGGCGACTCCTCGTACGGGAACGGCGAACCGTCGGCGCGCGAGTGCAGCACCAGCTTGTGCAGCTCCTTGCCGCCGAGTTCACCGGCCCGGTAACCCAGTATCTGGGCGGCGGCCGGATTGACGAGCACGATCCGCCCGTCGGTGTCGGTCCCCACGACACCCTCGGACGCGGCCCGCAGAATCATCTCGGTCTGCCGCTGCGAGCGTGCCAGCTCCGCCTCGGTGTCGACGGTCCCGGAGAGATCCCGGACGACGAGCATGAGCAGCTCGTCACCCGTGTATCCGTAACCGTCGTACGCCTGCTGCCCGTTCTCCAGGTTCGCGCTCGTCACCTCGACGGGGAACTCGGACCCGTCGGTGCGCCGCGCGACCATCCGCGTGGGCTTGGTCCGCCCGTGCGGGTCCATGTGATCGGGCCGCCGCATGGACCCGGGGATCAGCCGCGAGTCGAACTCGGGCAGCAGATCGAGCAGCCCACGCCCCACGAGAGCCGTACCCGGCGCCTCGAATGCCTCGAGCGCGATGGTGTTGGCGTTGACGACGGTTCCGTTGGCGTTGACCAGGACCAACGCGTCCGGCAGCGCGTCGAGTATGGCTGCGAGGCGAGCAGCGCCTCGGGATGGCCTGCTGCTCACGAGACGCTTCCTCCCTGTTACCGCATCTTGCCGACCGCTCGGGCCATCTTGCCAACCGGCCCGCGACGTGTCACGCGAGGGAGTCTAAGGGCACACGTTGCGCTCGCGACGCCGGATGAGAGGGAGGTCCCACGACAAAGTGACAACGAACCGGCCACCACCCGCCACCCCCGGCGGACCCCGGCCGCCGACCCTGCCCTCCGACTCCGCGAGACCTTCGCGGGACCTTTACGGGACGGGTGATTTCCCGGGAGGAGCCGGTGAGCTGGTGGGGGTGGGGTGGGCCGGGGCCGGTCGGTGGGCAGGCCGGGGCGGGTCGCCGAATGTGGGGCGCTGGGCCCGGCGCCGGTTGGTGGGCAGCCGGCCGATGGGTCGCCGGGCGGTGCGGCGGTGGGCGGGCGCGGATCGCTGGATCGGGGGATCGCTGGGATGTGGGCCGGGAGGTGGGTGGGTGCGGCGGCCGGATCGGTCGGCCGGTCGATCGCTGGGCCGCCGGAGGGATGGCGGGAGGGCGGACCGGGCCGATCCCGGCTCGGCGGATCCTTGGGCGCCGGATCGCTGGGGTGCGGGTCGGCGGCCTGCGGGCTCCCTGGCCGACGGGTCGCCGGGTCTGCGGGCAGGTGGTCTGGTGGGCGAGCATGACGCGGAGGGGTGAGCGGGGTGACGGGGACGGGCCGGCGGGTCGATGGGCGGGCCGGTGCGTCGGCGGGGAGCCGGATGGGATGGCGGGCCGACCGGCCGACGGGCCCGCGGGCTCACGTCGCCGTGCCCGACTTCGGCAGCAGCGGCACCATCCGGTCCCACCGCCCGACCTCGCATCCGTTGCTGCGGTCGTAGGCGGCATCGACGCTGCGTCCGGCCCAGGTACCGGTCACCCGGGCGGTGGCCGGTCCGCCGTAGAGCATGGTGCAGACGGTGCCGGGCGCCACCGGGGCGAACAGATCGCGCCCCCACTGCGTGTGCTCGTCCAGCACCCGGCAGGCCTCCGCGGCGTCCGGGTGGCTCCCGCCGGCCGGATGACAGAACAGCTCGTACGTCCCGTCCCACTCGGACCCGGCATGCCGCACGGCGACGGTGAGGTGATCACCGGCCTGGTCCTCGGGCCGCACCGGCGGCGGCACGACGGGCGCGGCGACCGCGGGAACGGCGGAGAGGGCGACCAGGGCGGACACGCCGGCGAGGACGGACATGCCACCGCCATGTACACGCCCCCGCCGAGGGGCAGCGACCCCCGGATCCCGCTGGGGGGCTCTGCGTCCCTGACCCCGCTGAAGAAGAATGACCATGCCCTGCCCAACGCCGCGGGCCCCCGGACGTTGCGTCTTGCGCCGCGCCGGACCGAAGCCCTTTGCCCTGCGGCCCGACTGCCTAGTACCGTGGGGGGCGATTGGTGACAGGCCGCTCGGCTGTGTCATCATCTGCACGCACCACTCGCGCGCTCGCGTGAGCGGTTGTGCTGGAGGCGTCGCCTAGTCCGGTCTATGGCGCCGCACTGCTAATGCGGTTTGGGCCTTAAAGCCCATCGAGGGTTCAAATCCCTCCGCCTCCGCACCGATCCCGAAGCCCCGGTCCCCACGACCGGGGCTTCGGCGTTCCCGCCCTCCGTCGCTCCTCGGCCCGTCTGTGGACGTTTCCGCAGGTCACAAGGGGTGTGCCAATCGGATTTCACATGTCGGCGGCAGTCATGTAATGTTCTTCCTGTCGCCGGGACGGGGCCGAAAGGGCCGAAACGGGGACAAGAACAAAAGAACAAGCACTCGTAGCTTAACGGATAGAGCATCTGACTACGGATCAGAAGGTTGCAGGTTCGAATCCTGCCGAGTGCGCAGCAAGCCGGAGTCCCTGTGGAGTGATCCACAGGGACTCCGGCTTTTGCCTTTGATGTCAGTGTTCGACGGCAACCGTCACAGAGGGCGGAGATCTGTGCCGCCGTTGGGTGACTAGTCATGCCCCGTTCAAAAAGTTGTTCCCATCTGTACAACCGTTTCCGGCGGTCACGAGTCTTCGCGTTGAGTCAACAGGCTCCTCAGAACCTTTGGGCCCACCAGCGCCCCCACTACTGGTGAGCTCTCGTCCACTTGGGGAACATACATGCGCATTCGTGCCAGTCTGGCCGCCGCGGCCTTCTCCGGTGCCGCGGCCCTGACCGCCCTGGCCGTCCCGGCCGCGCACGCCGGGGAGAACCCGGCTGCCACCAAGGCCGAGCAGTTCAAGAGCGCTCATCAGGCGCCGGGCAAGCAGCGCTCCTTCGCCGCTTCGTCCGCCGCCGAGGCGGATGGCGACATCCAGGTGACCAAGGTCACCGTCAACGCCAACAAGGACGTCGTCGTCGGCCTTTCGCCGAAGTCGTTCAACGTCTACGTGACGGTGACCGACCCGTCGGGCGTCAACGCCGAGCAGCACGGCGTGGACGTCGCCCTGTGGCACGGCACCGACCCGGACCCGGAGACCGGCGACCTCGACGGTTTCCTCTGGAACGAGAACGGCGCCGAGAGCTGCGACTACTGGAGCGCGACCGCTGCGACCTGCAAGTTCACCATCACGGCCAAGCCGGGCGAGGCCGACGGGCTGTGGGACAGCTCGCTGAATGGCAAGTGGAACGTCACGGTCTTCGCGTCGGCCAACGACGGCGACACGTACACGAACGACTTCTACAAGAACCACTGGATCAAGCGCGCCAGCAGCTTCAGCGGCTTCAACGCCGGTCCGGAGCCCGTCGCCAAGGGCAAGACCATCACGATCTCCGGCACCCTGAAGCGCGCCAGCTGGAGCTACATGAAGTACTACGGCTACGGCAGCCAGTACGTCGAGCTGCAGTTCAAGAAGGCGGGCACCAGCACCTACAGCACCGTCAAGACCGTGAAGACCTCCTCCAGCGGTTACGCGCAGACCACCGTCACCGCCTCCGCGGCCGGCACCTGGCGCTTCCACTACGCGGGCAACAGCACCTCGTCCGTCGCGGACGCGTACGACTACGTCGACGTCCGCTGACCGGCATCCGCTGAGACAGAGGCCCCGGAGAGATCCGGGGCCTCTGGCGTTCCCGGCGGGGGTGTTCCAGGGGCGCCAGGGTCAGCACTCCTCCTCCGGGTCGTTCCGGTTCAGCTTCTCCAGGTACTCGTGCGCCAGGGCGGTGGCCCGGGTGAACCAGTCGGTGACGACCGCCAGTTCCTCTGCGGAGTAGTCCGAGAACAGGGCCGTCAGGCGTTCGTAGTGGCCCGCGTACACCGCCTCCACGCGGGTGACGGCATCCGGTACGGCGGCGACGCGGACCCGGCGGCGGTCCGTGGGGTCGGGTCGGCGGGTGACGTAGCCGGCGCGTTCCAGGCGGTTGAGGATGCCGGTCACCGCGCCGGTGGTCACGTGGGCGCGGGCGGCGAGGTCGCCGGCCGTCAGCAGGTCGTCGCCGGCCTCCAGGACGAAGGCGAAACAGGTCAGGTCCGTGACGTTCAGGCCCAGCCGCCGGGCCAGCTCCTGCTGTCCGATCAGGTGGGCGGCGATGAGGTGGTCCATCGCCGACAGCGCCTGGGCCGGAGTGGCGGGCGGTCGCGGCGTGCCGTGCATCTTTCGAAATCCCTTAGCTCGTGAGATATTCGGTTGGGGAAACTTCTTAGCTCGTGAGGGAATTTGGGTCTCGTTCCCGGAGGTGCTGTATGAGTCTGTACGACGAGGGACACACCGTCGCCGGCTGGACCGGCTTCGGCATCGCGGCGGTGGGCAGCGGTGTGGCGGGGCTGGGGGTGTGTACGGCCTCGCTGCCCCTGGTCGCGGGCGGCCTCGCCGTCGTGGCCGTGAGTGTTCTGGTCACGTGGGTCCTGCATCTCGCCGGCTGGGGCAAGCCGCCGGGAGTGCGGCCGCGGGGGGAGTGGGGGATGCGGGTCCGGGACGCGCAGGCCCGGGAGGGGCATCCGGAATGCGTCGGCTGCCGACTGGCCGGTCGGGGGCGGCGGGCTGTGGTCGTGGCGGCGGGGGCGGTGCGGACGACGGGCGCCGAATCGGTACCTCTGTCATCTGTCGAGTGAAGGCACGTTGCACCGGATTGCACGAAGCGGCTCGGTGACAGACAGGCCCGAAGTCGCACAACAGGACTGCGGCTTCGGGCCTTCGCGCGCCCTGTGACGGTCCCGGCGCCCGGAACCCGTTGTCAGACCCGAGCCATACCCTGACGAGTGATGGCACAGGTATGGAAGTGCTCGGGACTCCGCTGGTCGCCGGCCGGTCCCGCGCTGGTGTGGGACGGCGGGCGGCGCAGTGCGCTGCCGTGGGGGAAGCGGGTCGGCTTCGCCGTGCCGGAGGGGAGCGTCCGGCAGTGTGTGGGAGCGCGCGGGCATGCCTGCCCCACCCGTGCTGCCGTGCCGGCGCGGAGCAGGGGCGCCCGGTGCGAGGAGTGCGCGCGGCTGGACCGGGCGCACTCGGTGGCCGCCGACACGATCGCCGACGACCCGCGGCCGTACCGGGTGTATCTGGCGTGGTTCGGGCCCGCCATGGTGAAGGTCGGGATCACCGCGGTCGAGCGGGGCTCCGCCCGGCTGCTGGAGCAGGGGGCCGTCTGTTTCAGCTGGCTGGGCACCGGCCCGCTGATGGCCGCCCGGCGCACAGAGGAGCTGCTGCGGGCCGCGCTCCGGGTGCCGGACCGGATTCCGTACGCCGAGAAGCGGGCGGTGCGGTCGGCCTTGCCGGGGACCGGGGAGGAGCGTGCGGCGCAGGTGCGGGAGCTGCATGCGCGGGCCGTGGCGCTCAGCGGGTGGCCCGGGTCGTTGCGGCCGGAGCCCTGTGAAGTGGTCGATCACACGGGGGTGTTCGGGCTCGACGCTGTTTCCCCGGCCCTCGGGGAGGTGGTGGAGCTCGTCCCGGGGGGCCGCGTGAGCGGTGAGCTGGTCGCGGCGGCCGGGCCCGATCTGCATCTGGCGGTGGTCGGGCGTGCGGTGGTCGTGCTCGACACACGGCTGATGACCGGCTGGGAGCTGGTGTCGGTGTCCCCGGACGATGCGGTGGCCGCCGGACTCACCTTTCCGCTGCGGGAGTTCACGCGACCGCAGGAGGGGCTGTTCTGAGGGCTGCGAGCTGAAGGCGGTGCAGGTAAAGACTCGGATCCCGTACGGATCCCTTTCGGCAAGGGCCATGGACACCGAACGGGCCTGCGGCCGACCGTGGTTGACATGAGCTACGAAACCGAGACTCCTGTACAACCTGCCGCCCTCCCCGAACCCCCCTACTACGCCGTCGTCTTCACCTCGGCCCGTACCGACGACGACCCCGACGGATACCGGCGCACCGCCGAGCAGCTCTCCCGGCTCGTCCGCGAAGTCCCCGGCTTCCTCGGTGAGGACTTCGCCCACACCCCCGGCGGACTCGCCATCTCCGTCGCCTACTTCCGGGATCTCGCCGGGATCGAGCGGTGGCGGGGTCACCCGGCGCACCTCGCGGCCAAGCGACGCGGCCGGGAGCGGTGGTACGAGCGGTACGCGATCCACATCGCCAGGGTCGAGCACGCGGGCGTCTTCGCGAGGGAGTGAGCGCTTCCCAGGCGCCGCCTGAGAGGCGCCTGTGTGTTTCTCAGGAAAATCACAGATTGGGGAAAGCCTCTTCTCAGAGGGCCTCGTCAAGGTGTGCACCATGACCACGACCTCGCCCCAGGGGCGCACCGAACTGCTGAGGCCGGACGGGAGCCCCGTCCGAGTGCTTGTGGTGGACGACGAGTTGTCGATCACCGAACTGCTGAGCATGGCTCTTCGTTACGAGGGCTGGCAGATCAGGAGTGCGGGGGACGGACAGGGCGCCGTCCAGACCGCCCGTGAGTTCCGGCCCGACGCCGTCGTGCTGGACATGATGCTGCCCGACATGGACGGGCTGACGGTCCTCGGGCGGCTGCGGCGCGAGCTGCCGGACGTGCCCGTGCTCTTCCTGACCGCCAAGGACGCGGTGGAGGACCGTATCGCCGGGCTCACCGCCGGCGGCGACGACTACGTCACCAAGCCGTTCAGCCTGGAGGAGGTCGTGGCGCGGCTGCGGGGGCTCATCCGCCGCTCCGGGGCCGCCGACCGGCGCTCCGACTCCGTGCTCGTGGTGGGAGACCTGACGCTCGACGAGGACAGCCACGAGGTGTCGCGGGCCGGGGAGTCCATCCACCTCACCGCCACCGAGTTCGAGCTGCTGCGCTTCCTCATGCGCAACCCGCGGCGGGTGCTCAGCAAGGCGCAGATCCTGGACCGGGTGTGGTCGTACGACTTCGGCGGGCAGGCCAACGTCGTCGAGCTGTACATCTCCTATCTGCGGCGGAAGATCGACGCGGGGCGCGAGCCGATGATCCACACCCGGCGCGGCGCGGGTTATCTGATCAAGCCCGCCGTGTCATGAGCAGGCGACGACGGCCGGGTCCGCAGCAACGGCAGAAGCGGCAGAACCTACGGGCTGGACAGCCGCGGACCCTGCGGACCCGGCTCGTCGTCGCGTCGGTGGTGCTGATCGCCGTGGTGTGCGCGGTGATCGGCACCGTCACGACGGTGGCGCTGCGCTCGCATCTGTACGACCAGCTGAACGGCCAGCTCCGGGAGGCCTCCGCGCGCGCGGCGGGCGGGTTCGGGCCGGTGCCGGGCGGGCTGAAGAACGGTGTCACACCGCCGGACCAGCAGGGCGACGAGCAGGACAAGCGCCTTTCCAAGGAGACGAAGCCGGCCGACTTCGTCGCGCGGGGCCCGCAGCCCAGCGGCACCATCGCGGCGAAGGTCGAGAACGGTGTCATCACCGACGCCAAGGTCGGCAACAAGTCCAAGGACGACAACAACGTCCCGCAGATGAGCGCCAAGTCGCTGACCGCCCCCCAGCTCAAGGCGCTCGGCTCCGTCGCCAGGGACCAGAGGATCCACAGCGCGGAGATCCCCGGGCTCGGCGACTACCAGGTGCTGTACGTCGACGGCAACAACGGCACCTATTACGTCGCCCTGCCCACCGCGGAGGCCGACGGCACCATCGACACCCTGATCCTCGTCGAGATCAGCGTCACCGCCGCGGGTCTCATCGCCGCCACCCTCGCCGGGACCGTCATCGTCGGCGTCGCCACCCGCCCCCTGCGCAAGGTCGCCGCCACCGCCACCCGGGTCTCCGAACTCCCGCTGCACACGGGCGAGGTGAACCTGAGCGAGCGGGTCCCGGAGTCCGAGTGCGACCCGCACACCGAGGTCGGCCAGGTCGGTGCCGCGCTCAACCGGATGCTCGACCATGTGCACGGCGCCCTGCACGCCCGGCAGCAGAGCGAGATGCGGGTACGGCAGTTCGTCGCCGACGCCAGTCATGAGCTGCGCACCCCGCTCGCGTCCATCCGCGGGTACGCGGAACTCACGAGACGCGGGCGGGAGCAGGTCGGGCCCGACACCCGGCACGCCCTCGGCCGGATCGAGTCCGAGGCGGGCCGGATGACCCTCCTCGTCGAGGATCTCCTCCTGCTCGCCCGCCTCGACGCGGGACGGCCGCTGCAGTTCGAGCAGACCGATCTCGTCCCGCTCGTCGTGGACACGGTCAGCGACTCGCGCGCGGCCGGCATGGACCACAACTGGCGGCTCGACCTGCCCGACGAACCCGCCCTCGTGTCGGCGGACGCGGCACGCATCCAGCAGGTGCTGGTCAACCTGCTCGGCAACGCCCGCAAGCACACCCCGCCCGGTACGACCGTCACCGCGCGCGTGCAGCGGCGCGGGCCGTGGATGTGCGTCGACGTCGAGGACAACGGGCAGGGCATCCCGCCGGACCTGTTGCCGCACGTCTTCGAGCGGTTCGCGCGCGGCGACTCCGCGCGGTCCAGGGCCACCGGGTCGACGGGCCTCGGGCTCGCCATCGTCCAGGCGGTCGCGGCCGCGCACGGGGGTGCCGTCACCGTCGACAGCGTTCCGGGGCGGACCGTGTTCACCGTGCACCTGCCCGCGCTCGTCCCTGCCGCCGTGCGGCCCGCGCCCGAAACCGACTGGCGATCGCACTCACAGGCACAGCACAGTGCCACCACATGGGTGCGACAGGGCGCATGAGTTGAGTCGGTTCCATGCGAACCGACTCTTCTCCCGGCACCCTGCCGGCGCGGGAGCACCTCCCGGCCGCAGACGCCGGTACGCCTGTCCTGGACGTAGTGATCCCCGTCTACAACGAGGAGAAGGACCTCCAGCCGTGCGTCCGCAGACTGCACGAGCACCTCACGCGAACCTTCCCGTACGCCTTCCGCATCACGGTCGCGGACAACGCGTCCACGGACACCACCCCGATGGTGGCGGCGCGGCTGGCGGCGGAGCTCCCCGAGGTCACCAACTTCCGCCTGGAACAGAAGGGCCGCGGGCGGGCCCTCAGGACCGTCTGGTCCGCGTCCGAGGCGCCGATCCTCGCCTACATGGACGTCGACCTGTCCACCGACCTCAACGCCCTGCTGCCGCTGGTGGCGCCGCTGATCTCCGGCCACTCGGACCTCGCGATCGGCTCCCGGCTCGCCCGCACCTCCCGGGTCGTGCGCGGCCCCAAGCGGGAGCTCATCAGCCGGGCCTACAACCTGATCCTGCGCGGCTCGCTGCAGGCCCGCTTCTCCGACGCCCAGTGCGGGTTCAAGGCCATCCGGCGCGATGTGGCCCAGGTGCTGCTGCCGCTGGTGGAGGACACCGGCTGGTTCTTCGACACCGAGATGCTGGTGCTCGCCGAGCGTGCGGGGCTCCGCATCCACGAGGTGCCCGTCGACTGGGTCGACGACCCCGACTCCACCGTGCACATCGTGAAGACCGCCACCGACGACCTCAAGGGCGTCTGGCGGGTCGGCAAGGCGCTGGCCACCGGTTCGCTCCCGCTGGACCGGCTCACCCGGCCCTTCGGCGACGATCCACGCGACCGCGAACTCACCAACGTCCCCACGGGACTGGCCCGCCAACTCGTCGGCTTCTGCGTGGTCGGCGGCCTGTCCACCCTCTTCTACCTCCTCCTCTACAGCGTGTTCCGGCAGTTCTCCGGCTCCCAGATCGCCAACGCGCTCGCCCTGCTGGTCTCCGCGGTCGCCAACACGGCCGCCAACCGCCGGCTCACCTTCGGGGTGCGCGGCCGGGGCGACGCCGTACGCCACCAGGCGCAGGGCCTGGTCGTCTTCGGCATCGGTCTCGCGCTGACCAGCGGCTCCCTGGCCGCCCTGAACGCGGCCGGCGACCACCCGGCGCACTCCACCGAGCTGGCGGTGCTCATCGCCGCCAACCTCGCCGCGACCGTGCTGCGGTTCCTGCTCTTCCGCGCCTGGGTGTTCCCGGACCGCGACGAGTCCGGCACCGGCTCGGCGGTCGGCGCCTCCCACCCCCTCTCCTCGCCGACCTACCGCACGAGCACGACCCCGCCGCACGGCACGACCGCTCCGTACGGCACGACCGCTCCGTACGCACCGCTGCCCCAGCGCCCGGTGCCGTACCAGCAGCCGTATCCGACGGCCGCCCAGGTCCGCGCCGGTGAAGCCGCGGACGGCAGCTGGAGGGACGCCACCGCGCGACTGCAGCCGGTGCGCCCTCACGACACCGATCCGGGGGATCCCCGATGACCACGCACTACGACCAGCAGGCCGCCCGGCAGAGCGGTACGACCGTCTGGGGCCCGCCCCCGGCCGCTCCCCCGCGGGCCCCCGAGTCCGGCGAGCCCGGGCAGCCGATCCTGCGCAGACCGTGGCGCGGCCGGCCCGAGGATCCCCGCTGGGTGCGTCCGGCCTTCCTCGGCCTGCTGGCCGCCACCCTCCTGCTCTACCTGTACGACCTCAGCGCCTCCGGCTACGCCAACTCCTTCTACTCGGCGGCTGTACAGGCGGGCAGCAAGTCCTGGAAGGCGTTCTTCTTCGGCTCGCTGGACGCGGGCAACGCCATCACCGTCGACAAGCCGTCGGCCTTCCTGTGGCCGATGGAACTGTCCGTGAGGATCTTCGGCCTGAACTCCTGGGCGATCCTCACCCCCGAGGTCCTCATGGGCGTCGGCACGGTGGCCGTCGTCTACGCGGCGGTGCGGCGCCGGTTCAGCCCGGCGGCGGGTCTGGTCGCGGGCGCGGTGCTCGCGCTCACCCCCGTGGCCGCGCTGATGTTCCGGTTCGACAACCCGGACGCGATGCTGGCCCTGCTGATGGCACTGGCCTGCTACTTCGTCGTACGGGCGGTGGAGGACGGCCGGACGAGGTGGCTGGTGTGGGCCGGGGCGGCGATCGGCTTCGCCTTCCTCGCCAAGACGCTGCAGGCCTTCCTGATCCTGCCGCCGCTGGCGATCGTCTACGCCGTCTGCGGTCCGGTGCGGCTGCGCAGGCGCCTGGCCCAGCTGGGCCTCGCCACCATCGCGCTCGTGGTCTGCGGCGGCTGGTGGGTCGCGATCGTCGAGCTGTGGCCGGCCTCCTCCCGCCCCTACATCGGCGGTTCGCAGAACAACAGCTTCCTCGAACTGACCTTCGGCTACAACGGCCTCGGCCGCATCAACGGCGACGAGACCGGAAGCGTCGTGCCCGGCGGCAACGGCAACAACGGCGGGGGCGGGATGTGGGGCGCCACCGGCTGGGACCGGATGTTCAACTCCGAGATCGGCGGCCAGATCTCCTGGCTGCTCCCGGCCGCGCTGATCCTGCTGGTCGCGGGCCTGTGGGCGACCCGTAAGGCGCGCCGCACGTCCGTCACACGGGCCTCGTTCCTGGTGTGGGGCGGCTCGCTGCTGATCACCGTGGTGGTCTTCAGCTACATGGCGGGCATCTTCCACCAGTACTACACGGTGGCGCTCGCGCCTTACCTCGCGGCCGTCGTCGGCATGGGCGCCGGGCTGCTGTGGGAGCGGCGCAAGGAGACCTGGGCGTCGATCACCCTGGCCGCGTCCGTGGTGGCCGCGGCCGGCTGGGGATACGTCCTGCTCAACCGGACCTCGGCCTATCTCCCCTGGCTGAAGTGGCTGGTCCTGATCGGGGGTATGGCGGCCGCGCTGGGCCTGGTCTTCGCCGGCCGGATCTCCCGGCGGGCGGCCCTCGGCGTGGCGGCGGTGGGCCTGGTGGCCGCGCTCGCCGGACCGACGGCGTACACCCTCAGCACGGTGGAGTCCGCGCACACCGGCTCCATCCCGACGGCCGGCCCGGCGGGCGCGGGCATGATGGGCTTCGGCGGCGGCCGGGGGCCAGGTGGCGGCATGCGAGGCGGCTTCGGCGGCGGTGGCATGCCGGGACAGCCGGGACAGCAGAACGGCCAGGGCCGACCGGGTCAGCAGCAAGGTCGGCAGAACGGCAACGGCTTCCCGGGCGGCGGCTTCGGCGGCGGCGTGCCCGGCCGGACGGGCGAGGGCGGCATGGGCGGCGGCGGTGGCGCCGGCGGCCTGGTGAACGGCGCGGACGTCTCCTCCGCCGCCAGGGAACTCCTGGCCGAGGACGCCTCGAAGTACACCTGGGTGGCCGCGTCCATCGGTTCGCAGAACGCGGCCGGCTACCAGCTGGCCACCGGTGACCCGGTGATGGCGATCGGCGGCTTCAACGGCACCGACCCGTCCCCGACGCTGGCGCAGTTCGAGAAGTACGTGGCGGAAGGAAAGATCCACTACTTCATCGCGGGCGGAGGCATGGGCGGAGGCATGGGTGGTGGCATGGGCGGCAGCAGCAGCGGTACGTCGTCCCGGATCACCTCCTGGGTCGAGAGCAACTTCAAGAAGGTGACGGTCGGTTCGGCCACCTTCTACGACCTGACGCAGAAGAAGAGCGGCTGACAGGCGGAATCCGGCCGGCAGAAAAACCTGTCGTACACCGTATAGTGATCGCTATACGGTGTACGACATGTCTGCTTCCCAAGGTCATCCCCAGCGCTGGCTGATCCTCGGCGTGATCTGCCTCGCCCAGCTCACCGTGCTGCTCGACAACACCGTCCTGAACGTGGCCATCCCCTCGCTCACCCGCGAGCTGCACGCGGCCACCTCCGACATCCAGTGGATGATCAACGCCTACTCCCTGGTGCAGTCCGGACTGCTGCTCACCGCGGGCAGCGCCGCCGACCGCTACGGCCGAAAGAAGATGCTCATCGCGGGGCTCGCCCTCTTCGGCATCGGCTCCCTGGCGGCCGGACTGGCCGGTTCCACCGGCCGGCTGATCGCCGCGCGGGCCGGCATGGGCGTCGGCGGTGCGCTGCTGCTCACCACCACGCTCGCCGTGGCCATGCAGATCTTCACACCCGAGGAACAGCCGAAGGCGATCGGCATCTGGAGTGCGGTCGCCGCGCTCGGCTTCGCGGCGGGCCCGCTCATCGGAGGGTTCGTGCTGAACCACTTCTGGTGGGGCGCGATCTTCCTGATCAACATCCCGGTCGCGGTGCTGGCCCTGGTCGCGGTGGCGGCCCTGGTGCCGGAGTCGAAGAGCCCGCGCGGCGACCGTCCGGACCTGCTCGGCGCGCTGCTGTCCACCATCGGCATGGCCTCGCTCGTCTTCGCGATCATCTCCGGCCCGCACCACGGCTGGACCTCGGCGCGGGTGCTGGGCACCGCCGCCGTCGCGGTGGTGGTGCTCGGTGTCTTCGCCTGGTGGGAGAGCCGCGTCGGCGAGCCGATGCTCGACCTCCGTCTCTTCCGGGACCGGCGGTTCACGGGTGCGGTGGCCGGGGCCGTCCTCATCACCTTCGGCATGGGCGGGGCGTTGTTCCTGCTGACCCAGCATCTGCAGTTCGTGCTCGGGTACGGGCCGCTGGAGGCGGGGCTGCGGACCGCTCCGCTGGCCCTGACCGTGGTGCTGCTCAACTTCACGGGGCTGTCGGCGAAGTGGTCCGGACGGCTGGGCACGCCGTTGTCCGTCGCGCTCGGCATGCTGCTGATGTCCTCGGGGCTGGTGGCGATCGCGGTTGCCTCCGGCGGCTACGCCGGGTTGCTGCTCGGGCTGGTGCTGATCGGGGCGGGGTGCGCCGTCGCCAACCCCGCGATGGCGCACGCCGTCATGAGCGCGATCCCCCCGGAGAAGGCGGGGGTGGGAGCCGGTGTCAACGGCACCCTCGCCGAATTCGGGAACGGGCTCGGTGTGGCCGTGCTGGGTGCCGTGCTCAGCTCTTCCGTGGCCTCGGGGGAGTCGTTGTCCGCCGGGCTCGGGGCTGGTCAGCTGGTGGGGGCGGTTGCCGTGCTGCTGGGTGGGTTCGTGGCAGCGGGGCTGCTTCGGCGGGCGGAGCGGAAGGTCGCCCAGGAGCTCGGGTGATATGGGTATGTGAGCGGAATCGAGGAGGGTGTGCCGGTGGTGAAGGACGCAGGTCGGTCGCCGCGAGCCAGTGTGTGGCTCGCGGCCAGTGCCCGCCGGAGCGGTCGTAGCGGTGGCGGGCAGCCCTCCGGGCTCGACCGTGAGCGGATCACGACCGTGTCCGTACGGCTGCTGGATGCCGAGGGGCTGGCGAAGTTCTCCATGCGGCGGCTGGCCGCGGAGCTGAACGTCACCGCGATGTCCCTGTACTGGTACGTCGACACCAAGGACGACCTGCTCGAACTCGCCCTGGACGCGGCCTTCGGCGAGCTGCGGCTGCCGGATCCGGACGCCGAGGGCGAGGACTGGCGCGAGCAACTGCGCGGGCTGGCCACCGAGTACCGCGCGCTGCTGGTGCGCCACCCCTGGCTGTCGCCGCTGGCGGGCCGCTATCTCAACATCGGCCCGAACTCGCTGGCGTTCTCCCGCGCGGTCCAGCGGGTCGTCCGCCGGGCGGGGCTGCCCGCGCACGGGGTGACGGGGGCGATCTCGGCCGTCTTCCAGTTCGTGTACGGCTTCGGCACGATCGAGGGCCATTTCTTCGCCCGGATCGCGGACACCGGGCTGAGCCCCGAGGAGTACTACGAGCAGGCGATGGCCCAGGCGACCGAGGCCCCGGGGACCGCCGAGGTCGTCGAGGAGTCGAAGGACCTCATGGCGGCCCGCGGCGGGGACACGGTCGACGAGATGCTGGACCGCGACTTCGGCTACGCCCTGGACCTGCTGATCGCCGGCATCGAGGCGATGGTGACCCGGGGCTGACTACTGCCCCTCCACCAGCCGCGCCGGAAACCCGCCGGTGGCCACCGGGCTCCAGCGCTCCGGCGTCACGCGGATGATCGACTTGCCCTGCTTCGCCATGGCCGCGCGGTACTCGTCCCAGTCCGGGTGCTCGCCGGCGATGTTGCGGTAGTACTCGACCAGCGGCTCCACGGACTCGGGTGTGTCGATGACCTCGGCCGTACCGTCGATCTGGACCCAGGGCCCGTTCCACTCGTCGCTCAGCACGAGCACGCTCACTCGCGGGTCGCGCTTGGCGTTACGGGTCTTGGCCCGCTCGGGGTAGGTGGACACGACGATCCGGCCCGAGTCGTCGACCCCGCAGGTCAGCGGGGAGGCCTGCGGCCCGCCGTCGGCGCGGCGCGTGATGAGCAGCGCGCGATGGCGGGGCCTGACGAAATCGAGCAACTCGTCCAGCGATACGCGGGTGTTGGTAGCGATGTTCGGTGCCATGCCTGCACCTTAGACCGCGGGCAGGGAATCTCCCTGCACCGCCTGGATGTCCAGTTCCACCTTCAGGGTCGTACCGATCGCCGCGATGCCCGCCTGGAGGACCTGGTTGTAGTTCATCGCGAAGTCCTCCCGCCGCAGCTCGGCCGTCGCGCGGAACGCGGCCCGCGTGCCGCCCCACGGGTCGGCGCCGGTGCCGAGGTAGGCGAGGGCCAGGTCCACCGGTCGTACCACCCCGTGCATGGACAGCTCGCCGTGGACCGTCCAGCGGTCGGAGCCCGACCGGGTCAGGCCCGTCGAACGGTAGGTGATCTCCGGGTGCCGCTCCACGTCGAGGAAGTCCGCCGACTTCAGGTGCCCGTCGCGCATGCCGTTGCCGGTGTCGACGGACGCGGCCCTGATCACCGCTTCCACACGGGACTTGGCGACGTCGTCCGGTGCGATCTCGATCGTGCCGCCGAACTCCGTGAACCGGCCGTGCATGCTGGAGATCCCGAGGTGCTGGGCGACCGCGGCGACGGAGGAGTGCACCGGGTCGATGGTCCAGGGACCGGGCGGCGGCAGTTCGGTGCCGCCCTGCCGGGCCAGCGTGACCGTGCCGACCTCGGCCCGGCCGCTCGCGGTGACGATCGCGGAGGAGGCCGCGGGCGCGTACCCGACGGCCGTCACGATCACGGTGTACGCCCCCGGCGCCAGCTCGGTGGCATCCCGTACGGCCCCCTCGGTGTCCGCCTCGGCGCGCAGCACCTGCGTACCGGTCATGTCGGTCACCGTGACGACCGCGTGCGACACGGCCCACCCGTCCCGCGTGCGGATCTTCGCGGTCAGTCCCATCCCGTTTTCTCCCTGCAAAGCCTTACAAATCGGTCGTATGACACCGGCCCGTGGCGCACACACGACGGTATGTGTGCCACGGGCCGGGAGTGAACTACTCGCCGGGGTGGGCGAGTTCGAGGTCGTGGCCGTCGACCCCGGTGCCGGACACGGTCAGGGCCGTCGCCACCGGCGGGTAACCCGTCGCGATGACCGTGTACTCACCGCTGTCCAGGTCGGTGAAGGCGTACGCCCCGTCCGAGCCGGTGGTGGCGGTGCCGACCACGTTGCCCGCCTGGTCGACGAGCGTCACGCGGGCGTCGGCCAGCGGACCGTGCGGGGCCCTGACGACACCCTGGAGGCGGGCACCGGCGTCCAGATCGATCTCGATCCGGGTCAGGCCGGTGGCGCCGATCTCGACGGGCACGGCGCGCGGCCGGAACCCGCTCGCGTTGACCGCCAGGGTCACCGTGCCGGGCACCAGGTCGGTGAAGGCGAAGTCGCCCTGCTCCCCGGTGCCGGCGGTGGCCAGCAGGTCGCCGCGCACGTCGGTGACGATCACCATGGCGTCCTTGACCGGCAGCGCGCTCCCGGCGGCCCGGACCACACCGGTCAGCCCGCTGGTGCCGCTGAGCAGGATGTCGTACGACACCGGCTCCTCGCCCACCACGACGGTGGAGGCCTGCGGCTGGTAGCCGTCGGCGGAGGCGATCAGGACGTACGAGCCCGTGCCGGGGGCGTCGACTGAGTAGGAGCCGTCGGCCTGGGCGACCGCGCGGCCCAGCTGGCGGCCGGACAGCGAGATCAGGGTGATCGCGGCCTGCGGGACCGGGGCGCTCTCGGCGCCGCGGACGAAGCCGTGCACCGGGGTGCCGCCGCCCGCGCCCGGGCCGGGCTCGGCGATGGTCGCGACGGCGGTCGCCACCGGCTGGGCGGCGGTGGCCGCGGCCGGGGCCTCGGCGGAGGTGCCGGACACGACGGGCGTGGCCCAGCCGGGCACCTTCTGCGGGGCGGGTTCCTGCACGGTGTTCTCCACAAGGTTCTCGACGGGAGCGGTGGTTTCCGCGACCGCCCCGGCCTTCTGCTGCGCGGCCTGGGCCAGCGCGCCGGTCGTCCGCAGCGGGACCTCCTTGATGAACAGCACCGTGATGAGCGCGATCAGGGCGAAGGGGGCCGCGTAGAGGAAGACGTCCGCGATGCCGTGGCCGTAGGCGCCCTCAAGCCAGTTGCGCACCGGCGTGGGCAGCTTGTTCATGTCGGGCAGGTCGCCGCCGCCCACGGCCTTGGCGGCGGCCATCCGCGCCTTCGGGCTGAGGTCGGTGATGCTGTCCTTGGCGTAGTGCGTGATCCGCTCGGACATCACCGAGCCGAGCACGCCGACGCCGACCGCACCGCCCAGGGAGCGGAAGAAGCTCACCACGGAGGAGGCGGCGCCCAGGTCCGCCGGGGCGACCTGGTTCTGCGTGGACAGGACCAGGTTCTGCATCATCATGCCGACGCCGATGCCCAGGAGCGCCATGTAGATCGACAGCTCCCAGTAGGGGGTGTCGTAGCGCATCAGGCCGAGCAGGGCCAGGCCCGCCGTGAGGGAGACGCCGCCGGCGACCAGCCAGCCCTTCCAGCGGCCGGTGCTGGTGATGAACCGGCCGGAGACCATGGACGCGACGAACAGACCGCCGATCATCGGGATGGTCATGACGCCGGACATGGTCGGCGACTTGTCGCGGGCCAGCTGGAAGTACTGCGAGAAGAAGACGGTGCCCGAGTACATGCCGACACCGACGAACAGCGAGGCCAGCGAGGCCAGCGAGATGGTGCGGTTGCGGAACAGGCGCAGCGGGATGATCGGCTCGGAGGCCCGGGTCTCGGTGAACACGAACAGCAGCGCCAGCGCGATCGTGCCGCCCACCATCGTGTACGTCTGCCAGGACAGCCAGTCGTACTTGTCGTTGGCGAAGGTGACCCAGATCAGCAGCAGCGAGGCGGCGGCGGTGATGAAGAAGGCGCCGGTCCAGTCGACCTTGACCTTCCGCTTGGAGACCGGCAGGTGCAGCGTCTTCTGCAGCACGACCAGCGCGATCAGCGCGAAGGGGATACCGACGTACAGGCAGTAGCGCCAGCCGAGCCAGGAGGTGTCGGTGATGACACCGCCGAGCAGCGGGCCGCCGACGGTGGCCACGGCGAAGGTGGCGCCGGTGTAGCCCGAGTACCGGCCGCGCTCCCGGGGGGAGATCATCGCGGCCATGATGACCTGCACCAGGGCGGACAGACCGCCGGCGCCGAGGCCCTGGATGACACGCGCGCTGATCAGCATCGCCGGGTTCTGCGCGAGACCGGCGACGACCGAGCCCGCGACATAGATGACCAGGGATATCTGGACGAGGGCCTTCTTGCTGACCAGGTCGGCGAGCTTGCCCCACAGCGGCACGGAGGCCGTCATGGACAGCAGCGCCGCGGTGACGACCCAGGTGTAGGCGGACTGGCCGCCGCCGAGGTCCTTGATGATCGTCGGCAGTGCGTTGGTGACGATCGTCGAGGAGAGGATGGCGGCGAACAGGCCCAGAAGCAGGCCGGACAGCGCCTCCATGATCTGCCGGTGTGTCATGGGGGCGTGCTCCGCGGAGCCTCCCCCGTGCTTGGCGTGAGCCCGCACACCGGCTGGTGTGGTCGTTGCCATGGGCTTCCTTCTCTTACGTGCTTGCGGGTGTACGGGTGGTCTCTTCGACTACGGGAGCGGGCACGGAGGCCGGGTGCCGGAACTGGGTGGCCCGGCAGTCTCCGAAGGACTCGCGCAGGCGGTTCATCAGCCGGATCAGCTGGGCCACCTCGTCGTCGGTCCAGTCGGCGAGCCGCTCGGCCAGCAGATGCGTGGTCCGCCGGGACAGCTCGTGCAGCTGCTCCAGGCCCGCGGGCGTCAGGCGCAGGATGCGCGAGCGCTTGTCCGCCGGGTCCGGGTGCCGCTCGATCCAGCCGCGCGCGGCGACGTGCGCGACGTGCCGGCTGGTGACCGACATGTCGACGGCGAGCAGCTCCGCGAGCTTGCTCATGCGCATGTCTCCGTGGCGGCCGAGCAGGGTCAGCACGGCGGCCGAGCCGGCCGGGCAGTGGGGCGGCAGCATCCGACCCAGGTCCCGTTTCACGGCTCCGACGGCGCTGAGCTGACGCGCCAGCTCCTCGAACTGCGCCTGCTCGGCCATCACACCTCCCGAATTCGTTGCTTGAGGCAACCGTAACACCTGTTTGGTTGCTGCAGGCAAATAAACGGGAGTGCGGCAGAATAAAAACTTGGCAAAGGCAAGTATTGCGACCGTAAACGTGCAGGTCGGTGCGGGTGAGGTGCCCCCGTCTGTCCCGGTGGCCCCCCACTTGGGCGGCCCGGCCCGTCTTCGCTAAGGTCTCGGGCCATGGCTAACACCCAGGGCCCCCAGGGCAACTACGATCCCGCCGGCAACACCCAGATGTTCCGCGCGTTCGTCGACGAGGCCCCCCAGGGCCGCCAGCAGCAGGCCGCAACCTCCTCCGGCCCCCGCGTCGGCGTGATCATCGGTGTCATCGTGGCCCTGGCCGTGGTGGCCGGTGTCGCCTGGCTGGCGCTGAAGTAGGACCGGCCGAAGCAGGACCGGCTCCCGTCGATCACTTCCACCGGACGGACACGTCCCGCGTCTCGAGGTGCATGCCGAGCGGCACGCGCCAGGCGTCGACGCACACCGTCCAGGTGTGGTCCTCGTGCGCGCCCGGCGCGATCGGCACGGGGAGGTCCACCGTCGAGTCGACCGTCCCCCAGTCGATGCCGAGCGCGCCGATGATGTGCGTCCCGAAGGTCACCGACCCCGAACGCACCGCCGTGCCCCCGGAGTTCCTGAAACCGACGGCCACCTTCTGGCACCAGCGCTGATCCACCGGCTCTGTCGTGGGGGCGCCCCAGGAGAGGACGGCGGGGGTGGGAGGCTTTCCCCGGCTGGGGGCCGGACTGGGGGTTGGGCCGGGCGAGGTGGCAGGCGGCGTCGTACGACTGTCCGTGCCGTCCGTGCCGTCCGTGCCGGGGGTGGCGGGGGAGCCGTCATCGCTGGGAGGGGCGAAGGTCTGCTGCGCGGTGTCCGGGCTGCCCGAGGTGTCGGCGCCGGTGCCGACACCGCCCGAAGTCTCCACCCCACCAGGGGAGTTGCCGCCGCTCCCGCCTGTGCTGCCGCCTCCGTCGAGCGGAACCAGCGTCACGGACCCCGTCGGCCCGACCGGGGCCGGCCCGCGCTGTCCCGAGCCGACCGCGACATACCCGCCGCCCAGGCCATGGCCCCCGCACGCGGCCAGTACCCCGCCCAGGACGACGACGGCCGCCGACGCTGCCGTAACGGCGCCTCGGCGGCCACGTGTCCATGTCGTCGTACGAAGCATCGGGCCATGGTGACTGACGTACCGTCAGATAGGAACCCCCGGGCGGGCGCTCCGTCCGCACGGCCCGCGGAGCGCTAGTCCGAGATCAGGCCCTCCCGCAGCTGTGCCAGCGTCCGGGTGAGCAGGCGCGAGACGTGCATCTGGGAGATGCCGACCTCCTCGCCGATCTGTGACTGGGTCATGTTGGCGAAGAAACGGAGCATGATGATCCGGCGCTCCCGGGGCGGGAGTTTGGCCAGCAGGGGCTTGAGGGACTCGCGGTACTCCACGCCCTCCAGCGCCGTGTCCTCGTAGCCGAGCCGGTCGGCGAGCGAGCCCTCGCCGCCGTCGTCCTCGGGGGCCGGGGAGTCCAGCGAGGAGGCGGTGTAGGCGTTGCCGACCGCGAGGCCGTCGACCACGTCCTCCTCGGAGACGCCGAGCACGGCGGCCAGCTCGGTCACCGTCGGGGAGCGGTCCAGCTTCTGGGACAGCTCGTCGCTGGCCTTGGTGAGGGCCAGGCGCAGCTCCTGCAGGCGGCGCGGGACGCGGACCGACCAGGACGTGTCCCGGAAGAACCGCTTGATCTCGCCGACCACCGTCGGCATCGCGAACGTCGGGAACTCCACGCCCCGTTCGCAGTCGAAGCGGTCGATCGCCTTGATCAGGCCGATGGTGCCGACCTGGACGATGTCCTCCATCGGCTCGTTGCGGGAGCGGAAGCGCGCGGCCGCGTAGCGGACCAGCGGCAGGTTCAGCTCGATCAGGGTGTCCCGGACGTAGGCGCGCTCGGGGCTGTTCTCGTCGAGTGCGGCGAGCCGCAGGAACAGGGAACGGGACAGGGTGCGGGTGTCGATGTCTCCCGAGGCCGGCGGGGCCGGGAGGTCGGCGGCCGCCGGGGCGGGCGGGGCCGGCACGGCGTCGAGGGCCGTGGCGCCCTCGATGCCGGCAAGGACGTCGAGAGCGTCGAGCTCCTTGGGTGCTGCCTCGCTCGTCGCGGGCGTCAGCACCTTCGAGCTGCCCTGTTCTGCGGACATGCCACCCCCTTTGGGTCGCGGGACGGTCGTGGCGGCGCCGTTCTTGCGAGCAGCGCAGCCTTCACCTGAATACCGGCGCCGAAGGCCCGGCAAACGCGTCTCCCGCAGAATGTCACATGTCGGCAACACGCTGTAGTGACATGTCGACATGTGAGAAGTGAATCGGCCCTGGAAAGACGGGGTCTGACGCGGTTTCGGAATCCAACTGTCGGCATCTGCGCTGGTGAGCGATTCGCTCTCCATGGTGATGCATCGATCGGGTTTGCGATGCAGGCGGTGATCCCGGGTGTGCTTCCGTGCGCCCGCTGTGCTCCGCCTCGAGCGCTTCTATGCGTCGATGCGATTCGCTGAGCGCAGCCGCTGGAAGCTGCGGGCGAGCAGGCGGGAGACGTGCATCTGGGAGACGCCGAGTTCCGCGCTGATCTGCGACTGGGTGAGATTGCTGTAGTAGCGCAGCAGAAGGATTCGCTGTTCGCGCTCGGGGAGTTGGACGAGCAGATGCCGGACCAGGTCGCGGTGTTCGACGCCGTCCAGGGCCGGGTCCTCGTAGCCGATCCGGTCCAGCAGGCCGGGCAGCCCGTCGCCCTCCTGCGCGGCCTCCAGCGAGGTGGCGTGGTACGAGCGTCCCGCCTCGATGCAGCTCAGCACCTCCTCCTCGCTGATCCTGAGCCGCTCGGCGATCTCGGAGGTGGACGGGGAGCGGCCGTAGAGCGTGGTGAGGTCCTCGGTGGCGCTGTTGACCTGCACCCACAGCTCGTGCAGCCGGCGCGGTACGTGGACCGTGCGGACGTTGTCCCGGAAGTACCGCTTGATCTCGCCGACCACGGTCGGCATGGCGAAGGTCGGGAACTGCACACCCCGGTCCGGGTCGAACCGGTCGATGGCGTTGATCAGGCCGATGGTGCCGACCTGGACCACGTCCTCCATCGGCTCGTTGCGGGAGCGGAAGCGGGCGGCCGCGTAGCGCACGAGCGGGAGGTTCGCCTCGATCAGCGCCCCGCGCACCCGGTGGTGCTCCGGCGTGCCCGGGGTGAGCTCCTTCAGTTCGGCGAACAGCACCTGGGTGAGGGCGCGGGTGTCGGCGCCGCGCCGCTTCTCGGGGGGCACGGGAGCGGGAGCGGGGGCGGGCGCGGCCGACTCCTCCTGGGGCGGCGCAGTACTGGCCGACACGGTCAACGCCACCTCTTCATCGCTCAATCATCGGTCAAAAGCGGTCATAGCATCACAAGACATGTGCACGCTGTGCAAGCACCCAATAACGCCGTGTTGTGCGCAAACATGGACAAGTTGGGGCTTAAGACGCACGAAAGCCCCCAGCCGTTGCGGCGGGGGGCTCGGGGGCGGGAGCGGTCAGAATTCGTAGTCGGCGATCACCCACGTGGCGAACTCGCGCCACAGCGCGACGCCCGCCTGATGGGCTGGGTGCTCCAGATAGCGCTTGAGGGCGTCGGAGTCCTCGACCGCCGAGTTGATCGCGAAGTCGTAGGCGATCGGCCGGTCGCTGATGTTCCAGGCGCATTCCCAGAAGCGCACCTCCTCGATCTGGCCGCCGAGGGCCTCGAAGGCCTCCACGCCCGCCACGACCCGCGGATCGTCGCGCTCGACGCCCTCGTTGAGCTTGAACAGGACCAGGTGGCGGATCATGGGGTGTACCTCAGCTCTTTCCTCCGTTGGCGACCCACGTCATGAAGTCGCCCACGGCCTTGGCCGCGTCCGATATGCCCTCGAAGACTATCTGGACGTAGTGGGCGGCCTTGGGTGGGTCCGTGATGATCACGTACAGCGCGAAGACCACGAGCACGTATACGGCGATCTTCTTGGCATTCACCGCCACCGCGGCCTCCCCTGTCCGTGCGCCCCTGCTGCCGGCCGCGAGTGTAACCTTCATGCCTTTTTCCGGGACCAACGGCCCTCCGCGCGGGGTCTTTTGCCGGTTCCGTACCGACACGACACGAAGGGCCCCGTCTTTCGACGGGGCCCTTCCTCGCGCGGTAGCGGAGGGATTTGAACCCTCGGTGACTTGCGCCACACTCGCTTTCGAGGCGAGCTCCTTCGGCCGCTCGGACACGCTACCGAGGGAGACCTTACAGCACGGATGGGCGTGCCCTGAAATCGGTATTCACCGGTCTCGGAAGAACTCGGTGAGGACACGGGCGCACTCCGGCGCGAGAACGCCCTCGACGACCTCCGGACGGTGATTGAGCCGCCGGTCGCGGATCACGTCCCACAGCGAGCCCGCCGCGCCCGCCTTGTCGTCACGGGCGCCGTAGACGACCCGGTCGAGGCGGGACTGGACGATCGCGCCCGCGCACATGGTGCACGGTTCTAGGGTGACCACGAGCGTGCAGCCGGCCAGCCGCCACTCCCCGAGCAGGGCGGCGGCCCGCCGGATCGAGAGGACCTCCGCGTGGGCCGTGGGATCGCCGGTGGCCTCGCGCTCGTTGTGCCCGACGGCGAGCACCGTCGCACCGTCCGGGGACAGCACGACGGCGCCGACGGGCACGTCCCCGCCCTGGACGGCCCGTTCGGCCTCGGCCAGGGCGAGTCGCATCGCGGCCCGCCAGCGGTCGCGTACCGGGTCCGGTGCGGCCGCCGGGTTCTGCGTGGTCAGCGGACGGTCTCCAGCACCTCCGAGGCGCCCAGGGCCTCGGCGATCGCGCCCAGCGCGTCCTCGGCGTCCAGCGAGCGCAGCTCCTTCTCGCTGATGCCCAGGTCGTCGAGGATCTGGCTGTCGCCCACCGGGCTGTGCGGAACGGCGTCGGCGGCGGTGCCCTCCTCGTCGTCCTCGTCGGACTCGGACTCGCCGTCCTCCGTGCCGTCGAGGTCCAGGGAGTCCAGGTCGGGGCCGTCGTCGGCACCCGGCTCCCGGCCGAGCAGTTCGTCGGTGAGCAGCAGCTCGCCGTAGGCGCTGCGCTGGGCGGCGGCCGCGTCCGAGACGTAGATCCGCGGGTCGTCCTCGCCGTCCACGCGGACGACGCCGAACCACGCGTCCTCCTGCTCGATCAGCACGAGCACCGTGTCCTCCTCGGGAGAGGCTTCCCGGGCCAGGTCGGCAAGATCCGACAGGGTCTCCACATCGTCGAGCTCTGTGTCGCTCGCTTCCCACCCGTCTTCGGTGCGCGCGAGCAGTGCGGCGAAGTACACCGTGACTCTCCCACTGGTCATAGGCGTGCCGGTTGGGGGTCCCCCCGGCGGAGGTACGTAGGCGGAGAGAGCTGGGCTCCGAGCCCCACCCACTCGGAATCGTGGCAGAAACAAGGCCTTCAGGGGACGTCTTCGGCGCCCTGTGTCTTGTCAGCCACCTGCGGATCGTACGCGGCTTTTCCAGGCGCTCCCGCACGCCCACCTCGCAAACGCCGGTGTGTACGCGGATCTACCTTGCCAAGAACTTCCTTACCGGGTCTTGCCCATGAGGATCCCCAAGACGATTCCCAGGAGTGTCCTCCCCTCGGTCGGTCTACCAGCGGAACGTCCGCATGCGCATTTCGTGCCGCAGCCGGGCAGCCTTGGCGCGCCGCGGCTGGACCCGGGCGCGCAGCGCACGGGCCTCGGCGAGGTCGCGCAGGAACCGGGCGCGGCGGCGCCGGCGCTCGGCGTCCGTCTCCGGTGCGGCGGCACCGCGTATCGCGGGCTCTGCGGCGCCCCGGGTGCCCTCGGCGTCCCCGGGCGTGTTCTCAGGAAGGTCAGGCAGGTCTGGCACGTCTCACCACCCCAGTTCCGTCCCTCCCACTTTCCCCCGTACGGCCGCTTCGACGCCAGGGCCGGAAGGGGGGCCCTGCCGGGGGTACGCCGGGACGGGCGGGGGTTCGGGCGCGGGTACCGTTAGGGGCATGCGTCTCCATGTCGTCGACCACCCCCTGGTCGCCCACAAGCTCACCACGCTGCGCGACCAGCGCACCGACTCCGCGACCTTCCGCCGGCTCGCCGACGAGCTGGTCACCCTGCTCGCCTACGAGGCCACGCGGGACGTGCGCACCGAGGCCGTCGACATCCGCACGCCGGTCGCGCAGACCACCGGCGTCAAGCTCGCCCGCCCGCGCCCGCTGGTCGTACCGATCCTGCGCGCCGGCCTCGGCATGCTGGACGGCATGGTGCGGCTGCTGCCGACCGCCGAGGTGGGCTTCCTGGGCATGATCCGCAACGAGGAGACGCTGCAGGCCTCCACCTACGCCTCGCGCATGCCGGAGGACCTCTCGGGCCGCCAGGTGTACGTCCTGGACCCGATGCTGGCCACGGGTGGCACGCTGGTCGCGGCGATCCAGGAGCTGATCAAGCGCGGTGCGGACGACGTCACCGCCGTGGTCCTCCTCGCCGCTCCCGAGGGCGTCGAGCTGATGGAGCGGGAGCTGGCGGGGACGCCGGTGACGGTGGTGACGGCGGCCGTGGACGACCACCTCAACGAGCACGGGTACATCGTGCCGGGGCTGGGGGACGCCGGGGATCGTCTCTACGGGGCCGCTGAGTAGTTCTCGCGCCTGCCGGGGTGCTGATCGATCACCTTTCGGGTCAGCACCCCTTCTTGGCGGAGGGCGCCGACGTCGGTGCGGGCGCGGTCAGTCTGGTCAGCGCCTGGTCCGCCGCCGTCGGGTTCACCAGGCCCTTGAACGCGTCGCCGAGGATCAGGTCGACGTCGGTGCCCTTGCGGCTGTCGGCGCGTTGTTCGGTGCCGGTGAGCTGGGCGGCGAGCACCGGCAGTGAGGTGTTCTGGGCGGCGGCGGGACCGAGGAGCATCCCGGCGTTCTTCACCTTCTTGTCGTACGCCCCCGGCGCGTTGCCCACGGCACCGATCCGGAAGCCGCGCTTCTTCAGCTCGTCGGCGGTGGACTTGGCGAGCCCGGTGCGCTCGGTGGCGTTGTAGACGTTCACGGTGATCTGGGCCGGCTTGGGCAGGGACTTCACCTGGGCGGCCGTATCGGCCTTGGGGTGGCAGTCGGTCTTCGGGCCGGCCGCCGTGCTCTTCTTGGCGCCGCCGGTGAAGACGTCGATGAGCTGCAGGGTGCCCCAGCCGATCAGGCCGAGCGCGGCGACGGACGCCACCACGGCGGCCACGAGCCTGGCGTGTCGGCGCGGCGGGCGCATCCGAGGGTATTTGTCCCCCGTGATCCGGTACTGGCCGCCCATGCCAGGGGGAGTCAGCATGCTCATGAGCGCAGCGTAGTGCGCCCGAGCGGCGCTGCCTATCTGATGATCAGTCGATGCCGCTCAGCGGAACCCGAAAGGGTCAAGGGCCAACGGCCGTGCCGCGCCGGGTCAGTCGAGTTCGAGCACGCGCGCGTGCAGCACCTGGCGCTGCTGGAGGGCGGCGCGGACCGCGCGGTGCAGCCCGTCTTCCAGGTAGAGATCGCCCTGCCACTTCACGACGTGCGCGAAGAGGTCGCCGTAGAACGTCGAGTCCTCGGCCAGCAGGGTCTCCAGGTCGAGCTGCCCCTTGGTCGTCACGAGCTGATCGAGGCGGACCGGGCGCGGCGCGACGTCCGCCCACTGCCGGGTGCTTTCCCGGCCGTGGTCGGGGTACGGCCGGCCGTTTCCGATGCGCTTGAAGATCACACGGAAAGCCTACCGGTCAAGACCTTCCGGGCGCAGCCATGGCGGCCGAGTGGGGCACCTGAAAAGATGCCGCAAATGGAGCATACGTGCCGCTATCGGGATTCCAGGCGCAGCGCGTGGCGGACTTCTTCGGGGGGTGTGAGTCCGACACGGCGGATTTCCCCCGAACGGCGGAGGGCCGGCATGCGGCCCGGCGGAGGCGGAGGCCCGCCTCCGCCGGGCCCGGTTCAGCGGTCGTCCCGGTCCTCGGGCGGCCGCTGCGGCTCTTCCTTCCGTTCCGGCTCGGGCGTCGCCGCCCGCCGGGCCTCCGCGCGCAGCAGGGCGCGCAGGACGGCGTAGGGATCCATGGGCATGGCTGTCTGCTCCTTGCTTCCGACTGACCTGTGGCCGGCCTCCGACCGGCCTTTCGCGGGGACGCGGGTCTGTCAGCAGCGCAGGACGACCGTGCGGAGCAGGGGCGGGGCGTACGGCTCCCGCGGCGTGCCGGGGCAGGGCCGTGCCGCCGGCCGGGCGGGCGCCGGGTCGGACAGGGGCGCGGGGCGCTCGGGCAGGTCGGCGCGGTGGACGGCGGGGGCGGGCGGCCGCAGGAGCGTGTCGAGTACGTCGTGCTCGAAGGTCTCGGCGGACGCGCCCAGCGCGGGGGCCGCCTGGGCCTGCGCATGGGCGCCGGGCACCCACAGGGCGAGGAACAGCGCGAGCACCCGCAGCCAGGTACGGCTGCGGGGAAGGCTCGCGGTCCTGCTCACGTCGGGTGTGTCCCCGGGGCGGGCGGGGCATGACGCACGCCGGGCCCGAGATCCGCCCGCACGGCGTACCGCCGGGCGCCGCGGTTGACACCGCTCACACCGTGCGGGGGACCGCCCTGGCGCGGCTCCGGATGCCGAAAGCGGTGACGATCTCCCCGATCCCCACCGCGACCAGCCAGATGCCGGCGACCAGGGTCAGCACGGCGACCGACCGGAACGGCGAGTCGATGAGCACGATTCCGGCGATGAAGGTGACCACCCCGAGGAAGATCTGCCAGCCCCGGGCGGGCATCCGCGAGTCGTGCAGGGCGGCCAGGGTCTGGGTGATCCCCCGGATCAGCCAGCCGATGCCGATCCACAGGGCGAGCAGCAGGATCGACTGCATGGGCCCGCGGAAGCAGAACAGGCCGAGCAGGATCGACAGGGCGCCGCTGATGAACGCCAGCACGCGCAGCGAGGTCGCCCGGTGCGTGCCGAACGCGGCGACGAGCTGGAAGACGCCGCTGATCAGGAGGTAGATGCCGAACAGGACGCCGGCGGCGACCAGGGAGGCGCTGGGCCAGACGAGCACCAGGACGCCGAGGACCAGTGAGGCGATCCCGGTGACCAGGACCACCTGCCAGGCGGCCCGGGACAGGGCGTGCAGGGGGCCCTCGAACGGAGGCTCGGGCTCACGCCGTTCCCCCGGCGGCGTGTTGGCGTGCACGTTCCGGTCGTCGTACTCACGGCCCCACTCCGGACCGGTGTTCGGTGCCTCGGTCATGGTTCATGCTGCGAACGGCGGGACCGGGGCGGCCACCAGGAAGAGGCCGGTCGGGTGAAGCGCTCTAGCGGCCCGCCTTGCCGGAGGGCTTGGCCGCCTTCGCCGCCGCCTTCGTCTCCTGCTTGTGCGCCCGGACCTTGGCCAGCGACTCGGGCCCGGTGATGTCGGCGACCGACCGGAAGGACTCGCGCTCGCCGTACGCCCCCGCCGCCTCCCGCCAGCCCCTCGGTGTGACGCCGAGCTGCTTGCCGAGCAGCGCGAGGAAGATCTGGGCCTTCTGCTTGCCGAACCCGGGCAGGTCCTCCAGCCGCTTCAGCAGTTCGGGGCCGGTCGGCACGTCCCGCCAGACCGCCTCCGCGTCCCCGTCGTAGTGCTCGACGAGGTACTGGCACAGCTGCTGGATGCGCTTGGCCATCGAGCCCGGGTAGCGGTGCACGGCCGGCTTCTCGGCGAGCAGCGCGGCGAAGGCCTCCGGGGCCATGGCGGCGATGTCGTGCGCGTCGAGATCCCCGGCCGCTTCGACGCCGAGCCGGTCGGCGATGGTCCGGGGCCCCTTGAACGCCCACTCCATCGGGACCTGCTGGTCGAGCAGCATGCCGGTGAGTGCGGCGAGCGGGGACCGCCCGAGCAGCGCGTCGGCGTCGGGATCCTGGGCGAGATGCAGCGTGACGTCCATGCCTCGATGATCGCCCGGCCGCGCGCACGGCGCAGCCGGGGTGGCTCACATCTCCACGTGTGCGCTGGTCGTGGCCGCGCCGAAGTAGCCCTTCACGTTCTTGACGGTGATCCCGGCGCTCTTGCCGCAGACGTCGAACGAGCCGCTCGGGACGGGACCGGAGGCCGAGCCCCGGGCGACCCAGACGCAGCCGTCGCTGTTCTCGGTGGGCGCGCCGACGACCGTCTCGGCCTTGCCGTCCCGGTTCAGGTCGGCGAGGTGTACCGCGGCCCCGAACTGGTCGCCCGTCTCCACCGCGCCGGGCACACCGGCGGTGTCCTGGGTGTAGCCGGCGGCCTTGGCGGTCGTCAGGCCGGAGGCGGAGCCGCGCAGCAGTACGGCGGTGCCGGCCAGCCGGTGGGTGCCGACCGCCTCGCCGGGCGAGCCGACGAGGACGTCCGCGTAGCCGTCGCCGTTGACGTCGCCCACGCTCAGGGACTGGCCGAACTCGTCCCCGTTCTCGGCGACGCCGGGGACGCCCGCCGTGTCCTGGTGGAACACCTGGGGGTGCTGGCCGGCCGTGATGCCGTGGGGGCCGCCGTAGAGGACCTGGATCTCACCGCCGCGGTGGGCGGCGCCTGTGGCGTTCGCGAGGGAGTCGTCCTCAGCGATGCCGGTGACCAGATCGCCGTATCCGTCGCCGTTGACGTCGCCGACCTGGCCTGCGTGGCCGTCGGCGTAGGGAAGTTCGGTGGGGGCGTTCACGGATCCGGTGTCGTCGGCGGGGGCGCCGTTGTCGAGGTACACGGTGCCGCGCAGATCGTCGTCGGCGGGCCCGGACAGCCAGAAGCGCTCGGCCTTTCCGTCGCCGTTCACATCGCCCATCACCACCCCCCGGCCGGACGCCCGCCATTCGAGGTAACGGGAGGCGGACCCGCCGGTGCGGGTGAACGGGCCGGTGTACGCGGAGGCTTCGCAGCCGGAGCCGACGCCCAGTTCGGGCGCGCCGTCGCCGTTCATGTCGCCGGCGGCCAGGGACATCCCGAAGCGGCAGTACGTCATCCCGTCGCCGAGTCCGGCCGGCGGTGCGATGTTCGTGCCGCCGCCCAGCCCGTTCGGCCCGCCCCAGACGACGGTCACCGAGCCGCGCGAGGCCTTGCCGCCCACGCCCTCGTACGGTGTGCCCACGATCAGGTCGGCGTACCCGTCCCGGTCGAGGTCGGCACTGGCCACGGCGGTGCCGAAGCCGTCGTACTCCTCGGGGTCGCCGGGGATGCCGGCCGTCGCCTGGGTGATCACCGTGCGGCGGGTGGCGCTCACCGTGGAGGACGAGCCGTACAGCACGACCACGGCACCGGCCGCCTCGACGCCGCCGTCGGCCGCGTACGGCGCTCCGACGACCAGGTCCCGGTATCCGTCACCGTTGAAGTCGTCCTGTACGGCGGCGGTGTTGGCCCCCTTGTAGGGCGCGGCGGCGGAAGCGGCCGGGGTGAGCGGTCCGGCGGCAGCGGCGGTTACGGCGGCGAGCAGGGCTCCCGCCGTGAGGACTGTGCGCATGCCTCGGTGGACACACGGACCTCTCGGAAGGTTGTACGCCCCTGGCGCAGGGCTCCTTCGTCCGTCGCGTACGATCCTGCACTGAGACTTAGGTAAGGCTAACCTATCTTGACCTGTCCAGGAGTGGAGGGGATTCCCGGGTGACCACCGAGACCTACCGCGACGCCTGGGGCATCCCCCATCTACGGGCCTCCGGCACCCTCGAACTGGCCCGTGCCCAGGGCCGGGTCACCGCACTGGACCGCGCCTGGCAGCTGGAGGTCGAACGCCACCGCTCCCAGGGCACCTCGGCCGCCTTCCTCGGCGCCGGCGCCCTCTCCTGGGACGTCCTGGCCCGCCGGGCCCGCCTCGACGACACCGCCCGCCGCTGCTTCGCCGCGCTGGAACGCCGGGACCCGGAAACGGCCGACTGGGTACGGGCGTACGCCGACGGCGTCAACGAGGGCCTGCCGGCCGGCGCCCGCCGGGCACCCGAATTCGCCCGCGCCGGTCTCACCCCCGCCCCCTGGCAGCCCTGGACCCCGCTCGGCGTCTGGCTCGCCGCGCACCTCCTCTTCGCGGGCTTTCCCGCCAAGCTCTGGCGCGAACAGGCGAAACGGCACCTCGGTCCCGACGCCGCCGGCCTGTTCGCGACGGACGGCCCCGGCACCGCCGGCAGCAACGGCTGGCTGCTCTCCGGCGCCCGCACCGCCACCGGGCACGCCCTGATCGCCGGCGACCCGCACCGCTTCATCGAGGACCCCGGCGTCTACCAGCAGATCCACCTCGCCTGCCCCGAGTTCGACGTCGTCGGCCTGGCCGTGCCCGGCGTCCCCGGCATCGCCCACTTCGGCCACACCGGCACGGTCGCCTGGGCCATCACCAACGCCATGGCCGACTACCAGGACCTGTACCGCGAACGCCTGCGCCGCACCGGCGCGGGCGTCCAGGCCCTGGGACCGGACGGCCACTGGCACCGGGCCGCCCGGCACACGGAGACGGTGGAGATCGCGGGGGAACCACCGCTGGAGATCGAGGTGATCGAGACGGAGAGGGGGCCGGTGATCGCCGGGGGCCCGGAGGGCCTGGAGGCGCGGCTCACCCCGGAACCGCCCTGCGACCCGCGGACCGCCGACGCCGAGGACACCGGCACCGCCTTGACCCTGCGCTACCCGCCCCGCGTCACGGCAGACCTCGGATTCAGCGCGCTCCTCCCCCTCCTGAGGGCCCGCACGGTGCAGGACGTCGACCGTGCCCTGGACGCCTGGGCCGAGCCGGTCAACGTCGTACAGGCCGCCGACACCCACGGCGGCACCCTCCACCGAGTCGCCGGCCGCGTACCGGTCCGCGCGGAATCCAACCGCCTGCACCCGGTCCCCGCCTGGCAGCCGGGTCACGACTGGCACGGCTGGCACGAGATGCCGTACGCCGCCGTCGAGGACGGCATCGCGGTGATGGCCAACCAGCGCGGCCCCGCCACCCCCCTCGGCGTCGAGTTCGCCCCGCCGCACCGCGCCGACCGCATCCGCGCCCTCCTCGACGCGCGCCGCACCTGGACCGCCGACGGTATGCCGGCGATCCACACCGACACCCACCTCGCCTCCGCCGCCCCTCTCCTCGACCACCTCGCCGCGCTCGACGGCCTCACCCCCGCCGCGGCCCGACTGCGCGAGCGGCTGCTCGCCTGGAACCGCCGGATGGACGCCGACAGCACCGACGCGGCCGCCTACGCGGCGGTGCGCGGCGCGGTCGTACGCCGGCTCGCCGCCCACCCGGTGTTCGCCCCGCTCACCGAGCCCCCGGCCTACCCGGAGGTGCTGCTCCCCTGGCTGGCCCTGCTCCCGCGCATCGGCCACGCCCTCGAACACCTGCTGCGCGCCGAGGAGTTGTACGGCATCGACCGCCCGGCCGCGGTCCGCGCGGCCCTGGAGGAGGTGGCCGCCGAACCCCCCGCCGGCACCTGGTCCGCGACCCACCGCCTGGCTCCCTGGCGCGCACTGCCGTACCCGGGAACACAGGGGGACCTGGAGCCCGGACTCGCGGGTGACCACGACTGCGTGCTGTGCACCTCCGCCGTCCCCGGTCTCACCGACCGCGCGGCCCGCGGCCCGGCCGCCCGTTACGTCTGGGACCTGGCCGACCGCGCGGCCAGCCGCTGGGTGGTCCCCTTCGGCGCCGACGGCGTCCCCGGCACCCCCCACCACCACGACCAACTCCCCTTGTGGCTCAAGGGGGAACTGGTCCCGGTCGTCACCGACTGGACCCTGCTGACCCCGCCGGACCCCACCGAGGAAACCCGATGACCGACCACACCGCCCCGTACGAACAGCACGTCGACGGCTTCGGCACCGTCCGCGTGCGCCCCCTCGACCCGGCGTCCGACGCGGATGTCGTCCACGGCTGGGCGAGCGAGGAACGCGCCGTCTTCTGGGGCATGAACGGCCTCACCCGCGCCCAGGTCGCCGAGATCTACGCCCATATGGCCGGCCTCGACACCCACCACGCCCACCTCGTCACCAAGGACGGCGTACCGGCGGCCCTGCTCCAGACGTACGAGCCGGCCGCCGACCGGGTCGGCGAGTGCTACGCCGTCCGCCCCGGCGACCTGGGCGTCCACGTCCTCCTCGGCCCGGCAGGCCCCGACGGCCCGCGCCCCGGCTGGACCTCGGCGCTGCTGACCGTGATGACGACGTACGCGCTGCGCGCCCTGGACCGGCACCGGCTCGTGGTCGACCCGGACGTGCGCAACACCAGGGCGATCGCCCGCTTCGAACGGCAGGGCTTCGTGCGCGGCCCGGCGGTCGTCCTGCCCGAGGTGGACCTCCCCGACGTGTACCTGCCGCAGAAGCACGCCCAACTCGCCTTCCTGGAGCGCCGAGTAGCCTTCCCCGGGTGACGATGACGCCGGACGATCTGATCGCCCACTACGGCCTCGAACCCATCCCCCGCGAGGGCGGACTGTTCCGGCGTACCTGGGCGGGGCCCGTGCGTCCGGACGGCCGGCCCGAGGGCTCCGCCATCGTCGCCCTGCTCACCGCCGACGACTTCTGCGCCCTGCACCGCCTGCCCACCGACGAGATCTGGCACTTCTACCTCGGCGACCCGCTCGGCCTTCTCCTGCTCGCGCCCGACGGCAGCGCCCGCACCGCCGTCCTCGGCCCCGCCCCGCTGACCGGCCAGCACCTCCAGCTGACCGTGCCGGCCGGTACCTGGATGGGCGCGCGGGTGGCACCGGGCGGCGCGTGGACGTTCTTCGGCTGCACGATGGCGCCCGGATTCACCTACGCGGACTACGAACACGGCAGCGCCGCCGACCTGACGGCGCGTTATCCGACCGAGGCCGCCCGCATCGCGGAACTGTGCCGCCCATGACCCCGCTGAACCTGCTCGACGGACAGACCGCCCTGGTGACCGGCGCGGGCGGCGGCATCGGCCGCGCCATCGCGCTGCGCTTCGCCGAGGAGGGCGCGGCGGTGGCCGTCCACTGCCGTACGGCGGTGGACGCGGCCGGGGAAGTGGCGGCCAGGATCCGGGAGTCGGGCGGCGAGGCGGTCGTACTCCGGGCGGACCTGACGGACGAGGACGCCTGCCACCGCCTGGTCCGGGAGGTCACGGACTGGTCCGGCGGCCGGCTCACCGCCCTCGTCAACAACGCGGCCGTCCAGCCCGTCCGGCCCCTGCCCGGCATGACGGCGGCCGAGTGGCGCGCGGTCGTCGACACCGACCTCACCAGCGTCTTCGCCTGCACCCAGGCCGCCGCCGCCCATATGCGCGCGCACGGCGGCGGCAACATCACCCACATCGCCTCCATCGAGGCCGCCCGTCCCGCTCCCGGCCACGCCCACTACAGCGCGGCCAAGGCGGCGGTGGTCATGCACGCCCGCGCGGCAGCCCTGGAGTACGGGCCCGACGGCATCCGCGTCAACGCCGTCTCGCCCGGCCTGATCGACCGGGAGGGCCTGGCGGAGGCCTGGCCGGACGGCGTACACCGCTGGCTGGCCGCCGTCCCCACCGGCCGGCTGGGCCGCCCCGAGGACGTGGCCGACGCCTGCGTGTTCCTGGCCTCACCCCTCGCGAGCTGGATCACCGGCCACGACCTGACCGTGGACGGCGGTATCTCGGCCCGGCCGGCCTGGTGAGCGCTCCGGTCGGTCCGTGCGTACACATACGGAGGACAGGTGGCGAGGGAGGGGACGAGTGCTGTTGCGCGACCGGCGTCGATGGTCACGACGGCTGGGGCTGCTCTGCGCGGGCCTCCTCGCGCTGCTGCTGGGCACGGCGGCCCCGGCGTCCGCCCACGCGTCCCTACGCACGACCGACCCCGCCGACGGCGGCCTCCTGCGCGCGGCCCCCAGCCGCGTCACCCTGACCTTCACCGAATCGGTCGGCCTGCTCACCGACTCCTTCCGCGTCTACGACCCCGCCAACCACCGGCTGCGCACGGGCCCCGCGGAGCACGCCCCCGGCCGCCCGGACACGGCCCGCGTCTCCCTCCCCGCCAGGCTCGCCACCGGCACCTACACGGTCGCCTGGCGGGTGGTGTCCGCGGACAGTCACCCGGTCTCCGGCGCGCTCACCTTCTCGGTCGGCACCCGCACGGCGACGGCCGCGAGCCCGGCCCCCGACGACACCGAGAACCCCGCCACGGCGGCCCTGTACAACATCGCCCGCTACCTCGCCTACCTCTCCCTGGCCGTCCTCCTCGGCACGGCGGCGTTCGTGGCGTACTGCCGCCCGCCGACGGCCGCCCCACTGCGCACCCCGGTACTGGCCGCCGCCTGGACCCTCATCGCCACGACGGCCGCCCTGTACCTCCTGCGCACCCCCTACGAGGAGGGCACCCCGCCCACGCTCTCCGTGAGCTCCCTCACCCACCCGGCCGCGACCCGCCCCGGCGCCCTCCTGCTCACCCGCCTGACGCTCCTGCTCCTGGCCGGCGCCGGCATGGCACTCCTGCGGGCCCGCCGCAGAAGGCTCCCGCGCCGTACGACGCTCGCCGTGGCCGGGGCCCTCTCCCTCCCCCTGGCCCTGACCTGGACGGCGGCCGAACACGCCTCGGCGGGCATCCAGGTCCCGCCGGCGATCACCGCCGCCACGCTCCACCTGCTGGCCATGGGGACCTGGCTGGGCGGCCTGGCGGCCCTTCTGCGCACGCTGCCCCGCACCTCCCTCACCACCCTGGCCCGCTTCTCCCGCCTGGCCTTCGCCTCGGTGACGGTCCTGGTCCTGACCGGCGTCTACCAGTCCTGGCGGGGCCTCGGCTCCTGGCAGGCCCTCACGGACACGACGTACGGCCGCACCCTGCTGGCCAAACTGGCGGCGGTCACCGCGCTCCTGCTCGCGGCGGCCTGCTCCCGCGCGTGGACGACCCGTGTGACCCGAGAACCCCGGCTCGCCGTCGCCCGCGTCCCCGAACCGGCCGCGGGCCCCCCGCTGCCCCCGGAACCCCCGACGCCGCCCCCGCCCCCGCCGTTCCACATCCTGCGCCGCTCGGTGCTGGTGGAGGCGGCCGTCGGCGCGGTGGTCCTGGCCCTGACGACTCTGCTGACGAGCACGGTGCCCGGCCGCGCGGCCGAGGAGGCGGCGGCGACCGCAACCCCGGCGAGCGGCATCCCGACGGCCTCCGTCACCACGATCCCCTTCGACGTCGGCACCCCCGGCGGTCGCGGCAAGGTCCAGATCACCCTGGACCCGGGCCGCGTCGGCCGCAGCTCCGTCCAGGCGGTGGTCTACGGCCCCGACGGCGGCCTGTCCACGGTCCCCGAACTCCGCGTCACCCTCACCCTCCCCGCCCAGCACCTGGGCCCCCTGGACACCCGCATCACCGACCGCGGCGGCTACTGGTCCACCGGCTCCTTCGACCTCCCCCTCCCCGGCACCTGGACGCTGAAGGCGACGATCCGGATCTCGGAACTGGACCAGGTGACGGTGTCGGCACCGGTGCGGGTGACGCGGTAGGCGGTCGGGACGCGCCGGGCCGGCCGGCTCGCCGAGGACCGAGTGCGACGACCGAGTGCGACGCCAGAGGGCAACGCCAGAGGGCCGGGCCACTTTCGTGACCCGGCCCTCTGGGCGGCGGCGGATACGAGATGCGAACTCGTGAGGTGCTGTCGTTCACCTGCGTTCATGGGTGGCCCGGCTACGGCCACGTATGCCCTAGGCGGGCTCTTGTGCGTCCTCGAGCGGCAAGGTCTCGTCCTCCCCGAAGTCAGGGGCCTGGAAGGGATTGTTCGCCGGAGGCGGCGATGCCGCGGCGGAGGAGCGGGGTTGCCCTTCCAGGGCGGAGAACAGCGACGTCAGATCGATGAGGGGACTCTCTTTCGGTACAGGTCCCTGAAGGGGCCTGGTGTGCCGTGACCGGGCACAGCGGTCCTACAGCTTGGTCATCTTGGAGTACGGGCTCAGGATCCGCATTTGCGTCGAGCCGAAGTCCACGAGTGCCGCGACTCCGGCCTCGATGCCGATCACGCGGCCGAGGCCGTACATGTCGTGGGTGACCTGGTCGCCCACGGCGAAGTGCTTGGGGGCCGGTGTGACCGGGGCCTTGAAGGGGCTGGTAGGCAGATGACGCTTCGGCGCAGCAGGCTTTGTCATGACTCAGTATGAGCCTACGCGTATCCCGTTTGCTGTGGCCGTCGGCACAGATCCAGACGGGCACGACCGCTCCGTGTCGCTGACCTGGGGTTCCGAGACCTGGTGCGGCGAAAATGGACCGCAGGTCTCCTTCGCCGACCGTGCTGACCCCTGATCCCGGCCGTCACCGGAGCCTCCTACGCCAGAGGGCCGGACCACTTTCATGGTCCGGCCCTCTGGGCTGGCGGAGGATACGAGATTCGAACTCGTGAGGGGTTGCCCCCAACACGCTTTCCAAGCGTGCGCCCTAGGCCTCTAGGCGAATCCTCCGCCGGAAACATTACATGACCGAGGGGAGTGCTCGCGAACCCGTTCTCGCAGGCCCCCGTCGGTTGCAGCCCGCGGGCCGCGATCGGGTACTGTTGGGCGCAGCCCCTCACGCGGCGCTATCTGACTGAACTCCCCCAGGGCCGGAAGGCAGCAAGGGTAGGTCGGCTCTGGCGGGTGCGTGGGGGGCCCTTGCGTTCCCGGGGTCCGCGGGCCGGGGTCCGCGGCCGGGACCGGTTGTCAGTGGGCGCCTATAACCTCGTATGCGTGTCGTCTCTCGCGCTGTACCGCCGCTATCGCCCGGAGACCTTTGCCGAGGTCATCGGGCAGGAGCATGTCACCGACCCGCTGCAGCAGGCGCTGCGGAACAACCGGGTCAATCACGCGTACCTGTTCAGCGGTCCGCGCGGCTGTGGCAAGACGACCAGCGCGCGGATCCTCGCCCGCTGTCTGAACTGTGAGCAAGGTCCCACTCCGACACCGTGCGGCGAGTGCCAGTCGTGCCAGGACCTCGCCAGGAACGGCCCCGGCTCGATCGACGTCATCGAGATCGACGCGGCCTCTCACGGTGGTGTGGACGACGCCCGTGAACTGCGCGAGAAGGCGTTCTTCGGCCCCGCGAGCAGCCGGTACAAGATCTACATCATCGACGAGGCCCACATGGTCACGTCGGCCGGCTTCAACGCGCTGCTGAAGGTCGTCGAGGAGCCGCCGGAGCACCTCAAGTTCATCTTCGCGACCACCGAGCCCGAGAAGGTCATCGGTACGATCCGGTCGCGCACCCATCACTACCCCTTCCGGCTCGTCCCGCCCGGCACTCTGCGGGACTACCTCGGCGAGGTGTGCCAGAAGGAGAAGATCCCGGTCGAGGAGGGCGTGCTGCCCCTCGTCGTGCGCGCCGGCGCGGGTTCCGTGCGTGACTCCATGTCCGTCATGGACCAGCTCCTCGCCGGTGCCGGCGAGGAAGGTGTGACGTATGCCATGGCCACCTCCCTCCTGGGCTACACCGACGGCTCCCTGCTCGACTCCGTCGTCGAGGCCTTCGCCACCGGTGACGGTGCCGCCGCCTTCGAGGTCGTCGACCGCGTCATCGAGGGCGGCAACGACCCGCGCCGCTTCGTCGCCGACCTGCTGGAGCGGCTCCGGGACCTGGTGATCCTCGCCGCCGTGCCGGACGCCGCGGAGAAGGGGCTCTTCGACGCCCCGGCCGACGTCCTGGAGCGCATGCAGGCCCAGGCTTCCACCTTCGGCGCGGCCGAGCTGAGCCGCGCCGCCGACCTCGTCAACACGGGCCTGACGGAGATGCGCGGCGCCACCTCGCCCCGCCTCCAGCTGGAACTGATCTGCGCGCGCGTGCTGCTCCCGGCCGCCTACGGGGACGAGCGGTCCGTGATGGCCCGCCTCGACCGTCTCGAGCGCGGCGTCCACTTCTCGGGCGGCGCCGGTGCGCCCGCCATGGGCTACGTCCCCGGGCCGGAGGCCCACGGCGGCGCCCCCATGCCGCCTGCCGCCGCCTCCGTACCGCCCGGCGGCGGCCCGGCGGCGGCCCGCGCGGCCGTACGAGCCTCCAACGGGCCGGGCGCCGGTGGTCCTGGCGCCGGCGGGGTTCCGGGCGCCGGTGGCCCGGGTTCCGGTGGTGGGGGCCTCGGTGGTCCTGGCGCCGGTGGCGGTCCGGGTTCCGGTGGTCCCGGTTCCGGCGGCCCTGGTGTCGGTGGTCCGGCTCCGGCTGCCCCCGCGCCCACGGATCCTGCGCCCACGGAGCCCGCCGTTCCGACGCCCCCCGCACCGACGCCGGCGGCTGCCGCCCCGGCCGCCCCGGCGGCTCCCGCCCCGGCGGCTCCCGCCCCCGCCGCCCAGGCTCAGGTGCCGCCCTCCGGCGCTCCTGGTGCCCCCGCCCCGGCCGGTCCTTCCACCGCGGCCACCGCCTCCGCCGCTCCCGGCGCCTGGCCCACCGCCGCAGCCGCCGGAAGCGGCCGACGCCCCGGTGGCTGGCCCACGGCAGCGGCACCGGCGGGCGGCGCGCCCCAGGGACAGGCCCCCGGCCCCGGCCGTGCCCCGGCCCAGCAGCAGCCCCCGGCAACCCCGGCAGCCCCCGCGGCTCCGGCAGTGCCCGCGGCCGCCCCCGCCGGTGGCCTCGACCCCCGCATGCTCTGGCCGAACATCCTGGAGGCAGTCAAGAACCGCCGCCGCTTCACCTGGATCCTGCTCAGCCAGAACGCGCAGGTGACCGGCTTCGACGGCACCACCCTCCAGCTCGGCTTCGTCAACGCCGGTGCCCGTGACAACTTCGCCGGCAGCGGCAGCGAGGACGTACTGCGCGCGGCGCTGGCCGAGCAGTTCAACGTGCAGTGGAAGATCGAGGCGGTCGTCGACCCGTCCGGCGGCGGCTCCGCACCCCCGCCCGCTGGGGGCTCGGGCTCCGGCGGCGGTTACGGCGCTCCCGCCGGTGGCGGTGGCTACGGCGCCCCGGCCGCACCCCGCCCCGCTGCTCCCCAGCCCGCCCCGCAGGCACCCGCAACCCCGCCGTCCGGCCCCGGAGCCGGACCTGCCGCGCCCGCCCCCCGGCCCGCCGCCGCGCCCGAGCCGCCCCCGGTCGCTCCCGAGGACGACATCCCCGAGGACGACGACCCGGACCTGGACGAGTCGGCCCTCTCCGGCCACGAACTGATCGTGCGGGAGCTGGGGGCGACAGTGGTGGAGGAGTTCTCGAACGAGTAGGGCGAGCAGCGGCGCGCGGGGGCGAGTAGGGCGAACAGGGAGGGCGTTCTCAGGCGCCCGGGCGACCCCTCTCGGCGCCCCTTTGGAGGAAACCCCAACAAACCCGCCCCCCGGCCTTCGGCAACCTTGCCATTAGGCTGACCCCCGTGAAGGTCCTCGTCATCGGCAACGGCGCCCGCGAACACGCCCTGTGCCGCTCCCTGTCCCTCGACCCCGACGTCACCGCGCTGCACTGCGCCCCCGGCAACGCCGGCATCGCCGAGGTCGCCGAGCTGCACGCGGTCGACGCGCTCGACGGCACGGCGGTCGCCGAGCTGGCCGCCGGCCTCGGTGCCGACCTGGTCGTCGTCGGCCCGGAGGCCCCGCTGGTCGCCGGTGTGGCCGACGCCGTCCGCGCGGCGGGCATCGCGGTGTTCGGCCCGTCCAAGGAGGCCGCGCAGCTGGAGGGCTCCAAGGCCTTCGCCAAGGACGTCATGGCGGCGGCCGGGGTGCCGACCGCCCGCTCCTACGTGTGCACGACGGCCGAGGAGGTCGCCGAGGCACTCGACGCCTTCGGTGCCCCCTACGTCGTCAAGGACGACGGGCTCGCCGCCGGCAAGGGCGTGGTCGTCACCGACGACCTGGAGGCCGCCAAGGCCCACGCCGCCGCCTGTGAGCGCGTGGTCATCGAGGAGTTCCTCGACGGCCCCGAGGTGTCCCTCTTCGCGATCACCGACGGCGTGACGGTCGTACCGCTCCAGCCCGCCCAGGACTTCAAGCGCGCCCTGGACGGCGACGAGGGCCCGAACACCGGCGGCATGGGCGCGTACTCGCCGCTGCCGTGGGCCGAGCCGAAGCTGGTCGACGAGGTGCTGGAGTCGGTGCTGCAGCCGACCGTGGACGAGCTGCACCGCCGCGGCACCCCCTTCTCCGGCCTGCTCTACGCGGGCCTGGCGATCACCAGCCGCGGTGTCCGGGTGATCGAGTTCAACGCCCGCTTCGGCGACCCCGAGACCCAGGTCGTGCTGGCCCGGCTGAAGACCCCGCTGGCCGGCCTGCTGACGGCCGCCGCCACCGGCAACCTCGCCGACCTGCCGCCCCTGCGCTGGAGCGAGGACGCGGCCGTCACGGTCGTCGTCGCCTCGCACAACTACCCCGCCACCCCCCGCACCGGCGACCCGATCACCGGTCTGGACGAGGTGGCCGCCGAGGACGCCCCGCACGCGTACGTGCTGCACGCCGGGACCAAGCGGGACGGCGACGCCGTCGTCAGCGCGGGCGGGCGGGTGCTGTCCGTCACCGCCACCGGCAAGGACCTGACCGAGGCACGCGAGCGGGCGTACCAGGCGGTGGGCCGGATCCGTCTGGACGGCTCCCAGCACCGCACCGACATCGCCGCGAAGGCGGCCCGGGCCGAGCAGGCGGCCCCGGCTGGTCAGGCACCGACCGCCTGATCCGCACTTCCTCCTGACGCAGGCCCCGGATCTCCGATCCGGGGCCTGATCCTTGCTGTCTGTCGCCCACCTCTGACCAAAGCCATTCCATCGAGTGAGCAATCATCCATATGGCTGACGGGGGCCGGGGCCCCAACTATGGTGCCGCGCAAGCGTTCCGGCACTTGGCCCACCGGCATTGCGATGTCAGTGGCGGGTGCCACAGTGGGGGAGTGACCACAACCAGGACAGCACGGCATCGGCAGCGAGGGGGTGAGGGCAGGACGTGACCGGAATCGGTGCGGAGGCGGGCGCGCAGGCCGCGCGCTCCCGGGCCCTCGCGGTGCTGCGGGTCCGGGGCCGGGCGCTGGCCGTGGCCCTGCTGCCCGCGGCCGCCGCGGTGATCCTGCTGACCGGCGGCTCCACCGGCCACTTCGTCGGCCGGGGCTGGGACCTGGCCCGCTGGGTCGTGGGTGTGCTCGCCGTGCTGGTCCTGCTGGCCGCCACCGGTATCTCCCTGGTCGTGGCCCGGGCCCGCCCCGCCGTCAGCCCGACGGTGCCCGTCCCGGAGGAGTCCGCCCCTGACCTGTACCGGATGGTGCGGGACCTGGCCGACCGGCTGGACGTGCCGGCGCCCTCGGCCATAGCGCTCACCCCGGACTGCGACAGCTGGCTGGAGGACCGCACGCACTCGGCCCACGGCCCGCCCCAGCGCTTGGCGCCCGGCGAGGACGAGCTGGCCGGTCCGGGCCGCCGCCGCGCGCCCGTCGCGCCGGTGCTCGTCATCGGCTCCCCGTTCCTGTGGTGGATGCGGGTCGGCGAGCTGCGCGCGGTCCTCGCCCCGGTCATCGCCGGTACGGGCCCCTCGGCGCACCCCGACATAGCTGCCGCCCGGCGCTTCGTGCGCGGCCTGGACGCGGCGGTCGCCGTGGCCTCGACACCCGGCCGCTGCCCGGTGACGCGCGGTGTGTGCGCGGCCCTCGGCTGGGTGGCCCGGCTGCTGCTGCGCGGCTGCCGTGAGCACGCGACGCAGATGGAGCGCGGGGTTGCCGCGGCGGCGGCCGAGCGTGCCCAGGCCGTCGACTACGGCCTGCGGATCGTCGCCCAGGAGCAGGTGGGCCTGGCCTACGCCGGCTGGGACCGGCTGCTGACCAGGGTCGCGCTGCCCGCCTGGCGCATGGGCCGCTGGCCCTCTCGGCTGGACGCGGGCGTGGTGGCGGCGCTCACCGAGCTGTCCCGGCGCGACCGGCTGGCCGAGGGTTTCACCTCCCGGCTCGGCGAGCGCCCGGCGTGCGACCTGCTGGAGGAGCCGGGCGCCGTGGACGAGGCGGCGTCCCTCCTCGCCGCCCGCCTCTTCCACGGCGGCCCCGCGGAGTCCGGCCCGGACTGGGCGCCGGTGGACTGGCAGGCGTATCCGGAGGAGGTCGTGGACCGTACCTGGCGCGCCGACGCGGCCCGCCTGCACCGCGTCCTGGACTCCCTCGGCGTCCGCCCCGCCCCCGGTCCCACGGCCCCCGACCCTGGCGGCCCCACCCTGGCCCGCGTCCTGGACCACCTCACCGAACCCGCCCCGGACGCGGCGATACGGAAGTCCCCCAAGGACACCCGTCCACCGGCCGACTACGAGCACGGCCTCCCGTCCCCGCCCACCCCGGCGCCGGCCCCCCAAGCCGCCGAGCCCGTTCACGACCCCGCGGGCCCGCCCACCCCGCAGGCCGCCGACGGCGAGGACGCCCCTCAGGGGCCACCCGCACCCGGCGAAGAAAGCCGCACGGGTGGTGCGGATGGGAGCACGGACGCCGAAGGCGAAGCCGGGGCGGACGTGCCCCAGGCCGCTGAGGCGCCGCAGGAAACCCGCGAAGCCGAGGTGGGCCCCCCGGCCGAAGACCCCGGCACGGAACGCAGCGCCGCCCTCGCCGCCGGTCTGAGCGCCGAGCTGGCCCGTGAGGAGGCTGCCGCGCCGAGGTCCGGTGCGACCGCCACCGGCCGGACCCCGGAGAGCGCCCTGTGGGACGACGGCGGCCTGCCGCTCTTCCCGCTGCAGCCTCCGCGCACCGGCCGCGACCTGCTCACCGATCACGTCACGGCGATGGTGTGCTGCGCGGCCGTCGACACCGCCGGCGCGGTCCCCGCCCTGGACTGGCTGGACGGCCCCTCCCTGTTGCTGGGCGGTGAGCGCGCCGCCGACCTGACGCCGAAGGTTCTCAGCCTCATCGAGGAGGGAGACCCGGGCCCGCTGCGGGACTGGCTGGCCGCCTTGGGGATACGCCCGGAGAAGCCCGTACGGCTCGTCTAGGAGCCGAGTCGTACGGTTCGTCAAACGGGAGCTCTGTCTTCCACTTCAGGTCAATTCGCAACGACTAGTGACCGAGCCCGTGCGTTATGTGATGTGCTGGGAGCGACCACGCACCTGGCAAGAGCGTGCGACATACGACAGCACGCCCGAGGACTGCGCGGGCCACCGAGCACTGAGAGCACCGCGAGCACCACCGAGACAGGACGACACGGGGGGCATGAGGGAGGGGAGCGGTCATGGCCTCGGACCACATCCGCCGCTGGGAGTCCGGAGCGCTCGCGCACGCCGTCACGGACCCCTTCGGTCAGGGCCCGGTGCCCTGGCTGCGCGGCAGTGAGACCTACTTCGACGACACCGGTCACGTCGTGCCCTGGTACGTCGACCCGGGCCCGCAGCCGCTCACCGGGGTCGGTCCCGCCCCGCGCGTGCCCGGGCCCCGCGCGGCCGACGACGTGCGCCGCCAGATCAAGGGCTTCACCGCGACCGGCGCGGTCTCGCCCGGCGAGGCGATCGACTTCCACATCACGGTCGACCCGCCCCAGGAGTTCGGCGTCGACATCTACCGGATCGGCCACTACGGCGGCGACGGCGCCGCGAAGATCACCACCAGCCCGCGCCTGTCCGGCATCGTCCAGCCCCCGCCGCTGGCCGCCGACCGCACGGTCTCCTGCCACCACTGGTGGCTGTCCTGGCGCCTCCAGGTGCCCGCCCACTGGCCCATCGGCGCCTATGTGGCCGTCCTGACCACCGCCGACGGCTACCGCTCCCACGTGCCCTTCACGGTCCGCGACGGCCACCCCGCCGACCTGCTCCTGCTGCTGCCGGACATCACCTGGCAGGCGTACAACCTGTACCCGGAGGACGGCCACACCGGCGCGAGCCTCTACCACGCCTGGGACGACAGGGGCCGGCTGCTCGGCGAGGCCGACGCGGCGACCACGGTCTCCTTCGACCGCCCCTACGCGGGCGCCGGCCTGCCCCTGCACGTCGGCCACGCCTACGACTTCATCCGCTGGGCCGAGCGGTACGGCTACGACCTCGCCTACGCCGACGCCCGTGACCTGCACGCCGGCCGCGTCGACCCCGGCCGCTACCGGGGCCTGGTCTTCCCCGGCCACGACGAGTACTGGTCGGTGCCGATGCGCCGGGCCGTGGAGGAGGCCCGCGACCGGGGCACCTCGCTGGTCTTCCTCTCCGCCAACACCATGTACTGGCAGGTGGAGCTGGGCCCGTCCCCGTCCGGTGTGCCGGACCGGCTGCTGACCTGCCGCAAACGCAAGGGGCCGGGCAAGCCGGTGCTGTGGCGGGAGATCGACCGGCCCGAGCAGCAGCTGGTCGGCATCCAGTACGCGGGCCGGGTGCCCGAACCGCACCCCCTGGTCGTCCGCAACGCCGAGCACTGGCTGTGGGAGGCGACCGGTGCGCACGACGGCGACGAGATCGAGGGCCTGGTCGCCGGCGAGGCCGACCGGTACTTCCCGCGCACCCCGCTGCCGGCGCACGAGGAGCGCATCCTGCTCGCCCACTCCCCGTACACCGACAGCGACGGCGTCCTGCGCCACCAGGAGACCTCCCTGTACCGCGCCCCCTCCGGCGCCTGGGTCTTCGCCTCCGGCACCTTCGCCTGGTCCCCGGCCCTGGACCGCCCCGGCCATGTGGACCCCCGCATCCAGCGCGCCACGGCGAACCTCCTGGACCGCATCTGCAAACGCGACTGACCGCCGACGGACCGAGCCCGACCCCCTGGCCGAAACCGATCCCCCCGATAAGGGAGAATCGAGGCACTTGGACAGAACCACGGGGAGGAACCGTGTCCGGATTCGTAGAAAAGCCCGAGCCGATTCAGGTTCCGGGCCTGGTGCACCTGCACACCGGAAAGGTGCGCGAGCTGTACCAGAACGAGGCGGGCGACCTCGTGATGGTCGCCAGCGACCGCATGTCCGCCTACGACTGGGTGCTGCCCACGGAGATCCCCGACAAGGGCCGTGTCCTCACCCAGCTCTCCCTGTGGTGGTTCGACCAGCTGCGCGACCTGGCCCCCAACCACGTGATCAGCACCGAGGTGCCCGAGGGCGCCCCCGCCGACTGGGCGGGCCGCACGCTGGTCTGCAAGTCCCTGAAGATGGTCCCGGTGGAGTGCGTGGCCCGCGGCTACCTCACAGGCTCCGGCCTGGTCGAGTACGACGAGTCCCGGACCGTCTGCGGCCTCGCCCTCCCCGAAGGCCTCGTCGACGGCTCGGAACTCCCCGCCCCGATCTTCACCCCGGCCACCAAGGCCGAGGTCGGCGAGCACGACGAGAACGTCTCCTACGAGGAGGTCGCGCGCCAGGTCGGCGCCGACACCGCCGCCCAGCTGCGCCAGGCGACCCTCGCGGTGTACTCGCGGGCCCGGGACATCGCCCGCGACCGGGGGATCATCCTGGCGGACACCAAGTTCGAGTTCGGCTTCGACGGCGACAGCCTGGTCCTCGCGGACGAGGTCCTCACCCCGGACTCCTCCCGCTTCTGGCCGGCCGACCAGTGGCAGCCGGGCCGTGCCCAGCCGTCGTACGACAAGCAGTTCGTGCGGGACTGGCTGACCTCCGCGGAGTCCGGCTGGGACAGGAAGAGCGAGCAGCCCCCGCCGGCCCTGCCGGACGCGGTCGTCCGCCAGACCCGGCAGAAGTACGTGGAGGCCTACGAGCGGCTCACCGGCCTGAGCTGGAGCTAGCAGCACGAAAAGACCCCGGTCCAGAAGGACCGGGGTCTGATTCCCGAGCGGACGACGAGGCTCGAACTCGCGACCTCAACCTTGGCAAGGTTGCGCTCTACCAACTGAGCTACGTCCGCGTTGCGCCGTGGCGCGAGAGCAACTATACCCAACCTCGCTCCCGTGCGAGACGCACTGCCGCATGGCGGTTCTCGGCGCCGAGCTTCGTGACCGCCGAGGAGAGGTAGTTCCGTACGGTCCCCGGCGACAGCGCGGCCCGCTCGGCGATCTCCGTGACCGGCGCACCGTCGGCCGCCAGCTCCAGCACCTCGGCCTCCCGCGCGGTCAGCGGGGAGTCCCCGGCGGAGATCGCGTCGGCGGCCAACTCCGGGTCGACGTAGCGGTTTCCCGCGTGCACGGTGCGGATGATCTCGGCGAGCCGCTGGGCGCTGACGGTCTTCGGGACGAACCCGCGCACACCGGCCGCGAGCGCCCGTTTCAGATGGCCGGGGCGGCCGTGTCCGGTGACGATGAGCACCTGGCACGAGGGCAGTTCGGAGCGCAGGGATGTGGCGACCTTCACACCGTCGGCGCCGGGCATCTGGAGATCGAGCACGGCGACATCGGGTTCATGGGCCCGCGCCATCGCCAGCGCCTCGGGACCGCTGGCCGCCTCCGCGACGACCAGCAGATCGTCCTCCAGCGACAGCAGCGCCGCCAGGGCGCCCCGGATCAGATGCTCGTCGTCGGCGAGCAACAGCCGTACCGGAGTGCTCATGAGGTGACTTCACTCACTTCCTTGCTCAGGGGCACCTCGGCCACCAGCCGGAACCGGTCCTGCCCGACCGCGCCCGCCTCCAGCGTCCCGTCGTGCACGGCCAGCCGCTCCCGCAGCCCGGCGAGTCCGGAACCCCCACCCCCGTCGGGGGTTCCGGCCACCCCGTCGTTCTCCACCGTCAGCACCACACATCCCTCCAGCACCCGCAGTGACAGGGAGCAGCGTCCCGCGTTTCCGTGCCGGAGCACGTTCGTCGTCGCCTCGCGCACCACCCAGCCCAGCGCGGACTGCACGTCGGCGGGCAGCCCCGCCGTCTCCGCGCGGACCTCGCAGTCGATCCCGGCTGCCGCCAACACGCCCTGGGCGCCCGCGAGTTCGGCCCCGAGGTCGGCCTCCCGGTAGCCGCGTACGACGGCCCGTACCTCCCGCTGGGACTCCTGCGCGACGCGCTGCACCTCGATCATCTGCTCCACGGCCTCCGGCCGTCCCCGCCGGGCCAGTTGGACGGCCAACTCGCTCTTGAGCGCGATCACGGACAGGTTCCGCCCCAGCACGTCGTGCAGATCCCGCCCGAACCGCAGCCGCTCCTCGGCGACGGCGAGCCGGGCCTCCACCTCGCGGGCGCGTTCCGCCTCCCACAGCACGGCCAGCGTCCAGGCCCCGCACCGGCCGGCGAGCAGCGCGAAGACCACCTGGAAGGCGGTCATCGCGGCGGTCACCATCAGGCCGACGGCGTCGCGATCGGCGAACCCGACGGCTGCCGTGAGCAGGACCGTGAGCAGCGCCGCCCGGCGCAGGAACACCCGCACCGGGACCGTGAGACTGTAGAGCAGCGCGAAGGGCAGCACGCAGCCACCGATGGCGAACCGGACGGCCACCGGGGTCGCCGCGTCCAGTCCGGCCAGTGCCACGATCAGCGCCAGCGCCAGCCCCAGCAGGACGGCCGGGGTGCGTTGGGCGCCGCCCGGCAGCGCGGCGCGTCCCAGATAGTGGTCGAGAGCGGCGCGGGTGTGCCGGTTCGAGAACACGCACTGCAGCATCCCGACGAGGCCGAGGAGGCCACCGAGGACCAATGCCGCGGGCCGGTGGGCGAGGCCGCCGGGCAGTGGCAGCAGCAGCCAGCAGCACATGACGAACCAGACCGTGCAGTACCAGGTGAGGACGCTGAACAGCTCGACCCGCTCGGCCTTGCTGCGCCGCCCCCAGTGCCGCTGCTGCCAGCGCCGTATGCGTGCCGTCATCCGCGCGTCCCCCGTTCCTCAGCGCCCCTCAGCGCCGCGGCTCCCACCGGAACCGCCGTCGTACAGCAAACACCGCGAGGAAGAGCCAGGCCAACGCGGTCGCGAGGGCGCCGAGCACCTCTCCCGTGCTCAACTGGCCCGTCCAGCCGCCGCGGAAGAGCCGGATCGCCGGGGACAGCGGGAGCAGTTCGCAGACGGCGGCCAGCTTCTCGGGCATGACCTCGGTCGGGAACGTGATCCCGGAGCCGACCATCGACAGGAACATCAGCGGCAGCGCGGTGACCTGGCCGCTCTCCACGGTCCTGGTGAAGGAGGCGGTGAGCGCGGCGAGTGCGGCACTGACCAGGTAACCGGCCAGCAGCCCGGGCAGGATCAGATACGGCGCCCTGGGCGCGCCGGTGTGCAGCAGGGCCGCGGACCCGGCGCACAGCACCAGTGCCTGGGCGAGTCCGATGCCGAGGGCGGGCAGGGCGGTGCCGGTGAGGATCTCGGCGTCGGAGAGTTCGCCGGTGCGCAGCCGCTTCAGTACGAGTTCCTCGCGGCGGGCGACGTAGGCGTTGACCAGGGAGGTGTACACGGCGAAGAGGAAGGAGAACCCGATCGCGGCCGTCAGCAGGGTGGTGCCGATGGTCAGCCCCTGCTTGCGCAGATCCAGCTGGTCGATGGCCGGCCGCGCGCTGAACGGCAGCAGCAGCGGTACGGCCAGTGCGGTGAACACGACCCCGCGGTTACGGCCGAGCAGCGCGAGCTCCGCCCGCCCCAGCGCCCCCAACCGCCGCCCGACCACCCGCACCCCGCCCACGCCAGGGCCCTGTGCCCCCGCTCCGGGCGTGCTCGCGTGGTGTTCCCCGGTTGCCGCCCCGGCTGTGCGCACACCTTTGGCTCCGGGCCCCGCTCCGCCCCCGCTCGCGTCACGGCCCTCCGTCCTCACTCCGGCCCCGCTCACCCCGTGTTCCCCCGTCTCCGTTCCGGCCCCCCGCACCGCGTGCCCCGTCGCCCTCACACCGACCCCGCGCACGCCGCCACCTCCGGCTCCCGTACCGACCCCGCGCACGCCGCCACCTCCCGTTCCTGCTCCGACCCCGTTCACGCCGCCATCTCCCGCTCCTGCTCCGACCCCGTTCACGCCGCCATCTCCCGCTCCCGCGCGATCCCCAGGAACGCCTCCTCCAGCGAGGCCGAGCGCACGTCCAGTCCGCCCAGTTCGACGCCGGACCGCTCGGCCCAGGTCAGTACGCCGGTCGCGGTGCGCTGCAGTTGGGTCGTCCGCAGGCGTACGACCCTCCCCTCGGTCTCGTGGCCGCACACGCCGAGTTCGGCCAGCGGTGGCAGGTCGCCGAGGAAGTAGCCGTCGGGCAGGGCGAAGGACATCCGGGAGGGCCGGCCGGCGGTCACCTCGGCCGGGGTGCCGGAGACGGCGATGCGGCCGTCGTGCAGGATGGCGAGCCGGTCGGCGAGGCCCTCGGCCTCCTCCAGGTAGTGCGTGGTGAGCAGCACGGTCGTACCCGCGTCCCGCAGCCGACGCACCAACTCCCAGGTGTCCCGGCGGCCTTCCGCGTCGAGCCCGGTCGTCGGCTCGTCGAGGAAGAGCACCTCGGGGTCGCCGAGCAGGGCGAGCGCCAGGTCGAGTCGGCGCCGCTCGCCGCCGGAGAGCTGTTTGACCCGGACGCCGGCCCTGCGGCTCAGCCCCACCAGCTCCAGCGCCTCCGCCTCCGGCCGCGCCCCGCTCGTGCAGCCCGCCCACATCCGGGCGGTCTCGGCGACGGTCAGCTCGGCCGGGAAACCGCCTTCCTGGAGCATCACACCGGTGCGCGGCCGTACGGCGCGGCGTTCGCGGTACGGATCGTGGCCGAGGACCCGGACCCGGCCCGCGGCGGGTGCGGCCAGTCCCTCCAGCAGTTCGACCGTCGAGGTCTTGCCCGCGCCGTTGGTCCCCAGCAGGGCGTAGATCTCCCCGCGCGCCACGGAGAAGGAGATTCCGCGTACGGCCTCGAACCCGCCCCCGTAGACGCGCTTGAGGTCGGTGACCTCAATCACGTGTTCGTGTTCGTCGTTGTCCATGTCGCCAGCGTCCCGGCGGCCGGAGCGGTGCGGCAGTGCGCGATGTCACCGCTCGGCATGACAAATGTCAGAGCGGATCGCGGACAACGAAAAGACCCCGGTCCAGAAGGACCGGGGTCTGATTCCCGAGCGGACGACGAGGCTCGAACTCGCGACCTCAACCTTGGCAAGGTTGCGCTCTACCAACTGAGCTACGTCCGCACTGCTCCCGACCGGCTCCCACCGATCGGTGCGAGCACCAGCCTACCTGATCCACGAGAGTGGTCGTGACAAGCGGTGCCGGAGCGGGTGACAGGAATCGCACACTGCGCCTTCCCCCTGGAAGGGGGATGTTCTGCTACTGAACTACACCCGCACGCTCCTCGGGGTTTCGGCCTTTCGGCCTCGCCCCTCGGCGTGTCCCAGACATTAGCTGATCAGCAGGGGGGTCGCGCAAGTCGGCTTCCCCTGCTGCCCGGTATGCCCAAGTGCGCGGCCCTCAGGGCCCGCTGACGGACCCTGAGGACTGCCCCTTCGCGGGCTCGTACGGCCGGGCCGCTCAAAACGGCTCCCGGCGCGCCTCACTGCGCGGCGCTGAACGCCTCGTAGACCTTCTTGGGGATGCGTCCGCGGGCGGGAACGTCCATCTTGTTGGCCTGGGCCCAGGCGCGGACGGCCGCCGGGTCGGGGGCGACCTCCGTCTGCTTGTACGCCTTGCCGGAGCGCGACCGCTTGCGGCCGGCCTCGACGTAGGGCGCGAGCGCCTTGCGCAGTTTCTTGGCGTTGGTTTCGTTCAGGTCGATCTCATACGACTTGCCGTCGAGTCCGAAGGCGATCGTTTCCGCCGCTTCCGAGCCGTCGATGTCGTCAAAGAGCGTGACCACGACCTTTTGCGCCACGAATATCGGTCCCTTCGTGCGGCACGTCGATACAGCTCACCGGCGATGACGTGCCGAGTATCGGCTATTGCCAATTCATTTGTACAGTGCTCGGCAATGCAAAGTGAAGCCCGACTAAATCCGTCCGCGTGTCCGAAGACAATAGGCGAACGGGGCGGACTGTGGAACTTTCCCAGAACTTTTCACGGCGGTACGGCTTCGACACCCGATCGTGACGCGCCTCACGTAGTTTCCTACAACTCTACTCGCGTAGAAATTTTGTGCGGGTAGTCTGAAGGAACCTGCTCAGCACCACACACCGGGAGTGCCAGTGGCACGCGTCGTAGTCGACGTCATGCTCAAGCCGGAGATCCTCGACCCCCAGGGCCAGGCGGTCCAGCGTGCGCTGCCGCGCCTGGGTTTCCAAGGGATCTCGGACGTCCGTCAGGGAAAGCGTTTCGAACTGGAAGTTGACGGGCCGGTCGACGAGGCCGCGCTCGCCCGCATCCACGATCTCGCGGAATCCTTCCTCGCCAACACCGTGATCGAGGACTTCACCGTCAAGGTGGAAGAGGCCGCGGAAGTCGCGGAGGCGGCCAAGTGACCGCTCGTATTGGCGTCGTCACTTTCCCGGGCAGCCTCGACGATCACGACGCCCAGCGCGCGATCCGCCTCGCGGGTGCCGAACCGGTCGCCCTCTGGCACAAGGACAAGGACCTCAAGCAGGTCGACGCCGTGGTCCTTCCCGGCGGTTTCTCCTACGGCGACTATCTGCGCGCCGGTGCCATCTCCCGGTTCTCGCCGGTGATGGAGTCCGTGATCGAGCAGGCGAAGGCCGGGCTGCCGGTACTCGGTATCTGCAACGGCTTCCAGATCCTCACCGAGGCCCATCTCCTCCCGGGCGGGATGCTCGGCAACGACCACCTCCACTTCATCTGCCGCGACCAGAAGCTGCGGGTGGAGAACGCGGAGACCTCCTGGACCAGCGACTACCGCGCCGGCCAGGAGATCCACATCCCGCTGAAGAACATGGACGGCCGGTTCGTCGCCGACGAGTACACGCTGGACAAGCTGGAGGCGGAGGGTCGCGTCGTCTTCCGTTACCTCGACTTCAATCCCAACGGCTCGCTGCGGGACATCGCCGGCATCACCAACGAGGCCGGGAACGTCGTAGGCCTCATGCCGCACCCCGAGCACGCCGTGGAGCCGCTGGTCGGTACGGGCCGTACCGACGGGCTCCCGTTCTTCACCTCGATCCTCAAGAAGCTGGTCAACGCATGAGCCGGACGCCTCTGGACACGGTCGAGCACGCGGCCGCGACCCCCGACGTCGAGCTGCCCTGGGCCGAACTCGGCCTGAAGAAGGACGAGTACGAGCGGGTGGTGGAGATCCTCGGCCGCCGCCCGACCGGCGCCGAGCTCGCCATGTACTCGGTCATGTGGTCCGAGCACTGCTCGTACAAGTCCTCCAAGGTCCACCTGCGCCAGTTCGGCGAGAAGGCGCCCGAGAGCGACGCCCTCCTCGTCGGCATCGGCGAGAACGCGGGCGTGGTGGACGTCGGCCAGGGTTACGCCGTGACCTTCAAGGTCGAGTCGCACAACCACCCGTCGTACGTCGAGCCCTACCAGGGCGCGGCCACGGGTGTCGGCGGCATCGTCCGCGACATCATCGCCATGGGCGCGCGGCCGGTGGCGGTCGTCGACCCGCTGCGGTTCGGCGCCGCCGACCACCCCGACACCAAGCGGGTGCTCCCGGGCGTGGTCGCGGGCATCGGCGGCTACGGCAACTGCCTGGGCCTGCCCAACATCGGCGGCGAGGTCGTCTTCGACGCCTGCTACCAGGGCAACCCGCTGGTCAACGCCGGTGCCATCGGCGTGATGCGGCACGAGGACATCCACCTCGCCAAGGCCTCCGGCGCGGGCAACAAGGTCATCCTGTACGGGGCTCGTACGGGTGGTGACGGCATCGGCGGCGCGTCGATCCTCGCGTCCGAGACCTTCGACGACGCCAAGCCGTCGAAGCGCCCGGCCGTCCAGGTCGGCGACCCCTTCCAGGAGAAGCTCCTCATCGAGTGCACCCTGGAGGCCTTCAAGGAGAAGCTGGTCGTCGGCATCCAGGACCTCGGTGCCGCCGGTCTCTCCTGCGCCACCTCCGAGCTCGCCTCCAACGGCTCCGGCGGTATGCGCGTCACCCTGGACGACGTCCCCCTGCGCGACTCGACGCTCTCTCCCGAGGAAATCCTCATGAGCGAGTCGCAGGAACGCATGTGCGCGGTCGTGGAGCCGGAGAAGGTCGACCGCTTCCTGGAGATCTGCGCCAAGTGGGACGTCATCGCCACCGTCATCGGTGAGGTGACCGACGGCGACCGGCTGGAGATCTACTGGCACGGCGGGAAGATCGTCGACGTCGACCCGCGCACGGTCGCCCACGAGGGCCCGACGTACGAGCGCCCGTACGCCCGCCCCCACTGGCAGGACGCCCTGCAGGCCGACGACGCGAACAAGCTGCCGCGGCCCGAGACCTCGCAGGAGCTGAAGGACCAGGTCCTGAAGCTGGTCGCGTCCCCCAACCAGGCCTCCAAGAAGTGGATCACCCAGCAGTACGACCACCTCGTGCAGGGCAACACCGTCCTCGCGCAGCCGGAGGACTCCGGCATGATCCGTGTGGACGAGGAGACCGGCCTCGGTGTCGCCATCGCGACGGACGGCAACGGCCGGTACGCCAAGCTCGACCCCTACACGGGCGCGCAGCTGGCCCTGGCCGAGGCCTACCGCAACGTGGCCACCACCGGAGCCAAGCCCCTCGCGGTCTCCGACTGCCTGAACTTCGGCTCGCCCGAGGACCCGGCCGTGATGTGGCAGTTCGCGGAGGCCGTGCGCGGTCTGGCGGACGCCTGCCAGCAGCTGGGCACCCCGGTGACCGGCGGCAACGTCTCGCTCTACAACCAGACCGGCGAGGTGGCGATCCATCCGACGCCGGTGGTCGCGGTCCTGGGCGTGATCGACGACGTGGCCCGCCGCACGCCGGTCGCCTTCCAGGAGGAGGGTCAGCTGATCTACCTCCTCGGCGACACCCGCGAGGAGTTCGGCGGCTCGGCCTGGTCCCAGGTGGTCCACGACCACCTCGGCGGTCTGCCCCCGAAGGTCGACCTGGAGCGCGAGCGGCTGCTGGGCGAGATCCTGATCTCCGCCTCCCGCGACGGCATGATCGACTCCGCGCACGACCTGTCCGACGGCGGCCTGGTCCAGGCCGTGGTCGAGTCCGCGCTGCTCGGCGGCAAGGGCGCGCGGCTGGTCGTACCGGACGGCCTGGACGCGTTCACCTTCCTGTTCTCCGAGTCGGCCGGCCGCGCGATCGTCGCGGTGCCGCGCTCGGAGGAGGTCCGCTTCAACGACATGTGCGGTGCGCGGGGCCTGCCGGCCACCCGGATCGGTGTCGTGGACGGTAATGCGTCTGATGCACATGCGGTGGTCGAGGTCCAGGGCGAGTTCGCGCTCACCCTGGAGGAGCTGCGGAAGGCTCACGAGGAGACCGTTCCGGCGCTGCTGGCGTAAGCACAGCTGAGGCAGGGCCCCGTCCGAAGCCGGACGGGGCCCTGCTCGTGCGGCCACCTGCTCGTGCGGCCACGGGATCGCCGAAGCGGCCGAGGCCGTCGGCCGGGCGAACGGGGCGTTCGGCCTGGTCGAAAACGGCCTGAAGGGCCACGCCGTCAAGGCATAGGCTCACCGCCATGCCACCGGCCAAGAAGCGCGCCCGCAGCTATGACCCCGCCAGGACCCGCGCCGCGGTCCTCGCCCAGTTCGGAAGCGTCCGGGAGGCCGTGCGCGGCCTCACCCAGGAGCAGCTCGCCCTGCCCACCCGGCTCGGCGAGTGGACCGTACGCGAACTGGTCGTGCACATCGGCATGGCGCTCACCGCGATCCACCGGGCGCTCGCCCTGCCCGAGCCGCCGAAGGCGGACGCCGTCCTGCTCGACTGGCCCTTCGCCACCGCGGCCAACGCCGCCGCCATCGACGAGTTCACCCGCAACCTCGTCGCCGAACACCCCGACCTGGACGCCTACCTCACGGACATCGACCGGTCCCTGCGCGCCCTGCTCGACGAGCACCCCGGCGGCCGGATCCTGCAGACGAGCGCCGGTGCGCTGCCCCTGGACGACTACCTGGTCACCCGCACCGCCGAACTCGTCGTCCACACCGACGACCTCGCGGCCGCCGTACCGGGTCTGGAGATCCCGTACGACCGCCACGCCCTGGCCGCCGCCACCCGGCTGCTCGCCGACGCGCTCGCCGTCAAGGCGCCCGGCGGCTCCACCGAGGTGCGGGTGCCGCCGTACGCCGTGGTGCAGTGCGTCGAGGGGCTCCGGCACACCCGCGGCACCCCGCCCAACGTCGTGGAGACCGACCCGCTGACCTGGATCCGGCTCGCCACCGGCCGCCTGAGCTGGAAGGACGCGCTGGAGGAGGCCAAGGTGAGCGCCAGCGGGGAGCGGGCGGACATCGGGGGGCTGCTGCCGCTCATGTCGTAGCGGAACCGACCCGGCCGCTCTACCGTCGAATCACCATGAACCGGTACAAGCAGCGCATGATCCTCGCACCGGCGGCCGCCGCGCTGGCCGTCCTCACGGTGGCGTGCGGCGACGGGAAGGCGGACAGTGGTGCGGTGACCGTCCAGCAGCCCGTGACCGGCGTCGACTGGCGGGTCGACAGCCTCACCGTCGGCGGTACGACCCTGCAGGCACCCGCCTCCGCACGCCTGCGCATCGACGCCGACGGCAAGGCGGCCGGCAACCTCGGCTGCAACCAGTTCAGCGCCCGGGCCACCGTCCACGGCGACCGGATCACCTTCGGTGACCTGCGCACGACCCGGATGGCCTGTGCCCCGGACCGGATGGACTTCGAGCGTGCGCTCGCCCGCGCGCTCACCACCGGCACGCTCCTCGCCGAGACGCACCACGCGAAACTGACGCTCACCGACGGCGACGGAGATCGCATCCACCTCAGCAGCAACGCGCCCGGATGATGTGCGACACCTCACTCACGCATCCGGCGAACCGGTCCGCAGTCGCCGCCCGCAGCGCCGCCATCGGCCCTCAAAGCCGCCAACTCACCTCGCTGACCTGCGCAAACGCGGAAACCGACAAGGTGATCGGGAAGTGCTTGCCCGTTAGGGGCACGTATCCCCAATTCGGACCAGTGGTCGACCTCGCCTACACTCGGTGCCGTGCCACGTGGTGACGGTCGACTCAATCACGATCTGCTTCCCGGCGAGAAGGGCCCCCAGGACGCTTGCGGCGTCTTCGGTGTCTGGGCTCCGGGTGAAGAGGTCGCAAAGCTCACGTACTTCGGGCTCTACGCCCTCCAGCACCGGGGTCAGGAATCCGCGGGAATCGCGGTCAGCAACGGCTCCCAGATCCTCGTCTTCAAGGACATGGGCCTGGTCTCCCAGGTCTTCGACGAGACCTCGCTCGGTTCGCTCCAGGGTCACATTGCGGTCGGACACGCCCGCTACTCGACCACCGGCGCCTCCGTGTGGGAGAACGCCCAGCCGACGTTCCGCGCCACCGCGCACGGTTCGATCGCGCTCGGCCACAACGGCAACCTGGTCAACACGGCCCAGCTCGCCGAGATGGTCGCCGAGCTGCCGAACGACAACAACAGCCGCTCCAGCCGGGTCGCGGCCACCAACGACACCGACCTGCTGACGGCCCTGCTGGCCGCCCAGGTCGACGAGGACGGCAAGCCGCTGACCATCGAGGAGGCCGCCCACCAGGTCCTCCCGAAGGTGCGGGGCGCCTTCTCCCTCGTCTTCATGGACGAGCACACTCTCTACACCGCCCGTGACCCGCAGGGCATCCGCCCGCTGGTCCTCGGCCGCCTGGAGCGCGGCTGGGTGGTCGCCTCCGAGAGCGCCGCCCTGGACATCTGCGGCGCGAGCTTCGTCCGCGAGATCGAGCCGGGCGAGTTCGTCGCCATCGACGAGAACGGCCTGCGCTCCTCCCGATTCGCGGAAGCGAAGCCCAAGGGCTGTGTCTTCGAGTACGTGTACCTGGCCCGCCCGGACACCGACATCGCCGGCCGGAACGTGTACCTCTCCCGGGTGGAGATGGGCCGCCGGCTCGCCAAGGAAGCCCCCGTCGAGGCCGACCTGGTCATAGCGACCCCGGAGTCCGGAACCCCGGCCGCCATCGGTTACGCGGAGGCCTCCGGCATCCCCTTCGGCGCGGGTCTGGTGAAGAACGCCTACGTCGGCCGGACCTTCATCCAGCCCTCGCAGACCATCCGCCAGCTGGGCATCCGCCTGAAGCTGAACCCGCTGAAGGAAGTCATCAAGGGCAAGCGCCTGGTCGTCGTCGACGACTCCATCGTGCGCGGCAACACCCAGCGGGCCCTGGTCCGCATGCTCCGCGAGGCGGGCGCGGCCGAGGTCCACATCCGGATCTCCTCGCCGCCCGTGAAGTGGCCCTGCTTCTTCGGCATCGACTTCGCCACGCGCGCGGAGCTGATCGCCAACGGCATGACCATCGAGGAGATCGGCACCTCGCTCGGCGCCGACTCGCTCGCCTACATCTCCATCGACGGCATGATCGAGGCGACCACCATCGCCAAGCCGAACCTGTGCCGCGCCTGCTTCGACGGCGAGTACCCGATGGAGCTGCCGGACCCCGAGCTGCTCGGCAAGCAGCTCCTGGAGACCGAGCTGGCCGCCGGCCCGGCAGCCACCGCTGCCAGCGACGCGATCCGTCGCCCGTAACACCCTGCAGTACGACACGAAAGTCACAGTCATGTCTGAGACCACTGGTGCCAGCTACGCAGAGGCGGGCGTCGACATCGAGGCGGGCGACCGCGCCGTAGAACTCATGAAGGAGTGGGTGAAGAAGACCCGGCGCCCCGAGGTCCTCGGCGGCCTCGGCGGCTTCGCCGGCCTCTTCGACGCCTCGGCCCTCAAGCGCTACGAGCGCCCGCTGCTCGCCTCCGCCACGGACGGCGTCGGCACCAAGGTGGACATCGCCCGCCGTATGGGCGTCTACGACACCATCGGCCACGACCTGGTCGCCATGGTCATGGACGACATCGTGGTGTGCGGTGCCGAGCCGCTGTTCATGACCGACTACATCTGCGTCGGCAAGGTCCACCCCGAGCGCGTCGCGGCCATCGTGAAGGGCATCGCGGAGGGCTGTGTGCTCGCCGGATGCGCCCTGGTGGGCGGTGAGACGGCAGAACACCCCGGCCTGCTGGGCGAGGACGACTTCGACGTCGCCGGGGCCGGTACGGGCGTCGTGGAGGCGGACCGGCTGCTCGGCGCGGATCGCATCCGTAAGGGTGACGCGGTGATCGCCATGGCGGCCTCCGGCCTTCACTCGAACGGGTACTCCCTGGTTCGCCACGTCCTGCTGAACACCGCCGGCCTGGCCCTGGAGACGGAGGTTCCGGAGCTCGGCCGCACCCTCGGCGAGGAGCTGCTGGAGCCCACCAAGATCTACTCGCTGGACTGCCTGGCGCTGACCCGCACCACGGATGTGCACGCGTTCTCGCACATCACCGGCGGCGGCCTCGCGGCCAACCTGGCCCGCGTGATCCCCGACGCGCTGCACGCGGTGGTCGACCGCTCCACCTGGACCCCGGGTGCGATCTTCGACCTGGTCGGGAAGACCGGGAACGTCGAGCGCCTGGAGCTGGAGAAGACCCTCAACATGGGCGTCGGCATGATGGCGATCGTCCCCGCCGAGTCCACCGAGGTGGCCCTCGCGACCCTGGCCGACCGCGGCGTCGAGGCGTGGGTGGCCGGCGAGATCACCGAGCGCGGCACCAAGGAGACGGGTGCCGAGCTGGTCGGGACGTACTCAATCTAAAGGCACCGCGGCCTGATTCCGCGGCCGGCGACCGTGCGGACAGCACAGAAACCGGTCGGTGGCTGTGCCACCGACCGGACTGGTCACTGCAAGGTCAAGCGCCGCGACGGTGCTGTTGGTGAGGATCGTTTTCGTCCTCTTCCTCGTCGTCGTCCTCGTAGAGGTCGGCATAACGAGAGTAGAGATCGTCCTCGTCGTTCTCATCGTCCTCGAACGGCTCGCCGTTCGGCGGCTGGCTCGAAGTCGATGCGCCCAGTTCACTGGCCAGACGTGACAGGTCAGTCCCACCGCTGTTGTACTTCAGCTGGCGGGCGACCTTTGTCTGCTTGGCCTTGGCCCGGCCGCGCCCCATGGCTCGACCCCCTCGGTGACGGGGCTCGATGGCCCCAGAGTCTGACACGCGTTCATGATCTGGAACGGACTCTCCATGGAGAGGCCGGTCCGTAGGGCTTCCACGGTACCTGAGCCCGCGCCCATACGGTACGTCGCCCGCAGCACGCGCGTGTGCACAGGACCTTCGAGGCGCCCCGTCCTCGCTGGTCAGTGGCGATTTTAACCACTTATCGGGGAACGACCCGCCGGTGGAAGTGAGAGTTCTCTCTAAGTTCCCGCCGACGGGTACCGCTCACCTGTGCGACCGGGTCAGTGTGCAGCGTGTCCCGCGCGGGCGTCGGCCATCCGCTGCTCGGCGATCCGGTCGGCCGCCGCGGCCGGCGGAATCCCGTCTGCCTTCGCACGTGCGAATATGGCCAGCGTGGTGTCGAAGATCCTCGCGGCCTTCGCCTTGCACCGGTCGAAGTCGAACCCGTGCAGCTCGTCGGCCACCTGGATGACCCCGCCGGCGTTCACCACGTAGTCCGGCGCGTAGAGGATCCCGCGGTCCGCGAGGTCCTTCTCCACGCCCGGGTGCGCGAGCTGGTTGTTGGCCGCGCCGCACACCACCTTGGCGGTGAGCACCGGCACGCTGGCGTCGTTCAGGGCGCCGCCGAGCGCACAGGGGGCGTAGATCTCCAGCCCCTCGACCCGGATCAGCTCCTCGGTGTCGGCGACGGCCGTCACGCCCTCCGGGTGCTGGTCGAGGATCCGCTGGACGGCGTCCCCGCGCACGTCCGTGATCACGACCTCGGCGCCCTCGTCCAGCAGGTGCTTCACCAGGTGGTGGCCGACCTTGCCGACGCCGGCGATGCCGACCTTGCGGCCGCGCAGCGAGGGGTCGCCCCACAGGTGCTGGGCGGAGGCGCGCATGCCCTGGTAGACGCCGAAGGCGGTGAGCACGGAGGAGTCTCCGGCGCCGCCGTTCTCGGGCGACCGGCCGGTGGTCCAGCAGCACTCGCGGGCCACGACGTCCATGTCGGCGACGTAGGTGCCGACGTCGCAGGCGGTGACGTAGCGCCCGCCGAGCGAGGCGACCATACGGCCGTAGGCGAGGAGCAGTTCCTCGGTCTTGTCACGCTCCGGGTCGCCGATGATCACGGCCTTGCCGCCGCCGTGGTCGAGGCCGGCCATGGCGTTCTTGTACGACATGCCGCGGGCGAGGTTGAGGGCGTCGGCGACGGCCTCGGCCTCGGTCGCGTAGGGATAGAAGCGCGTGCCGCCGAGGGCGGGGCCCAGGGCGGTGGAGTGGATGGCGATCACGGCCTTGAGGCCGCTCGCGCGGTCCTGGCAGAGCACGACCTGCTCATGGCCGCCCTGGTCCGAGTGGAACAGGGCATGCAGGACATCAGCAGACGCGCCGGTTACGTCGGTCACTGTGGTGACTCCTGTGTACTAGCGGCGAGTGGGGCATCCGGCCCCCGTGCGGGTGGCGGGGCGCCGGCTGGCATGAGCGTAGAGCCTCGGCACGACCACCGTCCGCGCAGTGTTCAGGATCACTCTCGCGCGCCGCTCGCGCACGTATGTCCGTGGGACGATTTGCAGTGGTTTCGAGCGGGGCCCGATGGGGAGGGAGCAGGCGTGCCGAAGGTGTCCTCCGTGGTCGTCCCCTATGCCGCGTACCTGCGCGTGTACGAGCCGCTGGGCGCCTTCCCGGAGCCGGAGCGCGGCCACTGGGCCCGCTACGCCCGCCGCTCCGACCGTCCCTCCTACCAGGACGAACTGCGCCGCTCCCTGGCCGACTTGTTGCCCATCCCGCCGGTCGCGGTGCCGGTGCACGAGAGCAGCGACGCCTTCGTGGCGGAGGTCGACGGGGTGGTCTGCGTGTGCCCCTGGCGGACCCGGCTGCGCGGCTGGCAGGCGCTCGGCGAGCTGGCCGAGGAGCTTCCGGCGCCGGTCCTGGACGCGGTGCTGCCCCCGGTCGTACGGCGCCAGGCCGCCCAGGACTACGAACGCTGGCTGGCCCGCAACCCCGACGCCCGTCCGTGGATCCGTACGGCGACCTGGCAGGTGCCGCTGAACTGGTTCGTGCTCGTCTCCGACGAGGAGCGGCGCTACGAGAAGGGCACCGCCGAGGTGCCCCCGCTGCTGCGCTACCGCACGCCGATGGTGCAGGCCCGGCGGCGGGTGGCGCGGGCGCTGCGCACGCTGAGGGACACCGTCGAGGAGAGCCCGCTGATCGACGGCCTGGTGGACGTCGGCCGCTGGCTGGAGGAGTTCCACCCGCGCTCGCTGGTGGAGCTGGACTACGGCGGTCTGGTGCATGTGCTGTCGGCGGGCGAGCTGGAGGGCGACCACTCGGCGGCGGACGTGGCCGAGGGCATCCAGGCGCTGCGGCGGGGCGACGGGACGGCGGCCGGGGAGGCCTACGTGCGGCTCGTGGAGCGGTGGCGGGCGGTCCGGGACCGGCGCTCGGCGAACTGAGGTTCCCGAATCCCTCAGGAGTGACGTACGTCACGGCTCGAACGGCGTCGAACGGCGTACGGTCTAGGCCACTTGACCATGTGACGGGACGTTGGTCCCGATCTGGACTTTTGCCCCAAGGGTGATGGACGGCACTTACGCGGCTCTTGCGTCGCTTGCCACCCCTCATGCCAAAATAGGACAAGGAGTCCGGGGAGGGCTCCGTCCGTCCAGCTGTGCTCCATTGTGGGCGGAATCTCGGCATTGCCTGCTTTGGGGGGTCTTGTGGCTCCTGATCGTCCTGTGACTGATCGTCACAGTGGCGTGACTGTCCGCTATGGCATGGTCCATCGGCTTCCGTCGCTGATGAACACCTGGGAGGGCAATTCCATCGGTTTGGCCGACGCGGCTGGACAGATGGTGTAGTTGTAGTGCCGAGGACAAGCCGTTCGTCCTATAACCGACTCGACTCGCGTCCGCCATTTCGGGCAACGCGGGTCAAGGTGCAGAATTTAGAGGAAAGAACCGAGAAGGTTCGGTTCTCCCGAGGAGGCCGCTCATGACCGCTCGCACCCCTGATGCCGAGCCGCTGCTGACCCCGGCTGAGGTCGCCACGATGTTCCGCGTCGACCCGAAGACGGTCACGCGGTGGGCGAAGGCCGGCAAGCTTACTTCCATCCGCACGCTCGGCGGGCACCGCCGCTACCGCGAGGCCGAGGTCCGCGCACTGCTCGCGGGCATCCCGCAGCAGCGCAGCGAGGCCTGAACAACCGAATAATCGGGCAATCCGGCAGGTCCCCCAATCGGCCGAGGCGCCCGAAGCCCTAGCTCCAAGCGACGCGGGACCTGCCCCAACAGGGCCCTCGCCCAAGCCGAAGAGAACGTTGTAGGCAGCGACACAGGGTGCGTCGTAGATCGCGCTGGACTCCGCCGGGTCCAGCGCGATCTTTTTTGTGCGCTGGTCGGGGTGCGGACGGGGTCGCTGTGAGCGGCCTTGTGGGAGTCTGGGCAGGCCTGTCGCAACAACTGTGCGTGACCCCTGAGAGGGGTGCAATTGCACATATTAAATTGACCCGTTGTAGGCCAGGGGTAAGTACCGCTCTTTCAAAAACTCATGCGGTGACTCCCGTCACACGGCCGGACGGTTGTTGCCGACGGCACGGGTGCGCTAATGGAGTGGCCGGTCCCCAGCGTCCCATGCGGGCAGGGGTGTTGGGGCCGGCGCCGGTCACGCGCTGCGGGGACTTTCGTCCTCGGCTTCCTCGTCGCCCGCTTCGGGGACCCGGGTGCCGGCGTCCATCGCCAGCCGCAGCAGGTGATGACAGATGGGGCAGTGGCGGGTGAGGTGCCGGTAGGACGAGGCGGCCGCCAGATGGGCCCTCAGCAGTGCCCGCGTCTCGTGCCTGACCGATGCCGCCATACGCCACCTCCGCGGACCGCACAGGGGAACGGGCCCTGTCTTCTGGGTACCGGCGGAATGTGACGCCGTCAAGGGAGCGGGGTGGCTCCGCCGCTCCAGCCGCTCTCCAGGAGCCCTGACCGGGCCCCCTGGGGGCTGCCGCCCCCCCAGACCCCCGCCACGGCCCTGAACGGCCTTGTCCTCGATCGCCGGACGCGCTGGAAACACGGACCGGCACCGAGAGGCCGACGGGACGCGCTGACATGCGGAAGGGCCCGCGTCCGTCGCCGGATGCGGGCCCTTGGTCTGTGCGGTCCTGACGTGATGTGCCGTGACGATTGCGGCTCCGCCGCGGGCGCGGCCTGCGTCTTGGCGGGGTGACATGCGGAAGGGCCCGCGTCCGTCGCCGGATGCGGGCCCTTCTTTGATGCGGTCCTGACGGGATTTGAACCCGCGGCCTCCACCTTGACAGGGTGGCGAGCACTCCAAACTGCTCCACAGGACCAGGTTTCGCGGCGCTCGGCTTGTGCACTGCGCTGCGAGAAGAGACTGTACAGGAGGTGAGCCCGCCTGGTCGAACTCACCCTCTGTGTCCGAACGATTACGGCACGGCCGCGTCGATCGCCTTCACGATCCGCTTGTCGGAGACGGGGTACGCGGTGCCGAGGGCATGGGCGAAGTAGCTGACCCGCAACTCCTCGATCATCCAGCGGATGTCCAGGACCGAGGAGGGGACCGGGCGGCCCTGGGGCAGCTGTTCCAGGAGCCAGGCGTACTCGTCCTGCATCTCGTGGACCTTCTCCATGCGCGTGGTGTCCCGCTGGACGTTCGTCGGCATCTGCTGCAGGCGACGGTCCGCGGCCACCAGGTAGCGCATCAGGTCGGGCAGGCGCCGTACGCCCGCCCACGTGACGAATCCCGGCTTCACGAGGGCGTCCAGCTGCTTGCGTACGTCCGTCAGGTTTGCGAGCAGCGCGGGGCTGCGCACGGCCTTCAGGCGGCGCTCACAGGCCTGCCAGGCGGCCAGCACCTGCTGCACCTGGGCGACCGTACGGACCGTCGTGTCGACGATCTCCGCGCGCACCTTGTCGTACAGCTTCCGGTACGACTCCTCGTCCCAGACCGGACCCCCGAAGTCCGCGATCAGCCTGTCGGCCGCCGCCATCGCGCAGTCGTCGAACAACGCCTGGACGGAGCCGTGCGGGTTCGCGGAGAGCGCCAGCTTCTGGGCGTTCGTCAGCTTCTCGGACGCGAACTTCGCCGGGTTCACCGGGATGTTGCGCAGGATCAGGCGCCGGGTGCCCTTCCACATGGCCTCGGCCTGCTCGGCCTCCGTGTCGAAGAGGCGGACGGAGACGGTGTCGCCGTCGTCCACGAGGGCCGGGTAGGCCTTGACCGGCTGGCCGGCCCGGCGGGTCTCGAAGACACGGGTGAGGGTGCCGATCGTCCAGTCGGCCAGGCCCTTGCGCTCCAGGGACTCGCCGCCCTCGCGGGACGCGGTCGCCGCGGCCGCCTGGGACAGGGCCTTCCTCGCCTTCGGCTTCAGACTGAGCTTCAGCGCCTCCAGGTCCTTGTCCTCGGCCAGCTTCCGGCGCCGCTCGTCGACGATCCGGAAGGTGATCTTGAGGTGGTCGGGGACCTTGGACCAGTCGAAGTCGTCGGCTTCGAAGGGGACGCCGACCATGCGCTTCAGCTCGCGGGCCATCGTCACCGTCAGCGGCTCCTGGAGGGGCACCGCCTTGTCCAGGAAGGCCCTGGCGTAGTTCGGCGCGGGGACGTAGTGACGGCGGATCGGCTTGGGCAGGGAGCGGATGAGTTCCGTCACCACCTCCTCGCGCAGGCCCGGGATCTGCCAGTCGAAGCCCTCGTCCGTGACCTGGTTGAGGACCTGCAGCGGGACGTGGACCGTGACGCCGTCCGCGTCCGCGCCCGGCTCGAACTGGTAGGTCACCCGGAACTTCAGCGGCCCCTGCCGCCAGGAGTCCGGGTAGTCGGCCTTGGTGACCGCCTCCGCCGACTCCCGGATCAGCATCTCCCGCTCGAAGTCCAGGAAGTCCGGCTGCTCGTGCCGCTTGCGCTTCCACCAGGAGTCGAAGTGCGCGCCGGACACCACGTGTTCGGGCACCCGCTGGTCGTAGAAGTCGAAGAGTGTCTCGTCGTCGACCACGATGTCCCGGCGCCGCGCCCGGTGCTCCAGTTCCTCGACCTCGCTGAGGAGTCTGCGGTTGTCGGCGAAGAACTTGTGGTGCGTGCGCCAGTCGCCCTCCACCAGCGCGTTGCGGATGAACAGCTCCCGGCTCGTCTCCGGGTCGATGCGGCCGTAGTTCACCTTGCGCTGGGCGACGATCGGCACGCCGTACAACGTGACCTTCTCGTACGCCATCACGGCCGCCTGGTCCTTCTCCCAGTGCGGCTCGCTGTAGGTCCGCTTCAGAAGGTGCTCGGCGAGCGGTTCGACCCACTCGGGCTCGATCTTCGCGTTGACCCGCGCCCAGAGCCGGCTCGTCTCCACCAGCTCGGCCGACATCACGAACTTCGGCTGCTTCTTGAACAGCGCCGAACCCGGGAAGATCGCGAACTTGGCGTTGCGGGCGCCCAGGTACTCGTTCTTGTTGCCGTCCTTCACATCCTTCATGCCGATGTGGGAGAGGAGGCCGGCGAGGAGCGAGACGTGGATGCGGTCGCCGGGGGCGTCCTCCTCGTTGAGGTGGATGCCCATCTGCTTGGCGACCGTCCGCAGCTGGGTGTAGATGTCCTGCCATTCGCGAATGCGCAGGAAGTTCAGGTACTCCTGCTTGCACATCCGCCGGAAGGAACTGGATCCGCGCTCCTTCTGCTGCTCGCGGACGTACCGCCACAGGTTGAGGTAGGCGAGGAAGTCGCTGGTCTCGTCCTTGAAGCGGGCGTGCTGCTGGTCGGCCTGGGTCTGCTTGTCGGCCGGGCGCTCGCGCGGGTCCTGGATGGACAGCGCGGCCGCGATGACCATGACCTCGCGGGCACAGCCGTTCTTGTCGGCCTCCAGGACCATGCGGGCCAGGCGCGGGTCGACGGGCAGCTGGGCGAGCTTGCGGCCGGTGTCGGTGAGCCGTTTCCGCGGGTCCTTCTGCTCGGCGTCGAGCGCGCCCAGCTCCTGCAGCAGCTGCACGCCGTCGCGGATGTTGCGGTGGTCCGGCGGGTCGATGAAGGGGAACTTCTCGATGTCGCCGAGACCGGCCGCGGTCATCTGGAGGATGACGGAGGCCAGGTTCGTACGGAGGATCTCCGCGTCCGTGAACTCCGAGCGGGCGAGGAAGTCGTCCTCGGAGTACAGGCGGATGCAGATGCCGTCGCTCGTACGGCCGCAGCGGCCCTTGCGCTGGTTGGCGCTGGCCTGGGAGATCGGCTCGATGGGCAGCCGCTGGACCTTGGTGCGGTGGCTGTAGCGGCTGATCCGGGCGAAGCCGGGGTCGATGACGTACCTGATGCCGGGGACGGTGAGGGAGGTCTCGGCGACGTTGGTGGCCAGAACGATCCTGCGCCCGGTGTGCGGCTGGAAGACCCGGTGCTGCTCGGCGTGCGAGAGCCGGGCGTAGAGGGGAAGGATCTCCGTGAAGCGGTACTTCTTCTTCTCCAGCGCGTCGGCGGTGTCCCGGATCTCCCGCTCCCCGGAGAGGAAGACGAGGATGTCGCCCCGGCCTTCGGCCTGGAGTTCCTCGACCGCCTCGCAGATGGCGGTGATCTGGTCCCGGTCGGCGTCGTCGGAGTCCTCCTCCAGGAGCGGCCGGTAGCGGACCTCCACGGGATACGTCCGCCCGCTGACCTCGACGATCGGGGCGTCGCCGAAGTGCCGGGAGAAGCGCTCGGGGTCGATGGTCGCCGATGTGATGACGACCTTCAGATCCGGCCGCTTGGGCAGCAGCTGGGCCAGGTAACCGAGCAGGAAGTCGATGTTGAGGGACCGCTCGTGGGCCTCGTCGATGATGATCGTGTCGTAGGCGCGCAGCTCGCGGTCGGTCTGGATCTCGGCGAGCAGGATGCCGTCGGTCATCAGCTTGATGAAGGTGGCGTCCGGGTTCACCTGGTCGGTGAAGCGCACCTTCCAGCCGACGGACTCGCCGAGGGGCGTCCTCAGCTCCTCCGCCACGCGCTCGGCGACGGTGCGGGCGGCGATACGCCGGGGCTGGGTGTGCCCGATCATGCCGCGCACGCCGCGCCCCAGCTCCAGACAGATCTTCGGGATCTGCGTGGTCTTTCCGGAACCGGTCTCACCGGCCACGATGACGACCTGGTGATCGCGGATGGCCGCCGCGATCTCGTCCTTCTTCTGGCTGACCGGCAGCTGTTCCGGGTAGCTGATGGAGGGCACACGGGAGCGCCGCTCGGCCATCCGGACCTCGGCCTTGCCGACCTCCGCCTCGATCTCGGCGAGGACGGCGGCGCGGGCCTCCGGCTTACGGATCTTGCGCGCGCCCTCGAGCCGCCGGCCGAGCCGATGCGCGTCGCGCAGCGACAACTCGGTCAGACGGGGGGCGAGGGTGCCGAGAACGGGGGCGGGATGCGTAGACATACGCGATCCAGGATCTCACCCCGCCCGAAAAACACGCGAACGATTTGCCCGCGGTGTTCAGAGGGTGCGCCGGGCCGGCGGTGCGACGGCCTTGATGCCCAGGTAGGCGGTGGTCGTGCCGCTGACCGCGGTGCCCTGGCTCATCGTCTCCCGCCTCGCAGCTCGGCGATCCGCGCATCCACCTGCGTACGGTCGTACCCGCGCCGGGCGATGTCGAAAGCGGGTGGCGCCTCCGGTGCCGTACCCGCGGTCAGATCGGCCAGGTAGGCGTCCACCTGGGCGCGGTCGTAACCACGCCGGGCGATGTCGAAACCCTGGAAACCCTGGAAGTTGTCTGCCACGCATGCCCCCCTACGACGAAGGCCCCGTTCACTGAACGGGGCCTTCTGGCTGTGGCTGGGGCCGGGGTCGAACCGGCGACCTTCCGCTTTTCAGGCGGACGCTCGTACCAACTGAGCTACCCAGCCATGGTGTTTCACGTGAAACACCAGCGGTCCTGACGGGATTTGAACCCGCGGCCTCCACCTTGACAGGGTGGCGAGCACTCCAAACTGCTCCACAGGACCAAGCGTGCGTGCAACAGTGTCGCACACGGTATTGCGTGCCCCCAACGGGATTCGAACCCGTGCTACCGCCTTGAAAGGGCGGCGTCCTAGGCCGCTAGACGATGAGGGCTATCGGCCCGCCTGGGCGCTTCTCAGCGCGTCGGGGACGTGAGAAGCATATGGGATGGCGGGGAGGATCGCCAAAACGGTTTACGGGGAGGTGGGGGAAGAGGGGCTCGGGGTGCCCGGAGAAGGGGTCTTCTTCGGCCGGTTCTCGTCCGCCAGATGGCGGCTGACCTCGGCCGTCGTCTCGCCCAGCCCGCCCAGCTTGATCGCGTCCCAGGCCTGGAGGCGGTGGCTGTCGCGGTCGAAGTAGAGGATCGAGGCCTCGATGGGCGCGGGGTACTTGCGCTCCACCGCCCGCAGGCCGCTGCCACCCGTGGAACCCTCCATGCGCAGCCGGGTGCCGTAGGGCAGCATCTCGTCCCCCTCGTGGTGCAGATGGCCGCACAGCACCAGCGGCACCTGGCCGTCCGTCTCGCGGGCCGCGGACGGCTCGTGGGCGATCGCGACATCGACCGGGGTGCCGGCCGCCCGCTGGTCGCGCAGGGCGCTGGCCAGCCGGTCCCCCGCCAGCCGCTCGGCCGCGTCCCCGCCGGGCACCACCGAGCGGTCGGGGGTGAACTGCGGGTCGCCGATGCCGGCGAAACGCAGCCCCGCGACCGTCTGCGCCCGGCCGTCGTCCAGGACGTGCACGTTCTTCATGCGCCCCAGATAGCGCTGGGTGGTCCGGGAGTCGTGGTTGCCCCGCACCCAGACGTACGGCGCGCCCAGGTCCCGGACCGGGTCCAGGAAACCGTTCTCCGGCGCCGTGCCGTGGTCCATCGTGTCGCCGGAGTCGACGATCACGTTCACCCTGTACTGCTCCACCAGCGAGGCGATGATCTTCCAGCTCGCCGGGTTGAGATGGATGTCCGACACGTGCAGGACCCGGATGGTGGAGGGGTCCGGCAGATAGGCCGGGAGCGTGGAGGTGACGTCGTAGAGCTTCGTCACGTTCGTCACCAGGCGGGCCAGCTCCTTCTGGTAGACGTCGAAGTCGGTGACGATGCTGCGTGCGTTGCCGACCACCGCCGGTGCCGAGGAGAGCAGCCCGGAGAACTTCGGCTCGAGGATCGACTTCGGGTTCCAGGTGGCGTACGCGCTCGCCCCGGACGCGGCCAGCAGGGTCAGGGCGAGGCCGCCGGCGGCCAGGGCGCGGCGGGGGCTGCGGTAGACGGCGAGGCCGAGGGCCGTGGCGCCGGCGACCACGGCGACACAGGAGCGCACGGCCAGGTCCAGCGTGCCGTGCTCGACGTCCCTGGCGACCTCGTCCTGGAGGCCGGAGATCCGCTCGGGGTGGTCCACCAGGGCCTGGGCGCGGAGTGGGTCCAGCTGGTCCACGTTGACGTCCAGGCGGACCGGCGCCACATGGCTGTCCAGGGTGAGCGCGCCCAGCGGCGAGACGTTGATCTTCGTGCCGCCGGTGAGCGACGGGCGCAGCGCCATCGTCGTGTTCATCGGGCCGACCGGGGCCCGTACGTTGCCGACGATCAGCAGGCCCAGCCAGGCGCCGGCGAGGACGACGGCCGTCAGACCGAGGGCGCGGAACCAGGGGCGGGGGCGGGCGGCGAGTTCCAGGGCGGGGAGCGGGCGGGCGCCGCGACGGGCCGGGTGCTTGCGGTTCGTCGCGGGGCGCAGGCGGTTCGTCATCGTGCGGAGGGCTGCGACGGGGACGCGGACCATTGGTGCCGTATGCCCAAGTACCGGGGTGGATATGCGGTAGTACCGGGGTGGATATGCGGTGCCGCACCGCTCCCGTTCGGGCCCCCGTACCGGACAATGACCATGTGCTGGAGATGACGCGCGAGGAGTTCGAGGAACTGGTCGCCGAGGCGCTCGACCGGATCCCGCCGGAACTGATGCGGCTCATGGACAACGTGGCGGTGTTCGTGGAGGACGAACCGCCCGCCGACGACCCCGAGCTGCTCGGACTGTACGAGGGCACACCGCTGACCGACCGGGGCGAGTGGTACGCGGGCGTGCTGCCCGACCGGATCACCGTCTACCGCGGGCCGACGCTGCGGATGTGCGACTCCCGCGAGGACGTCGTCGCGGAGACCGAGGTGACCGTGGTGCACGAGATCGCCCATCACTTCGGCATCGACGACGCCCGGCTGCACACCCTCGGCTACGGGTGAGGGCCCCGGCGCCGTGGGTGAGCGCCGGTGCGGGCGCGGCGCGTGTCCTCTTGCGGGCGGCGGGAGTTGGGGAGGTTGACTCCTTTCCTTGCCTCCGGAGGTGGCCGCCGTGCGCCCCTTGTCCGTACCCGTCCGGCTCACCGTCACGGTGCTGGCCCTCGCCGCTGCCGCCGGCTGTGTGAACGTGGGTGACGACGCGGGCCCGGCCCGGCCCTCGCACTCGGCGGGGCGGCACGGCGGCGAGGCGCCCGACGGCGGCCCGGTGCACGGCGCCGGGGGTTTCGGCGGGCACGACGGCGCGGCCGACGACGGCAAGCACGAGCACGGCGGCAAGAAGAAGCCGGGAGAGGAGTCGGCCTCCCCGTCGGCCACCACCCCGTCCGGCGTGGGCAGCTCGCCCACGGCCCCCGCGAGGCCCGGCGGGCCCGGCAGGACCGTCGACCCCGGGGGCCCGCCGCCGACCAATGCCCCGCCGACACCGCCGGCCACCTCCGCGCCGCCCGAGCCGCCCGCCTCCAGCCCGCCGCCGGCGACCTCCGAGCCCCCGTCGGCCGAGCCGTCCTCCTCGGCCCACGAGGCGACGGGAACCCAGCTCGTCCAGCGCGAACCGGCACCGGAGCCCGGGGCGGGCGTCGGGTCGTGATCTCCGGGGCGCGCGAGGCGGCTCACCTGCGGGAACGAGGCCGGTTTGCGTTCAGGGGTGGTGGGTGCGTATGGTGGTAGATCGTTTGATCCCATTTGCCCGGCGCCACCACAGAGCGCGCCGTGTGGCGCGTACTCTCCCTTGCCGTGGCGGACCGCATTGAGGCGGTCGTGAGCGAATCACGGAGTTGACGGGCGCGTGCCGAAGAGACTCCGGAAGGTTTCGCATTCGCATGTCCGTGTCCAGTACTGATCAGTTCGTCGTGTCCGAGAACGAGTTGAACGAGCTCAACGAGCTCGACCAGGAGCTCTCCGACGTGACGGACGAGGTCACCGAGGCCCCCGAGGCCGCTGACACCACCCCCCAGATCACCTTTGCCGACCTCGGCCTGCCCGAGGGCGTCGTGCGCAAGCTCGCGCAGAACGGCGTGACGACCCCCTTCCCGATCCAGGCCGCGACCATCCCGGACGCCCTGGTCGGCAAGGACATCCTCGGCCGGGGCCGCACCGGCTCCGGCAAGACCCTTTCCTTCGGTCTGCCGACCCTGGCCCAGCTGGCCGGCGGCCGCACCGAGAAGAAGCGGCCCCGCGCCGTCATCCTCACCCCGACCCGCGAGCTGGCCATGCAGGTCGCCGACGCCCTCCAGCCGTACGGCGACGTCGTCGGCCTGAAGATGAAGGTCGTCTGCGGCGGCACCTCCATGGGCAACCAGATCTACGCCCTGGAGCGCGGCGTCGACATCCTCGTCGCCACCCCGGGCCGCCTGCGCGACATCATCAACCGCGGCGCCTGCTCCCTCGAGGACGTGCAGATCGCCGTCCTGGACGAGGCCGACCAGATGTCCGACCTGGGCTTCCTGCCCGAGGTCACCGAGCTGCTCGACCAGGTCCCGGCCGGCGGCCAGCGCATGCTCTTCTCCGCCACGATGGAGAACGAGATCCAGACCCTGGTGGACCGCTACCTGAACAGCCCCGTCTCGCACGAGGTGGACGCGGCCCAGGGCGCGGTGACGACCATGTCGCACCACATCCTCATCGTGAAGCCCAAGGACAAGGCGCCGGTGACCGCCGCGATCGCCTCCCGCAAGGGCCGCACGATCATCTTCGTCCGCACCCAGCTGGGCGCCGACCGCGTCGCCGAGCAGCTGCGCGAGGCCGGTGTGAAGGCCGACGCGCTGCACGGCGGCATGACCCAGGGCGCCCGCACCCGCACCCTGGCCGACTTCAAGGACGGTTACGTCAACGTCCTGGTCGCCACCGACGTCGCCGCGCGCGGCATCCACGTCGACGGCATCGACCTGGTCCTGAACGTGGACCCGGCCGGCGACCACAAGGACTACCTGCACCGCGCCGGCCGTACGGCGCGTGCGGGCCGTACCGGCACGGTCGTGTCGCTCTCCCTCCCGCACCAGCGGCGCCAGATCTTCCGCCTCATGGAGGACGCCGGCGTCGACGCGGCCCGCCACATCATCCAGGGCGGCGCCGCCTTCGATCCGGAGGTCGCCGAGATCACCGGCGCCCGCTCCATGACCGAGGTGCAGGCCGAGTCCGCCGCCAACGCCGCCCAGCAGGCCGAGCGCGAGGTCGCCCAGCTCACCAAGCAGCTGGAGCGCGCCCAACGCCGTGCGACCGAGCTGCGCGAGGAGTCCGACCGGCTGGTCGCCCGAGTCGCCCGCGAGCGCGGCGAGGACCCCGAGGCCGCGGTGGCCGAGGCCCAGGCGACGGCGGCGCAGGAGCTCGCCGTCGTGGCCGAGGAGCCGGCGGAGCGGGAGACCGAGCGCGAGGAGCGTCCGGCGGCTTCGGCGCCGTACGAGCGCCGGGAGCGGCGCGGCTACGACCGCGAGCGGGGCTTCGACCGCGACCGCGGTGGTTACGACCGCCGTGACGACCGTGGTGACCGTGGTGGCCGTGGCTTCGAGCGCCGCGACGAGCGCCGTCCGTCCGACCGTGACCGTGGTGAGCGGGGCTTCGAGCGCCGTGAGGAGCGGGGCGAGCGTGGTGGGCGGGGCTTCGAGCGCCGCGACGACCGTCGGCCGTTCGACCGTGACCGCCGTGACGACCGCGGTGGCCGTTCCTTCGACCGGGACCGCGGTGACCGCGCCGGCCGTGGCTTCGAGCGTCGCGACGACCGCCGTGACGACCGCCGTGAGGACCGTCGCCCGTTCGACCGCGACCGTGGTGACCGGGGCTTCGAGCGTCGTGACGACCGTGGTGGCCGTTCCTTCGACCGGGACCGTGGCGAGCGTGGCGGCTTCCGCCGGGACGAGCGCGGCGGGCACCGGGGCAGCGACCGCCCGTTCAACCGCGACCGCCGCGACGACCGCCCGGGCTTCCGCTCCGGCGGCCACGAGCGCCCCTACGGGCGCCGTGACGACCACCGGGGCAACGGATCCGTCGGCCGCCGCGAGGACAAGCCGCGCTGGAAGCGCAACGGCTGAGAAGCCGCCACCTGACGGTGACGGCTGACGCCGAGTGACCTGAGAAGGGCCCGTACGACCACGTCGTACGGGCCCTTTTTGGCCACCGGGTGACGCATGTCACGCCCCCGGGGAGGGAATTGCTGGGGGCATGACAGATGACGCGAGAGTGAGCGGGCAGCAGGAAACGTCCGGCCCGTACGGCCTGTCGGACGAGGAACGGCTGGCCCAGCTCGGTTACACCCAGGTCCTCGCCCGCCGGATGTCGGCGTTCTCGAACTACGCCGTCTCCTTCACGATCATCTCGGTCCTGTCCGGCTGCCTGACCCTCTACCTCTTCGGCATGACCACCGGCGGCCCCGCGGTGATCACCTGGGGCTGGGTGGCAGTGGGCCTGATGACCCTGTTCGTCGGCCTGTCGATGGCCGAGATCTGCTCGGCGTACCCGACCTCGGCGGGGCTGTACTTCTGGGCCCACCGCCTGGCGCCACCGCGTTCGGCGGCGGCCTGGGCCTGGTTCACCGGCTGGTTCAACGTGCTGGGCCAGGTCGCGGTGACGGCGGGCATCGACTTCGGCGCGGCCTCCTTCCTCGGCGCGTACCTCAACCTGCAGTTCGACTTCGAGGTGACCCCTGGCCGCACGGTCCTGCTCTTCGCGGCGATCCTGATCCTCCACGGCCTGCTGAACACCTTCGGCGTACGGATCGTCGCGCTCCTGAACGACGTGAGCGTGTGGTGGCACGTACTGGGCGTGGCGGTGATCGTCGGCGCGCTCGCCTTCGTCCCCGAACACCACCAGTCGGCGACGTTCGTGTTCACGAAGTTCGTCAACGAGACGGGCTGGGGCAGCGGCACGTACGTCGTCCTGCTCGGCCTCCTGATGGCCCAGTACACCTTCACCGGCTACGACGCCTCCGCCCACATGACCGAGGAGACCCATGACGCGGCCACGGCGGGCCCGAAGGGCATCGTCCGCTCGATCTGGACGTCCTGGATCGCGGGCTTCGTGCTGCTGCTCGGCTTCACGTTCGCGATCCAGTCGTACGACAGGGAACTGACGTCCCCGACGGGCGCGCCCCCCGCCCAGATCCTCCTGGACGCGCTGGGAGCGACGACGGGCAAGCTGTTGCTGCTGGTGGTGATCGGCGCCCAGCTCTTCTGCGGCATGGCCTCGGTGACCGCCAACAGCCGCATGATCTACGCCTTTTCGCGCGACGGCGCGCTGCCCTTCTCCCGCGTCTGGCACACGGTCAGCCCGCGCACCCGCACCCCCGTGGCGGCGGTCTGGCTGGCCGCGCTGGCCGCCCTGGCCCTCGGCCTGCCCTACCTGATCAACTCGACGGCGTACGCGGCGGTGACCTCGATCGCCGTCATCGGCCTCTACATCGCGTACGTCATCCCGACCTTCCTGCGCATCCGCAGGGGCGCCGCCTTCGAACGCGGGCCCTGGCACCTGGGCCGCTGGTCGGGCGTGATCGGCGTGGTCTCGGTGCTGTGGGTGGTCGCGATCACCATCCTCTTCATGCTCCCGCAGGTCTCCCCGGTCACCTCGAAGACCTTCAACTACGCCCCCGTCGCCGTCCTGGTCGTCCTCGGCTTCGCCGCGACCTGGTGGCTGGCCTCGGCCCGGCACTGGTTCCTCAGCGGGGAGCGGGCCGCCCCGGCCCCCAACCCGGTCGAAAAGTGACCATCCGAAGCCTTGGTCCCCCCGCGACGCGGCCGGGTCACCGATACCCGATCGGAGACACGGCCTCGTCCGGCTATGCTCGGACAGGCAACATCGCCTGGGCCCTTAGCTCAATTGGCAGAGCAGTGGACTTTTAATCCATTGGTTGTGGGTTCGAGTCCCACAGGGCCTACGGCTGCGGGCGAGGGTTCACCCCCTCTGACCTGCTAGGCAGCGTCCGCGTCGGCTTCGGCCGGCTCGGGCGCTGTCTCTGTTTCGGGGGGGGGTGTTTGTCTACCCCAGAAGCAGGTTCCGGCCCATGGCGCTTGCCGGCTCCCGCGCAGCAGCATGATCTCCAGGGCGCGACGCGGACCTCCGGGGCCGGATCGGCACCCTCGATCCCGCCCGGGCGGTGCGGATCCAGCAGGCGTACCCGCTCGTCTTCTTCGACCTGCACCTGCGGCACCGGCGGCAGGGGCACCTGCTCGACGGCCCCAGCCCGGCCTTCCCTGAGGTGAAGTTCATGGGCGGCGAGCCGGACGGAACCCGGGGACGGGTTTCGCTGTCTTCCAGGCCGACCGCCTCGCCGCGTCAGAGGCCGCGGGCGTCCATCAGGTGAGGATCACTCGCACCCACCGGCGACGGGCGTCTTCGGGTATGACGTGAGCACAACAACTCCAAAGGTAGTGCCATGATCACCAGCCCCCCTCCACTCGGCCTCCCCGGACCCGGTACGGGCCAGCGGCGGCACCGCGCGGCCGACCTCGGGGTCCGCATCCGGCGAAAGTCCGGTGCCTGATGTCGACCGCCGTACGCGCACAGGAGTCGGGCGCCGCCACCGCTGAGCCGGCGCGCGTCGAGCGACGGTGGGACTGGCCCGTGCTGGTGGTCTGCGCCGTGTCCGCACTCGTGGTGGGCCTGTTGTCGCCCGCCGACACCTCGCAGGAGGCATGGGGCCTGGCCGCCGCGCTGGGTTACGGCTGTGCCGCACTGGTCGCGGCGAGGTCGTCCGCAGCGTGGGCGCCGGCCCCCGCCGTGGTCGCGGTCGTCGGCGCGGTCGCCGTGCCCCTGCTGTACCTCACGGTGATCAGCAAGGAGCAGATGGAGGTCGGCGTCGTGGAACGGGCGGCCGACCTGCTGTTCACCACCGGAAACCCGTACCACCCCGCACCGCACGCGGTGCGGGACTTCAATCCCTACCTCCCCGGCATGACGCTCTTCGGCATACCGCACATGCTGTTCGGCGACGCCCCGTTCACCAGCGCCCGGTTGTGGTTCCTCGTCGGTTTCCTGGCGGCCGTAGCGGGCGCGATACGGGTGCTGGCCAACGGCCGGGACGCGGACGCCGGCCGGTTCAGCACCCCGCGCGGGGTCACCGGCACGACGGGCGTGTTGTGGCTGTTCGCCTGTCCCGTCGTCGCGCTGCCGCTCACCATCGGTGGCGTGGACCCGCCGGTCATCGGGTTGATGTGCCTGGCCCTGGCCTTCACGCAGCGGGGCGATGCCGGGTGGGCCGGGCTGGCCCTGGGCGCGGCGGCCGCGCTGAAGTGGACCGCCTGGCCGGCCGTCCCGGTGCTCGTCGCCGTGCTGGCGGTGCGCGGCGGGCGCCGTGCCGCGGTCAGGTGCGCGGTGGGAGCCGTGGGCATCGCCCTGCTCGCCGTCCTGCCCGTGGCCCTGGCGGACAGCGGTGCCTTCTACCGCAACGTCGTCCTCTACCCGTTGGGGCTCGGTCCCACGGCGTCGTCCGCGCAGAGCCCCTTGCTGGGGCACTTGATCGCCGTGCTGGTCCCGCACGGCGACGCGGTCACGATGGCACTCATCGCGCTGAGCGCCGCGGGTGTGGGCCTCTCGCTCGTCGTCCGCCCGCCGTCGAGCGCCGTGGCCGGTGCCGACCGACTGGCACTCGGTCTGATCCTGGCGATCGTGCTGTCCCCGGCGACCCGCATCGGCTACGCCATCTACCCGATCGTCCTGCTGGCCTGGCCCCGCTTCGCCGCCGCACTGTCGGCGGGGCCGGCCGGCGAGGGCGCCGGGCGCCGAACTCGGGCAGCAGGTACGGGAGTCGGCCGAGGAAGGTGAGGCGTGCCTTTCGCGATGCGCGCCGCTGCCGTGGCTACCGCCGGCCATCCCGCCGCAGCCCCCGACCCGGCACCCCCACGTCCACTTGGAACCCCTCGGCGTCCTGCGCCAGGCGCTCCGTGGCTTGCTCGAAGAACTCGCCGGGACGTGGCGATGACGCCGCGGTGAGCCGGCTCACGCCTCCGGCTTGGTGGCGCGGACGATCGCCGAGTGCATGCCGTCCGCGACCGCGTGCGTCGGGGTGATGTCCACGGCGGTGAAGCCCGCGGCCTGAAGGCCCTCCCGGTATTCGGTGAAGGACAGCGCGCCCGCGATGCAGCCGACGAAGTCACCGCGCCGCGCACGCTGTTCGGGACTGAGGGTGTCGTCGGCGACGACGTCCGTGACGCCGAAACGGCCGCCGGGCCGCAGGACGCGGAAGGCCTCGGCGAACACGGCGGGCTTGTCGACGGACAGGTTGATGACGCAGTTGGAGATGACCACGTCGATCGTGTCCGCGGGCAGCGGGATCGCCTCGATGGTGCCCTTGAGGAACTCCACGTTCGTCACACCCGCCCGCGCCGCGTTGGCCAGGGCGAGGGAGAGCATCTCCTCGGTCATGTCCAGGCCGTACGCCTTCCCCGCCGGCCCCACGCGGCGGGCGGAGAGCAGGACGTCGGCACCGCCGCCGGAGCCGAGGTCCAACACGCGCTCGCCCTCGCGGAGTTCGGCGACCGCGGTGGGGTTGCCGCAGCCGAGGGAGGCGGCGACGGCCTCGGCGGGCAGAGCGGCGCGCTCGTCGGCGGCGTAGAGGGCGGCACCGAAGTTCTCGTCGGCCTCGACCGGCTGCGGGCCACAGCAGGCGGTGCCGCCCTCGGTGACCTTCACGGCTGCCGCCGCGTACCGCAGGCGGACGGCTTCACGCAGATCGATGGACTGTTCGCTCATTGGCTGCACCTGCCTGTATCGATATCCGTTGATGCAAGCTTGCGCCCGTGTATCGAAGGATGTCAACATAGAAGGATGTCGAAACAAGTAGCTGTGGCGCTGGGCCGGGACGCGGCCGGCGGCTGCTGCGCCGGACTCGCGTCCGCACCGCTGGAGGACGAGCGGGCGGCGGCGCTGGCAAAGGCGTTCAAGGCCCTCGGGGACCCGGTCCGGCTGCGGCTGCTGTCGATGATCGCCTCCGGCGAGGGCGGCGAGGTCTGCGTGTGCGAGCTGACGCCGGCCTTCGAGCTGTCCCAGCCGACGATCTCCCACCACCTCAAGCTCCTGCGCCAGGCCGGGCTGATCGACTGCGAGCGCCGTGGGACCTGGGTGTACTACTGGGTGCTGCCCGGCGCCCTGGACGAACTGGCCGCGTTCCTGGCGACGCCGCGAGCCGAGGCGCGAGCCGTGCCGCGAGCCGTGCCGAAGGACGCGCCGCGAGCCGAGGCGAAGGACGCGCCGCGAGCCGAGGCGAAGGACGCGCCGCACGCCGCCGGAGTCAGCGCATGACCGCGTCCCTCGGCCGCCGTGTCGCCGCAGAGGCGTTGGGGACCGGGCTGCTGGTGGCCGTCGTCGTGGGCTCCGGCATCCAGGCGACCGAGCTGTCGCACGACGTCGGCGTGCAGTTGCTGGCCAACTCCCTGGCCACCGTCTTCGGACTGGGGGTGCTGATCACCCTGCTCGGGCCGGTCTCCGGCGCGCACTTCAACCCCGCCGTCACCCTCGCCACCTGGTTCACCGGCCGCCGCACCGGTTCCGGGCCGGGCCTGCGGGAGGTCGCCGCGTACGTGCCCGCGCAGATCGCCGGGGCGATCGGCGGCGCGGTGCTGGCCGACGCGATGTTCGCCGAGCCGCTGGTGAGGTTCTCCACCCACGACCGGTCCGCCGGCCACCTCTGGCTGGGCGAGGTGGTCGCCACGGGCGGGCTCATCCTGCTCGTCCTCGGCCTGGAGCGCACCGGCCGCGCCTTTCTGGCCCCGGCGGCCGTGGCCTCCTACATCGGCGCCGCCTACTGGTTCACCTCCTCCACCTCCTTCGCGAACCCCGCCGTCACCATCGGCCGTGCCGTCACCGACACCTTCGCCGGAATCGCCCCCGCCTCGGTCGCCCCGTTCGTGGGGGCGCAACTGCTGGGCGCCGTACTCGGGTCGGCCGCCGTGGCGGTCGTATACGGATACGGGCGTCACGCGCGCCCGGCGGACGACGGCGGCGCGGTACCGCACGCCGAGCCCGAACCCGCCGCCTCCTGACCGCCCTTCCGCCCGCAGGGACAGCCGCGAGGGCACCTGCCAAGACACCCAGACACCTGCCCAGACACCTGCAAGGACACCCATGAGCTCCGCCGCCCCGCGCCCCTCCGTCCTCTTCGTCTGCGTCCACAACGCCGGCCGCTCCCAGATGGGCGCCGCCTTCCTCACCCGCCTCGGCGGCGACCGGGTCGAGGTCCGTTCGGCCGGTTCCGCGCCCGCCGACGCGGTCAACCCCGCCGTCGTCGAGGCCATGGCGGAGGTCGGCATCGACATCTCCGCCGAGACACCGAAGGTCCTCACCACCGAGGCGGTGCGGTCCTCGGACGTGGTCATCACGATGGGCTGCGGCGACGCCTGCCCGGTCTTCCCCGGCAAGCGCTACCTGGACTGGCAACTGGACGACCCCGCCGGGCAGGGGGTCGAGGCGGTCCGCCCGATCCGGGACGCCGTCGAGGGACGGGTACGGGCCCTGCTCGCCGACCTCGGAATCCCAGGGGCTTCCTGACCCCCCCGGGGGGAACACGACGTACGGTCGATCGTACGTATTTGTCCCGCGTGTTGTGGCACGATGGCCGGGATGGAAAGCGAACGGCAGGCTGCGGTGCACGGCGGGGGCGGGGGAGTCCTGGGCGCGGAGGGGTCGGAGGTGACCGATCTGCGGCTGGTGCGCGGTGCGCGCGCCCGGCAGCGCGTCGCCCGGCACGCCGTCGACATCGCCTCGCTGGAAGGGCTCGAAGGGCTCAGCATCGGCCGCCTGGCCGCTGACCTCGGGCTGAGCAAGAGCGGTGTCCAGACGCTGTTCCGCACCAAGGAGAACCTGCAGCTGGCGGCCGCCGAATGCGCGCGCCGGGAGTTCGAGCGGACGGTCGTACGGCCCGCGCGGTCCGCCCCGGCGGGCCCGGCCCGGCTCCGGGAGCTGACCGAGCACTGGATCGCCTACGCGCAGACGCCCCTGTTCGCCGGCGGCTGCTTCTGGTCCGCCAACCTCCCCGCCTACGACAGCCGTCCCGGCGCCGTGCGCGACGCCCTGGTCGCCCACCGCGAGGCCTGGCTGAAACTGCTCGCCGACCAGCTCCGGCAGGCCGCCGGCGCCGATGCCGTCCCCTCGCTGGACGCCGATCTGGCCGCGTTCCAGATCGACGCCGTGTGCACCGCGGCCAACCTCGCCATGCGGCTCGGCGACGACAGCGCCGCCGGGAAGGTACGCCGGGTGGTGGAGGGGTTCCTCCGGGAGGCGCGGTGATCCACGCGGAGCGCGGAGCCACCGGTTTGCGCGAAGCCACCGCGGAGCCCCTGCCGCAGACCGACCTCAAGGCCTTCCGCCGCGCTTGCCACACGGCGGCGCGGCTGGCCGGGGCGAGGGCCGGGTCCGGGGCGGCCCACGGCGGGGTTCGGGTTCTGGACGCGGGCCTGTGCGCCTCCTTCGACGCGGTCGACATCGCGGGCACGGTCGTCCTGGCCCACCGCCGTCTGCCCGTCGTCGCCTTCAGCGGAGCCGCGCTCGAACCCGGCTCGCCGGTAAGGGAGTTCACCGCGCCACCGCCCTGGGCCGGACCGCTCGCCGACGCGGGGTTCCGGCTGCTGGAGCCCGCGGAGCCGGACGCGCCCGTCGAGCGGGTCGATCTGAGCGCGCTGACGGAGGCCGAGCTGAAGGCGGTCCGCTACTGGCGACCGCAGACGCTGGGCGAGCTGCTGTTCAACTGCTGGGACTGAGCCCACGACGCCTCCGGCTCACCGGCCCGCCCGCGGCGCGCACGGTCACGCCGCCGCGGTGACGGGCGTCGGCAGGTGCGGTGACCGGCGCTTGGGTTCCCTGTGCCGCGGTCCGGCCGAACCACCGGGCTCAACCCACGCTCAGCTCGGCCAGCGGCAGGGTGTGCCGGGTCTGGAGGACCTTCGCGCGCAGGTAGCGGACGTTGTGGGCGGTGGTGAAGACACCGGTCGGCACCCGCTCCCGTACGACCACGTCCAGGTCCCGCAACTGCTCGGCCTTGTCGGGGTTGTTGGACAGCAGGTCCAGCTCCCCGATGCCGAGGGCGGCGAGCATCTGCGCGGCGGCCGTGTAGTCGCGGGCGTCCTCCGGCAGGCCGAGCGCGGCGTTCGCCTCGTAGGTGTCGAGGCCCTGGTCCTGGAGGGCGTAGGCGTCGAGCTTGTTGTAGAGGCCGATGCCGCGGCCCTCCTGGCGGAGGTAGAGCAGGACGCCCCCGCGGTCGGCGATGCGCTCGACCGCCTCGCGCAGCTGGGGTCCGCAGTCGCAGCGGGCCGATCCGAAGACGTCGCCGGTCAGGCACTCGGAGTGCAGGCGCACCAGCGGGACGGTGCCGGGTGTGGGGGCGCCGAGGACGACGGCGACGTGCTCCTGGCCGTCGGCCAGGCCGTGGAAGGTGACGAGTTCGGCGTCGACGCTGTAGCCGTCGTGGAAGCGCAGCGGTACCCGGACGCGGGAGCGCGGCGTGGCGGCGGGGGTGTCGGGCATGCGGGTCCCTCCGGGTGCGGGCAGTGCTTCAGATTTGAAGCAGCGGTACGCACGGGACCCTACCTCATGCTTAAAACTTAAAGCAATCAGGAATCACGAACAGGACGAACGGCGCCGCCAGGGGACGTCCTCCGCCCCGGATTCGGCATCGCCGCCCTGCAGCCCGCGCGCGATCCCCGTGCAGATCTCCTCCAGCTGCCGCACCTGCTCCGGTGTGAGCCGGTCGAACAGGGTGGCGCGCACGGTCTCCACGTGCCCGGGGGCCGTACGCTCCAGTGCGGCCATCCCCTCGTCCGTCAGTACGGCGATGCTGCTGCGCTTGTCCCAGCGGCAGTCCTCCCGCCGCACCAGCCCGTCCCGCTCGAGCCGGGTCACCGCGTACGTCAGCCTGCTGCGCGTGATCTTCAGCGACTCGGCGAGGTCCGTCATCCGCAGCCGCCGCTCGGGCGCCTCGGACAGGTTGGCCAGCACGGAGTAGAACAGGTGCGGCATGCCGGCGTCCTGCTGGAGCTGTCGGTCGATCGCGTCCTCCAGAAGGTGCGTCGCGGCCATGTACGCGCGCCAGGCGCGCTGCTCCTCGGGGCTGAGCCAGCGGGTCGTCATGCCGCCAGTGTAAGTTTGTTTCAAACTTGAACCAAGACTCGCCTCTCAGGGAGACCGCGCCGATGTCGTACCCGTACGTGCTGCTGTCCGCCGCCGTCTCCCTCGACGGCTACCTGGACGACACCGGCCCCGACCGGCTCCTGCTGTCCAGCCCGGCCGACTTCGACCGGGTCGACGCGGTACGGGCCTCCGTCGACGCCATCCTGATCGGCGCCGGCACGATCCGCGCCGACAACCCGCGGCTGCTGGTCAACTCCGCCGAGCGCCGCGCGGCGCGGGTGCGCAAGGGCCGACCGGAGTACCCGCTGAAGGTGACCGTCACCGCCACCGGCGACCTCGATCCCGACGCCAACTTCTGGCACACCGGCGGCGACAAGCTCGTCTACACGACCGACGAGGGCGCCGAGCGGGCCGCGCGCCGCGTCAGTGACACCGCCGACGTCGTCGCCCTCGGCCCCGGCCTCGACTGGCGGGCCCTGCTGTCTCACCTGCACGACGTGCGCGGGGTCCGGCGGCTGATGGTCGAGGGCGGCGGCACGGTCCACACCCAGCTGCTGCAGCTGGGCCTCGCCGACGAGCTCCAGCTGGTCCTCGCGCCGCTGTTCGTCGGCGACCCGGCCGCGCCCCGCCTGTTCGGCCCCGGCGGCTACCAGGCCGGCCGGCTGCGCCTGACCGAGACCCGCCGGATCGAGGACGTCGTCCTCATGCGCTACGAGCCCACGGCCCCCGGCACGGGTGCGGTCGCCACCGCCGCGGACCGTCACTGGCTGCGCACCGCCTGCGAACTGGCCGCGCTGTGTCCGCCCTCGCGGACCGCGTTCAGCGTGGGGGCGGTGGTGGTCGCGGCCGACGGTACGGAGCTCGCGCGAGGTCACTCGCGCGAGGGGGACGACCCTGTGGTCCATGCGGAGGAGGCCGCCCTCGCGAAGCTCGACCCGGCGGATGAGCGGTTGGCCGGCGCCACGGTGTACAGCAGCCTGGAGCCCTGCGCCCGGCGGGCCTCCCGGCCTGCGCCCTGCGCCGAGCTGATCCTTCGGGCGGGGGTGCGCAGGGTGGTCACGGCCTGGCGGGAGCCCGACACGTTCGTGGATGCGGCCGACGGGAGCGGAGTCCTGGCGAAGGCCGGCGCGGAGGTGGTGGTCCTGCCCGAGCTGGAGGGACCCGCCAAGGCGCCGAACGGACATCTGCTGGGATGAGGCCGCCCCGGCCCGCCCCGTACGGGGGCTGAAAACACTCAGGGCCGGAATCCATTGGATTCCGGCCCTGAGTCTTCAGTAGCGGGGACAGGATTTGAACCTGCGACCTCTGGGTTATGAGCCCAGCGAGCTACCGAGCTGCTCCACCCCGCGTCGTTGTGTCTCTACTGTACACCACCTTGTGGGCCGTCCTACGCCACCTGATCGTCTTCACCCAGGGTGACCGGACGACCGCCCTCCGAATAACGCCTGAGTCACCATCAAAAACGCCCAGACTCCTGAGCGGCGGTCAACTCGCCCGGCTTTGCCGCACTCCCGGCCGGTAAGTCCCGCTCGGAAAAGGTTAATGATCAAGCCGAACGGCTTGGAAAGTGACTCGCAGGTCTATTAACGTTCGATAACGCAGCGCGGTCGTCCCAGCCGTCACAAGAGGCGGCTCCGTGCGCACGCGCCTAATCCCGCAAGGGAGCCGGGGAACCACCACCTTGGGGTGAATCACGCGGATACCGGCTGGTATACGCGCGTAGGAGACCTTCCTGCTCCGAACCCGTCAGCTAACCCGGTAGGCGGAGGAAGGAAAGGAGTACGCCCGAGTGGCGTCCAACCGGCCCGCCCCAGAAGCCCCGTTCGTGCCCGCGCAAGCCCAGCCGGAGACCTTCGGCTACGGCGCCTACCGCGCCGAGGAGGGGCCCTGGGAGGAGTGGAACCCCACCGAGGACTCCGTCACCCCGGTCCGTGGCCGGCACCGCGTCGCCAAGCAGCGCGGCGGCTTCGCCCGCAGCTCCACCGTCCTCGGCGTCGGCGTGATGGCCGCGGTCGGCGCGGGCGGCATGGCCAGCGCCAACACCGGCAAGCCGCCGGTCTCCATATCCCTGCCGGACCTGGACTCCGTCGAGCACATCTTCGGCGACTCCTCCGACGCGCCCCAGGCCACTGCCACCGGCCTCAGCAAGGTCGGCGTGACCACCGACAGCGCCGGCAGCGGCAACGCCGGCGAGGCCCTGCGCAACCGGATCATGGCCCAGGCCGAGCAGCAGCAGAGCAAGGCCGACAGCAGGGCCACCGCCGCCGCGATCGCCGCGGCCGACAAGCAGACCGCCGCCGCGGCCGCCAAGGCGGAGCAGGCCGCCGCCGCCAAGGCCGCCGACGCCAAGGAGAAGGCGGAGGCCGACGCCAAGAAGGCCGCCGAGGCCAAGCGGCTGGCCGAGCTGGCCAAGGAGTACACGCTGCCGGTCGTCTCGTACACGATCACCGGTACCTTCGGGCAGCCCGGCGCGATGTGGTCCTCCGGCTACCACACCGGCCTCGACTTCGCCGCCCCCACCGGCACCCTCATCAAGGCCGTCCACAGCGGCACGGTCACCCAGGCCGGCTGGGCGGGCGCCTACGGCTACCGCACCGTCATCACCCTGGACGACGGCACCGAGCTGTGGTTCTGCCACCAGTCCTCGATCAACGTCTCCGTCGGGCAGAAGGTCTCCACCGGCCAGGTCATCGGACGCGTCGGCGCCACCGGCAACGTCACCGGCCCGCACCTGCACCTGGAGGTCCACCCGAACGGCCAGGCCACCGCCATCGACCCGGCGCCGTGGCTGCGGGAGAAGGGTCTCACCCCCTGACGCGTCCTTTCGGGCGATCTTGACGCCGACGGTGGAATGCGATCATCCACCGTCGGCGTTGGCATAGAGCATGACCTCTTTGCGCACACTCGGTTCCTCCGACCTCCAGGTCTTCCCGCTCTGCCTCGGTGGCAACGTCTTCGGCTGGACCGCCGACGAGGACACCTCCTTCGCCGTCCTCGACGGCTACACGGCGGCCGGCGGCAACTTCATCGACACCGCCGACTCCTACTCGGCGTGGATCGAGGGCCACAAGGGCGGCGAGTCCGAGACGATCATCGGCAAGTGGGTCAGGGCCCGCGGCAACCGCGACCGCGTCGTCATCGCCACCAAGGTCAGCCAGCACCCGGAGTTCCAGGGCCTGTCCGCCGCCAACATCAAGGCCGCCGCCGACGCCTCCCTGCGCCGCCTGGACACCGACTACATCGACCTCTACTACACCCACTTCGACAAGCCCGAGATCCCGGTCGAGGAGATCGTCGGCGCGCTGGACGAGCTGGTGAGGGCGGGCAAGGTCCGCCACATCGCCGCCTCCAACATCAGCCCCGAGCGGCTGAAGGCCTCGCTCGACTTCTCCGACCGCGAGGGCCTGGCCCGCTATGTGGCCCTCCAGCCCCACTACAACCTCGTCTCCCGCGACACCTACGAGGGCCCGCTGCAGGACCTGGCCGCCAAGGAGGGCCTGTCCGCCGTGCCGTACTTCTCCCTGGCCGCGGGCTTCCTGACCGGCAAGTACCGCCCCGGCACCAAGGTCGACAGCGCCCGTGCGGGCCGGGCCCAGGAGTACGCGGAGACCGAGCGCGGCCAGAAGGTCCTCGCGGCCCTGGACGAGATCGCCGCCGCCCATGACGCCCCCGTCGCCACGATCGCCCTCGCCTGGCTCGCGGCCCAGCCGACGATCACGGCCCCGATCGCCTCGGCCCGCACGACGGACCAGCTCCCGGCCCTCCTGGACGTGGCGGAGCTGAAGCTGACGGAGGAGGAACTGGCGAGCCTGACGGCAGCGTCCGCCTGATCCTTCCTGCCGGCTTGGTGCTTGCGCCGCAACGGTGTTCAGTCACGACGGTGCTCAGTCACGACGGCGGATTCCGGCGGTGCCGAATCCCCCGCAACCCGATGGGTTACGACTGATACGGGTTGTAGGAGGAGTAGGGCGCCGCCGGATGGCCGTAGCCCGGCAGATACGCCGTAGGCATCGGCACCGGTGCCGCGTACATCTGCCGAACCGGCGGAGCCACCCGCATCGCATACTCCAACGCCGGCCGCGCCGCATTCCGCCGCTTCCACAGCTCGTCCAGCAGCTCCCGCTCCCGTACGACGAAGTCGGCCCCGGCCTTGCCCTGCCGCCCCCGGCGCCGCAGAAACGCGAGTGAGGTGGCGTACGACTCGTAGCGCGCCACCTCCCGTGCCACCGGCTTGCCACCGTGGTGCCGGGCGTAGTCACGGGCCGTCCGCCGGGCCCGCATCGACCCGAGCGCGAACGGCTCGGCCGGCCCCAGCCACCCGGCCAGCACATACGCCGGCAGCTCCTCCCGCACGGTCCGCAGCTCCCGCTGCCGCGTCCAGATCGCGAGCCAGGTCAGCAGCCCGAACACGGGCATCATGAATCCGCCGTAGACGGCGAAGAACCCGAACTCGCCGAAGGTGGAGGAGCCGTTCCAGAAGGCGTGCATGCTCATCGCGAGCAGCAGACCGCACACCGGCAGCAGCATCCGCCGGGCGCGCTGCCGCTCGGCGGAGAGCGCGGCGATGCCGAAGCCGAGGCCGGTCATGGTGGTGAACAGGGGGTGCGCGAACGGGGACATCACGATGCGCACGAAGAAGGTGGCGGCGGTGACCGAGGCGATACCGCTGCCGCCGCTGACCTGGTCGGCTCCGAAGGCCGTACCCAGGTAGAGGATGTTCTCGGTGAACGCGAACCCGGTGGCGGTGATGCCCGCTATCACCACCCCGTCGACGATCCCGGTGAAGTGACGTCTGCGGAAGAGGAAGACCAGCAGGACGGCGGCGGCCTTGGCGGACTCCTCCACGATGGGCGCGATCACGGTGGCGCCGAGGGTGTTGGCACTGGCCGGATCGGCCGTCGCGGTGGCTATCCACTTCGTCGCGAAGCTGTTGGCGACGATGGCTATCAGCGCCGCCGCGCAGGCCCCCCAGGCGAAGGCGAAGACCAGGTTCCGCCAGGGGCCGGGTTCCACGCGGTCCAGCCACCGGAAGGCGGCTATGAGCCACGGCACGGGCAGCACGGCGAGACCGATCCCGACGAGAAACCCCTCGGTACCGGTCTGTCGGCGCACCAGCGCGAGGATGACGAGTCCGGACAGCGCGAGCAGTGTGATCAGTGCCCCGTACCGCACCCACCTGTGCTGCCACCAGTGCGGGTGGCGGAGCGGCACGGGGCCGTGGGGGCCCGGCGGATACGTCGGAAACGGAGGACTGGTGGCCACGGCATCGACCCTAACGGTGACGGGACGAGGGGCTGGAGCGGATTATCGGTCCTGGTGCGGTACGCGACGGAAGAGCAGATCGTTCACCACGTGTCCCTTGTCCAGTCCCTGCCCCTCGAAACGGGTCAGCGGCCGGTACTCGGGGCGCGCTGCGAAGCCGCCGTCCGCCTGCGTGTTCTCGAAGTCTGGGTGCGCGGTGAGCACCTCGAGCATCTGCTCGGCGTACGGCTCCCAGTCGGTCGCGCAGTGCACGAGCGCGCCGGGCTTCAGCCGGGTCGCGGCGAGCGTCAGGAACTCGGGCTGGATGAGCCGCCGCTTGTGGTGCCGCTTCTTGGGCCAGGGGTCCGGGAAGTACACGCGCAGCCCGTCGAGCGAGTCGGAAGTGAGCATCTCCCGGAGCAGGATGATCGCGTCCCCGTTGCCGACGCGGACGTTGGACAGCCCGTTGCGGTCGGCGAGACCCAGCAGATTGCCCTGCCCCGGGGTGTGCACGTCGACGGCGAGGATGTTGGTGTCCGGGTCGGTGGCGGCCATCTGCGCGGTGGCCTCGCCCATCCCGAACCCGATCTCCAGGACGACGGGCCGGTCGTTCCCGAACAGCTCGGGGAGGTCGATGACCTGCTGCCCGTCGATGTCCAGCCCCCACTTGGGCCACAGCCGCTGCAGCGCGTCCGCCTGCCCGGCGGTCACCCGGCTGCGCCGCGGCTGGAAACTCCGGATCCGCCGCTCGAAGTGCGATCCGGCGGGATCGGCCTTGGGACCGTCCGGAAACCGCGGCTCCCCCTTCGCCCGGGTATGCCGGACGGACGCGCCGGGGGCGTGGGGGGCCGGCGAGGGGGCTTCGGGGGCGTTGAGGAAGTCAGACACAGTGCTTCCGATTTTACGGTGCTCCATCAGGGTGCCCTCCCGGCCGACCGGGACGGGCGGTCGGGCGGGCAAGCGGGGGTTTCACAAGCGGGGGTTTCAGGGGACGGATCCCCCGGGTACGGCGCTACAGCGAACCGAGCATGTCCAGCACCCGCCGCCCGACTTCCCGCCCGATCGGCAAGGAAGCGGTGGCCGCAGGCGAGGGCGCGTTCAGCACGTGCACGGTACGAGCCCTCTCCTTGATCAGGAAGTCGTCCACCAGCGTCCCGTCCCGCAACACCGCCTGCGCCCGCACTCCGGCAGGAGCCCGCACCAGGTCGTCCGCCTCCACCCCGGGCAGCAATCTGCGCACCGCCTCCAGGAACGCCCCCTTCGACAGCGAGCGGTGCAGCTCCCCCGCGCCGTATCTCCAGTGCCGCCGGGCGATCGCCCACGACCCCGGCCAGGCCACGGTCCCGGCCAGCTCCCGGGGCCGTACGACCCGCCAGCCGTACCCCTCCCGGGCCAGGGCCGGCACCGCGTTGGGGCCGATGTGCACACCGCCGTCGATGCCCCGGGTCAGATGGACGCCGAGGAACGGAAAGGCCGGGTCCGGCACCGGATACACCAGGCCGCGCACCAGCTCCGGCCGCGCCAGCTCGTAGTACTCCCCGCGGAACGGCACGATCCGCACCGGGGGCTCGTCCCCGGTCAGCCGCGCGATCTCGTCGCAGTACAGCCCGGCGCAGTTCACCAGCACGCGCGCGCGTACGACGTCTCCGCCCGAGGTGAGCACGGCCACACCCCGCTCCGGCCGCCGGTCGATCCGTACGACCCGGGTGCCGTACCGGATCTCGGCCCCGGAGGCCCGCGCCAGCTGCCGGGCGACGCCGACGAAGTCGCACACGCCGGTGGTCCCGACGTGTATGGCGGCCAGCCCCCTCACCTCGGGCTCGTACTCACCGATCTGCGCGGCGCCCAGCTCCCGCACCGGAATCCCGTTCTCCCGCCCCCGTTGCACGAGTGCGTGCAGCCGGGGCAGCTCCTCCCGCTCGGTGGCGACGATCAGCTTTCCGGTGACGGCGTGCGCGATGCCGTACTCGGCGCAGAACTTGACCATCTCGGCGGCGCCCCGCACCGCGTACCGCGCCTTGAGGGAGCCCGGCCGGTAGTAGATCCCGCTGTGGATGACCCCGCTGTTGCGTCCCGTCTGGTGCCGGGCCGGTCCCGGCTCCTTCTCCAGCACGGTGACCGCCGTGCCCGGCGCGGCCCGCGTGATCGCATACGCGGTGGACAGCCCGACGATCCCCCCACCGACCACGAGCACGTCACAGTCGTACGCCCCGACCGGCACCTGCACCACCTCCCACCTCGATAGTGCACTGCGCCACTGACAACGCCTTCAAACGCGGGTGTGACGGTTCTCAGGCCGAAGTCATCAACAGCGGGCGCGCCCGCTCCCGCAGCTCCATCACCCTCGGCTCGTCCCCGTACGGCTCCAGCCGGTGCAGAAGGTCCTTCACGTACTCGGTCGTGCGCGCCGACGAGATCCGACCGGCCACCTCCACTGCCCGCACCCCCTGCTCGCAGGCGGCGTCGAGGTTCCCGGACTCCAGCTCGGCGACGGCCGAGACGACCAGCCGCAGGCCGTGCGACCGCACGAACTCCTCGGTCGGCTTCGACAAGGCCTGTTCCGTGAACCTCCGCACCTGCCGGGGAGCCTTCAGGTCCCGGTAGCATTCGGCAGCATCTGCAGCAAAACGGTCATATCCATAGAATCCAAGCCAAGAAGGATCGTTGTCCCCCTCCCGGGACCGCTCCAGCCATCCCTCGGCCGCCTTCAGCGCCGCACCCGCCGCCTGCGCGTCCCCCGCACGCGCGTGTGCCCGCGCCTCCACCAGCCGGAAGAAACTCATCGTGCGCGCGGTCGCCAGCCCGCGGTTCCGCTCCAGCGCGGCCTGCGCCAGATCGACCCCCTCGTCGCCGAAGCCGCGGTACGTCGCCTGCAACGACATGGAGGCCAGCACATAGCCCCCCAGCGGGACGTCCGCCGCCGCGCGCGCGAGCCGCAGCGCCTGGATGTAGTACCGCTGTGCCGCCTCCTGCTGGCCGGTGTCGAAGGCCATCCATCCGGCGAGCCGGGTGAGTTCGGCGGACGCCCCGAAGAGCGCGCGGCCCACTTCGTCGGAGTAGGCGCCGAGCAGCAGCGGCGCCGCCTCCACCCGCAGGCACTCCGGCACCATCGACGAACGCCAGTCCCCGCCCCCGTACTTGGAGTCCCAGCGCCGCGCGTCCTCGGCGGCCTCCCGCAGCTTACGCACATCGCTGTGGCCGACTTTGATCGGTGCGCCGGAGCCCTCGGTGGAGCCGGCCTCCCGCGCGACCGAGCTGTCGGCGGGGGTTATCAGCCAGCGCGAGGCAGGCGTTGCGTATGCGCTCACTGCGAACGATCCGGCGAGCGACTGCCAGATGCCGCCGGAGCCGGCCCGGCGCCCGGCGAGGTCGAGACGGTACAGCTCCGTCGCCGACTTCACCGCCTGTCCGACGTCTCTGGGGAAGGCGAGGCCCACTTCGGGCGCGGGATCCGCGTCCGCCAGGCCGATCTCGTGGAGCGGCACCGGGCGGCCGAGCTTCTGGCCGATGGCGGCCGCGATGAGGTGCGGAGCCGCGCCCTGCGGCACCATCCCCTTCGACACCCAGCGCGCCACCGAGGTCTTGTCGTAGCGAAGAGTCAACCCGCGTTGCGCCCCAAGGTCGTTGACGCGCCTGGCGAGTCCTGCGTTGCTGATTCCCGCGAGGGCGAGAACGGCGCCGAGCTTTTCGTTCGGCCCGCGTTGCTCCCTGGACATGCGCCACCCCTCGACACAGACGGCTGCCGCGCTGGCATAACCATGCGGCATTCGTAAACCCAGCGTAGTTCGCCGCATCCCAAGCGTTAAGGGGCATTGTTCCGGATGGCGGGATTGTGGTCCGTACGGAAGTGCGGTCCTGTACGCACCGTGCACGACCTGTCGCCTCGTGCCCCCGCGCGTGTGGCCGTGCGCCCGTCCGTGCGCTCTTCTCCGGCCATCGGGGGAGCGGTTCCATGGCTCTTGCGTGGGTCGGCCCGCTGTACTGGATCCAGTGGGCTGGGGGACACCGCCACCTTCATCCCCGCGGGTGGCGGACCGGTCCGGGAGGCGATGCCCGCCTCCCGGACTGTGCGCATGTTCGCGCCGCCGCGCGCTCCGCAGGCCTGTACGGAGCGTGCTCAAGTCACGGTTCGTTCAGCATATTTGGCTGAAAATCATCCCTGCCTGCGTGGGTCGACAGGTGCTCCGACCATGCAACTTGAGGGCGCGAACGGCGATTTGAGGGAGCGTACAGGGGGCGCATTCGAGTCGCCCCCGTCCCATGCCCGCTGGGCATTTCCCTCGATCGAAGCCGGTGCCGCCGCACTTCCACAACGCGCCTCTCATGGCAGCATGGGGGTCCGGTTCATACGGTGCACTGTTGTCCACAGCCTGTGGAGGCGTCGATGCGGTGGTTGGTGGGTTGGAGCAGCACCGCCGCGGGCGTCGCCGGGATCGGTACCGCGGGCGCCACCGGTTACGACGGCGAGACCCTGCACCCGGTCGGCTCCCAACTCCTGTGGGGCGACCCGGACCCCCTGTGGGCCGTGGGCGACTGGCGCCCCGACGAACTGCGCGTGGTGAAGGCCGACGCGGACAACCGCATCGCCGTCCTCGGTATCTGCGGCGCCTCCGACGAGGAGCTGCGGCGCGGCCTGTTCACCGCGCGCGGGGGCGCACTGCGCCATCTGACCGCCTGGCCGGGCAGCTACACGGCCGTCGTCAAGGTCGGCCGCCGCATCACCGTCTGCGGCGATCTCGCGGGCGCCCGCCCGGTGTTCCACACCCCCTGGGCCGGCGGCACCGCCTACGCCACGGCCGCGCTGCCCCTCGCCGACCTCATCGAGGCCAACCTCGACTTCGGCCACCTGGCCGCACTGCTCGCCGCCCCGGACGTACCGGCCGCGCTGCGCGACACCACCCCGTACGAGGGCGTACGGCGCGTTCCGCCGGGGCACGCGCTCGTGCTGCGCGCCGGTGTGCGCGAGATCGCCGGGTACGAGCCGGTCGCCTCCCTCGCCGTGGCCGCGTCCCCGGCCGACCCCGACCGCGCCGTGGACGCCGTACGGGACGCCCTGGTGGAGGCGGTCCGCACCCGGCTGTCGGCGCCCCGGCACGTGCCCGACCTCGACCCCGGCCCGGTGCCCGGCATGGGCCCCGCCGAGCGGCGGGCCCGGCGCGGGATGCCCGTGCCCGGCATCGGCGCCGACCTCTCCGGCGGCCCCGCCTCCGGCACCCTCGCGCTGCTGGCCGCCGGGCTTCCCGGCAGACCCGGCACGCTCCTCGGCCATGGCACGGGCGCGGGCGAACGGCTCCTTGCCGTCACCTTCAACGACCTTGCCGTGGGCGGCCGCGAGGCCGAACTGGAGCGCGCCGGCGCCCTCGCCGCCAACCCGCGCCTGCACCACGTCGTCGTGACCGGCGCCGAGGAGACCCTGCCGTACGCCGACCTCGACGGCCCCCTCACCGACGAACCCGGACCCTCGCTGGTGACCGCCGTCCGGCACCGCGCCCGCCTCGCCGCCGGCAGCGCCGACCACTTCACCGGCCACGGCGCCCGCCAGGTCCTGGACGCCCACCCCGCCCGCCTCGCCGACCTCCTGATGGACCGCAAACGGCGCCATCTGGTGCGCCCGGTCGCCGCGCTCGCCAAGGCCGACGGCTCGGTGATGGTCCCCGCGCGCGTGTACGGCGCCGCCCGCCGGCTCGCCCGCACGCCCTACCGGACGGGCCTGGAGGTCCTGGCCGAGCGGCTGATGCGGCGCCACTTCGACGAGCCCGGGGGAGCGGTCGGTGCGTCCCTCGCCGCGCTGACCTGGGCCAGACCCGGGCCGGCGGCCCGCTGGCTGACGGGGGAGGCGCTGGCCGAAGTATCGGTTCTGCTGCAGGCGGAGGCGGACCGTTCGGCAACCGGCGTCCAGCGTCCCGGCGAGTACCGCGCGCGTGCCGCCCTCGCCCGCCACGCCGCCGACCTGCGCGTCCTGGAACAGGCCGCCGAGATCCGCTCCCAGCGCCTGCACACGCCGTTCCTCGACAACCAGGTCGTCCGCGCCTGCCGCGCCCTCCCGGAGGCCCTGCGCGTCCAACCCGGCGCTCGCTCCTCGATCCTCCGTACGGTCCTGGAGGGCGCCGGCGTCACCGACCTCCCGCCCGGCTGGGGCGCCCCCTCCCACGCCTCCTCGGCGGCGGCCGCACGCGCGGGCCTGCGCGTGGCGGCAGCCCCCCTCCAGGACCTGTTCGCCACCCCGCTGCTGGCCGACGCCGGCCTGGTGGAGGCCCGCGTCATCCGCGAGGCCCTGCGCGGGGCCGCCACCGGCGACCCCCTCCCCCTCGACGGCCTCGCCGACCTCGTCTCCCTCGAACTCTGGCTCCACCGCCTGCTCTCCCGCCGGGGAACGTGCTGGACGGGGACCCCGGCACGCGCGCGTGCGGTGCCGTCCGGGATCCAGCCGAGAAGGGGAGCCTTGGCCTCCGGAGCTTGATGGCTAAGGGTGCCTGATGGCTAAGGGTGCCTGCCCCTGCCCTGCTGGGCGCTGCCGCCCCCAGGCCCCGCGCGAGGTGGCTCCTGCCGTGTGCCGACTGCGGTCCGTCGTGGCTGGTCGCGCAGTTTCCCGCGTCCCTTGCGGGGCGCCCCCGCCGTAGCCTGCGGGCATGCGTGCCGCTGGGGCGGCACGGGTGGGGCGCGGCGCTCACAGCGAGCGGCGCCCGGACCCTGCCCGGCCGCGGCACCGGGTACGCGATCGCCCGCCGCCGACGAAACCCCCGTGCCCCACCCCGCGCCCCCCCGCGACAATGCCCAGGTGCGGTACAGAATCCTGGGCGTGGCCCAAGCAGCGGACGACCAGGGCACCCCCGTACCCATCGGCGGCCCGCGCCTGCGCACACTCCTCACCGCCCTCGCCCTCCGCCCGGGCCGCACCACCACCCCAGAAACCCTCATCGACGAGATCTGGGCCGACGACCACCCGAGCGACGCCCCCGCCGCCCTGCAAGCCCTCGTCGGCCGCCTCCGCCGCACCCTCGGACACCACACCGTCGCCTCCACCCCCGGCGGTTACCGCCTCGAAGCGACCGAGGACGACGTCGACCTGTACGTCTTCGAGCGCCTCGTCCGCACCGGCACCAAGGCCCTCACCACCGGCGACCCCGCCACCGCCCACCGCACGCTCACCGAGGCCCTTGCCCTCTGGCACGGCCCCGCCCTCGCCGACCTCGCCGACCGCACCGCCGCCACCCGCCCGGAGGCCCAGCGACTGGAGGCCACCCGCGCGCGGGCCGCCGCTGCCCTCGACCTCGGCCGCGCCCCGGACGTCGTACCGGAGCTGACGGAACTCACCACGGCGCACCCGTTGGACGAGCCCCTGCACGCCCTGCTCATCCGCGCCCTGCGCGACAGCGGCCGCACCGCCCACGCCCTCGCCGCGTACGAGTCCGCCCGCCGCACCCTCGCCGACACCCTCGGCACCGACCCCGGCCCGGAACTCCGAACGCTGTACGCGTCGTTGCTCGAGCAGCAGGAACCACAACCGCAGCCGTCGACCCGACCGGCCCGATCGAACCCACCGGCCCCCGCTCAACCCCCTGAGCGGACCGGCAATCTCCGGCCCCGCCTGACGTCCTTCGTCGGGCGGGAACCAGAACTCGAGGCCATTCGTTCCGACTTGCACAGGGCCCGCCTGGTCACGCTCACCGGACCGGGCGGCTCGGGAAAGACCCGCCTCGCCGAGGAGGCCGCCGCAGGGCGCCCCCAGGCATGGCTGGTCGAGCTGGCCCCGCTCGACCATCCGGAGGCGGTGCCCGGCGCCGTGGTCAGCGCGCTCGGTCTGCGCGAGACCGTGCTGCTGACCAACGAGCTGGCGACCCCGCAGGCCGACCCCGTCGCCCTGCTGATCGAGTACTGCGCCCCGCGCAGCCAACTCCTGATCCTTGACAACTGCGAACATGTCATCGGCGCGGCCGCCGCCCTCGCCGAGACCCTCCTCACCCACTGCCCGGGGCTCACGGTCCTCGCGACCAGCCGTGAACCCCTGGGCGTCCCCGGTGAGTCGGTGCGCCCGGTCGAGCCCCTCGTCCCGGAGCAGGCGCACCGCCTGTTCGCCGAGCGCGCGAAGGCCGTCCGTCCCGACGCCGACGCGGTGCTCGCCGACACCGGGGCCGTGGCGGAGATCTGCCGCCGCCTGGACGGGCTGCCGCTCGCCATCGAGTTGGCCGCCGCCCGGCTCAGGCTGCTGACCCCACGGCAGATCGCCGACCGGCTCGACGACCGCTTCCGCCTGCTCACCTCCGGAAGCCGCACGGTCCTGCCCCGCCAGCAGACCCTGCGCGCAGTCGTCGACTGGTCCTGGGACCTGCTGGACGAGCGGGAGCGTACGGTGCTGCGCGAGGTGTCCGTCTTCGCCGGCGGCTGGGACCTCGCGGCGGCCGAGGCCGTCTGCACCGGCCCGGCGGCCGACCTGATCGGCGCCCTCGTCGACAAGTCCCTCGTCGTGGCCGCGCCCGGCGGCCCCGACGGCTCCGGCGGCATGCGCTACCGCATGCTGGAGACCATCCACGAGTACGCCATCGAGCGCGCGGCCGAGGTCTCCGGGCTGCGCGCCACGGCCGAGCGCCGGCATCGTGCGTGGGCGCGGGCGCTGGTCGAGGAGGCCGAGCCACGCCTGCGGTCGGCGGACCAACTGCCGTGGATCTCCCGCCTGGAGACCGAGCTGGACAACATCCGGGCGGCCCTGGACCGCTCCGTGCGCGCCGGCGACGAGCCGGAGGCCGGCGCGATCGTCCTGGCCATCGGCTGGTTCTGGTGGCTCCGCAACCACCGCCAGGAAGCGGTCTCCTGGGTCCGCCTGGTCCTCCGCCTGGGCGTGGCCCTGGACACCCTGGCGAGCCCGGAGCCGCCGACTCTCTCGGCGTCCGGGCGCGCTTCGGCGACCGGGGAACCCCTCGTTGCCGCCCCCGGCCTGATGTCCCTGGTGGAGTCGGCCGACCCGGTGGGCGCCTTCCTCGCCGTGCCCGACGGCGAGGCCGGGCATCCGCTGCGTCAGCTGCGCATGGACCTGCGGATGCTCGACCTGTTCCTGACCTCCGAATCGAGCACCGAGCACCACTCGGCCGACCCGCGCGCCCCGGAGTACGTCGCGCGCGTCCGCGCCGCCTACGAGCGCGGCGGTCCCCACGCCGCCCGGCTCCCGGGCATCGTGTGGCCGCTGACTTCCTACTACCTGGGCGGCCCGGCGGACGTCGGCCCGGACATGGCCGCGGCCGTGGCCAACTGCCGTGCGTACGGCGGTGACTGGGAGATCGGCGTCTCCCTGATGTACCGCACCCATGTGATCGTCGACTCCCCGGGCAACCTGCGGGGCGTCGACGAGGACCTGGCCGAGCTGCGGACGCTCAGCCGGCGCGTCGGGGACCGCTGGATGCGGGCCCAGGTGTGCAGCGCGGCGGGCGAGGCGGCCATGGCCCGCGGCAGGTTCGCCGAGGCGCGCGGTGAGTACGAGGAGGCACTGCGCCTGGCCTACGAGGTGGGGGCCTACGCCGAGTCGCCGTTCCTGATGGCCCGGCTCGCCGAGATCTCCTACCGCTCCGGAGACCGGAAGACCGCGCTGTCCGCCCTGGAGGAGGCGGGAGCGGCCGCCGACCGGTACGCGGTGCCGGAGTCGCGTGCCTTCGTGCTGCTGCTGCGCGCCCACATCGCCCTGCACGACGGGCAGCTCGCCCGTGCCCGCGAGCTGTACGAGGAGACCCGCGCCCTGGCCCGCGGCGGCACCCCGCCACCGCAGTTCGAGGCGGCCCTGCGCAGCGTCGAGGCGCTCCTCGCCGCCGACGAGTCGGGCCCCGCACACGGGCTGCCGATCGCCGCCGAGGCGCTGCGCGTGGCCGTGGCCCAGCGGTGCGCCGAGTCGATCACGGCGGGGCTGGTGGACATCGCGGCCGGCCTGCGGGCCCGGTGCGGCGATCTGGCCGGTGCGGTCCGGCTGTTCGCCGCCGCGGACCACTGGCGCGACGGCAATCCGCGTCCCGAGCCGGAGTGCAGCGAGGCCATCCGGGTGCAGGCCGACGCCCGAGCGACTCTGCCGCCGGAGCGGTACACGGCCGAGCGCGCCCTGGGCTCGTCCCTCGGGGCGGCCGACGTACTGCGGGAGCTCGACGCGGCGGAGGCGGCCGCCGAACCCGGCCGGTGAGGACCACCACCGTTCTCCCGGCGCCTTCCCGTCTTCCGGTCTTGGGTCCTTCCCGCCTTCCGGTCTATCGGCAGGTGAACCGGGCCTCCGCCCAGTCCGCGAGTGCCGCCTGGTCGAAGACGTTGCTGTGCGGCCGTACCACGAGCCGTACGGTCCTGCGCCCGGTGAGGTCCACATGGACGGGCACGGCCCGGTCGTGTCCCTTGACCATCCCGGACTGCCAGAGCCGGACCCCGTCGGCCCAGACGGAGAAGGACACCTTGCCGAGGCCGAGCGTCATGTCGTCCACACCGGCCAGTGCGTCGTAGGCGGTGCACTGCCGGTTGAGGGCGACGGTGACCGAGGACTCGCCGTGCACGGTCACCCCGCGCGCGTACTGCTTGCCGCCGATCGACATGCCGTAGCGCTGCCACACCCAGCTGCTCTCGGCGAGCTGGATCTCGGGCTTGGTGCCGTCGCCGTCCACGTCGTAACCGAGGTCGCTCAGCTCGTACACGGTGGGCGCGGGCGGCGGAGTGGGGGTCGGGGTCGGCGTGGGTGTCGGTGTCGGCGGGGGTGTGGGTGTGGGCGTCGGGGTGGGCCTGGTAGCCGGCTTGGGCGTCGGCTTCGGCGTCGGCGTCGGCGTCGGGGTGGGCGTCGGCGTCGGGGTCGGCTCGGGCGCGAGCACCACGGGCTCAGGCGAGGGCTTCTTCCTCGGCGGGGCCGGCGTCGGCGCCGGGTGCCGTACGACCGGCGCGGACGGCGACGGCTCGGCTGCCTCCTTCGCCGGCCGATGGCCGTCGTTCACCAGCGCCAGTGCCACCGCGGCGGCGGCCACCGCGACCACACCCGCCGCTATGCCCGCCTTCACCGGCGCTCCGAGCCCCTCCGCGGCCGCGGCACCGCCCGTACCGCCGGCCCCGCCGGACGACGACCCGGTGGCCGCGGCGACGGCACCCGCCGCCCCCGCCCCGGCGCTGCCCGCGATGACGCCGAGCGCCTTGGCGTACCCGGCAGCCCCGAACCAGCCGATGACCGCGACCGGGACGACACCGGGGATACCGCTCGCGACCTCTTCGATCTGCACGGCCGCCAGTCGGCACTTGGCGCATTCCTCCAGGTGCTTGCGCAGACCCCGCTCGGCGCGGATACGCAGTTTGCGGCGGGCGTAGGTGCCGAGCTGGTCGGCGTAGCGGGCGCACTCCTCGTCACCGGCGAGGGTGGCGCTCACGTGGGCCTGCAGGTAGGCCTGCTTCAGCCCCTCGCGGGCGCGGCTCGCCAGCACGCGGGTGCCGTTGGCGTCCAGCCCGAACAGCACGGCCACTTCGCTCGGGGACTCGTCCTCCACCTCGGTGTGCCACAGCACGGCCTGCCAGCGCTCGGGCAGCGAACGGAAGGCCTGCATGGCCAGGGACTGCTCGGCCTCGTGCATCGCGCGCACATCGGCGCCGAGGTCCAGTGTGTCGTCGTCGGACACTTCGGAGGCGCGCGAGGACCGCTGGGCGAAGACGGCGAAGTCGTCCACGAGCTGCTCGCGCCGGGCGGACTTGGTCCAGTGCGCGGCGACGCGCCGCAAGGAGGTGAGCAGATAGGCCCGTACGGCGTGCTCGGGCCCCGATCCCCCGCGCACCGCCTGCAGCATCCGGGCGAAGACCTCGGCCGTGAGGTCGTCGGCGGTGTGCCCGTCCCGGCAGCAGGTGCGCGCGTACCGCCGTACGGAGTCCGCGTGCCGCCGGTAGAGCTCCGCGTAGGCGGAGTCGTCACCGCCGCGCATCCGCTCGATCAGCTCGCCGTCGTCGGGCGGCGTCTCCCGGGCCGGCGGCCGCATGCTGCCCTCGCGCTGGGCCGGCACGCTCATCTCGCTCCGCCCGCCGGAGGGCTTCTTGCCCCGCCCGCCGGTGGAAGCCGGACGCCCGCCCTGTTTCGGCACCTGGGGCGGGGTCAGGCCCGCAGCGGCCTCCGCGCCCGCGTCGTCATCGCGTGACTCGTCCCACCCGTCAACGCCCATCGCGGAAAGCCCCCGACGCCGGCCCAGCCCAACCCGTCACCGGCTCAGAGTGCCACATTGTCCTTTATTCAAGGACCTCAAGGTCACGGCATCCACTCATCCGAGGGCCCTTGTCAGCGCAGAGCTACGGCCGCCACTCGAACGAGGGAATCGCGGCGAAGGCTGCCTTTGGCCAGGGGCGCCGATGGGGCAGGCAGCACGGCAACCCCCAGAGAAGCGCGGGGAACTGCGCGACCAGCCCCCACGCCCCCGCAGTCCGACGACCGCACGCACCACCCACCCCGAACCGTCCACAAGGCACCCACCCGCAGCCGCCGACGGCGGGGACCCCTACATGGGACGCGACCCCAATCCCCTATGCGGGACGCGACCGCAACCCCTCCAGCAAAATGTCCAGCAGCCGTGCCGAAGCCGCCGCCTGCTGCGCAGCATCCGGCAGGGACGGCGCCGCCGTGGCGATCACCAGCAGCACATCCCCCACGGACACGTCCGCCCGCAGCTCACCCGCCGCCCGCGCCCGGTCCACCAGCTGACCGACCACATCCAGCAACGCCCCGACCCCGCTGTCATCAGCGGCCCCGGCGGACTCCCCGGGCACCAGCCGAAGCTCACCGGACCCCGGCTGCACCCGTTGCTGAGGCACCCGAGCCTCCTCGGCGGACGCCACGCCGGAACCGCCCGACTCGGCCGGACCGGCGGAGCCCTGCGCGGAGCCGACCCGCAGGACCTGCGGCGGCAGCAACCGGCCCGCCCCCGACGCCACGGACGTCCGCAGGAACCGGGACAGCGCCGACCACGGCTCGTCCTCCTGCCCGAGCGCGGCCCGCGCCTGCTCGGTCAGCCGCGCGGTCTCCTCCTCGGCTATCCGCCGGACCAGCACGTCCTTGCTGGGAAAGCGCCGGTACACGGTGCCGACACCCACCCGGGCCCGCCGGGCCACGTCCTCCATCGGCGCGCCGTAACCCGACTCGCCGAAGACCTCACGCGCCGCACGCAGCACGTGCTCCAGATTGCGCTGTGCGTCCACCCGCAGCGGTGTCTTACGCGCCCCGTCGGCGCGTCCGTTGCCCACCGCCGCGCTCATCGCCCCGCCACCCGGTGCGAGGGTGGCTGCGGATGACCAATGCGAGTCCTGAACATGCATGTGTTTCCCCCGGTAATGACGTCTCCCCCCGGAGACTCCCCGTCAGTGTTCCGAAGTGCGTGGAACTGACGTCGTTCTCGACCGGGCCCGTCCGTCGCGGCACCCGTTCGACCACATTCCCTACACCCCGTCGACACACGAACATAGTTGAGAGGGAGTCAATTCAGAAGGGGCAGGTTCCGCACAGTGCGCCCCCCGATCGGAGTACGGGTCTCGTACGTCCCGTTTCCGCACCTTCGCACCTCATCGCCCGCACCCGCTGACCTGCCCCCTTTCGTCCCGCCCCGACACCGCGCCCGCCTGTGCGCACACCCGGCCGCCGGTCACACAAATTGCCGGGGCTGTGGACAAACAACAGCGCCGGGTGCGTCATGGGATGGTGAAGGAACGTGCGCGCATTCTGGTTGTCGGCGGCGGCTACGTCGGGATGTACACGGCACTGCGGCTGCAGCGGAAGCTGAAGGCCGAGCTCAGGCGGGGTGAGGTCGACATCACCGTCGTCACTCCCGACCCCTACATGACGTACCAGCCGTTCCTTCCCGAAGCGGCCGCGGGTTCGATTTCCCCTCGCCATGTCGTCGTACCGCTGCGTCGCGTCCTGGACCAGTGCCATGTCGTCGTCGGCGAGGTGACGTCCATCGACCACGCGGTGCGCACCGCCGTCGTCACCACGCTCGCCACCGCCGAGGAGGGAAAACCGGCCGAACTCCTCGGTTACGACGAGCTCGTGCTGGCCCCCGGCTCGGTCTCCCGCACCCTGCCCATCCCCGGCCTCGCCGAGTACGGCATCGGGTTCAAGACCGTCGAAGAGGCCATCGGCCTGCGCAACCACGTCATCGAGCAGATGGACATCGCCTCCTCCACCCGCGACCCCGCGATCCGCGACGCCGCCCTCACCTTCGTCTTCGTCGGCGGCGGCTACGCGGGCGTGGAGGCGCTCGCCGAACTGGAGGACATGGCCCGCTACGCCGCGCGCTACTACCACAACGTCCGCCCCGAGGACATGAAGTGGATCCTCGTGGAGGCCTCCGACCGCATCCTTCCCGAGGTCGGCGAGGAGATGGGCCGCTACACCGTCACCCAGCTCCGCCGCCGCAACATCCAGGTCCTGCTCGAAACCCGCCTGGACTCCTGCGCCGACCGCGTCGCCGTCCTCAGCGACGGCCAGCGCTTCCCGACCCGCACGGTCGTGTGGACCGCCGGCGTCAGGCCCAGCCCGCTGCTCGCCGCCACCGACCTGCCGCTCACCGCACGCGGCCGGCTGAAGTGCACCGCCCGGCTGACCGTCGACGGCACGGAGCACGCCTGGGCGGCCGGGGACGCCGCCGCCGTACCCGACGTCACCGCCGCCGAACCCGGCACCGAAACCGCCCCCAACGCCCAGCACGCCGTCCGCCAGGCCCGGACCCTCGGCGACAACATCGCCCACGCGCTGCGCGGCGAGCCCCTGGAGACGTACGCCCACAGGTACGTCGGCTCGGTCGCCTCCCTCGGCCTGCACAAGGGCGTCGCGCAGATCTACGGGCGCAGGCTGAAGGGCTACCCTGCCTGGTTCATGCACCGCGTGTACCACCTCAGCAGGGTGCCCACATTCAACCGAAAGGCCCGTGTGCTGGCGGAATGGACCCTCGCCGGACTCTTCAAACGGGAGATCGTCTCGCTCGGTTCGCTCGAACATCCCCGAGCGGAGTTCGAACTCGCTGCCGGTGGAAAGCCTCCTCACAGCCCCTCGGACGACCCGAAGGGGTCGTCCTGACCGGAGCAAGGAACTACCCGGCCCGCCCAGGCGTCTGACCGATGTCGCCGCGGCGCGCCCCCTGCCAGACTGCCCCATGTCCTCGGACGAGCCACCCGCCCGCCCTCAGCACCCACGAGGCTTCTTCCCAAGTGAACTTCACGCGCTGGAGCGCCCGGCTCCCCGGAACGCAGCGCCGCGCCGCCGCGCGGAACGAGATCCCGGTCTCCCCGGACCGGCGGGGGGAAGGCTCCGTGCCCGCGGCCCGCGCCGGAAAGCCGGCCGACGGCACGGCCCCGGTGCCCGCCGTCGACGAACTGCCCGCGCGCGACGTCCTCGACCGCGTCCCGGCCCTGGTCGCCCTCGTACACGGCCCCGACCACCGCATCGCGTACGTCAACGACGCCTACGTGGCGGCCTTCGGCGTACGGCCCACGGGCACACCCGCCCGCGAGGCGCTGCCCGAACTCGCCGAACTGGGCCTGCTCCCGCTCCTCGACCAGGTGCTGCGCAGCGGCAAGCCCCGCACCCTGAAGTCCCGCAAGGCCGTGGACGGCCGCTCCTACACGTTCACCTGCACCCCGGTCGACGAGGGCGGCGACCGCGACGGAGGGGTGCTCGTCTTCGCCACCGACGTCACCGACCACGCCGAGGCCGCCGAGCGGCTGCGCGCCAGCGAGCGCCGCCAGCGCGAGACGGCGGTGACCCTCCAGCGCTCCCTGCTGCCGCAGGAACTGGAACAGCCCGACGACCTGCGCATCGCCGCCACCTACCACCCCGGCGGCACCGAGGCCGCGGTCGGCGGCGACTGGTACGACGTGATCACCCTCGGCGGCGGCCGCACGGCCCTGGTGATCGGCGACGTCATGGGCCGGGGTGTGCGAGCAGCGGCGGTCATGGGCCAACTGCGTACGGCCGTCCGGGCCTACGCCCGCCTGGACCTCCCCCCGCACGAGGTGCTCCAGCTGCTGGACGGCCTCGCCACCGAGATCGACGCCAACCAGATCGCCACCTGCGTCTACGCCGTCCACGACCCCAACGAGGGAAGGCTGGTGTACGCCTCCGCCGGGCACCTGCCGATCCTGGTCCGAGACGAGAACGGCACCGTCTCCCGCGCCGACGAGCCCACCGGCCCGCCGCTCGGCACCGGCGGCTGGATGCACGCGTCGGGCTCCATCGCGCTCGGCCCGGGCTCCACGGCCGTCCTCTACACGGACGGCCTGGTCGAACGCCGCGACGAGGACCTGGACGAGGGTATCGCGGCCCTCGAAGGCGCCCTCGCCGGCGCCACCGGCTCCCCGCAGGTCGTCTGTGACCGCCTGGTCCGCTCGGCCGGTGTCACCGCCGACCACGACGACGACGTCGCCGTCCTGGTCCTCCAGCACCCCGCCCGCACGGGCCCCGACGGCGACCTCTTCCGCAACGCGGCCCTGGAACTCCTCGGCGGCGTCGAAGCGGCCCCCCGCGCCCGCGCGTTCGCCTCCGGTGTGCTGACGAGTTGGCGCTTCCCGGTCGAGCTGCACGATCTCGGTGTCCTCGCCGCGAGCGAGCTGGTCGCCAACTCCCTCCAGCACGGCACCCCGCCCATGCGGCTCCGGCTCCGCCGCACCGACCGCCGCCTGATCATCGAGGTGACGGACGGGGACGATCACCTTCCTCGACGCCGACGCGCGGAACCGGGCGACGAGTCGGGCCGGGGCATCGCCATCGTGGCGACGATCGCGTCCAACTGGGGCTGCCGCCGGACACCTGGCGGCGGCAAGGCGGTGTGGTGCGAGTTCGTACTGCCGAAGGGCTAGGCGCCGTGGGGGGCCTTGGCCGTTGCCGGGTGCGGGTGCGGGTGCGGGTGCGGGTGCGGGTGGTCGGGGGCTGGGTCACGCAGGCGTGCCGCCGTAGCTGCGCCCACCCGTGCCGCTCGGGGCGGCACGGGTGGGCGCAGCGGCACCTCTCAGCGAGCAGCGCCCCCAGACGTGCCCAGCACCGGCGCCGGGTGCCTCACGCCTCCGCGCCCACCGGCTCCGCAGGCGCACCACCCCGGGCAACCACGCGGGTCCCGCGTGCCGACCAAGGCTGGTCCTGGACGGGGGTGAGCCTCCGCCCGAGCCGGAGCGCAAGCACCGTGATCCCCAGCGAGAACAGCAGGAACGTCACGATGTACGGCGCGTGCAACGAGGCACCCAGCGGCCCGCCCACCGCCGGACCGACGGCCAGCGCCAGCTGCTTGACCAGTGCAAACGCAGAGTTGTACTGCCCGGCCATCCCCTCGGGAGCCAAGTCGGCGACCAGCGGAGCGACCGTCGGCGACAGCATCGCCTCACCCAGCCCGAACAGCGCGTAGGTCGAGACGAACGCGGCCGTCGCCATCTCCTGGCTGCCGTGCCCCAGCCCCGCGTACCCGGCGGCCAGCCACGCGACGGCCCAGATCAGTCCGACACCGGCGATGACCCGGGACCGCCGGCTGCGCTCCACGAACCTCAGCACGGCGAACTGGGCGACCACGATCATCAGCGTGTTCGCGGCCAGGGCCGTCCCCAGCGCGGAGGTGGATATCCCGGCGGCCTCGACGCCGTAAGCGCTCAGCCCGGACTCGAACTGGCCGTAGCAGGCGAAGAACAGCACGAAGCCCAGCACACACAGCTGCACCATCGCCCGGTTCCCGAGCAGCCGCTTCCAGCTGCTCTTCGCCGACCGGGCCGGGGCGTCCTCGATCCGCGGCGAGTGCGGCATCCGCACGGTCGCCATCACCCCGACCAGCAGCAGGAACATGGCCGCCTCGATCGCGAACAGCAGCGTGAACGAGGACACGCGCGTGGCGTCGACGAGATGACCGCCGATGAGGCCGCCTATACCGAGTCCCAGGTTCTGCAGGAAGAACTGCATCGCGAACGCCCGGGACCGCGTGTCGGCGGTGGAGCAGTCCACGATCATCGTCGCCAGCGCCGGCTGCATCACGGCCTGCCCGGCACCGAGCGCCGCGGCCGAGAGCAGTACGGCGGCGGCGTTGCCCGCGAGTCCGAGGCTCAGTGCGCCGAGCGCCGCGGTGACCAGGGCGGCGAGCAGGACCGGCAGCGGGCCGCGCCGCACGATCGCCCTGCCGGCGAACGGCAGCACGATCAGCGCGGCCACGGCGAAGACGGCGAGCACGAGTCCCGCCGTCATGGCTCCCAGCCCCCGCACCTGCGCCACGTAGACGTACAGGTAGGGGACGGTGAAGCCGAGCCCGAACGCGCTGAGTGCGTTACCCACGTGGATCCGGCGCATCGCTGCGCCCATCGCCCTGGTCACGTTCACCTCTCTCACTAGTTACATCTGAAGACTTCAAAGCTAAAGTTCGAAGCTAAAGACTACACAGAGAAGGACTTCGACGCAAAGCAACCGCGTGCGATACTGCGGCCATGGCCGACACCGCCCCCGACGTCGCGGAACCGACGCTCGAAGAGCAGATCGCCGCTTACCAGCGCGAGTTCCAGGGCCTCGATCCGCAGGTCGAGAAGATCGTCTCGGCGCTCTCCCGGCTCAACCGCCGCATGAACGTCGCCTACGGCCGCCAGACCGCCGGCCTCGGCATCAGCAACGCCGAGTGGGAGGTGCTCAAGGCACTGGTCCTCTCCGGTGCCCCCTACCGCCTGGGCCCCAGCGACCTCGCCAAGCGCCTCGGCCTCACGCCGGCTGCGATGACCCACCGGATCGACCGCATGGTGGCCGAGGGACTCGTCACCCGGGAGCGTGACGAGTCCAACCGCGTCCGGGTGATCGTGGAGCTGACCCCCGAGGGCCGTGAGAAGTGGCTGGAGGCCATGCGCCTCGCGACCGTCTTCGAGGAGGACCTGCTCCAGGACCTCACGCCGGCGGAGCGCGCGGTGCTCGGCGAGGTTCTGACCAGGCTCCTGCGCAGGGTGGAGGACGCCCAGCCGGACGCCGGCGGTCGGCTCAGCGACCTCGACTGAGGCCGCCGTAAAAAATCTTGACAGGGGGTGTTGACACACCCCTGGCCGCTCCGTAAAGTTCTTCGGGTTGCCACGGAGCCGTAACGGTTCTTCGGTAGCGCTTCGCCGCCTCGAGCGGCACCCCTCACATCATCAGCTCGATCTCCCGGACGGGTTGTATTCGGCGTGCCCGAATTCAATTCGAATGGAGCCCGGCGGCCCGATTGGGAATCGCCGAGCGGATCCGCTAAGGTTTGAGGCGTCGGAACGGCCCAACGGCCGGGAAGACAAACCCCC
>NZ_JAJHNP010000023.1 GCF_020819595.1 Streptomyces barringtoniae
CTAGGACTCGCCGGGACCCATGCGGCCCAGCAGTTCACCCGCGATACCTCCGATGAGGCCTTCTTCCGGATCCATTTCGTCTCCGGCGGCCTTTTGGGCCTGGGCGTGCCTGCTGGGCCTGCTGTGCTTACTGTCGGCGGCAGGTGCAGTCAGGTCAGCCGCAGGGGCGGGCTGGTCGGCCGTAGGTGCAGACCGGTCGGCGGTGGGCCCGGGCCGGGTCGCCGCGGACGCACCGCTCATCCCGACTGCGGCGAGCAGGATCGGGGTGCTGATCGCAATGGCCAGGGCTCTGCGTGCACGCATTGGCTTCCTCCTCAGCTAGGACAAAGAGTTCGCCGCCAAGCTACCCCGGCATTCCCACCGAATAACCGCTTATCGAACCAACCGCTCGTACAGCAGAAAACCTGTCAGATTATCCCTTGAATTCAAGGCGCCCAGGCGAGTCCGGACCCGTCGGACCTAGACTTGACCGCGTGGTGAGCACCGACTGGAAGAGCGACCTCAGGCAGCGCGGCTACCGGCTGACGCCGCAGCGCCAGCTTGTCCTCGAAGCCGTGGACACCCTTGAGCACGCGACCCCCGACGACATCCTCGTGGAAGTGAGGAAGACGGCGTCGGGGGTCAACATTTCCACGGTCTACCGGACGCTGGAGCTGCTGGAGGAGCTGGGTCTGGTCAGCCACGCCCACCTCGGGCACGGTGCGCCGACGTATCACCTCGCCGACCGCCACCACCATCTGCACCTGGTGTGCCGCGACTGCGAGAACGTGATCGAGGCCGACATGGAGGTCGCCGCCGAGTTCACCGCCAAGCTGCGGCAGCAGTTCGGGTTCGACACCGACATGAAGCACTTCGCGATCTTCGGCCGGTGCAAGGACTGTTCGCTGAAGAGTTCAACTACCACGTCGTAGGGTGGCGGTATGAAGAGCCCTCTGCTGTCCCTGCCCGGCGCCGTCCCCGCCGAGGGTGTGGACGAAGGTGTCGCCGCCCACTACGGCGACCTGTTCCGCGAGCAGCGCGCCCTCGCCGACGGCAACGGTTTCGTCGACCTGTCCCACCGCGGTGTCGTCACCGTCAGCGGTGAGGACCGGCTGAGCTGGCTGCACCTTCTGCTCACCCAGCACGTCAGCGAGCTGCCGGCCGGTGAGGCCACCGAGGCGCTGATCCTCTCCGCGCACGGGCACATCGAGCACGCGCTGTACCTGGTGGACGACGGCAGCACCGTCTGGGCGCACGTGGAGCCCGGTACACAGGACGCGCTGATCGCCTACCTGGAGTCGATGAAGTTCTTCTACCGCGTGGAGGTCGCCGACCGGACGGCCGACTTCGCGGTGGTCCACCTGCCCGCCGGGTCCATCGCCGAGGTGCCCGAGGGCGTCGTCGTCCGCGAGACGCCGTACGGCCGTGATGTCTTCCTGCCGCGCGAGGACCTGGAGTCCTTCGCGGCCGCGCACGCCCCGGCCGTCGGCCTCCTCGCCCACGAGGCGCTGCGCGTCGAGCAGCACCGGCCCCGGCTCGGCTTCGAGACCGACCACCGGACGATCCCGCACGAGCTGGGCTGGATCGGCTCGGCGGTGCACCTGCAGAAGGGCTGCTACCGGGGCCAGGAGACGGTCGCCCGCGTGCAGAACCTGGGCAAGCCGCCGCGCCGGCTGGTCTTCCTCCACCTGGACGGCAGCGAGGTCCATCTGCCGGTGCCGGGCACGGAGATCCGGCTCGCGGACGAGGGGCCCGAGGGCCGCAAGATCGGTTTCGTGACGACGTCGGTACGGCACCACGAGCTGGGGCCGGTGGCTCTGGCCCTGGTCAAGCGGAACGTGCCGCTCGATGCGCGGCTCCTGGCCGGAGAGACGGCGGCGGCGCAGGAGGTCGTGGTCGAGCCCTAGGGCGCGTGTCTTCGATGCGCCAACCGCGCCCTAGATCTCCAGCAGCACCGTGAACGGGCCGTCGTTCGTCAAGGACACCCGCATCTTCGCGCCGAACCGCCCCGTCGCCACCGTCGCGCCCAGCGCCCGCAACCGGGCCACCACCTCATCGACCAGCGGCTCGGCGACATCACCCGGCGCCGCCGCGTTCCACGTAGGGCGGCGCCCCTTGCGGGCGTCGCCGTACAGCGTGAACTGGCTGATGACGAGCAGCGGGGCGTCGATGTCGCTGCACGACTTCTCGTCCTGCAGCATGCGGATCGACCAGAGCTTGCGGGCCAGCTGCGCCGCCTTCTCCTTGGTGTCCTCATGGGTCACCCCGACCAGGACGCACAGACCCTCGCCCTCGATCGCGCCGACCGTCTCGCCGTCCACGACGACGCTCGCGCCGTCCACTCTCTGCACCACCGCACGCATGCGGACCATCATGCCGGGTGCCGGTACGAGGTCACAGAGGACCAATCATAGATCCCTTATGGATCCCTTACCCCCCATCTGGGGCCGTTCGGGGGCACTCGGTCACTTAGTGGCCAGTTGGGGTGGCACGATGCTTCCACACGCCGGTCGAGGGGACGGTCAGAAGCACATGAGCACACCGAGTATCAGCGGGCCGGTGGGAACACAGGGGACGTACCGGCCGCCCGCCCAACGCGCCGACACACCACCGGTGCCGTCGGCCCCGGCGGGCCCCGCGCTGGCCGCCGAGCCGCCCGAGCCCGAACTGGCCCGGCTGAGCCTGCCCGAACTGCGCACCCTGCGCCGCGACGCCCAGCGCGACGAGGCGGACCTCAGCTATGTCCGGCGGCTGCTGCAGGGGCGGATCGACATCCTGCGCGCGGAGCTGTGCCGGCGCGGGCGCGCGTCCCTGCCGGCGCCCGCGGACGCTGCCGTGGTCGACCGGCTCCCGGAGATCCTCAAGGACGCCCCGGCCCGGCACCGCTCCTCGGCCCGCCATGTCACGCTCGGCACTCCGCACAACGAGGAGTACCGGCAGCTGGCCGCCGAGATGCTCGCCGAGGTCGAGCTGTCGGACCTTCAGGCGCGCACGGATCTCGAACTGACCACGGCCATGGGGCGCCTGGTCCGCTACGAGCAGGAGGTCTCCGAGCGCCGCCAGCGCCTGCAGCGCACGACCGACGACTGCAGCGCGGAGATCACCCGCCGATACCGCGAGGGAGAGGCACAGGTGGAGGACCTACTGATCTGAGGGGGCTACTGGACGAGGGCTACTGAACGGGGACGGTCGGACGGGGAACGCCGGGGCGGAGGCGCCCGGACGGGGATAGCCGGGCGGGGACGGCCGGATGGGGAACGCTCGGGCAGAGGCGCCCAAACGGAGATGTCCGGACGGGATGCCCGGGCCGAGACGACGGGTTGGGGAACGCCGGGGCAGAGGCGCTCGAACGGGGACGCCCGGACGGGGATGACCGGGCGGAGGCGGCCGGACGGGGATGTCGGGCCGCCGAGGACTGGACGGGGGAGACCTGGACAGAGACGACCGGGCGGTGATGGCGGGACGGGGACCGCGGGACGGGGATGACATGGGAGGAGGCAGCCGGACGGGGAGGGCGGGCCGTAGAGGACTGGACGGGGGACGCCCGAACAGAGCTGCCCGGGCGGAGACGACGGGATGGGGAACTCTGGGGCGGAGGCGGCCGGATGGGGACGGCGGGACGGGATGACCGGGCGGAGGCGGCCGGACGGGGACGGCGGGACGGAGGCGACTGGACGGGGACGACCGGGACAGAGACTGCCGAGCGGGGACGGCGGCGGGGTGGTGGACGTGGGTGGGGAAAAACGGGAGGACACCCGGGCGGGCGTCCGCCTACCGTGAGTGCATGAGCGACGTCCGGATAGTCACCGAGGCCGACTTCGAGGACTGGCAGCGCGCGCTGGCCACCGGGTTCCTGGAGCCACCCGCCCTGGCGCCCGAGCAACTCGACGCCCGGCGACTGCAGTTCGTGCCGGGCCGGCTGCTCGGTGCCTTCGACCGCGGCCGGTGCGTCGCCACCTTCCGCTCCTTCGCGCAGGAACTCACCGCGGTGGGCGGCGGGTCGGTCCCGGCGGACGCGATCAGCAATGTCACCGTCAGCCCCACCCACCGCCGCCGTGGCCTGCTCACCCGCATGATGAACCAGGACCTCGCGGCGGCGAAGGAACGCGGCGACGTGGTCGCCACGCTGATCGCCGCCGAGTACCCGATCTACGGCCGCTACGGCTTCGGCCCGGCCACCTGGTCGACCCAGTGGACCGTCGAGGTGCCCCGGGCCGGCCTCGACCCGCGCTGGTCGGGCCCGGACGACGGGGGCCGTATCGACCTCGTGGACGGCGCGGAGGTCCGCAAGCTGGGCCCGGAGTTCTACGAGCGGTTCCGTCGCGCCCAGCCCGGCGCGGTCAGTCGCAGCGACCTGTGGTGGCAGGCGAACACCGGCGCCGTCCGCTTCCGCGCCGACTGGACCGAGCCGTTCTACGCCGTCCATCGCGCGGCCGACGGCGAGGTCCAGGGCCTGGTGGCGTACAAGTCCGACGAGACCTGGAACGGCAAGCAGCCGGACCAGACCGCCTCCGTGCTCAGGCTCACCGCCACCACTGCGGCGGCCGAGCGCGCCCTGTGGCACTACCTGTGTTCGATCGACTGGATCACCAAGGTCAAGAGCGGCTTCCGCGGACCCGACGACCTGCTGCCGTACTACCTCCCCGATCCGCGCGCCGCCCGGATCACCGGGCACGCGGACTGGCTGTGGGTGCGGATCCTGGATGTCGTACGGGCCCTGGAGGCACGGACGTACGACGCGACGGCCACGCTGGTCCTGGAGGTCGTCGACGGCCAGGGACTGGCCGGGGGCCGGTTCCGGCTGGAAGTCTCGCCCGAGGGGGCGTCCTGTGTCCCGGCGAGCACCGAGGGCGCCGATCTCACGCTGGGCGTCGGCGAGTTGGCCTCGGTATGGCTCGGCGGCGAGTCCGTGCTGCGGCTCGCGGCGCTCGGGCGGGTGCGGGAAGAGCGAGAGGGCGCCGCCCGGAAGGCCGACGCCCTGTTCCGCGCGCCCGGGCGTCCTTGGTGCCCGGACATCTTCTGACCGCTCCCTGCTGACGGTTCCTTCCTCCCGGCAACCCTGACTGTGCATCCGTAGCGAGCTGTTCAGTTGTGGCTGTGCCGGCGGTGTTCAGTTGTGGCTGTGCGATGTCGTGTTCAGTTGTGACTGTGCGCTTTCGTTGGCCGTCCCCTGTCCGGGCTCCCGGCTCCCCTCCGGAAGGGAGCCCGGTCGGCCAACCGCTGGGAAGCTTGACCATGTCCTGCAAGTTGGCAGCCAACTTCACTGTACTTATCTCCGTTGGGAAGCGGCTCATAACCAGCTGTCGATGAACTGCCGGAACTTGGCGGGAAGTTGTAGTGTTTGTCCGTGGACCCGGAGCACGCCTCCGCCAGTGGACGGACGAGGTCACAGCGGCCCCACACGTCCCATCGCGACATCGCCGACGAACTGCGCAGCCGGATCAGAACCGGTGTGCTGCGGCCGGGACAGCGCATGCCCACGCAGGCGGAGCTGGCCGTCGAGTTCGGCGTCGAACGCGGCGCCGTGCGCCAGGCCCTGCGCATCCTGCAGTCGGAGCATCTGCTCACCAACGTCTCCAAGGGCAGCCCGGCCACCGTGGCGGCGGTGCCCGGCCCGGCCCGGCTGCCGACCGGACCGGCGGCGCCGCCGCAGCCCACGATGGTCGGCCTCGCACCCCGGATAGCGGAGGCTTTCGCCGCCCCTCACGTGCGGATCGACGCGCTCTGCCTGACCTCGGTCTCGCTCACGCTGGCCGTCGGCGAGCCGCTCCGGCAGATCCACGCGGGACGGCTGAAACCGGCCAAGATCGATGTGCGGGTGCTGCTGCCCAGCCGGGACATCGACCTTGCCTTCCCGGCCCCGGTGGCCGCCGACGACCACGGTCTGCTGCACCGGCGCTGGCTGGCCCAGCGCAACGCCCAGGGCATGGTGCTGCGGCAGAACCTGCTGGCCCTGTGCACCACGCACGGCGTCGACGTCCGGGTCTCCTTCCGCGCCCTGCCGTTCACCCCGCCGGTCAAGCTGTACCTGCTCAACGGCTCCGAGGCGCTGTTCGCGTACTACACGCTCAAGCGCCGCGAGCGGGAGATCGAGCACGAGCACCTGGAGCTGTACGACACCGACGGCACGCGCTCGATGCTGTTCGCCTTCGAGCGGCGTGCCGGGCGGCGGGACGCCGCGTTCGTGGAGCAGTCGCGGCTGTGGTTCGACGCGCTGTGGGAGACGATCAGTTCGGATCTCCTGCTGCATTCATAGGGCCGGGCCCCGGAGGGTCACAGCGCCGGGCCCGCGAGGAGCACGGCGAGCAGTACGGCGCCGGCGGAAGTGGCCTTGTGGCTCCTGGTCTCGATGCCGCCCGTGAACAGCAGCATGCCCACGGCGCCGACGACGCCGTACTTCCACTGGACCAGTTGCTCGATGAGGAAAGCGAGGGCAGGCACGGCGGTTCCCCCTAACGAAGATTGGCCAACTCGCAAAAGTTGGCAACCAACTCCACTTAAGTTGTCCCCACTTGGTACCAGTTCATAAACAACTCCCAGGCAACTCCCCAAAGATGGATCAAAGTTGTAGCGTTTGGTCGTGACTCAGGAGCATGTGGCAGTGAACGGCGGCAGGAGGCTCACTCCCCAGGAGATCGCCGGCACCCTGCGCGAGCGGATCCGCAGCGGCGAGCTGCAGCCCGGCGAGCGGCTGCCCACCCAGGCCGAGCTGGCCGGGGAGTTCGGCGTCGAGCGGGGTGCCGTACGCCAGGCGCTGCGCGTGCTCCAGGAGGACGGGCTGCTCGCCGACGTCAGCAAGGGCAGCCCGCCGCGGGTCGCCGAGCCGGCGCCCGCGCGCGGGGAGCCGCAGCCGACCATGGTGGCGCTCGCACCCCGGCTGACCGAGGCGTTCTCGGCACCGCACGTGCGCATCGACGCCGTCTGCCTGACCGCGCAGAGCCTGATCCCCGCGCTCGGCGAGGCGCTGCGCCTGGTCCACGAGGGCCGGCTGCACCCCGAGCGGATCGACGCCCGCATCCTGCTGCCGTCCCGCGACATCAACCTCGCCTTCCCGGTCTCGGTCGACGCCGGCAGCGAGGAGGACGACGCCGTCCACCAGCGCTGGCTGGCCATGCGCAACGCCCAGGGCCAGGTGCTGCAGTACAACCTCCAGGCGCTGCGCGGCACCCACGGCATCGACGTCCATGTCACCTTCCGGGCGCTGCCGTTCACCCCGCCGGTGAAGCTGTACCTGCTCAACGGGGTGGAGGCGCTGTTCGCGCACTACATGATCGCGCGACGGGAGGAGCCCACCGAGAGCGGGACGCTTCAGATGTGGGACACCCTGGGCTCGGAGTCGCTGCTGTTCTCCTTCGAGCAGCGGGCCGGTCAGCGGGACGCGGCGTTCGTGGAGCAATCGCAGAAGTGGTTCGACGCCCTCTGGGAAACCATCACCACGGACCTGACACTCTCCTAGTGACTTCTGATGCGACGACGCAGACCGAGACGGCGCTGACCGAGACGGCGCCGACCGAGACGGCGCTGACCGAGGCGACGCAGACCGGGACGACGCAGACCGAACAGACCGCGAACGAGATCGACCGGCTCCGGGATCTGACCGGAGCTGCCCGGGTGGTCCTGTGGGACTTCGACGGACCGATCTGCCGGCTGTTCGCGCGCCACAGGGCGGAACGCGTCGCGGCCGAGCTGGTGGACTGGCTGGCCGGGCGCGGGCTGCACAACCTGCTCAGCGACTCCGAGCGCGACTCGCTGGACCCGCACGTGGTGCTGCGCGCCGTGGACCGCCGGCACCCCGGCAGCGACCTCGTGGCCGAGTTGGAGGAACGTCTCACCCAGGAGGAGTTGCGGGCCGCCGGCTCCGCGCTGCCCACCCCCTACGCCGACCCGCTGATACGCACGTGGACCGCGGTCGGCTCCCGCCTGGCCATCACCACCAACAACTCCCCCAGAGTGGTCCGCGCCTATCTGCGGGGCCGCGGTCTCACCGCCTGCTTCGCCCCTCACATCTACGGTCGCACGACCGACCTGCACCTGCTCAAGCCCGACCCGCACTGCCTCAACCGGGCGCTGGCCGCGACGGGCTCCGCCCCCTCGGCGGCCCTGATGATCGGCGATTCGCCCTCCGACCTCGCCGCCGCGAACGACGCCGGCGTGCCGTTTCTCGGCTACGCGCGTAACGAACGGAAGGGGAAGGTTTTGCGGGAGGCCGGAGCCGGGTGCGTGGTCGCATCACTGGAGCCGCTGCTGCGCGTGCTGCGCGGCCGGTGACGGCGGGCCGGCCGGCATCCGGAACCCCGGCCCGCGCCGCGCGCCGCCCCCGCCTGCGGGTCCAGGCCGTCAGCGACACCGGCATTCCCGCGCCCCGTCCGCGACAGCCGCGCCAACTCGCCGGGGTCGACCTTCGTGGACAGCATGACGACGTGCTTCGAGGCCACGTGGGAGCTGCTGACGGACGAGGCCGCGAAGCCCGTGCAGCAGTAGCCCACGCCGTTCGAGGGGGCCTCGAGCGCCGTGCTGTAGCATGCGCGCACCGCGTGAGCAACCGCTCCCGTTCGTACGTACGGGATGGCAAACGTGCCAACCCGAATCGGCCTGACGCAGACGAGCGCCGAACACACCCGTTGTGGCTACTCGACCTCTGTTCCGGTCGTGCGGACAGACACCCGCGTTTATCGTTTGCCATACTTTCCACCAGCGCGAGTATTTTCGGAGCGGCCAGTGGGCGCACCCTCCGTTCCCCGCCTCTTTCGCGGGGAACGCGCCGGACCCGGCACAGTGCATGCGCTGTACGAAGGTTTTGTGGGCCTCGCCACGCGAGGGGGCCAGCTGAGCAGCGGCCACCACAACGACAACTACCGGATCCCGCTCACCCTGCCGATGGCGCAGCTCCTGGGCCGGGACGCGGGGACGCCGGTGACCGTGCGGATCCGGCGCGCGGCGGCGCTGCCGGTGGTGATCAGGACGTGGGCCAACGAGGCGGAGATCCTCCGGGCGGTCAGGGGCGTCCTGCCACACGTGCCGGAGTGCCTCGCGGAGGGGGAGGGGTTCGCCATCCACAGCCATGTGGAAGGCGTGCCGCTGTCCAGCGTCTGCGGCGACGGCAAGCCCGTCGACGCACTGCTGATCAAGGCGCTCGCCGGGCTGCTCGCCCAGATGGCGCAGGTGCGCCGGCGCGCGCTGCCGCCGCTTCCGGCCGGCTGGCCCAGCAACGACCAGGACAGCCAGGGCTTTCTGCAGACCCTGGCGCACCTCGCCGACCAGCAGATCCGCCGGCCCAACTGGAGGGCGTTCGGCGGCCTGTTCGCGGCGCTCGGCGTCCCGGAGGACGCTCTCCTCCGGCTGGCCCAGCGGGTGCCGCCGATGGCGCGCCGGCCGTACAGCCTGCTCCACGCCGATCTGCACCGCGACAACCTGATCATGACGTATGCCGGGGAACCGCCGTTGATCTGCGTCGACTGGGAGCTGGCGACGTACGGCGACCCGCTGCACGACCTGGCGACCCATCTCGTGCGCATGCGCTACCCGAGGCATCAGTGGTCGGAGGTGATCGACGCCTGGGCCGAGGCCATGCAGCGGATCCGCCCCGGGGCCGTCAACGGACTGACCAAGGATCTGCGCCACTACATCGCCTTCGAGTGGGCGCAGTCGGTGTACCCGGACGTCATGCGCGCCGCGGTCTCCCTGGACGAGGCGTTCGACCAGCAGGGGCTGGACCATGCCACGGGGCAGGTGTGCCGTGCCCTGGAGGCGGCCCAGGAACCGCTGAACCTGCGCAGCCTGCCCGGTGAGGCGGAGATCGAGCGGGTCCTGTTCCGCTGGCGCGTCTCCCGGGGGAAGGCGCGCAAGGGTCTGTTCTCCGCTTTCGTCCTGCCTTCCTGGAACCCGGACAGACGGGTGCCCGAGCACCGGGACTTCCCCTATTCGGCCGTGCACGCGGCGCTGCATGCGGAGGGCGCCGCTCCGGCCGGCCGGGTGTTCAAGGGAACGGCCCACCTGAATTCCGTGGTCCGGGTTCCCGGCATCGAATTCCCCGTCGTGGTGCGGCGAAAGGTGGCGAACGTCTGCCGGCGCGAACGCAGTTTTCTCAGCGAGCACGCGGTGCTGCGGGCCATCGAGGATTCGGGGGTTCCGGTGGCGGCGCCGAGGATTCTCGCCCTGGGCGAGAGCTATCCCGGGAAATTCCGGAAGGACAGCTTCGCCATCCACACCTACGAGGGGCCGCTCGACACCAACCGGCCGCCCGACCACCCCGTGCACGGACTGCTCCCGCACGAGGCGGACCGGCTGGTCGACCAGCTCTGCGCGCTGAAGGACGTGGACTACACCGAGCTCGACCCCGCGGCCGGCGAGCGGGACTTCGGTTTCTACGGCTGGCTGGCGGACCAGCTCGTGGCGCTGGTGCGGGGCCTGCCCAAGGAGTCCCAGCAGCTGGCCCGGCTGCTCGGCCTGCCCGAGGCGGACCGGCTCCGGCAGATGCTGGCCCGGCACGACGTGAGCCCGCGCAAGCAGACGCTGCTGCACGGCGACCTGAATCCGTGGAACCTCGTGCGCCGTGACGACGCCCTCGCGCTCACCCTCATCGACTGGGAGCTGGCGGCCGTGGGCGATCCCCTGTACGACCTGGTCAGACACATGCACCTGACGCCGACCCGGCCGGAGATCCGGGACCGGATGTTCCGCCGCTGGCAGTCCCTGATGCCCCTCGCGTACACCCGCGACTGGCAGCAGGACTGGCGGGTCTACCGGTGGATCGAGATCGTCCGCTCCGCCTACGTGGACCTCGACCGGCTGGTCACCGGCGCGAGCCTGGACGCCCCCAACGTCCGCCGGGCCGTGGAGTCGTACGCCATGACCCTGGCGGCGGCCAAGGGCTCACTGGGCCTGCCCGTCCGCCCGACGGCGAACCCCTATCTTGCCCGGGCCCTGGCATAGAGGGGCCATGACGGAGCCGAAATCCCGTACACCCGGGGGCACTTGATGTCGGCCGTCCCGGGCGGAACGGCGCGGAGGGGCGGAGGGGGCGTGCGTGTCCGGAGGGCCGAGCGGTTCGGTGCGGGACGGTCCGGGCTCACGGCTGCGCCGCTCGGGCACCGGACCGATCTGAACGTGTGGTCGAGGAAGGGCTCGGCCGCCGCCGGGGAGGGGCGGTCCGAGGGCGGTGCCGGCCGGGTCCCGGTGGTCGCCGCGCTGCGTAGGCTCGCCCCATGGGTGAGATGGGCCTGCGTGAGCGCAAGAAGCAGAAGATGTACCAGGACGTGTCGGACATCGCCGTGCGGCTGTTCCTGGAGCGGGGCTTCGACGCGGTGTCCGTGGCCGAGGTCGCGGCGACGGCCGGGATCTCCAAGCCGACGCTCTTCCGGTACTTCCCGGCGAAGGAGGACCTGGTCCTGCACCGGATCGCGGACCACGAGACGGAGGCCGCGCGGGTGGTGGCCGGTGCGGCCGATCCGGTGGACGCGCTGCGCCGGCACTTCCTCGCCGGTCTCGAGCGGCGCGACCCGGTCACCGGGCTGAACGACCACCCCGAGGTGCTCGCCTTCCACACCCTGCTCTACGGCACCCCGGCCCTGGTGGCGCGGGCGCACTCCCATCTGGAGCGGTCGGAGGCGGCGCTCGCCGAGGCGCTCGGCGGCGGACTGGACGCGCGGCTGGCCGCCGGGCAGATCATCGCCGTACAGCGCATCCTCGCCCAGGAGAACTGGCGGCGGGTCGCGGCGGGGGAGCGGATCGAGGAGGTGGCACCGGAGGCCGTACGGGCGGCCGAGCGGGCGTTCCGGCGGCTGGGGAAGGGGTTGCCGGAGCTGGGGCGCAAGGACTGAGCACCGGTGCGTGAGACTCGGTTAAAAATATAACTCGGTCACGTTATGGCGGTACGCTGGCGTCATGACGTCACTCGACCCCGCCCTCACGGACACCCTGCACACCGAGCGCGCCTACCACGACACCTGCCGCACCGCCCTCGCCGCGATGGTCGAGGGCGCCGCCGAACAGGTCGTCATCGGCGAGGACGTCTCCGCCTCCGGAGCCGACGCCGAGGTCCTCGGCCACCGCCTGCGCAGCCAGGCCAAGGCGCTGCGCGAACTGCCGCCCGGCCCCCTGTTCTTCGGCCGCCTGGACTTCACCGGCACCGACCCGGAGCACGGCGGACAGAGCTACCACCTGGGGCGCCTGCGCATCACCGAGAACCCGGCCGCCCCGCCGCTCGTGGTCGACTGGCGGGCCCCCGTCTCCCGCGCCTTCTACCAGGCCGGCGCCCGCGACCCGCGGGGCGTCGAGGTACGGCGACGGTTCGGCTGGGCGCCGGGCAGCCGGGGCGCCTCCGCCGACCTCACCGGGCTGGAGGACGAGCACCTGGGCCGGGGCGAGTCCCGGACCAGCGACATCCTCGCCCGCGAGATCGAGCGGCCCCGCGTCGGACCCATGCGGGACATCGCCGCCACCATCCAGCCCGAACAGGACGACCTCGTCCGCGCCGCCCTCACCGACTCGGTGTGCGTCCAGGGCGCTCCCGGCACCGGCAAGACCGCCGTGGGCCTGCACCGCGCCGCGTACCTGCTGTACACCCATCCCAAGCGGCTCCAGCGCGCCGGACTGCTGATCCTCGGCCCCAACCGCACGTTCCTGCACTACATCGCCGAGGTGCTGCCCTCGCTCGGCGAGACCGGCGTGAGCCAGTCGACGCTCCTGGAGGAGATCGCCCGGCACCCGGTCACCGGCACCGACCCGGCGGACACGGCGGCGCTCAAGCACGACGCCCGCATGGCCGAGGTGCTGCGCCGGGCGCTGTACGGCAGGGTCACCACCGACGGCGTGACCGACCTCGCCGTGAAGGACGGCTCCAGCTGGTGGCGGGTGCCCGCCGCGGAACTGGCCGCCGTCGTCGAGGCGGTGCGCACCGAGGAGCCGCCGTACGCCATCGGCCGCGAGCGGGTGCGCACCCGGGTGGTACGGCGGCTGCGCGAGCGGGCCGAACGGCGCTCCGGGGTCCTGCCCGCCTCCTGGGTGCGCCGCGTCGAACGGGCCTGCCCCCTCACCGAGCACCTCGACCTGGTCTGGCCCAAGGTCCGCCCCGAGGAGGTGCTGGCCCAACTCCTCACCGACCCGGCGGAGTTGGCGCGAACCGCCGACGGCCTGCTGGACCCCGAGGAGCAGGCGGCGCTGGTGTGGCCGCGCCCGCCGCGCTCGTACAAGTCGGCCCGCTGGTCGGCCGCCGACCTGGTCCTGCTGGACGAGCTCGCCGGCCTGATCGAGCACCCGGAGGGCTACGGCCACATCGTCGTCGACGAGGCGCAGGACCTCTCGCCCATGGAGTGCCGGGCCATCGCCCGCCGCGCCGCCTTCGGCTCACTGACCGTCCTCGGCGACCTCGCCCAGGGCACCACCGCGTGGGCCGCCCGCGACTGGTCGGTCCAGCTGCGCCACCTCGGCCGGCCGGACGCGGCCGTGGTCCCGCTGACCACCGGCTTCCGGGTGCCGGCGGCCGTCGTGGACCTGGCCAACCGCCTGCTGCCCCGCCTGGACGTGTCGGTACCCCCGGCCCACTCCCTGCGCGCGGACGGCGCGTTGAGGATGCGCCCGACCGACGACGTGCCGGGCACGACCGTGACCGCGGTGCGCGAGGCGCTGGCCCACGAGGGCTCGGTGGGCGTCGTGGCGGCCGACGCGGACCTGGACGCCGTGCGGCAGGCGCTCACGGCGGCCGGCCTCGACCCGGCCGGCCCGGACGCGCTCGGCGCCCGCCTGACCCTGGTCCCGGCGAGCATGGTCAAGGGCCTGGAGTACGACCACGTCGTCGCCGTGGAACCGGCGGCGGTGGCGGAGGCGGAGGAGCGCGGCGCGCATCGCCTGTACGTCGTGCTGACGAGGGCGGTCTCCCGCCTGGACGTGGTCCACGCCCGTGCGCTCCCCTTCTGAACAGGGGATGGCGTGTTCTGACAGGGGACAGCGTGCGGGCCATGACCGAGACCGAAGCGTTCAGGGACGTCCCCACCACGACTCTCGCCGACCTCCTCGGCCGCGAGCAGGTCATGGACATCGGCATACGGCCGCTGTGGCAGCCCGTCCCGCGGGTGGCCGGACCGGCGTTCACCGTCAGCTGCCCACCCGGCGACAACCTCATGCGGCACGCGGCCATCCACCGCGCCGCGCCCGGCTCGGTCGTCGTGGTCGAGTCCGGCGACCTGGACCACGCGCCGGCCGGGGGCAACGTGTGCGCGGTCGCCCAGCGCCGTGGGGTGGCGGCGTTCGTCGCCGACGGCCTGATCCGGGACCTGGGCGAGGTCCGGGATCCGGCCTTCCCCGTCTTCGCCCGCGGCATCATCCCGATCCCCGGCGCCAAGAAGGCCGTACGGCCGCTGAACCGGCCCGTGCGCTGCGGGGGCGTACGGGTGGAGTCCGGGGACGTGGTCGTGGCCGACGAGGAGGGCGTGGTCGCCGTACCGGCCGCCCGCGCGGAGGAGATCCTGCGCACCGCACGGGCCAAGCTCGCCAGGGAGTCCGAGGAGACCCTGGACGACCGGGAGAAGACCCACCGGGCCCGGATCGACGAACTCCTCGCCGCACGGGGCTTCCAGGGCTGATCCTGGATCTGATGCTGCTCTTCCTCGACGTCGACGGCCCGCTCATCCCGTTCGGGGCGGGCCCCTACCCGCTGTACGACGGCCCCTCGGCCGCCGTCGCCGCGCACCCGCTGCTGAACCGGGTGAATCCGGCGCTGGGCCACCGGCTGGCCGCGCTGGGCTGTGCGCTGGTGTGGGCCACGACCTGGATGGACGAGGCCAACGCCGTCCTCGCACCCTGGCTGGGCCTGCCGCCGCTGCCGGTCGTGGCATGGCCGGACGAGGACGAGCCCCCCGGCCGGCTCCACTGGAAGACCCGGCCACTGCTCGCCTGGGCGGCGGGGCGCCCCTTCATCTGGCTGGACGACGAGATCACCGCCCCCGACCGCGCCTGGACAGCCGCCCACCACCCCGGCCCGGCCCTGCTGCACCGGGTCGACCACCGGTACGGGCTGGGGGAGGCCGACTTCGGGGTGCTGGAGGAGTGGCTGGCGGGCGTCGGTTGCTGAGGGGCGCGCCCCGCGCCGGGCGCCGGATGATCGGCAGGTCGATGTCCTCGGGCCGACGCACGGAGGAGACCCGTACCGGATTCCCGGGTTGCTGCCCGCGCGTTTCTGGCAGCTGGCGGACGGAGGCGCGCGCCCGGCTCTCCGCCTCGCGGTCCTGTGGCACGCCTGCTACGGCACCGACGGCTGTCCCGACGCCCTGTTGCCGCCCGACCGCCGCGCCGAACTGGCGGCCGTCATCGGTACCGAGGCCGAGGCACCCGGGTACCTGCACGGCTTCTGCGGCCGCAAGGCCACCTATCGGGCGCTCGCCGAGGACGACGGGGGCTTCCAGGACCGTTTCACCTGCCGTTCCCACGTCCCCGAGGCCGGACCGCGCAGGGACTTCGCCGAGCTGACCGCCGCCAACGAACTCGACCTGGCCCGCCTGGACCCCGCCTTCCGCAGCCGGCGGGGCTCCTCGGCCTCTTCACCCGCGTCCGCCCCCTGATGAGCCCAGCGGCCCGGTCGGCGTGCGGGACGGTGCCGGCCGGACAGGTCAGCCGCCCCTCACGCGCCGACATACGCCGCCAGATGTTCGCCGGTGAGTGTCGGGCGTGCTTCGACCAGGTCGGACGGGGTGCCCTCGAAGACGATGCGGCCGCCGTCGTGGCCGGCGCCGGGGCCGAGGTCGATGATCCAGTCGGCGTGTGCCATGACCGCCTGATGGTGTTCGACCACGATGACCGACTTGCCGGAGTCGACCAGGCGGTCCAGGAGGGTGAGGAGCTGTTCCACGTCGGCCAGGTGGAGACCGGTGGTCGGCTCGTCGAGGACGTAGATTCCGCCCTTGTCGGCCATGTGCGTGGCCAGCTTCAGGCGCTGGCGCTCGCCGCCGGAGAGCGTGGTGAGCGGCTGGCCCAGGGTGAGGTAGCCGAGGCCGACGTCCGACATCCGCTCGAGGATCCTGTGGGCCGCCGGGACCCGCGCCTCACCCGAGGCGAAGAACTCCTCCGCCTCGGTCACCGACATCGCCAGCACCTCCGCGATGTCCCGCCCGCCGAAGGTGTACTCCAGAACCGAGGCCTGGAAGCGTTTGCCCTCGCACTCCTCGCAGGTCGTAGCGACACCGGCCATCATCGCCAGGTCGGTGTAGATGACCCCGGCGCCGTTGCAGGTCGGGCAGGCGCCCTCGGAGTTGGCGCTGAACAGCGCCGGCTTGACGCCGTTGGCCTTGGCGAACGCCTTGCGGATCGGCTCCAGCAGTCCGGTGTACGTCGCCGGGTTGCTGCGCCGTGAGCCGCGGATCGGGGTCTGGTCGATGGACACGACGTCCGCGCCCGACGGCATCGACCCGTGGACCAGCGAGCTCTTGCCGGAGCCGGCCACCCCGGTGACGACGCAGAGGACGCCCAGCGGGATGTCGACGTCCACGTCCCGCAGGTTGTGCGTCGTCGCGCCCCTGATCTCCAGGGCCCCCGTCGGCTTGCGCACCGTGTCCTTGACCGCCGCGCGGTCGTCCAGGTGCCGGCCGGTCAGGGTGCCGCTGGCCCGCAGCTCCTCCACCGTGCCCTCGAAGCAGACGGTGCCGCCCGCCGTACCGGCGCCGGGACCGAGGTCGACCACATGGTCGGCGATCGCGATCGCCTCCGGCTTGTGCTCCACGACGAGCACGGTGTTGCCCTTGTCGCGCAGCCGCAGCAGCAGCTCGTTCATCCGCTGGATGTCGTGCGGGTGCAGGCCGATGGTCGGTTCGTCGAAGACGTACGTCACGTCGGTCAGCGACGAGCCGAGGTGGCGGATCATCTTCACCCGCTGGGCCTCGCCGCCCGACAGCGTGCCCGCCGGCCGGTCGAGCGAGAGATAGCCGAGGCCGATCTCCACGAACGACTCGAGGGTGTGCCGCAGGGAGGCCAGGAGCGGTGCCACCGTCGGCTCGGCGAGCCCTCGTACCCACTCGGCCAGGTCGCTGATCTGCATCGCGCACGCGTCGGCGATGCTGACGCCGTCGATCTTCGAGGACCGGGCCGCCGCGGTGAGCCGGGTGCCCTCGCACTCGGGGCAGACGGTGAAGGTGACCGCACGGTCCACGAACGCCCGGATGTGCGGCTGCATGCCCTCCTTGTCCTTGGCGAGCATCGACTTCTGGATCCGCGGGACCAGACCCTCGTAGGTCATGTTGATGCCCGCGATCTTCATCCGGGTCGGCTCGCGGTACAGGAAGTCGTGCAGCTCCCGCTCGGTGAACCTGCGGATCGGCTTGTCCGGGTCGTACAGGCCGGACTCGGTGTAGAGGCGGTAGTTCCAGCCGCCCGTCTTGTAGCCGGGGACGGTGAGCGCGCCCTCGTTGAGGGAGAGGGAGTCGTCGAAGAGCTGGGTGAGGTCGAGGTCGGTGACCGTGCCCCGGCCCTCGCAGCGCGGGCACATGCCGCCGGTGATGCTGAAACTGCGCCGCTCCTTCACCTGCTGCCCGCCGCGCTCCACGGTGACCGCACCGGCACCGCTGATGGAGGCGACGTTGAAGGAGTACGCCTTGGGTGAGCCGATGTGCGGCTTGCCGAGCCGGCTGAACAGGATGCGGAGCATGGCGTTGGCGTCGGTGGCGGTACCGACCGTGGAGCGGGGGTCGGCGCCCATCCGCTGCTGGTCCACGATGATCGCGGTGGTGATCCCGTCGAGAACGTCGACCTCGGGGCGCGCGAGCGTCGGCATGAAGCCCTGTACGAACGCGCTGTACGTCTCGTTGATCAGCCGCTGCGACTCCGCGGCGATCGTGTCGAACACCAGCGAGCTCTTGCCGGAGCCCGACACACCGGTGAACACGGTCAGCCGGCGCTTGGGCAGCTCCACGCTGACGTCCTTGAGGTTGTTCTCCCGGGCGCCGTGCACACGGATCAGGTCGTGGCTGTCGGCTGCGTGCGGTGCGGTGGCGTCGTCCATGCCGGTCACGGTAGCGGGGCCGGTCCGACCGGCGCTTCTCGAATCCTGACGGCAATCCCACGACCCGACGAGCCGGGTGTCACACCCGGGAGCCCGCCGGTGTCTTCATGGCGAACCGGTCAGCACATGAGCCATGGCGAACCGGTCGGCAGATGAGTCGTATTGAGTCGCACGAGGAGGACACCATGACGCTCCGCGTCCCGAAGGCCGAGCTCGGCCCCGAGATCACCGAAGTCCTGATCGAGCAGTTCGGCACCGTGCCCGAACCCCTCCAGGCCACGTGGCACAACCGCAAGGTCGCCGAGGCGAGCCAGGAGATGGGGGCCCGGGTGAACGCGTGGGACGGGGCCGACGAGGGCCTGAAGTCGTTCGCGCACATGGCGGTGGCCGCACTGGTCGGCTGCAGCTGGTGCCTCGACGTCAACTACTTCCAGGCGCAGAACAAGAACCTGGACCTGGCCAAGGCCAGCCAGGTGCCGCGCTGGCGGGAGTCGGACGTCTTCACCCCGCTGGAGCGGGACGTGATGGAGTACGCCGAGGCGATGTCGGTCACGCCGCCGACCGTCACCGACGAGCTGTCCGCGCGCCTGCTCGGCGCGCTCGGCGCGGCGGCGCTGGTCGAGATCACCGCGTCGATCGCCTTCGCCAACTTCGCGACCAGGAACAACACGGCTCTCGGGGTCAGGTCCCAGGGCTTCTCGGACGCCTGCGAGATTCCCCTGGCCGCGCGTGCGCAGAAGCCGGCTTCATGACCGAGGATCCCTTCGTCGCCCACCGCAGCCTGCTCTTCACGGTCGCCTACGAGATGCTCGGCTCGGCGGCCGACGCCGAGGACGTGCTGCAGGAGTCCTGGCTGCGGTGGGCCGGCGTCGAGCAGTCCGGCGTGCGCGACGCGCGGGCGTACCTGGTGCGGATCGTCACCCGGCAGGCGCTCAACCGGCTGCGCACCCTGTCGCGCAGCCGCGAGGAGTACGTCGGCGAGTGGCTGCCGGAACCGCTGCTGACCAGCCCGGATGTCGCCGAGGACGTCGAGCTCGTGGAGAGCGTGTCGATCGCGATGCTGACGGTCCTGGAGACCCTCGGACCGACCGAGCGGGCGGTGTTCGTGCTGCGCGAGGTCTTCGAGCTGCCGTACGGGGAGATCGGCGAGGCGGTCGGGAAGACGGCGGCCACGGTACGGCAGATCGCGCGGCGCGCCCGTGAACACGTGGCGGCCCGGCGGCCGCGCGTGCGGGTGGCCCGCTCCGAGCAGCAGGCCGTGGTGGACCGCTTCCTGGCCGCACTGCGCACCGGGCAGCTGGGGGAGCTGCTGGAGATCATGGCCCCGGACGTGGTCATGGTCACCGACGGGGGCGGGGTGGTGGCCGCAGCCACGACGCCGTTCCACGGGGCCGCCGTGGTCGCGGAGGTGCTCGCGCGCGCACACCGGCTGGTGGACACGCTGGAGACGACGGCGGTGTGGCTCAACGGCGCCCCGGCCGGCCGCGTCGACTTCGACGGCGAGCCGAGCACCGTGAGCCTCACGGTGGAGGACGGCCGGATCACCCGGATCCACGTGGTCCGCAACCCGCACAAGCTGACCCGCCTGGACGAGCCGGCCGAACTCGCCCGGTGAGCGGGCTCAGGTCAGGTGAGTCGGACGGGAATCGCCTGTGGCGAGGTGCCGGGTGTCGTTGAGGAGTTGCACCGACGCGCCGCCGTCCGCCCGGTACGCCACCGCCGACAGCGATGCCGCCGCCAGTTCCATCCGGAACAGCGACTCGGGCGGTGCGCCCAGTGCCAGCCGTAGGAGGGTCCGCAGCGGGACGACGTGCGAGACGACCAGCACGGTCTGCCCGGTGTGCTGGGCCAGGAGCCGGTCGCGTACCGCGGACACCCGTCCGGCCACCGACTCCAGCGGTTCACCGCCCCCGGTGGGCGGAGCCTCGGGGGAGGCCAGCCACGCGGCCAGGTCGTCGGGGTGGCGTTCGCGGACCTGGGCGAAGGTCAGGCCCTCCCAGGCGCCGAAGTCCGCCTCCCGCAGGTCCGGTTCGATGCCGGGGGTGAGGCCGAGCCGGGCGGCGACCGTGTGGGCCGTTTCCCGGCAGCGGCGCAGCGGCGAGGTGACGACCGCCCGCACCCCGCCCCGGGCGGCGAGCAGGTCGGCTGCCGCGCGGGCCTGTCGCCGTCCGGCCTGCGACAGGCCCAGGTCCGTGCCGCCGCTCCCGGAGATCCGTTTCTGCGGCGTCAGCAGTGTTTCGCCGTGCCGCAGCAGCAGGAGCGTGGTCGGTGTGCCCGTGCCGGTGGACCGGCCCGAGGGAGCCACCGCGGCGGCCCCCTCGGACGTGCTCGTCGCCTGGTTCACCCGCCGCTACTTCCGGGGTGCGGCGAAGTGGTCCCGAACGGAGTCGGTCTGCTTCGCCATCATGGCGACAATCGCCTCGACCACGTCGGGTTCGGCGTCGTCGGCGATCACGAGTTCCCGCGACCAGTCGAAGAAGCTGCGGCCCGGCTCGTTGGTGATCGGCCGGACCCGGATGGTGGCGGCGTAGCTGTCGATGCCCATGGTCGGGGCGACGGCACGGTAGGTGGAGGAGCGGTCCACCTCGTTGCGTCCGGCGACCTCCTGCTGGACGAGTCCTTCGTTGAACACGAGGGTGAAGTCGTAGCGCGCCGGGACCCGGTCGGCCGATCCGCCCTCCGCCCAGCCGACGTCCTTCACCGCCGGCCCGGAGACGATCCTCACCACCTGCATGGGGTCGCGGACGACGGACCAGACGACGTCGGGGTCGGCGTCGACCACCGTCGAGTGGTACATGGTGTGTTTCCGCTTGATCTCCACCTGGGAGCTCCTCGTCAGTAGTCGACGCGGTCGGCCTTGGCCACCCACGCGTCGAACGGGGCGGTCCGGTTGGGGAGGTCCAGCCGTTCGACGGCCATCGGCCACATCGACGCGGGCTTCTTCTCGAACAGGTCGTAGAACCTGCGGTCGTCGAATCCGGCCACCGCGGCGTCGTGCCGGTCGGCGGCGAACACGACCCGGTCCACGCGCGCCCACAGCGCGGCGGAAAGACACATCGGGCACGGCTCGCACGAGGTGACCAGGGTGTAGCCCTCCAGCGTGAACACGCCGAGTTCCCGGCAGGCTGCGCGAATGGCGCTGACTTCGGCGTGCGCGACCGGGTCCAGGGTCGAGGTGACCCGGTTGTTGCCGGTCGCGATGATCTCGCCGTCCTTGGCGATCAGCGCGCCGAACGGGCCGCCGCCGTTGGCGACACTGGTGGTGGCCAGCTGGATCGCCTCTTCCAGCCAGGCCCGCTCGAACTCCTGGACGCCGGTCTCTTGGGTGTACGCGGTCATGACTGCTCCTTCTCGGGCAGGTGGGTGGGTGTGGGTGTGGCGGGCCGGGGTGGGTGCGGCCACCCCCGGCTGGGGTCGCCCGCTGGATCGGGCGACGGCCAGGTGCCCCGGCCTGACCGGGGTGCGGGTCAGGTTCGGGCCGGTCGTGCGACCTCCGTCTTGGTGACGAGGTGGTTGCCGAGCATCAGGTGGTCGATCTCGGTGGACAGGAAGCAGTTGACGGCGTCGGCGGGGCTGCACACGATCGGTTCGCCCGCGACGTTGAACGAGGTGTTGATCAGACACGGCACGCCGGTCAGGGCGGTGAAGCGGCGCAGCAGCGCGGCGAGCCGCGGGGTGGCGGAGTCGGTGACGGTCTGCACCCGGGAGGTGCCGTCGACGTGGGCGGCCCCGGGAATGACGTCCCGGAACTCGGGTCGTACGGGGAAGACGAACGTCATGTAGGGCGAGCTGGTCTTGCGGCCCATGTCGAAGACCCGGGAGGCGTCCGCTTCGAGGACGAGCGGCGCGAACGGGCGGAACGGCTCACGGTGCTTGACCCGGGTGTTGATGACGTCCTTGATGTCGGGGAAGCCGGGGTTGGCGAGGATGCTGCGGTGCCCGAGTGCGCGGGGGCCGTGCTCGAGCCGCCCCTCGAACCAGCCGATGACGACCTTCTCGGTGAGCAACTGCGCGACCTGCTCGACCACGTCGCCGTCGTCGAGGCGACGCCAGGTGATCCGGTCGCCGGCCTCGCGCAGGGCCTCCTCGATCGCTGTCTCGTCGTACGCCGGTCCGAGGTACGGCGTCACCGCCGGGGCGTCCTGCCTGCCACCGCGGCCGGTGCTGTCGGGGTGCTGGAGCCAGGCGTGCACCGCGGCGCCGATGGTGATGCCCGTGTCGCTGGCGCCGAAGCTGACGTGCATGTCGCTGAACCGCGAGCCCTCGAACAGGGGTGTGTTGTTCAGGCAGTTCAGTGCCACCCCGCCCTCGAACAGCAGACGGTCGCAGTCCGTCCTCGCTTCGAGCGCACGCAGTTGGTGGCTGGTGACCACGGCCAGCATCTGCTGCGCCGCGGCGGCCACCCGGGCCTTGTACTCGACGGTGTCCTGGACGGGCCCGAAGTGCCGCTCGAACAGGGCGTCCAGGCCCCGCGGGTCGTCCGTGGCCAGTGGCCGGCGGAAGGTGTAGCGGCCGTCGCCGTGGAGTACGACCAGGTGCTCGAGGAACGGGTTCGCTGTCGGCGGGGCGGCGAATCCGGCCAGCCCCATGACCTTGTACTCGTCGTTGTTCGGTACGAACCCCAGGAAGCGGGTGATCGCCGCGAACAGCAGGCCGACCGAGTGCTCCGCGCCGATGACCGACTCGTCGAACACCGTGATCCGGCCGTCGCGGATCTCACCGGTCAGCGACGAGTACCGTTCGGCGCGGCCGTCGCTGATCAGGAACGCCGCGTCGGGCATGCCCGCCAGGTAGTAGCCGGTCGTCGCGTGGGCGAGGTGGTGCGGTACGAACACCACCTTGTCCGGGTCGGGTGTGAACCCGGTGCGCGCCGCGAAGTCGGTGAGGATCGCGTCGTGGCTGACGGCCCCGGTGTACAGGGCGCCGATTCCGTCGATGAGGTCCAGCTTCGCCGCGGGCGGCATCGGCGCGGCCGTGATGTCGGAGAGCATGCCGTCGAGGACGCCGGCGGAGAAGTCCCACGGGACGGCGATCAGGTCGACGTCGGCGAGCTTCACGCCGGCCTCGGCGAGACACCACTCGATGGCGCCCGCGGGGAAGTCGGTGGTCTTCTTCTCCCGGTTCAGGCGTTCCTCCTCCACGGCGGCGACCAGCTCGCCGTCGACGAGGAGGGCCGCGCCCGCGTCGTGGCCGAGGAGGTAGTGCCGTTCGGTGCCGACCGCACCGAAGCGCTCGGCGAAGATCCGGGAGACGCCGCTGAAGCCGTTGCACCCCAGAACAATCATGGCCGGTTCCCTTCTGTCCGGGGCTGCTCGCCGGTGACGAGATCGCGGACGGTTTCTCCGGCCGCGGGCGCCTGGCACAGGCCCTGACCGGAGAACCCCGCCGCGTACACGAAGGGGCGGGCGGGATGCCGGCCGATGAACGCCGCGCCGTTCGGGCTGCCGTCGAACGATCCGCTCCACCCCCGGTGCACACGGATGCCGTCGAGCGCCGGGTAGGTGGTGCCGAGTTGCTGCGACAGCCGCTTCAGCCACGTCCGGCGCGACTCGTCCGGGCGGGGGCGGCCCATGCCGAGCAGGATGCGGTCCTTCCACGACCTGATCCGCAGACCCGACGCGGCGTGCAGGGTCATCGGCAGCGTGCCCGGATGCGGGGCGGGCGGGTCGGTCAGCAGCAGCTCGATCGGGTACGAGGTGACGGGCAGGTCGACGCCGGCCATGGCGGCGACCTGCTTCGCCCACGGCCCGGCCGCGCACACGACCGTGTCGGCGGTGATGCTGCCCAGGGTGGTGTGCACGCGCCCGTCGGGGTCGATCCCGGTCACCGGCGCCTCCGTGCACAGCACGGCACCGGCCTCCAGCGCGGCGGCCGCGTAGCCCCGTACGATCGCGGCCGGGTCGCAGGCGTAGGCCTGCGGCGACCACGCGGCGGCGATGATGCTCCGCTCGCAGAGCAGCGGGTTGTACTTCACCGCCTCGGCGGGCCCGACGAACTCGACCTCCACCCCCGCGGCACGCTGCGCGGGCTGGGTGCGGTGGAATTCCTCCACCTGCTCGTCTTCCGTGAACAGGACCAGGAAGCCGACCCGCTCCAGACCGAGGGGGGTCCCGGTCCGCTCGGCGAACGTCCGGTACGCGGCCATGCTGCGGACGGCCAGGCCGCCGGTGTGCGGGTCGCCGGGGAAGTAGGTGCGCAGCACGCCCGCCGTCGCCGCCGACGCCCCGGAGCCGAGCGAGCCGCGCTCCAGCAGGACGGTGCCCACACCGGCCTCGGCGAGATGGCATGCGACCGACGTGCCGACGACTCCGCCGCCGATCACGACGACGTCGGTGCGCGGTGGCAGCGCGCTCACGACCGGCCGCCCGTGGTGGCGGGGCGCTGTTGGCGCAGGTGGTCGCCAGCGTCCCAGGGGAACAGGTGCAGGTTCCAGCCGCCCAGGCAGTTGATGTAGAGCGCCATCTGGCCGGCCACCGCGTGGAGGTCGTCGCGGTCGAGCCGGTCGAGGCAGTCGAGGAACCGCTGCGTGAACGCCCACAGCTTCTCCAGCCCGCAGTAGCCGAGGAACTCGGCCGGGATCCCGACCAGCAGCCGGGCCATCTGGCGCAGCGACTCGGTCGGCATGCCGGTGTGCACGGCGCGCACCAGGCCGCCGTAGGAGGCGTAGCCGAGCGGGCGGGTCTCGCCGTTGACGAACAGCAGCGTGGGCAGAACCGTCTCCAGGGTTCCGGCCCCGGACGGGATCAGGCCCCGGTGCAGGTCGCCCAGTTCGGCGGGTTCGGCGAGCCAGATCCGCTCCGTCTCGGCGTGGAGGTCGGCGATCAGCCGCCCGGCGTCCGCGTCGGTGGCCGCCAGCCGTGGGATGCGGTGGCCGCCCGGCTCGCCCGCCCTGCGGACCTCGGCCAGGATCGGCTTCTTCGTGGAGTACACCGCGTCCCACACGGCGCGCCCGGCCTCGTTCAGGGCGGGCAGGTCCGCTTCGCGGATCCGCCCCACGGGGGAGGCCTGCATCGGCTCGGTCAGCGTGCCGTACTTGATGCCCAGGTGCTGGAGCGCGGAGCAGAACACGGTGCCGTCGGGGGCCTCGCGCCGGTCGATGCGCGTGGACCCGTGCAGGTGCAGCAGCGAGGGTATCGGCGCCGCGTGGTAGAGGTGGTGGCCCGCGACCAGCGCGTGCCCCTGAAGGCTCTGGTAGGGCAGCGACTCCCACAGGGCGTCGGCCAGCACGGTGTTGCGGTCGTCGAGTTCGGCGGTGACGGTGATGTCCAGGTCGGGCCAGGCGATCTCGATACGACGACCGGTCAACGACTTGCTCAAGGCTCTTCTCCCTCGTTTGACGAAAGGTCAGGGGATCGAGCGCTGTGGTCGGCCGACAGTGGTCCGTGTCGGTGGCAGCCCTCACTCCGGTACAGCCCGCGCCGCAATGTCGCGTCCTATGCCGGGCCCTCGCCTCCAGCGGCCCGTCGAAAGGCATGGCTGGAGGCGGCACGCGGCACCAATCCCCCGTTCGCTGCAACTCGCCTTGCTCCGTTGCAACTTGTACGACGAGTACACAGGCAGTCCGGTACAGTCAGCTAGGAATGGAAGGTATGAAAGGATCCGCAGGCTACGACCGACTCTTTGTAGGCTCCTACAAGAACCGGTCGCTCACGCGGCCTGAGGAAACTCCCAACCGGCACCGGCCCCCGACGTATCTGGGCCGCGGCACGCTGCACGCGTGCGGGGCGCTGGACATGCTGTGGGCGACATGGCCGGGAGTGGCGTGTCCCGCACCCCCGACGCCCTCGCGGGGACGCCGGCCCAACTGACCTTCCTGGCCGCGGCGATGACGTCGACGGCGGTTGGATCGGTCCCCGTGACGGCCGGCGCGATCCCCGTCGCCGGGCCGTGTTACGAGGTGGTGGCGGCGCAAGCCCCGTACGGCCCGTGGCCACCGCCCCCGGCCGCGCTCACATTCGGCAGGAGCTGAGCGTCACGTCGACGGCCGGGTGAGTTTGGCGGCCACGGCGTCGAGGACCCAGTCCAGGCCTGTCGCGAAGGATGTCTCGGCGTCGACGTCCGTGCCGTCGTACACGGCCTTGGTCAGCGCCGGGAAGCGGCCCGTGGCCAACATCCGCGTCACGTGCGGGCCGGAGGCGCGCTGCCAGTCCAGCTTGGACAGGCCCGTGGTGCGCTCGGCCCGCAGGTTCGCGATCTCGCGCCTGATCGCGCCGGTGAAGTAGGCGCTGACAGTCTCCACGGCGCGCATGACGGTGTCGACGTCGGCGAGGCCGTCGAGGGCGGCCAGCTTGGCCTCGGTCACCGCGAGGCCGTTCGGGCCCAGGGTCGGGCGGCCGCCGAGCAGGTCGGCCAGCCATTCGTGACGGAGGGCGGCCTGCCTGGTGCGGTGGGCGAGGACGCGCAGCGCCTCCCGCCAGTCATCGGACTGCTCCGCGGGGAGAATCTCGGCCTGGACCTCGTCCACCATGAGGTCGAACAGCTCCTCCTTGGTGGAGATGTATCCGTACAGTCGCATCGGGCCGGCGTTCAGCCGGGCGGCGACCTTGCGCAACGACACCGCCTCCAGCCCGCCCTCGTCGGCCAGCGCGATGGCGGCGGTGACGATCCGCTCCCGGTCGAGCGGCGCGGGGCGAGTCGGCGGCTCGGGCCGGTCCCACACAGTCATGGCCACATCGTACTGTTGCGATGCACTGTATTGTGGAAATACAGTGTATCGACATGAGACATCGTATCGCCGTGGTCGGGAGTGGCCCTGCCGGCCTTGCCTTCGCCCGTGTCCTGCACCGCCATGACCATCCCGTTGCCGTCCTCGAACGCGATCCCGCCCCCGACGCCCGCCCGCCGGGCGGCACGCTGGACCTGCACGAAAGGCTGGGCCAGCTCGCACTGGACAAGGCGGGGCTGCTGGCGGAGTTCCAGGCGCTGTCCCGTCCCGAGGGGCAGGCCATGCGCATCCTGGACACGGCCGGGACCGTCCTGCGCGACTGGCGACCCGGTCCAGGCGACTGGGCCAATCCCGAGATCGACCGCGGGCAACTCCGTGACCTGCTGCTCGGCCCTCTCGACGTCCAGTGGGGGCGGGGCGTGACGCAGGTGGTGCCGGGGACCGGGGACGGCGTACTGGTCCATTTCGAGGACGGGCGGCAGGAGACGTTCGACCTCGTGGTCGGCGCGGACGGCGCCTGGTCCCGGACCCGCCCGGCAGTCTCTCCGGTGACGCCGCACTACACCGGCGTCACCACGGTCGAGACCTCCCTGGACGACGTCGACACCCGCCACCCCGGCCTCGCCCGGCTGGTCGGCGACGGTTCCGTGGCTGTGTACGGCGTGAACCGAAAGCTCGTCGCCCAACGCAACAGCGGCGGCCACGTCAAGGTGTACGCCCAGTTCCGCGCTCCGCTGGACTGGCACACGGACCTGGACCTGGCCGACGTCGAGGCCGTGCGGTCGAGCCTGCTGGCTCTGTTCGACGGCTGGGCCGCTCCCGTCCTCGACCTCCTCCGCCACGGCACCGCTTTCGTCCACCGCCCCCTCTACGTCCTGCCCGTGTCCCACACCTGGACCCACGTCCCCGGGGTGACGCTCCTGGGCGACGCCGCCCACCTGATGCCCCCACTGGGGGCAGGCGCGAACCTCGCGATGCTGGAAGGCGCCGAACTCGCCGAGTCCATCGCCGCCGGCCCCGGAGATCTGGACGAGGCCGTCCGCGCCTTCGAGGAACGCATGTGGGCACGGGCCGGCAGGTGGGCGAAGATCACGACGGCCGGTCTGGAGCGCCTCGTGAGCCCGGACCCCGCCGAAGCCCTCGCCCTCTTCGACCGGGTCCAGCCGTCCTGACCGCCAAGCGCGAGAGCACCGGCACCACGGGCCGGCATGCCCCGCGACACTTTTGCAAGCGGGTGCTTGCAATTGTTAGCGAAGGTGGGGCATGGTGGAGGCATGGCATCGCTGAACGTCGGCAACCTCGGTGAGTACCTGCGCGAGCAGCGGCGGAACGCTCAGCTGTCGCTGCGGCAGCTCGCCGACGCCGCCGGGGTGTCCAATCCCTACCTGAGCCAGATCGAGCGCGGGCTGCGCAAGCCCAGCGCGGAGGTGCTCCAGCAGGTCGCCAAGGCCCTGCGCATCTCCGCCGAGACGCTGTACGTCCGCGCCGGGATCCTCGACGCCGAGCGGGACCGGGACGAAGTGGAGACCCGGGCGGTCATCCTCGCCGATCCCTCGCTCAACGAGCGGCAGAAGCAGGTGCTGCTCCAGATCTACGAGTCCTTCCGGAAAGAGAACGGATTCGGGATCGGCGAGTCCGCCGACGACGAGGACGGCGCACAGGAAACGGACACCGACGGCACCGCCGTGCCCGGCACCGGCACGGCCGGCGGACACGATGCCGATGCAGGCCCGCGGCGGACGGCCGGATAACCGGACCAGGGCGCCGGCTCCCACCGCGGACCACACCAACCTCAGCCGAACGCGAATCCGGGAGGACCAGATCACCATGGCCATCACCGACGACCTGCGCAAGACCCTCAGCGACCCGACCCCGCTCTACTTCGCCGCCGGCACCGCCGACCTCGCCCTCCAGCAGGCCAAGAAGGTGCCCGCCCTGGTCGAGCAGCTGCGCGCCGAGGCGCCGGCCCGCATCGAGGCCGTGCGCAACACCGACCCCAAGGCCGTGCAGGAGAAGGCCGCCGCCCGGGCCAAGGAGGCGCAGGAGACCCTCCAGACCAAGGTCAACGAGTTCATCGGCACCCTCGACGTCGACCTGAAGAAGCTGGGCGAGCAGGCCCAGGACCTCGCCCTGCGCGGTGTCGGCGTCGCCGCCGAGTACGCCGTCAAGGCCCGCGAGACCTACGAGAAGGTCGCCGAGCACGGCGAGCAGGCCGTGAAGAGCTGGCGCGGCGAGGCCGCCGAGGAGATCGAGGACTTCGCGATCGTCGTCGAGGGCAGGCCCGAGCCGGCCGAGACCGAGGCCGCTGACGAGCCGAAGCCGGCCGAGGCCGCGGCCGAGCCCGCCGAGAAGAAGCCGGTGGCGAAGAAGGCGCCGGCCCCCCGCAAGTCCACCACCGCGAAGAAGACGACCCCGCCGGCCAAGTGACCCGCGGCGGGATCACGAGATGACAGCGGGCCGGGCACCTTGGGGGTGTCCGGCCCGTTGTACGGGTACGGTGGCTGTACGGACGACTCGACTCGGGTGGTGGGCATTGTGCTGATGACGGCGGTCGGCGGAGTGATGTGGCTGATCTTCACCGCCATGCTGGCGCTCGCCATCGTGGCGTTCGTGATGGCGGCGATCTTCCGCGATGACGCGTACCGCGCCGCGGACAAGCAGAACAAGGGCTTCTGGCTGATCATCCTGGGCATCGCGGTCGCCGTGAACCTGTTCGTGCCCATGCTGTTCCTGCAGCTCGCGGGCCTGGTCGCCTCGATCGTCTTCTTCGTGGACGTACGGCCCGCGCTCCAGCAGGTCTCCGGGGGCAGAGGGTTCCGGCGCCGGGGACGGGGCAGCAGCAGCGACGGTCCCTACGGCCCCTGGAACGGCGGCCGCTGAGCACCCCTACGGCCGAGACTCCGGTTACGGCGTCCGATCCAGCAGAACCACCGCGACGTCGTCCGTCAGCTCGCCCCCGTTGAGGTCCCGGACCTCACTCACCGCGGCCCGCAGCAGCGCCTCACCGCGCAGCCCCTCCGAGAGCTGCCGGCGGATCATCGACACCATCCCGTCCTGGCCGAGCCGCTCGCCGCCCTCGCCGACCCGGCCCTCGATCAGGCCGTCGGTGTAGAGCATCAGGCTCCACTCGGAACCCAGCTCCACCTGCATCCGCGGCCAGCGGGCGCCGGGCAGCAGGCCGAGGGCGGGGCCGTTGTTGTCGTACGGCAGCAGCCGGGCCTGCCGGCCGGGGCGGGCGAGCAGCGGGGCAGGATGCCCGGCCAGGCACAGGCCCGCGCGGCGGCCGTCGGGCGCGATGTCCACCGTGCACAGGGTCGCGAAGATCTCCTCGTCGGCCCGCTCGTGCTCGAGCACCTGCTGCAGCGTGCCCAGCAGCTCGTCCCCGCACAGCCCGGCCAGCGTCAGCGCCCGCCAGGCGATGCGCAGCTCCACGCCGAGCGCGGCCTCGTCCGGGCCGTGGCCGCAGACGTCGCCGATCATGGCGTGCACGGTGCCGTCGGGGGTGCGGACGGCGTCGTAGAAGTCGCCGCCGAGCAGCGCGCGTGAGCGGCCGGGGCGGTAGCGGGCCGCGAAGCGCAGCGAGGAGCCGTCCAGCAGCGGGGTGGGCAGCAGGCCGCGCTCCAGGCGCCGGTTCTCCTGCGCGCGCAGCCGGCCCTCCGCCAGCCGCCGCTCGGCCGTGTCGGAACGTTTCCGCTCCACCGCGTACCGGATGGCACGGCTCAGCAGCCGGCCGTCCAGCTCGTCCCGGAAGAGGTAGTCCTGCGCGCCCACGCGCACGGCCTCGGTACCACGCTCGGCGTCGCCGGAGGCGGTCAGCGCGAGCACGGCATGCCGGGGCGCGAGCCGGAGCACGTGCTTGAGCACGGCCAGCTCGTCGTCGGCGTCGCTGCCGCCCGGCGCCGGCAGGGCCAGGTCCAGCAGGATGCAGTGGACGTCGTCGGTGAGCAGCCGCTCGGCCTCGGTGAGGTTACGGGCGGTGCGGACACGGATGGGCTTGCCGGCCGAGTCCAGCAGGTCGGGCACGATGGGCGAGCCCGCCGGGTCGTCCTCGATCAGCAGCAGGGTGAGAGTGGCGCCGGTGCCGGTCGTGGGCGCGGCGTCGCGGTGGGCCTCTTCCTTGAGGGGGCCGCCTGCGGTGGCGGCCTGCGCCTGACCACTCTCCACGGCCGGGATCGCTCTCTGCCGCGGTACGGGTACGGGCATCTCTTGGTTCCTTCCCTCCCCCCGAGGGCATGGTGGCGCCGAGGGTCTCGATGCCACCGACGGGGACCATAGCGGGTGCTCCCACCCCGATGGAATGGTGTGAGCCGCGTCGCTCCGGCGCAGGCCGTTGTCATATGCCGCGTTCTATACCGCAGTTGGACAGGCCGCCGGACGAGCGGGGATGACGAAGCTCACGTCCGGCTCGGGTTTGCGCGGGGGTTGGTGGTGGAGTGGGTCACATGGCGCACATCACGCAGGCATGGCCGGAGATGACCTGGCTCACGCGTGCGATGACCTGGCTCACGCGTCCGGCCGTACGACACCCAGGATCGGCATCGAGCCGGCGCCCGCGACCGTCACCGTCCGCCCGGGGCGCGGGGCCTGGATGATCGCGCCGTCACCGACGTAGATGGCGACATGGCTGGCGTCGTCGAAGTAGATGACGAGGTCGCCGGGGCGCATGTCCTTGATGTCGACGTGCTTGAGCTGCTGCCACTGCTCCTGCGAGGTGCGCGGGATGGGGTGGCCGGCCGCCGCCCAGGCCTGGGAGGTGAGGCCGGAGCAGTCGTAGGACTTCGGGCCCTCGGCGCCCCACACATAGGGCTTGCCGAGCTGGGCGGCGGCGAACGCGACCGCCTTCTCGCCCTGTGCGGAGGCCGTGCCGTGGATCTTCTTCAGGATGCCGGTGTCCAGCCAGTCGGTCTGCGCCTTCAGCGCGGCCTGGTCCTCCAGCCGGGCGAGCCGCTCCCGGTCCTTCTTCTCCAGCTCGGACTCCAGCTTCTCGGCGGCGGCGATCTGCTGCTGGATCTTCTTCTTGGCCGTCGCCTTGGCCGTGCGCTCGGCGTCCAGCTTCTGCCACTGCGCGGCCGCGTCGTCGGCGTACGCCTGCAACTGCCTCTGGGTGCTGCTCAGTTCGCTCATCAGCGACTTCGTCGCCCGCTGGCCCTGGAGCACCAGTCCGGCCCCGTCGAGGACCTGTCCGGGGTCGTCGCTGAGCAGGAACTGGGCGGTGGGCGGGATGCCGCCGGTGCGGTACTGGGCGCGGGCGGCGGCGCCCGCCTGGTCCTTGAGTCTCGCGAGCCTCTGCTGCCCCTGGTCGATCTGCTTGGCCAGCGCGACGATCTGGGCGGACTGCTTCTTGGTCCTCTCCTCGGCCGCGTTGTAGGCGTCGGTGGCGACGGCCGCGGCGTGGTACAGCTTGTCGAGCTTCTCGCGGACCTTCTCGAGATCCTTGCCCGGCGCGGGAGTCGGGGAGGTGCTGGGAGTGGGTGCCGGGCCGGCGAAGGCCGTGCCGGGCGCTGCCAGTACGGTCACCGCGCAGACCACGGTCACGGCGGCCGAGAGGATGCTGCGCTTGCCCCAGCCCATCACAGATGCCCCCAAAGCTGATTTACCGTCAGTAACTTACTGTGCCCCGGGGATGGTGCCATGCCGCGACGAAAAACGACAGAGGTGCCCCCTTGTGTCGGCCCCGGCCTGACGATCTCCCCGCCGGTGTGACGAACGGACCCCGGAGATCGTTCCGTTCCGGCTTCCCCGAACGGGTGAACTCAGCCGCGCGGCGCCAACGCCTTCCACGCCACCGTCATTTCCCCCTGCCGCCAGCGGGCGGGGGAGTCCGTCACCGGCCAGTCGGCCGTCAGGTCCCGCACCGTGCGCAGCCAGCGCTGCCGGGCGCCGTAGGAGGCGTAGGGCGCGGCGGCGGCCCAGGCGCGGTCGAAGTCGCGCAGGAACGCGTGCACCGGCTCACCGGGGACGTTCCGGTGGATCAGCGCCTTCGGCAGCCGTTCGGCGAGGTCGGAGGGCCGCTCCAGCGAACCCAGCCGGGTGGCGAACGTGACGGTCCGCGGCCCCTCCGGGCCGAGCGCCACCCACACGTGCCGCCGCCCGATCTCGTCGCACGTGCCCTCGACCAGCAGCCCGCCGCGCGAGCCGGCGCCGGCCGGGGCGAGCCGCGCGCACAGCCGCTCCCACACGGCGGCTACCTCGGCCTCGTCGTACTGGCGCAGCACGTTGGCGGCCCGGATCAGCATCGGCCGCCCCGGCACGGGCACCTCGAAGCCGCCGTGCCGGAAGGCCAGCCCCTCCCGCTCGTACGGCCGCGCGGCCGCGACCCGCTCCGGTTCGATCTCGACGCCGACGACACGGGTGCGCGGAGCGGCGGTCCGCAGCCGGCCGAGCAGTTCGACGGCGGTCCACGGGGCGGCGCCGTAACCGAGGTCGATCGCCACCGGGTCCCCGGCGCGCCGCAGCTCGGCACCGTGCGTCGCCGCGATCCAGCGGTCCATACGACGCAGCCGGTTGGGATTGGTCGTCCCGCGCGTCACCGTTCCCACGGGGCGGGAGGCTGCGCGGGCTGTCATGCCTACGAGGGTAAGCGGGCAGCGACCGGCAGCACCCCGCCCGCCGACGGGGACGGACGGTGCCCCGGCCGACGGGCGCCGATGGGGACGGGCGGCGTCCCGGCCGCGTGCGCCGACGGAGACGGGCGGTCCACCAGCGACGGGCACCGACCGGGCCCGGCGGCCGGATCGGCGCGGGCGGGCGGTGTCCGCGGCGGGCGGCCGGCCGGGCTGGGCGGCCGGATCGGCGCGGGCGGCGGGCTGGGCAGCGGTGTCAGCGGCGGGCGGATGGATCGACGTGAGCGGCGGGCTGGGTGGCGGTGTCGGTGGCGGGTGGCTGGTCGGGCCGGTGGCCGGATCAGCACGAGCGCCGGGCTGAGTGCTGGAGTTGGTGGTGGGTGGCTGGTCGGTCGGGACAGGGTGGGCGTGGGGTCGGGTGGCGGCCTCGGTGAGGGGCGGCTGGCCGGGGCCGAGGGTGATGTCAGTGGCGGAGCTGGTCGGGCCGGGTGGCGGTCTCGGTGGCGGTTGGCTGGTCGGGTCGGGCGGTCGGAGCAGCGAGAGCGTCGGGTCGGGCGGTGATGGCGATGCCGTCGGCGGCCACGACCTGCGTCACCGGCGTACCGGCGGGCGCCGGAGTGTTGTCGGCGGTACCGGTCTCCGCGAGGGCTTGATGCAGGCTTGGGCATCCCTCTGCGACCGCTGGAGCGAAGGTCATGATTGGGTAAAGCGGCTTGATGTGGAAATGACCCGGCCCCCTGCCGCTGTTGCACCTGCGTGGAGGGCGAGGTCGGTCCTCCGTCCGGCATGCCCGCAGCAAGGAGAGGACCGCCAGGTGAGCCAGTACGTCAGCAGGCTCGGGCGACGCTCCCCGTCGGCCGCGTCACGGCTACGACTGCACCGCAAGCCCCGCCGCGTCGCCATGCTCTCCGTGCACACCTCCCCGCTCCACCAGCCCGGCACCGGCGACGCCGGCGGCATGAACGTCTACATCGTGGAGCTGGCCCAGCGGCTCGCCGCCATCAACATCGAGGTCGAGATCTTCACCAGGGCCACGGCGGGCGGTCTGCCGCCCACGGTCGAGCTGGCCCCCGGCGTCCTCGTCCGGCACGTCGACGCCGGCCCCTACGAGGGCCTCGCCAAGGAGGACCTGCCGGCCCAGCTGTGCGCCTTCACGCACGGCGTGATGCAGGCCTGGGCCGGTCACCGCCCCGGCCACTACGACCTCGTCCACTCCCACTACTGGCTCTCCGGCCACGTCGGCTGGCTCGCGGCCCAGCGCTGGGGCGTCCCCCTGGTGCACGCCATGCACACCATGGCCAAGGTCAAGAACGCCAACCTGGCCGACGGCGACACCCCCGAGCCCGCCGCCCGCGTCATCGGCGAGACGCAGATCGTGGCCGCCGCCGACCGGCTCATCGCCAACACCGCCGAGGAGGCCGACGAGCTGGTGCGGCACTACGCCGCCGACCCCGCGAAGGTCGCCGTCGTCCACCCGGGCGTCAACCTCGACCGCTTCCGCCCCGCCGACGGCCGCGCGGCGGCCCGCGCCCGCCTGGGACTGCCTCCGGACGCCCTGATCCCGCTCTTCGCGGGCCGCATCCAGCCCCTGAAGGCCCCGGACATCCTGCTGCGCGCGGTGGCCGTGCTGCTGGAGGAGCGCCCGGAGCTCCGCTCCCGCATCCTCGTCCCGGTCGTCGGCGGACCGAGCGGCAGCGGGCTCGCCAAGCCGGAGGGGCTGCAGAAGCTCGCCGCCCGGCTCGGCATCGCGGACGTCGTACGGTTCCGTCCGCCGGTCGGCCAGGAGCAGCTCGCGGACTGGTTCCGGGCCGCGTCGGTGCTGGTCATGCCGTCTTACAGCGAGTCCTTCGGGCTGGTCGCCATAGAGGCCCAGGCGGCCGGCACACCGGTGCTCGCGGCCTCCGTCGGCGGGCTGCCGGTGGCGGTGCGCGACGGCGAGACCGGCTTCCTGGTGCACGGCCACCATCCCGCCGACTACGCGCGCGTGCTGGAGCGTTTCGTCGACGAGCCGTCCCTCCCGGCGAGCATGGGCGCGGCCGCCGCCCGGCACGCGCAGTCCTTCGGCTGGGACCGGGCCGCCGCCGAGACCGCCGACGTCTACACGGCCGCGACCCAGTCCCACCGCCGTCGCGTACGCTCCCAGCATGGGTGATGTCGAGAAGGCCGGGCAGGTCCTGGAAGGCGTTCTGAAGGACGCCGAACTGGAGTGGGAGAGCCCCGAGCCCGGGAACTACGTGGTCAAGCTCCCCGGCACCCGCAAGCTCTCCACGACGGTCTCCTTCCTCGTGGGCCGCCACTCCCTGTCGCTCAACGCCTTCGTCGTCCGCCACCCCGACGAGAACGAGGCGGGCGTCCACCGCTGGCTCCTCGAGCGCAACCTCAGGCTGTACGGCGTGAGTTACGCCGTCGACAGCCTCGGCGACATCTACGTCACCGCCCGCCTGCCCCTCGCCTGCGTCACCCCCGACGAGATCGACCGCCTCCTCGGCCAGGTCCTGGAAGCGGCCGACGGCGCCTTCAACACCCTCCTGGAACTGGGCTTCGCCTCCTCCATCCGCAAGGAGTACGCCTGGCGGGTGTCCCGCGGCGAGTCCACGCGCAACCTGGACGCGTTCAGGCACCTGATCGAGCGCCCGACGGACTGACGTACTGCACGACCCCTTCCCTCCACCCTGTGGGCAGTGGCATGCTCACCGCCGACGCATTCCTGAACGTCGTTCATATGTATGAATATGAAGGGGCGGGTGGACATGAGCAGCACGCACCTCACGAGACGGACCCTGCTGGCCGCCGCCACGGCCGTGGCGCTCGGTGCGACCGCGGCGACCGCGGCGACGACAACGGCCGAGGCTGCGGCGCGGACGGGTGACGCGGCGGACGGGGCGGCGACCGGACAGGGTGAAGTCCCGTCCGTCTGGGGGGAGTTCGTCCGCTCTCCGTTCACCCACCCCCAGATTCCCTACGTCGGCCGCGCCGGTCACCGCGCCGGAGCCGACCGCTTCCCCCGCCCCCGTCACTTCGCCGACGTCACCGAGTACGGCGCCGTACCCGACGGCACCACCGACTGCGCCCCCGCGATCAACCGTGCCATCGCCGCCGCCGGAAGGGCCGGCGGTGGCACGGTCACCATCCCGCCCGGCACCTTCCGCATCGACGACCTGATCCGCATCGGCGACTCGGGCGTCGTCCTGCGCGGGGCCGGCAGCGGCCGTACGACGCTGTACGCGACGAAGTCCCTCACCGAGCTGATCGGCGTCTACGGCTCCCGCTACGGCGGCGACAAGTCGGCGTGGTCCTGGGCCGGCGGGCTCATCTGGCTGGCGCCGAGGGCCCGTTGGGACTCCCTGGTGGCCGCGATCCGGTCCCGGGCCTGGCCCTTCGAGGGCTGGACCGGCAACAAGCGGGACGAGTGGGCGCCGCTGACGGCGGTGGAGCCGGCCCGGCGGGGCTCGTGGACGGTCACCGTCGCCGATCCGGAAGGGCTGCACCCCGGCCGCCTCGTCCTCCTCCGCCTCGCCGACGACCCCGCGCACACCCTCCTGCAGCACATGGCGGGCGGCGGCCCGGGACCGGCGGCGTACTACTGGGACGACAAGACCAAGCTGCTGTCGTACGTCCCCTACGAGTGGCCGGTGCGCGTCGCCCGCGTCCGTGGCCGCCGGATCACCCTCGAACGTCCCCTCCCGCTCGACGTACGCCCGGAGTGGAACCCGCAACTGACCACCCACGTCCCCGAGTTGACCGGTGCGGGGGTCGAGGGGCTCACCCTGCGGGCGGTCGAGACCCCGCAGTCCCCGCACCTGCTCGACAAGGGCTACAACGGTGTGGTCCTGCAGTGCGCGTACGACTGCTGGGTGGACGACGTCACGGTGTCCGACGTGGACAACGGCTTCGGCCTCGTCGCCGCCTCCGCCTGCACCCTGCGCCGCACCCGGGTGGCCGGCCGCGGCTCGCACCACCCGTACTTCTGCCGAGAGGGCTCCCACGACAACCTGATCGAGGACTTCACCATCGAACAGCGCACGGTCCCGGCCCCGCCGAACACCCAGCTCCACGGCATCAACGTCGAAGGACTCTCCTCCCACAACGTCTGGTCGCGCGGCGAGATGCAGATGGGCACCTTCGACAGCCACCGCGGCCTGCCCTTCGCCGACGTCCGCACGGACATCACGGTGAACAACAACGGCCGCCACGGCGGGGACGCCAGCGCGGGCCCGCTCTTCGGCGCCCGGTTCACCCACTGGAACATCAGGGTCACCAACGGCCGCGCGGGCCTGATGAAGATCGACGGCCTGGCCCCGTACTCGGCGACCGTCGGCCTCGGCACGGTGACCGAGTTCGACCAGATCGACGTCCCCGACTTCGCCGGCGACCTGCACTCCCGCCTGGAGCTCTACGGCACGACGGACGCCGTACGCCCGCGCAATCTGTACGAGGCTCAGCGCGAGCTGCTGCGATAGCGCCCGGGGGGCACCCCGACCAGCTTCTTGAAGTGCCGGGTGAGATGGGCCTGGTCGTAGAACCCGGCGGCCGAGGCCACCTCGCCCGGCGCCAGCCCGTCCAGCAGCAGCCGCCGCGCCTGCCCGACCCGGCGCGACATCAGGTACCGGTGCGGGGCGATGCCGTACGCGCCGCTGAACGCCCGCACCAGATGGGCGGGATGGGCGTGCAGCAGGCGCGCCGCCTCCTCCAGCGAGAGACCGTCGACGACCCGGGCGTCGAGCAGTTCCCGCAGCGAACGGGCGAGCACGGGATCTGGGCGGGGTGCCGGGCCGTCCGTCCGCCGCAGATGGCCGCGCAACCGCTCCCCGACGAGGGTCAGCCTGCTCTCCGCCTCCAGTTCGTCGCCGGGCCGCGCGAGGGCGGAGTGCAGCTGCCCGACGCGCAGCCGCAGCACCGGATCGCGCAGATCGGGCGTGTCGACGGCCCGCCCGATGAGATCCTCGCCGAGCCGGCTGCTGTCGAGGTAGACCACGCGTTTGCGGAAGCCGTCCGGGGTGGCCGGGGAGCCGTTGTGCGGCACGTGCGGCGGGAGCAGCGTGACGGTGTCGTGCGGGGTGCCGTGTTCGTGCCGCTCCAGGTCGTACCGTACGGCGCCGTCGTCCACGATGAGCAGCGTCCAGGCGTCGTGGACGTGCATCGGGTAGGCGTACTCGGTGAAGTGGGCGTGGAAGACCTCGGTGACGCCCGGCACACGGGGACGCCACGCGCTGACTTCCTGGCGGGCGGCCATGCAAACAACGTACAAGACGGCGTCGTACGGCAGTCGGCAGTCTCGTTCCATGAGCGCTGAACCCATCCGTTTCGACACGAAGATCGCCGTGCTGCTGCGCGAGGACCTGGAGCCCTGGCAGCGGCTCAACGTCACCGCGTTCCTGGTCAGCGGCCTGGGCGCGACGGTCCCCGAGGTGATCGGCGAGCCCTACGAGGACGCGGACGGGGTGTCGTACCTGCCCATGTTCCGCCAGCCGGTGCTGGTCTTCGAGGGCTCGAAGGAGACCCTGAAGGCGGCCCACGGCAGGGCACTGGACCGCGCCCTGCCCCGGGCCGTCTTCACCTCGGACCTGTTCGCCACGGGCAACGACCGGGACAACCGCGCGGCGGTCCGCGCCGTCCCGGCGGCGGAGCTGGACCTGGTGGGGCTGGCGGTGTACGGCCCCCGCAACGGAGTGGACAAGGTCCTCAAGGACGCACGGATGCACCCCTGAGGCTCCTGGTCACGGTCGGTCGAACATGCCGGGCCGGTAGTCGCCGGCGGGCTGCTGGACGATGACGTTGACGCGGTTGTAGGCGTTGATCAGGGCGATCAGCGCGACGATCGCGGCCAGCTGGTCCTCGTCGTAGTGCTTGGCGGCGTTCGCCCAGACCTCGTCCGGGACGCCGCCGGCCGCGTCGGCGATGCGGGTGCCCTGCTCCGTCAGCTCCAGCGCGGCCCGCTCGGCCTCGCTGAACACCTTGGCCTCCCGCCAGGTCGCGACCAGATGCAGCCGCTGCGCCGTCTCCCCGGCGGCGGTGGCGTCCTTGGTGTGCATGTCGGTGCACATCGCGCACCCGTTGATCTGGCTGGCCCGGATCTTCACCAGCTCCTGCGTCGCGGCGGGCAGGGCGGAGTCCGAGACGATCTTCCCCGCCGAGTTGATGTGCTTGAAGAACTTGCCGGTGACCGGGTTGGTGAAGAGGTTCAGACGAGCGTCCATGGTGTCCTCCCGTGTGGTCTGCGCGTGGTTTCCGATGGCTGCACCTCACTGACGCATCGCTCCGGGGAGATGTGACGGGGCCGAGTGTGACCTGGGTCACCGGCTGGGCGGGGTGGGCTCGCCCCGGCGCCTGCCGGGAGCCCGGCCCGGGGGCCGATTTCATCCGTGAACCGAATCTGCACAGCGCGTCCGCAACCGTGGGTCTGGCGGATTCCGTTGGTGTGGACTTGTCCTGGTCGGCGCGGACATGGCAAGAGCTGTGCCCCGCCTGTACGGCGCCGCATGTGGAGGAACTGGCCCCAACGCGTGACCGTACCCGCACGGATGAGTCACCTGCCGGAGCCAACTGGACCGGAGGGAGCGGTGGTTGACTGGATGCCCGGCAGGCTCCGTGGTTTGATCGCTCGCACCGCCGGGATTGCGCCAGGTGTCCTGAAAGGGATGGCGCACGCCTGCGGCCGCGGCCCGCCGTCTGTCCCCAGGGGGGCCGCTTCCCCTTGTGGACCACCATGCGAAGGGCAGTTTCACCATGAACGCCGCTCCCCAGATCCAGACTCTCGAGATCACCGACGCCGAGCTCGACACCGTCTCCGGTGGCCTGAGCCCCGAGGCCAGCCTCACCGCCGACTCCACCACCCTGAGCAGCGCCGACGCGCTGTCCCAGCTCGGCGCCGTCCAGGGCCAGGTGCTGGGCGCCCTCGGCCAGCCCCACCAGATCGGCGTCAACCTCGCCTTCTGAGAGTTCTGAGCGCTCCGATCGTTCCGATCGCTGCACGAGCCCCCTGCCGGTGGAGAACTCCCGGTGGGGGGCTCGGTCATATCCCGGCGTCTCCCCGGCCGGGGGCTCCGACACGGTCGGCGCCATGTGCGCCGCCTGTTCGAGTGCTTGTGTGCACGACACCGCATCTCGCACCGGGGCCGGCGGCATACCTGTGGCGACCGCAAACCGACCGAAGGAGACGCTTATGCGTGCACGTACCGTGCTGGCCGCCATCGCTCTGGCCGGAACCGTTCTGCTCGGAGGCGCGGCCCAGGCCCTCGCCGACGACAACGACGACATGGGGAACGTCGGAGGGACGAGCAGCGTCGGAGGTGATTTCGGGAACACCTCCCACGGCTCGTCCGATCCCGGCCAGGGCATGTCTCCCGGCCAGGGCTCGTCCGGTTTCGGCAAGGTCGGATCCATTTTCGATCGGACCGACGGCAGCTGACGGCGGCGTCGTGCCCCACTTCCCGCCCCGTCCTGTGATGTTCTCGGCGCGGGGCGGGGAGTGGCCGGGTTTCGGCAGGGGACGACTCTCTCAGGCGGTACGGACCTCGGGCCCGGTGTCCGCCCGCGGGGACGTCATCGCCGGGCTCTCCTTCGGCAGCCCCCGCATGAGCACCCCGTACCCCGCCCCCGCGACCGTCCCCACCACCGCGCACATTCCCCACAGCCACTCCGCGCCCCAGCGGTCGATCACCGCGCCGGACATCAGCGGGGCGACCAGCGCGGCGACGGACCAGGACAGCGTGTACACGCCCTGGTAGCGGCCGCGCCCGTGCACGGGGGACAGCCGGACCACGAGTCCGGTCTGGGTCGGGGCGTTGACGATCTCGGCGAGGGTCCAGACGCACACGGTGACCATGAAGACGCCGACCGAGCCGGCGAAGGCCGTGAGCCCGAAGCCGTAGCCGGCGAGCAGCGAGGAGACGACCAGCAGGGTGCGCGGGTCGCGGTGCTCGATGAACCGGGTGACCGGGATCTGCAGGGCGACGATCAGGATGCCGTTGACGGCGATGGCGACGCCGTAGTCGGCGGGCGAGAACCCGGCCCGCCCCATGGCCACCGGCAGTCCCACGGACCCCTGCTGGAAGACGAGGGCGACCAGGAAGGACAGCCCGACGACGGCCATGTACCGCCCGTCCCGCAGCACGGTGCCGAGACCGACGGCGCCGTCCTTCTCCTTCACGTGTGCCGTCGGCCGGGACTCCGGCACCTTGAGGAAGACGACGAGCGCGCAGGCCAGGGTCATCCCGGCCTCGATGAGGAAGCCGGCGAGATAGCTGAACTCGGCGATGAACCCGGCGGCCATGGAGGAGACGGCGAACCCGAGGTTGATGGCCCAGTAGTTGAGGGAGAAGGCCCGCACCCGGTCCTCGGGCCGGACGATGTCGGCCATCATCGCCTGTACGGCGGGCCGCGAGGCGTTGGAGGCCATGCCGACGAGGAAGGCGACCGCGGCGATGGCGACGGGGCCCGTCATGAAGCCGAGCACCGCGACGGAGACGGCCGTGGCCGACTGGGCGATGAGCAGGGTCGGCCGCCTGCCGAGCCGGTCGGCCATCACCCCGCCGCCCAGCGAGGAGACGACGCCGCCCAGCCCGTGCAGCGAGGCGACGAGACCGGCGTAGGAGGCGGAGTAGCCGCGGTCGAGGGTGAGGTAGAGGGCCATGAAGGTGGCCACGAAGGCGCCGAGCCGGTTGACGAGGGTGCTGGTCCACAGCCACCAGAACTCACGGGGTAGCCCGGAGACGCTCTCCCGGGCGGCACGTCGGAGACGGGTGGCGAACATGACAAGACCCCCAGTGGTAAGTGGCTCGCGCGGCAAGCACAACTTACAGACGGGGATCTTCCGCCGGCCACTCAATTAACAGATGCCGTGGGCGGTCCACCCACCGGTCGGCCGGGACGGTGCTCCGAACGCGTGGATTACGCTCTGACTCATGGCCGACGCACCGTACAAGCTGATCCTCCTCCGCCACGGCGAGAGCGAGTGGAACGCGAAGAACCTGTTCACCGGCTGGGTGGACGTCAACCTCAACGAGAAGGGCGAGAAGGAGGCAGTCCGCGGTGGCGAGCTCCTGAAGGACGCCGACCTCCTCCCCGACGTGGTCCACACGTCCCTCCAGAAGCGCGCGATCCGCACGGCCCAGCTGGCCCTCGAGGCCGCGGACCGCCACTGGATCCCGGTCCACCGCAGCTGGCGCCTGAACGAACGCCACTACGGCGCCCTCCAGGGCAAGGACAAGGCGGCCACGCTGGCCGAGTTCGGCGAGGAGCAGTTCATGCTCTGGCGCCGCTCGTACGACACCCCGCCGCCCCCGCTCGCGGACGACTCGGAGTTCTCCCAGTTCGACGACCCGCGCTACGCCACGCTCCCGCCCGAGCTGCGCCCGAAGACGGAGTGCCTGAAGGACGTCGTCCACCGGATGCTTCCGTACTGGTTCGACGACATCGTCCCCGACCTCCTGGCCGGCCGCACGGTCCTGGTCGCGGCCCACGGCAACTCGCTGCGCGCCCTGGTCAAGCACCTGGACGGCATCTCCGACGCCGACATCGCGGGCCTGAACATCCCGACGGGCATCCCGCTGTACTACGAGCTGGACGAGAACTTCAAGCCGGTCACCGCCGGCGGCAAGTACCTCGACCCCGAGGCGGCCGCAGCGGCGATCGAGGCGGTCAAGAACCAGGGCAAGAAGAAGTAGGTCACGTGATCCTGCCCCTGGTCTGCGTTTTCGACGCAGGCCAGGGGCATTTTCACGGCCTGGGCACTCTCAGTCGATGCAGAACTCGTTGCCCTCGATGTCCAGCATCGGGATGCACGCATCATTGCCGTCGTACAGCGTTCGCACATGTACGGCCCCGAGCGGGACCAGCCGCGCGCACTCGGCCTCGAGTGCGGCGAGGCGCTCTGCACCCACGAGTCCGGTGCCGACCCGCACGTCAAGGTGTACCCGGTTCTTGGCGGCCTTCCCTTCGGGGACGCGCTGGAAGTACAGTCGCGGACCCACGCCTGAGGGGTCGATGCAGGCGAACCACGCGTCCTGCTGCTCGGGTGGCTGCGAGCGCTTGAAATCGTCCCACGTGGCAAAACCCTCGGGCGGCGGCGGTACGACGTACCCCAGCACCTCGCACCAGAAGCGGGCGAGGCGCTCCGGTTCTGCGCAGTCGAAGGTGACCTGGAACTTCTTGATCGACGTCACCGGGCCACCGTATTGGCGCGTGCTCTTCAACGAAACCCCCCAGGGTGCCGGCCCCCTGCCTGCGGGTTCGTGTCGGCAGGGGTGCCGGTTGCCGGGCGGGTCGCCGGTTGGGGTCAGGACAGCTTCCATTCGCCGGTCTGGTCGGCCATTCCGGAGTCCATGGTGAACTGCACGGTGGCCGCCTTGGAGGTCTTGGGGACTTCGAAGACGAGCCACCCCAACGCCTTGGCGCCGGGCTTCAGCCTCACGTCGCTGGACATGGAGGGGCCCGCGGTGATGTCGGCGAAGGTGGTTTCGAACTGCTGGCCGTCGGCGTCGGTGATCTGGGCACCGTTGCCGGGGCTGTCGGTGTAGGTCGCGGTACCCGTGTTGACCAGCTTGAACTGGACGCCGACGAACCGCTTGCCGGAGTCGGGCGTGGTGAACTCGTCGCTGGACTTCGCCGGGTCGGCGACCTTGACGACGGTGACGTCGAGCTTGCTGCCGTCCTCCATGCCCTTGAGCGAGATGGTGTCGCCGGCCTTGGCGACATCGGGTGCGGCGGTCTTCTTGGCGGCCGGCTTCTTGCCGCCGGGCTTGCTCGCCGACGTCTTGGGCTTGTTCGTGACGGTGCCGCCGTCGCCGGATTTGCAGGCGGTGAGGCCGAGTGCGGCGATGCCGGCAGCGGCGACGGTGGCGACGATTCTGATGCGGGTGCGGTTGTACAAGATCCCCCCAGGGTTCTGTGGATTGCATGTGGAGGACCCGTGAAGGGCTTGCATGGTTGCACGCCACATCGAAAAAAGTTCGGGGCTTGGAGCAACCCGGTAGGTGCATTCGTCGTCCGGGGTGTGCATGCGCACCGCTGCCCGGGCCTGAGGCTGGGCTCAGGTCCGGGCAGGGCTCTGGAGGTGCTGCTCAGCCACCGTTGCCGGCGCCTCCGTTGTCCGCGCCTCCGTTGTCGGCGCCTCCGTTGTCGGCGCCACCGTTGTTCGCGCCACCGTTGTCGGCGCCGCCGGTGTTCGCGCCTCCGTTGTCGGCGCCACCGGTCTCAGCGCCACCGGTGTTCGCGCCACCGGTCTCAGCGCCACCGGTGTTCGCGCCGCCGGTGTCCGGTGCGCTGGGCGCTCCGGTGTCCGTGGCTCCGCCGGTCTCCGTCGCTGAGGGCGCTCCGGTGTCCGTGGCTCCGCCGGTCTCCGTCGCTGAGGGCGCACCGGTGTCCGTCGCGCTGGGCGCTCCGGTGTCCGTGGCGCCGCCGGTCGGCGACTCGGTGCCCGTTGGGCTGGTGGTCGCCCCACCGGTGGTCTCCCCGGTGGTCGGCGTACCGGTGGTCGGCGTGCCGGAGCCCGAGGTGGGGCTCGTGGTGGGGCTCGTGGTGGGGCTGGTGGTGGGGCTGGTGGTGGGGCTGGTGGTGGGGCTGGTGGTGGGGCTGGTGGTGGGGCTCGTGGTGGGGCTCGACGATGGTGACGTGGAGCCTGTCTTGGGTGAACTCGAGTTCGGTTTCGGCGAGGTCGAGGACGGCGCCGGCGAGGTCGTGGTCGGCTTCGGCAGCGACGGAACGACGATGACCGTGGGCGGATTCTTCGGGGTGGGGACCTGCACGAGGACGATCACGAAGACGTAGCCGCCGTTGTGGTGCACACGCCGCTTCCTGACCTCGTAGCAGACGATTTTCTTCGGATTCTTGTGCGTCCGGTAGCACTTGATGACCTTGGCGGTGGGCGTGCGAGCGGGTGACTTCGACGTCGCACCTGCGTCCGTCGCCGAAATGCCCCAGGCGCCTGCCGCGAGGCAGGAGGAGGCCGTCACCGCGACACACATTTTCCTGAGTTTGTTGTCCATTTTCCCAAACCCTGGTTTCGGTTCACACGGGACGTACTCGAGGATCGCTGCCGTTCCGCGGAACAACCAGAGGCAGAACAACCCAGCCGGTGTGGGGAGAACTACCCCTCCTCGGCCGGTTCGACGGCCGCCATCCCCCGCCTCAGCGCGAGCCGCGTGAGGTCGGCCCGGCGGCGGTAACCGGTCTTGCTGCACAACCGGTCCAGATGGGAATGCACGGTGTGTTCGCTGATATTCAATTCAGCGGCGATTTCCCGGTCGGTGGCACCGTTCGCGACGAGTTGCAGAATCTGCTGCTCCCGGTCGGTGATACGCGGTGGATTCCTGTGAACGTCGAGGTCGCCGAAAAAGCTGGTCGAGAAATAGCTGCGGCCAGAGGCGACGGTACGCAGCGCGGTCAGCAGTTCTTCCTCCCTCGCCCACTGACTCACATACCCCCGGGCCCCGGCCTCGAGGAGCAGCACGAGGTCGGTCTGCGTCGCGGCGGCCGACAGCACGACCACCCGGCGGCCCTTCTCGTGCAGCCGGACCACCTGGTCGCAGATCTCCCGGACGGGGACCCGCAGATTGAGCAGGACCACCTCCGCCTCGCCGACCTCGTGCGGCGGTGCGCCGTTGGTGCCCGCCCCGAGCAGCCGCCGCAGCTCCGGCGCACTGTCGACGACGCGGATCAGACCGTGCAGAAGGAGCGGGCAGTCGGAGACGACCGCCACACACGTCGGTTCTCGGCTCATCCAGGTCCCCGTGGTCAGGGGGCCGGCCACGGGCGGACGCCGGCTGGGCAACCGGGTGGCAGGCCACGGTCATCCCAGCATCCAGGGCCGGAACCGCCCTCGCCCGCCGGACTGACCCAACCGGAGGCCCGTACCGGGTGAGTTCTCACAGGGGTGGGAACCCGGTGTGTGAAGCAGTCGGTCCAGGGGTGGCGGACGGGATACTGGTGGATCATGTGTGCTGACGGCGCGCCGCGACGGGGGTGATGATCATGGCGCCCGAGCGGTCGGACGGACCGGCCGGTGGTGGTGTGCCGCCGGACGGCAGGGTACGGCTGTGGGTCAGGGAGACGCTGGCCGCCGCCGCGCGGGGCATCGATGACCCGCAGGCGGTACCGGGCGCCCTGTGCGAGGCGTGCGTACGGCTGCTGCCCATCAGCGGTTCCTCCGTGTCGATCTCCGGCGGGAAGGGCGTACGCGTCACCTGGTGCGCCAGTGACCGGGTCGCCGCCCGGCTCGCCGAGCTGCAGTACACCGTGGGCGACGGACCGTGTCAGACCGCTCTCGACCAGGGCGCCCCCGTCGTCGCGGCCGACCTCGGCGACGGCCGCGACGCCCGCCGCTGGCCGATCTTCGCGCACGAGGCCGTGGCCCTCGGCGTCCGCGCCGTCTTCTCGTTGCCGCTCGGCGTCAGCGGTGCCGCCATCGGCACCCTCGACCTGTACAGCGAACGCCCCGGTGGGCTGACCGCGCAGGACATGCGGACCGCGCTGTGGGTCCGGGACGCGGTCACCTACGCGCTGATGAGCCTGCAGGCGGTCGGCCACGACATCGCCGAAGCGGGCACGGAGGACGAGGTAGCGTCCTGGGTGACGGCCTCCGAGGCCGACCACACCGAGGTCTACCAGGCGGTCGGCATGGTGATGGTGCAGCTGGACCTGGACCCCGAACAGGCCCTGGACCGGCTGCGGGCCCGCGCGTACGCCGAGGGCCGTACGGTCAGCCAGCTGGCCCGCGAGGTCCTGGCCCGCAAGCTCCGCTTCCAGAACGAGGCGGAGGCGGACGACGCCGGTGGCCGGAGGGACTACGCCGGCGAGGACGGGCGTGACGGCGGGGACGAGGGAAGGACGGTGAACGGTGATGGGCCGTGAACAACAGCTCGCCGAGGCGCTCGTCGGGCTGGCCGACTCCCTGGCCGACGACATCGATCCGGTGATGCTGGTCGAGCGCCTGGCACGCACCTGCATCGACATCACCGGAGCCGACGCGGTCGGCGTCCTGGTCGTCTCCGGCCGCGGCGATCTGCGCAGCCTGGCGGTCACCGACGAGGAAGCGGAGGCGCTGGAGTTCTTCCAGCTCCAGGCCGACGAGGGGCCCTGCCTGGACAGCTTCCGCGAGTGCCGCCGGGTCGACGCCCCGGACCTGGAGCACAGCGGCGACCGCTGGCCGCACGTCGCCCCCTTCGCCGTACGGTGCGGATACCACTCCCTGCACGCGCTGCCCCTGCGCGTCCACCAGCAGACCGTCGGCGCCGTCAACCTCCTGCTGCGCCGGCCGGGCGGTCTGCCCCCGCTGGAGCTGGGGCTGGCCCAAGCGCTCACCGACGTCACGGCCGTCGCGCTGGTCAACTGGCGCCCGGAGCGGCTGCGCCCCACCGACGTCAGCAGCCGCGTCCAGGCCGCCCTCGCCGCCAAGGCCGCCGTCGACATGGCCACGGGGATGCTCGCCGAGGCCGGTGAACTCTCCCCGGCCGAGGCCCGCGCGGCCCTGCGCGCCTACGCCGACGGCCGCCGCCACCGCCTGGTGGACACCGCGCACGCCCTGGTCCAGCGGGTCCTGACTGCCGACGCCGTCCTCGACGCAGAGCCAGAGACAGAGGCAGAGGGGACAGAGGCAGAGGCCGAGACGGAGACCCGGAGGGCTGACGCCCCCTCGCCGTGAGACTTACGCTGGAGAGGGGCCGAGCCGCGGGATCCGGGCGGTCCTGTGGCGTGCAGGCAGGGGCCCGAGATGGAGCACTTCACCTGCCGGACCGTGGCTGAACTGGCCGTGCCCGGACTGGCGACCGGCAGGCTGACCGTACTCGCGCTGTCCGGCGACGCCGACTCCGGTGCCGGCCTGGTCGCCGCGCTGCGCGCTCCCGGGCTCACCCAGCTCATCCTCGACCTGAGCGGACTGCGCCGGCTGTCGCCCGCCGCCGCGCGGGCCCTCTACCGGTTCGCCGAGGGCGCCGCCGAGCACGGGCGCATGCTCTTCCTCGCCGCCTGCCCCGCCGAGGCCGACGCCGCTCTGGCCCGGGCGCGGCCGCCCGGCGGCACCGGGTGCGGGCTGTATCCCACGGTGTCCGACGCCCTGAGCGTCTTCCTCACCTCGGCCGCCGCACCGGACGGCCCCCACCTGCGCCCGTACGCCGTGGAGCTGCGCCACGAACTGCTCGTGCACGCCCTGGTCGCCCGCGCGCACGGGATCCTCATGGAGCGCTACGGCCTGCGCAGCGCCCGCGGCGCCGCCGCCCTGCTCCAGGCGGTGGGACGCGAGCACGGACTCGGCACCGTCCGGCTCGCCGCGGCCCTCGCCCAGGCGCCGCCGCCGTGCGCCGGCGAGCCCTGGTTCCCCGGCCGTATCCGGCTTCCGCCGCCCGCCGTCGGTTTCGTCGGCCGCACGGGGGAGCGGCCGCCGTCGCTGGCGGTGTTCCTCGACGCGCTCCGGGACGCCGTCTGCGCGATCACCCGCACGGGCATGGCCGACGTGCAGCTCATCGACGCGAGCGACGACACGCTGTGGCTGGAGTCCCACTGCGGTTTCTCCACGGAGTTCGTGCACTTCTTCGCCGTGACCGACGGCAGCGCCACCGCCTGCGGGAACGCGGCGCGCAAACGCGCACGGGTCGTCGTCGACGACGTCGCCACCGCGCCGGACTTCGACGAGACCTCTCGTGCCGTGATGCTCGCCGCCCACAGCCGCTCGCTGCAGTGCACGCCGATCCCGGGTTCGGCGGGCCGGCCGCAGGGCGTGTTCTCCACCCACCACGACCAGCCCGGCCACGCCTACACCGGGGCCGAACTCGGTGCGCTGGACCGGGTCGCCCGGGAGGCCGGGGCGTGGCTGGACTGGCACCGGACGACCACCGTCCGGGACGCCCTGGAGGATCTGCACGGGCGTGCGCAACGGGCGTGACCAGCCTCCGTGGACCGCCGTACACGGAAAGGGCCGGTGTGAATCGAGTTCACACCGGCCCTACGGCACCCGTTCCTGCCGGCACGCCGTACGACACCGGCTCTACGACGACGTACGGCCGCTCAGCCGCACTGGCAGGGTGCGCCCGACTGGCACCCGCAACTGCAGCCCGAGCCGCAGCCGCACGCGCCGATCAGCGCAAGGCTCCTGGTCTCGGCGGGCTGGTCGGTCTCGCGCTCCTGCGTGGGGTCGGGCGTGGTGCTGGGGGAATCGGCCATGGGTCCCTCCTAGACGCTGGGGCAGGGATGCCCTCGCCTAGTGCATGCCCGCTTCCCTGGGCGCATCAACGGCGCACGGAGGCGCTCCCGCGCCCCTCCTCGGAGGGTTACGCGCCCTCGACCCCCGTCACCGGCTGGATGTCCGACTGCAGCTCGTCCGCGTGCTCGCCCGTGACCAGGTAGACGACGCGCTTGGCGACGGCCACGGCGTGGTCGGCGTAGCGCTCGTAGTAGCGGCCGAGCAGGGTGACGTCCACCGCGGTCTCGATGCCGTGCTTCCAGCGCTCGTCGATCAGGTGCTGGAACAGGGTGCGGTGCAGCAGGTCCATCTCGTCGTCGTCCTGCTCCAGCTGCAGCGCGAGGTCGACGTCCTTGGTGATGATCACCTCGGCCGCCTTCGCCATCAGGCGCTGCGCGAGCTGGCCCATCTCCAGGATCGTGGCGTGCAGGTCGTTCGGCACCGCGCGCGCGGGGAAGCGCAGCCGGGCCAGCTTCGCCACGTGCTGGGCGAGGTCGCCGGACCGCTCCAGGTCGGCGGACATGCGCAGCGAGGTGACGACGATCCGCAGGTCGGTCGCCACCGGCTGCTGCCGGGCGAGCAGGGCTATGGCCCGGGCCTCCAGGTCGTGCTGGAGCTCGTCGACCTTCTGGTCGGCCTCGATCACGCTCTCGGCCAGCTTCAGGTCGGCGTCAAGGATGGCGGTCGTGGCGCGCCCGATCGCCGACCCGACCAGCCGGGCCATCTCCACCAGACCGTCGCCGATCGAGTCAAGTTCCTCGTGGTACGCGTCCCGCATCAGGGTTCCCTCTCATAGGTGTGCTTGGTCCCCACGCTCCCACGTTCTGTCCCGCACGCGTCCGTTTCCGCCACCCCAAATGAACCAATCCTGGCCCCAAGGTGAACTCTGGGCGACGAGTGTCCGAGGTCCCACCTGGACGGCTGTGGTCATGTCGTAGGGCCTGCTTAACCTGGATGCATGGACGTGAACGCGGCGGTCGCCGCAGCGGCAGCGATCGCCGGAGTGCTCACCGGCGTCATCGCCATGCTGGCGTTCCGTTGGAGCGAACGCGACCAGAAGCGACCGACCAGGACTTCTTTGCACACCGATCCCGTACTCCCGCCCGGCGTGGACACCGTACTGTCCGTGCTCCGTTCCTCGGCCGTCGTCCTCGACGAGGCCGACGCCGTCGTCAAGGCCAGCTCCGCCGCCTACGCCCTCGGGCTGGTCCGCGGCGGCAAGCTCGCCATCGAGCCCATGCTGCAGATGGCGAGGGACACCAGACGCGACGGCGAGATACGACAGGTCGAGCTGGACCTGCCCCGGCGCGGCACCGGACGGGGCGAGGCCCTCGCCGTCTCCGCGCGTGTGGCCCCGCTCGGCTCCCGCCTGGTCCTGCTGCTGGTCGAGGACCTGACCGAGGCCCGGCGGATCGAGGCCGTACGACGTGACTTCGTGGCGAACGTCAGCCATGAGCTGAAGACGCCCGTCGGCGCGCTCTCCCTCCTGTCCGAGGCGGTCATGGACGCCTCCGACGACCCCGAGGCCGTACAGCGCTTCGCGGGCCGTATGCAGATCGAGGCGACCCGCCTGACCAACCTGGTCCAGGAGCTGATCGACCTCTCCCGGGTGCAGAACGACGACCCGCTGGAGGACGCCGAGCCCGTCCGCGTGGACGAGCTGGTCGCCGAGGCCGTCGACCGCTGCCGCCACCAGGCCGGCACCAAGCAGATCACCATGGCCGCGGGCGGCACCGCCGACCTGCACGTCTGGGGCAACCGCGGACAGCTCGCGGCGGCCCTCGGCAACCTGGTGGAGAACGCCGTGAACTACTCCCCGGCCCGCACCCGCGTCGGCATAGCCGCCCGCCGGGTCAGCGCACCCGGCGGCGACATGATCGAGCTCGCCGTGACGGACCAGGGCATCGGCATCTCCGACAAGGACAAGGAGCGCATCTTCGAGCGCTTCTACCGCGTCGACCCGGCCCGCTCGCGGGCCACCGGAGGCACCGGTCTCGGTCTCGCGATCGTCAAGCACGTGGTCGCCTCGCACGGCGGGGAGGTCACGGTCTGGAGCGCCGAAGGCCAGGGCTCCACTTTCACCCTCAGGCTGCCGGAGGCGGGCGCGGCCCGCGACCGCGCACAACAGCACCCCGACCTCGATGAAGAAGACGAGGACGGCGGTGCCCCCGACTCATCCCCGTACGAACCGCTTCCCGCCCCGGAGGTCCTTCCGTGACCCGAGTGCTCGTCGTCGAGGACGAGGAGTCCTTCTCCGACGCCCTGTCGTACATGCTCCGCAAGGAGGGCTTCGAGGTGGCCGTGGCGGCCACCGGCCCCGACGGACTCGACGAGTTCGAGCGCAACGGCGCCGACCTCGTCCTCCTCGACCTGATGCTGCCGGGGCTGCCCGGCACGGAGGTGTGCCGCCAGCTACGCGGCCGCTCCAACGTCCCCGTGATCATGGTGACGGCCAAGGACAGCGAGATCGACAAGGTCGTCGGCCTGGAGATAGGAGCCGACGACTACGTCACCAAGCCCTTCTCCTCCCGTGAGCTGGTCGCCCGCATCCGTGCCGTCCTGCGCCGCCGCGGCGAGCCGGAGGAGGTCGCCCCGGCCGCGCTGGAGGCGGGCCCGGTCCGCATGGACGTCGACCGCCACGTGGTCACCGTCTCCGGCTCCAAGGTCGACCTCCCGCTGAAGGAGTTCGACCTGCTGGAGATGCTCCTGCGCAACGCCGGCCGCGTCCTGACCCGCATGCAGCTCATCGACCGCGTCTGGGGCGCCGACTACGTGGGCGACACCAAGACCCTCGACGTCCACGTCAAGCGCCTGCGCGCCAAGATCGAGCCGGACCCGGGCGCGCCGCGGTACCTGGTGACGGTCCGGGGGCTGGGCTACAAGTTCGAGCCGTAAGCCGTATCCACCGGCACCACCGGCCGCACCGGCCGTACGACGAAGGGCGGCACCCCGAGCCGGGGTGCCGCCCTCGTGCGTACGTCTGCTCAGCGGCTCGTACGGCTGCTCACTGGCCGGTGGCCGACTGGGAGGCGGAGTCGCCCGGGGTCGCGCCCGCGCCGGCCGTCGCGCTCCTGCTCGCGGTCGCCGACGGGCTGGCCTTGCCGTGCTTGCCCGGCTTGGCGCTGCCGGAGGCGGTGGCGCCGGGGGCCGGGGAGACGGACGCCGAGGCGGTCGGGATCTGGCTCGGGCCCCACTTGTCGAAGTAGCTGGCGGCCGGCACCACGAAGGCGCGCAGGCTCACGTCACCGGTCTTGCTGAAGGTGAAGGTCACCTTCTGGGCGTTGCCGTCCTGCACGGACTGCCGGCCGCTGGGGATCTCGGCGGAGGCGTTGCCCTTGCCGCCGAGGAGCAGGGAGCCGTGCGCCGGGACGGTCAGGCTGCCGCCCTTGGCCGGGGTCAGCGTCACGGTCTCGGTGCTGCCCGGGATGGCGACGGACTGCAGGGTCTCGTCGGTGTCGCCCGTGTTGAACAGGGTCGCGGAGATCACCGCGGGGCCCGTCGACTTCAGGTCGGGCTGGGTGATGATCGTGGCGTTCTGGACCTTGATGTTGCCGACGCTGGTCGCCGCGTTGTCCGGCTTGACCTGCAGAGTCTGCGAGTCGTTTCCGGCACCGCAGGCGGCGAGCGAGGCGATCGAGAAGACGATGGCGGAGGCGGCGAGGGCGCCGCGTCGAAGGCTGCTGCTCACGGCGGCGGCAACTCCTTGAACGCGCGGGCGGCTCCCCTGATAAAGCCACCCTAAGTGTCTGTCAGCGGCCATAGGTTACCGAGCCGTTCCCGGGCCGCCGCACCCGACCCTCCCCAAGCACTCGGCTTCCCTCCGGCTGGAGGTACCGGGGAACCCTGCGTCTCTGCTGTCACAGGTGACTCTCCAGTCACTTTGCCGAGTGCTCGTCCGCCATTCACATAACCACTCGCAAAATTTCCGTGAAGGAATGCGCGAGCCCTCGATGACCGCCCCGATGACCGCCCCGGATATTGATCACGTGCACCCCTCCCGGCAACCGTTGATCAATTCCGGAATCCGCCCGGATCGGCCTCGGGTCACCGAACGGAGTAGCGGAAGTCGTACGCTTGGAAGCGGACAAATCGGGACGTTCATCCACTTGGAGACGGCTCCCGGGGTGTGTGACGCACGTGTTTCACCTCGCCCGCAGAGCCCCTCCCACCTGCGAATTCCCGCTTCCGCAGGCGCCTCACAGCACGTTCCTGTCGCAGTTGTCAAGCCCCGAGATATGCCCTGACCTGCGAAAACGCCATTCAGAACACGCCGTATCCGTGTTACCCTGGATAGCCACGGAAGGGGTACCTGTCACATGACGTTCAAGGTTGGCGACACCGTGGTCTATCCCCATCACGGGGCCGCGCTGATCGAGGCCATCGAAACTCGCCAGATCAAAGGCGTGGACAAGACCTACTTGGTGCTGAAGGTCGCCCAGGGTGACCTGACGGTACGTGTGCCAGCGGACAATGCTGAGTTCGTGGGCGTGCGTGATGTGGTCGGTCAGGACGGGCTGGACCGGGTCTTCGAGGTGCTGCGCGCGCCGTATGCCGAGGAGCCCACGAACTGGTCCCGTCGTTACAAGGCAAACCTGGAGAAGCTCGCCTCCGGCGATGTCATCAAGGTCGCGGAAGTCGTGCGTGACCTGTGGCGTCGTGAGCGCGAGCGAGGGCTCTCCGCCGGTGAGAAGCGCATGCTCGCCAAGGCCCGCCAGATCCTGGTGAGCGAGCTGGCTCTCGCGGAGAACACGAACGAGGACAAGGCCGAGGCCCTGCTCGACGAGGTGCTCGCCTCCTGACGCGCCACGGCGGCGAACCTTCGCCTCCGACACGCTCAGCACGTTCAGCGCAGTGAAATGCCGCGGTGCCCGATGACACGGACCATGTCGCCGGGCGCTGCGGCATGTTCGTCCCCGCGCGAGGGTGTGCCTCGGGGAGGCCGGTGGAGCCCAGTGGAGAAAGCCCCCCGATACTTGACGTGCCGGGCCCGGGCGGATGGCTCGACCAGGGTCACGGAAAGGGTCCGGTCAAGGCGTCGCGCCCGGCACTCCTCCAGGCCATACCCACCTAGGTCGAGCACACAAACCTGACAGGAACCGATGTCTGACGAATCGCGCCCTTCGCCCGCGCAGACCCCCGTCGCCGCCGTGATTCCGGCCGCCGGCCGGGGCGTACGCCTCGGTCCGGGCGCCCCCAAGGCGCTCCGCGCGCTCAACGGCACGCCCATGCTCATCCACGCGGTCCGCGCGCTCGCCGCGTCCCGCCATGTCTCCCTGGTGATCGTCGTGGCCCCGCCGGACGGCGCCGCCGAGGTCAAGTCCCTGCTCGACGCGCACGCCCTGCCCGAGCGCACCGACTTCCTGGTCGTCCCCGGCGGGGACACGCGCCAGGAATCGGTCAGGCTCGGCCTCGACGCGCTCCCCCCCGAGTACGGCGTCGTCCTCGTCCACGACGCCGCCCGCCCCCTCGTCCCGGTCGACACGGTCGACGCCGTCATCGAGGCCGTTCGCGCGGGCGCCCCCGCCGTCGTGCCCGCGCTCCCGCTGGCCGACACCGTCAAGGAGGTCGAGCCCGCCGCCGAGGCCGGCGAGCCCGAGCCGGTCGTCGCCACCCCGGAGCGGGCCCGCCTGCGCGCGGTACAGACACCCCAGGGCTTCGACCGGGCGACCCTGATCCGCGCCCACGAGACGGTCACCGACAACGTCACCGACGACGCGAGCATGGTCGAGCAGCTGGGCCTGACGGTCGTCGCCGTCCCCGGGCACGAGGAGGCCTTCAAGGTCACCCGCCCCCTCGACCTGGTCCTCGCCGAGGCGGTCCTGGCCCGCAGGAGGCTGAACGATGGCTTCTGAGCACCTGTTGCCGCAGGTGGGCATCGGCACCGACATCCACGCCTTCGAGGAGGGCCGCGAGCTGTGGTGCGCGGGCCTGCGGTGGGAGGGCGAGGGACCCGGCCTGGCCGGGCACTCCGACGCGGACGTCGTCGCCCACGCCGCCTGCAACGCCCTCTTCTCCGCCGCCGGCCTCGGTGACCTGGGACAGCACTTCGGCACCGGCCGCCCCGAATGGTCCGGCGCGTCCGGGGTGACCCTCCTGACGGAGGCCGCCCGGATCGTCCGCGACGCCGGCTTCACCATCGGCAACATCGCCGTCCAGGTGGTCGGCCCCCGCCCGAAGATCGGCAAGCGCCGGGACGAGGCCCAGAAGATCCTCTCCGAGGCGGCCGGCGCGCCCGTCTCCGTCTCGGGCGCCACGACGGACGGCCTCGGCTTCCCGGGCCGCGAGGAGGGCCTGATGGCGGTGGCGACGGCACTGGTGGCCCGTACGGGCTGAGGCCGTCGCCGGCGCCGCTCGTGGTGCGGGTGAGCGAAGAGCGTGCGAGGGTACCCGCAGAGTCACCGCCGACTTAAGGAGGTACCCATGCCCGCCGCCCTGCCCGACCGGCTCAAGTCCCTGCTCGACGGTCCCGTATTCATCGTGGTCGGCACGATCCAGCCGGACGGCCGCCCGCAGCTGTCCCCGGTGTGGGTGAAGCGGGACGGCGACCAGATCCTGTTCTCCACGACCGTCGACCGCCGCAAGAAGAAGAACCTCGACCGCGACCCCCGGGTGAGCGTCGTCGTCCAGGACCCCGAGATGCCGTACTCATACGGAGAGATCCGGGGCACCGCGGAACTCGACACACAGGGCGCCGAGGAACTGATCGACGAACTGTCACTGAAGTACACCGGCAAGAAGTACGCGGAGTTCAACCCCGCCTCCGCCAACGACGCCGACCGTGTGATCGTCAGGGTGACCCCGGAGAAGGTCGTGGGCATGTTCTGAGGCAAGCGGGACGAGGCACCATCCGGCGCCCACTACCCTGGAGTGGTGACCATTCGCCTGTACGACACCAGCGCCCGGCAGATCCGTGACTTCACCCCGCTCACGCCGGGCTGTGTCTCGATCTACCTGTGTGGCGCCACCGTGCAGGCCGCACCCCACATCGGGCACATCCGGTCGGGCCTCAACTTCGACATCATGCGCCGGTGGTTCACCTACCGCGGCTATGACGTGACCTTCGTCAGGAACGTCACGGACATCGACGACAAGATCATCACCAAGGCCCAGGAGCAGGGCCGGCCCTGGTGGTCGATCGGGTACGAGAACGAACGCGCGTTCAACGAGGGCTACACCGCCCTCGGCTGCCTGCCGCCGACCTACGAGCCGCGCGCCACCGGCCACATCACCGAGATGGTCGAGATGATGCAGCGCCTCATCGACCGCGGGCACGCCTACGCGGCCGACGGCAACGTCTACTTCGACGTACGGTCCTTCCCGCGGTACCTGGAGCTGTCCCGGCAGGAGCTGGACAACCTGCTCCAGCCGTCCGGCGAGGGCGAGACCGGCAAGCGGGACCCGCGCGACTTCGCCATGTGGAAGGCGGCGAAGCCGGGCGAGCCGACGTGGCCGACGCCGTGGGGAGAGGGCCGCCCCGGCTGGCACCTGGAGTGCTCGGCCATGGCGCACAAGTACCTGGGCACCGCCTTCGACATCCACGGCGGCGGCCTCGACCTGATCTTCCCGCACCACGAGAACGAGATCGCCCAGGCCAAGGCCTACGGCGACGACTTCGCGCAGTACTGGGTGCACAACGCCTGGGTGACCATGGCCGGCGACAAGATGTCCAAGTCGCTCGGCAACAGCGTGCTCGTGAGCGAGATGGTCAAGCGGTGGCGGCCGATCGTGCTGCGCTACTACCTCGGCACCCCGCACTACCGCTCGATGATCGAGTACAGCGAGGAGTCGCTGCGCGAGGCCGAGTCGGCGTTCGCGCGGATCGAGGGCTTCGTGCAGCGCGTGACCGAGCTGGCCGGCAAGACCGTCGAACCGGCCGCCGAGGTACCGCCCGCCTTCGCCGAGGCGATGGACGACGACCTGGGCGTCCCGCAGGCCCTCGCCGTCGTGCACACCACCGTCCGGCAGGGCAACAGCGCGCTGGCCGCCGACGACAAGGACGCCGCGGTCGCCCGCCTCGCCGAGGTACGGGCCATGCTCGCCGTCCTCGGCCTCGACCCGCTCGACGAGCAGTGGGCGGGGGAGTCCGACAAGGGCGAGGATCTGCACGGCGTTGTCGACAGCCTCGTCCGGCTCGTCCTCGACCAGCGCGAGTCCGCCCGCGCCCGCAAGGACTGGGCCACCGCCGACGCCATCCGCGACCAGCTGAACCAGTCGGGCCTGGTCATCGAGGACAGCTCGCAGGGCCCGCGCTGGACCCTCGGGTCCCGGTAGGCCCCCGGCCCTTGATCGATTGTGCCGCCCGGGGGCCCGGGCGGCACACTGCATAGACGTACACACACTTTTTCGAAGAGAACAGGTAGGTCATGGCCGCGAACAACCGCCGCATGTCCGGCAAGAAGGGCGCGCAGGTCGGCAGCGGCGGCCAGCGGCGCCGGGGCCTGGAGGGCAAGGGTCCGACCCCGCCCGCCGAGATGCGCAAGGGCCACGCGAAGCAGCGCGCCGCCGCGGCCAAGGTCCGCCGCACCCAGGGCCGCCCGCAGCAGCGCAGGGGCGGCGGCAAGTCGGCCTCCGAGTTCGTCGTGGGCCGCAACCCGGTGGTCGAGGCGCTCCGTGAGGGCGTCCCCGCCTCCACGCTCTACGTCCAGCAGTTCATCGACAACGACGAGCGCGTCCGCGAGGCCCTCCAGCTCGCCGCCGAGCGCGGCGGCATCAACCTGATGGAGGCCCCGCGTCCCGAGCTGGACCGCATGACGAACGGCCTCAACCACCAGGGCCTGGTCCTGCAGGTCCCGCCGTACGAGTACGCGCACCCCGAGGACCTCGCCGAAGCCGCCTACGACGAGTCCGAGGACCCGCTGATCGTCGCCCTGGACGGCGTCACCGACCCGCGCAACCTCGGCGCGGTCGTCCGCTCCGTCTCCGCCTTCGGCGGCCACGGCGTGGTCGTGCCCGAGCGCCGCTCGGCGGGTATGACCGCCGGCGCCTGGAAGACCTCCGCCGGTGCGGCCGCCCGCACCCCGGTCGCCCGCGCCACCAACCTCACCCGCGCCCTGGAGGCGTACAAGAAGGCCGGTATCACGGTCGTGGGCCTGGCGGCGGACGGCGAGGTCGAACTGGGCGACCTTCAGGCGCTGGACGGCCCGGTCGTCATCGTCGTCGGCAGCGAGGGCAAGGGCCTGTCCCGCCTGGTCGGCGAAACCTGTGACTTCCGCGTCCGCATCCCGATGCCCGGTGGCGCGGAGTCGCTGAACGCGGGTGTCGCGGCGGGGATCGTCCTGTACGAGGCGGCGCGCAGGCGCAGCTGACGCGGCGCCATGCCGACGGGACTGAACACCCGTCCGGAATTTCACCCTTGCGGGGTAATTCTGGCGTCCATATGGCGTTCGGCGCCGCTTTGACGGGGTCCGGACACATCCGCCCGTTCCAAGCAGTGTCCTAACTCCACGTCGCTCGGTTAGATGAGTGTGGACACCAGAACACCCCGCACACCCACGGGGGGACGCTCGTCGGGATTCCAGTCCGGGTCCGACGAGGCTCCCGCGCTGAGCATGGTGAAGGTGCCGAGCGATCCGGCGCAGGTCATCGTCAATCACGCCAGCTTCCGCGTGCAGCTGGGCGCGTCGGCGAAGCGCACCCAATCCCCGCGGATCGCCCGGCATCTGAGCGCCGCCCAGGACACCGCCCGGATGCCCGTCGTGGGCACGGCGGGCCGGCCGGGCGTCGCCGCCGGCCGCCGCCGCCCCGTCGTGTGGAGCGGCAAGTCCGCCCCCGACGACACCGGCGCCCACCGCCTCCTCCAGGCCGTGCGGGGCAGCAGCGTCCGCCACGCCGAAGAGCCCGAGCCCGGCGCCACCCAGGTCATCCCACGCGTCGGCACCGACTACGCCGACGCCTACGACGACCTCGGCCAGACGGTCGAGAGCCCGGTTGTGGGCCACCAGCGCACGGCCCCCGACGGCACCCGCCTCCTGCCGCACATGCGCACGGCCGGCGGCGCCTACGACGAACCCCCCTACCCCGACACCGGCTTCGAGTCGTACGACGACCACGACGGCTACGACGACCACGACGGCTACGACGAGTACGCCGACCCCTCCGACCCCGACGCCCCGCGCCCCGCCCGCCGGCAGGGAGACGACCCGGCCCGGCACGCCTACTTCCCCGGCCGCCGGATGAACCTGGGCGTGGTCCTGCTCCCGCTCCGCATCTTCCTGGGCTTCATCTCCATCTACGCCGGCATGGGCAAGCTGTGCGACCCCGTCTACTTCGACGGCGGCAAGCGCGGCTCGATGGTCAAGTGGCTCAACACCCTGCACCCCTGGGCCGTCGCCGAGCCGCTGCGCCAGTTCGCCCTGCACCACCCCGTCGGCTCCGGGCTGGTCATCGCCTTCCTCCAGGTGGTCGTCGGCGTCCTGACCATCCTCGGCTGCTGGCAGCGCGTCGCCGCGGTGCTGGGCGCCCTGCTGTCCGCCGCCCTCATCGTGACCGTCAGCTGGAAGACGGTCCCCGCCTACGACGCCCCCGACATCATCTACATGGCCGCCTGGTCCCCGCTGATCATCGCCGGTGCCCCCGTCTACTCCGTGGACGGCCGCCTCGCCGGCGGCGCCTGGCGCCGCCTCGGCCCCCGCGCCGACATCTGGGACCTGCGCCGCTACGTCCTGCGCCGCGGCGCCCTGATCACGATCGTCACCGTCGGCCTCACCCTGCTCGTCGGCTCCCTGCTCGGCGGTGCCGTACGCGACTCCAGCCGCGTCATCGTCCCCGGACCGGGCGAGGCCCCCCGCAACAACCTCCCCGGCTCCTCGGTCCCCCAGGAGCCCGGCCAACAGCACAGGAAGACCCCGGCGGCCTCCACCTCGCCCACGGGCGGCGCCACGGCCGGAGCGAGCCCCTCCGGCGCGGCGACGACCCCGGGCGCCACCCGCAGCGCCGGCGGTACGACCACGACCCCCAGCCAGACCCAGGGCACCACGGGCCAGACCCCGCCCCGCCAGTCCTCCCCGACGGGCGGCGCCCCGAGCACGACGGCCGGCCCGACCAGTTCCGGCGGCTCGTCCGGCTCCGGCGGCACGTCGGGCGGCACGTCCGGCTCCGGCGGCTCCTCGTCCTCCGGCCAGACGGGCCTGGTGGGCGGCCTGCTGGGCTGACGGCACGAAAGACGAGAGGGCCCCGTACCGGTGGAGGTACGGGGCCCTTTCGGCATGAGGTACGGGAGCTTGCTGATGCGATGCGGGGAGACCGGTGCGATGCGGGGAGACCGGTGCGGTGAGGCTGACCGGTGCGGTGAGGCCGACCTGTGCGGTACGAGGAGGTTTACCGCCCCAGGGCCGCCAGTTCCCTGGCCGCTTCCGTCAGGTCCTTCGCCGTGTCGATGGCCCGCCAGTAGGCCCCCTGCGGAATGGGGAACCCGGCGAGCTTCCGCTCCCGGGCCAGCCCGGGGAACGTCGTCCGCTCGTGATCGCCCCGCTCGGGCAGCAGCTCGGCGAATTCGGGCGAGAAGACGTACACGCCGGCGTTGATCTCGAACGTGGACGGCGGGGCCTCGATGAAGTCGGTGATGTGACCGAACCCGTCGGTCTTCACCGCGCCCCAGGGGATCCGCGGCCGGGCCAGAGCCAGGGTCGCGAGGGCGTCCCGCTCGGTGTGGAAGTCGGCCATGTCCCGCAGGGAGAAGCGGGTCCAGATGTCGCCGTTGGTGGCGTACCAGGGCCGGTCGGGGCGGGGAAGGTGCGCGGCGGCGTACTTGAGGCCGCCGCCACGGCCGAGGGGCTCGGTCTCCACGACGGTGGTGACGGAGACGGGCAGGTCGGCGGAGTCCAGCCACTTCTGCAGGACGTCGGCGAGGTGGCCGCAGGAGACCACCACGTCGGTCACGCCTTCCTCGGCGAGCCAGGTCAGTTGATGGCCGATGATCGGAGTGCCCGTGCCGGGGATCTCGACCATCGGCTTGGGCCGGTCGTCGGTGTAGGGACGCAGCCGGGAGCCCTGGCCACCGGCCAGGACCACGGCTTGAGTGGGGCGCGACGCGGCGTTGGGATGGGTCATGACCGCACTGTACGTGGCGCCCCGCTCGGCTCGGCCGACGGTTGGGAACCCCTCTGGGGTGATTGACCGGAACCCGCAGGAGCCGTCACCGACGTCCCGGCGCATCCGGTGTTCAGCTGTGCGCGGCGAGCACGCCCGAGGCGAACGCCGTGTCGCACACCGGGCGGGCGTAGGACTGGGCGCGTGGGGCGCCGTAGATGCGCACGGCGGCCTGGCCCAGCGCGCGGGCGATGGCGGAGCAGTGCCGGGCCAGCGAGGGGTGTCCGTTGACGGCCTGCTGGAGGTGGGTGAGGACGACCCCGGGGTTCTCGTCCTGCAGCTCGCTCATCAGCTGGTCCCGGAGCACGTCCTGCGGGGCGCGGGCGACCGCCTTGTCGGAGACCTCCGCCGCGGAGACGTCCGAGGCGGCCAGCGCCGAGCTGGAGGGGCTTCCCGTCCAGTTGACCCGGGTCACCGCGAGGGTCCCGGAGAGCACCAGGACGACGGGCAGGACGAGGGCGAGAGTGCGGCCGATCCGGCGGGCAGGGCCGCCCCGGTGGCCGCGTCGCGTCTGAGGGTTGGTGGAGTGCTTCACGCGTGTGAGGGTAGCGCGGGGTAATGATTTGGCGACATTTAGTCACCCCTTCGGGGGATGAAGTGGTGCCACTTTCTGGGTAAGGGGTTGACGCGACCCGCCCGGAATGATTGCTGTGCCGGGGTATATCCGGGGTATATCCAGGCGTACGAACCACACGAAAGGGGCCCCGCGGCACTCCGCGGGGCCCCTTTCGTCAACTCGGCGCAAACGCGCAGCTCAGTCGGCGTGAACGCGTTCAGTCGGAGAGACGCTCACCCGTGGACGTCGAGAACACGTGGATCTCGCCCGGCCGCGGCACCACGTGCAGCGTGGAGCCCTTCTCCGGGACCTGGCGGCCGTTGACGCGCACGACCAGGTCCTTGACCTCGTCGCCGACCTCGGCGGTGCCGTAGACGTAGCCGTCGGCACCGAGCTCCTCGACGACGTTCACGGAGACGGCGAGACCGGCCGGGGCGTCCGCGCTGTCCTTCGTCAGGGAGGCGGCCGCGCCGCCGCCCAGCTCGACCACGTCGAAGTGCTCGGGCCGGACGCCCACGGTCACCGTGCGGTCACCCCGGTCACTGGCGGCCTTCAGCGCCTCCCGGTTGACCGGGACGACGCTGTTGCCGAACTTCACGCCGCCGTCGGTGATCGGGACCTCGACCAGGTTCATGGCCGGGGAGCCGATGAAACCGGCGACGAAGAGGTTCGCGGGCTTGTCGTACATGTTCCGCGGCGAGTCCACCTGCTGCAGGAGGCCGTCCTTGAGCACGGCCACCCGGTCGCCCATCGTCATGGCCTCGACCTGGTCGTGGGTGACGTAGACGGTGGTGATGCCGAGCCGGCGCTGCAGCGACGCGATCTGCGTACGGGTCGAGACACGGAGCTTGGCGTCCAGGTTGGACAGCGGCTCGTCCATGAGGAAGACCTGCGGCTCACGCACGATCGCGCGGCCCATGGCCACACGCTGGCGCTGACCGCCGGAGAGCGCCTTCGGCTTGCGGTCCAGGTACTCGGTGAGGTCGAGGATCTTCGCGGCCTCCTCGACCTTCTGCCGGATCTCCGCCTTGTTGACGCCCGCGATCTTGAGCGCGAAGCCCATGTTGTCGGCGACCGTCATGTGCGGGTAGAGGGCGTAGTTCTGGAACACCATGGCGATGTCCCGGTCCTTGGGCGGCAGGTGCGTGACGTCGCGGTCACCGATGCGGATGGCGCCGGCGTTGACGTCCTCCAGGCCCGCGAGCATCCGCAGCGAGGTGGACTTTCCGCAACCCGACGGGCCGACCAGGACGAGGAACTCGCCGTCCTCGATCGCGATGTCGAGCGAGTCGACGGCGGGCTTGGTGGAACCCGGGTAGATCCGGGTCGCCTTGTCGAACGTGACAGTGGCCATGGTGATGGGCCCCCTTCTACCGGCAGGAACGTGCCGGACGATCCGTTGTAGGAAGGTGGTTGGTGTAGTCCACACGAGTGAACTGCGCGAACTGGCTCAGGACGGTACCCGGCGTTCACCCGTCTGTCAGTACCTCGACGACTGTGAACTTCGCGGAAATTTTCGACAGGACCCGTCGCGGACCTGGGTACACTGCACGAGCACCCAGGTGCACGCCTCCTTAGCTCAGCTGGTCAGAGCGCCGCTCTTGTAAAGCGAAGGTCGTCGGTTCGAATCCGACAGGGGGCTCTAGCTCTACCTGCATCAACGCCCTCACGATCCATGATCGTGAGGGCGTTGACGGTAGTTCTTGACGGCAGTTCCCTCTACCGGCGCCGCCTGAGCAGGCGATCCATGTGCCCCATGGCCTCTCGCCGGTCGCCGTCGCTCACGTGCGTGTAGACGTTCATCGTCACCGCGATCTGGGAGTGGCCCAGGATCTCCATCACGGTTCGGGGCGCGACCCCGGCCGCGAACAACAGCGACGCGCAGCCGTGGCGGGTGTCGTGCAAGCGGATCTGCGGGAGGTCGGCGGAGGCCGCGATCCGGAGGAACGACCGGTACAGGTTCCGCGGCTCGATCGGCCGACCGCTGCGAGTGGTGAACACACCGCGCGCCTCAAGTTCTCCCGTTGGGTCGGCGAGTACGGCAGCATGCCCGGCGCTCGGTCACCCTCACCGACGAGGAGACCGATGAGCAGCTGGCCGTGTGGCTGGACGAACCCGACGGGTGAGGCCACAAGGCTTAGGCCAACCTCCTGCCAACAAGCCCTCCCGGCGGCTCTGAACGCGGGGATAACACCAGGTCAGATCGGGTTTTCGGTGTCGCTGACGACCGGTCTTGAAAACCGACGCTGCACGAGCGGTAGAAATTTCCCTACTTGCATCAAGCCCTCTTCCTGCGGTTTCTTCGCCGATGGGGGCCTTCTCGCGGGGCGGGGCGGGCCGTCTGCTTCTCCCGTCCTCACAGGATCGGGCCGTGCTCGTCGGCCTCGCCAGCCGCGCTGAGGCCCGTGTGCTTACGGATCACGCTCTCCACGGCGTCGGGATCGTCCGGGGTGATGAACGGACGTACGCCCCGGCCGATGTCGAGGATGAGCCCGATGCTCTTTCCCGGCCGTTGCGGATCCAGGTTCGTCCAGTAAAGCGGGTTCGCGGTCCCCCAGATGCGCCCCCGTCCTGTGAGGACGCTCATCGTGACGCGGCGGACCGAGCGGATCGTCGCGTAGGGGATGTGCTTCGTCCCCCAGGGGAAGTAGTAGCCGCGGATCCGAAGGGCCTCGGGCGTGCATTCGATCCAGCGGTCCCGGTATGTGTGAGGCATGGAAATCTCCTCCAGTGGCAGAAGGGCATGGGGGTGGTGCGGGTGAGCCGCATACTCTGCGTAAGCCCGTGTCTCAAGTAGGCCGAGGCCGTCGCATTGCGTCATGACACTGCACTTCCAGGCTCGGCACGCGGAACGGTCGCTCCAATTACTTCAGGAGACGACTATGCGAACGCATGAAAAGGCCCGCGTTTTCCCGCTGTGGAAATTCGACGAACTGGCTGGAAGCGTGACTGCTGGACCCCTCACTCACTCGGTGCCACCCCCGCGTTTGGTCCCAGATTAGGCCTGGGGCGTTTCCGCTGGCATTTCCGGTGGCTGGTTGTCGCGGCCGTTGGGGTCAGGGTTGCAGCCGAGGTCGGTGGCCTCGCAGTTGTTGGATCCGTTGTCATGCGGGGATGGTGTTTCCGGTGGCTGGTTGTCGCGGCCGTTGGGGTCAGGGTTGCAGCCGAGGTCGGTGGCCTCGCAGTTGTTGGATCCGTTGTCATGCGGGGATGGTGTTTCCAGTGGCTGGTTGTCGCGGCCGTTGGGGTCAGGGTTGCAGCCGAGGTCGGTGGCCTCGCAGTTGGGAGTATTGGCGCGGGAGTTGCTCTCGCTCGAACCATTGCGGTGGCCGTGGTGACCGCGAGTCGCTGACGTTATGGTTGCGGTGTGCGACGTTGCCGGGGCGGCGAATGCACTGGCGGGCACCAGCGCGCCTCCAGCGGCCAAGGCGGTTGAGGCGGCAAGTATCGTAAGGCGCTGCGTACGGGAGGTGCGGATCATGGAAGTTCTCCTCCAGTGAGAAGCGTTAAGGGGTTGTTGAACGGCCCTGGCGATGCACGGGTACTTCACCGGGATGCATGTCAGGTAAATGGCGCAGTCGGAATTATTTCGGACGATGCGGGCGACAATCTACTCTGCGTCAACCACGTCTCAATTAAGGCCCCAGCGTTCGAATTCTGTCACGTCGCGGAATCTCGGGGCTTGACAGATGGTGGCGGGTCCTCTATTCGAGACATCGCCCCCGTTGTTGCCGCTTCCTGAAGACTGACGCCATACCGGGGATTAGGAACTGCCGGACGGCGAACGCCAGGAGGTTATGGAGACGATCGCGGCAGCTTTGGTCGGGCGTGGAGCGTCTCGCGTCGTCGAGGCGGTAGGAGCGTCACACGAGTCGCCGGGGCTCCCAGCAAGAGCCGTCTACCGTGGACCCCAGGGCGAGTGACAGTGACACTCGCGGCGGGGGAGATCCCTCCTGGTCCTGGGTGCTCCAGCAGGGTCTGGGGAAGGAGCGGGAGTCGCGCTCTTCCCCCATACCTCCCCCATGAAGAGCGCAACTTCGCTTTTTGCCTGGTCATCGGCATCGAAGCCAGCCCGCTGTGAATCTGTCGGCTCAGCCTTCCCGGGTTCGAATCCTGGCGCCCCGCACGGTAACGAGAGTCCCGGTGACCTGCGAATACGGCAGGTCGCCGGGCTCTCGTCGTATCGCCGAGTGATCAGTGGACTGTCTCGGGCTGTCTCGTTGCTGCGGTAGTACCGGGGTCTCAGGAGGCGCATGACCGGCTTGCCGGTCTCGACACGTGCTCACGAGCCTCGATCCATGCCGGGATGAACGCACCTCACGGGGTATGTTTTATTCCGATTTACAGCCAAATCGGAAGGAGCAGCTGTGATCCTCTCGGAAATCTTGGAGCTTTTGGCGCGCCTCACTCACGTCCCCATCGAGGTGCAGCATTGTCTTACCGCACTGGCCAAGCACTGTCGTTTCTAGGGTGCGTAACTAGCCCAGCACCGGGGCCCGTTGCTCTGCTCGGCCGGGGGGGCTCATGGCTGTGCGAGCGGTCCCGCTGATACGACTTGGCGGGCGATGTAGCGATGACCCTGGTCTGCCGGTGGAACGGCCTTTCGTAGCCACCTTCCGGTGGGGCAGACGTGGAGTGACCGTCGATTTCGTTTTCGAAACCGCAGTTCGGGGGTCGTCCTCCGCACGGTCTGTAAATCTGCCAGCCGTGCCGGATGGGGCCGTCTCTGAGCCGTCTGGGGACGGCTGGTCGGTCTCGAAGGCCGTGGTGGTGTGGCGCTGGCGTCAGAGTGTGGTCACTCCACGGACGGCGACGCACTGACGGCAGTCGTTGACGGCAACAAGCGCGCACTTTGCCGTACCCCGGGAACCCCTCGTGTACCTCGCTGGCAAGGTCTGAGCGACGAGGGCGAGGCCACTGAACCAGCGGGGTGAACTCGCCCATCGGCGCTCAGGTGCCCTGTACCAGCGGCCGGCCGGATCGGTCACGGGTGCTGGGCCCCGGTACTTGGGGCTGGAGGCCATGAAGCTGGACGAGAATGGCAATCCAGACTGGGGGTGGACGTCAGAGGCGTAGTTGCCTGGGCTGCTTGCAGCCGTCTCTCAAAGGTAGCCCGCTATTGGTCGTCGTTCGTGTCTGGCCTGTCAGTCACTTCGGGGACTCTATGCCCGGGAAGCAAGCGCTTCGCCGTTTCGTTGGCATCGGGTTTAAGGCCGAGCTGAGTCAGTGCCGCAGTGGTTTTAAGCTGATCCTTCAGCTTAGGGTCGTCGACTCGTTCTATTAGAGCCGTTGCTTTCCCGAAACGGTCATCTTCATCGATCTTGGCTGCAATTACTCCAGCCTCCTGGGTGACTCTATCTTCCTTCAGTCGGGCCTGGCGGTTCAGAACCCCGCCTGCCGTTGTGATCAAAGCGCCCGAAAGGCCGGTAACCAACTTTACATCCCTGCCACCGTCCCGGAAAGCGATGAGGGCTCCGCTGGTCAGGATGATAATGCCGCCAAGAATCATGAACCCTACGCTCACCCAGAACATCACTGTGGAGTGTGTAAGTAGGCGATTCAGGTATTCGAGGTGAAATTTTTGCCGTTGCTCGGGGAGTGGAGCGGGTTTCTCTTCTCCGGTAGGTATTTCAGCATTGGTGGTGCCGACGGCGAGGCTGCCAGCTTGGATGACAGCATTGTCGCCCGTCACTACAATTCCGGAATTTGATTGGAATGCTGTCTTCGCCCAGATGTCACGCAAGCGGTGACCGGTCCCGAAAAACTGGTCTAATTTCACCGCTGCTTCGAGTGGCGGAAGCCTTAAACCGTGCTCTACTCTGCTCAGGTAATGCGCAGTGTACCCGGTCTCAGTGGCGACTCTCTTGAGAGGGAGATTCTTTTCATCTCGAATTCGTCGCATCTCCGAACCAAACAAAGACCTATCCGGTGGATCCGGTGTGGTTGGCACGGGCGTCCCCCCTTGTGCAAGGCACTGTGGATCATGCGGGCCTGAGGTCTGTCAGCTTTCTGGCATCAGGCTAGCCGTTGACATCGACTGGCGGACAGCTTGGCGTATGGCGCGACTGCGGCCAGGCGGTGGAAGCCGCAGTACATGAGCTGCCCTGACATCAGCCGTTGACATCAACAGCGGCGCACGAACGCGTACGTTGGCACACCCGCCCTCGATGCGTGAGCTAACAAGCTCCAGCAGGCCAGCGGTCGGCGATGGTGGTTCACGCGCCTACGGATCAGGTGGCCTTGTGGCTGACCTTTCCGACGCAGACAGGCAAGGCCTGCCCATGTGGTTGGCGCGCTACGCCGCGGAGGTGCGGGGTGGTGTCGCCGGTTCGACCCCGGCCCAGCCACACCGCCCTATCGGGGCATACACCCCCGCCGAAGATCATCGGCGGGGGTGTTTCGCGTCGGCTACGGCATCGCCCGTTCGGCGTGGTCAGCAGCCGGACACGGCAGTGCAGTTGTTGGGGACGTTGCCGCTCACCGTGGAACGGACCAGCGTCACGGTGCCGGCGAAGTTGAAGATGCCGCCACCGCTGATGGTCGCGGTGTTGTTCTGCACTGTGGAGCCGGTCAGCGTCAGCGAGCCGGAGTCATTGAAGATGCCGCCGCCGGTAGGGGCGCTGTTGTTCTGCACCGTGCTGCGGTCCAGAATCGCCATGCCGCTGTTGTAGATGCCGCCGCCACCGTCCGTCGCGGTGTTGTTCTGCACCACCGAGCTGGTCAGCATCAATGTGGAACCGCCGGTGCTGATGATGCCGCCGCCGCGAAAGGCGGTGTTGTTCTGCACCGTGGAGCGGGTCAGTGTCAGAGAGCCGTCGTTGAGGATGCCGCCGCCCAGGGTGGCAGAACCGTCCGTGATGACCAGGTTTCGCAGGGTCGCTTGGACGCCCGCGCGGACGTCGACGGTGGTGCCGGCGTGGTTGCCGTCGAGGACCGCGTTTCTGAGACCGACCAGGGTCACAGTCTTGGCGAGGGTGAAGTTGCCGATGCACGTCCCCCGCACCCGCAGCGTCGCCCCTGGGGCGGCGGCGATGAGCGCGGGCTGCAGGGCGCCGGGGTTGGCGTCGCAGTCCACCATGGTGGGCTGCGCAACGGCGACGGGACTGGTGCCGAGGAGACCGACCGCCACTGCCCCCGCGCTTGCGATCACCGTCGTCGCTCTTACCCACCAGCGCCACAGTGCCCGATCCGCCCGCATCACCATGTGCCTTCTCCTGTCTGTACCTGGCGAAGGACCATCGGCCCTGCCTGTCCGTTGTCCCCCTGGCCCTGCTTTCGTGCGCCGACTTTCTGCGAGCGCACCCACGGCCAGAACAACGGATGCCCTGGTCGGTGGTGGCCGCGGTGGTTGCGCCCCGCGCATCGCCCGGATGGGCGGGGGCAATGCCCGGTCTGGCCCACAGCCGCTCGGCGTGCAGGCGTTTCCTACGGGTACGCAGGGCGCGTGAGGGGCCCTGATCGGAGGCGGGTGTGGACAGGTCTCCTTCGAGGCGTTGAGCCCGGAATCAGGTGGAGCGGAGACGGCCACCACCCGACACCGACGGTCCCTGGCCAGGCTGTTCTCACCACGAGGTCGGCTCCGCGTTGACGGCGGTCCTTGACGGCAACAGCGGTGGACGTCGCTGTATCCGGGGGCACTGTTGTGTACCTCGCGGGTCGGGCAAGCCGGCCCTATTCCTGGCCTGGCGACCGGCAGAAGGATCTTGTAAAGCGAAGGTCGTCGGTTCGAATCCGACAGGGGGCTCCAGACAACCGGGCCGACCTGGGGTTTCCCTCGGGTCGGCCCGGTCGCGTCGGTCCTTCAGTGCCGCCCCGCCACGCGGTCCGCCGCCTTCGCCAGGCGGGAGGACTCCGTTCCCGGGCGCAGGCGTTCGCGCTGGTCGGCGGTGCGGTAGGTGGCGTACATGCCGTGGACGCCGAGCCAGCGGAAGGGTTCGGGCTCCCACTTGCGGACCTTGTGGTTGACCCAGGGCAGGTCGGTCAGCTCGGTGCGGCCGCCCTGGCCGGAGTCCTGTCGGACCAGGTCGCTCAGGGTGCGGGCGGCCAGGTTGGTGGTGGCGACGCCGGAGCCGACGTAGCCGCCGGCCCAGCCGAGGCCCGTGGAGCGGTCGAGGGTCACCGTGGCGCACCAGTCGCGGGGTACGCCGAGGACGCCCGACCAGGCGTGTGTCACGCGGACGCCGGCGAGGGCCGGGAAGAAGCGGGTCAGGATCTCCCGGAGGGCTTCGACGGTCGCCTCCTGCGTGCGGCCGTCGTTGTCCGTCCTCGATCCGAAGCGGTACGGGATGCCCCGGCCGCCGAGGGCGATGCGGCCGTCGGCGGTGCGCTGGGCGTACATGTAGGCGTGGGCCATGTCGCCGAGGGCTTCGCGGCCCTCCCAGCCGATGGCCGCCCACTGGTCCTCGGTCAGCGGCTCGGTGGCGATCATGGAGGAGTTCATGGGGAGCCAGGTGCGCCGCTGGCCCTTCAGGGACGCGGTGAAGCCCTCGGTGCAGCGCAGGATGTACGGGGCGCGGACGGTGCCGTAGGGGGTGACGGCGTGCTTGGGGCGGATCTCGGTGACCGGGGTCGACTCGTGGATCGTGACGCCGAGGGCCTCCACCGCCGCCGCGAGGCCCTTGACCAGCTTGACGGGGTGCAGGCGGGCGCCGTGCGGGGTCCAGGTGGAGCCGACCGCGTCGGCGATGCGGATGCGTTCGGCGGTCTGCCGGGCGCCGTACAGTTCCCGGTCCTTCTCGCCGTACGACAGCTCGTGCTCGTGGAAGGCCTTCAGGCGGGCCAGTTGGGCGGGGGTGGTGGCCACTTCGAGGACGCCGCCTGTGTGGATGTCGGCGTCGATGCCCTCGGCCTCGGCCACCGCGACCACCTCGGCGACGGTGTCGTTCATCGCCTTCTGCAGGCGTACGGCGGCTTCGTGGCCGTGCAGCCGGGCGTACCGGTCGCGGCCGGCGATGCCGTTGTAGAGCCAGCCGCCGTTGCGGCCGGAGGCGCCGTAGCCGCAGAACTTCTGTTCCAGGACGGTGATGCGGAGGAAGGGGGCCGCCTTCTTCAGGTAGTACGCGGTCCACAGGCCGGTGTAGCCGCCGCCGATGATCGCGACGTCGGCGGTCGCGTCCCCGGGCAGTGGCTCGCGTACCGCGGGGAGGCCGTCGTCCGCGTACCAGAAGGAGATCCCGCCGTTGACGACACTGCTTGCCGAGCTGCTCATGGCCGGGACGTTAACCCCTGGGGGCGGCCAGTGTCTCCTTCGGATTCCATGCTTTTCCGCGGCCTCTGGTCAGGGGGTAGCAGGCCAGTCCGATCAGTACGGAGACGAAGTGGCCCAGTTCGGTGAAGGTGCGTCCTTCGGCCAGGGGCAGGATGAAGACGACGAGGATGACCAGGAGGTACGCATAGCGCCAGGGCGGTGCGATGCGGTAGGTGAGGACGCCGATGACGCCGGCCAGTGCGTAACTGACGCCGATGTCCAGGGTGTTGAGGGCGGAGTACGGGGCCATGCCGTCGCGGACGGCCTTCAGCAGGGCGCCCTCGCTGATGAGCGTGGCCAGGACGTGGGCCAGGACGCACACCGCGAACCAGCGGGCCGTGCCGAGCCAGCGTTCGGCGGGTGCGTGGAAGACGGTGTACAGCAGCACGTAGGGGAGCCAGCGGCCGCTGTCGATCCACATCGCGCTGGCCACGAGGACCCGTACGGGGTTGTGTGACAGTTCGTGGATGTTGGTCGACCGCTGCCGCAGGAAGTGCTGCTCGAACTCCGGCGACATCTGGTGCAGCGCGACGGTCGTGACGAACAGGACCGCCAGCCACACGTACGCGCCGGGAGCACTGCGGATGTACGCCCATACGCCGCCGAGGCCCCGGTTGATTCGCATGAGCCGATTCACGCACGCCGGCATCGTCCGGTTCGTGATTGACATCCCCGGCGACCGCGCGGAGGCCCGGGCCGGAGATCGCCCGGCGGCTCGCGGGTTAGCCTCGCCGCATGATTCGTACCGCGATACCCGCCGACGTCCCCGTCATCCATGCCCTGGTCCGTGAGCTGGCCGAGTACGAGAAGGCGCCGCAGGAGGCGCGGGCGACCGAGGAGCAGCTGCGGGAGGCGCTGTTCGGGGAGCGGCCGGCGGCGTTCGCGCACATGGCGGTGGACGACGCCACCGGCGAGGCCGTGGGGTTCGCGCTGTGGTTCCTGAACTTCTCGACCTGGCGTGGGGTGCACGGGATCTACCTGGAGGACCTGTACGTCCGGCCCGGTGCCCGCGGCGGCGGGCACGGGCGGGCGTTGCTGACGGAGCTGGCGCGGATCTGTGTGGAGCGCGGGTACGGGCGGCTGGAGTGGTCGGTGCTGGACTGGAACAGGCCCGCGATCGGGTTCTACGAGGCGCTGGGCGCCCGTCCGCAGGACGAGTGGACGGTGTACCGGCTGACGGACGGGGCGCTGGCGGCGTTGGGGTCAGGTCACTGACTCGGGTACCGGGGCGTCGGCCGGCACCCCGTGTTTCGGGGCCTTGGCCGTGACCATCAGGCCGGCCGTCAGGCCCGCCAGGAGCATCACGCCGGCCGCCCACCAGATGGCGGTGGTGTAGCCGTGGACGACGCCGGCCGGGACCACGAGGGCCTTGGGCGCGCCGGTGCGCAGGTGGGCGGTGATGTAGGCGGTGCTGCTGGTGGTGGCGATGGTGTTGAGCAGCGCCGTACCGATCGAACCGCCCACCTGCTGCGAGGTGTTGACGGTCGCGGAGGTGACGCCGGAGTCGCGGGGTGCGACGCCGGAGGTCGCGGTGGCGAACACGGGCATGAAGGTCAGGCCCATGCCGAGGCCCATGAGGACGAGGGCGGGCAGGATCTCGGTGGTGTAGGAGGAGTGGACCGTCATGCGGGTGAGGAGCGCCATCCCGCCCGCGGCGAGGACCATGCCGGGGGCCATGAGCATGCGCGGTGCCACATGCTGCAGCAGCCGTGCGGAGATCTGCGTGGAGCCGGTGATGATCGCGGCGGTGAGCGGCAGGTAGGCGAGGCCCGTTCTGACCGGCGAGTAGCCGAGGATGATCTGCAGGTAGTAGGTCATGAACAGGAACAGGCCGAACATGCCGATCGTCGCGAGCATCATGGTCAGGAAGCAGCCGGCGCGGTTGCGGTCCTTGATGATGTGCAGCGGGAGCAGGGGGCTCGGGGCGCGGTTCTGCCACCAGACGAACGCGGTGAGCAGCAGGAGCCCGCTCGCGAAGAGGGCGAGGACCAGCGGGTCGCTCCAGCCGCGCGGCTCCGCCTCGCTGAAGCCGTAGACGATCGCGACGAGGCCGCCGCAGCCGAGCAGGACGCCGGGCACGTCGAGGCCGGCCTCGCGGTGGCCCGGGCGGTCGTGCAGGAGAGCGAAGGCGCCGACCACGGCGAGGACGGCGATGGGCACGTTGACGTACAGGCACCAGCGCCAGTTGAGGTACTCGGTGAGCAGGCCGCCGACGATGAACCCGATCGCCGAGCCGCTGCCGGCGAGGGCGCCGTACACGCCGAAGGCCTTGCCGCGTTCGCGGGGGTCGGTGAAGGTCGTGGTCAGCAGGGAGAGCGCGGAGGGCGCGAGGACGGCGGCGAAGGCGCCCTGCAGCGCGCGGGCGCCGAACAGCATGCCGGAGCTGGTGGCGGCGCCGCCGATGGCCGAGGCGACGGCGAAGCCGATGAGTCCGATGACGAAGGTGCGTTTGCGTCCGACGAGGTCGGCGATGCGGCCGCCGAGCAGGAGGAGGCCGCCGAAGGCGAGGGTGTAGGCGGTGATCACCCACTGCCGGTTGCCGTCGGACATGTGCAGGGCGTGCTGGGCGGAGGGGAGCGCGATGTTCACGATCGTCGCGTCCAGGACGACCATCAGCTGGGCGAGGGCGATGACGACGAGGCCCCACCAGCGGTGCGGATCGGTCCCCTCGGGGGTCTTCCGGAAGGGGCCGGCTTCACCCGTTCGGCCGATACTCATCTGGCCAGAAGACCACGAATCAGGGCGTATTGCATCCGTGTGTGCGTTCCGGCCGTCCGGGGCGCTGCCCGTGGGTTTCGGCGGGTGCTTCATGGCTCCAGTACCACCTTTCCGATCGATCCGCGGTTCTCGAGTGCGCGGTGCGCGGCGGCCGCGTCCGCGAGGGGGAAACGGGTGACGGCGGGACGCAGCCGGCCGTGGGCGGCCTCGGCGAGCGCGCGCTGTTCGAGTGCGTGCAGGCCGCCCGCCCTGCGGAGCATCTCGGGGCCGAGCACGGACCGGGAGACGCCCTCGACGAGGTACCCCCCGCCCTCCCCGATGCCTCCGCCGACCAGCCGAAGACCAGGTGCCGCCCGCCGGGCCCGAGGAGGGCGACGGCCTGCCGGGCCGCCTCGCCGCCGACGCCGTCGTAGACGATCGAGGCCTGCCCGGCCCCGAGGTCGGCCCGGACCTTCGCGGGCCAGGCGGTGTCGGTGTAGTCGACGGCGAGATCGGCGCCGTTCGCCCGGACCCGGGCCGCCTTCTCCGGGCCGCCCGCGAGTCCGACCACGGTGGCGCCGGCGTTCTTGGCGTACTGCACGAGCAGGGTGCCGACGCCCCCGGCGGCGGCCGGTACGACCACCACGTCCTCCGGCCCCGGCTCGGCGAACTGCACGATCCCGAGCGCCGTACGGCCTGTGCCGATCATGGCGACGGCGGCGGCGAAGTCCAGGTTCCGCGGGATCTCGTGCACCCGGTCGACGCCGGTGACGGCGAGTTCGGCGTACCCTCCGGGCGCGAGACCGAGGTGAGCCACGACCCGCCTGCCGAGCCACAGCCCGTCGACGCCGTCGCCGAGCGCGTCCACGACCCCGGCGACCTCGCGGCCGGGCACGGTCGGCAGGGCGGGCCGCTCGGGCAGCGGGCCCCGGTGTCCGGCGCGCAGGGCGGCGTCGAGCAGGTGCACCCCGGCCGCGGCGACCGCGATCCGCACCCGGCCCGGTCCGGGGACCGGGTCCGGGGCCTGCTCGTAGGTGAGGTTCTCGGCGGGACCGAAGGCGTACAGGCGGACGGCGTGCATGGTGACCCCCCAGGAGGACGGCTGTGTCATCGCATCCACGCTCCGACCTCAAGCGCGCTTGAGGTCAAGGACGGGCCGGCCGAGGATCAGGGACACCGCGGTGACCGCGCTGTTGAAGGACACCTCCGACAGCACGCCCGGCGCCGCCACCTGGTCGCCGGCGAGATAGACCCCGTCGCCGCGGTCCACGGCGGGCCGGTCCCGCCAGCTGCTCCCCGGCAGGTCCAGGGCCCCGGTACGGCCGTCCGCCACTGCCTCCCGCCGCCAGGTCAGCCGCTCCCGCCAGCCCGGGAAGCCCAGGTCGAGGAGGTGCTCGGCGCGGGCGAGACCGTCGGCGCGGGACTCGCCCGGCGCGATCGGGAACTGGCCCTGGATCAGCTGCTCCCCGGCCGGGGCGAGGGACGGATCGGGTGCCGTGCACCGCTCCAGCCAGCCGGTTGCGTCGAGGTCGGAGAGGACGAAGGGGTCACCGCGCCGGGCGCGTACGGCGAGGTCGAGCAGGACGGTACGGCCGCTCGGCCAGGTCAGCGAGTCGTCGCCGAGCAGCCGCCGGGCGGCGGCCAGCGAGGTGGCGACGACCACGGGGGCGCCGGTGGGCAGTGCGTCGACGCGGGACAGGGTCTCGACGCGCACGCCCAGGTTCCAGGCCCGTGCGGCCATCCGGTCGATCAGGGAGGCCCAGCCGCCGACCGGGTAGTGCGCCTCCGGCGGCAGCTTGGTGGCCCGGCGCAGCCGTTCCTGCACGAACGCGGCGGACAGGGAGCCGGGGTCGTGGTGGAAGAGCGCGACGGCCGCGTAGTGCGCGGCGGCGCGGGCCCCCTCCTCCCCGGCGACACCGGTCGCCCAGGACAGGAAGTCGGCGTCGACGGGCGCCTGCCGGACGCCGGGGCGCAGCAGCTTCAGCATCCCGAAGGGCGGGGTGCGGCGCAGCGCGCCGTGGTGCCGCAGCCGCAGCCGGGCGGCCTCCAGGGCCGGGATCGGGGCGAGCGGACCGATCAGCTTCCGCTGCCTGAGCCAGGTCCAGTGCGGGCCGCCGTTGTAGAGGGCGTGCGGGCCCTCGTTGGTGCGGTACGGCCCCTCGGCGGTGCGGGCCCGGCCGCCCAGGGTGTGATGGGCCTCGTACACGGTGACCTCGGCACCTGCCTCGGCGGCGGTGATCGCGGCGGTGAGCCCGGCGAAGCCGCCGCCGACGACGGTGATGCGGTGCGCGGTGCGGCGCAGGGGACGCTGCATGGGGTGGTTCACGGGTGGGCCCTCCCTCGGATCGGTACACGGACTGCCTGGCGGGGCCGGAATGTGACATCGCCAGGGTTTCCCCAGGTCAGAGGGATTGTCAGTGGTGGGGTGCAGCATGGGGGCATGGCGAGGAGAGCGACGGGCGGCCGTGCGGCGGGCCGGGCAGGGGTGAAGGGCGCGCGACGGCCGGAGCTGCGGCTGCCGCCCCTTCGTCCGTGGCCGGCGGGCGAGTTGGAGCCGGACGGGGACTACGACGGGCTGGACTTCAGGGAGGCCGACCTGACCGGGCAGGACGGCGTGGGCGCCCGGTTCATGGACTGCGCGCTCACCGGCTGCCTGATGGACGGCACGGCGCTGGGCCGGGCCAGAGTGCTGGACTCGGTCCTGACCGGGCTGCGCGGGGTGGGCACGCATCTCGCCGAGTCCACGTTCCGGGACGTCGAGCTGATCGACGCCCGGCTGGGCGGCACCCAGCTGCACGGCGCCGTCCTGGAGCGGGTCGTGGTCCGCGGCGGCAAGATCGACTACCTCAACATGCGTGAGGCCCGCCTGGAGGACGTCGTCTTCGAGTCCTGCGTCCTGGTCGAGCCGGACTTCGCGGGCGCGACACTGGAGCGGGTGGAGTTCGTCGACTGCGCGCTGAGAGAGGCCGACTTCGGCGGCGCGACACTGCAGGACGTGGACCTGCGCGGGGCCGCGCCACTGGAGATCGTGCGGGGGCTGGACCGGCTGTCGGGAGCGGTGATCAGCACGGGGCAACTGCTGGATCTGGCACCGGTGTTGGCGGCGGAGCTGGGGATCCGGGTGGAGTAGGCCCTACGGCACGCGTGGAAAGCGGGCCTGGAGTGTCCAGACGGCCGGGTTCTCCGACAGGTCCTCGTGCAGGTCGGTCAGGTCGGCGATCAGGTCGTGCAGGAAGTCGCGGGCCTCGCGGCGCAGTTCGGCGTGGGAGAAGGACAGCGGGGACTCCTCGGCCGGCACCCAGTCGGCGCTGATGTCGACCCAGCCGAAGCGGCGCTCGAACAGCATCCGGTCGGTGGACTCGGTGAAGTCCAGCTCCGCGCGCTGCGGGCGGGCGGCGCGGGAGCCCATCGGGTCCCGGTCCAGCCGCTCCACGATGTCGCACAGCGCCCACGCGAAGTCCAGCACCGGCACCCATCCCCAGGCTGTGGACAGCTCCCGGTCCGTCTTCGTGTCCGCGAGATACACGTCACCGCAGAACAGGTCGTGCCGCAGCGCGTGGACGTCCGCGCGGCGGTAGTCGGTCTGCGGGGGGTCCGGGAACCGGTTGGAGAGGGCGTAGCCGATGTCGAGCACGGAAGAGATGGTGTCACGCCCCGGCAGGACCACCGGACACTCGGATCACTCGGACCCCGGCACTTAAGATCACTGACATGTCCAGATCCGTACGCCTTGTGCCGGCCGTCGCGGCCCTGCTCGCCCTCGCTCTGACCGGCACCGCATGCGACGGCGGGGTGCGCGGCACCCCCGGCGGCTCAGGTGTACGCGACCCCTACTTCCCGAAGGCCGGCAACGGCGGCTACGACGTCGGGCACTACGACCTCACCCTGGACTACACCCCTTCCACCCGCCGTCTCACCGGCACGGCGGTCATCACCGCCCGCGCCACCCAGGACCTGTCAGCCTTCGACCTCGATCTGGCCGGGCTGCACGTCGACTCGGTCACCGTCGAGGGCAAGGAGGCCCGCTTCAACCGGGCCGGCCAGGAACTCACCGTCCGCCCGCACGACGACCTGAGCAGGGGCGAGACCTTCCGGACCACCGTCCGCTACTCGGGCAGCCCGCAGACCCTCACCGACCCCGACGGCTCCAAGGAGGGCTGGCTGCCCACCGCCGACGGCGCCCTCGGCCTCGGCGAACCCGTCGGCTCCATGGCCTGGTTCCCCGGCAACGACCACCCCTCCGACAAGGCGACCTACGACATCACCATCACCGTCCCGGAGGGCCTGCAGGCCGTCTCCAACGGAGAGTTGGCCGACCAGTCCACCAAGGGCGGCCGTGCGACCTGGCACTGGCACACCGCGCAGCCCATGGCGAGCTACCTCGCCACGGTCGCCGTCGGCCACTTCGACCTCACCCGCAGCACCGGGCCGCACGGCCTGCCGATCCTCACCGCCGTCGACCCCACCCAGGCGAAGGCGAGCGAGAAGGTGCTCGCGCAGCTCCCCGAGATCATCAGGTGGGAGGAGATCAACTTCGGGCCCTACCCCTTCTCCTCCACCGGCGCGATCGTCGACCGCCCCGATGACGCCGGCTACGCCCTGGAGACCCAGAACCGGCCCGTCATACCCGGCACCCCGGACACCGGAACCCTCGTGCACGAACTCGCCCACCAGTGGTACGGCGACTCGGTCACCCCGAAGTCCTGGCAGGACATGTGGCTCAACGAGGGCTTCGCCACCTACGCGGAGTGGCTGTGGCGGGAGGACCACGGCGGCGAGAGCGTCCAGCAGACCTTCATGGACTACTACGACGGCGACGACAAGGCCGTCTGGGCCTACCCGCCCGCGAAACCGTCGAGCGCCGCCCATATCTCCGACAGTCCCGTCTACGAGCGTGGCGCGATGGTCCTGCAGAAGATCCGGCAGAAGGTCGGCGACGACGCGTTCTACGACATCATCCAGGGCTGGGCCGCCGCCCACCGCGGCGGCAACGTCACCACGGCCGACTTCACGGCGTACGTGGAGAAGAAGGCCCCGCACCAGGACTTCACCGAGATCTGGAAGGACTGGCTGTACGGAGACGGCAAACCGGCCCATCCGTGACGGGCACCTCGGCCGGCTCCGGCGCGAGCCGTTCGAGGAACATGGCAGGACACCATCCGCAGGTACCCACCACATTCGGGGGACGGAAGACGATGACCATCCAGCCACCGCCGTACGGCAGTCAGCCCCTGGCACCGATGCCGCCCCCACCGGGCGCCGCTCCGCAGGGCTTCGGCCCGCCGCCCCAGTACGGCTACGCCCCGTCGCCACCACAACCACCCGTCTCCGGCCCTGAGTTCATGGCGGTCGACCGCCACAATTCGATCGTGGTCGACACGGAGGGCGTGGCCTTCGAGAGCCATGGCCTGTCCGCGGACTTCCCCTGGCAGCAGATCCGCAGCGCCCACTTCAAGGCGAGCCCGTCCGGCAAGCACCTGATGATGGCGGTGGTCCTTGTGGACGGCAGGGTCTTCGAGTGCGTGGTGGAGGCGAAGCCGAGGGCGAAGCTGGGGGAGTGGTTCGCTCAGCTGGCGGCGGTGCTGGGGTACTACCGCCCGATGGGCTGAGAGGGCTCGGCGCCGGGCGAACCCGCCGTGCGACCGAGGGTTCACCGAGTCCGGGAGTGTTCCTCCCAGTGCGCCAACTCTTCACGGGTGGCAAGTACGTCGGGATGGTCCGGGCCCAGGACGCGTACCTGCTCGTTCAGCAGGTACGTGAACGAGACCGCCGCGCCGGCCGCGTCTCCGGCCCGGCCGCGCCAGTGGGCGTGACCGCGGTGGGCGGCGAAGACCTTCAGCCAATTGGAGCGGACCAGCGCCTCATTGCCGTACGGCCCGCTCCGCGGCTGGAGGCCGCCGGTGCCGCGCAGTGTGCGGAGCAGGTCGTTCAGCAGTGTTTCGTACGTGATCGCCGCCCCGTACGCGTCCCCCGACTCGCCCTGCACGCGTGCGAGTTCGGCGGCCGTCTCGAGGGCGTACGAGGAGTCGGCGCCGAACGACCGCTGCTGCAGTGGGAGCAGTTCGGCGTACGCCGCCACCGCCCCGGCGGTGTCGCCCGCCGCCTCCCGCCAGCGGCCCAGCGCCGCACGCGCGGCGAACGTACGCGCATGGTGCGGGCCGAACACCCGGCTCTGCCGGTCGACGATTGCGGCGTACCCGGCCGCGGCCCCGTGCGCGTCGCCGGACACTCCCTGCCAGTGGGCCTGCCGGGCGCAGGCGGCTTCCAGGCTCGGGGACTCGGGGCCCTGGCGGCGCAGCACCTCACCGGCCAGCCACGCGAAGTGGTCCCGGGCCCCGGTCGCCGACCGGCCTGTCGTGCCGAGGAGTTCGCCCGTACGGAACAGCAGCTCGTGGGTGTCGGGGTGCGGGTCCTCGAAGAGTTCGTTGAGGGACACGCCCAAAGTGCCGGGCGCCGGAGGGGTGAACGGTGACCACAGCGCGGCCGCGGCGTGTGCGCGCAGCACGTCGGCGGCGTCGGCGAGCACCGGGACGAAGGCGGGATCCGCGCCGTGCGCGTCAGCGGCCTTGACCCAGGCCGACGCGACCGTCCGGGCCAGGCCCCGGATCCGGTCCGCGGGCAGCCCCTCGCGCACCGCCCGTTGCAGCACCGGATGCACGCGCACCGCACGGTACGGATCGCCCGACCCGCGCGGCTCGTAGTCGATCAGCCCCAGTCGGTCCAGAACGCCGAGCGCTGCCGTGATGTCCTCGCCGCGCAGGAACTGTCCCGGCGACGGGGTGGCGCGTTGCTGTTGGACGTAGTCGGCGCAAGCCTGGTTGGTGAAGACCGAGGCCGGTGCTCCCGCGGCGGGCAGGAGCGACGCCACCTCCATCAGGGGGCGCGCCAGTTCCGTCGGGGGCAGCCGGTCGGCTCGGTTGAGCAACGACCTCCACGCCTCGGTCACGGCGAAGCCCTGCCCGTCGGGCAGGGCGCCCGGCCCCGGCAGGAGCCCGGAGAGCGGGCGCCCCCGACGGGCCCCGCTGCTGTCGTCCGCGCCGTCGAGCAGGTCGTACTCGCGCAGCAGGCCGAGGTACGTGCCGCAGTCCTGTCCCGAGCCGGCGAGGCCGGCCGCCACCTGGGCGAGCGCCAGCGGCAGGAAGCCCAACTCCCGGGCCAGGGCATCCAGGTCGGAGGCCGGCCCCGGATCACGTCCGTAGGCGGCCAGCGCCTCGGAGAGGTATGTCGTCGCCTCGTCCGGGGTGAATCCGCCGACCGGGACCACCGCACGGTTCGGTGCCGGCTGTGCCACGTCCCGGCGCCGGGTGGTGACCAGCACCTCGCCGTCCTGGTTCTGCGGAGGCCACAGGCCCCGCAGATCCTCGGGATCGGCCACGTCGTCGAGCACGATCAGCCAACGGCGCCGCGGGCCCCCGGCATCGGGCCGCAGCCAGGCGAGGAATGCCTGCGCCGCCTGTTCGGCTGCGGCCGTACCCGAGCCGCCGGCCGGGTCCGCACCGGTGATGTCGGCGATGGCATGGGCGTACGCGGCGACGACGGCCTCGCGGTCGGTGCCGGCGACCCACAGGAGCAGGTCGACTCGCTTCTCCTGCCAGGCCGCACGCGCGAACCGGGCGGCCTGCTGCGTCTTGCCCACGCCCGCGGTACCGACAAGGACCGTGCAGCGCACGGCGGTCGACGCGGCATCGGCGTTCGTCCGCTCGTCGAGCGCGGGGCGCGGCTGGAAGCAGCGGGCCGCAGCCGGAATCACCCCCAGCTGGAGCGGCCAGGATGCCGGCGAGCGGTGGTTGGCGTAGTACGAGACCTGGTCGGCGTGCCCCACGGCCATGCCGTGGTGACTGGCCTGGACGACGTACGGCGGCGACGAGGCGGGGGACACGGACGACACGGAGGACGCGGAGAAAGCGGAGTCCGGGAAGGATGAGGAGAAGTGAGGGCTGCTGTCGTCAGCCGGTCCGTTCAGCCCTGGGACGGAGCCGGCGGCGGAGGGGGGCTCAGCTGTACTCCTCCGTTGATCACCGCGGCGGCGACCGAGCCGTTGTCGGCGCTGATGCTCAGGTCCCCGCCGACGGCGAGCCCGCCGTCCCCGGCCGTCGGCCCCGGCGCCGCGTGCGTGTCGAGCAGCGCCCGCAGCTGCGCGGCGGCCGACGCCCGTTCGTCCTCCGTCAGGCCCTCCAGCAGACTCTCGAACCTGGCCTGCCACAGGGCCTCGTGCCGGATGCGCATCCGCTCCGCCGGTACGCCGGTGCCGGCGCTCCCCGGAGCTGCCGCCGCGAGGTCGGCCGCCGTCCGGTCCAGGCGCGCCAGCTCACCGGACTCCCGTTCGGCGTCACCCCGCCCGAACCATGTGGCCACATGCTGACGGAACGCCGCCCATGCCTCCGTACCGGCGGCTTGGACCACCGCGGTTCCCCCAGCGGTCGCCAGCCCCACCAAAGCCTCCGGCAGCACGCGCGGTCCCCCTTCCGTGCCGGTCGCCAACGAGCCCGTTGATCCTATCGTCGGTGCCTTCTTCGACGCCGGGCGTTTTCTGCACGAGGGATCCACGGATCAGCGCAGGCTCTCTCACCGGGGGAGCGCCCGGCCGCGGCACACCGCAGGCCGGGGCTCCCGCACGGTGCAGCGTCCGTCAGACGTTGACGCCGAAGTCCTGGGCGATGCCGACCAGGCCCGAGGCGTAACCCTGGCCCACCGCGCGGAACTTCCACTCCGCGCCGTTGCGGTACAGCTCGCCGAAGATCATGGCCGTCTCGGTGGCGGCGTCCTCGGAGAGGTCGTAGCGGGCGATCTCGGCGCCGCCGGCCTGGTTGACGATGCGGATGTAGGCGTTGCGGACCTGGCCGAAGTTCTGGCCGCGGTTCTCGGCGTCGTAGATGGAGACCGGGAAGACGACCTTGTCGATGTCGGCCGGGAGCGCGGCCAGGTTGACGTTGATCGCCTCGTCGTCGCCCTCGCCCTCGCCGGTGCGGTTGTCACCGGTGTGGACGATGGTGTTGTCCGGGGTCTGCTTGTTGTTGAAGAAGACGAAGTGCGCGTCCGAGTAGACCTTGCCCTGGGTGTTGACCGCGATGGCGGAGGCGTCCAGGTCGAAGTCCGTGCCGGTGGTGGTGCGGACGTCCCAGCCGAGGCCCACGGTGACGGCGGTCAGGCCCGGAGCCTCCTTGGTGAGCGAGACGTTGCCACCCTTGGACAGGCTTACAGCCATGTTGGGAGTCCTTTCCTTGGATATGTGTGGTGCAGTGCCGTTGAAGCTACCGTCACCGGGAAGAACGTCGAGGGGGGTACCCGTGGTTCCGGCTCCCTTTACCTTTTTTACCGAGCACCTTCTTCGCCGGCCGTGCGGTCGCGGGCCCGGAAATCCAGGTGACGTGGACCGGGCGGGACCGGGAAGATGGACCGCATGTCCGGTCCCTACGTCATCCGTGGCTCCGTCTCCCTTCCCGAGGCCGAGCTGATGTGGCGTTTCTCCAGGTCGTCCGGGCCCGGTGGGCAGCACGTCAACACCAGTGACTCGCAGGTGGAGCTGCGCTTCGACCTCGCCCGCACCGAGTCGCTGCCCGCGGTCTGGAAGGAGCGGGCGCTCAAGCGGCTCGCGGGCCGGCTCGTCGACGGCGTGGTGACCGTACGGGCCTCCGAGCACCGCTCCCAGTGGCGCAACCGCGAGACCGCCGCCGTGCGCCTCGCCGCCCTGCTCGCGGAGGCCAGCGCGCCCCCGCCCAAGCCGCGCAGACCGACCCGGATCCCGCGCGGCATCAACGAACGCCGGCTGCGGGAGAAGAAGCAGCGCTCGGAGACGAAGCGGGGCCGCACGGGCCGGGACTGGGGGTGAGCCCGGCGGGCGCGGGGAGGCGCCCGTCACCCGCACGGCTGCCCTCGCGCCTGTGAGCCGTCACATCCGGGGCCTTGCGTTCGTCAGTGAGTCAGTGAGCCGGCGAGTCGGCCGGCCACCAGGGCGACGGAGAGGCCGGGCATCCCGATGAGCGACAACGAACGGCGGCAGCGCGACGACGAGTTTCTCGCCGAGCGGTTCGAGGCGTACCGGGGGCATCTGCGGGCCGTCGCCTACCGGATGCTGGGCTCGGCCGCGGAGGCCGAGGACGCGGTGCAGGAGGCGTGGTTCCGGCTGAGCCGGTCCGACACGCGTGAGGTGGGCAACCTCGGGGGCTGGCTGACGACCGTCGTCGGCCGGGTCTGCCTCGACCTGCTCCGCTCCCGCCGCTCGCGGGGCGAGGAGCCCCTGGACACCTGGCGTCCCGGGGCCTCCGCCGAGCCGGACCCCGCGCAGGACGCGGTGCTCGCGGACTCGGTCGGGGTGGCCCTGCTGGTCGTCCTCGACACGCTTTCGCCGGCCGAGCGGCTGGCGTTCGTGCTGCACGATCTGTTCGGGGTGCCGTTCGAGGAGGTCGGCGGGATCCTCGGGCGCAGCCCGGCCGCGGCACGACAGCTGGCCAGCCGGGCGCGGCGCCGGGTGCGGGGCGCGGACGCGCCGGAGGCGGACCTGGTGCGGCAGCGGGAGGTGGTCGACGCGTTCCTGGCGGCCGCACGGGAGGGGGACTTCGACGGCCTGCTGGAGGTGCTCGACCCGGACGTGGTGGCGCGCAGCGAGGCGGGTGTGACCGCCGGCGCCGTTCCGGTCGCCTCCGGGGCGAGGAGCTTCGCCCATCTGGCCCGTGTGGCGCGTCCCGCGCTGGTGGACGGGGCGACGGGGCTGGTCGTGTACGCCGAGGGCCGCCTCGAGCGGGTTCTGGCGTTCACCTTCGTCGCCGACCGCATCACGGCCATCGACATCGTGACGGACCCGGAGGACCTGGCCGAGCTGACCGTCGAGCCGGCGTAGCCGGGCCGCAGGGTCACCGCAGGGCCGGCACCCCCCACCGTCCCCACCGTCGCGCCCCCCGTAGGCCTCCCCGTCCGGCCGTAAACCCAGCCCCGGACAGAAGCTTTCCGGGTCGTCCGCAGCGTCGAAGTTCGCGGGGTGACTTCTACCGGACGGGGGGGCATCCGCGCAGCGCCGGAATTCGGATCCGTTCGCCGCCACGGAATATCGCGGTCACCCCAACTGCCGGTATCTGCCCCGGAAGTACATCAGCGGCCCGCCCTCCGCGCTCGGGACGTGCGCGGTCAGCACGCGGCCGATGACGAGGGTGTGGTCGCCGGCCGTCACCCGCTGCTCGGTGCGGCACTCCAGCGTGGCCAGCGCGCCGCCCACCAGCGGGGCGCCGGTGGCCTCGCCGCGGGCGTAGGGGATGTCGTCGAAGAGCAGACGGTCGCTGATGCGGCCCTTCATGGCGAAGCGGCCCGCGATGTGCCGCTGGCTCTCGGCGAGGACCGACACCGCCCACAGGGGCTGTTCGTCGAGCAGGTCGTCCATGCGGGCGCCCGTGCGCAGGCTCACCAGGACCAGTGGCGGGTCGAGGGAGACGGACATGAAGGCGGTGGCGGTCATGCCGACGTCCTCCATGTCCGGCGCGCCCGGGTCGTCCGGGTCCAGCGGCGGCTCCTGCGCGGTCACCAGGACCACTCCCGCGGCCAGCCGGGACATCGCGGCCCGGAACTCGTCGTTGCTCACCCCCTCAGCATGCCCGGAAGCGGCGGTGGCGGTGGGTGAGGCGGTCTTCAGCACGCCCGAAACGCTAGTCTCCGCCCCGCACGGGCCGCATCGGGCCTTCGCCCGAGCCGGGTCCTAGGACCAACGGAGGACCGCTGTGTGCATCATGTGAACAGACCCCAAAAGTTTGCGTTCAGTAAACGCCCGCGGAAATCGCGGAAATACCACTCAATTGTTCATGTTCGGCTGTGACTTGAGTCACAAGGGCCAGGAATTGTTGACCCTGTGTACCGAGTGGGCAGCGCGCTGTGATTCAGTGGCGGGGAAACTGGAACGCACCGTAAGAGGCACCCTTAAGAAGCGCCGAAGACAACCCTTGATTCGCTGCGAGGTCTCGGGGGGAGGGCGAGCATGGAGACCGAGTCGGAGCCGTATGTCCGTCTTGCGTCCCTGCGACAGCTGCACCAGGTCATGGCCGACATGAACACGGCACGCAGCCTGGCCGACACACTGCAGACCGTCGCCGACGGCGCCGTACAAGCCCTCGGGTACGAGATGGCGTGCGTGAACCTCGTACGCCCCGACGGCGATCTCGTCGTCGCCGCGTTCGCCGGGAACTCCGCCGCCGAGGCCCTGATCACCGGCCGGGTCGGCTCCCGCGAGTCCTGGGAGCGGCGGCTGAACATGGGCGAGCGCTGGGGCGACCTGGTCTTCATACCGCACACCGAGGGCTGGGTGCTGGACGACGACGACGTACCCCAGTGGTTCACGGACGGGCCCGCGCCCCGCTTCGAGGACGAGTGGCACCCCTCCGACCGCCTCTTCGCCCCCATGTACACGCCGGGCGTCTCGGGCGGCGCCAGCGGTGAGCTGCTCGGGGTCATCTCCGTCGACCGGCCGCGCAACGGCCGCCACCCCGGCGCCTGGGGCCGCGAGGCCCTGCAGATGTACGCCTTCCAGGCCGCCATCGCGATCAGCAACGCCCGGCTGCGCGCCAACATGCAGCGCGCCCTGGTCCGCCTGGAGCGCGATCAGCAGGCCCTGCGCGCCAGCGAGGAATCCTTCCGGCAGGCGTTCGAGTACGCCCCCTCGGGCATGGCCATCGCCGAGATGGGCGGCGACCAGCACGGCCGCATACTGCGCACCAACGACGCCCTGTGCCGGCTGCTCGGCCGCCCGGCCTCGGCGATGCGCCGCTACTCCTTCTCCGACCTCGTCCACCCCGAGGACATCGGCACGCTCCTGCGGACCTCCGCCGAGGGCGGCCGTGCGGAACTCCGCCTCGGCCGCCGCGACGGCACGTACGTCTGGGTGAGCCTGCGCAACAGTGTCGTCGCGGACGCCGCCGACGGCCCCCGCTTCCTCCTCACCCACGTCGAGGACATAGAGGAACGCAAGCGCCGCGAGCTGCAGCTCGCCCACCGCGCCTCCCACGACTCGCTCACCGGCCTGCCCAACTCGGCCGAGCTGCGCTCCCGCCTGTCCGCCCGGCTGTGCCGGCGCCCGGCCCACAGCGGCGAGCTGGAGTCCCTGGACGCGGCCTACGGCCACCCCGCCTTCGACGGCCCCGCGGCCCACGGCTTCGACTACCGGCCGGGGACGGAGACGTACGACACCTTCGACCACCACGTCCACACGGTCGCCCCCGAGGACGGCCGCGACGACGGCACCAAGGGCCTCGCGGTGCTCTTCTGCGACCTCGACGGCTTCAAGTCGATCAACGACCGCTTCGGGCACAACGCGGGCGACGCGGTACTGATCGAGGTGGCCCACCGGCTCTCGCGCGGTGTCCGGGACGGCGACACGGTCGCCCGGCTCGGCGGCGACGAGTTCGTGATCCTCGCCGACGGCCTCGGCCGGGCCGACGCCCAGGACCTCGCCGTACGGCTGCGGAACGAGATCATCCAGCCGATCCGAGCCGAGGGCCGGGCCGTCCGGGTGGGCGCGAGCTTCGGCATCGGGTGGGCACACTGCGGCATGACCGCGGACGAAGTGTTGAAGTCGGCCGACGAGCGGATGTACGTAGAGAAACGATCTCGTCCCAAACAGCACAGGCGCGCCGGATGATCCCCAGGTCAGCGAGTTGATGCGGTCCGAGGCACCCGTTTGGCTCAGTCAGAGCGGGTAGGCTCGCCCTTCAGACCTGTACCGCATCCACCCGCACCCGCTGAGGAGACCTAGGGATGACGCCCGGCGAAAACGGCCCGAGCACGCCCGAGGACGACGACCCGTTCGGCTACCTGTACGCCGACGGCCAGGCCAGAGGCGCCCAGCCGCCGTCCGGCGGTTACGGCTACCCGAACTCGGTCAGCAGGGTGCGGACGGTCGGTGAGCGGCAGTACGGCCAGCCGGCCGCGCCGCAGCAGCAGGGCGCCTACGGCCAGCCGAACGCCTACTACCAGGCCCCGGAGACCGTGCCCGGCGGCGCCCCGACCAGCCGGCCGCCGGCACCGCCGGCTCCCGGCCGCCGCGGCCCGAACACCAGGGGCCTGCTGATCGGCGCGATCGCGGTGGTCGCCGCGGTCGTCATAGGCATTGGCGTGGCGATGCTCAACGGCAACTCGGACGACGGCAAGACCGGCAACCAGGCGGGCGGCACCCCGAGCCAGTCCCAGGGCCAGGGCCAGAGCCCGAGCCCGTCGAGCAGCAACTCGGCGGCGAGCGGTGAGCTGCCGAAGGTCGACGGGTCCGACAAAAGCCTCCAACTGGCCGGTGGCGCCGCCGTGGCCTCGGACGTCTCCGGCGCACGGTCCGCGGACGGCCGTTACGTGGGCGGGCTGAACCAACCGGGTGCCTCGGTGACCTGGACGGTCAACGACATCCCCGAGGACGGTGCGTACACCCTCTTCGTGAACTACAGCGCCTCCGGCGGCGACCAGGCGATGTCCGTCACCGTGAACGGCAAGCCGTTCGGTGGCAAGCTGGGCCTGAAGAACTGGCGGAGCGCCGCCGACGGCGACTTCGCCAAGGGCTGGACCAGGTCGTATGTGTGGCCGACCCTCCAGAAGGGTTCCAACACGATCTCCATCTCCTGCCAGCCCGGCGACCAGTGCAACGTGCTGATCGACCAGCTCTGGATCAAGAAGGGGCAGGTCAAGAGCTGAGTCGCCCAGCGAACTGAGGAACGTCGTCTCTGCGGCCGGTACCCAGCCGCTCGGTCGGCAGACCCACCACGACGCCGGCGGTGGCCACGGCCACCGCCGGCGTCATGGAGAGGGCATGCACTCCTGGCGTCCACGTCAGAAGCATCAGGCCGACGAGGAAGCAGGTCACCCAACTGCAGGCGGCATCCGGCATGGTGCCGACGGCGGGCGAGGGGCGGATCGCCATGGCCAGGGCGACGGGTGAGGACATCGGCCGGAGCACGCAGGAGCCGAACGACCTTTCCACAGGTGATCACGCGGCGCTGGCCACCCCGGTCACCGCCACCCGCCCCCGCAGCTCCTCGTACACGGCGGGGTCGAACTCGCCAGCGGCCGGGGACCGTACGGTCGCCGCTGACAAGGCGACCGCGCGAGCCAGCCGCTCCGGCCAGGGGAGCCGCTCCACGAGCCCCGACAGGAGTCCGGCGACCGCGGAGTCGCCCGCACCCGTCGGATTGCCGCGTACGCGGGCGGGTGGGGTGGCGCGCCAGCGGCCCTGTGGGGTGGCGGCGAGGAGGCCGTCCGCGCCGAGGGAGGCCACGACCGCGTGGGCGCCCCGGCGGCGGGCGTCCTGCGTGGCGCGCAACGGCTCGTGGGAACCGGTGAGTTCGGCCAGTTCGTCGGCGTTGGGTTTGACGAGGTCGGGGCGGGCGGCGACCCCGCGGCGCAGGGGTTCGCCGCTGGTGTCCAGCAGGACGGGGACGCCGGCCGACCGGGCCGCGCGGACCAGGTTCGCGTACGTCCCCACCGGCACGCCCGGCGGCAGGCTGCCGCACAGGGCCACCGCGGAGGCTCCGGCCAGCAGTTCCTCGTAGTGGTCCAGGAACGCGCCCCACTCCGTCGGCGCGATCTGCGGGCCCGGCTCGTTCAACTGCGTGGTGTCACCCGACAGTTCGTCGACGACGGCGATCGTGCGGCGGGTCGCCCCCGCGACCGGCACCAGTGCGTCCGTCAGACCGGGGACGCCGGCGAGCCGTTCGCGTATCGCCCGGCCCGTGCCGCCGCCCGCGAAGCCCGTGACCGTCACCTCGTGCCCGAGCGCGGCCAGCACCCGGGCCACGTTCACGCCCTTGCCGCCGGGTCGCTCGATGACCTCAGAGACCCGGTGCGAGGCGTGCGGCCGTAGCGACCGTACCCGGTAGGTCAGGTCGAGAGCGGTGTTGAGCGTGACCGTGAGGATCACCCGGGCCGACCTCCCTCGAAGTCCGTGCGCGTGTCATCGGTTCCGGGGGCACGATCATGCCAAACAGACGGCGGCCGGCCCAGTCATGAGCCGGCCGCCGTCGAGGGAAAAGACGGGCAGATCAGGCCAGTTGGGGCGGGATCACCACCCACTCGCCCCGTCGCATCACGCCCTTGAGGCCGAAGTCCCCGTCCAGCACCAGCAGGTCGGCGTCCTTGCCCGGCTCCAGCGAGCCGACGCGGTCGGAGAGGCCCAGCAGGCGGGCCGGGTTCGCGGACAAGGCCTGTACGGCGTCCTCGACCGGCAGCCTGTCGACGGTCACCGCCCGCCTGAACGCGCGGTCCAGGGTGAGCGTCGAGCCCGCGATGGAGCCGCCCTCCACCAGCCGGGCCACCCCCTCGCTGACCTCGACCTCCAGCGGGCCCAGCATGTAACGGCCGTCGCCGATGCCGGCCGCGTCCATCGCGTCCGTGATGAACGCGACCCGGTCCGCCCCCGCCCGGTGGAAGGCCAGCTCCAGCGCGGCCGGGTGGAGGTGCGTGCCGTCGTTGATCAGCTCGACCGTGACCCGCTCGTCCTCGAGCAGGGCGGCGATGGGGCCCGGCGCCCGGTGGTTCAGGGCCGGCATCGCGTTGAACAGGTGGGTGGCGACCGTGGCGCCCGCGTCGATGGCCTCGACCGTCTGCTCGTACGTGGCGTCCGTGTGCCCGATCGCCGCGATCACACCGTGCTCGGCGAGCAGCCGTACCGACTCGATGCCGCCCGGCAGTTCGGTCGCGAGGGTGACCATCTTCGCCCTGCCGCGCGCCGCGTCGATCAGCTTGCGGACCTCGGCCGGGTCCGGGTCGCGCAGCAGCGCCTCGGAGTGCGCGCCCTTGCGGCACGGCGAGATGAACGGCCCCTCGAAGTGGATGCCCGCGATGTCGCCCTGCTCGGCCAGTTCGCTCAGCAGCCCCGCCTGGCGGACCAGCAGGTCCATCTCGTCGGTGACGGTGGAGGCCACCAGGGTGGTGGTGCCGTGCGCGCGGTGGGTGCCCAGGGCCGTCATGATCTGGTCCGGGGTGCCGGAGAAGGAGGCTCCGCCGCCGCCGTGGTTGTGGATGTCGACGAAGCCGGGGATCAGCCAGTGGCCGCCCACGTCGATCACGTCGGCATTCTCGGGAGCGGTCGCCGCGATCTTCGTACCCTCGACGACCACGCGCCCGTCGTCCACGACCCCGGTGGGCAGCACCACCCGAGCACCTGCGAGAACCAAGCTGGGAGCCATCAGGCGGTTACCTCCGAGGGGTCGGTGGAGTCGGGGTCGGTGGAATCGAGATCGGTGGAATCGAGATCGGTGGAGTCGGGGTCGGGGCGGACGGGTCCGGCGCTGTCGAGGAGGTCGCGGGCCAGCAGGCCCGCGCCCAGGCAGCCGGCGGCGTCGCCGAGGGCGGCGGGGACGAGGGCCGGCAGCTTCTGGAAGGTGACCCGCTGCCGCACGGCCTCCCGCAGCGGCTGGAACAACACTTCCCCCGCCTCGGCGAGACCGCCACCGATGATCAGGGTGCGCGGGTCCAGCAGGGTGAGCGCGGTGACCAGGCCGTCGGCGAGCGCGTCGACCGCCTCCTGCCAGACCCGGACGGCGTTCGGGTCGCCGGACGCGACGGCCTTGGCGCAGTCGGCGGCGTCCGCGTCCGGGTCTCCGCAGGCGGCCGCCCAGGCCTCGCTGACGGCGGACGCGGAGGCGTACCGCTCCAGGCAGCCGTGCTGCCCGCAGGGGCACGAGATCCCACCGGGCCGTACGACCACATGGCCGATCTCGCCCGCGAAGCCGTGCGCGCCCGCCTCCACCCGGCCGTCGATGCCGATGGCGCCCGCGATCCCGGTGCCGAGCGGTACGAACAGGAACCGGTCGGCGCCCCTGCCCGCGCCGATCCGGCCCTCGGCGAGGCCGCCGGTGCGCACGTCGTGGCCGAGGGCGACGGGGATGCCGAGCCGCTCGCCGAGCAGCGCGCGCAGCGGTACGTCCCGCCAGCCGAGGTTGGCCGCGTAGGAGGCGATGCCCCGCTCCTCGTCGACGATGCCGGGGACGGCGATGCCGACAGCGGCGGCGGCCTCGCCGTAGCGCTGCAGGCCGTACGCGTGCAGGTCGGCGGCGAAGTCGAGGATCGTCGCGACCACCGCGTCCGGTCCGCGCTCGCGGCCGGTGGCGCGGCGGGCGCGGTGCAGCAGTTCGCCGTCGTCGCCGACGAGGGCGGCCTTCATCCCGGTACCGCCCACGTCCAGGGCGATGACATGTCTCACCACGGTCCTAGTGTGACCCTCCCACCCGCGAGAGGTCTAGTCCACTCACGTGGTGTAGACCTTACGTGTCCATATATTGAACGGTCAGACAGCAGGGTTGGGGCGTTGAGGTTGCGTCGGCGTACGGCAGGAACGATCGCGGTGGCGTCCGCACTGGGCATGACGGCGGTCCTCGGCGGCTGCGGGAGTACGGGCTCCTCCGACGTCACGTTGAGACTCGTCGCCGCCGACTACGGCGACTCTCCCGCCAACAGTTCGCAGAAGTACTGGGACACCCTGGCCAAGGAGTACGAGTCGAAGCACCCCGGTGTGAAGATCGACGTCAGCGTGTACTCGTGGAACGACGTCGACGCCAAGGTCAAGGACATGGTCGCCGCCGGCCACGCCCCCGACCTGGCCCAGATCGGCGCCTACGCCGACTACGCCGCCGCCGGCAAGCTCTACCCCGCCTCCGACCTGCTCTCCATACGGACCCAGGCCGACTTCCTCTCCCAGCTCTCCGACGCCGGGCAGTGGAACCACACGCAGTACGGCATCCCCTTCGCCGCCTCCACGCGCGTGCTCTTCTACAACAAGACCCTGTTCGCCAAGGCCGGCATCACCCCGCCCACCACCTGGGACGAGCTCGCCGCCGATGCCAGGGCGCTCAAGGACAAGGGCGTGAAGTACCCCCTCGCGCTGCCGCTCGGCCCCGAGGAGGCCCAGGCCGAGACCATGCAGTGGCTGCTCAGCGGCAGCAGCGGCAACAACGGCGGCAGTGGCTACACCGACGACATCGGCACCTACACCATCGACTCCGCGCAGAACGTCCAGACCTTCACCTGGCTCAAGGACGACCTGGTCGACAAGGGCCTGACCGGGCCGGTCGCGCCCGGCAAGCTCAACCGCGCGACCGCGTTCGCCGCCTTCGCCGACGGTCAGGTCGGCATGCTCGACGGGCACCCCACGCTGATCCAGCAGGCCGAGAAGAAGGGCGTGCAGTTCGGCATGGTGCCGATGCCGGGGCGCACCGGCAGGACCAGGGCCTCCATGGGCGTCGCCGACTGGATGATGGCCTTCAGGCAGAACGGGCACCGCGACCGGACAGGCGACTTCCTCAACTTCGTCTACACCGAGAAGAACGTCCTGGCCTTCTCCCGCGAGTACGGCCTCCTCCCGGTCACCGGCTCCGCGTCCAACGCCATGAGCGAGTCGGACGCCGCCCCCGACAAGGCCCTGCGCCCCTTCCTCGGCGAGCTGCCCACCTCCGAGCTGTATCCCGTCGGCAAGACCTCCTGGGCGTCGGTCAGCGCGGCCGTGAAGCAGAACATCGGCCAGGCCGTCGCCCCCGGGGCCGATCCCGCCGGCGTCCTGACCCGCCTCCAGGCGACGGCGACGGCGGCGGACAGCAGCGCCAAGAACTGAGCGCCGCTGTCAGCGCCCACCGTTACGGTGACTGCATGGAACTCGCCCCACGCGAACAGGCCATCCTCGCCCTCGAGCGCCGCGGCTTCCCCGGCCCCGGCGCCAAGGAACGGGCGATACGCGAGGAACTGGGCCTGTCCCCGGTCCGCTACTACCACCTCCTGAACGCGTTGCTGGACGACGAGCGGGCACTGGCGGCGGACCCGGTGACGGTGAACCGCCTGCGCCGGGTGCGGGACTCACGGCGCGCGGAGCGCTGAGCCGCCGCCCCGGCGGGCGGGAAACGGGGGCCGGGGGCGAAGCACCAGGAGTGTTCCGGGCCCGCGCTGGATAGTGTCGCTGTATGGACCCTCTGCCGACCCCGCAGACCCAGCCCGGCCGGGACGGACTGGCCGCGTTCCTCGCCAAGCCGAGCGCCGCGACTGTCGGTCTGGACTTCGACGGCACCCTGGCCCCCATCGTCGCCGACCCCGAGCAGGCCCGCGCCCACCCCGAGGCCGTACCCGCACTCGCAGCCCTGGCTCCCAAGGTCGCCTCCGTCGCCGTGATCACCGGCCGCCCCGCCGGCGTCGCGGTCCGCTACGGCGGCTTCGCCGGTGTCCCCGGCCTGGAGCACCTGACCGTCCTCGGCCACTACGGCGCCGAACGCTGGGACGCGGTCACCGGCACCGTCACCGCCCCGCCCCCGCACCCCGGCGTCGCCGCGGCCCGCGCCGAGCTGCCGGGCGTGCTGGACCGCGCCGGCGCCTGGCACGGCACCTGGATCGAGGAGAAGGGCCGGGCGGTCGCGGTGCACACCCGCCGCGCCGACGACCCGCAGGCCGCGTTCGAGGCCCTGCGCGGCCCCCTCTCCGACCTCGCCGCCCGCCACGGCCTGGTGGTCGAACCCGGCCGCCTGGTCCTGGAACTGCGCCCGCCGGGCATGGACAAGGGCGTGGCGCTCGCCGACCACGTCCGCAGGACCGGCGCCGAGTCCGTCCTCTACGCCGGCGACGACCTCGGCGACCTCCCCGCCTTCGCCGCCGTGCAGGAACTCCGCGCCGAGGGCCTCCCCGGCCTGCTGGTCTGCAGCGGCAGCACGGAGGTCACGGAGCTGGCGGAACGAGCCGATGTGGTGGTCGACGGCCCGCCCGGTGTCGTACACCTGCTGCGGACCCTCGCCGCTCAGCTGGACTGAAGCTCCTCCAGCGCCTCCAGCTGCTGAAGGAACCACCGGGCGGGCGGCAACGCGGTGGCGGCCGCCGCCAGCCGCTTGGACCGCTCCGCCCGCTCGTCCGCCGGCATGCTCAACGCGGAGTGCAACGCGTCGGCCGTGCCCCCGATGTCGTACGGGTTCACCACGAGCGCGTCGGTGCCCAGTTCCTCGTACGCTCCCGCCTCTCGCGACAGCACCAGCGCGCAGCCCTCGTCGGAGACGACCGGTACCTCCTTGGCGACCAGGTTCATGCCGTCCCGGATGGGGTTGACCAGCGCCACGTCGGCGAGCCGGTACGCGGCCAGGGAGCGTGCGAAGTCGTCCTTGACGTGCAGGACGACCGGCGTCCAACCGGCCGTACCGAAGGTCGAGTTGATCTCCTCGGCCACCCGCTGGACCTCGGCCGTGTAGTCCCGGTACACGGCGAGGTCCTGCCGCGACGGGTACGCGAACGCGAGGTGCACCACCCGTTCACGCCACTCGGGGTGGTCGTCCAGCAGCTGCCGGTACGCCAGCAGGCCGCGCACGATGTTCTTGGACAGCTCGGTGCGGTCGACGCGCACGATGGTGCTGCGGCCTTCGCCGATCTCCGCGCGCAGCGCCGCCATCCGCTCGTCCACATCGGGCTCATGGGCCCGCTTGCGCAGGAAGTCGGCGTCCGCGCCGAGCCCGTGCACACCGACCCGCATGGCCGGGGCCCCGGGTCCCAGCACCGCGTGGCAGCACGCCGTGAACGCGTCCGCCCAGCGCCTGGTCAGGAACGCCGCCCGGTCCGCGCCCAGGATGCCGTTCAGCAGCTCGGCGGCGATGTCGTCGGGCAGCAGCCGGAAGTACTCCGGGGGCGCCCACGGCGTGTGCGAGAAGTGGCCGATCCGCAGGTCGGGGCGGAGTGCGCGGAGCATGCCGGGCACCAGGCACAGGTGGTAGTCCTGCACCAGCACCGCCGCCCCCTCGGCCGCCGCCTCGGCGAGTGCCTCGGCGAACGCGCGGTTGTAGGCCTCGTACGACGACCACTGCCGCCGGAACTCCGCGTCGAAGACCGGCTCCAGCGGGGTCTGGTACAGCATGTGGTGCACGAACCACAGCACCGAGTTGGCGATGCCGTTGTAGGCGTCCGAGTGCACCTGCGCGTCGATGTCCAGCATCCGCACCCGCTGCCCGCCGGTGTCCTCGACCGGCAGCAGCCCGCCGCGCGCACGCCGTACGGCCTCCCGGTCGCCGTCGCCGAGCGCCGCGCACACCCACAGCGAGTCCGCGTCCGGCCCGATGGCCGACAGCCCCGAGACCAGCCCGCCGCCGCCCCGCTTGGCGCGCAGCGAGCCGGCCCCCTCCTCGTCGTCCACCGTGTACGAAACCGGGCCGCGGTTGGACGCGACCAGCACCTGAGCTCTCTCGGCAGCACCGTGCGTGGAAGCCATGGTCCTCAACCTAGCCCGGCCCGGAAACGCTCAAACGTACGGCCACGCCCGGCACGCCGCCGTATACGACCCCGCGACCGGTTCACGCCACCCTGCGCTCGGCGTACTCCGCGATCTCCACCATCGGCGGCCGTTCCTCGGTGTCCACCGAGTAGGTGCGCGGCTCGAAGCCGTCCTCGCCCCGCTCGAACTGGGTGAGGGAGGGGCGGATCAGATGGCCGCGGGCCAGCCGGAGCTGGGCCGTGCGGTAGATCGCCGCCGCCATCCTGCCGAGCGCCTGTCCGTCCTGGTGGCGGTGCTTGCGCACGCCCACGTCCACCTGCGCCAGTGCGTCGAGGCCGACCAGGTGCAGGGCGTCCACCAGCATGCCCAGCTCCACGCCGTACCCGACGGGGAACGGCAGCTGCTCCAGCAGCGAGCGCCGGGCCGCGTACTCGCCGCCGAGCGGCTGCACGAAGCCGGCCAGCTGCGGCCAGTGCATGTTCAGCAGCGGGCGGGCCATCAGCTCGGTGACCCGGCCGCCCTGCCCGGTGGCGCCGCCCAGCGGGCGGTCGTACATGCCCTTGACCAGGTCCACCCCGGGCTCGGTGAGCAGCGGGCCGACGATCCCGCAGACGAAGTCGGAGGAGAACTCCCTCAGGTCCGCGTCGATGAAACAGACGATGTCCCCGTCGGTGACCAGGAGCGAGCGCCACAGCACCTCACCCTTTCCGGGGACGGCGGGGACGCGGGGCAGGATCTCGTCCCGGTGAACGACCCGCGCGCCCGCGGCGGCGGCGACCTCGGAGGTGCGGTCGGTGGAGCCGGAGTCGACCACCACGATCTCGTCGACGAGGGGGACCTGCTCCACGAGGTCGTGGCGGATGATCGCGACGATGTCGCCGACCGTCTCCTCCTCGTTGAGCGCGGGCAGTACGACACTGATCGTCTGGCCGGTGCGCTGCTTGGCGGCCAGGATCCGGTGGAGCGGGCGATCGGCCACGGACCAGGAGCGGGTGGCCAGCCAGCGCTCGACTTCTTCCAGCACGGTCTGCGGCTCCTCACTGTTCGTGATGGCACGGGCTGCACCGTGTGATCCATCTCGCGGTTCGGACGACTATCTCAACTGTCCTGGCCTTCGGTTACAGTCTTGAACAACGCCGATGACCATCGCATGTCGAGGGCCGGAGGGCGTTCACAACCGCATACCGCTCATCCAGAGGGGCAGAGGGAAACGGCCCGATGAAGCCCCGGCAACCCTCCAGTCGGTTCTCGCTCCGCGAGGCTCCCGGCTAGGGAAGGTGCCAAATCCGTCTCACGGCGAGGTGCGTCGTGAGGAAGATGAGGAGAAAGGGCCTCGCCTCCATGGCTGTGCAGACAGTTGCAAGCTCCACCGATTCCACCGTAGACCTCGGTCCCGCCGCGGCCCTGAGCTGTCGCGAGTGCGGCCACCGCGTCCCGCTCGGCCCGGTGTTCGCCTGCGAGGAGTGTTTCGGCCCGCTGGAGATCGCCTACGACTTCTCCGCCTACGACACCGAAGAGCTGCGCCGCCGTATCGAGTCCGGTCCCGCGAACATCTGGCGGTACGCGCCGCTGCTGCCGGTCCCGGCCGACGTCGCCGACAAGCCGAACCTGAACCCGGGCTGGACGAAGCTCGTCAAGGCCGACAACCTCGCGCGTGAACTCGGCATCACCGGCGGCCTGTTCGTCAAGGACGACTCCGGCAACCCGACCCACTCCTTCAAGGACCGCGTGGTGGCCCAGGCCCTGGAGGCCGCCCGCGCCTTCGGCTTCACCACCCTGTCCTGCTCCTCCACCGGCAACCTCGCCGGTGCCGTCGGCGCGGCCGCGGCCCGGGCCGGCTTCCGCTCCTGCGTGTTCATCCCGCACGACCTGGAGCAGGGCAAGGTCGTCATGGCCGCGATCTACGGCGGCGACCTCGTCGGCATCGAGGGCAACTACGACGACGTGAACCGCTTCTGTTCCGAGCTGATCGGCGACCCGGCCGGCGAGGGCTGGGGCTTCGTCAACGTCAACCTGCGGCCGTACTACGCCGAGGGCTCCAAGACCCTCGCGTACGAGATCTGCGAGCAGCTCGGCTGGCGGCTGCCCGACCAGATCGTGGTCCCGATCGCCTCCGGCTCCCAGCTCACGAAGATCGACAAGGGACTGCAGGAGCTGATCAAGCTCGGTCTGGTCGAGGACAAGCCGTACAAGATCTTCGGTGCGCAGGCCGAGGGCTGCTCGCCGGTGTCCACCGCCTTCAAGGCCGGGCACGACGTCGTACGGCCCCAGAAGCCGAACACCATCGCCAAGTCCCTCGCCATCGGCAACCCGGCCGACGGGCCGTACGTCCTGGACATCGCGCGCCGCACCGGCGGTGCCGTGGAGGACGTGACGGACGAGGAAGTCGTCGACGCCATCAAGCTGCTGGCCCGCACCGAGGGCATCTTCGCCGAGACCGCGGGCGGTGTGACCGTCGGCGTCACCCGCAAGCTGGTCAAGGACGGCGTCCTGGACCCGACGAAGACCACGGTGGTCCTCAACACCGGCGATGGCCTGAAGACCCTCGACGCGGTGGCCGGTACGGGGCTGACCGCGACGATTCGTCCCAACCTCGACTCGTTCCACGAGGCCGGACTCGCGTAGCCGTTATCGTCTGCGGGCCGCGGGGCCTGGTCGCGCCACGCGGCGGCAGCCGCAGACGAAACACGGCCCCGCGCCCCTTCCGGGGGCGCCTACCCTGACCGGAGGTCACAAGCATGAGCGTCACTGTCCGCATCCCGACCATCCTGCGCACCTACACGGGCGGGCAGGCCGAGGTCGCCGCCGAGGGCGCGACCCTCGCCGAGGTCATCGCCGACCTGGAGAAGAACCACACCGGCATCGCCGCCCGCGTCCTGGACGACCAGGGCAAGCTGCGCCGGTTCGTCAATGTGTACGTCAACGACGACGACGTCCGCTTCGAGCAGGGCCTGGAGACCGCCACCCCGGACGGCGCCGGAGTCTCCATCATTCCGGCCGTCGCCGGCGGCTGATCGTTACCTTAGGTAACGTCAGTTACGCATTGTTCATGGAATTGCCTCCTCCGCGAGAGAAGCGGAGGGGGCAATTCTGTGTGATTGAGCGCGGTAGAGTTGGGGAACGCGCTCCGGGGCCGACCGGTCGGGAGCCTTGTATTCATGCCGCACGCCCGACAAGAAGTAGCCAAAGTCGGCGCGTCTTATGCGGCTTTTGTGGTGATCTGAGGGGCCCGACTTGCCCTGAAGTCGGGTGAATTCTCATCACATTCCGGACCGTTCCCGTCCAGAATTCTCGTCCGATTGACCTGTTGCAGACGGCAGTTGGACAGATACATTCAGCCGCGGTCGACGCGTTCCGGCGCACGCCCCCGACCAATGGGGGGTGAGGTCTGACCCGGGTCCGCGAAGTGTGGATCTGTGCAAGGGCCAGTAATAGGGGAGTTAGGCATGGCTCAGGGCACCGTCAAGTGGTTCAACGCGGAGAAGGGGTACGGCTTCATCGCGGTCGACGGTGGTGCGGATGTTTTCGTCCACTACAGCGCGATCCAGATGGACGGTTACCGCACCCTGGAAGAGGGACAGCGGGTCGACTTCGAGATCTCGCAGGGTCAGAAGGGCCCGCAGGCGGACATGGTCCGGCTGGCGACCAGCTGAAGCACGCGTCGGCAGACAGCGACGTTCTTCTGTTCATCTTCGAAGGGTCCGTACCTCCTGGGGTACGGACCCTTCGTCATGCCCGGCGCCCCCTGTTCGCGCGCGGCTGAGCGCTCCCCCGCCATGCCCGAGGCGCTTGCACTCGGGGGTGCCGAGTGCTAATCATTGGCGTTAGCACTCTGAAGGTGAGAGTGACAGTGAAGGACCGGGTCGGTGAGGCCCGCAGGCCGGGTGGGGCAAGGAACCACGAGGCCGGCGAGCCGTCCGTCGCGGGCGCGGGCGCGGTCCGAAGGAATCACCCCCAGTCCTGGAGGGACCACTTCACATGGCCAAGATCATCGCGTTCGACGAGGAGGCGCGGCGCGGCCTCGAGCGCGGCATGAACCAGCTCGCGGACGCCGTGAAGGTGACGCTCGGCCCCAAGGGCCGCAACGTCGTCCTCGAGAAGAAGTGGGGCGCCCCCACGATCACCAACGATGGTGTCTCCATCGCCAAGGAGATCGAGCTCGAGGACCCGTACGAGAAGATCGGCGCCGAGCTGGTCAAGGAAGTCGCCAAGAAGACGGACGACGTCGCCGGTGACGGTACGACCACCGCGACCGTGCTCGCCCAGGCCCTGGTCAAGGAGGGCCTGCGCAACGTCGCCGCCGGCGCCAACCCGATGGCCCTGAAGCGCGGTATCGAGAAGGCCGTCGAGGCCGTCTCCGCCGCTCTCCTCGAGCAGGCGAAGGACGTCGAGACCAAGGAGCAGATCGCCTCCACCGCGTCCATCTCCGCCGCCGACACCCAGATCGGCGAGCTGATCGCCGAGGCCATGGACAAGGTCGGCAAGGAAGGCGTCATCACCGTCGAGGAGAGCAACACCTTCGGCCTGGAGCTCGAGCTCACCGAGGGCATGCGCTTCGACAAGGGCTACATCTCCGCCTACTTCGCGACCGACATGGAGCGCATGGAGGCGTCGCTCGAGGACCCGTACATCCTCATCGCCAACTCCAAGATCTCCTCGGTCAAGGACCTGCTCCCGCTCCTCGAGAAGGTCATGCAGTCGGGCAAGCCGCTGCTGATCATCGCCGAGGACGTCGAGGGCGAGGCCCTGTCGACCCTGGTCGTCAACAAGATCCGCGGCACCTTCAAGTCCGTCGCCGTCAAGGCCCCGGGCTTCGGCGACCGCCGCAAGGCCATGCTCGGCGACATCGCCATCCTCACGGGCGGCGAGGTCATCTCCGAGGAGGTCGGCCTCAAGCTGGAGAACGCGACCCTGGACCTCCTGGGCCGCGCCCGCAAGGTCGTCATCACCAAGGACGAGACCACCATCGTCGACGGTGCCGGCTCCTCCGAGCAGGTCAACGGCCGCGTGAACCAGATCCGCGCCGAGATCGAGAACAGCGACTCGGACTACGACCGCGAGAAGCTGCAGGAGCGCCTGGCGAAGCTCGCCGGCGGTGTCGCGGTCATCAAGGCCGGTGCAGCCACCGAGGTGGAGCTCAAGGAGCGCAAGCACCGCATCGAGGACGCCGTCCGCAACGCGAAGGCGGCCGTCGAGGAGGGCATCGTCGCCGGTGGTGGCGTGGCCCTGCTGCAGGCCTCCCAGGTCTTCGAGAAGCTGGAGCTCGAGGGTGACGAGGCGACCGGCGCCAACGCCGTGCGCATCGCGCTCGAGGCCCCGCTGAAGCAGATCGCCGTCAACGCCGGCCTCGAGGGCGGTGTCGTGGTGGAGAAGGTGCGCAACCTGACCCCGGGCCACGGCCTGAACGCCGCGACCGGCGAGTACGTCGACCTGGTCGCCGAGGGCATCATCGACCCGGCGAAGGTGACCCGTTCCGCGCTGCAGAACGCCGCCTCCATCGCCGCGCTGTTCCTCACCACCGAGGCCGTCATCGCCGACAAGCCGGAGAAGGCCGCCGCGCCGGCCGGCGGCGGCATGCCGGGCGGTGACATGGACTTCTGATCGACCTGACGGTTGATCGCCTGTCCTTCGGACCGAGGGCGGCACTCCCAGCTTGTGGCTGGGGTGCCGCCCTCGGGCGTTTGCCGAAGGCTAGGTCCTCGGTGTGACCGCCACCGACAGCGTGTCGCCCGGCCTCAGCCTGTTGTAGAGCCATACGGCGTTCTTCGTGTCGAGGCCGATCCAGGCGCCGCGGGGGCCGCAGGCGAGTGAGCCGACGTAGAGGCTGGACCTGTCGGTGCCGCGCAGCTCGACCACGTACGGTTCGGCCACCTTGCAGGCGGACTTGGTGAGTCCGTAGGCCGTGTCCCGTGTGAGGTCGAGTTTCGCGGCGACGGTCAGCAGGCCGGCGGAGGGGCGGGTCGGGTAGCCCGAGGTGATGCGCATGACCCGGCCGTCGACGGTCAGGGCCCGCTTCTCGAAGTCCACCGTGCCGGTGACCGGGGTCGCGAGAGGGGTGGGGGTGGGAGTGGGGGACGCCGGGAGCCGGGGAGCGGTGGCCGCCGGGGCCTGGCGGTGGGCCGGAGTGCCGTCGCCCGGGTTCAGCGCGAGTGCGAAGGCCGCCAGGGCGAGGGCCGCGGCGCCCGCGCCGAGGACGAGGACCGTGCGACGGCGGCGGCCCCGGCGGACGGCGCGGCGGCGGATCCCGGGAGCGCCGAGGGCCGGCGGGGTCTCGTTCGCCGTCGCCAACTCGCGGAGTGCGGTGGTCAGGTCGTCCGGGACGAGGTCATCCGACACGGCCGCCCTCCTTCCGTACCGGCTCATCGGCCTCGTCCGTGCCCAGCTGCTTCGCCAGTGCCGCCCGGCCCCGGGACAGCCGGGCCTTGACCGTGCCCACGGGCGCGCCGGTCTCGGAGGCTACCTGCTCGACACTCAAGTCGCACAGATGGTGCAGGACGATCGCCAACCGCTGCGCCTGGGGCAATTGGCGCAACGCGGCCACCAGGGCGGTGTGTTCGGGACCGGGGCCGGGAGTCGACTCGGGCGGCGTGTGCCGTCGCATCAGTTCCAGCCAGCGCCTGGCGCGCCGCCAGCGGCTGACCGCCAGCCGTACGGCGACCGTGCGGATCCAGGCCTCGGGGGCGCTGTCGGCCAGGAAGGACTTCCGCCGGTCCCAGGCGCGTACGAACGCCTCCTGCACCACGTCCTGGGCCTCGCCGTGGTCTCCGGTGAAGGCATAGAGCTGCCCGGTCAGGCGGGGGAAGGCCGCCGCGTAGAAAGCGTCGAACTCGTCCTCGGTCATGCCCTCCGCCGGAGTCTTGCCGCGTCTTGCTGAGTCTTACCGGGTCTCTCTGCTGTCTTTCTGTGTCTTGCGTTTCCCGTGCAACCCGCCTGTCCCGCCCGTGCGTACAGGTCCCGTGGGCCGCGAGCGCGGCGTACATCGAAACACACGTGACCGAAGGAGAAGACGATGCGGACGGGTGCCCGGATCCATGACGACTTCGCCGCCTGCGCGCGCGCCTGCTGGCCCCGGCTCCTCGTCACCGCGCGGTTGCTCACCGAGGACCTGCCCGAGGCGGAGGAACTGGCGCGGAGGACGCTGATACGGGTGTACGCGCGCTGGCGCCGCGTTCCGCGCAACGACGTCGACTTCCACGTACGGCGTCACCTCGTGCGGAGCCGGCTGCGGCGGCCGTGGCCGCTCGTGGGCCGTGCCGCCCGGCAGCGGGCCGTGCTGGTGCTGCGGTACGGCGAGGGGCTGCCGGACGCGCAGATCGGTCAGCTGCTCGGCATCTCCAAGGGCGCGGTGCGCCACGTCGCCAGGCGTGGGACGAAGGCGGCCGGGGGTGACGAACAGCGGCTGCGCGAGGCCTACGCCGCCGTGGCCGCTGACGTGGTTCCCGGCCCGCTCCCGCTGGACGCGGTGACCGCACGGGGGCGGGCGAGGCGGCGGCGCCGGGCCGCGGTGGCCGCCGGTGCCTGCGCGGTGGTGCTGGTGGCCGGGGGCTCCCTCGCCGTCGGCCGGATCGCCGGGAGCGGCCACGGTGAGTCGTCCGGTACGGCGGGCAGTCGGGCGGTGGGTTCCGTACGGATCGTGGCGCCCGGGGAGCGGGTGCAGGCGGCGCCCGGCGTGGAGATGTGGCTGACCGCGGACGGCAGCCACTGGTCGACGCCGCAACAGGCCGACCAGTTCCGCGGGTTGGACGCCTACTCGCGCCACGAGCCGGGGGTGTCCCTGCAGGCGGAGCCGGTCGAGGGCAGGTACTTCCTGTCCGGCCTGTACTACGGCGTCACCGGGGACCCGGGACGCGTCGAGCTGAGCACCGGTCACCGTCGGGTCGCCGCCAAGGTGCTCACCCTGGCGGGCAGTCCCGGCTGGGGGGTCTGGTACGCGACCACGTCGCTGTCCGCACAGGACACCAAGGCGCTCATCGTCGAGGGTATGGAGAAGACCCGGGGCGGTGAGGGCGTCAGGGTGTACGACGCCGCGGGCGCCGTCGTGGCACGGCTGCGGAGCGGGGGGTGGTCGGCATGACCCCGGAGCTCAAGGAGGAACCCACGGAGAGGCCCGAGGAGGAGCCCAGGGAGGGGCCCAGGGAGTGGCCCGAGGAGGAACCGCAGAAGGCGCCCAAGAAGGCGCCCAAGAAGGCGCGCGTACGCGCGAGTTCGCGGCGCGTCCCGTTCCGCGTCCGTCTGCGCCGCAACCGTGGCCGTATCGCGCGTCGCCTGCTGGTCGCCTTCCTTCTCCTGTTCGCCCTGCTGTGCGGGGCGGTCGTCGTGGCGTACAAGCTCACCGTCATTCCCGAGCCGCATCCAGACACGGTCGTCCAGAGCACCGTCTTCCTCGACGAGAAGGGCGCCTACCTGGGCCGCCGCGGTCCGGTCGACCGTCAGGAAGTGCCGCTGTCGCAGGTCCCGCGGTATGTGCAGGACGCGGTGATCGCCGCAGAGAACCGTTCCTTCCGGACCGACTCCGGCGTGTCCCCGAAGGCCCTCGTCCGTGCCGTCGCGGCGGCGCTGATCGGCGGCGAACGGCAGGGCGGCTCCACCATCACCCAGCAGTACGTCAAGAACGCGCTGCTCAGCCCCGAGCAGACCCTGTCACGCAAGGCGCGCGAGGCGCTGATCGCGGTCAAGCTGGACCGCACGCGCTCCAAGGACGAGATCCTGGAGGGCTACCTCAACACCGTGTACTTCGGCCGGGGCGCCGCCGGCATCCAGTCGGCCGCGCGCAACTACTTCGACGTCGACACCAGGAACCTCACGGTCTCCCAGGGTGCGGCCCTGGCCGCCATCATCAACCTCCCCTCCTACTACGAGAAGGCCGGCTCGGACCCGAAGGTCACGGCGACGCTCCAGAAGCGCTGGGAGTGGGTGCTGGACGCGATGGCGTCGAGCGGGGACATCACGGCGAAACAGCGCTCCGGGGCCCGCTTCCCGGCGTTCCGGTTCTATCCGCCGGGGGCGACCGACGGGCAGCGGCAGTACCTGATCGACGTCGCGGCGAAAGAGGCCGCCGACCGGCTCGGCATCAGCGAGGACCAGCTGGCGCGCGGCGGCTACACCGTGCGCACCACCTTCGACCTCCCCCTGCAGGTCTCCACGGCGGAACTGGTCAAGGGGCAGACGGCAGGCAAGGGGGTACGGCTGCACACCGCCGTCGTGGGCATGGAGCCCGGCGACGGTGCGGTGCGGGTGCTGTACGGGGGGTCGGACTACGCCCGGCAACCCTTCAACGACGCGGTGAGCGGGGCGGTGGAGGCGGGTACGGTGATGACGCCGCTGGAGAGGATGCCGTTCGGGGCGCCGCTGACCGGGTTCCCGAAGACGGCCGCGCCCACTCCGCTGAGGCTCACGTCGGCGTACGCGGCGGTCGCGGCCGACGGCATGTACGCCGCGCCGTACACCGTCGCCCGTATCACCCGCGACGGCCGCACCGTCTACTCCGCGCATCCCGACCGCCACCGGGTCCTGCCCGGGCAGGCGGCCCGCACGGCGGCCACGCCGCTCCAGGCCGGTGCCGGGGCCACCCCGGTCGCAGGCCCTCCGGCGAGCCTGTTCACGGCGGGAGCGGGCGGCGGCATCACCCGTCGCACGGTGTGGACCGTCGCCTACGACGCCCGGCTCACCCTGACCGTCACCCTCTTCGCCGACAAGCCGGGCAAGAAGAAGGACACGACGGTGCCTGCGCAGCTGCCGGCGGATCCCTCACCGACAGGGTTCACGGAACAGACGGCGACCCAGCTCTGGGGTCGCTTGAGGTGATCGGAGTGTGAGCGGCGCCACGCAAAGGATTCCCGTGGGGCGGAATGTGGGGCAGCGCATAGGTGATTACTTAAGAAGCTGCAACAATGCGTGCTCACATACCGATCGGTTTAACCCCGCCACCCACGAGGAGCCCCCACGTGACCGTCACGACGCCCGCCTCCCGCGCGGCCCAGATCCTGTCCCGCCCGATCGCGCTCAACGGTCTCACCGTTCCCAACCGGATCGTGATGGCGCCGATGACCCGCATGTTCTCCCCGGGCGGCGTCCCCGGCGAGGACGTCCGCTCGTACTACGCCCGCCGGGCCGCCGCCGGGGTCGGCCTGATCGTCACCGAGGGCACGTACGTGGGTCACGAGTCGGCCGGCAACAGCGGGCGCGTGCCCCGGTTCCACGGCGAGGAGCAGCTGGCGGGCTGGGCGAAGGTCGCCGAGGACGTGCACGCGGCGGGCGGCACGATCGTCCCGCAGCTGTGGCACATCGGCATGGTCCGCAAGGACGGCGACGCCCCCTTCCCGGACGCCCCCGCGATGGGCCCCTCCGGCCTGGTCGCCGCGGACGCCGAGCCCACCGGCAAGGCGATGACGCAGGCTGACCTGGACGACGTCGTCGCCGCGTTCGCCAAGGCCGCCGCGGATGCCGAGCGCATCGGCTTCGACGGTGTGGAGATCCACGGCGCCCACGGCTACCTCGTCGACCAGTTCCTGTGGGAGGGCACCAACCGCCGTACCGACGCCTACGGCGGCGACCCGGTGGCCCGCACCCAGTTCGCGGCGGAGATCGTCGCCGCGGTCCGTGAGGCGGTCTCGGCCGAGTTCCCGATCATCTTCCGCTACTCGCAGTGGAAGCAGCAGGACTACACCGCCCGGCTCGCCGAGACCCCCGAGGAGCTGGAGGCGATCCTCACGCCGCTCGCCGCGGCCGGCGTCGACGTCTTCCACGCCTCCACCCGCCGCTACTGGCTGCCGGAGTTCGACGGTTCGGACCTGAACCTGGCCGGCTGGACCAAGAAGCTCACCGGCAAGCAGGTCATCACCGTCGGCTCGGTCGGCCTCGACGGCGAGTTCCTGGGCGCCTTCCAGGGCCAGGGCTCCGAGGTCAAGGGCATCGACAACCTCCTCGACCGCCTGGAGGCCGACGAGTTCGACATGGTCGCCGTGGGCCGCGCGCTGCTCCAGGACCCGGAGTGGGCGGCCAAGGTGCTCGCCGACCGCTTCGACGAGCTGAAGCCGTACGACGCGGCGTCCCTGAAGACGCTCAGCTGAGCCCCCCGCGGGTGTGGCTACAGAGGGCCGTTCATCGGCTCGATGTCGACGCGCACGGGGGTGCCCCACACCCGCAGCACCTCGTAGTCGGTGAACTCGTGCACGAGCCGGTAGGCCATGGCGGGCCGGGACCCGCGCCGCTGGGCGGCGAGATACGCCTCGGCCTCCCGCCGGTCCCGCCGCGGTGTCCCGCACAGCTGCCACTCCTGCCCGTTCCAGGCCTCAGGCAGCCAGCGCTGCTGGGGCTGGGGCCGGTCACCGCGCACCCCGTACCGGGAGGGCGCGGTGGCCACGGGCTCGGCGGCGGCCGGCCGGCCCTGGAACTCCGAGCGGCGGGCCGCCCGGCGCCGGGTCTCGCAGAGCAGGCACAGATCGGGCGCGCTCTCGTCCACGGGGCCCTGGGGATGCTCGGGGCAGCGGGTGCTGGGCGCGCTGTTCCCGGCGCTCTCGTCCACGAGGTCGAGTGCCCGGCGCAGATCCGCCTTGATCTCGTGCAGCCGGGCGTCCGGGGTGTCGGCGGTCAGGGCTTCCCCGTGCTCCCCGAGAAGCCGGAGCGCCCTACCGAGGGCGGCGAGCTGGGCGTGGTTCATGGTCGGCCTGCGTAGTCCTTGAGTTCCTCGGTGTCCAGTTCGAGGCCGACGACCCGGGCGGGGTCGGGCGGCTCCACTGGGGATCCTCAAGGGTAACGGGGTCCTTGGCCGTCAACCGGGGGAGCCGGGAGCGCCGTAGGGTGTGCACCGTGCTGCCGAGACGCCTGATCGACGTTCTCCACCGCTTCAACGCCGCCCACCCCTGGGACCACAACGCCCACTATCACCGGTGGCTGCTGCGGCAGTTGCCCCGCCGGTTCGGCAGGGCTCTGGACGTGGGGTGCGGCAGTGGGGATCTGGCTCGGTTGCTGGCCGGGCGGGGGGAGCGGGTGCTGGGGGTCGACGCGGACCCGGAGATCCTTCGGCGGGCCCGGGAGCTGACCGACGCCGCCGCCCCCGTCACCTACACCCTCGCCTCCGCCCCGGACGGTCTTCCGCCGGGGCCGTACGACGTCGTCACCTGTGTGGCCGTGCTCCACCACCTCCCCTTCGCCGAGACCCTCACCCGGCTCCGGCGGGAGCTCGCGCCCGGTGGCACCCTGGTGGTCGTCGGCTGTGCCCGGGCCGCGAGCCCCGTCGATCACGCGCTCGGGCTGGTCGCCCTACCGCTCAACCTGCTGACCGGGTGGGTGAAGAACCGCGGGCGGCCCACCACCCACCGGCCCGTCTCGATGACCGCGCCGACCCGTGAACCCGAGCTGTCCTTCGCCGGCATCGTCCGGCAGGCGCGCCGCCTGCTGCCCGGCGCCCGGCTCCGGCGGCGGCTCTTCTGGCGGTACACCCTCGTCTGGCGTGCCCCTGGCGATCCGTCAGGCCACTGAGGGCCGGCGCCCGGTCGTCAGCCGGTGATGCGGTCGAGGGCGCTCTGCGCCCCGCAGGCGGGGACGGCGGTGAGGGCGCCGGCGGCCAGGGTCAGCGGCGAGACGGGACTGAACGCGGGGAGCAGGGCGAGGTTCTCGACACACGCCCGCGCGTCTGCGTCGGACCCGCGGACGTCGGCGTGGGCGGGGGCGGCCAGGGCGGCGGCGGAGGCCGTGAGGACGGCGGTGACCAGGAGCTTCTTCATCATGCCCGGGGAACGACCGGTCGCACGGTACGTCACGCCTGTGCGCCCGCTCGGGGGCGGCGGGGGAAGCCGAAGGCGTAGGTGGCCAGGAAGCCGACCAGATAGCCGGTGAGGAGGCCGCCGGCATAGATCGCCGCCGCCGTTCCCATGCCTCTGTTGCCCGTCAGCAGCGGGAACAGGGCCCAGCCGGACGGGCCGATGGCCGTCGCGCCCACCCTGGTGCCGAGCATCGCGAAGAAGCCGACGAACGCCCCGCCCGCCGCCCCGCCCGCGCAGGCGGTCAGGAAGGGGCGGCCCAGCGGCAGGGACACGCCGTAGATCAACGGCTCGCCGACGCCCAGCAGGCCCGCCGGGAGGGCCGAGCGGATCGTCGTACGCAAGGACGCGTGGGAGACGTCGTGGCGCAGGCGGACGTGGACCGCGAGCGCCGCGCCGACCTGGCCCGCTCCCGCCATGGCCAGCAGGGGGAGCAGGACGGTGTAGCCCTGCTGCTCGATGAGGGTGGTGTGGATGGGGATGAGGGCCTGGTGCAGACCCAGCATGACCAGGGGGAGGAAGAGACCCCCGAGGAGCAGTCCGGCCACCGCTCCGGCGGTGGCCAGCAGCCAGGTCGCCGCCGTGCCGATCACCGTCGCCACCACTCCGGCCGCGTACATCAGGCCGTACAGCGTCACCAGGCCCGAGACCAGGACGGTGACCGTGGGGGTGAGGAGAACGTCCAGCGCGCCCGGCACCCGGCCCCGGACCCACTTCTCCACGCGGGTCGCCAGCAGCGCGGCCGCGAGGGCGCCGAGCACCCCGCCCTGGCCGGGGGCGAGGTGGGTGCCGAACGCCGACACCCTCGCCACGCCCGGGTACACGACCACGGCCGCCACGGCGCCGCCCAGCACGGGTGTGCCGCCGAACTCCTTCGCCGTGTTGTGGCCGACGAACACCGCGATCAGGGCCAGGAAGGCGGAGGCGGCACAGGAGAGGGCCGGGGTCAGGGACGGCAGCCAACCGGTGTTCAGCAGCAGGCCGTTGAGGCCGGACAGCACGCCGCAGCCGATCAGGGCGGGAATGAGGGGGACGAAGACGTTCGCGACCCGGCGCAGGGCGGTCTTGAGGGGGGTGGCCTGCTCCCTCGTCTCCCCCGGATTCGTCACCTCCCCCGGCTTCGTCACCTCCCCCGGCTTCGTCACCGCCCCCGTCTCTCCCGGCAGGGTGTCGCCGGGCTCGGGCCGGCCCGTGGCGGCGACCCGTGCCTCCACCTCCGCCGTGACCTCGTCGACCACCCCGGGCCCGAGCACGATCTGGAGGGCCGGCCCGTCGGACACCAGCCCGAGCACGCCGGGCAGGGCCCGCAGCCCCTCCGCGTCCACCGCCGCCGGGTCGGCGAGGGCCAGCCGGAGGCGGGTCATGCAGTAGGTCGCGGAGGTGACGTTGGCCGGGCCGCCGACCCGGTCGAGGAGGGCGGTCGCGGTGGAGGCGGGGTCGTTGCGCACGCCCCGAGCGTGCGGGTCAGCGGCCCGCGTGCGCCAGCGCGGCACGCAGATGGCCGCCGGACTCCTCCAGAAGGCGGGCGGCCGTCGGGCCGTCGACGTCGGCGAGGAGGGTGAGGATCGCGTGCTTCACCTCGCCGCCGGACTCGGTGAGAGCCCTCTCGATCTCCTCGTCGGAGGCGCCCGTGGCCAGGGAGACGATCCGGCGGGAGCGGGCGCGGAGTTTGTCGTTGGAGGCGCGGACGTCGACCATCAGGTTCCCGTACGTCTTGCCGAGCCGGATCATCGTGATGGTCGAGAGCATGTTGAGGACCAGCTTCTGTGCCGTGCCGGCCTTCAGGCGCGTGGAGCCGGTGATCAGCTCCGGGCCCACGACGACCTCGATGCCGTGCTCGGCGGCGGCCGCGAGCGCGCTGTGCTCGTTGCAGGCCAGACCGATGGTCAGCGCGCCCAGGGCGCGGGCGTGTTCGACGGCGCCGATCGCGTACGGGGTGCGGCCGGAGGCGGAGATGCCGACGACGGTGTCCTCGGGGGTGGGTTTGAGGGCGTCCAGGTCGCGGTGGGCCAGCTCCGCGGAGTCCTCGGCGCCCTCGACGGAGGTCACCATCGCCTCGGGTCCGCCCGCGATCAGGCCGACGACCCGGGCGGGGTCGGTGTTGAAGGTGGGCGGGCACTCGGAGGCGTCCAGTACGCCGAGCCGGCCGGCGGTGCCGGCACCGGCGTAGATCAGCCGCCCGCCGCGCGCCATGCGTTCGGCGACGGCGTCGATGGCGGTGGCGATCCGGGGCAGCTGCACCGCCACGGCCGCGGGCACGCCCGCGTCCTCACCGTTCATCAGGCGGGCGATGTCGAGGGTGGACAGGCGGTCGATGTCGGCGAGCTCGGGGCGGAAGGCTTCGGTGGTCAGGGAAGCCAACTGCTGACGCAGGTCATGCGAGGTCATGGGGGGTGGCTCTCTCAGGTCTGGGTGCCGTTGTGCGTGCTGTTGCTCACCCGGGACTGGTGACCTGGGCTCGGTCACCTGGGGCTGGTGCGATGCCGGTGCGCCAGCGCCTCGTACGACGCGGCCAGCGCGGGTGCCGCCGTCTCGTACGTACGCTGGGCCACTCCCACGAACAGGCAGTCCACCACGAGCAGTTGGCTCGTCCGCGAGGACATCGCGGCCGGTCGCAGCTCGCTCTCCCGTGAGGTGGACGTGGTCAGCACGTGGTCGGCGTACTGGGTGACCGGCGAGTCCGGTCGGCCGGTGATGGCCACGGTCGTGGCCCCGTGCTCGAAGGCGACCCGCAGCGGCTCGATGACGTCCCCCGTCGAGCCGGAGTGGGTGATGGCGATCGCCACGTCACCCGAACGGAGCTGCACCGCGTTGGTCACGGCGAGGTGCGGATCGCTGTGGGCGTGCGCTATGAGGCCTATGCGCAGGAGCTTCTGGGTGAGGTCCTGGGCGACGAGCCCGGACGCCCCGACGCCGTACACGTCGGTGCGGCGGGCGCCGGCCAGGGCGTTCACCGCGGCGCCGAGCTGGACCGTGTCGAGTCCGGCGGCCGTGTCGGCGAGGGTCTGCTGCTCCTCGTAGGCCAGCTTGGTGACGACGTCGGCGATGGGGTCGTCCACCGCGATGTCGGTCGTGATCGCCGGCGCCCGGCCCGACTGCTGCTGCGCGGCGAGGCCCGCGAGGGCCAGACGCAGGTCCCGGTAACCCGGATAGCCGAGCAGGCGGGCGGTGCGTACGACCGTGGCCTCGCTGGTGCCGGTGAGCTCGGCGAGGCCCGTGACCGTGAGGGCGGCGCAGCCGGCCGGGTCGCTCGCGACGGCCTCCGCGACGCGCTGCATGGAGCGGGTCATGGAGGGGGCGAGGGTGCGCACCTTGGCGGCGAGGGAACCACCCGGACCGCCGAAAATTTCCTTCACGTCCTGGGTCACAAGTGAAAGATATTTTCGGTTCGGTGTCGGGGTCAAGAGTGCGCACAATGGGTTCCATGGATCCCATCAGTCCCCTTGAGCAGGCCCTGCATGCCGCCCGAGCCCTCGTGCTCGCCGATCTGGTCGCGGGCGACGTCGCGGAGGCGGACGTGGTCTCGCTGGTCGAGGAGTCCGTGGTGGAGCGGCGCTGGTGGGTCGAGCAGTGGCCGGAGGGCGCGTCCTGCATCGCCGGGCTGATCGCACAGGACGTGCAGGACGCGCTGCTGGACCGGTACGGCCGCTGGCCGCTGTGCCCGGTGTGCGGCTCCGGTGACCCGCACGCGCTGGACGTGGAGCCCGAACTGGGTCCCGACCCGCACTGGGTGTGCCACAAGGCGGGCGTGAAGGTCGCGGCGGTGGGCTCGCTGAGCTCGGCCACGGGCGGAATGACCTCGTCGTGACGCTGTACATCGACCCGCCCGCCTGGCCTGGACACGGCCGCATGTGGTCGCACGTGGTCAGCGATGTGTCGTACGACGAACTCCACGCGTTCGCCGAGCGGCTGGGCGTACCGAGACGCGCCTTCGAGCGCGACCACTACGACCTTCCGTCGCACCGGTACGCGGACGCGGTGACCGCCGGGGCGGTGGAGGTCAGCAGCCGCGAAGTGGTGCGGCTGCTGCGGGAGTCGGGGCTGCGCAGGCCCAAGGGGCTTGTTCAGCGGCGCAGTTCGTAGGCCAGCTCGGCGTCGTCCTCACTGCTCACCGGGACGAACCCGACCCGGGTGACCACCGCCTGCGAGGCGGTGTTGTCCCGGTGGACGGTCGCGAAGAGGGAGCTGACGTCCTCGCGGGCCAGCGCCCAGTCCGCGAGCGCGCGCAGGGCCTCGGTGGCGTACCCCTGACCCCGGGCGCCCTCGACCAGGTCGTAGCCGATCTCCACCCGGCCGTCGTCGTCCGGTACGCCGTGGAAGCCGATGCCGCCGATCGCGCGGCCGTCCTCGTGCCGTACGAGCGCGAAGACCCCGAACTCCGGGCGGTGCACGCCCGCCTGGTACGCCTTCACCAGCATCCCGACGGCGTCCCGGGTGCCCTCGTACGGGCCGCCTTCGAGCCAGGTGAGGCCGCCGTCGCCGCCCAGGCGCAGATCGTGGGCGGCGGCCGGGCGGAGGCCGGTGAGGGTGAGGCGCTCGGCCGGGACGACGAGGTTGTTCCGCCAGCGCCACTCGGCGACGGGGGCGCGGCCGGGCAGCTCGCCGCGGCCGGTGGCCCACAGCAGGGTCGGCCAGGGGGCGGGGCCGGGCTGGACGTGCGGGAAGAGGCAGGCCAGGAGGGACTCGGCCAGCTCGGCCGGCGGCTCGTAGGCGATCCCGAGAGCCTCGGCCATGTCCCGTGTGTGCAGCAGCACTTCGGCGATGCCCATCGCCGCGAAGCCCTCGGCGTCGGCGCTGCCGAAGGGGTAGGGGTGGAAGCCGCGGACACCGGGCTCGGCGGTGCGGACGGCGGCGGCGAGCAGGGCGCCGGTCGTCTCGATGACGTGCAGCAGGCCCGCGTTGTCCGTGCCCTCGTCGAGGGTGAGCTCGAAGGGGACATAGGCGTCCTGTGCGCGTCCGGCCAGGTTGGCGGCGTAGGCGATCAGGTCGTCGGCGACATGGACGGCGGTGGCGTGGCAGTCCCACTCCAGCCCTTTGGCCCGTACCGCCCGCCAGTCCTGGTCCACCGCCGCGCGCAGTGCCGCCGTGCAGCCCGCCACGGCCTCGGTCACATCGTCCCCGTTTATCGGTCGCATGGGGCGAACCCTAGGCGGCCCGCATCCCTCAGGGCGACAGCATTTCCAGCTCGGAGGCGAGGTTGTAGCGGGCGGTTGACTCCCAGTGCTCCTGCCCGTAGGGAGTGCGGAACAGCCGGGGCAGGGCGAGGAGTTGGCACAAAACGGCCGAACGGCCCTCCCGGAAGGCGTCGTTCTGCACGAAGTGGTACTCCTCGCGCACCTCGGCGGTGTAGACGGCGTACGCCGACGGGGGCGCGGCCAGGATCGCGAGGTCGGCGTCGCACAGCACCTGGCCGTCGCGGTCGTCGTCGGCCGGGTCGTGCGTGAAGGTGAGCCGGACCAGCCGGGCCACCTCGGCGGTCTTCTCCTGAGAGACCCCGGCCTCGGGGAGCGCGCGTTCGGCGAGGCGGGCCGAGCGCTCCTCGTTCTCGGACCGCTCCGGCAGGTAGACGGCGTCGTGGAACCAGGCCGCCAGGCGTACGACGTCCGGGTCGGCTGCGTACTTCTCCAGGACGTCGACGTGGTCGAGGACCGCGGCGAGGTGGGCCACCGTGTGGTAGCGGCGCTGCGGTTCCTGCCAGCGGACGAGCAGGTTGTCGGCGTACGGCGCGGGGTCGGGTCCGCCGCCCGGGGCTCGGGCTGCTTCCAGCGTACGGGCGAAACGGAGGCGCAGGGCGTCGAGGTCGGCCATGCCGTCATTCTCCCGCCGGGCGGCCCGATGCACCTAGCGTGGCGCCCATGACTGACGTACAGGAAGTACGGGATCCCGAACTCCCCGGCCGGCTGCTCACTCTGGAGCGGGACGCCCTGATACCGCTGCTGCGGTCGCGGCCGGACGCGGACTTCGCGCTGCCGACCGCCGCGTGTCCGGGGTGGTCGGTGCGGGATGTGCTGGCGCACTGCTCGGCCGCGTTGCTGCGGGTGGTGGAGGGCCGGTTCGAGAAGGGCGTGTTCTCGCCCGAGTCCAACGACCGGGACATCGCCGAGCGGGCCGCGTGGCCGAACGCGCGGGTCGTGGACGAGCTGGAGCGCGGGATGACCGAGGCGGGGCCGGTGATCGCGAGGGCGGGCGGGGTGCTCGACATGATCGCGCTGGGCGAGTGGGTGCACGCCGGTGACGTGCGCGAGGTCTTCGATGCGCCGGGGGCGTACGCGGGGGCCGGGCTGCCGGACGCGCTGACGCTGCTCGTCCGGATCACCCGGGAGAAGGCGCACCTGCCCCTGCACGCCGACCTCGACGACATGGACGAGCCGCTGCGGCTCGGCGCGGCGGTGGCGGCGGGCCCGCCCGCGCGCTACATCGGCGGCGCGGCCACCCTCGTACGGCTGTACGCGGGGCGGCCGGTGAACGCAGGCGGATACGAGCTGGCCGGCGCGCGGGAGGGGGAACTCAACATCTTCGGGTGAAGGGCGCCCCCGCACAGGCGTAGTCTTGGAATTGGACTAGACCTGTAGCGACCGTCGGACGAATGGGGTGCCATGAGCAAGCGTGCAGTCCTGGAGGTGATCGCGCTCGACGTCGAGGACGCGGTCGCCGCCCAGGCCGGAGGCGCGGACCGCCTGGAGCTGGTCACCGACATGGCGGCCGACGGGCTCAGCCCGGCGCCCGCCACCGTCGCCGGGATCCGGGCCGCCGTCGACATCGACCTGCGCGTGATGCTCCGTCTCGCGGACGGGTTCGCGGCCGGAGACGTGGACCGCCTGGTCCGGGTGGCCGGTGACCTGCGCGGGGCCGGCGCCGACCAGTTCGTCCTCGGCTTCCTCGGCGTGGACGGCGCGGTCGACCTGGCCGCCGTCGAGCGGGTGGCCGGCCTGCTGGACGGCTGCGCGTGGACGTTCCACCGGGCGATCGACCGCGCCGCCGACCGCGACGCCCTGCGCAAGCAGCTCGCCGACCTGCCGGGCCTCGACACCTACCTCACCGCGGGCGCCGCCGAAGGGGTGGACGCGGGACTGCCGACGCTGGAGGCCGAGGCGGGCCGGCGGGGAGAGCCCGGGTACGGCCAGACGCTCCTGGTCGGCGGCGGCCTGCGGCTGGACCACGTGCCGCGGCTGCGGGCCGCCGGCATCGACGCCTTCCACATCGGCGGGGCGGCCCGGCCCTCCGGGTGGGAGGGGCCGGTTTCCGCGGGAGCCGTGCGGGAGTGGCGCAGGGTGCTGGACGGGGAGTAGGACGGCCCCCGTCCGGCGTCGTCACGCGGTCGCGAGCACGACGAGGACGAAGAGGAACACCAGGCAGAAGCCGGTGAGCGGGACCAGGCCGATCATTCCGGCCGGGCGCCGCAGGACCGGGCGGCCCGGGTCCAGGCCGGGGCCGAAGGCGGCCGTCGGCGCGGGGAGCTTCCGGATCCTGGCCAGGGTGAAGAGGTTGATCAGCAGCGTGATGGGCGTGATGATCATCGACATCGGACCCCACCAGCCCTGCGCCATCGTGTCCGACTGCATCTTCCGGAAGACGGCGAGCGCGCAGGTCTGGCAGAAGGTGCCCTTCCGCCACAGGTTCCGCATCACGATCAGCATGCCCTGATGGCCGCGGACCGTCACCCGCGCGGCGGGCGCGGCTCCGCACACCTCGCACCCGGGGCCCGAGGGCGAGGGGGCGGCGGACGGGTGGGCGCCGGGGGCCTGCTGGTACGGAGCGGCCTGGCCGTAGTCGGCGGGCGCCGGCTGGGGCGGGTACGGCGCCGGAGCCTGCTGGTACGGACCGGGTGCCGGCTGCTGGTACGCCCCGGGCGCCTGTGCGTACGGTCCAGGTGCCTGCTGCTGGTATGCCCCGGGCGCCTGCTGGTACGGCCCAGGTGCCTGCTGGTACGGACCCGGCTGCTGCGCGTACGGCCCTGGAGCCTGCGGGTAGCCGGGGTGCGGGGACGGCGGTGTGCTCAACGGAGGCCTTTCCACGGGGACATGCCGGGACGGCACGACACCCTAGCCGCGTGCCCTCAGGCCAACTGAGCCGGTACCGGTGCCGCGTGGGTCACGATCAGTCCGGACACCGCACGCGTGAGCGCCACGTACAGCCGCCGCAGCCCCGTGCGCTCGTCCGGCTCGCCGTCCACCACCGCCTGCGGCTCGTCCAGGACCACGTAGTCGTACTCCAGACCCTTGGCGAGGGACGCCGGGACGAGGGTGAGGCGGGTCTCCTGGGTGGTTTCCTCGCCGGGGGCCAGGCAGGTGATCCCCGCCGCCGTCAGGGCCTCGGCGAGCGCCGGGATGCGGGCGTCGGCGGCGATCAGGCCGGTCGAGCCCTCGTTGCGCAGCAACTCCTCGCAGGCGGCGACGACGTCGGACGTGTCCGCGATCGCACGGACCTCGAAGAAGCCGGGGTTCTCACGGACGGAGGCCACCGGGGTGAGGCCGGGGGCGATGTGCGGCAGGAGGCGGGAGGCGTAGGTGATGACGTCGGTGGGGACGCGGAAACCGGCCGTCAGCTCCTCGACGACCCCGTCCCGCTTGCCGAGATGGGCCAGCGCCTCGTCCCAGCCGCGGGTCGCCCAGGGAGTGGTGCCCTGCGCCAGGTCGCCCAGCACCGTCGCGCTGCCCGTGGTGCAGCGGCGGCCGACGGCCCGGTACTGCATGGGGGACAGGTCCTGGGCCTCGTCCAGGACGACGTGGCCCAGCGAGTGCGTGCGCTGGATCAGATCGGCCGCCTCGTCGATCAGTACCGCGTCCGCCGCCGACCACCTGGCCGACTTCACACTGCGCACCGGCTTGGCCCACAGGATCGTCTTCTGCTCGTCCTCGTCCAGGACCCCGGCGGCGTGCTCGGCGAGGAAGTCCGCGTCCGTCAGCAGGCGCAGGACGAGTTTCGCCGGGTCCACGGCCGGCCAGATCTCCTTCACGGCCGCCTTCACCGCGCCGTTGCGGGCGACCGCGTCCTGCACCCGGTCGTCCGGAGCCTCGCCCGAGCGCTCCATCTGGACCAGCACCGCGTGCGCGATCCGCTGCGGCAGTGCCTCGCGGGCGGCGCCGTAACGGATGTCCCGCTCCAGCAACTCCCGGGCGAGCTCCTCCAGTTCGTACGCGGGGACCCGCCAGCGCCGGGAGCCGCGCACCACCACGACCGCCTCCGTCGGCATGGTCACGTGGGAGTACAGGGCCCGCCGCAGCACCTCGGCCATCCGGGCGTCGCCCTTGATCACGGCGGCGGCCGCGTCGTCGGTGCCGCGCACCTCCACATGCGCGACCAGGTCGTCCACGGTGGCCTGCTGCACCGCCAACTCGCCCAGCGCAGGCAGGACTTGTTCGATGTAGTGCAGGAAGGACCGGTTCGGCCCGATGACCAGGGTGCCGGTGCGGGCGAGCCGTTCCCGGTGGGCGTAGAGGAGGTAGGCGACCCGGTGCAGGCCGACGGCGGTCTTTCCGGTGCCGGGGCCGCCCTGGACGCAGACCGTGCCGGACAGACCGGAGCGGACGATCTCGTCCTGCTCGGGCTGGATGGTGGCGACGATGTCCCGCATGGGGCCGACGCGCGGCCGCTCGATCTCCTGCTGGAGCAGCTTGCTGGTGGCCGCCGCCTCGGCCGGGTCGGAGAGGTGCTCGTCCTCGTACGCGGTCAGGTCGCCGCCGGTGTAGCCGAAGCGGCGGCGCAGCCCGACGTCCATCGTGTCCTTCTTGGAGGCCCGGTAGAACGGCTGCGAGACCGGGGCGCGCCAGTCGATGACCATGGGGTCGCCGTCGGCGTCGTGGACATGCCGCCGCCCGATGTAGAAACGCTCGCCCTCCGCTCCTTCTGCCCGGTCCGCGCCGGGTGCGTGCAGGTAGTCCAGCCTGCCGAAGAACAGCGGGGTGTCGCTGAGGTCGGCCAGTGCCCTGATCCGCTCGTCGATCTGGCGGGACAGCACTTCGGCGTTGACCCAGTTCGCGGTGACGTCCCGGATGTCCAGCGACTCCACGTCCTCGCGCATGGCGCGCAGCGCGGCGCGGGAGGAGGCGAGGTGGGAGCGTTCTCGGGCCAGGGGGTCGGCGTGGCGTTCGTCGAGCGGTTCGTGGGCGGGCGCGGACAAGGGGGTGCCTCCGGATCTGCTCTTGGCATGACAGGGGGCCGTCCGGTTTCCGTCCGGGCGGCGGCTCTCCGCGAGGGGGAGGCGGGCAAGAGCGGAGATTCTAAGGGAACCACTCAGGGACGGGCCAGCGAATTGTTCGCGGACGCAGGCGCCGGGCGGACCGCCTGCGCCGTCGCCAGCCGCCGGTACACCGAACTGGCGGTGAGCAGCTCCTCATGACGACCGCACGCGGTGACCCGGCCCTGCTCCAGGACGACGATCCGGTCCGCGTGCTGAACGGTGGAGAGCCGGTGCGCGATGACGAGGACCGCGCACTCCTCGGTGATGTCCTTCAGGGCCGCGGTGAGCGCGGCCTCGTTGAGGGCGTCGAGGTGGGAGGTGGGTTCGTCCAGGAGCAGCAGCGCCGGGCGGGTGAGCAGGGCACGGGCCAGGGCGACGCGCTGGCGCTCGCCGCCCGACAGAGTGGCGCCGTGTTCCCCGACGGTGCCGTGCAGGCCGCCGGGCAGCCGCTCGGCCACCTCCTCGAGGCGGGCCAGCCTCAGGGCCCGGCGCACCTCGTCCTCCGTGGCGTCCGGGCGGCCGTAGACGATGTTGTCGTGGAGCGTGCCGCGCACGACATGGCTGCTCTGGTCCACGATCGCGAGCCCGGCCCGGCCGGCGTCGCGGGAGAGCTCCGCGGCGGGGCGCCCGTGGAAGCGGAGCCGGCCCGCGTCGGGTTCGTAGAACCGGGCGGCCAGCGCGAACACGGTGCTTTTGCCCGCCCCGGACAGTCCGACGAGGGCGACCTGCCGGCGCTGCGGCACGGTGAAGGAGACCCCGCGCAGCACCGGCCGCCCCGGCCGGTAGGCGAAGTGGACGTCCTCCAGTTCGAGGGCCGGTGGTCCGAGGGCCGGTCCGTGCGCGGGTGGCAGCGGCGCGGGCGCCGCGGGGCCGGTGGGCTCGACGGGCAGCTTCAGGGTCTGCTCGATGCGCAGGTGGGCGCCCATGCCCCGCTGGATCAGGCCGGCCGCGCGGAACACCGAGGACAGCGGGACGACGAGGTAGGAGGCGTACAGCAGGAACGCGACCAGGTCGCCCAGGGAGTGACCGTGGCCGTGGGCGCGCAGGCCTCCGACGACGAGGACCAGCAGGAAGGAGCCCTGGACGGCGAGTTCGACGGCCGAGCTCATGACCGCGGCGTACTTCGCGGCGCGCACTCCGGCGGCGCAGGCCTCGTCGACGCGGGCGCCGATGCGGGCCGCCTCACGCTGCTCGGCGCGGTACACACGGACCATGGCGAGCGCACCCAGGGCGCGTTCGAGGTCGGCGGCGACGGCGCCGACGGACGACTGCAGGCGCTCCGAAGCGGTGCGGATGCCCCGCAGCAGCAGGGCGACCACGGCCGCCGCAGTCGCCACGGTCGCCGTGACGAGCACCAGCAGCAGCGGGTCGAGCCAGGCCATCAGGGCCAGCGCGCCGACGGAGACCACCGCCCCGGTGACCAGGTCGACCAGCGCCTGGGCGACCACCTCGCGCAGCAGGGTGGTGTCGGCGGTCACCCGCGCGATCAGGTCGCCGCCGCGCTGCCGGTCGTACTCCCGCATCTCCAGCCGCAGCAGTCGCCCCACCAGGGTGTGGCGCAGTTGTCGTACGACGCCTTCGCCGGTCCGCTCCAGCAGGAAACGGCCGGCGGCGCCGGTGCCGGCCTCGGCGGCGAACAGGGCCGTGAGCAGCAGCAGCGGCGGCCAGAGGGGCTGCTGCCCGCTGCTGGCGTCCACCACCCGTTTGGCCAGCAACGGCTGGGCGAGCCCCAGCGCGGACGCCACCAGGGTCAGCGTGGTGGCCAGGGCTATCGCACCGCGGTGGCGGGCGGTGAGCCGGCACACGGCGAGGATCGCGGCCCGCGTGGACCGGTCGGTGTCGTCCTCGCCGCGGGCCTCCTGCTCACCGGCCGTCATCGCCGTACCGGCCCGACGGCCATCAGACGGGCGAAGTAGCCGTCGGGCGCGCCCTCGCCGACCGGCAGGCCCTCCGCCTCGATCCAGGCGTGCGCGGTGAACGGCGGTACGACGCGGACGCCCGTGCACCAGGTCGGCCAGGTGCCGCCGAGACGGCACAGGAGGGCGGCCCCGAGGGAGCGGGGCAGGCAGCCCTTGGGCCCGGCGCAGCGCAGGCTCACCGCGCACACGGCGTCGCGGGCGCGCAGGGCCTGGGCCGCGGTCGCGGGGGCGGCGCCGCGGCGCAGCAGGCCGAGGGCGGCGCGGATGTGACGGGGTGGCAGCAGGGAGAGGACGACGGCCGGCAGGAGGACCGTGCGGGCGGCGAGGCGGCGGCCGAGGGGAACCCCGTACGGCCGCTCCAGGGCACTGGGCGTGCTCATTCGGCCAGCCCGCCGGCGCGCAGCTGCTCCACCAGGGCGTCGACGTCGGCCCGTGCGCGGCCGGGGTCGACGTCGAACGCCTCCGCGACCGCCGCCGTCGCGGCCGCCTCGTCACCGCCCGCCATGAGCGTGTCGACCACCAGGGTCGCGGTGGGGTTCAGCTCCCAGTACTCGCCGGAGCGCTGGTCGAGGAGGACGGTGCCGTAGTCGGTCTTCGCGGTGCAGATCTCGGCACCGAACCGCAATGCCATGACGGCTCTCCTTCGTGGGTTTCGTCGGTCGGGTCACTTCGGTACGTCGTGCCGCGTACGGCCGAGCGCGCGCAGCCACACCTCGACCGAGATGGTCGAGTACAGGACGGCCTCCCGCAGGTGCCGGGTGGCGGGGCGCTCCGCCAGCCGGCGCAGCACGTCGCCGTCCACCAGGCCCAGCCGTTCCAGCCGCGAGTCCTCCCACAGCGCCTTCAGGTCGCCGCGGTGCTCGCGCAGCCCGTCGGCCGCGTCCCTGGCTGCGGTGGCCTTGTCGGTCCGGCGCAGGCACTCCTCGGGCACGATGCCGCGCATGGCCGCGGTCAGGAGCGGCTTGTACTGCCAGGGCGAGACGCGTTCGTCGGGGCGCACGGCGAGGGCGGCCTCGATGACCCGGTCGTCGAGGAACGGCGAGGCCATGGGCAGCCCGCAGCGGGCCGCCATGTGGTCCCACTGCCGGATGATGCGGGTGCAGTTGCGGATCTGTTCCAGGTCGGCGTGGAGTCCCCGGTCGGGGTGCAGCGGCCGGGTCCGCCGGGCGGCCGTGCGCAGTGCCCTGCGGGTCAGGTGCTCGGCCTCCGGTGTCACCCATTCGAACAGGCGCGGGCTCATGCCCCAGCCGAGGCTGGTGGCGACCGTCGGGGCCAGCGGGTCGCGCAGCCGGTGCTCCGCGTCCGCCAGCCAGGTGCCGTAGGGGCGGGAGTCGGCCAGGGTGGCGAGCATGGGGCCGAGCGGCCACTGCCACAGCGCCTTGAAGCCGCGCAGCTGCCGCAGCGCGAACAGCGGGCGGCGCCGGGCCAGCCGGTGGTAGTACGCCTCGGAGCACCAGGCCACGTGGTCGCCCCCGATGCCCGTCAGATGCACCCGGCTGCCCCGTTCGGCCATGGCCGGCAGGTGGTGCAGGACACGCGCGCGGTCCATGACGCCGATGGTGGGCTCGTCCAGTACGTCGTCGATGTCGAGGAGTCCGGTGTAGACGAGGGGTGAGGCCTCGGCGTCCCAGATGACGTGCTCGACGTCCGGCAGGGCGGCGGCGGCCCGCTTCGCCCAGTGCAGGTCGGTGTCGGCGGGGTCGCGTCCGGGCCAGGTGGAGGCCACGACGCGGGCCGGTGAGCGGTCGGCGAGGAAGCAGACGGAGGTGGAGTCGAGGCCGCCGGACAGGTCGCAGCTGACCGTGCCGCCGTGCCTGGTGCGGGCGTGGACGGCATCGGCGAGGGCCTCGCGGACCCGGGGGGCGCCGGTGCGCAGCGGGACGACCGGTTCCGGGGGTGTCCACCAGCGGGTGTGGCGTGCGCCTTGGCCGTCGGGTGCGAGGATCAGCGCCTCGTGCGGGGCGACGGCGGTGACGCCGGGCCACAGCGGTTCGTCGAGCAGGGGGTGCGGAACGGGCCAGAGCAGCCGTACGGCCAGGCGTTCCGGCGCCGGTTCGACGCCGAGCGCGGCGGCCAGGACGTCCGCCCGGGTCGCGGCCACCCGGGTGCCGGCGACCGGTGCGTGGAAGACCAGCCGGAGACCGGAGGCCGTGCCCTGCACCCGGATCCGCCCGTCGAGGGCGGCGACCAGGTGGCAGCTGCCGGGCAGCGAACGGGCCCAGGCGTCCAGCGCGGCGAGGTCGCGCAGGGAGCGGGCGACCCGCTGCAGTTCCGTGGCGTCGACGGGGACGCAGCCGACGAGGGCGAGGGCGGCGGGGCCGACACGGGCGCTGACGATCTCCTGGTCGTGCCAGTGGCCCACGAGCCAGGGCCGGCCCGAGGCGTGATCGAGGCTGCGGGTGCCGGGGCGGGCGAAGGAGCGGGCCACGGCGGCCGCGTCCGCGCGGTCGGCGAAGACCGCGAAGTGCGCGTCGCCGTGGCCCGTCCCCGCACTTGCGTGCAGATCAGTCATGACGTCGAGGCAGAGGCCGTCGCTCGTCCGCCGTTCAGTTCTTGCTCAGGATGAGCCGGTCGTTGCCGTGGCGCTGCAGCAGCCCGGTCTCCTTGCGGAAGGAACCGAGTCGGACGAGGGTCGGTGCCTCGTAGGCCTTCTTCATGACGTGTTCTCTCCTTCGCTGGTTGTCTCTCCGCCCCCCGAGGGCGGCCTGTCACCAGCTAGCCGGGGAGCGGGGCGGCCCGACAAGATGGGGGAGAACAGTCGGATTGTCTGCAGATTCCGTCCGATGATGGTGTGTTCGAGCGCTGAACGGGCGCCTGTGCGGCAGAGGTCCGCGCTCCGCAGGTGCCGGTGGCGTGTGCCGGAGGAACGTTTTCACGTGGACCGCGGCGCGGCGGCAGGACCCCGGCCGGAACGGGCGCGGGAGGGGATTGCGAGGGCGCACTCCGGTCGGTGCCGCGAATCCGGATGAGGACCCCTAGGGGGCGAGGCCGCCCGGCGTAGGGGGAGCGCTCCGCCCTGAGAGGTAGGCGAAGAAGCAGGAGATTGGCTCTGGAGATTGATGCCGGTCACACCGGGTGAGAGCGACTATGAAGGCATGAGCGCAGCAACCATCTCTCCAGGCCCTGTACGACCGCCGGCCGGCGCCACAGCCGTGGACGGCCCGCATCACCACTGGCTCGGCAACGCCCTGCGCGCCGTCAAGGTGTTCGCGGAGGCGGCGTTCGGCGTCGTGATCCTCGGCGAGTACGGCGAGGAAGCGGGCATACGCCGCAAGTGACCGCATAGGGTCGCGTCCGTGCCACCACAGACGGTGCGGAAACGGACGGCAGCCCTCCTCCTGGCCCTCTCCCTCGCCGCCTTCGCCGCGTTGTGCGTCCTGCAGCACGCACCCATGGCCGACCTGCTCGTCTACCGCGCCGAGGGCGCGGCCGTGGCCCACGGCACCGATCTGTACGGCTTCACCGTCACCCGGTGGCGCCTCCCCGCGACCTACCCGCCCTTCGCCGCGATCCTGTTCGTCCCGGCGGCCTGGCTCCCCCTCCCGGCCCTGAAGGCGGCCTTCCTCGCGGGCAACGCGCTCCTGCTCGCCGCCCTGATCGCCCTCTCGGCCCGCCTCGCGGGAAGAACGGTCTCCCGGCCCCTGCTCGGCACGGCCACGGCCCTGTTCCTCCGGCTCGTCCCGCACGAGGGCGCCCGCGACCTCCGCCTGCCCTGGTGGCAACAGCCCCTGGCATCGCCGTACCCGCTGCTGGGGCCGGCGCTGGTCGCGGCGGCGGCGCTCCGGGCGGCTCAGCCGGTGCTGTCCTCCGCCAGGATCTCGTCGGCGTCCACGATCCGGTAGGAGTAGCCCTGTTCGGCCAGGAAGCGCTGGCGGTGGGCGGCGAAGTCCTGGTCGATGGTGTCGCGGGCGACGACCGAGTAGAAGTGGGCCTGGTGGCCGTCGGCCTTGGGGCGCAGGACGCGGCCGAGGCGCTGGGCCTCCTCCTGGCGGGAGCCGAAGGTGCCGGACACCTGGACGGCGACCGTCGCCTCCGGCAGGTCGATGGAGAAGTTCGCGACCTTCGACACCACCAGCACGCTGATCTCGCCCTCCCTGAAGGCGTCGAAGAGCTTCTCGCGCTGGGCGTTGGAGGTCTCGCCCTTGATGACGGGGGCGTTCAAGTGCTCGCCCAGTTCGTCGAGTTGGTCGATGTACTGGCCGATGACGAGGATCTGCTGCCCGGCGAAGCGGCGGACGATCGCCTCCGTCACCTTCCGCTTGGTGTCCGTCGTCGCGCAGAAGCGGTACTTCTCCTCCGTCTCGGCGGTGGCGTACGCCAGCCGCTCGGTGTCCGTCAGGTTCACCCGGACCTCGACGCAGTCGGCCGGCGCGATGTAGCCCTGCGCCTCGATCTCCTTCCAGGGCGCGTCGAACCGCTTCGGCCCGATGAGGGAGAACACGTCCGACTCGCGGCCGTCCTCGCGGACGAGGGTGGCCGTCAGGCCGAGCCGGCGCCGGGCCTGGAGATCCGCCGTGAACTTGAAGACGGGAGCGGGCAGCAGGTGCACCTCGTCGTAGACGATCAGGCCCCAGTCCCGGGAGTCGAAGAGTTCGAGGTGGGGGTAGATCCCCTTCCGCTTGGTGGTCAGCACCTGGTAGGTGGCGATGGTGACCGGGCGGATCTCCTTCTTCGTGCCGCTGTACTCGCCGATCTCGTCCTCGGTCAGCGAGGTCCGCTTCACCAGCTCGTGCTTCCACTGACGGGCCGAGACGGTGTTGGTGACCAGGATGAGCGTCGTGGACTTGGCCTGGGCCATGGATCCTGCGCCCACCAGTGTCTTACCGGCACCGCACGGCAGCACGACGACGCCGCTGCCGCCGTGCCAGAAGTTCTCCACGGCCTGCTTCTGGTACGGCCTGAGGGCCCAGCCGTCCTCCAGCAGCTCGATCGGGTGCGCCTCACCGTCGACGTACCCGGCGAGGTCCTCGGCCGGCCAGCCCAGTTTCAGCAGCACCTGCTTGATCTGCCCGCGCTCGGAGGGGTGCACGACGACGCTGTCCGGGTCGATCCGCGCACCGACCAGCGGGGCGATCCGCTTGGACTTCAGCACCTCCTCCAGCACCGGCCGGTCGGTGGTGGTCAGCACGAGTCCGTGCGCGGGGTGCTTGCTCAGCGTGAGCCGCCCGTACCGGTCCATCGTCTCGGCGATGTCCACGAGCAGCGCGTGCGGCACCGGATACCGGCTGTACTGCACCAGGGCGTCCACGACCTGCTCGGCGTCGTGCCCGGCGGCGCGCGCGTTCCACAGCCCGAGCGGGGTGACCCGGTAGGTGTGGATGTGCTCGGGCGCCCGCTCCAGCTCGGCGAACGGAGCGATGGCACGCCGGCAGTCGTCGGCCCGCTCGTGATCGACTTCCAGGAGCAGGGTCTTGTCGGACTGGACGATTAGGCAGGACACGCATACCTCCACGGATTGGATCGTCAGCGTGACAGAAACCTCACCTGCCACGGCTCGGGCCATGCCCCGTGCCCGGCGCCGGAAGGGCGTACCGGCCAGCGCGCCGGGGATGCGCGCCGCTATCTATGTTCGCCTATCGCGTGAAACGGACGAGACGACTTCTCCTGAGCGCCAGCGGGCGGCGTGCGAGGCGCTGTGTGAGGCACGTGGCCGGGACGTCGTAGTCGTCGGGGAAGACATCGATGTCTCCGGCTTCTCGCGGGCCTCGACCGGCCGGGTCTGCAACGCATCCTGACCCGGCTCGCCGAGCTGGACGTGATCGTGTTCTTCAAGATCGGCCGGCTCGCACGCTCGACGGTCGACTTCGCGGAGATCATGCGACTCGCCGAGCACCAGAGCGTTGCGCTCGCACCGGCCACGGAACCTCTTGACCTCACATCGCCCATGGGCCGGGCCATGGCAAAGGTCATCGCGGTCTTCGCCGAGCGGGCGGGTTCCGTACGGGTACATGGTCGTCCCCAACCCCAACGGGGCGGGCAAGGTCCTCGCAGTCAACGAGGACGAGGCCAAGACGATCAGGAAGATCGTGGAACGGGTCCTGGCCAAGGACTCCCTCATGCAGATCATCAACGACCTCAACAAGGAGGGCGTCCCGTCGCCCGGCCACACCTCACGCCAGACCACGGGCAAGCGCAGCGACTCCAAGCAGTGGTACACGACGACGCTGCGCAGCCTGCTGGGCAATCCCCAGTTGCTCGGCCAGGTCGTCGAGGACGGAAAGCCGATCCTGCGGACGGGCGGTCTGCCCCTGGTCAACCGCCCGCCGATCCTCGAAAGGGGACGTCGCTGTTGCGCGGCATCATGCACTGCGGATTGCGGCGAGAAGACCACACGAAACAGCGCGGCCGGGCGTTTCACACCTTCTGGCTCGCTCGTACGCAGTTGGACCAAGGGAAGCTCGATCAGGCGTGCCACACGGCCACGCAGGCCCTGGTGCCCGCGTCGGCAGTTGCCTCAGAGCGGGTTACCGGCCATCTGCGAGAGTTCTACGACCAGTTGGCCCACGCAGGCAGGAGCCCGTAGCCCTGGCCTTCGACGCGAGGCTACGGGAACTCCTCCCACCACGAGGGCCATGGGCAGCTCCCAGGCCGGACATCAACCAGACACAGATTCACCGTGTGCCCGTCGCCGAGCAATACGAGAGAGAGGGGACTCACCGAACGGCAAGCGTGTTCTGGCGCTGAACCGGCTGATGGCGGCCGAACCGGGCTCGGCACCTCATTTCCACGGTGCAAGTATGCAACAGCCTTTGATTATTGAGAATTGAATGATTGTCAACTTGTTTATACAGGTTCTGCTATGGTCGTTCATGATCGCGTTTACGTGGCGCATAGCCGGTTAGGACATGTCATGAATGACAAGCGAACACCTGGCGTTGCTGTGGGAGTTGCCGCCTTCAATGTGGTGCTGACCTTGGCGGCAACCGTGGCGACCTGGGACGGCGGCCCTAGCCCCTGGGCAGCAGCCGCCGCGAGTTCTCTGCTTGTTCTGTTCGTGCTTCTTGGCCGCCGCTAGCGCCTGACGCGCCCCTGTCCCTCGCGCTGGCTGTATCTGGCAGCCAGCTAGAAAGAACGGTCCCGTGAGACTCTCATACCGTCTTGCCACTGCGGCCCTCGCCGGCCTGGCCCTCATGGCCACTACCGCCGCTCAGAGCAACGCTTACACCCCCACTGCCGCCGTCGCTTCCGTTTCGGCCGACAGCGGTTTGTCCCCCGAGGCCGCTGCGCTTGTCGACAAGGTCCAGGAGCTGCAGAGCCAGTCCTCCGTGCTGGAGGGCGAGAAGGCGCAGACGTGGGTCAACCGCGTCAAGACCGCGGTGGACGGCAAGGAGATATCCGCTCACCTGAAGGCGGGCTCATCCCTGGCGTTCGAGCGCGCCAGCGTCTACGCCTTCAAGAACGGCAACACGCAGGTCGCCGTGCCCATCAGTGGCCAGGTCCTCGGCGCAAGCCTGAACGCCGTCTACGACGCCTCCGGCAAGCTGGTCAACACGCTGGAGATGCAGCTCACCCACGATGACAAGACCGGTCACGCGCAGGTCTGGCGCAACGGCTCCCTGACGAACGACAAGATCATCAAGGCCGCCGACCTTCCGAGCGCACCCACCAAGGAGCCGCAGATTGCTGCCAGGGGGTTCAGCTGGCACAAGCTGAACAGCTGCCTCGCCAATGCAGGCGTCTCGTCCTGGACCCTCGCGCTGATTGGGACCGCTTGTGCGGCCGCCTGCGTGGGAACGGCTGGTGCGGCGTGCGTGCCGTGCATCACCGCTGCTGGGGGCCTCGGCGCCGGAACCGTGTGGTTCTGCATAGGGAAGGCAACCTCCTGAGACCTTGACCTCAGCATAGGTTCTGCGGCCGTTCGCCCTCATTCGCACTGAGGGCGAACGGCCGCAGTCCGTAAGCAACGGTAGCGTGAGGCTCCCCGTGGACGATCAGCGGTCCGTTCACGAGCGGCTGCCTGTCTGAACGGCTGGGCGTGGCCAAACATCCGGTGTGCCGTAAACGCCGACGATCACCGTCAGCCTTCCGCGAGCTCCGCCACCCCGGTGATCCGGTGCAGCGGATAGGTGCGCACCTCGTCCGCGGTGTGGTCGTACGCCGTGACGAAACCGCCCTCCACCTTGACCGGGGCGATGACGCGCTGGCTGGCGGTGCCCTCGGCGTTGACGTAGCCGATCCACAGGGACTCGCCGGTCAGGACGGCGGCCTGCACGGTGGCCAGGGTCTCGGCGGAGGAGGTGCGCGGCAGTTCACCGCCCGGCACGGCAGCCCCGTCCCCGGCGGTCCTGCGCGGGGTGGTGGCGGCCAGGTCACCGGCCCGGATCGCGCGGATCGCCGCCGTGAGCAGTGTGGCGTCGGGTGGCGGCGGGCCGTCCGGGACCGGTTCGGGAGCGGTGCGCGGCGGGGTGCGGTGGGCGTGGGCGCGGGCGATCAGGACGTCACCCTCGGCGGACTCGGCGGCGGGCGCGTAGCCCATCGCGCGCAGGCCCTCCAGCAGCGTCGCCGGGTCGCACGGGGCGGCCAGCACGGTCGGGGCGAGGCGGCGCAGCCGCAGGGCCGCGGCGCGCTTGTCGGCGAGGATCTCGTTCAGCAGGGTGTCGTCGTCGCAGCGTACGTACGCCGAGGCCGCGCCGACCCGGAGGTGGCCGTGTTTGCGGGCCACGTCGTCGATCAGATAGGCGAGCGGCTGCGGCACCGGGGTGCGGGAGTGCTCGACGAGGAAGGCGTGCAGGTCGGCGGCGCTGCGGCCGGCGTCCAGGGCACGCCGTACCGAGGCCGGGGTGAAGCGGTACACCGTTGCGCCGCCCTTGGACTCGACGTCCGCGAGCACGTCCAGCACGTCGGCGAGGGGGCGTCGCAGCGGCCCGGGCGCCACCGCCGTCAGGTCGGCCTGCAGCAGCACGTGGTCCAGCGGTTCGGGCAGGAGCGGCGCGAGGAGCCGGGCGGCGGCGGCCGTCGCCACGGCCTGCTCGGCGGGGGAGAGCGGGGTGAGGGCGGGTCCGCCGGGACGGTGGTGATGGTGGACGGGGAGCTTGTCGCCGGGGCCGGTCCCCTCCGCCGGGCCGGCGGGGGCGAGGACGCGGGTGGAGCCGGCGGCCGCCGGGGCCGAGGTACCGGGCGGGGCGGAGGTGCCGGGAGCGGCGGAGGTGCCCGGGGTGCCCGATCCGGTGCGTGAGCCCGCCCCCGCCGCCGGGGCGCCCAGCAGGGCCCGCGCGTGCGCCGACAGCGCGCCCCGGCCGGTGATGCCCAGCTGCTCCGCCTCGGACAGGGTCCAGCGGGCCAGCCGGGAGCGCAGGTCCTCGTCGCCGTTGCGCTGCTGGGGTCCGCGCAGCGGCCGTTCCCAGCGCAGCCGGGCCAGCACCGACTCGGTGTCGGGCGCCGCGCCCACCGGCAGCCCGGCCAGCAGGGTCAGCACCCGGTGCCGTACCTCGGGCGCGGCCGAGCGGTCCAGGCCGGGCCCGAGCGCGGCGAGCGTACGGTCCTTGGCGTCCCGCCCGCCGACCAGCCCCGGCGTCCGGGTGGCCGTCAGCCAGGCCTCCGCCAGCTGGGACCAGCGCTCGGCGGCGGGCCGCTCCAGCCACTCGTCGTAGGCGGGCGTGGCCGCGTACCGCTCGTCGGCCTCGCCGTCGGAGGCGATCAGCCCGGCCGCGTACGCCAGTTCCACCCAGAACGCGGCGACGGGCTCGGAGACGTCCAGGGCGACGGCGGTCCGCTTCAGGTCGCGGACGCTCAGCCCGCCGGCCCGCAGCACGGCCGGGCCGCCCTCGTCCCAGTCCTTCATCAGCTCCTCGACCGTGGCGAGCGCGGTGTACGCCTGCCCGGCCGCCGTCGCGTCGACCACCTGCGCACCGTGCGTCGCGGCCGGCTCCACGGCGGGCGGCAGCGGCTCGGGCACGCGGTGGGCGCGGCCCTCGCGCAGATGCAGGGCGACTTCGCGCGGCAGCACGACCGTGCCGGGCGCGGTCGGCAGCAGCAGGCCGCGGTCGAGCAGCCAGCGCAGGTGCGCGGCCGGGTCCGGGGTGACCTGCCCGTACGGCGGCCCCCACACCAGCCGCGCCAGCACCTCGCGGGCGGCCTCCGGGGCCTCGGCCAGCAGGTCGCCCATCTTCTTCCGGTCTTCGAACAGCGCGGTGAGCGCGGCCACGGCGGACACCGAGTCGTGCGTCGAGGGCAGCCCGGCCGTCGCGACGATGTCCTGGATCCGGCCCGGCGACATGCCCGAGGTGGCCTCCTGCACGCTGGGCCCGAGCCCCGTCGGGGAGGGGTGCTGCGGGGACGGCGCGAGGAGTTCGCGGGCCGTGCGCACCAGTCGCAGCCGCTCGTCGTCGCCCCACACCAGCGCCTGTTCGCGAAGCGTGCCGAGGGCGTGCGGCAGCGCGGCGGCAACCGTCTCGTCCCGGGCGTCCCCGGCCATCAGGGCGAGCAGCGTGTCGTACGGCGCCGGGTCGGGGGCCACGGCCAGCGCCTCCGCCGTCTGCAGCGCGAACCGGTCCAGCCGCTCCAGCGCGCGCAGCACCGAGGCACGGGTGCCGGCGCGGGTGGCCAGCTGGGTGAGGTCGGTCGGGACCGGCGTGATGAGGTCGGGGCGGCTGCGCAGCAGCGCGGCCAGGGAGACGTCGTCCCGCGCGCGGAGCGCTTCCGCGAGGGAACGGGGGGCTGGGTGGGCCGCTGGGCTCATCTGACCCACGGTAGCGGGTGCCGTCCCCGGCAGGGGTGCCCGTGTGGGGCCCCGGCCCGGCACGGGTTCCGGGAGGCGACTCTGCGCTACCGTCCTCACGGGGTTTCATCGCCGTCGCCCCGGAGGGGTTTTCCGTTGGGGATCGAGAGCGACCAGGTCGTCTACGAGTACCTGAGCCGTGTCGGAGACATCGCTCAGCAACGGCAGTTGCCGTCGGACACGCGGATGCGGCTCGTGTCGGAGCTGCGCAACGAGATCGACCGGCACCGGGCCAAGGCGACGGTCGACAGTCCCGCCGCGGTCCGCCGCATCCTGGACCGGCTGGGCACCCCGGACGAGGTAGTCGAGGCCGCGGGCGGCACGTCGGGCGCGTCCGGCGCGTCGGGCACCGGCCGGGTGCCGCAGTCGCCGCCCGCCGCCGTGCCCGTACAGCCCGCGCCGCGCGAACGGAGGCCGGGGCCGAAGGCGGAGCCGGATCCGTCGGACGGCAAACGGCAGGACGGCCTGAGGGGCCTGAAGGGTTTGAAGGGCCTGCGCCGAGCCGTCCCCGGCCCCCGCCCTGCCGGGACCGGCCCGGCGGCCTCCGCCCCGCGCGAGGCCCCGTCCCCGCCGCACCTGGCCGCCGCGCACGAACTCGGGGACAGCGCCGTACAGCCCGACTGGTGGCGGGTGGGCGGCGACTCCTTCGGACTCGCGGCCGAGACGGACTCGGTGCCGGGGTTCGTGGGCGGTGTGGAGATCCCGGAGCTGCTCCGGCGGCCGCCGAAGGAGCGGAAGCCGGCGGACCGGGCCCCGGAGACGGCCGAGCCGGAGCCGGAGCCGGAGGCGGCCGACGCCGAGCCCGCCGCCCGTCGGCGCCGGTTCCGTCCCGCCGCCGGCTGGACCAACCCCCTCCTGCTGCTGGCCGCCGCCGCGCTGGTCGCCGGTGCGGTGCTCGGGAACTGGTTCGCGCTGATCCTCGGCTGGGTGATCGCCTACGGCTCCCGGCGGCTGACCCCCGCGGAGACCAAGACGGCCGTGATGGTCCTGCCGGGTACGGCGGTCGCGGCCGGACTGGTCTGGCTGTGGGGGAGGTTCGACGGCCGCTGGGGCCGGCCGATCGCGCAGGGTCACATGAACGACGCGATCGCCGGGACCTGGCCGTGGGTGGTACGGGGGGCGGCGGTGGCGTCGGCGCTGTACTTGGTGTGGCGCTCACAGAGGAGCCGGTGAACGCCGCGAAGGGGCGCGGGGCCGTGTCGATATGCGGCTCCGCCGCGTGCGCGCGATCAGCCACGACGGACCCGCACCCGGCGGACAACGGTGCCTCCCACGGCGCCCTCCCGCCCGGCCGAACCGCCGGCGGCACCCGGCACAATGACGCATATGACACTCACGGTCGGCTTCGACCTCGACATGACCCTGATCGACTCCCGGCCCGGTATCCACGCCTGCTACCTCGCGCTGTCCGAGCGGACCGGGACGTACATCGATGCCGATCTGGCGGTGACCCGGCTCGGACCGCCGCTCGTCGAGGAGCTGGTCAACTGGTTCCCCGAGGAGCAGGTGCCCGCGATGGCCGACCTGTACCGGCAGATGTACCCGGCGATCGCCATCGCCGCGACCCCCGCCATGGACGGCGCCCGGGAGGCGATGGCCGCGGTGCGGGCGGCCGGGGGACGGACGATGGTGGTCACGGCGAAGTACGAGCCCAACGCCAAGCTGCACCTGAGCCACCTCGGCATCGAGCCCGACGTGGTCGTGGGCGACCTGTGGGCGGAGCGGAAGGCGGAGGCGCTGCGCGAGTACCGGGCCGGCGTGTACGTCGGCGACCATGTCGGGGACGTGCGCGGCGCCCGTACGGCGGGAGCGCTGTCGGTCGCCGTGGCGACCGGCCCCTGCCCCGCCGACGAACTGCGCGCCGCGGGCGCGGACGTCGTCCTGGCGGACCTGTCCGCCTTCCCGGCGTGGCTGGCCGCCTACCGTGAGGCGCCCCGCGCCTGACGCCGGCCGGCGGCGACGGACCGCAGCACGCCCGCGCCGGCCACGAGGAAACCGACGGCCATGAGCATGCTCAAACCGAACATGTACGTCGGAAAAGGCCGGGCGCCGAGGAACAGCGGGGCCACGGTGACGAGGGTGGCCGCGGCCCCGATGAAGAAGACGATCGCGCCGGCGCGGATCAGCCGGTCACCGGGCGCGGCGGAATTCGTTTGGGTTTTGTCACGCACCGGACCAGGGTAGTTCCCTGCGCGAGAGAACAACCGGGGGACGTCTTGTCACCCGCCCCAAGACCATTAGCCTTGGTAGCGGCGGGTCACGGTCGACCCGCTCTAGTGCTATCAAGAGCCGTTTCCGAAGTAGTTTTCCCAACGAGTACGAGGACGAGGACAGACGTGCCTACCGGCAAGGTCAAGTGGTTCAACAGCGAGAAGGGCTTCGGCTTTCTCTCCCGCGACGACGGCGGTGACGTCTTCGTCCATTCCTCGGTTCTCCCCGCCGGAGTCGATTCGCTCAAGCCGGGACAGCGCGTGGAGTTCGGTGTCGTCGCCGGTCAGCGCGGCGACCAGGCGCTGTCAGTGGTCGTGCTCGACCCGACGCCGTCCGTCGCCGCCGCCCAGCGCAAGAAGCCGGACGAGCTGGCCTCGATCGTGCAGGACCTGACGACCCTTCTCGAGAACATCACGCCGATGCTGGAGAAGGGCCGCTACCCGGACAAGGTCTCCGGCAAGAAGATCGCCGGCCTGCTGCGCGCGGTCGCCGACCAGCTGGACGTGTAGGCACCCGTCAGGGAAACGAGAGCGCATCCGGGCCGAGGGGCGGTACCAGCCCCTCGGCCGCCGCGCGTGTGAGCAGGCCGCGGATCGCGGCGTAGCCGTCCTCGCCGAGGCCGGCGGTGAACTCGTTCACGTACAACCCGATGTGCTGGTCCGCCACGGCCGGGTCCATCTCCTGGGCGTGCGCCATCACGTACGGCCGGGAGGCCTCGGGGTCGTCCCAGGCGGCCCGTACGGAGGCGCGGACGGAGTCGGCGAGCCGGGTCAGCGTGTCGGCGCCCAGCGAGCGCTTGGCGATGATCGCGCCGAGCGGGATGGGCAGCCCGGTGGTCTTCTCCCAGTGCTCGCCCATGTCGGCGAGCTTGTGCAGCCCGTAGTTCTGGTAGGTGAACCGGGCCTCGTGGATGACCAGTCCGGCGTCCACCTTGCCGTCCCGGACGGCCGGCATGATCTCGTGGAACGGCAGGACGACGATCTCGCCGACCCCGCCGCCCGGCAGCGTGTCCGCCGCCCACAGGCGGAAGAGGAGATAGGCGGTCGACTTCTCGCTGGGCACCGCGACCGTACGGCCCGTCAGGTCGAGGCCCGGCTCGCGGGTGAGCACCAGCGGCCCGCAGCCCCGCCCCAGCGCACCGCCGCACGGCAGCAGCGCGTACTCGCCGAGGACGTACGGCAGGACGGCGTACGACACCTTCAGCACGTCGAACTCGCCGCGCTCGGCCATGCCGTTGGTGATGTCGATGTCGGCGAAGGTCACGTCCAGCGCGGGGGCACCGGGGATCCGGCCGTGGGCGAGGGCGTCGAAGACGAAGGTGTCGTTGGGGCAGGGGGAGTACGCGATCCGCAGGGACCGCTGCTCACTGGTCGTCATGACGGTTCCAACTCTCCAATGCGGGCGCGAGCTTCCCGAAGCCCTCGGTGAGGGCGGTGAGGGCGTCGCCGATGCGCCAGGCGGCCCGGTCGCGCGGGCCGACCGGGTTGGAGACCGCGCGGATCTCCAGCACCGGCGTCCCGTGCGCGGCGGCCGCCTCCGCCACCCCGAACCCCTCCATGCCCTCGGCGAGCGCCCGCGGGTGCCGGGTGCGCAGCTCGGCGGCGCGGGCGGCGGTGCCGGTGACGGTGGAGACGGTCAGGACGGTGCCGGCCGGGGCGCCGGTGGCCTGGCAGGCGGTCCGCACCAGTGATCCCGGCGGGTGGTGGGTGACGGTCCCGAAGCCGAGTTCGGTGACCGGGACGAAGCCGTCGGCGGTCTCGGCGCCCAGGTCGGCCACGGTGATCCGGTCGGCGACGACGAGCGAGCCGACGGGCGCCCCGGGCTGGAAGCCGCCGCCGATCCCGGCCGAGACGACCAGGTCGTACGGGGTGCCGGCGAGGCGGGCCGCGGTGAGTGCCGCGGAGACGGAGGCCGCGGCGAGGGCCGGGCCGACACCCGCGTCGAGCAGGTCCCAGCCCCCCGTCGTGCGCGTCAGACCCGCGCCGGGCAGCCGGACCTGCTCCACCGGCGCGGGGAACGCCCGTGCCACCGCGTCCCGCTCTGCCGGGACCGCGGTGGCCACGAGGACTCGTACGACCGGCACGGAGGCCGTGATCAGGCGGCCTGCTTCAGCTTGAACGACCACATGCCCTGGTTGGACTTCGAGCCCATCCGGATCGTGACCGTGTTGACGTTGCCCTGGGTGCCGTACTGCTGGTTGAAGAACGCGCTGCCCGGGATGGTGCGATAGGTCTTCTTGCTGACGTCGGTGAACTGCTGGCCGTTCACCAGGAGCACCCAGCCGGCGTCCGCGATCTTCGGGTCGACACCGACGCGGACCGTCTCGTCCTGGTCGAGCTTGATCGACTTGGTGTTGCCGATGTTCTTGACGCACTTCGTCAGCGACTTGGCGTCCAGCGCCTTGCCGTCGTTGTAGCACAGGGCCTCGGAGTTGACCGAGCTGTCGCCGACGGTGACGGTCGCGACGGGCGTCGGCTTCTCGCAGGCCGTGAGCAGGAGCAGTCCGGCGGAAACGGCGCCGGCGGCGGCGACGGCGCGGCGGCGTCGCACAGCGGATTGCAGCGTGGTCATGGCCGAAGGCTATCGGGCGCCCCGAGCCGTCCGCCCACGTGGGGTGCGGCGTGCCCGGTTCGTTACGCCAGCCGTGCCTGCGGTGCGGGAAACCGTGTCCGCTTCGTTATGCCGAGGTCAGGGTGGTGTCCGGCATGTCAGGCCACCCGGGGCCGGCCGCGGCCGCCGTGGCGGGCCGAGGCGAGCAGGCCCTTGAGCGTGCTCAGCCAGCCGACCGCCACGAACACCGCGCCGATGAGCAGGCCGACGGTGCCGTTGAGCGGCAGCACGATGCCGACGGCGCCGCCGAACACCCACGCCATCTGCAGCAGCGTCTCCGAACGGGCGAACGCCGAGGTGCGCACCAGCTCCGGCACGTCCCGCTGGATCAGCGCGTCCAGGGCCAGCTTGGCCAGCGCCTGGCCGAACCCGGCGACGGCCGCGAGGCAGGCCACCAGGAACGCCCCGAAGAACAGGGCGGCCACGATCGTCGTGCCGAGCACCACCGCGACGGCCGCCACGATGATGATCTCCGGGGCACGTGATCTCAGCCAGGCCCCGACGGCCGTACCGAGCGCGTTGCCCGCGCCCGCCGCCACGCCCACGATCCCCAGCGAGACCGCCGCGCTCTCGCCGGTCAGCGGGTGCTCGCGCAGCAGGAAGGCGAGGAAGAAGATCAGGAAGCCGGAGAGGCAGCGCAGGGCGGCGTTGGCGCCGAGCGCGTGGGTGACGGCGGGCCCCACGGTCCGCAGCCCCGGCCGCTTCACCTGCTCCTTCTTCCGGTACGGCCCGTGCAGGTGCTGCTCGTCGGCCGCGAGCAGCGCCACGTCCTCGCCCTTGGCCGAGTCCACCTTGGGCGGCAGGGAGAACGACAGGAACGTTCCCGCCATGAAGATCACGAAGGCGCCGTACAGCGGCCAGGGATCGCCGACCTTGTGCAGCCCCGCCGCGACCGGCGCGGCCACACCGGTGGCCAGCAGACCGGCCAGGGTGACCCGCGAGTTGGCCTTCACCAGCGAGAACCGCGGCGGCAGCAGCCGCGGTACGACCGCGCTGCGGACCACGCCGTACGCCTTGGACGCGACCAGTACCCCCAGCGCGGCGGGATACAGCTCCAGGCCGCCGCTCGCCACGGCACCCGAGATGACCAGCGCGAGCAGGGCACGGGCCAGCATGGCCCCGGCCATCGCGGCGCGCCGGCCGTGCGGCAGCCGGTCGAGGAGGGGGCCGATGACCGGGGCGAGGACGGTGAAGGGCGCCATCGTGATGGCGAGGTAGAGCGCGACCCGCCCGCGGGCCTCGTCGGTCGGCACCGAGAAGAACACCGTGGAGGCGAGCGCCACGGTGATCATCACATCGCCCGCGCCGTTGACGGCGTGCAGCTCGATCAGCTTGCCGAGCCCCGACTCGCCCGCCCCGTGGGCATGCGTGGCCTTCCGGATCCCGCGCGCGGTCCCGGTGACCGGGAAGTGCAGGGCACGCCCGACGGAACGGACGGCGCCACCGACCCGGCTCGCACCGCCACCCCGAACACCACGCCTGTCCGCGGTCGCCACGTGCTTCATAGTGCCCTGAGTTGCGGCCTGATAGTGCGGTACGGCACGGAAGAGGGGGGTGCGCGGTCGGGAAAGAATGCCGCATGGCGGCGACGAATCTCGTTCGGTGTAGCGTGCGTGTCTCAGCCATAACGCAGAATGGATGGCAGAGGTGCGCCCAGCGCGCGGATGCAGACGTCGATGCGGTCCTCCGGTCCGCTCCGTCGGCAGGCCCGCCGCCAGGCAGCCGCACTCGACGAGACGGCGTAGGAGAGAAGCGATACCTGTGAGCGCAGCGACAACGCGAAGCCGCACCCCCGACCGCCTGTGCGCCGAGGCGGTAGACCTCGCCCGCGCAGCCGCCGAGGAGGCCGCCGCGCCAGGTGTGGTCGGAGAGCACGTCGGCCTCGTCTCCGAGGGCGATCGCGTCGTCACGCACTTCTTCGAGTGCAAAGAACCGGGCTACCGCGGCTGGCGCTGGGCGGCGACCGTGGCCCGCGCCTCCCGCGCCAAGATCGTCACGCTCGACGAGGTGGTCCTCCTCCCCGGCCCCGACGCCCTGCTGGCCCCCGAATGGGTCCCGTGGAGCGAGCGGCTGCGCCCGGGGGACCTCGGCCCCGGCGACCTGCTCCCCACCGACCAGGACGACCTGCGCCTGGAGCCCGGCTACACGGGCGAGGAGGAGCCGCCGCCGAGCTCTCCCGTCTCCCAGGAGATGGCGGCCCTGGCGGAGGCGGAGGACGCCGACGTCACCCCCGGCGCCCCGGCCACCCAGCCCACGATCCCCAGCCGGGGCTCGATCGCGGCCGTGGCCGAGGAACTGGGCATGCGCCGGGCCCGCGTCCTCTCCCGCTACGGCCTGCACGTCGCCGCGGACCGCTGGGAGGAGTCGTACGGCCCGAAGACCGCGATGGCCCAGGCGGCCCCGGCCACCTGCATGAGCTGCGGTTTCCTGACCCCCATCGGCGGCTCCCTCGGCCAGGCCTTCGGCGTCTGCGCCAACGAGTTCTCGCCCGCCGACGGCCGCGTGGTCTCCCTGGCCTACGGCTGCGGCGGCCACTCCGAGGCCGCGGTCATGCCCAAGCCTCCCCAGCCGGCCCCGCCGGTCATCGACGAGACCCGGGTGGACCCCTTCCCCCTCCGCCCCGCCCGCGACTCGGGCTCGGTCCCGGAGACGGGCGACGAGGAGACGGCGGAACTGGGCCACTCCTAAAGCCCCGGTCGCCGGGCGCGGAATCGGTGGGTGGAGATTCTCTCGTTCACATCACTCGGCGTGGCTGCGGCTGCTACCTGTGAACAGTGACGACGCGGTTGCGTACGGTCACTGCCAGGAAGGGGGCGCGGTGTGGGCGGGGAGGACGAGCCGGGGTGGGAGGTCGACCCGGACGACGAGTGGGGCGTCGCCGTCATCGCCACGGTGGGGCGGCAGTTGAAGCTGCGGCGCGAGGCGCTGGCGCTGCGCGCGGCCGACTTCGGCAGGGCCGTCGGGTACGGCGAGGACATGGTCTACAAGGTGGAGGCCGGCAAGCGGATCCCCAGGCCGGAGTACCTCGACAAGGCGGACAAGGTGCTGAAGGCGGGCGGGCTGATCTCCGCGATGAAGGAGGACGTGGAGAAGGTCCGGTATCCGAGGAAGGTCCGGGCGCTGGCGGAGATGGAGGGGAAGGCGGTTGAGCTTCAGCTCTACGATCCCCTGAACATTCACGGACTGTTGCAGACACCGGAATACGCGCGGGCGTTGTTCGGCATGCACCGACCGGCTCTCACACAGGACCACATCGAACGGGCCACGGAGGCACGAGTGTCCCGGAAGTCGGTGTTCGAGCGGGATCCGACGCCCGAACTCAGCTTCATCCTGGAGGAGTGGGTGCTTCGGCGCCCACTGGGCGGGAGGGTGCTTCTCCGGCAGCAGCTGGAACACGCCCTGGAGTTGGGGCAGTTGCGGAATGTCGAAATCCAGGTGATGCCGATGGACCGCCCGGAGCATGCTGGAATCGAGGGCGGTATCGAAGTGCTGAAGTTCGCGGACGGCTCGGCGGTCGGGCGCTCTCCGGGCGTGGCCAACGGCCGTCCGGTTTCCGAGCCGAGGGATCTCCGCGTCCTCGAACTGAGGTATGGCATCATCCGGGCGCAGGCGCTCTCCCCCCGGGAGTCCCTGGCCTTCATCGAAGAACTGCTGGGAGAGACATGATCCGCTGGTTCAAGAGCAGCTACAGCAGTAGTAGCGACCCTGACTCCTGCGTCGAAGTGGCCCTCAACTGGGCCATCCCCGCTCCCACCTGCACCACCATCCACATCCGCGACTCCAAGCAGACCGACGGCCCCCGTCTCGCCGTCACCCCCCTCGCCTGGACGGAGTTCGTGTCGTACGCCTCCGGCCGCTGACCGGATGAAACCGGCTGCGCCATAAGGGGTGCCGCGCCCGTCGCAGAGCCCCGCAGGGACCCCGTTCCTCGACGATCGCCGAATGGATCGGTGTGACTCCGGAAGACGGTGGAACCGGCGGCGCGGCAGGTGGGCCGCCGTCTGTGCGGGGCTCGCCCTGGCGTTGGGCGTGGGGCAGGGCGCGGCGGGCGCGGTGGGCGATCCCGCGCCCCCGCCACCGAGGGGGAGGATCCTGGACTTCCCCCTGGCGGCGATCGGGGGGCTGGTCCGCCCGGACGCGCCGCCGCCGGGGGCCGACGACTGGAACTGCAGGCCCACGCGTGCGCATCCGCGCCCGGTCGTCCTGCTGCACGGGACCTGGGCGAACGCGTACGACGACTGGGGCCTGATGTCCCCGTACCTGAAGCAGCTGGGGTACTGCGTGTTCGCCGCCGAGTACGGCGGGGCACCCGGCAATCCGGTCAAGGCCACCGCGCACGTCCCGGACTCCGCCCGGCAGATCGCCGAGTACGTCGACCGCGTGCTGAAGGCCACCGGTGCCCACCAGGTCGACCTCGTCGGGCATTCCCAGGGCGGCGGTCTGACGCCCCGCTGGTACCTGCGGTTCGACGGCGGCACTGATCCCGCGCACCCGGAACGGAACAAGGTGCACAGCCTCATCGGCCTGGCGCCGTCCAACCACGGCACGACCGGCTCCGGCCTCGGCACCCTGACCACGAAGCTGGGGCTCGACCAGCCCGTGTCGCTGGTCCTCGGCGAGGCGTACGAGGACCAACTCGTCGGCTCCGAGGTCAACACGACGCTGGACCGGGACGGGGACACCCGGCCGGGAGTCGACTACACGGTCATCGCCACCAAGTACGACGAGGTCGTCACCCCCTACACACACCAGTTCCTGACCGCGGGACCGGGCGCGACCGTCAAGAACATCACGATCCAGGACATCTGCCGCGAGGACGCCTCCGAACACCTGTCGATCGCCTACGACTCCAACGCCGCCCAGCTCGTGCGCAACGCCCTCGACCCCGCCCACGCGGCGCCCGTCCGCTGCGGCGTGACCCTGCCCGTCCTCGGCGGCTGAACCCCGGTCCGTTGCCCCGGCCGCCCCGTTCGCGCTGTACCTTCGTGCTCACGACGACGAGGAGAGGGAACGTGAGCAGCAAGTACGTGCGGCCGGCGGCCGAGGGCGCCGATCCCTTCGGGACGGCCCGGCTGCGCCGTGGTGTCCTCGACGCCTGGGCCACCAGCCCCGCCCGGTTCCGCGAGGACGCCAACGCCGAGGAGGACCTGGTCCTCGGCGGCTACCGGGACCGGCTCGTCGTCGAGCTGGCCCAGAACGCCGCCGATGCCGCCGCCCGGGCGCGGGTGCCGGGGCGGCTCAGGCTCACCCTCCGGGACGGGGTCCTCGTCGCCGCCAACACCGGTGCCCCGCTGGACGTCGCCGGGGTCGAGTCGCTGTCCACGCTGCGCGCCTCGGCCAAGCGGGACGCCGAGGGCACCCAGGGCGCCGTCGGGCGGTTCGGGGTCGGGTTCGCCGCCGTACTCGCGGTGACCGACGAACCCGCGATCGTGGGGCGGCACGGGGGTGTGCGCTGGTCGCTCGGCGAGGCGCGGGAGCTGGCCGGCGAGGTCGCCCGGCACAGCCCGGGGCTCGGGGACGAGGTCCGGCGCCGGGACGGGCATGTGCCGCTGCTCCGGCTGCCGTTCGCCGCCGAGGGCACCGCCCCGGACCCGTACGACACCGCCGTCATCCTGCCGCTCAGGGACACGGCCGCCGCCGATCTCGCCGAGCGGCTGCTGAACGCCGTCGACGACGCGCTGCTCCTCGCCCTGCCGGGCCTGGAGGAGGTGGTGATCGAGGTCGACGGCGACCGGCCCCGCACGCTGCGACGTCGCAGCGAGGGCGCCGTCGTCGTCGTGGAGGACTCGCGGGAGGGCGCCACCCGGTGGCGTACCGCCTCCGCCCACGGGCCGCTCACCCCCGACCTGCTGGCCGACCGGCCGGTGGAGGAGCGGCTGCGGCCCCACTGGTCGGTGACCTGGGCCGTACCCGAGGACGAGGGCGGGCGCCCGGTGCGGCCCCGGACCACGCCCGTCGTGCACGCGCCGACCCCGAGCGACGAACCCCTCGGCGTCCCCGCTCTGCTCATCGCCTCCTTCCCCCTCGACACCACCCGCCGGCACACGGCCCCCGGTCCGCTCACGGACTTCCTGGTGCAGCGCGCCGCCGACTCCTACGCCGAACTGCTCGCCGACTGGCGGCCGGTGACGGACGGCATCATCGACCTCGTACCGGGACCGCTCGGCAAGGGTGCGCTGGACGGGGCGCTGCGGCAGGCCGTGCTGGAGCGGCTGCCGCGCACCGAGTTCCTCCCACCCGCCCAGCCGGCCTTCCTGCCGCCCGCCGTCCGGCCGGAGAGCCACGACACCGACCTGCCCGAAGCCCTCAGGCCCCGGGACGCCGAGGTCGTGGAGGGCGCCGGGGCGGAGACCGTACGGGTGCTCGCCGAGGTGCTGCCCACGCTGCTGCCCGCCGGTCTGGAGCGGCGCGTGGAGCTGCGCACGCTCGGCGTCGCCCGGCTGCGGCTCGCCGACGCCATCGACCGGCTCGCCGGTCTGGAGAAGGACCCCGACTGGTGGTGGCGGCTCTACGACAGCCTCGCCGGGGTGGATCCGGAGCGGCTGTCCGGGCTTCCGGTGCCCCTCGCGGACGGGCGGACCACCATCGGGCCCCGGCAGGTCCTCCTCCCCACCGCCGACGTCGCCCGCATCGACGCGGACGTCCTCGGCCGGCTCGGGCTGAAGGTGGCCCACGAGGACGCCGCGCACCCGCTGCTGGAGAAGCTGGGCGCGCTGCCCGCCACCCCGCGCGCGGTGCTCACCACCCCGCAGGTCCGGGCCGCCGTCGCCGCCTCGCTGGAGGACGAGGGGATCGGCTGGGAGGAGGACGCGCCGGACGCCGAGGAACTGGCCGACACCGTCCTGTCGTTGGTCCGTGACGCGGGACTGGAGCCCGGTGACGAGCCCTGGCTGGGGGCCCTCGCGCTGCCCGACGAGGACGGCGAACCGGCCCCCGCCGGTGAACTCGTCTTCCCCGGCAGCCCCTTCGCCCGCGTGATCCGCGAGGGCGAACTGGCCGCCGTGGACCGCGACCTGGCCGACAAGTGGGGCGAGCAGCCGCTGGCCGCCTGTGGGGTGCTCGCGAACTTCGCTCTGGTCCGCGCCGCCGACGTCGTCCTCGACCCGGACGAACTAGAGCCCCGGGAGGGCGACTTCGCCGAGCCCGACGACGCCGGGCTGCTGGACGCGGTCGACGTGTGGTGCGAGGACATCCTCGACCGCTTCCCGGACAGCCCGGTGCCTCCGGTCGCCACCGAGCTGGTCGCCGTACGCGATCTGGACCTGGTGGACGACGAGCACTGGCCACAGGCGCTCGCGCTGCTCGCGCAGCCGCCGCTGCGGGACGCCCTCACCCAGCCGGTCCGCATCCTGCTGCACGACGGCACCCACGAGATCGTGCGGCCGTACACCGCGTGGTGGCTGCGCGGGCATCCGGTGCTCGACGGGCGCCGGCCCGCCGGTCTCCTCGCGGCGGGCGGCGATCCGCTGCTGCGCGGCCTGTACGACGAGGCCGACGCGACCGGGTTCGAGGACGAGCAGGTGCTGCGGGCCCTGGGCGTACGGACCTCCGTCGCGGCCCTGCTGGACGAGCCCGGCGGCGCCGCCGAGCTGCTGGACCGGCTGGCCGACCCCGAGCGATCGGTCACCTCGGCACAACTGCACGGGTTGTACGGGGCGTTGGCGGAGCTGGATCCGGAGCAGGTGACCCTGCCGGACGAGCTGCGGGCCGTGGTCGACGGGCGCGTGGAGGTGGTGGACGCCGCCGAGGCGGTCGTGGTCGACTCGCCCGACCTGCTGCCGTTCACCTCCGGGGTGCCGCTGCTGCCCGTCCGTCCGGCCCGGGCCGCCGAGCTGGCGGAGCTGTTCCAGGTGCGACGGCTGAGCGAGTCCGTGACCGGCGAGGTGCACTCCGAGGGGACCGAGCACGAGGTTCCGGAGCCGGTACGGGTACTGCTGGGACCGCGGACGCCGGAGACCTACGTCGAGCACGAGGAGCTGGTCGTGGACGGCGTGGAGATCGACTGGCGGCTCACCGACGACGGGGTGCTGCACGCGGCCACACTGGAGGGCGTCGCGGCGGGCCTGGCCTGGGCGTCCGGGCAGTGGCCGCGGCGCTTCGAGGTGGCCGCCCTGCTGGAGGACCCGTCCCGCACGGAGGAGCTGGCCAGGGACCGCTGGTTCGACTGACCACCGGAATTCGCTGCCGTAAACATCCCGTCATGGAAGAGCAATCCGGCCATAAAATCTGGCCGGATTGCTCTCTCGCCGTACAACCAGCACCTGGGGTCATGGATCTGATCGCTTGAGTCAACCGACTCCACGATCACTTCTCCCTCCAGGGGAACGTACATGCGCATACGTGCCACCGTGGCCGCCGTCTCCGGCGCCCTGGCCCTCTCCGCCCTCGCAGTCCCGGCCGCGCAGGCCGTCACCGACTCGGGCACCCCGTACACGCTGAACGCGAGCTTCTCCAACGTCTCGATCGCGAAGTCGATCAAGGTGGGCACCACCAACGAGGTCAGCGTCTCGTACTCGTACACGCTGACGCACGGCACCGACGTGAACATCGCCGCGAGCGACTTCTACACGGACGCCTTCCTGTACCACGGCACCTACAGCGACACGTCGCCCGAGCTGTACGGCGACAACCCGGCGACCTGCACCGCCACCTCGTCGACGACGGCCACCTGCAAGGGCTCCGTCAACATCTACCCGACCGACGCCGACCCGAAGATCGCGGACGCCGGCACCTGGAACGTGGCCGCCGAGGCCGTCGCCTTCAACGGCCAGGACCAGCAGAACCCCGACATGAGCAAGGTCGGCTACAAGGACCAGAGCGGCCTGGGCACCACGCTGGTGCAGCGCTACTCCAAGCTGACGACCACCGTGAGCTCGACGTCCGTCTACAAGGGCAAGACCTTCACGGCGTCCGGCAAGCTCTCCCGCGCCGACTGGGACGACAACCTGTACCACGGCTACGCCAACCAGCCGGTCAAGCTCCAGTTCCGCAAGGCCGGCACCACCACGTACACCACGATCAAGACGGTGAACACCGACGCGTACGGCAACCTGAAGACCACGGCCACCGTGAACTACAGCGGCTACTGGCGCTACAGCTTCGCCGGTACCACGACCACCCCGGCGGTCAGCGCCACGGGCGTCTACGTGGCCGCGAAGTAGTCACCCCCTAGTCGGGAAAGCGGCGGTCGACCCACTTCCAGAGCCACTCCAGGGCGGCCGCCGCCACCACCGCGATGCCGACGGCGGTCCACGGCATCGTGACCCCGACCAGCTTCAGCGCGAAGAAGTCCTGCAGCGCAGGGACGGCCAGGACCAGCAGGAACGCCACTCCCATCGCGGCCACCAGGGTCAGCCGCCACCAGGTGTAGGGGCGGGCGATGATCGCCAGGATCCACAGGGAGACCAGGAAGAGCGTGAGGGTGGCCGCGCTGGTCTCGGCGTCCAGCCGGCCGGGCCCGGTGTAGTAGTCGCGGCCGATCAGATACGTCACGAAGGTCGCCACCCCCGCCACCACGCCCCCTGGGATCGAGTACCGCATGACCCTGCGCACGAAGTGCGGTTTCGCCCGCTCCTTGTTGGGCGCCAGGGCCAGGAAGAACGCCGGGACGCCGATGGTGAGGGTGGACAGCAGGGTCAGGTGCCTCGGCAGGAACGGATACTCCACCTGCCAGCACACCACCAGGACGGCCAGCAGCACCGAGTAGACGGTCTTCACCAGGAACAGCGTGGCGACCCGCGTGATGTTGCCGATCACCCGCCGGCCCTCGCCGACCACCGACGGCAGGCTCGCGAAGCTGTTGTCCAGCAGCACGATCTGCGCCACCGCGCGCGTCGCCTCCGAGCCCGAGCCCATGGCGACCCCGATGTCGGCGTCCTTCAGCGCGAGCACGTCGTTCACGCCGTCGCCGGTCATCGCGACCGTGTGCCCGTGCGACTGCAGCGCCCCGACCATGTCCCGCTTCTGCCGCGGGCCGACCCGCCCGAAGACCGTGCCCCCGTCCAGCGCGTGCGCCATCCCCGCCCGGTCGGCGGGCAGGTGCCGCGCGTCCACCGTCGTACCCGCCAGGCCCAGCTTGGCGGCGACCGCGCCGACCGACACCGCGTTGTCGCCGGAGATGACCTTGGCGCGGACGTTCTGGTCCGCGAAGTAGCGCAGGGTGTCGGCGGCGTCCGGCCGCAGCCGCTGTTCCAGGACGACGAGGGCGGTGGGGCGGGCGCCGCGGGCCGGCTCGGGGTCGTCCAGGTCACGGCTCGCCCGGGTCAGCAGCAGCACCCGCAGGCCCTGCTCGTTGAGGCGCTCGGTCTCGGCCAGGGCCGGGTCGCCGTCGGCGAGCAGGACGTCCGGGGCGCCCAGCAGCCAGGTGCTGATCTCGCCATCGGCCTCGCTGAACGCGGCCCCGCTGTACTTGCGGGCCGAGGAGAAGGGCAGCGACTCCACGCAGCGCCAGTCCTCGCTGTCCGGGTAGGCGTCGATGATCGCCTGGAGGGAGGCGTTGGGGCGCGGGTCGGACTCGCCGAGGGCGCCGAGCACCTTGCGCACGTGACCCTCGTCGGCCCCGTCGAGCGCCCGCAGCTCGGTGACGTCCATGCCGCCCTCGGTGAGCGTGCCGGTCTTGTCCAGGCAGACGGTGTCGACGCGGGCCAGGCCCTCGATCGCCGGCAGCTCCTGCACCAGGCACTGTTTCCGGCCGAGCCGGATGACCCCGATGGCGAAGGCGACCGAGGTGAGCAGCACCAGCCCCTCCGGGACCATCGGGACGATGCCGCCGACCGTGCGGGCGACGGAGTCCTTGAAGCCGTTGCTCTTGACGACGAACTGGGTGATGACGAGTCCGACGGCCGCCGGGACCATCATCCAGGTGACGTACTTGAGGATCGTGGAGATGCCGGTGCGCAGCTCGGAGTGGACCAGGGTGAAGCGGGAGGCCTCAGCGGAGAGCTGGGCGGCGTAGGCCTCGCGGCCGACCCTGGTCGCCTGGAAGGCGCCGCCGCCCGCGACGACGAAGCTGCCGGACATGACCGGGTCGCCGGGGCGTTTGACGACGGGATCGGCCTCACCGGTGAGCAGCGACTCGTCGATCTCCAACCCGTCGGCCTCGACGCAGACCCCGTCCACCACGGCCTTGTCCCCCGGCCCGATCTCCATCAGGTCGTCGAGGACGATCTCATGGGTGGCCACTTGGACGGCCGTCCCGTCCCTCCGGACGGTCGGCCGGGCCTCCCCGATCACCGCGAGCGAGTCGAGGGTCTGCTTGGCCCGCCACTCCTGGACGATGCCGATGCCGGTGTTGGCGAGGATCACGAAGCCGAAGAGGCTGTCCTGGATCGGCGCGACGAACAGCATGATCACCCACAGCACGCCGATGATCGCGTTGAACCGGGTGAAGACGTTCGCCCGGACGATCTCGCCCAGCGACCGGCTGCTGCGCACCGGTACGTCGTTGACCTCGCCGCGGGTGACGCGCTCGGCGACCTCGGCACCGGTCAGCCCTGCCGATCCGGTCATCGGTAGGGCCACCGGATGCACGGGGTCGAGCTCCGCGCCCGCGTCTATGTGGGTCATGTCATCGACGGTACGTGCGGATGTGTCCGCCCGCCCGCTTTCCGGCCGCGGCTATGGAGCCGACGTCTCCCTCACCGCCGCCGCCCGCTTGATCGCGGCGTCCCGCCTGCGGACGTACCAGATGCCGATCAGCCCCAGCCCGCCCCCGGCCAGGCAGGTCCACAGCCACCACAGATGCCCGTGGTCCTCGAACCAGCCGTAGAAGGGGAGCTGGACGAGGAAGAGGACGAACCAGAGGATCGTGCCGCCGGTGATGGTGGCGACCACGGGGCCCTCCAGGGGCTCGGGCGCCTCGTGCTTGGGGGTCCACTTGGCCATGGGGCACAGCTTACGAGGCGACCGCTTCCTACCGCGCCTCGATCGTTCTACGCGCGGAGATAGCGATCTGGCGCTCATACGTTCATACTGAAACCGTTTGTCTTTGGCCGCTTCTGTTCGTATGAAACTCCAACAGGGCTCGGGGGAACCCCGTTGGTGATGAGGTCCCGCATGTCCACCTCGGCACCCGCCAAGGTCCCCACCCCCGAAATCCCGGGCGGTGCGCCCGCTCAGGGCGCCCTCGACCGCTACTTCAGGATCTCCGAGCGCGGCAGCTCCGTCGCCCGGGAGGTCCGCGGTGGCTTCGCCACCTTCTTCGCGATGGCGTACATCATCGTGCTGAACCCGATCATTCTCGGCAGCGCGAAGGACATGTACGGGCACCACCTGGACAACGGCCAGCTGGTGACGGCGACCGCGCTGACGGCCGCGTTCACCACGCTGCTCATGGGTGTCATCGGCAACGTCCCGATCGCGCTCGCCGCCGGCCTCGGCGTGAACTCGGTCGTCGCGCTCCAGCTGGCGCCCCGGATGTCCTGGCCGGACGCGATGGGCATGGTCGTGCTCGCCGGCTTCGTGGTCATGCTGCTGGTCGCCACGGGTCTGCGCGAGCGCGTGATGAACGCCGTGCCGTTCGGGCTGCGCAAGGCCATCTCGATCGGCATCGGCCTGTTCATCATGCTGATCGGCCTGGTCGACTCCGGCTTCGTCACCCGGATGCCCGACGCCGCCCAGACCACCGTGCCGGTCCAGCTCGGCGTCGGCGGTCACCTGCACGGGTGGCCGGTGCTGGTCTTCATCCTGGGCGTGCTGCTGACCTTCGCGCTGTTCGTCCGCAAGGTGCCGGGCGCGATCCTGATCTCGATCGTCGGCATGACCGTCCTCGCGGTGATCCTCAACGCCGTCACCACCATCCCGTCCTGGGGCCTGACGGTCCCGAAGTGGCCGGGCAACCCGGTCGCCAGCCCCGACTTCGGCCTGGTCGGCCAGGTCAGCCTGTTCGGCGGCTTCTCCAAGGTCGGCGTGCTGACCGGCGTCCTCTTCGTCTTCACGGTCCTGCTGTCGTGCTTCTTCGACGCGATGGGCACGATCATGGGCGTCAGCGACGAGGCCAAGCTGACCGACGCCGAGGGCTACATGCCCGGCATCAACCGGGTGCTGTTCATCGACGGCCTCGCGGTCGCGGCGGGCGGCGCCAGCTCCTCCTCGGCCACCACCGCGTTCGTGGAGTCCACGGCCGGTGTCGGCGAGGGCGCCCGCACGGGCCTGGCGAACGTCGTCACGGGCGGCCTCTTCGCCGTCGCCCTGTTCCTCACCCCGGTCGCCACGATGGTCCCGTCCCAGGCGGCGACCCCGGCGCTGATCGCGGTCGGCTTCCTGATCCTGTCGAACTCCGTCAAGGAGATCGACTGGGCCGACTACACCATCGCGATCCCGGCGTTCGTGACGATGCTGATGATGCCGTTCACCTACTCGATCACCAACGGCATCGGCATGGGCTTCATCACCTTCACGGTGCTGCGCCTGGCCGCCGGCCGGTACCGGGAGATCCCGGCCGCGATGTACGTCGTCTCGGCGGTCTTCGCCTTCTACTACCTGATGCCGGCCCTGGGCCTGACCTGAGCCGTCGGCGGCCACGGCGTCAGGTGACGCCGTAGAACCGCTCCGTCTCCTCGACGGCGGCCTGGAACCGCTCGTCGAAGTCGTCCCGGATGAGCGTGCGGACCACATAGTCCTGCACGCTCATTCCTCTTTTCGCCGCATGGTGCCGGAGTCTTTCGAGCAGCTCTCCGTCTATGCGCAGGCTGAGCACACTGGTCCCCATGCGTACGAGGGTCGCCACATCGGACCGCCTCGTGCGTCACTTTCAGGAACCGGCTCACTCATATGGGTGATCGAATGGTTCAGTGGCGGGTATCACGGGCATTCGGGCGTGTCGCGGTGGTCTTTAGCGAGAGTAATGAGTTACTCTAAGGAACATGCCGGACCTCACCCATGGCGACGACGCTGCCGCCGTGAACTCCCTCCGCTCCGCCGTGATGCGGCTGTCCCGTCGGCTCAAGCATCAGCGTGTCGACGAGTCGCTGAGCCCCACCGAGATGTCGGTGCTCGGCACCCTCTCCCGCTGCGGCTCGGCCACCCCGGGCGAGCTCGCCCGCAAGGAGCACGTCCAGCCGCCGTCGATGACCCGCATCGTCGCGCTGCTCGAGGCCAAGGGACTGGTCCGGCTGGAGCCGCACCCCGAGGACCGGCGCCAGAAGGTCGTCACCCAGACCGAGCAGGCCGAGGCGATGCTCGAGGAGAGCCGCCGCAAGCGCAACGCGTTCCTGGCCGGCCTGGTCGAGGGCCTCGACGAGGACGAGTGGGCCAAACTGCGCGCCGCCGCCCCCGTGCTGGAGAAGCTCGCACACCTGTAAGCCGCTGCCTGAGGAGGCGAACTCGTTTGAGTACGGGATCCGGAACACCTTCCGCCCCCGCACCGACCGCCACTACTACCCCCGCCGCCCGCAAGGGCTCGATGTTCAGCTCGCTGAAGATCCGGAACTACCGCCTCTTCTTCATCGGCCAGGTCGTCTCCAACACCGGCACCTGGATGCAGCGCATCGCCCAGGACTGGCTCGTCCTCGGCCTCACCGGCTCCTCCGCCGCCGTGGGCATCACGACGGCCCTGCAGTTCCTGCCGATGCTCCTCTTCGGCCTCTACGGCGGAGTCCTGGTCGACCGCCTCCCCAAGCGCCCCACCCTGCTGGGCACCCAGGCCTCGATGGCCGTGACCGGGCTGGCGCTCGCCTTCCTCACGCTCACCGGCCACGTCCAGGTCTGGCACGTCTACGTCGCCGCCTTCGCCGTCGGCCTCGCCACGGTCCTCGACAACCCGGCCCGCCAGTCCTTCGTCTCCGAGATGGTCGGCCCCGCGCAACTGCAGAACGCCGTCAGCCTGAACTCGGCGAACTTCCAGTCCGCCCGCCTGGTCGGCCCCGCCGTCGCCGGCCTGATGATCACCGGCGTGGGCACCGGCTGGGCGTTCCTCGCCAACGGCCTGTCCTTCGTCGCACCCATCGCCGGCCTGCTGCTGATGCGCGCCCGCGAACTGCACGTCGTCGAGCGCACGCCGCGCGGCAAGGGCCAGCTGCGCGAAGGCCTGCAGTACGTGGCGGGGCGCCCGGAGCTGATCTGGCCGATCGTCCTCGTCGGCTTCATCGGCACCTTCGGCTTCAACTTCCCGGTGTGGCTGTCGGCCTACGCGGGCGGCGTCTTCCACTCCGGCGCCGGTTCCTACAGCCTCTTCAACACCCTGATGGCCGTCGGCTCCCTGTGCGGCGCCCTGCTGGCCGCCCGGCGCGGCACGGCCCGGCTGCGCGTCCTGATCGCCGCCGCGCTGGCCTTCGGCGCGCTGGAGGTGGTGGCCGCGCTGGCCCCGTCGTACTGGCTGTTCGCGCTGCTCATGGCCCCGATCGGGGTCTTCGGCCTGACGGTCAACGTCACCGCCAACACGGCGGTCCAGATGGCCACCGACCCGGCCATGCGCGGCCGGGTGATGTCCCTGTTCATGATGGTGTTCATGGGCGGTACGCCGCTGGGTGCGCCGGTCGTCGGCTGGATCACCGACACCTACGGCCCCCGGGTCGGCTTCGCCCTCGGCGGCGCCGTGTCGGCCGCGGCCGCCGCCGGCATCGGCCTGGTCCTGGCCCGCATCGGCGGTCTGCGACTGGCGGTGGGCTGGCACCACGGCCACCCGCGGGTCCGTTTCGTCCCGCGCGACAGGGAGCAACTGGCCACGGCTGCATAGGTGATGCGCGCAAGCGGGTGTGTCCCCGTACGGATGCGTGTCTGCGTGTCGATCGCGCGGGTGGCGATCGTCACATGAGATGACTTATGCCATCACGCACCCTTTGGTACCCGTATGGGACAGGAGCATCCGTATGGCATCACAGGCATCGACCCCGAGACCCCGCTCGCGCGTGCGGCAGCTGACGGCGGTCGCGCTGACCCTGACCACGGTCGGCGCGCTCGCCGCCGCCGCGCCGACCGGGGCCGCCGCCGCGCCGCGCGGGGCCGACCACGGCTTCCAGGAGCGCGACCTCGTCTCCGACCTCGCTGGCAGGGCGGAACGGCAGGACCGGAACCTGGTCAACCCCTGGGGGCTGGTGCGCACGGCGAGCGGGGCGATCAGGGTCTCCAACAACGGCACGAACACGTCCACGGTGTACTCGGGCGCCCGGGACGGTCGGCCGGTCACCTTCCTCTCTCCCGTCATCCACCTCCCCGACTCCGCCGACCCGACCGGGATCGTGCGCAACGACACCCGCGACTTCCGCTTCACCGCCTCCGGACGCTCCGGCCCGGCGCGGTACATCTTCGCCGGGGAGAACGGCGGCCTCTTCGCCTTCAACGCGAACGTGCTCCCGACGAACGCCGTCCAGGTCGCCCAGGAGGACGGCGCCGTCTTCAAGGGCCTGACCCTCGTGAACGGCGAGCGGAAGGCCACGAAGTCCGACCGGCGCCGGGCGCGCCTGCTCGTCGCGAACTTCCATGACGCGCGCATCGACGTCTTCGACGCCGGCTTCAAGCAGGTGAAGCAGCCCGCCGGCGCGTTCCGGGACCGGAGGATCCCGGTTGGCTTCGCGCCCTTCGACGTCAAGAACATCGGCGGCAGGATCTTCGTCACCTACGCCAAGCAGGACGCGGACAAGCACGACGACGTCGCAGGTCCGGGCAACGGTTTCATCGACGTGTTCAGCACCGGGGGCAGGCTGCTCCAGCGTTTCGCCCGCCGTGGGGTGCTCAACTCGCCCTGGGGCCTGGAGACGGCTCCCAAGGGCTTCGGGAAGTTCGCCGGCGACCTGCTCGTCGGCAACTTCGGCGACGGCCGCATCAACGCCTTCGACCTCAGGACCGGCCGGTTCGAGGGGACCCTGCGGTGCCCCGACGGCTCGCCGGTCGTGATCGAGGGTCTGTGGGGGCTGCAGCGGGGCACCGCCCGGTCCGGCGGCACCGACAGCGTCTGGTTCGCGGCGGGAATCGAGGACGAGCAGCACGGGCTGCTCGGCACCCTGCGCCCCGAACGCTGATCCGCCGGCCCCACCCGGGGTGCTCGCCGGGCGGTCACACCCGCCGGGCGAGCACCTGCCCCGGCCAGTCGTTCCGCTCGCCGGCGGTGTACGTCTGCGTCGGGACGAACCCGTTGGCCTCGTAGAAGGCGACCAGCTTGCGGTCGCCACCCGCGTAGCAGTCCACCCGCAGCAGGCGGACACCGGCCCGCCGGGCCACCTCGGCCGCGTGGGCGAGCAGGGCGGCTCCGGCGCCGTGGCCCTTGAAGCGGCGGTCGGAGGCGAGCCAGTGGATGTACCGCTCGGGCTCGCCGGGCGGCGGAAGATGCGCCAGGTAGTCGCCCGGCGCGTCGCTGAGCGTGAGCGTGGCGGCCGGTACACCGTCGACCTCGGCGATGTACGCGCTGCCCTGGTCCATGTACCCGGCGACCGATTCGGCCACCTTCAAGTTCTCCGACAGCGGCTTGCTTCCCCACTGGCCGGTGCGGCCCTGTGAGACCAGCCACTCCACACTGCTGTCGAGCATGGCGAGTATCACGGGGATGTCGTCGGGGCCGCCTTCGCGGATGGTGATCGTCATTGACTCATCATGCCCACCGCCGTCTGCCAAGGTGAAGGCATGAGACTCTTCGCCGCGGTGCTCCCTCCGGAGCCCGTCGTCCATGAACTCGCCCTCGAAGTCGCCAAGTTGAAGCGGCTGCCCGGCGCGGAGCGGCTGCGCTGGACCAACCGGCCGGGCTGGCACTTCACCCTCGCGTTCTACGGCGAGGTGGCCGACGACCTCGTACCGGACCTCTCGGACCGCCTGGCCCGCGCGGCCGGCCGTACCGCGCCCTTCGACCTGGCCCTGTCCGGCGGCGGCCAGTTCGGGCACGGCAAGGCCCTGTGGACCGGCGCCTACGGCGAGGTGGAGGCGATGCGGCTGCTGGCCGACCGGGCGGAGGCGGCGGCGCGGAAGGCGGGCCTGCCGATGGCGGAGCACCGGCGGTACAAGGCCCACCTCACGGTGGCGCGGAGCCGGGACTCGGTGGACGTACGGCCGTATGTCGATCTGCTCCGCGAGTTCACCAGCCGGACCTGGACGGTGAACGAGCTGGTGCTGGTGCGCAGCAACCTGCCGCGGTCCGGGGTGGTGGGGGAGCAGCCGCGGTACGAGACGGTCGCCCGCTGGGCACTGGGGGCGTCCGGTTAGGCTCGATGGCGTGGACCCGAAAACCCGGAACCGGATCATGGCCGGTGCGCTTGTTCTGATGTTGGTCGTGGTGGCCTTGGCTGCGGCCCTCAGGTAGATCCTGGCCGGGCCGGCGAACCGCGGCCGGTTCGCCGGCTGCGGGACCGGTGCGGCTGGTCGCGCCCGCGCGGCGGAGCCGCACGTCACGTGCAGCCCCGCCGCCCTTCACGGGGCGCTCACCAGGCGAAGGCCTCCGGGGACGGGCCCGGGCCCGGGAAGACCTCGTCCAGGCCCGCCAGCAGCTCCTCGCTCAGCTCCAGCTCGCAAGCCCTGAGCGCCGACTCCAGCTGTTCGGCCGTGCGCGGGCCGACGATGGGACCCGTCACACCCGGCCGGGTGAGCAGCCAGGCCAGGGCCGCCTCGCCGGGCTCCAGGCCGTGCTTGTCGACCAGGTCCTCGTACGCCTGGATCTGGGCGCGGGCGGCCGGATCCTTGAGGGTGTCGGCGGCCCGGCCGGTGGCGCGGCGCCCGCCCTGGACCTCCTTCTTGATGACCCCGCCGAGCAGACCGCCGTGCAGCGGCGACCACGGGATGACCCCGAGGCCGTACTCCTGCGCGGCCGGGATGACCTCCATCTCGGCGCGCCGCTCGGCCAGGTTGTACAGGCACTGCTCGCTGACCAGGCCGATGGTGCCGCCGCGCCGGGCGGCGATCTCGTTGGCCTGGGCGATCTTGTAGCCGGGGAAGTTGGAGGAACCGGCGTAGAGGATCTTGCCCTGCTGGACCAGGGTGTCGATCGCCTGCCAGATCTCCTCGAACGGGGTGCTGCGGTCGATGTGGTGGAACTGGTAGAGGTCGATGTAGTCGGTCTGCAGCCGCTTGAGGCTGGCATCCACGGCTCGGCGGATGTTCAGCGCGGAGAGTTTGTCGTGGTTGGGCCAGACGGTGGCGCCGTCGGGGGCCATGTTGCCGTAGACCTTGGTGGCGAGGACGACCTTGTCGCGGCGCTCGCCGCCCTTGGCGAACCAGTTGCCGATGATGGTCTCGGTGCGCCCCTTGTTCTCCCCCCAGCCGTACACATTGGCGGTGTCGAAGAAGTTGATGCCCGCGTCCAGCGCCGCGTCCATGATGGCGTGGCTGTCGGCCTCGTCGGTCTGCGGCCCGAAGTTCATCGTCCCGAGGACGAGTCGGCTGACCTTGAGGCCCGTGCGTCCAAGCTGCGTGTACTTCATGGTTCTCTAGCCAACGGCTTGAAGTGCGCTCTATGCAAGGGCTTTCGGGGCCCGGGGGGTTTCCCGTCTCAGAGCCCGAGTCCGCCCGCGACCGCCAGCTCCTGCCTGGTGAACTCGCCCGTCAGCATGGGCATGGCCTTCGCGATCGCCGCCCTGGCCGCCGGCAGTTGCAGCGAGGCGTCGTGGTGCTCCTTGCTGCGCCAGACCTCGGTCACCCGGATCGTCACGTCGTCCTCGTCGGCGAGGCCCACGATGTACGCGTGGCAGCCGGCCGCGCGGAGGCCTCCGGCGGCGCCGAGGAGGATGGCCACGACCTCGTCGCGGGAGCCGGGGACGGTCTTCATGGAGGCGATGCAGCCGTAGGTCATGGACCGCATCCTGGCATCCGGCGTGTCAGTCGCGGGGGAACTCGTCCGTCTTGAGAGTGAGCCCCAGGGCGGTGGTGGTCATGTCGACGTCCGCTCCGAAGGCGACCGTCAGTTCGCTGACGTACTCGCCGTCCTTCGGCTGGCTGTAGAGGTGGCACTTGCCCTGGTAGGGATCGGCGACGAGGTAGACGGGGACCTCGGCGGTGGCGTAGGCCGTCTTCTTGGGGCCGTAGTCGTTGTGCGCCGTGCCCTTCGAGATGACCTCCGCGACGAACTCGACGTCGGCGCAGCGCCAGAGGCCTGCGGGCGTCTTCTCGGCGCCCTCGGCCACGAGGGTGACGTCTGAGCAGAAGCCGTTGAGGTGGCCCGGGTAGTCGATGCGGACGTCCGACTTGACGCGCTTGCGCGGATACTTGGTGCGCAGTTGCTCGACGACGTCGAGAATGATCTCCCAGTGGGTGTCCCGCTGCGGCGCCATGAAGATGGCCCCCTCGACGATCTCGACCTTGTAGCCCTCGGGGGTGGTCCGCTCGAGCGACTCGAACAGGTCGTCCAGAGTCAGCTCGCCGCTCTCCTCGGCCATCTCGATCCTGTCTTCAAGGACGGTCATCGTGGCGCTCCTCCCCGGCTGCCCCACGGACGAGTGCAGCCGCGCGGTTCAACGATACGCACGGTGACCAGGAGACGCCGGAAATCGGTCAATCTGTTCCGGCCGCGTACGTCTGTCCGAGCCCCCATGCCTCCCACATCGCCCCCGCGAACGCCGCCGCGATCCGATGCTCACCGCTCGCGTTGGGATGCGTGCCGTCGTAGGTGTCGGCGTGGATGTCGTACGACTCCGGCCGCGAGGCCAGCAGGACGGGCGAGCGGGGCTCGTCCAGGTCGGCGACCGCCTTCGCCAGCAGGACGTTGAAGAGGTCCACCTGCGCGGCGAAGGGCGCGTCGACCTCGGCCCGGATGTTCGGGATCACCGGCAGCAGCACCATGCGGATGCGCGGGTTCCCCTCCCGGGCGCCCGCGACGAAGGCCCGGACGTTCTCCGCGGTCTGCTCGGCGTTGGTGTAGAAGCCCAGGTCGATCAGCCCGAGGGAGACCAGCAGCACGTCGGCCCGCTGCTTGCGTACCGCCTCGCCGATCAGCGGGGCCATGTGCAGCCAGCCCTCGCCCCAGCCCGCCAGGTGGCGGCGGGGGAAGCCGGGCTCGGCGTAGGCGTGGGACGTCGGGGCGTCGGCCGTCTTGTCGTACAGCTCCTCGCGGGGGCCGACGAAGGTGAACGGGCCGTCGTGCGTGTCGCGCAGATGCCGCCACAGCCGGTAACGCCACGTGTGTTCGCCCGCGCTCCCGATCGTCATGGAGTCACCTACGGGCATGAACCTGAGCATCCGCTCATGATGGATGATCGTGCGCACCGATGGGATGTGAGGCCCACCACGTCCGGCGAGCCCCGCCAGGCAGCCGCCCGCCGAACCCCCTGAGCGAATGGCAGTCTTGGGGCATGCGTCGATCGTCCGCCGTCCTCGCCGGGTTGCTGCTCGCCGGCGCCTGCGCACTGCCCGCCTCCGCCGCCGGGAGCGCGGGCGGGGCCGGCGACCACGGGTTCACCATCAAGGACCCGCGGATCGCCGAGTCCAGCGGGCTCGCCGCCTCCCGCCTCCACCCCGGCATCTACTGGACGCACAACGACAGCGGCGACGGGCCGTACATCTACGCCGTGGACAGCGCGACCGGCAGGACCGTCGCCCGGATCACCCTGCGCGGCATCGGCGCCCCGCGCGACGTCGAGGCCATCTCCATCGGCCCGCACGACGAGATCTACCTGGGCGACATCGGCGACAACCTCGGCGGCAAGTGGCCGTACGTGTGGATCTACCGGCTGCCCGAGCCGAAGGAGCTGAAGGACCGGACGGTCACCGCCACGCAGTACGTCGTGAAGTACGCGAACGGGCCGCGCGACGCCGAGTCGCTGATCGTCCACCCGAAGACCGGGCGGGTCTACATCATCGACAAGAAGCAGGACGGCGGGCACCTGTACGAGGGCCCGGCCACCCTGTCCACCTCCGGCGCGAACGTCTTCCGGCCGATCGCCCCGGTCGACCTCTGGGCCACGGACGCGGCCTTCTCCCCGGACGGGCGGCAACTCGCCGTACGCGGGTACCTCGGGGGGATCTCCTACGACTGGAACGGCGGTCGCATCAGGCGCGAGGGCCAGCTGGACGTGCCCCTGCAGGATCAGGGCGAGGGAGTCACCTACTCCGTCGACGGGACCAAGCTGCTGTACAGCAGCGAGGGGGCGGACAGCGAGGTCGTGGCGAAGGACGCGCCGGACTCCCCGGCGTCCAAGTCGCCTTCGGCGAGCGGCGGTTCGGCCTCGACCTCGGCCGGGGGCGGGATCGGGATCGGTGGCAGTGGTCTGGAGGTCGGTGGGGCCGTCGCCGCGATCGGGCTGGCCGCCCTGTTCGGGCTGCGGCGGCTGCGCCGGCGCAACGCGAGGGGCGCCCGGTGACGTTCCGCCGGGCGCCCCTCGTTGCCGCAGGTGATGCCGTTACAGCTTCTCGATGACGTA
>NZ_JAJHNP010000024.1 GCF_020819595.1 Streptomyces barringtoniae
CTAGGGCGCGTCCAGTTCCCCGATCTTCGCGTTCGACGCCTCCCGGCGGTGCTGCGCGGCGCGGGCCGTGAAGTCCGCGCTGCGCAGCACCCGTTGGACGTTGCCCCAGGTCAGCAGGGCCAGCTCGGTGTCGGACCAACCGCGCCTGAGCAGTTCGGCGATCAGGTGGGGGTAGCGGGAGGCGTCGGCGAGGTCGCGGGGGTGGGCGGCGCCGGAGTCGTAGGTGCCGGACAGGCCCACGCAGTCCGGGCCGGCCACGTCGCGGACGCGGTCGAGGTGGTCGGCGACGTCATGGACCGTCGGCCCGGTCTGCTCGGCGGTCAGCGGCACCATGCACAGGCCCCTCGCCGCACCCAGCGAGGTGAGCAGTTCGTCGGGCAGGTTGGCCGGGTGCGGGCGCAGGGCGCGGGCGGCGGAGCGGGTGCACAGTACCGGGGTCTTGGACAGCGCGAGGGCACGTTCGGTGGTGGCCCGGGAGGCGCCGGAGACATCGGCGAGCACACCGAGCCGGTTCATCTCGCGCACCACCTCCTCGCCGAACCGGGTCAGCCCCCGCTCCCCCGCCCAGGCCGTGCCCGCGAGCGTGAGCACGCGCAGGCCGAGGGCGTGCAGGACGCGCAGGATGCCGAGGGAGTCGTCGAGCGCGGTGGCGTGCGCGGGGCCCAGCACCACGGCGACCCGGCCGCAGTTCCGGGCGTCGATGATCTGCCCGGCGGTGCGCACCCGGCGCAGGCCCTCCGGATGGGCCTCGATCACCGAGTTCGCCTGGTCCAGCTGTTCCAGGGTCGCGGTCGTCGCACGGTCACCGCCGGGGCCCTCGGGCAGGTGCAGCGACCAGAACAGCGCGCCCACGTGGCCGGCACGCATCCGGGGTATGTCGGTGTCGATGGCCGCCTCGCCCAGCTCCAGGTCGTACCAGGGCAGATGGCGCAGGGCCCACGGCAGTCCGCTGTAGCCGTCGGCGACGGGGTGGGCGGCGAGCAGGGTGTGGGCACGCCGCAGGGACGCGGGCTGCGAAGGGAAGGGGTCCTCCGGCAGGGCGTCGTCCTCGCCGACCTCGGTCGTGTCCGGGATGTCGTCCTGGAGGTCGGCCATGGCGGGGCTCCGTACGTCGTCGTTGCTTACGCCGGTCGTGAGCTGCGTCGTGCTGGGTCGTATCGCCACGGTCGCACGGGGGGAAGGACGGCTTCCTGGTGAGTGGGGCGTTCGGGGGTACGAACGGTCAGGCGTCCCGCGCGGTGCGGACCACCCCGTCCGGGGTCTCCCGGACGGGGGTCGGTCGGGCACGACGGGCAGGAGCCGGCGGATCCTCTCGCAGCCCGGCCGCGTACGGCTCCCGGATGGTCCGGGACCGGTACTTCACGTACGTGGGCGGAGCCGCCGGCTGCAACGGCCACCCCGCCCCGACGGATCAGGCGGGGCCGCCGTCCAGCGACTCGATGGTGGCATTGGACGGGGCACGGGTGGCCTGAAGGTCACGGGCCACGTCCTCCGCCGCGCCCAGCACCCGCACCGCGTTCTGCCAGGTCAGCTTGGCCAGGTCGGTCCTGGACCAGCCGCGGTGCAGCAGCTCGGCGAGCAGGTTCGGGTAGCCGGAGACGTCGCTGAGGCCGTCCGGGGTGAAGGCGGTGCCGTCGTAGTCGCCGCCGATGCCCAGGTGGTCGATGCCGGCGACCTCGCGCATGTGGTCCAGGTGGTCCGCGACCGTGGACACCGTGGCGACCGGGCGCGGGGTGCGCTCCTCGAAGGCCGCGTGGATCTTCATCGCCTCGGGGCTGGTGTCGAGGTGGTGCAGGCCGTGGGCGCGCATGTTCTCGTCGGCCGCCGCCGTCCAGTCGACGGCCGCCTGGAAAACGAACTTCGGCACGAAGGTCACCATCGCCACACCGCCGTTGGCGGGCAGCCGCTCCAGCACGTCGTCGGGGATGTTGCGCGGATGGTCGCACACGGCCCGCGCGGAGGAGTGCGAGAAGATCACCGGCGCGGACGTGGTGTCCAGCGCGGCCCGCATGGTCGTGGCGGCCACGTGGGAGAGGTCGACCAGCATGCCGAGGCGGTTCATCTCGCGGACCACCTCGCGGCCGAAGGCCGAGAGGCCGCCGACCTTCGGCTCGTCGGTCGCCGAGTCCGCCCAGTCGTTGTTGTCGTTGTGGGTGAGCGTCATGTAGCGCACGCCCAGCTCGAACAGGCCGCGCAGGGTGCCGAGGGAGTTGTCGATCGAGTGCCCGCCCTCCGCGCCCATGAGGGAGGCGATACGTCCCTCCGCGCGCGCCGCCTCCATGTCGGCGGCGGTCAGCGCGGCCCGCAGATCGGCGGGGTGCCGGGCGATGAGCTGCCGTACGCAGTCGATCTGTTCCAGGGTCGCCGGCACCGCCCCGGGCAGGTCCGAGCGCACGAACACCGACCAGTACTGCGCCCCGACCCCGCCCGCGCGCAGGCGCGGGATGTCGGTGTGCAGATGGGCGTCCTGCCGTACGGCGATGTCGCGGGCGGCGAGGTCGTAGCGGACCTGCTCGCGCAGCGCCCACGGCAGGTCGTTGTGGCCGTCGACGACCGGGAACTCGCGCAGCAGGGACCGTGCTTCGTCCAGTGAGGTCATTGCCTGTTACTTCCCGAAGCCGAAGCCGCTCGACCCCTCGACCTTGGCACGAAGCCGCTTGCCCTTCTCGGCGGCCTGGTCGTTGAGGTCGTGCTGGAAGTCGCGCATCTTGTGCAGCAGGTCCTCGTCGTGCGCGGCGAGGATGCGGGCCGCGAGGAGACCGGCGTTGCGGGCACCGGCGACGGAGACCGTGGCGACCGGGACACCGGCCGGCATCTGCACGATGGACAGCAGCGAGTCCATGCCGTCCAGGTACTTCAGCGGCACCGGCACGCCGATGACCGGCAGCGGGGTGACGGAGGCGAGCATGCCGGGCAGGTGGGCGGCGCCGCCCGCACCGGCGATGATCACCTTCAGCCCGCGGTCGGCGGCCTGCTCGCCGTAGGTGATCATTTCGCGGGGCATGCGGTGCGCGGAGACGACGTCGACCTCGTAACCGATCTCGAACTCGTCCAGGGCCTTGGCGGCGGCCTCCATGACGGGCCAGTCGGAGTCCGACCCCATGACGATGCCCACGACGGGGCCGGCAGCGATGCTCATTCGGTGATGGTGCCTCTCAGATAGCCGGCTGCGTGACGGGCGCGCTCCAGCACGTCGTCCAGGTCGTCGCCGTAGGTGTTGACGTGTCCGACCTTACGGCCGGGCTTCACGTCCTTGCCGTACATGTGGATCTTGAGCTTGGGGTCGCGGGCCATGCAGTGCAAGTACGCGGAGTACATGTCCGGGTAGTCGCCGCCCAGGACGTTGACCATCACGGTCCACGCGGCGCGCGGGCGCGGGTCGCCGAGCGGGAGGTCGAGGACCGCGCGGACGTGGTTGGCGAACTGCGAGGTGATCGCGCCGTCCTGGGTCCAGTGGCCGGAGTTGTGCGGGCGCATGGCCAGCTCGTTGACGAGGATGCGGCCGTCGCGGGTCTGGAACAGCTCGACCGCGAGGTGCCCGACGACGCCGAGTTCCTTGGCGATGGTCAGGGCCATCCGCTCGGCCTGGAGGGCGAGGGACTCGTCCAGGCCGGGCGCGGGGGCTATGACCGTGTCGCAGACGCCGTTCACCTGCCGGGACTCCACCACCGGGTAGGCGACGGCCTGGCCGTGCGGGGAGCGTACGACGTTGGCGGCGAGCTCGCGGACGTAGTCGACCTTCTCCTCGGCGAGGACCGGGACGCCGGCCCGGAACGGGTCGGAGGCCTCCTCGGCGGTCTCCACGACCCACACGCCCTTGCCGTCGTAGCCGCCGCGCACGGTCTTCAGCACGACCGGGAAGCCGTCCCCCTCGGCCGCGAAGCGGACCACGTCCTCCGGGTCGGCGACGATCCGGTGCCGCGGGCACGGGATGCCGATCAAGTCGAGTTTCGCGCGCATCACGCCCTTGTCCTGGGCGTGCACCAGCGCGTCGGGACCCGGACGCACGGGGATGCCGTCCGCCTCGAGGGCCCTGAGGTGCTCGGTGGGTACATGTTCGTGATCGAAGGTGATCACATCGCAACCGCGCGCGAACTCACGCAGCGTGTCGAGATCGCGATAGTCGCCGATGACGACATCGCTCACGACCTGCGCCGCCGAGTCCTGAGGGGTGTCACTGAGAAGCTTGAACCTGATGCCCAACGGGATGCCCGCCTCGTGCGTCATACGCGCGAGCTGCCCCCCGCCGACCATGCCGACTACCGGGAACGTCACACCCCTAGCGTATCGGCCACGCCGGGGCGGCCCGATCGCGTCCCTCACACGAACTCTTACCGGTCGCTTTCCACCCTCTTTCCGATCTGTTTCCTGGTCTTGGGCTTGTGCACAGGCGACGGAGGATTCACCCGGATAGCATGGCTGGGCTGACGAAACCTACCGACGGGAGCTGCACAGCCATGGAACCTCGTTCCTCGGGGCTGCAACGGCTCGTACGCGAGGTGGCCAAGTTCGGCACCGTCGGCGTTGCGGGCATCTTCGTCAACCTCGGCGTGTTCAACCTGGTCCGCCACGTCTCCGATCTGCCGGTGGTGCGGGCCAGCATCATCGCGACGGTGGTCGCCATCGCGTTCAACTACGTCGGGTTCCGTTACTGGACGTACCGGGACCGCGACAAGAACGGCCGCACCAAGGAGCTCACGCTCTTCCTCCTGTTCAGCGCGATCGGCCTGGTGATCGAGAACGGCGTGCTGTACGCGGCGACCTACGGCTTCGGCTGGGACAGTCCGCTGCAGAGCAACGTCTTCAAGTTCGTCGGCATCGGCGTCGCGACCCTGTTCCGCTTCTGGTCGTACCGCACCTGGGTGTTCCGCGTGCAGCCGACGCAGGAGGCGGAGTCGATCCTGGTGGCCGAGTCGAAGAGGCCCCACTCCGAGCCCGAGCCGAAGTCCCAGCGCGTTCCGTAACCCGGATCAGCGCACCGTCGGCCGCTCCTCCTCCGTCTTGCGGGCCGGCGGCGTACGCGAGAGGAACAGGCCGAACACCGGCGGCTGGGCCTGGAGCAGCTCCAGGCGGCCGCCGTCGGCCTCCGCGAGGTCGCGGGCGACGGCCAGGCCGATCCCGGTGGAGTTCCGCCCGCTGATCGTCCGCTCGAAGATCCGCGCGCCGAGGTCGGCGGGGACGCCGGGGCCCTCGTCGGTGACCTCGACCACGGCCTGGTTGCCCGTGACCCGGGTGCGCAGCGCGACGGTGCCGCCACCGTGCATGAGGGAGTTCTCGATCAGCGCCGCCAGCACCTGGGCGACCGCCCCGGGCGTGCCGACGGCCTGCAGATGCCGCTTGCCGGAGCTGACGATGGCGCGGCCGGCGCTGCGGTAGGCGGGCCGCCACTCGGCGAGCTGCTGCTGGATGACCTCGTCCAGGTCGAAGGTGACGGCGGAGCCGGTGCGCGGGTCGCGGGAGTTCGTCAGCAGCCGCTCGACCACGTCGGTGAGCCGCTCGACCTGGGTGAGCGCGACGTTCGCCTCCTCCTTCACGATGTCCGGGTCGTCCGTGAGGGTGATCTCCTCCAGCCGCATGGACAGCGCGGTCAGCGGGGTGCGCAGCTGGTGGGAGGCGTCGGCGGCCAGACGCCGCTCGGCGGTCAGCATGCGCCCGATCCGCTCGGCGGAGGAGTCCAGCACATCGGCGACCCGGTCCAGCTCGGGGACGCCGTACCGCTTGTGCCGCGGGCGCGGGTCGCCGGAGCCGAGGCGCTCGGCGGTCTCCGCGAGGTCGGTGAGCGGGGAGGCGAGCCGGTTGGCCTGGCGTACGGCGAGCAGCACGGCCGCGACCACCGCGAGCAGCGCCACGAGGCCGATGATCAGCAGGGTCCGGCCGACCTCGCGGGTGACCGCGGAGCGCGGCTCCTGCACGGTGACGGTCTCGCCCTCCTCGCCCTGCTGGCTGGCGTGGATGACATCGCCCTGCGGCTTGGTGCCGATCTCTATCGGCTGGTGGCCGGGCATGCGGATGACCGCGTACTGGTCCTTGGCGACCGGATTGCGCAGCACGCCCGCGTTGACGTTCTCCGCGGCGAGGATCCGGCTGTCCACGATGCTGGCCAGCCGCACCGCCTCGGAGTCCACCCGCTCCTGGGCGCTGTTGCTGATCGTCCGGGTCTCGACGATCACCAGGGAGATGCCGAAGACGGCGATCACCACGAGGACGACGGCGAGGGTGGACTGGATGAGACGTCGGCGCATGTTCCGTTACCTGAGGTGATCACTGGCCCTGGGAAGGGCCCCCGGGGAGGGGCTCAGCTCTTCTCGAAGCGGAAGCCCACTCCACGCACCGTGGCGATGTAGCGGGGGTTCGCCGCGTCGTCGCCGAGCTTCTTGCGCAGCCAGGAGATGTGCATGTCGAGGGTCTTGGTGGAGGACCACCACGTGGTGTCCCAGACCTCGCGCATCAACTGGTCGCGGGTGACGACCCGGCCGGCGTCCCGCACGAGCACGCGCAGCAGGTCGAACTCCTTGGCGGTGAGCTGGAGTTCCTCGTCGCCCATCCACGCCCGGTGCGACTCGACGTCGATCCGCACCCCGTGCGTGGCCGGCGGCTGCTGCGGCTCGGCGGCACCGCGCCGGAGCAGGGCCCGTACCCGGGCGAGCAGTTCGGCGAGCCGGAAGGGCTTGGTGACGTAGTCGTCGGCGCCCGCGTCCAGGCCGACGACGGTGTCCACCTCGTCGGCCCGCGCGGTCAGGATGAGGATCGGCACGGTGTGGCCGTCGGCCCGCAGCCGGCGGGCGACCTCCAGGCCGTCCATGCCCGGCAGGCCCAGGTCCAGTACGACCAGATCGACGCCGCCCTGCATTCCGGCGTCGAGCGCGGTGGGTCCGTCCTCGCGCACCTCGACCTCGTAACCTTCCCGGCGCAGGGCGCGGGCCAGCGGCTCCGAGATGGACGCGTCGTCCTCGGCGAGCAGTACACGGGTCATGCAGTGATGGTAGACCGCCCGCGTGCGGTGCTGGGGTGTGATCGGTTCCAGGAACTCTTACCTTCGTACGCCGCCGGAGTGTCACTGGTACGGACCATCGCTCTGGGGATGCGATCGTAGGAGAGGCCTTCGATTCCGGTCCTGCGGTTCCTCCGACACCTGTGATCCGTGTCTCAAGTCCTTCCATATCCGGCAGTGTCCTGCCTTACAGTGACCTTAACGCCTGTAGTACACCAGGGGACCTTCGGCGGGCAGACGACGCTGAAGGTCTCTTTTGTGTGCGGGCCGACCAAGATCCGTCCTGGTCTGCCTTGAAAGGAATGACCTCTGGCCGGGCTCCGCAGCGCATCGACGCGCGACGGGGCGTGGATCCCGGTGGTCGCCGTCCACCGCTTCCGAGACCCGGAGGCGGACTCCCCCCGGGCGTTGGGGGCGGACGGGCGGCCCTGCCGGTGCCGGCCGCACCCCCACCGGGCGCGCAACGCTCCAGCGCGCGTCCCGACCAGCAAGGAACGACCATGGCGTCCAGCCTGACGAAGGACTCGGTCCGCCCGGGCACCCCCGGTTCCGAGAAGACCTTCTTCGGCCACCCCCGCGGCCTGGCCACTCTCTTCATGACCGAGATGTGGGAGCGATTCTCCTACTACGGCATGAGGGCTCTGCTCCCGCTGTACCTGGTGGCCCCGGGCGGCCTGCACCTGAGCGCGGGCACGGCGACCGCCATCTACTCGGTGTACGTGTCGCTCGTGTACCTGCTCGCCCTGCCCGGCGGCTGGGTCGCGGACCGCTTCCTCGGCCCCCGCAAGACGGTCGCCGTCGCAGGCCTGATCATCATGCTCGGCCACCTGTGCCTCGCGCTGCCCGTGGCCGCGAGCTTCTTCGTCGGCCTGGGTCTCGTCGCCATCGGTTCGGGTCTGCTCAAGGCCAACATCTCCACGATGGTCGGCCACCTCTACAAGGGCCCGGACGACCCGCGCCGGGACGGTGGCTTCACCCTCTTCTACATCGGCATCAACCTGGGCGCCTTCGCCGCGCCGCTGGTCATCGGCACCGTCGGTGAGAACGTCAACTGGCACCTGGGCTTCGCCCTCGCCGCGCTCGGCATGGCGCTCGGTCTGGCCCAGTACCTGCTGGGCGGCCGCCACCTGAACCCGAAGAGCAGCGAGGTCCCGACCCCGCTGTCCCCCGCGGAGAAGTCCGCCACCCTGCGCAAGGGCCTGACCTGGCTCGCCATCGCCGCGGTCTTCTACGGCGTCGTCGGCGGCACCGGCCACTTCACCCTGAACTGGGCGCTGATCCCGCTCACCCTCGTCGGTCTGCTCGTGCCGATCCTGGTCATCGCCCGCATCCGCCGGGACAAGGACCTGGACGCAGGCGAGAAGTCGAAGGTGTCGGCGTACATCTGGTTCTTCGTCGCCGCCGCCGCCTTCTGGATGATCTACGACCAGGGCGGTTCGACCCTGTCGCTCTTCGCGGACAGCTCGGCCAAGAACTCGATCGCGGGCTGGACGTTCCCGGTCTCCTGGTACCAGTCGGTCAACCCGGTCATGATCATGGCGCTGGCCCCGGTCTTCGCCTGGCTGTGGCTGTGGCTGAACCGGCGCGGCAAGGAGCCGAGCACGATCGTGAAGTTCGCCTCCGGCCTGGTGCTGATCGGTGCGTCCTTCTTCCTCTTCCTCGCCCCGCTGTCGATCGCCGAGGGCGGTCACAAGGCCGCGGCGATGTGGCTGGTCGCGATCTACTTCGTGCAGACCGTCGGTGAGCTGACGCTGTCGCCGGTGGGTCTGTCGGTGACGACGAAGATGGCGCCGAAGAAGTACGCCTCGCAGATGATGGGTGTCTGGTTCCTCGCGGTCACCGCGGGCGACTCGATCACCGCGCTGGTGTCCAACCCGGCCGTCGGCGGCGTCAACCTCGACAAGATGGGCTTCGTCGCCCTGGAGGCCGTGCTCGCCGTCCTCGCCGGTGTGGCGGTGTGGATGTACCGCAGCAAGGTCAACAAGCTGATGGGCGACGTGCACTAGTCGTCCGGACCGGCCGAGAGAGGGCCGCTGCACCCCGGTGGGTGCGGCGGCCCTCTTTCATGTCAGGAGGGCCGGCCCTGTCAGGAGGGTCAGCGGGTCCTTCGTTTCGGCATGAATGTGAACACCGCGCCGCCCAGCAGGATCGCCGTGCCCGCCACCAGGCCGAGGGCCTTCAGGGCGCCGTGGTCGCTCGCGCCGGTCTGGGCGAGACCGCCGGAGCCGGAGGTGCCGCCGCTGCCGCCGGTCGAGGAGGTGCCTCCCGACGTCGACGTGCCTCCGGACGAGCCGCCCGGCTGCCGGCTGGTGTCCAGGGTGAGGGAGACCTCGGTCCTGGTCGGGGTGCACGTCGTGGTCGTACCGAGCGCCTTGACCGTGAGGACGCCCGGGGACAGCGTCGAGGTGCCGCTCGCGCCGGGCTTGTAGGTGCCGGTGAGGTCGGGGATCTCGATCGGGTCGCCGGACTTGATGTCCTTGGCGTTCGTCGGCCCCTCCACATGCACCGTGCCCTTGTCGGCGCCGCCCAGCACCACCTCCATGGACGGCTTCACGGACCCCTTCGGGATGTCGGCGGGGCTGTTCATCACCGACTTCTTGAACTGCACGGTGAGGTCGAAGTTCCCGCTGTTCTTCTTCGCGTTGATCTGCACCGGCGAGGTCGCGTTCTTGTCGCCGATCGGGGTCTTGCAGGCGTAGGGGATCTGCACCTCCTTGCCGGTGAAGTCGGTCTGCCCGCTGCCGCCGCTCGAGGTCGCCGTCGGACTGGCGGACTGGGTGGGGGTGCTCGACCGGGTCGGTGTCGTCGACGGGGTGGGCGTGCTGCTGGACGTGCCGCCCCCGTCCCCGCCCGTCACCTGGATGGTCGCCGCCTTCTGCACGGTCTCCTTGGGCGTGCACTTGGTGTCGGTCGACATCGCGTTGACGGTGTACGCGTCCGGCGTCAGCGTCACCTCGCCGGCCGTCGTCAGCTTGATGCTGCCCTTCATGTCGGACAGCACCATGGCACCGCCCTTGGGGATCGCGGGGTTCGTGCGCGTCCCCTGCATCGCGATGTCGGCGACCTGGGCACCGGCCGCCTTCAGAGTCCCGGACGGCTGGACCGAGTTGGCGGGCAGGTCGATGATGTCCGGGTTCTTGGACGCGGCCTGGACGAACTTCCACACGACGTCCACCGTGTCGCCGACCTTCGCCGTGGCCGGCGCGGTGATCTCGACCTTCGTGGTGCCGTCGATCGGGCTGATGCCCGCGGGCGGCACGCAGTGGGTGGCGTACGACACCTCTGCCGCCTGCGCGGGGCTCGCGGCGAGGCCCAGCAGGACGCCCGCACCGCTCAGCGCCAGCGCGGCGCCCGCGGCCGTACCTCTCCTTCGGATGCTCACGTCGGTCCTTTCGTGGTGGGAGTCGTGGGACTCGTCGGGCTGTCGGTGTGCGGTGCGGAGAGCCGGCCGGCCGCATCGCCCGGGACGGCGTCCGGGGCGAACCACGGCAGGGTCGGGTTCGTGGGGTGCGGTTCTTCGGTGCGCGAGCGCGGCAGCCGGGGCAGGCGCAGAGCCGGCCGGGGCAGGGTCGACGGGCCGGTACGGCGGGGACCGCCCGGGCGGCGTGGCCGCAGCCGGTCCACCACGGCCATGCCGATGCGGAACAGCGCGGCCGGGACGACCAGGCAGAGCAGGATCCAGAACAGCGTCACGCCCCAGGGGCGCTCCACACCCCACGGCTGTTCGGCGAGCACCCTGCCGTCGTACTTCAGCGAGACGGTGTAGTCGCCGTGGGCCCCGGCGGACAGCTCGACCGGCAGCCTGACCTCGGCCTTCCTGCCCGGGGCCAGGGTGCCGTGCCACTGCCGGTCGTCCCACTGCGGGGCGAAGACGCCGTGTGCGGAGCCGACTTGGAACACCGGGTCCTCGATCGCGCCGGAACCGGTGTTGCCGACGGTGAAGACGAGGGTGCGGCCCGGTGGGGCGCCGAACCAGGTGAGCAGTCCGCTCGACCCGGTGAGCCGCGTGTCGGAGAGAACCGCCAGCCGGCCCCCGGACCGTTCGGCGGGCAGCGGGGCGACGGGATGCCCGGCGACCTGCAGGACGGCGTCCGCCTCCGCCCTGGCACCGGTGACGGTGGCCACGTGCACCACACAGGGGCAGGGCACGGGCGGTTCGGCGACGGGGAGTTTCCGGCTGAAGGCACCCTGGGCGTCCGTGGTCACGGCGCGGCCGTCGCCGTTCGCACAGGAGTTGGTGCCGCCGACGACACCACGGGCCGGTGTGGCCCGTCCGCACACCAGCAGCATCAGCAACGTGTGCGACCGCCAGCCGCTGCCCCTGACGGTGACCGAGCCACCGGCACCGGCCTGAGCCGCCGACAACGTCACGACAGGCCCGCGCGCCGCCTCCACCGCGCCCGCCGGACGGCCGGTGAACGGCAGCAGAAGCAGCGCGACCACCGCCGCCACGGCCGGCACCCGCAGTCCCCTCACCTTCCCGCTCACTTCACTGCGCCTTCCGTCAACTCACCTCGGGGGTGGGGGGCCTCGGCGACGGCAGCGCCCGGTGGGCCCTCAGTCATCGGCCCCCCGGCCGCGGTACGGCTCGGCCGCCTGCGCACGGCGAGCACCGCGACCGTCCCCGCGAGCAGCGCGCCGCTCGTCCCCGCCACCGTCGGCCACGGCACGAACCGGGCCGACGTGGTGGCCGTGTCGTGGGCTCCGCCCGGGGCCGTGACCGTCAGCCGTACGTCGACCGCGTCCAGCGCGGGCCGGTCGGGCCAGGGCTCGGTCAGCTGCACGCGGGCGCCGGGGCGCAGGTGGACGGGGAGGGTGCGCGGCGCACGGTCCAGGACCCGGCCGAGAACGCCGTCCGCGCGCACCGCGAGCCTCGGCACCAGGACGGTCGTACCGCGGTTGACCAGCTCGTACGTGATGCGGTCGGCGTGCACGGCGAGGTGCTCGACGGTCAGCGCGGCGAGCGCCGGGCCACCGACGCGCAGCCGGACCGGCACGGTCGCCGTACGCCCCCGCGTGTCCCGCGCGACGACGGCACCGGAGCGGTCGCCGGGCGCGGTCCCGGCCGGCACGGTCACCGTGAAGGGCACCTCGGCGCGGGTGCGGGCCGGGACGCGTATCCCGTTCTCGGCCTTCTCCGCGAAGACCGTGCGCAGTCCGGTTCCGGACAGCCGTACGACGACCGGTGCCCGCCCGGGATTGGTGACGGACACCGTGTCCTGCAGGACCGTCCCCGGTGGGCCCTCGGCGTAGAAGGACGGGCGGCCGCCGCCCGCGGGCGCGATGGACCACTGCGCGGACGCGGCGAAGGCGCCGGGGGCGGCGCCCGCCACAGCGCCCCATGCGGCGCACAGGCACAGGGCCGCAGGCAGTACGGCGCGAGCCGGAAGCGATGCGTGGGTCCGGGGCGAGCACCGATGGCGGGTCAGGGCGCGGGCGGCGGACGGCATGGGCGGCTCCGGCGGTTGGCCTGGGTTGCGGCGGTGGCTCGGCTTCGGCGGTCGGTCTGGGTTCCAGCGGTCGTCGGTCCGGCTCAGCGCCGTGCGGCCTGGCGGCGGGTCAGCCAGAGCGTGCCCGCCGCACCGGCGAGGAGCACCGTGCCGCCGAGGGTGCCGAGGGCGATCGCGTTGTCCTCGGGGCCGGTCTGCGGGAGCTGTCCGCCGGAGGGCGAGGAACCGCCGGAGGAGGCCGACGACGAGCCGCCGGCCGCGGTCACGTCCAGCGTGAGCCCCGGCTTCGGGCTGTTGGTCGGCGTGCAGGTCGTCGTCGTACCGAGCGCCTTGATGATCAGCGTGCCCGGCGTGAAGGTGACCTTGCCGGTCTTCTTCGGCGTGTAGGTGCCGCTCAAGTCGCTGATCTTGATGGGGGTGTTGGCGGGGATCGCGGCCGCGTTGGCGGGCCCGCTGACCGGCAGCGTGCCGCTGTCGGCGCCGCCGAGCACGATGCTCGCGCTCGGGGTCATCGCGCCCTTGCCCAGCTCGACGGGGCTGGAGGAGACGCCCTTCTGCCAGGACATGGTGATCTTGTAGCCGCTGCCGCTCCTGACGCCCGTCATGTCGATGGGCGAGACGGCGCTCTTGACGCCGATCGGGGTCTGACAGCGGTAGTTCACGTCGACCACGTCGGCATGGGCGGCCGGCGCGGACAGCAGCACCACCGAGCCGGCCAGGGCCGCGGCGGACGCGAGCGCGGCGGTTCGTTTCGGGTACGACACGGTCGGTCCACCCCATTCGTTCCGGATTCGTTCGGACGAGCAGTTCCTGACGGCGTATCAGATTTGGCCGTCAAGGTACGCCCGGCGTCGCGAGGAGGGAAGACGCATCACACGCCGGAGTTGTGGCGATCCGGCGTGTGTGACGCGTGGCTGGAGTGGAGGGTGGGCCCGGGGGCCCGGGATGCCCTACGGCCTGCGCAGCACCTCCGGCAGGCCCCAGCGCCGCAGCACCTCGGGCACGGCGACCGTGCCGTCGGCCCGCTGGTGCTGTTCCAGGAGGGCCGGCACCAGACGGCTGGTGGCCAGGCCCGAGGCGTTGAGGGTGTGGACGTACGCCGCCCGGCCGCCCCCGGCCGGGCGGTACCGGACGCCGCCGCGCCGGGCCTGGTAGTCGCGGGCGTTCGACACCGAGCTGACCTCGGCGTAGGCGCCCAGACTGGGCAGCCACACCTCGACGTCGTACGTCCTGGCCTGCGCGGCGCTGGTGTCCCCGGCAGCGAGCCGGGTGACCCGGTGGTGCAGGCCGAGGCCGGCCACCAGCTCCTCCGCCCGGCCGAGGAGTTCCCGCTGGGCCGCGTCCGAGTCTGCGGGCCGGGTGAGCTGGAACAACTCGACCTTGTTGAACTGGTGGCCGCGCAGGGTGCCCCGCTCGGCGGTGCGGTAGGCGCCGGCCTCCTTGCGGTAACAGGGCGTGTAGGCGACGTACTTGAGCGGCAGCTCGCGCTCGTCGAGGGTCTCGCCGTGGTGCAGGGCGGCCAGCGCGGTCTCGGCGGTGGGCAGCAGGAAGCGCTCGGGACGGCCGTCGGCCCCGCGGTCCGTGACGAAGACGTCGTCGGCGAACTTCGGGAACTGGCCCGCGGTGTAGCCGGCCTCCCAGGTGAGCAGGTGGGGCGGCAGCACGAAGGTGTAGCCCGCCCGGCGGTGGCTGTCCAGGAAGTGGTTGAGCAGGGCCCACTCCAGCGCGGCGCCCTCGCCCCGGTAGACCCAGTTCCCGCTGCCGGCGAGCGCGGCGCCGCGCCGGTGGTCGACCAGTCCGAGTTCCTCGGTGAGCCGCACGTGGTCGCGGGGCGGGAAACCGAACTCCGGGCGGGTGCCCTCGGTGCGGACGACCTCGTTGTGTTCCTTGCCGCCCGCGGGCACGTCCGGGTCGGGGAGGTTCGGCAGGCCGTCGAGGAAGGCGCGGTGTTCGGCGTCCAGCCGGCCGTGCGCGACGGTGGCCTGCGCTACCCGGTCGGCCAGTTCCGCGGCCGTGTCGAGGAGTTCGTCCGCCGGTGTGCCGGCCCGGCGGCGGGCCGCGATGTCCGCCGAGACGCGGCGCCGTTGGCCGCGCAGCCGTTCCAGGGCCGTACGGGCCTCGCGCAGCCGTTCGTCGAGGGCGAGGAAGGCGTCGAGGTCCACGTCCAGGCCGCGTTTGGCTAGGCCTTCGCGGACGTGCCGGGGGTGCTGTCGGATGAGGGTGACGTCAAGCATGGTGCTGCCCAACTGGTCGGCGGGGCGACACGGTCCGCCCCGGGTCGGTTCCCTCGGGGCGCGGGCGAGAGGGTGCTCGCGGTGCCACCACGCCTTCGCCGTCGTACGACGGCCTCTTCGGGCCCGATGACGGGGGCCGGCCGGCGGGGCATGGGGGCCGTCGTGGCGCGGCGGTCCGTTCCTCCCCGCACTCGGGAGGGGATTCACTCCGGGGTGCGAGGCCGCCTTCACAGCGGGTGGCGGCTCTCTCGGCTCGCTGAGTCCCGGGCTACTCGTCTCCGTCAGCGCGTTGCGCCCAGGGTAGGAAGGGCCGTACCCACAAGGAAGCGAATTTCCGCGGGCGCCGCCGAAGCGGAACGCTCATGCCGGGACGCTCACCATGCCGGGACGCTCACCGGAGCCCTCACTCCGGAGCACTCACGCGGGGGCGCCCAGCTCCGCCCACACCGTCTTGCCCGGGCGGCCCGCGGTGCGGACGACGCCCCAGTCCAGGCAGAGCCGCTGCACGATGAACATGCCGTGGCCGCCGGGGCGGCCGGCGCGGTGGGGGGTGCGAGGGGCGGGCTGGCCGGTGCCGCGGTCGGAGACCTCGATCCGGATCACCTTGTTGTCGCAGGCCAGGAGCAGCTCTTCGGGGCCCTCGGCGTGCAGGCAGGCGTTGGTGACCAGTTCGGAGACGACGAGCAGCACGTCCTCGGCCGCGGCCCGCTGGTCGGCGCCGGCGGCGGGCAGCCAGCCCCATGTGTACAGCGCCTGGCGGGCGAAGTCGCGGGCGAGCGGGACGACCCCGCTCTCGCCCGCGAGGCCGATTCTGCGGACGTGCGGCCCGCCGGTACTCCGAGTACCGCCGGCGGTCCCGGGCGGCACGGACGGCGCGGCTGCCCCCGTGGGCGCGTCTGCCGTCGGCGCACCCTCCTCGGACGCCCCGGAAGCGCCGCTGGGCTCCGGGCCGCGGTCGCCCGGCGAGTAAGGCCGGGTGGTGCTCATCAGCGCTTCACCTCACCGATTCACCAGTTCATGATTCAAAGGGCCGGCACTGCTGCGTGCCGGCCGGTCCGTACGTCGTCCGCCCGCTGTGCGCAGGCCGGCCGGCCGATGTCCGCGCGGGGTGTCCCGCTCGCCCGTCCGTCGCACGTACGTCCCGTCCAGTCGTTTCGCCGGTGCCGGGGCGGTCCGGGACCGGCGTTCGTCAGGGTGTGCCCCGCCTTCTCCTGCCCTCTCCTGCCCGGCCGATCCGGCACAACACCCCTGATTTCGGCGTGCCGGGCGCGGACGCCCGGGACCGGCGGCGTGCGGGAGGGCTGGGACGGCGGACTCAGTCGGCGCCGTCGGCCAGGGCCGCCTCCACGGAGTCGTGCACGGTGAAGACCGCCTCGGCCCCGGTGATCTCGAACACACGGGCGACCACCGGCTGCATCCCCGCCAGATGGACCCCGCCACCGGCGGCCTCCGCCTTCAGCCGGGCGCCGAGCAGGACGTTCAGCCCCGTGGAGTCACAGAACTCCAGGCGCGTGCAGTCCACGACGAGGCGCGAAAAGCCCTTGGCCAGGAGGTCGTCGAGGGGCTCACGCAGTAGATCGGCGGTGTGGTGATCGAGCTCACCCGCCGGTGTCACAACGGCGCTGGAGCCCTCTTCCCGCACCTCCACCAGAAGCCGGCCCGACTGTGCGCTGCCGACCGTCCCGTGGTCCATGCCGTCTCTCTCCCGAGGTCGTGGACGCTGACTGCTCTCGAACATTACGCCCTCCATGCGCACTCCGGCACCCGAAGAACCTCACGGAACCGGACATATCACAACAGAACGCACTTGCGATCGCCTCGGTCGAGCAGGTAGGGCTAGTAAGTACACCTACCCCTACACGCCGGCTTCGGAGGCGCCGCACACCGCAGTGCACGCATGGCATCGGCAGCCATATGCCGAGAACGATGGAGGACACCATGTCACCCCGGCTCGACGCATCGCATACCCCGGTCGCGACGTCGACACCCCCACCGGTAAAACTGGATCATCCCATCGACCCCCTCGACCCCTTCGAGGGACTCCCGGAGATCCCCCCGTACGACGAGATCGGCCCGGTCGACGCGCGGGCCCTGTCCAAGACCCTCTTCGAGCGCCTTCAGTCGCTGGAGGAAGGGACGCACGAGTACTCGTACGTCCGCAACACCCTCGTCGAGCTCAACCTCGCGCTCGTCAAGTTCGCCGCCTCCCGCTTCCGCTCCCGCAGCGAGCCGATGGAGGACATCATCCAGGTCGGCACCATCGGCCTGATCAAGGCGATCGACCGCTTCGAACTCACCCGCGGGGTGGAATTCCCCACCTTCGCGATGCCGACGATCATCGGCGAGATCAAGCGTTTCTTCCGCGACACCTCGTGGTCCGTGCGCGTTCCGCGCAGACTGCAGGAGCTGCGCCTGGACCTGGCCAAGGCCGGGGACGAGCTGGCCCAGCGGCTGGACCGGGCCCCGACCGTCCAGGAGCTGGCCGAGAAACTCGGCATCTCCAACGACGAGGTCGTGGAGGGCATGGCCGCCTCGAACGCCTACACCGCCTCCTCGCTGGACGCCCAGCCCGAGGAGGACGAGACCGAGGGCGCACTCGCGGACCGCATCGGGTACGAGGACCACGGGCTGGAGGGCATCGAGTACGTGGAGTCCCTCAAGCCGCTGATCGCCGAACTGCCGCAACGGGACCGGAAGATCCTCTCCCTGCGGTTCGTGGCGAACATGACCCAGTCGGAGATCGGCGAGGAACTCGGCATCTCCCAGATGCACGTGTCCCGGCTGCTGTCCCGCACGCTGGTACGACTGCGCAAGGGTCTGACGATCGAGGAGTGACCTCCGCGTCCGCTGCGGTGACGCCCTGACGGCGGCCCGGCCACCGGTGCCGGGCCGCCGCGGCGTTCTCGCCGCGGGTCCCACCCCTCCGGTTGACGCGGGTATCCACGAATCCGCCCCCCCATACCGGATCCTTGGCGCCCCTTCGGGCCAACTGCCCCCGTGGTCCCAACCGTTATGCGGTTACCGGCGGAAACCTCTTTCCCCGGCCGTCCCCCTCGACCACTATGGCCCCCCGAACTGGCTACTGGCCGGTATGTCAGGCCCGGGGCCGCAACGGCGCGGTGCCCGGTGGTACGAGGAGGCTGGACACATGGCTGAGGAGGACGGGGCCGGGACGGGCGGAACCGAGGCGAGTGGCACCGGGACGGCCGGGGAGTACGAGGACGTGCCGGACGCCCGGCTGACCGAGCTGCTCCGCTCCCCCACGGCGACGGCGTACCCCGCCCTGCAGGAACTGCGCCGCCGGCACCACCCGGCGGTCCTGGCCTACGCCCGGCTGTGCGCGGCGGGCGAGTCCGCCGCCCGCCGGCTGGCGACCGAGGTCCTCACCACGGCGGCCCGCGAGACGGCCCGGGGCGTCGACCCGGCCGTCCCGCTGCGCCACCGGCTGCTGCTGCTCACCGCACGGCTGGCGGCCGACTGGGCGGGCGACGAGCGCTCCGCCGGCGTCGACCCCGGGCTGCTGCTCGTCCTGAACGCCTCCGGCCTGCCCGAGGGCCCCACCCCGCCCCTGCTCCCGGCGTTCCGCTCGCTGCCTTCCCGCACCCAGGGCCTGATCTGGTACGGCGTGCTGGAGGCGGAGCCGCAGGGCCGCACCGCCGCCTTCCTCGGCCTGAGCGGCGTCGACGTGGCCTACGGCACCCCGCAGGCCCTCAAGGCCCTGGCCCAGGCATGCCTGCGCGACCGTCTCGCCGCCTCCGACGACCCGCGCTGCGCCGACTTCCGCCGGCTGATCGAGGAGGCGGTACGGCCGGACGGCCCGCGCCGCAGCCCCGACCTGGACGCCCACATGGCCCGCTGCCCGCACTGCACGGCCGCCTTCGACGACCTGCGGTCCTTGCGGGACGCGCCCCGGCAGGCCCTGGCGGAGGGCCTGCTGCCGTGGAGCGGAACGGCGTACATACGCGCCGGGGAGCCCCCGGCCGCCCCCGGCGCTCCTGCCGTACGTCCGTCCTGGCCGCCCCGGCGGCGCCTCCTGCTGGCCTCGGCGGCCCTGGGCGTGGCCCTGACACCGCTGCTGGTGTTCGTCCTCACCCCGGCCCACAGCGACGACCAGCAGCCGACGGCCGCGACGCCCACGCCGCCCCCCGTGACGGTGACGGCCACGGTCTCCGTCACACCGTCCCCGTCCCCGTCCCCCTCCCCCACGACTTCCCCCTCACCCGTGTCCTCTTCCCCCACGCCCGGTCCGTCCCGCCCGGCCACACACCCGCCGCGCACCCGGAAGCCCACTCCCACGCCGACGCCCTCGTTCGCGCCGCCGGGCACCTCCTTCGCCCAGGTGGTGAACCTGGCGACGGGCCGCTGCCTGGACATCCGCGACGGCGATCTGTCGCAGGGCAACGACGTCATCACGGCCCCCTGCTCCTCCGCCGACACCCAGCGCTGGAGGTTCGACACCTACCTGGGCGTGCTGCGCTCCGGCGCCGACGACACCTTCTGCCTGGACAGCCGGGGCTCGACCGACCGCGGCCTGGGCATCTGGACCTGCGACTCGGTCTACGGCGGCAACGGCGACAACCTCCGCTTCACCGTCGACCCCGACGGCACGATCCGCCCGAACATCGCCATCGAGACGGCGGTGACCCCGTACGGCAGATACGGCGTGTCCCTTCAGCCCCTGGACGACAGCGGGGAGCAGCGGTGGCGGGCGGGGGCGCGGTGACGCCTTCCCCGGGGAAGCGTTGTGCCAGGCGGTGACTCCTGCTCAGACGACCCGTACGCCGCCGCGCCACACCCCGCTGACCAGCGGCACCCCCGGCCGGTATGCCAGGTGGACGTGGCTGGGGGCGTCCAGGAGGGTCAGGTCGGCTCGGGTGCCGGGGGTCAGGCGGCCGATGTCGGTGCGGCGCAGGGCCGCCGCGCCGCCCGCCGTGGCCGACCAGACCGCCTCGTCCGGGGTCATCCGCATGTCGCGGACGGCCAGGGCGATGCAGAAGGGGACGGAGGAGGTGAAGGACGAGCCCGGGTTGCAGTCCGTGGACAGGGCCACCGTCACGCCCGCGTCCAGCAGGCGGCGGGCGTCCGGCCACTCGGCGCGGGTGGAGAACTCGGCGCCGGGCAGCAGCGTGGCCACCGTGTTGCCGCCGGCCAGGGCGTCGACGTCCGCGTCCGTGAGGTGGGTGCAGTGGTCGGCGCTCGCCGCGTCCAGTTCGACGGCCAGCTGGACGCCGGGGCCGTAGGAGAGCTGGTTGGCGTGGACGCGCGGGTGGAGGCCCTTGGCCTTGCCCGCGGTGAGGATCGCACGGGCCTGGTCGCCGTCGAAGGCGCCCTTCTCGCAGAACACGTCGATCCAGCGGGCGTGCGGCGCGCAGGCGTCCAGCATCTCGCCGGTGACCAGGGCGACGTAGGCCGCCGGGTCCTCGGCGTGGTCGGGCGGGACGATGTGCGCGCCCAGGTACGTCACCTCGTCGGTGTGCCGCGCCGCGATGCGCAGCGCGCGGGACTCGTCCTCGACGGTCAGGCCGTAGCCCGACTTGGTCTCGAACGTCGTCGTGCCCTGGCGGAGGGCCTCGTCGAGGTAACGGGTGAGGTTGGCCTCCAGTTCCGCGTCGCTCGCCGCCCGGGTGGCCGCGACCGTGGTGCGGATGCCGCCGGCCGTGTAGGAGCGGCCGGACATGCGGGCGTTGAACTCCTGCGTGCGGTCTCCGGAGAAGACCAGGTGCGAGTGGGAGTCCACGAAGCCCGGCAGCACCGCCCGGCCGCCCGCGTCGACCCGGTTGTCAGTGGCGGGTGCTTTGCTGGATTCACCGGTCCACGCGACGCGGTCGCCTTCGATGACGACGGCCGCGTCCTGGATCAGACCGAGAGGGGAGCCGTCACCGAGGGAGGAGTCGTTGGTGACCAGCGTGGCGATGTTGGTGATGACGGTGCTGCTGCTCATGGTGTCCTCGTGGGTGGTGGTCAGGAGCGAAGGGCTTCGACTGCCCGCGCGAGGGCCTGTGGCACGTCGGGTACGAGCGTGTGCGCCCCGTCCCGTACGACATGCCGTCCGCCGACGACCGTATGCCGTACGTCCGCTGCCGTCGCGGCGAATACGGCCGTCTCGGCGCCCAGCCTGGGCAGCGGGCCCGCTGTCCTGACCGAGTCCAGGGCGATCGTCGTGAAGTCGGCGAGGGCGCCGGTTTCGAGGGTGCCGGCCCGGTCCCAGCCGAGGGCGGCGTGGCCGTCGGCGGTGGCGGCCCGCAGCAGGGCGAGCGCAGTCCAGTGCCCCCGGGTGCGGGAGCGCAGCCGCTCGTTCAGCTCCATCGCGCGCGCCTCTTCGAGCAGGTCGATGACGGCGTGGCTGTCGGAGCCGAGGGAGAGCGGGGAACCGGCCCGCTGCAGGGCGACGGCCGGGCCGATGCCGTCGGCCAGGTCCCGCTCGGTCGTCGGGCACATGCAGGTGCCGGTGCCGGAGCGGCCGAGCAGGGCGATGTCCTCGTCGGTGAGGTGGGTGTTGTGCACGCCGGTGGTGCGCGGCCCGAGCACGCCGTGGTCGGCGAGCAGCCGGGTGGGCGTGCAGCCGTGCGCGGCGAGGCAGGCGTCGTTCTCGGCGGTCTGCTCCGACAGGTGCACGTGCAGCGGGGCCCGCCGCTGCTCGGCCCACCCCGCCACGGTCGCCAACTGCCCGGCCGGCACGGCCCGTACGGAGTGAATCGCCGCCCCGATCCGCGCGTGGTCCCGCTCCTTGAGAACTGCACAGCGTTCGGCCCAGGCCTCCGCGCTGCCGTCGGAGAACCGCAGCTGGTGGGTGTTGGGCGGCTCGCCACTGTGCTTGTTCAAGATGGCGGAGGACAGGTAGCAGGTGTCGAGGAGGGTGATCCGGATGCCGGCCTCGGCGGCGGCGTCGATCAGCGCCTCACCCATGGCGTTGGGGTCGGCGTAGGGGGTGCCGCCGGGCGCGTGGTGCACGTAGTGGAACTCGCCGACACAGGTGATGCCGGCCAGGGCCATCTCGGCGTAGACCGCGCGCGCCAGGGCGTGGTAGGTGTCCGGGGTGAGGCGGTCGGCGACGGAGTACATCACCTCGCGCCAGGTCCAGAAGGTGCCGGAGCCGACCTGGACGGTGCCGCGCAGCGCCCGGTGGAAGGCGTGGCTGTGGGCGTTGGCGAGCCCCGGCAGGGTGAGCCCGCGCAGCACCTCGGCGCCGGGCGGCGGAGCGGGCGTGCCGGTGCGGACGGCGCTGATCCGGCCGTCCTCGGTGTCGAGGGCCACGCCCGGCTCGACGTTCGTGCCGAGCCAGGCGTGCTCCAACCAGTAGGTCCGCTTGGTCACCTGCAGACCAGCCCTTCCAGTACGTCGGCGAGTGCGCGCACCCCGGCCACGCAGTCGTCCTCGGCGGCGAACTCGGCCGGGGAGTGGGAGACACCGGTGGGGTTGCGCACGAACAGCATGGCGGTCGGAATGCTGCCGGAGAGGATTCCGGCGTCGTGTCCTGCCCCGGTCCCGAGGACGGGCACCTTCAGGCCGGTGTCCTTGCCCAGGATGCGGGCGAGCTCGTCGCGCAGGGCGTGGTCGAACTCGACGACCGGGGTGAAGGACTCCCGGACGACGTCCAGGTCGATGCCGTGGGCGTCCGCGTACTCCCGGGCCGCCTTCTCGATCCCGCCGACCACCGTGTCCAGGGTGTCCTGGTCGGCGGCGCGGGAGTCGAGCCAGCCACGCACGAGGGAGGGGATCGCGTTGACCCCGTTGGGCTCCACGGCGATCTTGCCGAAGGTGGCGACGGCACCGGCGAGTTCGGCCTCGCGGCGGGCGGCGAGGACGGTCTCGGCGTAGGACAGCATCGGGTCGCGGCGGTCGACCAGCCGGGTGGTGCCGGCGTGGTTGGCCTCGCCGCGGAAGTCGAACCGCCAGCGGCCGTGCGGCCAGATGGCGCTGGCGATGCCGACCCGGTCGCCGGACAGGTCCAGCGCACGCCCCTGCTCGACGTGCAGCTCGACGAAGGCGCCGATCCGGGCCAGCCGCTCCGGGTCGGCCCCGATGCCCTCGGGGTCGTACCCGGCGGCCTCCATGGCCTGCGGGAGGCTGACCCCGTCGGCGTCGGTGAGCCGGTGGGCCTGCTCCACGGTCAGCTGCCCGGCAGTGAGCCGCGACCCGACACAGGCGAGCCCGAACCGGGCCCCTTCCTCGTCCCCGAAGTTGACGATGGCCAGGGGCCTGGCGAACTGCACGTTCCTGCTCCGCAGCTCGTCGAGGGCCGCGAAGGAGGACACCACACCGAGAGGGCCGTCGAAGGCACCGCCGTCGGGCACGGAGTCCAAGTGGGACCCGGTGACGACGGCGTCCCCGGCAGCGGGGTCACCGAGCCAGGCCCACTGGTTGCCGTTCCGGTCCACCTCGTACGTCAGCCCGCGCGCCTCGGCCTGCTCCTTGAACCAGGCCCGGCAGTCGACATCGGCACCGGTCCAGGCGTAACGCCGGTATCCGCCGGAGTCGGCGTGCCGGCCGATGGGGAGCAACTCGCGCCACATCTCGTGAAAGGAACGCGAAGCGGCGGGCCGTCCAGGCTGTGGGCAGTCGTTCCGCAGGGCGGAACGGGTGCCTGCATCCTGCGTCACGCGTCGTCACCCTCGCGCATGGGAACCCGCACGCCCCGCTCCTGCGCAACGGACTCCGCGATGTCGTACCCCGCGTCCACGTGCCGGATGACACCCATGCCCGGGTCGTTCGTCAGCACCCGGCGAATCTTCTCGCCGCCGAGCTTCGTGCCGTCGGCCACGGTCACCTGCCCGGCGTGAATGGACCGGCCCATGCCCACGCCGCCACCGTGGTGGATGGAAACCCACGACGCACCGGAGGCCACGTTCACCATGGCGTTCAGCAGCGGCCAGTCGGCGATCGCGTCCGAACCGTCGAGCATGGCCTCGGTCTCGCGGTACGGCGAGGCCACCGACCCGCAGTCCAGGTGGTCGCGGCCGATCGCCAGCGGGGCCGCCAGCTCGCCGGAGGCCACCATGTCGTTGAAGCGCTCGCCGGCCTTGTCGCGCTCGCCGTAGCCGAGCCAGCAGATGCGCGCGGGCAGACCCTGGAAGTGGACGCGCTCGCCGGCCATCTTCATCCAGCGGGCCAGGGACTCGTTCTCCGGGAACAGCTCCAGGATCGCCTTGTCGGTCTTGGCGATGTCGGCGGGGTCGCCGGACAGGGCCGCCCAGCGGAAGGGGCCCTTGCCCTCGCAGAACAGCGGGCGGATGTAGGCGGGGACGAAGCCGGGGAAGGCGAACGCCCGGCCGTAACCGGCGAGTTGGGCCTCGCCGCGGATGGAGTTGCCGTAGTCGAAGACCTCGGCGCCGGCGTCCATGAAGCCGACCATGGCCTCGACGTGCTTCGCCATGGACTCGCGGGCCCGGGTGGTGAAGCCCGCCGGGTCCTTCATCGCCTCGGACGCCATGTCCTCGAAGGCCACGCCGACCGGCAGGTAGGACAGCGGGTCGTGGGCGGAGGTCTGGTCGGTGACGATGTCGATGGGGGCGTTCATCGCGAGCAGCTGCGGGACCAGGTCGGCCGCGTTGCCGAGGACGCCGATGGACAGCGGGCGGCGGGCGTCGCGGGCCTCCACCGCCAGCTGAAGGGCGTGGTCCAGGCTGTCGGCCTTGACATCGAGGTACCGGTGCTCGATGCGGCGCTCGATGGCGCGCGGGTCGCAGTCGATGCAGATGGCGACGCCGTCGTTCATCGTCACGGCGAGCGGCTGGGCGCCGCCCATGCCGCCGAGGCCGGCGGTCAGGGTGATGGTCCCGGCGAGGGTGCCGTTGAACTTCTTCGCGGCGACGGCGGCGAAGGTCTCGTAGGTGCCCTGGAGGATGCCCTGGGTACCGATGTAGATCCAGGAGCCGGCGGTCATCTGGCCGTACATGGTCAGGCCGAGGGCCTCCAGGCGGCGGAACTCCTCCCAGTTGGCCCAGTCGCCGACGAGGTTGGAGTTGGCGATGAGGACGCGCGGGGCCCACTCGTGGGTCTGCATCACGCCGACGGGGCGGCCGGACTGGACCAGCATGGTCTCGTCCTGCTTGAGGGTCCGCAGGGTGCGGACCATGGCGTCGAAGGAGCGCCAGTCACGGGCGGCCTTGCCGGTGCCGCCGTAGACGACGAGCTTGTCGGGGTGCTCCGCGACCTCCGGGTCGAGATTGTTCTGCAGCATGCGCAGGGCGGCTTCCTGCTGCCATCCCAGGGCGCTCAGTTCCGTGCCGCGCGGTGCTCGTACGGGGCGGGGTCCCGACATCGTCTGCCTCCTCCTGTAGCTATGTCTATTCACATCCTGTCGTCCTGAATAGAACTAGTCAATACATCGGGGCGGCCCCGTCCGCGCGCCGTCGGTGTTTGGCTGGATGTACGCGAGACGGACACGAGGGGACCACGAGGGGACCACGAGGGGAGAGGCCGTGGACCGGGACCTCGAAAGGGCGGCGCGGGAGCGCGCCGCACGGCGGGACGAGGCGGTGCGGGCCGCCGTGGAGCAGGGGCTGCTGGGGCCGGACGCGGCCGTGGCCGGGCTGCTGGACGTGACCGGGATCCGTCGGTCCGCGGCAGCCCTGCGGGCGGCGTTCGACGCGGTCGTGCCGCCCGGCACACCGGTGCTGCACGCGTTCGCGGTGAAGGCGACCCCGCTGGTGCCCGTGCTGCGGCTGCTGCGCGAGGCGGGCATCGGCGCGGAGGTGGCGAGCCCGGGCGAGCTGGCGCTGGCGCGGGCGGCCGGGGTGCCGGCGGACCGGACCGTGCTGGACTCGCCCGCCAAGACCCCGGCAGAGCTGCGTGAGGCGCTGGCCCTGGGCATCGCGGTGAACGCCGACAACCCGCAGGAGCTGGACCGCCTGGACGCCCTGGTGCGCTCCGCCCCGACCGGGTCCCCGCTCGGCATCCGGGTGAACCCGCAGGTCGGCGGCGGCACGATCGGGGCCACCTCGACGGCGACGGCGACCTCCAAGTTCGGGGTGGCGCTGCGCGACGAGGGGGCGCGCGAGTGGGTCGTACGGGCGTATCTGGACCGGCCGTGGCTGACCCGGCTGCACGCGCACACCGGGTCGCAGGGCATCCCGCCGGAGCTGCTGACGCGGGGCGTGGCGGAGACGTACGCGCTCGCGGAGGAGATCAACGAGCGGGCGGGGCGGCGGCAGATCGACACGCTCGACATCGGCGGCGGACTGCCGGTGAACTTCGCGGCCGAGGCGACGGAACCCTCGTACGCGCGGTTCGCCCGGCTGCTGGCCGAGCGGGTGCCGGGGCTCTTCGGCGGGCGGTACGGCCTGGTGACCGAGTTCGGCCGGTCGCTGCTGGCCAAGCACGGGACGGTGGTGGCCCGGGTGGAGTACGCCAAGAGCGCGGGCGGGCGGCGGATCGCGGTGACGCACGCCGGCGTGCAGGTGGCGACGCGGACCGTGTACGCGCCGGAGGCATGGCCGCTGCGGATCGCCGCGTACGACGCCAAGGGGCGGCCGAAGCCGGGACCGGAGGTGGTGCAGGACGTGGCCGGGCCGGCCTGTTTCTCGGGCGACCTGCTGGCGGAGGGGCGCGCGCTGCCGCTGCTGGAGCAGGGCGACTACGCGGCCGCTCTCGACACGGGCGCGTACTACTTCGCCCACCACTACGCCTACAACTCCCTCGTCCGGCCGGGAATCTACGGCTTCGCTCCGGACGGCTCGGCGGGGGTCGGCTTCGCGACCGTACGGGAGCCGCAGACCATTGCCGAGGTGGTGGCGGAGTCCGGCGGGGCGCACGCGGACGCGCTCACCACCCTCGGGGCACCGGGAAGCCGTTGACGCACCCCGCACCCCTCGAACAAATGGATCAAGTCGCCTGACACAGGGGTCAGTTGACCCACACTAGTACGCCGGACGCATGTTCCACTGGAAAATGCCAAAGGCTCCACCTTCCCCGCGTACGGTGCGTAGTGTCGCTGTCACTCAGCCGGAGAACCAGGCGGGAGGGGAGCCACCGGTGCCCGGAATCGACGAGTGCCTGCTGGAAGCGATGCGATTGCCCGGTGCCCGGGGAGCGGCACTGGTGGACTGGACGAGCGGCCTGGCTCTCGGCACGGTCGGGGAGGCGCCCGGCGGCGATCACGAGACGACCGCAGCCGAGGCCGCCGAACTGGCCCGGATGGCCGCCGAGCACGGCGCCTTCGCGGCCCAGGCCGACGACGGGCAGCCGCCCGTCGAGGACCTGATCGTCAGTAACCACGACAGCTACCACCTGCTGAGATTCGTGGACACGTCCTTCGACAGCAGCGTCTTCCTGCACCTGTGGCTCGGCCGCGAGGAGGGCAACCTCGCGCTCGCCCGGATCCGGCTCGGCGAGATGGCGGCCCGGCTGGTGCTGGGATGACCGTGGTGCAGATACCTCCGCCCCCGCTGCCGGTGCGGGACAAGTCGGCCACGCGGGCACTGTCGCCGATGCTGACCCGGCTCGCCGAGGAGCGGGCCACCGGCGTCCTGGTCCGCGAGCACGGCACCCTGTACCTCGCCGAGGGCCGGGTGGTGCACGCCGAGAGCCCGTTCGCCCCCGGTCTCGACGTGCTCCTCACGGCCCACGGCACCCTGGCGGCCACCGCCTGGCAGCGGGCCGCCGACCGCACCGCCGGCCCGCTGCACGCCGCCGAACTCCTGCTGGCCTCCGGGCTGTTGCCCGCGGGCGCGCTGGAGCTGTGCCATCTCGACGCGCTCTACGACGCCGGGTACTTCGCGCTGGCGCCGAGCAGCGCCCCCGGCCGCTTCCGCTACGACAGCGGCCCCCGCCTCGGCCCGCTGCCCTCCGTCCCGGTCGTCGCCCTGGAACGCGAGACGCTGCGCCGCCGGCTGCTGCTGCACCGGCTGTGGCCCGACCCGGCCGCCGACAGCGCCCCGCTGATCCGCGCGGACCCGGCCGCCGGACCCGCCGCCGCGCCGGTCGCGCCCCGGCAGCGGGCGGTCCTGGACCGCGTGGACGGCGTCCGCACGGCCACCCAGATCGCCCGGAACCTGGGCCGGCAGGCCTTCCACACGCTGGTCGACGTGCGCCGGCTCGTGGCGGCCGGCCATGTCGCGCCCCGGCCGGCGGCGCCCGTCCCGCCGCCCCCACCCCCGGTCACCGACCCCGACATCGCGCTGCTGAAGAGGCTCAGGGATGCGCTGGAGGCGCTTTGAACGGCACCGCCCCGCCGAGAGGAGAGAGCTGATGGTGTCCGAGGAGGACCTGGGGGCCGTCCTGGACGAGCTGCACCGGCTGCGCAACCGGGTGCCGCAGCTCACCGGCGCCCTGGCGGCCGGCGTCGACGGTCTCGTCGTCGCCCACGACACGCCCGGCGTCGACCCGGAGGGCCTCGCCGCGCTCACCGCCGCCGCGCTCGGCGTCGCCGTGCGGGTCGCCGACGCCACCGGCAACGGCGGCTTCCGGGAGCTGCTGGTGCGCGGCGAGCACGGCTATGTCTCCACCTACGCGGCCGGCCGCACGGCCGTACTGACCCTGCTCGCCGAAGGCAGGGTCAACGTCGGCCGGCTGCATCTGGAGGGCCGCCGCTCCGGGGCCCGCATCGGGGAGCTGCTCGACGCCGCCGACGCCACCGCCCGGGAGGCCGGCCGGACCGGACGGCCGCTGGGCGCCGTCAGCACCGCACCCCCGGTCCGCACCCGCACGACCCGCACACCCCGCACGCCCCGCGCCACGAGCGCCGACGCGCACACCGCAACCGACAGTTGAACCGTTCGAGAGGATCCACCATGGCCAACACCGAGACCGCGCTGAAGGAAGCCCTCACCTCCATCGAGGGCGCCACCGGCGTCGCGCTCGTCGACTACACCAGCGGGATGGCGCTGGGCACGATGGGCGGCAGCAAGACCTTCGACCTGAACGTGGCCGCCGCGGGCAACACCGACGTGGTCCGCGCCAAGATGCGCACGATGGAGATGCTGGGCCTCAAGGGCGAGATCGAGGACATCCTGATCACGCTGACGGGCCAGTACCACCTCATCCGCCTGCTCAAGAGCCGCGGCGGCAACGGCCTGTTCCTGTACCTGGTCCTGGACTCCGGCCGGGCCAACCTGGCGATGGCGCGGCACCAGCTCAAGAAGATCGAAGCGGAGCTGGAGATCTAGACCAGTGCGGCGGTACGGCGGCGGGCCCCGCCCGGGGCCGCGTCGCCGGCCGCGATGCCCGTACCGCGCAGGCCCTTGACGGCCTTGCCCGCCGGGTTCCCGCCGCGCCGGTCGAGCCAGTCGACGCGCACCCACAGCAGCGTGTCCCCGGCGCGTTCGCGCCGCCCGATCCAGGCGGCCTTCAGCCGCAGCCCGGTGCCCAGCCCGGCCAGCAGCATGCCGCCGGCCGCGGGCACCGCGAAGGCGGAGCCGAGCGCCATGACGAAGGCCGACAGCAGCCACCAGCGGTGACCACGGCGCCAGTTGCGCACGGTCACCGCCCGGTCCTGCAGCACGTCGTACTTGCCCGCGCGGACCGCACCGCGCGCGAGGGCGCCGTACCGGCCCCGCCGCACCAGTGCCACGACCGCCGCGCCGACGACGAACAGCACGGCCCCGGCGAGCGCCCCGGTCCGGCGCCCGGTCAGCCCGGACGGCAGCACCCCGACCCCGGCCGCGCACACCCCGAACCACCACAGCGGAGCGGCCCCCGCCCGTACGACGACGGCCACCCGGGCCAGTCCCTGTCCTCCGCGCGCCACGTCAGCCTCCCGTGTCACGTGTCCGCATGCGTCTGTGTCCCGCCGACGACCTCGTCGACGACTTCAGGGGAAGTTAGTGGCAGAAGGTGAGACGAATCTGAGAGCCCCGCGACCACTCGCGTGCGAAGGGCTCACTCCACGAACAGGCCCCGCGTCGCCGCCTTGGCGTCGAACTCCTCCAGCCGGGCCTGCGCCTCGGGCAGGTCGTCGCAGACCGCCTCCAGCAGCACCCGTCCGAGCAGCATCGGCGCGCACGCGGTGTCGAAGGCGAGCCCGGTGCCGACGGCGGCGGGCAGCAGCAGGTCGGAGTACTTGGCGACCGGCGCGAACGCGGAGTCGGCGACCGTGACGGTCGTCAGGCCGACGTCCTTGGCGTAGGCGAGGGTGTCGACGACCTCCCGCGGGTGCCGGGGCAGCGCGAAGCACAGCAGCGCGGAGGCGCCGGCGCGGACGGCCGCGTCGATCCGGTCCTGGATCATGGTGCCGCCCTCGTTGAGCAGCCGGACGTCCGGGTGGACCTTGGCGGCGAAGTAGGCGAAGCCGTACGCCTGGGAGGCGGCGGCACGCAGGCCGAGCACCGGCAGCGGGCGGGAGGCGGCCAGGATCCGGCCGGCCCGCTGCACCGGGCGAGGGTCGGCGAGCAGGTCGGCGAGATGCCTGAGGTTCTCGATCTCGGCCTCGACGGCCTGCTGGTACTCGTTGAAGGCGCCCGCTTCGGCCGCCGGTTCGGCGGGGACGACCTCGCGCAGGTGCTTGCGCAGCGCCGGATAGCCGTCGAAGCCGAGCGCGACGGCGAACCGGGTGACCGAGGGCTGGCTGACCCCGGCCAGTTCGGCGAGCTCCACGCTGGACAGGAAGGGCACGTCGGCGGCCCGACGGACCATGCTGTGCGCGATGCGGCGCTGGGTCGGTGTGAGCCGGTGGCCCTCGAAGAGCGCCTGCAGCCGGTTCGCGGGGCTGTCCGTGGCACCGGACGCCGTACCGGACGGAACACTCTCCGTCGTATCAGTACTCCTGTCCACGCTCATGACGCGCTCCCCCTCCAGATGTCCGTGAACCGGTCGAGCAGTGCCGCCGCCTGCGTCACGTCGTCCGTGAGCGGCCGGTCGGCCGGGTCGGCGTCCAGGACCGACTCGGCGAGCGCGAACGCCCGGCCGGCCGGCAGCCCGGGGTCGGGCCGCAGGTCGCGCTGGCGCAGCGCCCGGACGGCGGCGACGAGTTCGCAGCCGACCACCAGACGATACGCACCGCACGCGCGCAGGGTCTGCCGCGCGGCGAGCGAGGCGAAGCTCGCCTGTTCCTCGACGCCCCGGGAGAGTACAGCGTGGCCGAGCGAGGCGGGCGCGGAGAAGGCCCGCAGATCGCCGAGGGCCGCTCCGGCCGCGTACTCCAGGATCATCACGCCGGAGGAGGCCGGCTCGGGGGCGGCGAGGAAGGGGCGCAGCCGGGTGTAGGCGGGCTCGTTGAGCGTGGACAGTCGGGACGTGGACAGCCGGGCCACCTGGGTCAGCGCGAGCCTGAAGTGGTCCAGGGCGAGGGCGAGTTGGGCCTGGTAGAAGCCGCCGTGGTGGTAGGCGGCCTGGTCCTCGGGGGCGATGAGCGGGTTCTCGGCGGCCGCGTTGATCTCCACGGTCAGCACCTGCTCCAGGGCGTCGGCCGCGTCGTGCGCGGGGCCGTGGATCTGGGGCAGGCAGCGGAAGCCGTAGGGGTCCTGGATCCGGCCGAGCGGCGGGGTCGGCCGGTCGGCGGCGCCGATCAGCTCCCGCATCCGGCGGGCCACCTCGGTGCTGCCCCGGTGCGGGCGGGCGGCGTGCACGGGGGCGGCGTACGCCTCGTGGGAGCCGTCGACGGCGATGAGGGACAGGGCCGCGACGACCTGGGTGGCGCCGATGAGCCCGCGCAGTTCGCGCAGGGCGAGCGCGGACTGGCCGAGTGTGAGGGCGTTGCTGCTGATCAGGGCGAGGGCGTCGTTGTTGTCGAGGGGCTGGGCGGCGGGCGCGCCGGCGCCGCGCCAGGGGTGCTCCCCGGCGAGCGCGAGCCCGACCTGGGCCAGCGCGGCTATGTCGCCGGTGCCGACGGAGCCGAACTCGTTGACGACCGGGTGGGCGCCGGTCTCCAGGGCCTCGCACAGGGCGGTGACCACGCCGGGCCTGAGGCCCGCGCCGCCGGCCAGCAGCTGGTTGGCGCGGACGGCGAGCATGGCGCGCACCTGGCGGGCGGGGAGCTCCTCGCCGATGGCGCCGGCGTGGCTGCGCAGCAGGCGCAGGCCGTGGCCGGCGGCGGCCTCGGTGGGCACGTCCTCGTTCCGGTTGGCGCCGACGCCGGTGGAGCGGCCGTAGACGCGTCCGGTCGCGGCGATCTGCCGGGCGGCGTTCCAGGAGTGCTCCACGCGCCGCATCGCGCCGGCCTCGGGGACGGGATGCGCGGCGCCGTCGGCGAGCCGTACGAGGTCCTCGACGCCGAGTCCGGATCCGTCCAGGACCACGGCCGCGGACCGCGCGGACGGCACGGACACCGGCGCGTCCACGATGCGAGACGACATCAAGCCCATTCTCCCCTCAATCCGGATATCCGATCTTGCCCCTCGGTCATCCGTTACAGCGGATTAACGCCAAACCGTTGACAACCTATTCACACACCAAGAACTCTGCATGACGTTATGCAGCCGGGCAAGGGACATCTCATGATCCAGTTCGATGCGGTCCACAAGCGCTTCCCCAACGGCACCACAGCAGTCCACGACCTCAGCCTGGAGATGCCGGAAGGCGGTATCACCGTCCTGGTCGGATCCTCCGGTTGCGGCAAGACCACCACCCTGCGGATGATCAACCGGATGGTCGAGCCGACCTCCGGCACCATCCGCGTCGGCGACAGGGACGTCACCCGGCAGGACGCGGCCGAGCTGCGCCGCTCCATCGGCTATGTCATCCAGCAGGCCGGCCTCTTCCCGCACCGCACGGTGCTCGACAACATCGCCACCGTCCCGCTCCTGCTCGGCTGGAACCGCAGGAAGGCCCGGGCCCGCGCCGCCGAACTCCTGGAGACCGTCGGCCTGGCACCCGAGGCCGGCAAGCGCTACCCGCACCAGCTGTCCGGCGGCCAGCAGCAGCGCGTCGGCGTCGCCCGCGCCCTCGCCGCCGACCCGCCGGTCCTGCTCATGGACGAGCCGTTCGGCGCGGTGGACCCGGTCGTCCGCACCCAGCTTCAGGACGAACTGCTCAGGCTGCAGGCCGAGTTGAGCAAGACCATCGTGTTCGTCACGCACGACATCGACGAGGCCGTACGGCTGGGCGACCGGATCGCCGTGTTCCGCACCGGCGGCCACCTCGTCCAGTGCGCCCCGCCCGCCGAACTCCTGGCCCGCCCGGCCGACGACTTCGTGGCCGGCTTCCTCGGCGCCGAACGCGGACTGAAGCTGCTGTCCCTGAAGACCCTCGCGGACGTCCCCCAGGGCCCGGCACCGGAAGGCGGCGCCTGGACCCTCGTGCTCGACGCAGGGAACAAGCCCCTCCACTGGGCCTCGAAGGACACCGAACTCCCGGTCCGCCCGCTCAGGGGCACCGACTCCCTCCTCTCCGCCCTCAACGAGTCGCTCGCCTCCCCCACCGGCCTGATCGCCCGGGTCGACGCCGAGGGCGTCCTCACCGGCGTCTCCTCCCGCGACGACATCCACGAGCACGCCGGCCGCGCCCACGCCGAAGTGAGGGTGGCCGCATGACGATCGACTGGTCCTGGATATCGGCCCACACCGACGACCTCACCACCCTCACCCTCTCCCACCTCCAGGCCGCCCTGACGGCCGTCGCCCTCGGCCTGCTGGTCTCGCTCCCGCTGGCCGTGGTCGCCCACCGCATCCCCCGGCTGCGCGGCTTCCTGCTCGGCGCCTCCAACGTCCTGTTCACGATCCCGTCGATCGCGATCTTCGTGCTGCTGCTGCCGGTCAGCGGCCTGACCCGCACCACCACCGTGACCGGCCTGACCGTCTACACCCTGGTCGTCCTGCTGCGGAACACCGTCGAGGGCCTGGACTCGGTCCCCGTGAAGGTCAAGGAGGCGGCGAAGGCGATGGGCACGCGCCCCCTGCGCACCCTCCTCACGGTCGAGTTCCCGCTCGCGCTCCCCGTGATCATGGCCGGGGTCCGCATCGCCACCGTCATGTCGATCTCCCTGGTCTCCGTCGCGACCTACATCGGCGACGGCGGCCTCGGCCAGCTCTTCACCGACGGCTTCCAGCGCGACTTCCCCACCCCGGTGATCGCCGGAGTGGTCCTCACCCTGCTCCTCGCGGTCGTCGCGGACGCGGCCCTGGTCGCCGTCCAGTACGCCCTCACCCCCTGGACCAGGAGGCGAGCCTGAGATGTACGAGCTCTTCAAGAACCTCGGCACCTGGCTGACCAGCGGCTCCCAGTGGACCGGCCCGGACGGCATCGCCCACCGCCTCGCCGAACACCTCCAGTACTCCCTGCTGGCCACGCTCATCGCCGCCGCCATCGGCCTGCCGCTCGGGCTGCTCATCGGCCACACCGGCAAGGGCGCGTTCCTCGCCATCAACCTCGCCTCCTTCGGCCGCGCCCTGCCGACCGTCGGCCTGGTCGTCCTGGTCTTCCTGGCGGGCGGCCTGTCGATGCTGCCGGTCTACGTCGCCCTGGTCGCCCTCGCGGTCCCGGCGATCGTCACCAACACCTACGCCGGCATGACGGCCGTCGACCCGGAGGTGAAGGACGCGGCACGCGGCCAGGGCATGCGCGGCCACCAGGTCCTGTTCCAGGTCGAGTTCCCGCTCGCGCTGCCGCTGATCATGACCGGCCTGCGGCTGGCCCTGATCCAGGTCGTCGCCACGGCGACCATCGCCGCGTACGTCTCCTTCGGCGGCCTGGGCCGCTACGTCTTCGACGGCCTCGCCCAGCGCGACCTGGTCCAGGTGCTCGGCGGCGCGGTGCTGGTCGCCGTCGTCGCCGTGGTCCTGGACGTGGCCCTCGCCTCCCTCCAGCGCTTCCTCTTCCGCCACCGCACCGCGTAGGGAACCCCTGACATGAACCGACGCACTGTCCTCGGCGGCCTGTTCGCGGTCGCCTCCGTCCCCGCCCTCTCCGCCTGTGCGGGCGGCATCACCTCCCTCAACGGCTCCGGCTCCACCGCCGGCGGCGCCGGCTCCAGCAAGGGCGGAGTCACCATCGGCACGGCCAACTTCACCGAGAACCAGGTCCTCGGCTACCTCTACGCGGCCGCCCTGCAGGGCGCCGGGGTGAAGACGACCGTCCGCCCCAACCTCGGCACCCGCGAGATCGTCATCCCGGCGCTCAGGGGCGGGGACATCGACCTGCTGCCCGAGTACCAGGGCGCCCTCCTCAACTACCTCGCCCCGAAGGTCACGGCCACCGAGTCCGGCGAGATGCAGAACGCCCTCACCCAGGCCCTCCCGGCCGGCCTGCAGGTGCTGCCGTACGGCATGGCGGAGGACTCCGACGCCTTCGTCGTCACCCGCGAGACGGCGAGGAAGTACGGGCTGACGTCCCTCGCCGACCTGAAGAAGCAGAACGGCCACCTGGTCATCGGCGCCGCGCCCGAGGTGAAGAAGCGCCAGGTCGGCGCGGTCGGCCTGAAGGACGTGTACGGAGTGGAGTTCAAGGAGTTCAAGTCGCTCGACTCCGACGGGCCGCTGGTCAAGGGCGCCCTGAAGAAAGGCGACGTGGACGTGGCGAACCTCTTCACCACCGACACCGACATCAGGGCCAACGACTGGGTGGTGCTCACCGACCCCGAGCACCTGATCCCCAGCCAGCACATCGTCCCGCTCATCGCCGACCGCAAGGCCGACGACACCGTCCGCAAGGCCCTCGCCCGGCTCGGCAACCTGCTGACCACGGCCCAGCTCACCGAGCTCAACCGGCAGGTGGACAAGGACAAGAAGGACCCCGAGGACGTCGCGAACGCCTACGCCAGGCAGCACGGTCTGGTGAGGTAGCCGGGGGTTCGAAGAGGGGGGCTTTCCCCAGTGCGCGGGGTGTGAGCGCTCCTTAGGGTGGAGCGCATGAGCGCACTGGACTCGCGGAACGGCGACCTGAAGAAGGATCCGGACCTGCGGAAGGAACTCGACGCCACCGTGCGGGCCCGCACGGACCTGGGCGCCGACTACGACTCCGCGCTGGTCGACTCCTTCCTGGAGAAGGTCGAGCAGCGGATCGACGACGCGGTGGACCGCCGGGTGCGGCGGCACCTGGCCGAGCAGCGGATGGAGAGCGCGCGCGGCGCGCGGCGCCCGAAGAACGCCGACACCTGGGCGGAGCGCTTCGGACTCGCGGTCATCTCGCTGGTCCTGGCGGTCCCACTGACCGCCGTGGCCGGCGGCGTCGCCGGGACGGCCGGGACAGTGGCCGCCTGGGTGGGCATCGTCGGTGTCAACTTCGCCCAGGCGGTACGACTCAACCCGGAGCTGCTCACCGGCCGCCGCGACCGGTCCGACCGGCAGGACTGAGCCGGGCTCACGCCTGCCGGGTCGGCAGGACCACGATCCGGCGGAGGCTGACGCCTTGGCCTGCCGGGGAGTCGGGAATCCAGCACAGCCCGGTGAGCTGCCCGGAAAAGCATTGCGCGGGGACCGCCGCACCCCCGTTGCCGGGGGGCGGGACGACGGCGGTCCCCGCGAGGGACGCGGGCCGGGTCAGGGCCGGGCTGCGCGTCCGTGGCGCCCATGGAGGTCCGGGAGCCGCTCCGGAGGTCCTTGGCGCCGTTCGGCGCCGGCCGGGGCGGGGAGCCTCCCCCAGTGCTCAACGCCTGGGAGGCACCCCCATCGCCCTGCCGACACCCACTAATCTGCCGGACCCGTGTTAAGCGGGTGCTGCGCGCACGTGACACGCTCGTACCACTTCCGCGAACCCCGCGCCCACTCAAGCGGCCCCCGTGAACCCCCAGTTCACCGGGGGTTCGCTACTGCTTTCCGCCCTTGGCGAGGAAGGCCAGCAGGTCCTGCCGGCTGACCACGCCGGTGGGCTTGCCCTCGACGAGGACGATCGCCGCGTCGGCCGAGCCGAGCACGCTCATCAGGTCGCCGACCGGCTCGCCGGAGCCGACCTGGGGCAGCGGGGCGGACATGTGCTTCTCCAGCGGGTCCTCGAGGGAGGCGCGCTTGGAGAACAGGGCGTCCAGCAGTTCCCGTTCCACCACGGACCCGACGACCTCGGCGGCCATCACGTCCGGGTGACCGGCGCCCGGCTTGACGACCGGCATCTGCGAGACGCCGTACTCGCGCAGCACCTCGATGGCCTGGCCGACGGTCTCCTCCGGGTGCATGTGCACCAGGGAGGGGATGGTGCCGGCCGCCTTGTCGTTCAGGACGTCGCCGACGCGGGCGCTCGGGCCCTCGTCCTCCAGGAAGCCGTAGTCGGCCATCCACTCGTCGTTGAAGATCTTGCTGAGGTAGCCGCGGCCGCTGTCCGGAAGCAGCACGACCACGACGTCGTCGGGCCCGAGCCGCTCGGCGACCCGCAGCGCCGCGACGACGGCCATGCCGCAGGAGCCGCCCACCAGCAGGCCCTCCTCCTTGGCCAGCCGGCGGGTCATCTGGAAGGAGTCCTTGTCGGACACGGCGACGATCTCGTCCGCGACGGTGCGGTCGTAGGCGGTCGGCCAGAAGTCCTCACCCACGCCCTCGACCAGGTACGGCCGCCCGGACCCGCCGGAGTACACCGAGCCCTCGGGGTCGGCGCCGACGACCTTGACGCGGCCGTCACTCACGTCCTTCAGATACCGGCCGGTGCCGGAGATGGTGCCTCCCGTGCCCACGCCCGCCACGAAGTGGGTGATCTTCCCCTCGGTCTGCTCCCACAGCTCGGGACCGGTCGAGTGATAGTGCGAGAGCGGGTTGTTGGGGTTGGAGTACTGGTCCGGCTTCCAGGCACCCGGGGTCTCGCGGACCAGCCGGTCGGAGACGTTGTAGTAGGAGTCCGGGTGTTCGGGAGCGACGGCGGTCGGGCACACGACGACCTCGGCGCCGTAGGCCCGCAGCACGTTGATCTTGTCGGTGGAGACCTTGTCGGGGCACACGAAGATGCACTTGTACCCCTTCTGCTGGGCCACGATGGCCAGCCCCACACCGGTGTTGCCGCTGGTCGGCTCGACGATCGTCCCGCCCGGCTTGAGCTCGCCGCTCTGCTCGGCGGCCTCGATCATGCGCAGGGCGATGCGGTCCTTCACGGAGCCGCCCGGGTTGAAGTACTCGACCTTTGCCAGAACGGTGGCCTGGATGCCCTCGGTCACGTTGTTGAGCCGCACCAGCGGGGTGTTGCCGACGAGGCTGATCATCGAGTCGTGGAATTGCACCGTTGTCTCCGGTTGCTGCAAAAGATGTGGTCTTAGTGGTGCCGCCAGCCTAAGGCCAGCTGTGTGGCCGGCGCGGCCGTTCACTCCCCGTTGAGATTGACGCACGGTCTGTACGGGGCAAGGAGTGGGTGTACGGCTACGAGGAGGTGGCGGCGACGCATGACGAGCATGTCGAGGGCGAGGGTGGCCCGGCGCATCGCGGCCGGAGCGGCGTACGGCGGTGGCGGGGTCGGGCTGGTCGGCGCGGCCGCGGTCGGTCTGCTGCTCGCGGAGGTACGGCTGGCCCGGCGCCATGTGGGCAACCACAGCGGCGGCCGCGTTCCCGTCGCGGACGGCATCTACGGCCACACCTACGACGTCCCCGGCGAACCGCCCCTCCGCCTGACCATGCTCGGCGACTCCACGGCGGCCGGGCAGGGCGTGCACCGGTCGGGCCAGACCCCGGGCGCGCTGCTGGCGTCGGGCCTGGCGGCGGTGGCGGAGCGCCCGGTGGAGCTGCGGAACGTGGCGCAGCCGGGGGCCCGGTCCGACGACCTGGACCGCCAGGTGGCGCTGGTGCTGTCGGGGGGGTCGCCCGTGCCGGACATCTGCGTGATCATGGTCGGTGCGAACGACGTGACCCACCGGATGCCGCCGACCCGTTCGGTACGGCATCTGTCGGCGGCGGTACGGCGGCTGCGCACGGCCGGTGCGGAGGTGGTGGTCGGCACCTGCCCCGACCTCGGCACCATCGAGCCGGTGCAGCAGCCGCTGCGCTGGCTGGCCCGGCGGGCCTCGCGGCAGCTGGCGGCGGCGCAGACGATCGGGGTGGTGGAGCAGGGGGGCCGGACCGTGTCCCTCGGTGATCTGCTGGGCCCCGAGTTCGAGGCGAACCCGCGGGAGCTGTTCGGGCCGGACAACTACCACCCCTCGGCGGAGGGGTACGCGACGGCGGCCATGGCCGTCCTGCCCACGGTCTGCGCTGCACTGGGCCTGTGGCCGGCGGAGGAGGAACGGCCTGACGTGTCCCGGCGCGAGGGCTTCCTGCCGGTGGCTCGCGCCGCGGCCGAGGCGGCGTCGGAGGCGGGCACGGAGGTCACGGCGGCGATGCCGACGGGTCCGCGGGGACCGTGGGCGCTGCTCAAGCGCCGGCGCCGGCGCCGCGTGCCGGAGGCCGAGCCCGCCCGCCCGTCCCTGTGACCCACCAGCTCCCTGCCGGCCGGCCGAGCGGCGGAGTCTGGGCGGGTCGCCCTTCTGCCGGCCGACCCGCCGGAGGCAAAAGCAAGCGCTTAGTAAACTGCGGTCAGTGTCACACCCCGACACCGGTGACCTGGACCATACGTAGCGGTAACTTCCCAACCGGCCCTGCCCAAACAAAATCCCGTTCACTGGAGCCGTGATGCCCGAAGCCGTCATCGTCTCGACCGCCCGCTCCCCCATCGGCCGCGCCGTCAAGGGCTCCCTGAAGGACCTGCGCCCCGACGACCTGACCGCCACGATCATCCAGGCCGCGCTCGCCAAGGTCCCCGAGCTGGACCCCAGGGACATCGACGACCTGATGCTCGGCTGCGGCCTCCCCGGCGGCGAGCAGGGCCACAACCTCGGTCGTGTCGTCGCCGTGCAGATGGGCATGGACCACCTGCCGGGCTGCACGATCACCCGCTACTGCTCCTCGTCCCTGCAGACCTCCCGCATGGCCCTGCACGCCATCAAGGCCGGCGAGGGCGACGTCTTCATCTCGGCCGGTGTCGAGATGGTCTCCCGCTACGCCCACGGCAGTTCCGACATGCCCGGCACCCACAACCCGCTGTTCGCCGAGGCCGAGGCCCGCACCGTGGCCACCGCCGAGTCGACCGGCTCCACCTGGCACGACCCGCGCGAGGACGGCCTGCTGCCCGACCCCTACATCGCGATGGGCCAGACCGCCGAGAACCTGGCCCGCGCCAAGGGCATCACCCGCGAGGAGATGGACGAGTTCGGCGTCCGCTCGCAGAACCTGGCCGAGCAGGCCATCAAGAACGGCTTCTGGGAGCGCGAGATCACCCCGGTGACCCTCCCCGACGGCACGGTCGTCAGCAAGGACGACGGTCCGCGCCCGGGCGTCACCCTGGAGGGCGTCGCGGGCCTGAAGCCGGTCTTCCGCCCGGACGGACTCGTCACCGCCGCCAACTGCTGCCCGCTCAACGACGGTGCGGCGGCCGTCGTCATCATGAGCGACACCAAGGCCCGCGAGCTGGGCCTGACCCCGCTCGCCCGGATCGTGTCCACCGGCGTCTCCGGCCTGTCCCCCGAGATCATGGGCCTCGGCCCGGTCGAGGCGAGCAAGCAGGCGCTGCGGCGCGCCGGCCTCACCATCGACGACATCGACCTGGTCGAGATCAACGAGGCGTTCGCCGCCCAGGTGATCCCCTCCTACCAGGACCTCGGCATCGACATCGACAGGCTGAACGTCAACGGCGGCGCCATCGCCGTCGGCCACCCCTTCGGCATGACCGGCGCCCGGATCACCGGCACGCTCATCAACTCCCTGCAGTGGCACGACAAGCAGTTCGGCCTGGAGACGATGTGCGTCGGCGGCGGCCAGGGCATGGCGATGGTCATCGAGCGCCTCAGCTGAGCTGATGGACCGTCCGTAGCGGGACGGGCACGTCACGTCAGGAAACGGCCCGGGACCGGGGAAACCCCAAGGTTCTGGGCCTTTTCGTGATCCAATTTCCCCCAGGATGTGACCTATCTCGCTCCCCGGACACATCGGTGCAGGTCAGCGCAGGTCGGCGCCGTGCGCGACGACACCACGAACCCAAAGTCCTGTCCGTTTCGTGACGTTACGCACTGACAGCTGGATAGTCCGCCCTTCAAGCTGATGTAGGAAGTCGGGGGTCGACTTTGAACCGGGAGTACGTCAGTGAGCGCCATGCCGATCGCCCTGCTGCTCACCACGGCCGCCACCGGCGCCGTGGGCGTCGCCGTCCTGCGCACCGTTGTGAAGCTGCGCCGCCAGCTGGCGGAGCTGCAGACCCAGCTCGCCGAGAACCAGTCGGCCGCCATGCGCGCACTGCTGCCGAACGCCCGCAGCGGCACCGACGCCGACCAGATACGCGCCGCCGTGGCCGAGGCGCTCGCCGAGGAGCGGGAGCGGGAGCTTGCCGAGGCGCGTGCCTTCTGGGCCGCGCAGGAGGCCCGTGACGCCTCTGACGCCCCGACCCTGCTCGGCCTGCCCGACACCGAGGTGTTCCTGCCCCGGCAGACCGACTTCGCCGGCCTGGAGCCGGTGTCGGAGCCGACCGCCGACGCCGACGAGTTCGCCGGGGAGTCCCCGGAACTGGCCGCAGCCCGCCGCCGTCACCCCTCGCACCCCGACTTCGTCCCGGTGCAGTCGCCGGCCGTGAACGACCACGAGCGCACCGTGACCACACTGGAGCAGCTGGCCGCCGAACGCGTCGAGCTCTCCGACGTCCGCCCGGGCCCGCTCGGCACCCTCGACGTCTACGTCTTCGCCGACGGCACCACCCTGTGCATGACCCCGGGCCACCGCGAGACCGCCGAACGCCTGGCGGCAGCGGTGGCGGCGGGCGAGGCCCCGTACCTGCTGGGAGGCTCCGGCATCTCCGGCGCCTACACCCTCACCTTCGCCTACGGCGAGGACGACGGGAACATGGTCTACATCCTGGCGGACAGGGTCATCGCGTCGCTCTGAGGTCCTGGACGCGGCGCGGGACGGCGCCCGTCGGGCGCCTCAGACCCCCGCCCTTCGACGGGCCTCCTCAACCACCCGCACCGCTTCGGCGACTTCGTCGTCACTGCTCAGCACAACCGCCAAGTCGTGCGCGGCCACGAGAATCTGATCGGCCACGGCGAACATCCCGGCGTCCGGCATCTGCCGGGGCTCACTCCCGGGCTCCTCGACGGCCTGGGCCCGCCGGGCCAACTCCCTGGCCAGCTCGAGGGCCTCGGCCGCGGCACCCCGTTGGAGCCGGCTCTGCGGCGCCGCGCGCAACCGGTCGGCGAAGTGATCCACTGCTCGGGTCAAGGGCGTCGTATCAACCACGCGCCGAGCGTAACGTGCCGCACTGTTGCCAATACGCGAACGCTCAGGCACCGTGACGTGAAGGACCGGCTTACATCCCCTTTGCGTTCGGAGGCGCCGATGTCCCAGCTCTTCTCGGAGGAGACCCACCGCAATCTGCTCGCCCGCATTCCCCATTGCACCGGTCGCGAGGTTTCCGACTGGCTGCGCACCGTTGAAGAAGGCCCCGCCCTGTTCCGCTTCGAGGAGAAGGTCAGCTGGCTCCGGCACGAGTACGACCTCGCGTACGGCCACGCGAAGGCGATCGTCCACGAGTACGACCTGAGGAGGGCAGCGCGCAAGCTGCTCTAGCCGCCGCACACGGCGAAGGGCCCCGGGTCGGAACCCGGGGCCCTCCTCCTCATGACCGGCGCAGGCGCTAGTCGTTGTTGGTGAAGATCGCCACCAGCCGCAGCATCTCCAGGTAGATCCACACCAGGGTCACGGTGAGACCGAACGCGGCGAGCCAGGACTCGTTGCGCGGGGCGCCGTAGGCGATGCCGTCCTCGATCTGCTTGAAGTCGAGGGTCAGGAAGAACGCGCCGAGCACGATGGCGACGATGCCGACGAGCGCGCCGAGCGGGCCGAAGCTGCGCAGACCGCCGTTCTCGGCGACGCCGAACGCGACCAGCAGCAGGTTGACCGCCATGACCACCAGGAACGCCATGGCGATGGCCATGCCGATGCGGGCGTAGCGGGCGGTGACGCGGATCCAGCCGGCCTTGTAGACGAGCAGGGTCGCGCCCGAGACCGCCATGGTGCCGAGCACCGCCTGGAAGGGCGCTCCGCTCCAGCGGCTGTTGTACATCTCGCTGATGACACCCAGGAAGACGCCCTCGAAGGCGGCGTACCCGAGGATCAGGGCGGGCGACGGCGTGCGCTTGAAGTTCTGGACCATCGCCAGGACGAACGCGACGATCGCCGAGCCGATGGCCAGGCCGTAGCTGGTCGCCGTGACCGGCAGCAGCGCCCAGGCGAGGACGGCGCCGACGGCGACGGTGCCGAGCGTGATGGCCGAGCGGACGACGACGTCGTCCATGGTCATCCGGTCGGTGGTGGCGGGGGCCTGCGGCGGGGCGCCGTACTGGAGGTCCGCCTGCGCGTACGGGTTCTGGGCGTAGGGGTTCTGCGCGTACGGGTTGCCCTGTGCGTACCCGGCCTGCGGCGCGGTGTTGAAGCCGGCGTAGCCGTTGTCGCGGCTGAACCCCCGTCGCGAGAAGACCGGGTTACTGCTCCTCATTTCACTCCTCCATGGCTGCCGTGCGCAGCCTTGGCTCAAGAGTAATGGATTGGCAAAGGACCGACCATAATACCTGAGGAGGATCTTTCCCCTGCCGTGCTGACCAACACGCTACGCGTACCGGTGATTCCCGGCCATGGGTGATCGCGTTCCATGACGAACCTGCTACCTCGCCGAGACGTGCCGCTAACCCAACGGGAACCCGGTGTACGCCTCGGCCAGCTCGGTCTCGGCCGCGCGGGAGGAGGCGATCCGCTCCAGCCGGGCCAGTTGGAGGCGGGCGTCGAAGGGCGTGGCGTCCGGGGCCGGATGGAGCATCGTCGTCATGTCGCAGGAGAACCGCTCGGCCTGCCAGACGCGGCGCAGGCAGGTCGCGGAGTAGGCGTCGAGGAGGTCCGCCGAGCCGGTTTCCCTCTCGTGGGTGAGGGCGCGGGCGAGGGTGACGACGTCCCCGACGGCGAGGTTCAGCCCCTTGGCCCCGGTCGGCGGCACGATGTGGGCTGCGTCACCGGCGAGGAAGAGCCTGCCGTGGCGCATCGGCTCGTGCACGAAGGAGCGCATCGGCGTGACCGACTTGTGGGTGATGGGGCCGCGTTCCAGCCGCCAGTCGTCGTCGGTCTCCAGGCGCCGTTCCAGTTCCGACCAGATCTCGTCGTCGGTCCAGTCGTCGCCGTCCGCGCCGGCGGGCACCTGGAGATAGAGGCGGGAGACGGACGGGGAGCGCATCGAGAGGAGGGCGAAGCCGCGGTCGTGGCGGGCGTAGACGAGTTCGTCGTGGGAGGGCGCGACGTCGGCGAGGATGCCCAGCCAGGCGTAGGGGTACGTCCGTTCGAAGACGCGGGACAGGGCGGCCGGGAAGGCCCTGCGGGCCACGCCCCAGAAGCCGTCGCAGCCGACGGCGTAGTCGCACTCCAGCACGTCCTCGCGCCCCTGGCGCCGGAACCGGATGCGCGGCCGGTCGCCTTCGGCGCCCTCCACCGCCAGCACCTCGGCCTCGAACAGCAGTGGCCCACCGTCCTTCAGCTGAAGGGCGATCAGGTCCTTGCAGACCTCCGTCTGGGCGTACACCATCACCGACCGGCCGCCGGTCAGGCCGGGGAAGTCGACGCGGTGGCGGCGCCGGTCGAAGCGCAGCTCGATGCCGTCGTGCCGCAGGCCCTCCCGGTCCATCCGCTCCCCGGCGCCGGCCGCGCGCAGTACGTCCACCGTGCCCTGCTCCAGGATTCCGGCGCGCTGCCGATGTTCGACGTAAGGGCGGTCGCGGCTCTCCAGGACGACCGATTCGATGCCGGCACGGTGCAGCAGCCGCGCGAGCAGCAGTCCGGCCGGTCCGGCTCCGATGATCCCGACGGAGGTGCGCATCGGTTCTGCCCCTTCCCGTGGCGTCCTTGCCCCAGGCGGCGATGGGTGCTCTGTTCGTCTGGTGAAATTTCCTTCACTGACGGTGGACGTGAGTGTGCGCCGGGAGGCAAGCGATGTCAATGGGGATGCGCGGTCGCGACGCCCGCCCCTGCGGCAGGGGTGCGGTTGGTGCCCGGAGCCGGACTTGAACCGGCACGCCCGCGAAGGGGCAGCGAGGTTTAAGCTCGCCGTGTCTGCATTCCACCATCCGGGCAGGCCATGGGCTCCGCTTCGAGGTTCGAGCCTATCGGGACGCATCCCCCGAACAGCGGAAGGGCGGACCGATGTTGTCTTATTTTATTGACGTCTGAGGGTGCATCAGCCCGCGGAACGGGCCATCCGCACTTGCCAACAGCGTGGCGTGACGGGGGTACGGCCGTACGTGGAATGACGGAATTTCACCGTCCGAACGAGGGTGTTCCACCCGTTCTCGACAACCGTTGGACAGCGGTTCGACGGTGATCCGGCGGCGACCGCTCTCAGGGTCCGCCGTCCTCCCCAGGTATGACGCGGCGCTCTCCCGTCCGACCCCAGTCGGCCTCCGGAACCGGAACAGCGACTGACTACACCCGCGCCCGGCGCCGGGACGATGGAACGGTCCCCATGGAACACACGTCGTCCCGACAGGAGCACCTTCCCGTGACCACCACACCCACCGCCGGCCGGACCACCGCCGTGGCCGCACGCGCCACGGAGCTGTCGAAGATCTACGGGCAGGGTGAGACCCGGGTGGTCGCCCTGGACCGGGTCTCCGTCGACTTCCGGCAGGCCGAGTTCACCGCGATCATGGGCCCGTCCGGCTCCGGCAAGTCCACGCTGATGCACTGCGTGGCCGGACTCGACACCTTCTCCTCCGGGTCCGTGCGCATCGGTGACACCGAGCTGGGCTCCCTGAAGGACAAGCAGCTCACCAAGCTCCGCCGGGACAAGATCGGCTTCATCTTCCAGGCCTTCAACCTGCTGCCGACGCTGACCGCCCTGGAGAACATCACCCTGCCGATGGACATCGCCGGGCGGAAGCCGGACAAGGCCTGGCTGGACCAGGTGATCGCGATGATCGGCCTGTCCGGGCGGCTCAGCCACCGGCCCGCGCAGCTCTCCGGCGGCCAGCAGCAGCGCGTGGCCGTCGCCCGTGCCCTCGCCTCCAAGCCCGAGATCATCTTCGGTGACGAGCCGACCGGAAACCTCGACTCGCGCTCCGGCGCCGAGGTCCTCGGCTTCCTGCGCAACTCCGTGCGCGAGCTCGGCCAGACCGTCGTCATGGTGACCCACGACCCGGTCGCCGCCGCCTACGCCGACCGCGTGGTCTTCCTCGCGGACGGCCGGATCGTCGACGAGATGTACGGCCCCACGGCCGACTCCGTCCTCGACCTCATGAAGCAGTTCGACGCGAAGGGCCGTACCAGCTGATGTTCCGCACCGCCCTGCGCAACGTCCTCGCGCACAAGGCCCGGCTGCTGATGACCGTGCTCGCCGTGATGCTCGGCGTGGCCTTCGTCGCCGGGACGCTCGTCTTCACCAACACCATCTCCGACGCCTACCAGAAGAGCTCCGCCAAGGGCTTCGACCAGGTCGACGTCGCCGTACGGCCCAAGTACCAGGAGTCCAGGGGCGACCAGGTCGGCAAGCTGTCCGACCTGACCCGGGCCACGCTGGACAAGGCCGCGAAGGTCCCGGGCGCCGCCTCCGCGACCGGTGTCGTCAGCGGCTTCACCGCCGTCGCCGACAAGGACGGCAAACTGGCGGGCGGCGACTGGCAGTCCAACGGCGGCAACTACTGGGGCACCAAGGACGCCCGGTACCCGCTGGTCAGCGGCCACGCCCCGCACGGCGCGGGCGAGGTGCTGCTCGACTCCAAGACCGCCGAGCGCGCCGGCTACCGGGTCGGCGACACCGTGCGCCTGTCCGTGAACGGCCCGGTCCTCACCCCGACCCTCGCCGGCATCTTCACCACCGACGACGGCAACGTCTCCGCCGGCGGCAGCCTCGCCCTGTTCGACACCCCGACCGCGCAGAAGCTGTTCGGCAAGAAGGGCACGTACGACGAGATCGACGTCAAGGCCGCGGCCGGCACCAGCCAGACCGCGCTGAAGGCCGGCCTGGACAAGGCCCTGCCCGCGCACCTGGCGGAGACCACCACCGGAAAGCAGCTCGCCGACGACCAGGCCAAGCAGATCGCCGACTCCATGAGCGGCCTGAAGCAGGCCCTGCTGGTGTTCGCCGGTATCGCGCTGTTCGTCGGCACGTTCATCATCGCCAACACCTTCACCATGCTGGTCGCCCAGCGCACCCGCGAACTGGCCCTGCTGCGCGCGGTCGGCGCCTCCCGCCGCCAGGTGACCCGCTCGGTGCTCATCGAGGCGTTCGCGGTCGGCGCGGTCGCCGGTGTGGCGGGGCTCGCCGCCGGCGTCGGCATCGGCGCGGGCCTGCGCTCGCTGCTGGGCTCCTTCGGCGCGAGCGTGCCCGACGGGCCGCTGGTGATCAGCCCCGGCACCGTGGTGGCCGCCCTCGCGGTCGGCATCCTCATCACCATGCTGGCCGCCTGGCTGCCCGGCCGCCGGGCCGCGAAGATCCCGCCGGTGGCGGCGATGAGCAGCGTACACGCCAAGGCCACCACCAAGTCGCTGGTGCTGCGCAACACGCTCGGCGCGCTGTTCGCGGCGGCCGGCGTCGCGGTGGTCCTCGCGGCCACGTCGATGGACACCGACTCCGCCCAGGGCCCGATGGGCATCGGCGCGGTCCTGCTCATCATCGGCGTGTTCATCCTGACCCCGCTGCTGTCCCGACCGCTGATCGCGGCCGCCGCCCCGGCCTTGCGTGCCTTCGGTGTCTCGGGCAAGCTGGCCCGCCAGAACTCGGTGCGCAACCCGCGCCGTACGGCGGCCACCGCCTCCGCGCTGATGATCGGCCTGACCCTGATCACCGGCATGACGGTGATGGCGGGCAGCCTGCAGACCGCGATCGACAAGATGGCCTCCTCGGCGATCCGCGCGGACTACGTCGTCTCGATGGCCAACCGCTCCCCGCTCTCCCCGGACGTGGCGACCAGGCTCGCCGCCGCCGACGGCGTCACCGCCAGCAGCCCGCTGCGCAACGCCGAGTCCCGCATCGACGGCAAGACCGAGTTCCTGACCGGCGTCAACGGCTCGGCCATCGGGAAGCTGACCGACCTGAAGGTGGACGAGGGCACGTTCACGGTGGGCGGCTCGCAGATCGTCGTGGACAAGGACCGGGCCAAGGAGAACGGCTGGGCGCCCGGTTCGCACGTCACGGCGCACTTCGAGGACGGCCGGTCACGGCAGCTGACCGTCGCCGGCGTCTACGAGGGCAACGACATGATCAACGGCATCATGCTCGACAACAAGGTCCTCACCCCGCACCTGAAGGACCCGGCCGACATGCAGGTCATGGTCAAGACGGCGGGCGGCGCCTCCGAGGCGACGAAGACCCGGCTGACGAAGGTCCTCGGCACCAACCCGGCCATCAAGATCCAGGACAAGCAGGACATCTCCAACAGCATCGCGCAGATCTTCACGACGATGCTGAACATGCTCTACGGCCTGCTCGGCATGGCGGTGATCGTCGCTGTCCTCGGGGTCATCAACACCCTGGCCATGTCGGTCTTCGAGCGCGCCCAGGAGATCGGCATGCTCCGCGCGATCGGCCTGGACCGCAAGGCGGTCAAGCGGATGGTCCGCCTGGAGTCCCTGGTGATCTCCCTGTTCGGCGGGGTGCTCGGCATCGGCCTGGGCGTGTTCTTCGGCTGGGCGGCCGGTGAGCTGCTGGGCACCAAGATGCCGACGTACGAACTGGTCCTGCCCTGGGGCCGGATGGCGGTCTTCCTGCTGCTGGCGGGCACGGTCGGCGTCCTCGCCGCGCTGTGGCCGGCCCGGCGCGCGGCCAGGCTGAACATGCTGGCGGCGATCAAGGCCGAGTAGCGGTGGTACGACGGTGAAGGGGGGCCCGGGAAAAGGGCCCCCCTTCTGCCGTACCCGGGTCAGGTGTTCCAGGTGCGGGTGCGCAGCGGCAGCCCGGACACGCCCGACTCCGGGCTGCGGACCGCCAGGACCTGGTTGACGCCGATCCGGTTGCGTTCGAAGGCGAGCGCCGAGGCGGCCATGTACAGCCGCCAGACGCGGGCCCGGCCGGGGCTGGTGAGGCGGACCGCGCGGCCCCACTCCCCCTCCAGGTTGGCGACCCACCGGCGCAGGGTGCGGGCGTAGTGCTCGCGCAGGGACTCCACGTCGCGCACCTCGAACCCGGCGAGCTCCAGCTGGGTGACGGTGCTGCCGATGGGGGCGAGTTCGCCGTCCGGGAAGACGTAGGCGTCGATGAACTCGTCCACGGAGTACGCCGTTTCGTCGCGCTGGGGGCGGCGGGCGATCTGGTGGTTGAGCAGCCGCCCGCCGGGCTTGAGCAGGTCGTGCAACCGGCGGGCGTACTCCAGATAGCGTGCGGCGCCGACGTGCTCCGCCATGCCGATGGAGGAGATGGCGTCGAAGGGGCCGTCCGTCACGTCCCGGTAGTCCTGGACCCTGATCTCCACCCGGTCGGTCAGCCCCTCGTCGGCGACGCGCTTGCGGGCGTATGCCGCCTGCTCCTGCGACAGGGTGACCCCGACGACGTTCACGCCGTGCTCGCGGGCCGCGTGGACGGCCATCGAGCCCCAGCCGCAGCCGACGTCCAGCAGCCGCTGACCAGGGGTCAGCCCGAGTTTGACGCAGACGAGTTCGAGCTTGTCGCGCTGGGCGGTCTCCAGGGTTCCGCCGTCCTCCCAGTAGGCGCAGGAGTACACCATGGAGGAGCCGAGGACGATCTCGTAGAAGTCGTTGCCGACGTCGTAGTGGTGGCTGATGGCCTGCCTGTCGGTGCGCCGGGTGTGCAGATGCCGGCGCGCCCTGCGGACCTCCTCGCGCGGCGGGGCGGGCGGGAGCGGGGGCCCGGCCAGCCTCAGCAGCTCGCGGGCGGCGGCCCGGACGGCGGGGTCGCGCAGGGCCTGCAGAACGCCGGGGGCGTCCTCGCCGCGCTCCCACACCAGTCCGGCCAGGGCCTCGAGCGCGGTGTACAGGTCGCCCTCGATGTCCAGGTCGCCGGCGACCCACGCGCGGACGAGGCCCAGCTCGCCCGGTTTGAACAGCATGCGGCGCAGGGCCCGGCGGTTGCGTACGACGAGCGCCGGCGCACCCGGCGGCCCGGCCTGCGACCCGTCCCAGGCACGGATCCGTAGCGGGAGCGGGGTTCCCAGCAGCTGCTCGGCAAGACTCCTCAGCCGCGACGCGGCGTCGGCCATGGCGCACACCTCCAAGACGAGATCCCGGATGCCGGTAACCACGTAAACACCGTTGGCCGTTCGGCGCAGTCCCGCAAAGGAGTTACAACCGAGCAAAATAGTTGCATATGCCATGCAGATGGGGCGCGGAGTGTGCGGGAAGCACCGCCCGTCGGTCAAGTCACGACTTGCAGGGGCATGACGCGCCTGAGGGAACCGGGCCGTAATGGATGACGTACCCGGCTTCCCCCTCTCCGCAACGGATGTGCATTGCCATGGTTCGTCTCTCCAAGTTCCAGCGCCTGACCCTGCTCGCCGCCTCGACGACGGTGATCACCGCAGGTGGGCTGTCGGCCGGCAGCGCGTTCGCCGCCCCGGCGGCTCCGCACACCGCCGCCGTCACCACCGCAGGCCACCCCGATGCCGCCCCCCGGTGGAAGCAGATCACCGACAGCCCGAGCGGCATCACCGTCCGGCTCCCGGGAAAGCCCGTGGTGCAGAAGTACAGCGCGCACGGGGTCAACAGCCGCTCCTACCTGGTGCCGACCGGATACGGGGCCATGGGCTTCTCGGTCTTCGACGGGCCCGGCAAGGCCCCGGACAAGCCGTGGGACCTGAAGACGGGTCTCAAGGGCGCGGTGGACGGCTACAACAGCGGCGATGTCGGCGCCAGGCTGCGCAGCACCGACGTCCATGACGGCACCAAGGACGGCGACCACTATCTGGAGGCCAGGCTCGTCGGCGCCGACGGCAGGACGGGGCACATCCGCATGGTCGACCACGGTGAGCAGGCGATGATGGTCATGATCGTCGGCACCGACGACCAGCGGCACGCCGTCGACCAGGACTACCGGCAGGTGCTCGACAGCATCAAGGCCCCGGAGCACGGCCCCCGGGCCGAGGGCTCCGCCGTGTCCATCTGACCGGAGTGCGTCCCCGGCCCCGGCGGGCCGGGGCCGGGGACGCACACGCCGAAGGGGCCGCCCGCACCACGGATGGCAGGCGGCCCCTTCGGCGTGTTCAGCCGGCCCGGGTCAGGAGGCCTTGGCCTTCTCCTCGGTCTTGGCGGCAGCGACCGGTGCGGGCTTCGCGGCCTCGTAGAACTCCTCGCGCGGGTTCTCCATGGCGCCCAGGGAGACGACCTCGCGCTTGAGGAACATGCCGAGCGTCCAGTCGGCGAAGATGCGGATCTTGCGGTTCCAGGTCGGCATCGCCATGCCGTGGTAGCCACGGTGCATGTACCAGGCGAGGCGGCCCTTGAGCTTGATCTTCATCTTGCCCATGACGATCATCGCCACGCCCTTGTGCAGGCCGAGACCGGCCACCGCACCCTTGTTGGCGTGCTCGTACTCCTTCTGCGGGAAGCCCCGCATGCCGGAGACCACGTTGTCGCCGAGCACCTTGGCCTGGCGCAGCGCGTGCTGGGCGTTGGGCGGGCACCAGGCGTTCTCGTTGCCCGCCTTGCGGCCGACGAGGTCCGGGACCTGCGCGTTGTCACCGGCGGCCCAGATGTAGTCCGTGCCCTTGACCTGGAGCGTGGGCTCGCAGTCGACGTGGCCGCGCGGGCCGAGCGGCAGACCGTAGCGGGACAGGGCCGGGTTCGGCTTGACGCCGGCGGTCCACACGATCGTGTTGGAGTCGACCTCGAGGCCGTTCTTCAGCACCACGTGGCCGTCGACGCAGGAGTCCATGGAGGTGGAGAGGTAGATCTCCACGCCGCGGCCCTCGAGGTGCTCCTTGCCGTACTGGCCAAGCTTGGGGCCGACCTCGGGGAGGATCTTGTCGGCGGCGTCGACGAGGATGAAGCGCATGTCCTCGCGGGACACGTTCTTGTAGTACTTGGCCGCGTCCCGGGCCATGTCCTCGACCTCGCCGATGGTCTCCGCACCCGCGAAGCCACCGCCGATGAAGACGAAGGTGAGCGCCTTGCGGCGGATCTCCTCGTCGGTCGTGGAGTCGGCCTTGTCCAGCTGCTCCAGCACGTGGTTGCGCAGGCCGATGGACTCCTCGATGCCCTTCATGCCGATGCCCTGCTCGGCGAGGCCGGGGATCGGGAAGGTGCGGGAGACGGCGCCGAGCGCGATGACGAGGTAGTCGAAGGGCAGCTCGTACGCCTCGCCGACCAGCGGGGCGATCGTGGCGACCTTGCGGTCCTGGTCGATGGTGGTGACCCGACCGGTGAGGACCTCCGCCTTCGGCAGCACGCGCCGCAGCGGGACGACGACGTGGCGAGGGGAGATGTTGCCGGCGGCGGCTTCGGGGAGGAAGGGCTGGTAGGTCATGTACGACCGGGGGTCGACGACCGTGACGGTCGCCTCGCCGTAGCGCATCTTCTTGAGAATGCGCCGAGCTGCGTACAGGCCTACGTACCCACCGCCTACTACGAGGATCCTGGGACGCTCCGTGGTGCTCATGCCATCGAGTATCCACCCGCGGATGGGGGGTCGCTCGTGCGCCCCTTCACAAGCTCCGACAGGGCCTGTGCTACACTGCGCGGCCCGCGTGACGCAGATCATGACCGGCGAGGGGAACCGCGGCACCCTTTGGGTCGTTGTCAAGGCCGCGTGAGCTGCCTCTCTCGGTGACGGACGGGGGCGTGAGTCGCCCGAAACACCTCCGTCGACACGCGATCCGAAGGTGCCGTACACCACCAATCTGAACATGTTCAAGGGCCCCTTGGCACCCTGAAAGGGTCAACGGACCGCCTTCCGCGCCCCGACCTGGCCGAAATCCTTGTGAAGAACTTCACGAAGGTTTTCGACGCGACGTCATCGCGAGGCCCGAAGGATGCCCGACGGGCGGCCCGGAGGCTGCTCAAACGTTATCCGACCTGCTCAGCAGTGGCTACCCATCAGTAACAAATGAGAGCCGGACAACAGGGCTTCACCCGGCCGGACCGCTGGGCGGGCCCGTGTTCACCCGGTCGGTCACACACCGCGCGATGCAGGGCAGAGTGGCACATAGCGTGCCTGCATGAGCACTTCACAGACGGCCTTCAAGAAGGCCCTTTCGCGAATAGGCGCGGTCGGCGCGGTCCTGGGTGTCGCCCTCGCGGCGGGAACCGCCACGGCCGCCTCCGCCGTCGCCGCGGCCCCCGCCACTCACCTCACCGCCAAGGCCGCCGCCCCCGCAGGCGGCCATGACGAGCACGGGGGCTCCGGCGGCCACGACGAGCACCGGGGCTCCGGCGGGCACCACGACTCCGATGACGACGACGGGGGGTGCGAAGGCCTCATCGTCCTGCTCTGCAACTGACGGCCGGCCCGCTCGGGCCCAGGCGACGGGCCCCGTTCCTCCCCAGGAGGACCGGGGCCGCTCCACGTCATCGCAGGCCGGCGGCCTCCTTGCCCGATGCCGCCGCTTCGGCCGCGCTGAAGGCGATGCCGTCGAGAATGTCGTGCTCGCTCACCACGACCTCCTCGGCGCCGATCCGCTCCATGATCGCGAGCAGCACGAGGGCGCCCGCGCCGATGACGTCGACCCGGCCCGGGTGCATGGACGGGATCGCGGCGCGCTCGGCGTGCGTGGAGCGCAGCAGCCACTCGGTGATCTCGCGGACCCGGTCGCGGGAGACGCGGGAGTGGTGGATGCGCTCGGAGTCGTACTCGGGCAGCTCCTGCGCGATGGCCGAGACGGTGGTGACGGACCCGGCGAGGCCCACCAGGGTGTGCGCCTCGCGCAGCGGGACCGTCTCCTCGGCGAGGTCCAGGGCCGCCTCGATGTCGGCCCTCATGGCGGCGACCTGCTCCTCGGTGGGCGGGTCGGAGACCTTGCCGTCCCGCACCAGGTGACGTTCCGTCATCCGTACGCAGCCGACGTCCACGGACCGCGCCGCCCGCACACGGTCGTCGCCGACGACGAACTCGGTGGAACCGCCGCCGATGTCCACCACCAGGTAGGGCCTGGTGAGGTCTTCGCGCCCCTTGAGTTCCTTGGTGGCACCGGTGAAGGAGAACTCGGCCTCCTGGTCGCCGCTGATCACCTCCGGCTCGACGCCGAGGATGTCCAGCACCCCGCGCACGAAGTCGTCCCGGTTCTCGGCGTCGCGGGAGGCGGAGGTGGCGACGAAACGCACCCGGGCGGCACCGAGTTCACGGATCACCCCGGCGTACTCGCGGCAGGCGGCGAAGGTCCGCTCCAGCGCCTCCGGCGCCAGCCGGCCGGTGCGGTCCACGTCCTGGCCGAGCCGCACGATCGTCATGCGCCGGTCCAGCTCCAGCAGCTCACCGGTGGCCGGGTTGACGTCGGCGACGAGCAGCCGGATGGAGTTCGTGCCGCAGTCGACGGCGGCGACCCTGAAGAAGCCCTCCGGAACCATCGGCCGGTACGCGAAGAAGCCGCTGCGGACCTCGGCGGGGTCGAGGACGGCACCCTCCTCACCGGGGTGCTCGTCCGCCGGGTCGGGCGCCTGAAGCGGCTGCACGCACGGTCCCTTGCGCCACCACTCCGGCAGCATCGCGATCGCCTCGTCGCCCAGCGGGTTGACCCCCGGGCCGGCGGCCAGCGAGTGCGCGACCAGCACGTGCAGGCACTTCACACGGTCCGGCATGCCGCCGGCGCTGGGGAAGCCCTCCAGGACCTCGATGGCGTCCCGGCGCGCGATGTAGTCCTCGTGGGCGGCACGGTAGGCCGCGGCCAACTCGGGGTCGTTCTGGAGGCGTTCCGTCATCTCCTTCATGACGCCGTCCGCCTCCAGCGTGCCGATCGCCGAGGCGGCACGCGGGCACGTCAGGTAGAACGTCGTCGGGAAGGGCGTGCCGTCGGGCAGCCGGGGGGCGGTCTCCACGACGTCCGGCTGACCGCACGGGCAGCGGTGCGCGATGGCCCGCAGGCCCCGCGGCGGGCGGCCCAGCTGCTGCTTGAAGGCCTCGACGTCCGCGTCGGTGGGCTCTGTGCGCGGCGTGGCGGGCGGGGGCGTTTCCATGACTGCTTCAGGTCGGCTTTCTATCGATTACTGGTCGGAGGCGTCGGACTTGTCGACGCCGTCCCAGACGTTCGCGTACCAGGGCCGGCGGGCGGCCCTGAGGTCGGTGCGGGACTGCTTGGCCGCACCGGGGTCGATGACGACGTACCCGGTCTCGCCGGGCATCACATAGTGCAGCCGGCGCCGGATCTGCTGCTCGGCGTAGGAGTCGTCCTGCCAGCGCGCCTTGAGGTCGCGCAGCTGCTCGACCCGCTTGCGGGCCTGCTCCTGCTGCCGCTGGAGGTCGGAGATCTGCGCGCGCTGGGAGACGTACTGCCGCATCGGATAGGCGAGAGCGACGATCAGCGAGCACAGCACCAGCGCGAGCAGCGCCGCGCGGCCGGTGAGCCGGGAGCGGCGGGCCTGGCGCCTGGTCTGTGAGCGGTAGACCCGGGCCGCCGTCTGCTCGCCGAGCAGCCGCAGCCTGGTCGCGGTGGAGAAACGGTCCCGGTCCCTCACGGCCATCGGTCCTCCGCTCCCCTTGTGTCCGAGTCTCACACGTGCGTACGTCCCCGGACACGGTACGGGACCGGGTACGGGGACGTACGTATGACTGGCTAAGACTTAGCCCGGGTCGGCTCAGCCCTTGAAGCGGGGGAACGCGCTGCGGCCGGCGTACACCGCGGCGTCGTCGAGGATCTCCTCGATGCGCAGCAGCTGGTTGTACTTGGCGACGCGCTCGGAGCGGGCCGGGGCGCCGGTCTTGATCTGGCCGCAGTTGGTGGCGACGGCGAGGTCGGCGATGGTGACGTCCTCGGTCTCGCCGGAGCGGTGGGACATCATGCACTTGTAGCCGCTGCGCTGGGCCAGCTCGACGGCGTCCAGGGTCTCGGTCAGCGAGCCGATCTGGTTCACCTTCACGAGCAGGGCGTTGGCGGTGCCCTCCTCGATGCCGCGGGCGAGGCGCTCGGGGTTGGTGACGAACAGGTCGTCGCCGACCAGCTGGACCTTGTCGCCGAGACGGTCGGTGATGACCTTCCAGCCGGCCCAGTCGTCCTCGAACAGCGGGTCCTCGATGGAGACGAGCGGGTAGGCCGCGACGAGCTCCTCGTAGTACTCCGTCATCTCGGCGGCGGAGCGCTCCTTGCCCTCGAAGAGGTACTTGCCGTCCTTGTAGAACTCGGAGGCGGCCACGTCGAGCGCGAGGGCGATCTGCTGGCCGGGGGCGTAGCCGGCCTCCTTGACGGCCTCGATGATGAGGTCGAGGGCCTCACGGTTGGAGCCGAGGTTCGGGGCGAAGCCGCCCTCGTCGCCGAGGCCGGTGGACAGGCCCTTGCTCTTCAGGACCTTCTTCAGCGTGTGGTAGACCTCGGTGCCCCAGCGCAGGGCCTCGGAGAAGGACTCCGCGCCGACCGGGGCGATCATGAACTCCTGGATGTCCACGTTGGAGTCCGCGTGCGAGCCGCCGTTGAGGATGTTCATCATCGGCACCGGCAGCAGGTGCGCGTTGGGGCCGCCCAGGTAGCGGAAGAGGGGGAGGTCGGACGCCTCGGACGCGGCGTGGGCGACGGCGAGGGAGACGCCGAGGATGGCGTTGGCGCCGAGGGAGCCCTTGTTGTCGGTGGCGTCCAGGTCGAACATGGCCTGGTCGATCAGGCGCTGCTCGGTGGCGTCGTAGCCGACCAGCTCCGGGCCGATCTGCTCGATGACGGCGAGGACGGCCTTCTCGACGCCCTTGCCCTGGTAGCGGTTGGGGTCACCGTCGCGCAGCTCGATGGCCTCGAAGGCGCCCGTCGAGGCGCCGGACGGGACGGCGGCACGACCCGTGCTGCCGTCGTCGAGGCCGACCTCGACCTCGACCGTGGGGTTGCCTCGGGAGTCCAGGATTTCCCGGGCTACGACGACGTCGATGGACGGCACGAGCATCTCCTTCTTGGGATGTGACGCTGGAAGTGCGGGGCGTGTACCTGACGGCCGCGCCTTGCGACTAGAGCCTAACCGTCCCCGGGCCGTCGGCCACCGACCGACCGTCCCGTGGACGGGAAGGACACGCAGACGGTACCTATTGTTCACCGACGGAACAAAGGGGCCTCCGGATGAGGCCGAGGTGAAGAGTGGGGAAAGCAGGCAGAAAAAACCCCGCCCCGGCGCGTACGGGGGAACACGCGCCGGGGCGGGGAGCCCGTGGGGACGGGGGTGGCCCTCACGAGGCCTTCAGTGTGCGGGCCGGGGATGTGAGGGCACTTGGGTCCGCTCGGGGCCAGGTGTCACTTCAGGTGCAGCTGCTGGCCCGGGTAGATGAGGTTGGCGTCCTGGACGATGTCCTTGTTCAGCTCGAACAGCTTCTGCCAGCCGCCCTTCACGCCGTGCTTCTCGGCGATGGCGCTGAGGCTGTCGCCCTTGACGACCTTGTACTCGCCGTCGCCCTTCTTGACCTTCTTGCCGGTCGGAGTGGTGACGGTCTTGCTCGCCGACGGGGCCTTGCGCGTGGTGGAGCGGGTGGCGGCCTGCTGGTCGGTGGAGCGGGTGGTGGTGCTCTTGGTGGTGGTGCTCTTGGTGGTCGCCGCCGGGGCCGAGCCGCCGTACGGGGTGCCCGACAGGCCCGTGCCGCAGACCGGCCAGGCGCCCTTGCCCTGGCCCGCGAGGACCTTCTCGGCGACGGCTATCTGCTGCGCCTTGGTGGCGAGGTCGGCACGCGCGGCGTAGGCGGTGCCGCCGTACGCGGCCCAGGTGGAGTTGGTGAACTGCAGACCGCCGTAGAAGCCGTTGCCGGTGTTGATGGACCAGTTGCCGCCCGACTCGCACCGGGCGACCGCGTCCCACTCGGAGGCGGTGGCGGCGGAGGCGTTGCCGGCCGCCATCAGCGGGGCGGCGACGGCGGCGCCGGTGACACCGGCGAGCGTGATGGCGCGGACGGCCTTGGACGGGCGACGGTGCTTGCCCTTGCCGGAAAACAGCATGGATCGATCCCCTCACCGACGCCTGCGAGGTGAGCTGTCGGGTTCGGGCCGGTTGAGTTGCCCGGCCGCGCACTCGCTCTCGCGAGACGCGGCTTCACCCCAAGCCGGTCCAGCGTCAACCGCTGGGCCCGGCGCTTACCTTGGGTCCCCCGCTCCTGCCTACGGCGCTTGACGCGACGACTGTTCCCGGGCAGCCGCTGGCAGGATTCGGCGTTGCGGCTGCCGGGGCTCGTGGTGACGAGCGGTCCTGACCGTAGACATGCGATCGACGGAATTTCAAAGACGATCAGGGCTTCTGAGACTCATCCCACACTTTCACCAAACCGGACATCAGCCGCGAAGTGGGGCGTCAACTTCCGCTAGTCGTTGCCCTTTTCGGCAGGGACGTTCAGGGTCTGACCGGCGGCGATGTGGTCCGGGTCGGCGCCGATGACCTTCTCGTTGCCGACATAGAGGGCATGCCACCCGCCGTCGACGCCAAGCGAGTCGGCGATGGAGGCGAGGGAGTCGCCCTCACGGACCGTGTAGGTGCCCGGTTCGCGGCTGGCGTGACGGCCCGAAGGAGTGGTGTTCTGACCGTTTGTCACGTTTTCGTCCGCGCTTTCGCCGCGATGGCGTCCGCCATTGCCGAGCGCGCCGGTGTCGACCAGGCTCCAAGAACCGGCACTCTGCTGGTAATTGTCCGAGTTGTCGGTACCTGGTGTCGCCGCGGGAGAGCTGTCGGACCCCTGCGGGTTTCCGCCGTCGTGCGAGCCTGACTTGTCTGTCTTGTCGGACTTGGGGGTGCTGGTTCCGGCGGAGCCGTCGACCGTACCGGGGGTGCCGGCGGTGTCCTTGCCCGGGCTCGGGGTCGGCGTGGCGCTGGAGTCCGCGGCGGAGCCGGAGGAGTCCGAACCCGAGGCGGAGAGGGAGCCGGAGTCCGAACCCGAGCCCGAATCGGAGCCGGGTGAGGACGAATCAGGCAGACCGGACGAGTCGGAGCCCTGGGCCGAGCCGGACGCACCGGTCGACCCGTCACTGCCGCCGGAGCCGCCGACGCCGGTGTCGACGTCGACCGAGGCGGAGTCGGAGGTCAGCCCGGAGAGCAGGGCACAGGTGGCCCACGGCTTGGTGCCCTGGTCGGCGAGGATCTTCTCGGCGACGGCTATCTGCTGGGAGCGGCTGGCCTGGTCGGCGGTCTCGGCGTACTGCGTGCCGCCGTACTTGGCCCAGTCGCCCTGCGAGATCTGCAGACCGCCGTAGTAGCCGTTTCCGGTGTCCGCGCTCCAGGAACCGCCGCTCTCGCATTCGGCGACCTTGTCCCACGTGGTTCCGTCGGCCGCGTGCGCACTGGCGGCGCCGAGCAGCGGGATTGCGATGGCGGAGCCGGTCACGCCGGCCGCGACGAGGAGGGCCGGAGCCTGACGGGGGCGACGGTGACGACCGTTCCCGGAGAGCATGCGGAAGCCTTTCGTGCGACAGCAGAACCGGCGCGGCAGCCGAAGCCGGGCCGCCACACTGATGGGTGAACGTAGCGGCAGACGATCACTTGTCACAAGTTCATGCCGCGCAGATCACGTGAAGATCACAGAGTTGAAAGTTTGTCATCTCGTCCTGCGCGGCGGCCGATTGTCCCCTGCCGTCCCCTTTGTCACCCGTCGGGAAGGGCGACTTTGTCACCCGCCGGGAACGGCGACGCCTCACGCCCGGCGCGCGATCGGGCCGGAACCATGGACTGGACCCGATCCGGGGGGCTTCCCACCCAGGAGGACACGATGCTGCGGCACACCCGGTTGTCCGGAGAGTCCGCGGACTACCTCGCCGCCCGCGAGGAGCTGCGCAGCGCCGAGATCGAACTCATGCGGCACCGCGAGCAGGTCGCGGCCCTGCGCAGAGCGCTTCCGCAGGGCGCCGAGGTCGACGACTACGTCTTCCTCGAGGGCCCCGCCGAGCTCGACGCCGGCGACACTCCCGTCCGCGAGGTGCGGCTGAGCGAACTGTTCACCGGCCCGGACCGCCCGTTGATCGTCTACCACTTCATGTACGGCAAACGGCAGACCGACCCGTGCCCGATGTGCACCCTGTGGATCGACGGCTTCAACGGCGTCGCCCACCACATCGCCCGGAACGCCGACCTCGTGGTCACCGCGGCCGCCGACCTGCCCACGCTGCGCCGGCACGCCCGGGGCCGCGGCTGGTCCCGGCTGCGGCTGCTGAGCGCCGGGGACAGCACCTTCAAGTACGACCTGGGCAGCGAGGACGAGAACGGCGTGCAGGACTCCACCGTCTCCGTCTTCACCCGGGACGCGGACGGCACGGTCCGCCATTTCTACTCCGCCCATCCCCGCATGGCCGAGGACATCGACCAGCGCGGCATCGACCTCCTCAATCCGGTCTGGCACCTCCTCGACCTGACGCCGGCCGGCCGTGGCGACTGGTTCGCGGGACTGGACTACTGATCGGCGGTGCCTGCCCGGAGCGGCGTGAACTCCACGGGCAGGGTGCGCAGGCCCCGCATGATGAGCCCGCCACGCCATCTCAGGTCGGCCGGATCGACGGCCAGCCGCAGGTCGGGCAGGCGGGTGAGCAGAGTGGCGAGCGCGGTCTGGCCCTCCAGCCGGGCGAGCGGCGCGCCGAGGCAGTAGTGGATGCCGTGGCCGTACCCGAGGTGCTGGTTGTCGCGGCGGGCGAGGTCCAGCACGTCCGGGTCGGCGAACCGCTGCGGGTCCCGGTCCGCCGCCGCGAGCACCACGAGCACCGGGTCCCCCGGCGCGATGTCCTGTCCGCCGATGGTGAGCGGCTCGGTGGCGAACCGCCAGGTGGCCAGCTCCACCGGGCCGTCGTAGCGCAGGAGTTCCTCCACCCCGGTCTCCAGGAGGTCCGTTTCCCTCCTGGCCAGGGAGTCCTGGAGGCGCTCGCGCTGGGCGGGGTGGGTGAGCAGGGCGTAGGTGCCGTTGCCGATGAGGTTGACGGTCGTCTCGAAGCCGGCGAACAGCAGGATGAAGGCCATCGCGGCGGCCTCGTTCTCGGTGAGGTGCTCGCCGTGGTCCGAGGCGCGGATGAGGCCGGAGATGAGGTCCTCGCCGGGCACGGGATCGGCGGGCAGCGCCTCGCGCTTCTTGTGGATGAGCTCGGCGAGGTAGCCGCGCATCTTCTTCACCGACCGTGCGACCCCGCCCCGCGGCCCTCCGCCGTGCCGGATCATCATCCCGGCCCAGTCCCGGAAGTCGTCCTGGTCCTCGCGCGGGACGCCGAGCATGTCGCAGATGGCGTAGATGGGCAGCGGGAAGGCGAACTCGTGGATGAGGTCGGCGGAGCCCTTCGCCGCGAACCGGTCGATGAGGTGGTCGGTCAGCTCCTGCACCCGGGGCGCGAACTCGGCGACGCGGCGCGGGGTGAACGCCTTGCTGACCAGCCGGCGCAGCCGGGTGTGGTCCGGCGGGTCGATGTTCAGCAGATGGGTCATCAGCTCGGCCTTGCGCTCACCGGGAATGCCGGTCTTGCCCTTGGCGTGCGCGGGCTCGTCGTGATGCGCCGGGTTCTTGCTCAGCCGCTGGTCGGCGAGGGCCTGCTTGGCATCGGCGTACCGGGTGACCAGCCAGGCCTCGACACCGCTGGGCAGCCGCGTCCGGTGCACCGGCGCGTGCTCGCGCAGCCAGGCGTAGGCGGGGTAGGGGTCGGTGGCGAACTCCCAGGTGAACAGGGCGGGAGCGGAGCCCGCGGCCGGGCCGGGGGCGGTCTGGGGGCGGGGCTGGTCGGTCACTCCTCGACGGTATCCGCATCCCAGCGGGCCTCCGCGTCCTGGCGGCCGCCGGGGACTGTGGGTATCGCCTCGGGGGCGTCTTCCTCCGCGGGGTGCGGGTGGCTTCCGCGTCCTGGCGGCCGCCCGGGCCGGGTCGTCGCCTCGGGGCCTGTCCCTCCGCGGGGCGGGGGGGAGCAGGGCGTAGGTGCCGTTGCCGATGAGGTTGACGGTCGTCTCGAAGCCGGCGAACAGCAGGGTGAAGGCCATCGCGGCGTGTCCCTCCGCAAGGCGGGCCGGGGGCGGCTTCCCCCCGGGGGAATCCCCTCCGCATCCGGGGGCCGCTGGGGGCCGCAGTCGTCTCCTCCGGGCGTCTTCCCCCGTCGGGCTCCCCGGCGAGCCTCCGAGTCCCGGTGGCCGCCCGGGCCGGGTCGTCGCCTCGGGGCCTGTCCCTCCGCGGGCCGGGCCGGAGACGTCTTCCCCCCGGGGAATCCCGCCCGCATCCGGGGGCCGCTGGGGGCCGCGGTCGTCTCCTCCGGGCGTCTTCCTCCGCGGGGTGCCGGCGAGCCTCCGCGTCCTAGTAGCCGCCGGGGGCGCGGTCGTCGCCTCGGTAAGTCCCCGCAACCCGATGACCACCTGGAGCCACGGTCATCGTCCGGGGGCGTCTCCGTCAGCGGGTTCCCGGTGGGCCTCCGCGTCCTGGTGGTCGTCGGGGGCTGTGGGTATTGCCTCGGGGGGTACTCCCTCCGCCTCACGGATGGCGTCGCGGTACGCACGTGCCGCCGCGCGCAGGGCCGCCTCCGGGTCCACGCCCTGCGTCTCGGCGCGGGCCGCGAGGGCCAGCAGCTGGTAGCCGATGCCCTCGCCCTGCGGGAGTGGCACGTCGAGGCCCGCCGCGCGCGCGCGGGAGGCGAGCTTGGCGGCGAGGGCCAGGCCGGGCTGGCCGAGCGGGACGCCCTCCGTGACCGAGGTGCGCCGCTTCTCCTCGGCCTTGGTGCGCAGCCAGTGCGCCTTGACGTCCTCCGGGGTCTCGGCCTTCTCGTCGCCGAAGACATGCGGGTGCCGGTGGACGAGCTTGGCGACGATGCCGCCGGCCACGTCGTCGACGGAGAACGGCGCGTCGGGGTGCTCCTCGGCGATCCGGGAGTGGAAGACGACCTGGAGCAGGACGTCGCCCAGTTCCTCGCGCAGCTCCTCGCGGTCGCCGGCCTCGATCGCCTCGACCAGCTCGTACGCCTCCTCGATGCCGTACTTCGCCAGCCCCTGGTGGGTCTGCCGGGACGACCAGGGGCACTCGGCGCGAATGCGGTCCATGACCTGCACGAGGTCCAGCAGACGGGCGCCGGGGAGGTCGTAGGAGGCCGGCAGCAGCTCCAGCTCCGGCATGGCGACACGGCCGGAGCCGGCCAGCCGGGCCAGGCCGTCGGTGAGCGCGGGCTCGCCCTCACCGGTGGCGACGACCACCACCGTCCGACCGCCCGCACAGGCGTCGACCAGCTCCTGCGCGGTGGGGGACGCCTCCCCCACCGCTATGCCGGCCTCCCGCAGATACGGCAGCTGCGGATGCGCTCCGTCCGCGCACAGTACGGCGTCGGCGCCGCGCAGGGCCTGCCAGGCGGGCCAGGACAGCAGGCCGGGCGCGACACGGTGGCTGGTGGTGAGCAGGACGATGCGACCGGGGTCGGCGGCGGCGAGGTCGGGGCTGGATGCGTTCACGCTCCGAACGTAACCCACGGCGGCAGAGAGCGGATTCGGTTGTCCACAGGGCGGGGACGATCATATGAACGTATGACCGGCTGCCCTATGCCGTAACCGGCTGCCCGCCCGACGCCGTCGTGACCTCCCGCACCCACGGCGTCTTCGCGTCCACGCGGCTGCTCTTCTGCACGTCCCAGGCGCCGTAGCGTGGGTTGACGTCGATGCGCAGTTCGCGGGAGGCCTTGGACAGTGCCTTCCAGAAGGCCGGCTGGGTGGTGTCGGTGCCGAGCTGCAGGGCCAGCTTCTGCGCCTCCAGCTGGAGCCGGAGGTTGTCGTCGAGGTGGGCCGGGGCGATGCCGTACTTCTGCAGCCAGGCCGTCTGCAGCCCCTTGGCGCCGCCGGCCTGCTGCTCCAGCCCGGCGCGCATCTGCTCGACCTCCTTGCGGCTGACCGTGATGCCCGCGTCCTGTGCGGCGCGGTGCAGCACCCGGTCGAGGACCATGTTGTGCAGGGTGTCCCGGGTGAGACTGCTGGTGGAGGCGAGGACCTGCTGGTACTGGGCCTCGTCCGGAACCGCGGCGCGCTGTGCCCTGCGGACCTCGTCGACCCGGCTCTCCAGCTGGGCGACGGTGATCCGCTGCCCGCCGACGACGGCCGCGGCACCCGCGTGCGCATCGTTTCCGCAGGCGGTCAGCAGGGGTGCCGCGGCGGCGATCGCGGCGGTGAGGAGGAGCGCGGTGCGACGGCGGCGGTGCAAGGAAACCTCCCGAGGAGATTGTGCGACGGTGCACAAAGTCTTGCGGTGATCGATGGTAGGCAGTGGGCAGGCCGTGGCCAACCCATTCGACCAACGATTCGCACGCGCTTCGGGCACCGCCGCGCGCGCCGCCCACGGATCAGCCGGTGATCGCCACCGGCGCGTCCCACGCGTCACGGTCGACGGTGAGCGTGATCCCGCCGTGCGACTCCTTGCTGTTGACCATGTACTGATGGCCGCGGCTGTGGTTGGTGAACTGGGTGGAGCCCCACGGCCAGTCCGCCGTCGTCGTGTTGTTCTTGTCCCACAGCGCGTACCAGAGGTTGCCCGGCAGGTCCGTCTTGTCGGTGGCGGTGGCGATGGCCTTGGCGCTGGAACTGCTGAAGCCGTAGTAGCCGGCGCGGTACGTCTTGGCGTGCAGCCCCTTGTCGAAGGCGCGCACATACGTCAGCACGGCGTCGTTGCACGACGTGTTCGTGGTGTCGTACGCCTCCATGTCGAGGTAGATCGCGCTGCCCGCCTTCATGCCCAGGGCGGAGGCCCTGGCCACGGCGTCGGCGGCGTCCGTCGCCCCGAGGGAGGCGGCGGTGGCGGAGGTCAGCTTCTCCGGGTTGGAACCGGACTGGCAGGGCGGCTGCGCGCCGACGTAGATCGGGACGAGCTTCCAGCCGAGGGAGCTGACCGACTTCACCCAGGAGGCGGTGAGGTTGGGCTGGGCGCAGCCCCGGTTCCTGCCGCCCACGTAGACGGCGGCGGCACCGTAGAAGCCGGTGTGCCAGGCCTTCATCGTGGACAGCGAGGGCGCGGTGCAGGTGTCGAACGCACGCCCGGTGAAGGTCTTCTGTGCGGGCCACGCGGTGGCGGCCATGGAGGTCTGGGCGGCTATACCGGCGCCCGCGACGACGGCCGCCCCGGCCACCGCCCACGTGATGTATCTGCGCTTCTTCGACTGCCGATGGCCGGCCATGAATCCCACCCCTGGTGCGTGCGTGTCCTACGTCGATGCCGTGCCACGGCAGTTCACAGGAACCTCCCGGGCAACGGCATATTTAACCGCGCACCTGTCCGAGCCACTGCAGGGTGCGCCGGATCTCCAGGGCCATCGGATAACCGGGGCCGTGCAGCCGCTCCACGTCCATCAGCAGCCGGGCGAGGGTGTCGTGGGCGGACGGCCGGTCGCCGAGGGCGAGCAGCAGATGGCCGATGCGCCGGCGGACGTCGTGGGCGAGCTGCGGGTCGCCGGAGACGTACTGGTTCTCGTAGTACGGCAGCAGCGCGCGGTACTCGGCGAGCGCGGCGGCCGGCTGGCCCAGCTGCTCCAGGCACTGCGCGGCCTCGTAGCGGTAGCGCAGGGACTGCGGGTCGGCCTGGCCGGCCTCGGCGGCGCGTTCGTCGGCGAGGCGGCGCAGTTCGGGCAGCGCGCGCCGGTACTGGCCGTCGTCCATGAGCGTGGCCGCGTACTGCTTGCGCAGGGTGCGCACGACCGGGGAGTGCTCGCCGTGCTGCTCGGCGGCGGCGGGCAGGATCGCGCCCAGGATGTCCACGGCCTGGGTGATGCGCCCCTCCCCCAGCAGCCGCTTGACCTCGTCCACGGCGGCGGCGACGTCGGGCTTCTCGGCCACCGGCGGCGCCGGCGCGACGGGGGCGGGCTGGTGCGCGGGGGTTCGCGCGCGGTCCGGCCAGGGGGCGTGCGGGCGCAGGAAGGGGCGCGTGGGGTCCAGGGGCGCCCCGGTGGGCGTCCCGCGCGCGGGCAGGAGCGCCGCCAGGTCCTCGTACACCTCCTGCGCGGACGCCGGCCGGTGCTGCGGGTCCTTGGCGAGCAGGCGCAGCACGAGCCGCTCCAGCGCCTCGGGGACCTCGGGGCGGATACGGCGTACGGGCAGCGGCGGCTCGTACAGGTGCCGGTGCAGCACCCCGAGCGCCGTCGAGCCCGCGAACGGGACGTCGCCGCTGAGCAGTTCGTGCAACAGCACCCCGAGCGCGTACAGGTCGGTGTACGGGCCGACCGCGCCGCCCATCGCCTGTTCCGGCGCCATGTAGGCGGGCGAGCCGATCGGGGAGCCGGTGTGGGTCAGGCGGGTGGTGTCGGTGTCCATGACCGAGGCCACGCCCAGGTCGAGCACGGTGACCGTGCCGTCCTGCTTCACCATCACGTTGCGCGGCTTGAGGTCGCGGTGCACGATCGGCACGGCGTGCACGGCGCTCAGCACGGCGCACAGTTGCGCGGCCACCGCGACCGCCCACTGCCACGGGTACGGATCGTGTTCGGCGAGGTGGTCGGACAGGTCGGCGCCGTCGACGTACTGCATGACGAGGAACAACTCCTCGCCCTCGCTGCCCGCGTCGTGCACGGTCACCAGGCCGGGGTGGTCCACCTGCGCGGTCACCCGGCACTCGCGCATGAACCGGCGGCGCAGTTCGTCCGCCTCCTGGCCCGCCACCTTGTCGGGGCGCAGCAGCTTCACGGCCACGCGCCGGTCCAGCCGCCGGTCGTACGCCGTCCACACCTGGCCCATGCCGCCCTGTCCGATGAGCGTGGACAGTTCGTACCGGCCGGCGACGACACGTCCTGCCGCCACGCTCACCTTCCGCCCTCGTGACCGTCGTGCCGGCCGTCGTGCCGGCCGTCGTGCTGGCGCAGGTAGTCGCTCAGCTCGTCCAGTTCGGCGCGGACCTGCTCGATGTGGGTGGGCGCCGGGCGCTGGGGCGGTGCGGGCACGTGCGGCTGGGGCGCGGGGACGTGGGGCATCGGGGCCGGGACGTACGGGGGTTGCGGCGTGCTCGGCCTGCTCGGCGCGGTCGTCGCGGTGAACGGCGAGACGGGCTGGGGGTATGCGTAGCCCGGCCCCAACCGCACCTGCCCGGCGTAGGCCTGGCGGAGCCGATGGAAGTGGCGTATGTCCGCGTAGAGGTAGTAGGCGACGCAGGCGACGGCGTTCAGCAGCAGCATGCTCATGCCCAGATTGCCGTTCGCCGAGCTGAAGTCGTCGGTGTGGTCGGTGCTGAAGAGTGCGAAGCAGATACCGAGGACGGTCACGGATCCGCCGAAGAACCACCACTCGGCGGGCCTGCGGGTCACGATCGCCGCACGCAGCGGGGCCGCCCACGCCAGGAATCCGATGCTGAGGAACGCCAACGCCACGAAGATCACGCGCAACAGGACCAGCACCCCGGTCGAGGGTGGCTGCGGCGGAGGCGGCGCGTAGCCGTGGCCTTGCATGGCTGCTCCTGGAGGCCTGATGCGTACGGACGTGTGTGCTGAGTCCGAGCGTATAGGCCGCCAGGGACAGCCGGTCCCGGGTGTACCGAACCGTTGCCGCGCTCCGGGGCCTCAGTCCGGTGCCACCGTCCCGTCCGTCAGCCCGTCGTACATCCCGCGCACGAGTTGCTCGCCGAGCCGGCCCGCAAGCCGCAGCGCCCGCTCGAACTCCTCGAGTGCGCGGAAACGCGCGCCGTAGCGCCGTTGTTCGTCCAGCGGAAGCCGGGGCAGCTGCAGTCGGCGCACGTCCAGCCGGGTCGCGGTGGAGGCGTAGCTGCTGGCCTGCCGGTTGTTGGCGGTGCCGCGCAGGAACCCGGCGAGGAACCACGGGTCGAGCGCCGTGCGATCGGGGCGCAGCAGCACGAGGTTGCGCCCCAGGGCGGCGCCCCCCGTCGCGTCGTCGATCACGCGTGCCACCGAGCCGCCGCCCAGCACCGGTACGACGACGTCGCCCGGCTCGGTCAGCACAGCCTCCTCCTCGCTCTCCGGAAGCGTCCCGGAGGGCGCCGCTGCGGCGAGGACGTCGTGGTCGGTCAGGACGGGCACGCGCGCGTGGCCGCCGTTTCCTCCGGTGCGCATCATCAGCGCGCCCCCGCGCGCGAGTTCACCGATGGTGGTGAGCGGCCAGCGCGCGCCCGGTGCGGGGGCGGCGGGCGGCGGAGTGAGCTCGCCGGTCAGGCGCAGGGTCTCACCGAGGCGCTCGCGCACCGCCGCGAGCTGCTCCGCGCCGTCGGCCACGGCCGCCGGGGGCAGATGGCGGGCGGGGGCCAGGTCGACGTCGTCGTCGAGGAGTTCGATGACCGGCACGGAACGGGCGAGCCCCGGCCGATCCGTCGGCCGCCCCGCGCGCTCGAAGGCACGCCAGGCGTCCAGCACGGCCTCGCGCACGGCCGGCCAGTCCGGCCCGCCGCGTCCCTCCCCGGCGAACCTGCCGGTGTCCACGAGCAGCACCTCGGGCGACGCCGGGGTCCGGTCGGGCCGGCGCAGCACCCACACGTGCAGCGGGATGTTGTACGGCGGTGCCGCCCCGACCGGCAGCGCGACCACGGCCCGCAGCGCGCCCCGGCGCAGCAGGTCGGCGCGGATGCGGCGCCCGGAGCGACGGGAGGCGGCGGCCGGCGGCATGAGCAGCACGGCACAGCCGCCGTCGGCCAGCCGGGCCAGCGCGTGCTGCACCCAGGCCAGTTCGGACTCGGTGCGGGCCGGGAAGCCGTACTCCCAGCGGGGGTCGTAGGCGAGTTCGTCGTGGCCCCAGTTGCGCTCGTTGAACGGCGGATGGCACAGCACGGCGTCGGCGCGCAGCTCGGGGTGGGCGTCGGCGCGAAGGGTGTCGCCGACGGCTCCGCGTACGCCGGCCCGGGAGTGCAGGGCGAGCCGCAGCGCGGTGAGCGCGGCCAGGTCGGGCGCGCTGTCCTGGGCGTACAGCTCCTGGCCGGGGCGGGTGTCGACGGCCCGCAGCAGGGCGCCGGTGCCGCAGGCGGGGTCCAGGACGGTGCGGGCGGGGCCGGCGAGGTCGGCCATGAGTCCGGCGAGTTCGGCCGGGGTGAGCGTGTACTGGCGGGGGTTGGCGTCCAGGTGCCGGCCCAGCAGGAACTCGAAGGCCTGCCGCGCCCCGGTCTCGGCGGCCAGCTCGGCCGCTCCCCGCAGGAGCGGGGCGGAGGGGAGAAGTTGAGGGCCGGTGGGGGTGCGGAGGGCGGGGGTGCGGGGGGTGGGGGCGTTTGCGGTGGCGGCGCTTGAGGTGGGGGTGGTGGGAGTGCTGGGGGTGGCGGGGGTGGTGGGGGTACCGTGAACGGCGGTGGTCCTGTGAACAGCTGGTGGGGTGTTCACAGGCTGCTCGGCCGCTGAGGAGTTCACAGCGGGGGGCGTGAGCGCCGCGTTCACACTCGGCGTCGCGGGATCGGGGTTCACACCGGCGGTCCCAGGGGTCGCGTTCACACCCGGTACCGCGGCACCTGAGTTCACACCGGATGACCCCGGACCGCCACGCCCGGTCCGCCGCCCCCGCACGCTGCCGAAACGCGCCGCCAGCACCTCCTCCAGCGCGCCCGGCAGCGTCGCGGCGAGGCGCGCGTCGGAGCCTGCGCTCGCGTCGAGCCAGACGGTGGGGCGCTCGTGGATCAGCAGCAGGACGCAGCCGGCGTGCACCAGGGCGGTCAGCGGGCCCTCGGGATGTCCGACGAGCTGCTGCCAGACGCGTTCCCGCAGCGGGACCTCGGCGAGTTTGCCCTGCTTGCGCAGCCAGGCCTCGACCTCGGCGAGCGCGAAGGACGGGCTGGTCTCGGTGCCGCCGACCGGTTTGGGGAAATCGGCGTGCCTGCGGCGCCAGTTGCTGACGGCGGCCCGGCCCACTCCGGCGAGCCGGGCGATTCCGGCCGCGGTCACCTCTGTCGCGTTGTCCTGCACCGGCCCCGCTCCCCTCGTCCCGTGTGTGCCGAGCATACCGGCGTACACATGATCCGTGCATTCACGCCGTGTACTGCTCCACGCCTGTGAACCGTGTTGACTCGGTTCACAGGCTCTGCTCTTATTGACCCAGCGAACGAGTGGCCACCGGAGGGGGAGGCCGCCGCTTTGGGGAGGGATTCGCCATGGGCATGAAGGCCAAGGTCGCGCTGGGCGCCGTCGTGGGGGTCGTCGTCATCGGTGCCGTGTCGGCGAACGCCGGCAGCAGCGGCAAGGACGGCGGTTCCGGCGGCAGCGGCAAGGGCTCTTCCGCCTCCGCGGAGCACACGCACGGCGGCGCCAAGGACAAGAAAAAGGCCGCCGCCATCGCCGGCGACGGTGAGTACCAGGTCGGCTCGGACGTGAAGCCGGGCCTCTACCGCACCACCGGCAACACCGACGACATGTGCTACTGGGAGCGCGCCAAGGACGCGAAGGGCGAGATGGAGTCGCTGCTCGCCAACGACAACGTCACCGGTACGAGTTACGTGACCATCAAGCCCACCGACAAGATCTTCAAGTCCACCGGCTGCAAGGACTGGGAGGCCGTCGACCCCAAGGCGAAGGGCACGCCCGCTTCCTCGATGGACGGCGACGGCGGCATGTTCAAGGTCGGCACCGACATCGCGCCGGGCACCTACCGGTCGACCGGGAACACGGCCGACGACAACTGCTACTGGGAGCGCACCAAGGACGCCGCGCACGGGCTGAACTCGGTCATCGCCAACGACAACGTGACCGGCACGGCCGTCGTCACCATCAGCCCGAGTGACGCCTACTTCAAGACCAACGGCTGCGGCGACTGGAAGAAGACGGCCTGACCCGGGCCGTCCCACCGTCGCGCACCGCACACCGCTCCAACCGCGCACCGCACCGCACCCGCGCATCGCCCCCCACCGCGCACACGCGCACCGCACCTGTCCCACCGGCTCCGGCTGCCCGGGCCCGACCCCGCGCAGCCGGACCGGTCCGGACGCCGTACGACTTGCCGTTCGGCTCGCCGTACACACATCCCCGTACCACCCGGCTCTCCTGAAGGACTGTCATGCGCCTCACCCCCCGTGTCGCCACGCTCCTCGTCGTCGCGGCGCTCCCGCTGGCCCTCACCGCCTGTTCGTCCGGTTCCTCGTCCGACAACGGGGGCACCGGCGCCAAGCCGGCCAAGGCGAAGGACCTGAACGCCGGTCTCGCCACCGGTACGCAGCTGAAGAAGGCGCTGGCGCCGGCGTCGGTCTTCCCCTCCGGGTTCGCCCCCGAGGCCGACGGCGCCTCCGACAGCGGCGGCCAGTTCCTCTCCCCCGCCGACCGGAGCACCGCGAAGCCGGACTGCACCAGGCTGGAGAGCACGTCCTGGATACAGGTGACCGGCTTCAAGGGAGGCGTGTCGTTCGCGCAGAACGACTACGTCAACCACGACAAGACCGAGGAAGTGGCGCAGGAGGTCGACGCGTTCCAGGGCACCACGGCGAACGCGGTGATGAAGCAGCTGCAGACCGTCGCCGGCGAGTGCGCCGGCTTCACGGACACCGACGCGCACGCCAAGGTGAAGCTCGCGGGCACGTCCACGGCCGGGCTCGGGGACGAGGCCTACACGATGACGCTGACGAGCGGTGTGTGGCAGAACGGCTCCACCCTCATCGCGGCTCGTTCCGGCAATTCCGTGATCACCGTGCTGTCCACGGCGGGCACGGACAACGGAGCCGCCACCGCGAAGAAGGTGACGACGCGGATCCTGGACGGCCTGAAGAGCCTGAAGACCGCCTGACCGGGTAAGTGGACGCGGCACCCGCTCACAGCGGGTGCCGCGATTCACACGTTGGGCTCGGCGGAGACGGCGCGCCCCCGCTCCGGTTCGCAGCGGACCGGGGCCAGTGCACCGGGCACCTCGACGTCGTCCGCGGTGTCGAACGGCAGGCCGGTCCAGCGGCGTCACTCCCGGCTTCACGTCCCTCGGGCCGGCGCGGCTCAGCGGGCGCGGAAACGCTCCGGTGCCTTGGTGGGGTTGCCGCCCGTGGGGAGTTTCTGGGCGGGGCAGCCGCCGAGGACCTTCTTCATGGCGGCCTTCTCGGCGGCGGTGACCCACAGGCCGTACTTCTTCTTCACGGCGACCTGGGCGGCCACATAGGTGCAGCGGTACCTGCCGTTGGGTGGGAGCCAGGTGGCGGCGTCGCCGTCGCCCTTGCCGCGGTTGGTGCTCGCGTCGACCGCGATGAGGTTGAGGGGGTCGTTGGCCAGGGCTATGCGCTTGCTCGCGTCCCAGTACTTGGCGCCCTTCTGCCAGGCGTCGGAGAGGGGGACGACGTGGTCGATGTCGACCTGGCTGCGGCCGCGCCGGTAGGTGATGTCCTTGCCGGAGTAGGGGTCGGGCTCGAGCAGGCCGTAGGAGACCTTGCAGGTGCCGCCGGTGAACTTCACGTCCTTCAGGTCGCGTTTGAGTATGTCGTCGCGGGTGTCGCAGGAGTTGGCGTCGGTGTCCGCCCATGCGGTGCCGAAGCGGGTCCGGGAGTAACCGGTCTTCGGTGCCCGGCCCTTGACGGTCAGTGCGTCGACGGCGGCCAGGACCGCGCCGTTGCCCCCGCCCCCGCCCCCGCCCCCGGCACCGGGGGTGCCCTTGTTCTGCCCGGACTTGCAGCCGGCCACGGCGACCAGCACCGCCACGGCGGCGACCGCCCCACCCCTCAGACGCGCCACGGTGCGTCCCCCTTTGCTCGCCCGGGTCCGCCCGTCGGACACGGGCGGAATCGTTCCGTCCCTTACGGTAACCGCCGCGAGGTCCACTTCAGACGGGGGCCGAAGCGTTGTTTCCGGGCGACCGGTGGTCGAGTTGGGGCATGGCGGTGCCGTACGGGGGGAGCACGGCCGGCCCACGCGTGAGCCCGCTCACAACGGGCCGTCGGCGGCGGACACGAACGGGCGCACCGGGGGGAACACGCGGTAGCCGTTGGCGGCGCGTTCGGAAGTGATCAGGTCCGCCGGTTCGTAGTGGCGCAGGGCGCGCGGCGACGCGCCGGTCGCGCCGCCGGCTCACCGATCCTCATGCCCCCCTTCTTCCTTCCGGCTTCTACGACCCCAGGATCGAGGCGAGGAACTCCCCGACCCAGCCCAGCAGTTCACGGCCGACCAGCGGCTTGCCACCGACCTTCGCGGTCTTGGGGCGCGGGACCAGCACCTGGTGGACGGACGGCTTGATGACCGTGCCCGGGTACAGGCGCTTGACCCGCAGTTCCTGCGACTCGCGCAACTCCACCGGCGCGAAGCGGATGTTGGTGCCCTGCAGGACGATCTCGCCGACGCCGCAGGCGCGCGCGAGCATGCGCAGCCCGGCCACCAGCAGCAGGTTCTCCACCGGTTCGGGCAGCTTGCCGTATCGGTCGGTGAGTTCCTCGCGGACGGCCTTGATGTCCTCCTCGGAGTTGGCGGAGGCGATGGCGCGGTAGGCCTGCAGGCGCAGCCGCTCGCCGGGCGCGTAGTCGTGCGGGACGTGCGCGTCGACGGGCAGCTCGATCTTGACCTCGAGCGGCGGCTCCTCCTCGATCTCGCCGGTCTCCAGCTGGCGCCGGTAGTCGGCGACCGCCTCGCCGACCATGCGGACGTACAGGTCGAAGCCGACGCCGGCGATGTGCCCGGACTGCTCGCCGCCGAGCAGGTTGCCGGCGCCGCGGATCTCCAGGTCCTTCATCGCCACGTACATGCCCGCACCCATCTCGGTGTGCTGGGCGATGGTGGCCAGGCGTTCGTGCGCGGTCTCCGTCAGCGGCTTCTCCGGCGGGTAGAGGAAGTAGGCGTAACCGCGCTCGCGGCCGCGGCCGACCCGGCCGCGCAGCTGGTGCAGCTGGGACAGGCCGAAGGTGTCGCCGCGCTCCACGATGAGCGTGTTGGCGTTGGAGATGTCGATGCCGGACTCGACGATCGTGGTCGAGACGAGCACGTCGAACTTCTTCTCCCAGAAGTCGACGACGACCTGTTCCAGCGCCGACTCCGACATCTGGCCGTGGGCCGTGGCGATGCGTGCCTCGGGGACGATCTCGCGCAGGCGGGCCGCCGCGCGGTCGATGGACTCGACCCGGTTGTGGATGTAGAAGACCTGGCCTTCGCGCAGCAGTTCGCGGCGGATGGCCGCGCCGATCTGCCTCTCCTCGTACGGCCCGACGAAGGTGAGCACCGGGTGGCGCTCCTCGGGGGGCGTGGTGATCGTGGACATCTCGCGGATGCCGGTCACGGCCATCTCGAGGGTCCGGGGGATCGGGGTCGCGGACATCGTCAGCACGTCGACGTTCGCGCGGAGCTTCTTCAGCTGCTCCTTGTGCTCGACGCCGAAGCGCTGCTCCTCGTCGACGATGACCAGGCCCAGGTCCTTGAACCTGGTCTCGGAGGAGAACAGCCGGTGGGTGCCGATCACGACGTCCACCGCGCCCTCCTTCAGTCCCTCCAGGACGGCCTTGGCCTCGGTGTCGGTCTGGAAGCGGGAGAGTGCCTTGACGCTCACCGGGAACTGCGCGTACCGCTCGGAGAACGTCCCGAAGTGCTGCTGCACCAGCAGGGTCGTCGGCACCAGGACCGCGACCTGCTTTCCGTCCTGTACGGCCTTGAAGGCGGCCCGTACCGCGATCTCGGTCTTGCCGTAGCCGACGTCGCCGCAGATCAGGCGGTCCATGGGGACGGTCTTCTCCATGTCCTCCTTGACCTCGGCGATGGTGGTGAGCTGGTCCGGGGTCTCGGCGTAGGGGAAGGCGTCCTCCAGCTCGCGCTGCCAGGGGGTGTCGGTGCCGAAGGAGTGTCCGGGGGCGGCCATGCGGGCGCTGTAGAGCTTGATCAGGTCGGCGGCGATCTCCTTGACCGCCTTCTTCGCGCGTGCCTTGGTCTTCGTCCAGTCGGCGCCGCCCAGGCGGTGCAGGGTGGGTGCCTCGCCGCCGACGTACTTGGTGATCTGCTCCAGCTGGTCGGTGGGGATGTAGAGGCGGTCGCCGGGCTGGCCGCGCTTGGCGGGCGCGTACTCCACCACCAGGTACTCGCGGGTGGCGCCCTGCACCGTGCGCTGCACCATCTCGATGTAGCGGCCGACGCCGTGCTGTTCGTGGACGATGTAGTCGCCCGACTCCAGGGTGAGCGGGTCGATGGTCTTGCGGCGCCGGGCCGGCATCCGGGCGCCCTCGCGGCCGGTCGCGCGCTGGCCGGACAGGTCGGTCTCGGTGAGCACGGCCAGCTTCAGTGCCGCGTCCACGAAGCCGTACTCGATGGAGCCGCAGGAGACGTGCACCACCGACGGGCTCAGCTCGCCGAGGTCGGCGTCCATGCGGGCGGCGATGCCCTCGTTGCCGAGCACCTCGACCGTGCGGGCGGCCGGGCCGTGGCCCTCGGTGACGAACACGGTGCGCCAGCCGTCGGCGAGCCAGCCCTTGGTGTCGGCGAGGGCCCGCGCGGTGTCGCCGCGGTAGGTCTCGGGCGCGTGCATGCCGAGCTTGAGGGTGTCCGCGTCGAGTTCCTCGTCGGCGGCGAACGGGGACACCGACCACCACATCATGTCCAGCTCGCGCGCGCGGTCACGGACGTCGGCGATGGACCACAGGGAGGCGGCGCCGACGTCGATCGGGGCCTCGCCGCCGCCGGCGGTGGCCGCCCAGGAGGCCTGCAGGAACTCCTGGGAGGTGGCCACGAGGTCGGCGGCACGCGTGCGTACCCGCTCGGGGTCGCAGACCACGGCCATCGCGCCCTCGGGCAGCACGTCGAGCAGCAGCTCCATGTCGTCCACCAGGACGGGGGCGAGGGACTCCATGCCCTCGACCGCGATGCCCTCGGCGATCTTGTTCAGGAGTTCGCCCAGCTCCGGGTGTTCCTCGGCGAGGGCACGCGCGCGTGCACGGACGTCGTCGGTGAGCAGCAGCTCGCGGCACGGCGGTGCCCACAGACCGTGCTCGGCGACCTCCAGGGAGCGCTGGTCGGCGACCTTGAAGTAGCGGATCTCCTCGACGTCGTCGCCCCAGAACTCCACGCGCAGCGGGTGTTCCTCGGTGGGCGGGAAGACGTCCAGGATGCCGCCGCGCACGGCGAACTCGCCGCGCTTCTCGACGAGCTCCACGCGCGCGTAGGCGGCGGCCGCGAGGGCTTCCACGACGTCGTTCAGGTCGGCGGTCCGGCCGGTCCTCAGGGACACCGGTTCCAGGTCGCCGAGGCCCTTGACCTGCGGCTGCAGCACGGAGCGCACGGGTGCGACGACGACGGAGACGGGGCCGGTCTCGGGGTCGTCGGTGCTGGGGTGGGCCAGGCGCCGCAGGACGGCGAGGCGGCGGCCGACGGTGTCGCTGCGCGGGCTGAGCCGCTCGTGCGGGAGGGTCTCCCAGGAGGGGTACTCCACGACGCCCTCTTCGGGCAGCAGCGAGCGCAGGGCCGACGCCAGGTCCTCGGCCTCGCGGCCCGTGGCCGTGACCGCGAGCACCGGGCGGCCCGCCTCGCGGGCGAGGGCGGCGACCGTGAAGGGGCGGGCCGCCGGGGGGCCGACGAGGTCGATGTGCATGCGGTTGCCGTCCGCGGCCGCCGTGATCGCTTCCGCGAGGGCGGGGTCCTTGACGACGGCGTCGAGCAGACCGTGCAGGCTCATGGAGGGGCTTTCCGTCCGGTGGTGGGCAACGCGAATAACCCGACGCGTGTGACGGCCGGGGGTGTCCAGCGTACGACTCCGCCGGGATTGGCGCCGGGGCCTGTGGACAACCCCTGTTTCCCCCGACGGCAGAAGCACCCGGTTGACGACAGAAGAACCCGGTGCCGGGCAGTCCGAAGACTCCCCGGCACCGGGCTTCTCCCCCGCAACCCCCGTGTGCGGTGGTCGTGGCGCCGGTCCAGCCTGTGCGGCTACTCCGTCGCGATGGCGTTCAGGACGTTCATGCGGCCCGCCCGGAACGCCGGGATCAGCGCGGCGAACAGGCCCACGAAGGCCGAGCCGATGAAGACGGCGGTGATCGTCGGCCAGGGGATCTCGAGAATCTTCAGGCCCTGGAGGGCGAGGAGCTTCTGGGCGGTCGCGCCCCAGCCCATGCCCAGGCCGAGGCCGAGCAGGGCGCCGAAGACGGCGATCACCACGGACTCCAGGCGGATCATGCGGCGCAGCTGGCGGCGCGAGAGGCCGATGGCCCGCATCAGCCCGATCTCCCGGGTCCGCTCGACCACCGACAGGGCCAGGGTGTTCACCACGCCCAGGACCGCGACGATGATCGCCAGGGCCAGCAGGCCGTAGATCATGTTCAGCAGCTGGCCGATCTGGTCCTTCAGCGCCTTCTTGTAGTCGGTCTGGTCGCGCACGGTGTACTGCGGGTAGTCGTCGTGCAGGGCCGCCTTCAGCGCCTTGTAGGCGGCGGCCTGCCGGCCTTCCTTGGCGCTGGCGAAGACCAGTTCGTCCAGCGGCATCCTCTCGGCGGGGACGTACTTGGCGAGCGTGGCGATGGAGGTGTACTTGGCGCCCTGGTCGATCACGTCGTCGCTGCTGGTGATCGCGCGGACCGTCAGGTGGGCCGTGGCGCCGTCCCGGAACGCGACGGTGATCTTCGAGCCGAGGCGGATGCCGTGGGCCTTGGCGAACTTCTCGTGGACGGACATCGAGTCGGGCAGGTAGGCGTCCTTGAGGTTCCCGGCGACGGTCTTCTTGCGCAGGTCGGTCGCGTACGTCGGGTCGGCCGCCGTGATGTCGGTGTCCTTGAGCGTCTGACCGTCCGGGGTGGTGTAGTCGGCCACGGTCGTCCGGTACTCGGTGACCCGCGCGAGGTCCGGGGTGTTCTTGATGACCTTGACGGCCTGCGGGTTGATGCGCTGGCCGTTGTCGCCCTGGATGATGAAGTCCGTGCCGACGGTCTTGTCGAGCTGGTCGGTGGCGGAGGCCACCATGGAGGAGCCGACCACCGACAGGCAGGCCACCAGGGCCAGGCCGATCATCAGGGCCGCGCCGGTGGCGCCGGTGCGGCGCGGGTTGCGCAGCGCGTTGCGCTCGGCCATCCGGCCCACGGGACCGAACATCCGCAGCATGACCGCGCCGAGGATCCGGACCAGTCCGGCGGCCAGCAGCGGGCCGATGACGACGAAGCCGATCAGCGTGGCGACCACGCCCAGGCCCAGCCAGCCCGACCCGGCCTTGGCCTTGTCGGCGCTCGCGGCGACGTACAGGCTCCAGCCGCCGGCGGCGGTGAGGAGCAGCCCGATCACCGCGCGGACGGTGCCGGCCCTGGCGTCGGCCGGGGCGCCGGCGTCGCGCAGGGCGGCCATCGGGGAGACCTTGCCGGCGCGCCGCGCGGGCAGGTAGGCGGCCAGGACGGTGACCACGACACCGAGGAGCAGGCCGACCACCGGGGTCGTCCAGGCGACGGTCAGGTCGTCGGTGGACAGATGCATGCCCATCGTGCCCATGAGCTTCATCAGGCCGACCGCGATGCCGACGCCCGCGCCGACGCCGAGCGCGGAGCCGATCACGCCGAGCAGCAGCGCCTCGATCAGCACGGACCGGTTGACCTGCTTGCGGGAGGAGCCGATGGCGCGCATCAGGCCGATCTCGCGGGTGCGCTGGGCGACCAGCATGGAGAAGGTGTTGATGATCAGGAAGATGCCGACGAGGAAGGCGATCCCGGCGAAGCCGAGCATCGCGTACTTCATGACGTTCAGGAAGCTCTCGACGCTCTTCTGGTTGGCGTCGGCGACCTCCTTGGCGGTCTGCACCTTGTAGCCGTGGCCGAGGGCGACTGTGACGTTCTTCTTCAGCTGGTCGTTCGTCACGCCCTGGGCGGCGGTGACGTTGACGTTGGTGTACACACCCGTCCGGCCGACCAGCGTCTGCTGGGCGGTCCTGGTGTCCAGGTAGAAGATCGCCGCGCCGGGGTTGGTGACCTTGAAGGCGGCGATGCCGGACACGCGCGCGTGGTGGGTGCCGACGACCGAGATCATGCCGATGTCGTCGCCGAGCTTCAGGTCGTGCTTGGCGGCGGTGTCCTCGTCGACCATGACCTGGTCCGGGCCCTTGGGCGCCGCACCGGAGGTGATCTTCATGGTGCGGGCGTCGTTGCCGTTCCAGCTGCCGACGATGGTCGGCGCACCGCTGCTCGGCGAGAGCTTGTCCTTCTTGGCGTCGATGACGGTGACCGAGGTGGAGAACACCGTGCCCTCGGCCTTGCGCACGCCGTGGGCCTGCCGGACCCTGCCGACGACGGAGGCCGGCATGACCGGCGGCTTGCCGGTGCGGGAGGTGGTCTCACCGGTGTCGGAGGAGCCCTTGGCGCTGACCGTCACGTCCGAGGACGTGGCCTGGAAGAGTTTGTCGAAGGTGGTGTTCATCGTGTCGGTGAACACCAGCGTGCCGCACACGAACGCCACCGACAGCAGGACGGCGATCGCCGACAGCGCCATCCGGCCCTTGTGCGCGAAGAAGTTGCGCATGGAGGTCTTCAGGACGGTCATGACGTGCGCCCCCGGGCGTCGAAGTCCTTCATGCGGTCCAGGACCTGATCGGCCGTCGGCTGGTACATCTCGTCGACGATCCGGCCGTCGGCGAGGTACAGCACGCGGTCGGCGTAGGACGCGGCGACGGGGTCGTGGGTGACCATCACGATGGTCTGGCCGAGTTCGTCCACCGACCGGCGCAGGAAGCCCAGGACTTCGGCGCCGGCGCGCGAGTCGAGGTTTCCGGTCGGCTCGTCCCCGAAGATGATCTCCGGGCGGGCGGCGAGGGCGCGGGCCACGGCGACGCGCTGCTGCTGGCCGCCGGAGAGCTGGGTCGGCCGGTGCTTGAGCCGTCCGGCGAGCCCGACGGTCTCCACCACGCGCTCCAGCCAGGCCTTGTCCGGCTTGCGTCCGGCGATGTCCATGGGCAGCGTGATGTTCTCGAGGGCGTTCAGCGTCGGCAGCAGGTTGAACGCCTGGAAGATGAAGCCGATCCGGTCCCGGCGCAGTTGGGTGAGCTTCTTGTCCTTCAGGCCGGTGATCTCGGTCTCGTCCAGGTAGATCTTGCCGCTGGTGACGGTGTCGAGCCCGGCGAGGCAGTGCATGAGCGTGGACTTGCCGGACCCCGAGGGGCCCATGATGGCGGTGAACTGACCCCGCGCGATGTCCACGTCGACGTGGTCGAGGGCGACGACACGGGTCTCGCCGGCCCCGTACGCCTTCACGACCTGCCGCGCCCGCGCGGCAACGGCCGTACGCCCTCCAGTGCCCCCGTGCCTGGGAATGGTCACAGCCGATGTCACGGTATATCTCCTATGTCGGTCGGCAAATCGGTGAGTGGTGCCCCGGCTTGGCGGGGCGTCGTCTCTGGGTACGTCGTCGAGTCTCGCGGGCGGCGGGGCCCTCGCGCGCTGGTGCGAAGCCCCCTCTTTCCCGGGGGAAAACCCCACCCCGCCGGTGTGGTCTGCCGCCCCCCAGCGGCGTAAAGCCAGGTTAAGGACCAGGCCCCGCCCCTCTCGTCCTCCGCCGGGACGAACCCTCCCCGAGCCGTAGTACGGAGATACCCCTAGGGGTGCTCCACCCCCGGGCGGAGCCGTCCTCGGGGTCGTCTCCACCCTTCGGCGCGGAAAGCCTCCACCCTGCCGTCGCGTCAGGGTCAAGTTCCGGCTGCCGTGGGAAGCTGTCGTAGCGGAAATAGGTGCAAGGGGCACGGGAGGGGATCCGGTGGGGGGTACGACACCCGCGATACGCGGTGACGAGGTCCGCGGGCAGGACACCCCGCGCCGGGGTGCCGTCGTCGCCGCGCTGATGCTGGCGATGGCACTGGCCGCGCTCGACGCCACCATCGTCTCCACGGCCGTACCGCAGATCGTCGGCGACCTCGGCGGGTTCTCCGTCTTCTCCTGGCTCTTCTCCGGCTATCTGCTCGCCGTGACCGTCACCCTCCCCGTCTACGGCAAGCTGTCCGACACCTTCGGCCGCAAGCCGGTGCTGGTGACGGGCGCGGCCGTGTTCCTGCTGGGCTCGCTGCTGTGCGCGGGCGCCTGGAACATGGCGGCGCTGATCGCGTTCCGGATCGTGCAGGGGCTGGGCGGCGGGGCGTTGCAGGGCACCGTGCAGACGCTGGCCGCCGATCTGTATCCGCTGGCCGAGCGGCCGAAGATCCAGTCCAAGCTGTCCACGGTGTGGGCGGTGTCGGCGGTCGCGGGGCCGGGACTCGGCGGGGTGCTCGCCGCGTACGCCGACTGGCGCTGGATCTTCCTGATCAACCTGCCGATCGGCGCCGCCGCCCTGTGGCTGATCGTCCGTCATCTGCACGAGCCCGGGCGGGAGGCACCGGAAGACGGCGCCCACGCGCGCGTGGACTGGGCGGGCGCGCTCGCGGTGTTCGCGTGCGGCGGGGCGCTGCTGACCGCGCTGGTGCAGGGCGGGGTCGCCTGGCCGTGGCTGTCGGCGCCCTCGCTCACGCTCTTCGGCACGGGCCTGGCGCTGGCCGGTGTGGTGGTCGTGGTGGAGCGGCGGGCGGCGCAGCCGATCATCCCCGGGTGGGTGTGGCGGCGCCGGACGATCGCGGCGGTCAACCTGGCGCTCGGCGCGCTGGGGCTGCTGATGGTGGCGCCGAGCGTGTTCCTGCCGACGTACGCGCAGTCGGTGCTCGGACTCACGCCCGTGGCAGCCGGTTTCGTGCTGTCGGTGTGGACGCTCACCTGGCCGGTGTCCGCGGCGCTCAGCCAGCACGTCTACCGCCGCATCGGCTTCCGCGACACCGCGCTGCTCGGCATCGGTGCGGCCGCGCTGATCCTGTGCGCGTTCCCCCTCCTGCCCTACCCCGGCTCATGGTGGCAGCCGACGCTGCTGATGCTCCTGCTGGGCGCGGCGCTCGGGCTGTTCCAGCTGCCGCTGATCGTCGGGGTGCAGTCGACGGTGGGCTGGTCGGAGCGGGGCACCACGACCGCGTCCGTGCTGTTCTGCCGGCAGACCGGACAGACCCTCGGCGCCTCGCTGTTCGGCGCCGTCGCCAACGGGGTGCTTGCCGCACGGCTGGGCGGGGCGGGCGATCTGGACTCCGTCACGCGCGCGTTGGACGCCGGCACGGCCCCCGAGGCGACCCGGCACGCGATCGCCGACGCGGTGCACGCGGTGTACCTCGGCGCGGCGGCCGCGGCGACTCTGGCCTTCCTGGTGCTGCTTCTCGTCGCGCCGCGGCGGTTCCCGGTGCGCGAGGAGTGACCCCGCCCGCCGGTGTCCACCGCGACAGCGCAGGTTAACGCCGGTAACTCGCCCCCTCGGAGCGGGTTTCGCCGTAGTAAGCGCATACCGACTGGCCAGTTTGGTGAAACCGCCGCGCGGCCCGGAACGCGCGAGTAGCGTGCGTGGCTCCACACCCCCCACCCTCCCTGCGGTCCGCCGCCACGGACCCGAGCCACGCAAGGAGTCCCGGGATGTCCTACGACCCGCCGCGCCCGTCGTACGCCCCGCCCCATTCGTCCTACGAGCCGCCCCACCGGCCGTACGACCCGCCCCACCCCGCCTACGGCCCACCGCTCCCCTACGACCCACCACCCCCCGCCTCCCTCACCTACCCCTGGCAACCACCGCCCCCGCGGCCCGCCCGCCCGGACCGCCGGCCGGCCCGTGAACCCCTCGGCCACCACAGCGACCTACGGGTGCTGCGCAGCGCCTACCGCTGGCAGCGGCGTACGGCCACGCTCACCGCGCTGGGCTACTTCACCCTGTTCCTGGTGCTGTCCGCGTCCGCGCCCGGCGTGATGACGCGCCCGGTCGCCGACGGCATCCCCGCCGGTCTCCTGCTCGCCCTGATCCAACTCCCGGTCACCTGGCTCGCGATCGCGCTGTACGAGCACACCGCGCGCCGGCACGTCGACCCGCTCGCGGACCGCATTCGCAAGGAGGCCGAACTGAACGCACGCCGAGGAGCCGCCCGATGACCGCCGCCGCCGGCACTCCGGCCGTGGGGGGCTTCGCCGGTTTCAGCGGCACGGGCCAGTCCATGTCCCTGGTCGCCTTCTCCACCGTCGCCACGGTGACCCTGCTGCTGTGCGTGATGACCGGCCCCGACCGCGACGACCTCGACGAGTTCTACACCGGCTACGGCTCCCTGTCCCCGCTGCGCAACGGCCTCGCCATCGCGGGGGACTACATCTCCGCGGCCACCGTCCTCGGCACCGGCGGAGTGATCGCCCTGTGCGGCTACGACGGAGTCGTCCTCGCCCTGAGCACCGCGCTGTCGCTGATGCTGCTGATGTTCCTGCTGGCCGAACCGCTGCGCAACGCGGGCCGGTTCACCATGGGCGACGCGCTCGCCCGCCGGCTGCCGGGACGCAGCGTGCGCATGACGGCCTGCGCGGTGACGATCGCCGCGCTGCTGCCGCTGATGCTGGTCCAGCTCGCCGGAACCGGGCAGCTGATGGCGTTCATCCTGGGCTTCACCGACGAGTCGCTGAAGACCGCGTGCGTCGTCGGCCTGGGCGCCCTGATGATCGCCTACGCGGCGATCGGCGGCATGAAGGGCACCGCGCTCATCCAGATCCTGAAGATCGTGATGCTGGTCGGGTCGGGCGCCGTGGTGGCCGTGCTGATCCTGCGCCGCTTCGACTGGGATCCGGGCGCGCTGTTCACCGCGGCCTCGCGGCAGAGCGGCGCGGGGCCGGCCTTCCTGAACTCCGGGCTGCAGTTCGGCACATCGGGCAGGTCACGCCTGGACATGATCGCCTCGGAACTGACGGTGGTGCTCGGCGGCGCCTGCCTGCCGCACATCACCATGCGCATGTACACCGCCTCCAGCGCCCGCCAGGTGCGCCGCTCGATGTCCTGGGCGGTGTCGATCGTCGCCCTGTTCGTACTGGTCATCACGGTGGTCGGGTTCGGCGCCACGGCGCTGGTCGGCCGTGCCGTGATCGCCGGGGCCGATCCGCAGGGCAACACCGCGTACCTGCTGGGCTCGCGGGCGGTGTTCGGCACGGACGTGTCCACGGCGGAGACCTTCCTGTTCACCATGGTGACGACGGCGATCTTCCTGACGCTGCTCGCGTCGGTCGCCGGGATGATCCTCGCCTGCGCCAACTCCCTCGCCCACGACGTGTTCGCGGCCCGCGTGCAGGAGATGCCGGCCCCGCGCGAGATGGCCCTCGCCCGCGTCTCGGCGCTCGCCATAGGCGTGCCGACGATCCTGCTCGCCACGATGGTGCAGCACCACAGCCTGCAGCCCCTGGTGACGCTCTCCTTCTGCCTGGGCGCCTCGGCCATAGCGCCCGCCCTGGTGTACGGGCTGTTCTGGCGCCGCTACACCCGCAGCGGGCTGCTCGCGACGCTGATCGGGGGCACGCTGACCGTGCTGCTGCTCATGCCGGGCACCAACCTGGTCTCCGGCTCACCGGTCTCGGCCTTCCCGCACGCCGACTTCAACTGGTTCCCGTTCACCACGACCGGCATCGTCTCCATCCCGGCCGGCTTCCTCTTCGGCTGGCTCGGCACCATCGCCTCGGGCCGCACCAAGGCGGAGCAACAGCGGCACCAGTACGAGGCGGTGGAGGGGCGGATCCTGGCGGGCGCGGTACGGAAGGACAGTTGATCGCAGGCGCCCGGCGGCTTGGGCTGGGCGCGGGGCTCGGCTGGACCGGGGGCGCGGCCTGGCGCGGGAGCCTCGCGGTCGGCGCGGGTACGCGAACCCCGCGGAGAGCCTCGCAGCCGACCCGGGTGCACGAACCGAGCAAGGAGCCTCACAGCCGACCCAGGTGCACGAACCGAGCAAGGAGCCTCACAGCCGACCCAGGTACGCGAACCACGCCGATAGCCTCGCGGCCGACCCGGGTGCACGAACCGAGCGTGCGGCCCCGGCTCACAACTCCTGGTGCGCGATACCGGAAAGTTCGGACTCCGTGCCGGCCGACCGGAGTCGGAGGCCCAAGGGGCGGCGCTAGTCCAGGGCGGCTCCGCCGGTCAGGGAGATCAGGCTGCTGCGGACCTCGTCCATGGTCGCCTGGACGACGTCCCACGTCTCGCCGTGCTCGCGCAGCACCTGTTCCGTCTGCCGGGCGATGCGTTCCTCGCGCACGCGCGCGCCGGCGATGATCTCGGCGGCACGCGCGTGTGCCTCTTCCTGGCTGCGGCGCGCGTACTCCTCGGCCTCCCCGAGGGCCCGCTCGGCGTCTGACAGCGCGGCCTCGGCCCGGCCGGCCCGCTCGGCGTGCCGGGCGTCCAGTGCGGCGATCCGCTGGGCCTCCTCGCGCTCGACCTCGGCCCACTGCTCGGCGTACACCCGGGACTGCTCGGCGAGCATGCCGGTGGTGCGCTGCCGTACCTCGCGCAACGCGGTGAGCGCCTCCGAGCGTTCTTCCTTCACTGCGCGCCGGGCGCCGACGCGGATGTCGTCGGCCTCGGTGCGCGCGGCAAGGAGAAGCCGGCGGGCGCATTCGTCGGCTTCCGCGCGGAGCGCGTCCGCCGCTTCCTGCGCCTGTCGGCGTACGCTCTCGGCGTGCGCTTCGGCCTGCGCGACGTGCTCGTGCGCTGCACGCCGCGTGCGCTCGCGGAGGTCCTCCGCCTCCTCCACCACCAGCTGGAACAGACGCCGGGCACCCTCCCCGAGCGACTCGTAATCCTGCGGGGGGAGCTGGGCGACGACCTCGCGCATCCGCGCGGCCTCCGCCTCCATGTCCTTGGCGAGCACGGTCAGCCGCGCGGCCCGTTCCCACGCGGCGTCGCGGTCGTACGACAACTCCTCCATGTACGCGTCGACCTGACCGGGGCGGTAGCCGCGCCCCCGGACGGTCACGAAGCCGTGCGGCGGCATCGATGCGCTGCTCACCGTGGGAACCCCTCTCCACCGGACATACACGACAGGATGATTTCGCGCACATCTTGATGGATCGGGTGTAAGTGTGCATAACGCGACACTCCGCAGTCACGTCACGCTCCGAGTCCCGTACTTCGCGATCGGTGCGGCGAACAGGGCCGGCTGCAGCACGTCCTCCTCAAGGATGATGATCATGCTGCGGGCGGGCGCCGGCTCCGCCGGCCGCGCCGCGTCCACCGCCGTCGCGCGCCCCTCGGGCGAGGCGAACGCCGCGCGCAGCTCTGCCGCCGAGTCCCACTCCAGCGTCGCGACCAGGCAGTACGGCACACCCCCGCGCACCGGCGCCGCCTCCCGGCCGAGCCTGCAGCGGCGCAGACCGGGCAGCCGCGGGCCGAGCGGGATGTGCACCTCGCGCTGGTGCCGTCGAAGGCCCGGGCGTCGGCAGGGGTCTCGTACAGGGCGAGGAAACCGGCCGTCACCGTGCCGCCCTCCCAGGACGCGTGAGGACGGCGGCGCCCACCCGTTCGGCCGACAGGCACTCCGGCCCGGCCGGCTCACGCCCGGCCGGGAACAGCCGCCGGCCCTGCCCCGGCACGACCGGGAAGGTCGGCAGCCGCTCCTCGTCCACCACGTCCCACGGACGCGCGCGTGGCGTCGTAGCGGTCCCGCGCTCGAGGTCCACCGGCCCATCGTGCCCTCCACACGCGCGTGGAGGGCACGATCCGCCGAGGTCCGATCGACGTGCCTACAGCAGGCCGTCCCACATCTGTTCCAGCAGCACCGACCACCAGCTCTCCGGCGAACCGAGCGCCGCCGGGTCCAGTGCGGCCAGCTGCGCCTGGAAGTCGACGGTCCAGCGGCCCGCCTGCTCCTGGTTCAGCCCGAACCGCAGGCGCCACATCCGGCCCAGCAGCGCCAGGCAGCGCGCGAACTCCGGCAGCCCGGTGTTCACGAACTGCGGCGGCACCGGAGCCCCGCCCGGCCCCGCCTCGACCGGCACGGCCACGATGTTCGCCGTGCCGTACTGCACACAGATCGCCTTGCCGAAGTCGGTGCCCATGACGAGGTACGAGCCCGCGTCCGAGGCCGGCTGCACCCCGCGCTCGGCCGCCAGCTCCGCCAGCGTCGGCACCGGACGGCCCGGCTGGGCCTGCGCCCAGAAGAACGGGCCCATGTCCACCGGCAGACCGGCCACCACCAGCGTGTGCGCCACGATCGGCGGCACACCCTGCCGGGACACCGCCTGCTGCTCGAACCGGAAGACGCCCGGCCCGAACGCCGCCGCCAGCTCCTGCCCGATGCCCTCCGGCGGGACGGGCGGCACCGCCTGCACCGGCGGCAACGGCGCCCGCACCGGCGCGGGCCGCGCCGGACCGTCCGCCACCTGGTGCAACTCGCCCTGGTGCGCCAGCAGTTGCTGCATGCCCTGCTGCCGGCTCGCGTGGTCCTTGCCGTACGGCGCGATGCTCGTGATCCGCGCCTGCGGCCACTGCTCCCGCATCATCCGCGCACAGTAGGCACCCGGCAGCTCGCACGACTCCAGCTCCGTGTGCAGCTCCAGCACCTGGTCCGGCGGCACGTTCATCGCCCGCAGCTCGTGGAAGATCTGCCACTCCGGGTGCGGCGTACCCGGCGCCGAACGCCGGATCAGCTGCTGCTCCGAACCGTCCTGCGCGCGATAGCGCAGCACGGCCTGGTAGCCGGGACCCACGGTCGGCTGCGCCTGCTGCGGATACCCGTACGCCGGCGGCTGCCCGGGCCCGCCCGGCGGCATCGGCTGCGGGGCGCCCGGAGCGCCCGGCGGCATGCCAGGGACGCCCGGCGCACCGAGTGCGCCGGGGGCGGGCGGCGGAGGAGGTGCGCCCGGACCAGCCACCGGGGGCGCGGCCAGGACGGTCTCCGCGTGGTGCACGGCCCCGCGCCCGCCACCCGGCACGCCCGGCGTGCCGGGACCGGCAGGGGCACCCGGAGGCTGCGGCACGCCGGGGACACCGGGAGCCGAAGGGGCACCCGGAGGCTGCGGCGCGCCAGGCGCGGGAGGCATGCCCGGGGCACCCGGAGCCGCGGGAGCTGCGGGCGGATTCGGCATGCCGGGGGCACCCGGAGCCGCTTGGGCGCCGGGCGGATACGGCATGGCCGGGGCGCCCGGAACACCCTGCGCGCCCGGCATACCCGGAACCCCCGGGGCGCCCGGCGGCTGCGGCGCGCCCCCGCCCAGCTGGCTGGGGTCGGCCAGCACCGTGGCCGCGTGATGCACGTTGCCCGGAGGCGCGGCAGGCGGATTGGGGGCACCCGGAGGCTGCGGCGCGCCCGGAGGCTGTGGTGCGCCCGGAGGCTGCGGTGCGCCCGGCACCTGCGCCCCGTCCGCACCACCCGGACCACCGGGCCCCTCCGGCCCGAGCGCCGACACCAGCTGCGTCGGCACGTACCGACCGGCGGGCGCACCCGGAGCGGGAGGCGTCGCCGCACTGCCCGGGCGCGCACCCGGTGTACCTGGCGCACCCGGCGGCGGAGGCGGCGCACCCACACCACCGCGCGCCTTCTTCGGCGGCGGCGCGGCCTTGCTCGTCGCGGCATCCGCGATGTCCCCGGCGTTCGGCGCGAGCCGCCGCGCCGAGGCACCCGGGTCGGCCGGAGACTGCGGCACACCCGCCGCACCACCCGGCGCCGGCGCCTGCGGGTAGCCGTAACCCGGAGCACCCTGCGGAACGCCGGGACCCTGCGGATAGCCGTAGGTCGGCGCGCCCGGGGGCGGCGGCGGGGGCGTACTGCCCTGCGGGACGCCCGGGGTACCGGGAGCGGGGGGCGCGAGCGGAGTGCCGGGCGCCGGCGGGTACGCGGGTGCTCCCGGCGCAGGCGCGCCGGGAACCGCCGGCGGCTGCGGGTAGCCGTACGGCGGCGTGCCGGGCGGCGGCGCAGGCGTACTGCCCTGCGGAGCACCCGGCGCACCGGGAGCAGCGGGCGCCCCGGGCACACCAGGCACGCCCAGCGCACCACCAGGGGCGGACGGGCCACCCGGCACGCCCGGCGGGAAGCCCTGCACGCCCGGCGTGTTCGAAGGCTCGAGCGCCGGCGCGACCGCCGTCGGCGGCAACTGGCTGCCCCCCGACATCAACGCCGTCTTCGCATCCGGCGCACTCACCGACGGCCGCGGAGCCTCCTCGTCGGAGTCGCTCAACGGCGGCGCGAACACCGTCGCGGGCAACGGCACCGAACGGTCGTCCTCACCGGAGTCCGCGTTCGTGTCCGTACCCGCCCAGGGCGTGGCCCCCACCGGCACATCCGCGGAAGGCACACCCACAGGAGCGGGCGCCCCGGACGCGCCCGCCGGCACCCCGGCCTGCGTCTCCGCCGGAACCGCCCCACCGGACGACGCCCCACCGGACGAAGCGCCACCGGACGAAGCACCACCGGACGAAGCACCACCGACGCCGGAACCGGCACCCACGCCCCCAGAAGCACCGGAACCGGCCCCCGAACCGCCCTCGCCCCCCGGCCGCCGCTCCCCGATGCCCAGCTTGTCCGCCGCCTCCTGCAACCACTCCGGAGGAGTCAGCAGGAACGACGTCTGATTCAGATCCACCCGCGCCGCAGCCGGCGCCGGAACCGCGTCCTGCGGCTCGTCCGCACGGCCGTACTCCTCCTCGTACCGGCGGATCACCTCACCTACCGGCAACCCCGGCCACAGCGTCGCCTCCCCGCTGTCCCGGGCGATCACCAGCCGCTGCGCACCCGCGTCCGAACGCGGACCCTCCGCCCGGTCCTCGCCCCACACGACGAAACCCAGCTCGAACTCCCGCACCCGCACCTCCCGATGCTGGTACGCGGGCACATCACCGTTGATCCACTCCTCGGCGCGCTCCTGCGCCTGCGCGTAGGTCACCATCGCCTGAAGCTCACTCCCCCACCGGGCCGGAAGACGCCGCACCGGAAGAACCGGAAGACACCGGAACGACACACGCGAAACCGCCGTCCACCATCAGATTCGCCACCGTCTCCAACTCCGGCGGACTGCCCGCCAGCCGCGACAGAAAGGCGTCGAAATCGTCACCGCACGGCAGCAGCAGACGCTCCACCCGCTCCGCCGGCGACCACGACGGATCCACATCACGCACGTCGTCGTACGCGCAGAACCACACCGAACCGGGCCGCTCCCCCTTCACCTTCACCGCGAGCAACCCGCCCTGCACGAACGCCACCCCGAGGTAATCCTTCGTCAGATGGTCGCGCAGACACTTGTTCACATACACCAGGTCATTGACAGCCGCCTCCTCACGCACCGTGAAGAACGGCTGGTCCAGCAGCAGACCCAACTCCGCGTCCAGCGCCGTACCCACCGGCGCACACCCACCCGCAGCCTTCAAGAACGAGCGATACGCGCCCGGAAGCCGGTAACCCAGGTCCTCCTCGACACCCTGCACCTGCGCCTCCGACACCGCCACACCCGACTTCGGCAGCCCGAAATGCGCCGGCCGGGTCTCCTGCAACGGCCGCGTCCCCCGCTTCGCGTGGTCCACCGCCGTCGTCGCCAGCCCACCGTGATGCCGCAGCAAAGCCTTCACCTCGACCGGAACCAACTCCAGCCGCCGCGTCCCCGCCACGTGATGCCACGTCCACCCGTGCGGCGTCGCCACATCCGGCACCGTGTCCCACAACTCGTGCCGCTCCGCCGCCAACGCCGCGTTCGCCGACACATAGTCCGTCAGCCGCAACTCGTCGACACCGAAACCCTCCGGCGGCTCGGCGATCTCCACCGCCACACGCGCATACGCGGAGAAATCCGGGTAACCACGCTCATCGACCCGTACCCCTCTCGGGTGACGCGCCGCCCGGACCGGATCCGGAAAGTGCACGACCTGCCCGGAATAGGCCGCGTTCGGCGGCGCGGCTTGCTGCCCGAGCCGACCTGTCGTCATGGCGGTAGCCCCCTGCGGCATTCTCTCTGGCCTCAATACGGCGTTGTCGATCGCGGATGCCGACAGCCTATGCGGTACCCGAACCCCGGTCACCGGCCCACCACACCCCGGCGAAACCACCCCTCCACAACCCCGGAAAACCACCCCCCGCTTCCGTGACCAGCCGTCACCCCACCGTGACGACCTCCCCCGACCCGGGCGTGTCGCACCGCCCCAGCTTCCGCACCCGCCACGGCATTTGGCACCCTGTGTCCTTCGGGGGATGCCGGGGAACGCCCGGGGAGGGGAAAACGAACATGAATACCTTGCGAACCGGAGGTACCGACGTGCGGGCCGGCGACCCACGCATCGGCTGGAGCGGCACCGACACACCCCCCGCCCCCACCCTCCACCACCGCCGCGACGGCATCCTGCCCACCATCGCCGCCGCCCTCTCCGTCCGCGGCGCTACCCTCACCGGCACCGCCGCCCGCAGCGACCAACCCCCACCCCTGCACCCCCTCGTCCAGGACTTCCTCGACACCCTCACCAGCGGCGAACGCGACCGCTTCACCGGACGCTGCGCCGAAACCATCCTCATCTCCCGGCACCTCACCGCCGCCGACGCCGCACGCAGCAAACGCGCCGCCCGCAAACCCATGACCAACGGCGAAGCCCGAAAAACCCTGAAAAACGCCAAACTCACCGCCCGCCGCATACGCGAGGACGGCGACCCCCTCCACGGCAGCTTCGCCACCCCCTGCCGCGCCTGCACCGCCCTCAGCGCCCACTTCGGCATCCGCATCGTCGACCCCACGGCAACCGACAGCTGACAGCCCCCGTCAACACCAGTAACACCAGCCAGCTCGACGAACGAAGGGCCGATGCACACCGACCGCACATCCACCACACGCTTCCCCGTACTCGTCGACGCCGCCCTGCGCGCCGCCGGCTGGCAACCCGGACGCTGGGACATAAAGCAGGCAGAGATCTGGGCCGACACCCTGCGCGAACACACCTCACCCGCCGGACACCGGCACACCGTCTTCCCCGCCGCCGTCGAAGCCTGGGCCGAATTCGGCGGCCTGACCATCACACCCAACGGCCCCGGCCGCCAGATCGCCCCCGCCACCCTCCACCTCGACCCCCTCCACGGCCTCCACCACGCCCGCACCCTCGGCGACCTCGGCCGCGCCCTCGGCACCGAACTGTGCCCACTCGGCCAGGAGACCGACACCACCGCCGTCCTCGCCATCGACGCCGAAGGCCGCGTCTACACCCTCGACCACACCGGCGACTGGTACGTCGGCCCCGACATCGACCACGCCCTCGCCACCCTCGTCACCGGCATCGAACCCGTACGCCTCACCGCCGGCTGAACCCCCGCACAGAACGCGCCTACGCCGCCGGAATCACCGCCGACACCCGGAAACCCCCCGCATCCGTCGGCCCCGACACAAACACACCACCCAGCGCCACGACCCGCTCACGCATCCCCACCAGGCCGTTCCCACCCGACGGCAACCCCGCCGCCGACGCCGACCCCGGCTCCGGCGGCGGCTCGTTCTCCACCTGCATCGCGATCTCCGACACCCGATGCGCGAGCCGCACATGCGTCTTCGCACCCGCCGCATGCTTGTGGACGTTCGTCAGCGCCTCCTGCACCACCCGGTACGCCGTCTGCTCGACCACCGCCGCATACGACCGCGCCTCCCCCTCCACCGACAGACGCACGACCATCCCCGCAGCCGCCGACTGCCCGACCAACTCCTCCAGCTCCGACAGACACGGCCCGTCCACCGAACCATCCGCCTCCGCCACCCGGAAAGCAGCAGCCGCAGCCGCCTCCCGCACCGCCGCCAACGGCACCCCGGAGGCACGCCGCCCCGCCTCCTCCCCCGACCGCAGCACCCCCAGCATCTCCCGCAACTCGGTCAACGCCTGCCGCCCCATGTCCCCCACCAGCGCCGCATTCCGCACGGCCTTCTCCGGATCCTTCCGGGCCACCGCCTGCAACGCCGCCGCATGCACCACCATCAGACTCACCCGATGCGCGACCACGTCATGCATCTCACGCGCGATCCGAGTCCGCTCCTCGTTCCTCGCCCACTCGGCCCGCTCCTCCGCCCGCTCGGCCAGCAACTGAAGCTCCCGCTCCAGACTGTCCGCCCGCTCCCTGAGACTCTCCATCAACCGCCGCCGCGCCCCCACATACAGACCCAGCAGCACCGGCGGAGCCGTCAGCCCCAACGCCGTCGTCACCGCCGCGAACGGCACGAACCAGTCACCCAGCGTCAGATCGCCCCGCGCCATGTCCTGCCGCACCCGCACGAACGTCACGACCGCCGTACCCATGAGCGACATCCCCGCCAGCGCCCCGATGATCCGGCGCGGCAGCTCACACGCTGCCAGCGTGTACAGGCCGACGACACCCAGCAGGAACCCCATCTGCGCCGGCGTGATCGCGATCGCGACCAGCACGACGGCGATCGGCCACTTCCGCCGCACCAGCAACACGGACCCGGCGATCACGCCGAAAACGATCCCCACCGCCAGCGGGATCCCCGCGTCCCGGGCGAACGGCGCCCCCTCGGCTCCGCACTCCACGGCGGACACCAGCGCGAGGCTCCCGTCGAGCACCGCACTGCGCCACCTGGTCCACCACCACGGCCCCGTCCGGGCCCTGGCGTGCTCTTCCCCCGTCGTGGTCATGCCTCCAGCCTACGGGCGACGGCTGCGGCTTTTCCGGTGACTTTCACCGACCTCCACACACCACACTCCGTAACCGGGCGACCTCGAAACACACCAGTATCACTCGAACTGGTGAACCCTTCCCGTTCGACTCCGGAACACCTCATTCCGGCCGGACGGTATGCCCATGGCACATTCAATCGGCAAATACGCCGACTTCGAGGACTTACGGGAACGGGCGATCGCCCTGCGGCGGGCCGGCCACAGCCTCCGGCAGATCCGGGACGAGCTGAAGATCTTCAACAACGACATCCTCAACCAGCTGGTGAAGGGGGAACCGCCGCCGGAGTGGACCAAGCGCCCGAACGCGAAGGACGACCTGCGGGCGAAGGCTCGTGAGCTACGGCTCCGGGGATGGACGTACGACCAGATCGAGGCGGAACTGGGGTGCTCGAGGAGTTCGGTGTCACTGTGGGTGCGGGATCTGCCGAGGCTCGAGCGCAAGCGCACACCGGAAGAGGCGGCAGCCATCGGGCGCAAGGGCTGGGAAGAGAGGCTGCGCCTGCGCGACGAGGAACGGCAAGGCACCAAAGAGAGGGCGAAGCTGGCAATCGGCGATCTGTCGACCCGCGAGCTGTTCCTGTTGGGCGTGGGCCTCTACTGGGCGGAAGGCGGCAAGGACAAGCCGTACGCGCGCCGCGAGACCGTCGCATTCGTCAACAGCGACCCCGGCATGATCGAGGTCTTCCTGGCCTGGCTCGATCTCTTGGGGGTGGAGCGCCACCGCCTTCGGTTCACCGTGATGATTCACGAGACAGCGGACGTTGAAGCCGCGGAGCGCTACTGGGCCCAGCTTGTCGACGCCGACCGATCCTCCTTCAACAAGACGACGATCAAAAAGCACAACCCCAAGACGGTCCGCAAGAACACCGGTGACACCTACCGTGGGTGCCTCGTGATCAAAGTCCTGAAAGGTGCTGACTTGTACCGTCGCATCGAAGGCTCTTGGTACGGCATAGTGGAGGCCGTGCGCGAAGCCGATCAACCAAATCGGACATAGCGCACAAATAATCCCGGATCGTCTAAGGGCAGGACAAACGGTTTTGGTCCGTTGAATGAGGGTTCGAATCCTTCTCCGGGAGCGCACAGCACACAAAACCCAGGTTCGGGCCCTGACCGGTATCACCCCCGTCAGGGCCCGCTCTCACCTCCCCCAAGAATCCCCCCGGTATCCTGCGGCTGTCACCCCCACCACCCACAGCCGAAGGGCAACCCCGTGAGCGCCATTCGCCCGGCAGCCGTCGTCGTTCTCGCAGCGGGTGAGGGCACCCGTATGAAGTCGGCCACACCGAAGGTCCTGCACGAGATCTGCGGTCGTTCCCTCGTGGGCCATGTGCTGGCCGCCGCCCGTGAGTTGGACCCGGAGAACCTGGTCGTCGTCGTGGGGCACGCCCGGGAGCAGGTCGCCGCCCACCTGAGCGAGATCGACCCCGGGGTGCGCACCGCCGTGCAGGCCGAGCAGAACGGGACCGGGCATGCCGTGCGGATGGGTCTGGAGGAGCTGGGCGGGGCCGTCGCGGGGACCGTCGTGGTCGTGTGCGGGGACACGCCCCTGCTCACCGCCGACACGCTCAGGGCGCTCGCCGGGACCCATGCCGCCGACGGCAACGCCGTGACCGTGCTGACGGCCGAGGTTCCGGACGCCACCGGGTACGGGCGGATCATCCGGGACGAGGCGACGGGTGCCGTCACCGCGATCGTGGAGCACAAGGACGCGTCCGAGGTCCAGCGGGCGATCCGGGAGATCAACAGCGGGGTGTTCGCGTTCGACGGGCAGTTGCTGGCGGACGCGCTGAAGAAGGTGCGGACGGACAACAGCCAGGGTGAGGAGTACCTCACGGACGTGCTGGGGATCCTGCGGGAGGCCGGTCATCGCGTCGGCGCTTCCGTGGCCGGGGATCACCGGGAGATCGCCGGTATCAACAACCGGGTGCAGTTGGCCGAGGCGCGCCGGATTCTCAATGACCGGCTGCTGACGGCTGCGATGCTGGACGGGGTGACCGTGGTGGACCCGGCCTCCACCTGGGTCGATGTGTCCGTCTCCTTCGAGCGGGATGTCGTCGTTCATCCGAACACGCAGCTCACGGGGTCGACGCAGCTGGGTGAGGGTGCCGAGGTGGGGCCGAACAGCCGGCTGAAGGACACGCAGGTCGGTGCGGGGGCGCGGGTGGACAACACCGTGTCGGACGGGGCCGTGGTGGGTCCGGAGGCGTCGGTGGGGCCGTATGCGTATCTGCGGCCGGGGACCCGGCTGGGGGCCAAGGGCAAGATCGGGACGTACGTCGAGACGAAGAACGCGAAGATCGGTGAGGGCACGAAGGTGCCGCATCTGTCGTATGTGGGTGACGCGACGATCGGTGAGTACACGAACATCGGGGCGGCGAGTGTGTTCGTGAACTACGACGGTGAGAGCAAGCACCACACGACGGTCGGGTCGCATTGCAAGACGGGTTCGGACAACATGTTTGTGGCTCCTGTCACGGTCGGGGACGGTGCTTACACCGCCGCCGGGTCTGTGATCACGAAGGATGTGCCGCCCGGTTCGCTGGCCGTGGCCCGTGGTCAGCAGCGGAATATCGAGGGTTGGGTGGCTCGGAAGCGTCCGGGGAGCGCGGCGGCGAAGGCGGCCGAGGCGGCGTCCCGGAGGGGCGAGAGCGAGGACTGACCGGAAACGGGTGCGCCAAACACGGCGTACCGTGATAAGTGCACATCCGCACGCGTGCACCCGCACCCCTACCAGCTGATTCGGCCTCTCATGCCCAGGCGGGAGGTCGGGGTAGCAGTCGGCTGGCTGAGACAACCTCTGAGGAGACTGTGCTGTGACCGGGTTCAAGACGACCGGCGAGAAGAAGATGATGTTCTTCTCCGGCCGCGCCCACCCCGAGCTTGCCGAGGAGGTCGCCCACGAGTTGGGTGTCGGGGTTGTCCCGACGAAGGCCTTCGACTTCGCGAACGGTGAGATCTACGTCCGTTACCAGGAGTCGGCGCGTGGTGCGGACTGCTTTGTGATCCAGAGCCACACGACTCCGATCAACCAGTGGATCATGGAGCAGTTGATCATGATCGACGCGCTGAAGCGTGCGTCGGCCCGCTCCATCACGGTGATTGTGCCGTTCTACGGTTACGCGCGGCAGGACAAGAAGCACCGGGGTCGTGAACCTATTTCGGCGCGTCTGATCGCGGATCTGATGAAGACGGCGGGTGCCGACCGGATTCTGACGGTGGATCTGCACACGGACCAGATCCAGGGTTTCTTCGACGGGCCGGTGGATCACCTGTTCGCGTTGCCGCTGCTCGCCGATTACGTGGGCGAGAAGGTGGACCGGGACAAGCTGACGGTGGTGTCGCCGGACGCCGGCCGGGTGCGTGTGGCGGACCGCTGGTGCGACCGGCTGGGTGCGCCGCTCGCCATCGTGCACAAGCGGCGTGACAAGGATGTGGCGAACCAGGTGACCGTCCACGAGGTCGTGGGTGAGGTCAAGGGTCGGGTGTGTGTGCTGGTGGACGACATGATCGACACTGGTGGGACGATCTGTGCCGCTGCCGATGCGCTGTTCGCGCACGGTGCGGAGGACGTGATCGTCACGGCGACGCACGGTGTGCTTTCCGGTCCTGCGGCGGACCGGCTGAAGAACTCGCGGGTGAGTGAGTTCGTGTTCACGAACACGCTGCCGACGCCGGCGGAGCTGGGCCGGGATCTGGACAAGATCACGGTGTTGTCGATCGCTCCGACGATCGCGAGTGCGGTGCGTGAGGTGTTCGAGGACGGTTCGGTGACCAGCCTCTTCGACGAGCAGTGAGGTTTCTGCGGCCTCGCTGCGTGAGGTAGCCGAAGATCCTTTTGGGTGCGGCCTCCTGGTCCGAGTAGACTGCTGCAGTTGCTCGGCGAGGGAGGCCGTACTCCGTTTCTGACGGGGGTACGGCGGTCCGTTATCGACGCGCTCTTCGTAGCAGGCCGTTCGTGGCCGGGTGACCACGTCCGTTCCGAGTTCTACGAGGAGTGATCATCATGTCCGAGGTGAAGCTCACCGCCGAGACCCGTACCGAGTTCGGCAAGGGTGCCGCGCGCCGCATCCGTCGTGCCAGCAAGGTTCCGGTTGTTCTGTACGGCCACGGCACCGAGCCGGTGCACCTGACCCTGCCGGGTCACGACCTGCTGCTGGCGCTGCGTACGCCGAACGTCCTGATCTCCCTGGACATCGACGGCAAGACCAACGAGCTGGCGATTCCGAAGGCCGTCCAGCGTGACGCGATCAAGGGCTTCCTGGAGCACGTGGACCTGCTGCTGGTCAAGCGTGGCGAGAAGGTCACGGTCGAGATCCCGGTGCACGCCGAGGGCGAGCTGGCCGCCGGTGGCAACCTGCTGGAGCACGTCCTGAACGCGCTGCCGGTCGAGGCCGAGGCGACGCACATCCCCGAGGCCGTCACGGTCTCCGTCGAGGGTCTGGAGGCCGGTGCCTCCGTCCTCGCCAAGGACATCACCCTGCCGAGCGGTGTGACCCTGGCCGTGGACGAGGACGCCGTGGTTCTGCAGGTGCTGCAGGCCCAGGTCGAGGTGACCGAGGGCGAGGGCGCCGAGGAGGGCGAGGAGGCGGCGGAGGCCTGAGCCTCGCCGTAGTCGTCAGTTGTTCAGCCGCCGCTTCCCTCGCGGGGAGCGGCGGCTGGCGCGTATCAAGGAGACATGGACGTGACCACTCCCGCCAGCACTGATCCCTGGCTGATCGTCGGGCTCGGGAATCCCGGGCCGGAGTATGCGATGAACCGGCACAACGTCGGTTTCATGGTGGCGGACCTGCTCGCGGGGCGGATCGGGGGAAAGTTCAAGCGGGCGGGCAAGGCGCAGGCGCAGGTGCTGGAGGGCCGGATCGGTCCGGCGGGGCCGGCGAACCGGCGGGTGATCCTGGCGAAGCCGATGTCGTACATGAACCTGTCCGGTGGTCCGGTGAACGCGCTGAAGGACTTCTACAAGGTGCCGGTGGCGAACGTCGTGGCCGTGCATGACGAGTTGGACATCGACTACGGCACGCTGCGGCTGAAGCTGGGCGGTGGGGACAACGGGCACAACGGTCTGAAGTCGATGACGAAGGCGATGGGTTCGGAGTATCACCGGGTGCGGTTCGGGATCGGGCGGCCTCCGGGTCGTATGCAGGTGGCGGATTTCGTGCTGAAGGACTTCTCGTCGGCGGAGCGCAAGGAGCTGGACTACTTCGTGGACCGTGCGGCGGACGCGGTGGAGTGTCTGGTGATCGAGGGGCTGGAGCGGGCGCAGAGCGCGTACAACTCCTGACATGTGCTTGTACGGCGGACAGCGAGGTTGACCGCCCGTACGCGTATGGCCAATGATCCCGGCCATGCCTGCCACAGCCAGCACTGCTCGCCGGGCCTCCGTGACCGCGTTGCGGTCGGTGCGGGTCGCGGCGATGGGTGCGCTTGCCGCGTTGATCCTGTTCGCCGGGGTGTGGGGTTCCTGGGGGACGGCGCAGCACGTGATGCTGTCCAAGGGGCGGGAGCAGGGCACGGTGAGGGTGACGTCCTGTTCGGGCGACGCATGCAGTGGTCCCTTCACGCCGACGTCGCCGGGGGCGCGGGCGCGGGCGCGTGTGGAGATCGCGCAGCCGGTGGCGGTGCGCAAGGGGCGGACGTACGACGTCGTGCTGAAGCCGGGTACGGCGGACGCGGTGCGCTCGGGTCCGGCGGGGATCCTGTATGCCTGGGTGCCGTTGGGCGGGGCGTTGCTGCTGGCCTCGGTGGTGGTGGCGGGCGGGCTGCGGTTGTCGCGGGTGGCGTGGGTGCTGGCGGGGTGCGGGGTGGCCTTGCTGACGGGGGCTTTTCTTGCGGTGTCCGCCGGTTCGTGACTCCGCGCGCCGGTCGTGGCGCGCAGGTGTTGTCTCTTCGTGATTGACCGTGGGTCAGCGGGGGCTGGAAGCTGGGGCGCCCCCTCCACATCTTTCCCGTAGGCCACTCGAAGATGGGCCAGCCCCATGCGTACCCTCATCCGTGCCGGCGCGGTGTCCGCCGGTGTGTCGGCAGCGCTGTTTCTCGCGCCCGCGGCGCACGCCGCTCCGCCCGGTGACAACGGCGATGTGAAGATCCACAAGTCCACGACGGACGAGTCCGACGAGCGCAATCAGCCGCATGTGTGCTCGTTCTACCTCGACGCCTTCCACTTCGACGGCGGCCAGCAGGTCGACTGGCGCATCGAGGTGTGGGCCCCGACCGGTGGGACGAAGGGCACGACGGTGAAGTCGGGTGCCCTGTCCCTGGACGGCGACGGCCACGGCCGCACGTCGGACATGACGTTGCCGGACGGGCACTACAAGCTGTTCTGGAACTTCGCCGGCGAGAAGGGCGCGGCCAAGCACAAGGTGTTCTGGACGGACTGCCAGTCCTCCGGCGGCGGTGGCGGTACGCCGTCGTCGGGTCCGTCGTCCGGTGCGACGTCGAGCGCGTCCCCGGCGCCGTCCTCGTCCCCGTCCTCGTCCGTGTCTCCGTCCTCGTCGGCCCCGGGTTCGGCGTCCTCGTCCTCCCCGGCTCCGTCGTCCTCGCCGTCCGCACAGGGCGGTGGCGGTCTCGCCGAGACCGGCAACGGTGTTCCGGTGGGTGCGCTGTCGGGTGTCGCGGCCGTGCTGGTGGGCGCGGGCGGCTACCTGGTGGTGCGGCGCCGGAAGGCGCGCGGCTGACCTGAGCCGCGTACAAGGGTGCCCCCGGGGTCGTACGACCTCGGGGGCACCCTCTTGTGCGCGGTGGCCGTCAGCCGGTGTTGCGCAGGCCCGCTGCCACGCCGTTGACGGTCAGGAGCAGGGCGCGGGAGAGCAGCGGGTCGGCGGTGAGGCCGGCCGCGGCGGCGTCGCGCTGGCGCTTGAGCAGGGTGACCTGGAGGTAGGAGATGGGGTCCAGGTAGGCGTCGCGGATGGCGAAGGTCTGCCTGAGGACGGGCTGGGCGTCGAGCAGTTCCTGCTCGCCGGTGATCCGCAGGACCTCGCGGACGGTCAGCTCGTGTTCGGCCCTGATGGTGTCGAAGACGTGCTTGAGGTCGTCGGGGACGAGGGTGTCGACGTAGTGCTGGGCGATGCGCAGGTCGGTCTTGGCCAGGGTCATCTCGACGTTGGAGACGAAGTTCTGGAAGAAGTGCCACTGCTGGTACATCTCGTCGAGGACGGTGTCGCCTTCCTGCCGCAGGCCTGCCTCGCGCAGGGCCTTGAGGCCGGAGCCGACGCCGAACCAGCCGGGGACGATCTGCCGGGACTGGGTCCAGCCGAACACCCAGGGGATGGCGCGCAGGCCGTCGAGGCCGGCGCCGGAGTCGGGGCGCCGGGAGGGCCGGGATCCCAGGTGCAGCTCGGCGAGCTGGTCCACGGGGGTGGCGGCGAAGAAGTACGCCGGCAGGTCGGGGTCCTCGACGAGCCTGCGGTAGGCGGCGTGGGCGGCGTCCGAGACGACGTCCATGGCGGCGTCCCAGCGGGCGAGGGCCTCGTCGGACTGGCGGGGGGCGGTGTGCAGGGCGGAGGCCTGCAGGGTGGCGGCGACGGTCAGTTCCAGGTTCTCCCGGGCCAGGGAGGGGATGAGGTACTTGTCGGAGATGACCTCGCCCTGCTCGGTGACCTTGATCTCGCCCTCCAGGGTGCCCCAGGGCTGGGCGAGGATGGCGTCGTGGGAGGGGCCGCCGCCGCGGCCGACGGTGCCGCCGCGGCCGTGGAAGAGCCGGAGGCGTACGCCGTAGCGGTGGGCGACGTCGCGCAGGCGGCGCTGCGCCCGGTGGATCTCCCACTGGCTGGTGGTGATGCCGCCGAACTTGGAGGAGTCGGAGTAGCCGAGCATGACCTCCTGGACGTCGCCGCGCAGCGCGACCAGGCGCCGGTAGGACGGGTCGGAGAGCATGTCCTCGAGGATGGTGTCGGCGGCCTTGAGCTCGTCGGTGGTCTCCAGCAGGGGGACGATGCCGATCTTCGCCCAGCCGGCGTGGAGGTCGATCAGGCCGGCCTCGCGGGCGAGGACGGCGGCGGCGAAGACGTCGTCGGCGCCCTGGCACATGGAGATGATGTAGGACTCGACGACCTCGGGGCCGAAGACCTCCAGGGCCTTCTTGACGGTCTCGAACACGCCGAGGGTCTTCTGTCCGGCCGCGTCGACGGGCGCCGGGGTGGGCGCCAGCGGCCTGCGCGAGCGCAGTTCCTTGGCGAGGAGCTTGGCCCGGTACTCGCGGGGCATGTCGGCGTAGCGCCAGGACTCCTCGCCGAGGCGGTCGAAGAGCTGGCCGAGGGCGTGGTGGTGGGCGTCGGCGTGTTCGCGGACGTCCATGGTGGCCAGCTGGAGGCCGAAGGCGGCCAGGGTGCGGATGGTGCGGGCCAGGCGACCGTCGGCGAGGAGGCCGCCGCGGTGCTCGCGCAGCGAGGCCTGGATGAGCCGGAGGTCGGTGAGCAGTTCGCCGGTGCCGAGGTAGTCGCGGCCCGCCTGGTGCGGGGTGCCCTTGGCGAGGCGCTGCTTGGTGTTCTGCAGCTTCTGGCGGATGCAGGTGGCCTTGAGCCGGTAGGGCTCCTCGGCGTTGAGGCGCTTGTAGCGGGGGCTGATCTCGGGGAGCGTCTCCAGGTCCTGCTTGAGGGACTCCAGGAGCTCTTCGGTGGCGCCGGTGTAGCGGATGGAGTTGGAGAGCAGTCCGCGCAGCTCGTCGATCATCTCCAGGGCGTCGTTGATGCCGTGCTCGTGCTGGAGGATGAGGACGTCCCAGGTGACCTGGGGGGTGACGTTGGGGTTGCCGTCGCGGTCGCCGCCGATCCAGGTGCCGAAGGTGAGCGGGCGGGTGTCGTCGGGGAGCTTGACGCCGACCCGCTCCAGCTCCGCGGTGAGGTCCTCCAGGACGTCTCCCACCGCGCCGGCGTGCAGCTCGTCGAGGTAGTAGATGGCGTTGCGGGCCTCGTCGGCGGGCTCGGGGCGTACGACGCGCAGTTCGTCGGTCTGCCACACCAGGTCGATGTTCTCGGCGAGGCGGACGTCGAGGCGGCGGCGGTCGGAGCCCTGGACGGGGGTCTCCAGGAGCGCGGCGATGCGCCGGAGCTTGTTCAGCACCGAGCGGCGCGCGGCCTCGGTGGGGTGTGCGGTGAACACCGGGCGGACGTTCAGGTGCTGGACGGTCTGCTTGAGGTGTTCGGGGTCGGCGTCCTTGAGCCGGTCGGCGGTGCGGGCGAGGAGGCCGCCCTCGGCGGCGCGCCGGGCGCGCAGTTCGCGGCCGCGGTGCACCTGCTCGGTGACGTTGGCGAGGTGGAAGTAGGTGGAGAAGGCGCGGACCAGCTTGGCCGCGGTCTCCAGTTCGGTGCCGCGCAGCAGCTCGGCGGCGGCTTCGCCGTCTTCGCGGGTGAGGCGGCGGACCTTCTCGACCAGGTCGAGGAGCTCGGGGCCTTCCTGCCGTACGAGGGTCTCGCCCAGGAGATCACCCAGCCGGCGGATGTCGGCGCGCAGCTCGCTGCTGGTCGTGGTGGTCTGGTCGTCGGCACTGCTCACAGGTGCGGCTCCTTGCAGTGTGGAAGCTCGTCTGGGAGGGAACCCGGCCGGCTGCCGCGCGGCGGGCGCCGCATACGGGCCGGAGCGTCCGGGAAGGAAACTTCAGCGGACCGCGCTGTCCGACCGAGTTCAAGGATAGGTGTCGATGGGGACGCGCAGGCTCCGGGGCTCTTGCCGCCGCTCGACACGCTGCCATACTTACGTCGCCGTAGGTTACGGAACCGTAGGGAACCGTCGTCGTCTCCCGTCCGGTCCCGGCGGCCCGGCACCTGCCTCGACCCTCGACCCTCGACCCCACAGGGGACGCGCATGACCTCAAGTTCCGATGTGATCGAAGAAGCCCGTACGGCCGACGACAGTCCGAGCCCGACCGCCACGCTGGGTGGCGAGCAGAAGCGTTCGATCGAGCAGATCACGCTGCTTTTGTTCATCACCGTGCCGTTCCTGGCGCTCGTGGCGGCGGTGCCGCTGGCCTGGGGCTGGGGGGTGAGCTGGCTCGATCTGGGCCTGCTGGTGTTCTTCTACTTCCTGGGGTGCCACGGCATCACGATCGGTTTCCACCGGTACTTCACCCACGGTTCGTTCAAGGCCAAACGGCCCCTGCGGATCGCGCTGGCAGTCATGGGCTCGCTGGCCGTCGAGGGGCCCCTGGTGCGCTGGGTGGCCGATCACCGCAAGCACCACAAGTTCTCCGACGCGGAGGGCGACCCGCACTCTCCGTGGCGGTTCGGCGAGAGCGTTCCGGCGCTGATGAAGGGCCTGTGGTGGGCTCACATCGGCTGGATGTTCGACGAGGAGCAGACCCCGCAGGACAAGTACGCGCCGGATCTGATCAAGGACCCGGCGATCCGGGCGATCTCCCGGCAGTTCGTGTACTGGACGGGCGTCTCCCTGCTCCTGCCGCCGCTGGTCGGCGGCCTGGTGACGATGTCCTGGTGGGGCGCGTTCACCGCGTTCTTCTGGGGTTCACTCGTACGGGTGGCGTTGCTGCACCATGTGACCTGGTCGATCAACTCGATCTGTCACGCGGTGGGCAAGCGGCCGTTCAAATCACGGGACCGTTCGGGCAACGTGTGGTGGCTGGCGGTGCTGTCGTGCGGTGAGTCCTGGCACAACCTGCACCACGCCGACCCGACCTCGGCGCGGCACGGTGTGATGCGCGGTCAGATCGACTCATCGGCGCGGTTCATCCGCATCTTCGAGCTGCTCGGCTGGGCGTACGACGTGCGCTGGCCGTCACGCTCACGTATCGATTCGCGCCGGAACACCGAGGAAGGCGGCTCCGGGCGCCGGAGGGAGAGCGCGAAGGCGGCATGATTGACGCCGTGGCGACCGACTCCAGCAGCACCTCCGGCAACGACAAGCAACGGCGGACCCGCCGGACCCGTATGACCGGTGCCGAGCGCCGCCAGCAGCTGCTGGAGATCGGTCGCACCCTCTTCGCCGCGAAGGGTTTCGAGGGCACCTCGGTGGAGGAGATCGCCGCGAAGGCCGGGGTGTCCAAGCCGGTGGTGTACGAGCACTTCGGCGGCAAGGAGGGCCTGTACGCGGTGGTGGTGGACCGCGAGATGCGGCGGCTGCTGGACATGGTGACCAGCTCGCTGACCGCCGGCCACCCCCGTGAGCTGTGCGAGCAGGCCGCCTTCGCGCTCCTGGACTACATCGAGGAGTACACGGACGGCTTCCGCATCCTGGTCCGTGACTCGCCCATCCCCCAGTCCACGGGCTCCTTCGCCTCCCTCATCTCGGACATCGCCACCCAGGTGGAGGACATCCTGGGCCGGGAGTTCAAGTCCCGCGGCTTCGATCCGAAGCTGGCCCCGCTGTACGCGCAGGCGCTGGTCGGCATGGTCGCGCTGACGGGTCAGTGGTGGCTGGACGTACGCCGCCCGAAGAAGGCGGAGGTCGCCGCCCATCTGGTGAACCTGGCGTGGCACGGTCTGGACGGGCTGGAGCAGAAGCCGCGGTTGATAGGGCACCGGAAGAGCTGAGGTTCACCGGAAAAGGTGACACTGGGGGGCAGTTGGATACACCTTGCGGTGTCATGGCCGCATGACGAAGATCGCGATCGGCGCAGCCCGTTCCCAGCTCGGTGACCTGGTCCGCCGTGCGGCCCACGACCACGAGACCATCGCTCTCACCGACCACGGGCACGTGGCCGCGCTCCTCGTCTCGCCGCAGGTGACAGAGGATCTCGAAGACGCCCTGGCCGTCGCCGACTACCAGCGGCGCAAGGCCGAGGGATCACTGGGGGAAGGCATCCCCATGACAGAGGTGCGCAGGCGGCTGGGGCTCGAGAAGCCGTGACCTACGAGATCATCTTCGAGCCGCACGCCCTGGACGTGGCGGCACGGTTCCTGAACGAAGGCCCGGCCGGACTCGCAGAGGTCCTGGACGCCATCGACGAACTGGCCCACGATCCGCGACCGGCCGGATCGAGGGCATACGGCCCGAACCTCCGTCGCCTTCGCGTCGATGCATACCGGGTCCCGTACATCATCGACACCGAGGTCGTCCGCATCCTCGTCACGCATCCCGGCCGGACGGACTGACCCGCTCCAGGAACTCCAGCCGGTTGCCGACGGGATCCTCCGAGTGGAAACGCAGGTGGCCGGGGAGGTTGTCGTCCCAGGTGACCTTCGCTCCCTTCGCGGTGAGCCGGGCCGCGTACGACTCGATGTCCGTCACCCTGAGCTCCGGGTGGGCCTTCTTCGCGGGCCGGAAGTCCCCCTCGATGCCCAGGTGGAGTTGCACGGCTCCGGCCCGGAACCAGCAGCCGCCGCGCGCCGCGAGCACGGGTGGTTTGGGGATCTCCGTCATGCCGAGGATGTCGGCGTAGTAGGCCCGCAGCGCGTCCTCCGACCCGGGCGGGGCCGCCAGCTGCACGTGATCGACCGCGGCGAGCATGCTCAGGCCTCCTTCACGGCGACGGCGAACAGGCGGCGGAAGGGCAGGACCGTGCCGTACGGTGCGCTGGGGTAGGCCTGCCGCAGCAGTTCCCGGTACTCGCCGAGGAAGGCGTCCCGGGCCTCGGGGTCGCCGGCGAGTGCGGTCAGCGCGGGCCGCAGGCCGGTCCCCTTCACCCAGTCCAGAACGGGATCCTCACCCTGCAGGACGTGGAAGTACGTCGTCTGCCACACGTCGGTCGCACAGCCGAGGCGGGCGAGGCGGTCCAGATAGGCGCCGGGGGTGTGCACGGAGTCGGTGCGGCGCAGCACGTCGGCGAGGCGGGCCTTCCAGCGGGGCGTGGCGGCCAGGTCGCGCATCAGGGCGTGCAGCGGGGCGTCGATGTTGTCCGGGACCTGGAAGGCGAAGGTGCCACCGGGCCGCAGGGCCGCGATCCAGTCGGCGAAGCGGTCGGCGTGCCCCGGCACCCACTGCAGGGTCGCGTTGGAGACGATCAGGTCGTACGGCTCGCCGGGCGCCCAGGTGCGCGCGTCGGCGTGGGCGAAGTCCAGCCGTCCGCCGCCGGCCGTGGGGCCCTCGTGCTCGGTGTGGGCCCTGTCCAGCATCTCGGGCGAGTTGTCGTAGCCGGTGACGTGCGCGGTGGACCAGCGTTCGGTGAGCAGCACGGTGACGTTGCCCGGGCCGCAGCCGAGGTCGGCGATGCGGGGCGTCGGCGTGGGCAGGACGGGGACGCGGGCGATGAGGTCGGCGAAGGGACGGGCCCGGTGACCGGAGTGCCGCAGGTACTGACCGGGGTCCCAGATCGGTGTCGTCATGACCACCACTGTCCCCTCCAGTTTATCTCGATGTCAAGAGGCTTGATGTCAAGAGACTTCATGTCGACACAACCACTACACTGATCCCATGGAGGACGAGGTCGATCGGCTGGTCGCAGCGTGGCGCCGGGAACGTCCGGACCTCGACGTGGAGCCGCTGGAAGTGCTCAGCCGGGTGAGCCGACTCGCCCGGCATCTGGACCGTGCGCGTCGGCTCGCCTTCGCCGAGCACCAGCTGGAGCCGTGGGAGTTCGACGTGCTGACCGCGCTCAGGCGCGCGGGCACGCCGTACCAGCTCTCCCCCGGCCAGTTGCTGACGCAGACCCTGGTCACGTCGGGCACGATGACCAACCGGATCGACCGGCTGGCCAAGAAGGGCCTGGTGGAACGGCTGCCCGACCCGAGCGACCGGCGGGGCGTGCTGGTCCGGCTGACCGACACCGGCCGGGACCGCGCCGACCAGGCGCTGGCCGGGCTGCTGGAGCAGGAGCGGGCGATCCTCGCCGAGCTGTCCCGCGCCCAGCGGGTGGAACTGGCCGGTCTGCTACGCCAGTTGACCGCCCCGTTCGACAACATCCCCGGTTAGGTCGGCCGGTCCGACCCCCGCGCGGCGGGCGAGGGCGACGGCGGCCAGCGTCGAGTGGACGCCCAGCTTGCCGAGGACGTTCTGCATATGGGTGCGCACGGTGTGCGGGGAGAGGAACAGCCGCTCGGCGACGGCCTTGCGGCCCAGGCCCGCGACCATGCAGCGCAGCACCTCCCGCTCGCGCGGGGTGAGGGACTCCACCAGCCGCTCGCTCTCGGTACGGTGCCGGCGGGCCGCCGTCATCTCCCTGAGCACGCCGGTGAGCAGGGCGGGCGGCAGATGGGTCTCGTCGCGCAGCACACCCCGGATCACCGTCAGCAGCCGGGACAGCGAGCAGTCCTTGGCGACCCACCCCGAGGCACCGGCCTGCAGGGCGAGCGCCGCCCGCCGGGGATCGTCCTTCTCGGCGAGTACGACGATCCGTACGGCCGCCTGGGCGCCCCGGACCCCGGCGACCAGCGAGATCCCGTCGACCAGCCCCTCCTCGTTGCCCTCCTGCACCGGCACGGGCAGAGCCGGGCGGGCCCCGGGGACCTGGCCGCCGAGGTCCGCGTCGACCAGCAGCACGTCGAAACGGCGGCCCTCACCGGCCGCCCGCTCCAGGCAGCGCAGCGCGGCGGGGCCGCTGCCGGCTGCGGAGACGTCGACATCCGGCTCGGCGGCCAGGGCGGCCGCGAGCGACTCGGCGAAGATGCGGTGGTCGTCGACGACCAGGACTCGGATACGAACCACGAAACTCCTCCCGGACCGGGCCTGGCCCTCCGGAGAACGACGACCCGCGGGGGTACGCACACCCACGGAAAGGACACGCGCCGCGCGGCCGCCGCCGACGCGGAAACTGTTACCCCCACCGCGGGTGCCGTACCCGCCTGTCTCGCCCCCTGATCAGCACCGGCCCCCACCGGTGCTGTTCCACAGAGTACGGATGGGAGCACGCAGCGGAAGGAGATTTGCAGAACTGGCCGTCCAGCATGTTTATCGTGTGCCGCATGTTTCGTACTGAGGCGGAAGTCGACAAAGTCCGACGGTGTGCGATCGCCTCGCCCGGTGCTCTCTGCCCTGTCCCGAGCCGGAGTGCGGGAAACGCCGTCGGCCCCGCACCGATGTGCGGGGCCGACGAGATCACCGAACGGCTCAGACCACCCGCCGCGCCCCCGCCGAAGGCACCGCCTCGAAGACCCGCGGGGTCGTGAAGCCCGCTGCGGCGAAGGCCTCTTCGACGGCCTTCGTGAGGGTGTCGACGTCCGTCGCCTCCGTCAGGACGATCGCCGAGCCGCCGAAGCCGCCGCCGGTCATGCGGGCGCCCAGGGCGCCGTTGGACAGGGCCGTGTCGACGACCAGGTCCAGCTCCGGGCAGGAGATGCGGAAGTCGTCGCGCAGGGAGGCGTGGCCCTCGGTGAGGACCGGGCCGATTCGGCGGGTCTCGCCGGCACGCAGCAGCCCGACCACCCGCTCCACCCGCTCGTCCTCCGTCACCACGTGCCGGACCAGACGGCGCACCTCCTCCTCGTCGCCCAGCCGGGCCAGCGCCGCGTCCAGTTCGGCGTACGGAACGTCCCGCAGGGCGTCCACGCCGAGCAGCGCCGCGCCCTTCTCGCAGCCCGCCCGCCGCTTGCCGTACTCGCCGCCGCTGTGCGCGTGCTTGACCTGGGTGTCGACCACCAGCAGGCGCAGGCCCTCGGCCGCGAGGTCGAAGGGGATCTGCTGCTGGGACAGGTCGCGGGTGTCCAGGAAGAGCGCGTGTCCCTGCTCGCAGCAGGCCGACGCCGTCTGGTCCATGATCCCGGTGGGCGCGCCGACGTAGACGTTCTCGGCGCGCTGACACAGCCGGGCCAGCCTCCAGCGCGGCAGGTCCAGTGCGTACAGGTCGTTCAGCGCGAGCGCGATCACCACCTCGAGGGCCGCCGAGGAGGACAGGCCCGCGCCGGTCGGGACCGTGGAGGACAGGTGGACGTCCGCGCCCGTCACGCCGTGGCCCGCCTCGCGCAGCGCCCAGACCACGCCCGCCGGGTACGCCGTCCAGTCGTCGTCGCCCTGCGGGGCCAGGGCGTCCAGCCGCAGCTCCTTTACGCCGCCCTCGATGTCCGCCGAGTGCAGGCGCAGGACGCCGTCGGTGCGGCGGGAGACGGCCGCGACCGCCCGGTGCGGCAGCGCGAACGGCATCACGAAACCGTCGTTGTAGTCGGTGTGCTCACCGATGAGGTTGACCCGGCCGGGCGCCGCCCAGACGCCCTCCGGTGCGGCCCCGTACAGCTCGGCGAAGCGCTCCGCGACCTGCTGTGCCCCCACTAGTGCTCCTTCGTGATGCTCTGCGCGAACTCCCACGCGTCCGCGACGATGCCCGCGAGATCCGCGCGGGTCGGGTTCCAGCCCAGCTTCTCGCGGGCCGTGTCCGCCGAGGCGACCAGGACGGCCGGGTCGCCGCCGCGGCGCGGGGCCACGACCTCGGGGATCGGGTGCCCGGTGACCTGCCGGACGGTCTCGATGACCTGGCGGACGGAGAAGCCCTCGCCGTTGCCGAGGTTGCAGATCAGGTGCTCGCCCGGGGTGGCGCCGGCCAGGGCCAGCAGGTGGGCCTCGGCGAGGTCCGCGACGTGGATGTAGTCGCGGACGCAGGTGCCGTCGGGGGTCGGGTAGTCGTCGCCGTAGACCGAGATCGCCTCGCGACGGCCCTGGGCGACCTGGAGGACCAGCGGGATGAGGTGGGACTCGGGGTCGTGACGCTCGCCGTGGGCGCCGTAGGCGCCGGCCACGTTGAAGTAGCGCAGGGAGACCGCGGCCAGGCCGTGGGCGTTGGCCTCGCTGGTGATCATGTGGTCGACGGCCAGCTTGGAGGCGCCGTAGGGGTTGGTCGGCTTCGTCGGGGCGCTCTCCACGATCGGGACCTGCTCCGGCTCGCCGTAGGTCGCCGCCGTGGAGGAGAAGACGAGCTTGCGGACGCCCGCCTCGCGCATCGCGCCGAGCAGCGCCATGGAGCCGGCGACGTTGTTGTCCCAGTACTTCTCCGGCTTCACCACCGACTCGCCGACCTGCGAGGACGCGGCGAAGTGCAGCACGCCGTCGTAGGAGGGGTCGAGCCACTTGGCGGCGTCGCGGATGTCGCCCTCGACGAAGGCCGCCCCGGCGGGCACGCCCGCGCGGAAGCCGGTGGAGAGGTTGTCGAGGACGGTGACCTCGTGGCCGGCCTCCAGCAGATGCTGGGCCACGACACTGCCGACGTAACCCGCGCCACCCGTCACCAGGTACTTCATGAACTCGCTACCTCTCGCAGTCGCTCGGCCGCGCGCTCCGGCGGCACGTCGTTGATGAACACGCTCATGCCGGACTCGGAACCCGCGAGAAACTTCAGCTTGCCGGAAGTGCGGCGGATGGTGAAAAGCTCGAGGTGCAGCGCGAAGTCGTCCCGCGAGACACCGTCGAACTCCTCCAGCGCGCCGAACGGGGCCTGGTGCCAGCCCGCGATGTACGGCGTCGGAGGCTCGCCCTCGCCGAAGATCCGGTCGAAGCGCCTCAAGAGTTCCAGATAGACCTGGGGGAATTCTGTGCGCGCCGCCTCGTCCAGCGCGAGCAGATCGGGCACGCGGCGCTTGGGGTACAGGTGGACCTCGTACGGCCAGTGCGCCGCGTACGGCACGAACGCCGCCCAGTGTTCACCCTCAAGGACGACCCGCTCACCGGCGAGTTCGCGCTCCACGACGGCGTCGAAGAGGTTCTGGCCGCCGGTCGCCTCCTTGTGGGCGGCGAGCGAGCGGAGCATGAGCGCGGTGCGCGGGGTGGTGAAGGGGTATGCGTAGATCTGTCCGTGCGGGTGGCCCAGCGTGACACCGATCTCGGCACCGCGGTTCTCGAAGCAGAAGACCTGCTCGACGGAGGGCAGATGCGACAGCTCCGACGTACGGTCCGTCCACGCGTCCAGCACCAGCCGCGCCTGCTCGACGGTCAGGTCGGCGAAGGAGGCGTCGTGGTCGGAGGTGAAGCAGACGACCTCGCAGCGGCCGGAGTCGCCGGCGAGGGAGGGGAACCGGTTCTCGAAGACGACGACGTCGTACGAGGAGTCCGGGATCTCGCTCAGCCGGTCGCCCCGCGTGGGGCACAGGGGGCACTCGTCGGCCGGCGGATGGTACGTGCGGCCCTGCCGGTGGGAGGCGACGGCGACGCGGTCGCCGAGCAGCACGTCGGCGCGGATCTCGGACGTCGTATGGGTCCGCTCCAGCGGACGGCGGTCGACGGCGTCCCGCACGGCGTCGTCCCGGAGGTCGTAGTAGATCAGCTCACGACCGTCGGCCAGCCGTGTCGAGGTCTTCTTCAACGCCGGACTCCTCTACGTCCCGCACTCAATCACTCAACACAATCAAACATAACAGACCACAACTCGACAACGCTCAGGACCATCACAATCAAACAAAGAACATCAACAGAAGTGTTCAATTTCTGAACGCGGAGGCGTAGGTTCCGCTCTGGATCAGTTCGCGCAACGAAGCGAGTACTCATGCAAACCCCCACAGAAGGCCCCCTGTACTTGGCGGCGGGGCTACGGCTCCCCACCAACTGGCTGGACTACACGATCCTGGCGATCTACTTCGTCGTCGTCCTCGGCATCGGCTTCGCGGCCCGCCGGTCGGTGAAGACCAGCCTCGACTTCTTTCTCTCGGGACGCTCGCTGCCCGCCTGGATCACCGGCCTCGCCTTCATCTCGGCGAACCTGGCGGCCACCGAGATCCTGGGCATGGCCGCGAACAGCGCCCAGTACGGCGCCTACACCGTGCACTGGTACTGGATCGGCGCCATCCCCGCCATGGTCTTCCTCGGCCTGGTGATGATGCCGTTCTACTACGGCAGCAAGGTCCGCTCGGTCCCCGAGTTCCTGCTGCTGCGCTTCGACCGGGCCGCCCACCTGCTCAGTTCGATCCTGTTCGCGTTCGCGGCCATCCTGATCGCGGGCGTCAACCTGTACGCCCTCGCGATCGTCGTCGAGGCCCTGCTGGGCTGGCCGCAGTGGGTCGCGATCGTGGTCGCCGGCGCCTTCGTGCTGGCGTACATCACCCTCGGCGGTCTGTCCTCGGCGATCTACAACGAGGTGCTGCAGTTCTTCGTGATCCTGGCCGCCCTCATCCCGATCACCGCCCTCGGCCTGAAGAAGGTCGGCGGCTGGGACGGCCTGACCCACAAGCTCACCGCGACGCACGGGGCGAACTTCACCACCGCCTGGGGCGGCACCGGCATCGGACACGTCAACCCACTCGGCGCGAACTGGCTGACCATCGTCCTCGGCCTCGGCTTCGTGCTGTCCTTCGGCTACTGGACGACCAACTTCGCCGAGGTGCAGCGCGCCCTGTCCGCGAAGAACCTCTCCGCCGCCCAGCGGACCCCGCTGATCGCCGCCTACCCGAAGATCTTCATCGTCTTCCTGGTGATGATCCCGGGCCTGGTCGCCGCCGCGCTCATTCCGAAGTTCGGCACCGCCGGCTCCGGTTACCAGTACAACGACGCCATCCCGTACCTGATGCAGGAACTGCTGCCCAACGGCGTGCTCGGCATCGCCGTCACCGGTCTGCTCGCCGCCTTCATGGCCGGCATGGCGGCGAACGTCTCGTCCTTCAACACGGTCTTCACCAACGACATCTGGTCGAAGTACGTGGTGCGCGGCCGCGAGGACGCCTACTACGTCGGGTTCGGCCGTCTGATCACCGTGATCGGCGTCCTCGCCTCCATCGGCACGGCGTTCCTGGCCTCCTCGTTCTCGAACATCATGGCCTACCTGCAGACGCTGTTCTCCTTCTTCAACGTGCCGATGTTCGTCGTGTTCATCGTCGGCATGTTCTGGAAGCGAGCGTCCGCCAAGGCCGGCTTCTGGGGTCTGCTCGCGGGCACCGTCACCGCGATGATCAACTACTTCGTGTTCTACAAGAAGGGGATCATCTCCATCCCCTCCGACCAGGGCGCCAACTTCGTCTCCGCGATCGCTGGCTTCGTCGCCGGCGCGGTCGTGATGGTCGCGGTGTCCCTGTTCACCAGGCCGAAGCCGGCGGAGGAACTGCAGGGGCTGGTCTACGGCACCCGCTCCCCCGGCATGTCCGAACCGCCCGCGCCCGGCGACGAGGCCTGGTACCGCAGGCCGGCCCTGCTGGGCTGGGGCGCGGTCGTGCTGGCCGCCGCCTGCTACGTCCCGTTCTCGTTCTGACGCGGGAGGATGGAGGAAACCATGAGCGACAACTCGCATTCCGACCGCCACGAGGGCTTCCACTACAGCGAGGAGGACGTCCAGCGGGAGGTCACCGAGCTGGAGGGCAAGTCCGCGACCGCGGCCCGCATCTTCGACCTGCGCCGCATCATCGGCGGCCTGTTCGTGCTGTACGGCGTCATCGTCACGATCGCCGGCATCACCGACTCCCAGTCCGCCATCGACAAGGCCCAGGGCGTCAACATCAACCTCTGGACCGGCATCGGCATGCTCCTGCTGGGCATCTTCTTCCTGGCCTGGCTGAAGCTCCGCCCGACGCCTCCGCCGCTTCCTCCCGTGGGGTTGCCGGAGGAGAAGCAGGGGGACTGAAGCTCCGTTCCCGTGTCCGGGTGCGCGGGGCTGGTCGCGCCCACGCGGCGGGGCCGCACATCGATACGGCCCCGCGCCGGGTGCTTACCCGAGGTCGGAGCCCAGCGGCCCCGCCCGGTCCAGCAACCCCGTTCGCGCGGCCAGTGCCGCCGCCTCCAGGCGCGACCCCACCCCCAGCTTCATCAGCACCCGCTGGACATGGGTGCGGGCCGTGCTCGGTGCGATTCCCATCCCCGCCGCGATCAGCCGGGTGTCCTCCCCGTCGGCCACCCTGACCAGCACCTCAACCTCCCTCGGCGTCAGCATCGACAGCAACCGCTGCGCCTCGTCGTCGGGCTGAGCGGCGGGATTGAGCAGTTCCCCGAACGCCCCCTGCAGCAACTGCGGCGCCACCGCGGCCTCCCCCGCCCGCGCCTTCATGATCGCCCGCTCGACGCCCTCGATCCGCTCGTCGTGCCGTACGTACCCCGACGCCCCGGCCGCGAAGGCCGCCGCGATGCCACGCGGCGAGGGCACCGGGCCGAGCACCAGCACCGCCACCTGCGGCCGCTCCCGCTTGATCTTCACCACCGGGTCGAAGACACCCGGTTCCGCCGGCGCCGCCGTACCCAGCAGGCACACCTCCGGCGCCCGCGCGATCACCAGGTCCGCCGCGCCCGCGGCCGGCGCCGCCGCGGCCAGCACCCGGTGGCCGCGCAGCTTGAGCGCCGACGCGAGCGCCTCCGCGAGCAGGCGATGGTCGTCGACGACCATGAGCCGCACTCCCATAGAGCAACCCCCCAGTCCCCCCCATGGATGCCCCACTATGGACGCCCACCGGTCCGCAAGGACAGAGGGCCCCCCGGCACCTCGTCCTTCATGCCCCCGGAAGCTACACGCTTGTTCGACGTCGCGCTGCCCCTCTTGATGAGAAGTGCCCCGGATCGATGAAATCCGGGGCACTTCTCGGTAAGTCACCCATTCGGGCGAGACCCGCCGACGGCGTCGGCGTGGCGGTCAGCCCTTCGGGCCGAACGCCACGACCAGGTACTTCTTGTCGTACGAATCGCCCTTCTTACTCGCGAAGACGTCCGACATGTACAGGCGGCCGTGCCCGAAGAGGATCTCCGCGTAGTCCGGCATCATGCTGGTCTCCGCCTGCCGCACGCTCTGCGTGGCGGGGTTCTCCAGCAGCTTGCTCTGCTTGAACGACCCGCCGTCGATGCTGACGACCTGGCCGCCCTTGTCGTACGGCGGCCGCTTGTAGGCGAGCAGGTTCGAGCCGTCCATGCGCAGCGGGGAGAGCGTGTAGCCGTCCCCCGCCTCGGCGCGCTGACCGGTCGGCTTTCCGGTGTTCAGGTCGAAGGAGACGATCTCGTTGGTGCGGCTGTACTCGCCGTTGCCGTCGTGCTCCGCGGTCGCCAGGTACAGCTTGCCGCCACCGACGACGATCTCCTTGCAGTCCTCGATGCGGGTGCCGCCGTCGCACCTGCCGCCGTAGGTCTTGCCCGGCGCGGAGATGTGGGCGAGCAGCTTGCCGGTCTTGTTGTCGATGGAGAAGTAGTCCAGGGCCTGGCTGTCGGAGCCGGCCTCGGCGGCCACCACCAGCGGGTCGGTGGAGACGACCGAGGCGTAGTCGATGCCCGGGTCCATCCGGTACTCGGAGATCACCTTCCCGGACTTCGGGTCGAGGTTCTGGATGAGCAGCCGCCCGTTGTCCAGGTCTCCGCAGTGGCGCACCGCGACGAGCTTGGCGCCGCCGCCGTAGCCCGCGTCGTAGCAGTCGTCGCCCGGCTTCGGCAGCCACAGCGGCTTGCCGGAGTCGATGTCGAAGGCCGCACCGCCGTCGGTGTCGCCGACCGCGACGGTGTGCTGAGCGACCGTCACGTTCTGGTAGTCGACCGGGTAGTCACCGGACTTGACCGTCTGGGTCCACAGCTTCTTGCCCGAGTCGAGGTCGATCGCCGCGATCTGGGTACAGCCCGCGACCGTCTTCGCCGTGTCCCACTTCGGCTGGTAGGTGATCGCTGTCCTGTTCTCCGCGGTGGCGTGCTTGCTGGCCGCGCAGACCGGGCCGGGCAGCTTGAGCGTCCACAGCTTGGTGCCCCTGACCGGGTCGTAGCCGGAGACCTCCGCGACGCCGGTCTTGACGTACGCCTTGTCGGTCAGCCAGGAACCGACGGTCCTGACGATGTCGTTCGCGGTGGGCATGGGCGCTTGGAACAGCAACTGGCCCGCGGGGTCGGCCGGCACCTTCTCCTGGCCGCCGCCCGTGCCGCCGCTGCCGTCCTTGCCGCCGGTGCCGCCGCTGGAGGACGCGGTGTCGTGCTTCTTGCCGCTGCCGCCGGAACTCGCGTACCAGATACCGCCGCCGACGATCAGCGCGATGGCGACGACCGCCGCGACGACGATGAACAGCACGGTGTTGTTCCGCCCGCCGCCGCTCTGCCCCGGCTGCGGCTGCATCGGCATGGCCGGCGACTGGCCCGGATAGCCGTAACCCGGCTGCGTGGGCTGGGCGTACGGGTTCTGCGGCTGGGCCCCGTAGGGAGCGGCGGGCGGCTGGCCGTAGGCCGGGGTCTGCTGGCCGTACGGGTTCGGCTGCTGCGCGGGGTAGCCGTAACCGGGCTGGGGGGGCTGCGGCGGCTGGGGGGCCGACGCGGCCTGCGGGTAGCCGTAGCCCGGCTGCGGCTGCGGGGGCTGTGGAGGCTGCTGCGGGCTCGGGGGGCCGAAACCGCCCTGCTGCGGGGGCTGGTTCGGCGGCGGAGGGGGCGGCTGAGTCATGGGACGGGTACCTCGGTGAGGCCGGAGAGGCCGGACGGCGAAAGGATTCGGTAGGGACGGGGAGAAGCCGGCACGGGCGGGAAGCCGGGACGGCGGCTCAGTTGCCGAAGGCCATGATCAGCTTCTCCTTCGACTGGTCACTGCCGGACAGCCGGCCGGCGGAGATGAAGAACCGCCCGTCGGCCCAGTCCACGACGGAGTCGTAGAAGGTGTCCTCGATCTCGGCGGTGCCCTGCGGGTTCTGCAGCAGCTTGGCGGGCGCGTGGGAGGAACCGGCGGTCGGGATCGACACCACCTGGCCGCCCGTGTCGTACGACGGCTGCACATAGGCGACGAGCTTGCCGCCCTGGACCTTCAGCGGGGACATCGGCTCGTCCGCCGGGGACTTGGCCCGCCACTTCGCCTTGCCGGTGACCAGGCTGATGGCGACGATCTCGTTGGCGCTGCTCGTGCTGTCCGTCGGCAGGTACAGCGTGTCGGCGTCGGCCGCGACGCCCTGGCAGCCCTGCAGTTCCCGGTCGAGGAAGCCGCAGCGGGGGGCGAACTTCTCGTCGACCTTCACCTGGGAGCGGAACGCGCCGTCCTTGGTGAACGTGGAGATGTTCCAGACCTTCTTGTCCTGGTTGGTCAGGTACACCACGAGCGGGTCCAGGGAGTACACCTTGGTCACCGACCAGCCCTTCTTGAGCGGCCGGCTCCACTTGACCCTGCCGGTGGCCGGGTCAAGTTCCTGGATCTCGTCGTGCTCGTTGGGCGCGTACGCGGCACAGGAGGACGCCTGGATCAGCCGGCCGGCGCCACCCGCGTACCCGACCGGATAGCAGGACGCGCCGTACTTCCCCTTCTCGTACAGCTTCTTGCCGCTGTCGATGTCGTACGCCGTGCCCGCCTCCCCGCTGCCCACCATCAGCGTCCTGCCGCTGACGGACAGGTTGATCTCGACCTGGATGTCGAACGCCCCGTGGCGGTCGAGCTTGCCGCTCCAGCCCTTTCGGCCGGTGTCCAGGTCGATCTGCTGCAGCTGGTTGCACTCGGCCTTGTCGCCGCTGCCGCTCATGTACGCCACGACGACCTTGTCGTCCGCCGACTTCTGCGGGGTGACCGCGCAGATCTTCTGCGGGAAGGTGATCGGGCTCCAGGCGGGCTTGCCGTCGCCGACGCCGTAGGCGAAGACCTGCTCGTACGCCGGCTTCACCACGGTCTTGCCGGTGACCCACATGCCCGGCGCGTCGGCGCCCGAACCGGGGGCGTCCGGCGCCGAGTTGTACCAGAGCACCTTCGCCTCGCCGGCCTTCCGGCCCGCGTTGAGGTCCTCCGGGTCGTCACCGCCGCCGCCCGACGCGCTCGGCGAGCCGGAGACGGACGGCTTGGGGTCGTCGCTCTGCTGGGCGACCGGCTTCTTCCTGCCGCCGCCGTCCCCGCTCGTGACCGCGTACACCGTGCCGCCGATGACGAGCAGCGCGGCCACCGCGGAGCCGATGATCAGCGCGGTCTTGGCCCTGGGCCGCCCGCCGGGCGCGGCACCGGGCGCACCCGGGTACGGCGGCTGCTGCGGGTGCCCGAAACCGGGCTGGGGCGCAGCCCCGTAGGGGCCCGGCTGCTGCGGATATCCGTAAGGGCCCGGGGTGCCGGGCGCGGTGGGGGCGCCGTACGGGCCCGGCTGCTGGGGGTGGCCGTAGCCCGGCTGGGGCGGCTGCGGCGGGGCGGCGGGCGGCTGGGCCGGCGGCGGGGGCGCGGAAGGTATGCCCGGGCCGCCGGGCATACCGGGAGCGCCCTGCGGGGCGCCGAAACCGCCCTGGGCCGGTGGCGGCTGCGGGGCGCCGAAACCGCCACCCTGTGGTGGCCGGTCCTGCGGCGCTCCGAATCCGCCGTGCGGCGGTTGGCTGGGCGGCTGGGTCATCAGCGCTCTTCCCCCTCGTTCACTGATTTTTCGCCACGCCCTGAGGTTCTTGACGGACCCTGGGTCGTTACTCAGACAGTTCTCAGACGGCCCTTTCTATCACCCGGTACTGACAGCCCACGGGCTCGGATCCGCCGCTGTTCCCAAGGGACGACCGGCCCGTGATGCCGCCGTTACGCGTCTTCACGCCCCCTTCACGCAGCGCACGCAACAGCACCGCGCGCGGCCTGATTTCAGCCGCGCGCGGCGAGCACCCTCACGTCGTGTCCGCTACGCGTCCTCCGCCAACTCCAGCCAGCGCAGCTCCAGTTCCTCGCGCTCGCCGACGAGGTCGCGCAACTGGGCGTCCAGGTCGGCGACCTTGGCGAAGTCGGTGGCGTTCTCGGCGATCTGGGCGTGCAGCTTGGACTCCTTCTCGGAGATCCTGTCCAACTGGCGCTCGATCTTCTGGAGTTCCTTCTTGGCGGCGCGCTGGTCGGCGGCGCTCCGCTCGGTCGTGGGGGCCTTGGGGGCCGCGGCGGTGGCGGCGACCGCCTCCTCCATGCGCTGCCTGCGCTCAAGGTATTCGTCGATGCCGCGCGGCAGCATCCGCAGGGTGGCGTCGCCGAGCAGGGCGAAGACGCGGTCGGTGGTGCGCTCGACGAAGAACCGGTCGTGGGAGATGACGATCATCGAGCCGGGCCAGCCGTCGAGGACGTCCTCCAGCTGCGTGAGGGTCTCGATGTCGAGGTCGTTGGTGGGCTCGTCCAGGAAGAGGACGTTCGGCTCGTCCATGAGCAGGCGCAGCAGCTGGAGGCGGCGGCGCTCACCACCGGACAGGTCACCGACCGGCGTCCACTGCTTCTCCTTGCTGAAGCCGAACGTCTCGCACAGCTGCCCGGCAGTCATCTCGCGTCCCTTGCCTAGGTCGACGCGCTCGCGCACCTGCTGGACCGCCTCCAGGACGCGCGTGTTCGGGTTCAGCTCGGCGACCTCCTGGGAGAGGTAGGCGAGCTTCACGGTCTTGCCGACGGCGATCCGCCCGCCCGCCGGCTGCGCCTCGCCCTCCGTCCGCGCGGCCTCGGCCATGGCGCGCAGCAGCGAGGTCTTGCCGGCGCCGTTGACGCCGACCAGGCCGATGCGGTCGCCGGGCCCGAGCTGCCAAGTGACGTGCTTGAGCAGCACCTTGGGTCCGGCCTGCACCGTGACGTCTTCCAGGTCGAAGACGGTCTTGCCGAGCCGCGAGGAGGCGAACTTCATCAGCTCGCTGCTGTCCCGGGGCGGCGGCACGTCCGCGATCAGCTCGTTGGCGGCCTCGACCCGGAAGCGCGGCTTGGAGGTACGGGCGGGGGCTCCGCGCCGCAGCCAGGCGAGCTCCTTGCGGACCAGGTTCTGCCGCTTGACCTCTTCGGTGGCCGCGATCCGCTCGCGCTCGGCACGCGCGAAGACGTAGTCGGAGTAGCCGCCCTCGTACTCGTAGACATCACCGCGCTGGACGTCCCACATGCGCGTGCACACCTGGTCCAGGAACCACCGGTCGTGGGTCACGCACACCAGCGCCGAGCGCCGGTTCTGCAGGTGCTTCGCGAGCCAGGCGATGCCCTCGACGTCGAGGTGGTTGGTGGGCTCGTCCAGGACGATCAGGTCCTGTTCCTCGATGAGCAGCTTGGCGAGCGCGATACGGCGCCGCTCACCACCGGACAGCGGCCCGATGACGGTGTCCAGCCCCCTGGGGAAGCCCGGCAGGTCCAGTCCCCCGAACAGCCCGGTCAGTACGTCCCTGACCTTGGCGTTGCCGGCCCACTCGTGGTCGGCCATGTCGCCGATGACCTCGTGGCGGACGGTGGCGGCGGGGTCGAGGGAGTCGTGCTGGGTGAGCACGCCGAGGCGCAGCCCACCGGAGTGCGTGACCCGCCCGGTGTCGGCCTCCTCCAGCTTGGCGAGCATCCGGATGAGGGTGGTCTTGCCGTCGCCGTTGCGTCCCACGACCCCGATCCGGTCCCCTTCCGACACGCCGAGCGAGACGCCGTCCAGCAGGGCACGGGTGCCGTACACCTTGCTGACGTTCTCGACATTGACGAGGTTGACGGCCATTTCACTCCTGTGCGCGGGGTCGGTCAGCCTTCTAGCGTAGGGCCTGCCGCGATGAAGGCGGGGCGCGAGGGGGTTGTCACTCTTTGTGATGACCTGATCAGGAAGCGGCCGCTACCGTTGAGGGCAGGCAGCAGGATCCCGTCCATGGGAGGAACCATGGCCTCCGAGTCCGTAGAGCACCGCGTCCAGTGGCCGGTGCCGCCCCAGGACGGCTACACCGTGGACGACCTGTTCACTCTGCCGGATCTCCCGCCGCACACCGAGCTGATCGACGGGAGTCTGGTTTTCGTGAGTCCGCGTCGAGCGGGACATGACCGTCATCCTTGACAACCGTAACGGGCCCGAACCCGATGTCAGCGTGGTCCGAGCCGACGCGGTCACCGGGCTGGATCAGACCAAGTTCCAGGCCGAGGACGTCCTGCTCGCCGTGGAGGTCGTCTCGCCGGACTCGGAATCCCGCGACCGTACGACCAAACCGCAGAAGTACGCCGCCGCAGGGATCCCCAACTATTGGCGTGTCGAACAGAACGGCACCACCGGCGGGCCCGTCATCCATGTCTACGAGCTCGACCCACTCACCAAGTCCTACGTGCACATGGGCATGCATCGTGACCGGATCAAGGTCGACAAGCCCTACCCCATCGACATCGACCTGACCACCATCGGCAGACGCTGACCCCTCAGACCACCATCGCCCCCGCCACCGGCCCCGCCGCCGTCCGCACCGCGCGGCAGGTGCCGGAGGCCCGTAGGGCTCCCGCCACCTTGTCCGCCGACTCGGCATCACGCGTCAGGAAGGCCGTCGTGGGCCCGGAGCCCGAGACCAGCGCGGCGAGCGCACCCGCCCCGCGCCCCGCGCCCAGCGTGTCGGCGAGCTCAGGGAACAGGGACAGCGCCGCGGGCTGAAGATCGTTGGACACGGCCGCCGCCAGCGCCTCCGCGTCCCCCTTCGCCAGCGCCTCCAGCAGCTCCGCCGAGGCGACCGGCTCCGGGATCTCCCGCCCCTCCGCCAGCCGGTCGAACTCCCGGAAGACCGCCGGCGTCGACAACCCCCTCCCGGCCATCGCGAACACCCAGTGGAAGGTGCCGCCGACCTCGAGGGCGGTCAGTCGCTCGCCCCGCCCGATGCCGAGAGCCACGCCCCCGACCAGGCTGAACGGCACGTCGCTGCCCAGTTCGGCGCAGATGGCGAGAAGCTCGGCCCGCGACGCCGCCGTACCCCACAGCGTGTTGCAGGCGAGCAGCGCGCCCGCGCCGTCCGCGCTGCCGCCCGCCATGCCGCCGGCGACCGGGATGTCCTTGGCGATGTGGATGTGGACGTTCGGCTCGATGCCCCGGCGCCCGGCGAGCGCGATCGCGGCGCGTGCGGCGAGGTTGGTGCGGTCCAGGGGGACCTGGTCGGCGTCCGGGCCCTCACAGGTGATCCGGAGTTCCTCGGCCGGGGTCACCGTCACCTCGTCGTACAGGCCGACGGCGAGGAAGACGTTGGCGAGGTCGTGGAACCCGTCGGGGCGGGCGGCGCCGACCGCGAGCTGGACGTTGACCTTGGCCGGGACGCGTACCGTGACGCTCACTTGCCGCTCTCCTCGTGCTCGGTGACCGCCGCGTCCTTGTGCTCGGCGATCCGCGCGAACTCCTCCACCGTCAGCGACTCGCCGCGCGCCTGCGGAGAGACGCCGGCCGCGACCAGCGCGGCCTCGGCGGCAGCGGCGGACCCGGCCCAGCCGGCCAGGGCCGCCCGCAGGGTCTTGCGGCGCTGCGCGAAGGCCGCGTCGACGGCGGCGAAGACCTGGGCCTTGGAGGCGGTCGTCTTGATCGGCTCGGCCCTGCGGACGAGGGACACCAGCCCGCTGTCGACGTTCGGCGCGGGCCAGAAGACCTTGCGGCCGATGGCCCCGGCCCGCTTCACCTCGGCGTACCAGTTGGCCTTCACCGACGGCACGCCGTACACCTTCGAGCCGGGCGCGGCGGCCAGCCGGTCGGCGACCTCGGACTGCACCATGACGAGGGTGCGTTCGATGCTCGGAAAGGTGTCGAGCATGTGCAGCAGCACGGGTACGGCGACGTTGTAGGGGAGGTTCGCCACCAGCGCCGTCGGCGGGGGGCCGGGCAGTTCGGTGACGTGCATCGCGTCGGAGTGGACCAGCGCGAACCGGTCGGCGCGCGCCGGCATGCGCGCCCCGATGGTCGCGGGCAGGGCCGCGGCGAGCACGTCGTCGATCTCGACGGCGGTGACCCGGTCGGCGACCTCCAGCAGCGCCAGCGTGAGGGACCCGAGCCCCGGACCGATCTCGACGACCACGTCGTCGGGGCGGACCTCGGCGGTGCGGACGATCCGGCGGACCGTGTTGGCGTCGATCACGAAGTTCTGGCCGCGCTGCTTGGTGGGACGGACACCGAGCGCTGCCGCCAGCTCACGGATGTCGGCGGGACCGAGGAGGGCGTCGGGGGTGGGGCTGCTCACGGGACAAGGGTACGGGGGCCCGCCGGGCCGGACTGCCAGGCGTCCCGGTGCCGAGGCCGGGCACGGTGCCGCAGCCCCACGCGGCCCGCACCCGGCAGACGGCCCCCGGCCCCGCGGCGCACCCCCGCGTCAGCCGTGCACTCCGCGTCAGCGGTGCAACCGTGCCCCGCAGCTCGGCCAGGGTGTGGCCCCCCGGCGCGTGTACAGCTTCTTCGCGCGGAAGGTCTGTTCCTCCGCCGGGGCGTCCTGGGGCCGGCCGCTGCCGCCGAGGGCGCGCCAGGTGCCGAGGTCGAACTGGTAGAGCCCGCCGAACGTCCCCGAGGGGTCGACCGCGTGCGGGCGGCCACCGGACTCGCAGGCGGCGAGGCCGTGCCAGTTCAGGTGGTCGGCGCCCTTCACGGAGGTCGGCCGCGGCTTGGTGCCCACCTTCACCACCTGCTTGCGCGGCTTGCGCACGACCTCGGACTTCTCCCGGCGCGGCTTCTCCCGGACCCCGTTGACGATGCGCAGCAGGTAGGTGTCGCGGCGCAGCCCGGGCTGTCCGACCTGTGCGACGACCTCGGTGCCCTTGAAGAGGGAGGGGTCCTCGGTGTGCTCGACCTCGAAGGGGATCTCCTCCTCGCGGACCTCCCGGCTGCCCTTGATCCGGAGCACGGTCACCGTCTGCCCGTCGCGCGGGAAGCTGTCCAGCGGGACGGAGGTGGTGTCCTGGCCGTGCAGGCCGATCCCGGCCTCCTCGACGGCCTCGCGGACGGTGGCCGCGTTGGTGCGGATGGTCTGGGTCCGGCCGTCGGCCATGATCGTGACGGCGCGTTCGGTGCGTACGTCGAGCGCGAGCCCGGCGCGTCCGATGGCCCGCGAGCCGGCGGCGGACAGGTACGCGCCCTCCGCGCGCACTCCCAGCTCGTCCAGCGCGCCTGCCACCGTGTGTGCCGTCGTCCACACATCGCGCCGCTGGCCGTCGAGGGTGAGCCGGACGGGGCGCCCGTAGCGCACGGCGATCGCGTCTCCGCTGGTGAGCGCCTTGCCGGGGGCGGGCGCGACGAGGTCGTGCGCCCCCACGTGCACTCCCTCCTCGGCGAGCAGCCCGCGCACGTCGTCGGCGAAGGTGTGCAGGGTGCGCTGCTTGCCGTCGACGGTCAGCTCGACCGCCTTGTCCTTGGCGACGAACGCGGTGGTGCCGCCCGCGAGGAAGGCCACGACCAGCGCCTGCGGCAGCAGGCGGCGCACGGCGGACTCCGGGCGCTCGGCGCAGCGCGCCCTGCGCCGGCGAGCGGCCCGCCCGCTCACCCCGGGGGGCGCCCCGGCGCCGTACTCCCCTTCCTCGCCGAGCGCGTCCCGGCCGTCCAGCGGGCCCCGCGCGCCTCCGGCGTCCCGCATGCCGCCGGCTCCCGCGACGCCCGGCGCGCTCCCGGTCCGCGGACTCCCGGCGGGCTGCGTGGCCCCGGCGGCCTGGGGTCCTCCCGCGGCACCGCCGTCCTGGGCGTTCCCGGCCCATGGCACGCCGCTCCCGCCCTGCCGCGGCAGCACCGGCTCGGCGACGAAGTACGCCTGCGCCTCGTAAGCGGGCCGGTAGGTGTCCTCGTACCGCTCGTCGGAGCCGTACTGTCCGTATGGCCCGTATGGCCCGTACCCGCCGTACGACAGGGTCTCCGCCGTGTGCACGGAGCCCTCGGGGCCGTACGGCTCATATGTCCCGTAGGGCTCGTAAGGCTCGAACGTCTCGTACGGCCAGTACGGCTCGTAGGCATCGAACGTCTCGTACTGCGACTTGCTCACGCCGACACGCTCCAGCGGTGCAGAGGGGTCCGGATCGGGCCCCCAGAACCTAGCGGAGCGGTCGTCACTCTCCAAAGCGGCGCGGCTACGCACTGTTGCCCGTCGAGCGCGCACCCCGTGCTCGAACAGGCGACTCAGCAGAACAGGAGGCCCATGAGCCTCACGAGCCTCAGTAGTCGAAGGCGCGGCCGGTGTTGACGGCGAGGGCCGTCGCCAGCGCGTCCTCGTCGATGCCGCGCACCGCGGCCATCGCGCGCACCGTGACGGGGATCAGATACGGCGCGTTGGGGCGCCCGCGGTACGGCGCCGGGGTCAGGAAGGGCGCGTCGGTCTCCACGAGGACCAGTTCCAGCGGGGCGACGGCGAGCGCGTCCCGCAGGTTCTGGGCGTTCTTGAAGGTGACGTTGCCGGCGAAGGACATGAAGTAGCCCTCGCGGGCGCAGATCTCCGCCATCTCGGCGTCGCCGGAGTAGCAGTGGAAGACGGTGCGCTCCGGGGCGCCCTCCTCCTTCAGGACGCGCAGGACGTCGGCGTGCGCGTCCCGGTCGTGGATGACGAGCGCCTTGCCGTGCCGCTTGGCGATCTCGATGTGGGCGCGGAAGGACCGCTCCTGGGCCGCCTTGCCCTGCGGGCCGGTGCGGAAGTAGTCCAGCCCCGTCTCGCCGACGCCCTTGACCTGGGGCAGCCCGGCGAGCCGGTCGATCTCGGCGAGCGCCTCGTCGAGCGCCGTGTCTCCGCCCGGCTCCCGGGCGCCCTGCCGCGACCAGCCGTCGGGGTCGCCGTGCACGATGCGCGGGGCCTCGTTGGGGTGAAGGGCGACGGTGGCGTGGACGCTGTCGTGGGCGGCGGCGATCTCGGCGGCCCACTGCGAGCCCTTGACGTCGCAGCCGACCTGGACGACGGTCGTCACCCCCACCGACGCGGCCTTCGCGAGGCCCTCCGCGACCGTGCCGGACTGCATGTCGAGGTGGGTGTGCGAGTCGGCGACCGGAACCCGCAGCGGCGGCGGAAGCGGCGGTGCGGCGTTCTTGTCGCCCTTGGAGGTCTGGCCGGCGTTCGAAGACATGCCCCGATCCTACGAAAGGGGCATGCCCGCGCCGACCGGCGATCCGCTCAGCCGGCCTTGCGCTGGAACGGGTGCAGGAGATCGGACAGGTGCCAGTGGTGCGGCTCCCCGTGCACCCCTGCCTCCCCGGCCGTCGCGGGCTCTCCCGGCTCCGCGGGCACCACGGGCGCCTCGACCGGGCCCGCCTGCGGCACGGCGTGGTGCCGCTCGGCGCTGCCGCGCACCGACGAGACCTGCCCGGCGCGCATGATCCGCACGACATGGCCGTCGCAGTTGTGGCAGCTGGGCCGGCTCAGCGGCGACGGCACGACCCGGCCGTCGGCCACGTACCGCACGAACTCGTGCCCGTCGGCATCCGTGTGGTGCTCTATCTCGTACGACTGCTCCCAGCCGTGCCCGCATCGCATGCAGGCGAACGAGTACGACTCGTGAACGACGGCTGTGGGCGTGCCACGGAGGCCGGTCTGCCCTGCGGTCTCGCTCATGCCAGCTCCTTTTGTCCGCTGGACAAACGCCCCGCAACGGGGCGTCTCTTCAACCAGTGGACGCCTTCACCAGCGTGAACGCACCAGGGCTGTCGAGTGTTTGAGGCGTTTTGGGTCTTCCTTGCCGAAGAACCCCCGGTCGGCCCCGTTTCCCTTTGCCATCGGCGACAGCCTTTTGCCGTCCCATGGCTCACTCGCTCACCCGAGAACAGTCCTGCTCAGTGGGGTGGTCAGCGCAGGCCGGGGCAGCGCTTCCCGTCACTCACCGGAACGCTTCGCAGCGACAACCGCATCGAAAACGACCCGCTTCGGCACCCCCGCCTCCACGGCCACCGCCGCGATCGCCTCCTTGCGCCGCTCCCCCGCCTCCTCACGCACGCGTACCCGGCGCACGAGCTCCTCCGGGTCGAGTTCCTCCGGCCCGGCCTCCGGCGCCCCCTCGACCACCACGGTGATCTCCCCGCGGACGCCTTCCGCGGCCCACCGCGCCAGCTCGGCCAGCGGGCCTCGCCGCACCTCCTCGTACGTCTTGGTCAGCTCCCGGCACACGGCGGCCCGCCGGTCCGCGCCGAAGACCTCGGCCATGGCGGCGAGGGTGTCGTCGAGCCGGTGCGGGGCCTCGAAGTAGACCAGCGTGCGCCGCTCGGCCGCGACCTCCCGGAGCCGGGACAGGCGCTCGCCGGCCTTGCGCGGCAGGAAGCCCTCGAAGCAGAAGCGGTCGACGGGCAGCCCGGACAGCGCGAGCGCGGTCAGCACGGCGGAGGGCCCCGGTACGGCGGTGACCCGGATGTCCTTCTCGACGGCGGCCGCGACCAGCCGGTAGCCCGGGTCGGAGACGGACGGCATCCCGGCATCGGTCACCAGCAGCACGCGCGCGCCGCCGAGCAGTTCCTCGACCAGCTCCGGCGTACGGGCGGACTCGTTGCCCTCGAAGTACGACACGACACGGCCCTTGGGCGTGACGCCGAGGGCCTGGGTGAGCCGGCGCAGCCGCCGGGTGTCCTCGGCGGCGACCACGTCGGCGCCGGCGAGCTCCTCGGCCAGCCGGGGCGGCGCGTCCGCGATGTCGCCGATGGGAGTACCTGCCAGGACAAGGGTTCCAGTCACACCCCCATCCTCCCAGCCCGCGGCCACCGCCCGGCCCGCCCCCGGCCCCGGTGGAACGACGGCAGCACGACTGGTACCCGACCGGTACCCCACATGCACGGGACTCGCACAGAACGGTTCCCTACCATGGCGCGGGTGACCAGTACCGCGTCCTCCATGGACCTCCGGCAGGGCCAGGCGCCGCACGACCAGCGGCCGTCGTGGCAGCAGCGGCTGCGCCGATTCGGGTACGTACCGGCCAAGGACGCGCCCTCGGGCGACGTACGCGACCGGCTGGTGCCCCCCTACGCGGAGCCGGGCCCCCGGCTGTGGCAGGTGCTCGGCGTGCCACCGGTCCTCGCCGAGCGGATCACCCGCTGGTCGGGCTGGGGCGGTCCGCTGCTGGTGACGCTGATGGCGGGCCTGATGCGGTTCTGGAACCTGGGCAGCCCGCGCGCGGTGATATTCGACGAGACGTACTACGCCAAGGACGCCTGGGCGCTCGTCCACCGCGGGTACGAGGTCAACTGGGACAAGAACGCCAACGACCTGGTGCTGCAGACGCACGGCCATGTCGCGATCCCGACCGACGCGGCGTACGTCGTGCATCCGCCGGTCGGCAAGTACGTCATCGGGCTCGGCGAGCTGCTGTTCGGGTTCGACCCGTTCGGCTGGCGGTTCATGACGGCGCTGCTCGGGACCCTCTCCGTCCTGCTGCTGTGCCGGATCGGACGCCGCCTGTTCCGCTCGGCCTTCCTCGGCTGCCTCGCGGGCGCGCTGATGGCGGTGGACGGCCTGCACTTCGTGATGAGCCGGACCTCGCTGCTCGACGGCGTGCTGATGTTCTTCGTGGTGGCCGCGTTCGGCTGTCTGGTCCTGGACCGGGACCGGTCACGGGAGAGGCTGGCCGCGGCCCTGCCCGTGGACGCCGACGGCCGGGTCCGCCCGGACGAGCGCGTCGCCGACACGTTCCGCTTCGGCCTGCGCCCCTGGCGCTGGGCGGCCGGGCTGATGCTCGGCCTGGCCATCGGCACCAAGTGGAACGGCCTGTACATCCTGGTGGCGTTCTGTGTGATGGCGGTGCTGTGGGACGTCGGCGCCCGCAGGACCGCCGGCGCGCAGCACCCGTACGCGGCGGCGCTGAAGTACGACACGGGCATCGCCTTCCTGGCGACGGTCCCGGTGGCGATCGTCGTCTACCTGGCCTCCTGGACCGGCTGGATCCTCTCCCCGACGGACGGCACCGGCGGCTACTTCCGCAACTGGGCGGCCACCGACGGCAAGGGCGGCAACTGGACCTTCCTGCCGGACTGGCTGCGCAGCCTGTGGCACTACGAGCACGAGGTCTACAAGTTCCACGTCGGCCTGACCTCCCCGCACACCTACCAGTCCAACCCGTGGAGCTGGATCGTGCTGGGCCGCCCGGTGTCGTACTTCTACGAGTCCCCGAACCCCGGCGCCGACGGCTGCCCGGCGAACGCGGGGGAGAAGTGCGCCCGTGAGGTGCTGGCGATCGGCACACCTCTGCTGTGGTGGGCTGCCTGCTTCGCCATCCTGTACGTGCTGTGGCGGTGGGCGTTCCGCCGCGACTGGCGCGCCGGAGCCATCGCGTGCGGGATCGCGGCGGGCTACCTGCCGTGGTTCCTGTACCAGGAGCGGACGATCTTCCTCTTCTACGCGGTCGTCTTCCTGCCGTTCCTGTGCCTGGCGGTGGCGATGCTCATCGGTGCGATCGTCGGCCCTCCGGGCTCCTCCGACACCCGCCGCGTGATCGGCGCGTCGGCGGCGGGCGTCCTGGTGCTGCTGATCGCCTGGAACTTCATCTACTTCTGGCCGCTCTACACGGGCACTGCGATCCCGATCGACAGCTGGCGGTCGCGGATGTGGCTGGACACCTGGGTCTAGCCGGGCGGACACGCGGCGAGGGCCCGGGCCTGCCTGTCCTGAACCCCGGTCCGGCTCCCGGGCCGCGAACGGCCCAGGTGGGCGCGTACAACCGTCGGCCCATGTCGGCGACCCAAGTCGGCGGCCGGATCGCTTCCGGCCGCCGATCCGCCGAAGGAGCGCCGTGCCGCGACCCTTGCCCCGCCACGCCCTGCGGGCCGGCGCCCCCGCCGTCGCGGTGGGCCTGCTGGCCCTGTGAACGCGCGCAACACCGGCTCCGAGGAGCTGGGTGAGGTGCGGGCGCACTGCCCTGGTACGCGGCCGCCGCAGGAGCGGCGCCGGCCGTCGGCGCCGCCATGTTCGCCCTCGTACGGCGCCGCGTCCGCCGAGACTTCGTTCACGCGCGCGTGCCGGGGCGCTCGTCCGGGCTGATTGTCGCAAGCGTGCTACGGATTCGCCTCCGGGATCACCCGCTGAGGCGGGGACCTTAAGGTGAGTGCCGTCGTTGGGAGTGTGAGGGCTACGGGGACCCAGGGGAAGGCACGGAGGAACTGAGGCTGTGGGCAAGAGAAGGCGCGTCGCCGAGCGACGGAGGAGGACCGGGCCCGCCGTGGTCGGCGGGATGATCGCCCTGGTCGTCGGCGGCGCCGGGTTCGCCGTCTACGCGCTGACCAACGGCGGTGCCGCCGCCGACGAGCGGACGTCCGCCACGGCCGACCACAAGCACGTCAAGACCGGACCGCTCAGCGCCGCCGAGGTCCGCACGGCCTCCACCCGCTTCATCACCGCGTGGCAGCAGGGCAGGATCGCCGAGGCGGCCGCCGCCACCGACGACGCCTCCGCCGCCACCGGGCTGCTGACCGGCTTCACCAAGGACGCCCGCCTGAAGGACGTCAAGCTCACCGCCGGCACGCCGACGGGCGCCAAGGTGCCGTTCTCCGTCAAGGCGACGGTGTCGTACCAGAACCTCGGCAAGCCGCTGGCGTACGGCAGTTCGCTCACCGTGGTGCGGCGGGCGAGTGACGGCGCGCCGGTGGTCGACTGGCACTCCTCGGTCGTCCACCCCGACCTGAAGGACGGCGACACGCTCGTCACCGGCGAGTCCGGCACCCCGCCGGTCAAGGCGCTGGACCGTGCCGGCGGCGAGCTGACCACCACCAAGTACCCGTCGCTGGGCGCGGTGTTGGACGGGCTGCGGCAGAAGTACGGCAAGACGGCGGGCGGCAAGGCGGGAATCGAGCTGCGCGTGGTGCGCGGCAAGGCCTCGCAGAAGGCCGGGCTGTCCGACAAGACGCTGGTGGAGCTGAGCAAGGGCACGCCGGGCACGGTGAAGACGACGCTGAGCCCCGCTTTCCAGGCGGCCGCCGAGCAGCAGGTGGCCAAGCAGGCGCGGGCGTCCGTGGTCGTCGTACGGCCCTCGACCGGCGAGATCCTCGCGGTCGCCAACACGGACCACGGCTTCAACGTCGGCTTCCAGGGCTCCCTCGCGCCCGGCTCCACGATGAAGATCGTGACGTCGACGATGCTGTTCGAGAAGAAGCTCATCACGCCGGACGCGTCGCACCCGTGCCCCAAGACGTACAAGCTGGCCGGCTGGACGTTCCACAACGACGGCGACTCCGAGATCAAGAAGGGCACGTTCAAGCAGAGCTTCGGAGCCTCCTGCAACAACGCCTTCATCGACTTCGCGCCGAAGCTGTCCAGCAGCGACCTGACGAAGGAGGCGCAGCAGGTCTACGGCCTCTCCATGGACAACTGGGCCATCGGCGTCCCGTCCTTCGACGGGTCCGTCCCGGTGCAGAGCGGCGCGCAGATGGGCGCCTCGCTGATCGGGCAGGGCGGAGTGCGCATGAACCCGCTGAACATGGCGTCGGTGGCGGCCACGGTGGAGTCGGGCGCCTTCCACCAGCCCTACCTGGTGTCCCCCGACGTGGACCACCGCACGCTCGCGAAGGCCGCGCGCACCATGTCCGCGGGGACGCAGTCCCAGCTGAAGGACGTCATGCGGTTCACGGCGGACTACGGCACGGCGGCCAAGGCGATGGCAGGCATGAGCGGCGACTACGGCGCCAAGACGGGCTCGGCCGAGGTCGACGGGCAGAAGAAGCCGAACGGCTGGTTCACCGCCTACAAGGGCGATCTCGCCGCCGCGGGCGTGGTCCAGGCGGGCGGACACGGCGGCGACACGGCCGGGCCGATCGTGGCCGCCCTGCTGAAGATGGGCGGCTGATCAGGTCCGTACCGGCTCCGCCGTGTACGTCCGGCGCAGAAATCTCACCAGCGCCTTCGAATCGAACTGCACCACTTCGACACCGTTGTCGGAGTGGAACTCGACAACGGCCTGGACGCGCCCGCACGGCCACACCCGTACCGCGCCGCTCTCGACCGGTGCCCGCAGACCCCGTTCGAGCAGCGCGCGCGAGAACGTCCACTCGTGCGGGCCCGGCAGGCCGACCCGGACCGACCATGGATCGGAGTCGGGGTCGTACCGCAGCACCACCGGTACGGCCCCCGGGTCCTCCTCATCCGTGACGATGTGGGCGCGTGCGTACTGCTCGACCACAGACATCGGACAGTCCCTTCACGCTGAGTGACGCATACCAAAGCCATGCTTCCTTTTCTTCTCTAATGTCCCATATTTTCCGATTTGCGCCATGGCGAGGTGGCGCGACTCCACCTGCGGACCCCCTACGCAGGTCACACGGTTGCGTGAGGCATTGCCGTGGGCGGTGGCCTCGACGACGTACATGATCTTCGTCGGACGGGTGTCGACAGCGGCATCCTCGGTCATGGCCGGCCAGGTCGGCATCGGCCCGAACAGGCACCGCGGCTTCGGCCTCGCGGTCGCCCTCAGCGTCTCCCTGCCGGTGCTGGGCCCGGACGTGGCGGCCCGGCTGGTGGACGCGGCGCACGAGGTCTGCCCGTACTCCAATGCCACGCGAGGCAACATCGATGTAACGATCCTGCTGGGCTGATCCCACCGAGGAATCACAGGCATGCAGCCGGTGTTGCAGGCACTGTCGCAGGCGATGGGACAGCGGTCGAAGGGACGGCGGGCGTGGACGTGAACGGCACAGTGGCCGAGGGCTTCGAGCCGGTCAGGGAGGCGTTCGCAGCGAACTTCGCGCTGCTCGGGGAGCGCGGCGCGGCCGTCGCCGTGTACCGCGACGGGCACAAGGTCGTCGACCTGTGGGCCGGCACCAGGGACGTGGACGGTACGGCGCCCTGGGAGCCCGGCACCGCGCAGATCGTGCGCTCCGCGACCAAGGGCGTCGTCGCCGCCGCTCTGCTGCTCCTGCACCAGCGCGGCGAGCTCGACCTGGACGCCCCGGTCGGCGCCTACTGGCCCGGGTACAAGGCGGCCGGCAAGGAGCACACCCTCGTCCGGCACCTGCTCGCCCACCGCGCGGGCGTGCCCGTGCTGGACCGCCCGCTGACCCCCGCCGAGGCCGCCGACCCCGACCTGGGCGCCGCGGCCGTCGCCGCACAGGCGCCGGTGTGGGAGCCGGGCACGGACCACGGCTACCACGCGCAGACCTACAGCTGGCTCACCGGCGAACTGATCCGGCGGATCACCGGCCGCCCGGTCGGCGAGTGGATCGCGGACGAGATCGCGCGCCCGGCCGGCGCGGACCTGTGGCTCGGCCTGCCGGAGTCGGAGCACGGGCGCGTGGGCCGCGTCGGCCCGGTCGAGGCGCCCGAGGCCGTGGGCGGCCTGAAGACCCGCCCCAAGCGCGCGGTGGCCGAGGCCTACGCCGACCCGGACTCGCTGACCCGGCGCGCGTTCGCCGCGATCACCCCGCTGCCCGACGAGAACGATCCCGCCTACCGCGCGGCCGCCCTGCCCGCCTCCAACGGCATCGCCACCGCCGACGGGCTGGCCCGCATCTACGCCTCGCTCATCGGCGAGGTGGACGGCGGGAGCCGGCTGTTCGCCCCCGAGACGAGGGACCTGGCCCGCGCCGAGCAGTCCGCCGGACCGGACCGGGTCCTGGTGGTCGGCACCCGGTTCGGCCTCGGCTACATGCTGCACGGTGCGGCGTCCCCGCTGCTCTCCCCCGGTTCCTTCGGCCACCCGGGCCGGGGCGGCGCCCTCGCGTTCGCCGACCCGGAGACGGGCATCGCCTTCGGCTATGTCACCAACGGCTTCAGGAAGAGCGTGACGGCGGACCCGAGGGCGCAGGCGCTGGTACGGGCGGTGCGCACGGCGCTCGCGTAGGGCGCCGTACGCACGACAGCGCCGTGTACGGCGCTTTCACACGTTGATCGTGTGCGACGTCCGTCCGGACGCCGAGTCGATCTCGTCGTGTGCCTTGGTCAGCAACTGCATGGCCAGTTCGTTGAGGGCACGTGCGCCGGCTATCTCCTCGCCGACCCTGGGCTGGTTGGCGTCGACGCGGTGCCGGGTCGCGTGGCCGTGCGCCCGTACCTCGCTTCCGTCGGGCAAGCGCACCAGGGCCGCCGCCCTCGTGTGCTGATCGTCCTCCTTGAACTCGAGCTCGACGTGCCATCCCACAGCGGTGTGCATCATGACGATCACCTCCGAAAACCCCTGCTTCCAGGGTGCGCCCCGGCACCCCGGCCCGTCATGTCGACGCCTCGTCCTCGAAGCTGGCGAAGTACGCGGCGGCCATGTCCTCGTCCGCGTGCCCCTGGGCGGCGGCGCGGGCGAACCGTTCGGCGGCCGCGGCGGCGACGTCGAGCCGTACCCCGCCCCGCTCACCCGCCTGGACGATGAGCCGGGCGTCCTTCTCCGCGGTGGCCACCGCGAACGACGGCGGGGTCAGCCTGCCGTCGAGCACCAGCGCGGACTTCGCGCGCAGGTACGCCATGTCGAGCGGACCACCCTCGATGAGGTCGAAGAAACCCTGCGGATCCACGCCGAGGGCCCGGGAGAGGGCGAGGATCTCGCCGGCCGCCGCGGTGGCCGCGAGCACCCAGCTGTTGGCGACCAGCTTCAGCCGGCTGGCGCTGCCCGCGCCGCCGTCGGACCCGGTCCACATGGTCTTCGCGCCGACCGCGTCGAAGACGGGCGCCACCGTCCGCCGCCCCTCCTCCGGCCCGGCGGCCAGCACGGTCAGCTGACCGGCCTCGGCGGGCTGCTTGGTGCCGAGGACGGGTGCGTCGTAGAAGACGAGTCCGTGCTCGCCGGCGAAGGCGGCCAGGTCGGTGACCAGCTCGATCCCGGCGGTGGTGCACTGCGCCCACACCGTGCCGGGCCGCAGTGCCGGCGCGGCCTCGCGCATGACGTCCAGGACGGTGTTGCCGTCGTACAGCATCGTCACGACGACGTCGGCGCCCTCGACGGCCTCCGCGGGTGTACCGGCGATCCGTGCGCCGTCGGCGGCGAGCGGCTCGGCCTTCTCCCGGGTGCGGTTCCACACGCGCACGCCCAGCCCGGCGCGGCACAGGTTCCGGGCCATCGCGGCCCCCATGATGCCGGTGCCCAGAACGCTGACGGTCGGCTTGTCGGTCATTGACGACTCCCTGTCCACGGTCCCTGTCCCCCTCCTCCCCTGTCATGTCGGTACGGATACCCCTTTGGACCGCTCCTTTCCGGCAGCGGTCCACGGCGGTGGCGCCGCGGTCAGCTCTGTTGGAAGAACTCCACCTCGGCCTGCGACTACCCCGCGTGCAGCATCAGTGAGATCCCCACGACCAGTAGACCCGCCGCCGCCAGCCGGGGCGCGCCGAACCGCTCCTTGAAGAACAGCGCACCGATCGCCGCACCGACGATGATCGAGGACTCGCGCAGGGCTGCGATCGGGGCGAGTTCGGCGCGGGTCTGCGCCCAGAGGACCAGGGCGTACGCGGTGACGGACAGGGCGGCGCCGAGCAGGCCGAGGGCGGCGTGGGGGCGGAGCAGCCGGACGGTGTCGGCACGCGCGCGTGCGCACATGTAGACCGGGATGACGAGTCCTTCGATGGCCATGAGCCAGGCGATGTACCCGAGCGGTGAGTGCGCGGCGCGTACGCCCAGGCCGTCGATCACCGTGTACGCCGCGATCGCCAGCCCGGTCGCGAGGGCCGCGCCGATCGCCGCCCAGTCGGGCCGCCTGCCGCGCAGCCCCCACAGGCTGACGCCGATGAGTCCCACGCAGGACACGGCGATCCCGGCCAGCGCCCAGTCGTCGGGCACCTCGTGCGCGAACGCGGCGGCCAGCACCGTGACCACGAGCGGGGCGCTGCCGCGCGCGATGGGGTACGCCTGCCCGAAGTCGCCGAGCCGGAAGGAGGTCATCAGCAGGGCGTAGTAGACGATGTGGACGACCGCCGAGACCAGCAGGTACGGCCAGGCGGCCGCCGCCGGGAAGGCCACGAACGGCGCGATCGCCAGCCCGATCAGCACCCCGCCCCCGGAGATGAGGGTGAAGCCGACGAGTTTGTCGGTGATGCGGTGCGCGATGGCGTTCCAGCTGGCGTGGGTGATGGCGGCGAGCAGGACGGCGGCGGTGACGAGCGGCGTCACGCGGTCTGCTCGCGCACGTCCACCAGTTCGGCACCGGCGTGGGTCACGAGCGCGTTCGGCTCGATCGGGAAGACGGTGTGCGGCGTTCCGGCGGCCGCCCAGACCACGTCGTGGGCGAGCAGCGAGCGGTCGGCGAGGACACGCGTGCGTGTGCGGTGCCCGAAGGGCGGCACGCCGCCGATGGCGTACCCGGTGGTCTCGCGTACGACACCGGCGTCGGCCCGGGTGACCTTGCCGGCGTCCAGTTCCTCCCGTACCCGCTCGACGTCCACGCGCGAGGCCCCGTCCATGAGGACCAGCACCGGTACCCCGTCGGCGGCGAAGACCAGGGACTTGCAGATCTGGCTGAGCCCGCACCCGATCGCGGCGGCGGCCTCGGCTGCGGTGCGGGTGGCCTCCGGGAACCGCCGGGCACGGGCGAGGAGGTCCTCGAGCCCGAGCGCGCGCAGGGCCTCGGCGAAGCGGGGGTGGGCTCCGGATTCTTCGGCGTCAGTGGCGGCTGTCGTCGTCATGCCGGGCACGCTACGGCATCGCCCGTGCCCTGATCACGGCGTTTTCCCGGGCCGGGCGGAACGCCGGTGAGGGTGCGGAAAGCCGGTGAGGGTGCAGCCCCGTCCCCACGGGCACCCTCACCGGCGGCTCCGACTCAGGAGCGGTACGTCAGACCCGTACCAGCTCCCTCTCCCCGTCGGGGTCGGCGTCCTTGCCGCCCGCGGAGGACTCCGTGCGCAGGCCCTCGCCCTCGACGTCCACGTTGGGCAGCGCGCGGTCGAGCCACTTCGGCAGCCACCAGGCCCGCTTGCCGAGCAGGGCGAGGACCGCCGGGACGACGGCCATGCGGACGATGAACGCGTCGAAGAACACGGCGATCGCGAGGCCGAAGCCGATCATCTTGACCATCGCCTCGCTGGAGCCGATGAAGCCGGAGAAGACGGCGATCATGATGACGGCGGCGGCCGTGACGACCCGCGCCCCGTGCTTGAATCCGGTCACGACGGCCTGGCTGGGCTTCTCGCCGTGGACGTACGCCTCCCGCATCCGGGTGACGAGGAAGACCTCGTAGTCCATCGCCAGACCGAAGACGACACCCACCATGAAGATCGGCATCATCGACATGACCGGGCCGGTCTGCTCGACGTTCATCAGGCCCGACAGCCAGCCCCACTGGAAGACCGCGACGACCGCGCCGAGGGCCGCGAGCACGCTGAGCAGGAAGCCGAGGGCCGCCTTCAGCGGGACGAGGACCGAGCGGAAGACCACGATCAGAAGCAGGAAGGCCAGGCCGACCACCAGCGCCAGGTAGGGCAGCAGCGCGTCGTTCAGCTTCTGCGAGACGTCGATGTTCATCGCCGTGGAGCCGGTGACCAGCAGCCTGGAGTCGGTCTTCTCGGCGATGCCCGCGCCCTTGTCGCGGATGGCGTGCACCAGGTCCTCGGTCGTCTTCGAGGACGGCTTGGACTTGGGTACGACGGTGATCGTCGCGGTGTCGCCGGCCTTGTTGGGCACGGCCGGGGTGACCGTGACGACGTCCTTCAGACCCTTGATCTCGTCGCCGACCTCGGTGAACGCCTTCTTGGGGTGGGCGCTGTCCTTGGCGTCGACCACGACCATCAGGGGGCCGTTGAAGCCCGGACCGAAGCCCTCGGAGAGCAGGTCGTAGGCGCGGCGCTGGGTGGTGGAGGTGGGCTGGGAGCCGTCGTCGGGCAGGCCCAGTTCCAGGGAGGAGGCCGGGATCGCCGCCGCGCCGAGACCGAGCACGCCGAGCAGCAGGACGGCGACCGGGCGCCGCACCACGAAACTCGCCCAGCGGGTGCCCATGTTGGGGCGGCCGGGCTTCTTCGGCGTACGGCCGCCGCCCAGCAGCCTGCTCTTCTGGCCGGCCGGCTTGACCTTGCGGCCCGCGTAGCCGAGCAGCGCCGGGATCATCGTCAGCGCGATGAGGACGGCGATGGCGACGGTGCCCGCCGCTGCGACGCCCATCTTGGTCAGCATCGGGATGTTGACGACCGACAGGCCGACCAGGGCAATGACGACGGTGAGGCCGGCGAAGACCACCGCCGAGCCCGCCGTGCCGACGGCGCGTCCGGCCGCGTCCTCGCGCTCGCGGCCCTCGGCCAGTTCGGCGCGGTAGCGGGAGACGATGAAGAGGGCGTAGTCGATGCCGACGGCCAGGCCGATCATCGACGCCAGGGTGGAGGTCGTGGTGCCGAGGTCCAGGGCGCTGGCGAGCGCGGTGATGGTGGAGACGCCGATGCCGACGCCGATGATGGCGGTGAGCAGCGGGAATCCGGCCGCGAGCAGCGAGCCGAAGGTGATGACGAGGACGACGGCGGCGATCACGAGGCCGATCGCCTCGCTGGAGCCGGTCTCCGGGGTCGCGGTGAGCGCGTCACCGCCGACCTCGACGGTCAGCCCGGCGTCACGCGCGTGCTGGGCGGCCTCCTTCAGGGCGTCCTTGGAGGAGTCCTTCAGCTCCATGCCGGAGACCTTGTACTTCACCGACGCGTAGGCGATCGTGCCGTTCCTGCTGACCGCGTGCCCGGCGTAGGGGTCGGCGACGGAGACGACCTCGGAGCCGCTCCGCAGCTCCTTCACCGTCTTCTCGACGGCCGCCTTGTTGTCGTGGTCGGTCATCTTCTCGCCGCCGGGCGCCTTGAAGACGACCCGTGCGGTGGCGCCGTCGGCGCTCATCCCGGGGAAGCGCTGTTCCAGCAGGTCGAAGGCCTTCTGGGCCTCGGTGCCGGGGATGGAGAAGGACGTGCTGCCGGCGGGCGGCGCGGAGGCGGCGCCCACCCCGGCCAGGGTGAGCAGCGCGACCCATATGAGGGCGACGAAGTGCCGTCGCCGGAAGGCGAGACGGCCGAGCTTGTACAGAAACGTGGCCACGGAGGCGTACTCCCGGTCAGGTCGTTGGGTTCATCAGGGCAGGGGTGATCAGCCCGACGACGTGAGCGGTGACGTCAGACGGTGGGCTTGCTCGGGGACCAGAGGGCGATCAGGTGGTGGTGACGCCGAGGGCGGGGAGGACCACGGCGTCGATGTACGACAGGAGGAAGGCCTGTGTGGGCGGCTGCTCGTCGATGAGCGAGCGGGCGGCGAACCCGCCGATCATCATGTGCATCACGTAGTCGATCGCGGGGTTGTCCGCACGGACCTCGCCCCGGTCGATCGCCCGCTGCAGCACTCGGCGGAACTCCGCCAGCTCCGGCTCGATGAGATGCTCCTTGAACGCCTTCAGGAGGTCCGGGTTGCCGTGGACGGCCATCGCCAGACCCCGCATCAGCGCGGAGTTCTGTTCCATCTCGCAGTCGTCGGAGCGCAGGGTGAGGGCGTGCAGGTCGCCTCTGAGCGACCCGGTGTCGACCCCGTCCGCGGAGCCGCCCGGCTTGTTGTGCCGCACCGCCTTCGCCACCAGCTCGGCCTTGCCGCCCCACTGGCGGTAGAGCGTGGCCTTGCTGGAGCGGGTGCGGGCGGCGACGGCGTCCATGGTGAGGGCGTCGTAGCCGACCTCCCGGAGCAGGTCGAGCACGGCCTCGTACAACTCGGCCTCGCGCTCGGGCGTGATCCGGCTGCGACGCGACGCTGCGACGGCCTCGGTCATGTCACTCGCCTTCCCACTCCGGAACCTGCTTCTTCGTACCTCCATGAAGATACCCCGAGACGGTTCGAAACGAAACCGTTTCGTACGTGTGTTGGGTCACGAACGTGAGGGGCGCATAAGTTGCTGGGCCCCAGCGGGCGGAAAAGCATGGGGAGGGTGAGCTATCTGCGCTTTCCCCACCTCAGTGGCGACCTGGTGTGCTTCGTGGCCGAGGACGACGTCTGGCTGGCCCCGCTCGACGCCCCGGGCCGCGCCTGGCGGCTGACGGCGGACCGTACGAAGGAAGGGCACCCGCGTTTCTCCCCCGACGGCCGCCTGATCGCCTTCACGAGCTGGCGCAGTCTCGTCCCCGAGATCCACCTCGTCGACGTCGGGGGCGGCCCCGCGCGGCAGCTGACGTACTGGGGCAGCACCGACACACAGGTCTGCGGCTGGACGCCCCCGGAGGAGGACGGCACGTGCGACATCCTCGCCGTCGCCTCCCACGGCGAGCCCTTCTCCCACTTCACCTGGGCCTACAAGGTGTCCACCGACGGCGACCCCGGCCGCAAACTGCCTTGGGGCCCGGTCGCCGACATCCAGGTCGCCGACGTCGACGGCGAGCACCGGACACTGCTGCTCACCGGCACCCCGCCGCACGAACCGGCCTCCTGGAAGCGCTACCGCGGCGGCGCCATGGGCCGCCTCTGGCTGCACGGGCGTCGGCTGGTGCCCGACATCGGCGGCCACCTGGCCTGCCCCATGTTCGTCGCCGGCCGGATCGCCTTCCTCTCCGACCACGAGGGCGTCGGCAACCTCTACTCCTGCGCGTACGACGGCACCGACCTGCGCCGCCACACCGACCACGACGCCTTCTACGCCCGGCACGCCGCCGGCGACGGCACACGGGTGGTCTACCAGTGCGCGGGCGACCTGTGGCTGGTGGACGACTTCTCCCCCGGGGGCGTACCGCACAAGCTGGACATCCGCCTGGGCGGGCCGGCCAACGGACGCCGCCGCCACCAGGCGCCGGCCGCGCAGAACGTCGACGGCGTCTCCGTGGACGAGACCGGCCGGGCCAGCGCCGTGGTCGTACGCGGCAGCCTGTACTGGCTCACCCACCGCGACGGCCCCGCCCGTACGATCACCGACACGCCCGGGGTGCGGGTACGGCTGCCGGAGATGCTGGGCACGACCGGGCAGGTGGCCTATGTGACGGACGCCGAGGGCGAGGACGCCGTCGAGATCGCCCAGCTGCCCCGCGCGACCGGCGACCTCCCTCCCCGCCGGCTCGCCTCCGGCCTGATGGGCCGCGTCCTGGAGATGGTCTCCGACCCCCTGGGCGAACGGCTGGCGGTCGCCTCGCACGACGGACGGCTGCTGCTGATCGATGTGGCGGAGGAGCCGGAAGGCACCGAGGGCCAGGTCGGCCAGGTCACCGAGGAAACGGCGGACGCGGGGAGTGGGCCGGGTGACTCCGGTGACTCGCTTGAGCCCCGTGAGTCCGGTGAGTCCGGTGAGTCCGATGAGTCCGGTGAGTCCGGTGAGTCCGGTGACGGTGGCTCAGGTGCCGCCGATGTCGGCGAGCACGTGACCGAGCTGATCCGGTCCGTCAACGGCCCCGTGCGCGACCTCGCCTTCTCGCCGGACGGCGCCTGGCTCACCTGGTCCCACCCGGGCATCGGCCGCTCCCTGCGCCAGATCAAGCTGGCCCGCATCAAGGACCGGCTGATCGTGGACGTGACCAACGGCCGCTTCGAGGACGAGAAACCCGTCTTCACCCGCGACGGCCGCTATCTCGCCTTCCTCTCCTGGCGCGGCTTCGACCCGGTGTACGACGTCCACACCGGCGACCTGTCCTTCCCGCTCGGCTGCCGCCCGTACCTCGTGCCGCTGAACTCGGCGACCCTCTCCCCCTTCGCCCTGAACCCCGAGGGCCGTCCGGCGGCCGGCGGCCTCGACCCGGTCGAGGAGGAGGAGACCGGCGAGGCCGGCACGGTGACCGTGGAGGTGGAGGGCCTGGCGATGCGGGTCACGCCGTTCCCGGTGATCGCCTCCAAGTACTCCGGGCTGCACCCGGTCGCCGGCGGCGGCCTGGTCTGGCTGCGCTGGCCGATCTCCGGAGCGCTCGGCGAGACCTTCGCCAACCCGGCCGACGTCAGCGGCCGCCCGACCCTGGAGCACTTCAACCTCGCCAAGGCGAAGAAGTCCGAACTGGTCGACCACCTGGACTGGTTCGCGGTCAGCGGCGACGGCACCCGGCTGGTCGTCGTGGACGAGGGCGACCTGCGCGCCGTGCCCTCCACGGAGATGGGCGACAGCGACACGACCGTCTGGATCGACCTGCGCCGCATCCTGCACGTGGTCGACCCGCCCGCCGAGTGGCGCCAGGCCTTCGACGAGGCGGGCCGCCTCATCCGCGCCTACTTCTGGGACCCGGGCATGTCCGGCATCGACTGGGACTCGGTGCTCGACCAGTACCGTCCCCTCGTCGAACGGGTCGCCTCCCCCGACGAGTTCGCCGATCTCCTGCGGGAGGTCCTCGGTGAGCTGGGCACCTCGCACGCCTACGTCACCGCCGCCCGCCGCAACGAGGGCCCGCCCCACTACCAGCGCTGGCAGGGCCTCCTCGGCGCCAACCTCGTCCGCCGCGACGGCCGCTGGAGGATCAGGCGCATCCTGCCCGGCGACTCCTCCGACTCCAAGGCCCGCTCACCGCTGGCCGGCACGGGCATCCGCGAGGGCGCGATCCTCACCCACGTGGACGGCCGCCCGGTCGACCCGGTGACCGGACCCTATCCGCTGCTCGCCGGCTCCGGCGGTACGACCGTGGAGCTGACGTTCCTTCCCGCGGAAGGCGAGCCGGGCCGGGCCCGCCGGGTCGCCGTCGTCCCGCTCATCGACGAACGGCCGCTGCGCTACCAGGACTGGGTCGCCAAACGCCGCGAGGTCGTACGGGAGTTGAGCGGCGGCAAGTGCGGCTACCTGCACATCCCCGACATGGGCGGCTCCGGCTGGGCCCAGTTCAACCGCGACCTGCGCATGGAGGTGTCCCGGCCCGCCCTGATCGTGGACGTGCGCGGCAACGCGGGCGGGCACATCAGCGAACTCGTCATCGAGAAGCTGACCCGCACGATCCTGGGCTGGGACCTGACGCGCGACGCGCAACCGGTGTCGTACACCTCGAACGCGCCGAGGGGCCCGGTGGTCGCGCTCGCCGACGAGGCGACCTCCTCGGACGGCGACATGATCACGGCCGCCTTCAGGCTGCTGAAACTCGGCCCGGTGGTCGGCCAGCGCACCTGGGGCGGCGTGGTCGGCATGACCGGCCGGCACCGGCTGGGCGACGGCACCGTCATCACGGTGCCGATGAACGCGGCCTGGTTCGACGCCTACGGCTGGTCCGTGGAGAACCACGGCGTCGCCCCCGACCTGGAGATCATGCGCACCCCCCTGGACTGGGCGGAAGGCCGGCACGCCCAGCTGGCCGACGCGGTGGAACTGGCCCTGGAACTACTGGAAACCAACCCGGCCGCCATCCCCCCCGACTACACCGAGGTCCCCAACCGAGCCCGCCCCAGGCTTCCGAGGAGGGACACAGGGAGCTGATCAACAAGGGCCGCGCATCGAAGGGGCGCGGGGAACTGCGCGACAAGCCACAACGAACCCGCACCCGACGACGACCGGAACCATCCCGGAAGACAAACGCAGGGCACCCTTCGACAAGAAGGGCGCCCCGCGCCAGAAACCGGCCAAAGCCGAGCGCAGCGACTACGCGTCGTAGTCCCGGTCGAAGCGGTCTTCCATCTCCGCTTCCGTGTCCTCGATGTCGCGCAGATTCTCGCGACCGCGCTGCGGCTGCTGCTGCTGCTGCTGCTGGCCACGCTGGGGCTGCTGCTGGCCGCGCGGGGGCTGCTGCTGGCCACGCTGCGGCTGCTGCTGGCCGCGCTGGCCGGCCCGCTCACGGGCCTCACCGATCTTCTGCTTGCCCTGTTCCTGCCACTCGTTGGCCTTGTCCTTCATACCCATGTGGGTTCACTCCCGTGGTGGGTGAGGTGGAGAGTCCGGCCCCTCTGTGGGGCCTCGACCAGATTCACACGGGCGACCACGGAGCGCATGTGGATCAGTCACGGCGCGTAGCGCGCGCTGCTTCGTCGGCCTCCCCACCTGCACCGACGAGCCCGGAGCGCATCCCCTGCAGCCGGGGCGCGAACCGTTTCATCTCGCGCTGCCCGACCGTCCCGATGAGTGCCGGCAGATACCCGCGCACGCCCTGCATGCCGCGCAGCCACCACTGCCCGTACACATGCGCCGAGCGCCGCTCGATCCCGGCGACCAGCCGGTCCACCGCCGGCCCCAGCGGGTACGTCTTGTTGGACGGCCACGGCAGCCGCTGGCGCAACTCCCGCATGACGTCGTCCTGGTCGGCGCCGCGCACCATGTCGGTGTCGGTCCAGGACAGGTAGGCGACACCGACGCGCACGCCCTGGTAGCCGACCTCGGCGCGCAGACTGTGCGCGTATGCCTCCACGCCCGACTTGGACGCGCAGTACGCCGTCATCATCGGCGCCGGAGTGATCGCGGCGAGCGAGGCGATCTGGAGCAGATAGCCCCGGCTCTCCACCAGCACCGGCAGGAACGCCCGCGCCGTCACCGCCGAACCGATCAGGTTCACCTCGATCACCCGCCGCCAGGCCTGCGGGTCGGAGTCGGCGAACGGACCGCCCGTCGCCACACCGGCGTTGGCGACCACGATGTCGACCTTCCCGAACCGCGCCTTCACCTCCTGCGCGACCCGGCTCATGGTCTCGTGGTCGGTGACGTCGGCGTACCAGTAGGCGCTGTCGCTGTGCAGGCGCGAGGAGACGTCCTTGAGCGCCTCCTCCTCCAGCCCGACCAGCGCCACCTTCGCGCCGCGCGCGGAGAGCTTGCGCGCCAGCAGCTCTCCGACGCCGCGCGCCGCTCCGGTGACGACCGCGACCTGCCCTTCGAGGCTGACCCTGCTCATGCGCCCTCCTTGATCTCCACGCCTGTGGCCTTCTCGGGGATGACATAGGTGGTGACGAGTTCCCGGATCCTGCCGGTCACCAGGTCGGGGGCCTCGACGGGGGTCATGTGGCCGACGCCGGTCAGCTCGGTGAGGCCGACGCAGTGCGGCAGCGCGGCGACCAGCGCACGGGCGTGCACGGGGGGCGTGAGCCGGTCGGACCCGCCGTGCACGATCGCGGTGGGCGCGTGCAACTCCCCTACGCCGTGGTCGAGATCGAGCGCCTCGAGTGCGCGCGCCCAGGCGTGCCGCGCGGCGCGCGGGCAGGCGTGCACGATCCGTGCGCACGCCTCCACCATGTGCGGGGCGGAACCGGCGCCCATGGTGGCGTACTTGAGGATGCCCTTCGCGACCGGCGTGACCGGGCCGAGCGGAGCGCGCGAGCCGAGAATGCGCCCGGTGATCCAGGTGCGCACGCGCCCGGCGCCGAGCGGCACCACGCGCGCCTCCGCCACCAGCCGCGAGCTGCCGGTGCTGCACAGCAGGACGGCGGCGGCGTGGGCACGGAAGCGGGGGCGCGCGGCCGCGGCCATGACGGTCATCCCGCCCATGGAGTGTCCGACGATCAGCGCCTTCTCCCCGGGCCCGAGCGTCTGCGCGAGGACCGCTTCGAGGTCGTCCGCCAGCGCGTGGGTGGTGCACACGGGGCTCGCGGGACTGCGCCCGTGCCCCCTCTGGTCGTACGCGATCACGCGGTGGTCCGTAGCCAGGTCCCGTATCTGCGCCGCCCAGAAGGCGGTCGAGCAGGTCCAGCCGTGGGAGAGGACGACGGGGGGCGCGTCCTCGGGGCCGTGCACCTCGACGTGCAGCCGCGCGCCGTCGGCGGAGACGACGGTGAGTTCACGGGAGGGGGTGGGCGGGGCGTACGGCCCCGAGGTCACGGAGGCGGTCCTGCTCATGCGGCACCCTCGCTCTGCGGCACGGCGGCCACCGTCTTCTCTGCGGCCGTTCCGGCCTTCTGTACGGCCGTCTCGGCCTTCTGTACGGCCATACCGGCCGGCTTGCCGTCGGTCGTGGCGGTCGTGGCGGTCTTGCGGATGACCTCGTACTCCGCCAGGTCCACCCGCCGGGTCGCGCGCCGGAACTCGGACGTCGTACCGGGCCAGATGGTGGTGTTGCGGCCGCTGGCGTCCAGGTACCAGCTGGTGCAGCCGCCGGTGTTCCACACGGTGCGCTTCATGCGCTCCTGGACCTTGCGGTTCCAGTCCTCGACGGCCGCGGGCCGGGCGTCGAGGGCCGTACAGCCGCCCAGGACGTCGAGTTGCCGCAGATAGTCGGCCATGTAGTTCAGCTGGGACTCGATCATGAGGATCATGGAGGAGTTCCCGAGGCCGGTGTTGGGCCCGATGATCGTCATCCAGTTCGGGAAGCCGGCGGCCGCGGCGCCGCGCAGCGCCTGCATGCCGTTCTTCCAGGACTCGGCGAGGGTGATGCCCTCCGCCCCGACCACCCGTTCGGCGATCGGCATGTCCGTGACGTGGAAGCCCGTACCGAAGATGATCGCGTCGACCTCGGCCTCCGTACCGTCCGCGGCGACGACGGTCGACCCGCGGATCTCGCTCAGCCCGCTGGCGACGACGTCCACATTCGGCCTGGCCAGCGCCGGGTAGTACTCGCTGGACAGCAGGATCCGCTTGCAGCCGATGCGGTAGTCGGGGGTGAGCTTGGCGCGCAGGGCCGGGTCCTTGACGGCGCGGGCCATGTTGCGCTTGGCGAGCTGCTCGACCAGGCCGAGTTCGTCGGGGTGCTTGGTGAACGCCTGGACCTGCAGCTCCCGGATGCCCCACAGCAGGCCGCGCCTGAGCTGGGTGGTGAAGGGCACGGACCGGTGCAGCCGGCGCTCGGCGCCGCTGATGGCGCGGTCGAGGCGCGGCATCACCCACGGCGGGGTGCGCTGGAAGAGGGTGAGCCGGCCGACCCGCGGCTGGATCGCGGGCACGATCTGGATGGCGGAGGCGCCGGTGCCGACCATGGCGACGCGCTTGCCGCGCAGGTCGTAGTCGTGTTCCCAGCGGGCGGAGTGGAACACCTTGCCCGGGAAGGACGCGAGGCCCGGGATCTCGGGGATCTTCGGGTCGGACAGCGGACCGGTGGCGGAGACGACCACGTCGGCGGTGAGCGTGCCGCGCGCGGTCTCGATCTCCCACCGCAGGTTCCCGGCGTCCCAGGTCATCAGCTCGACCTCGGAGTCGAAGCGGATGTGGGGGCGCAGTCCGAAGAGGTCGGTGACGTGCTCGAGGTAGGCGCGGATGTGCTGCTGGCCGGAGAAGGTGCGCGGCCAGTCGGGGTTGGGCGCGAAGGAGAAGGAGTAGAGGTGGGAGGGCACGTCACAGGCGCACCCGGGGTAACTGTTGTCCCGCCAGGTGCCGCCGACGCCGTCCGCCCGCTCCAGGACGACGAAGTCGGTGATCCCTTCGCGGCGCAGCCGCACGGCGGCCCCCAGCCCGCCGAACCCGGACCCGATCACCGCCACCCGTACATGCTCGTGCTCGGCCATCCCGAAGCCTCCACGCATCGCCTTGGACTCTGCCAGTGAACACTGGCGCAATGGGACTGTAGAGCAGCCCCGTACCGAGCGGTAGGGGGCGGGGGAAGGAAGTTACCGGCGGTACACCATAGGCTTCGGGCGTGGCAGAGGACGCAGAACACTCGGAGGCCCATCCGCAGGCACGGCGCGAATACCGCATGGAGGAGCTGGCGCGACTGGCCGGCATCACCGTGCGCACGCTGCGCTTCTACCGCGAGCGCAAGCTGATCCCGCCGCCCCGCCGCGAGGGCCGTATCGCCTGGTACGACGACCACCACCTGGCCCGTCTGCGCACCATCGCCGCCCTGCTGGAGCGCGGCCACACCCTCAGCGGCATCGCGGAACTCGCAGAAGCCCTCGACCAGGGCCGCGACGTCGCGGACCTGCTCGGCGTCGGCACCCCCACGGAGGAGGAGCCGGTCCGCCTCACCCCGGAGGAACTCGCCGCCCGCTTCGAGGGCGAGGTCACCCCCGAGAACCTCGCCGCCGCGATGGAACTCGGCTACCTCGGCACCGACGGCGACGAGATCGTCCACATCAGCCGCCGCCTGCTGGACGTCTCCTCCGCCATGGTCCGCGAGGGCATCCCGCTCGCCGAGGTCCTCACGGCCGCCGCCCGCGTCCGCGAACACGCCGACGCCCTGGCCGAACTCTTCACCGACCTGATCCTGCGCCACGCTCCCGAGGAGGACCTCCACCGTCTGCGCCCGCTGGCCCGCAGCGTGGTGGAGGCGGAACTGTCGCTGGCGCTGGACCGGCGGATCAGCAAGCGGGACTAGAGGTCGTAGACGACGGTCACGGGCGCGTGGTCGGACCAGCGCTCGGCGTGCGTGGCCGCGCGCTCGACGACGCCCTTGACCGCCTTGCCGGCGAGACCGGACGTGGCGACCTGGTAGTCGATGCGCCATCCGGAGTCGTTGTCGAAGGCCCGCCCGCGGTACGACCACCAGGTGTACGGACCCTCGAGGTCCGGGTGCAGGGCCCGTACGACGTCGACGTAGCCGCCGTCCTCCGCCGCGAGGACCCGCCCGAGCCACTCCCGTTCCTCGGGCAGGAAGCCGGAGTTCTTGGTGTTGCCGCGCCAGTTCTTGAGGTCGGCCTGCCGGTGGGCGATGTTCCAGTCGCCGCAGACGAGGACCTCGCGGCCGTCGGCGGCGGCCCGCTCGCGCAGCGCCTTGAGGTGGGCGAGGAACTCGCCCATGAAGCGGACCTTCTCGTCCTGCCGCTCGGTGCCCACCTCGCCGGAGGGCAGATAGAGGGAGGCGACGGTGACGCCGGGCAGGTCGGCCTCGACATAGCGGCCGCTGTCGTCGAACTCGGGCGAGCCGAAGCCGACCCGGACGCGGTCGGGCTCGCGCCGGGTGTAGAGGGAGACGCCCGCACGGCCCTTGGCGGCGGCCGGGGCGTGCACGACGTGCCAGCCGTCGGGCTGCCGCACCTCCTCGGGCAGCTGATGCGGCTCGGCGCGCACCTCCTGCAGGCAGACGACGTCCGCTTCCGTCTGCGCGAGCCACTCCACGAAGCCCTTCTTGGCGGCGGCTCGCAGTCCGTTCACGTTCACCGAGGTCACAGTCAGCACCCCGGCACGATACCGGCACACTGGTCGGAGCCCTCAAAGCCCGAGGCCCCACCGCCTGCATAGAAGTACGATAACCAGCATGATTATACGTCGCGTTCGTTTCGATCACCCTGACGCCGTGAAACTCAACGACGAGGTCCAGGCCGAGTACGCCGAGCGCTACGGCGACGACGGCGACGCCACCGTCCTCGACACGAGGGACTTCGACCCGCCCCACGGCGTCTACCTGATCGCGTACGACGAGTTCGACCGCCCCGTGGCCACCGGCGGCTGGCGCAGCCGGGATCGCAACGAGGAGGGCAACGAGGACGGCGACGCCGAGCTGAAGCGCATGTTCGTCATAGCGGAGATGCGCGGCCGCGGCCTGGCCCGCCGGATCCTCACGGCCCTGGAGGAGGACGCCCGCGCAGCCGGCCGCATCCGCATGGTCCTGGAGACCGGGAGCAAGCAGCCGGAGGCCATCGCCCTGTACACCGCCAGCGGCTACGAGCCGTGCGCCAAGTTCGGCTACTACCGCCACCACGAGGAGAGCCGCTGCTTCGCGAAGCGGCTGTGAAGACGATGAAGCCCCAGTCGGCTCGCCGACTGGGGCTTCATGCTGCGTGGACCTGAGGGGATTTGAACCCCTGGCCCCCTCGTTGCGAACTATGGGCCCGATGGTCGCTGAGGTTTGCCGAGCACGTCAGACGGTTGCCTGGGGTCGGTGATGGTCGGGGGTGGTTGCGGTGGTTGCTGTACTTCCCTGCTGTACAGCACTCGCGGTGACTACGGAGCTTGATCACGTGAGTTCATCAGGTGCGTCGGACGACCAGCACGGCGAGGTCGTCCGGGTGGTTCATCGCAATCGCGTCGTCGAGGATTCGGTCGGCGGTCTCCTCGGGGCTGAGTCCGTCGTGGAGGGCCTGGGCGGCCACTGCTCCGGTGTGCTCCAGTCCGGCGTCCAGCGAGAGGTCTGGCGCTTCGACCACGCCGTCGGTGACCATGACCAGCGCGGTGTCCCTGTCCAGCGTGAAGGTCTCCTGCGGGTAGTCGACGTCCGGCAGGACTCCCAGGACCGGACCACCCGGAAGCCGGCGGATGTCATGGCTGCCGTCCTCGTGGGCACACAGCAGGGGCACGTGGCCGGCGCTGACGCCGGTGACCTGTCCGTCGCGTGGATCGATGTGCAGCATGGTGCAGCTGGCGAACCGTGGTGCGTCCATCGCGACGAGCAGCTGATTGACGTGCGTCAGCACGGCGCCGGGGTTCGGTTCGTGGGCGGCGATCGCGCGCATGGCGCCGCGCACCTGTCCCATGAAGGCAGCGGCATCCACATCGTGCCCCTGGGCGTCGCCGATCTCCAGAGCCACCGCACCGTTCGGCACGGGGAAGGCGTCGTACCAGTCTCCGCCGATGTCGAGCCCGGCCCCGCGGGGCCGGTAGCGGGCTGCGACCTCCAGGCCCGGTAGATGTTCGGGCAGTGTCGGGAGCATGTGTCGTTGGACCGCCGTGGCCAGCTCGACGCGGGCCTGCTGTGATCTGATGCGCGCCAACGCCTGGCCTGCGAGCTCGGCCAGTGTGAGCATGAACGCACTCTCGTCCGGGGACGGACGGTGCCCGCTGTCGTAAGCCACCATCCAAGCCCCGAGCGGTCGGTCGCCGGGGGGGCCGAGGGGGGTGATCGACACGGCGGCGTCGGGGCCGGGCCATTGCAGGGGCGATGCGTCTGCGTGCGGCCAGCGGCGGAGGAATTCCTCCTGATTGGCGATGAATAGTGGCTTGCCGGTGCGCGTCGCCTGGGCCATCGGGGACTGCACGTCCAGCGATATGCGAGGCGGGACCTCGGCCCGCCACGTCAGCCCGCCATCCGAGGAGGCGAACAGGCGCCCGTCCTCGACGAGCATGAGCGCCGCGCCGCTGCCGCCGAAGGTCGCGGCGAGCCGGGTCAGAACGACCTGCCGCAGCTCCTGCTCGGTGGCAGTGCGGATGAGAGCGAAGGAGAACTCGGCGAACTCGTCGGCACGACGCCGCTCGACACCCAGCGCGGCCAGCATCCTCTTTCGGCGCGCCTCTTGCCGGGTGTCGTCGCGGATCGTCCCGAAGACCTGTTCCGGGCCGTCGTACCCCAGCTGGATCCTCCGGGTCTGGCAGGCCAGTTGGTGCCAGTCACCGCGCTCGGTCTGGAACCGCAGGCCGGTCCAGGGACGCCCGGTGGTCCCCGAGTCCAGGAGCTGCCGCAGGATGCCCCGGTCGTCGGGGTGGACGTGCCGGACCATCCAGGGCAGGGGCATCGAGGCCTCCGGGAACAGCGCGCCCACGGCGGGTGCCCCTCCCAGCCATTCGAGCTGCTCTACCTGTGGCAGGTACACGCACAGCCCGAGGCCGGCGGCCTTTGCCGATTCTCGGAACGGGATCAGCAGGCTGCCGAGGTCGTTGTGCACGTTCAGCGCGTGCACCCACACCAGCTGCTTGCCCCCGGCCGCAGTCGTCGGCCGCGCTTCTACGAGGGTGACCAGGCACACCCTGCCGGGCCTGGGAAGCTCCAGCACCCGCATCGTCAGCTGCTGCTTGTTCGCATTGGCCACGATGCGCTTGGCCACGGAGCGCTGACTCGTGGGCAGCAGCTCCCATATGCAGCGGCCCACACACTGTTCGGCCGGCCTGCTCAGCGCGCTGGCCATCGCTTCGTTCAGGGAGCGGACGGCGCCGTCCGGGTACAGCAGAGCCGACGGTTCTGCCCTTCGAAGGAGTTCGTTCGAGGCGTCCACGGGTCGCCCCCTTGCGATCGTCGAGCGATCACCTCATCGCTCCAATAATCGCATTCCAGTCTCTTCAGCGCGCTGCTGACACTTCAGGGCTATAGGGGACGAAATCGCCTGATCTGCTCTTTTCGCAACGCCTACCGAGTCCACCGTCTCCTGAAAGCAATCGATGCGAGGCGCAGCCATCAGCGAGGTCGGCGCAGCGACTTCGGCCGGGAGCTGCTTTGGCGCGAGTGATCACGGCCCCGTGAGCTTCCGGCGCGTCAGGCAGTCTGTGGACCTGCCCGGTAAGGCACGACGTTGGGGCCGTGATCTTCGAGGCTCGCGCCAAAGTGGCTGGCCAAAGTCGCGGAGCCGACCGCCCCAGCCACAGTGGGGTTCTCCCCCTCCCATAGCCGCGTCCGCCGTCCGGCTGGCGGCCTGGTGCGGGATCAGCGGGCCGTACGAGCGCCCGCGTATCTGGCAGCGTCGGCCCGCATGCCACCGCCACCACGATCCGGCCTCTTTCGGCAACACAAAGCGTCTTTGACCTGCACCGTCGGGGATCACCGTTCGTCCCCGTGCCCGTGTTGGAATGTGGCCGCTGCGTGTGGCGACCGACCGGCGCCGCCGCGCTTGGCGCGGCCCTCGGTTTGATCCGACCTACTGGTGTAGGCAACCGGGCGGAAAGCTGTACTTCGCTGCTGTACGACACGTCAAAGCCCCGGTCGGGATATCCCTACCGGGGCTTTGAGCTGCGTGGACCTGAGGGGATTTGAACCCCTGGCCCCCTCGATGCGAACGAGGTGCGCTACCGGACTGCGCCACAGGCCCTTGCAACGAGTGAAACTTTAGCATCCCGATCGGGGTGCTTGGAAATCCGTTCCCTGACTGGTCAGCGCGCCGTCCAGGAGTGTGGCGGGCGTCACTCGTTGGCCGCGCGCGGGCGGTCGCCGTCCTCGTACTGATCGAAGAGGGGGGTGCGTCCGCGCTCGCGCGCCCGGCGAGCGGAGGCCGCGCCGGGGTTCCCGCCGCGGGTGCGCGAGCGGGCGTGGGGCGTCGAGTCGTTGCGGCTGTCCGCCGGCTTGCCCTCGGGCTCGCTCGTCCGCTCGTCCGCGTCGGCCCGCGGCGCGGGGCCCGCCTCGTGCTCCGGCGCGACCGAGCTGGAACGCGCCGAACTCCACGTGTCGGGCGCCCCCAGGTCCACGTCGGAGGTGGCACGCGGCGCGACCGGCGCGGTCACGTACGTCGGCAGGGGCACCGGCACGGGGTCCCAGCTGTCCCCGCCGGGCCGCCGCTGCCGTTCGCGCTGCTGGTCGACCCACTCGGCATGGTCCGTCTGCTCGACCAGGGCGCGCCGGTCCGCGGCGAGTGCGGCGAGCCCGGTGTCCGTCTGGGCCTGAGGGGCGTCCTCCGTTTCGTCCGCGCCGGGTCCCGCCTCGAGGGGCGCGCGGCGGCGCGGCTGGCGCTCCCGCTCCCGCAGCCGCTGGGCGGCCACCTCGGCACGCCGGCGGTCCATCTGGTACGCGAAGCGGCGGCGTTCCTGGGAGCGCAGGTAGGCGATGTACGCGCTGAGCAGCACGGCCGGTGCGGCGGGCGCCCACAGGAAGGCGAGCCCGCCGACGGCAGCGACGATCGCGCCCAGCGTGAAGGCGAGGAAGAGGACCACGGTGGTGCGCCTGCGGCGCGCAAGGACCTTCGTGCGCCGAGCGCGCGCTGCGGCCGCCTGCGCCGAGGACGCACGCCGATCGGAAGGCACTGGCTTCTGCGCCGGTGCGGAGCCGGACTTGGACGCCGGTGCGACGTCCTTTTCGCGTGCCGGTTCCGCCCTCCCGGACGCCTCGGGTTCGGCGTCGGCGTGCACCTGACGGCGGGTCGGAGGCATGGCGAAGGCCCGGACGTCCACCGAGTCGGTGACGGCGTCCGGATCACCGGCGTCCGGCTCCCCCTCCTGGTCGGAGCGCGCCCGCAGGTCCTTGGCGTACCGGCGCTCCATTCCCGCCCGTCCGGATAGCAGCCGGATGGCGGTGCTGAAGCGTTCCGTCGGACGGGCCTCGTTCAGCTCGTCCTGCCTACGGAGCCACATCGGCACCAAGTAGGCGGCCCAGGCCCCGACAATGACTGCGTAGATGAGGCCGCTGCTGCTCACATCTCACACCGTAGAGGGGTTTGCGTGAGGCCATCCGCCAATTGAGCCGGTGTGTCGCACGATCCGGCTGATATTTCCAGCTTTTTTTGCGACCGATGCGATCAGCGACCACCTCGGGCGCGAATTCAATGCCCCTGAGACGGTCAACAACCGATCAATTTCGAACACATATTCAATTTCCAGTGCTCTGGGGTTTCTGCCGCACCTGCTGGGAGCGTGCCCGCTGCCACCGTGCGAGCAAACCGTCGGGCACCTCTTCCGCGGTGAGCGCGAACACCAGATGGTCGCGCCAGGCCCCGTCGATGTGCAGATAGCGCGGCCGGAGCCCCTCCTCGCGGAATCCGAGTTTCTCCACGACCCGGCGGCTGGGCCGGTTCTCGGGGCGAATGCAGACCTCGATGCGGTGCAGTCCGACGGTGCGGAAACAGTGGTCCACCACGAGCGCGACGGCCGTCGGCATCACCCCGTGCCCGGCCACCGCCTCGTCCACCCAGTAACCGACGTGCCCCGAACACATCGATCCCCAGGTGATCCCGGCGACCGTCAGCTGCCCGACGAGCCGCCCCTGGTACTCGATGACGAACGGCAGCATCCGGCCCGCGTTGGCCTCGGAACGCAGGTGCCGGACCATCTGGCGGTAGGTCGGCCGGTGCACTATCGGCCCGCTCGGCGTGGGCGGCGGAATGGTCGCCTCCCAGGGGCGCAGCCAGTCCCGGTTGCGCCGGTTCACCTCGCGCCAGGCCCGCTGGTCGCGCAGCCTTATCGGCCGGAGGACGACATCGCCGTCCGCCAGCACGACGGGCCAGGAAGGGCTGTTCAGCTCGCACCCCCGCTGCTGGGTCTGGGGTGGTCGCCGCCGCGGATCTGGTCGACGGCGTGAACCAGCAGGGGCTCCAGCACGGCGAGGCCGTCCCGCACCCCGCCCGTGGAGCCCGGCAGGTTGACGATCAGGGTCCGCCCCGCCACCCCGGCCAGGCCCCGGGAGAGCGCGGCGGTCGGAACCTTCTCCCGCCCGTGGGCCCGGATGGCCTCCGCGATGCCGGGCACCTCGCGGTCGATCACCGCGCGGGTCGCCTCGGGCGTGCGGTCGGTGGGCGAGATCCCGGTGCCGCCGGTGGTGACGATGGCGTCGTAGCCGGCGTCGACTCCCGTGCGCAGGGCCGCCTCGACGGGGTCCCCGTCCGGGACCACCCGGGGGCCGTCGACGTCGAACCCGAGGCTCTTCAGGCCGTCGGCGACCAAGGGGCCGCCCTTGTCCTCGTAGACGCCCGCGGCAGCCCTGTTGGAGGCGGTGACCACCAGAGCACGGTAGGTCATGCCCTGCTCCAGTCGCCCGACTTGCCGCCCGTCTTCTCCTCCACCCGCACGTCCGTGATGACCGCTCCCTTGTCGACCGCCTTGACCATGTCGATCACGGTGAGCGCGGCGACCGTCACGGCGGTGAGGGCCTCCATCTCGACGCCCGTACGATCCGTCGTCTTCACGGTCGCCCGGATCTCCACGGCGTCGTCCGCGACCGACAGATCCAGTTTCACACCCGACACCGACAACGGGTGACACAGCGGGATGAGATCCGGGGTGCGCTTGGCGCCCATGATCCCGGCGATCCGCGCGGTGGCGAGGGCGTCGCCCTTGGGCACCCCCTCGCCGCGCAGCAGCTCGACCACGCGGGGCGAGACGAGGACGCGGCCGCTGGCGCGGGCGGTGCGCGCGGTCACGTCCTTCCCCGATACGTCGACCATGCGGGCCGCGCCCGAGTCGTCGATGTGCGTCAGTCCGTCCTGCGTACTCATGGTGTGTGCCGCTCCCGGTCCGGGCCCGTCACAGTGCGGTGCGCGGGCCTGTTGTGCGCGACACGGTACCCCCAACCAGCAGGGCTCAGCCGAGCAGTACCACCTCGACCTCGGCCCCGGGCTCGACGCAGTCCACGTCCTCGGGGACGACGATCAGCGCGTCGGCGCGCGCGAGCGCCGCGATCAGGTGCGAGCCGGCGCCGCCCACGGGGGTCACCTCGCCGTCGCCGTACGCACCGCGCAGGAACTGCCGGCGCCCCTTGGGCGAGCGCAGCGCCTCGTCGGTCCTCAGGGTGGCCCGGGCACGGGGCCGGTGCACGTCCGTGAGGCCCATCAGGGCGCGGATGGCCGGACGGACGAACAGCTCGAAGGACACGTACGACGACACCGGGTTGCCCGGCAGGGCCAGCAGCGGCGTGTGGTCGGGGCCGATGGAGCCGAAGCCCTGGGGCTTGCCGGGCTGCATGGCGAGCTTGCGGAACTCCACGCCGCTGCCCGCCTCGTCCTCGTCGCCGACGTACGACAGCGCCTCCTTGACGACGTCGTACGCCCCGACGCTGACCCCGCCCGTGGTCACCATCAGGTCGGCGCGGACGAGCTGGTCCTCGATGGTGGAGCGCAGGGTCTCGGCGTCGTCGGCGACGGCACCCACCCGGTAGGCGATGGCGCCGGCGTCGCGTGCGGCGGCGGTGAGGGCGAAGCTGTTGGAGTCGTAGATCTGGCCGCCGGCCAGTTCCTCGCCGGGCTGGACGAGTTCGCTGCCGGTGGACAGAACGACCACGCGCGGGCGCGGGCGCACGCGTACCGTGCCGCGGCCGATCGCGGCCAGCAGCGCGATCTGCGGCGGGCCGAGGATCGTGCCGGCCTCCAGGGCGCGGTCGCCGGCCTTCACGTCGCTGCCCTTGGCGCGCACGTGTGCGCGTGCCTCGGCGGGCCGGTGCACGCGCACCTGCCCCTCGGCGCCCTCGGGGGCCAGGCTGCGCGCCCGCATCCCGCTCACCGGGCCTTCCCCGAGCCCTCCGTCGGTCCACTCCACGGGGACGACGGCCTCGGCGCCGGGCGGCAGCGGGGCGCCGGTCATGATGCGGGCGGCCTGGCCGGGGCCAACCCGGAGCGGGGCGGCGGCGCCCGCCGCGACGTCGCCCACGACCTCCAGGACGGCCGGGAAGTCCTCACTGGCGCCCGCCACGTCCGTGACCCGCACCGCGTACCCGTCCATGGAACTGTTGTCGAACGGCGGCAGGGACACCGGCACCGTCACGTCCTCGACCAGGACGCAGCCCTGGGCGTCGAGCAGCTGCAGCTCGATGGGTTCGAGGGGGCGGACGGTCGAGAGGATGTCCTCCAGGTGTTCGTCCACCGACCACAGGTCGTCCGGGCCGGCGGGGCGGGTCGCGGCGCTGCTCAAGATTGCTGCAT
>NZ_JAJHNP010000025.1 GCF_020819595.1 Streptomyces barringtoniae
AGAGTTGGTCCATGCGCTACGACCTGATCATCTTCGACAACGACGGCGTGCTCGTCGACAGCGAGCCCATCTCCAATCGGCATCTGGCCGCCTATCTGACCGAGTTGGGGCACCCGACGTCGTACGAGGACTCCATCCGGGACTACATGGGCTCGGCGATGCACCGGATCCATGAGCTCGTGCTGGAGCGGACCGGTCAGCGGCTGCCGGACGACTTCGACGACGTCTTCCACGCGCGCGTGTTCGCCGCGTTCGAGCGGGAGTTGCAGCCCGTGGCGGGCGTGGCCGGCGTACTGGAGAAACTGGCCGCGGACGGAGTGCCGTACTGCGTGGCCTCCTCGGGGAGTCATGCGCGGATCCGGGTCGGGCACCGTACGACCGGGCTCGACCGGTGGTTCGCGGAGGAGCGGATCTTCAGCTCCGAGGACGTGGGGCGTGGGAAGCCGGCGCCGGATCTCTTCCTGTACGCCGCGGAGCGCATGGGGGTGGCGCCGGAGCGGTGTCTGGTCGTGGAGGACTCTCCGCTGGGCGTCCAGGCGGCTGTGGCGGCCGGGATGACGGTCTACGGCTTCACCGCGATGACGCCGGCGGCGAAGCTGGCCGGCGCCGGCCAACTGTTCTCCTCCATGGGCGAGCTGGCCGACCTGCTGGTATGACCTGAGCCACCGGTCCAGGTCTGACAATTGTCATGCGGACGTCCGGACGATCGTTTCTACTGGGCGACTCCCCGCGGCGGCGAAGCTGAGGGCATGACGAAGAACACGGGGACCCAGGGCCGGACCGAGCAGCAGCAGAAGCAGAACCCGAGCGTGCTGGACAACTTCAAGCCGTTGCTCCTGGACGTGGCGGTGCCGCTCGGCTCGTACTACCTCCTCAAGGACGCCTTCGGGATGAGCACCTTCGCCGCGCTCGCCTGGAGCAGTGTGGTGCCGGCGCTGCGGACCGTGTGGGGCCTGGTCAAGGAGCGCAGGACGAACGCGCTGGCCGGTCTCATCCTGGTCGTCAACGTCGTCTCGTTGCTGCTGAGCTTCGTCTCCGGTGACCCGCGGCTGATGCTCGCAAAGGACAGCGGGGTCAGCAGCGTCGTCGCCTTCGGCATCCTCGTCTCCGTCTGGCTGGGCAAGCCGATGATGACCGCGGGCATGAAGCCGTTCCTGGTCAAGGGCGACGAGGCCAGGGAGGCCGCCTGGGAGCGGCTCGTCTCCGGGGCGTCGGTCCGGTCCGGGGCCTTCCGGAGCAAGGAGAGGGCGTTCTCGGTTGTCTGGGGGCTGGTGCTGCTCGCCGAGTGTGTCGCCCGGGTTGTGGGTGCGTACACCATTCCTGTGGACACGATGGTGTGGCTCGGCAGCGTCTTCCTCGTCGGCGCGATGGTGATCGGGTTCGTGGTCAGCGGTGGCCTGGCCGTCGGGCCGATGGAGGAGATGCTGGCCGCCGAGGTCGAGGCCGCCGAGGGCGATGCCGCCAGCACCGGGACACCCGAAGTCGCTGTCGCCGCCTGAGCCGCCACTCGACGAAGCGGCACTCGGTAAAGCTGAAGGAAATTCATCTTTGGCTGGATCTACCCACAGGTAGCCCGGGGCCCTACGCTCGCCGCCATGACGGATGTGCTGCGGCGCGGTAGGGCCTCGCTGGCGTTCAGCTTCTTCGCCCAGGGCGCCACCTTCGCCCTGCTGGTGACGCGGATCCCGGCCATCCAGGACCGGTACGGCGTCTCCGACGCGCTGCTGCCGGTCTTCCTGGCCGCCGTACCGATCCTCGCCGGTGTCGGCAGTGTGACCACCGAACAGCTGGTGAAGCGGACACGGCCCAGCCGGCTGCTGCGCTGGTCCCAGCCGGTCGTCCTGCTGGCGCTGCTCGGCGCCGGGGCGGGCGGGCACGTCGCGGAGCTGGCGGTGGCGCTGGGCGCCTTCGGGCTGGCCGTGGGTGCGCTGGACGCCTCCATGAACATGCTCGGGGTGAGCCTGCAGCGGTCGTACGGGCGCAGCATCATGCTCAGCTTCCATGCCGCGTACAGCCTGGGCGGGATCCTGGGTGCCTCGCTGGCGTGGGTCGGGGCGCACTGGCATCTCGCGCTGTGGGTGTCGTACCTGCCGGTGGTGGCCGTCCTGCTGCCGGCGACGCTCGTGGGGAGCCGGTGGTACGTCGACGGGGATCCGGCGCCCGTGGGGGAGGACCAGGGCCAGGCCGGGGGCCTCGTCTTCAAGCTGCTGTTGCCGCTGTGTCTGGTGATGACCTTCGCCTACATCGGGGACTCGACCGTCTCCAACTGGAGCGCGAAGTACCTGAAGGACGTGCTGGGCAGTTCGGAGCAGTTGGCGACCGTGCCGTACAACGTGTACATGGTGACGACGCTGCTGGGACGGGCCATCGGGGACCTCGGGGTGCGGCGGTTCGGGGCCGTGGCGGTCGTACGGCTCGGGACGCTGGTGGCGGCCGGCGGGTTCGCGGTGGTGGCCTCGGCGCCCGGGGCATGGGTGGGGATGCTCGGGTTCACGCTGCTGGGTCTGGGGTTGTGCGTGCTGGTGCCGCAGACGTTCGCGGCGGCGGGGCGGCTGTTCCCCGGGGCTTCGGATGCGGCCATCGCACGGCTCAATATCTTCAATTACGTGGGTTTTCTGATCGGTTCGCCGTTGGTGGGTGCTCTGGGCGATGCCTGGAGCTATCGGGGCGCCATGCTCGTGCCGATGGTGTTGGTGCTGGTGACGCTGGTGTACGCCAGGTCGTTCGCCGCTCAACCGGACCGATACGGTGGCGGTCATGAGCGGCCGCGCACAGCTGATGTGGGACGAGGCAGTAACGGGCTATGACTTCGGCCCGGACCATCCGATGGATCCGGTCCGGCTGGCACTGACCCGGAAACTGGTGGGTGCCTTCGGGCTCGACCGGGAGATGGAGGTCGTCGCGGCCAAGCCGGCCGGGGAGTCGACGCTGCGGCTGGTCCATCGGCAGGACTACATCGACGCCGTGAAGGCCGCGTCGGCCGATCCAGCGGCGGCGGACCTGTCGTACGGGCTCGGGACCCTCGACGATCCCGCGTTCGCGGGCATGCACGAGGTGTCCGCGCTGATCGCCGGGCAGTCGGTGGGTGCGGCGGAGGCGGTGTGGCGGGGGGAGGCCGAGCACGCCGTGAACTTCGCCGGCGGGCTGCACCACGCGATGCCCGGGGGCGCGTCGGGGTTCTGCGTCTACAACGACGCCTCGCTGGCCATCGCCCGGTTGCTGGAGCTGGGGGCCGAGCGGGTCGCCTACGTGGATGTCGACGTGCATCACGGGGACGGGGTGCAGGCGGCGTTCTGGGAGGATCCGCGGGTTCTGACGATCTCGCTGCACGAGCATCCCCGTACGTTGTTCCCGCAGACCGGGTGGCCGGAGGAGACCGGGGCCGGGGCGGGGGAGGGCGCCGCGGTGAACGTGGCGCTGCCGGCGGGGACCGGGGACGCGGGGTGGGTGCGGGCGTTCCACGCTGTGGTGCCGGAACTGCTCGCGGAGTTCCGGCCGCAGGTGCTCGTGTCGCAGCACGGGGCGGATACGCACTTCGAGGATCCGCTCGCGCACCTTGCGGTGTCGCTGGACGCACAGAGGGCCGTGCAGGTGGCGTGTCATGAGCTGGCGCACGAGCACGCCGGGGGGAAGTGGGTCGCGCTCGGGGGCGGCGGGTACGCGGTGGTCGACGTCGTGCCGCGGTCGTGGACGCATCTGGTGGGGATCGCGGCGGGGAGACCGGTTGCGCCGGAGGCGGTGATCCCCGAGGCGTGGCGGCAGGAGGTGTTCGCTCGGACCCGGCAGATCGGTCCGCAGCGGATGACCGATGGGCGGTGGCCGGTGAGTTGGGCGTCGTGGGAGTCGGGTTACGACCCCGCCGATCGCCTGGACCAGGCCGTACGGGCCACTCGTCGGGCGGTGTTCCCGTTGCGCGGGTTGCTTGCCTGAAGCCGGGAGCGGGCCCGCGTGGCTCGGGTGGCTGAAAGGTAGCCGTCGCCTTCGTCCCGCATTACGCCAACCGTGCGCACTTCCCCGGTTTGCACCCCCGCTGCCGCCCCCATGCGTCACCATCGCACCCATGTCGACCGGCGGAGCTCTGCGCGCGCATCTGCTGGCTGTTCGGTTTGCCGGGGAGGTGGGGACCTCCCGGGAGGACAGTCTGCGGAGTTATCGGCTGTTCGCGGCCCGGGATCCCCGGGTGCTGATCGGAATCGATCCTGAAGGTGCCTGGGGCCAGCCGGAGTTGCTTGGGCTGATGGCGGAGAAGTGCGGGGTTTCGGCCGATCCGCGGCACACTTCGGGGCCGGACGTGATCGATCCGGAGCGCACGCTGGCCGCGTTGGACGTCTTCGCGGGCCGGATCCGGGAGGCGGCCAGGCGCGGTGCGCCCGTGCTGTTCGGGACCGGGCATCCGCAGCGGTTGCTCGGGTTCTACGCCGGCTTGGCGGACGCCCTCTCGGCGGCGGGGTGTGACGTGCTCACTCCCGCGCAGGGTCGCTGTGTCGACATATTGACCCGGTTCGGTCTACGTACGTGTGCAGTGGACTACGCACGAGGGGTCGGGTTGGTGCGGGAAACCGACGGTGGGCGCCCCGGTTGTGAGCCCGGCGTGCACAGTCATTCGCCGCTGCCGGTTCGGGTCGCGCTGGAGGCCGCGGCGGAGGGCGGAGGGCCGATGCCCGAGTTGGTCGTGGGGGACCACGGGTGGGTCTGCGGCGCTGGTCAGCTGGGGTTCGAGGCCATCGGTCTGGCCGACACCGACGATCCGGCGCTGTTCGTGGGGGAGGCAGAGGGGCGCGTGTCCGTCGCCGTTCCGGTTGAGGACGCCGGGCCGTCTGATCACTACCGGCCGCTCACCCGCTACGTACTCAAACGAGCATGTCTGTCACAGTAGGCCTGCGATGGGTGCACCTCTTCCCCACTTGCATCACCCGCCCCTACATTGGGGAGTGAGCACGCAACGACGAAGAGTCACCGGAAGGGGAAGCCGGTGGCCGTCGAGTGCGGAAGGTTCAGGTGTGTCATGGCTGCAGCTGACGAGAGGCCTCTGAACGAGGTCGTGTTCCTTACCGTGGCGGAGGTCGCCTCGGTGATGCGAGTGTCGAAGATGACCGTGTACCGCCTGGTGCACAGCGGTCATCTGCCCGCTATCCGGGTCGGGCGGTCGTTCCGTGTCCCGGAGCAAGCGGTACACGAGTACCTCCGTGACAGCTATGTGGGGGTGGAGACGGCCTGACGGCAACTCCAGGGTGACCCCGGGGTGACCCGGGGCAACCCCCTCGATTACGACCTTGGCGCTCGGTTGGGTAGGCTAGCCCCTCGTAGGTCGTGTGGGCCCATGGCGCCCAAACAACCGAGTGATGAGAAGTGAGCGAGGGTAGTCGTGGGCTCTGTTATCAAGAAGCGGCGCAAGCGGATGGCCAAGAAGAAGCACCGCAAGCTGCTCAAGCGCACGCGCGTTCAGCGCCGCAACAAGAAGTAAGCGGCGCCGCGAGAGCGTGTCAGCGCGGATCTGTGGCCCCCCATCGATACTGATGGGGGGCCACAGGCGTGTTCGGCGGCCTGGCATATTCCGATGAGTGAATTTCCGTCACTTCGTGCATCGGGCGGTCATCACAGCGCAACATCGACCCGCTAGGTTGGCCGTACGCATCACGTACGAGGGAAGGCGCGGATCTTGGGGAAGGTCGTGCTCGTCACCGGAGCGGCCCGGCAACTGGGCGGCCGGTTCGTACGGCGGATCCAGCGGGATCCCGAGGTCGACCGGGTGATCGCCGTGGACGCGGTGCCGCCGGCGCACCATCTGGGCGGCGCGGACTTCATCCAGGCCGACATCCGGCAGGCGACGATCGCACGGGTGCTCGCCGAGACCGGTGCCGACACGGTCGTCCACATGGACGTGACCGGCACGGCGCTGGGCAGCGGCAACCGGGCCACGGTCAAGGAGACCAACGTCATCGGCACCATGCAGCTGCTCGGCGCCTGCCAGAAGTCGCCGACCGTGAAGCGGCTGGTGGTGAAGTCCAGCACGAACGTGTACGGCTCCGCGCCGCGCGATCCGGCCGTGTTCACCGAGACGACCCCGCCGAAGTCCCTGCCGAGCGGCGGTTTCGCCAAGGACGCCGTCGAGGTCGAGGGGTATGTGCGCGGGTTCGCCCGGCGGCGGCCGGACGTCGCCGTGTGCGTGCTGCGGTTCGCCAACATCCTCGGGCCGGCCGCCGACACCCCGCTCGCCTCCTACTTCGCGCTGCCCGTCCTGCCGACCGTGTTCGGCTACGACCCGCGCCTGCAGTTCGTGCACGAGGACGACGTCGTCGAGGTGCTCAGGATCGCCTCCCACGAGCCGCGCCGGGGCACCCTCAACAGCGGCACGTTCAACATCGCCGGGGACGGTGTGCTGCTGCTCTCGCAGTGCTCCCGGCGGCTCGGGCGGCCGACCGTGCCGCTGCTGCTGCCCGCGGTCACCTGGGCGGGTTCGCTGGTGCGTACGCTCGGTATGACGGACTTCTCGCCGGAGCAGATCCGGCTGCTCACGCACGGACGGGTGGTGGACACCGTCCAGATGCGCGAGACGCTGGGCTACACGCCCAGGTACACGACGGCGGAGACGTTCGCGGACTTCGCGCGCGGCCAGGGTCCCGGACTGGTGCCGCCGGAGGCTCTCGCGGGGGCCGTCGACCGGGTCGCCGCGCTCGCCGCGAGGGGCGGCGGCCGGCCCACGACGCACAGCGCCGACAGCACCGACTGAGGAGAGCGGCAACAATGGCGGACGCCAAGGTCATTCCGTTCGACGACGACCGGTCCCGCGGGAGCGCCGCACAGCGCCCGGCGCGGCGCCGCGGCACGGGCAGCCGGCGCGGCGCCCACACCGAGTCCGGGACCGGGACCGGGGAGATGGGTGAGGTCCAGCCGCTGCCGGGCCGGGGCCGGGCACGGGAAGATGGGCCTGTGAGCCGTGAGGAGAAGCCGGAGCAGCCGCAGGAGCGGTCGTCGGGTGCCGACGGGCCGGGCGGCGGCCTGGAGCGGCGTGTGGCGGCCGGGCTGGCCTTTCTGCGGCGCCGGCTGACCGGGGACTACGGCGTCGACGACTTCGGTTACGACGAGGAGCTGACCGACCAGGTCCTGATGTCGCTGCTGCGGCCGGTGTACGAGAAGTACTTCCGGGTCGAGGTGAAGGGCATCGAGAACATCCCGGCGAAGGGCGGTGCGCTGATCGTCGCCAACCACTCCGGGACGCTGCCGCTGGACGGGCTGATGATGCAGGTCGCCGTGCACGACCACCACCCGGCCGACCGTCATCTGCGGCTGCTGGCGGCCGACTTGGTCTTCGTGCTGCCGGTGGTCAACGAGCTGGCCCGCAAGCTGGGGCACACCCTGGCCTGCGCGGAGGACGCCGAGCGACTGCTGGCTCAGGGTGAGCTGGTCGGGGTGATGCCGGAGGGCTTCAAGGGCATCGGGAAACCTTTCAGCGAGCGGTACAAACTGCAGCGGTTCGGGCGGGGCGGCTTTGTTTCGACCGCGCTGCGGCAGGGGGCGCCGATCATTCCGTGCTCGATCGTGGGGGCGGAGGAGATCTACCCGATGATCGGCAACGCGAAGACGCTGGCGCGGGTGCTGGGCTTTCCGTACTTCCCGCTGACGCCGACGTTTCCGTGGCTGGGGCCGCTCGGAGCGGTTCCGTTGCCGACGAAGTGGACGATCCAGTTCGGGCAGCCGATTCCCACGGACGGGTATCCGGCGGAGGCGGCCGAGGATCCGATGCTGATGTTCAACCTGACCGACCAGGTGCGCGAGCAGATCCAGCACACGCTGTACAAGCTGCTCGTGCAGCGCCGCTCGGTGTTCTTCTGACCGGTGTTCTGCCGGTCTGTTCTGCTGGTCTGTTCTCTTTGAGAAAGCCGAGTGGGGGCGCCCTGCTCGGAAAGGGCGCCCCCACTGTCGTAGGCCACTGCCGTGGTCGTACCGCCGCTAGTGCGTGTCCTCGCCTTCGATGCCCAGGCCCGGAAGGAGGCCGGGGAGGAGCGGGGGGAGGGTGACGGCGGGAGGCGTTGCCGGGGGCTTGCTGGCGGACGGGGTGCTGCTGCCGGTGCCGGTCTTCGGCGGCTCCAGCAGGCCGCCCGTCGACCCGCCGAGCAGGCCTTCGCCGCTGCTGTTGGTGGCCGATCCGCTCGGGTCGCCGGAGCGTGCGTGCTTGCCGGAGGACGGGGTGGTTCCGGAGGAACTGGGTGCCGTCGACCGGTGGCCGCCGGAGGAGCCGGTGGATGCCGAGCCGGAGCCCTGCCGCTTGCCGTCGCCGCCCTGGGCGGGCGAATGCGGGAGCAGCGACTGCAGCGGGGCGACCTCTTGGTCTATGGCGTCGAACACCGACGACACCTGCTCTTTGACGTCCCCGAGCTGTACGGGCAGCCTGTCGCTGAGCGCGGTCCACGCCTCCCGGTGGGAGCGGGAGAAGGTGGACAGGGCCTGGATGGGGCCCAGGTGGTCGGGGTTCGCCTCGTAGGCCTCGTGCAGCAGGCGGTGGCCCTCGCTGACGTCCTGCTGCATGCCGGAGAGCGTGCGGCGGATCTCGCTGATGGACTCGTGGTCGAGGTGGCCGCCGCGACCGCGCTCCATCAGCCGGCGGGCCTCGCTGAGCCGGGTGGAGGCCTGGTCGAGGTAGGTCTGGCCGCGCTGGTCGTCGCCGTTGGTCAGGTAGTTGAGCTTGAAGTCCTCGATGCCGCGTTTGAGGCCGTAGAGGGAGTCACCGGGCAGGGCGCTCGAGCTGGCGGCGGCGACCCCGCCGAAGGCTCCCGCGGCCACGCCCACGCTGAGTCCGCCCGCCGCGAGCCCCTTGGTCAGCCGGGAACGCGGGCGGAGTTTGCCCAGCGGGCTCGCCCGGTGCGCGCCCCGTGACCGGGACGCGCGCTGTTCCGGTACCGACGCGTCCGCCGCCCCCGTGCCCTCCTGGAGCATGGCCTCCATCGCGGCCACCAGCTGGGCGCGCTGCACGACCTTGACCTCGGGGTCGAGCTGCGGCTTGGGCAGTGCGCCGAGGCCCACTGCCAGGGCCAGCAGCTTGCCCCGCTCGGTCTGTTCCTCGGCGGTCGGCGGGGAACCCGCCGTGCCTACGGACTGCTCGGCCGCCGTGTCCCGGTCGGACTGCTCTTCCAGGGCCTGGGCGAAGGCGTTCGCCCGCCGGTGCGCCGAAACGTTCGCGATCACTGGCGGCACCTCCTCTCGTCATGACGGTCGACTCCCCAGGGGGTCCTGAGGGTTGCACGCCCGCGACCACTTCACACGATCGAGCGATCAGGGTCGGCCAGGACGTGACCACAGGGAGCCTGTATCCCGCACAACGACTGGCGCGGCACTTGGGTTACGGACGGCGGATGCCCGGATCGGAAAGGCAACGGGCGTTCACGGAACGTGAGTTGAGTGTTGCCGAGAGTCGCCGGTCTCAGCGCGCGTCGTCCGGCAGGAGACGGGCGAGCGTGCGGACGGCGCGGTACTGGAGGGTCTTGATGGCGCCCTCGTTCTTGCCCATGACGCGGGCCGTCTCGGCGACCGAGAGGCCCTGGAGGAAGCGGAGCGTCACGCACTCCTGCTGCTGCGGGTTGAGCCGGCGTACGGCGTCCAGCAGCGCGGCGTTCGACAGGGACTCCAGGACGGAGTCCTCCGGGGAGCGCTCGACCTCGTTGGCGTCGAGCATCTCGCCGGTGGTGACCTCCAGGCGGAAGCGGCTGGACTTGAAGTGGTCGGCGACGAGGTTGCGGGCGATCGTGACCAGCCAGGCCCCGAAGTCGCGGCCCTGCCAGGTGAAGGTGCCGATCCGGCGCAGGGCCCGCAGAAAGGTCTCGCTCGTCAGGTCCTCGGCGGTCGCGCGGCCGCCGACGCGGTAGTAGATGTACCGGTACACCGTGTCGCTGTACTGGTCGTACAGCCGGCCGAAGGCCTCGGCCTCGCCCGCCTGGGCGCGCTCGACCAGGTCCATCATCCGGGCGCTGTCGCTGTCCGCGGCCGGGCGGCGGGCGGTGGCGGCGCCCCCGGCGGAGCGCCCTCGTCTGCCGACCGCGGCGCCGCCGTCGGCCAGTGCGTAGCACGGGCCCACGGGCGCGGCGCCGGCTAGGGCGGGGACGGCGTACGCGGCGGGGGCGAGGCCGCGCAGCGTCTCTTTGACCGTCGCGACCATTGCGCGCAGCGTAGCCAGGCCCGAGGCGTCAACCCCGACGTGTGGGTACACGGGACTCCCAGAGGCAGAGCTTCCATCACGTGCAGTACGGAACCATTCACCCGTCGTAGCGACGGAGGGGTACCGGTTTGCGTCTGAGGAGAATAACGCTTCGTGCAGGCACTGCTACACCGAGTTGCTCAAATCATCGATTGCGTCGCTTCTGTTACCGGTTGAGGTCCTATCAAGTGCCGCAGCCTGATCACTTGTTGACCGAAATCTGGCCGGTTTCGGTGAGGTACAGGGCGTGTTGAAATGGCCGCGGCATAATCCAGGCGCGCGGGGAAGGGCCCCGAAGGGGTGCGGGGCTGTGTCGACATGCGGATCCGCCGCGTGGGGCGCGACCAGCGCCGGGCTACCGCCGCCGCCGGCTCAAGGCGATGGCCGCCGCAGTGCCACCGGCCACCGCTCCGACGCCCGCCGCCGCCGGAATGCCGACCTTCGCCGCCTTCCGGCCCGTGCGGTAGTCGCGCAGGCGCCAGTCCTTCTCGCGGGCGTGCCTGCGCAGCTTCGCGTCGGGGTTGATGGCGTAGGGGTGGCCGACGAGGGACAGCATCGGGATGTCGTTGTGGCTGTCGCTGTAGGCGGCGCAGCGGGAAAGGTCCAGGCCCTCGGCCGAGGCCAGCGCGCGTACCGCTTCCGCCTTCGCCGGCCCGTGCAGCGGCTCGCCGACCAGCTTGCCGGTGTAGACGCCGTCCACCGACTCGGCCACCGTGCCGAGCGCGCCGGTGAGGCCCAGGCGGCGGGCGATCACCTGGGCGATCTCCACCGGGGCCGCCGTGACCAGCCACACCTTCTGCCCGGCGTCCAGGTGGGCCTGGGCCAGGGCGCGGGTGCCGGGCCAGATGCGGTCGGCCATGTACTCGTCGTAGATCTCCTCGCCGATCGACTCGAGCTCGGCGACCCGGTGGCCCTTGACGATCGACAGCGCCGAGTCGCGCGCGTCCTGCATGTGCTCGGGGTCCTCGACGCCGGCCAGCCGGAACCAGGCCTGCTGCCAGGCGAACTTGGCGAGGTCGCGCGTCTCGAAGAACTTCCGCTTGTACAGGCCCCGGCCGAAGTGGAAGAGCGCGGCGCCCTGCATGACGGTGTTGTCGAGGTCGAAGAAGGCAGCCGCCTTCTCGTCGCCGATGACGGGGAACTCCGGCTCCTTGTGGGTGACGTGCGGAGTTTCCTGCGCCTCCTGCGAGGACTTGCGGGCAGCCTCCGCCGAGGCCTCGCCTGCCAACACGCTGCGCGCCGTGGCGGAGCGCCTACGGGGAGTGAGCCATCCGAGAGCGGCCATGTCGTGAGCATAGCCAGTCTGTTCGGTGCTTCCGTCGGAAGAGAGGTTGGGTGTGTGTGAACTCTCCGCGACCGAGCCGTTAAAGACCTGATCCAAAGCGTGCGCGGCACGCGCGAGAATGGCCGGTATGAGTCCACTTTTCCGGCGCAAGGCAGACCCGACCGACCCCGTCGCCCCCCGTGTCCGGCTGGTCACGCTGATCCGCAAGCCCGGCTGTCATCTGTGCGACGACGCGCAGGCCGTGGTCGAGAAGGTCTGCGTGGAACTGGGCGTGTCCTGGGAGCGGAAGGACATCACCGAGGACAGGGCCCTGCACGATCGGTACTGGGAGCAGATCCCGGTCGTACTGATCGACGGTGAACAGCACACCTTCTGGCGCGTGAACGAGGAGCGGTTGCGCCGGGCACTGACCGAGTAGTCCAAAGAGGTCGGAAAGTCGCTTAGGATCGACGGCGGAGTGATCTCGGGGGCGGGATTCGTGAGGAGAGTGTGCGATTTTGCCCCCAGTAACGAAGGAACGTCGGTGCGTATGCGCCGGTTCCCGTCAAGGGCGCGAAGGGCGCGTGACCCCGGTCACTTCTGCCGGGCAAATCGGACACCATCTTTGTGCACGCGTTCACAAAGACATAGCCTGCTGTCAACGGGGCGGTCCGGAGACGTACGACCGCCTACAGCCCCGCTCTACCCGCAGGAGCACCGTGGCAACTGGCCGAACACACCGACCGGCGACCCGTAGCCGAGGGATTCCCGAGGCCACCGTCGCCAGGCTTCCGCTGTACCTCCGAGCCCTCACCGCGCTGTCGGAGCGCTCGGTACCCACGGTCTCCTCCGAGGAGCTCGCGGCCGCGGCGGGGGTCAACTCCGCCAAGCTGCGCAAGGACTTCTCCTACCTGGGCTCCTACGGAACGCGCGGTGTCGGCTACGACGTGGAGTATCTCGTCTACCAGATCTCCCGTGAACTCGGCCTGACCCAGGACTGGCCGGTTGTCATCGTCGGTATCGGTAACCTCGGCGCCGCCCTGGCCAATTACGGCGGGTTCGCCTCGCGTGGTTTCCGGGTCGCCGCGCTGATCGACGCCGACCCCGCCATGGCCGGGAAGCCCGTCGCCGGTATCCCGGTGCAGCACACCGACGACCTCGAGAAGATCATCAAGGACAACGGGGTGTCCATCGGCGTCATCGCCACCCCCGCCGGTGCCGCCCAGCAGGTCTGCGACCGGCTCGTGGCCGCCGGGGTGACCTCCATCCTGAACTTCGCGCCGACCGTGCTGACCGTCCCGGACGGCGTCGACGTGCGCAAGGTCGACCTCTCGATCGAACTCCAGATCCTCGCCTTCCACGAGCAGCGCAAGGCCGGTGAGGAGGCTCCCATGGAGACCGCGGTGGGCGAGGGCGCGCTGCCCGCGTCCGCTCCCCGTGGCGCAGCCGCCGACGATTCCGCAGACCAGGGGCCCGACGGGGACGTACCCGCCGTGATGCCGGCATGAGTCTCCTCGTCGTCGGGCTGAGCCACCGCAGCGCGCCGGTCAGTGTGCTGGAGCGGGCCGCGCTGAGCGTGGACGCCCAGACGAAGCTGCTGCAGGACACGGTCGCCGCCGAGCCGGCCACCGAGGCCGCGGTGCTCGCCACCTGCAACCGCATCGAGCTGTACGCCGACGTCGACAAGTTCCACGCCGGTGTGGCCGAGCTGTCCACGCTGCTCGCCCAGCACAGCGGCGTCGGCCTGGAGGAGCTCACTCCCTACCTCTACGTGCACTACGAGGACCGGGCCGTCCACCACCTGTTCTCGGTGGCCTGCGGCCTGGACTCGATGGTCGTCGGCGAGGGGCAGATCCTCGGCCAGATCAAGGACTCCCTGGCCAGGGCGCAGGAGCTGCACACCGCCGGCAAGCTGACGAACGACCTGTTCCAGCAGGGTCTGCGGGTCGGCAAGCGCGCCCACTCCGAGACCGGCATCGACCGCGCCGGCCAGTCCCTGGTCACCTTCGGCCTGGAGCAGCTGGCCGTCGGCGGAGCCGTCGAGGACTGGGCCCGGGGCAAGAAGGCGCTGGTCATCGGCGCCGGGTCGATGTCCTCGCTGGCCGCCGCCACGCTCGCGCGGGCCGGGGTCGCCGAGGTCGTCGTCGCCAACCGCACCTTCGAGCGCGCCGAGCGGCTCGCGCAGATCCTCACCGAGGCCGACGACAACGCGGTGACCGCCCGCGCGGTACGGATGGACGCCGTGCCGGGCGAGCTGACACGTGCCGACGTCGTCGTCTCCTGCACCGGGGCCACGGGCCTGGTGCTCACGGCGCAGGCGGTCGCGCAGGCGGTCGAGGGCCGCACAGGCCGGCCGGCCGTCGCCGACACCGGTGTCACGGCCGAGAAGACGGCCCCGCTGCCCAGCACCGTCGGCAACGACGAGAACTGCCCGCTGGACCTGGCCGCCGTACAGCCCGGCTTCTCCCTCATGGGCGAGGCCGCCGTCGCCGGCATGGACGCGGCCACCCTGGAGCAGCACGCGGCCTGGGCCGCAGGCAAGACGATCGACCGCTCGGGCCGCCGCAGCCCCGAGGCGGACGCCGAGCTGATCACCGCGCTCGCCGCGACCGCCGCGAGCGTGGGCCGCATCCCCGAGCGGCGCAGGCCGGAGCCGCCGGCCGAGCGTCCGGCGCCCTTCCTCTTCCTGCTCGACCTGGCCATGCCCCGGGACATCGACGCGGCCGTGCACCGGCTGGCCGGGGTGCGGCTCGTCGACATCGAGTCGCTGGCGGAGGCTTCCGCCGACGCGCCGATGGCCGCCGATGTGGACCAGGTCCGGCGTATCGTCTCCGACGAGGTCACGGCCTTCGGGGCGGCACAGCGGGCGGCGCACATCACGCCGACCGTGGTCGCGCTGCGCACCATGGCCGCCGACGTCGTCGCCGGTGAGATCGCGCGGCTCGACGGCCGCCTGCCCGACCTGGACGAACGCCAGCGCGGGGAGATCCGGCAGGCCGTGCACCGGGTCGTCGACAAGCTGCTGCACGCGCCGACCGTACGGGTCAAGCAGCTCGCGGCCGAGCCCGGCGGCGCCGGGTACGCGGACGCGCTGCGCACCCTGTTCGACCTCGACCCCGAGACGGTCGCCTCCGTCTCCCGGGCCGGGGACAGCACAGACAAGAAGGACCGACCGGCATGACTGAGAAGGCACTGAGGCTGGGGACCAGGCGCAGCAAGCTCGCCATGGCCCAGTCCGGGCAGGTGGCGGAGGCCGTCCGCCGGGTGACCGGGCGGCCCGTCGAGCTGGTCGAGATCACCACGTACGGCGATGTCTCCCGCGAGGCACTCGCGCAGATCGGCGGCACCGGCGTGTTCGTCACGGCGCTGCGCGACGCGCTGCTGAAGGGCGAGGTCGACTTCGCGGTTCATTCGCTCAAGGACCTGCCGACCGCGCAGCCCGAGGACCTGGTCCTGGCCGCCGTACCGGTGCGCGAGGACCCGCGCGACGTGATCGTCGCCCGGGACGCGCTGAAGTTCACGGACCTGCCGCGCGGGGCACGCATCGGCACCGGCGCGCCGCGCCGCATGGCGCAGCTGAACGCGTACGCCCGCGCCCACGGCCTGGACATACAGACGGTCGCGATACGCGGCAACGTCGACACCCGGATCCGGTACGTCCAGGACGGCGAACTCGACGCCGTCGTACTGGCCGCCGCCGGACTGAACCGGATAGGCCGGATCGACGAGGTGACCGACTTCCTGTCGGTCGACACGGTTTTGCCCGCCCCCGGCCAGGGGGCCCTGGCGATCGAGTGTGCCGCGGACAACGCGGACCTGATCGCGGCACTCGGCGAGCTCGACGACCCGTTCACGCGGGCCGCCGTGACCGCCGAACGGTCACTGCTCGCCGCCCTGGAGGCCGGTTGCAGCGCCCCTGTGGGCGCGCTGGCCGACCTCCTGGCCGACGGGCAGATTGTCAAGGAAATGCGCCTGCGCGGCGTCGTCGGCACTCCCGACGGCACCCGCACGGTGCAGCTGTCCACCACCGGTCCCGTGCCCCAGACGCACGACCAGGCGACAGCACTCGGTCGCGAACTCGCCACCGAGATGCTCGCCCAGGGCGCGGCCGGTCTGATGGGGGAGCGAGCACATTGAGCCCCACCGCCCTTCCTGCCGCCGGTCCGGAACACGGGCACGTCACCTTCCTGGGTGCCGGACCCGGAGATCCGGGACTGCTGACTCTGCGCGCCGTGGAGGCGCTGTCGAACGCGGACGTCCTGATCGCCGAGCACGAGGTGCTCGACGTGATCCGGACGCACGCCCGACAGGGCGTCTCCGTCGTGCAGACGGACGCCGATCCCTCTTCGGTCTCGCCGCCGGGCACGGGCACGCCCCAGCTGACGGTCGTTGACGGCACGTCAACACCCGCCGCTGCCCCGGCTGCTGCCCGGGATGCCGTTCATCTTGTCATGGAGGCTGTGCGGGGCGGCAGGCGGGTCGTCCGTGCGGTGTCCGGGGACCCGGGACTTGATACGTACGCGGCCGAGGAAATGCTCGCCTGCGCCTCCGCCGGGGTGCCCTTCGAGGTGGTCCCGGGCGTCGCGGCGGCGGTCGGCGTGCCCGCGTACGCCGGTGTGCCGCTGCGGGACGCCGAGGGCGCGGACGTCCGCTTCGTGGACGCCCGTACGGCGTCGGACCGTTGCTGGACGGAGGTCGGCGCCTCGGACGGCACGGTCGTCGTCTCCACGACCCTGGACTCGGTCGCCGCGGCGGCGGGCGAGCTGGTCTCGGCGGGGCGTAAGCCGGACACCCCCCTGTCCGTCACGATCGCCGGTACGACGACCCGTCAGCGCACCTGGACGGCGACGCTCGGCACGATCGCGCAGACCCTGAAGCAGGCGAAGGTGCTGCCGTCCCCGGACGGCGGCCGGCCGGTGATAGCCGTGGTCGGCGAGCGTTCCGCCGCCGCCCGGCGCGACCAGCTGTCGTGGTTCGAGTCCAAGCCGCTGTTCGGCTGGAAGGTGCTCGTGCCGCGTACGAAGGAGCAGGCGGCGTCGCTCTCCGACCAGCTGCGGTCCTACGGCGCGGTGCCGCACGAGGTCCCGACGATCGCGGTGGAACCGCCGCGCACGCCCCAGCAGATGGAGCGGGCGGTCAAGGGCCTGGTCACCGGCCGCTACGAGTGGATCGCCTTCACGTCGGTCAACGCGGTGAAGGCGGTACGCGAGAAGTTCGAGGAGTACGGCCTCGACGCGCGTGCCTTCGCGGGCATCAAGGTGGCCGCGGTGGGCGAGCAGACGGCCAAGGCGCTGGTCGCCTTCGGCGTGAAGCCGGACCTGGTGCCGAGTGGTGAGCAGTCGGCGGCGGGCCTCCTGGAGGACTGGCCGCCGTACGACCCGGTGTTCGACCCGATCGACCGTGTCTTCCTGCCCCGCGCGGACATCGCCACGGAGACGCTGGTCGCCGGTCTGATCGAGCTGGGCTGGGAGGTGGACGACGTCACGGCCTACCGGACCGTGCGTGCGTCGCCGCCGCCGGCGGAGACGCGGGAGGCGATCAAGGGCGGCGGCTTCGACGCCGTTCTCTTCACGTCGTCCTCGACGGTCCGGAACCTGGTCGGTATCGCGGGTAAGCCGCACAACGTGACGGTGATCGCCTGTATCGGCCCGGCGACGGCGAAGACGGCCGAGGAGCATGGCCTGCGGGTGGATGTCATGGCCCCGGAGCCGTCCGTCCACAAGCTGGCCGAGGCGCTGGCCGACTTCGGCCTGAAGCGGCGGGCTGCTGCCGTGGAGAACGGGGATCCGGTGACGCGGCCGAGCGAGCGGCGGCCGGGTGCGCGTAGGCGTCGGTCGACGACCTGAGGTGTGGCGGGTGCCCTGTCCAGGGCACCCGCACGCTCAGTGGTCAGCGGCGTACGGCAGGAAGGTCGCCCACGCGGTGGGGGTGAGGGCGAGGCGGGGGCCGGTGGGGTTCTTGGAGTCGCGGACGAGGATCTGGTCGGGGACGGTGGCCACCTCGACACAGTCGGGGCCGTCAGGCGTGCTGTAGCTGCTCTTTATCCACTCCAGCTTCATGTCTCTCCAAGCACTTTCTCGATGAAGGCCAGTGACTCCCGAGGAGTGAGAGCCTGTGCGCGGATGATCCCATAGCGGATGTCCAGCACCTGAACCTCTTTCGGGTCGGTGATCACGCGGCTGACAAGTTGCACCTCGTTGTGTCCGACAGTGCTGCCGTCCCGCAGCCGCAACAGCCTGAACGAACCCGCCAGACCGGCGTTGTCCTCCCGGTCCAAGGGCAGGACCTGCAAGTCGACGTTTCTGAACCGACCGGCGTCCAGCAGGTGTTCGAGCTGCCTTCGCATGACCATCCTGCCACCGACAGGGCGCCGCAGCGTCGACTCACATTGGACGAAGCTGAACACTCGCAGCGGCGCTTCGGCGAGGATGTCCTGGCGCGCCAGGCGGGCGGCCACCTGCTGTTGCAATTCCTCCTCCGTGAACGGTGGCCTTCGGGTGGCCATCGACGCGCGCACGTACTCCTCCGTCTGCAACAGCCCGTGGATCACGGAGTTGTTGTAGGCGCACAGCTCGACCGCCTCTGCCTCCAGCTTTTTAAGGTCCCGTACCTTCTTCGGATACCGGACCTCTGCCAAGTCCGTCTTCATGGCGGTGATCTTCCCGGCCGCGTCCAACGCCTCGTCCGCCGCGGCCAGGTACTCCGGCCGGGGAATCCGCCGTCCCCGCTCCACCGAGGAAACCAGTTCCTCCCCGTACCCGATGGCCGCCCCGAACTCGGCCTGAGTGAGGCCGGCCGCCTCCCGCCACAGCTTCAGCTGTCGTGAGACCGTCCGGATCACCGCCCCGGCCTCGTCGTCCTCCAGCCCCGGATCCCAGTCGCTCACGTAAGCCGTCCTCCCGTCACCACTCACCCCGTACGGCCCGGACGGAACCGGACACCGCACGGACAGCCCCCGTCCGCACGGGCCGCCCTTCTTCACAGGCTAAGCACGCTTGGACACTCTGAGTGACGTGAACGAGCAAATCTCCACCCCCCACATCCCGGCGCGCCAGTTCTTTGTGCCTCTCTCCGCGACCCGGCGCGGCGCCCGCCTCGGCCGGCTGCTGGCCACCGAGCAACTGCGCTCCTGGGGTCTGCCGTTGGACCCCGCGCGGCTGATCGTCGCCGAACTGACGGCGAACGCGGCGCTGCACGGCCGGGTTACCGGCCGGAGCTTCCGGCTCGCTCTCGCGGTGACGGCCGAGGGCGTTCTGCGCATCGAGGTCACCGACACACGGGGTGACGCACTGCCCGTTCCACGGACCGCCGCCACCGTACCGGCCGAGTGCGGCTACGGCCTGCTGCTGGTCGAGGAGTTGGCGGACCGCTGGGGTGTGCGGCACGGGCCGGTGCCGTGCAAGACGGTGTGGGCGGAACTCGACTCGGCCGGTGCGTCGGCGCACTTCGCACCGGAGCCGGGAAGTGCGTGATCCGGTGGTGCCGCGGCCGGGGCTTCGGGCCGTAAAAGACCAAAGAACCCTGGGAAAAAACCAACCAACCAAACCAAACCCCGCGTAGGTCACTCGCGCGGGTGAAACGGGTCGGTCCGGCTGGCGCGGCGGCGGCTCGGGCGTGCAGTCTCACCCCGAGGCAATTGCCTCTGTCACAACTCCACATGCCCACACATGCATCGGCCCCCGCCGGGACGGCAATCCCAGTGCGAGGGCCTGACCAACGAGGAAGACGAGAGCCCTTCCCCATGGCTGAGAAGAAGCGTAACGCTGCCCTGCGCCCGATTCCGGGTGTTCGGCGATCCACCACCCACTCCGGTGTCACCCACGTACGCACGTACCAGTCCGGTCAGTACGTGGTCGTAGGCAACCACCTCGCCCAGCACCGCGAGCTGTCGCTGACGGCCATCGGACTCGCGACCCACATCCTGTCGGTGCCCGAGGGCACCCCCGTCGACATCCGCAGTCTCGCGGACCGCTTCCCCGAGGGACGGGACCGGATCGCGTCCGCGCTGCGCGAGCTGGAGGCGCACGGCTATCTGGCGCGGGTCCGCGAGCACACGGAGTCGGGCCGCCTGGTGACGCGGACGTACGTCCACCACACCCCCGCCACAGGTTCCGCCGCGCCCCTTCGTGTGGCCGGGCGCCCCGCGAAGACCCGTACCCGCGACCGTCGGCCCATGGCAGGTACGAACGTACTGGCAGCGCCCGAGGAGGACGACCGGGCCTCCGTCGTCTCAGAGGCGTCCGCACCGCCGAACCCGCAGAGCCCCGAGCCCGTCTGTGGCGGTCGGCATCACGACAAGGCCGTAACCCTCCTCGCAGGTTTACGCCGCACCGACAACCGGCTCCTCCTCTCCCGCCGCGACGTGGACCAGCTCGTGCCGGCTGTCGCCGCCTGGTTCGACAGCGGGGCGACGGCGGCCGTGGTCCACCACGCGCTGACCGCTGGCCTCCCCGCCGAGGTGAAGAACCCGGCGAAGCTGATCGCCTACCGCCTCGATGAGCTGCTGCCCGTACCGCTCCCCGCCCGCCCCGCGGTCTCGCCGCCCATCGAGAGGATGGTCGGGGCCACCGGTCGGGCCGCCCCCCTCCAGAACTGCGACGGCTGCGAGCGGGCCTTCCGTGCCCCACACCCCGGCGGCCGCTGCCGCGACTGCCGTACTGACCGGACGGTGCCGAGCGGAGGCGTATGCGTCGCATGAGCCTGCCGCACCGGCCTGTGGGCCTTGCGCAAGCCGCCTCTCACAGGGGAGCCGTTCCCCTTCTTCGTCATCGCGTGTCTGCGATGCTGACCGGCATGGGTGGGGGAGAAGGACGACGTGCGGCCCGCTGGTTGCGACGGCGGGCTGCGGCGGTGGCGTTGACATGCTTCGGGTTTGCGGCCGCTGTGTTGCATGTCCTGGCACCTGGGCTGAAGATCGACGGTGTCACGGCCGCGCTGCTCGCGGTGGCGGCGATGCCGTGGCTCGGGGATCTGGTCCGCAGTATCGACGTGCCGGGCTTGGGCAGGATCGAGTTCCAGGACATGCAGCGCCAGCTGGAGGCGGCCCAGCGGACGGCGAACGCGGCTCTCGTCGGTGATGGACCGGGCGGCGGCGCCGTGGACGGCACAGCCGCGTCGGACGCGGTCCGGGAACTGGCGGCCGAGTACGTGAAGGTGCGCGACGAGCTGCGCAGCGGTCCGGCGCGGACCCACCGGATGGATCAGATCTTCGCCCGCCTGGTACGGGCGACCCAGCGAGTGCGCGACTTCGACGCGGAGGCGATGCTGCGCTCGCAGGACGCCGGGCTGCGGCTCGCGGCCTACGCGCGCCTGTACGCGCTGCCCGAGCCGGAGCGACTGGGCACGCTGGTCGAGGTGGTGACCGCTGAACCGATCGCCTTCAACCAGTACTGGGGGCTGCGGGCGGTCGGCAGAGGGGTGGAGGAGACGGGAGCGGAGCACGTTCCGCTCGGCGTGGTCCGCCGTTTGGAGGAGTTCCGCTCCCGTATGCCGCGCGACAGCGACCGGGGCCGGCTCGCCGACCGTGTGCTCACGGAGTTCGGCGGAGGATGAGCCGTCGGCCGCTGTTCGGTCAGGCCGCCGTACCGCCCGCGTAGTCGCTGTTGAACGTCGTCTCGATGGTCTGCGCCACCGGCTGGGCCACGCCCGTGCCGGTGAGGATGATGCCCAGCTCCCGGTTGTTGCTGAGGGAGTTGCTGCTGATGTTCATGGAGCCGGCCTCGACCTCCTGGGTGGTCAGGCCGTAGTCGGCGACCATGGCCTTGGCGTGGATGTAGAAGCCGTTGGGGTCGGAGTAGCCGACGACCGTGCCGCCGGCGGCCTTGACGGCGGAGACCTCGCTGGAGTAGCTGGAGGGGTTCTCCAGGACCACGCGGACCTTCACGCCGGCCTTGGCGCGGGCCACGATCGCGTTGACCACCGTGCTGTCGCTGAACTCCAGCTCCTCCACGTCGAGGCTCTTGGTCGCGGAGTTGATGAAGGACACCAGGCGGTTGCGGGAGTCGGTGGGGGACCACAGCAGGTGGTCGCCGTCGGTGGGGGTGATCGAGGTCGCCGTGTAGTCGGCGTTGAAGACCTTCTCGATGGAGGCGACGTCGCGCGTGTCGTCGGTGAAGACGCCGTAGTCGCGGCTGGTCGTGTAGTACTGCGCCGTCAGATTGCCGGTCATCACCAGGGACTTGACGCCGTCGACGGTGATCGTCTTCTGGTGGGTGTAGACGAACGCCGAGGACGACCAGACCACGCCTATGCCCGCGTTGGTCAGGGACGTGTACGCCGAGTTGTTGGCGGTCTTGTGCTGGCGGTCGAGTATGACGCGGACCGTGACGCCCTTGTTCTTCAGGGCGATGAGGTCGTTGACGGCCGTGGTGTCCTCCAGCTCGTACATGGTCATGTCGAGCGTGCTGGTGGCCGAGTCGATGAAGTCGTAGATCGTGGGCTGGCTGCCGCTCTGGGAGAAGGCGAACGCCGAGTAGCTCGCGGCGTTCGCGGGGACGGCCGTGGCGACGACGGCGGTACCGGCGGTCAGGGCGATGGCCGCGCGGGTGAGGACCTTCCGCAGCATGCGTGACTCCTAGGCTCACGGGCGAGGAGGGGTGGCGCGGGCATGACACCACGCGCGTAGAACGCTGGGGAGGGGGTGCGGAGTGAACTCGGCGTTACCACCGGGGACTAGCGGCGGGCATTCCGGACACCGCGCAGGTGGGAGCGGTTCGAAGAATGGTCGGGCTTCCGCAAAATCTTCGTCCGGGGCAGGCCGGCCGCACCGGGCGGGGGCAGCCGACAGGGCGTCGGCAAATGTGGGGACCGGGCGGGCGTAGCGTAGAGGGATGACGAAGTACGGATCGTTTCCCGGTACCCGTCCCCGGCGACTGCGGACCTCGCCCGTCATGCGGCGCATGGTCGCCGAGACGCGACTGCACCCCGCCGACTTCATCCTCCCCGCCTTTGTCCGCGAGGGCGTGAGCGAGCCCGTGCCGATCGCCACGATGCCCGGTGTCGTCCAGCACACCCGCGACAGCCTGAAGAAGGCCGCGCTGGAGGCCGTGCAGGCCGGGGTCTCCGGAATCATGCTGTTCGGCGTGCCGGAGGAGGCCAAGAAGGACGCGCAGGGCACGGCCGGCACCGACCCGGACGGGATCCTGCAGGTCGCCATCCGGGACGTGCGCGCCGAGGTCGGCGACGACCTGCTCGTCATGTCCGACCTGTGCCTGGACGAGACCACCGACCACGGGCACTGCGGGGTCCTGGACGCCGAGGGCCGGGTAGACAACGACGCGACCCTGGAGCGGTACGCCGAGATGGCCCAGGTGCAGGCCGACGCCGGCGCCCATGTCGTCGGGCCCAGCGGGATGATGGACGGCCAGATCGGCGTCATCCGCGACGCGCTCGACCAGATCGGGCGCGAGGACGTGGCGATCCTCGCCTACACCGCCAAGTACTCCTCCGCCTTCTACGGCCCCTTCCGCGAGGCCGTCGCCTCCTCGCTCCAGGGCGACCGCAAGACCTACCAGCAGGACCCCGCCAACTGGCGCGAGTCCCTGCGGGAGCTGTCCCTCGATCTGGAGGAGGGCGCGGACATGGTCATGGTCAAGCCGGCCGGGCCGTACCTCGACATCCTCGCCCGGGTGGCGGACGCCGTGGACGTGCCGGTCGCCGCCTACCAGATCTCCGGCGAGTACGCGATGATCGAGGCCGCCGCCGAGAAGGGCTGGGTCGACCGCGACCGGGCCATCTTCGAGACCCTGACCGGCATCAAGCGCGCCGGGGCCCGCAACATCCTCACCTACTGGGCGACCGAGGCGGCACAGAAGCTGCGCTGACCTGGCCGACACGGCTCGCTGCGGCGCCCACCGGTGTGGGCGCCGTGCGAAGCGGAGTCCGGCACCGGCGTCGTCGGCACTGCCCGCCGCGAACGGGCCGTCCGGATCGCGGAATTACCGGTGTAGGCGGCATGCACTTCTCTAGCCTGACGGCTCCCAGAGCCGAAGGAGAGCCGTGCCATGACCGCCGCCGAGCCCGCCCCGAGATCCGCCACGACCGTCGCCGAGCGGGACCCGATTCCCGCCCCGGCTGTCCCCGAGCCGGACGTGACGCCTGCCCCGGCTCCCGCTCCCGTCCCGCCGCTCGCCGCGCGTGGTCGCAGTGTGGGGGGTTCGCCCGTGCGGGACATCCTCGCGGTCACCGCTCGACCCGAGGTCATCAACTTCGCGGGCGGTCTCCCGGCGCCCGAGCTCTTCGACCGGGAGGGCATCGCGGCGGCGTTCCAGGAGGTGCTGGCGACGGCCCCGGAGCGGGCGCTGCAGTACTCCACGACCGAGGGCGAGCCGGCGCTCCGGGCGGGCCTGGCCGCGCGCATCAGCACCCGTGGTCCGGTCACCGCGCCCGACGAGCTACTGATCACCACCGGCTCCCAGCAGGCCCTGTCCCTCCTGGCGACGGCCCTGCTCGAACCCGGCGACACGGTCCTGGTGGAAAGCCCCTGCTATCTGGCGGCACTTCAGGTCTTCGGCCTCGCGGGAGCGCGCATGGTGGCCGTGCCGGGCGACGCGGACGGCGTGGACCCGGCCGCGCTGGAGGAGGCGATCCGCCGCGAGCGTCCCAAGCTGCTCTACCTCGTCCCCACCTTCCAGAACCCCACCGGCCGTACCATGCCCGCTCCGCGCCGCGCGGAGATCGCCGCCGTGGCCGCCCGCCGGGGCCTGTGGATCGTCGAGGACGACCCGTACGGCGAACTCCGCTACGACGGCGGGCACGTCCCCTGGATCGCCGCGCTCCCGGGGGCCGAGGACCGCACCGTCCTGCTCGGCTCCTTCTCCAAAGTGATGGCCCCCGGCCTGCGCCTCGGCTGGCTGCGTGCGCCCGCCGACCTGCGCCGGGCCTGCGTCGTGGCCAAGCAGGCGGCCGACCTGCACACCCCGACGCTCAACCAGCTCGCCGCAGCACGGTACTTGGACGTCCTGGACGCCCATGTGGCCCGGGTGCGGGCCGTGTACGGCGAACGCCGGGACGCCATGCTGGCCGGGTTGCCCGACGCGCTCCCGGCCGGGTCGGTGTGGACCCGGCCCGAGGGCGGGATGTTCCTCTGGGCGCGCCTGCCGGAGTCGTACGACACCCTCGCCCTGTTGCCCCGCGCCGTCGAGCAGAACGTGGCCTACGTCCCCGGCGCGCCCTTCTACGCCGGCACTCCCGACCCCTCCACCCTCCGCCTGTGCTTCGTCACCCAGACCCCGCAGGAGATCGCGGAGGGGCTGCGCAGGCTGGGGCGGGGGCTCGGGGGCTGACGGCGGCCGGGGATCAGTCCCACCAGAAGGACCAGGTGGGGTTACCGACCAGATGCTTGGCGTAGTCCCGCAGACTGGTCGGGCCGCTCTGGGTGAGGTTGTCCGGGCAGAAGGCGAAGTGTTCGGCGGCCAGCACCTCCGCGTCCGCGAGCGTGCTGGGCGGGGCGGCGACGGACACGACCAGGATGTCGAAGCCGAGCCCCACCACCCGTATGCCGAAGCGGTCCTCCCACGTGCGGAGGACCGCGCACAGCCGGGCCACGTCGTTGTCGTGGTTCAGCGGGCCGGTCCAGCCGATGGCCGCCGGTATGTCGGCGGACCGGCGGGCCGGCACCAGGGCGAGCCGCGCCTCCTTGAACCACCCGGAGGCGGCTTCCGTCAGCGAGTCGGCCACCTGGGCCGCGCGGGTGTCGGGATCGGCGGTCGGGGTGGAGGCGGGCGCGAGCCCCGGCCAGGCGGACCCGAACGGCGCGAGCAACTCGGCCAGCTCGTCCTCCCCCTCGCCTTCTTCCTCGGCCGCTCCCTCCTTTTCCTCCCCTTCTCCCTCTTCCTGCTCTACCTCCTCTACCTCCTCTACCTCCTCTACCTCCTCTTCCTCGTCTTCCGTCCAGTACTCCCAGTAGTCGACGAGGACGTCCTCGGCGTCGTGATCACCTGGGTAAGACGCCAACCGGGGCATCAGATCCCACTCCGTGGGACCGCCCTGCCTCCCGCCGACGTCCATGAGCACCGGCAGCAGGCCGACCCGGGCGCCCGGCGCGCCCAGTGCCTTCCACGTGCCCGGCGCGGCCGGCTTCTCCGCCTGCCACAGCAGGGGTTCGTGCCAGGGGCCGTCGTCGGTTTCGTCGATGAGCCTGCCGGGAGGCAGCTGCAGCCCCAGGGAACGGCCGCTGGGATCGGTGGCCAGCTTGGGCAGCGGATTGGGAAGAGTCGCCATACCCGTGACTGTAAGGGCCGCCACTGACAACGACGTTGGCCTGCCGTCCCGAGGAACCCACGTCCGCCGCAGCCGCTCTTACCGGGTGGTGTTGTGATGGATGCGGACACGGTGACCGGAGGGACGGAGGAACGTGCGGATCGGGCGTTACCCGGTGCGGTGGCACATCGTGCTGCTCACCCTGTGGACCGCCGTCTGGTTCGTCGTGGCCGAACGCCACGCGGCCGTGTCCTGGCACTATCTGCGTGAGGGCGAGCAACTGCTCTTCGGCCAGGGCGACGGCGGCGGCCTCGCCCTCTACGCCAACCACCCCGAGCTGCAGATCGGCCCGGTCAGCTTCCTGGTCGCCGGACTCTTCGCACCCTTCCCCGCCGACCTCGGTGAGAAACTGGCCGACGCGTTCATGTCCGGCCTGGGCCTCTACATGCTCGTCCTGGTGGGCCGTGCGGCGGCCGACCACTACCTCGGCACGGGCGTCAACCACAAACGCCTCCAGCAACGCGTCCTGGTCGCCGGAGCGGCCTTCATGCCCATGTGGGTCGAGGTCTCGGTCCGTTTCGCCCACCTCGACGACGTCCTGGCCCTGTTCTTCACCACCCTCGCGGTCCGCGCACTGGTCCGGGGCAACGCGACGTGGGTGGGCGTCTTCCTGGCCCTGGCGGTCGACTCCAAGCCCTGGGCCGTAGGTTTTCTGCCGTTGTTGCTGGCCCTGCCGCGCCCGACCCGCCTGCGCGCGGCGGCCTGGACATTCGGCCTGGTGGCGGTGGCCTGGCTGCCCTTCTACCTGAGCCACCTGGAAACCCTGCACGCGGCCCGCTTCACCATCCCCAACCAGCGGGCCTCCTCACTGCGCTGGTTCGGCGTGAACGACCCCGCGACGCCTTGGTGGGACCGCCCCGCGCAGATGGCGCTGGGCATGGGTCTCGGTGCCCTGGCGGTACGACGGGGCCGCTGGCCGGCGGTGGTCTTCCTGGCCGCCGACGCCCGCATCCTCCTCGACCCCAGCGTCTACACCTACTACAACGCCTCGGTCCTTCTCGGCACCCTCATCTGGGACTCGATCGGCCAGCGCCGCCTGGTTCCGTGGGTCAGCTGGATCGCCCTCATCTCCCTCTACGGCAGCGCCCTGCTGGTCCCGTCGGACTCCACCCGGGGCCTCATACGCCTGGCGTTCTGCGTCGGCTCGGCGGCGTACGTCCTGTTCTGGCCCCAGCGGGCGCCGCGCGGCAGACGGGGCCGACGGTCACTTCAGGGAGGCGGTGAAGGCGACCCAGGTGGCGCGCGTGAGGTGCAGGGCGGGGCTCGCGGCGGGGCTGTTCTTTGAGCCGCGGATGTGCATGGTGCAGGCGGAGACGGCGACTTCGAGGCAGGCCCGGGCGTGCCGTCGGTGCGGGCTTCCCCTGCGGCTGCGATACGACGGCGCCCTCGTCCGGGCCGAGGTGCACGACAGCGGAACCGGTGTTCCCGAAACCGCGGACGAGCCGGACGAGGGCGGGCGTGGGCTGCTGCTCGTGTCGGTGCCGGCCGACAAGTGGGGCAAGGGGAACGGCTCCCCGGCAAGCTCGTGTGGTGCGGGTTCGTGCTGCCCTAGACCAGCGTCGTGATGCAGAACGGATGCCCGGCGGGGTCCAGCAGCACCCGCCACCGCTCCTCGCCCGGCTGGAACTCCGGCTTGGCGGCGCCCAGTTCGAGCAGCCGCTTCTCGGCGGCGTCCAGGTCGTCCACGCCCAGCTCGATGTGGGCCTGCTTCTCCTGCGCCGGGTCCGGCCAGGTGGGCGGGCGGTAGTCGGCGAGGCGGTTGAAGCCCAGGCCGGTCGCGCCCTCCTTGCCGAGGAGGACGAAGTCGTCGGTGGAGAAGAGGACGGACAGGCCGAGCAACTCGCCGTAGAAGCGGGCCATTTCGGCGGGGTCGGCGCAGTCGAAGGTGATGGCGGCGAAGCGGAACGCGGGTGCGGAAGCGGTCTCCGTAGTCATGAGGAGGACCCTAGGGCGCAACTAGGACAGTTGCTGTCCTAGTTGCGCTCCCGACCCGCGCCGAGTGCCCGTCAGGAAGTCAGAGCTTCTCCGGCGTCCGGATGCCCAGCAGGGCCATGCCCCGGTGCAGGGTGCGGGCCGTGATGTCGCACAGGAAGAGGCGGTTCTCCACCTGCTGCGGCGTCTCGGCCTTCAGGACCGGGCACTTGTCGTAGAAGGACGTGTAGAGGGAGGCCAGCTGGTAGAGGTACGCCGCCAGCTTGTGCGGGGCGTACTCCGCGGCTGCCTCCGTGACCGTCTCCGCGAACGCGTCCACGTGCAGCCCGAGGGCGCGCTCCGCCTCCGCCAGTGCCAGCTCCGGGTGCGCCACCGGGCGGGTCTCGCCGGCCTTGCGCAGGATGGACCGGATACGGGCGTACGCGTACTGCAGGTACACGCTCGTGTCGCCGTTGAGCGAGACCATCTGGTCCAGGTCGAACTTGTAGTCCCGGTTCGCCGACGTCGACAGGTCCGCGTACTTCACCGCGCCGATGCCCACCTGGGCACCCCGCTCGGCGATCTCCTCCTCGGACAGGTCCTGGGCCTTCTCCCGTACGACGGCCGAGGCGCGGTCGATCGCCTCGTCGAGGAGGTCGACCAGGCGGACGGTCTCGCCCTCACGCGTCTTGAACGGCTTGCCGTCCTTGCCGAGGACCGTGCCGAAGGCCAGCTGGAAGGCGGTGACGTCCTCGTTCAGCCAGCCGGCCCGGCGCGCCGTCTCGAAGACCATCTTGAAGTGCAGGGCCTGGCGGGCGTCCACCACGTAGACGAGGTTGTTCGCCTTCAGGTTGAAGACGCGGTCGCGGATGGCGGACAGGTCCGTCGCCGCGTAGCCGTAGCCGCCGTCCGACTTCTGGACGATCAGCGGGACCGGGTTGCCGTCCGGGCCCTTGATGTCGTCGAAGAAGACGCACAGGGCGCCCTCGCTGCGTACCGCGACACCGGACTCCTCCAGGAGGCGGCAGGTCTCGGCCAGCATGTCGTTGTAGCCGGACTCGCCGACGATGTCGGGGTCGCGGACCTCCATGTCCAGCTTCTCGAAGACGGAGAAGAAGTAGATCTTCGACTCGTCCACGAACTTCTGCCAGATGGCAAGGGTGCGCGGGTCGCCGGCCTGGAGGTCGACCACCCGGCGCCGGGCCCGCGTCTTGAACTCCTCGTCGGAGTCGAACAGCTTCCGCGCGGCCTTGTACAGGCGGTCGAGGTTCGACATCGCCTCCTCGCCGGAGGCCGCCGTGTCCTCGGTGGACGCCTTGTGGTCCAGCTCGTGCGGGTGCTCGTCCAGGTACTGGATCAGCATGCCGAACTGGGTGCCCCAGTCGCCGATGTGGTGGCGCCGGATCACGTTCTCACCCGTGAACTCGAGGAGCTGGACCACCGAGTCGCCGATCACGGCGGACCGCAGGTGGCCGACGTGCATTTCCTTCGCCACGTTCGGCTGGGCGTAGTCGATCACCGTCGTGCCCGGCTCGGCGGCGGTCGGCACGCCGAGGCGGCCGGTCTCGTCCGCGTACCGCGCGGCCAGGTTCGCGGTGATCGCCCGGTCGGCGATCGTGATGTTCAGGAAGCCGGGGCCGGAGACCTCGACGTCCTTGATCAGTTCCTCACCCGTCACCACCTGGGAGACGACCTGCGTCGCCAGCTCCCTCGGGTTCGCCTTCGCCTTCTTGGCCAGCGCGAGGATCCCGTTGGCCTGGAAGTCGGCCCGGTCGCTTCGTCGCAGCAGCGGGTCCGCGCCGGCGGCCTCCGGCAGGGTGGCCGAGAGGGCGGACGCGAGGTGCTGCTGGACGGAATCGCTGAGGGACGTGACCGAGGCCATAGGAATGGGTGCCGTTCTCCTCGTGGGGATGGATAGTCCCAGCCAGTATCCCACGGCGGGTAAAGCCGTTTTCGCGGGCGCGAGCCGGTCTGTGAGAATGGAGTGTCACCCCGATCAGACGGAGTGCCACCCCGTTCAGAAAGAAGGACGTGCCGATCGTGGCTCAGAGCACCGAGACCACCGACTGGGTCTCCCGTTTCGCGGATGAGGTCATCGAGGAATCGGAGCGCCGGGCCCCGGGCAAACCGGTCGTCGTCGCGTCCGGACTCTCGCCGTCGGGTCCGATCCACCTCGGCAACCTGCGCGAGGTCATGACCCCGCACCTGGTCGCCGACGAGATCCGCCGCCGCGGGTACGAGGTCCGGCACCTGATCTCCTGGGACGACTACGACCGGTACCGCAAGGTCCCGGCGGGCATCGCCGGGATCGACGAGTCCTGGGCCGAGCACATCGGCAAGCCGCTGACCTCGGTGCCGGCGCCGCACGGGTCGTCGTACCCGAACTGGGCCGAGCACTTCAAGGCCGCCATGATCGCCTCGCTGGCCGAGCTGGGTGTCGAGTTCGACGGGATCAGCCAGACCGCGCAGTACACCTCCGGCACCTACCGCGAGCAGATCCTGCACGCCATGAAGCACCGTGGCGAGATCGACGCGATCCTCGCCCAGTACCGCACGAAGAAGGCCCCGAAGAAGCAGCAGCAGAAGGCCGTCGACGAGGCCGAGCTGGAGGCCGAGGAGGGCTCGGGCGCCGCGTCCGAGGACGACGGCAGCTCCGGCTCCGCCGGATACTTCCCGTACAAGCCGTACTGCGGCAACTGCGAGAAGGACCTGACCACCGTCACCTCGTACGACGACGACTCCACCGAGCTCGCCTACACCTGCACCGCGTGCGGCTTCGCCGAGACGGTGCGGCTCAGCGAGTTCAACCGCGGCAAGCTGGTCTGGAAGGTCGACTGGCCGATGCGCTGGGCGTACGAGGGCGTCGTCTTCGAGCCGAGCGGCGTCGACCACTCCTCGCCCGGGTCCAGTTTCCAGGTCGGCGGCCAGATCGTCGGGATCTTCGGCGGCAAGCAGCCCATCGGACCCATGTACGCCTTCGTGGGCATCAGCGGCATGGCGAAGATGTCGTCGTCGCGTGGTGGGGTCCCGACCCCCGCCGACGCGCTGAAGATCATGGAGCCGCAGATCCTGCGCTGGCTCTACGCCCGCCGCAGGCCCAACCAGTCCTTCAAGATCGCCTTCGACCAGGAGATCCAGCGGCTGTACGACGAGTGGGACAAGCTCGCGGCCAAGGTCGCCGACGGCTCCGCCCTGCCGGCCGACGTCGCCGCGTACACGCGCGCCGTCGGTACGGCCGCCGCCGAGCTGCCGAAGACGCCGCGCCCGCTGCCGTACCGCACGCTCGCGTCCGTCGCCGACATCACCGCCGGACACGGGGACCAGGCGCTGCGGATCCTCTCCGAGCTGGACCCGGAGCAGCCGCTCGCCTCCCTGGACGAGGCCCGGCCCCGGTACGACAAGGCCGAGGCCTGGATCAACACGCACGTCCCCGCCGACCAGCGGACCATCGTGCGCGACGAGCCCGACGCCGAGCTGCTGAAGTCCCTCGACGAGGCCTCCCAGCAGTCGGTACGGCTGCTGCTCGACGGGCTCGCCGAGCACTGGTCGCTCGACGGGCTGACCCACCTCGTCTACGGCGTGCCCAAGGTGCAGGCCGGCTTCCCGGCCGACGCCACGCCCAAGGAGCTGCCCGCCGAGATCAAGACGGCCCAGCGCGCGTTCTTCGCCCTGCTGTACCACCTGCTCGTCGGGCGCGACACCGGACCCCGGCTGCCCACGCTGCTGCTCGCGGTGGGGCAGGAGCGGGTGCGGCGCCTGCTCGGGGAGTAGCCGGTACGCGTAACCGGTACGCGTAAGCGGCAACGGAAAAGGGGCCCTCGAAAGGGCCCCTTTTTCATGCGGTTCCTATGCGATGTGGTTCTCTTCCAGCTCCGCGTTGAAGCGGTTGGTGAAACGCTTGACCATGCGGTCGGCCTCGCGGCTGGGGAGCTTCATGCTGTACGTCGCCTCCACCGCCTCGCTGAACTGGTGCGGGGTGGGGAAGCTGCCGTCGATCGACTGACGGAAGACCTGGTAGTACGACTCCTCGTCGGGCTCCGGGGCGCCGCCGCCCTCACCGAGCTCGCGGGTGCGGTTCGGGCCCACCGGGATGGGGAAGCTGCCGGTCTCCTCGGAGGAGGGCTGCTGGAAGTCCTCCGGCTGCTGCTCCTCGTACCAGTCCTCGTACTGTTCGTCGGGGGCGTACTGAGGCTCCTGCAGCATCGGGTCGTAGCTCGGGTCGTAGCCGCCGTGGTAGTCGACCTGCCGCGGGGCCTGGAACCAGGGGCTCTGCTCGTCCACCACAGGTTCCTGGGGGCGCTGCTCGCCGGCAGGTGCCGCCTGCTGCGGGACGGATGCCGCTCCGACGGCACGACCGCCCGCGGCCACCGCGGTCGCGTCGGCCGCCGCCAACTGCAGTTGCTGGGGCACGGCCGGCAACAGGACCGGTTCAATGCCCGCCGCCGCCAGCCCCGCCGCGGCCGTCTCCGCCAGCGGGACGCCGTACCTCGCCAGCCGCAACGGCATCAGGGACTCCACCGGGGCCTTCCGGCGCCAGGCCCGGCCGAAGCGGGAACGCAGGCGGGCCTGGTAGACGAGACGTTCCTGCTCCAGCTTGATCACCTGGTCGTAGGAGCGCAGCTCCCACAGCTTCATCCGGCGCCAGAGCAGGAAGGTGGGGACGGGGGAGAGCAGCCACCGGGTCAGCCGGACGCCCTCCATGTGCTTGTCCGCCGTGATGTCGGCGATCCGGCCGATCGCGTGCCGGGCCGCCTCCACCGCCACCACGAACAGCACCGGGATCACCGCGTGCATGCCGACGCCCAGCGGGTCCGGCCAGGCGGCGGCGCCGTTGAACGCGATCGTCGCCGCCGTCAGCAGCCACGCCGTCTGCCGCAGCAGCGGGAAGGGTATGCGGATCCAGGTCAGGAGCAGGTCGAGGGCCAGCAGGACACAGATGCCCGCGTCGATGCCCACCGGGAAGACATAGGAGAAGTTCCCGAAGCCCTTTTTGATGGCCAGCTCACGGACGGCCGCATAGGAGCCGGCGAAGCCGATACCGGCGATGATCAAGGCGCCGGTCACGACCACGCCGATGAGAATGCGGTGCAATCGAGTCAACTGCAGTGGCGCGGCCACTCGTACTCCCCTCCCCTTGCCTGTTGTTGCGCGCAACAGGGTGGCACACGCGAACGGCGAACGTGGTACCGGTCGGGGCTTCGGACCCCTTCGGACCGGTCGGTCAGTTCTTCTTCGTCGCCGACTTGGACGGAGAAGCGCTGGAAGAGGCCGACTTGGACGGGGACTTCGACGCCGACTGCGACGGGGAGGCCGAGGTCTTCGCACCGGAACCGGTCGACGAGGACGAGTCGTTGGCGGACCGCACCGCCCCGACCGCCTCCTTGATCGCGTTCTCCGCCGCCTTCGTCAGGTCGTCGGCGTCCGGGGTCTGCTCGCCCGCGAGACCGGCGCCGTTGTAGTCGAGCGTGACGACCACGTTCTCGACCCGCGCGACCACCGTCTGCTGCTTGAAGAGGCCTTCCTTCTTCTTCAGGTCGTAACGCACCGCCGTCGCCTCCGCGCCCGTGCCGGACAGCGGGACCTCCTTGGTGTTCTTCGCACCGGGCACCGACTCGGCGTCCTTGACCTGCTGGGCGAAGTACGTGTGGGCCTGCGTGTCACCGGCACCGCGCGTGGCGTCCGAGTCGAAACGGATCAGGGACACGTTCAGCCAGCGGAACTGCGAGCCCTTCACACCGTTGTTGTCCAGGCTGCTCCAGGAGCAGGAGCCACGCGACGACGGGTCGTCCGAACCGCCCTTCCTGCCCGACGTGTCCTTCGGCACCAGGCCCGTCAGGGTCTTCTTCGACAGCACCGCGCACGCGTCGGGCAGCTTCTGGTACGCGGCCGCCTGCACGGTCGGGGACGCGCTCGCCGAGGACTGCGTGCCGCCGCCCGCGGACTGCTGCGCGCTGCTGTCGGTGCCCTTGCCCTTGGAGTCGCCCGAGCCCGACGAACAGGCGGCGGTGATCAGCACCGCCGGCACGGCTGCCGCGCAGAGAAGAACACGGCTCAGGCGCTTGCCACGCATCTGTCGCTGGGCACGGTCGTCTTGCTGGGCTGCTCGCTGCATGGTTCCTTCACTCATGACGCTCGGTGGTCGTGCGGGTTCCTGCGGGGCCCCACGGTACGCGGTGAAGGAGCTGTGCGGCTTCCGTTCGGGTGCTTCGCGCGGGGCGCAGCGAGCGGCTCCCGGGGCGGTCAACCGCCCAGCGCATCGTCCAGTTGAGAGGCCAGTTTACGGGCCTTGTCCTGCATTTCCTTGCTGTCCGGGACCGTACCGACGGCCGTCGGCTGCTCCTCGTACTCGATGGTGACGACGACGTTGGACGTGCGGAACACCACAGTCACCGTCCGCTGTTCGACGGTCGAACCGGACGAACCGAGCGTGTCGTCGATATACGCCTCGTCACCGAGATCGGACAGCACCCGCGGCTGCAGGGCCGCGGCGGAATCGGAGGGGGAGCCGCTGGGGGAACCGGAGGGACTGCCGCTGGGCGCGGACGAGGAAGAGGACGCCGAGGGCGAGGAGGACGACGGCGAGGGCGAGGAGGAGGCCGAGGACGACGACGGGGAGGCCGAGGACGTCGGTGACCCGCTCGTCCCCGCGGAGCCGCTCGGCTGGGGGAGGTCGGCGGCCGACTCCTTGCCCTCGAACAGCTTCTGCGCCTGGTCGTCGTCGCTGACCGAGTTGTCGTACGACACCACGCGCTCGAAGTCGACCGAGAGACGGTCGGTGGCGTCGGCGGACTCCACCTTCCAACGGCAGCCCACCTTGCGATCGGTGTCGTAGGTGAGCGCGGCCTGGCCCTGGTAGGCCTTGTCCCGCTGGACGGGGTCGGTGATCTGCTTGATGCCGGGCAGCATCGAGTCGAGCGTGTCGTGACCGAGCGCGCCGCAGGGTTCGGGGAGCGTGCGGTACTTGCCCGGCTGGGCGGCGACCGTGGCGGTGCCGGCCTCGCCCGGATTGGCGTTGTCCGTGGGGCTGTCACTGCCCGAGCCGCTCGTGCAGCCGGCCAGCAGCGCCGCGAGGAGGGCGGCGGTGCCGGTTACGTACGCCTTCCGCTGCACGGTCGGGCTCCTTCCGGGTGTGCGCTCGCTTGGTGGTCCAGTGTCCCCGCTGGTTATTCGCTTGCCGCAGCGGGGCGTCCCCTGGAGACAATGTGTATCGCACGCACTGCCGTGACCGCCGGTCCCATGTCCTTTTTCACCGGCTTCTGCGCTGCTTTTCCGCTTTGTTGCTTATAAGCCTTGCGTAAGCCTTTGTTGTCGTTTTCGGGGGAATGAGGAACGTATGTCGTACGTGGAGATGCCGGGCGCGAAGGTCCCGATCCGGATGTGGACCGACCCCGCGACGGTCGAGGACGTGGCCCTGCGTCAGCTCCAGAACGTGGCGACCCTGCCGTGGATCGAGGGCCTGGCCGTGATGCCGGACGTGCACTACGGCAAGGGCGCGACGGTCGGCTCCGTCATCGCCATGCGGGGCGCGGTGTGCCCGGCGGCGGTCGGGGTGGACATCGGGTGCGGAATGTCGGCGGTGAAGACGTCGCTGACGGCGAACGACCTGCCCGGTGACCTGTCGCGACTGCGGTCGAAGATCGAGCAGGCGATTCCGGTGGGGCGGGGGATGCACGAGGATCCCGTGGAGCCGGGGGACTTCCATGGCTTGGCCACGGCCGGGTGGGAGGACTTCTGGGGGCGGTTCGACGGGGTCGCCGATGCTGTGAAGTTCCGGCGGGAGCGGGCGGCTTTGCAGATGGGGACACTCGGGTCGGGGAATCATTTTGTAGAGCTCTGTACAGATGTGCAGGGTGAGGTGTGGTTGATGCTCCACTCCGGCTCCAGGAACATCGGCAAGGAACTCGCCGAGCACCACATCGGCGTGGCGCAGAAGCTGCCGCACAACCAGGGCCTGGTCGACCGTGATTTGGCGGTCTTCGTCTCGGACACCCCGCAGATGGCGGCCTACCGCAACGACCTCTACTGGGCGCAGGAGTACGCCAAGTACAACCGCACGCTCATGATGGCGCTCCTGAAAGACGTGATCCGGAAGGAGTTCAAGAAGGCGAAGCCGACTTTCGAGCCGGAGATCTCCTGCCACCACAACTACGTTTCGGAGGAGCGGTACGACGGCATGGACCTGCTCGTGACCCGCAAGGGAGCGATCCGGGCCGGCTCCGGCGACTACGGGATCATCCCGGGTTCCATGGGCACGGGGTCGTACATCGTGAAGGGCCTCGGCAACGAGAAGGCCTTCAACTCCGCCTCGCACGGCGCGGGCCGGCGGATGAGCCGTAACGCGGCCAAGCGTCGGTTCTCGACCAAGGACCTGGAGGAGCAGACCCGTGGCGTGGAGTGCCGCAAGGACTCCGGCGTCGTGGACGAGATCCCGGGCGCCTACAAATCCATCGACCAGGTCATTGACCAGCAGCGGGACTTGGTGCAGGTCGTGGCCAAGCTGAAGCAGGTCGTCTGCGTCAAGGGCTGACCTGCCGAGTCACTTCGCGTGCCGGACCGCGTAGATCATCACGAACGCCACGATGTGGATGCCGAAGAGGAAGTAGCCCAGGAAGTACCAGACCTTGCGTTCGTCCCTGGTCTCCTGGGCCAGGCGGCGCTGTTCCAGGCTTTCCGGGGAGTCGGTGGAGGCGGCGGTCTCGGGGAGCTCGGGCATCACGGCTCCCTGTGGACCTTGGTGTTGGAGGCCTGGGCGCGGGGGCGGAGGACGAGGAGGTCCACGTTGACGTGGCTGGGGCGGGTGACCGCCCAGGTGATCGTCTCCGCCACGTCGTCCGCCGTGAGGGGCTCGGCCACGCCCTCGTAGACCTTGGCCGCCTTCGCCTCGTCGCCGGCGAAGCGGGTCAGGGCGAATTCGTCGGTCTTGACCATGCCGGGCGCGATCTCGATGACGCGCACCGGCTGGCCGACGATCTCCAGGCGGAGGGTCTCGGCGAGGACGTGGGCGCCGTGCTTGGCGGCGACATAGCCACCGCCGCCCTCGTAGGTGCCGTGGCCCGCGGTGGAGGAGACGACCACGATCACGCCGTCGCCGCTCGCCACCAGCCTGGGCAGCAGGGCCTGGGTGAGGTTCAGGGTGCCGATGACGTTCGTCTCGTACATCGTGCGCCAGTCCGCCGGGTCGCCGGTGGCCACCGGGTCCGCTCCGAGGGCGCCGCCCGCGTTGTTGACCAGGACGCCGATGGTCTGGAAGGCGGTCGCGAACTCGTCGACGGCCGCGCGGTCGGTCACGTCCAGCTGGTAGGCCACCGCCGAGTGGCCCGCCCTGGTCAGCTGCTCCGCCAGCGCCTCGATGCGGTCCTTGCGGCGGGCGGTGAGGACGACGCGGTAGCCGGCCTCGGCGAGCTGCCGGGCCGTGGCCGCGCCGATGCCGCTGCTCGCACCGGTGACGACGGCGATGCGGGAGGCGGGGGCCATGGGCAGCTCCTCAGGGTCTGGTGGCTAAAGGCTCCCTCCAGCGTAAGTGAGGCTCAGGCACCGTTCCTCGGGGCCCACATGATCACGGCCATACCGGCCAGGCAGATCAGCGCGCCCACGATGTCGTAGCGGTCGGGGCGGTAGCCGTCCGCGACCGCGCCCCACAGCAGTGAGCCGGCGACGAAGATGCCGCCGTACGCGGCCAGGATGCGGCCGAAGTGGGCGTCCGGCTGGAAGGTGGCGACGAAGCCGTACGCGCCGAGGGCCAGGACCCCGCCGGTCATCCACAGCCAGCCCCGGTGCTCGCGTACGCCCTGCCAGATCAGCCAGGCGCCGCCGATCTCGAAGACGGCGGCGACGGCGAAGAGGGTGGCGGAGCGCAGGATCGACATGGGCAGCAGCCTCGCATGCGGGGTGCGGGAGCCTGTGCGCGGCGTGTCACCTGATGGACGGCGCCTGCGCCGTGGTCTGCGTGGCATACCTCCGTTCGGCAGTGGGATTCGATCGCGGGTGTGGAGTGGTGAGCGGCGTGCGGATGCGGACGTGGATGGTGGCGGGGGCCCTGGCCGGTGTGCTGTCGGCGTCGGGTGCCGCGGTGGCCGCTCCGGCGCCGGTGCCCGAGGCCGATCTGGCCTTCCACGGGACGGCGGTGATGAGCGGCGGCAAGGTCGAGGTGAAGCTGACCCCGCGCAACGGCGGTCCGGCCGCCGTGCCGGACGCGACCGTGCGGCTGCGCTGGTCGGTGGCGCTGGCCGAGGCGCAGCAGCTGCCGGCGCGGTGTGCCCGGGAGGGCGAGCGGACGGTGGTGTGCGGGACGGGTGCGCTGGCCGTGCACGGGGTGGGTGGGCAGCTGGACGTGCCGGTGCGGCTGAAGGAGACGTCGTCGGAGGTCACGCTGGAGATCGACAAGGTGTGGGGCGGTGGCACGACGGACAAGGACCACACGAACGACCAGGTGCAGGTGCTGGTCCTGGCCACCGGCGACGCGTACGCCTTCTGAGGCCCGCTGAGCAGGGGGTCAGGCGGGGTTCTCCGCGTCGTAGCGTTCGCGGGCCGTTCGTACCTCCTCGAAGTGGGTCTCGGCCCAGTCCTTCACGGCGGTCAGCAGGCCGGCGAGGCTGGCGCCGAGCGGGGTGAGGGCGTAGTCGACGCGGACGGGGACGGTCGGGGTGATGGTGCGGCTGATGATGCCGTCCCGTTCGAGGGTGCGCAGGGTCTGGGTGAGCATCTTGGGGCTGACGCCGGCGATCGTGCGGCCGAGGTCGCTGTAGCGCTTGGGGCCGCCGGACAGGGCGGCGACGACCAGGCTGACCCACTTGTCGCTGAGCCGGCCGAGCAGCTGGTGGGAGGGGCACGCGCGCAGGAAGGCGTCGTAGTCGGCGCGGGCCTGTTCGCGGCGCTGGGCGGCGGTCGTGGTCGCCATGGTCCCTCTCCTTCGGGTCAGCTACGCACTCTCAGGTAACTACTTTCGGAAGGATAGTAGCTCTCCTACGGTTGGTGCTGCGGCCGGAAAGGTGCCGCGAAGTCATCAACTGCCTTGTACATGGGGAGAGTTGTCATGCGTGCTGCTGTGGTGAGGGCGTTCGGCGGGCCGGAGAGTGTGGAGATCGCGGACGTCGCGGTCCCGGAGCCGGGAGCGCGGCAGGTGCGGATCAAGGTGGCCGCGGGCGCGCTGAACCCGGTGGACGCGGCCGTGCGTGCCGGCGTCTTCGGCGGGGCGGGCAAGACCCTCGGGCTGGGCTGGGACGTGGCCGGCACGGTGGACGCGGTGGGTGCGCCCGCCTCCTGGGAGGCCGGCGACCCGGTGGTGGCGCTGGTGGCGGGGGTTGCGGATCCGCTGGGATCCCATGCCGAGTACGTGGTCGTGGACGCGGAGGCCGTGGCCGCGGCGCCCGCCTCGGCGGACGCGGCGCACGCGGGCACCCTGCCGCTGAACGGGCTGACCGCGCTGCAGGCCCTGGACCTGCTGGACCTCGCGCCGGGCGACCGGCTGCTGGTGACCGGGGCCGCGGGTGCGGTCGGCGGGTTCGCGGTGCAGCTGGCCGCGCACCGGGGGATCGAGGTGACCGGGCACGCCCGGGCGGGCGACGAGGAGCTGGTGCGCTCGCTGGGTGCCGTGCGCTTCACGGCCGGCGGGGTGGAGCCGGGGAGGGTGGACGCGGTGCTGGACGCGGCCGTGCTCGGGGCGCCGGCGCTCGCGTGGGTGCGGGACGGGGGCGGGTTCGTTGCGGTCCGGGACGGGGCGCTGCCGGAGGCGGAGCGGGGGGTGCGCACGCAGAACGTGTGGGTGCGGGCCGACGGTGCTCAGCTCGCGGAGCTGGTCCGGCTGGTGGACGAGGGTGTGCTGACCCTGCGGGTGGCGGAGGCGTACGCCCTGGAGGAGGCGGTCAAGGCGCATGCGCGGCTCGCGGAGGGCGGGGTGCGCGGCCGGCTGGTGATCGTGCCCTGAGGGGCTGGAACAAACCAGGGGTGGGGTGCTGTTCGACGGGTATAGTTGAACGGTAAACAACCTGGAGGGTGAGCGACCATGCAGTTCGGGATCTTCACGGTCGGCGACGTCACGCCGGACCCCACCACCGGCCGTGCGCCGACCGAGGCGGAGCGCATCAAGGCCATGGTCGCCATCGCGCTCAAGGCCGAGGAGGCCGGCCTGGACGTCTTCGCCACCGGCGAGCACCACAACCCGCCGTTCGTGCCGTCGTCCCCGACGACCATGCTCGGCTATGTGGCGGCCCGGACGGAGAACCTGATCCTCTCCACGTCCACCACCCTGATCACGACCAATGACCCGGTGAAGATCGCGGAGGACTTCGCGATGCTCCAGCACCTGGCCGACGGGCGCGTCGACCTGATGATGGGCCGCGGCAACACCGGGCCGGTCTACCCCTGGTTCGGCCAGGACATCCGGCAGGGCATCAACCTCGCCATCGAGAACTACGCCCTGCTGCGCCGGCTGTGGCGCGAGGACGTCGTCGACTGGGAGGGGAAGTTCCGCACCCCGCTGCAGGGCTTCACCTCCACCCCGCGCCCGCTGGACGGCGTACCGCCCTTCGTCTGGCACGGCTCCATCCGCTCCCCGGAGATCGCCGAGCAGGCGGCCTACTACGGCGACGGCTTCTTCCACAACAACATCTTCTGGCCGGCCGACCACACCAAGCGGATGGTCGAGCTGTACCGGACCCGGTTCGCCCACTACGGGCACGGCACGCCCGAGCAGGCGATCGTCGGCCTCGGCGGCCAGGTGTTCATGCGGAAGAACTCGCAGGACGCGGTGCGCGAGTTCCGGCCGTACTTCGACAACGCGCCGGTCTACGGCCACGGACCCTCCCTGGAGGAGTTCACCGACCAGACCCCGCTCACCGTCGGCACGCCCGAGCAGGTGATCGAGAAGACCCTGTCCTTCCGCAGCTATGCCGGTGACTACCAGCGCCAGCTGTTCCTGGTGGACCACGCCGGGCTGCCGCTGAAGACCGTGCTGGAGCAGATCGACATGCTCGGCGAGGAGGTCGTGCCCGTACTGCGCAAGGAGTTCGCCGTCGGCCGCCCCGCGGACGTGCCGGAGGCGCCGACCCACCGGTCCCTGCTCGCCGCCGCACAGGAGGACGCGCAGCAGGACGCACAGGAGGAGAGCGCCGCATGAAGCTCGTCGTCGTGTCCGCGGGACTGAGCGTCCCGTCCTCCACCCGGCTGCTGGCCGACCGGCTCACGACCGCCGTGGCGCGGCAGGCGGAGGTGGACGTGGAGGTGGTCGAGCTGCGGGACCTCGCCGTCGAGATCGCGCACAACTTCACCAACGGGTTCGCCGGGAGGGCGCTCGCCGCCGCGCAGGACGCGGTGGCGGGGGCCGATGGGCTGATCGTCGTCACACCGGTGTTCTCGGCGTCCTACAGCGGGCTCTTCAAGTCGTTCTTCGACGTGCTGGACAAGGAAGCGCTGGTGGGCAAGCCGGTGCTGATCGCCGCCACCGGGGGTACGGCCCGGCACTCGCTGGTGCTGGAGCACGCGCTGCGGCCGCTGTTCGCCCACCTGCGGGCCGTGGTCGTGCCGACGGGGGTGTACGCCGCGTCGGAGGACTGGGGCGAGGAAGGACTGCCCGGGCGGATCGAGCGCGCGGCGGGCGAGCTGGCCGGCCTGATGGCCGGGCTGCGGGCGGCCGCGCCCGGGCGGGAGGCCGAGCCGCTGGTCGTACCGTTCGAGGAGCAGCTCGCCCGGCTCGGCGCTCAGGCGAGGTGAGAAGACGGTAGGGCGGCGGGCCGGGTTGCCCGTGTGACGGTGAGAGGCGGGTAAAAAGCGTGATCGTAGGTCCGCCCGCCCCGACCGAACTGGTTCAGCCTTGGCAAACTGGGTGCGTGCCCCAGACTGTGCTGCTCGCTGAAGACGACCGTGCCATCCGTCATGCCCTGGAGCGTGCCCTGACCCTGGAAGGGTACGAGGTGACGGCGGTGGCCGACGGCGTCGAGGCGCTGGCACAGGCCCACAAGACGCCGCCGGACGTCCTCCTGCTCGATGTGATGATGCCGGGGATCGACGGCCTCCAGGTCTGCCGGGTGCTTCGAGCCGAGGGCGACCGCACCCCGATCCTCATGCTCACCGCGCTCGTGGAGACCGCCGACCGCATCGCGGGCCTGGACGCCGGCGCCGACGACTACGTGGTCAAGCCGTTCGACGTCGAGGAGGTCTTCGCCCGGCTGCGCGCGCTGCTGCGCCGCACCAGCCCGGTGCCCACCGGCAGCGGCGCCGCCGGCGGCGGCGACAACGGCGGCCGGGAGCCCCAGCTCTCCGACCGGCAGATCGAGGCCGCCGGTATCCGCATGGACCTGCAGGCCCGCCGGGCCTGGCGCGGCAAGCGCGAGCTGGAGCTGACCCGCACCGAGTTCGAGCTGCTGGAACTGCTCGTGCGCAACGCGGGCATCGTGCTCGACCACTCCACGATCTACGACCGGATCTGGGGCTACGACTTCGGGCCCGGCTCGAAGAACCTCGCCGTCTACGTCGGCTACCTGCGCCGCAAGCTGGACGAGCCCGGCGCGCCGCAGCTGATCCACACCGTGCGGGGCGTGGGTTACGTGCTCCGGGAGGACTAGGTGAGCCGGCTGCGGCGGCTGCTGGCGCCCGGCCGGCCCAAGCTGGTCTCCCTGCGCACCACCTTCGCCGTCTCCTTCGCGGCCGTCACCGCCGCCGTCACGATCCTGGTCGGCATCCTGTCCTACGGCAGCGCCGCGCGGCTGGTCCGGGTCGACCAGCAGTCGGTGTTCACGCAGGTCGTGCAGGACGTCCGGGACGAGGTGCGGCAGCACGAGATGGTCCCCGAGGACTTCTCCTCCTCCCGCCCCGGGCACGACCTGGTCCGGCCCGCCCGCACCGATGTCCAGGTGCTGGGCGCACAGGGCCAGATCGTGGACCACGGCAACCCGAGCCTGCCCGTCACCTCCCGCGACAAGGCCATGGCGCTCGCCGTGACGGCCGGGAAGGTGGTCGAGCACAAGGACGTACTGGTGGACACGGACCTGTTCCGCGTCGCCACCGTCTCCCTCGGTGACGGGCGGGGCGCGGTCCAGGTCGCGCAGGAGTTCAGCGACACCGAGGACCTGCTGCGCACGCTGCAACAGCGCACGCTGATCCTGATGGCGGCGGTGGTGGTGGCGGCCGGTCTGTTCGGCTGGTGGCTGGCCCGCCGGATCACCCGGCGCCTGGTGATCCTCACCTCCGCCGCGGAGGACGTGGCCCGCACCCGCCGGCTGGGCATCGAGGTGCCGGTCGCGGGCCTGGACGAGGTGGGCCGGCTCGGCCGCGCCTTCGACCGCATGCTGGGCCGCCTGGCCCAGTCCGAGGAGGACCAGCGGCGCCTGGTGCAGGACGCGGGGCACGAACTGCGCACCCCGCTGACGTCCCTGCGCACCAACATCTCCCTCCTGCGCCGCATCGACGAACTGCCGCCCGCCACCCGGGAGGAACTGGTCGCCGACCTCAGCCAGGAGGCGCGGGAGCTGACCGACCTGGTCAACGAGCTGGTCGACCTGGCGGCGGGGCAGTCCGACACCGAGCCGCCGCAGCGGGTGGACCTCGCCGACATCGCCGAGGACGTCATGGGGCTCGCCCGGCGCCGCACCGGGCGGGAGATCGTGCTGCGCACCAGCGGTGAGACGACGACCGACGGGCGGCCCGGGATGCTTCAGCGGGCCATGTCGAACCTGGTGGAGAACGCGGCCAAGTTCGACCGGGACGGCAAGGGGCCCATCGAGATCAGCATCACCGGGCCGGCGCGGGCGGGGACGGTGCGGGTGGAGGTGCTGGACCGGGGGCCGGGTATCGCCGAGGGCGACCTCATCCGGATCTTCGACCGCTTCTACCGCGCCGCGGACGCGCGCTCCCTGCCGGGCTCCGGCCTCGGCCTGTCCATCGTCCGCGAGGTCGCCATGGCACATGGCGGGGCGCCGTTCGCCTTCCGGCGGGAGGGCGGCGGAGCGGTGATCGGTTTCACGGTGGGCGGATGAGCGCCGTGGGCCTGCCGGGTGCGGGTACCGCCTGATCGACACCGCCTCCCGCCCCTTCGTCATGCGCCGAGTACGGCTGCCCGGCCCCGCCGGGCCGAGTGGTGGTGGCGTTCGCGGGGTGTCGCCGGAGCCTGCCCCGGGGTGATGATCGGGGCCGGACCTCAGGAGGGGGAGGGCGGGGATGTTCGCCGATGCGGAGGCCGCTGCGCTCGCGTGCCTGGACGAGGCCGCCGTGGGCCGGATGCTGCTGGAACTGATCTCCGTGCCGAGCGTGACCGGGTCTCCGGCCGAGTCGGAGATCCAGCATCTGCTGGCCGGGTGGCTGGAACGGCTGGGGCTGGATGTGGACCTGTGGTCCATGGATCTCGCCGCCCTGCTCGCCGACCCGGGGTTTCCGGGGGCGGAGGCGGCCCGGGAGGAGGCCTGGGGGCTGGTCGGGTACACGGCGGACGGCGGGGACGGGCCGACGCTGATCCTGCAGGGGCACGTGGACGTCGTACCGCCCGGGGACCCGGCCGCGTGGGACGGGGATCCGTTCGTGCCGAGGGTCGTCGGGGGCGACCTCGTGCACGGGCGCGGAGCCTGTGACATGAAGGCGGGGCTGGTGGCCCACCTGGCCGCGCTCGCGGCGATCCGGGCGGCCGGAGTGCGGCTGCGGGGGCGGGTCGCCGTTCACTTCGTCGTGGGCGAGGAGGACGGTGGGCTCGGCGCGTTCGGGACGCTGCGGCGCGGGCACACCGGGGACGCCTGCGTGATCACCGAGCCGACGGCGGGCACCCTCGTCACCGCCAACGCCGGGGCCCTCACCTTCCGCCTCACCGTGCCCGGCAGGGCCGCGCACGCGAGCTCGCGGGACGCGGGGGTCAGCGCGATCGACGCGTACCTGCCGCTGCACCGGGCGCTCGGCGAACTGGAGGCGGCGCGCAACCGGGACCCGTCCCCGCTGATGGCCGAGTACCCGATCCCGTACGCCCTCTGCGTCGGCACCCTGCGGGCCGGTGACTGGGCCAGCAGCGTGCCGGACCTGCTGGTCGCGCAGGGGCGGCTCGGGGTGCGGATCGGGGAGGAACCGGACGCGGCGCGGGACGAGCTCGAGCGGTGGGTGGCGAAGGCGTGCGCCGCCGATCCCTGGCTGCGCGAGCATCCCGCCCAAGTGGAGTGGACCGGCGGGCAGTTCGCCAGTGGCCGGCTCGCGGAGGGGCATCCGCTGCGGCGGACCGTGGCGGATGCCTGCGTGGCCGTGGACGGCGGCTCCCGGCCGCGTGAGCGCGGCGCGCCGTACGGCAGTGACCTGCGGTTGTACACGGCGGCCGGGATACCGGCCCTGCAGTACGGGCCGGGGGACGTGCGGGTGGCGCACAGCCCGCGGGAGTGTGTGTCGGTGCGGGAAGTGGCGGGCGTGGCAAGGGCGTTGGTGGTTACGGCGCTGCGGACGGTCGGGGTGAAGTGAGCGGCCTCCTGCGGCTCAGGACTCCCGGCCGCCCATCCCCGGCAGCGTGAGGAACCCCTCCGCCCGGGCGCTCGCCAGACCGATCCTCGGGATGTCGCTGCTCTTGGCGAAGAGCAGGAAACGCGGTTCCCACACCGGGCGGTACTTGGCGTTGGCGCGGTAGAGGGACTCGATCTGCCACCAGCGTGAGAAGAAGGTGAGGGTCGAGCGCCACAGGCGCAGGACCGGGCCCGCGCCGAGGCGGGCGCCGCGTTCGAAGACCGAGCGGAACATCGCGAAGTTCAGCGACACCCGCTGGACGCCCAACTCCTTGGCGTGCAACAGGAGTTCCACGACCATGTACTCCATCAGACCGTTCTCGCAGTCGCGGTCGCGGCGCATCAGGTCCAGCGAGAGGCCGTGCTCGCCCCAGGGCACGAAGCTGAGCAGGGCGCGCGGCTCGTCGTTCGCGTCGCGGCACTCCAGCATCACGCAGCGGCCGTCCGCCGGGTCGCCGAGCCGGCCCAGCGCCATCGAGAAGCCGCGCTCGGTGGCGCCGTCGCGCCAGCGGTCGGCGCGCTCGATGAGCAGGGCCATCTCGTCGGCGGGAATGTCCTCGTGGCGGCGGATGCGGACGGTGTAGCCGGCCCGCTTGACCCGGTTGTGGGCCTGGCGGACCACGCGCATGGCGCGGCCCTCCAGGGTGAAGTCGGCGATGTCGACGATCGCCTCGTCGCCGAGTTCCAGGGCGTCCAGGCCGTGCCGGGCGTAGATGGTGCCGGCCTCCTCGCTCGCGCCCATGACGGCCGGGGTCCAGGCATGCCGGCGGGCCTCGCCGAGCCAGGCGTCGATGGCGCCGGGCCAGGCCTCGGGGTCGCCGATCGGGTCGCCGGAGGCGAGGGAGACCGCGCCGACGACGCGGTAGGTGACGGCGGCCTTGCCGGTGGGGGAGAAGACGGCGGCCTTGTCGCGGCGCAGCGCGAAGTAGCCGAGGGAGTCGCGCGCGCCGTGCTTCTCCAGCAGGGCCCGCAGCCGGGTCTCGTCCTCCTCGGTGAGCAGCTTCCGGCCGCGCGGGGAGCGGAAGCAGGCGTACAGGACCAGGAGGAAGGCCGCAGCGAGCAGGATGTTGACGATGATGTCGGCCCAGCGGGGCGCGTGCACCGAGTCGACCCGGTCGGCGAGCGGGCCGACGCTGATGCCGCGCAGCAGGGTGTAGGCGAGTTCTTCACTCCAGGGGGCGTGGGGCAGCTTGTTGGTGGCGTGCACGAGCAGCGTGCCGATGCCGCCGGTCACCAGGAGGCCGCCGGCGCCGACGGCCAGCGCGAGCTTCGGGTTGGAGGGGTCGCCGATGGCGTTGAACTCACGGCGGCCGATCAGCAGCGCGGCCACGAAGAGCCCGGTGAGGGCGGTGGAGACCCAGTTGAAGGCGTGGTCGCGGAACGGGTGCTGGGTGAGGGCGAGGACGTAGAGCACGAACAGGGGGCCCGCGCACAGCAGGTTGACCACCCAGGCGGCCCGCTTGCCGCGCCGCATCACCAGCGCCAGGAAGATCGCCGCCGCGGCCGAGACCAGGCCCGCGGTGGCCAGGTACGGCGTGAAGAACTGGCCGGCGTGGTGCGTGTGCGCGTGGACGTGGCGGGCGGTGAAGAGCTTGCCGTCGTTGTGTTCCTGCACCTCTTTGCGGAACGGCAGCGACATGACCGCGATGATGTTGAAGACGGCGATCAGCCGCAGGTACCACACGGTGGCCGAGGCCGCCCGCGCGCGCAGGCGTGGGCCTGGTACGGGCAGCTGGGGGATGCGCCGGGGACCGCGCTGGGCGGGGACCTGCGGGGAGATCATGGTCTGCTGCTGAGCGGGCATGGTGACTGGTCACCTTGGGGTGGTGGGGGACGGGACGACCCCGGTCGGGGCCGACCCTGACCCTACAGCTTGTAGGGTAGTCCGGTCGGGTCGTCTTCCGGGGAGGAGCGTACCGACAACCGCTCTTACCCGGCCCCTTCGGTGCCGAGCCTCTTACCCGGCCCTTCCCCTGCCGCGCCGGGCCGCCATCAGATGCCAGCCCAGGTTGCCCACCGCCGCGCCGGCCGCGACCGCGGCGACGATCACCCCGCCGGTCGCGAGCCCGTCGCTGAACAGGTGCGGCCGTCTGTCGAGACTGTGCAGCCCGAACCCGCACAGTTCGTACACGCCGACGGCGGCGATGAGAAGGCTGACGGCCAGCAGGGTCAGCGTCGGCGCCAGGCTGCGCACGCAGACCTCCCCGCCGGCCTCCGTTTCCGTGTCCTGCATGGATCCCCCGATGAACAGACGAATGAACGGCCCTGCGGCCGCTGGCGGTTGGGAACCTACAGTACGTAGGGTCGGTCGGGGGGACGGTGATGGCGCGGGGGCGGGTTTTCGCCCGGTCCCGCTCAGCCTTTTTCCCCCGTGCGGCCCGTCCGGCGGGCGTAGGCGCGGGCCGCGCGGGCGCGGTCGCCGCAGCGGGTGGAGCACCAGTGGCGGCGGCCGTGGCGGAGCAGGTAGCGGTTGCAGGGGGCGGAGCCGCAGGCGGTGAGGCGGTCGGCGTCGGGGCCGGTGAGCAGGTCGGCGGCGTCGGCGGCGAGGGCGGCCAGGGCGTGCTCGACGATCTGGGTGGTCGGGTGGGCCGTGGCGCGGTGCAGGCCCTGCTCGGCCGACCAGCGCAGCAGGGAGGCGGCCGGGGCGAGGGTGAGCGCCTCGTTGACGGCGTCGAGGGCCTCGGCGGGGGCGGGGCGGCCCTCGATACGGGAGGCGAGCAGCGGGCGGACGTGCTCCCGCAGTGACCGCAGCCGGCTCGCGCACGTCTCGCGCAGGTCGGCGCCGGCCGGAGCGAGCCCGCGGTCCACCAGCCAGCGCTGTGCCCCCGCGGGCGTGCCGAGGAGGTCGACCCGCTGGCCGCCGGGCAGGACGACCGCGCTGTTGGCGAGGTCGAGGGCGGGATGCTCGGCGGCGCCGGGCGCGGGCGGCGGAACCGCGCCGGCACTCTCCTCGGCAGGGATCACGGAACTCATGCTTCTCATGGTACGGCTTGCCTCCATCCGTGAGGCCGGGATAGTGTGTATCACGGATGACACCCTTTCTATCCGTGAGGTGAGAGTTCCATGGCTGCTGCTGCCGCCCGTGCCGGTGACTCCGGCGAGCAGATCCCCGTCCGCGTCCTCGGCGGCCCCACCGTCCTTATCGAATACGGCGGACTCCGCTTCCTCACCGACCCCACCTTCGACGACCCCGGCGACTACCCGTCCCCCAGCGGCCGCACCCTCACCAAGACCGCGCCGCCCCGCACGAGCGCCGCCGAACTCGGCCCCGTGGACGTCGTCCTGCTCTCGCACGACCAGCACGCCGACAACCTCGACCACTCCGGCCGGGCCCTGCTCGCGGCGACCCCGCGCACCCTCACCACCCCCGCGGCGGCCGCCCGGCTCGGCGGCACCACCGAGCCGCTCACCCCGTGGCAGTCCGTCGAGCTGGCCCGCCCCGACGGCGGCACGGTCACCGTCACCGCCGCCCCGGCCCTGCACGGCCCCAAGGGCTCCGAGCCCCTCGTCGGCGAGGTCACCGGCTTCCTGCTGACCTCCGCCGACCTGCCCGGCGTCTACGTCAGCGGCGACAACGCCTCCCTGGAACTGGTCCAGGAGATCGCCGACCGGTACGCCCCCGTCGACACCGCCGTCCTCTTCGCCGGTGCGCCCAGGATGCCCGTCCTCGACGACGCCCTCCTCGTCCTCGACGGTCAGGGCACGGCCACCGCCGCCCGGCTGCTCGCCGCCCGCCGGGTGGTCCCGGCCCACTGCGACAGCTGGGCCCACTTCACCGAGACCCGCGACGACGTCGTGAAGGCGTTCGAAGACGCGGGCCTGGCGGACCGGCTCCAGCTGGACTGAACCGAAAGACCTCTCTCAGGGCTCCAGGCCGCGCAGCAGCACCACGAGGCCGCCGAAGAACTCCCGCTCGGCGTCGACCCGTTGGGCGTGTGCCGCGGTCTGGGCCATGAGCGGGAACTCCTCGGGGTCCAGTGCGGAGATGGCCTGCGTGCCCGCGCCCGACAGGGAGCCGAGCTGTGCCAGCTGCAGGGCGCCGTTGACGTAGGCGACCAGGCTGCGCAGGGCCACGACCCGGCGCTCGCCCGCGAAGCCCGCGTCCGTGAGGATGCCGAGCACCGTCTCCGACCAGCGCAGCACTGCGCGGGAGTGGTGCCGGTGGGCGACCGACAGCGGGATCGCCGACGGATGCGCGCGCAGCGTGTCCCGCAGCCGCCGCACCATCACCTCGACGCGCTCGCGCCACGGCAGGTCCGCCGGCGGGGCTCCCGTGTCGACCGCGCCGAGCGTGAACTCCACGACGAGCAGCTCCAGTTCCTCGCGGTCGGCGACGTACCGGTAGAGCGCCATCGTGCTCATGCCGAGCTCCTTGGCGACCGTACGCATGGACAGCGCGGTCAGCCCCTCGCGGTCGAGGACGGCGAGCGCGGCCGAGGCCAGTCGGTCGGGGGTCAGGGAGCGGGGTCGGGGCATGGCGCTTGACAGCGTACGGCATACGCTTACGCTCGTAGGTGTACGACGTACGCCTACGTTCCGTGCCCACGAGGGAGACAGATGTCCATGTCCTCGTCCACGCCCCGGCGGCCCCTCCGCCCCGGCTCCCTGCTCGGCCCCCGCGAACTCACCCCCGTCTCCGGCCCGCCGCTCCCCGTGCCCGACCCGGATCGCCTGGTCCACCTCCAGTTCCGCCGCTTCGCGGGCTGCCCGGTCTGCAATCTGCACCTGCGGTCCTTCGTACGGCGGCACGCGGAGATCGGGGCGGCCGGCATCCAGGAGGTCGTCGTCTTCCACTCGCGCGCCGAGGAACTGCGGGAGCACATGGCGGACCTGCCCTTCGCCGTCGTGGCCGACCCGGACAAGCGGCTGTACGCCGAGTTCGGCGTCGAGTCGGCACCCCGGGCACTGCTGGACCCGCGGGTGTGGGGGCCGATCGTGCGGGCGGTGCTGCGCAGCTCCTGGGCGATACTGCGCGGCCGCGAGCGCGCCCCGTCCCGACCGCACGGCGGCCGGCTCGGCCTCCCCGCGGACTTCCTGATCGCGGCGGACGGCAGCGTGCTCGCCGTCAAGTACGGCGAGCACGCGTACGACCAGTGGGAGGTGGAGGAGTTGCTGGAGCTGGCGGGAACCCTACGAGGGGGCGACGCCGCCCGGGCCTGATCCCCGCCAGGGCGGTCAGCTCCTCGCAGGTGGCTGCCCGACGCCGAGGACCTCGAGCATCGCCCGGGTCGCCGGGCTGGGGTTGAACCGGCTCCACGCCAGGTACTCCAGCCGCCGCGGCCCGTCGACCACCGGAACCAGGACCAGCCGGGGATCGTCCTCGGCGAGCGGCCGGATGAACGCCGAGGGCAGCAGGGCGATGCCGAGCCCGCGCCCGATCAGCCGGGTGATCAGCTCCACGACCCCCGCCTCGTACGCGACGTCACGGGACAGACCCGCGGCGGCGAACGCCCGGTCGGACTGGGCGCGGGCGGGCGTTCCGGCCACGAAGTCCACGAAGGTCTCGCCCGCGATCTCCGCCAGCGTGACCCGGGAGGCGCCCGCCAGCCGGTGCCCGGCCGGCACCACCAGGACATGGCGGTCGTGATCGAGTACGACGGTCTCCACCCCGGCCGGCCGCTCGCCCTCCGGCAGGCCCAGGAAGGCGATGTCCAGCTCCCCGGCGCGGATCGCCGCCGCCATCTCGTCACTGCGTCCTGACCGCAGGACGACCCGGACCTCCGGGTGCCGGGCGCGGTAGCGCTGCAGCAGCTCGGGTACGTCGACGGCGGCCGCGGTCACGATCACGCCGACCGCCAGCCGTCCGCGCACCACGCCGGTCGCGGCCGAGGCGTCGGCGACCGCGCGGTCGGCGGCGGCCAGACACTCGCGCGCACCCACGAGGAACGCCGCACCGGCGCCGGTCAGCTCGACCCGGCGGCTGGACCGGGCGAACAGCCGCACGCCCAACTCCCGCTCCAGCGAGGCGATCCGGTGGCTCAGCGCGGACTGCACCACCTGACACCGCTGCGCGGCCCGGGTGAAGTTGAGGGTGTCGGCGACGGCGACGACGTAGCGCAGCTGCTGAAGGTCCACGGATCAATCGTGATCGTTCATGGCTGTGATGACAACCATGCTTTGGAATCATGGACGTCTCCCGCCAAGACTTCCTCCATGCACCCCATGCATTCCGTGCCTCCCACGCACCGATACCGGGCCCGGGCGGCGACCGTCCTGCTCACCGGGCTCGCTCCCGCATCCTGGGGCACCACCTACGTGGTCACCACGCGGCTGCTCCCGCCCGGGCACCCCCTGTTCGCGGGCCTGATGCGGGCCCTGCCCGCCGGACTGCTCGCGCTGGCGGTCACCCGGGTGCTGCCGCGCGGCGAGTGGTGGTGGAAGACCGCGGTCCTCGGCCTCCTCAACATCGGCGCCATGCCCCTGCTGTTCGTGGCCGCCGAACGCCTGCCCGGCGGCGTGGCCGCCACCCTCGGCGCCGCCCAGCCGCTGCTGGTCGCCGGTCTCGGCCTCGCGCTGCTCCACGACCGGCCCACGGCCTGGCGGCTGGCCTGGGGTGTCCTCGGCGTGCTCGGAGTCGGGCTCGTCGTGCTCGGACCACAGGCCCGGCTGGACGCCGTCGGCGTGCTCGCCGGTCTCGGCCATACGGCGACGATGGCCGCCGGTGTCGTCCTCACCAAGCGCTGGGGACGGCCGGCGGGCGTCGGCCCGCTCACCCTGGCCGGCTGGCAACTGACCGTCGGCGGGCTGCTGTTGCTGCCGCTCACCCTGGCGGTCGAGGGAGTGCCGCAGCGGATCGACGCGGGTGCCGCCGGCGGCTATCTGTGGCTCGGCAGCATGGGCGGGCTGATCGCGTACACGCTGTGGTTCCGCGGCATCGGCAGGCTGCCGGTCTCCGCGTCCGCGCCGCTGGTGCTGCTGTCACCGCTGGTCGCGACGCTCATCGGCAGCACGCTGGGCGAGTCGCTGAGCCCGCCGCAGACCCTGGGCTTCGCCCTGGCGCTGAGCGCGCTGGTGGCCGCGCAACTCGGTCCCACGGGACCCCGGACGAAGGAGGAGAAGCCCGATGAGGACGGGTTCGATGACGACAGCCGTGCTCGGGGCCACCGGGATGGTCGGCGCCCGGGTGGCAGGCGAGGCGAGGACGCGCGGACACCGGGTGCTGGCGCTGTCCCGGAAGCCGCCGGCGAGCGACGACCCTGAGGTGACACCGGTCGCGGTGGACGCGGCCGACCGGTGCGCCGTACAGGAGGCGCTGACCGGCGCCGACGCCGTCGTAGTGACCGTACGGACGTTCCCGGCCGACCAGGGGTTCCTCGTCGGCGCCACCCGCACGGTGCTGGACGCCGCCGCCCGGCTCGGGATCCGCGTCCTCGTGGTCGGCGGCGCCGGCGCCCTGCGCAGCCCCGGTGACCGGGAGCTGCTGGTCGCCGACGACCTCGCGTACGTGCCGGAGGAACACCGGGCCGTGGCGATCGCCGGGGTGGCCCAGCTGCGCGCCTGCCGGGCCCACACCGACGCCGACTGGGTCTACCTGAGCCCGCCGGCCGTACTGGAACCCGGCGAACGCACCGGCGGCTACCGGCGCGGCACCGGCACGCTGCTGACGGATGCCCGCGGCCGGTCCTGGATCAGCGCCGAGGACCTGGCGGTCGCCGTGCTGGACGAACTCGAACGCCCCGGCGCCGAGCGCCACTTCACGGTCGTGTCGGCGGACCGCTAGTCCATGTCCACCGGACCGTCGTCCGACTTGCGGTCCTTGTTGCCCGAGTGCAGCTGGAGCAGGCCCCTGCCGGCGTCCCCCTTGTTGTCCTTGTCCTGGCCCAGGCCCTGGCGGACCGAGTCGAGGATCGTCATGCCCTGGGACACCAGGCCGGCGGCGATCTCGCCGAGGCCGTCCGCGCCGTTCAGGACGTTGACGTTGGCGCCGGACAGGCCGCCGGCGGCCTCCTTCACGATCTGCGGGAGCTGGTCGATGAGCATCCGGTCGAGCGCGACCCGGTCGTAGGAGGCCGCGGCCTCCGCCTGGATCTTCATGCGCTGCGCCTCGGCGGCGGCGAGGATCCTGACCCGCTCGGCCTCGGCCTCGGCGGGCTTGACGACCTCGGCGACCAGCTGCTGCTGGCGCAACTTGGCCTGGCGCTCGGCCAGTTCCGTCTGGGCGGCGAGCACCTCCTGCTGGGCGTGGGCCTGCGCCAGCGGTCCGGCCTGCGCGGCCTGCGCCTGGGCGCGGTCCACCTCGGCGGAGTACTCGGCCTTGACGATGGCGGTCTGCCGGGCGTACTCGGCCTGCTTACGGGCCGCCGCCTGCTCCGCCTCGACCGCGGCCTGGGTGGCCTGGGCCTGGGCGATCTGGGCCTGCCGCTGGATGGCGGCCTTGTGCGGGGCCGACATCGCGTCGATGTAGCCGGTGTTGCCGTCGTCGATGGACTGGATCTGCAGCGAGTCGACGATCAGGCCGATCTTCGCCATCTCCACCTTGGAGGTGTCCAGGACCTCGGCGGCGAGCTTCTGCCGCTCGGTGACGATCTCCTCGACCGTCATCGAGCCGATGATCGCCCGCAGGTGGCCGGCGAAGATCCGGCCGGTCAGCACCGACATCTGCTCCTGGTCAGACAGGAAGCGCTGACCGGCGTTGATGATGCTCTCGTGGTCGTTGCCGACCTTGAAGGCGATGACCGCGCGGACGTGCAGCGAGATGCCCTGCTTGGTCACACAGGTCTCGGTGACCTCGGCCTCGCACATGGAAAGGGTGAGGAACCGGACCTTGCGAAAGACCGGGAGCACGAACTTTCCGTGGCCCGTCACCACTCGGAACGGCGCGCCGCCCAGTCCCCGCCTGCCGCCCGAGATCAGCATCGCCTCGTCGGGAGCGGGAACGCGGTATCCGAACATGCTTGTACTCCTCAGCCTGCGTCGGCGGCCCCGCCGCCGAGCGCGTCCAATGGATCCACCCACTCGATGACGCCGACCTCGCGGCATCCCCGTGATTCGATCACGAGGACCGTAGCGCCCGCGGGCAGGGGATCCTCGGACCACGCCAGGAAGGTCTCGGAGCCGCCTCTGACCCGCACCAGGACCTCCCCGGGGCCCGCGGATCCGCGCGTCCCGATGAGCACCTTGCCCGTACAGCCGACCACGGCCTCGTCCTGCGGCATCACCGGCCGTCCTCCTCGTCCTGACCTGAGAATTCCGACGATAGACCGACCGCGGCCGGTTCCCAACGGGTGGGAGGGCACCCGAGGTCCGCGGGATCAGGAGCAGCGCAGCAGGATCATGAACCCGTAGTCCATGTGGAGCTGCTGGTGGCAGTGGAACAGGGACAGTCCCGGCTGGTCGGCGGTGAAGTCCAGGTCGAGGCTCTGGTAGCCGCCGAGCATGACGACGTCCTTGCGCAGGCCGTGGGTGGGGGTGCCGGCGATGTGCGTGATCTCGAAGGTGTGCCGGTGCAGGTGGAGGGGGTGGATGTCGTCGGAGGCGTTGCGCAGCCGCATCCGGTACCGCTTGCCGCGCTCGACGTCCAGTACCGGCCTGTCGGTGTCCAGGGAGAAGGGGACGCCGTTGAGGGGCCAGACGTTGAATCCCCCGTCGGCGGCGTTTCGCTTTTCCACCAGCAGGTCGATCGTGCGGTCGGGCCGCTGCGCGGCGGGGCCGGGACGGGCGAAGGCGCGGTAGTCCCAGGTGAACGCGGGCGGCGCGCTCCACCGCGGGGAACCGCTGCGGCCGGCGTACTCCACCACGGTGCCCATGCCGGCGTTCCGGTCGTCGTCCGACAGGTCTCCCAGCACCCACACACCCGGGTGGTTCATCTCCACCAGTGCCGAGACGCGTTCGGCGGTGCCGATCCACAGCACCGGCACGTCGGCCCGGCGGGGTACCGGGTTGCCGTCGAGCGCGACCACGGTGAAGGTGTGGCCGGGCAGGGCGAGGCTGCGGATCTCGGTTGCGCTGGCGTTGAGGACGTGGAACAGCACGCGCTGTCCGGTCCTGACCCTGATCGGCGGTCCGTGGCCCAGTTTGCGGCCGTTGACGCTGAAGGCGCGGTAGCCGACTTCGTAGCCGCGCGGCATGCCCCGGGCCAGGGAGCCGGCCATCGCCTGCTCGCCCCTGCGTTTCAGGTCCGGCACCGGGGAACCGGCGAGGAAGGTCTGGGGGACGTCCCCGCCGTGGCTGAGGGAGGGCTGGAACTCCTTCAGCGTCAGGAACACTTCCTGGTCGTAGGACCCCGGGTTAGCCTTCGGCTCGATGTAGACCGGGCCGGCCTGACCGGAGTACGTGGCCCGGGTCAGGTCACCGAGCGCTGTCACATGGGTGTGGTAGAAGCGGAAACCGGCCGGTCCGGGGGTGAACGACAGGCGCCGCATCCCGTGCGCGGGGATGTACGGCGTGCCCTCCTCCGCGGACCCGTCGACGCCGGCGGGAACCCGCTGGCCGTGCCAGTGCAGCAGCTCGGGGGTGGCCGTGTCGTTGTGGACGTCGACCACGACCGGGCGGCCTTCGGTGAACCGCAGGAGCGGACCGGGGAAACCGCCGTTGTACGTCGTGGTGGAGACGACCGTGTCGGGCGCGAGCTCGACCCGACCGGTCGCGATCCGCAGCGTGTGGTCCGCCTTCCGCGAGGGACCGGCCTCGCTCGTCACCGCCCGCGCGTCACAGCCGACGACCGCTCCGGCTCCCGCTCCGGCCAGCACGGAAGCCCCGGCCAGCCTGAGGGCGTCACGACGAGAGAGGGGCACGGCTCCGCCTCCCTTTCCCGCCCCTGGGGGCAACCCCGGCGGATTCGGGTCGGTTCCTGCGTACGCGCACATCCCACTATGCGGCGAATGTGCCGGAGCCGGTAAACCGGGCCCGGTAACGGGGTGAACCGGACCGGCGGCTGCCGGAGGTGGCGGCGACGGCTGCGGCCGAGGTGCCGCCCAGGACGGTGGGATCTCCTGCCCGCAGACGATCAAGGCGTCCCCCTACGGGCCGGCGGCGCGAAACGCCGTTCGAGGCCGAACGGCGCCCCCTGCCGGAGGTTGCGCCATGGGGTGGGTATCGTCCGCCCCGATGACCTGGCCTGCGGTTCAGCGGCCGGCACGGAGGAGGATCACCATGGCCGGAGGCCGGCAGGGGACCGCGTCGGACGACGGAGCCGTACCGCGGGGGCCAGGGGCTCCGGAGGCGAGCGCTCACGACTCGGTGCGCCTCGCGCTGGTGATCGGTGCCCTCGGCGTGGTCTTCGGCGACATCGGCACCAGCCCGATCTACACCCTCCAGACCGTGTTCAACCCGAGCGACCCGCACCCCGTCCCGGTCAGCACCGAGAACGTGTACGGCGTGGTGTCCCTGGTGTTCTGGTCGGTGGTGATCATCGTCCTGGTCACCTATGTGCTGCTGGCGATGCGCGCCGACAACGAGGGCGAGGGCGGCATCATGGCGCTGATCACCCTGCTGCGGCGATGGACCTCGCGGCGGGCCGGACGGACAACCGCCGTACTGGCCGCCCTGGGCATCTTCGGCGCGTCGCTGTTCTTCGGCGACAGCATGATCACCCCGGCGATCTCGGTGCTGTCCGCGGTCGAGGGACTCAAGGTCGTCCAGCCGTCGCTGGGCGGCGCGGTCGTACCCATCACCGCGGTGATCATCGTGGCGCTGTTCGTGGTGCAGCGCCGGGGAACCGCGGCCGTGGGCCGGGTGTTCGGGCCGGTCATGATCGCCTGGTTCGCGGCCATCGGAGCGTGCGGCATCGCCGGCATCGCCGACCACCCCGACATCCTCCGGGCGCTGTCACCGACGTACGCCCTGGGCTTTCTGTTCGGTCATTTCGGCACCGCCTTCTTCGCCCTGGCCGCGGTCGTGCTCGCGGTCACCGGCGCCGAGGCTCTCTACGCGGACATGGGGCACTTCGGTCGCCGGTCGATCACCCGCGCCTGGCTGTTCCTCGTCTTCCCCGCCTGCATCCTGAGCTACTTCGGCCAGGGCGCCCTGATCCTCGCCGATCCGCACAACATCAGCAGCCCCTTCTTCCTGCTGGTGCCCGGCTGGGGACAGTGGCCGATGGTCGTGCTCGCCACGGCGGCCACCGTCATCGCCTCCCAGGCGGTGATCACCGGTGCGTACTCGGTCACCTCCCAGGCGGCCCAGCTCGGTTACCTGCCGAGGCTGCGGATCGCGCACACCTCGGAATCCACCATCGGCCAGATCTACGTCCCCTGGATCAACTGGCTGCTCATGGTCTCGGTCCTCACCCTGGTCTTCGCCTTCCGCAGCTCCACGGCGCTCGCCTTCGCGTTCGGCATGGCGGTCACCGGCACCATCACCATCACCACCCTGCTGTTCTTCTACGTCGCCCGCGCGAAGTGGGGTACGCCCAGGTGGCTGATCGTCGCCGGCGCGAGTGTGCTGCTCTTCGTGGACCTGCTGTTCGTGGCGGCCAACCTGACCAAGCTCGTCCACGGCGCGTGGCTGCCGCTGCTGATCGGCCTGACCGTGTTCACCGTCATGACGACCTGGCAGCGCGGGCGCGAACTCGTCACCGCCGAGCGGGCACGGCTCGAAGGCCCGCTGCCCGAGTTCATCGACGATCTCCGCTCGGGCAAGGTGCCGACGCGCCGCATCCCCGGCACGGCCGTCTTCCTCAACCGGGGCAAGCAGACCGCACCGCTGGCCATGCGGGCCAACGTCGAGCACAACCACGTGCGCCACGACCAGGTCGTGATCCTCTCCCTGGCGACCGAACCCGTGCCCCGCGTCCCGGCCGACCAGCGGATCGTCGTCGACGACCTCGGCTACGCCGACGACGGGATCATCCACGTCACCGCCCGGTTCGGCTACATGGAGACCCCCGACGTGCCCGGCACCCTCGCGATGCTCGACCCGTCCCAGACCGAAGGGCCGCTGCACCTCGACCAGGCGTCCTACTTCCTGTCGAAGATCGAGCTGCGGCGCGGAAAGGCACCGACGATGGCCCCCTGGCGCAAGCGACTGTTCGTCGCCACCTCCTACATCACGGCCGACGCCGCCGAGTACTTCGGCCTGCCCCGCGACCGCACCGTCATCATGGGCTCACACATCGAGGTATAGGCCCGCCGGACACCGAACCGACGCCCTTGCCGTCCGCGAGCGCCCGTCGGGCCGCGGGAACGGGATCGCTGCCCGGCCGGCGCCCGACTTCAGCCGGGTGCCGGTCACAAGCTCGAACCAGAAAGCGGTCACGGTGCTCGACGGCCATGCCGCAGCCGACGGCGTCCGATCGCCACCGCATGCGTCGCCGCCGCCGGTACCGCCACACTCGACTCGGCCGGCACCTACTGCGACCTCAGGGGCCCGTAGTCGAGCCACGGGTCCTGGAGGAACTCGTCTCGACGGGAGGCGTGGTCCAGGGCGCTGATCCGGAAGTACAGCGCACGTCGCGTCTGCTCGGATGCGTAGTTGCCGCCGATGTTGTGGCCGAGGAGGTAGTGCGCGAGCAGCAGGTCCCCCGCCCGTCCCTTGATCTGCTCGGGCTCGGGCAGGTCGACCGGCGGGTAGGCGCAGAACATCTGCGGGCCGTGGTCACGGAAGTATGCGGCGTGCGTGAGATGCGTGCCCGGCCAGACCCAGAGGTTGCCGGAGTTCTCCGTGAGCTGGTCGGTCATCAGGACACCGGCGAGGAGCGTGAACGTGCCGCTGACCGGCTCGCCGGTCGGCTCGGGGTTGCCGGCATCGATGTGGGGCAGGCCGGGACGGTGTGAGTACGGCGGGATGTTCAGCGCGACCTGGACCTGCCAGGGGACCTCCAGTGTTCCGGCCCCGGCCAGTTCCTCGGCGAGAGCGAAGGCGGGGCTGCCGGTCAAAGGCGCCATCAGCGCCGGCTCGTCCTCGGTCCGCAGGAAGTAGAAGTGGCTGCCGCGCTTGTCGGCGGCGGGTGGATCGGCGGCGACGACCTCATCGATCCGCCGGGCCGCCCGGTCCAAGAGATCGTCCCGCACCACCTGCGGAACCACGACGAAGCCTCGCTCGGCGAACTCGCTTGTCTGACTGTCGCTCAACACCGGCAGCACCCTAGAGCGACAGCGCCCGCGGCAGCGACGGGATTTCTGCGGTCATGAAGGTGCCTGGGACGCCGGTTCGTGAAGCGCTGCCGGGGTCGCTGAGCCAGATCAGGGCCAGACAAGGCAATAAGGCTGATGCCCCGCCTCATGCAGCCGATGGCTGAAGTCCTGCCATTCGTGCAGCAACTGGTACACATTGAACGCATCCCGCGGCCCGCCGCGGTCCGGGACCGTCGACCAGATGAAGGCTGCCGCGCCGACCGCTTCCTCGCCGATGCCGCGCAGGGGGTCGACGACGGTCATGGGGAGCTTGACGACGGCGTAGTCGGGGTGGAGGACGACCAGTTCCAGGGGCGGGACCTTGTGCAGGGGGACGCCCTCGATGCCGGTCAGCACCATCGCGGCCATGGTCTCCGGCTTGATCTTGGTGAACATGCCGTTCATGCCCAGCTCGTCGCCGCCGAGTTCCTCGGGACGCATCGAGATGGGGACGCGAGCCGCGGTCGCGCCGTCAGGCGCGCCGAAGTATTTGTACGTCACCCCCACCCGACCACCATTCCTGCTCCCCGCCCTCAGGCGGTCGGCCCGGTGGTCGAGCCGGCGGTCCGTGGGCCGGTCGAGCTGGCTCTCCAGCTGCCGGTCGGTCCGCCGGTCGTACCGCTCGGGCTCACCCGGTACATCCTGCGTCTGACGTGCGTCGCTCTGCCGTGCTTCAGTCGATTCCTCCGCGTCGCGCCGGTGCCTTCCCCGCCGGGCACGCCGAGGACCCAGGTCATCAGTCCCCTCGCCCAGTCCGCCACCGCGATGCATATCTCCACCCGACTGCTTTTCTAGGACGCGTGGCCCCCGCCGCGCAACCCGATCATCGTGTCAGTGACCTCCCCCACGCCCGCCCGCCGAAACGTGCGGTGGAACAACAGTCCACGGGTTCTTGTCCGGCCCCTGATCATTACGTGCGTAACAGCTGTGTGTATCAGGTCTCAGTCTCGCAGATGGCGCCCCCGTGGCGCTGCGGACCGGAGGTCGGCCGCCTCGCGGTCCGCCCGCGGCCTACCCTGAGGAGGTCACCCAAGTCACCGGAGTCCGAGAAGCCGGAGAAGTCGCACGCCATGAGTGCCCTGAGCGAAACGCCCTATCCCTACGATGCGCCGGCCTCCCAGGCGCTCTTCGACCGCGCCTGTGCCGTCACGCCCGGCGGTGTGAACTCCCCGGTGCGCGCCTTCCGCGCCGTCGGCGGCACGCCCCGCTTCATGGTGTCCGGCCGCGGCCCCTACCTGACCGATGCGGACGGCCGGGAGTACGTCGACCTCGTCTGCTCCTGGGGGCCCATGATCCTCGGGCACGCGCACCCCGAGGTCATCGCCGCCGTCCAGGAGGCCGTCGCCCGCGGTACGTCCTTCGGCACGCCCGGTGAGGGCGAGGTCGCGCTGGCCGAGGAGATCGTCGCCCGGGTCGAGCCCGTCGAGCAGGTCCGGCTCGTCAGCAGCGGCACCGAGGCGACCATGTCCGCCATCCGGCTCGCCCGCGGGTTCACCCGGCGGTCCAAGGTGATCAAGTTCGCCGGCTGCTACCACGGGCACGTGGACTCCCTCCTGGCTTCCGCGGGGTCCGGTGTCGCGACCTTCGCGCTGCCCGACACCCCCGGCGTCACGGGCGCCCAGGCCGGCGACACGATCGTGCTGCCGTACAACGACCTGGAGGCCGTGCAGGAGGCCTTCCACCGGCACCCCGGCGAGATCGCGTGCGTGATCACCGAGGCCTCGCCCGGCAACATGGGCGTCGTGCCGCCGGAGCCGGGGTTCAACCGGGGGCTCAGGGACGCCTGCCACAAGAACGGCGCCCTCTACATCTCCGACGAGGTGATGACCGGCTTCCGCACCAGCCGCGCCGGGTGGTACGGGATCGACGGGGTCAAGCCGGATCTGATGACGTTCGGGAAGGTGATGGGGGGCGGGTTCCCCGCCGCCGCCTTCGGTGGGCGTGCCGATGTCATGGCACACCTGGCGCCCGCCGGGCCCGTCTACCAGGCCGGCACGCTCTCCGGCAACCCCGTCGCCACCGCCGCCGGGCTCGCCCAGCTGCGGCTGCTGGACGAGGCCGCCTACGACACGGTGAACGCGGTGTCCGCGCAGATCCAGGCCCTCGTCACCGAGGCACTGAACAAGGAGGGCGTGGCGCACCGGGTGCAGACCGCCTCCAACATGTTCTCGGTGTTCTTCACCGACCGGCAGGTGCGCGACTACGAGGACGCCAAGCGGCAGGAGTCGTTCCGCTTCACCGCGTTCTTCCACTCGCTGCTGTCGAACGGCGTCTACCTGCCGCCGTCGTCCTTCGAGTCCTGGTTCGTGTCGACGGCCCACGACGAGCGGGCCGTACAGAAGATCGCCGACGCCCTTCCGGCGGCGGCCCGGGCGGCTGCGGAGGCCACCGCGTGAGCAACAGCATCAGCAGCAGCGACAGCAGCAGGGACAAGGACGTCACCGTCGTCCATCTCATGCGGCACGGCGAGGTCGAGAACCCGACCGGGATCCTGTACGGGCGGCTGCCCGGCTACCACCTGTCCGAGCTGGGGCGGCAGATGGCCGACCGGGTCGCCGAGCACCTCGCCTCGCGGGACGTGACGTACGTCTGCGCCTCACCGCTGGAGCGGGCGCAGGAGACGGCCACCCCGATCGCCAAGGCGCACGGTCTCGACCTGGACACCGACGAGCGCCTCATCGAGGCCGGCAACGTCTTCCAGGGCAAGACCTTCGGCGTCGGCGACGGCGCGCTGCAGCGGCCGGGGAACTGGAAGCACCTGGTCAACCCGTTCCGGCCGTCCTGGGGCGAGCCGTACGTCGACCAGGTCGTGCGGATGACGGGCGCGCTGAACGCGGCCAAGGACCAGGCGCGCGGGCACGAGGCGGTGCTGGTCAGCCATCAGCTGCCGATCTGGATCGTGCGGTCCTACGTCGAGCGGCGCCGGCTGTGGCACGATCCGCGCAAGCGGCAGTGCACGCTGGCCTCTCTCACGTCCTTCACCTACCTCGGCGACAGGATCGTGTCGGTCGGCTACAGCGAGCCCGCCATCGATCTCGTCCCGGTTCACCTGCGGGCCGGTGCCAAGCCGCAGAAGGGCAAGGGCACCGCGCAGGGGAAGGCCTTCGGGGCCTGAGGTCGTCCGACCGCGGTTTTCTGACGGTCCGTTTGACGTCACCTAGGGTGTCTTTGCCGCAACTATTGCGAAAACCATAAGAATTATCGGAACCCCCCCGATCGTCGTGCCCTCTGAATGGGTGACCACCAGAAGGCGCGATGAATCGGGGATTTCCATGCGCACCGTCTCCCGGACCCTCTCCCGCCGGGGAATACTCGGCCTCGGCGCGGGTGCCGCTGCCGCCGCCACCCTCGCCGGCTGCGGGAGCCACACGTCATCGGACGGCGCCGGGCGGTCGAACGGTTCCGGCGAAGGAAAGAACGGCCAGGACGGAGGCGCGAGCGGCGCCCCGCAGGGTCGGCTCATCGGGGACGGCTCCACGTCGTACACCGGCAAGCAGCCGCACCAGCCGGCCGCGCCCGAGCCGCTGCAGCCCGGCCAGACCCCGCCGCAGTTCGTGGTCTTCTCCTGGGACGGCGCCGGCGAGGTCGGCAACGGGCTCTTCCCGCGCTTCCTGGACCTGGCCAAGCAGCACGGCGCGAGCATGACCTTCTTCCTCTCGGGTCTCTACCTGCTGCCCGAGTCGAAGAAGCGCCTGTACGTGCCGCCGAACAACAGGGTCGGCGCCTCCGACATCGGCTACCTCGCCGACGACCACATCAAGGCGACGCTGACCAACGTCCGCCGGGCCTGGCTCGAAGGCCACGAGATAGGCACCCACTTCAACGGCCACTTCTGCGGCGATGCCCACACCTCGGTCAAGTGGTGGACGCCCCAGCAGTGGCACAGCGAGATCAAGCAGGCCAAGTCCTTCGTCAAGAACTGGAAGACCAACACCGGCCTCACCGACATGCCGGCCCTGCCGTTCGACTACGACAAGGAACTCGTCGGCGGCCGTACGCCCTGTCTGCTCAACCAGGAGAACCTGCTGCCCACCGCCCGTGAACTGGGCTGGCGTTACGACGCCTCCTCGCCGGGCGGTCTGCAGATGTGGCCGGTGAAGAAGCAGGGGCTGTGGGACCTGCCGCTGCAGGAGATCCCCTTCCCCGGCAGGAAGTTCCAGGTCCTCTCGATGGACTACAACATGATGTTCAACCAGTCGCAGAACTCGACCAAGGCGCCGGCCTACAACTACCCGGCCTGGCGCGAGCAGGCGGCCGGGGCGTACATCGCCGGCTTCAAGCGGGCATACTTCTCGAACCGGGCGCCGTTCTTCATCGGCAACCACTTCGAGCACTGGAACGGCGGCATCTACATGGACGCCGTCGAGCAGGCCTTCAAGCACATCGCCCGGGCGAAGGAGAAGGGCGCCGACGTCCGGCTCGTCTCCTTCCGGCAGTTCTGCGACTGGATCGACGTGCAGAAGCCCGAGGTGCTCGCCAAGCTGCGCACGCTGGCGCCCGGACAGGCTCCGGCCGGCGGCTGGAAGACCTTCCTCGCGTAGCGTCCCGAGCGCTTCCCCGCGCGGCCTCTCGCACGGCCCCCTGCCGGAAATGTCCCGTGTAAATACGCCCTGAAATGCGGTTTTCCGCCCGGCAGGGGGGTGCCACAGATCGCCGGAACGGACATGCGAAACTTTTCACATGAGTACCCGTAGCCGCGCCGTCCTGCTCGGCGCCGTGGCCGCCGTCGCGGCCCTGACCCTGTCCGCGTGCGGCAACGGCGGCACCTCCGGCGGCGGTGGCAACACCAACTTCGTCACCGGCAAGAACGGCATCGCCACGGTCCCGGCGGGCAAGCGCGCGAGCGCCCCGGACCTGTCCGGCAAGACCATCGACGGCAGGACCCTGGACGTCGCCGACTACAAGGGCCAGGTCGTCGTCATCAACGTCTGGGGCTCATGGTGCGGGCCGTGCCGCGAAGAGGCGCAGTACTTCTCCAAGGTGTCGAAGCAGTACGACGGCAAGGGCGTGAGGTTCGTCGGCATCAACACCCGGGACACCAGCACCACTCCCGCGGTCGCCTTCGAGAAGGAGCACGGGATCAGCTACCCGAGCCTGTACGACCCCACGGGCAGGCTGATGCTCCGCTTCAGGAAGGGCACCCTCAACCCGCAACTGATCCCCTCCACGCTCGTCATCGACAGGCACGGGAAGGTCGCCGCGCGGGCCCTGGAGGCGCTCGACGACACCGCCCTGCTGAAGATGCTCAAGCCGGTCCTCGCGGAGAAGTGACGTGAGCGCACTGGTGACTCTGGCCGCGACCGGCCCGAACGAGACGGTGCGCAGCGGCGCCCTGCTGATCGCCCTGCCGGTCGCGCTGCTCGGCGGGCTCGTCTCCTTCTTCTCCCCCTGCGTCCTGCCCCTGGTCCCCGGCTACCTCTCCTATGTCACCGGCGTCGCCGGCACCGACCTGGCCGAGGCCCGGCGGGGGCGGATGGTCGGCGGGGCCGCGCTGTTCGTGCTCGGCTTCAGCGCCGTGTTCGTCTCCGGCGGGGCGCTGTTCGGCTTCTTCGGCTCCACCCTGCAGGAGTACCAAGGCACGCTGTCCAAGGTGCTCGGCGTGCTCATGATCGTCATGGGTGTCTTCTTCATGGGGCTGATGCCCTGGCTCACCCAGCGCGAGTTCCGCTTCCACAGGCGGCCGGCCGCCGGACTGATCGGCGCCCCCGTCCTCGGCGCCCTGTTCGGCATCGGCTGGACGCCCTGCATCGGCCCGACCCTCGCGTCCGTGAACCTCCTTTCCATGGACCAGTCGAGCGCCGGACGCGGCGCGGTGCTGATGATCGCCTACTGCATCGGGCTCGGCGTGCCCTTCGTGCTGGCCGCCGTCGCCTTCCGCAAGGCGCTCGGCGCGTTCGGCTGGGTCAAGCGCCACTATGTCTGGGTGATGCGCATCGGCGGCACGATGATGATCGTGACCGGTGTGCTGCTGCTGACCGGCGCCTGGGAGAGTCTGGTGCAGCAGATGCAGACCTGGTCCGACGGCTTCACTGTGGGGATCTGATCGATGAGCACAACCGAAACCGACAAGAGCCGGGACCAGGCGGGCCAGGACCAGGAGGACCTCGGCGCGGCCGGCTCCCAGCTGTCCACCGCCCCGCGCGAGGAGCTGTCCGCCGCGCCCGGCCTCGGCGTCATCGGCTGGGCCCGCTGGTTCTGGCGGCAGCTGACCTCCATGCGGGTCGCGCTGCTGCTGCTCCTGCTGCTCTCGCTCGGCGCGATCCCCGGCTCGCTCATCCCGCAGACCGGCGCCGACCTGAACAAGGTCGACGACTTCCGCAAGGCCCACAAGACGCTCGCGCCGGTCTACGACAAGCTCGGCCTGTTCCACGTCTACAGCTCGGTGTGGTTCTCCGCGATCTACATCCTGCTGTTCGTCTCCCTCATCGGCTGTATCGTCCCGCGCACCTGGCAGTTCGTCGGCCAGCTGCGCGGCCGGCCGCCGGCCGCCCCCAAGCGGCTGACCCGGCTGCCCGCCTACACGATGTGGCGTACGACCGCCGAGCCCGAGCAGGTGCGTGAAGCCGCGCTCGCCCTGCTGAAGAAGCGCCGCTTCCGCGCCCACGTCGCCGGTGACGCCGTCGCGGCCGAGAAGGGCTATCTGCGCGAGCTGGGCAACCTGGCCTTCCACATCGCCCTGATCGTGCTGCTGATCGCCTTCGCCTCCGGCCAGCTGTACAAGTCGGACGGCACCAAGCTGGTGGTGGAGGGCGACGGCTTCTCCAACGCGCTCTCGCAGTACGACGACTTCAAGTCCGGCAGCCTGTTCCAGAACGACGACCTCGTGCCGTTCAGCTTCGACCTGAAGGACTTCAAGGGCACCTACGAGCTCACCGGCCCCAACAGGGGCACGCCGCGCACCTACGAGGCGAAGATCGACTACAGCGAGGGTGCGTACGGCAAGCAGAAGTCGACCACCATCGAGGTCAACCAGCCGCTGCACATCGGCGACTCCAAGGTCTACCTCGTCAGCCATGGCTACGCGCCGGTCATCACGGTCCGCGACGGCAAGGGCAAGGAGGTCTTCCACGACGCCGTACCGCTGCTGCCGCTCGACGGAAACGTCACCTCCAACGGTGTGATCAAGGTGATGGACGGCTACCGCGACGCGCAGGGCAGGAAGGACCAGCTCGGCTTCCAGGCCTTCTTCGTGCCGACCTTCGACCCGAAGAGCGGCACGATGCTCTCCCAGTTCCCCGCGCTGGTGAACCCGCTGCTCGCGGTGAACGCCTACCACGGCGACCTCGGCGTCAACTCCGGTATCCCGCAGAGCGTGTACCAGCTGGACAAGACACACATGAAGGCGTTCAAGGACAGCAAGGGCCAGTTGCTGAAGAAGCTTCTCCTGCCGGGCGACACCCTCACGCTGCCGAACGGCGCCGGGTCCGTCACCTTCGAGAAGGACATCAAGGAGTGGGCCGGCTTCGAGATCGTCCAGGAGCCCGGCAGCGGCTGGGCACTCGGCGGTGCCCTCGCCGCGATCTTCGGACTGGCCGCCTCGCTGTTCATCCAGCGGCGCCGGGTGTGGGTGCGCGCGGTGCGCGGCGCCGACGGCGTGACGGTCGTCGAGATGGCCGGGCTGGGCCGCAGCGAGTCCGCCAAGGTGCCCGAGGAACTGGGCGACCTCGCCGGAATCCTCTACGACCAGGCGCCGGGGGCACCCGACCCCGACGACCACTCTTCAGAATCCCCCGACACCCCAGTCGTACCTGCCGAAGGGGCTGAGAAGTGACTCTCGCCGCCGCAACCGATCTCGCCGCCGCAACCAACGAACACCTGGCGAGCATCAGCAACACGCTGATCTACTCGTCGATGGCCGTCTACACCCTGGCCTTCTTCGCGTACATCGCCGAATGGCTCTTCGGCAGCCGCAGCAAGGTGGCCCGTACCGCCGCCGCGCTGACCGCGAGCACGGAGACCTCCGCGAAGGCACCCGCCGTCACCGTCAAGCAGGCCGGCGGTACGGCCGTGCTGGAGCGGCCCAAGGTCGTCGTCCGCTCGGCCTCCGGCGCCCGCGACGTACCGGACGGGCCGGGCGCGCACGGCGGGGACGCCCAGGGCGACCTGTACGGCCGGATCGCCGTCTCGCTCACCGTGCTCGCCTTCGTGGTGGAGCTGGCCGGTGTCGTCGCCCGCGCGGCCTCCGTCCAGCGGGCGCCGTGGGGCAACATGTACGAGTTCAACATCACCTTCTCCACGGTCGCCGTCGGCGTGTACCTCGCGCTGCTGGCGCTGAAGAAGAACGTGCGCTGGCTCGGGCTGTTCCTGATCACGACGGTCCTGCTGGACCTGGGCCTCGCGGTCACCGTCCTGTACACCGCGAGCGACCAGCTGGTCCCGGCCCTGCACTCGTACTGGCTGTACATCCACGTCTCCACCGCGATCTTCTGCGGCGCGGTGTTCTACGTCGGTGCGGTCGCCACGATCCTGTACCTGTTCAAGGACTCGTACGAGACCAAGCTGCAGACCGGCGGCAAGCCGGGTGCCTTCGCCACCTCGGTGCTGGAGCGGCTGCCCGCCTCGGCCTCGCTGGACAAGTTCGCCTACCGGGTCAACGCGGCGGTGTTCCCGCTGTGGACGTTCACGATCATCGCGGGCGCGATCTGGGCGGGCGACGCCTGGGGCCGCTACTGGAACTGGGACCCGAAGGAGACCTGGTCCTTCATCACCTGGGTCGCCTACGCCTGCTACCTGCACGCCCGCGCGACGGCCGGCTGGAAGGGCCGCAAGGCCGCCTATCTGGCGATGATCGCCTTCGGCTGCTGGCTGTTCAACTACTACGGCGTCAACATCTTCGTCAGCGGCAAGCACTCCTACGCGGGCGTGTGAGCCGAGGGTCGCCCACACTGGTGTCATGAGCGGTTCCATCGCACAGGGCACCAGCCAGACCCATGGGAACACGCACATACTCCACTTCCTGGTGCGGCTCCCGAGGCCCATGGAAGACGTCTGGCCGGCGGTGGCCACCCCCGAGGGACTCGGGGCGTGGTGCACCGCCGTCGACGTTCTGCAGCCCCGCCTGGACGGCGCGGTCACCCTGCGTGACCTGGGCTCCGGCCGGGTCACCGCCTGGGACGTGGACCGGGTCGCCGAGTACACCGTCGAGGGCGGCGGCCGGATCCGGTTCCATCTGGAGCGGGGCGGCGAGCGCGAGAGCGCGCTGCGCTTCACGCACGAGTTCCAGGGCGAGGCGGCGTCGGAGGCCGACTGGCGCAACAGATTCGAACGTCTGATCGAAGTCCTGGAGTCCACTCAGGGCCTTGCGGTGCCGCAGCCGCCGCAGCCGCATGAGCCCTCGGAGCCTTCGGAGCCCCTTCCCGGGCAGTTCACCTAGGGCGGCGCGGGCGGCTCAGGACACCGCGGACAGGCTGCCGTGGGTCACCGAGGCGATGTGGTCGCGCAGCCGCTCGACGTACAGGCGCAGGTTCTTCGCCGCCACGTCCGTGTCCGGATACCGGCTCGCCAGCCACAGCCCCTCGTGCAGCCGGTTCACCCACACGCACACCTGGTCCCCGTACGACACCCGCAGCAGCGCGTGCGCCCGCTGCTCGGTCCAGCGCTCGGCGCCGGGCACGGCCCGGGTGTCGACGTAGGAGACGATCGAGTACAGGTCCGGCGAGGCCGGCCGGAAGTCCGCGCCGAGCAGGCTCAGCACCCGGGCCAGCGGCATCCGGGCCAGCGAGCGGTTGGCCTGCAGCTCCGCGCGCACCGCCCGCAGGGCGTCCGGGAAGCCCGTCGTACGGCCCACCGGGACCTCGATCGGGGCGCCGCCCACGTACCAGCCGACCGAGTCGCTCCAGTGCGACTTCACCCGGGTGTGGAACGGCACCACCGTCCGGTACACCGGCTGCCCGCCCAGCTCGTGCACGATCAGCCCGGTCGCGGCCAGCAGGCCGACCAGGCTGCCGCCGTACGGCCTGCAGTACGCCTCGAACGCCGCCGCCCCGGCCGCGTCGGCCAGCGGCTCGCACAGCATCCGCTGCCTCGGCAGCGGGCCGCCCGGCTCCACGCCGAGGTCGACGGGGAAGCCCGGCAGCACGCCGTCGCAGCGCCGGATGAACGCGCGCCAGCGGCCGACGATCGCGTGCCGGGCGTCGATGCCGTCCGCGTCGGCCCGCTCCAGCTCGCAGAAGTCGACGTAACTGGCCGCCGGAGTACGGGAGTCGGGGCCGGTGCCGGTCAGGCCCGCCGTGTACAGCTCGTGGACCTCGCAGGCGATCCGGGTCAGGGAGTAGGCGTCGACGTTGCTGTGGTCGAAGGCCATGTACACGCTGGCGCCGTCGTCCCGTACGACCGCCGTGTAGATCAGGTTCGGCCAGCGCAGCGCGTCCGCGACGGTGTCGAAACGGTCCTGGAGGTGCTGGACCAGCTCGTCCGCGTCCGGGAAGTCGCCGGCCTCCTCCCGGTGCAGGGACACGTCGGCGGCGTCCAGGGTGAAGCGGCGCAGTTCGTCTCCCGCGGGGCCCGCCCAGCGGAAGCCGCTGCGCAGCGTCTCGTGCCGTACCGTCCAGCCGCGCAGCGCCTCCTGCAGCACATCGAGGTCGACCGGGCCCGGCAGGTCGAAGCCGGTGCCGAGCCAGGTCGGCACGAACAGCCCGTCCTCCCGGACGCACCTGGCGGTCCTGATGTGCGACTCCTGGATGTACGCCGGGGGCCGGCAGTCGTCCGGGAGCGCCGTCGCCGTCGCCACCGTCGCCGGGCTCAGTGTCCATTCGACGAGCCGTCCCGGCCGGACCTCGCAGCGCTGGATGTCAGTGATTCGCACGCGTCTCCCATCGCAGAAAGGGGGCCCTTGGTCGCGGGCCCCCTTCAAGGGCCAATGCCGTGGGACGCGAACGGGACATGCCCGCCGGGTTCGTTTCAGCGGAACGGGTGGCGGCTCGAACACGGGATTGACACGGAGGGGCTCGGTTCAGCCGACGGTGATCGAGTCCAGCTTCTCGCGCAGGTAGACATGCGAGTCCACCGGCGGGTACGTCACCCGGCCCACCGGCGCCGGCACGGACTCCACGAGGGTTCCCGGGGTGCACTCGCCGAAGTACACGAGCGACATCAGCTCCTCGGCGGGCGCTTCGACGGGCGGGGGCAGCACCCGGTGCCGCCCGGACCGCCACCGGTCGCCGGTCCAACGGGACAGCAGGTCACCGATGTTGATGGTGAGGGCGGCCGGGTCGTACGGCGCGTCCTCCCAGCCGCCGGCGTCGGTGTACACCTGAAGCCCGCCCTTCCCGGCCTGGCGGTCGAGGACGGTCACGGTGCCGAAGTCGGTGTGCGGCCCGATCCGGAACTGCCCGGGCAGCGGCGCGCCGACGACGTCCGTCCCCGGATACCAGTTGATGTTGAAGCCGTACGTCGGACGGTCCATGTGCCGGGAGAAGAAGTCGGGCCGGAGCCCCAGCGCGTATCCGAGCAGTGACAGCAGCTCCTTCTCCAGGGCGGCCATGCGCGACAGATACGTCCTGCACAGGCCCCTGAGCCCCGGCACCTCGGCGGGCCACACATTGGGCGCGTACCACTCGGCGTTGACGACCGGGTCCTCGAACGGCTCGTCCGTCGCGAAGGTCAGCGACTCCTTCAGGTCGGGCGGTGTCTCGGTACCCTCCGCGTACCCGTTGGCCTCGGCACCGGGCCCGAGCCAGCCCCGGCCGCCGACCTTCGCCTCGTACCGCCGCTTGACCTCGTCCGGGAGCAGGAAGAACTCCCGTGCCGCCCGCCGGATCGCGGCCCGCAGCTCCGGCTCCACCCCGTGCCCGGTGACCAGCAGGAACCCGGCGGTCTGCAGCGCCTGGTCGACGGTACGGGCGAGCGCGGCGCGGGCCTCCTCGCCGCCGGCCAGCCAGGGGCGCAGGTCGATGGTGGGAACAGGCGCGTCACTCACCGATGTCCTCATTCCACAGCTCGGGGTTGTCCTTGACGAAGGCGCGCAGCACCGCGATGCACTCGGGGTCCTCCAGAACCAGGATCTCCACGCCGTGCTCGGCCAGCCACTCATGGCCGCCGTGGAAGGTGGTGGCCTCGCCGATCACCACCCGGGAGATCCCGAACTGGCGGATCAGGCCGCTGCAGTACCAGCAGGGGGAGAGGGTGGTGACCATGGTGGTGCCACGGTACGTGCGCTGCCGTCCCGCCGCGCGGAAGGCGGCGGTCTCCGCGTGGGTGGCGGGGTCGGCGTCCTGGACCCGGCGGTTGCGGCCCCGGCCGAGGAGGGTGCCGTCGGGGGCGTAGAGGGCGGCACCGATCGGGATGCCGCCCTCGGCCAGGCCTGCGCGGGCCTCCTGCACGGCGGTGGCGAGCCAGGCCCGGGCCTGTCGTTCGTCCATGGCCCCACTGTGCTGGGCGGGGGGAGCGCGGGGCAACGGGGGGTGGAGGCGCTTGCCCGGCGCACCCTCCGCCGGCTAGCCGCCGATCATCCCGATGACCGCCCGGACCGCCTCGGCCACCGGCTGGCCGACGGCCCCCACGGTGGTGGCGATCCCGGCGATCGCCATCAGCGCCCGGTGCCGCTCCTGCGGGGGCACGGCGGCGTCGGGGCTGAGGGCGGGCAGGGACTCGTCGAGGAGCCGGGCGCTGGGCGTCGCGACCTGCGCCCGCAACTCGGCGACCAGTCCGTGCAGTTCGGCGAGGGCGGCGGCCAGGGCCTGGTCCTGCTGCCCGGCTCCGCCCGCCTGGTTCCTGACGATGCCCTGGTTGCCCTGGCCGCCGTACATGTTGACGTTGTCGCCGTAGTAGTAGTTGTTCGTGCCGCTCATGCGCCGATCCCCACGTTTCCGCTGCCGCCGTACATGTTGACGTTGTCACCGAAGTAGTAGTTCTTCGGCGAGACGGTGAGGCTCTCCACCGTGACCTTGAACTCGACGTCCGGGTGATCGATGGCGTAGGAGATCTGGCCGACGATCTGGTCCAGGTAGCGCGGGTCCTGGCTGGTGACCAGCGCGGTCGACGCGCCCGAGGTCTCGACTGCGAGGACGTGCTGCGGGGCGGCGGTCAGGACGCCGATCATCTCGATCAGGAAGTAGATCTCGGCGACGGCGGCAACGATCCAGACGAACACGACATAGCCGGCGGCGCCGGAGTTGCCCTGCCCTCCGCCCGTGTTGATGGAGGCCAGCAGTCCCGGCAGCATCGCGAGGAAACCGACGACCAGTGTCACGGCGGTGTACCGCAGGAACCGCAGCACCGCCTCCTTGCGCTTGGGGCGCAGGACGAAGGTGTAGACGCGGGCGATGTTCTGCAGCGGGTACACCGCCGCCCCGATCCACAGGATCCGCTTGCTGACCCGCAGGTCGAGCCGGACCGGCGCCGGATGCGCCGGCGGCGCGGGGACGTCCGGCATGCCCGGCGCCGCGGCGGGCGGCGCGGGGGGTGCGGATGCCGGGGCCGGCGTGGTGGGTGCGGATGCCGGCCGGGCGGGTGCGGGCGGCGGGTCCTGGGCCGGGCGCTCGGGTGGCTGGCCGTTGTCCATCTGCTTCTGTCCCCCAGAGGTCAGGCGATCCCTCGCTACTCAGTGACGACCATTAACAACACCCCTGGTGGGGGATGGCAAGTCGTCAGGGGCCGCGAAGTTGCCCGAAGCAAGGGGCAGTTGGGGGGGCGGATCAGTCGGCCACGCGCAGCAGCAGCTTCCCGGTGCTCGACCGTCCTCCCATCAGCCGGTGTGCCTCCGCCGCCTCGGCGAGCGGGAACTCGGCCGTCACCGGCAGGGTCACGGTGCCGTCGACCGCCTTCGCGAACGCGCGCTCCGACAGCCGGCGCAGCGCCTCCGGCGCGGTCCGGGCCAGGTTCAGGATGGAGAAGCCGGAGACCGACACGCCGAGCGGGTACAGCTCGGGCCGGCCCACGCTCCACGACCCGGCCCCGCTCGCGTTGCCGTAGGAGACCAGGCGTCCGAAGACCGCCAGCGAGGCCAGTCCGGCGCGCAGGGTGTCGCCGCCGACGGGGTCCAGCACCAGGTCGGCGCCCCGCCCCCCGGTCGCCGCGCGCAGCGGCTCCTGGAAGGCGCCGACGAACACCTCGTCGTAGCCGTGGCTCCTGGCGTGGGCGGCCTTCGCGGCCGAGGACACCACGCCGTACACCGCCCCGGCGCCCGCGGCCCGGGCGAGCTGTCCGACCGCCGTGCCGACGCCGCCGGCCGCGCCCTGGACGAGGACGGTCTCGCCGGGCTGGAGCCGGCCGACGGTGTGGACGAGGGCGTAGGCCGTGGGCAGCACCGTCGGCAGGGTCGCGGCGGTGCGCAGGTCCAGGCCGGAGGGGACCGGGAAGACGGTCGTCGCCTCGGCCACCGCCACCTCCGCGTACGCGCCGCCCTCGGTGAGCGCGACCACCTCCTGGCCGACGGCCAGGCCGGTGACGCCGGTGCCGAGCGCGCGGACGCGGCCGGAGACCTCCAGGCCGGGCACGTACGGCAGCGCGGGCACCCGGTAGCCCTCCGCGCGGGCCTTGAGGTCGGCGAAGTTCACGCCGGTGTAGGCCACGTCGATGCTGACCTGCCCGGCTCCGGGCTCCGGCACCTCGGCCGTCACCGGTCGCAGCACCTCGGGACCGCCGTACTCCTGGAACTCCACTGCGCGCATGCCACACCCCTGGCTCGACTCGACTGTTCAATCAAAAGCGAACACTCGCGAGTGTATGGTTTTCATCGAACACTCGGCAAGCGGAAGCGGAAGAGGGGAGCGTGGCGTGACCACCGGAAGTCACCGGGCCGCCCCGGAGCACACCCACCCCGACGACGTGCCCGTCCTCACGGCGCTCGCCGCCCTCGCCGACCCCGTGCGCCTCACCCTGGTCAGGGAGCTGGCCGGCTCCGCCGCCTGGACCCGCAGCTGCGGCAGCTTCGACGTGCCGGTCGGCAAGGCCGCCCTCAGCCACCACTTCGCGGTACTGCGCGGGGCCGGGCTGGTGGAGCAGCGGGACGAGGGGCCCCGGAGGGTCAACCGCCTGCGCCGGCCCGAGTTCGACGCCCGCTTCCCGGGGCTGCTCGACCTCGTCCTGCGCGACGACGAACCTTCCTGACGGTCCGGTCTCCCGTACCCGGTGGCCGACCTCCGGTGAACTGCGGGTATCGGCACCGCCGATGACCCCATCGGCAGCACCCCGTACTGGCGCGTGGACCGGCACCGGGGGTCCTTCGTAGCGTCGGCGTCATGACCTCAGAGACCAGGGGCACGGCCCAGCTGACCACCGCCATGATGCTCTCCGGCACCCTCGGCGTCTTCGTCGTGGAGTCGGGTGCCTCGCCCTTCGACGTCGTCTTCTTCCGCGTCCTGTTCGGCGCCCTCGCCCTCGGCGGCTATGTCGCCGCCCGGGGCTGGCTGCGCGACCACGGCTTCACCCGCCGCACCCTCGCACTCGCCGTCCTGGGCGGGGTGTTCATCGTCCTGAACTGGGTGCTGCTGTTCTCGTCGTACGAGCACACGTCCATCTCGGTGGCCACGGTCGTCTACCACACGCAGCCCTTCTACGTGGTCCTCCTCGGCGCCCTGCTGTTCCGCGAACGGCTCACCGCCGCGAAGGTCGGCTGGATCGCGGTCGCCTTCGCCGGTCTGGTCCTCGTCTCGGGCGTCACCCCCGGCGACTTCACGAGCGGAGGCTCGTACCTGCTCGGCGTCGGCCAGGCCCTCCTCGCCGCCCTGCTCTACGGCCTGTCCACCCTGGTCACCAAGCGGATCACCGGTGTCCGCCCGCACCTGATCGCCCTCGTCCAGGTCCTCGTCGGCATCCCGCTCCTGCTGCCCTTCGCGGACTTCGGCGCGATGAGCGGCACCGGCTGGAAGTGGGGCTGGCTCGTCGGGCTCGGCCTGATCCACACCGGGGTGATGTACGTCCTCATGTACGCCGCCTACGCCCAGCTGCCGACCGCGAAGATCGCCGTACTGGCCTTCGTCTACCCGGCCGTGGCGATGCTGATGGACTGGCTGGTCTACGGCCACCACATCGGGCTCGTCCAGACGCTGGGCGTCCCGCTGATCGTGACGGCGAGCCTGAAGGTCACCCTGGCCCGTCCTGCTCGGCGACCAGCCGCCGCGCCTGCTCCGCGAACAGCCGGGCGTGCGCCGAAAGCCGCTTCCCGGCCCGCCACGCCAGCTGCGTGCGAAGCGTGAACGGCGGCTCCCAGTCCAGCCGGACCAGAGAGCCCTCCGCGAGTTCGGCGGCGACCGTCACCTCGGGCAGCAACGCGATCCCGAGGCCGGCCGCCGCCGCGCGCTTGGTGGCCTCGATCGTGCCGAACTCCCTGAACTCCACGTCCCCGAAGGACCTCAGCTCCCGCTCGAACAGGTCCCGGTAGGCGCAGCCGGGCTCGGTGGCCAGCAGGGGCTGGTCCGTCAGGGCTGCGGTCGTCACCGGGGAGCCGCTCAGTGCGTGCCCCGGCGCCGCGACCAGCGCCAGCGGCTCCACCGCGAGCACGCTGCACTCCAGCCCCGGGTGCTCGGTCTCCTCCTCCATCAGGAACCCGACGTCGTAGGTGCCCTGACGCAGCGCCTGCCGCGTCTCGTCGCCGATGGTGGTGCGCAGTGCCAGCCGGACCCCGGGGTGGCGGTGGTGGAAGTACTCCAGCAGCGGCGGCAGCCGGTAGGAGGTCAGCGACTCCATGGTGCCGACGGTCAGCGTGCCGGAGGGCTCCTCCGGTTCGGTGACCGCCGTCCGGGCCTCCTCGGTCAGCTCGATGATCTGCCGGGCGTACGGCAGCAGCCGCTCACCGGCCTCGGTGAGCCGGATCCGGCTGCCGAGCCGGTCGAACAGCTCGACGCCGAGGGAGGACTCCAGGGTGCGGATCTGACCGGTCACGCTGGACTGGGCGTACGACAGCTCGGCCGCGGCCTGGGTGAAGCTCAGCACCGTGGCGACCTTCTCGAAGGTGACGAGCAGCCGGAGTTCCATCAGGCCTGCTCGGGATCGTCCTTGTTCAGGGACTTGAGGAACTCGGGGTTGTCGTCGGGTGCGACCCACTGCCCGGGCGTGGCACCGCCCGCCGGGACCGTCTGCCGCGCCCGGCCGGTGATCAGCCAGGCCACCGGGCCGACCAGGACCTCGCCGAAGAGCAGGATGATGATCACCCACATCACCTTCGGCAGGTGCCGCACCTCCTCTTCCGGGGTGTTCAGGCAGTCCACGAAGGCATGGATCCACAGGGCCAGGACCAGCAGGAACGGCAGATACCTGAGCATGGCGTGCGATCCCCCGACGAAGTGAGACGGCCCCGGTGACCGGGCCAGAGTAACGGGTGGCAGATACTGGGACACATGGCTTACGACGATCTTCGCTCCCTGCTGCGGGCGCTGGAGCGCGAGGGCGACCTCAAGCGCATCAAGGCCGAGGTCGACCCGTATCTGGAAGTCGGGGAGATCGTCGACCGGGTGCAGAAGTCCGGTGGACCCGCCCTGCTCTTCGAGAACGTGAAGGGCTCGGCGATGCCGCTAGCCATGAACGTCTTCGGCACCGACCGCCGCCTGCTGAAGGCGCTCGGCCTCAAGTCGTACGGCGAGATCTCCGAGAAGATCGGCGGCCTGCTGCGGCCCGAGCTGCCGCACGGCTTCGTGGGCGTGCGCGAGGCCTTCGGCAAGCTCGGCGCGATGACCCACGTGCCGCCGAGGAAGGTCAAGGAGGCCCCGGTGCAGGAGGTCGTCCTGCACGGTGACGAGGTGGACCTCGACCGGCTCCCGGCGCTGTTCACCTGGCCCAAGGACGGCGGCTCCTTCTTCAACCTGGGGCTGACGCACACCAAGGACCCCGAGACCGGCATCCGCAACCTCGGGCTGTACCGCCTGCAGCGGCACGACCGGCGCACCATCGGCATGCACTGGCAGATCCACAAGGACAGCCGCAACCACTACCAGGTGGCCGCCCGAAGGGGCGAGCGGCTGCCCGTCGCCATCGCCTTCGGCTGCCCCCCGGCCGTCACCTACGCCTCCACCGCCCCGCTCCCCGGCGACATCGACGAGTACCTGTTCGCCGGGTTCATCGCGGGCAGGCGGATCGAGATGGTCGACTGCAAGACCGTCCCGCTCCAGGTGCCGGCGAACGCCGAGGTCGTCCTGGAGGGCTGGCTGGAGCCGGGCGAGATGCTGCCCGAGGGCCCCTTCGGCGACCACACCGGCTTCTACACCCCGCAGGAGCCGTTCCCCGCACTGAAGATCGACTGCGTGACGATGCGGAAGCGGCCGCTGCTGCAGTCGATCGTGGTCGGCCGCCCGCCGACGGAGGACGGGCCGCTGGGCAGGGCGACGGAGCGCTTCTTCCTCCCCCTGCTGAAGATCATCGTCCCGGACATCGTGGACTACCACCTGCCCGAGGCCGGCGGCTTCCACAACTGCGCGATCGTCTCGATCGACAAGAAGTACCCCAAGCACGCGCAGAAGGTGATGCACGCGATCTGGGGGGCGCACATGATGTCCCTGACCAAGCTGATCGTGGTCGTGGACGCCGACTGCGACGTGCACGATCTGCACGAGGTCGCCTGGCGGGCCCTCGGCAACACCGACTACGCCCGTGACCTCACGGTCGTCGAAGGCCCCGTCGACCATCTCGACCACGCTTCCTACCAGCAGTTCTGGGGCGGCAAGGCGGGGATCGACGCGACGAAGAAGTGGCCCGAGGAGGGCTACACCCGCGACGGGGGCTGGCCGGACATGGTCCTGTCGGACCCGGCTACGGCGGCCCTGGTGGACCGCCGCTGGAAGGAGTACGGCCTGTGAGCAGCGCTTCCGCCGCGATCCCCCAGCCGGGACGCACGAAGGCCTTTCTGCGCCTGGTGATGATCGAGCACTCGGTCTTCGCGCTGCCCTTCGCGTACATCGCCTCGCTCACGGCGATGTACGAGTGGGACAGGAACATCCACTGGGGCCGGCTGCTGCTGGTCACCGTCTGCATGGTCGGCCTGCGCACGTTCGCGATGGCGGTCAACCGGATCATCGACCGCGAGATCGACGCCCGGAACCCCCGTACGGCTCACCGCGAGCTCGTCACCGGGGCCATGTCGGTCCGCCACGCGTGGACCGGCGCCCTGATCGCCCTGGTGGTCTTCCTCGGTGCGGCGGCCCTGCTGAACCCGCTGTGCCTGGCCCTGGCGCCGGTGGCGGTGATCCCCATGGTGGTCTACCCCTACGGCAAACGGTTCACGAACTTCCCGCAGGCGATCCTGGGTCTCGCCCAGGCGATGGGCCCGGTGGGCGGCTGGCTGGCCGTCTCCGGGACCTGGAACTGGGACGCGGCCGTCCTCGGCCTGGCCGTCGGCGTCTGGATCGGCGGCTTCGACCTGATCTACGCCTGCCAGGACGTCGAGACCGACCGCGAGATCGGCGTCATGTCGGTACCGGCCCGCTTCGGCATCCCGGCCGCGATCTGGGGCGCGCGTGCCTGCCACACGATCACCACGGCCCTGTTCGTCTGGTACGGCGTCGTCACCGGCGCGGGTGTTTTCTTCTGGTTCGGCCTGCTGATCGTCGCGGGTGCGTTCCTCTACGAGCACTCGATCGTCCGGCCGCACGACCTCTCCCGCCTGAACAGGGCCTTCTTCAGCGTCAACGGATTCATCGGCATCGCCCTGTTCGTGTGCGCGCTGCTCGACCTGCTGGTGCGGGGGCTGACCGTCTGACGGTCCGGTCCGCCGGTACGCTCAAAGTGTGAACGCAGGAGAATCGCAGCGCGTGCCTTGGATCGTGGGGGTTTCCGGTGCTTCCGGGACGCCGTATGCGGCGGCCGTGCTGCGCGCGCTGCTGGGGGCGGGGGAGGCCGTCGACCTGGTGGTCAGCCGGGCCTCGCGGCTGACCCTGCTGGACGAGACGGGCATCTCCTTCCGGGACGCCCACTGGCAGGACGACCTGCGGGAATGGCTGGCCCGGGGGGCCGACGGCAAGCCCGGGACCTTCGACGTGGACATCAGCGGGATGCGGTACTGGAGCGCGGGCGACCTCGCGGCCGGGCCGTCCTCGGGGTCGTACCCGGCGAAGGGGATGCTGATCGTGCCCGCCTCCACGGCCTGTGTCGCGGGCGTCGCGCTGGGCCTGTCCAAGGATCTGCTGCAGCGGGCGGCGAGCGTCACCCTCAAGGAGCGCCGCCCCCTGGTCGTGGCCGTACGCGAGACCCCGCTGAACGGCCAGACCCTGAGGCACCTCGTGGCGCTGGACGACGCCGGAGCGAGCGTCGTACCGGCCTCGCCCGCCTTCTACGCGGGCGCCACCCACATCCAGGACCTGGTGGACTTCGTCGCCGGGCGGGTGCTGGACGCGGCGGGCGTCGGGCACGGCCTGTACCGGCGCTGGAAGGGCGAACTGGGCGGCGGCACGGACCAGTAGCGCACAAGCAGTACCTCTCAGCACTCCCGGAACTTCTCCAGACCTCTCAAGACCCTTCAGATCTCCTAGACCTCTTCAGACCTCTTCAGACCTCTTCAGACCTCTTCAGCGGAAGGCTTCGATCGCATGGACGCGGTGGACAGGCAGCTCATCCAGGCCCTGAGGGAGAACGGCCGGGCCTCGTACGCAGAGCTGGGGCGCCTCGTCGGCCTGTCGGGCCCCAGCGTCACCGACCGCATCAACCGTCTCGAGGCGGCCGGTGTCATCACCGGCTACCGCGCCACGGTGGACGCGGCCTCCCTCGGCCTCGGCGTCGTCGCACTGATCGGCATCTCGCTCTCCGACGCCGCCGACCACGAGGACGTCGCCCAGCGGCTGCGGGACCTGTCGGAGATCGAGGACTGCTGGTTCATCGCCGGCGACGACTCCTACATGCTCAAGGTGCGGGCGACGGACGTGGACGGCCTGGAGAAGATCATCCGCCGGCTGTCCGGCACCAAGGGCGTCTCCCGGACCCGTACCACCATCGTGCTCTCCACCAAGTGGGAGAACCGGGTCGGGGAGCTGCCCGAAGAGGTCTAGGGATACCGTGGGGCGAGCTGTCGTAGAAAGGGCGTGTGGCATGGACGTCGGGCTCAAGCGCGAGCTGGAGGAGAAGGTCCGCTCCGGTGAGCGGCTGACCCGCGAGGACGGCATCGCGCTGTACGAGTCGGACGACCTGGCCTGGCTCGGTGGCCTCGCCCACGAGGTGCGCACCCGCAAGAACGGCGACGTGGTGCACTTCAACGTCAACCGGCACCTCAACATGACCAACGTGTGCACGGCCTCCTGCGCCTACTGCTCCTTCCAGCGCAAGCCGGGGGAGAAGGACGCGTACACGATGCGCATCGAGGAGGCCGTGAAGCTCGCCAAGTCGATGGAGTCGGAGAACCTCACCGAGCTGCACATCGTCAACGGCCTGCACCCGAACCTGCCGTGGCGCTACTACCCGCGCTCCCTGCGCGAGCTGAAGGCCGCCCTGCCGAACGTCTCCCTGAAGGCCTTCACGGCGACGGAGATCCACCACTTCGAGACGATCAGCGGTCTGTCCGCCTCGGAGATCCTGGACGAGCTGATCGACGCGGGCCTGGAGTCGCTCACCGGCGGCGGCGCGGAGATCTTCGACTGGGAGGTCCGGCAGCACATCGTGGACCACCGCACCCACTGGGAGGACTGGTCCCGCATCCACCGCCTGGCGCACGAGAAGGGTCTGAAGACCCCGTGCACCATGCTCTACGGCCACATCGAGGAGCCCCGCCACCGCGTCGACCACGTCCTGCGCCTGCGCGAGCTGCAGGACGAGACGAACGGCTTCCAGGTCTTCATCCCGCTGCGCTACCAGCACGACTTCGTGGACATGAAGGACGGCAAGATCCGCAACCGCCTTCAGGCCCGCACCCAGATGGCGACCGGCGCGGAGGCCCTGAAGACCTTCGCGGTCTCCCGCCTGCTGTTCGACAACGTCCCGCACGTGAAGGTCTTCTGGGTGATGCACGGCGTGCAGACCGCCCAGCTGGCCCTCCAGCACGGCGCGGACGACATGGACGGCTCGGTCGTCGAGTACAAGATCACCCACGACGCGGACAACTTCGGCACGCCGAACAAGCTGACCCGCGAGGACCTGCTGGAACTCATCCGCGACGCGGGCTTCCGCCCGGTGGAGCGGAACACGCGGTACGAGATCATCCGGGAGTACGACGGCCCGGACCCGGCGCGCAGGGAGTCCCCCCAGCCGATGCGGGTGTGAGGTCTTCCCTCCCACCCCGACCGGGTTGGTGAACACGGCGTCCTCAGGGGTACCCGGTGGCGGTGAGTTCCCGTACGACTGCCCCCGAGGACGCCTACACGGCGGAGCCCTTCGTGCCGGAGGGCGCCAGTCTCACCGCCCTGCGCAAGGCTGCGGCCGGCTGCCGGGGTTGCCCCCTGCACGAGAACGCCACGCAGACGGTGTTCGGCGCCGGCAACGCGCACGCGCGCGTGATGCTCGTCGGTGAACAGCCCGGCGACCAGGAGGACCGGCAGGGCAGACCCTTCGTCGGGCCCGCCGGCCGGATGCTGGACAAGGCGCTCGCGGAAGCCGGTATCGACCCCGGCGACGCCTATGTGACCAACGCCGTCAAGCACTTCAAGTTCACGCAGGCCGAACCGCGCAAGCGCCGTATCCACAAGGCGCCGAGCCTGAGGGAGATGACCGCCTGCGGACCCTGGCTCGCGGCGGAGCTGGCGCTGGTCGAGCCCGAGCTGATCGTGGTGCTGGGCGCGACGGCCGGGAAGGCGCTGCTGGGTTCGTCGTTCCGGGTGGGCGAGGTGCGCGGGACCGTGCTGGAGCGGGAGATCCACGGGCGACCCGAGCGGCTGGTGCCGACCGTGCACCCGTCCTCGGTGCTTCGGGCACAGGACGACGAGGACAGGAAGGCCGCGTACCAGGGGCTCGTCGCCGACCTGAAAGTGGCTGCACGCGCCCTCGGGTAATAGATACAGTGGCCCTATGCCACTTACTTTCACGTTGGACCCCGCCATCACCCCGGCCCTGCGCGACGGCATTCTCGACCTGTGGACGGACGTGTCCAACGCGGGCGGCGCCGTGGGCTTCGTGCCGCCGGTGAGCCGGGAGGACGTCCGGCCGGAACTGGTGAAGCACTTCGTGGGCATGGCCGAGGGCCGGCACCGGCTGCTCGTCGGCTGCGACGAGACCGGCGAGCCGGCCGCGACCGCGTTCTTCGCCTTCAACACCCACCGGCTCCAGACGCACTGGGTGTGGCTGTACACGGTGATGGTCCACCCGAGCCACCAGGGCAAGGGGTACGGCCGTGACCTGCTGGCGGCCGCCGCGGACGCGGCCCGCACCTTCGACGGCGTCGACGCGATCCGGCTGACCTGCCGGGGCGGTCTCGGCCTGGAGCGGTTCTACGGCTCCTGCGGATACAAGGAGGTCGGCCGCATACCCGGCGCCATCCGGGTGGCGCCCGGCGACGACCGCGACGACATCATCATGCTGCACCCCCTCCACTGACCCCGCTGCAAGATCCCTTCCCGTCCGTGCTTCACTGGACGACGACCCCTTTTGGAATCGGACGACTGGATTGAGATGCTCCGCTACACACTGATGCGCCTCGGCGTCTTCGCCGGCTGCCTCGTGGTCGTCTGGGGAGCCGTCTACTCCGGGATCTTCCCGCGAGGCTTCGGCAGTTCCAACGGCCTGTGGGTGTTGCTGCTCGCCCTGATCCTGTCGGCGCCGATCAGCTGGGTGGTGCTGCGCAAGGAGCGGGACCGGGCCTCGGTGCGGATCGTGACCAGGGTCGACCGGATGAAGGCCAACCTGGAGGCCAACCGCAGCCAGGAGGACGGCGCCGACGACGTCGCGAGGACGCAGGGCGGGGCAGCCGCGTCCAACTAGTCTTGCCCTCATGGGTGGGGCGAAGACCAAACGAATGCCGCGTGCGGTGCGGGAGCAGCAGATGCTCGACGCCGCCGTACGCATTTTCGGGCAACGCGGCTACATGGCCGCCTCCATGGACGAGATAGCCGAGCTCGCCGGCGTCTCCAAGCCCCTGGTCTACCTGTACCTGAACTCCAAGGAAGACCTCTTCACCGCCTGCATCCGGCGCGAGGCCACCGCCCTGACGGAGGCCGTCCGCGCCGGGGTGCGCACGGACCTGCCCGCCGACCGCCAGCTGTGGGACGGCCTGAAGGCGTTCTTCGCGCACACCGCCGAGCACCCCGACGCCTGGTCCGTGCTGCACCTGCAGGCCCGCACCCACGGCGACCCCTTCGCGACCGAGGTCGCCGCGATGCGCCGCGAGATCGTCGCCTTCGTGACCCGCCTGGTGGCGGTCGCGGCCCGCGAGGCACACCGGGACCCCGACCTTCCCGAACACGAGGTCGCGGGGCTGGCGGAGGCACTGGTGGGCGCGGCGGAGTCGCTGGCCGCGTGGGCCAACACCACGCCGGGAGTCACCGCCCGGCAGGCGGCGACGACCCTGATGAACTTCGCCTGGTCGGGTCTGGGCACCTTGATGTCCGGCCATTCTTGGACTCCGCCTGCCGGAGATGCCTAGGGGAGCGGGCAACCCACCGCACACCCGCACCCGGCAACGGCGAGAGCCCCCAACGGCGCTCAGCCCGAAAGCGCCCGTACCTCTCCAAGCAGGTGAACCCGACCCCCCGCACCCCGCAACTCGAACCGCCCAGACCCGTCCGCCCCGTAGGCCACCGTCCCCGGCAACAGCACCGGTGCCCGGAACTCCGCCCGCACCACGGCGGAGCCGCCCGTGCCGTGGGCGGCCAGGCAGCGGGCCACCGTCCACATGCCGTGCGCGACGGCCCGTGGGAAGCCGAAGAGGCGGGCGGTGAGCGGGTACAGGTGGATGGGGTTGCGGTCGCCGGAGGCGGCGCCGTACCGCCGGCCCACGTCCTCGGCGAGCCGCCACTCGGCGGCGACGGGCAGCGGGGCCGGCTGCTCTTTCCGGGGTCCGGCGGGCCGGTCGGTGCGATGCCGCGCGAGGTACGTGCTGCGCGACTCCCATACGACCTCCCCGCCGGCCCGCATCGCGGTGACCACCGTGGCCTGCGTGCCGCGCCGGTGCGGGGCCAGTCCCGCGATGTGCACGGCGAGTTCGTACTCCCCGGTCGCCGGAAGGGAGGTGTGCCGGGTGATCTCGATCGAGGTGTGGACGAGGCCCAGCAGCGGCAGCGGGAACGCCCCGTCGCTCATCAGCCGCATGGCCGCCGGAAAGCCGAGGACATGGGGATAGGTGACCGGGAGGGCGCTGTCGCCGGTGGGAAAGCCGCACACCCGCTCGTAGGCGGCCAGCCGGTCCTGGTCGACCCGCACCCCGGGCAGCACCAGCCGCTCTCGGGGGAAGTCCGCCTCGGGGGAGGGCCGTTTGAAGGGGGAGCGCAACACGCCGCCCGTGAGATGCAGCAACTCACCCACCATGCCCAGCTCCCATGTGCTTACTCTGGAGTAAGGTTACCGCCGGTAAGTCTACGGTACGGTCCCAACTCGAGAGCCACGGGCGAACATGAGCCCCCGTCACACAGACCCCGAGGCTGCACACCCCCGGCCCCGGACCCTCCCCGAACCCGCACGATCCCCTCACAGCGGACCCGTACGATCACCTGCCTAACCAGCGGTAACCCCTTTCTCCGTATCTATGAGGGACCACCGCAGGTGCATGTCCGCCAGAGGAGCCGCCCGTGTCCACCCCGTTCCCGAACGCCCCCGTCTCCTCCGGCACCCCCGTCTCCGCCACCGACTACGACGGCCGGCCGGTCCTCGTGGAGCCCTGGGTCCAGCGCCTGGACGGCGCCGTACGGGAGGTGTCCGTACCGCCGTTCGCGCCCCCGGTGAAACACGGCTCGCTCGCGGACCTGCCGTTCGACAACGCCGGGACCGCCCCCGCCCACACCGTGCTCAGCCGCCGGCTGCCCGACGGCCGCTGGGCGGACGTGACGGCCGCGCACTTCGCCGAACAGGTCCTCGCCGTGGCCAAGGGACTGATCGCCGAAGGCCTGGTGCCGGGCGACCGACTCGCCGTCATGGCCCGTACGACGTACGAGTGGACCCTCCTCGACTTCGCCGCCTGGGCCGCCGGCCTGGTCACCGTGCCGATCTACCCGACCTCGTCCGTCTTCCAGACCCGGTGGATCCTGCACGACTCCGGCGCGGTCGCCCTGATCACCGAGACCACCGCCCAGGCCTCCGCCCTCGGCCCCGAACTCCAGCACCTGCCCGACCTGCGCCATCTGTGGGTGATGGACAAGGACCACGTGACCCGGCTCGCCGAGGCCGGCGTGCAGGTGCCGGACGGCGAAGTGGCCGTACGGCGCGGCATGCTGGGCCCCGACACCCTCGCCACCCTCATCTACACCTCGGGCACCACCGGCCGTCCCAAGGGCTGCGCCCTCTCCCACGGCAACTTCTTCGCCGAGGTCGACAACGCCATCGAACTGCTCCACCCGGTCTTCAAGGGCCAGGACGAGGAGCCGTCCGTCCTCCTCTTCCTGCCGATGTCCCATGTATTCGGCCGCATGGTGGCCATCGCCTGCGTCCGGGCCCGCGTCCGCCTCGGCCACGCGCCGAGCCTCGCCGCCGAGGACCTGCTGCCCGACCTCGCCGCCTTCCGGCCGACCTGCCTGCTGACCATCCCGTACATGCTGGAGAAGGTGTACAACTCGGCCCGCGCGAAGGCCGAGTCGGGCGGCCGGGTCGCCGCCTTCGACCGGGCCGCGGCGGTCGCCGTCCGCTACGGCGAGGCGCTGGAGTCCCGGCAGACCGGCACCGGCGGCGGCCCGAGCCGCTCCCTGAAGACGGCCCGCGCCTTCCACGACCCGCTGGTCTACCGCAAGATCCGGGCCGCCATGGGCGGTCGCGTCCGGTACGCCATCTGCGGCGGCTCCCCGCTCGGCCGGCGCCTGGCCGCCTTCTACGCCGGTGCCGGCATCGAGATCTTCGAGGGCTACGGCCTGACCGAGACCACCGCCGCCACCACCGTCACCCCACCCCTCAAACCCCGCCTGGGCACGGTCGGCTGGCCGCTGCCCGGCACCCGCGTCCGCATCGCCGCCGACGGCGAGATCCTCGTCTCCGGCGACCACGTCCTGCGCGGCTACTGGGATCCGCAGGCCGGGGGAGTCGTGCCCGCGACCCGGGACGGCTGGCTGTCCACCGGCGACATCGGCGAACTGGACGACGAGGGCTACCTCACCATCACCGGCCGCAAGAAGGAACTGCTGATCACGGCGGGCGGCAAGTCGGTGGCCCCGGCCCCGCTGGAGAACTGGCTGCGCCAGCACCCGCTGATCTCCCAGGTGATGCTGGTCGGCGACGCCCGCCCGTACGTGGCCGCGCTGATCACCCTCGACGTCGACGGCGTCACCCACTGGCGGCAGATGATCGGCAAGCACCCGGTGCCCCCGGAGCTCCTCGTCGGCGACCCGGAGCTGGAGGCCGTCCTGCAGCGCGCGATGGACGAGGCCAACAAGCTCCTCTCCCGCCCGGAGTCCATCCGCCGGTTCGCCGTACTGCCCCGGGACTTCACCGAGGAGGCCGGTCACCTGACCCCGTCGATGAAGCTCCGCCGCGAGCAGATCATGACCGACTTCGCGAGCGAGGTGGAGGGCCTGTACGGCCCGGCCACCGGCCCCTGAAGGTCGGCACCCGCTCCTCGCGCGCGAAGCGGGTTGCCGCCTGGGTCGGCCGTGGCCCGGTATCGATCCTCGTACGGCCCCTGATTCCAGTCAATCCTTGGGTTTCCTCACCAACCCCAAGCGTTAACTTGGGAGTTATGACCCTCGACGACCTCCGTGTGTTCGTGGCCGTGTGCCGCGCCGGCAGCCTCAGTTCCGTCGCCAGGGACCTCGGCTGCACCCAGTCCGCCGTCAGCCAGCACGTGCGGCGGCTGGAGCGGGAGACGGGGGTCGCGCTGCTGGAACGGCAACCGCGAGGCGTGGTACCCACGCAGGCCGGGCGCATACTGGAGGCCGCCGCGGCCGAGGGAATCTCGGGGCTCGACCTCGCCGTACGGCAACTGCGCGACCTGGTCGACGGCCACAGCGGGCACGTCAGCGTCGCCACCGGTGCCACCACCGTCCGGCACTTCATGTCCCAGGCGGTGGTCGCCTTCCGCCGCCGCCACCCCGAGGTCAACCTGGAGTTCCGCACGGTCAGTTCGGGGCGCGGCACCTTCGACGCCCTGGCCGACGGCACCCTCGACCTGGCCTGGATCACCGTCGGCTCCCCGGTCCGGGGCATCGAGCAGCGGACGGTCGCCGAACTGCCCTGGGTGCTCGCCGTCGGCGCGGACGACCCCCTCGCCGGTCGGCCCCGCCTCGACGCGGCCGACCTGGCGGGGATCCGTCTGATCCGGCTGCCCCCGAACTCCACCTCCGCCGTCCACCTGGACGCGGCCTGCGCCGAACTGGGCGTCCGCTTCGCCTACGACACGAGCGTCGCCGACTGGGACACGGCACTGCTGCTGGCCGAGCTGGGGGTGGGCCGGGCGGTCGTCCCCGCCGTACCGGGGCTACCGATCCCGGGAGGGGGCGAGCTACGACTGGTCCCGCTGCCCGGCCTGCGCCCCCTGCCCGTCGGCTGGGCCGTCCGCCGCTGGGACTCCCTCAGCCCTCCGGCACGGGCCTTCGCCCGCACCGTCGCGGAGTTCCGGGGCGCGGCCGCTGCGGGTGCTGCGGCGGGCTGAGCGGGAGTCCGGCCCAGACCGTCCGGTCAGGCTTTCTTCCGGGCGAGCAGGAACGCCTGCGGTGCTGACTCCGCCCGCGCAACGTCCTGTTCGCGAACGGTGCCTGCTTGGAGGGCGAAACCGCCGTCGGTCAGCAGCTCCGTCATGAACTCGGGGCGGCGTCGCTCGAAGTCCAGCGTCACCGGATGCCCCCACGGCTCAGCCAGGTGGAGCGCCTCGTCGCCCGCCTGGAAGGCGAGCAGGAGATGACCGCCGGGAGCCAGCACGCGGTGGAACTCGGCGAACAGCGCAGGAAGTTCGTCCACAGGTGTGTGGATGCTGGAGTACCAGGAGACGACCCCGGCGAGCGCACCGTCGGCACAGGGCAACTCCAGCATCGACCCCTGCTCGAACCGCAGAGCGGGATGCTCACGGCGGGCGATGGCGAGCATCGACTCGGAGAGGTCGAGGCCGAACACGGTCAGGCCCAGGCTCGCGAGATGGGCCGTGACCTCGCCGGGCCCGCAGCCGAGGTCGGCCACGAGCCCGGCCGGGCCGACCAGTTCGGCGAACGCGCCGAGCAGCGCCCGCTCCAGCGGCCTGTCGGCGAGCGGGTTGCGGAAGCGGTCGGCGTAGTCCTCGGCGATGGTGTCGTAGAAGGTGCGGGTGGCGGTGAGGAAGTCGGTCCTGTCGGTCATGGGAGGGGACCGTACCGGCCCGCACCGACAGGCTCTTTAAGGTGGCTGTCCTTCGAGCTGGTCGTCGCCGATGCGGACGTTGTACCAGCGTGACTGAGCCCTCTACGCGCCTGCCCCTTCCCTGGCGGATGTCGTGACCCGGCTGGACGGTTTGAGCGGCGGATGCTGCGCCTCGGGCCGGAGTGTCGCGACCAGCACCAGATGGTCTCTGCTGTGAGCACAAGTTGACGTTTCATCAGGGAAATTGGCCGAGGGGGCAGCGCGCACGGTGACCGCTAGCGTGATCCACAAAATTCCTGGCTAATCGCTTGTCTCAGAAGGGAACCGCATGCGCCTCTCTCGTCGCGCCTTGGTCCTGCTCACCACTCTGGCCACCCTCATAGGTGCCAACCTGCTCATCTCCACTCCCGCGCAGGCCGCCACTTCCTGCTCCGGCACCATCACCTACAGCGAGTCCTTCTCCTACCCCGGAGAAGGTGTGATCGGCGAGCTGACCATCTACTACAACAGCAGCAACGGCGGCACCAACAGCGCCTGTTTCTATCACCGTGGTCGCTCCTACGGCGTTGCCACTGACACCTGGGTCTACATCATGCGATGTTCACAGACGTCGGGTGAGGGTCAGCAATGCCACAGCGTCGCTGCTGGTGGCTACGACCAAGGTAAATACGCTTACCAGGCCGGCCCCGTTGGCGTGACGGGCACGGCGAACTACTGTGTCGCGGCGGTTGGCTATATCGCATGGCACGGCGTCACGATCGGTCCGGACAGTGCCTGGACGCGGGGCTGCTGACCGTCACACCCATGACGGGGGTCATGACGGATGTCGCAGCCCGGTCGGCGCCAGGCCCTCGACAAGCCGCAATGCGGCCTAGCCCGCCCCGGCCAGCCGCAGCAGCGCGGTTGTCGCGGCCGCGCCGAGCACCACGACCACGAAAGGCGCGCGCCGCCACGCCAGGACCCCGCCGGCCAGGACTCCGGCGGGGCGGGCCCAGCCCGCGAAGCCGCCGGACTCCGTCAGCGCGCCGGTGGCCAGCAGGGCGACGAGCAGCACCACCGCCCCCGCCGAGGCCAGTTCCTGGGCCCGCGCCGGTATTTCGACCCGCCCGTGCAGTACCAGTCCCACCAGCCGGAAGGCGTAGGTGCCCAGGGCCAGTGCGAGGATCACGACGACCGAGGCGTTCATGCGGCGGCCTCCACGGGCCGGCGGCGGTGCAGGAAGAGCCCCGCCAGTGCGAGCAGCACCGGCACCCCGGCGGGTACGGCGGGCGTCACCGCGAGCGCGACGACCGCGCCGAGCAGGGCGCACCGCCGAACCGTCGCATCCGCCCGCAGCTGGGGCAGCACCAGTGCCACCAGTACTGCGGGAAACGCGGCGTCGAGGCCGTACCGGGCCGTGTCCCCCAGCGCGCCCCCGGCGAGCGCGCCCGCCAGCACCCCGGTGTTCCACACGGCGAACAGACCGAGCCCGGAGATCCAGAACGCCCTCCGCTGCCGTACCGGATCGGACTGGGCGAGGGCGAAGGCCACCGTCTCGTCGGTGACCAGGTGCGCGCCGAGCAGACGGCTCGCACGGCCGGTGCCGATGATGTCCGCCACCGCCAGACCGAACGCGGCCGTGCGGGTGTTGAGCAGCAGCCCCGTCGCCGCGGCGGCGACCGGCCCGCCCCCGGCGAGCAGCACCCCCACCGCGCTGAACTGGGCCGAGCCGGCGTACACCACCAGGGACATCACCACGGGCACCCACACCGGCAGCCCACCGGCGACCGATACGGCGCCGAAGGAGACGCCGACGATGCCGCTGGCGAGCCAGACGAGCGAGCTGTCACGTACCAGGGACATGTCATCGGGTGTTCGCTGTACCGAACGCATGTTTCCTACACTGGAACGTGAGACGCCTGTCCGTCAAGCCGAACGATCGTACCGATGGAGCGAACAACATGGCCGAGCCGCCTCCCCGGACCCCCGCCCGGCTCCCGCTGGAGTGGATCGCCGCATCGCTCAGGCGCGAGCGCGCCCGCACCGGCCTGTCCCTGTCCGAGCTGGCCAAACGGGCCGGAATCGCGAAGTCCACGCTCTCCCAGCTGGAGGCGGCGAGCGGCAATCCGAACGTGGAGACGCTCTGGGCGCTCGCGGTCGCGCTGGGGGTGCCGTTCAGCGCGCTGGTCGAGCCGCCCGCGCCGCAGGTCCAGGTGATCCGCGCCGGCGAGGGTCCGGAGGTCGCCTCGCGACAGGCGAACTATGTCGCCACCCTGCTGTCCGCCAGCCCTCCCGGGGCCCGGCGGGACATCTACCGCCTGCGCGCGGAGCCCGGCGCGGCCCGCACGTCCGAACCGCACATTCCCGGCACGGTCGAGCATCTGATCGTCGGCTCGGGCCGGGTGAAGGCGGGTCCGGCGGGGGAGGAAGCAGAACTCGGCCCCGGGGATTACATGACCTATAGGGGTGACGTTCCGCACTCGTACGAGGCGCTGGAGCCGGGCACGACCTTCGTCCTCGTCATGCAGCACACGTAGCAGCACGCGTAACACGCGCGGCGAACGCCGGGAATTCGCCCAGAATTCACACGCGGCGCGGCCGGAAAGGCAGGAGCCCCGTCGCCGGAACGGCGCGGGGCTCCTTGGGTACTTCTCTCAGGTTCTGCGATCAGGCAGTGATCAGACGGGGGTGACGTTCTCCGCCTGCGGACCCTTCGGGCCCTGCGTCACGTCAAAGCTCACCTGCTGGTTCTCCTCGAGGGAGCGGAAGCCGGAGGCGTTGATCGCGGAGTAGTGAACGAAGACGTCGGGGCCGCCGCCCTCCTGGGCGATGAAGCCAAAGCCCTTTTCGGCGTTGAACCACTTCACGGTTCCGGTAGCCATAAGCCCTCCTTGGGCTCACAAAGGGTTGCCCTGCTCCAGAACCTGCACGTGCGAAACGGTGCTGCACAACTGCATTCGTCTGAAAACGACGAGAGCCCGCGGTCACATGCTCCGCAGGCTCTGTACTGCAAGGGAAACCAAACTGCAACTTGCGGCGAGCCTAGCACGCGGGCGCCCGAAAGCAATAGAGGTCAAGATCACGTCACCCGGATGTTTGAACCCTCGCTAGGCCATTTGACGGCGCGACGGCGGTGGGGCCGGTCCCGGCACCGTACCGGACGGGGTCTAGTCTCGCGATGTGGACAATGCTCGCACCCGGCCGCGCGTCGGCCACATCCAGTTCCTGAACTGCCTGCCCCTGTACTGGGGGCTCGCGAGAACCGGCACCCTACTCGACTTCGAGCTCACCAAGGACACCCCCGAGAAGCTCAGTGAGCAGCTCGTGCGCGGCGATCTCGACATCGGCCCCGTCACCCTGGTCGAGTTCCTGCGCAACGCCGACGACTTGGTGGCCTTCCCGGACATCGCCGTCGGCTGCGACGGCCCGGTGATGTCCTGCGTGATCGTCTCGCAGGTCCCGCTCGACCGCCTGCACGGCGCCCGGGTCGCCCTCGGCTCGACCTCCCGCACCTCGGTCCGCCTCGCCCAGCTCCTGCTCGCCGAGCGCTACGACGTGGCGCCCGACTACTACACCTGCCCGCCCGACCTCAGCCTGATGATGCAGGAGGCCGAGGCGGCGGTCCTGATCGGCGACGCGGCGCTGCGCGCGAACCTGCTGGACGGCCCGCGCTACGGCCTCGAGGTGCACGACCTCGGCGCGCTCTGGAAGGAGTGGACCGGCCTGCCGTTCGTCTTCGCGGTCTGGGCGGCCCGACGCGACTACGCGGAGCGCGAGCCGGACATCACCCGCCAGGTCCACGAGGCGTTCCTCGCCTCCCGCAACCTCTCCCTGGAGGAGGTCGGCAAGGTCGCCGAACAGGCGGCCCGCTGGGAGGCCTTCGACGAGGCGACCCTGGCTCAGTACTTCACCACCCTCGACTTCAGCTTCGGCACCTCCCAACTGGCGGCCGTCGCCGAGTTCGCCCGCCGGGTCGGCCCGACGACCGGCTTCCCGGCGGATGTGAAGGTGGACCTGCTGCGGACGTGAGAAGGCGTCACTAGGCTGCTCACCACTGGATGTGGGTCGGGGGGAGCACGTCATGCAGCCGCTGGACGCGGACGAGCCGGCCATCGTCGGGCCCTACCGGCTGCTCGGCCGGCTCGGCTCCGGTGGCATGGGCCGGGTCTACCTCGGCCGCAGCGCGGGCGGCCGTACCGTCGCCGTGAAGATCGTGCACCCGCACTTCGCGCTGGACGAGGAGTTCCGCGCCCGCTTCCGGCGCGAGGTGGCGGCCGCCCGCCGGGTCGGCGGTGCCTGGACCGCACCCGTCCTGGACGCGGACCCGGAGGCCCCGGTGCCCTGGGTCGCCACGGCCTACGCGGCCGGCCCGTCCCTCGCCGCGGCCGTCACCGACACCGGCCCGCTGCCCGCCCACACCGTACGGGCCCTGGGCGCGGGCCTCGCCGAGGCGCTGACCGCCGTACACGACCTGGGTCTGGTCCACCGGGACGTGAAGCCCTCCAACGTCCTGCTGACCCTGGACGGACCGCTGCTGATCGACTTCGGCATCGCCCGGGCCATGGACGGCACGGCGTCCCTGACGTCCACCGGCGTGTCCATCGGCTCCCCGGGCTACATGGCACCCGAACAGATCCTCGGCAAGGGCGCCACGGGCGCGTCCGACGTCTTCTCCCTCGGCGCGGTGCTGGCCTACGCGGCGACCGGCGAACCGCCGTTCCGGGGGGACACGTCCGCCGCGCTGCTCTACAAGGTGGTCCACGAGGAGCCAGAACTGGGCTTCCTGGAAGGGGAGTTGCGCGAGACGGCCGCTGCCTGCCTGGCCAAGGACCCCGCCTCCCGCCCCACCCCCGCCGAGGTGAGCCACCGGCTCGCTCCCGAGGGCGCCACCCGACTGGTCACCGGCGGCTGGCTCCCGGGGCCCCTGGTGGAACAGGTCAGCCGGAGCGCGGTACGCCTGCTGAACCTGGACACGGGGGAGGCGGCGCACTCGGGGCCGGTGGCCTTCGACAGCCCGGCGGAGACGGGGCCTTCGACCCGGGGGTCGGGGGCGGGGCCGGCCTCGGCTCCGGGTTCGCGGCCGGGTCTGGGGTCGGCTTCGGGTTCGACACCGGGTCCGGAGCCGGCTTCGGGGCCGTCCGGGGTTGCGGGCTCCGCCCCGGCTTCGGGTGCGGGCCCGGTCCAGGGCTCTGCCTCCGCCCCTCCTCCGGCCGAGCCGAACTCGTTCACGGGAGCCGGGGTGTTCGGGCCTGCGCCGGTGATGAATTCAGAGGCCCTTTCTACGCCGGTTGGCGGACCAGGGGTTCCTGCCTGGCCCTTCGGCGACCCGCAACACCCCTCGGGGCCGCCCCACGGCGACCCGCAACACCCCTCGCATCCACGCCACGGCGGCGGCCCACAGCACCCCTCCACCGCAGACCTCGGCGGCCCCCAGAACCCCTCCGTCCCGAGCAACGGCACCCCGCAGAACGCCTCCTCGGGGCCGGCGACCGGCGTCGTGGACGGGACTTCCTCCGGGGCTTCCTCCGCGGCGCCGACCGTCGTGCCCGCGCAGCGTGACGCGGTGCCGCAGGGCCGGCTTTCCGTCAGCGTGGCGGCGGCCTCCGCGCCGGCCGAGGGCGGCCGTGGGCGCCGGCTGAGCTGCACGGTGGTGCTGGCCGTCGCCGGTGCTCTGGCAGCAGGAGGACTGGGGCTCGGCGTACTGCTGCAACCCTGGGCCCAACAGGACGGCAGCGGCAAGAGCGTGGGCGGCGGCCGCCCCTCGGTCTCCCCGGCGCCGAGCGAGTCCTCCGGCGGCCCCACCGGCCGAAGTGACCAGCCCGGCGCCATCCCGGCCGGCTACCTCGGTACCTGGGAAGGACAGGCCACCGGCCTCGGCGGCAGTCTGCCCGAGGGCACCTTCCGGCTCACCGTCCATCAGGCCGCCGTAGGAAAGGAGCTGGGACAGCTCCGGCAGACCGACCAGATCGGCGGCGTGTGCACCGACGTCCTCACCCTGAAGAAGGTGACGAAGACCCAGGTCCTCGCGACCTCGACCGGCGCAAAGGACAACCCCGGCCACTGCGTACCCACCCCGCACCAGGTCGAGTTGACCCCGGTCGGCGACGACCTGAGGTTCACGTCGGACAGTTCCGCCGAGGGCAACCCGGTGGCGCGCCTGTCGAAGGTCGGATGAGCACGGCGCGCGGGACGGGGAGCGGGGGGACCGGATGAGCACAGGGGCGCTGGCCGCCGTCGCCGCGCTGTGGGGTGCGCTCGTGGGCGCGCTGCTGCCCCGCGCCGCCTACCGCTTCGCCGTACCGGCCGGTGAACCCTGGCGGGACCGCTGCCCGGACGGCCATCCGATCCGCGGCTGGATCGGCCGGATCGCGTGCGGCGCCTGCGGGGGAGAGGCCCGCGGCACGGGCGTACCCCCCACCGCCGCCCTCCCCGCTTCCCTCGCCACCGCCCTGACCTGCGCCACCCTCGCCACCGCCACCGGCACCCGCCCCGAGCTGGCGGTCTGGCTGCTGCTCGCGCCGGTCGGGGTGCTGCTGGCCGTCGTCGACTTCCGGGTGCACCGGCTGCCCGACCCGCTGACCCTGCCCCTGGCCGCGTCCGCGCTCGCCCTCCTGGGCCTTGCCGCACTGCTGCCCGAGCACGCCGGTCACTGGTCCACCGCGGTGTACGGCGCTGTGGCCCTCGGCGTCGGCTATTTCATGTTGTTCCTCATCAACCCGGCCGGCATGGGCTTCGGTGATGTGAAGCTGGCCGTCGGCATGGGTGCCGTACTCGGCTGGTACGGCTGGTCCACGGTCCTGCTCGGCGCCTTCGCCGGTTTCCTGCTCGGCGCGCTGTACGGCGGAGCCCTCGTCCTCGTACGGCGGGCGGGCCGCAAGACCGCGATCCCCTTCGGGCCCTTCCTGCTGGCCGGTGCCTTCGCCGGGCTGCTGATCGGCGCGTACGCGGCCTGACGTCTGCATGGTGAAACCGCTGGCGTAGGCTGAGTCAGTCCGTCCACACCCCTTGACGAAAGGGACGCCCGGTGACCGAGAAGGCCGACCTCCAGTCCGTGCTCGACCGAGCCGCAGCGGGCGGACGCATCACGCCCGAGGAGGCGCTCGACCTCTACCGGGATGCCCCGCTGCACGCGCTGGGCGCCGCCGCCGACGCCGTACGGCGGCGGAAGTACGCCGGTATCGAGCACATCGCCACGTACATCATCGAGCGGAACATCAACTACACGAACGTGTGTGTCACGGCGTGCAAGTTCTGCGCCTTCTACGCGGCCCCCAAGGACAAGGACAAGGGCTGGACCCGCGACCTCGACGACATCCTGCGCCGCTGCGCGGAGACCGTCGAGCTGGGCGGCACCCAGATCATGTTCCAGGGCGGCCACCACCCGGACTACGGCGTCGAGTACTACGAGAAGCACTTCAAGGCCATCAAGGACGCCTTCCCGCAGCTCGTCATCCACTCCCTCGGCGCGTCTGAGGTCGAGCACATGGCCCGTATCTCCGGTGTGTCGGTCGAGGAGGCCATCACCCGGATCCACGAGGCGGGCCTCGACTCCTTCGCCGGCGCCGGCGCGGAACTGCTCCCCGAGCGGCCCCGCAAGGCCATCGCCCCGCTGAAGGAGAGCGGCGAGCGCTGGCTGGAGATCATGGAGACCGCGCACCGGCTGGGTGTGGAGTCGACGTCCACGATGCTCATGGGCACGGGTGAGACGAACGCCGAGCGCATCGAGCACCTGCGGATGATCCGTGACGTACAGGACCGCACGGGCGGCTTCCGCGCCTTCATCCCGTACACGTACCAGCCCGAGAACAACCACCTGAAGGGCCGCACCCAGGCCACCCTCTTCGAGTACCTGCGGATGATCGCGATCGCCCGCCTCTTCCTCGACAACGTCCAGCACATCCAGGGTTCCTGGCTGACCACGGGCAAGGAGGTCGGCCAGCTGTCGCTGCACTACGGCGCGGACGACCTCGGCTCGATCATGCTCGAGGAGAACGTGGTCTCCTCGGCCGGTGCCAAGCACCGCTCCAACCGCCTGGAGATCATCGACCTGATCAGGAAGGCGGGGCGGGTCCCGGCGCAGCGCGCCACGACCTACGAGCACCTGGTCGTCCACGACGACCCGGCGAACGACCCCGTCGACGAGCGGGTGATGTCCCACATCTCGTCCACGGCGATCGAGGGCGGCACGGCCCACCCCGAACTGAAGCTGCTGGCGCCCAACTAGAGCCGGCCAGGCGTTCCGTGTTGACACTTCACGTTGCCGAACGGTCGCCCGAGACGGCCGTTCTGGTCGACGGGGCGTCCGTCGCCGCCGTCGGTCAGTACCAGGAACTGGCCGACGCCGACCCGCGGGCGCGGGTGCGGCGCTGGCCCGGCATCCTGACGCCGGGACTGCTGAACCCGTACGGTCCGGAGCTGCTGGAGGCCACGTACCATCCCGACCCGCGCGAGGCCGATGCCCTCGGTACCGAGCCCATCGGCGGGGAGCGGGCGCGGGAGATCTTCCGCACCGACCCGGCCAGCCTCGGCGCGAGCGCACGGCGCGGGGTGCAGCGGATGCTGGCGCACGGCACGGTGGCGGTGGCCGGGGAGCTGCGGTCGCGGGCCGTGGTCGACGCGGTGCGCAGGGCGGGGCTCGCGATGGGACAACGCCCGGACCGCCTGCCGGGCCCGGCGGCGCTGTCCCCGACCCCGCTGATCCTGCTGCCCAAGCTGGTGCCGGGCGGTCCGGCCCGATTCGCCGTGTTCGATGTCGCGGACCGCGCCGAACTGGTCCGGCGTGGTGCCGGGACCTGCGTGGCGACCGTGATCGGCGGGCGGCTGGTGTACCGCGCCCGGTGATCACGGCCCGGGTCGGGGAGCTCCGGCTCAGCCCGCGAACGCCTCTCCGACCCCCCGAGCCCTGTTCGACCCCGCTGCAGTCGGTCGCCGCGTCGTGCTGCCCGCTCGCCCCGTCCTCGCACTGCCGGTCGCGGAAGGTGGACCACATCGACACCCAGGCGATCTCCTTCTCCTGGGCGAACATCCGCACCTGCGCGGCGTCGGCGAGGGCGAAGGTCTCCCCGGCCACGTCGTCGACCCCGCTCATCGAGGTGAGCGCCATGCCCCGCCAGGCGCCCGCGTCGGACAGCCCGAACACCTTCTTCAACTGGGCGTGCGCGGACTCGGCGGAGCTGACGGCCTCGTCGCCCATGTCACCGGTGTACGACTCGCCGTAGTTCATCGTCGTCACGTTCACCGTGGCGACCTGGACGTCGTACGTGTTCGCGGACGCCAGCAGCGCGAGGCCGTCGGAGTCGAGGCCCGAGGGCGTGACCGGCAGGGTGAAGGAGACCTTCAGTTCCGGCCGTTGCCTCTGGAGCCTCGCCATCGCCTGCGAACGCCGGGCCACGGAGGCGGAGTCGGTCAGTTCGTCGCCCTCGATGTCGAAGTCGGCCCGGCTGGAGCCGGCCGCGTCCAGCGCCCTGCCGTGGGCGGCGGCCAGGTCCACGGCGCTGTCGCAGGTCGCGGCGAGCTCCTTGCCGGAGGCTCCGCCGAAGGAGACACGGACGTCGGCACCGTCCTTCTTCAGGCGCGGTGTCCGGGACTTCACGGCCGGGTCGCCGATCTTCTCGGTGCCCTTCCACCTGGGCGTGCAGCCACCGCCGTCGGAGATCACGAAGGTCAGGTTGTACGTCGACGGCGAACCGGCGGAGTCGGTGTCCGACGCCTCGGTGGCGCTGACATAGGGGGCGTAGAGGGCGTAGGAGGCGTGGGCGGGCGTCGACTTCGGCAGCGCCCTGTGGGACCCGTCGACGTACCTCTTCTGCTGGATCCTCGGCTTCGCCCACCGCGACGGGGTGCTGCGGCGGACGAGACCGGCGCTCGTCTGCGTCCTGTCGTGCGCCGCACTGCGTTACGGCGCCTGGTACGCCTTCCCGCACCAAGCCGACTCAGGGACGTACGACCTGGACGAGAACCCCCCTCGCCGAGGCCTTCTGGTCGGCCGGTTTCGTGACGCTGCTGATGTGGGCGCAGACGTACTTCCGGATCGGCTTCGCCCGGCTCACCCGGTTCCGGCGGCTGGACCGCACGGTCACCGTCTTCAACGCGCGCGATGACGATCTAGCTCTGGAACGAGATCGCCCTGGTCCTGGCCGTCCCGCTGATCGACCGGTTCTGGAACGTGCCCGCCTTCGAGAGGTACCTGCCCCTGGACAGCCAGTGGTTCATGTTCGGCATCAGCTGGCTCCTGATCGCCGTCTTCGTCCTGTTGTGCGACTGGGTGGAGGATGTCGCGGCGCGGAGGAAGCCGAGGCTCCTGCCGTGAGACCGGGCTGCAACAATGGGCGGCGTGACCCGCGCTTCCCTGAACAAGCAGCCGCACGAAGTCGCCTCGATGTTCGACGACGTGGCGGAACGGTACGACCTGACGAACGACGTGCTGTCGCTCGGCCAGGACCGGGTGTGGCGCAGGGAGGTGGCGAAGGCGGTCGACGCGCGCCCCGCGCAGAAGGTCCTCGACCTGGCCGCCGGTACGGCCACCTCCTCGCTGCCGTTCGCGCGCACGGGCGCGTACGTCGTCCCGTGCGACTTCTCGCTCGGGATGCTGCAGGTCGGCAAGAAGAAGCACACCTGGCTGCCGTTCACGGCCGGCGACGCGACGCGGCTGCCGTTCAAGGACGACACCTTCGACGCCGTGACGATCTCCTTCGGGCTGCGCAACGTGCAGGACACGGACGCGGCGCTGCGGGAGATGTACCGGGTGACCCGGCCCGGCGGGCGCGTGGTGATCTGCGAGTTCTCGCACCCGACCTGGGCGCCCTTCCGGACCGTCTACACCGAGTACCTGATGCGGGCGCTGCCGCCGGTCGCGCGGGCGGTGTCCTCGAACCCGGACGCGTACGTCTACCTCGCCGAGTCCATCCGCGCCTGGCCCGACCAACCCGCCCTCGCCGAACGGCTGCGCAAGGCGGGCTGGTCCAAGGTGGCCTGGCGCAACCTCACCGGCGGCGTGGTAGCGCTGCACCGGGGCTTCAAGGAGAGCTGAGGCCTTTTACGGGCCGCCGCGGCGGGCTCGGCGGGCGGGGTCTCAGCGGTTGATCATCTCGAAGGCGTCACCGGGCTCACCGAGTTCGCGTTGGAGGCCACCGGCGGGCGGCCTCGGGATGCGTGGCTCGCGCACGCCCCCGCCGCCCTCTCCCTCACCGAAGTCGAACCACACGTACACCATGGACTCCCGGGGCACCTCGGCACCGGGCTGCGGGTACTGGCGTACGACGTAGTCGACGACCGCGAGGTGGAAGTCCGGGCGGTCCGGCGCATTGAGGAACAGGCCCTGCGCCCGGGCCGTTTCGCGCGCGTCCACGGCCATCAGTCCGACCAGCCGCGGCACGCGCACTTCGGGTGTTTTGGGTGTTATGCGCACAGATGTCACCCCCAGCGGTACTGGAAGGGTAACTCCCGTGAGCCCGGGCCGGAAGGAGTCGGTGTCTTTCTGTGACAGATGGCTACTCTGCGTGACGGATACGGGGTGCGTGATCGGCGTGGGGCGCGTGATCGGCGCGGGGCTCGTTATCGAGGCGGAGCCGGAAGCAGAGGGCCTGCTCGTCCAGTGTGGGGTGCGGATAGGTCTCCGCCGGTTCCATGCCGAGCCGCCGGGTCACCGCGATCGACCGCTCGTTGCCCGGCCGGACCATCGCCACCACCTCCTTGATCCCGGCCACCCGCACCCGCTCGAGCGTCTCGCGTGCGGCGGCGGTGACGTACCCCTTGCCCCAGTGCGCGCGGCCGAGCCGCCAGCCGATCTCCATCGCGCCCACCGGGCCCCAGTCCGGCCGCCAGGGCTGCGCTCCGGTGAAGCCGATGACCTCGCCGGACCCGTCCAGCATGGTCCACAGGCAGAAGCCGAGTTCCGCATCGTGCCGCCGCTGCCGGGCGGTGAGTTCCTCGTAGACCGACAGCGCGGCCGGCCTGCCGCCGTAGAACTCCATGACCTCGGGGTCGTCGAAGACCCGGTGTCAGGCGATCGCGTCCTCGTGGGTGGGAACGCGCAGCTGTACCGCGGGTAGAGGTCGGTTCACAGGGCAGCCCTTCAGCCGGGTGATCAATTCTGCTGAATAGACTGCCCATGTCCAGTGCCGGTCGGCACATACATTTCGAACTTGGGGAGATCCCGCCGTGACCGTCGAGACCGAGCCCCTCTCCGAGAACACCGCCGACGTGATCGTCGTGGGCGCGGGGCCGGCCGGCTCCACGACCGCGTACCACCTCGCCAAGGCCGGCCTCGACGTCCTGCTCCTGGAGAAGACCGAGTTCCCGCGCGAGAAGGTGTGCGGCGACGGCCTCACCCCGCGCGCGGTCAAGCAGCTCGTCGCCATGGGCATCGACATCTCCGAGGAGGCCGGCTGGCTGCGCAACAAGGGCCTGCGCATCATCGGCGGCGGCAGCCGCCTCCAGCTGGACTGGCCGGATCTCGCCGCCTACCCGAACTACGGACTCGTCCGCAAGCGCGACGACTTCGACGAGCAGCTCGCCCGCAACGCCCAGAAGGCGGGGGCGCGGCTGTACGAGCGCTGCAACGTGAGCGGCCCGGTCATCGACGACCGCACCGGCCGCATCACCGGCGTCACCGCCAAGCTCGGCGAGGAGAAGCGCGAGGTCACCTTCCACGCGCCGCTCGTCGTCGCCGCCGACGGCAACTCCACCCGCCTGTCCCTCGCGATGGGCCTGCACCGCCGCGAGGACCGCCCGATGGGCGTCGCGGTGCGCACCTACTTCACCTCGCCCCGCCACGAGGACGACTACCTGGAGTCCTGGCTGGAGCTGTGGGACCGCCGCGGCCCCCAGGACCGGCTGCTGCCCGGCTACGGCTGGATCTTCGGCATGGGCGACGGCACGTCGAACGTCGGGCTCGGCGTCCTGAACACCTCCGCCTCCTTCAAGGAGCTGGACTGGCGCGAGATCCTCAAGGCCTGGTGCGCCTCCATGCCGGAGGACTGGGGCTACACCCCCGAGAACATGACCGGCCCCATCCGCGGCGCCGCCCTCCCCATGGCCTTCAACCGCCAGCCCCACTACACGCGCGGCCTGCTGCTCGTCGGTGACGCCGGCGGTCTGGTGAACCCCTTCAACGGCGAGGGCATCGCCTACGCCATGGAGTCCGGCCAGATCGCCGCCGACGTCATCGTGCAGGCACACGCGCGTGCCACGCCCGCACAGCGCGAGATCGCCCTGCAGCGCTACCCGCGCGTCCTCAAGGACACCTACGGCGGCTACTACACCCTCGGCCGTGCCTTCGTGAAGCTCATCGGCAACCCGAAGGTCATGCAGATCGCGGCCCAGCGCGGCCTCACACACCCGATGCTGATGAAGTTCACCCTCAAGCTCCTGGCGAACCTCACCGACCCCACGGGCGGCGACGCGATGGACCGGATCATCAACGGCCTGAGCAAGGTGGCCCCGAAGGCCTGAGCCCCTACCGGGCCGGGCTCAACTCCTCCGCCCTGGCGGCCCGGCGGGCGAACACCTCGTCCCGCCGGGCGGCCATCTGCCGCAGCGCGTCCTTTTTCTCCCGCTTGGAGAGCCGATCCAGGTAGATGTACCCGTTGGTGTGGTCGGTCTCGTGGATGAGGCAGCGCGCGAAGTGCCCCGTGCCCTCGATGACCACGGGGTTGCCGTCCTTGTCCTGCCCGCGCACGACGGCCCGGTCCGGCCGCGGTACGGCCATCACGGCACCCGGCACCGAGAGGCAGCCCTCGCCCTCGTCCAGCAACCGTCGCCCGCTCGTGGGCGTTTCTAGCACAGGATTGACGATGTGTCCGACATGTCGGGCACCCCCGTCATCGGGGCAGTCATACACGAACAGCCGGATATCGACCCCAACCTGATTCGCCGCAAGTCCCGCCCCTTCGGCGACATACAGGGTGAGGAACATGTCGTCGATGAGTGCGGCGAGGTCGGGCCCGAACTCCGTGACGTCCCGGCACGGCCTGTGCAGGACCTCCTCGCCGACCTCGGTGATCCGGCGCACCGCACCGCGCCCGGCCTCGGGGGCGTGGCGGGGGTAGTGGTCGGCGGGCCTTCCCTGTACGAACACGCGTGGCATGACGCGGTCTCCTTCGCTCGTGGCCGGACCGCCGGACGGCGGCCCGAGCAGAGCATGTCAGGAGCGGCGCTGTGAGATGCCGGGAACGACGCAAGGGCCGCTGCCCCCGAGCGGCTGCGGCCCTGTGCGCGTGACAGGCGGGTGAGAGGTGCGAGGTGTGTTCAGAGCACCCGCACGGCGCCGGTCGGCGGGTCGTACGACAGCGGCTTCTCGACGATGCCGGTGGACGGGTTCTGCGCTCCGACGAACATACCGTCGCCGACGTACACCGCCACGTGGTACGCGCTGCCCGCGCTGCCCCAGTAGAGGATGTCGCCCGGCTGCAGGTTGCTCAGCGAGACCTGCGTGCCGGCGGTCGACTGGTCCTGGGAGACGCGCGGCAGGCTGACGCCGATCTGCTTGAAGGCGGACTGCACTAGGCCGGAGCAGTCGTAGGCGCTCGGGCCGGAGGCGCCCAGGACGTAGGACTTGCCGATCTGCGCCTTCACGAAGGAGATGACGGCCGCGGCCGAACCGGTGGCCGTGGACGTGCTCGTGGAGGTGCTGCCGCTGTCGGTGGCGGCGAGCGTCGTACGCGTCGCGTTGCGCGAGGCACGCTCGGCGGCGGCCCTGCGGGCGGCCTCCTCGGCCTTCTTCTTGGCCTCTGCGGCCTTCTGCTTCGCCTCGGCGAGGTCCGCCTTGGCCTGCTTCGCGGCCTTTGCGGCGGCCGCGTCGCGCTCGGCCTGCAGCTGGTAGTTCGCGGCGGCCTGCTGGGTGGCGTCCGCGGACTTGGCCGCCTGAGCGGCCAGGTCGGCCGTCAGGGTGGGCAGTTCGAGGGTCTGCGTCACCGGCTCGGCCGCGTTCGCCGAGCCGGACGCCCCGGCGACTGCCAGGGAGCTGAGGACGCCACCGGCAACTCCGGCCCGCATCGCGAGGGTCGACGCGCTGCGGCGGGGCTTCCGGTGGCTGCGTATGTGAGCGGTGTGGGACATGGGAATAACCGGTACCAGGGGCTCCTTCATATCTTCAAGAAACGTGTGCTGCGCCACAGTTGCTCAATCGAGACCTGAAATCCCGGGTGCGTCGCTCTTTATTGACGCCGTAACGGACATTGCGGACGTCGGTGATCAAGGCCTTGATCACGGCCTTTGATCATTACGTCCGAATTGCCCCACGCCTACCACCGGTTGGGGTCGTTGGCCAAGCCCGGTTCTCAGGAGCCTCTCATCAATGTGGCGGAGGTCACGGAACGGTCACCGGAAGCGCGGCGTCCTGTGCGCGCGGAGCTCGTGAATGTGTGCACGCGTCCGCACCCCCGTCCACACCGCACCCCACACCTCCCCCTGATGTGTGAACGGCTCCTCTATCAGGCGCTGACGTCCAGCGCCAATTTGCATGCACCGGAACCCTCTTGATATTGAGACGACCCCTCCGGCCTGCGGCGACGGGCGAGAATGTCACTTCTCGTGATCAACTGAACGCTTCGCGTATGAAGATCACTCATCATCCGACTTCATGATCCTTCGTCAGGTGGTGGAGATCACAAAGCTCATGCAATACGCCGTGTCGCAGATCACAGAGTGACGGGCATAAGATGCGTGGCAACTGGGCTTGTGACCTGCTTCACATGTTCTCGATCTTCGCCCGGGACGGCGGGGGCTCGTGGGACCGGTGAGGCGGAAGTGAGCTCAGTGCACCAGTGCAACCGCCAGCAGTCAGCGCCGACTGAGAGGAGCGAGGAGCGGTGAACGCGTATGCGCCCATCCTCGTACTGGGAGCCCTCGGGGCAGGCTTTGCGATCTTCTCCGTGGTCATGGCCACGCTGATCGGTCCGAAGCGGTACAACCGCGCCAAGCTCGAGGCCTACGAGTGCGGTATCGAGCCGACCCCCACGCCGGCCGGCGGCGGGCGCTTCCCCATCAAGTACTACCTGACGGCGATGCTCTTCATCGTCTTCGACATCGAGATCGTCTTCCTCTACCCCTGGGCCGTCACCTTCGACGCCCTGGGGATTTTCGGGCTCGTGGAGATGCTGCTCTTCGTGCTCACCGTCTTCGTCGCGTACGCGTACGTATGGCGGCGCGGCGGCCTGGAATGGGACTGAGGGGCCTTAGGACATGGGACTCGAAGAAAAGCTGCCGAGCGGCTTCCTGCTGACCACCGTCGAGCAGGCCGCGGGCTGGGTGCGCAAGGCGTCCGTCTTCCCGGCCACCTTCGGCCTCGCCTGCTGCGCCATCGAGATGATGACCACCGGCGCAGGCCGGTACGACCTGGCACGTTTCGGCATGGAGGTCTTCCGCGGCTCACCGCGCCAGGCCGACCTGATGATCGTCGCCGGCCGGGTCAGCCAGAAGATGGCGCCGGTGCTCCGGCAGGTCTACGACCAGATGCCCAACCCGAAATGGGTGATCTCCATGGGCGTCTGCGCCTCCTCGGGCGGCATGTTCAACAACTACGCGATCGTCCAGGGCGTCGACCACATCGTCCCGGTCGACATCTACCTGCCGGGCTGTCCGCCCCGCCCCGAGATGCTGATGGACGCGATCCTCAAGCTCCACCAGAAGATCCAGTCCTCCAAGCTCGGCGTCAACGCCGAGGAGGCCGCCCGTGAGGCGGAGGAGGCGGCGCTCAAGGCCCTGCCCACGATCGAGATGAAGGGGCTGCTGCGGTGAGCGACGCGAACGGCAACGGCACGGGCGGCGTGAACGGGTCCGCGAACGGGGTGAACCCCGAGAAGGACCTCTCCGCCTCCAACCTCCCCGGCCAGCGCGGCCAGGGCGGCGAGGAGATCCGCGTCCAGCGCGGCATGTTCGGCGCCAACAATGGCGGCGACACCTCCGGCTACGGAGGCCTGGTCCGCTCGGTCCGGCTCCCGGGACCGGCGACCCGCCCCTACGGCGGCTGGTTCGACGAGGTCGCCGACGAACTGGAGGGCGCCCTGGAGGAGCAGGGACTCCTCCCCGGCAACGCCATCGAGAAGACGGTCGTCGACCGCGACGAGCTCACCTTCCACATCGAACGCGAGCACCTGGTCCGCGTCGCCCGCACCCTGCGCGACGACCCGGCCCTGCGCTTCGAACTGTGCACCGGCGTCAGCGGCGTCCACTACCTGCACGACAAGGGCCGCGAGCTGCACGCCGTCTACCACCTGCGCTCGATCACCCACAACCGGCTGCTCCGCCTCGAGGTCAGCGCCCCCGACAGCGACCCGCACATCCCGTCGCTGGTCTCCGTCTATCCGACGAACGACTGGCACGAGCGCGAGACCTACGACTTCTTCGGAATCGTCTTCGACGGTCACCCGGCCCTGACGCGGATCATGATGCCGGACGACTGGCAGGGCCACCCGCAGCGCAAGGACTACCCCCTCGGCGGCATCCCCGTCGAGTACAAGGGCGCCCAGATCCCGGCTCCGGACCAGCGGAGGTCGTACTCGTGAGCACGCAGTCAGCATCCGCCGCGTCGGCCGCCTCGGCCCGCGAGACCACCGAGGGCACCGTCTACACGGTCACCGGTGGCGACTGGGACGAGGTCGTCCAGTCCGCGACCCGCGCCGACGACGAACGCATCGTCGTCAACATGGGTCCCCAGCACCCCTCCACCCACGGAGTGCTCCGCCTGATCCTGGAGATCGAGGGCGAGACGGTCACCGAGGCCCGCTGCGGCATCGGCTATCTGCACACCGGCATCGAGAAGAACCTCGAGTTCCGCACGTGGACGCAGGGCACCACCTTCGTCACGCGCATGGACTACCTGACGTCCTTCTTCAACGAGACCGCCTACTGTCTCGCCGTCGAGAAACTCCTCGGCATCGAGGACGACATCACCGAGCGCGCCAAGATCATCCGGGTGCTCCTGATGGAGCTGAACCGGCTGTCCTCCCACCTGGTGTGCATCGCCACCGGCGGCATGGAGCTCGGCGCCACCACGATCATGATCTACGGATTCCGTGATCGTGAAATGATTCTCGACCTCTACGAGCTCATCACGGGCCTTCGGATGAACCACGCGTACATCCGCCCCGGCGGACTCGCCCAGGACCTGCCGCCCGGAGCGGTGGACCAGATCCGCGAGTTCGTGAAGAAGATGAAGAAGAACCTCCCGGAGTACGACAAGCTCGCCACCGGGAACCCCATCTTCAAGGCCCGCATGCAGGACATCGGCTACCTCGACCTGGCCGGCTGCATGGCCCTCGGCGCCACCGGCCCGATCCTGCGCTCCACCGGCCTGCCGCACGACCTGCGCAAGGCACAGCCGTACTGCGACTACGAGACGTACGACTTCGAGATCCCCACCGCCGACAGCTGCGACGCCTACGGCCGCTTCCTGGTCCGCCTGGAGGAGATGCGCCAGTCGCTCAGGATCGTCGAGCAGTGCCTGGACCGGCTCCAGCCCGGCCCGGTCATGGTCGCCGACAAGAAGATCGCCTGGCCCGCCCAGCTCGCCCTGGGACCGGACGGACTCGGCAACTCCCTCGACCACATCAAGAAGATCATGGGCACCTCCATGGAGGCCCTGATCCACCACTTCAAGCTCGTCACCGAGGGCTTCCGCGTCCCACCGGGACAGGCCTACGCGGCCGTCGAATCCCCCAAGGGCGAGCTCGGCGTGCACGCCGTCTCCGACGGCGGCACCCGCCCCTACCGGGTCCACTTCCGCGACCCGTCCTTCACCAACCTGCAGGCCATGGCGGCGATGTGCGAGGGCGGCCAGGTCGCCGACGTGATCGTCGCCGTCGCGTCCATCGACCCCGTGATGGGAGGCGTCGACCGGTGACCACCTCTTCTTCGGAGCGGGGCGTCAGCCTGGGCATGCCCGAACTGCCCGCGCCCGCCTACCCGGACGACGTCCGGGCCCGGCTGGAGGCGGACGCGCGCGAGGTCATCGCGCGCTACCCGGACTCCCGGTCCGCCCTGCTCCCACTGCTCCACCTCGTGCAGTCGGAGGAGGGCCATGTCACGCGCACCGGAATGCAGTTCTGCGCGGACATGCTGAACCTGACCACGGCCGAGGTCACCGCCGTCGCCACCTTCTACACCATGTACCGGCGCAAGCCCTCCGGTGACTACCAGGTGGGCGTGTGCACCAACACGCTGTGCGCGGTGATGGGCGGAGACGCGATCTTCGAGACCCTCCAGGAGCACCTGGGCGTCGGCAACGGCGAGACCACCGACGACGGCAAGGTCACCCTGGAGCACATCGAGTGCAACGCGGCCTGCGACTTCGCGCCGGTCGTGATGGTCAACTGGGAGTTCTTCGACAACCAGACGCCGGGCAGCGCCAAGCGCCTGGTCGACGATCTGCGCGAGGGACGGCCCGTACAGCCCACGCGCGGGGCGCGGCTGTGCACGTTCAAGGAGACCGCGCGGATCCTGGCCGGCTTCCCCGACGAGCGGCCCGGGGCCGTCGAGGAGGGCGGCAGTGCGGGACCCGCGTCGCTGGTGGGCCTTCGCCTGGCAAGGGGAGAGGCCGCACCCGCGCGCGTGGTCCATCCGCGCGGAGGTCCCCGTGAGGAACCGCAGGACAGGGTGCACGAGCCGTCGCCGGCCGAGCACCTCAGTTCCCATGACGCGCCGCTGGACACATCGGCCTCCGACCCAGCCCACCCGGCAGGGCCTACCGCCGAGGAGGGGGAGTGATGACCGTGGTACCCGAGGTCAAGGACACGAGCCCCGAGAAGCTGCTCGCACCCGTGCTGTCGGCCTTCTGGGACGAGGACCGGTCCTGGACTCTGGACGTCTACCGGAGGCACGAGGGGTACGAGGGGCTCCGCAAGGCGCTCGCCATGTCACCGGACGACCTGATCGCGTACGTCAAGGAGTCCGGTCTGCGCGGCCGCGGCGGCGCGGGGTTCCCGACCGGAATGAAGTGGCAGTTCATTCCGCAGGGTGATGGAAAACCGCACTATCTAGTTGTCAACGCCGACGAATCGGAGCCCGGGACCTGCAAGGACATCCCGCTCCTCTTCGCGAACCCGCACAGCCTCATCGAGGGCATGGTGATCGCGTGCTATGCCATCAGGTCGTCGCATGCCTTCATCTATCTGCGTGGTGAAGTCGTCCCCGTTCTGCGGCGGTTGCACGAGGCCGTGCGCGAGGCCTACGCGGCGGGCTACCTCGGCGAGAACATCCTGGGCAGCGGGCTCGACCTCCAGCTCACCGTGCACGCGGGCGCCGGCGCGTACATCTGCGGTGAGGAGACCGCACTGCTCGACTCGCTCGAAGGCCGCCGTGGTCAACCGCGGCTGCGTCCCCCCTTCCCTGCGGTGGAAGGCCTCTACGCCTGTCCGACTGTTGTGAACAACGTCGAGTCGATCGCCTCGGTTCCCGCGATCCTGAAAAACGGGAAAGACTGGTTCAGGTCGATGGGCAGCGAGAAGTCGCCGGGCTTCACGCTCTACTCGCTCAGCGGCCACGTCGCGAGCCCCGGCCAGTACGAGGCCCCCCTCGGCATCACGCTCCGCCAGCTCCTCGACATGAGCGGCGGCATGCGGCCCGGCCACCGCCTGAAGTTCTGGACGCCCGGCGGCTCCTCGACGCCGATGTTCACCGACGAACACCTCGACGTCCCCCTCGACTACGAGGGCGTCGGCGCCGCCGGCTCGATGCTCGGCACCAAGGCCCTGCAGTGCTTCGACGAGACGACCTGCGTGGTGCGGGCGGTGACCCGCTGGACCGAGTTCTACGCCCACGAGTCCTGCGGCAAGTGCACGCCCTGCCGCGAAGGGACGTACTGGCTCGTGCAGTTGCTGCGGGACATCGAGGCCGGCAAGGGCACCATGTCCGACCTCGACAAGCTCGCCGACATCGCCGACAACATCAACGGCAAGTCCTTCTGCGCCCTCGGCGACGGCGCCGCGTCCCCGATCTTCTCCTCGCTGAAGTACTTCCGCGAGGAGTACGAGCAGCACATCACGGGCCGGGGCTGCCCCTTCGACCCGGCCAAGTCGACGGCCTGGGCGGACCGCCCGGAGGTGAACGCATGACCGTGACCACCAGTGCTCCCACGGGTGGGGGACAAGCGGCGGTCCCGCCGGAGGACCTCGTCACCCTGACGATCGACGGCATCGAGATCAGCGTGCCCAAGGGCACCCTGGTCATCCGGGCCGCCGAGCAGCTCGGCATCGAGATCCCCCGGTTCTGCGACCACCCCCTGCTCGACCCCGCCGGCGCCTGTCGCCAGTGCATCGTCGAGGTCGAGGGCCAGCGCAAGCCCATGGCGTCCTGCACCATCACCTGCACCGACGGCATGGTGGTGAAGACCCAGCTGACCTCGCCGGTCGCCGAGAAGGCCCAGCACGGTGTGATGGAGCTGCTGCTCATCAACCACCCGCTGGACTGCCCGGTCTGCGACAAGGGCGGCGAGTGCCCGCTGCAGAACCAGGCGATGTCGCACGGCAACGCCGAATCCCGCTTCGACGGCAAGAAGCGCACCTACGAAAAGCCCGTACCGATCTCCACGCAGGTACTGCTCGACCGCGAACGCTGCGTTCTGTGCGCCCGCTGCACCCGGTTCTCCAACCAGATCGCGGGCGACCCGATGATCGAGCTGATCGAGCGGGGCGCGCTCCAGCAGGTAGGCACAGGCGAGGGCGACCCGTTCGAGTCGTACTTCTCCGGCAACACCATCCAGATCTGCCCGGTCGGCGCGCTCACCTCGGCGGCCTACCGTTTCCGCTCCCGCCCCTTCGACCTCGTCTCCTCGCCGTCGGTGTGCGAGCACTGCTCCGGCGGCTGCGCCATCCGCACCGACCACCGGCGCGGCAAGGTCATGCGGCGGCTCGCCGAGAACGACCCCGAGGTCAACGAGGAGTGGATCTGCGACAAGGGACGCTTCGCGTTCCGGTACGCGCAGCAGAAGGACCGCCTGGAGACACCGCTGGTGCGCAACGCCGACGGCGACCTGGAGCCCGCCTCCTGGCCGGAAGCCCTGGAGGCGGCCGCACGGGGCCTGGCCGCCGCCCGCTCCCGGGCCGGCGTCCTCATCGGCGGCCGGCTGACCGTCGAGGACGCCTACGCGTACAGCAAGTTCGCGCGCGTGGCGCTCGACACGAACGACATCGACTTCCGCGCGCGCGTGCACAGCGGCGAGGAGGCCGACTTCCTGGCCTCCCGGGTGGCAGGCCGCGGCCGTGACCTCGACGGTACGGGCGTCACGTACACCTCCCTGGAGAAGGCGCCCGCGGTCCTGCTGGCCGGCTTCGAGTCGGAGGAGGAGGCGCCCGGCGTCTTCCTGCGGCTGCGCAAGGCCTGGCGCAAGCGCAAGCAGAAGGTGTTCGCGCTGGCCACCCACGAGACCCGGGGCCTGCAGAAGGCGGGCGGCACGTTGCTGCCGGCCGCGCCCGGCACCGAGACGGAGTGGCTGGACGCCCTCGCGAGCGGCGTCGGCCTGGAGGAGCCCGGCACGCGCGCCGCCGAGGCCCTGCGCACCGAGGGCGCGGTCATCGTCGTCGGTGAGCGGCTCGCGGCGGTCGCCGGCGGTCTCACCGCCGCCGTACGCGCCGCCACCGCGACCGGCGCCCAGCTGGTGTGGATCCCGCGCCGGGCCGGTGAGCGCGGCGCCGTCGAGGTGGGCGCGCTGCCGTCGCTGCTGCCGGGCGGCCGCCCGGCGACCGACCCACGCGCGCGTGAGGAGGTCGCCGCCGCCTGGGGCCTGGCCGAACTGCCGTTGCGCTACGGCCGCGACACCCACCACATCGTGGAGGCCGCCGCCACCGGCGAACTGTCGGCACTCGTGGTCGCCGGGGTGGAGGTCGCCGACCTGCCCGACCCGGCACGCGCGCGTGAAGCACTCGACAGGGTCGGCTTCCTGGTGTCGATGGAGCTGCGGCCCAGCGAGGTCACCGAGCACGCCGACGTCGTCCTCCCGGTCGCCGCGGTCGCCGAGAAGGGGGGCACCTTCCTCAACTGGGAAGGCAGGGTGCGCTTCTTCGAGGCAACCCTCAAGCCCGACCAGATGACCCGCCGCCTGGCACCGACCGACGCGCGCGTGCTGCAGATGCTGGCCGACGCCATGGACGTCCACCTGGGCCTGCCGGATCTGCGCACCACGCGCGCGGAGATCGACCGGCTCGGTCCCTGGGACGGCCCGCGCGCCCTTGACCCCCAGGAGTCCGCAGAAGCGCTGCCCCGCCCGGCCGCCGGCGAGGCCGTGCTCGCCGGGCACCGGCTGCTGCTCGACCAGGGCGTCCTCCAGGAGGGCGACGAGGCGCTCGCCGGAACCCGGCACGCCGCACACGCGCGCGTGTCGGCGGCGACGGCCGCCGAGGCGGGCCTCAAGGAAGGCGACGTCCTCGCAGTCACCGGACCCTCCGGCTCCGCCGAACTCCGGCTGCAGATCACCGAGATGCCCGACCGCGTGGTCTGGCTTCCGCTGAACTCCGTCGGCGCCGGCGTTGCCTCCGACACCGGGGCTCGGCCCGGCTCACTCGTCCGCATCGGCCCGGCGGCATCCGCCGAAGTGGCCCCCAAGGAGGTGGAGGGATGAGCCCGTACCTCGCAGCTGAAGACCTCTCGATGTTCGGCCGCGACCCCTGGTGGCTGGTCGTCATCAAGGCCGTGTTCTGCTTCGCCTTCCTGATGGTGACCGTGCTGTTCTCCATCGTCTGGGAGCGCAAGGTCGTCGCCTGGATGCAGCTGCGCATCGGCCCGAACCGGCACGGCCCCTGGGGCATGCTCCAGTCGCTCGCCGACGGCGTGAAGCTGATGCTCAAGGAAGACATCATCGTCAAGCGCGCCGACAAGGTGGTCTACGTCCTGGCGCCGATCGTCGCGGCCATCCCGGCCTTCATGGCGATCGCGGTCATCCCCTTCGGCCCGGCCGACAACGAGATCTCGATCTTCGGCACGCGCACCACGATGCAGCTCACGGACCTGCCGATCGCGATGCTCTACATCCTCGCGGTCGCCTCCGTCGGCATCTACGGCATCGTCCTCGCGGGTTGGAGTTCCGGATCCACCTACCCGCTCCTCGGCGGCCTGCGCTCCTGCGCGCAGATGATCTCCTACGAGATCGCCATGGGTGCCGCGTTCGCCTCCGTGTTCCTGTACTCGGGGTCGATGTCGACGTCCACGATCGTGGCGCAGCAGCACGACCGCTGGTACATCCTGCTGCTGCCGGTCTCGTTCATCCTCTACATCGTCACGATGGTCGGCGAGACAAACCGCGCCCCCTTCGACATGCCGGAGTCCGAGGGCGACCTGGTCGGCGGCTTCAACACCGAGTACTCGTCCATCAAGTTCGCGATGTTCATGCTCGCCGAGTACGTGAACATGGTGACGGTCTCGGCCGTGTCGACCACGTTGTTCCTCGGCGGCTGGCGCGCCCCCTGGCCGATCAGCTCCTTCTGGCAGGGTGCGAACCACGGCTGGTGGCCGCTGCTCTGGTTCGTGATCAAGGTCCAGTTGCTGCTGTTCTTCTTCATCTGGCTGCGCGGCACGCTCCCTCGCGTCCGCTACGACCAGCTGATGAAGCTCGGCTGGAAGGTCCTCATCCCGGTCTCCGTGACCTGGCTGATGCTGGTGGCGACCGTAAGGGCCCTGCGCAACGAGCACTACAACTTCGCCGACATCGCCCTCTACGTGGGCGGCGGAGTCCTCGCCCTGCTGCTGATCTCCTTCGTCGCCGACATGTTCCGCGAGAAGGCCAAGACGCCCGAACAGCCCGCCCCCGAGCAGGCCGGATTCGACGCGATGGCGGGCGGATTCCCCGTACCGCCGCTGCCCGGACAGGAGCTGCCGCCGGTGCCCAGGCGCCGCTCGCGCCGGGAGCGGGAGCTGATTGTCAGTGGCGGGACGGACACTGTCAGTGACGGATCTTCGGATGGAAAGGAGGCGTCGGATGGCTGAGGAGCCCAAGGAGACCAAGCCCGGTTTCCTGAACCCCGTGGCCGGCTTCGGTGTGACCTTCAAGGCCATGTTCAAGAAGCGGCTGACCGAGCAGTACCCGGAGCAGAAGAAGACCACGGCTCCGCGGTTCCACGGACGGCACCAGCTCAACCGCCATCCGGACGGCCTGGAGAAGTGCGTCGGCTGCGAGCTGTGCGCCTGGGCCTGCCCCGCCGACGCCATCTATGTGGAGGGCGCCGACAACACCGACGAGGAACGCTACTCGCCGGGCGAGCGGTACGGCCGCGTCTACCAGATCAACTACGCCCGCTGCATCCTGTGCGGGCTATGCATCGAGGCGTGCCCCACGCGCGCGCTGACGATGACCAACGAGTTCGAGCTGGCCGACTCCAGCCGCGCCAACCTCATCTACACCAAGGAACAGCTCCTCGCCGGCCTCGAAGAGGGCATGGTCGACACGCCGCACGCGATCTTCCCAGGGACCGACGAACAGGACTACTACCGGGGCCTGGTGACGCAGGCCGCGCCCGGCACGGTCCGCCAGGTCGCCCTCTCCAAGGGCGAGGTCCCGCAGGAGGCGGCGTCCACCTTCGGCGAGGAGGAGCCGGCCTCGGAGAAGGTGATCGGCCGATGACGACGCAGCTCGCCGCCTACACCACCTCCACCGGTGAGGCCTTCCAGTTCTGGGTCCTCGGCACCGTCGCGGTGATCGGCGCCCTGTGCACCGTCTTCATGAAGAAGGCCGTGCACAGCGCGCTCTGTCTCGCCGGGACCATGATCGTCCTGGCGGTGTTCTACCTCGCCAACGGCGCCTACTTCCTGGGTGTCGTGCAGATCGTCGTCTACACCGGCGCGATCATGATGCTGTTCCTGTTCGTGGTGATGCTCGTCGGCGTCACGGCCGCGGACTCGCTGAAGGAGACCATCAAGGGCCAGCGCTGGCTGGCCCTTCTGTGCGGCGTCGGCTTCGGTGTCCTGCTGTTCGCCGGCCTCGGCAACGCCTCCCTGAAGGAGTTCGCCGGCACCGGCCAGGCGAACGCGAACGGCAATGTGGAGGGCCTCGCCTCCCTCATCTTCACCAAGTACGTCTTCGCCTTCGAAATCACCGGCGCCCTGCTCATCACCGCCGCCGTCGGCGCCATGGTGCTCACCCACCGCGAGCGCACCGAACGCGCCAAGACCCAGCGCGAGCTGGCCGAACAGCGCGTCCGCGAGGGCAAGTACGTGCCGCCGCTGCCCGCCCCCGGTGTCTACGCCCGGCACAACGCCGTCGACATCGCGGGCCTGCTGCCCGACGGCACCCCGTCCGAGCTGACCGTCAGCAAGACGCTGCGCGAGCGCGGTCAGATCCGTGACGTGTCGGCGGAGGCGCTCAACGACCTGCGGGCGCTGGAGCAGCGCGCGCAGGAACGCCTGGAGCGTGCGGCGATCGAACCGGCGACGTTCAAGCGGCCCGAGGAGGCGTCGAAGTGAACCCGGTCAACTACCTCTACCTCGCCGCCCTGTTGTTCACGATCGGCGCGACCGGCGTACTGATCCGGCGCAACGCCATCGTGGTCTTCATGTGCATCGAGCTGATGCTGAACGCCTGCAACCTCGCGTTCGTCACCTTCTCCCGGATGCACGGCAACCTCGACGGCCAGATCATCGCCTTCTTCACGATGGTCGTCGCCGCCGCGGAGGTCGTGGTGGGTCTCGCGATCATCGTGTCGCTGTTCCGTACCCGCCACTCGGCCTCGGTCGACGACGCCAGCCTGATGAAGCTGTAAGGGGTCGGAAGAATCGTGGAGAACCTGATCGCGCTGCTCATCGCGGCGCCCCTGCTCGGAGCGGCCGTCCTCCTGGTCGGCGGCCGGCGCCTGGACCGCGTCGGCCACTGGATCGGCACGCTGCTCTCGTTCGTCTCCTTCGTCATCGGCCTGGCACTCTTCGCCGATCTGCTCGGCAAGAGCACCGAACACCGCACCATGACGCAGCACTTGTGGACGTGGATCTCGGTCGGCAGCTTCCATGCGGACGTCACCTTCCGCCTGGACCAGCTCTCGATGACGTTCGTCCTGCTCATCACCGGCGTCGGCTCGCTGATCCACCTGTACTCGGTCGGGTACATGGAGCACGACGAGCGGCGCCGCCGCTTCTTCGGCTACCTGAACCTGTTCCTCGCGGCGATGCTGCTGCTCGTCCTCGCCGACAACTACCTGCTGCTGTACGTCGGCTGGGAGGGCGTCGGCCTCGCCTCCTACCTGCTGATCGGCTTCTGGCAGCACAAGCCCAGCGCCGCGACGGCCGCGAAGAAGGCCTTCCTGGTCAACCGCGTCGGCGACATGGGTCTGTCGATCGCGATCATGCTGATGTTCGCCACCTTCGGCACCTTCGCCTTCGGCCCGGTCCTCAGCCACGCCGGCGACACCTCCCAGGGGAAGCTCACCGCGATCGGCCTGATGCTGCTCCTCGCCGCCTGCGGCAAGTCCGCCCAGGTGCCGCTGCAGTCCTGGCTCGGCGACGCCATGGAGGGCCCGACCCCGGTCTCGGCCCTGATCCACGCGGCGACGATGGTGACCGCGGGCGTTTACCTCATCGTCCGCTCGGGAGCCATCTTCAACGCCGCCCCCGACGCCCAGCTGGCCGTCACCGTGGTCGGCGCCGTCACGCTCCTCTTCGGTGCGATCGTCGGTTGCGCCAAGGACGACATCAAGAAGGCACTGGCCGGCTCGACCATGTCGCAGATCGGCTACATGGTGCTCGCCGCGGGCCTCGGCCCCATCGGATACGTCTTCGCGATCATGCACCTCGTGACGCACGGCTTCTTCAAGGCCGGACTGTTCCTCGGCGCCGGCTCCGTCATGCACGGCATGAACGACGAGGTCGACATGCGCCGCTACGGCGGCCTGCGGAAGTACATGCCGATCACGTTCATCACCTTCGGTCTCGGCTACCTGGCGATCATCGGCTTCCCGTTCCTGTCCGGCTTCTACTCCAAGGACAAGATCATCGAGGCGGCCTTCGCCAAGGGCGGCACCGAGGGCTGGATCCTCGGCGGCGTGGCCCTGCTCGGCGCGGCCATCACCGCCTTCTACATGACGCGCGTGATGCTGATGACGTTCTTCGGAGAAGAACGCTGGCGTAACGCCCCCACCCCGTCCCCGGCCGAACCGAGCGTGGAGCCCGCCGCCGAGACGCGCGGCGAGCACACGGAGCCGCACCCGCACGAGTCGCCCAAGGTCATGACGATCCCCATGATCGTGCTGGCTGTGGGATCGGTGGCCTGCGGCTTCTTCTTCAACCTCGGCGACCGCTTCCTGCACTGGCTCGAGCCGGTCACCGGGCACAGTGAGGGCCACTCCCCGGTCAGCACCTGGACGGTCACCGGCGCGACCCTGGTCTGCCTCGTCATCGGCGTCGGCATCGCCTGGGCGCAGTACGGCCGCAAGCCCGTTCCCGCCGTGGCTCCGCGCGGCTCCCTGCTCACCCGCGCGGCCCGCCGCGACCTGCTCCAGGACGACTTCAACCATGTGGTCCTCGTGCGCGGCGGCGAGCACCTGACGCGTTCCCTGGTCTACGTCGACCACACTCTGGTCGACGGCGTCGTCAACGGCACCGCGGCCGGCTTCGGCGGCCTGTCGGGACGACTCCGCCGGATCCAGAACGGCTTCGCCCGCTCCTATGCGGTCTCGATGTTCGGCGGTGCGGCACTCCTGGTCGCCGCGACCCTGCTGATGAGGGCGGTCTGATACCGATGTCCTTTCCTCTGCTGACAGCGACGGCGGCGCTCCCGGCCGTAGGGGCCGTCGCCACGGCCGCCGTACCGGCCGCGCGGCGTACCGCCGCCAAGTGGCTGGCGCTGCTCGTCTCACTCGCCACGCTCGCCCTGGCGATCACCGTCCTGGTCCGTTTCGAGCCCGGCGGCGCCCGCTACCAGCTCACCGAGTCCCACGCCTGGATCAAGAACTTCGGGGTGCGATACGAGCTGGGGGTCGACGGCATCGCGGTGGCGCTCATCGCCCTGACCGCCGTACTGATCCCGTTCATCATCCTCGCGGGCTGGCACGACGCCGATCCGCTGGAGACCGGAAGCCGACGCTGGCGGCCGACTCAGGGCTTCTTCGCGCTGATCCTGGCCGTCGAGGCGATGGTGCTCATCTCCTTCGAGTCCACCGACGTCTTCCTGTTCTACATCTTCTTCGAAGCCATGCTCATCCCGATGTACTTCCTCATCGGCGGCTTCGGGGACCGCGCCCACGCACAGGGCGAGGAGGCGGCCGCGACGCAGCGGTCGTACGCGGCGGTGAAGTTCCTGCTCTACAACCTGGTCGGCGGTCTGCTCATGCTGGCCGCGGTGATCGGCCTCTACGTAGTGGCCGGAAACTTCAGCCTGCAGGAGATCGCGCAGGCCCGCGCGAACGGCTCGCTGCACATGGCGACCAGCACCGAACGCTGGCTGTTCCTGGGCTTCTTCTTCGCGTTCGCGGTGAAGGCGCCGCTGTGGCCGCTGCACACCTGGCTGCCCAACGCCATGCAGGAGTCCACCGCCCCGGTGGCCGTCCTCATCACCGCGGTCGTCGACAAGGTCGGCACCTTCGCGATGCTCCGCTTCTGCCTCCAGCTGTTCCCCCAGGCCAGCAAGTGGGCGACGCCTGTCATCCTTGTACTGGCCCTGATCAGCATCGTCTACGGCGCTCTGCTCGCCGTCGGCCAGCGGGACATCAAGCGCCTGGTCGCCTACGCGTCGATCTCGCACTTCGGCTTCATCATCATGGGCATCTTCGCGATGACCAGCCAGGGCCAGTCCGGTGCGACGCTCTACATGGTCAACCACGGCATCTCCACGGCCGCGTGGATGCTGGTCGCGGGCTTCCTGATCTCCCGGCGCGGCTCGCGGCTCATCGCCGACTACGGAGGCGTGCAGAAGGTCGCCCCGGTGCTCGCCGGGACCTTCCTGATCGGCGGCCTCGCCACCCTCTCGCTCCCCGGACTCGCCCCGTTCGTCAGCGAGTTCCTCGTCCTGGTCGGCACGTTCACGCGCTACCCGGCGATCGGCATCATCGCGACCTTCGGCATCGTCCTCGCCGCTCTCTACGCCCTCGTCCTGTACCAGCGGACGATGACGGGCCCGGTGAAGCCCGAGGTCTCGGCGATGCCCGACCTGCGCGCGCGGGAACTCGTCGTCGTCGCCCCGCTGATCGTTCTGCTGATCTTCCTGGGCGTCTATCCGAAGCCCGTCACGGACATCGTCAATCCAGCGGTCAAGCAGACCATGTCCGACGTACACAAGACCGACCCCAAGCCCTCGGTGGAGGCGGCCAAGTGAGCACAACAGCCGTCCACAGCCTGTGGACAACCGCGGCCGACCCGATCGCGAAGATCCCGGCACCGAAGATCGAATACGGACAATTGTCGCCGACGCTGATCGTGGTCGGTGCGGCGCTGATCGGCGTGCTGATCGAGGCGTTCCTTCCGCGCAAGTCCCGCTACTACGCGCAGGTGTTCGTATCCGTCGTAGCCCTCTGCGCCGCCTTCGCCGCGGTGGTCGCGCTGGCGGCCGACGGCTACGGCACCACCAAGGCGCACATCGCGGCCATGGGGGCGATCGCGGTCGACGGCCCGGCCCTGTTCCTGCAGGGCACGATCCTGCTGGCCGGTCTCGTCGGCCTCTTCACCTTCGCCGAGCGGCGCCTCGACCCGGCCGCGCACGGCAACCGCGTCGACTCCTTCGCCGCGCAGGCCGCCTCCGTACCGGGCAGCGACAGCGAGAAAGCTGCGGTGAAGGCGGGATTCACCACCACGGAGGCCTTCCCGCTCCTCCTCTTCGCGATCGCCGGCATGCTGGTGTTCCCCTCGGCCAACGACCTGCTGACCCTGTTCGTGGCCCTGGAGGTCTTCTCCCTGCCGCTGTACCTGCTGTGCGCGCTGGCCCGCCGCAAGCGGCTGATGTCGCAGGAAGCAGCGGTCAAGTACTTCCTGCTCGGCGCGTTCGCCTCGGCGTTCACACTGTTCGGCATCGCCCTGCTGTACGGCTACGCGGGTTCGGTGTCGTACGCGCGTATCGCCCAGGTCGTCGACGGCACGGTCACCAACGTCGACCCGGCGCTCGCCAACACCATGGGCAACGACGCACTGCTGCTCCTCGGCAGCGCCCTGATCGTGATGGGCCTGCTGTTCAAGGTGGGCGCGGTGCCGTTCCACATGTGGACGCCGGACGTCTACCAGGGCGCGCCGACGCCCGTGACCGGCTTCATGGCGGCGGCGACGAAGGTGGCCGCGTTCGGCGCGCTGCTGCGTCTTCTGTACGTCGTCCTGCCCGGGATGCGCTGGGACTGGCGGCCGGTCATGTGGGCGGTGGCGATCATCACGATGCTCGGCGGCGCGATCATCGCGATCACGCAGACCGACATCAAGCGGCTGCTGGCGTACTCGTCCATCGCGCACGCCGGATTCATCCTCGCGGGTGTCATCGCCACGTCGAAGGACGGCGTGTCGTCCGTCCTCTTCTACCTGGCGGGCTACTCGTTCGTGACCATCGGCGCCTTCGCGGTGGTCACGCTGGTGCGAGACGCGGGCGGCGAAGCGACCCACCTGTCCAAGTGGGCGGGACTCGGCCGCCGCTCCCCGCTGGTGGCGGCAGTCTTCGCGGTGTTCCTGCTTGCCTTCGCCGGCATCCCGCTGACCTCCGGCTTCGCCGGGAAGTTCGCCGTGTTCAAGGCGGCGGCGGACGGCGGCGCGGCCCCGTTGGTCGTGGTCGGTGTGATCTCCTCGGCGATCGCCGCGTTCTTCTACATCCGCGTGATCGTCCTGATGTTCTTCAGCGAGCCTAGGCCGGAGGGCCCGACCGTGGCCGTCCCGTCCCCGCTGACCACGGCGGCGATCGCCGTGGGCGTGGCGGTGACGCTGGTGCTCGGTGTGGCGCCGCAGTACTTCCTGGACCTGGCGAGCCAGGCCGGGGTGTTCGTGCGCTGACGCCCGCCTTAGCAGGACGCCGCTGCCCGGCACCCTCGTATCAGGAGGGTGCCGGGCAGCGGTGTGTCTGCGGGCTTGCTTCCGCGGTCACTGGCGACCGAGGGGCCTCGCAGAGACAAGGTCGCGTATAGCTGGCTGCCTCACGTCAGCGGGCGATTACGCAGAAGAACGGACCAAGCCTGTGGATAACTCCGAGGCTGTCGGTCCGGACCCCTATCGTGGAGGCAGTGGTCGAGGAACGACACACGGGGGAGCGACGGGGGACAGGACAATGGGTGCGACGGGCGGGATCAGCGAGATGCCACAGGTGACCGTGGGGCCGGGCGCGGCCGACAGCGAGGCGCTGGCCACGCTGCACCGGGTCTTCGGGTACGACGCCTTCCGGGGCGAGCAGGACGCGATCATCGAGCACGTGGTGGCGGGCGGTGACGCTCTCGTCCTCATGCCCACCGGCGGCGGAAAGTCGCTCTGCTATCAGATCCCGGCCCTGGTCAGACCCGGCACGGGCGTGGTGATCTCGCCGCTGATCGCGCTCATGCAGGACCAGGTGGACGCCCTGCGTGCCCTCGGTGTGCGCGCCGGCTTCATCAACTCCACGCAGGACTTCGACGAGCGGCGCGTGGTCGAGGCCGAGTTCCTGGCCGGCGAGCTGGACCTGCTGTACCTGGCGCCGGAACGGCTGCGCCTGGAGGGCACGCTCGACCTGCTCTCGCGCGGCAAGATCTCCGTCTTCGCGATCGACGAGGCGCACTGCGTGTCCCAGTGGGGGCATGACTTCCGCCCCGACTACCTCACCCTGTCCCTCCTCGGCGAGCGCTGGCCGGACGTCCCGCGCATCGCCCTCACCGCCACGGCGACCCGAGCCACCCACGAGGAGATCACCCAGCGGCTGAACCTGCCGGCAGCACGCCACTTCGTCGCCAGCTTCGACCGGCCCAACATCCAGTACCGGATCGTGCCCAAGGCCGACCCCAGGAAACAGCTGCTCGCCTTCCTGCGCGAGGAGCACCCGGGCGACGCCGGCATCGTCTACTGCCTTTCACGCAACTCGGTGGAGCGGACGGCGGAGTTCCTGACGGCCAACGGCATCGATGCGGTGCCGTACCACGCGGGCCTGGACGCGGGCATGCGCGCCGCCCACCAGTCACGCTTCCTGCGCGAGGACGGCCTGGTCGTGGTGGCGACCATCGCCTTCGGCATGGGCATCGACAAGCCGGACGTACGTTTCGTCGCCCACCTGGACCTGCCCAAGTCGATCGAGGGCTACTACCAGGAGACCGGCCGCGCGGGCCGCGACGGACTGCCGTCCACGGCCTGGATGGCGTACGGCCTGAACGACGTCATACAGCAGCGCAAGCTGATCCAGTCCGGTGAGGGCGACGAGGCGTTCCGCCGCCGGGCCACCGCCCACCTCGACGCCATGCTCGCGCTGTGCGAGACCGCCCGGTGCCGCCGCGGCCAGTTGCTCGCCTACTTCGGTCAGGACCCGGACACGGCGGGCTGCGGCAACTGCGACACCTGCCTCACCCCGCCGGAGACCTGGGACGGCACGATCGCCGCGCAGAAGGCGCTGTCGACAGTGGTGCGGCTGCAGCGGGAGCGCGGGCAGAAGTTCGGCGCCGTGCAGATCGTCGACATCCTGCTCGGCAAGCGCACCGGCAAGGTGATCCAGTTCGACCACGACCAGCTGTCCGTCTTCGGCATCGGCCAGGACCTCACCGAGGCCGAGTGGCGGGGCGTCATCCGGCAGCTGCTGGCGCAGGGCCTGCTCGCGGTCGAGGGGGAGTACGGCACGCTGGTGCTCACCGGGGCGAGCGGCTCCGTGCTGCGGAGCGAGCGGGAGGTACCGCTGCGCAAGGAGCCGAAGAAGCCTGCCACGTCCCGGTCGAGGTCGGCCGGCGCCTCCGGCGGCGACCGCAAGGCCAAGGCCGCCGCGGCCGAGCTGCCCGGCGAACTCCTGCCGGCCTTCGAGGCGCTGCGTGCCTGGCGTGCCGAGCAGGCCCGCGAGCAGGGCGTGCCGGCGTACGTCATCTTCCACGACGCCACCCTGCGGGAGATCGTCACCCGCAGGCCCGGCTCGGTGCGTGAGCTCGGCACGGTGAGCGGCGTCGGCGAGAAGAAGCTGGCGACGTACGGGGAGGGCGTGCTGGCGGTGCTGGCCGCCCTGGACGACCCGGCCCCGACCGCAGGCGACGCGCAGGACGCCGACTGGCCGGAGCCGGACGAGGAGCCGGAGCCGGAACCGGACCACTGGATATAGCCCGGTCCGGAGCGACAGGCGGGGAGTGTCGCCGTCACAGACCCCGAGCCGCGTACGCCCTGACGTCCGCGTCCGTGTCGGCCCTGGCCGTGGTGAGGGCCGCACGGGCCTCCTCGGCGGCTCGGTGCCGGGTCAGGGCGAGCACCGCCGCCTTGCGCACGTCGGCGTTGGGGTCGGCCAGCGCCTTGGCCAGGGCGGGGACGGCGGTCCCGATGGGCGCTGCCGACAGCGCGGTGGCGGCGCCGGAGCGGACCTGCCAGGCCGGGTCGGACAGCGCGGCGACGGCGCGGCCGGCGAGCGGGCCAGGACAGCCGGTGCCGGCCAGCGCGGTGAACGCGGCCCCGCGCACCAGGGCATCGCTGTCCTCGGTGAGCCGGTCAAGGGCGGTGGCCAGCAGCTCCCGGTCGGCTGCGGTCGGGGACGCCGAGCCGACGGCAGCCAGGGCCTTGGCCACGGTGACCCGGACCTCCCGGGAGGGATCGTTCGCGGCACGCGCCAGCGGTCCGACCGCGTCGACGGAGACCAGCGCTCGTACGGCCTCGGTACGCACGGTGATGTCCGGGTCGTCCAGCGCCGCCGCGAACACCCCGGCCTCGCCGAGCCGCAGGGCGCGCAGCACGTCGAGGGCGGCGGCGCGGACCACGGGGTCAACCGAGGCGAGCGCGCCGGTGAGGATGGTGCCCAGGGCGGGTTCGGATGGCAGGGTCTCGACCAGCTCGCGCAGCGAGGCAGCGGCGGCCGCGCGTACCTCGGCGTCGGGATCGGACAGGGCGCCGGCCAGGGCCTGTCCGGTGCCTGGCGGCAGGGTCTCGGTGAGAACCGAGACGGCCGTACGGCGGACGGCGGGGTCCGGGTCGGTCAAGTAGGGCTCCACCAGGGCGAGTTCGGGTTCCGCCTCTGCCAGCTCCAGCAGTTCCAGGAGCCGGGGTGAGGCGACGCCCGGCGCGTCGGCCTGATCGGCCGGGGCGGTGGCACGCGCGGACGTCGGTCCGGCCGCGACCGGCGCCACCTCACGCGGCCCGGCCGTGGCCACGTGCTCCGGACTGACCTCGCCCAGTTTCCGGGAGGGACCGCCGACCGGCGCGAACTCCCCGACCGGAACCAGGTACGGAGCCACGGGGCGGGCCGTGAACTCCATGGCACCAGAGGGGGACTTGTGCAGATCGAGATGGTGGAACCAGGAGACGTCGTCGCGGACGGGGTGGTCGAGGCGGTCGTGGTAGAGGCCCCAGCGGGACTCTGTGCGGGCGAGAGAGGCGCGGGCGGCCATCTCGGCGCAGTCGCGGATGAACGTGACCTCGGCGCAGCGCATCAGTTCGTGCGGGGTGCGGGCGCCCATGGCGGCGATGTCGGCGCGCATCCGCTCGAAGGCCTCCAGGGCGAGCGAGAGCCGGGCGCCGGACTTCGGCGGTGCCACGTAATCGTTCACGAAACGGCGCAGCTTGTACTCGACCTGGGCCTGCGGCGGGCCGTCGGGGTTGCGCAGCGGGCGGTAGATCAGCTCGTGCGCCTCACGTACCTGGTCCGCGGGAAGTTCACCCTCGTAGGCCGTGTACTGGGCGGCGTCCGCGCCCGCGAGGTCGCCGAAGACGAAGGCGCCGATCATGTAGTTGTGCGGGACGCAGGCGAGGTCGCCGGCGGCGTACAGGCGGGGGACGGTCGTGCGGGCGTGGTCGTCGACGCGGACGCCGGAAGCGGAGTGGCCGCCGCACAGGCCGATCTCGGAGATGTGCATCTCGACGTCGTGGGTGCGGTAGTCGTGTCCGCGGCCGGCGTGGAAGGTGCCTCGGGTGGGCCGCTCGGTGGAGTGCAGGATCGACTCCAGCGCGGAGACCGACTCCTCCGGGAGGTGGCTGAGTTTGAGGTAGACCGGGCCGCGGTCGCTGGCGACCTCGGCGGCGAACTCGGCCATCATCTGCCCCGACCAGTAGTCGGAGTCGACGAACCGCTCGCCGTGCCGGTTGACCTGGTAGCCGCCGAAGGGATTGGCGACGTAGGCGCAGGCCGGTCCGTTGTAGTCCTTGATCAGAGGGTTGATCTGGAAGCACTCGATACCGGTCAGCTCGGCGCCCGCGTGGTAGGCCATGGCGTACCCGTCACCGGCGTTGGTGGGGTTCTCGTAGGTGCCGTAGAGGTAGCCGGAGGCGGGCAGGCCGAGCCGGCCGCAGGCGCCGGTGGCGAGGATGACGGCGCCCGCGCGCACGGTGACGAAGGCGCCGGTGCGGGTGTGGAAGCCGGCAGCGCCCACGGCCCGCCCCTCCGCGGTCAGGACCCGGACCGGCATCACCCGGTTCTCGATCCGGATCCGCTCCCGCATCTCGCGCCGCCTGAGCTGCCGGTACAGGACCTTTTTGACGTCCTTGCCCTCTGGCATGGGCAGTACGTACGAGCCGGAGCGATGCACCTGGCGCACCGCGTACTCACCGTGCTCGTCCTTCTCGAACTTGACGCCGTACGACTCCAGCCGCTGCACCATGGCGAAGCCGCGGGTGGCGGTCTGGCGGACGGTGGACTGGTCCACGATGCCGTCGTTGGCGCGGGTGATCTCGGCGACGTAGTCGTCGGGTTCGGCACGGCCGGGGACGACCGCGTTGTTGACGCCGTCCATCCCCATGGCGAGCGCGCCGGAGTGACGGACGTGGGCCTTCTCCAGCAGCAGGACGTTCGCGCCGCGCTCGGCGGCGGTCAGGGCGGCCATGGTGCCGGCGGTGCCGCCGCCGATGACGAGGACGTCGCAGGTCAGCTCCTCGGCGTCGGTGACGGCGGGGAGCTCCGGGGGAGTGGTGGCGGGGGTGGTCACCGGGGTGCCTTTCAGGTGCCGAGCGAGGTGAGGATGTCGCGGCGCAGGGCCACGCGGGCCGGGTCGTCCACGGCCCCGCGGTCGCGCGGCCCGGGCACGTCCCGTACGGCGGCCACCCGGCCCGAGCCGAGCAGGGCCACTCGGTCGCCGAGGAAGAGGGCCTCGTCGACGTCGTGCGTGACGAAGACGACGGTCGCACCCGTCCCGCGCAACACCTCGACCAGCAGGTCCTGCATGCCGGAGCGGGTCTGGGCGTCGAGGGCACCGAAGGGCTCGTCCATGAGGACGGCGCGTGGGCTGTCGGCCAGCGCGCGAGCCAACTGGGCGCGCTGGCGCTGCCCGCCGGACACCCGGTGCGGCAACTGCCCGGCCTGCGCGCTGAGCCCGACGCGGGCGAGCCAGGACTCGGCCCGGGAACGGCGTTCGGAGCGCGGTACGCCGCTGATGGCGAGGGGCAGTTCGACGTTCCCGCGCAAGGTCCGCCAGGGCAGCAGCGCGTCCTCCTGGAAGACCAGTGCGCGGTCGGCCGAGGGTTCTGTCAGCGGCACCCCGTCCACCTCGGCGGCACCGCCCAGCGGAGGCAGCAGCCCGGCGAGGGTGCGCAGCAGCGTGGACTTGCCGCAGCCGGAGGGGCCGACGACGGTGAGGATCTCGCCCGGGGAGACATCCAGGTCGACGTCGTACAGCACCGGCGCGTCCGGGCGGCCGAGCACGGCGGAACGGAAGGCGAGCCGGGTGCCGCGTACGGCACCCGATGCCGGCGTGACGGGAGCGGTGACGGTCTCAGACGAGGTGCTCATCGCGGGCCTCCTCGGTGTCCTTGTGGCCTTGCTGCTCGGGCTGGGCCTGGTGCTCGGAATCGCCGTCGGCACGAACGGGGACGGCGGCGGGCCGGGGCACGCGTGTGCTGCGGCCACCGGGGACGTACGAGGTGCGGGGCAGCCATCGGGTCAGGCGCCGACCGAGGAGTTCCACGGCCGTGGAGGTGATCCAGCCGAGGACGCCGATCGTGACCATGCCGACGAAGACGCCCGGGTAGTTCACCACCGTGTAGTCCTGCCAGGTGCGGTAGCCGACGCCGTACTGCCCGGAGATCATCTCGGCGGAGATCACGCAGATCCACGACACGCCGATGCCGACCGACAGCCCGCCGAAGATACCGGGCAGCGCGCCCGGCAGCACGACCGAGCCGAGGATCCGCAGCCGGGCGCCGCCCATGGTGCGCACCGCCTCTTCCCAGACGGGCGTCAGCGCGCGGACCGCGTGCCGGGTGGAGACCAGCACGGGGAAGAAGGCGGCGGTGCAGGTGATGAAGACGATGCCCTGCTCGTTGGACGGGAAGAGGAGGATCGCGACCGGTACGAGGGCGATGGCCGGGATCGGGCGGATCACCTCCAGGACCGGCCCGAGCAGGTCCTCGGCGAGGCGCGAGCGGGCCACGAGCACGCCGGTCGCCACGCCCAGAACGGCCGCCAGCGCGAAGCCGGTGAGGATCCGGGTGAGGCTGTCGGTGAGGTCGGTCCAGTAGTCGCCTCCGGAGAGCCGGTCCGCGAAGGCACGGGCCACGTCGGTGACTGTCGGGAACTGCGAGAAGCGCAGCCACAGGTCGACGTTCAGGCTGGTCAGCAGCTGCCAAAGCCCGAGGAAGGCGGCGAGGGAGACCGTCCGCAGCGCATACCGGGCCAGGGGCCGCCGGGTCATGAGGCACGCTCCAGAGCCTCGCGGTACGACACCGTACGGGCACCGCCGTGGGCGGCGACGTAGGCCTGTGCGGTCGCCGGCGTGACGAAGGGCAGCAGTTGGTCGCCGTCGGCCACCCACACCGCCTTGTCGGCGAACCAGAGGGTGCCGGTGGTGGGGTCAGGCACGTAGGCGGCGCGGATGTCGTCCTGGTGGCCGGCCACGTAGGTCAGCAGTTGCTTGGGGGACTTGAAGGAGACGGTCTTCTCGCTGCCCTTGGGCCACACTTCGCTCGCGGCCGGCGCAGGCCCGGCGGCGAGCCGCCGGGGGTAGGAGGCGCCCAGGGCCTTCTTGATGTACCGGTCGTCGACGAAGGCGTCCACGTCGATGTCGCCGGTCAGCTTGGCGGCCTTCAGTACGGACACGTCCTGTTTCAGCGCGGAGACAAGCTGCGGCTTGACGGCGGGGTCGAAGGTGGCGATGCCGTGGGCGCCGTTGTAGAGGTAGACGACCTCCGCGGGCAGGCCGGTGGCCTTGGCGACCTTCTCGGCGGCGGCGACGGGGTGGGCGTTGAGGTAGTCCGTCGCCGCCGCCTGGGCCTTGAGGAAGGCCTCCAGGACGGCCGGGTGCTGCTGGGCGAAGTCCTCGCGGGCGGTGACGCCGTGGAAGGTGGGCAGGTTCAGCTGGGCGCCGTCGTACAGGGCCTTCGCCTTTCCCTGGTAGGCGAGCAGGCCCGGCCAGGCCACGAACTGCGACAGGGCGTCCACGCTGCCGGAGGAGAGCGCTGAGGCGCCCACGGCAGGCTGCTGGTTGAGTTTGGAGATGCCTTTGTCCGGATCGATGCCGGCGCGCTGGAGTGCCCGTACGAGGGTGCCGTCGGCTGCGGATCCGACGCTCGTGGAGACCCTGTTGCCCTTCAGGTCCTGCAGGGAGGTGAGCTTCGAGCCGGGCGCGGTGACGACGGTGTTCAGGCCGCCGCGCAGGTTGTAGCCGGTCACTGAGACCAGGCGGGTGGGGCGGCCGAGCTGTTTGCCGCGGGCGGCGTTGAGCAGCAGCGGGAAGTCGCCCATCGAGCCGATGTCGATCTTGCCTGCGGTCATCTGGGCGGTGATCGGGGCGCCGGTGGCGTAGTCCTGCCAGTCGACCTTGTAGGTGTGGCCGTCGTGCAGGGAGTTGAGCTGCTTCTCGAACGAACCGAGGGAGCGCAGCAGAGTACCCGCGGTGACGGTGTTGATGGTCTTGGACTGGTAGCCGACGGTCACGGTGACCGTGGAGCCGCTGCCCGCCTCGGCGCTGCCGCCGCAGGCGGACAGGGGAAGGAGGAGCGCGGCGGCGGATGCGGCGACTGCCGTTCGTTTCATGGTTGTACCTCTCACCGCAGCAGGTAGGGCATGTTGACCGTGACGGCTCCGGTGGGGCAGCGGGCTGCGCAGGGGCCGCAGTACCAGCACTCGTCGACGTGCATGTACGCCTTGCCGTTGGTCTCGTCGATGGCGAGGGAGTCCAGCGGGCACATGTCCACGCAGAGGGTGCAGCCGTCGATGCACTTCGACTCGTCGATGGTCACGGGCACGTCGGCCCGCTGGGGCGCCAAGGGCATGGCTGTCTCCAGGAAACGTGCAGGGAGGGGCAGGTGCGGCGGGGTGTCTACGACCGGTGCAGCAGGCCGCTCATGGTGATCCGGTCGCCGCGGAAACGGATGAACTCCAGGTCGACGGGGCGGCCGTCGGCGAGGTGGGTGAGGCGTTCCAGCATGAGTACGGCGGCGCCGCGCGGGGCCTGGAGCACGGCGGCGGAGTGGGCGTCCGCCGTCACCGCCTCCAGGGTGATCTCGGCGTGTCCGAGGGGCTGTCCGGTGATGGTCTCCAGGAGGCGGAAGACATCGGTGTTCTCAAGGTCGGCGCCGAGCAGGGGGGTGCCGATGTCGAGCGGGACGTAGGTGAGGTCGAGGGAGAGAGGGAGGCCGTTCAGGCGGCGCAGGCGTTCGATGTAGAGGACGTCGGCGCCGGCGGGGACGTGGAGGCGGTCGGCGACCGGGGCGGGTGCGGGGGCGGGGCCCATGGTGCGGACCTCGTTGGTGACGCGACCGTGTTCGCGGAGGGTTTCCGCGAGGCCCATCAGACGGTCGAGCCCGTGCGGGTATTTCCGGGCGACGACCACGGTGCCGACTCCGGGCAGCCGTTCCACCAGACCCTCGGCCCTGAGGAGGTCCAGGGCCTGGCGAACGGTGTTGCGGGAGGCGCGGTAGTCGGCGGCGAGGGCGGACTCGTGGGGGAGGGGGCCGTTCTGGAAGGCGCCGGTGAGGATCTGGTGGCGCAGCAGATCGGCGAGCTGCCGGGCCCGGTCCGCGCGCAGCCGACGACGCGTGCGGTGGGCGGCGACCGTGGTCGCGGCGCCCTGACCCGCGTGCTCTCGGGGACGGTCGGTGGGTGGCATGGCTGGAACCATACCGATGCGGTAGGGAAAGTCGTGTTGCTGGAGTGTTGCGCCAGGTGAGGGCGCGTTGAATATGCCTCTGACCTGCGGGTTCTCCTCTCCGGGCGGCAACATCTGCCACTCGGCGCACCGCCCGGGTCAATGCCGTCAGGACAGTGCCGTCAGTCCCGGCGCGAACGTGATGAGAAGCGGCAGCAACGGCACCAGAGCGGCCACCGTCGTCGTCAGGGCCCGGTGCCGGCGCAGCAGCCGTGGCGGCGGCTCCAGCAGCCGGTCCACTCGTTCGCCGAGGAGACGGCGGCTGGAGTCGCAGGACAGGACACCCCGGTGCTGGTTCAACTCGATCAGCGCGAGGGCCGTGGTGAGGTGGCCGCAGCGCCGGGACGCCGTGTCGTCGGCGGCCAGCTCGACCAGGCGGTGCGTCTGGTCGCAGAAGTGGGCGAACAGCGGCACGCGCGGGAAGCCCGTGGCGAGTGCGGTGGACAGGTGCAGCAGCCAGTCGTGGTGGGCACGCGCGTGCCCGCGCTCGTGGGTGAGGACGGCGTCCAGTTGGTGGTCGGTGAGCCGGTGGAGCGCGCCGGTGGTGACGACCAGCTGCGGCGGGTGCCCCGGCATCCACCAGGCGTCCGGGTACTCGTCCTCCAGTACCAGCATCGGGCCGCGTGCCGCCGGTAGTCCGGCCGGCAGGTCGGGGGCGCGCTCTCGCAGCTGCGCGCGGGCCTGGCCACGGCTGCGGCGGGCCTCGAAGAGTTCTCGCGCCAGCATCGCCGTCGTCCAGGCGGCCCCGCAGGCCAGCAGCACGGTGAGGGTGGCGGACCACACCGGCGCCGAGGAGAGGCCGTAGGCGGCGGTGACGGAGGGCGGGGCTGGGGCGAACACGCGGTCGCGGACGGTGTGGAAGACGGCCGCCGTACCCAGGACCAGTGCGGCCAGGCAGCACAGCAGGACGGTGGCGACCAGACACTGCCACACCCACAGCGCGACCACGGGTTCCCGTTCGGGCCAGGCGGCACGGGTCAGGGCGCGCGGCGCCGGCAGGGCGGCCGTCAGGGCGACGACGCTCAGCAGGAGCAGGCAGACGGTCATGCCGGGGCTCCGGTTCCTCGTCGGAGAGTTGTGCGGGTGTCATGTGGTGCGGGTGGTGCGGGGCGACGCGCCAAGGGCAGCTCGCGCGGTGCGTGTCCGCGCCCAGTATGACGGTGCGGGGCGGCGGGAGTCAGGTCTCGGGCAGTGATCCGCTGCGCGCATTCGGCTGCCTGCTCCCGGGCGTGCCCGCTTGCCCGCCCCGCAGGACGGGCAGCCCGACGGCTCCCGGTCCTGCAGGGCTTGCCGCACCGCCTCCAGGAGTCCAAGTTGCTCGCTGCGGCGGACTTGCCGGTCTCTTGCTACAAGGCGCCGGTCGCCCCGACGCCCCTCGGCCGGCGCCGCGCGCCCTGGCGTCGCTCAGCCGGCAACGACGCGTCCGCTGACCTCCCCCAGCCCGATCCGGTGCCCGTCCGCGCCGGGGGCCCAGGCCGTCAGGGTCACCACGTCGCCGTCCTCCAGGAAGGCCCGCTTGCCCTCCGGGAGTTCCAGGGGGTCGCGGCCGTTCCAGGTCAGCTCCAGCAGTGAGCCGCGCTGGCGCTCCTCGGGTCCGCTCACCGTGCCCGAGCCGTACAGGTCGCCGGTGCGCAGCGAGGCGCCGTTCACCGTCATGTGGGCGAGCTGCTGGGCCGCGGTCCAGTACATCGTGGAGAACGGCGGCTCGGAGACCACATGGCCGTTGATGGCGATGGAGATCCGCATGTCGTAGCCGCCGGGCTCGATGCCCGGCGCGGAGTCGTCCAGGTAGGGCAGCAGCGGGTGCGTGCGCTCCGGAGGCGCCACGCGCGCGTGCTCCAGCGCTTCCAGCGGAGTGATCCACGCCGACACCGAGGTCGCGAAGGACTTGCCGAGGAAGGGGCCGAGGGGGACGTACTCCCAGGCCTGGATGTCCCGCGCGGACCAGTCGTTTAGCAGGCACAGCCCGAAGACGTGCTCGCGGAAGTCGCCGAGCGCGACCGACCGGCCCAGCTCGGACGGCACGCCCACGACGAAGCCGACCTCGGCCTCGATGTCCAGCCGGATCGACGGGCCGAAGACGGGTGCCGGGTCCGCGGGGGCCTTGCGCTGCCCGGACGGCCGTACGACGTCCGTGCCGGAGACGACGACCGTGCCGGAGCGGCCGTGGTAACCGATCGGCAGGTGCTTCCAGTTGGGGGTGAGGGAGTCCTCGGCGTCCGGGCGGAAGATCCGGCCGACGTTGCGGGCGTGGTTCTCCGAGGCGTAGAAGTCGACGTAGTCCGCCACCTCGAAGGGCAGGTGCAGGGTCACCTCGGACAGCGGGTGGAACAGGGGCTCGACGGCCTCGCGGTGCGCGGGGTCCGTGACCCAGGCCGTGACGGCGCGCCGTACCTCCGTCCAGGCCGGGCGGCCGGCGGCGAGCAGTGCGTTGAGGGTGGGCCGCGCGAGCAGCGCGTGGTGCGGCGAGCCGAGGGCGGCGGCCGCGGCGCCCGCGTCGAGGACCTGGTCCCCGAGCCGGACTCCGACCCTCCGCTCCGTGCTGCCGGAGGGCGAGAACACGCCATAGGGAAGGTTGTGCGGGCCGAAGGGGTCGCCCTCGGGGACGTCGAAGGGGGGCATGGGGTGCTGCCTCACTCTCATCCGGGCCGTGCATGGCGCTCGTTCCATGTGGTCGCGCCACACGTTACGGCCGTGATGCGTGTCTTGGGCAGAGTCCCCTGCGGCGCCCGTCACAGTGCCCGAAACGTGCGTGTCGCGCCGCCTTCGAAAGGTTGCTCGCACCCTGCCTAAAGAGTTCGCAATGTCCGAATAGACCTTGTCGGAGGGGGCAATTCCGGCTTAGCGTCCTTTGGGGACACGGACGGGGTGGGTCCGTTCCATTGGGGGGACACGTGGGGGGACCCGTGGCCGGAGACACCGTCGGTGTGCCGTTCGAGGCGGACCGGGACGTACCAGGACTGATCGTCAAGTTCGGCGATTATCCGCTGCACCACGGCGGCGTCGGCGCGATCCGCAGCCTGGGCCGGCTCGGCGTGCCCATGTACGCCATCACCGAGGACGCCTACACGCCCGCGGCCTCCTCCCGCTATCTGAAGAAGGCCTTCGTGTGGCCGACGACCGGTGCGGAGGACCCGGGCCGGCTGGTCGAGGGCCTGCTGCGCATCGGCCGCCGCATCGGCCGCCCCGCCGTCCTCGTCCCGACCGACGAGGAGGCCGCCGTACTGATCGCCGAGCACCAGGACGAGCTGGCCGGTTCCTTTCTCTTCCCGCGCGTCGACCCCGCGCTGCCGCGCCGGCTCGCCAGCAAGCAGGGGCTGCACGAACTGTGCCTGGAGCACGGCATCGCGACCCCCGCGTCGGCGTTCCCGGAGTCCTACCAGGACGTCGTCGCCTTCGCCGACACGGCCCGCTTCCCGGTGGTGGCCAAGAACCGGGAGGCGTTCGTCCGGCGCAGCAAGCCCGCTGTCAACGGCACCACGAAGATCGCCACGCGCGCGGGGTTGCTCTCCCTCGCCCGTGACTGGGGCGAGGAACCCGGCGTGATCCTCCAGGAGTACCTGCCGCGCGAGGAGGCCGAGGACTGGATCGTGCACGCCTGCTTCGACCAGGACGCGAGCCCCCTCGCGCTGTTCACCGGCGTCAAGGTCCGCTCGTGGCCGCCGCACGCCGGCATGACGGCGAACGCGTACGTCGTCGACAACCCGGAACTCACCGACCTCGCCGCACGTTTCATCAAACAGATCGGCTACAGCGGCATCATCGACCTCGACCTGCGCTTCGACCGGCGCGACGGACAGTACAAGCTCCTCGACTTCAACCCGCGCATGGGCGCCCAGTTCCGGCTGTTCGAGAACGAGTCGGGTGTGGACGTCGTACGCGCCATGCATCTGAACCTGACCGGCCGCCCCGTTCCGGAGGGGGAACAGCGCGCCGGCCACCGGTACATCGTGGAGAACATCGACCTGCCCGCCCTCCTCGCCTACCGCCGCAGCGGCTATACGACGCCGCACGCTCCGGCGAAGGCGAGCGGGACGGAGCTGGCCTGGCTCGCGGGTGACGACCCGCTGCCCTTCCTCACGATGCTGGCCCGCTTCGTGCGCCCGGGCGCGAAGCACCTCTATCAGCTGTGGCGGACGAACCGCCGCGGCAGCGGCACCTCCACGAAGTAGGCAAAGCCACACAAAGAGTGGCGTGCACCATGTCCTGGGGAGGGACTTCGTGACTCGACCGGTTGCAGTCATCGGGGCCGGGCCGTTCGGCCTGTCCACCGCCGCCCATCTGCGGGCGCGCGGCATCCCCGTCCGCGTCTTCGGCGACCCCATGGTCAGCTGGCGCGACCACATGCCCGAGGGCATGCTCCTTAAGTCCACGCCCGCCGCCTCGAACCTCGACTGCCCGCAGCCCGGCCACACCCTCGCCGACTACTGCGACGCGGCCGGTATCCGCCGCCTGGTGGCCGACGAGGACATCATCCCGGTGGAGACGTTCACCTCCTACGGCGAGTGGTTCCAGCAGAAACTGGTCCCCGAACTGGAGCAGGTGCGGGTCGTCTCCGTGGACCGCGACAAGAGCGGCGGCTTCGAGCTGAAGCTGGACTCGGGGGAGACGTTCACCGCGCGCGCCGTCGTCGTCGCCACCGGCCTGTCGGGGCTCGCGCACCTGCCGGCGGAGCTCGCGGGAGCGGCGGCCGACGGACCGGCGCCCACCGGCCCGGTCTCGCACAGCTCCCAGCACCACGACCTGAGCCGTTTCGCCGGCAAGGAGCTCATCGTGGTCGGCGCCGGCCAGTCCGCGCTGGAGACGGCGGCGCTCGCCGCCGAGGCGGGGGCACGCGTGCGTGTCGTCGCGCGCGGCCGCGGCCGGGTCGCCTTCGGCGCGCCGCCCTGGCAGCAGCCCAAGCTGCGCCCCGAGTCGCCGTTCGGCCGCGCCTGGTCGCTGTGGGCGTTCAGCTACTATCCGCACCCCTACCGGTATCTGCCCGAGGGCACCCGCCACTTCCTGGTCCGCCGGGTCCTCGGTCCGCTCGGCGCCTGGTGGCTGCGAGAGCGCTTCGAGAGCGCCGTGCAGGTGCAGGACGTGGCGCGGGTGGTGAGCGCGGAGGCTCCGGACGGAAGCCCCGTCCTGACCGTCCGCACCCACGGCGGGCACCTCGAGCGGCTCACCGCCGACCACGTCATCGCCGCCACCGGCTACCGCGTCGACATCGCGGCCATGGACTTCCTCGGCCACGAGCTGCGCACCAGGCTCGCGGTGAGCCGCGGCACGCCGAAGCTCGGTCCGGGCTTCGTCTCGTCCGTTCCCGGCCTGTACTTCACCGGTCTGCCGGCGGCGTCGTCGTACGGCCCGGTGATGCGTTTCGTCTGCGGCACGGAGTTCGCCTCGCCGCGGCTGACGAAACACCTGGCGTCGGCCCACGGCTGAAGCCGCCGACCGGGCTGGTCCGCGTCATCAACGAGGGGCCGGGACACCCTACTTGGGGTGGACTGGTACGTAAGTGCGCAGGACGACAAGGTGAGTCGGCGGGGCCCGGTATCCGTATTCTCTGATCATGGCAGCCACCCCCGCGTATGCACTGATCGCCACCGACCTGGACGGAACGCTGCTGCGCGGCGACGACACGGTCTCCGACCGGTCGCTCGCCGCGCTCGCGCGGGTGGCGCGGGCCGGTGCCCGGCACCTGGTGGTGACGGGCCGCCCGGCCCCGCGGGTACGGCCGCTACTGGCAAACCTCGGCTGCACGGGGCTCGCGGTGTGCGGGCAGGGCGCACAGGTCTACGACGCCGGGACCGGCCGCCTGCTGTGGTCGGTCCGGCTGGACCGGGAGCTGGCCGAGACTGCGCTCGGCAAGATCGAGGCCGAGGTGGGGCAGGTGTACGCGGCCGTCGACCAGGACGGGGTGGACGGGCTCACGCTCATCGAACCCGGCTACCGGATGCCGCACCCGACCCTGCCCGCGGTCCGGGTCGGCCGGCGCGACGACCTGTGGTGCGCGCCGATCAGCAAGGTCCTGCTGCGCCACGCCGGCCTGTCCGACGACGAGTTGGCGGCCGTCGCGCGCGCGGTGGTGGGCTCGCTGGCCACGGTCACCATGTCCGGGCCGGGGACCGTGGAGCTCCAGCCGTCCGGGGTGACCAAGGCGACCGGTCTCGCGCTGGGCGCCGAGCGGCTCGGCATCGCGGCGGAGGAGGCGCTGGCGTTCGGCGACATGCCCAACGACATCCCGATGTTCGACTGGGCCGGACACGGGGTGGCCATGGCCAACGCGCATCCCGAACTCAAGACGGCGGCCGACGAGATCACCCTGTCGAACGAGGACGACGGCGTCGCCGTCGTCCTCGAAAGACTGTTCCCGACCGACTGACCGGAACATCAGTACACGACCGTCCCCGGTACCGGCCCTCCCTGTCCACGACCGTCCCCGGGGCATGGTCCTCCCGGGCGCACGGCCGTCCCCGGAAGGAGCGACGGCCGCCCGGCGGATGCCCCTCCGTCAGGTGTGGGCACACGCCGGACGGCCGATGCCGTGCCGGTCAGCGGAACCGTCAGTACGCGCTGAACACGTTGTCGATCGACCCGTACCGGGCGGCGGCGTAGTTGCAGGCCGCGGTGATGTTGGCGACCGGGTCGTAGGGGTCGAAGGAGGTGCCGGCCACGTGGTACGCGTTGAAGGTCGGGTCGATCACCTGGAGCAGGCCCTTGGAGGGGATGCCCGCGGCGGCGTTGGAGTCCCAGAGGTTGATGGCCTTGGGGTTGCCGGAGGACTCCCGCACGATGTTGCGGTGAATGCCGTTGTAGGTGCCCGGGATGCCCTTCTGGGCCATGATCGCGAGGGACTCGCGGATCCAGCCGTCGAGGTTGTTCGGGTACCCGGCGAGGGTGGTGGAGGCCGCCTTGGTGGTCGTGCCGGTGGCCGCGGAGGCGCTGGTGGCGCCGACGAGCGACACAGCGAGGACTGCGGCACCGGTGCCGGCGACGGCGAGGGCGCGGGCGAGGCGGGTGGTGCGGGTGCGGTGGTGCTGAGCGGCAGCGGGCATGGGGAAGTCCTCTCCGGCGCCTGCGAGGTGAGCTGTCGGGTTCGGGCGGGGAGGTGCCCGGCCGCGCCTTCGTGAGAAGGCATGGCTTCACCCCTAGCCGTCCCGGCGCGGCGTGTGCCGTCCGGTCCGGCGGACTTACCTGGGTCCCCCGCTCCTGCCGTACGAATGAGTTCGTCGATGGGTTACGCGGGCGGCGGCAGGATTCGGCGTCCGCCCGACGGCCCGGAACGTATGCGAGAGCACATGTCGGGAACAAGGGGCCGAGTCACACAACGTCCTATTTGACCTTGGTGTGTGCCGTTTGGGGTACTTGATCCTTTGCGTTTGCCAATCCTCAACTCGCGGACGGGGCAAGGCGGGAGGTGGCCTGACGGGTCTGTGTCGCCGGAGGTCGCGCGTGACCCAACTCACGAAATAACAAAGTATTTCAAATCCGACATGAGGGATTCGCGGTGCGTCGGGCGGGTGGTGGTGGAACCCGTGACGCGGCGCCTGTCGTTGTCTGGGGCGTGGGTATTACTCCGCTCGCCCCGTCGGCTCGCGACAAACGGTGTGGATTCCTGTTAAGTCGAAAATGTCCGCTCTTATCACTTGATCAAAAACATACCGGTCGTGATCCGATACCGCCCAGGCTGGACCGGTGGGCGCTATCGGTGATCGAAACAGGACCGGATACGCTGACTTGAGTGATGGCAACGACCTATCGACAAACCGTGTAATCGCCAGCAGACACCAGCAGACAGGAGACCCCTCGTGACCGTCGTCGGGCCGTTCGGGCTGAGCGTGCGGGACCAGGCTCTGGAAGCCGATGTCCAGGCCGGATTGGCGGCTGTCGAGGAAGGCTTGCTCGAGGCCACCAAGAGTGAGGTCCCGTTCATCACGGAGGCCGCGCAGCACCTCGTACGGGCAGGCGGGAAGCGGTTCCGGCCGCTGCTCGTGATGCTCGCGGCCCAGTTCGGCGACCCCTACGCGCCGGGCATCGTGCCCTCGGCCGTGGTCGTGGAGCTGACCCACCTGGCCACGCTGTACCACGACGACGTCATGGACGAGGCGGCCGTGCGGCGCGGCGTGGACAGCGCCAACACCCGATGGGGCAACTCCGTCGCGGTCCTCACCGGCGACTTCCTCTTCGCGCGCGCCTCCCAGATCCTCGCCGACCTCGGCCCCGAGGCGGTCCGGGTGCAGGCCCTCGCCTTCGAGCGGCTGGTCACCGGCCAGATCCTCGAGACCGCCGGCCCCTCCGACGGCCGCGACCCGGTCGAACACTACCTGGACGTGCTCGGCGGCAAGACGGGCTCGCTGGTGGCGGTCTCCTGCCGGTTCGGCGCGATGATGTCCGGGGCCGACGAGACGGTCGTGGACGTGCTCACCCAGTACGGCGAGCGGCTCGGGGTGGCCTTCCAGCTCGCCGACGACGTCCTGGACATCGCCTCCGACTCCCACGAGTCCGGCAAGACCCCGGGCACCGACCTGCGCGAGGGCATCCCGACCCTGCCCGTGCTCCGGCTGCGCGAGCGCGCCGCGCGCCTCGGGCTGCCCGAGGACATCGCGCTGTGCGAGCTGCTCGACTCCGACCTCAGCGACGACGCCCGGCACGCCGAGGCACTGGCCGCGCTGCGCGCCCACCCCGCGCTGGAGCAGGCCCGCCGGGACACCGTCCGGTACGCGGAGGAGGCCCGCGCCGCGCTGGTGCCGCTGCGGGAGTGCGACGCCAAGGCCGCGCTGTTGGAGCTGTGTGACGCGGTGGTGCACCGCGCCGGCTGATCCGGCACGACACCCCGCCGCCGGCTGTGCGGCTCACCGGGTTTCGGCTGTACGCCACGGCACGCCTTCGGCGACCCCGTACGGGGCCCTCCGTTCCGGTGAGACCCCTACGGGTTGGTGGAGTCCAGGCCCCTGCGTGTCATACCGCAGTCGTACGCGGAGTTGGCTCCGAGGTCTGACGCTTCCTCATGGCTGATTTGGTGAGATGGAAGCAACGGAAATCACCACTCCTCACCGATTCGGGTGAGAATGGCGGCTCTGGTGGACCAGCGTGAGAACAGCCGCCGCCGACGACGGAGGTAAGGCACACATGGCACCGTACGAATCCGACGACGCAGTGGATGCCGCGCGAGTGGACGCCGCGGGGGACGAGGAGCGGCACGCCGCACGGCGCAAGGCTGCCCGTTACGCGGTCCCGGTCGCCGTGGTGGGGGTCGCGGCGGCCACGATCGGTCTGGTCCCGGCGCTCGCCGCCTCCGGCGACCCCGACCTGCCCAGGATCACGGCGCAGCAGCTCATCGAGAAGATCGCCAAGTCGGACGTGCAGCAGATGTCCGGCACCGTGCGGATCGACACCGACCTCGGCCTGCCCGACCTCGGCGGCCTGGCGAACAACCTGTCCTCCGCCGCCGGCAAGGGCTCCGGCGACGGCTCCTCCGCCGACCCGCGGTCCCAGCTCACCTCGCTGGTCTCCGGCACGCACACGCTGCGCGTCGCCGCCGACGGCCCCGAGAAGCAGAAGCTGTCGCTGCTGGAGAGCGGCTCCGAGTACAGCCTCATCCACAACGGCAAGAACGTGTGGGGCTACGACAGCAAGACCAACGACGTGTACCACGGCACCTCGGCCGACTCCGGCAAGGAGCACAGGGCCGAGCCCCCGGCCACGCCGAAGGACTTCGCCGACCAGGCGCTGAAGTCGGTGGACGGCACCACGTCCGTCACCGTCGACGGCACCGAGCGGGTCGCCGGCCGCGACGCCTACAAGCTGCTGATCAAGCCCAGGCAGTCCGGCACCACGGTCGGCGCCATCAGCATCGCCGTCGATGCGAAGACGGGTACGCCGCTGAAGTTCACGCTGACGCCGAAGAGCGGCGGCGCCGCCGTCCTCGACGTGGGCTTCACCCAGGTCTCCTTCGCCAAGCCGGCCGCCTCCACCTTCGACTTCACCCCTCCCAAGGGGGCGAAGGTGACGGAGGAGAAGAAGGACTCCGCGGCTCACAAGCACGCGCCGGAGCCCGGCCGGGACTTCGCCAAGGGCATGAACGGCGCCGACGTCCTCGGCGAGGGCTGGACGTCCATCGCCACCTTCGACACCGGCGCCAAGGGCGGCCTGCCGACCGGCTCCCGTGGCGGTGACTTCGGTGGCTTCCTCGGCTCGCTCGGCGAGAAGGTCTCCGGGAAGTTCGGCAAGGGGACGGTCTTCTCCACCCGCCTGGTCAACGCCCTGATCACCGACGACGGCAAGGTGTACGCCGGCGCGGTGACCAAGGACGCCCTGGTGAAGGCGGCGAACGAGGGAAAGTGACCCCTTCCGGGCACTACGGACCGTGACCGTACGTTCACCCTTCACGGGAGGCGCGAATCGAGGGGGAGCCGATGGACGGACCGTCCGCCACGGAGCGGGAGGCGGGGGATGCGGGGAACCGTGCCCCGGGGCAGCCGGAGGATGCGGGGAAGCCTGCCCCGGGGTCGGTCGAGGCGAGCGTCATCGCCACCCGCGGCCTCACCAAGCGCTACCGCGGCGGACAGCTCGCCGTCGACGGCCTCGACCTGACCGTCCCGGCGGGCAGCGTCTTCGGCTTCCTCGGTCCGAACGGCTCGGGCAAGACCACCACCATCCGCATGCTGATGGGCCTGATCGAGCCCACGGCGGGCACGGTCCGCGTACTGGGCCGCCCGATGCCCCGGGCGGCCCGTGCCGTCCTCCCGCAGGTCGGCGCGCTCATCGAGGGCCCCGCGCTGTACGGCTTCCTCTCCGGCCGGGACAACCTGCTGCGCTACGACGCCGCCGACCCGACCGCCGACCCCCGTACCCGGCACGCCCGCGTCGCCGCCGCCCTGGACCGGGTGGGCCTCGCGGCCGCCGCCGGCAAGAAGGCGAAGGCGTACTCGCTGGGCATGAGACAGCGCCTCGGTCTGGCCGCCGCGCTGCTCCAGCCGCGCCGGCTGCTCGTCCTGGACGAGCCCACCAACGGCCTCGATCCGCAGGGCATGCGCGAGATCCGCAGCCTGATCCGTGAGCTGGCCGCCGACGGAACGACCGTCTTCCTCTCCTCCCACCTCCTCGACGAGATCGAGCAGGTCTGCACCCACGCGGCGGTCATGGCGCGGGGCCGGCTGGTCACCCAGGGCGCGGTGGCCGACCTGGCGGCCGGGGCGCGGGGACGGCTGGTGGTGACCACCCCGGATCCGGCCGAGGCGGCCCGGGTGCTGAAGGAGCAGGGCGTCGGGGACGTCACCGCCGACGGCGACCGGGTCACCGGCGAACCGCCCGCGCGGGACCTCGCCGAGGTGAACGCGGCCCTGGTGGCGGCGGAGGTCAGGGTCCGGGGGTTCACGGTCGAACGGGCCTCGCTGGAGGACGCGTTCGTGGCGCTGACGGGGGAGGGTTTCGATGTCGCGGGCTGAGACGGTCCCCGTGTCCGAGGCGGTCGCCGCATCCGCCGCCCGCCGGCCGAGCCCCCTGTGGACGCTCGGGCTGCTGCGCAGCGAACTCGTCACGACCCTCCGCCGCTGGCGCACGCTCGCCCTGCTCGGGGTGCTGGCCGCCGTGCCGGTGCTGGTCGGGATCGCCGTGAAGATCCAGACGCGGGGCGGCAGGACGGTGGACCACAGCGGCCAGGGCCCGGCGTTCATGACGCAGATCACCAACAACGGCCTGTTCCTGGTGTTCACGGCGCTGGCCGCGACCCTGCCGTTCTTCCTGCCGATGGCCGTCGGGGTCGTCGCGGGCGACGCGATAGCGGGCGAGGCGGGCGCGGGCACCCTGCGCTATCTGCTGGTCGCCCCGGCCGGCCGCACCCGGCTGCTGCTCACCAAGTACACGACGGTGATGGCCTTCTGCCTGCTGGCCACACTGATCGTGGCCGGCTCGGCGCTGATCGTGGGCGCGCTGCTCTTCCCGCTGGGCGACCTCACGACCATATCCGGCACCCGGATCAGCTTCGCCGAGGGCCTCGGCCGGGCCCTGCTGATCGCCCTGGTGGTCGCCGCCTCGCTGGTCGGCATCGCGGCGCTCGGCCTGTTCGTGTCGACGCTCACGAACAGCGGCATCGCGGCGATGGCGACCACCGTCGGCATACTCATCACGGTCCAGATCCTGGACCAGATACCCCAGTTGCACGCGCTGCGGCCGTATCTGTTCTCGCACTACTGGCTGTCCTTCGCCGACCTGGTCCGCGACCCCGTCTACTGGGACGACCTGGTGAAGAACCTCGACCTCCAGGCGCTGTACGCGGCCGTGTTCGGCTCGGCGGCCTGGGCGCGGTTCACGACGAAGGACATCAGCGCGTAGGCCTACCCGGCCGACGCCTCGTACGGGAAGCGCGCGAGGGGCGCGTCCTGGGCGAAGAACGTCTTCGCGCGTGCCAGCGCGTCGGTGTCCTTCAGCACGTCACCCGGGGCGCTGCCGTTGCCCAGCAGCACGCCGCCGAAGCGCATCCCCATGTAGGCGGCCGAGTTGTTGAGCGTGCCGATGTAGGGCTCGGCGACCGACTGCTCGACGTGGGCGAGCGCGGCGATGCCCCAGAGCGTGCGGCCGGCCAGGGTCGCCCTGAAGTCGACACCCGGGATGCGCAGCCAGCCCGACCAGTGGTCCAGGTAGCGCTTGGTGAGGCCGGACACCGAGTACCAGTACAGCGGCGAGGCGATCACGATGTCCGTGGCCGCGAGCGTTGCGTCCAGCAGCAGACCGGCGGCGCTGTCCGCCGTCGGCCGTACATGCTCGCTGTCGTGCCGCAGGTCCGCGAAGTCGGGCAGCGGATGCTCGGCCAGGCGGAGCCAGCGCTGTTCGGCATCGCCGGGCAGCTGCTCGGCCGCCGCGCGGGCCAGCAGCTCGGTGTTGCCCTCGGCGCGGGCACTGCCCAGGACAAAGAGAAAACGACGGCGCATGGGTCCCCCGGGGGCGTGCTGACGTACGACGGATAAAGACACGTGCATTTTATGCACACGCAAGCAATCTGCGCCAGCGTGCGGCTGGTGCGAGGCTGTGACGCTGCGGTGACGCGGAAACCGCAGGGAGCCGACACACTGGTTGGCAGGACGCGTACGACCGGATCGCGGCGCCGGGGGAGTGAGGGAAAACCGATGTCTCGAGTCAGCTTCGAGAAGAGGCGGGCGCAGCAGCCCGTGGCGCATCCGACGGTGGTACCGGTCCGGGTGTTCGGCGCGGGAGGCGCGTCGGTCGGCGGGACGTCGGTGGTGGCGGCGCCGGGCGAGGAGATCCAGCAGGCCGTCCTCAACCACCTTCAGCGGCTGGCCATCAGCGTCGGCACCCCCATACGCGCCACGATCCACGACGACCGCGCGGGCTGCATGGTTCCCCTGGAGGTCTCGGCGGACGGCTCCAGCCGGGTCACGGGGCGGGCGGTACGGGTGGCCGCGCCGGCGAAGCCGGGTGCGGCGGGCGTGGCCTCGCCGGCGCGGCCGACCGCGGCGGGCACGGCCTCACAGGTAGCCGCGTCTTCACAGGTGGCCGCGTCTTCACAGGTGACCGTGCCTTCGCCGGAGGGGCTGCGGGATGTGCCCCCGGTGAAGCAGCCGGCGCCCGTGCCGGCCGGGATCGTGCAGGCGCCGACGGGGCAGTTCGGCCCCGCGCCGGTCATGTCGGTCACGAAGGCCCCCGCGCCCCTGGTCGAGGTCTCCGAGCCCGAGCCCGCCCCCACCCCGACTCCCACTCCCGCGCGGGGCTTCGACGCCGTCGCCGAGGAAGTGCTCGCGGACGTGCCCGTCACCGAGACCGCGGAGGGGGCCGAGTTGCTCACCGGGCCGATGACGCGGCTCAACGAGGCGGTGCGCTCCGGCCGTATCGAGGCGGCGGCGCAACTCGCCGACCGTACCGTCATCGAGGCGACCAGCGTGCTGGGCCCCCGCCATGCCGAGGTGCTGCACCTGCGCGAACTGTCCGCCTACATCGCCTACTTGGCAGGCGACCCGGTCGGCGCCTGCCGGCAGTCCCTGGACCTCGCCCGGCTGCGCCGGCAGGCGCGGGACACGGAGGCCGCCTACGGCAACGTGCAGAGCGCGGCGACAGCGTGGCGTGCGGTGCGCGATCCCGAGGAGGGCCTGCGGCTGGGCCGCGACCTGATCGAACTGTGGGCCGACCTCGCCACCGAGCCGGGTCCCGCCGCCGACGACCCGCGCCCGCTGGAGTCCGCCCGCGCCCGCATGGTCCGCCTGACCGACCGAGCGGCCCGCGCCGCACAGCCGTAACCCGCGACAGCCCTACTGCACGCAGAACTCGTTGCCCTCCGGGTCCGCCATCACCACCCACGTACCCGAGGGTTCCCTCACCTCGTTCAGTACCCGTGCGCCCAGCGCCCGGAGCCGTGCCACCTCGTCGGCGCGCCGGCCCGCACCGGCGTGCAGGTCGAGGTGGAGCCGATTCTTGACGGCCTTCTGCTCCGGCACGCGCTGGAACAGCAGCCGCCGCCCGAGCCCGGTGCCGCTCTCCGGGTCGTACGGGTCGTCGGGGTGCCGTACGGCGATCAGGTCACGGAAGGCGGGGCGGCCGTGGTGCTCGACCGCGGCCTCGGCAGGCAACGCGCCCAGGGACAGCAGCCGTTCGACCAGGGCGCTGTTGTCCTCGGCCGTGTAGTGCAGCGCGGCGGCCCAGAAGTCGGCCTGGGCGTGCGGGTCGGCCGCGTCGATGACGAGCTTCCAGTGCAGCGGGACGGGGGCCTCGGCGGGTGGTTGAGTCGACATGCTCACCACTTATAGCGGCGAGCACTGACATCGGCGGGAGCACTGACATCGGCGGCGGGCACCGACATCAGCGGCGTCCACACGGATCTCATGCCCCCCGGATCACATGCCCGCCGGTTCGGAGACCCGCCGGTTCAGGCTTCCGCGGGTGCGGCGTCGGGTGTCTCCACGCGCGGCGGGCCGAGAGGTTCCCTCGGCCTGCGCGCGGCGCGCAGCGCGTCGCCCGTGAGCAGCATCAGCGCCAGCCAGACCAGCGCGAACCCGGCCCAGCGCTCGGGCGGCATGGCCTCGTGGAAGTAGAGGATGCCGAGCAGGAACTGGAAGACGGGCGCCAGGTACTGCAGCAGGCCCAGCGTGGACAGGGGCACGCGGATCGCCGCCGCGCCGAAGCAGACCAGGGGCAGTGCGGTGACCAGGCCGGTGGAGGCGAGCAGGGCGGCGTGCCCCGTCCCGTCGTTCAGGAAGCTGGCCTTGCCGTGCGCGCCGAGCCACAGCAGATAGCCGAGCGCGGGCAGGAACTGGATCGCGGTCTCGGCGGCCAGCGACTCCAGGCCGCCCAGGGCGACCTTCTTCTTGACCAGGCCGTAGGTGGCGAAGGAGAACGCGAGGACGAGCGAGATCCACGGCGGCCGGCCGTAGCCGACGGTCAGGACGACGACGGCGGCCAGGCCGGTGGCGACCGCCGCCCACTGCGTGGGCCGCAGCCGCTCCTTCAGCAGCAGCACGCCCATCGCGATGGTCACCAGTGGGTTGATGAAGTACCCGAGGGATGCCTCGACCACATGGCCGGAGTTCACGGACCAGATGTAGACGCCCCAGTTGACGGTGATGACGGCGGCGGCGACGGCGATGAGCCCGAGCCGGCGCGGCTGGCGCAGCAACTGCCCGGCCCACGCCCAGCGCCGTACGAAGAGCAGGGCGACGGCGACGACGACCAGGGACCACACCATGCGGTGGGCGAGGATCTCGACCGCCCCGGCGGGTTTCAGCAGGGGCCAGAACAAGGGCACGAGGCCCCACATGCCGTAGGCGGCGAAGCCGTTCAGCAGGCCTATCCGGTGCTCACCCTTGGACTTCCCGGCCACGGGCCCTCCCTCTCGCATCAGGTCACGCGGGAACGAAGGTAGCGCCGAGCACCCCTCACTGTCATGGCCGTATCGCCATACGGTCATGACAGTTCGAGGGGTGTCGGATGGCGAGGGGCGTCCGGCGGTGACAGGGGCCGGACGGCTCAGCCCTTGAGCGCGGCGGCGACCGCCTCCGCCAGCGGGCTGGTGGGACGGCCGATCAGCCGCGACAGGTCCCCGGAGGACACCACCAGCTCGCCCTTCTCGACCGAGGCGTCCACGCCGGCCAGGATCGCGGCCAGCGGCCCGGGCAGCCCGGCGCCGGTCAGGATGCCGGCGAAGGCCTCGACGGAGACCGGGGTGTAGGCGATCTCCTTGCCGGTCTGCCGGCTCAGCTCGGCCGCGTACTCGGCGAAGCTCCACGCCTCGTCGCCGCCCAGCTCGTACGTCTTGTTCTCGTGGCCCTCGCCGGTCAGCACCGCGACCGCGGCGGCGGCGTAGTCGGCGCGGGCGGCCGAGGAGACCCGGCCGTCACCGGCGGCCTGGACGACCGCGCCGTGCTCCAGTACCGGGGCCAGGTTCTCGGTGTAGTTCTCGTGGTACCAGCCGTTGCGCAGCAGGGTGTACGGCAGGCCGGCGGCGAGCAGCACCTCCTCCGTCGCGCGGTGGTCGTCCGCGAGCGCGGCCGTCAGGCTGCCCGGGGCGCTGGTGTAGGCGAGCAGCGCCACCCCGGCGGCCTTCGCGGCGTCGATGACGACCTCGTGCTGCCGCACCCTGCCCTTGTCGAACTCGTTGCCGGAGATCAGCAGGACCTTGTCACCCGCGGAGAACAGGCCGTCGAAGGTCTCGGGCGCGTTGTAGTCGGCGACGGCGAGCTGCACCCCGCGGGCCGCGAAGTCGGCGGCCTTCACCTCGTCGCGCACGACGGCGGTGATCTCCTCCGCGGGAACCTTCTCCAGCAGTTGCTCCACGACGTGCCGGCCGAGGTGTCCGGTGGCTCCGGTGACGACGATGCTCATGGTTCGGAACTCCTTGTGGGATGCCGTGTGTCTCGTATGGCACTCACCCTAGGAGGGGCGCTAACTGAATGAAAGTACCCACTTTGAAGTAAGGTACTGGCATGTCGGTAAGTCAGTGGAAGAGCGACGGTGAGGCCATGTGCCCCCACCGCCTGGTCCTGGAGCACGTCACCAGCCGCTGGGGGGTGCTGGTGCTGATCCAGCTCCTCGACCGCCCGTATCGGTTCAGCGAACTGCGCCGGGCGATCGGCAGCCTCGGCGGGCGTGGCGTCAGCGAGAAGATGCTCACGCAGACCCTCCAGACCCTGGAGCGCGACGGTCTCGTCCACCGGGACGCCAAGCCCGTCATCCCGCCGCGTGTCGACTACTCGCTGACCGGGCTGGGCCGCGAGGCGGCGGAGCAGGTGAGCGCGCTGGCCCGGTGGACCCAGCGGCGCATGGACGACGTGCTCGGCGCCCGTCGGGCATACGACGAGGCCCGGGCCGTCCGGTCCCGGGCCTCATAGCCAAGCCGTAGGCGTCTCAGCCGATGACGGTCCAGGTGTCGCCGCCGGCGAGGAGGGCGGCGAGGTCGCCT